>OY762711.1:0-4800000 GCA_963666285.2 Sedimentisphaerales bacterium
GAAACCGCTCAGCAGCAGGCCCTGCTTGAATTAATTATTCAATATCATTCAAGTGCATCGACTCTTCATATGGGTTCTTTACAGGTTTCCGGTCAAGTTAATGGTGTTGTATACAAAGGTGTTGAAAGCAAGGATAGATCAATCTGCTCCTACGTGGCTGTTGTTTCTGATAGTGTTGTTGTGACAAACTCGAAATTCCAGCTGAGGCAAATTGTCAATACATCCAAAGATGCTTGTGACAGCATGGATTCATTGGGAGAATATAAATTCTTCCGTAGTCGCTACGATTCCAATGGAAATGATCAGAATGCTTTCCTGATTGTTACTGATGCGGCAATCAGAAAATGGTGTGGTCCTAAATGGCGTATTGCTGCTTCTCGCAGGACTATTGCCATGGCAAAGATTGCTGAATTGCAGGCGAGGTATTTTGATGCTTCTTTGAATAAAAAGGCTGAAGATTTTGAACAGGAAATACCTGTTGGCATGGGTGATATTACTGTTGCAAATAATATGGTTGTTTCAGATAAATACGGTACACTGATTTTCCAGGTACCTATTGCGGAAATGGTGATTGATAAAATCAGCAACCGGGAAAAGTCTGCATATTCTGACTTTAGAGAATCATACCAGAGACGCTGGGCAAACTTCTTTGACCCGATTGCTGCTTCGATTTCAATTTCAGACAAAAAATCTGATCTTGACCTTACTATTATGCCGTTAATACTTGGCAGTGATTATCGCAGTATCGCTGATTTTACAGCTCCTGGTAGTTTGTCAGCAGATGCCGGGGTGATGACCGATGATACGATGTTCGAAATTACTATAAATCTAAATAAGCAGTCGCAATTTTTCCAGATGTTTAAAGGGCAGTTTACCGGGATGGCTGTTGGATCTGGTGCTCAGAATATCACACCGGATTATGATCCGTTTTCTTGGATGGGCAGCTGGCTGACTTTTAATATCCACAAAGATGCTGTCTGGTCAGAAATCGTTCAGCTGGCAGAAAAAGAAGATACCAGTGTTTTTAGAATTCTGGAAAGACGATTTTCTGACGGTAATACAGAATTTCCTGTATCTATTTTATTTGATGTAGAAAATAAAATTGGTGCTAATATGTTTATCGTAACACTTCGAGGTGTTATGGAGAGTATTTCACCCTTTGCGATGACCAGTGAACCAAAATATCATGATAACAATAAATATATTAAATTGACGCTGCAGACTGGTGAGTCGGACGGCGACAGGTATAATATTTACTACGCAGTTGTAGATAATGTATTAATATTTTCTCTATCTGAAAAAATAGTTATATCTCTTTTGGATGGTGAGCTTCGTGATAAAGATAGAAAAAGCACTTATGTTGATGGTGCAAATATGGCTGTCAGGGTTGACCGTTCGATGTTAAGCTTTTTACAAAATAACGAAGAGCTGCAAAAGCTTATGTATAATGATTGTTGGAGGAATCTGCCGATATTAAATTATTATCGCCGCGAATTTGGAATTCAAAATCCGGTTGCTTTTCACCAGAAGTACTGGGGACAGTTACTTGAATGCCCGGCTGGTGGCGAGTATGTCTGGGATGAAGAGTATCATACTTATTCATCTACAATACTTGGTCATCCCGGTGACGTTAAAAAAACGGATTCGATACTGCATTTTGAAGGAATTAAAGCGTTTAATTCATGCTTGAAATTTGAAAATGATGGCATCAGGGTAAAGGCAGGCCTTGATCATAATTGAGAGTGGTGTTTGCTGGCTTATGAAATTATTGAACAGATTAACATTATTGTTATTGGTGGTTTATACCAGTTGTATTTGTGGTTGTAACGCACCACGCGAAAAAATAAAGAATTTCGACGATCTTTATACTAGTGGACGTTATGACGCTGCGTTAAACTTTACACAGAAGCATATTTCAAAAAATGCAAGTGGTAGCGGAGAGGATTTGCTCTGGTGTTTGAATGCAGGTGTTCTGCATAGGCTCAAACACGAACACAGGCAAAGTATCGAAATATTTGACCGGGCCGAAGCGATTCTAAAGACTCATGATCTTGGAGAAAATGATCTTGGAGAAACTGCGGTTTCTGCGATTACAAACGAAACGCTTATTCCATATACTGGTGAAATCTATGACGGTATAATGCTTAATACTTATAAGGGGCTGTCTTTTATGGCACTTGGCGATAATGAACTGGCTCGGGTTGAATTTAACCGGGCTATGGATCGCCAGCGAAGAGCACTCAAGCAGTATAATGCAGAGTTGGCAAAGCTCAGGGAACAGGAAAAGAAATCCGGTAAAACAGTCAAGCTTGACCAGAGTCGTGATATTGTTTCCAGGCATTATCCTGACCTGGACAAATATGAAGTCTATCATGATTTTATTAACCCATTTGCTACATATATGGCAGGGCTGTTTTACTTAGTTGACGGTGATGCTAAGAAAGCCGTTGATTATCTCAAGGAATCAGCCGGCATGATGCCTGACAATGAGTATGTTCAAAATGATCTGAAGCTCGCCGAATCGGTTGTTTTTGCCGATGGCAAGGCCGAAGGTTATGTCTGGATAATCTTTGAAAATGGACTCGGGCCTGTACGTGATGAGTTTCGAGTTGATCTTCCTATTGATGTTGGAAGAGAGATAATTATGTTTAGCGTGGCATTGCCAAAGCTTGAAAGCCGTTCCAAGGCATGTGCAAACTTAATGGTTGATGCCGATGGTCAGACTGTAAAGACCAGGCTGCTGACTAGTATGGATCGCATTATTCAGACCGAGTTCAAAAAAGATTACGGCTCGATTCTGACTCGTGCTATTCTTGCATCTACCTCGAAAGCTGTTATGCAGTATTCGCTGCGAGACAAGGATTCGGCTGTGCAATTGCTCTCAATGGCATATACTGCTCTCTCAACTACTGCTGATACAAGGATATGGACTACTTTGCCCAAAAATTTCCAGGCTGCACGAATTGATATGCCAAGCGATAAAAAAGTGAAACTTACCGCTCCCGGCAGCAGTATAATAGATATAGACCTTGGCGAATGTAAAAACGCGATAATATATGTAAAGCTGCCTGTAACGACAGGTAATGTTGTTTATGATGTAATGAAATATTAAGAAGCGGTTATGATTGAATTTTATAATGAAAACAATTAAGACAGATAAAATAAGGAGACAAGCTATGAAAAAGACAATGTGTATTTTGCTATTAAGCGGGTTGGCGTTTCTGGCCGGTTGCGGACAGGGCAGCCCAGATCCAAGGGTTGGCACCAGCGAAGGTGTAGGAACTGCTACGCCGGGCGATAATCCGGTAATTAATATTGTCAGGCATCCAATCAGCGATCTTTTTGGAGATGCTATCGATATTCTCGATGTTGACACGCGTACAAACAATGCCGGTTTTTATGAGGTTAGTGTCAGGGCTCATAATCGGTCTCATAAGATTATCAAGTTCGAATATCGTTTCAGATGGGTTGATAAGGACGGATTTCCGCTCGACAGTCAAGGTTCGGTCTGGAAACTGTCCAGTGCTCAGCCGGGACTTGGTTTCTATTTCTCAGGCGTAGCTCCATTTAAGGAAGCAGCCAACTTCAAACTGGATGTAAGGCCTATTAAGTAATTGAACGCATGGCAAGAAGATATGGGCAGATTTAAGATCGATGGCAATACAGTTAAACGCTATTAGCAGTTGATAAGTCGTTTTGCCTGATATGCTGTAAGCCCATTTGTATAATGGATTTAACATTAATAGAGGAAATAATTATGAAAAAAATACTGTATACTGCATTATCGTTATTTTTGGCTTTGGCTATGATTGGCTGTCAGCCTGCAACTACTAATATTGATTCTGTCAATGATACTGGTAAGCCCTTAATGGGTTTGGACTATCGTGACTTCGCTCGTGCTGCTTCAGATATGGTTCAGTCTATGAGCCGTTCTGCGGCCTTGCAGAAGCCGGGTGGCGGTCGTTATGTTATGGCTACATCAACAATTAAGAACGATACCATGCTGCGTATTGATACTGATCAGTTGATGGCAAAGATCCAGGAAGAGCTGCTTAATAGCGGGCGAGTAGTCTTTACCAGCTCTATTGGTACAGGTGATAGTGTCGATGAAATGATTCGTAAAGCTCGTGACCTTCGCAGTGACCCAGAATACAATAAGAAGACCGTTCAGGAAAAGGGTAAGTTGATTGCACCTGATTTGAGTATTTCCGGTAAAATAATCCAGAAGAATATGGATTATGACAAAAAGACTCAACAGGTTGAATATTATTTCCAGTTGAGGATCACCAGTCTGGAAGATGGCCTGGTTATCTGGCAGCGTGAAACATTTATTGGCAAACGCGGCAGCGACAAGTCAGTTGCCTGGTAATGCATAAGGTTTTAATAGTGATAGTAAAAAAAGCTCCGGAGATAAATACTTCGGAGCTTTTTAATTTTTTAGTATGAAATGAGTTGTTGTATCTTTAGGCGTCGCCTTTATTTAGCAGCAGGAAGATTACCAGGACAGCAATTCCAAGCAGGCCGCTGAGGATAATTACGGCAATCTTCAATCCTAACTGCTGAGGCTGCATATTTGCAACATCATCAATGTCGAGTTCCATTTCTGTCCCGCTGGTTTCCAGGGAATCGAGCATGTTTGGGTCAAAGTCCTTATGGGCGTGCAGCGGCGGCATGCCTTCTTTGATATTCATAAGGTCTTCTTTTAAGGTTTGTGCAGAAGGGTACCTGTCTTTTCGCTTTTTAGCCATCATGGTTTCAATGACCTCAGCGATTCCAACGCTAAGTGACCTATTAATATGGTCTGGTGGTACCAGTTGTTCCTTGAGATGCTTGTGCATTACTGCAGAAGGGGTTGACGCTTCAAACGGCACCTTTCCGGTAACCATATGATAAAGCATTGCGCCCAAAGAATATATATCAGCTCGGAAGTCGATATCGACTTCGCCGCGTATCTGTTCAGGTGAGATATAGTATGGTGTGCCGTAAGCCCGGCCTGCTTCCATTTTAGCTGCTTCGGTATCGGCGGCTTCACGTGCCAGACCCATATCAGCCAGTTTCGCTACGCCGTCTTCGGTAATCATAACGTTTTTAGGCTTAACATCGCGGTGGATAAGTCCTTTTGCGTGGGCATGGATCAGGGCGTCGGTAATCTGCAGGATTATGTCGATAGCATCAGCCTCAGAGTATACCTTATTGGCGGCCAGGTCATCATAGACAGTTTTGCCTTTGACGTATTCCATAACGAAATAATGATATCCGCCGGCTTCACCTACGTCTATTGCCTGTACGATGTTACGATGGTTAAGCTTGGCCGCGGCTTTGCCTTCTTTATAGAACCGTTCGACGTATTCGGGATTTTCGCTGAGTCGTTTTGGTAGTACCTTAATTGCCACATATCGGTCGAGAGAAACCTGCCTGGCTTTGAAAACGGTAGCCATCGCACCGGCACCAAGTTTCTCAAGTATCTGGAAACCAGGTATTTGCTGTGTCGGCCTGGAATCTTCTACAACTTTGCGAACACGGGTAAGCTGAGATTGGGTCAGGAAACCGTTGGTGACAAGTGCTTCGGCCAGGCTGAGAATTTTACCATTGGTAGAATCAGATAAGTTCTTATCTTTCATCCTTTTAAGGCAATGCTGCACTTCTTTTTCGGTACAAAGGTTGCTTTCGACAACAATTTTACCCAGTATGGAATCTACATTTGTTTCTGCCATATTAAAAAACTGCCCCAGGTATTACCGCATAAAGCGGATACACGTCTAAATCATGGTTTAGATGTGATCGCTTATTCCACTAAACGCAATTTAACTAAACCTTAATAATATAAAAAGTTAAATGTCAATTATGAAAAAAAAAGACGTACATTAAATTATAATCTTTGTAAGTATGTCAGTCAAACAAGTTAATCCAGTTTTTTCCCCTTATTTTGTGTTTCTTGGCATAAAACCACAATATTTAGAGTTATAGGACCTGGTTTATGTGTAAAACTGTATAGTTTTGCTAACCAAGTTGCTGTTATCATTACTGTTATCGGCAAGAAACAGTTTGGCAATTAATCTTGAAAAATGAGATAGACATATTTTGAAAATAGATTATAATAACCCGTCTGATTGGCAGGAACTGGCAAGGTTTTTGCATAGAAGGCAGGCATTATAGAATATTAGTCTGCAAGTCATTTATTAGAAGTGGCTTAGAGAACAAGTTGAGGCGGTTTGATCAGGCAGGGTCCCTGACAAGCTTGCATTGCGAACCTGGTCAGGCCGGGAACGGAGCAGCCATAAGCATTTAGCAAGTTGTGTTAGGATCAACCCTGTCTGATCAAGTTGCCTCAACGGAAGAAAACTTAACCGTGGTGGGGCTGTTGAACAGGTTTCATTTTCGGAAAAAATCAGATCATGGATTTCCTCTAAGATATGTCATATACTGTACTTGCAAGAAGATATCGCTCCGAGAGCTTCGACGATGTTGTCGGCCAGGAAGCTCCGGCTCAGACTTTGAAAAATGCTATCGAGACCGGTCGGGTAGCTCATGCATATCTATTTACCGGTACCCGCGGGGTTGGTAAGACTACAATGGCCAGGATTCTCGCTAAAGCGTTGAACTGCCTGGAGTTCGATGGTCCAACAACTACGCCGTGCTGTAAGTGTGACAGCTGCCAGGCGATAGCCGAGGGTAATGATATTGACGTAATCGAGATTGACGGAGCGAGTAATACGGGTGTTGATAATATCCGCGAGCTTCGTCAGAATGCGATCTATAAGCCTGCCAGGTCACGATTTAAGATATATATCATAGATGAAGTGCATATGCTGTCGTCGGGAGCATTTAACGCGTTATTGAAGACTCTGGAAGAGCCCCCTGACCATGTTAAATTCATCTTTGCAACTACCGAGTCTAATAAGATTCTGCCAACGATTTTGAGCAGATGTCAGCGATTTGATTTTCGTAATATCAGTGCCGAAGAGATTGCAAGTCATTTAACAGCAATACTTAAGGAAGAGAAAGTTAAGGCTGAGGATAAGCTTATCCGTCGGGTTGCCAGGCTGGCGAACGGTTCGATGCGTGACGGTTTGAGTCTGTTGGACCAGATTTTGAGTATGGCCAAGGACGAGCTGACGCTGGATATGCTGAACGAGCTGCTGGGAACGCCAGGTCGCGAGCGTGTAATTGATTTGGTAGCAAGTATTTGTGAAGAAGATGTTGCGGGGGTATTGAACCAGATAGATGATGCTTTGCAGGCGGGTTTGTCGCTGGAGCAGATAATAGACAGTTTACAGGGGCATTTCCGCGACTTGATGATCATTCGTAACTGCGGAGTTGACAGTGAGTTAGTGGATGAAGGCGATCAAGAATGCCGGGAGGTTCTGAGGGGTCAGTCGGAGAAGTTTGATGACTCGTCGCTGGTGTACTATATAACTGTAATGGAAGAACTTAAGCGTGCAGTAAAGAGCAGCGGCAGCGGGCGTGCTATGCTGGAAGCGGCGATGGTGCGAATCAGTGCCGCGGAACGGTTTAGCGATACGAGCGCGTTGATAAAGAAATTGCAGACGTTACCTGCGGGCGGCGGATCAGCGGGAGGTCATGCAGCAGTATCGGGTGGTATGCCGGGGCCGAGCGGAGCGAAAGCGGGATATACGCGAAACAGCGGTGTGACGAAACCGTCAGCGTCATCGAGCGGCGGGTATGCTTCGGGCAGCGGCGCCGGAACGGCGTCGAGCGGAGGCAGCGCGTCGTCGTTAAGTTTGCCGTCAGAAATCACCACAGAGTGGCTAAAAAGCAACTGGGCCAACCTTTTACACGAGCTTCGAAAGACCAGTAAGAACCTGGTTTCTTATATTTCATCGGCGCATGTTTCAGAATTTGATAAAGGGAATTTAACTATTATTTACCCGGCTGAGAGTGTGGGTATGATAACTGCGATGGAGCGGATCGCGTCGGTTAAGACCGGGATAGAGGCCGGGCTCGGTAAGCTGCTGAATGTTAAGGTTAGTCTTAACCCGGTAGCGGCTGAGGGTGGGAGCCATTCAAAAAAAAACGCTAGAATAGTGGCACCGGGCGCGCGGCCGAGCCAGGAAGAGAATAATACCGCGGCCCAGGATGAGAATGTCCAGATGGTAATAAAGGAGCTGGGCGGTAAGATTACGGGGATAGAAAAAATTCAAGATCGTTGATCTTGAATTTTTGAGTGAAGAGGGAAGAACTAATAGTGAAGAGTTAAGGTGTTCGTCCGCTTTTGCGGACTCACGTTAGTTTAAATATATGAAGGGAAAGATCATGAAACAGTCGTCCGTGCTTCGTGAGAAAAGCTATGGTTTTGCACTAAGAATTGTTAAGTGTACACAATATCTCCAAAAAAATTGTAAGGAGTTTGTGCTTAGTAAGCAATTGATTAGGTGTGGAACATCTGTAGGTGCTTTGGTAAGGGAGGCAGAGTATGCCCAAAGCAGGTCAGATTTTTGCAGTAAAATGAGTATTGCTTTGAAAGAAGCCAACGAAACAGATTATTGGATAGAGTTGCTGAAAGATTCTGGAGTAATTGAAAATAAGATATATGAGAGCTTGCATGGAGATTGTAATGAACTGATCTCTATGTTAGTATCTACAGTGAAAACGTCTAAAAGTAATAAATAACAGGTAAATTATGTTTGGAAATTTAGGAAATCTTGCGAGTATGATGGGTAAGCTGCCGAAGCTGCAGGAGAATATGAAGAAGGCTCAGGACGAGCTTAAGAATGTGGTGGTTGAAGCGTCGAGCGGGGGCGGGGTGGTAACCGCTAAGATGAACGGTAAGTTCGAGCTGATAAGTGTGAAGATTAATAAGGATATGCCGGGGGTGGCGGATGATCTTGAGATGCTGGAAGATTTGGTGACGGCTGCGGTAAATATGGCGCAGCAGAAGGCGGCTGAAGCTGCGAAGGCTAAGATGATGGAGGCGTTTGGCGATATGGGACTGCCGAATTTGGATCAATTGGGACCGATGCTTGGCATGTAGACATGCTAAGTAAGTGAAGAGTGAAGAACTTAGAGTGAAGAGTTGAGGTGTTCGCTAACGCTCACGTTTATTTTAAATGCCTGCGGCGACCAGACCTCAATAATAAGTGAAGAGTGAAGAATTGAGGTGTCCAGATGTACGTTGACATCAGGAATAATTCGCTGACGCGAGCTATTTTAAATGCGCGGGTGGGCTAAGAGCTAAACCACGAATGAACGCGAATGAACACCAATAATATATAAGGTGACTCGCTACCGCTCGTATTATTTTTATGCTCAGCCGAGGACGGCTAAGCTACTATGTCCTTAACGATGTTGGTTTGGATGGAGATTGCATTTGTGTTAGCGGATGAAGAAAAAAAAATTTGGCCCACAGATTTTATTAAATGTACTCGTTGCCATTCACGCTGGTTTGATTGGTTAATATAGATGAAGAAAAGAAAAAAACAATTCCATAAAATTAGCTCCGGAGTTGTAAAGCTTAACAAAGTTGACCAGCAATGGCTGGTCAGAGCTGGGCTTCCTACGGAATTGGAGATATTGAATAGTCTTAAAGATATTGATTTAAGTCATAGTGATTTTGGAAGTATTGTCCCCATATTATTTTCGCTTGAATCTTTGGAAAAACTAAACCTGCATGATTCTGGGAATAAAGAGATATCTGATGCAATTGGAAATCTTAAATCAATTAAAAAGTTGGATTTGAGTTTTAATCAAATTGTTAAGCTTCCTAAAAATATATGTAATTTGTCATCATTGGAATATTTATGTTTATCGATAAATGATATAGAAGAGTTACCAGATACAATTGGAGGCTTAGGCGGGTTAATATCTCTGGAAATACCATATAATAGACTAACAAAGTTGCCAGAATCAATAGGTCAGCTTGAATTCCTTGAAGAACTGATTGTAAATGATAATAATCTGACAAAGTTGCCAGAATCAATAGGTCAGCTTGAATTTCTTGAAGAACTGATTGTAAATGATAATAATCTGACAAAGTTACCTGAATCAATAGGAAATCTCAAATCATTACGCCTCCTTGACCTTTCAAATAATAAACTTAAAGAGATTCCTGATTCGTTGAAACATTTGAAATCACTGAAAGAACTAAATCTAGCCAACAATCAAATCAAAGTAGTTCCTGAGTGGATAGCAGAAACAGAGATGGCAGTAGTTTTGAAGAACAGCTGTTCGTCGTATCAGGTCAGTTTAGGAAAGAATCCAATAGAGGAACCTCCGATTGAAGTGGTGCGGAATGGTAAGGCGGCAATTAAAGAATATTATAGTAAGAAATGATAGTTGTGCTAATATGAGTTTTTAATTGCCAGGTTATGTGATAATATGGTTAATGAAAAGTCGTGCGTACGCACTCCGGCACTTTTCAGGCGGAGCTGAAAAGTTGAGGTTTCGCCTGGTGGCGAGGTAGATTTAAGTTTTTTTTTAAGATGATAGTTATCCACGGGTTTATATGCTGAGCAAGCGGAGCTTGCTAGATAGTTGAGCAGGAGGACAGAAACAATAGGACCTGTAGGACGATTAGGACAATTAGGACAGTTAGGCCGGTTAGCAGTTAGCGGCTGATAAAAGTAAACAATAAGTTGAAAGGTGTCATTATGAAAAAATATGTTATAATGGTAATGCTAGCGTTCATGATGGTCGGATGTGAAACTACAACGTTACGGGATGTTTCGGTAATTAAACAGCAAGCACAGGCCGGCGATGTAAACGCTCAAGCGGAGATTGGATATTCGTATCAATATGGTGACGGAGTGAAAAAGGATGCCAGAGAAGCATTAAAATGGAATCTCAAAGCCGCGCGACAAGGAAACGCGATGGCTCAACATAATCTTGCTGTTATGTATGATGAAGGGGTAGATATTGCCGGGAATAAATCTGAAGCGATTAGATGGTATCGGAAGGCGGCGGAACAAGGGCATCCAAGAGCTCAGTGTAATCTTGGGATTATGTACTGGAGAGGAGATGGGGTTGCCAAAGATATGAAAAAGGCGTGGAACCTGCTGAATACAGTTCGGATTTCGTCGACAGATCGGCAGGCGAAATGGGCTGCTCGGAATGCGTTGGATAAGATCAAGGCTGAAATAGGAGCTACCGCGGGTACTTTTAGTTATCCGAAATGGGATGATCTTCAAAAAACGATAAAATAATACATATCCCTTGTGGATGATTATGTCCGGTCGCATAAATGTGAGATGTAAAGATCTCAAACTGGCCGATGGCCAGTTTGAGAGGGATAAGGGATAAGGGGCGGCATTATAATTATGAATAATGAATGCTGAAAGAAATTTCAGCTCATACTAAATTACCAGAATGTTCTGTCGCCCTTGAAAGGGGCAATTTGAAGGATAAAATGCTGATATGCAGGTAAAGTTTGAAAAAGTGCTTTTCTGGTTACTGAATTTAGTCTGGTTTATGACTTTCTTGTTGTTGATAATTCCTTCTGGGATGAAAATCCTTTGGTCAGTAGAAAGTAGTGACCCGCTAATGGAAAACTTTCTTGTTTATTGGATAGTTGGTATCGATGGAATAAACTTCTGGGGAGCGAAATATGAATATTGGCTGGTTATAGCGGGTTTGTATGCTGTGGCTCTGGTAACTAGTTTGGCTTGCAGGTGCAGGGTTGCAATCTTACTGGTCTTTAATATGTTTATCTGTATTGTTTGCCCAATGGCGTCAAAGCTATTTGGTCCTCTTATGATTGAGGCGATGAGAGAGGTAAGGTTTTATGGAGATGCTTTTGGGGCGTATTTGTGGATGTGTCTTTGTGGTATATTTATTATTACAGCTCATCTTGTTTTTTTGATATTGTTGATGCCTGCATCGCTATTGATAGAAAAGAAAGATAAAGAGTTGGTTCCTTTGGCAGAAAACGAGTTGAAGGCGAAAGAGGAGAGTTAGAAGTGAGAAGCGAGGAGGGGGAAGGCGAGCTTCGCTAAATGAAAAATGAATAGTGAAGAATGAAAAGTGAAAAATTAATGTGTCCTGATGTATGTTGACATCAGGAATAATTCGCTGACGCGAGCTATTTTAAATCGGCTGCGGTGGGCTAAGAGCTAAACCACGGATAAACACCGATGCACACTGATGAAGAAAAGAGTAAAGTGTAAACAATATGTCGCTGTGCGAAGCTGTATTAAAGCGGTTGATGTTTCGCGATAAGGTTAATTTGTTTTTTTGCTGTGAGTCAAAGTGATTTAACTTTGATTTTCAAAAAGGTATGTTACTACCAGACTTCAACATAAGATATTTTATGGGATATTATGATTCTTTGCAGGATGAAAGGTGGCTTTGTGAAAATATATTGTTTGCGGAAAAAGAGAATTTTATAGTCGTGCATACGCACTCCGGCACTTTTCAGACAGAGCTGAAAAGTGAAGGTTTCGCCTGGCGGCGAGGAAGTTTTTGTTTTTGCGGGAGGGAGCAGACCCACACGTGAACGTGTGGGCTAATGAAAGAATATTTGGACAAACAGGACAATTGAGACGATTAGGAAAATGTCGTGGAGCGGCGTGCTTTGTAAAGTGAAAAACGAATAATGAAAAATGAAAAATTAAGGTGTTCCGATGTACGTTGACATCAGGAATAATTCACTATCGTCTCACGTTTTGTTTAATATTAAAGCGTTGGAGGAAGGCCCTTGCGATTTACCAGAGGCACTTCGTTATTGCAACTTAAAACTGCGAAAGTAAACTAAGTGAAGTTAAAAGAAATGTTTTTGAAACAAAACACGGCCTGTCACGGACAGGCACAGACAAACACGGACAAAATTTGAATATATAAGAAGCAGGACATAGAAGACAGATAGGTTGAAGCGATCAAGGATCGATTGCGATTAGAGAAGTTGGGCAGGTCGAAAAAGAAAGTCGTGCATGCGTACTCCGGCACTTTTCAGGCAGAGCTGAAAAGTGAAGGTTTCGACTGACGGCGAGGAAGTTTTAAGTACCAGGCATAAATAAATACAGATGCTGCCTATGGCTATGATGGGATTCGAGTACGATGACAGGGAAGGGAAAAACTAGCGGGAACCATAGAGGCAAAGAGATAAGGTTGGGAATTCATATCGGTAAAAAGAATTTGGAAGGATAATCCTGAAATTTTCTGGTTTTGTTAACTATTTGGTTTATAATGTTTTGCGGTTTACCGAAATTCACTTCGTTAGTGCAATTCATAAAATGCGAAAAATAACTGTAACATTGTCGGCAGGTCAATGTATAAGATTATAGGAAGTAAAATAATTTTACGATAAAAGTTTATGGAAAGGAATAAGTTATGGGAGATATGCATTTCAAACGTAACCAGCCTATGTCATTTGGCTTGAACAAGGCAAGGTTCATCTCGATGATCCTGTTTTCCGTGATGGTGGTTGCGGTTGGTTTTGGGTTCTGGTACTGGTTTGTCTGGCGAATCGAAGTGCCGGCGGCTCATTTTGCCAGGATGGTGAAAAAGGTCGGTAACGATATAGAAAACTCTATGGTCATCGCACCAAATTCAGATTTTAAGGGGCCACAGGTAAATATACTCAAAGAAGGCCGTCATTTTTGAACCCGATATACTGGGATGTAAAAACGCCGGAGAAAGCGACTGTTATCCCGGAACAATATGTCGGAATCCGGGTGAGATTATTTGGCGATGCGCTGCCGGAGAATGAATATATAGCATGGGAAAGCGACCAGAAAGGTATTTTGGCGGAGCCGCTGAACCCGGGAAGGCATTATGTTAATACATTCGAATATGAGGTTCAGCAGTACCCGATGATAAAGATCGAGCCGGGGCAGATGGGGGTAGTTACTTTATTGAGCGGTAAAGATCCGGAAGATTCGTTTGCCTTTGTGATGAATAAAGATGAGAAAGGGGTTCAGCCGTTTCTGCTGCCGCCGGGCACACACCCGGAATACTCCAACCCATACCTGCATTATGTAACGCCCATTGATGTGCGGAGTCATAAGTTTGAATTTATTGTACTGTTTCCTTCGAAGATGGGATTTGATGTGCGGGTTGAAGGAACGATAGAATGGGCACCGCAGCTGGATAAGCTGCCGGAGCTGTTTGTCAAGTATGTTGACGAGTCAGACCTGGAGAAATCGGGCGGGATAGACAACATTGTCAATAAGGTTATCCTGCCGGCGGCACGCGGATATTTCAGGATAGTCGGCGGTAAATACCGGGCGGTAAGCTTTATGAAAGGTGATACCAGGGCTAAGGTTCAGAAGGATGTAGAAAACCAGCTGATAAAATTCTGCAGCTCGGAAGGTATCGAGATAAAAAGTGTAGTAATAAAAGATGCACGGCCGCCCCAGCAAATATGCGAGCAGTATGCCAGGCGTGAGATGGCGATTCGAGAGATCGATAAGTACCGCGAGCAGATCAAAATGCAGATAGGTGAAGTTGAGATGGAAGGCGGCGAGCCAAAAGTCGATAGCGACGGTAAGTTTGTATTAGATGAATACGGTCGCCAGATAATAGAAGGCGGTAAACCGATATTGGATGCATCGGGCGACCCGGTTCGTTCCGGCGGCAGGATAGCCCAGATAATCGAGCAGCGTAAAAAGGATCGAGCCACCCGTCTGGGCGATGTAAGGAAAGAAGTGGCGTCCATGCTGCGAGAAGCCGAGGAGTACGAGCGGGTAGAAGTAACCAAAGCCCAGCAGCAGAAAGCCGTTGCCGTGATACAGCTGCAGGCGGCCCAGGACAGAGCGTCGGCAGTTCGTGCGAAGGGTATGGCCAAAGCCGATGTAATTATCATGGAAAAAGAAGCGTATGCCGAAGGTGTACGGGCACAGGTAAACGCGTTTGGTTCGGGAGAGATGTTCGCGGAATACCAGTTAATACAGAAAATAGCTCCAGGCATAGAGAGTATATGGTCGAACACAAAAGATTCGTTTGCTTCCGATATGTTCGAACGATTCATAACAGTTTCGGAAAAAGCGGAGAAAGCCGACAAATAAAACTCTATAGCCTTATAAAACCAGAATAGAATTGAATAATAAATATCAGGAGCATTAGAATGACAACAAAACATAAAATAATATCGGGAATAATAGTTTTAGTATTGATAGGCGGATTTATCGGTTATTACGGGGTCTGGACGTGGGTTGTATGCCGGGTCTACTGTGAAGAAGGTGAATCGCTAAAGATAACCCGCAAGACAGGAGCGGCAGCGCCAACTGATGCTTATGCCTCAAGTGACGCAAATCAGCAAGGTGTTCGCGAACAAATGAAAGGTCCGGGTCGACACTTTTTGAACCCGTGGACCTACGGCGTTGAACATGTAAATAATATAAAGGTGAAAGCCGGAGAGGTAGTTGTAATAAAAAACAACCTTGGAAAAGATTTGCCGGCGGGCAGATTTATCGCGGACCCGGATGAGAAAGGTACCCAGCGTAAGGTATTGACACCGGGTATCTGGCGTATCAATCCATACGGACAGACAATTGCCAAGACGGAAAAATGTACTCTTATCAAGCCGGGATACGTTGGTGTCCAGACTTTACGAGAAGGCGATGCCAAAGGTATCCAGGATGTTGTTTTGACGCCGGGGCTGCACCCGATTAATACCCGCCTGGTCCGGCCGGATATGGTGGAGGTCGGCTACCGGGTATGGACAGTGCAGACGCAATATACGCAAGATACGATAACAACAGAAAATAAGGTTAAGAAAACTATCGAACGGCCGAAAGAAGGAACGGGAATCTCCTTTCCGCTGGCAGATGGTAACGAGATGTTCCTTGACATAACAGTAATCTGGGGGATATATCCCAAAGAGGCGCCAAGGATTATCAGGGACTATGGAACAGTTGATATGGTGCTGGAAAAGATTATCGAGCCGCAGGTAACCAGTATATGTAAGAACCTGGGTTCAAACTATACGACTATGCAGTTTATCCGCTCGGAAAGCCGGGAAGAGTTTCAGGATTTGTTTACTGAATCGCTGATCAGTATGGGCGAGCAAAAAGGTATTCATATTTTGACAGCCCTGGTACGTCGATTCCATCCGGACCCGGAGATCAAGTCAACGATCCAGGCGACATTGCTGGCCGAAGAAGAGAAACTAACACTGGCAATTGAAAAAGACAGAGATAAAGTTGCAGCTAACCTGGAACAGGCGGTGCGAAAAGTAGATATCGCCCAGACCGACTTTGACGCAGAAACTCAGAAACTGGTAAGTGCCGAAAAACAGGAAGGTATCAAGAAGGCAGCCGAGATAAAGGAAGATGCCAACAGGAATGTCGCTTCACTGGAAAAAGAAACGGCAGAAATTGATGCGAAGGCGGTAGTCATCGCAGGCCAGGCGGAAGCGGACGTTATAAAGGCTATGAAAGTTGCTGAAGCAAAAGGTCTGAAGCTGCAGGTAGATGCTTACGGTAATGCCGATATATTTAACCTGTCAACTTTTGCTGATATGCTGAATGAAAATATGAAGATAACATATAAGTATTCCGGTGACGGTACTCTTTGGACAGACCCGGAAACAAACCTGCAACAGACAGCGTCGAAAAAAATACTGGAAGGTAAATAAAAAGAGTTTCTTAAACTGACCGATTGTCAGTTTGAGAGGCATAAGAGATAAGGGATAAGGGGAAGCCGTTGAGCGGCAGGTTAAACAGGATTATTAATATACAGGCAAGCTGAGTATTGATAATAGAAAGCTTCCTGGAACATATGATATTAAGAGGTAAACCAAATGAAATTTGACAAACACAGTTTCTTAAAAAAGCGAAAGAAACTACGAGCAATAGGATTATTTTTATTTATTGCTTCTCCGATTCTATTTTTAGTGGATTGGACAATGCCGTTTCCAACGCCGATTCGCGGAGCAGGAACAGTATACTGGATAGTAGCCTGGTTTGTCGGTATCTATATTTACCTGATGTCGCAAAAACTGCCGGTGACAGAGGCTATCCTGGTGGCAGAAGAATCAAATGGCGAGCTCACAATTCCTTCTTTAATGAATAAAATGGGAATTGATGAAGTTAGTGCTGAAGCGATTTTGAATGCAATCGAGAAACAAGGTTTCGCGCGCAAGGAAACCAGGGGCGGCGCAACGGTATGGCTGTTTGCCGATTATATCGAAGATGAGCAGCCGCTGGAAAAAGTAATTGTCCTGGCAAAGAACCATGGCAATATATTAACAGTTGCAGATATCGTAGAAAATCTGAACCTGTCGATCGAAGAAACCGAAGGTGTGCTGAAACGGCTGGAAGAAAAAGGGTACTGTAAAAAGAATACAACCGAGGGCAGTCACGACTGGATATTTTAACGGCGCAGGCAATCGGTGCGGTATCGCACTTTTGACTTTTCAACATTACACGCATAGGTCGTAACAGGGCCAATTAAGTGAAAAATCAAGGTGTTCGACTATCGTCTCACGCTTTTTTAAACATAAGCGTTGCAGTAAGGCTCTTTTAGGCGATTTACCAGAGGCACTTCGTTATTGCAACTTTAAAACTACTAAGGTTAACAATCAATCAACTGACGAAAACAGCGGACCATCCTAAAACTAATATTTTGATTGACAGTTGTGGCAAATAACTTATCATTTTAATTAGTAAATTGATAATAAATTTCAGGCAGGGCTATTCGTTGAAGTATACGTAAGTTATTTGTCTGGAATACTTTGTGTTAGGAAGGTAAGTTTTGGAAACTCTTATTGAGCCTGAAAAAGTATCAGCCTATATAGATGAGATCGCAGAAAAGGTTGTCGAGCGGTATCGCGGCAGCGATAAGGAGCCGGCCCTGGTTGGTATCCGTGCCAGGGGCAAAGTACTTGCAGAACGGCTGCACAGGAAACTGGAAGAGCTGATGGACCGAAACCTGGAGCTGGGAACTCTTGACATTACGATGTATCGAGACGACCTGAACAAAGCCGGTTCGCAGAGCCTGCAACTGGGTGTAACTGATATCACTTTCGATATTGACGGTAAAGAAATAATACTGATAGATGATGTATTGAATACCGGTCGTTCTGTGCGTGCTGGGCTTGATGCCCTGGTGGCACTTGGCCGTCCAAAGGCTATCAGGCTGGCTGTGCTGGTTGATCGTGGAGCAAGAGAGCTGCCGATCAGTCCGGATTTTGTCGGTTTAACAGTAGAGAATGTTCCGGACAATGTAAAAGTGCAGGTATGGCTGGAAGAATTTGACGGCAAAGAAGCGGTTGTATTGATCGATAAAGAATAATCTGATCTTTTTAATAGCAGGATGATTGATGCCTAAGGCAACAGATAATAAAAATGATTTCGTATGGACCAGGAAACATTTACTCGGGCTGCGAGAATTAAGTAAGGAAGAGCTGCTCCATATATTTGAAACCGCTGATACGTTCAGTGATTTTTCCGAGCGAACAGTCAAAAAGACCCCGGTACTGAGAGGTAAACTGGTGGTGAACCTGTTCTTTGAAGACAGTACTCGTACAAGGACAAGTTTTTCGCTGGCGGCATCGCGGCTGGACGCGGATGTAATGGAATTTACGGCAAAGAGCAGCAGTTTATCCAAAGGCGAGACCTTGCGTGATACAGCCCGCAACATAGAAGCGATGGGAATTGACATTGTAGTATGCCGCCATAATGCCGGCGGAGCACCGCATTTACTATCGCAATGTATAGATGCCTGTGTAGTTAATGCCGGGGACGGCTATCATGAACATCCTACCCAGGGTCTGCTGGATTTGTACACAATCCGCGAGCAGCGAGCCAGTTTTGAAGGACTTAAAGTTGGTATTGTGGGTGATATCGCCCATTCGCGAGTAGCCCGCAGTAATATCTGGGCTTTGAACAAACTAGGCGCAGAGGTGTTTCTGGTTGGCCCCCCTACCCTGATGCCGAGCGCGGCATCAAAACTGCCGGTAACAATTTGCCACAATTTTGATGATATACTGCCGGAACTGGATGTCGTTAATATGCTGCGGATCCAGTTTGAGCGTATAAAGAGCCAGGCATTTCCATCAGTGCGTGAATATTCGCGAATGTTTGGACTTACACAAAAACGTATGACACAGGCCAAGCCGGATATTATTGTAATGCACCCGGGACCGATTAATCGCGGCCTGGAAATTGAAAGTGCGGTGGCAGACGGGCCAAACAGTACAATCCTGAGACAGGTTTCAAACGGTGTCACAATTAGAATGGCTGTCTTGTACCTGCTTAACCAGGCAGCTGTAATGGAAAAGAGTTAAGCCAGGCCGCTTACAGCCGAAAAAATCAAAGCCGGTGACCGGGCAGATTTTTGATATTTGTTAAGGAATCGCAATAGCGCGAGTAAATCTTATGGCTTGTAAAATACCATCAATAGCAATATATGCCAATGACAAAAAAAAGCGTGCGGTAGAAGTTGCCAAAGAACTATTGGACGGGCCGGTAGGAGAACATGCTTGTGTGGGTGAAGTTCTAACCGGCGAGCTCAAGTCTGAAACCATAAAACATTGCGGATACCTTATGGTCGTTGGCGGCGACGGCACAATCCTTTCAGCAGTCAGAATGTTAGACGGATTTCAGATACCAATAATAGGTGTCAATGTCGGCAAGCTCGGTTTTTTAGCGCGTTTTTCGATAGATGAGCTGGTAAGCGAGTTCGATACGCTTGTTAAGGCCGGACTGAACGTAATAACAGACCATGAACTGCTGCAATGCGAGCTAAAAGGTGCGGACGGCAATGTTATTGAAAGCAGCCTGGTAGTAAATGAGGTTGCGGTAGTGGCAGGCCCACCATTCAGAATGATAGACCTGTCAGTAGAAATTGGTACTGACCATCTGTCAAATTGTGCCGGGGACGGTATGATCATATCAACACCTATCGGCTCGACGGCATATAACCTATCGGCGGGCGGCCCAATCCTGGCTTCCGGCCTGGAAACGATAGCAATAACCCCGCTAGCAGCACATTCACTCAATTTCCGCCCGGTCGTTGTCGGCAGCGACCAGCCAATCACGATCCGCTGTAACTCTCGTGATGCCAGGGTTTTAATAGACGGTCAGGTTGACATGGATATGAGTAGCGACCAGCATATTATTATTACCAGGGCAACATCTGGTTTTAAATTGGTTCAAAACCCTAAATATAGCCAGTGGCAGGTTTTAACACAAAAATTGCACTGGGGGCGTTTGCCTGACTATAATAATATAGGGTAGAATTAATAAGAGCCCTGTTATATTTTGAAAAGTAACGAGAGGCAGAAACAGGCAGAGCTGGTATAAACCTGCATTGCAAGTTATTGAACTGAATGAAGTTGAGCGTATTTTTTGATATTATTTTATTACGTATAAATGAAGTATGCAGGGATATCAGCCGAAAAAAGATATATAAGCCTTTTTGTACAATCAACATATAGCCCAGGCAGATAATTGTGCAGAAAAGATATGAATTGACCCGCATCGGAAAGTATGGATAGAGCTATGAATAAGCTAATAATAACATCATTTATATTCGTAATAATGAATATCGGTCAGTTACCCGCTCAGCAGTATGCCGCCCAGGATGGTCATTTGCTGGATGCGAACAATCGAATCGGCAGCATGGGCTGGAATGGCAATGCCAGGATTGACGCTTTGGCATATCGCAATAACAGCATGATGACCGGTAACCTGACGGGTGGAATGAGTTTCCAGGGCCAGGTTCCATATGCCAGCTCGCGACAATTCCAGGGTCTAAGCAACTCAGATTCATTAAGCACATTCCGCCGTGACAGCAGAAGTGTTAACAGCCTCGGGGTAAGCGGCCCGCAAATATATATTGATCAGGCTCGCAGCGTTACCGGTTCGTATAACGGAAAAGTTTCTGGTTCATACCAAGGGTATTCTACCAGTAATATAATGAACCCCGGCAGCACAAGGACATATACCCAGCAATACAACAATTCACTAAGCTATAGCCCACAGGGAACAAGTAAAAATTTCTCGCTGGATAAATTCATCAGTCAAACTCCTGCCGGAAGCAATAACACCTTCGGCAGAACAGCCGGCCCGGCCGGTATCGCCTCAGAGGCATTAGGCAGAACCGGAATGGGATTTTCACTGTCGGCGGATAATGACAACAACCTGTCATTCAGCAGAAAGTTTGTTCCTAAAGAAAAAATGATCGAAACTCCGGACCAGACCCAGTTAAATATCGATACCGAAAGTCTGGGCGAAGGTCAGGCAACAGAGAATAAAGTTCCGGTTGATGTAGAAGAGCAGATGTACATGGAAGGCTCAAAGAGAATCTTTATTGAAGGTGAAATGCAAAGCAGCGGGCTTACCGACCAGGAAGATATATCAGAGCAAATAACTGCGAAATATAAATCATATGCGACCGAAGGAACCAAGCTTCTCAAAAGCGGTAAGTACTATAATGCAATAGACGCATTTGAACTGGCAAAAATATATTCAAAACGCAACGCCACCGAACCATTATTTAACTGCATGGTGGCAAGATTCGCAGCCGGTGAATATATTTCGTCTTCGAGCAACCTGAACAACATGTTTTATATTTCATTTGAAAAGACAATGCAAAAACGTGATTTGTCGAAAATGTTCAGCGGTCCTGATGCAATCTTTAAATGCTTGAGAGATTTGTCAGCCAGTTATGATATAAGTAAGAACAGTTCCCTGCTGTTTCTTAAAGGCTATATTCAATACCAGAATAATGAACTGGACGATGCGGCAATAACCTACATTGATCTGGTTAAGGCAAATCCTGAAGTAGAACTGTTTAATAAAATACTTGCAGAACTTCAGAGCCAAAGGGCCGCGATAAAAGCTCAATAGCTTTCCAGAATACAATAGTAAGATATTAAGGTGTTCGCCTATCCTTCGACTAGCTCAGGACAGGTCGACTCGCGTTTGATTTGAATCGGCTGCGGCGGAAGATAGTTAACCATGAAGTTCATGAAGATAGTGAAGAAAACTTCGGCTAATAATTTGACAACCAGGAAAAGTGAAAGGGAATGAAAAAAGTTTGGGGTTGGATTGGTGAGATTTTTGGAGTAGAATTGCGGGCCGCGGACAGTATGCGGCGGCGCATTGAATGGGTGCGGCGGTATACGGACGGGAACGAAGCGGAGACGGGGAGGTACGCGAATGTAGGTAATAAGTAAGAGGTAAGAGTTGAGGAGTCCGCTTCGCGGACAGCTTATTTTAAACGGCTACGCCTGAAAGAGAACCACAGATGGACACCGATGCACACTGATGAAGAAAGGAGTAAAGTGTAAACAATATGTCGCAGTGCGAAGCTGTATTAAAACGGTTGATGTTTCGCGATAAGGTTAATTTGTTTTTTGCTGTGAGTCAAAGTGATTTAACTTTGATTTTCAAAAAGGTATGTTACTACCAGACATCAACATAAGATATTTTATGGGATATTATGATTCTTTGCAGGATGAGGGGTGGCTTTGTGAAAATATATTGTTTGCGGGAAAAGAGAATTTTATAGTCGTGCATACACACTCCGGCACTTTTAAGACAGAGTTGAAAAGTGAAGGTTTCGCCTGGCGGCGAGGAAGTTTTTGTTTTTGTGGGAGGGAGCAGACCCACACGTGAACGTGTGGGCTAATGAAAAAACAATAGAACAAGCAAGGCAATTTGGACGATTAGGAAAATGTCGCGGAGCGGCAAGATTTGTAAAGTGAAAAATGAATAGTGAAAAATGAAAAATTAAGGTGTTCCGATGTGTGTTGACATCAGGAATAATTCACTATCGTCTCACGTTTTGTTTAATATTAAAGCGTTGGAGGAAGGCCCTTGCGATTTACCAGAGGCACTTCGTTATTGCAACTTAAAACTGCGAAAGTAAACTAAGTGAAGTTAAAAGAAATGTTTTTGAAACAAAACACGGACTGTCACAAACCGGCACAGACAAACACGGCAGGCAGAAAACAGCTAAACAGTAGCCAGCTACCAGCGGTCAGCTGCCAGGAAATACGCGCATACGCACTTCGGCACTTTTCGGCGGGGCAAAAAGTGAAGGTTAGGATTGAAATGTATTTTAATGTATGGATGAATAAGTTATATTACAGTGATAAAGTTTCAGACTGCCATGGCGTCGAGTAGATGGCAGATCGGACAGTTGATTAAGAGAGGTGAAAATAGAAAGCGGGACAATCAGGGTTGCAGGACGGAAGCAATTTCCAGAGGGCATTTAAAGGCATGTTTGGATTCAGGGTGATATATGACAGATATTGAGAAATACAAGTTGAATGCGGAAAGTAAGGAAAAGCTTAGGCGGATCGAAAAGGTTGTTGGCAGAAAGCTGGAGCAGGTTGATGAGATTAGATGGGGACGTTATAGAAATTTTGGATATGTTGTAAACCGGGCAGGTGAGATTGATGGCCTGGCTTTATATCGTATATATATAACCAATGAGAAGTTAGTAAAGCTTGTTGAAGTTGTACCTGACCTATCTGAGTTGGAAATAAGCTGGAATAAAATTACAGATATTTCGATCTTGAAGGATATGGGGAATCTGACAAAGTTGAATCTAAATAATAATGCGATCAGAGATTTTTCTGTTTTAAAATATACCAGAGATTTAACTCATTTAAATATTGGCAGTAATGAGCAAAGAGATATTTCTGTACTGGAAGAATTGGGCAAACTGACACATTTAGATATAGGCAATAATAAGGTCATGGATTTCTCAGTTTTGAAAGAGCTGGTAAATTTAAGGGCATTAGAGATATGGGGGAGCAAGAATAAAGATCTGTCAGTTTTGAATGAGTTAGAGAACCTGGAAGAATTAGGTA
This sequence comes from Sedimentisphaerales bacterium, assembly GCA_963666285.2. Classification (GTDB taxonomy): domain Bacteria; phylum Planctomycetota; class Phycisphaerae; order Sedimentisphaerales; family SM23-30; genus JAFGDI01. The sequence continues at coordinate 23,720 of OY762711.1, forward strand.
TGAGTGGAAGTGGGCAAACCGACTTTTCAAATTTGAACAGACTTGGTAATCTGAGAGAGTTGAATTTATGTGCAAATGAGGTAAGCGATCTTTCCGGGGTGGAAGGGCTGGTTAGTCTGAGGACATTGATTTTAGGTGATAATCGATTGAGAGATATTTCCGGCTTTAAGGGTCTGGAAAATCTGAGGATATTAAAGTTAGATGAAAATTGTATAAGGACAATCTCCGGGTTTAGCGGGCTGGCTAACCTGGAAGATTTGGATCTAGATTGGAATTATCTGGAAGATATATCCGGGCTGAAAGATCTGGTAAATCTGAAAAAAATCAGTTTAGGTGGTAATAAGATCAAAGATTTTTCAGTGTTGAAAGAGCTCGTTAGACTAGAAGATTTGGAAATAGGAGGGAATGAGGTAACTGATATTTCATTTTTGAAAGGTATGGTTAATCTTAAAGCTTTTGGTGCAGGTGGAAATGAGATAAAGGATTTCTCTGTCTTGAAAAAGCTTGATAAACTTACTGGATTGAGTATAAGTGCAAATAATGTAAAAGATATATCTTTTTTGAAAGATTTGACCAGTTTAACAACTCTAAATGTAAGAGGGAACGAGCTTAGCGATATCACTGGAATTGGATATTTGAATAACCTGACAGATCTATGCTTAGGTGAGAATAAGCTAGTTGATATTAATGAGTTGTGTAAACTGAAAAAGTTAACCGGGTTGAATTTGAGTGATAATGAATTAGTTGATCTTTCAGGCTTGAAAGGGCTGAGTAATCTTACAGAATTGGATCTGAGTGACAACAAGCTAACTGATCTTTGCGGATTAGAAGGATTGAGCAAGTTGGAATGCTTGAAGTTGTGGGGGAATGAGCTGACTGATATATCCGGGTTGAAAGATCTGGAGAGTTTGGCTGAGCTGCATTTACGTGCAAATGAGCTAACCTGCCTTTCTGAATTGAATGGTTTGGTTAATCTGAGTGAATTATATTTAAGTGGAAATAAACTTAAAGATTTTTCAGGTTTGCAAGGGTTGGAAAATCTGACAAGGTTAGACTTGAGTTCTAATGAGATTAGTGATATTTCTGGTTTGGATGAATTGAATAATCTGGAAGATCTGAATCTGAAGGGAAATGAGATAAGTGATATCTCGTGTTTGAACGGGCTTGGCAATCTTTTAAGATTAGATTTGAGTAATAATAATCTAAGTGTTATATCGGGTTTAAATGGTCTTGGCAACCTGGCAGCATTGAATTTGAGCGGTAATAAGCTGAAGCTTATTCCGGAGTTGGATGGACTGGATAATCTGGCTGAATTGGAATTGAGAGATAATAGCCTGGTTGATATTTCAGGTTTGAAAGTACTGAGTAACCTGATAGTGCTGGATATAAGGAACAATGAGGTGTCTGATATTTCCGGGTTAAAAGAGTTGAGGCATCTGATAGATTTGAATCTAAGTGATAATAAGGTTAGCGATATTTCAGGCTTGAAGGAATTGAGTGATCTGCTGCTATTAGATTTAAGTGGAAATAATATAGCTGATACCTCCGGTTTGAGAGAGTTGGGTAACCTGATATTTTTGGGATTGAGAGATAGCAAGCAATGCGATCTATCTAGTTTAAAATATATGACAAATCTGAGAGATTTGTATTTGAGTGGAAATGGGCTAGCAGATATCTTTGTCGTTAAAGATCTCGTTAATCTGGAAATGTTGGATTTGGGTAATAATAATCTAACCGATATTTCTGGTTTGGAAGGACTGGTGAGTTTGAGAACGCTGTGTTTAAGCGATAATAAGATTAGTGATATTTCTATTTTCAGAGATATGAAAGCTCTGTTTAGGGTTGACTTGAAGAATAATCAGATAAAGAGAGTGTCCAAAGAGTTTTTTGATGGTTCAAGGTACATATATTGCTATGATGGCTTTTTAGCCGGTATATGTTTGTATGGCAACCCGCTGGAAGAGCCGCCGGTGGAAGTTATCGAAGAGGGCAGAAAAGCAGTGTTGGAGTATTTTGAGAAGGAAAAACAGAAGAAATCATGAATGCTGAATTATGAAAATAAGGAATGAGTAATGAATGTGAATAAAAGGATAGTGTTAGTATTGTTAGTGTTAGAATCTGCATTTGTCGCGGCGGCGACTAATGAGTATTATGACATTGTTATCGATAAAGATCAGAGCCTGGGTGAGGCAGTGGTGTGGATGCGGTACGGTCTGGAGCGTGCGGTGTATCGTGGTAAGAACAATATTACATCGTCGACCGGAGTTGGAGAGGCGATACCGACTTTTAGCGAGGAGTTGGCAAGTCGTACCGCCCTTGTTAAAAGTCTGGCAAAGCTGAGAGAGAGCCCAGATGATGGTACGCCGCTGGATCGGATTATGCCGTACCTGGAGTTTCTTGAGAAGGTTTATAATGCCGATTTCATGGAAGAGTATGTCTGGATGTTTCATCGGCGTGACGGCTGGGTAAAGCCGGCGGCTCTGAAGTTTTCAGAGTTTGGCGATTGGCTCGGAGCAAATTCTCCGGCGATTGTGCCGCGGGCAGGTGCGATATTGAGAATAAGTGATAAGAGTAAGAATGATATTGTAACAGAGTCATTGTATCCAGCAGATGAGGATGAGGAAGATGGTAGTAATGGCGGTTTAATAACGACGGCAGATATTGCCGGATATAATGTCGCGGCAGCAGCAGCGAATAAGTTTGTGGATAGTCTCAACCAGGGAGACAGCTATACATCGTCCGAGCTGTTTGCGACTTATGAAAAAATGCCGAAAGAGATAATGGCTCAAGAGGTGAGGAAGCTTGGCCGTATCGCGCAGAGCTGTAAAAGAAAAGAATGGCATTTCAGCTATGTGGAGTTGGGTGTTGCAGGGAATTGTGCGGTTGCGATAGTATGTGAGGATGTGAAGCGGGGTAAGGCCGCGTATGATCTTGACCCGTTGTTTATGGTGAGGCAGGAAGGGGACTGGAAAGTAGTGCCGGGGATGTCTGATCTAGAGTATGCCGAGGTGCTGGTTTCCGAAGATGAGCTTGAGCAGTTGAAGCAATGTCAGCGGTGGTTTGAAGAGAGGAAAGAGGAGTTGGAAGGTGAAAAAAATAACTCAAACTGACCGATTGGCAGTTTGAGAGGTGTTAAGGAAGGTTTGCTGCAAAGCGGCAAGCTAGTTAAATCATTAATGTAACAATTTGCATTAAATTGTGTTATAGTAATGAAAAGTGTAAAATAGATCACTTTGAATAAATAAGTTAGCGTTTATGGGATGCAGTAAATCGAGGAATCGGATAAGCGGGAATTGAGAATGCCGGCTTGAGGCTGATTGATTCTGGCGAAACGAAGTTGGCGATAGTTTTGAAAAGATTATGAAACGGATATTATACATTTTAGCGTTTGTTGCCGGTATTGTGATTGTGGCGGCGGTGGTGCAGTATGCGGGTAAGTTTGCTGGAAGGTATGAGTTTGTTCGACCGGCAGATTATGTAGTTCCCAGCCATAAGAGAGACTATGATGATCGGGCGAAAAAGGCAAAGTTAGCGCCGGCGGCAGATATGGATTTTTTGCGTTCAATTGAGCCGGAAGAATTTACTGATGAGGAGATATTATTTAAGCTGGATGAAAATGATGTCAAAGAATCGGCACATTCTCATGAGGTTGGTTATGAAGTAGTCGAGCTTGATTTGGAGAAGCTAGATAAAAGCGAACCGTATGTTCGTCCGTTGGCTGTTGGTGCAGCACATCATGAGGTTCCGGATAAAGATGCTGTGCTGTCGGAAGGAAATGATGACGGCGGTAATGTGTCGTATACGTATTTTGATATTGGCGGCGAGCAGCTATCGGAAGAGCAGCTTGAAGGGATAAAAGGAGTTCGCGACAGAAAATGGATCAATAGTGACAGGTACAGTTTTCAGGTAGTGTATGAAGTAAATAACCTGGAGAGTCCGCGGCAGGTCGGCAGCTGGCTTTATGACAGGAATACTTATGCCAGTCTGACGAACGGCAGTTCATGGTCGTATCGAGAGGGAAATCCATATGAGATATCTTATGGTGTGAATACCTATCATCCGGCAGAGTTGAGGTGGGTGGTTGATATAGCGTATGGCCCGTGCGAGCATATAGATATTCCGCTGGAGGAGGATAGCGAGGCGGAATTTGGAGAAGCTGCTTTTCGGCTGATCACCGATCCATTTGAGGCTTATTCAAACAGTTCATCGTGGAGTGGCGGTAATATTAAGTACAGATTTTCAGAATCTGACAGGAAGCATCAGAATGTGGTGGTTGGAATATCGCCGAAATGCATGATTCGTTTGTTTACGGTTCAGTTTCTGGATGGAAATAAGAATGCTATTGGCAGCGAAATAAGTGTATACAGTAATTCTCATGTTAACCTGGTGGAGAACTATTCAAAAGAGCGAGGCGAGTATTTGCGAATATATCGCTATTCCGGGATAAAGCGTTTTGTTTTGGATATTGGCAGTATGCCGGGGACGCCTGAGGTAAATGACGGGGTTGAGAATTTGATGGAAGTAAAAATACCGTATGTTTATGCCGGACGGGCTGGTGACGTTGAGGATATTATTGGAGGAGCTATCCAGTTAAATGTTTACAGTTCATTAGGTTATACCGATATTTTGCCTGAGCGGCGTTATTATAATGTTACGCCGTTGGAGCTGCTGGAGGAGATGAAAAAAGTCTCGCCGCCAGGAGTTGACATTGATATGCGGCTGGAGCAAGGCAGTGTTGCGGTTGATAAGCTGCATGGTAAGGATACTGTGTGGCAGAAGATTAAGAATTGGTTTAGAAAGATATTTTAGAACACTTTAATTTTTATGCTTCGCATCACTTTGTGGCGTGTTCGCTTTTTGCCTGTTGCGGTTTCGGCTGACTACATCAGAAATACTCGCAATATATGAATATTACTGTGTTTTCTTCTTTGTCAGCCTCATCCTCACAGAGGCATAAATCGGAACAGAAAATATTAAAGTACTCTAAAGCGGCAGGCGATACAAGAAATACAAAAACTCTACCACAGGTGGAATTTCTGATCAGGTATACAGAAGAGTATAATTTTAGTTGTTTGTAAGCCATTGTGAGGCTAGCATAGCCAGGTCTGTCATGTTGACTATGCCGTCGCCAGAGATATCTTCCGGGATGGTGCCGGGGGTGTAGTCCCAATTGGTTTCACGATCAGTGCCAGCGACATAATGTATGTATTTTATTTTGCTGTAGGTGAAGCTGACCTGTTCCATTTCGCCATATGGGTCATTTTCCTCAAGCAAAGTTGTTGGTTTGTATTGGGTTATGCCGACGATCTGTGCGTCTTCTAGATCGATTGTGTAATACATATCATCGTAACCTTCGGAATTGATTTTGTGAAATATCAGTGAGAATCTTGTCATTTTTTCGTTGGAGGCCCATGCCTGCAATAAAAGGGGGCTGGCGCCGTCAACCTGTTTTGTGATTACTAGTGGTTTATGCTGATGGTCGCCTGTGGGCAGTCCAGTTTCATTGTCGATAACGGATGCAAGTTTATGGTAGTAGCTATGCACTACGATAGCGTTTTCATTGCCATGAATGGTGCATTCTCCATCTATTGTTCCCTGTGATTCTCCTTCGAGGAACAGGTAAGCATTCAGGCCGGCGTGAGATATGGAGTTGATATTCAGCAGTATAACAGCAGTCAGGGCGATAGCAATGCATTTCGTTTTTAACATATTATTCTCGTAAGGTTTTATTTGTTTGTAACTTGTGTAAAATATGCAGTAGTCATATCTTATCATATTATTGTATTATATCGGATGGTTTGATGTCTGTGTTTACTTACTATCGGTGAAAAATAGAGATAAATTCAGTTTTGATAATAGTTTAGCGAACAGGTTTAATAGGCTGGAATGTGGAAAAGAATTGCGGGGCCGGGAGAGGTGTTTGGTTAAGTGCTTTGTTTTAAGTGGTTTATATTGTGTTTTGGCCTGGTGTGGAGTTGTTGATTTTTTGTAAAATAGTATTTTCAGATTGGCAATAATCCGCTACAATAGCAAACCTGATGCCTAAATGGCAAAAAAAAGAATTAAGGTACCTCTAAAAATTCATTTTTAGCGAAAGATGGATATTTTGCTTGCTGGTCTGCGTCAGATAAAACCGCGAATATAGCCCAATATGCACGACTTTATCTTTCTTGCCAGCAAACAAAACTTCTCACTTTCGCAACAAAAGCAATTTCCAGAGGTACCCTTAAGAATTAAAAAATAATGTTTATGCTATTGCCGAGGATTATTTTGAATCACAATCGGTGATGGTTTGTGCTATTTATGAATATACATACTGAAAGTATTAATAAGCTGATGGCGGAGTTTGCGAATCTGCCGGGTATCGGCAGTCGGACAGCTGAAAGGCTGGCGTATCATGTATTGAAGCAGACGCCTGAAGATGCGATGAAGCTGGCGGAGGCGATTCGAGATGTTAAGACGCGTATTCGCTATTGCGAACGATGTTATAATCTGAGCGAGGAGCCGCTGTGTGATATATGTAAGAATCAGCAGCGGGACCATAGCATAATATGTGTGGTGGAACAGCATAAGGATTTGATTAACCTGGAGGAGACGGGTAAGTGTAACTGGGTTTACCATGTGCTGCTGGGTCATCTGGCGCCGCTGGAAGGTGTGACGCCGGACGATCTGACGATATCGGCGTTGGTAAAGCGTGCTAAGGGCGGCGGTGTGAGCGAGATTGTAATGGCGACGAACCCGAACCTGGACGGGGACGGGACGGCGCTTTATATAAGTTCGATGCTGAGCGGTACGAAGGTTCGGATTACGCGGCTGGCGAGAGGGCTGCCGACGGGCGGCTCGATCGAGTTTGCAAATAAAGAAGTGCTGTCAGATGCTATTATGGGTCGATGCCCCATGGAATAGCATCTGAAGTATGAAGTATAAAGTATAAAGGATGAAAAAAGGTATCGCTTACGCTGAAATTGACAATTTTATATTGAGTTATAATGGCTGATAGAGGAAGTGACATAATAATATATAATACCGCAGATGGAAAGGCGGCGGTAGCACTTTATGCCCGGGACGGTATGGTGTGGATGAGCCAGCAGCAACTTGCGGAACTTTTTGACACCTCTGTTCCCAATATTAGTATGCATATATCTAACATATTGAAAGAGAACGAGTTAGAAGGAAATTCAGTTATTAAGGATTACTTAACAACTGCCGCAGATGGAAAAAAATACAATGTGACATATTATTCGCTTGATATGATACTGGCGATAGGTTTCAGGGTTCGCAGTAAGAGGGGTACTCAGTTCAGGATCTGGTCCAATCAGAATCTGAAAGAGTATATGGAGAAGGGATTTTTGATGGACGATGAGCGTCTTAAGAATCCTGACGGGCGGCCAGATTATTTCGATGAGATGCTTGAACGAATCAGAGATATTCGAGCCTCAGAGAAAAGATTTTATCAGAAAGTTCGAGAACTGTTCTCGCTGAGCAGTGATTATGATAAAAGCGATAAGGCGACCCAGATGTTTTTTGCCGAAACACAGAATAAGCTGCTTTATGCCGTTACAGGAAAGACAGCGGCGGAGATTATTGTAGAACGTGCAGATGCCGAAAAGCCTAATATGGCATTGACTGCCTGGAAAGGCAGTATTGTTCGTAAGCAGGATATAAATGTTGCGAAAAATTATCTGAATGAAGAAGAGATCGATACTCTCAACAGGCTGGTAGTGATCTTTTTGGAAACAGCAGAGTTGAGAGCGAAGAGCCGTCAGGAGATACGAATGGATTTCTGGCGGAAAAATGTTGATAAGATCTTAGCTCTAATGATTTTTCTGTGCTGGAGGGTAAAGGCACGATAAGCCATGTGGTGATGGAAGAAAAAGTACGGCAGGTTTATGAGCGGTTTGAAGATCGCCGCAAAGAAATAGAAGCTGCGGAGGCAGATAAAGAAGATATGAAAGAGCTGGAGCAGCTGGAAGATAAGATAAAAGGCAGATAGAAGTTCATCTGGTGATAAGAGTTGATTATGAATAATAAGAGGAAAAATTTAGTAAAATTTGTTTTAATGATTTAACAATCGATAGTATTGAAAGTCGTAGAACCTGGAATGTGCATGGAGTAAAAATTTGGCTGGCTAATCCAAGTGTATTGGTTAATTATGCATCTGAATCAAAACAAATTACAATACATGTCTGGCCGGAAAATTCTAATGATTATCATGTAGCTATGATGAGGTTAGATTCAGGTGAAAATTTATATGAGATTTCAAAAGATGAATACTCAATAATATCGAATTATTGGTGAGTAAATTTTAGCTTATAAAGAACTTAAATAATAATATATAGGATGGACAGTGTGGGCAGTTTGGCGAGCAAGACGTCGAAATATGTCCACCCTACGAATATGCGATTAGATATATCACAACAGATGAAGACCGAGCAGCGTATGATGCTGGCGCCGCGGATGATCCAGTCGATGGAGATTCTGCAGCTGCCGATGCTGGCGTTGCAGGAGCGAATCCAGCAGGAGCTGCTGAGTAACCCGACGTTGGAGATGGAAGATCCGGTTGAGTCCGGCGATATCTCTGATGCCGAGATTGCCGATAGTTATGATACTTATGACGATGAGGCCGACCTGGTAGTGAAAGAGGATAATAGTAAGGCCGAATCGTTCGAGCGTCTGGAGCGTCAGGATGACGACTATTATGACTACCTGGAGCGCAGCGATTATGTGAGTAAGGGCCGGAGCGGTAGTGATGACGATATTGACCGCAAGATGGATGCGATGAGTAATACGGCGGCGCCTGGTAAGAATCTGCTGGACTTTCTGCACGAGCAGTGGCTGTTTGTCGAGTGTGAGCCGGTGGTACATGAGATCGGTTTGAAGATAATAGATCTGATCGATAATAACGGTTATCTGTCGGTGCCGCTGGAGAAGATTCGCGAGCAGCTTGAATTTGAGGTTAGCGATCAGCAGCTGGAGGCGGCGATAAAGCAGGTGCAGACCATGGAGCCGCTGGGTGTTGGCGCGCGCGATTTTATCGAGTGTCTGAGTATTCAGCTGCTGGCGGATAAGGTTGACCGGAGCCTGGAGCTGGATATTTTGACGAAGTATCTGAAGGAGATCGAGCTGAACCATTATCCGCAGGTTGCCAAGGCGTTGAAGTGTGATGTCGACGATTTGAAGGATGCGATCAAGAATATTTCGCGGCTGGACCCGCGGCCCGGATTGCAGTACAGCAACCAGCAGGCGAGCTATATCTCACCGGAGATAATAATAGAGTATGATGAGGATAATGATGTATACTCGGCGCGGCTGGCGGACGGGAGTATGCCGATACTGAAGATTAACAGCGAGTATGAGCAGATGCTGAAGAACCGGCATGTGAGCGGTAGCGACCGAGAGTTTCTGCAGAAGAATATCCGTTCGGCATCGTGGATAATTGATGCGGTTCAGCAGCGTAAGGCGACTTTGCTGAAGGTTGTTAATATTGTTTTGAAGACTCAGAAGGATTTTTTTAGTGCCGGGGCGCAGGCTTTGAAGCCGCTGCCGATGGTGGATGTGGCGAAGGAGCTTGGTATTCATGTTGGTACGGTATCGCGTGCGGTATCTGAGAAGTATGTTCAGACTCCGATCGGGATTTATCCATTGCGATATTTCTTTACCAGTGGTAAGCAGAACGCCGACGGCGAGAGTATGAGCTGGGATGCGATCCGGGCGAAGATGCAGGAGCTGGTCGATAGCGAGAATAAGAAGAAGCCGCTGAACGATGAGAAGCTGGCGGCGGAATTGAAAAAGAACGGGATAACGATCTCGCGCAGGACGGTAGCGAAGTATCGGGATATAATGAATATTCCGCCGGCGAGGAAGAGGAAGGAGTTTTGATGACTGCCGGGGGCAGGCATCAAAAGAGTGAAGAACTAAGAACTGAGAGTGAAGAGTTGAGGAAACGGCTTCGCCGAGGCTGATTAATTATTTAAGGGAGTCGATTATTCAATATGACAAATGAAATTGACAATCAAGCGAAAATGCCTGTGCCAAAAATTGATGTTGTGATTGCAATATTATTTGCTGCATCTTACGGTATTTTATATTTTTCGTTATTTTCTTTTGTTTCTTCGGATATTGCTTTTGTTTATTTCCTGGCAGTTTTGGTTTCGTTGTCTTTGTGGCTGATAATGAGTGTTGTGATATTCTTTCGTTTTATAATTGTATCCTGCGGGCAAAAATACAGGGGGGCAAAGTGCAGGTGGTTATATGTTATCCTGTTAGCAGCCGTAATTTTAAGCTTTGTGATTACTGCAAATCCGGTTACAGATCCTAATTATGCCGGGATCAGATTTAAGACTTTAAGACTTGGCGGTGAGAAAAAGATAATTGCGCTTTGCAATAAAATCATGGAAATGCCAGTGAATGAAATTACAGAAGATGAGGGAGGTATATGGTTGTCAATTAAGCCTGATATTTATTCTGATGAATTGGATGGGGTTGCGAGATGCAGTCTTCTAAGAAGAGATAATATGAAGCTGATAGATGTTTATTATGGTGACAGCTGGTTTATGGGTGGGCGAGGAATAGTTGTTGGAGATGAGGAATTAGTTAAGCGAATACAGAGAGATTCCTATGAGGTTAATGGGATATATTATTATGTACAAGATTAGAGGCGACCTAGAGTGTTAAGTCGCTAAGTTGTTGTATTTTGATTGCAGGTGCTGGCTGATATGATAACAATCTTTCATGTTTTTGCTATTATTGTTACTATACTAATAGATGTGAATGCGTGGGGATACTTTTCCAGCTATGGTATTGGTTTTGTGGTTGAAGGTTGACATCAGGGAGCGTAATGCTTAATATAAATGCCTGCCAGTATATGACCGCTTATTCAGATTTTGGTATGGGTATCAGATCGGATAAGTGGTCTGTGTTTTTACACTTATGATAATAATTTATGCCGGGCTATAGCCGGCATTTTCAGGTTAAGCTATATGAAGATATTGATAATAGGTGATTTCAGGCGAGATATTCCGCAGTATATGATATGCCATGCGCGGATGTTTTCTAAGGGTTTTCTGCGTTGCGGACATGACGTGATGGAGTGGAGCTATCGGGAAGCGATTTTGGGTAAGTCGTGGCTGAATAGTAAGAAGTGGGCGTTGAAGCAGGGTAAGGCGAAGGCGGATGAGAATCTGTACGAGATGGTGGAGCATTATCAGCCGGACGTAGTGTTTATGATTGAGTATCGGCTGCTGAAGGAAGATGTGGTTTTGAAGCTAAAGGATATGCTGCCGAAGAGTGTGTTTATGTTTTGGTATGGCGATCCGTATTTCGGTGAGACGGACTGGCGGGTGAATGATATAACGCGGCATTGCGACTGGTTCCTGGCGACTAGTGCCGGGCGGGTACTGGAGCATTATAAGGAAGATAATAAGGTTGCGAAGGCTGCGTTTCTGCCGCAGCCGTGTGATCCGGATATTCATTATCCGCATGAGGTTGCTGATAGGTGGAAGAGTGATATGCTGTTTACCGGAAAGCTTCAGCATGGCTCGCTGAAGATGTACGAGCAGGATGAGGATCGGCCGGCATTGATAAAATATTTTATCGAGCATAATAATATGGCGATGTACGGCGATATGGGTTATCCGGGAGTGTGGGGTAAGGATTACCTGGACGCGATAGCGGGTACGAAGATCGGGCTGAATATTAACGTTTGTAATGATGTTAGTAAGTATTATTCCAACCGGTTGATAAATTATCTGAGTAACGGAGCGTTTGTCTTGTCGGCGAAGGTGCCGAACGCGGAGCTGATGTTTGAGGATGGTAAGCACCTGGTATATTTCGATTCGCAGGAAGACTGTAAGGAGAAGGCGGGGTATTACCTTGGACATGAGGCAGAGCGTAAGGCGATAGCCGAGGCCGGTACGAGTCATGCGCATGGAGAGTATAACTGTACGAAAATTTCCAGTTATGTGATTGATATGATTGAGAATGGGGATTATAGTCCGGAGTGGAAAGAGATAATATAAATAAGTGAAGAGTGAAGAATAAAAAAGTGTAAAGTGTAAAATAAAAAGAGTAAAGAAGGTGTCGCTTGCGCGACGGTTATTTTAAGCTGTCGCAAGGTGGGAGCCGGTTATTATATTGTTAGTTTTGGTATTCATAGTGGCATAAATGAGTGAAGAGTGAAGAATAAAAAAGTGTAAAGTGTAAAATAAAAAGAGTAAAGAAGCTGTCGCAAGGGTTCTGTGTTCGTTTCGACTGTAAAACGACAAAGTGAGCCGAGATTAGGAGTTGGGTCGGCTCTTTGGTTAGTCGAGTGGGAACTGGGATTTCATGCGTTGGGCGATAGCAGGGTCGTGAGTGACGACGATGGTTGCGGAATTCTGCTTTTCGGCGAGTTTACAGATTAGCTCTATGACGGAGTCGGCGTTTTTTCGGTCGAGCGATCCGGTAGGTTCGTCTGCGAGCAGTAGATCGGGCTGGTTGATGAAAGCTCGTGCGAGCGCGACACGCTGGCATTGGCCGCCTGACATCTGGCCGGGGAAATAATCCGACCGGTCGGCGAGGTCGACCATGTTCAGTAGTTCAAGTGCGCGGTCGGTATCGGAGGTTGTAATATTATTATTGCCGGCGAGTACCGGGAGCAGCATGTTTTCTAGTACGGTGCATTGCGGCAGCAGATTATGGTCCTGGAAGACGATCCCGATATTGTTGCGTCGATATGATGCCTGCTGAGAATCAGAGAATTCCGCAATGTTCTGGTCTTTGAATATAACCTGGCCGGAAGTTGGTGTATCGAGGCATCCGATGATATTGAGCAGTGTGGTCTTGCCGCAGCCGCTGGGGCCGGTGACCGCGATCGAATCGCCGGAGTTAAGTTTGAGGTTAATATTTTGCAGGACCGGCTCGGCGGGTGAGTCGGCCGGTGCGGGATAACTTTTATTTAAGTTTATTAGCTCAAGCATGATAAACACCTAAATGAGTGAAGAACGAAGAGTGAAGAGTTAATGTGTTCGTCCGCCTGAGGCGGACTCACAGCTTTTTTTAAAGCTGACGCAAGGTGGAAGCCGGTAATCTTATTGTTTGTTTTAGTATTCATAGTGAGCGTGTTATATTGCCAGTCTTATACAGACGAAGATGAGTGCGATGGCGATCAGGATAATGAGAATCTTCGCTAGCATTTTACTTTTGACTGCGAATGTGCCGTGTTCGAGATAGCGGAACATTATATCGCCGCAATATGGGCAGCTGTCGTTATCTTCGTAAACTTGTTTGCCGCAGTTTGGGCATTCCAGGACATGGTCGGAATATTTGACCGGGTCGGAATAGTCGTCCATGTCTTCGGGGTCTGGCCCGATGATGCCATCGTTGTCGTAATAATCGTCGTCGTTCATTTTAATAAGTAATAAGTAACAAGTAATAAGATATAAGTTAAGGTTGCTCGCTACGCTCGCGGCTAATTTATTTTAGAGGCGAGGAGCTTATTGAGTAAGCCCATCACTTTACCAGGTCGGCCGGTGATTGCCCGTTTATGGTAGCAGAGCAGTCCGTGAGCCTTGATTATTATATCAAGCGGCAGGTTCGGCGGCAACTGTCGATTGATAAGAGTGTTTATTACATTTATTTCACTAAGTCGCTTTTCCTGTATGCCCGGTGAGCAACCATCGCATATTATGCCGCCGGAAGAGCTGGAGAAGTATGGTTTTTCGATGTCTGAAGTGTCTATGCCGCAGGCAGAGCAGCGAGTGAGCTGGGGCATATGCCCGGTATTTTCGATTAGAAACCGCTCGTATGTAAGAATCGTGTGTTCGGTCGGCAGGTCGGCAGATTCCAGGTGGTGCAGTGCGGCAACGAATTTATCGAACAGCAGCGGGTGCGGGTCGAGGTCTTCGAGCATATCGGTGGTGAACTCAGCGAGGAATAGTGCTGCATTGAGAGCTAGCAGATCTTTACGCAGCCCTGGAAAAGACTGGTCGAGCGTGAAGTTTGTGAGGGTTGACAGTTCGCTGCTGCCGCGTGGTGTGATAAATCCTACTGTTCCGAGGTATAGCAGGTCGATACCGCCGGAGAACCCTGATTTTTCACGGCGTGAACCTTTGGCGATTGCTCGTATACGCCCGCGCTCGCGGCCGAACAGGGTAACGATCTGGCTGGATTCGGAATATGTGACTTTCCCGAGGCAGATAGCGATGTCATTAAAATTTGGCATGGATATTAATTTTATGGTGGGATGGGGTAGAAGGCAAGCGGTAATATTGAACCTGAGGGTAAGTAGAATGCTTTAAAAGCAAAAGGAAGCTAAGGCGGGGAGCCTCGCTTCCTTTGTCGCCAGTCCGACAAGCGGACTAAGCTAGTGTTGTATGGTTATTTCCAGAAACGATTCGGTATCGTTCTTTTTTCCAAATACAGCACATTTGTGCCGCACATTTTATCCGTTTGAAGTTTTCAGCCCCTTTCGTTTTCTCCGAGAAACCTTAAAGGATAAAATATGCTCTACATAAGTAGTTTATTTGACTTCAAGTCTTTCGCGTGCCACCGGTTTCATTTTGGCCAGTGCCTCGTTTTGGATCTGCCTGACGCGTTCTTTGGTAAGTCCAAGTCTCTCTCCGACAGACTTCAAAGTCATTGGTTCGTTGTGTTCGGTTCCGATAGAAAATCTCATTTTCAGGATAGAACTTTCTGTCGAGTTGAGCCTGGCAAGGTTTTTATCAAATATAACCTTGAACTCATCCTGTAGATCGTCTTTCCAGATCCTGTTGGAGCGAATATCGTTGTCGTCCTTGTCGTGAGCGTTTTCCAGCTGGGTTGGGAACCGTTCGTTGTAAGTATAGCTCTGGCCGGCGGCACGGTAGAATCCTTTCAGGATCGCGTGGCAGGCGTAAGTGCTGAATTTGAAACCTTTAGTGAAGTCGAACTTTTCAACAGCCCTTAGTAAGGCGACGCTTCCTTCGCTGACCAGGTCGGTGAAGTCAACTCCCTGATATTTGCTTTTGCGTGCCAGGGAAAGGACAAGGCCCATATTACCATTAACGATATTTGACCTGGAGTCCATCTGGTAACGGTATATTTCAAGCAGTTCTTTGATGGTTTCATCTTCCCAGTCTTTCTGGCGAAGAAGTTTTCTACGCAGCTGGCAAAGTCTGAACCTGGCATAGTTCATCTGCTTGAATAGTATTTTTTCCTGTTCAGGTGTGATTGTGCCGTCTATCGGGATTTCGACCTTATCTTTCAGAATTTCGCTGACCACTGTTGGCCGGTTGAATTCAGGAAGATCGATATAAGAGACGGTCATTGTCAGGATTTTTTCTATCCTGCTCTGAATTGCAACAGGAAGGTTAGTATTTTCAATTTTCGCCCTAGTAATTTCAGTTATTGGTTTTGGTTGTTGTTTTTCCATTTTTAAAGCCTCCGTAACGTTTTTATTGTTATATTCCGTATATACAGAAAAGCAATAGGCGTGCCAGAAAATAAAACTATTCGTAAGTGGTTTTTTAATAAGGATTTAAGGTGATATGTTTTTGTTTTTATTTTTTAGAAAGTGTTTCATTTAATTTGTCTTTTGGGTATAGGTAAGGCTATAATATTGTGATTTCAGGCGAAAAACGGCTGTTTAGTGTATCACTATGTTTAATGATACATTGATCAGGATTAAATGAGACATGTATTATTCGTAAGTGTGTTGTAGTAAAGAGTTTGCTTATTACTGTCTCATTTGTTGTGTCTGAGACAGGGCGGGTGTTTCACTAAATATTTGATTTTGGCTTATGTTAGCTGCTAAAAATAAATTAGTTACTATATTAGTGGTAAGAAGCTTGCGGATGCGGGTTAAAGAATAGCCGGCAGTTTGCGAAAGTGGGCGATTAGTTCGTTAGTTGGTAACAGCTTACGAAAGGAGTACAAAGAGGAAGTATATTTTTTGCAAAAAACTGCAAATTGCGGTATTATATTTGATTCAGCTGGAAGCAGGAAGTGAGAGGTCGGGGGCTTTTGGGGCGTTGCTACCGCGTGAGGCTGATTTAATTTTGCGGCCTTGATTTACGGCAGAGCCTGAAGTATGCCGGAAGCTGGTTTAGTTTGCCGGTTGTTGATTTTGAAAGTAGATAGAGAAAGATTTTATAATTAACTCACAGAATAAGGAAACAGCAACATGTGGGAATATACAGATAAAGTAAAGGATCATTTTTTTCATCCAAGAAATGTAGGAGAGATTGAAGAGCCGGATGGTGTTGGCGAGGTAGGGTCGCTTGCCTGCGGCGATGCGTTGAAGTTTACCTTTAAGCTGGATGAGAATGGTAAGATTGCCGATGCGAAGTTTAAGACTTTCGGCTGCGGCAGTGCGGTAGCGACCTCTTCGGTTTTGACCGAGATGGTTAAGGGGCTGACACTGGAAGAAGCCGGCAAGATAACGAATAAGCAGATCGCGGAAGAGCTGGGCGGTTTGCCGGAACATAAGATGCATTGTTCGGTGATGGGTCGTGAAGCGCTGGAAGCGGCGATAGCATATTATAACAACGGCGGTGTGCCGATAGATCCAAAGCAGCTGGAAGGTGATGTTGTTTGTAACTGTTTTGGCGTGACCGAAAAAGAGATCGTAGAAGCAGTAACAGAGAACGGGCTGGTTGACCTTGACGATGTAATGCACTATACCAAGGCCGGCGGTGCCTGCGGACATTGCAAGTCTGAGATTAATGAGATACTACAGCGATTGAATAAGGAATCTGGCGTTTGTTTGGCTGCGGAGAAAGAGGCCGAGCCGCTAACGCTGGTGCAGAAGATAAAGCTAATCGAAAAGACCCTGGATGAAAAGGTTCGTCCGGCGCTGCAGGCAGACGGTGGAGATATAGAGTTGGTTGACATTGACGGTGATGTGGTGAAGGTTAAGCTCAAAGGAATGTGTGCGGGCTGTCCGGCGTCAGCGAATACGCTTAAAGGGCTGGTGCAGGTTAAGCTTCAGGATTATGTGGCGAAAGAGTTGATGGTAGAAGCGGTATAAATGAGTGAAGAGTTAATGTGACCTGATGTACGTTGACATCAGGAATAATTCGCTGTCGCTCACAACTTGTTTTAAAGCTGGCGCAAGGTTTAAGTTTTTTCGCTAGTGACATTATTTTTGCAAAGTACATTTAATTAAAAGATAGCAGGACTATCATGGCAGAAAATATATATTTTGACAATAACGCGACAACGGCTATTGCACCTGAAGTATTTGAGGTGATGAAGCCGTTTCTGACAGAGAGATACGGTAATCCGTCGAGTATGCACAGTTTTGGCGGCGAAGTTCGGCGAGATGTCGATATTGCTCGAGAGCAGATAGCCGGGCTGCTTGGATGTTTGCCGGACGAGATAATATTTACCAGTTGCGGGACAGAGAGTAATAATATGGCATTGCGTGGTTTCTTGGACAGGAACGATAATTGCCGTCATATTATTACCAGTAAGGTGGAGCATCCAGCGATCCGGGAGACCTGCAAAGTTCTCCAGATGAAGGGTTATCGGCTGACAGAGCTGGGTGTTGACCATGACGGCAACCTGGATATGAACCAGCTGTCAGAGGCATTGAAAGATGGACCGGCGTTAGTTTCGATAATGTATGCCAATAATGAGACTGGCGTTATTTTTCCGATCAAGGAAGTGAGCGAGATGGTACGCCATGCGGGCGGAACATTTCATACAGATGCCGTTCAGACAGTAGGTAAGATAGATTTTCAGATAAGCGATATGGCGATTGATATGCTGAGTCTGTCGGGCCATAAACTGCACGCTCCGAAAGGTATCGGGGTGTTATACGTTCGCAAGGGTCTGAAGCTGACACCGTATCTGACCGGCGGTCACCAGGAGCATGGCAGGCGCGGCGGTACCGAGAATGTTGCGAGTATTGTGGCGTTGGGTAAGGCATGTGAGCTTGCGGGCGAGAATATCGAGGAAGAGAATACCCGGGTGAAGGCTCTTCGAGATAAGCTGGAGAAAGGTATTTTGACAAACTGTCCAGACAGTGTGGCAAACGGTCAGAATGCCGAGCGGCTGCCGAATACAACCAATATAGGTTTCAGCTATATCGAGGGAGAATCAATTTTGATGCAGCTGGACCAGATAGGGATATCAGCGTCGAGCGGTTCGGCATGTTCGAGTGAATCTCTGGAGCCGAGTCATGTTTTGCAGGCGATGGGTGTGCCGTTTATTTCGATGCACGGTTCGATCAGGTTCAGTCTGAGCAGGTATAACACTGAAGAACAGGTAGATTACGCGATTGAGATAATACCACCGATAATTAAATACCTGCGTGATCTATCACCGTTTGGCAAGAAATAGGTAGAGGTAAAAGTGAGAGGTAAGAAGTAAAAGGTAAGAGGTGAGTTTTATGGGGAAAAATGAGCCTACATTATTACAGTCGAAAAGTTATGATTTTGCTATTCGAGTCGTGAGGTGTACACAGTATATTCAAGCTGAAAAAAAAGAATATGTATTAAGTAAGCAATTTGTTAGAAGTGGAACAGCAATAGGTGCATTGATACGAGAAGCGGAGTTTGCAGAGAGTAGATCTGATTTTTGTCATAAAATGAGTATTGCACTTAAAGAAGCTAATGAGGCAGGATATTGGATTTCACTTATGAAAGATGTTAGCATGTTAGATGAGAAAATGTATAAAAGTTTATTATCTGATTGTGATGAATTAATATCTATGCTAGTATCTGCAGTAAAGAAACTAAAAGACTAATGTTTTGGCAGGTTTGCCGCAATGCGGCAGGCCGAATAAAAACTTTATGTGAATATAATTAATTAATTTTTTGCAGTTAGAGGAAATAAAATGTCAAAGAAGATTAATAAGATAGTATTGGCTTACAGTGGCGGATTAGATACCAGTGTTATCCTGCCGTGGCTGAAAGAAAAGTACGATTGTGAAGTTGTCGGCTATGCCGCGGAGCTGGGCCAGGGCAGCGAACTGGAGGGAATCCAGGAGAAGGCCATGAAGAGTGGTGCCAGCAAATGTATAGTAGGCGATTTGCGAGAAGAGTTTGTGACCGATTATATCTGGCCGATGCTGAAGGCAAGTGCGATATATGAGAACGGTTATCTGCTGGGTACCAGTATCGCCCGTCCGCTGATCGCGGAAAAGATGGTAAAGGCGGCATTGGAAGAAGGAGCCGACGCGGTAGCACACGGTGCGACCGGAAAAGGAAACGACCAGGTACGATTCGAGTTGACCTTTATGGCACTGGCACCGCAGCTGCAGATAATAGCACCGTGGAAAGATCCATCATTTGAACTGACCAATCGTGAGGCGGCGATTGATTATGCCGTGGCACGTAATATTCCAATCGACCAGACCAAGGAAAAAATCTACAGTCGCGACAGGAACCTGCTGCATATCAGTCATGAAGGTGCGGAGCTTGAGGATCCATGGAATGAGCCGAAAGATGATATGCTGGTAATGAGCAGTACAATTGAGAAGGCACCGGATGCGGCCGAGTATGTCGAGATCGGATTTGAGAAGGGTGTGCCGGTAAGTATAAACGGTAAAGCGACCGGTCCGGTAGCGATAATGGAGCAGCTAAACGAGCTGGGCGGCAAGCATGGTGTCGGTAAGATCGATATCGTTGAGAACCGGCTGGTAGGAATGAAGAGCCGCGGCGTTTATGAAACACCGGGTGGAACAGTATTGTATACAGCACATACCGCCCTTGAAACCTTGACCCTGGACCGTGAGACCTATCATTACAAGCAGCAGGTAGCGTTGAAGTATGCCCAGCTGGTATATAACGGTCAGTGGTTTACCGCGTTACGTGAGTCTCTGGATGCCTTTGTTGACAGTACCCAGCAGGTAGTAAGCGGTGATGTACGCCTGAAGCTGTATAAGGGTAATTGTGTGCCGGTGGGTGTGAAGAGCCCGTACAGCCTGTACGATACCAACCTGGCAAGTTTTGAGATGGGTGACTATGATGTTACTGATGCAACCGGTTTTATCCGCCTGTTTGGTCTGCCGATGAAGGTAGAAGGTGTGAGAAGAGCTAAGAATTAAGAACAAAGTATGCTTCACATGTTGCAAGCAGGTGAAGAGTTATTATATTCGCCTGTCGGCTCACGCTGTTTTAAGTGCCGGCACATGGCGTAACCTGGAAAATTAGAGCAGGTGTTCTGACGGAAGTCGGGGCACCTGTTTCTGTATAGTTGTTTAGTAAAACAATGTTTGACCGTTTTGGTTGTAACCATTACAATTACAGTGTGTTAGAATTGTTATATATACAAACTGGCTGAGGGCCAGTTTGCCAGGCATAAGAGATAAGGGATGAGGCATAAGGGCATGAAAGCCGCGGAGCGGTAAGCTAATTGATATTTAATAAAGTCGATTGTGAATAAGTTTTAGTAAATAGTTCTAAAGGTACTTTGAGTAAATAATAAACTTAGATAGTGAGTGTTGAATATGGCTCAGAAGAATGAAAATATCTGGTTGATAACCGGTTCGCTGGTGTTTTTGGCGCTGGTGGCGTTGTGTATGGTATTACAGTTTACCAAGGTATTTCTGGTACCGTTTATAATGGCATGTTTTGTGATATCGATGGTATCGCCGCTGCTGGACTGGCAGGTTTTGAAGTTGAAGATACCCCGTTCGCTTGCGGTAGTGCTGACGCTGCTGGTGGTAGTGATAGTGATAGCCATTGTTGTTGTAATGGTGACAGGCGCGGTGAACTCGATAATAGAGGTAGCCGGTCAGTATACGGATAGTTTCAAGGCGTTTACTGCAAAAACAGCCGAGATTCTGGATAATGAGAAGCTAAAGGCCAATGGTATAGATGCCGAGCAGATCTTGAAGGATTTTGGTAAAAAGATCCCTGGTTTTGTGACAGATACACTGGGCCAGATCAAGAGCGCTGCGGCATTTTTGTTTCTGCTGACAATATTTATAATATTTATGATATCCGGTCGAGATCCTGGTACGGTAAGGCAGGGCGTGCTGGGTGAGATTGATCAGAAGGTGCGTCGGTTTATCCTGACAAAGATGGTCTCTTCGGCAGCGACGGGGATACTGGTCTGGGTGGTTTTAGCGATATTCAAACTTCAGCTAGCTGCGGTATTTGGTATGCTGGCGTTTCTGCTGAATTTTATCCCTTCTATCGGTTCGATAATAGCGACATTGCTGCCGATACCGGTAGCGGTAGCTCAATATGACAGTACGATGGCGATAACGATGGTGGTAGTTTTGCCTGGCTGTGTGCAGATAGTAATAGGTAATTTCCTGGAGCCGAAATTTCTGGGTCAGAGTATGAAGCTTCATCCGATAACAATATTACTGGCGTTATCGTTCTGGGGGCTGTTGTGGCAGATAGTTGGTATGCTGCTGGCGGTGCCGATAACGGCGATAATCCGGATAATATTTATGCAGTTTGATATGCTTCGTCCGGCGGGCGAGCTGATGGCGGGCAACCTTGAATATCTTGTGGGAACGAGTAAGGAAGGGAAAAATTGGAAGTAAAAGAGAGAGAAGATAGAAGCGAGGAGATAGAAGCGAGGAGATAGAAGCGAGGAGATAGAAGCGAGGAGATAGAAGGGGGAAAATAAGTTAGATTAACAATGTTTTGAAGGGAAAAGACATGCAGACATTTAGAGATTTGATGATATGGCAGAAAGGAATAGCATTAGTTCAAGAAACATATTTACAGACAAATTTGTTTCCGAAAGAAGAAATATATGGATTAGTTTCTCAAATGAGAAGAGCAGCTGTTTCTGTGCCGAGTAATATCGCAGAGGGTTATGGCAGGAGGTCTGCTCCAGATTTTGTCAGATTTTTACGAGTAGCATGCGGTTCGTTGTACGAGCTGGAAACGCAAGTTGAAATATCGATGAAGCTGGGATATATCGAATGTGATAGCTACAATAAAACTCTTACTGATATTGATGAACTAAAAAGAATGGTTGTCGGAATGATAAATTCAGTGGAAAAATGAGATAGAAGCGAGGAGATAGAAGGGGGAAAATAAGTTAGATTAACATTATTTTGAAGGGAAAAGATATGCAGACATTTAGAGATTTGATGATATGGCAGAAAGGAATAGCATTAGTTCAAGATACATATTTGCAGACAAATTTGTTTCCGAAAGAAGAAATATATGGTTTAGTATCTCAAATGAGAAGAGCAGCTGTTTCTGTGCCGAGTAATATCGCAGAGGGTTATGGCAGGAGGTCTGCTCCAGATTTTGTCAGATTTTTACGAGTAGCATGCGGTTCGTTGTACGAGCTGGAAACGCAAGTTGAAATATCGATGAAGCTGGGATATATCGAATGTGATAACTACAATAAAACTCTTACTGATATTGATGAGCTAAAAAGAATGGTTGTCGGAATGATAAATTCAGTGGAAAAATGAGATAGAAGCGAGGAGATAGAAGGAGGGAAATAAGTTAGATTAACATTATTTTGAAGGGAAAGGATATGCAGACATTTAGAGATTTGATGATATGGCAGAAAGGAATAGCATTAGTTCAAGATACATATTTACAGACAAATTTGTTTCCAAAAGAAGAAAAGATTTTTTGTTGTTTATAAAAGAGTCCTATGTTTGATCGAAGGTTGAAATTATTATTATTGCTCGTTGTCTTGTTTAACGTGGTGCTTGTCAGTCGCCTGTTTTACCTGCAGGTGTATAAGTATGATTATTTTGTAGAAGAGACCGAGCAGCTGCTGAAGCGTAGCCCAAGATGGCTGGAGACTGCGCGTGGCAGTATATTAGATCGAAACGGTGTTGTACTGGCACATGATGTGCCAGAATGGCGAGTGCGGGTACACTATAAGCTGACGCGGCTGTATGATGTTCGCTTTTACCGGTACTTTGCATTGCGATATCGCCAGAATGAAAAGCATGCGAATGCGAGCGACCGGGAAGTGCTGGATTATTTTATGGAAGAATACGGATACCAGCGAGGTCGGGCAGACCAGATGATAGCAGAGCTGTCTGAGATATGCGAGGTGTCGATTGATGATATTCGGGCCGAGATAGACCGGGTGAACGAGGAGATCTTTTCTACCCGGTTGTGGCTGGCCAGGCGAAAGTGGTATGTGAATGCTAATAAGACCCGCCCACCCGCGCGTAATAAAGCGGAGTATTTTGCTGATTATGCGAGGTGTATCCCCGATGAGTATCAGCGTTTACGTAAAATATATTATGACACACCAATCCAGGAAATGGAGGTTCCCCAGAAGATCCTGGGTTCAATCAGCCGTGAAAAGGCAATGGAGATAGAACGTCATTATAACGGTGAGTTTTTGGCAGATAATGACAGCAGCAGATTGATAACGATAAGTGCTGATAAGTACAGGAACTTTCCTCATGGTGAAGCAGTGCCGCATTTGGTCGGCCAGGTATCACGCAGTCGAGAGGAATATGATCGATTAAGTTTTGGAGAGGCGATGCCGCTGCCGAACGAGCTGGCCGGATATCGCAGCGGCGACCGAAAGGGATTGTGGGGAGTTGAGTATATGTTTGAATCGAGGCTGCATGGCAGTCGCGGCTGGCAGCAGAGTAACTATGAAGGAGATGTGATCCAGGAGATTGAACAGGCGGTAGGAGATAATGTATCGATAACAGTAGATGTTAAACTTCAGGAATCGATCCAGAAATTATTTAAGGGTTACAGTTCGTTAGGTACGGCAGTAACCGGCGGCGCGGTGGTGCTGGACGTTACTAGCGGCGAAGTGCTGGCGATGGTGTCGATGCCGAGCTATGACCTGAACAGATTTTTTGAAGATGATGTACTGCGAGAGCTTCGTCCGCATGAGTTCGACCCAAATGTTCCAGCGTCGAAAAGGACCGCGGAGCGAAACCTGGCGTTGAGCCAGAACTATCAGTCGGGTTCGACGCTGAAGCCGACAAATATCCTGGGCGGATTGGAGTATGGAGTAATAGACCGAAACACGAAATATTATGTAGATAGTTATAGTCAAGATTGGGAGGGCGGTCCGTCTGATATTCATGTTCTTGGTGATATTGATCCTGTATCGGCATTAAAGCGCAGTAGTAACTTTTTCCCGATCAAGGTAATGGAGAAGCTTGGCCCGGAGCGGGCAATCGACTGGCTGAATATGGCCGGTTTCGGCAGGCGGATATTAGAATGGCCGGATGAGCTGACAGCCGATCGGTCGTGGGGCGCGTTTCGTGAGACCGCCGGATATGTGAGCCCGATAGGTCAGAGATATCCTTCGATGAGGAATTTGAGGTATGTTGGTATCGGCCGCGGACCGGTGAGCTGTTCGGTATTACAGATAGCCAATAGTATGGCGACGATAAGTCGTGGCGGTGTTTTCCTGGCACCGACAATAATAAAAGATCCAGAGGTGGTACGTAAGGAATATCGTGTGGCGATGCAGAGTAATGTTGACATTGTGCGTGAAGGTATGTACGAGGTGGTAAATGAGTTTGGAGGAACCGCATATGATCATGTTTATCCACCGCCATGGGAGCCGGAATCGGTCAAGGTTTACGGCAAAACCGGAACGACAGATTTTTCTGTCTTCGGCTGCTTTGCCGAGGCTTTTGACGGTCGTAAGATAGCAGTTGCGGTATTGACAGAAGTGAGGAATACAACCGGTGGCGCGACATCAGCGCCACTGGCGATGGATATACTGGTAGAGTGCAGTAAGTATGGTTATCTGCCGGAGAACTAGTTTTTGTTTTCTATTATACAGAAATCAAAAAGGAAAATAACAATAACGAAGTATGATGAGTTGTGGGTTTGCAGTGTAACCTTATTGTTCTGTTTCGATTTTTGGTTTTGGGAATATCCATTCACGGATCTGTTTTTTACAATCTGTAGTAAGCTGATGGCCGGTATTTTTCAGGATTCTGCTTTCGAGGTTTATGTCAAGGAATTGCCAGGCGTCCTGGGCGAGTTTAGCGCCGCGCAGTTTAAGGTCGCGTCCGTAGTCCGGCTGGTCGCCGACAAAGATAAGGAAGCGGCGTTCGCAGGTTGGATATTTGTGCAGGTCGCTGAGGTGGAACCAGCCATGATCGACAATACAGAAGTTCTGAAAATGGTTGAGGATGAATTCATCGTGCATCGAAACTAAAATAGCGGTTGTAATGGCGCCGTTGGAGAAGCCGGCCATAGTGCTTTTTTCGAACTGGATGTTTGGCACTTCTTCGAATAGTTTACCAAGCATGGTATGGTAGGCTTTGGATAAAATTTCGTAGTCGTTAAAGCTGACAATTACACCGTTACCGACTTCTGCGGTATTGACATCTTTTTTGAACAGCGGTAGTGATGCAACTATGCATTGGTTGGAACCGGCGATATCTATGGCGTTTTGGATGTTGCCGCCGGCCGAGCCATGGTAGCCCGGTACGTAGAGAATGAGCGGATAGGTTTTGTCTTTGGAATAATTATCGGGCAGCCGATATTCGAGATATGGAGTCTCATCATTACCGGTGAATATGTTGTACAGGCTTTTAGGAAAATCCTTGTCGGCAAAAGTTATGCGTTTGATATCCAGGGTGGAGTCTGATGTTTGGGCCAGCAATTTGGCAGAGTATAAAGTAGATATGAGAGTCAGACAGATAGCGATGAAATAATATTTAGTTTTGACCATGAACAATCTCCTTTTTTAATATGATTTTATCAAACAGTTCAACAGGATACATCCTAGTTGAAAATATAGATTAGAAAAGATTATTATCTTCTGGCAAATCCCAAGCGTCGATATCCAGATCACACTTGCATTTTTTCTGATACCACATTATTTCAGCACCGCACCCAGGACATTGCCAGATAGCTTTCTGCTGCTCAAGCCACTTATCTTTACCATGAGTTTTGATAAACTCATTGTTATCTTTAACTGTGTGATGGTGCGGCCATTGATCGTTCATAAAACCGGTTAAACCCGGGCAGGGATACTCATTACAGTCGCAGCAGAATTCGAGATTTTTTTGCATAGAGCAGATTCTGAATTTGCAGTTTGTGATAGTATCGTCGATGATGTCGCTCTTGCACCCGGCACAATCGTCTGCGCCGCAGGCACCACAGTAAATACCACAAGGACCGAAAAGGCTAGTTTTCATTTATTACCTCTTTTATACTCAAGAAGAAAATGGTTATTCATTCACGATATTTTTACTTAACTCACTTTCCAGCTCTTCGATAGATGGCAGACTGGACTTAAGTTCATCAGGTAGTGACTGAGTGATCTTATATTCAGATATGCCTATAGGTTTATGAATATCGCTTAAAGCATATTCAGCTACCATTTTGTCTTTATTTTTGCATATAAGAATGCCTATTGTCGGATGGTCTTTTGTGTCTCTAATGAGTTCGTCAACAGCTTTGATGTAGAAGTTTAATTTACCGGCATGCTCCGGTTCAAAATCAACTGTTTTCAATTCAATAACCACATAACAATGGAGTTTAACATGATAGAAAAGAAGGTCAAGGAAGAATTCTCTTTCGCCAACCTGTAACGGCATCTGTCTGCCAACATAGGCAAATCCTGAGCCAAGTTCGAGAAGAAAACTTGTAATGTGATCAATGAGGCCTGTTTCCAATTCTCTTTCGTCATGTTTTTTTGAAAGAGTTAGAAAATCGAATACGTAAGGATCTTTTAGTGTTTGACTGGCAAGGTCAGATTGCGGTTGCGGCAGGACGTTTGAAAAGTTTGAAATGGCTTTGCCTTCTCGCTGCCAAAGGCCGCTTTCGATCTGATGAACCAGGACACTTCTGCTCCAACCATAGGCTATCGTATTTTCGACATAATAGAGTGCTTCTGATGTGCTGTTGCACTTTGAAATAATCGTAACATTATGCCCCCAAGGTATTTGTGTGATTTTATCTAATTGGCCAACAGCTTGTTGGCCAATTGGAATAATAGTTGTCCAGAATAAAGACCATTGCCGGATATATTTGATGTTACTATAAGAAAAACCCTTCAAATCGGGGAATTCAGCGGTGAGGTCTTTGCTCAATTGTTTGATAAAGCCATCACCCCATGATGTGTTTTTCTGTTTTTCGACAATATCAGTTCCCAGCTCCCAATAAAACCTAAGCAGTTCCTGGTTAACAGAAACCGCTGCTTTGAGCTGGGCGTTCCTGACTTTGTTTTTAAGAGAACCAAGCCAATGTTTATATTCATTAGAATTAGCGAAACTTTGAGATAAAGCCATAACGTTCCCCACTTTTCTCATGAAGTTTGGATAAAAATCAATAAGTTACAATGGTTTCGACATCGTATTTGCTGAGTTTGTCGCGTCCTTTGAGGAATCCGAGTTCGATGAGGAAAGATATGCCGACGATATCGCCCTGTAGTCTTTCTACCATTTTGCAGCAAGCTTCCATAGTTCCGCCGGTAGCGAGCAGGTCGTCACAGAGCAGTACCTTTTGGCCGGGTTTGACAGCATCAGCATGAATTTCCAGGCTGTCGGTGCCGTATTCGAGTTCGTAACTTTCACTGATAGTATCGTAAGGCAGCTTTCCAGGTTTGCGAACCGGAACAAATCCGCATTGCAGGCAATGGGCGATAGCAACTCCGAAAATGAACCCTCTACTTTCAGCTCCGACTACCAGTTCAACGCCTTTGTCTTTGAAAGGTTCAGCCATCGCGGCACAAGCGAGGTGCAGTCCTTCCTTGTCAGAGAGAAGGGTAGTAATATCACGGAAAAGTATGCCAGGTTTGGGGAAGTCTGGTATGTCGCGGATAAGTGATTTGATTCTTTCGACGGTGGTACTATCGGTCATAGTTGGTTTCCTTGTAAATGAAAATATACTCTTAACTCATTTATTTAGATAAGGATAATGATAGATTTGGTAATTGTCCAATAAAAAACCCCAGCCGAACTGACTGGGGTTTGAAATATTAAAAATAGCAGTAATTAACCTTCTTCGCTTTCGATAATAGCGTGAAGTTTAGCAAGAGCTTCCTTTTCGATCTGTCGAACACGTTCGCGTGTCAGGTTAACTTCTTTGCCGATATCTTTGAGAGTCATTGGTTCGCCGCCGGTAAGTCCGTATCGAAGTTTTAGAATAGTAGCTTCGCGCTGGTCCATCATATCGAGCAGGTTCCTGATATTGTCCATCTCGTCTGCGGTAGTCATCGGATCTTCCGGTCGAGGCGTTTTAATATCTTCCAGCATATCATTTATGGCGTTAGAATCTTCTGAAGCGGGCATTTGTGTGCCGGAAGAAGAAGCTTCTACCGCTTTTCTAATGATATTGATCTTCTTTTGAGATACCTGCATCGCCTCACTCATCTCGGTGAGGGTAGGAGTTCTGCCGAGCTTGTCGGTAAGAGCAACCATAGACTGTTTCCAGCGTGTAATCATTTCCACCATATATGCCGGGACATGGATAGGCTGGGTACTGTTAACCAGTGACCGTTTGATAGCCTGCTTAATCCACCAGGAAGCGTAAGTGCTGAACCGAACGCCATGAACAGGGTCGAACCCTTCGACCGCTCTCATAAGTCCGAGATTACCCTCTTCGATGAGGTCAGCCAGCATCATGCCGGATTTGACATATTTTTTAGCTATATTAACAACGAGCCTTAGATTACTGCGAATCATGAGGTCTCTAGCTTCGGGGTCGCCATCCATAACGCGATAGGCCAGCTCTTTTTCCTCGTCTGCTGTCAGCAAGTCTGTCGCGTTGATCTCTTCAAGATAAACTTGTAATGTAGAATCAACCATTTTTTTACCTTCCCTATTAAGGAATATTTTCATTACCGAAAAAAATCAGTAATATGAAGAGAACACTACAAAATTCTCTTCTATCGTATGTTTTAATTATCGGCTGTAATATAATTATAGTTTAACAGGTGTTTTCAGGTTTCATAAAAAAACAAAATTTCAGTGTTGTAACTCCACTTTTGGGCCTACCATTAAAGCTTATTTATAGCGAATTGATTTAAGAAAACCAGAATCCAACGCCGATAAATTCGACATGAGAAATAAACAATCCAATAAAAAATCAGATAATAGTTTAAAATCAATAAAACCTATATGCTTCCATATTAATATGCCTCAAAAGGCTGTTTTTATACACATTTTTTTTATTTTTTTTATTTTTGGATGTTCCAGTGTTGTTTATACGCCAGAACAGGAGGCTAAGTTTGTAAAACCAACGATAGCGGTGCTGACCTTTGAAAATCGAGCTCAATCAACTATGCAAAGTCAGATTGGTGCCGGAATGGCCGAACAATTAACAGAAAGGCTGATAGCTACGAAGAGATATGTCGTGATTGAACGTCAGTATTTCAACCAGATCCTCAAGGAGCTGAACCAGAGCCAGGGTACGATGTTCCGCGATCAGGGTCGTCTGCAAATGGGTCAGCTGAAACATGTAAAATATCTGATACGTGGAGTAGTAACAGATTTTGGCCATGTCGAGACTACCCATGGAATAGGTCGAATCCTGACGGTTTTTGGACCTACCAGTTATTCAATTGTAGCAGCTACATTGACAGTAGTAGATGTTCAGACGGGTCAGACGGTGGCGAGTATAAGTGTTGAGGGTAAGGCAAAGACGACTAATCAGCAGGACTCAATGCGGGATGACAGTGTAGCGTTTGGCGGTCATGCATTTTACAAAACCACATTAGGTCGGGCTACCAACGAGATGCTGGATAAGGCAGTGTGGGAGATCACCCAGGTTTTAGCAGAGACAAAATATCATCCCAAAGTTGCCCGGGTTGATGGCGATATGCTTTATATAACCGGTGGTGAAGATCGTATGATTGAGGTTGGCGATACATATGTTGTTCGTGGAATACCTAAAAGTATAATTGACCCGGATACAGGAGATATCCTTGGAAACATACCGGGTGAATTTGTCGGTAAAGTCAAGATCTTGAATGTGAGTGATAAATTTTCTTATGGCAAGATAGAGCTTGGAGACAGCTTTGCCGAGGGCCAGATATTGTATAAGCCGGAAGATGACCCGGCATATGATCCGATGCCAGAGGGAGATCCGAGGATTCCGTTTATTAATCGCGATTAGAGCAAATTTTTCAGTAGAAACATCAGGGCGATTTTTTGCTATGCTTGATGGTCGAAATTTTGTCCGGTATTCTTTTTGTACGTTCTGGTTAGAATAACGGTAGTACCGGAAATCATATCGCCCGGTCTTTGTTTGCGAGGAGAGATGGTCATTATGATGACGATAAGCGGCAGGGTGATAAAGATAGCAAAGGAAAGTAATTCCAATATCCTGTAAATATTTCTGATCAATATTCTTCTGAAGGCCTTTTCTTTGATTGGTGCAAGTGTATTGTAATCAGCTATTTTAATGCCAAAGAGCGCTTTACCCGGAGTGTAAGCCAGGAGCCATTCAAAAAGAGTGAAGTATAAGATCATGACAATAAATAGAGAGGCTATCATTATGAAAAGCTGGGTTAGGTCGATATTGATAATGCCGGATGTTTGCTCCTGAACCTGCATTTGCTCATAAATTTTGATAAGCTGTTCGTTATTAACCAGGTGGGCGAGGTCTAAGAAGAAGAAAAGTATGTCCAAAACGAACGACATGCAAATCATATCTATGATAAAGGCCGGCAGTCTCAGGGTTACCGGGCACGGTCTGCCTTGTGCAGTTTGCGGTACAGGTCCTCCGGCAACGGCTTTTCTGAAATATATAATAATAGTTACAGCAACAATTACAGTTGATAAGTATCCCAGTATTTGAATATAAATTTCTTTAATGGCTTCCCCGGTGCTGATAGGATAAGAAACCAGCGGTTCGCCAATGAGCGTTCCGTTAAGATCGTATTTCTGGATGTAAATTTGCTTTTCGTGATAGACCGCGAACATCAGGTCGCTCTGGCAGCTGGCGAACGAGAACTTTTTTGAAGTTATCTCCGGCAGCGTATTTGTTGGTATTTCAACTTTGCTGGTGAAGCTGTTGTTGATGAATTTAGCAGCGATAAATCTTGGTTTGTGGCTATCGACCTGGGTAATAAAAACATTAGTACGGTTAACACTGATAATAGCATTAATAGATTTGAGTTTCAGGTTTTCATCAAGTGAAATGTCAAGACCGGCAAGGGCGTTGTCATTGACGGCATCGCAGATGAGTGTACCGTCAGAAGTAATGCCGGCCAGGTAAACCTGATTATCTAAAACGAAAATTCTCGGGGTAAGATATTTTTCGGAGATATCAGCAGGCAGAGCAGAATAAAGGATCCACTGATTATTATCGAGATAGAATATGGAATATTCACCATTGCTGCTGGTGAGAATATAGATTTTGTTTTTGTAAGAGACGGCATTATACGGCAGATAATTTTCAGGCAGGCTCTGGTAAGTTGTTTTTTGGCCGTTGCTGCCGTAACCCAGACAGGTTCCATCGCTAAAGAAAGCTACGGCATTGCTGTCATGACAGATAAAGAAACCGGGTGAGCTGGGATATTTATTGAGCAGCAAAGGGGATTGCGGCTCATTGGAATGAGAATGAAAAACAGAAAAACTCGTTTTGTCATCGAAGTGGTTTTTCATTATGTAGTAGATATTGTTACTGTCGCTGACAGTGTCGAAATAAACGCTACCTGGGATGTCCTGGGAGCCGACCAGCGGGCAGCAGGCGGCAGCGAGGATCATTAACAGTATTAATATTTTGTTGGCATAAAAAGACATTTATTCTTCCGGGCAATCTTTATCGAGTTGTTCAAATTGTAGAACCTGTTCAAGGGCAATTTTGAACAGAAAGTTTTTGTCTTTGGGGTTATTACTATATTTATCTATCTTAAGTTCAAGGTAAGCATCATTCGGCAGATAATCAAGCCGGACCCTTGTAGGCAGCATCGGTCCTGATTCAACCTGTTTGAACTTGTCCAGGGTGCTTTCAATGATTTTTTTACCGTCAATGGAATAGATACATATTTTCTTTGGTATATTTTCATAGCGGTCAAAAAAGACTTCATGCAGGTAAAGCGTCAGGTCATTTTCGTTTACATATTCAATGATGTTATACTTGTCGGTAATCTTATAAGCCATAATTTTTTCGACAGGTATAGTTTTCAGGGTCAGCGTTTCCATCAAAGAAGAAATATTGATCGGCATAGCTTTGCTGCATGGTTTGCCGATATTTTTATGTCTACCCCAGTATCCATTTTGTTTATTACTGTCGATCATCATGCCATAGTATTCCTGTTCGGAGACGAGCATAACAACTTTTGGTTTCAGTAGAGTGTCAAGCTGGATATAAATTCTTGGCAGATCCTGTTCTCCGACAGGCGGATAGTAGTATATTCTTCCACCGGAATCACTACCTTCATCGCTTTTCCATTTCCCCAGCTTTGCGTAGAAAGGTTCGATGCTGCTGATATTGTTGTTGTAAGCGGTAAGCACATCATCAAGCATAAGTACCGGAGGCGGTGCAGCATGTTTCGGCTGACAACCGGTAACGGTCAGGATAAGAATTAATAGTAAACCTGCAAATGAGAAACGAGCAGCTACCGTACCGTGCGAGCGGCAGGCGAATTCAGGTTTTAATATACAAGTTTGCATTATAATCCTTTACAACATTAATAGTGCCAGTTCGGCCATTTGAACAGCTATATAATCTTAATCGAAATCGCCGTTAAGTATTGAGCTAAGCTCTTGTGACACTTCCTGGATTTTTTCGTCGTCCAGGTGCGGGTTGATAACGTCATGCAGGTTCGGGTCCTTGACCATTTTCATTTTCCAGATTTCTTTGCCATCCTGATTAGCCGTTGTTTCATATTTAAGAATTCTTTTTCTCATGAGAATAAGTGCGAGAACGAACCGGAAGTTGATTTTCTTTTCCTGATCTTCTCCAGCAAGTCTAAGAAAGACGTTAGTCAAAACGTTGTTGTCAACGAGCAGTTTTTGTTTTTCTTCCTTAACCGGGACTTTTGACTTCCAATAGCAGTAGACTTCAGGCTGGCTGGTTTCCCAGAATTCTTTACAAAAATCAACACGATCAAATCCTTCTTCGGTTTCGATCAAAGCTGCATATATTTCTTCGCCTGGGGCGAGCTCTTTTTCGGTACCACCGCATTTACCGGAGGTTCGTTGTACTTTCCATTGTTCCATATATTTAAGATATTTATTTCGTTAGGTGAGTTTATGCCATTCGGCAAAATTTATAATTTATTTTTTTGTTATTATTATCTACAAATAACAGATATTGTCAGTTATTTAGTTGACTCTGCCTGTATTTTCATACGTTCGGCACGAATGATAAGTTTGTTTTGGTCAACTTCCTGCCGGGCAGTCAGTTCAAAATCCCATTCGTGATTATCCTTGAATGTAAATGGAACCAGGCATTCGGAGACGAAATCTAATGCCGGCCACTGATACAGAGGAGCTTCGGCTTTCCTGGAGGTGTTTATTGGTTCGTATCCATTTTTACGCAGCGTGACGGAATACTCGCCATACCAGGTGAAAGGTACGGTAATCGGAGTAGTACCGATCTCCTGATCGTTGAGCCAGACTACGGCGCCTGGCGGTCTTGAGGTAACCTTGATAAATCTTTCTACACAGCCGGTATTGAACAGGAGTACTGCAGAAAGGATAATCATAGTAGTTTTTTTTGTTTTATTCATTCTTCTTACTTACCAGTAGCCTGGTTTGATGTGGTAAAGCAGTATACCACAGATTTATATTCAGGCAACTTCTGAAAATTCATTTTGAGCGACTAGTTTTTCTTTTGTACTGACATGTGTCACATAAAACATTGAATACAGCTCAATATGCACGATTTTATGTTCCTTGTCAGCGACCAAAATCTTAAACTGCCGCATCAAAAGCAATTTCCAGAGGTCACTTTTAGTTTATCACCCTGAAATATTTAACGGCAATACACAGGATTTATACTTCTTCCGGGTATTGACGCTGGTCAGATCTTTTTTCGGCAGTAACAGCCCGATAGAGGCTCCAGGTCAGTCCGCCGCCGATAGAGACGATCATAAATATCAGAGTAGCCCATGCAGCAAACGAGAGTTCTCCATCGTATACTATCTTTGAAGATCCTTCTGCTATTGTCGCAAGCATGTTATACATGTTTCACCTAAAAATACGTTTAAGTTTATTCGAATTCTTTAATATTAGTCAGCCTGGTATTTGGCCATAGTGCCAGAATGAACGAAAGCAGTATCGCTATACAGTTCATAGCCAGCCCAAACATGTCACTACCGATAAGGTTGCCGTTGGCGTCAACAATAAATCCGCCGGATTTTGTAATACTGCCAATAATATTCTTATTACTATCAATAACAGTGTTATCTTTAACGACTATTGTAGCGATCAGTTTGCCTTCGGTGTCCAGGATGTCACCGGATTTTTTGTCATAATGTCCGAGTATAGAGCCGTCACCAGCAACCAGGCTACAGTCTGCAAGTGCGATTTTTCCGACAGAATTGCCACCATGATCAATATATTCATATACATGAGAATTGATTTTGTCGTATAGTCCCCAGATGATAAGTATGGTAAGTACGCCTGGTACAACGTACCTGATCATAGCGATCCACCAGTTACCGACTTTCCAGTCGCTTCGTTCGTTGGCATGGTCTTTCAGTTTGTTGAGATTAAAGAACCAGGCTAGAGCAATACATTGCACCAGAACCACGCAGGTTATACCGAATTCACCTTCGTTAATGAAAGAGTCAACAGTGGCGAACCATTGGAGCCCGCCCTCGGTGATATAAAGCAGGCCGAGTATGCAACCGATGCCTGACATGACGGTAAGTATCTTTACGCGAGACCAGCCGGTTTTGTCTTTTATACTGGAAAGGGAAGCTTCAGTAAGCGAGAATGCCGAGTCAAGTCCCAGGATAA
Source organism: Sedimentisphaerales bacterium (assembly GCA_963666285.2). GTDB lineage: Bacteria > Planctomycetota > Phycisphaerae > Sedimentisphaerales > SM23-30 > JAFGDI01. Next base: position 58,476 of record OY762711.1, read on the forward strand.
ACAGGGCGAAGAAAAATACGGTCGAGAAGAATTTAGGATACGGCATATTGGCCAGTGCTTTTGGGAACGCGACAAACGCCAGTCCCAAAGATGAATCAAGTACTTCGCTGATTTCTTTTTGTTGCTCTAAAGCAAAGGCACCCAGAGTGGCAAAAACGGTAAGCCCGGCAACAAAGCTGGTACCGAGGTCGGCGAGGCCTATGATCATGGCATTGTTATTGATATCACTTTTGCGGTGCAGGTAGCTGGCATAGGTGATCATGGTACCGAAACCAATTGACATGGAGAAACAGACATGGCCAAAAGCAGTGCGCCAGATATGTGATTCTCCGAGCATCGCCCAGTTAGGTTCGAGGAAATATTCGACTCCGCTCATAGATCCTTCCATGGTCAAGCTTCGCCAAAGCAGCAGAATAAGCATGAACCATGGTATCGGAACAATGAACAGCACGAGTTTTCCTATATAGTGAACTCCGCGGAAGATGCAGAGGAACATCATGACCCAAACGGCGATAAGCGAAAATAAAATTGACGGTCTGACGGTACCAATAGCAAAAGTGCCGTTATTTTTGAGATAATCTTTGAAGAAGCGGTCATTGGCATTTTCAAGCCATGGCAGTTCGCTACCATTAAAGATGCTGTACAGGCTATCGATCAGGTAATTGAAGCACCAGGCCAGCACTACAGCATAGTAGCAAACAATAATAAAGCTGGAGACAATAGCCCACCAGCCGATGAACTCCATTTTTTTGTTAATTTTGCCAAAAGCGAAAGGAGCAGATTTTTGGGTATAATGACCGAGTGAGAATTCGAGAATGAGCAGCGGTATGCCGATTGAGAGCATTGCGACAATATAAGGGATAAGGAAGGCTCCACCCCCGTTAGCATAAGTTTCATGCGGGAACCGCCATACATTACCTAAACCAACAGCAGACCCGATAGCGGCCAGAACGAACCCGGCACGGGAACCCCAGTTTTCTCGTGTTTCTTTCATGATGAATTAATTAATCAGATTTGTCTCCGCCAGTTTTAAGTCCAAGCAGAGAAAGAGAATCCTGCTCAACAATTCCCCTGAGCTGTTCTCGTGGGATAGCGGGTAAAACTGAATCTCGAGTGATTTTATTCAGGTTATAAATATATTCGACAGCTTCAGAGACGGTATAATTCGGGAAGTCGCTGCCGAAAAGGAGTTTGTCCATTACTTCATATTCATATGCGAGGATAAGAGACCGATAAGCCTGGAACGGTTTATTGGTGAGTCCGGCAATGTCGGCATAGACATTTTCATGCTTGGTTAGAAGTGAGATGGTTTGATCGATCCATGGGAAACCGAGATGTGAAATGATAATTTTCATATCCGGGAAGTCCCTGGCAACCTCATCAATGCCGCTTGGTGCCGCAAGGTTTAATGACGCTTTGAACGGCAGCTGCACGCCATACAGGAAATATACGGGTAACTTGTTGTCCTGGGCGATTTCATATAGCCTGCAAGCTTTACTATGGTAAGGGTGGAAATCCTGACAGGCGGGGCTTACGGTAAATCCGGATAGTATGCCTTCATCGATGATCTGGTTGAGCTCATCCCTGGCACCATCACACATCGGGTCGAGCCCTGCAAAGCCAATGAGGCTTTCAGGTTGGGCAGAGACGTAGCTGCTGATGAATTTGTTAGGAATCTCACATTCCAGCAGTTTACTGACAAACCCCAGGATAATGGTGATATCAGCTGGTCCGGAAGAAGCCTGATGCTCGCCGGAGCTGATAAGGTTAGGAACATCGTCAGTATTCTGAGGTACCAGGCACGAAAATTTCGATGCTTTTCCCAGGCATTCCCTTGACGGCCATATGTGACTGTGACAATCTACTATCATAGTTTTCTTTTTTGAATATATTTAATAGAGATTTATATTAGAAGGGCAAGAATAGTTTTCGCCCTTTCGTAACTTAACATAATACCTAACAGAAGCTTACGTCTGGCAGATATTGCACCACGAACCAATTAATACAGTCCAAGGCAACAGTTATAAAGTATATCTCGATTATAGATAAAATGAAAGCAAAAAAGTAGTTATAACACATCTCAGGCGGCTTTTGAGTGAAGTATAGTGCAAAATATCAGTTAATCTTAATCTAGCGGCAGTTCAAGAAAGATCGTCCTGCAAGAGGCAGTAAAAATTTTTTTATAAACAAGTTAGATATTTTTACTTTGGATAATAAGTGTTGGTTTTACTTAAGTTGTTACTGGGTAGTGTTTTATGTAATTATGTTGACTTTATGGGTGTGGTTTATGTATTATATGGAGTGTGTTTTATTTTAAATGTTTTACTTAATTATTTTATGAGGTGGTGAAAATGAAGAAAATGTGTTCTTTATTGCTAATCCTTGGATTAGCGTCAATTGTTTCTGCGTCAACAACAATCCATACTATTACTCCAGATGACTTAGAAGGCGATAAACTGACTTTTTATACAGATCCTACAGCTATTGCCGGTTGGGACTGGGATGAAATAGCTCCTGCTGGTATTTCAACAAATTACTATTCTGACCCTGATTTAGGAACAGGTTCTTTTTATGCCAGTGTTCAGGGAAGTGCTGCAGGTACAGGTACTGATTATACAGCATTGCGAATTAATGCCAATCATTTATTTGGATATGATATGAAGTTTTCAGACCTTGCGAATTTGACTTATTCAACAGATTATGTTGGTGAATATGTTGACTGGCAGGTTAAGATTTATACTGCACCATTAGATGCTTCCGGTCCCTGGTATGCAACAAGGATAAACTATAATAGAGGTGATAGTTTGAATACTGGCTGGGAGACCTATTCCATAAACGGTACTGGTGGTCTTGGAATCCAGAGTATATCAGATAAATATCCTTCGTCAGCAGATTATTCAAATGAAATAATACTGCATATTGATATTATTGTTGGTTATATGACCGATAGTCCATCAGGAGAATCATATCTTGATAATGTTATTCTAACAGACACTAACGGCGATTCTCACATTCTTGATCTTGAAGCATCTCCAACAGTTCCAGCACCAGCAGCTATCCTGCTTGCTGGTTTTGGTACATCACTGGTTGGCGGTCTGCGTCGCAGACTGAGATAGTTTAGATCTGTAAGTTGTAAAATATAAAGGGTTTGCATTAAGTTGCAAACCCTTTTGAATTTTAAACTATGAGTTGTAGTTGATTAGTCGGCAGTGACAGGATGATTAAATTTTAGAGAAGTTTTCCAGGATTTTCAGACCGAAGTTTTGAGATTTTTCCGGGTGAAACTGAGTGGCAAACAGGTTACCGCGTTTTATACTGGAGCAAAACTCTATGCCATGGTCGGTAGTAGTCGCAACCACAGAATCATCCTCTGGTACAACATAGTAAGAGTGAACAAAGTAAACGTATGTTTCATTTGGCAGGCCCTCGTAAATTGGGTTGCCAGGATTAATTTGCAGGCGATTCCAGCCCATATGAGGGATTTTCAATTCATTTTTGTCAGGATGGCCAGTGAAGTCGAATTTTACAACCTTGCCCGGAACGATTCCCATTCCCTGATATTCGCCATCTTCGTAGCTGACATCAAAGAGCATTTGCAGTCCTAAGCATATTCCCAGAAAAGGTTTACCGCTGTCGACGAATTTCTTTACCGGTTCGACAAACCCTTTGTCCTGGAGGGTTGCTATAGCGTCCCTGAAGGCGCCGACGCCAGGTAGTACCAGTTTGTCGGCAGCATCTACCTCGTCAGGATTAGAAATGATAATTGCGTCAGCTCCAACCTTTTCGAAGCCTTTTTGTACGCTGTGCAGGTTGCCCATGCCATAATCTATAATTGCTATCTTACTCATCTTTTTTGCTCAATAAAAAGGGCAAGGAAAAATCCCTTGCCCGAAGTTCTAATTAAAATAATACAAGGGTTACGTAAAAGCCAACCCCCATTTTAAGTTTTATCTAGTATAAACGATAATTTCAACGCGTCGGTTAGCAGCTTTGCTCTGGCTGATCGGATGGTATTCTCCACGTCCGGCAGCAACCATATTTTTAGCATCGATACCTTGAGATACCAGGTATCTGACAACAGATAAAGCTCTTTGAGAAGAGAGTTCCCAGTTGTCTTTCCATTTGCTCTTTTTGATAGGGTCTGTGTCGGTATGTCCCATTACCCAAACTTCTTTGCCAGGGTAATCTCTTTTGACGATAGAACTAATCCTTTGCAGGCTGCTTTTAGAGTCCTGTTTGAGGTCGACTTTGCCGGAGTTGAATAGCACGTTACTGTCAAGAGTGACGGTAATAGTCCCTTTGGCCGCATCGTATTTTCCGCCCATTTCTTCGAGAGCAGATTTAGGTTGCGGTTTAGGTTGAGATGCTAACTGACGCTGTAGACCGGACTTATCTCTTTCGCAATCGCTAAGAGCAGCGCTTGTTCTGTCAAATAGAGCTTTGAGATTTTCCAGTTCGGCATTAGTAGTCTGGTATTTCTTTTTCCAATCGGTACATCCACTTAATAGAATGACGCTAAATGTCAGTACAACAGCCAGTGCCAGTTTTGATGTTTTCATAATTTACTCCTTAAGTTTAAATGTCTCAAATCCTTTAAGACTGAAAGTCTATTATTTGTTTTGGTTTTTTACTTCATGTTCGATTTTGTTACGAAGTTTCTTTTCTTTTTTCAGCTCCCGCATCTGACCGATAATAAGTTTGATACGTTTGGAAACCAGGAAAAAAACAATTCCCAGGTTAGCCGAAGCGAAAATAAGCGTATAGGATTTACTTTCCCAAAGTGTCCATCCAAGAAACTTCACTTTGACAATCTGTGTGTTGCTGAGCAGAAAAATCAATACCACAGCCAATACCAGTATAACAATCGAAAGATTGGCGTAAACCCTTATTTTATTAAAGCTCATATAACTTGTTGATTTTTAAGGCTTTATCATTTCTTTTCGGGTAGTAAATACCCTCCAAATCGAACAGCTAATTATTATATATCTATTATATGCTTCCTGCAAGCGGATAATCTCTAACATTGGCCAGTAACCGTGAAGGCTGTGTGAGTTATTAATGGATTAGTCGAGTAAGACAGATTGAGTAGAAATAAAATCATAAAAAAACGGTCTCGTACAATTAAGTACAAGACCGTTAATAATCATCTCATTTTTAATGATAATTAGAATTTACGGCGAATACGGCCAACAGCAGCGGTACCCATACCAGCCAGAAGCAGAGCACCCGGAGCAGGAACAGCAACGGCATCTCTATATGAAGTCAGCGAGCTAACTTCGTTATCGAGTTTGACAGAGAAAGTCCAGGTTTCGCTGACAGTAATCCAATCAGCGATATCAGAATCAAGTTCAGCTTGAGTGTTAGTGTCGTATCCACCCCACCATGCCATACCGCCAATACCGATTACGCCGGTGCCATAGTTGTACAGTTTTGTTGGTGTTAACCATGATGTACCATAGTAGTCGTCATAAAAGTCTAAATATTCACCATCCCAGGTATTTTCCAGTTTAACTTGAATTCTACCTGTCAGGCTATCGACAGTTTCGTCTTCGATATAGTAAACCCAAGTCAGACGTTTACCGAGGTCGCCGAAAGAATAAACGACTTCATCCTGAATTTCAAAGTTTGTTGTGCCAATGTTAGCAGCATCAAAGCTGTTTAACATATTGACAAATGACCCGTCAGCGGCAGCAGCAAACGCAGCAGCTTCCCAAGGGGCATAATCAGATGAGCCATAAACGTTTGGCGCGGCATCGACAAAAATATTTGCCTGATTTGCCATTGTGACCGAACTAACAAAAGCCAGCAGTAGAATTGCGAGTAGTTTCTTCATTTTCCTCTCCTTAAATTCCTTAGATTTTCTTACTTTTAATGAATAAGCCAAGACCGGACCTGGCTTTTGAAAACATGATTATGGAATTCCAGTTTAACAAAATTACCAGTGGTATTTCAATAGGTTTGGAAGGGGAACTGCATTTTTTAGTGAAAAATCGGGTTTAAGATAGGGTAGTTTTAATGATTGGAATAGAAATGCAGGTTGTTTTTCTGTTTTCTGATGTGAGAACAGTTATATGCCGGCCTGTACAAAGGGATTATCACTTATGTTTCTGGTATTTCAATACTATAGCAATTGTATAATGGTCTGGCAGGGCAGGTAGAAAAATGGTCTTGCGTACAGTGCGTCAGATTGTTTGGGAAATTCTAATTTACAGTTGGGTATGTTTAAAAAACAGCGCAGTTTTGCATAGGGAGAAAACAGAAAATCAGAAAAATTTTAAAATTATATTTTCATTATTTCAAGCTAGTTACAGAATTTCGGGTTGGTTGAAAAAGTAAAAAAATCAGCGCGATTTTTGCATGTCGTCCAAGAGTGTATGGAAAACCAAAAATAAGAATATGAATAGGAAGTTGCCAGATTGGATAAGTTAAGAAGGAGAAATGAGAATGAGTTATGAATTTGATATTTTTGAAGGAGGCCTGGATGAAGGTTATGTCGAATGGCTGACGGGCGACGAATACATTTCTCGGGCGATCAGATTTGAGAAGTTATGGAATTATTATGAGAATCCGACTACCACATCAATAGCGGGCAATAATTCAGGGTCAGGCCGGACATATCAGCAATGGCAGGAATATGGATTGCCGCTGCGTATAACCGGTATCAGCCGCAGCTTCTGGGGCGGTTTAGAAAGTGGTGAGAATAACGGCAGGATAGCTCGCAAGGAAGTTGTAGTCGAGAACGATATCGCCTGGCGAATCGATACGATAGTAGATTTTCTATTTGGCAGGAAGTTTTCGATAACCTCTCGGGCAAGTGATCCAGACCGGGCCGGCGAGATCGAGCGAGTTTTGAACGCGATATTTGAAGCAAACGGCGGTATGCAATTTTTTCAGCAACTGGCACTGATGGGCAGTATCTATGGTTTTGTTGATGTAATAGTCCGGACTGATAAGCTGTTTGCCGAACAGCAAGAGATATCAACAAGTTTGGAAAGATGTGCAGATAAGGTGGTACTGGAAATAATAGAGCCGGTAAGGAGTTTGCCTGTATTGAATGAGAATGATTATCGTCGGATAGAATATTATATCCAGCATTATTATAAACAGCATAACGAGCTGGGGCAAAGCACGGTCGGTGGGATAGGGACGGTTGATGGAAGGGGAAATGTCGGCAGCGGTCCGAGAGAAAGTAGATGTGTGGAGATAATCTCGGACCAATACTGGCAGCGATACGAGGACGGCGATCTGACGGCACAGGGAAGAAATGTTTTGGGATGTATGCCCATCGTGCATATTCAGAATCTGCCGATCCCGTATCGTTATGAAGGCAAGAGTGACGTAGAGCCGCTGGTGCCGTTGCAGGATGAGCTGAATACGCGTTTGAGCGATCGAGCAAGCCGGATAACAATGCAGAGTTTTAAGATGTACCTTGCAAAGGGGATAAGTAACTTTGACCAGCTGGATATCGGGCCTGGTACAATGTGGAATACAGAGAACCCAAACGCAGCGGTAGAGGAGTTTGGCGGAGACGAATCGTGTCCATCGGAGGCAGAGCACATAAGCCAGGTACGTGACGCTTTGGAGAAGTCGAGCGGTGTGGCTGCTATTGCTGCTGGAATGTTAAGAGGTCGTATTGGTAATCTCACAAGTGCGGTTGCATTGAAAATAACACTTATGGGTATACTGGCAAAGAACCAGAGAAAGCGTATGTGTTATGGCAAAGGGATAGCCGAGATGTCAAAACTGATTTTAGATGCATTAACGAAAAGCGGTGTGTTTGAAACAGATCCATCAGAGCGTGAGATTGATATTCACTGGCCGAATCCACTGCCGGAAAATGTAACGGAGATTCTGCAGGAAGCGAAGATGAAAATGGAACTTGGTATTGATAAGGAGCAGGTGTTGAAGGAGCTTGGATATTGATTTGGGCTTTATCAGAATCAAAGAGAGTAGAGATAAGCCGGTAGTAAAGGGGAATTATGTTAATATGAAGTATGCTTCGTGAGTAGTAAGGTTTTACAGTTAATATTTAAGGCAACCTTTGGAAATTCATTTTGAGCGACAAGTTTTTCTTTTGCCTGCTGACATGTGTCACATAAAACAGTGAATATAGCCCAATATGCACGATTTTATGTTTCTTGTCAGCAACCAAATTTTGAGCTATCGCGTCAAAAGCAATTTCCAGAGGTCACCTTAAGGAAAGGAATTTAGTTATGGAAGAAGAAATTGATAGTGTAGTCGGTGATGTTGGTTCATCAGATGTTGATGACAGCTTACAGGAGCTGGAAGGAATGAAAGAGGCCCTGGCAGAGGTTCAAGCAGAGTTGGATAAGGTTCGTTTTGAAAAGTCACTTGCAGTAGAACTTACTCGTGCCGGGGCGATAGATGTAGAAGCGGCGATAAAATTAGCCGGGGAAGGAGAAGAAGTGAAAGAGATTGTTGATTCGCTTAGAAATAGCAAGCCGTATTTGTTTGATCGAAAAGTAGTAGGTGAGATAGGCGGCGCGATAACAGCGAGTGTAAAAGTTCGTAAGAGTGTCGGGCTGGATAAGCTAAGTGAAGCAGCTAAGAGGGCGAAAAAGACCGGCAGACGCCGTGACCTCTTTGAATATCTCAAGCTACGTAGAAGTCTGAGAAAGTGACAAGCATAGGTCTCTCAAAGTTATATTAAACAAGTTATGGTTTGTAAACTTTCGCACTTTTTGAGGGTTAAAATTTGAAAATATAAACAAAAAAATATCGGCGATCCGATGTCTTTAATGATTGATAACAATAGGACACGGAGGCCGATATGTACTATCAATATTATTCGACATGGACGCAATTTATTCAACAATTTTTTCCAATTTTTACAGAGCCGGGGGCACAAATCTTCTGCCGGGTGGTAATTGGTTGGATATTGTGCACTACTCGCCGCACGATAACAGGCATAATACCCTACGCAGACCCGCTGGGCGAACGAGCTCACGATGCATATCATCGTTTCTTTCCAGATTGCCGCTGGTCTCTGAGCCGGATGTGGAAGATGCTCACCCTGATTATGGTTCAAAGATTCTGTCCCAAAGGAACAATCACTCTGTCCATGGACGACACCCTGTTTCATCGAAGCGGTCCAAAAGTCCATGGAGCCGGATTCTGGAGAGATGCCGTTCGTTCTACCAAGAAAAGAATAGTATATGCCTGGGGTTTGAATTTGGTAGTAACGTGTCTGCAAATTCAACCATCTTGGGGTGGCGAACCTCTGGCACTGCCGGTCAATATGCGGTTGCATCGCAAAGGAGAAGAATCCTTGATTGAACTGGCGGTACAAATCATTAATGAAATATGCCAATGGCTTCCAAACAGGCGTATAAGGCTTGTAGCAGACGGGTTTTATGCTACTCTGGCTGGAAAGAATCTTGAGAATGTTACCATTATCTCTCGAATCAGGCGTAATGCCGATCTGTTTGAGCTGCCGCCTAAAGTTAAAGAGAAAACCCGTGGCAGACCTCGCTGTAGAGGGCAAAAACTGGCTAAGTTGGAAAAAATGGCTGCCCATATCAGAAATTGGAGAACAGTTGAGTTTAGTCAGAGAGGTACGATTATTGAAAGGCTGGTTTATACTCGTATTGCTCTCTGGTATAAGGTAACTCGCAAACCAATCCTTGTTGTTATATGTAGAGACCCTGAAGGTAAGGAAAAAGATGACTTTTTCTTTACGACAGATATTACTATGGCGCCTGAGGAAGTTTTGACCTGTTATGCCGATCGCTGGGCTATTGAAGATACGTTCAAGAACACTAAACAGCTGCTCGGTGTTCAACAGCTGCAGACATATAAGGGCAAAGGACCAGAAAGAGCCGCTGGTCTTGGACTCTGGCTGTACTCGATGGTCTGGTTGAGGTATCTGACCAAGAAACCCAATGAACAATACTTCTTTGTTCAGCCATGGTATCAACACAAAGAGACTCCGAGCTTCGCCGATGCTATCGCTGACCTCCGAAGGGAACTTTGGAGTGAAAGAATTAAATATATGTTCGGTAATTCGGCCGTTCATGATAAAAAATATACGTTTCTGCTGGATGCTCTGGCTCCAGCGGCTTAAATACACTATAAAAAATGCGAAAGTTTACGGTTTTAAAATTAGATAAAATATAAGGAAGGAAATAAAAAATGAGTTTTACAGGAAAAGCAACTTATTCGGCCGGCGTTGAATTGCCGGAATTGTGTGAAGATGTATCAGATATTGTTGGTATTGTGTCGCCGTATGAAACTCCGCTGCTGGACTTGCTGGGCGATCCCGGACGTGACGCGATAAGTGTTTATCATGAATGGCTGGAAGATTCTTTATTGAGCAACAGGGGTGTGATTAATGATGACAATATTGTTGCTCCCGAGGCGGAAATTATGTTTGCTGTTGATGACGGCAGCAAATTCAGAGTTGGTGATCAGATCCAGGTAGAAGGCAGTAGTGAGTTGATACTGGTCACCGGCGTTAGCGTCAACACTTTGACAGTAGCTCGCGGTTATTCCGGTACCACTGCAGAAGCGATAGCAGATGGTGACGTGATTAATATTCTGGGTAATGCGGCACTGGAAGGTGGTGAAAAAGGTGAGGCGCGATTTACCAATCGTTTGCGAAAGGGCAACTATACCCAGATTTTGTCAGCTGCGGTTGAAGTATCCGGAAGTGACATGTCAGCGAATCAGCTGGGCCTGGCAAATGAGATGGACTATCAGAAGCAGGAACGTCTGCGTGAGCTGCTCAGAGACCTAGAGAACATCGTAATTAACGGCGGACAGGCGGCATCTAATCCGCAGGGCAGCAGTTCCGTTCGCCGCACAATGAACGGTATCGTAAAACAGATAACAACAAATGCGTACAAGGTTGGCGATAGCGGATTGCCGTCAGGTGATACACTGGACGAGGCAAAGCTGAACTATGTATTACGCAGTATCTGGGAGAGTAGTAATGCCGGGATAGACACAATAGTTGTAAACGGATACCAGAAGCGTCAGATCAATTCTCTCCTGGACGGTTCCCGTATATATAATAGTGAGGACCGCAAATACAGTTCGCTGGTGAGTTATTATGAAAGTGACTTTGGTTTGTGTCGAGTTGTTCTGAGCCGATGGGTGCCAAGAGATATGGTACTGTTTCTCGATAGTTCCCGTATTAATGTATTGCCTTTAGCGGGCAGGAGTTTTCACTTTAAGCCGCTGGCAAGTACCGGCGACTATGAGTGCGGTCAGCTAATAGGAGAATATACACTTGAGTTCAAGAATGAGCAGGCCCACGGATATCTAAGAGGATTGACGGTCAGCTGATAGCTTAAACTGGAAGTGGAAGTTAGTGGTGTTCGCCTTGTCTGTTGTTTTGCCGGTGAGGCGGCACCGCAATATTTATAACAAAGGAAAATAAAATGAGATTATGTAATGATATCGATATATGTAAGTGGGAGTCGGCGTTGTATTCGGACGCAGTCAGTTCGGATAGGTATGTCTGTTCCGGTAACGGCGGCGTTATTTCAGGCGGCCAGTTTAGTGTGACCGGGATAGACTTTTTACAATCCGGAGTGGAGCCGGGTTTTATGCTTCGCTGCTGGAATGAGCTGGCGATGGTTGAGTTATGTTGTGAGATAGTGGAGGTTCAATCGAGCGTCAGTTTGTCAGTTTCATCAGTTCGGCCAAGCGGTGTAACCGAACTATGGCCGCCGGGCGATTACAGCAATTTGAATTTTGCGGTTATTTCGTATTCCCCGGTGATAGATGAGGTGAGTTATAGTATTATGTCTCGTTTGCGTGAGATAAATTCGATCGATGATCTGGTTGAAAGCAGGTCGCTCAGACTGCAATGTGTATTTTTGGTGATAGCATCGGTTTATGCGTCGATAGCAAAGACATCGGACGACGACTTTTACTGGCACAAGTCTGAGTATTATCGCAAGCAGTATGATATGGAGCAGAGCAGGTTCGCAGCAGATATTGATACCGATGGTGACGGTGAAATTGACAGGACTATATGTGGTAATATTATATCTCTGAAGCGGAAATGAATTTTGTTTTTTCATCCGGCTTGTGGTAAAATTGTGGTCATGGCTTTGACAAGCGCAAAAATTAAAGAACTGGCATATGAACAAGGTTTTGTTCTGGCCGGAATAGCGTCAGCAGCAGCAGTTGAGGATCTGGCTGCTGACAGGCTGGTTGAATATATTAACGGTGAACAAAATGCGGGGATGGGATACCTGGCCAGAAATCTTGAAAAGCGATTAGATGTAACAAGGCTGGTTGATGGTGCCAGGAGTGTGATATGCTGTGCGGTAAGTTATAATAATGTAAATGAAGATGTAAATGATGAGCTGTTATATATTGCAAGGTATGCCAGGTTTGGCGATTATCATAATTCGATAAAACGCAGGCTGCGAAAGATGGTAGAGTTAATTGAGCAGTATTGTGACAGTCGACCCTATACCAGGGTATTTGTTGATACTGCGCCTCTGCTGGAAAAATATTATGCGGTGAAAGCCGGGCTAGGCTGGCAGGGGAAAAACACTCTTTTGCTGAATAAGGATTATGGCTCCAGGCTGCTGCTGGGAGAGATAGTAATTGACATCGAGCTGGAATATGATGAGCCGGTAGAGACAGGTTGTGGAGATTGTGAACTTTGTATTCGGGAATGTCCGGGCGGTGCTTTGCTGGACGGAGGAAAGCTGGATTGCAAAAAATGCATATCGTATCATACGATAGAGTCAAAAGAATTGATACCGGACGATATTGCCGAGCAGATCGGCAACCGTATTTTTGGATGTGACAGCTGCCAGGATATTTGTCCGTACAATATTAATGCAAAATTGAATACAGACCCGGAGTTTATGGATCGTTTTGTCGGAATTTCAAAAGGTGAACTGGCAACAATGAGTGAAAAAGAGTTTGTTAATCGTTTTGGTGATACGCCGATATTGCGTGCAGGTTTAGCCAGGTTAAAAATGATAGCGGGAATTTGAGTTTGCCGGTATTGCAGGCATGCTGATCAATAAGCTTTTTTGATTTTAGCTTGGGGATAGTAGAAAGCCAGTATTTGTATATCGTTATGACCAAGTGCCGCCATTTGCTGAGCGCCTCTCTGGCAAAGCCCTACACCATGCCCCCAGCCATGCCCATTGGAAATAATCCAGCCAGTCCGGTCAGAGTTTTCTTTAATATCGTAGCAGCTGCTAAGTATTTTTGCCTGGCTGGAGTAGAGGCTCAGTCTAAAGTCTTCAGCTTTGACTTTTTCGGCTTTGCCAGCGATATCATAGAGGTAGAGTTCTTCGATTCTGCCAAAGGAGTTTTTCTTTGCCGGTATTATAGTCTGGATAATTCCCAGCTTGTATTTTTTGCCGAGTATATCTGTGACATATTTTCTGGTGAGTTCAACCGGTGCCCAGTTGTACTGTTGGGGCGGCGTTGTAACTTTACAATATGGACATTCCTTAGCGGGCAGTTCGTCCAGGAAATAGTCAAAAACCGGTCCGGCTGATTGAGTACTGCCCCCGCAGCATGCACTATAGAATGCCGGCAGAATAGCTTCTTTACCGTGGTCGACAGTAGTCAGGACAAGACCGGATGTTTGCCTGACGGCCATGTTGATCCGATCATTTTCTGCCGAAACACCTTTATAGCATTGACTGGCCTGGGTGCTGCCGAGATCCCACATTTTTCTGGAATTCAGGTTCATTTGCCAGATAGCATAACTGCGAGCGGCGATAGATTGAGCTCTTAAAGCGTCCAGATGCCAGTTAGCATATACTTCCGAGCCGACGACCGATTGCAGATAAAGTTCCAGTTTGATATTATTAACAATAGCAATTTTGCCATACGGCCGGGCGATTAGTTTGATATTACCTCGATATTTGCCATCAAGTTTGGGCTTACCATCATCAAAAGCATTCAGGGCGGCAAAAGAATAATCGTCATTCGATAAAATGACCAGTTCAGACGGTTCTGACATTATGGTTTTGCCGTTGATAATCCATTTATTATTAACCAGCTCGATTTTCCATGTTTTACCGGAAAGCGGTATAGCTGAGGATATGTCACTATTATCTGTGATAAGATTTCTGGGGGTGGCAGCAGACAGTTCAATATGATCAGCGGTAGCAAGAAAAACTCTTACATTTGGAGAGGTAGTAGGAATCTGGCTGTAAATACCCGGGTTATAATGTGATATGGGTTCATCCCGGTCAATACAGCCGATAAAGAACAGCAGTATCGCTAAGAGTAGTAATGTTATGTAGGGGAGGAATTTCACAATATCTAAAATAACGTATTGTTACGGTAAGGGCAATAAAAAAAGGTAAAGCAGTAACTACTTTACCTTTGAATAATTAAAATTGACAACATGACTATCAGCTGTCGAGTTTTCTCAGGCCGAGCCCATTTTCAGAAAGCTTTTCGTTTACTTCTGTAAGTGAGGTCATACCGAAGTTTTTGCAGCCAAGTAATTCAGCTTCAGTTCGGCTGGTAAGGTCAGCCAAAGATCCGATATTAAGTCTGTCAAGACATTTACGGCTGCGTACTGACAGATTAAGTACATCGATACTCTGGTTAAGAATCTCATTGTCAACCTGATCGTTTTGAGCAGACAGGCTGTCACTTTTGATAGATTTTGAGTTATCTTCAACCATCTGGCCGAGTCTGAGGTTTTTGCTGCCGAGGATCTGTTTGATTTCCAGCAGGCTGGTTTCGCCAAAGTTCTTGTAGGCGAGCAGTTCAGCTTCGGTAACGTTAAGTAAATCTCCGACAGTGCGGATATTCATCTTTCTCAGGCAATTTCTGCTGCGAACAGAAAGTTCGAAATCAGAGATAGGGATTTCGAGAACCTTATTGCGTTTATCAACTCTGCGTTCACGATCTTCATCGTAGTACATATACATACTGGCTTCGATGTCTTTGGCAAACATCCTGGCACGGGCATGATTTGGCCATGAAGCCAGAACAGCCTTAACGCATTGATAAGCCTGTTCATACTTTCCTTTGTCTTCGTACAGAACTGCCAGGTTGAGCAGAGCATTAACAGAAGGAGCAGGTTTATCGATACATTTTTTATAATAATCAATAGCGACGTCTTCATCGGCATACAGATTGCAGATATACGCCAGCTGGAAGCATGCCTTGGTATGGTCCGGGTCTAGAGTGGTAGCTCTTTCCAGTTCGTTGATTGCTTCCTGGTGGTCGCCCTGTATATCAAGCAGTCTTCCGAGTTGATAATGATATTCAGCCCTGATTTCGCCGATACGTGACGCACGTTTGAGCTTATCCATAGCTTCTTCGAATTTAGCGGCATGTCGAAGTGTACATACGATTTCCATTGACACGTAAAACTGGTCAGCCCCGGCTTTTTCAGCGATTTCAAAGGCTTCCAGAGCCTTGTCATACTGCTTCATGTTTCTAAGGGTCTGAGCCTTTAGCATCAGGCAATCCACATTCGGGCTGCTGATTTCACCGAGCCAGTCGATAACTTTATCATATTCGTTGATAATAGAATATCCTTGTGCTACCTTGAAAGCCTGGACAGCGTCATTTTTGAATTTTCCACCGTTTGAAATTACTTCAGCCGGGAAGAACTTTTTGAAGTCGTTAAAATTATATACATTAGCCATGATATAATTTTTGAAGTTGTTAAATTCTTCGCCGGTAAACGGTTTGTCGGAACTGAACCAAGTCAAAAGATTAACTTCAGGTAATCCCTGGCTTGTATTGCTGCTTTCCGTTGTTGCTACTTCGGTCATTTGATACTCCCAAAGAAAAAATATTATTTTGTGCCTGCCACCTGGTACATACAGCCAAATTCCTGGTACGCAGGTTGTTAATTATGTTTTATAAGCATACTTTCCAAATTTATAGAAAAATAGCAAGCTGGGCATTATATAGTATAGAGGGCGTGTTGTCAAGTGGGGCAGGGGGCCGGAAACCGGTGTGACAGGCCAAAATGTGATATTTTTGCACTAGTCAGGTTATAGGACTTTTTGCTGAAAAATTTCTTTTGGCAATTAATTAGTTTGTACCATGACATAACCTGTTATATAATAACCCTATACTTTTTGTGTTGAGAATATTTCAGATTGCCGGCATATACCGTTTTTTTGCGAAAAACCCGGCATTCCGATATGTGTTGAATTTATAGAATGTGGGATGAAAGTGATCGCTGCCTGAGGATATGGCCATAACGATTACAAATGGAGTTGTGAGTTTCCGTTAGTGATGGTCAGAGGCTGAACAACTAAATTACGAAGCGAGCTGTAATTGAGTTTGGATTAGGATTTGGTTGGCATTTCAGGGAGTAATTCTACAGTTAGAGTTTAAGGTGAAAAAAATATGCCGGACAATTTTGTCTATCTTGACAATAATGTGTTAATTTAGGTAAAATACGCAGTTTTTTTGAAATTTAACGATTTTTTTGCTAAATATTTATTTCACAATTAAATTATGACGACTTATAATACTGGCGCTGTTAATGTTAGCTGGTTTGCAATGGATTGATATGCAGTATGTGACTGCAGTCGGCTTAAGAATAAGTGGAAATTTTTTTCCGCATAAATTTGCAGGCAAATGCAGAATTTTTGAGCAAGACCGGAAAGGTAAAGTTGCAAAAGTTATTAAGGCATTAATGGCCGATAAATTTGATTCTCTTTTCTCCTCCTTTGCTTGGTGAGGCAGGGCAACCCCTCCTGTTCTGCTTCACCGCTTTTTTTTCTGATTACCTTCACCGCTTATAATTTGATTTGATATGGCGAACTTGTAAGGTTTGTGTGGATTATAGGGTAATTTTTTTAATGATATATAGGGGTTAATGACTATTTTTAAATATTTATCGCTCCTGAATGATAATTTAATATTATATTATTAATCTAAGAGATAATATATACGAGCGGCAAGTAATTGCTTTTTGGAGAAGTTGAAACCGGGCAATTGGCTTAATGCTTATATTAAAAGTTCTTATGACAATTTAAAAGAAGTGATAGAAGCTGAAAAAGGTCCGCCCAGAGCGGCGGAGATTTGGCAAAAAAAAAAGATTTCAAGTTGACTAGAAGGCTTATAATTGCTATATTGAATAAGTCAGAAGAAGAGATTTTTTAGTTCTTGTAAAGAAATCTCCAGGTTTTTTTAGTCTATTTAATTTTGATTTTCTGTAAATCACTTATATATGTTCTTTTACAAATGAATAGAGAAAATGGCATTTTTCTTTTAAGTACGTGATTTTTTTTGGTCGATTATACCAAAAATGCTATAATATATGTATGGCATAGAGGCATAATTGTCAGGATGAAGATCTGCTTAAAGGCTTTGAAAGGTTTTCAAAGAAGTGGACTTTGTTAGAAAAGGTTTCAAGCCTTCGTGTGAGGAAGGTTCAAAAAAGTAGGAAAAGGCATATACACATAGTAAATAAAGCCTGATTATGCGGTTAGCAGTTCTGTTTGTTCGCAGTAAAAAGCTTAAACCGCTCAGGAAGTAAATGTATAATATTATGTAAAATTCTCTCGGAGGAAGGGAGGAGGTAAATGCCCGGCAAAAAATGAAACGATTTTCTGTATATCTGGCCCGATCTGGTCTTGAGGCGACTGTATCCGCGGTGGATAACAGTAAATTGTTTATTATTTTATTTTAATCTGTTCACTTAGGAGTATTTTAAGATGAGAAATTTAATTGCTATTTTGGCTGTATTGGCTATGGGCGTAAGTGCTATGGCAGATGTAACTTGGGTAGAAGATAATACTACTGCAAAAACATCTGTAATGACATGGACATCATCAGAACCTCTGGCAGGTATGGCACTGGAACTGGCTGTTGCTGATGGTACAAGTTTGACATCGGTTGCTATGACTGGTTTCAATGTATTTATCGACCAGGCTTACAGCACACCAGGTTTCACAACTCTGGAATCTGTTAACACAAATCCTGCAGCTAATGCTGACGCTCCAGGCGCTATCACAGATCTGACAGGCACTTTCGCAGTTTGCGGCGGCAGCCTGACTGAAGATCACGCCGGTGTTTCTACCGGTACTATCGTTCTGACAGCAGATGTTAGCACTACAGTTGATATCACTGCTGACGAAACACGTGGTGGTGCTGTTGCTATGGGTGGCGCTGCTGTTGCAGTAACTCCAGTTACAGCTACAATTACAGCTGGTCCGACATGTTGGAGTTATGAATACTTCACAAGCGGTGACGCTGATGGTGATGGCGATGTTGACACTGATGACTGGCCAATCTTCCGTGATGCATTTGGTACAGCTGAAGGTGATGCTGCTTATAATCCATGTGCTGACTTTGATAAAGATGGTGATGTTGACACTGATGACTGGCCAACATTCCGTGATAACTTTGGTAAGACTTTCTAATTTTTGTTAATTAGTAGTTGTTAAATTTTGTAAATTTGTAAATCAATTTAATTAAGACGTTTTATTTAACTTAATTTCTAAGGAGAAATGTTATGAAGAAGTTTTTTGCTTTTGTTTTGGTTATGGCTATGTCTACAGTAGTATTTGCTAGTGCAGCAAATCCAGTAGTAAGCCTTGTAATTCCTGGTGAAACAGCAGTTGATGGTATTTACACATTGCCTGCAGGCGTGTATGACGTTGAATTGGTAGTAGGAAGAAATGCTTATATGTATGGCGAAACTCCTTATCCAGCATTCGATGGATACCAGGTATCAAGTATTGCTGCTAGCATGGAAACAACCAACTGTTCTCTTCAGATTACTGATGATGGCCTTCCATTCACAACAGACGTTATCATGTATGGTGATGGAGTAGCACCTGGTGCTAATAACAGCTTAAGCCTGATTCAGGCAGTATCTCTGTCTGATATGGGTCCAGATTTCGTTATCGCTTACAACTTCCAGGTTGTATACGATGGCGTTGGAACAGCAGTAGTTGATCTGGGTCTTGTTGGTACATCACAATATCGTGCTGCTGCTGCTAGCACAGGTGCTGGTTACGAAGGCATGATTGAAGCAAGTCTGGGCGACTTGGTAATCGTTCCAGAGCCAATGACAATGTCTCTGCTGGGTCTTGGCGGCCTGGTAGCAGTTCGTCGTCGTCGTGCTTAATTTAAGCTGACAAATGATGGCTATAGCCAAAAGTATCTTATAGATACTTAAAAAAACAATTAACGGCGTGGTTCGTAGTATGATCCACGCCGTTTTTTATTTTAAAATATGATATGGTCCATAACTGTCTAATTGCCTTACGGCGTGTTTGCGTGATCTGTGGACATAATATTAACTGGAATTGTGTTGTTATTAGGTTGCTGATTTGGTAAATTAAATATTGAGTGACGGCTGTGCAGCCAAAAAAAGTGTAAAGATTGTGTAGTCGCTGTCGCTCGCGTTATCAATTTGGTTTCAACATAATATAAATTGTTTGTTTAATTTGAGTTTCTTTTCTATAAGGAGTGTTAGAATGGGTAAAATGCTGATTTCTCTATTTGTATTGGCTATGAGTGTATGTGCGTTTGCGGATGTTACCTGGTCTGAGGATAATAGTACTGCAGGTACTTCAATTATAACCTGGACATCTTCTGAGCCGCTGGCCGGCCTGGCACTGGAACTGACAGTTATGAGTGGCGAATTGGATTCTGTTGAAATGACCGGTTTTAATGTATATATTGATCAGGCTTACAGTACACCGGGATTTACAAATCTTGAAGAAGTAAACACCAACCCGGCAGCTAATGCTGATGCACCGGGAGATATAACTGATCTGACTGGCAAATTCACGATATGCGGCGGCAGCCTGACAGAAGACCATGCCGGTGTTTCAACTGGGACAATTACTTTGACAGCTTCAGTTGAAATAACAGTTGATATTGTTGCTGACGAAACTCGTGGTGGGGCAGTTTCTATTGGAGGTGAATCTGTAGATGTAATTCCGGTTACAGCTACAATAGCTGTTATTTTGGAATCTTGCTGGAATTATCCATACTTCACAAATGGTGATGCAGATGGTGATGGCGATGTTGACACAGATGACTGGCCGATCTTCCGTGACGCATTTGGTACAGCGGAAGGAGATGCTGCTTACAGTCCATGTGCTGATTTCGACAAAGATGGTGATGTTGACACGGATGACTGGCCAACATTCCGTGATAACTTTGGTAAAAGTTTCTAATTAACGACTTATTATATTATTGATTTTTAAGGAGATTATGGTTATGAAGAATTTTTTTGCTTTTGTTTTTGTTATGACTATGTCTACAATAGCATTTGCTCATGCAGCATATCCAGTTGTAAGTCTTGAAATTACAGGTGAAACAGCTGAAGCCGATGGGTGGTATTATTTTGGAGCGGGTGTTTATGATCTTGAACTTGTAGTAGGCAGAAATTCATATGTGTATGGCGAAACTCCTTATCCGGCATTTGATGGATATCAGGTATCAAGTCTTGCTATAAATATTACAACATCTAACTGCTATCTTCAGGTGACAGATGATGGTTTGGATTTTACCGAAGATGTTATCAAATATGGTGCAGGTGTTACTGCCGGTGTTAATAATAGTTTGGAATTGATTCAGGCGGTATCTCTATCGGATATGGGGCCAGGCTTTGTTATAGCTTATAATTTCCAGCTTGTATGGGATGGTATTGGGCTGCCTCTTGTAGATATGAGTCTTGCCGGCCTTTCTGAATATCGTGAATATTCTAAAGGTACGGGTGCTGAATATATTGCTATGACAGAAGACTGCCTTGGTGACTTGATAGTCATACCTGAGCCAATGACCATGTTTATGCTGGGCTTTGGCGGGTTGTTAGCATTACGTCGGCGACGACAGTATAAATAAGCGTGAATTTCACTCATTTTAGATTAAATATTTACATATGGAATTAATATCGAGCGACGCAGGTTTTCGAGAGATCTGCGTCATTTTTTTATTAATTGTGACTTAGAGATATTTTTTAGTCTAAATGATTGTAATTCCAGTATTTGTATCGATATTTCTGGTATTGTTTACAGCTGGTAGCAAAATTTGCCGATAAGATAATGTTAATAAAGAAATAGAAATTCTTTAGTTGACAACGAGGTAAAAATAGGTTAATTACATATATAATAAAGATTTAGAGCTATGGACGGCTTTGGTTTTTCATTTATAATTAAAGTAAATAATTGAATTATCCTGTGCGCTTTGCCGGGAAATTGTTAAAATGATATTTAATTAAGGAGTATAAATATGAAAAAGGCTGCAATTTTATTATGTGTTTTAGCGTTGACTATGACAGGTTGTCAAAATACAGAACTGGAAAAATGTCGTGCGGAAAATGCAAAACTAAAAGAAGAAAATGCAAAACTAAGTTACCGACTTGACGAATATATTAAATTATCTAATATAATGATGGAAGAAATAGATGAAAAAGAGTAGGTTATAGTTTGTATTTTTTATGAGTAGAAATGATATATTAATAAGTACTTAAATATTACATAGTTGGAGATTATTATGAAAAAAATATTATTTTTAATTCTATTGTCTGCGTCTACAATTTTTGCAGGTATGAAACTTGACTATTCAAGTGAGAGCAGGGAATTGTCTATTAACATAGAAGAAGGAGATTCGATAATAAGCTTTATTGTTTCTGTTCGCATTTCTGATGGCGAGGGTGAATTGGGGCAGGCTGTTAGTTTTGCAGATAGCGATTGGCAAATACCTGTAGGTGCTGTTGATGGGGAAGAAGACAGATACCGAGGCCTGGGAGAAACACTGTTTGGCAATACAGCAATTGCTGGTCCAGAAGAAATAATTGGTGGTATTCCTGTAACATTTTTAACTTCAAGCATGACTGTTGAATTAGTAAGTCATGGAGTTACAATCAATGACACAACAATAGAAGATGAAGTTGTACTTGATACATTACAGTTTGATGCACCGGGAGATATTGTAACTCTTGATCTGTCTGTGAACAGCAAAAGTGAAGGCATGGGAACAGTTGCATATACCGGTGATCTTTACAAAGGTGAGGTAATAACAGTAACAGCAACGCCTGCCAGCGGTTATCGAGTAAAAAGCTGGAAGGGTACCGATTCTAAAGATCCGGTCAAAGTTCAGACTGTAACTTTGAAAAAGAGTAAACATAAGGTAAGTGTCCAATTTGAAGATATTCCAGACCAGGAAGTCTCCAAGGCTACTTTTAAGGCCGGTAAAGTTCGCGGCGGCAGCGATGACAGCTTTATAATCCAGGGTATCCTTGGTGCCGGTGCCAGTACGGTTCCGGAGTTAGAAGGCAGTATAAGTGTTGAGATCAAGTCTGAAGAGGGAACAGTATTATTTACCCAGACTTTGGATTATGCTGATATGGATGTAAAATGGCCAAAGAGTTTGTCTTATGTCAACAAAGAAGCAGGAAATGGTGAGCTTGAACTGTTCAAGTATGATATTTTGAAGGGTAAGTTCCAGATGAAGGCCTCTGATCAGGACCTGACCGGCTGGTCGGCTCCTATGACTCTGACTATCAGTGTTGGCGATGGCAACGGCTATCAGGCGATCATATTAATGAATGACAGCGGTGATGCCGATGTTGTCAACGGCAAAAAATATATGCCTACCCTGTTCCTGATTGGACAGGAAAAAAGCCTGATTGTTGATAAGGAAAAGGTCAAAGAAAATAAAGATGCTACTCAAACCGGTAAGATTTCCGGCAGGTTCAGTACATCTTATGATCCGGCGGAACATACCCTGACTTCTGCAGAAATCCTTTTCAACTATAATGAAAATAATAAAACAGCAGATTATGACCAGAAGCTTATCCTTACAATGGCCGGTAATGGAGAAAAATATTCATTCAAGCGGTCTAAGGATGCAGACACTGCTGTTGACCTGATAGATAAGGCTACCTTTGATTTTAAGAAAGCCACCTTTGAGATATCCTTCAAGAATGCTACATTTGATATTGCTGAAGATATCTTATCTATCCATTTCGGCTGGGATGAAACTGAGGAAGAATTGAATAGCTCAGTCTTAGATTAAATATTACATAAATATACTTGATAAAAAAGCATTCTGTTTTTGGCAGAGTGCTTTTTTTTATTCACAAATATAATTGATAATGAGATTACAATTGCAGATAGTTTATAATAAATCTAATAATAAATAGTCGTCCCTGAAAAAGTCATAAATTGTCTATAAAAGTATGTATTTGTAGTAGTTTATGGTTTATTTGCTTTGATATTTTAAATACAATATTGCAAGTATTTGAGTCAAAAGCCATTAAAACCTTGCAAAATTGGACCGTAAAATGACACCATCTAAGCCAGATAATGCTCCACAGTTATTTCAATCATCATTTGAAGCAATCCTTAATCCAGATCATCCGATATACAAGCTTGCTGATTCTATAGACTGGGATTCTCTAGATGAACAACTGACAGAATGCTATCACAAAGACATGGGAAGGCCAGGCAATGCAACCCGTCTCATGGTAGGTCTTCATTATCTCAAACATGCATTTGATGAATCAGATGAAAGTGTTATAGCTCGCTGGATAGAGAATCCATACTGGCAATATTTTTGCGGATACAAATACATGCAGCATGAGTTTCCCATTCACCCGACCAGTATGACAAAATGGCGTAACCGTGTTGGTTCCAAACGAATGGAAGTATTACTAAAAGAGACTATCAATACCGCTAAGCGAGAGAAATACTTAAAGCCGAAAGAGATCAAGATGGTTATTGTAGACACAACTGTACAGGAAAAAGCAATAGCATATCCTACAGATGCCAGGTTGTGCCATAAGGCTATCCAACGGCTGGTAAAAATAAGTAAGAAGTTTAATATAAATCTCCGCCAAAGCTATGTTCGAGTCTCTAAGAAAGCCTTTTTCAAGCAAGGTCAATATGCTCGAGCTAATCAATTCAAGCGAGCTGGAAAAGAAGCCAAAAAGCTTAAAACCTATCTTGGCAGGATTATTCGCGACATTCGCCGCAAAGTTGACAGTATCCCTGAATCATTGGAGATTATGCTTAGCAGAGCGGAACGTATTCATTGTCAGAAGCGAAAAGACAGCAATAAGCTTTATAGCCTGGATGCTCCGGAAGTTGAATGTATCGGCAAAGGCAAGGCTCACAAGAAATATGAATTTGGCTGTAAGGTAAGTGTTTGCCTTACCCATGCCAGTAATTGGATATTGAGTTGTGATGCTTTACATGGCAATCCTTATGATGGTCATACCCTTGAAGGCACATTGGAAAAGGCAACAGGTTTAGCTGAAGAATCAATAAAGGAGGTCTTTGTTGATAACGGCTATAAAGGACATGGCTGTGAAAATGATTCTGTGGTTTATATTCAGGGGCAAAAACGAAAGTCGCTTACCAGAGCGATCAAAAAGAAGCTTAAACGGCGAAGTGCTATTGAACCTTCAATTGGTCATCTGAAAGAAGATAACAGAATGAAGCGAAACTATCTCAAAGGTACAGAAGGTGATAAACTCAACGCTATCTTTGCGGCCGCAGGCTATAATTTACGCAAATTGCTCAAGGCATTTTGCCATGCGCTGGCTGAATTGGTGCTTAGATTAGAAAAATGGCTGACATTATATAAAAATATCCAGCCGAAATACAATCTAACTCCGGCTGGATAATCATATTTTACTCAAAAATCGATTTTATCAGGGACGACTAAATAGAGTGAATCATTCAGTATTACTGATTTAGGTGTTGCAGAATTGTAAATAATACAAGAGGTTAGACAAGAGATGTGCCAAATAGAATATTTACACTTACTTAATAAAAAGCTAATAAAAAAGTAGTATAATTATTACAATTATACGATTACGGGTGAAGGCAGGGTGTTTATGTGTTTAACATGATAGCTAATATTGTATTGATTAAATTGCACTTCCATCGATAATGGATTTATTCGAATTAGCGGTACAAGTAATTTAGAAAAGCAGTGTATTATAGAGAATCAAATATATTTGGAGTAGATATAATGTTAAAAAAAATAATTATATTAATATTTATTATATTTTTTATCAATCAGGTTTCAGCTTTTGTAAAAGCTCAAGTGGTTTCAATAGAGCTTCCGGGTCAAGCTACTGAAGCTGATGGCTCGTACAATTTGTCGGCAGGAACTTATGATGCTCAGATAGTATTAAATAGAAATCCGTATATATTTAATGGCACTGCCTACCCTGGTTATGATGGATACCGGCTATCTAGTCTTGCGATTAAATTGGCAATTACAAATGGATCAATGCAGATTACTGATGATGGTCTGCCTTTTACCACGGATCAATTGAAATATGCTTCTGGTTTAACATCTGGAGCCAGTAATAGTCTTTCATTGATACAATGTGTTGCTTTGTCTGATGTGGCTCCTGGCACCGTTTTGGTGTATAATTTTCAGATAGTCTACAGTGGAGTAGGCACTCTTCAAGTTGACTTGTCACTTTCAGGGACCTCTGAGTATAGAATTGCTCATGCTGATACAGGTGCTGATTATCTGTCGATGTCAGAGGAGGATTTAGGTGATTTAATAATTAAAGATCCAGATGCTGGAAACACCCCTCCTACTATTACCTCCGGTAACGGCGATACGGCTACCGTAAGTGTTTCTGAAAACCAGGCTGCGGTAACAACAGTTGAGGCTACAGACCTTGACGGTGATACAGTAACATATTCCATAAGCGGCGGTGATGATGCCGGGAAATTTTCGATAGGCGGCAGCAGCGGCGTATTGACATTTATTTCTGCCCCGAACCATGAGCAGCCTGCAGACAGCAACAGTGATAATGTATATATAGTTGAGGTAACGGCAGCTGACGGCAATGAAGGCTCTGACACCCAGACCATAAGCGTGACCGTGGATAATGTCAACGAGCCGCCCGTTATTACCAGTAATGGCGGCGGGGCTACTGCCGCTATCAGCGTGGACGACGGTCAGGTAGGTGTTACTACTGTCGCGGCGACCGATGAAGATGGTGACACGATAACATATACGGTAACCGGCGGTGCAGATCAGTATATGTTTATAATTAACAGTTCAAGCGGCGAAATGAAGTTCAGTATTGTGCCGGATTATAATTTCCCTGCCGATGACGGTGAGGATAATGTATACGATGTCGAGGTTACTGTAAGCGACGGCAATGGCGGCAGCGATATTCAGACTATAAGCGTGGCAATAGCACAATTGAGTTCGGTGCCGAGTATCAAATCTGATGGCGGCGGTGAAACAGCAGCAGTTACTGTGGAAGAGGCCCAGACAGCGGTTACAACCATTCAGGCAGCAGATATTGACGGCGATGTAATCACATATTCGATATCCGGCGGTGATGATGCCGCTTTGTTTGAAATAGATTCTGCGACAGGTGAGCTGACTTTTGCCGGTGCCCCCGATTTCGAACAGCCCTCAGACAGCAACAGTGATAATATTTATGTTGTCGAAGTTACCGCGACCGATAAAGATGGGTCTGACAGCCAGACGATCAGTATTACTGTTACTGATGTCGATGACACAATCAGGATAACCAGCGACGGCGGCGGCAAAACTGCCGATGTAACAGCAGCAGAAAATCAGATCGCGGTTACTACCGTTACTGCAATCGAAAATGACGGCGATGTAATCACATATTCAATCTCCGGTGGCGATGATGCCGGGTTCTTTGCTATTGATTCTGCAAGCGGTGTATTGACCTTCACTTCGGAGCCGGATTATGAAAACCCCGGCGATAGTAACGGTGATAATATTTATGTTGTTATTGTTGCTGCTGCGGATAAGGATGCAAGTACCAGCCAGACTATAAATGTTACTATTAGCAATGTTGACGACTCGCCGATAATTACCAGTAACGGCGGCGGCGATTCTGCATCTGTAAATATATTGGAAAATCAGACCGCAGTTACAACTGTGAAGGCTACTGCCCAGGGCGGTGGCCTGCAGTATAGTATTTCCGGCGGTGCCGATTCCGGCTTGTTTTCCATTGATGCAGATAGCGGCGTTTTGACATTAAACATTGCCCCGGATTACGAGTCTCCCTCAGATGGTGACAGTGATAATATTTATATTGTCCAGGTTTCGGCAACAAATCTCGACGGTTCAGACAGTCAGTCAGTTGCTGTTTTGGTGATGAATGTTAACGAGTCGCCAGAGATAACAAGTGGCGGCGGCGGTTCGGCGGCAAATGTAAGCTGCCTGGAGAATAATGTCGGTGTAACAACTGTAACCGCTATTGATATAGACAGCAGTGTTCTTTCATATTTGATCACCGGCGGAGCAGATGCATCTTTGTTTGCTGTAAATAGTACTAGCGGCCTTTTGACTTTCACTTCGGCACCGGATTATGAAAATCCGTCAGATAGTAATGGTGATAATGTTTATGTTGTAGTAGTTTCGGTTATGGATATCGGAGGTCTAACTGACAGTCAGACAATCAATATCCAGGTAAGCGATTCTAATGATCCGGCTGTTATTATCAGTAATGGCGGCGGTGATACTGCAAGGGTATACATTGAAGAGAGGATCGCCGAGGTAACAAAAGTTGTGGCAACCGATCAGGATGGCGATACTGTTTCTTATTCAATCACCGGTGGCGAAGATTCGTCTGCCTTTATGATTGGTGGCGGCGGAGAATTATATTTTATTTCTGCTCCCGAATATCTGACACCTTACGACAGCGATGGTGATAATGTTTATGTTGTTGACGTTTCTGTTTCAGATGGCAGCGGCGGAACTGATACCCAGACTATCAGGGTAGTCATTGGCGATGCGATTGAGCCTGAAGATGCTGTTGAGCTGGATTTGCAGGTTCATAAGAAAAGTGAAGGTCTGGGTACGTTGTCATATAGCGGTAGATTGGAAATTGGCCGCGTGATTACTGTTATTGCAGTTCCGGCAAGTGGCTACAGGGTCAAAAGCTGGAGCGGTACCGATGGTAAGGAAGCTGTAAATGAGCAGGCTGTAACTCTAAAGAAAAATCAGCACAAGGTTGTTGTCCAGTTCGAGGAAGTGCCGGTTCAAAAGGTAATAAGTGCCAAATTCCAGGCCGGTAAAACACGAAGTCTTCATGATGACAGTTTCGATATCCATGGGATTCTTGGCGCCGGTGCCGACCATATTCCTGATAGCGATGCAGTTGTAAAAGTGGAGGTTTTGGATTCCGATGGAAATACTATTTTTAGCCAGAGTATCGATTACAATGATAGTAGTTTTAGTAATAAATGGCCAAAGAGTATCATCTACAAAGACAAAAGTATAGTTCAGGGTAAGCTAAACTATTTCCAATATGATATTAACAAAGGTAAATTCCGCCTTTCCGCCAAGGGCCAGGATCTTACCGGTTGGGTTGCACCGTTATCTTTATCAATCGACATTGGCGATTATGCCGCCTTTATGATTCTTTATGACCAGGGAACAAACGATACGATAAACGGTAAAAAATATATGCCGAGGCAGTTTATGTTTGGCAGTACTGCCAGTCTTACGGTTGACTCTCAAAAGATAAAGACAGCAAAAGACGGCACTCAGAGCGGGAAAGTTTCCGGGCGATTTAGTTCATCTATCAATCCGCTTGAACATACTCTTACTTCTGCTGAAATCCTGATTGGTGATTATAGTCAGATTCTTACCCTGGAAAAGCATGCCAAAAAAGACAGGTATATGTATAAGCGATCCAAAGATGCTGATCCTGATGTCCAGTATATTGATAAAGCTACATTTGATGTCGATAAAGCGGAATTTGTGATCTCGTTTAAGAATGCAGATTTTGATATAGATCAGGAAACTTTTGGCATTACATTTGGATGGGATGAATAAACCCGGCTGAAAAGTTTATACAATCTATTGTTCGATTCAAAAGACACTCTATTGGAATATAGAGTGTCTTTTTGGTTTTAATCTAAGTGTGATATTTTACTTTCTGTTGTGTATTTGAAAGTAATTGTGTAAGATTCAGTTATTATGATGGATAAGAACTCTAAATATCGGCAGCTTCGGGAGCAGATGGTGACAGAGCAGATAGCCATGCGCGGGGTAAAAGATTCTAGGGTGCTGGCGGTAATGCGGCAGATCGAACGCCATAAATTTGTTCCTGCCGATATGCGGTCAGATGCTTATAATGATTATCCTTTGCCGATTGGTTTCGGCCAGACGATCTCTCAACCGTATATTGTTGCTTATATGACAGAGCTGCTTGAGCTTACCGGGAGCGAAAAGGTATTGGAGGTTGGGACCGGCTGCGGCTACCAGACTGCTGTTCTTGCCGGGATTGCCCGTGAAATATATACCATCGATATAATACCGGAGCTGATTGATATGGCCTACGCTAACCTGGCAGATTATAAAAATATTGAGTTTCATTGTGGTGATGGCTGGGACGGATTTAGGCAATGCTCGCCATACGACCGCATACTGGTAGCTGCTGCTGCGGAATCTGTGCCGGTGAAGCTGGTTGAACAGCTGGCAGATGGCGGCATATTGGTTTTGCCGGTTGGAGACCGGTTTTGCCAACAGTTAATGCAGATACGCAAATCCGGCAGGGAAGTGTCGCAAAAAGTTATCTGTGGCGTTGTGTTTGTGCCGCTGGTCCACGGCAAGTAAGTTCCCGGCATATTTCTGATTGATTTATCGCTGGTTTTTAACGGGATTATCTGGATAATATATAGTTATGTAATAACAATAATTCTGTAACTTGCTGGAGAACAGTTATTTATGTTAGTGAAGATTATTATGGTAGCCGTTGGCGGAGCAGCAGGGGCATTATGTCGATACGGACTTTGCGGCCTGGTGAGCAGGCTGTATAATTCACAATTTAAGCTAGAGACTATTGTAGTTAACCTGGTCGGCTGCTTTCTGATGGGGGTTGTGGTATCTGCCGTTCATGACCGTGTCGATATTTCTGACTCTGTTAAGATTTTGATTCTGACAGGTTTTTTAGGTGCATTTACTACATTTTCCACATATACTCTTGAGAGTGTACGTTACATAGAGCAGGATCAATATTTATTGGCCTTGTGGAATATTGTCATCAGTACCGTAATTTCCATTCCGCTTCTGATTGCAGGAATGAAAGTTGGCGGTATGAAATAGAAAATAATTTTGATTAAATAATCATCGAAAGGTTAGTATATTGAGCGAGAATTTATGTGAAAAGTGTGCCGGGTTGTGTTGTCGTTATATTGCTCTTCCTATTGAAACTCCTACCACTCGCCAGGAGTTTGAAGATGTTCGCTGGTATCTGGCACATGAAGGAATAAGCGTTTTTGTTGAAGGTGATGACTGGTATATCAATATGGCCAGTCGCTGTAAATATCTCAATAAAGACAATATGTGTGATATATACGAGAAAAGACCGAAGATATGCCGTAAATATAAAGAAGATAACTGTGATTATCATAGCGGAGATTATGGCTATGATCTGCATTTTACATCATTGGAAGAGCTTGATGAATATCTGGCCGAGCAGGGAATAAGAAAAAATAATGGTAAGTAGTCTATCTGGGCGGTATTGCGGCCGGTTCATTACTACTTATCTCTAAATGAATAAAGTATATTAGAGGAATTCAAGACCGATTCTGATACCGGCCTCTTCCAGTAGAGCCTGACGGTCGATTCTGGCTACGGTTGCCTGGAAATTGCTTCCGGGCGGGGTAAATCCGGCTTCCAGAACCAGGTTGAAGGCATTTTGAGAGAAAAAGAGCTCAACATTCTGGCCTTCTATTACCGGGATGTGCATTGGAACCAGCAAAAGAGCTCCGGACTCAGATATATTCAGACATCTGGCTCTCAATGATTTGCTGCTGGGCAGGTGGCTGAATCTGAGAGAACAGTCTACTTCAAACCTGTTTGCCCGTCTGTTTTCAAATTTTGGGGTTGCGGTTTCCATTTTTCATAATTCTCCGGCATTGTGGTTATCGGCAATGAGAGAAATCTATATTAGAATAAAAGCTAATTTAATATAATTTTAACGCCTGACGTAAATATTTATATATTATGGTTTTTGAGGGTAATACAGCTGTTGAATAGCCGATATCGTAATATCGATCAGGTATTTTCTTGAGATTTAGCTAGAAAAATGATATCCTAATTGCTTTATAAATAATGTTTTAACTTTAACTTACAGTATAGATCGCACTAATAGACAGGCAGTGATTAATACCGCAAAATCAGTTTAGAAAATGAGGAATTGTATCGTGTTAACAGCTAAAGAGATACGTCAAGGTTATATCGATTTTTTTGAAGGGAAGTCCCATAAGTTTGTCCCGAGCAGTTCGGTTGTGCCTTTGGATGACCCTACATTGATGTTTACAAATGCGGGTATGAACCAGTTCAAAGATATTTTTGTGGGTGCCAAAAAAATCGAATTTCCACGTGCTGTCAACAGCCAGAAATGTATCCGGGTAAGCGGTAAGCATAATGATCTGGAGGAAGTTGGTCGCGATACCTACCATCATACCTTTTTTGAGATGCTGGGTAACTGGTCTTTTGGCGATTATTTCAAAGCAGAAGCTATCGAGTGGGCCTGGGAGCTGTTCACCAAGGTATGGAAACTTGATAAAAGTAAGCTGTATGCCACTGTTTTCGGCGGTGATGCAGATGATGGCCTTGAAGCTGATACTGAAGCAGAAGAACTTTGGAAAAAACTGACCGATATTGAGCCATCTCATGTTATGCGTTTCAGCAAAAAGGATAATTTCTGGGAGATGGGCGAAGTTGGTCCTTGCGGTCCGTGCAGCGAAATTCATATCGACCTGGGCCCGGAATTTTGTGATATGCCGGGTGTTGAAGGTCACGTTTGTGGTGTAAACGGTGATTGCGGCAGGTATATCGAGCTTTGGAACCTGGTATTTATCCAGATGGAGCGTCAGTCGGATGGTTCATTGAAGACACTGCCGAGCAAACATGTCGATACCGGTGCCGGGCTGGAACGTGTTGTGGCTGTTCTGCAAGGTAAGAGAAGCAATTACGATACAGACCTGTTTATGCCGATCATGACCGCGCTCGGTAAGTTGTGCGGTAAGGAATATACCAGTAAGCTGGGTGATGATAAAGACAACGCCTTCCGTGTAATTGCTGACCATGTTCGTATGCTGACATTCTCAATTACAGATGGGGCCTTGCCCAGCAATGCCGGTCGCGGATATATATTGAGACGCCTGCTCAGAAGAGCGGCTCGTTTTGGCTTGATCCTGGATATGAAAGAACCGTTTGTTTACAAACTGGTTCCTACCGTTGTTGAGATGATGGGTGATATGTTCCCTGAACTGGAAACTCGTAAAGAGCATGTTATGACTGTTATCAAAGCAGAAGAGGATAGTTTTGTTCGTACCCTGGATAGAGGGATGGTGATTTTCGCAAATGATGTCGAAGAGCTCAAGGCTGCCGGCAAGAATGAACTGCCTGGCGATAAAGCATTCCGTCTATATGATACATATGGCTTCCCGGTTGATCTGACAGCGTTGCTGGCCGAGGAAAATGGGATGACGGTTGATACAGAAGGTTT
Source organism: Sedimentisphaerales bacterium (assembly GCA_963666285.2). Lineage (GTDB taxonomy): Bacteria > Planctomycetota > Phycisphaerae > Sedimentisphaerales > SM23-30 > JAFGDI01. The sequence continues at coordinate 90,919 of OY762711.1, forward strand.
TGAGAAGCTTATGGACCAGCAGCGCGAACAGGCGCGTGCTGCCCAGAAGAGTGCAGTTTATGAAGGCGATGCTCTTGCTGACAAACTTCCGGAGACAGATGACAGTTCGAAATATTCTGCATTATCGATTAAAGCCAATATTGTTGGTTTTGTCGATGGCGGTGAGTTTATTACCGAAGGTGTTATTCCTCCTGGCAGGGAAGTTGGCTTAATACTGGATAAGACTTGTGCCTATGCCGAAAGCGGCGGACAGGTTGGCGACCAGGCGGCTATTGTCGGTAATAATGTGATTTTTGCGGTGAAGAATACTGTTAAAAGCGGAAAAGCAATTGTTCATTACGGCCAGACAGATATGTCCGGTTTGAATGTTGGCAGTGAAGTTTCGATTTCTATCGAATCTGTCCGCAGCGATACAACTAGAAACCATACGGCAACCCATCTCTTGCAGTGGGCCTTGCAGCAGGTTTTGGGAGATCACGTTCACCAGGAAGGTTCTATGGTTTGCAGTGAATATCTGCGATTCGATTTTACTCATCCAAAGGCGCTGACTGTCGGTGAGATTACCGATGTCGAAAATCTGGTTCGCCAGAAGATAGCTGCCGGGCTTCCCGTTGAGGCTGAGGTAATGGCAGCGGACGATGCCAAGCAGCTTGGTGCCATGGCCTTGTTCAGTGAGAAGTATGGTGATGAAGTCAGGGTTGTCGGTATTGGCGGCGATAGTAATATTGCAGATGCTTTTAGTAAAGAGTTCTGTGGCGGCTGTCATGTCGCGAATACATCAGAGATCGGCGCTTTTATGGTTACTCGTGAAGAGAGCGTTGCCACCGGTGTAAGAAGAATTACCGCTATGACCGGTCGGGCGTTAAACGAGATGATGTATGAAAACAGCAGGCTTATCAATCATATGTGTGTTCAGCTAAAGGCCAAGCCGCATGAACTTCCGGGCAGGGTAGATGCTCTGGTAGAAGAAACCAAGAAGCTCAAGAAACAACTCAAGAAAGGTGTTGCCGGTGACTTGAAAGGTGTTGTTGAGAAAATGCTTAATGACGCTGATCAGGTTGGTGACGCTAAAGTAATTATTGGCGAACTTCCGGAAGCTGGTGTTGATGCTGTTCGCAGTCAGATTGACTGGCTGAGGAAAAAAGCGGAAAGCTGTGTAATCGTTCTTGGAACACCGGCAGAAGATGGTAAAGTCATGTTGTTTGCGGCGGTGACTGATGACCTGGTAGGCAAAGGCGTAAAAGCCGGTGATATTGTCAAGCAGATAGCTCCGATTGTTGGCGGCGGCGGTGGCGGTCGTCCGCAAATGGCCCAGGCTGGTGGTAAAGATTCTGCTAAATTAGCTGATGCTTTAGCTAAAGCCAGGGAAATTGTCCTTGGACAGTTGGGCTAGACAGTTAAAGGTGTGATATGAAAATCAGACGGCGTATTATTTTCAGCGGCCGCGTTCAGGGTGTAGGTTTCCGCTTCACCGCTGTACGTGTTGCTGCAAACTATGATGTCGCCGGATTTGTACGTAATATGGCTAACGGCAATGTCGAAGTTGAAATAGAAGGCAGCCGCAAGAATATACAGGACTTTACCACCGAACTGGAAGATCGTATGCGGGGCAATATCCGGGAGATAAACTTTCAGGATATGCCCGTGGGCGGCAGTTATCATCGATTCGAGATACGGTATTAAAGTATATAAATTGACGAATTAAGATGGCATCTGTAAATTGCCTTCATACTTATTGTTGCATGATAATTTCAAAGTTAGTTGTTTTAACCGTTAAATTGCCTGCCTCTTTGCAGCTTTCAAGCTCTTATCCCTTATCTCTTTTGCCTGTAAATGACAATCTGTTAGTTTGAGTAAAAAAAAATCAGCCGGGCAGAATAATTCCACCCGGCTGGCCTGATTTTATCAATATACATTCATAATAGATATAATGTTATAATAGCATTCACTTTAATAAGTAAATAAATGTATATTGTGCCTGTTATATCGGCGTATTCAATTAGGTTATTTGTTCCATAGGCATATGTTTCCTTCCCGGCAATTGCCGATTGCGAGTATACCCAAAGCTGCATCTTTTGAGATCTTTAGTGACTTCCGTGAGTAGTGTCAGCATAATACAAAGCTTAAATTAATTGATCTCTAAAGTAATACATCTCTGCAAATTTGGGCAGAATTACTCCTTAGGTTTATAAAACAGTGTCTTTTTTGTCTGAACTAAACGTACATTCTCTGTCATCCAATGCTTGGATCGCAAGATAAACTGTCGGAAAAACATCAAAGAACAACTGCAAACCAGAAAAAAGGAAACTTTATTTTAAACACCCGGGGACCCGGGGTAATGGTTGGTAAATGAAGGCTTTTTGATAAATAAAAATAATAAAAATAATAACAGTATAATATATTGCTTCAAATACAAACCAAATTTATAATAAAGCATTACTTGCTGGTTTGACCAAACCGACAATTGTTAATGTATGCAAAATAAAGCTTTAAATAACCACCTGCCTTTCTGAAAAATGCGGGTTTTATATTCTTTACAATTAATTATACATCAGGAAATAGCTATTGACCACCTGTGTTAGTAAAAAAAATGGAAAAAGTTGCTAGTGGAAAATGATTATTAAGAAATATGACGACCTCTCGCTCTTAACGGTTTTCCTGAGGTCCCATATAATGTGCAGCTTGGAATAATTGAAATAGTACAGAAAAGGAATTTGACAATGAGAAAATTATTGACTTTGTTATTTACTCTAACGCTTACCTCAATATCTGCTGTTGCTGCGGATCTGTCACTGCCGACTATATTTACAGATCATATGGTTCTGCAGCGTCAGCAGCCTGTTCCGGTATGGGGCAAAGCTTCTTCCGGCGCACTGGTAAAAGTTGAATTTGCCGGGCAGCAGCTTAGCGATACTGCCGATAAGGAAGGATCATGGCGAGTTGATTTGTCGCCATTAAAGGCGTCAAAGCAATCAAGGGCATTGGTGGTAAGCTCTGGTGATGATAAAGTAGTAATAAATGATGTGCTTGTCGGCGAGGTCTGGCTTTGTTCCGGGCAGTCTAATATGGAATGGCCGATGCACGGCAGTGAAAATGCCGCTGCTGAGATTGCTGCTGCTAATTACCCGGCGATCCGACTTTATAAAACTCCGCTGATTCCGTCCGTCAAACCGATGGAAAGAATAAATTCCAAATGGCAGGTTTGTTCGCCGGATACTGTCAGATCTTTTTCGGCGGTCTCTTATTTCTTCGGCAGGAAGATTCATAATGATCTCGATGTTCCTGTTGGTTTGCTGCTCAGTGCCTGGGGCGGTACCAGGATAGAGCCTTGGACTCCCGCTTGTGGGTTTGAAGGCATTGATTCTTTGTCTGATATAAATAACATGGTACAGAAAACACTGCCCGGCTGCCCCGAATATAAAAAGAGTTATAGCGAATATCTGAAGCAGCTTGACCAGTGGCAAAAAGATGCTGCCATTGCAATTCAAAATAATGAATATGTACCCGACCATCCTGTATTAGCAAGAGATGTTGTTCTTGGCGGCGACCAACAGACAGCCACCAAACTTTACAATGGTATGCTCTATGCTCATGTGCCATTTGCTATAAAAGGTGCTATATGGTACCAGGGCGAATCGAATCATGGCGAAGGATTGTTATATGTTGACAAAACCAGGGCATTACTCAATGGATGGCACAAAGTATGGGGCTATGATTTTCCTTACTATTTTGTTCAGATAGCTCCGTATCAATATGGTCAGGAAGACCCGGAAATTCTTGCTGAATTCTGGGAAGCTCAGGCCAGGATAGTTGAAACTATTCCCAATACCGGCATGGCAGTTGTCAGTGATTATACTACTTTGAATAATATCCATCCGCCAAATAAAGTTGTTCCGGGCGAGCGTTTGGCCTTACTGGCTGAAGCTGATACTTATGGCATGGATGTTATCAGTACCGGTCCCGTTTTCAAAAAACTGGAAAAACAAACCGGTGCACTTAAAATTTATTTCGATGCTGCTGAAGGTTTAACTACTCGTGATGGCAAGTCTCCTGACTGGTTTGAAGTTGCCGGTAGGGACAGGGTATTCAAAAAGGCAGATGCTGTTATTGACGGTAACGCCGTAATACTTACCTCTAAAGAAGTGTCTGAGCCGCTGGCTATGAGATTTGCCTGGCATAAACTTGCTACTCCAAACCTGGTTAATAAAGCCGGTATTCCCGCGGCAGCCTTCAGAGCCGGCAAACTGCCCGTTACAAAGAACCCGGATATTTCTCAGTTGCCAGAAGCCGATGGATATCGTGTTGTCTACCAGGTAGAGGTTCCTTTTAATGCGAATTACGACCACAGCTTGCCAGGTTACACTGTCAACAATAGCAGCAATACCGGTAGCTTTGACAAGGTGGCGTATTTCTATGAACTCATCGGGAAAGATGGAATGGAGAAATACGCATTTGCATCTATGGAGAAATTCACTGATGATCTAAAGAAAATCGGCATACCGGTTTATTCCAGCAAGTCCTACTTCTTTAAAAAGGTTAATAACCTGACTGTAAGAAGTAATGTTCCCGGCGTGACCGCCTGTACCAATTCTGACGGTGGTAATATTGAATTCAGTCCGAGTAACTATGGCCAGGGCAATTCTGGCAGTATTCCTGGTGCTTCAAGTGATCGTTATGATTTTGGCGATGACAGCCCCGGCAATGCAACCGGCTATGGCAGTATGCAGGTTCATAACTGGAAAGAAAAACAGACTGTCTTTGCCCTCAACCATTGGGGCACTTCAGGTGTGCTTGATGTTGGTATCGGCAGCTCAAAAAAAGGTAATCCGGACTGGACCTTCGAAAATAATGCTGACAGGTATATGACTATTCGCCTTACAGTATTGGTTAAATAAAAGATATATATGAAAATGTCCGTTCGAACGTGTCGTAAATAATAATGTTATTGTTATTTGCCTTCCGGGCGATCGGACAAAATCATACACTCCTGTGTGTATAATTTATCGATAGAAAGATATTAATGAAGTCATTAATGGAATATGATAAGGCCGGCTTTGAAAAGCTTGCAGTTGAGATCGGTATCCCCAAATTCCGGGCCGGGCAGCTGCTGCAGTGGGTATTCGAAAAGCGGGCGGCCGGTTTCGATGATATGACCAACTTGTCGAAAGATCTGCGGGCAAAACTCGCCGAATCTTATACCGTCCGTACTGCCGAGGTTATTGATGAAGTTACCTGCAAAGACGGCACCCGCAAGTTCCTGGTCAAATGGCCTGACGGTGTCCTTACCGAAACGGTACTAATGGCCTATCATGACCGCAATACAGTTTGTATCTCTACCCAGTCCGGTTGTCCGGTTCGATGTACTTTCTGTGCCAGCGGTCAGCATGGCTTGCAGCGAAATCTTACAAGCGGCGAGATTATCGAACAGGTAATACTCGCCGCTGATAAGCTCGAAGATGGCAAAAGACTTAGTAATGTTGTTATTATGGGAATGGGCGAGCCGTTTGCCAATTATGAAAATACCGGCAAGGCTATAACTGCTATAAATGCCGATTGGGGGCTGGCGATAGGTGCCCGCCATATTACAATCAGTACCATCGGTATCCCCGAACGGATTATAAAGTTTGCCGAGGATTTCCCACAGGTAACCCTGGCAGTCAGTCTGCATGCACCGAACGATGCCTTGCGACAGGAGCTGATACCATGGGCCCAAAAATATCCGCTGAAAGATCTGATGGATGCTGTCGCCGAATATTATGACCTCACCCATCGCGAAGTTACCATGGAATATGTACTGCTGGACGGTGTTAACTGTCTGCCCAAACATGCCGAGCAGCTGGCAAAGTTGATCAGACCGTTCCGGTGCAATGTCAACCTGATAAACTATAATACCGTATTAGAGAGCGGCCATCGTCCTGCCGGCGAAAAGGCCGTGGCAAACTTCATGGATATTCTCACTCAGCGAGGAGTGAATGTCCACTTGCGTCAGTCGAAAGGCTCCGATATCAATGCTGCCTGCGGTCAGCTGCGTAATTCTGGAAAATAGATATCTATTTTACGCTTTCAAACTGGCCGTCGGTAAGTTTGAGCAATAAAAAAACCGGCAGCAGGACCGCTGTCGGTTTTGAAGAACGAATGGTTTTCATGTTCTTTGTTAGTTTATTAAAAAGTTAAGCAAGTTTGCCGCTTTGCGGCTCTCAATTTCTATTCTTTTTATTTTACACGTTACACTTTCAAACTTTACATCGGTAAGTTTGAGTTTATGCCGGCATTGTGTAATATTTATCTTCAATTGGCTGGTGTAGCTTAAGTGCAATTTTTTTGCTGCCGTGTTTGCCCTGGTCAACCCTTATAACTTCGGCCCAGCCTTTATAGTCACCCATATCGAACATATTACTGTCACCTTTAGGGTAGCTGAACCTTGTCAGCATCTGATGTCCTTTTTCGATAGGGGTATCATCTGGAACTGTTACTGCGATTGCACTTTTTGAAAGGTCTACCGCTTTTGCACGATACATAATATCATTTGCTTCTCTCTCATGCCCCACCCAAACCGGCCAAAAAAATCTTACTCTTTTTTCTCTTCTTTTGTCTGGTGAGTCAGTTTTCATAGTCTGCATTGTTTTCAAACTCCCGTGTTCTGCTAAAAATTACAATTATTATATTCCTCAATCGAATCCTAAACGTCATATTTGATCGCCCTGATTTGAGCGTTTTTTTCGTTACCGGTTATGTCTGTCCAATCGGAAAAGCGCAAAGGCCAGTTGAGAACAAAAATAAGATTTTTTAGAAAAAATAAATTAAATACGTTTAGGCGAAAATCACCAGTTATTGAAGGCAAAAATATCTTGTAATGATAATCAAAAAATTTTTATTCGGACTTAAGGTTGGTTTTTGGGGGAATCTGGTAGTTCAACTACCGGTTGGTTATCAATATCTATACGAAACCCGGCATTAACCTGTTCAAATGTTATGTTGAAATGATGTTAGTTATGACGATAATGGTTAAAAGAATATAATTATTAACTATTATGATAGGCTTAAGTATGAATTGTAAAAAAATAGCTTTAATTTCAGGTTTTATGCTGCTTTTCTGGTGCGGCGGCTGCCAAAACGCCGGTCAGTCAGATGCCGGTTCAATGATGAATGTTGCTCAGGATCGATATAATCGCTCTGATTATGCCGGAACTGTTAATGCTCTCTCCGGCCTGCTCACCGATAATATCTCAACCGCCGAACGTGCAAGGGGCTATTATCTCCGCGGGCTCGCATTTCGAGAACTCGGCGGAACCGATATCGCCCGGGCAGAACAGGATCTAAAACTGGCTATCCGATATAGCGAATCAAATAAGCTGACCGCACTTGCTAACGTTGCTCTCGGTCACATTTGTTTCGAATCTGACCCGCCAGAAAGCTTCCGTGCCGTCAGCTACTATCAGAACGCCTTGCATGACAAAGCCGATATCCCCATGGATGTGGTTCTGTATCGGCTGGGCGTTTCTCTCCAACAGAGTGGTAAGTGGGCCGAAGGCCAGAAATTCCTGCGCAGATGTATTGCCGAGCACCCTCAGAGCGTATATGCCCGCAAAGCACGCGGCGATGCCGGCACAGGCTCAGTCAGCAGCGGTCAATACAGCCTGCAGGTCGGGGTATACTCCCAGATGTCTAATGCCCAGGCGGCTGTCAATAAACTGGCAGGTTACGGATGGGACGCCCAGATTGAACTCATCACCAGCGGTGGCGTGAAATATGCCGTACGCGCAGGTAGTTATCAGACCTACGACCAGGCACGCAAAAAGCTATCAGAACTAAAACGCGTCTGGCCTGAAGCTTTTATCACGACGAAATAGGGGGGTAGAATGAGTGTCCAAAAAGAAAATCACGTTATTGAGTGGAAAGAATCCTGGAAAGATGATCAAAAGAGCTGGGATATTACTTTTTCATCCTGATCCTGTCATAAGTTACCGTCAAGGCGGAGTTTATGTGGAATTTAACTTTGTTGCAGTTGAGGGTTCTATAGGGTTGGCAGATGGGTTGGCAGATAGCCAGCAGAAGATTGTTGAGCTGATAATTGGAAATCCAAGAATATCGAAACGAGAGATGAGCGAGAAAATAGGAATAAGTACTACCGCTATTGATAAAAATATTAGCATGTTGAAGAAAAAAAGAATTTTGACCAGGGTAGGATCTGCCAAAAGAGGCTACTGGCAGGTAAGTAGACATGAGTAGCTAATAATGCTATATATGGTTTTGTAAAATTGATATACATATGGGTTATTGTATGAAAAAGGAGAAGTTTCAATGTATTTTTACCTTGAGAGAAGGAAAATATGAGTGAAGAAAATATAAATCTGTCAGCAGAACATGATAACGATGCCGAAGCTCGAATAATCGCCGAAAAACTCTACCGTATATTTAAGAGTTATGTAAGTATCTGTTTTATTGGTATGTTTTTTATTGCCCTGGTATATATCGGGTTGCTTTTGGTGGTAGTGATGGGGCTGGTCAATATATTTCGATTACAGGATTATTATCTGAAACTAAAGACGCTTAATTCCAGACCATTGTTTAGAGAATCAGGCCTGCCGCTGGCTATAAGTATGCTATTGGTCTTAACTTTTCCACTGGCATTCTTTGGGCTGTCAGTAGCTATGTTTGGTTTTGCTAGATACGATATTTATGCTGGCAGTGATTTAAGAGTTACTTATGAAGCTCTTGAGAAGTATGCAGAAAATAATAATGGTTTATATCCACATCAAAACTGGCGGGAAGAACTTATTTATAAAGAGGATGAGGGATATGAGTTTGGACAAAAGGATTATGTTTGCCTGAATCTGGCGGCACTATCTCTCGGAAATGATATGCCTGATAATATGGTTCTAGGGTTCAGTACTTATGAAAAGTGCGATGCTGTTGGTGTATATGATATTGACAAGCACTACAGAAATGGCTTACTTTGGGTTATTTGGGGCGATGGTACAACCAAAGCTGTTAGTTGCTCACAGGTTAATCTGCTCAGGTGGAACCTCGAAGATGAATACGGACTAAAGCTTAATTATGTTGGTATATTTTCTGTTTGTACTATTGTGATTTTATTAGCAGTTGGAGTCATTATTAAATATCGAAAGATTTTTATTGGCAATTGTGGTGTTATATTTGGTATTTCATTACTTGCTGTTTTAGCCGGTGCTGCTTTGGGTATTGTGTCTTTGAAGTATTATAGTTGGTATTGCCACGATTATTACGGAGGTGCTCCGCTTTATCAGGCAGCTTTGGCTGGCGGGTTTATGGCAGGAATATTTGCGCTCGCTTATATGCCGCTAATGATTGCATTTAGAAACGGCAGTAGTTATAAACATGCAGAACCATGGATTACTGTCTACGGCTCTATCACTGGCATCTTGTGTTCCTGTGCCGTTCATATGGTGTTAAGGTATATCTGCTTTGAAAGTTCTTTTATCTCGGTTATTGCAGGAATCCCATTTGGAGCTTGGGCAGGCATGGTTATTGGCAGACAGACAGGTTTATCTTTGGACAAAAAACACAATAAACTACTCGCAAAAATTGAGGCTAATAATGAGTAATGAAAAAGAAAATCAATGTAATGAAGGTATGCATTTAATGTATAATAATCGGAACTTTCTTGTTGAATTTATTCTACCAATTGTATGCGTAGTTATTCTTTTTTTTATAACAATCCAGATAAGTTTTTCAAATAATGTAAGTAAAGGGCATTGGGATAGAGTTTTAACGTCATACGGTGTAGGTAGTATCGAAAACTTTCGTCACGTATATTTTGCTTTAAATGATTATATCAAAAAGCATGACGGCAGGTATCCGCAAGGGGATTGGTACAAAGAGCTATTTGGCGATCTATCTTTAGATGAGTTTGGTGATCCCGGAGTTGTCTTTAATCCTCTGGCATTAGAGCTTGGTGACAAAATGCCTGATGATATGGTTATGTGTTGGACTTGTGAAGGCGGCTGGGGCAAAACCGAAGTATACGATCCTGCTGTACATAAAGTCGGTAAAAACGGATTGTGTTATATCCCTAAACATTACATGACAAATATCAGCTATAGCAATCTAGATCATGTACAATATTTGCGGTGGACATTGGATGAACCGCCACAACCTGTGCTGGACAATTACAAAGTTAATACTATATATGTTGTTACATTTTCAGTTCTTGGAGTATTTTGGCTTACCTGTTACCGGCAATTTAAAAACAATAATAAAATAGTATTTACAATTGCAATTATTACTTTTATTGTTGGGTTTCTTTTTGCAGGTTTTTCTGCAACATTATATAGATTTGATGATAATTTTGTTAACAAGTATGTTGATGTAGGAGAAGGTTCGCTCTTTTTAATCTATTTGCTTTTTGGAATAGTATATACCTTACTCATTGCCAGGCTGCGCCAGTGGTTCAAATATAAAAGATTCGTAATGTGGGTTATATTTCTTGGTGCGATAACCGGTATTTGTTGTAGTTGTGTTATACATATGCTTCTTAGATATTATTATTTTATCGATTCGTATGGTCCGCTATTTTACGGCTTGCCTTTTGGGCTGTTTGCTGGTATTTTCCTTGGTCTAATAACCGGCCTCTGGCTTGACCGTAAACACAATAAGCAACTCCCAGAAACAAAATCTGAGATATGATAAATCCTGCCTGGGCGATATCAATGAATTAATACTGGTTGTTAATATGTAAAGTGTAACATTGTCTGGGATAATACTTTAAGTCATTTTTAGCCGAATGCTCTTTTTGATTCATCCAGGATTTTCTTGACTATTTCATGGCATACGGAATAGAATTGATATTATAGCTTCAATAAATTTTTCAGCTTTGATTTTCTCACTGGTTCACTGGATTTAGCCTATGATATAAGTCTCGCAATGAAAAGACGTTAAAATATATTCCGTGTCAGGCAAACACTAATAATTGGATAGCTCTTTATATACTTCCGAGAAATAGCTCGGAGATACAATTATAAGTTATGTTTTTCATTCACAAGGTCCTGTAAGACCTTTGCGTGTAATGTAAAACGGTCATAAAGTGCAAAATCGCACCAAGGAGAAAGCTTATGAAAAATACTGTAAGATATGTGATTGGGGTGGCTGTGGTTATGTTTCTGGTCTCATTTTCCTCAGCTGCCGTAACTACCATTAATGGTTTTGATTTTGATCTGGACCAGTTCATCGGGGCTTCTGTAACTTATCGTCCCGACGGCTCGGTATCGTTCGACGGAAAAACCTGGGACCAGGCAACAGGCACAGATGGTTACACCCTTGGCGAACTGGCGGCCGGTCAGTATGGCTCAGACCCAGGCGATCAGGTTTCACTCAATGACAGATCTACCCCGGATTGGCTCCAGTTGAATTATGCTGCTCCTATCACGATCAGCTCAAGTCTGCATACCCTGGTAATTTATGAGATTTCCAGTTACCCCGGCTATGTTGATCTGGAAGGTGTCAGTTTCAATATCAAACTCAACGGTGGAACGCTTATTCCTGCTGCTGTCGGCATTGCCACGCCATTTGATATTCCGGGTACAGAAGCTACCAACCAGATAGTTTTTGACCTGTATTCTTTCGGCTTTACCGATGGCGACTATCTTAGTACTGTTTATATCGAAAATATTGACTCCGGCAGTAGTACGTCCGATCCGGACTTTATTTTCGCCGGTGTCGCTTCAACGGCAGCAGCTGTTCCCGCTCCTTCTGCTATTTTACTCGGCGGGTTAGGTGTGGCCGCTGTTGGACGAATTAAGAGAATATCTTGTTGAGAAGCTAAATTTAGTTTCTTTAAGGGCCGTGGCGCTTTGCTCCCGGTCCTTTTTTCTTGGTTTCTTCTTGTCTGCTAAAGCCATATCCATAAAATAGCAACCTGTATTGAAACTTTTTTTGCAGGTATTTTATGGATAGCAATGAGAACGCATGTTACCTCGCCGTTTACGGCACACTCAAGCAGGGCGGGTTGTACAATCATATTATCGCCGCATGCGGCCGGTATGTCGATACCCGTCGCATCAGCGGCTGGCAGATGTATGACAATCATGGTAATTATCCCTATGCTGTACCCGGTAGTATCAATGATATTATAGTGGTTGAGCTTTGGCAGATCCCGTCGGAGCTGCTCACCAAAGTTGACGCACTCGAGGATTACCCCGGCTATTACCGGCGTACCCAACTCCAATTTGAGCTCGAAGCCGACAAAACCGTATATGCCTGGTTTTACTTTGTCGATGAAAATCAGGTGCAAGGTCTCCCCAGAATTCATACCGGCAACTGGGAAACGGACCTCTAATTATCTTGCCCAACGATATTGGCAATCCACTCTACAATTAGCTTTACCCTAATTTTGCAAAAGTTCAGTTAATAAAACACGAGCAGTAGCGAGTTACCTTATATATTATTGGTTATCGATGGTTCTCTTTTAGGCGTTAGCCGTTTAAAACAAGCCGTCCGCGAATGCGGACACATCAACTCTTCCCTCTTACTTTTTACCTTTTACCTCTCCCCTCTCGCTTCTAACTCTTACCATCCTTCATTAACTTCACTTCCTTCATGGTCAAAAAATATTCTTTGCGAGCTTTGCGAGAGACAAAAATACAAAACACATTCATCTCGCAAACCATGTCTGGTCCTGTGATAAGTTGTCACATTATAGATTTAATGTTTTAACAAATAACAGGAGACAACAATGTTGGTAAGTAAACGAACTTATAATCGCTACAGCGAAGCCTTTAAATTACAGGTGGTAAATGATCTTGAATCTGGTAAGCTAAGCAGTATTTATGAGGCTAATTCCCGCTATGGGATTTCTGGTACAACAACAGTAAAGAGTTGGCTAAGAAAATATGGCCGTAACCATTTGATACCAAAGGTGATACGCGTGGAAAAACTAGATGAACAAGATCATGTAAAGAAGTTAGAATCAGAGATTAAGCAGCTTAAAGAAGCGTTAGCAGACAGCCATATAGAGAATATTGTAAGTGAAGCCAGGTTTCAGGTTATTTGTAAAGAATACGGGCTGGATCCCGAGGAGTATAAAAAAAAAGTCGATACCAAACGGTTCAACAAGCGTCCGAGGCAACCGTTGAAAAGAAAGAGGAAAAAATAGCGATAACTTCCTTATGCAAAGCTGTTGGCATGAGTCGTCAGAATTATTATAAATCACATAAAGTTCGGCGCAGGCGGCACTATGAAAAAGACCTGATAATATCTTTGGCCAGGCTGGAAAGATCATTGCAGCCTGAGATGGGTTGCAGAAAGGTTTTGAAGCGTATAAAGCCCAAACTGGCAAAAGCCGGTATTAGTATAGGGCGAGATAGATTTTATGAAACGATGTCAGAAGCAGATATGTTGATAGAGCGTAAAAAGCGAAGTGTGACAACGACAGACAGTCGTCATAACTTTAAGACTTATAAGAATATACTGAAAGATGAAGAGCTTACAGGAGCCAATCAGGCCCTGGTAAGTGATATAACGTACATATATACAGATGAAGGATTTATGTATCTGTCGTTGATAATGGATGCATTTAGTCGCAAGATAGTTGGCTATGACTGTAGTGATAGTTTGGAAGCAGAAGGTTGTTTGCGTGCATTAACAAAGGCGATAAAGCAATTGCCCAAAGGTAGTAATACGATACATCATTCAGATCGTGGCAGTCAGTATTGCTGCCATAGATATATAGATAAGCTTAAAAGAAATGGGCTGCGAGTTAGTATGACCGAAGATAATCATTGTTATGAGAATGCCCAGGCCGAGAGGTTAAACGGTATATTGAAGCACGAGTATGGATTGAAGAATACGTTTAAGAAAAAAGCTCATGTTCATGCTGCGGTTAAACAGGCGATAGAACTGTATAATACCTGTCGTCCACATTTTGCTTTGGGATATCGTGTGCCTGAGGAAGTGCATATGGCGGCGTGATATATTCCTCCGTTCCGGTCGCCCTTCGGGCTCCCTGCACTACGGAATATATCATCAAAAAACAATAGTAAATAGAAACGGAAAGTGACAACTTTAAATCAGGACTTGACACCAACTTTTTTAATTCTGAATTTTTAATTTTTAATTTCCCCCCTCCCTCCTCGCTTCTGACTTCTAACTCTTCTCATCCTTCAGGTGCCGCAATTTTAAAATAAACTTCCATACGCATCAGCTTTAAAATAAGTTGTGAGCGACAGCGAATTATTCCTGATGTCAACGTACATCAGGACACATCCTTTACACTTTGATGACGCTCCGCGGCATCTGGTCTGCCCACAATCCAAAAATAACAACTTACGTAAATCTCGGTAAATTTCTCCCTCCGCCACACCTCTTTCCCGACCTACTAGTCAATTATCGTTAACCCACCCCACCTATGCGTCAGCATATAAAATTAGCTCCGCCGCTAGGCGACACCTTCACATCATTGGACTTGTTCAATGATGTGCCAGAGTGCGAAGCACGTATTTCCTCTTCACTGGCCGCTGGTCGCTGATAGCTCGCTGCTGATTGCCTGTTCTAATCTCTAGCAGCTTGGCTGCTCGCTCGCTGCTGTTATCTGGTAGCTCTTGATTTTTTATCCTTTATCCTTTATCCTTCAGAAACGCATTTCATTTCTTTCTTTATCAGTGTGCATCTGCGTCCATCCGTGGTTCTCTTTTTTTTAAGGCGTCAGCCGTTTAAAATAAGGTCCTGTACCGTATGGTACAAGACACATCAATTCTTACCTTTTACCTCTTACTTTTTACCTGCTTTCCCATCTCCGCTTCGTTCCCGTCTGTATACCGCCGCACCCATTTAACGTCCCGCCGTATATTGCCCGCTCGTTGCCGTTCGGCCCCGTTCAAATCCGTACCCCTTTTCGCCGCCGTCCACCCGCCGCGCTGCCCCGTATATATGCCGCACTCCCTCCGTCCCCCATCAATCAGCCGCGAGCGGTAGCGAGCAACCTTCCCTAGCACCTGAAGCCTGATCCCTGGCCCCTGATTTTCTCGAAAAAATCACCGCGTTTTTACAACCACTAAATCGCGAAAATCTAAATTTTCCAAAATATTTATCCCGCTTATCCCCAACACCTTACAATTTTTCGGGCCAACCATCCCGCCCAAAAAATCAGCGCACTTTCGACATACCATCCAACAGTAGAGAGCTGACAAAAAATGAGAACCGACAAAAATCAGCTCTCTATAAAACTTAACAACGACGAAAACTTCGTCTTAAACATAAATTTTGCTCTTTGAAAAATTGAATATTAAAACGATTTGTCACGGGCCTTTCCGTTCAGAATGAGTTCGCTCATTCGGTCTATGCGATATCATCGCATACCATGAGCAAGCTTGGCTTGCCCGGGTCTAGTCCAGACTATCTCTGGCGGGATAGTATTTATGGATCAGCTGAATATCTTTATTTTCCGGGTTGGTGAAATTAAAGCTGCCGTCAGTATTATTTTCGATATAATTCTCAAAATGATTGGTAGTCTTTGGATTTTCCCATTTTATATTTTCTACATGCCCATCGCAGAATCCAAAATTACTGGATTTTTTGTGGAATATTCCAATCGAGTCAACTATTGTATCAGGCTTTTCTGGGTTTTGAAACCAGCCGTTATAGTTAAACCCACGTGTGTCAGCTTCTTCGACGAGCATAAATGTTTCAGCGGCATTTTTTATCTGGTCAATTTTTGTATAGCGATATTTCTCCATTTCTTCCGGCATATCAGTACCATTCAAAGTTGATGGTATCGAATAACTGCGATAGCCGAGAGGTGAGTTTGTAAATTTCTTATCATCAACTGAACAGCAATTGAAAATCTCATCTAATTGAATATACTTATAGAGTAGGCTTTGTTGTATCCCTCTGATCTCATTTTCCTGTGAGCAATTATTCCAATCAACAGGTTGCCTTTCTTTATTTAACGGCCCAGATACCCAGTTGGTATTGTCTTCATTTACAAATGTGTCTGCACTGATCAAATCATCATCATTGTCGTTGGCGTATATAATAAATGCCATTGCAATTTGCTTTTGATTTGATAAGCAGACAGTTCGTCTTGCTTGATTTCTAGTGTGTCTCTGTGGAAAAGGAACCAGAATCAGTAATAATATAATAACAAATATGACTATAACTAGTTCTACCAGCGTCAAACCTTTTATGTTTTGTTTTTGTATCATAGCTATTTCCCTTTAGCGGGATAGTATTTATGGATTAGTTGAATATCTATATTTTCCTGGTCGGTGAAGTTGAAATTCCCGTCGATGTTGGTTTTCATGTAGTTCTCAAAATACTCTATGGTTTTCGGATTATTGCATTTTATTGCTTTGACATGTCCATCACAAAAGGTGAAGTTGCTGAATTTGTCATAGTTACCGTAATGGAACAAACCAATTGAGTCTATGATGGTATCTGTTTTTTCTGGGTTCTGGAACCACCCGTTATAGTTAAACCCGCGAGTATCAGCTTCTTCAACCAGCATTAATGTTTCAGTGGCATTTTTAATATTATCTAGTTTCAAATACCGATATTTCTTCCATTCTTCTGGTAGGTCTGTTCCGTTTAATGTTGATGGAATTGAATAGTTGCGGTAGCCTAGGGGAGAGTTGGCATAATACTTTTCTTTTGCTGGACAATGAAAAGTTCTTATTTCATCTGTGTGCATGTATTTGAAAATTAAACTATTTCTTATTCCTGTTATTTCGCTTTCTTGAGATACATTTTGCCAATTTACTGGCTGTTTGTTTTTTTGCATTGGTTCAGATATCCAGTTGGATTTATCGTTATTTGCGAAAGTGTCAGAACTGACTAGTTTGTCATCATTGTCTTTGGTATATTGGATTATAGTATTTGAAATGATTTTTTGATTTGTTTGGCAGACTGTGTTTATTGCCAGGTCTCTCGGACCTCTATGTGGGAAAATGGCAGGGAGAAATATTATTAGTAGTATGACGATTGCTATAATTATAACTACCTCAATCAGCGTCAAACCTCTTATATTTTGCTTTTTCATACCATATCCCTTTTTCAAAACAAATACACTCTAAACAAGGTAAGAGCAAGTCAGTATGACTTGCCCTTTAATTCATTACAATCAATATTAGTCACCGAGCAGAGCGAGGTCTGGTGCAGACTTTACCTGTCGCCGGGGCCGGCGGTAAACATTCGCCGAAGGCGATAAAAACCAGGTCGCGCAGCGACACCTCAGCTTATTACTTGTTACTTATATCTTATTACTGCTTCAGGTTAATCCTTCAGTTTAGAATCAATAATCTCACCCGCAACTTTAGGGTTAGCCTGGCCCTTAGACTTTTGCATTACCTGGCCCAGCAGGAACCCGCGTGCCTTACCGGCTTTCTTACCGCCTTCTTTTACATCATTAACGGCATTTTCATTCGCGGCGATAACTTCATCAACCAGCTTCTCAAGCTCACCGGCATCGGATTTCTGTACCAGGCTGTGCTTCTCGGCCAATGCCGCTGCGTCACCATCCTCACTTGTCATTATCTCGAACAGCTTAGCCGACGCTGTAGCATTAATAGTACCATCCTCAACCAGGTTAGCAAGTTGCGCGACTCTTTCAGGGCTTATGCCGAGCTGGTCAATGGAACATTGCTTTTCGCTTGCCATGTTAACAGCAAACTGGGTGATTATATTCGCCAGTCGTTTCGACGGACCACCCGCTTTTACCGCCGCGTCAAAGTATCGTGCCATCGGAGCTTCAGCTGTCAGAACCCCGGCATCATATTCCTTAAGACCAAGTTCATTAATAAACCGATCTTTCATCGCCAGCGGCAGCTCGCACATTGTCGATTTGATCTTATCCAGCCACTCTTTTGTCATCTTCACCGGCACAAGGTCGGGGTCCGGGAAATAACGATAGTCGTGTGATTCCTCTTTTTCACGCTGAAAGACTGTCTCGCCTTTGCCGTCGTCCCAGCCGCGGTTCTGTTTGCCCCGGTTTTCCATGGTAAAGGTCCGGTCTTTTTTGAACTCTTCCAGCTGACGCCATTCTTCGTAAGCGACCGCACCTTCGACCGCGCGAAAACTGTTCAGGTTCTTTACCTCGGTAATCGGTGTTTTGTAAGTCTGGTCGCCATCGGTTATCTTCAGGTTAATGTTTGGCTCAAACCGTATCTGGCCCAGCTGCATATTCGCATCAGAAACTTCCAAAAACTGCATTATCTTCTGCAGCTCTTGTGCCAGTATTCGACATTGTTCCGGCGTTTCCAGGTCCGGCTCGGTTACAATCTCCAGCAGCGGGGTACCCGCTCTGTTCAGGTCAACCTGCGAATGTGGCAAGCCTTCATGCTGGTTCTTACCGGCATCTTCTTCCAGGTGGGCGCGGTTAATTCGCACTCGATGGGTGCTGCCGTCTGGCATTGGCAGGTCAATATAGCCCTGGTAGCTGAACGGCAAGTCATACTGGCTTATCTGGTAATTCTTCGGCAGGTCCGGGTAGTAGTAACCTTTACGGTCCCACTTGGTAAACTCCGCTATATTCAGGTTCAACGCCAGTGCCGCCTTGACCGAATATTCGAATGCCTTCTTGTTCATAACCGGCAGCGAACCGGGCATCCCCAGGCAGACCGGGCATACGTTGCTGTTCGGTGCATCGCCATAGCCCAGCTTACAACCGCAGAATATTTTTGTATTGCAGGCCAGCTGCACGTGTATTTCCATTCCAACTACTAATTTAGCTTCCATTATTTCCTCGTTTATTTATGCTGGCATTTGGTATTAACTATAATAAAACCAGTCTCGCCGTAATGCGTTACCTTCCCTAAGTACCTAATAACAAACACCTGATATTTTTTTTAACCGTTCGCCTTCTCAAACATTCTCGCGATTCGCAGCATTTTAGCTTCGGTAAAGTACGGTGTCATAATCTGTAATCCGATAGGCATGCTGTCATTACCCTTGCCGCACGGAATACTGATTCCAGGAATACCGGCCAGGTTTACACCAATTGTATAAATATCTGACAAGTACATTTTTAGCGGGTCGTCTGTCTTTTCGCCGATACCAAATGCAGTTTCAGGCGAGGTCGGACACATCAGGCAGTCACATTTTTCAAATGCCTTTTCGAAATCCTGCCTGATAAGATTACGGACCTTTAACGCTTTAACGTAATACGCATCATAATAACCGGCACTAAGAGCATAAGTACCCAGCATTATACGGCGTTTTACTTCGTCACCAAAACCTTCCTCACGAGATGAATAATAAACATCCAGGTAATCTTTCGGGTTCTCTGTACGATGGCCGTAATGAACTCCGTCATAACGCGTCAGGTTACTGGAACATTCCGCGGTTGCTACCATATAATATGTAGCAATTGAATAAGGCAAATGAGGCATATCTACATTTACTATTTCAGCACCAAGTGATTTATAAACTTCGAGAGCTGCTTCGATACTCTTGCGAACATCGTCATGCAGTCCTTCAACCTCAAAGAATTCCTTGGCTACTCCGATTTTCAATCCTTCGATTGGTTTGTCCAGGTCGGTAAGATAATCATCAATTGGTGCCTGCTCTTCACTTATACTGGTTGAGTCGCGTTGGTCATGTCCGGCAATAACGCTTAAGCCCAATGCGGCATCCGCAACTGTCCTGCCGAAAGGTCCGATCTGGTCCAGGCTGCTACCGTAAGCTACCAGCCCATATCGACTTACACGGCCATAGGTAGGTTTCAAACCGACCACGCCGCAGAAGCTTGCCGGTTGTCTAATCGAGCCGCCGGTGTCACTGCCGTATGAGATATATGC
Organism: Sedimentisphaerales bacterium; assembly: GCA_963666285.2. GTDB lineage: Bacteria > Planctomycetota > Phycisphaerae > Sedimentisphaerales > SM23-30 > JAFGDI01. The sequence continues at coordinate 110,682 of OY762711.1, forward strand.
CATGTTGGCAACTGTTGCCGCTGCCGAGCCGCCGCTACTGCCGCCTGGCACCTTGCTATGGTCCAGCGGGTTTACGGTTTGTTTGAGAGCTGAGTTTTCACAGCTGGATCCCATCGCATACTCGTCCAGGTTAGTCTTACCGATAATTACGGCATCAGCTTTTTCCAATAGCTCGATCACATGAGCATTATATGGCGAATTGAAATTCTCCAGCATCTTCGAACCACAGGTTGTCGTGCCGAATGTGGTACATATATTATCCTTTACTGCAATCGGCAGCCCGGCAAGAGCTCCGACCGACTCGCCGGCCGCAATTCTGGCATCAATTTCGGCGGCTTTTTTCAGAGCACCGTCTTTAAACAGGCTGATAAAAGCACCGATTTGGCCTTCCTGTGCCTCGATCTGTTCAAATACAGCGTTTACTGCTTCTACGCTGGTAAGTTCTTTGTTTTTTATCTTATTTACAGCTTCGACAGCTGATATTTGTGCTATAGACATCTTTCGTACCTTAATTATTGGTATTGAGTTATTACTTCTATCTATTTCAAGTTCCGCATTAGCGATCAAATAATCGTGATCCGTAAGGCGAACACCTTAAGTTATCACTTTTAGTTTTTCACTTTTACTGAATTAATTTAGCTTCCTTCCCCAAGTACTTTAGGGATTGCAAAATATTCGCCATCGCGATGCGGGGCGTTTTTCAATGCCTCATCATTTGGTAAAGACGGCCGAACGACATCTTCACGAAATACATTACTTACCGGCAGACTATGCGCCAGCGGTTCAACTCCGTCGGTATCAACTTCGTTCAGCTGATCTATGTAATCCAGAATTGCTCCCAGCTGACCTGTAAATTGCTTTATTTCTTCATCAGTACAATTCAGGCGTGCCAGTTTGGCGACCTGTCGTACCTGCTGTTCGGTCAATTGTTCAGACATAAAAGTATTCCTTTTGATATTTGGGTTAAACCCTTTTATTGTAATATCTTAAGCCTTGCAATTATTGCTGTTGTCACCTGGCTGATAATGCAAAACCTGTAATAAAACCATAATTTTATACTCAACGGCTGATATTTGCAAAATGCAATTTTGGTTTTATTGTCATATTTGAGTATAAATTGTTGTAAAATAAGCAATAATGAAAATAATAGGTGTTAGTTCCAGGTGAAATATATTGGGCCTTCCTTTTTCTGCGGATTTCTATATTTTCTTGCTATTTTGCTTCGAGTAATTATAATATAAGGTTTCTTTCGAGCAGGAGACTCGGAATTTGTAAGATTGCTATAGAGTAAGATAAATGGACAAGGCAACACAAAAAGCAAAAGGCCTGATCGAGGCACTAAGTTTTATCAGGCAGTTCAGGGACAAGATAGTCGTTATTAAGCTGGGCGGTTCTCTTATGGAAGAAGACCATTCCCAGCGTCAGCTATTGAATGATGTTGTTTTTATGTCAACGGTTGGTATGTGCCCTATCCTGGTTCATGGCGGTGGCAAGAGCGTTAGTGCAGCCATGAAAGAAGCCGGTATAGAACCTGTGTTTGTGCAGGGCAGACGCTATACCGATGAAAAAACTCTGCTTATAGCTGAACAGGTACTGGTTAACCAGATTAATGCCAGTATAGTTGAATCATTAAATGTTCTTGGTGCCCAGGCTATGGGTTTGCATTCGCTCAGCAGTTGTGTTATTACAGCCAAAAAGATCACTCTAGACGGCGAGGAAGGCAGAAAGCTTGATATCGGGCTGGTAGGCGATGTTACCGAGGTTAATGCTGAACTGTTGAAAGTGCTTTGTGCATCAGGAGTTATCCCTGTAATCGCTCCGATTGGCGTCAATAAGGCCGGTGGAAAGCTGAATATCAATGCCGATACTGTTGCCGGGAAAGTTGCCGCAGCTGTCGGATCAGCCAAGCTGGTTATGATGAGCGATACACACGGTATTTATGAGAAGTTTGGCGATGAAAGTACTCATATCAGCAAAATCACTCAAGATGAGGTTGAAAAGTATATTGCTGATGGTGTTATATCCGGAGGGATGCTGCCCAAGGTAGCTGCTTGTTTAGAAGCGCTGCATGCGGGCGTCGACCGTGCCCATATTATTGACGGCAATATCCTGCATTCATTATTGCTGGAGATTTACACCGATAAAGGTGTTGGCACGTTGATAACCCACTAGGGCAGGGATAAGTAATTAGGCAAAAGTCATTAGGGGTGGTATCGCCTGACGGCGAAGCTATTAATTATTCCAGCATGATATTAATAAAAAATAACTCTATTGCGAGTTTTAAATAAACAGGAATAATAAAAATGAATTTTGATTCAATAAAAGAGATTTTTGACAAAAATGTAATTGCAAATTACGGCCGGTTGCCTTTTGTTATTAACAAAGGTAAAGGTTGTAAAATATGGGACAGTGAAGGCAATGAATACTTGGATATGTTTCCCGGTTGGGCGGTAAGCGGGATAGGACATTGTCACGACAGGGTGGTTAATGCCATAACCGAGCAGGCCAAAGAGCTGATCCATATAGATAACACTTTCTATAACGAAAAACAGGGATTGCTGGCCCAGATGCTCAGTGAGCGTTCTTTTGGCGGAAAATGCTTTTTCTGTAATAGCGGTGCCGAGGCTGTTGAAGCTGCTTTGAAACTTAGCAGGCTGCATACTGAAAGCAATAAATATAAAATAATCAGTTTTGAAGGCGGTTTTCATGGCAGAACGATGGGAGCTATAACAGCTACAGCCCAGCCGAAATACCATAGAGGCTTTCTGCCGCTGGTGCCGGGTTTTATTTACCTGCCGTTTAATGATGTTGAAGCGTTAAAGGCTGCTTTTGATGATGAAGTTGCTGCTGTTATTGTTGAGCCTATCCAGGGTGAGGGTGGTGTTAGGCCAGCTTCTGAAGAGTTTCTTTCTACTATTCGCGAACTGTGTGATGCTAACGGAGCTCTTGCGATCTGGGATGAAGTTCAAACCGGCATGGGTCGTACCGGCAAATGGTTCGGTTATCAGCATTATGATATTGTTCCTGATATTATGACATTGTCAAAATCGCTTGGCGGTGGTGTAAGTATTGGTGCTATTGTTGCCCGGTCAGAAGTTGCCGATTCACTGGTGCCTGGTACGCATGCTTCTACTTTTGGCGGAAACCCGCTGGTTTGTGCCGCGGCAATTGCCACTATCGAAGCTATCGAGCAGGAAGGATTGCTGGAAAATGCCAATAAGATGGGCCGGTATACCAGGGAAAAACTTGATGAATTGAAGGTCAAACATTCCTGTATCAAGGATGTCCGCGGTATGGGGCTTATGCTTGGTATTATCCTCGATAAACCGGCAGCTGATATAGTGTCAGCATGCTGGGCAAAGGGTGTAAGAATAAATTGTACACAGGAGAAAGTTATACGTTTCATGCCTCCAATGATAGTTACAGAAGCAGAAATTGATAAGGCTATTACGATACTTGATGAGGTAATGAGCGAGAATTAAATAAATGATTATCCCGGTTTAACGGGATACCTTAACTACTAGTTATTAACTATTAGTTATAAATATTAAAAGGTTTTATTATGGCTAAGCATTTTTTAGCAGTTACAGATTTTACAAATAGCGAGTTGCTGGATGTTATTGAAAACGCCGGAATGATGAAAGAGAAATATCTTTCTGGTGGTAGAGACCTTTGTCTTGAAGGCAAGGTTATGGCACTGATTTTCGAAAAGCCGTCCAGCAGGACGCGTGTTAGTTTTGAAACAGCCATGTACCAGCTTGGCGGAAACGTTATTTACCTTAAACCTGAAGATATTGGCGGGCTGGGTAAGCGTGAACCTGTAAAAGATCTGGTTCGAGTTCTCAATGGTATGGTTGATCTTGTTGTCGTCCGGACTTTTGCTCATAAGCATCTCGAAGAAATGACCCAGTATTCAACTCTGCCGATTATCAATGCTCTTAGTGATTACCTGCATCCATGCCAGGCGGTTGCTGATGTAATGACAATCAGGGAAAATTATGGGAAGCTCGAAGGTCTGAAGGTTGTGTATATTGGTGATGGTAATAATGTATCTACTTCTCTTGGTATGGTATGTGCCAAACTTGGCATGAATTATATTATGAGCGGTCCGGAAGGATATATTGATAATAAGACTCAGCTTGATATTCTGAAACCTGTAGTGGCGGAAAACAATGCCTCATTTGAAATTGTTTATGACGTCAGCGAAGCTGTTAAGGATGCTGATGTTATTTATACTGATACCTGGGTTAGTATGGGCCGCGAAGACGAAAAAGAGCGAAGGATAAAAGATTTTGCCGGGTTCCAGGTTGATGGTAAACTGGTTGCCCAGGCGAAACCTGGATGCCGTATCATGCATTGCCTGCCGGCATATCGTGGTTTTGAAATAACTGATGAAGTGCTTGAGTCTGACAATAGTGTTATTTTCCAGCAGGCGGAAAATCGCCTGCATGCTCAACGCCAGATAGTAAAATACCTGATGACGGGAAGCTGCTAGTCTCTGGCTTCCATGAAATAGAAACGGAGCTAAAATGAAAGTTTTATTAGTTGGTAGTGGTGGCCGTGAACATGCAATTGCGTGGAAATTGTCCAAGTCGAAGTTGTGTAAGCACCTTTATATTGCACCAGGCAATCCCGGCACAGCTCAGTGCGGTACAAATGTCGATATTAAGGATAATGATATCGAGGGACTGGTCAAATATGCCGTTGATAAAAAAATAGACTTTGTTATTGTTGGTCCGGAAGACCCGCTGGCTCTGGGGTTAGTTGATGAACTGGAAGAAAAAGGCATCAAATGCTTTGGCCCATCTAAATCAGCAGCAGCCCTGGAAGGTGACAAAGTCTTTTCTAAAAAAATGATGCAGACCTGTTCGATCCCAACCGCTGATTGCCAGATATTTGATAACTTTACTGACGCTAAGGCATATATTGCTTCTCGTGATAATGCTGTGGTAGTCAAGGCTGCCGGGCTGGCTAAAGGCAAGGGGGTATTTGTTTGTGATGAGCCGAGCGATGCTATTTTGGCTGCCGAAAAGATCATGGTTGACAAGATATTTGGTGATGCCGGAAAAGAAATAGTCGTAGAAGAAAAACTGGTTGGTCAGGAAACTTCGATTTTAGCTTTCGTTGACAGCCATACTATATACGTAATGGAAACTTCACAGGATCATAAGCCGATTGGTGAAGGCGATACCGGGTTGAATACAGGTGGCATGGGGGCATACAGTCCGGCACCGATTGTAAGCGATAAACTCCTGACACAAATAGAAAGAGAAGTTCTTGTTCCCATAGTGGATGGTATGAACCGTAATGGTTCTCCTTATAAGGGAGTGCTTTATGCCGGTATGATGCTTACAGCAGGCGGACCGAAGGTGTTGGAGTTTAATGTTCGCTTTGGCGACCCGGAAACTCAGCCGGTTCTCATGAGAATGAAAAACGACCTCCTTGAAGTTATGATGGCTGTTGCTGATGAAAAACTTGACAAAATCACTATCGAATGGGATAGTAAACCTACAGTTTGTGTGGTTATGTCTTCCGGCGGATATCCCGGCGATTATGAAAAGGGTAAGGAAATAACCGGAATAGAAGATGCTGATGCTATTGATGGCGTTAAGGTTTTCCATGCCGGAACTAAAATGGATGGTGATAAGCTCGTAACCAATGGCGGTAGGGTACTGGGTGTGACTGCTGTTGGAAATGATATTGCCGACGCCAAGAGAAAGGCATATGAGGCTGTTGATAAGATCAAATTTGACGGGGCCTATTGCCGCAGAGATATTGCTGACAAGGCACTTAAATAAGTAAAAAGTAAACTTTGGAAATTAAAGATTTATGTGTCCCGGTTTTTATCGGGACTTTTTTTTATATTTTCCTGTATTATATTTGTTATGAAAGTTGCAATAGTAATAGAAAAATATAATCCGCTTCGTGGCGGTGCCGAGCGCAGTACCATGGAAATGGCTGAAGCTTTGACCTGCCAGGGGTGTGATGTCAGTATTATTGCCGGAAAAGTTGAAAATGCCGAAGAGACTACCGGGAAAGTCAGGCTTATCGATTTGGATGTAATAGCGCCTCGAAATGTATGGTTCAGACTTTTTGATCAGGCAGTAGCAAAGTACGTGTCAGCTGAAAAGTTTGATATTGTCCATTCGATTACCCCGGTAACGGCCTTGGATCTTTATCAGCCTCGCGGCGGCAGTCAGCTGAATGCTATTCAGCAGCGGATTGCTTTATCCAGGGGGGTGGCAAAGTTATATAAACGGTTGACTGCCGGATTCAACCGGGCACGTGCAATGCGGTTAAGGGCAGAACTGAAACTAGCCACCGGTTCATCCGGTCCGTTCATTGCAGTATTGAGTAATTATGTGTCTCGCCAGTTTACCGTTGGTTACGAAACTCCGGCTGAGAGAGTAGCTCTGATAAGAAATGCTGTTGATGTAAAGAAATTTGAATTCCCCAATGTTGATGAAAAAGCTAATGAGCTTCGCAGTAAGTTTGATCCTGATAGCAGCAAGGCGATATTTCTGTTTGTTTCGGCAGATCCTGTACGTAAAGGTCTGTCAGAACTGATTGCAGCTGTTGCGGAAGCAGCAAAAGATAGAAAATCATCTCAAAGAGAGATTTTACTGCTTGTTGTTGGCGGATTTAAGTTTGACTCTTATCAAAAGCAGGCCGAAAAACTTGGTATAGAAAAAAATGTTGTTTACAATGGTAAAACAAGGGAAGTTCAAGCATTTATGAAAATGGCTGACGCTCTGGTATTGCCAACCTGGGATGACGCCTGCAGTCGGGTAGTGATGGAAGCTCTTGTTGCTGGAATTCCTGCTATATCAACAGAGTTTAATGGGGCTTCTGAGTTATTTGATGATGGCAGGTACGGATTAATGGTCAAAAGTCCAGCTGATACTGCCGGATTTGCCAAAGCTATGAATACTCTTGCAGATCCTGCGGAGTGTGATAAAATGAAAGCCAATATTGCGGCTTCTGATTTGAAAGTGCGTCTTTCAATGGATCGCCATGCATTAGAACTTAGGCAGCTTTATGAAAAGATAATTCAGGGCAGATAATAGCCCTGGGAGAGATAATTTGGAACTCTTATTTACGAATATTGCGATTGTGCTGGTAAGTTGCATTGCGCTTGGCCAGGGTGCGGGCTGGCTGGTGGATTCTGCCGGGCGGCTGGCACGCAAATACGGCATATCCGATCTTGTTATTGGTTTGACCGTAGTTGCTTTTGGCTCTTCTGCACCTGAGTTTGCCGCAACTGTTTTTAGTGCGATTGCCGAAAAAGATGATGTCTCGGTTGCTAATATTATCGGTTCCAATATTTTTAATATCGGATTCATACTCGGTAGTTGTGCGATTATTACGACTTTGTATATTACCCCGCTTCTGGTCAAAAGAGATGGTGCGATTCTTGCCGCTATTACGGGTTTGCTTTGCTTTATGATGCGTGATCTGCAATTATCTCGGGGCGAAGGCGTTATTCTGTTTTTACTTCTGATAGTATATCTGGCTTATCTTATCATTAAAAAAGATACCAGTATGGTCGAGGAGGATGAGATTTGTCATGAACCGGCTAAGCCAACTGACTGGCTGTTGTTGCTGTTTTCACTTGGAGTAATTGCTGCCGGTGGTCAAGCACTGGTTTTCGGAGCTGTTGGTATAGCCCAGTATTACGGCCTTAATGAATGGATAATTGGTATGACCATAGTTGCAGCCGGTACCTCTATGCCGGAGTTTGTTATTTCACTTGTTGCAGTTCTGAAGAAAAACCATGGCATATCTGCCGGTAATCTTATCGGAAGTAATATATTTAATACCCTTGGTGTTCTCGGACTTGCAGTCTGGATAAATCCATTAACCGTTGACAGCGCCGGCCTTACTTCAACAATCCTTCTTATTCCGCTGACTCTTATTGTTATCCTGTTTATGTGGACCGGCAGAAAGATCACCAGACTTGAGGGTATTATCATACTTATATTATCATTGGCTATCTTTGGCTATAATTTTCACCTTGGCAAACAGCAGGCTGATAAAAAAGCTGAAACTGAAACCAGCTTGATTATAAATGAATAATCAGGTAAGACTTCTGCATATTAATTAGTATGGCCGTATTTGTTTCCCGGTAATTATATTCCTTCCTTTATATTGATATTTAAATCCTTTCTTGTAGTACTGAAAACTATTTTTACCGGGTAGGTCCAATAATAAACAAAATCAAAATTCTATTTAGATAAAAGTGGAATAAAATTTCACTAATGATACATTTGATTATCAGGTCAATGATTTTTTTGCTACGTATAACTATCTGTAAGTAAACAGGTTGCGTTTGTAAGTGTCTTTGGTTATTTTTAGAATTCCCTCGTCTTTTCTCCGGTTACTTATTTTGCGTAAATTATATTAAGGTTTGCTGCTAATTATCCCTCTGTTTTGCTCCGATAGCATGCATATCATTGTTAATCAAAACTATGAGGTCTGTAGATGAGAAAATTGGATAACAAACTAAAAATCTTTTTAATTGTTGGCATTGTAAGTCTTTGCGTCCTTGTTACGCTTGTCTCAAAATACGATGATGTTTTTGGTCATAATCGATTACCAGATAATAATGAACGTAACAACATGATAGAAAATGCCTATCTTGACATGTCTATTGAACAGTTGCTGGAAGTTGTTGTAGACGAAACTACTTCTGCAGCAATGTCACGAGAGTCTTTATGTAAGCTTATGAACGACTCGTGTGTCGATATAATAATATAGAGCTGTTATGGTTCCATAGGAGACAGCAGTATCGCCTGTTTTTCAATAATGAGTAAAACAGCAAATAATATAATAATCTGGATTCTTTCCATACTGATTGTCATACCGGCAAATGCTCAGCAGGAATTAGCTGAAAGTGCCCGTGATAAGGAATATAAAGTTAAAGCTGCATTTGTCTATAATTTTATGAAGTTTGTCGAATGGGAAGGTCTTAAAGATGATAAGGGCTTCCAGGAAAGAAAAGATGTAATTCTGGCAGTTGTCGGCTCAAATCCATTTGGTAATAAACTTGATTCTCTTAAATCAAAGAAGATTAAAGATAAAGCTATTACTATAAAATACTATAGTTATTCAGACCTGGACGATAATGAAAAGCAAAAAGAAATTATGGAGTGTCATACTGTCTTTGCATGTACCGCTGCTACTGCTGATTATGCACTCCTTCAAAAACTGCTGGATAAAAAATGTATTTTGTCTATCGGTGATGATAGAAAATTTATCTCTGCCGGAGGTATAATTGGTTTTGATATTGATAATGGGAAAGTATGTTTCGATGTCAATAACAATTCTGCCAAAGAATCTGATATAAAGATCAATACAAAAATATTGAAATTAGCAAGGAAGGTTATTAAGGATAAATGATAGAGAAGGGTGCAAAGAGAACTAATAACTCGGGAAAGATTAAAAAGAAACTGATAAAAATTATTGTTACTGTTTCTTTGGTTTCTTTACTTACCTTTAGTGTCTGTTTTATGGCCTGGTTCTCTTATATTCTTAAGGATAACATAAGGAAAGCCATTCAGATTCAAGCTGCTGTAACGGCTGAAAATTGCAGTGCAGCTTTGGCTTTTGAAGATAAAAATGAAGCTGGAAATGTTCTTTCTTCTCTTAAGTATGATAGTAATATTGTTCGTTGCGAATTATACAATAAAAATAATGAACTTTTTGTAGAATTCCCCAGGGGTTCTGAGCCCATCACCGAAAAAAGCAGCTATTGCTATGTGACTAATGACATTAGCTGGGAAGGGGAACATCTTGGAAGAGTCGAACTGTATGCTTCATACGAGCAATTCTATCGAGCTCTTTTTTATGGTTCTATTGTCATTTCATTTATGATTATGCTTTGTTTTGGCCTGGCTTATCTTCTCGGTGAAAAGCTTCAGAGAATGATTTCTATACCAATTTTCAGACTGAAAGAAACTACCCATAAAATTACCGAGAGCAAAGATTTCTCAATGCGTATTGAAAAAGAAAGTGACGACGAATTGGGCGATCTGGCTGATGCTTTTAATGAGATGCTCTCGCAGATACAGGTCAGGGATGATGAGCTCCAGGAATATAGTAAGGAGCTTGAAGAAAAGGTTGATGAACGTACCATGGATTTGGAAGGAGCCATGCATGAAGCCAGGCAGCTGGCTGAACAGGCCCAGGTTGCTAACAAGGCAAAGAGTGAATTCCTTGCTAATATGAGCCATGAACTGCGAACACCTATGAACGCAATTATCGGCTTTACTTCTGTATTGCTCAGCGAAGAACTGGATGAGCAGCACAGGCAGTATATGAAGACTATAGATAATAGTGCCAGAAATCTTCTGACCCTTATAAATGATATTCTTGACTTCTCGAAAATTGAAGCCGGTCGGCTGGATGTGGAAAATATACCGTTCCATACTCCGCAGCTGTTAGAAGAAATCAGCTCTGAAATGCGGCCGCTGGCCTTTAATAAGAATATTGAGCTGAAAATAAATTCCGAGCAGCGCGTACCTGAAATAATGACAGGTGACCCTCTTCGTATAAAACAATGTCTGATCAATCTCATTAGTAATGCGGTAAAATTTACCGAAGAAGGTGCGGTAACATTAACTGCCTCTTTCCAAAATGAAAGTGGCAAGGAATACATAACTTTCAAAGTAAAGGATAGCGGGATAGGGATACCGGAAGACAAGTTGAAGCTGATCTTTAAATCGTTCTCTCAGGCTGACGGCAGTACCTCAAGAAAATATGGCGGTACCGGTCTTGGGCTCTCGATTACCAGCAACCTGGTCGAGCTTATGGGTGGTGAGATCTCCGTTGAAAGCATTTTGAATCAAGGGAGTACCTTTACCATCAGGATTCCGACTACTGCCATTGAAGATCAATCTGAAAGTATGGTTAGTGATGACAGGAATGATGATGTTCAGACTCTGAAAAATAATACAGGTGTCCTTGCCGGTAAAAGGATACTGATTGTTGAAGATAATGTTGCAAACCAGGAACTTATTGAAACCTATCTAAGACCAACCGGTGCCGACTTTGTCATTGCCGATAATGGGTTAGAAGGTATTAAAATATGGCTGGATGACAGTAACTTTGATATTATTCTTATGGATATGCAAATGCCTGTTATGAACGGCTATGATGCTACTGAACAGCTAAGGTCGGCTAAGTGTGATGTGCCTATTCTTGCTTTGACTGCAAATGCCATGCAGGGTGACAGTGATAAATGTATCCGAGCCGGGTGCGATTGCCATATTCCAAAGCCGCTGGACCAGGGATATTTAGTAAATGTAATCAAAAAGTATCTGAAAACAGGTCGGATAAAAAGTAGAGCTATTAAATAAAAATAGGGCGTTAAAATTAGTCTTATAAACAGTAGTTTCTGTTTTTGAGTTCTATTCTCAATTAGCTGAATGATTTGTTATTTGGTTTTAGATTGAATATTAGGGTACGCGGCAGTTTTATTACAACTGTTATTATGAGACCTTGTTGGTAGTGATGGTTTGCATACAAAAGTAGAGTAGAAGTGTATAGTTTATGAAATTAAGTAAATAATGGTATAATAAATACCGAAAATAATAGTGATGGCGAAAACACAAACAAAACGTAAAATACTGGCAGTCGATGATAATCCGGTGAATCTTCAATTACTTGAGGCTATCATCAAACGTATTCCGGATCTGGAAGTTATAACTGAAAATGATGAAAAACGTGCAGTTGTCAGGGTGCGGGAAGAGAAGCCCGATCTGATTTTGCTTGATGTTATGATGCCGCAAATTGACGGTTTTGAAATCTGCGGTCAGCTCAAGGCCAATCAGCAGACAGCCGGGATTCCTGTTATGTTTTTAACCGCAAATAACCAGACAGGAGCACAGCTTCAGGGATATGACAGCGGGGCGATCGACTATATTACCAAACCTTTTGAGCCGGATGTGCTTGTCAGTAAGATTCGTGTTGTTTTGAATATGATCGGGCATGTCGAACTGCTGCTCAAAGAAGCTAATACAGATAAGCTTACAGGGCTGTATAATCGCCGTTATCTGCAGGAAATTTTGGGGCCGCTGTTTAGAGAATCAAATATTAAAGATGATGAAATGTCATTGATGATGATTGATGTTGATTTCTTTAAGAGCATAAATGATACTTTTGGCCATCTTACGGGTGACCTTGTTCTTAAGCGTATTGCTAAAGTTATTAAGGAGAAGTTGTATGCTTATGACACCCTGGTGCGGTATGGTGGCGAAGAATTTCTTATTCTTTTGACCAATACTGATATCAAGACAGCCCAGGATGTTGCCGAGAAACTTCGCCTGGCAATTGAGAGTCTAACCTGGGAATTTACAATTGAGCCGCTTTCTATTACTGCCAGCTTTGGTATTTCCAGCAGTAAGACAGTTGATTCTGATGATCCGGAAGAACTGCTGCGAATGGCAGACAGGGCTTTATATGTCGCTAAAAATCGCGGACGAAATACGGTTGTCTGTAATAATCAGATTGGCCGCGAAGACGAAGAGGCTCTTGAAGAACAGCAGACCGCTACTGAACTTCGCAATAAAGTTAACGAACTTGCCGGAAGGTTAAAAGAACAGCTCTTTGAAGTCTTAAAAGTTTTCGTCAAAACTCAGGAGCTTCGTTCTCCGTTTCTTGCAGAGCAATCAAGAAAAGTTGCCGGATATGTTCGTAAAGTTGGCGGCCATATGGGTATATTTGAACGCCATCTCGATACGGTTTATAATGCGGCTATGCTTCATAACGTTGGTAAATTATCATTACCTGACAGTATTATCAAATGTGACAGCGATATTTCCGAGGAAGAAACCAAAAAGCTCAAACGCCATCCAAGAATGGCTGCTGATATTCTTGGTGTTACCGATTTGTTCCGTGAAGAGAAAGAAATCATTCTTTATCATCAGGAATATTTTGATGGTACTGGTTATCCTCGCGGCGTTGCCGGTCGTGAAATCCCATTCGGTTCGCGTTTGCTTTTAGCTGCTGTAACCTGGGACGCTATGCTTTCCGGCCGTGGATATAGAAATCCTCTTTCAAATGAAGAAGCCGTCATAGAATTTCGTCAATTATCCGGCAACCAGCTTGACCCGCAAATTGTCGAAGCTTTTGTTGAACTGGCCGAAAAAGATGAGCTGGTTGAAGATCACGAAATGGCTTTTCAAATGTAAGTGCTTGTTAATAATAGTCTAATCGTTCAGCTTCAGCTTAGCATATTTCTGCCTCGCTTTTCTTCTATAGCAGATAATATGTATCCAAACCTGTTAAAACGCCCGTCTGATCATGGCATAAGTAGTTGTATTATAATTACTTACCTTTCTATCGATCAGACAAAATCATACACAATGTATATAAATCATTTGGATTAATCCGCGTTCTTGTTTATAATAAATCTGTTCGAACAGTTTTTATTCTAAGGCTTTATGTCGATTTTGCCTTGCTGTTATGCCGGTTTGCAGCTGGTATTGTTATTGTTTTTGATCAGGTATTGATCTGCTTGTTATTATACGAGGTGCATATGTCCGAATCTAAAACAAATGGTCATACAGAGACTTCTGTAGTAAACTCAAATGGCGGTATGCATTTTTCTTCTCTTTTTACACCGAATCATATTTTATGTCAGACCGATCTTACTGATCGTGATGACATTATTATGAAACTGCTGCGTATGCTTGCGCTTGAGCGAGGTATTGGCAATGTCCAGGTTGCGTTTGATGCTATCATGGAAAATGAACGGGTTATGCCGTCAGTTATGACTTCCGGGTTGGCTGTTCCTCATGCCAGGCTTGATGCTCTGACCGAACTGGTTGTAGGTGTTGCAACTTCCAAAAAGGGAATAAATTATGCCGAGGGAGTGATAGACAATGTTAATGTGATTACCTTGATTTTATCACCCAAGGCTGCCCCCGGTTCTCATCTTCAGGCTCTCAGCTCGCTGTCCAAAATATTTCAGGAACCGGATTCGGTCGCTAAAGTATCCGGGCTGGAAACTGCCAATGAGGTTTGGAAGTTTTATGATAGTAATGGCGTTGTTTTACCTGAATATGTTACTACTCGTGATGTCATGGCTCCGGTCGTAGTTAAACTGCATGAGAATGATACTCTTGCTCGTGCAATTGACTTATTTATTCGATATGGGCGTATTGATCTGCCGGTTGTCGATAATGACGATGAACTGGTTGGTGTTGTAACTACTTACGAACTCTTGCGGGTTTGTCTTCCAGATTATATATTGTGGATGGATGATCTCACCCCGATTTTGAACTTTGAACCTTTTGCCGAACTGCTCAGAAATGAGTCTCGTACCTGGCTGGTTGATATTATGACCAGTGATTTTGCCGCGGTTGAAGTTGATAAGCCTGCTATACAGATTGTAAAGGAATTGACACGATGGCGGGTTGACCATGCTTATGTGCTTGACGGCAGGAAACTGGTTGGGGTTGTTTCACTGGAGAGATTCCTGCGACAGATTATGAGAGAGTAGCCGGTGTTAACTATACTGGATTTATTATTGTTCACCGAAACTTATAACTTGGGAGCTGTTGCAATATGTATGTAGATACTGAGAGCAAAAAGGAAAAGATTCAGTTTATTATTCGCGGGATTATTATGGTTGCCGTTAGTGTTGCGGTAGCGGTTCTTACCCACATGGTAGGCCTTGACAATAGCCAGGTTATGTCCTGCGGCATATTCATTATGATTATTATGGCCACTCTGATGTTCTGGCAGTTTCGGCTGGCGATTGCTTTTGTTGGTATAGGGCTGCTTATGGGAACCGGGGTGCTGGACCTGCCGACTTTTCTGGAAGAATGCAAGCTGGACGTCATTCTGTTTCTGGTTGGTATGATGGTTACGGTTGGTGTTCTTAAGGAGCTTGGCCTTTTTACCTGGATAATTCAGCTTGTTATTAATACATCAAAGATGACCGGACCCAGATTTGTTGCTATTATTGTTTTTCTGGGTGCACTTATGGGCTGTGCGGTTGATGAGGTTACCTCTATTGTTTTTGTCGTAACATTAATTTTCCAGGTTTGTGATACATTGAAAGTGCGGCCTATACCCTTTGTTATTATTGCTGTTATGGGCACCAATGTCGGTTCCTGTGGTACAATGCTTGGCAACCCAGTTGGAATTCTTATCGGTCAGAGCGCAGTTCCACCGCTTAGCTTTATGGACTTCCTTAAATGGTCGTTTCCGATTATGCTGCTGTCGCTGACAACAACACTTGCATTGCTTATCTGGTGGTTCAGGGCTGATATTCATCAGCTATCAGAGAGACTGGCTGCCAGGCGTGAAATGGGCCTTGGGCTTGGTCCTCTGGTGCAGGTTCCTTATAAACGCGGTCTGGCAGTTCTCATTGGTCTTATTGGTTTTATCGCGATGCATCATGTTATCGAGGAAAAACTGGGACTTGCCCAGAATACTGTTATGATTGTTGCGCCGCTTGTCGTTGCGGGTATTTTGATGATCTGGCGGCATGAACGCGCCCGCCATTATATTGAAGCTGATGTCGAGTGGTGGACTCTGCTGTTCTTTATGATGCTTTTTGCCGTTGCCGGCACTCTTAGCCACACCCATGTTACCGATGAAGTTGCTCAGGGTTTTCAGGGTGTATTTGGTGATAACCAGATGGTTCTTATCCCCATAGTTATGGGGATGTCCGCTATTGGCTCTGCATTTGTCGATAATATCGTTTTTGTAGCGGCTTTTATGCCGGTGGTTAATTCTCTCGAACATACTCCGTTGCTCTGGGCATTGCTCCATGGTGCTTGTCTTGGTGGTAATATTACCATGATCGGTTCTACCGCTAATATTGTCGCTCTTGGCATGCTCGAAAAACGCTACCGTACCCAGATCAAATTCTTTGAATGGCTCAAAATCGGTGTTGTTGTCGGGTTGGTTTCCTGTACTATTTCATGGATATGTATTACGGCACTCGCTCCCAAAATGCCGACCAGGCAGCAGCGTATGGAAACCACTTCTCATGCCGTACATGACCAGTCTGCAGAAACGGATAAGATTGCACACTAGATCATATCAGAGTATCTATCATTTTTCTGTTAATGATTTGGTATGTAAGTGTCTTTCTGCCAAATAATTATGTCAGTATTTTTATTGCATGTCGCAAAAACAGTGGTAAAATGTAACCTGTCTGTTTTGTTTGTGTAAAATAATTTAGATAATGTTAGAGTGCTGAAACAAGCTTATAAATATGTAAAATTGTGATGTTAATGGTTAAAAAGTAAAGACTTATATCCCTTGCTCCCAAGATAATATATGTGTGTAAGGGTGTTTATAAACATTTAGTATAAGGGGATTTGTAATGTTGGCTGAAATGTTTGAAAAATTTTTGAGCCCGGAAGTTGTCTGGTTTGTCATTGGTTTTATATTAATGATTGCTGAAATGATGGTTCCTGGTTTGGTGATATTGTTTTTCGGACTTGGTGCCGTTCTCACTGGTACATGCTGTTTGATTTTTGACCTTTCACTGAATACACAGTTGATTATTTTCCTGGTTTCTTCCGTTGTCAGCTTGATTCTGCTGCGAAGTATGGTCAAGAAGGTATTTACCGGCAAAGAAGCTATACAAGGTGTTGATATCCCGGCAGGTGTTTCCGATTATCTTGGCAGTAAGTGTAAGGTAATTTCTAGGATTGATTCTCAACTTAATGGTAAAGTGTTACTTAACGGATCTGAATGGAAAGCAAAAAGTGAGTCTGTAATTGAAGAAGGTGCTATCGTGGAAATTATAGGCCAGGACAGCATTACTTTTATTGTTAAGGAAGTATAATTCAGGCTGGGAAAATGTACTTGTTTTAGGTATGCTGATATTTAATAAAAAACTCGAATATCATTTTATTGAAAGGGTGTGATTTTATGTTTAATAATATTTTAGCCGCGTTTCCTGTTAATGGGCTTACTATTGTATTAACTGTTGTTGGTGTAGCCCTTATTATATTGGCTATTAAATGTGTAAAGGTTGTTCCTCAGCGTTCTGCGTTTATTGTTGAGAAATTAGGTAAATATAGTAAAACTTTGGAAGCTGGGCTGCATATATTAATTCCATTTATTGATAAGATAGCCTATCGCCATACTCTCAAAGAGCAGGCAGTAGATGTGCCTCCTCAGACCTGTATTACCAGGGATAATATCTCGGTTGAGGTTGATGGTATCCTCTATATGCAGGTAATTGATCCGATGAAAGCTTCTTATGGTATTAATAACTACCGCTTTGCTTCAATTCAGCTGGCACAGACAACGATGCGTAGTATTATGGGTAAACTTGAGCTGGATAGAACTTTTGAAGAGCGGGATACAATCAATCATTCGATTGTTGAAGCGGTTGACAAAGCATCTGATCCGTGGGGTGTCAAAGTCACCCGGTACGAAGTAAAAAATATCGTGCCGCCTGTCAGCATCAAAGATGCGATGGAAAAACAGATGAAGGCCGAACGCGAAAAACGTGCCGTTATCGCCGAATCTGAAGGTCAGAAACAGGCCAAGATCAATCGTGCTGATGGTGACAAGGCCGAGGTTATTCGTCAGTCTGAAGCGGAAAAGCAGAAGCGTATAAATATTTCTGAAGGTCATAAAATCCAGCAGGTTAATACTGCCGAAGGTGAAGCGGAAGCTATTCTAAGGGTTGCCCGTGCCAAGGCAGAAGGTATCCGGGAAATTGCAAAAGCTCTCGGCGAACAGGGTGGTAACGAGGCTATGAATATGAGAATTGCTGAACGTTATATCGAAGAATTTGGTAAACTGGCTCAGACTAATAACAGCATGATTATCCCGACTGATATGGCTGACATTGCCGGAATTATCAAGGCAGCTACCAGTGTGGTGAAATCAGAAGCGACTTCAAAAAGTGAGTAATATAACCCATAACAGTTGAAAATGCTCGTTTGAGCGTGGTATATCATTATTTACCTTCCGAGCAATCAGAAAAAATTATACACTATGTGTATCGTTTTTCTCAGTTAGTTTTGTATTTATACCGTATTTGTAAAATAGTATTATGAGCGGGCTCTTACAGGAGTTCCGCTCATTTGCATTTTGTAAGGAGTGTTTATGTTTGTCATCAGGTCCTATCAGCCAGCTGATAAAGATGCCCTTATCCGGCTATGGAGCCGTTGCGGGCTGCTGCATTCGCTCAATAATCCCATTCAGGATATCGAACGCAAGCAAGGGTGTAATCCGGAATGGCTTTTAGTCGGCGTAATGGATGATATAATTGTTGCCTCTGTTATGGTTGGCTATGATGGTCATCGCGGGAATATAAATTACCTGGGTGTTGATCCCGATTTTCAGCGACAGGGGCTGGGCAGAAAGATGATGGAAAACGCTGAGATTGTCTTAAAAGCGGCCGGCTGTCCCAAAGTAAATTTATGTGTCAGAAATAGCAACAGGCAGGTTTTGAAGTTTTATGAATCGATCGGCTATCTGGATAATGAGTGCATCAGCCTGGGCAAACGGTTGGAGAAAGATGAACCGTTTGAATTGTGACAACAGGATAGTCCTATAATCATCTGATTTGCTCGAAAATTGCATAATATCTGGGGGTATTTTCCTGTTAGGGAACGTTGGTTTGCTTTCTGGTCGATATTATTCAGGAGATAATACGTACATTTTAAGCTATGACCAAATGGGGAAGCGGAATGAAAATATTCGAGTTACCGGACTATTATAACGATGACAGTATGTACCTGGATGAAGATGCCAAGCTTTCCGGCTTCGGTGTCATCATTTTCAGTGTATTGATGCTGTTGTTGTTATTTGCGGATTATTTATCCAGCAATACAATTAGAGAGTTTCTCAAGCTTGGTATTGTAAGAATTTTCATG
This sequence comes from Sedimentisphaerales bacterium, assembly GCA_963666285.2. Lineage (GTDB taxonomy): Bacteria > Planctomycetota > Phycisphaerae > Sedimentisphaerales > SM23-30 > JAFGDI01. The sequence goes on from OY762711.1 coordinate 129,542, forward strand.
GTGCTGGTTTCTATTCCTGCTTATTTATATCTTAGAAAATCAAAAGAAAATAAACTATATACCGTAGTTGTCTTTGCTTGGTGGATGATCTATGTTACCTGTATGGCATATATCGAGTTTATGAGAAGCTTCAGCTATGCCGGTACGATTGGTTTGCATGCGGTTGTTGTTATTACTATATATGTAATTTTTAATAACAGGTTTCGGCTCCAGGTTCTTCCGGCTCTTATTTTGAGTGTTGTTTCATTATTGCATTTCTTTACTCACCGCGGTGATCGGCCATGGTCAGAGTTTTATGTATTAGTTCTGTCATTTGCCGCTATAAATGTGATGGGTATCTTTACTTCTTTGATCTTGAAGAAATATCGTATCAAGGAAATTGAAATGCAGCGGCAGGAACATCGGCTGACCAAAACCCTGGAAAAGTTTGCTTTTGTCGATGATTTGACCGGCGTGTTTAATCGTCGCAAGATTATGGAAGTTTTTGATAGTGAATTTGGCAGAACCAACAGGTACGGCAGCAGTCTGGCTGTAATGATGCTCGATATTGACTATTTTAAGCATGTCAACGATAAATATGGTCATGAGGCCGGTGATTGTGTACTTGTTGAATTTGCCAGGCGGGTCAAAGATCAGATTCGTGAAACTGACTTCCTCGGACGGTTTGGCGGCGAAGAATTCCTGGTTATTATGCCTGAAACCGGTTCGGTAGGAGCTATTGTTCTTGCAGAACGTATTAAAAAGGTACTGGACGAGGTACCTGTAAATATTGGTACTTCAACTATCAAGGTTACTGCCAGTATGGGTATCAGCCAGGTGCGGCCGGACGATGAATCCAAAGAGGTTTCTCTGAAACGTGCTGATGAAAGTTTATATATGGCCAAAAAGGCCGGACGGGATGCTATCTGCTCTGATAAGGAAGTTCTGGTACAAAGGGCCAGTGACTATTATACCCCGTAGTATTACACAAGTCCAAGTTGTGATCGATTGCTGTTTATTAAGCTGGTTATATACCGGCTCTATTTTTTCCTTTAATTTGACCGTTTTTCCATTTACAATTGCCGGAACAGGATAATTGCGCTCTGGCATATATGCCGGGCGTTTTCTTATCCAATCGCTTGATAATAAAAGGCTTAGGTATTGTTTGGCCCGGCATTTGTATCCGGGCTCGATTTTGGAGATATTATTTTATGCTGGCAGTATTGGTTAGCTCTCAGGAAATGATGGTAATTCTGGTTATTACCGCTATAGTTGTTTTTATTGCGGCCAGGAAAAGTCGCTAGCCAGGACAACAAAAGGAATAATATGGAAGTATATATAAACAGTGAACCGATAGAAGTCGGGATTGACCCCGAAGATACCCTTGCAGAAGTTCTTGGAATGATTCAGTCGAACTTTATCGAGCAGGGTGATATTGTAACCGGTATTTTAATTGACGGCCGGGTTGTTGACCCCGATATCCTTGCCGAGATCAAGGTTAAACCTTCAAATGAATTTGAAGAGGTCAATTTATCTGTTCGCCCTGCCAATAAATTCGCTGCCGAAGGACTCATGACTATCAGCGTTCATCTTGATAACAGTATTGGTTTGCGAAAAGAAGTTGTCGATCTCTTGCAGCAGGGTTCTTCCCAGGAGGCAATGGTTAAGCTCAATGAATATGTTACCTTTTGGGCCGGATTGCAAAGCACCTTAGGCAGCGCATGTCGGCTGGTTGGCGTCGATATTAGTGCTATGGAAGTTTATGATGCCGATGGTAATGACGGACAAATGGTAATGGATTTTGTTAATTCTCTGTCTGAGCAGCTGGTTGAACTCAAATCTGCACTGGAGGCAGGCGACCTGGTTCTTCTCGGTGATATCCTCGAATATGAATTCGGTGATCTTACAGATAGCTGGCGTGACATTCTGCAAAAACTTGCATTACAGTTTGACCCGGAAATTGAAGCATAACCATAATTCAAAATATGGTTTTATCTTACCGAGGCTATTAATTAGTCGGTATTTCAATTTTATTTTGTATTCAGGAAGTTGAAAGTTATTTATAAATGTCGTTAGAAAAATTAGCGGGAAAATTTATTGTTATTGATGGGCCTGACGGGGCCGGTAAAAGTACACAGTCGCTGATGCTCAGGGATTATCTTTGCGAACATGGCATCGATACTGAGTTGGTGCGAGATCCCGGCGGCACCTCAATTGGCGAACAGATTCGGGCTATCCTTCTGGATAATGCAAATGCCGCGATGAGTGTTCGAACTGAAACTTTATTATATATGGCCAGCCGGGCACAGTTATATCACGAAAAGATCGGACCGGCTCTGGCTGCGGGTAAGTGTGTTCTCTCTGACAGATGGGTTTCCAGTACCTATGCCTACCAGGCGATTGCCGGATGCGATGGCGCTGAACTTGTTCTAGACCTGGCCGACGCTTCGCTTGAGAGGGCATGGCCGGACCACACGATTGTCTTGGATCTTCCTTCTGAAGTTGGGCTCGAAAGAGTTGTTGGCGAATTTGACCGGATGGAAAGCAAATCACTGGAATTTCATCGTAAGGTTCGGCAGGCATATCTGAATCTTGCCGGTATGAGAAATGATTTTAGTGTGATTGATGCTGTTGGCTCGCTTGAAGAAATTCACGAGGCGGTCAAAATAAAACTTGCTGAATCTTTATAAATACATACCAATAACAGTTGAAATGCTGGTTTGAGCTTGGCATAAATAATTACATAACTCGCCTTCCGAACGATCTGATTAAAATATACACTGTGTTTATATTTTGCCTTTTAGGTATTTCTGCCGCTTTGTTTCCTCAAATTTTTCGATTGCATAACGTAGCATTGTCCGCGGCATATTGTTGTATCGCGGCTTCAAAAATTCTTCCTCAACCGCCATGTCTTGTTTTCCTATCTCGCGTAGCATCCAACCGACAGCTTTGTGGATCAGGTCATGCTCGTGGTTCAGCAGGATGTCGGCAATTGCCAGGTTGTCTGTATAGTCGCCTTGCCTGATAAATGTAAAAGTTGCCAATACCGCCATGCGGTTCTCCCACAGATTTTTCGATCGGGCGAGCTTATACAGAGGCTTGCGATCTTTATCGAGCAGGTAAGCCCCCACAATATTAGGACACGCCAAATCCACCAGGTCCCAGTTGTTTACATAGTCACTGGAAGATATGTATAGCTTAAATAGCTTTTTCTGGTCGGCAGCACTGCACTTTGGAAATTTTATTACCCATATCATAAGTGCCAGCAGCCGATCCTCATGATATTTAGAATGAAGCAGTTCAAGGGTTTGATCGATTTCCATATCCTTGTACTGTTTGGCAACCTTGCGAAGTTGCGGCACTGTAATGCCGCGGAATACATCACCCTCACCGTATTCGCCCGGACCGGTTTTAAAAAACCTCTTTAGTTCTCCGGCTTTCTGCGGATTATCAAGCGTCTTCAGTTGCTTTCTGATATCTTTTATCATACAGTATGCTATCAATTTACTGTGTTGCTGTCTGCTGAATCTTATTCGTCATCATCGGATTTCTTACCGCCCTTTGTTCTTGAATCTTCAAGTACAACTTTCATATTCTCCAGCATTTTTTCTACCTTTTCATCTGGCAGGGCAAGAATATCTCTCACTGCTTCTCCGATAGCCGGCAGGTATTTCTTGATATAGTCACGTTTCTTTGCTTCTTCTTTTGCCTTTTTCTGGCCTCGAACATATGAGCCCAGCCTGCGGCCGCATTCAGATATAGCCAGCTTAATCTCTTTGATAATCTCCGGATAGTGTGCTACCGCTTCTTTACTTTCAGAGGTGAACGGTACCCATACAGAGGCGATATGTACGATCAGTGTAACCGAACCTGCCGGTAGGGCTCCTCGGCTCTGGCTAAGGCCGTATAGCCGCCAGTTTGTCTGGATGATACTCTTGGTTACCGCACATGCCGACTGCTGGTATAGCAATGGTACGCGATTGGCAAATCTCAATACCCTCATTAGTTCCTGGGTTTCATCTTCGCCTTTTTTCTGGGCTACTCCTGCGGTAACATATCCTTTTCCTCCAAATGCCAGGGCGGCTTCGATCTGGAATGGATTGCCGCGGTACACTGCCGCTGGTCGTGTACAAACGGTATAAAACTCGGCATCTACTACTTCCTGCAATCCTTTCAGCAATTCATCTTCACCAATCGGAACAACACAACTGGTGCTTGGCGCCATTATCTTGGTGTCATTGATTGCCTTGTATAATGCATCTGCTTCCTCGTGGCCTATTTGTTTGGGTTTGAACCGGGCTGATATCTTGGCCTTCTTTAAAATCTGGGCGCATACCGTAGGGCTCACCCTGGAGAATTCCTTGGTCAGGAAACCTGTAATGGTTTTTTCTTCGGTGGTCTGTGCCATCTTCATTAGCACGCCAAGTTCAACTCCGTATGGATGGGGCCTGACTGCTTCCGGCACATGCACTACCTGTTCCACGGCACGGTTATATATATGCTCGATACCGTCAGGCATCCTGTATGTTATCCGAACGTGCGGGTTGGCGATTGCTGTCTGTGCCAGGTATTCGTCCACGCTCTGACGACCTCGCTGATAGCGGGCTTCCATCTCAATTTCGACTTTTGTCCCGCTTTTTACATCCCATTCAACAACTTCATCTTTGAAAATATCAGGCCTGTTCTTACCGGTGTCAATTCGTAGCTCATAGTAATGTGCATTTGCTTTCGGTCCGGTCTTACTGGTAATACAAACATTCTTTCCGGTTGTCAGCATACCATACATGCCGGCTGCCGAGATACCAATTCCCTGCTGACCGCGCGACATACGCAGCGAATGAAACTTACTTCCGTATAATAGTCTGCCGAAAATATTTGGGATCTGGCTTTTGACAATACCCGGTCCGTTATCCTGAACAGTTATCCTGAAGCGATTATCTGAACGCTGCTGAATTCCGACAAAAATGTCTGGCAGAATATTGGCCTCTTCGCAGGCATCCATAGAGTTGTCAACCGCTTCTTTTATCGTGGTTAACAGTGCTTTGCTTGGATTATCGAAGCCGAGAAGATGTCTGTTCTTTGCAAAAAACTCACTTACTGCGATATCCTTCTGCTTATCGCTCATCGCCTGGGCGCGTTTTTCGATCTGATCATCTGAAATATGCTCTACCGTTTTACCTTTTCTTTTAGTGCTTTTACGCCTTACGGTTACAGCTTCTTTTTTCTTTTTCTCTGTTTTATCTTCTTTAAGGGTCAGTTTTTGGGAAACTCCCTTTTCCTTTACCTCTACATTTTTCTTGGCACTCTTCTTTACTTTTTTTGCCGGGGCTTCTTCCGATTCGTCAAAAAGAGTCATTTGATCGCTTGTGTTTTTCTTTCGGGCCATTCGTTATTCCTGGTTAACTTTTACGCTTTATAGTATGCCGGACAGTCAAAAGTACGGGTCGTACTCCTGTAAAGCCTTTAGTCACAAATCGTTATAATATAAACAAACTAATAATATACATATAATAACTGGTTATGGCAATAAAAAATTATTAGCTAATTCCTTATATAATGGTCTTTTGATTGCAGGAAACCGTTTTTTTGCTAGAATGACTGGGATGACATCAGAAGTAATACAATTATGTTGTGATTTGATTTCGATACCGAGCATTAACCCTCAAAGTACCAGGGATTTTGCACCTGACATCTATGGTGAGCAGCGAGCTGCCGGTTTTCTGGCTGGCTGGTTTATTGACCGCTCAATTCATGCCGAGGTCAAGGTACTTTCATCTGGTAGGGCCAATACGGTTGTCCATCTTAATGGTGCCGATAGCTCCAGGTGCTATTTGCTCTGTGGACACCTTGATACGGTAGGTGTTGAAGGTATGACCGCCCCTTTCAACCCTGAAATCAAAGATGGTAAAATATTCGGTCGTGGTGCCTGCGATGACAAAGGGCCGCTGGCTGCTATGTGTGTAGCTGCCGCCCAGCTCTATAATGAGGGCAAATTGCCTTGCGATATTGTCGTTCTTGGCTCTTGTGGTGAGGAATTCGATATGCGCGGTGCCGCTGATTATGCCGCCGAACATGGCGATAAGCTCACCGGTGCTGTTTTTGCCGAACCGACCGGGTTCGATATTATTTATGCCCATAAAGGTGTGGTTCGGCTGCGGGTCGTTGTTCCGGGTGTAAGTGCCCATAGCTCAATGCCCGAACTGGCTGATAATGCTATCTATTCTGCCGCTAAAGCTATTGCAGAAATAGAAAAATTTGCCGAGCTGAAGCGTAACCAGCGGTCTCATCCATTACTTGGTTCAGAGACCGTAGTGCCAACTATTATTAATGGCGGCAGTCAGATCAATGTTATCCCCGACAGTTGCGAGATTAAGATCGATTGGCGAACTTTGCCCGGCCGGACAGTTCAAGATTGTGTCGCCGAGCTTGATATTTTCCTGAAAAATGATGTCAGAGACGATATCGAGGTTTTCCCTATGGAATCCGGTGCTGTTGCTATCGAAAGTGACAAGGATTCTGATATGATTGAAATCCTTAGCGAAACTTCTAAAGCGATGACTGGTAAAGGTGACAGGATCGTCGCCGGGTATGCTACCGACGGCAGTGCTTTGGCTAATCTCGGCATCCCGCTCGCCGTTTTTGGACCCGGTTCTGTTGCCCAGGCCCATAAAGCTGATGAGTATATTGAAATTGATCAGCTGGAAAAAGCTGTTGACGTCTTCAAGGAGTTTATCCTGAAACTATAAATTGGGAAGATAATTTTATAGCTGGATAATGATTAGGATATTACTTTAGCTTTTAAAATATTTTACTCCTTAGACGAAAACTTTTTTTTTACACTTTTTATTTTAAAATTTACACTTGGATTTTCATGGAAACTCCCGAACCGCATAATTTTGGCAAAATAATAATGGCACTGGGGCTTATGATAACCCTGGTTGGTGCGATCATTTTTGCTCTTGGCAAGCTTGGTATCAGCAAAATGCCCGGTGATATGAAGTTCGGCGATGAAAATTTCAAAGTATATTTTCCGCTTGGCACATGTATTTTAATCTCTGTTATTTTAACTCTGATTATGTGGCTGATAAAAATGTTTAAATAATAGTACGGCAAAGCCGTCACCTAAACTTGTTACTTGTTTCTTATTACTTGTTACTATCTTTATGATCGGATATTCGACAAAAAGTATCCTGCTTTACGGCGGCAGCTTTGACCCGATTCACAACGGGCATATTCATATTGCGCGTGAGGTTTACGATCAGCTGGATGTTGATAAGGTAATATTTCTGCCCGCCGGTCTACCGCCGCACAAAGTGGATAGGAATATGACCCCGCCAATGCAGCGATACGAGATGGTCAAACTGGCTTTGGAATTTGAACCTGCTTTTTCTGTCTCTGATTATGAGGTTACTATGGACGGGCCTAGTTTTACCGCCCATACTCTCCGATATTTTCGCAGTCAGTTTACCGGCTGTCGAATCTTCTGGCTAATCGGTGGTGACAGCTTCAGTCAGCTTGCCAAATGGTACAAACCAGACCAGATTGTCGATATTTGTACTGTGGTAACTGTAAAACGTCCCGGGTTCGAACTCGATATCGAACCGCTCAAGGCAAAACTAACCGTCGAACAGATCGATAAACTGCTCGCCCACGTTATCGATATTCCGCTTACCGATGAATCTTCTACCGAGGTTCGCAGGCGAGTCGCCGCAGGCGAACCTATCGATGATATGGTGCCAAAGAGCGTAGCGGAATATATCGAGAGGAATTATCTGTATCAATAAGGTTAGGTTATGGAGATTTACTATGGGAATGGAATCAATAGAGCTTATTATGGAAGTTGAAGATGAGTTTGGGATTAAGGTTTCAAATTCCGAAGCCGAGAAAACGATTACTGTTGAGCAATTTGTTGATCTGGTTTATTCATTGTTGCCAGAAGAGAATAAACAATTTACGGCAGAAGATCAAATTTGTCCTTCCCATAAAGGGTTCAATTTTGTACGAAAAGCGTTAATGGAACAGGCTGGAGTGGAAAGGGCGGCTATTAAACCTGATACTTTACTTGAAGATATTGTGCCGCGTGAGAATAGAATCAAAATATGGGAAAAAGTGAGAGAGGCCTTGGGGATTCATAGTTTCTTATATTCAGGGCTTGAGGCAACTAATGAAATAATTGGTACAAATGAAATGCATAGCTTCAGGTTGTATATGCCGGAAATGAGGAGAACGGAATTCTCTGCAAGATGCAAAAAAGTTAAAGACCTGATTTGGCAAATCTGTAAAGCAAATCGCAAAAGAACATATTCGAAAAATAATATTTCTAAAAAGGATATATTTTCAGCAGTAAAATATATGATTTTAGATATTGGGTGTAATTTAACTTATGAAGAAATAACGCCTGAATCTCGTTTTGTAGAAGATCTTGGGTTCGGCTAAAAAAAGCACCCTGCATATTTCTGCAAGGTGCTTCGGAGTTATTGTTGTTACCTTTTACGTTTTAATGTATGCAGTATGCCAAAAGACAGAAGAAACAAAGAACCTGGTTCAGGTGTAATTGACATTGATGTAAGATGACCATTTATGCGAATTTCGCCATCATGTTTCCAGCTTACAGTAGGGTGTTGCTCCAACATTAAAACATAGAACTCATTTCTTTCGGTAAAATGTTCAATAGTCGTAAAGTAATCCTCCAGTGAATTCTGTTCAGTTAATGTCCATACGCCAAAAAGATGTAGGTATGTATAAGACCAGTCAATATCGTGCCATGTTTTTGACACTGATTCGTCATATATGGAACCACTAAAAAATGGGCTGTCTGAGTCGGCACCATATATAAATTCATCAGCATAGTCTGTCAGGAGTGCTTTTCCGTCAGATAGGTCATCATGGGTAAATGTGTAATTGCCAATGGTCATTGAAATATCGTCGAGTGGATACTCATCATTGCTCCATGGGGTTGCTATTAGATTGTCCGTGTCAAATGTGCAGTATCCGGTCATTTGTGTTTCGAGATTAACAGACTCGTCAAGCTGAAAACCATTTTTAAGGATTATCTCATCAATAACGCCGGTTACTGAAATTGTATATACGGTTGCCTGAGAAACTGAGACAAATTGAAATAATACGATAAGTAGAAAAATATTTTTTAATAATACTTTTATCATAGTTTTACTCCTGAATTGGGTGTGGATGTTATTAGAATAAACAATTTTTTGAGCAGCAATACGTATGCTCAAAATATTTTTTGTGAGTACTGCTGTATCAGAGGGTTTGCGCACAGATACTATAGGGAGATGTTATAAGCACAAACCAATATGCTAGGCAGTACTATCAGGTGAAAATCGCACAAAAAAACTTAACTGTTTATAAACCACTAATTATCATTATATCAAGCTTGTTCTAAAACGACCAAGATTTTTTGGAGAGTGAATTGTAATAAATAAAAAATCACCTGTAATTTCTTGTAATTACAGGTGATATGTATAGTTTAGAAAAAGTGTATTTTACGATATTGATTGAGATGACTTCGCTTTGTTCGGGTCGGTCATCTTATCCCAGCTTACTGTTGAACGAACCTGCTCGGCTATCCAATGGTAAGTCTTGGTCATTCCCTCTCGCAATGGCTGCGAGGGCTTCCAGCCCAGTTTATCCTCTAATAATGCATTATCTGAGTTTCTGCCGCGTACGCCCAGCGGGCCGTCGATATGCTTTACATGAACGGTCTTGCCGGCTATCTCGGCTACCATTTGGCATAAACCGTTTATCGATATCATCTCTTCTGAGCCTATATTAACCGGGCCGCAGAAATCTGAATTTACTAATCTTCTTACGCCTTCCAGGCATTCATCTATATACAGGAACGATCTGGTCTGTTTGCCGTCGCCCCACATCTCGATTGTACCTCCGTCCGGGGTCTCGGCTACTTTTCGACAGAACGCGGCTGGCGATTTCTCACGACCGCCGGTCCAGGTTCCTTCCGGGCCGAAGATATTATGGAACCGGGCAACTGAAACGTTCAGGCCTTTATTACGGCTGTATGCCAGGAATAGTCTCTCACTGAATAGCTTTTCCCAGCCGTATTCACTGTCTGGTGCCGCCGGATAGGCAGATTCCTCTGAGCATTTGGGGTTATCCGGATCCAACTGGTTGTATTCCGGATAGATACACGCCGATGATGAATAGAATAGTTTGTTTACGCCGGTTTTTACCGCCAGGTCCGCTATGTTGAGATTTATCGTCGCAGAGTTGTGCATGATATCTGCATCATGTTCTCCGGTAAAGACAAAACCTGCTCCGCCCATGTCAGCTGCCAGCTGATAGACTTCGTCATAATGGCGGTCCATAATTTCCCGGCATATCTCCTGGCTGCGTAGGTCGCCTATTACAAATTCATCGGCTTCTGTCGGTGCAAATTCCGGATATTTCAGATCGATTCCAGTTACTTCATAGCCTTCCCGTTTCAATCTTTTGACTAGGTGGCTGCCAATGAATCCGCCGGCGCCGCAAACCAGGGCTGTTTTCATAATTCTTACCTCTTTGTTATCTTTTCTTGGTCCTGCTCAGAGTTAATATCTGCCTCTATTCCGGCATTATTATTCAGTCGGTAACCCTGGGATTCTTCACAGAATGTTTCAGGATCGACTTTATAATGCGATATCTCAGAGATCTTTCGTTTTATGTAATCTGCATCTTCCATCTCTGAATAAATGCCGATCATTTTTCCGAGTTCCAGGTCAAAACTGTCCAGTATCTGTTCCCTGGCAAAATTCGACTGCCAGGTTTCAAATGTCCGAGCTTGAAGCTCCTTGATTTTGTCTGGATTATCCGAGAGCTCGATTAATTTATCGGCAACGATATTTATATTGCTTGAGTCTAAATACAGTCCGATATTGTATTGGTTGAGCCATTTCTTTATCGCAGAATCCGGTGTACCGGCATATATCAATGGCCGTCCGGCAGCGATTGAGCCAAAAAACTTCGATGGTACTACCAAACCTTCCCAGCCTTCACGCAGGCTTATCAAATGTATATCAGCTGCCGTTAGTCTCAGTGGCAATTCCCTCTCATTCGCGAAACCGGCAAATGTGATATTGGTGTCTTCTTCGGTTACCATTTCACGGAGCTGGCTGTATCGGTTGCCCCGACCGGCAAAACATATACTTATATCTGCCTTGCGGCGACGAAGCTCTCTTGCTAGCTCGATAAACTCGGTAAAAGTATGGGCCTGACCGATTGTGCCAGAGTATAAAAGTGTTAATTTGCTGTTGCTAAATAACTTATGACGTATTTCAGGATCAGGTTCCTTTATTTCGCCCGGCTCAGATATTGCCCAGGGTATCAATGTTGCAACCTTAGCTTTAGATTGATACTTCTCAATTCGTTTCCGCATGCAATCACCGATATCTACGATTAGATCCATTGATTTATAACTCAATCCGGCAAATGGGCTAACCATTCTGGTGAGGGCTTTGATCCAAAGCGGCAGAGGCTCCATTGTTTGAATTGCTTCTGGGTAAAGGTCAAATGCCCACATTGCTATTTTTGTTTTACGCTTAAACAGCTTTATCAGCGGGCAGATTAAATAACCCATCTGTGGATCGGTACCCAATAAGATAGCGTCATAACTACCTGAAAATAATATCTTTAAAAGCCATTTTGTTGATATCCACGCTGAATTTGCCATTCTGGAGATGTTTTTACCCTGATCCAGGCCGGGGCGGCTCATACGTATGACTTTTACACCGCATATTTTCTCTATCTTTGGAAATATCTCTCTTTTTGAATCCCTGCAGTATCTGTCACTGGTTAATACTGTTACATCCCAGCCTCTTTCAACCAGGCCTTCCGCCAGGTCTGAGAAGTGCCGCGCAGATATTACATCATCTGGCTTATAGAAATGATAGAGAATCAATATCTTCTGTTTGTTTTGTGCCTGCATTATTTACTTCTCATGCTTTTACCGGCAATAGATTAAGAATTGCTCTTCAGCAGATATTGCTTTGTTTGCCGATCTATTGGCATAAATTGCGCGGTCTGCAATTATTGCCATACTCTGCGCAATATATGCGCTGTGGATATCCTGTGCAAATCTTAATAGCTATGGTCCAATAAAACTTGATGGGCCTACTAAAATATTTATGCTTAATATTTATCTGCTATTAAAGGAGTTATGGTTGAAAAAAAATAAAATATCTCAAAAAAGAATAAATTATGGGACCTTTATTTGATTTTGGCATGACTGTTGTATTTAGAACCATGACGAGACTTGCATGTGTTTAACGCGGACCATAGTTTGGAGAATTATGGACGCTTTAATTAGAGCTAAGAGCATAACTGTTATGCTCAATATTAACCTGATATTTGAGGAATATTGGATGGAGCCAATAATCAGCAAAACTTTATCCGGGGACATGGATAACAAGAGTCGGATAGACTCGATGCTGAATGACCTTGTTAGTGGTCGCTTATCGCAACGGATTGCGGAAGTGGCTGCCCTGGCTGCTGCCAGGCATATGTATCAGGAAGCTCAAGAGATGCGGTCTACAGTCGAGGCGGAGTACTCGACTCAATAGCTTAAGGATGAGCGATGCTATACGGAATGTATATATCAGCTGCTGGTGCAATGGCCAATTCGTATAAACAGGATGTTGTTGCGAATAACTTGGCAAATGTTGACACCACCGCATTTAAAAAAGACCTGGCGCTGTTCAGGGCCCGGCCGACTGAGGCTGCCCTGAATGGATCCAGACGTTTTTCTGATGCCATGCTGGAAAGTACCGGCGGTGGTATTTTTGCGCTTCCTACTCATACTGACTTCTCTCAAGCATCTCTTGAAAAAACCGATTCTCCTTACGATGTTGCTCTGACCGATGATGGGTTCTTCCAGGTTCAAATGGGTGATGATACCTATTATACCCGTGATGGTAGATTTATGACTGCCGAAGATGGAATGACTCTGGTTACGGTTGCTGGACAGCTGCCGGTGCTAAGCTCTGAAGGAGAAGTTATTACCCTGCTGCCTGGCATTGAGCCCGTTATTGATAGTAATGGTTTTATCTCTCAAAACGGTCAGAATGTTGCCAGGCTCGGTGTCGTTAACTTTGAAGATACTAATCAGTTGACCAAAAAGGGTAGTAATATGTATCAGGCAGATGCAGCGTTAGCGCAACCGGCGGATGTTACTATGAGGCAGAATTATACTGAAACTTCCGGCGTAAATGCCTTGGAAGAATTAACTGAAATGATTAAAGCTCAACGTGCCTTTCAGAGCAATGTTATGATGATGCAGATTCAGGATCAGACATTGGCTTCTGCTGTTGGTAAGTTGGGCATGATTAGTTGATAACATAAATAACAAATAACTAATGGCTGTAGCGTACTTTTACGCTGCCGCTGGTTATAAAAAAGGAATACTATGGGCGTAACAGCTTTACAATCTGCAGCAACCGGCATGAAGGCGATGGACACGCAGCTTGATGTCATTGCTAACAACCTTGCTAATTCCAATACCACAGGTTTTAAAACTCAAAGAGTTAACTTTGAAGATCTGATGTATGATGAACGTCGTCAGCCGGGTACTATCAATAGCCTTGGCCAGACTAGTACTACTGGTTTGTATATTGGTCTTGGTGCCCAGGTATCAAATACCCAGTTGAACTTTACCCAGGGTTCGCTCGAGCAGACAACCAGCGACCTGGACCTTGCTATTGAAGGTGACGGTTTTTTCAAAGTGCAGACTTATGATGCTATTGGTGATGGTGAAGCTTATACCCGTGCCGGTAATTTTATGGCTAATGTTAACGGGGAATTGGTGCTTGGTACGCTTGATGGACCGGTTCTTGACCCGCCTATTATTATTCCGGATGGTGCTACCGGCGTGACTATTACAACTGATGGCCGTGTTACTGCCCTTGTTGATAATGACGAGGTCGAAGTCGGACAGATATCTTTGTATAAGTTTCCTAACCCAAACGGTCTGAGGATGCAGGGTGGTAATATGTATACCGAAACGGCAGGCAGCGGGACACCTACTGAAGGTAGTCCGCAGGATCCCGGTTATGGTGGTGTTATTCAGAATCATCTGGAATACAGTAACGTTGACAGTGTTAAAGAGCTGGTAAATATGATCAAGACCCAGCGTAACTTTGAAATGAATTCGCAGTCGATAAAGGCGGCTGACAGTACGTTAAAGACAATCTCTGCTCTGAGACAGTAACTGTAGAATCTCGATTAACGAGAATGACTGGAGTTGATACTTGCCTCGTTGCAGCATAAATGTGAAGCTGGTTTTACAGCTCCAGGTTTTTGCATTTATTTTAACTTACATTTTATATTATGACAAAATTTGCTAACAACTTAATAATTCTTCTTATACTGTTGATCGCTGCTGTTGTTAATTCTGCACAGGTGCAGATCAGGATGCAAAAAGAGGCAAAGATCAGTACTACTAATATTACTTTAGGTGATATTGCCTGGGTCAATGCGGCTGATGAAAATGTTCGCAAACGTCTTGAAACTATGGTTGTGGCATATAAAACTACCAACCAGGCTTATATTACTGTTACAAGCTTTGACATTGCCAGGTGTCTCTCTGAGGCCGGTATCAACCCGTTGGGTGTTGATATATACGGCTCTCTTGAATGTGTTATTGCTTTCCAGGGACCGGCTGTTAGAGTTCTGCCAAATAAAGTAGAATGTGAAACCCCTGTTGATCAGGATGTTTATACTGTCGAAGATGAACTTAATAAACTGGTTGCTGAAAATACCGGGCTTGAACTTGATCGACTGGTTATTGATTGGGGTGGTAATAAAGATGAGCTTCTGCTGATGAAGTTCGATCCTGTTCGCTATGAGATCAAGCCGCAGCGTTCTGTTACCCTTGGCAATGTTCGCTATATGATAATAGATAATAATCCACCGATGCCTGATGATGTTTTGCCTCAGCACGAAAAGTTTTATCGCGGCAGGCCAACGACTGAATATGTAAACGGACTGGTAAAATACATCAGTGAATATGTTGTTGCCAAAAGAGATATGAAAACCGGTGATATACTGCGTGAAGATGATCTGAAACTTATACCGCAGCTTGTTAGCTCTGCCGCTCAGATTGGTATTGGGTCGATTGAAATGCTGACCGGTAAGGAACTTACCAGGAATATCTCCGCTGAACAGGTTCTCAAACCGAATATGGTTAAGAGATTAACTCTTATAAATAAAAATGATCCGGTATATGTTCGGTACAAAACCAGCAGGATTAAAATCTCTCTTAAGGGACTTGCTATGTCTGACGGCAGTGAAAACGATACCATACCGGTAAAAGTTGAACATCGTCAGCTTGATTCCAATAGGACAATATCTCAGGTGCTTTATTGTCGGGTTATCGCATCTGGCGAAGTTTTGGTTATTGATAATACTGAGAGTTCTGATGACACTCAGTACGCTAACAATACTGATGACAGGAGGGCTAGGTAGTTGAATAGATTTGTTAAAATTTCATTCGCTTTCATCGCGGTTATTATTTTTGCCAATAATACAGTTCTTGCCCAGAGCAGCCTTTTCATCAAATCAGAAGAGCAGATGAGAGAACAGGCACTTCGCGGCGGGCAGGGCGATGAAGAGAACGCTGACTCCGGCATGGTTAATGGTGTGCCGAAGGTTCTCGCTTCCCAGGTATCCTGGACTATGATCGAAGAGAAAAAGGTCAAAGGTGTTAGAATGCACGACCTTGTTACTATATTGGTCCGCGAAAAAAGCTCGCACGGCAGTGATTCAGAAACTAAAGCTGACAAGAAAACTGGATTAAATATGGTTCTCTCTGACTGGATTAAATTAACTGGCGGCGATCTTGCCCCGGCTACCCAGAGAAGAGGGGACCCAAAAATAGGTGCTAATTTTTCACGCGAACTTGACGGTGAAACTCAGATAGCACGAGAAGATTATGTTACTGCCGAGATTCAGGCTGAAGTTGTCGATGTTTACCCTAATGGTAATGTTATGCTGGAAGCCAGCCACTTTATCAGGACGGACGATGAGACTACAACTATAACTCTTACTGGTGTCTGTCGCAGCAATGATATCTCTGAAAGCAATTCGATTACATCTTCTAAAATTGCTAAGTTAAAGATCGATAAACAGCATACTGGTATTGCAAAAGATTATACCGATCAAGGTTTTTTGACTAAATTTATTGATTTTATCAATCCATTTTAAGATTTGTAAGGTGATTATAAAAGTGATAGTGAATAAAACTGACAATTTAATTTCTGCTTTTATCCTGGCTGTGCTGGTCCTGTCTGCGGTTACTGCTAATGCCATGACAAGGATACAGGATATTGCCAGGCCGCTGGGTGAGCGGGGTAATATTATTGTTGGTACCGGTCTTGTCTTCGGTCTTAACGGAACCGGTGATGGCGATCAGATTACTACTGCTACCGCGGTTCAGGCCTGGCTAAGAAACGCAGGTAACCCCGTTGATTCTATCGACGATATTAAAAATCTTAAAAATGTAGCTTATGTAACCCTCAGTGTAGATCTGAGCAGAAACGGTATAAACAATGGTGATGAACTTGACGTAACTGTTGACAGTTTCGGAAAAGCTTCCAGTCTGGCAGGCGGTACGCTGTTTGCCACTCCGCTTAACCCGATACATGATCCCGGTGGCACGGTATATGGTTTTGCCCAGGGTAAAATTACCCTGCCTGATCCTAAGCATCCGACTTCTGGTATTATAAAGGGTGGAGCTATCATAGAAGTTCCTCATCATCATGAATATGTCAAATTTGACAGCAAAGAAAGCAGATTTTATTTCGACCTCGTTTTAGATGAAGGTTTCGATACTTTCCAGGTAGCTCAGCAGTTGGTCGTTGACATAAATGCTATGAACGAGATACCGGGCGGCCAGGATAATCCTGACTATATCGAAGCCTTACAGTCTGCCAGGGCGCTGGATGCCAAGACTGTACGTGTGTATATTCCGAAAATGCAGGTTGATAAATATACTTCTTATATCGCCAGGATCCTTAACCTGCCGATCGAAACGCCCGAGCCTGAAGCTGTTGTTGTTATTAACGAGAGCAGCGGTACTATGGCTTTTGGCGGTAATGTTGAAATTCTGCCCTGTGTAATCACGGTTGACGGCATGAATATCGAGATTGTCAAGCCCAAACCGGTTCCGCAGCCGGGGGTACCCGTTGTCAGTAATACTGAGTTTGCTGCTTTTGATACTTCAAAGGAAAGCACTCTGCAATTGGCTGACCTGATCGAAGATCTGGATCAGCTGAAAGTGCCGTTTCATAGCAAGGTGCAGGCAATATACAGGCTTCAAAGAGGTGGCTGGCTAAAGGCCAAGGTTATTACAGAATGATAGCTAACGCAGTTGACAATTTAGTTGCAGTTGATAAGCAGGCTATGCTAAAGGAAAAGGCTGCCGAGCTGGTGAGCAATGTTTTTTATGGCACGCTCATGAAAGAGTTCCGTGCCAGTTCCGAAGACAGCCTCTTCTCCGGTGGCTTTGCCGGGCAGGCTTTCCAGCAGCAGCTTGATAATGTCTTTATAGGAAATTTATCAAAGCAGACTAATAATCCTATTGCTGATGCTCTGGTTAGACAGCTTGGTGGAACCAATAGTAAATAATGATTTGTAGTTTCGATATATATTATGATAGAGCAGTATATAAAACAATTGATAAATGCGATAACTAACGATCTTCGCAGCTACAGGGAACTGGGCAATGTGCTGGAGAGCAGGCTTGCTGCCATTCGCACCAGGAACGCTTCTATGATCGAAGAGATGACTGCCGGTCAGGAAAAACTAATGAGATCAATAGCGTTCAATGCTCAGCGGAGAATACAGCTCGTTGGTAAAATTACTGAACTGCTGCTGCCGGAAAGAGTTGGAAAAGGGCAGGTGTCGCTTTCTGATATTGCTGACAAAATTGAAGGGGTAGATAAAAGTAAACTACTGGCCTTGAAATCAATGCTTTTCAAGGAAGTGGAAAAAGTTAATCGACTGAACCGGATTAATAATGTTGCAATTAAAAAAATGCTCGGACATCTCGACTATATTTTTAAGGCAATTTCAAATGTTGAACATGAAACCGGGATATATGACAAAGAAGGCAGACAGCTTGGACC
This sequence comes from Sedimentisphaerales bacterium, assembly GCA_963666285.2. Taxonomy (GTDB): domain Bacteria; phylum Planctomycetota; class Phycisphaerae; order Sedimentisphaerales; family SM23-30; genus JAFGDI01. The sequence continues at coordinate 147,652 of OY762711.1, forward strand.
GCGGTCCAGCAGCCTGATAGATGCGATAGCGTAAATAAGGTACTAAACTAGAGGAATAACCAATATGGCTTTAATAAATGGCTCATTACAAATTGGCGGAACAGCGCTGGCAGTTTCTCAGGCTGCTTTGTCTGTCACTGGTAATAATATTGCCAATTCTGCTACCGAAGGTTATTCCAGGCAGGTACCGCAGCTTACGCCTACCCAGTCTTATGAGGTGCTGCCTGGCCAGTATACCGGTACCGGCGTTGCTATATATGATATAACAAGAATTACTGATGAGGCGATAAATTCCAGGTTGAGAAGTGCTGCCGGTGATTCCGCTTCATATCTCATACAGCAGCAGACTATGAGCCGGGTTGAGTCAGCTTTTAATGAACTTACCGAAGACGATGTCTCTACTCGCCTTAATGATTTCTTCTCTGCCTGGTCGCAGTTACAGATTCAGCCGCAGGATGTTGCCTCCAGGAATGTTGTGCTGCAGAATGCCGATAGTGTTACAAATGTTATTCGTGAACTTCGGTCTAATCTGTCAGATATTCATGACGACCTGAATAGCCAGGTCAAAGCTGCAGTTAGTCAGGCTGATGTATTGGCAAAGGAAATAGCCGCTATAAATGGTGATATTGTGGCAACCGAAGCCGGTAGAACCGGTTCTGCCGCTGCCTTGCGTGACCAGCGCGATGATATGCTCCTGCAGCTTAACGAACTTGTTAATATCACTACTCAGGAACAGGCTGGTGGTTCTGTAACTGTTTATGTCGGTAATGAGCCGCTGGTGCAGTTTACTGATTGTCGCGGGCTTTCTTATCGCGACGTCACAAATTCTGAAGGCGAAAAGGTGACCGAGGTTATCTTCGAAAGTAACTCCGGGGTGGCCGATCTTGCCAGCGGTAAGATAAGCGGGCTTATCACTGCTCGTGATGAACTGGTTGATTCTGTTATTTCTGATATGGATAGCTGGGCCCAGTCGTTAATCTACGAGGTTAATAATCTGCACAGTGTTGGTAGCTCAATGGAAGAGGTTACGGAATTTATATCGGATTACAATGTCGATGACCCGACAGCATCTCTGGCTTCTTCTTCTAGTAACGGCTTAAACTGGGATGTAACCAATGGTGTGTTTAATATAAATGTTATAAACAGTAGTGGTGAAATTGATCATACCGAGACAATTAAAGTAAATATAAACTCACCTTCCAGTGATTCTCTCAATAGTGTTGCTGCTAAATTAGATGCTGTCGATGGCGTTAGTTCTTATGTCGATGCTGCCGGTTATCTCCATATCGAGGCAAGTTCTTCTGGCGACTCCATTGCTTTTTCACTGCCGACAGATTCTGAAGATGAGCGTAATTATGATAGTGCTACCAATTTTCTGGCAGTAATAGGTATCAATACTTTCTTTAGTGGTGATAACGCTTCTGATATCAGCTTGAAGGAAGATTTCTATAATCACCCGGAAAAAGTTGTGGCTGGCGATTGGGCGCTTGGTCTTACCGGTGACGGAAGTATAGCATCTAAGATTGCATCTCTTGCTACCGAAGGTGCTTCAAGTTTGAATGGAATATCTCTGTCAGATAACTTTTCTTCGATCGTCGCTGATATTGCCAGTAATACCGCCCGGGTAGAAGATAATTACTCTGCCGCTGAAGCTGTACTCGAAACCCTTAAGCTCGAGCAGCAGGGGGTGAGTGGTGTATCCGTAGATGAAGAAGCTATGAACATGATTGTTTTTCAACGGGCCTATCAGGGTGCCGCTAAGTATATTGGAGTTATAGACGAGTTACTTGACGAAGTTATAGGATTAATAAGTTAAAACTAATTGATTTTTTAATAAAGGAAACTAGATAATGGCATCATCAGTCAGACCAATTGCAACACCCAGAGTTACAATGCTTATGCAGTCAAACCTGCTTATGAGCAGTATTAACTCTACCTCTTCTGAGTTATTGACCGCTCAGTCGCAATTGTCCAGCGGGCTGAGAATATTACGACCTAGTGATGATCCTGCCGACGCTACTGTTGTTATGAGTCTTGACAATCAGCTTGAACGGCAAAATAGCTATCTTGACAGTATCCAGTATGTCGGTGATTATCTCTCTTCCGCTGACTCTGCTTTACAGCAGGCAACTGACCTGGTAAACGAAGCATATAGCCTGGCTCTTGTTAGTGTCGGTGATACCATTGATGATTCTGGCCGTGAGGCAAATGCTATTATGATCGACTCGATTATTGATCAGCTTGTAGAAGTTGCCAACCAGTCAAATTATGGTGCTTATATTTTCGGCGGGCTCAACGCTACCGAACAGCCGTTTACCTTTGATGGCGGCGGGGTTATGTACGAAGGTAATACCGGTGACCGCGTGACCAGGATAAATGATGACAACCTGACATATTTCAGCATTGATGGCGATGAAGCTTTTGGTGGGCTGAGCGGCCAGGTGGTTGGCATTGCCGATATCAATCCTGACCTTACCTCTGACACTTTACTGGCTGATGTTAATGGAACTGTCGATCGCGGTATTCGCAAAGGATCGCTTAGTATCCAGGTTGGTACTGATACTTATGTTGTTGATTTAACTAATGCCGTTACTGTCGGTGATGTCACCAGTTTGATAAATGATGCTACCGGCGGCACTGTTAATGCTTATATAAATGCCGCTAATAATGGATTGGAACTGGACGCTACCCCGGCGGCAACTCTTAAGGTAGATGATATTGGCAGTGGAACTGTTGCCAGTGACCTTGGTATAAATACAAACGGTGCCACCATACCGGCCGGCACCGATATAGTGGGCCAGGACATCGATGCTCGCCTAACGTCGCAAACTTCTGTGTCGGCGTTGGCGGGCATTGATCTGACTTCGGGAATTGTTATCGAAAATTCACTGATGCCTGATATCAACCCGATTACCTTTGATTCTTGTGATACTGTCGGCGATATGATCAACCTGATCAATGGAGCTAATATTGGTGTCAGGGCTGAGATCAATGATACCGGCGACGGGATAGATATCTTGAATCAGCTCAGCGGGTCGAATATGACCATCGGTGAAAATGGCGGCACCACTGCTGAAGACCTTGGTATCAGGTCATTTACCAACTCCAGTCTCCTGAGTGAGTTCAATAACGGGGTTGGGGTTGCTGTTACTGACGGTGCAATCAGTATTGTTGATAGTGCTGGTAACAGCTATTCTGTTGACTTAACCGATTCGGTGACAGTTCAGGATGTGATTGATAAAATCAATGCATCTGCCGGTGCTACCGTTACTGCATCTTTGGCAACTACCGGGAATGGGTTTGTCCTTACCGATACTTCCGGTGGCGCTGGTACTATGTCTGTTGCTACCGAAAGTGAAAATGGATACGATGTTGCTTTGCAGCTTGGTATCAGCACACTTGGTAGTGATGTTACTGTTACCGGTAATGTTATGCAGGGTGAAGATGTTAATACTGTAAAGCCGTCTGGTATTTTCTCAGACCTCATGGCACTGCGTGACGCTATGCTGGCTAATGATGATGCTGAAATCACTCGTATTGGTGAAATGATCGCTGATGACAGGGACCAGCTTATAAATATGAATGGTATTGTCGGGTCTATGAACAAGAGCATAGAACAGCGACAGACTTATATGGAAGATAATATCCTGGCCACAGAAACGCTTCGTTCGGATATCCGCGATATCGATTTTACCGAGGCGATTACCAGGTATGAAAATTTATATACCGCTTTACAAGCGAACTTAATGGCCGGTAGCTCGCAAAGCCAGATTTCACTTCTGGATTTCCTGGGCTAGCCGAATGTGTTAATAAATGTTGGCTGATCTGTTTCAGCCTGATAATGTATAACTGACCCTGAAAAGTCAGTAGGAGTTAATTTATGGTGCGACAATTGGAGTGTCGCGTTTAGGATGACAGGAGGTTACACTAACCATGAGAATCCGAACTACTAGATTTGGCGAGATTGAAATTGATGATACCAGGACAATGCACTTCCCTGAAGGAATACTTGGATTTCCTGAATATCACAATTATGCTCTGCTGCAAACGAACAATGAAGGCAATTTCTTCTGGCTGCAATCGACAGAATGTGAAAACCTGGCTTTTGTTGTTTGTGACCCGTTGCTGTTTGTACCTGATTATCAGGTGCCGGTTAAGTCGGAAGATCTTAAGACAATTGGTCTGGATGGGCTTGATAATGCCCAGGTGCTTATTATTGTCAATAAGATCGGTAATGCTCTGACTGGAAATCTACAGGGACCGCTTGTTATAAATGCGAATACCTGTGATGCCAGGCAGCTTGTGCTCTCTGAAAAAAGATATAGTACCAGGCATCCGTTGATGGAATTAAGACCTAAGAAGGAAGAGAAAGTTTCGCAGACTGCATAGTGTATGCAGCTGGATGCAAGCTCTGTTGTGACAGATCTGTTTCTTTACAATCTTCACAATTGAAATTGACGCTCGAATTCATTCTTTATGAGAGCTGCTCTTTCAAATGAAATGTATGAGACACTCTGCAAACCAAGACTGATAATACTAAATGGTTTTTTAAACCAGGGAGCCCGAGAATGCTGGTTTTAAGCAGACATAAAGATCAAACCATAATGATCGGTGATAACGTAGAAATCACCGTTGTAGATATACGTGGGGACAAAGTCAGGTTAGGCATAACTGCCCCGTCTGATATCCCGGTACACAGGAAAGAAGTGTACGAGGCGATTAAAAAAGAAAACAAGCAGGCAGCTAATATTACTCTCGATGATATAAGTGAGGCCTAGTTGAAGCTAAAGCGTAAATAAACAATGTGACACAGGAAGTTAATACTCCCGCCGCAAGTTTAATAGTGCAGTTGGATGGTGCTATGCGGAAGGCAAGAAGCTGTAGGGAGTAAATAATAGTCACGGAGGATTATTATTATGACAAGAATTAACACAAACGTATCGGCACTGACCGCTCAAACTTTTTTGAATCGTTCTAACAATGAACTTAGTTCAACGTTACAGCGATTAAGTAGCGGTCTAAGAATTAACAGAGGAGCTGACGATCCTGCCGGACTTATCGTTTCTGAAAATCTGCGGTCTGAAATGAGCAGTATTGAAGAAGCGATCGGTAATTCTCAGCGTGCTTCAAATGTGATCGCCACCGCCGAAGGTGCGCTCGCGGAAGTAGCGGCTCTGTTGATTACTATTAAAGGACTTACTGTTGAAGCCGCTAATACCGGCGCGCTCAGTGATGAAGAGATCAGGGCTAACCAGCTACAGGTGGATTCTGCAATTGACAGTATCACCAGGATCGCTAATGCCACAACTTTCTCCGGTCTGCAGCTGCTCAACGGGAATATGGGCTATGTTACATCCGGTGTTTCCACCTCGGCTATTAAGTCGCTTGATATCTACAGCGCTCTTATCGGCGGACAGGACTATCTGCCGGTCAAGATCTCGGGTGTGCTCTCTGCACAACGTGGTGAACTCCAGTACAGGACCAGCTCGGTTTCCCAGTCTGTTACCCTTGAAGTTGCTTCCAACAGGGGAGTAGAAGTATTCAACTTCGTTAGCGGGTTCGAAAGTGTCAATATGGTATCTGCGATCAATGCGGTTACCGGAGCTACCGGCGTCTCTGCTACTTTTATCAACGATGCCAATAAGGCATCTGGCCTGATATTCCGTAGTATCGATTATGGTACAGACTCGTTTGTCTCTGTACGTACACTGCCTAGCAGCTCCGGCACATTCACCGTTACCGACAGCGGCGGCACAACAAGGCAGCGTGATGAAGGTCGCGATGTTGTTGCTACTGTTAATGGTACTACCACTGTCGGAGATGGTACTATGATTACTCTCAACACCAGCGGGCTTGACCTCAGGTTAAAGCTCGATACCCAGTTCGGTAGCGGCAATACCACAAACTTTGCCATTACCGGCGGCGGGGCTACCTTCCAGCTCGGACCGCATATCAATACCTCCGAACAGACCAGTATTGGTATCGGTTCTATTGCCGCCAGCAGTCTCGGCAGTGTCGAAAACGGGTTCCTCAACGAAGTTGCTACCGGTGGTTCTGCTTCGCTTGTTTCTGGTAATACCTCGGCTGCCGCTGAGATTGTCGAAGAGGCGATCTCGCAGATATCCGTTCTTCGCGGCCGGCTCGGTGCTTTCGAGAAAAACACTCTCGATACCAATATTAACTCTTTAAGTATCACGCTCCAGAATGTAACTGCCTCTGAATCTGCGATTCGTGATGCCGACTTCGCTGAAGAATCATCAGCGATGACTAGAAATCAGATCCTGGTTAACGCTGGTACCTCTGTTCTTGGTATCGCTAACCAGACTCCGCAGAACGTACTATCGTTGCTGCAATAAAATTAAATACGCTTGGCTAGCGGGTAAGACTCTCACGTCCGGTCTCGTCCACCGGCTGTTAAAATTACAGATTACTCGCAATAGCTTCAACTCCGTGACAAGGCACAACCCGTCCAGTTGTGCCTTTCTTTTTTATCTACTTGTAAATAAAAGATTTGCGTTTATGGTTTTGTGTAACTCTGGAAACAACTCTGGAAAACCTCGTTTTAAGTTAAATTAGGGTTTATTTATTGTTTTGTACTTCTATTAAATTGGGGAAACTAATATGCAAACTAATGATGAAAAAAAAGTTGATAGTAAGAGGTTTATAGGTTGGCTAAAAGAAGCTACTTCTAAAATTATGAAAGGCTATTTTCAATTACCAATTGATGGTTTGAAATATTCAATATTCAGAGAAAGAGTATATTGTTATGAATTGTATCATCAACTTCGTTGTTTGATGGAAGGCAAAACTACTTACTCACTTGGTGGTGAAGTTGACAAGGGCAAACATCCCAAAATAGGACAAATAAAAGACATTAAAAATACTATCCCAGATTTACTCTTTCATGGTCCTGGCTACATGGAAAATAATCTGGTTATCGTTGAAGTGAAGCCACTGAAAAATGATTTGTCAACTCGATCTGTTTTAGAAGATATAAAGAAAATATCTATATATATAAACGAAGCTAATTATGTAAAAGGGGTTATGCTTTTATATGGGGATAATGAAGTGAAAGTTAATCAAGTAGCCAGTGATGCACCAAAAGAATTTGATACAAGTAATATTATTCTATTGTGGCATAAGAAAGTTGGTGTACAAGCACAAGTTGTTTCTTGGAAGGATAAGGACCAAAGCTCCGTACATAAGAGCTCAAGCTCCGTACATAAGAACACTGATTCCGATAATAATGAATATTATGAACAATTGATGAACATTGTAGCCCCAATATCTGGAAAAAAACGTGTAAAACCGGAAGAAATGATGGATGTCATTGTTAACCTATGTAAAATCAAAGAGTTAACAACAAGAGAATTGGCAGGATTACTAGGTCGTACCCAAGAAACCGTCAGAATTCATTATGTGGCTAAATTATGCGAACAAGGAAGGTTGCAAAGAAAAATACCAAACATTAAAAATCATCCAGATCAGAGATATAAAGTGGGAAAGTTTTAATTAAGGGAGTGTTCATTTGACTGTGTAAATGGTACTATTGGTATTAGGCAGAATACACTTCTGTCTTGAATTTTACACATTTCTATATTAACTTGTATATTATCATTCTGAAGGACAAGGCACTGCTGAAGAGCAACCTGAGCGCCAGAATGATGCCGAGACAAAAGGCTCTGGAAGAGTATACATTTTCCATGAGCCTTTTATTTTGTTTTGGCTGATAAGCGAAAAACTTATAAAAACAGCTCCGCCAAAGGCGGCACCTCTTTTATCTTTCAGGCATTCGATCGCCGAACTTGATAGCGAACTGGTTTATCGCCTGATTCCAGCATCTAATTGGCATTGTCCATTTTTGCGAGATATTTTCAAGAGCCAAATAGAATATCTTCAAAATTGAAGCTTCGGTTGGGAATGCTCCTTTAGTTTTGATAACTTTTCTCAGAGAACGATTCAGAGATTCAATTGCATTGGTGGTATAAATCGCTTTACGGATCTCTGGCGGATAATCAAAGAACGGTATGATGTTTTGCCAGTTATTACGCCAGCTTTGGCTAACCATAGGGTACTTATCATCCCATTTTTGAGCAAATTCGTCCAGAGCCATTTCAGCTTCCTGCTCAGTGGCTGCGGTATAGATTAGCTTTAAATCAGAACATAGCTGTTTGCGATCTTTCCAGTTAACAAACCGCACTGAATTACGAACCATATGTACAATACATAACTGTACCTGGGTTTTAGGGAAAACGGCTTCTATAGCTTCTGGAAAGCCTTTTAAGCCATCTATGCAAGTGATGAATATATCTTTAACACCTCGATTTTGAAGCTCTGTAATGATATTAAGCCAGAATTTTGCTCCTTCAGTTTTAGCTATCCAGATACCCAATAATTCCTTCATGCCATCCATATTTACACCGAGAGCAAGATAAACTGACAAATTGGATACTTTGCCGTCCTGGCGACATTTAACAACAATACAGTCAAGGAATACTATTGGATAAACTTCATCCAAAACTCGATTTTGCCAGGATTTAACTTCCTGCATTATACTCTCGGTTGCCTGGCTGATAAGACCTTCAGAGACATCAACGTGATACATATCCAGAAGACATGCCTGAATGTCTCGAACACTCATGCCACGACCATACATGGCTATAATCTTATCGTTAAAACCTTCGAAATACTTCTCGCCCTTGGGAATAAGCTTGGGTTCAAATGTGCTGTTGCGGTCACGGGGAGGATTAAGTTCAACTTCGTCAGAATCGATTACAACAGACTTTTTACCATTGCCATTACGACTATTGCCACTGTTATTGCCCTTAGGGTCATGCTTGCTGTAGCCCAGATGGTCGCTCATCTCTGCTTCTAAAGCTCGTTCAACTATTCGTTTTTTGAGCTCAGAAAATAAACCTGATTCTCCCCAAAACTCCTCCGGAGTATTGTAACCTCCTAGAAGCTCATCAATTAACTCATCTTTACGTTTGTCTTGTGCCGATCGTTTAGCCATAGTTCTTTACCTCACATTATAGGTTAACAAATCTATGACCATTTACACAGTTTAATTTACACCCTCTTAATTAAATATACAACCCGTCTACTCGTGCCTTTCTTTTTTATTCTTTGTTTTTACTTATAAAGTATAAAGTATCGCTTTGTAAAATTGCATACAAATCAGCTTTACCAACATCGACTTGTCTCGCATCAGCTAGTAATAGATTAGAATTGCCGACATTTGAAATCCCACCTCCCACCTCTAACTTATCTCCTCTAACTCTTCCCATCCTTCATCCTATCTCCTATTCCGCACCGACAAACTTCACATCTCTTACCAGCATAGCATTCTCAGAATTATTCGTTTTCATCCATCGCTTATTGCCATCCGTCAAATCCTCGCCTTCGATAGAAACATTATCAAATGTTACATCCTGGATATACTTGGTTGGCGTCCCTTCCTGAAACCATCCGTTTAGCAGTATCTCATTGGCAATTGAGCTGCCGCTGTTAGAAGGTGATGAAATATTCTTATACATCACATTACATATCCCCCCCTCGGTACTCTGGTCACCTTTGATCGAGCCAAACCAGAAACTGTCCTTAAACGTCAGGCAGATCAGCCGTTCGCAGCGATTAACCCGAATATTCTCAAAACGGATATCCTTAAAGAACGTACCCTCCAGGCATACAATTGTCATTACCGACCGCTCGTCCAATTCCATATGATGGTCCCGGTCGTCATAAGAGCACAACACATCGATATTCCTGAAAGTAATATTGCTGTAATGAACCGCTCGCGTCTCCGCGCCCATACACATCGAATTATTACAATCGTTCCACAACTGCATGTTCTCAAATACCATATTCTCATTCGCCGGACATTCAGCCGGCTTTCCCGCTGCCAGTCCCTTTATCGAAATCGAATCGTCGCAGGAGCGGATAAATACATTATCAAAATGAATCCCGTTCGAATTGATAATGTCAAACCCATCCGTACTCGCATAACCTGTCCCGACAATCTTGACATTCGATACCGAAAAATTTGATACCGCATACATTGCCGCCGTCCAGTTTCGCCGCTTATGGTTATGAATCAATATTCCGTCGAGACTGACATTCTTACTGTAATTCGCACCTAGTACTACGTTGTTAGCCTCTGCCCTCATCAGCATCCCTCGCCCGAATACTCGCACCCCGTCTGCATTGGTAATATTCATCAGGCCGTGAACCACGGCACCGCCGGCAATATACACCTTTTGCTTGCCGGAAATTTCCAGCGGCTTATCCAGTTTATGATAGCCCGGCCCAAAATATACCAGCTCTTCTGATGCTGCCTCCGGTTTGTCTTTATCAATTGTATTGGCAAAAATATGCAGCACCTCACCCTGGTAATCGTTATCAAACACAACCGTCAAAGCCTGCGGCTTGTTTATCTTTATACAAATCGTTTTACCATGGCGACTGGAAATGATATCATTATTTTTGGGTAAAATATCGTAATCGTCGAATCCTCTGGCATAATCAACCTCTATCTCAACCTCTCGCCCGGCCGCCATATCAAAATAGCCGAAACTCACAAGCTTGGACCAGGCGTTTATGTCATTATAAATTCCGGTATAATGGCCGCTTACCTTAACATTAAACAGCGGCTCACCCTCGAACGGAAACTCTGACGGGGCGGCATAGGTAATAAGTGAATCTGTTTTACTGGTTTCGCCTAACGCTCTCATCTCAAACTTTGTATGCGCTTTGACGCTCGCCGGTCCTGGCCTGCTTTCTTCAGCAGCCCGACACAAACACGTAACCAATAATAACAGTATGACGGCATATTGCAGTATCTTTATCATATAACCTTTGCCTTTCAAAATCGCATAATTCACCCCAAAGGGCCTTCCAGTTAATTCTCAAATTAAATATAGCGAGAGACGATAGCAGACGCCTTTATCAACTATATCAGAAATATTACATAATCCGGGACTGTACGGTCAAGACAATTTTATTCTTCATCCGGTTCTTAAAAGTTTCGATATATATATTCTTATACCCCCGCTTTAAAATGCGGACACGTGCTTCTAATTTCTCCCTTCTCCCATAATTCATTAATTTCACTTCCTTCATGGTCAAATAATAATATTCTTCGCGATCTTTGCGTCCTCTGCGAGCAACAGTATTTTTTTTCGTGTTCTTTCGTGAATTTTGTGGTTGACAATCTTTTTCATAATTCAGCATTCATAATTCATAATTTAAAACTCCTCCCTCCTCGCTTCTCCCTTCTTCCTCTTCCCATCCTTCAGGTGCCGCAATTTTGATTGAACTTTACCTACGCGTCAGCTTTAAAACAAGTTGTGAGCAATAGCGAATTATTCCTGATGTCAACGTACATCAGGGCACCTATTTTACACTTTTTATTTTACCCTTTACACTTTGATGTCGCACAGCGACATCTGGTCCGTCCACAATCAAAAAATAACAACTTACATCAATCCCCGCAAAATTCCCTTCCCGCCGCACTATCTCCGCAAGCCACCATGCATTCGTTCTTATATCCCCGCACTCTTCTATTTCATTCCGTTTTTTAACCCATCTTTCACCCCACCATTATCATTTATAAATCAATTAGCCTCGCCGAACCCGTTTAAAATAGGTCGCGTAGCGATACACCAACTCTTACCTTTTACCTCATACCTCTTACCTATGTTCGCGTTCCCGTCCGTATACCGCCGCACCCATTCAACGTTCCTCCGTATACTGCCCGCGGCCCGCAATTCGCCGCCGTTCAAATCCGTTACCCTTTTCACCGCCGTCCACCCGCCGCGCTGCCCCGTTACCTTTCCGCACACCTACCGTTACCCATTAATTAGTCGTCGCGAAGCGACACCGCAATTCTTCACTCATCGTTCTTCGTTCTTCACTTGATTTTTTCAAAGAAAAAATCACCGCGTTTTTACATCCACCAAATCGCGAAAATCTAAAATCTTCAAAATTATTATCCCCCTTACTCCCAACACCTTACAAACTTCCACACCAACCATCCCGCCCAAAAAATCAGCGCACTTTTGACATACCATCCAACAGTAGAGAGCTAACAAAAAAATGAGTACCAGCAAAAATCAGCTCTCTATAAAACATAACAACGACGAAAACTTCGTCTTTTACATAAATTTTGCTCTTTGAAAAACTGAATATTTGTATCACGCCTCGGCAAATCATTCTGATTTGCCCTCTGGAATTGACAATCTCAATTCGTCGCCGAGCGAAGCGAGGTCTGTTCCAAGCTTTGCTTGGTCTCCGAAGTAGCTCGCCTGCTGAGACCCGGTTTTATTGGACCATGCTGTGTGTCGCAGGTAAAATTATTTCAAGTCTTTTTGGAGGTTGATTTTACTGTTATCGCTGTCATATCCGTTTTCAGTATTGATAAAAGCCTGTTTCCTGTAGTTTATGTCCGGTTACCTGTTCTATCAATGTTTACACCAATACGTTAATAAAATTTAACAAATAGATATCAAATTATATGACGATGTCTTTGCTAACAGTATTGTAAACTAAAAATGTTTGAATTTGGTAATTGAGTATATCACAAATGGGGGAGATTTCTCATCTCTCGGCATAAACTATGGAGATTCTAAAATGTCACTATTAAGAAAAATTCGCAGGAATATCTTAAACGCAAAAAGACTTACCGCTTCTCGTCATAATCGTATCAAGACCAAAGCTGAAAAACTCAGCAGAATATCTCTCGAAGCTCTTGAGCCCAGGGTGTTGCTTGCTGCCGATCTCGAAGCTTCTCTTATGCCCGCTGATATGCTGCGTCCCGACTGGGGCGATACCATCGATATGGAACTTAACGTTGTCAATAACGGCACCGACCTTACCAGTGGTACCGCCGACGTTGCGTTCTATATGGACGCTAACGGTAATGACACCCTGGACATTGGTACCGACCTTGAGATTACTTCTGTTACCGCCAATACCTCATATGAACCCAATACTCCGTCTTTGCCGCTGAACTTTGCCAACGATAATCTTCCATCAACAAAAGAGTTGGAAGGGGTATATACTCTTACCTTACCGTCTTCCGGATATACCGACGGTGATTATACCATTTTCGTTACTGTTGACGGAACCGCAATTAGTGATAGTGATACTACCAATAACAATGCTCAGTTTACCATACCAATCGGTCTTACCGCTCCGACCGGCATAGATGTTGCTCCGAAATTCTTCGATTTTGATGCTCTTGATATTATGGACGAGCTTAAAGCCGGCACTGTCTATCCTGTCAGTATCGGCGTCCAGAATTTTGGTGATACCGCAACTTCTGCCGCGGTTAATGTCTCTATCTTCATTAGCCCTGATAAGATTCTTACCTCTGATTCTATTTTATTGACAACCGATGGCACAAACCCGGCTACCGCTGCAACAACCGGAGCCCTCAACGCAGGTACACTTGAATTTGTATCTATCGATGTCCAGATGCCGACGACTAATCCATTTGGTACCGATGAAGATATGTATCTAATTGCTGCTGTTGATGCTACCGGGATATCATCCGGTACTCTTACCGGCGGTGCCGAGACTGAAACTTATGAGTCAAATAATTATATACCGGCAGAAGACGAACTTTCGCTGGTTTCCACTTCCAGTACTTCAGGTGTCGACCTTGGTGCCGGGTTCCTCTGGTTTGGCTCAACCTATACCGAAACTGTACCAAATTTTACCTGGGGTCAGACAACAGGTATTCCGGCTGCAAATGTCGGTCTATACAATGCCGGTGATACCGATGCGACTGCTTTTGACGTAGAAGTAAAAATCTCGCCTACCGAGGATAGCAGTGACACCAATGCTGTGTCATTAGTTTCAACTACCGGCGCAGCTGTAACTGCAACTTCTATGCAGTATACAACTGAAACAATTGCGCCGACTGCAGTACCGTCAACCTTTGGCGATGCCTCTTCTCCTGTCGGCTGGGCATATGCTTACGCGTATCTGGATGTGAGTTCAACTAATACAGACGTTGACGCTGCAAATAATATCTCTGATGCTGCTAAGGTATGGATGGGCAGCTTCGATGGTACCAACCCGGATCTGTCACCTTATGAATTGGACTATACAACTTATGACGATACCGGGTATTTCCATTGGGGAGATTCTATTGAGATCGAAGGATCAATTGCAAATGTAGGAACAGCTACCGGCGCTGTTAGCTCAAGTGCTCCTGTTACAGTAACTTACTATCTGCATGATGCCGCTGACATTACTGATACAGCCTCTTTTACTCCGATATCTCTTGGCTCCGGTACCGTTATTACTGATATGGATTCTGGAGAAATTGTTGAAATATTCCTGCATAATATAACTGTTGATGAGCCGACTACACCAAGTACCGATACCAATCCGAGTTACCAGATAGTTATGAGTATTGATGGCGGCACTGCTGTTGCGACTGAAGCTTCTACAACAAATAATACTCTAGCATTGGATATCGCACCTTATGATACTACATTGCAGCTGGATGTTAGCACTAACGCACCTTTTGCCGATTGGGCTATTCCGCCAACTATGGAAATTTACTTGTCTGGCCTCGATGGTCTGGATTTAAGTGCTAATAGTGTTGATGTCAATTTCTATCTGTCATCAGATACCACGCTTGATACAGGTTCTGATGACGCGGTAGGTACATATACCTTTAACTTTGATACGGGAACTAATAAACTTATAGTAGGCGGCAGCCCGCTTACTGCTAATTATTCGCTCGATTTTAGCGGGTTAAGCTCACCGGCTGACGGGGATTATACAATTTTCGCAACTCTGTCATCTCCGTCCGGCGTAAGCTTCCCTTCCACCAGCGGCATAACCGAATCTATTAATATGCCTATTGGAGATGTTACTTCTGTTACCGGCATGGATCTCTCTGGTGACAGCGTTATAATGCCGGTTAATTCGGAAATCTACTGGGGCGGCGATCTGGATCTTGCTCTTATAATTAGTAATATTGGTGATACCAATATAACAAGTAGTTTTGATATCCAGGCTTACCTCTCTGTTGATAATGTGGTTGACAGCTCTGATATCTCTCTTGGCTCTGCTGTTACTGTTTCTGGTGGTATAAATGCTTTGACTACGGCAATTACCGCTCATTCTGTTACTCTGCCGTCCAAGACTGTGGCGGAAACTGCTTTTGGCAATAGCTATGTGAGTAATACAAGTCAGACATACCAGATATTATTTGCTCTTGATAGTGGTTCTGCTATTACAGAAGCGTACGAGTATGATAATACATTTGGTAGCTCATTTATCAATATTGCCGATAGTGCGACTGTTACACCTACTGGGATTGATGTTGCCGGTCAGCATTTCTTTAGCCCGACTCTGATGACATCGTCCTCTCCTTCGCTGGAGTGGGGCGGGTCGCTGACCGTATACGCCAACTTTGAAAATATCGGGCCTTCCGATGAAACTGCTGGATTCAGTATAAAATACTATCTGTCTCCAAGTGCATCGCTTCCAACCGACCCGACAACAGATTCTTCTATATTGGAACTCACTTCTGCCGATACGGTAGCGTCGCTTACTTCCGGAGCTGTAACAAATGCCAGTTTCACTGCCAAGACTCTTACTGTACCATCTGCTCCTGCCAGTCCGTCTGGAAGTTATTATATTATAGCTCGTGCGGCAAATGTAACTAGCGATACAGCAACAACTAATAATGATATTATCATGCAGAAGATTGACGGTAATAATATGCAGGTTGCAGTGTCTGCTCCTGATCTTGTGCCTGATGTCGAAAAAGATAATCCAGAATTCGATTCTGATGTATATTGGAAATTTGGTGGTCAGTATACTCTGGCATTAGATGTATTAAATGACAGCTCAATCGAAGTTAGTGGCAGCACAACTGCAAATATATATATATCAGCAACTGAACCGGATGTCTCTACATTAACTATAAGTACTTTGGAATCGGATACTGCTACATATACAAAATTGACCAGTGACCAGACAATCACTTTTTCAACCGGTGAATTCGAATCTATTAATGATGTAACTGTTACTTTACCAAGTGGTACCGGCTGGACTGACGGCAAGTACTATCTGATTTATGCTGTTGATACCGGCGATAGTGAGGTCGAGGTAGATGAAACAAATAATATCGAATTTATCGGTATTAATATAGCGTCAACTTCTCCAATAGCAGGAAAAACCGATATTGAAATGTTGGATATGGAAATAGAAGTTGATAATGCCGGTGATAATGACCTTACCGTTCTTCAATTGGCTTGGAATACAACATATACTGGTGCTGCAGAGCATATGTTGTATAATGCCGGCGATGCTATAGCTTCCGGCAGCCCGTCAACCTTTACTGTGGATTACCAGTTAACTACTGACGGCGATTATACTTCCGGTACTGCCAGTCTGGGAACATCAACTGTTACACCACCGGTAGATTCGCTTGCGATTTTCGACGGTACTGTTGATATTGTTACTCCGGCTTCTGGCACAAATGGAATTTATTATGTTGTTGCCAAAGCTGACTCTGCCGGTGATATTACCGCTGAACAATCTGTAGATACTGATAATAATATATCAGATCCGTTCCCTTTATATATTGGTGACTGGGCGACCGGTGTTGATCTGGCTGCATTTACCAGTGAAATATCTCTTGCTGGAACTAATATCGACCAGGATTCATATGTTCCCGGTGATGTTATTACTGTTGAATATCAGGTTGCTAATGTAGGTGATACCCAGGCCCAGGCATTTACAGTAGAATTCTATCTCAGTGACGATGCAACTGCTGATACTGGTGAGCTTATAACTCCAACTTCTACCAGTCCGTCGAACCCGGGGGCGCTGAATGGAAGTGGTTCTATTATGAATATGACCGCTACTATGACCGTACCGGCACCGGCGACCACCTCGTCTACTGGAGAATATTATCTGATAGTAAAGGTTGTGCCTAATGGCGGTGACACCGATGTTACAACAACTAATAACGAAATACTGACATCGATAAATGTTGATCTGCCGGATCTGGCGATCAGCTCAACTGGCGAATTTTTACTTTCTCCGACAGTAGTCGATTATGTCTGGGGTCAGACTGACTATGATGTTGAGATTGAATTCTCTAATACTGGCGATGGCGATGCAGCTAATTTCAATGTAAGACTGGTTTTAAGTGCCGATAGTACCTATGATGCTTCATCTGATATCGAACTTTCTACTTTTACTGTTGATAAAGTAGCGGCAGGGGCCACTTATGTTAATGTTGTTAGTATTGACATACCGGAAGAAACCAGCGGTTCCGGTGCGATTCCGTCGAGTCTGGATGATAACAATACGAGCACAAATACTTACTATATCCTGGCGGTTCTTGATAGTGGTGACAGCAGTAATTCATATGCCGCTGAACTTGACGAAATTAGTACAACTAATAATATATCGACTCAGGCGTTGACTATAACAGATAGTTCGGGAATAACACTGCAATCTGGTGTTGCTGACTTGCAGGTAATTGGCGGTGATTTTGAAGTTTACAATGATGAAGTGCTTTGGGGAATGTGGGTTCCTCTGGAAGTGCCTGTATATAATGATGGTAATACCGCTGCCGGTGCATTTAATATTCAGTTTGCACTGTCTGCTGATACAGTTTGGGATGGGAGCGGAACCGATATTATCCTTACCGAACATTATTATAATAATAGTACTGCGAATACAACCTCATGGAATGTAACTTCTTTGGCGGCAGGTACATATTATGTTGCCGAAGGTATGGTGAGGATCCCTGACTATGATTCTTCATATACTGAGACCAGCTATAAAATTATTGCCAAAATTGACAGTGATATAAATTCAGACGATTCCGCCGGCACCGGTCTCGGCGATGTCGACGAAACGGGATACGAGGATAATAATGTTACCGAACTTGACTCTAATGTTACCCTTGCCCAGCCGACTACTGGCACTACTGATATAATTCCGAGTTTGCTCTATCCGACCTGGAATACATCTTCTACTTACGTTTCCGGTAGTACAATTACGGTTGTTGCTGGTGTAACCAATTACGGTGATACCTCTGCTGATCCCGGAACCGGAGCTATAAATGCCGATTTCTACCTCGTACCGAGTATGACAACCGCTTTGGTTGATGCCGCAGGTAATATCAGTAGTAGCGCTGTTCCTCTGACCGAGTCATCCAATTTTGTTGTATCTATTAATAATGCCAAGGTTCTACCGGCAGGTACTGGTTACGAACAAAATATGACCTTAACTATACCAAATGGTATAACCGCAGGTACTTATTATCTGGCGATGATGGTTGACAGTACATCAGCGATAACGGAAACCAGTAATACGCTAGTAAATGGTGAAGCTAATAACTATATGGTAGTCCCTGACAATAGTTATGCCATAACAATTGGCACTCCTCAGTATGACCTGGAAGTTGCCGATACTACAGCTGTCCAGTTTACTGATGGGGCGGGAACTGCCCTGACCGGCAGTCCGGTATTTACCTCTGAAATTGGTAATATTGGCCTGGATATAACAATTACCAATAATGGTGTTAGCACTGTAAGTTATTATACTGTCGAACTTGGCCTTTATAGTGATCAGGCACTGACCCAGCTTGTGGCAGGTACTGCCAAATCTCAGTCTGCTGCCAATCTTGCCGGTAATGGTACCGCGACAGTATCAATTAATGGTAACACCATTCCGGCTGATCTGGCTGCTGGTACGTATTACTACGGCATAAAACTTGACCCGTCAAATGTGGTTGATGAAAGCGGTGTAACCGGCGGTGAAAGCAATAATACCATTGCGATTCCTGTTACCATAGAATCTGCAGCTCCGGTATATGATATTACTATTGCCAGTACTTCTGATGTACAGTTTACCGATGGTGCCGGTACTGCCATGCCTGCCGATCCTGTATTTATGACGGATATGACCAGTATAGGCGTATCGATGAATATTGCCAATAACGGAACTTCTACTACTGATCCATATCAAGTAAAGATAGGCATTTACAGCGATTCTGCATTGACAACTCCGCTGGCCGGAAGTGAAACGACTATAACCGGTATCACCATTGATGGCAATGGAACCGCTACTCTCAGTTTGAGCAGCCTGGCAATACCGACTATTACTACTGAGGGTGTATATTATGTTGGTATTACGCTGGATGTTGATAATGAACTGGATGAAACCCAGGTAACCGATGGTGAAAATAATAATGTAATCGCCGTTCCTGTTACGTTTGAGCATCCAAAATCTGATATCGTTATGGCTTACTTCAAAGTCGCTGACCAGGAGCAGGTTCTTGAAGCCGCCCCTGGCGATACACTGCAGGTGCATCTGGAACTTAATAATGAGTCACAAACCGCAATTACTACTCCATTTGATGTAACTGTTGATTTGCTGGACTCAACAGGTGCGGTAGTAACCGGGGCAAGCTGGACACAGCAAATTACTGTGTTGAATTCCTACAACGAAGGCAATAATCACATTGATGTTGATTTTGATATCATGCTGCCTTTCGATCTGGATATTGCCGGCACATATACTCTTGTCGCTAAAGCAGATAGCGGAAATGTTATCGTTGAAGCAAAAGAGGATAACAATGCTTCTCAAGAGATATCGCTGACCTTAAAGAACCCGGAAGTCGATCTGTTCCTCCAGCCGGTATTTATTGAGACACCGCCTGAAGGTAAATTCTTCTGGGGTTCGGAGTTATATTTCAACTTCCAGCTAAACGAATTTGGTGATAGTGCCTCTCCGCAAAGCAAGGCTGCAATATACCTGAGCAGTACGGAAGGCAGTATTGAAGGTGCAACTCTATTACAAGAATTAGACATACCGGAGCTAAATCCCGGAAGTTTTTATTCTGCAGAGACATATATCTATCTTCCTGAAAACCTTGATGGTTCTATGACTGACGGACAATATTATATTGTTGTATCAGTTGACAGTGACGATCAGATAGATGAAATAATAAACGGTGTGTCAGCAGAAGATAACAACATAAAATCTGCCGCGATTGAGATTGGCTCGCCGAATATCGATCTGGAAATAATGCAGGACAGTTCTACTGCCGGAGAAGATTTTGAAATAATGAGACTTGTTCCATTTGATGTTCAGATGGAGGTATTTAATGATAGTCTTGGCGTTGTTGATACACCGTTCGTCTTGAGGGCGGTTATCAGTCAGGATAGTATTGCCGGCAATGAGGATGATTATCTGCTGGGAGAAATTACGGTAGAGCATCTGGACCCATATATGAGTTTCCATGATGAATTGTTAGTTGATTTGCCTGATGAGACTGTTCTGCCGGATGGTACATATCGTGTTATTATTACTGCAGATGCAAATAATGTAATTGATGAAACATATCCGGACGGCACAGCAGCAGAAGATAATAACCAGAGCATTTTCTATATAAATCTGGTCACACCAGATCTGGTTGAAGGTGTTGATCTTGAAGCAGGTGATTTTGATTTTGAAGGTATGACAAATTTCAACTGGGGTGAGACTTACGATGTTTATTATGGACTTATGAACAGCGGTTTGGAAGATGCCGGTGAGTTCAATATCAAGATAGCTCTATCAAAGGACAATGTTTACGATTCAACTAATGGAGATTATCTGCTGGCTGATATAGATGTAGCAGAAGGACTTACTTCTGGTAATGTTTACATGAACCAGACAACGCTGACTTTCCCGGACAATGCAGACGGCAGTCTTTCTGATGGCCCGTACTTTGTTATATTTGTTATCGATGGTGACAATCTTGTAACTGAGTCAGTTGAGGATAATAATATTATCAATAAGGTAATCAGTATGGGTAATCTGCCTAACGGTACTGATTTCGAAGTTGGTGATGTTGAGGCAGATACAAATGCAAATTATGGTGATAGCTTTACTATCAAGGTTCCGGTAAGCAATAACGGAGCTCAATCAGCCTGGGGGCAATTGAGTGTGTATGTATCAAGTTCGCCAATTACAAAGGCGAATCTTGACCAGGCAATGATGATCGGCAGCTATACATTAAGTGATGATGGTGATTTTGGTCCTGGAGCATCAACTACTATTGAAGTTGTAATTGATATGCCGACTATGCCGCAGGATTCTGCAGCGATAGAAGAATATTATAATGTTTTGTTTATCGTTGATGCTAATAATGATGTGGAAGAGTTGGTCGAAAATAATAACTCTTTCTATCATACGTTTATCCTAACCCAGGAAAAACAGGCAGACCTCGAAGCCTGGCCGGTAATAGACAGTACCTCCGGCGGGAGTTATATCCCGGGTGTTGGTGAAGCTTTCGATTGGGGTGATGAACTTACATTGAATGCTTATGTGAATAACTGGGGTGATGCAGATGTTGCTGATTCATTTAAGATTACATATTATCTGTCTTCTACATCGCCTTATGATGCAAACTTTGACAGCAGCGGTTTGTATCAGCTGACGTCCAAGACGGTTTCATCGATTGATGCCGGAGTGAGTGTGCAGGTTACAGGTGCGGTTGTTGTACTTCCAGAGACAGCTCCAGACAGATTCGCCGGTGTCAATAATCTATTTATAGTATCTATGGTGGATTCAGCTGATACTGTTGAAGAGTCAAACGAAGATAATAACTATAGTGATTTGTCTTTATATATTGGCAGCGTCCCGGCAGATTTGAGCGGCTGGATATCTATCGATCCTGAAGATGGCCAGGAATACCCCAGGTATAATTACTTGTGGGGTGAAACTATTCCGGTAAGTATGAATCTCAGTAATTTTGGCGGCGGTGATGCCGAGAACTTTACCATAACATATTATCTGGCCGAAGATTTTAACTTCCAGAACACCGATGGTTCTATTGATACTGGTAAGTTGGTAGAAATAAGCAGCCAGACTATATCTCTGGTCTCAGCCGGGGCAGGCAGTTGGAATCCTGACACCCAGACTGAAACTGAACCGGTTGTGGTATCCTATGGTCTGGTATTGCCGACAGAAAAACCATCTGGTTTCAGTGACACTTCGTTTGGTTATAACCTTGTTGCGATGATAGACAGCGGTGATACTGTTACCGAATATGATGAATACTGGAATAATATCACGACAAACTATATCAATATTGAGCAGAGTATATCAGATCTGATTAGTTTTTATGTAGATCCAATTGATCCTGCAACCGGTCAGTTTAAACCTGATGCACTGTGGTCTGATGATACAACTGTCCGCCAGATTCAGGTTCGTGGAAATGTAGAGAATCAGGGTAATATTGATGTAGAAAGTATAAAAGTTAAATTCTTGCTGGCAGACTCTACCGGTAATATAGGAACGGCATATGAGCTTGGCGCAGAAACAATTGAAAATCTGACGGCTATGACCGGCAGTACCGAGTTGAGCTTTACTTATGATATACCTAAGCCGGAAGATGTTGGTTTTGTTCAGTCTGGTGCTGAAACCGGACCGTATACAATTATCATGGTGATTGACCCTGACGATGAAATTGATGAGAGTTTGGAAGATAATAACATTGCTATGCATCCGCTGCGTCTGACAAAACAGACCGGTAAGGTTTATGTTTCAGATAATATAGATGACCCGTCTGATAAGGAAATGGATTTTGGCAAGCTGCTTGTTGATGAAATCATAAACGGTATTGTCACAATTCGCAATGATGGTGAAGGTGTTTTGACAGTAAATGAGATAACCAGCAGTAATGCTGCTTTCGGTATTTCTGGAATCCAGATGCCGATCACTATTGAACCGGACGGATATGTTGATATAAATGTTGAAGTAAATGCTACAGACCTTCAGCCTGGTGATATTGAAGGAACGCTGACAATTATGACAGATGACACTCGCAGGCCTGATGGTGTAGTTGTTGACCTGGCAGCAGAGGTTGCCCAGAGCCCATTTGATCTGGAGCTTACCTCTGTAGCTGCTGAAGCTGTTGATAGTGAAGCAGTGAATGATGAAACTGCAGATGCTTACTGGGGTGATACACTGAAAGTAGATCTTTCAGCTGCAAATATCTCAGATACAGATACGGCAAATGGTGTATTTGTTGATATATTCCTGGCAAACTCATATGATGAAAATGCTGATATGTATATGCTGGTAGAAGGTTATTCTATAGGTGATTTACTTGCATCTGACAGTACTTCTGTCAGTCTGGATATTGCTTTGCCTGCAGAGTCGCCATTTGGCTATAGTGGTGAGATATATGTTGTTGCTGAAATATTTGGCGGTATAGATGACTATGAGCCTGAATTTGATAATAATGTTAACGGCTCGTTGATGAGGATATTAACCAAACCGGAAGGTAACCCTGATATATCGTTCTCTTTCCTGAACCTGCCGGAAGAGCTGGCTCCGGGGATGGAAGTTACTGTTGGAATAGGGCTGGTTAATAGCGGCAAGGCTGATGCAGAAGAGTTTAGTGTTAACATTTATGTATCTGATGATAGTCAGTTTGATAGTAATGATGAATTACTGGAAACGTTTACTGTTCATGGTTTGAGCGTTGATGCAGAAAAAGTATTCGACAAAATCTTTACAATACCTGAAGATGCTGAAGAAGGACTTAAATATTTACTGGTAAGAGCTGATAGTACAGATGTGCTGAGTGAAGATGATGAAACTAACAATCAGGCATCAGCCAGGTTTAATATAGAAGCCGGTCCTGCAGTTGATTTTTCTATTACAGCTTTAACTGTAGATGCAGAATTGCTGGTAAATGAAGAGTTTGCTCTTGGTGTGACAGTTGCAAATAATGGTGATGAGTTGGCAGAAGATGTAGATGTAGATTTCTTCCTGTATCCTGCATCATCTGTAAGCGGAACCTCAACCGGCACATTTATTGGCTCGCTATTTATCGACTCGATAGATGCCGGCAGTAGTGTAGCCAGTACGTTCCAGGCCTTTATGCCGGGCGGGCTGGTTGAAATAGGTAGTGAATACGTAATAGTTGCGACAGTTGATCCGAGATCTGAAATTGAAGAGACTGATGAAACTAATAATTCGTTTACCAGTTCAACAGTAATACCTACAGTCGGCAGTATAGATCTGACCGGTCAGTTTGGTGAGGTTCCTGCCGAAGCCACCTGGGGCGATGGTTTTGATGTTACTCTTACCGTGACCAACCAGGGTGAAGCTGACGCATCAGCGTTTAGCGTTAAAGTTGTGCTTAGTGCAGATACGAAGATAGATGAAAATGATTTCTATCTTTCTTCCTGGCAGTCAGGCGGTAAGGCGCCTGGCGAGTCTACTGATACAACGTTATGGGCGTATCTGCCGGATTATGTAAATCTTGCGGATGGGAATTATTATGTTCTGGCAAAAATTGACAATAACAACAAGGTGGAAGAAACAGATGAGACTAATAATCTGGTGATTTCTTCTGCGATTGCGGTTGCCGGTAAACCAGACCTTTATGGATATTTGACTGATGTGCCGGAAAGTGCAAATTATGGTCAGTCAATTACTGTGACTGATACTGTCAGTAATTATGGCACTGCGGCGGCAGGGGAGTTCGAAGTGACTTATTACCTGTCTGACGATTGGGAATACAATGCCGGTGAGGATGTTAAACTTGGTTCTCGTGTAATTAGTTCTCTGGCTGCAGAAGGAGAAAACACAGGTTCTGTAACTCTTGAATTGGCACGTCCGGAAGGATGGCCGGAAGAAGGTCAGGTGCATATTGTAATGGTTGTGGATGAGGCAAATGTGATCGATGAAAAATATGAGTCAGGTTTGGTTCAGGCTGATACAACTGTCGAATACAGCAGTATGCCGGTTGATATTCTTAAAGAAGGTAAATCTGACCTGGTTGGTATAAGTGTTGGAGCTCTTGCTGCTGAAAGTTTCGAATGGACCACGGATTCTGCTAATCCGGAAACAATTAATATTCAGTATGAATTAACCAATAACGGTACCGCGTCAGCAGAAAACTTTACCATATCATTCTATCTGTCGGCTAATACCCTGATTACTGCAGATAAGGATTATGAACTGGGCAGTATTACCATTAATACGCTTGAAGCAGAGGCTTCACTTGCAGATTTTGCTGAATTTGTACTGCCTGAATCCAGTCCTACCGGTAAGGATGGTGATTTCTATATCGGTATGATAATTGATAAGGGTGCTGAGGTAGAAGAGATCGACGAACAAAATAATACTGCGACATCAACTGCAGCCGTTGCAATGGGCAATGTTGTCAAAGTTGATCTGGTGGCAAATGATGTTTACGGTCCGGAATCCGGTATAGTTCCAGATGAAAGCTTTAGTGTATATGCCGGTGTATTTAATGCAGGAACTGAACCAAGTTCAAGCTTTGAGATTGACTTCTATCTGACTACTTCAGGTTCTATCGACGGTACATCGATCAAGATTGGTTCCCAGACCATGGATCCGGTCAATGCCGGTTCATACAGCGGCCGGACATTTACCTTTGGTGGTCTTTCTGAGGATGTTTTGGATGGTTTTGTCGGCTCAAATGCTATATTTGCTATTGATGTCAATCCGGCGGAAACAGGCGGAAACCATGTCCTGGAAGAAAGCAATTATGATAACAACCAGACATCAGACTTTGCATCTACATATATCAGTCAACCTGTCACAGAAGATGCAGTGGCGGTAAGCTTTACTTCTGCCGCTGGTCTGGGTGATCTGACCTGGGGTGATTCTGTTTCGTTGAGCTATACAGTTACACCAATTTCAGATGCTCCGCTGGATGTTCAGATTATTCTGAAAAATAGTGCAGTTGGTAATGAGCTTGTTCTTTCAAGCTTCCAGCTGGCAGGAGGCGATTCTGATATCAGTTCAAGTATTACTGTTACATTGCCGGATACCAGCCCGTTTGGTCATGACGGCAATTTATCATTGGTGCTTGCTGTAGATCCAACCTCAACTTTCAGTGAAATATCTGAAGCTAATAATCAGCTATCTCTGCCGGTTACGGTCGGCAGCGGATTGTCTGACCTGGCGGCGATGGATATTTCAACTCAACCAACAGCGTCTGCCGGTGACAGTATTGAAATATACAGTGGCGTAGCTAATTATGGTTCAATTGATGCATACGGTTTTGAGATAACATATTACCTGTCATCATCCAATACTGTAATTGATGAAGGTAATGATACAATGCTGACTTCGGTATATATCAGCAGCCTGGCCGGTATGGAATATTTGTGGAATGCTCCGTCAATTACCATTCCGAACGATATTACAGATGGTAGTTATTATCTTGCTATGCAGGTTGATCCATATGATGATATCGAAGAAGCTTCTGAAACAAACAACGTATCGTTCAGCTATATGCCGATTCAGATCAAGACTACTACTGTCTCTCCTGACAGTAATGAACCTGATAATCAGATAAGTTCGGCAACAATTGTTACTTTGACTGATGGTTTAAGCAATATTATTGAAGGAACTATTCACCAGCAGGGTAACTCTGACTTCTTTAGCTTTACAACTCCGTCTGACGCTAATGGCCTGGCGGCAATTGAGGTTATCCCTGATGATTATCTAAATGTTTCGTTTACTGTTTACAATCAGTCTGGAACCGCGATTTCAACGGTTGATCTGGAACCATATATGGGAGCAGAAGAAATATTTACCAGTTTCAATATTAGTCCGGGCAAGACATATTACGTTGAAGTTGAAGGGGTAGGAAGTTCTTTAGGAGAATATGAACTTGAAATTATGGTTGGTACCGGTGGAACTGCCGGTGACAGCTATGAATCCAATAATACCCTGGCTAATGCTGCATATATAGGTTCTGAAGATGTGACAATAACAAACGTTAATATCCATAGTCAGACCGACCAGGATTATTATATGTTTACTGTGCCGGGAGATTCAACCGGCGAATTTGAAATTGTGGCATTTGCAAATCCTGAACTTGACCTTGTAATGCGTTTGTATGACAGCGACGGAGTACAGATAGCATCTTCAGATAATTCTGCAGCAGGAAGTGAGGAAAGTCTGAGAATTGATGCAGCTGCCGGAAGTGTATATTATGTTGCGTTTAGCTCCTGGGCAGGAAGTACCGGTGGTTACGGTTTTGATATAATGTACGAACTGCAGGATTTGCCGGACGACTATGAATCCAATGATACCTTAGAAACAGCTTATGTACTAAATGGTGATAGTTATATTGGTCTTTTTGATACGAATATTAATATCAGCACCGATGTAGATTATTACAGTGTGACTGTTCCTTCCGGTTATGTGTCTCTGGATCTGAATATTTACAATGCCGTAGAGCTTGACTCAAAGGTGTCAGTATACAGTTCGTCAGGCAGATTGCTGAGAAGTGCTGATCGAGGCGGTGTTGGTGAAATGGAAACTCTTGTGGTTGACGGTTTGACTGCCGGGCAGGAGTTGTATATAGCTGTTAGCAGTGTAGATGGTACGACCGGTTATTATGGTATAAGCGGTAGTTACAGCGCTGAAGCTGCCGGTGATTTTGCCGAACCAAATGAAAGTACTGCATCAGCTTATGAAATTGATCTTACTAATAAGGTATCTGTAAGTATCGATAAGCTTAGTATTCATAATAACGGTGATATCGACTACTATATGCTGACCTTGCCGGCAAATTCAGATGGTACCGTAACAATTACAGCAACTCCGGATAATTCAAATGCGTTAGACCTGGAATTGCGTCTGAAAGGCTCTGATGGAACAAATCTTAAATCAGCTGATGCTACATCAGCTGGCGGAGTAGAGACGCTCACTTATTCATCTTTGGTCGCCGGAGAGAGTTATTATGTTGTCGTCAAAGGCTGGGACACTACAGGTGATTATAAACTCAGTCTAAGTGTGCCGACTTCGGCTGCAGCAGTATCTGTTCCAGTTGAAGAAGCAGGTTCCGGTATTGAATTTATCAGTCCGCTGGCTGCGATGACTCCATCTGTTGGATATCTGACATCTACATCTAACGGTACAGTTGTAATTGAACAGATTGGCACGGCAAATGATGATTTATTGTCGTTTGGCACTACTTCTTCCGGCAGTACCAGTACCGGTACTGTTTCGATTAGAAATACAACGTCTTCTTCTCAGGATTATACTATTGCCGTTACTGGTGATGATGCGTTTACCGTTAGTAGTTCAACAGTTACTATTGCTGCGGGAGCGGCACAAAATGTTACGGTTAGCTTTACTCCTGATGCGACCGGTTCAGTGTCCGGAACCCTGACTGTTACAGATGGCAGTTCTGTTGATGTTGCTTCAATGCCATTAAGCGGAACAGGTACGGTGACAGCTTCCAAGCCTGATATTATGCTGGTTGACAGTAGCTCTAATGAGATATCTTCTCTGAAATTCGCTACCACCGAGCCGGAAGATTTTAGTGAAAAGACTTTCCGTATAAAGAATATCGGCAGTTCGAATCTAACTATTACCTCTGCTGCAATTACCGGCACAAATGCTGATGTCTTTAGTATAGTCGGAAATCTTGCCGGCAGAACCGTAGCTAGCGGTACTCCGCTGACAGTAAGGTTGTCATTTGAACCTTTAACAACTGGTAATAAAACTGCGTCACTGGTTCTCGTTACCAATGATCCTGATGAACCTGTCGTAACTATTCCGCTAACGGCAACTGCCGGTACTGCCGACTTAACTGTTAGTATTGATGAGCTTGACTTTAACAAAGTTATGGTTGACGGTGTTGGCGAGGAGAAAGAAAGCAAGGCTCTTACTCTTACAAATAATGGTAATACAACCTTGAATATTACCTCGTTTGATTTTGGTAATAGTGATTTCCATGTAACCGATAGCAGCGGTAACACTATTACTTCATTAAATATTTCTGCCGGAAGTTCAACGAAGGTGTTTGTTGTGTTTGATCCGACTGTTGAAGGCGCAGTTATCGACAGTCTTGAGTTTACTTCCAATGACAATGACAGCCCGATTGTATCCTTGACAGCTGATGGGATAACAGGTTATACGACCGATCCTGTCAGTGAAGGTGTTCTGTATTTCAATGACTCAGATGGTGATATTTTCAAAATTACCTATAGAACATCAGGAGATATGACATTTACGGCAGAGACAGAAGTTGACGATGTGACTCTTGCCGGCTCAAATCTTTCAATTGATGTTTTGGGAGCACTTGGCAGAGGTTCGATAAAGATTACTGATACCAATAAGGATGCCGGGGATGGATTTATAAACATTGAAACATTATCTATAGATAATAATTTCAGGCTGATAGACATTCCGGGTACTATAAACGAACTTACAATTGATGGTTCGTTAAGCACCCTTAAGGCTGGCTCTGTTGGTATAGTTGATATCGCCGGTCTTGTTAATAAGATGTCATTTACCGAAGATTTGGATACTGCCGATATTTCTGTTGGCCAGGTCAAGTCTTTTGTCGCTGGTGGAGATATTGTCAACTCAACCCTGGTTTCGATTGGCGGTTCGATAAGTAAGGTTAATCTGAAAGGTGACACTTCCGAGTTGGATATTTCGTCAGCTGGTGAAATCAAGAGCTTAAAAGTTAAAGGTGATTTTATCGGTGATATTACCGCTGCCGATTCAATTGGTGCTGCCAGAGTGGGTGGCTCTGTAACCGGTACCAGCTGGTCTGTTACTTCAGACAGTTCAGAGGCTCAGCTGAAATCTCTGCGTGCAAGCGGCGGTATCAGTATCGACAGCCTCCTGGTTGAAGGGACTTTGAAGAAACTGTATTCAGGCAGCAAAAACGATCCGTTTGGTTTGGCCGGAAGTTTTCGAGCTGACAGTATCGGCGTGATTAAGATTTACGGCGATCTTGATGCTGTGATCAGGTCAGATGGGGATATTCGATCATGGTCTCTGACAGGGGGCCATACCGCTGATTCGCATATCTATGAAAATGGTGAAGATCTATTAGCCTTGATATAGCATTATAATAAGTGAAGGTTGAACAATAAAAAAAGTGTGGTAGACAATCTGCCACACTTTTTTGTTTATACACATTGAGTTAGCTTGCTCTATTTTGGGCAGCTATCTATCGGCAGCCTGTTACAGGTCAGCCATTCAGCGGCAAGTTCTGCCAGATCTGTTATGTCGACTGTGCTTGCCCATGCTTTACTGAATGCCGCAAAGTCGAAGATATCTACCAGGCAGTTGTTGTCGAAGTCAGCAGGTATCTGCTCCCGACAGGCATAATCAGACAGTCCCAGCCCATTATAGATTTCGGTAATTTGATCCTGGCTAAGTGCATAGTCGTAGATACGAAGATCATCTATCGATACATTGTCAAGCACTCCGTCAGCGATGTATAGCGGTTCGGTCTGGCTTATGGCTCCGGTATCATCTGTAGCGGTATCAATAAGTATGCTGTCGGCGTATAGCCTGATTTCGTTTGCTGTTGTATCTCGAACAGCAGCAATATGCACCCAGTTGCCGGTAAAGAAAGTGTTGTCATCTACCTGTATCTGGGATTTAGATGAATTGTCGTCAATTGCAAAACGGAAACTGTTATTCTTGCGATATAACTCATATCTCCTGCCAGAACCGGGAAATGCTCCGGCTCCGATGGTGCCTTTAATCAGCAGCTCGTATTGGCCATCCCATGAAGTCGGCTGAATTGCCCATAACGATACAGAAAAATCTTCATCGTCAAAATCAATCTTGTCAGAACTTGGCACATGTACCCGTCCGCCATTAGCGGCAAATGCAAGGCTGCTGCCGTATTTGCCAGGTATCCATGCCGGCATTGTTGAACCTTCAAGCGTACCTTCCAGCTCAGATGCTCCATTTACGGCATAAATGGTAGTGCCACTTGCCTCGTTAAGCGGCCAGTATGCAATTGGAGCATTTACAACCAATGGGTCATATGTCGTTGCTTCTGCTGGTTCAGACCATTCGGTTTCATTCTGGTTCGGGCTTTTATCCCGGGCTTTTACCCGGTATGAGTATAAAGTTGCCGGTTCGAGATCAATATCGGTAAATACCGGGCTATCCTGCCAGCCTGAATCATGGCCGGGAACAGTTATGTTGGTGAAATAGTATTCAACGCCGCTGATATCAGTTGCCTCGGCTGCTGTCATTGTGATAGAAACCGTGCTGAGTGTTTCTGGTAGTGTTTCCCATGTCAGTGGGTTTGGTGCAGGCCCGGTCCGGTCATCATTTGTTGTTGCTGAGGCCGGGGACGATTCTGCTGTTTCGTTTTGAGAGACACTGGTATCCCTGGCTTTGACTGTATAAGTATATGTTGTGCCCGGGACAAGGTTGGTGTTTGTATAAGTTGTGCCGCTTTGCCAGCCCGAATCATTACCGCCGCCTGAAGTGCAGGTGAAATAATATAATACGCCGGTATTATCATCTGTTGCTGTGGCTGCTGTCATAGAAATACTAATTTCATCAACTGCATGAGGCAGCACATCAAAATACATCGGGTCAGGACTTGGCCCGACAATATCAGAAGGTTCGGTAAGCGAGTTCAGGTATACTTCCAGATTGGTGAAGTCGCTGCTTAAATCATAACCGTTTCGGTCGTCGGCATTACCGGAATTAAGCCCCTTGGTATTTTCCCAGCTGTCCGGCATGCCATCATGGTCGCTGTCTGACGGAGCTGGTGACGAATTTAGTGTCGGCCAGCCGCCTTCAGGTTGATCGTCGGTCGAAGAGATAGAACTGCCGGTTCCGTTTTTTACATCATTGATAATTCTGGTATCTATTATGTCTCTTGTCGGGAAACTTGCCCCGGCCTTTTCCAGTACATCTTCCAGGGCCTGGGCTGCCGAAGTTGTTGTTACCGGGTTCATCGGAATCTCATATGAACGGGCTTTATATTCAGTAATTTCTGTTGACGAGGGGCCGTTAAACCGTACCAGGCTCCACTGGTCGGCAGGAACACTAATACTGTTGTAGGTATGACCATAAGCATTATCAGCCCAGTATGCATAACAATCGGGACAGTTTTCCTTAAACATATAACCGGTAAAATTCGATTCCGGGCCGACGATACAGACATTAGCTATGAAATTATAACGGGTTGTTGTGCTGCTGTCAGCATTATATCCCGGCTGATCACCTTTCCAGTTATACATCACATTATTACGAAAGTCAAAATGCAGCCCTTCCGGGTCTTTACTTGTGCTGGTATAGTTTCCGGGACGCGGGTTGCGGTTGTTGTTATGGGCGTAAAGGTTGTGGTGGTAGGATTTCTCTTCGCCATATTCACCTCTGATAAGTGAGCCGTAGCTGTGTCCTTCAAATGTTAGTGCTTCACTCATAATACACCATTGAACTGTCACCTTGTCAGAGCCGTCCTGGCATGAAATTGTCTCGTCTCGTGCATAAGAGCCGCTTACATGGTCGATTATAATATTATGCCCGGAAGCAATATCAATTGCATCACCACTGGAATTTGCTGCTCCTTCGTCAACTCGAACACGAATGTATCGAATGACAACATCATTAACACTGCCTATGTAGATACGACCTTTAATGCATATTCCATCGCCAGGTGCGGTTTGACCGGCAATCGTGGTATATGATTTAGGTTTGAGTATGACATCTCCAAGTTCAATTGTTCCTGATACCCTGAAAACGATTGTTCGATTGCCTGAACTTACAGCGTCGACTATTGAGCCTGTGCCGCTGTTATTCAAATTGGTTACTTCATAGACATCGCCGCCGCGACCGCCTGCGGCATACATGCCTGAACCTTCGGCTCCGGGAAAAGCAATTGGCTCTGCAAATATTACAGATGGTATGCATAACAGCAGAGTCGTAATTGTTATTGATAAGAATATGTTTTTCATTAATTTCTTCTCCTGATGATTAAAATCACTGTATCATTCGCACTTTAAAAAGGCAATGTGGCCACTTTTGTAAAACTTAGCGGCATAAAATTATTGTATGCTTGTATTAACTATAGAAGATATCTTTAGAAATGTAACCAGATCTCCTTTTCCAATCCTAATTATTCATATGTGTCAATTTCTATTCTATGACTAACGCTCTCAATATGGCAATTTTCGTAGAATCTAGTCTGCTGAACCGGATAAAACGATAATTGATTCAAAATAACATGATGTATAAAAGATAATACTATTATCGCAAATTGATACCGGAATAAAAAGACCATTTCATGAAAAACAAAACATGGTTTTGCGCAATATAATGGTATGGTACTTAAAATGCAAAACTACTCAAATTTATAATGTAAGTCCTTTTCGTGCCAATATTAGTGTCAAGATTGGCACTGTTATATTTCAGCAATTGAAATGTTTTTATTTATTATGCTACTCAATGTGACCGCTTATACCGATTTAGTTGCTGCCGGCATTGAAACCGAATACATGAAAATCTGTCAGGATAATTGTGGCTTGCGGTATGGTGTACTTAGTATTTACCATGCACTAAGGGTTTATGTTTGGATTTTAAGGGAGGGAGATGTTTGTTTTAATATTATGTGGAATTGTATCGAACAAAAAGTCCTTTTATTAATCCATTTTATTCTTATTAAAACATTGGAATTGTTTAGTTATTTAGCGGCGTTGTTTTTTTAAGAGTATATATTTTTTCTAATTCTTTAATGCTGTTAAGTGTATCGGGATGGTTTTTGCCAAGTACTTCTGTTCTGCCCATGACAGCTTCCTTCAATAAAAGTTCTGCACGATCATAACGGCCCAGCAATATATTTAAGGTTCCATTGCCATGAATTGAAAGTAATGTTTGGGGGTCTTTGTCTCCCAGTACTTTTCTTCTGCCGGCAAGTGCTTTAGAATAATAAACTTCCGCTTGCTCTAACTTTCCCCAGTATTTGTAAAGGACAGAAAGTTTTATCATTGCAACTAATGTTGCGGGATGCATTTCGCCCAAAACAGCGGTTTTTCTATCTAAAACTTCAATAAATAGAGGTTCAGCTTTTTCATACTGCTCTGTATTCAAATATAAGGAGGCTAAATTATTTATTGTTTTCAATGTTGTCGGGTGATCTATCCCTAATGTAACCTTATAATTTTCTATGGCTTTTAAGAAAAGTATTTCAGCTTCCTGATATTTTTCGATTTTTTCATAAAATGAGGCTGTCTGACGCATTACCCAGGAATATAGACTATGCTCTTGTTCATATTTATCTGCACAGCTTTTCATTGCTTCTTCATACAATGGTTTGGCTTGATCGTATTGCTTCAAATCTTTATAAATAATGGCAAGGTTTACAATTGTTGCTATTGTGTTAGGTGCATCATTTCCATCTACTTCACGGAGCCCCTGTAGAGCTTCTATATATTTTTCTTTTGCTAATTCTAAATAACCCATATTGGAGTACAGTATGGCGAGGTTGTTGAGAGAGCTGAGTGTTCTGGAACCATGTTTTCCGTCAATCTTGGCTATCTCTTCATATACCTTCTCCAAAACAGGTTTTGCTTTATCATATAAGCCTTGTGATGTATATATATCAGCTAAATTGCCTTTTGTGATCAAAGTATCTAAATGATTGCCGCCTAGGACGGCTTCTTCGATGGCAATTGCCTTGTTGTAGTATGTAATAGCGTCATCATATTTCCCATTATTGGATAAAAAATTCGCGTAATTGTTATAAACTGAAGCTGTAATGGGATGTTCTTCTCCCCATACATCAATACTGAGTGAGATTATCTCTTTAAATAAATTTTCAGCTTTATTGATTTGACCGGTTTGTTTATATAATAAAGCCAGATTAAGCATCGATTTAATTGTATCCGGATGTTTTTTGCCCCAATTGTTAATTTTATGTTCCAGAGCTATAGTGAATAGTTTTTCGGCTTCCTCATAGCGGCCGGTAACAGTATATATTTGAGCCAGATTATTTATAGAGTTTAACATTGAGGAATCTATCATATCTGGATTTTCGAGATATGGCTTAAGTATTTTAAGAAACAATATCTCAGCTTCTTTGTATTTCCCTGTATCTGAATATAACGATGCAAGGTTATTTAATGCAACAGTTGTAAGAGGATGCTCAAGGCCAAGTGTCTCTTGTCTTATTTCTAACACTTTTTTGCCTAATAATATTGCCTTATCATTCATATTCAAATGATAGTATATACTTGAAAGGTTTGCCATTACATTGATGGTTTGAGAGTTATTTTCACCAAGTTCCTTATTATAGATATCAAATGCCGGTTCAATATGTTCAAGGGCAATATTGTACCTGCCCAGTCCTTCATAGGTATTACCTAGAGTTTTTCGAACGGCAGCTTCAACTAAAGGAGCATTTTCAAATCTATTTTCAATTTTTTGGGAAGCGATATCCAGTACGTCTCGTACAAGAACTTCTTTACCTTGCGCATTTTCAGGATCAACTGATGATAAAAGGTCTTTTGTTAGAAATTCATTAATAGCCTGGGCAATTTGTTTTTGCCGTTCGGCTTCTTCAAGTGCTTTTTTTGTTTCAATTTGCTGTTGTTCAGCTATATTTTTTTGTTTTTCAGCTTCTTGTTGCTTCTGTTCAGCATCATTTTTTGCAATTGATTCATTATTGAGAGCTTGCTGGGTTTTATTTTTTTCAATGTTTAGCTTGATTGCCTGATAAGAGACAGTTACAGTTGATGCTAATAATAGCAGGATAAATGCTGTCGAGCCAATTACAAGCGACTTATTTTTATACACAAATTTAGTTATTTTATATTTTACCGACTCCGGTCCTGCAATAAGCGGGTTCCCGGTTAGATAATTATGGATATCTTTCTCGAATTCAGATGCAGATGTGTATCTTTGGTTTCTTTCCTTGCGCAGGGCCATCATGGGAATCCATTCGAGCTCCTGGCTTAATCTTTTGGTAAGAGTTGTTACCGGTATTCTGCGGAGTTTGGCAATGTTCGGGGCCTTGTCCCTCATGCCGGACAGTTTGGTACTTGGTTTTTGGGGATCTACTTCCCTGATAATCCTTTGTATTTCATTATAACCGGCCTGTCTTAGTGTTTCTGGCTCAAAGGGCAATACACCGGCAAGCAGTTCGTACAGAATTACTCCAAGTGAATATATGTCGGTTCTTGTGTCGATTTCCTGTATTGATAGTCCGGCCTGCTCCGGGCTCATATATTCAGGAGTACCTAGCAGAGTTCCTCTTTCTGTAAAGAAAGTATTATCAGTTAAAGACTGATCCATTGCCTTGGCAATACCAAAATCTATGACTTTAGCAACTGCTTTTTTATCCTGCATAGCAACAAGGATATTGGATGGTTTTAGGTCTCTGTGGATTATTCCTTTTTGGTGTGCGTAATGAATGGCATTGCAAACTTCTTTAAATATATTCAGCCTTTCCTCTATTTTAAAATGTTCCCTGTCGCAGTATTTAGTTATTGGGATGCCCTCAATATATTCCATTACAAAATATGGCATTCCTGCGGTAGTTGCCCCGGCATCGAGTATTTTTGCTATATTTGGATGGTCAAATAATGTTAGTGCCTGCCTTTCAGCTTCAAATCGGTTAAGAACCTGCTTGGAGTCCATCCCAGGCTTAATGATTTTAAGTGCAACTTTTCTTTTAATCGGTTGTTCCTGTTGTGCCAGGTAAACGATTCCAAAACCACCTTCTCCCAGAACATCAATTAATTTATATCTATCTACTGTGTTTCCCAGTTGGCTTTTAGGATTAATGTTAACTGCTGGCTGCTGGGAATCGATATAGCTCATCGTTGGAAATTTACTGTCATTTGAGTCCGGATTGTTGTTATTGCTATCCATGAGATCCTCTAACTGATTTAGAAAATAAAGCCTGTCATAACCATGTCTCTTAAATTGTATATAGGTTTCTTAATAAAACAAGAAAAATAGAATGGATTAGGTAACTTCTTTTAATAAGGCAGTTTATGGGGAGGTCATTTTTATTGAATAAAATACCATTTTTGAGCAGGATTGTAATTCAAGTTGAGTAACTAATACAGTAGTAAAAACAAATATAGTAATTTTCAGAGCAATATTACTGAAACTGAATATTGTATTTTCTGATAATAATTACTATGAGATTGCATGTGTTATTTAATCTGAAAGGGTATAATCATGAAATACGAAACTGATTTTAACAATTCTATTAAGATAGACAGTCTTGGAATGGCTGGCAATGCATCTATTGATATATATGATAGATATATATCAATTAAAGGCCGCAAATTTAACTGCGGCATAGTTAGAATTTTGAGCTTTATCTCATCATTTCTTTTTGTTACCTGCCTTGCCGTTATGTTTAATCTTAGCCTGGCTTTGTCAGGTGCAAGTTGTATGGGTGTTATAGTAATCTTTTGTTTTTCGATATTGAAACGTTCTACTGTATATTATAGTAAATCTACGGTTAACCATTTCAAAAGATACAGAAATGTTATTCTATTTAAAGCTACTGAACCTGGGCACAACTTACCGAGTGTAATTAAATTTAAAGCCAAAACTGAAAAGGATGCGATTGCTCTGGAAAATGCAATTGCCTGTTAATTGATTATTTAGTAATGTATGTATGCAAAGTTCCATTCCATAATAGAACTTTGTAAATATTCTTAAAAATTATTTTTATTGGTATTATTTATTTTCAACACTTCTTTAATGGACCTGCTGTCTGCAACCAGATGAGTGATTATATGCGTTTCCTGGTTAAGGACGGCATTTAAAATACTGGACTTGGTTTTGCTGCATTTAGCACAAGGGCCCAATATTAATAATACTTTTTTATCTTTATTTATGAAATAATTTAACTCCTGCAGATTTTTAAGTAATGTCATAGAGCGTATCACTGTTACATTCGGATCTATTGCTTCCTTTTCGCCT
The DNA here is from genome assembly GCA_963666285.2 of Sedimentisphaerales bacterium. Classification (GTDB taxonomy): domain Bacteria; phylum Planctomycetota; class Phycisphaerae; order Sedimentisphaerales; family SM23-30; genus JAFGDI01. The sequence goes on from OY762711.1 coordinate 185,401, forward strand.
ATAGGAAGCCAAAGTAAGTCTCCAATGCAATTTGCATTTTCTAATTTTTTCAAACATCCTTTAGAATTATTCATGTATTGCTTAAAAAGACTATGCTCATCATCCCATGATGTGGCCGATGTTACGAATATGTCAATCTTTTCCTTTTCTTGAAACGCCTCTTTAACCCCGGCACGTTTTGTGATTTCTACATAATCTTTGGACTTGATCAGTGGTAAAGCATATAGACCGACAAAATCATATAAATTATTTGTTTCATTTTCCGACAGGAAAAACGTGAAGAAAGTATTCGGATCGGTTTTGGGTTCATGAACATTAAATCCGGCAACTAAAGCGTGAAAAAATATTTTTTGTGGAATTGGCTCCCGAAGATTTTCCAGAAGTTTTGAAAACTGATATGCCAGGATTCGCATCGCATGACCACCGGCAAAACCTACATGGATCTCTGATTTTTCAGAATGTCTGTATTCTTTTATTAAATCAAGCAGCATGTTGGCACCATGAAAAGCAACATCGGAAAAGGTGGATGTGTGTACCACTTCAGAACGGGTGAGCCAGCTGTACCTGCTCTTAAATTGCATGCTGAGGTGAGCGTCAGTTGTAGGAGTATATTGAATCAGTTTATATTTCATAGCCTTATAGACCAGCGGCAGGATACTTTCTCGCGTTAAATTGACATTGGTATAGGCAGCTTTGATTTCTGTCAAAATTTCTGTCATTTTTAACCGCTGAAAAAACAGGTCGCAAACAACTGTAAGTTGTTCAAACTCATCCAGGGACTGCCAGGACATACAAGGGCTTGAAGACGCAGGGGAAACATCATTTTTTGTGGCCATAGTATCACCTAATTTGCTGGTATATTATTGATTATTTTGTAATTAAAAATTGCGAATGATTGTTCGCAATCCATATATTTATAATGGCAATCGAGAAATCTTACAAGCAATTTGTCATTTTTCAGTGTAAATCGTTGCATTATATAGTTTTACGGTTGTGCTTTTTCTTGCCTTTGTTTTCGCTTACTGCTAAAGTAACTATTGTTTAGCGTGGCTCTCCTTTTGGGGCTGCGGCATAAAAAAAATATTTTGCCTGGTGTTGCTATGTTGTTGAATTCTATAATTTTACTCGTTTCGTCTTGTTTGTGGGGCAGTTATTTCAATTTTCTCTTCATCGCATTGTTTTCTATTTTCGTGCTCTTGTATTTCTGTTTCCTGTGTCGTGTTGTTTATATTCGTTATTTTGCTGTAGTTTAATATTTAATTCTGCGGAGGTCTATTATGCAAAGTTTAATAAGTCAATTTCTGTCCAAATACAAAAATTATGCTGCTGGTGAGTTGAAAAATATTGTTCAGTCTGATAATTATGATTTTGCGGACAACTGGTCCCGGTTCCTTTTTCGCGAATTGCTATTTGTTTTATTATTGGGTACTGAATTAGACCATTATCTGTCTCAAAATTATGGTTTGCTGCTGCGGTTGAAATCGTTAGGTTCTCAAAAGGATGTAAATAACCTGTACAAAGTGAGACAAGAAATCCTGAGACTGTTTCTTCGGGTAGCTGATGCCGAAGCTCAACTGAAAAGGTGCGAAAAGTCAGCACAGGAAATTCGAGATGAATATCTTGAAAAATTTGGTACGTTCGAAAATGAAATATCTGCCATGATGCTTCAGTTTGCGGTTATTCAGGAATATCTTGAGTTGACCGAAAGGTTTACCGGGAAAACTAAGGAAGCTCTCCTGGAAATGGCTAAACAAAACCTGGAATATGAAAACAGGTTAAAGGAAAATCAGTTCGATCTGTTTAAGATCAAAGAAATGAAGTTGAAAAACAGTATTGAAAGGAAAAAACGTGCCGAGATACTAAATCTTTGTGCTAAAGATAAACATATTTATTATGACTGTAATAATAATGGTCCGGACTATACGGATACAATATACAAAGTGATGCAGGCTAGAGATAATGTTTCTGCTGAAGATTGTCTGTTTTATTATTATTTCTCTGAGTATGTAAAAACTGAATCGAAACCTCTTCCGGAGATTCAATACCTGGGAAATGGCAGTGTTGTAGAAATTCTTGCGGTTCAGAATTCACTTTACAATATTCTCCAGGTTAAATCAGATTCATCGTGCAGGCGTCTGGAACAGTTATTCAGCAGTGAATTGAACCGTATGTCTAGTGTTATTAGTTCGTCTAATGCTGAAAAATCTCATGAAGATTTTCTTGTCAGCAGGGTATCAGAGCTCAAAAATACTGTAAGTAGTCTGAAAAAGAAGTATGATATTGATTTATGCTAGGAATACCTGAAACTACGGTCTTGCAAATTTAGAGCGGATATACCATAATAATACAGGCAATATAAATCAATAATTGTGCATAAGTGCGGTTTATGCTTCGCATCATATGCATGATGCACTTTTGACTGTTCAACATTACACGCAAAGGCCGAAATAGGGCCAATTAAGTGAAAAATGAATAAAGAATAGTGAAAATTTAAGGTGTTCGACTTTCGTCTCACATTTTGTTTAAATTCAAAATGTTGCAGAAAGGCCCTTTTAGGCGATTTTGCAACTTAAAACTGCGAAAGTAAACCATAATAAAGTTCGATTTTATGCCTGTTTCAGGAGTAACGAATATTGAAAGCTGTTCAAATAGAGAAGCTGGAGCGGGGGATAATAGCCCGGTTTTGTCTTTATGGCTTTCTGAAAAATCAGAGATATTTTGAGCCATTTATACTGCTGGCTTTCATGGAAAAGGGGCTGTCTTTTTTTCAAATTGGTTTACTGGTAGGTTTTAGGGCACTGGTAGTAAATCTGCTTGAGATACCTTCAGGGGCAATTGCAGATCTATATGGTAGAATACGCACAATGATCTTTGCCTTTTGTGCGCATACTTTGTGTTTCTTAGTTTTTGCTTTTAGTGAACATTTATGGCATCTTTTCGCAGCAATGTTACTTTTTGGAATTGGTGAGGCTTTTCGAACGGGCACCCATAAAGCGATCATTTTCGATTACCTCAAAAGTCGTGGACAACAGGACCAGAAGGTCAGGATTTACGGCCTTACCAGGAGTTTTTCTGAGACCGGTTCGGCTCTGTCGGCAATCATAGCTGCAATTTTGATCTTTTGGCGTGGGAATTATAGTGATATCTTCTGGTTGTGTGCAATTCCATCTTTACTGAATATTATAAACTTCCTGGGATATCCTGAATATCTCGAAAAGAAGTCGGCCAATAAATCACTTGATTTCAAACTTGTTTATCTTCATGTCTATAACTCCTTCAGGGGAATATGGAACGATAGCTGCCAGGGTAGAATTATACTGGAATCCTGCTGTTTTGACGGTACTTTAAAAGTTGTAAAAGATTATAATCAAATAGTTATCAAAAAGATTGCTCTGGGTCTTCCCCTCTTTACTGCTATTGCATCAGAAAAAAGGGTTGCTCTGCTAATAGGGATTGTTTATAGCTCTCTTTACATTATGACGAGTATTTCTGCCCGTATTTCATGGAGAATATGTGCCATTTACGGCAATGAAGATAATGCTTCCAGGCGAATATGGCAAGGTTCGGCTGCACTGTATAGTTTGATGGCTGTATCTCTTTTTTTCGATCTTCCATATTTTTCTATATTGCCTTTTATTGCGATTCTCATACTGCATAGCATGTGGCGGCCAATAATGATGGGAAGAATAAATACCTGCTGCCGGCAGGAACATGCTGCAACTACGTTATCCATCGAGTCTCAAAGCAGTTCCTTTTTTGCGATGCTGCTGGCTCCATTGCTTGGTTTTGCTGTTGACAGTTTTGGGTTAACTTCTATTGCGATAGTTGGATTTGTAATTTGTTTGAGCTTTATTCTGACTGGAAAAAGAAGTCTTGCGGAATTGTGTTCTAAATCATCCAGTCATACATGATGGCGATAAATCTGGTGGTATTATCATAATACTATCAGGTTGTTGCAGGTATTACAAAAATAGTATTAGACTATAGTTATTGCATCTCGTCACATATGGAAATAGCTTTGCTGAGTAAATCAGAAATTTCCATTCCTATCCAGTCCTGGCTTATGATTTTTTCAAGAGATCCCTTTATCTCCATATAGCTAAAGGAGCTTATCCTGGTGCCATTGTGGAATACCAGGGCGCTGCTTATTGCGGCATAATAAATTACGACAGAAACTTCTTGAAATAATTTATCATCTATTTCTTTACGTTTTTTCTTTAAATCCTGCTTAATCTGCAGGAGTTGGTTAAGTTGGCTGTTAGGTGAAAGGAGAACAGTTAATAATGTCTGCTGGTTTTCTATGCTATGGGCTTCGGCAAGTAAATTATTAAACATAACTGACCGGTCTTTATGTATCACATGGTCGAATTCAAATTTCTGCTCCAATATTGAATATAAAAATTCACTTTTATCTGGGTTGCTATTTGAAATGTTACTGTCTTGAGTGCAGGATTTCAAAAAAGTGGTTAGCTTTTCTGGATTAACATTAATGAGAGTTTTTTTATCCATATTTATTCCTTCTTTACAAAATATAGTATTATGCTTATTGATATATATGCCAATACTATTATTATCTTGCGCAAAAAAAACAATTATCCAAAAAATTCTATAAAATGATTTAGATAGTTGTCGTCGGAATTTTCTTCTGAAAAAGTGCCGGCCAGCATGTCGGTTAGTGTCTTTTTAAGTCTTCTTTTTACAGTAACTAACATATTTGAAGCTGTTGATTCTGAGCCAATATCATACCTGCTGCATAGCTCGCTCATCGAGGGGGCTTTAACGTTTTCCATAAGCGGTTTGATCAATTTTTCGTCAAAAACATTCCAGTGAATCTCCAGCTTATTTTCATAACACTGCGTCTTTACAGATGTTAAAGCTTTTTCCAGGATATTTACCGCCCAGATATAATCAAAGGCTTTTGCCGGGTCATTGGGAACATGTTCCGGCAAATCAAATTCCAGGTCGCTGTATGATGAGGTGCTGTCATGTTTTTTGGTTTTACGTATGGAAGATTTGATATGATTGTCAAAAGAAGTCAGCAAAAAAGTTCTGAATTTCCCTCTTTCCGGGTCTGCTTTACTTAAAAAATCTTTTTCATATAAGATTTTCAGGAGAAAATCCTGGGTATGATCCTTTGCGTTTTCTCGAGGGATTCCCTTACGTACCAGATAGGTATACAATGGTTTCCAGTAAACAGAAAATATATATTCTTCCAGTATCTGGCCATCATCCGGTTTAGACTGTATGAATGTCCATTGAGTTGCTGGAAACTGAATATTGTTCCCGCCAATCCACGTTTGTTGCTTGTTATTCATTATAATGCTCTTGGAATTACCAAATACTAATATTAATGTACAGCCATCTTTCAGCATTATTATAGCGGATATATAAAATATTTCTAGGAAATTGTCTTTTATCTAAACCGCATAAGTCTTTTGTAGTTAGTCTGTTACGTGTCTGTTACAGTTATTTTCCTGAGTTTCTCTTCTGCCGGGCGCAAGATAAGTGTTTTTACTGAATATATATTGCAGATTGTTAAGTTCAGTGACTGACAATGAAAGTTATCAATTTAAGTGATATTAAGAATTATAAGGAGTTAAAAAATGTTAAAGAAAATTATTATTCTGGCTGTATTTACTTTCACCTGCCTGGCAGGGTGTGACAAAAATGACTCCCAGTCAAATACCGGAATAGCTGGTAGATCCAGCCTGACAGGTAAGTGGATCAGGGTTAATGATGGTTTCGAAAATATGGTAATAGAAATAACCAGTGATGTAAATGGAAACCTCAACGCAGATCTAATCTATGTTCCTGAATATGCATTGAACTACGGTTTTGAGTATGGTGACAAAAAAATTGTGTCTATTACTAAAACAGGATCCAATGAATTTTCTGCCCAAAGTTTATGCAAGTCATTTGATGGATATAATTATTTAACAGTAAACTATTCAGCGGTAAAAATTATTCAGTCAAATGATAAGTTAGTCATAAAGGATATGGTCTGGCAAAATAGATCTATTGGAAACATTCAGCATTGGGAACGAATTGCTGACGGAGATTCCAAAATGGCGTTTTACTATTACGGCAAGAGCAAAATTGCAGCAGATATTTCAAAATACAACGATAAAAATAAATATATCGCAAAAGCATTAAAAGCAGGTACTGATTCAGCTGAATTAGCTAATATTATAGCATGGGATCTTGCGATAGATGGAAATGCTGACTGTACCAAAGCCCTGGATCTTGCCAAGAAGGCTTGTTCAAAGACTAATTATCAGAACCACATATATATCGATACATTAGCAGCAGTATTTGCCCGTTTAGGATACTTTGAAAATGCAATTGATATTCAACAAAAGGCCTGCAAGTTATACATTGATAACTTTCAAAGTCTGTGGGTAGGCAGCAGCTCCGCTGAAAAGATTAAATATTGTAAGGAATATGATGATGATTACATTGCATATCTCAATAGATTAAATCTATACAAATCAAATCGACCTTATACTGAATATTGAGATTATCTGTTATAATTATCAGGGTAGTTCTGAGTCGGATATCAAAATCAAACAAACGGAAATAATAATTTTTTGATGCTATTATTTGCTGATAGTAGCCTGGTGACAAAATGATAAAATTCAAAGTATGTTTTGAAATTAATATTCTATGAAAAATAAACATTTTTGAGCAGGATTGGGATATTCCGTGCGTAACTAAAATGCATAAGAAAACATCAATTAAACTTTTAACAATAAGGAGATATATAATGTCAACAGCTAGTGAACTTGAAAAGATTTGTCTTTATGTAAGCAAACGCATGCTGCAGGGAGCCGATGAAAGTGAATTGCGGGAAGAGATGAAAGAAATAGGTTTTTCAGATGATCAGATAGACGGCCTTTTCAATGGATGCCGTGAGGGCATAAGAAAGGCTTTCGATGATACAATAGAAAGCGGAGTCGACCGTGCTTTCAAACGTTTTCGCGAAGAGCATCCTGTTAGACCTGGTAACCGGTTTTTAGTTCGTATTCCGGCCCTGTTAGCCGGCGCTTTCCTGGTACTGGCTTCATTTGGAGGTTTTATGGAAGGTGAAAACGTAATGGCGGCATTTATAGTATTATTACTAGGCCTGGGAGGAATTTACCTCTTTTACAAGCTGAGACCTGAAGCTTAAAGCAGGATTTTTGAATCTAATGTGTTTTGATTAACCGTTTATTATAAAACTAATATTAAGGAATTATACCATGAAATATGTGATCAATTTTAACAACTCGTTTAAGGCAGATAAACTAGGTATGGCAGGTAGGGCTTCAATAGATATAAATGATGAAGCAATATCAATTACGGGTGTTCGCCAAAAGCTTGGCCTTCCAAAAACTTTATTTTTACTTTCTTCTTGTGCCTTGGGTATCTATCTGATGGTTTCATTAAATCTGAATAATACTGTGTTTCATGCAATGATTGGTGGAGTTGCAGGTTCTGTCTGTTACACGATGTTCAAGCAGTCTACCGTTACTTTTGACAGAACTACAGTTGAAGATCTTAAGAGAGATAAAAAAACGATCCAGTTCAAAGCGGTTGAACAGGATAATGATTCATCAGTAAAAATAAGGTTCAAGGCAAAAACAGAAGAAGAAGCAATCGCAATTGAACAGGCTCTTGCATGCTAATTGAAAAAATATTCATAATTAGTTACTGTTGTGAAAACTGCCTTTTGGTAAAACGCCTAAATGGGCCTTTCTGCAGCACATTGAATTAAATATACTGTCGAGAAATGTCTCGAAAATATAATTATATGTAAGTGTTTCATTCGCAAGGTCCTGTTCCGACCTTTGCGTGTAATGTTGATCAGTCAAAAGTGCGATACCGCACAATTAAGGAGATGTAAAAATGTTAAAATCGACTTTGAGAATAGCAATAATGTCAATTATTGGAGTTGTTAGCCTGTTTGTAGCAATAGCAGCAGCTATAAACATTAACGAAGAAATTATTGAAAATAGCGATCACGCTATAGAAAATAAAATAGCTCATCTTCAAGGTTATGAAAGTGATTACCTTAGGCTAAAAGAAAGACTTCCTCTTGAGTCGGCAAATAACGCAGACAAAGATATGCCAAAGGTTGTGTTTTTATGTATGCAGGATAGCAATAATCCTGGTCACAGTAAAATTCTGCGTCCCAGGAAGGTAGACCCTATAACAGCAAAGTTGCCGAATCCACTGTTTCCAGAAGATGTTGATACTATTACAAATGTAGTTTATACATATTGGGGTGAAAAACAGGTAGGGAAATATGATAACGGAGCCGCAGGGATGGTAGATACCTGCTTGATCAAAATCTTTGATGCCTTTACCGGAAAATTAATTGATGAGAAGCTGATTGTTGGACAAAACCCGCCTCAGCGTATATCTGATTATAAAAATGGAAAAATTTATGGTCGTGTCTGCGACCAGGAAGTTATTGACTATGTAGCTGGTAAACTGAATGTTGGCCGGACAATATGATATCTGGATTCTTTTATATTATAAGGTATGATGCTCGAATAAGGATATTAGCTAACTGCAAATCACATCACAATAGTGCAGCAGGTAAAAAGGACTCACGATTTATCGTAAGTCCTTTTATACTAATAACGCATATCTGGAAAGATTCGCCTTTATGTTTTGGGAATATAAGTATGTTTGTTAGTTGTTATGAGACCGGCTTGTCCTAATAACCAGAAACTGTGAAACTGCCACAGTTTGTACCTTCGGTATATGTTTCATTCAGGTATAATCCATCAACGGCTGTTCCGGTCGAACTGCCTCCATAATAAACGTCATATGTGCCATTAACAAGTTCGGGCGTAGATATAACTACTGATTGAAATGTCTTTGCCGGCACAAAACTCAGGATTGGATCTCCATCGCTCGATTGAAAATGTAATAATGTACCTGCTGAAACTGAGGACCTGAAGGTCAACAGTACCGAGCCCTGGCTTGAAGATGAGTCGGGTGATTGTGCCATACCAGAGCTGCCGACTGCCACCAGTGTTCCACCGGATATTAAGAATGAACCATGGTCCAGGGCGGCATTTGCACTGGACGTCGGCCCGTGAACAATTACTATTCCATCGGTCATGACAATTGATCCGTTGGAATCAAGACCGTCACCTTCGGCATAAACTGCAAGATAGCCGCCGTTAATATATAAATAACAGTCACTGACAGTTTCGTTGCCGAATCCTCCCATTCCCATTGTATCACCACCGCCGGCTACGCTGATACCGTCATCGCTGGATTCAACATGGATCGTACCGTCGTTTATGACTACATCTCCGTCAGCACTTTCCAGCCCCTCATATGATTTGGTAATATCAATTTCTCCGCCATTAAAAACCAGGTCAGCCTCTGCGTGAATTCCGTCATCAGCAGAAGAAATGGTCATAACTCCTCCGTTAATGTCAATACTTCCGTCTGAATGGACCGCGTCATCGGCAGAGTCAACTGTTATGTCTCCGCCGTTTATGACTATACTTTCGGTTCCCTTGATTCCTTTTGCTGATATTGAATCACCTACCTGATAGCTGCTACCGTCACCGGAGGTAATATATATTTCACCATCGGTGATTACTACGTCTGTTCCTCCCTGAATAGCATCTCCATCGGAAACTACTTCTATTGCACCATTTTTTATAGTGAGACTTTCACCTGATGTTATGCCGTCGTCACTCGAGGATACATAGATGTCTCCGTCAGTAATTACGATTGTTGTGCCTTCAATCCCTTCGTATGATTTAGTAATATCAATTTCCCCACCATTAACTTCCAGGGTCGTTTCTGCATGAATTCCGTCATTGTCAGAAGCAATAGTTAATGTGCCGCCATTTATTTGCAGGCTTCCATCCGAGTCGATGCCATCATCAGCAGACTCTATTTCGCATGCTCCTCCATTAATTTCCAGGGTGGTCTCTGCGTGAATTCCGTCTATGCCGGAAGCAATTAATAATGTACCTCCGTTTATTTGCAGACTGCCATCTGAGTCGATGCCGCTATCGGCGGAGTCAATTTCGCAATTTCCACCGTCAATGATTACGCTTATATTTGCCTTTATACCCTTGGCTGAATTACTTTCATCAATATCGCTTCCGCTTCCGCCTCCGGAATCAATAGCAATCTCGCCATCGGTAATATAGATACTTGTTTTTGCCTGAATAGCATCTCCGCTCGCAACAATATCAATTATGCCGGATTCTATAGAGATATAACCCAAAGTTGTGTCACTGTCATTATCTGATTTCAAACCGTCGCCTCCGGCATTAACTGTAATATCTCCATCCTGGATAACAATATAATTTTTACCCCTTATTCCGTCATCTACCGCATTTACCTCGATTGTACCGCCGGCGATAACAAGTCCGTCTTTACTGGCAATGCCGTCATTGTAATTTCCATTGACCGTTAATGCTCCGTCGCCATATATTGTTAGATCATCCTTGCTGAAAATAACCGCATTAGGCTCATCCCCATCGGTATATTCTGATATTTCCGTCCTTCCGTCTGATACATAATTTTCAGTATTGGCTGCGAGGTCGATAATCGTTTTTTCTGCATTTTTTATAAAGACTGGAGCGCTCGAAGAACAACTGATATCGGCACCGTTCAGGATTAGCCTGACTGTATCATAATCACCCGAATCTACTATTATCTGTCCGTTATCCAGGCTGCCGCTTATGCTGTATGCCCCCGCAGCTGTTATAGTGACTTGGCTGCCGCTGACAGTTGCACCATAGCCGGTTACAGATATCGAGTCTCCGTCCAGGTATATTGGAATAACATCTGATGAATCCCAGATGTAATCATCCGTACCTGTACCCCAGATAACACTGCCTGTGCTGTCGATTAGAATATCTGAATCTTCTAATGGCGGGTCATTTGGCCAGATGTTGCCAATTGCATAAACACTTGCTGTTCCGTAATGGGTAATCGATACTCCGGTTACCCCGGAAAAATCGTTATCGCCTGGATCAGATCTGGTTCCCAGGTCTGGGTTGCCGCTGTCAATTCTGATAGCATTATTACATATAAAAGTATTATCGCGCACGCTTGGCTGAGCAAAGGAAGAGCATACCCGGATTGCACCGTAGCTGTAACCGTCAGGCAGGTTGAAAGTATTGCTGGTGATCTGTGGATACCCGCTCTGCACCTGGATACCGGCTTCGCCGCTGCCCGTAATTGTATTGCCGCTGATAGTCGCGTTTGTTGCAGGTCCCTCTACATAAAGAGGTATGGCTGAGGAACTAAAAATATTATTGCGAATAATTGGGCTGTCCGAACAGTAGTAAATATAAACGCCATATGAGTTACTAGCAAATACATTATTTTCCACCACGGAAGTGCCGTCATTTCCCAGGTACACTCCTCCATATGTATTACTTATGAATGTGTTATCGGAAATCTCCATTGTCACTCCGTCCACATAAATTGCCATGTGTCCGGCAATACTGGTATCCTCACCGATTTTGATTCCTGAAACCCTGGAATCTTCAGCGCCTATTATTGTAACCGTATCGCTGTTTGCCGTCTGGCCGTAGCCGTTAATGACTGTCGGTGTTGTACTGGCTCCTTTATTAGCCACATCTCCGATAAGGGTCTGGTCGTTCTTCAGCTCCAGTGGAAATACTTCTCCGTTTGCCTGATCATATGTTCCTGGCAGAACCTGAATGACCGAATTCTCACCTGATACACTCAGGGCATAACTAATTGTCTTATAAGGCAATGCCTCTGTCCCGTCATTAAGATCGCTTCCGTTAACAGCGTCTACATAATATGTGTTGACAGTAGTGGAGCTGATAAAAAGACTTTCTCCGAGAACTCCTGTTCCGGCTTGGGAAAACGAACCTTTACTGCTTATAACTTCGCCGTTAATTTCGATTTCGGCATTGAATGAAACATTAATCTTTAGATTTATCGAGAGCCCATATTTTATTTTGGCTGTAACCTTGATTTTGGTGATAGAAACGCTGGTATTCGAAGTGCCGGTTACTTCATCCTCAATTACATCGGTCAGGAAATTCTCAAATTCAGTTTGATCCAGAGTTGCTTCAATTTTACCATTGGTAACAGAATAGGCTCCGGTAAATTCACGGGACTCATCGTCAATCGCAACGAACTCATTTTCCGCCAGGTCGTTACTGCTGTTTGGGCCAAAGATTAAATCGAGACTACCGGAATCGCTTATTTTGCCTAGACCTTTAATGCTCGCTTTACTCGTGGTAGAGACTGACCAGTGCGAACCGGCTCCGGTCATTTCGATCACTCCGGCACTTTTGCTGCTGATAGAAACCTTGCTTACTAAAGCTTGACCATTAACGGTCAGGTCTGCGTTAGCTTTGATTGCCATATTTAACTTCATGGATATCCCGGCAGAGGTGGATTTGGGCTTTGCTGTATTTTTGATCGCTGTAACTTCTACGCTGTTGACCGTTACCGTATTGCCAGCTTCTGTTGCGGCACTTTGGATTTTAGCCTTGATATAATCCTCCAGTGATGTTGTGTCCGGCATAAGAATTTCATTTGCCTTGGCATCTGTGGCATAATTACCATAAAATGAGTCGCCTTCAGGGTCAACTGCCAAAAATTCTCCTTCGGATAGTTCAATGTCATCATTCGGGCCAAAATATAAATTCATTGCCCCATTCAGCTTGAGCTTGCCAACTTTCGCAGCATTTACCGCCAGCGAACCGGTCAGCTCCCAACTGGAACCGCCTACATCGATTGGCATAGACGCAGCCTGAACTTTATCAACTGAGACCGACAATATTGCCGACGAAAATAGACATAATAATGATATAATGGACTTATTTATCATTGTATCTCCCATTTTATGCAGCAATTGGTAATGACACCTCATATACACCAAATCATTAAATCCGTGTTGCTGAATAACTGTTTAAATTATATAGGTTTTCTTGGTATTGTTATTATTTTTACATTTAAAACTGTAATAGTCGCTCTTAAAAGCCTATGAAAAAGTGATAAGTAATATGCTGGTATGTAATAAGTTAAGGTGTTTGTATCGCTCAAACATAAACTTATATTTTATCTTTTTACTCTTGCATATGCCGAACAGTCAAAAGTACTAAGCATACTATTGATATTTTCATGAATTTAATTCACAGGCAGGCAGTCAAAGGCAGGTAGCATTTTGCCGTCACGCAATTTTCCTCTCTACACAAATAAAACGACAACGAGTTTATTAACATGCGGGAAAAATTAGAGAAATGTTAAAAAGAGAATAGTAATAAATGGTTAAGGCCGGGTTGCAACTTTGGCCTTGTGCTTAAACGCCTGGTGTACAATGCTTTAGCTTGTCTGGGAGAAGATGTTTCCTAAGGTTAGATAAAAATAATATTTTTTGTAATGATCTTGTTTATAAGTGTTTATGTTATTTTTTAGGCTGTTTGTATAAAAAACTTTGGTGTGTTTTTGTAAAATGTGGAATATTAATATAATAGACTTGCTATTATTTTAGTTAACTTGTGTAATTTTTAAGCTGCAAGTAACGAAGTGCCGCAGGTGTTCGCTCAAATGGGCCTTCCTGCTGCGTATTGAATTTAAACAAAAAGTGGGACGATAAGTGAATACCTTATTTTTCATTTTCACTATTCGTTTTTCACTAAAATTGGTCTGGTGCAGGCCTTTACGGATAATATTGTAAAGTCAAAAGTACGCCTTGTGCAAGATTGAAGCATAAAGCGTTCTTTTTAATATGTAAATTTAATGCATGGATGTTGATAAGAAACAATATATAAATCTATTAACTGCCAATTATTGCAGGATAAGCTCTTATATATCATGTCTGGTGCCTAATCATAATGATTCTGAGGATATTTTACAGGAAACAACATCTGTAATGTGGGAGAAGTTCGATTCATATGAAACGGGTACCGATTTTTTAGCCTGGGCTTTGGCAATAGCGAGATACAAGGTTTTAGCCTATCGGAGGGATAGGGCCAGAAGTAAAGTACAGTTCGATGATAATGTGATAGAGTTGATAGAGAATGCCAGTAAAATCAAACGGATCAAAGATAATTCCGCCAATAAAATTAGTTTTCTAAAGGAGTGTGTCGGTAAGTTATCTGAAAGAGAACATCTGCTGATAAAATTAAAGTTTTCCCATAACTACACAAATAAAAAATTAGCAGGTAGGGTAGGTGTTTCGGTTAATACTATCAGTCGCCATTTGTCAAAAATCTATCATAATTTACTTTCCTGTGTAAATTATAAAATGGGGGCATCGAATGAGTTATAACTATGAAAAGTACAGGAAAATAAGGGTTCTGGTTTGCGAACTCAATGAAGGTTTAGCCTCTCCTGAAGGAATGGCAGAATTGAATAGTATTTTGGCAAATGATCCTGAAGCTGTTGAATACTATGTTGATATTATCGATTTACAGACCTATGTTAGATCTATTCTTTCAGATTCAGCTATTGAAAGCACGGTTGATGTAGCTTCGGATGACATGGTTGAATTGATGCTCTCTTTAGTTGAGAATGAAAATAATGCCTGTCCTATTGAGTTTCCTGAAAGTATTATTGATAATGATGAGCAGGTGGTAAAAGCCAAAAAAGAAGTGCAGAAGATCAGGAAGTTTTATCGTGTTTACAGTACGATAGTTTCGATAGCAGCAGTTCTTATGGTTATGTTTATTGTGTATGCTAATCTTTTCCCTCCACAATATACAGTTCCGGTCGCTACTCTTGTTGATCATATTGACGCACAATGGAATAACACATCTGATAAGTTGAATGTAAATGATAGAATTCTGATAAATCAGCCTTCATATATACTTGATGGAGGTATTGTAAAAATATCTTATGATGATGGTGTAGAGCTGATTATTGAAGGGCCTGCTGAATTTACAATTGAAAAAAAGGGGATTAGCTTAATCTCTGGCAGTTTGTTTTCGCATGTGCCCAGATCAGGAATTGGTTTTACTGTAAATACTGCTAACGCGCGGTTCATTGACCTGGGAACTGATTTTGGAGTATACGCCGGGAGTAACGAATCGTCAGAACTGCATGTGTTAAAAGGTGAAGTGCAGTATTGTTCATGTTTTCCTGATGCGAAGAATAGCAGTAAGACTATAAAAGAAAACAATGCGAGAAGATTTATTGCACAGGCTAATAATATTGAGGTTATTCCTGTTGCGGTTGATTATTTTGTTTGCCAAATGGATTCCCAATCAGGTGTTGTCTGGCGAGGTCAGAAAGAGATGGATCTCGCTGACATTGTAGGGGGAGGAAATGGTTTTGGAACGGGTCAGCTGAATGCTACTATAGGGACAACTGATGGTGTTATGAGTGTTAAACGTCGGCAGGATATAAAATTATCAGAAAAAAAGGGAGATGGCAAATATCATCTTGCTTCTAAAGTAAGGTATGTTGATGGTGTATTTGTTCCTGATATATCTACTCAGATAAGCTCAGATGGTTATGTTTGTAATGATTTCCCGGATACTTCCGGCTTATATTCATGTGATCTTTTGTTTGGGTCTGTATACTGGCCTGCCAGGCCGTTGGTGTTAGATGGCATTGAGTATGGTACAGATCGGAACCATTCACTTTTTATGCATGCAAATCTTGGTGTGACATTTGATTTGGATGAAATTAGAAGTGATCTGAAAGGTGTAAATATCAGGGAGTTTCGTGCCCGGGCCGGCATAAGTGAAAGTGCAAATGGTCTTGATTGGGCAAATGTTGATATCTGGATTTTTTTAGATGGTGAATTAGGTTATAAAAAACAGGAAATTAAGAGGGGGCAAATTGAAGATATATTTGTTGTGATCCCCGATCATACGAGGTTCCTGACGATTGCAGTGACAGAAGGCGGGGAGCATGATCCTGCAGTACTAACAAAAAAAGTCAGTAAAGTGTCGTCAGACTGGTGTGTGTTTGCAAATCCTGTTTTAAGCTTCGAGTAAATATATTTTGGGTCAAGGAGGCAAGTATTCCCAATGCCAGGTTGTTGCCGAACTTATGGAGCTTCTTAATAAGAAGCGGGCAGATGTAAGGATTACTGGTACAAGTGTCCAATAGATAGATTAACACATGAATCAGAAATAATAAAATTTAATTTTGTCATGAATGACAATATTGCCAAGATCAATAAACTGGAATCAGCACTTATTGCACTTACTTACTTTGATTTTTTTCAGCTTTGCGTCAACGGTGTAATGGGTTGATTCCGGTTTTTCCTGGCAAAAGTTTTTTACTCAAAATTATCAATTAGTGTCTATATATTGCAGCAGTATGTGTTTTGGCACTCTATTATGTTAATAGTTTGATTTAGTCTGCTGATACGCCGCTTCCTTTCCCTAATGTCGAAGATCCGCTTCAGAATGACCAGGTCCCTTATCTTAATAATGCTGTTTTCTGGTGCAGGACAATGATAATACTTGAAGTTTAATGCTGTAATGCTCTTATTTGCAAGTGTTTACGTGGGTTGTGGGGTTGGTCTCGTAAATGTCTTTTGTGTGTATTAGTTCTTTTCTGCTCTTCTTTATATCCAATCTTTTTGTCTCCGGTGGTATGATTTCTACCTTGAAAATTATATTATAATTTTTTTCATATTTTTGCGCAAGATGTGGGTTTGGCATATGTATCTAATTGTGGTTAACCAAATATTTGATGTAAAAATGAAAATACTTATTCAAGGAGAATTAATTATGAAAAAAGTGATAATTTTATTACTGTGCTTTGCAAATTGTATTTTTGCACAAGAGGTAACCAATCAGGAAGTGGACAAAAAAGTTAAATCAGATTGTCCGGACAATGTTGAACTTGATGTTACAGAACAGGAAAAAGATGACCTGTCAATGACGAATTTTATTTCTGCTGATTCTGTTATCATTAGCCGTAAGGTTATTGAAATGAGAGACAGCTATCTGAAAGAAAAAGGGTTGCGATTGGGATTTAATCCTGATGGTTCATATGTCGGCTGGGGACAAAGTGACATTTCAGTATCCCCTAAACGGATTGATTTTGCACAAAAACGGGCATTAGCATTTGAAAAAGCATTTATTGATGCTAAAGGTGAATTTGTTAAAAGCCAAAAACATTTTTATGAAGTTGAGGTAGTGAGGAATTTCTTTAATACTGATATTGATTTTAACAATAACCAGGAATTAAGAGAAAGTACCGCAACAGTTATCTCTAAAAAAGTCCAGGCATTAACAGAAGCACAGTTGGACCAGAAACTATTGGAACTAGGCATCGATCCTGATTCGATCGCAAATTCTGATATAAAATCGAAACAGGAAATAGCGACAAATTCTCTTAGAAAAGAGGTCGCAATCAAAGCTGTAGAAAGCGTAAAAGGTGTAATAATACTCAAGACTATTCATGATATGAATAATGTCGGAGTTTTGATTAAGTACAGTTCCAGATACGATTCACTGGCCCAGGCTATGATATCTGATAAGCTTGTCGGCTACCCCGCTAAAACTGCACCGGCAGATTCTATCACCAGGCAATTAAATGAGATATGTCCAAATGATGAAGATTTAATTTCGGTTTACGGCGTAAGAATCCTGGTTGATGAATATGGTAATCGTGTTATTGCTTCTTTTGGCCAGTATAGCCCATTGGTTTCAAAGGCAGATTCAGACATGAAGAAACAAAATGCGTTCAAAGCAGCTAAAATGAAAGCAGCGTCTATAGCAGAATCATACATGATGCAGTTTAAGAAGACAACGCTTGCCTTATCTGAAATAGCAACTTTACAGGATAGTGACTCAATAACTTTGCTTGAAAAAGACAATGGGTTTGAAGAGGTCTCATCCTCAACTGTTGGTTCTTCTATCGAAGACTATATCAGAGAAACCTCTGCTGGTAAATTCAAAGGGGTAACCACGATACGGGACTGGGTTGCCAATGATCCGGTAACAGGTCACCTGATATTTGGGCAGGTTGTTTTATGGACACCTGAATTTCAAAGGCCAACTGAAACTATAACAGATAACAGTGATGTTTATGATAATGTTGACCCTTTTGGTTCAAAGGAGATTGGCAATGACTGGTAAGATAAAAATATTGATAATTTTATGCTGCCTGCTGCTTTCTAGCAGCTTCGGCAGCCGGGTTGAAATTAAAGAAGTACGTTCAACAGGACAGGGCAGCAAGCTCAGGGAAGCAATTGATAATGCCTTGGTAAGAGCTGTAAAGCAAGTAAACGGAGTTACAGTTTCTAGTAACGCAGAAGCAGTTATTTGTTCCTCCGACATCTTTGTCAGTTCTGACAACAACGAATCTTTCTTAAACACGAATATGGAAGACTATAGAAAGACAATTCGTACATCTACAGATGGACATGTTGCAGGGTTTGATATTATCAGCCAAAATAATGACTCTGGAATATATGAAGTGGAAATAATGGCACGGATACCTGTATTTGTTCATGATGGAACCAATCCTCATTTAAGAAAAAAGATAATCGTTTTGCCATTCAGAACAGATAGAACATGTTTTGAATTAAATGGAGATAAAGTTTCATCATCAAAAGTTGTTGACACTTTGGCTGCAAAGCTGGTTTCTGAAATAACTCATACAAGGCGTTTTTCTGTTTTAGATAGAAAATTTACCAGGGAATATATAGACGAAAAGGAAATGATATTGATGGGAGATGTTATACCGGTTGATAAGGAAAAACTTAACCAGGTATTGAGTACGGGCTATATACTTACCGGTGAAATTTCTGAATTTATGTATACTTATACTAAAGAATACAACGAATGGACTAAGGCGACAATTGAGAAGCATTATGTTTCTGCCTGCTGCGATTATTCAATCATTGATTTTGCCACAAGACAGGTTAAATGGGCAGGGTCGCTCAATCTTGAACTGAATGAAAATGATCTTGAATATAGTAATTATTCCAATTTTACTATAGTTAGTCTATTGAATTATATCACGGAAAAAATGGCAGATGAAATTACAATTGATTCGATAGAAAGTATATTCCCACCGAGAGTAATAGATGTCACTCAAGATGGCAGGGTTGTATTGAATATCGGCGGCAGAGCGGTTGATAATGGAGATGTTTATGATGTATATTCAGCAGGCAAGGAATATTTTGACCCTTATACCGGAGAATCGCTAGGTAAGTCTGAGAAATGGATAGCTAAAATTATGATTATTAATAATACATCAAAAATGTCATATGCTAATGTCATTGAAGGTAATCTTAAAGATTTGACTGTAGGAGATATTTGCCGCAGGTCAAAAGATATCCCGGATGATTTTTCAAGTAGTTCAGACATAATCGGTCACCAGCCTACAGTTGAGATTTTGCCCGGCGGCGGTGTTGTTCTACCTGGAGATTGATATGTCTTCTTTATTTCTAAATGTTAAGATGACCTTAACAATTATACAAATTGAATTGGAGTAAAAAATGAAATATGTGATTTATAGTATGTTACTTTTCTGCACCACACTATTTTGCGGGTGCAACAGTCCTCGAGACAAGATTAATGATTTTGATACACTCTATAAAAATGGTGAGTATGACAAGGCTTTGACTTTTTTAGAAAAAAACAGCTCTAAAAATTATAAAGGCCGCAATGAAGATCTGCTCTGGTGCCTGAATGCCGGTGTAATCAACTGGTTAAAGCACGATTACGAACAAAGTGTCAGGATGTTTGATTATGCAGAGGCAATTCTAAAACAGCATGACCTTGGTGAAAACGAAACTGGCGAGATAGCTGTGTCCGCTGCTGCAAATGAAACTTTAATACCGTATACAGGTGAAATATTTGACGGTATTATGCTGAATGTATACAAAGGTATTAGTTTTATGTCTTTGGGAAATAACGAGTTTGCAAGAGTTGAATTTAACCGAGCTATGGACCGCCAGCGTCGTGCTCTCAAACAATACGATGCAGAGCTTAAAAAACTTAAAGATCAGGAAAAAAAGTCGGGCAATAGTATCGATAACCAAAAATGCCGCTCGATTGTTTCAGAACACTATCCTGACCTTGACAAATATGAAGTATATCACGATTTTGTCAATCCTTTTGCTACGTATATGGCCGGCCTTTTTTATTATATGGATGGCGATGCCAACAAGGCTATAGATTATTTCAAGGAAGCAGCAGGCATGATGCCGGATAATGACTATGTTCAGCAGGATTTACGTTTAGCAGAATTAGCCGTTTTTGAAAACTCAAAAACCGATGGTTATGTGTGGGTTATATTTGAAAACGGGCTCGGTCCGATTCGTAAAGAATTTCGCGTTGATCTGCCGGTTATTATAGATAAAAAAGAAATGGTTGTAAGTGTTGCTCTGCCTAAGCTTGAATGCCGTAATTCTGCGTGTCCGAATTTGATTTTAGAAGCTGAGGGAAGTTCAGTAAAAACCCGGGAGCTGACTAGTATGGATCGCATAATTCAGACTGAGTTCAAAAAGGATTACAGTTCTATACTTACTCGTGCAATATTATCAACATCATCAAAAGCTGTCATGCAGTATTCGCTTCGAAACAAGAATGTTGGTTTCCAGCTTGGCTCTATGGCATATGCTTTTCTATCTACTACCGCTGATACCAGGATCTGGACAACATTACCGAAAAATTTTCAGCTCGCCAGAATTGAAATTCCAGGTGATAGAAAATTACAGCTGGTAATACCCGGCGGAAATAGAGTTGATATAACACTGGACGATTGTAAAAATGCGATTATATATGCAAAACTACCGGGAAAAAACAGTGAGCTCGTATATGATGTGATTAAGTATTAGTATGTGATAGTTTACTTTCGCAGTTTTTAAGTTGTAAAAATCGCCTAAAAGGGCCTTCCTGCAACACTTATGTTATTAACAAAGCGTAAAACGATAGTCGAACACCTTAATTTTTCACTTAATTGGCCCTGTTCCGGCCTTTACGTGTAATGTTGAACAGTCAAAAGTGTGTCATGTATATGATGCGAAGTATAAACCGTACTGATATAATACATGTGTATAAACATTATAAGTTAAAATATTTACAGAGGAATCTAAAATGAGAAAAATATTATTTATAACATTGTCGTTAGTTTTGGCCGTCGGTATTGTTGGTTGCCAGACTGCTACTTCAAATATTGATACCCAAAATGATACAGGTAAGGCTGTCTTGGGCCTCGATTATAGAGATTTTGCCAGGGCTGCATCTGAAATGGTAGAGACAATGAGCCGATCAAAAGCGCTTAGCAAGCCAGCCGGCGGAAGATATGTCATGGCTACGTCAGTTATTAAAAATGATACTGATCTAAGAATCGATACCGACCAGTTGATGGCAAAGATCCAGGAAGAACTGCTAAATAGCGGCAGGGTAGTATTTACTAGTTCAATCGGATCAGGTGATAGTGTTGATGAGATGATACGCCAGGCACGTAAACTGCGCGAAGATCAGGAATTCAATAAAAGTACCGTTCAGCAAAAAGGTAAGCTTATCGCTCCTGACTTGAGTATTTCAGGAAAACTTATTCAAAAGAATATCGATTACACTCGGAACTCTCGCCAGGTTGAATATTATATCCAGTTGAGAATTACAGAACTTGAAAGCGGACTTATTATTTGGCAGCACGAAAAATTCATCGGTAAAAGAGGTTAAGGTGATTAGTTCCTTATGATACAACAGGATATATCAAACATAATCTTAGACTTATCATAGACTCCTGCGATTATAACTATAAAACGACTATGGTACTAAGTCTTTAATACTATTATGGTATTGTATTTTTAGGAACTATTTTACATTATGAAGGTTTTAATATCTAAGCGATAAACTAATAATCTATATGTCGGCGGTTCAGGATTTCAACCGTCGACTTGATTATTAGAACTGATCCTCGTTAGTCCAAATCCCAGGTACTACCGGCAAGCCGATACACGCCTGACGGGTGAACCGGGCTGTTTGCGCATAAAAAAAGGAACAAGCTAACTTCTTGTTCCTTAGTGACTTACGTCGAATGCGGTCAATAGGACTCGAACCTATGATCTGCCGGTTTCAAGCGGCAATCGCATTTTCACCGTAAACCCTTATCTTAATTGCAGTTATGGGCTTAAACTTTTTCCAGAAAGTCGCAAAATTGCCACAAAATCCGGCATATCAGGACACGCCGACAAGCCAAAACAAGCCTAATAATTCCGCTTATTACCATATTCATCAAATCCATTTTCAGCCTCATTTCACTGAAACTAGTCTGGTTTTCCGGGTAATCTGGTATTTTTTATACATTGGAAACTGGTTATGATATTCATAACTATGATAAACGTGAGATAAATACCTTAAAAAGTTGTTGTAGTTACGTGCCTCGCGGGTGAACATGTGCGGGTTCAACAAAGAACCATTCGATTCAATGAAACATAAAGTCAATTATCGCAAGTTTGCTGTCGGCATATTATAATACTTTATTTGCCCTTACTGTTTTTATTGTAAGTTTGTTTGCATTTGCGGCGTAGCTCTGAATCGAACAGCAAGCATTTGTTCACGCAACTAACCTGTTTCCGTGCAAATCCCCATCTTTTAAGTTCTTTTAAGCTATTTTGCCAAAAATGTTGCAGCTACGTAAATTTCTCATGAAGCATCAATATCAATAAGCATCTCAGAGCAAAAGAGTTAAGAAATGCTCATTAAATGGTTTAATTATCGCAGATTATGGCTATAATTCATTATAACTCTGACTAACCGATGGATAGTTTGAGAGGAATTTTAGGCATTAGTTGTTAGCTGTCAGGCAGCAAAAACCGCATCGCGGCATCATGGCCTGGTAATATAACAGCTTATATTGAAATGCTTTATAGTAAATGAAAGTGCCGGATCAGTCACTTTGAGATTGCAGGTATTATTAAATCATTTTTTAGCGAATTTTGAATTATTTTTTGGAATGGAGCAGGTATGATCGAGCTATTGAGGCAAAGACGAAGTATAAGGCAGTTTACAGAACAGAAGATCGAGTCTGAAAAGATCGAAATTCTGCAAGAGGCAGTTTTGCGGTCGCCGAGCAGCCGTAATTTCGACCCGTGGGAATTCGTCTTTGTTACTGATAATGCAATTCTGACAGAGCTGGCCGAGGCCAAAGAACATGGCAGTGAGTTTCTAAAAGGGGCCCAGCTGGCGATTGTGGTATGCGGCGACCAGACCAAGAGCGATGTATGGGTGGAAGACTGCTCGATCGCGGCGATAATAGCGCAGCTGACGGCACAATCGCTGGGGCTGGCCAGCTGCTGGGTACAGATTCACAAGCGTATGCATGATGACCATATGACTAGTAACCATTATGTAAAGGAAATTTTGAACCTGCCCGACGGACTCTCGGTCGAATCGATAATCGGGATTGGTTATGCCGCCGAATCGCGTGAGCCAAAGGATGCAAATGACCTGGAATATGAAAAGATCCATCTGGATAAGTGGGTAAAGAACTAGTAGAGCAAGCGATAAGGAATTTCCGTCGGTGGCGTTAAGCTAATCATATAGAATATATGGCAGAAGTAAAGATAATCAGGATGGCAACACAAGGCGACCAGCGAGGTCGTTCGATGCCGATACCGGAAGAAGCCTTTGAGTTTCTCGATGGTGCCATGGAAATGCATATTACCGAGCTGAAAAGCGGTGCGGTGAGAGGCAATCACTGGCACGATAACCGCAACGAAGTGATGGTAGTGCAGGCTGACAGCCAATGGCAGTTTGCCTGGAGCGAAGATAAGGACACACCGCCGGCCGAAACGCTAAGCTTTGCCGCGTGCGAGTTCGCTGCAATATTGATACCGCGGCTGACATGCCATGCTATAAGGAATTGCGGCGAAAAGCCGATATGGGTTGCCGCGATTGCTGATGGCAAATACGACGGCATAACGCCGGATACCTATGCGAGAATTTTGCTGTAACGAAATTCTCGAGTGAAAAGAAAAACAAACAGTGAAAAATCAAGGTATTGCTGCGCAACCTTTTTCTTAAATCGCAGCATTCATTCAAACAATAAATATTATGAGTAAATTAAAACTTGGAATTATGCTGTCCGGCGGCGGTCGGACAATGGTAAATATTGCCGAATATATCGATCGCGGCGAGCTGGATGCAGAGATCGTTTGCGTGGTGAGCAGCCGCAGCGATGTGGCCGGCATTGAACGCAGCCGGGAACTGGGCATAGAGCCGGTGATATTGCGCGGTAAGGATTTCGACACCGTTGAAGCTTTTAGCGGTGCGATTTCGAATGTGCTGAAAGAAAGCGGGGCGGAGCTGGTATTGCAATGCGGCTGGATGTGCTTCTGGCAGGTCCCCAAAGAGCTGGAAGGTAAGGTAATGAATATTCACCCTTCGCTGCTGCCGATGTTTGGCGGCAAGGGGATGTACGGGCATCATGTGCATGAAGCACTGGAGGCTCGCGGGTGCAAGGTTAGCGGTTGTACTGTACATTTTGTAACGAATGAATATGATGCCGGGCCGATTATTGTACAGAAAACATGCGAGATTGACGCCGCGGATGATGCCGATGCGATTGCCGCGAAGGTATTTGAGCAGGAATGCCTGGCATACCCCAAAGCAATACGGCTGTTTGGACAAGGTCGGCTAGAGATTGTCGGCAGTAAGGTCGTAATCAAATAAGGAGCTTTGACGAATGGCAATCAAGGCGATAATATTTGACCAGGATGGAACACTGACTGTACCGACGC
The DNA here is from genome assembly GCA_963666285.2 of Sedimentisphaerales bacterium. Lineage (GTDB taxonomy): Bacteria > Planctomycetota > Phycisphaerae > Sedimentisphaerales > SM23-30 > JAFGDI01. The sequence continues at coordinate 210,080 of OY762711.1, forward strand.
TGGACTTCGACCGGATACGAGCTGATATCGGCGGAATAGACGGACCGATCCTGGAGGCGATGCTGGTAATGCCGGAAAGCGAACGCCGACGTGCGGAGGCGATACTGCACGAGCACGAAATGGAGGCGGCACGGAACTATGAACTGAACCCAGGAGTCGAGCTGATTTTCGATTATATCGCAAAGAGTAATTTGAAGGTGGCATTGCTGACGCGGAATCAGCGGATGATGGTGGAGCTGCTGTGGAAAAAGTATGATTTTTTGCGGTTTCATGCAGTGGCAACACGTGACGATGAGGGCCCGGCCAAACCTGACCCGTATCATGTCTTTCGATTGTGCGATTGTCTGGGGGTTGTCCCGGCAGAGGCAATGGTGGTTGGCGATTTCGAGTTTGATATTGAGGCCGGGCGGAACGCCGGAACAAAAACAGTGCTGATAACGACCAGCCCGAACTGGAGAAATTTCGCCTCGAAAGCTGATTTTGTAATCGCTGATATGGCAGAACTGGTGGAGATCATCGAAAGTCAAAATGGATGAAATTGCACGGTTGTGAGTTCCCGTCATATTCTTAAAAGCGGCAAAATATTGTAAATTAAAGTTTTATGAGAATTTGCCAATTTTATCCTTGCAATGAGACCTATTTGATATATAATAACCGATCTACAACAGACCGCGGGATGGAGCAGTCTGGTAGCTCGCCGGGCTCATAACCCGGAGGTCATAGGTTCGAATCCTATTCCCGCTATTTATAAAGCATTAAAGGACAGGCACTTAGCTTGTTCTTTTTTGTATTTTAAATGCTTCAAATTTAAACAGTGTAGCAAATTGTAGCATTATTGATTTTGTCTTGTTTTTTTCTAACACATTAGAGTACTTTAATATTTTCTGTTCCGATTTATGCCTCTGTGAGGATGAGGCTGACAAAGAAGAAAACACAGTAATATTCATATATTGCGAGTATTTCTGATGAAGTCAGCCGAAACCGCAACAGGCAAAAAGCGAACACGCCACAAAGTGATGCGAAGCATAAAAATTAAATTGCTCTAAATCGCTCCAAACTGTCGTCGTTTTTCATTTTTTATACACAAGAGTATAAAAAATCATTCGACTTACTCGATTATATTTGAATTACGTGACAATTTTAATTTCAAATCAAATCTTCACTCTACATGAATACATTATCCCACAGGATACACCAAACTCGGTGACATCTGAATGATAATAAAAAATTCTCGAGCTCCTGGCAAACACATAGCATTTGTCTTTTCCTATTTTCAATAATCGCAATTATACAATAAAACCAACAAAGGTTAATGGTGTGAAAATGACTGGATACAGTACATAGTTTTATTTTTACTCAAGCATTTCTTTTTGAAATTCCTCTATCTTCACCAAGGTTGAATCATGCAGTTTTAATTTACCTGAGACCTTCTCCCATTTATAAATACTGGTAGCAGAAATACCTAACTGTTGGGCAAATTTTGGCACAGACAGACCAGACTGCTTTCTTAGCATGGCAATAGCTTTGCCGGATGGCTGTTTTCGGATCTTGTTGTCATTTTTGGATAATTTTATTTTTCTTGCTACCTTTATTACCGTTTTCTTTTTACGGGCCAGTTTTTTTCGTTTGAAAACTACCTTCTTCTTGGCCTTGAACTTAGTTTTCTTAGCTGTTTTAGGAGTTGACTTAGCAGGTTTCTTATCCGGAAGATCCAGTTCGATATCATCACCAAATATGCCGACAAGTTTATCATTCGAGATTGTTTTAGCAGCTTTAGCGCCTACAATTTCAATTTTCATGTCACCACTGATAAGTTCACTCGCATCAACATTACGCAGAATAAACAGAAGCTCCGGTTGGCTATCTAACCTGTTACCTATTCCATACATTACAGCTGCTACATGCTTACACATAGTTGCCCAATCAGGACAATTACAACCCAGCTTTATTTCTCCTGGCAATGGCATAAGACCATTTTCACAATCGGTAACTATCTCCATTACATGGTCAGACAATTTCCCCTGCAATAGCTCTAACATTGTACCTATTTTACCAGCACATTGTTTCTTGATAGAATTCCACACTTTCTTTTTCAACGGTTCAATATGTATAACAATATTATAAAGCTCTGATCCGCTGACAATTGCCTCTATTCGCCCGGGAAGTATTTCCAGATGACAAACTGATCCATTTCGAGCATAAGTCCTACCACGGGGAAGTCGATTTTCAAAATCCGAAAATGATTCCAGATGATCACACCAGGCCTTACCCCAAAAGCTTCTGGCAATCGCACGTCCTTCAATTTCAACAGGCTCGATATTCTTGCCTTTTTTCCGCATCTTTTCAATTTGCTTTTTAGCTTTTGCCCTTCGTTGCGATACAGGCACATACGGTTTCCAATAATAAGGCATACAAATTTTCTCCTATATTTTTGCACGAGTCACATCCAGACTGACCAGATCGATGATCTCGTCATCAGATAACTCTGTCAAATTCAGTTCTTTACCGGAAGATAAAATATCATCCGCCATTTTCTGCTTTTCTGCAATCAAAAAATCAATTTTTTCTTCAACCGTGCCGGTGGTAACAAATTTATGCACCATTACACTTTTTTTCTGGCCTATTCGAAACGCTCGGTCTGTCGCTTGATTTTCGACCGCAGGATTCCACCACCTGTCAAAATGTATGACATGGCTGGCTGCGGTCAGATTTAGGCCGGTGCCCCCTGCTTTAAGAGATAATATGAAAAATGGAGGGCCATTTTCCTGCTGAAATTCATCTACCAGTTTCTGCCGGTATTTAACTGCGGTGCCACCATGGATTGCAACACCTGTTCTTCCATATATACCGGCAAGGTACTCTGATAATGGCTCAATAATCTCTCTGAATTGTGTAAAGATAAGAACTTTTTCCTGACGAGATGCGATTTCTTCACAAAGCTCTTTGAGACGCTGGAATTTCCCACTATCTGATGCAGAGTATTCAAAATCGCCTGTCAATTGGCTGGGGTGATTACAAATCTGCTTTAATCGCAATAATGACTGAAGTACCAGACCACGCCGTGCCATACCATCAGAATTTTCTAAGGATTCCTTCATCGTCTGGATAGTACGCTCATAATGTTTTATTTGCTTTTTGCTCAAGTTACAATAGCACACTGTCTCAACTTTGTCAGGAAGATCGTTGATAACACTGCGATCAGTCTTAAGCCGACGCAAAATATAAGGCTGTACCAGCTGCTGCAAAGGAGTAAACTGGCAGCTTTCTCCCTCCTGAAGTCTTTTGACGAATTTCTTAAAAACAGATGCGGAGCCCAGTAAACCCGGATTTATAAAATCAAATAATGACCAGAGGTCATCCAGCTTATTCTCTATTGGTGTTCCGGTTAATGCTAGTCTGGAAACAGACTGAAGTTTCTTAACTGCCCTGGTTTGTCTTGTTGCCGGGTTTTTTATCGCCTGTGCTTCATCCAGAATAATATGCTGCCATTTCATCTCCCTCAACCACTCCTGACGGCTAAGCATCGAATAAGTAGTTATACATAAATCTGTTTCAGATAGTATTTCTTTCGGCTTTTTCGCTATCTTCTCTATTTTTGATCTATCCTGCTGACCTGGATGCAAGAAAGTTAATTTCAGCGATGGTGCAAAACGCTCAGCCTCCTTTCGCCAGTTACCCAAAAGAGAGGCAGGCACAATTAACAAAGATGGCAATGATCGCTTTTGCTTTCTTAATAATAAAGCAAGAACCTGAATAGTCTTACCCAAACCCATATCATCTGCCAGGCAGCCGCCCAGACCAAGCTCTGTTATAAAACTTAGCCAGGTCAGCCCATGCTGCTGATAAGGACGCAACTGAGCTTTTAGTTTAGGGGTTTTCTCGTTTCTATCCATAAGTGAGACTGGTTGCCGCATACTTGACAACATCTCACGCAATTGCCCGCCCGCCTCAACCGAAAACCAGCCCTTGTCCTGATCAAGCAGGTCGTCTTCCTTTAGATCAGCTGAAGCGCCAGCTAATAACCTCATACCCTCGATAAACGATATTTCTCCATCTTCTGCCTGATGCTGTAGATTTTGCCAGTGATCTATAGCTTCTTTTAACTTTTCACGATCAACCTCTATCCACTGGCCTTTGACCATGACCAAGCCATCATCACCAGAGAGAATATCTTCTATCTCCTCCCTTGAGAGCCTGTGACCTTCCAGTACAACTGAAACATCAAAATCCAGCAATGTCTCAAGACCCAATTTAGACTTTTTCTGTTTATCAATAGTAACCGAAACTTGAGGCCTGGGCCTCTTTTTCCACCAGTTAGGAATTCTTACGATCAACCCGCTATCTTCCAGTGTCGGAACCGTTTTCAAAAAATTATGTGCCGAAAAAACTGACCACGCTAACGGCTGATAAATTTCGCCGCTTTCGACAATCTCTCTGACCCAGCTGATTTTTTGAGATGCCTGATCTACAGGCATAAGAAGTTTGATCAACGCTGACCGGTTCTTTTTCCCTGCATATTCCTCCATTGCTTTGCGTAATGGCAAATGCCTCAACTTACCATTACAACCGAAACCCGTAGAATATGTAGCTAGAAAAGCAAATGGAAAATCTTCATCTGCCTTATTTTCAGCCAGATGAAAACACACCCTGCCAACCTGATGCCATTGTGGAGCATTTTTCTCTAAAAAAACTGACAAACTTCCAGCGGCTGCTATTTCATTGCTGCCCCATTTGCATAATTCACCCCATATCTGCTGCAAAAGCAATATTGTTATATATTCTCCTCCCTCCATCGGTGGAGCCGATAAGATTAAGGTAGAAAAAAAAATCTCTGGTGGACTATCAATTATTACATCACTATCAGACTCTGATATATGACATAATTCCGTTAAATATCGCTCGGCAATCCCCTGCCAGAATTTCAGCGAAAGTGAATTGGCAGTATTGTATTTATCGGCAGCAAGAACAAATAACCCTTTGACCCAGTCTTGCCCAAATATTTCTGCCAGTTTTTCTTCCTGTTGAGACCTTTTTTCTGGCTCTATAAGCCACTGAAGGTGTCCTGAAGGTGTTAATCTAATCTCGCTCATCTATAATAATCATTTCCTAAAAAAATAATGTAGCCAACCAAATTGAAATATTAAATTATTTATGCAGGTATATTTTGGCCATATCAGGATAAGTTTTCTCCGACAACAATTATACAATTACCCAGTGGCCGCCTTTATCCGGGCCTTTACGGAGTAATTTCCCATTTTCTTTTAGAATTTTAATGTAACGTTCTATGGTTCTTGGACTTACACCAATCTTTTCCGCCAACACTGCCATTGTTATCTCTCTATTCTGGCCAATAAGCTCTAATACTCTTTCTAAATTTTTCTCCGACATTTTCTCCGACATTTTCTCCGACACTGTCGGAGTAAACGCTGGGTGTATTCCAAACTCTACCGTAAAATATGTCCTGTCTTCATCAGTATGAAACTCAGGCAAAGGAGACTGGTTCTGCCGAATAGCTTGAAGCATTTTGGGTATACCGGTGCCGCGACCTTCTGTCATGTCCAGCTCTTTTAAAAATTCACCTATCCTGCGATTGCGATATCGACGAGCAAGGAATTTAAGATTTTCGATATCCTCGTTACGAATAGACCGGTCTGGACCTGGAAAACTGTTTACCAGTATTCTGTCTGGATGAACCTGGATTTCAACCGGCTCGCGAATCTCATAGCTTCTATGATATATCGCATTACATACTGCCTCTTCAATTGCGGCAAATGAGTAATTATAAAACCTGTCAGCTTCCGGCTTGTCAGGATGTTTTATTATTTTTTCCTGGATAATGGTATTTTTAATATAGGCTAAGGCATCTGAAAGCATCCGGCCAAGCGGACCTTTGAATATCTTTTCAGTGAAATTATCAGCTCCCGGTCCTTCCGGGAAATGGACCACGTCAATTTGTGTCTGGGGAAAATATTTATCCGGAGACTCATTGAAAAACATCAGGCCGATATTTTTAGGCTTTACAGATTCCAGCGGACCATCAATAATATTCATTTGCCGACAAAGCTGGGTAAAGTCCATTGTTGCTGAAAGGTCAAACAAATCGCTTCTAACCTGCTTGAGATATGTCCGCATTAAGCCAAGGTCAAGATCATCGATAGTGGCCAATTGGTTTATCCAGTCATCGTATGGCACATTAGCGGCAAGGCCGATCAATTCTGTCTCTTCGGCATGCCTTGCCTTGGTTGTCACCGATCCTTTGCGGATATAATAAGCAAACTCACAGTTATCTTTACTTAGAGACACTGGAGCTTTGTATGGTCGACTTTGACCACCTGCTGCATATAAGACAAGAATATGCTTACCATCAATCTCACACGGAGCGACAACTGGATGATAATACGGCTGAATTTTATACCCCAACTCCACAATTTCCTTCTGTAGCTTATCTAATTCATTAATTGAAATACCTTTCGGAGGAAGCTCAGGTATACCGTTATTCTCGCTTACACCAATTACCAGATAACCACCGCCAAGATTATGAAAGTCATTGGCAAACGCACAAAGCGTCTTGGTGACAGCTTCCGGATTCCAGCCAGACTTAAATTCAAGCCTTTCCCACTCTACAGTCTTGCCAATCAAAATATCATTTATATTAATTGGGAGTTCCAAATTGTACTAATCCTTAAAATACAGATTTTTCTGAAAAATGTCTATCTAAACCAGAATAATACTGTTAGATAAATAATTATGTATTCTAAAGTCGTTTGACCAAAAATGCCAAACCTTAATTAAAAAATACAACTATGTTACAGCGAGATCCCCTTAATTATACTTCATATCTACTTGTTATTCTGAAAAATAAAATGAAAGAAAAAGATTTGCGCATATATTGTAGTATTGTATATAATTCTGACATGGCTTATTAGTGTCATTAATTTGTCATATATTTTGTGCTCGCATAGCACAACATGCGCAATATGCAGAATTGAGATTACCTTAGGTATGATAAGGACTTAAATGTAAATACTTGATATCTAAAAACTTGTGATTTTGCCTTTTAACCAGCTCATAATTCGGAGGTCATAGGTTCGAATCCTATTCCCCGCTATTCGACGTAAGTCACTAAGGAACAAGAAGTTAACTTGTTCCTTTTTTTATGCGCAAACCGGGCAGTTTACCCCCGAGGCGTGTCTCAGGCTTGTCCATGCGTGCCGAGCAACATAAATATTTCAAATAATAACCAACCTATAAGGAATATTAACGCTATCAAAGGTATAGCATACCCGATGATTCTTCGCGCACTAAATCCAAATACACCTCTATTTGCTTTTTCATTCACAGTAATTACAGGATGATCATTTGGAAACTCTCCAAGATATATATCTAATTTTTTCTGTGCTCTAATAATAGGCAAAGACAACAAACTACATATTATTACGCCAAAAATTAATATTGGAATAAAATACTTTGTCTTATTTGCCATTATTGCTGCATTTGCAATAAGAGATAAAAATATAATAAAAAAGTTAAAACGCTGGTTGAGTATATTTTCTATAAATGCACGCTCTTCAATTAGCTCTCTTCTATTTCTATCATTTTGTTCTTCCATTAGAGTACCCTTTCAATAATTTTTTTATTTCCACATATTTTACACACAAAGCAAGGACAGGTTACAAATATGAGCTATTTATCAACAGTGTAACACTTGGGGTATCTTTTAATACTCATAAAGTCTCATTATTTGCCTGGTCAAATTGACATCAAGTACTCTAACAAATAATATAAGGCTTGTTTTGGCTTGTCGGCGTGTACTGATATGCCGGATTTTCCGCTATTTTCCGACTTCTGAAAAAAGCGTAAAGCCATAAATGCAATTAAGATAAGGGTTTATGACGAAAATGCGCTTGCCGCTTGAAACCGGCAGCTCATAGGTTCGAATCCTATTGGCCGCATTCGACGTAAGTCACTAAGGAACAAGAAGTTAACTTGTTCCTTTTTTTATGCGCAAACCGGGCAGTTTACCCTTGAAGGCGTGTATCGGCTTGCCGAGGCGTGCCGATCTATATGCAATTCTGGAGAATAAATGTATCTCCGGCGTAATCAGGTCAATTATAGCATCTCATTTTACATGCGTTAATAATCGTATGTCATGCTGGTAAAATGCTTCTATTTGTAAGTCAGCTTGCAATGAAAGGAGAAAGTTTGTATAAAATAAGTGTTTTAATGGGCAATTCACCTGAAATATGCCGAAGGCATTACGCCGCACTAATGCCATAAAGTTTGTTTGAGTGTGTTGATTTTGCATTAATATCTACACTACGTAATATTGTTTAATTCGATACAGATAAAGAAGCATAGTCATATGAAAAAACATAAAATTAAATATACCAGTTGCCCAAAATGCGAGTCAACGGTAAAGGTAAGCAGTGACTGGGTAGCTTGCACCATATTATTTGTAATTCTCCTTTCTGCAGGAGAGTTTTTTATATTGATTCCTATAATAAGTGGAATGATAGATAAAGAAGGAATAGGGGCTAAACTAGCAGTTGCTACATTTGGTTTGATTGGTCTTTGCCTGATTATTTATGCAATGTCAATTTGGTGGGTATTTGGAAAAAATAAGCAAGGTAAATGCCGTACTTGTTTTAGCCATGTCAATACAGTAAATAAAAAAATAGAGTCAGGTAAACGCGACTGGGTTACAACCTTAGAAAAAGAAGGTAATACGCTTTCACCTGAAGAAGTAACTATTTATAAAGAATATCAGATTTTTAGAAATAATAATCAATTAATCGACCCTGAAATTACACATAGCTGGATGCAAAAAAATAGGATTTACAATCTATTTATCAAGGGAGTTCTTTTTGGAGCAGGTCCATTGGGCTGGGCGTACTATTACATAATCAATGCTCAATCAATTGATAAGATGAAAACAAAAATTGAACAATTTAACTTACAAGCCATCACATTACTATCTGATGGGAAAGAATATGAAGCTCTCATGTGGATCCTAGCAATAGAAAATAATATTGCGCCTAAATACATAGAAAAAGAAGTATATGACACTAAAACAAAAATTATTTCAATTTTAAAAGAAAAATCTACATGTCTTAATTAGTAAACTAAAGCATAACTTAAACTATCAGAATAAAGCCAGATAGCTAGAATTTTATAAAATTCGTTTTTAACGCTATAATAACTCCCCCGGAGACTTACGAGAATTTATTTGCAATTCTGGGAAAGAACGGCCCAAAACACTCAACTTCTTCTTTGGAAAACATATTATTTTCAGTCCCGAAAAAGCCTTGTTGAAAGTACGTCAAAAACAACTAAATAATAATTCAGACGCATTACTGAAAAAACACCAAAAACATGTAAATCTAGTGTGGAAATTCGGGCATATAGTTAACCAAAACGTGCAGGGCGAGGTAGCTAGTCATATTTTATTGATCTGGAATTTTAGAGAATAGCCGATCAGGAAGACGTTGATGGGGACGGTGAGCAGGGCGATTATGCCGAAACCGAACTGCATTATGCCGTAGTTGGTGAGGGAATATTGGTCGCCTTGTTTGATTATGAAATCATCGATTCTGCTGTCGGGGCCGGTTGTTAGTACTGTGAAGATAATGAATACAACGTTCAACAGAGGCATGAGCTAAGATAGGGCGATTATCTTCCAGTTTGGTTTGATTCTTCTGAGCCAGAAGTAGCGATAGCACCATGCTATAGCGGCGAGGTTTAGCAGCAGGAAGATGGAGAGTTTTATGATTGTGGTTGTTTCGAATATGCCAGCCGGTTCTGATGGGATTGTGTTTTGTGGAGGGGTTATCATATATTAGATGAGTTATTCTTTTTATCGGTTGAGGATAAATTATATGATTATTATTTGGTATTTTGTTTTAGGTGTCTGGCGAGGTGGATGAGTTTGATTTTGTTATCGGCATAAAGTGACACGGCAATGAAAACAGCTCCCAAGGCAAACATGATTGGGAAGATATTGTTTGTGGTGTTATTGTTATTTGAGTATCCGAGAACCACACTAGCGACCATGCTAACAATACCCATTATGCAAAAAAATAATCGACTTGTTCGCAGCCCGTTGAGTGTGTTCTTTTCATATTCCTCGTTTGTAAAGCATTCAGTAAACTGGCGGTCATCTTTTTCTATAAGTTTTTTCCCGACAAATAATAAAACTAATGTCACTAATATGATTAAAATGATAGTCAATCCAATATCCATTTTGTTTCCTTTCTGAAAATAATCACTGATTTATTAATACAGAGATATTATTAACCATTCATATAGTAACGGAAAAGGGGAGATGTGGTCAATGGTAAAATATGGAAGGTTGTGAGATCAAGTTTGAAGGATGAAGTTTGAAAAGAAAATATATAATGTGGCGAGAAGCTGAACAGCAGATAAACACAGTTCGGCAGTGAGTAAGCAAGTCGTATACCGTTGTCTTTCCGTCCTTGTCTCCGGCGAACCAGAACGGAAAGTGAGGGGGCATATACTGGTTATTTCCCACCCGTAAACGGATGGGCTATCTTGGTTGTGGACTCTTGCCTTATATTTTTAGCAATGTAATATTATTAATCACATGCTAACTAAGAAACAACACTAGTAAAGATATCTTAACTAGTGATTATGGTAAGTCAAGATATGTTTACTAGTGAGCTATATTATATCTACCTTAGACGGTATATGTCGCCTGTCTTAATACTTTCAAAATGACGGGCATAAACATCATTTCTACCTTGGAACAAATTCCTAAAACACTTAATTTTATCTGCTACTGAAGATGAATTCGAAAAAGAGCTAACATTTCTTTTTGTCTTTGATATTACTTTTTCAATTTCAGCAATTTCTTGCATGATATCTTGCCTTCTTGCATTTAGGCTAGAAAGTTCTTTACGCAGATCATTAAGCCGGTTTTGTTTATCATGATTCAAAATAAACTTCCAAATACATTATACATTTAGCTAACAAACTTAGATGCTATTGATTTTATCTTCCAACACTCTCAGTTGGTCAAGTATTTCTTCAAAATCCAGTGGCGGCAAATAATACATAGGGGTCATAGCTCGGTAATCTAACTTCAATCCCGCAACTCTTTCTTTAGGAGGAACAAGTCTAAATGTTCCAGGTAAAGCCTGATCATATTTGGCCCAGCTACAATGATAAAATCTATCTTTATGTGTTATAACTTTTTCAAGCAAATCAATATCAGCCAATGCCTCATCAAAAACATATCCTTGGCCCATTTCTGCAACATCGGCATAATGCCTTGAATATCGCGGCAGTATTTTCTTCTCTGGAGCCCTATAAAACTCAGCATGAAGAATGGTAGCTTTCTCCCAGAATGTTCTCTTGGCAACCACAGTAGTGACAAATATCGGCTCTGAAAACAAAGTTGGAAAATGATCACTTGTAAATGTCTTGATTACGCATTTCTCGTTTGGAATTGGCTCTGCATGAGTACCTAATTCTAAAACTATACGAGGCTTAATATAATCCAACCCCGATTCTACAGCTAACGGATAATCAAAATATAAAATATTATTATCTACAGAATCAATTTCTATCTGCCAGTCATTATTACCAATAACATTTCTTATCCTTTTGAACAAAACTGGAACAAGCTCATTTTTGATAAACTCCTGGCAGGAACATAGCATTTCCCTGAGAATTATTACTCTTTTTGTTTGCGAAAGGTCAGGCAGACAAGGATCTTTCTTATCGGTATACCCCAAACTTTTATAATCGACGGCCAAGTCGATATCTTCAGAAAATCTCCGAATCAGGTTGAAACACTTCGACAGGCTTGTACCTCCCTTAAATACCAGTATCTCATCCAGTTCTTCTATAGAGAATAATTGCTTAAGTATCCAACATACCCAGAAATCTTTTTCAACTATAGCTGGATGCATTTTTGATCTGACAGAAGTTTCAAGAAATAACTCTCTTCTTTCAGATATACTAAGTTTTGCAATATTATCCATACTCTAGCTTTTAGCAATGTCCTGTATTATTTCGTATATCCACTCAGTGTTATATTGAACATTTTCAAGTAACTCTTTTTTTTCTCTTGACGACAAGTTAGCTTTTAGTTTTTTTATAACCTTATCGTCAATATGGTCTCTGCCTAGATATCTCAATGCCTGTACTACCAAACCTGAAATCAGGCTTTCGGGATACATCTCTTTAGGCCTGGCATGCTTGAAGCCTATTGTTACATCATTAACCTCAACTTCTTTAGTAGGACCGTTAGAGAGATAAACATATTTTGCCGGCACTTGCAATGATATACCCAGTCGATTAGCAGCGAGAGCTCCACAGGGTAAAATAGACCATTTAAATTTTCTTGCCAATGCCTCAGCTACCTTGTGCAAATCCGGACTCAAAACAATCCCAAGTAATTCGCTGTATTTGGGGTAATCAAACAAGCCTCTTCCTATCCTGCGTATTGTGCCTTGCTCAGTCATACGCTGTAGTTGCTTACCTACTGTGCCGGCAGGAGCTAAATCTTGAAAATCCTTGCGAGTAAAGACATACCCTTTACCTTCACCTTCAAGCCTGTCAATTATTTGTTCTTTTAATGCATCCATAGTGATATCCTAAGTTATTACTGCCACAAATAATATACTACTTTTTGTGGCACTAGGCAAGGGCCAATAATAATTACTTGAGAAATCCAGGGTATTTTCTACTCTTTTGCTTGTGAAAAACAACCATAATACGATGAAATAGCCACATACATCTTAACGCCCATTACACATTCGGACTTCAAAGCCTGTCTTCTGATATTGTTTATTCTTGTCTAAATCTCATTATTTTCATACATTCAAAAATGTAGCAGATTTTGCACTCGACATGCTGAAAATGCACGACATGTTGATTAAGCCTGAATGATATTAGTTATTTTGCGACAAGGATTTAAGGCTAAAATACTGGTAAGTAAAAACTTACAAAAACACCTCTGTTGGTCATAATCCGGAGGTCATAGGTTCGAATCCTATTTCCGCTATTCGACGTAAGTAACTAAGGAACAAGAAGTTAACTTGTTCTTTTTTTATACGCAAACCGGCCAGTTCACCCGCCAGGCGTGTCTCAGGCTTGCCTGGACGTGCCGATTAAATTGCGTTTTTTGAGAAAAATATCAATATTCCTGTTTGAAGGTCAAATATTTACGTATCTGCTTTTTAGGTAGTGTCAAGAATCTTTCGCACATTTATTAGAGTATCCTTCATCCGGTCTTTTCCCGGTTCTGGATGCCCCCCTAGGGGGGCGGCGAGTTATCGGTCGCTAGCCAGTTTTTTTATTCATTTTTTGCTCCTTCTCAAGATCGTATAAATGCTCCATATTCAGATATCTTTTAGTACTCCATTTTGTTCCTGCTATATGTCTTAGCCGGGCAGTGGCTAACATCAAAGCACTATGACCGTCTGGAAAACTACCAACAACTCGGGTACGTCGCCGAATCTCTTTCATTATACGTTCCAGACCATTATTGGTTCTCAGTCTGCTCCAATGCTCATCAGGGAAGTTATAATAGCTCATAGTCTCCATGTAACCTTCTTCTACAACTTTGGCAGCTTCTTTCAATTTCATAGAGAGAAGTTTTTCAATTACCTGCCTGGCTTTTTCCTCTGCTGCTTTCTTGTCTTCCTGAGCATGGATAGCTTTAAGCATAGCCGCTACCTCACGAACCTTCTGACGTGGAACTTTGCTAAAAACATTACGATACCAATGTACTGTACATCTTTGCCATAGCGAGTCTGGGTAGTATTGCTCAAGAGACTCTACCAGCCCCATGCACTTATCTGTAACAAACAACCTTACATCTTTAAGCCCTCTGGATTTCAAATGCCTGAGAAATTGCCCCCATCCTTCCTTGTCTTCTTTGGGACCTTCCCAGCTGCCTAATACCTCTCGGTAACCGTCCTGATCGACTGCTATTGCGACCAGGACTGAAACATTGCGAACCTCTCCAGCCCAGCTTCTTTTTAGAACTATCCCATCCAGGTAAACATAAGGGTAATTGCCTTTAAGCTCTCGATTACGCCATTGTTCTATCTGACTGTAAACCTTCTTGTTGAGATTGCTGATTGTGCCGGGACTTACCTTTGTTCCCCATAACGTCTGAGTGATATCTTCAACCCTGCGAACAGAAACGCCTGCAAGATACATTTCTATTAGAGATTCCTCTACGGATGATTCACGACGCTTATAACGCTCAATTATGGCTGTCTCGAATGTGGTCTTACGCAACTTGGGCATCTTCAAATTGACTTCACCGGCTTGAGTTTGCAACTTACGATCATAGAAACCTGCTCTGGTATCTTTACGAGCTTCGCTACGCTCATATCGTGCAGCATTACAAAGCTGGTCAGCCTCGGCATCAAGCATGGTATTCAACGTATCCTCAACGGTGGTACGTACTAGATCTCCAAGCTCATGCTTTACCCGTGCCTCATCAATTTTTATGACATTATTCAAGTTCTTGTCATTTCCGGTCGATTGCTCTAACTGTTTCATTTGAAGTCCTTTCTTCTGGTTAATAATAATTTGTTCGTTACATTACTATCGACCGGATGAAGGACTTCTTTTATCACGTCCAATAAAATTGTGCGAAAAATATTATACGTTATCGCTTTTTAACCACACGAATGAAAATAAACTATTCTGATTGGTTCATTATTTTGGAAGTCAGCTTGCAATGAAGGGCGAAAGTGTGTATAAAGGGTAACTCACCTGAAATATGCCGAAGGCATTATACCACCCTAATGCCAGAGAGCTTATTTGAGAGCGTTGATTTTGGCAACAACCAAAATCAATGGTCTAAAATCGGATGAGTAATGCTGACACTTATATATCACATACATAAATGTCACAAAAGTATTTATCTAACTCAGCTTCCAACGCCAATGAAGGTTTGTTTTTTTTATGTAGGCTATATATTTCCTTTGATAGTGTAGTAACATAATCAAGCTGATGTGCCTTAGGTTGAACTATCGGTATCTTTTTAATATAATTTGCTGAATTATTCGCACTGGGATTAATAGTTCTAATTAAACTGTTACATATCTCAGAATTAAAAAACGCAAGAAGATAAAATAAATACTCTTCGTCATGAGGGAATATACCAACTATTGACTGATCAAAAAGCCTATTTTCAATTAATGCTCCAGTTATCTTTGATGAAGATACCATCGGAACACCAACTCCATCCTTGAAATAATACTGTGAATTTTGAAATCTAGCTTTCTTGTCTTTTTTGTAAAACTCAACCGTTTCTTTCTGCCAATTCATAAACCAATTGGTTGGCTTATAATAACTATGGTTACCACCTTTCATGATTGGTACAAGATAGCCATCGCCTTCTACGCCAGCAAGAGGGACATCACTAGACATAAAAATATTATTCTCATTTGCTAGTTCATATTTTTTTGCACCTCTTATATCCTTACTGATAACCTTCAAAAACATCTTATCATTACCTGAGTAAAAACCAGTAACGCAATCAGCAATATCAGCAATTTTTCTTTCTGACTTATTTATCATCAAAGTTAACTGGTCATCTTTAGAAATAAATAAAGCATGGTCAATATTATCTTTCATATCTTTTTGCAATATTTTCACATCAGCAATATTTTCACAATTCAATTGGTCTACAGTAGAGAAATTATTGTAAATAGAGATAATATTATTATCTCTTATATACTTATCTGCGCACTTAACTAATTTGACAATACAAAGATTAGAGTATCCAAAATTTACATTTGGGAAAAAACTTGAAGGAAACAATGATATATTTACAATTTTTGTGTTATCAAGTATGAACTTTCTTAATTTTGTATGCATATGCAAATTTAAAAATGTATCTGGAATAATAAATACTAAAACACCTTCATCTTTCAATAGCTGAATTGCACGTTTCAAAAATAATGCATAGGTCTCTTTTACATAATAACCAGGATAATACTCTTTAAGTAAGTTACGCTTTTCATAATCCTGCCATGCGCCATAAGGAGGATTAGCAATGATTCGATCATATAAACTTAAACTTGAAGAAAATAAATCACTATGTGTTTCAGTCAACGTATCTTTTTTCTCAACATTAACAAAAGAATTCTCCCTAAACTTTTCATTTAATATCTGAATTGAGTCTGGATTAATATCAAAAGCATCTATGGTAATATCTTTATAATTCAATAAGGGATCAATAAAAACCCCATCGCCTGCAGCTGGTTCTAGATAGTCCAAACCATCTTGCGGTTCTAATAAGTCAATCATATAATTTACTATGTAACTTGAATGAGTATAATAAGATTGAAATTTTTTATCAACACATACTACCATATCAAATACTTCTCCATGTCATTTCTTCTTAGATAATCATAAAAGTCAACAGACAAATCATCTGCCCAACATATATTCTTTTCTATCCAATCATGAATATCAAAACCAGTATAATCTTTAATCTTATTATACGAATCTATCCCACAATAAGCCTCCCAAATTCTTGAGTCTTTAAGAGTTTGGAAATAATGATTATTAAGATCTTCTTCAGACCTAACTAATAAAACACATTTGTAATTTGACTCTAAGTTCTCATATATTGAAGCAACTAAAAGAAGCCTATTTGTGTTCCCTTTCTCATTCGACCCAAAACCACTTTTGAAATCTACATTATATCTAAAGCTCGCATCTTGAAAATGACAATCCAGTTCTAATTTAATTTCACCTGATGTAACTAAAGACCATACTTTTCCATAATATCTAAGCAACTCTGCTTTTTGCTCCTCGGTTAAGTTAAGTGATTGAATATAATCACTAATTTCATCTGCCATAGCCTTTTTTACATCAGCAAATAAAGGAGGGATATATAAAGAAATATCGCTAAGTGGATATTCAAAACATAACTTACAGAATGGTTCCCACAATTCCCCGATCCTACGAGAAAATGTCATATACTCATATGGCCATACTGCATTTCTAAATTCTAACATAGTGACATATGATGTATATGTAGCTATTAGCATACTCTTTAATATATCATGATTATCCCATGACTCTTTTCTTGCTTTTTGAAAAAGCGTACTTATAAGTTGATTTTTTGTCTCAATCACTGTCTTATTTATGGCAGTAGCTCGTTTTCTGTATTGAGATTCACCATAAATTTCTTTTATATTCTGTAAAGATTCTGTTGTTCTATCTCGAAAATATTCTAATAAATCATTCTTATTACCACACAAAGCTTTATTAATTTCTATTTCCATGATTACTCCTTAAAGTCATTATATATAATAACTTCTAGATATTATATTAAATATTAACTATTGTCAACCACCAACTTATTCAACACCAAAGTCATAAAAACAACTCCCCCTGAGACTTACGAGAAAACCGAGGGAGTTAATTTGGATGAAGCATAAATTTTTATTGTTTGGGTTGCCAATCAATTTACATTTCTGGAAAAGGATGCTTCAAAACACTCAGCTTCTTCTTTGAAAAACATATTATTTTTCAGTCCCAAAAGGACTGGTTGAAAGTACGTCAAAAACATCAAAATAACAATTCAGACACATTACTGAAAAAACACCAAAAACATGTAAATCTAGTGTGGAAATTCGGGCATATAGTTAACCAAAACGTGCAGGGCGACCTAGCGAGTCGATTTTGAAAATTGATGAAAATCGGTCAATAATTAGCGTTTTTTTAGCTGATTTTCGTAAATGAAATTGCTGTTTCCTCTCATTCTACGTAGCGGAAACCTGGATTTCGCACTTTTCAGGATTAGCAATTCACGTTTCGTACCCCCCCACCCCTAAAAGTCGCTAGGTGGGGTCTTCTTTCTTCGCATTAAATGCCTCACACAGATAGGATCAATCCTAGCATCAACAATATATGTTGTAGAAGCTTTCACATCATTTGTAATATTATCTAACCTTATTCCAGAACCATAATCAAACTGCAACCCAAAAGACACTTTTAAAAAAATAAAAAAGAAATAAAGTGAAAATTAATTATTTTTCTTAGTTTCATTGAAAATCTCCTTGCTATGTACACTAAATATACATTATTTCAACCGTTAAACATGTAAAATTGTATTGCTTCAGTTGGAATTGGACATTTCCTGAATTATTGTTAGTATAGTCTAGCAGAAAGGAAATGTACATGGCAAAGCGTAAGAATTATTCAGCAGAAGAGAAGGTAAAGTTACTCAAAGAGCATTTGGTTGATAACGTTCCGGTGTCAGAGATATGCGAGCGAATCGGTCTAAATCCTAATGTATTTTACAATTGGCAGAAGCAGTTTTTTGAAAATGGAGCTGCGGCATTTACAAAACAGGCCAAGAGCCGAAAAGTTCCTTATGATAAACGATTAGAGCGTCAAAATGCACAACTTCAGGCAAAGATAACTCAAAAGGATGAAGTAATTGCCGAGATTATGGAGTCACATATCAAGCTAAAAAAAAGTCTTGGCGAGGACTAAATGGTTCCTGGGCTGAACCTGATGTTCGTGATCAGGTAGTTGACTATGTAGGCTACTGGACCAACCGAACTGAAATTGTTGCCAAGGTCATGATAAAGTGGCTGGGCATATCCCGCAGTAAATATTATAACTGGAAGAAGCGATACGGCATGGAAAACGAGCATAATGGTCTGATACCGAGAGATTTCTGGCTGACCGAAGCCGAGAGACAGACGATAATAGATTATTTCCGCCGATATTCGAAAGAAGGTTATCGCAGATTGTGTTATATGATGATGGATGCCGATATTGTAGCAGTAAGTCCTTCCAGCGTATATCGGGTATTGAAAGATGCCGGGTATATGGACAGGTGGAACCGTAAAGCCAGCAAGAAAGGCACCGGTTTTGTTCAGCCGATACAGGCTCATGACCATTGGCATATAGACATATCTTACCTCAATATTTGCGGCACGTTTTACTACATGTGCAGTATTCTGGACGGCTACAGCCGTTATATTGTTCACTGGGAGATCCGTGAAGCAATGAAAGAATACGATGTAGAGATAATTTTGCAGAAAGCCAGGGAGAAGTTCCCGGATGAAAACCCTAGGATTATCTCTGACAATGGACCGCAGTTTATATCGAAAGACTTCAAGGAATATATCAGGCTCAGCGGCATGACACATGTAAGAACCTCGCCGTATTATCCACAGAGTAATGGTAAGTTGGAAAGGTATCATAAAACTATCAAAAGTACCTGTATTAGACCAAAAACGCCGTTATCTCTGGAAGATGGTCGGCGTCTGGTAACAGACTTTGTTGACCATTATAATAATAAACGGTTGCATAGTGCGATAGGTTATATTACTCCGATTGATAAGCTTGAGGGTAGAGCCGAGGCGATCCGATAACGTATAATATTTTTCGCACAATTTTATTGGACGTGATAAAAGAAGTCCTTCATCCGGTCGATAGTAATGTAACGAACAAATTATTATTAACCAGAAGAAAGGACTTCAAATGAAACAGTTAGAGCAATCGACCGGAAATGACAAGAACTTGAATAATGTCATAAAAATTGATGAGGCACGGGTAAAGCATGAGCTTGGAGATCTAGTACGTACCACCGTTGAGGATACGTTGAATACCATGCTTGATGCCGAGGCTGACCAGCTTTGTAATGCTGCACGATATGAGCGTAGCGAAGCTCGTAAAGATACCAGAGCAGGTTTCTATGATCGTAAGTTGCAAACTCAAGCCGGTGAAGTCAATTTGAAGATGCCCAAGTTGCGTAAGACCACATTCGAGACAGCCATAATTGAGCGTTATAAGCGTCGTGAATCATCCGTAGAGGAATCTCTAATAGAAATGTATCTTGCAGGCGTTTCTGTTCGCAGGGTTGAAGATATCACTCAGACGTTATGGGGAACAAAGGTAAGTCCCGGCACAATCAGCAATCTCAACAAGAAGGTTTACAGTCAGATAGAACAATGGCGTAATCGAGAGCTTAAAGGCAATTACCCTTATGTTTACCTGGATGGGATAGTTCTAAAAAGAAGCTGGGCTGGAGAGGTTCGCAATGTTTCAGTCCTGGTCGCAATAGCAGTCGATCAGGACGGTTACCGAGAGGTATTAGGCAGCTGGGAAGGTCCCAAAGAAGACAAGGAAGGATGGGGGCAATTTCTCAGGCATTTGAAATCCAGAGGGCTTAAAGATGTAAGGTTGTTTGTTACAGATAAGTGCATGGGGCTGGTAGAGTCTCTTGAGCAATACTACCCAGACTCGCTATGGCAAAGATGTACAGTACATTGGTATCGTAATGTTTTTAGCAAAGTTCCACGTCAGAAGGTTCGTGAGGTAGCGGCTATGCTTAAAGCTATCCATGCTCAGGAAGACAAGAAAGCAGCAGAGGAAAAAGCCAGGCAGGTAATTGAAAAACTTCTCTCTATGAAATTGAAAGAAGCTGCCAAAGTTGTAGAAGAAGGTTACATGGAGACTATGAGCTATTATAACTTCCCTGATGAGCATTGGAGCAGACTGAGAACCAATAATGGTCTGGAACGTATAATGAAAGAGATTCGGCGACGTACCCGAGTTGTTGGTAGTTTTCCAGACGGTCATAGTGCTTTGATGTTAGCCACTGCCCGGCTAAGACATATAGCAGGAACAAAATGGAGTACTAAAAGATATCTGAATATGGAGCATTTATACGATCTTGAGAAGGAGCAAAAAATGAATAAAAAAACTGGCTAGCGACCGATAACTCGCCGCCCCCCTAGGGGGGCATCCAGAACCGGGAAAAGACCGGATGAAGGATACTCTAATAAATGTGCGAAAGATTCTTGACACTACCGGCGATCCATGCCGAACGTGACAGGAAGCTGGAAGCAGCCAGAGCAGCCCGAAAACAGAAACGGAAATCAGCTTGACAGTTTGAATGATGTAATTGATAATGCATTTGTCCGGCGAAACGGAAGCAGGCTCTGCAGAGGTGCAACCTGCCAGGGATAGCCGGAACTGAGCGACGAATTGTCGTTATGGTGGTGGTTGCACGCTGCCACCATTTTCAAAGATCATTCAGAGCTTTGTAATGCCTTAAAAAACCTGTAAAATAAAGCCTTGCCGAAGGCAAAACATGTTGTTAAAATCAAGACGTAAAGTCTATTAAATTGGAAACGGATTTGTCCAGTTCACGCTGAACCAGTACAAAATAGTTTAATATTATTCAAGCCAGCTATCTACAAATATCAGGAAATCTTCCATATCGGTCGAACCTGAAACATTGAAGTCTGTCTGGCCACAGTAATATATACTTGCACAATCAGAACATAGCCACATGGAAGCTATTGCCCCTAAGTCCAAGATATTAATATTGCTATCCCCATTAATATCTGGTGAGAATGAATCAGGTTCCCAAATAAATCTCGGATAGTAATTTTCGGTAAGCTTCCACCCCTCGCCATCACCATCAGTATCGCCAATATCCCAACCGGCAAAGGTAGAAGCATCCATCATTTCGGCTGTGTTCTTGCCAACTGCGCCATAGTTATCATCTCCAGATAATCCTATACCTGAAACCTCAACATCCCAGAAACAATCAGAAATATTTGCTTCAGTTGTTTCCAATACACCAATATCACCTACTATACTAATTGAGCTTGTACCAGCACTGCTGGAAACATAGTTATAACCAACCAAACCACCTACATGAATATACTCTGGAGCCCCGGTTTTAGTAGCTGTTACCCGGCAACCAGAAAAACAGCCTAAGATTCGACTATCTCTATTATAACCTACCAAGCCACCAATATAATCATAACCTTTTATATAACCCAAAGCATAACAACAAATAATGCTACCGTCATAATTTCTTCCTACTAGGCCACCTATTTTTTCATCTCCTGTCACAGAGCCAGTGGAGAAACTATTACTGATAGCTCCACTGTTTACCCCAACTAGGCCGCCAGAATCATCGCCGATAGCTGTTACTGAACCTATGGCATAACAGCTACTGACAATACTATCATGATCATTATATCCTACTAAGCCGCCTAAACAACTTTCTCCAGTAACTGAGCCAGTAGCATAACAAAGATTAACACTACCAATATTTTGACCTACTAGGCCGCCAGTGTACCACCCCTCACCAGTTATACTACCAGAGGCATGACAGTTGCTTATTTCTCCATTATTACATCCCACCAAGCCGCCGACATGACCACCAGTCCCTGTAACTGAGCCGGTGGCATAACAAAGATTAACACTACCAATATTTTGACCTACTAGGCCGCCAGTGTACCACCCCTCACCAGTTATACTACCAGAGGCATGACAGTTGCTTATTTCTCCATTATTACATCCCACCAAGCCGCCGACATGACCACCAGTCCCTGTAACTGAGCCGGTGGCATAACAGTTACTAATACTAGCAACAATAAGATCATATACACTGACGTTTCCTACCAGACCACCTGCGACACCTCCACCTCCGGTTACTTGGCCGGTAGCATAACTGTCAGTAATGCTTACAACATTGTTGGCACCACAACTACAATCTCCAGCCAAGCCACCTGCGCTATATCCGGTTACTTGGCCGGTAGCATAACAATTACTAATACTAAAAACACTGCTGCTTTCATTTATAAAACAACCTCCAACCAGACCGCCAGTATAAGATCCGGTTACTTGGCCAGTAGCATAACAGCTACCAATACTAATAACACCACTTTCATTATATATACGACAATATCCAACAAGACCACCTGCGACACCTCCGGTTACTTGGCCGGTAGCATAACAATTACTAATAATAACACTGCTGTTGTATCTTGTATAACAATATCCAACTAAGCCACCTGTATCATTATCTCCTGAAATCAATTCCGTGGCATAGCAGTTACTAATGCTTACAGCACTTCTGTCACTATTTGTACAACAATATCCAACCAGGCCACCTGTACCATTATCTCCTGAAATCAATCCGGTGGCATAGCAGTTACTAATGCTTACAGTATTACTGTCACCTTTTGCACAACAATATCCAACCAAGCCGCCTGCATAACAGCCAGAGCATGTAATATCAATATTTTCTAATCCCAGATTTCTAATAATGGCGGTTTTCTCTATATAGCCAAATAAACCACAATAATCCTGACCATCAATTTTTAGGTTGCTTATCTTATGGAAATTCCCATCAAATAAGCCAGAAAACTCTACACCATAAAAATAACTGCCATCTTTCGTATTTGGCGATATAACAGCCGAATCAAAAATATAGCCATCCATATCAATATCTTGCATAAGAATAAAATGACTATTATAGAGTTCAGGTAAATTGTGCAATGCACAAAGCTGCTGCGATGTTGATATCTGGAATGGGTCTTCTGCTGTCCCATCGTTGTTACTTGCATATCCGCTTATCTCAAAATAATAAGCAAGGTTATTCGGATCATTACTTGCTATGATTACCCGGTCCTGATAAAATCCAAAATCGTCAGTACCTATATCCAGAGTAACATCAAAGGTTGTATAGCCACCAGGAGCAACGACACTATCTGGCAAATAGGAAATACTAAACTCAGAATCAGAGGCAAGCTGAACTGAAACCTCTAATGGAATATTACCATCATTTTTAATTACAAATTCTTTTGTAATTATACCATTGAATGTTGAGAAATCAGTATTATCATATACTGATGGAGTATCATCTTTATTTGCAATAACCTGATCATTACCCAATACACTTATTTTTGCTTTTGCATCAACATAAAAATCTATATTATACAAATTTGCAGTATTATAACCGGAACTCATCCCTAGAGATATTGCCTGATCCTGGGCCTCAATCGAACCTTGATCTTCAATATAAACATAATAATTTCTATTTCCTGGTACTTGGGAAAATGAATATATACCGTTATTGTCCGATGTCACAGTGTCAATAACTTCAAATTGATCTGTTCCAATAATTTTATTACCAATATTTATAGTGACACCTCCTGCAGGAGTACCTTCCAAATCATAAATTCTGCCACTAACTATTTCCCCTGTTCCTATGTGGTAGATATTATAAACACATTTATGCACAATATTACTTGCATACAAGTCTGTATATATATTTGGAAGATTATACCATAGGTTATATAAGCCGGTCCAGCCCATATTCAGATGATATAAATCTGTTGAATTATCTATACCATATCCATCAGCCACAATTGCATGCCCACCATCATTCCCATCAATACCAAGCATAACTGGATATGTCGCAAATAGATTAGATATTAATATTTTATCTAAGTTTGCTTTGTCAATACCATTTTGATTTCCTCCTTTAATAGCATTTGAATATTTAAAAACATCTAAGAATGCATCCCCTGCATTTAATGTGTTCGCACCAGACCCACTAGCAGTATACGACATTCCCACAGAAACACCTGCATCATAGCATAAAGCACCAATTGCTTTTCTAGAAGTCTCAGATGTGTAATAATTAGGCGTTGTTTGCATTGCTCCCCAATTATACTGCCCTCCAACACCGTCTCCACCTATTGTAGTTCTAGTTTCAGTTATACCATCAATTGTGATACTTGAGGATACCGCACCAATACTATCTATTGGATACTGGTGGTAATACATAATTTGAGCCATGGCTGTAGCAACGCATCCACAAGGATAATTATTAGGTGTATAATAATTGTAACAGAGGTTGCCGCCAGCCTCAGTCTGATCCCATTCTGTTTTCAATAGCGGCTCTACCAGAATTTCGTCCATATCAGAATCTGTAGTTCCATTAGATGCTTTTGAAACAATTATAGCTGAAATGCTTTTCCACTTACTCTGCATCTCGGCAAAGTATTGTTCATTTTCAGTAGAAGATTTACTCTTGACTCTGTTTCTTACATAACTGGTTCTTTGCCTTAAATCTTTATCAGCCAAAGAAGCAAGCGGATTATCTGTTGTTAGATCATATTTTCCATTTTCAGAGAAAGCAATAATAGGCTCGACCTCATCATCAGCTGAGACAATAATAAAACCACTAGGAGCAAGATTGACAATATGATATATAGGAACTTTATCTTTGCCGGAGTATGTGTCAATGGTGTCGATACTAGTTCCAAGTTCAACACCAAGATGGGTATTTCCCTGGCTCAACCAACCTTGTACCATCTGCTTGGCATCGCTGGCAGACATAACAGCAGCATTAACAACATTGGATACAAATGAGCACACAACCACAATAATAATTAAAGTGTTTTTCATCATTGATTTCCTAAATAATTATTAACCATCAAAAGGCAGAAGGATGAAGAGCTCAATTACTCACTCAAACTTCCCAGATTTAAGATTATTATTTTACCAAAATCAGTTTACAGAACAAAATAAAAAAAAATTACAAAACACCCCTCAAAAACTCCGTTTAACGACCTCCGGGGTAGAGATACATTAACAGGTTAAAAAGTGGGTACACTTTTGGGTACACATGATATATTGACATTATATAAACCATTAAAAAGACTGTAAGTTATGATTTTGCAAAGCTTTAAGGAAGCCCTCATAACCCGGAGGTCATAGGTTCGAATCCTATTGGCCGCTATTCGACGTAAGTCACTAAGGAACAAGAAGTTAACTTGTTCCTTTTTTTACGCGCAAACCGGCCAGTTTACCCGCCAGGCGTGTCTCAGGCTTGCCTGGACGTGCCGATCAATTTGCAATTCTGGAGAAAAAACGCCCCAAAACACTCAACTTCTTCTTTGAAAAACATATTATTTTTCAGTCCCAAAAAACCTTGTTCAAAGTACGTTAAAAATAACTAAATAACAATTCAGACGCATTACTGAAAAAACAACAAAAACACGTAAATCTAGTGTGGAAATTCGAGCATGCAAAAACCTGTATTTCGCACTTTTCAGGATTAGCAATTCACGTTTCGTAACTCATCATCCCCAATATACAACAGCTAACCAGTTCCTGGTAAGCTTTTCTAATCCGGCCTCGTACAGATGATTTCAGCTCCCAGCTGAAACGCCCTTTACTACGCCAATCCCAACCTATGCCTTTCTGTATTAACACCTGAGATTTTCAATAGCCTATCTTTCAGCCATAAAGGCTGCTAACGAAACCGGCCCCTCAACCGGCCACCGGCCCTCAGGCATAGGGCAAACCTTCAGGAGATCTGGATCCAGAACCACATGCTTTATCCTCTCGCGATGCCAGGTGTAAACAATATGGACAAAGCCGTCTTTGGTCTGGATCACAGCCGGATAGGCAAAGTGCTTATCTGGTTCATCCAGGTAATCCAGAATCAACGAAGCACCCCAGTTGATGCCGTCACTTGAAAGTGCGACATTCAAAATGCCCCGGCCTCCATAGCCCATTCCCTTTTGGTATCTCGTAGAATGATTATAGACCAGCAGCTGCCTGCCGTCGCTCAAGGTTACGGCATCAAGCCCGGAATTATTATTAGGCAATACCGTTGCTTTCATCTCAGACCAGCTGAGACCATTATCTTCAGACCACGCCTGGGCAATAAAACCAACTTTAGAACCTGTACGGCAAAGCATCTGGATACGCCCGTCAGGATAAGCCAGCAAGGTCGGCTGGATCGCACCCATTACCTTGCCATCGTTTAGCGGACCGATGCTCTTCCAGCTCCTGCCGCCGTCTGTACTTCGTTCAACATGAACAAGCCAGCCCGCATCTTCGGTACTGGAGCCGGATAAGATCGTGCCGTCTTTCAGCTGTATCGGCTTATTTTTCACCGGGCCTATTAGGTTGTCATCAAGTTTGTTTGCCTCGCTCCAGGTATGGCCGCCGTCATCAGAGGTCTTTACCAATCCCCACCACCGGCTTGGTTTGGGACCGACCTTATAGAACAGCATTATATCTCTACCCTGCGGCTGAAATAATACCGGGTTCCAGGCCGGCAGCCTTTCTCCTTCTGCCTGTATCCCGTCCGCAGCACTTACAGGTTCTGTCCATTTCCCGCCCGGTTTCTTATGTGAAACCCATATCTCAACATCATCATTGCCTTCGGCTGTTCCGCCAAAAAAGGCACACAGCAGTTCGCCGGAAGCCAGCTCCAGTATAGTCGAGGCATGACAGGAAGGAAAAGGAGCGGTCTCATAAACAAACTCTTCCAATACCACTCCGGCCTGATAATTCGCTCCCATCACAACTGTACCCGATACCGCAACTGTCATAACGGCACACAATAACAAAAGCCGCATAAGCACTCTCATAATAATTATCTCACGCACGATTATTTCCTTTTCAAAATCTGTAACAATTCTTATTCCAGCAGAACTATTGAACTATCATAACACCTGATTTTTCTCTAATCAAGCAGTACTTTTTGCCGCATATCTTTGCATGGCATACTTTTGACTGTTCAATAAAGCCATTCATATATTTGGTGCCTGGCTTAAATCAACTTTAGCTATGCCACCAAAATCACCAGCATTTTGAAGTGAACCGTATTTTCTCTATTTTCCCGTGCTTTCTACTATAAACGTTACCGGCCCGTCATTTACACTGCTCACATGCATATGTGCCGCAAATCTGCCATACTCCACGTTTATCCCTTCATTTTCCAGCTGCTTACCAACATACTGATACAATCTGTCAGCTTCCGCCGGGTCACCCGCCATATCAAATCCAGGCCTCCTCCCTTTCCGGCAGTCACCATACAAAGTAAACTGGCTCACCAGCAGTACCTCACCGCCCACATCTTTAACCGACAAATTCATTTTCCCGGCATCATCAGAAAATATCCGCAGACCCGCAATCTTACCCGCGATAAACGCAGCTTCATGCTCGCTGTCGCCTTTGCCAACTCCCAGGTACACCAGCAAACCATGCCCGACCCGGCCGGTTACCTCGCCGTCAACTTCAACTTTAGCTTCCGATACTCTTTGTAATACTATTCTCATTAATTAAATAAAGTGACCAATTTTACACTATTATATAGCTGTAAAAATTTTGACATGATCTTTTATAAAAAACAAATAACTCACCGCTAAGCGGCATTCCAACCCTTATGCCTAACCACTTATCTCATACTTCCTTTCAAACTAGTCATCAGTCAGTTTGAAAAATTAAATGCTGTCATCTGAATCAAGCGTATCTTTCCAGACTTCAAGGTTTTCCAGGTGAATACTTGTGCCGCGAGCCACGCAGCTTAATGGGTCGTCCGCAACTCTTACGTCAAGACCGGTTGCGTTACTGATAACTACGTCCAGCTTACGCAGTAATGCTCCGCCGCCGGCCAGGCATATGCCGTTATCGATCAGGTCAGCTGCCAGTTCCGGCTCAGCTTTCTCCAAAGTATGTGTTACAGCTTCTATCATTGCAGAAATTGGCTCTTTCAGGGCATCCCGAATCTCTTCGCTTGTCACTACAATCTTCCTTGGCAGACCGGATATTGTGTCCCGACCGGCTATTTCCATGGTCAGTTCTTCTTCCAGAGGGGCCGCTGAACCTATCTGAAGCTTGATTTTTTCGGCTCTGGGCTGACCAATCAGGAGGTTATATGTTCTTTTAAGATGGGCGATTATAGCTTCGTCCATATTGTCGCCCGCAACCCGTACAGATTCACTTACACTTACATCACCAAGTGACATAATCGCCACTTCGGTAGTACCACCGCCAATATCCACGATCATGGATGCTGTCGGTTCGACAATAGGCAATCCGGCACCCATACCGGCTGCTTTCGGCTCTTGAACGAGATAAGCCTTTCTGGCGCCTGCCCTTATGGCACTGTCCAGTACTGCCCTGCGTTCTACCGCTGTTATGCCTGATGGTACTGCTATTACTACCCTTGGCTTAGGGGCGATAAATTTTCGACTGCCGTGTACTTTACGGATAAAGTATGAAAGCATCGCTTCAGTTATCTCAAAATCGCTGATTACACCATCTTTCAGAGGCCTTATCGCTGATATCGATTCTGGTGTTTTTCCCAACATTTCCTTCGCGACAATACCTACTGCATTTCCATCCTGTAAAACCTGGTTGGTACCTTTGCGAACTGCTACTACCGAAGGCTCGTTTAGTACGATACCTTCTCCGCGAACACTAACCAGGGTATTACAGGTACCCAGGTCAATTCCCATATCCAGAGAGAAGCGTCCTAATAGCGGGTCAAATATAGACACAATATGTCCTTTCAGTATTGGTAACAGTATATTTCGCAAATTATCTGCCCGAAACTCAATTTCTTCTGTTTGTATGGTGCCCGGAGCAGATTTATCTTATCCATATTAAACGCCATATTTTATCACGATTTTACATTGGTTACAAGAGACTTGGTGTAATAATTTTTTCACACCCTAAGTCGCTGTTAATAAGACAGTTAGGGCTTGATGGTTGGCTGCCTCACATTTCGCCCCGACATTTAACCTGTTGTAAATTGTATAATTTACATAGAGTTACTTCATTTTTTAGCCGCTTTTGGAGTTTTTAGGCCGGTGTCTAAAAAAGATGTAATCTCGGTTGATAAAACACTTTATTGTACCGGTGTTTGGATTATAATTAGGGTAATAATTACGAAATTACAATTTTAGGAGAATGCAGTATGCAGGTAATGAAGCAGTTGTCGGTATTTCTTATCAATAAGCCCGGCATCCTGGCCCAGGTTCTAAACGAACTGGCAAATGAAAAGGTTAATATCATTGCTATGACAATGATGGATTCTGTTGAACATGGAGTATTGAGAATCGTTCCTACCGAACCGGATCATGCCTTGGAAATTATCGAAAAGATTAACTTACAGGTCAACCATACCGATGTTCTTTGTGTTACTATGCCCAATAAGCCGGGTTCTATGGCTGATGTGGCTCAAAAACTTTCCCAACATCATATCAATATTACATACTGTTATGTAACTTCAGGCGCCAAAGGTGGTAAGACCAGTGGTATTTTTAAGGTTGCCGACCTTAAAAAGGCGATAAAAGTATTGGAAGGTAATTCTACTGTTAAGAAAACCGCCGGCAAGAAAACCGCTGCGCGTAAAAAACCGCGTTTGAGAAAATAATCTCTTGTCTGCCTCAATACTGATAAATCGGTCTGTTTGAATATAAAAATCCATTTGAGGCCGGTTTTGAAAATAAATACTTTCTAATTTTTTTGTTAAATGTATTAATTTTTAAAAAGTTACATTTTGGAGCCAGCTTTTGCGCCAGCATATAAAACAAAGTCGCATAGAGACATCAAATATTTTTGGCTTAGTATCATTGCGTGGTACGCTGCGATTGTTATCACTCACTCATGCGGGCTGTTGCATGCTTGCTTTATGCATTTTCGGGTTAATTGCTGATGGTTGCTTCTGCCAGATAAATAGTGGGGGCCATCAGATTGTTTCCACCTTCGATTTTGAGGAACGTGATACCCACTTCGAAGATATTCCAATGTTCTGGGAAAAAATTGTTGGCAGAGAAGGGTTTCCCCATTATTCGAACGGCCAGATCAGCTCTGACCGCAAAAGAAGTGGCAATTACAGCTTCAAACTTATTTCCGATGGCGGCAGTGTTGCATATGAATATGCACGTCGCCGACAGGTTGTCAAACCCGGTAGCGACTGCCAGGTAACCGGCTTTGTCTCACTCGAAAACGCTCATGATTGCAGGGCTCAGATCAGCTGTGTGCTTACTGATCGACTCGGTCGTGAAATCCCTGGCAGCCAGCGATTCTCCAAACTTATTTCTCCCGCTGATCTGGCGGGAAACCAATGGCTCAGAGTTGATGTCTATATCCCTGGCGAGTTTCCTGATGCCAGGTATCTCTCTGTTGGGCTTTGGCTGCTCCAGAAGAGCCAGTGGGATAAATCAATGATGGGCACGAATGTGTTCGAGCAGAATATTGATGCTGTTGCCTGGTTCGATGACATCGGTATTTTCCAGCTGCCCAGGGTATTGCTTAAAACTGATCAGGTTGCAAACGTGTTTCCTGCCAGGGTTGAACCTTGTATAAATGTTGAGCTGCAAAGTGCCGGTATCCTTGACTATCGGGCCAATCTTGTTATATTCGACCGTGATGAAAACAGAATCTTCAGCGAAAGCTGGGTGCTTTCCGGGATCGAAGGAGAGGTAAAAGTTCGTAAACTGTATCCCGGTGACCTTTCGGCAGGGGTATATCATGCGAGATTGGAGATTTATTCCTCGAATATTCTCATTGCTGTACGAGATATGGACTTTGCCAGGCTCGCACCTTTACAGAGCGGCGATCTCGAAGGCGGTTATGATTTCGGTGTCATTACCATGGATGATTCCAGTGGTAATATGGATGAGATTATTAACTTATCCAAAAAACTACAGACCAAAATTATTAAACTGCCGGTCTGGAGAAACCAGGACAATCTTTGCCCGGCAATTTTAAACGTTAAGGATTTCGATAGGAAGTTAATTGACCTTGAGGAATCTCGTATCAGGCTGGTTGCCACTTTCGATGAAGTATCTTCTGACCTTATCTCCGGCATGGATATGACCGGTAGCGGACTGCTCGATGTCCTTAGCCAGGATTCAAAAATATGGCAGGATGAGATCGGATTTATTCTTGCTCGTTATGCCTTGCAGATACCTTTCTGGCAGATCGGACCCGATCAGAGTATAGATAAACGCTGGGACCCGCGTATCAAACCTGTTACCGAAAAACTTCGTGTTGAGTTTAACAAGGTTGTGAGGAACACCAAGCTTAGCGTGCCGCTCGAAGCTACCAATAATCTTAACTATGACGATGTTGGCACCAGGTCTATAACGATGTTTGTCCCTTCTGCTATCCAGCCGCATGCTATTCCGGACTATATCAAAAATTTTAAAGATAACGGCTTGTCTGATGTATGGGTCACTGTTGAACCGCTGGATAATAATATTTATCGTGAAGATGATGTACTTATCGATTTCTTCAAGCGGCTTATCTATTCGGTTAAGGCCGATTGTGAAGCTGTTTTTATACCTCACCCCTGGAATAAACGCGAGATCAATGCTAACCGTGATATAGAGGTTGACGAAAAGTTCCTGGTATTCCGCACTATCTCTGATATGCTCAGCGGTGCTGTTCTGCTCGGCGAATTTGAGATATCACATGAAGTGCCCGCTCTTCTGTTCGATCGAAACGGCAGGGGGGTTATGGTCGTCTGGGACGAAAACTACGATGATATGGCTGCCAGCAGCCCAAGTGAGTTCGAACTCTATCTCGGTAGCAGGCCGCATACCACCGATATCTTCGGCAACACATCTTTCCTCGAAAAGAGAGGTGAATCCTCTGTCCTTAAGCTTACAAACTGGCCGCAGATTATCAGTGGGATCGATACCGAGATTACCATGCTGAGAAGTACCGTCCGGCTGGAACCGGACGTGCTCGACGCCAGTGTTTTCAGTCAGAAAGTAAAACTCCGGTTCAAAAATCCTTTCAAGACAACCGTTATGGGACAGGCACGCGTATTGCTCGACGATGCTGACCAGGAAAACTGGATGGTCGAACCTCAGTCTTTCTCTATTATGCTCAAGCCCGACCAGGTTTTTGAAACTGACCTGAAGATTAAGTTCCCCAGTAGCGAAATAAGTGGCAGAAAGCTCATAAAGCTCGGTTTCAGGGTTGATGCCGACCAGAGCTATTTTATAAATGTGGCTGTACCGTTCACTATCGAAATGAAGGATATCGATGCCCGGGTCTTTGCTCGTCGTGTCAACGATACCGATATGTACGTACAGATGATACTTACCAATAATGGTACGGAAAATTATTCTCTGCGTACTTTTATCGTATTGCCCGATGGTGACTATGATGAAAAGAGTGCCCGGCTCGAACCTGACACTACCATTACCCGGGCATTTCTGGTCAAAGATGCCGTCAAATGGCTTGGCCGATATGTACGTGTCGGACTCCGCGACCCCAAAGGTGATAAACGCATAAATTACCAGCTCAAAATCCAGTAATTAGTTAGCGGTTAGCAGTTAGTATGATATTGTTTATGGTAGATTAGTATTATTATTCAAAGTGACCGATTTTACACTTTTTATTGCTGTAACACAATTTAATACAAATTGTTACATTAATGATTTAATTAGCTTGCCGCTTTGCGACAAACCTTCCCTAATACCCGTTTACTTTCGCAGTTTTTAAGTTGCAATAACGAAGTGCCTCTGGTAAATCGCCTAAAAGGGCCTTCCTGCAACGCTTTAATATTAAACAAAACGTGAGACGATAGTCGAACACCTTAATTTTTCATTTTTCACTATTCGTTTTTCACTTAATTGGGCCTGTTTCGGCCTTTGCGTATAATGTTGAACAGTCAAAAGTGCGCCATGCATATGATGCGAAGCATAAACCGCACCTAAATGCTAAGAGAGTTTTATCTATGGCTGTTTCCTGCTAACTGCTAACTAATTACTATTTTATACTCCAGCCTGCCTTTGCCAGCTGCGGCATCTCCCAGCTCGCCCGGCATGAATGACATCGCTCCTGGTCTGGCCGCCTCAGTTTACCGCAATTCGCACATGTTACCTGCACTATCTTTGGCCTCGCTATCATATATGCGACAAATGCCATCACCCCAAACAGCAGGATGAAATACATCCAATACTGACGCTCACTTTTTGACAACCCGTATTTCTTTACATTGAACAGGTAAAATACAAACACTCCGCCTGTCAGGTAAACACATAACCCTATTTGGTTAATATATTCCAGTGGATTGCCATCCTTTATCATCGTCGAGTAATTCGCTATCGAACCCGGCATCAGAAACAGCGTCTGCCACTGTTTCATTGGTTCGGTCATATCTCTGGCAAAATACGACGCTGCTGCTATCGCCGGTCCCGGCATATTCTCTACCACCGTCCGGGCAAACCACAATCCTTCATGGTTGTTGGCCAGATATTTTGAGTGGCTGTCTTTTCTTTCACTGGCAATTACTTTTCCTTCTTTATTATATACCGTTACCGAGACCTCATTATCTTTCGAATACGATGCATAGAAATACCCGATCGGCTCGACATCAAGAAGTTTACTTTGTTCTTTGGCCAGCGAATCATATTTGTCCCTGCTGATTTTACTGAATATACGCAAATAATTGTCTTTGCCAGGTTTCGTTATCTCTTCAGCAGGCAGCTTACACAGCGGACTTATCTCTCGTGTATCTTCATCTACTACATACACCTGTCCGGCATTATCGTAAATCTTCATTTTGCTATAATATTCAGACGCTCTATATAGGCAGTTTCTATTGCTCATATCAACCAGTATTTTTTTACCATTAATTTCAATATTGCGGTACTCTTCATATTCTTTACTGGTAATCTCAGCTTCTGTTGCCTCTCTCATCGTCGGTATAAAATTAAAACCGTATTCCAGGCAGCTATTATTCAGTACACCTAAATCTATATCCGATTCATAAAGATATGTATTAGCAAAATCAATCATGTCAACTGTATCCGGCAGCTTAATCCCCGGCATATATTTGATATGAAACGGGCTCTCACCCGGCTCCTGACTTATTTCTCTAACCTTCAGTGAATATAATGTCCTCGCCTGCCTGTCAAATAGATCGTAGCATAAATATCCTTCCTTATCCCATCTTACCCGGCGGGCAATGTCTCTGCCGAATTTACCGACCTCATCTGGCCCGGATTTAGAAAAACCGTTCGCTCCCCAATAGCCATACAATTTAGCTCCATCTCTTACCTCATATACACCCGCATACTTCTCCGATGGTGTTACATTTACCATATATTGCCATACATCGGCCTTTAACTCCTTAAGCAACGCACCTGTCCACGCCTGTTTTTTGTCCCGGACGTTGCCTGAATATCCCAGAAGGTCAAAATTGATGCTCAGCTGTGACTTTCGTCCCAACCCTTCCTTTTCATCCCATTCCGGCATAAGCCCCGAAGGTTCTATCTGGGTTCTAACCAGGCCGTACTCTGTCTCTGCGATATATTCATTTTGTAAACTGTTCCTGACATAGCTCAACGCTATATTGCCAACCAGTATCGACAGAACACTTATTAATAATATTCTTATCTTATCCATGTTAAACCTTATATTTCACAAACAGTTTAAGATTGTTTTCTTGAGCTCTTTGCTTTTAGTTTTTGACTTCTTAAAGCGGTCTATTATTAAACTTCTCATATCCGAGATACAATATCCCTGCCGCCCATACTGTCAGCAGCACACCTGCAAACATCCCCATCCCTTTCAGATAAACAACATATATTGGCAGCAGAAACAGACCTATACTGCCAATAAATGATAATATCAATCGGAAATCTTTATACCCGCCCAGGTTTATCCCATGACCGTAGCTAACCAGCGCCCCAAGCAGGACAAAAACATACCACTTAAATACCAGCGAAGAATTGAGTACAATGTAATCTTCATAACCGGCCTCTCTGGTTTCTATTAATGTTAAAACTAAACATATCAAGCACAGCATCGCTATACTTCCGCCCCCGGCGATAATTCTCGCCAGGTACAGCTGCCGTCTTGTAACCGGCATCGACATCAGGAACGCTGAATATTTACAGTTCACATCATTTGACGACTGCACCAGCCCAAGGAATATCGCAAACGCCGGTAACGCTAAACCGATAGAGATATTTGTAAATAATATCCTGTCGAAATAATTCCTGAACAAACTTTCAAAATAGTAGTTATAGCCCAGCCAGCAGATCGCAACTGCTGCATAGACCGCTAACACTGCAAAACTGTCCTGTATCTCTTTTTTTATCAAAGTCAACATATTCTTTTCTTTCGTTGTATTAATCAAGGTCACGCTAGTAGTTAAATTAGTTGTGAGTAATGGTAGCCATCTCAAGAATTATGTAGGTATTTATTATTCAAAGTTTATACGTTCAGTATGAACGGTTATTAATATTTCCATTTTCTATTAGTCGCCAAGCATCGCCGCAGGCGATTTAAAACACGGTCGCGTTAGCGACACCTTAACTCATCACTCTTCGTTCTTCACTATTCACTTGAAATTACTGCCGTTAGGCAGTAATTTCAACAAACATATCTTCCAGGCTCAGTGGTATATCCACGCACTCTTTCGGCTTACACGTCTCCAGGTACGCCTGCTTCTGCTCGTTCCAGTCTGCAACTGTTATCACCATCTCACGCCCGCTGTCCTTTCGGCTGATAACCCCCGATATATACAGCTCCTCCGGGACCGTCTCATCAAAGATCACACGCATCTTACGCACCCGCGTCTTCAGCTCTTCCATCGTACAGTCCACTATCAGCTGACCATGTATTATCATACCTATCCGGTCGGCGATCCGTTCAACATCGCCCAGGATATGCGAGCTGAACAATATCGTCCGCTCGCCGTCCCGCTGTATAAGGTCAATCGCCATCTCCAGGAACTGACGACGCGTTGTCGTATCAAGCCCCAGCGTCGGGTCATCCATTATCAGCAGCTCCGGGTCAGTCACCATCGCCAGTATCAAAGACAGCTGCGCCCGCATCCCCATCGACATCTGCTTAACCTTCCTATCCAGCGGCAGCCGAAACTCGCTCATCAGGTCGTCAAATAGCTTCTCATCCCAGCGAAGCGCCAGCCCCCGGCATAAATCCACCAGTCGCCCAACCCGATACCGCTCGATAAGATGATGACCCTCGGCAACATAACCCATCCGCCCACGTACCTCCGCCGGCATATCCATCGAGTCATGACCAAACATCTTCGTCACCCCGCGCGTCGGCGGCTCCAGCCCCAGCAGTATCCGTATCAGCGTCGTCTTACCGATCCCGTTCCGGCCCAGCAGCCCGTAGATACACCCCTTCGGTATCGAAAGGGTAATATCATCCAGGATCTTCCGCCCGTCATAATACTTCGTTAACCCGTCAATTGTTATCGCATTTTCCATAATAAATTTAGTCTCGGCGTAGCCGTAACATTCCCTAATACCTAAAAACTAATACCTAATACCTCTCAAACTGACAATCGGTCAGTTTGAGTTATTTATAGTATTTCTCCACCAGCTCGCCAAACCACTTGGCCAGCTCTTTCTCAGTCACCCGCGTATGCACCGCGTCAACCACCGCCAGCTCCATCTGTCCGCACACCAGCGACTTCCTCGCGGCATCATTCAGCGTATTCTGAATCTCGGCAACAAACGTGCCCGAACCCGCCCGCGTCGTTATCACGCCTTCCTGCTCAAGCTGCCGGTACGCCTTCGCGATCGTATTCGGGTTGATCACTATCTCAGCCGCTAACTGCCTAACTGGCGGTATCTTATCACCAGCCCGCAGCCGACCCAGCGCCGCATCACGCTTAACCTGGTCAACTATCTGCTGATACACAGGCCGGTCTGATAAATTGTCAATCTTTATATGCATAATTTAAGGTAACTTAGCCGTCCCCGTCAAAAATCTTGAGCTCGTCAAAGGGGCTGAGCAATAAAATAATAATCTCGCCAAAGGCACTTCGCTATGCGTCAGTTTTTAAAACAAGGTTGCAACAGCGACACCATTTTACACTTTGCACTTTCTTAGGAGAGGCTTGCTCGCCCTGAATTAAAACTGTACTACTTTAACTATTACAATTATTACACACTTTCCCGCCCTTGTCAAATAACAAAATTTAAAAAATCCCTGAGTATGTGTCCTCACTCAAAAGTCGAATTAGATGTGTACTATTTGAACGCATAGGCATAAAACCCAATAAATTAAGGCTTATTGTAAGTTACTCAAACTAACCGATCAGAATCTACATACTACTGTAACATGTTTTTAGACAATACATTAAGCTCAAATTTAAATTAGCCTGCCGCCTGCCCTGAGTTCATCGAAGGGCCGCGGCTTTCCTCCCCTTATGCCTTATCCCTTATCTCTTATGCCTCTCAAACTAACCATCGTTCAGTGTGAGTAAGTTATTATACTATAAAGAGATAAATCATTCAAATTACCTTGGACAGCAACTTTCCTTTTCCTATTCTACTGCTCATCTGCCAATCGCTTTCCATTTTTTCTTTCTTTATCGGTGTGCATCGGTGCTCATCAGCGGTTCTCTTATAAGGCGTAACCGTTTAATACATTTTAAATTCATCCATCATCAATTTATCAACATTTCGAGAGAATCTAACATACGCGTCAGCTTTAAAATGAGTCGTCCCGATGTACATCGGGACACCTTAATTTTTCACTTTTAATTTTTCATTTTTAATTTAGCGAAGCTCGCCGCTCCTCTAAACTTTTCAGACTTCAGACAGATACTGCAATTTTGATATAAAATTTACTCACGCGTCAGCTTTAAAATGAGTCGTCCCGATGTATATCGGGACACCTCCTTTACTCTTTTTATTTTACACTTTACACTTCAGATGCCGCGGAGCGGCATCTGGTCTGCCCAGCAGTGAAAAACGGGCAGATTACCTCAGAACTGTTTTCTGTCGTTGTCTCTCCGTGGCCCGCCGCGCACCTTCCGTTGGTCGCCGCGCTATCGCCGCGTAGTCTCCGTAGGTATGCCGTAAGGTAAGAAGAGCTCTTCTCGCCGCCGCGCTAATCCGTTGGGCCTCCGTAAGCCGCCGTTGCCCGTCGCGCTGTCTCAATAGCCCGCCGTCGATCGGCGTTCGCCGGAACGAGCCGCCGTTTCTCTTTGTACCGCCGCATGGTCGGCGATACCCGCCCGTCGGCCTCCGCGTGTTTGCCGTTATACCTCCGCACTGCCGCCGCTGCCTGCTGTGCTGAATTATCCCCGGTTTTCGCTGACATTTTGCAAATGAGAAAACATCAGGCATAGCATGCAATATGCATATAAAAAACGAGGCAAAATAACGGGCAAAATGAGGAAAAATTAATTTTATACCTCCAGGTTAAAATAAATTGTTTGATATTTGGATTAATAAAGAACTTAAATAATAGTAAAACGATATTTATATATGGCCGATAATGGCTATAATATGTGAAGAAATTGGACTTAGATGCTCACACATGCATCAAGCTGCTAAAAAATGCGGTTATTTTGTGCGTGTGGGTACAATTACGGAAGGCTAGAAAAAATATAATGTTGAAATTGTCAGATAACCCGGCAATTATCTTTCCAGATGATTGTCTTAACGGGGACGAAAATACCGGTCTATGGTGGGTAGCGCATACTAAAGCTCGTAACGAAAAGGCTTTAGCGTGGCAGCTGCTAAAAATGGAGATTACTTATTTTCTGCCGCTGGTAGAAAAAACCAGCATCAAGGGCAAACGAAAATTCAAATCTC
Source organism: Sedimentisphaerales bacterium (assembly GCA_963666285.2). Classification (GTDB taxonomy): domain Bacteria; phylum Planctomycetota; class Phycisphaerae; order Sedimentisphaerales; family SM23-30; genus JAFGDI01. Next base: position 249,262 of record OY762711.1, read on the forward strand.
TGCTGCCGCTTTTCGGCGGCTACCTGTTCTTTTGCGGTGACGATGAAGATCGATACAAAGCTCTTACTACCAATAGGATAGCAAATGTTATCCCGGTAGCAGATCAGGAAAGTTTCGTCAGCCAGCTTCGCGATGTCTATACGGCATTAACCTGCGGTGCTGAAGTTGACCCGTTCCCGTCTGTTGTCGAAGGTAAGCGCTGCGTCGTTACCTCCGGACCGCTCAGAGGCGTTGAAGGTATTGTGGAAAAGAAAGAATCGGTTACCAGGATCCTGCTAAAGGTCGATATTCTCGGCCAGTCAGCTGCGGTTACTATCGACCCGGCATTTTTGGAACCTGTCAGCTAACCTGCTTTTACAACCAGAGTTTTAAGGGATATCATTTTGCAGGATAATAACTTAGCAGAATCTTCCGACATATCGGAAACCGGCTCTGCACCGGCCATAGAGCATAAAATGCATGTGCCAAACTGGCATCTGCACCGCAGGCTGTACGATTGGGTTCTCCATTGGGCTGAGACACCTTATGGTGTCTGGGCGCTGGGCATATTATCCTTTGCCGAATCTTCGTTCTTCCCGGTACCGCCTGATGTACTGCTGGCACCACTAACCCTGGGCGCACCAAAGAAGTGGTTTAATTTCGCTTTTTTCTGCTCGGTTGCCAGTGTTATTGGCGGCATACTGGGCTTCGGCATAGGCATGTTCCTATGGGACCAGATCGGCGACTGGGTCTTTGCCCATATGGAATGGGCCAAGATAACCCATGAAAATTTCGATACTTTCTCTGGCTGGTACGACCGATATGATTTCTGGATTGTATTTGCCTGCGGCTTTACCCCGCTGCCTTATAAGGTTTGCACTATAACTGCCGGAGTCGCCGGTATTAATTTTCCTATGTTCCTTATCGCCTCGACAATCAGCCGTTCGGCGAGGTTCTTTTTGGTATCCGGGCTGTTCGCCAAGTTTGGCCCTACCATAAAGCCGTTTATTGATAAGTATTTCAATTTACTGAGCCTGGCTTTCATAATTCTGCTGATCGGCGGCGTTTATGCCATTAAATTCTTCCATTAAGATTATTGCCAATCATAAAATGTCAGCAGCCCAAAGGATATTTATATTTACTTTGGCTGTCAGCAGTTTCTTGCGGGATTTTTGTTAATAATCAGCTATAATACATCTGCACCTTTGATGATAAGCAGCGAAAAGGTATGCCATACGATTTTAAGCTATTGCATTTCAGTACCTTATAGGCAATAATAGTTCATGGTTTTTTCTCACGGCAAGACAAAAGACATCTGGAAAGTTATGGTACGAAGGAGTCGCCTTCGGCCGATACTACTGAGCAGGCCTGTAGTAAAAACCGACCATCATTCAATTACCATGGTCCCTCACAATTCTATCAGGATTACCGGTTTATTACTCATAATTGCCGGCTGCATGCCTATTGTTATGCGAATTTTGTCAAAGACCGCTATGCCGGGCCTCGAAAACCATATTGTCTTTATGTTTGAAATATTAGGCTGCCTCAATATTTTGACCGGTTCATTCCTGGTATTGAGACGTGATGTAATCACCTGGCCCGGCTTTGGCAGCGGTATCTATATCAGGCAGGGTTTCTTCTTCTTTTCAACTTTATATTTCCTGGAACTGGATTCTCTGCACGCATCCCTGGTATTAAACAGCGGTCAGAAGGGTATTCGCTGGCTGCCGTCTCGCAGTAACTGCGTGCTGGTACTCGAACATGCCGACAAACCCGGCCAGGTAGTAATAGCAGCCGGAAAAGTAAGAAAAGAGCTGCTGCAATCATTAAACTCAATTACCGCTATTATCCGCGGCTGCGGCATGAGCTCAGAAAATAAAGACCTTGACCATACCGTATCAGAGGTCCAGCTCAAAAAGTATAAGATCAAAATCCATAAAGAAGCAATTAACCGCAGCTCTATGGCACTCAGGAGTTTACAACTTGCCGAAGAAAAAGGTGTATTAATCCTGAAGCGCAGCGGTGTTGAAACTGCTCTTTGGATGGCCCTGGCGTTGATAGGACTTATTTTATTGCCTATGTCATGGTATCTGAGTTTTAGCCATGGCTATTACAGCCAGTACACCGAAATAGGCAACTTCCTGGTTATTTTCGGCTGCCTGCTCTTTGCCTTGATCGGCGGGCTGGGCATATACCCCGGTTATGACATCCAAAAGGTTAGATTTGAAACCGAACAAGAGCGAATTCTGATCGAATACGGGGTAATTGACATCAAGAACCCGCGTCCGAGAAACCTGGTAATTAAGTACAATTCACTTGCCGCTATACAGTTATGCCCGGTGTATCTGGACGAATTTTTCACGGCATACGAGCTTAATCTTGTCCTGGTCAGTACCCAGGACCGTCGGGTAAACCTGACCGGATATAATAAGCTCCCGCTTGCCAGGGAAAACGCCAAGAGAATAGCGCAAGAGCTCGGGATAGAGCTGCTGGACTATACTTTATAATACTATTTGCCATAATAGTTTATAATGCTAACTCAGACGTCGTTTTTTTTCCGCAAACTTATCCCGGTTTACATCAAAAGATTCAGGAAAAAGGGTTGACAATATAAGAATTTATGATATTATGTCCCGTCTATTGTCTGTTTTGCACAGGCGATGCCACTGTAGCTCAGTTGGTAGAGCGTTGGTTTTGTAAACCAATGGTCGAGAGTTCGAGTCTCTCCGGTGGCTTATACATAAAACCCTGTTTTCTGATAGAAAGCAGGGTTTTTTGTTGGTCAGGGCTTTATTATTCCAGTCATTTCATTATCAAGCATCAATATATGTTTACCAGAGAGTAAAAAAAACTATAATCAGCCAGTCAAAACCAGGCTTTAAATGCATCAATTTAATCCATTTTTATGCCTGTATATGCAATTAACATAGCCGGTAATATTAAAATACAATTCACATACCTATTGCGTGCCGACCTTATCCGTTACGCATAATTTCCAAACGATTATTTGTTATTTGGTAGTACCAGGTCGGTAATAATCCCAAATTTATCAATGCTGAAGTATAACTTTTTAAATGGTAACGGAAGCCGGGGATAATTCAGCGCGGCGGGCAGCGGCGGCTGTGCGGAGGTATAACGGCAAAAACGCGGAGGCCGACGGGCGGGTAACGCCGACCATGCGGCGGTAAAAAGAGAAACGGCGGCTCGTCCCGGCGAACGCCGACCGACAGGCGGTTATTGAGACAGCGCGACGGGTTACGGCGGCTTACGGAGGGGCAACGGATTAGCGCGGCGGTGAGAAGAGCTTTTCTGCTATAGCGGCGGGTATGCGGAGACTATGCGGCGATAGCGCGGCGGCCAACGGAGGGTACGCGGCGGGCCACGGAGAGATAACGGCGTATATTTACCATGAGCCAATTCGGCCATTTTTCACTGCTGGGCTGACCAGATAATTGAGTGAAGAACGAAGAACGTATAGTGAAGAATTGAGGTGTTCGCCTAATGGCTCACAACTAATTTTAAAGCTGACGCGTGAGTAAAGTTTATATCAAAATTGCAGTATCTGTCTGAAATCTGGAAATCTAAAAAATAAGAAGAGCGGCGAGCTTCGCTAAATTAAAAATGAAAAATTAAAAGTGAAAAATTCCGGTGTCCTGATGTACGTTGACATCAGGAATAATTCGCATTTGCGGACAACTTGTTTTAAACGGCTAACGCCTTATAAGAGAACCGCTGATGAACACCGATGCACACCGATAAAGAAAGAAAAAATGGAAAGCGATTGGCAGATGAGCTGTAGAATATATAAACAGGAAAGTTGCAGGCCAGGTAATTTTGAAATGATTTATCTCTCGCAAAGACCGCGAAGATCGCAAAGAGATTGAGCAGTGAACAGTGAAACTGTAAATATTGACTAATACTGTCTGGCAATAATCGGTTGTAATTTTTTGGTAATTGGAATGTGTTTCTGGGAGTGGGTATTAATTTGAGTGTCAGGTTTTTATTATTGTATATTGCTGTTGCGGGAGGTATATTAGGATTGTCAAGGATGAAGAATCAAATATGTTAGAAGCACATCTTGCCGCGGAGCGACGAGCTTTGCCAAGTGAAAAATGAATGATGAAAAGTGAAAAGTTTGAGATGTCCACATTTGCGGATGCCTTATTTAAAAACTGATGCATTGGAGGGTGGAGAATTTGTGTAAAAGATTCCAGGAAAAGGGATTTTTGTTTTTTTGATGGTATTGAATAAAGATTTGGTTATTTGCCAGCATTCTTAAAGACGTATCTGTATTTAGAAAGGAAGTTGAGATGGGAAAGTCGGTAATATGGATATTGTTGTTATTATTTCTTTGCGGTTGCGATATCCGAACTTCAAATGGTTACATTGAAATCAGAGATGCGATAACACATAAGCCGTTCACTGATGGTTATATAAAGTATCAATCACCAGCAATTGGAACATTTATTTCACATAAATCAAAAGCTGTTAACGGGCGTTACCATATCGGATTATACGGTCGGAGATATGTTGTTGCAAATTTGGAAATACCAAACTTAGACATTGCACTAAGAGTATATGATTTGACCTTTGACGCCACTAGTGAATGGTCTAATATAAGTGATCGCAATTGGAATGTTGAGTTTCTTGAAAACAATCCGTTAGAGGTTAGATGCTTGAAAATGAATGGTGAAAAAATAGATATAGAGTAATTGAAAAATTTTGGATACATGAGGGATTTATGCAAGTTGAAAAAAAAGGCAGAATCATGCTGGTTCCTAAGATTATAATATTTGGAGTTATGATCTTTGTTGCGATACATACCTATAGCAGTATATATTTTGGTTATTGTGTTAAGCTTAAAGATGATTTTTATATTTGCTATAATGGAGATTATCAGGGAATTGAAGACCACTATCATAAAGTATTGGCTCAGGATATGGATTTATCTTCAGCAGACAGGCTTAACTTTGATGAAGATTATATATTTGGTATCAGGCATAAACCTCATAATCAATTATCGAGCGACAATAATGACGGCGATAATGAATACTTTGTTGTTGATCTAAAGAATAATAAATTATATGCTAGCCATAGCATAGAACAAATTTCTGAGCAGTGCGGTATTACGCCAGAAAAATTTGAAGCTTTGTATCCTGTTTCCCGGTATTTTCATTATTATAGATTTTTTGGGGAGATACTTTGATGAATCCGTTGAAATTCTGCCTTATAATATTATATTTTATTATTATACGTCTATGTGTAAGTTTTTTTATGGTCCTAATATTGAACTATGATTTTATCCTGGAAGAAACAATTGTATATCTGTTGTTTACTCCGTTTGCTATTTCATTTTTGCTTTATGTTTTTCCTGTAAAGTTGTTTTATTCCAGAAAGGAAAAATTCATAACCGGCTGCGCACTTGCAATAGTTCATTTTGTATCAGTAACATGTGTGACTGGGTTAACGTTTAATCTTAATATGATGCTGGTTTGCCTAGGTTCGATTATTTATATTGTTGTTTTGTCTCTGGATGAAATATGTAAAATTGGTTGCTTTGAGTTATTTAAAAATACGAAATGTTAAAAATAAAAATATCAAGAAAAGAGATTATACTGCTGGTAATGGTATATGGCTGGCTGCTGGTTTCGCTATTGCTTCAAATTGATTCGTTATTGAAGGTATTGATAAGGAATACCTTGTTTGTTGTATTAAGTAATATTGTTTTATGGGTGAACCTGGTGTTGATATTTGCTTTACCAATAATATTTGTTGCGAATTTTAAAAGGCGATCTTTTTGTTTTTATGTTATAATTTTGGCTTTGACAGGAGTGTGTGTCAGCAGTATGCTTAATTACAAATTTCTTATGATAATAGCCGAGGTCTGATATTTACAATGGCAGCTAATGGGATAGCTGCGGAATCTGGAGGAAAAATGCAGTCTGGTAAAATATATACGAATTGTAATAATTGTGGTCAGAAAATAAATGCTCCCCAAGAATATGCCGGACAATATGCCAAATGTCCCAAATGCGGTAGTCCGATACTGCTGCCGAAACCGGAAAATGAGTATCAGGAAGAACCATCGCAATATGCATTCCAGGCTGATGGTAATGATCCGGTCAGCAGCGAAGCAAGTAAAGCGGTGTCGAAAAATGTCGAAGATATGTCGGAGAAGACGGCTGAACCCGCGGCAAAGCCGAGCGGCGAGCATAACAATATAGTTTTGCCGTTAAAGATCAATCCGTATATTGCCAAGGATGAGGATATCCTGTTTTTCAGCAGGATGAGTTCAATTGTGTTAGTGTTTAACATGATCTGGATTACAGTAGTTTTGTTACCGGTGGTGTGGGATTTTTATCGGGCGGATAAGATATTTGGTATTATTATGTTTTTGGGGTATCTTATAGCCTTGGCTATTGCATATTATCAGTATAAAAATACATTTTATATCCTGACATCGTGCAAGGTTGTGGCTTGTGCCGGGGTCTTTAATTATGGTATAAAGATGATGCCGATCAATAAAATCGAAACAATATCCATTAACACCGGAATAATCGACAGGGTGTTGGGGACGAATAATATTGTCCTGGCAAATGGTGCCGGCGGCGGTCTGGGTATTTTCAGTTATATACCTATGTTGAATACGCCGGGTGCGGTAAACCTGAAGTATGTAAAGAAAACGCCATATGTGGTTCAACGGATAAGTGAACGGCTGGGCTAGTTTGGAGTTAGGCGTTAGAGAGTTCTAAGGCGAGAGCAGGGGCGGAATCGATAAATATGTTATTCAGATATAGTGAGTAGTGAGTTATGCAAGGAAGTATTTTTGAACAAGCGGAGCTGATGCAGCAGGAAGCAAGGTCGGTTATCGACCGGACAGGGATAGTTGATATATGGAGTTCGATAGGAGCGACGATAAACCTGGTTGGTTCGCTAAAGACCGGGCTGCTGGTTAACAACCGGGATATAGACTTTCATATATATACAGACCCGTTCAGCCTGTCCGACAGTTTTGCTGCGATAGCCCGGCTGGCGGCTAATCCCGGGATACACGAAATCAGATATAAAAATCTGCTAAATTCGCCGGATCAGTGCATTGAATGGCATGCATATTACAAGGACAGTGGAAGCAATCTCTGGCAGATAGATTTGATACATATTCTGAGCGGTTCACCTTTTGCCGGTTATTTTGAAAAGGTAGCTGACAGGATTGCCGATGTTTTGACACCTGAAACCCGTAATGCCATACTGGCGATAAAATATTCGATGTCTGTGGAGGATAAGGTACCGTCCATTCTGGTTTACCAGGCAGTGATAGAGGGCGGGGTAAGGGATATTGCAGGTTTTCGGGAATGGAATGAGAGCCATAGTCATGACGAGATAATAACCTGGATGCCGTAAGCAGTTATTGTGCCGGATAGTGATTGGGATTGAAAGGAGTCTGGTGTGATAGTTCCGGTTAATTTGCATGGTCGGCGGGATATCACTTTTTTCGTTCAATCTAATAACTCATACTGACCGATGGCCGGTTTGAGAGGTATTAGTTTTCAGGTATTAGTGACAGATTGCCGCGGCCCTTCGATGAACTCAGGGCAGGCGGCATACTATTTGAATTTTTAATATAACAAATTGTGAATTAAAACTTGTTTACAGTAAAGCAAAGTCTAAAATATCTCACTTTGAGTAAATTAATATTTTGCTAACAATTATCGGTCCGAAATTAACAATTGCGGTAAGTGTCTGGATAGTCAGGTTTTATGTGGCATGAATTGTTAAGGATGTGGTTGGGGGTAGCTGGGAGGGGAAATGTCTATATTATTTTTAACGATTATGGTTTAATAATTTTCGTATATATGCAGTTATTTAATAGAGGGCAATTGATTTTGTTTCTGTTTTTAAGCAAATAAAGACAAAACGGATATATCGAAATGTACGACAGGCAACCAGATACAGACCAAACAGAGAGTTATCTAGAGCTTCTGATGGCGAATCAGAAAGGGATATATGCTTATATCCTTACTATGGTATCTAATTTTGCTGATGCGGATGACATAATGCAGTCAGTTGCGACAGTGATGTGGCGAAAATTTGACGAATATAAGCCGGGCACAAGTTTTCCGGCCTGGGCAGTGAAGATAGCCCATTATGAGGTTCTGATGCATCGTCGGCGTAAGAAAAATGAGATATTTCATTTTAACCCTGCGATAGAAGAGGAACTCCAACGGTGTGCGTCGGAAATTAACGTAGAGAGCAATATCCGTCTGGAGACGTTAAAATTGTGCCTGACCAAGCTGAGTGATAAGCATCGTGAAATCCTGAAACTGTATTATGAAGATAATATGACGCAGAAAAACATATCGGAGCGGATCGAGATGTCGGTTCAGTCAGTATGTAAAAATATGTCTAAGGCACATGATTTCCTAATCCGATGTGTTCGCAGGACAATGGCAATTGAGGAGGAGGTTTGATAATGCAGGCTGATCCTCATTTTATTGATTTGCTGGTGCAGGCAGCGGAAGGCGTTTTAGATGAGAGCGGCTACCGTGAACTTGATCGGTATATGACCGACAATCCGGATTATATTCGTGTATATGCCGAATTTTTTGCTATTGCCGGAATGATGCGTCAGGGCGGGAGTATAATCAGTAAGACCGACAGTAAGGCGCTGCACGAAAAAATCGAATACGATCTAAACCGCCAGGTATTGGATCAGGATACGTCGGTCGAGTGTGTTAAAGAAGAGCCGGTTAATCGGGTATCTAAAAGGCCGACGTTCAAATCGGTAAATAAACTAATCTGGGCCGCGGCAGCAGTGATTCTGTATTTTGTTTCGCTCGAGTTTGTACTGAATGTCAGCAGAAATGACAATATTGTAGCAGATAGAGTTGTTGCTACTATCACCAATTCTGTAGATGCGAAATGGGACAGTCAGTCTCATTCATTGGATGCAGGTCATGACTTGCATGCCGGCAGGTATATCCTGACAGATGGCTACGTGCAGCTGACCAGTACCAACGGCAGCAAGGTAATAGTCCAGTCGCCGGCAGAGCTGTACTTTGAGACAGCCAAGGATATTTTACTGGTAAAAGGAGCGGTTGTAACCCGGGTAAGTGAGGGCACTAAAGGTTTTACCGTTCGTACCCCGCATGCCAGTGTAGTAGATTTCAGTACCGAATTCGGCGTTTTAGTTAATGATGACGGCGAGACGGTCGCGCATGTATTTGACGGAGAGGTCGAGGTTCGTGACAGTATGAACCCTACCGGTTTCGATAAGAAGGTCCGGCTTGGTGTCGGCGAATCCGCCCGGGTTGACTATAAAAATATTATCACTAAGAGGGCTATTGATACCGCGGTTTTTCATCGGCAGCTGCCGACAGAATATGAAGCTGATATATATCGACTCAAGCCGGTTGCTTTCTGGCGATTTGATTCCGACAGTTCATATCCGGTAAATACTATTAATTCGACCGACAGATCGGCCAGGTATTCTGGCAAGGTTAAATTTGTTCGGGGCAGCGGAGTTTCCGGTTCGGCAGTCGATTTTAGCGGTGTTGACAGTTATGTGAGTGTCCCAGAATTCTTTTCGGATAATTTCCCGGGAGAGGAATGTTCGTTAATAGCCCTGGTTTGCCCGGAAAGCGACAAACAGCAGAATATTTTGCTGACTAGCAACATTAAAGGTCCGGAATATAATTTTTCAATGCAGCTGCGTATAAACAGCGAAAAGAAATATGAATTTTATACCCTGACAAAATCCCATGTTGCTAATACCACCAAGGGTAAGTTTACCCTTTCTTCCGATTGTGAAGTTAAGGTTGGTAAATGGGTTCTGCTGGCGATTTCTGTTGGTACTGATAACAGTGTCAGATTTTATGTAAACGGAGAGCTGTCAGCTTCAATGGTCCTGAATGACAGGTTATATAGTTCGTATCACGATTTGTATATTGGTTGTGCTTCCGGTAATAAAATGAGATATCCCGAGCATCGTTTGTCGGCATTTGAGGGCGCCATTGACAATATCGCTGTTCTTAACTATGCATTGAGTGATAATGACGTAAGACAGATTTACATGTCTTTAACAAAAAATAATAATAAACCAGGCAAAGATTAATGTAGTGTGTGGGAAGGAGAAGAATATAACGAGAATTTGTAACGGAATCTAACGCAATACAAATCTGTATTGTTATGAAAGTTGTTTTCAGAAATGAGAAATCATATGAGTTTGTTAAGTTTTTATATAAATCTTTTTTGGAGGTTATTATGAAGAGTATCAAATTGTTTTTGGGGGTAATTTGTCTTTTAAGTTTGGCTGCGGCGATAAATGCTGATGTTGTAACTTATGATTTTGATGATGGCACTGTCCAGGGTTGGAGCAATCAAGGCGATGAAGACTATATCTCATGGAATACCGATGAAAATACTAATAGCAGTAGAACTGTTGCCAGGTCAGGAGCTTACATGGCTCTTGAAGAGGATTATTCCAGTCGTGATGCCAGTGATGCTATTGTAAAAGTTTTCAGTTCACCTGAGTTCCTGATTTCATCTACCAGTTCAGTAGAGATCTGGACATTGGGCGGAACCGGTGGAATAGATGTACCAACCTGGACGAATATTAGTGATTTGCCAGGGTTGTGCGAGAGTGAAGGATTTATGGGTGCTGCTCTAAGGCGAGTAAGTGACGGGGAATATCTCCTGTTCAGTCGCCGCAGTGCCTCGGGCCAAAGCAATAGGGATGTAAACTGGTTGCCTGTCGGTTTTTCAGCAGAAGAAATAGCAACCGCTGTTTCTGCCGACAGTGCAACTGAAACTTATGTAGTAGATATTATCGATACTTATACCGGCGGCTGGGGCTGGATTGGTATTGATGATGCAACCTTTACTGATGTTGAAGTTGTTGGTACAAAACCGGTAGCTACATATCCGCAGCCAGAGAGAAGAATGGTTGATGTTCCAATGACAACGAGCCTGTTAGATTGGGATGTGTTTAATGCTGCTTCTCCAACTTATGATGTATATTTTGGTGTCGATCCGGAAGGAGTGCAATGGCTGGAATCTACAGCAGGCTTAGCGGTTTCTGAATGTTCAATTTCTACCACATTAGCATCTGACACCACATACTACTGGCGTGTCGATGTTCATGAGGCCGGAGATCCGAATACCTATACTGGTGAATTATGGTATTTTGCAACCGAGAAAGAATTGCCTCAGATTACTGCAGAGCCGAAGAATGCTTACGCCTTTGTTGGCGAATCAGTACAGTTTGAAGTTTCTGCTTCTGATCCTCTGGAAGGCAGTCTCAGCTATCAATGGTACGAAGGGGTATCTCCTGATAAGTCAAATGCTATTGATGGTGCCGTATCTGAGGTGCTGACAATATCATCAGTAACAACCGAAGATTTTTCAACTTCATTCTATTGTGAAATTACCAATGCCCAGGGCTTGTCTGATAGTGCATCGGCAGTAGTAATCAAAAAACATATGCTGGCCTACTGGCCTATGGACAGCCTGTCAGATCCTAACAGTATGGTTGAAGGTACACCCGACATTAAAACTAACGGAGAGCCTGTGCTTGTTGATGGTGTAGTTAACGGAGCGTTCCAGTTTGATGGTGAGGATGATTTCCTTTATGTACCAGAATCCGGCACATACTTCAATCAGATGAATGTTAGTTGTTCTGTGGCTTGTTGGATAAAATCTTCTCAAATGGATAGATGGGCTCCATTTGTCAGTAAACACGGAGAATCAAATCAGGGCTGGCAACTGCGTCAGTATACTGAAAATGGTACAGCAACCTTTACAACTCGCGGTACAGGAAATGAAGACGGAACTTCTACAGGAACTCTGATTAATGACGGGCAGTGGCATTATGTAGTAGGCACTTTTGACGGCAGGCATAAAAATATTTATGTTGATGGCATTGAGATGTATTCTCTTGAAGTTACGAGTTCGATAGAACCGTCAGCCAACGCTGTCGCAATTGCAACTGAAATTGTCGATACTGACCATAGTTATAATGACATGTTCCATGGCGTAATTGATGAAGTAAAACTGTACAATTATGCAATGGATAAATATGAAGTAGCCCAGATTTATGCAGATATCTCCGGCAATTCAGTTTGTCCTGAATATTCAGCTTCAGATCTGGATAAAGATTGCGACGTTGACCTTGAAGACTTTGCGATTCTTGCCGAATCCTGGTTAAAGGTTAATACAGTTTCACCTCAGGAGTAATTTATCCAGTTTTTTTATCATTAAAGGGGTATGCCATGTGCATACCTCTTTAATTTATGCCTTATATGAAATGAATGAGAATAGAAAGTACGAGATTATGAGAAAAGTATTTTGTTTTATTTGTCTGTTGGCTCTAATTAGTAATGTAAGTGATTTACTAGCAGATTCATTGTCATACAATTTTGATGATGGTAATCTTAATGGATGGGCCAACAGGGCAGACATGCTTGAAAATTATATTGTTTTTGATACATCTTCTAATACTTATGATGGCAGGTGTGTTGCCTATTCCGGTAATTTCATGCTGTTAGAAGGTAACTATGACGACCGTGACAGCGACACTGTCGTTAAGGTTATTACTTCTCCGGAGTTTATACTGACCGCTGATACTTCAGCGGAGATATGGTCTCTGGGCGGTACCGGTGCGACAGGCACTCCGCAATGGGCAAATATTAGCCAGCTGCCGGAAACAGCTGATGAGAGCGGTTTTATGGGAGCGGCTCTTCGACGTGTCAGCGATGGAGAGTATTTTCTATTCAACAGGAGGTCTACTTCCGGGCAAAGCAACCGGGATGTAAACTGGCTCAATATCGGCTGGGATCAAATATCAGGTATTTCAGGCGATGATCTTACTGACGGAGAAACATATGTTATTGATATTATAGATACATATTCCGGCGGCTGGGGCTGGATCGGGATAGACAGTGTTTCCCTGGAAAATGTTATTGTCCCCGGTGTGACCTCTTTGGCCTATATTGTCCAGCCTTTGGATCTGAGTGTCGTGAAGGGTTTTGAGGCGGTCTTTTCAGTTGCAGCATATTCCAATGACGGCACTTTGAACTATAAATGGTATAAGCAAGGTGAAGATACGGTTCTTTCAGAGAGTTCGAAATTGGTTTTTAATACTGAGTTTGAAAGTGCCGGTTACTACTACTGTGTAATCTCCAACCAGCAGGAAGAAGTAACCTCTGACTTAGTAGAGTTAATGGTTAAAAAAAGTTCTGAGGTTCTCAAAGGTGACATTAATGATGATTACGTAGTTGATGTCTCAGATCTGGTCGAATTTGGCCGGGACTGGCTGGGTGTATCGGCTTTGGGGCCGGATGACAGTCATTTACAGGCTGTTATTTCAGATTTTCGTGACAGTACCAGCGATGTTGTCCAGGTAGCATCTCATCGCGGTGACTGGAAACACGCACCGGAAAATTCTCTGCCGGCTATTCGAGGCTGTATCGATATGGGAATAGCATTTGTGGAGATAGATGTTCGCAAGACAAAAGATGGCCGACTGGTTTTGATGCATGATTCAACTGTGGACCGGACAACAAATGGTTCGGGTAATGTTTCAAGTCTCACTCTAGATGAGATAAAGGCTTTGAGGCTGAAAAATTCAGATGGTTCGCTTTCTCAGTACCAGGTTCCTACTCTGGAAGAGGCAATGTTTTTTGCGAGGGGTAAGATAATGGTTAATCTTGACAAGGCCTGGTCTATCAGGAATGAATGTCTGGCAGTACTTGTCGATACCGATACGGTAGATCAGGGGCTTTTCAAATCCAGTGGTGATGCAGCAACATTGAAAAAGCAGATAGATGAACTTCCAGAAGATATTAATTTTATGTATATTGTGAGCTGCAGCGGGACCGATTCGCCGGCAGTTTCAACTGTTATGGACAGCATTTCTTTGCTGGCACCGGATGCAATAGAGGTTTGTTTTGGAGATGATGAGCATCCGCTGGTATCGAGTGAAAATATAGAAGCAATCCGTCAGCTGGGTGTGCGTGTGTGGGTGAACTCATTGTGGTCCGGCAGTCTCAGCGGCGGCCATCCCGATGGTGATACTGATACCTGGGACTGGCTGATGGACAGGGGAGTTACAATCATCCAGACTGATTACCCGCAGATGCTACAGGAATACGTGGAAGAAGAGTAGTCTTTTCATTTGCATATATAAGTTATAAGGTCAGTAACTTTTGTTTACTTTAGGGTAAGTGCGGGTTGTTATAGGACTTTTTGCAGATTGAGTACTATTGGGTGTAGTTTTAGTATTTGAGGGATAATTTGGGTTTTATGCCGGTGGATAGGGGAATATTGTTGGGATTTCAGTAATATTTTTTTGTTGGCCGAATGTTTTCTTTTTAAAACCTATCGATTGTAAATCTTTTCTATTTCTATGTTTATATTAAATTAGCAGTCTGTTTCCTGTTGGAGTTAAAATTTCTGGATTTTTAGGGGTTGCTGTTTGGTATGTTTGGCTGATTATTATAATGGAAGGAGCAGCTCTTTGGCTAAGCCTGAGAGCGGGTGTTTTTTGTCAGGTATTGGCTTATTTTTTAGGTTAGTGCCTTAAATTATGCGAATATATGTCTTTAGTTTAGGAACTATATGTCATTAAGAGATTCGAAAAAATTTCTCAGCCTGTTGAGCAAGTCTCAAGCGAGGATTCATGCGTACATTTTGTACCAGGTACCGAATCGCAATGATGCCGAGGATATCCTGCAGGATACAATAGTTGTTATGCTGGACAAATTTTCCGAATTTGAGGAAGGTACTAATTTTCTGGCCTGGGGTCTGCAGATAGCTCGTTATAAGATAATGGCATATCGGGATAAAAAAAAGAATTCCAAGCTGGTATTTGATGACAGTGTCCTGAAGATAATGGAAGAAGAGTCAGATATCCAGGATGCGATAGCGAAAGAAGATTCCGAGCGGCTTTCAGAATGTGTGAGCAAGCTGCCGGACAAATATAAAAAGTATCTGCAATACAGGTACGAAGAAAGTATGAGCTATAAGGCAATCGGTGACAAGATATCGGTTTCAGCCCAGGCGGTGCATAAGACCATGAGTAAGATTCATATTGCACTGATGAATTGCGTGCGGCTGGGAGTGTCAAAAGAATAGTTATGAATGATAATAAGCTAATAAATGAAATATCACTGCTGATTTCCTATTCGATTGAAGGAGATATAACAGAAGAGCAGTTCAGCCAGCTGGAGCAGATACTAAAGAGCTCGCAGCAAGGTCGTGAATATTATTATCGAATAATGTCAACTCATGCGTCACTGAGTGATTCCAAAAATGTTACCCTGCTGAGAAATAAGAAAGAGCGAGAGGCAGATTTTGAGGTTTTGAACGAGCTTCTTGCAATTGAAACGAACTCGCCATCAATTGAGTTGCCGAAACCGGTCAAGCCGGAAGCCGTTTCAGAGATTACAGAGCAGGAAATCGAAGAAAATAAAAAGAAATTACGTTTTTATCATAGAATAAAAGTCCTGGTTTCAGTTGCCGCGGTACTTATCCTTGCAGTTATGATGCTGAATACGGTATTGGAGCCGGTTGAAATAGCAACAGTTACAAATAGTCTAAATACCACATTGTCAACGGGCGAAGAAATGACCAGTGGTATCCGCCTGATAAAAAGCGATTCGGTTTTCAGGCTTAAAAGAGGTTTGCTGGAATTAACCTATGACTGTGATGCGAGGATTATAATAGAATCTCCGGCAACCTTTAGTGTAGTTAGCGGTAAGAGCCTGAAATTGGATTCCGGTCGCATATATCTTGAGGCCTTATCAAAAGAAGCCAAAGGATTTACGATAATAACACCGAATTCTGATGTCATAGATCTTGGTACAGAGTTCGGTGTAGTGGTAGACCAGAATGGTATAAGTGAAGTTCATATGACCAAAGGTTCGGCAACCCTGAAATCTAAGATCCATCAAAAACAGCCGGTCAGCGAGACATTGATAGCCGGTCATGCCGGCCGGGTAGATTATACCGGCAAGATCGAAAAAGTTGAAGTTAAAGCGACAGGTTTTGTCCGCAGATTTGATGAGGCAAGCGGTGTAGTCTGGCGTGGCCAGGATCTGAGTCTGGCAGATATGATAGCCGGCGGTAATGGCCTTGGCGATGGATTTAAACAGGCCGCTCTTGACCCATCGAACGGTAAGTTAATACCTTGGCAGTTAGCATTGGGTCGGCAAGGTGACGGTAATTACAAAGCCGTTATTGAGAATGACTATATTGACGGAGTGTTTGTCCCGGATGGCGGAGAAGGGCCGGTAGCGGTAAGTTCTCAAGGGCATTCCTGGAAAGCTCCCGACACATCGGGTGCATATAAATTTAATATAGCAAGTTCGTTAAGGTTTTTGGAGGATATCTCAGGTATTCCAATAGGAAATAATAAATCCGATCAGATGCTGGCGGAATCGCTCCATGGGCAAAAGCCTGTTCAAATGGTAGTACCGGAGGCATGGGATAAATTGGATACCGCTCAACATTCCAGTATTTTTATGCATTCCAATCTCGGAATAACCTATGACCTTGAAAGGCTCAGGAAGGTTGTTTCAGGGCATCGGATATCAAATTTTGTAAGTAAATTTGGTGTTATGGAAAAGTATATGCATTTGGAAGGTGTCAAGATAACCGGCATGCATCTTGATCTATGGGTACTCGTAGATGGTGAAATTAAGTATTCGGCAAAGGATGTAGACGCAACGAAACTGTTTGATATTGATATTGATATCAGCGAATCTGACAAGTTTCTTTCATTGGTTGTCACGCAAGGCAAAGATGATTATGCTTTTGACTGGGGGTTATTTGTTGACCCGATTTTAAAACTTGAAAAATAAGTATTGTTTTTTTCTTTTCTGATTATATTATAAAGAGTACAGGTTAAATCAAAATCATTTATGAAATATGGCAAGTTAAGGAAATAGAGAATTCTAATTTTAAATTTTCCTGTTTATTTTAAATATTCTAACTGACTATCAGTTTTTTGATATGTATTTGGTATTAATTTTAAAAGTTCATTCTGATATTATTTATTGTTAATTAATTATCTAATAAGGTTTTCGTGTATATAAGAAATCTTTAATATTGTTACAAAGTATAGAAACCTGGATTTATTAACCATCTTTATTAGTGGAGGTCGTACAATGAGAAAAGTACACAAGTGTTTATTAGCTATTTTATTGTGCCTGTCGCTGCAGTGCGTAGTAACTGCGGCAGTATGGGAGATTTCACCCTGGACAGATGATGCATCTTCCGGCATCGATTCGTCAAAGACTTATACCCATACAATCAATTTTTCGTACCAAACAGCCCCGACTGTGAATGGGGTAGAATTTGTTCTTTGTTGGGGAAGTTTTGCGAATGGATCGGCAAATGGTGGTGGATGGATTGACTGGGATGATGGTAATAATGTTGCGGGTGACAGTTACGAGTTGAGCAGGGATTTCCATTATGGTAACACTTCGTTTGTTCTGTCAGGCCTAACTCCTGGTGGTGTATATGAATTAACATTTTTCAGTACTGCCTGGGAAGACGGTACCCGTACGGTTACACTAACAGATCAATATGGTACTTTTACATTCAATCAGGATGAATATGGCAACAACAATGGTATCAAGATTGTTGGTATTTATACTGCAGATGCCGACGGTAAGCTTAATTTAACCACAGTTGGAGATTTTCATATTTATGCGTTTGCTAACTGTGAATACACCGGTGATTTGCCAGTTGTTGTTAACCCGGTTAGTCCGGATGATTTTGAAGGCGGTAATCGTTTCCCGACAGATACCGCTCTTACCTGGGCAGAAGAATTTGCCGGTAGTCTGCCAAATCCGGCGTTTGATGTTTATTTTTCCACTGATGAAGCCATGGTAACCTCAATGGATTCTGAAGCACTGGTAAGTGCCAAGCAGGCAGAGTATAGCTATAGCCCGACTCTGGATCCAAATGCTCTTTATTATTGGAGAGTTGCCACATATTCTGATACGGCAGATGTCGATCCAAACCAAATTACAGCTGTTAGAGCACTAAGAACAGTTTATGAGGAAGAACACTGGACAGATTCATCCTGGACTGATGACTCAGATTCAGGTATCAGTACCGGTAAGGTTTATACTCATAAAGTAAACTTTAACTCAACTGAATCAGCCAAGACCCTGGTAAATGGCGTTTACTTTGAAAATGACGGCGACTACTCAGGTTCTGACTGGTCTTTGGCCGGAGCTGGAAGTGGTACCGGGCAAAGTCACAATATAGCCGGTGACGGCGGAACGCTGGTTACAAATATGTACTATGGTGCAGATGCGGTATTAACTCTTACCGGTCTGACACCGGGCGAAGATTACGTATTTACCAAGTACGTTCAGGGCTGGGGCGATCCAAAAGGTCGTCTGGTACAATTTATTACCAGTGCTGACAACCGTACCACTACACTGGATGGAAATATTGACGGTAACGGCAACGGTCATCTGTTTAAATATGCTTATACCGCACCTGCTTCAGGTGAGCTGGTAGTCACATTTGAGCCTCTAAGTTCCAATGACACATGGCATCATTATGCTTTCAGTAATGAAATAGCGGTTCCTGCTTACCTGGATCCAACACCGCTTCCAGGTGCAAGTGTAAGCTATGATGTTGAGCTTAGCTGGGAATTGAATGGTGATGTAGTTAACCCAACCTATAATTTGAAAGTGGCAACAGATGAGGCAATGACAAATCTGGCTGTTAACCAAACAGGTTTGTCAGCTACAGCTTTGACACCGTATCTTGCTAATGATACCGAATATTACTGGCAGGTAGAGATAGTTGAAGATGGTGGTTCGGTTATTTATACCAGCCCGGTATGGAGCTTTATAACCACACCTCCGCAGGATGCCTTGAAGGTTATCGAATGGAAGTTTGATGAAACTACCGGCACAATAGCCGAGCAGACAGGTCCGACAGAAGATGCTGATGGTATCCTGGTTGGTTTTAATGATCCTAATACTCCTGGCGTATCACATGTTGCCGGTCTGGTAAATAACGGCCTGTATTTGAACGGCAGGGATGAGTATGTTGACGTGAGCAATGCTTATGTTTATATGCCGACAGCCGCGGGTCAATCATTTGCGATTTCCGGTTACATTCGTACATTTGATAATTACGGTCCTATTTTCTCAATGCGTAATTCAGACGATGAGAATCCTATCATTGATATTGCCCTGGGTGCTGACGGTGTTCAGACTCAGTCAGGTAAGATCTGTGTGCTGGTTCGTGATGATAATTACTCAATGAGTAATATGAATTCCGGTATCAAAGTTAATGACGGCCGCTGGCATAACTTTATTGTTACCCGTATTGGTGACAAATGGACTCTTTATGTTGACGGAGAATCTCGTGCAGTTATCAATGGTGCTGCAACCGGAAATGTTGATCTGAACCTTATGGCAATCGGAACATCACTTCGCTGGATCATGGATGGCTGGGGTATTTCAAATAGTGTATTAAGAGATTTCCATGGTATTATGGATGAGTTTGCAATATGGGACGGCGAGCTTCTGCCAAGTCAGATTGCAGCACTTGCATCTATAGTTCCGGGTCAGGGTGATGTAGACTTTGATATGGATACAGATATCGATGACCTGGCCGGATTGACATCAAACTGGCTGGCTGATACCACTACTGAAGTTCAGGCTGATGCAGTTCTTGAAGATATGGAAACCTATGCAGACGGTCAGGAATCAGTTTCAGCAAACTGGCCATATACAGCGGAAGATGATTTTGGTGACCTCGTTCTGACAGTTATTCCAGATCCAAATCTGCCAAGTCACGGCCAGATTTTGAAGATGGACTATGACTTCAGCACTGGTGGACTGCATGCTCATATTCCTGTTGAACTTCCTAATCGTGGTGTAGCTCTTGGTCTTTACGATCAGATGGATATTACCCTGAAGAAACTTCCGGGCTGTGATATTTCAGATATTATCCTTGATATATATGACGCTCGCGGCAAAGTGAATCCGACAGAGGATGATCTGTATAATATAGGTCGTATAACTATTGGAATTTCTGATATTGCTGTTAATGAATGGGTAACTGTCAGTGGTGCTATTCCTGATACTGAAGACATGGAAAGCTGTTCGGATCTTTACCTGATATCGTTCTCTATTCAGGATGGCGGCGAAGATATTGGCAGTATGTATATTGACAGTATGGTTCTAACCGACGCGACAGAGGACTGTGTCCCTGAGATCGGCCAGATGATACCGGACTTCAATGGTGACTGTACTGTGAATCTGACTGATTTCGCTGATATTGCTGAAGGCTGGTTAAGTTCTAACTAATTCTTTAAGTAGTAATAAATAGTAATACAGCTGGCAGGGGTGAGAAATTGTCCCTGCCAGTTTATTATATACCGCCGGGTGTAGCGGTTTTGATATTAGAGCAGTTTAATTTTTATGATTCGCGTCACTTTGTGGCGTGTTCGCTTTTTGCCTATTGCGGCTTCGGCTGATTTCATCAAAAAATAAAGTGCTCTGGAAAATAGAAGTAGAAAGTATTTGCTTATAGATCCATAACCAGGATTTTGGGCATGAGAGTTGAAGGTATTGATTCATACTGTAGATATTAATTGCATTATGTATGAATCATAAGATTATTAATCAATTATCTAATGGAGACTTTTGATGAAGCGTCAAGCATTTATATGGCTAGCGGTATTGAATTTGTTTGTTTCAGGGATCATTTTCCAGGATGCGGCATCGGCAGCGGAGCTGGAGGCGGGATATTTACGGTGTGAATATCGCGTGGACCCGCTTGGAATCGATGTGTTGAATCCCAGGTTGAGCTGGGTGTTAGAGTCTGACCAGAGAGGTCAGGGGCAGAGTGCTTACCAGGTGCTGGCAGCTTCAACATTAGATAAACTTGAGCAGGGCCAGGGCGACCTGTGGAATTCCGGGAAAGTCAGTAGTGACGAGACGGCAGCAGTTAAGTATGCCGGTTCGACACTTACATCTCACCAGGAATGTTTCTGGAAGGTCAGGGTATGGGATAAAGACGGTACAGATTGCGGCTGGAGCAGTCCGGCGAAATGGTCTATGGGGCTATTGCAAAGTTCAGATTGGCAGGCACGCTGGATAGGTTATGACCCGGCAGAAGCAGATCTGACAGTTCCGGATATTGTCAAGCAGGCTAACTGGATCTGGTCTGATGCCAATGCAGAGCAAGGTACGGAAGTTGGAGACAGGTTTTTCAGATATACATTTGATATTCCCGCAGGCAGTCAGATTGACAGTGCGATGTGTTATATAACCTGTGATGACGGCTTTGAGTTATTCGTTAACGGTCAGTCGGCCAAGGACGGTACAAGTCACAGTATTCTGCACAAGGCAGATCTTATCAGTTTTTTGAAAAGCGGCAGCAACGTACTGGCAGTTCGCGGCACAAATAATGGGACCTCAAATAATCCAGCGGCATTGCTGGCAGCCATGGAAGTGAAGTTAGTGAGCGGTGCGACAGTTCAGGTTGTTACAAACAGCCAGTGGAAGGCAAAACTGCAGGAAGCCGATGGCTGGAATAGAAATGATTATGATGATTCGCTATGGGGTAATGCATATACGTTTGGCAATTACGGTAACTCTACCTGGGGCAGCCCGTCAATTCAGCATCTGCCGCCATCCCGCTATCTGCGAAACGAATGGACTTTGGCTGACAAAGAAATCAAGAGAGCAGTTCTTTATGTAACGGCATTAGGTAATTACGAAGTTTATGTAAACGGTCAGCGTGTAACCAATGATTATTTTTCACCCGGCTGGACAGATTATACCAGAAGGGTATATTATCGAACCTATGAAATAACCGATACATTACAGAATGGTGATAATGCTATTGGCGCTGTTCTGGCCGATGGCTGGTATGCCGGTTATGTAGGCTATGCCAGGGAGCGAAATCATTATGGCGAAAAATTACGGCTGGCCTGCCATGTAAATGTTGAATATGCCGACGGCAGCCGCCAGGTTGTTGGTTCCGGTACAGACTGGAAAGCGTCCCTTGGTCCGCTGGCATATGCAGATTTTCTGCAGGGTGAATATTATGATGCCCGCAAGGAGCTGACCGGCTGGGACTACCCCGGTTATGATGATACCGGCTGGGAGCCGGTTGTGGCCGGGACTGACGAGGTTAGCCCGCAAGTTCAGGCGGCAGTGTCAGAGCCGGTAGTAGTTTATGCCGAGGTTAAGCCAATATCTGTAGCGGAACCCGAATCTGGAACATATGTATTCAATATGGGTCAGAACTTTGCCGGTTTTGTCCGTTTGAAGATATCAGGTCAGGCCGGTCAGAAGATTCAGCTTAGACATGCCGAAAGACTTAACCCGGACGGAACAATTTATACCACAAACCTTCGCAGCGCGTCGGCGACCGATACCTATATATGTAAAGGTGATGGAGTTGAAATCTGGCAGCCATACTTTACCTTCCATGGTTTTCAGTATGTCGAGTTGACAGGTGTTGATTCGACTCCTTCGCTGGATGCCGTTACCGGTCTGGCTGTCAGTAGTGACACACCAGTAGTTGGTACTTTCGAGTGTTCAGACAAGATGGTAAATAAGATCCAGCAGAATGCATTGTGGACCCAGCGGATGAACTTTATTGATATTCCGACTGACTGTCCGCAGCGTGATGAAAGACTTGGCTGGACTGGTGATGCTCAGGTATATATCAATACTGCATGCTACCAGACAGATGTCCAGGCGTTCTTTACCAAGTGGATTACCGATCTGAACGATGCTCAGCGTGAGGATGGCCAGTTCCCAACGGTTGCTCCTTTGAAAGTTTCCGGTGGAGACGGCGGTCCGGCCTGGGCTGATGCCGGTGTTATCTGTCCGTGGACTATTTACAAGATGTACGGCGATAAGCAGATAATAGCGAACAGTTATGAACCGATGAAGCAATTTATCGCATTCTGTAAGAACCGCTGCACCAGCGAGCTGCTGCCTCCGAGCAGTTTCCACTGTTTTGGTGACTGGGTGAATATCAACGATAATACGCCAAACGAAGTTATCTTTATGGCATATTTCGGTTACAGTACAAACCTGCTGGCCCAGATGGCCGAGGTTCTGGGATATACTGCTGATGCCGCGGAATATCGTGATTTATTCGAGCAGATTAAGACTTCGTTCAATAATGCTTATGTTGCGGATGATGGTAAGATCAATGGTGACAGTCAGTGTGCGTATGTTCTGGCGATTGCCTATGACCTGCTGGATGAAGATACTCAGAAGCTGGCAGCCAAACACCTGGTCAGACGTATTAAGGAATGCAACTGGCATCTTTCAACCGGTTTTGTAGGGACAAAAGACCTTATGCTGGCATTAGCCAAGATAGATCGTAATGATATTGCTTACCGCCTGCTGCATAATGAGACATTCCCGTCATGGGGTTTCTCTATTAAAAATGGAGCGACCTCGATCTGGGAACGATGGAACGGCTGGACCCCGGAAGACGGTTTTAACGATCCGGGTATGAACTCGTTTGCTCATTATTCATTTGGTGCGGTATGCCAGTGGATGTTTGAAAATATCGGTGGTATCAAGCCGGGCAGTGCCGGGTTTGGGGAAGTTGTTATCAAGCCGGAGCCGGATGATAAGATAAAATGGGCTAATGTAACCTACAATTCTATTCGTGGTCCGATTGAGTCATCCTGGAAAGTGACCGGTTCGAATTTCGAATGTAAGGTAGCAGTGCCGGCCGGTACTACGGCGACCGTGTATATAATGGCTAATGATCCGGAAGAAGTAACCGAATCAGGGCTGAAAGCAAAGAATTCAGACGGTGTGAGCTACGTTGGTTTTGACGGCAAGTTTGCTATCTTCGAGGTAGTTTCAGGCAGCTATACCTTTAATTCAAAGATTAAATGGAAAGTGTCGGCCTGGTCTGGTGATGAGGATTCCGGTATAAGTGTTGGTAAAGTATACACGCATACGGTAAACCTTAATGCCGATGAATCGCTAAGTACCGTAGTAAATGGTGTAGTTTTTGAAAATGATAACGATCGCCAGGGTGATAACTGGTATCTGTCAGGAGCACCTTATACTCATAGCTCGGCTCAGAGTGCTGTTGATGGTGAATCCGGAGGGATGCTGACAGATTTTTTTACTTTGAGCCTGCTCAGCTGATTTTGAGCGGGCTGGTGCCAGGTGAAGAATATGTACTGACTCAATATGCAAGAGGATATAGCGATCCCGGCGGTCGCGAGGTGTATATTGAGTCGAGCGATGATGGTGCTGTAATTATGATCGACCAGAATATGTATGGCGATCAGCAGGGCTGTATATTTAAGTACAGTTATACTGCCCCGGCATCCGGTGAGATAATATTGAGCTATACAGCATTAAATCCGGCAGATACCTGGCATCATTATGCGTTCAGTAATGAACTGGCAACTTCGATATATATAGAACCTGTGCCGGCTCCAGCCGAAGAGATAAGTATTTATGATCTTCTAGGCTGGAGCTTAATCGGGCCTGTCGATGATCCGGTTTACCGGGTAAAGCTGGCAACTGATGCGGCTATGTCTAACCTGGTAGTAGATGTCAGTGGTTTGACAGCAACGAGTTTTGACCCTGACCTGACATCGGAAACAGATTACTACTGGCAAATAGAGGTTACCGATGCCGGAGAAGTGGTACATACCAGCCCGGTGTGGTCATTTTCTACTTTGCCGGTGCCGCCGGATGCGGTGAAACTGCTCGAATGGAAGTTTGATGAAACGAGCGGAACAATTGCCGAACAGACCGGCGAGGTTGATGGCGGTGATGGCGTTTTGACCGGTTTTGATAGTCCTGCAAATTCAAGAATTGCCGGCCTGGTGAATAACGGGCTATACCTTAACGGCAAGGATGAGTATGTGGATGTCAGCGGTGCTTATAGTTTGATGCCGGTTGCAGATGGTCAGTCGTTTGTAGTTTCCGGGTATCTGTGTACTTTTGATGATTACGGTCCGCTGTTTTCGATGCGTAACTCTGCCAATGAAAATCCTATTATTGATATTGCCCTCGGTGTCGACGGAGTGCAGGTGGAGCCGGGAAATGTGTGTGTGCTTGTTCGTGACGATAGCGGTTCAATGAGTTATATGAATTCCGGTATGACCATAAATGACGGGCGCTGGCATAATTTTATTGTCGCTCGTTCAGTCAGTACCTGGACGCTTTATATTGACGGTGTATCACTGGCAGTTATTGATAATGCCGCGGCCGGTAATCTTGACTTTGACATGATGGCGATAGGTACCTCGCTGCGCTGGATAGCAGATAACTGGCAGCCGCAATATAATTATTATAGAGATTTTCAGGGTATCGTGGATGAGTTTACCGTTTGGGAAGGCGAACTTCAACCGCCTCAGTTTGAAGAATTGATAGCCAGATTGTCATCGGATGAAGATATTAATTTTGATCATGCAATAGATATTGGAGATTTGTCAAAGCTGGCATATGACTGGATTGATAGTGCCTGGCTGGCGGTCCAGCCGGATGCGGTATTGGATGATATGGACGCTTACGGTTCGGGCCAGTATGAATTTTCAGACTACTGGCAGTTTGTTTCTGAATCAGGTTACGGTAATATTGATATTTCAATAGTGAATGATTCAGAGGGAATCTATGGTCAGGTTCTGCTGATGGATTATGATTTCAGCGGCAGTCAATATGCCAGGGTACAGCAAAAAGTCTTTAATCGAGGAATAAATTTAGGTGTTTACGATAAGGTAAGCATTCGGCTGAAAAAACCGGTTGGCTGTGAGATAACCAAAGTCACTCTTGATTTTTATGATGGTCGTGACAAATCTGCTCCTGCGGCTGCTGATTTATATCATAAAGGAAGTATTGACATTGATATTTCAAGTGTCGCTGTTGGCGAGTGGGTAACAGCTGCGAGTATTATCCCGGAGGGAGCCTCGGTTTTGAGAGGTTGTACCGATGTTTACCAGGTCGTACTTTCGATTGAAGATGGCGGTCAGGATGCCGGGACACTGCTGGTCGATAGTATCTACCTGTCGGATTATACCGAAGATTGCATTTTGCAGGTTAACAGCGGGGCGGCGGACATTAATTATGACTGTGTCGTAGATATGTATGATTTTGAAAAGCTGGCGGAAAGCTGGCTTAATACAAACTGATATTGATTTTATATTATAGGCACCCTCTGTTATGAGGTTGTCTATAAAATTAACCTCCTCTTCTCATTGGGGTATGAATTAGCCAGGGTATATTTATCCTGGCTTTTATTTTTGTTGGTTTGTAAGTTCTTTTCTTTATTTTGTTTAGGTCTTTGTCTTGGTTAGGGTTGGATGTTGGGGGTGTGAAAATCTTTTTAAAAATGGCAGAATTATTTTGAGTTCTGCCACTATCCTGAGTATAGTGATTCTAGAGGTATGTTCAGGTTCCTGGAGGAATGAGTTACCCCGAGGTATTTTGTACATATTTGCTGGTGTGTTTTGGTTATACAAAATTCAAAAATTGAAAAATGAGGTCAATAAAAATGAAAAGAATTGTTTGTGCTATAATGGTCGTATTGTTTATTTATAGTAATTATTCATTTGGTATTGGTGGTGATCTCGGCGCCGGGTCTGGAGCTGACGGTTCAGAAACCAGTCCGTGGCTGATCGAGGATTTTACCGATTTTCAGGCATTTTGCGGCGACAGCAGCTATTGGGCGAGTGGTGTCTATACCAGGCTGGAGACTGACCTTGACCTTAACCCGGCCCTGGAAGGTAGAGATATTTATTCAAGAGCCCCTATTGCCGGTAATGAGAGTAGTAGTATTTATTCTTTTTCTGGTACATATTATTCAGGGCATTTTGATGGCAACGGTCATATTATAAGTAATCTGACAATACAAGGAGCTTCTTACCTGGGTTTATTTGGTTATACAGGCAGTAGTACAAGTATCTCAAATTTGAATATTGAAAATGTATATATTACATGTTCCGGTTATTATACCGGCGGCCTGGCCAGCTACAATAGAGGCAATATAATAAACTGTTCGAGCACTGGAACAGTATCAGGCAGTTATAATTCAGGTGGCCTGGCTGGTTACAATAGAGGTAGTATCAGCAATTGTTGCAGTACTACCTCAGTAAGTGGTAGTGGAACTGCCGGCGGCTTGGTGGGTTATAATTATTATGGTACTATTAGTAGCTGTTTCAGTGGTTCGATGGTGTCTGGCTCTTATTATGCCGGTGGTTTAGTGGGTGAAAATTATCGTGGTCCTGTTACCAATTGTTACAGTAGCGGTACGGTAAATGGTTATGGTTATATCGGAGGTTTGATTGGGTATTTTAGAAATGCTGAAATAAGTAAATGTTATAGTATTGGGGCTGTAACGGGTAATTATAATACAGGAGGTCTTGTCGGCTATAATTTGAGTGGAATTATCATCGGCAGTTACTGGGATGTTGAGACTTCCGGTCAAAGCAGCAGTTTTGGCGGGACAGCAAAAACTACCGTAGAGATGCAGAATGCTTCTACCTTTGTCGGCTGGAATGATGGCAGCTGGACTATTTACGATGGTCATTCATATCCGAGGTTGGCCTGGGAAAATGTCAAGGGCAGCCCAATAACAACTGACTATCCGGCGGCAACTTATCCCGGCAGTGGTACAGGAGTTGACCCGTATGTATTGTCAACGCCAGCTGATTTTATATCTATGGGGCAAAGAGTACCTGATTGGGATGGTTATTATATTTTGTCTGGTGATGTTGATTTGTCTGGTTTGGTTTATATTCCTCCGGTGAAATTTAGCGGTATCTTTGATGGTAATGGTTATGTGATCAGTAACTTAAGTATTGACGGAGATATGGCCGGCACTCAGTATTATCTTGGTTTGTTTGGCATACTTTACGGCAGGGTTGATAACCTCGGACTTGAAAATGTAGATGTCAGCGGTTTCAACTATGTAGGCGGGCTGGCGGGAAGAAATTATGGTACGATATCAGGATGCTATTCTTCCGGTGATGTATTAGGGCAGTATTATTGTGGTGGTCTTGTGGGTGAGAATATGGCCGGTATTACTAATTGCTACAGCGTTGGTTCTATTACAGGTGGTTATGATGTAGGTGGTTTGACAGGGGGTAATGGTGGTACGGTTAGTAATTGCTATTCGGTCTGCATAGTCCGAGGTAATGAGTATTTTGGTGGTTTGGCGGGTGAGAGTTACGGTCAAGTAAGTGATAGTTATTTTTATCTATACGGCGGTCCTGATAATAGTGTCGGAACTATGCTTAATGATCAGGAGTTGCAGCTGAAAGCAAGCTTTATCGGTTTTGATTTTGTTAATGATACCAATGACGGATTAGACGATTTCTGGACAATCAATTCAGGTTATATGCCGAAACTTGCCTGGCAGGTTTCGCCTGGTTTTGAGCCGCCATATTATCTTGATTCTATTTCTACTACCCTTGCGGGAAGCGGTTATTCTGGTGATCCGTATATTATAGCAAATCTTGATGATCTGCTGGAATTCAGAAATAATGCCGATCTTCGCTGGGGTGAATATTCTTTGACTGCCGACATTGATTTAGCCGGGCAATATCTTCCGGAGGCATTTATACCTGAGGCGTTTATGGGCAGCTTCTCTGGAAACGGTCATACAATTTCTAATATGTTTATTTCCGGAGATTATAATGTTGGATTCTTCAGTAATCTTTATGGTTCTGTTGACAGTTTAAATTTCCTGGAAGCGATGGTAGATGGCAGTGAGCAGTCAGGTTGTGTAGCAGGCAGTAATATCGGCGGTAAAATTACAAATTGTAATGTGTCAGGTATGTTGTTCGGCGGATATTGTACAGGCGGCATTTGCGGCAAATCATATGGTCCGAACCATGCCGGGATGGGCTTGATTTCCGGCTGTACCAGTTCGGTTTCCATTACGTCTGATGAATGTTATAATGTTGGCGGGCTGGTTGGTCATAATGGGAGTATCGTGAGGAATTGTTCAAGTTCCGGTGATATATATGGCTCATATGGCGAAGTAACAGGCGGGCTTATCGGAAAAGTTGGCGGTTATGGTTCAGTTGATAACTGCTATTCGACAGTTTCGCTGGTAATGATTGGTGGTTCCTATGAAGTTGGCGGTCTGATTGGCGGTAATTCCGGCAGGGTCAAGAGGTCATATTCTACAGGAAAGATTATTGTAAGCGATGGAGGCTCAGATATAGGCGGGCTGGTTGGAAGGAATCACGGATGCTATGACAATGAAAACGGCCCTTCTGAGGTGTCTAACTGTTATAGTGTAAGTGATTTGATCACATCAGGCGATGTGGAGAGCGTTGGCGGATTTGGCGGTCATTGCGGCGGGAATATATTTGACTGCTATTCAGCTGGTAAGGTAAGTGTTTTATGGTATAGTGAAAATGTTGGCGGTTTTGCCGGTAAGCTAGGCTGTAATGGTCAGATAAAGAATTGTTTTGCAGACAATATTATCCGGCATACAGGTGATTTTGAAAGGATTGCCGGTTTTTGCGGTTCAAATATGGGTGGTACTCTTGAAAGCTGCTTTTGGAATACTGAGCTTTCAGGTTTAACAGAAGGTTACTTCGAAGATCCTGATGCTAATTCCCCTGGAGTATACCATGATGTGGTTGGGCTTACCGGGGCTCAGATGGCCGATATGAATTTATTTACAGGTTACGGCTGGGATTTCTTCGGTGAGATTGCCAATGGAGTGTTTGAGACATGGCAGATGTCGGCTGCGGCCGGTATGCCGGTCTTGAGTTATTTTGAAGGTTATTATGTTGAACTTCAGGGAGAAGGTACTCAGTTGGATCCGTATATGGTTTCAAATGCCTTTGAGTTGGGGGCAGTCAGGAATTATCCATCAGATGCCTGGTATGTTCTAGTCAATGATATTGATCTTGCAGGTATTAGTTTTAGCTCTGCTCTAATACCTGGATTCAGCGGTAATTTTGACGGAGGTTATAATACTGTCAGTAATCTTACTATTTCTAATGGTGGTGATTATTGTGGTTTCTTCGGTCGTATGGAAGCCGGTTCGGTTGTTACCGGATTAAAGATATCGCATGCCAAAATAACAGCCGGTCATCATGCCGGAGTATTGGCTGGTCAGGTTGGCGGTGGTACTATTGAATATTGTTCGGTATCTGGAGAGATAACAGCAAGATACTATACCGGCGGTCTCTGCGGAATGGCACAAGGTCCTAATTGTGGCGGTAGTTTTATCAATTTCTGTTCCAGTGATGTAGATGTAACCGGGTATGAAGTTGATGATGATGAATGGAATTGTATTATTGGCGGTCTGGTCGGTCATTGCGGCGGCCAGGTCAGTAATTGTTACAGCCTTGGTAGCGTAACGTCAGTTTCTGAATACGCTTCTATCGGCGGATTGATAGGTTCGATGGGCTGCAATGGAAGTGCCGCCAACTGTTATTCGGTTGGTCATGTCAGTGGGAACGGTGAGGTCGGTGCTCTGGCAGGTGAAGATTATGGTGAAATGAATATATATAATTGCTTCTGGGACATACAGGCATCAGGTACGAATATTGCAGTAGGTACTTTCGACCCTGACCCTGATGACCAGTACTATGGTCTTACAACTGCTGAGATGCAGACAATGTCGGTGTTTACCAATGTCGGCTGGGATTTCAGTGAAACAGACGGTACCCCGGCGGTCTGGCAGATGCCGCCGCTAAACTATCCGAAACTTGCCTGGCAGATATCAGAGTCTGCTTCTGACTTAAACCAGGATGACGCAGTTGACTTGAAGGATTTTTCATTCTTTGCAGTTCATTGGCTGAGTTCCGATTGTGCTGGTTCTTCTGTATGCGAAGCTGCTGACATAAACGATTCCGGTCAGGTGGATCTTGCCGATCTGCAGGAATTCTGCAGCGGCTGGATAGAATAGTAAAAGTTTATTTCCGCATTTATTAGTTAGCGGCCAGCTTATCATAGTTTATATATAAGAGCTTTTCATAAAAGTAATGTGAAAGACATTCCATTTTGTACAGGTGGGATGTCTTTTTATATTTTTTGAAATATTAGTTTAGAGTGTTATTGTGATTATGACTTTTTTACCCGGTTTTAATTTGACCGGTATATCTATTTGGCCCTTGGAATCTGCAGTGATGATTTTAGTTTTAGAGCCAATTTCGATGTGATAAGCTTTTCCCGGTAACAGGTGGTATGCTTTCTGGAGCATCTCGACAGAACAGCTGCTGCTGACAGACCATTCTAATTTGCTGCTGTTGCTGTGTGTTACTTCAATTTGAACCGGGTCTGCAGAATTTGTTTCAAAATTTAGAGTTGGGGTGCTGTTTTTCGCCGAGAAATATTCCAGCCGATTTGCGGAGCAGTTTATACCGAAAGGATTTTTGTTGCTGATAGAAAACCGGCTGGTGGTTACGGTGTTTAGTTTTCTGTTTAGTTTGATTCTATAGTCAGTATCTCTCAGTTTGTAGTTAACTATAGAGCCGTCCAGCTGTTTCGGCAGATGCGGTTCCAGGTACAGGCGGTTGTATTGCGGCTGGATACTGAATATGTTTCTATAGAGTCCTGTAACGGCCATAGCGTTACCGCCTAGGATATCATCGCCGAGACCGGTCTGGGTGGTTCGGCTGTAGCGTTGGAACGCCAGGCCGTCTTTTTTGTATTGCTCGATAATATTACTGATATATTTCATGGCAATTTCAGGGTCGTATTGTACATAACAGCGTGTGCCAAGTTCGGCCCAGGACAGAAATATATCGCCGTTTTCATAATTTGGAAATGGGAAATTACTTCCTCCGCCTTCTTCCGGCATATATGAATATACGCACAACGGCCAGGCGAACAGGTTTTCTTTCTGCATGGCTGATTCCAGGGTAGAAAGAATCGCGGTCTGCCTGACTTTATCATCGCAAAGGCCGTAACTGATCGCGGCGAAGTTGACAGGTATTACCAGGTTATCGCCGTGGATGGTGTCATCCTTGTCACGCCAGTATATATACCATTTATTCTGCGGGTTCCAGAATCCACCATCTGAAATGTTTCTGTTGAAGCTTTGCTTGAGCTTTGCAGCAGCATTAGTATAGCGGGCGGCTTTTGCCTGGTCGCCGAGTATCTCTTCAATTTCCGACCAGAGTATCATCGCACCGTACATTTCAGCATTTACCAGTGCGTTTTCATGTGCGGCCCAGATAATATCGATCCAGTCGCTGCCTCGATTGTCGGAGTGGTATGAGTTAGTCATTTCCAGCAGCCCATCACCATCGCTGTCGCGTTGGAGCATATACTCTAAAGCGGCTTCGCAGGTTTGCTTCTGGCCGCGCAGCCAGTTCAGGTTGCCGGTATTACGGAACTGTTCAGCTACTACCATGACATAATCCGGCTGGCTGTCGAGCAGGTAACCCCATTGGGCTTCGTAGAAACCATGTTCGGTATATGTGCCCGGCATAGCATCAACTGAATTATCCTTGAAGCGGGCCAGTACCCGGCCATTATCAAGTACGGCATGGTCTCTGAAGTTATCATATGTATTACTGAGGTTCCGGGTGTAGTTTTTGTCCTGGATAGCCATTGCCAGCTGCGCGTACCACTGTTCATGCAGGCAGATATAGCCTGATCGCCATCCGTTTGCACCGCATAGTCCGCTGTCGATGACACCATAGCGGGCAATAGTATTGAGTATTTCACGAACCGCATTTTCATCTATGCCGTTAAAGCAACCCAGATCGAACCGGTCCGGCAGTTTGGCTGCTGACAAGCGATAAGTCATTGATTGTTTGCTTTTGCCAAGCTTAAATGGCTTCCAGATGGAGTCTTCTCTCAGGCAGCGGCTGAGGTTTACCCTGGTTTTCAGGGGGGAGTCGCTTAAATACTGGGCAAATACAAGTGTACCCCTGGGGCTGCGGGTAAAACGTGAGGCTATATGTCTGCCGGCTAAATCCATGGGTGTAACTGCCAGGCAGGTTCCGGTCAGGTTATTCCAGAATAGAACTCCGGCGGCCTGATTACCAAAAGTGTAGAAATTTTCCGGCAGCAGTTTACACCATGCAACAGCACCGTTATCCAGTATTGCCCCGGTCCAGGTTGTCATATCGGCAAATTCCCAGTGGCTGTTAGCGGCGGCATCGACGATCATATCTGATGGAATTGTTCGGTCGATCTGCCAGTTGATGCTATCCGGCAGGGCGGTGAAGGTCCAGCTTTCCTCGATTTTGAAATTGTCCGGTCCGTAGCATATATTTTCTATAATTGCAGAATTATCGTTGATGTTGACTCGTACTGATCTCGCTTCATTCTGTGACAGATGTCATTGGTTGTCAAATTATTAGCCGAAGTTTTCTTCACTACCTTCATGAACTTCATGGTTAACTATCTTCCGCCGCAGCCGATTTAAATCAAATATGAACCAATATAATTCATAATTAATACGCTTCTTTCTTTTAACTCTCCCCATCCTTCAGGTACCGCAATTCTGATTGAACTTTCCCTCACACATCACCTTTAAATTAAGGTCCCGATGTACATCGGGACAACCTTCTTTACTCTTTTTATTTTACACTTTACTCTTTGATGCCGCTCCGCGGCATCTGGACTGCCCACAAATTTCTAACCACGATCTCCCTAGCCATCAACTTTTCAATTAATCTTATATTTTCCTTCCAACTGCGAACTATCATCTTCTCGCAAATTCTTCATAATTCATAATTTATAATTCATAATTAAATTCTGTTCTTCCCATTCCACCGCCCACTCTTTTTCTTAATTCTAAATTTTTAATTCTGATTTCATCCCCCCCTCCGCGCTACCTCCGTAGCCGTCCCCGGCCCGCCGTAAGCTTCCGCGCAGCCTCCGTTGCCCGCAATTGCCCGGCGTTTAACGCCGTAAAATCAACTTTGGTACGACCACACACTAAACCGCATGAAATCTTACAATCTCTTGCACACAATTTCCCCTATCCCTTTCGACCATCTGGCTTGCCCGCCTGCTCCATCCAGGCATATGTGGTATTACCAAAACGGTTTTATGGTTTCCCAAACCGGCATCTCCTAACAAATTTTTTATTTATTTCACAAATTCATTTCCTATAAACCATTATAAAACATTGACTTTATATAAAGAAAACTCTGCTTTAATGACGACTTTTAATATGATATACTCACAATTGTCTAGCAGGCCATGCATTTAACACTGGCCTTATAGATAATTACGTAACATACTTAGAAATAAACGTTTACGTTATTAAAACTACAAAGGAGCCTTCCCAGATGTTCAAATTGCTGAAAAAGAGCAAATTAGATGGTATTAATACTGCAGAAATCAAACTTCTCAATTTGCTTATACTGTGTATATTTACATTTGTAAACCTTTATACAACACCTGTTTATGCTGGACCGGATGATACCGTTACCCCCGACAGTGGCGTTTATGTTGACGAGGGTGAGGATAATGACGAAGATCCTTTTGATATAAGCAGTTACTTCGATTTTGAAAATGATGTGCTCGATGTCCTCGTTAACGGCGAGTTAGAGGATGAAGATGACATCGATACCTTCCGGTTCTATGCCCCGGCAGGTTCCAATATCGATTTTCAGCTTAACCTTAAGACTATTAAATACAATGACATAACATCATTTGAAGCCGGTGTTGATCTGATAGTTTTCATTACCGATAGCAATACAATCTGGACCGTACAGGATGGTGATGTCTCTCGACTGCTCAGTGATTCTGAGCTGGCAGATGATATCTCCGAATTAGAGCTTGACCAGATTGTTATTAACGATATATGGATTACCGATGATAGTGATATCATAATTGCTTTTGATAACGTGATTTATATTGCTGACCTCGACGGCAATCTTCAGCTTCTTTATTCAGCTTCTGATATTGAAACCGCTACCGGCATATCCGACCCTCAGGTTGTAAATGTCGCCTCCAGTGAAGGTTATATATATATCGCTGATCTGACCAGTTTGAAACTTCTCCAGGGTGATATGGAGTCCACCGGACTAACTGTAATTGCTGATTATTACGATATTTATGATGCTGTTGATCATAGCGGTCTGACAGTTATCGAATCTCTCGACGCCGACACTGGTAAGTTCTCACTATTCGAACAGACTATCGCCTCGACAACCGGCACATTCAGGCCGACACATATGATAAAGGTTTCTGGCAGCGAGATTTACAGCGATGGTTTTTATTGCACCGAGTTCTCTTCCTCTATCGATGGCAACGGTGGCATAACATTTATTACGCCTGATGAATCTGACCCTACTGCGGCCGTTTTCAGTCAGTTTATGCCAGCAGATGATGCCATTATTCATCCGACCTGCCTGGCTCTTGATACCACTGGAAGTTTTGATAACTATATGTATATGGCTAACTTCGGATCAAATATGGGCAATACTTTTGATGGTAAAGTCTATCAGATCGATGCCGACGGCAACGCAACTGACTTCGTATCTGTATATCTCAATTCTGATGGTGAAGCTGCTACCAAAGGTACTGATTACCCCACTTACGTTACTGGTTTTTACGATGTTATAGATATGAAATTTTCTAATAATCTTGGTTCATATGGTGATTATTTATATGTACTTAGCGAAAATATTGATGATGATACCGACCTTGGCAGCGACTCCGATATCTGGCGTATTACACCTCAGGGTGTTGCCCATCTGTTCGCAGAAAATGTTATGTCTGGTGCCGGTCGAATTGTCTTTGATACCACCGGCAACTTCGACGGCAAGATGATTATTGTACCTTGGTATGGTACTTCTGATATTGTCACCGTTGATGCTGATGGAACTGTAACTACCTTATATGACGGTATTAGCAGTAATATACTCGGTGCCGAAATTGCACCTGCCGGCTCAATTTTCGACGGAAGTCTGTTGCTTACCCTTGATGGTGGCGACCTTGTTGGCCTCAATTACGATCCTAATGACCTGCTCGAAGAAACTGACTGGGCCTCCGATCTGCCTCTGGGTGATATTCCCGGCGGCGACATTGTTTTCGATGGTGACAAAGATATGTATCTACTTGCTGGTGATGAAGATACAAAGGCTATCCTGAAATATTCAGAGTTGCTTTATTCCTTCGGTGATACCAGGATCCAGACTACTCTTTACAATCGTGAAAACGACCTGCTCCATCAGCCGCATATCTCGGTTCAGCTTAACGACGAAGTTGCTATTGTTAAAGTTGACGATTTACTGGAAGAACCGACCACATCCGTGGTTATTGATAGCAGCGAGTTTGAATCTGACGATACTCTTTCCGATATTGGCTTCTGCTTTGTCCCGAACGGAAACTGTTATATATACAGTAATAATGGTAAATGGATTAAGGTCGCCGATTGGGATGACGACGATGTTGCTTTTGGCTCTTTTAACGAAATCTCTTCAATCAGTCATGAAGAAATTGCTGCTGAAACCGGTCAGGAATATCCAGAGATTCTCAATCTGGTGGTTTCGCCGGAATTAGATTCAGAACCAAATATTCTTTTCGCTGTCACGTCTAATGGTCTTAACAATCTACCTGACAGTGTGTTAGAAACTCCTACCCAGAATATAGACGATGATATTCTGTATATGGGCTATATTGACGATGAGGATTATTATCCTACTCTTGCTTATGGTAGTGACAGATTAAATATGGTCCTGGTTAATATCTCCGGTCCGACAGATAATCAATCAGTCAGTGTATTAGAATATGCAGATCCAAACGGGGTTTTTGAATATGAATTAACTGAGCTTGAGGGTGGTGATTATACTATAACTCTTGTTGGCGTAGTTAATTATAATGGTGAATATGAGATGCTTATCAGGAACAAAGGTGTACTAAAAGAGTATTTAATTGATGCTGACAACCCTGAATCTACGCTCACCTTAAGTGATGGCCAGATTGTAAAGCTGGCTATAGATGGTAATGGCCAGGCTCTTGTAACCGCAAACTATAACCCGGAAACCGGTAATATTACTGATATTTTTGAGATTGAAATCTCTGGCACTAATTCTGGTACGGTGATCGACATACTCAATAATGACGATCCGCATAACCTTGAGGTTAAATATATTACGATAAACAATTCTGTTAAGAGCCTTACTTGTCATGGTACTATCGAAGAAGTTAGAACTGAATCTAGTAAGTCCAAGAGAATTAAAAACTTAAGCTTCCAGGATGTCGAACAGATTGTGCTGCCGAAATGCGGTATTGATGTCCTGCAGGTCGATAGCCTTGGTTTCAAAGATGATACTGGTGTGAATGGTGTGGCCGAATCGCAAAATTATGTGACCGCTAAGTATATTAAAGAGATAGACGTTAATGAAGATATCAGCAACATAGTATTTTTCAGCGGAATCTACACCAATAATTATAAGCTGATTGATGTTGATGGTGCTGTAATTGGTACTACCTTCTATGGCAGCTCTATTAGTGAGATGGCTATTACCAATAAAGATCAGGATAATAACGCTTTCTATGAAAGTAACTGCTATATAAAGGGTAATATTCGTGAATTCCTTGTCACTCGCGGTGATATCAGTAATAGTAACATAATAACTCAGAAAGGTTATATCCGTGAATTAACTGTTTCCGATGGTAACCTCGAAGATTCGATTATTACTGCGGGTAATAGTACTATTAAGAAATTCGAGATAAATGCCAGCGATCAAAACCCTGACAATGGTAATGTCTCTGGCGATACCTTGATTTCTGCCGACACAAATATAGACAGCGTTTTTATAAAAGGTAATTTTGCAAAGACTTGTGAAATTGACGCCAATAAAAACATGAAAAAGATTATTGTTAGCGGCGATTGTGCCGGACGAATAGAAGCATTTACTCTCGGAGATCTTATGGTTGGCTACGATATTAAGGGCAAACGCCTTCAGGAAAGTGGCGACTTTACCGGATCTGATTTTTCCGGCGACCTGCTTTCAACTCTGAATATTAAAGAGGTGAAGATCACCGGCCAGATGAAAGATGATAATACCGGTCAATCGAATATTGTTTCAACCTATGGCAATATCAAGAATATCTTTATTGAAGATAACGCAAGGGGTTATATTTATGCCGGTAAAAATATTACAACTGTGATGGTAGGGCTTATCGATGGTAAACGTAAGCAGATTGCTAACGAAGATGCCGAGGTTAACCTTGAAATTGATGCCAGGAATCTTACCAGGCTTTATTACACTGGAACCAGGAATGCCGAGTATGTATTGCCAGGCGATCCGACAATTGTAGATTTGAACCCATAGATATATAGAACTGAATGTGATTCTAGTAATGATTTTGAGCTATAAGTCTATTGACTGTCTTAATTTAAATAAGAAAAAACCCGCAGAGCAATTTGCGGGTTTTTTTATATTCTTACGGTAATTTGAATTACCATTTGTCTTCGATTTCTTTGATCTTGTCTACTCGACGTTCATGGCGTCCGCCCTGAAACTCGGTATTGAGCCATGAATCTACTATTCTGTTTAGTAGTGTATCATTTACCAGCATAGCAGGCAGGCACAAAACGTTTGCATCATTATGTTCGCGAGCTGTTTGTACGAACATCTCATCCTGGCATAATGCGGCACGGATACCTTTTACTTTGTTTGCTACTATCGACATTCCAATACCGCTGCCGCAGATAAGAATACCGTTATCTGCCTCTCCGCTCGCTACCGCATTACATGCCGGCAGGGCGTAGTCTGGATAGTCGCAGCTTTTAGATTCTCCTGTGCCAAAATCTATTATTTCGTGGCCCGTTTTCTTCAAAAGGCTTTTTATGAGTTCTTTTGCTTCGTAGCCGCGATGATCGCTTGCAATTGCAATTTTCATTTTATCTTCGCCTCACATTTCCAGTTATAGTTTTGCAACTATGTTTGTTAGTGACAGGTGCTTTGTCGGCAACCTGCTGAAATATCTCCTGAACTTGAATGTTTTAGGAGCGGATTGTTATTCTAATTCAATTTTGTCTATAAATCTTTCTATTGCGTCATAAATCTGTTGAGCGCAACTATCGTATATATCCTGTGTGTTGCCTATTGGGTCAGCTATTCCATTAGCATCGAGCATTTGAGTTTTTGCCGCTGATTCTGGAGCTATACTCAGTATGGTGCTGTAATGGGAGTCTGACATTGCCAGTATATAGTCTGCGTTTTGTATCATCTCTTTTGAGATGAGGCGAGATTTATGCCCGCTAATATCAACACCTCTGCTTTGGCATGCTTTAACTGATTCCGGGCTCGCCGGATGATTGTCAAAGGCCATGATTCCAGCAGATGAAATATGATAACCATTTTTTTCCAGCTGGTCAATGTTACATTGTAATTTTTTTGCTATTATGGACCTACCAAAACCTTCTGCCATCGGTGATCGGCATGTATTACCTGTACATACGAAGAGGATATTCATTTTTAGTCCTTTTTTTATCATTCTTTCATCTATAACACCTTGTCGCAAAATGTTATATTGATTTCCATTGAGTTTAATAATAGTTGAAGGTTTTTGAATCCTGGACGGACCATTATCGATTATTAGATGTACTTTTCCATCTAAGTATTCGGACGCTTTTTCTGCGGAATATGCCGGAGGCATGCCTGCGGGGTTTGCACTAGAAGCCACTATTGGGCCTTCCGATCTCGACAATAATGGTATGGCCAGTTTGTCTTCAGGATACCTGATTCCGATTGAATTGTTAAAGTAAAGTCTATTAAATAAGTCGGGTTTATAGTTTTGCCTGGCTATTTCTAATTGTTTTGCGGTAAGTTCAAAAACAAGTGTCAAAGGACCCGGAAAGAATTTTTTGACAAAAAGTTTTTCTAAAATAGTAAGATTTGGCACCAAAGAAAATATTTCCGATTTTTTCCCAACATGAATCGTAAAAGGTTTATCAGCCGGTCTTTGCTTTAATTCGGTAAGTGTATTCCATCCAAGGTCTATGTCAGCTCTGGCTGCAACACCGTAGACAGTTTCAGTGGGAAATACTACTATCTTCCCCTCAGCAAATAATTTATGTGCATATTTAACAACAGAATCCATTTCAGAATTGTCTGTTATTTTGCGTATCTCAGTTTTCATAATGTTAAATTTTGCAGATTGTAATGAATATGTCAACTATACAATTTTGACTGATATTATTGTTTGTGACTTATAGAACAATAGTTCCAATTAAACCGGCTGATTTTTAGCTGCTCAGTAAGCCTTCTCCCATGTTTTGTTTCAGCTAAGTGTTTGAAATACCGAAAATTGTATTGAAGTCTCTATGTTGGCTTTTTACCGTTCATAGAGTCCTTAGAAGCTTGACACGAATATATGAAAGAAGTATAATAGTTGGACAATAGAGTGTATAACTACGGAGCAAAGCCCACAGGAGGGAGTAGGAGATTTTGGAAAGAGACTCTAACCTACATGAATTTTTCTATCCTGCATTATATTGCTTTATTGAATATAGCTCAAAATAACTTGCCTGGCGTACGCTAATATTTTAAATAATTGGAGAGGTAATTAATATGAAAACTTCGAGTGGTCGAACTTTTGCTAAATTGCACCTTATCGTTGCATGTTTACTGTCAACTTATCTTGCAGCTAATCTATCTGCTATGCCGGTCTATCCCGGATTGCTGAATAAAACACAGCCGGATGGAACTGCTATTCAGATCAGGATGAAAGGTGACGAATTTGCTAAATGGCTCACTGACGATCAGGGCTATGCGGTTGTTCAGGATTCAGCAACAAGAACTTACTATTACGCCCAGAAAGCTGCTGATGGTAAACTTGAAGCAACTTCATTTGAGGTTGGAAAAGCCAACCCTGCAGCCTCTGGACTAAAGTTAGGGATTACTCCTGATTTGACTGAGGCTAAAAAGGCTGCGGCCAAGTCAAGATCTGAGGGTGTTAATATCTTTAAGACCAAGGCGCCGGGTGCAGGCGGCGTCCAGACAGTGAGAAACCTGGTTATCCTCGCGGTATTTAATGACCAATACGATTCAAAGAATAAGACTGTTATGTCTGGTTATGGCCGACCCCGTATTGAATATGATGCCTTGTTCAATTGGGATGTCCCAAATCTTGGTGTAGACCCATATAATGCGGCAATAGGTGGTAGTGTGCGTGATTACTGGCTATACAATTCTTATGGCAAGTTAAATCTTGAATCGATTGTTGTGGATTGGGTTAAGCTCCCTGAAGTTGAAACTTACTATACTGATTACCCGAACGATCCGGCAGAGACCAGATATGCTGAGATGGTAGCCAATGCGTTAACTCGTGTTGAAGCTGACAATACATTGAACATAGATTTTTCTACTATTGATATTGTTACTGTTGTCCACTCCGGCTGGGGTGCCGAAGGCGGCTATGATCCGGGCGTACATTCCCATAAAGCTTCTTATCTTTTTCCTATATGGGTTAGTCAGGATGGAGTTGGATTTTCTTCGTATAATACTATCCCGGCTTTATCTGGTGTCGGGCTTGGTAATAATGAAATTATAAGAATTGGTGTTTCTGTTCATGAACTAGGTCATCATATATTAGGTTTACCAGATCTATATGACACTGATTATACCAGTGGTGGTGTTGGTAACTGGTGTGTGATGTCTGGCGGTTCCTGGGGATTCGTCGATCCGGCTTATCCTTCCCATCTTAGTGCTCC
This sequence comes from Sedimentisphaerales bacterium, assembly GCA_963666285.2. GTDB lineage: Bacteria > Planctomycetota > Phycisphaerae > Sedimentisphaerales > SM23-30 > JAFGDI01. The sequence continues at coordinate 290,878 of OY762711.1, forward strand.
TTTAAAGGTTAGTGTTGGTTTTATTGATCCAATCGAATTGAATATTGAAGACGTTACCAATCCTGACGCTTTAAGAGTTGGCCAGCAGGAACTGGATTTTGCCGATCAATTACTGGAAGAACTTGATGAGATAGAAAATGTTCGAGATGTTGCAACTTTCCTTGAAATATTCAGCAGGCGTGAATGGCTAAGCGGTCCGTTTTTAGGTGAATATACTACGGATGTTGATTTGTTTGCTGAACTAAGAGCAATGATATCGGATATAGTTCCAGTAAGGCCTCCTGAGGAAGAAGATCCTGAAAACCCCATTATAGATACTGATATTGCAGAAGTAGATGCCATGCTTAAAGAACTTGATAAGTACGGTTTGCTGGATAATGGGATAATAGGTTTGTATGATTATATAGTTGGCTCAATAGATTATTTCAATAATTTATATAGTGAAGTAAATCTTGCAGAAGAATTTGAGGATGATCCTTTAGGTACTCAATTATTACTTGCCACATGGCTCGTAACATTTGATGAAAATGTTGAATGGGCCGGTGAATATTATGATATATACCTGCAGCAGTACTATGAAGCTTCTATCGCAGAAGTTGCTGAAGGTGATCCTGATCCGGTTGAAGCGGTACTTGATATATGGCGGGCCAGTCTTGAGGCGTATAGGGATGAAGTGTATGCACAGGTATATGATCCAGAAAATCTGGTTCTTCCTGACCCTCAAACAACATTAGGCTGGGGTGCTTACGATATTGGCTTAACAGCAACCGATAATACTGCTTGTTATAAAATTTACCTTGAAAACGACAATCTTGCAGTCAGAACTCAGGTTAGTAATGGAGCAGACATTACTACGGCATATGGCGTTTTTGGTGCAGTTGATGAAGATTGGTGGGTGTTATCAAAAGATAAAAGTTGCCTAGCTAGCAGTTCTATAAATTTTGGCGGCGGCAGTTCAGGTTCTGCATTCTTTACAGGCGGCACACGTGCAGGTTTGCCGTTTGAATCAGGCTTTATGCTTTCTACAGGTGATTGTAATAAAGCAAAAGGCCCCAATAAAAGTGCTGTTATGAGCTCTGACAATGGCGCAGGAAAAAATGCTGATACAGGTCTGTTTGAAATTATAAAACCTGAAGGTGTCGATGAAGGTGATTATCCATATGTTACTTATAATGCAGCCAGCGTAGAATATACCATGGAAAAAGAAAATATGGTTGTTTCTTTTGATGCTGTATTTGCTTCAGAAGAGTATGAAGATTATACCTGGCCGGATGATGGTTCTCCGCCAGTTGTGTATCGAGACTACTATGCTATTGTAATTGATGATGAATATGTTTGGCACGGTCAGATCATTCTTGATTATGATCCAGGTGTTATTTATGCACCGTTTTCCGGAGTGGCGAATATTAATACCGGCGATGAAAATGAGCCGAACACACCGGCAGATATGTTGAACCTTGATCTGGATTCAACAAAAAACAGCTTCTATATGCCGCTTGTTTTCAGTCGTGATAAAAGTGGTGTTAGTCGTTTAATGACTGATTATTATTTGTCTCAAAATGATGGCGGTGAAGATGAAATTGCGTTGCCGAGAAAGCTGCCTTCTAATATTGCCTCACTTCCATATGTAGGTTTTAATAATAAAAAGGTCCGGTCTGCCACTCCTTATTACAGGGGGACAACTGTGGATCCGGTTAATATGGAAAGTGTTGAAAATAAGGGTTTCAATCTTGAGTATGAAGCGTTTACCGAGAGAATTTCTTTAGCATTTGATATGAATGCGCTGCGAGATCAGTTCCCTGATGAGTGGGAAAATTTTAGCAGTCGTGAAAGCCATACTATCAGGATTGTTATAGCTGATTTTGACAGTAAAGCCAGGCATGAAGCAGAGTACCATGACAACGGTTGTTATGGAGATACCGCGATATTTATTGAAGCTGGTTCAATGCATCATACGATGTATCAGGCAATTGATAATCGTATGGGTGAATATTTACTGATCGAAAACCGCCAGCCGGTAAGAAGATTTACAGATATTGCCAATACCGAACTTGAACCCGGTTTTGAAGTTGGTATGCCTTATGGCGGTCTGGCAATCTGGCATATAGATGAAGCGGCTGCTGTAAACACTAATGAAGGTTATCCGGGCCAGACTTCTTCTTCTGGGTATGAATGGCCATGGAATGGTAATCATTTGGGTGTAGCTTTATTACAGGCTGACGGAAATTTTGACCTTGAAGCTAATGTGAATGGTTCTGATGGGTATGACTTATTCAGGGCGCCTGATCCGACTGCTCAGCCGCAGAGTGTAGAAGACCCTGTATTGTCAGACTACTCGGTCCTTAATGACTTTACGAGTCCTAATACTAAAAAATATTTATGGGGGTGTGTTGCTCCGACATATAACTCGATTTCAAAAATATCGCCAGCAGGAAATCATATGAGTTTTGTCTTCATGGAAGATGGAGTTTATAATGATGATTTCAACAGACCTCTCAGTATTAATAAATTTGCTGATTTTGCATCTAATGATTCCGGTGTGTGGTGGCCTGGTGAAGCGACATATGATTCTACTGAATGGTGGAAGTATACAGAGACAGGGCAAGTTAAGGAATTTGATAGTGGTGAGTTTCCTGACGGGCTGCCTGGCGGACATCCTCGCAGAGATCCGGACTTCATACCTGATAAATACCAGATCTACGGTTCTACCGAATATGCAGATATAGAATGGATCCCAAATACTTACGATCCTTTCCGTTGGGTGCATGGTCCGAGCTGTAGCCCGGTAGACCCGATAGGTTCGCCATATGATGCTTATGGTGATACCGGTAAAACTGTAGATTTGTACGCTCTTTGGTATGAGTTTACTGCTGAAAAGACAGGTTTTGTGACTATAGAGACTTGTACTGCCGGCTTTGATACCACTATTTCAGTTTATCGTGATCCTAATCATATTATTGAATTGGAGAAATATAATAACCTGGATTCAGAACTGGGCTGCAATGATGATTATCCAACAGGTGTTCCGGAATGTGCTTATGCTTCTTACCTGGATTTCTATATGGAAGAAGGTGAGAGTTATTTGATTCGTATTGGCGGATATAATAATGAAAGCGGAACATTCCGTATGACAATCGAATATGTTGACACACCGGTTAATGATGAGCCGATTGATGCTATCGTTTTGCAGGAAGGTATTTCTGTCGAAGGAAGAACTGTCGGTGCTACTGGAGAAGATATATCTTCAGGAGGCGGAAACGATTTCTGCGACTTGTGGTATAAATTTACTCCGGCTGAAGCTGATTACTACAAAGTTAAAGTATGTGATGGTAAGGCTGACTTGACTGTCGGTGCTTATGTTGACTCTGTTGGAGATTGTAATCCTTCTGATTTTATAGAAGTTACATTCAATGATAACTGTGAGGATGATCCATTCCAAACATGCCTGAATTGTTCAATAGATTTCCCTGAAGATGAGCGATTCAATACTTATAGCGGTTTGGATGATCCGCAGATTAGCGTTTGGATGGTGCCAGAGGAAACATATTATATTAGAGTTGCCGGTTCTCACGATAGTTTTGGTGAGTTCATAGTTACACTAGCTCGTCGCCCGGAAGGTGATGATTGTGTCAGGGCTATTACTGCTACGGACTTTAATGTCCTTGGATTGGTCTATCAGGGTACTACGGCTTCCTCAAGGCCATCTCTGGCTGCTGACTATCCTTATGTATCTGCACCTGCTTCAAAAGCTGGATTAAGTGGAGATTATGTGATCGATTTGCTTGATGAAACAACAGTCAAGCCTAATAAGAAATACGTCAAAGATAACCCTGACAGGGTTCGCTACTCTTTTGCCCAGGCCAATCTGTATTTGGTTAAAAAGGCTATGGCTGTGAGAAATGACTTTGATTTCCAATTAGACTTGTTTGCAGATACTACCATTATATGTGAGCAGGAAAAACTGATTAAGAAAGGCGATCAGAGGTTTACCTGGACAGGTAAGGTTCAAGGGCTGCCTTATAGCTTGGTGGTTATATCGGTGGTAAATGATTCTGTTACAGGGTCACTGATAAATGTTGATGGTAAGAACTATACTATTAGCAGTATTCCTGACGGTTTGGTAATAGTTGAGGAAGTTGCCCCGACTTCTGAACCTAACCCTGCAGTTGTTTATGATGTGAGCGGCTTGGATTATACTCCGTTAGCAGAGACGAAAGCTCCGCTTATCGAAAATGGCGAAGTTTGCGACGTCATGGTATTGTATACACCGACAGCTAAAAATATTGTTTCAGGTGTAGATGCAATGGAGTCTATGATCGAATCCTTTATTACTACTGCTAATATGGTTTATGATAACAGTAACATTAACCTTGAGTTAAGGCTGGTTTACTCTGGCCAGGTTGATTATGTTGAGGCAGAAGGCGGAGACTATCTTGGAGATCTGGCTTTTGGCGGCATTGACGGAGTGTCTGATCTTCGTGATGCTTATGGAGCTGACCTCGTTTGTATGCTCGTTGACCCATCAATGACATCATATGCAGGTGTTGCGTATCTGCCTTCAGATTACTCATTAGATTTCGATTATTTAGGTTATTCTGTAGTTGATGCCAATCCTGGTTATGGACTGACATTTACTCATGAACTCGGTCATAATATGGGTTGCGGCCATGCCGTAGATCAGTATATGCAGCAGGGACCGGGTGTATTCGAATATTCTTCTGGATGGTATGTTGACGCAGATTCGACTTGTACTGTAATGTCATATCCGGATAAGGATGGAGATGGATTTGGAGACTATAACAGGATACCATATTTCTCTAATCCTGATATTGACCTTGGTGCCGGCCCAATAGGTGACGCCAGTACAGCTGATAATGCTCGTACAATTAATTTGACCAGATTGGCTATATGCAATTATCGCAAACCTTCTGGCATCACCGGTATTGAGATATTCGGCCACACAAATGTCGAAGAAAATGGTGAGTTGGAATTATCTTGCCGGGCAGTCTTTGCCAGTGGTCTTGTTGCCGATATTACCGGTGGTTGTGAATGGGAACTGCTTGAAGGTTCCAAGGGAACGATGAACGGCTCTACGTATCTTGCTGATGCATTACAGGTCAGCACAGAATCAGAGACTTATTTTGTCCGTGCATCATATACATATACTGATAACTTGTCGTCGCAAACATTTACAGCAGAGTATGCCGTTACAGTTGTACCTCAGATGTTGAGAAGTTATTGTAATGCATCTCCTGGCAGCGATGATATGTATGATGTTTATGATGTCTGGTATAAGTATACGCCTAAGTATAACGATACTGTTACCATCTCCTTAAGAGGGACAAGTTGGGATACTGTATTAAATGTATTTGATGAATGTAATGGTAGTGTCATAGCGTGTAACGATGATATTACATATCCATATTATAATTCTGCCTCTGAACTGACAATGTCTATGGAAGGCGGTAAGAGGTACCTGATAAGAATTTCTGGTTATGGTGGCGCTACCGGTCCTTATACCATGAAGATAACTGGTGGTGAAGGTGACGGCGTTGATATTCTTGAACTGCTTGGCGGTGAAGAGAAGTATATTATCGACGGCCAGACTGTTGATATGAAGATAATTGCTACTGGTGGCGAAGATCCTTATCAGGGTTGGACTGTTGCTGCCAAGAGAGTTGCTGCTGATAAGTTCAATCCGCTAGGAGAGAGCAATTATGAAAAATGGATTGCTACTGCTCCATTACCGGGTCAGGGTAATCTGGAATCTGACGATGCATTCTATAGCTATACATTGCCATTTGAAAATGGATTCCCATTCTTCGGTAATACTTATAGTGATATTCGCATATGTACAAATGGTTTCATTGACCTTGGCGGCAGTGCAACGGTAATGCCTGATAATTCTGAAGCATTATTAGCTGCTAACACAATTATTGCACCGATGTGGGATGACCTTACATTAGAAGGTTTTGAAAATAATATCGAACTAGGTGTTGCAGAGGACCATGTAGTTATCAAATGGATGGCCAAACAGGTTATCAATGACAACCCTTGTGCCTTTGCTGTTCAGTTGTTCAGTAATGGTGAAATTCAGTTCCATTATGGAAGTTCAAACTTGAATACAACTCCGACTGTTGGTATTTCCGGTGGTGACGGTGTAAACACTATTCTTTATGCACCGTATACCTCAGATACCGGAATCAACTTAAATGATGTTGATTCACTAAGGTACTTTGATGTATCGTTTACGGCTACCATTTTGCCACCTGGTTTGGGTCATACAATCAATGCTGATAGTGTTAGCATATCTGGTAGTGTTGACAGGTCTCAGGCTATTATTGATCTGGATGAATATCCGGTTAGAATTCTTGTCAAAGATAGCGGCGATCCTGTTCGCAGTGTTGATAAGGTGATTACCTTTAAGTATGTCGATAGTTTCAGTATGGATATTCTTGAAGCCATGGCACTCAATTGGCTGGAAGTCGATTGTTTGGCTGACGATAACTGGTGCGACCAGGCTGACTTGAATGGTGACGGTATTGTTGATATCAACGATGTTGGTGTCCTTAGCTTTGGCTGGGTAACGAATGTTGCTCCTGCTGAAGAGTAAACCGACATATAGTTAAAATATTAAAGGCAACCTCTTAATTGGGAGGTTGCCTTTTTTAATGTTTGAAATTGTATGGTTTGTTATGTTAGCAAAACGTCTTTTGCTTTTTATCCCTGGCAGGTTTTTATGGCTTCCTTGATTGCCTTTATATGTGCCGGGGTTGTGCCGCAGCATCCGCCTATGATGTTTGCCCCGGCCTCGATAATATCAGGCGTCATACGTGCCATATCTTCAGGGGTGTCTGGGAAGATATCAACGCCGTCGACATTTTTAGGTAGTCCGGCATTTGCGTGCACCAGTATCGGGGTATCACCGGCCGCTGATCGCATTTGAGATACTATATCTATCATTCGCTCCATGCCGTTACCGCAGTTGGTGCCTATTATATCTGCACCGGCATCAATTGCGGCCTTGACCGCATCTTCCGGGCCTACACCCATCATACTGCGATATTCACCCTGAAGTGTACGTTCCAGCGTGTAAGTGTTTATAATGACTAGGTTTGTATTGTCTTTTGCCGCTTTTACTGCCAAGGATGCCTCATCAATTGCACTCATAGTTTCAATACAGACAGCATCAGCTCCTCCTGCTTCAAGGGCCATAGCTTGCACTTTGAATGCCTCATACAGCTCTTCTTCTGTCACATCTCCCATCAGTAGCATTTTCCCTGTTGGTCCTATAGAGGCTATCACCCACTTGTCCTCTCCGGCCGCTTTCCGAGAGATTTCAGCGGCTTTCTCATTTAGTTCTGCTGTTCGATCAGCCAGGCCGTAATGCTCAAGCTTGAAACTGGTACCGCCAAAGCTGTTTGTTTCTATCATATCCGCACCGGCAGAAATATACTCTGACGCTACTGATAAAACATCATCAGGTCGCTCGGCACACCATAGCTCCGGGCATTCTCCGGGCTTCAGACCCTTTTGAAAGAGAAAAGATCCCCATGCTCCATCCGAAACCAGTAATTTGCCGCTTTTTACAACTTCTAATAGATTTTTTCTTGTCATTTTTGTCTCCTGTTATCTGGAAAGTAATTATAGATAACAGTTTAACAGTCGTCTAGGAAAATAAAGAAGCTGTGTGTGACAATGAATTTTCAGAGGTTGCCTTACTTATGTCTTCCATTTGATATTGCAGCCCATGGAAGGCCTTTGCGGCTCAGGAACAGGCTTATTCTGAAGCAGGGCATCAACAGCTGCTGTCAGATCTTCTCCGGTTACTGGAATCTCAGATCCTGGCCGGCTGTCGCAGAACTGACCGCGATAAACCAGCTTATGAGAACTATCATACAGGAAAAAGTCCGGTGTACATGCTGCCTGGTAACTTTTGGCGACCTCCTGGGATTCGTCATAGAGATAAGGGAAGCTATAGTCGTACCTTACAGCGTCTTCTTTCATTTTTGCCGGACTGTCTTCCGGGTAGCTCTCTGCATCATTACTATTGATTCCTATTACAGACAAACCCTTAGCCTGGAACGATTTAACAGCTTCAACCAGCTTTTCCCTGATATGGATTACAAATGGACAATGATTACACATGAAAATCACCAGCAGCGGTTTTCCTTCATAATCACTCTTTGAGATTATTTCGCCTGATATGTCCGGCAGGGCAAAATCAGGTGCCGATGCGCCTAGTGGCTGCATTGTTGATAGTGTTTTTACCATGTTTATACCTCCATGGGATTATATGGTTTATTGTAGTTTTTTACCACATTATAGCCATTTCTATGAAGTTAAATCCAAAACACAGTAGCTTTTCATCGTTTTTGGGAGGTATAGTACTGTATGTTGTGCATTTCAACACAATTAAAATTTGGAATCAGGCGGATAAATATTATTAAATAAAACAGACTTTTATTCGAGTTGAATCGTATCTTTTAATGGCTGGAAACCGACATTTTTTGTGTTTTGTAATTTTGTGTTTTATAAAGACTTACGATAGTTAAAAACTGTTGATTTGCTGCTAGAATATGATTGCTGGATATAGGTGTTTCTGGTATAATTACGGGACTTTGAATAATAGAAGAAAGCTTACTGGAAATATTACGACAAGAGACCAATTATGGCAGATGATAAAATAGAAAATTCACCTGAGGATCAGCATGATGACGATGATCTGCAGGTGGCGGAAGGCCAGGATTTAACTGGCAGAGTTGAAGATCAGTCAATTCTTGATGAATTGAAGGATTCATATCTGAATTATGCGATGAGCGTTATTGTCAGTCGTGCTTTACCTGACGTTCGAGATGGTTTGAAACCATCCCAGCGACGTATCCTGGTAGCTATGAATGATTTGAACCTTGGACCTCGTGCAAAACACAGAAAATGTGCCAAGATTGCCGGTGATACCAGTGGTAATTACCATCCTCACGGTGAAGCGGTGGTTTATCCTACCCTGGTGCGTATGGGCCAGAAATGGAATATGAGCCAGACTTTGATCGACCCGCAGGGTAATTTCGGCTCGATTGATGGTGACCCGCCGGCTGCTATGCGTTATACCGAAGCACGTATGACATCAGCGGCCTCTGATATGCTCGTTGACCTCAAGCAGGACACAGTTAATTTCGTCGTTAACTATGATGAAACAATAACTGAGCCGGTGGTTTTGCCAAGTAAGTTTCCTAATTTACTTGTGAATGGCTCAACTGGTATTGCTGTTGGTATGGCAACCAGCATGCCTCCTCATAATCCGTCAGAGGTTTGCGATGCGTTGATTCGTATGATTGATAATCCTCATTGTTCTCTGGCTGATATTATGGAAGTTTTGCCTGGTCCGGACTTCCCGACCGGCGGTGTTATTTGTGGCCGCAAGGGTATTATTGACGGATATAAGACTGGTCGTGGATTGTTAACACTACGCGGTAAAATACGTGTTGAAGATCGCAAACGCAAACAGGTTATTATTGTCGACGAGATTCCTTATCAGGTTGTTAAAAGTAATATCGTTACCAAGATTGCAGAATGTGTTAATAGTGGTTTGATCCCGGAAATATCTGATGTTCGTGACGAATCTGACCGTAACGGTTTGCGCATCGTTGTTGAACTTCGCAAAGATGCTGACTCGGATATTGTTATTAATCAATTGTATAAATATACTCAACTGCAGAATACTTTCAGTATTATAAATATTGCCCTGGTTAATGGGCGACCGCAAACCCTGGGTGTACTCGATTTATTAAGACTTTATATTGAACATCGCAAAGAGGTAATTACTCGCAGGACTATTTTCCTGTTGAAAAAAGCAAAAGCCAGGGCTCATTTAATTGAAGGCTTGCTATTGGCCTTGAGCGATATTGATGAAATAATCGAGATTATCAAGGCTTCAGCCAGTCCGGCTGAGGCTAAAGCTAATCTTATGAAAAAGCCGCTGAAACTTATGGAGCATAATACGCTCAAGCGGCTGCTTCCTGAAGAGTTTGTTTCTGAAAAATCCTCTTCTGACCAATATTTGTCAGGTCCGCAGACTGATGCTATCCTGGCAATGCAGCTGCAGCGTCTGACAGGGCTGGAAGTTGAAAAACTCGCTAAGGAATTCGCTGGCCTGCTGGAAGAGATTGCCGGATACGAAGCTATCTTGAGCAACGAAAGTCTGCTCATGGATATCATTCGTGAAGATCTTCAGGAAATGAAATCCAAGTATAGTGTACCTCGCAGAAGTGAGATCACAGATGCTGCCGGTATTGATTTTGATATCGAAGATTTGATACCGGACGAAGACGTTGTTGTAACTATTAGCCATAATGGTTATATCAAACGCATGCCGATTGATACCTATCGCAGTCAGGGACGCGGCGGTCGTGGTATCATGGGCGGCAGTGCCAAGGATGATGACTTCATCGAGCATCTTTTCGTTGCCAGTACCCACGCTTATCTTTGCTGTTTTACCAGCAAGGGCCGTTGCCACTGGCTGAGAGTATACAATATTCCTGAAATGTCTCGGCAGAGCAGGGGACGCAACCTTGCCAACCTGGTTGAGATGGCCAAGGAAGAAAAGATAACTGAGATTCTTCCTGTTAAGGATTTTGATGAAGGGTTCGTCATTTTTGCTACTCGCATGGGCTATATCAAGAAAACAGCTCTCAGTGCATATGGCAATATCCGTAAGGCCGGTGTTAATGCCATTACTCTCGAAGAGAATGACGACCTGATTGGAACACGCATCATCAAGGGCGGCGAAGATATTATTCTGGGAACTGCCAATGGTATGGCGATACGTTTCAAGGAAGAAAATGTCCGGGAAATGGGCCGTACCGCTCGAGGTGTTCGTGGTATCAAGCTGAAAGGTAAAGATGAAGTGGTTGATATGGTTACAACCGGTCAGGGCGAATCGCTTTTGACTGTGTGCGAGAAGGGCTTTGGTAAACGTACCGCTCTTGATGATTATCGTACTCAGGGTCGCGGCGGTAGTGGTCTTATCAATATTAAATGCAGCGAACGTAACGGGCAGGTAATTGGTCTAAAGGCTGTTAGTGATGATGATGACCTGATGCTTATTAGCTCGCGTGGTATTATTATGCGAACCGGACTTGAAGCCTTGCGTGATATCGGTAGAAACACTCAGGGTGTCAAACTTATTCGTCTGGATGAAGGTGACACTGTTGTTGCGGTTGCAAGGGTTGAAAAAGCGGAAGAAGACCCCGAAGACTTATCTGACGCAAGTGCTGAACCATCGGATACTGTTGAAACTCCTGAAAGTGACAACAATAGCGACAGTGATTCAAAAGAATAAGATCTTTTTTTGATAACATTCCCAAAGGCCAGGTTGTATTTTCTTCCTGGCCTTTTTTATTTCTGTATATTAAGAGTGCAAGGATAACAAGGAAGATTCATGCAATTATAATGATATATTGCATGAAAATAATATGATTATCCTAAACTGCTATAAGCTTAAAGTATTGTAAAACATCAAGCTCTAATGTACAGTAGATTAAGCAAGTTGTATTTCGGTCTCTTTGACATCTTCTACTGCTATTTTATAAAGATGTTCATAACTATCCAGAAATGCCGTTACAATTACAGGATCAAAATGTTTACCAGACTCTTCATTTATCATTGATTTTGCAACTTCCGGTTGAAAGGCTGCTTTATATACCCTGACAGATGTAAGTGCATCGAAAACGTCAGCTAATGCAGTTATTCTGGCTGCAAGTGGAATTTCATTTCCTTGGAGCCCGGCCATATATCCCTGGCCATTATACCTTTCATGATGATATCTGGCTATATCTACAGCCATTTTCAGGAATGATTCGCTTGACTTTTCATTTCGGATAGTTTTTTCAAGTGCTTTAGCGCCAATTATAACATGTTCTTTCATCAGGTTGAACTCGTGGTCTGTTAGTCCACCGGGTTTTAGTAGAATTGAGTCTGGAATCCCAACCTTACCAATATCATGTAATGGGGTAGAACGATATAAATTATCAAGGAATAGGTCGTCTATCTGGTCAGAATATTCGCTATTGTCTCTAAGCTGTCTGGCTATAATATCACAATATGATCGAAGCCGTATTAAGTGTTCACCTGTTTCAGGGTCGCGTGATTCTGCCAGGTTTGCTAAGGCAAAAACAGCGGCATCCTGTGTTCGTGAAATCTGTTCTGTTCTTTCCTTCACCATTGAATCCAGGTGATTAACAACAAACCATTTTTCTGTTAATGCCAGGGCTATTTGACGTATTTCCGTTGGGTCGAAAGGTTTTTTCAAAATTAGCAATCTATCATTTTGACCTAACTTGCTTATAGTCTCCTGCCAGCTATAATCTGAATATGCAGTGCATATAACAACTTGTAATCGAGAATCATGTTGCCAAAGATGTTGAATTGTTTCAAGTCCGTCCCAGCCGGGCGGCATTCGCATATCGACAAAAGCTAATGAATATGGTTTGTTCTCACTCAAAGATTTTTTTAATTGCTCCAATCCATCCTGTCCTTGAAATGCTGAATCTATTATATATTCCGGCATGACAAATGTGTTAGTCTCATTGTCTCCGAAAAGTGCTGCTTTTGCCTGATTCTTTTTGCTGGAACAACTGCTGATTTTAGGGCAGAGAATTTCTTTTATGTCATTATGTATTTTTTCATTGTCGTCAATGACAAGAATTCGTCTTGTCTGGTCTGAAAATTTCATGTTGTTTTCCCTCGATGATGTTTATTCCCTGATTAGTTAATGTGTTTTACTTTCATTTACCAGTTTTAACGGCAGTCTTAGTTTGAAGTTTGCCCCTTTTCCTGTTCCATCGCTATGTACGCTGAGTTCGCCGCCCATTTCTTTGGCTGCCAGGGCGCCGCTGTGAAGCCCGAAACCATGTCCGTTTTTTTTGGTTGTAAAGCCATGCTGGAATATTTTCTTAAGATTTTCCTGAGATATTCCTTCACCATTATCTTGTACTTCTACACAGAAGAAATTATCCGAGGTTGAATATAGTTTTAGTTTTATCCACCTGTTTTCGTTATTGTTTGCTGAAGCAGCATATTTTGCATTGTTTATTAAATTTACTAGTATCTGCAAAACCTTCTGCTTATCAATCATTACGGTATCAATGTCTTCAAGTTGTTTGATTAGTTCTACTTTATGACGGGTTAATGCTGCAGAATTGATATTGATTGCGTCTTCCACGATATCTTGAAGTGATGTTTCAATCTGGAAGTTTGAAGATTTTGCATAATTCTGCTGAGTTGATATTACTTCCTTGATGTGATCAATATATTTCTTTAAGGCCGATATTTTCTCAAGGATATTACTTTGCTGACCGCTAAGTTCACAGCCTACTTCATCGAGATATGGTAAGATAAACTTACCTTTCTCGTCCACATGAAAAAAGTCGCCAAGTTGGGATTTATTTTCATTTAATAATTGAACGATCTTTTGAATATTGTTTACCTCAAAACTTTCTACCTGCTCGGATATTAGATTGGCAGAAATGTTTAAGCTGTTCAGTACATTGCCGACATTATGCAATACATCTGTCGCTACTTCTGCCATACCGGCACGGTGAGAGGCTTCAAGCAGATCTTTTTGTGCGTATTCAAGCTCTTTAGTTCGTTTGGCTATCTGCTTTTCCAGTCTTTCGTTATATTTTCTTACTTGTTCATCTTCTATTTGCCGTTTTACCATTTGTTGTTTTTGATCGGTAACAACACGGTCGGACAATACTATCATGTGGCATTGTGCCTGAAGCAGGTCAAATGAACTCAATAATTTTGCCTGGTTGTCAGGGAAGTTAACCAGGATTGGTTCCTTGGCTTCTTTTTCATCACGAGAAAATGCTATTTGTGCTGCCTGCCTTATCGGCATATCGTGAGGAAGTACCAGGAAATCATAATTGTATATTGAGATGATTTTATAAGCAGGCCTTTTATAGAATATGGCATATCCAAAACGTTTAGCCAATACTTCATGAAAAAATTCTCTTGATAAAACACCTGTAATTTTGTTTTCCTTGGTAAGTATAACACCGGGTGTGTGATGGTTATCTCTGAAAATATCTGCGATTATTCTGCTTGGTGTGTCGTATTGTATCTGGCAATCGTGTAAAGTCAGATCTGATAGTGTTGACTCAATTGAAAGATATTCTAAGCCGCTTGTTTCATTTTGATTGAGAAATATAACCATACTCTTCTTTTCTCTGCGATGCAAATAACCATTTATTTTTCAAGCTGTCATATAAAACTACAATATTGTATTCGGTTACATATAAATGAAACTTAATATTTGCAATTGTTAATTTTAGGTTAGAATGGTTTTATTGGACTAAATATTGATGATTTGTTAAAGAGTGTCAAGATGCAGATTCTTAAGGATGGTAATTGCAGAGATGTTAGAATTAAAAGTATTAGATAAGGATAAGGCCTGGGGATGTTAATACATAACCTGATTTAATAATGTAAATTTCTATATTTGTCTGTGCTATAGCTATTGTCAGGAGCAGTTATTGTTAGTTTTACTTTTTTTGTATATGTTTTATATTATTTTAGAGCATATAAGGGATTTAGATGATCTAATGACGTTTAAATTTGTTCATAAGCGTCTATAGTAGTTGATTTTAGTTCTTTTAATGTTACAAAAATCGCCTAAAAGGGCTCGTATAAATTTTTTCCTGGTTGTTTTTTTGATTAGTGTTGCTTTGATATGTAATGGCTGTTCCGTTAACATGCAGGGGTTGCCGGTGCCGATTCCGTGTTAGTGTTACAAGCTGACAGGTAGTCAGGGCATCTTAATTTATCAGAAATACTGCAATAAATATTTTTTTTGTAACAAAATGTGTCATTTTTCGTCTATAGTATAGAAAAGTATGTTTATAAAAATTTAATTGAGAGGCTCTTTTATGAAAAAATACGTTAGAAGCATGGTAATTTTTGTTTTTCTGGTTAGTATATCATTGGCTTGCAGCGGGTGTTGGACTGCGGTAGGTGCTATAATTGGTCATCAGTCTGGTGAACTGTTGGCAGGTGCTTTGATTGGTGCCGGCATTGATGTTGGTATCGGCCTGGCAGAAGAAGCTGACAGGCAGTCTGAAGACCTGGTTATTGAGTCAGAAAAAGGAAAAATCTATGCTAAAATTACTTGTAACGGCGCTGAGCTGATAAAGTCTATCGAAGAGGCATTTGACGGCGAAGGTTGGCAGTATACGCTTGAGGTCAAAAAGGTCAGGAAGAATCAGGATTCTGAAGCTCGCTGGAAAATTGGAAATGAATCAGAAATTTCAATTAAAGTTCAAAAGAATAAACTGAAATTGAATATTAAAGCTGATAATAAAGATACGAGAATGGAATTCACTGATAAACTTGCGGAACTTTTGAAAGATAAATTCAAATCTGCAAATTAAATTGTGATTACATTGTAAACAATATTCGAGAAAAAAAGCCTGCTGGAACGATCGTCCGGCAGGCTTTGTATTATTACAGTTATTCTTATTATGCAACGTTAATTAGCTCTTTGGCCAGGTCAACGGCACTGGCTGCATCTTCTGAGTAGCCGCTGGCACCGATCTTATCGCAGTACTCCTGGGTTACCGGGGCGCCGCCTATCATAATTTTTATATCAACACCAGCTTCTTTAAATGCTTTTACTGTTGCTTCCATCATAGGCATTGTTGTTGTCAGCAGTGCAGAAAGTCCTACCGCCTGGGCTTCGTGCTCTTTGGCCGCGGTTACAAAGGCCTCCGGAGCAACATCTGTTCCAAGATCGATAACATTGAATCCGGCACCCTTGAGCATCATAATCACCAGGTTTTTTCCAATATCATGCAAGTCGCCTTTAACTGTGCCAAACACGATATTTCCCAGTGGCTTGACACCGGCTTCTACAAGTTTAGGCTCCAGCAGAACCATTGCGGTTTTCATGGCTCGAGCTGCTATCAATACCTCAGGTACATATACTTCATTTTTCTTGAACGCTTCGCCTACCACGGCCATACCGGATATAAGTCCATCATTTAGGATAACTTCAGGTGCTGTATTTTCTGCAATAGCCTGTTCTGTTATTTCTTTGGCCAGGTTTTGGTTACCTTTGATTATGGCGTTTTTTAAGGCTTCTAAGTCTGCCATGAGCATATTCCTTACAAATAATATTATTCTGTCTTGTTATAAGAACAGAGATTATATCTGATTTCATGTTCAATCTGTACTATAAAATTAGCGTTTCGTACGTGGATCTAAGGCATCTCTCATACCGTCACCTATAAAATTCAGGCACAAAAGGGTTATCGCCAGGAACCCGCTGGGAAATACCACCATCCACCAGAAGCTCTCCACTGTGTTGATCGCTTTTACTGATTCACCTGCCAGGGAGCCCCATGTCGGCATCGGTGCCTGAATTCCAAGTCCGATAAAACTCAAAAACGATTCCTGTAAAATTGCCTGCGGTACAGTAAGTGTGGCATAAACAATGATTGGGCCTGCCAGATTGGGGATCAGATGCTTCATAAATATCTTCCAGGTTGGCAGCCCGATCGCGCGAGATGCTTCAATAAATGGCAAGGATTTCAATGATAGTACCTGGCCTCTTATCACACGGGCCATGGTTAGCCAGCTTATTCCTCCGATTGCCGCAAATAAAATTGAAACATTTGCTATGTGTTCTGCGTGCCTGGTGATAACTCCGGCAAATCTGCTCAAAAATGCTTCCGGATTATTTGCATTTGCCATCATGTGAGCTGCCAGGTTCAGCATATCAACTAGTTTATCTTCAAATGCTATCTTAAATAGTATTATCAGCAAGACATACGGCAAACCGTATAAAACATCAACTATTCTCATTAGAATATTATCAACTTTGCCACCATACCATCCTGCCGTCATTCCCCATGCTGTACCTATTACGACCGAGATTAATGCTGCGGAAAAACCGATTCCCAAACTTAAGACTCCTCCAAACAGGCATCGCCAAAGCAGGCTTCTTCCCAGGACGTCATATCCGAATGGTGCAAATTCTTCATGGTTGATTTGAGGTGGACGTCTATTAAAATCTAAATTCTGACTGGAATATTCGACCGCGGAAGTATTTAGTGTCAACAGACATGCCAGGATAATTATAACTAGTAAAAAAAATGATATTAGTGCCGCGCGATTTTGACAAAATCTTCTGATTGCGAGTTTTGCCGGACTGGCATTTTTATAACTGTCAGGTTTTAAGGAGTTTGCCACTATTTAGTATCTTTTTTTAGAGTATCTTTGTGTTAAACCAATCTTTAACAAAGACTTATAAATACATTATCTGCTTGGGTTTGTCAATGTTTTTTAATGTTCTATACTCAAAAAGGGCAATAATAATAGTGCTATGAATTATTGTGAGGTGACCTTCTGCGACTTTGCTTGCGAATATTTTCCAGCACTTCTGAGGTCGGCCAGTTTTCGCTTTCTGTTATACTGTCCAGTAATTCCTGGTGAGCCATGTATTTGTCTGATGGCCTGGCAGGCACGCCAACAACTGTTGTTTCTGGAAGAACATTGTCTAAGACTACTGCTCCGGCTCCAACAGTAGCACTCTGGCCTATTGTTATATTCTGTATCACTGTTGAGCCAATGCCAATAAATGCTTTTTCATGGACCAGCACATGGCCTGCCAGTTTGGTACCGGGGCAAATGTGGGCTCCCTCAGATATTAGAGATTCATGATCTATTATGCAGCCTGTATTGCATATTACTGAATCTTCAATCTTTGCATGCGCGCAAATGTTTGCGCCTTGGGCAATTACAACATTTTTACCTACTAATGCGGTTCTTGCAATTGATGCCGAAGGATGAATTGCATTTATCAGGCTGATACCATAAGAGCTGACTATTCTCGCGAATCGGCACCGTGTTTCATTGTCACCTATTGCTACTATTGCGCCGCCGATTCCACGGCCGGCAAAGAACTCCAGTTCTGCCATATCGCCTAATACTGGTATTCCATCGATATAAGAACCATGCAGCTGACTGTTGGAATCGATAAAGCCAACAACATCAAATTGATGGTTATTTCTTAATATATCTAGTACGACCCTGCCGTGGCCGCCTGCACCAATAATAGCAATTTTCATAAGGACGCCTTTATGTAAGCAGGAAGGTTGATTGCAATGGTATGCCCACTTACTGTAACTTTTTATTTGTTCCGAAAATAGTCTCTTAACATTATGTTCGTATATGTCATGTAAAAAAAGTGAATAATTTTGATTTTTTATCTTTTTTTTAGTACAAATAGAGCTTCTTTTCGTAACAATGATAATACAATAGCTCTATTGCAGTGGTAATCAAGGTTGTGCCCTTTAACAGTACTGATAGTAAAGCTATTGTGTTTACTGTAATAGAATCGTTAATTATTGTGGTAAAATTATTTAAGGTAAATAGTAAAGCTTAAAACAGCAACTGTCGATGATAACACAGATAAACTAGGTAAATTGAATAAATACTTAGTTCGTGTATGGATTTTTAACAAAAAAACGGAAATTTCAAAATGAGCAGAGCAAAAAGTCGAATTATTCTGGTTATGGTAATAACAGTTACGATGTGCTTAATGTTGACTTCTGGGTGTAGTGATCCCGAGTCAATAGGACGTTTTCAGGCTACACCGGTTACAAATATTATTCTTAATAATCTTGGTGTTGTTGATGAAGAGTCTGAACCATTTATTAATGCACGTGACCCCAGACCTGAAGATTTACTGGTTCCTGAAACTGAATATGTTATTCGGTCTGGTGATTTACTGTTAATCTCGATTTTCGATCTTTTCCAGTCTGGTGAAGAGTGGATGACCCAGAAACAGGTTTCTGAATCCGGTAGAGTTACACTTCCTTTTATTGGAAGTGTTAGAGCGGCTGACCTTACCGAACTTGAGTTCCAGGAAAGTCTGGAAGATGCTTTAAGCCCGGAATATATCAAAAATCCAAAAGTCAGCGTTGTTGTTCAATCATCAACCGGAAAGGTATACACCGTTACTGGTGCGGTTCCGGCTCCGTCTCCTTATCAGCTGACTGAACCTGACTTACGTGTTTTGAAAGCTCTGGCCAATGCCGGAGATGTCCCTCAGCGGGGAGTTGATTTTGTCTATATTATTCGTAAGGTTCCTACTTCTGAGCTGGTTGAACCGGGCACCGGAATGTCTGGCACTGGTTTTTCTGAGCCTGATATGGCGGTGCCGACCGGGACTGAAATTTTCAATCCGGTTGAAGTGCCGGAGTCTGACGACGAAATGGATAGTGGCATAAATTCCCCGGTTAATACTATAGAACAACCTTCTGATACCACTCCTCAAAAGCAGCTGCTTGAATCGGTAAGCCCAATGTCTGTGGTCAGCATGCCTGGATGGGTTGACAGCGGCGAAGTTGTTACTATGGCTGATGATGCCGAAGATGCTGGTTTTGAGATTGTACGCGGCAAAGACGGGTTCCAGATCGAAGGTGATGCTAATAATGATACTGATGACGATGATCTGGGTTGGGATATCTCCGGTGATATCGGAACCATCGGCTTTAAACCTGTGGATACAAAGCAGGAAGTAATCAGGATCAATATGAAAGATCTAAAAAACGGTGATCTGGATCAAAATATTGTAATCCTGGCTGGTGACTATATTTATGTACCTTACAATACATCTGGTTTTTATTATGTCATGGGCCAGGTTGCTCGGCCCGGGCCTTATCAGCTGACCGGTGAAAAAATGACACTCAAGCAGGCAATAGCATCTGTTGGAGGGATGTCTGCTTTAGCTTCACCAAGCAGGTGTGATATTACCAGGCGGATTAAGGGTGATAAGGAAATTACTTACAGGGTAAACCTTCAGAAATTATTCGAAGGGGTACAGCCTGATATTTATATTAAGCCAAATGATATGATAAATGTTGGCTCACATCCTACTGCCAGATGGCTGGCTGTTATTCGTCAGAGTTTCCGTACTACATATGGCTTTGGTTTTGTTTATGACCGAAACCTCGCGGATAAAGACTTTTATAAATAATTTTTCTTAGTGAAATCTTTGTTATTACTATATTTTCGGACTTTTTTGTGAATAAGAATTAGTATGGTAGAAGAGATAGAACAGAGACAAGTGAATATAATCGATAGGTATTGGCGATGTGGCATTATTGCGGTATTGTTCTACTTCCTTTTTAGGCATGAGCTGTTAACGCTGTTTGCTCTATGGATGACTCCGGGTGAATCCCACGGCCTGTTAATACCGGCTTTCAGCTTGTATTTTTTATATCAGGTTAGAGAAGAACTGGCTAAGACCAAAGGCAAACCAAACTTTGTCGGTGTTGTGCTTATGCTGTTATCTCTTTCAGGTTATGTCGCCAGTCTAATTATTAGAATTGGATATTTCAAGCCGGTAATGATGATCTTTATGTTGGCCGGGATAGTCCTTACTGTAGGGGGATGGCCGATTTTCCGGCTTACCTGGCTGCCGATACTGTTTCTCATTTTTGCGATAAAAATGCCGGATCAGATATATACTCCGTTAACCATGAAGTTGCGAACCTGGGCTTCTTTATTTGCTGCTACAATCCTGGATTTTATTCCCGGACTTAGCTGCGATTCTTTCAATGTGGTTATTAAAGGAACTTATAAAGGCGAACCGGTTGAACTTAATGTCGCCGAAGCCTGTAGCGGAATGAGGCTGCTCAGGACTTTCGTTGCGCTAGGCGTAGCGATGGCCTGGCTCGAAAAGCGTCCTTCATGGCAGCGGATACTTCTTTTGCTCAGTACAATTCCTATCGCTATTTTCTGTAATATGCTTAGGGTTTTGATTACAGGGATTATATATATCTTTGTTGGACCTGAATATGCTACCGGCCTGCTGCATTCTCTTTTGGGACTGGTTATGCTGGTTGTGGCATTTGCCCTTTACGGCGGGTTAGCCTGGATAATGAATAATTTTGTGATTGATGAAGTTGATGACAATGATGAAGGGAATGAGGATATTGTCGTACTGTAGAGTAAAAAATGCGGTACACGGTTCTTGATCTATTATGGATGAATATATTACACAACCTATATTGAGAATATTCAAAAGCAAGGCTTACCTTGGCTGTGTGATTTTCCTGCTGGCCTGCGCTATAGGATTGCAGGCTGCGGTAAATATGCTTGGTGTTTATCTCACCAAAAAACCTATCGAGCTTCAGATGTCTCTTGACGACCTGGATGATACTAAAATCTACTCTTATAAGGTTATAGATAAAAGCAGGATTGCAAGTAAGGAAGTTGAAGAAGCTCTCGGCACCGAGGAATATATCCAGTGGTGGCTTGAAGATGAAAGAGAGCCGGATGATTCACCGTTCAAAAAAATTCTGGTTTTTGTTACTTATTATACCGGTGATGAATATACCGTGCCGCATACCCCTGAAGTCTGTGGTGCCGGCAGCGGTGCGATTCCCCAGATTAAAGGTATTATGCCGATCAAGGTCAGCAATGTCGGGGCCAAAGATGACGTTATAAATGTTAAGATGTTGGACCTGATTCTACCTCAGCAGCCTCAGTATGTTCATAAGGTTGCGTATTTCTTCAGTGCTAATGGTGACTATCTCTACGGTCGCAACCAGGTCAGGTTTCGGATGAATGATCTGAAAGATAAGTATGCCTATTTTGCCAAGATTGAATTTTCTGTTTTTGGTAAAGTTGATGAAGTTACTGATGAAGCAATGCTGGCTAAGGTAGAAAGATTGTCTCGCAGGTTATTGCCGGAACTTGTTAAAAACCATTTCCCTGAATGGCCTCCTGTAGAACCTGGTCAGGAAATCGATAAGGAATAATAGAAGAAAGTAGATATTGTGGAATAAGCTGAGCGTTTACTCAGTATTTGGAGCTTGTTTTATGGCACGTAAGAAAAAACGAAAAGTTAATAGCAAACTGATTACTATTCTAATATTTTTGGCTATACCGATCCTTTTTATTTTGATAGTTGCAGTTGATTCTAAAAAGCCGATACTGCCAAGATTCATTCATGAACTATTGGGACGCGACCCGGTGGTACTGCTGGAACAGGCAGAAAAACAATTAACTGAACTGAAAGATCATTATAAAAATATTAAAGCTGAAAACAGGTTGATTGCTGACCCTAAAGAAGCTGCTGAAAAATGGGAGCAGGTATTTGAAGATGACTATGCTCCGCATGCCATGAAAGTATATGATCTGATCGTTGATGGTAAGCGTTTTAGTAAAGGTGATACCGAACTGCAGATACATGCCCAGGAGCTTACGGCACAGTTCCATTTGATTACCGGAACTTATATCGGCGGAGCTCTGGGAGCTTGGGATGCTATTATCAAACTCAATATCAATAATTATGAAGCCTGGGAAAATAAGGCTGATTTTTATGCCGAAGTTGTTCAGAATTATCAGGATTCCAGTAGTATTGAAAAGTTGCGTGAGTCTGTAAATAATCTGATCGAAATCAAACCGGAAGAGCCTAAAGGTCATTGTTTGGCTCTTATGGCTGATATTTATAATTTAAGATACGATTTCTCCAGTAATGTCTTAGCCGATGAAAGTGCCGTTGTAGCTAAACTCACTGAGTTGAAAGAAAAATACCCTGACAATGTCCGGCTGGCAAAGTGTGCGGCATTATTGTATGACTTTCAGGCCCGGGAAACCGATAGTTTCGAAAGAAAACGCAGCCTGATGGATAAAGCCGGTCAGGAATTAAAAGCTGCGATGGAGGCTAATCCGGAAAATGTTGAGGCTGCTGTAAACTATTGTAAATACTATCTTGATGGTCTGAAAAACGTGATCCATTCTGAGCTGGTTAAAGCTGGTAATGAAATAGTAAGAGAGAGATTGACTAAAGAGTTGGTTGAGTTTAATGATTCGGCCAAAGGTGAATTTGCCGCCTGCCTGCTCAAATATCCTGATAATGCAGAACTAAAAACTATTTATGCTGATTGCCTGTTAACTATGCCTGGGACTGATTATGATGAACCTGTGAAGCTGTATAAACAGGCAGTTGAGCTCGATCCGGATAATTTGATTAATGTGACTGTTCTAGGCAAGCTGGTTTACATAACTGGTGTTGTTAATAATTCTGGAAATGATTTTTATGAAGAAGCCAGGGTATACTTGCGAAAAGCATATTATGGTTTCAATGATTCCTATAAACGAGGTGTTTTGGGGTCTAGGATTATCAGTAGCCGGTATGCTGTTACTATGCCGTATCTTGCTTTGGTTGATTCCAGACTTGCCGATTCTGTTGATGACGCCAAATCAGAACTGCAGGATATGCTGACTGTTTACAGGGAAGACAAAGGTAAGGATGTTGCTATTACCAGGTCAATTGAGGGGCTAATAGATATCGCCGATAACAATCCTGATCAGGCTATGCAAAAATTATATACTGCTGTCAGCGACTCTGAGATCAGTAGTATTAGTCCCATTTACGCCGCTGAATTACGCTGGATGTTATTTGAACTCTTAAAGGATACTCAGTATAAATTAATTGCGATTAATAATGCTGCAATTGCATATAAAGCACTTCCTCGACCTGCTTCCGATTTTGCTGAGCTTTTGGATACTTATCTTGCGGTTCCAGACAGAACTCATAAATTTGTATTAGTTGGGATTATAGAAAATTATAGAAATACATATTCTGATAACCAGGAGCGGTTAAATAGTACAAACCTTCAGTACGTTCAGGCCCTTTTGGCTGTTGGCGAAGTTGACAAGGCCAGGGAAGTATTAGGTACTGTTGAAGATAAAGGGCTGACTTATGATGTCCTGAAATGCCAGGTTATTTCGGATGAGCAGGAACGATTGCAGGCCATCGAAGAGCTGGCCGGTAAATATCCTGATGAACCTGATGTTGTCAGCTATGTTAATAGTATATATTTTAGCAAAATTAAAGATGATAAGACATATCTTGATAAAGCTAAGGCTTTGATAGCCAGGGCCGTGGCAGCTAATCCGGATAATTTCAATTTTCTAATGTATCAGAAACGCCTGGAAGAGCCTGACCCGCAAAATGTCACGTTTGCAAGACAGCTCGAAATTCAAAAAGAGGCTATAGAGTCGCTGAAAGACCCGTATCAGCAGGCAATGATGTTTGGTCGATACTATAAAACTGTTGCTGCTGTAGACAATGTGTCAAATGAACAGGATTTAACGCAGGACACTAATCAAAAAGCTGTTGAATCTTTTGAAAAGGCTTCTGAGATTAAACAGGATTCAGTTGAGCCGCTTAATGCTATGCTGGCGACTTATATGTCTTTAGGGGAATTTGATAAAGCGGAAGAAATTATCGATAGAATTAATGCTATTGACAGCTCTTTTGCCGAATTTGCCAGTATTGATCTTATCGTCGCTCGTGGCAATAATGAAGAAGCTATTGAGAAACTTCAAGATTACCTGGACAAAAACCCATTGTCTGCGAAAGGGCATCTTGTGCTGGCTAAAGTATATTTAAATCTTAAACGCACGGCGGAAGCTAAAGCAGAGTTGGCTGTTTCACTTTCGCAGGATAGATTCGATCCTGAGGCTATTGCTGAATATTTAAGAGTTTTGCATGAAGATAATCTTGCTATTGGCATGGACAAAATTGGCGAGTCTAAAGTCGAAGAGACTCTTTCCTGGGCCGAACGTCTCTTAAGCCTTGATTCCAATAATATTATTGGTGCCAGGTATTTTGTTATATATGCCCCGCTTTGGTTATCTTACCAGGATCAGCAGCTTCAGGCTCCTAATCTCGATGCAGAAGCCAGGCAGAGGTATCTGGATAAGATTGCTGGTATTGAAAGCATGGCTATGAGGAATGTTAATCTGCTTCTTTCTTCTATTCATAATAATGAGTCCTTATATCTAACGTTACTGCGGTCTCTGCAAAATATGCAGGATATTACTGCTCTTGCTCAAAGGCAGGAGGCATACCAGGATATTATGAGACAGATTTTTGATGTCGCTTTGAAAGAGCTTCCTGATAGTCTGGCTATTATGAGTAATTATGAGATGTTCCTGCGTGCTACCGGTCAGTCTGGTAAGGGAATGGAAATGCTCAAAGAGCAAGTTGCCACTGCGGATGAATCGGAAAGGGTTGATGCTGTTTTGGCTCTGGCCAGGTTGTATTACATTGATAAGGAAATGGAAAAGGCAGTTAGCTTGCTCACTGAGCAAATTGCTAAGTGTGAGAACCTGGACCTCAAACTTAATTTGAGAATTATGCTGGCCGATGTGTACAAGGGAATCGGTGATTTTGATAATGCCATAAAAGTTTATGAACAGCAGCGCATGGAAAAAGATTCTGATAGGATAATGACCATGCAAATCGAAACAATGATGGATAGCGGATACGCCGATAAGGCAGAACCATTGTTGGATGAAATGGAAAAGAATTACCCTGATGACTATAAGGTATATTTGCTTAGGGCAAAAAATGCTATTCGCCAGGCTGATTACGAAACCGCTGTCCAATATGCTGATAAAGCGTTAGTAATTTCTCCGGATAATACTATTGGTCTCGGACTAAAATCACAGGCTTTGTTTCTTGATAATAAATATACCGAGGCCAAAGATGTTGTAGACAAACTTCGCAGGGTTTCCAGCGATAATCCTAATCAGGGACGGGCTCTGCTTGCCCAGATTTACTGGGGGAATAACCAGTATGATGAAGCTATCCTGGAGCTTCGAAAAGGTATTGAAATCGAGCCCGGCAATGCCCAGCTAAATCAGCTTCTTCTTGATATGCTCAGAAGTCGCAGAGAATGGAATGACCTTGTTGGATACTATCAGGGTCGGATCAAAATGTACCCGCAAAATATTGCCCTATACTCGGATTGTGCCAAAAGCATAGATGAGTGGGCAAGT
The DNA here is from genome assembly GCA_963666285.2 of Sedimentisphaerales bacterium. Lineage (GTDB taxonomy): Bacteria > Planctomycetota > Phycisphaerae > Sedimentisphaerales > SM23-30 > JAFGDI01. The sequence continues at coordinate 316,741 of OY762711.1, forward strand.
GAGCTTATTGCCGGCGGTAATTCCGGTTTGGCTAATGAAAAACTTAAGATTGCTCTAAGTTTGCTCAATACGGCTATACAGGTCTCGCAGGAGACTAAACAGCCTACTGCCGGTTTAATCGATAGCAAAGCGGCAGTATTTCTGAGGATGGGAATGAATGAGGAAGCTGTCAGTCTTCTGGAGGCTAATCTTGAATTAGTTGACGCTATGCCTGTTACGGCATTGAAGTATGTTGAGGCTTTATATAAACTTGACCGAAAACAGAAGGCTTTTGATATATTTGAAGCGATTCTGTCTAAAATCGGTGATGCGGTTACAGCTGAGTATGTTGTAGAAAAAATTGTCAGGGTGATATCTTCGGATGAAATGATCAGCTGGGTAGATTCTAAATTTGAAAATAGTAACAATAAGGGACTTATGTATCTGATAAAAGCCCTGGCTTATAGGGTTAATGGTGACACGGAACAGTTTGTTGCTCAAATCAAACTGGCATTGGAGCAGGCAGGGGATGGTACGCCTGTTCAAATCCTGGCTAAGTCAAAATTAGCTATGTCCTTTATTCAAAGTGAGCAGTACGATAAGGCTATTGTTCTTTATCGTGAACTTACTGAAAAAGTTCCTGGTAGTATGTATATGTTAAACAATCTGGCCTATGCTTTATTGTCGAAGGGCGGCAATGAAAAAGAAGCCCTTGAGGTCGCTACTCGTGCTTACGAAATGGCTCGATTGGAACCTATGGTGCTCGATACCTACGGTATGGCACTGCGACAGAACAAAAAGTACAATCAGGCATACCAGGTATTCAAAAAAGCTATTCAGGAAGCCGGGCGAAGAAACCAGGTTGTACCGCTCGAATTCGAGTTTCATCTGGCTCAGGTCATGAAAGATCTGGAACTGGTTGATGATGCGAGTGAAAGCCTCGAAGATCTACTGCATAGAGCCGAACAATCAAAATTGTCAGCAGATAGAATGCTGATTGATGATATTAAGGCTTTACTCGATGAATTGAAATAAGTATTTGTGTTATTTTGCTGACAATTAATAATCAGATTATATAGGTATTATTATTTATAAAAAGGAACAGATATGAGCTCTGAACAAGTAAAACCGGCAACAGCACCTGCACCAGTAAGGCCTCCTATGCCTGTGCCGTCGCAGCAGACAGCTATTACCCCGGCAGAAATCTTTAGAATTCTGCAAACGCGAATGTGGATGATTATTGGGATAACGATCCTGTTTTGTGTTATTTTTGTCGGATTGTTTTTTGTTCTTCGCAAAACTTCACCTGAATACACTTCCGAAGCTTATGTGGTATGTAGGATGCCTTCTTCTGTTGGTGCCTGGGGTGTTACCCAGATGCTTCCACGAAAAGAAATTATCGCTATGGAGACCGCGCAAACAAGTGCAGTGTTAAATAGTGATGCTTTTATCGGTTCGGTTCTTGCCAATAGAAGAAATATCCAAAATAGTGATTGGGCTGCCAAGCTGCCTGCTGACAAAAAACAGGCATTAATGAAAAAAAGCTTTTCCGCTTCACCTATTCGCGATACTTCTTATGTTAAGCTTTCCTTTAGAGCAAGAACTGCCGAAACTGCTCAACTTGTCTTGAACGAGATTCTTGAGCAGTTCAATAGAAATATGGAAACTCAGGCTAACAGTTCTCTGGATAATACTCTAACTTCTTTGAGAAATAGCGAAACTAACCTGGTTACTAAGTTGAATGATATTAAATCCAGCATGAAAACGCTTGCCGGAGGGGACGGTATACCACCGGGATGGCGCGTCGGTGGTTCGACGGTAGTCAATAATGAGATACTGCTTTATAACGAAGAAATGATCAGGTTGAACGCAGTTATCAGCCAGCTGGAAAAGGAACGTGATCTTTTGCAGCAGCAGCAGCAGGAGACAGGCACTTTGGATCAGGTTGCTATTGCCATGGAATCAGATCCTGTCATTGTTGGTTTGAAAAACCAGATTATGGCTATGGAACAGGAACTGGCCAGGCTGATGGGAAGTTTTGGTGAAAAGCACCGTGAAGTTACTGAACTTAAGGATAGAATAAATGCTGCCGAAAGACAGCTTTCTGCTCATGAAGAAAAACTGAAAGATAGCTATTCCAGTCAGGCTATAAATAATATCCTTAGAGACCTTCAGGTTTATAATACTCAGTTGGAAGAGTCTACTCTGGCTTATAATTCTGCTGCTGCCACACAGCGCCAGCTTGATCAGGATGCTATTCTTTATCAGGACCTTATGCGAGAGGCTGATACTCTCACTCAACAGCTTACCGAGGTCAAAAAGAAAATTGATGAAGTTACGGTACAAAAAAACAGCCAGGATAATATTAAGGCTTATGTTGAACAATCTGCAAATATGCCTACGGATATCAGCTTTCCCACGCTGCCCATGTTTGCTATTGGCGGATTTATGCTTGGCTTGATGACCGGCGGTGGACTGGCATTCCTGTTCGAGTTGTTAAACGATACTGTACGAACTCCTACTGACGTTCGAAGGTATCTGAATGTCCCGCTTTTGGGGTTGATACCTGAATATGAAGATGATGATGTTGACGATCTGGCTAAGATTATGTTGACTCGGCCTACCTGTATTACCAGCGAGTTTATAAGGCAAACCAGGACTAATCTTATGTTCAGCGGGCCTGCCGAAAATCTGAAAACAATTTTAATTACAAGCTGTCAGGCTGAAAGCGGCAAAACTACTATGGCTTCGTGTCTGGCTATTTCGTTAGCTCAGCAGAATAAGAAAGTCTTGTTGATCGATGCCAATTTCTATCGACCGGCTATACATAAGCTTTATCCCGGTGGCAGTCCGGAAGGGTTAAGCAATTATCTTATCGCTCAAAAAGACATTGCTGATATTGTGCATAAGACCGAAGTTGATAATCTATCTGTTGTTTATAGCGGACCTAAACCGCCTAACCCTACTGGCTTGTTCAGCAACGAAAGAATGGCTGAGTTGCTCAGTACTCAACGTGAACTGTATGATTATGTTATTATTGATGGACCGCCTTCTTTGGTGGTTCTTGATGCCAAGGTTATTAGCTCGCAGGTTGACGGTACTATCCCTGTTGTTCTTGCCGAAGAAGATTCTCGCGGCATGGTAAGCAGAATGATTCGCGAACTAAAACAGATGAAAACAGAGATTATCGGTGTGCTGCTCAATGGTGTTGTATCCCGTAAAGGCGGATACTTCAAGAAGGCCTTCAAGACTTATCATGATTATGTCGAAGGCAGCGCGAATAAATAAGCTTTATTTGGAATTTGCGATAATTGAAAATACAGCTCCGGTAGATTTTCCTGCCGGGGCTTTTTTTCTGGATTTGCCCTTGCTAAACGCATAAGGTACAATATCTCATAAATATGAACGAAAGATTTGCTAGAATTGAAAGATTGCTTGGTGCCGAAGGTTTGGCCAGGTTGCAGCATAGCTATGTGGTTATCGTTGGGCTGGGGGCTGTAGGCGGTTTTGCTGCTGAAGCGCTTGCTCGCAGCGGGGTTGGCCGGTTAAGACTTGTTGACTTCGATATCTTTACTCCGGGTAATATCAACCGGCAGATATGTGCGTTAAGCTCAACTTTGGGCAGAAAAAAAGTAGAGGTTTTTGCCGAAAGAATACTGGATATAAACCCGGATTGTATCGTTGAACCTATGAATGTTTTTGCCCATACTGAGTCTTTTGATAATATTTTCAACGATCTGCCCGATTTGGTTATAGATGCAATCGATTCTTTTAATCCAAAAGTGGAACTGCTCAGTTACGTTCAGACACGTAACATTCCGGTTATTTCCAGTATGGGGGCCGCTCTTCGTAGAGACCCTGCTAAAATTGCTGTTGATGAACTTACCAATACTACATGTTGTCCGCTGGCAAAGTTATTGAGAAAACATCTAAGGCGAAGGGACGCAGGAACTAATATTACCTGTGTGTATTCAACGGAGACCAGGAGTGATATTCCTCTTGAGGCTGTTGCCGGCGAAAGTGAAAGTGAAGATAATTATTATGATCGTGGCAGAAAGAGAAGAGAATTAGGCAGTCTGCCTACAATTACAGGCATTTTTGGACTTACTATCGCTAATAAGGCCATAGAGTTATTAAGTATTCCCAGTAAATAATTTAAGTATTTCGGTTTTTTGGGGTGACAAAATTATCTTTTGTGGTATAATACCAAAATAGATTGAAGAGTGGAGAGATAATTGGGGCACAAGAGACTTGTTTTTTTGTGTAAAGTTACAAAAGTAAAAATTGAAATGGTTTTTCTTGCTTCTGGCTGCTTTGGAATTTTCGTTGCATTTTTTTTACCTGTTTTTTGATTGTTTTTTCTATAAGTAGTTATTATTGCAGGATGCCTGAATTATAATTGAAGGTTTTTTTGGTAAATTGAGACAGATGCTTATGGGAAAGGGATTATATCTTTATATCCGGTAAGTGTTGTGGGAGCAATTGTTTAATGAGTAAAGTGCAAAATAGCTTTGATTTTACGGTTTTAAGGCAGTTGAGAAAGAAACGCGGATTGAATTTTGACATTCTTTCTCAAAAAAGTGGTATTAGTAAACCAACTCTTCATTCCATTGAGTCTGGAAAAAATGTGCCTACTCTTCCAACTCTAAATTCTATCGCAAATGCCTTGGAAATTTCCACGATGGATTTTTTGAACCTCGCACATGTGCCCGGTGCAAAAATAAATGAGGTAGAAAATCTCGGCAGATTAGACGGGACTGAAGATAGTAATGCTGTCTATGCTGTTGATAGTGATTTGCATAGTTTTTGTGTCAAGGCCGCACCTGGTGATGTTATCGACGGAAGGTCGCTTTGCGGAAAACTCAATACTCCATACAGGGTTATGTGCATTGTTGTTGAAGGTGAACTGAAAGTCTCGGTTGGCGATAAGGAATATCATGCCAGGAAAGGAAATTATGTCTGTTTTTCTGCTATAAACAGGTATTCTTACAGTGCTGCCGGCAACGATAATTGCAGGTTTGTGCTTGTTCATTCTACTGAAAATATTTTTACCGATTTGGAAACTATTGTTAAAGGATTATCACAAATAGATTTATAATTTTTTCTTTATTTTGGTGTTATTTTATTTGGGATTACACCCATGGCAGTGACGGCAGTTGTATTTGCTGTAAGTCATTGTTAAAGTGTAATTTACAAGCCAAACGCGACCTGATTTTTCAGCAGTTGTGTTTGGCTTTTTTTTGAGCTTAATGTTAAAATATTGGAAATCGTTGCTTGACATTTTTGCAATACCTATATAGAATACTGGTCTTTTGTACGGCCGCAAGGTGCGGCTGACATATGGACCAGTTTGATACGGGCAGCTGATTATAGTCCATTAACCCCGGGTAAGAATACACTTCTTTAGGTATTAATTATGGTAGATAAAGGCATTTTCCACGAATTTCAAATTGATGAAGCTGCTATTGAGGCTCAGGTGTCAGAAGCTTTGAACCTTACTGGTGATGGCGATCTGATGATGGAGCTCATTGATAAGACTGTTGTTAATTTTGAACCTGGCACAATCCTGACCGGTACTATCGTTAACAGGATTGGTGATGATATTATTGTTGAAGTTGGTCTAAAGAGCGAAGGCTCTATCAGTTCTCAGGAATTTAACGATCCTTCAGAAATTAATATTGGTGATACAGTTGAAGTTTTTCTTGAATCTGTTGAGTCCAGCAGTGGTGAAATCGAACTTAGCAAACGTAAGGCTGACCGTATCCGCGGTTGGGAACGTATTATCGAAACCAAAAAAGAAGGCGATGTTATTATTGGTCGCGTAGTTCGCCGTATTAAGGGTGGTTTACTGGTTGACGTTGGCGTCCCTGTATTCCTGCCTGCTTCTCAGGTTGATATCCGTCGTCCTGGCGATATCTCTGAATATCTTAATAAGGATCTGGAAGCCAAGATTCTCAAGATCGATGAAGAAAGACGTAACATCGTTATTTCTCGTCGTAAGCTTCTTGAAGAACAGCGTGCTAACGCAAGAGCTACTCTTCTCGACGAGATCCAGGTGGGTCAGGTTCGCAAGGGTATCGTCAAGAACATCGCGGACTTCGGTGCGTTTATCGATCTTGGCGGCTTGGACGGTCTGCTGCATATCACTGATATGAGCTGGGGCCGTGTTACTCACCCATCCAAGATTGTTTCTCTTGACCAGGAAATCGAAGTTAAGATTCTTAGCATCGACGAAAATAAAGAAAAGATCGCTCTCGGCTTGAAGCAGAAATCTGAAAGCCCATGGCTTACTGCCAAAGAGCGATATCCTGTTAACGGTGTTGTTAAGGGTATTGTTGTTAATATTACTAACTACGGTGCATTTATCAAGCTGGAAGAAGGTATCGAAGGTCTGGTACATATCTCTGAAATGAGCTGGACTAAACGCGTTAACCATCCGGGCGAAATCCTGAATGTTAACGATGAAATCGAAGTTGTTGTTCTGGAAGTTGTTCCTGAAAAACAGGAAATCTCACTTGGTATCAAACAGCTTTCTGAAAATCCATGGACCCAGGTGGTTCACAAGTATCCTCCGGGAACAGTTGTCGAAGGTAAGGTTCGCAACCTGGCTAACTACGGTGCGTTCATCGAGATCGAAGAAGGTATCGACGGCCTGCTCCATGTTTCTGATATGAGTTGGACCAAGAAGATCAGTCACCCTGGCGAAATGCTCAAGAAGGGCGAAGACCTCAAGTGTATCGTTCTGAACGTAGATCAGGATAAGCAGCGTGTTGGTCTTGGTCTGAAACAGATGACCGAAGATCCATGGGCACATGCTATCCCTGACAAATACCTGCCTGGCCAGATCGTTCGCGGTTGCGTTACCAAGCTGACTAACTTCGGTGTATTTGTTCAGCTGGAAGAAGACCTCGAAGGTCTGCTCCACATCTCTGAGCTTAGCGATGACAAGGTTGAAGGTCCACAGGATATCGTCAAGGTTGGCGACGATGTGGAAGTTAAGATACTGCGTGTTGATATCGAAGATCGCAAGATCGGCCTGTCTCTCAAACGTGCCCAGTGGGCTAACGAAGACGAAGCTGCTGAAGAAACACGCCGTAGTGGCGGTATCGACGGTAGTGCCGGCGGTCAGCTTATCGACAGCAACCTGTTCCAGAAGGTTCAGCCTGTTGAGGCTGCTCCTGCCCAAGAAGAAGCTCCTGCCCAAGAGGCTGCTCCTGCTGAGGAAGCTCCTGTTGAGGAAGCTCCTGCCGAAGGCGAAGAAAAAGCTGAATAATTCTCAGCTCTCTTTCATAAAATCAAAAAGGCACAGTCAACCGGCTGTGCCTTTTACATTTTAAATCTTACAAACGGAAATGTATTATTCTTTGTGGATATTGCTATACTCTTGAACCATTGAGATGATATTTTCGTTACCACATTTTTTGGCATATTCTAAAATGGTCATATTGCTGCCATCTTTCAGATTTGGGTCAGGTTTAAGTTTAAGCAACTTTCGTAGAAGGTTTGTGTCTTCCTTTTTAATAGCGATATGTGTTATTGTGTGTTTTTCATCCTCCCCTTGTTTCCAGCGTGATAGTTCATTTAAATTTGCAATATGGTTAATGTCAAGGTATTGCAATGCAAAGTCGCTTATGTCTAAGCAATTTGCTGAGGTTATGTCTATCGCCAGCATAATCCCATCTTGTGATAGTCTGTTAGCTATAATTGTTTGCAGTATTTCTTTTATCACTTCAGGTCTGTTTTTATCTTGAATTGGGTTATCATGCCTATAATGAGCGTGGCTTGGCGCACTACCGTATTCAAGGGCAATATCAACTAAGTGGTATCCGTTATATTTTCTATTTAAATTCCATCCGTTATCTGCCAGTTCCTTGATTTTAGCAATTTCACCATGCCAGACGGCATAATAAATCCTGTTTGAATAATAATTAAAAGCCATATATGCAGAGCCAAGAAGAAAGAAAATAGATAGAACTCTTATGTCTTTAATACATTTATTGAAATATCCAGCAACAAGCAAAGCGATAGCGATAGCTGCTGGAACGATAAATGTATGGCTAAAACTGGCATCGCCCATAATAATGATGCCGATGAAAATTATTATTATATTTAGAATTATCATCAGTTTACTTTCGCAGTTTTTAAGTTGCAAAAATCGCCTAAAAGGGCCTTTCTGTAACACTTTGAATTTAAACAAAATGTGAGACGAAAGTCGAACACCTTAATTTTTCACTATTCATTATTCATTATTCATTTTTCACTTAATTGGCCCTGTTCCGGCCTTTGCGTATAATGTTGAACAGTCAAAAGTGCGCCATGCATATGATGCGAAGCATAAACCGCACTCATCAGTTTCTTACTATTTCACTCTTAGCTCAGTATGTCTCTCGCAAATGCATTACTTTCAGTACCTTTCCAAATTTGACCCTTGAACGATATTCAACCGGCACAAATTCTACTGTTTTCGGCTCACCTGGCAGCAGTGTAAAACTATTGTTACTAAAAATACCCTTGATGCCGGGCGTCTCTAAAACCACAAAGAATGCCGGTTTATCTGTTGTCAATTCAACCTGGTATTTGCCGTTTACCTCGCTTACTTTCGTTTCTATCTTTGCCGGCATAAGACCGCAATTCTTTTCCTCGGTGAAAAATATAGTATTTTCATGGCTGTATGTCTTTCCGTTTGCACTTGCTGTTGTTTTAAGTACGGCAAAGCATTGCCCCGGGTCCACTGGAAGTTTGGCTGCCGATATCGCTTCCAGGGCTGTTGATGACTGCTTTGCAGCTTTCACATTGTGAGTCTTTTCTTTTAGGATATTCCCGTTGAAATCGTAAATATCAACCTTAATTTCGACATCAGCTTCCGTTAATAGGTCGCTCACACAGTACAGCTCATACTTACCGTCCTTTGGTATCGCACAGCTCATAACCGGGGCATAGAATTGTTTCGCCTGGTAATGCAGCTGCTTCCAGTTGCCGTTATATTCTATGCTCGACCAGGAACACACCGGCCAGTTATCGTTCAATTGCCAGAATATTATCCCCTGGCAGACCGGTTTAATCGAACGCCAGTATTCGCTGGCTGTCTTTATGGCTTTCGCCTGCTGCAGCTGACTAAGATACAATGTCGATTGGAAATCTTTCGGACTTTGAAAATAGCGTTCGAACATCTGGATGATATATTTATTGCCCTTGGATTTCTGATGTACCGTAAATACTTCTGATTCGACATCCAACTGATCTGCCGGGGCAAAACTTTCAACTGACTCCATTGACGGTAGTGACTGATAGCCAAATTCAGAGCAGAATCGTGGGTTTACATCATAAAACGCTTCAAATGCTTTTCCGCCATGCCATACTTCCCAGTAATGCATATCGCCTTTTGTGTCATCACTCCAGCCGTCAGAACCCAGCCCTTTTCCATCCGAAGGTGAACTCGGCCAGTAGCGTGCTTCCGGGTATATCTCTTGCAGGGCTTTTTGCCGGGCATCATTCAGTTTCGACCATTCCTTCTCATAATACGGCCTGTCGCTTCTGGACTCTTCATACCAGCCAATTGCACCTACACATTCATTATCACCACACCAGATCACGATACTGGGATGATCGTATATCCTTTTTACCTGGTATTTTAGTTCCTTTTCAACACTGGCCAGAAAGTCTTTGTCGCCCGGATAGGTTGCACACGAAAACATCATATCCTGCCAGACCAGCAGTCCGATGCGATCGCAAGTATCATAAAAAATGTCTCTCTCATAATATCCGCCGCCCCAGGCACGTACTATATTCATATTGGCCTCTACCATGGATTTCAGCAGGTATTCATACTTCTCATCTGTCTGCCTGTTCATAAATGCATCACAAGGGATCCAGTTTGCTCCCTTGCAGAATATATCAACATCGTTAATCCTGAACTTCATCGAGGTGCCGTATTTGTCATCCTCGTCAACCAGTTCTAACTTGCGTAAACCGATAGACCGCTTAACTATTTGATCTTTATTCACTACTTCCAGCTCATAAAGATTCTGATCGCCATACCCTGCCGGCCACCACAGGTCAGGGTTATTTATCTGGAACGATACTTGATATTTATTCATTCCGTACTTGTAGGTACAGTTTAGCTCTTTGTCCTGGCCTGCCAGCCGAACTGCCAGCTTTTGCTGACCGGCACTCCGGGCTAACAGTTCAATATTAACCGTTACTTCACAGCTGCCTTTATCGTGCTTCTGGCTGGCATAGACATGCTCGATCATCGGGCCGTTTACCGCCACCAGGCGAATCTCGTCGGTAATCCCCGATACAGGCATTTTTATGCCCCAGTCCCATCCGTTATGGCATTGAACCTTTCGCACATAATTAAAATCTCCCTGTTGTGATGGGAACGGCTTTTCATACTTTTCCCGTTGCTTGGCGGCCGCTTTCAGTGGAGAATGAAATAATATCTCAATATTATTCTCGCCCGGAATCAGATACTTTTTGACCCTGGCCTTAAAGGCGACAAACATATTATCGCTTGTACCCACTAGCTTGCCGTTTACTCTGAACTCGCAAAAGGTGTCAGGATTCTTAACTTCAAGATAAATATCCTGGTATGCCGGCAATAGGGGATCTATGGTAAATTTACGTGATACTTTCCAGTCATATTCTGCTACCCATTGGATTTTCTCTTCATTCGTACCGAAATATGGGTCTTCGATTAGCCCGGCTTCATAAAGAGCACTGTGAATCCCACCGGGTATTTCACCGGTAGTTTTTATCGAACCGTCAACCTGGCTTATCTGCCATGTGCCTTTCAGGTCCACGGTTTGTATTGTTTTCATATCCTCTGCTGCTATACAAGTGCTTACTGATAGAAATATCATCGTACTGAAGAATAAAATAGATCGCATAAAGACTCCTTCCCTGTAGATTTAGTTGAAAACAGGTTATTTCAAAAAAACTATATGATAGATTCAAATATAAATTAAGTTGCTGCTGTTACAGTATATTGGTTAATATCCATGCGTTAGCAGCAACTTTCTTTTTTATTATACACTCTCATTAAACACGAACGCAATTAATCGCTCAATTTTCCAGCTCTTCCGGGGCCGCTTTCACTATTTCGTCTTCGATATGTTCGTATTCTTCAACCATTTCAGACTGTTTTGGCAAATGACCGCCAAATAATGGAACCAGGCCGCCCGGCATTGAGACTACGTAGATCATGAAACGGTTCAATAAAGAAAGGGCAACTACCCTCGCTTTCAGTTCATCATGGTTTGTAAATGCTGATTCGTCTGTTACCGCGATAAAAAACGGGATAAATAGGTATTCCATTATTCCCAGACCGCCCGGCACCGGAACCGCAGCACTTATCACCCAGATTATTGGCATAACTGACAAACAGTGCAGCAGGGTTATACCCTTAAGGTTTAACGCTATCGTCAGCATCCAGATAGCTGTGATCGCTACCGTCTGAATTGAAAATGTTATCAGAAGGGCGACCAATAGTGAATCGGGATGATGTCTATATATGCGAAAACCGCTTTCGACCTCTTGCAGCTTTTTCTGGAACGGCAGCTTCTGTAAGATCGCTGATATTGCCAGGTATTTTCTCATTCGCTTGCTTAATGTCAGTAGCAGTCCCATAACCATCGCTGCCAGGATCAGGAATATCAGGACCTTAACATTCAACTCCTGACCAAATACCGGCAGACAATAGTCCTTTTTTATGAATATCGCCGCTCCGCTGCCCAGCATTACTGTCCCGCACAAACCCAGCAGCCGGTCTATCAAAACCGATAACGCGGCATGAAGCTTCTTGGTACCCGGGCAATGGTGCGTGACATACCAGCCCTTCAGCAGGTCGCCGCCAACTGAACCGGGCATGAAATTGTTATAAAATAAGCCCAAAAAGGTCAGTTTTACCGCTTGCCAGAATGATAGTGATACCTGGTGTGGTTTCAACAGGGCCATCCATCTTCTTGATAATGCCGCCTGCGATATGCCGAATAGTATCGTTGCACTTATCAGCCAGCCCGGACGGGCCTGACGTAATGCTGATAGAAGCTCTTCTCGATCTATTCCTTTTAGCAGCCAGCCGACCGCCAGCAATGAAATTGCCAGCCAAATAAATTTATTGAGCCTTTTTATCATTTCCAGCGTATTATAAATAATGCTGGATTAAATATTAAGCAAATTATTGATATATTTGGCACTCGATGTTGACTATATATAAAAATAGCGATAAACTAAGTTTTTTAATATATTTAGCCGAAACTTAATAATACATGTACTTTTGTTGAACATAAGTAATAAGGATTTTTGAATTTGTTACGATACCTTGCCATTATTGCTGTTATTATCGCTCTATCCCTGGTCGGATCAGGTATCGCCATGGGTGCGGATTTATCTGCCGAAGAGGTTATGGCAAAGGTGCTGCTCGATCAGAATGCGGCTTATGATGTTAAGTTAGCTAATGCAAAAGTTCTTCTTGCTTCTAATGCCGGCTGTGAAAAACTGGTTATTATACTTAATGGCCAGAATCATATCGAAGCCAAAAAACTCATCTGCGAAGTGCTCAGCAAAGCCAGCCCGGAAGGGCTCTTTGTTACTAATCGCGGTATACCAGATATTTTTTTAGAGCCTTTATTCAAATGCCTCTATTCCGGTGATGCCCAGTTATCCGGCAAGGCGGCTTTGGCTCTGGCTGATTGTTTCTCTCAGAAATCCTTAGCCAGGCTCGCCGGTACTGCGGTCTCTGACCAGGCCAAACTCGAACACAGACTGGCCGCTATCTCTGCTATTGAAAATATTTCCGGGCGTGAAGCTCTTCTCAATCTGGCTGAACTGCTCAAGGATGAATTGCCCGAAATCAAAGACAGGGCTGCCCAGGCTATCTGCCAGAGACTCATGATTGACAAGGAAGATTTTGATCCGGATTATTTCACCGCTGTTGAACTGCCGAATATTCGATGGATGAGTGATGTGGAATATCTTATGTTCCAGACCAGGAACCTGTCTCGAAAAAATAAGCATCTGGCATTTGAAGAGAAAACTCTCCAGGAGCAGATGCTGTTCTGGCAGCAGAAGTATCTTAGAAGTGAAACTGACAGGTTCAACTCACTTACTCCCGATAACAAGCTTGTTATGCTCAAGGAAAAGCTGAATACCTCCCAGGAGCAGGCCGTCAGGCAATGGGCCGCCCGCCAGCTGGTTACCTGGAGCAATACCGCCAACGCTCGCGAAGGTGAAGTTGCCAGGGAAATGATCAAACTGCTCGGCGAGCTTATTACCGATGACCAGGAATATATCAGGGTAGCTGTGGCCGAGGTGCTTAGTGTATTCGGCAATAAGGCCGGTACCGAACCGCTTATCCAGCAGCTGCTTAAACATCTTGAATCAGAGCAGAGCCCAAAATGCCTGCGCGCGGTGTTAAATACCCTCGGACAGCTTCAGTATACTCCTGCTTTTGAACAGTGCATCAAAGTCTGGGAATCTTGCAAAGATGACGACGTTGCTGCCGCTGCGATCTCAGCTGCCGGTAAAATTTCGGCTAAAATTCCGGCTGAGGAATCTGCACGGATCAGGCTGCTGGTAGATTCGATTACCGCTAATTTTTCTAATACAGCTGATAGTCCTGTTTTGAGAATTGCTGTTTTCCAGGCAATTAAAAAGATTATCGAAGATGAAAAATGGCAGAATCTGGCTGCCGAACCTTTTGGCAGGCTTATCGCTGATGGACTTGCCGATAAGCTCGCCGATGTCCGGTCTCTGGCGGTCTATAGCCAGATCGCACTTTTGAAGGAACAGGCTCCGGCCAGGCTTATTGATGCCGGGCTTCTTGACGACCCGGAAGCTCCTGTCAGGTTTGCCGTTATCGAGGCTGTTGATAAATTCGGTTCCGCGAAGTATCTGGATATACTGAAAAACAGGCTCAAAGATGAACAAAGCCCGGATGTCAAGGTCAGGCTTCAGGAGGCTATGGTACATATCTTAAATTCGATGCAGGTTGACGATGTCTTCAATTGGATTGTCAATCTTCAGAACGGCTCTGAGGCTATTAGAATACTGAAACTGCAGGCGGTGGCGATTTTAAGTGAAAAGGCCAGCACCCTGAAGAGCCAGACCGGTTCTATTGACCCAAAATATGAAATTGCAATTCTGGAGTTTTCTATTGCCGATTACCTGCGCAAACAGCAGTACGAGCAGGCTGCCCAGGCGATGGTAGACCTCTTGAACATCAAAATTGACGATGCCAAGCGGGTTGAAGTCTGTGATATGATCTTCAACCTGATTTTCGATAATAATATTGACCCCGCTAGAAGGGCTAAATCTCTTGATATTCTCCAGGTAGCAGTTACGGCAAATATTAGAGCCTACGATTCTTTACTTTCCGGTTTCCAGGAAAAATATCTCGCCGCTGCCAGTGAAACTATCGAAAATGTTCTCTTTAGAGCCAGGGTTCTCAAGCAGCTGATTTTCTCTTCTGCCAATGCCAATAATGGCACAGAAGTTTACCTGCCTGCTGATTTCTGGGTACGGCAGGGTACTGAACTTTCTGATATTATTATCGAAAAGGTAATCGCCGGTGAACTCTCCCTGGATCAGGAAACAGCAGCAATTCTAAAAGCTATTGATATCCGCCTTGCTGATATGCCGTCGGAACCGCAGCCGCGATTAGAGTTCCTGAAAAAACTGAAGCAACCATCACCAGCTACCGCTCCTGCTGCTGCTGCCCAGTAGACCGAAATTCCTCTTCCTACTGGTTTTTCCCTTTTCCCTCGCTTCTCTTTTTTCTCTCCTCACTCTTATCATCCTTTAAAGAATATCCCTGCCATACAGCCGGTCATCATACATGCCAGGTTAGACGCTATCAAAGCTCGCACTCCCACTGCCGACAGGTCTTTCTTTCGCTCCGGTGCTATTGCCGCTACCGCTCCGATAAAGATAGAAATTGATGCGATATGTGAAAAACCGCATAAACTATAGGCCGCTATGACCGCGGTTCGTGATGATATCTCGCCTGCCTGCATTATCTCTGACAATTTGAAATATGCCGGGATCTCGGTCTGGGTAAATCTTATTCCCAGTAATTCCCCAACGCTGTCTATCTCATTCGACGCCACTCCCATCAGGTATGCCAGCGGCTTGAATACATATCCAAATATTTCCTGCAGGGGTGATGTTATACTGCTCTCGACCGCTATTATTCCGGTAATATGGCACAGCCATAACAAAGCCATATCCAGCAGTGCCAGCAATCCCAGGAATATTATCAGGCTTGCAGCTATCCCTACCACCATCCGCACACCGGTCATCGATCCGTTCAGCAGAGCCTCCATCATTGTAGACTCTTTCTCATAATGAATCTCTGCTTTCTTGCCCAGTGTCAGCGGCTGGCCCGTTTCCGGGTAGATTATCTTACTCATTATTATCGCTGCCGGTGCCGACAATATCGAAGCTGATATCAAATGACCGGCAATAGTCGGAAATACATCCTGCAGATTCTTGATATATATCGCAAGTGTTGTTGATGCCACTGTTGCCATGCACGCTGTCAATACCGTGCACAATTCCGACCTTGTCATCTTCGCCAGGTACGGTCTTATCGCGATCATCGATTCGCTGCCGACAAATATATTAGCCGCCGAACATAAACTCTCCGCTCCGCTTATATCCATTATCCGGTTGAATATGTTCGCAAATAACTTTACCAGCAGCTGCATTATCCCAAGGTAATAGAGCAGGCCCGATAACGCCGCAAAAAATATTGCCAGCGATAAACCCTGAATCGCCAGGATAAATCCTATCGATCCGTCTGCTAACGGTCCGAACAAAAACTCTATCCCGGCCATTGCACCGGATATTATATTGATCGCCAGAGTATTCAGGTGCAAAAATAACTCCTTGCTGCCCGGCACGAGAAATACCAGGGCTCCCAGTGCAAACTGAAACGCCAGCCCGCCAAATACGGTCTTCTTGTCAAATTTTTTCCTGTTCGCTGACAGCAGCCATGCTATCAGCAGAAATACAAACAGCCCGCAAACGCTGATTAAGTTCAATTTATATGCCATTCGTCTCGTCCTATAATATTATGCATATCTTGTTATCTGACTCAAAAAAGCCGTATTATTCAGTATATCCTGCATTATAGTTAAATTTTATCTCTAAATCAGGTAAATTTTACCTGATATCCTATTTTCACATTTTGAACGCTAACTAATATATATTAAATTTTGGTGAAGGATATTCTCTCAAAAGAATTTCCGGGCAGAAATATATCAGCCTGTTATGGCTGAGGCAGAATAATAATATTTAGTCTATAGAGGCACTATCGCACAATGCGGTGGTGCCTTTTTTTATGCAGAAATTTTGAAGAAAGGGTAACTATACCTGATTTTCAGGAGGCATAGTAATTATGGCATTTAGCTTAAATTCATCTTTATCTAGTATGACCACGAACCTGATAAAGTTAGGCACTCAGCTTGAGATGTCAAACACCAGGTTATCGACTGGCAAAAAAATCAACAAGGCGTCAGATGATCCGGCCGGACTCATCGCGGCGACCATGTTGAATAAGGAGATCAATGCGCTTGATGCCAAAATCAGTAGTGCTGAACGAATGAAGGCCGTTGTTGATACTGCTGATGGTGCTATGTCTGAAATTAACAGTCTCCTTACCGAGATTGACTCCGCTATTATTGCTGCTGCCGGGTCCACCGCTACCGATGGTGAAAAGGCGGCATACCAGGCACAGATCGACGATGCTATCGATCAGATCGACCGTCTGGCCGGCACAACGGCTTTCAATGGAAATAAACTACTGGATGGCTCGACCGGGTATTCCGTCTCTGGAGCCACTTCATCGGAAATTACAGATATTCGTGTGCATCGGGCTAGTTCTGCGACCGGTGCCTCGATTTCTGTCTCAAAGTCACGTACTGAAACTCAGGCGACACTGGAAATTATGACTGCCGCGCCGACCGGTAATATTGAGTTTACTGTTACCGGCGAGGATGGAACCTCTACTGCGCTGACTTTTAACCAGTTTGATTCTCTTAATGATATTAGAGCTGATATAAATCTTCAAACCGGTGATACCGGCGTCCAGGCCACTGTCTCTGGCGGTTCATTGTATCTGCTCTCTTCTGACAGTGGACGTGCCGAGTTTGCTACGGTTACTGTTACTTCCGGTGCTGGCGATTTCTCCATTACCGGCTCTTCGGCTACCGCTTACGGCACGACGACCGATACCGTTACCGCAAATGGTGTCTCGCTTACTCAGGATGTCGAAGGCAGCTATACCTATTCCGATAGCAGTACAACCGTAGAATTCAATCTCGTCGACAGCTTTACCGGCACTACCAGTTTCTCTGTCAGCGGCAGCGGGGCGGGGTGGTCGCTCAACGGTGAAGAAATAAATTTCGGTATAAACAGTATGTCAAGCTCCACGCTCGGCAATATAAATGTCGGATATCTCAGCTCGCTGAAAAGCGGTGGGGCAAACTCTATCAGCAGTGGCAATTCGTCAACTGCACAGAGTATTGTCGATGAAGCTCAAAATCAGGTGCTCACCGAGCAGGGTTACCTCGGTAGTATTAGTAAATATACTATCGATTCTTCGATTAGCGCATGGGAGTCTGGCAAAAGCTCTCTTACCGAGTCGCTCAGTGTTATCCAGGATGTTGATTATGCTTGGGAATCTGCCAATAATTCCAGGCTTCAGATCTTGTACGAAACACAGGCATCCTTGATCAGTAGTATGCTCGATATGTCCAGTAAGAATATGAGTACGCTGCTTAACTTCTAAAATTTAACTTGTAACACTCTAATATGATTATATTGTGAAACTTTGCACAATGGGTTTAAGCTTTAATGCTTTTTGAACTTATCTGCTTTAACATTAATAAAGCAGAGAGGGGAGAAGTGGAGATCGCCCGGCATCCGGGACTTAGCCAACGTAGTTTGTTGACCAGGTCCCGGATTGTCGGGTTTTTTATTGGCCTGATAAAAATAATCTTTAAAGGTGCCATTGGAGCACTTTAATCTTTTCTTTTCATTTGCTGTTCCGCGGCTTTGCCTTCAAACTTCACATATGTTTGATTGCTATGTGACTATTGTGCAGTTAATAGTACAATTGTGCACTTGTATTAATGTGCATTATTATGCTATAGTGACAGTAAGATTTTTGCGATATATATATGGCATAAACTAGCGATAGAGAATAGATAGTTGTACTATCATTGCAAAGAATTGCACTATAGTAAAAGTAAAGGATTAAAGGTGTGTATATGAGCAAAAAGAGTAATACTCTTTTATGTGGGTTTTCTGTGTTTTTTCTCCTGTTATCTTCATTTTGTCTGGCTGATTTTGTTGCCTATAATGATTGTATCAGGGGTGATGGCGATACTACTGCCGATAATGTTACCGGTTATACTATCTATAATGACTACACCTCAAATACTACCGGTAACCTCATAGATTTTGCCACCGGTGAAACAACTTCTGTTACCGCCGCGTTTTCATGGAATGCCTCTACCGGGCTCGATACCAGTGAGACTTCTGGCTCAGCAGACGGCATCAGTCAGCCGCGGCCGGGTACTCCTGCTTACGATGTCTTCGGCGGAATTGTAGATTTTTCTAACAGGCTTGTATATTACGGTTCGTCTGGCTGGTGGGTAGAAATAGAATTCTCCGGCCTTAAGCCAAACAGTACTTATTCATTTGCCACTACTGCTATTCGTGCCAATGATTATACCGGGCGGTACACTCTCTTTACTATCTCCGGTTATACCAGTGCCGTGAATATGAGCTCTGATGATATTTATTATAAAAGTGGCAACAAGACTATCCTTTCAGCTCCCGGCAATCACAGGGATACAACGGGCTATATTGTTCGATGGGACGATATTCAAGTCGCTGATCAAGGTGACGGTACCGGCTCTTTTACCGTCCGCGCCGAAGCGTATGATTTTTATAAAGCTTATCCGTTCGGTGGTTTTATGCTGTCCGAGGTCTCTTCCAACAGCAAACCGAATGTCAGTGCCGGCGATGACCTGGTAGTGGAATATCCTATCGAGTATATAACCTTAAACGGCTCTGTTGCAGATGACGGCGAAGGTATTCCTCAAGGGTTCCTTGAAAGTGCATGGTCACAGGTGTCCGGACCGGCTGATGTCGAGTTTGTTACAGGTATAGATAACGAAGATGTCACTGTCAGATTTCCTGAAATCGGTGAATATACTCTACAGCTTTATGCCACTGATGGTGAGTTCGATTCTTACGATCAGGTTACTGTAACTATCGCTGAACCTTCCTGCCCGATTGGTGATATCGGCGGCGATTGTATCGTAGAGATGGCTGATATGGTTCAGCTTGCCGCTGACTGGCTTGATGATACTAACGCCGCTGCTGACCTGAACGGCGACTCGATTGTTTCTATGATTGAGGTCTCGCTGCTCGCCCAGAGCTGGCAGCAGAACTGGACCGGATCGCTCCAGGTAAACATTTCGCCAGTCGATGCTGTAAACGCTGGCGCACGCTGGCGCGTTGATGGCGGCAGCTGGCTTTCTTCCGGCAGCATTGTTACTGCATTACCGGAAGGCAGTCATACTATCGAGTATGCAGCTGTTACCGGCTGGGTAGCTCCTGACCTGGAAACTGTATATGTTACTCGCCGGCAGGAAGCCCTGCTTGATGCTGTTTATGAAGTGCCGGTTCAGACTCTCGCTATAAATGAGTTCATGGCTGTTAATTCTAATCTGCTCGATATTCGCCCACAGCCGGAAACCAATATCTACACCTCTGTCAACGGCGAGCCGGCCTATGATGACTGGATCGAAATCAAGAATATGACCGATGATACTGTCAGCCTTGACGGCTGGTATCTCACCGACAATCCTGACAATCTTACCAAGTGGCAGTTCCCGGAGGGATATTCGATAACGGGTCAAGGCTATTTTACTGTCTTTGCGTCAGATAAAGATAGCGAAAAATATGGATATCCTTATATTGACGATGACGGCAGTCTTCATACCAATTTCGACCTCAAAAACAGCGGCGAATATCTCGCTCTGGTTCAGCCTGACGGTGTAACCATAGAACAGCAGTTCAGTGACTATCCTCGTCAGCGTGGCTTGGTCTCCTATGGCTCAGCTTCTGATGATGTCGATAATATCGGATATCTCACCAGCCCGACCTTTGCCGCTGCTAACTCAGCTATCTATGATGGACTTGTAGAAGATACTAAATTCAGTATCGATCGTGGTTTTTATGATGAACCTTTCGACCTTGAGATTACTTGTGATACTGTTGACGCTCAGATTTACTATACCATTGACAATTCCGAACCGACCGAAACCAATGGTACTCTTTATACTGGTCCGATCACTATTTCTTCTACAACCTGTCTGCGTGCTGCTGCTTTCAAATCTGGGCTGCTCCAGTCAAACATAGACACACAGACCTATCTGTTCCTCGATGATGTGCTTACTCAGGCTACGGGTTCTTCCGGTTCACAGGTTACACCTACAGGGTACCCGGTATATTGGGTTAGCAGGTACAATGGTGCTACGGTAGCTGGCGACTATCAGGTTGACCCGGATATAACCGACCCGGACGGATTGTATGGCTCTGTCTATGCCGATGGCTTTAAAGACGATCTGCAGGCAATTCCTAGTATATCTCTTGTTATGCCGATCGAACTGCTGTTTGGATCTTACGGCATATATGTCGACCAGAATCAGGACGGTACCGAGCGTGCCGGGTCTGTTGAGTTCCTCGATCCGACCGGCACCGAAAAATTCCATACCAACTGCGGCATACGTATGCAGGGCGGTGTTACTGATATCGGCGGCACAACTCTGGACCGATGGAAATGCTACAAACTTTCGTTCCGTCTTATGTTCCGCGGCATCTTTGGCGGTCAACTTGACTATAAACTGTTCGACGATAGTGATGTCGATACTTTCAATACCATTGTTCTGGACTCACGCCCTCAAAATACCTGGGTACATAGCGACGCCGTCCAACGCACACACGGCGAATATGTTCGCGACCAGGTCGCCTCTAATACCCAGATTGCTATGGGCGGCTATGCCTGTCACGGCAGACCGGTACACGTATATCTCAACGGCATGTACTGGGGACTTTACTGGATGCACGAACGACCCGACGCTGCCTTTGCCGCTTCATATCTCGGTGGTGAAAAGGAAGATTATGATGTGGTCAAGCATGTATATAACAATGCTATCAGCGGTGACTATGATGATATCGTTTCTCTGTTCAACCTGTCGAACGGTGACGGAGGCGATGAAGTTACCGCCTTCGAAAATCTTAAACTCAAACTTGATGTACCGGACTTTATCGACTACATGCTTGTTAACTACTATATCGGTAACGGCGACTGGGACCACAAAAACTGGTATGCCAGCCGCAACCATTACGACCCGGATGGCCGTTGGCGCTGGCACACCTGGGACGCCGAGCATATTATGGATGACGGCACTTCGCTGGCTCCTTCTGATGTCACTTACAAAAATACATCGATGGCGCCTACCGGCTTGCATAGCAAGTGGATCAAAAACGATGAATATAGAATGCTGTTTGCCGACAGGGTTTACAAGCACTTCTATCATGACGGTACTATGGCACCCGATAATTTCGTACAGATATTTAACCAGCTGACTGATTCGATTGACCGTGCTATCGTCTGTGAGTCGGCCCGCTGGGGTGACAACCGTCGCACAACTCCATATACTCGTAATAGTGAATGGCTCACTGAATGCAATCGCCTGAGAAATTCTTATATTCCTTCCAGGCGAAATGTCGTCCTTTACCAGTTCCAGTCTTCTTCCAAGAGTCCGGTATGGTACCCTTCTACTGTAGCTCCTGAATTCTATATCGATTCGGTTGCCCAGTATGGCGGCAATACCCCGCTATATGCGAGCCTGACTATGCTGGACACTACCGGTACTATCTATTATACTACCGATGGTACTGACCCTCGCCTGCCCGGCGGTGCTGTCAATGTCGCATCTGCCTCTGTTTACAGCTCTGCTATTACTCTGGATCAATCTGTAGAAATAAATGCGCGTGCTTATAACGGCGGCGAATGGAGCCCGCTGGCCTCTGCTCTGTTTGATGTCAGTCCTGTTGCTGACAACCTGCGTGTTACCGAGATTATGTATAATCCGGTCGATACAGATACTGAATATATTGAGCTGCAGAATATCAGTTCTACCGAAACAATTAACCTTAATCGTGTCAGCTTTACTAATGGCATAGACTTCGAGTTTGGCGATACTATTTTATATCCCGGTCAGTTTGTCGTTATCGTTCAGGATCAGACTGCTTTCGAAGCCAGATATGGTACCGGCCTGAACGTCGCCGGACAGTATACCGGTCGTCTCGACAACAATAGCGAAAAGATCGAATTTGCCAGTGCTTCCGGCACTGTCGTCCAGTCCTTCGATTACAAGGACTCCTGGTACACTCTTACCGACGGCCTTGGGTTCTCGCTCAATATCAGGGACGCTTTCGGAGACCTTACCATCTGGGACGAAAAAGCCGGATGGCGAGCAAGTCTTTATTCTGGCGGCACACCAGGAACTGCGGCTGCCCAGGCTCTTGCCGCCGATAGCATTGTCTTTAATGAAATTCTTGCTCATTCCCACTCGACCTATCCGGACTGGATCGAGCTGAAAAATAATTCCGGGCAGGATATAAATATTGGCGGATGGTTCTTATCTGACCAGTCCGGCAGTGACCCGAATATCATGAAATATCAAATACCTGCTGATACCATTATCGAATCCGGTAAATATGCCTTATTTGTCGGCGATATCTCATTTGATAATTCTCTGGCTGATGGCTGTATCGAACCGTTCGGGCTCAGCGAAGGTGGCGAAACTGTTTATCTGTTCTCCGGTGATAGCGGCTCTGTTACCGGCTACTATCAGACCCAGCAGAAATTCGATGCCTCGGAAACGGCTGTTACTTTTGGCCGCTACGAAAAAGCTGAACTGTCGAAAGGGTATGACTTTGTCAGGCTCGCCTCTGCCACTCCGGGCACGGATAACGACTATCCGCTTATCGCTCCTATAGTCATTACCGAAATATACTATAACCCGGACGATGGCACAGACTCTGAGTTCGTCGAATTATACAACCGTTCGTCAGAGCCTGTAACTCTTATGACAGAAATTACCGTCGAGACTTCGCCCGGTGTGTTCACTGTCGAAAGTGTACCTTGGCGATTGGAAGGAACCGGTTTCGAGTTCCCCGAAAATGTTACTATCAATCCGTATGAGATTATCATAGTCGCCAAAGAGCCGGACGAATACAGTAAACTCTCCTGCGATGTCTACGGGCCGTACGATGGCAAACTTGACAACGGCGGCGAGGAACTCGCTATCCAGATTCCGGGCGATAAGGAATATGGCAAAGATCAATACTGGATCCCGGTCGAGATAGTTGATTACGATGATAGCTCTCCATGGCCGGACAGTGCCGATGGTGACGGCGATTCTATCAACCGCTACGATCCAACCGTATACGGTAGCGACTATACCAACTGGTACGCCGCAACGCCTACCCCAGGCTATTAAGCCGTATCCCGCCATTGCCGCGCTCCTGTCAACCTTGAGCTTGTCGAATGGCTGCAAATAATTCAAACTAATAATAAAGGGAAGCTGCCCGACGCACTTCCCTTTTTTTCTATACATCTTATCCGTAGTCATGTTTTTTTGATGTCAGTTATTTTTAATTCTAAATTTTTAATTTTGAATTCTTAATTTTAAATTAAATCCTCTCGCTTCTAACTCTTCTCCTTTACTACCTTCATGGTCAAATAATATTCTTTGCGATCTTTGCGGCCTCTGCGAGCAAAAAATATTTTCATCGCTGCCCGGAACTATTACCATTTTCCAATTAACCCAACATTGCATAAGACTAACAGAGCCACGACCGGGAGGAAGCGGCACTTTCGGCGGCAGCCATTTAACAAGCTATCCGCAAATCCGCCCACCTCAATTTTTAACTTTTCATTATTCATTTTTCTTTTAGCAAAGCTTATTGCTCCGCGGCATAAGTCCTTTTATCATGAACGTAACGAGTCACCTTATAATTATTGGTACTTATCCGCAACCGTTGATTTATTATTGTCAGTTGTCAAGTCCTGATTTAAAGTTGTCACTTTCCGTTTCTATTTACTATTGTTTTTTGATGATATATTCCGTAGTGCAGGGAGCCCGAAGGGCGACCGGAACGGAGGAATATATCACGCCGCCATATGCACTTCCTCAGGCACACGATATCCCAAAGCAAAATGTGGACGACAGGTATTATACAGTTCTATCGCCTGTTTAACCGCAGCATGAACATGAGCTTTTTTCTTAAACGTATTCTTCAATCCATACTCGTGCTTCAATATACCGTTTAACCTCTCGGCCTGGGCATTCTCATAACAATGATTATCTTCGGTCATACTAACTCGCAGCCCATTTCTTTTAAGCTTATCTATATATCTATGGCAGCAATACTGACTGCCACGATCTGAATGATGTATCGTATTACTACCTTTGGGCAATTGCTTTATCGCCTTTGTTAATGCACGCAAACAACCTTCTGCTTCCAAACTATCACTACAGTCATAGCCAACTATCTTGCGACTAAATGCATCCATTATCAACGACAGATACATAAATCCTTCATCTGTATATATGTACGTTATATCACTTACCAGGGCCTGATTGGCTCCTGTAAGCTCTTCATCTTTCAGTATATTCTTATAAGTCTTAAAGTTATGACGACTGTCTGTCGTTGTCACACTTCGCTTTTTACGCTCTATCAACATATCTGCTTCTGACATCGTTTCATAAAATCTATCTCGCCCTATACTAATACCGGCTTTTGCCAGTTTGGGCTTTATACGCTTCAAAACCTTTCTGCAACCCATCTCAGGCTGCAATGATCTTTCCAGCCTGGCCAAAGATATTATCAGGTCTTTTTCATAGTGCCGCCTGCGCCGAACTTTATGTGATTTATAATAATTCTGACGACTCATGCCAACAGCTTTGCATAAGGAAGTTATCGCTATTTTTTCCTCTTTCTTTTCAACGGTTGCCTCGGACGCTTGTTGAACCGTTTGGTATCGACTTTTTTTTTATACTCCTCGGGATCCAGCCCGTATTCTTTACAAATAACCTGAAACCTGGCTTCACTTACAATATTCTCTATATGGCTGTCTGCTAACGCTTCTTTAAGCTGCTTAATCTCTGATTCTAACTTCTTTACATGATCTTGTTCATCTAGTTTTTCCACGCGTATCACCTTTGGTATCAAATGGTTACGGCCATATTTTCTTAGCCAACTCTTTACTGTTGTTGTACCAGAAATCCCATAGCGGGAATTAGCCTCATAAATACTGCTTAGCTTACCAGATTCAAGATCATTTACCACCTGTAATTTAAAGGCTTCGCTGTAGCGATTATAAGTTCGTTTACTTACCAACATTGTTGTCTCCTGTTATTTGTTAAAACATTAAATCTATAATGTGACAACTTATCACAGGACCAGACAACCTCCTTTACACTTTTTATTTTACCCTTTACACTTTGATGCCGCTTCGCGGCATCTGGTCTGCCCAACCTCCAAAAACAGGCCGACACCCTCAAAGTAAATATCCGCCGCTATAGCTCCGTAGCCTTCCGTGTACCTTCCGTTGTCCTGCCGTGCTATCACGGCGAGTTCTCCGCATACCCGCAATTATACCACAAGAGCTCTTCTCACCGCCGCGCCAATCCGCAGGCCCTCCGTAATCCGCCGCGGCCCGCCGCCCGGTCGTTATTAACCGCTGCCCGCCGCCGTTACTGAGAAGAGCTCTTCTTACAGCCGCGTACCCGCCGCAAGGGTTCCCTTACCCGCCGTCCTTAGCCGCGTATTCTATATATGCCTTTACGCACCCGCCGTTTACCTCCGCTGCTGATCTTACTGCATGATTAAGTAATCTCCAATCTATTGACCGGCCTGCATCACATTTGTACATTATGGACTGCCCAGTTTGTTCTTGCCCGCTGCTCACCAATTACTACTCCACTCTCTATCTCGGCATTTGACCGGTAGTTCGCATTTGACTTACCGACTTAAAACTTTATAGCTAAAAACTTAATTATATGGTATAATTACCCGACTTATTATAAGGCTATATGTAATTTATGCAGGTGTGTTATTCACCTGCCTTTAATTACTTGTTAATAATGGAGTTAGTAATGGTTAAGCAAATTCAGGGTACCCTTCAGGGTAGCGATGAAAAGTATGCGATTGTTGTAAGTCGCTTTAACGAGTTTATCACCAGCAGGTTATTAGATGGTGCTATCGACTGCCTCAAACGTCATGGCGTCAAAGAAGCTAATATTACTTCTGCATGGGTGCCGGGTGCTTTCGAAGTACCTCTGGCCGCTGATAAGCTTGCCCAGACCGGTAAATTCGACGCTGTTATTTGCCTTGCTACTGTAATTCGTGGCCAGACAAGCCATTACGATCACGTCTGCCAGCAGATCACTCGTGGCGTTGGCGAAGTTGGACTCAAAACTGGTGTTCCAACTATCTTTGGTGTAATCACTTGTGACAATCTGGAACAGGCCGTTGACCGTGCCGGCACAAAAGACGGCAACAATGGCGCCAAGGCTGCCTTATCTGCACTCGAAATGGTGCGTCTGGTAGAAGAGATTGAGAAGTTGTAATTGTGTAAATTATTGTCACATAGGTAGATAGAATGTGGTTTGACGCTCCGCCCAATCGGAGGTCTGTCCGGCAAAACTGTTAATGCGAAAAAACAATATGATAAGTGAAGATGGTCTGGTTCTCAAGGGAACCGAAAAAAGAAGACTTGCCAGGATTCTGGCTATGCAGTTTATATATCAGCTTGATATACAAAAAGGAAAATGCCTGGAACTGCTTGAAACTTTCCTGGAAGAAAATTGTGAAGGTGATATTCAGGTCAAACGCTCTACCCGTAAGCTGATCAATGGCACATGGCAGGGGCTCAACGCTGTTGATAACATGATCAAAAAATCTTGTAAGAACTGGGATTTCAATAGGATAGATGGCGTTGACAAAAGCAATCTCAGGGTGGCTGCTTACCAGCTCCTGGAATGTACTGATGTGCCTCCCAAAGTCGTTCTCAACGAAGCTATCGATATTGCAAAGATTTACAGTAGTGTCCAATCGCCTAGATTCATTAACGGCATACTCGACGCGATCCTGAAAGATATGGGCATCTTTCCCAGCACAGAAAAGCAAACCAGCGAAGGGTAAGATTGCTGAATCGGCACTGTTGATATTTTAACTGCCTGATTTGCAATCCCTTACGATCATATAAATTACTATACACGAGGTGTATATGGCATTTTTTTCAAAAGCATTAGACAAACTGAAAAACGGTCTCAAAAAGAGCCGTGAAAAGATTAGTAATTCGCTCAAAAGCGTTCTTACTTTTGGACGCAAAATCGACGAGCAGCTGCTCGAAGAACTCGAAGAACAGCTTATTACCGATGATTTAGGCGTTGAAGCTACTATGAAGATCATCGAAGATCTTCGTAAAGCTTGGAAAGAAAAGAAGATAGAGTCTGCTGAACATGTTATCCCGTTCCTGAAAGAAGACATTACTTCTTACTGGCCCGAGGAGGACAGGGCTCTTAAAATCCAGGCTGATGGCCCAACCGTTATCATGGTCACAGGCGTGAACGGCTGTGGCAAGACTACCAGCGTTGGTAAACTCGCCGCTCGGCTAAGCCATGAAGGCAAAAAAGTTGTACTTGCCGCTTGTGATACCTTCCGTGCCGCAGCGGTCGAACAGCTTACTATATGGTCTGAACGTAGCGGAGTACAGATTGTCAAGCATCAGCAAAACAGCGACCCCGCCGCCGTTGCTTACGACGCTTGTGAGGCGACCGTATCACGTGGTGCCGACGTGCTTATCATTGATACCGCCGGTAGATTGCATACTCAGGATAACCTTATGCGGGAACTCACGAAAATACGTGATGTTATAGCCAAAAAGATACCCGGCGCTCCTCATGAAGTATTGCTCGTTCTCGATTCCACTACCGGCCAGAATGCTATCAATCAGGCCAAAATGTTCAATCAGGCCGCTGATCTTACAGGCATAGTTCTTGCCAAACTCGATGGTACTGCCAAAGGTGGTATCGTAGTTGCTATTAAAGACCAGGTTAATATCCCGGTCAAGTATGTCGGGCTCGGCGAAAAGGTCGATGATATGGAGCCTTTTGATCCGCAAACCTTTGTAGAAGCTCTGTTTACAGTTACAGAATAATATCTGTATCTATATTGATTATTAAAAAAAGCTCATCAGATGATGAGCTTTTTTTGTTTTTAATAGTTTGCTATCTGGTAATAGTCGGTTGTATTACTTATAAAGGCAAAGATATGAAGTGTCACCTTCTGCTTTTACCTGGAATTTCTGATCAGCCTGAACAATAAAGGTTTCGCCCTGGCCATAGTCTTTCCATTCTGTCTCGCCTGGCAGCAAAGCAGAAAGTTTACCGCTGGTTACTGTCATGTATTCTATTGTCGCTGTGCCAAACTCGTATTCTCCGGCAGCCATAACTCCAATAGTAGCAGGACATTCTGCAGTTTCAAACGCGATTGACTTTACTTTTCCTTCGAAATATTCATTTGTCTTGAACACTATATTTATCTCCGTATATGACTTATAGTTAATAAAAAAAGGGCACAGCTTAAACCATGCCCTTAAAATTCTCTAGTTAAAGTTAAAAAACTTCTTACTTCTCGCTTCTATCTTCCGGCTTGTTATTATTTGTCATCCAGGATAGTCAGACAGGTAAATTCTCTGCCTTCCAGGAATTCAAGAGATGCGCCACCACCAGTTGAGATATGGCTCATTTTTTCGTCCAGTCCCATTATTTCTACAGCAGCCGCACTATCACCTCCGCCGATGATGCTTACTGCACCATTATCAGTAGCATCGGCAATCGCCTGGGCTACTGCCTTGGTACCGGCATCAAAAGGTTCCATTTCAAATACGCCCATTGGACCGTTCCATACGATCGTCTTAGCGTCTAAGATTTTTTCTGCAAACAGCTTACGGGTTTCCGGGCCAATGTCCAAACCTTCCCAGCCGTCATCAATACTGCCAGAGCATACTTTGTTTTCAGCATTTGCCTTGAACTCAGTTGCCGCTATATTGTCTACCGGCAGTACCAGCTCGCAATTGTTAGCTTTTGCCTTTTCCAGCAGTTCCAATGCAAGTTCCATCTTGTCATCTTCACAGATACTATTACCGATTGACAGGCCTTGTGCTTTGAAGAATGTATAAGCCATACCGCCGCCGATCAGGATGCGGTCAACCTTTGGTATCAGGTTATCGATAACCTGGATCTTGTCACTTACCTTGGCACCGCCCAGAATTGCAACGAACGGACGTTGTGGATCGCTTAGTGCATCACCCAGGTATTTCAGCTCTTTTTCGATCAGGTATCCGCATACGCGGTTGCCTGCACCCAGTTCACTTGGCACGCCGTACATACTCGCATGTTCGCGGTGAGCGGTTCCAAATGCGTCATTTACATAGATATCTGCCAGTGAAGCCAGTGCCTTGGCAAATTCTGGCTCGTTTTTGGTTTCGCCGGCGTGGAAACGTACGTTTTCAAGTACAACAACATCGCCTTCTGCCATTGCGTCAACCATAGCCTGTACTTCAGGACCGATACAGTCCGGAGCCAGTTTAACTTCTTTACCTAGTAGCTCACCCAGTCGTTTGGCGGCTGGAGCTAACGAGTATTTAGGATCAGCTGCACCTTTAGGACGGCCCAAATGGGATGCCAAAATCAGCTTAGCGCCGCCTTCCAGGGCTTTCTTGATACTTGGAAGAGCCATTTGGATACGACGATCATTTGTTACTTCACATTTGTCATTCAGAGGCACGTTAAAATCAACACGCATGAATACTTTTTTGCCTTTTACATCGATATCAGCAATTGTTTTTTTAGCCATTTTATATGTTCCTTTCCAAAACTGAAAAGCCAGTCTAAATCTATATATACCCATTATATACTGGTATACGGGCATGTCTCTCTGCCCACATTAAACCTGCGTAATTATACTGGTACCCGGCCTAAATAACAAATAAATAATTCGTTCCTTTAGGTACGATTAATGGTGGCTGATCATATAGCGGCTTGGTGTCCCTTAGTTTTAACTCCTTATAATAAATATCCTTACGTTTACTTTTGGCGATTATTGAAATATAGCCAGTCAAAAAATCAGGGGAAAAAGCTATAAATTCAGGAATTTCATCTATTATTCATTTTAGGATGAAATCTTATTCATGTAAAATGTCATATCCTTAAGAACATAACCGTATTATTTACGTAACAATTACTTAACTGATTAAATAATAAACCCCAGTCCCTTTTTAGGAGTACAAAATGAAATTTTTATCTAAGATTATCGTAGTTTGCCTGATGGTTATTTCTGCAGGTCTTACTGCGGCTGAATCAGCAACAGAGGAGAAGAAGCCAGTGTTGGAAACAGAAATGCAGAAAGTCAGTTATATTTATGGCACCATGATCGCCGGACAATTCAAAGATGCACCTTTTGACCTTGAAACAGTAGCGTTTTTAGCCGGAATCAAAGATGTTTTAGAGGGTAAAGACCCTGCAATTCCTCAACAGGAACAACAGGCTGTTATGGCTGCATTTCAGCAGAAGATGATGGCTGAGCAGCAGAAAAAAGCACAGGATAGCCTGTTCCAGAATCGTGAACAACCTAAAGACCTTCCTTTCAAATTGGTTGATTTCGACAAGAATAAGGATTATTTCTGGGTACTTGAAACCAGCAAAGGCAAGATAAAGATCAAATTCATGCCGGAAGTTGCTCCATACCACGTATCAAGTACTATATATCTGACTAATAAGAAATTTTATGACGGCTTGATTTTCCATAGAGTTATTAAAGGCTTTATGGCCCAGGGTGGTTGTCCGGATGGTACCGGAACTGGTGGTCCTGGCTATAGTTATGAAGGTGAGTTTGATCGTTCGGTTACTCATAACAAACCTTATTTGCTAAGTATGGCTAATACCGGCAGACCAACATCAGACGGCAGCCAGTTTTTCATTACTTTTGTTCCTACCCCTCATTTAGATGGCAAACACACTATTTTTGGCGAAGTTGTTGAAGGCCAGAAAGTTGTAGATGCTATTGAAAAGGTTGAAACTGCTGCTCAAGATAGACCTGTAGAAGAAATCAAAATCATCAAAGCTACTATCGAAGAAGCTAAGAAATAATTTCTTTCTTCAATTTAGCTGATATTAAAATAAAAGCCCTGTGGGAAATATTTCTCGCAGGGCTTATTTAATTAATCGATTATTTTATAACTCAGGATTGATAAAGCTATTTCAAAATCAGCTTGATTGATGAATCAAGTGCCGGAGTTGATTGAACTTTGCTGCCTGAGATTGACACTGTATGTAGAACATTATCTTCCGGCAGACATAGCTTTGTGTCATAACTTTCGGCGGTGCCATATTTTATCAGTTCGATATTTGTCCAGTCTATTTCGCTGGTACACTGGGCCGGCTTAACATGCGGCAGGGCGGTTCCGCTCTTTACCAGCATAACGATAGGTATTTCACCAGCGGCGATATTATACCATGTGCCGCCCTGGTACTCTTTGCCCGTCTGATAGTCAACCCAGCTGTTACCGGCCGGCAGATATACTTCTCTTCCGATAGAGCCTTCTTCGAATAATGGTGCTACCAGGATGTCGGAACCGAATAGATATTCATTATCTATCAGCCAGCTGCCCGGGTCGCTCGGATACTCGACAAACAACGCCCGCATCATCGGTAAACCATTTTCCACGCAATGTTTAGCTTGGGCATATACGTATGGCATAAGCTTATATTTCATGGCACTGGCCTGACGGAAATCGTCCAGGAATTTATCGCTGAATTTCTTGTCCCATGGCTCTCGAGGCCTGGAGCCGTGAGAGCGGCTGTGTGAGGTCAGCATGCCGAACGGCATCCAGCGGCGGTACATTTCTTCTGACGGGCTCTGCACAAAACCACCTATATCGTGACTCCAGAATGAAAAGCCCGACAGGCCGAAAGAAAGCCCGCCGCGAAGCGAAGCTGCCATTGCGGTATCGGTGTTTTCGTTATCGCCGCCCCAGTGAAGCGGGTATCGCTGGCTGCCGGCCCAGGCGCTGCGGGCCCAGATGATTGTGTCGCCGGTTATCTGCCTGGTAATCTCTGCCATGGTCTTGTTGTATCTGAGCGGGTAAAGATTGTGTTCATAAAATCCCGTTTTGCCAGAAGCGTAGATACCCTTATATGGCCCGCTTTCGCCAAAATCTACCTTTATGACTCCTACGCCCAGTTTTAGCAGCCCGGCTATTTTATCCTGGTACCATTTGATTGTGTCTGGGTTGGAAAAGTCCAGGATAACATCTTCAAATGCTACGCCGCCATCAAATCCTTTGACATACAGCCCTTTTTCGATGATCTCATTGTAGTATATATTATTCGGCACGAAATACGGCAGCTGCCAGAGCGAAATATGGAATCCTTGTTGTTTCAAATCTGAAATCATTTTCGCCGGATCATCAAATCTTGATTTGGAAAATTCATAGTCACACCGCCAGTCTGTCTCGAACCAGCCGGTATCGAGATGAATTACATCTGATGGTATTTTGTATTTTCGCAGTTTAGCGGCTACTTCCCTGGTCTCCTGTTCTGAGCTGTAGGTAATGCAGCTCATCCATAAGCCAAACGACCACAGCGGCGGCATGGCTGGTTTGCCGGTCAGGTTTGTGTATTCATTTAGAATGTCTTTCGGTTCGCCGAGAAATATGAATATATCAAGATTGTTGTCGCCAATCAGGATATTATTGACAGCCTGAAACTTTGACCCGAAATCGCATGTAATGGGTGTTGTCGTATGAATGAACATGCCGTAGCCGCGGTTACTCATAAAAAATGGTACAGGCTTATATAACTTATGGCTTTGGGTGCCCATTCCGTCAGTAGTGTACAGGTTGATCTTCTGCCCGCGTTTGTCAAAATTGGTGAATGATTCACCACAACCGAATATCTTTTCATTATATGAAAGGCTAAAAGCTGCTCCTATGCTGCGTGAATAATCGTTGGCACGACGGATAAAAGCAAAAGGCGGCATTGGATTGGTAAAGCTGCGAAGCTCGTTCTTTTTCTGGATGGTTTCTGTGATCAGTTTGCCGTCAGGATCACGCAGTTCAATTCGCCATGGATCAAGATAAACTGAAACACTGCCTGAAATATTGGAGTAGCGGTAGCCGCCTTTAATCTTTTCTGTTTTCCAGCTGCTGTCAGTCGGCAGCTTTGGATTAATCAACATCATCGATTCAGAATCATCCGCAAACGCACTGATATCTGTTTTAGCTCTTAGCCTGATGGTTCTTGGTGAGATAAAATCAATATCGAATACATATGAAGGGTTTGCTTCGTATTCGGCAGGAGGCCATTCATTCTGTTCGATATCTTTGAAACATAACGTCATATTATCGAATGACATTGCTGTTGTCAGCATCGACCGCTGCCATCCCAGTTTTCCAGATGCTGTTTGAGGATCGAACTCATCAAGTTTATCAGCCAGGAAAAAAGTATTGTCGCTATTCAGGAAATCGTTTGTAAGATCGACCGGATCTCCCATTACTCGCTGCTGTTGGGCATATGCAGCGTTGCAGAAAAAAAGAGAAAATGAAAACAGACAGATAATATAGTTTTTGATATTCATTACAGACTCCATATTCAAAATTTGTATCCATATCTGGAACAAAAAACACAATAATCAAAATAAATAGTAACATAGAACCGTAAAATATCAAGCAATACGTCTAATATTTTTATCGCGATGGATTATGTTGGAATCAAAAAAATACCCAAACAGACTTAGGCCGGTTTGGGTATTGAGTTTTTAATATAACAAGTTCTTTGAACTTATAAAAGCGGTATATTATTTTGTCAATGATGGTGGAGCAGATTCCGGACCGGCAGCCCAGTTAAAGTTTGGAGCCGGCCCCATCTCGAATTCCAAAACCCCGCCATCGCGGATGGTACGGTATTCGATCCAGGTTTTATTATATTCTTTACCGTTTAGTTTGGCAGACTGGATAAACCTGTTTGCTATACTAGTATTGTTTGCCTTGATAGTAAATGTTTTGTTACCGTCCAGTTTTAGAGTAGCTTCCGGAAATAATGGTGAACTAATCACATAATATGGGTCACCCATACAGGCAGGGTATAGCCCCAATACTGAAAATACATAGTGGCTGGCCATAGAACCGCCGTCATCATCCATGGTATCCATATATCCATCCGGTTTCTTTTGGTACACTTTCCCCTGGAGTGGTGTTTTGAACCATCCGCGACTTTCGTTAATAATAACTACATCGTCGGTAATGAAATGCCTGCTCCAGTATTGTGTTCGCCATGGGCGGCCAAGATAGTTAAACAGGTACGGATATGTCAGCGGCGGCTGGTTGATCGGCATATGCTGGTAGTTTACGAAATAATAGTCAAGCTCATCTGCGAGTTGTGTTTTACTGCCTCGAAGTTTCGCCAGCCCGTTCATGTCATGAGGAACCCAGTAGCGATAATGCCAGAGATTTCCCTGGTAGAAGAATGCACTTGTACGGTTGACTTCATGTTGGGGAACCGGTTTGCCGTCTAAGGTAAAGAAGCCGCGGACATTGCCTTCGCCGTCAACCTGCGATGAGCACCAGTAATCCTTGTAGCCTAGTGCTTTTGCTTTGTACTCGGCAACTTCGTCATCTTTGCCCAGAGCTTCGGCCATACGCATTACCAGGTAATACTGATATGGTTTTTCTACCTGGTCGTTACCCAGCATTGTGCTTTTTAGTCCTTCGTATGCGACCTCTGTATCATATCCTTTTATGTTTTTGAGGAATGCGTCAACCACAATAGCTGCGATAAATTCATGTCTGACAGTTGCGCTTGGCCAGTAACCGCTGCCCCATTGAGGAGTGTTACCGCCTGCGAACCATTCTACCAGCGAGCGTGCAATGTTTTGTGATATTTCCGGTTCCAGTAGAGAGATCAGGCTGTATTTGCGAAAATCATCCCATGAACTCCAACCGGAATAACAGGTATAATTATCTGCGGTATTGCTGGTTTTACGAATTGTATCTTCGTCGCCTGCTATTCTGTATTCACCCTGGCCGCTGGTTACGTTGTTGGGGTAAAGATAAGAGCGATATAGACATGTATACAGCAGGTCGCGGTATTCGGACAGTTCTGCCGGGATATTGTTCAGTTCCACCTTGTTTAGCATTTTCTGCCATGCCTTGTCGGCATTGCTGCGAGCTTCATCAAAATCCCAGCCCGGGATATCCATATCCGTTTCCGCTATTGCCTGGTCGATACTGATAGGTGATAGTCCAACCTTAATCTGGATAACAGTTTTCTTTTCAGGGGCGTTAAACTTACACCATACCGCTTTTTCATCGGTTTCATGGCCGGTCATTGGTGTGTCAAAGCGAATAGCATAATACAATTTGAAATATCCATGACCGCAAACGTTACCGGCTTTAACAATTCCTGTAATAAGGTCAGGCTCCTGAATTTTCCAGTTACATTCTTTTATCCCCGCTAAACTTTTACTTGGGTCAACACGGATAAATATATTTTCTTCTGATGGTGGGAATGTATATTTATGGAAACCTACTCTAACAGAAGCTGTCAGGTCTGCTCTTATTCCATTATTAAATGTAATACCATAGTAGCCGGGACTGCCGGATTCGGAAGATTTATCGGCTATGTCATATTTTACTTTACCTAATGCCGGTTTGATCCTGACTGTATCTCCGGCACCGCCGCAGCCTACACCGCCCACGCGAGTGTGCGAGAAGCCTTTGAATGAGTCATTGGCATAATTATATCCGGTGTGGTTGCTACTATGTGTGTCTGGTCCAAGTTGTACCAGGCCAAATGGCATCGCGGCACCCGGGTGAAGCTGTCCGTTATCGTTTTGAGTGCCGACGAAGACATCGACATAGTCGGTAACTGCTGCATATGAGAAAGAGACATAAAATAGCATCAGTACAATACAAATTTTTCGTAACATTTCAAATCCTTGCTATTAGTGGTTAATAATCAGTTTGTTATGTTGCATTTGCCAAATAATTAACAAACTTAAATTTTAGTTAAAATGTCAATTATTTCAATGTTTTTTTGAGAAGGGGGATGAGATTGCATTGTGGTATCAATAACATAGATACAGCTATAGCCTTTTTACTGCGATCATGGTTATGTCGTCTGTACGCGGGTGGTTGTCACAAAATGTTTCAACATCTTCGAGAATCTTGTTTACAATTTCCTGGGCCGACAGATCTTTATATTTCTTAATAGCGTTGTATAGCCTGTTTTTACCGAACATTTCACCGTAGTCGTTATGTGCTTCCCATATACCGTCTGTTCCTATTAGCATTATATCATCGCTGTTCAGGCTTACCGGTCCGCCGGTATGATATTCTGCTTCCTCGTAAACTCCCAGCAGCATGCCTGTATTTTCCAGCTCGATTATTTTGTCTGTTGCAGGCTGGTATATTATCGCAGGGTCATGCCCGCCGGCAGTCCAGTATATATCAGAATTGTCAGGGCTGAGCACGCACATGAACAAGGTCATAAATCTCATGCCGTTTGTATCGTTGAGAAAATGTTTATTAAAGTTTGTCAGCAAACTGGCCAGGTCGCTGCAGCAGTAAGAGGTTAGAGATCTTATCAGCGAGCGGGCCGATACCATTAGTAATGCTGCAGGTATGCCGTGGCCGGTTACGTCACCCAGTGCCAGCAGAATCCGGCCACTGCCGTCATTTGCTACCACATAGTCGAAATAGTCACCGCCGGTCTCGTCACAATAGCTGCAAAGCCCGGCAATGTCATAGCCCGGTATCGTCGGGCAGTCTGTCGGCAGCAGATTTTTCTGTATTGTCTGGGCCAGTACCAGGTTGTTTCTCATGGTCTGTCGTTCTTTCAGGTGAGGGCCGATCTGGTTAAATACTTCACCCAGGGCCTGCAGCTCGTCACCGGTATTGATATCTACCTGTATGTCGAAATTACCGTTGCTGAGTTTGACTCCGGCATCAGCTATTTTTTGGACCGGTTCGGTGACCGTTCTGGCACGGGTTATGGCAAAGAAAAATGCTGCCATAACAGCTAATACCACCGTGGCACTGGCAACCGAGAAGGATAAAGTACCCTTTTTGAATATTTCGTCGCGTACTCGTTCAGCAGCTTCGATAATATTTTCGTACGGTATCACCAGCAGTACCGCTGAATCTTTCTTTGATCCGGGATGATATATCCATAAACTGTCCTTAGAGTTGTGAAGAGCACGTAATATACCGCTGCGGCCATTTTTTATGTCATCATGGATTTGTTTGCATGCTTTCTGTTCAATTCCGAAAGTTTCCTCGATCGTATTGAGATCCTGCCATCCTTTTACTTTTTCATTTTTCTTGTCTGTTAGCACCGTCAATTGTTCAGCATCCAGTTCTGGATTATATCGTAAAGCGATGATCGCTTTCTCTGAGTTTTTTGTCCAGAGCGGGTTGATGTCAAAACCTTCAAATATGCCTGCAATAGAAATTTCCAGCGCTGTAACGCCCAATATATTGCCTTTTTCATCTCTTACCGCATATGCTGTATAAAAGACCGGTTGATCTGTAATCACGTCACCGCTTGGTTCTGCATATTCAAGCTCATAGGAGTTTATCGCCGCCTGATACCATTTAAGCTGTTTTGCATTAATATTCTTTCTATTATCAAGCTTCCGGTCATAAGGAAATATTGAAGCTGCACCGTTTTCCAGGACGGTCAAATATCGTAGAACAAAATTATTATCAAAGTTGTTGTGTTGATAGATATCTATCATGTACCTCAAAATACATTCAGATCTGATCTTTTCTTCTTCGGATAAATGGTCTGGTAAAATGTAATTCTGAACCTTTGATACGTCATGTTCCGGCACCGCCGGGATATTTTCCCTTCCGCATGATCTTATCAGGCCGTTTGCTTGAATATAGATACTTTCTTCAACAAGCTTTTGCATGATCTTGTTTTTTTCGGTAAAGCTTACCATCTGGGCACGTATTGTTGTTTCTGCCTGAGTTTTTAGCCTCTGTTCCAGGTCGTTATTTATGATCCGGGCCATATTTCCCATGGAAAGATGGTAAATGAGTGCTACTATCAATGCAGGGGTAACCGAAATTGCAAGAAGGAGAATTGTTAGTTTTTTTCTTAACGTCATTATTTGCAGTTCGTTAAAGTGTAGTTTGATAACCTGGCATTTCTCAGGTCCGGCTGCTGTATGCCATCAAATTATATTCACTCCCAGCTGAGCGGGTCAAGCTGATAATAGTCTTTGAGCTCATTATAAAGCTCCGGCTGTTTGCGTGACATTTGCCTTGGCTTTTCAAAGAAAGTTTCTGTAGCAACTGCAAAAAATTCAGCCGGGTTAGTTGCTCCATATTTATTCATCAGGGTTTTACGACCTTTATCACATTTTCTCAGCATTCTCTGGTATTCGCTGCCGAGTACCCGTGCCCAGCTGGTATATTTGCCGGAGTTGGCAAGTATCGGTGCTCCATCGGCATCGCCGTCTTCCTGGTCCAGTCGATGAGAAAATTCATGGAATACAACATTCTGACCATCGCGGATATCTTTTGCGCCCCGCATTACATTGTCCCAGCTCAGTACTACCGGCCCGTTCTGCCATGATTCACCCAGGGTTATGCCAACCTGGTCTTTATCCTGCTTGTATGCATGAGGGTATACCAGTATGGTATGCAGCTTAGGGTAATAGTTGGTAGGGCGGTTCAGCAGCAGTATGCACGCCTGGGCGGCAACTGTCACTCGAATCTCATCGGTTATCTCCTGACCGCCGCAGCCTTCGAATAGTTTCTCGTCCAGGAATATATTGATCAATCCGTGCAGCTGCGGTTTCAATTCCTCCGGCAGTTTCTGATAATATGGAATATTCTGTTTTATATATCCGATATACTCTTCAGGTAGCGACTGTTTCATTAGTTCCGCTCTGCGAGCTTTACGCTTAATATTTTTATAATAGAAAAATCCAACTATAGAAATAACTGCTATTGATAATCCGACAAAATAGATCATTGTAAACTTCTCATTTTTGCTGTTTTTTGGCTAATTGACCGGCAATATTTTTAACTCTTTTGTTTGCCCCGTGTTCTGTAAACCATAAAATATGTTCAAGTGTAAGGTCTGGGAGTTCTAATACATATTCATGAATGGTAAAGTCTTTTGTATTCTTAATTTCTTCAAAAACGTCATTTGTAAGACCTTGTTGATTGATTTTACGTTTTAAAATTGTTCTCAGGTAACATTGATTAATCGGATCGTTCTGAACGTCATTATACCCGGAGATACTTTGCAGTTGACTATCACTTAAGAGGTTTGAGTATATTAGTTCAATAATTCGACATGTGTGAAGACTGAATGCTTCTGAGCCTTCTTCCTTAAGTTGGAATATGTTGTCGATTTCCTGGTCTGTAAGTCTGTTTTTACTTTCGAGATAATCGGTAAAGGCTGCACTGCGATAATGTTCAGGGTTATTGTCTGCTGAATTATTGATTTTGTCATACTGCTTGAGCAAATAATCTTCTGTGATAATTCCAAAATCCAGCCACTTGTTTGTATAACCTAATTTTTTTATAGCTTTTTCCAGTTTCATGCAAGAGTATTTCCTTTCACATGGCTATAAATATATCATCTTAATAAGGTTATTCCAAGATATAAATAGTTAACTTTCAGACTTTTCAAGCTGCAAAAACCGCCTAAAATGGCCTTCCTATTGCATAGCATACACATATAGGAATCAATTCTTCTCGAAATAAAAAAGGTTATATAACCAATTTCGGCTATATAACCTTAACAAAATAACTTTCGTTATGAAGGATCAGTTTTAGTTGATCTGCCACTCCAATATACCGCCTGAGTAATTATTCTGCAGTTTAACGGTTATTCTTAATGAAGTAGTTTTTACTTTTTTGAATTTCACTACATTAAACTTATCAGCAGCAACTCCATAACTGTCTGTGGTTGAGACATCCACCCACGATCCGTCTTTCAGATATTGAAGCTTCCAGCTTACCGGTATCCGGCATTCACCTTTTCCGGTATCATCAAACCAGTAGACTCCGGCTTTTGATATCTCCATAGGCTTTTCAAAGGTGTACTGCACCCATTCGTTTGTTCCCTTATGGTCCCAGAATGTCATTCTTGGGATGGAATGGTCGCCCGAACTTGACGGTACCTTCTGGTCGCACATTGCCGCTGTACTATCGCTGCCCCAGCATTGTGATGCAGTCGGGTTATATTTCAGCGGTTCCTGCCATTTTACGGCATCAGCTCCGTTTCCAATTGTCGGAAATGCACTTATTCTTAACCTGGCAGCACCCAGGGGAACCAGTTTTACAGTTTCAACCGGTTCATCAGATTTTGCCGGACTGTCCTGCAGTACTCCGCAAAGCCCGTTTTTATCTACTGTCCATTCAGGAATTTTTTTAGCTTTGACTGTCATCTCTATTGGTGCTGCATCGGGCGTAAATGGATAATTATCAGTTGGCCATGCCTTATGCTTGATTGCAAACGATGCGGCTGGATTTGTATTGTTCAGAACCAGCCCGTAATTCCACGCACTACCCGGTAATATTTCATATGATGGCCATTTTGTTGTGTCCAGGCTGCTTTGCCATTTCGAATCACCTAGAATTGTATCAGGGCTTGGAAACTCAACATAGTCTTCTTTGATTTTCAATGAGAATGTCAGCGGCCCGTAATCGACACTAACGCTATTGTGATTCTTAGCCCACTTTGTAGTCTTGATTTCCATCGGCAGGCTAAGCGTTACGGTATCTCCGCTGTGCCAGGTACGTTTCAACTTAATATATTTGCCTGCTTCAGCAGCGACTGAAACCGGCTTGCCGTTTACTGTTACTTCAGCATTATCACACCAGTTTGGAATTCTCATATATAGCGGAAATGCAACCGGGGCAGCGCTTGAGATGTTAAACTTAACCTGCTGTTCAAATGGGTACTTTGTTTCTTCTGAAATTGATATTTCCGAACCATTACCAACTTTTGCTGTAACTTTGCTGGCTGTGTACATTGTTGCACACAGTCCGTTATCCGGCGTAGCTGTCCAGAGGTTTTCAACATAATAGGGCCATCCGTGGGAATGGTTGTGCTGACAGCATCTGTGGCTCAACGGGTTCATCATCAAAAACGGGCCGGCATTCTGGATACCCGGAGCATGGTTATGCCTGTCAGATGAGATCATATTTGGTGCTGTGAAATATCGCAAAGCTTTCATGTCTGGTGTTAATGCGGCCGGCAGCATATTAAATGCGATATTTTCGCAATGGTCAGCCCAGAAAGTGTCGCCGGTAATAAGTGTGAGCATTTCATCTGAAAGCATTTGCTCTACCAGTCCGCAGGTCTCGATCGCCTGATGCGGGTCGTCATAGCCCGGCCGGCAGTTCTCATCTGAGCCGAACATCCCGCCCGGCACCTGGCCGTACATTTCGCGGATTATATCGAAATCATCATAGGTAGCCTGCAGGTCAGATGGGTTATGGCTTTGCATATAATAAGTTGCTGGTTCACGGAAGCCCTGGGCAATATTAACATTATGCCAGTTGGGCAGGGTATTGTCCATTTTCCAGTTGGCAGTGTTTCTGTGCATTTTTTCAGCTAGTTCCAGCAGCCACTTTTCGCCTGTATGATTATACAGCCAGTATATACTGTACAGGTTGTCACCGCCCCTGAGATATTGCCAGTATCCGGTTAGCATCTTCGAATCCGGAACTGTCAGCTGGTATCGGAAGTAATCTGTCATCAGTTCAATTACTCGCTGGTCTTTAGAATATTCATAATAAGACTGCAAACAAAACAGCATGACCATATTGGCCCAGTAGTCGCGTCCGCCGTCAACATTATACAAGGGACCGAAATCACCGTTTTTATGACGGCAGTTTAGTGTACCTTCAATCCATTTCTTCGCGGTTTTGATTATCTTTTCATCTTTCAGGATATAGCCCATATTGGCATAACCTTTCAGCCAGTAGGGCACCTCTTCCCAGCCCCATTTACCTTTACCATTTTCTGACAGCCAGGCATTGTCTTCTTCCTGGAGCCAGGCACTTATCTCGTGCAGATGACCGTTCATACCGTTTTTCTGACGATTTAGTATCTCCAGCAGCCATCCTTTAGGCTCAACTGCGCCAACTGGGAGCTTTACCAGTGCGTTGGGCTTCAGCGGAGCCCTGTTGCTTACATAAAAACTGTTTATGCTGCTCATATCAGGTGTTTCAACTATAGAAGCTTCTGTTGTATTGGTATTGGATTTATTTGAATCAGCAGATATGCCGCATCCGATCACAAGAAGCAGAACAAGAGAAATAACAAAGGTGGAAAATACTTTTTTGTTCATGTTGGTCCTCATTTAGTTAGAAGGTGTTTTAACATAAATGTATTACTAATAGTTTCTTACATTGTCAATTATATGTTTCGTGTTAATATTGTCTTTGGATTGGAAAGTGGTTTTATTCCGTAAATATTTAGATTTTATGAATGTGAAGAACTATAATTATCTGCAAGGTGCATATATGTATATAGTGACAAATAACTACTTTACAATGTCATTTATAGTACAATCTTAAACAAAAAAAGTAAAAAAATTTTTAGATATTGGTTATTCGGAAATGCCTATGAAGATATTGTTTATTACTCCTGGTTCCGGCGATAATTTTTATTGTGAAAACTGTATGCGTGACAGGGTACTAGTAAAGGCGCTGGGTCGTACAGGCAATGATGTAATGTTTATGCCTCTGTATCTGCCAGTAGAGCTGGATTCCAAGCCGCAAGAAGTACAGGTTGAGCCGATATTTTTTGGTGGGATAAATGTCTATCTCGAACAAAAGCTTGCATTTTTCAGATGGACACCGCGTTGGTTTAATAATTTGTTCGATAGTCGAAAACTTTTGGATATGGCCGCTAAAAAGGCCGGCATGACCGATCCGTCCGGACTGGGTGATATGACATTGTCTATGCTTCAGGGCAAACACGGCAAGCAGGCACGCGAGCTCAGTAAACTTATCGACTGGCTCAAAGAACCCGGCAATAAACCGGATATCGTCTGTTTGTCCAATGCTCTACTAAATGGTATTGCACCTGCGATTGTAAACGAACTTGGTGTCAAAGTAGTGTGCTTTCTGCAGGATGAAGATGGTTTTATCGATTCACTTGGCGAATTTGTTGAACCGGTATGGCGGCAAATGAATGCTAATAGCCGGTACATTAAGCAATATATAGCGGTTAGTAAGTTTTACGCCGGTCTTATGCAGCAGAAAATGTCGCTGGCTGATGATAAGATCAGCTATTGCTATAGCGGGGTAGAGCTTGACGATTATAGTAATGTTACAGTTAAGAACGATGGCCCTCTCACAATAGGGTATTTGTCACGCATATGCAAGAGCAAAGGTTTTGATGTTCTGGTAAATACTTTTGTCGAGCTAAAAAAACATGATAAGCTAAAGGACCTGCGGCTTATGGTTAGCGGCGGGTCTATTGGCGATGATGAATTCATTCAGCAGCAGAAGCAGCTTCTTGATAAAAACGGTGTATTGGACGACGTTATATTTGTTGATGACTTTGTTGATCTGGCTGACAGGCTAGAATTCTTTTCTTCCATAGATGTTATCTGTGTGCCGGAACAGGATGCGGTTGCTCATGGCAGGTATTTTATCGAAAGTTGTGTTGCCGGTGTTCCGGCGGTTTGCCCGGATACCGGTGTATTTCCTGAGCTGATAGATCTTACTCATTCCGGTTTGCTGTATAACCATAATAATGACGGTTCTTTGTTTGAGCGGCTGGAACAGTTACTGACAGACAATGCATCGCGTTCAAATCTGGCCGCAAATGCCTTGGAAAATGCCGGGAAATATTTCAATATAGACAAAAACGCTGATTGCCTTATAGAAATGTTTAAGGCCGCTTTGAGTTAAACGGTTAAAGAGCATCGAATTAAAAAAGGGAGGCTCGTAAATGAGTCTCCCTT
This sequence comes from Sedimentisphaerales bacterium, assembly GCA_963666285.2. Classification (GTDB taxonomy): domain Bacteria; phylum Planctomycetota; class Phycisphaerae; order Sedimentisphaerales; family SM23-30; genus JAFGDI01. The sequence goes on from OY762711.1 coordinate 360,883, forward strand.
TTTAATTTCATTATTCATCTGTAGACCAGTAAACAAGTTCCCTTGTTTCTGTTGCGGTTCCTGACTCGCTGCCGTATCCCGGAATACCGGCTTTTGCGGTGGTCTTTGTGATACTTTTCACTATACCAATGTCTGGTATAATATAATATATAACTTTCTGAGATACATCCAGATTCATCGTGTAACCTTCAAAATAACCGGAAGAATCGATTGTCATATCGAAAGTTACCATAATCGCATCTTGCTTTTCGCCGTTAAATTCAATAGATTTCACCCCGGCGATAGAACCCTTCGCTGAAGCCGTTCCATAAAGATCTATACTGTAGTCTCCGTAACCGTATCCCAGGTATAGTTCAACTGTTCCGGTAAGCGAAGAAGTTGAGCCTTTTCCGGTACCGTCAAATACCAGCAGGTCATCGAAATCGATATCAATTGTGCCCATTTCAATTTCCTGGCCGAAGCCTTTCAGGTATGTACCGCTGGTTCCTTCCTCCCAATCATAATATTGGATAGCTTCTTCGTATTCATCTTGCTGATCAGTCACTAATGTTTCATTAACATAACCATCATTTGTATCTACATAAATGTTATAATTAGTGTTATTGAAATCGTAGCCGTATAAGTAGCCCTTGCAGTATCCGGCATATTCCAGGCCGTTACTTCCGTTCAGCCCGGCAATTTCCATAAAGCTGCCGGCAAAACTTAGAGACTGCTCGTATATCGTCTCGTTATTAGTTTCATCGGTTTCGTTTATGTCACCGCTTGCGTCAACTATTACGACAATTTCGTAATTACCGCCTGATATTGTCGATGGAACGTCCAGGTTGGCATTCAGCTTTTTAGCCTTGCCTGACACCAGGTTGCCTATATTGAAGTTTTCGATTCTGCCGGCAAAGATATCATCGCCGCCTTCAGTAGGACGCAGATAAAGTTCTACATCAATTTCCTGGGTTTTGTTCGTCGGAGTATTGCCAATATTGTTAATTTCAACAGGCACTTTCATCTTTGCTGACGCACCGGGCAGAATAACAGTCGCTGCCTTAATCTGGGCGATGCTGGCAGTGAGGTCAATAAACGGCTCGCTTATTGCCAGTTGTTTTCCTGTTGACTGTTCTACGGTGCTGCTTGCTGCATCGCCTACTACCGGAGTACTGGCAACCACTATCAGTTCATATGTGCCTTCAGTTGTGTTTGCCGGAACATCAATTTTGATGTTTGCTTTCTTGGATTTGCCTGGTTTCATATTGCCGGAACTAAGATCCACCTGGCCTACGGTATATTCTGCTTCTGAGTTGATTTCACGTGCTATTACTTTTACTTCAGATGTTAGCTCTTTATCTGTTGTCATATTGCCGACGTTTGTTATTTCCGCCTGGACTGTACCCTTGACTGAAGTACCCGCGATAACGGCATCAGGTACTTTTACTGAAGCGATTGCAATATCAAATCCGGTAAAACCGTCAGCTATTGTCATTGTGCCATTTGATTCTGTTGTGACGGCTGTATCATTACATGTTGCAGAAAATATGTATTCGCCTGCTGCCAGGTCGGCAGGTGTTTCCAGGTTGGCCTTAAGTGACTTGGCCTTTCCTGGTTTGAGTTTGCCAACATTCATAATGATAGTATCCAGTAAAACCGGTTCGCTGTCCTGCTGACCGTTATCCGCATACACCAGAACTTCTACCTCAGCATCATCCGGGAATGTCTCACTGCTGCTGTTGCCAACTTTCAAACCAAGCTGTATTGCAGTGGATGTATTTGTGAATGCAGATGTCGGGTATTTGCATGATCCAAGCTCCAGGCTTATCGCCAGGTTTTCATCATCTACTCCGGGATCAGTAGTATTATCATCTTCAACCTTTACTCCGATACCGATACCAATTATGTCGTCGCGATCGAAGATTGAATATACAAATATATTACTGTCGACATTTAATGTGCCTTCTGTTTTATCACTATTGGAGTTGCTTTTTGAATTGAAATTACCGTTTGATGATATTGAAAATTTCCCGGTATCCTGATAATCTTCTGTACTGTATCCGTCACAGAAAGTTGATTCTATCAGGTAATTTCCTTTACTGTCAACTGTGAGCATTCCTCTGCTGGTATACGCACTGCCGGTACTATACTCATCTGTTGCATACTCCTGAACCAGCCAGGTGCCTTCCATGTCTGAGATCTTTTTATTCTTACCATTCTTAACAAAAAGATGAAAACCGGCTTCGTCTTCATCGTTGGACGGATCGAACAGAATTCCTCCATCGCAAATATACAGAGTGACATCATCTTCTTCCGTATCAATAAGTATTGCCGGTGTGCTGCTGTCAAGACTCCACGGGATGTTTGTTTCTGACTCTTTTTCTGAGCCGGAATCAATTTCTGTATATTCAAATGAGGCATTTAATTTACCAGATTTAACATTAAGTGTTCCGATGCTTGCCTCTGATTCGAAATAAGAGTAGCCCTCATACCATATCCAGTAGCCGTATGCTTTATATTCTCCAATCAAGTCATCCTCTGTTGGATTTTCAGATTTTCTAACTTGCAGGGTTGTGCTGGTTATGTCACTACTGTCGTTTATCAGACTTACAGATTGTATTAAGTTTGAATTGCCGATATATTTTGATGTGTTTTCATCATATGATTTTATATATATCCAGCCGTCAGAGTCTTTCCCTGCCGTTTCAATTTCCAATTGTTTTGATTCTGATGTATTGTTAAACACGTTTAAATCGATATAGCCGTTGTCAATAATACTTTCACCGAAGAGACTGTCATAATAAAGGTAATTCCTGTAATAATTCATCTCATAGAACCAGTATTCACCGTCAAGTTCAATTGTTTCAGTTAGCTCAACATCGGTATATGGGTCAGCTGTATCATTTGTTGTATCGTCTTCTGAATAAGTTACTACTGTTAGTTCATCCCAACTGCCTGTGTTTGTAATTGTAATAAAACTGCTATAGTATCCGCCTCCGGTAGCAGACATTGTTGCATAGTTGCCGTCAATAGCATATAAATTGCTGTAATCCTGCAAATTGCCGGTAGCTAATTGGCCAAAGTTTGTGATAGTTGTATTTTTATATTTAAAACCGTCAACAACTTGTGCTTTTTGCTTTGTTGTTATTACGTAATAATTATATTGACCATAAAATGTCTTGGTGCTTCCATCTGACGATTCGCCCAGATATGTATAGTCGTAACTGTTTATATTATAATGGTAATTGTGGCTTTCTGAGTATTCGCCGTAGTTTGTATTGCCGGCCCAAACTTCATATTTCATCTGGGCATTTGCCGTTGAAAAAGCAATTGTGAGCAATAAAAAAATAGATAGTGTTTTTATCCGTAACATTTTGACCTCTCATTTTAAAATTCTGTGTTAAATTCTGTAGAAACATCTACACCCGTAAATGAGGCATTATAACGGAAAATTATTAAAATTGTGATAAGAATAACAAAAAAATAGAAATGATTTGCAGATAAATTTCTCATCGACGATAGAAGATTTTGTCTATTTTACCTATTTTGAAGGCTGCCTCTGAGTGAGCAGCTGGCTGATGCTTATAGTTTTGATATCTTAGGGTCTATTCGGAAGGATACTATAGTTGATATGCCGCACATTTCCTTGAGTAGGTCTGATTTTTTCTGTGCTGCATAAAATTCTGCTACATAAGTAACTTTGGTTACACAGCTGATCAGAAGTTTATTCGGCTCAGTCATCTCTGCTGTTAAATCCTGAACATTATTTACATGACCGTTATCCAGTCCGTCAGCAATTCGCAGGATGCCGGAAAGCATATTTACAGTCTCTCGGTCTTTGCGGTTGAGCTTACCGTATATTTCATGGCTTTTGTCTGGCATATTCTTTCGATGGTAGCGAGCGGTGGCTGCTATCATTTTTTTTGTACGGCTGTCAAGTCCCGGCAGCTTGGCCGACATTATCATCTTCATTGAGTTTTTATGATGACTTTTTTGGCCAAAAAACCAGCCTAAATCATGTAACAGGGCAGCATTTGCCAGGACGAAGCTGTGAAGTGGATCAAATTCTATCGTTTTGGACATACCATCAAATATTAATAGTGCTAATTTACGCACCTGCAGAGGATGTCCCTGTTCAGGAGAGGTTGTAGCAAAGAAATCATCAATGCTTTTCTGAGCTTGTTCCAGTTCAGATGAAATTGTTTCAGTATAAACTTCCATAATATATTGGGATATATTCTAATAATCACTTATACAACTCCACCGCCGGTATAGTAATTATATCCGCCATTATATAGATTATGCAATTATTTTTTTGCTGGAAAGTGTATACTGATAAAATATCGGAATACTAATGAATTGACTATTGATAAATTGCCGGAGGTTTTTAAGCTTAATAAACTTCTATTGCAGTTGAACTTACAATTATTTGCACACCAGTCCTGACAACTCACGCACGATTTCGTCCAGGTCTGCTGCCTGGCTGGTCAGGCTTTGCGATTCTTCTACCCCGTCTCTGGCGTCATGAGCATTCTGCTGGGTGATCTGGTCGATTTGCGTTACTGCATGGTTGATGTTTTTCAGGCTGCTGCTCTGTTCTACCGCGTCAGATGCTATATGGTCGACTGTTTCTGATGTTTTTTCTATACTGCTTACGATTTCGTCTAATTTATTGTTTACGTTTACAGCTATTTCAGCCCCGATCTGACTGTTCTTTACTGCCCGATCAATCATACCGGATGTGCTCTTTGCCGCTTCGGCACTTCTGATTGCCAGGTTGCGGACTTCTTCTGCGACAACTGCAAATCCTTTACCTGCCTCGCCGGCTCTGGCCGCTTCAACGGCGGCGTTTAGTGCCAGAAGATTTGTCTGAAATGCTATCTCGTCAATTATTTTTATTACCTTTACTGTATCTTCTGTTGATGCCTGGATTTCAGCTACTGCATTTGTCAGCCGCGATGTTTCCTGGCTGCCTTCATTTGCCAGTTGCCTGGCTTTGTATGACATTTCTTTGGCTTCATTGGCATTTGCTGAATTTTTACTGGTTACTGAAGATACCTCCTGCAGGCTTGCCGCTGTTTCCTGTAGACTCGCGGCCTGGTGACTTGCCGATTCTGATAATGATTGTGAATTGTTCGAGATAGAGTTTGAAACGTGGTTGACAATATTGCTTGTATTCTCGACTTTGTTAATTAGATTTTGTATTGGTGTTACTATATGCTTTTTCAGCATAAAGAAAATAATTGTACATAGGATAAACAATCCGCATGAGGCTGCGGCAATAGTTATTTTCGCTACCTCGGATTTACATCTTTTCCTGCTCGCTTCTGAATCTTTTACCAGGCTCGCTATTCTTGATGAAAGTGCTGCCATTTTATCTTTGATGAATTGATCGTTTCGGTCTATTTCTACCCAGCCGATTTTCTCACCTTCGCTGCTGATGTCAAAAACAATGGTGTTCTGGCAGTTACCTTTGTGAGGAGTTAATTCGGCACCGTCTTTATCGAAAAAAGTTACATGATTTATATCATCATCCTGTGAAGCGTTTTGTGCTATTACTTCAAGTGCGTCATAGTCGAATGATTCGATAAGGCTTACGGCATTTAATGCCATTAGTGAAGCTATTGATTTACATTTTTTGTCGAAACTGTTCATTAGCATCTGTTCTTCATTTTTGTGCTCGGCATTGAATGCTTCGATAAATGCCTCAGACTGCTTCTGCTGCGACTTTGACGTAAATGTGATTATTATGGCGGATAATGATGAAATTAAAACTATATTTACACTGCAAATTATAAACATAGTCTTAAACATTATACCTTTGCGTTTTAGTATACAGATACTCATATTCTATTCTCAACTTATCCTGGTTCTTACTTGTTGTTTATTACTTCCTGTTTAATTGAAACCATGACTTCATCTATTTTTTTCTTTCCTTCAGTTGTCGCCATATATTCCAGTAGTGCCCTTGCCCCTTTATCTTTGGTTTTGTCCAGGACAATATAATAGGTTACTGCAAGGGGATACTTATTTGATATGATATTACTTATGTTGGATTCTATACCATCTATTTTTGCCAGCTTGCCGTATTCTTCTTTATATGAATTCATACCCATAAATACAACCGCGCCTTCGGTAGATTTACAGAAATTCCCAAGATTACTTGGGGCTTTGAGCTTTGTTGCACTTTCGTCAAGCTTATCATTAATACCTATAGCTGTTTCTTTGAATACTGTTACTACACCGCTTTCAACTGAGTCGTCCAGGTATCCGGTTTTTACTGGCAGATCATTGCCGCTGACTTCTTTCCAGTTTTTCACCTTTCCGGTGAATATATCACATAGTTGTTGTTTTGTTAGATTGTCCACTCCGCATGATGGATTTACTACAACAACTATCGGGTCACGGGCGATTGAGATTGTTTCCCAGTTTGCCGTTTGGGATGGATCCAGCTTGAATTTCTTGCCCAGTTTCCAGTGGCTCTTACAGGTAAAGGCAAAGTCTATCTTTCCTTCTACCATAAGTTCTATCGCTTTTTTATTCCCGGTTTTGGCCGGTTTATAATTCATCTCGGATTTCTTCTGAAATTCTTTCAGTACATGCTCAATCAGGTAATATTCTGTTTTGCATCCTGCGCACATGCAGGTTTCTTTAGCCTTTGCTGCTGACCCTGAAAATAGTGGAATGATAAATAACGTTATTGCTGTGGTAATAATAAGTCTTCTAAACATGGTTTATCCCCTGATATTATTCTGCATCAATTTAATAAACATACCAACGTTGTATATCTATCGAAATTATGCTTTTTGACATTTACTTGAAAGGGGAAAATTAGTAGAAGTGTTGTAAAATGAAAGGTGCTTTGGTACTGCCGGCCTTTGCTTCTTAATGCAATTGATAGGTATTATCCGGCTATGACGAAGTGATACCTGGTTTTTTATCAGACTTTGATATATGTAAATACAGTAAAATGTAAAGTATTTTATGTATTATGCGTGGAATAATATTATTTTTGGATAAATATTATCGGCCGCAATTTGCACCAGGAATCAGAAAAATGATTTCTGATTCCATATAATATTATTATTCACAACTTAAAGTGACTGATTTTACAGTTTGTTACAGCAAAATTGGTTGCCGTTCTGCGGCATTTCCTGCCTGATACCAGGTTACTATTTCAGATTCATCAGGAAGTTTGCGGGGTAATTGGTCGTTATACCGTCAACTCCAATTTCATTCATTAGCTGACCATCTTCCAGGTGGTCTACTGTCCAGACATATATTTTCAGCCCGGCAGCATGAACTTTATCGACATATTCTTTGCTTAGAGATTTGAAATGCAGGTCCAGCCCGTTTATATTATTTTCCAAAACATCTTTTATCAGGGATTCGCTATACGGCAGATATTCGCCGCTTTCTTTATCTTTTGGTGAACCTACCAGCCAGTATGCCGGTATATTCGGCATCTGTTTTTTGCACTCTTTTAGAACGTCAATATTAAATGATATTATTTCAAGTCCGGGTTTACCGCTTTCTTCAATTATTTCTTTCAGGTACGGTACAATTCCAACTTTACATTTTATTTCGATAAACAATTTTTTCCCTTTTGGAACGCTTGCAATTATATCTTTCAGCAGGGGGATATTCTCGTTTTTGAAATACTGCGACTTAAAAGAGCCTACGTCAAGTTTTTTGATTTGATCATAGGTTGAATCAGCTATTACAAATTTTTCACCACTGGTTCTTTGGGTATTGTCATCATGGATTACCACAATTTGATTGTCTGCTGTAAGGTGAATATCTATTTCTGTTCCATCTGCTTTTACATCCCAGCAGCTGGTGACTGATGCCATTGTATTTTCTGGGGCATAACTTGAATTTCCTCTATGGCCGATTATAGCCGGATTGTTTTGGCAGCCGTTCATCATAAACACTGTAATAATCAATATTATGTAATATTTCTTCACTATTACGCCAATACCTTTCTATAAATAAGAATTTAATTCTGTAAATTCCAAATTTGATCACGTTTCTTTTATCTCTAAAAAAAAAGGCAGTCCTTTGGTCTCAAAAGACTGCCTGTAACCCATCGATTTATCATCCGTGATTTAGTTACTATCCTATTTCTTCATCGATAAATTTATCCAATGCCATGGATAATTTTCCATTGATATCGTATGTACCTTCGGCAAGCTGTTGTCTTATCTGATCAACTTTTTCCTGCCGAATGTCTGGCATATCAGCTATCTGGCTCAAAAATCTTGCCTTATCAGATATTTCTACCTGATCTTCACCATTATTATAGCTGTAATTATTGTTTTTTCCGTTGGCGGTAGGGGTAGTTTCCGCCTTTCCCAGTGTTGGGATTGAGCTGTATGCTCCGCTGATTCTACTGATGTTGTTCATGACTTACTCCGTAATGTCTAATAGGCAAACAACTTAACTAAACGGCCGACTCCTCAGCCACAATATATTGTCATGGCTGGCTTCTGCATACCATCATGACATAATAGTTATCGTCGCATCCTGTATAAATACTTGAGAAATATTTTCAAATTATAATACTATTTCAAAATAGTTTTCAACACCAATAATAGGGTTTTTATCGTTTTTTCGGACCTTTTTTAACATTTATCGGACTAGAGTAAATTACCTATATTGCCAAAGTTGTTCATATTAATACGCGGACTTAGGCCTACGTCCAATAACTCGAAACACAACATATTGTGTTTTAACAACTTGTGTAAAACCTGTGTATAACGCCTTGATAACCTGTTAGTTTTTCGATAAAAATCAAAAAAAAACGGCTTGAAACAATTAAAAAATGCTTCAAACCGTAATTTTTTTCAATTTAGACTATGCTTCTTCGAATTCTTCTTTTCCAGCTCCGCATTCCGGGCATACCCAGTCATCAGGCAGATCTTCAAAGCTGGTGCCTGGTGCTATATCTGCATCTGGATCGCCTTCTGCAGGGTCATAAATATAACCGCATAATACACATCTGTACTTTTTCATAATTTTGTCCTTATTTAAAATAATAACTTAATTAATTCCACAGGCAACATTACCTTCGATACTTTGAGTTATTATAATCAGAATCATTGAGAATTATCAAATAAGAATCCGTTTTTTGGTAAAAAAAATGGTAAAATAGTAGAGTTGCGGATATTTGTTAACTATTCTACATCTATATCGTTTTTCTTAATTCGACTGTTACTATGGGTTGTTTATGGTATAAATATCACTGCCGCTGTTGTCGTTAAACAAAATAATCTTGCTATGTAACGCTTATCAAATAAAATTTTATTATGAGAGCTTTCTCATACATATAACCCGAAGCATAAACCGTACTAACATATTTGTAATTTGATGATTACTGGAGCAATTATTTAATGAATAAACTGGCAAAATACATTATTGCTGGAATTTTGCTGGGCTTGGTGGTAGGTCTTGTATTATCCAAATCTGTTGATGAGGCAGGAAACCTCTCTGGCGGTGCTTCTTTTATACTTGGCTGTATCAAACCTCTCGGGGAGCTGTTTATCCGATTGCTGAAAATGATTATTGTTCCTCTGATTGTTGCTTCTATTATCATGGGAGTAAATAGTGTCGGCAGTATGGGCCGGCTTGGCAAAATCGGCTCGATTACCATTGGATACTATATTACTACAACTGTAATTGCTATTTTGCTGGGATTGGTGTGTGTTAATGTTATTAAGCCGGGAGAAGGGGTAAAAATCGACGATCCTGTAGTTTCTCAGCAGCTCGAAGTCGGTAGTAAAACAATTGAAGAGAAAAATTTTCAAAATTACAGTGCGCCAACACTGACGACTCTGATGAAAGATCTTATACCCGCTAATATTGTCAAGGCAATGGCAGAGGGGCAAATGCTTTCAGTTATTTTCTTTGCTATTGTTTTTGGCATCGTTATGGTCTCTGTCGGTGATAAAGCAAGACCGTTACTGGATTTTTTCAGGGCTCTTGATAAAGTGATGATGACTTTAACTAACTGGATTATGTATATTGCTCCAGTTGGTGCTTTTGCGCTTATGACAACAACGGTTGCCTCGGCTGGTAGCTCTGTTTTAGGCAGCCTGGCAAAATATATGGCGACCGTACTCTCTGGGCTTACCATCCATAGCATTGTTGTCCTGCCGCTTATGCTGATGATTTTTGCCCGGATTTCTCCCTTGAAGCTGTTGGCCGCGGTTAGTCCTGCTCTGGCAACGGCTTTTTCTACTGCCAGCAGTGCTGCTACTTTGCCTCTGACTATGAACTGCCTGGAGAATCGGGCTAAAATTTCTGAGAGTACCGTTAGTTTTGTTATGCCGCTTGGTGCGACAATAAATATGGATGGCACTGCTTTATACGAGGCAGTGGCCGCTATGTTTATCGCTCAGGCTTATGGTGTTGACCTTACTATTGCCGAGCAGGGGCTGATAGTATTAACCGCTACCCTTGCTTCTATTGGTGCTGCCGCTATTCCCAGTGCCGGGTTGTTTACTTTGGTTATTGTGCTGGATGCAGTAAAATTACCTTCGGAAGGTATTGGACTGATCCTTGCTGTTGATCGTATCCTGGATATGTGCCGGACTACCGTTAATGTATGGGGTGATTCCTGCGGCAGTGCCGTTGTTGAACGGCTGAAAAGTATTGGTATTACTGGTAAATAATATGAAACACAATCGATTAGTTGGTTTGCTTCTGATAGCTGTCAGTGCTATCTCTCTTTGGCAATGCAGTGACGAAAAGGCTTTTAGCCTGGTTGTCATTGTATTAGCTTTTATTGGCGCCTTTTCTAATATAAATATCAGGATGCGTTCATCCAGGAAAGTTATTTCGCTTTTGGTAATGGCATTGTTGTTTGCTGTTTATTATCGAACTTCACATCCGGGTGGAAGCTTTTTTACCCGCGCCGCAGTACAGACTCAATGGCTCACTTTGTCAAAATATTTTATAATGGTCAGTGTGTTTTATCTCTTTGTCAACAGAAAAGGTAAACTACCGCCCGCTATTATTCTGTTTCTATCCATTTCCGTACTTATTTCACCCCAGATTGTCAGTGGCGAGATGTCATCTCTTGCGATTATATACACCTTTTGCTTTGTTATCGCTGCCGTGTTGTTTTGTTCGTCAAGCCAGAATTATCTTATCGCTTTCTATAGCGGTTTCAGAGCGAAGGTGTTGATCTTCGCTGCTATTTTGGTTTTTTCAACTTCTGTTGGATGGGTTGGCGGAAATCTTCTTAATATATATGGTGAAGGATTTATTGATTATCTCATGCAGTATCATCCTGCTCCGCATTTGTTCTCCAGGGGAATGTCGAGCGGTTCGCGTGAAAAAATTGAATTTGGCGATTTCTCCAGGCTTGACAGTGTCATGAGAATGAAAGCGGCCAGGTCTAAAAAGATTATTCTGAGAGTTTTCTCCGATGAATCGCCGGATTATTTAAGAAGTATGCCCTATCCTGAGTGGGATGGTAATAGCTGGACATACGATCAGGACGTGATTACTACCGGTTACCCGATTCAGGGGGCTTCCGGTGTAAACTGGGGAATTGACCGGCGGGAGCAGGATAATATTTTTGAGATTGAACCTTATCTTGATAAAGATTCTGGGTTTTATCTGGGGGCGTATAAAGTCTTTGATGTCTGGCCCTCACCTGATTTTGAAGGTGCTTTTTTTATTCCTCATGATATTCACTTTGTTCGTATGCCTTCTGAATCAATATTATATAATAATGATAAATTACTCGAATATGCCGGTGACTATATACCCGGTTCCAATTATCAGGTTGCGGTCCCGCTTACTCCCTTGACTCTTTCTGTGCCTGCTGAAAACATGGATGGATACCTTCAACTGCCTGATCGGGGAGTTCACCCTCGTGTAAAAAATCTGGCACTTTCTATTACAGAAGGGTGTGTTACTCCGGCTTCAAAAATCAATGCCGTGAAAAAGTATTTTCATGATAATTATAAGTATAGCCTTTCTGTTTCTATTCCGCGTCACAGAGATCCTGTAAACTATTTCTTACTTGAGCGGCCGGATGCTTATTGTGAATATTTTGCCGCTGGTACTGCGGTATTACTTAGAATTGCCGGCGTACCATGCAGGTATGTGACCGGCGTTGTTGTTAACGAAAGAGATACTATTGCCGATTGCTGGGTTGCTCGCCAACGAGATGCCCATGCCTGGGTTGAAGCCTGGGACGCTGGCAAAAAACAATGGGTTATCGTTGAAAGTACGCCCGCTGCCGGTGTGCCGCAAGCTGATGATGAAGTATCTTTATTTTCAAGTTATGTTGATTACTTCAAATTTAAATTCCAGGAATTAAGATTGTCTCTCGGGCTTGGTGGCATAAGCGGGTTGCGTATGTGGGTTTCTGAGGCATTGTATCATCTGATTGTCTGGCTGTTTACTACTGTTCCGGGGATGCTTGTTTTACTGATTATTTTTCTGATTATGTCAAAGCGGGCAAAGGCAAGGATTGTTGAACTATGGCAGATTAGAAATATTGATCCGAAAATTAGAATGATGAATAATCAGCTCTCAAAAATGGACCGCAAACTTACCAGGTTCGGCTTGAGACGTTTGCCTGATGAAACTGTAAGAGCATTCGCTAAACGTATCGGAGAATCCGATAATAATAAGATTCAAGCGAAAAAAGATCAGTTTGTCGAATGGTATCTCAAATATGAAAGTGCCAGGTACACTTTATTCCTGCCTGATAAGCAGCAATAATTTTTGTTACAATTTCTTTTCCTTGATTTCACTACTTTTCAGCCTATTTGAAAAATCATTTTGATAATTGCTCCGTATATGCTAAGATTTATATATCAGATTGAGATATTTGATGCTGATTTTATCAAAAATAATTTCATCGTTTTGGTAAAATCTTTGTTTTTGCAATGTTAGCCTCTGCTGTGTACGTTACATTTGCATAATTGAAGAACCTATTGAGCTTGAAAAAATGGGAGCCTTGTATAGGTGTAGCCGGACAAGCCCGTTTTACCCGGGATCTCTGGAAAGCTGATGAGGCCCCCCCCTTAAAATAAGGGGTTCCTTCAATTAACCAATTGGACGGCATTTGCGGTGGCTTTTTTATGCGCTGAATTAGCTGGTTGTACCAAAGATTATTTTCGGATTTCTCCCTTTTTTTTTATTTTACGGCTTATGTGTTCTTAATGTATAATGGTAAACTGTTATTTAATAAGTAGTTTTCATTATTTGGACCGCGAGTAACATTCTGTAATATTTGTTGTATAAAAGTTTGCTTTAGCACTTTTCAAGTTGCAATAAACGCCTGAAAGTGGTTGCTGTTAACATTGAACAGTCATAAGCATGCCTTGCATTTGTTGTGAAGCATAAAACGTACTAAAAGGTATTGAATAATTTTAGATTAACAGTTAGGAACGAGTCTAGATGAGAGTTGTTATTGCCGGTGCCGGCGAGATAGGATGGTATATTGCTGACCAGGTGTCAAGCCAGGGGCATGATGTAACCGTTATAGACCCTTCAAAGGATAAAATCCGCCAGGTTAACAGCTCGCTGGATGTACATGCTGTCGAAGGTTCGGCGGCTTCTGCCCAAATCCTCGGACAGATTGCTGTTGCTGAGGCGGATTTATTTGTCGCTGTCAGCGGTTCCGATGAAGTCAATATTGTTGCTGCTTCTCTTGCCAGGAAACTTGGCGCTGCCCGTGCTATTGCCAGGGTCGATGAAGTTATATACAGAAAAAGTACTGATATTTCTTATTCGGAACATTTTGGGATTGATGAATTTGTCAGTCCTGAAACACTCGCGGCTTTGGAGCTTGCTTCGGTCATACGCAGTCCGGGCGCTCTGGCGGTGGAACATCTTGCCCGCGGTAAGATAGAAATGCAGCGTGTGGTCGTTGGCAAAGGAGCCAAGCATATCAATCGTCCGCTAAAGGATCTGGATCTGCCCGAAGGTGTTAAGATCGCTTGTATCAGAAGAGACGGCAGTTTATTTATTCCTGCTGCCAATTCAATGGTGTATGAAAGCGATAATGTAACCCTGATCGGTAAAACTGAACAGATTGTCTCTGCTCGCAGCGGCCTGGAATCTAAGAAAGCCAGTTCCATTAAAATTGTTGTTGTTGGCGGCGGCCATACTACTCTATCGCTTGTCAGGCGTCTTCGTGCCTCAATGTACAAAGTCACTATTGTCGAACGTTCCGAAGATCGGTGCAAACATCTTGCCGCTATTCTTCCTAACGTCACTATTTTGCACGGTGATGGAACTAACCTGTCATTCCTGAAAGAAGAACGTATCGAAAGTGCTGATATTTTTGTTAGTACTACCGATTCTGATGAAACTAATATCATGAGTGCTATGCAGGCCAGGCATCTTGGTGTGGAAAAGGTGCTGGTTCTTATACACCGACCGGACTATGGTGATCTTATCGAAAAAATGGGTATCGACCGTGCTGTTAGTCCGCGCGTTCAGATGGCCAAAGAAATATTAACTATGTTGCATAAAAGTGATGTGCGTACCCTTTCTGTTTTTGACGATGGCAAGGCTGAAATTGTACAGGTCAGGGTTAGAAGCAGCGAGGTCACAGGGAAGTATCTGAGAGAAATTACTCTGCCCGGCGAAACGCTCGTCCTTACCATCCAGCGGGACAAGGATATCATTGTCCCCCAGGCTGATACGATGTTCCACCTTGACGATGAGGCTATTTTTATCAGTAGAACTGCCAGCCATAAAGAGCTGACTAAAATGATCGTGGGATAATTAGTCCGGCTTTATTTGGAGTTTACTTTCGTTGTTTTTAAGTTGCAATAACAAAGTGCCTATGGTAAATCGCCTAAAAGGGCCTTCTTGTAACGCTTTGAATTAAATATTACATTTTTCATTCACAAGGCCATATTCCGGCCTTTGCGTGTAATGTCGAACAGTCAAAAGTGCGATGCCGCACTTGAAGTATGAATTATGAATTTTAAACAGATTCTTAGACAATTGGGTATTCTGGTTTCTCTGGTAGGTTTTTGTATAAGCTCTTCCTTGATCTGGGCGTTTCTCGACTATGACCAGGACCAGAATAGCAGGATAATTTTCTCTATTATTTATTCTGTGCTTTCCTGCCTGCTGATTGGTGCTATTATGGTTATCCTTGGCAGAGAACCGGACCGCGAACAGGAAATGTACCGAAAAGAAGCTATTGCAGTTGTTGGCCTTGGCTGGCTTGTTTGCGGGGTGCTGGGCGCATTGCCGTATCTTTTCAGCGGTGTGCTTGACGGCATCTATCATGGCTGGTATGCCAAAATCGCCGCGGCCATATTTGAATCTGTCAGCGGGTTCACCACAACCGGTGCCAGTATTTTCCCCGAACCGGAACAGCTGCCCAGGGCTATACTGTTCTGGCGCAGCCTTACTCACTGGCTTGGCGGTATGGGTATTGTCGTTCTGTTTGTCGCTATTCTCAGCCAGATCGGTCCGGCTGCTAAGTTCATGTTCAATAGCGAGGTGCCCGGCCCGATATCTGAATCGGTACGCCCCAGGATCAAAAATACCGCAATGCTGCTCTGGAAAATTTATGTCGCTATCTCGCTGGTTGAGACCGTTATCCTGATGACCCAGGGGATGGACCTGTTTGAATCTCTCTGTCATACTTTTGGTACGATGGCGACCGGTGGGTTCAGTACCAGAAATGCCAGTGTCGGTCAGTATAATCACCTTGGAATTGAAGTTACTATTATAGTCTTCATGGTTTTAGCTGGCATGAATTTCAATCTATATGCCGATATGATCCAGGGTAAATGGAAATATGTATTAAAAAATTCCGAGCTTAGAACTTATCTACTTATTATGCTTATTGCTACCGGCATGATAACTGCCGATCTGGTTATGAATAAGGCCCTGATCTATGGCAGTGTCACAAAGGCCCTGCGGTCGGCAGGTTTCCAGGTAGTGTCGATTATGACTACTACCGGTTTTGGTTCGGATGATTTCGATGCCTGGCCCAATTTCTCTCGATGGCTGCTGCTGGCACTCATGTTTGTCGGCGGCTCTGCCGGCTCGACCGGCGGCGGTATCAAGGTCTTCCGCCTTATGCTCTTCTGTAAATTAGTTGTCTCTGAAATTGAAAAGTCTTTCAGACCGTCTCTAATCAAACCTATCCGCATCAGCAATCAGCCGATAGACGATTCGCAATGCAGGACTATCGGGGTATATGTTGGCATGATACTGCTTATTGCCTTTGTCTCGACCATACTGCTGCTTATACTGGAAAATACTATCGATATCGAAACCGCATTTTCGGCGGTTGCCGCGACTCTTAACAATATCGGTCCCGGCCTCAAAATGGTTGGCGCCACTCAGAATTTCGCGTTTATGGCTCCTACCTCAAAGCTGCTGCTGACTTTCCTTATGATACTCGGCAGGCTCGAAGTCATGGCCATCTTCTGCCTCTTTGTACCAAACTTCTGGAGAAAATAAGGTTGGACGGTATAATTCTTAGTGTATTGTATGCGTATATTGTGCAGAAAGTTTTGATATGAACACAACTATAACTCTCATTCAAGGTGATATTACCACCCAGGATACCGACGCCATTGTCAATGCCGCTAACAGCTCTCTTGCCGGCGGCGGGGGAGTTGACGGTGCTATACATCGTGCCGGCGGGCCTATTATTCTTCAGCAATGTCAGGATTGGGTTTCCATCAATGGCAAACTGCCAACCGGCAATGCTATGATAACCACCGCGGGTAATATGCCGTCGAAATTTGTCATTCATACCGTCGGCCCCATCTGGCGCGGCGGCAGCAAAAACGAACCGCAGCTGCTGGCTAATGCCTGGCACAATTCTCTTTCGCTTGCCGCTGAAAAAGGGCTAAAAAATATCTCATTCCCATCGATCAGTACCGGCGTATACCGTTTCCCGATCGAACTTGCCGCCGAGATAGCAATTGATACCTGCCGGAAATTCATGCAAAACAACCGGCTCGATGAAATTCGAATCGTACTGTTCAGCCAGTCGGACCTTGCTATATACCAACAGGCTTACGACAGACTGGAAAACTGACTATTGCGAAGCTTTAAATTAAGGTCGAGCAGCGACACCTTATTAGCTTCTAACCTCTAACCTCTAAATATTTTAATTATGCTTAAAATCTTCGACGGCCACAACGATACTCTCAATCGCAAATACAACTCTCATCCGATAAAGGATTTTGACTTCCTATCGACAAACTCTGACGCTCATCTGGACCTGCCCAAAGCTCGCTCCGGCGGCATAAGCGGCGGCATGTGTGCCGTCTTTACCGAAGGCGATGCTCCCACCCAGGAGCAGGCAGAACAGAATGCTCAATTAGTTTCTGGTGACATTGTTGATATCGAATCACGCTCCGGCGGCAGTTTCAAACAGTGCCGCTCTGCAAGTGAAATACAAACTGCCATGGATAATGGTACCTTCGCCGCCACCCTCCATTTCGAGGGGGCCGAACCCATCAAACCCGACCTGTCAAACCTGGAATACTGGTACGGCAAAGGCCTGCGCAGTATAGGCATAACCTGGAGCAGGCCAAATGCCTTTGCTGACGGAGTAAGCTTTGGCTTTGGTACTCTGCCTGACCAGGGCAGCGGCTTGACCGCGGCCGGTAGAGAACTTGTTCGCCAATGCAACGAGCTCGGCATACTCATCGACATGGCCCACCTCTCTGCCGCAGGCGTTCGGCATGTCTTGGAGATTTCAACTCAACCCGTAGCTGTTACCCATGGTAATGTCTGGCAGCTGTGCAACAGCCCACGGAACCTCACCGATGACCAGCTGAAGGCCATCGCCGCAAACGATGGTGTAATAGGCATAAACTTCCATAAAGGCTTTCTTTCTCCTACCGGAGATTCTGACTCTGACATCGACATGCAGACTATCGTCAGCCATTTCCAGTATATCGCCAACCTCATCGGCATAAGACATCTTGCTATCGGCAGCGATTTTGACGGAGCTTTTATGCCTGATTGCCTTGCTGATGCCTCGAAAATGCCGAATCTTATCTCAGCACTGAATACCGCCGGTTTCTCCCACGAAGATATTGAGCTTATCGCCTGCAAAAACTGGCTCAGAATCTTTCCTGACTAGAAAAAATATATTTTAATTCCTACGACCTTTGCGTATAATAATTTCAGTCAAAAGTACCAGGCGTACTTTTCAGATGTTTGATAATAATTATGGGATGTTTTGAGATGAAATCACATTTAGACAATAACTCGCTTTTAGCTGTTAATTATTTAACCGCAGCTTATATTGCTATTTGTCTTTCTCTCAGAAATCTGATAGTCTCTTTTATAGTACCAAAATTGAATATTATTTTACTTTCCGGCAAGTTAGAGTGCGGCTGACTTTGGTGTCCGTCGGTGCTCGTGGCGAGTACGTAATATTATTAGCATAATGTAGCTTGTTTCGGATCTATCTGAATATTTACCGGCTGTAATGTGCTATTATATCATTCTATCAGCCGCAAATTTATAAGTATCGACGGATAAGACAATGTCTTATCCTTTTTTTATGCCATAATTTGGTTAACTGGGTTTCAAAATATAAAATTGTATAAAGGTGAATGATTGTGAAAATAAATACAAATATTAAACTTGCTGATGTGCAGGATGTATATAATGGTCCGGAAGGCAGACTGTGGGAATTGCTTATGGGTGAACAGATTCATATTGGCGGTTTGGCCTCTTCGATGGATCTTGCCGAAAAGGCTGCTGTTACCGCCGGAACCAGGGGAGTGGATCTGTGCTGCTGTACCGGTGCCGGTATGCGGTTTCTGGTACGTTTCAAAAATGTCGCTGAAATGTGCGGCGTTGATGCTACCGAAACAGTTATAAACCTTGGCATTGAAAGAGCCAAAGCAGAAGGCTATTCCGACAGGATCAGTTTTGTAGCCAATGATGTATGCAATTGCGGCATAGACAGCAATTCCGTAGATTTTGTATGGGGTGAAGATGCCTGGTGTTATGTCGAGGACAAAACTAAACTTATCGCTGAAGCCGCCCGCATTGTCAAACCGGGCGGAATTATAGCTTTCACCGACTGGCTTGAAGGACCGGTTCTAATGTCGGATGATGAAGCTGCCCGGTTCCTGGCCTTTATGAAATTTCCCAATATCCAGACTTTAGACGGGTACAAGGCACTCTTGACAGAAAACGGCTGTGATATCCGTGAAGCATACGACACCGGCCGATATGTCCAATATATCGATCTTTATATTGATATGGCCAATAAACAGCTTACATATGATGCTCTCAAAATCATTGGGTTTGATATGGATTTGCTAACTGCCATTGGTAATGAGATGGAATTTATGCGGCAGCTTGCCCGTGATGGCAAAATTATCCAGGGGCTGTTCGTCGCCCAGAAAAACTCCTGACTTACTTGCCAATTGTTCGTGTAATTTTATTTCATAGATACATGCCTGGCGTCTGTATTTATATACTAAGTTAAAGTGCGAAACGCACTTGGAGGTATAAATGAAAAAGTGTGGATGTAACCATAATGTGCAGGTCAATTCTTGTGACCCTTGCACTCCGCCTTTCGCTAGCGGTTGTACCGGCAGCAGCTTTAATCCCTGCAATTCGGAACTGATCGAATATCAGGCTGGTATGATTGACCGCTGCTATGAATACGCGGCACAAGCAAAGAAAAGCGGAAGGCCGATTATTGGCATAATGTGTGAATATACTCCGAGAGAAATTATTATGGCTGCCGGGGCGGTTCCTGTCTGCTTGTGCGGTGGATCGGCTGCAACCATACCAGCCGCCGAAGAATTTCTACCGGCAAATCTGTGCCCGCTTATAAAATCTACCTTTGGCTATCACGTACAAAAAAGTAATCCGTTTCTGGAGATGGCTGATATGATCGTTGCCGAAACAACTTGCGACGGCAAAAAGAAAATGTATGAACTGCTTGCGGAAGAACGCAATATGTATGTCCTTGAGCTTACCCAGAAATCACTTGACCCCGATGCCTTTGACCATTGGGTTAAAGAGCTCCATAAATTGAAAGCCGAGCTGGAAAGACAGTTTGGCTGCCAGGTTACAGATGATAAAATCAGGCAGGCGGTCCGGCTGATGAATCGCGAACGGCAGCTGCGCAGAGCTATCGCCCGGTTTATGCAGGAGGACAATCCATGTCTGACCGGTAGAGAGCTTCTGGAATTCAAAAGTATTATTTCCGGCATCGATTCCGACCTGGACCAGTATCAAAATGCTATAGATACTCTTTCCCAACAGCCAAAACCGGCCAGGCCTGACACTGTCCGGGCGATGATCACCGGTGTGCCCATGGCCCATGGTGCCGAGCGTGTTATTGAGCTTGTTGAAAAACATGGCGGGCTGGTGGTCTGCCAGGAAAACTGTACCGGGCTAAAGCCGATTCTGGACGATGTTGATGAAGATGCAGATGATATTTTATATGCTATCGCGGATAACTATTTCAGATTGCCGTGTTCTGTTATGACTGGTAACCAGCGTCGACTTGATACCATTAAATCGCTCGTTGAGCAATATCGCCCGCAATGTGTTATTGATGTTATCTGGCAGGCCTGCCTTACCTACGATGTTGAATCTCAGCTTGTCAAAAAATATGTTGAGCAGCAGCTTGGCCTGCCGTATCTCAGGATCGAAACGGACTATAATACTTCTGATTCTGCTCGCATCGCACTTAGGGTTGAAGCTTTATTTGAAACCATTGTCAATAAATGAAAAATATTGTTTATACATCTCCTTTTATACCTGCCGAATGGATTACGGCACACGCTCTTCGCCCGGTCAAGATCCGGCCTGGCTCTGATGGCAATCGCCGCTTCGCCGCCGGGTTGCCCGGCACATGCCCTTATGCTCTGGGGTTTCTCCAAGATGCAATAGACTGTGCCGATACTGCTGCTGTTATCTTTACTACGGCCTGCGATCAGATGCGGCGCATTGTTGAACTGGCCGACAAACAGACCGATATCCCGACTTTTATGATGAATCTACCCGCCACCTGGCAAAACGCTTCCGCTTTTGGCTTATATCAGTCTGAACTGAAAAGGTTAGGGCGGTTTCTTTCTGAAATTTCCGGTCATAATCCTTTTCCATCGTCGCTTGCTGATATCATGTATAAGTTTGATGATGACCGACGCCTGCTCAGACAGGCCGAAGCTTGCCTTACTGAATATCAATATTCACAGGCGATTGCCGATTTCTATCGAAATGGCAGCCTGCCGACTTTAGCTGCCGATATTAATATTCCCACTGGTCCGGCAATAGCCATTTTCGGCGGGTCTTTAATGCAGCAGGAGAAAATCCTGTTTGACCTGGTAGAAGATACCGGCGGGCATATTGCCCTGGATGCCACGTCTTCCGGGTTGCGTGCTATGCCTCGCAGGTTTAATCTGCGGCAGCTGAAACTCGACCCGTTTGCCGAACTTGCAGATGCCTATTTCGGCAGCCTGACCGATGCCTTCCGGCGGCCTAATAGTGAGTTGTATAAATGGCTGAAAAATGAAATTGTAATTAGAGATATAAAAGGAATTATTTTTCACCGTTATCTATGGTGCGATCTCTGGCATGCTGAGGCGAAGCGGCTAAAGGACTGGGCCGATATCCCCGTACTTGACCTGGATTGCAATGACAATGACGGTACAAACTCCGAGAGGATCAAAACCCGCATCCAGGCGTTCGTGGAAATGCTTTTATGAAACAACAACCGGAAAAAATAAATCTTGAACAGTGGGACCATCGCTATCGCTCCCTGCAGCAGGCCGGGCTAATTGAGCCTGACTTCGGCGGTATTCTTAGCCGCCATGTTATCGATGGTGACCTCAGGCTGCTCCGGCTCGAATATGATAACTCTGTTGCCGCCTTGAACCTCTGGAATTTCCTGCTAACAGAAGAAGATCGCCTCTTTGACTCCCGGAAAAACGGCAGAAAAATTGTCGGTGCTATGAAAGATCTCGGTACTGTCCCGGTTATTGCCTATTGCTTCGACGAACTTATCTCTTTCTATCCTGACGGTGCCTGGTGGATTCCCTGTGTTATGGAGTTAAATGACGGAATGTTCGGCATCGCCGATTCGCTGGGCATTGATGAATCTTTTTGCCCGGTGCGGGCTATGCTGGGTGCGTTTCTTTCCGAAGCCCATTTCCCGATACCTGATTTGCTCATCTGCAGTACCGGCGCCGTCTGCGACGATTTCTCTGCTATCGCCCAGCGTCTTAACGGTTTGGGGTTCCCGATCTTCTGGTGGGAGATACCCCATCGGCGTCTCCCGGAAAAGGATGAACATGCAATAAATTTACCCGGCGGTTTTACCGCTCCTATTGACCAGCTGCAATTTGTCCGTACCGAACTTGAACGGATCGTTGAAGCTATCGAGCAGCTTGCCGGTCAGTCTCTGAACAAAGATATGCTCCGTTCCGGCATACAGCGTGCTAATAATATCCGCGATGTCCTCAACCGGCTCAGATACCTTACCTTTACTGCTGATATTTGCCCTATGCCTGCACTGGAAATGCTTATTGCCGAGATGATCGCTATCCATTACTGTTCGGATCAAAACCTTGCCATGGTTGTCTTGACTGACCTTCTCGAAGAAGTCCGGCACAGAGTGAGTGCCGGTGTTGGCGTTCTTCAGCCCGATGCCGCACGTATTTTCTGGATCAACCCTGTCGCTGATTTACAGGTTATGAACGTCCTTGAAGATTGTGGCGGCAGAATCTGCGGCACCGAGTATCTCTTCACTCATGCATTAGACCCTGTCCCTGTTGATATCGACCCGCTCGACGCTCTCGCTCAGATGGCATTGGCTGACCCTATGGTCGGCCCGGCATGGCAACGGGCTGAACGCATTTGTAATGATATAAAATTGTTCGGCAGCGAAGCTGTCATTATTTCCAGGATACCCGGTGCCAGTCATTGTGCCGTAGAAGGCCGCGTGATCGCCACTATCATTCGTGAAAAAATTGATATACCTGTAATTGAAATCGAAGTTCCACCTGTTTCCCAGTCAATTCAACCGGCACTACGCACCCGGATTGAGGCTCTGGTTGAAACTGTCAAAAATCGGAGATAAATATGTTAACTGTTGGTATTGATGCTGGTTCGAGAACCATTAAAATTGTAATATTCGACGCTGAAGCTCGCTCAATTATCGATGGCCTTGTTATCGATCAGGGCATAAAGCAGGGGCAGCTCGCTCTCAATCTGCTCGATAAAATCCTCGCTGCTAATAATATCCAAAAAGATAAAGTCTCCCGCATTGTCGCTACCGGCTATGGAAGAAATCTCATCCATTTTGCCGAAAAAACCGTTACCGAAATTACTTGTCAGGCCGCCGGTATAAAACATTTTATGCCCGATGCTGTCTCAATTATCGATATCGGCGGACAGGACAGTAAATATATCCAACTCGATCCAAATGGTAACGTTCATAACTTTGCTATGAATGATCGCTGCGCCGCCGGTACCGGCAGATTCCTCGAAGTTGTCGCCACCAGGCTTGATCTTGAGCTGGAAGCATTTGGCAATTTGGCAGCTGCCAGTAAAAGTGCCGCAATTATCAGCAGTATGTGTGTGGTCTTTGCCGAAACTGAAATTGTCAGCCTGCTTGCTGAAGGTGTGGCCGCTGCCGATATCGCATCTGGGGTCATGCGTGCTATTGCTTCCAGGGTGGTTGCTATGGCTGGCGGTAATGTCTCCGAACCTATCGTTTTTACCGGTGGTGTCGCCCTGGTCCCCGGCATGGCTGAGGCTATAGAAGCTGTCAGCAGCAAATCAGTCTGCATTGCTCCTTCTGCCCAGTTAACTGCTGCCCTGGGTGCCGCCATTATAGCCGCGAAATAATTACTCTAATTGTGGTTTAGAACAAATTGCTTAAAAACAGGACCGGCGTTTTCCCTGATTGAAAATCAGTCTTGTCATTTTTTCACTTCTTAGCAAAATTATAATGCTTTTTTGACTGCTGCCTGCATAGTATATCAAATAGGTAATATAAATTATTTATTTACTGGAGGCTCTGATGAATTCTAAAAGATCTCTTGTCTGTATACTTTTGCTGAGTTTTGTTTTAACCTTTTCCAATAATGCTTTTGCTGTCGAAAAAGAAGACTTTCTGGGCGCCTGGTTAAATAATAACCAGTACACAGCAGGCATTACCAGGGTTCTTATCGCTGAGGGAACTCTTAGAGGACAGCTTGTTTTTAAATTTTTCGGGTCATGTTATCCTTACGAATGTGACTGGGATACGGTATCGGTGATTTATTCCGGTAATCCTATAACTGTTATTTATACTTCTGATGCAGGTATTCATACTCTTACCCTTACTTACTCCGAAAAAACTCATATACTGCATATTCATTCTGTTTTTGAAAGACCTGGAATATCTATATTTGAGTATGATTACTATTTCTCTAAAACCTCTAAACCCGATCTAACGATAAGGGAAATTGACCAGCCGACCAAAGTTATTACCTACGGTGAAACTCCCTGGGTTTGGTACACCTTCACAGTTCATAACCTGGGAGCTGCCTGGACCTCAACAACCAGCGAGCAGTTATACGCTAAAATTGTTAATTTGACTCGCGATGGTGAGCCGGTACTGAATGCCGGTTATTTCGATTTGTCCGGCGTGACATCTTTGGATATGGGCGAATATACCGAGCATTCTTTTGCAGTGTCCGATAGTTTATGGTCTCCCGGTTATTACAAGTTCCAGGTTATGATAGATCACGATGATCTCATCAGCGAAGATTGGGAACATAACAATGTATCTAACTTCTTCTCACTTACGGTTCTGCCCGAGCATCAGATTGCCGGTACATGTGAATTCAATAACCTGCCGGTCCATTATTATACATCTGAAATTCCATCTTTAGTTATTTTCACTTCTCCTGGTAACAATGTTGAAGGTGCGGAATTATATTATTATCCGGAAAGCTCCGTATACGCTGTTAACAATATCCCGGAAGATATTCCTCTTTGTATCTATAGCGAAATAAATGCCGCCTCTTCTGCCTACACCTCTCTTCCCGGCAATTACAGAACTCCGGGGAGTTATTTTACTTTATCTGATATGACATCGGCAGAGCGGGAAAATTATAGCGTTGATTATATTAAAATTATGCATATGACCAGGCCGCGGGATAATGAAAATATATCTCCATATATCGGCACTCCTCAAGATGTCTATCAGCCTGGTATTGTATTTGAATGGGCCCCGGTTCCGGGCGCTGATGAATACACGCTTGAAATAAATTTATATAGAGATTACGAAAATCCAGGTGGCTACGGTTTCATTTCTGATATTTTGGATATTTCTACTACTGATACCAGGTACGTCGCTGAACTGCCGTCAAACAATGAACTTGAACATTATCAAATTAAACTGATTGCATATGACAGTAACGGTGATACTATTGGCATTTGCTATACAACATATACTGGCGGTGTATGGTCAGTAGCTTACAGGTTCAAAGTAGATTATAACTGCTATCCCGAACTGGCAAAACCGAATCTGCATGTTGTAGATGTTAACCTGATCGAAGGTGACACGCTTATAGTATATAGCCTCGAAGTGAGCAATGTCGATATGATTCCTGATGAGTTATTTGCCTCTGCCCCTGACCTTGACCCTTGTGGCGGCAATACCGAATCTTCCAGGACCTGGGTGCGGATCTATGATATTTATGGAGGTGTACTGAAGCAGTATTGTGCCTTCAGCAGTGCTGGTGATTTGAATATGATGAACTTTTCTTTACCGGTTGGGGACACAACGCCGTTGGCTGTTTATGCCGAACTGGAAGACCGCCGCTGCGGCATAACATATACTACCACCATCGCTGATACTGCCTATGCCTGCCCGCTGGCCGACCTGGATGATGACTGCGCTGTCACACTATCTGATTTCAGTATCATGGCAGCTCAATGGTTAATGAATTAGTGTATTATTTGATTTGACTTCCGACTAAAAACATAAGGTGACCTCTCAAACAGGCCATTGGTCAGTTTGAGTTAATTATTGCTCTATGTACCACATTATATACCGGCCCATCTGATGTCAGGTTACTGCTGAAGATTGTCAACGCTTCTACTCCCTGAACTCCAAACGGGTGTGTTACCAGGTCGTCGATTATGCTCGCTGCTTTCCGGCCGTTTTCCGAATTCTTTATTCTTGCCAGGGTGATATGCGGGCTGAACGGTTTATTCTCTTTATCGAAGCCCAGCATTTCCATATTATCCTCAACTGAGGCAAATAGGTTTCTCAACTGCTCGGCTCCTTGTGTTAAACCGGCCCATATTACTCTCGCTGATGCCCTGGGCGGAAAATATCCGGCATTACCAACTTCAATATCAAATGTGCTATGTTCGCTCGCAGCTTCATCGCAACCCTTGCATACATCCATTATCTTATTGTCATCCACATCGCCCAGGAACTTCACTGTTACATGCAGGTTCTCGCTCTTGACCCATTTTATTCCCTTCTCGTAACCCCATAGCTCTGTCTGCAGCTGCTTTCGCAAAGCTGACAAATTATCTCTTATAAAACTGTCCAGTTCGACAGCGATAAAACATCTCATTGACATTTTCTAAGTCCTCTGTATTGGTTGACTTTCGCAGTTTCTAAGCTGCTGCAGCTATGTGCCTTTGGTAAATCGCCTGAAAGGGCCTTCCTGCGGCCCTTATGCTTTCTAACTGATCACCGGTCAGTTAGAAAAAATAATTGTAATCCATTATTTTTCATAGATAAAGCTAAAAAAGACAGTTACAAAATTTCTACCGGTAATTTCCAATGATAATTATTGATTTAACATGATTTTTTCATTGGAATAAAATCTTAATTGTTATAATAGAAGTATATTTTTGAGATAAGCAGTCACAGGTGCGTTATTTGCGTTAGATTCTGTGCTTGCGAACCTTTTAAATAGTTCGCGATAAGCGACACCTTAGCTTATTTCTTTTTACTTATATCTTATTACTGTAACAGTGAGAACGGTTACTTTTTGAGTAAAATATTTGTGCCTGTAAACGAGAGGAATTTTGCCATGAAAAAGTGTATTTTCTTTGTTCTTGTTGCTTCTTGTTATCAATTGTCAGCCCAGTCTCTAATAATAGATCATAACTGTGTGAATATTAACGCTGTCCCTCTTGAATATATCCTTGCCGCCAAAGCTCAGCTTCATATTGCATACGGCCATACCTCGCACGGCAGCCAGGTAACCTCCGGTATGTCTGCTCTGGTACAATTTGCCAATAATGGCGGCAGGGGACTCGAACTGCCGGTTAATATTTTCGCCTGGAACAACGGGGGTAACGACGACGCTCTCGACCTGCATGATTATGCCATGGGCGGCGATGTCGGTTATTATCCGCAATGGTACAACAATACCCTGTCATATCTTGCCGAACAGGATAATTCTGATGTTAATGTTATTATGTGGTCATGGTGCGGGCAGGTTGATAGTAAATATGCTTCTGGCACATTGTATTCGGAATATCTCGCCCCGATGGCTCAGCTGGAACTTATGTATCCTGATATTACTTTTGTCTATATGACCGGCCATGTTGATATTGGGGACGATGCCAACAACAAAGCTGCTAATAATATGATTCGTGACTTCTGCAAAACATATGGCAAGGTACTCTATGATTTTGCTGATATCGAACGGTATAACCCTGATGGTAATTACTATGAATTCTGCCACGATAACTGTAATTATTATGATGCTGTCGGCGGAACACTTCTTGGCAATTGGGCTGCCGAATGGCAGAATTCCCATATGGAAGGTTACGACTGGTATAGTTGCAGCTCTGCTCACAGCCAGCCTTTGAATGCTAACCAAAAAGCTTACGCTGCCTGGTGGATGTTTGCCGCACTGGCCGGCTGGCAGGGAAACTGCCAATTGGTCTCTGATATCTATAATGACAACATAATTGATATTATGGACCTGGCGGTTCTGTCATCTCAATGGCTGACCTCCGGCGAAGATGATATCGTCGGTAATGATGGATTTACCAATCTTATCGACCTGACCGCTATGGCAAACGAATGGCTCAAAAGCTGCCAATAAAAAAACGGGCAGTATATCTCTTACTGCCCGGATTTTAATTGTTATTCACGTTTCACAGCTAAATGAACATAACTTATTTATTCAAAGTGATATTTACTACTCTATAAAAAATTCTCTGTCATTGTCTCACCTCTCACCTTTTACCTCTTACCTTTTACTTCTTCCTTCTCTCTTCTCTCTCTTCTCATTCTTCCTTGTCGAGTTCCTGCTCTTTTTTCTCTATCAGCTTTTCTATTTCTTCTTCGTATTTTTCCAGGGCACCGTCGAGATCCGCTTCCATCTCTTCGGTCAGTTCCATAATCTTATCTGACAATTTATCCTGCATCGCATAGGCAAGCTCGTTCATCTCATCTATAATATCGCTGAAATGTTCGTTTAGGACACCTTCTTTATTTTCTATTTTCTCCAGCAGTTCATCTACGCCTTCCATCGCTGAATCCAGCTTGTCTGTATACAATTCTTCAAATTTATCCAATACAGCCACAAGTTCATCTCGAGCTGCATCCAGCTTATCACTATATATGCTTTGCATTTCATCCAGGGCATCTTCCAACTCTTCCAGCTCTTCTCGATTTTTGATTAGCTTAAATTGTTTCTTTGTATATTCCGTTATCTTGCCCGTAGCATCCTTCAGACTGCTAGCATATTTTTTACTCTTTGTAACTACTTTTTCGGTTATCGCTTCTCCCTTTTCTGCTGCTGCGTCAACTGCCTTCATTACTTTTTGAATTGTCAGTACGTCCTGGCCTTTCAAAACCTCAAGGATATTCTTTTTTACTTCAAGAATTCCGACTGTGGTTTTAGGTGTATCTTCTTCTGCTTTCTGTTCTGTTTCGATGGTTTTGGGCTGAGATTTCCTTGCTTTTACTGTCTCGGTAATAACTTTTTTGGATTTTGCCTCTTCTGCCGTTGTTATTGTTGAGACACAGATTATAAATAAGGCTGTTATGCTGGCTATTAATAAGTTGCGGTTCATGATTTTATCTCCTTAAAGTTATATATTTTTCTTTTCAAAAACATCCAATTTTACCAAAGACACTATGTGTTTACTTTCGCAGTTTTTAAGTTGCAAAAATCGCCTAAAAGGGCCTTCCTGTAACACTTTAATATTAAACAAAACGTGAGACGATAGTCGAACACCTTAATTTTTCATTTTTCACTATTCGTTTTTCACTTAATTGGCCCTGTTCCGGCCTTTGCGTATAATGTTGAACAGTCAAAAGTGCGCCATGCATATGATGCGAAGCATAAACCGCACTATGTTACGCATTGGCTTTAACAAGTTGTGAGCCATTTTTCATCTTTGCCATAATACTTGATACCCCTCAGGCTGACCATCGGTCAGTTTGAGTTAATTATAACTATTCCAAATAGTATTAGCTTTTGAGTCAGCTCTCTCTTACTTCTTACTTTTCTCTTCTCGCTTTTTTCTAACCTCATCCTTTATCCTTCTACAATTGTCATTTGGACAATTTGTGTTATAGCGCAGTATTTTATGTCCGGTTTATAGCGAAAGATATTATTTTTTTATCTTTTTTGAAACTTTTTCTTCCTTTATCAGTCTAAGATATCAGAAACCGAATATGAAGCTTCACAAATCAGGGAGAGATGCCCGATAATGTATGAATACGACAATGATAAATGTCTAAACCTAACAAATATAAGGAGTAAGATATAATGAATATTAAAAAATGTAATATAAGTCTAATGTTAACAGTGTGTTATGCTGTTTTGTCGTTTTCCTCAAGCCTTTATTCAGCTCCCGGAGTCTCTGTAACTGTCTATAATGACAACTTTGGCGTTGTCCGAGAAGTCAGGCAGCTGGATTTTGTCTCTGGAATAAATACCATGAAGTTTACCGATGTTGCTTCTGCTATTGACCCGACCAGCGTTAGCTTCAAATGTCTGGACGCACCAGATTCGATCCGAATACTCGAGCAGAACTATGAATATGACCTGGTTAATACCGATAGCCTGCTGAAAAGATATATTGATAAAGATGTTTCGCTTATTGTAAAAGGTACAGGCAATACCGGCTCCAAGTTGCTGCGAGGTAAATTATCTGCTTCTGTTGGTAATGACCTTATTATTGAAAGAAGTGATGGTGAACTTTCTATTATATCCAGAAATACCGTCGAATCTATCTCGCTGGAAGGCAAACCGGACGATCTCGTTACCAAACCTACCCTTGTCTGGCTTGCTAACGCTGCCCAGGCCGGCCAAAAAGAATGCCAGGTTACCTATACCACCGGTGCTATCAACTGGAAGGCTGACTATACAGCTATACTCAATCCTGACGATACCGATCTTGACTTTAACGGATGGGTTACCATAGATAACAGAAGCGGCACGGCATATAAAGATGCAAAAATCAAACTTATCGCTGGCGATGTTCGCAGGGTTCAGGAACAGCATCCCGTCATGTATAAAACAGCTATGCCCAGAGCTATGGTACTCAATGAGGCTATGGATGCCGGTGGGTTCGAGGAAAAATCCTTCATGGAATATCATATGTACACTTTGGGCCGACCAAGTACGGTCTCTAATAATCAGACCAAGCAGATTGAATTTATTGAGCCGGTCAAGGATGTACCATCTCAAAAGGTATTCGTCTATGAAACTGGTAGAGATTACTACTGGGCCGACCCTGACCGTAAAGGTAAGGTGCAAATAAAGATACAGTTTGAAAACAAGGAAGAATCCAAGCTTGGCATAGCTCTTCCTAAGGGCAAGGTCAGAACCTTCAAAGTCGATCCTGCCGATGGGTCGCTGGAATTTGTTGGCGAAGATACTATCGATCATACTGCCAAAAAGGAAAAAATCTCCCTTTATATCGGTAATGCATTTGATTTGGTGGTAGATGATAAGATTGCCGAACAGAAAAATGGGAAATCCTGGAGAACTGTTACACGGGAACTAAAATTGAAAAACACTAAATCTGACGATGTTGTTATAAATGTTGATCAGAAAATCAATCGCTATCACAATTGGGAGATCGATTCTGCCAGGGTTAACGGTCAGGAACTGGACCATGAAAAGACAGATGCTGGTACTGCCAGATTTGCCGTTAAGGTGCCGGCTGATACAGAAGTGGTTCTTGTATATAAGTTTACAGCATCCTGGTAATATTGATTGGCATAAGATTTAGAGGTTTATTCCATTTTTTATCCAATTGAGTTTACTTGCTATAAGGCATTAAAATGTCTTTTGTTAGGATAAAATAGGTTGCCGCTTTGCAGCTTTATTGTTCTGACTCTTGGCATCATATACACGATACTTTCAATCTTAAGATCATTCTGGTTGAATAAGAGATTTTTTATAGCAGGTGGCATCTATAGTGCCATCTGCTTTTTGTTTTTAACGGTTTCATTGTTAGGTGGCTCAAATCCTTTATAATAATATTGATAGGGCTTGGGCCTTCCAGATATCGGATGGGATTTTTTGGCCTTTCTTTAAGATTTTTTAGTTGCAAATATTACGATACTATAATAAACTGACTATCCTGAGCACTGTATATGGTGATACTGCCAATGTACCCGCCAAAAAGCAGGTTGTGTCCTTTTTTTTAGACCAACGCCCACCGCAGTATAACATGAATATTATTAAGCTGTTATGAGGTGCAAGTTAAGTAAATCCTTGTAGTCAAATAATTTGCTACACAAGCGGAGAATAATATGAAGCCAAAATCCTCTTTTTCAACTCTGCAGACAGGACTTTTTTCGGTTCTGGCTGTTATGGTACTTTCATTTTCTGTTCTTACACCGCCGGTATTTGCGGACCAGAAGGAGCAAACGCTCCAGAAAATGGCCCAGGAAAAACTCGATGTTGTGTCGGAACTGGTTAGTCGCCATCTTTATGATGCAGCTTTGGCTACCATAAAGAGCATTGATACTTCCGAGGATATTGTTCTTAATGAAAAGCAGGCTAAAACACTTGAGGATTATAGAACTGAATCTACCGATGGTGTTGAGGTTCAACGCTTGATCGTTAAACAGTTTGAAGATATGGAATCGCTTTTCTCAAACGACGATTATGCTGCTATTAAAGATGTTATTGCTTCACTTAAAGAAAATTCAGGCTACATGACAGATGATATGCTTGCTGGCTTCAAACAAAAGCTTTCTTCTTTTGCTGACCTGGAAAAGACTCTTAAGGGAAGATTAAAGAAACAGTTCTCTCAAAGCAAAAAATACTATCAGGAAGGTGACTATACTAATGCTCGCATTGGTTTCGAAGCTATTTGTGATAGCGGTGTTGAGTTGTCTTTCTTTGACCGGGGCGGAGATTTCGCTACTTCTGAAACTTATCTTATTAAAATCGGTGAAAAAGAAGCGGCTGCTTCCGGTGAAATTGTCGCTGATGAACTTGATACTGAACCGGTAGTCGCTGACGCTGGGTCTGTGGTTGAACCTGCTGAAGTGGAAAAAGAACAGGTTCAGATTAACCAGCAGGAAGAAAAGAAGATTCTTGACAGGGCAAAGACTTCAGAATCTCTTAATGTTGCCCAGGAAGAACCTAAAAAATCTGGCGGGTTCCTTTTCTTCGGTAAGAAATCTGGCGATAAACTAAGCGAAGAAGAAGCTAAGGAAG
Organism: Sedimentisphaerales bacterium; assembly: GCA_963666285.2. GTDB lineage: Bacteria > Planctomycetota > Phycisphaerae > Sedimentisphaerales > SM23-30 > JAFGDI01. The sequence goes on from OY762711.1 coordinate 393,522, forward strand.
TTCAGAAACTTATCGCTTATGGCGATCTTTATCTTACCAAGAAAAAATATAACCAGGCCGAACAATACTTTAATGAAGCTCTGGCTAAAGACCCGGATAACATTACCGCTAAGAAATTCCTGACTGTTGCTCAGTATCACATTGCTCATCCTGTCAGCCAGGCCAAAGCTAAGGAACTTAGCATTATTGATAAGCTCAAGCAAAAAGAGTCTCTTCAAAGACAGGCTGTTGTGTCTAACTGGGAAAATACTCGTAATCTGACTGCCAACCTGATTGCCGAAGAAAAATACTCACAGGCTATCAAGGAAGTTATACAGGCTATTGCGGCTATTGAAAGTAATAAAAAAGTACTCGGTGCGTCTTACGCTTCTATGAAATCTGAAGCTGAAGAATTGCGTCGGCAGGTTGAACAATATCGTAAAGAGGCAGCGGCTGTAGCTCAGGAACAAAAAATCGAAGAGGCTCGCATCAAGCAAAAAGATATTGCTGATAAGATCGAAGCTGAAAGAGCAGAAAGTATCGCGATTCTATTCAAAACCGCTAACGAATTTGCTGAAAAACGCAGGTTCCAGGCTGCTATCGATACGATCGATCGTCTTATTACTATCGATCCTTATAATGAAGAAGCTAAATATCTGCGTAATATGTATGAACAGGCAAATCTTTGGCAGATTCAGCATGAAACTGCACGTGAAGCTGATAGAAATGTTACCCTACAGTTAATGGATGCTGACAAAAATCTTATACCGCCTACTGAGAAGGTAGAATATCCTACACCGGAAAAATGGAGGGCTATGAAAAAACGTCTTCCTAAATCTATCTCTTCTGCTCAAACTAAAATTGATGTCACAAAGAGACTTGCCGAAGAAAGAATTCCTATTGAATTTGATGATATCTCTTTACAGGAAGCTCTGGATGAGATCGCTGCTACTGGTCAGGTTGTTATTCTGCCTATGTGGCCTGAGCTTGATCTTGCCGGCATCACTCCTGATGACCTGGTTTCTGCCAGACCTGCAACTATGTCTATCGGCAAGGCGCTTAATTTCGTTCTTAACTATGTCTCTGGTGCTGGCACCATGGGCAAAGCCGGTTATGAAGTCGACGAAGAAGGCAATATCATCGTGAAAGTTGTTGGCGATGACTATGGCTATGAATTCCGTACTTACTATGTCGGTGACCTCGTACGTCCTACCCAGTCTATGGGTGGATACGGTGGTGGTATGAGTGGCGGCATGGGTGGTATGCGCGGCGGCATGGGCGGCGGTATGATGGGCGGCATGGGCGGCATGGGCGGTATGATGGGCGGCATGGGTGGCATGGGCGGTATGATGGGCGGCATGGGTGGTATGATGGGCGGCATGGGCGGCATGGGCGGCATGCGCGGCGGCATGTACGACCAGGAACCTTTACGTCAATACAACGGCGGCTCGAAAAAGAATAAAAATGCTGAAGAATACGAAGATCAGCTTATTAAGCTTAGCTATTCTAACGGAATAAATTCTAATACACCGGACGGTATGCACTTTACTCAGTCATATGGTTCTGGCAGTGGTTCTGGTAGCTCAGGACTTGGCAGTTCTGGTGGTAGTCGTTCCAACAGCGGTATGGGCAATAGTAACAACAGCGGTATGGGCGGTGGCAGAACTTACGAAACTAACTATATGGAACTTATGATGCTGCAAATGCTCATCCAGCAGTCTGTTGAACCTTCTACATGGCGTTTTTCCATGAATAATAGATACCGTACTGGCAATCAGCAGGATGGCATGGACGAACTGGCACAGGCTCAACAGGGCTATGGTATGATCCAGCAGTTCCGTACTACATACTTTAATATTTATCAGAAACCGGATGTGCATGTTAAAATTGCTCAGTTCTTAAGCGACCTGCGATCTATGCATGGCGACCAGGTTTCTATCGAAATTAGATTGCTTACTATCAATAACAGTATCCTCGAAGATATTGGTTTTGACTTGGATATACTTCTGGACGCTTCAGAACATGGATGGGATCGCTGGGGTGATATCTCTATTGCTCAGCAGCATGCTGAATGGGCTAGCCCTCCTCCTGCTACTGGTATTACCGGATCGCTTGGTGGCGGTGCCGTGCCTACCGCGTTTTCTTTGTCTGGTAGCTTCCTTGACAATATCCAGGTTGATTTCTTGATTAACGCTACCAAGGCAAATAGCCGTAGCAGGGTGGTAACTGCTCCTAATGTTACTGTTTTCAACGGTGAACAGGCTTACCTCAACTTCAGCCGTGAAATTGTTTACGTCTCGGAAATGGACCCTGAAGTCGGCGTTGGTGTGGTTGGTTATGATGTTGAAACTGACACCTTGAATTCTGGTATTGTTCTTAACCTGACTCCTTACATCTCTCATGACAAACGTTATGTCCAGATGAACATTAACTTTGAACAGCAGATTCTCGATTCAATGTTTGACTTTGCTTATGTCAGTTCTGACGCTGTTGATGATTCGGATGTTGATACTGTTGATGGTACTACTATTGTTGACCAGGAAGACATGTCTGTTCGTATTCAGCTGCCTCAGACTTCCGTAACTAACATTGATACCAGGGTATCTGTTCCGGATGGCGGTACACTGCTTCTTGGCGGTCAGAAACTTGTTGGTGAGGCCGAACGTGAAAGTGGTGTTCCTGGTCTGGCTCATATTCCTATATTGAACAGATTGTTCTCTACCAGGAATAAAACCAAGGATGAAAATATCATTCTGGTTCTTATGAAGCCTGATATTATTATCCAGAGCGAAATGGAAGAAGATAATTTTGGTTCGTTCGAGCTTGATGAAGAATCATACTAATCCTTCTACATAAGATAAAACTATCAATAGCCGTGTCAGTTTCTTCTGATGCGGCTTTTTTTATCTGATTCCAATTGTATCGATTATGACTAATATACCAATTATATTCATTATTATGAATATAGTGATTATACCGATTATACCGATTGTATCAATTATATTGCCCGCAGTGAAAACATCAGCGCATAAAAAAAGGACACTTCTTCTTTTAGGAAAAAGTGTCCCCGAATTGTGTTCGTTTGCATTTTTTGTGTGCGAGAGACACGAGAAATCTGCAAACATGAATAGGAGGCAAATTTAACTATCGGTTCACTTGTTTATGATTGCCGATAAATTGTCTGATCAAAACCTGAAATACACTTGTATTAAATTGCTTTTGCAAGACGTATTCATATTTTAATCGTTTATCATATCATCTTACTAATTCTGGATTGTCTTGTCAATATTTTATACATAAAAACATTAAAATTGGCAGGATACGGCAATAAATCACATTATATAATTTTTTACTGGTTTTTTATTATTTTTGCAGTAAAATGCTCATATTCAATCAAGATTACCATTTTCAGAAAATTATTAAGATTTCTTTTGTAAATTATAGGTTTAATTTGATATATTATAATTGAAAATAATAACTTAAGAAATTTTAAGGAACTAAACCTTTGCTTTTGGCCCTGCTTGTCCGTTTTGGACGGTAGGGCTTTTATTTTATCTGCAAAGTGCTTACTGTTTACAAATCAACAACTTATATTACCCAAAAATGGTTATCATTAAGACTTGATATTCCTTATCTTAAACTATTTTCCCGTTTTGCCGCTGGTTGGTAGCTGCCCGATTTCATCCTCCCTTTTTACTTAAATTGCACCCCAATATCCTGCTCACACCGCCGCGATCTGCAATCTAACGCTAATTGTGCACCGCATTTCTTTCACTTTCACGCTGCATCGCGATCTTCAATATCGATGTCAGGGTATCGATATCCTGGGCGGCTGTTTCTATGTTTACGGCAGGTTTATTCGCAATCAATACGCCGTAAATTGTATCCTCACTATAGATTGGTATCGTGCAGATATCATCTGTAACGATAACTCTCTTTTCGTTTATTGCCTTATCCATATTCTGTCGGCATTCTACCTGCAGGTCGCATTCTGATGGCATGCAGTCTCCGTACATCTTATCGTTTATTATCGACTGAATTGATACTTTAGACGTCTGCAATACTGTACTGAACATAGGGATTATCTTCTTCATATATTCTTCTTCAGATGGATTATCCAGCAGCAGCATCAGCAGTTCAATTTTCTTCTCCTTCATTCGAACATGAGCTTCTACTTTTTTCTCCAGCATACTGTTCCACTGGCTCAGCTGACGATTCTTCTGCTCCAGTTCAAGTACCAGCAGTTGCTTCTCACGTTTTACCTCATAATGCTCCAATGCGTTATTAATCGCCATCAGCAGATCATCCTGGCTCCATGGCTTTGTCATATAACGCCATACGTGGCCGCCATTGATCGCGTCCATAACCAGGTCCAGCTCGGCATAACCGCTCAATATCATCTTCACCGACAACGGAGAAACGTCGTTTGCCTTGCCCAGAAACTTTATCCCATCCATTCCGGGCATCTTTACATCTGATAATATTAACGCTATATCTTCGTTTTCGGCAAGTACTTCCAAACCCTCTTCGCCGCTATCAGCCATCAGCACGTTAAAATCACGTCGCAAACAGCGATATAATGAATTAAGGATACACTCTTCGTCGTCAACTATCAGAATCTTATACATTGTATTCCTCATTAAACTTTTCTTGTTATCAGACGTTTATTTTCTCAGCTTTTATCTCTTCCAAAATCGCTCATTTCTCTATACAATACTCTTTTGCCTTTTTTCTGGCCATTTACGCAGATAAACATCTTTTTATTGGACCTCATCGTACGTTCCCACTTTCTGTAATCCGTATAATATCACGTTTTATATCGGTCGAAAACACCTACCGGTTAACCTGTAGTCTAATCCCGGCTCATATTCATTTATTTCTTGTACCGGCCATTTCCACTAAGTAAAATAGAGTCTGCGGTTTACGGATATTGCCAGACCTTCTCGGCCGGGTTATCACTTTTTCAAAACTTGATCTTGTTCGTGCATCGCACTATCGCCTGCACAAATAATAGAAAGGAATATGGCTTGCTTATAAACCGACAATTGTATTTAGCCTTTATTTGCAAAGGATACGTTGACCGGGCATCCCTGCTTGACTATCATAATCATCTAGCCGTCTGGCGATAAGATACAATCTGGATTTATCAAATGAATAAAATATCAAATACTATTGACAACAGCTCCAAAACAGCAAGGAGACAATTATGATTGAAAACCGCTTGCCAACCGGCAACGAGGTATTAAGGCATCTGGCCTTTGCTTTTTTGCTTTTTACCATGATAGGTTTTGGTTTGGGGTATTCATTGCAAAAAGATACCTTACTTGTCAAAACAACTGTTGATAGTTCCACTTTAAAGGGCATCGGTAATGCGCTTTCCCAATATGCCGATAGTCATAGCGGGTTACTGCCGTCCGGCGAAAATTGGATTGACCAGTTAATCCAAACTCAGGATATCTATCCAAAATCATTCGCTCCGGCTCTTTCAGACTGTATCGAAGGTGAATCTGACATTGCCCTTAATCGTGTTGCCGCCGGAAAAAAACTTGACGATCTGCCAGAAGATCTTGTACTGGCCTTTCAGATTCAATATTCAGAACCGGATACTCCTCGCAATTTCCCTTTTGCCGAGCGTTTGGCAGAATATGACAAATATAAAGATGTTTCTCCTGAAAGAATAAAAGATATTTTCGTCTATAAAGACCGATGGAACATAACCTCCGGCCCGGAAAATATCAAAATTCATGACTTCAATAAGGGGGCATTAGTTCTCTTTGCTGACGGCAACGTTCGCTGTTTACCGTATGATAAACTTGGCTCTTTACGCTGGGACTTGGAAAATTCCGATTATTCAGAATTCTTTAGCCAGATAGTAGAAAACTATAAAGTGATTCCCGATCAATTCAGACAGTGTGCTCACCGCATAATACCTGTCATGTATACCATATTGTTTTTATCAGCAGCGGTCGTTCTAAAAATGAGGCTAATACCTAAAATATATTTCAGTCCGGTAGCTGTATTTTGTCTCACTGCCGCTTTTTTTGCATTGGTTATGGGCTGGGCTTCCGAATGGTTCCATGACAATAGCTGCCACTATCACGCCGGTCCTGTTTTCGGCCTGCCGGTTGGCCTTTGGGCGGCTCTATGCTTTGCCGCTTTCATCCTCAATCTTCCCGAATCAAAACGAAAGTATATAAACGTCTACGGCATCTTCCTCGGCATTACCTGCTCTTCTATCATTCATGCCTCACTTGCCTATTCTCTTAACAGCGGTTTTGATACTATAATTGCTGGTATCCCCTTCGGCATCGCCGCCGGCTACTTACTGGCATGGCTCTTCGCCGCTCTAATAAACTCAAAGATCAAGCAAATCCAGCTGACAAATGAACTCCAAAATGACGAACCGGCATAATATTTACAATCCACTCAAAGTCACCAATTTTACACTTTGCTTTCCTGTAGCAAATTACGGTACAATCTGTAACATAAATAATATAAATTTGGCTGCTGCCTGACTTGAGTTTATCGAAGAGCCGCGGCATTCCTTCCCGCAACAAAAAAGGTCAAATAATATTCTTTGCGAGCTTTGCGGCCTCTGCGAGAGACAAAAATACAAAACACATTCATCTTGCAAACCAATTTTATTAATTCTTAATTCTGAATTTTTAATTTCTCCCCTCCCTCCTCACTTCTCCCTCCTAACTCTCCTCATTCGTGGTTCAGCTCTTAGCTCGCCGCAGGCGATTTAAAATACGTCGCGTCAGCGAATTATTCCTGATGTCAACGTACATCAGGACCCCTCAATTTTTCATTTAGCATAGCTCGCCTCCTCAGCAATAAAATCAGTGTCCATCGGTGTGAATCCGTGGTTCACCTCTTTTATAATTAATCTGGCAAGCCTGTCCGCCGCAAAGTCCATACGTGGTAGAGCATTCTCCGCTCCCCGCGCGATTTAAATCAACCATTGCTGGCGACACTTTAGAAAAATCTGTGGACAAGTATTTTCGTCGTGGTATTATATCTTTCAAATAGACTATCAGTTAGTTTGAAAAATTATGTTACCGGTAATGACAATACGGGTGTGTTCCATGAAGAAATATACAAAAAATCTGCTTCTTACTATTTTGTTTGCATTTCAGTGTGCCACTGCCTTTTCAGACGAAATCCCCGGCATCGTTCCAAATATCCCGCAGCCGGACCACCGGAATGTTATTGTCCAGCTTTTCAACTGGAAATACAAGGATATCGAAAAGGCTATACCCGCTCTAAGGTCATACGGCTACAGCCACATCCATGTTTCACCACCACAACGAAGCAGCGAAAGCATCGACCAATGGTACGCCAGGTACCAGCCGGTAGATTATAACGAGATATCCGGCCCGCTTGGCAACGAAAATGAGTTCAGGCAGATGAACGATACCGCTGACAAATACGATATCAAAATAATTGTCGATATCGTAATCAACCATATGGCCGCCGGCAATTACTTCACCCTGGACAGCCAGGGAAATATGATCGATGAAAAATACCCAGACTTCTCTCCCCGGGATTTTCATCCGTACCTGCCGTTACGTAACTGGAACGATACTAACGAACTTGTTAACGGCTGGATATTCGAAGGCGGCCTGCCCGACCTCGACACTTCAAGCCCGGGCGTTAGAAAGAAACTTAACCGGTACCTCATGAACCTTATCGCGATGGGTAGCGACGGTTTCAGGATCGATGCGGCAATACACATCAGCCCGGACGATCTAGCTGCAATTTTGCATGGCATCCCTGCAGACCTTCTTGTCTTCTGCGAAATTGCCAACAAAGACCCCGCGATTATGAAGCGATATTACGATAAGATGCCTCAGCTGGATTTTTACGACTTCACTCTTCTCAATACCATGAATCATGCCTTCGCTCCCGGCGGCGATCTGAGAGCCCTTATCAACCCGGCCGCAAATTCCAAAGCTCTGCCCGGCACAAAAGCTGTAACTTTCGTTACCAACCACGATATCGACCGGGGCGCTGCTAACCCGCAAGTGGGCATTAGCGGCTCTGATTACAATATACCGAAAGACTCCCGCCATCTCGCCTATGCCTATATCCTCGGCAGACAACAGGGCCTGCCATATGTCTTTGTCGATATGAAAAATCCCAAACCGTCCATAGACGCCTTCCCGGACGAAACTATCGACCGACCGGAGATCCTCGCAGGCATAAGGTTCCACAACCTCTCCCTCGGCATGCCCGAACGATGGCTCGATAACGGCGACAATCCAACCGGCTGATTTGGCAGCGGGGCGACACCGGCCTGGCCGTTATCAACAAGAGCGATACCGGATTCTCGCTTAAAAAATTTGCCACCACCTTACAGCCCGGCATATACACCGAAATCCGGCATGGCTATATACTCAAAATTAACGAAACCGGAACTATCACAGACTGGCATTTCGATAGCCGGTCTGCCTGTTTCTTTGTCAAAACCGCCGACAGTAAGTAATCTTATAAATCTATAGATCTTAAATAACTCAACCCAAAACCACATTTGATTATCAGAGCCGCACGTGACACGAGTGGGTTATTTCTGAACATATTCTTATCGGTACTACTATCCATCATCTTCTTGTTTTTTATGTGTCGTCTTTATCTATAATATTCATAAGGTATTACAATATATATAATTGCAATGTTTATAAAAGGAGCCGACATATGCGACACTTTTTTTCCTGTGTTTCCATAAACATATACAATGTATCAAGTATCAATTTTATTTGTTAGTTCTCTTGTTAAACCAATTCCTTTCTCAAATAACAAATCCCATGAATCGAGACATCTATTCATCAAATCAGCATCATCCTCCTTTGCTTGCTCGTATAATCTCAAAAGAACAGGTACAAGCGTGAATGGAATATCTGACTGAATTATCGAACCAGCAATATGACCCTCTAATAAAGAACCAACAGATCTATTGATTACCTTAGCAAACCGAATAAGAGAACCCTCGTAATCTTTCAAAGCATAATACAATCTACTACCTGAGTTTTCCTCTTTGAAAGCTTTAGACTTGATGAATAACTCTAAAAATTCTTCGATATTACCAATTTGTAGTAATTTGGCAAAGCTCAAATTGTCCGCTTGTTCTCTTACTTTTTTCGATTCATCATTTAATAATGGTAGTAGTAATTCTTGACATCTGTTTGAATATTTTTCATCTGAAACAAATTGAGAAGCAATTTTAGCTATTCCCATTCGATGCGCTTCACATCCATTTCTAGCTTCTGTTAACTCATCTGAGAAATATTCGTAAAACAACCATCTAGCGCAAATTTCTTTTGTTCCAAACAAAGCAAAATCAAATCTTTCAGAATAAAATAATTCTCGTATTAAGGGTTCAAATTCATTTTTATAATCCCTCATACACCAATTATATAATTCTACCGCATATCTACAAATTGATATTCTTAAATCGTTTTTACACATTTGAACAAATAAATGCACAGCATAACTTATATCAATGTTTATTATAGGCAATAATGTTCTAATAGTCGCAACTTTCACTACAGGGTGCGGATCGTTAGCTAAAGCTTCAATGACAGGCTTAAGCTTCTCAAATAACTCCTTATGTTTCCAAAGCACTGCACCTGTTGCTATTGCAGCAACTCCTCTAACAGAATTTAAGGAATTATCAACAAGAGATGAAGCTGTTGCATTCTCACTTAAATTGCCATATTCAGGGTTATAGCAATTCAAACGGCCTTCTTTGGGGTCAGGATGATTAAGGGCGTAATCTATAAGTTTTTCAATTATTGTGTCAGAAAATTTCTCTTCTGCTCTATTCTCAACCATCCGGCAAAACTGAATAGCAACATTATCATCATTGCCAATTTGTGTTTTTTTAAGAAACTTTTCTACCGTTTCGAAGTCAACTGGCTCCCAATTTTTCTTTTCATCTTCTGTTATATTTTGTGCTTTTGGCTCGGTCTCTGCAAAACAACTTAATATGGCTGCTATATAAGATGGGTTAGTCTCTTTATTGAAAGTTAAAGCTAACTTGCTAAATCTCTGAGGTTGTCTTTTTGCAATATTTTCAAAGTCTCTTGAATAATTTAAAACTGACGACTCGCCAACTACCTTTTTTGAAATCTGTTTCCATTTCCCTAAATTATTTTCTTCTGGAATTTCTTTATTATTAATGATACTTTGCCAAGCTCTATTACTCAATAAATGAATCTTTTCGTCAAGTAAAGGAGATTTAACAAAACCACCTGTCCCTAATGACATACTTAAGAATCTATTAGGAGAATAGCAATTAAATTTTCTTTCAAGTACTCCAATTAAACCTTCAACTTTTACTCCTCGACGTTTAGAGCATAATGCAGGCAAAAGAAAATGCTGAGCTCGTCCCCAAAAGTCATCATAGTGTCCATATTTCCAAGATGGAATAGCATATTCTGCCGTACGTTTTTCATTTGGTTCATGATAATGAATAATACATTCTTCTAGTGTTCTATACGATTCATCGCTGCAATAGTTTGAAAGGCTTTTAATCAATCTAACAGCAGACATCCATTTAGGCTCTTGATACCCCGAACCTAAGGCAAATCTTCTAGTATCAGAAATTAACCATTCTACACCGTAATCAGCGTTTTTGGGTGGTAAGCTTGCATATGATTCTAAAAGTATTTTTTGAATAACTGGAGATTTGCTTTCTCTGTATATTTCTGAAATACCAATAAAACACTTTGTATTCGTATTTGCTAATATTTTACCAGTTGAAACTAACAAATGGTATAAACCTGTACAAATTGAAGTATTAGTATCACCAAGCTGCATTATTTCATCGTCAAACCAGTCTTTTAACTTGCGATTATATTCGTTCGTACCACATTTGGTCAAACGTTCAACTTGAGGCATTATTAATTCCCAAAAAACTATAGAATGTGTCGAAATATGCTTATCAAGTTTAGGGATTATTCGATTATCCCAATAATCATATTTAGAGTGGTTATTATGAGACGTTAGTAATTGGTTAGCTGAATAGCTAGAGGATTCCCATGTAGACAAAACTGCCTCAAATATTTTGATAACTCTTATCGGGTTAGTTTTACATACGGCCAATAAATCGATATAGTCATTGAATATTTTTTGCTTCATTAGCTTAAGCCTGAGTTCAAACATTATATCTGAATCATTTTCAACATTCCAGCACAAGCAATCTAAAACTCTTTTATGCCATTTTTCTCCTTTTTCTATATATGGTTCAATATAGTGAGTAATATCATCTGGAATTCTATCTGCAACAGATCTTAATAAGCGAGTTGCGATGTGTACATCATTATCTATTACGGAGTTTAATTTCTCATCAACATAACCTTTTTCAATGGCTATTGATATATATTGGGGGTTCCCAAATAAAATGATATTAATTATTAGTGGTTTCCATAATTCAAGTTTTTCTAACTCAAATATATAACTTATAAGACTATCGTCTGGATTATCAATTTGTGACACTATTTCTAATACAAGGTGTTTTATATGAAAACGAATTGATTCACTTTCAATTAAGAACTTAATATTACGCACACACAATTCTGGCATGTCATCCCATAACAATAGTAATACCTGCCGAACCTGCTCTCTTTTAAATAAAGACTGATTATTTTTAGGTCCAAGCCATTCAACAATACTACCTTGTTTCATCAATATATCTTTTCTAACACGATCAGCAACTTTATAATCAAAATAGGTTTGATGGCAAAATGTGATACTATCTGCAATTCGGATAACCCCTACTGTCTGTAATTCTGTTAAAACACGCTCGTCGCAATCAATAGCCGCATTTGGAGTGTTCAATTTACCATTTACTTCCATAAATGAAATGATATCATTAATTACTCTTTCAACTTCACTTTTCTTAATATTTCTTTTTTCTAAAGTTCTTATTCTGTCTTCCCAAAACTCCTGCATAAGATGTGCCGATGAATTAAAACTTGGTGTTTTGCCATTTCTTACAATTTTTGTCCAGATATTTAACATGTGTGGAGAAGAAATAATACTAATTTGTTTTTTATTTAATAAAGCATAATTACAGTTCTCATTTGTAACAATTTCTTTTATCTTTTCTTCTGGTAAGTGTTTGACTTCAATCTTTGAAAACTTAACTTTTTTATTAGTATTGTTTAGCCATTTCTTAATTTCAGGGTCATGCTCTAGATCAAAAGTTCTGCATGATATAATTACAGATATGTTATTTTTACGTAAACGAGACCTCGTTACTTCTCTAATTATATTCTTACAAACGGCGAGTGCGTTCTCTGAGTGAGAACTGGTCCATCGTAAGGCATCCAGTTGATCTAATATCAAAACTGCTGGTCTATCAAACGCAATCGCCTCCAAACATAGAGAAGGAGATTCTGGAAGACCTATATCAGTTCCAAATTGTTTTGTTGTATTTTTAGGCTCTTGCCTGTCAAGTCGCACCGGTATATATTGAATATTCTTTTCAGTTAGTTTTTGTGATAATTCATACAATACTCCACTTTTCCCTGTGCCAGCATCGCCATGAAGAATTATGATATTATTTTGTTCAAGTTCTTTTAATAGTTTTTCTGTTTCATCTCTTGGGATAAGTGTGTCGCATATTAAATCATTAGATATCGACTCAGAGAATTGGAGCTTCAATCTTTCAACTGCAGGGAACAGTCTTGTATCATGCACAAGTTTTCGTAAATGAAATCCGCTATCAGAAAGATATTTCCGTAGATCGTCAGCATAAACTACCTTTCTAATGTTTTCTTCAGCAAACTCACTTAAACTAGCAATAATGGTTTCTGATTTCCCGTCAATAAGTAGATTTATTAATGATAAAATATCTTCATAACTTGATTGATTGTCATCCCATATTTCAATATATGTTCTTTTAAGATAATCGAATGCTCTGGCCCTATGCTCTTTTTCATCTTTATCTAGACCAATTTGCGAGCAGTACTCACTAAAAGTTCTTAATCTTGGTTGTCCTGCTTCACAAATTTGATATTTATAAAAGTCTTCTGGATTATTATTTGATTTGCGTGCACTTTCACATATATCTTCCAGATTTTTTGATGGCACTCCTGATATTAACTTAACTTCATTTCTTGGCTCACGATCAAGATGAAATTTCATATTGTTAAGGATGTTTCTTGAACTAAGATCAGAAATTGTCCATTTATCGCTACTTTGATTTCTTGCTTTGCATTGCTGAAATTGCCGAATATTGTTCTTAAAATGGACTATTAAATCAACGCCTTTTTCGTCATCCCCAATGGCTTCAACTGTAACAGACTGAATTCTTTCTTGCAGAAGTAAAACATACTGTTTAACAACCCATCTGCTTTCATAGCGATTACCTAATTTATCAGCATACCCGCCTTTTTCAAAAGCCATTTCGATTTATCCTTTAGCTTAAATCAATATTATCTGAATTAAGATTGTTCAACAAAACCATTGATATTACTAAAAAGAGTTTTTAATAAGTATTTAAGCCTATGGGATTAAAAAATCCTGCCATAAACTAATCTACTCAATTTTCAATTCTACCACACAACCCACCATGCCCCAAACCATTTTTTCGTGTCATTTCGCTCTTTTCGTGGTTGTCAAATTATCAGCCGAAGTTTTCTTCACTACCTTCATGAACTTCATGGTTAACTATCTTCCGCCGCCGCCGATTTAGATCAAATGTGAACCAACAGTCAATTATTTTCAGAATTCAGCATTCATAATTCATAATTAGAAACTTCTCTCTTCTCTCTTCTTTCTCCTAACTCTTCCCATCCTTCAGGTGCCGCAATTCTGATATAAAATCTACATATGTGTAACCTTTAAAATAAGCCGTGAGCCGCCAGGCGAACACCTTCTTTACACTTTTTATTTTACACTTTACTCTTTGATGCCGCTCCGCGGCATCTGGACTGCCCACAATTTACCAATCTCAATTTCTAGGTTAACAAACGCATTTTAATCTTTATTTCATACACCCCTCCGCGATACCTCCGCGCTCGTCCCCGGCCCGCCGTAAGCCTCCGCGCAGCCTCCGCTGCCCGCAAAACCCCGGCGTTTAACGCCGCAAAATCAACTTTGGTACCACCATACACTAAACCGCATAAAATCTTACAATCTCTTGCACACAATTTTTCCTCGGGTTAGCTGGTGTATTTCACTTATGCCTGACTATTCAGTAAATTCTGCTTCGACCAGATCGCAGATAATATGATATGCCACCTGGTGCATCTCCTGGCTGATCGATGCCTCATCGCAATGAGCACAAAAACAAATATCAGCTATCTGCTCCAGTTCGCTATCTGGCTTACCGGTAAACGCAACTACTTGTACGCCAAGCTCTTTTGCTGACTGGGCCGCTCGGATAATGTTCGGCGAGCTACCGCTGGTTGACATCGCTATCAGGATATCACCACTGTTTGCCAGACCCTCAATCTGCCTGGCAAATACATAATCAAAAGCAAAATCGTTAGGCACAGCTGTCAGCAGCGAGGTATCACAAGTCAACGCTATCGCCGGTAATGCCATACGGTTACGTGTGAACCGGCACACTATCTCGGTTGCTATATGCTGGGCATCCGCTGCCGAACCGCCGTTTCCGCAGATCAGCAGCTTACAGCCGGAGTTAAAACATTCAACTATATTCTGGGCTATCTCGGCTATTAACTCGCAGTTATGCTCTGTCAGATAGTATATATGTTCGATATGACGCTGTATATAACTCTTTATATTATCCATTGTTACCCTAATCTTGTATCGCCGTTGGCAAATCGTCAATTATTTAGTTTTTAGCTGATAGTTATTTGTTTGAGTATGGCTTTGTTGGTATTTACCCTCGGCATTTCTGACAGAAATCAGCCATTACCATCATTGCCTTATCAGTGTTTTCCGAACTGCCGTCCAGACCGGCAAATACCTCAACCAGCTCCACCAGCTCCTGATCTAATTCGCCGCCGTCATAATTATGGAACATGTTTACTATTGCTCCGTCCAGACCATACTGGCGGGCAATATGCATATACGCCCGGCATACGCCTATCTTGCGGCCCGGCAGGTTCTGGACACTATTACTCAGGCCAATTGATGTGTGTACACCTTTCATCTTCTCGTCGGTCATAATCGCCTTGATCGCCTGCATCGTATTAAAGGTATATCCTGTATCCCCCGGCATCATAGGCATATCTATCGCCAGTGGAAATACCATCGTATCATAATAGATATCATCTGCCGCGAAACCGTTTGCTATTGCTTTGTCATAGATCTCGACCGCCATATCATAGATTTCCTGCCATGGTGTCACACCAGACGGGTTCTCCGGTGACAGCATACCTATCACCTTAAATGCAAAGTCTTTACGCCATGGCAATACCTGGTCTGCGGTATGGGTTTTTACTGAGTTCAGCATAGGCACAACGTCTTTTACATTCGGGTGGTTATACCATTCTTCCAGGCCGGCACGCAGAATATCGTCATGACTGCTGTCAACGCATACCGGCACTCCGCCGCTGTGCTCGGCTACCAGTCCGACATATTTCTTCATCAAACCAATAGCTATTGACTGGTCCTGGTCAAAAAACTCATCTATATTTACTTCGATATAAGCCGCTCCATTAGCTGCCTGGTCTTTTATTAGCGATATTATATAGTCCAATGCTTCACTTGGCTCTGTGTACGCAATCTCACCGCCGGTCAGCAGTTCTTTCATTGCTTTTTGGGTCTTTGGTATCGTCGCATGGACACTTTCGCCAATGTAAGTAAAACTCATAAATCCTCATTTCTAGTAGTCTATCTAATGTCATATGACGCAATATACAATTACAGCTGTTAAATTTTATTTTTATAGCTGCCAAAAATCAAACAAATATCAGAAATAAAAATCGTGGTACTTTTTGGTGTTGATGTATATAAATATTTTTATTATAATACCTTGTGTTAATATCAAGTGGATAATTTTGCTCTTTGTTGCAGCCTTGTTTTTTTGTTGGGCTCACCAAAAAATGCTGGTTAAGAAAATACTTGAGTTTTTAACGAAAGACATGATAATATAAGAAAATACGAAAATTTATACTTGTATATTTCGTTTATACCATTCACAATTGAGACTGTTCGTTCGAGCGTGGTATAAGTGATTTCAAGATCATAATTTACCGAACAAGCGATTAGGTTATCACAAACAATGTGTATATAGAAATACCGTTTGTTGAGTTGTTTGGATATTCATTATAGATAAGTTTTTAATTACGTTGGATTTGTGAAATGCCAGAGAGAATATCTGTAATTGGTGATGGTGCTATGGGTACCGTATGTGCTCTTATGCTTGCTCATAAGGGGTATGGTGTTAGTTTATGGGGATACAACGATGAGCAGGTTCGCCTGATCAGGGAAAATCGTGAAAACATAAGGTTTTTACCCGGTGTCTCTCTACCAATTTCTATTGATATCGTCTCTGATGACCAGCAGGCATTTGAAAATGCAGGCGTCATTGTCTCTGCTGTTCCTTGCGTCTTCTTACGCGAAGTTTGGACCAGGCTTGTTAAATATCTCCCCCAGCATACCCCGATTGTATCTATAACTAAGGGTATCGACTATGATTCTCTCAAATGCCCGACCGGCGTAATTAGTGATATTGTTGAAACTCGCCAGCTTGCCGTGCTTTCCGGTCCCAATATTGCCGGGGAACTCGCTCAATCTTTGCCCGCTACTGCTACCGCTGCCAGCCATGACCCTACTTTGGCCCAGCATGTACAACGGCTGTTCTCTACCAGCTGGTTCAGGGTTTACACCAATGAAGATGTTAAGGGTGTTGAAATCGCTGGTGCTGCCAAAAATGTTATTGCTATTGCAGCTGGTATTATCGATGGTATGAAAGCCGGCGACAATGCCAAGGCGGCATTATTAACCCGCGGACTTGTTGAGATCAAGCGGCTTGGCGAAAAAATGGGTGCCAAGGCTTCAACATTCAATGGGCTTAGCGGATTAGGTGACCTTGTTACTACCTGTATCAGCCCAATCGGTAGAAATCGCAGCTTTGGGCAGGCCATTGGAACCGGTCTGAGTGTTGAAGAAGCGCTCGATAATATACCCGGTCAGGTAGAGGGTGTTAATACCAGTCGCGCCATGATGCGTTTGGCCGAAAAATACGAAGTTGAGATGCCTATCACCAAGGGTGTTTATCAGATCGTTGCCGAAAATAAACCTGTCTCTCAGGCTATGGCCGACCTTATGAACCGCGATCTCAAATCCGAACTCTAAAATGCGTATATGTTGACAAATTGTCCGAAATTCCCGGATATTTCGTTATTTATTCTTGTTATGTCGCCCCAATTTTTGGTGAACTGATTTATTACCCCTTCTAAATTCAATTTTTTGTGTTACTTTGGTTATAAATCCAATAAAATAACAGTCTTGAAAGACAATTATTATTAATTTTGCACCTTACCCTTTACATTTTACACTTTTTTTATGTTCAAATACATCATAGCACTAAACTTAGTTCTTTTCGCAGGAATATTAATATTTATCACTCACAGTCAGAAGGAAGCTCCTGATGTTGATATCATTTATGCGATGCCAGGCTCCATCAAGACTATGGACCCGGCAATGATGTCTCTTAGCGATGAAATCAGGATTGCGATGGGGCTTTGGGAGAATCTCTTCACTTATGAGCCGGAAAATTCGGTCTCCAAGGAGGGAGTAGCCTACTATCCGGCTGATATTTCCGAAGATTACAAAACCTGGACCTTCCATTTAAGGCCGGAAGCCAGGTGGTCTAATGGTGACCAGGTTGTTGCCCAGGATTTCATCTATGGCTGGCGCCGGGCGATTGAGCCTGGTACTGCCGATGATTATGCTTATCTTGTTAAGGATAATATCGCCGGGGCCGGTGAATATGCCAAATGGCGAAATGATGCAGTGCGTGTTCTTACTATTCTGCGCGATCTTATAAATAACCGTGAAATAAACGAAGAAGATACTAAGATTATCGAAGATTTGAAGCTCGAAGGTGCAGATGCGTCTGAACCGGACTGGCAGGGAATAGCTGATAAGTTTCGCACTGACCATATGAATAATATAGAGGTTGAGTTTGAGAAGGTTGGTTTAAAGGCGATTGATGACCTGACTTTAGAGGTAAAGCTTGCCCGTCCTTTGACTTACTTTGACAATCTTGTTCCGTTTACTACCTTTGCCCCGGTACATCGTAAATCTTGTGAAATGCTCAAGGTAACTGACGATGATGTGATAAACTCTCTTACCCTTTGGGTTTATGACCCGCAATGGGTAAAGCCGAACTATCATTACAAGGATTATCCGGGGCTGATTACCAATGGCCCTTTTACTTTCAGGGAATGGCAGTTTAAAAGATACATGCTCTTTGAAAAAAATGAGCAGTATTGGGATAAAGACAATGTTAAATGCCAGAGGATTATGGCTAAAGTAACACCGGAATCTAATTCAACTTTTCTGGCCTATGAACGAAATGAAATTGACTATATCAAGAGTCTCAGCGTTATGGATTTTGTCGATTCGCTTTACCAGGACATGAAAGCCGGCAACAGAGACGATATTCATCATTCCAAGGCGTTTGGATGTTATTATTACCAGGTAAATTGTAATGAAAAGCTAAATGACGGCACGCCGAATCCGTTTCATGATAAACTGGTAAGGATGGCGTTTAACCTGGCAATCGACAAAAAAGCCATTGCTGACAATGTTATTCGTATGGGTAATGAGCCTGCAACTCTTTTGATTCCGCCGGGGATTATTCCTGGCTATGATTGTGAACCAGGGCCGGGATATAACCCTGACAAGGCTCGCGAGCTGCTCTCCGAAGCCGGTTACCCGGGTGGTGAAGGCCTACCTCCAATCGATCTGTTTGTCAGCTCTCCCCCGGAAAGTCATAAAAAAACCGCCGAGGCGATTGCAGTTATGTGGGAAAAAGAGCTGGGAGTCAAGGTTTTGATTCGGGCAAAGGAATGGAAGATTTTTGATGAGGATCGTTCCAACCAGGCTTATATGGTATGTCGGGCAGGGTGGTTTGGTGATTACTACGATCCGACAACATATCTTGATCTGCTGGTTACCGGTAACGGCCAGAATCACTCTAAATTCAGCAATCCGGATTATGACGCCCTTATGCAGCAGGCATATGTCTGTGTCGATCCGAAAAAACGACTGGATATCCTTGAAGAGGCTGAAAAGCTTATCATGCACGAGTATATGCCGGTCATTCCGCTATACTATTATGTTACCCTTGAGGCGTTCCGACCGGAGATTAAGGGCATTACTATCAATCCTCGTGAACTGCACCCAATGAAATACTGGGAGAATACCGCTAAATAAAGCACAATATATTTTTCATATTTATAGTGCCGGTTATATTTATTTCCTTCGCTTTCTATGATACAGCTCGGTATGATATCCATTTCAAATGTTGATATTATAGGACCTATAGAGTTCGTATTGATATTTTTTTATAAAAATGAAAAGCGTAAAAAACAAAAAAATATTGCTTTTAAGTGCCTCTGTCGGCAGTGGTCATAATATGGCTGCCAGGGCAGTTAGTAAATATCTCGAACTCTCAGGTTTTGATGGCGAGGTTCGTTTTGAAGACGTTCTGGACTATACAAATCCTGTTTTTCGCTTTTTATATAGAGATGCATATCTAATGGTTACCGGCAGATTTACGCACTTTTTTGCCGCCTGCTATGACAAAGCTGATAGACCGTGGAAAGACTATCATAAACGTAAAGCTCTATTTTCGCCAAACTTAAGTAATTTACGCAAGATGATAATCAATTTCAATGCTGATATTATTATCTGCACTCATTTCCTGGCCGCCGAAGCGGTAACATGGCTGAAGAATGAGGGGAAGATTTCAAGTAAGCTTTGTACGGTTGTAACTGATATAGATCCGCATGCATGGTGGCTCTGTAAGGGGGCTGACCACTTTTTTGTCGCGATGGGCGAGAGCAAAGAATATCTAATCCACACCGGGGTTCCTGCCGATAATATCTCTGTTTCGGGCATACCAATTGACCCGAAGTTTGCCCAGAACAAAAATAAAGACGAAATGTGGAAAAAGCTTAGCTTGGCCCCGGATCTTCCTGTTATAATTGTTTCCGGCGGCGGTGAGGGTATTGGTGCGACTGAAAAGCAGTTCGATGAGCTGCGCCGGTTAAACAATCCGGCTCAACTAGTTGTAATTTGCGGCAATAATAACAAGCTGAAATCAAGGCTTGAAGCATATAATAGTAAGCTGCCGGCTGACAGTAATATAAAGATGCATATTGTCGGCTATACCACTGATATGGATGAGTATATGCTGGCCGCTGACCTGCTGATTGGTAAGCCCGGCGGTATGACGGTTTTTGAAGCGATGGCAATGGGGTTGCCAATGCTGATTTTTATGCCTCTTGCAGGGCAGGAAGAACGCAACAGCGACCATCTCCTTGAAGAAGGCGTTGCTATCAGGTGCAACTCGCTGGTAACATTGCCGTACAAGGTTGACCGTCTTTTGAGCGATCCTGATAGACTGCGGCAGATGAGCGAAAATGCAAGGAAGCTTGGCTCTCCGTTAGCAGGTAAAGTGATTGCTGACAAAGTATTAGAAATGGTTTGAATGAAGGGGGTATTCACGATTCATTTCGGGATTACCCATTATTATAGATAAAATATTGTGCAAACCAGAACGGGTTGCTCATATTATTAACTTATTAATTGGACTCTGAGCTGACTTGATTGGCAAAGTTATATCCAAGTGAGGCTTGATATGCCGTTTGGCTTTATGGACAGTAAGGAATTAGCCAGGTTTCTGGGCGATGATTCTCGACGTATCGAGAAGCTGGCCCAGAGGGGCTCTATCCCTGCCCAGAGAGTCGGCGGTTCTTATCGCTTCAACCGCGCTGAAATTACCGAATGGCTGCAGCAGAAGTTTGGCGGCATGGCACATGGCGATCTCAAAGTTATTGATGATGGTATTTCCAGCCATCGAAATGTCGAAAGTGAGCTGGTGGTAACTAATATGCTCAGGCCTGAAGGGATAAATCTGTATTTACCGGCTCGTACTAAAAGGAGTGTCCTGAAAGAGCTTACCCAGCTTGCAGTTAATACCGAATTGCTATATGATCCCGACACACTCGAAGAAGAACTGGTCGCTCGTGAAGATATGTGCAGTACTGCCCTGGAAAATGGGCTGGCCATACCTCACCCACGTCGTCCGCAGCAATATATTATTGCAGAGCCTATCCTCGTTTTTGGCAGGACCTCAACCGGTATTGCTTTTGGTGCTCCAGATGGCAGAACCTCCGACCTGTTTTTTATGACTTGTTCAGATGATGACCGCCATCACCTCCACATTCTTGCTCGACTCTGCCGACTTTTCCATGATACCAATGTTGCTGACGCTCTCCGCGAAGCTGAAACCGAACAGGAAGTCATTCATATCATCCATGATGCTGAAGTTAAGGTAGTGTGATATTCAGCCGCTTCTGGTTTGATTCCTAAATTGTCATTCTACTCTTCAACCTTGACCTTTTGGTATTTTTCAGTTTATAATTACCTGTTAGGCCGTATTTTAACGCAATAATGGCAATATAGATAACTTATAACGAGATATAGGGTTAGAGTATGAATATTTTGATCGCAGGTGCCAAGGGTGCCGGTAAATCTTCAGTAGGCAGTGAACTTTCCGGTTTGACCGGCTTGGAAATAATCGAGACAGATGCTTTGGTAGAAGAGATTTACGAACGGGAAACCGGCGTAAAGCTTACCTGTCGCCAGATATATATTGAGAAAGGTTCCGAATATTTCCGCAGCCTGGAATCGCAGGCTGCACGCATGGCAGCTGAGAAAGACTGGCATTTTATTATTCTGGGCGGTTCTATCCTGATGAATCCTGATAATCGTCGTCTGTTGAGAAATGATTCCATGATGATCTATTTGACCGCACCGGTTGGGGTCAGCTGGGATCGCATCCAGAAAGACGGACTGCCGCCATGGCTCGATGATGCTGACGGCAAGGAAAAATATATCAAGGAGGTGGAATATCGCAATGAGGTATTAACTCCTTTTGCAGATATTGTTATGGATAGCTCTGACGGTACTCCGGCAGAGCTGGCTGATCGTGTTATTGATCTGATCAAAGAGGAGCTTTCCATACGCAGTCATGCCGCCAATACTTATGGTCAGATTATCCATATGACAACCTTTGGTGAAAGTCATGGACCGGCTATCGGTGCGGTACTGGACGGCGTACGTCCTGGACTGGAGATTACCGAAGAGGAAATACAAATCCAGCTTAACCGCCGTCGTCCCGGTCAGAGTGATTATGTGACTCCTCGCAGTGAAAAAGACAGGGTACATATTCTTTCGGGTGTGTTTGAGGGCAAAACAACCGGTGCCCCGATTGCGATGGTGGTATATAATCAGGACCAGGACTCAAGCAAGTATGAAGGTATCAAGGATATGTTCCGGCCGGGGCATGCCGATTTTACTTTCTATAAGAAATACGGCATACGCGACTATCGCGGCGGCGGCAGGTCGTCCGGTCGTGAGACTGCCGGTCGAGTCATGTGTGGTGCGATTGCCCGTAAAGTACTGGCACAGCGAGGAGTAGAGTTTATTGCTCATGCTGTAGAGATTGGCGGGGTCAAGGCAGAGACTTGTGACCATAGTGTTATCGAGAGTAACCCGGTTCGTTGTGCAGACCCAAAGGCTGCCGAGAAGATGCAGGAAGTGATTCTTGCCGCCAAAGATGACAATGATTCGGTCGGGGGGATTGTTTTATTAGAGATTAAAGGATTACCGGCCGGGTTGGGTGATCCTGTATTTGACAAACTTGATGCCCGTTTGTGTAAGGCTTTGTTTAGCCTTGGTGCTACCAAAGGTATCGAAGTTGGCAGAGGCTTTGAGCTGTCACGGATGCGAGGTAGTGAAAGTAATGACTGGATGGGTGACGGCGGATTCCAGAGTAATAATGCCGGCGGTATAACCGGTGGTATTTCAACCGGTCAGGACGTCGTTATCAAGATAGGTGTCAAGCCTACCTCGTCGATTGCTAAGCCTCAGGAAACTATAGGTTTAGATGGTGAAGATAAAGAGATCGAAACTCACGGTCGTCATGACCCGTGTATCGTTCCGCGTGTTATACCGGTAGTAGAGAATATGGCAGCACTGGTTATCTGGGATGCCTGGGAAACGCAACGATGTATTAAGCCGGACTGGAACGAGAAGAAATAAGTCAGGAAATTTTGTTGGAATAAATATTAGCAATTGGAATGCTATAATCGAAAGGAAATCGCATGGAATCAAAATATTATGACATAGCTGTCGAATTGAAAGAGATTGCCCAGAAGGGCCTGTGGTTTTCGAAAGATGAATATGATCTTGAGCGTTTTAAGCGAGTTCAGGAGATTGCCGCTGAATTAATGGCAGACTGTACCGACGCTGATAAGGAGACGATCATGAAAGCATTCCAGGAAGACACCGGATATCCAACCCCGCGGACTGATTGCAGGGGGGTGGTGTTCAAAGATGATAAGATAATGCTGGTAAAGGAGATAGAAGACGGCGGCTGGACATTGCCCGGCGGCTGGTGTGATAATGGCCAGACCGGTTCTGAGAATGTTGCTCGTGAAGTCTGGGAAGAGTCAGGTTTTAAAGTAGAAGTTAAGCGTCTTATGGGTGTGCTTGACCGCGACAAACATGGTAACCATCCGACCTATCCGTATAATGTTTATAAGTTGTTTTATCTGTGTGAAATTGTTGGTGGCGAAGCTACGCCGAGTAATGAGACCAGCGAGATTAAATTCTTTACCGAAGATGAGGTTGAGACGCTGGAGCTTTCCGAGGCACGCACAAAACTTTACCAGCTTAAATGGATGTTCGATTTGTACCGTAACCCGGTGGTACATGCGGTGTATGATTGATATGAGGAGTAATTATCTTAAAAAACGTTGGCCTAAATTTCTTTGTTGATTCTCGTAGAACAAAGCAGCGTCAATCAACTCATTTTCAGCTTCAATGTGATATTTAATGGGCTTCATTCAATTTTTTCTGTACATTAGCAATAACGTCTTTTTCGTCTCTGAGAATGCCAGGTGTTTCATAGTCTATTTGCTGACATCTTCGATCAATTTCTTTTGACCATTCAGTAGAAAGAGGTTTATCCTCATCGAACTCAAGGCTTTCTATTAGCCTTTCGGCAAGATAAGCTCTGACATTTTTTGGTAAGCCCATTGCTTCAGTAATAAGTTTTTCGGTATCTATTGGAATGTTTTACCTCAACTATTAAGCGATAAAACAATTTTAAGGTACTATTTATCGAATCGAAAGTCAAATGTATAATAAAATGTTTAACTGTCATTTTAGATTGAAGTTTTTTCCATAAGGTCTTCATTTGACCATTGAATATCGGTAAATCTAGTATCGTTTTCTAATATATCATTGATTGCATCTATGACTATTTTTTCGCTATTTATAAGATCATTTTTACTTACCTTTTGGAGCCAACTCTTCTTGGAGAAAATGCCAAGCACCCATTGTCTCTTAATATTATCTATATTCACCCAATCTATAAACTCCCATATATAGATGGCTACTATGATTTTACAGATTTTAACAGACATTATCCATTCTCTTCATTTTCAATGAATGTCGGCGGTTCCGGAGTATCGTCGTAAATACCGATCCACTCGTCTCTTTTGTCGGCATCGTGAAAGAGCAGCCAGGTTTTGTTTGGTATTTTAGCTTCTATCAGCATTTTTTTAATATCAGGTATGGCTTTGTTTATGTCGGCAATTGCCAGCTCAACATAAGAATACTTTAGTCCTGTGCCGCCACCGATCACGCATCCGGAATCGCATGAAGCCAGGTTTTTTTGCATAGCTGCTTCCAGTTCTTTATAGTCGGCAAAAGTACAGTTTCCCAGTTTATCATTTCCCTCGATTTTCAGGTAACAGAACTGTTCATCGAATTTCGAGAAGCGATTTGAGAAAAACGGTATGGTAGAATGGGCGGCCTGAAATATTTCCGGACTGCAGGATATGCCAACAGCGAGGTCGGTTTGGTAGGGGTAGTCGCCTTGATTATCTTTGGGCTGAGATTTGAAAACCGACCATTTGCAACTGTCGAAATCAGCTGCAAATTCCATTTTATAAAACGGTTCTTGCGGTAGTATATCTTCGACTATGTCCTGGACGTGTTCGCTGGCTTCGAATTTAAGGTCTTCCATTTCAAAAAAGCCCTTAAGCTCCTTTTTGAATAGGCCAAAGGTCTTTTTGGCAGGAGGCACAAAGTTGACTTTACTGATCCAGTGAGAAGCAATTTCTTCGCCAAGGACGAGTTCAAGTGTCATAAGTGCGGCCTGTTTTTCTTTATCGTCAGCTGCAGTAAAAGTTAGTTCGATAGTGTTATGTTCGCCTTTATCGACCTTGAATGCGATATCGCCAATGCCGACACCGATTTTACTGCTAACGAAATCGGCAGCTTTATCGAAATTCTGGCCGGTAAGGAACATATTGAACTCCCAGTCGTCCAGTTCTGGTGCCAGGCTGAGCATGTAAGCTATGTATGGAGTTAGCGATTTGTCACGCTGTGATGAGATTACCAGTCGATATGGTTTGGTATGTCCGGGGCGGAATTCCCACATGAGGTTTTCTTCGATGCAGTTGAGGTTATCTTTCATCCATGCGGCGAGGTCAAACTGGGTTTCATTTTGCAGCAGGGCGATTATTTCAGCCTGTTTGTCAGAAAAGGCTCTCCACCATCGCAGTATTTTTTCTTCGGCTGCAATAATACGATCTTTTTCCTGTGGATTGTTTTTATCAGCATATAACCAACGCATATTATTTATTCCTTTTTCTTAGGGGCTAATACTAGTCTACCGTAACAACTTCGCAACTGCCAATGCCATTAGCTAGAACGAAAACTATTTTACCATCTTTAACTTTTTTGTCGTGTTTCATCGCCTCGTCCAGTTTTTCGGCGGTAACTTCAGGGTGACCGCACATATTCGGGACCAGCGGCAGGCTGAAGGCTGCCAGCAGGTTTTCAATTCGTTTGGCATCATCCCCGGTTAGCATTTCCCTGTCGATTGCCAGCCTGTTTGCATAAGCTATGCCGATAGAAACCGCTTCGCCGTGGTGGTACAGGTTTTCGCCGTCCACTTTGAAAAGGACTTCAACGGCATGGCCGAAGGTGTGTCCGTAGTTGAGTATTCGCCTGAGTCCGCCTTCTTTTTCGTCCTGGGCGACCACGCCTGCTTTGACCTTGACATTTTCGCCAACGAGGTATGTCATCATTTTAGAATCGCATTTAACGATCAGGTCGGCATTTTCTTCCATCCATTCGAAAAATTCGGCGTTACGGATAACGCCATGCTTGACAGATTCTGCCAGGCCGCAGCTTAACTCTCTTGGGGACAGGGTCTTTAGCGTAGCGACATCGGCATAGACAAAGCTCGGCTGATAGAAAGCACCGATCATATTTTTACCGCGTGGATGGTTGATGCCGGTTTTGCCGCCGACACTGCTGTCAACCATCGCCAGCAGCGAGGTTGGTACCTGTACAAATTGAGTTCCGCGTTTGAAACTGGCAGCGGCAAATCCTGCCAGATCGCCGATAACGCCGCCGCCGAGTGCGACGACACTGTCAGAGCGTTCGAGTTCGAAATCGAACATCTGGTCGTAAAGCTTGTCGAGTACTTCCTGACGTTTAGACTTTTCGCCGGCTTCGACAGTTATCAAGCAGGTTTTGATACCAGCATTTTCCAGCGACTGCTGAACGCGAGAGGCATAAAGTTTGCCGACGTTGGTGTCGGTAACAATTGCGGCCTTTTTCTGGCCGAGGTGATATTTCAGGCATTCGCCTAAATTGTCCAGTATATTATCGCCGATATAAATCGGGTAGCTTCTGTTACCCAGTTCGACGGGTACTATCTTGCCACTGAATTTCTCATATGTTTTCATTTTTATTACCTTAGTATTACTAATATCTATAATTATGGTATTGGATTCTTATTCGCCGTGCAGCACAAATGAAGGTATCAGATTTTGGTATTGGGTATTAGGGAAGGTATCGCCTGGCGGCGAAGTTAATAATTCTAATACTCTTGATTTAACCTCATTTATGTGTTGTATGTCCTTTGTCGATATAGCTTTGCAGAGCATCTTCGAGATCGATATCGTTTATATTTGCCAGGGTGCAGAGCCATGCGATCACATCGCCGAACTCTTCTTTCTGGTTTTGCTTATCGTCGCCCTGCAGGCCGGTAGCGAGCTCTCCGATTTCTTCGATGAGCCACATAAAGGTAGCGGGTGTGCCGCGTTTGCTGTCGACTTCGTAGTATTTATCACGTATATACTGCTGAAATTCTTTTATCTGCATATCTGCTCCGTATTGGTGTTATTTATTAAGAGCAGGTATTTTAACAGAAACCGGTAAAAATGTCACGGTTTTTGGTGGTATAAAATATTCGTAACCGTTCATACGGTTACAGTAATAAGATATAAGTAAAAAGAAATAAGCTAAGGTGCGTTTATCGCGAACTATTTAAAAGCTCAGCAAACACAGAAACTGACGCAAATAACGCACCTGTGAATGCTTACAAATATTCTGTTATCAGTGTTCAAGTGCTGCTTTATATATGCAGCTTCTGCTAATAGTGGTTGTTAGTATTCTATTGCTTTAATCTTTTCATACATATAGTAATTATTTATAATGATGTCATGATAAATACAATAGTAATAATTATGATGCTGGGTTTGTTTGCGAATATGTCAGCGGCGGTGGAACCTGTTGGGCAGGAAGTAGAGACGTTTTACGGTTCCTCTGATTCATCGGCAGCGTTTAAGGTTGATGACGGCCGGTTTGTTGTTGCCGATGATGAAAATAATATTCTGCGGGTGTATGATGTTGACAAGCCGGGGCTGCCAGTGCAGACGATAACGAGTTTGCAGCAGTTTCTGTCTGATGTTGATGATTTAGAAGCTGATATTGAAGCGTCGGCGGTGGTGGGTGATATGGTTTACTTTATCGGCTCGCATGGCCGGAATAAGAACGGTAAGCTTCGTCCTGCGAGGGAGGTATTTTGTGCGGCGAAGTTTGGCGTTTCAGATAGTGGTGAGGTAAAGCTTGAGTTTGTGGGCAGGCCGTATCGCAGGCTGCTGTATGATCTGGTAAACAGTTCGATAGGAATCGAGCTTGGACTGGCGAAGGTTGTGAGGTTTGATGATCCATCGAAGAAGTCGCTGGCACCGAAGAAAGGCGGGGTCAATATTGAGGGGATGACCGCCGGGGCTGATGGTTCGCTGTATATCGGTTTTCGTAATCCGCTTTTTGATGGTAAGGCACTGGTAGTGAAATTACTTAACCCGCGAGCGGCTGTTTTGGCTGGTGAGGTGTGCAGGTTTGAAGGGCCGATGTTGCTGGAGCTGGGTGAGCGAGGGATAAGGTCGCTGGAGTATGATCTTGGAGCGAAGTTGTGTTATATTGTTGCCGGTGAGAAGGGTGCCGAGAATAATTTTTCGGTTTATAAATGGGATGGCAAGAGTGACCCGGTCGAAGCAATAAAGATCGGTGCTGGAGATAAATTTAACCCAGAGGCAGCTTTTTTGCGGGGTGGCAAGTTATGTCTGCTGAGCGATGATGGTGCGATGCCTGTGAAGGTGAGTTCGCCGGACGAGTGTGTGCCCGGTGAGATGCAGGCTGATGGTATGTGTGCGAATAAATCACTGGTTGACCAGAATGCGAAGACGTTTCGGATGAAGTTATATTTGCCTGGCAGGTAGCTGCTGTTGTTAGCGTCTGATATTCAGTTTTTATAGAACGTTTTTATGTTAAAGACGAAGTTTTCGTCGTTGTTAAGTTTTATAGAGAGCTGATTTTTGCTGGTACTCATTTTTTGTCGGCTCTCTACAATTGGACGGTATGTCGAAAGTGCGCTGATTTATTTGGCGGGATGGTTGGCCCGAAGATTTGTAAAGGGTTGGGGGAATGCGGGATAAGAATTTTGGAATAATTTTATTTTCGCGTTTTGGTGGTTGTAAAAACGAGATGATTTTTTTGAGAAAATCAGTGGTCAGGAATCAGGTTTCAGATGCCAGGGAAGGTTGCTCGCTACCGCTCGCGGCTGATTGATGGGTGACGGGAGGTAAGCGGAATATGTACGGGGCAGCGCGGCGGGTGGACGGCGGTGAAAAGGTAAATGGATTTGAGCGGCAGCGAATTGCGGGCCGCGGACAGTATACGGCGGAACGTTGAATGGGTGCGGCGGTATACGGACGGGAACGAAGCGGAAGCGGGAAGACAGGTAAAAAGTAAGAGGTAAGAGGTAAGAGGTAAGAGGTAAGAGGTAAGAGGTAAGAGTTGAGGTGTCTGGTCCTGTGATAAGTTGTCACATTATAGATTTAATGTTTTAACAAATAACAGGAGACAACAATGTTGGTAAGTAAACGAACTTATAATCGCTACAGCGAAGCCTTTAAATTACAGGTGGTAAATGATCTTGAATCTGGTAAGCTAAGCAGTATTTATGAGGCTAATTCCCGCTATGGGATTTCTGGTACAACAACAGTAAAGAGTTGGCTAAGAAAATATGGCCGTAACCATTTGATACCAAAGGTGATACGCGTGGAAAAACTAGATGAACAAGATCATGTAAAGAAGTTAGAATCAGAGATTAAGCAGCTTAAAGAAGCGTTAGCAGACAGCCATATAGAGAATATTGTAAGTGAAGCCAGGTTTCAGGTTATTTGTAAAGAATACGGGCTGGATCCCGAGGAGTATAAAAAAAAAGTCGATACCAAACGGTTCAACAAGCGTCCGAGGCAACCGTTGAAAAGAAAGAGGAAAAAATAGCGATAACTTCCTTATGCAAAGCTGTTGGCATGAGTCGTCAGAATTATTATAAATCACATAAAGTTCGGCGCAGGCGGCACTATGAAAAAGACCTGATAATATCTTTGGCCAGGCTGGAAAGATCATTGCAGCCTGAGATGGGTTGCAGAAAGGTTTTGAAGCGTATAAAGCCCAAACTGGCAAAAGCCGGTATTAGTATAGGGCGAGATAGATTTTATGAAACGATGTCAGAAGCAGATATGTTGATAGAGCGTAAAAAGCGAAGTGTGACAACGACAGACAGTCGTCATAACTTTAAGACTTATAAGAATATACTGAAAGATGAAGAGCTTACAGGAGCCAATCAGGCCCTGGTAAGTGATATAACGTACATATATACAGATGAAGGATTTATGTATCTGTCGTTGATAATGGATGCATTTAGTCGCAAGATAGTTGGCTATGACTGTAGTGATAGTTTGGAAGCAGAAGGTTGTTTGCGTGCATTAACAAAGGCGATAAAGCAATTGCCCAAAGGTAGTAATACGATACATCATTCAGATCGTGGCAGTCAGTATTGCTGCCATAGATATATAGATAAGCTTAAAAGAAATGGGCTGCGAGTTAGTATGACCGAAGATAATCATTGTTATGAGAATGCCCAGGCCGAGAGGTTAAACGGTATATTGAAGCACGAGTATGGATTGAAGAATACGTTTAAGAAAAAAGCTCATGTTCATGCTGCGGTTAAACAGGCGATAGAACTGTATAATACCTGTCGTCCACATTTTGCTTTGGGATATCGTGTGCCTGAGGAAGTGCATATGGCGGCGTGATATATTCCTCCGTTCCGGTCGCCCTTCGGGCTCCCTGCACTACGGAATATATCATCAAAAAACAATAGTAAATAGAAACGGAAAGTGACAACTTTAAATCAGGACTTGACAAGGAGTCCGCTTCGCGGACAGCTTATTTTAAACGGCTAACGCCGAGCGACGGAAGGTCGTTAGAGATTAGAGCAGCTAAACAGCGGCGAGCGACCAGCTGCCAGCAGCGAGCAGATAAACTTCGTGCTGCGCACTGGGGCACATCATTGGACAAGTCCAATGATGTGAAGGTGTCGCTATGCGACCTGTTTTAAATAGTGTGCCGACCTTTAGTGCTTAGCATTCTCAGGGGTGAAGGATGTATTAAAAAACGGAATGAAATTGAAGAGTGCGGTGATATAATAACGAGTGCGTGGTGGGGTTAGGAAAGAGGTGCGGCGTGAAGGGGATTTTTAAGATTTTAGCGTAAGTTGTTATTTATGGATATTGGGCAGACCAGATGCCGCGGAGCGGCATCAAAGAGTAAAGTGTAAAATAAAAAGTGTAAAGGAGGTGTTCGCCTGGCGGCTCACGGCTTGTTTTAAAGGTGACGAGTAAGTAAAGTTTATATCAATATTGTTTGCACCTGAAGGATGGGAAGAGTTAGAAGTTAGAAGTTAGAAGCGAGAAGAAAGAAGTTTTAAACGGTTCGTTCAGGGCATGGGTGACGGTTTATCTATCTTAATGTTTTTTCTGGCGGGGATGGTTGTTCTGGTCGCAGGCAGGGACGGGTGAGCTGCAATGTCGTTAACGATAGCGGTTGGTTGTGATAGGGACTGGCTTTTTTGGCAGATGTGGCTATAATAACCTGTTATGGTGCGAATGCGCACTTTTGACTGTTCAACGTTATCGGCAAAGGGTTGTTCAGTCTGTTTTTAAAATTTGCGAAGTACGAAAGTTTATTTATGTTGAAGACATTTTATATAGAGACGATAGGTTGTCAGATGAACAAGCTTGATTCAGAGCTTGTAGTAGGTAATCTGCAAGATCTTGGCTATCAACAGGTTGCGTCGATCGAAGAAGCGAGCGTGATCTTGTATAATACCTGTTCGGTGCGTCAGCATGCCGAGGATAAGGTGCTGACGAAGATAAGCCAGCTTAAGAAGCGTCATCAGCATGACCGTGATTTTGTTTTGGCGGTGATCGGCTGTATGGCCGAACGGCTGGGCGAGCAGCTGCTGAATGATTATCCGCAGGTTTCGATAGTAACCAGCCCGAGTAATATATATCATCTGGCGGACCTGATAGATCGTGCTTATAACGAGCGGGTAAGTGACCCGGAAAAGAAGCAGCTTGATAATCGAATAGTTGAGTTGAATGAGCAGGCCGACCCGGACGGGCTGGAGCGTTTGGATACTTATCGGGACCGGCCTGAGGTTGCTCATCCGTTTATGGCGTTTGTGCGTGTTATGCGCGGCTGTAATAATTTCTGCAGCTATTGCATTGTGCCGCACGTGCGAGGTCGGGAACGATCGCGTCCGCCGCAAGCGGTGTATGATGAAGTTGTTCGGCTGGTGGATAACGGGGTGAAGGAGATAACGCTGCTGGGTCAGGCGGTGAATAAGTATCAGTTTGAGGCTGACGGTAAGATGCTGACGCTGGGCGATCTGCTGTATAAGCTGCATGATATAGACGGGCTGGAGCGTTTGCGTTTTGTGACGAGCTATCCGGGTAATTTTGATAAGCAGTGTATCGAGGCGATGGCGGAGCTGGAGAAGGTGTGTCCGTACCTGCATATGCCGGCACAGAGCGGTAGTGATGTAATGCTCAAGCGTATGAATCGTCATTATACAATCGCCCAATATATGGAGATAATCGATATGGCACGCGAGCTGGTGCCGGATGTGTCGTTTGCAGGCGATTTTATCTGCGGGTTCAGCGGTGAGACGGACGAGGATCATGCCGCAACTTTGGATTTGATCAAGAATGTTCGGTATAAGAACTGTTTTGCGTTCAAATATTCTGTGCGGCCTGGAACGACGGCTGCTGATAAGTTTCCGGATGATGTGCCGGACGAGGTAAAGCAGAAGCGGCTGGCGGAATTGCTGGCGGTGCAGAGAGAGGTGTCTTTGGAAGATAATGCCAGGCTGGCGGGCAAGCGGTTCAAGGTGCTGGTGGAAGGGTTGAGTAAGAGCCCGCACCTGGCGGCGAAGGTTGAGGGGATGGCAGATTCGCAGTATCCGCAGCTGATCGGCCGGACGGGTGGTGATCATATAGTAGTGTTTAACGGGCCGGAAAGTATGGCGGGTCAGATAGTTGAGGTTGAGATTGTGGATGCTTCGTCGCTGACTTTGTTCGGAAAGAAGGCATAAGGCATACGGGATCTGGCATAAGGGAAGGTTTCGGCTTCGCCGAGGTTGTTTAAATCGCCTGGCGGCGAAAACTCAATTACTAATAGAATTGGATTTAATTAATGAAATTAAAATATGTGATAATTGTATATGTGGTGCTGTCGCTGGTTATGATTATTGCCTATATATCTTCGCCAAAACAATGGCGAGGTTCAATTAATACAGTAATGAATTGGGTCGAGATTACAGATAATCTAGGGTTAATTGAAGTTTATGATTACGAAGTAAATGATGGTGTGTGGGGACTTGGCGATTATACCTGGACAAAATGTGATGTTAATTCATATGGAGTGAGTGATGAATTAGTTTTTGGTGAAACTCGAGATGGCAAGTGGTATATTTCTTATAAAGAAAGAACAAGATTCTTTGAGTTTGATAGTGAGTTAAAGGATATATTATTATTTGACACTGAGGGGGAGTTCAAAGAAAAGTTAGCTGAGTTTGGGATTGAAGAATTCAATCTTCTAGATCCAGAACAAGTGAAGTTGACAAGAACAGATCAGGAGCTGCATCCCTGGTATTATGATACGATGAGAGGGTTGTTTGGTTTTTCTGACCCAGGTTGGGGATTATTATTTACAGCTATTGCAATTGTGATCAGCTATTTGGGAGGTAGGCATATCAAAAGCGGTGATGGTACAGAAAGTATTTTGTTGATAAGCTATGTGTATTTAGGTGTGATCTTTGGTGTCTTCTGGGTTAATTATTTTGATCCGAGTGGTGGGGCATTTTTGTTTTTGGGGATATCAGTGTTGTTGTGTTACATGTCATATAAGATGGGTTTGAAGGGGAAGAATAAGAGGGAGAAGAAGGTATTGGGAGATGCGACTGCGGCAGACTAAGAGTTGGTGAAAGCAGGTCCTATAACAGTTGGGTGTTTCAATAGTGTTTCAGGCTGGTGATGGTGTAATGGTTGGTTAATATCTGTATGGTTATATTAAAGGTAAGTATTTCATGTGACGATATTTAGAGGAGAAGAACGTATACCTTGACAATTATCGAGCGGTAGTATCAGGCGAGACTTATACCTGAAGAAAACGTTAAAAGATAAATGTTATATGTAAAGGTTGTGAGTATATTAGTATAACCATTTATGATCAGGATATTTATGAAGAATAGAGATTCAAGAAGTTTAGTTAAATCCGGTTCAAGTCTGACATTGGAGTCATTGGAGAGCAGGGTTCTGCTGAACGGTTCAACGTATCAGCCTCATTTTGATTCGATCGAAAGATTTGAGATAGGTGATGATGTAAGTGGTATAATGATAAAAGACCTGGACTATGCCAGTGATGGCGGAATAGTCTTGTCCGGTCAGGGATTTTATGGCGGTGTGGACTATTTTGTCTTTGTTACCAAGATAAAAGAGGACTTGTCCGGCGTAGAATGGACTGTTGATCTAGGTTCGAGGCACCTTGGTGATATCGAAATAGATTCGTCCGATAATATCTGGGTGTCAGCGGGAGGTGATCCTGTGGTATTAAGCTCTGATGGAAGTATAATATCAGAGATTGACCTGGTTGATAATTTGTATTCTAACCCGACTAATAAAGGCCATTACTGGACAGCTAACAGCGGCGGTTTGACACCAACGTCTGATGGCGGAGCTTATGCATTTACCCGTATTTCGGAATGGGAATACAGCGCGGAGTATCCAGATTACCCGATTAACCAGCAGTCACTTTACGGAATCTCGTATATATCATCGGATAACAAGATGGAGATAGTTGCCCGATATGAAGATTACGATAGTTATTATGATTATTATTCGTATAGTGACACAGCGAAGATACCATCAGCAACGGAGATATATTTCCCGCTGACCTACCAGGTTGATGACGGTATCTATACCTTTGATGCAAGCGGTGAGCTAGAGCTGATAAGTACAATTGATTATTCAGTGTCGAATGCCGAGGTAGGCAGTAACGGCGATTATTTTGCAGTTGGCTATTCTACCGACAATAATTATCGAAACACGGGCTATATACAGAAATATGATGAAGGTTCACTGGTATGGACGAGGAATATCACAGATGCTACGGTTACAGCCGTTAATATCAGTTCTGACGGGACGATATATGTTTTTGGCCTGGCTTCGACCTATGCAGATTATGAAGAAGTAAACCCGATAGAGAGTAATTACAGCAAGAGCCTTTCATATCATGTAACAGCTTATAATTCAGGCGGCAGTTTACTGTGGAGTTCGTGTTTGCCGGTGCCTAACGATTATGATTATTCAGATGAATTCTGTGTTGAGGCGATAGCGACCAGTGCTACCGGTGATGTTGCGTTAGCGGCAGTAGGTCAGGGTGATCTAGACGAAGCTAACTGGGTTTATGACAGCTATATAAGCTTATATACGATATCGTCGGATGCATTGGAGGGACCGACCGGTGAGCTGGCAGCGAATTATGATGAGGTAGGTTATGCGTATACCGATGAATTGAACGAGAACGGGTATCTAGACCTGATATTGAACGGAGCGGATAAGAAGACAGTGACCGGCGATGAGCTGGAGCTGAGCGGCAGCGGAGCTGAAAGTGTAACGGTTTCTGGAAAGCCCAAGCTGATAGATTCAAGTACAAATACCTATAGATATACCTTGTCGGGAGAGTTTAGTGATGGTCCGGTGAGTGTGACTATCCCGTCGGGCAGTTTCGAGAACACTAACGGAGTGGCCAATGCCGAGACGGTGTCTGTGTTTGCCTCGTTTCCAAATCTGAAGCTGCTGGATATCAGTATCGAACCGGATGATTTTACCTGGGATAGCAGTGATAATCGATTTGAATATAGCGGTACGGTATCAATTGGGCCGGACGCGAGTTTGACAGGCGGCGTATTTAAGCCGGAGCTAACGGTTGAAGGTAGTCTGAATATTGATTCCGAGAAGCTGTCTGCTGAGGGAGTTGTGACAACGTCGGTTACCGGCAGCAGCCAGGGACTGATGAACGGCAGTTTTGAAATATTGATTAATCAGGATACGACATATTATGTCCAGGATACAGATGCTTCGGTATCATCTGAGTTGACGATAGCAGGTCAGTATCTAAGATACAGTTCGATGAAGATAGGCGTGAGTAACGGTGCCGCTAAGCTGGACTTGCAGGGCGATATAAAACTGCCGACCGAGTTCGGTTCGAATGCTATCACATTGTCAGGCGGTCAGTATCTGTCACTGACGGCGTCAGGTAAGTCGCTGAATGGAGCGACGATGACCTTTGATGATGTGGAGATAGATCTGCCGTATCTGAATCTGACAGCGGAGCAGTTGTCGGTCGAGTATGTAGCGGCAGCGGGTACCCAGCCAGAGGCATTGAGGTTCCGCGGTAAGGTCGTGCTTCCGGAAGTGTTTGATGCAACAGCAGAGTTTATAACCGATACTTATGCCGGGACAGACGGGTATATAGAGGTTTCGGCCAGCGATATAAAATGGTACGGCAAGCTCAGTATAGGCGAGATTGTTATAGTAAAAGACCAGTGGGTAATAAAAGAGGCGTCGCTTGAGGTTCGTGATGTTGCCGGGGTCGGTATGAGCGTGCAGGGTGACGGTATCTTTACTGTTCCGCCGGGAATGGATATAATTTGCGGGCTTGGTTTTGTAA
This sequence comes from Sedimentisphaerales bacterium, assembly GCA_963666285.2. Classification (GTDB taxonomy): domain Bacteria; phylum Planctomycetota; class Phycisphaerae; order Sedimentisphaerales; family SM23-30; genus JAFGDI01. The sequence goes on from OY762711.1 coordinate 430,179, forward strand.
ACGAGGAGCTGAACTATGTGAAGCTTGGAGTTGATGGCATCGAGCTGCCGATAGGAACGACAGGCGCGTTTCTACAGAGTATTAATGGTTATGTGAACAATATAGCGGATAAGGACGCCACGAAAATACAGTTTGGCGGCGGGCTGGGCTTTAGTGCCGGTAAGAAGATAGAGATAAGTCTGCCGGATTGGGCGGGCGGCGATCTGGAAGGAGCGTTAGCGGAGTTTGCGGTTGATGGCGGTTTTACATTTGAGCAGCTAACGGGTTCGGGTACGGTCAAAGTCGTAGGCGGGCTGGTAGAGGGAGCTGCGAATGCGACGTTGAACTGGGAGAAGGGTACGCTGACCTCGGCGTGTACTGCGACGGCGTTGAATAACCTGCTGACAATTAACGGTACGATGAAAGCAGATTCGAAGATGAATTTGAATATGATCGGAACCGGCAGTGTTGCAATTCCTTCGATTATCCCGATATGGGGCGGTCAGAATATTGGTAATGGCACCACAGTATTTAAATTTACCAATGATGATGATTACTCAAATGATTATGCTGCGGGTTGGGGTACAACGTCGATAACCGCATTTGGCAAGAAGTATGATTTCACAATCGGTATAAAGGTTAACCTGGACGGCAGCTACAGTTTCCTGGGTGGTAAGGAAGCGGCCCAGGCCCAGGCCGGAGCCAAGAGCAGTTTGACAAAAGCATATAATAGTAAAGCGATTAATACAGTATCAACGGTTTATACAGCAGAGGAAGATGCTGACTGGCTGCTGATTAATGCTAGCTGGGACAGCGGCAGTGTTGCCGAGATCCTGCTGACAGCTCCTGACGGGACCGTTTATGATGAGGTGGCTATTGATGCCAGCGATTTTATAATGGTTGTAGATGATCTATCATCAAACGGCAGTAAGGTGCTATTGATAGATTCACCGGATGCCGGGAGCTGGACATTGACAGTTCAGTCAAATGACGATCTCGGCAATGTTGATTTTAATGGGTACGAGCCAGCCGAAGGTTCGGAGGTTGCCATTGATTCGGCGGTAGTAAATGCGTATACGAGTAAAGTCAGTATACAATATACCGGCGGTTCGGAAGTTTCGTTCTATTATGATACTGATGGCGAAGGAAATGACGGGATACTGATAGGTACAGAGTTGGCAGACGGGAGCTATAGTTGGGACACATCGTCGGTTGCGGCCGGAACATATTATATTTATGCAACGACAGCCGGTGAGGGTGATGTGCCGTATGTGAGTTATTATGCCGAGCCGGTGGTGATAGAATCATCATTGCCGACAACAGAAGTTGCAATAGGTACCGGCGGTGCGTCAAAAGTGCAGTATGTTGACAGCGACGGGACGGTAGTTTCAATAGCGGTGAAATCGGCAGCGGCAACCCTGTCATTTGTAGGTGACAATATAGTTGTTGATGGTAGTAAAAGCGTTATAGTTTCTGGTGATAATCTGCTGCTGAACGAAATGTATGTGACAGAGAGCAGCGCGGCAAGCTCTATAGCAATTTCGGCCAAAGGCGGCAGTGATAATTCGGTAGATATCGGCGATATAATTTCCGGTTCGCTGAAGAGTATTTCCGGTAAGGGCGTTAATCTTATCGGTAATATCGGAGTTGCCGGCAGCCTGGCAAGTTTGAGCTGGGGAGATATTTCGGATAACAGTGAGGTGATAGTTGCCGAAGCCGGAAGCGGTTGCACGGTAAAAGCGGGCAATATCGGCGAGAACGTAGAGATCAGTATTTTGGATACGGTTAAAAGTGTCGCGGTGCTGTCATTTGGTTCAGGTGAAGTTAACAGCCTGGAACTGGGTAAATTCAGTGTAAAAGAAGGTGATGTCGATGTAGATGTCTTGACAACTACTGGTGGAATTGGCGGAATAGCAGTTAGCGGAGATTTGTCAGGAGAGATTTTGTCAACCGGTCCGGTAAAAGCGGTTGCAAGTAAGAGCGGGACGATCAGCAGCTATATTATTTCCTATGAAGGTATTGGCAAAGTTAGTGCGTATGCATTTGATCATGCGGCGATATACGGTACGTCAGTCGGTTCGGTTAGTTGTAAAGGCGAGATGGGTACCTCGGTAATATTTACAACAGAAGGTGATCTGGGTGCGGTAAAGGCCGGCGGCGATATTGATTTGATAGCTTCAATCAACGGTACTATTAAATCTATCAGCACTAAAGGAGATATCAGCGGTCGGATAGATGCGGTAAATGAGATAAGTAAGATATCAGCTAACAATATGTCAGGGGCAAAGGTTTGCTGTTTGAATAATATCGGTGCTATCTCGCTTGCAGGCGATATGATTGATTCCTGGATATTGTCCGGTTACAGTCTGGGCGATGATACCAGGCCGGGCAGTGATGATGTGTTTGGCTCCGGCGATATCAAGAGTGTATCTGTTAAGGGAGTATATAGCGGTAGTGTAATTTCAGCCGGTAAGCTGCCAGATATTTCAGCATTAACTGATATTGGTAATATCGATTTACCTTACGAACTTAACGGTTCAATCGGGTCGATAAAATTCGGCAGTGTTGCTTATGATGCAGACAGTGTTTTTGGCATATTTGCGGCAGATGGAATAAAGTCAGCTAAAGATGGCAATGCCAATGCCGAGACAAACGGCAATTTTATTGTTGGTTGAGTAAACTGACTGATAATCAGCAAAAATATAAGGTGTTGCTCCGCCAAAGTTGGATTTGATTCAGTGAACTTATTTAAAAGCTTTGCCGGAGGCGGCGTTTTCAATGCTACTGTTCCAGAAGCTGCCTTAAATATAACTTATGTTTTGACCATGTTTGATGATTGATAGAGTTGTATCTTTATTTACGGCTTGAATGATACGAAAGTTATTTACTCAAACTGACCGATGGCCAGTTTGAGAGGTATTTGTTGTTAGGTATTGGGTATTAGGGAAGGTTTGCCGCAAAGCGGCAAGCTAATTAAATCATTAATGTAACAATTTGTATTAAATTGTGTTACAGCAATAAAAAGTGTAAAATCGGTCACTTTGAATTATTTAATATAGTAAAAGCTTAATTGGTTTTAATAATAGAAATGAGATATTAGAGCATTGCCGACTTATTCGGGAGAGTTTGAAACTCAAATAGGTGTTTTTGTATATTGAGTGCAAAAGGTGGTGATGGCAGAAATAAAAGTGGTGATAGTAAAACAGGTTTTGCGCTAAATTGAGTGTTTTACAGCAGAATATATCATATTTTGTTTTGAATAAATTTATGTTATGGTATAATCCTTCCCAAGTAGAAATTCTTTTATAATTCAAATTATATCTATAGGAGTAAAACAATGAAGAGGTTTATTCTTTTATCTGTTGCGCTGGTGGGAATTTTATACTGTAATTTTGTTTCAGCTGAGATCACTATTAATGATACCAATGAATCAGCAAAACTGACAGTACATGTAAATGACGGCAAATATAGAATTGAGCCTGATATTTACGGTCATTTTGCCGAGCATCTGGGCCGTTGTGTTTATGAAGGGTTCTGGGTAGGCGAGGATTCTGATATCCCAAATGTTCGCGGAATAAGGACAGATGTTGTGGAGGCTTTGAAGAAGCTGGATATACCTGTGCTACGCTGGCCGGGCGGATGTTTTGCGGATGAGTATCACTGGAAGGATGGGATAGGTCCACGTGATAAAAGAGCAAAGATGATTAATACTCACTGGGGCATGGTAACAGATACCAATGCATTTGGAACACATGAGTTTTTGGATTTATGTGATATGCTGGGTTGTGAGGCATATATTGCCGGTAATATGGGTTCCGGTACTCCAGAAGAGATGCAGGACTGGGTGGAGTATATGACCTTTGATGGTGATAGTGATATGGCTAACCTTCGACGGGCAAACGGTCGTGAGAAGCCATGGAAGATAAAGTATTTTGGTGTCGGTAATGAAAACTGGGGCTGCGGCGGCAATATGACACCTGAATATTATTCTGACCTTTATAAGAGGTATCAGACTTATGTTCGCAATTATCCGGGCAGCAGGATAATAAAAGTAGCGTGCGGTCCAAACGGCGGTGATCCAAGCTGGACGGATTCAATCATGAAACATATTGGAACCAGGATGGGCGGATTCGGTCTGCATTATTATGTTCGCGGGACCGGCAGCTGGGGCCATAACCAGAAAGGCAGCGCAACTGTTTTTGATGAGACAGAATGGTTCTACCTGATGAAGAATACTCTAAACATTGATAATCTTATCAAAAAGAATATCGAGGTTATGGATAAATACGACAATCGCGGCCGTGTTGCTCTTTATATTGATGAATGGGGAACATGGTGGGATGAAGAGCAGGGCACCAAGGGCGGTTTCCTGTACCAGCAGAACACATTGCGTGATGCGGTATCGGCGAGTATCTACCTGAACTCATTCAATAATCATTGCGATCGAGTAAAGATGTGTGCTATTGCCCAGATCAATAATGTTCTTCAGGCGATGGTTCTGACTGATAAAGAAAAAATGCTGGTAACCCCAACCTATCATGTATTTGAAATGTATAAAGTTCACCAGGGAGCTACAATGCTGCCGGTTGACCTGGCATGTAATGCATATACAAGAGATGATATCAAGCTACCTTCCTTGACAGCTTCGGTTTCAAAAGACAGCAGTGGTGTTATCCATATAACAATGTGTAATATGGATCCCGGCAAACCGGCGATGCTGGAATGTTCACTAGATGGTGTGAAGGCAAAGAGTGTTAGCGGCAGAGTCTTAACAGCAGATAAGATGAATGCTCATAATACATTTGAAGAGCCAGAGAATATCAAGCCAGCTGAATTTGATGATGTCAGTATCGTTAATGGTGAAATATTTGCAGCCCTGCCTCCAATGAGTGTGGTTGTTTTAGAAGTTAAATAAAGTAAGAAGAAGTCTGCAATAGGGTGGATTGTCGTGAGAACGGCAAACTGTACACATAGTGTATGATTTTGCCCGATCGCTCGTAAGGTAGATGTAATGTAATCAATTTGCCACGCTCGAGCGGTCATTTTCAACTGTTATGGGTATAAAAAAAAGAGCGGAGAGAGCAATTAAGTTCTTTCCGCTTTTTTATTAGCACAAACTAGTTGAGTAATCTATTTTAGTTTTACAGTTATTTCGCTGGTGAATACTGATGCCGGGTCGCCTCGTTCGGCCAGAGTTTTGTGTATTGTCTGAATAGTACGCCTGGCAGGTCCTTCGTATAGCTTTTTGCCGGGTGCCTCGACAATGATTTCGAAGTTTAGGTCAGCCATGTCATCATTCAGGCGGATGGATATTTCATCCAGGTTTTCAGCTTCGATATTGATTGACTGATCTTTAATTTTTGCTTTTACAATTTCACCTTGTGACAGTTCAGGTACAGCCAGCCAGTAGAATCTATTATGTTTATTCTGTTCCCAGATGATTTTTTTGGGGATTGGGTTGCGGGTGAAATCATGCATCCAAGGGATGGCATCAGCAGCTCCTTTGTCTATCCAGTGCCCCCTGTCCTTATAGATTTCAGTCCAGTGCGGATAGCTGCCCGGATTGGTGCGTTCAAGCTCATCCATTATATCTCCATATTTGACAGCTTCATTATTACGGTTGTAAGCTTTGTCGTTAGCGCCGACATGTATAGAGAACGGTGTATTGGCTAAGCTGATCATTGAAGAGTCGCCAGGGTGGCCGGCCATCATAGAAGCAGCCGCCCAACGGTCGGCCATACGCGGAGCCATACGATACAGGCCATCTCCGCCGGCAGAGTAGCCCATGAGATATACCCGGTTTGGGTTGACATTTTCAAATATGATCATATCCTGGATCAGGCGATCGAACATTGCGTCGATATGGTCCTGGAACCACATATTCCATGCATCATTCGGAGCACGTGGAGCGAGATAAACACCTTCCGGTATTTTATAAAGTTTTTTCTGATTTTCCCATTGGCTGTCATTGACCCGTTTTGGGGCATCACCTCCGCCGTGAAGTGAGATATACAGGCTGCGTCCGCCGTCAGGCATATCGCCTGTAATGCTATAGAAGAACGGCATAGTTTTGTCATCGATAGTAATTTCACGGCTGTCCATTTCAGCTTTTCGTGTTTGCTTTGCATAGCTTACGTAATCCTGCCAGAGCAGCTGCTTAGCTTCTTCGGCATGTTGTTTAGTAAGCGGCACATCAAAAAACAGCTGCTGTTGAATTGGTTTACGTTTGTCGTGCTGAGTTTGCAGGTATGATTTCAGCTGGTCCAGCGCGTGCAGAGAAGCTTCGACATCGAATTTGGTAATTGCTTCGGTAGTAATCCTTTCGTCTTTGCTTTTTTCAAGATAACGTTCGGTGGTGTTAACAGCGTATATATATTTACTGTCTTCCAGCCATGGCAGCGGGAAGTTTATATCGGTGTGTTTATAACTGGTAGCATAGATAGCATGGAGTTTGTGGTCTTTCTGGGCGGTCTTGGCGCGTTCGGAAAACCAGGCCTCATCCAGGTTGTTGCCCGACGGTTCACCGCCGCCGGTATAGTGCCAGCCGTTGTCCCATACTTCTACCCAGGAGTGATTACCGCTGAGGTTGGACCAAAGCGGAGTTCCGGCGAATCGGGCAGGTATGCCTACCGATCGGCATGCTTCTATCAGCAGAATCGACATCCCGGTACAGGAAGCCATATACGCCTCAATTGTTTCGTATGGGCTTTGGTCAGCTTTAGGTCGTTTGCGAGAGAATTTAACATCGAGCAGGTCAAAAATTTTCTGGTTGAGCATAACGGCAGCTTCGCCTGGAGTTTTAGCTTTTGCAATCAGCGGCTTGAACCTGGTAAAGAAATCCTTTCGGAAGTTATCGCGTCGTTCATTGATGCAGTAATAGGCCAGAATGTCATTGAAGAAAATATCTTTGGATATCTGTTTCTTCCATGGTGATTCATCCAGTGCTTTGTATGAATATTCGACATTTTCCAGAAGAAACTCAGCAGAGAGTGTTTTCAGGTCACGTTCGGGCATATATGCAATAAGAAACTGCATAGCTTCGGCGTGTTCCGAAGGGACCTTTGAAAGTGCCATTTTTAGTTCTGCGGCGTTGTCACCGGCTTTTTCAAGGTTAGATTCTACTTGAGATGAATAATCATCGGCAGCAAAGAGTGAGATGGAGATTGAAGCGATAAATATCACGGTCAGATTGGTAAGCATTCTTTTCATAGTTGCTCTTTCCCTAAATAGAGTAAATTTATACGTTTTTATTTCCATTTTAGTTTTAATGTCAGAAATGTCAATGAGTAAAGAATAAGGGATTTTTGTTCAGAGTATAACGATTATGTCAATAATAGGACACCAGAATTGGTCCAATAATATTTTTGGCTTAGAGCTAAGATACAAAAAAAAGTGACATTTTGTGTAATTTAAGCTTAATTATGATAATTAATGAAAAGACATTTAAATGTGTCATAATATATTCTCGAAGAGAGTGTTATAGAATGTGTGATATAGAATTAGTTAATGAATGGGAGTTAAAAATGAATAGAAATTTATTTGTACTACTGTCTGTTTTATTATTTGCATCATTTGTTTTAGCAGAATCAGAAGAAATGAAAGGAGATGATTTTCTTGACATGTCATTAGAGGATCTGATGAATGTCGAAGTAGAATCAACCGCGTCTCTGACAGCCACATCCAGGAAGATGGCACCTGGCACCGTTACCACTATTACCAGTGAAGATATCGAAGCGGCCAACTGCAGGAGCCTGGATGAGCTGCTTGATATTTATGTGCCGAACCTGCAAATAATGAGGAGTCACTGGGAGCAGCAGAATATGGGTTTGCGTGGAATAATAGGCGACCGCGATGATAAATACTTATTGCTGGTAAATGGCCGGGTAATGAATGAGAGGACTCACTATGGCGCGACAACCGAGCGTGACCTGCCGATGCTTGGTGATATCCATCATATAGATATTGTTCGCGGGCCAGGTTCGGCCCTGTATGGTCCGGGAGCTGTGTCGATGGTTATTAATATAATTACTTTTAATGCAGATACATTTCAAGGAACTGAGGTTACGGCAAAGCTTGGTTCGATAGAAGAGTTTTATGTTACAGAGATCAAACACGGCAAGAAATTTGATAATGGATTCGGCCTGTTTTTCTATGGTGCGATAGGGGCGTATCCCGGAGCACAACCGGAAGATTCATACCAGATATATGCTATGGATTTTCCTTCAGAGTCAACTTATTCATGGTGGGATCCAGCCTGGGGGACAAATACAGGCCCCGAGCATTTGCCGGGCGATGGAACGGGAGCCGGAGAAGCAATGATTGATAGTTCTGTTGCCAATGATCGCGCTTCGGCCAGGGGTAAGCCGCCGATGAAGTTTCACATGCAGTTAAAGGATGAAAATTGGGATTTATGGACGAGATATACTCAAGGTGGTAAAAAGCTGGTATATGATTCCTGGATTCTGGCAAGAGACCCATATGGCTGGGCAGATTATGCCCAACCTCTGCAAAGGAAATTTTATACATATAACCAGTTAACAAACTATATTGGCTATCATAATGACATTTCAGATAATACGGAATTTGACTTTTCGACCAGCTATGATATGACGAATTTTACTCGCAGGGTAACAAATTCTGATATTTCGAATGCATATCGTGAGGATAAGTATTTTGGCAAGGCAATTGTGACTCATAATATTTCAGAAAGCCATAAAACAGCTTTTGGAGTAGAGTATCAGCACCTGGAATTGGGTTATCCGAGTCTTGGCTGGCCAAATGTAGATTATGGTATATCATCGAGTTTGTCGCCAGAGATGCCGAGGTGGTCGACAGATATGTATTCTGTATTGGGTGAGTACCAGTGGAATATTAATAAGGAATTTACAATGTTTGGTGGTATGCGTCTGGATGATCATACATATAGTTCTAATATGTTTTCGCCCAGGGCAAGTTTGATATATTCGATGGACGACCGAAATACAATTAAGTTTATGTGGTCACGATCTGTCAGGGCCAGCTACGAAGAAGAGATGAAGGCCCAGTCTCTGCTGGGTAATAATGAGACAGATCCTGAAGAGCTGGAGAATTTTGAGCTGCGTTATGAGCGTATCTGTGCAGAAAATCTGAATTTTGCCGCAACGGGTTTTTATTATATACTGGACCAGGTTGGTATTTCCAATGATGATGCCGGAGTAGTTTTGCTAGGTGAACAGAAGAGCTATGGCGCCGAGGTTGAGGCGAACTATCAGGCAGAGAAGTTGAAATTTGGAATTTCTCACGCTTATACCAAGCTGGATTCTTTTAGTTTAAATGAGGCGTATACTACAGTAGTAACAGCATCGCCGTATGGTTATGGTAATGACCTGGCAAGATGGTCTAATCATGTAACAAAGTTGTATGCGAACTATGATATTAATGAGCAATGGAGTTTGCATAGTTCTATGAGAGTGTATTGGGGGCTTCCAGGTTTGGCTGACTATTCAGACTATCTAAGAGATAATACGGATAATCCAAGAGACGACGATGGTTGGGAAGCGGCATACAGGGGCAGCTATTTTCTTAACCTGGGTGTGCAGTATAAACCGAGCGACAATCTATCAATTCAATTTACAGGATATAATCTGCTTGGACTGTTTGACCCTGATATGAATAAGAGAAATTACGGTGCTTCAGAGTCGGCAGATTACAGGAACGAGGCGGCGGCTTTTGGTGCCACTTTGAGATATAAGTTTTAAGGCCACCTTAAAATAAAAAAGCTCACAAAGATAACCTTGTGAGCTTTTAATTTTTTAATCAATTATTATGTGCTGCTAAAATTATGCAGTGATAACTTTGATCAGGTCAAGAACCTTGTTTGAGTAGCCCATTTCATTGTCGTACCATGATACAACTTTAACAAATGTGCCATCAAGCTGGATACCAGCTTTAGCATCGAAGATTGATGTGCAAACTTCGCCACGGAAGTCAGTAGCAACAACAGATTCTTCGGTGTAACCAAGGATGCCCTTTAGAGGACCTTCAGAAGCAGCTTTCATTGCAGCACAGATTTCTTCATATGTAGCTTCTTTCTTCAGGTTAACTGTCAGGTCAACAACAGAAACGTCAGAAGTAGGTACACGGAAAGCCATACCAGTCAGTTTGCCGTTCAGTTCAGGAATAACTTTACCAACAGCTTTGGCAGCACCAGTTGAAGATGGGATGATGTTTTCCAGGATACCGCGACCGCCGCGCCAGTCTTTCATAGAAGGACCGTCAACAGTTTTCTGTGTAGCAGTAGCAGCATGAACAGTAGTCATCAGACCTTTTTCGATACCAAAGTTGTCGTTCAGTACCTTAGCGATAGGAGCCAGACAGTTAGTAGTACAAGACGCGTTAGAAACGATGTCCTGGCCGGCGTAGCTGTCAGTGTTAACGCCGCAAACGAACATTGGAGTAGCGTCTTTAGAAGGAGCAGAAAGAACAACTTTCTTTGCGCCAGCTTCGATGTGCTTACGAGCAGTTTCGTCAGTCAGGAAGAATCCTGTAGATTCAACAACAACTTCAGCACCAACTTCGCTCCATTTCAGGTTGGCAGGGTCACGTTCAGCAGTTATGCGGATTGTGTTGCCGTTAACAACCAGAGCACCGTCTTTAACTGAAACATCGCCATCAAAACGACCGTGTACTGAGTCGTATTTAAGCATATATGCCAGGTAATCTACGTCCAACAGGTCGTTGATGCCAACGATTTGGATGTCATCACGCTTTGCAGCAGCGCGGAAAACCATACGTCCGATACGGCCGAAACCGTTAATTCCAACTTTTACTTTAGCCATAGTTTTGCAACTCCTTGTCTAAGTTAGGTTTATCATTTTTCAGCCTTTCGGCCCATCTCTATTACATTTTCTACTGCCGCTAGCAAAAACATGAGCTAGTTTGCAGTGACCGCTAAACCTTACCGGTAGAGGATTTCAAAGTCAAGCTATTTTATCGGGAATTAACTGTATTTTGCGCTCAACTTATGTAATATTAAGGATTTGAGGAAGGCGAACAATTTGATATTTTTTTATTGATTAAGGCAATAATATAAACGTTATTAATAAGTTAATAAGATATTGTTGTCAGTTCGCCGATACAAGTACTTTCAACCCTGATATAATATTGTATAGATTGAAAGAAGATTAAGATGAGAAAACATGTAAAGCTGTTAATAGTATTGATATTAGTGCTAAATCTGCATATGGCATCTATAAGCCAAGCCGGTTTTAATCCAATTCCTCAAAAGATTAATCGTGGGCCTGCCAAAGAAGTGGTAAAAGAGGAGGTCATTAAAGATCCAGAGGAAGAGAAGCCTGGTATTTTAGATATAGTGCCGAAAGAAACCAAGCTGGAACCGGTTGAGATAGGTGTAAGTCTGATTAACAGCCCGGAATATGTGGCTAAGAGCTACAGCGCGGATCTTGACCCATCCAAGATAGGCTCTACCTGGGAAAAGAAGACAATAAATGGTAAGTCCTGTTTTGTCTCTCCGGTAATCTATGCACAAAAAGGAGTAGAGCTAAATCATCATGATGTTACTATAGTGTATAGTGGCAGCGGCAGTTTGCAGGCAGGTATGATATATTTTACCCGCAGGGATATTGATAAAGCCCTGGATAAAAGCTATAACTATAGTAATCTTAATGAGATATCATCAGGTAAGACAAAACGTTTTACTTATTCGATGAGTGGGGCGACTCACTGTTGGCTGGTATTGTGTCCGGCAGGGAAAGTGAATATACAATCTATCGAGCATAGCTGTGTAGCGGTTCCACAGGGAATATACGGTCACATACCAAGAGAGTACAGGTTTGGCGGTGGAAGTTTACCATATCGAATAATGTACCCGAGGAACTATGACCCATCGAAAAAGTATCCCCTGGTAGTAAGTGTTCACGGTTCAGGCGGCTGCGGAAATGATAATCGGTTAAGTATGGAAAGATGGAACCTGGCAAGAAATTTATATGTAAAATATTATTATGATGAAAATATGGAATGTTTTTCGATAGTGCCGCAAATTCCAGATATCAAGAAGGATGCTATTCCAGCACCATATTATCCGTCCGGAGCAAGCGGTAAGCCCAATTTATCAAATAGGTTACGCCAGTTAGCCGCAATTAATGAAGAGGGCTGGTATACACAGGCATCAATCTCCCTGATCAAGGATATGATTGATAGTGATGAGTTAAGTATCGATTCTGACAGAGTTTACTATACCGGTTTTTCTTTTGGTGGTGGTGCATGCTGGGAATTTTTGAAGGCCGCTCCGGATTTGTTTGCGGGAGCAGTATCCTGTGCCGGCTGGTTTGTCGGCGTTCCATACAGTGCGCCAACGGCCCAGGAGATGGAACAGCTGAAGCTCGATGTTGCCAGATATAAGCATATTCCGACCAGGGTGCATGTTGGCGGCAAAGATAAGATGAGATTTAGCAGTAAACCCGGTTATGAAGAGATAATAAGACAAGGTGGTACCAGTTTATATATCGAATATCCTGAAACCGACCATTTAGGCTCTGGTGATAAAACCTGGGATGATGCCAATACCGTCATCTGGCTGTTTTCACAGCGAAAGTCAACAAACATATCATTAAGCAACAGCCATTAGTATATGTCGGCAAGGTACTTACTTATGTACAATCCAGTTTATTGTTGCTTCGTAAGATACAATCACGATAATTATTAGTAATGGAACTAATAACAAATTTAGAAAGATTTAATCGACCGGCTAGTGGTTGTGTTTTGACGATAGGCAATTTTGACGGTTTACATCTGGGACACCAGGAGATAATTAATTCGGCAGGTAACCTGGCGGGCCGTAAAGGTCTTCCATTTTATGTGATGACATTTGAGCCACCTCCCGCATTTGTACTTCGTCGCGAAAAACGGCCTCCCCAGATAACAACTCCGCAGATGAAGCTTAAGCTACTCGAAGAGACTAACCTTGTGGAAGGTGTGATTATGCTTGAGCCCAATATGAATTTCCTGGCAATGACACCGAGAGAGTTTGTCTGGGATATCCTGGTTCAGAAGCTCGATATAAAGTATATTGTAGAAGGTCAGACCTTTAATTTTGGTGCAAGAGGCTGCGGAACGATTATTACACTGCAGGAACTTGGCTTGCAGTATGGTTTTGAGGCTTATATAACCCCATCAAGTAAATTTGAATGCAGCATTGAAGGCCCGACGGCCATCAGTTCTACGCTGGTCCGTTCGTTTATCTCCAAAGGTGAATTTAACCAGGTTCGGAAATGTCTCGGCAGAAATTATGTTCTTGGCGGGACAGTAGTAAGCGGTCGCGGCAAAGGCAGAGAAATTGGTTTTCCTACTGCCAATTTAAAGGTATATAATGATGGTTTGCTTGTCCCAGAGGATGGAGTTTTTGCCTGTCGGGCAAAGATTGGCAGTAATTTTGAACATGTATGGAATAGTAATGATATTTACCAGGCGGCTGTGAGCCTGGGGCATTGCCAGACTTTTGAAGACGGAGTGTACCAGATAGAGGCATTTCTACTTGATTTTGAAGGAGAATATGATTCCCTGGTCGATAAACATATATTATTGGAATTTGTTGACAAACTTCGTGATCAAGAGAAGTATGATAGTATAGAAGAGTTGACAAAGCAAATAGACGATGACTGTAAAAAAGTAAAAGAAATAGTGAGCAGCCGGTAGCCATTGGCGACGGAGAAGGTTTTTACCTTTCGGCTTACAGTAATTATATAAGTACCAGAATTAAAAGGTATTAGAAAATGCATGGAAATAAGAATTTTTTAGAAGCGATAGAAATGCTTCGAAGCTCTTCAAGAATATTGGTGGTAAGCCATGTTCGGCCGGACGGGGATGCCATCGGCTCAACTATAGCATTATGCCGGAGCATACGAGCCCAGGCAAAGCTGGATGACCGGAAGTGTGTCTGTCATGTTATGCTGCTGAGCTATGTTGGCGAGTCGTATAAATTCCTGTTGAGCGGAGATGAGTTAATTGTTGGAGAGAATGTTTCGCAGGAAGAGATGTCCAGTGATAAATTAAATGAATATGATTTGATTATCGTGGTTGACACGCGTGCAAAGCGTCAGATGCCGGGCCTGGGCGATTATCTGATAGAGCGTACATCGTTAGGCAAGCCTGTTCTTGTTTTGGACCATCATTTATCAGGCGATGATATTGGAACTTGCCAGGTGATTGATACTGATGCAGGCGCAGCCGGTGAGATAGTGTATAATTTATGCCGTGCAGCAGATTTTCCAATGGATCGAAAGGCCCTGGAAGCAGTATTTGTGGCGATATGTACCGATACCGGCTGGTTTAAGTTCCAGAATACCAAGGCAGATTCATTTCTCATAGCTTCAGAGCTGATAAGTGGTGGTGTCGAGGTTGACAAGATGTATCGGGACCTTTTCATGAAGCATGAACCGGCTAAGCTGCTGTTGATGACCGAGGCATTGCAAACCCTGGAGCTGAGGAGCGAAGGAAAATTTGCGATAATGACAATAACCAACCGTATGATGGAGAAAGTTGGTGCAGATCGCAGTCATATAGAAAATATTGTAAATGAGCCGATGCAGATTGGTAGTGTTGAAGTTTCGATAATGTGTGTTGAGATGGAAGAAGAAGGGAAAACTCGTTTTAGTCTTCGCAGTAAAGAGTATGTAGATGTGAATGAGATAGCAAATACTTTAGGCGGCGGCGGACATGCCAGAGCGGCCGGTGTAACTATTTGTAAACCACTGACTGAAGCGAAGAAGGAAATAATCAAAGCGATTGAAGCAGAAATAAAATAGCCAAAAATTACAAGTCATGGAAGACTTTAGATGCCAGAATTATTAAAGGAAAATAGATACTCGCCTGAGGCGGCATGGATAATGATAGCAATTTCATCGCTGCTGTGCCTGGGGGCATTGATGGTATATTCAGCCGGTGCGACCATTGATCGTGAGATAGATTACAGTCAATTCTGGCAATATACGACTTTACGCAGAATAGTCTTTGTTCCGATAGTGTTGCTGGTCTTAGCAGTTTCCAGCAGATTGCCGTATCGAATATTTTTGATCAATAAGAAGCGTTTCTGGCTAAGCCCGGTAATATTGTATCTAATAATAAGCCTGGCATTCCTGATAATGACGCTCATTCCCGGTTTTGGCGGCGTGGAGATAAATGCATCCAGTCGTTGGCTCAACCTTTTTGGTATAAGGTTTCAGCCATCGGAACTGGTAAAATGGCTGACAGTGTTTTTTCTTTCTGGCTGGCTAGTTTATAATCATGATAATGCCGGAAAGTTCTGGAAGGGTTTTGTTCCCGGTTTTGGTATTTTAGGATTAATGTGCGGTCTGATTGGTAAGGAAGATTTTGGTACGGCTGCTTTGCTGGGGCTTGTTGGTACCGTATTGCTGGTTTCAGGTGGAGTAAAAGCCCGGTATCTTCTTTTATTGATACCGATAGCCGTGGCCGGTTTTTATTTTGGCGTATATAAAGTTGAATATCGCTGGGAGCGTGTGCTGGCACATTTTGATCCGGATAAACTGGCGGAAGCTGCCAGCGGAGCGAGGTATCAGGGAGACCAGTCGGTAATGGCAATTTCAGTAGGAGGTCTTTTTGGAACGGGTTTGGGGCAGGGCCTGGTAAAGCTGGGCTGGCTGCCGGAGGATACGACAGATTTTATTTTTGCAATAATAGCCGAGGAGCTGGGTTTTGTGGGATGTGTTATTGTAGTGGGTCTGTATCTTATGCTGATTTTCCAGGGGATACGCATTATTCAGAAATGTAATGAGCCAACTGGTAAGCTGATAGGCTTTTCGGTAACGGCAATGATAAGCTGCCAGGCTTTGATTAATCTGTTTGTGGTTTCCGGCATGGCTCCAACTAAAGGGATAGCACTGCCGTTTATCTCGGCAGGCGGGTCCGGGCTGGTAGTTACGGCACTGGCGTATGGTGTATTGATTAATGTTGCGCGAATGAGCAATAAAGAGCTCAAAGTTAATGCTGAATAACTAAAATAATTAAGGTGCTGCTTTTTGACTTTGTTTTTCTTGCTTGTGGCGGTTTATTGACAAGTACGAAAAGCTTCGCAAATTTCGTATCTTTCGTGAAAAAATGGAAGTAAGTTTTGAGTAATCCGATATTTATATTGGCAGGCGGCGGCAGTGGCGGGCATTTGTACCCTGGTATTTCCGTTGCGCAGTATTTGACTGATAAACTGCCTCATGCCGAAGTTGTGTTTTTATGTACAGAGCGTGAGATAGATAAGAAGATTTTATCTAATTATCCCTGGAAGTATATACCACAGCCGGTAAAGCCTGTGCCGCGTAATCTTTTGAAAGTTCCGGGATTTCTTTTAGATTGGCAAAAGAGCTGTCATATGGCAGCTGAATTGTATAAAAAACACAGGGGGCATGTGGTTGTATGCGGGTTGGGTGGTTTTGCTTCAGGGCCAGCAATAAAGACTGCATGTAAGATGAATGTTCCGGTTGCTATGCTGAACCCTGATGCCGTGCCGGGCAAGGCGAATAAATTCAGCCAGAAATATGTCAGCCAGATATTTGTGCAATGGCAGGAAACAGTCGAGGAGTTTGGCAGATATAGTAATAAATGTATGGTCACCGGCTGCCCGGTGCGTTCAGGTTACAGTCGTGACGTTGGTCTACTGTCACCTGAGAAGTTATATACTCGTGAACTGTTGGTTTTCGGCGGTTCGCTGGGCGGCCATAATGTTAATACGGCAGTTACCTCATGTGTCGGTTATATTCATGCCCGTAAGCCAAGTCTTCTGGAAGGGTGGAAGATAGTTCATATTACCGGCGAGCGGGATTTCGAATTTGTGCAGGAAAAATATTCTGAGTTGCCCTATGATACCGAGGTTTTGAGCTATTGTGATGATATGGATGAACAGCTCAAGAAGGCTTCTATGGTGGTATGCCGGGCGGGAGCCTCGACTCTTGCAGAGTTGACATCGATAGGAGTTGGCAGTATATTATTACCATACCCTTACCATAAGGATAAGCATCAGCTGAGAAATGCCGAGATACTGGCAGGTCATGGTGCAACGGTTATCGTTGAAGATACAAATGACGATGTAAAGACTGCGGCACTGCTGTATAAGGTTTTCTGTGAGAGTTTGAATAAGGATTCGTGTTACAAGCTGGCTATAGCAGCAAAGAATATGGCTCGTTCGAATGCCGCGGAGATGGTGGCATCGGAACTGGCAGTGATGCTGTAGGAAAGGGTGAAAATAAAAAGAAAAAATATCGTGTTTGGAATTTAAGCTTTTTCTTTTTTGAATCATTATTTTAATCTGTCAATATCTTTGGGGAACTTTTCTTCAATTTCGAAGTCATCATCTATTGGTTCTCTGTCTCTATTACGTGAATTCCAAGCTGTATTGAGATGGTGGTATATGTGGGTTATTCTAATTTGGAATTCAGTATCATCTATTTTTCCAGCTTCAAACATATTTTGGATTAGATCGCTAAGTGATTCTTGGGCATCTTGCATTTGCATTATCAGTAATGTCCATTCAACTGGATTGTTCTTGCTGTTAATCATTTGTAAATTAACTTAACCGGTCCTTGAGTTTTTCAGGGTTTTGTCGGCAATCCAGGACGGCTAAAACTTGGATTAGATTATTTTCCACACGATAGTAAATGGCAAAGGGAAACCGTTTTGAAAGATGTCGGTGATAGCCAAAGAATTTTGAGTGAATACCGCCATAAATCTGGAGGGAATCGATATCGGAGAAGAGAGAATCCAGAAAATACTGACCTAAGCCGGCAACCTGATTTTCATAGAATCTGGCTCCTTCAAGCAGGTCCTGTTCAGCTTCATTAAGTATTTGGATTGGCATTACATATTCTTTCGAATTCTGGATTTGGCTTCATCCCAGTCAGAAAACTGAGATTTGCCTTCTTTAATCCTTTGCTCTCTGGCAGAAAGCACATCTGCATGCCAGGACGGAGACGGAATATTTTCAGAATCAAGTAAAAGACTTTCCCAAATATCTTCGATTACACGCAATTTGTCGATAGTTGTCATCTTATTTAGTGGTATTGATATATCCATTTGGTTGACTCCAAATACAAGAGTGCTATAGCGTCGACAGAAAAACATTCAAACTTGTATATTTTGGGACTTACAAATTATTGTTTGCTACTACCAAAGTTACATTGTATCAGGATTTAAATAGTTGACAAGCCAAAAATGTAACATTAACATCATGTAGTTTATGTGTATTAATAGTAAAATCGTTGCCCGTGGCGACCGGATTTGAGGCTTTGCATGAAGCTAATGTTTATGAAAGAATTTGAATTATGATAAAAGTTGCGATAATAGGTGCGAGCGGATATACCGCTTCTGAAAGTTTGAAGATTCTGGCCCGTCATAGAGATGTCGAGGTGACCTACCTGGCAGCTACCCAGGATAGGGGAAAGATTTCAGATAATTTTCCACAATTGAAAGGTTTATTCGACCTTGAAGTTAAAGAGTATGATCCCCGGGCTGCGGCAGAACTGGCTGATGTTGTATTGTGCTGCCTGCCGCATAAAGTAGCGATGGATTCGGTTGCCGGTTTGATGAAAGCCGGTATAAAGGTGGTTGACTTTAGTGCCGACTATCGTTTGCATGATGTCAATCTGTATGAAGAGGTTTATGCAGTTGAGCATACCGACCCGGCCAATATAGCCAATGCAGCGTTTGGGTTGCCGGAATTATTCAGAGATCAGATAGTTGGCAAACAACTGGTAGCGAATCCTGGCTGCTATCCTACCGCGGCATCGCTGGGACTGGCACCGCTGCTGAAGGAGAAATTGATAGATCCGTCTGATATTGTTGTTAACGCTGTGTCGGGTGCTTCCGGTGCCGGAAGAAAACCCAAGCAGATGTTCCACTTTCCAGAGATGACAGAGAATATATTTGCCTATGGAGTACAGGGTCATCGTCATAACCCTGAGATAGACCAGATATTGTCAGAGTTTTCGGGCGATAGTGTATCTACACTTTTTATGCCGCATGTTGGCTGCTATGAAAGAGGGATAATCGAAACGATATACTGTAAGCCCCTGAAGGATGTCACTCAGCAGCAGCTGGAAGAGTTGTACCAGGAGTATTATGGCAAGGAGCAGTTTGTAAGATTGCGTAAAGAGCCGCCGGCTGTGCGCGATGTTGCCAATAGCAACTTCTGTGATATCTGCCCTGTAATTACTCGCGGCAGGGTGATCGTTTTTAGTGCGATTGATAATCTTATAAAAGGTGCTGCCGGTCAGGCGATACAGAATATGAATATTATCTGCGGGCTGGAAGAATCCGCGGGTTTGTTATAAAAAACGCGGCATATATCTTGTAAATAAAAATATCCGATCGTTTGTGATGCTATTTGATATTAGATCAGTTAGATCACTTTTGATCGGGCATTATTATTAGAAGATGTTTTATGCCGCGTACCTAAAAAACAATCTGCCAGTCCCAATGTTTGTTTCTGTGCGCATAATAATACCGAATGCCTGAATATCTAAAATTTAGTTCAAGCTCTTCGGATTATTATTTTATTGCACAGGTTTGACTAGCACATTGCCGCATAACTAGCAATAGTAAGTATAATTATGCGACTTTTGCGAGCCATAAATGACTCAAACAGTGTGTAAGCTCTAATAGCCATAGTTTTGACTCCCCAAAGTCTGTTTATTCAATTGTGGTGATCCTCCTCCGCTGGAGATCAATACATATATTATAAGCAATAAATAATCCTGCTCAAAATCTGAAGTCGGTTTTGAGCGTTTTTTTTATAACCGTTTGTCAGGCTAGGGTTTATGTGCTATTGATTAAATTGGTGTATAGTCTTTCGTTATGCCGGTTATGAGGGATGTTGTTTTATATCAACATTGCTTTAAGCGTCATTGATTTTAAATATAAATATAGTAGTAATTTAGGAATGTATCAGCGAGTGTTGATATTGGACAGCATAGGCTTTTTGTTGGTAATCATTTGTTTGCCATGCTAGAATATTTTATTAGCGAGTTTAAACAATTATATTAGTTGAAACAATCAGGTAAAATAGCGAAGTTACTTTTGGGGAGTTTCCTGATTAACCTTATGCTATTTTTCGTGTAAAGTACTTTGGAATTAAATAGTGAGTAAAAAGACATTATATATTATCGACGGTCACGCCCATATTTATGCCGCATATTTTGCCCCGATGGGCGGTGCGATGAATACCCCAAGCGGTGAGCCCACAAAAGCAGTTTATATTTTTACAAATATTCTAATTAAACTGATGCGCGAGCATAATCCTGATATGGTAGTAGTAGCGATGGATTCTCCGGGCAAGTCATTTCGCCATGAAATGTATGAGGATTATAAAGCTAACCGTCCGCCAATGCCGGACGATATGCCCGGCCAGATTGCCCGGATAGACTCTATTATAGAGGCAATGAATATCCCTGTGGTTCGCCATGAAGGTTATGAAGCTGACGATATAATCGGTACTCTTACCAAACGCGGCAGAGAAAGCGGTTTTGATGTTGTGATATGTTCGAAGGATAAAGACCTTGAACAGCTCATAGGTGATGGTGTTTGTATGATGGATATACAAAAGGGCAAGAAAACAGACGTCGAATCGCTGTATGAAGATAAAGGTTTGAAACCAGATCAGATAATAGATTTGCTGTCATTGACTGGAGATACATCGGATAATGTGCCGGGCGTGCCGAAGGTAGGTCCAAAGACCGCGGTTAAATGGCTACAGCAGTACGATAGTCTGGACGGTATTATCGAACATCAGGATGAAATTAAAGGCAAGGTTGGTGAAAATTTAAGGGATAGCCTTGATACCCTCGAACTGTCACGAAAACTTGTCACTATAGACTGTGAGATGGACCTTGATTTTGATTTTACTGATGCAGAAGTGACAGGGTTTGATAATGATTCGCTGGCAAAGATTTTTAACGAACTTGCTTTTAAGAAATTATTGAAGCAGCTGGAGCTTGACGGTGTTGAGGTAGAACCTGACCCGGCAGAGGCGAACTATTATACACCACCGAAAATTGATAAGCCGAATTATCAGCTTATTGATGACATGGACAAGTTTGACGAGTTTCTTAAAGAACTGAAAAAGCAGAAGGTCTTTGCGATTGATACCGAAACAACAGGTTTGAATCCGGTAGCAAATGAGCTGGTTGGCATTAGTATATCATGGCAGGAAGGTACGGGCTATTATTTGCCGGTTAAGGGTCCGTTTATGATCCCGCCTTTGGATTGGGAAGAAGTTCGGCCGCTGCTGGCACCGATCCTGGAAGATGAAAAAGTCGGCAAGGTTGGTCAGAATATAAAATATGATACAGTTGTATTCAGGAAAGCAGGGGTTAGACTTCGCGGTGTTATATTTGATACAATGCTTGCAAGTTATGTGAAGTATAATAACAGGTCATATCATAACATGGACAGCATGGCGAAAGATTATCTTGACCATGATACCATCAAAATTTCAGAACTTATTGGTAAAGGTAAAAACCAGATTACTTTTGATATGGTTGACCTGGATATGGCCTGTGACTATGCGGCTGAGGACGCTGATATAACATGGCGTTTATACAGATATCTTGACAGCAGGTTAGATGAGAAGGAATTGCGAGAATTATTTGAAAGTGTCGAGATGCCGCTTGTTGATGTTCTGGCTGAAATGGAATTTAACGGGATGGCGTTGGATGTTCCCTGTCTGAAACGTCTTTCAAATGAGATAGCCGAACGTATGGACGAGCTGTCAAAAGAGATTACCTCTGCTGCAGGCTGCTCATTTAATATTGATTCGCCAAAGCAGCTGGGTGATATACTATTTGAAAAGTTGGGCTTACCTTCACAGAAAAAGACCAAAAGCGGCTATTCAACGGACCAGGATGTCCTGGAGAAGCTGAGCGAGATGCATCCTGTACCGAAGATGGTTTTGGAATATCGTCATCTGGGCAAGCTTCGCAGTACTTATGTTGATAAGCTTCCTATAATGATATGCAGTTCGACAGGTCGTGTGCACGGCAGTTTTAACCAGACCGGTACCGCGACCGGCAGGCTTAGCAGCAGCGATCCCAACCTGCAGAATATCCCTATTCGCAGTGAGTTAGGTCGCCAGATAAGAAAAGCCTTTGTTCCGCAAAGCAAGGGCTGGGTATTGCTGGCAGCTGATTATTCCCAGGTCGAATTGCGTATGCTGGCTCATTTAAGCGACGACCCCGGTCTAAAAGAGGCTTTTGCCAGTGGTCAGGATATACATAGTTTTGTTGCCGGCCAGGTTTTTGATGTCGATCCGGAGCATGTTACTTCCGATCAGAGATCCCGTGCCAAGGCGGTAAATTTTGGTATTGTTTATGGCCAGAGCGCATATGGTCTGAGTCAGGCAATAGATATTCCGGTAGCAGAAGCCGCCAGATTTATAGATGATTATTTTAAGAGATATCCAAAGATAGGATCTTATATGGATTCAATTAAAAGAGATGCATTGGAAAGCGGCTATGTTTCGACGATACTTGGCCGCCGCCGTGCGATAATGGATATTTCGGGCGGTAACCCTAACCAGCGTAAAGCAGCGGAGCGCATGGCGGTTAATACTGTAGTGCAGGGTTCGGCAGCAGATCTAATGAAGCTGGCAATGATCGACCTGCATAATACCATTAAAAAAGAGAGTTTAGAGATGAAGATGATTCTCCAGGTTCATGATGAACTTGTTTTTGAAATGCCTGCAGAAAAAGCTGAGGAATATGGTGCGCTTATTTCAGAGAAAATGACCGGCGCAATGAAGCTATCGGTGCCTCTTGTCGCGGAAGCAAACTATGGAACCAGCTGGTATGAATGCAAATAGCTTTTTAGGTGTTTGTTATGAATTTCAGGCGATAAAAACGCGATTTTTACCGGCTTCCTTGGCATCAAAGAGTGCGGAGTCTATTGTTTCAACAAATTCTTCAACAGTCTGGTCCGGTCGGCATTGACCGATGCCTATCGAAACCGTTGTAGGTATAATTTCATCTTTAAAATAGACTATATCGTTTTCAACCATTTCAAGTAAACGTCCGGCAAGTTTTTCTGCGTCTTCCAATGCTGTTTCAGTTAGAATAACGGCGAACTCATCACCGCCGTATCGAGCCGCAATATCGGTTTTACGTACGCAGTTTTTGATCTTTTCAGCAACATGACATATTACGGTATCACCTCCCAGGTGGCCGAATTTGTCATTTATCGTTTTCAGTCCGTCCAGATCAATCATAACCAGTGACAGGTCGTGTTTATAACGATTGAATCTCTCCACTTCCCGATTCAGTGAATTATAGAATGTAATATGGTTAACCAGTCCTGTCATGCCATCGGTTTGTGCCTGACGGTTTATCTTTCTGTAAAGTTCCAGGTTCTGCAGAGCTGCTCCTGCAATTTCGCATAGTAATTCAAGAGCAGGCATATCAGTTTGTTTCTCAAAATTTGATAGATCACTTTTATCTGCCAGGTTAATAACTCCCAGAACAGAATCGCCGCTCATTAATGGGGCTATGACGCAACTGCTTGTTTTATAATTAGTTGTGTTATTCGACTCGCTATTGTCAGGATTTTTATGATTATTATTTAGGTTATCCAGTATCATCATCTTTTTATTTATTACGGCCTGGCACATTGGTCGAGTAGAATTTTTTGCAACGTCAATCAGGCTGGAAATTTTATGTGGATGATTGTGTCTGAGTAGATGCAGGCAGTTGCTGTTTTTGTCGTATGTGTATATAGAAGAGTAGTTTGCGCGAAAAATTTCTGGGATATCCTCAACGCAAGCCCTGGCAATTCTATCTATATCCAGGCAGTTTATCTTACGAGATATGCTGCTGATTTTTTTGAATCGTTCAATAATTATGTTTTCATTGTTGTCAATGACAGGGGTATTGGCTTCCATTCCAGTAATGAGCTGATTGATTTCCTGCGGTATCAGTTCTGATTTTCTGGCTTTGAGGTGGTTCAAATAAAGCGTGATTTTATTATCAACAAGTTCAACCGGGCAGTTTTGACATACAATATCCATAGGGGTTGAGCCGGGTAAAGTTGTGGGGACATTACTGGTTTGAACGATAACCAGGAAATGCGGCGATTTATCAAGACAGCAGTCATTGTCAGAGAATACAATGTAGTTAACATTATTTTTATAAGTAACTTGTGAGATATTTTCTGTAGAAATCAGTGAAATATTTTTATTTTTGCAAACTTTTTTCAATGTCTCCAGAAATGTTTGGCAGCGTCCTATGTAAATTATATTAATGTCCATATATTGTAGTTTTCTAATAGGGGGATTTCATTATATTGTGTTTTAAGTAACTTTCTTTATCTCTGTTTTAATATAACTATAATCGACATAATCGGTTACGATTTTAATTTTTTTATAATTATTATTAATTTTATTTGAGTCCAATAACAAAATAATATATTTTATATTTTATAAAACGTAAAATATATTATGTAACTGTCTGATTTAGTATCGATTTTGATTCTCAAAGTTTGTGTATTTTCAGGTTTTCCTTGTGGAAGACAAATCAGGCACTTTTCCCTACAGAGATCGTATCTCTGGAGACAGGGGGCTATTTTTGTCAGTAAAACCTGGTGGTTTAAGCGGAAGCGGTATATATATTACTGCGAGCTGTCAGGGGTGAGTTTATATGTATTATTTGTGGAGATAATATTTTGGTGATGAAAAGTGTTGCTGAACGGTTGAGGAATAACCCTCCGGTCAAACAATATAAGATTGGTGAAGTAGCTCGCTACAGCGGTTTGTCTCGTCAGACCGTCCATAACTATACGATTATGGGACTGATCGAAGAGTCCGGCTGGACGGAGGGCGGCCATAGGCTATATCCGGAAGAGGTGTTTATTAAGCTGGCTAAGATTGACGAACTTAAGCAAAGCAGGACCCTGAGAGAAATACGTAAGATAATGGAAGGTGATAATGCTCTAGTTTCGGCATAAGAGACAGGTGTGTGTATAAAATCTATACGGCTTTATGGAGTATGTATTAGTCGTTAAATGGTGTCAGGATGACAGAAAATCAGGAACAACTAAGTTTTCGACAGGCGATTTCCGGTAAATGGCAGGTGCCTTTATTTATCGTGTCAATGCTTCTATTTGTGGTAACACTGCTGGTGATTCGCCCAAAGACAGTTGAGCCTACATTTGACGAAAAGCTGGAAGATGTAGTTGCTTTAGCTGAAAGCAATCATTATGACGATTTTTATGCTCAGCTTAATCTGTTAAAAGATGAGACAAAAGATCGGGGTGAACTGGCAAAGATTTACAGTACGGCAGCTGAGACAAGAGTAGGAGAGTTAAAAGAAAATTATGAGTTAGGGATAGGTCCTTCAATCCATAGAAGTGCCAGGCAGAACTATGAGAATATAATAGGCGACTATCAGCAGGCTTTTAAGTACGGGTGGATGGAAGCGGATGATCCTCGTATGAAAAGTGTGTACACAAATGTAGCCTTTGCGTATTGGGGACTTGGTCAGACGGACGAAGCCATTGAAATGTCGCGTCGGGCTATCGATGTAGCAGGTCAGTATGAATCCAGTTTGTATCGTCGTTTAGCAACGATGTATCTGACAGCAATGCCTGAGGGTTATCAGGATTTGGTTATGTCGCTTCTGGATACTATGCTGGCAGATACAGATAAAGAAAACGATACGGAAAATTACGCTTGGGCTTTTGTTAAAAAAGTAGAAGTGTTAATATCGCAGGGCAATGAAAGCCAGGCTCAAAGTCTTCTTAATTCAGTTGAAGAAGTAGTTCTCAAGAGTAGTTTTGGGGAGATGGTAGAGTTTCTTCGTGCAGTTGCAGTTCGAAAATCGGGCGATATTGATACCGCAGAAAAAATGTTGAGAGAGCTTCTATCTCGCCTGAAAGATCGCGGTGATATTTATGCCCAGTTATGTCTTGAACTTGGTGAGATCAACTATAATCAGTATCGATATCAGGAGTCACAAAATTTCTATAATATGGTTATTGATACTCAACTGGGTAAAGACTGGTATCTGGCAGCAATGCTTGGTACTGCAGAATGCATAAGGATGCAGTATCGATATCCTGAAGCTATTGCCAGGTATCGAGATACGCTGGACTTGTATCATAAATCGCCGCTAAATCGTTGTGTTAAGGCCGAGCGTATTCAGTCTTCTCTGGCAAAGTTCAGTGATACCTTGACAGAGATAAAGGATTACAATGAAGCTTTGACCGTGTTGGAGATGGAGCAGGAAATAGCAGCTGAAAATGATGTGGATGCGGCTTATCGTTACGCGATATCTCACCATCGTCTTGCCGATGAACTTATAGCAGAATATGAAAGGGTTCAACGTGATACGGCAGATGTTGAAGAGACAGAGCAGGATCAATTGTGGAATCAACAGCAGGCAGATTTGATCGAAAAGCATTTTACAATGGCAGCCGAACAGTATTTGAGAGTTGCCAGGATTGGCATCAAGGATAATCAACTGTATGGGCGTTGCGTCCGTGAGGCAGCCATATGTTATGACTCGGCGGGTAACCCGGAAGCAGCGATAGAAGTATGGAAGAGATTTGTCGAAGAGTGGGAAGGAACATCAGAAAGAGCCGATGCCCTGTTCCGGTTAGCGCAAACATATCAGTCGCTAGGGCAATTCGATGAGGCGATAAGATACTTCAAGATACTTCGCGAGGAGAACCCTCGTTCTCCGGCAGGTTTTAAGGCTATAGTTCCAATGTCACAATGTTACATTTCCATGGAGCCGCCGGACTATAAAGGGGCTGAAGCGATTTTGCAATCAGTGTTGGATAATGAGGCGATAAACCCTGATTCCCCATTCTTTCGTGAGGCTATGTTAGAGCTTGGACAATTGTACTATCATGTCGGAGATTATCCATCTGCGATCAGTTGCCTGACGAATGCAATTTCACGGTATCCAGATGACCCATCAATTGGTAAGGCAATGTTTCTGGCGGGAGATTCTTATCGCAAGCGATGTGAAGTTGTGAATGATAGACTTAAAGAAATCGAAAATGATCCAACAGCAAGGATTAATCGTGATAAGCTGCTGGACTTACGAAGAGAGATGTTAATGAGCGCCCGTGATTATTTTGCCGGTGCAATTAAATCTTATAATAAGATACCAGAGGATCAGCGTGATCGCCGTGACCGCATTTATCTCAAGCATAGTTGGCTTTATCAAGCAGATAGTTTGTTTGATCTGGGTGAATATCGCCAGGCGGTAGATTTGTACGAGCAGGCAGCTTTGAGATATCAAATGACACCGACAGCATTGATGGCCCTGGTACAGGTGGTAAATTGTCATATCAAACTTGGCAACCCGCGAGCTGCCAGTTCTGCCAATAGCAGGGCGGTATCTCAGCTTGCCAGGATGGGTGATAAGGAGCTTATGGATAGTGAGATCGCTCTTCGCAGAGAAGACTGGGAGCAGTGGTTTGACTGGGCTGATAATTTAGGGCTATGGTAAAGACAGTAATACGCATTAGAAAGTGCTAACAAAATATAAGAAAGGTTGACCGATGGCTTCAACAGAACAACAACAGGCAGCAGCTGAAAAAGTGGTTAGTTTATTAACCCGCCAAAGAGATTTATATCTCAGGTTGAAAGATCTGGCATACAGCCAGAGAAAACTGGTTGATAAAAGTGACCCTGAGATGTTATTGAAAGTGCTGGCGAACAGGCAGAGGATAATAGATCAGCTTTCTCTTATCGACAGGCAGCTGCGTCCGCTTCGTGAAGATTGGCAGAAGATATCTGGGTGTTTTAGTGATGCTCAGAGAAATAATGTTAATTTGCTAATTGACCAGGTGAAAAATACTATTGAAGATATTTTGAATCGAGACAAAAAAGACACAGAGACACTTACGTATAAAAAAAATGAAATTGCTATTGAGCTCAAAAAGGCCAGGACAGGTCGGCAGATGGGCAAGGCCTATCAGTCCACAGTAAATGTCAGCGAGTCAAAATATTGTGATATCGGAGGGTGATGTTTCTGGAAATAGGCAGGTATTGTCTGTTATAAGTTTTGTGGTTTTTAAATAACTGATAAGGAAATTTTGTGGAATTAAGTCTTAAAGATAGAATAAAGCATATGGAAGACCCCAAACAGGCCATGGATGAATTGGCTTCCATATTCGAAGCTTACAATGAAGTAACCGAGCGGATGAGTGTCTCTCATCAGCAGTTAAAAGATGAAGTCGCCAGGCTGCGAGCCGAGTTACGTGAAAAAAATGAGCTTCTGGAACGAAAAAGCCGCCTGGCGGCACTTGGCGAAATGGCGGCCGGTATGGCGCATGAGATCAGGAATCCTTTAGGGGGTGTACAGTTGTATGCTTCGCTTTTGGCAAAAGATGTCGAAGACAGGCCGGAATGTCTAAACTGGGTCAGGAAGATCAGTAATGCTGTTATTGGTATGAACCAGATAGTGACTGATATGCTTACATTTACCCAGAATCAGAATTGCGAAAAAACCGAACTTAATTTGACCGGTATGGTAGTCGAGGTAGTCGATCTGGCAGCGCCTCAGGCAAATCAAAAAAGTGTTCGTATTGTAATAGACTGTGATAGAGATATAGTAGTAAATGCAGATTTGAACATGCTGCACAGGATTTTATTGAACTTAATATTAAATGCCGTTGGTGCAGTAGAAGATAATGGCGTTGTTATTATAAAAGGCAGAAGAGTAAGTACGGATAAATACACTGTTCGGATAGATGTCATAGATAATGGAAGTGGAATTCCTGTTGAAGTTATTAATAAAATATTTAATCCATTTTTTACGACGCGAGATACCGGTACCGGTTTAGGGCTTGCGATTGTTCACAGGCTGGTTGAATGTCACGACGGTATAATTACCGCGTCAAATAATAATGATCAGGATGGTGCGATATTCACAGTTTTGCTTCCATAAAGAAAAGAAGGCAAGATATCAGCTGAATTTTTATAATTATTTATTTAGTTGGTACTTATGGGCTTGCATAAATATAAGGTATTGTATATTATAAGACGAATAAACTAGAACATGTTCCGTTGGAGACGGTAAAAGCTAACAAGGAAGGTTTTATGGCTGACATTCTGGTTGTAGATGACATGGAAATGATGCGTGATTCGCTTGAAGCGATCCTGGTGCGGGCTGGGCATAGAGTAGCCACCTGTGAGGATGCTGTAATTGCGCTTGACAGACTCAAAAGCACTTCTTTCGATTTGGTTGTCACCGACCTTAAAATGCCAAAGATGGATGGCATTGCTTTTATGGATAGAATAAGATCCATGAATTCTGATGTGCCGGTGATAATGATGACAGCCCATGCGACGATATCGACTGCAGTTGAAGCTATGCGCAAAGGTGCACTGGATTATATTCAAAAACCTTTTGATGCCGATGAAATTACGCTGCTGATTGACAGATCCCTGGAACATCGTCGTATTATGCGGGAAAATGAAGCATATAAAACCAGTGCCAGGGACTGGCAAAAAGGCAGACAACTGATCAGCGGCGGTTCTGCCATGCAGTCGGTCATGAAAAAAGTCAGCCAGGTAGCCCCGGTAAGTGCAACAGTACTTATTCGCGGTGAGTGTGGTACCGGTAAAGAAATGATTGCCAGGGCTATTCACGCTCAAAGTCCTCGTGCAAATAAACCAATGCTTTGTGTAAACTGTGCGGCATTAAGCAGTTCTTTGCTTGAAAGTGAACTTTTCGGGCATGAAAAAGGAGCTTTTACCGGTGCTGATTCTGTACGCAAAGGTCGTTTTGAGTTAGCTGATGGCGGAACTCTTCTGCTTGATGAGATCAGTGAAATGGATCTTCAGTTACAGTCTAAACTTTTAAGAGTATTGCAGGAACGTGAGTTTGAACGTGTTGGTTCCAGTATAACTCGCCAGGTAGATGTAAGGATACTTGCTACTACCAATAGAAATCTTGAAGATTGGGTTTCCGAAGGTAAATTCCGTGAGGATCTGTTCTATCGTCTCAATGTTGTCCCAATTAATTTGCCGCCGCTTAGAGAGCGTGGAAGAGACGATATTGAGCAGCTTTGCCATTATTTTCTCTCAAGAATTTCTGAACGTGAGGGTTGTTCTCCATTAGAAGTTGAATCCGGTGCAATTGAATTACTTGCGACCTACAGTTGGCCCGGTAATGTCAGGGAATTGGAAAACCTCATGGAACGTGTATCAATTCTGAGTGATCAGAATGTAATAACTCCGGAGCTGGTAAGAAACTGGCTGGATACCGGTAGTGATTCAATGAGTTCCTCGAGTAAGTCCTTTGTCGAAATTCACGAAGTCAAACCGCTTGCTGAATTGGAAAGGGAAGTGATCGAGCATACCTTGGATCAGTTTGACGGCCATCGTCAGAAAACAGCTAAAGCACTTGGCATAGGTGTCAGGACTCTTGGTCTGAAACTGAAAAAGTGGTCGGATGAAGGAGTGCCGGTTGGGCAATAATTGCCGGTATAGCGCAAAAATTGCCGAATATGCGGTAGTTGAATCTTGAGTTTGTAAGAAATAACAAAAAATAATTCCGTAATTTAGAGAAAATTACAAAAATAATTGATCTGTGTTAAAACAGTTAATTGGCATAATTTTTGCATGTAAATATTTGGATAAAAAGTTTTTAGAAAAAATAACGACAGGAATAAACAATAATGTTGTTTGAAAACATAGTAAATCGAGGAAATATGCCGGTGTTGCAGCAGGTAATGGCGTTCAGTGAAGAACGTCATAAAGTGCTTGCTGATAATATCAGTAATATTGATACGATTGACTATCAAATGAAGGATCTGGATACAGAAGCCTTC
The DNA here is from genome assembly GCA_963666285.2 of Sedimentisphaerales bacterium. Classification (GTDB taxonomy): domain Bacteria; phylum Planctomycetota; class Phycisphaerae; order Sedimentisphaerales; family SM23-30; genus JAFGDI01. The sequence continues at coordinate 460,986 of OY762711.1, forward strand.
ATTTCCAGTCTCTCCGATGCAATTGAACATCGTGCCAGTCGAGGTGCCGGTGCTCCGCTGGAAATCAAGTCCAGTCGTTATATTGAATGGGATAGGAACGGGCGGATAAATACAACCGCAGTTAATTCCGAACCGGAAAATATACTTTTTCACGATAAGAATAACCGTTCTGTCGAAAAACAGATGTCAGAATTAGCCAAGAATGGCTTGATGTATAATACTGCTGCTGAATTGTTAAAGGGTCAGTATGACAAGCTGACTATGGCTATTCGGGGCACAATGTAAAAAGTGAACAGTTAGTATAAATCATTATATAAGAATAAGATAAAATGTTTAGTAGTTTAGATATTTCAACTTCAGGTCTTGTTGCTCAGCGTATCAGGATGAATACCTGTGCAAACAACCTGGCAAATATGGACTCAGTTACCAGCCCAGAAGGTGGGCCGTATAAACGAAGGAGCGTAGTATTTGAAGCTGGTATGGGTCCTCGCAGCGACGGACCAGGTGTTCATGTGGCGGAAATTGAAAAACAGAATACTTTCCGCTATGAATATGATCCAGCCAATCCTTACGCAGATGCGCAAGGGTATGTTAAATTGCCAGGTATTTCTCCTATGGTTGAAACAATAAATATGATGGAAGCTCAAAGAGCCTATGAGGCAAATATTACTGCTGTGGAGGTCAGCAAATCAATGCTTAACAGTGCTTTAAGGCTTCTGGCGTAGAATAAGGAATAAAGGCTATGGTTGATAGACTTTACAATGGACTTCAGGCCGGACAGTTGATCGGTATTAACCAGCAGAAAAAAGCTGCCGGTAATAACCAGGCTGAAGGGACTGGCGATAGTTTCAAAAACCTGTTGATGAATAGTATTAACGAAGTTAACAGGATGCAGAGCGAAGCCGAGCAGGCGACTAATGATCTGTTTACCGGTAAAACCGATAACCAGGCAGAGGTTTTTAATGCAGTAAAGAAGGCTGATGTGGCTTTTAAAGCTTTGATGCAGATTCGTAATGAGCTGATGGATGCTTATGACGAAGTTAAACAAATGAGAGTGTAAAAAAGTAAAATAATTTGGAAAAAAGATATTCGTACTGTTCTATGGCAGTGATAAGATTTATTGTCACTAGTTGTGTGGGCAATTCGGTTTTAAATACACGGAGTGTATTTGATAATATATTTTTTCGCTTATTTATTCTGTAGTATGGAATAATGAAAAAAACTCCAAGACAGGAAGTTGACAAATGAGTTTTTTCAACAGAGTAATTGCAATAATTAAACAGCGGTTAGAGGCACTTAACCTGACAGAACGCCTTTTAATCATGATGTGCATAGCATTTGTGATTATAAGTTCTATCTGGCTGGGAAGTTATACATCCAATAAGGAAATGGTTCCGCTGCTTGATCAGTCTATCTCAGAAGACCAGGTTCGACTGATAGTTAACAAGCTTAATTTCTGGAATATGGAAGATGAATATGAGTTGAACGGTAACCAGATTATGGTGCCCAAGACTCAGCGATGGAAAATCTTCTATAAGTTGTCAGAAGCAGAAGCGATTCCATTAGACATTTCTGTCGGCTTTGAAAAGCTTCTGGAAGATGACAATGTTTTCACCTCTGATGCTTCGCGCAAAGATAAAATCCTGGTAATTAAACAAATGGAAATGGCCAGAGTTATTGAGCAGTGGCAGGGGATTGATAAGGCCACCGTTATAATTAATCCGGGTAATGAACGCCGGCTGATCAATATAACACCGGCTTCCAGTGCAGCAGTTGCAATTGAGACAGACGGAAGATTGGAAAGCCCTAAAAAGACTGCCAAGGCTATTGCTCACTTTGTAGCCGGAGCTGTTAACCGCCTGCAAAAAGATCAGGTTAGTGTCATAATTGACGGGATGAATATTTCAGTAGCTCCGGGAGTCGGGCAGTTTGATTCGGATGTTTTTGAGGCACAGGCAAAGCTTGAAAAGCATTACTATACAAAGGTTTATGATGTTGTAAAACGTATTTCCCCTCAAGCTATTGTCCAGGTAGATCTAAAGCTGGATCGTTCTCGAAAGACTGAAGAGACCAGTAAAGTTTTAGATGAAGGTGAAGGTACATACATCTATAACAAAAATAAAAAGACCGTTGAAGATAATTCGACAGAGTCAGAACAGAACAAAGAGCCAGGTCTTGTGGCAAATGCTTCTACCGCCGGAAGTGCTGCCGGTAATTCCAGCAAAACCAGTTCTGAGTTAAGTGATGTTGAACAGGAAGCTATTCCCGGCCATCAGAAAACAACAGTTGAGACACCGGGTGGCGATATTCCACTGGAAAGTCGTACAGCATTAGTTATGCTGCCTCGCAGCTATTTTGAAAGCGTTGCTAAAGCAAGTCTTGGTCTTGAAACAGTAACAGTACAGCAGGTAAATGATTTCGCTACTAATGAGATTGATCGTGTTAAGCAGATGATTTTGCCGGCTCTAGGGCTGACAGATCCGGTAAAATATGCAAATAATGTTACAGTTGATTATTTTTGGGGTGAGGAAGTAACTTCAGCCCTTGCCTCTGGCGGCGGTGATGCAGCGGCAGCTGCCGGAGTATTAGGTGGAGATCAGCAGGCGGCAGCTTTTACTGTTGCCGGAATACTTAACCAGTATGGTAAGCATATAGCAGTGTCAGTATTTGCATTTTTTGCGATTATTATGGCGCTAATGATGGTTCGCAAGGCTGTTGGTCCGCCTGAAATAGTGATTGAAGAGGAAGAACCGGAAGAAATGGTTGGTAGAGATCCTCTTGATGCATTCGGTCTAGAAGATGCCAATCTTGATGATGAAGATGGTAAAGGCCTGCTTAATGGTATGGAACTTGGTGAAGAAGCCGTTCGCAGTCAACAGATTCTTGAGCAGCTTAGAGGTATGGTTAAGGAAGAGCCTGACCAGGTTGCCAATCTGCTGGGTAAATGGATCCGATCAGGCATATAATTTAATTAAAACAGAAACAATATTGATATAAAACAAATGGCTAAAGAAACTATAGACAACGTATCAAGCATGTCAGGTATTAAAAAGGCTGCAATCCTTCTTTTATCAATGGGAAAGGATGTGGCTTCTGAGGTACTTGGCCGTTTAGGTATGAACGAGATCGAAGAAGTGTCTCGTGAATTAGCCGAGCTTGACGGTATTAAGTCTGAAGAACAGACTATTGTACTTGAAGAGTTCTATAATCTGGCAATGGCACAGTCATATATTGAGCAGGGCGGTTTGGCTTATGCCCAGGCATTGCTAGAACAGTCACTTCCCCCTGATATGGCTCATGATATTGTCAAGCAGGTAACTCAGACAATTCAGCAGACTCCGTTCCAGTTTCTTGCCAAAACAGAAGCAGAAAATATTCTTACTTTTATTCAGGATGAACATCCGCAGACAATCGCCTTGATTTTGTCACACCTGGCACCGCAGAAATCTGCCGAGATTATGGCCGGGCTTGCCCAGCAGAAACAGGCGGAAGTGGTAAAGAGAATATCGGCAATGGATCAGACCAACCCGGAAGTTATCCGGGAAGTTGAAGCCGGTCTGGAAAAACGTCTTGCTTCTGTTGTATCTCAGACATTTGAAAAGGCAGGTGGTGTAGAAGCTGCCGCATCAATTCTTAACCTGGCTGACCGATCAACCGAAAAAGGCATACTTGAAACGCTTGAAACAGAAGATCCTGATCTGGTAGAGCAGATTCGAAGGCTAATGTTTGTTTTCGAGGATGTTTTACTGGTCAACGACAAGGGTATCCAGGCAGTTCTCAAGGAAGTGGAAAACGACGATCTGGCACTTGCTCTCAAGACAGCCAGCGAAGAGTTACAGAACAAGATTCTTGGAAATATGTCAGAACGAGCTGCAAATCTGGTTCGCGAGGATATGGAGTTTATGGGGCCGGTGCGGCTTAGCGATGTAGAAGCTGCCCAGCAGAAGATAGTAGATATCGTAAGGCGGCTTGAAGATGCAGGAGAGCTCTTTGTTCAGGGTCGTGGTGGTGAATCTGAAATAGTTGGTTAACTTATTTATTAGTGGAAGCTTATTATGGCGTTAGTTAAGGCCAGAGACATAAAAGAAGATAGCGGCAGTATTGTCTTTAATTTTAAAGATGTGGCTGCCGAAGCGCAGGCAATGCTTGACGCAGCACGAGCTGAAGCTAAAAGGATTGTTGACAAAGCAAGGGCGGAAACCATTGAGCGGCGTGAAGAAGTTTATGCTGATGCCGAAAGAAAGGGTTTTGAACAAGGGAAAAAGAAAGGTTATGCCGATGCTTTTGAACCTGCACGAAAGGAAGGCTATGATAAAGGCTATGCGGAAGCTTTTGACAATGTGAAAAAACGATTTGAAAATCATATGCATGAACCGCTCAATGATATTAAAAGAGTATTAGATTATTTTGACAAAAATAAAAAACAGTTATTGTGGGAAGCCGAACAGTCTTTTGTGATACTGGCAGTCAAACTTGCTGAAAAAGTAATACAAAGAAATATAGAAATAAATCCTGAAATGGTAAAGGATACTGTAGCGTCTGCTCTCGAAACTGTTAATCAGACAACAAATGTTGTTATAAGGGTTAGTCCTGAAGATATATCAATTATTGAAGAACTAAAAGGGGAATTGGAGTATGTTCTGGGGAGATTCGACACTGTCAAATTTCATCCGGATATAAATATAAGAAGGGGAGGCTGTATTGTTCTTACAGAGCGAGGAAAGGTTGACGCCCGTATTGAAGTTCAAATTGAAAGGATTGCCCGTGACATTTTAGAGTCCGATTCTGATCTGGATTGTGGCGATGAAGATATCCAGCAAAGGATTGAACAGGTTGTATTATCTGAGAATATTACCAATGATTCAAGCCAGGAAGGCCCAGATATCTCTGATATTGATAATGTAATTGGTAATAATAATGGTACACAGCAATCGGAAAGTATTGCGGATGTAGAGCATGTTGTTACAGAAGAAGATGTATTAGAAAATGAAGACCAGGAGGTTCCTCATCTGGAAGAATCGCAAAACTCTCAGGTTGAAGAAATAGATAATGCAGCTGATTCTGTAGAAAGCGATGAGCCTCAACCTCAGTCCGGGAAAGATCAGGCGACCGAGTTGAGAAAGCAAATGGAAAATAACACTGATAGTGATAAACAGGAATAGTAACAAAATTAGTATGGTAACTTCAATTAGAGACAATTGGAAATTCAGGCTTGATACTGCTGAAAAGATTATGCCATTTGAAATAACCGGCGTAGTTACAGGTATGACAGGTCTGACGATTGAGGTAAATGATTTTGCAGCACCTATTGGGGCTGCATGCCTTATCCATACTAAAACCGCTGGAGACCTCGAGGCAGAAGTTATAGGTTTTCGCGGCGAAGTCGCGGTTTTAATGCCGCTTGGTGAAATGGCCGGCATCGCAGGTGGTGATAAAGTTACTTGTATTTCTGCCAGAAGAACAATACCTCTGGGTGATAATTTGCTTGGCAGAGTTATTGATGCTTCGGGCCGCCCACTTGATGGTAAAGGTCCACTATTATGCCAGGTTAATGCCAGTGTCGAAGCAGATCCTATCAGGCCGTTGGAAAGAAAACGCATAGACCGTCCTTTAGGTACGGGTGTTCGTGCGGTTGACGGTATTCTTACATGCGGAACCGGTCAGCGTATGGGTATTTTTAGTGGTCCCGGTGTTGGTAAGAGTGTATTACTAGGCATGATTGCCCGATATACTTCGGCCGATGTCAATGTGATAGCCTTGATCGGTGAACGTGGCCGTGAAGTCAGGGAATTTCTCGAACGTGATCTTGGCGAAGCCGGTCTGGCACGTTCGGTTGTTATTGTTAGTACTTCAGATGAACCTGCCCCGGTTAGAGTTCGCAGTGGTTTTGCCGCTTGTACGGTTGCCGAGTATTTCCGTGACCAGGGCAAAGATGTCCTTATGCTTATGGATTCTTCAACTCGAATAGCTATGGCGCAGCGTCAGATCGGACTGGCAATGGCAGAGCCTCCGGCAACCAAAGGATACACTCCAAGTGTTTTTTCGCTATTGCCAAGGTTGTTGGAACGTTGTGGAAAAGGTTCAGTTGGAAGTATCACAGGATTCTTTACTGTTTTAGTTGAAGGTGATGACCTGAGTGACCCGGTTGCTGATGCTATGAGAAGTATTCTTGATGGCCATTTATGGCTTAGTCGTGACCTGGCAAACAGGGGGCATTATCCTGCTATAGATATCCTTGAAAGTGTAAGTCGTGTTATGACTGATATAGTCGATGCCGACCATATTGGTTCAGCGCGTTTTGTTACCAGGCTGGTTGCGATATATCGCGATATAGAGGATTTAGTAAATATTGGAGCGTATTCATCTGGTACAAATGCAGAATTTGATATGGCTGTGCAAATGAAAAAAGAGATAGACTCTTTTCTGCAGCAAAATATAAACGCCAGGATCAGTTTTGATCAAGCGGTAGCTGATTTAACTCAATTGATAGCAAAAGTGCAGATTGCCGGCAAGGAACAACAGAATATATCTGCATGATAGGTAGGTTTGGGTTATGAAGAAATTTAAATTCAGACTTGAACCTGTATTGAGGATGAAAAAGCAGGCTGAAGACGAAAAAAAACGTATTGTTGGTGAGCTTCAGTCAAAAATTAATGCCCAGCAGCAGCAGGCTTTAGAGATTAATCGAACTATCCTGCAGCAGGGAGCGGAACTTAAGAAGATGTTTCAGCAGGGTAAGATTGATACCGGCTGGATTACGTATTATCAGGGTTTTGTAACTGATATGCGTCAGGAAATAGCAAGAAAAATCCAAAGTGTTGCTGAAACACAGAAAGAATTGCATCTGGCCAGAAACGCACTGGCTATGGCAGCTAAAGAAACAAAAACACTGGAAAAATTAAAAGACAAACAGTATCAGAAATATAAAGAGCATTTGGAAAAATTAGAAAAAAAAGAACAGGATGAAATTGCCAATCAGGTTTTTTTACATAGGTATATGAGAGAACCGAAAGAATTGGCATAATATTTGCTAAGCTTTGAACTATGAAAAACATTCTTACAGCATTAGGTGTCGTAATGATCATCCACCTTATCGGTTTGATAGGGCTGGGTGTTTACGGCCTTGCTTCAGGACGTTTTTCACCCGAAAAACGTCAGCAGTATCTGGCAACCTGGAAAGGCGAAAAGCTGGTTCCATATGTTGAAGAGGTTGTTGAAGAAGAAGTTGAGGAGTCTCCTAGAGATGCCTCTGCCAGGATTATCGAGCAGCAATTAAACCAGGAAATAGTCAGTCGTGAATTGCAGCTTCAGCTTGATTTGCTGAAAAATATGAAAGAGACTCTTGATGAGGCACAGAGCAAACTGCAAAAAGATAAGAATCAGTTTGTTGATAAAAAAGATGAATTTGAAGACAAGGTTAAAGAATCACAGGATAAAGCCAGAGAGGAAGGATTCAAAAAGGCTTTAGAGACTTTTTCAACCTTAAATCCTAAATATGTAAAAGATGATTTTATGGTTATGGACGAAAAGGATGTCGTCCGTTTTCTTACGGCCATGAAGCCCGGAGTTCGTACGGAGGTATTGAGTAAATTCCGGGAGCCTGATGAGCAGCTAAAGCGAGTAAAACTCATTGAATTGCTCAAGGAAAATGGCGTTGTAGATGTCGAATAGCGGAGTTCTATAAGTTCTCCATGAGAATTGTAATGATCTGGTTTGATATGTATGTAATTGATCAGGTAATTCTCATTTCGAGGTAAATAAGTTAAATGCCAACTACAAACCCAACAATCAGCAGCTCCACCAGCCAGATTTATAATGTTAAATCTGGTGGTTCTCAGAAGACTACTAATGTTACAGATGTCTTTTTTGCAGATACTTTAAACTCTGAATATCAGAGAACGCAGTCGGCAAAAGACAGCAATTATGACAGTTTGGTTAAAGAGAAGCCTGTTTCGATAAAAGAAAAATCTACACCGGAACCTGACAAGACCGAAAAGCAAGAACCTGTACGTCCTGAAAAACAGGATGAGAATCAGTCGGCTGATGAAGTAGAACAAACTGAAGAGCAGCCAAAAGCAGAAGAAAATTCTGCTGACAAAACTGATCAGGATGAGGGAAAGGTCGATGAAAAAGTGAAATCAGAGGATTCTGATAAAGAAGAAGAAACTCCTCTGGATGCTCTGGCCGGACAGCCGGAAGCTATGACAAATCGCCAGCAGGCAATGGAGGCAATATCCGTTTTGCAGGTTGATGTTGCAGCAGATAATGATATTGACGATATGGATATTGATATCGAACAGGAAATAGATGCCGCTCTTGGATCAAAAAGGCAAGATAAAACAATTCAGACACAGGAAGAATCAAATATTGGCAAGTCTGATAGTGGTATCCAGATTCAGGATGCCGGCAAGACTGATAAGGAAAACGAACTTACTAATAAAGTAGATGGCAGCAATACCAAAGAAGTTAAAACTGATAATTTGGTTGATACTGAAGTAGAAGTTCAAAATGACACAACTGAAGAGTCTGATTTCCAGAATGAACTTGTTAACCTGAAAAAGGATCAGGCGAATACTCAGCAGGTAAAAGCAGAAGTTCAGGTTGCTGAAGTAAACGATGAAACAGTTATTGAAACTGAAACTGATGAATCTGAAGTAGATAATAACACGAAAAGCAAAAAAATCGACTTCAAAGATTTTAAGCATGATTATTCTGCCGGACAGGAACAGATGAGCCAAAATAATTCTGGTTCTGCCGGGACGGAAGATAAAAATGCAAGCCGTGACCATGGTTTTGATCGTGGTGACAATCTTTCAAAGATAGCATTTGCGTCAAGTACCACCGAAGACAGCAAATCTGTTCAGCAGACGTTAGGGCTGGACAAATCATCTGAAAAGATGGACATAGATTCAACCAAAAACGTTGATAATATAGTCAAAACAGTTAAGACAATGGTCTCAAACAATTCTTCCAGCATGGTAATCAGACTTGATCCGCCTGAGTTGGGAGAAATGAGAATCAGTATAAAATCTGGTGCAGACGGCATGTCTATCGAAATTCAGGCAGCAAACGCCAAAAGTCAGCAAATGCTTCAGCAAAGCAGCGGGCAGCTGCGTTCAGCTCTTGAGAATTCCGGCGTTAATGTTAATAATGTGGATGTTCAGTTCAAGCCGGATATGAAAAATGATGCTAATGCAGGTTCTGATTTCCAGGATGACCAGTCAAACTTGTTTGATCAGAATTCGAATCAGAATATGGCTGACAGTGGACGCAATCCTGACGACAGTTTTCAACAGAACTTTAGCTCATGGGCTGAGGGCGGTGAATTTGAAGATGCTGATTTTGCATCAGCGGAAGCATCTGGAACAACTCAGGATAATAGTGAACAATGGCAGGAAATATCATTCGATGCCGTTAACGTCTTAATTTAAGGAATTAGAAAATGTCTGATGTGTCAAGTGTATCTTCCTCTACATCTACAAGTACGACTAGTTCTTCTAGTTCTACTAGCGATCAGTCAATCAGTACGCTCGAATTTATGGAGATTATGATTACCGAGCTTACCAGTCAGGATCCATTTGAGCCTATGAGTAATGCAGACCTGGTCAATCAGATGTCAATCATTCAGCAGATGCAGTCTAATCAGGAAATGACTGATTCTTTTGAAGAGCTTATGACTAATTTTGATGATTTGCTGTTTAGAGATTCTCTAAATACAGCTTCTGATATGGTAGGTGAAATTGTATCTGGTTCAACTGATAGCGGTGGGTGGACTACCGGTCGAGTTGTAGCTGTTAGCACGGAAGATGATAATATCTACCTTGAGCTCGATACCGGTCTTTCAATTGAATGGACAAATGTTGAGAGGCTTGGCGGAAATAGTTCAGAAGATCTGGTTGGTCAAATAGCTGTTGGTACTAACGAAGATGGGGTAACTGTTGCCGGAGTAGTCTCTGCAGTTGAACTGGATGAAGATGAGGTTACTCTGCACGTTAATAATTACAGTGATGGAACGACTTCTAGTGTGCCATTATCTAGTGCAAGTTTAATCAATGCTGATACTGCCGATCTGTTAATTGGCAGGACTGTTGAAGGTACAGATATTGATTCTAGTGAAAGTATCACAGGTGTTGTCGAATCTGTTGTCTGGGAAGGGGATAACCAGGTGCGGCTATCTATTGTGGATAGTAGTGGAGAATCTCTTGGTAGTGTTTATATGAATACTGTCGAGTCGATATATTAATAAGTAAATAATAAATATTGTTCTTATGCCAATAAAAATGCAAATAGAACTGAATTAAATCGGAGAAAAACATGGGCTTAACCTCATCATTATTCGTCGGTCTTTCCGGCATGCAGACAAATGAAAGTAGAATGGACGTTGTAGGTAACAATATCTCTAATGTTAATACCTATGCATTTAAATCACAACGAGTAAACTTTCAGACTCAGTTTTATAATATGTTGAGCTTTGGTTCAGCCCCCAGTGGAACCTATGGTGGAACTAACCCAATGGAAGTTGGTACAGGAGCTACTATTGGTGCCATTACCAAGGATTTTTCTGCTGGTGCACCTGAAACTACCGGAATTAAAACTGACCTTGCTATTCAAGGTGATGGTATGTTCATTGTACAGGATACTGAAGGTGCCAACCATTACACACGAGACGGAAGTTTTCAGTTCAATTCAGAAAATTATCTGCTCAGTTCTGATGGATATTACCTTCAGGGATATGGAGTTGATTCAAACTTTAATATTGTTGAAGGTACACTTTCGAGGCTTAGGATTCCGCTTGGAGAAATTACTACTGCAGAAAGTACCACTAAGACGTATTTCAGTGGAGACTTAAATGCTAATGGTGATCCTGCAATTACCAGCACTGGTATAGTTGCTAACCTTAGAGGTGTTCTTGGTTCTCAGATTCTTAATGATGGCGCTGGCGGGGATATTACAGATGCCACTTTATTAACTGATATGGAAAATGATACGGGAGCATTTTTATTAGAAGGCAATATTATTCAGCTTGATAATGCCGTAAAAGGTGGTAAGACACTTCCTGTCGAACAGTTTTTGGTTGAATCAACAAGTACTGTTGGCGATCTTATGACATGGATGCAGGATGTTCTTGGAATAAATACTGATTCTGTTCTTTCTGATCTTGATGGTGACGGTCTTGCTGATACTGACGTTAATGGTGAAACAGTGCCATTGCCGGGTGTTAGGATTGCAACTGATACAACAGCTGCCGGTGCCCAGTCATATATTGAAGTTGTTTCCAATATGGGAACTGATAGTGAGCTGGAACTTGGTAATGAAGCATTTAAAATTCTTCAGGGAACTGCAGCTACAGCTCCGGCTCAAACATTACCGCTGTCTTTTGCAGCAGAAGATGGTTTTGTCTTGGCTGAAGTTGAAAGTGTTATGACTTCCTTTAGGGCTTATGATTCGCTCGGCATTCCAATGGATGTTGACCTGACTCTAACTATGGTGGAGAAGAGTAATAACGGTATTACCTGGCGATATTTTGCTGAATGTTCTGATGATACAGATACCAGCCGTGTAGTTGGTTCTGGTACTTTAACTTTTGATTCGAACGGTAATTTTCTGGAAGCATCAGATAGTGTTATTACTATCGATCGTGCCAATACTGGAGCAGCTACTCCTCAAACTATTGAGCTTGATTTCAGTAATATGGATGGTTATGCGATATCAACAAGTGCAATTTCTCTTTTAAGCCAGGATGGTTTCCAGTCTGGTACACTGGAAGATTTTTCAATTGGAACAGATGGTGTTATAACTGGTTCATTTACAAATGGTTTGACACGTCAGCTTGGTCAGGTTGTCCTTGCTACATTTAGAAATTATGAAGGTTTATTGAGTGATTCAAACAACTTATACTCGACCGGTCCAAACTCTGGTCAGCCTATTATTAAAAAGCCTAGCGAGTTGGGTGCCGGTACGGTAACCTCGACCGCACTTGAATTAAGTAATGTTGATCTTAGTAAGGAATTTATTAATCTGATTGTTAGCAGTACTGGTTTTTCAGCATCTTCGAAGGTTATCCAGACAAGTAATGATTTGCTGACGCAGCTGATCAATTTAACAAGGTAAAAAATTAAAGTAGGTTTCACTTTAGGTTTCACCTTTAGATTTCACTTTAGGTTTTACTTTAGGTGATGCCGTAATTTATATTTATATTATTTGCTTACCCCGGGCCTCGTGACAGGGGTGTTTATTCTGCTGTCGCGAGGCCATCTTAAAAACAAATGTCGGCCGATTTTAGAGGTTCGATACGAATAAATAATGATTTCTGTTACCAGAATAAATGGAAAACGCTTTGTAATTAATGCTGAGCTTATCAGGTTTATCGAGAGTACTCCCGATACTATGATTACTATGATTTCCGGTGATAAGGTAATGGTGAAAGAGACAATCGAAGAAGTAGTAGAAAAAGCAGTGGATTATGCCCGTCAGGTGCGGGTTTTTGCTGTTAAATAACGAGATTATTTAATAAGAATTACAGGATATTTTTATATATGGATCTTGCAACACTAATTGGTTTGCTTATAGCCTGGGGTTTGGTACTCTTCTCCATTTTCTCCAGTGCCAAGCAATATGCTCCTGTTTTTATTGACATGCCGTCTATGATGATTGTTGCCGGTGGTGCTTTTGGGGCAGTTATGATAACAGTCCCGCTAACCAGATTTCTAAAGATGGGTAAGTTCTTTAGTAAAGCACTGATGCATAAAGATCAGTCAGCGAATAAACTTATAGAAGATTTGGTAGGTTTTGCGGAAATTGCCAGGCGAGATGGTATTTTATCGCTTGAAAATGCAGTAAAAGATGCAGATGACCCGTTTATTGTAAAAGGCATCCAGATGGCAGTTGACGGCACAGACCCGGAGCTGATCGAAGCAATTATGGAAGCTGAGCTTGACGCACTTATGGACCGGCATGACAATGGAAAAGCAGTTTTTGACAATTTTGGCAAGTATGCACCGGCCATGGGTATGATTGGTACCTTGATTGGTCTGGTGGTGATGCTTATGAACATGGATGATCCAAGTGCTATTGGTCCTGCTATGGCGGTTGCTCTTATTACAACTTTATATGGTTCTATGATAGCGAATATGTTCGCGTTGCCGATTGCCGATAAGCTGGCTACCAGGAATGATGAAGAGGTTATGCTCAAAACCATTATTATTAAAGGTGTTATGAGTATTCAATCAGGAGATAACCCTCGAATTGTAGAGCAGAAGCTGAAAACTTATCTACCGCCAAATGAGCGAGGAAGTGAAGAAGAGCCGGCTGAGTAATACAGGTATTTTATAGCAGTTTCAGCTGATAGATAATTATATGGGTAAGAAGAAAGAAAAAAAAGCTCCTGAAGGCGCACCTGACTGGATGGTTACATATGGTGATATGATGACTCTCCTGTTCTGTTTTTTCGTAATTATCGTGTCTATGTCGGAGATAAAAAAGGATATCGAGTTTGAAAAAGTTCTCGAATCCATAAGAGAGGCGTTTGGTTATAAAGGCGGTGTTGGCAAGCTGCCATCGCCGACAACACCTAAAAACAGTACAATTACACCGATGACGCAGCTGATTTTAAGGAAATTCCAGCTGCAGATAGGTAAAAGCTCGGATGAAGGTATCGAAGGAGAAAATCCCAGTGTAACAAAAATCCGGGAGGGATATGAATTTACCTCTGGTGGAATAGTAATGTTTGCCCCTGGCAAGGCTCGGCTGCTCGAGCCGGCTAAGGCCGCGCTGGACGAATATATTCCTATTATTATTGGTATGAATACAAAAATACGTATAAAAGGGCATGCCAATAAGAAAAGTCCTGAGATGTACGCACCATTTAAGGATCTTGATGATTTGTCTTTTTCCCGGGCAAAAGCGGTAAAAGAATACCTGGTAAGTAAGGGAATCAGGGCCAACCGAATAACCCTGGAGGCCTGTGGAGCTAATGAACCACTCAGGTCTCAGCCTTATGACGAGAAAAACAAGGCAAAAAATCGCCGGGTTTCTATAATTGCCACTGAGGAAATTACCGATGATTATAGTGGACAAGGAATGGAAGTAGATGAAAAACAGCTGTAGTTTTGGCTGATTTTGTAAGTTGATATTTTACAAGAGTTAATGAATTAATAATTCTATCTTGTTCCATGGAAGTAAATAATGGCAAAAGAAGAAAAAGCACAAAAAAATACCGAAGGTAACGAAGATTTACAAACACCTAAGAAAAAATTACCAATTAAGGTGATAATAATTGTTCTTGCAGTGGTTCTGATGGAAGTTGGGACGATACTTTTCTTCAAGATGTCAAATAAACCAGAAGAAGTTGAAGGTGATACCGCTCCGATAGACCCGACAGCAAAGATAGTTGAAGCCGCTGAAAGTGAACTTATGGTGGTTGAGGACCTCAGTGTTGACAACTGGACAACTGGTAAGACCAAATATATAGTAAATTTCAGTGTTGCTATCAAGGTTGAGAATGCGGTAAAGGAGAAAATGACCGAAAAATTGACCCAGCATCAGAGCGAGATTAAGCAGATCCTGGGCCAGATAGTGGGCAAGGCTGAGCCGTCAATGCTGAAAGATCCAGAAAGGATCATAATTGCCCGTCAGATGAAGGCCGAACTGGACGCAATAATAGGTGAAGATGTCATAGTGGAACTATTGATACCGACCTGGAGTGCGATGCCAGTAGAGTAAAAAGCATATATAGTTTTGTTAGATTGATGGCATTTTTAAGCTATTTTTCGAAAGTATATTAAATTCAAAGTGTTGCAGGAAGGCCCTTTTAGGCGATTTACCAGAGGCACTTCGTTATTGCACCTTAAAAACTACGAAAGTAAGCAGCTGTTATATTATCGATATTTACCCCAATTATAGCTTTATATTAGCGAAAAAGGTATATCCGGTTAATATAGTTCCGATAACATGCGTTTTTTGTTGCATTAGAATATATCTGTTATACAATATATTACGAATTAAGTATTAGTTATTGTTACATTAGAAGTAATTATGGCAGAAGAAGTTGACATAGACAAAGAATTCCCGATGCCCGAAGAAGAGTCAAGCGGCGGAGGCGCAATTAGTGATGAGGACGCAGAGGCCCTGGCCCTTCAGGCAATGGCCGAAGCGGGACTTGCAGATAAGCCTGAAGTACCGTCATTGCCGGACTTTTCCGGGATGCTTTCAGAAGCCGCTGAAAGCAGTATCGATATTCTGAATGACGTTGAGCTGGATGTAAAAGTCGAGTTGGGTCGTTCGGATATGGAAGTCGATCAGGTTCTTAAGCTAACTGCCGGTTCGGTAGTAGAGCTTGACAAGCTTGCCGGTGACCCGGTTGATATTCTTGTCAATGATCAGCTAATTGCCAGAGGCGAAGTTTTGGTCATAAATGATAACTTCTGTGTTCGTGTCAATGAGATAGTTCCGGGTATCAGCGAGCTTCAGCCGTTCATGGATGATGCCAAGGGTAGAAAACGGGCCGGCCAAGAGCAATAACTAATTTTCTATCGTTTATATTGTATATTACTTTTGGCTGAAATCAGCCCGGTGACGTGGATGTGTTGCCGATGTATGCGTTATTGGCGGAGCCGATATGATACGGATATATTCAGACAAGCCTATAAAATCCATATTTATATATGTGATTATCCTATTCCTTTTCTGCCCAGTATTTGCGCAGTCTCTTTCCTCTAAGCCAGAATTAAAAACCGATCAGAAGGTAACTGACCAGGAAATGCAGTTAATGCAGCAGTTTGCATCTGATAGCAGTTCTGAATCGGGCTTAAAATCAGCTGACAGACAGGAACGCAAGCAATATACCCCGCCAAGTGGTACTGACAAGCTCGATAATATTGCTCAGAAAGAAAGTCAGACGATCAGTAAAAAATCTGACACCACATCGATAGGTTCTTCAGATTCTATTTCCGGAGCAGATAATTCTAAAGGTTCTAATAGTGACGGTAATAAAACGACGTCCAGAAAAACGCCTGGTATATGGCAGCCATTATTTTCTCTTTTGGGAGTAATTACAGTTATTGTTGTCATGGCGTGGCTGATAAAGAGGTTCTTTCCAAGCCAGGTGAATTCGGGTGTTGGTGATGTTATCCAGGTAATCGGCAGAGTTAGTATTGATAATAGGAATACTTTATGCCTGGCGAAGTTCGGTAATGAAATAGTTCTACTGGGTGTTGGTATTAATGGAGTAAATCTAATCGATAAAGTTTCTGACCCTGATAAGATTGCTTCGCTACTCGGCAAGATCGAAGCGGCGCGGGTGAGCTCGATCTCTAAATCATTTTCCAATGTTTTCAAAAATGCACGTGGAGATTACCTGGACGATAACCTTGAAGATGAGGAGATAATCGAAGAGTATGATGACGAAGGTTCGGTTGAAAGCCGTAAGGATGATGAGTTAGCCGGCCTTTTGAATAAGGTAAAGGGATTGAGCAAGCTAAAACAAAATAAACGTGATCATTAATGACGAGAATAGTAATAACAATAATTTTATGTCTGGGTTCGGTTCAGATGGCATTTGGCCAGGTTGAATCAGTTACGGGTGAGACAGTTGTATCACCTGATACTGTGGTAGACTCTAATACAACGATAAATATAAGCGATCCCGGACAGATGATTCAAGATGCAGTCAAGCCTGAGCGGCTGTCTGTAACGCTGGAAATCGTTATCTTGATGACGGCAATTGCTTTGGTGCCGTCGATCCTGGTGATGATGACGAGTTTTACCCGGATAATTGTGGTATTGGGATTACTTCGTCAGGCGATGGGTACTCAGCAGCTGCCGCCGGCACAGGTGATAACGGCACTGGCGTTGTTTATGACGTTTTTTATAATGGGTCCGACCTGGAAAGATATTAACCGGGACGCGATTCAGCCATATGTTAACCCGCCGGAAGGGCAGGCACCAATCGGCCAGGAAGAGCTATGGTCGAGGACAATTGCCCATTTCAGATCGTTTATGATCAGGCAGATAGAAGCGACCGGTAATACAGATGATGTATATATGTTTGTTTCTTTTGATGAGACCTCGCCAGAGCTGGGCGAGAAGCTTCGTAATGGTACGCTGCAATGGCAGGATGTGTCGACGGCTGCGTTGATCCCATCGTTTATGACCAGTGAGCTGAAGCAGGCTTTTCTTATGGGTTTCTATATCTATCTGCCGTTCCTGGTAATTGATATGGTGATAGCTTCGATCCTTATGTCGATGGGAATGATGATGCTGCCGCCGGTGATGATTTCTATGCCGTTTAAGCTTCTGCTGTTTGTGATGGTTGACGGCTGGCATACGGTTGTTGGAACGCTGATCCACAGTTTTACGAGTAACCCGCCGCCAATTTAAGTGAATAAATAAAAGTGAAAAGCTGCGGTGTTCGTCCGCATTATGCGGTCTCACGCATAGTTTAAAGTTACGCTTGATTGGTAGGTAAGTCGCGGAGCGGCAGGCGAGTTTAGAAATAATTCATTGCGAAAGGAATGGAAATATATCATGGATGAAGGTGCTGTATTAGATCTTGGCAGGCGAGTTTTGATACTTACACTGACGATCTCGTTTCCGATGCTGATAGTCGGGCTGGTTGTTGGTGTTACGATCTCGATCATCCAGGCGGTAACGCAGATCCAGGAAATGACGCTGACGTTTATTCCGAAGATATTCGCGATGTCGTTGGCATTGATATTTTTTATGCCCTGGATACTTAACCAGCTGACTAATTTTGCCTTGGAGATGTTTGGCCCGATGGCAGTGCCGTAGCCTTGCACCAGACCGCTGCGGAGGCAACCAGACATAGTCTGGCTAGACCTTGCTTCGCTTGGTGACGAATTGAGATTGGAATGTTTAATGGGCGACTCATTCTGAGTCGCATAAGTTCAAAATACTTCGATATTCAGTTTTTCAAAGAGCAAAATTTATTTATTATTAAGACGTAATTTTCGTCGTTGTTAAGTTTTAGAGAGAGCTGATTTTTATTGGTTCTCTTTTTTTGTTAGCTCTCTACTATTGGATGGTATGTCGAAAGTGCGCTGATTTTTTGGGCGGGATGGTTGGTTTGGAAGTTTGTAAGGTGTTGGGAGTAAGCGGGATAATAATTTTAAAGATTTTAGATTTTCGCGATTTGGTGGTTGTAAAAACGCGGTGATTTTTTCGAGAAAATCAGGGGCCAGGGATCTGGTTTCAGGTGTCAGGGAAGTGCTCGCTACCGCTCGCGGCTGATTGATGGGTGACGGGAGGTGTGCGGAAAGGTAACGGGTCAGCGCGGCGGGTGGACGGCGTTGAAAAGGGTAACGGATTTGAACGGAGGGGAATTGCGGGCCGCGGGCAGTATACGGAGGAACATCAAACAGGTACGGAAGCCCAAACACGGTGATGGAGCGGAGAAGCGGAAAACGCTTCTGAAGTATAAAGTATAAAAAATCAAGAGCTACCAGATAACAGCAGCGAGCGAGCAGCCAAGCTGCTAGAGATTAGAGCAGCTAAACAGCGGCGAGCAGCCAGCGGCCAGTGAAGAGGAAATACGTGCTTCGCACTCTGGCACATCATTGGATGAGTCCAATGATGTGAAGGTGTCGCTATGCGACCTGTTTTAAACGGGTTCGGCGAGGCTAATTGATTTATAAGTGAGAATGACGGGGTGAAAGAGGGGTAAAAAAACGGAATGAAATTGAAGAGTGCGGGGATGTTATAACGGGTGCGGGAAGGATAACGGCGGGTTGGGGATTTTGCGGAAATTGGCGTAAGTTGTTATTTTTGGTTTGTGGGCAGACCAGATGCCGCGAAGCGGCATCAAAGTGTAAAGGGTAAAATAAAAAGTGTAAAGGAGGTGTTCGCATTCGCGGACGGTTTGTTTTAAACGGCTAACGCCTAGCGACGGAGGTCGCTGGATAGTTGATAGGTGAACAGCTAAATAGCAGTGAGCAATCAGCAATCAGCTGCGAGCTGTCAGGAAATACGTGCTGCGCGAACGGCCGAAGGTCGTTAGAGATTAGAACAGATGACAGTGGAACAGTAGGAAGATAAAAACGTGCTGCGCACTAATGCAATGTTTGGTTGGCAAATGATATTGTTTGGGAGTAATATTTGGTTGCTCGCAGAGATCGCAAGGTTCGCAAAGTTAAAGATGTAAAAAATGTCAAGGATGTGTCCTGATTGACATCGGGACCATATTTAAAAGCTGACGTGGAAGCGAGTTTATAGTGAAAAGTGGAGTTTGAGGGTGGGGAGGATTTGGGTATAATTTTTTTAAATTGAGTGTGAGGAAGTCTGGTGTTAGATGGCTGGCGTAAGTGGCGGAAGTATCGAAAGGTGTCGGAGGTTTTATTCTAAAAGTAGATTTTAGTCATGTTGTGCGGGAGTTTACCGGTATATTTTTGTTTCGTTATGCGTTCTGAATTTAGTAGAATAAAAGATGAGGTATTGGAGCAATTATACCAAGTGCCGGTTCCGGCATAAAATATTTGAAAGGTTCCTGCTATGTTAATCTCCTGGGTAAAGAAATACTGGTGTGTGTTGTTTATTGTGTTGGTGCTGGTATTTGTTTCCGGTTTTGTCAATGCAGATTATGTGCCGGGTCATGTCCAGATAACCTATTATGAAGGGCCGCGTACCTGTATAAAGTGCCATGAGAGCGAAGCGATGGAGATGTTGGATAGTGCACATTATCAGTGGTCGGGTGATACGCCGCATGTGACGAATATATCCGGTAAGGCTGGTAAAGGAGATGTTGGTTTTAATACATATTGCGGTTCGGTGATAACCTCTCGGCGGCTAGCGTGCTGGTCGTGTCATGCCGGTTATGGTAAGACGCCGACGAATGAAATGACGCTGGGGCAGGTTAATAATATAGATTGCCTGGTATGTCATAGTGAGTCATATAAACGAAAAGCGGTGCCGCCGCATATGGAAGCAGATCTTAACCGGGACAGATATGTTGATATGACAGATTTCAGTCTAATGTCGATGGAGTGGCAGAACACCGGTTGCGATGTGTTTACAGGGTGCAGTTATGCCGATCTGGCGGGTGACAGCAGAATAGATATAGTTGATCTGGGTTTGTTTGCGGCGGACTGGCTGGGCTGTACGGATGTATCGGCAGGTTGTGATTATGAGTGGACGGAGAGTGTGACCTATACTGATTACCTGGGCGTAACGCGCAGTTGGGTGCTGCCGATCGAAAAAGAGAATGGCGATTTTGAATATGGCCCGGATGAAGATACGATGTCGGTTGGGATAGTTGAAGCGGCCCAGGGTGTGCATATGCCGACCCGCAGTACCTGTCTGAGCTGTCATGCATATGCAGCGGGCAGCGATTGCGGCAAGAGAGGCGACCTGGGGACGGGTTCGATTTCGCCGCCGTATAATGTTGATGTTCATATGTCGCCGGCGGGTGAGGATTTTGCATGCCAGAGATGCCATGAGACAGTAGGGCATAAGATGCTGGGCAGAGGCCTGGATCTGCGGCCGAGCGAACGTTCTGAGAAGATGACCTGTTTGAGCGGCGGCTGTCATACATCTCGACCGCACGAAACTAATCAGCTGAATTATCATACTAGCAGAGTGGCATGTCAGACATGTCATATACCAAAATTTGCTAAACTTAACAGTACGGAGATGGCACGCGATTGGGGTAACCCATATTGGGCACAGGGTATGTTCGGCGGCCAGGGCGGCTATAAGCCGGAAGAGATTCGGGAGTCAAATGTTATGCCAACGTATAAGTGGTATGACGGCAGCAGTAAGGTTTATGCCTTGGGTCAGGTGCCGGCGCAGAATGCAGCCGGTCAGTATGAGTTTGGTGTGCCGAACGGTGATGTGAGTTCTACCGGAGCCAGGATTTATCCGATGAAGGAGCATCTGTCAGAATCGGCAATGCATCTGGCGACGGGTGAGATAATTCCGCATTCGACGAGCGAATATTTCTTTACCGGCGATTTCGGTCGAGCGGTAGAAAAGGGCATGGAGCTGATGGGAATGGAAGGCGATTGGGAGCTGGTTTCGGTGCATACGTATCAAACGATTAATCATGGAGTTGAGCCGGATGATAATGCGTTGGCTTGCGGTCAGTGTCATAGCTCGTTGTCAGGCGGTCCGGTTCGGATGGACCTGGAGGGATTGGGGTATGTATTGAAGGACAGCCGGTCAACGGTGTGTTATCAATGTCATGGCAGCCAGGAGGCCAAACCGTTTAAGACCATACATGACATACATGTAAAGGATAAGAAATACGATTGTTCGTGGTGTCATGGCTTTAGCCGGCCGGAACGGAATTTGCTGGTGAGCCAGACTTCGCTAGAGCCATGAGATTAAAAAGTTTGGTAATGAGTGGTGTATTTTGAAATAAGAATAGCCTGGATACCGGCGTTATAAGTGGTAGTTTGGGATGTTATAAAAAAAACCGCAGCTCGTAAAGAACTGCGGTTTTTGAATTTTAGATATCAGAAGCTAGTTTAATTAGCCTTTGATAGCTGCCTGAGCAGCAGCCAGACGTGCGATAGGCACGCGGAAAGGAGAACATGAAACGTAGTTCATGCCAGCCTTAGCACAGAACTCAACAGAAGCAGGATCGCCACCGTGTTCGCCACAGATACCGATCTTTAGTTTTGGAGAGGTCTTGCGGCCAAGATCGATACCGATCTTGACAAGTTTACCGATACCATCCTGGTCCAGAGACTGGAATGGATCAGCTTCGTATATGCCGAGCTTGGTGTATTCGCCGAGGAATTTACCAGCATCGTCACGGCTGAAGCCCATACCCATCTGGGTAAGGTCGTTAGTACCAAAGCTGAAGAATTCCGCTTCAGTAGCCACTTCGTCAGCAGTAAGAGCAGCACGAGGAACTTCGATCATAGTACCAACCATATAGTTCAGCTTGGTCTTCTTTTCTTTGAAGACAGCCTTGATTTCGTCGATCACGTGTTCTTTAACGAACTGCAATTCCTTAACAGTACCGATAAGAGGAATCATGATTTCAGGAACTACTTTCTTCTTGCCTTTGCTAGCAGCAATAGCAGCTTCCATGATAGCACGAGCCTGCATACGAGCGATTTCAGGATAAGTAACGCTCAGACGGCAGCCGCGATGACCTAGCATAGGGTTGAATTCGTGAAGTTCTTCAACCATAGCCTTAACCTGAGCAGGTTTAACCTTCAGGCGTTTAGCCATTTCAGCCTGGCTCTTAGCATCCTGAGGCAGGAATTCGTGTAGAGGCGGATCCAGCAGACGGATAGTAACCGGCAGACCAACCATAGCCTTGAACAGGCCTTCGAAATCTTTACGCTGGTAAGGAAGAAGTTTAGCAAGAGCGCCTTCGAACTTAGCCTTAGGATCTTTGAAAGCCGCCTGAAGTTTCTTCAGTTCAG
The DNA here is from genome assembly GCA_963666285.2 of Sedimentisphaerales bacterium. Lineage (GTDB taxonomy): Bacteria > Planctomycetota > Phycisphaerae > Sedimentisphaerales > SM23-30 > JAFGDI01. The sequence continues at coordinate 483,374 of OY762711.1, forward strand.
CAGCATCTTCACAAACCGCGATTTCTTCTTTAAGAGCTTTGTAGTCTTCAGCAGCGAGGATCATCTGACGAACAGGCCAGATACGGTCGCCTTCGAAGAACATGTGCTCGGTACGGCAAAGGCCGATACCTTCAGCACCGAACTCGATAGCTTTCTTAGCATCCTGAGGAGTATCAGCATTTGTACGAACGTTGATCTTACGGAAGCCGTCAGCCCACTGCATGATAGTTTTGAAGTCACCGACAAGTTTAGGCTCAACAGTTTCGATCTGAGCAGCCATAACTTCACCGGTAGAACCGTCAAGAGAGATCCAGTCGCCTTCCTTGATGGTTTTGCTGCCGATTTTCATGCTCTTGCCTTTGATAGCGATATCAGAAGCACCAGCTACACAGCAGCGACCCATACCACGAGCAACAACAGCTGCGTGAGAAGTCATACCGCCGCGCTGGGTCAGGATACCCTTGGCAGCATCCATACCGCCGATATCTTCCGGAGAAGTTTCGACACGGCACAGGATAACAACTTTGCCTTTTTTCTTCCAAGCTTCAGCATCTTCAGCAGTAAATACAGCCTGACCTACAGCAGCACCAGGAGAAGCAGGAAGGCCTTTACATACAACGTTTTTCTTGGCACCTGGCTTGAAAGATGGGTGAAGAAGCTGATCAAGCTGAGCAGGCTCAACGCGAGTAACAGCGACCTGCTTGTTGATCATTTTTTCTTTAACCATGTCAACCGCAATCTTCAGAGCAGCAGCGGCAGTTCTCTTACCGTTACGAGTCTGAAGGATGTACATTTTACCCTGCTGGATAGTAAATTCGATATCCTGCATGTCTTTGTAGTGTTTTTCCAGACGAGTCATAGTGTCTGTCAATTCTTTGTACATCTTAGCGTTTTTGCGTTTGAGCTGAGCCAGAGGCATAGGAGTACGGATACCTGCAACCACGTCTTCGCCCTGAGCATTCATCAGGAATTCACCGTAGAATTCTTTCTTACCGGTGGAAGGGTTACGGGTAAAGCATACGCCAGTACCACAGTCATCACCCATGTTACCGAATACCATAGACTGTACGTTAACAGCGGTACCGGCCAGGCCGCGAATATCGTTCATTTCACGATATTTAACAGCACGTGGGATATTCCAGCTCTTGAATACCGCGTTGATAGCAGCTTCGAGCTGTTGTTTAGGATCACTTGGGAAAGGTTTGCCGATAACTTTTTTGTAAACAGCTTTGTAGCGGCTAACAAGTTCTGCCAGATCGTCAGCAGAGAGGTCGGTATCCTGAGCAGCTTTTTTCTGTTTCTTGAGTTTTTCGAGCTCAGCTTCGAAATGCTCATGATGGCAACCCATAACTACATCACCGAACATGTCGATGAAGCGACGGTAGCTGTCCCAAGCGAAACGAGCATTGCCGGTTTTTTCGATGATACCCTTAACCACAGTGTCGTTAAGACCCAGGTTAAGAACGGTATCCATCATACCAGGCATAGAAACAGCCGCACCAGATCTAACAGAAACCAGCAGCGGCTTTTCAGGATTACCAAATTCAAGGCCCATAGCCTTTTCCAGTTTGGCCAGGTTTTCGTCAACCTGTTTTTTGAGGCCGGTCGGCCATTTTTTTCCGGCTTTGTAGAAGGCGTCACAAGTTTCAGTTGTGATTGTGAAACCACCAGGAACAGAAACGCCGATATTGGTCATTTCCGCGAGGTTGGCGCCTTTACCGCCGAGTAACATTTTCATGTCGGCTTTACCTTCAGCTTTTTTGTTGCCGAAGAAATATACCATTTTTTTGCTCATAATAAGCTCTCCTTGAAATTATAGCCTTTTGTTCTATTCTGCACACATGTGCCGCCTCAACTGTTGTAGTTATTAAAGAGGCAACTTTATATTACGACACTTGCTTATCGGCTAGCATAAGCAAGCAGCTTAGTTCAATTATTCCGCATGATTAATTTTATTTGGCAGGCAAGCCCCGATAACCCAGTGGCTGGATGTTCTCTTCAAGGCCGTTGGCCCGAATCTCGTTTTGCGGATCTCTTTTTGTCTCTCTCTTTTCACCGGACTTGCCGGAAAAAACTCTATTCAATCTTGCGATTGCCGAGTTTAAAGCTTCAGTGTCGGACTACACTAGAAGCTGGAATGAAATGATAAGGAGATTGCAGGTGGGTGTCAACCATAATCATGGCTTTTTTAGCTAAAAAAATGCAGTTTTCGTCGGTTTAGGGTATTTTTATCAAGTGCATTTTGATAGTAATTTATTTTAGCTGAATTCGACAGGTGGAGATAGCGGTTCAGAGAAAAAATAATTGTGCCGGGTTTGAATTAAGGCTGTAGAAAATTTGAAAGGAATCGCTGATGTTTTGGTTTCTGAGAATTAATTGACTGACAATCTGAAAATTTAACGGCAGGTTCAGGTTCTGATAATGTGCAATGAAAATAATTTCAGAAAAAAACAGATATGTAGAAAAAAGTCGTTATCCGGACTGCTGAAAAAGCCGGTATGTGAGTAAAAAGCCGAGAAAGTAATATTAAGGCAAACTCTGAAAATTCATTTTGAGTGACTAGTTTTTCTTTTACCTGCTGACATGCGTCATTTAAAACAGTGAATATAGCCTAATATGCACGATTTATATTCTTGTCAGCAACCAAAATCTTAAACTATCGCATCAAAAGCAATTCCAATAGGCCACCTTAAGTTATATTTTGTGTTATCATGGTTATGCCTGATTATTTAGTCTGATAATGGCATTAATGTGTGTTGTTTTCTTTATTTGCGTTGGCAGCCTGGCTTTTTTTGGGAAGGTTGGTGGATGCTGGAGAAGAATTAGCGATGCCTGAGGGTATTGGGGTAGATTATGGCCAGTAATTATGATGAAATGTTAGGTTTAAGGATAAAGGGCAGGAAAAAAATATCAAAGCCGTTCCCCAATCAGCCCCTGAGACCGGCTTTGATATTAATCCGTTGTTTCTTAGTAGTCGAACCACTGGTTGTTATTTACCAGTTCCTGTGCAATTTTGTTGTTTCTTGGCATATAGAAAATTAGAATTTCTGTGCCGGAATCGAAATGGAATGAGTGATTAAGGTTGCTGGCATAATACAGGCATTGTTTTGGTTTGACCTCGTGTTCTTCATTTTCTATAGTGACAACTGTGCGTCCCTTGGTAACGAAGAGGATTTCATAGCAAGGGTAATGAAATAATCCTTGTTTATTGAGTTTAATGGTAGTTTCTTCCTCGTAGTTTTTTCGAATAAATATCAAATCGTTCAATTCAATCATGTGTCCGATGTCTTCGGGAGTAACTTTTAGCCTGACAGGCTCACTTTTGATGATCTTTGGCTGAGTTTTTTGAGCTATATCAAATAGGTCGGTAGGTGAAACCCCGAAACTGTCTGCCAGGGCAAGCAATGATGATACAGATGGGACAGCTTTGTTAAGTTCAATGTCTGAAATTGTTCTTACAGAGAGCCCGGTTTTATTTGAGAGTGCGTCTAAAGTCAGCCCCCGGGCATTTCTTAGTGTTTTTACGATAGTAAAGTTATAATCACTTTTTGCCATGTCATGATTTCCTGTTGCTATTACTTCTGATCGAATGTGCGTTTTAGTATTTGGCAAATACTAAAACTGTTAAATAGTGTATTTTAATAATTTTAACTGAATGATTATAGACATAAAAATCTGTCAAAACCTAAGAAAAAATAAAAATATTAAAGATAAGTTCGATGTTTTTAACATTTAGTTGCAATTTTAATATTGGCCCAGATAAGGACATTCGACGACATGTATTTATGTAAGTCATTTTATTTTTAGCAATTAGATTGGCAAAGGCAAGCTAAAGCTGTTGGCCCAATACCTGCTAATAATTGTAGGTATTAGTTAAAAAGATTAGCAATAGTCTGCCTGTTAAAACATACCATTTAATTTTTTCGGTAAATCGGTACTGGTCTCTTTAATAATAAGCATAAGTTGTTTTTTGTATAAAATAATAAAAAAAGCCCGCCGGAGAACCAGGCGGGCTTGGAATTTTACAAATTTTTAGGAGTAAAGATTTTTACTGTTTAGCGAAAAAGAAATCAATTTCTCTAGATGCCAGCTCGCTGGCAATATTATTTTCTCTGGGAAGGTACAGGATAACGATTTCGCTTTCTTCCATAGATCTATAGGAGTGCTTTAAATTGCTGTCAAAAAGAATTCCTTCTTTGTCACTTATGACATATTCTTTATCGTCAATGTTTAAAGCCAGCTTTCCGCGTAGGATATAACAGAACTCACGGCATGGGTAATGTCGATCGCTTTTGTTGGTATAGGGTTCTATAACCTTTCCTTCTTCGAGTTTTGAAGTTAATATCTTCAATTCTCCGATAGATGCAACGTCAAAATTGTCGTTAGGAGCGGCGCTTATACCTGTTTGTTCGCTATTGATAAGCACAGGTGAATTTTTCTGAGCATAATCAAAAAGTTCAGTAGAAGAAACTTTAAGTGCTTGTGCCAGGGTGGATATTGTAGGAAGAGATGGGATTGTCTTATTCAGCTCAATGTCTGATATTGTTCTAATGGAAATTCCTGCCCTCTGTGACAGCATTTCCAGAGTTAATCCTCTGCGTTTTCTAAGTGTTTTTATGATAGAGAAGTCAAACATATTTTTCATCCTCGAAAGCCTCCGCTGTACTTAATTTTCGGTTACCAGTTGCATATACACAGTTTGCCAGTTCTTCATGATGATTATGCATCATTTATCTGATAATATGAATATTCAGATAAGGCTATATCAGGAGCAGGTGGAAAACAATTTCAAAAGATGTGAAATTGCACATGTCATGCAAATAACATTTTTACCTTCGCTTCATTTTTAGTGTTTTGCAAAAGTATAACAAACATGAACTAAAGTGTCAAGAGTGCAAAAGTAATTATCGATAGTTTTTTTTATGATATTACGATTGGCGAATAGTATGTGTTTCGCAAAGCAGGCCTATGCGCTAATTGGTTATTTGTTTGGTTTTATTTTGTTAATATCTCTGATGACATCTTTTATGCAAATTATAAAAAATTGTCAATGAGGTTTGCGGTTATATTGAGATAGTAAATAAAGTGGTTGTGGATTGCAATTGGTCTGAGACAGCAGGAAGTGTTTATATTATTTTTAACTTGTGAATAGTTATAGTTTAGTAACAATTTAATTGTTGCAGGTAATAATTTGAACTTTAGTTCAAATTAAAATGCAAGATAGTATGCAATATTTTACTTCTTTTGTTCTTTCCACTTGAGTTCGGCTTCTGGTTTTCTCATATAGATAGGTGTAAAGTCAGAAGGATTTTCAATGAGTCCTGCACTTTTTCGTTTTTTGCCACATTCAAAGGCATTTTCTGCTGAAGGCGCATAATATTTTTTATTTAATATAATTACATCATCTTTTACAAATTCATTTATGTGGTAATTTATCCCTTCACCGAGAATGTGTAAAGGTTTAGGTGTTTTACTTAGAAAATAATCAGGAGTTTCCATAGTCGGAGGGAGTTCTATATTTAAAAATGGTGTTAGACTAGTATCAGAAATATTTTCGTTCCAGACCTTTGTGTTAAATGAATAACATGCACAAAAGATGTTGCCTCTGCCGGCTTCCAGGACTACGCCGATATTTGACAGTTCAATTCCATCTTCTACAGCCTTTACAGCGTTTAGTGCTATAACGTCCAGACTTGGTACCGCAACGATTTCTGCGTCCAGCGCATATGCAAGAGTTTTGGCCATAGTTACCGCAATTCTTATGCCTGTAAAACTGCCAGGTCCGGCAGAGACATAAATAGTTTTTAGCTGTTCGGGTAGAAAATTATGATCATTGAACAGTTTATTTATCAGCGGCAGAGTTTCAGTGCTGTGTTTTAGGGGGGCGCTCATGACTTTGGAATCTATCAGCTGATCACCAACTCCTATAGCAACACTTCCGGTTAGGCCTGAGGTTTCTATGGTAAGTGATAATTCATCGTTCATGATTAAGTTCCTGCGGGCGGATAGGTTGTTAAGTAGAATTGTATGTTCTTGGGTATGGGCGCAAAAAAGCAAGGCACATGTTAGCCCTGTGCCTTGCCTGGTATTCATGTTTTCCGCCTATTGTATGCAACGGAAAGAAAAATTCAATTATTCAGCAGTTTCCGGCTTCCAGTTTCTCTTTGGAGGCTTAACTACCAAGCCGTCGCTAATAGCTTTAGCAGAAGCCTTGACGCGTACGATTTTACCATCAACAAGTGCACGTACTTTCTGAATATTTGGCTTAAATTTACGTTTAGTAATACCGGTAGTCTTGCGACCAACACCACCGAGGTACTTGGCTTTACCTTTGCGAGCGATCTTGCGACCGGCAACTGTTCTTTTTCCTGTAAAATAACAAACGCGTGACATAACTTTAACTCCAATATTTTACTTTTTCGTTACTGTCAAAGATTCACCATTATATAGTAAGAATATGATATTTCAAGTATTTTTTGACAAAATAAGCCGATTAAGAGCCGGTCGAGCTGTTGTTTTGCATAAGGTTTTGTTATTAAATATGTTACATATGTTGGCGTTAGGGTTAGATTGCTTGTACACTTGGATTAGAATCAAAGTATTTGCAGAATCAACAGTCAGTTTGGAATAATAGCAGATCTTGTTCGTTAATCATTAGTACTATGAATATGATTGATAGAAAGTATCCCTTTTAACCGATTAAGGGTATAATAAAATAAGTTAGATAATGTCAGATTGACCAAAATAAAAGGCCATATGCATGCCTGATCAGGAAATAGCTCGATTGATAGACGGTTGCCGCAGAGGTGATCGAGACAGTTTTAGCCGGATAGTAGATTTATACAGCTCCCGTCTGTATGGATTCTATATCCACATGGGCTATAAACCCGATCAGGCTGAGGATCTGGTACAGGAATTATTTGTCAGGCTGGTCGAAAAGCTTAAGAAGTACAGCCATACAGGTAAATTTGAAGCGTGGCTATTCCGGGTAGCGGCAAACATGGCAAGGGATTTTGCCCGTAAACGATCAATAAAAACAGTCAGTCTGAATATAGGCGAGGATGACGAACGCAACTCTCACCTGGAGTTTGCCGATAATAAACAGCCGTCACCGGACAGCAGACTGCAGCAGCTAGAGGCAAATGTTGATCTTCAGAGTGCTCTTTTTCAATTATCGGACCAGGAACGAGAGCTGGTATTATTGCGTCATTACTCTGATATGAGTTTTAAGGATATTGCATCAGATTGCGGACTGCCGGTTGGAACAGTGCTATCCAAAGTGCATAGAGCGTTGAAAAAGCTAAAAGATATAATGTCTTAAGTGCTTGTTTTATTGGCGTTTACAGTGTAGCTCGTAAAATAATATTTTCAAAATGAAATATCTTTGCTGCAATAGTCGTTTTTCTTAGTGAGAACAAAAGAAAGCAAAGTTGGCCGTAAGGTCAGTAAATAATAAAGTAATTATCATGTAAAGGTCAGATGAGGTACCTGAAATGAAAAACGAAAATAATAATCCAGAAAATGAACTAATTGATTCCGGATTGGAAAAAGAACAGGTTCAGCAATTTTTCGATAATATGAAATATGTCGGCCAGGCCTTGGATGAACATCAGCCTGAGCCTTCATCAGGTTTCAATGATCGGATAAAAGCTGCAGTATATGCTGAGCTTGATTCGAATACCCGTTACTATTTTATTTCCCGTCACCATATCAGGACTATACTCGCAACGGCTGCGATGCTGCTGGTAGTATTTAGTCTGGTGTTCTATCATATGGATCCTAAAGACAGCAAACCAGATGGTGGTACAGAAACAGGTGTAGTAGCGAGTGCCAATACTTCCGACAATCCATTTCTAGAACCGGATTTGATAATGGAAGTATTAATGGATCAGCAGGGCGCCAACAGTATTGACGGTATGACCCTGGAAGCAGTCTCCGCGATGTGGGGACAAGATAATCAGAACGATCAGGATAATTCATCCTCCTTTTGGAAAGGAAAGAACAATGAAAGCGTTGTATAACATAATTGCTATGGTTGCTTTAACAGCATTAACAGGAACAGTATTAGCCCAGGAATGTCCATATTCTGGAGGACAGCAGCAGGGCGGTCCACAGCAGGGTGTTTGCCCAAGTGAAGATTTAGCACCAGCTCCTGAATCAGAATTGCCGGGCGATCAAGGTTTTGGCCCGCGTCGCGGACAGGGAATGGGTAGAGGTAATGGTTTTGGCCAGGGACTTGGCAGAGGTAACGGTTTGGGCGAAGGTATGGGAATGGGTAGAGGTCAGGGTCGCGGTCAGGGCTTTGGCGGTCAGCAGATGGGCTTCGGTCCTCGCGGCGGCGAAGGCTTTGGTCCTGGAGAAGCTATGAAAGAAAGAGCTGAATGCAATGAATGCGAACAGGAAGCGGTTGCATCAGAACGCGGACAGGGCTTTAGACAAGGAATGGCACGCGGTTTTGCCAGAGGTCAGGGATCCGGTCGCGGCATGGGTATGATGCAGGGTCGTGGCCAGGGCAGAATGCAGGGTTATGCTATGAGAGGCCGCGGACAGGGCTTTGGCGGTCAGCAGATGGGCTTTGGTCCTCGCGGCGGCGAAGGCTTTGGTCCTGGAGAAGCTATGAAAGAAAGAGCTGAATGCAATGAATGCGGACAGGAAGCGGTTGCACCAGAACGCGGACAGGGCTTTAGACAAGGAATGGCACGCGGTTTTGCCAGAGGTCAGAGATCCGGTCGCGGCATGGGTATGATGCAGGGTTGTGGCCAGGGCAGAATGCAGGGTTTTGCTATGAGAGGTCGCGGTCAGGGCTTTGGTGGTCAGCAGATGGGCTTTGGTCCTCGCGGCGGCGAAGGCTTTGGTCCTGGACAAGCTATGAAAGAAAGAGCTGAATGCAATGAATGCGGACAGGGCTTTAGACAAGGAATGGCACGCGGTTTTGCCAGAGGTCAGAGATCCGGTCGCGGTATGGGTATGATGCAGGGTTGCGGCCAAGGCAGAATGCAGGGGTTTGCTATGAGAGGCCGCGGACAGGGCTTTGGCGGTCAGCAGATGGGCTTCGGTCCTCGCGGCGGCGAAGGTTTTGGTCCGTCTCCTCTTGCAGATTGTCCGGAATTTGAAGGATGCCAGGATTTTGGCCTTCGCAGGAAAATGATGAATCGTGGTTGGGGCCAGGGAAATGGCTATAATCGCGGTTTTGGAAGAGCGATGAGATAGATTTGCCAATCAGTTGTATATGTTTCTATAAAATATGATTCTCAGACCGGTTTTGGCCGGTCTGAGATATTATAGATTGTTGGCTTTGAGAAAGGTAATTGATATGAGATCAAAATATTCGATAATGTATATTGTTTTTGCGTTGGCGTTAATGTCTGTGGGTGTCCGAGCTCAAAGCCGGGAAAATACGGGATTTCAGGATGAATGTTGCAAAGACAATGTTAAATACTATCAGCGTTACGAAGATAACGGTCCAGTGCCTAAAGAGTTTGACCAGGATAATAATCCGGATGAACAACGAGGTCGACGTGGCGGCATGGGTGGTCCTGGCCGTGAAGGTCGAAGAGGTTTTGGCAGGGGTATGTTTGGTCCTCCTATGACCACGGAAGAGCTAATGACCTTTTTAGGCAAGTATGATCCAGAGAAAGCCCAGCAGTTTGGCGAGATGTATAAAAAACAGCCTGAGGATTTTGAGAAATATATTGGAATGGTTTGTGAATTATATACACCTGCTTCCCGAATGATGGATTTTAATGAAGATATCGGGAAATTTATGGTCAAGAATATATCCTTATCTCTTGATATTAAAAAAGTAGTTTCTGATTATAAGAAAGCAGAAGATGAGCCATCTAAAGCTCGGTTCAGACAGCAGCTTAAGGTTAAGCTGGAAGAGCAGTTTGATGTTATTATTCAACTTCAGGAAAATGAGATCAAAGGCTGGCAGGATAGAATTTCGCAATTTCGTGAGCGAATGGAGAATGGTGAACTTGAGGATGACAATCAGGAAGCCGGCAGGGGTCGAGGTTTCGGTCGAGGCGGATCAGACATGCAGGACAGGTTTCAGCATATGCATAAGCGTATGGCCCAGGAAGTTGAGAGGCGAAAAGGAGATATTGTAAAGTGGAAAGAGCAAAAGCAGCAGATAGTAGAACGTCAGATATCTGATCTGGTCGAAGACGTAAGACCATTTCCGTGGAACAGGTAGTGTTCGGAGTAAAAGGCAAATGTTGAATAGTTGAGCTATCGCTGTTGGCCCGACAATATTGCTGTGATTCTATTTTGTCATGTCTATATTTTTAAGAATATCTTCTTTTTGTACAGGAGATATAGAAAGAGCCATTCTAATACAATCAAGCTAATAAATAATCCCAATTGTTGATACTGGCCGGGGATGAAATTTATAATACCTCCGAATATGAAATTGTTTGTATATTCAAAGTTGATAATTTTGATCCCCAGGTATATTGTTATCGAGTTCATTCCGATAACTTTAAATATAAAGGCCCATTTTTTAATTCCAACGCAATCAATAATATAGAAGAATGCAGAAAGAATAGTCATGCTCCATCCGGCAGCCAAAAGGATAAATGAACCTGTCCATAATTTCTTGATAATAGGGTAGAAGTTTCCCCATCCCAGGCCAATACAAATCAGGAGTATGCCAGCGACAAAGAGTCCGGCAGAATTTTTCCATTTGCAGCGGTTCTGGCAGGTTAACCAATAACTCGAAATAGCCCCGAGCAATGCCATACTGATACTAGATATAGCCTGCATGATACCTTCAGGGTCGTAGTTGCCACCATGCAATCTGCCGGGTAGAAAAGATTGATCAATAAATGAGGCAAGAGACTCTTGTGCAGTCAAGAGTCCACATCCGTATTCAGGTACAGGGTACCACATTAATAAAGCCCAATATCCAAGTATAATCGCAGCACACGCAATAATCTGAACTTTTATTTTGAAATGCATAACAATTAGAAATGCAAAATAATATCCTATACCAATCAATCCAAGAACGCTGGCAAAACGAGTGTTTTCAATGCCGTTAAAAGCCAATCCACCATTATAAACAATACCAAGCGATACTAACAATACCATACGAATAGTGGCCCGGCAAATAATACGCATATTCGAGTGTCCTTTTTTTTGCTGGGCTCTAATAGAGAGAGGTATAGCGACACCAGCAATGAAAAGGAATAAAGGGAATATAAGGTCGTAAGCATGAAATCCTTCCCATTCAACATGTTCCAATTGCTCTGATAAGGCATTTAGCCATGAGAAATTGAAACATTCGGCAGCACAGCGTATCAGTTTGGCCCCGCCAATAATCCAGAGCATATCAAACCCTCTAAGTGCGTCTAAAGATTCCAATCTTGCAGTGGTTTCTTTTGCCCGGTTACCAAGGTTTTGGTGGTCACTTTCGATATTACCTACATTACTTTTAGTATTTGTGATATCCATATTTATCCTTAAGTATTGTTTATGCCAGGCATTTAATACAAGAGATACTTTTGACTGTTCGATTTTATCCGTAAAGGCCGACCTGTTAAGAGAAAAATTGAGATGTTCGACTTTGTCTTACGAAAACAGGCGGTGTAATTATTTGCCTGTCAGAAGTTTACCACAGATGGTTTGCAAAAAGCAACTGAAAAAGTTGAAGGTTGTGACAATAAAAAAACAGCAGGCCATTTCTGACCTGCTGTAATAGTGTTTGTGCATTATAATCGCAGTTGTGTTAGACAAACAAAATAATTTATACATGCCTTAGTTCTATAAGGAAAGAAACTATTTTTGCGATTATATATTTTGGAATAATATCCCTTTCCTTTGTTTAATTATATTAGAACTGGAACTGAAGCTGGCTGCGAACCATCATAAGAGCTTCGCCAGCAACACCCTGGTAGTTTCCACCGCTTGAAACGCTACCAGCAGGCATTTCGTCAACGTAAGTCAAGTCCATAGAAAGTTTCAGGTTCTGACCGTTGATGTAGTAGTTGAAGCCACCGGTATATTCATACAGGTCACCAGAATTGTCGATGTCTAAACCACCGATGCGTCCAAACAATTCGAATTTTTCAGGAACGATAAACTGACCAACCTGGCCGTACCATCCCATGTTGTCAATGCTTTCACCGGCAATACTATTTGCAGCGATATAAGCATCAGTAGGATCCGCACTCTGAATGAAACCTTCCAGAGTAGCAGAGAACCCTTTGCATTTGTATGACACATCAGCGCCGAACATAGTCATTTCGCCCTGGTAGCCGCCAAAACTGGAATAGCCACCGCCAACAGCAGGAGCGTAAATTACATAGTTGTTATCGATACCGCCATTGTAACTTTCTTCGTCCATTTCCTTAGCATAAACAACACTACCGCCAAGCATCATAACCGGAGCATCATGATAAGCCAGGTCAGATTCGTTAGCGAAGTCTTTAACTGTAGCGCCCATAAGAGGAAGTGCAACCCTGGCAACAACAATTGGAGTATTGTCACTATTGCCGGCAGTTACTTCATTGTTGTCTCTTAAACCTTCAAATAAACCAACACGGTAGTTAACCATGCCAAGGTCACCATAACCTTCGATACCAGTCATACGGCCCATATCAAAGGCATAGGCTACCAGACCGCGGTCAATAGCCATGAATTTACCGCTACTGTTTGGACGCTGTTTGCCAAATAAGCAATCGTTTGTTCCGCCTCTGATACCAAATTCCTTAGAGAATTTGTATGCCAGCCATCCGCTATACAGGTAAGCGTTGTGGCTGTTGTCATCGTCCATATCCAGCTGGAAGAAGTATTCCAGATTTTTCATGGCATGACCGGAGAAGATCAAACGCATACGTTCGAGTTCCAGACGGCTGCTATCGGTTGTGGTGTTGTCACCATTACCAAAGTCACCATGTGAAACAGTTGCGAATGTATGACGAAGCTGGAAACGAGATTTGATATCCAGACGGAATTCATCGTCTGCACTCTTGATGTAGAAGTTTTTGTCATATCCAGCAGTCAAACCACTATCGGCAGACTGGCTGAGGTTTTTCTGCTCTACAAGTTCGCTCATTAATTCAGCGTTACGGTCTTCCATCTGTGATTTTAAAGCAGAAAGTTCTTTCTCCAGAGAGTCTACTTTTGCTTCCAAATCTCCAGTACCTGCCGCACCGGCTACAGCGGCTGTGTAGAGCACCGCTGCCAACATAATAATAATCTTTTTCATAAGACTTACCCTTTCTGTGCTAATCGCACAAACACATTAAGTTGTTTCGTTACTAATGCACTCGCATCAGCGTTATTTTTAAAATTACAAACATATTGTCATCGATCATTATGCTTAAAAACGTAAAGAAACTATCGGTTATGTTCCCTTTTTTCCCTTAATAAAAATAACATATTTTATGTGTAATGTATTCTTTAAGCTTTTCAATATTGATATCAGTTATTATTGTCACTAATGGCTTGCTCATTAACTACTTATATGAAGTAAAACCTCTATTTTTGGTGGTACCATTTGTAGTGTAAGGCGTTGGTGTGGCAGGCCCAATAATTTGTTTAAAACGAGTAATTTTCAGAATGAACCTGATCCAGGTGCCTGAGTATATTTTCTATATTTCATTCATTGTCGAGAGGGATTGTGTACTGCTTTTTTATTCCTCAGCGAGTGAAACTGGACTTGTCTGACTCAAATATTAAATATCCAGTTATTTCAATAGTTTGTCATAATTATCTAATACTTATAATCGGGATAATTTCCCTAGAATTAATTGTCTATTTTATCCTATCCGTATAACACTCAGAAAAAAACAAAAAAATTATTTTTTTATAATTATTTCAATAAAAGAGGCTTATGAAGGTTGGCGTTTTTTTTACCATCGCAAAGTTAGACTTATCTAACTTTTTGTGCTATATTCAATTGAAGTGATAAATATGACAAAAATATTAAACAAGGAGAATCATAATGAAGTCTTCAAAAATTAAAATAGTAGCTTTATTGATATGTTGCGGCCTGCTTGTGGCAGCAGGTTATAATAAAGCACAAAGTTCTAAAAATGAATCAATCGGATCTTCGTCAGTTCGTCCTGTTTCAGATGTAAGTGACTGTGGTTCCGGCGGTTGCGGCGGTAAAAAGGAAAAGACATCTGATTGCAGCAGCGGTTCGTGCAGCAGTGCCAAATGCGAAGATTGCAGCGGCTCGTGCAGTAGTGGAACCAAATGCGAAAAGGACTGTGGTTCAGGCGGCTGTGGAGGCAAGAAAAATGAAGACGTGAATATCAGTAATTCAAATGCCGAGAAAGCGTTGATGGCATGCGGCTGTGGCGGCAAGAAGGGTAAAGGTGATAAGGAAGAACTGTATCAGTCTTCTGATAAGTCTCTTGTAGCCTGTGGCGGCGGCTCATGCGGCGGCAAAGGTAAGAAAGAAAAAGAAAGTGTGTAACTTTATGTTTAGCACACGTTTAGCGAAATTCTTTAATTAGAAACGATATTGTGTTTTGGCTGTAACTTAAAATTTTATTATTGTAAAGGAACCATATTATGTGTTAAGTACAGAAAACATGATGACAAGTTAATAAAAACACCAAAGAACTCCCCGCGAACCTGAAAAGCACATAGTGTATGAATTTGCCCGATCGCCTGGAGGGTAAATGAAAAAATCATTTATCAAACGCTCGAACGAGCATCTTCAATATAGTTATGAGTAAGGAGCCATCCAATAGGGGGCAATGAGAAAGATAATCCTGTCCCTTAACCCCCGAATGGGACTCCGAATCAGGTTTTTCAAGGCACCAAGCAGTTGATATCTGCAGGGTGCCTTTTTTTTATTTAAATATTACAGCAATTTAATTTTTATGCTTCGCATCACTTTGTGGCGTGTTCGCTTTTTCCTGTTGCTTCTTTGTCAGCCTTATCCTGGCTGCGGCAAAAACCTGAACAGAAAATATTGAAGACCCTGAGTTTGCTATGTATATAATAATACTATGTAAGGTGTTGATAAAAAAAGAGGAAAGCAGCTTATGCCGCAATCCTCTTATTTTGATCTGAACTAACAGTAAATATTACCATCAGTCTAATTTCAGCTTTTAGCAGTAATTGTAATCTCTTTCTTCTCTTCGATCTTACCGGCCAGAGGCCCGGCATCAAGGGAAATTGTCACAGTGTATTTACCGGCTTTTGGTTCTCGCCACGAGAACCCGCAAAGGCCGCCTCAACCATACTCCAGATCTTCAGAGGCAATTTGATTATTGTCCTGATCAGCTATAGTAATATGAACCGGGATACCTTCTCTCCTGGTGCGGTTTTCTTCCTTGACGAGTTTATAAAAATCCCGGTAGGATTCTTTGGCGTTTCCAATGAAATCAACATCCAGATAAACGTGGGTTCCTTCGGCAAATTCAGATTTATACTCTTTATCCCCGTTGTAGCGTTTATTATACTCTACAGCGGTGATTTCCGTTTTTACATCTCCAAGTTCGACTTCGGTAGTTTTGTCAGCTTCAACGGAAAAAGAAGATTCACCTTCAAAAGAGGTACTGAATTCGTCAGTACTGTCTTTACCGAACTTTATCTGTCCATAAGAAAATCTGTAATCGCCAACCGGCAGTTCATTGATACCTTTATTGAACCTGAAGTTGATAGATCTGTCAGTTGCACCGTAAACAATGGCATAGGTCAAATCAGCTTTAAGCTCTTCTTTTCCTTTGAGCTTGATGGCAACCTTTCCGCGTTCACCTTTGTCTTCGGCTACAGTAGCGGAAAGAGTATCGTCGCTGGTGTCAGCATCATCGAATTTGATACGATAGAATTTGTCATTGAAGTAATTGATCGAACTTAGCGTATTGCTGTTGACATATCTATTGGTTTCGCTGCCTTTGACAATGCCTATGCTGCTGTTGCCGAATTTTGTATAGCTGCCGGCATGAAACGAAGTGAAAAGGTACACTTTGTATTCTTCGCCTTCGACTTTAGCTGTGCCTTCGAACATGCCCATCGGAGTCCAATAGGCACTCAGGTTGCCATTGTCGTTCAGCCTGGTACAAGCCATTATCCTGAATGGAATTTCATTATTGTTACGTGTTTTATTTTGGAAATCAGGAGTTACAAAACATTTTCCATCGCCAAAAGGATTATTACCATTTTCTATGGGGCTGATTTTTTCATTTTCATCCAGCTTACCATCGCCGTTGAGGTCGAAGTATAGAGTGATAACAGAGTTGTCTTTCAGCTCAAACACCCCCGGACTGCCGCCTGGGAAATTTGATGTGTTGCATGCAATAAGCTTGTTTTTGGTTTGTTCCTGGACAGCTTTGAAAAATGTAGAATCGCTGCTGGTGGAGGTACCAAACCCATACCAGCCGCAGGACGGATCAATATCGTCCTGTGTGCCGCTGCATCCACGATACTTCATTTCGAAAGTAACAGGCTCGCCGAGCTTTAACTGGCTCCAGTCGGGCGACTGCTCTTTCTTCTCCGGTTTTGTGCTAACCTGTTCTTTAACAGGTTCGGGCTGAACAGGAGTTTCAGTATCGGTTTCTTTTTTACATCCCGGACATACCATAATCCCGCAGATCAACAGGATCAGAGGCAGTCCCCGCCAAAGTTTCTTCATGACAATTGTCCCTTCTAAATTACAGGCCGAATTTAACGATGCTACCTTAAGCAACTGATAAACATAACCTTACAATAAATTGTGCAAAATACAATTCATTCACTACTGCCAGATAGATTTTAACGTTAACTATTTTAGAACACAAGGATTTATTATTGGAGTTGAAAAAGTCAGGCTAAGATACTATTGCCAGGATTCTCTGATTGTTTGTCGAAACAGATCGTTTAGGGTATCCATATTTATATCGCCGATCGGAGCAGTTTCGCAATAATTCTGTGCCCAGCTGAGTTTGTTTTGAATAAACTCTTCGAGTACCGGTATTTTGGGGCCGAGCCCGATCTCAGATGTATGTTTTTTATCTTCCAGTAATATATTTGTAGCCTCAATCATTTCTTCGGGCAGTTCCAGTGCCGCCATAGTATCTTCAAATTTCATGGGCGGAATACTATTTTTCTGATAGAGCCAAATAATATTCAGCAGCGGGCGCAGCACGTAGAAATACTTTTTGAGTTTAACCTGCTCTTTCGGTTGGACGTATCGGCGGTAATTATTATCAGCCATATTCAGATAATGATAGGAGCAGGCTCGTTTTGAGAAACACTCCTCGGCAACCCGGAGCAGATTGTCACGGAAACTGCCGTAGCTGGTATATATGAAAGGTGATACCAGCCATTCCATTATTGTCGGATTTGATTTGGTAAACAGCCGCAGCGATTTACGCAGGTCCCAGCCGGAAATGTCCAGTATTTCATTCACGGGCAGCTCGATAACGTCCCTGGCTTCCAGAATAGTGAGGTACCAGTCTGGTTTATTGACATAGATAAATCTGACATCATAGTCGCTATCAGGTGACTCGAACCCCCAGCTTCTGCTGCCGGATTCGATGGCCCAGAGGATACGAACATCGTGATCGATTTCTATCTGTTTGAGTTTTTGCTTTATCTCTTCTATTATTGACATCTGAGTGTGTTCTCTTTTTTGAAATATGAATACTTTTTTTATAAGTATGTTTTAGTTGTCTTCGTTTTTTCGGCAAAAAGTATATGTTATAAATATAATCCCGGAAATAATGACTAATGACAGGATTATCATTTTAGGGTTAAGGAAATGTATCGAACGATATTTTGTGAAAGTTTTCAGTTTAGCTTTTGAAACTAATTTTGTTTCATCATTTTCGATTGATATTCCATTTGGATCTGACTTGTTACTATTGTCAGTCTGTCCTAGTGTAATATGTATAGGATAAACGGTATTTTCGTGATATGTATCGATCAGTATTTGTTTTTGTTTTACTGTTGATGTTTCAATTTTTTCTAAGTCTTCGGCGAGTTGGTATACTTCGTCAATATCTTTTATTACCTTGAATGAGTTTTTAGGTGTAGTTAAACTTTCTGAATCCTGGGATTTAATAGCATTAGTCGTGAAGCATTGAGTAACGAGTAAAAACAATGCAATTTGTATGAGTTTTCCCATATTTTCCTTTCCAAATAAAATAATTTGCCTTTTATTATCTTAATTAATGTTTATTTGTCAAATTGCTTGTATCTGTTACTAATCATAATAATGAAAAAAGCCCGCGGATGATCCGAGGGCTTTGGTGTTGGTAAATGTATTTTGCAGTGGTTACGCTGTTATGCGAGGTCGAAAGTTTTTACACCGTCAACTACTTTGCAAACGTGAACCGCGTATTTGTCAGCGAAGTCCGGCCTGCTGCGTGGGTATGCCGTATCAACCGCATCACGGATAGCGTCAACCGCGTCAGCCTTTGCCAGGCATCCGGCAGCACCTTTGTCGCCACCGCCCAGCATACGTTCTCCGTAAACGCCCGGCACACTGCGAACGATATCACACATAGTTTCCAGTTCAGGACCGGAAATGACATAGGTGTCACGCAATCCGATACCATCTTCGCGGAATATCTTGCCGACAGTTGCCACGTCGCCGGCTTTCCATGCGTCCATCATTTCGTAGAAACGTTTCTGAGCACCGTAGATGTAGTCAAGTCTCTTGACCAGTTCCGGATAAGAACCGCTATAATGAGAGCGTACCTTGTTGTATGTTGCTTCGTCTTTGACATCTGCGAGGCAGTTTAGCCCTTCGAAGTCTTTCTGCAGCATTTCAGCCAGCTGGTTACATTCGTCGTGACGAATCTTGTATGTGCTTTTTTCCAGACCAGGTCTAACAGTTCCGGTGTCCATAACGACGATTCGGAAATCTTCTGCCCCTTCGCCCAAAGGCACATAAGAAATTTGTTTTGTTTTTGGATCAAAGTGTGTGCCCATTCCTTCTTTGGCAAACATGATCATGGTCTGGTCGAGAATGCCACAAGGTGAACCGATATAGTCGTTTTCAACAGCCTGAGCAAGTTCAACCACGCGGAAATCGCTTTCAGGAGTGAGGTTAGATACTTCCATCATGGTCAGGATTAGGTTGATGCCGAGTGATGCACTTCTGCTCATGCCGCCGCCCGGGATATTGCCATATAGTACCGCGTCGAACCCTTCTGTAAGTTTGATGCCTTCGCGGCGCAGGATGAATTCTGTGCCGTAAGGGAATCTGGCCCAGCTGTCAGCAACAGAAGGGTCTTTCGGGTCCGGCACATTGCCGATTTCGAATTCTACGATACCGTCGTCCGGGAAGTTTTCGCTGTGGAACCGCATTTTTTTAGTGCCGTTTGGTTTGTATGCCAGCCAGATAAAACGGTCAGTTCCGACGCCGAACAGTTCTGTACCGTTATAATCACCGTGTTCTACGCCCAGGCAAAACCTTGACGAAGTTCTGCGGACCTTGCCGCCGGCGATATCGAGTCCTTTTTCTGATGCGGCCTTTTGCAGCCGCTGTGTCATTTCCTGATCAAGCTGTGTCATAGACATTCGTATAACCTCATATGTAGTAAGTATTAATAGTGTCTCTTTGCTTTTTTGATATAAATTTAAACTCTGTAAATTCTAATCGCTTTGGTGGTATTATGCAATAAGTTTCGCATAATCAGTCAAATAAGTATATTTGGTTAAAAGGATTAAAATATTTGAATTTAGCTTAGTTCTTATCTTATAATTAATTAGATGCGTTTCTATATCTCAAACTGAGATTGTGGCCGGTTTGAGGATAAATGTGACAGTGACCACAAGTCTTTGGATATAAAGGAGTTGGTGTCATGGAAATCAAAAACATACTATTCCCGACAGATTTTTCAGAGCATTCGATGGCGGCATATAGCTGTGTAGTTGATTTGGCCGAGAAATATAATGCCAAGGTTCACTGTCTGCATGTTGCCGATGACAGTTGTCATTACTGGATGTCAGGTGATGATTCGCTGGCTCCGGTTGTAATCTCTGAGAAAGAATTGGGCGAAAATGCTAAAGGGCTGCTGGAGCAGTTTGTCGATGAGAAGCTTGCTGCGATCAAAGACCGGCTTGAGGCTACCGTTATTGTCGGCAGGCCGTTTGCCGAGATTATTCGTTATGCACGTGAGAACGATATCGATCTCATCGTTATGAGTTCACACGGACATGGAGCGTTAGCAGCAATGCTGCTTGGCAGCGTAACGGAGAAGGTTGTTCGTAAGGCTCCTTGTGCGGTGTTGACTGTCCGAGATAAGCATCAGACCTTTGAGATGCCGTAATATGGCAATGCCTTGACCAGTATTTTATCATGTTGTTTTAGTTAGTCATAACGTAGGTAATTATATTCATTCCCAGCTGTCGGGCAGAGGTTTGAGCGTAACCTTTGATCATTGGATAGTAAGCGTCGAGCCAGCC
Organism: Sedimentisphaerales bacterium; assembly: GCA_963666285.2. Classification (GTDB taxonomy): domain Bacteria; phylum Planctomycetota; class Phycisphaerae; order Sedimentisphaerales; family SM23-30; genus JAFGDI01. The sequence goes on from OY762711.1 coordinate 503,726, forward strand.
GGCTTCGAGGTCCTGTGGGCTGTATATAACTTTGAGTTCACCGCCGATATTTATGCCCTGCAGTTTTGGCTTGCTGCCGGTTGCGGCGGCTTCAAGGATCGGTGAATATTCGACCTTGTCAATATTGAACAGGGAAGAATAAACAGGATGGTCGGCAGGAATATCTCTGAATGAAGTATTGGGCAGTACTTTAGCCATCTCTTGTTTAACCGCGGAGTCGAATGTAGTTAATCCCATACCGTTATTTATTAACAGGAATCCGCCGGTAGTAAGATAGTTTCTTAATATAGCAACTTGTTTGTCTGAAAGGTCGAAACTGTCGAGCCCGGTGAGATAAAGAAACGGATATTGATCGAGATTGTCCTTACCAAGATCGATAGTGCGTCTTTGCAGGTTGACGCGGATCGCGGTATGTTTCCGCAGTTTCAGCATAAGAGCAGTAGCGGCACCAGGGTGGACATTCCAGGCACCGTTATGCCTGATCTGTGCGAAGATAAATTCATCTGTTGGTATCTGTTGATCGGCAAGCGAGAACATTTCCGGTCTGCCCTCAACTATGCCGGGCTGGGCATATCCGACGATATATGCTGCCAGATTGATGCCGATTTCTGTTGCCGAACGTGCATCATAGAAGCTGGCTGCGGACAGCTGCAAGAGCGGGCCGGTATTCTGGTTCCAGCCGCAGCCGAGTCCGTATTTGCTGATAAGAAAACCAATTCGTGAACCGATGTATATCCCTTCAAGTTCCGGCAGGGCCACGTCGGGATTTCTGGGGTTATTGACATTTGTAATATTGACAAAAATGTGGTATATCGGATGGTCAAGCGGGATAGCTCTGACAGAGCTTTCGGGAAACATCTGCTCGGCCAGTTCGCGGGTTGAGTTATAGAAATAAGGGGAGCCCGCAATTGAGTCGCAGATTACCATACCACCTGATGTTATATACTGCCGGAGTGATTTCTGCTGAAGTTCGCCAAGCTTAAGCGATCGAGTGCCGGAAAAGAATAATGCCGGGAGCTGCTGAGGGTTATAATGGAAACTGTTAAGGTTGACATTCTGCCAGTGATAGTTAAGGTTAAGTTTACGTGAGTTTTGCATAAACTTTTCAATGTCTGTCGGGCAGAGGTTCCAGTCAGCGATTTCGAGTGTGTTGCCGGAAGAGTCCTGAAAGCTGGCAGATTGGCCCCATATGACTTTTCCGATAAGATAGTCCGGCTGCGGCGGTTTTTTACGTTCCGTCCGCCGAAGCGGGGTAGCCGGCAGCGGCAGCGGCGGCATAGCTTCTGCTGCTGAAATATTTTTTCGAGGTGCCTGGTAAGGCTTTTTGTCACCGAGATAGATAAACCAGTCATCTTCAGCAGCAAATACGGCAGGGCTTAGAGCCAGGCAAAGGGTCAGGATGTAAATAAGTTTTTGTCTCATACATTCTTTTTAGCAACTATGGCAAATTCATCTGAAGTTGGCAGAAATTGAGAACCCGCAACATTTGAATAGAGATTGGTTATTTCAAATCCGACAGCGGTGAATTCGGCCTGAAGTGTTTCAGGGGTGAAATGCTGCAGCCAATTATATACAGTTCGAGTGCGGGCTGCTTCAACGATAGTGTATTTATCGAGAGTAACTTTTTCGTCGGGATATTTGAAGGTGTTTACAAATGCATAGTATTTGTCAGCAGACCAGAAACTGTCAAGCTGGTTGAGCTCGTAGGTTGCTGATTCCTCACGGTTATCGAAAGCGTTTAGTGAATAGACATCAAGCAGTACAGCACCGCCCGGTTTTAGAATAGAGTAAAACTTATTTACCATAAGTTTTCTCTGTTCAAAGCTGAGAGCACAGAAGTCGCACATGATCATCAGTACCAGGTCGAATTTTTTATCAGTTTGGAACTCGAGGTAATTCTGATTCAAGTAGTCAATTTTAAGACCTAGTTCGTCAGCCGTTTTTTTGGCATATTGAATAGAGTTACTTGAAAAGTCGATACCGGTTACATTTGCACCTTTTTTGGCAAGGCGTGTGGTGTAAAGCCCCGGACCGCATCCGAAATCGATAATGTTTGTGTCTTTGGTGATGCCAAACTGAGAATTTATCCATTCGACTGAATGCTCGATGAACTTTATCTGTCGAGAAGAAACGTCGATTTCATCATTGAGATGATAGTTGAGCATCTGTTGTGATGTGTACTCGTCGTTCCATAAATCTTCGGCAGAGTAGAACTCAAACGGTTTTGGTCGTTCGTTTATTTGTTCAAGTAAATAAAACATAGTATATGTTATAAACTCTGTATGACATTTAGTCAAAGGTTATTCCGGCCATATAAAAGTGGCAATTGACTGGCCGGGGATGTTATATACAAAATATTTTCTACTGCATTCAACCAGGAAACCATGTGGTTTCGGATTGCTGTTATATACTACCAGTGAGATTTTGCCATCAGCCGTTTTGAAAGCGATAGTGTCAAGTTTTTCAGGGTTAGGATCAGTGCTTTTTGCCTGTGTCTGGATACGAACGCAACCAGGCTGGGCTGCACGTGATAATTGGGCCATGGCATAGTATTCCCGTTCAAATTTAACTTCTTTGTATGTGTCTGTATTGATCGTGATAATACCCATAGCGGCAGAGTCGTCTCGGAGAGTCGGGCCGAATTTGTGATCGAGTGCCAGGTTCCATTGGAGAGAAACAGAGGCGAAGTTTTGCGGGCCGCCCATCCAGTTGTGCTGCATAGTCCAATTGATATCGCCAAACCATTGGCCGCGGTTTCTGCCCCATCCGCTGATTTCAGTGCAGAATATTAATTTGTCGGGAAATTCTTTGTGCATTGTTTTATAGGCTTGCTTCATTGCATCTGTTCCGCCTGAGTAGCAATGCCAGGCGGTCCCGGCTGCATATTGGCCGGCCTGCGGATCGTTAAGAATAGTGTGGCAGAGGTCAACAGGGTCGGCCTTGGTATCTCCACAGATTACAGGTCTGTCGTCAGGATGGAGCTGCCAGTTATGGTCATGGATAAATATTTTTGTGTTTAAGTTTTTCTGTTTAAGCTTTGGCCCTAAAAAGCTAATAAGTTTAATTTGGTCATTTGCGTCCATTCTCATGCAGGGATACCTGGCTGCGTCAAACTGAGGTTCGTTTTGCAGGGTAACTGCATAAATATCGATTCCTTCATTTTTGTATGCCTCTATTATTTTAACAAAGTATTCAGCGTAGGTTTCGAAGTATTCAGGTTTGAGTTTACATATTTTTCCGGCTTCTTTTTCATCTTTGGTTATGCCGATAAGGTTTTCGTTAGTTTTCATCCATGCCGGGGGCGACCATGGTGATCCCATAATTTTTATTGATGGGTTATAGCGGAGTGTTTCTTTCAGGGCTGGTATAATATATTTTTTGTCGTGATCGATACTAAAGAGAGCCAGGTCTGGTGATTTCTGGTCGCAATAAGTGTAGTAGTTTTGAGTGGCGGTGTAGTCTGATGAACCGAGCGGTTTACGTAAAAAGCTAAATCCGGCACCATCGGTTGTGTCAAACAGTTTCTTCATGGTATAGTCATAAAGGGCAGGGTTTTTCTCTTTGAGCTGCATAAGTACATAAGCCGACGCGTCTGTCATTGATGCGCCATAGCCTTGCATTTGTTGGAAAGTACGGTTTGGCTTAATGATTATTCTGTATTTTTGCTTAGGTCTGGAAGGCTGAAGTGATATGGATTGTTTTTTAAAGAGTGTATAATTGCTGTCCTGGTTGATGTTGTACAGGGCAGTATCTGACCAGTTACCCATATCAGCTCTTTTAGTATCTCCGTCAGATATTTTAGTTTGCCATGAATTTATAGTTTGTGATTGGCATAAAGTTGAAATGAGCAAAATCGAGAGAATGGTAATTCTAAATCGCATGAATGTTCCTTTCAAAGAGCTGAGTTATTATTATCTGCGAAAAACCTTATAATCAGCCATTTTAGCGTATACATAAGTTTACAGTTTTTATATATGTATATTCCGATAACTGTTAAATTTTGGACTCTTAAAATAAAATAATATAGAAATCTTAAGCAGAGATTTCATGATATCCCATTTCATTTGCGAATATATTATCTGTATATCTGGTTAAATTACGAATAACTAAAATTGCGATCGTCCTATAAAATACACTTTCTGTTACCTGCAATTGGGAGTGTTACTTAGTTTTTTGTATATTAAACAATTACAACATTTATATCAATTTATATGTTTTTGTATATTGTTCCGGTTGTGGTTATAAATCCTGATATTCTAATTATGCAGTTTGTATCACTTTTTGTCGATGGGATGGTCAACGTTATTATTTGTATAGTATTGTTAATTTTTTGAGGAAGATGCAATGTTTAGAAGAAGAAGGTTATTGTTAGTGGTATTGATTTCTCTGGTTCCTTCGGTATTATATGGTCAGGAAGCCGACTCTGATGATTTTATGGATATTTCCCTGGAAGAGCTGGTAGAGATAGATGTTTCATCAGCTGGTTTCTTCACAACTACGACTAATAAAGCTCCGGGTACAATTATGGTTTATGACATGGAGGACATTGAACATGCTCCAATCAGAACATTATCAGATATGTTTGATCAGTATATACCGGGAGCGATATCAGGTGCTCATGAACGTCAGGGGCGTCTGATAGGTACTCGCGGGCTGATGATAGATAATAATGCCAAGACGCTGGTAATGTGGGACGGTCAGCAGATTAATTGTCGTTCTCATTTTGGCTATATGATTGGCATGTTGTCACCTATGATGGGTGATATTTCAAAGATCGAAGTAATTCACGGACCTGGAGCTATTATGCATGGCTCAGGTGCAATTAACGGCTTTGTAAATATGGTTCCTAAAACCGGCCTGACTCACCAGGGAGGATTTCTGAGCTATGAATACGGCATAAAAGAGAAGTCGAATCTATTAGAAGGTGGTTATGGCTATAAGTATGGTGATAACAGAGGTTTATATGTTTATGGCGGTAAGCTGAGAGCGGTAGGTTTTTCCCCGGATGAAACCTGGGGTGAGAGCAAAGAATATATCGGCGATGTAAGTGCCTGGGGTTTTCAGGAGTCAAACTATCGCGTATCTACTACCTGGAATCATGACAACTTCAGTATGAATTTCTTTACCTATGAACTTAATCCGCAGAAAAACAGTCTGCATGAATTTGGCTATTTTAAGAATGAAACCATGGCAGTGCGTCCCAAATATATTGTTGAACTGAACGATACCGACAAGGTCGAGCTATCAGCATCGTTCTTATGGATGGATTTTGGCGATATTGGAGCTAATGGCCAGACAGCGAATGTAATTGGTGGGTCAGAAAGGCATTGGGATACCAAGGCGGTGTATAAGACTACCAGGTTTGACAATCACCAGCTGGCTGTTGGTGGATTATTTGGAAAGAAAGAATTTCGCGGCTCGCAATTTTATTTTGCGGCTGATCCTCCGGAAGGATTTGAATCACTTGATACCAGATGGGAAGAATCAAGTATGTTTGCTGAAGATGTAATATCAATAACAGATCAATTGACTTTGAGTTTTGGAATTAGATACGATCAGTATCATCTGGATCCGATTCAGAATATGTCATATGTCGGAGATATCCCTGATCCGGAGCCGGGGAAAATACCTGGACACACCTCGCCTAGAATAGCTTTAGCGTATGAATTTGATGAACAGACTGTCGTAAAGGCGTCATATCAGCATGGTTTCCGGATGCCGGATGCAGCATATTATAACTGGAATCAGGTTAATAATGCCGCGGCATCGGCCTTAGGCTTTTCCAATTCACCTGCGTTGAAGCCCGAAGAGCTGGATTCGTATGAGATAAACCTTTATAAAGTATTGACTAACAAGCTTTCTATGAATGTAAATGCATATTATAATGTATTCAAAGACCAGTTAGCCTGGGGTGACTTGAGTGCATACTGGACTGATGCCGAGATAGCAGCGATGAATGACTGGACACCGGCCTCCAGCTGGGGCTGGGAAGGCGGTATGTTCCAGAATAACGAAGGTGATTTTGCTGTTTATGGTGCAGAGTTAATGGTTGATTATGACCTGACCGATAACGCAGCACTGGAAGTAAGTTATGGTTATGCCAAGGCTGAGAATGATTGTATCGAGCAGCATTATCCACCGCATTTGATCAAGACCAGGCTTGATACCAGATGGATGGAAGATAAATTGGTAGTCAGTATGAATTATGTCTATAATTCAAAATATACAACAGATATAAATCCAATTATGAACAGTCTTTATGAAGATACTCGAGATATATTCAATATAGCAGCATCATACCAGGTAAATCCCAATTTCAGGATAAAGGGCGAAATTCATAATATGTTTGGTGATGCAACTCCGCCGGCATCATTCCGGTCTAATGTGCCATATTGGGGTAACGTTGGTTATGCCGAGCCGAGGTATTATTTGTCAGCCGAGCTGACATTCTAGAGATACAGCTGGGTTTTAGCTGGCAGATAGTTAAAACTATATCTGCATTTAAGTTAAGTAAATAAAGCGTGTTATGAGTAGTTGTGTAGTATGGGGCTGCTTGTAATACGCTTTTTTCTATTAGGTGTAGTTGTTATATGAAGTGATTTCTTCTATTGGTTTTCGGTTTTTGGCGGATGGCTGTGCTGCTGGTGGATGGCCCAAAGTTATGATAAGCTCAACTCTTTTATTGGCTGGTACTTGCAGCATTTTTTTAATTGGTTTTTCTTTGAACCAGCCGATCAAGCATGTGCCGAGGTTAAGTTCGGCGGCCTGCAGGCAGAAGTGTTCAGCTGCGATAGCTATGTCCATTTGTGAGAAGGCTTTGCGTTTGATTATGCCGCCGAGTTTAGCGGTTAATTTCTGCCGTTGTGATACTACGGCGACTAGTACCGGTGCAAGATGTGCAAATCCGTTCATAGCTAATGCTTTGTCAGATATGCAGTTAGCTAGTTTTTCTTTTAGCTCCGGCCGGTCAATTATAATGAATTTCCAGGGTTGTGAGTTACATGCCGAGGGTGCAAGCCGGGCGGCTTCGATGCACTTGACGATATCTTCTTTATTGACAGGGGTTTCCTTATAGTATCGGCAGCTGAATCGTTTGTTGGCAAGTTCGAGAAAGTCCATGGTGGTATTATAATGCGGTTGGCGGGGTGAGTCTATAGGTGATTTAACCTTTTTCGGTTATTGAATTTAGAGAATGATTGGAATATAATTTCTATCTCTGTAGCAGTTACCAGATATATATAGCAGGCTTGACAGAAAGAAATCTAAAATGGACCGCAACCTATTTGCAGATATAGCTTTATCGTATGTTCCACATGCACTTACATTGATCGACAGGAACCCTTACAGCCCGACTTACGGCTGCTGTGACCGTGAATACTGGCATTATCGAACGCTGGATTTTCCGTGCGGGATGGCGCAGGAGCATGTGCTGACGCTGGCGATGCTGTATGTTACCGATGTGCCGGGCAATAAGTGGTATAAGTGTAATCGGATAAAGGAGTTGTCGATAGCAGCAATGCGGTTCGCGATAACCGGCTCGCATAAGGACGGTACCTGTGATGACTACTATCCGTACGAGCGGGCAATGGGAGCGTTGGCGTTCTCAACTTATGCAATAGCAGAGAGTTATCAGCTTTTGGAAGTTGAAGATGATGAGATTGTCGGACTGCTGCGTAAGCGTGCTGATCATTTGCTGGGCCATAATGAGACAGGGCAATTGAGTAACCACCAGGCGCTGGCGGCGCTGGTACTACAGACAGTATATGAAGTTACAGGCGATGAGCGGTATCGTGCCGGGGCGAAGGAGCGGGTAGAGCTGACGCTGAGCTGGCAGAATAAAGACGAGGGCTGGTTCCAGGAGTATGAAGGGGCTGACAGCGGCTATCTTACTTGTACAATTGACTTTATGTCGAAATATTATCAGAAGAGCGGAGACGAAAGTGTGGTTGAACCGCTGAAGAAGGCGGTTGATTTCTGTCGGAATTTCATGCATCCGGACGGCAGCTATGGTGGTGAGTATAATAGCCGGAATACGTATCATTATTATCCGCATGGTTTTGAGATAATTGCGAAGGTTTGTCCGGCAGCGGCATGGATGAATGATCGGTGGCTGGAGGGAGCGGCTAATGGAAAACGGTATTATAACGACGATAGCCGGATGATCGGACACCTGATACATAACATGCTGGCGGCGTATCGCGACTGGTATGAAGTGAGGCCGGGGGCCGGTGATTGCGAGCTAACGGATGGTGTGCGGTGGTATCGCGGCGCTGAGATGGCGGTTGCCCGTACGAAACGGTATCACGCCGTGGCGGGGATGCGTAAGGGCGGGGTATTAAAGGTGTACGACGACGCGCGGTGCATATACGGCGACACGGGATTAATAGGCAAAACAGCGGATGGATCGGTCTGGGCCAACCACTTACAGGACGAGGAAAATGTGATTTCGGCTGATGAACAGGCGGGAGTTTTTGTGGTGAAGGGGTGCTTTAGTAAACGCAAGAGTAAGCTGGCAGACCCGACGAAATTGATAATATTTCGGATGTTGAATATGACGCTGGGCCGGTTTGCGCCGAACCTTTTGAGGTCGCTATTGCAGAATATCTTGATAACCGGTAAGAACCGTTCGAGTTTCTGGTTCGAGCGGAAGATAATTTATGCCGGGGATAAGGTGACGATTGAGGATAAGGTTGACCCTAAGGCCGGGTTTGTTATGCTGAGTGTCGGTAGTGACGCGACGAGTATTTATGTGGCGGCGAGTAATGTTTACCAGGAGTCGGTTATGTTGGACTGGCAGAATGCGTCGCAGGAAGTTTGCAAGGGGGGAGTTTGGAAGAGGATAATACAGGCATAAGGGAAGGAAACGCGGATATAGGTAAAAAGTAAGAGGTAAGAACTAATAGTTGAGGTGTTGCTACGCAACGGTTTGATTAAATCGGCTACGCCGAGGATTTTTTTTGACCACGGAAAAAACTGAAGAAACGGAAAAGATATTAAAAGGATAAAGGATAAAAAGAAAAGTTGTTAGTTAGCGGTTAGCAGTGAGCTAATTATTAATGCTGAATTATGGATTATGACAATATAAATTTCAGAGCGCAAAAGGGGACGGCCCCCTTTAATTTTTCTTTTACCACGAATGAACGCGAATAAACACCAATAATTTATAAAGAGACTCGCTACCGCTCATGCTGATTTATGCTCAGCCGGGGACGGCTAAGCTACATCCCATAGCGATGTTGTGATGGATTGAAGTTGGAAAGCTATCTGGTAAAGTAATGACTATATATATGAAGAAGATGAATTTTAAAAAGATAATAATGTCGGTAGTTGCGGTTGCGGTGTCGGCCGGATTGATCTACTACCTTATAGGCCGAATGGATAAACAGCAGGTATCGCAGATATGGCAGTCGGCGGATCGGAAGTGGCTGGGGATCGCGCTGGTGCTGACGTGTATGGTGCCGGTGTTTGCGGTTACCCGCTGGCTTGGCGTTTTGCGTGCGCAGGGGATAAAGCTGCCGTTTATGGTAGCGCTGCGTGCGGTGCTGATGGCGAATATACTGAATAGTTTTCTGCCGAGTAAGGGCGGTGATATTGTTAAGGCGACGTATATCCGTCATCATGGCGGGCTGACGCTGGGGTTTGGAACGGTGATACTCGAACGGCTAATCGATCTGATGGTGCTGAGTGTGATCGGGCTGCCGTGTTCGATCTATACTCAGACGGGCTGGGGGATCGGGGCGAGCGGGGTGCTGCTGGCGATAGTGGTTGGTGTGATAGTAACGGCGACGGTGCTGCCGATAGAGAAGATGCCTTTGCCGGGTAAGATGAAAATGAAGTTTCTGGATTTGCAGCAGGTGTTTCCGAAATGGCTTAAGCGGCCGGGGTGTATGGCGCAGACTTTTTTGGGGTCGGTTTGTGTGTGGTCGATAGCAGGGTTTACGATTGTTTGTTTGATCGAGGCGTTTGGGCTGGAGCTTAGCTGGCTAAACGCATATGCGATATTCCCGGTTGGGGTGCTGGCCGGGCTGGTGCCTGCTTCTGTTAGCGGGATAGGGATACGTGATACGGTGTTTACCGAGCTGCTGGTGGCGGCGGGGGTAGCGGAGTCCGGTGCGGCGATGGTGGCGATGGGCTATACGGTTTATGCGTACTGGCTGTTGAGTCTGGTGAGTCTGCCGGCGGCGGGAATTCAGATATTTCAAACGTGGTTTGAAATATCTGGAAAGGGTAAAGAGTAAAATAAAAAGTGTAAAGGAGGTGCCTGCACCGTACGGTACAGGACCTAGTTTAAATCGGCTGACGCCGAGGGAAAATGCTTTACCACGAATGGACACGAATTTACACGAATTAATAATAAGGAGACGGACTCTTTTAATTCTTTATTTTAATAATGTTTATTGTCTAAGTGAGTTTTTATGAATAAAATACTGTTTATTATTTGTATTGTATTCCTTTTTTGTACTTGTGGCTGTAAGTACGATGAAGAGCAGTTTTGGGCTGATATGGCTTTACGTGGACATAGTTCAAAATATATGATGTCTGGAGCTGCAGCCAGGCCACTGTATGAGTCAAATAAAGTTGATTTTTATATAATAACTGAACTTTTGCAAAATTAGGGTAAAGCTAATTGTACTTTAATACGTTTAAAACTTGTTCCGTTGGATTCGATTTGATCAACCACCCAAGCGATTGTATTGCTGAGAGTTTCTCGCATAACTGCCATACAAGATTGTCCTATGGTCGTCAGGCGTTCTCGTGCCCATTCACACACACGGTTCTGCTGCATTTGAGTCAAAAGTACGCTATACGCCAGAAACACCATGTACATGTGTCTTGTCTGACCCAGGCCGCTTCTAAGCTGACAGTCGCCCATGCCCAAATACTGCTTGCCGTCTCGATGAAAGCACTCTGTGCCTTGCCAGCGGCAGCGATAGACCTTCAGGATACGAATCGCTTCCCAGTTGCATCGATTGCAAACCAGAATCTTTTTAGGTTCAATATCATTCTTTTTATGCCAGATAATCAGGATACGTACTTTGTGGTCTACACCAGGAATCCTGATACTTTTAGTAAAGTAATATTGGCGATGCTTGCCAATAGTTATGAGTTTTTTGATTTCAGGGTCAATAGATTTGGCTACTTCTTCAGCCTTTATTACTTTGCCCTGAAATATAGTCTTACGATTTGTTTTCAAATCACCAACATAATTACGTTCATACTGGTTTATATGGTTAAGGTTGTCGCTATGGGTAAACCAGCTATCGAAGGTAAAGTCACCGGGAATATCGTTAGCTACAGTCCAGTCAACCAGATTGCGGAAAAGGATATTATGATCCTGAAATTCAATGCCCCGTTCCAGACAATCTTCTTTTTTGACAAATCTGTAAAACTCCAAAGGATAATGTTTCCCGGAATTACAGACATAATTGGCTATCAGGTAATCATGGGCTATTTTATTACGTTGATCTGCATGATCCCAGAAATATCCTACATCCTCAATATGTTTACCACTATGGTCTATCAGAACATTATCAAGGGCAATAACCCCAGAATCGCTATATCTGGTTTTAGGGTCTTTCTGCAGCCACTCCAGTCTGGCAGTGTTAAGCGATTCTTCGTCCCATTCAACATCGGTGAGAAACCGGTTGAGACAGGATTGATCAGAGGCAAATGCAAATTCCCTGTTGATGGCAGAGACGTTTTTCTTGCGGGCAATGATAAGACCGGTGATATACTCAGCAAAATGACGACGTTCAGGCTCATTTTGAAAATGATCGCCAAATTCATCGACAGCTTGCTGGACTACTGTAGGGTATTGTACTATAGCTGGCATACCAAAATCCTTTCTGGGTTTTCGGAGTGCTCTGCTATCAAATTTTATCGGTCTATACCACATTTTAACGTTAATTTTTTAATTTTGCAAAAGTTCAGTAATAATTAACTTTCATCCCAAAACACCAGATAATATTGTGGTAAAGGTAGTCTTTGAAAATCCATTGGATAAGAATAGTCCATTTTTGATATTAAAAGACTATGCAATCTCTCCTAAAAAGATATTGCTTAAAACACCTCCAGTTGCCGGAGTTAAGCCAAACCATACTTATTCCGTTGATATTAAACTATATAATAGAGGAGATTTAAATAATCCGATAGACTGTCTAGATAATCAGTATATAAATTCTGGCAATGTTAGTTCTGATTTGTCAGGAAGTTTGATTTTTTGCAGATAATGAAAGGTTTTTATTTATGAAAATACTTACATATTGCTTTTGTGTTACTGCATTATTAATAAATGGTTGTATCAGAGGGTACAGTGACTTTGTCAGTCAATGTGATAATATGGTAGGTTGTAGTGTAGAATTATCTCCATATGATCCAGCTAAGATAACATCATTTGATGAAAAACAGGATGCGTATCATTATGTTTTTGAAGATACTGGGTGTAAATTTATTTATTATGTAAATAAATATACAGGAATAGTTGAATCATGGGAATTTGTGAGTTCGCCTGATAATTGTTATCTAATATATCAGGGGTACTAGTTTTGTGGTGTTGATTAAATCGGCTTATGCCGAGGAAGAGAGAATCGCAGAAGGATACCGATGGATGTAGATAAAGATGTTGGAAATGCAAATACATAAAAGTTTACCACGAATGGACACGAATTTACACGAATTAATAATAAGGTGACTCGCTACCGCTCGTGTATTATTAATATAGGGTTAAGGTTTCAGTAGTCAGGGAAGGAAAGCCGCGGATCGGCATGCTAATTATATTCGGCAAATGCCGAGGGAAAGATAACCGCAGATTATCGCTGATTATTTTATTATTATTTGTGTCGAGTCAGTGGGAAAATAGAAAAGAAAATTGATGTCGTAAAGTTTAGCATTTACTTTTTCTATTGCTGATTTATGCGTAACCGGTGATAATGTGAACTACATGATGAAGAAGTGAGTTACTAATTGACATAGATGACGGAGGCTGCATGAATAAAATACAGGACACTAATTTTGTTTTGATATTATTTATAATACTATCAATTGCACAAGGAATATTAATATTAAAGCAATATAATAAGATATCGCTTTTAGAAGATTCTGCCCAAATTTACCATAATTATATTATACACGCAGAAAAGTTGAACTCATATAATATTAAACTGTCTAATTATGATGTTGACCTTAAAAATGTTGTCTTAAAGTATAAAACCCAAGAGTATAAAACAATATCATTAGGTGATTTGCCCGCGTTAGATTTTGGGGCAAAGGTTACTGATGATAATAGAGAGAGTCATGTTATTAGGTATCATATTGATGATATGGCATCTCCAATATGTTTTGAAATTACAGGTGTTCGTGGCGATGGTACGATTTTTGAAGGGAAAGTGTCTGGCTTTCATATAAGAGAAGATAACGAAACTTTTGAAACATTTATACCTGAAGACGGTAAAGAATTACGATATCATTAGTATATAATTAAACGAAAAACTGTCTCGGGTTATTTGATCGTGAAGGGTGTGGAGTTAGAGGAGAAATAGAGAAGGGTATGTATCAGTTACTTTATTGTGTTAAGTAATATGGAGCATGGTTATGAAGAATGTTATTTATATTTTGTTGTTGTTACTAATAATATTATTGTTGCTAGTAGTTGTTATTTATGATAATTCACAGGAATATATTGACAAAATTAAAAACGTGCAAACTTCAGGACAAGAAAAACAAGTCTTTCTTGAATTACATTCAGAATGTCTTAAAGGCAATATTGATTATGTTCTCAATTTTTATGATAATAATGACTGTGAAATAAAGTATTTTGATTCTAATTTTTGGAGTGTAGTTAAATATGTTGAGTTCAACATTGTTGGATATTCAGAGTATAAACATACAATAATTGATATCAATAATTTAGAAATTTTAATGAGAGAATGATATGTGTGACTTATTAAGTAAGTTTTTCTTACTCGAAATTTACCATTTAACGAAAAAGGAAATTGATTATGAAAATATTAATGATAACAATGTTTATATCAATATGTTTTTGTTTAAATGGATGCAAGAAAGATGAAGCAGAAATACATGTAAATCCATTGATCGTATTAATTGGCCTCAATTAAGCCTTGACAGGCCGGTAGATGCCGGGTTTGTCGAGCTTCCGATAAATCTGGATTATATTCTGCCCGGTGTTCCCAGGAAATATTTTTTGCTGAAAAAAGGAAAGTAGAAATGGAAAAAAGTCTATTATTAAATAGAGTTGTTATTGTATTGGCTATGGTTGCGGCGGTATTGTCGGGCCAGGATTATGTATCGGTTGGCATGGGCAGCTATAAGAAGAGTATGCCGGGGAATGTGCCGGGACCGCAGAAGGAGATATATAAGACCGGAAAAATAACCGGCCCGATACCGACTACCGACTGGTGCAGCAGTTTATACTGGGAGAAGTATTCTTCGAATCATTTTGCCCTGCCGCTGGCGATGTGTGCCGGGGAGAAGGGGTTGGGGATCTCGTATCCGGGCGGTAATATCCATGCGGTAGATAACCATTTTTTCGGCAGTTATATAGATGAGTTTGTGCTGGGCCATTCAGGAGAGGCCAGGTTTCCGGATGCGCGGGTGGACGGATATAGCGACTGGTTTGTGGATGTGTTGTTTGAACGTGATGGCAGCAGTATGCGGCTGAGCTACGGGCATGGCAGCCCGTACGTTTACGCGATATATAAAAACGGGGGTGCGAGGCTAACGTTCCGGGAGGGATACCGGGTATGGTCCGGAAATGAAAATAGTGCGGTGCTGGGAATAACGCATATGGGTAAGCATTGGGCGTTGTTTGGGCCTGCCGGTTCGACGTGGTCGGGGCTTGGCACAAATGAGCTGGTGAATAATAACGGCGGAAAGGATTATTTTTCGCTGGCGCTGCTGCCGGAGCCTAGCGAGCAGGCATTGAGGATGTTCGGCAGGTATGCGTATGCTCATGTAACCGGTACAAAGGTGCTGTGGGAGTATGATCAGCAGAGCCGGATGGTGAAGACGAGCTATGCCGTAGAGACTAAATCATATCAGGGTGACGGCGAGGGTACGATCATGGCGTTGTACCCTCATCAGTGGCAGTTTTGCGGCGACCGGGCGCTGCCGTTTATGTATAACTCTGTCCGCGGTCCGATGAAGGCTGTTGCCGGTAAGGGTTTTTCGACAGGTATGCGGTTTCCGGGTGTGCTGCCGTTTATGCCTATGACGGGCGGGTGCAGCTTTGGGATATTGAATGATTATGTGCTGAAGGCTGCGGATCATAATTTTGCCGACCCGCCCGATACGTATTGGGCCGGTAAGCAGCTTGGGATGCTGTCGAATATTATCCCGGTAGCGGAGATGGCCGGACAGAAGCTGCCGGCGGAAAAGTTTTTTGGTAATTTGAAGGGGCGGCTGGAAGACTGGTTTGATGCATCGAGGGTGAGTAAGAGTGTGCATTATTTTGCGTATGAAGATAACTGGAAGAGCCTGATCGGGGTGGCGCCGAGCTATGGCACAAACGATCAGCTGAACGATCATCATTTTCATTACGGGTATTTTATCCGGGCGGCGGCCGAGATTGCCCGGACCGATCGTAACTGGTGCAGAGATGATCAGTGGGGGGCGATGGTGGATATGCTGATCCGTGATATTGCCAGTGGCGATCGGGCGGATGATCAGTTTCCGTTTCTGCGATGTTTCGATCCATATGAGGGTCATTCGTGGGCGTCCGGTCATGCAAAGTTCGGCGACGGCAATAACCAGGAGTCATCGTCAGAGGCGATGAATGCGTGGACTGGTATAATCCTGTGGGCGATGGCGACCGGTAATACCGAGCTGCGAGACCTGGGGATATATCTGTATACGACCGAGATGAACGCGATTAACAGCTACTGGTTCGATATTAATGATAACCTGTTCCCGGCTGGTTACCGTCAGCAGACCGCGGCGATCGTGTGGGGCGGTAAGGTTGACTTTGCGACGTGGTTCAGCGCCAAGCCGGAACATATTGTGGGGATAAACCTGCTGCCGATTCAGTCGGGTTCGCTGTATCTGGGGCTTTACCCGGAATATGTCAGGCGTAACCTGCTTGGATTGTATAGTTTGAACGGGGGCGGGTATAGCGACTGGCAGGAGACGTTTCTGATGTACGAGTCGCTGGCAAGTGGTCAGAGTGCGATGCAGAAGTTTAATGCCGGTCTGCTGCGTGATAAGGACCCGGTAGCACAGGCGTATGCGTATCACTGGATATCGAATATGGACTACCTGGGTAATGTTAACCGTAATATTGGGGCGGATTATCCGTGTGCGATGACGTTTACCAAGGGTAATATCAACAGCTATATGGTGTGTAATTATGAGCCAAACGAGATAACGGTCAGGTTTTCGAATGGTAAGACAGTGAAGGTGAAGGCGAATGATATTTTTGTGGGGCACTGAATAAAAAAAGTTAGAAGATAGAGGTGAGAAGTTTTTGATGTGTTGCTGCGCAACCTTAGCTTAAACGACTGGTGTCGGGTTTGATAGACCGAGGCGATGTGCTAGTCACTTTTATCCTGGAAAGAATGATAATCGAAGTTCCGGCGATGATGCAGAATGAGCTGTCCCATACGACGATGAGCGGTTCGGCTTTGAATAACAAGCCGCGGGTGAGCAGGACGATGCCGAGCAGGATATGAAAGCCGCCCATGAATGCCATGATTTTGAGTTTGTTCTGGGTGTCGAACATAAGGTAAATGAATATGGAGCCGACCATGCCGGAGATCATAGCAGCCATAACGAACCAGTATTTCAGGATGGGTGTAAAGGTTACGTTTATGCCGACAAAATCCTGGATGATTTTATCGCATAGTGACCATGGCAGAAAAGCTACCAGTACCGGCGTGAGCCAGGCGATACTGAAGGCGATGAGGAATATTCTCCTGGCAAGTTGGATTTTACCGGTTTGCATTTATGAAAGACTTTATTTTTTATGGTCGGAGAATTTAATGATGTTTGGTTTGGCGTCTGGCTTGGTATTATCCATTTCAATGAGATTGTTTTTCTGAGCCATTATTTTAAGATCGTTAATTACTTTCACTGAATTTTCGATGCCTTGTATAAGCTGGAACGGAGCTACAGGAATGAAATCATCTTTGACGGCAGCAAGTTGAGCATCTTCCGGCGCCTCTCTAAAGTCGATAATGCCATCTTCAGTTTCAAATTCCCAGAACATATCGCAAGCGAGAAGGTTTTCGGGGGTAGACCATTCTGTGTCTACATAAAATAGTTGGAATAAGTCTTTGATCACTCTCGACTTTGACTGCATTGTGCTTTGAGATACTTTAAAGAAAGAGTAAATTTCTTTGTCTTCAATATATGGTTCGTAGTCAGGGTCAGACAGGAAGTTGATTGTGCCGATAGCGTGGATGATTCCAGCGGCCCAGCTTGCAGGTCTGCCTTTTTTGAACTCGCCAGGGAATTGGATAGCAAAAGAGATAAGCATTTCCAAAGACAGTATGCCTAAGGTTCCGACCTCGTATTTTAAAATAAACTTCAGCAGCAATGTATAAGCATTATCAAATTTAGACAGCAGTTCTTCGGGAATGTCGTTGATAGCTTCGAAGGTTAAATTTTCCGGTTTTTCATCAAAAAAATCATCATCAAAAATGTCATCGTCGTCGTCAAATTCATCATCAAAGTCATGATGTGCAGGGCGTTTGGTGAAATCAGGGATTTTTACATTTTCGCAATCAGAGCAGATAAATTCTTTTTTGTGTACAGTATACGATTCCTGGCCAATTTTAATTCTTCTGCCGCATTTACTGCATAATGTTGGTTTGAATTCAGGCGGATTTTCCAGTATTTCAAAATTATATTCGTTGGTGCTGAATTCAACGAATAACTCCATGTTATCTTTAAAATCTTCCAGGCATTGTTGGCATTCCTGCCATTTGCCGGTATGGCCGGAGTGGAAATGGTGCCCGCAGATTGTGTATTTAAAATGGTTTTGCATGCAGCTGTTATGTGAAAATGAAAACATTTCGTACTGGTCTAGATCGTCGCAGATCCAGTTATCACAGCAATCAGTTTTGGTAAGGTTTTTTGTGCTGCCGCAAAGTCCGCATTTTGGTCGGTTACGTTTTGATATTTTAGATTTGTCTCTTTTACGCATGTTTAGATTCCCTTAATAATCAGATTATTCTTTATCTTTGTCTCTTACCATTAGTTCGAGTTCGATCTGTCGGCGGCGTATATCCTGGAGCAGTCGTCGGTTGATAGCGAGCAGGTCGGCGATGACGCCGACGATCAGCAGGAAGATCGAGCCGGCCAGGCAGGTAAGCGATACAACCAGGGTTGGTAGATGCTGGTCTTCGCTGCCTTTGCAGTAGTGCCAGCCGAACAGGGCGCCGAACAGGATGCTGAGGCCAAACGATACCAGTGCGAGCTTCATGAAGAGTTTATGCGGCGAATATATAACCGAAATACGCAGGATGGTTGACATCGAACGCTGGACGTAGTTTTTTATGCTCTTTACCAGCCGGGACGGTCGGAGGTCATCGTTGGTGCGGATAGGTACCGATTCGATGGCGATACCCTGGCGGCCTGACTGGATGATGGTTTCGAGGGTGTAGGTGTACGGGTCGAAAACGTTGAGCTTGGCGGCCGCTGACCGGCTGATAGCACGGAAGCCGCTGGGGGCGTCTTTGACCTCGGTCTGCGATGCCTGGCGAACGACCCAGCTGCCCAGATGCTGGAGGAATTTCTTGATCGGCGAGAAATGCTCGGTTTGGGCGATTGGTCGGGCACCGATAACGAACTCGGCACGATGCGTGAGTATTGGTTCTACCAGTTTCGGGATATCGTCTGCGTTGTACTGGTTGTCGGCGTCGGTATTGACGATAATGTCGGCACCGAGCCGAAGGGCTGTTTCTATGCCGGTCATGAACCCGCGAGCGAGCCCGAGGTTGGTAGGATGGCGTACGATATGGTCGACTCCGCAGCGTTTTGCCACTTCTGCGGTCGCGTCGGTTGACCCGTCGTCGATAATGAGCCATTCGACCTTGTCTATGCCGGGAACTTCACGCGGCAGGAAAGACAGTGCGGTTTCAAGGGTTCCTTCTTCGTTATAACATGGGATTTGGATAATAAGTTTCATATAAGCTGGTATTTGGTATTAGGTTTTAGTGTTAGTGGCGTAATCGCCTGTCGGCGAACCGAATTACAATATAATGCAACTTGAAAAAAGTCTATTCTTTTAATGGGATATTTTTATTTCTGGAAACTAAATTATTTTGCGCAATAGCAATGGCTTTATGTAGTTTTTCCAGAATGAGTTTTTTGGGTGGTAGTGAAGTCATGTAGTCCGCAACTTTTATATTACTCTTGTGTAATTGCAATAATTCGATATGTTCCGGATTTTTACCTGTACATAATATAAGTCCAATAGGAGAATTTTCGCCTTCAATTGTTTCATATTTTTCAAGCCATGCCAAGTATAGTTCCATTTCACCTTTAAAAGCAGCGTCAAATTCTCCGATTTTTAAGTCTATGGCGATTAATGATTTAAGTCGGCGGTGATAAAATAATAAGTCAATGTAATAGTCCCGGTCATCTATTGTGATTCTTTTTTGCCTGGCTAGAAAGGCAAAGTCAGAACCTAATTCTATTATAAATTTTTGTAATTCAGCGATTATGGCAGATTCCAAATCTTTTTCCGAATATGTATCACGCAGTTCAAGAAAATCTAAAAAATACGGATCTCTAAAAACAAGATCAGGAGTAATTTGATGGTTATCTTTAAGTTGTTCCAAATCTTTTCTAATCGTATCTTCCGGTTTTTTACTTATGGCAGTTCTTTCATACAGCATCGAGTTAATTCGTTCTCTGAATGTTCTGACGCTCCATTTTTCTTGTATACACATTTCAATATAAAAAGAACGTTTAAGCTGGTCTTCAATCGGGAGAATTGCCAGAAGGTGTGTCCAGCTTAAATGTCGTATCAGTGATACGACAATTTCCCTGTCTGGAAATATAGCGGAAAATTGTATCATACGTCTAAGGTTTTTTTCTGAAAAAGAGCTGCCATATTCTTTAGAAAGATGCTTTGCGAGAGATGATACAATTTGTTTGCCGTATTCTGCGCGTTTGTCTAATAATACTTCATCGTTAACTCTTTTACCAATTTGCCAGTAAAGCATTGTCATTGAAGTATTTATTGAAAGTGCTAAATTTTGCTTACACCTATTAATCAGTGTTTTGATGTCATTAAGTACTTCTAATTGTTTGTTAATATTGTTACTCATCAAATGTTATAGTGCAAGTATGTTTATAATAGTATGCAAGCCTAAAATTATCATTATATATTAACTAAAAATAGGATAAATGTAAACTGGCGAGTTTTTGGTGTTGGTTGGGCCTACCGATGTAAGAGTTTGTGTAATAGATAATTAGGTTGTTTTTCGCTGAAAATGGAATATAATTTGAAATATAATGTAACCAAGCTCGACTAAGGATGTGTAAAACAAATGGATAACAATCCTCTTCCAAATCTGGACAGCAGCCCGGAGCTTCGCGAGAAGCTGCTAGCTGAATGCCGACTTCGGCCAGGTGAAGTATGGGTATGTCCGGAGAGTAAGCATCGGGTAGGTTGCCTTGATGCGGCGGATAGCCACCAGGTGAGTGAACTAGCAGCCGGTAATAAGATATCCCTGGCAGTGCACGATCCGCCGTATAATCTGGTTGTTTTTGAAGAGCGCACAGTCGGGGAATTTATCGACTGGTGTAAAAAATGGGTTGGTAATACTGTGGGGCATCTGGCAGTTGATGCCTCTGTTTATTTCTGGCTGGGTGCAGACCAGAACGATGGTTTTCAGCCGCTGCCGGAATTTATGATTATGATGCGCGACTTTGCAGATCTGCAAAGTCGTTCTTTTATTACGATGCGAAATCAGCGAGGATACGGCACACAGAAAAACTGGATGGCAGTTCGTCAGGAGTGTTTGTATTATGTTAAGGGCGGCCCGGTTTTTAACGTGCAGTATACCGATATCCCGAAGGTGCTGAGGGGCTATTATAAAGAGGTCGGGGGTAATGTTACCGAGAATATCGAGCGGAGCAAGTCGGAGAATATCCGGGCGAGCAATATCTGGATAGATATTCAGCAGGTGTTTTACCGTATGCAGGAGAATGTCAGCGGATGTTATGCGCAGAAGCCGCTGAAGGCTATCGAGCGGCTGGTATTGGCCAGCAGTAATGAAGGTGAGGTTGTGGCAGACTTTTTTGCGCATGCCGGGACGACTCTTATCGCGGCGGAAAAGCATGGGCGGCGGTGTATAACCTGCGATATCGACCCGATATACTGCGAGATGACGATACGGCGACTGGAGCATTATCGCAAGACGGGTGAAGAAGGTTGGCAGAATGGGAATTGTTTCAATTTGGATGATATCCAAATTGAAAAGTGAAGAACTCCTATGAGAAAAATGGTGAAATATGAGTGAAGAAATTATCAAACAGGACGTGGTAAATGATCAATTATTTGATCGAGTTGTATCTATTTTAGAGCAAGCCAGAGCTAATATAGTTCGCTCGGTTAATCATAATATGGTGATTGCTTATTGGCTAATTGGTCGAGAAATTGTGGAGGAGGTGCAAAAAGGTGAAAAACGGGCTGATTATGGCAAAAAAAATGTGGCAAATTTGTCAAAACAGTTGAGCAATAAATACGGTAAAGGATTTTCTATAAGCAACTTAAAGTATTTTCGTCAATTTTTTATTGCTTTTCAGGATAGATTTCAAATTGGCCACCCGACGGGTGGCCAATTGAATGATATAGAAATCAGCTACCCAACGGGTGGCCAAATGTATGATGGAGCCTTAAATACAAAAGGTGTAAAAGGTTTTTCGCCTGAACTGTCATGGTCACATTATCGTGCTTTGATGAGGGTAACAAATATTGATGCTCGTGACTTTTATGAAAAAGAGGCTATTGAGTGTGGTTGGACTAAATTGCAATTGGAGAGGCAGATTCATACATCATATTATGAAAGAATTTTGAGTCATAAAGGAAAGAAAGGGCTGCTGCCGGTAAATCGAGAAAGGTTAGCCGGAGAGCAGGCAAATGCTATTGATATAATCAAGTCACCATTTGTTCTTGAGTTTTTGGATTTACCTGATTCTCCATCGATGCGTGAAAATGATATTGAGCAATTGATAATAAACAATCTGCAATCATTTCTGTTGGAGTTAGGTAAAGGTTTTTCTTTTGTGGCTCGTCAGAAACATATTAGATTTGACGATGATGATTTTTATCTGGATCTGGTATTCTATAATATCATTTTGAAATGTTATGTGTTGGTCGATCTAAAAATTGGAAGGCTAACTCATGCTGATGTTGGACAAATGGATGGTTATGTAAGATTGTTTGAAGATAAGTTTAAGGTTGAAGGAAATAATCCAACTATTGGACTAATTCTGTGTTCGGATAAGAGTGAGACTGTGGCTAAGTATTCAGTCTTGAGTGAGTATAAACAAATCTTTGCATCGAAATATTTGAAGTATCTGCCGTCGGAAGAAGAACTGAAAAGAGAAGTTGAAAAAGGACTCAAATTGATTGAGAATTATAAAGCTGAAATAGAAGAATAATTTTTATGTGTGGTATAGCAGGAATAATTAGTTTTGACGGTAGTCCGGTTGAGGTTGGAGATCTTGAGCGGATGGTGGAAGTTATTCGTCATCGCGGGCCGGACGAGAATGGGACATATGTATCGCCGGATGGTCGGTGCGGGCTGGGTCATGCGCGGTTGAGTATTATCGACCTGGCAGAAGGCCGTCAGCCGATGAGTAATGAGGATGGAACGATATGGATAAGTTATAATGGAGAGTGTTATAACTTTGCCGAGTTGAGGAAGGAGCTGATCGCGGCGGGCCATGAGTTCAGGACAAATTGCGATACCGAGGTTGTGGTCCATTTGTATGAGCAGTATGGAGATGATTTTGTTCGGCATATGCGTGGTATGTTTGCGGTAGCGATCTGGGATGAGAACAAGCGGGAACTGGTGCTGGCACGAGATCGGATGGGGCAGAAGCCACTTTTTTTTACATATAATCAGGACAGATTGATTTTTGCCTCTGAGCTCAAGGCGATACTGGCTATCGATAAGCTAGCTGGAGGAATGCACAAGACGACCATTGCTGAATATCTGCTTTATGGCTATATTGGCAGCACCTGGAGCGGTTTTAGTAGAATAATCAAGATACCACCGGCGGGCATAGAAAAATTCTCTATAGATAGTTTTGATATGAGAAATAGAGATATCCGACCTCCATATTGGCATCTGCCGCAGGAACGCAAGTTCAAAGGCAGCTATGCCGAGGCGGTGCGGCAGGTTCGCGAGACTGTAACCGATGCTGTGCGGATGCGGATGATGAGCGATGTGCCGTTGGGCAGTTTTTTGTCGGGCGGGATAGACTCGACAATTATTACAGGAATAATGAGTAAATTCAGCAAAGAGCCGGTAAAGACCTGCGGGATAGGTTTCGAGGAAGGGTTGTATAATGAGCTGGACTATAGCCGGGCGGCAGCGGAAGCTTTTGGCTGCGATCATGTCGAACATATCGTTAAGCCTGATTGTGCAGAAACGGTGCAAAAGCTGGTAGATTTTTATGATGAGCCGTTTGCCGACGCTTCGGCATTACCGACGTTTCATTTGTGCCGGTTGACGCGTGAGCGGGTGACGGTGGCTTTGAGCGGTGACGGCGGTGATGAATGTTTCGGCGGATATCGCCGTCATAAGGGTATCCGGGCGGCGGCGATGGTGAGGCATAATGTTTTTCTGCGACTCATTGCCGGTATGAAATGCTGGCAGAAGATTGCCTCGGGTGAGCATCACAGCAGGCTGCATTATTTAAAGCGATTTATGGCGGCTGCTTCCAAGCCTGTGCATGAATGTTATATAAACTGGCTGGGGATTTTTGAGACTGATATGCTGGCAGAGATTGTCAAAGATCCGCCGATGGATGTATTGGCTATGCCGGCGGAATGCTGTTTTGAGAGTGACTCGGATAAGGCATCGGCTGCGATGTATTTTGATGGCATGCATTATCTGCCGGGCGATCTGAATACCAAGGTTGACCGGGCGAGCATGGCACACAGCCTGGAGGTTCGCAGCCCGTTTGAGGATCATAAGGTTGTCGAGCTGGCGTATAGTCTGCCGCCGCAATGGCTGGTGGGCGGCAAGAACGGTAAGAAGATATTGCGGGATGCATTTGCTGACATTCTGCCGCCAATGATCAAGGAACGTGGCAAGATGGGTTTTGGCGTGCCGGTGGGTAAGTGGTTCAGGAGCGAACTTCGAGAGATGTATGCCGATGTAGTGCTTAGCGGATCGCTGGTAGATGATGGAATAATAAATGGTAAAACTGCCGAGAAGCTGATGGTAACAAATGACAGTCAGCAGGCTGACAATGGTGATAAGATGTGGGCTTTGCTTATGCTGCAGCTTTGGGCGGATAAGTGGACAAAAAATGCGTAGGAAACAAACTCCATAATATTATTGGAGCTTGTTGTCTGTTTATTTAGCTTTTTCGACGGTGTGGATATCATCCTCAGACACTTCGCCAGTGAAATCTTTGATCTCATCCGGCAGGTATATACTGATATTGGAAAGATTTTGCGCTTTGACAGAGACATTGCCGGACTCGATAGATAGGATATGTCCGCCGAAATCCAGGTTATCTGATAGAAAGTGCATATGATAGCCGGTGATATTGACACCCTGGAGGTATTCTGGGAACCTGAATCCGATGATCCTGCCGGTTGCATTTTCCTTTTTGAATACGCTTTGGTTTCGGGCAACTTCCTTTAATGACGGATATGGTTTGGTCTGGCCGGGCACGCTTCTGCAGGTTACATTTTGGAATTGACCGCTGATCAGGAAAACAGCCGGTTTGTTTGCTCTTGGCAGAATGCTATCGAGTTTGGTATAGAGGTTGTTGATTCCGCCGGTGAAAGAGTTGGTCGCAGTTGCCGGGCAGTTTATAAATGTGACGTTGGCAAATGGTGTGGTCTGGGAATTGCTTACATTGTATATTTTGCCGTCGGCTCTGACCTGGTAGATATTTCCGTTGAGCATGACCATTTCGCCGTCGAGGGCGTGGAATGTTCCTATGCCGGTATCGCCGTGTTTTGTGAGTTCTGCAAAGGAGACAGTACCATCATAGCTGCCCTGCATAAGGGTTTGCAGAGTAGAAACCTGGTATAGTGTGTCTGTTTTAGCCTGTGGCTGCGAGCAGCCGGTGGCAATGAAAGCAATAAGTGCAGTGATCAGTATTCTATAAATGTTTTTCATGATGAGTTTTATATCGTTTAAAGGTTAAATAAAAAAGGGTCTTACAATATAGTAAGACCCTTTGAGTTCTAATGGAAGAAAAAACTATCCGTTAATGAATTTTTCGATACGGTCGATACCTTTATCGATCTGCTCCATGCTGGTAGCGAAGCTCAGTCTGATATTTCTATCGCAGCCGAACCCGCCGCCGGGAACGCAGGCGACATTAGCTTCTTCGAGCAGTTTACCGCAGAATTCGACGCTGTCTTTTACGCCCAGTTTGCTGTAAGTGGCAGAGACATCCGGGAATACATAGAATGCCCCGGTTGGCTCGGCACAGGTAACACCTTCAATTGCGTTGAGGCGTTTGCAGATATGTTCGGCACGTTTAGCGAACTCAGCGTGCATTATTTTGATGTCAGCTTCGCCTTTCTGGATAGCGTCTATGGACGCAATCTGGCAGAAGGTAGCAGGTCCGGAGGTCATATGGCTCTGCATGCCGCCGATAGCCTTGGCAGCATCTTTCGGACCGGCGATATATCCGACGCGCCAGCCGGTCATCGAGTATGCCTTGCTTAGCCCGTTGACTGTCAGGGTCTGGTCGTATAGATCCGGGCAAACCTGTGCGAAGCTTTTGAATTCCATATCGCCGTAGATAAGCTCTTCGTAGATCTCATCGCTGAGTATTACAACATTTGTACCTTTGAGAACTTCGCCTAATGCCTTGATCTCATCTGCCGAGTAGCAGAAACCGCCCGGGTTGCTGGGCGAGTTAAAAATAAGCATGGCTGTTTTGTCAGTGATGGCAGCCTTGAGGATATCCGGTGTTAGTTTATAGTCATTTTCCGGCCTGGTCTCAACAATCTTTGGTATGCCGCCGACCAGTTTAACCATTTCCGGGTAGCTGACCCAGTATGGAGTCGGAATAAGTACTTCTTCGCCCTGGTCAACAACAGCATGGATGCCTTCATATACGGCATGTTTGGCACCACAGGTAACAACGATCTGTGCCGGTTCATATTCGAGGTTGTTATCGTCTTTAAGTTTTCGGGCAATTTCCTTACGAAGTGTCATATCACCAGAGGCAGGTAAGTACTTGGTTTTTCCTGCTTTGAGTGCTTCGATCGCAATGTCTTTGATAAATTCCGGAGTGTCAAAATCCGGTTCGCCGGCACCGAAACTGACGACATCGATACCTTGAGCTTTCAGCTCCTTGGCTCGTGCGGTAACTGCCATAGTTACAGACGGTGAAACAGAAGCGGCATTTTTACTGATTTTCATGACTTGGCCCCTTGTTGGTTTTGTAAATTGTTAACTGTCGATTTCAAAACAACTTAGCTGATTTTGCGTTCAGAACGAACATAAAAAAAGCCGATGCAGCCGTTACGGGATGCTATCGGTTTAGTTTCAGCTTTTCAGTAACAAGTGAAACAGCATTGTTACCAAAAGCATATTATAGAGTGTTCGACAGGTATGTCAATTCTAAATTAAAGCGGGCCCAATCAGAATATATCCTGGGAAATATAAAGAATTATGAGGCGGCCGGATTAACAAAAAATCAGGGTTGGGAGTATCTGCAAATCCAGTTACATGTTTCGTCCGATAAAAAATATTTTTTAACCTTTAGTGGTAAAACTCATGGTGGGTGTAATTATGATGCCATATCAGCCTGTCTTGGATTTTACTATTTTTTTAAGTTCTTTTTAGTTAGTTACTTATAATAGCTGCAAAAGAGTCATTGAGTTCTGTTTAAATTCGTAAATATAAAATATTGTAAATTTAGTCTTTAACTTATGTTTCTATAGTATCGAAAGAGAAGACGTAAACCTTTTATTTGTTTGTAGGCTTGAAATATTAAATATGTTTTGAATTATCAGCTGGAGAAAAAAATGAAACTTTCATCAAAAATAGTATCAGGATTCATGACACTAGTACTGATTCTTATATTAGTAGGGGTACTATCCTATACGGTTATCAATCAGATTGATTCAGCTTTGTCGGATGTAGCCGAAAAAGATATTCCGGCTATGGGCTATTCTGGCGATATGGTAGTCAATGGTATGAATGCCATTATAGAGCAGAAGAATTTTGTAAAATATCAGGACAAAGGTTACCTTGAACAGTGCATGGAAGAGTTGGGTAAACTTCAATCTGTTCTCCGGGAATATCGAAAACAGGCAGAGTCAAATAATAACCGGCAGGCATTGCAAAAACTGGATGGAATAAAGTCTGATGTTGCTAATTTTACGAAGTCCCTGGACCAGGTAGCTCAAGGTTTTGAGAATAATGAATCCAAAAACCATATGTTAAATCAGAGCGGCCAGAAAATGTCAGAGATAGCGGAGAGTTACATCTCGACAAAGCTGACTTCGTTAGAAAACGGTCGCATGGCATTATATTTCCTGAACGATATGAATAATGAAGCATTGAATATGCGTATGGCAAAAATTCAGACAGTTCTGGCAGCTGACCAGGAAAAAGCAGATCAGGCGTATGCTGAACTTGTAGATCATTCAGATACAATAGTGGCATATTGTCAGGAACTAAACGATCTGAAACCTACCGATGAAGAAAAAGAAATTGTTACGAAGGTGTCAAACCTGGCTACAAACTATAAAGATTTAGTAAAGTCATTTTTGAGCGACCAGGCTGAGCCAGTAGAAGGAACAGGCACAAAGATTGAAGATACCGGGGTTGAACTGACTGATGCTATAGATGAATATCGTAATATGAAGACAGCTGAGATGGCAAAAGCTAATAATGCCATGGCAAAGATTAATGAATGGGCTGTAAATCTGCATCAATTACGCGCATGTACGTTCAGATATCAGGGAATGGGTAAGGAAACAGACCTGGCATTGGCAGTGTCGTTTAAAAGTAATATGGACAGCCTCTTGGAGGAAGTAGTAAATTATGCTCATAACGAGCAGGAACAGGCTGAGCTGAAATTAGCCGGCCAGGCTGTGGTAGATTATCAAACAGCTCTGGACGAATGGGTATTAGTAGATAACAGGATAAAAAATGAACTGTTTCCAGCCTTGATGGATGCAGGTGAGAAGGCAATTGCAGCAGCCAAGGAAATGTCTAATGATATTGCCAGTATGACCATCGAACAGGCTAACCAGAGCAAAAAACTGGCAAGTTTTAGTAAGAGCATAATGGTGATATCTTTAGGTGCCGGGTCGTTGATAGGAATAATACTGGCAGTATTCATAACCCGCAGTATTGTCAAACCGATAACCAGGATAATAGATGATTTGACGGCAGGTTCAGAAGAGGTTACCGCAGCGGCACAGCAGGTTTCAGGAGCGTCAAGCAACCTGGCCGAGGCGACAACCGAGCAGGCGGCCGGTTTGGAAGAAACCAATAGCTCGCTGGAAGAGATAGCATCTCAAATAAAGCAGAATGCAACGAATGCTCTCGAAGCCAACCAGCTGGCAACAGAGACATCAGATGCAGCTAATTTTGGTGCCGAAGCCATGAAGAAGATGGAATCAGCGATTCATGACATCCAGCAATCATCAGAAGCAACCAGCAAGATAATCAAGACAATTGATGAAATAGCATTTCAGACCAACCTGCTGGCATTAAACGCCGCAGTAGAAGCAGCACGTGCCGGTGAAGCAGGTAAGGGATTTGCCGTGGTTGCCGAGGAGGTTCGCAACCTTGCAATGCGTTCGGCAGAGGCAGCCAGGAATACAACAGAAATGATAGAGCAGTCTGTTCGTAATTCTAATAGCGGAGCAGAGATATCCGCTGAAGTAGGAGATGCACTTGGAAGGATATCAGAAGCAGTTGGAAAAACAACATCAATTGTGGGTGAAATAACAACCGCATGCCAGGAGCAGTCAGAGAAAATCGATGAAATCGGTAATTCGATGGATAATATTGACAGGATAACCCAGATTAATGCCGCAAATGCCGAAGAAAGTGCGTCAGCGGCCCATGAGCTGAATTGTCAGTCTGACCATATGAAAGACGTAGTTCTTGGTTTGATCCAGATGGTAGGCGGTCAATCAGGTACGACGAATACGTCGTCAAAAAGCAAGCCGCAGCAAGTAACAACCGGCCTGGCTGATGAAGCCTTTCATGCTATTTCGGAGCCGGTTAACATAATACCGGAGAAAGCAGTTTCAACTCCGCAAACAACAGGCAGTGTATCAGCTGAAGCTGAAATTCCTTTTGATGACGACTTTGATGAATTTAATTAACAAAAATTTAAACATGTGATGTGTGTGCATCGCAAACCATTCTAAAACCTGTGGAGGTAAAGCTATGGAAAATAATGGAAATGGAAACAAGAAAAAGACTTTTGCCATTGGCAGGGCGATTCTGATTTTAGCTGTTTTGGCTGTATGTTGTGTAACAGCCTTAAAAGCGGCTGAAGCTGTTAAAAGCACTGTTGCGGTAATTGTCAATAAAGATGTTGCTGAAACAACAATGGCACAAAAAGATGTGGAAGCAACATTTTTGGGGAAAAACACTAAATGGGGTGATAAGTCAAAGATAACGGTTTATACATTAAAATCTGGTGATGTACATTCCGCTTTCCTGTCTGATTATGTTAACAGTACGCCGGCTAAGTTTAAGAGTTACTGGAAAAAACAGGTCTTTACCGGCAAAGCTGATGCGCCCAAGGAATTCAAAGATGAAAAAGAAATGATCGATACGGTGTCAAAAACCAAAGGTGCAATTGGTTATGTCAGTGTTGAATTTTTGAAGAAAAATCCGGATCTGGCAAAAAATGTTACGGTGACTAAATAATGAAATAATGGGGATAAAATTTAACAAATTCAAAGTTAATGTTGCCGTACAACAAAATATAAAAAATACAGGAGAGTATTACTATGAAATCTAAACTGTTTATATTAATTTTAATATTTGTTTTTGCTGAATTAAATACAGCAATCGGACAAAATACCCAGAAAGACCTGACTGAAATTATTAACAAGCAGCAGGCTATGCTGGATGAGATGCAGGCTGAAATTGATGACCTGAAAAGTTATGTCGAAGAAGATGAAGATGATATGTTTGGCGATATAAACATTCACGGTTTTATCAGCCAGGGGTTCCTCAAGAGTGAAAATGATAACTGGTTTATGGATAATACCAAAGGGCAGGGCTCTTTTCAGTTTAATGAAGTTGGTATCAATTTTTCATCACAGCTATCAGATAATTTAAGGGTTGGGGCACAATTTCTGTCGCGAGATTTTGGTGCTGTTGATAACAATAAAGTGAAAATAGACTGGGCCTATTTTGATTATAAATTTGATGACTGGCTTGGTTTCAGAGCAGGAAAAATGAAGACTCCTATTGGTTTGTATTCAGAGATCAGGGATGTCGATATGCTTAGAACAACGATATTCCTGCCGTTTATGCGTATGTACGATGAATCTTACCGTGAGATGATGAATGCTATCCAGGGTATCAGTTTGTATGGTTCGCTGGATGTCGGTGTCGCGGGTATGTTGGATTATAATGTTCAATGGGGATATAATGATATAAATACCGAAGATGGCGGTATGAAACGCCAGATCGAAGGAATAAGCGTGGGCGGAGTAAATCCTATCAGTGAAGCAATTGACGGTGAAAGTGAAAGCGCGTTTGCGTCGCGCATTAACTGGTCAACTCCAATTGACGGTTTACTGCTTGGCGGAGCTTACGGCAAGTATAAGTCAAATGCCACAGTTTTAACTTCTGTACCGTTATCAGCAACTTTGCCGGCAGGTTCGGAAGTATCTCTTAACTTTACCGACTATCATGTATATATTGCTTCAGCTCAGTACACAATTGGCGAACTAGTTTTGACCAGTGAATATCAGAGAGCGAAATATGATGCTGACTTTGCCGGTATAATGAGTACTTCTGAAGAAACTCAAATGTGGTATATGATGGCCGATTACAGGCTGAACAGTTTGCTCTCACTTGCTGTTGGCTATTCCAATATGACAGATGCCGGTGATCCTGACGGTGAGCAGGCTGAAGCGGCCGGTGGAAAAGACTATTCAACCTGGACTAAAGACTGGTTTGTCAGTTCCAAGTTTGATATTACAGAAAACTGGGTATTCAAGGCTGAACTGCATTTCCTTGATGGAACAGATTACAATATGCCAAATATGAAGACGTCTGACCAGGAACGTCGTGACGTGTTGCTGGCATTGAAGACTACAGTTAGTTTTTAGTATATTAAATATGATTCGCCTGTGGCGAGACTATCAAAAAGAAAAAGCCCCGATGGGATTAACTCATCGAGGCTTTTCTTTTTGTGATTGATTAGTACATTTCTATTTTTGATACTTTTCTGCTTACAGGAACCAGGATATAGCATTTGCCGGGAGATTGGGTGTCGATAAATAGTCTCCTGTTTGTTCTGGTGATATATTCTCCCTTGTTATTGAAAAGGTCACAGATTATGGTTCTTTTGACGATAGCTTCAAGTGCCAGCTTTTCTGAAAGGGTAATCTCATTGCTTTTCCATCTTTCTGATATTGTCTGAGGAGATAGAATTAGCTCAGGTGAGAGGTTCATGATTATCTTTAGAACACTTTCTTTTTTGTCATATTCAACGGAATCAAGGATCATTATATCTTTATATGTACTTGTTATTTCGATAGAGCCGGTGTCATATGGTTTAATGTTGTTCCATATACGCCCGCCAATTTCTCTGTAAGGTACAAATAGAGTTGAAATAAGTATTACAACGAATGCGACACCGACACCATACAGCACCATTTTTTTGATAACTTTCGGGTCAAGTGGCTCCGGCGGCGGGGTTGTTTGGCAATCTACGGCTCGCTGTTCGGCATGAATCTTGCCATTAGGAGCGATACCATACAGCACCTGCAGTTCCTTTCCCGGAACATATTCAACGCTTCTGAGAGTTGACATTATCTGGCAGCACTCCTGGTCATTATAGTTGCTGAGCCAGTTTTCCAATAGGCTGGAAACTAAAGCCCTGGCAGAAGAGTTGGAATTCAGTTTTATTGAATCCAAGCCAGGGAGCATGCTGAATCTACCTCCATCCGAGGACAAGTTTAGCTGGATGCCGTGCGATTGAGCTTGCCTGATGAGGTCTTCTAAATATTGCTGATCTTCAGGACCAAAGATTGGACCTTCGATGAGGCCGTCTAGTTTGAAGGTTCCTTCTTCGTATATTCTGGCCAAAACAGGCCCCCTTCCGAAATAATGTTAATTTTAGTCTTTTTATTTTATTTCCATGTCTTCATCATTTAATGAATCCATTCCCGGCATATCGTCAAACTCAGTATTCAGATTACCGTTAATTAAATCATTAATTACAGGATTGTCAGATCTTTTATCTGCCTGGATGCCTGAAATATTATTTTCCGGCTGATCAGATTGAAAATCATTACCTGCGATAGAAGGGGTATCATTAATGTTGGTTGTATGTTCTATTGAATCGTAAACCGGATGTGAAGTATCTCCCACATCATCAAGTTTTTGCAGGTCCCCGGCTTCCAGGGCAGGGGTGGCAGCTGTTTTTGTATCAAGTCCCAAGGTTTCATCGTGCACATCCAGTCTTGCTTGTGTATGCTTTCTGAATTGCTCATTTTTTAACCGTTCCTGACGAAGCTGCTCGTGTAACCGCCGGTTATCGTTTTCTATTTGGTCGAATTTTGCTTTTTCTTCACGTTTATTTGAAGCCACTAATAGAACAACAAGTCCAAATATGTGAAAGAAAAAACCAATAAAGAACCAGCCGATCGGATTTCTTCCTTTATGATGTGCAAGTGCTGCAATTAATAATCCGGCAATGAAACAAAATAGTAATCCCACAATTAGTTCCCTCTTGAAAATAATTAAAAATTGATCAAACCAGGCCAGAACCATAAAACAACCGCAAAGTTATGGCAAAAATGAATTACCATAGAAGGATATAAACTGCCGGTTTTGTGCCTGGCCCATCCCAGTAATACCCCAACTCCAAATAGATAGAAGAAGCTGATTACGTTTAAGTGTAGTGCGGCAAATAGAGCTGAGGCCAGCAGAATTGCCCGCCATGGTTTTAGTGCCGCATAGAGCCAGTGTTGGATCAGCCCGCGAAATGCGATTTCTTCTGTTATTGCAGGCATTACGCACATAACTATTATTACACCAATAGGGCCAAGCAGCTCAAACAGGTCTTTATATCTGAATATATCTATGTAACCATCTAATTGGGATACCAGGTAATGGTATAGGAAGTTAACCGTTAAAGCAGGTATAAGCAAAAGAATGCAATACCATGCATATCGGTTATTAAATCCTGGCCTCCTTAACTGGACTGCTAATGAGGTTTTATGAATAAAACCTACAACGGCAGTTACGATAGTAATAAGAATACTACTGAATATCAGGTGGGATGGCAGCCAAAGATCATTATCATCTATCAGTGAGCTGGCTAACACACTGACAAAAATAGTGATCGCATAAGTCCAGAATACATGCCAGACCTGTGGGACTTTTTGCTTGATGAGTTCACCTTCGGTCAGCTGGGGTGGTATATATTCAGTTACGACATTCGCAACAGATTTATATGGGGTAGCACATGACAGACAGAAATAAAATGCATGGTTTAATACTGCTCCGCAATATTCACAGCGTTCCTGGCCTGCATCTAATTCTGTTGGAGTTGTTTTGTCGAGGTCGACCATATTTATTTTCCTGCCAATTCCATTCCTAAAAATGCAATTATATTTTATACAAATATCTATTACAAGATATAAATCCTGAAAGGTGGCCGGATAGAATTTGCATCAGCCTGGGTGTTTGCGTGGTAAGGTCTTGTTTTACATGGGTTTAGGGTTGTTGGCTATTCAGGGAAAAGAAAAAGCCCCGATGGGATTAACTCATCGAGGCTTTTTTTATATAAACAGTAATATACCCCCCGGGAAATTACCCCCGGGATATGTATGGGACACGCAAAGCGTGTTAGGTATCAGATTAACCGATACCAAGCATATCAGTGATGATTGGAGCATATTTGACGATCAGGCCGGCAAATACAACAGATACCATACTCATCAGCTTGATAAGTATGTTCAGAGAAGGACCAGAAGTATCTTTGAACGGGTCACCAACGGTATCACCGGTAACAGCAGCTTTGTGAGCGTCAGAACCTTTTCCGCCATGGTGTCCTTTTTCGATGTACTTCTTGGCATTATCCCAGCTACCACCGGCATTAGCCATGAAGATAGCTACCGCAAAACCAGAGGTCAGACCACCGGCCAGCAGGCCAAGAACACCGGAAACGTCCAGAAGCAGACCAACTACGATTGGAACAACAATAGCCAGCATAGAAGGAATAATCATTTCCTTCTGAGCACCGGCAGTAGAGATCGCAACACACTTGGCGTATTCAGGAGTGGCTTTACCATCCAGGATGCCCGGGATTTCCTTGAACTGACGACGAACTTCTTCAACCATCGCCATAGCAGCACGTCCTACAGCCTTCATAGTCATAGCTGTGAACAGGAATACCAGCAGCACACCGGCGAACATACCGCAAAGTACTTTTGGATTCATAAGGGTTACATCATAGTATGCCATATAGTCAGGAAGAGTAGCTTTGCTAGCCAGTACCGCTCTATAAGATTCTCCACCGACATCGAAAGTTACATAGCCGGTTGCTCTGCCGTCTTTTTCCTTCTTGACAAGGTTATCAACAGTCAGTTTACCGGTTTTTGCACCTACAGTTTCACTTAGAACAGCCTTGCTGCCTTCCAGAACCAGGTAAGCGTCAAATGCACTTTCTTTTGTACCCTGAGCATCTTTAACAGCAATCTTGCCGTAGTCCATGTAGAACATAGAATCAATAGCAATCGCATCGATAGAAGCTTCTTCTTTATCAGGAGCATATTCCTGAACTACCGCAGCCATACCTTCACGAACAAGACCGATACGAACTTCTTCAACATAAGCAGCCAACAGAGCCAGGGCTGTCAGAGCAGCAGAACCGATCGCAAAACCCTTACCGATAGCAGCAGTTGTGTTACCAAGAGAGTCAAGAGCGTCAGTCTTTTCACGAACTGAAGGATCCTGACCGGTCATTTCGGCGTTACCACCGGCATTATCAGCGATAGGGCCGTAAGCGTCAGTTGCCAGAGAGAAACCAAGAGTAGAAAGCATAGATACCGCAGCGATACCAACACCATATAGACCTAGAAGCATATTATCATTACCGCCGGCAAGGCTGAACGCAACAATAATAGCAATAATAACAGTTAATAGAGACATCCAGGTTGATTTCATACCTTCGGCAATACCTGAGATGATTACTGTAGCATGACCGGTAATAGCATTTTTTGCTACTTCCTGGGTTGGTTTGTAGTCGTAACTTGTGTAGCGTTCAGTTGACAGACCAATTGCAAGACCGGCAAGCATACCGGCAACAATCGCCCAGAATACACCCATACCGGAAACACCGATTACACCATCTTCTACACCGGCTCCAAGAAGGTATCGGCAGATGAAAAATGCTGCAACAAGAATAAGTGCACTTGAACCATAGAGGCCTCTCATCAGAGAGCTCATCAGTTCTTTCATTGATGCACCTTCTTTTGTGCTTACCATGTAAACACCGGCGATACTCAAAAGGATACCGATACCGGCAAGTACCATAGGAGCAGCCAGAAGTTTAAGAGCGTCCATCTGGCTGGCGTGCAGAGCAACAGATGCTGATACACCAAGAGCAGCAGTAGCCAGGATAGAACCACAATATGATTCATACAGGTCAGCACCCATACCGGCAACGTCACCAACATTGTCACCAACGTTATCAGCGATAGTAGCAGGGTTACGTGGGTCATCTTCAGGAATACCGGCTTCTACCTTACCTACCAGGTCAGCACCAACGTCAGCAGCCTTGGTATAGATACCGCCACCAACACGGGCAAATAACGCCTGGGCTGAAGCACCCATACCGAATGTCAGCATAACAACAGTTACTTCTACCAGGTTCATTTCCGGGAAGAAGCTTGGCAGAAGGAATAACCACAGACAAATATCAAGAAGACCGAAACCAACAACAACAAGACCCATTACCGCACCGGCACGGAAAGCAACCTTCAGGCCGCGGTTAAGGCTCTCTTTTGCACCCTGAGTTGTACGACTGGATGCCATAGTTGCTGTTTTCATACCGAACCAGCCGCAAAGACCGGAGAAGAAACCACCAGTTAAGAAAGCAATAAACACGATCTTATGCTGGAGGTGCATCTGACCCATGATAAACAGGGCGATAGATACGATAATGAAGAAAACTGCAACTACTTTGTACTGACGTTTGAGGTAAGCCATTGCACCGTCAGTTACATAACCGGCGATACGCTGCATTTCTTCGTCACCAGGGTTAGAAGCTTTTACTTCCTGATAGAATTTAAAAGCCATAACCAGGGCTACGGCAGCCATAATCGGAGCAATATACCACATGCCCGGCAGATTCGACGTGCTAAACGCATCTTCTGCTGTTATAAGAGCATCAGAAGTTGCATCCTGAGCCTTTGCCAGACCGGTCATCAATACTAATGACAAGCCCGACAGTTTCATAATTAAACCATTCATTTTGTTCATTTTTGCTACCTGCTTTCCTTTCCCATAAAAAGGTATAGTTTGGTAATTACTGAAATTTTATATCCGCATTCTGCGGTTTACGTTTAAGTTTGTGCCGTTTACCGGCATATCAAGCCATTATTTTGAAGTACAAAAATTTCACTTTTTCATTGTTGTATCGGCGAATGCTGTACTCGATACTTTATTAATAGACCACTTTTCTAAATGGTAGCACCTGTTAGTAAGGTGTTTGTCCTATATTTACTACTTGTTATACAAAACTCTTGTTATAGGACGTGTGCGCAGACATTGAGCGATACTCTATAAGAAACTTATAGAGATCCCCCGGTTGTCCATGTGAAAAAAGTCTAAACTGACTTCGTAACGGTAGAGTTAACCGTCGGTGGTAGGAAAATTATTTCTAGCGAACAGGGCGTCTGCCTTTTGTGCGGCGACGGTTCTTTTCAGATGGCTTCTCATAGAAACTACGTTTCTTGATATCTTTGATTTGGCCCTCTTTTTCGCAGATCTTCTTGAATCGCTTCATCATCTGCTGAACAGATTCACCGTTACGAGCCTTAACCTTTATCATGCAATCACACTCCTGTAAAACTTATTATATTGTTAGTGCTACGCCGCACAGTTCGAGATATTCTCTTTCCTATAAAGCTAAAAGTTTTGCCAGTATATTGCAAGACTGGAAAATTATCAAGACTAATTATTGATTACCAATATTAAAAAGAATATATCTATCAATAAAATAAGGTTTTATATCAAAATCAAAAATATGCATATATTGAAAATAAAAAGATATTTCTAAGGTTTTATGCCAACACAATATTTTATGCAGTTGCAGGGCGTAATATTAATAGAAGCTGAATATTACCGGTGTTGAACATATTTTTCGGTCGAGATAGATTTCTTTCATCTTTAAGTTATTTAACAGTAGGGTTTTATACTTATTGCCCTGTCGCTGTGTTGATTCTGCTGATAAAGCTATCTGTTTGCATATACCCGGAAAACGATGTTATTACTTCACCTTCCGGATTTAGAAGAACATAACTTGGAAAACCATTAATATTGTATTTTTTTGCAAATTCCCGGTTTTTATAACCATTGACGAGTAATAAAACCAGGTTTTGGGAGGCAAAGCTGCAAAAGCTGTCGCTGGAATATACTTCAGATTTCATTCGATCACACCATATGCATTTTGGAATATGGAAGGAGATCAGTAATGGCTTGTTGCTTTCTCTTGCCAGATTTTGAGCTTTTTCAATATCGGTGTTCCAGAGTTTTTCGGCCTCTTCAGACATTCCGCCACCAAGGTTTTGAACATAAGTGACTGCAATTAGAGCTATTACAAATATTATCAAGAATTTGTATATGCCTTTTTCACCGCCGACTGTACACGCGCAACTATTTGTTTTGGAGCAACATTCTTGCGATTCAGGCTTTGACAGTGGTGAATTATGGTCTGATTTCTTTTCGTTATTGTCTGTCATTATCCATCTCCTGCCGGATACTTGAAATTTAATATTTTGTTAAGCTGGGCAATTTTACCTTTAGCTAATTGATTATTTGGTCGATTTACAGTAAAGTCAAGCATTGCAGTACATTAACAGTAATGTAATGAAACAGTTATGAATGTAAATATAATTGAAAAGGTAATTTGGCAATATTAGATATTGTAAGCTAAAATAGATTAGCTGATTGTCAATGATATCCAAAAGGAGATAAATAATGAAAAAGGTTACAGTATTGGAAATTCTGGCTTTAGTTGTTGTTTCTTTAGCTTTAACCGGCTGCGGGCCTAGTAGAAATGATATTAGTGCTTTTTTGAAGCCTTATGAAGCAGAAGTTACTCTTAATGAGTATAAATTACAGCCGCCGGATGAAATTACTGTAAGCTGCAGTAAAGTACCCCAGTTGAATAATGTTACTCAACAAATACGATCAGATGGTAAGGTTTCTTATGAATTGTTAGGTGAATTTGAGGCCGCCGGCAAAACTCCATCAGTATTAGCTAGTGAAATCACCAAAAAGGTCAAAGATCTTTATGCTCTTTCTGATGAATATCCTCTGGATGTGAGAGTCGAAAGAGAAATGAGTAAATATTATTATGTCTTTGGTGAGGTGCAAAGGCAGGGAGCAATGCAATATACCGGCAGAGTTACTGCATTGCAGGCTTTAGCCATGAATCCGCCTCAAGTTACTGCATGGGAATCAGAGATAAAGGTGATCAGACCTGATGGACAACCTGAGATTGATCCTAAGTCAGGAGTAGTTAAATATTCCAAAGAAAAGATATTTAAAATGAATCTGGACGACATGGTAAAGCGAGGAGATACCAGCAAAAATGTTTTACTTGCTGAAGGTGATATAATTTATGTACCACCAACTCCTCTGGCAGCAATCTCCAATGTATTGGCTGAATTTGTCAGACCTATTGGTTTAGCATTACAGCCGTTCAACCAGTACTATCAGATGCAAAGATATCAGAGTTATTAATAATCATCATTATATTGATAATATTTAAGTTTAAGGCCATAAACTGATAATTTATGCAGTATTCAATATACTTTCGCAGAGTACACTTTCTTAGCACAGTATGGTTTATATTGTGCATAGGGACTATTGTAGCTCAATCGCTACGACAGGCAGGATTGGAATGGTGGCAGATTATCTCCATTTCCGGTTATTCTGTTGTTACGGTTTTGTTTTTTGTGAGTGTTTATTTGTTCGCTGTATTTCGTGGCGTTCATCGTCATAGCGAACCGGATGTGGAACATCCGATAACCTGCCAGAAGGTGTATAAGATTCTGTACTCATTTACCCCTTTTCTTGGTTTTGCGGCAGGACTTTGCAGTCAGATAGATGTGGAAGGAAAAACTTCTCTGGCCAACTGGCTAATTGTTGGCGCAATGGGTACATTCCTGATTACCATATCAAACTGGGTAATACTTGACCCAATGATTACCATTTTAGAAGGATATTTCCCTGATGCCCGGGAAAAAAGGAATGTCAGGCTGGAAGCACAGCGGATAGAACGGGAGCAGATACAGCTGAAAAGGCAGCAGCTTCTGGAGGAACTGGCAGAAAAGGAAAGAGAAGAACGTAAACAGCAGACGGTGGAGCTCGATGACGCAGCAGAGCAACTTTCTGACCTGATTCTTAGCGGACTGACGGGTACCAGTGGAGCTACACATCCAGAGGTAGTTGATCTGGGAGTACTTGCCTGGCAAAAAGGCGGAGTAAAATGTATGCGTATGCTGAGAGATATCGCCTGGGATAAATGCCGGGAAAAAGGTATTGCTCCCGGAATAATAGATGAAGTGGATTACTGGTGGGACGGCATAGGAGACTGGCGGGCTAAAAGCTTGTAAATAAAAGAGTTAAGCTGATTACCTTGTTTCGACGTAAGTTACTTGCATAGATGTTACTTTTCTCTGGACATGGTCTGTGAAATTCAATAGAATATAAAATTCAATAGAAATAGAATGTTTCTGGCTGACAAAGCCCCATGATTTACCTAAGCTATAATAGATAAAAGAGATATAAAATCTGAAAGGTTAAATAATAATGAGTTCTGACCAAAGTCACAATTCGCATATGCATGGCATGGAAGAAAATAACGATGACCTGGCTGCGATGCTGAAAAAGCATGGCAATAATATTTTGCTCGTGATTATACTGGTAGTTTTGAGCCTGGTTTCATGGACCTGGCTTAAAAACAGCCAAAAAGTAAAAACCATGGAGAAACAGCAGGCATTGTCAAAGGTTCTGGTAGCGAGAGGTGTTTCTCAAGCTCAATCTTTGGGAGCATCTGATGACAGTTTGATAGGTGATTCTTCTTATCAGCCTTTATCTGAAATCAATCAGCTTGGTGAACTGGCAGCTAAGGAAGCTGGAACCAATATCGGCAGTAATGCGATGGTCCAGCAGGCCAACACAATTATGAGTCAGTTATATTTTGGTAAAGAATATATAACTGCCGAGAAAAAAGCTGAAATATGTTCAAAAGCAGAAGAGATATTTAACAGTGTAATCTCGAAATATCCCGAAAGTGCGACCGCTGTTTGTCAGGCTAAGCTTGGAATTGCCGGTATTGCGTGTGAGATGAAAGATTGGGATAAGGCGACAGAACTATATAATAGTATTATTGCCAAAAAGGAAGCATTGGCCAGTACAGTATTTCCTGCGATGGCTGAAGCCGGATTAAAGCGAATAGACGATCTCAAAGAAATTAAAGATATTGAGTTTCCGCCTGCTCCAGAACCAGAAGAGCCGGAAGTTGTAGATACTCCTGAAGAAGAAACTGTTCTTCCTGGAATGCCGGAAAATGTCGGAGTTGAATTACCGGCCGAAATACCTGCTGCAGAAACACCAGTTAAAGAGCAGGAAGCAGAAAAAACAGAATAATATTTGGAATCAAATTGAAAAAGGTTTATATAGAAAGTGAGCTGGTTGGATAGACAACGGCTCACTTTTGTTATTAATAGAATACTGTAATTTATGTCAGAAGAGCAAATAAACAACGAAGAACTGCTAGATCAGGATAGCGAGCAGCCGGAAGAAACCCAGGATGATGATGGTGCCAGACATGTGTCCCTGAAAATCCGCAAGGATATTTCCAAGCGTATAGACAGCTATCTTACCCACAGGTTTCCTGAGATGTCTCGTAATATTATTCAGAATCTCATCAAGGAAGGTGGCGTAACAGTTAACGGTAATAAGACCAAAAACAGTTACAAGCTGATGGCCAGGGATATTGTCGATATTATATTACCGGCTCCTCAAAATAATGAGATGGAAGGTGAGGATATCCCGCTTGATGTTATTTACGAGGATGACCATATCCTGATATTAAACAAGCAGGCAGATTTAATCGTACATCCCTCTCGTGGCCACAGGAGCGGAACCTTAGTTAATGCACTTATATATTACAGCGATTCACTGTCAAATGTGAACGGAGAATTCAGGCCGGGTATAGTGCATAGGCTCGACCGTAATACAACCGGTGTTATAACAATTGCAAAAACTGACACTGCACATTGGCGAATAGCACACCAGTTTGAACATCGCCTGACAAGGAAAGCATATATCGCTGTTGTACAGGGCGGGATGGAACTGGATGCGGATATGATCAATAAGCCTCTTGACCGTCATCCTAAAATTCGTGAAAAATTTGCGGTCAGCCCAACAACCGGTAAAACAGCTGTTACCACCTGGCAGGTTCTTAAACGGTACCAGGGTTATACTTTACTCAAGCTTATTCCCAAAACAGGTCGAACCCATCAGTTGAGAGTGCACTGCAGCTACATCAAAAAGCCGATTGTTGCTGATGATATGTACGGCGGAAAAATTGTCACGCTCGAACAGATTGTAGGCAATCAGCCTTTACCTGTAGAAGGTGAACCAGGTTTTGGATTGAACCCTAACGATCCGGTGATCTCTCGTCAGGCTTTGCATGCTGTTGAGT
Organism: Sedimentisphaerales bacterium; assembly: GCA_963666285.2. GTDB lineage: Bacteria > Planctomycetota > Phycisphaerae > Sedimentisphaerales > SM23-30 > JAFGDI01. The sequence continues at coordinate 546,065 of OY762711.1, forward strand.
TGACATTTCGCCATCCAATTTCCGGTGAATCAATGACATTCGAGGCACCTTTGAAACCGGATATGCAGTTGCTGATAGATCTCCTGGAAAAATATCGGCCATTGAAATAATATATGGTTCCTGATTGTCCTGGTAAATCCATGATTTAATCGTCCTATAATATATATAAGTTTTTTTGATTTGACATTATTGTTTGTTATCCTTATCTTTGGTTATTCTAATAGTCTGGAATTTGCCTGTTGATATTTCGATTTGGTTCCATTAAAGGCCTTTATTCGTGCTGAAATATTGTTTTTGGAGTATATGTAAACTCCGATGGTCTCAGGAGAATCTGGCAAAATCAGTTATTTGATGTTATTACTCAATTAATATTATAAATCGTTCGATATTATTGTTAGGAATAGGACTATATGGCAATAATCAGAGCAAAAATATTTCATTTTGGAATTAGCTGTATCCTGATTTTTTCTTCTTTTCAGGTACAGGCAGAGATTATCAGTTTTGATGATACGTTATTTCCCCTTTGTAAGTTGGCCGAAGATGTTACCTCTGCAAAAGATGCATATATACAATTCGGCAGTTATCCTGAAGTTCTGGTTAATGGTGATTCACAGTTGAATCCGTTAATATTAATATTGGCAGTTTCAGCCCTTTTAATTATTTCTTTTTGGATGTTGCTTAAAACTTTACGGAACCAGGTGAGTAAGCAAACTGATCAGATTGCAGAAAGCCGGCAAAAATATCGTGATCTTGTGGAGTCAACCAATGACTGGGTCTGGGAAGTCGATCTTGACGGCAAATATACTTATTTCAATACGAAGGTTGAAGATATACTTGGTTACAGTCCGGAAGAAATGAAAGGTAAAACCGCTTTTGATTTCATGGAACCTGTTGAAGCGGAACGTGTTCTGCATATATTCCATGATGTATTAGAAAGCCGGGAACCGGTGATCGGGCTTGTCAATTACAATATTCATAAAAATGGTCACCAGGTTGTACTGGAGACTAACGCGATTCCAATTTTAGATAAGAATGGTAATCTTAAAGGATATCGTGGTACAGATAGAAATATTACAGAACGGATAGAAAATCAGGAATTAATCAAAAGGACTGAATATGAGCTAAAGACCATTTATGAAAATGTGCCTTTGGCTATGCTTCTGATGAATCGGGATAGAGAGATTGTCAGGCTCAATGCCAGGGCGTTGGAGTTTGTCAACAAACAAGAAGACGATTCTATCGGTCTTAAGGGAGGCGATTTTCTCAACTGTATCCATGCTTCTGATAGTGACGGTGGATGCGGCAAAGGTTGCCATTGTCAGAGTTGCGGTTTGCGAAATGCGGTAGCGAAGGCTTTTGAAACCGGTGAACCGGTTATTAACGAAGCAGCTTTTATTGAATTTAATTCTACTGACAATCAGGTTTGCGGTATTCATATAAGATTATCAGCTATTCCTCTGAAAGAAATGGATGAGGATGTTGTCCTGGTCTGCTTGGAGGATGTTACTTCTCAGAAGAACAATGAAGAATCAATCAAACAGAATGCCAGGGAAATGTCGGCATTAAATCTTTTGGGCCAGCAGGTCAACAGCAGTCTGGCAATTGAAAGCGTGCTGGATTTCGCCTTGAAAGGCATTTCTGATATTATCAATCCGGACACATGTTTTATTTTTATTGCCGAAGACAGTAAACTTAGTGTAAAAGCTCAGCGGTGTAACGTTGACCGGCTCAAAATGGACAGGGAACCCCATGTTTTCGGCGAATGCCTGTGTGGGATTGCTGCCAGGGATAAAAAACCAACCTGGTCAAAAAATATTAACTCTGATTCCAGGTGTTCCTGGACTGAATGTAAAGAGGCCGGGCTTGTCTCCTTTGCCGCCTATCCGCTTATGAAGGGAGATGAAGTGCTGGGCGTACTTGCTCTGGGTTCTGTTTCAGAGAGAGATTTCAGTGAGAAACAAAAATTTCTTGAAAACGCTGCCAGTCAGATTGCGGCCGGTTTATATAATGCCAAATTATATCAGCAGCTGAAAGAACATGCCGAGCAGCTTAATTGTGAAATTGAAGATCGCATAAAAGCAGAAAATTCTGCCAGAGAGAGCCGGGAGAGACATCGCCATTTTGTTGAGAGTTTCCAGGGGATTGCATATCAGGCTGAATTGAATAGCTACAAACCTGTTCTGTTTGAAGGGACGGTTAAGGATGTTATCGGATATTCCGCAGAAGAATTTCTAAATGGCAGTGTGAAATGGTTTGATATTATTTATCCTGATGATATGGCTGTTTTCAGTACGGAAACGGAAAAACTGCATGCTGAAACTGGTTATGTTGTCTGTGCCGAATATCGTATATTTGATAAAAACGGCAATATTTGCTGGGTTAGAGATGTCGGCAGGGTTGTAAATGTTGGCGATAACCAACTCATACAAGGTACTATTGTAGATATTACCGATAGAAAACGAACTGAAGAAGCGTTGGAAAAACGATTATTGGCATTAACAAAGCCGCTGGGGCTTGATGAAACCATTGAATTTGAAGATTTATTTAATATTCAGGATATCCAAAAACTGCAGGATGAATTTGCTGAGGCTGCCGGTGTCGCTTCGATTATCACTAAAACTGACGGCTCGCCTATAACCCAGCCAAGCAATTTCTGCAGGTTGTGTAATGACATTATCCGTAATACGAAAAAAGGCTGTGCAAACTGTTTTAAGTCTGATGCCGCGATTGGAAAACTTTGTCTGAATGGTCCGACTATCCAGCCTTGTATGAGTGGTGGTTTATGGGATGCGGGGGCAGGTATCTCGGTCGGTGGGCGTCATGTGGCAAACTGGCTGATTGGCCAGGTTCGGGATGATACCCAGTCTGAAGAGAACATCAGGGCATATGCCAGGGAAATTGAAGCTGATGAGGATGAAGTGGTGGAAGCTTTCTTTGAAGTTCCGGCGATGAGCCCCGAGCATTTTAAGAAAGTTGCCCAGGCTTTATTTACCCTGGCCGGTCAACTGTCGAATACGGCATATCAGAACATTCAACAGGCCAGGTTTATCGATCAGGCAAGAAAGGCCGAGGAAGTACTTAAAAATTATAATGCTAATCTTGAAGTAGAGGTTCTTGCCAGGACTGAAGAGCTTGTTGAAAAGAATGTTGCTCTGGAAAAACAGATTGTAGAACGTGAAAAAGCTGAAAATGAACTTAAAACGGCAACTTCGCAATTAGTTCAGGCAGAAAAACTTGCTACTATTGGTCAACTTGCTGCCGGAGTGGCTCATGAGATAAACAATCCATTGGGGGCTATTGGTTCATCTAATGGAATTATTTCTAATAGTTTTGGAAGTATAATTCATGACTTCGATAAGATTTCTTTTCTTCCTGATTCTGAAATTGTTTTAATAAAAGGAATTATTAACTTAATATTAACCAGTAAATTTAATCTGTCTTCCAGGGAAAACCGTCAATATAAGCAGCAATTGATAAAAAATCTTGAGGAAAACAATATAGCCAATCCTTCACCGGCTGCTTCACTTTTTGTCAATATTGGTTTAGTTGATAATTTTCTCAAATATCTGCCTCTGCTGCAAAGCGAACATAGTTTGCAGATTATCGACTTTTTGCAGGATGTGTATTCAGTTGCCCATGGTACCAGGATTATTGATACTGCAATTAGTCAATCTTCACGTGTTGTTAATGCATTGAGAGACTTTGCCCGGTCGGATGAATATGCGGAGGAGGTGAAAGTCGATATCAAGGATACTTTGGATACCGCAATGGTGCTTTATGGCAATATGGTTAAGCGTGGAGTCATATTTAAATTTGATTTTGATGAAGTGCCACCAATAAATTGCCACCCGCATAAACTGTGCCAGGTTTGGTCTAACCTGATTCAAAATGCTGTCCAGGCAATGGATCATGAAGGCACGCTGACTATTTCTCTTAAACAAATCGACGATAATGTTCAGGTTTGTGTTTCTGATACCGGCTCTGGCATACCCGATGATATTATTGATAAGATATTTGAGCCGTTATTTTCAACCAAGGCTATTGGTGAAGGTACCGGTCTTGGCCTTGATATTGCCAAACGAATTGTCGAGCGTCATAATGGTACGATTGAAGTTATCAGTGAAGTCGGTAAAGGAACAACATTTACGGTTTCGTTACCGATAACCTGATTATTTATTTTTTTGCAGTAAATACCACATTGTTTCGTGTTTCGGGTCTAGCAGTATTTTATTCTTTTCTATTTTAACTTCTTCTCTTATGGTTCCATCTGGGTAAAGAGCGTAGCATTTCCAGTTTCTCAAATTTAATTCCTTAAATTCAAGATACCCTTTGACTGATTCTATTTGAGCCGGGCCGCTGCCCCAGTTTTTCCCGACAGTGTTGCGGTTGTCAGAAAAAATCATATCAACATTTTCGCTTCTGCCGCAGGCAGTAATTAAATACTTACTATTTCCGGTTAGAGGGTTGATGGATATTACAGCGGAACCGGGAGAGTCTATCTTAAATTTGAATGTTGAATTTTCTGACTCAGAAAGACTTGCCATGTTCCCGGCATAAACTCCGCAGCTGCCGTCAGAAACTATATAAACTCCGTCGTGCCAGCTGTCCAGACCTTCCATTTCGCTTACTATGTCAGGCTTGAACAGGGCTTTCATATTGCGGTCATGCCGGGCATGAGTTTTGGCCAGGCTTTCAAGCATTGGTGATTCGTTTTGCTCCAACTCGAATTTCCTGGGTGTTTTGTATTCCTTCAGGGCAAAAGACCTGAAGGCAGAGGCTCCGAATCTTACAAAGCCCCATTTGGCAGGATTAGTGTCAACGTCAAAATAACTGTTGATATAATTACGATCCCATTGCTCATTGCTATGTGAATAGGTATAGAGCCATACGCCGTTCCAGTCCTGTCGGGCGGCCCACGAAGCGATCATCGGCACGCATTCAGCCTGGCTGTCCAGTGGTGCCGGGTGATTATATTCACTTACAGTATAAGGTTTACCGGCAAGTCTTTCAGATGAAAGTTCTGCCAAAGTCGAGCCTTGAGGAAAATCTGACATCGCCTGCTGCTGGATTATCCAGTTGCCGCTGTCCCATGGTTTGCCGGGGAAATTTGGGTGTTTCCAGTATGCATGGGAGTCAATGTAATCCATATTACTTTGGGCCCATAATCCCAGCGGGCCAAATACTATCGTTCCGGTAACGTTAGCCCGGCAGCCGAGTTCTTCTTTTATATATTTATACATCCCGTCAAAATACGATTTTTCAGTTTCGGCATAAAACATCATTCTATCTACCGTTCTTGTCGGCGATTCAATGTCTTTATAAAGTTCAACTGACATGTTTTCCAGAGACTCATTTTCTGACATTTTATATTCTACCCCGGGCTGCATTATAATATTTGCCAGGTAAAATTCTGTATCATCTTTTCCAAAGATAAATCCTATCCGGGCGTTTTTGTCGTTTTGTTTAGCGATAAAGTTATACCTGTATAAATTCCAGCTTTTGTCCAGTTTTACTGTTTGAGCCAGTCCCAGGTTTTGCCAGTCGGCATGATTTTCCATCACGCTCAGACTAACTTCTCTTGGCTTTGCCGCAGCGGCATAAAAGCTTACGGTATAAGGTTTGCCGACCTCGATTTTTAAGTCTCTCTGATTGAATTGCAGGTGCCAGGAGATACCATCAATATTTTCCGGTTTTATCTCTATGCATTCCTTATCCTTCCAGGTAGTTGAACTGATCGTTGCCCTTGCCTGGTCATGCTGTTCCAGCATCCAGTTTTTTACCTGGTTGTTTTGTACGTTTGACAATTCTGAATTTAACAGTATGTTATTTTCAAGCGGAACGCTCTGGCTTAGCCACGCCTGCACTAGTTCATGGTCGCTGGTATATTTTGTTTTTAGCCAATGGTTATATTGATTCTGTAGTAATTTTGCATAATACTCCGGCAGGTTTGGTAAAGTTGCGGCAGCAGACCACATAAACAGGCTGTTTTCATTGGTTATCTCAACAAAACCAATCGCATAGTCATCAGCATAGCGAACGCCGCGATATTTGTTCTTATGCGTCAGCAGCGCCCTGGCATATCTTTTCTGCGCTTCGATGATTTCAGGGGTGAATATACTTATCATTTTATCATATCGCAGATCGTAGCTTTTGGGGGCCGCTATGTTAAGGTCTGTACTGTGTTCCTTGCCTACATGCAGGTTAATGTTTGAGTAAATTCCGCATTCGGCCAGCTGGTCGATAAAGTAATCAAGCCTGTCAAGAGCTTCCGGGTGAAATTTGGTTCCGCTGTTGTCCCATATCCCCCTTGGCCATTTCGCGGAGTCCATATGATGAAGACGGACAGAATTTATTCCGGCACCGGCAAGCCTTTTTGCCAGTCGTTCGGCGTCTGAGTGACTCGGAAAGCATGCCCCAAATGACATATTCACACCCCAGATTCGTATGGCTTTTCCTTCATTGCTAATAAAATCTTCTCCCTTGGCTGTTAGTCTGTCTGACTCATTTAAGGGCTGATAATCAAAAACGAGCTCAGATTCGGGTGACTGATCAACCGGAATAACAAAAGGGGCGAAATCTTGTGCCGGGATAGCGGTGCCAAAAATCAGTATTGGCAGCATTGATATTATCAGTCTGTACATAATGGCCTCATTTAAGTTTGTAGAATATTATATGGATTATTATATATTTTGTAATCATACCCAATTATTTACCATTAATCATTATTATTATGGGACCGTTGTTGTTTTTCCTTCTAAGTTCTCTTTAATTATTGTCGATATATATTATAGTATAAATAGGGTTGATGCCTTTTTGTCAAGGTTAACCCGTCGTTAGTGATTGCCTAATTGATGAAATAACGTATTCTGGGATGAGATAAACTTATATTTTCAGGTAGTTTAAATATTTGCAGTTTCTGGGTTGCTGACTAAATGAGGTATTGATGTGAAAACCAAAACAGATCCGCAATTAATCCAGGAGAGACTTCGACTGGCACTGGAAGCTGTCAGTGATGGTATCTGGGACTGGGACCTGGAAACCGGGGAGGTTTACTGGAACCCGCTTAGTTATACAATGCTGGGCTATGAACCTGATGAATTTAAGGTGACATACGATAAATGGAAAGAGATGGTTCACCCTGATGATATTTGTGGATGTGAAAATTCAGTTCAGGATGCTTTAACTTCAGGTGAAATATTCAAAATAGAATTTCGAATCAAATGTAAGGATGGATCGTGGAAATGGATGTTGGGTAGAGGAAGGTGTGTTTCAAGGGATAAAGATGGGAATCCGATTAGAATGGTTGGCACACATGTTGATCTGACTCAGCATAAAAAAGATGAAGTTGAATTGCATAAAAACGAGTCTGAATTAAAAGCTATTTACGAAAATGCGCCTCTGATTATGTTGTTAGTTGACCAGGATAGGCGTGTCTTAAAAATGAATGGTCAGGCTCTTGAGTTTTCGGGAAGGTCTTTACAGGAGAATGTTGAAATCCGTGGTGGTGAAGCTCTACGTTGTGTACACGCTTTTGATGATGCTAATGGTTGCGGGTTTGGCCCGGAATGTAAAAATTGTGGTGTACGCAAATCTATCTTGGAAACGTTTGAGACTGGAAAGGCTATAAAATGTCGGGAAGCTGCTATTTCCAGTCAATCCGGTGAAGGCCGTAAAGATATAAATCTGCTCGTTTCTACAAAACCGCTTGAAGGGTTTGAAAAAAAAGTTGTCCTGGTTTGTATTGATGATATTACCGATCGGAAACAGACTGAAAATGAACTTAGAGCTGAAAAGGAATTTACCGAAGCTGCATTGGACAGTCAGGGTGATACTTTTTTCCTGTTCGATCCTGAATCCGGCAAACCTGTGAGATGGAATAAGGCTTTATGTGATGTTACCGGTTATACTGATAGTGAAATAGCTCAGTTGATTTGCCCTTATTCGTATTTCAAAAAAGAAGATTTTGAGAAGGTAATTAATTTTATCCGGCATGTTATTGAGAACGGCAGCGGAACTATTGAATTGGACCTTGTCTGTAAAGATGGCCATTCTATTCCATTTGAGTATGGTGTTTCTGCTGTTAAAGATTCTTGTGGACGGTCTGAGTATCTGATTGCAATTGGACGAGATATAACTAAAAGAAAAGCTACTGAAAAACAACTCTTGGAAAGTGAAAGTGTTTTATCAGCTTCTTTCAGCAGTATCCAGGATGGAATAGTTATATTGGACAATAATTTTGATATTATCCGCATCAATCCTGTTATAGAGAAATGGTGTGATGGTGCTGATCGTGTTGTTGGCGCCAAGTGTTACAGCTGTTTTAGAGATTCACCTGAACCTTGTGATTTCTGCCCGACACGTAAAGCTTTGGAATCCGGTAATGCTGAATTTAAAGTGTTAAAAGGTTTTCCAGGATCAGGAGTCGAGTGGCTCGAAGTATATAGTTATCCCATCAAATCTGTTGATACCGGAGAAATAACAGGTGTTATAGAATTTCTACGTGACATTTCCGATCGTAAACGTTCTGAAGAGGCTTTACTGGAAAGCGAAAATAAACTTCGTGAAGCACAGCAGATGGCACAGCTTGGACACTGGCACTGGGATGTTAGTACCGGTGAAGTTGAGTGGTCTGAATGGGTTTATAAAATTTTTGGTCTGAATCCTGATGAGTTTACTCCTACTATAGATTCGGTTATGGCAATGTCGCCCTGGCCGGAAGATCATCAGCGGGATAAAGAATTGATTCAAAAAGCAATAGAAAGTCACGAGAAAGGTGAGTATGAACAGAAGTTTTTACGGTTAGACGGCAGCCTGGGTTACTACTATTCAACTTTCCAGGGCGTTTACGATCAAAATGATCAGCTTGTTGCCATCAAGGGAACTGTTCAGGATATTACCGAGCGAAAGCTGGTTGAACAGGAACTGTTGCGGGAGCGTGACAGGCTTGAAATGGCCCAGGAAGCTGCCGGGTTTGGCATGTTCGATTGGGATCTTATCAATAACAAGACTGTTTGCAGCGACAGATATTTCCAGCTTTTCGGACTGGAGCCGCAGGATAAAATGATTACCAGGGAAGATTGGCTTAATCTGGTTCACCCCGAAGATAGAGAGCGTGTTAGCCGGGAAGTCAGGCATTTTTTGGAAAATGGTGATGTTTATGATACTGAATATCGTGTGGTCTGGCCGGATGGCTCTGTGAAATGGTTAAACAGTAAATCCAGGGTATTTAGTGATGAATGCGGCAAGCCTTATCGAATGATTGGAATAATGTCAGATATAACAGAACGCAAACAGGCCGAAGAAGTAGTCAAGACATATAATTCCCGCCTGAAAAATGAAGTGAAAGAACGCACCGAAGAGCTTCAGGAGAAAAACATTCTGCTTGAAAATGAGATTAGCGAGCGTATTAAGGCTGAAAAAGAACTTAAAACTGCTGTTTCACAATTAATCCAGGCTGAAAAGCTCGCTACTGTCGGCCAGCTGGCCGCCGGTGTTGCTCATGAGATAAATACTCCGCTTGGCGCTATTGGCTCCTCCAATACCACAATTCAACAGCAATTTGAGAGCATCCTGGACAATATTGACCAGGAATTCGAAATTCTAAAGGATAATGCCAACCTGATTAACCAGGTAATCAATCGAATTACCAGTTCCAGCATAGATCTTAACTCTCGACAGGCCCGGCAAATGAAAACCATTTTGACTGAGAGGTTAACCGGACTTAATGTTAAGCATCCTGAGGTAACCGCTTCTTTACTGGTTTCTATAGGGCTTGTTGAAAATTACGAGTCATATTTACCTTTGTTTGAAAAGGAAAACAGTACCCAGATTATAGACTTTGTTCGAAAAATCTCTAATATCATCAGCGGAAGTAAAATTATTGATACTGCGGTAAAACAATCTTCACGGGTTGTTTATGCCTTGCGAGATTATGCCAGAGCAGATCAGGAAGAAGTAAAGGTACTGGCAAATATCAAAGATACCATAGAGACAGCTATTGTATTATATGGTAACAGGGTAAAACATGGCATCGATTTGAAAGTTGAGCTTGATGATAATATTCCTGAGATTGAGTGCCATCCCCATGAACTTTGCCAGGTTTGGACCAATCTTATCAGCAATGCGGTTCATGCAATGAACAATTGCGGGTCGCTTTCGATCAGGCTCAGGCAGGTTGAGGATAATATCCAGGTGACCATAGCTGATTCCGGTTGCGGCATACCGGATGAGATAAAAGGCAGGATATTTGATCCGTTATTTACTACTAAGCCGGTTGGTGAAGGTACCGGTTTGGGCCTTGATATTGTCAAAAGAATTATTGAGAGGCATAACGGCACACTTCAGCTTGAAAGCCAGGTTGGTGTGGGAACGACCTTTACTATAACAATTCCAATAACCGGCTAGCTGCCCAAGCTATTGGAGACACTTCTTTTGCAGGGCTGAAATATCTATCGGATATAAGGTTTGTATCAAAAATAACAATTTTTTTACTGCTTTATTTGCACGTCCTTATTTTATGGAGTATAATTTATATGGACGTAAGGTACGGCCTGATTTGGTCAAATACAATCTGCTAACATCATACACATTTATGTATAGCCTGCTTAGCACATCATATTTTATTATTCTATAATTATTGTGGCAGGTAGCTTGTTATAGCAGGGCGTAAAACAATCATCTTTATAATATGTTCATTATTTCTATCAGAACTTCTGGTTCGGCATGCAAGAAAAGCGCGCATTTTTTGTGGCTCGTTCCCGGTATTTGTTCGGACAGAATAGAAATATGTACTGATCGATTCGTTTTTATGTTTATCTATTCAAGTATTTAATGCCATTAATTAATTAAGATGGGAGGCTATCATGGAAACTCACAACAACCCCGACCACGATAAAAACCAAAATGTTAACCAGGCAAAAAAAGGAGACCCCAATAGTAATTACGCTGTTATTAACAGGACACCGGTGAATTATAACCCGAAACCCATGGCCCATAAACTGGCTAACATTATATACTGGGCCAGTATTATAATGCTGCTGATCGGTGCCCGTGAACTTATCAGCCCCGGCACCAGGAAGCCAGGCGATACTATCCAGATTTTTATTACACTTATCTCCTTTGAAGTCTATATGTGGCTGCTGGTAATGCTTAACAAATGGCATTATGGTAAAAAAATGTTAATTGACAGTGTCCGCAGTATAGTCTTCATACTGGCTATTACCGGTTTCTTTTTTATGAATCTCAATGAGCTTTATCTCATTAGCGGACGATTTGGAATGAGCATATCCTGTGCCGCTTTTGTCACCTGCCTGCTAAAAATGAAGTTAATGTTCAAAACCGTCAATCTCAGGATGCCACGCTATCAGCAGGCATATATACTTGGCTGGCTTATACTTATCATTATACCGGCACCATTATTCAAAATGATGTCTGATGAGGCCAGGCATCTGAACTCTATCCTCTACTGCTGGGTTCTCACCATTTACCTGACTTCACATGTTTATGCTATCAGGTATCAGAATCAGGCCGGCTACCAGGAAAACAAAAAGAACCCGTATAGAAACTGGCAGGCACCTTGGGCGGTCCTGGCGATTATGTTTATTTTCTCTGTTGCCCAGTGTGCTTCTGTAATATATGTATTTGCTGACTACAGTTACTGGTATTTCACACCGATTTATACCACTATGGCGGTTTTGGCTATCGCTATGGCCCATACTTCCAAACGCGGCATCGGGTATGCCTGGATCCTGCTGGGTGCTGTTCTGCTCTATATGTGTACCAGTGCCGCAGGTCCGCTGCTCCCGGCATCTTATCCAAGGTCTATGGGAGCGCCCAGTGACTCCCTGGTACGGGTTTACAACAGTGTCGGCATGGAATACCTCATCAACCCTTATCTGCCGTCACTTTTGTACGGCTCTATGGTATTTGCCCTGTGTGGAGCGGTGCTTACCGCATGGTGGATGATGTTTGCTGCTGCGGTTGCACCTTCTATACTTACCAGTATGTGGACGGTTAACTATGTATCAAAATGCAAAAACGGCAAAGGGTTCGCCATGCTGCTGGGTGCGTTCCTGCTGCTTGGCTGCGGTATCGCTATCCAGTGGGCCCAGGAAAAATTTCATTCCAAAAGAGACCCCGAACCATATCCTGAAATCATTACTGCCGAAGAGACCCATAAATCTCCTTTAACATAGTTGTTGTTTTCTCCCTTAACGCCGGGCTGGTATTAAGTTATCACCCGGCGTTTTTTATTTTCCACCTGATTTGGTTATGTCTTCTGTTACCAGTACTTCATAAGTTGTCGCCATGAAATATTGCCTCCAGTTTTCAGTATTGGTAAACGGCAGGGGTGCTCTGGACCAATTAATAGGTATAAGTTTCTTGCCGAAAACGGTCTGCATCAGGTATCCGCCCCTTTTATCCAGGATAATGTCGCCTAGCAGCTGTTCGCTTTGATCGTAAACCAGGTAGCTGCACCAGGCGGGAAGCTTTATATTAAATGGACCTTTGACTATCCAGCCGATCAAGGCAGCGTTCCAGTAGAAAAATGCCTTGGGTGATGATTTTATCTGGACAATCTCAAAGCTGTCTTTGCCTATGTTGCCGATAATATAAAATGCTCTGCGCAGCCAGAAATGCCCCATACTTTTGCCGGAGACCAGCCCGACAAATTCCCTTTGACTTTCTTCTTCGTTTTGCCAAAAATTCTTATCATCATATTTCATGAAAATCTGACCTGCAATGCAATCCAGGTTTTCATGCCATTGCAAATATCTGTCTTCCTCCAGTTCCCTGATCGTATATTTTGCCCGGTATTCAAGATATCTTTCACGCGCAGCTTCTATCTGCTCTTTTTCTTTCGTCTTGATATTTTCAATTGTTTCAAGATCAATCAATTTTTTCTTCTTCCTTATCAGTATTATATTTCTTTACATACCTTTCTGCATATTCCTTGATTGAGCCAACCGGGTCACTCTTTAACAGCAGAAGCAATTCCATATCTTCTGAAAGTTCGTAATCGTTATTGTCAGAATCAGTATGGGTGGCGAAAATGGTCTTCATTTTATCTTTCGGTCTGACCTCTTCTGGCAAAAAGTTGAATTCTTTCTGGATCTTCTCAACTGTGTTTTTCCAGTCAAAATGTGATTTGTTATTTATTTCAGGTGAGATTATATAGAGATATGGCATCGCGATAATTTCATAACCTTGCTCTTTTCTTACCAGGAACGGTCCTTCGAATCGCATTTTACTGTTCTGCTGCTCTGTTTTAGCTGTTTTAATATCGTTCAGGCAATCATCACAAAGACCTAGTCCCTTATTGCTCCGGCCAAACAGCTTATAGATAGGCGTTAAATACACATCAACACTGGCTTTCATCAGGCAATTATTATTGCAATGGCTGCCGTCTCCGTGTTCGGTATTTGTTGCCAGGCCGAGTATATGGCCCAGTTCATGTCGAATAAAATGCAGCTGGGCGACTTTGTTATGTTTGACATAGGATGTATTAAAAAATGCTGTCGTCGCCGTATTGCCGTAAACATAAGGATTTTTTATATTCGCCTTAATGTCTTTTTGCCTGTCATAAAAGAAGCAGTGTATATATGCACAATCGCCTTCGGTAGCTCTCGGCCCGTCAGTGTACAGCAATGAGATCAGCTCCACCGGCATATCCTTCTGGTTCGGTTTCAGCCTTATCGGATCATCCTTTACTATCGTTATGGTCTCCTTTTCGCAATGCTGACCCAGGAAATCACTGATCGTTTTCAAATAGAGTTCCGGCACTTCCGTATCTTCCAGGCTGTCAACTTCTACATAAATTTTAGAATATGGCTCTTGCTGCAGGTATAGTTGGTATGGATGATACTCCAGCGCATCTGCAAGCTTGTAATCATTGTTATCCGGCTTACCGCAGCCGGAAAGATATAACGCCAGAATTATTATCAACAGAGTTGCTGGAATTATTTTTTTTCGTAATATTATCATCCAAAACGTCTCTTTATGTGTTAATTGTATTTGTGTATAATCATAAAAGTAAGGCTTCTAGCTCACATGGAACAATGAGCCTTGAGTATAATAGTTGCACATTACTTCCGTTTCTTGTTTGACTTCGTTGATGTAGGATTGTCACGAGCCTCTATAGCCTCAAGCAACCTAAGTTCTTCGGCATAGAGCTTCTCCAGGAACTCATTCCAATCATCCATGTCAATATCAGCCATCATGTCAGGGTATTCAACAGGAATCTTTTCTAACCAATCAATAATGTCTGCTATTCTATATAGTTGAGCCTCCAATGGAAGTTCTGCGGCTTCAGCAGGGTCAATATATACAGTGTTTGCATATTCATCAGCATAAGGGTTTTCTGCTTCCAGCATTACTGGTTCCAGCATGAAGCTTGTCATTGTTGACATTACAGACATTGGCGTGGCATCATACCAGCAAGCACTCCATAGCCAGATGCTAGTAAAATCGCTTAAGTCGTCAATATCAACAGTATTGTCATCATCCATATCCCAGGTATCATACCAGTTTGGATCAGAGGAAGTTAACAACCATGTTTCAGCAAGCCCACCAAATTCATGCTGATTGATAATTCCGTCAGCATTTATGTCATATTCATGTGAAATACCATCACTGCAATAGACATACTCATCTGCACCCATGTCAACCGTGAGGCTAATACCACCATTAACAATACGTGTTTCACCGTCAATATCAGTTTCATCGATGCCAACACCTGTATTGTAACCTAGATCAATACAAGTTGAATTAGAACTTAGATGGAAATCTAAATAAACATTTGGATCGCCGTAAGCAAAATCAGGATAGCAATGAATATTATTATAAGTAGAATCCGGCGTACTGCTTGAAGTGTTCGGATCTTGAACGCAGCTGTATGTTACATCACAACCTGATGGAAGCTGGATAATCTCACCATTACCCCATAAAATTGAATTTGTAATTGTCGGAGCATTACTGCCAGAATATGATACGCCATACCTTTTATTATATGCAATTGTATTGTTACGGAATACGGCAACAGAGGATGGACTATTCAGGTTTACACCATGATAATAACCGCTGGAACCATTTTTGTATATCATGCAGTTGGTAACTGTAGGTGTAGAATTTTCACAATATACTCCGTCTTTTTGATTACCAAATATTTTACTACTCTTGATTGTTAGTGAATTACTTGAACCTGTGTGAGAAATACCATGCTCGCCACTATTTTTAACAACACAAGAATCTACTATTACATCGCTATCTGCAAAATCAATACCGTGTGTACCACTATTACTTATTACAGTGTTAGCAATAGTGCAATCAGCACTATCGCCACTAATACCACTTTCAACTGAGTTTTTCACAACAAAACCATCCAAGACAGTATCATCCTGCAATACAACAAGATTGTTATTGATGGCATTTCCTTTTAGTGTCGAATAATATTTCCCCCAGTTTCTATCGGTACGATATTCTTCATTACCAATGAAACCACCATAAACTTCTATATCATAAGGTATTTCAAATTTATCATTGGCACTTTCCCCAGGAGAATAGTTGCCATGAGCAACCCAGATTTCTGAACCACATTCTATCCCCAAAGCTCTGGCATTGTTGATACGGTCAATTGCCATTGAAAGCTTCGTATAAGCCGTTTCCCAGCTGGTACCAGTCTCGAAGTAATTATTAGGATCAAGAGTGGCATTAACATATATTACTCCCGGAGCTGAATCAATATCTGCCCAGCAGCATACAGGATTAGTTTCTGATGTTTCTGCCCAAGACGTGTCAGATTCTATCCAAACATAATTCACTACATCTGATACTGGGTCAGCTTGCGGATTAAGCATAACTGTAAGGCTAAAAACTGTACTTGTTTCACTTGGCTCTAAGGTACCAATTTCCCATGTAACTGTATTATTCATAAAATCAAATACAGCAGTATTTGGATCGGCAGACACAAATGTTAATTCGTCTGGTAAATAGTCAATTACAACTACATTAGTATGGCTTTCTTCTACTGCACGAAAATCAATCTCATATTCAATTTCATCGCCGGGAGTTATGCATGTATCAAAATCCAGCATTTCTTTTGTGATATGCAGGTCGCTTTCACCAAGTGCGCAGTTCATCAATACTGGCTCTGCACGAAAAGTATTAGTTCCATCTCCTAATTGGCCTGAGCCATTATCTTCCCAACTCCAAACATTACCGTAAATATCTATTGCCAAAACATGTTTATAACCAGCTTCGATAGCTGCGATATTTTCCAGATATCCACTTGATGTCTCCATTTCGCCGTCAGTTACTAAACTGGGTGATCCACCTGTATCCCATTCCCATACATATCCGGAACTGTCCAAACCTAAACAATAATCTGAACCAACTCGAACATCTACAATATTTTCCAGATAACCGGAAGTAGTCTCCATGTCTCCATCAGTTACAAGTGAGGGGGTACCACACGCTTCTTCCCAACTCCAAACCATACCGCTTGAGTCAAGTGCGGCGGTATAATCACAGCTTGAGATAGCTATAATCTCAGTATTATTTGGGTCTGGAAAACCTATCTTTTTGGCATATTCGGTACCATCACCCCATTCCCATACATCACCCGCCTGGTCAAGTGCAGTTGAATGGTGAATACCTGCCTGCACATCAATAATTGGGCTGGCACTTCCAAGCTTCACAGCAGGATCATCGTCTGTATATATATAATGAGGTAATTCTACATAGCCTAGCCCATTGATTTGCGAACCACACTGGTAAGAAGCATTTAGTCCCCATGCAAAAACATGGCCTGCACTATCTGCGGCCAATGAATGTTGTCCGCTGCGACCAGCAGAGATTGATACTATATTGCTTAGTACTGTATTTGGGTCAGTATTTTGCTCACCAGAAAGAACGATTTGCGGTGTGTTGAATTGAATCCCTAAATCTCGTCCTATCCCCAATCTTCCATCATCGTTACTGCCCCATGCATAAACATAACCATCTGAGTTGGAGGCAAGCGAATGCATCCACCCAGCATCAAACAGTGCTACATTTTCTAAATATCCTGTTTCTGTTTCCGCTTTCCCATCAACAACTCGATCAAGATTAAGAAAATTCCCTCCATAATTTGAACCGTTACCTAATTGGTAGAAACTATTTCCCCCGCAAGCCCATAATGTAGCATTATCCATTAATACTAACGTATGATCTTCTCCTCCAGACACCTCTACAGCTTCTATGCAGTTCAAGGTAGCGAAAGACATATTAACAAACAAAACTGAAAATATAAATGCGCGCAGTATCTCTATTATATTTTTCATAAATCATAAGCTCCTTTCAAAAGTTATCTTTTTCTTCTTTTAATAATCCCGATGGTTCCAATTACTACCATTGATACAATAGAAGGTTCTGGTACTACTGTTGTTTTTGTTACCACTCCTCCAAAATTGAAATCAACTAATTCATTTGAATAATCTTTTCCTTGAACAAATAAATAATTTGATGCATACTCTTCAATAGTAGCTGGTCGTAATTCTAAACTATCATTTACTGAATCATTGAAAATGCATTGAAAAACTAATACGGGCGATAATACTTGACTATTAATATTATTACTTTTACTTTTTATATAATAGTCTCCTTTATCTGAATTTGATATTGATATCGAATAGTCAACATCATTCGGATTTGTTTGAATTATAAGTGATTCATCGGTATTGTTGGGGTTAACTATTTCCAGATACATTCCACTTTGACCAGAATAATAATAGTACCCTTTTGCATTTGTGCTTTCATAGAGACTATCAGGTATGGTTTCGTAGGTATAATACCCCGAATAAGTCGCACCAACTGTTAGGTATGATGGCAATAAATCAGAAGAAGACCCAACACTATCAATAACTCCTTCAAATTCAACCTTAACAAGTGACGCACTAAGATTTCCAACAATACATAAAAAACCGATAAAAAATGTTATCTTTTTCATAATATAATTCCTTTTAAAATTATCTTTTTCTTCTTTTAATTATCCCTATTGCACCACAACCAAACAATGTTAACGATAGAGGTTCAGGAACAACGTCCACAGAAGATATTTCTACAAAAATATTAAAATCAGGCGCTTCGTTACTCTGATAATCTTTGCCAATAATAGTTAATACATTTGAACTGTAATCGTCTAATGAAACTGGCCTTAACCCTAAACTTGTGTTTCCAGAGATTAAATTGCTTAAACGCCAATTGAAGTCAACAATGGGGGCAAGAGAAGCATCATTTGATATATTATTCTCACTTGTAATAATATACCCGCCTTCATAAATTGTATCGTTTTCAATAAATATCGAAACTGATACATTTGTTGGATCAGTTTGAAATATTAAAGACTCATTATCATTATTGGGATTTTTAATTTCAACATACAAAGAACTTGGCAATGAATCAAATTGGTACTCCTTTGCATCACCATAATCTATAAAAGAAAAATCGTTAGTATCATATTGATAGTACCCTTCAATAACTGAGCCGTTTGTAACATAATCCGGTAAAGCTCCTTCAAAACCAGAGCCAGTTATAACTCCTTCAAATTCAACCTTAACAAGTGACGCACTAAGATTTCCAACAATACATAAAAAACCGATAAAAAATGTTATCTTTTTCATAATATAATTCCTTTTAAAATTATCTTTTTCTGCTTTTGATAATCCCGATGGTTCCAATTACTACCATTGATATAATAGAAGGTTCTGGCACAACTGTTGTTTTTGTTACCACTCCTCCAAAATTGAAATCAACCAATTCATTATTGTAATCTTTTGCATCAATAAAAATATACCCCATTTCATACTCATCTAATAAAGCTGGTCGTAAACCAAAGCTACTATTATCTGAATTATAAAATGACAAATCAAAAACAACAACAGGTGATAATAAATCATTATTACTGGCAATATTGTTACTTCTAATAACATATTGTCCTCCATCAACATTTGATATCGTTATAGAGTAACCCTCATCCGCTGTAGTTGACTGAAATGAAAGGTAATCATTTGAGTTATTGGGATTAATTATTTCCACATAAATAGCACTTGGTTCGTAATTGTAGTTATAGGTAATTCCATTGCTGTACGTAACAATATTATCAGGATTGATGTCATTGTCATAGACATAATACCCGGTATAAGTCGCACCAACTGTTAGGTATGATGGCAATAAATCAGAAGAAGAACCAACACTATCAATAACTCCTTCAAATTCAACCTTAACAAGTGACGCACTAAGATTTCCAACAATACATAAAAAACCGATAAAAAATGTTATCTTTTTCATAATATAATTCCTTTTAAAATTATCTTTTTCTTCTTTTAATTATCCCGATGGTTCCAATTACTACCATTGATATAATAGAAGGTTCTGGCACAATACTAGTAATATTTGCTGAAATTTGAAAATATGATGAATACTCTTTACCGTAAAGATAAAGATTGTTTCCTTGATAGTTTTCTAAATCAGGAATAAACAGTTCTGTATTGTCTGCTGGTTCTATAGCACTCCATAGTTTCAAACTGAAATCAAATAGTGTAGGTAATGAAAAATCGTCACAGGCCCACGTATTACTGCCAGCTGTAAAAGTTCCAGATGGACCAATTATTATCCTGAAATCTACATTTGAAGGGTCACTTTCAATTAAAACATAATCATTTTCATCGTTTGGATTAATGAATTTAACTGCCATACCATATGGAGCACTATCATACTGGTAAATTGCGTTATTAGTATTAGGGTTTATTATTGGAGAAACATCAGAATCATATACATAACACCCTTCTATTATAGCCCCCTCGGCAACATAGTCTGGAAAAGGAGAATTTAGGTCATTGATGTGAGTGATCTCAGCTTCAAACTCAACTGTAATAATTCCGGCATTCACAAAACTTGTTAAAATCAAAATATTTAGAAGTAAAAATATCCTTTTCATAACAAATAAACCCTTCTGGTTTTTTAACCATAATATAATTATAAGTTCCCTACGTTAACATTAGTTTTGATGAAATCAGGCCGAAAAACAAAACGCTTAACATACTATTATAATTTACCAATTTAAGAAGTCTTATACAAGAACAAAGTTGATGATATATTGCCGGTTTTAATGCTATTTAGCACATTAAACTTCCACACGGTTATTGTTGTCAAGCAACCTAATGACCAATTCAAAAGTGATTTGCACGTCTGTATATGTGTAAAGAAAGAATGAGTTCTCATTATTTGTACTAAAATTTCGTTTTTTCGGGAAAAAACCGCTTCTTTTTCATATTATTAAGTATAAACACAGACTATAGAATTGTTTTTTCAAGGAGCCAAAATGCAGAAAAATCCATTATTGCCCGTTCGCATATTTACTGCCTTACTAATCATCCTGTTAGCCTTTGTATCTACGGCACTTACAGCGATACCGCTTCCGCCGGAACCAAACCCCATCGGCCAGGACCAGCCCGAATTCAGCTCTGTCGACGGCATGTTCACTTTCGACGGCAAGCCCGCGGTCATTATCTCCGGTTCGGTACATTACCCGCGTGTACCGCGTGATTATTGGGCCGATCGAATCCAGAAGGCAAAGGCCATGGGTTTCAACTGCATTGCAACTTACCTGTTC
Source organism: Sedimentisphaerales bacterium (assembly GCA_963666285.2). GTDB lineage: Bacteria > Planctomycetota > Phycisphaerae > Sedimentisphaerales > SM23-30 > JAFGDI01. The sequence goes on from OY762711.1 coordinate 566,712, forward strand.
TGGAACGCTCACGAGCCGCAGACCGGCAAGTTTGATTTCTCCGGCAATCTCGATGTGGCCGAGTTTGCCCGCGAATGCCAGCGGCAGGGCATGTGGCTTATCGTAAGGCCCGGACCGTATATCTGCTCGGAATGGGATTTCGGCGGACTGCCCGCCTGGCTGCTAAAAGATCCGGATATCAATATTCGTTCTAACGATCCGAAATTCCTCGATATTACCGCTCGTTATATCAGCGAAGTTGGCAAACAGCTCAAAGACCTGCAGATCAACCACGGCGGACCGATCATCCAGGTTCAGGTCGAAAACGAATATGGCCAGTTCGGCAGACCGGATAATGCCGAAGATTCTGCCTATAACTATGCTATCTACCAACAGCTAAAAGATTCTGGATTCGATACGATGTTCATCCGATGTGACTGGGCGGTTAAACGTACTATTCGCACAGCTTATATTGATGGCGTATATACCACTATGAACTTTGGCGGTGGTGCACGAGATGCATTTAAATTCTTTGAACAGGAATATCCCGGTCAGCCGAAGATGAGCGGCGAGTTCTGGGTCGGCTGGTTTGACCATTGGGGTGCCAGGCACAATACCAGGCCGCTTGAACCTTTCATCAAGCAGGTTGACTGGATGCTCAGCGAAAATATTTCTTTCAATATCTATATGCTGCACGGCGGCACAAACTTCGGGTTCTCATCCGGTGCCAACTGGTCCGGCCAGTATAGTGCCGATACTACCAGCTACGATTATGATTCGCCGATGGATGAAACCGGCAAGATCAATCAGAAATTCTTTATGTTCCGTGATACAATCAAAAAGTATCTGCCCGCGGGCCATATTCTGCCCGAACCGCCTGCCCAGGTCAAAAAGATTGATATCCACGAGTTCACGCTCACCCAAACCGCCGGCTTCGACCAGCTACGCAGGAAACCGTATAAATCTGATAAGCCGACATATCTGGAGGCTATCGATCAGCTCCAGGGACTGGCTATTTACAGTACAACCGTTGATATGCCGGAAGCCGGTAATTATTTCATAAATTTCGAGCGGCTCAATGATCGGGCTATCATTATTGCTAACGGCAAACGCATTGCTACCCTTGACCGCCGCATGAAACAGACTCGCACCCGCATTAAACTTCCAGCCGGTAAAGTCAAGCTTGATATCCTGCTCGAGAATATGGGCCATCTCAACTACTCGCGTGAGATGATGCGCGACCGCAAAGGTATTGATGGTGTCACTCTTGACGGCAAAGAGCTTACCGGCTGGCAGATATATAGTTTCCCGCTCACTTTGGATGATATTGCGGGGCTGAACTTCAACCTGAAAAAAATGCCTGACCCGGCACTGCCGGTTTTCTATCGTGGCGAATTCGCTGTCAATGAAATCGGTGATACTATGCTCGATATGACAGGCTGGGGCAAAGGTATGGTCTGGGTCAACGGCATAAACCTTGGCAGATTCTGGGATATTGGCCCGCAATATACATTATATATGCCCGGTTGCTGGCTCAGGCAGGGCAAAAACGAAATTGTCGTGATGGATATCGAGCCGACCGGCCATAATACCATTCGCGGCGTGAAAGAACATATATGGGGGCTGAAAATCGACAGCAATCTCAAGCGTCATCGCAAGCAGGGCGAAACTATACGGCTTAGCCCTGATGATATTATCGCATCCGGCAGCTTTACTCCCGGCGATAGCATCCAGGAAGTTAGCTTTGCCAAACCCGTCAAAGCCCGTTATCTCTGTATTGAGTCGCTCAACTCTCTTAGCGGTGATAACTACGCCAGTATCGCTGAGATTTACCTGATCAATGCCAAAGGTCAGCGTATCGATCGCAATAGCTGGTCGGTTATCTATGCCGATAGTGAAGAGCTGGTCGGCGAACCGGCCGGGGCCGACAATATTATTGATGAACAGCCCGTGACCATCTGGCATTCACAATGGCAGGATGGTAAACCAAACCATCCGCACCAGATAGTTCTCGATCTGGGCAAAATAACCGAATTCTCCGCTTTGCATTATCTGCCCAGAAATGGCAGTGCCCCCGGCAAAATCAAGGACTATAATATATATGGCAGCAACAAGCTGTTCAGCGGTTTGAAAGTTGATTAGATATGTAATGTGAAATAATGTTGCTTTCCCAGGCTCCCTTCGCTTCGGCAGGGGAGCCTTTTTTGATATTATTTATAGATTTATCTCTGGATTATACTGATCTCAAATATTGCTAAAATGTAAACAGGTTTATGGGATAGGTATATTTTGTTCTGGTTAAAAAGTTCAACTTGAAATATACCTAAACATCTATTACTATTCAATTAGTAGTATTATAATTTTATTATACTGTTGTACTGGAATATTAATTGAAAACAGTTGGTTAGGACATATTGATGATTAATGTGAATTTTAAAGTAGGAGATATTATTGAAGAAGTTACAGATGGTCTTGTTTGTTCCGGAAATGTTCAGTTGAATATGTCTGGAGGGATTAATGGTGAGTTACTTCTTCGAGGTGGGAATAATATGCAAGTACAACTTCATCAAAAGCTCAAAGATCTTTCTAAGAATTTCGTTGAGCCAGGGTTTGCTATGCGGATTGGGCCTGAACCATTTCATTTTAAAACTATTGTATATACTGTTGCTATTGATGGTTTTTATGATTCTTCGGTTGAACTTGTCGAGAAAGCTTTAATAAATGCTTTGTCTATAATTGAACAGGATTGTTGTTCAACTGTTAGCATTCCTGCTCTTGCAACAGGATATGGACCATTGTCGTATCAGGATTTTGGAATTGCATTAAAAAGATGTCTTGAAGTAAAAAATTGGAACTTTACTGAAATTAAAGTTGTTTTGAAAGATCAAAGCGTAATGGAAGAAGTCAGGCAGGGGTATAAATCATAGTGTTGTATTTGGCATAATCTCCATTGTCAGGCAATAGTCTCTGTATCCAACTGCCCGCCAGAATTCAACTGCTGCGGTATTAGCTGTGAGTACTTCAACGACCATGCGTTTGTTGCCGGACCATATCTCTTTTCGCAGTATATCTATAGCTTTCCGGCCAATGCCTTTCCTGCGATTATCTCTGCATACGTATAAATGACGCAGGTATATCTCTGTTGGATTCTCCCGAAATAGTGCATAGGCAACCGGCTTTCCTTCGACATAAAACAAAACCGCACGATACATCTTCGACCGCAGCCAGCCTCCCATTCTTTCCCGCAGTTGCCGCACGGTCATCTTATTGCGATGGCCTTCATCCTGGATCAATTGATGATTCCACTCTCCCAGCAGATCAAAATCTATTTTATCAGCAAATTTATATTCCATATACGAGTTGGATAATATGATATCAGGATATTGTCAGTACAAAAAACTCCTTGCTTCTCGCTTCTTTCTTCTCGCTTTTTTATTCTACCGCTCGTGAACGTATCTTATTGCGGTATTGCTTCGGTGTACATTTGAACTTTTTCTTGAATAGTCGATGGAAGAAATACACATTACCATAGCCGACCCTGCGGGATATCTCGTTACAGTTTAGCTCTGTCGAACGCAATAGTACCTGTGCTGCCTGCAAACGCAACGTCTGCTGGTACGATACCGGGGTTACCCCGTATACTTCCTTAAAGATACGGAACAAATAGCCCTTTGAAACACAGCACTGCTTGGCGAGCTGTTCGGTGGTAATGTGCTGGTTATAATTTTTCTCGATATATTCTTTAACGCGTACCGCTCGCTGGTCAAAGTTCGCTTCCTGTTCTGCATCAACGCATTGTGCCGAACTGGTAACTATATTCTCAAATATCTTTGCCATACGAAGCTGCACGTAAAACATTGATAAGGGGCGAATATTCTCCAGGTAATCTGTTATGTCAACTATTGCCATATACACGGCCTGGGCGGCTTCTTTAGACAGTTGCAGCTGGTGTTCGATTTCGATTTCAACTCCGGTAAACGCTCCCAGCAGCTTATTAAACGGTTGGACAAATGAAGTACCGTCTTTGCTTTCCATCGCAAAAGTTATTTCTGAATATACCGAGTTGCCGCGATGTGTTACCAGGTCATGTTTCTGGCCCGGGGAGATAATTACCAGTGAATTTTCAGGCGCATCAAAAGTCTTTCCCTCAAGGGAATAGCCGCCTTGCTTTGTATATAAGTTCAGGTGGTATAAATCGTGGGCATGCTCTTTAAATGTGAATGTTTCCCCATATGCCCGGTCCTGGTTGATCGCAGTATGAAGAATCATAGGCGAATATGTCTTATTATCCTGAGCTACAGTAAGAACCTGTGGCCCGGTATGCTCTTTTTTTATTTGTACATAGCGGAACATATTCATAAAATTGACATTCTAAGGCTTAATAAAGTTTGAAATTCGTATCTCCTACAACAGTACTATTGTACAACTATGGTATGTGGTAAAAAAGAAAAATTTTGAAAAATTTACTAATACTAATGTTAATAGTGTTAAAATAAAGGAGTTATGAGCTTTGTTTGTTAACTTTTGCACTATAGTGTTTTGATTGTTTGTGGAGTATTTGTGATTATACTGTAATAACTTATGGAATTATTTCTAATTGGAGTGACATATGAAAAAGAATGTATTGCTGTTTTTTGTATTTTTCTCGTTTTTTGCTGCTGCTCAGCTTGTTTTTGCCGCTGATAACCAGCAGGTTAGCTACAAAATCGATAGCAACTTGCTATACAGGTCTCAGGAAGTGGCCGAAAAAGATGACTATATCAAGCAACGATGTCGGCTGGATGTGTATTATCCGGAAAATCGCAAGGGGTTCGCTACTGTAGTCTGGTTCCATGGCGGCGGGCTCGAAGGCGGCGAACGCTTTATCCCGGAAGAGTTCAAGAACAGGGGGATTGCTGTTGTACCTGTAAACTACCGGCTCAGCCCAAAAGTTTCCAGTCCGGCATTTATCGATGATGCCGCAGCTGCTACCGCATGGGTGTTCAAGAATATTGAAAAATATGGCGGTAATCCGGATCTTATTTTTGTATCCGGCCATTCTGCAGGTGGTTACCTCACTAGTATGATAGGCATGGATAAGCACTGGCTGGCTCAATATGATGTTGATGCCGATAAAATTGCTGGACTTATACCTTTCAGTGGGCATACCATTACGCATTTCACTATCCGCAAAGAACGGGGAATCCCGGGTACCCAGCCGATTATCGACCAGTTTGCTCCGCTATACCATGTCAGGGACAATGCTCCGCCACTTGCTCTAATTACCGGTGACCGTGAGCTGGAAATGTTGGGCCGATATGAGGAAAATGCCTATATGTACAGGATGATGAAAGTCGTTGGCCATAAAAATACCACTATTTATGAATTAGATGGCTTTGACCATGGCGGCATGATGAGCCCGGCATGTTCCATTGCGCTTAGATTTATCGATAGAATAGTTCAAAACGCAAAAAATAATTGACAAAATCCCTTTTTTTGCTATAATATCCGATCTTTAGTTGTAAGTGAATTTGTAAATATTTATATACAGGAGATTTAGGACATGGGCCAGAGACGCGACAGATTCGACGCCAGGTTGGCAAACCAGATTTCTACCAGGCGTGAAAATTCTCTGAAAAAAGATAATGAGCGTATCCGTAAAACTGAACTTAACACCAAGTTGATCAAGGAAGGTGCTTTTCCATACACTCCTGCTTTGATGAGCTGGCTTAGTGCTGAGATGGGCAAAAAAGCATCTCAGATTACAGAAGCTGATGTAAAAGCTTTTGTTAGCTAATTTATTGCTCTATCACAAATATATGTTTATCATTAAAGCCAGACAGCGCAAGTTCGTCTGGCTTTTTTTTCTGAAAATATGATTTTGTTGATAAATCTTATCTGGAGAGATATTCTGTCTTGGGCAGAATATCAGTTTTGTTATGAAAAAGGATATGAATTATATTTTGAGTGGTGCATTTGAGCATGCCGGCATGGCTATCCTGGTATTTGGCCCTGGTAATACAATTATACTTGCAAATGCCAAAGCCGGTGATATGCTTGGAGTCAATCCTGATGAGATTGACGGTGACATTTTCGGTGACCTCATCGAAGATCCGGATTCCATTCTCTGGAACGAGCTTCAGGAAAATTGTTTGGCCGGTCCTTATACCATTGATACTATCATCAGGCTTAGTGCCGGTAAAAAAATGGCTGTTCGTATCCAGGCTGTATCTGTCTCTGATAATGTTTATTTATACATTTCCGATAATTCTGAACTTGAATGGAGTCGGCAGGAACTGCTGCTCACAAATGAACAGCTGGAAAGAAATCAGAGAATGGCGCGGGAAAAAGAAAATTATCTCCGTGCTATTTTTCGTGCCTCTGGTACCGGCATTGCCCTGTTAAATCTCAATGGAAATACTATCGAGTGTAACAGCTTCTACCAGACCCTCGCCGGTAGGACTATCGATCAATTGCGTTCGCAGTCTTTCAGTACATACGTTCATCCGGATGATCGAAGAGGGTCGCTGGCTATTTTTACTGATCTCGCCTCTGGTAAATGTTCTCACTATCAGCTTGAACATCGCCAGCTGCATAATGACGGTAGTTATGTCTGGGTAAAGGTCTCTGCTTCTCTTATTCGTTCTGATGCCGGGGTGCCGGATTTCGCCTTGTTTATCCTGGAAGATATTACCGAGCAGAAGGAAGCTGAACTGTCATTCCAGCAGAGTGAACTGAAGTATCGTACCCTGTTCCAGAGTATGCTTGATGGTTTCTGCTGCCATCGGGTTGTGCGAAATGAGGAAGATAAAGTTATCGATTACGAGTTTACCGAGATAAACGATTCTTTTGCTGAAATACTCGGACTGGAACGTAAGGATATTATTGGTGAAAAAATTACTTCTGTTCTAAGTAACTCTCGATTTACTCTTGAATGGAGCAAATTATATCGACGTGTCGATGAATGCAAGATACACATTCGCCATGATATTTTTGCCTACGAAATTGAAAAATGGTTCTCGGTTCTTGCCTATAGCCCGGAACCGGATTATTTTGTTACTTTCATCGAAGATATTACCGAACGTCGCCAGATTGAAGAAGAGATTCGGGTCTTTGCTACCGAGCTTGAATGCAGCAACAGGGAACTGGAGCATTTTGTCAATCGGGCCAGTGGAGAACTTACTTCAAGGCTTTCTCTTATTTCTGAGGGGCTCGATAGTCTGGATTTCTGCTGTGGTGATATGACTGACCAGGGACGCGATACCCTGCAGGACATTCAAACCCATTGCAACAGTCTGCAGGGAATGCTCGATGGTTTGCTTGTCTATTCCAGGATGGTTTATCGCGGTAACCCGTTTGAGCCGGTTGATCTTAACCTGGCTGTCGAAGATATGGAAAAAATATTTGCCGGTAGTATTGCCCGAGGAAGTATCATAGTTGAAAAGTCGCTTTTGCCGACTGTTGAAGCCGATGCACAGCAGATGAATCTTTTATTCGAAAAAATTATCGACTGGATGCTGCTATTCAAAATGGATGATGAACTTAATGTTAATATCTCCAGTATTCAGTCCGGCAAAAACTGGGATGTTACTGTTGTCGGTTGCAGGATTGATATACCCGACCAGATAGCTAAAATTATTTTCGATGTGTTCCGTTCTTTCGAATATAATGGCAAAACTTATAGTACCGGTATCCATCTTCCGTTATGTAAAAAGATTATGGAACGGCATTGCGGCCAGATAGCCCTTAGTGCCAGGGACAACAATCAATGTGTGTTCCATCTGACTTTCCCAATTCCTACTATTGATTAAGTGTTAATCTAAGTCCCGCTAATTTCCACTCTTAACTTGTATAGACTATCTTCTAATCCAAAAATATTACATCGTCCGGTTCAACTGACAAACTTACACTATCGCCGGTATTAAATGGACACTTGCTTGGTGTTTTTGCCTTCATGGTCGTTCCGCAGACATCAATCTCAAGAACAGCATTTTCACCCTGGTATATCCTGTTCAACACGGTGCCCGTCTGCCTGCCTTTCGTCGGCCCTTGTACATCCAGGTCTTCCGGCCGTATACCGAATTTTACCGAACCTTCACAGTCGAACGGCATCTCAACATCGCCGATAACGGCATGAACCATCCGGTTATTGCCTTTGTCAACTTTACCTTTTATGAAATTACATTCTCCGATAAACTCCGCCACAAACGAGTTGGCAGGGCGGCGATATATCTTCTCCGGTGTACCGACTTGTGCTACCTTACCGGCATTCATCACCGCTATTTTATCTGCCATAGACAGTGCTTCCTGCTGGTCATGTGTTACATAAACTCCGGTAATATGATTGTCTTTCACTATTCGATGGATTTCTTCACGCATGGTTAGCCTGAGCTTGGCGTCCAGGTTACTTAATGGTTCATCCAGCAGCAGCACTTCCGGGCGAGATGCCAGTGCTCTTGCCAGTGCCACACGCTGCTGCTGACCGCCCGACAGCTGGGTCGGCTTTCGACTTGCCAGGTGTGCCATTTGGACCATCTCCAGCTTCTCCATCGCTTCCGCTTTTCTCTCCGATGCCGAAACACCTTTCATCTGCAAACCAAATTCGACATTCTTCAATACTGTCATATGCGGCCACAATGCATAATTCTGGAATACCATCGGACAGTTCCGTTTTTGCGGCGGTTCTTCGGTCACATCTTTACCGTCAAATAGGATCTTACCGGAAGTTGCATCGATAAGCCCGCTGATAATCCTCAGCAGGGTTGTCTTGCCGCAGCCGCTTGGCCCCAGTAAAAAATAGAATTCACCCTGGTTTATTTCCAGGTTGATATCCTTCAATACATGGATAGTGTTGCCAGGCTGCTGGTACGATTTGTTTATTCTTTCTATTCTTATTCCAGTCATATTTTCTGTTCACAATACTATTATTTGATTTGTTATTTTTAGTTTTTGCAAAGCTTTTAGAATCAGGTCGCAGGCTGATATCCGTCTAAGACAGAGCGACATCTTCTTTTCGCTTTTTTATGCTCTAAATATAGCACCCAGTTTCTTACCCAGCAGGCAGCTTGCAATCCCTATCGCACCGCCCATTATCAGCATACCCACAACGCCCAGTGCCGCTGCCAAGGAAGCCGCATCTGCATCAGAGTCTAGTGTCACAGCATACATCTGTTTCGTTATTGGATAGTGTGCTTCCTGTTGTGCCAGGATAAGTGAATCACTTACCTCCAGCATTGCAAATGAGAATGCCAGTACCGAAGCTGCAATAATATTTGCTGTTACCAACGGCAGGGTAACCTTGGTAAATGCGGCAAACTTGCTCGCGCCCAGGTTTACCGCTGACTGTTCCAGGGTCTCAGGTATCTGCTCCAGTCCGGACGATACACCTCGCACTACAAATGGCAGCCGCCTTACCGCATATGCGATTACAATTATGATGAACGGGTTGAAGCCCGGCCCGAATTTCTCCAGTGGTGTACCAAATGCCGTCAGCATTACATAACCTGCTGCCATGATTAAGCCCGGGATTGCCAGCGGCAGCATCAGTACGCCGTCAAGGATCTTAGCACCAATATGCTTCTTGCGTATTATCAGCCATGCCGCGGTTATACCGATTACAAGGTCAAGTATGGTCGAACATGATGCATATTTTACACTGTTCAAAATACTGGTCCTGGTCTGCTCATCGGTAAATGCCTGCAGAAAGAATTTCGCGGTAAAATGCTGCGGTAGAATGGTATTTACCCAGTCTTTTGAAAATGCTATCAAAATAACTCCGATATGCGGTAAAATAGCCATAATCAGGACCGAAAGAAATAGTAAATGTACGCCCATCGCACCTTTTAGCGAAAGCTTATCTATTATCGCCGCTCGCGACGCCTTGCCGCTTTCCGAAGCTACCGTCTTTTTCACCATGAACTTGCTTGTTATATATAACAGCAGCGAAACTACCAGCAGGATAATTACAAAGCCGTATGCGCTGCCGTCTATATTCGCCATTTTCAGCTCGGTGAATATCTTTATCGGGGCCAGGTCGTTATAATTGAATATCAGCGGGGTTCCGATATCGGTAAATGACCAGATAAATACCAGTGACGAACCGGCAAAGATTCCAGGGCTCAGCAGTGGAATTACAACTTTCAACAGTGTCCGCCATCTGCCTGCTCCCAGGTTGTTTGATGCCTCTACCATTGCCGGGTCCATGTTTGCCAGGGCAGAACTGAGGTTCAGATACATAATCGGAAACAAATGCAGCACCTGCAGCAATACCACCGCACTAAAACCGGCGCCCAGCCAGTCATAGGCCTGACCATATTCAATAATACCTGTTTCGATCAGGAAGCGGTTCAGGATACCATATTGGGCCAAAAACCTTTTTACACTCATCGCTCCGACAAACGGTGGCAATATTAGCGGGGCCAGCATAAGGGCATTATATAATGTCTTAAACCTGAAATTATATTTGCTCGACGCTATTGCCATTGGCAGCGAAATGATAATCGATATCACTGTCGTCGATATCGCCAGGACAAAACTGTTGATCAGTGATTTCAGCAGTACCGGCTCTTTTATGATCGTGCTCAGCCAGTAAAAGCTGAACTTGCCCTGGTAATAGAAGCCTTGCTTGGCTGCCATTAAAACAGGGACGACAAAGAATGCCGTCATCATTATCAGTATAAACAGAAACGCTAATTGCGTTGACCAGGATATTCGTTTTTTCTTTAGCATAAAATATATAATTATAATCGAGCGTTTGCGACATCTCTTTACTTAACTAAAACTAACCGAAAGACAGTTTTAGTTATCTATTATCTCGGTAAACAACTTCCTGAAATGTTTGCTCCATTCGCTTACGATTGCATAACGTTCGTCGTTGTTCTTGATTTTTGTATGCAGCTGGTGAATCTTTTCAACTGTGTCGATATTCTCCGGCAGAATTGCAAACTTCTTTATCAGCTCTGGGTTCTCATGAACCTTTTTACGGGCTTTTTGTAATAGGTCTGTATTGTCTATTGCCGCCGCTTTAACCAGGTAAACCAGTACATCATAACGTACTTCACGAAGTTCTCCGTCCAGTTGCAGTGGAGCTGCTATCTTATATGGACTCTTGATATATTCAGGTAGTTCGTCTTTGTAAATGTCATAAACATCTTTCCTGATCGGCATACGGTTTAACGCCGCACCTTCAGGGCCGTCTTTTGCTCCCGATGGCAGGATCCACAAGGCCTGGCCTTTAGGACTCAGGATAAATTCTATAAATGCCTTGGCTGTTTCCTTATGTGGCGGATTCTTTAGCATTGATATCGGGTCAGGGGTGTAGCCTGTTCCGCCTTCAGGGCTGACATACCCTAAAGCTTCAGGGTTTTTGGCTACCCGGTCCAGGCCGTAATAGTCGATACAAGTTGCTGCCGCAGCTTCACCCAGTCTAGGGGCATCTGCTGCTTCGCCGCTGCCCTGGGTGAACTTCTTGGCATTACCCAGAATTGAAATTACCAGCTGCCAGCCGTCCTGCCAGTTGTCACATGACTGGACGATCATCTCGAGGGTAGCCGCCATAGAGCCGGAATGTGAAGGGTCCGCCAAAACTACCTGCCCGTAAAATTCCGAGCCGGCAATATCTGACCATTGTTTCGGGGTCGGCAGGTTCAGATTAGTTAAAATTTCTTTATTATAGATCATGCCAAAGCTGCTCAATACATTGCCGTACCAGCATTTGCCTTTGCCGTACATCCTCATTCCGCCAAACTCTTCCGGGATGTTCTCATATATTGCTGCTGATAGTTCCAATGGTTCCAGTAGGCCTTCCTTTTCCAGCAGGATATGAGGGTTCTCGCCCGTTCCCCATAGCAGGTCGATACCACAGGTCTCTGAGCTGGAATATACGTTTCGGATATAATTTAGAATGGTACTGCTGCCGCCGTCAATAGAGCGGGGCACAAACCGAACCTCTCGACCGGTCTGCTCTTTGTAATATTTTTTGAATGCATTTTCAAATTCCGATTTGATTGACTTCTTATGAGGGCTGATATATACCAGTTCATCGGCATCTGATGCTGATTTCTCCGAACATCCTGTCAGCAGGACTGACGCAATTGCTGCTAGTATAAAGGCGCACATATTCTTCATTTTGTCATAAACTCCAATCACTCATAAAGTTAGGTCCGGAACCACTGCTCCGGAGTTAGCAAATTAATGCTAATTAGTTTACCCTAAACCTGTTCAGATTTCATTAACAAAATTACTTCGTCAGTTATCGCGTTCAAATTCTCGTACTATCCATAACTTTCTCGTTTGATTTGTCTTGTTTTTTAGAAGTTGTGTGCAAAAGTATGCCTGTCTGCGGCAATCTTTTCAAACTTAACATAGATTAGTTTGGTTTAAGCTAAATCTTTTAATTGCAATTGGATATGAGTTTTATTAACCTTATGTAAAATTTTCTTTTTGTTTTAACTGCATTATGTACAATGTTAAAACAAAATTAGGTTACATATTGCTATAAAGGTATTGTTGTTTTACTGTCAGTTTACTTTAGCAGTTTTTAAGTTGCAATAACGAAGTGCCTCTGGTAAATCGTCTAAAAGGGCCTTCCTGCAACGCTTTGAATTAAATATACTTTCGAGAATTAGCTCGGAAATACATTTAAATATAAAGTTTTTCATTCAAAAGGCCCTGTTCTGGCCTTTGCGTGTAATGTTGAACAGTCAAAAGTACGATACCGCACTGTAAAAAAGGTGAATATATAATGTTATCACATGAAAATACATTTACGCTTAACAAAATAATCGCTCGTATCAAGCTTATCGAACCGCTTGTCTTTAGAAATCGTCTGCCGCTTGGCAGTATCAGCTATATCGAACATGAAAGAGCTGCCGTTTCGCCGCTTATCCACGAACCCATCGACGAAAGCTGGCAGACTCTTACCCCGCCGTGTAACTGGGGCGGCTGGAACAGAAATTATACTATGCGTGCCGCTTTTTCAGTTCCTGCCGAATGGGATCAATCTCAACCGGTCGCACTGAACTTCAATCTCGGCTCTATCGATATCTGGGATTTTACCCATCCGGAAAATCTCCTCTATATCGACGGAAGAGAAATATCTGCTGTTGATATAAACCATACGGTTGTCTATATCCCCGCTGAATTCTGTGATGGCAAAAAACATGAAATCGCTATGCACGGATATACCGGCCGCTGGGATATTCACGATAAAGACCCAGGCGGTACTCTGTTCATGAACCATAACTACCTCGTACAGATTGACGAGCCGACCAGGGACCTGCTGGCCTTAATGCGGGTTGCTTCTGAAACCGCGAAACGTTTGGATAACAAAGATTTCGCTCGTATTCGTATCCTGGATGCGTTAAATACAACCCTGCTGAAACTGCATTCTTCATATTCACCTTGCGATGCCTTCTATGCAACTGTACCAGAAGCTATGAACATCTTACAGGCCGAACTCCAAAAAGCAGGCCCTGCAATGGATGTCGAACTTAGTGCTATCGGTCATTCTCATATAGATGTTGCCTGGCTATGGCGGCTCGAACAGACCCGCCGTAAATGCGGCCGGTCTTTCAATACCGTACTTGCTCTTATAAAGGAACATCCGGAATATATCTTTACCCAGTCTCAGCCGCAGCTTTATGAATATGTCCGCCAGGATTACCCCGAATTGTTCGAGGGTATCCGGCAGGCCGTCAAAGACGGCAACTGGGAGATCATCGGCGGTATGTGGGTTGAGGCCGATTGCAACCTTACCGGCAGCGAAGCACTTGCCCGCCAGTTCCTCTACGGCCGCAGGTTCTTCCAGCAGTATTTCGGCAAAGATGTTGAATCACCTGTCCTCTGGCTGCCGGATGTGTTCGGCTATAGTGCCAACCTGCCGCAGCTTATCAAACAGGCCGGGCTGGATTATTTCTTTACTATCAAACTGTCATGGAGCCAGTTCAACCGCATGCCTTACGATAGCTTCTGGTGGCAGGGCATCGACGGCACACAGATTCTTACCCATATGGGCTCAACCCGTACTGATATGACCGCACGCGGCGTTACCTATACCGGCATGGCTACCCCCGAAGAGATTATGAACACATGGGAAAGCTGCAATCAGCAGGAACATCATCAGAATATCATGACCTGTTTCGGTCATGGCGATGGCGGCGGCGGACCAACCCGTGAAATGCTCGAAAATATCAGTATTATGAATGATTTTCCCGGCCTGCCCAAAGTCAAACATGACAAGGCAATTGACTTCTTCCGCAAGCTAGAGAAAAACAGCGGCGATCGTCTGCCCAAATGGGTCGGAGAGCTCTATCTCGAATATCACCGCGGAACATACACCTCTCAGGCCAAAAATAAACTCGCCAATCGCAGAAGTGAGTTCGGCCTGCACGATGCTGAGTTCCTCGCATCATACGCCGGCATCGTCGACAGCAGTTATACCTATCCGAAAGCCGAGCTCGAAAAAGCATGGAAGCTTGTCTGTCTGAACCAGTTCCACGATATTATCCCCGGCTCCAGTATCGCCGAGGTCTATGTTGATTCTCTCACCCAGTATGAAGAGATCATGGATATTATCAGGTCTGCTATAAATGATTCGCTCACTTGCATCGCAGCAAAAACCGGCGGCGATATCATAGCAGCCAACCCAACATCGTTCACTCGCAGCGATTACCTGCTTATCGAAGATAAACTTCAGCCTTCCCAGTCTGTTCAGGCTCCGGATGGTACTGTGCTTGCCGTCCAGCCAACAGCCGATGGCACACTTATCGATTGCGGCACACTCACACCTTACAGTATCACCCCGCTGACGATTGTTTCCGAACTAACCTCGTCACCATTTGCCATGACTGTTTCTCAGTCTCTGCTCGAAAATGAATTTATCCGTATCGAGCTTGATAGCTCCGGCGATATAACCCGTATCTTCGACAAGGCAAATGACAGGGAACTTATCCCGGCCGGTGAAATAGCAAATCAGTTTATCGCTTTCGAAGATCGACCGCTCAGGTGGGATGCCTGGGATGTCGATATATACTTCCAGGAAAAAACAAACTTCGCAGCCCCCGCATCAGCTGTCAAAGTCGTAGAAGATGGCCCGCTGCGAGCGTCTGTTGAGATCACCCGAAAAATACTCTCCAGTACATATACCCAGAAGATATCTATCTCAGCTAACTCACCTAAAATCGATTTTACTACTACAATCGATTGGCAGGAACGCAGTATGCTGCTAAAGGCTTCCTTCCCGCTCGAGCTGCTCTCAGATCAGGCAACCTACGAGATCCAGTGGGGCAATGTTAAACGGCCTACCCATACCAATACCAGCTGGGATTGGGCCAAGTTCGAAAGTTGTGCCCAGAAATGGGTCGATCTCAGCGAACCGGACTATGGTGTCAGTTTGCTGAACGACTGCAAGTACGGACATGATATCCATGACAGCGTTATGCGGATAACCCTGCTAAAATCCGGCATATACCCCGATCCAAACGCTGATAAAGGTACCCACACCTTCGCTTACTCCCTGCTCCCTCATACCGGTCCTGTCGGCAATGAAACCATCAATGCAGCCCACGCTCTCAACGATCCGTTAATCGGATATTCGAACCAAAAGTCTGCCGCTGAAATTAAACCGCTAAACTCGTTTGTTACTTGTGACAGCAACAATGTCGTTATCGAAACAATCAAACTTGCCGAAGATTCCGACTCTGTTATCATCAGGCTCTATGAATCGCTCGGCCGGCGTTCCACTGTCAGATTAAATACTTCGTTCACTTTCAAATCCTGTTATCTGTCAGACCTGCTCGAAAACCAGCTGGAACAAATCAATGTTATAGATAATACTGTCGAACTCAAACTTACACCGTTCAAAATAGTAACTCTCAAGATCGAGCTATGACAGATTTTTTTTCATCTAAGGTGTTTACATTGATATGACTCTCATATGCAGAAAACCAAGCTTAAACTCACGTTAGAGATAATCTATTAATAATCTTTCGATTAAATTGGATTTGTTTTTGGTTAGCTGATCATATCTGTTATACTGCCATTGACCTGATATCTTTTGCAGTTTAACAGTTGCAGGTAACAAAATCTCTCTGCTAAATACCAAAAGTATGCTTCGTATATAATGTCAGTCTGAGCCGTACGAATTAAATTTGTTTTTGGAGTTGGATATGGACCTTAGAATCTATCTGCTTGCTATTGTCCCGATGTTTGTTGCTGCCGATCCGATTGGTATGCTGCCGATTTTCCTTGGGCTTACCGAAAGATTCAAAGAAAAACAGCGACGTAAAATTGCAGTACTCTCTGTTGCCGCTGCTTTTGTTGTTTCTGTTTGTTTTGTCTTTATCGGCAAAACCATGTTCAATTTCCTTGGCATCACTATGTATGATTTCATGATCGCTGGCGGTTCGCTGCTTTTCATTATTGCCACTATGGATATAGTCAGCGGTGCAAAATCCGCTCACGGCACCAGGGTATCCGGTATCGTTCCTATTGGCGTTCCGCTCATAGCCGGGCCCGCTGTATTGACTACCGCTCTTATGCTCATCGACCTCTATGGCATAGCAGCAACCCTTGTCTCGATCATCATAAATTTTGCTATGGTCCTGGCCGTGCTGCTCACCAGCGGTTTCTGGATCAGGCTGCTTGGTAAATATGTTGCCGAAGCTATGTCTAAAATTATGAACCTGCTGCTTGCCGCTATTGCCGTTATGCTTGTCAGAAAAGGGCTCGAAGGGCTGCTGGGATAGTATATGGATATGAAAATTAGAAACGCTGTAACTCAAGATGCCCGGGCTATTGCCGACATTTTCAACTATTATCTGGCCAATACCCAAATAATGTTCCAGGATCATCTGGTATTTACCAAATTCCTTTCTCTTTTTAGGCTCAATTATTACTTAAAGCCGCAATATGATTAAGTCGATTTATACTATACGTTTACTTTTGTAGTTTTTAAGTTGCAATAACGAAGTGCCTCTGGTAAATCGCCTAAAAGGGCCTTCCTGCAACGCTTTAATATTAAATAAAACGTGAGACGATAGCGAATTATTCCTGATGTCAACGTACATCAGGACACCTTAATTTTTCATTTTTCACTATTCGTTTTTCACTTAATTGGCACTGTTCCGGCCTTTGCGCGTAATGTTGAACAGTCAAAAGTGCGATACCGCACTATCTGACTGCGTATATTTTTAATAAGTGCTTGCCAGAAAGGAATTTAGAATGAAAAATATAGTTTCAGCTGCCTTCTCGCTTTTACTTCTTCCCGTTATAGTAAATGCTCAGATTTATTACTGGAATACTTCTCAGGTAATACCCGGCACTGAAAACATTACTCCCGGTCCGGGAACGAATCTTTCCGGGTGGAATGGTTATGGTAACAGCAGTCTTGATTATGCCGACCTTTCCGGCGGATTGGATTTAACCGGAAGTGATTTCTCTTCCAGCAGTATGAACTTTTCCCGGATGTCGAACGCGAACTTAACTGACAGCCGGTTTGTTATGACTAATATGGCTAACGCCGATTTAAGCAATACGAATCTCAGCGAAAGTAATTTCTTCGATGCCTATATGGTTGATTCAGATCTTAGCTATGCCAATTTGTTTTATACAGATTTTATGGATGCCGATTTGACAAATGCTGACCTGTCTTATACCGGCCAGAACGGCACCCGGTTCTCCCAGGCAGATCTTTCTAACGCGATTTTTGATAATGCCGTTATAAATGGCGCCAAATTTGAAAATGCAGTAAATTTTACCAGTCAGCAGCTGTATTCTACCGCCAGCTATATTAGCAGCAACCTGTCAGAAACTATTTTTAATAATTATAATATCTCCGGTTGGGATATGTCCGAGCAGAATCTGACTTATGCCGGATTCTTCTTTTCCAATACCACCGATACCGACTTTAGCAGGGCCGACATGCGAAAAGCTGATTTCGATCAGTATATGTATTCCGCTATTATCGATGACACTATCCTTCCCGACGGTCATATCAACGGACTGGAACTTGGTTCCGGCCAGTCTTTGCCGGTTCGCGATTTCGACGGCAATCTTGCCATTACTGTCGATAATAAAATGATTCTTTTTTCCGGAAGTGATATAGAGTTTATTTTTGAAGATGATACCTGGGGTTCCAAGATCACCCTTTCTGAGAATCTGCCGGTTATCCTTGATGGATCAATTACGCTTGCTTTTGCCCCCGGAACTGATATCAAGTCTTTGGTCGGAACGACATTCGACATTTTCGATTGGAACGGCCAGCTCAGTATAAATGATGCCTTTAACGAGATAATCTCTGACTACATCTGGAATACTGACAATCTTTATTCCACAGGTGAAGTTACACTTGTCGCTGTTCCCGAACCGGCAGCTGTTCTGTTCTTACTGGCCGGTTTGGGTTTGGTTAAAAAAAGACTGTAACTTCCTGCAATATCAAAAAAATGACAGGGCGGTACCGGTTGTATTAGATAACTAAAGGCCACTCTCTTCTTCGCTCAATAACAAAGCTCTCTAAGGAGCGACAGTTTGCAGCAACGGGCGTGAGCCGTGGAAAAATTTCAATTACAGCAGCAAATCCCTTTAGAGCTGCAGAACTTTTCTCTATTGAATTATCCAACTTTGCGGTCTTTGCGAGATCAAAAATACAAAACACATTCATCTTGCAAACCAACTTTCTTAATTTTTAATTTCCCTCCTTGCTTTTCTCTTCTAACTCTTCTGCGTCCGTGGTTCAATCTTTACTCCCGCACCAGATTTAAATATACGTCCTATTGTTGAGCATAGCGAAATCCCAATTAATCGGGAATCATCAAGGCAAAATTTACCTCTCACTTCTCTTATTTTTACTCTTTTTATTTTACACTTTACACTTTCAAACTGCCCATCGGGCAGTTTGAGTTAATATGGTATCAGTTTGCCGCCGCCGGATAGAGCTATAGTCTTTCCTTCCAGCCATTTATTGGTTTCAGCTTCCTTTTTATAATATATATCATGGCCGTTATCGTGGATATTTGATAAAGTAATATCATCATTCATAAGGCCTGTCAGGTACGACTTGCCTGTTACTTCCCAGCTGCTGCTTTCGTCCATCTCCAGTAATATTCTGTCAGCGCTGTCGTCGGTATTTATCTTACCTTCCAGGATCGTACTCTTTCTCAGGATAGCTGTTACCCGGCTGTTCTTATCGCATTCTATATCTCCGGCCAGTTTTTCGTTCTCAGCCTTAAATACAACTTTACCGCCGTTTGAGCCGCTTCGACCCCATCTGTCCGAACCTGCCTTGATCAAAATACCGGACGCCGCTTCCAGCTTTGCGCCTTGCTCTATCTCAATATATGCCGATGTGTTCGTGATATAAAACATCGGGCCTTCGGCTGCTGTCATAGCTCCGCCTTCCATCTTCAAGACACTTGTTCCTACCCCGGCATCACCGGAAAAACTCTGGTATAGCATTGCGCCGCATTTCTTCAGGCAGCTCAATTTTGTATTTACCAGGTAAACACTGTTTTTACCCTCAATTACTATCGCCTCTGAAGCTGTCGCACCGCAATCTGCGTCCTTAACGGTGATCTTACCGGTCGAATATATCGCTGGCGAGCGTGTTCCGGATGTATAGGCACTGCCGCCGGTAAACTCTATTGTTCCGCCGCCCCGGTCTGTCGAAATCGCAGCCGATGCTCCGTTTCCGGCCGTCTTGATATCTACATTCTTACATATCACAGTACCGGCTATGGTCGCGTCCACTCCGTGTGCGCCTGATGCCTTACAATCGATCAATACATCAGACAGTTCTACTATCGAACCTTCACCAACTGCAAAGGCCCCGTTTGCACCGGTACCGGTTGTTATAATGCTTCCTCCCGACATCTTTATCTTACTGCTTGATAGTGCCAATACCCCGGCATTAAGTCCGTAGAAACTGGAGTTTTCCATATTGATTGTATTGCCAGATGTGTTTACTTTACAATCTTTCAATATGAGTGTTCCGCTGTCGGTTGTCTTTACCCCGGACATGCACGTTTTAGATGTATTGTAAACTTCATTTGTCTTTTCTGCTGTCCCTCCGATTTGTGTGTATTTTGCGGTTCCCTCTGTTGTTTTTATTTTCAGCTTTAGCGGTGCGCTGGCTATTATATCTAATGTTGCTGTCACCGAAACCGTTGTCTCCGCATTCCTGTTACCCATGCCGCCGCCCGGTCCACCCGGTCCGCCACCCGGCATGCCCATACCACCGCCCGGTCCACCCGGTCCGCCACCCGGCATATCCATTCCACCGCCTGGCCCGCCAAACATGCCTGGTCCGCCTTGCTGATTTCGGCGTCTTTGCCCTGTGCCGCTGTTACTCCTGGTAGTTGTCCCGCCAAAACCCGGCCCGCCTGGGCCGGGACCGTCAAAACCGGGACCGCCGCCCATGCCCGGACCGCCTTCACCTGGCATACCCATTCCTTCGCCCGGACCGCCTTCACCTGGTGGCATGCCGCCTCCGGGACCGCCCATGCCGAAGCTGCTCCCCTCGACGGGCGTTATCATGCCGGTATTAGATATTGTCACCAGCCTGTTATCTGAAACTGACCATTTTACCGATTCCGTAACTACCTTGGAGCTTCCATCGGCATAAGTTGCCGTTATGCTCATCTGCATACTCTCGCCCGCCAGCAGTGTCGTTGTTTTCGGCTTATCGATCCTTATCGATACCGGCTCAGCTGCCCAAACTGTTGTGCCGGGAACTATTATCGATAAAGCTATACCGGTTAAATACTTGCAAATTATATTCATTATATTCCTTTCACATCTCGCCATGTAAAAAGTAAAGGTAAGAACGCAATGCCTCAACTGTGGTTAAATAAAGTTTCTCCTCTTTCGCCGTTCCCCATAGATAATAACGTCATTTATTCCGTAACCATTCGCTCAATATGATTTTCTATGAAAAATGAGGCATTAAATTATCAGGCCTTGCCCGGAAGGTAGGGTGGGTTAATTTTGTCAACCTGCCCTGAGCTTGTCGATGGGCGTTGACAAAGAACCCATGCGGTTCTTCTGTTATTTTTCACAAACGAAGCAAGCCAACCTGTAATTATTTGTACTTACCCGTAGCCGTGTTTTTTATTGTCAATTATTTTCTTAATTCTTAATTGATCAGACAAAAAACTTTACAATATATTTAGACTCAACAATTTCCTACCAAACCAACATTGTTAAGGATATAGTAGGTCAGGCATCCCTGCCTGACAATAAACCAGTCATCGCGCAAGTGATACCTCCTTTACAATTTTTATTTTACCCTTTACTCTTTGATACCATCCTTCATTAACTTCACTTCCTTCATGGTCAAATAATATTCTTTGCAAGCTTTGCGTCCTCTGCGAGATCAATAATACAAAACACATTCATCTTGCAAACCAACTTTCTTAATTCTTAATTTTTAATTTCCCTCCTCCCTCCTTGCTTCTCTCTTCTAACTCTTCTGATTCGTGGTTCAATCTTTGCTCTCGCACCAGCTTTAAAACAAGTCGTCCGCAAATGCGGATTATTCCTGATGTCAACGTACATCAGGACACCTTAATTTTTCATTTTTCACTATTCATTTTTCATTTAACAACGCTTGCCATTAGGCTCATTATAATGTTGAAACATTACAGGCAATCTGTTATATTAGAGCACTTATATCTTATTACTGTAACCGTGTGAACGGTTACTAATTTGTTTGTTGTTGGTCGCCGCCACTGATTACCGGCTTACTGGCAGCTGGATGCCGATTACTGTTTAGAGGTCTTGTTATGGAAGTATACATTAGTATTATCGTATTTGCCGCATTGGGATTGGTATTTTTTCTGTTTAGAAATTCACGTATCCCGATTTATAGAAAAACCATCAATGTCCCTTCAGACCGGGTAAAAGATATTATCTGTAGTATTCTCAGTTCCAAAACAGATTTTAAGATCAGGTGCCTTTCCAAAAAGGGTGACTGGAAAGATGTTCATTCCTTAAATAGAATCCATGTTAATAATAATGCTAATATCGAAATTGCATCCTTAACCAAAACGGAAAAAGGTGGTTTGCAAACCGATTACCTGCTGACCCTCGATATGGAAGCTAAAAAATGTTCCGTCTGTGTAACTTTATTTGAATTAGCTTCTCTATTAAGCCCATCCATTTTAATTGTAATTGGAACAATATTTGCAGTGCATGAATTCAGTTCGGTAGCAGATGGTCCTGATTATTTCGGGAGATTCTTTGTTTTAATATTTCCTATTGTTGGTTTTGTTCTATTATTCTTTTCTTTACGCAAGATTGTCCGGTTTGCCAAAGTCACTAACGCACTCGGCATAGCCGAACATCCCTCCATTCCTTCATCTGCCCGGCATGTTAATCATCACCAGCCGCGGGATGACTTTGATGAAGATTCGCTGCCCGACGAAGTTGTATCGCAGGATCAGGACTCTTTCGTTTATGACGGCAGGGGGGCGAACTATTTCGTGTTATATATAGTTGCTGTTGTATGGAACGCAGCTGTTTGGGGTTACTTGTTCTCCCAAAGAGCAAAACTCTCCGGGTTCTTCTCCGATTTCGTCCCTCAAAAGATCATCGCCGTTCTATTGGCATCTGCCTTTATCCTGCTGGGCCTGTTTATCCTCTATCATGCGGCAAAGAATTTTCTTTTCGGAAAATTCACCGTCAGGGTTACACCTTCCGGCACACTCATCAAGGAGTACTTCTTAACAAACATGACTATAGACTGTTCTATGATCGGGTCGGTCAAATGCATGGATTATAAAAAGAAAAATAACGGCTTCGGTCAAAAATGGCAAATATGCGATATCGAAAAAATGTCTGACCATGAAATCGACAATTGCGATTTCCGATCCGCCGTTATTCTTACCACTACCTCCGATCAGCAGATAGTGTTCTACCGTACCGACCGCGGGCTCGGCGCTGTCGACGAATTGGCCGAATGGATCAAAACCAGGATTTGTGCCTGACCTTATATATTATTGGTGTAAACCTGTCCGCCTCAGGCGGATTTGTGTTTCGTGGTTTAGCTCTTCGGCATCTCAACCGTTACCCATGTCCTGAACGAACCACGTTTTCCTTCTCCCTCCTCGCTTCTCTCTTCTTACTCTTCTCACCCTTCAGGTGCCGCAATTTTGATTGAACTTTACCTACGCGTCAGCTTAAAATAAAGTTGTGAGCGAGAGCGAATTATTCCTGATGTCAACGTACATCAGGACACCTCCTTTACACTTTTTATTTTACACTTTACTCTTTGATGCCGCTTCGCGGCATCTGGTCTGCCCAACCTCCAAAAACAGGCCGACACCCTCAAGGTAAATTCCCGCCGTACCACCTCCGTGGCCCGCCACACACCCTCCGCTGGTCTGTTACGCTTATGCCGCGTGGTCGTGGTTACTATTGCGTGATACCACAAGAGCTCTTCTCACCGCCGCGTCAATCCGCAGGCCCTTCGTAATCCGCCGTGGCTCTTCGCCCGGTCTTCATTAACCGCTGTCCGCCGCCGTTACTGAGAAGGGCTCTTCTTCCCGCCGCGCATCCGCCGCAAAGGTCCCTTAACCCGCCTTAGCCCACCACGCGGTCTCCGTTAAACGCCGTCGGCCGCCAGCTTGCCATTTCCAGCTAAGATCTCATGCCAGCTGAACCGGACCGCATTACATTAGTAAAGGTAGGCCCTGGCCTATATCACAGCCATTTCATTGTACCATCCTGTCACGACAATGGCCCGCCCAACCCGTTTCTGCCATTTTCCCGATATATTTAAACGAAAAAAAAGACACACTTTCTTAGCATGTCTTTCTTTATATCTGGGTCCGTATTTTACGGTCTTGAGGGCTTTATTAATTCATATTCAATTTTGTTAAGATATTGCCAAAGCTTATTTTATATCAAATATACTGTCAGGCATTACCATATCAATCTCAATCACATCTACGTGAGAGATTACTTTTCCGTCACGAATTCTATCAATCTGATATATCATCGGCTGATCTTTGTCGACGATATACTCAAAAATATCGCCTAGCATTGGGTTTTTCGCCTGAACCTTCATACAGGCTTCTCCCTTAAACATAACCTCTTCTGAGCTGATAACTTTACTTGTACCAAGCAGTTTCTGAGTCGGTGAAAATTCAAACGGGAATACCTCTCCAAGCTCACCCAGAAGCATCATTTCTGGGCCATATGTTTCCAACGCCGGCTTGTACGAGATTGATCCATCTTTTTTCTTTATACTGTAACTTGCGGTACTGTTTGCAATTACAGTTCCGTCTGAAAATTCCATACGGTAATTGTTAGGCTTTTGCCACCACATCTCTACTGAGCTTCCCATAGTGCTCATCTTAAAATGCACATTCTCAAAATCAGTAATCTTACTTAATATATTGTCCGCAACAACGTTGGAATTACCGGCCTGATTATTACCTATATTAAACATCGCCATGCTAAAGACGATTAGTAAAATCGCTGCAACTGCTGCTGTCTTAGATAGATATCGACCCAGTTGTAAAATTCCGCTACGGCTGCGAGCATAATTTGCAACAGACCTATCGGCCATTTGAACGCTCTCGAGCTGGGTTAGAAGTTTTGACCGGAGGAAGTCATGTCCCTGCTCGAATTTGTCATAATGACCGGACAGGTCTTCAAAAAAGGAGGACAATGAATTGTTATTGTTGTTATTCATTATTGTTGGTTAAGTGTTTCTCTAAGCTCTTACGGGCCTTTTCCAAAAGCCTGAACAATGCACTTCTGGAAACATTTAATATACGGCATGCATCTTTTGCTTTCTGGTCCTGCATATAATAAACGTGCAGGGCGAGCCGCTCTTTTTCAGGCAGTTTCTGTAATGCCTGGTTAATCTCTTCGCTTATAAGGTTCTGATCTTGCTGATCTTCCGATTCCTGCTCCGGCATTTCATCTCCGACATAAACATGTTTATCCCGAAATTTGCCTCGGCGGTATTCGCGAGCGATATTCTTTGCTATTGTAGTGAGCCAGGGCCCAAATTTATCTCGTTCTTCCAGTCTTTCCAGCAGGTTATAAGCCCGCAAAAAAACTTCCTGAGCCAGGTCCTGAGCTGAAGTCAGATCTTGCGTTGTGTCGTAACACATTGCCCTGATTAGTTTTGCATATCTGTCGTAAAGTTGACCGTAGGCTTCTTTATCGCCAGATAGCGTCGCTTCGACTAACTGTTGGTCTGTTAAACTCACTCGACGGCCTCCTGCTCGTTAGAGCCGAAACCATCGGCAAACAGACAAACATGCCCTTCAGCCAATATAATAGTGGCCGAATACTCTCGACCAGTCCCAAATTTTTTTGCTATTTCAGACATTATTCTCCGGATTATACGGCATACCAGCATGTTGTGTTCTTGCTAATATTAGATAAAGTATTATATATAATATGCTTATATATTATACGATACCTTTGACTCTTCCGCTTTGGCTGCCGTATTTCCTTCTGGCAAATATACATAAGCTTTGTATTAGCGCAAACAGGTTTTCTATGCCTAACTTAAGTTATATCGACATGTTAGGGTGAAAGGATTACCAACAATGAGGAGATTTGGAAAATTTATTGGACTTGTCTGAACTTCATTCAGCTCGAATAAACGATATTGCCGGTCATGACAATGTCGTTCTCAATTATCTCATTTTTGACATTTTCCAGCTGGAAACTCTCAGAAAAGCTGATCGGAATTGCACCGGGACCATCACCAACTACGATTGGGGCTGTATAAACCGCTACTCTATCTGCCAGTCGATTTACCAGCAGTTCATTCAGCAGGGTAGGTCCACCTTCAACCATCAAATTGCATACTCCCAGCTCGGCAACCTTTTCCATAACTGCTTTCAGGTCAAGGCGATTTTCTCCCGTACCGCCGACCGGTATCAGCTCACATCCCGCGTCACGAAGCTCATCTACATGTACAAAACGGTCACGGATTGCTTTTTCTGTGGTGAAAATATAACACGGACCCGCAGCGGGGCTCTGAAACAGCTGGCGGTCAAGCGGCAAGCTCAAAGTTGAATCCAGGACAAAACGCCTGAGAATGGTGTTTTCAACTCCAAAAATACGTACATTCAGAATTGGATTATCATTCAGCACTGTTCTGCTGCCTACCATTATGCCGTCGCAGAAATCTCGAAGCTCATGTACATGATGCCTTGCCAGGTCGCCGGTGAACCAGCGTCGAGGGTCGCCATCCTGAAAAGTCAGTTTGCCGTCAATACTCTGGGCCCATTTCAGGATAATAAAAGGTTTTTTCTCCCGGATCAGCTTAAAGAAGCCGACGTTCAGCTCGCGAGCCTCGGCCCCGCAAAGGCCAACGTCAACGGTAATACCATTTCGGCGGAGAACCTCAACGCCATTACCGGATACCTGCTCAAAATCATCTATCGTTGCAACTTCTACTTTGGTAATACCAGCCGCCATGATCGCATCAGTACACGGTGGCGTTTTGCCGTGATGACAGCAAGGCTCAAGGGTAACATACATGGTAGCACCAGCCGGCTCATTGCCAAGACGCCTGCAGCATTCAATAGCGTCAACTTCCGCATGATTTTCGCCAAAAGCATGATGATATCCTTCGCCGATTACCTCGCCATCTTTCACAAGTACTGCTCCTACCATAGGGTTAGGAGCCACTCGGCCGGCTCCTTTGCGTGCCAGCTCTAATGCCCGATTCATATATTGTGTTCTTGCTGTATCGGTTTCCATATGGAGTTGCCTTTCTTTCGATAATACTATATACCAGTTCGCAACTTCCTGGCAAAGAAAAAGTAGCTGAAGAATTGAGCAGCTCCAGTTTCAGGTAGTTAGTTTTTGTACTTATTCTCGTATGTTTGCCTGTTGCAATTATCGCCCCAAAGAGGGTTTATCTTGACATTTTTGCGGCTATTCAGTATAAATTATAATTAAGGTTGCTGTATTTAATCTGTGTGATATGTAAGTTGGTTACTAAATGGGATTTATGATTTGTCCTTAATTCTGGTTTCTTTTATACAGCATAATTTCTGTGTCGCAATAATATTGTCTGTTTATGTGTTTATAATATAACAATTTGGGAGCAGCAATGAATTCGGAAATATTAAGATTACTTCAGACTCAGCTTAATAACGGCGAAATAACAAAAGAAGTTTATGATGAAAGAGTGAAGTTATTAAGTTATGATTTTTCTAATCCGTCATCAAATAACAAGCTCTCGGCACCTGACCCCGGTATTCGCCATGATTCCGGGCAATATACCAGTCCTGCCGGAAACAAAAAAACTGTTAACATGATGATTGTTATGCTTATTCTTGCCCAGGTCTTATTGGTTGGTGGCGGAGTTTTGGGAGTGGTTATTTACAGTGCGAGTAGTAAGGATGGAAAGTCTTATCAAAGCCAGACTTCAACATACAGAGACTCCAACACTACCAAATCCTCATCTAGTAATACTATTAGTACTCAACAGCGACAGCCAAATGCAAGTACTACTCACACAAGTACTTCCAAACGTAGTGCTGTCAGTAATGTCGGGCGTGCTCTTGGTGATGATTCTCTGGTGGAACTGGTAGAAACTAGTGCTGAAGTAGTTGATACTATTAATCAGATCGATGAAGATTACAAAGTTACAGATTCTTTGAACGAAATTGGGCGGATCAGCCAGGAGAAATACAAAGAGCTGGACCAGAAATACGATATTAAAGGTAAAGCGGAAACTGCGGAGAAAAAAATACGCGATACCGCCAAAAAATATAAGGTTAAAGAAAAGGCAGAGGCCGCTGAAAAGAAACTGCGAGAGGCTTCCAATAAATTTAATAAGTGGCTTAAATCAAAATGAGTTATGAGAATAGCTTCTGGGAGATCTTCCATTTTGTTTGATGTTTTCTTCTGACCTATTTCAACCAGTTGGTGGATAATATTCCCAGGTCCGCCATATCAATATTGCCAAATTCCTCGGTATTTGTCAGCCAGTTACTTGACATAATCGTAATGTCTGACAGGTTAACAAAACCATCGCAATTCATATCTGGCTGAGGGTGTAGGATGACTGGCTGGTAGAGTATGATGTTGCCCTCAGATCTGCCATAGTCTTCTGTGATATAAAGTTCTGTTCCCTTTACAGTTATGCCTTCTTGGTCTGAACCGGGCAGCTCCCATGTGCCTGTTGCAGTGCCGTCTGGCAGAATTGAGGCCAGAAGATTTTCATTCTCGTAAATAACATAAATTTGCTGCTGGCTGTGGCAGTAGTTAAGTGCGGAAATGTCGTCTGTGATAGATTCTATTGTCCCGACATGATTTACACTGGTTGAGCTGCTGCTGGTAATGATAGGTAGTTCAAAGATGTATATTTCGCCATTGTCCTGCAGTCCTGCGTAGAAGAAGCCTGTTTCGGGGGTGTTTTCATCTGGTACAAAGGTAAGCGCCTCAAGTCCGGCGTTTGATGGGCCGTCCATCCAGCTTGTCAAGTCGAAGCGGCGGGTTATCCGTTCTGTCTTGAGATGGAACTCCAGAATACTGTCTGGGTCTTCGTTTGCAAGGTATACGTATTCTGGTCGGTCTGGAACAACAGTTACTCCTTCCAGGTCAGCGTCGATTTCCCATTCTGAAATAATTTCAAAGTCTGGTGTAGCAGAAACCAATATGCCGCCATCAGATACGATGAAAAAATGCTGCAAATCTCGCTGCCAGACTATCCCGCTGAATTCCATATTATCTAAATCTAGATCTTCGGTTATGGTCCGACCTGGCTCTGCTTCCTGCGGAAATTTCTGCTGGCTGTAGCTTGTTGAAATGATAATAGTTAAAATAACTATAACTAATTGTGGTAAAATGGATAACAATTCAAATTTCTCTCTCGTAAATATCGCTCTGTGCAATATTAACCTTATGGATCATGTCAATCATAGCAAAAATGATAAATGTGAGTCAAGGTTTTTCAGTGTAGTCTTTGTGTAATCGGTCAATCGATTACATAGAGATCACGATTCTTTGTTTAAAATGAAATACCCTTCAGTTATGATAACTAAAATTACTCAAACTGAAGGGTATGTTTATGTTTTATTTCAGAAAAGATGGACCGATGACGAATGTTTCTCCGGTAATATTTATGGTTTTACGCAGGCGGATATCTTTTGAACTGGCACCGACCATGATCTCAAATTTACCAGGTTCGACTACCCTTTGCTGGTTGCTATTTATAAGCCAAAAATCCTTAACCGGGTTAAGGGTAAAGTTGACTGTTTTACTTTCTCCAGCCTTAAGATGAATTCTCTCGAAACCTCTCAGTACCTGTTCGAAGGTTATTATGCTGCTGTATTTATCGTTGATATAAAGTTGTACTATCTCGTCTCCGTCATATTTGCCGGTGTTGGTAATAGTAACGCTAACCTTAAGTGGCTTATCTGCCGTGAGTTCTGTGGCACTGAGTTTCAAATCAGTATAGTTAAATGATGTATAGCTCAGTCCAAATCCAAACGGATAAAGGCATTCAGTAACCCTGCTGAAACCGGTTCCATCGGCATTATATCCGTTGAACTGTTTGCCAAGGGCCCAGGGTTTTACTGGGAAGTTCATTGGAATCTGCCCGGCTGTACGTGGGAAGGTTGCTGATATTTTACCGCCCGGGTTATAATCTCCGAAAATTGCTTCGGATACTGCCTGGCCGAGGAATTCGCCGCCAAACCACGCGTCCAGTATCGCTGGCACATTTTTATCTTCCCAGTTGACACTGATCGGCCTTCCGTTGACTAGAACTGCTATTACCGGTTTGCCGGTTGCATGCAGCTTTCTTAACAACAGTTTCTGAATCTGTGGCAAATCAAGTGATGTTCGTGATTTACATTCGCCAACCATGTTTTCATTATCGCCGACAACAGCGATGATGTAATCACAATCCTTTGCAGCTTCGACAGCATTCTGGATTAATTTAAGCTGATCTTCGGATGGCTCGGTATAAATGATCTCGTTGACCGGCCAGCTTTTGTCATAGTGGGAACAGCCCTTGCTGTAAACAACTTCTGCTTTATCGCCGCAGTATTTCTTTATTCCGTCATAAACACTGATAACCGGTCCCTGTTTAGGGCCGTATCGAGAACGGCACGCATCGGTTTCTTTAGCGTTTGGGCCTATCACTGCGATTCTGTTAACAGTACCCAGGTCTAACGGTAGTATATTGTCCTGATTTTTTAGCAATACCATTGCTTCACGGGCTGCTCTTAAAGCAACTGCTTTATGGTCTGGGCATGCTACAAGTTTGTCAATTTCAGATGTATCAACATAAGGATTGTCAAACAGGCCAAGCTGAATTTTTACCTTTAGGACATCATGGACTCTTGAGTTAACAGTATCTATAGAAAGGGAACCTTCTTTTATGCATTTTCTGACCGGATTAATGAAATTTGCCGGGTCGTTAAATGTTGTCCTGACATTTCCACCGGCGGCCAGAAATCGACGGGTTGCTTCCTGATAAGTTGGTGCTACTTTGTGTTTATTGTGAATGTTAATTACTGCGTCAGAGTCTGATACCACATAACCATTAAAGCCCATTCGATCACGAAGGATATGGGTTAGAAAAAGCTCACTGCCGGAGATTGGCTCCCCGTTCCAGTCGTTATATGAACTCATAACCCCTGTGATATCAACATTAGCGATAACCTGTTCAAAGGCATACAGATGTATCATTTCCATTTCACGCGGTGCGACATGAGTATCTGTTCTGGAGTCGGCATCTCTTCCGCCGTTAGGGATACTGTAAACTGCAAAGTGCTTGCAGGTTACGCCTGTTCCGGTACTGCGAATACCTTTGGCCTGTTGGATGCCCAGCTGTGCGACCAGGTATGGTGATTCGCCGTAGCACTCGACTATTCTACCCCAGCGTTGGTCGCGGGGTACATCTAATATAGGGGAGTAAACCTGGGTATATCCTAGTGCGTCAGCTTCTTTACCGGTTATAATACCGATCTGGTTGACTAGATCTCGGTCCCAGGTAGCACCAACTGCAATCTGGCTGGGGAAGTTAGTAGCATATGAGTGACATATACCGCGAATACCTTCGTTTGTGAAATCAACCGGTATGCCCAGGCGAGTCTTCTCTATAAACCAGCGTTGAGTATCATTGATTGCTGTAGTATGCTTTGAGGGAGGCCATACATAGTCGCTTCCCTTACCTATGCCGTTATGCTGCTCATCTATATTACCTATGCCATCTTTCCAAATCTGGTTATACCAATCATCGGTAGGCAGTTGATCCTTTAGGACTCGTTTAAAACCATATAGAGTAGCCAGTTGTGCAGTTTTTTCTTCAACTGTCATCTGACTGATCAGGTTTTCAATACGTTTCTCGATTGGCTGTTGACTATCTTCGTAGATGTCTTTTGTGCCGTTCTTATTGAAATCAATCCATGAAGTGTGGTAGATGTTTTCGGCATACAGGGGGAGTGATGCCGCCAGTAACGCTAGTGACACTATTGTTTTTGTCATAAATGTAAACCTTTCTTTGCTTTTCTTTTATAAAAATGTATCAGACATAAAGTTAGAAGTCAAAGGAAAATAGAATTGGGTACAACCGGCGGTATTATTTGTCTTTTTGATTTTCGACTATGCTATAATTTGCAGAGAATATTATGAACTACAGAAATTATGACAAAAAAACTTTAGCATTTTTTTTAACTAAACAGGGCGTTACTTTCCAGCAGGACGAGTTGTTGAGTAGTTATTGCAGTTGGCGGATAGGCGGCCCGGCCGATTATATCTGCCAGCCCAAAAGTATAATTCAGCTGCAGGAGCTGATATTGTATCTGGCTGAAAATGATATCCCTTATGTGGTGTTGGGAAAGGGATCAAATTTACTGTTTTCGGATGATGGTGTAAGAGGGGTGGTGATAAAGCTGGATCAGCAATGGTCCAATTATAATATCGAAGGCAGGACTCTAATAGTTCAGTCCGGGATGTTTGCTCCGAAGCTGGCCAGGGTTGCAATGGAAAATGGGCTGTCCGGACTTACTCATATAGCCGGAATACCTGGCAATCTGGGCGGGCTGATTGTAATGAACGGCGGCAGCATGGGCAATGAGATAGGCAGCAAGGTTAGATGGGTGAAAGTGCTGGGTGGGAATGGCAAATTCTTGGTTTACGATGGCCCGGCCTGTGGGTTTAGCTATCGGCATAGCAGGTTCCAGGGTACGAATGAGATCATTCTGGAGGCAGCTTTAGAGCTTGACTATGGTGATAGTGAGCATCTGCGATCTGAGATGCTCGCAGTGTTGCGTAATAGACGTGAGAAGATGCCGCGTCGTCAGCCGAGTTGCGGGTCGGTGTTCAAAAGTCCGACAGAACAATATCTTATGATGGGACCGCCTGGTTATGTCGTTGAATCGCTTGGACTTAAAGGTACAGTTTATGGAGGTGCTATGATATCTGACAAACATGCTAACTTTATAGTGAATGTGGCAGATGCCCGGGCGAATGATATTCTGTCGCTTGTAAAAAAAGTTCAGGAAGCATTTTATGCCAAATACCTGAAGCCGTTTCATTGTGAATTCAAATATGTTGATAACGTCGGGAATATATTATCCTTATGATATCTGAAACTTAAAATTATTTTTTTTCACTAAAAGCATTCCGATTCAGGTTCGCGGTTACAATTCAGCCAGTTTTCGGCAAAGATTGTCAGGTCAAGTATGTTCAGCTGGCAATCATCGTTAAGGTCATATTCCGGACATGGCAGTACCTCAGTAACTGAGATGTTATCAACTGATATTTGTGTGGTGCCTGAGTTTGCTCTGCCGCCCAGGTTGAACGAGACGATCATATAGGGAGCAGTTGCGGTAAAGACTCCGTCGGTCGGGGCGCTGGTGCCGTTAGGTGAGCCCGTTATCGATTCCCAGCTCCATATTCCATCGGTAGTATTGAGATCACCGTTGCCGTAAGCTTTCTTGTAAACAATAGTTGAGGATGCAGGATAATTGCTGTCTTCGAAGGTTATGATTACCTCGGCCCAGTTTCTTGCCAAAGAGTCGGAGTCAACGGTGCCGGTAATATCGCCTGCCCAATCACCGCTGAAAATATATTGGCTGCCGACAGTCACCGGTATTGCCTGGAAGAAGCGGTTGTTGTTGGCACCGGTAGTACCGGTGTCAGTCTCGAGCAACGCAGAGGCGGGCGGGTTGCCGTTGGCAGAATCTAACGTTGAGGTGGTGGTACCGGAAGCACCGGATAATGCTATCGTTGTCCATGGTGTGAGTACTGAATCAAAGCTGCCGTTTTCAATAAGTTCTTGAGCGATAGGAGTTTCCGCCCATTTTGCCGTAAGCATAGCGAAATCAGTCATGTTTATCCTGCAATCGTCACTGAAGTCGGCTTTGATCGGTGAGCTGCACAACCAGTCAGCCGTTGCAGCTGATGCCGGTTCCGACCAGTCAGTTTCATTGGCATTATTGCTGTTGTCTCTTGCTTTTACCGCATAGCTGTAGGTTGTGCCGGGTGACAGGGCGGTATCGGTCCAGGAAGGTACATCGATCCAGCCGGAATCATGGCTGGATTCGGTTAGGTTTGCAAAGTAGTATTGTACGCCGCTGCTATCGGTAGCGGTGGTTGCCTGCATTGCGATATCTACCCCGCCGGTAGAATATGGTTCTACCGCCCAGGTTAGTGGATCAGGCGTAGGCGGTGTTGTGTCAGGTGTGTCAATATACTGTTGGCCAATTTCAGTTTTTGGCCCGGATTCAGCTGTTACAATGCTCTTAACTTCAGATGTAGGATAAAGATAATAGCTGTAATAATCCGCCGGGTCATAAGGCATCGTCGTGGTGTTGCCGGATCTTGAGCCGGTGCAATTGATAAATTGCATGCCGGAAATATAGCAAGCAGCAGTAGAATCACATGTGATCGGGTTATTGCTGTCTTCGAAGACACAGTTCTCTATGACCAGTTGTGCCATACCTCGCGCATAATGACCATAACTGGTTATATTGCTGCCGTAGTTGTTGTATAAGTGACCTATCCCCATATCAAAACTTGGGTTACGCTGGTTGGTACTGTCAAACCAGCAATTGTTAATGGTCGTTCTGAAATCTGTTTCTTCGGTCCAGCCAAGCCCGAAGCATTTATTATGATTGCTCAGATGCACCCATGAGACGGTTACATAGTCACATACTTTCCTCAGGTCGATCAGGCCGTCACCGCAATGGGTGAAATGACAATGGTCGATCCAGATATGGTCACTGCCGTCGGCCTGTATCGCATCGTAGTCATTTGTTTTACCATCATAATCACCTTCTACATAGGAGTCTCGTATTGTCAGATTGCGAATAATAATATTGCTGACATACAGAAGTCTAAGCTCCGCCTGGTAAAGAGTTGCGTTATCCCCCAGGCCAACAATTGTCTTATTGGATTTCACATCAATATTTGTTCCGTTTGATGGAGCATTGATAGTACCTTCAACTAGAATGATATATGGATTTGATGATTCGGCATAATATTCCAGTTCGGACCAGGTGGTTACGGTAACTTTTTGGCCGCCTTCGCCGCCGGTTGTGGTACTCAGACCCAGGCCGCTGACTGAAGCAAAGCCGGTTGGCTGGTCGGCAGCAGTTAAAGAGAGGGTAAAACACGATAATGCCAACAATGCTGTTAAAATAGAAAATCTTACCATTACAACCATCCTTTTTCTGTCATCTCGGAATCATTCACAGCAAACATGTGCAGTTTTTCTGAATAATTACCATTAATCTAATTCTATCTCTATTGATTATCTCTTTTCTTTTCAAACGCAGAGTGTGTTATCATGAAAGCTTTATTTATCTTATCAAATTGAATAAAGATTAGATAATCGATTTTGTGATGATAATTAATGGAAATTGCGCAATTTTTCTAAGGCTTTTTTATTAGACATTCTAACTGTATTTATTACCATAACATTAGTTCTTATGATTAATAATTTGATTTAAATATGGAATTTGAAGATGTTTAGAATTTTATTAGTTTTATTGTTGGCGTCGGTAGAGTTAATTGCTGCGGGTGATTTGGCGGGAGATTTTGCGAATCCACCGCAAAAGGCAGGTGTACGTTGCTGGTGGTGGTGGCTAAACAGCAATGTAACCAAAGAAGCGATCACACACGATTTGGAAGCAATGGCCGGTAAAGGTTTTAGCGGTGCGATGATCTTTGATGCCGGCACAGAGCTTGGCTGGGGACCAGATAAAAATGTTCCCAACGGTCCGCAGTTCGGTAGTGAGCAATGGACCGAGCTCTATTTGCATGCTTTGCGTGAAGCTAAGCGATTAGGGCTTGAAATAGGCTTGTCCATCCAGAGTGGCTGGAACCTGGGCGGGCCGTTTGTGACACTGGACGATAAAGCCAAGCAAATCACAGCTTCCGAGACGCAGGTGGTAGGTCCGGGCATGGTAACAATGGACCTGCCGGTGCCGAAGTCTAATTATGATTATTATCGGGATATCTCTGTACTGGCGTATCCTCAAAATGGTTTTGCCGGTCAGGTTTACCAGCTGTCAGCAAGTTCCAGCCAGCCGGATTATCCGGTTAACAATATAAATAGCAAGGAGTTCTGGGTTAGCAGCGGCGAAAAGCCCGGTGAAGGACCGACCGCTGACAAGCCGGAATGGATAGAGTTCGAATTTGAAAAGCCGGTGAAGGTTGCCGGTTTGAAGATTGCCGGTCGTCAGGGTTATGGCCCGAAGGTATGTCGGGTAGAAGCTGTTGGCAGCGGTGAAAAGACAGAAAAGCTTAGCCTGAAAGATGGTGAAAACGAGCTAAAATTTAGAATGCTGGAAGGCAGGCAGATTCGGATTGTTTTTGAAGCTGCATACGACAGCCGCTATCCTGAATCAGCAAGGAATGTCCAGGTAATAAGTGCTCATCTAGTCAGCAGCGATGGTAAGGTGTTGACTGCAAGGTCAGATATAAAGAAAAAGCCTATACGCGACCTGGATGCCAAAAGCGGTACACGTGAACTGGGTGGTTCTGCACCAGATAGCAAGTTCCTACTGGACGACTGGCCGGCTGTTGTAGGTGAGCAGGATTGCATGCTTACCGATATTGTTGATATTACCGATAAGCTAGGCGATGATGGGGTGCTGAACTGGGAGGTGCCGGAAGGGAAATGGACGGTCCTGCGGATAGGTTATACTCCTACGCGTGCCCATGTTGCGACTTCGAGCGATAACTGGAAAGGGCATGTGCTGGATTATCTGAGTAAGGATGCGTTTAACCGGTATTGGGACCGTACAGTTAAGCCGCTATTGGATAAGGCCGGCGATATGGCCGGAACGGTATTGACTCAACTGGAAACTGACAGCTGGGAATGCGGGGGCATGAACTGGAGTGAGGGTTTTGCTCAGGAGTTCAAGGATTACAATGGGTATGATATAATTAAGTATTTGCCGGTAGTGGCCGGTAAAATCGTTGAGAGTAGAGAGGTTAGTAATGCGTTTTTGGCAGATCTGCGAAAGACAATAGCACATTGTGTATCGGAGAATCATTACGGTACATTTGCCGAAAATGCCGCGAAATATAATATCGGCATTCAGCCGGAGTGTTCCGGGCCGCATGCCGGGCCGCTGGACGGCATAACTAATTATTCCCATAGCGATATAACGATGAGCGAGTTCTGGATACCATGTCCGCATCGCCCGGAGCCGCATAATCGATTCTATGTCAAGCAGGCTGCGTCAGCGGCACATATTTACGGCAAGCAGTATGTCGGTGCCGAGAGTTTTACCTCGCTTCGTAAACCTCATTGGGGTGTAGAGTTATGGTATGATATTAAGCCGCACGCAGATTATGAGTTTTGTGAAGGATTGAATATGATCTTTTTCCATACGTTTACCTGTTCGCCAAAGGAAATGGGCGTACCGGGTCAGGAGTATTTTGCCGGTACACATGTTAATCCGCAGGTGACCTGGTGGGATTATTCCGATGCTTTTATCGATTATCTTAACCGTGTGCAGGTAATGACCCAGAAAGGCAGATTTGTTGCGGATGTTCTGTATTATTATGGCGACCATGTTCCTAACATTGCGGTAAATAAGGGTTTTAACCAGGGTGGAGCCTTGCCGGGTTATGATTTTGATGTCTGTAATGAGGATGTGCTGCTAAAGTTGAAGGTTGTTGATGGTATGCTGGTAGTACCAAGTGGTCTGAGATATCGAGTTCTGGTATTGCCGGGGCATAAGGTTTTGTCAATGGCGGCCTTGGATAAGATTGGCGAGCTTGTAGTAGCCGGTGCAGTTGTAATCGGCGAAAAGCCTGAGCGGCTGGTGAGCCTGGTAGATGGTCGAACAGCTCAGAAAAATTTTACTGATCTGGCTGATATTCTATGGGGAACAAACCCTGCACAAGAAGGCATACGAAAGACTAAGGCTGGTGGTGCGATTGTCTGGGGAACCGGATCGAGATTGTATCTGCAAAGCGTTGGAGTGCCGTATGATTTTGAGGTTCTGGGTAATATAAGGCAGCAGGATTTTGAATTTATCCATTATAAGGTTGATGGAACCGATGTGTATTTTGTTTGCAATCAGACTAATAAACCGCGGGCGGTTGATTGTGCCTTTCGGGTGACAGGTCGTCAGCCGGAACTGTGGGACCCGATAATAGGAAAAATATGGCCGGCTGATAAGTTTAGCCAGGCAGACGGCAGGACTACAGTGCCGCTGGAATTTGATCCGTTTGATTCTGTGTTTGTTGTGTTTAATGATGCGATAACAGATACGATGGAGGGGGCGGCAGACTCAAACTATCCGGTTAAGCGTACAGTCAGTAAAGTCGAAGGTCCGTGGCAGGTCGCTTTTGATACCGAATGGGGAGGTCCTGATCTGATCGAATTTAAGCGACTGAAAGACTGGGCTGAGTTTGGTAATGATGGGATAAAATATTATTCCGGCGAGGCTGTCTATAAGAACACATTTGAGTTGGATGTGGAAGAAGGCAAACGATATTGGATACAGCTGAATAATGTGCTCGATGCCGGTATTGCCGCGGTGAAATTGAATGATATCGACCTGGGTGTTACCTGGACCAAACCGTTTTGCGTGGAGATTACCGATGCGGTTAAATCCGGTCGAAACAAACTGGCGATTACGGTTGTGAATACCTGGCAGAACCGGCTTATAGGTGATCGCGGCAAGCCGCAGGACCAGCGGTTTACCGAGACCAATATCAAGATAAAAGATGAATGGAAGCTGAGGCCGTCAGGCTTGATGGGCCCGGTGGAAATTAAGTGTGACCAGGTCAGTGGTGATATCAGGTAGGCCGCTGTAGTTATATTCTGTTTGCCTTTGTGCTTTTACGTTTGGGAATAACATATTATTGCTCTACTATCATATATAGACCGGCGTCGATGTACTGGTCTCCGCCATCTTCGTGACAGTGGATGGCAAATACATTTTGCCCTTTTGTAAGGATGTCAGCAGCTTGGATATCGGTCACTATCATATCATAGTTGCGGTTAGCACCTTTGATTTCAAGGATGTGTTTGCCGTTAACATAAATGTTAGCGGTGTCATCATGCTTGATTTTGATAGCTAGTGCAGCACATTTTGGCGGGGTTGCGTCCAGATTGAAGTTCTGGCGGATCCAGATATCGCTGCCTGTCCATTCGGTATTGCACACATTTGGCCTTATGTCATTGTCTCCGAAACCTGCCTGACCGGTTCTCCATCCGGAAATGTCAAACGTTGGTTTGTACCAGTCAGAACCGGGATTATCGAATGTGTAGTTCCATACTTTTGCATTTTTATCGCTGGCTTCAAGTACAGTTGCAACTCTTGGACTTTTGCCATATAGTTTCCTGGCGGCAGCAGCGGCGAGCTTATGGTCAATTTTGATAATTTCCCGGTCGTAAGTCATAATTCCGTTAACCTCAACTTCTTCAACATCGGTTGTCTGGGTATATACTGCCGCTGAAAGACCGGCAGTGATAAGCGGTCTCATATTAGTGAGCAGGCTTACATAAGCGTCAGTAAGCTCTTTGACGTTCTGGTAAGGTACATAATTCCAGTTATATCTCTCATGCCAGGTATGGCCGTCAATAGGCATTCCCAGTCCGCCGAACTCACCCAGAACACATACCCTGTTTTCTTCTGCCGGTTTTGTATCTGGTCCGGGGTAGATATGCATGTCGGTTACATCGCCGCTGCCGCGGTCATTCCATCCGCTGGCCTCGTTGATTGGTCGGGTCGGTTCGTAATTCTGCAGCCAGTCAACCACCTGCGGAGTATCGTGCTGGCCCCAACCTTCGTTGAACGGTATCCACATAACAATTGATGGGAAGTTATGCAGGGTGTCAACCATGGCTTTTAATTCGTTCATGAAATTGTCTTTGGCCTGTTGGTGTTTGCCGGTATCGCCTGCCGGCATATCCTGCCAGACGAGCATACCCATTTTGTCGCAGGCATAATACCACCGGGCACATTCGTATTTTACATGTTTGCGGATCATGTTCATGCCGAAATCCCGGGTGACTTTGATGTCATAGATCATCGCTTCTTCCGTTGGAGGAGTATAGAGTCCGTCCGGCCACCAGCCCTGGTCCAGCAGGCCATACTGGAATAGCGGTCTGTTATTCAGGAATAGCCTGTTCAGACCTTGCTCATCTTTTTTGACTTCAATCTTTCTCATGCCAAAGTAGCTGGTCACAGTGTCGACAGGCTTGTCATTGTTCAGCAGTTTTACTTCCAGGTCGTACAGGTTGGGTTTACCGGCATCCCAAAGAACTGGATTATTGATTTTAAGGGCAGTTGGCGAACCTGACATAGCTTTCTTTTGGGCAACTTCTTTGCCTTTATAAGATGCGGTAATCTCTACCATTCTTAATGCAGAAGCGTTAACAGTTACATTTACTGTTTCATTATCGATGTCCGGAACGATTTTTAATGACTGGATGTAATCCATTGGAACTGTTTCCAGCCATACGGTCTGCCAGATACCGGTAACGGCTGTGTACATCATCCCGCCTGGATGAAGTACTTGTTTGCCTTTTGGCTGGTACCCTTTGTCTGTCGGGTCAAACACTTTTACGATAAGTTCGTTGTCGCCGGATTTGACAACATCGCTTATGTCAAAGGTAAACGGATCATTACCGCCGGTGTGGCAACCGATGAGTTTGCCGTTAATCCATACAGTAGACTGCCAGTCTACTGCATCAAAATGAAGAAGTGTGCGAGTGGAACTTTCTGGAATTGTCTGGAAATTCCTGTGATACCATAGCAGCTGGTCTGGCAGAACCGTTTTTTTGACTCCGCTCAAGGCAGACTCTACTGCAAATGGAACGAGTATTTCCCCATCCCATTTGACCGGTTTGGCCAAGCTGTTATCAGTGATAGCATAGTCCCATAGGCCGTTGAGATTGGTCCAGTTACTTCGGACCATTTGAGGCCTGGGATATTCCGGCCAGACATTGTTTGGAGAAACGTCTTCAGCGAATTTAGAAAGAATATTACCTTTGACCGGTGCCCAGTCAGCGGCAGCAGATAATGAATTACCAACGACAAATGCAATTATCGTTGCAGTAATAATAATTTTTTTCACAATTCTTCCTTTCTTCCTTCGTTGAGATGATGAACAATAAAATGATTCAATTGCTAAAAACAGGTTAATTCAAATATGTTTTTTTCAGTATAAGTATATTTGGCTGTGTTTAAATAAAAAAAAGTGAAGTCGGTATTTGTATATTTCATTTCTATTTGTGATAGAGTTTTCAATAATATTATGTATTTAAGGTTTGATTATCAAATATCTTGATATCAAAGTATGTTTAGCTTTGTATAGGCTTGACTTGCCTGGTGACAAATAGTACTATTAATATTAAAATTCAGCTAGACTAAGGATTTGTCTGACTGATTACGGCTTGATTGATAATCGTAACTGGTTACGTAAGTTATGATAACATGTGTGATTCTGACCTTAAAAAAATAAAGTCTGGTTTCTGATATAGTAAATACCTCATTTTTAAGATTTATCCTATGAAAAGCAAATTATCTATATTGACATTGTTAATATTGTTGAACATCGTAATATCATTGGCATTTTGTCAGGGCCTTGCGAGTGAAACCCGCCTGAATGAAAGTCGGGTAAAACTTCTGGCAAGCTGTGAAAAATCCGGCTACTATTTTACGGCAGAAGTATGTGATGCTTATATGACTTATATAAAACAGCAAACTCTGTGTGATCTTAAAAACGATCATAAGCAATTGCCGAAAGATTTCATTGACTGGATTGACACTAATCCGGCGATAGCGTCAGGTGTTTATAGTGCTCATAATAAACCAGCGGAAATAATGCAGTGGATGTATTCGCTTTATTTAGACCTTGGTGAAACTAAGTTTAAGAAATACAATCAGCTTGCGTTAGCAATGTCTATTTTGTGTGTAAAACAGCATCTGCCTGCGGATATCAGCTATCGAACTCCGATGCAGCTTAATATTTCCGGGGATCCTCGTAAGCCTGTTAATACCAAAGACACAAGTAGACAGCTTGATATGAATGACCATATCATAAACTTTTTGAATGACAACACAATTGATGAAGAGGTTGTTATTGGATACGAGGAAGAACCGGATGAGATCAGGTATGACAGCAGAGGAATTGCGATTCCGGCACCTAAAAAGAAAGGCAAAACCCCTGTGAAGCAAATACAGAGGCGGTCACTATATGCGGCGGATATTATTGCCAGCAGGGAACTTCAGGAAAAATTTAATCTTTATATGAGCTCCAAGGGTTACGATGTTAATATCAATTGCGGAGAAAAAATAATTCACTGGAATAGTCATGATATGGTCCGTGGTGAACAGTATAAGTCGATAAAGCAAGCATACGATTTGTTTTTGAATGCTTATTATGAAAAGGGGCTGATACCCAAACGAGAGCCATTGGCAACACCGGCCGAGCGATGTTTATTCCTTATAAGGAATAATGAGTTTAAGTTTCCTGCCGGTCTTCAGGAAAAACGCAACTGGCCGCGGTTTCCTTTGAATGCTCCATGGCCGATATTGATAATGCTGGCCGAGGATTCTCAGCCGCTGCGAGAGCGACAGGAGCGTTGGGAGGCTTTTGTCAATGACGGAGTTTTTAAGACATATGGTGAATATATTGGCAGTGTTGCCCAGCAGTATGACATGCAGTCTGCTCGTCGGATCAAGCCATATGATTTCCCTTATGGATCCATTCAGATGATGCTCAAGGACGGTGGAGTTTGTGGGACAATGGGTAATATTTCCGCTCGGTCGCACAACACTCTTGGTATACCGTCATGTACAGCCGGCCAGCCGGGCCATTGTGCAGCGGTGCATTTTCGCTATGATCCAAAGACCAATACTTATGCCTGTAAGGGCAGCCAGTATGCAACCGGCGGCGATGATAAGACAACGCCTCATGTAGGTTGGTATTTTGGAGAAGTAGAAAAGCATATAAAAACTCATAACGGAAAGCAGCAGGTATCTTATGATCGCAAGCCGATGGTGTATCAGCAAAGTATAGCCTGGGCAGTAAATTATGGAATGCCAGAATATATGGATTCTATGAAGGCTTTTTGGTTGTACAAGATGCTGCCGGATGATTTACGTGGTGGATATGGATTGAAGCTGCTAAGAAGTGGTGTTAATCTGAATCCTTACAATTATGTTGTTGTTGAACAGGTTTTGACAGATGCCGGTGCAATTGAAATTTTGCAGGCGTTTCTGGAACACTTTACAACTACAGTTACAGCAGTACAAAAGCAAGGCTGTCCGTCAGATGGTTTGTATAATACTACGGTTAAAGATCAGGTTTTTAGTAAGATAGTAAAGCTGCCTTTGCCGAATAATAAAAACGAGCTTCAATACCTGTATGAATACCTTTTGAAACAGGGCTGTCAAAAGCAGGATGTAATTGTTAAAGTTATGAATGAGATATATGGTCTGGATACATTGCAGCACATTACGTACAAAAAATTTGTTCAGCATTTAAGATCACGCGATATCCCTTCGAATGAAGTGGATAAAGTCAGCCGACTTATGGCAGATCAAATCAAGGCGACCGCATCATATATAAAAAATAAGGATGCGAAAAAAGCTTGGGGCCAGAGATTGTTAAAACGTGCATATAATAACGAGAAGTATTTCGATTCAAAATATCGACTGGTAACTGATCCTTCAGTAGTGGAAGCTGCCAGATTAGCAGGGAAAAAGTTTGATGATGAACAGGCTTTGGTAAAACCGGTGCTATACAATTTGGCTGTGCAATTGGAGAATTCTGTGTGTGGAGTGCGAACAGCTAAAAGTTGTAAGGATTTGTCCCAAAAGATAAACGGGGCATTCAATGTGGCGACCAAAAACGATTCTGCTTACGCACAAGAATGGCTTATGCAAATGCAGAATATTATACAAGGAAAAGAATCTTATATACCGGCAGATGTGAAAAAAAGAGCTAAACAGCAGAGAGATCCATGTGCTGAGACGATTAAAAAATTATTGAAAAAATAACTTGTGATATGTTTTATACGTATAATATATATAAGTTAATTTTCTCAGTTTTAAGCTGCAAAAAAATTACTCAAAAGGGTTTTCTGTATCACTTTGAATTTAAACGAAGCATCTCCGCTATGAGTTTATTTCTTTATTTGCACATTAGAATGTTATTTTTTCTATTTACTTTTAGCTCTAATAGAAAACAATATTATTTGATATAGATAATTATGTATAAGTTTACTTTCGCATTTTTTAAGTTGCAATAACGAAGTGCCTCTGGTAAATTGCCTAAAAGGGCCTTCCTGCAACGCTTTAATATTAAACAAAACGTGAGACGATAGCGAATTATTCCTGATGTCAACGTACATCAGGACACCATAATTTTTTATTTTTCACTATTCGTTTTTCACTTAATTGGCCCTGTTATGACCTTTGCGGATAACGTTGAACAGTCAA
The DNA here is from genome assembly GCA_963666285.2 of Sedimentisphaerales bacterium. GTDB lineage: Bacteria > Planctomycetota > Phycisphaerae > Sedimentisphaerales > SM23-30 > JAFGDI01. Next base: position 610,580 of record OY762711.1, read on the forward strand.
AAGTACGAAAGCGTACTATAAAAGACGTGCTAATTAACATGTCTTTTTTTTTATTATATATACTTTGGTATTTACTGTATCATAATAATGTATTGAAATTGATTATGAACTTCTAATTAGTATGCGCTAAATTATGATAAAAGCTGTAGTATTTGATATGGATGATACCCTGTTTCCTGAGCTGGAATATGTTCAGAGCGGTTATCGTGCGGTAGCAGAGTATCTGGCGGACCGCGATTATTCAGCAGAGTATCTGTACGAAAAGCTCTGGGGCATTTTTCAGACAGACCGTAAGGCTAAGGCTTTCAATGTACTTTTGGAGCAGATGGGTAGAGAGGTTATGCCCGGCCGGATAGATGAGCTGATTAAGCTGTATCGAGAGCATAGGCCGGACATCAAGCCGTTTGCCGGGACTGAAGATGTACTGAAAAGGATAAGCTCAAATTATCGTACCGGGCTGATATCAGATGGTTTTATGCCTGGCCAGCAGTATAAGCTGGATGCATTGGGTTTAGAAAAGTATTTTGAAAAAGTGATTTTTACCGAAACTCTCGGCCGTGAAAACTGGAAACCGTCTCCCTTGAGCTATGAGATCATGGCCGATAGCCTGGGAGTAGGGCATGGCGAGTGTGTTTATGTTGCTGATAATCTGGGGAAAGATTTTGTCTCGCCTAATGCCTTGGGGTGGGTGACTGTTCATATTAAGATCGAAGGCCAGGTATACTGGGAAAGGCAGATTGCCGAGGGGGGTGAGCCGCAAAAAAGGATATCTCAGCTTTCAGAATTGTTTGATATTTTATAAGTCATTGTCTGACGTGGGTTTATGCATTTGGTGCGTTATTTCAGCGCAAAAAAAAGGCCCAGATTCGGGGGGTCTTAAAAGAGTCTGTTCTCTCCCTTTTAAGAACTCTCAAATCGGCTGGGCTTGAGGCGCTATTTGATTTTCAGAGGGTCACAGCTTTTGGCGTGTCTCGCTCTTCAATTTAATAGTGGCCGCTTGTTGGTAAACCGTCCCGGAGAAAATAATAAAAAAAAGACTTATTTAGACGTTTCGCAATATAAGTCCTTTTATATCAATAATATAAAAAATAATAGTTATTTGTTATTTTCTTAGATTTATTATATATTAGCCAGTCTCTGCTGTTTGTCATAGTCTATCAAGGCTTCTACCATCTGGTCAATATCGCCCATCATAAATTTGTCCAGTGAATAAAGCGACACGTTGATGCGATGGTCAGTAACACGGTTCTGCGGGAAATTATAGGTTCTTATCCTCTGGGAACGGTCACCTGAGCCGATCATGTCTTTACGAGCATCGGCACGTTCAGCATTCTTTTCCTGCATAAACTTCTCATAAACTCGGCTTTTCAGGATACGCCATGCTTTGGCACGGTTCTTATGCTGACTTTTTTCGTCCTGCATACTAACGGTAATGCCGGTTGGTACGTGTTCCAGCTTGATTGCTGAGTTGGTTTTATTTACGCTCTGGCCGCCCGGACCGCTTGAACGAGCTACGTGTTCAAGTACATCATCTTTTTTGATGTCAATTTCAACATCTTCCGGTTCAGGTAACACTGCTACTGTAGCAGCTGAAGTATGTATCCTGCCCTGGGACTCGGTTTCCGGCACTCGCTGTACGCGATGACCGCCGCCTTCATATCCCAGCGAAGCCCATACGCCATCACCTTTTACGCCAAAAATAACTTCCTTATAGCCACCCATTGGAGAAGATGAAAATTCCATTTCTTCGACTTTCCATCCCATTTTCTCACAATAATACTTGTACATACTATACAGGTTGCCGGCAAACAGGGCGGCTTCATCGCCACCGGTACCCGCTCTTATTTCGACGATAACAGAGCTGATAGAGGCGTCATCGCTCATAACCAGCTTCTCTTTGATCTTATCCAGGCTGCTGGTTAGCTGGTCAACCAGTTCATCAGCTTCTTCCCGTGCCATATCACGCATTTCAGTGTCCATATCCTTGTCGTTAGCCATTTCAACAGCTTCATCATATTGCTGCTGAAGTTTTGTGAACTCCAGGAAACTTTCCACCATCGGTCGCAATTTACCATGCTCTTTTGCCAGCCTGGTGATTTCTGAAGCATTGGCGGCAACGGCAGGGTCGTTCATTTCGCTTTCGATTTTACTAAACTGCTCTGCGACCTGGTCGAGTTTCTCCAGGATTTTTGTATCTGTTGTTGTAAGTTCAAAAGTGGCCATAAGATTATTCCCAAAATGTGTTTAGGTTATATTGGCAAAAGACTGCAAGGGCAAATGACTATTTCTATATTAGATATTTGCATGAAAAAAACGCTGGATGATTACTGCTTGTATCTCTCAATGCGGATTGGTAGTACCAAAACACGTCGAAGTATCGGCTCTTGACTTAGCCGACAGTAATAATCCAGCGTTTTATAATGAGCGGTAAAGCTACTTCTTGGCGAAGTAATTTCCACCGAATTTCTTTTTGAACTTGTCGATACGACCGGCGGTGTCAACAAACTTCTGCTTACCAGTATAGAAAGGATGGCATGCAGAGCAGATTTCCACGTTCAGCTCTGAAACGGTAGCGCGAGTAGTAAACTCATTGCCACAACCGCACTTAGCTTTGCACTCTACGTAATCAGGATGAATGCCTTGTTTCACTTTTATATCTCCATATATAGAGGTTAAAAAATCGCAAAATTTTAAGAATTCCAAATTATATAGTAAAAAATGGATTTGTAAAGAGTTTTTTTGGCTAAAATGCGTGAATTCGAGTTATAGGTCCTTGCGAATCCTTTTGCTGGAAGTATGTTATGGCAATTAGGGCAGAGTATTAGTTTTATATATATTATCTAATGTTTTATTGGAGTTTGAAGGCGGTAGAGTCGAAATATACTCTAAAAAAGATAGCGCATTTTAACTATCGTTATGTTATAATACCGAATTCTTGAATGGATTAGTATTATAAGTATGGATATTAGTTAAGATATAAGATATTGTATCGAAAGGACTTATTGAAATGTTAGAGGATTTTATCCTGGCTGACGCAACGCCTCCCAAGTTGTTAGATGATGCTGTAACCAGTACAGCCCAAGATGGTTCTGCCCCGGCGGCTGATACAACACCTGATGGTGCCCCGCCTAGAGCAGGGAGCATATGGGATATGTTACCGTTTCTGCTGTTGCTGGCCGGTATGTTTATTTTTATGACTATGGGTAGTCGTAAAAAAGATAAGGAACGCAAGAGGATGCTCAGCGAGATGAAGAAGAACGACAAAGTTCGTACCATTGGCGGCATCATAGGAACCATAGTTGAAGTTCGCGATAAGGAAGTGCTTGTAAAGATAGATGAATCAAACAATACTCGCGTTAAATTTGTTCGCGATGCTATTGCAGAAATTATTAATGAATAGTCCAAAGCCGTTTCGGCTTAAGTTAATGTAATTTAGTTAAGCAGTTTTATTTATTGTTATGGCAGAGCAATCCGGATAGTAGTTCGGTAAGCAGTCAATAATAACAGAGGTAAAGAAAGCGTATTTTAGTATGAATAAGGAATTAAAGTGGAAGTCTTTTCTGGTAGTATTATTGGTATTATTCTTTGGTCTAAGCATATGGATGAATGGCCTGAAGCCCGGTATCGATCTGGCCGGCGGTTCAAGCTTGCTCTATGAGATAGACACAACAGGTATGCCTGAATCTGAGCGTCGTGGAATATGCGAAGATATGATCCGTATTCTTCGTCAGCGAATCGACCCTAGTAATCAGCTTGGTATTATCTGGCGTCCGCATGGTGTCGATAAAATCGAAATCCAGGTTCCGCTGGCTACCGAAGAAACTCGTAAACTTATGGAATCTTATAAGCTGCTTTTGGCTGAGCTTGAAGATACCGGTATTAACATGATTTCAGTCAAGCAGGCCCTTGTTCATCCTGAAGGAAAAACTCGTGAAGAATATGTTGCCGGCCGGTCTGAACAATTTGCCGCTCTTGCACAAGATGACAGTAATCGTCAGGCGATTCTTGACCAGTTGGCAGAAGCGTATGATAGCAAAGAAGCTGCTATGGCAGAACAAATTGCTGCTATGGAAAATGTCGAAAACATTTCCAAGATAGTCAAGGATGCTGAAGTAAGCGAATACCAGTTATCAAGTCTTGTCAGGGTATGGGATACCCTTGATGAGCCTAACCAGGTAGACAGGGTCGCTAAAATTGCCAAGCCTGATGCCGGTTTATCTGACGAGTTGGTGCGTAAATATATTTCAGAGACAAAGAAAATATCACAGTATCGTCAGAAGCTTAACGGTGATGACGGCCTGATTGCACAGGTTAATGATATTTTGAGGGATCTGGAAAGATCAAATATAAATATTGACCGCTTTGAAAAATATCTTGCTGCTGAGCCTAAACGCCGTGCAGTAGAGATGGAAAACCTGATTCAGGCTCATCCGAATCAGGGAACTTTAATAAAGCAGATAGAGGAAGCATACGATAAGTATGCAGGTGTTGCCGGAAGATTGGATGACCCTGAAGATCTGAAACGTATGCTGCGTGGTAGTGGTGTTTTAGAATTCCGTATTCTACCGACAGCCAGTTCACCTGATTTAGTTGTGAGTGACTATAAAAATAAGCTTGCAGATTTTGGACCGGTTAAGGCCAGTACAGATAAATATGTATGGCGTCCGATACGAGATATCAAAGCTTTTAACTGTCCGACAGCTATTATTGCCCAGTATGTAGATGAATCTTATGTGCTTTGTTCCAATCAGAAAGGTGAGACTTTAACCGGAAGTGGTGAAAGTACCTGGAAACTGGCGGCCGCCCGTCCGGATCAGGACCGTTTTGGCTCGCCTGCTGTATCATTTGAGTTTAATACGGCTGGTGCCGGGTTGTTTTATGATCTGACAAAAAATAATACGGAACGCCCGTTGTGTATTCTGCTGGATGATCAAGCAATTTCCGCTCCTAATATCAATAGTGCTATTAATGGCAGCGGTATTATTTCCGGTTCATTTACTTATAAAGAAGTAGTAGAGCTGGCAGATAAGCTGAAGGCTGGATCATTGCCTGCCCGTTTGAGTGATGAGCCGATTTCAGAAAATAATATTGGTCCTACTCTTGGTAAAGATAACCTTGCAGCTGGTATGAAAGCCGGTATTATCGGTTTGGTAACAGTTCTGATCTTTATGGTTATTTACTATACTCTTTCCGGTGTCTTGGCTGACCTTGCCCTGGTATTGAATATGCTGTTTATTGTTGGTGTCATGGCATTTTCCAAGGCTACCTTCACTATGCCGGGTATTGCTGCTTTGATCCTGACTGTTGGTATGGCGGTAGATGCAAATGTGCTGATTTTCGAACGTGTTCGTGAAGAAATGAAAGCCGGAAGCTCACTTAAGATTGCTATTAAGAATGGTTATGATCGTGCGTTCTGGACAATTTTCGATGCTAACTTGACAACTTTCATCGTAGCTTTAATCCTCTGGGTAATGGCCTCAGAAGAAATCAAGGGATTTGCCCTGGCTCTGATGATTGGTATTGTAAGTTCGATGTTCACCGCATTGTTTGTTACCAGGTTTATCTTTGAATCGCTGCTGGAATCAGATAAGCTGCATGATAAGTTGAGCATGATGCACCTGATGGACCATCCTAGTGTAAACTGGATGAAGTTGAAACCAATATTCTGGTCTGTTTCTGCCGTGCTGGTACTGAGTGGCTGGTTCTTCACTTTTAATCGAACTAATGACAGCAACAGCCTGTATTCAATCGAGTTTACCGGTGGTACCAGTGCCCAGGTTCGTTTGAATGTTGATAAAGCCAATGAATTGCTCTCTGCTGAAGAGAAGGTAATGGACGCTGAAGACAGGGGACTGATACTTCGCGGTAAAATTGAAAAGATGATCAGCAGCAATACAGAAGATCCTGAAATCGCTGCTTGTCGTGTTCAACAGGTAGGAGCACCGGAAAATTATGAATATGAAATTGTTACTACCGCTACTAACCTTGTCAGTACAACAATAACTCCGGGTGAAGGTGATCCTTCAACTGCAGCTGAGATTGAAGCTAAATTCAAGCAGGTTGCTACTAAACTGGGTGACAAGCGTTTGGAGAACACCAAGTTTAAGCAGGATGGAGATGCCTTTACCCTGGAAACACATCAGACTAGTATTAATGTAGTTAAGAAGGCACTTGCTGAAGCGTATCCGAACTCAACATATTCCGAACCTGTTGTTAACAACCTTGTTGGTAATACTATTATTGCCGCCGTGGGTGACTATCTGAATGTTATCAGGAATCTTGAGCCTGCAAATGTCATTGCTCAGCCGATTACAGATGAACTTATCAGTAAGAAGCCTTATCTGGGTGCATATAGTGGCGGGCTAGTGCTGACAGCTGACTTTGCTCCTGGCAAAAATGAGACTCTGGCAGCAATCAAAAGCAGATTCGAACGTACACAGTTCCGTGCTGATTTCGAGTCTTATGATTATTATGACAGCCTGTTCTTTGCCCCTGATAACAGTGGCTCAGACCAGCCGCTGGGTAGTGTTGAAATGGTTACAAAACTAGATAATGTTGTCTTTGGTGTTAGTGAAGATGATGAATGGAATGCTTTTGTTGCTAACGAACAAGGGCGTTTTGTTGATGCGTTGAAACTTCAGACTTCGTTTACACGACTGACCCAGATAGATCCGTCTGTTGGTAGTAAGTCTATGACAGATGCTGTGATTTCTGTTGTTGTTTCACTGCTGGCGATTGTAGCGTATATCTGGTTCAGATTTGGTAATATTAGATTTGGTCTTGCTGCTGTTACTGCTCTTGTACATGACGTGAGTATTTCACTTGGCCTGGTTGCTTTGACAGCCGCTATTAGTAATACAGCCCTTGGCCGTATGCTGCTGATAAGTGATTTCAAGATTGACCTTCCTGTAATCGCCGCGTTCCTGACGGTTATCGGTTATTCGCTCAATGATACGATTGTTGTGTTTGACCGAATTCGTGAAAACCGCGGTAAGAAGACTGTTCTTACAGGCGAGATGATCAGTTCCAGTATCAACCAGACATTGAGCCGTACTGTTCTGACTTCATTTACAACTTTGATCGTTCTGGTTGTTATGTACATTTGGGGCGGTTCTGGTTTGAGAGGTTTCAACTTTGTATTGATCATAGGTGTTATCGTTGGTACCTATTCTTCTATCGCTATTGCTTCGCCTCTACTTCAGGGTGCTGTTGATATCGAACCGGAAGAAGAGACCGGACCTGTTTCTGAAGGTGTGGCGATGAACTAAGATCAGTTAAAATCTATCTTTGATTATTAGCTTATTGTTAATATGATATATCCAAAGCCGGTGGGTAAAACCATCGGCTTTTTTTATGTATATGGTAAATTTCGTATGTCCGACAAATGCGTTAATGGCCGGTGAATCTTATAATATTAAAAATGTGTTACAGCTTTTTTTCTTTTAATTTCAGCTTTTTTGGTGTATTTTCAAGTTATCAGTCAATTTTTTCGACATTGTTTCAGACTAGTTGTGTATTATTAATATCAAATTAAAGTGCTTTTATTAAAATTTGTTCTATTTACGTAAGGAGTAATTATATGGCTAAAACAGCTAAACCACGATTAAGCGGCAGTCAAACCGAAAAGAATCTGCTAACTGCATTCTGCGGCGAATCTCAGGCACGCAACAAGTATACGTATTTTGCATCTATAGCCAAGAAGGAAGGTTATGTACAAATCGCTGCTATTTTTGAAGAAACTGCCAACCAGGAAAAGGAACATGCCAAACGCTTGTTCAAGTTCATGACAAGTGGCAAGGAAGTTGAAATTACTGCGGCATTTCCCGCCGGGGCTCTTTCAACCAAGACCGAAAAGAACCTGGAAGAAGCTGCGATGGGCGAAAAATATGAATATACTACTATGTATCCGGAGTTTGCCAAGGTTGCTGCTGCTGAAGGATTTAAGGATATTGCCGGCGTAATGAAAGCTATCGCAGTTGCCGAAAAACGCCATCACGATCGCTACATTAAACTGCGTAATAATATCCTGGCAAAGGAAGTGTTCGAAAAGAAACGCAAAGTTACTTGGATATGCCGAAATTGTGGATATGTTCATGTTGGAACAAAAGCTCCTAAACTTTGTGCTGCATGTGCACATCCTACCGCACATTTTGAACTGGAAAGCAAGAATTACTAAGAATCTTGATATGGCTTAGGGTTTTTGATTTTTAGATATTAAACGCAGGTTTCGGCCTGCGTTTTTTTGTATATTATGGGAGATTGTGAAGTTGAATATAACTAACAAGATGTTGGCAATATTGATTTGGTTTATTGTTGTTATTATGCTGGCAACTAAGACAGATTCCTTTGGAGGGGGGTTGTTTTTTATCCCTTTTGTTATGTGGCCTCATTTAATCTCCCATATAATGATTTATAGAAGAAAAATCCTATTCAGTCAGCTGATTTTAATGATAGCTCAAGTGGGTTATTTCATATGGTTTTGCTATGTTTATAATGACATATTCTATAAGAATCTTGATCCTCAGAGTTCTATAGGGCTTATTTTTGTTGGTTTTTATGCCGCGAAAATATTAATATTTTTCTGGCTAATTGCCTGGCAGATATCTGGAAAGAAACCTATTGTTGAGTGAAAATATAGATTGATTGCAGAGTGTTTGATAGTCATATCTTTCCTATTTTAACAGTTGCTGTCTCATATTTTTCATCAAACGCACCATTCCGCTTGAATTGGAAGTCTCTATTTGTTAAGCTAGTTTAAACAGTTTAGAGAGTTAAATACATTGGAAAGAGATGGTGATTAAATGAGAATATTATCGGTCTTATTGTTAATTGTCTTGTTGGGAAGTTATGCTTGTGCTCAAATATCTCATAATGATATTATTATTACTGAAATATTTGCCAATGCTGATGGTGCTGATGACAATAAAGAATGGTTTGAGTTGTATAATACTACAGATTCACAGATATCGTTACTTAACCTGCAAATTGTCGATAATGATGATGATAGTCATACAATTACTACCGGTTTAGCAATCCAGCCGCATGGCTACCTGGTGCTGGGTCAAAGTACAGATTCATCATTGAATGGTGGTGCTCCTGTTGATTATCCATATGGCACAGATATTACCCTTGGTAACAATGATGATGAGATAATTCTCCTTTTCAATGGAATTGTAATATATTCTGTGGCCTGGGGTGATTATAAAACATCGCCTTATTCTATTGATATGGACCTGCCATCCAGTGAGCCCTCTAAAGGTGAGAGTGTTGGTATGAATAAGACATACTATTATGGACCGGTAGACAGCTGGAAGAAGCAGGATACAGAATTTGGAACTAATGGTGATAAAGGTAATCCTGGTGAGGACAACGAACGTGCTTTTGAGCCTGATATGAAAGATTTTGCTGATTTGGCTGCCTTCTGGTTACAGAGTGATTGCAGTGTCGATAATGATTGGTGTGATTTTTCTGATATTAACCAGGACGGCACAGCTAATATTGAAGACATGCATGAAATTGCTAAATACTGGCTGTAGCACTAATTCTGCAATTGCAGAATTATGATGTGTTTTTTGAAAGATATACTGTAAAGGCGATCTCAAACTTGAGGTTGCCTTTTTTTTATCCTATTGCTGAAAAGCATTTTACACCACAGTGGGCCTACCATATATCAAATCGAACATAAGTGATGTAAAAACATAAATATTGTTGATGTGAAATTTTTTTATGTTTATCTTCGCTAAGTTCTTGGAATGTCTGTATTTTGGGATAAAATTGATAAATTAGGTGACAATAAAAAATTATAACGCTATAATTCAAAGCTGTTTGTATTTATTTACTTGGGGCTGCAATAACAGCGTGAACTATTGTTTTGAGGTGTTTTTATGTCAAACTCATTGAGTTTATCAGAGGTTTTTCTGCTGGCAGAAAATATAGAAAAGCAGGGCCGTGAGTTTTATCTCGGAGCTGCGGCGAAGTCCGATGATCCTGTTGTCAAAGAAGTAATGACTTTTTTGGCTGATGAGGAAACCCGGCATGAAAAGATATTTTCTGACCTGAGGCAGAAATATTTTGGTAGCCATGATATATATATGGATAACGATGATGATGAGGCTGCCAAATATATCACGGGGCTGGTCGGTTCCCATGTTTTTAATGTTAGTAAGGATGTAGCAGAACTGCTTGGGTCTATACAAACCCCGAGGAGTGCTGTTGAAATGGCGATTAACTTTGAAAATGATACTATCAAATGCTTTACCGCGTTTAAAGGTATTGTAAAAGATGAAACAAAACTAATTGACAGGCTTATTGAAGAAGAAAATAAGCACAAAGATAAGCTGGAGAAAGTGTTAGAACAGTTGTAATGTTTGCGGCCTTGTTTTAGATGAAATGGCCGCGTAGATAGAAAGGGCATAATGAAAAGCGTTGAGATAAAACCGGGAATATACTGGGTTGGTTATGTGGATTGGAATATTAGGAATTTCCATGGATATCAGACTCACAGAGGCACCACTTATAACGCATATCTTGTCGTTGATGAAAAGATAGCTTTGATTGATTCTGTTAAGAAAGGGTATGGAGCTAACCTTTTAGAAAAAGTTGCTGAGATTATTGATCCAACTAAAATTGATTACATTATCTCTAACCATACCGAGCCTGATCATAGCAGTGAGTTGCTTAAGATATCTGAAATTGCAGTAAATGCTAAAGTGATTGCTACCAAAAAAGGGGCGGCCGGCCTGAAGAAGTATTTTAAGTCTGACTGGGATATTACTGAGGTAAAGACTGGTGACAGTATATCTTTGGGTAAGAGAACTCTTGAGTTTATTAGTACTCCGATGCTGCACTGGCCTGATTCAATGTTTACTTATATGCCGGAAGAAAAACTTCTCTTTTCGATGGATGCGTTTGGTCAGCACCTGGCGACCAGCTTCAGGTTTAACGATGAAGTTGATGAAAATGTGATAATGGAAGAGGCTAAAGTTTATTATGCCAATATTATTATGCACCTTGGTTCTATTGTCAAAAAGACCCTGAAAGCTGCCGAGGGTATGGCTATCGAAATGATTGCACCCAGTCATGGTGTTATCTTCCGTAAGGATCTTGGTAAAATTATCAGCAGATACCAGGAATGGGCTGTTTTCAAACCGAAACCCAAATTACTGGTCATTTATGATACCATGTGGCAGAGTACCGAGTTGATAGCTAACGAAATAGCCCTCGGCGCGATTGAGCAGGGTATAGAGGTTAAAAAACTGTCTGTTCAGTCAAATGATATTACACATCTGGCGACTGAAATGCTGGATGCTGCTGCGGTTGCAATTGGTTCACCAACATTGAATAATGGTCTGCTGCCAACTGTTGCCGAATTTTTGACATATATCAAAGGCTTGCGTCCCGGCAATAAGCTCGGTTTTGCCTTTGGCTCTCATGGTTGGGCCGGTGGTGCGGTTGAGCTGGTTGAGGAAGTCTTGAAAGATATTGGGACAGAGCTGACCAGTGAGGGAATCAGGGTCCAGTATCGCCCTACAGCTGAAGAGCTGGCAGTATGCCGTCAGGCCGGGGTAGATTTAGCTAAAAAGGCATTAGAGAAAGTTAAAGCTTTCTAAGGTTGTTTTCCGATTAAGTGTTTGTTTGCTTTCGAAGTTTTTAAGTTGTAAAAATCGCCTTAAAGGGCCTTCCTGCAACACTTTGAATTTAATACACTTTAGAAAATTAGCTTGAAAACACAATTAAATATAATGTTTTTCATTCACAAGGCCCTGTTCCGGCCTTTGCGTGTAATGTTGAATAGTCAAAAGTGCGAAGTCGCACTGTTAGTAGATGAATACAATATGTCTGGATGTTGGAAATATGAAATTTCCACATCCAGGCGTATAGAAAATATATATAGCTTAAAATTTGTTTTATTAGTTTTGTTGATTCCGATTTGATCGGAAGGGGGCTTTGGATGGATTACCCGGTATTTTCTATACCTCTTCTGGGCGCTTCAATGCTTATTGCCATTGTTGCTATCGTTCACGTTTATATCGCACATTTTGCCGTTGGGGCCGGTATTTTTAATGCAATATCTGAAACCTGGGCTCTAAAAAATGGCAGTCCGGCACTGCATAAGTTTCTCAAGGATAACAGCAAGTTTATTATTCTGCTGCCTTTTATTGGTGGGGCGGTAACCGGAGTAGGAATCTGGTTTACTATAGCCCTGTCAAGTCCTGAGACTGTTAATGCTTTGATCCATTTGTTTGTCTGGGGTTGGGCTATCGAATGGACTTTCTTTGTAGTTGAGATTATTTCCGGCTATATCTATTATTTCGGCTGGGACCGAATGAGTAAAAAGGCTCATTGTTTCGTGGGCTGGATGTATGCAATATCCGCATTTTTGTCACTGGTCGTAATCAATGGTATCTTGACATTTATGCTTACACCTGGTAATGCACTTGATAGCTCGGTGAGTCCGATGCAGTTTGACTTCTGGGCCGGTGTTTTTAATCCTTCATATTGGCCGCAACTGATTATTCGTTCGATAGGAGCACTTTCTCTGGCTGCTATGTTCTCCATGCTGCTGGTTAATCTTGGCAATCGATACAGCCAGGAAGAAAAAGATGAAGTGACAGTTTATGCCGGCAAATTCTTCATTCCATTTATTCTGCTGCTGCCGGCTGGATTATGGTTCTACTTGGCTTGTCCGGCCCTCGCTCAGCATTATCTGCAAGGCGGTTCGGTTATTATGCTGATGTTCTTTACCATGTGTGCCGGGGCAATCAGTTTGATCGGGGTATACGGCTATTGGGCGGTAGTAATTAACAAAAAGCCGGTTAGTCTGGAGATGTCAGTTTTGCTTTTGCTGCTGGCTGTTGGTGCAGCAGGCGGAGGTGAGTTTGTCCGTGAAGGCATAAGAAAGCCATATCTGATATACAATCATATATATAGTAACGGCTTTAAGGTTGCAGATGTTGAATCTATCCAGGAAAAATGTGACAAAAGAGAGCTTGATACGATCTTGAGACTGTCACCATGGTGTGTGCAGCCGAACGATGCTGATATGTCAGATGAAGAGTTTTATGCGATGGATATTGGCGAGATGGGCAAAGAGCTGCGAGACTATCATAGCAAAATAATCAAAGGCAATTGGGTATATGATCAGCAGTGTTTGAGATGTCATAGCCTGGATGGCTATAATTCAATGAAGGCCTTGACAAAAGGCTGGTCGAAAGAAGCTATAAGTGAGGTTACTACCAAACTCGACGAAATAAAGTTATTTATGCCTCCGTTTGTCGGAACGATACGAGACAGAGATTGTCTTAATTTTTATATCCATAGTTTGAATGGTGATTGTTCCAAATGTCATGTAAATCTGGATGAGGGCGGATTGGTTATCGATGAATCTATCAGCTATAAGGATGACGGAAAACTACGTGATGATTATGTTCCATTTGGAAAGGAGGCAGTGAAATGATTTTAGCTCAGACTGTTCCTACTCCGGGTTACGATTGGTTAACTCTTCCTGCTCCGGCATCTTTGTTGGAAGGTTTGTTTTTATTGACATTCTGGATCCACATGATCTTTGTCGGACTCTCGCTCGGCGGCTCGCTTATTCTCGCTGGCCGAAGCTTTTTGTTTCTGGCCAAACGCGATACAATCGAGACTCTTGACCGAAAGATGGTACGTGCAATTCCACCGATATTATCTGTTACAATTACAACCGGTATTGCTCCGCTGTTATTTGTCCAGACCTTGTACGGCCATTTCTCATATTCCTCAAATATATTTTTGGGATATTTCTGGCTGGGTTCACTGGTATTGCTTCTGGCAGGCTTTATCTGTCTCTACCTTGCCGGCTGGCTCTGGGACTGGCAGATATCTCTTCCGGCCCTGGCGGCATTGCCGGTTTGCTTTCTCGGCATCTTGTATATTTTTACCAACAATGCTCTCCTGACAATTCAGCCGGATCACTGGTTGGAGTTTCATCGTCATACGAGTATTATTCACGTTAAAGATGCGATTACTATTCCGCGATTACTTCACAATATTGCTTATCCGATTATGTTTGGCGGGTTATTCCTTGCATGGACCGCGAAAATATGCCGAAAAGATGATAAAACAGGCACCGAACGTGACAATTCCGGCACAATATCTTTTGCGATGGGCTGGTTTGCCATGGGGGCAGCTGCCATTATCCTGTTTAATGGCTGGTATTATTATTCCATGCCTGAAGCATTAAAAGAAGCTCTGATTGCTGGTTTTACCGGCAAACTGATATATCTCTGGATGGCAATTACGGTTTTGACCGTTATTTGCGGCGGACTTGGCGTTATCCAGCCGGCTAAAAACCTATGGCCGTTTGCAGGTTCGGTTTTAAGCCTGGTTATACTTATTGGAATGGTTCTGGTTCGGGAGTTTATCCGTAAATGGTATCTGGCCCGCGATGTTGCCGGCAGTTTTACCATTGATAATTGGAATGTCGCTAACCAATGGTCGGCGATATTGGTATTCCTGGCCTGCCTTGTCGCGGCATTAGCTGTTGTTGGTATAATGATCGTTATGATCCTTCGCGGTAAACCAGAAGAAACATGTGAAGCTTAATTATGCTTGAAGATTTAATTCATTTGATATTAACGCTGCTGGCAACTTCGGCAGCGTTTCTTTTTGGTATCTTTATATCAAAGAAAAAGCGATCTATATGGCTTACCTGGTATGTTTTTGCGTTGGCTGTGCTGGTAACGGTAAATTTACCAAATTTTGTAGTGTCACTGTCTTATATCGAACCGTTTGATACTCTGCATTATGGCTTTATCCGTTTTGCCGCGATAGGATTTGCTATTGCCGGTTTGTTCAGTCCGTTACTCAGGCATATTCCAGAGAAGCGATCCCGCGTACTGATTGTTATTATGGTCTGGATTTTCCAGGTTCGATACGTTCTGCTGCCGGTGGCAAGCCCCGTATTCTATCGCAGTCAGGTCGCCATGCTGCATACTAAATTTCAAGGTAATGTTTGTATGCAGACGACCGATTATACCTGTGGTCCGGCCTCGGCGGTAACGGCGCTCTGTGCGATTGGTATAACGGCAAGCGAAGCTGATATTGCGGTTGCCGCAGATACTACACCGCTGCTTGGTACTAACGAACGTCTGCTGGCCGATGCGATTGATCAGCTTTACGGTGTGAAGTGTGAGTGCTGCTATTTTGAAGATATCGATAGTCTGAAAGGCCGGTGTCCGGTATTAGCGGTAATAGAATACAGCTTCTGGTTTGACCATTTTGTAGCTGTTCTTGATGTTACTGATGAATATGTTCTTGTTGGCGACCCACTTAACGGTCCCTGGAAATTGAAACGGGAAGATTTCGCCGCTAAATGGCGCAAGATAGGAGTTGTCTTTATCGGTGGTGTGCTCTAATACTCTATCCCTTTTCTCGCCTGTATCCCATTTGCATATGGGTGTTTGACCTCTTTCATTTCTGTTACAAGGTCGGCCAGCTCTATTATCTTCTCATCTGCACCTCTTCCTGTCATTACCAGTTCGGTGTGGGCAGCTTTGAGTTTGGTAAGAGATTTGATAGTGTCATAATCTACCAGCTTCATACTGTAACAAACGATAATCTCATCAAGGATTATTAGGTCATACAATCCACTCTTAAGTAGCTTTTTAGTTTTTTCAATTGCTTCGTGGATACGAACTGCGGCCATTTTTTTCTGGTCCGGGTCATCTGCCTTTGCCATATTCCAATGATAATCTGCCCTGTCATGGCAGAAACGATTGGTTATATCGTTACCGATTATTTCTGATAGAGCAGATTCGCCGGTTACCATATCAGCCGGCTTTAGAAACTGACAGATATAAACGCTGCCGCCGCGACCCAGCATCCGCCAGCATAGCCCGAAAGCAGCTGTCGTTTTGCCCTTGCCTGATCCTGTATAAACCTGGATAAGCCCTTTATCTAATATTTTCTTATTCATTATCTATAATGGTAATGAATAACTCATAATGTGTAAAGTAAGTATTTCCTTAAGTCTTATAATATATGATCTTGTGAAACAGTATGTTAAACCGTGCTTGAATATTGTAGTTTATAACGATTGTCTGGTCTGGTAGCCTGTAATTTTGAGTTTCTTTTCTATAATTATGGCCAGGTTCGTGGATTTTGTCTGATTAAGATTATACTTTTTAATTAGAAAACCATATCCATATGAGGAATGTGCCTGTAAGTTATACCCCTTGCTTGTTTATTTGTTTTGCGATTGGTGTTTGTACGTCTATCGCAAATAGGAGCCTGGGGTACGGGAAAAGGTATGTCACGGATGAGGTATCAGTACGAACGGTCATGGAAGATCCATATTATGAGATAAAGCATGTATTGCATATAAAGGAGAGTTCTATGGCTAAAATGACATGCAGGAAAGGGTTTACCCTTATTGAGTTGCTGGTTGTGGTGTGTGTGATTGGCTTACTTGCCGCGATCCTGACACCGACTTTCACCATGGCTCGTGACAGTGCGATGACTGCATATTGCAAGTCTAAACTTGGGCATCTGGGCCAGGCATATAGTACATACCTGGACGACAATAACGGGAGATTTCAAAAAGGATATTGCCTCGATAATTGCACCAATGATAGTGTAGTAAGCAAAAAAGATGTCTGGTTTGGGGCTCTGGAAAATTACTACGATGACAAAAGCTACCTCTTATGTCCTCAGGCTGAACTAACTGAGCTGGAAGGTGGGCATTATCCGGATATGGCCTGGCAAATTCGTAACTCCGGTAAGTTTCGCGAGCTGGTAGATAATGATCTGGATAAGGGCAGCTACTGTTTGAACTGGTGGGTAAACAGTAATAGTGGCAACAACGTAAACTGCCGGTATAAGTGGGAAATGATTCCTTCTGAAAATTGTTCTAATATTCCGGTGTTGGCTGATGGTGGTGATTTTACCGCGGCAGTCAGAAGTGACTACAGCCATATACCTTATAAGAATCCGATTGACAGTTCTTTGACTGAAAGGGATTTTAAGAATAATTGCTTTGGTATAAATAAGTTTCTTATGAAGCGTCATGGCGGCGGGGTTAACGTACTGTTTATGGACTGGTCTGTAAGGACAATTACTTTAATGGACTTATATTCATTAAACTGGCATAAAGAATATAAACCGGTAAGCCAATGTGATGCTACCTGGCAATGGCCGGATTGGATTGATGATTAGTGAAAATATAATGTAGAATGTATTATAGTTAACTTTCGCAGTGTTTTAGTTGCAATAACGAAGTGCCTGTGGTAAATCGCTTAAAAGGGCCTTCCGGTAATACTTTTAATTTTAAACAAAGCGTCAGAAGACCTGTCCTGTGCTAGTCGAAGGATAGCCGAACACCTTAATTTTTCACTTTTTACGGTCCGAAGATCAGAAAGTCTATCAGTGAACCTGAAGTGATCAGTACAACAGAAATATAGATCAGTGTTATGGCTTGTCTGGGCTGTTGTTTGTTGGATTGGCCTACACATACAAAGGCTGCAAATGCTGACACTGTGTATACTATCTGGCCCATGTGCAGCACCCCCGGAATAAGAGCAAAGGCTGCTCCGGTTATGAGCAGCCCCCGGGCCAGTTTGAGATATCTGCGGGTGTTTTTTATTGTAGAGCCATTTGGATAGGCGATTTTGTCGCCCGGCATGTCTCGCAAATCTTTCAACATTTCATACCCGATTGCGGTGAATAATAGCCAGAAGGGATGAATTAGGAGCATTGCTAATCTTGGTTTATAAATCGGTAGACTAAACGGGTGCGAAACCGTTAAAGAGGCCGGGTATAGCGAAGCCAGCAGGATGCCAATTATTATAACCTTGAATATTCCCATTTTCTTGGAATACATATCGTAGAATATCAGCAGCAGGGCGGTAGCTGTAATGACAAGCCCAAATCTCAATGTACAACAGAACGCCTGGCCGATACCGGCGGCAAATAGAATATATGCCAACCTGGCGGCATGAACTGGTTTTACCTGGCCGCTGGGTAGCGGCCGTTCCGGACTGTTTATTCGATCGGTTTCTATGTCAAAATAATCATTCAGGATATACCCGGCTGAGATAATGCAAAAATATGAACCGAACGACAAAATCGCTTTGCCCGGTATCATATCAATATATCCACAGGTGAGATATGTGAGGATTACGATAAATCCTAAAGAGAAAGGCAGTGAATAGTAAAGCCTCATCAATTTGACCAGTGGTATTATTTTCAAGTTATTTAATTTCCCTGTTTTTGTGCAATTGCTGTTAAGTATCTGTGGATAACTTCTATTTTGCCTTCTTTAAGATACTTCTGTTCGATTATTTCTGCAAAGCGGTCAAATATATCGTCAGAATCTTTCTCGTCAGCCGCATATTCAAATCCGGCCGCCGCACCGGTCGAACGCAGCCGGTTGATCGCTTCCATACCTGAGTTCACAAAGTAACTTTTACTGCCATTTTCTTTATACTCTGTTTTCAATCTCGCCAGCCGATACATTGATGTTAATGTATTGCAGCCGGGCAGAAACTTGAATCGCATGAGATTGTGCAGCTTTTGCGGTTGTTCGGCAAATGTCAGAAAAGAACAGTATAATATCTCCTTTAGCGAAAACAGGCTGTTGTCAATTATCCCAAGTTGACCGCCCGGCTTGAGAATACGCCTGATTTGTTTGATAACCGTAAATGGCTTGCTGTAGCCCAGTCCCCAGCAGCATGTAATAATATCAAAACTGTTATCCGGCTGGCTTTTGAGATATTCGATAATATCTGCTACCGTAAAATCACATATTTCGCCGTGATTTGATCTTGCCTGTTCTATCATTCCCTGGCTGCGGTCCACACCCATAGGCTTAATACCGGTTCTGCCTGCCAGCAGGCTGGTAGCGTACCCCGTTCCGCAGGTAAGATCCATGCTCTTATCTCCCTGCGAGATATCCAGACGATTAATCATCGCCTCAGTCAGGTTTCGCATATGGTTGGTCCATACCTGGTCATACTGGTTACTGATCCGGTTATAGCTTTGTGATACCAGGCTGTCACAATCTGCCTTGTTGATAAAGTACAAATTGAACAGACGACCGGCCATTTTAATATAATGTTTTTTATGTTTCTCAGCCATAATTCTGTGCCTGGCTATTTCGATAAAACTCCGGATGCCAAAGCTTTTTGGATGCAGCTGATTTCAGAACCTCTTTTCAGCTCTTTTATGATTGGTTCCGAAGAGCTGGATATCCATATCTTCATCTCTGAATCCAGGTCGAAATGGCCCGCGGTTTCAACGGCAAAATGCGTTATACTGCGATATGGTATCGAATGATATTCAGTCTTTCTGCCGGTAACGCCTTGTTTGTCGATTAGTATTAGCCTGTGGTTGGTAAAGATATACATATCTCGTACCAGCTTAAATGCACTTTTGATTGATTCACCATCAACCAGCAGGTGTTCCAGGTTGCGTTCCACCGAGTCGAGGTCTTTTACTTCCGATGCGTTTCCGATTATTCCGCTAAGTAATCCCATTTATATATCCTCAATTTATGAATTAATATATTTTTGTTCAATCAGCCAGTTTGTCAGATTATCGTTCCAGTTATTAAAGCTTATTTTTCCTTTTTCAAAGGTTGCTTCTACGCTGTGATCGCCAGATTTGTAGATATGCAGTTCCGCGTCTACATTATTTGCGACAAGAGCCTTGTAATACATTATCGAATTTTCAAACGATACATGATGGTCGTTGCTCGTATGTGCGATAAAGCCGGGTGGGGTATCCGGCGTTACCTGCTTTTCGCAGCTGTATTTCGCTATAAGATCATCAGGTGCGTTCGGTCCAAGCAGGTTGTCTCTGGTTTCGCTGTGGGTGTTCGGGCCCATGGTCAAAACAGATATCATAAAAATCGAAAAGTCCGGTCTGGCGTTAATAGCACTATCGTTATCCAGTTCGTATGTCTGTTCGTTATACAGCGTCGAAGCTGATGCCGCCAGGTGACCGCCCGCAGAAAAGCCGATAACGCCGACCTTGTCGGGATCGATTTTATATTGCCCGCTATTTTTACGGACCAGTCTGATTGCTCGCTGCAGGTCTGCCAGCGGCCATGGGTGGCCGTATTCCTTCAGCCGATTTTTCAGGACAAATGCGTGCATCCCTCGCTGATTGAACCATTGGGCCACTCGTGTGCCGGAGTTCAAAAATGACAGCAGGCTATAGCCGCCGCCCGGGCAGATAATTACCGCAGCATCAGAGGTCTGGTCTGTCGGCGGATAATGATGTATCTGCGGCACAGATACACCAGTTATATAATTACCGGCATCGACTTTTTCCTCGAAGTCAACTGGTATGGCTCCGGGCATTTTGCCATCTGGCCATAGGTTGATAATTGTTGGTTTGCTTCTTGCCATTTTTATTTTTTTAGGATTAACACCCGCCTGCCTGAACTCGGCCGGGTAGATGGCTTAAAATCCAGGATTTGCTTTAGGCAGTGTATATTTTCTTTCTGCCAGCCACTTTGCCAGGTTTTCCTGCCAGTATTGTACGGTACCGGATTTCTTCCTCATGCCGTAACCGTGGCCGCCGGTATTATATATATGCATCTCGGCATCTACCTTATTGGCTATCAGCGACTGATAATAAAGTATCGGGTTTGCAACCGGTACAACACCATCGTCACTGCTGTGAATCAAAATTGCTGGTGGTGTATTTTTGTCAATCTGCTTTTCGGTGCAGTATTTATCGATCAGATCCTGTGACGGATTTTTCCCTATAAGATTCTCACGCGAGCCCCAATGTGTTTCCTGGCCCATAGTGATTACAGGGTACACCAGTACCGAAAAATCCGGTCTGGCACTTATTTCTCTGTCATCTTCCATTTCATAGGCTTTCTCATTGTACAGGACTGAGGCACTTGCCGCCAGGTGACCGCCCGCGGAAAATCCCATTACACCGATTTTGTTTGGGTTGATATTATACTGATCGCTGTTTTTGCGGACCAGCCTTATTGCACGCTGAACGTCTGCCAGTGGGTATGGCTGACCATATTCTTTCAGGCGGTTTTTCACCACAAAAGCATTCATGCCTTGCGAGTTAAACCACTTTGCTATTTCGATACCTTCTTTTTCAAATGAAAGAACAGCATAGCCGCCGCCCGGACAGATTACTATTGTTGCATCTGAGGTCTGTTTTTCTGCCGGGTAATAATGCAGCTCAGGCACTGATATACCTGATATATGTCCGCCGGAGTCAACTTTCTCCTCAAAATTAACCTCTTTAGCTCCAGGCATACCACCGTCCGGCCAGAGATTGCACACTTCCGGATTGGCCTCTGCCATAACTGAGCCGGAAACAAGCATAATAATCGAAAATGCCAGTACTAGTGTTAGCATACGCATGATAACTCCTTTTCTCTATAAATAGTAACGTCAATTTTATAAACAATTTATGGCATTATTTTAACCTGATGTTACCATCCGTGCAAGGATAATAGATTTGACTTTGACTGACCGGTTTGTAGAATGGAGTGTGAATTTTGATGTATATAATATTGTTGCAGGGAGTTATTATGGCTAAATTTGCAGGTGACAAAAAAGTTGGTCAGTCTATACTCGGCCCCATCGAAACAAAATTCAAAAATGCGGTTGTTCCGCTTATTCCAGGTTGTATCGAAACATACCATCTCACGATGACAACGGTACTCTGGTCTATTGGTATGGTGCTCTGCGGCTATCTTTGCCGCGATCATCCCGCCTGGACCTTTGGCATGTCCGCGATGATGGTCTTGCAGTATATTACCGACCTGTTCGACGGCGCCGTTGGCCGCTATCGCAATACCGGCCTGATAAAATGGGGGTTCTTTATGGACCATTTCCTTGATTTTATCTTCGCCTGCTCGATTGTCGCGGCCTATGCCATGATGTCACCAGACGAATACGATCTCGGCTGGTATTTCTACGGGCTTATGGCATGTTCCGGCGGCCTTATGGTCAATTCATTCCTCAAATTCGCATCAACTAACGAGTTCGAGATCTTCTTCTACGGCATAGGCCCAACCGAAATTCGACTCGGATATATCATTATCAACACCATAATTTTCTTCTGGGGTTTTGCCATCTTCAAGTTCTGGGTGCCGTTCCTGCTGCTCGCTAATATATGCACTCTCACATACATGGTCTGGAACACACACCGCCAGCTCTGGAAGATCGATATGGATGCCAAAGCAGCGGTGGAAAAACCATAAATTAAACCGGCAATATAGCTTTTGGTAAGATGTTGAGTATTGTTGGAATTATGAATAACTTCTTTCTTTTGTCTATTTGTTATCGAATATACACACTTGTCAAATACTAGTACAACAGCTACGAAGCTATATGTAAGGCCAAAAAGTGAAATGAACTGGCCTGCTGAGGTCTAGTCCAGACCAGGTCTGGCTCTTTTTGTTAGCTGTACCATCAGTACCGTTATATCAGCCGGCGTTATCCCCGTAATCCGCGCCGCCTGACCCAGTGTCAGCGGTCGTATATCGGCCAGTCGCTGGCGGGCCTCGTTTCGCAGCGAACTGATAGTTTCATAATCCATATCATCCGGTATCTTGATCTTATCGATCTTGGCCGTTTTCTCTACCAGCTTCAGTTGCTTTTCGATATAACCGGCATAGCGGATATCATTTACCGTTGTATGGATTACTTCATGGATATAGTTCTTATCCAGCACATCCGGCTTCACTTCAGCCAGCCAGCTCTCATCCCGCCCCAGCTGGCATAGCTGACGGTCAAGCTTCTTACCCTCGTAATTGGTAGTCGTCAAAAACTCCTTCAGTTCGGCTATCTGCCGCCGCTTTTCCTGGTATCGCTCCCATCTGTCATCCGTTACCGTTCCCCATTCACGCCCAAGCGGCGTGAGTCTTTCATCGGCATTGTCATATCTCAGCAGCAGCCGATATTCCGCTCGCGAGGTAAACATACGATACGGCTCATCCACTCCCTTGGTCACAAGGTCGTCTATCAGCACCCCGATATACGCCTGGTCACGCCGCAGTACTACTGGCTCCAGACCCTTTATCTTCCTTGCGGCATTAACACCTGCCATCAGTCCCTGTCCGGCGGCTTCCTCGTAGCCGCTGGTGCCGTTGATCTGACCCGCAAAGTACAGCCCCTTGATATGCTTGCTCTCCAGCGTCGCCTGCATCTGAGTCGGCGGAATATAGTCATAATCTATCGCATAAGCGTATCGATGTATCCTGCAATTCTCCAGCCCCGGGATACTCGCCAGCAGCTCATCCTGCACATCTCTTGGCAGCGCGTTACTTATCCCGTTGCAGTATATCCAGTCGGTATCCAGTCCTTCCGGCTCCAGGAATACCTGGTGACGGTCCTTATCCGCAAACCGCACGATCTTCGTCTCGATACTCGGGCAATATCTCGGCCCGGTACTCTTTATCTGTCCTGTATAGAGCGGCGCCTGGTGCAGATTATCGCGGATAATTTTATGCGTTGTCTCATTTGTCCACGTTATCCAGCAGCTTATCTGCTCCTGTTCAACCTTATCGTTCATATAGCTGAACGGCAGCGGCACCTCGTCGCCCGGCTGCTCCTGCACCTTGCTGTAGTCTATCGAATCCGCCGCCAGTCGCGCAGGTGTACCGGTCTTCAGCCGGTCCAGCTCGATCCCATGTGCCTCCAGCGATTCTGATATCTTATTCGCCGCCGGTTCGCCGATCCGACCGCCTTCGATTATCTCTGTGCCGATATGTATCAGCCCCCGCATAAACGTACCCGTTGTCAGTATCGCCGCTTTACAGCCCAGCTCTATGCCGGATTCGCATTTTAGCCCGATTATTCTACCGCATTCGGTAATAATATCAGAGACCGTATCTTCAATTATCGTAAGGTTATCAACCTTTGCCAGCGTCTCCTGTGCGATCCTGGCATACATATCACGGTCTGCCTGTGCCCGCGGCGCCCAAACGGCAGGCCCTTTACGCAGGTTCAGCATACGAAACTGGATTCCCGCCTTATCGATCAGCTGCCCCATAAGTCCGCCCAGTGCATCGATTTCACGCACCATCTGACCCTTGGCCAGGCCGCCGATCGCAGGGTTACAGCTCATCTGGCCGATTGTATCTATCCGGATCGACAGCAGGGCGGTATTCAGCCCCATCACCGCCGCGGCATTAGCCGCCTCGATGCCGCCGTGGCCGCCGCCTACTACTATTATGTCATAATTATCTTGCATAAGACCGTATATTATATAATGATATGAGCTATATGGCAAGAAATGTGAATTGTGATAGATGATAAAATAATTTGACAACTATATCACTTAGTGCCATACTTTAGTAGTGTATGTATTAGTAAATTAGGTTATCTTATGAGAGTGTTTAAACTTAGAGCGTTTTCCCGTTGGGCGCAAGGCCAGAAAATTTCAAATGAATCACTTATGAATGCAGTTATTGAAATGGTAAATGGTTGAATTGATGCTAATTTAGGTGGTGGTGTTTGTAAAAAACGAATTGCTGTTGCTGGCAAAGGCAAAAGTGGAGGAGTCAGGACAATTGTAGGTTTTAAAACAAATAATCATACCTATTTCATTTATGGTTTTAATAAAAACGAGAAAGAGAATATTGATAAGGTTGAATTAAAGGCGTTAAAGCAATATGCTAAACAGCTGTTTGCTTTGAAAGATGCAGAAATAGACTCATTATTGGCTAATGGAAGCCTTATCGAGGTGAGATAAAATGGCAAATAAAAGATTAAGGCAACAACTTGTTGAAGGTATGGAGGCATTGTCCGAAATAGGCGTTGTAAATGGGGCAACTATGCGTGAATTTCGTGAAGACTTGCTGACTCCGCCCCCGACTTATTCTCCTGAAAAAATTCGTGAGATCAGGGAATCTTATGGTGTAAGCCAATCTGTCTTTGCCGCTTTGTTGAATGTTAGCGTTTCGACTATCCAGAAATGGGAGCAGGGCCGGAAAGCACCAAGTGCACCCGCGTACAAACTGCTTGACATTGTGAAACGTAAGGGCTTGGGTATTTTAATACCTGAATAATTGATTTGGCGATATTACACTCTGTTATATTAAGCTTGCCGTCTGCCTGAGTTCATCGAAGCTCCGTGGCATTCCAGCCCTTATGCCTTATCCCTGATCTCTTATGCCTTTCAAACTGACTGGCAGTCAGTTTGATCTTTCTATTCAAACGTCCCCACATATTTCCCGTTTTTCAGCCTCACCCGAATAACCAGCCCGCTGCGTTCAGCAGTGTCGTACCATGTTTCTGTAGGCAGAGGGAAATGCTTTTCCCACATTTTTTCCTCATCGAATTTCGGCCCGATACTGAACACCGCCCAGGTCACCGGAGATTGTCTGGGGTCACTGAAATATTGTCCTTTTTCATCATCAACCGACGAGATAAACGGAAAACCGTCAGGTACCCATAATTGAGCCTTGTTGAGCTTGTCTATGAAATTCCGGTCGCTTATCTTCTGACCGACAGACATATATTTATAGGTATGGCCCCGGTTAAACCTGTCTTCCATAACCGTCGATTCCGGCGAGCTGGAGCTACTCTTTTCCGGCAGATATCTGCCCGCCAGCTGCGTCGGCATCTGGTAAAGATGGTCTCTAACCGAACCGCCCTGGCAGTCTTCAAATGACGGAGGATGCGGTTGATCTGCACCGCTGTTATCCTCCATATACATTTCCAGTGCCATCGCTATATGATACAGCTCAAAGTTCACAGCTGTCACCCTGGCCGATTCGCGTGCCTTCGACAGCGCAGGCAGCATAATCGCAACCAGTAGTGCGATAATACTGATAACTACCAGCAGCTCTATCAAGGTAAAAGCTTTATTTTGTGAAAGTCTAAATGGCAATTTCCAGCTTCTCTAGTATTTCCTTATGCGTCAGCGTTAAAACAAGGTCCGCCGTTAGGCGGACACCTCAACTTTTCACTCTCTGTTTTTTATAATAAGCTTGCCGCTTTGCGGCAATCGGCTTTCCTCCCCTTATGCCTTATCCCTTATCTCTTATGCCTCTCAAACTGACCATTGGTCAGTTTGAGCTATTCAGCCAGTTCTCCGCCAGCCTGCCGAAATCTGCCAGGTCTACATCGCCGTCCATGTCTATGTCACCGTCAATATGATTCTTAAACTTACCGAAATCGGTCAGAACCTGGCCGTTCCCATCATAATTACAGAGATAAAGCCTGTACCCGTCTGTGCAGACCGCATAGTTCGTTGCCTCCTGGTCCATAATGCCGATAATATCAATATTACCTGTTGGACATTCATACGCGGTTATCCCGTAGCCATGTCCTAGAATTACCGGAAATGTTCTGCCTGTATCATCTGTTATTGTAATGGTATTATCCGGCCCCCAGTTCTCCGGGTTCACTACTGTCACATTGTTAATCCTGACAATACAGCCCTGGTAATATTCACAGCCGCTATCGCGTGCCGCATCAAAAATATATTTATCTGAAGCATCTTTTAATTCTGACAAGGCTGCCACATCAGGCAATGGCATGCCGACACGCGGTTCAATTAGTTCAATGTCAAAGTCATATTTGGGATCAACTTGATGAATTTCGTTAATATTCATTTTCCCCTTATAAAATTTATACGCTCCGGTAACTTTAACCTTATCGCCCGCACGAAACATATAGGCTGTATTGGGATCATGGTTTATACGGTAAACTTCTGATTGATATTCCTGCTCCGAATATGTGCCTGTTCCAACCCCGACATAATCCTGGCCGAACCAGATACATGTTCCCGCATGGTCCTCTGCGTCATCCGACTGAAAAAATATCTGCCATTGACCGCCGCGTACTGATGGCGCTCCTGACCGGCTGTCCAGCATTTCTTCCGGGTTATTCAGGATTATCCCTTCCAGGGTAACTTTTTCCGTAGTAGTAGAATATGGCAGTAGAGTTGCAACTCCGTTGCTGTCTGAATTCTGAAATTCTCTGTGTGTCATCGTGGTTGCACCATAGCAATTAACTATATTAATGACAGATAATGCTAGTATAATATTGGTCAATAATTGTTTTTTGTTTCGGCGGTACATAGCTTTTTCTCCTTTTTTTGTAGATTATAGTACAATTCTGGTTGTTTTTTTTACTATTTCAAAACACACTTCTTATCAT
This sequence comes from Sedimentisphaerales bacterium, assembly GCA_963666285.2. Classification (GTDB taxonomy): domain Bacteria; phylum Planctomycetota; class Phycisphaerae; order Sedimentisphaerales; family SM23-30; genus JAFGDI01. The sequence goes on from OY762711.1 coordinate 637,708, forward strand.
CAAAAGCAATACTACAATGAAAAGGAAATTATTAAAAGTATTTTTTTGCAATTTGACAATTTTGTATATTTATAGCAATTATATGTTAGGTTAAGCCAATTAATGTTTTGCATGTACTATTATTGGTTCAGGTGTTATAATTTAGAAAAATTTACGAATATATCAGGGATATTATTATGACAAATGAAGAATATAACACCGAGCAGGAAACAGATTTTGAAACAATTGAAGTTGGCGAAACCGGCAGCAAAAAGGTTGCTAAAGTTATCATCAGTTTATTCTTTCTGATTTTAATTGCCCTCATCACTGTTGGATTGGTTTACAGCTTTATTGCAGAATTCAATAAACCTAAATTTAATAATAAAGCTGAAGGTTATACATACTATTTAAGTAAAGCTCCCATCCCAAGTGAAGCTGAAATAGAACAATGGGTAGTTTATTATACTGAATATATGAGCATAGATCCGGAAGCTATCAATAGTTTTTGTACGATATTTAATGAGTGGTTTGGATCTTTAGATTTTGAAAAACCTGATATTAATATTGATGTCTGTGTTGATAATTTATTCAATGAATTAGAAAAAGAAAATTTTTTAGATGCCGATGGAGTCATTAAAACTTTGTTTTTTGACAATATGGGGAAAGAACACATCAAGGATATGGTTGCACGGGATACAGAAAAAACTGAATTGTATATGATGACAAAAAGTTTTGAAAAACAGATGCTTGAAAATCCTGCAAATCTGTTTCGCGACCAGGCTATAATGTCACTTAAGATTAAAAAGATTGTAATTGATAAATATGGCGAAAATGCGATTGCGCCAACAGAACTGGACCTCAAAGTTGCTAATGAGCGGTGTTCTGTACAAAATGTTAGCGATGCTGCTGTTATGCAATGGGCCACTGACGAAAAAGCTAAGGCGAAGTTTAGTGATCTGATCGCTGATAATTATAATTGGGCTGGTAAATAAGTGCGTTAAGGAGTTAACTTGAAACTCAATAAAAGAAAAATATGGATTCTCTTTCTTTTATGTTTACTGATTATGTTGGCTGTATTTATCCCCGCATACTCGGGCGATATCGATCTGCCCAAAGATGATGAGATTGTTATCTGTTTTACTACCGCCGCCGGTTACGATCCGGCTACTGATATATGGTCTGTCCCTGTCAAAGGCAGAATTTTCGAACCGGAACAGGACGACATCTTAAGAAATATACTTATCGATGCGATCAAAAAAACCGGTGACTTCGATGAATCTGATCTTGCCGCCGATCTGTTCACCGAACGGGTAAGAGATTTTCTTGCTGATAATGAAGGCTGGAAAAGACTTGACGCTGTCTTTGGCAAAATACCATACACGCTCGCCAAAACCCATCAGGACGGCATATTCAGCTCTGTTATGCTGCTCACAAATGACCAGCTTGCAGGCTTCGAAAATAACGGTTGGATAAACTATTCCATCCAAACTCGCGAAGATGACAACCGCAACTTTTCCGGCCGTATCAAAGTTGTCCGCCCCGGCACAACCTGTGTCATTTCCGATATTGACGATACTATCAAGATAACCGGCGTTACAGACAGAAGTCAGCTTATGAAAAATATTTTCGCCCGGCCGTATCAGCCAACCGATGGCATGGTAGAATATTATCAGCAGATGGAAAATGATGGCTGCTGTTTCTTTTATGTCTCTGCCTCGCCGATCCAGCTCTATCGCCCCTTATCTGAATGGATGCTTCAGGTCGGCTACCCGGCAGGCGAGATCAACCTGCGAGATTTCTATATCGCTGACAGCAGGGCGTTCAATATGTTAAAACAGTCCGGTAATGTCAAACAGCCTGTTATCCGGCAGATCATCGAAAGGTATCCCGACTGTAATTTTATTCTTATTGGTGATGCCGGTGAGCAGGATGCTCTTATCTATGGCGAGCTGGCACGGAAATTCCCTAATCAAATCGAAAAGATTCAGATCAGGGCCTTGACATCTCCCGACAAGGCAGAAGTTGACAGGCTTCGCCTGATGGCAGGGATCATCCCTGACCGATGCATATTTGAGGTACTTTGGCAAGGCAAACCGTCTCATTTTTAGGAATTCTTAATGGGTAATAATACGGCAAATCATAAGAAATTCGGTACTTTTGGCGGTGTTTTTACGCCTTGCACCTTAACGATTCTCGGCGTTATTATGTTCCTGCGTTTCGGCGTAGTGATCGGCAACGCAGGTATTTTCCACGGTATACTCATTGTCCTCATGGCCAAGGTGATTACCACTCTCACAACTATGTCGCTCTCGGCTATTGCCACCAATACCATGGTCAAAGGCGGCGGGGCATATTTCCTTATCAGCCGTTCGCTCGGCGTTGAATTTGGTGGTGCTATTGGTATAGTATTCTTCTTATCGCAGGCTATCTCTGTGGCATTATATGTTATGGGTTTTACCGAAACCCTTGCCGCCGTAAGCTCGACCGTAAGTGATAATTATTTGCTTACCGCGTCTATCGTGAATGCTGTCGTATTTTTATGCGTATATATCGGTGCCGCCTGGACAATAAAAGTTCAGTATTTTATTCTGGCAATTCTTGCCGCTGCCATTGCATCTTTCGTGATTGGCGGCATAGGAAAATTCGATATCAATATAATGCAGGACAATATGTCCTCGGATTATACTCCCGGCAATAACCTCTGGACTATGTTTGCCCTGTTTTTTCCTGCTGCTACCGGTGTCATGGCAGGTGCCAATATGTCCGGCGATCTTGCCAATCCCGGCAGGGCCATCCCCCGTGGAACTTTCAGCTCAATTTTCGTTACTGCTATTGTCTATCTGGTATTCGCCGTTATACTCGGTTGTGCCTGCCCGAGAGAAGCATTATTACATAACGCGATGATTGTTTCAGAAACGGCCCTCTCTTCTAAATTGATTGTCGCTGGTATTTTCGCCGCTACAATATCCTCTGCTCTGGGTAGTATGATGGGTGCTCCCCGCATTTTGCAGGCTCTTGCCAAGGACCGCATTTTCGGCGTTCTTAACTTATTCATCCATGGCAGTAACAAATCCGGCGAGCCGCGCAGAGCCATTATTATGACATTCCTCATTGCTGAGTTTGGTATCCTGCTTGGTAACCTGGATATGATTGCCCCTGTAATTACCATGTTCTTTATGATTACCTACGGCGTGCTCAATTTCGCCGCCTTCAAGGAATATGTCAGCGGCAATCCAAGCTATCGCCCAACTTTCAAAATCAGGCACTGGAGTATCTCGCTTGCCGGTGCGATTCTTTGCCTGATGGTTATGACCCTGATCGATCCGCTTTGGGCGGTGGTCTCGATTGTTATCATGGCGGCTATCTATTATTATCTTGCCAAACGCGAGATAGAGTCCAACTGGGGCAATCTAAACAGCGGCTCGGCTATCGAACGCGTACGTCGCGACCTGCTTCGGCTCGAACTGGAAAAATATCATCCCAAAAACTGGCGGCCCACCATTCTCGCCTTTGAAATGCATCGTGACGAAGATCTCGCTGCTGCTGTTATGGCCAGAAACCTGGCTGGCCGAAACGGGCTCCTTATTCTCGGTCAGGTGATAACAACCGATAATGACGCTGTCCTGGACAGGCATACCCGGGTTCATCGCATGCTGCGAAAGAAAATTGCCGAAAATCAGCTCGACGCTTTCCCCGCCGTTACTATCGCCGATACCACCGAAGATGGCATCTCCTCCCTGGTCCAATGCTGCGGGATAGGCGCTGTCAGGCCAAATCTGATTATGTTCAATTGGCCCGCAGACGAGGTTGAAACTAAGGAGATTACTAACTCGATTAGAAATGTCAATAGCCTCGGTCGAAGTGTTGCCATCTTGAAGATCAAAGATCAACCGCATGATCCTTGGTATGTTCCCCGTGGTACTATCGATGTCTGGTGGCTCGGCCAGAGTAACGGAACCCTTATGATTTTGATTGCCCATCTGCTCAGAAATAATAACCTGTGGCGCGATCATAAGATCAGGCTGATTAGAACTATCAAGGATCCGGCCGGTATTGCTACGACCAGGCAGTATCTGAATGAATTGGCAGCTTCTGCCCGGATCGATGTCAAACCCACCGTTTTTGTCTCGGATAATTTTATGCAGTGCCTGCAAACGGAAAGTGCCCGTTCGTCGCTGTGTATTCTCGGGCTGGCCAATCCTGCCGAAATGCCAGATGATATCTTTGACCGGCTTACCGAAATGACTGGAGATTTACCCAGGGTACTGTTTGTCAATAGCTTTGGCGATATGTCAATTGAGGCATAATTTTTTACCGGGTTTAATGTTAAGGATTTAGGTAAAAATGAAAAAAACAATTCTGATTTGTTCTATGTTTCTGGTATGCGTGATTAGTATTACCCTGAGCTTTTTTGCTGCCGCAGTCTTTGGAGTTGGTGTATACGATTATAACTTTTCTCTTTTTCATGAAAGTTCGACTAAATTAACGCCAGAAGAAATTCATGCTTTATTTGAATCTATTCATCATTTAGTTGCTTTCTTTCCATGGGTTCTTACCGCGACTATTCTGGTAAATGCTGTTTTAATGGTATTATTAATCAGGCAATTCAATAAAGAAAAAAAAGCTATTATCAAGAGCTTCGAAGATGAGTCCTGATAATCATTTCAGTATGAAATATAATGTACTAAGTTGCTGGTTTAATATTATTTCGGCTGCTTGGTTATCTCCCTTAGCAGGCTTGTCGCAAAACTGCCTGCGGGTAATATAAATTCCAGCTGGATATATTCTCCGTCCCGATCACTTCCACCTTCGCATTTCAACTCACGCGGAATTGCTGTTAGTGACCTTCGGCTGGTGCGGGCATAATATTTCTTCAAAGACTGGTTTACGGCATCATCTACCTGGTTTTCCTGGAGTATTCGATTTTCTATTTCGCCGGCTGCTCCTGTCAGCATCGATAGTCGCAGGCCGGGTAGCGGGCCGGTAGGGCTTATCTTGCGGGCATCACAGCGGATCTGTTCGGCCGCAATATCCTCCACCCGAAAAACCGAACCGTTCGCATGGCAATAGGCCATATCTCCTTCCATTATTGTGTCGATTGTCGATATTCTGGCTGCCAAAACTTGGTTAAAAATATACGATTGCCATGCTGAAACATAGAGATTCTTCAATTTACTTTTTATCAGGAACGCAACTTTATGTTTTTTGCCGCCGTTTTTCACCAGGAGCTGCAAAGCCTTTCTCTGGTCGGCATAAGGATAAGGCCATAACTTACGGGCTTTACCGTATTCCCCCTTATCGTACATCTCTCTGGCCTGTTCTATTTTCCCGACATCAAAACTATTCGGTCTGCCAAGCATAAGATCGGCAAATTCCGTCAGATTATTCTGTACCAGGGCAAGTCCTAGTAGATGGCTGTCTAGCCTGTTACCGAATCGCTGCGGGCCAAAGTAATTTGGAAAACCTTTGTCTGCCAGGATCTCACAGGTTCTATTCGCCATTGCAAGAGCTTCTTCAAGCGGGCAATTCAATTGTCGCAGGCGGATAATAAATCGATTCCCTTTGAGATGGCCCAGATTTAAGATATTATCATGACGGGTTATTTCCAGTATGCGTAAACCATGTATTTTTATACGGTCCAGCGATATGGGGTCGATATTTTCTATCGATATCCATTGAGTGGTTATTGCATGGGCGTCTTTCATCCCGGCATAGCCAAATCGATATCTCGGGATATTGAGATAATCAGCTATCAGGGCTATTGCTTCTGGAGTACCCAGACCATTTTTTTCAAGTTTGATTATAGTATGATCGCCACTGCCGCTAAAGGGATATAATGGCAGCTCTTCCACTCGGAAATCTTCTGGCTTGAAGCGAATGATACCGCCTGTCCCGGGGGTGTCATTTGTTAAATACGGAAGGGCGGTAAATAGTGAATTACCGCTTAAAGTTTCTGTTTTGTTCATTCAGGTTTCTACACAAGGTATATGGTACAGGACTCAACTCATATGAGCCCAAAGATCGAATATATAATCTACAAACGATGCTTTGTCCATCGAATACTGATAATGTTAATTATATTTTTTATTACAAACCGGGTATTTGCATATTCGGCCAATATACGAGGGATGTGCATAATCGATGTATTATTTCTGCCAATTTGGCATGGTTTTATGTCTGGTTATCGGCCTCTATTTTTTTAAGTTTCTATTTAGCAGGAGTTTATGTTTTGTGGCACAAGCCTTGCATATAGTATTCCGTTGGTTATTTTTATTACAACCGGATAGAAGAGGAGTTAATATTAAATTATGCGATTTGACAAAATGACAGTAAAAGCACAGCAGGCGTTAGCAAACGCCCAGGAAATAGCAGTTAACAGCAGCCACGGTCAGCTTACGCCGCTTCATTTACTTGCGGCATTACTGAACGAGGAAGATGGCGGGCTTATCAAGCCGCTTTTCGAGAAATGTGGCTGCAATACAGCCCGGATTCGCTCTATTACTCAGAGCGAGCTGGATAAACTACCGCAGGTTTCGGGCGGAGGCCAACTCGCTGCCGACCCGGCGGTAAATAAAGTGATGATACATGCAAACAAGGAAGCTGATGCGTTCAAAGACCAGTATCTCAGTACAGAACACATTATTCTCGCTCTCCTGGAAGTTGATAGTACCGCCAAGGAGATCCTGACTCTAAATTCAGTTAAGAGAGATGAAATTCTCGCAGCACTCAGAGAGCTCCGCGGCAATCGGCAGGTAACCGATCAGAACCCGGAAGATAAGATGCAGGCTCTCGAAAAATACGGCATAGACCTCATCGAACTTGCCCGTTCCGGCAAACTCGACCCGGTAATTGGCCGTGACGAAGAAATTCGACGATGTATACAGGTTCTTAACCGTCGCACCAAGAATAACCCGGTTCTTATCGGTGAGCCGGGTGTCGGCAAAACCGCTATCGTAGAAGGACTCGCCCAGCGTATTGTCAGCGGCGATGTTCCCAAAGGCCTGCAGGACAAAAAGATCATCGGGCTGGATATGGGTGCCCTTATCGCGGGTGCCAAGTTCCGCGGTGAATTTGAAGATCGGCTTAAAGCGGTACTGAAAGAAGTTCAGGAGTCAGACGGTCAGATCATTCTATTTATCGATGAACTGCACCTGGTAGTGGGTGCCGGCAAGACCGAAGGCGCGATGGATGCCGGTAATCTGCTCAAACCTGCCCTTGCACGCGGTCAGCTTCGCTGTATCGGGGCAACTACTCTTGATGAGTATCGCAAGTATATCGAAAAAGATGCGGCCCTTGAACGCCGTTTCCAGCCTACTCTCGTCGAAGAGCCTACTGTCGAAGCGACTATCGCAATCCTCCGCGGGCTCAAACAACGCTACGATACTCACCATGCGGTGCGTATTACCGATGGTGCGCTTGTAGCTGCTGCTACTTTAAGTAATAGATACATTGCCGACAGGTTTCTGCCTGACAAGGCAATTGACCTTATCGACGAGGCTGCGTCCCGTCTGCGTATCGAAAATGATACCATGCCCGCCGAGCTCGACCAGCTCCGCCGTGATATTATCCAGCTGCAGATCGAACGCGAAGCTCTCAAGCTTGAATCTGATGAAGGTTCACAGAGACGCCTGGTTAAGATTGAGGCTCAGCTTGCCGACCTGGAAGAACAGAATGCCGCGCAAACCGCACAATGGGAATCTGAACGCGGCGGGCTCGATAGGATCAAGCATCTCCAGGAAAAAGCTGACGATGTTCGCAACCGTTTCGAGCAGGCACAACGCATGGGTGATCTGGAAACAGCTGCCCGTCTGAAATATTCCGAATTGGCAGAAATCGAAAAAGAGCTTGACGATTGTCTCAAACGCGAGGAAGAACGCCAGGCCGACGGCCGGAATACTGTCATAAAAGAGGAAGTTACCCCAGAAGATATCGCCGAGGTTGTCTCCAAATGGACTCACATACCGGTAAGTGCTCTTCTGGCCGGCGAAAAAGAACGACTGCTCCAGATGGAAGATCTGCTCAAAATGCGGGTTGTCGGTCAGGACCAGGCTGTAAAAGTTGTCAGCGACGCTGTACGTCGCAGCAGGGCAGGTCTTGGCGACCCGAACCGGCCGATTGGCAGTTTCCTGTTCCTCGGCCCGACCGGCGTTGGCAAAACCGAACTGTGCCGTGCTCTCGCTGAGTATATGTTCAACGATGAACAGGCCATGGTCCGTATCGATATGAGCGAGTTCATGGAAAAGCACAGCGTCTCTCGCCTTATCGGTGCCCCTCCCGGCTACGTCGGCTACGAACAGGGCGGTGTGCTCACCGAAGAGGTTCGACGCAGGCCGTATTGCGTTATCCTGCTCGATGAACTTGAAAAGGCACATAGCGATGTATTCAATATCCTGCTCCAGGTCCTTGATGATGGCCGCCTGACCGATGGCCAGGGCCGTACCGTTGACTTCAAAAATACGATCATTATTATGACCAGCAACATTGCCGGCAAAGAGATCACCGAACTCAGCGGCAAAGAGGGTGCCGAATGGGAGATCAGTGCCTATGTTGACGATGCCCTAAAACGGCATTTCCGACCTGAGTTCCTCAATCGTATCGATGAGGCGATTATATTTAACCAGCTCAGCAAGGAGCATCTCTACGCTATCGCTGATATCCAGCTGCGGGCTCTGACCGACCGGCTCAAAGATCGCAAGATCGCGATTACCATGACCGACTCTGCCCGGGATCTGCTGCTGGAGGAGGGCTACGACCTTGCCTATGGTGCCCGGCCGCTTAAACGTGCCATCCGCCATAAGCTCGAAAATGCCCTGGCCACAAAGATGCTCGATGGCTCAATCTCAGACGGTGATAAAGTCACTATCGATGCCCAGGGCCACAGCTTCGTATTCAATAAACAATAAAACTATAACTGGCTGAACACACTTAACACCCTTAACCTCCTTTTTCATTATGCCGCAGTGGTAAAGATAAACCCTTTACTATCGCGGCATATTTTATTTTGTATCATAACTGATTTGTTTGATCTAAACATGAAGTTAGTATAATTGCTATAATGATTAAAACAAAAGACTAATATAAAAAATGGACAATTATGTTTCATTATTAGGCCTTATTTTTTGTATTTTTTGTACATCTTTATTTTTTAACTGATGTTCGATTTCACAAATAATAACATTGATTTCTGTTGCAACTTCTTGCTGCCACCTAATGCAACTTTCTGGTGCATTTTGGGGTAATCGACCTACGCTTTCATGTCTAAAAATTTTAAGTGAAATAAGATAGTATTCTTTATATTCTAGTAGGAGCCATAAGGAAGCTATTTGAACTGAATATGGAATAATTTCATCTTTACTGTCTTTTCCTCCAAATATTGTTTTTACTAGTTTAACGTAATTGTTATACCTATTGTCTGATATGCTTTGCTTGTAAGAGACATACCATCTTATAAAAGCACTGTATGTGGCTATGAATGCAGCAATAAATGTTAAGATTGGTCCTAAATATTTAAAATATTCCATTACGCAGCCTTTCCTTAATTCTTAATATAGTTTATGCTGCTTTTTCAGCAAAATTAGCATCTTAGCCGCTCAGCTTTATAAAGATGTATTTATTATTTGTCCAGCTTTGTTGTCGCTTTATCCGCCACCAGTATTTTCATTTGTTCAATTGCTATCTTATTTACCCTGTATTTATGACGATTTCGCCATAAATAAAATCTAATAGATTGTTTTCCTTAACCATTTGAAGACCAATTGTTTAACGGCATTGTTCTTTTGAGATATTTGTTTTGTTTGGTTGATTTCGATTATTTTATTTTGCCTTCACTTTTTTGAGTTGCTTCAATTTGCTTAATAATCTTATCAAAATCGCTTTCAAAAATCCTATCCTGAACAATGCGGTATTTTTCAAATTCACTTTCGGCATGAGCCCTGGCAATTTCAGCTGTAACCTTACCCGCATCCTGAAGTATCTCTCGGTCAGTTGCCTCGATGAATCTGTTCAAGCGAGTTTCCCAGTCCTGCATGGACATCGGAATCTTACGCATCGCCATATCTTCTGCTACATCCAGATAGGCCGAAACCAGCCTCTGTAATTGTACCATTTCATTTTCAGTCAGATAGTTTTTAGCCACACTTACATCGAACTTTTGTATTTTTCCATCCGGCGCGTCCTTCCATGTGGTCAAACCCATGTTTTGCTTTTGATGATCTGCTCTATCTACAATCACTTCCGCTGCTGTTTGTCCATGAATGGCCCAATGCAGCTTATTTTGAACCGTCGCAAAAAAACGTTTGGTAGCTTGAGCTGTCACATCATAGTCGATGGCTGTTGAATAAATATCGGTGATTTTCTGATAGAATTTACGCTCACTCAGACGTATTTCCCTTATACGCTCCAATTGCTCTTCAAAATACTGCTCAGTCAGGATGGAGCCGCCATTTTTTATGCGTTCATCATCCATCACATAGGCTTTGATTGTATACTCCTTAATAATGGTGGTTGCCCATTTACGAAACTGCACGGCTCGCTCTGAGTTTACTTTATAACCAACAGCAATAATTGCCGAGAGATTGTAGTGCTTTGTGTTGTAGCTTTTGCCGTCAGTGGCAGTTATCCGAAAATTTTGGATAACTGAATCTTCCTGCAACTCGCTGTCACTAAATATCTTCTTTAAATGATAGTTAATTGTTCTTACATCAACATCATAGAGCGTTGCCATCATTTTCTGGGTCAGCCAAATATTCTCATTTGCATACACAGCTTCAACGCCGCCATCACCGCTGGCTGCAACAAATGTCAGGTATTCCGCAGCTGATGAACGAATGATAGCCCTCTCGTTTTTGTCAGGTTTATTTTCCGTTTTATTTGTATTGTTTTTCATAACCAATTTAATAACAGTTAATTAACGACACCTTCTATACTCTTGTCTTTTGCACTTTACACTAATGACTATACCATTGCCCAACCCAAAACTCAACAGGAAATATTAACGTAAAGTAATAACTTTAAATTAGGACTTGATAACTTTTTAAATCCAAATGTATATCTTTATTATGACATATATTTAATCTTCTTCGGCAATATCCTGTTTCCATTCATACCATTTAGAGTAATCATGACCATAGTCTTTGCCGGAATATCTTTCAAGTTCAGATACTATATGATCAAGTGTGTTATTGATTTTTTTGTTAGCTTCTGATATTTGGTCATTTAGCTCTGGATTAATTGGAAATATTTGTATCTCGATTATTTTATTAACAAAATTAATAGCATCTTGCTTGTTGTTGATTTTTGGGTTTTCAATTTGCCAGTTATTGATTTTTTTAGCTAAATCAATACACATCGGTGTGTATTTGTATTTTATAAACCAGTATTTGGCAATAACAACTATTATTATAAATGTAATTATTGCTGACAGGACAGTAATCGCTAATTTTTTTAATTTGCTATACATTATACCGGCTATCGCACCTCTCATTTGTCCAGCTTTGTTGTCGGCTTATCTGCCACCAGTATTTTCATTTGCTCAATCGCTATTTTATTTAGCCTGTATTTAATCCCTTCAAATTCGACGGAATTAAAATAATATATCTTATTTCACCCTCCGGCACAATTACCAATTGCCACTTAAGTTGCTGTGGATACCGGCGTTAGCTTTTAAACACGTTCGCGACTGAAAATAATAAATTAGCCTCGGCGTAGCCGACACCTTCCCTTATGCCTTATCCCATATCCCTTATGCCTTTCTTCTCACCAAAACATCATCCCCGTCCCCACAACTGCGATAATCGCCCCGATTATCTCCCGCAAATTGACCTTTTCCTTGAACATGAAAATCGAAAACGGGATAATCGTCACCGGTATTATTGACATAATGGTACACGCGATGCCGGTCTCCGTCTTTTGTATCGCCAATAATGACAGGGATACCCCGATAAAAGTACCAAAAAATGTGCTGAACAGCACAAGTGCCATCAATTTCGGCTTGGTTACCAGCTCTCTCATCTGTCTCCACGGCCTTATATATATGGCTACCAGCGTAAACCCTGTCATGCCGGCAATTATTCTTATATGGGTTGCCGCTAATGCACTGTATTCCTCGCCCATCCCGTATTTGCTCAATATCAGACCTATTGCCTGGCCCAGCATGCCGATCGTCGCATATACTACCCCCTTAATCGGATGCTTAAACTTCTTTGTCCCGTTTTCGCGGGTCAATATTACCGCCGACACCCCGGAAGTTGTCATTATCATCCCGAAGATATGACGCATCGCCAGGGTCTCATCCAAAAGGAAATACCCGATAACTGCCGCGACCGGCGGCACAAGCGAGTATATCAGCATCGATGTTCTCGATCCGATTATCGAAAATGCCTTTAGCAGGAACAGATCGCCTATCACAAAACCGATCAGCCCGGAAGCGAATAGCCAGAACCAGCATGAACCTGACGCATCTGTCGGAATTGCCAGCCCGCGGATAAAAAATGAAGAAACAGTGAAGAATATGAACGCCAGGTACATCCTGAATATGTTTATCGCCAGCGTACTGGCTCTTTTAGATATATATTCCGAACATAAACATGTAATTGTCCAGAGTATTACCGTTACCAATGCGGCTATCTCGCCCGTTTTACTCGTTATTGTTTCAGATATTTCCATATAGACTGTTTTTGGGGTAAATGGTTGCTGACTAGTGTCTTTATCTGCAATTCGGCATTATACCTTATCGTTGTATAAATAATGAAGAATATTTTAGAGCACTTTAATATCTTCTGTTCCGATTTATGCCTCTGTGAGGACGAGGCTGACGAAGAAGAAAACACAGAAATATTGATATATTACGAGTATTTCTGATGAAGTCAGCCGAAGCCGCAACAGGCAAAAAGCGAACACGCCACAAAGTGATGCGAAGCATAATAATTAAATTGCTCTAATAGAAAAGGCTATGAAGCAGTCAGCTTCATAGCCTGTATTAGTTAACGTGAATATTCATGGCGGTTTACGCCGTCAAAATCTGCCGGTCTTCAGACAGCATTTCTTGAAATAACCTCCCGCTGCCACATGGGCACAAGTCATTTCTACCGAGCTTTTCTTCCAGCAGCTTCTCGCCGTGAACGACTCTGGTTCCCTTTTTAACTTTTGTCTCTGATGGATATCCTCTGCGACGTTTGCTCATTGGCTGGTTAAAAGCAGTCCTTTTGATAATTATTTCTGGCCATGATACACCTCCGTAAAAAAGAGTATTCTTTCCATCCGGACACTTATCCGGATTTGCATGTATTGTATATGATTACTGCTGTATTGGAATAGAAAACTCCAATTATAACTGTTTTTTTAGAATATTACTCTATTGTTAAGCATAATGGATTAAATAATCTTCGTAATATCCTGTTTCGCAATACAAAATAAATTTTTAGCTAGCCGCCTGCCCTGAGTTCATCGAAGGGCCGCGGTATTTCTTCCCTAATATTAAAAAAAAGCCGCGAATGCTTCTTCACATCCACGGCTTTTATGTATTTTGAAAATAGTTGTCGCGTTAGCGACACCGCAATTTTTCACTTTTCATTATTCGCTTTTCACTTCAAAAGGCTTTCACCGGTCATCTCTTCCGGCTTCTCCAGTCCCATAAGATCCAGGCACGTTGGTACAACATCAGCCAGTCTGCCGCCTTCACGCAGCTTGCTGTTCTTGTGCTCTTCATCCACAATGATCAGCGGCACAGGGAAAGTCGTATGAGCGGTATATGGCCCGTTTGTACTCTCATCCCACATCAGCTCCAGGTTGCCGTGGTCCGCTGTTATCAACGCAGAGCCGCCGAGTGCCTTAACCTTATCGATTACCTTGCCAACACATTCATCAACCACTTCAGCTGCCTTAACCGCTGCATCCATTACGCCTGTATGCCCGACCATGTCCGGGTTAGCGAAGTTTACGATAAATACATCGTATTCCTTACTGTCCAGTTTCTCAAGAACGGTATCGCACACCTCATAGGCCGACATCTCAGGTTTCAGGTCATATGTTTCCACCTTTGGCGATGGTACCAGTATCCTGTCTTCCAGTTCAAATGGATCTTCCTTATTATCATTGAAGAAGAAGGTCACATGAGCATATTTTTCTGTCTCGGCACATCTGAACTGTTTCAGCCCATCAACACTTAGCAGTTCACCGGCTATGTTTTTCATCTTCGGCGGCTTGGGAAACGCCACTTTCGCCGGAATTGTCTTGTCATATTCTGTCATACAGATAAAGTCAACTTCAGGCTTGCTGCCGCGATCGAAACCGTCAAAGTCGGCATCAACAAACGCACGTGTCAGTTCGCGAGGCCTGTCACCGCGGAAATTAAAGAATATTACCGCGTCACCATCATCAATTGTGGCGATTGGCTTACCGTCGGCTCCGACAATATTGGCCGGCTCGATAAATTCATCTGTCTTGCCGTCATCATAACTTGCCTGCATATATTCAATTGCATCTGTTGCAGTGGCACCTTTACCATGACGTATACAGCTGAACGCTCTTTCTACACGCTCCCATCTCTTGTCACGGTCCATCCCGTAGAATCTGCCGCCGACGGATGCTATTTTTCCGCAGCCGATCTCATCCAGTTTCGCCTGGATAGCGGTCAAATATCCTTTACCGCTGGTCGGAGGACTGTCGCGACCGTCCATCAGCGGATGAAGATATACTTCTTCCAGCCCGTTATCTTTACACATCTGAACGAATGCATACAGGTGACCCAGCAGAGAATGCACTCCGATATCACTGGCAAGCCCGGTCAGATGGAGTTTGCTGCCATTTTTCTTACAATTTGCGATCGCATCAAGCACAATCTGGTTCTTCTGGAACTCGCCGTCACGAATTGCCTTGGTCAGACGCACTGATTCCTGGTAAACTACCCGGCCGGCACCTATATTCTGATGACCTACTTCACTGTTGCCCATGGTTCCATCTGGCAAACCAACGTCTTCACCGCTGGTCGCGATTAGAACATTTGGGTATTCTGCTCTAAGTTTGTCATCATAAGGCGTATTTGCTTTACGGGTTGCATCATATTTATACCATTCAGGGTTTGGGTTATGGCCCCAGCCGTCACGGATAATTAGTACAAAAGGTTTTGTTCTGAGTTTTATTTCTGTCATATTATGTTCCTCGTTTCTACTTTCTTCATTTACCCACAATGTTGGTACGTCTTTTATATCGTATGGTGCTTATTTTCCTGCTATTTACTCTTAGTTTACTTTAGCAGTTTTTAAGTTGCAATAACGAAGTGCCTCTGGTAAATCGCCTAAAAGGGCCTTCCCGCAACGCTTTGAATTAAATGTACTTTCGAGAATTAGCTCGGAAATACATTTAAATATAAAGTTTTTCATTCAAAAGGCCCTGTTCCGGCCTTTGCGTGTAATGTTGAACAGTCAAAAGTGCGAATCCGCACTCTTATTTCAAAAGGTTCAAAATTGTTACTTGTTATATCATATTGTCTTTTCAGAACATACAAACCACGTTAAAAAAGGTAGTTTGTATTATTTATATTATTTATGGGGTGCCCTCGGGGCAATTTCCCCATATTTTACTGCTCTACAGGACTATTGTCCCTTAGGATTATAGCACAAACATTGTATAATAATAGTCGAACGGAAGTTTAAAGTAAAGTATGAGAAAAGTTTGCTAAACAATGGGTATATTTGTACTGATCAGCAGAGGATTATTACTTTTAAGTAAGTAAATAACTTTTCCTCACCTAAATATTTGTGAAATCGACAAACATCAATAGCAATTTTCAGAGGTTGCTATAAGTTTTTAACAGCAAATGTGTTTTATTTTTGCTCTGATGTTAGAGATTTTCACTGCTGTTTGGTTATAAATTCAAAGGCAAAAGAGAGCAAGAGAGAATGAGAAGTAAAAGATCACGGAATCTTTTTAAATGTTATTGGGCTTTGGGGATAATCTTCGTCACTTTATCTCTTATGCCGGTTGTATTCTGCGCGATTGCATCAGCAAATGATATCAATTCTGTTAGTGATAATTATATATCATATAACTTTTCTTCCGATTTTAACCTTTATACTGATATTCAACTCGCAAATTCGATATCAAACGATGATATTTCAAATAATATCTGGCAGCAGGCGCAAACTGCCGTGCAAAATCGTTATCGAACTCATGATATTTTCAGTTTTGTTGACAATATGGATGTCGAACAGTCTTTCGATTTGCTTTTACAACTGTGGAAACTTGTAACTTATTATTACTATCACGATATCGATCAGTCAACTATGGTAAAAAATGCTTTGGTTGAACTGCAAATTGCAGCTGAAAGTGATGTGATTAAGCAAAGATATCATCTCTCTGAAGATAATTCTTCTTATCTTGTCTCTGAAATTCAAATCCTTATCGATAAATTGAAAAATAAAGATGAAATTGATTACGCATGGCTTAAAATCGAACTGGAAAAAATTTCTAATTGCTGTAAAAAAATAGGTTTAGAAAATTCATGGCCGGTTTTGGAAATTATTTTCGGTATCTGTGATAATCTTGATATTTATAGTAATTATCTTTTGCCGCAACGCTATTTTGATATGCTTGACGCGCTCAACGGCAGTTATAAAGGTATCGGAGTTGATATTATTTTCAGAGATGATAACTATCCGCTTGTTTTTGATGTTGTTGATAACAGTCCGGCGGCAAAAGCTGGTATAAAACCTGGCGATTTACTTATCGAACTCGATAATAATTCACTAAAAAACATTGCTGAATACCAATATGACAACTGTTATTTACTGGCTGACGATGATAATTTCTCGATGAAGATCAAACGTGACGATAAAACGTTCGAATTTGCTTTGAAAAAAGATAATGTAACGGCGCTGGATGTTAGAAATGTTCAAACATTAATTAACGCAACTACTGGTTTTATAAGAATTAGCAGTTTTGGTAGAAATACTGCCTCGCAAGTTGATAATGCTTTGAAACAACTTATCGAACAAGGTGCCGAAAGTGTTATTATTGATCTTAGAAATAACGGCGGCGGCATGGTTTCTTCTGCTATTGAAACTGCTGATCTGTTTATTAAAGAAGGTAAAATCGTATCACTGAAATCTTATTCCGGCATAAAAACTTATATCGCCGGTACCGATAACAAGCAAACTGAAGATATGTCTGTTGTTATCTTGGTTAATAAAGATACTGCTAGCGCTGCTGAGATATTTACCGCCGCGCTTAAACAACATAATCGCGCGATTGTTATTGGTAAAACTACTTACGGCAAGGCTGTTGTGCAGACTGTTTATGATTTAGAACATAATGCAGGCGCTTTAGTATTAACTACTGCTGAATATTTCCCGCCTTCTGGTGAAAGTTTTAATAAAACAGGGATTAAACCTAATATTGAAGTTGTTAATACTGAAAATGCGGATATTAATGAGCAAAATCAATCTATTACTGATAGAATTTCTGAGAGTAATCTCGATATTCGCACGGCGCTGAAGTGTTTGAGTAATTAATTCTTCATACTTATTATCTCACGTTTGTTTTTCTTTTTTTAATCTTTAGTTTTTATCTTTTTTCATCTCTTCATTTTAAATTTTAAGAGTATTTTTCTTTGTTGCTTTCTCTTTTTACTTTTAGTTTTTAATTTTTTTATCAATAAAATTGTTATTTCACTAAAAGTTTTTAAACAAAAAGAAGTTTTTTTTTAAGTTTTTTATAAAAAATGACAATAAAGGTATTGTGAAAGAAAAACGTAGGGAAAGTATGTTTTCATTTACGTTTTGTTGAAGGGGATGAAATTAAGAAGTGTGTTATTTTGAAAAATGAATATGTTTTATCGTAATTATTGTGATATTTCTTTTTGACATAATAATTATTGATAATTAGTATTAGTGTTTATAGTGATTATTATGTTTTTTTTATTACACGTTTACCGTTGCCGGAAGGAGGTAACTCAACCATGGCAGTAAAGAAAAAAGTTAAAAAAGTAGCTAAGAAAGCTGCAAAGAAAGCAGTTAAAAAGGTAGCTAAGAAAAAGGTAGCTAAGAAAAAGGTAGCTAAGAAAAAGGTAGCTAAGAAACCTGCGGCTAAGAAAGTTGCTAAGAAAAAAGTAGCTAAGAAGGCTGTAAAGAAAGCAACTAAGAAAGTTGCTAAGAAAAAGGTAGCTAAGAAACCTGCGGCTAAGAAAGTTGCTAAGAAAAAAGTAGCTAAGAAAGCTGTAAAGAAAGCAACTAAGAAAGTAGCTAAAAAAGCTGTTAAAAAAGTTGCTAAGAAAAAAGTAGCTAAAAAAGCTGCTAAGAAAAAATAATATCAGTTAATCTGATATAGGATCTTATGGTTTTTGCCGTATTATCCGTTTTAGAAAGCTTGTTCTTTCTAAATTGTAGAGAAATATTAACGGGGTTTCCCATTATGAGTGGGGGACCCCGTTACTTTTTTAAACCATTGCTGTTAAAAATGTTGTGGTGCTATTGTTGTCAGCCATAACATCTTTGATATGTGCAATATGGTTGACATTAGCTGCTGATAGGGTGTATATTCATAAGAGATATATTGTGAAGCTTGTTTGTATGGTTTTCACTGTATTTTTGATGGCAATTGATGCGAAATTTTTATTATATTCGTTTTGATTTGTTTATTTTTACCCTTTAGTTAACTATCGCAGTTTTTAAGTTGCATAAATCGCCTAAAAGGGCATTACTGCAACAAAATAAATTAATTTACTTTCGAGGATTAGATCGGAAATGCAATTAAATGTAAAGTTTTTCATTCACAAGGCCCTGTTTAGACCTTTGCGTGTAATGTTGAACAGTCAAAAGTGCGAAGTCGCACCTTTACTATCTATAGATAATTTTTTTTTTAATACTTGCTGTTTTAGGAATATATAATGACAAAACAAAGTACGCCTAAGGGAATGCGGCTGCATATTGGCTTATTTGGCAGGCGAAATGTTGGAAAAAGTTCTCTTTTAAACGCTATTGTCCGTCAATCTGTGTCAATTGTCTCCGATGTTGCCGGCACAACTACCGATCCGATCGAAAAACCGATGGAATTATTACCTATCGGACCTGTTCTTTTCGTCGATACCGCCGGGGTTGATGATGTTGGCGACCTCGGAGAGATGAGAGTTGAAAAAACTCGTGCTATTTTCAGGCGTACCGAACTTGCTATTATTGTTACTGACGGTCTTTGGGGTACATATGAACGGCAGCTTACTGAGGAATTGAGTCATTTCAATGTTCCGGTTGTCGCTGTTTTTAATAAAAATGATCTCGCCGTTCCCAATGAAGACGTAATAAATCAGGTCAACGACCAAAAAATCGATTTTGTTATCACTTCCGCTCTCAATAACGACGGCATCGACAACCTTCGACAGCTTTTAGTCAAAAAAACTCCTAATGAGTTCCTGAATAACCCTACTATTATGGGTGATCTTGTGCCCGCCGGTGAAATGGCAGTGCTTGTTGTACCAATTGACAAGGAAGCGCCCAAAGGCAGACTTATTCTTCCGCAAGTCAACTGTATTCGGGACCTGCTTGATAATGATGCCTATTGTATGGTGGTAAAAGAACGTGAACTGAGAGAATCTCTCGAACGACTTGCCAAACCGCCCGCAATTGTTGTCACTGACAGCCAGGCATTCCTCAAAGTTGATGCTGATACTCCGACTGACATCCCGATGACTTCGTTTTCCATTCTTTTTGCGCGTTTTAAAGGAGATTTGAATGAATTTGTTGCCGGTGCTGTCAAAATCGACTCACTTAAACCTGGCGATAGAATATTAATTGCCGAAGCTTGTTCTCATCATCCTTCATGCGAAGATATTGGCCGGGTTAAAATACCTCGATGGCTCAGGCAGTATGTTGGCGGTGATCTACAGGTTGATGTCATTCAGGGCCATGATTTCCCCGCAGACCTTGCCGAATATAAACTTATGATCCATTGCGGCGGGTGCATGTTCAATCGCCGTGAAGTACTCAGCAGGATTATGCTGTGCAAACAGGCTGGCATACCCGTTACTAACTACGGCTTGGCTATCGCCTATTCGCTCGGCATATTCAAGCGAGCACTAAAACCATTCCCCGGCGCTTATGAAATATATCAGCAGCTATTGAAACAAAATTAGTGTTTGTAACTGATATCTCAATACTAATTCTATTCTAGCTGGCCGCCGGTATATTTGTATTATTCGCACTCAAGCCCTAGTGTCGCTGCCGGCAGCCCGTCTGCCTCTGCCCTAACTGTCACTTTTCCAGCTTGTCGAGTACTTCGCAAAACTATCATGCACTTTCCGTTTCGGGTTGTTTTCTGCTTGCCAACCCAGGGCTCATCACTGAATATATCACTATTTGCCACTCCTCCCAGCTCTGCATCTCCTTCGACCTCAAAGCGAACCTGCCTGTCAGCATCCGGCACTACAACACCGTATTTATCGACTATGCACACATCAATATAACCCAGGTCCAGTCCATTCGCCTTCAAACTCTTTACATCTGGTGTCAATTGTATGGCAGCCGGTTCTCCTGCCGTTGTCAAATTATGTTCTGCTACTATAATACCATTCCTGCGAGCTACTGCCTTCAGCACACCGGCTTCAAATGGCACCGTCCAATCAGTATAAGGGTTTTCTCCTATTATATACTCTTTCAAGCCAAGCGATCTGCCGTTCAAAAATAGTTCAACCTCATCGGCATTACTCATAATCTGCACCTCTACATTGCCATTTCCCCAGTTCCAGTGATCGCTCATAGGGTACCAGCTCCATCTCTTATTCCCGGTATTATTGAAATGCTCCACCAGTTGCCCTTTGCTCTCTTTCACCCAGATATGCACCACAGGGTCATCATCATAAAAACACTGGTACAGCGTACCGATAGGAGTTATTTTATCGGTAATATCATAAAATGCTCGTCCCCAGACCTTTGTCGGCCATACCGATTCACCCAGGTAGTCGGTTGCCGTCCAGTAATAGTGACCAATTACTTTTTCCAGATCAAGCTCCAGCCATGAAATCTTACGTGTACCAAAGTCAAGATTCGTACTCGTTTCTGAAGCGATAAACATCAACTGCGGAAACCTTTCATAATCTTTGGCAAACATATTACCTGTATAGTTCCAGCTTACTACATCACTGTAAAATGCCATCTCTGCTGGATTGGAATTGACGAATTTTTCATATTCATCCCAGCAATTCCATTCCATCATACAATTTTCCCTCGCCGGAAACAGTCCGACCGTTACCTTCCGCGTCGGGTCGAGAGTATGTGTCAGTTCGGTCATTTTCTTGAGTATGCCGACTCCCCGGTCACGGGCGTCTTTACGGCTCTCAAATTTCTCATCAAAATTTCCCAACTGCTTCAAAACCTCATTTCCCATACTCCATATATATACCGAGGGATGGTTGCGGTCTCGTTTTATAAATTCTGTCAGATCACTTTGCCAGTAGTCACCAAATGGCGCTGCCCCGCCATAATACTGAGATGTCCACTTATCGTATGCCTCATCAAATACCAGAAATCCCAGCCTGTCCGCCGCATCTAAAAGCACCGGGGCATGCGGGTTATGACTCAATCTAACCGAGTTGCACCCCATTTCCTTTAACAGCAGTAGTTTACGCTCGTATCCTTTTGCCAGTGCCGCACTTCCCAGACAGCCAAGGTCATGGTGCATATTGCCGCCTTTAGCTATCACTTTTTTTCCGTTCAGCAGCATCCCCTTATCCGGCATCATCCGTATCTCGCGAATTCCAATGACTGTTTCGTAAGCATCGACTGGCACAGCGTCTTTATATACCTTCGATTTGACAGTATAAAGATTCGGCTGATCGCACGACCATAATTGCGGATTGGCAATCTCTATTTCCTGGATAAATTTAATATTTTCACTCCCTCCAAGTGGCCCCGCGGCTGTTGCCTCGGCCGCTTTTTTACCATTCATATCATATATCTCTGTTACCAGTCTGACATTTTTTTTTACATGGTAGCTATTGTTTACTTCTGTCTCTATCCTTACCAGTGATAAATCATTACGAACTATCGGAGTTGTGATATAAGTTCCATATTGTGGGATATATAGCTTGTCAGTAACGACCAGCCGTACATCGCGATAGATTCCTTCACCTGTATACCATCGCGAGGTATCTTTTGTTGTATTATCATATTTAACGACAATCGTGTTATCTTCGCCATATTTCAATGTGTGAGAAATTTCATATTCGAACCCCAGGTATCCGTTATTATGATTGCCTAGATAAACGCCATTAACAAAAACATCAGCCGAACGATATACCCCGTCAAACTGGACAAAGACTTTTTTCTCCTTTGCACCGGCATCAACAAAGAAATGCTTTTTATAACAGCCCTGGCCAAAAGGCAGCCAGCCGTTTGCACTAGTCGATTCTTCCTTACTGAATTTTCCACTTATAGCCCCGTCATGCGGCAGCTGAACTTCCTGCCATCTGCTTTCATCTATATTGTCCAATTGTTCCAGATTTGGAGTGCCTTTGGTAAACTTCCAGTCAAAATTGAAATTCGTTATTTCCCGTCCTTCGGCATTCGCAGTTAAGCTAAGAAATGTAAATATAAGATAGAAAACTGGTAATATGCTGTTTTTTTTGCCGGATGATACAGTTTTTTTCATTACGAACCTCCTATTGTTAAAAAATGAAAAAAATGATATGTTGCTATTCTAAGTAAACTTCACCACTTATCAAGATAATCCCTTATCTCTTTTAAACTGGCAATCGGCCGGTTTGACTAAAGATATTTCTGTAGTTGACTGGGAAACTGCTCATAATTAAACAGACTGTCATATTCCACAAGCCCCGAAAGTGCCCGCGAAAATATTCGATGTTCCTGCTCTTCCAGTATTGCGATTGGGTTCAATCCGCCCACTATCAATGCACCCGATCTGCCCGGCGATACCGGGATATCCAGTACCGACTGGCTTGCCAGGCCTATTTCCATTATTCCGCCCAGGCCCACTTCGACCAGCCGTTCGTTGATATTGATTATACGTTGCCTGCTCTCGCCCGGTACCTCACGAAAACTCGCCCCTATCAAACCGTTACCGTCATGTATCGCGCCGTGATAATCCGTCATACCGCTTCGGATAAATACCTCCAGCGGATCTATACTGGTCCCGTCATAATGGATTACCTCCATAAATCGAATTGGCTTGCCATTCTGTAGTTTCAATAATCCGCCGAACCGGGATGCCATCGGAATCCCGTGTTTCAGCAAAATACCATTAATCGTTATCGAACATACCGTACAAAATCCTACTTTATCTGGTGGTATCGTTATCTCGCCCACTTTCTCGCCCGGCCCAAACAGTGTCATAAGCCTGCCCATGCCGTAACCCTTTTCAAATACCTTGCATATCTTATGCACGCAGCTCTCCAGCTGATAAGGGTTCACCAGCGACGTATTCACCACAACGGTACCGCTTCTCATCGGCAGGTCAAGTTCATCCGGTATATCATCTGGTCTATTTTCGCCGAAAGATAACCAGGCTTCTGCACTACTTTCGCAGCCTGCAGCTCTGCCAGGCCGTCCTGCGTTATCATTCGGCCTTTCTTTCCGTTCGGCGTCGTCAGGCCTTCTTCATCCAGCTCCTTCAGATACAGCCGGACTGTTCGCTCGCTTATATCCGCGCCGCCTATCGCCAGCAGTCTGGTAATCTTTCCCGAACTTACATAATCATTCTGTTCCTTGATAACGTTTAGAATTGCCAGTTTTTTTTCGCATTTTTTTTGCATTTTTTCTCACTTTTTCAATTGGCAAATTAGCCGATCATACCTGCTTGACCATGTTTCTTGCCGCATGTTTGCCAAAAAGGTCGGCAAAATAGGTGCTGAATTTGCCGATATTAAATTTTTTACGGCAATTTTGCCGTATTTGCTCAGGGTAAAATCGTTTGACAGTGCTAATATTATATGTTTTATTCATATTTCAGGCAATAGTTTGCCGTAAAAATTCTCTCATGCTCTATTGTCATTTGAAACATTGTTATTTCATATTTACGGGTATTTTGGTATTTGTTGCCCTTATGGTTAAAGTTTTGTGATACGCTGCCTTTAAGTTATGGTCGCGTTATAAATTCCCCTTATACCTGATACCCAATACTTTTTACCTCTCAAATTGGCCTTAGGTCGCTTTGAGTATATTTAATGAAGGAGTTGGCTATTATGATTGATTGGCGAAAGAAAAATGATGCTTTAGGAACGGTTAATCGTGGCGATGCCTGCGAGTCAGGGTTGTGTACCTTATGTCTTTCCGACTGCAAGGGCAAATGTGAAACCTGGACGTCATGTCTCGTAGGACGCAAGCTGCTGTATCCGCGTGAGTTCAGTAAATCTACCTCCGGCTCCGGCAATATCTCAGCTCTTGGCACCGGCTATCATGCGCTGCGTATCCAGGGCTATGCCTATGGTGCTCACGGTCTCTCGGCAAATATGACAAACGATCCCGACGATTGTGTGTTCCCAAATGTCAATATCGAGACAACGTTCGGCGGCGAAATCCAGACCAAATGCCGCGTACCTATTATGACCGGTGCGCTTGGCTCTACCTTTATCGCTGCGAAATACTGGGATTCGTTCGCCGTTGGTGCTGCTCTTTGTGGCTTCCCTATCGTTGTCGGCGAAAATGTCGTTGGTGTTGACCGCGAATCTGTTATGGACAAGGGCAAAATATCGTCTGCTCCCGAACTTGACCGTCGTGTCGATACTTTCCTGCGCTATTACGATGGCTACGGCGCTATTATCGTCCAGATGAACGTCGAAGATACCCGCAATGGTGTTGCTGACTATCTTGCACAAAAATACGGCGACAAGATCATCCTCGAGCTTAAATGGGGACAGGGTGCCAAGGATATCGGCGGCGAGATACAGGTTAATACTCTCGAATATGCCAGATTCCTCAAAGACCGCGGTTATGTCGTCGATCCGAACCCTTATGACCCGGTTGTTGAAGCTGCATTCAAAGATGGCAGCTTGAAATCTTTCGCACGACATAGTCGTCTGGGCGGTACTAACCTCGATACCGCTGAGCAGGTTCGTGAAAACTTCATGGCTGCTGTCGCCGAGCTGCGTAAGAAAGGCTTCAAGAGAATCTCGCTAAAGACTGGTGCCTACGGCATGGAAGCGCTCGCCATGGCGATCAGATTCGCTGCTGATGCCGGGCTCGACCTGCTCACTATCGACGGTGCTGGCGGCGGTACCGGCATGAGCCCGTGGAATATGATGGAACATTGGGGGGTGCCTTCTCTGGAACTACATGCCAAGACATACGAATATTGCAAAATTCTTGACGAGCAGGGCATCAAGGTTCCCGATATCTCGCTCGCCGGTGGATTTGCACGCGAAGACCATATCTTCAAGGCGATCGCGCTCGACGCTCCTTATACCAAACTCGTTTGTATGGGACGTGCTCCGATGATTCCGGGTTATCTCGGTTCCAATATTCAGGGTGTATTCCAGCCTGACACCAAACATCAGCTTAACGGATGCTGGGACGAACTGCCCGCTTCTGTCAAAGAGTACGGCAACACTCCTGAAGAAATCTTCGCATGCTGGGAACAGGTCAAGGACAAGGTCGGTGCCGATGAAATGAAGAATATTCCGTTCGGTGCTATCGCTATGTACGGCTACGCCGATAAGCTCGCCTGCGGACTGCAGCAGTTTATGGCTGGTGCTCGTAAGTTCAAACTTTCTGAAATATCTCGCTGCGACCTTATGGCCGCCAACAGGGAAACCGCTTCCGTCACCGGCATTCCATACATGTGCGATGCCCTCGACGAATCTGCCAAAGCTATACTTAAAGCTTAGAGTAATATTTCCTGTTCCGATTAATGCCTTTGTGAGGGCGAGGCTGACAAAGAAGAAAACACAGTAATATTCATATATTACGTGTATTTCTGTTGAAGTCAGCCGAAACCGCAACAGGCAAAAAACGAACATGAAAATTAAATTGCTCTAAGCCCTTGGTGCTTGCGCTGATATTACTTTTTTGCATAACGATTTTTCAGAGTTCCTCTGAACTATTATGAGGAAAGGGGCCGGCTGATGTTTAGCCGAGCCCTTTTTTTCAAGACAGATATTCTTTACGTTTTTATATTTTCATATTATAATTGATTTTATCAAAGTCACTGTTTTACGCTTTGTTTTGCTGTAACTCTTTTTAAGTGACTTCTGGAAATTGCTTTTGTTACGATAGTTTAAGATTTTGGTTGCTGACAAGGAACATAAGATCGTGTATATTGGACCATATGCTCTGTTTTATGTGACGCATGTCGGCAGGCAAAAGAAGAACTGGTCGATCAAAATGAATTTTCAGAGGTGCTTTAATCATTATATGTGCGGATCGGAAATTGAAAAACTCAAAAAGCCTTTATCGTCAAAGCGTCGTAAGTGGCTGCTTATATTGCTTTTGTTCATCGTTTTCGGTCTCTTATCTCTTATTGCATTAGATTTCTATGTTTCATCCTGTTCTAAAGGTATGATTTATCATTCCATTGATGATCTTCCTCACAAAAATGCTGCGCTTGTGCTCGGATGCAGCAGGACAACCAATGGCCGGATAAATTTATATTATCAGTATCGTATTGACGCCGCTGCGGAGCTTTGGGAAAAAGGGAAAATTGATGCAATTGTCGTTTCTGGTGATAACAGTCGCAAAGATTATGATGAGCCGACCGGGATGAAGGCCGATCTGGTCCAAAAAGGTATTCCCGCTGAATTTATTACTATCGACTATGCAGGTTTCAGTACTCTCGATTCGGTTATCAGGGCCGAAAAGATCTTTGGGCTCAAAGACTATACTATTGTTTCCCAGCCATTCCATTGTAGCAGGGCAGTTTACCTGGCCGGTCAGCATGGCCAGTCTGCTATTGGATATAGTGCCAGAGATATTTCCGGGGCCTCGGGAATAAAAATAAGACTGAGAGAAATACTGGCCAGAACCAAAGCCGTTTGCGATATCCTTACTTCACGATCACCTGAATTCTTAGGCCGGTCCGAACAGGTCAATTATCGCGAGAGGATTAAATAGAAGTTTACCGAAATCTTTAGGGTATCTCTGGAAATTGCTTTCGCTAAAAATGAATTTTTAGGTGGCCTTTATTCTTTACTTTGGCTGTCAGCCATTCAATAGCAGTATTCTTTTTTATATTTGTTTCAGTATTCCTTTTTGCTATAATATTTGAAATATCATTTAGTTGTTCAATCTGACACTAAATATCGCTTGTTTCAAAGGATTTTTCGCATTTGTTGCCTAATGCATGACTTATTATTGCGAAAATTAATTAAAATGGAGAAAATGGAGATATAATGAGGAATACACTGATTATTCGGAATGTTGTGGGCATTTTTTTATCGTTAGTATATTTCTGTTCGGCCTCTACAGATATCAACTCTGATTGCAATATTGATATAGCAGATCTTCAAACAATGGCCGAACAATGGCTTTCTTCTCCGGTCGATACCCTGAACGATGGACTTACCGCATACTGGAACTTCGACGAAGGGCAGGGCACAACCGCCTACGACCAGTCTGGCAGCGGCCACAATGCAACAATATATGGCGCTGTTTATACCGACGATGCTGTCTCCGGAAACGCCTTGAGTTTTGACGGCGTTAATGACTACGTCAACACCTTCCTCGATGTCAGCTGGTCAAATCAGCTTAGTTCTACAATTTCGCTCTGGATCAACCCGCAGTCCTCGACCCAGTATCAGGGAATTCTGGGCAAAGGCGAAGCTGGCGGCTACGGAGCTATGAATTGGGAATGGGCTATTACCCAATTTGAGGATAAATCATTTGGATTTACTTATCACAATATTTATGCTATTGGAGAGATTTCATGCGGTGTTCCAATTACCTCTCTTGACCAGTGGCACAATTTCATTGTAACTTACGATGCCTCTTCTCATATGGCAAAGTTCTATTTTAATGGGGAATATGTTATTTCTGATACTAACAATGACCCTTTAAAGGATCGATCTACTCCGATGCTGATCGGCCATGCCTATAGAACCCAGGGCAACAACTATTACTTTAACGGCTTGATTGATGAGGTGCGAGTTTATAACCGTTCGTTATCTGATGCCGAGGTTCGCTCTCTTTTCCTCCAGCCTTCCGGCACTGGCAAACAGATCGCCGACTTGAATGATGACTCAGAAGTCAACATCTTCGATCTCGGAATCCTCGCCAAACAATGGCTCTCAACTCCAACCGGCTGCGAAGAATAATATTGTAGCTGTACCGCAAGTTTGAGATCGTATATATTTCACACAACTTCATTACCACACGCCCGTCAGGAAGCGGTATATTACCACCTCCCATACGGCTTGCATTTCCCATCTAAACTCAACCCCGCATTCGTCAACCATACATACTGACTGCATCAACTTGATCTTTACAAATTGTTTCTTATCACTCTTTCGCACCATATTCCAGCAATAATTCAACTATATCATTGTGTCCCATATATTTTGCACTGAATATTGCTGTTTTTCCATATTTACTTGGCAAATTTGGGTCAGCTCCATTTATTAACATTGCTTTAACACCTTCAAACCAACCTTCATAGGCAGCAAGAACAAGTGGAGTATTCTCAAATTGGCTATTAATGGTATAATCAACCTTACCTTTAAGTATTTCACTTGCGATATCAATCATATCATAATCCATTGCCATTAGCAAAGCTGTACCATGCACACCATCGTCTATTGTGTCAGCAAAACCATACTTTACAAGTAATTTTACCACTTCGATATTTCCTGCTTTAACGGCAAGGTGCATACAGCTCATATTATCAAGCTCATCTGGTTCCTTGGCACCATTTTCCAATAGAAATTTTACTACCCCGATTTTTTTCTGAAGTGCAACAAATGTTTTATTTGTAAAACACTTCAGTCGGTGTCCGATATCCCAGACACTTTCTGGGACGATTATTGAGTTTATTGACTACTTTGTCAATTTCTTTCTGGCTGACAAGGTTAAAATCTGTCCCTTTAGGGAAGTATTGCCTTAACAGTCCGTTAGTATTTTCATTTGTACCTCTTTCGCAAGAACTATATGGGTGGGCAAAATACACCCTGGTCTTAAGTTCTTTCTCCAGAGTCTTAAACTCAGCAAATTCTTTACCATTATCAACTGTCATTGTCTTGATCATTTCTAATGGTATTTCACGAAGCTTACTTATAGAAGCTTTGTTGTAATCAGCTGCTGACTTACTGTCAAGTTTGACAGCTACCAGATACCTGCTTTTTCTTTCAACATGGGTAGCAATATAGCTCTTATGGTTTCTGCCAACCATAGAATCTGACTCCCAATGCCCAAGGGTACTTCGTTTATCTACATAGTCTGGGCGATCATCAATCATGCGTTTATCCGGTATCTGACCACGTTTATCGCTACTACCATACTTTTTACGCTTCTTCTTCAAGCCACGCCTTAACTTCATGTATAGCACACCGCCATCAGATCTGTCATTACGAACATAGCGATAAATTGTGCCGGCACAAATACTCATATTACTACCATCTGTCAATAGTCTGCCGCTGATCTGCTCAGGTGACCACTCCTGGTTAAGTTTAGCAAGAACATGATCTAGAAGTTGCTTATCCTGAAGTTTATATGGTTGTTTTGAGTTCTCACGCCTCTTCAAATAGTATTTCTGGGCGAGATGAGCCTTATATTCTCCTGTCGAAGAAACATTACGGCAAAGCTCTCTGTAGATAGTTGACCGGGATCTACCAAGTTTTTCAGCAATTTCTTCCATTGTTTTAGAATTTTCTCGCATTTTTAGTATCACTTCTCGCTCGTCAATGCTAAGATGTTTGTAGCCCATTACACCTCCGTCCTTTGGCTAGAGTCTTTGTTCGATATAAACTCTATCGGACGTTAAGTGTAGTGGGTTTTGTTACTTACATTTGTTGCACTTCAGAAAAAAATCCGGGAAAGTGACTCCCAAATTCAATTGCATCACTATACTTGCTTTTTTCCCTGGAAAGCTCTGCTACATTTCCCCTGAGGTCATATATTCCAAGTCTGTTTACTTCTCCGCTTCCTACTTCACAGGTTTTCAATAATCTGGACTCGAATGGACCTCGAAAATTATATTTGCCTCTCATTGTTATAGAATCTTCTAGGCTTGCGTCGGACAAATATTCTTTCCATTCAGCAAAACTTGGCAAACGATAAGAATATCCTTCTGGCAGTAAACCCATTACTTTTTCATATTCAGTAAGTTTTGTACAAAATATCTCAGCTTCTTTTTTTGTTACACTCTCAACAGGTAGCTTATTCTCTCCAAAGTGTGACGAAGGATTATAACCCATTATTTTTATAAATTGCTCTTGGGTAGTTTCATATTTACTTACCCAGTAGCCTTTTGACAACTTGATCATTTTCATGCTTAACTGATTGGTGAAGTCTTCCTGAGGGACAGGTATTACTGACTTATCATCCTTATGGTCAGTACTGCACCCAGATATAAAACTTAAACATGTCAAAAATAATATTACTAATATTTGTTTCATTATGGTATTTTCCGAGTAAGAATATGTATTATTTCCATAAATTTTCATCCGCCAAATCAGATCCAGGCCGCATTATACCAAATCTCTCCCATCTATACAACCACTCCAATTCCTCTCAATTTCCAACAAATCTTGCATCGCATGGAACTGGGTGGGTAAATTCCGTAGCGACATTCAGGGAGCGAAGTAGTACCCACGCGGTTCTTCTATTAATTTATCACGAACGAAGCAAGTCCACCTTATAATTATTGGTACTTATCTGTGCCTTTGGATTTTTTTGTCAGGTACAGGTTCAAGATATAGGTACCCATGTCCTGAACGAACTCTTCCCCTTTCTTCTCGCTTCTTCCTTCTAACTTTTCACATCCTTGAGGTGTCGCAATTTTGATATAAACTCTACATATGCGTAAGCTTTAAACAAGACGTGAGCGACAGCGAATTATTCCTGATGTCAACGTACATCAGGACACCTCAATTCTTCACTCTTAACTTTTCGTTCTTCACTTGTCGCACAGCGACATCTGGTCCGCCCACAGACTAATTTTTTTACTCACAACAGCCAAAGTATCAATCTGTCCGACTCACCCAACCCTCATTTAAGCGGGATAAACAAACATTTTTGCCTGTTTTTTATCATTTTTTATCATCAATTTCCTATCCCAAACTTCATACCAATCCGTTACCCGCCTTTACCCCGTTTCGACCGTCCGTACCACCTCCGTAACCCGCCGCTTATGGTCCGTTCCCATCCATTCGCCGCCGCTGCTGGCCGTTGTCCGTTGCCCCCCGCGTGGCCGCCGCATACCTTCATTAGCCCGTCGCGTCATCGCCGTTATCCGCCGCTAGCCGCCGCTAGCCCGCTGCGCATGTTCGCACCGTTTTTTACTCCCAAAACTAATATCCCCAAAACCATCGATACTTAAACATCTTACACTATTATTTTACGT
Source organism: Sedimentisphaerales bacterium (assembly GCA_963666285.2). Lineage (GTDB taxonomy): Bacteria > Planctomycetota > Phycisphaerae > Sedimentisphaerales > SM23-30 > JAFGDI01. The sequence goes on from OY762711.1 coordinate 669,172, forward strand.
GTACTTTTCACTATTGGATTATATTTAGCATATGTCCTGATACTCAACCGTTACCCATGTCCTGAACTCACACAACTTTTTTCCATCATTCTTACATCTTACTTTTCCCTTTAAAACATCATCTTATCTGCGTATAGCATCTGAAATTCCGCTCGCCCGGCAAGCTCGACATATTCCATTAATTCTGCCAGGTCACCCGCATAATGACGTAACGTCTTATTGGTAAGCATCATAACCGCACCCATTCCCGCGGCATTACCGATAGAGACTATCTTCTCCACCGCTACCGCCGGAAACAAACCAACCCGCAGCGCACTCGCCGGATGCAGGTAGTTACCAAAAGCGCCTGCCATATATACTCTGTCAACATCCTCCATTTTCAGCCCGGCATTAGCCAGCAGCGTCTCAATCCCCGCCGCTATAGCCGCCTTACCCAGCTGGGTCTCACGTATGTCACGCTGTGTCAGCACGATATCGCTCCCGCAGCTGCTTTCACTTTCAGGCACAAGCAGAAACGCCGGCTGGTTATTATATTCCGTTACCCGTCCTGCCAGCTCCGCAGGAACTTCTTCCGACAACTCTTCACCTGTCGGCATACGTCCGGTCTCGTCAACCAGCCCGTTTTCCAGCAGACACGAAATTATATCTACTAAACCGCTGCCGCAGATACCTTTAGCTTTGCAATCTCCGATAATGCCGAGTTCAACTTTACCGTTCTCGAAACTGAATTTCTCGATTGCTCCGTTGGCCGCTCTCATACCGTACTGGATTTTTGCTCCCTCAAAGGCCGGTCCGGCCGCGGTACTGCAGCAATATATCTGCCCGTCATGTGCCAGTACTATCTCGCCGTTTGTTCCAATATCAACCGCCAGCGACACGCCCGTATCATATTCCATCTCTGCTGCCAGCACCACTGCTATTGTATCACCGCCTATATGACCGGCCACCGCCGGGGCTATCATCATATAGCCGCCCGGATTGATATTCAGACCCGCAAGTGACGCATTTAACTTGACCGCATCGTTAAACGCTGCTACATACGGTGCCTGGCCTATCTGGCCAACCGGCACATCCGCCAGTATATGCTGCATCGTTGCATTTCCAACAACAGTTACTTCATAGATATCTGCCAGATCTATCTGATAATTCTTTGCCAGCTCTCCCGCCAGGTCGTTTATCGCCTTTATTGCCAGGCCGTTAAGTATCTCCAGCCCGTTATTATGCTCGCAGGTATAATTGATCCTGCTGATTACATCATCGCCATGGGCTGATTGAGGGTTACCCATCGAACTGCGGCCCAGTACTTCTCCTGTTTCCAGGTCTGCCAGTGCCGCTACAATTGTGGTAGTTCCAAAATCTATGCCCAGACCGTATATGCGTGACCCCGGCTCAACAGGCTTAAGTCCAATAACTTCATTTTTGCTGTTAATTATTACAATTGCGTTTTCTTTATCACGGCTGTCATAAATGCCGTTTCGCAGGATAGTCGGCAGCTGCTTGAGCAGATCATTTGTCAGGGTTGATTCTCCGCCTGCCATGTCCAGAATATCGTCAACCGCGTCTATAATCCGCTGGGCATCGCTGCGAAGGTCGCTTAGCTCCGGGGCGGTAAGCTTCAATCTGAGCTGGCGTAGTTCGGGTAATACTTTTTGGCTGCAATTCAGGTTAAAACCGTGCGACATAACCTTCATTGCACTGTGACGACTCGTATCTGGTATGGTAACGCTCATATCGCAGTCTGGTATATACTGACAGGCCCGTACCGGCACATCGCTTCCCGATGGCATTACCAGGCATTTATCGCAGTTGCCCACGCCGCCGCAGGATGAAATTATCGCTATCCCGCATTTTTGGGCGGCTTCCAGTATTGTTTGGCCTTCTTCAATCGAAACACTTATTTCGTCCGGTAAAAAATGTATTATATGTTCTTTCATTTGCAGTAATTATAACATCATTTTTGCACATCTTGTATTAAAAAGTCTGTCCGTTTAAGTGCTTAAATGGTTAATTCTAAAAAATTTAACACCATTTAGTTGATAAAAATTGTGATAAATATCGAATTTTATTGAATTTACAATTCTCTCAATTCATGCTTGTTATATGTCGATATATAGCCATGTGTTGCTAAACAGACTTAAACGAGCGAGAGAATAGAAAAATGATTGAAGTATTGGATAATTGCGTGTTGGATTATAAGGAAATATTACAGGCTATAGATGCTCCAATAGCGATAGTTAACGAAAATAATATTATTTGCTATTGGAACAAAAGCATCGAAAGACTTACCGGTTTCAAGGCTGAAGAGGTGCTTGGCCAGCCATACAACACTTCACAGTTTCTGCCAGAACCAGAAAGTCATTCCCAAAAGCAGAGTTACGGGATAAATACCGTTCTGCGAGATGGCATACCTGCAACCTGGAAAGGTTTTATCGTTAGAAAAAACGGTCAGCGGGTACCGGTAGAGTCCAGGATATCACCTATCAGGGAAAAGCAATCTGGTACCATTATTGGTGCAATAGGCATACTCCATGACATCTCGGTTCTTGCCTCTATGGAACAGACCATGAAGGATATGCTCGTTACCTCTAGGCTGGACCATCTCACAGGCATTAACAACCGACATTCAATAGGTTCTATTCTCGAAAGTGAAATGGAACGCTCACAACGTTATAACCAGCCCCTGGCAGTCATTATGCTCGATCTGGATAATTTCAAAGGGGTAAATGATACCTATGGCCATGAAACCGGTGACCTGGTGCTTCGTGAAACCGGCAGTATGCTTAGTTTCAACCTGCGAATGCCCGACTCGGTAGGGCGATGGGGTGGCGAAGAGTTTATTATTCTACTGCCCGGCAGTGACCTGGAAAAGGGCCGCAAGACCGCAGAACGTATCAGGGAATATATCGCGACTATTAAAATCCCGAATGTGGACAGGCCAATTACCGCAAGCCTGGGGGTCTCTCAATATGATCTTGGTATGAACGCTACTGAAATTGTCGCTAAAGCTGATGAGGCTATGTATCAAGCCAAACAAAACGGCAAAAACCAGGTTTGCGTATCTGAAAAATAAAGGATATTCTGGCTTGCTCTTCCAGATTTGAATGATTAATTTTGCGACTTCTGATAGAGATTCAAGTTTTGGTGTTACCTGTTTTGCGTTTGTTTCTTTACCATCTCAACTCTAATTACTGACAAAGTTGTTTCTTCCATTTTCCTTGGCACAATACAGGTTGCTGTCGGCTTTTTCTATCAGTTCTCGGGTGGTTTCAATATCATCGGTTAGTTCTACTAGACCGCAGCTTATCGATACATTCATACCTGGATATGGCCAGTTTATATTTCCTATTGAATGGTATATTCGTTCCAGGGCAGGTTTTGAGTGTTCTATATTCTGGTCGATAAATACCAGCAGAAATTCATCGCCGCCATATCTGCCCAATATATCGGAATCTCGTATCTCTTCTTGAATTGTGGCTACGATAGTTTTAATTACTTCATCACCTGTCTGGTGGCCGAATTTGTCATTAATCTGTTTGAAATAATCGATATCAATTACCGAAGCGGATAGCTTATTGCCATATCTTTTAGCACGTGATATTTCTGATGTCAGTCTGTCAATAATAGACTTATGGTTCAAAATACCTGTCATGCTGTCGGTTGTTGCCATGATTTCAAGCTGTTTGGATTTGGCCCTGATGGAATTCAGCAGGTCGTTAAACTGGATGGCCAAATAGCCGATTTCATCTTTACGTTGAATTGAATGTTCAATTTTAAGCTTTTGTGTTTTCTGAATCTTGGCTATTTCTCTTACCATTTTATATAGTGGTTTAAGGACAATTCTTTGGGTTAATATTCCCATTATGAGAAACAGGCCGAGAAAGATTACTGATATCATTATCAGCAGAGACTCTATAGTTACGATTCCCAGGGCTGTAATTTTGCCTTCAACTTCTTTGCTGATAATAAATAATGGCTTACCGGTTTGTGTGATATATATTGAAGATATCTGCTCTTTGTTGTCTTTTTGTAAATATCTGTAATTATACGATTTAAATATTTCACTTCTTTTTTCGACAATGTCGGTTACTCCAGTCAGAGCTTCGTCACCTATCACTTGACTTTCTTCAAAGGTCATACCTACATTATTTCTGATTTTGTCGAAAAACTTCTCATCAATAAATTTCCCCATCATGAGTGTACCGCGGTATGGTTCCTTGCCGTCTGATGGTAATATAGGACGAGATAAAACAGCCATATAGCGATCACCAATAAGTGGAAAATTAATGTAAACTTTTCTATCATCATAGCTTTCAGGTATTAATACGCCAGGGTTGAAATCTTTCTTTCCAGTTATTTCTGGCAGGTTAAGTTCTTTTTTACCCTCCAGGTTATAGCATTTCCCAAAAACTGGTTCGCCTGTTTTGTTATAGATGTATATCAGGTTGATATTCGTTGAGTAAAAAGAATCTTCGACCAGATTAGACTCGACAAAGTTTTCATTTCTTTCGTTTACGAATGTATATAAGTCGTCCCAGTTCCCCCAGTCTTTACAGGCCAGGTTCAGATGCATAAGTTCATTTTCAATACTTTTCTGGATCAGGCACAATTCATTTTGAGCCTTCTCATGCTCCAGATTGGCAAATGCTGGCTCTATAATATATGCGCTGACATACAAAAGCACGAATAGCCCTAAAAATGTTACCGAACAAGCAGTTACAAATAGTTTATATTTAATTGAGTTTCTAAATTTTATCATGTAATTTCCATAATTCTTCCCTCTTTTCCTGTAAATATAGATGTTTTTAGCCATTGATTTATCGACCGAATATTAAGCAATATTCACTTTGTTTTGTATTTTGAACTATTTACTATAAGATATTGTATTTGATATGTTTAGCTCTAAAATTGTAGCAATTGCATTACGATACAATGTTATTTGCCGAAGCCGAAAAAATATAATTTATTTATTTTTTATCGGACATTTGTCGATATATCTGATTGTGTGCAGACTGTTTTATGAAAACTGAAAATAATAATTCTGCAGGCGATAATTTATGTTTTACTTTTTGGCACAAACAAATAAATTGTTTAGTAACAATCCTAACCCTTTGAAGCAATGGAGCAAATCTTTTCAGGATACTGCTAAATTTGATTCTGTTCTGGCTTATAAATTTCTGGGGATTATTGTTGCTATTATTCTTACCTTGATTTTGATAAGAAAAATTCATATCAGGCATAATTATCATAAAACTACCCGCGAGTATAAGCTTTTTGAAGATCTGCTGGCCAAGCTAAATTTGACACGAACTGAAAAAAGCACCCTCAGACAGATGGCTAAGGAAGCAAGGCTCAAACAACCGGCTATGTGCCTGATTACACCGGGACTTATGCAGGTTTCCAAGGACCTCTGGCTGAAAGAAAAGGGCAAAAAGCTTATCAAAAGCGGGAAGATCCAGGTCCTCAATAATGTGTCACACAAACTTCACGACTACAGTCTTGTTTGAGATATAGAATAAGCTCCTTTTGTTCATTTCTTATATAACTGTCTGTTTGACAGTGGTTTCCAGTTACTGATATTTATTTTATTTTGCTGCGCAATATTGTGATATTTTTTGCTTATCTATAATAGATACTTGGAAATAATATTTAAATTTCACAAATTTTAACATGGAGTATTTATTATGAGACATGCAGAAGATTTATCATTGACCAGAAATAAATTGAATATTAAAAATCCGCAGAAGGTGCAGGGTTTTATTAGATTTATATTTTGTATTGCTACCTTACTGCTGATATATACCAAAAGCTCTGCAATATTTGATAAAACTCTTCAATTTGTTGATGAAATTTTGGTTGACGGCAAAATAAGATTTCAGGCTGTTGAAAGTATCAGGCTTTGGAACGGTATTACCTTTACTATATGTTCTGTTATCCTGACACTCATCGCTATTATTATAATTATAAATATGATAAGTGCTGTAAGGTCAATGCTTTCGCTCTTTGTGCCTGTTCATGTACCCGGTCCGATATCAGAGAAAGATGTATTATCACTTTTCAAGGATAGAACAATTACAACTTATTCAAAGCCTACAAGGTTCATTAATATACTATGTTCGGTATTTAGTGAGAGATTGAGATTTGTAACCGGCGATGTACACCGACTTATATATATTACGATTTCTTCTTTGAAGTTTTGGCTTATTCTGCTTTCACTGCTGGTAATACCAAAATTTATTTCTATCGATAACCCTGATCTGGCATGGATTATAAATAGTATTCCAATGCCTGTTTATCTGATTGGTATTGTCGGTCTTGCTTTTATTGTACGTTTGTCAGCAATTGTAGCTTCAATTCCATGCAGACCCGATGTTTATGTCTCTGAAAGTAGAAAGCATCAGGACAATACAGGTAATCCTGTAAACTTTCATAATTATATCAACCATGTATTGAACGTAATACGCTATAAGAACTTTGAAAATAGAATTATATCTAATGTACCTCCGAGGGTTGGTCGCACGGAACGCGGACAGACTGACAGCTTTTCCTGCCGACTGCTGGCTGAAACACAGCCGGTACCCATACATAGAGGGTTTGCATTAAATTCCATTATATTATTGATCGGCAGTGCCATAATGTGCATTTACGCGATATTTATAATTACTGCCATACCGGAAAAGGTTGTAATTACTGATATTACCGGTTTCAACAGTTTATCTGATAGCCAGAGAGCGAGATTGATGTTTAACATAATTATCTCTGGTCTGTCAATGGTTTTTGCTTGTTTTATTGCTCTCAAAATTGGCAGCAGTCTTAACTCATGGGGAAAACACTTTGCTCATAAGTTCAGATTTGCTAGTAAGTTGTACTGGATAAATGTTAATGGAACTTATAGTGCCAGCAACATTGGTATTGGCGATGGCAGGGGAGGGCAGTTATATTCTCAACGTGTTGTTATGCAGGGTGATTCTTATATAACATTGTATGCTACCAGGATTATTACTGAATGTCATTCTCTTGATGAGCCCAGAGTTATGCTGACAACAAAACTATCAGTGGATTTTGAAAGAGAATTGGAGTATCTTTTGAATGAAATCGAAAATTATGATGATGCCGGTAAACTTGCCGGAATTCAGCCTGACGATAAAAATATTCATAATATTATGGCTGCAAATAATATGATAAACCAGGCAAATGCGGCAGCGATGAAGCTTAACGGCTTTAATGTTGAAAGCAATGGATTGCAGTATTTGAATACGAATGAGAATTGCCAAAATTAAACTGCTCTAATATTCAACTTTCGCAGCTTTTAATTTACAAGGCTCTGTTCCGGACTTTGCGTGTAATGCGGAACAGTCAAAAGTGTGATACCGCACATTTGACGTTCTGTACAACTGAGAAAAAAACAAAACAGCAGAACAAGAAGGATAGATGAAACTGAATAATAAGTTAAATATATTGGTTTTAGAAGCTTACGATGGCGGCAGTCATGGCGGCTTTCTGGATGGATTGATCAGTTGCAGTAAACATAATTATGTTCGCCTCTCACTGCCTGCCAGGAAGTGGAAATGGCGGATGAGAGGCTCTGCTATCTGGTACGCCCGCAAATTACACAATATCTGGCCTGTCAATGCCGGGTTTGCTCCGGATGGTGTCGACCTGATTTTTACTTCTGATATGACAAGTGTTGCCGATCTGAAGGCTTTGCTTCCTGTTAAGCTTAGATGTGTTCCGGTGGTATGCTATTTCCATGAAAATCAGCTCACCTATCCGCTCTCCGAACATGATGAAATTGACTATCAGTATGGATTTACCAACATAACATCAGCTTTATCAGCTGATGCCGTTTGGTTCAATTCTGAATATAATCGTATGTCTTTCCTGGATGCTGCTGATGAACTTCTCAGGAAGATGCCTGATTTTGTACCGGAAGGTATCGCAGACGACTTAAGAAACAGCAGTATTATCATGCCGCCAGGTTTGAACCCTGGTGTTTTTATGGTTAATCGATCTGAAAGACAGTTTAATTGTCCGGTTATTTTGTGGAACCACAGGTGGGAATTCGACAAACAGCCGGAAGTTTTTTTCGAGACCCTTTACAATCTTGATGATGATGGTGTTGATTTTCGGTTAATCGTTGCCGGTGAATCATTTAGGACATGGCCGCCGGTCTTCGATGATGCTATGGAAAGACTATCAGAGAAGATTATTCACTTTGGTTATGCTGAAACCAGCCGCCGCTATTATGAACTTCTCGCCATGAGTGATATTGTAATATCGACTGCAATTCACGAGTTTTTTGGCTTAAGCGTAATGGAAGCTGTTGCTGCCGGTTGTTATCCATTACTGCCAAACAGGTTAAGTTATCCATATCTCATTCCCCAAAAATGTCACAATCAATGTATATATGATAGCGATCATGATTTGCTGGACAAACTGAAGACCTTAATTACTTCAAAGGGCTATGAAACTAATAGTGATTTATCATTGCTGTCTAACACAACTTTTGAACTGAATTGGGATAAGCTGGTTGATAAATATGACTTGGAATTCACCAAAATACTGACAGGTGCTAATGAGGCTTGATTTATCCAATAGCTTGACAGCGTAGAATAATGTGCAATTGTGAATGAAAAGTTCGAAATTAGCGTTACGATAATTTCGAACTTTGGATATAGAAAACAGAAATGTAATTATTTGTGGTTTATAGTGATAGATCTATTTCCAATTGTTTAATTTCATCTTCACACGCTGGTTGAAGAGGCATTCTTGGCGGACCTACCGGGTGACCTTTTATTGCACAGCCGGCCTTTACATATTGAGTATATTTGCCGCTGTTTTCGATTGCTGCCAGTGCCGGCAGAATCTTATACAGATATTCTCTGGCCGAAGAATAGTCCTTTTGCAATACACAAAGATTGTATAGCTCTACATGTTCTTTAGGCAGGACATTAGCTATGCCGCCAACCCAGCCGATTACACCCAGTGCAAATAATTCCAATGCAACACAGTCACCGCCGGCAAAAACAGCTATGCTGTCTCCGCAGCGGCTTATAATTTCACTTACTCGGGTGGAATCACCGGTGCTTTCTTTGATGTATTTGACATTTTTAAGTTGTGCCAGAGCTTCAACCTGTTCCGGCGTAATGTCAACTCCTGCACGTGCCGGGTAATTATAGAGCATTATCGGGATATCTATGGAGTCATTGACAGCCTCAAAATGTTTAAATAATTCCGGGGGAGTTGGCAGAGAATAATATGGCGGGGCAATCAGCAAACCGTCTGCTCCGGCCTTTTCGGCTTGTTGGGAATATTCTATTACCTTTTTAGTTGAAGACGCGTTGGTACCTGCCAAAACCGGCACTCTGCCGGCAACAGCGTCAATAGTTACCCGCAAAACCTCGCTGCGCTCATGGTCTGTAAGGGCATAAAATTCTCCGGTACTGCCTAGCGGGATAATCCCGTGAACTCCTTCTTTAATGAGGTAGTCAGCAAATTCGCCCAGTTTATCGTAATTAATCTCCTGGTTATCGTCCATAGGCGTTATCATTGCGACATAAACGCCTGTAAAATTACTTTTAGTCATAAAGTGAACATCCTTTATTATTTATGGTTTCAAAAACGCTCTAGTGTGTGTCAGGCTATCATATTAGTGATAGCCGACAGGTAAAGATTGCTAGAAGCTCATCCATATGGTTTTCATTTCTGTGTATTGTTCGTGGGCGTAAATGGATTTATCGCGACCGAAGAAGCCGGATTGTTTGTAGCCGCCAAATGGTGTGCCCATGTCGCCCTCGGCAAAGCAGTTTACTGAGACATTACCGGCTCTTAGTGCTTTAGCTATCCTGTGAGCTGAGTTCAGGTTAGTTGTGTAAACTGAACCAGCCAGTCCATATTCTGTATCATTTGCTACTGCAATAGCTTCCTGTTCATCCTTTACTGAGATGACAGATAGTACCGGGCCGAATATCTCTTCAGCGGCGATTTTCATGTCATTTTTGACATTGTCAAAGATAGTAGGTTCGATGAAATAACCGCCGCTTTCTTCGTGAATCCTATTACCGCCAAGTACGAGTTTGGCTTTTTCTGCCTTTCCGGCTTCAATGTACCCCAGCACCTTCTCCATATGAGGTTTTTCGATCATTGCCCCCAGAAGATTGTCAGGGTCCAGCGGATCGCCGGTTTTCCAGGTTGATGCCTTGGCTATGATTTTTTCCAGAACTGCATCTTTGACCGATTCTTCGACAATAAGCCTGGAGCCGCAACTGCAATTCTCGCCCATATTCCAAAACGCGGCACTTACAGCGTTTTCGGCAACAATATCAAGATCTGCGTCTGCCATTACGATTTGAGGGCTCTTGCCGCCGCATTCGAGAATAATGCGTTTTAGATTAGATTGGCTGGCATAGTTTAGGAAGTATCTGCCTACTTCAGTCGAACCGGTGAAAGCTACCATATTGACATCCATATGCATACCTATTGCTTTACCAGCTGTTTCACCGTAACCAGGGACAACGTTAAATACTCCGTCCGGCATTCCGGCCTCTGCTGCCAGCTTTGCCATTAATAAAGCGCTTAGTGAAGTCAGCTCCGCTGGCTTTAATACCACACTGTTTCCGGTTGCTAATATCGGGCCGAGTTTCCAGGCTGCCATTTGGGCCGGAAAGTTCCATGGGATAACTGCCCCTACTACTCCCACCGGTTCACGAACTATAATGCCGAGATTATCCGGTCCGGTTGGTGAGATACTGTCATATAGCTTGTCGGCAGCTTCGGCATGCCAGCGTATGCATGCTATTGTTTCGGGAGCATCTATCTGCTCGCAGTCGCTAATGGGCTTACCAGCTTCCAGGCAATCTAATAATGCCAGTTCCTGCTGGTGTTTTTCCATGAGGTCGCAGAATTTCAGCATGATTGCTTTACGTTCAGAAGGTGCCATTCCTGACCATACTCCCTTTTCAAAAGATAATTTAGCGGCTTTAACAGCCTTATCGACATCTTTGACATCACATTCTGCTATTTGAGCCAGCTCTTTGCCTGTTGCTGGGTTTTCTGTTGCAAACGTCTTTCCGCTGGCTGCTTTTACAAAGCTTCCATCAATAAATGCGTCAGTTTCAAAATGTAATTCTTTGGCAGCTTTAACATATTCGTCTTTTGTTAATAAGTCGCTCATAATAATTCCTTTCAATATAGTTCTGTCGATGCTTTATCGCAGCAGGTTTCGCTATATCCGGCCAGAGATTCGACTCTGACTGGAAATATGGGGGCGCGGTTAGTTGTTTTCTCCCATCCAAAAAGGTATCGTACTGCACCGCTGCATGTTCTGCCCTGGCATGGCCCCATACCCAAATGGCTATATAGTTTAGCTTCACGCCATAATGTATTGTTTTTTATATCTTTATATGCGGCATCTTCACAGCGGCATATAATTGTATCTGGTCGTACCAGTTCTTTTAGCTCATTCCTTAACGCGAAATGAAAATCCAGTGCCTTGCCAAATAGAATCGTTTTTGTTTTTTTCTTTTGGTAACGTTTGGCTGATTTATGGTTTCCGGTGCACGCATATCCGGCAATTAATCCTTCAACTAATGCACCATCAACTCCGGAGATACCAGTTGGCTCACCTGCACAGTATATGTTTTCCACAGATGTTTTGCCGGTATTGTCAGTAACAACCTTTTCCTGTTGTATTTCGCAACCCAGCAACTCAGGTAATTCCAGATTTGAACATAAGCCAAAGGCTGATGCCAGATAGTTGCAAGGCTCTGTCCAGGTTTTAGTACCGTTTGTGAGAGTAACGCTTTCGATTTTGTCTATGCCGTTAGCTTCTATGGGCCAGCAATGGGTCTTGTACGGTATGCCCAGTAGGATAGATTGATATATAGCAGCCTGAACGATCTTCGATGGAGCCAGTTTTGGCAGTTTTATCCCGAATTTGATCAGGTTCGGCAAGTCGGCCTGTTCTGCAATCAACTTAACTTTTGCGCCGTGCAGCCTTAGGTGTGCAGCCGCGGCAAACAGCAGGGGACCGCTGCCGGCAAGTACGACCTTTTTATTTTTGACGTCCATGCCCAGTTTTGCCAGATTGTGCATCCCGCCTATCCCAAATACGCCGGGCAGTGTCCAGCCGGGAAATGGTACAAATATTTCCCTGGCACCGACCGCCAGAATCAGTTTTGAATATTTGACCTGCAATACATTATCTGGAGTTTCTACTAGAATTGTGTCCATACCAGATGCGGCAAATACTGCAGCTTGGGTATAAATCTTAACTTTCGAGTTTTCAATTCTTCGCACCCATCCCCCACCCCCCATAGGTTGTTGATTTTGTTCGGCTGATTTCCAGATTTGTCCGCCTAAATTATTTGTAAGTTCGAAGAGTCCGACCGAGCAGCCAGACTCAGCAGCTGTGCATGCGGCAGCTATACCGGCTGGGCCACCGCCAACGATAACAACGTCATAATGCAATTTTTTACTATCTGTCATCTGGTTTCAACTTTCATACCTGATTTACATTTTGTCTGACAGCTGCGACAGTGCTGATTTCCATTAACGGTAACTGTACATTCAAAGCAGGTTCCCATGCCGCAAAGCGGACCTCTTGGGCTGCCGTCTGGCGATTTGTGAAATTCTGTTATCCCGGCTTTGGCTAATACTGAAGATAATATTTCACCTTCGCGGACGCTATGCTCATTTCCATTAATGTATATTGTTATCATATCAGCCATTCTGTGCATCTCCTGCCATTATCCTGGATGGCAAATAGGGGGCTGTTGGAATTGAACTTTCAATATTATCGAGCATTTCGCTTATAATCTTGCCTGTGGCAATAGAGGTTGTAATGCCAAAACCTTCGTGGCCAGTAGCTGCCCATATTTTGTCTTCTCCGGGACAGGGGCCAATATATGGTGTTTTGTCTGGAGTAGCCGGTCTGAATCCAGCCCATGTTCTTATCGCCTGGAGATCTTTTAATTTTGGCATATATTCAAAGCATCTGTTAAGCATTTGACCAAGAATATCAAAATTAACATCCTTGCTGTAATTATCAAATTGCCGTGATGAGCCAATGATTATTTTACCATTTGCGCAAGGATGAAGATTAAAAGCAACCGATTCCTTTGCGGCAGAATGAGCGCTCTTGAGATATCCAAGCTCTATAATTTGATGATTAATCATACCAGGGTAACGATTAGTGACGACAAGATGTCCCTTACGTTTAATGACCGGAAGATCGGTAATTAAATCTGAAGAATTGTAGCCAGCAGCTATTATGATAGTGTCAGCATGAATTTTAGAACCGTCTTTTAGGGTAACGGATCCATCTGATGTTGTATTTATTACTTCTGTATATTGACGGATTTCAGCCCCATACGACTCAGCCAGCTTGGAAAATAGCTTTGCCGCTGCAGGTGGGTAAAGAACAGCATCGTCTGGAACCAATAATCCTCCTAAAAAACCAGGTTTCAAATTTGGTTCGGTTTCTGTGATAGATTTCTGGTCAAGTATCTCAACATTTACACCTCTACTATTGTAATATGTGAATCTATCCTTGACGGCATCCATTTCTTCCTGGTCGGCAGCTACCCACAGTGTACCGCAGCGGTTCCATTCGATTTTTTCAGTGTTTGTCTCTGCAAATTCTGTCCAAAGGTCGCGAGAATATCGGCAAAGTTGAAATTGGGATTCTGAATCATCAAGTACAACGATGTGTCCCATGCCTGATGCAGTAGTTCCTCCGCCAATCATTTGACGTTCAAGCAGTAAGGTTTTTCGGCCACATTCGGCGATATATTTCGCACAGCAGCATCCGACAATTCCGCCGCCAATTATGATTACGTCATAAGTGGAATTCAATGCTTAATCCCCCAGCAGAAAGGATCTGTTGTGTCGATAAGCAATCTTGATTCAGCATTAATGTACGCATTACCAGATATAATAGGGATAACTTTATCGCCATCCCATTTATATCTGGCTTCGAATCGGCTGCCAATAATACTTTCCTGTATCCATATTGATTCCTCAGCTAACAGACCTTCAGCAGCCAGGCAGGCAATTCTGGCGCTGGTTCCAGTGCCGCAGGGAGATCTGTCGTATGCTTTTCCCGGACATAAGACAAAGTTGCGGCTATTGGCAAGGCTGGAACTTGAAGGACCGCAAAGTTCTATATGATCGACCTCAGGATAGCCTTGCTCATTTACACTTTTTCTAAGTTTCCAGGCGAAATCAATCAATAATTCAACATTATCCTGCTCCAGGCGCATATTGTGATCTTCGCATAAATAAAACCAGTTTCCTCCCCACGCTATATCTCCATGGAAGGTTCCGGTGTCGTCTATTTTAACAGGGACATTCATGTGTTTACGGTAGCTCGGCACATTTTTGACAGAAACTTTATTGTCGCAAAGGGTTACTGTGACTTTACCTACCGGGGTGTCCAGGATGTGTTCGCCTGTTGTGATCTTGCCCATATAATGCAGTGTTTTTACAAGACCAATAGTACCGTGTCCACACATTCCAAGGTATCCTACATTATTGAAAAATATCACCCCGCCAATAGTTGTGTCATCATCAGGTTCAATGTATAGAGCTCCAACATATACATCAGATCCGCGAGGTTCATTTACGATTGCAGATCGGAAATGGTCATAGTTAGCTTTAAAACGATCTAGTTTTTCCACTAATGTTCCATTGCCAAGATCAGGTCCTCCATGAATTACGACTCTGGTTGGCTCACCTTCAGTGTGGGAGTCAATGACGACGATTTCGTTGGAATTGTTTTGCGGCGAACCGGAAATAAAACTATACCCATTTATATTTTTCTGTTTTGTCTGATGCATCATTTTGGAACTCTTAAAAAAATAATATGCCGATAATGCTATTTTGCATCAATATTTATTTCATTTCTTATACCAAGCTTATATATGTATTTTACTACTTAAACAAAGGTGGAATCTAGAAGGTTTATAAAGAAAGGACTATAGTATTATTCTAAAATAATAAGTTTTTATTATAGAGCTTAGTTTATCGGTAACAAACTTAACTCATATGCTCGATCCTGCAATATTTTGACATCGTTCAGTGTGTGCAGTTTCGAGAGTTTTAGCTTGGGAATGTTACAATTGATTTTGGCGATGGACTTGAGTTCTGACTTGAGATTTGGCCAAAAGAATTCAACTGATAGATTTAAGAGAAGTTAAAAAAAACGGCACAGATTAAAATCTGTGCCGTTGGTTGTTTTTATAGGGTTTTATTGTACACCCGGAGTTGGTTCAGCAGCATGCCAGTTGCCTGGGTCATTAGTATAGTTATTACCGGCTTCGGTTGGCCGTAAATGTGTCAGGCTATTGCCGGTACCATCAGCCTGGAATGTCCAAGGCAGGCGGTCATCGTAATTAACCCTATCGGTACGGATATAGTACCTGTCTTTGCCGTAATCCTTATCGCCTGGAATTGCAATTTCCAGTTTCTCACCGTCATTTGACAACCCACCCGTATCCCACTGATATATTGTAGTGTTTTGCGGGACATTGGTATAGTGAGCATTGAATGAGTTCAGGTCTTTAACCAGTAAAATAGACTGGTTAGGCATTAATACCAAATCATCCGGGAATTCAAATTCAATACCCTCTGTAAATTTCCATGGGATCAGCTCATTTGTTGACTGGGTATTATTTTCATCCAGATAAGTCGTTGCATAGGTGGCAGTAAGTACCGGGTTGCTTGAAATATTTGTTAACTCTATATATTCCAGATTCTGGTCGTCATCTGCCGGGTTGTACATGATTTCGGTAATAATGACCGGGCCTACTTTTGGATAAGCATTTTCGGCATTTGGAGTTTGAGCTGATTGCGGAACAAAATTCCAGGATCCATTTGATTTCTGATAGCGGCCGAAAGAGACATTAGATTCAGCGGCGTCGAATGATTCACTTTCTAAATAGCCAGTAAGTTCTTCTCCGGATGCAGATTGCAGATATAGAGTTTCGCCACCTTCACTCAAGGCAAATGCTATTCTGCATTGTGAGTCTGAAGTATTATTGAAGCTAGTCTCTTCAACTACAAAATAAGGATTTGCCGGGGTGAGAATAGTGTTAGCAGGAATTTGATATTTTTTGATCTCAGATTCTGAATCGTTGCTGTCGGACAGGAACCATCCGCTAATGTCAATTTCCAGGTCTGTGGTATTTTTTAATTCGATCCAATCTGGCAGCTCTGCATGTGAATGGGATAGGATTTCGTTGATAACGATACTGCCTGGAGCAGGAACCTGTTCCTGTGCAGTTTCAGCTCGTCCAGGAGTACCTCCAATTATAGAGCTCGGTCTCCAGGCTGATTTGCTATTCCAAGGATTTACCTGGCTGAGTGTCATTACCTCTTCGTTAGTTAAAGCTGCATTATAGAATCTGACTTCATCCATCCATCCATCAAAATTAGAAACAGTATCGTCACTGGAATAACCGAGCCAGTTGTTGGTTAATGTGTTAAGATCGGCAGGAGATAAACTGAAAGAGTCACTTTGTCCGATAATAAGCCCATCTTCATAGATAGTACATATAGAGCCATTTTTAGTGATGGCAAGGTGCGTCCAGTCACCAATATTTGTCTTAGATAATGATGTGAGTGAAACGGTCTGATACGGGTCTTTGATTGTGATATTATAGTAGCCATCCAGGTTAGCTGTAATAGTAATAGATTGATTGCTATTAGAACAATCCAGGATGCGAGCTGATTTGAATTTGTAAGGCAGCTTAATCCAGCATGAGAATGTGAAGTCACTAAGTTGTGATACTGTATCTTGTGGTAAGGATATATAATCATTAAAACCATCCAATCTCAAACAGTTCTGAATAATACCGTTAGTTCGTGTTTTTGGAGTACTATTCATTAATTGAGCAAGTTGAGAGTAAGCAGAATTTACCAAGTAATTGGTTTTAAGTCCATCAAACCTGTAATCTGCGGTCAAACTATTATTTACTTCGGTTTCATAGTCATCTGTCAAGGTAAGCGAAAATCCTTTACCATCTGTTATGTCATGCCATTGATCATCATAATCAATTTCTTGTATTTTTATATCATTAATATCTCTAACGGTGATCATTTCGCCAGAATTATCAAGCCTTCCAGTATATTGACCAATGATTGGTCTGTTATTACCGTACTTATTGGTGAAAGTTTGAGTGTCTGCTACAACTAGAGCATATTGGCCAGGAGCTAAAGTAGTATCTGGGAATACAAAATCAACACCATTGTTGATAGTGCAATTTGAAAGGTTAATAGTGGAATCACAAATATTGGTAAATTCGATGAATTCTTCGTTTGGATCAGAATAAGGGTTGAACATAATTTCTGATATTCGAAGACCTTCGTGTATTTTGCCAATTAGGAATGTTGCTTCCTTTAGGCTACTCCATGTGCCATTGTTAAGTGTTCTTGCCTTAATTGTTCCTGATTTGTCTACAGTTATAGGAGATGTGTATTCAATTGCTGAAGGCGATATAGAGTTGTTAGTATAGACGCCTCCCTCAAGTTCAGCTGAGATAACGAAGTCGGTGCTGTTTATAGATGTATTTATGCCATGTATAGCAAGAATATTTGTCCCCAATTTAAGTTTATCTAAATGGTTAGAAATAGAAAAAGATGTCATGCCTGTATTTTCGTGGCTGCTGGCTGTGCTGTTCCATGAAGGTGTTGTACTAATGCCTGCCTGTGCAACTTGCTGGCCATTGATATAAGCGACAAAGCCGTCATCGTATCGTATATTTAATGTCAGGAAATTCCATTGGTTATAGTTTGATTCTGTTATTTCGAATGGGATGCGAATATATATGCATGTATTAACTCCCCGCATTTCGTCAAGTACATCATAGCTGATATATGGCTTATTTGAAGTGGAGCTATTAATATCTACCTCATATCCCACACCACCGGTTTTATCATTTATTACAGGAAGGCCATCAGTCCATTCAGAGTCATTATAAGGTTCATTTGCAGGCAGTCCCCGCCAGGACGTTCCGATATTATAGGTTGGTACAAGTATTTTTTTTGCAGCATTTTCAGGAACAAGTATGAAAGAGATATTTTTTTTAGTTTCTGATAGACGAGGGTCTTCTTCATTAAGCGTGTAATAAATTGTGCCAGACTGTCCAGTGTAGTTTTCAAGTGCTATATCAATTGGATACGTTCTTTTAGTTATATGAGTATTTTCACCGTCCAGGTATATTAAAGGGCCCTGAAAGGTAAATAATCCTTCGCTAATACACTGATTAAGGAATATGTTTTCACGGGATGGAATGAAACTGGTTGGTATATACTGGTTAACGTTGGTAATAACGCCGCTGACTTCATGAGCCAGCTCATTAAATATTTCTGTTAATGCAGTTTTCTGCATCCATCCATTAGCTTCAAAAAAGTGTTTCTGAATACGGTCACCGAACAGTTGTTTGAAGTCAGGATTGGTTTTTAAGCCACGGTATAGTTTGGCAAGGTCATGGCTGCCAGTATTTAATCCATTTCCCACGGTGAAACAATTTCTTGAGACAGTGTTATCCATACCACCTTCACCGTCCCAGATGAAGAAGTGCCATTTTGGACTATCGCTTCGCTCGGAAGCGGCAGTCCAGTTATTCTGCGGCCAGTCCCAGTTTCCGCTCCAACATTGAATAATGAGGTAGTCAATGAATGAAACCAGGTCGATTTGTTCAGAGGCGGTCAGGTAATCAGTTGGGTTTGTAAGGTCATTGTTTGTGACAAAATCAATATAATTTTTGAAGGCTACTGTGTCACCATCTCTTGCTTCGAGGACATTGTCAGGCTGTACCCAGCCAACGACATCCCATGGCAGGTCGCTATCGAACATCTCTTGGCAGAAGTCTTCATTTAATCTTTCGCAAGGGTTGAAATATCCTTTATAAACACCATTTATATAAAGATTTGCAAAGGTTCCTCTTGAAGCTGGATGTCCCATATAATATTGTAGTCTTCTTAGCATTTCATCGCGAACAAATGGGTTACTAATATCATTATGGCCGGCACGAATAACAAGAGCATCAATTTTATCAGCTTCAGGAAACTTTTCTAAAACAGGCTCTTCAAGATTATTGTTACCATATGAACTTCGGAAATACAGGCGTTGGCTGATCTTCCCGGTGCCATACCATATTCCAGAGCTAGGGGTAGTGTATCTAGGCCTCATCCATGCACTTCCGTGGACACGCAGGCCGCAATCCTCATGGAAACTCTCATCATATTTATTACTTATCCATTCGAAAGAAACAGGTCTTTCATAGTCCATGCCGTGCATAAGCATATTGTTATAGTCAGAAGAATTTACCGGATACCATATGTCGTTAGACCAAGAGCCGCCGCTTATTGCCATTACGCCGTTTGGATTGTAAAACACCTCTCCGGCTTCGCCATTAAGAGAGATGGCAGGAAGTCCTCTAGCAGCTGTGGTTTTGTTGAAAAGATATGAATTTGAAGCGATAGGGCTACTCTTGTGTCCTATTTTTTCTACAATAGCTCGTATGCATGTTCCGGTCAAACTGTTGCTTGTTATTGGTATGGGTTCTATGTATGTGTATCCATTTCTGCTGGTAGGGTCGCTGCCGTCAGTAGTGTATCGAATAACGGCATCTTCGATGTCGGTGGATAATTCCAGTACAAACGAATCATTGTAAAAACCTCTTTTATGACTGAATTTTGGTTTTTTAAGTTCGGAGAGATAGCCAGGTTTGTTATCAAATCCTGGAGTTGGTAAAGCAAAGTAACTGTTAATATCGTCAAAGACACCATAGGAAATATTTTCTTCCTGCTTGGGGTAGCCCCAGAAATTATCATTATCGTAATAAGTTTGTTTATATTCATGAACAACTTCACCAGCGGGACTAAATAATCCAAGATATTCTCCGTCTTTTGCTAGCGAAAAGTTTGTGTGTAAATAACCGGAAGAGTCGACAAATGGATAATTGCTGGGATGGTCGTCCTCTTCTTTTTTAGAAGCAAATACAAGGAGGTTGCCATGGGGTTCAATTGTAGTGTTTGGCGGAAAAGCCCACTTGCTTTTTTTACTTTCTTTATCTGTAAGAGTCCAATTGCCGATATTAAAATTATAATTGGTATTATTATGTAATTCGATCCAGTCTGATGCTTCTCCAAGTCCGTCCAATATATGGCCGTTAATAGTATCGGGAGGATTTTCGCTATCATTATCTGCCATAAATTCACTGATAATTACGGGACTAATTTCAAGATTCCATGTTTTAGCTAGATAGGAAAAGTCTGAATTGTCGATAATTGGATTGTTATTTCTATTTATACTACTAGTGTTGGAATGACCATATTTGTAAATACTAAATATTTCCCAACTGCTTAGTTCTCGATTATATATACGTATATCATCGATGCAGCCATTATGGTGATATTTTGGAGTTTGAATATTATCAGCCTGGTTAATGTCAGTGGCTCCAATTAATATGCTTTCGTTTAAGGAAGTGTTAATTTCTAAATCAAGTTCATTTGCATTTGTGTATATTTCAAATCCGTCAACAAACATTTTAACCTGATTTATATTATTGGCACCATCAGGCAGGACAATAGCAATATGATGCCATTGATCATCATGTAAATTATTGCCTCCTATCAATCTGGCGTTATAAATCCCTAACGCAAGCTGTCCTGTAATCTCGTCGATCATAATTATCCATTTTTTGCCAGCATCAGCTATGCCCCATGACAAAATAGTATCCAGGCTTGTCTGTTCTTCCTTGTTCGTAATGAATGCGGTGATTGTTCTAGGTTCATGACCACCAATTCCTGATATATTTTCTGCAATAATGTAATCGTCAATACCGTCAAAGTATAGTGCTCCACTTATTATGCCGCTTTCAGGTCGCCATTCAGGTTCTCCGTAAATGGTGTTTTGGGAACCAGAAACAGATTCCAGGAGAGTCTCGCCGCCGGTTTCATCAAATTTCCAATAGGCGACAAGGCCGTCCTCTTCAATGTTTTCAGTCGTAAGCCACTGAAATGTAAGGATTTGCAGATCAGCGATATCGACAATGCAATCGCCTGTTAGATCGCCAGAAAGATGGTTTGCCGCAAAAGATGCAGATGTTGATATTAGTAATATCAGAAATAAAATATGTGCGGGTATGTATCTACACATTTTCAACTATTCTCCTATGTTTTTGTGGTGGTTTCTGGCAGGAATCTTCAGAATCATTAATTTATGATATTGTGAAACCATAATTACTTACTTTTTTTCAGATTAACTTAATTCAAGTATAGTAAATTAGAGGTGGTGAAACAATTGATATATGTGTTTTTTAAGATATTTATGTTATTTTTATGTTATTTTTCTGTGTTTTGGGTTTATCAAAAGGCAAGAATGGTAATTGAGGTAAATTATTATAAAATTATACTAAAATTAGGAAATACTGCACTATTATCCAGTTTTTTGTTTGTCAATAGCGGCTCATTTCATTATTGTGTAATATAAGCTGGTTGAGAGAGAAAAAGTGTGTTGTTGGATATGTTAATATTTTTCAGGTAGTTACATGGTTTTCACTGCAAGAAAATATTAAATAAAATTGTGTTTTATATGTGGAATTTGTGTAGTATAGTATAACTTTTATTGATTTAGCTCAATAAAATTACTTGAAATAAAACCATGAATTGTGGAAAATTAATAGCCTAGAGGGCTGAATAGGAGATTCAATTCAGGAGTATGTGTAATGCCATTATTTGATGTAAAGCAAAAAGAACAATGCAAATACGATATTCTTTCACTTGGAGAGATTATGCTCAGGCTGGATCCAGGTGAAGGTCGCATTCGTACAACCAGGTCATTTAGAGCCTGGGAAGGCGGAGGTGAGTATAATGTAGCTCGTGGACTGCGTCGCTGTTTCAAACAACGCGCGGCAGTCGTTACGGCGTTTGCAAAAAATGAAATTGGTTTGCTTCTGGAAGATCTCATTCTACAGGGCGGAGTTGATACATCTTTGATTAAATGGTTTGATTATGATGGTATAGGCAGGACGATACGTAACGGATTAAACTTTACAGAGCGGGGTTTTGGAATCCGTGGCGCGGTTGGCTGTAGTGATCGCGGATTATCAGCAGCATCTCAGCTCAAGGCAGGCGATATTGATTGGGATGATATTTTTGGTAATATTGGAGTTAGATGGTTTCATACCGGAGGAATTTATGCCGGGCTGAGCGACACCACTCCGGAGGTCGTGATTGAAGCTATGAAATCGGCTAAAAAATATGGCACTATTATATCTTATGACTTGAATTACAGACCGTCTTTGTGGAAAGCTGTAGGTGGTCATGAAAAATGCCAGGAAGTAAATAAAGAGATTGCCAAATACGTAGATGTAATGATAGGAAATGAAGAAGATTTTACAGCCTGTCTGGGTTTGGAGGTTGAAGGGGTAGATGAACATCTTACAGAACTGGAAACAAGTGCTTTTGAAAAAATGATTAAAAAAGCAACACAGGAATATCCTAATTTCAAGGCAACTGGAACTACGCTTCGTAGTGTCAGGACTGCAACGATTAACGATTGGGGGGCAATGTGCTGGGCGGGAGGAGAATTCTATACCGCTACGCACAGGCCAAATCTGGAAATAATGGATAGAGTTGGCGGAGGTGACAGTTTTGCTTCCGGTTTTATATACGGGCTTATGGAACTTGATGACCCTAAGATGGCGGTTGAATATGGAGCAGCTCATGGGGCACTGGCAATGACTACGCCAGGTGACACAACGATGGCAAGCTTGAATGAAGTTGAAAAGCTTGTTGGAGGAGGCGTAGCAAGGGTTGATAGGTAATATGTGAATGATAATAAATATTTTTCCTAGGTCTGATTTTTATAAATTGGCTTTGTGTCTTAAAAATAAATGATAGCTGAATACTAACTATAAGTTAGGAATAAATAAAATGGAAAAACTAAAAAATAAACCGGTTATACCTGTTGTCGTTATCGAAGACGAGGCAGACGCCTGCCCGCTGGCAGAGGCATTTCTTGCAGGAGGTCTAGATGTTATTGAAATTACTTTTCGAACAGAAGCCGCCTCAGATGCAATAGTTAGTATAAAGAAGAATTTTCCAGAAATGCTTCTTGGTGCCGGAACTGTTATCTCAATGGACAAGGCTAAAATTGCAGTTGACGCCGGTGTTGATTTTGGGCTGGCACCTGGTTTGAATCCTGAAATAGTGAAGTTTTTCCAGACTAATAACACCTTTTTTATTCCTGGTGTTATGACACCTAGTGATATTGAAGGTGCGTTGAGTTTGGAATGTACTTCTCTGAAATTTTTCCCAGCGGAAGCTGCAGGTGGAGTAAATATGCTCAAGTCGATGGCAGCTCCTTATATTTCAGCTGGTGTTGCATTTTGCCCTACAGGCGGATTGAAACTCGATAATATGAATGACTATCTACGTTTACCGTTTGTAAATAATATTGGCGGTTCATGGCTGGCTACAAAGCAGCAGATTGCCGACAAGCAATGGTCTGTTATAACAGGCCAGGTAAAAGCGGCGTTAAGCAAGGCTTCAGAAATAGAATTATAATCAAGTAATTGTGTTGAATAAAGACACAGGAGTTAATAATGAAGAAGTTTATTCACGATGATTTTCTTTTACAGACTAAACAGGCAAGCAAGCTGTATCATGAATATGCCAAAGATATGCCTATCATTGACTTTCACTGCCACCTACCTCCCCAGGAAGTAGCGGGAGACAAAAAGTGGGCTAATGTCGCAGAGGTATGGCTGGGCGGTGACCATTATAAATGGCGTGCGATGAGGTCAAATGGTGTAGCTGAGAAATTCTGTACAGGAAACGTTGCAGATCGTGAAAAGTTTGAGAAATTTGCGGAAACAATGCCTTATCTGCTGCGTAATCCGATGTATCATTGGACTCAACTGGAATTGGCAAGGTATTTTGATGTCTTTGATCTGCTATCGCCTGAAACATCAGAGGATATATGGCAGCGTACTGGAGAAAAACTTAAAAGTATATCAGCCCGCTCTTTGATGAAAGAGAGTAATGTAGTTCTGGCATGTACTACTGATGACCCGATAGATTCACTGGAGTATCACAAACAAATCCTTACTGATGATTCGTTTGATGTGCAGGTTCTGCCAACCTGGCGTCCTGACAAGGCAATGAAGATAGCGGACCCTTATACATACAATGAATATGTAGATAAGCTGGCAGCTGCAGCCGGTATGGCAATTAACAGTTACGATGATTTACTTGAAGCTCTGAGAAAGCGTCATGATTTCTTCCATGAATGTGGTTGCAGGCTTTCTGACCGTGGACTTGATACTGTTGTGTCAGAAACATTTAACGAAAATGAAGCTGATTGTATTTTTGCAAGAGTTCGTAATGGTGATCGCGTAACAGAGTATGAGGTTGCAGTATTCCAGACTTCTATGCTGCTTGAGCTTGCAATTATGGATGCAGATAGAGACTGGACAATGCAGCTGCATGTAGGTGCAATGAGAAATAACAATACTGCGATGTTTAATTCGCTGGGACCGGATACCGGTTTTGACTCAATTGCTGATTCCGGCTATGCCAAGGCATTAAGCAAGTTTTTGGATAGGTTAACAAGTATTGATAAACTGCCAAAAACAATCCTTTACAATTTGCACCCTGGCGATAATGAGATGCTGGCAACTATGCTTGGTAATTTCCAGGATGGTTCGGTTCCAGGGAAAATACAGTTGGGCAGCGGCTGGTGGTTCCTTGATCAGAAAGACGGAATGGAAAGGCAGATGGAAGCTCTTAGTCAGCTTGGTCTGCTGCGTCGTTTTGTTGGTATGGTAACGGATAGCCGTTCATTTTTGTCTTATACCCGTCATGAATATTTCCGTCGGGTATTATGTAATATTCTTGGTAATGATATGGCTAATGGCCTTATACCTGACGACTATGAGCTTGTTGGTCAGATGGTTAAAGATATTAGTTATAATAATGCTGCGACTTACTTTGGGTTTAATCTATAATGATAGTATATGCTGTTTACTCCATGAGGGTATTTAGTGTTTAGTGATAAAATATATTTTTAGAATAAAGAAGTTTATGTAATGAGTAATTTATTTGATGTAAAAGGAAAGCGAATTGTTGTTACTGGCGGATCAGGGGTGTTGTGCAGTGAACTCGTCAGGTTTTTTGCTGCTCGTGGCGCAATAGTTTGTATTGGAGACTATAAGTTAGACCGAGCTGCAGGATTTGCGAAAGAAATTACAGATGCCGGCGGAGTTGCTTATCCTCTGAAAATGAATGTTGTTGTCAAAGAAGAGGTGGAAAATTCGCTGGATAAAGCTATTGAGCTGATGGGTGGTGTTGATGTATTAATCAATGGAGCAGGCGGAAATAAAAAAGAAGCTACAGCTACTGACGAGCTGTCATTCTTTGATATTCCTGCAGATGCTTTTCGCTGGGTTTTTGACCTGAACCTGATTGGGGCACTGTTGCCGTCACAGGTTTATGGTAAATACATGGCGGAGCAAAAGAAGGGGATTATTCTCAATGTTTCCAGCATGAATGCATATAAGCCGCTTACCAAGATAGTTGCTTATTCTGCTGCCAAAGCTGCGGTTAGCAACTTTACCCAGTGGCTGGCAGTACATATGTGCCAGAAGTACTCTACAGATATTCGTGTTAATGCAATAGCTCCGGGTTTCTTTTTGACCGATCAGAACCGTTTTCTTTTGACTGACGAAAAGACCGGCGATCTTACCCCTCGCGGCCGGCAGATTATCGACCATACACCTATGGGACGTTTTGGTGATGCCGATGAGATCTGTGGTACAGTTCAGTGGCTCATAAGTGATGCTTCAAAATTTGTAAACGGCACTGTTATTCCGATTGACGGTGGTTTCAGTGCTTTTAGTGGTGTCTAATTATCTACGGAGTTTTATATGCTCTACTATTCAAGAGGCCATGAAAATGAAAGCCTGACATTATCTGATTTAAATGCCGGGCTGTGTGAAGCTTTAGATAAAATTGGCAATCGGCAAAAAGTGCTTGCTCTTCCGCCAGATATTACCCGTTTTTATTCTCGTGCGGGTAAGCTTACCGAATTTATCTGGCAATACTATGGTGAAAGACTGACAGATATACTACCAGCACTTGGCACTCACTATGCTATGACGGCTGAAGAGATTGATCGCATGTTTGGCCAGATCCCGCATGATCTCTTCAGGGTGCACGATTGGCGTAATGATGTAGTGACCATTGGTGAGGTGCCATCTGAGTATGTTAAGGAAGTCAGCGGCGGCAAAGTAGATTTTAGCTGGCCGGCTCAAGTGAACAGAATGCTGATAGAAGGCGGACACGACCTGATTTTGTCAATAGGTCAAGTAGTACCGCATGAAGTTATTGGCATGGCCAATTATAATAAAAATATTTTTGTTGGTACAGGTGGTGCAGAGGGTATTAACAAGAGTCATTTTCTTGGAGCTGCTTATGGTATGGAAAATATCATGGGACGGGCTGATACTCCAGTAAGAAAAGTGCTTAATTATGCATCAGATCATTTTGCCAAAGATATTCCAATTGTATATGTTCTGACAGTAGTTTCGGCAACCGAGGAAGGTCAGGCGATACGAGGTTTGTTTATTGGCGATGATGTTGAATGTTATGAATTAGCGGCTGAATTGTCGTTAAAGGTAAATTTTCAGATGCTGAATGAACCGCTGAAAAAAGCGGTAGTTTACCTTGAACCGGAAGAGTTTAAGAGCACCTGGCTAGGTAATAAGAGTATTTATCGTACCCGCATGGCGATGGCTGATGGCGGTGAGCTGATTGTTCTGGCACCCGGCCTGAAAGAATTTGGCGAGGATAAGGAAATTGACCGCCTTATCCGTAAGTATGGATATGTTGGTACTGATAAAGTCTTGCAGCTCACAAAAGAAAATGAAGAGTTGAGTAATAACCTGAGTGCCGCAGCACACCTTATTCATGGATCGTCGGAAGGCAGATTTAACGTTACCTATTGTCCGGGAAATATCAGCCGAGAGGAAATTGAATCTGTCAATTTTACATATGCTGATCTGGACGAGATGCTTAAACGATATAATCCAGAAAAACTCCACGATGGATATAATACTGTCGATGGTGAAGAAGTATTCTATATTTCAAACCCGGGTCTTGGATTGTGGGCCTGGAAGGAGAAGTTTAAATAGTAAATTTATAATGGAGTCTAAGTAATGACCGAAACATCAAAAAAATATGCTTTAATAATTCCAACAAGCATGGGGCTTCGTTTGACCCCTGCAAATTCACAGCCTTTTCATTGCAGTGATACTTTTAAGATGCAGGCTACCAGTGCCGAAAGTAATGTTGCAAGTGTTGTATCTTACCTGGGTATGCCGGTCAAGGTTTTAACGGCATTTGTTAAGGGTAGTCCGGTTTCTCATTTTATCAAGGATAATATCAGAAGTCGTCGTATGGATTTTGAAGGACCTGAATTTGATCAGGGTGGCCCATGGGGGTATCGACACCAGATTAATATGGCAGATAGTGGATGGGGTTCTCGTGGGCCGCGTGTTCAGAATGATCGTGCCGGTGAGGTTGGTCGTGAGCTTTGTGTTGACGATTTTGATCTTGACAGAATTTTTGGCAAGGAAGGTACTACCATTGTGCATCTGTCAGGTCTGATTGCGGCATTATCCCCCAAGACCAGTAAGTTCTGTCTTGATATTGCCAGGGTTGCAAAAGAAAATGGTTCTCTTATCTCATTTGATCTAAACCATCGTGCCAGTTTCTGGAAAGGTCGTGAAAAAGAGCTGTCCGAGGCTTTCGCAGAGATTGCTTCTCGCAGTGATATTCTGATTGGTAATGAAGAAGATTTTCAGCTTTGTCTGGGGATCAAAGGTCCGGAATCCGGCGGTCAGGGTCTTGATGAAAAAATAGACAGTTTTAAGGAAATGATTGGCAGGGTTCAGAAGGCATATCCCAATGCCGGTTATTTTGGTACAACCCTTCGAGAAGTTGTCTCGGCTAACTGTCACATGTGGGGGGCTTTGGTTACCGACGGTAAAGACTGGGAAGTAATCAAGCCGCGTGAGATCGGTGTTTTGGACCGTATAGGCGGTGGCGATGGCTTTGTTGGTGGCTTACTTTACGGCATTCTCAAGGGTTGGGATGTTCAAAAATGCGCCAGGTTTGGCTGGGCCAGTGGTGCATTGGCTGCAACTATGCTGACAGATTATGCTCAGCCTGCTGATGAAGATCAGCTTTGGAGTATATGGGAAGGAAACGCAAGAGTAAAAAGATAGATTACTGTTTTGATCTGATACTCTAATGTCCTGTTTTGTAAGGTTTTATATAAAGGCATTGACTTTGTCCCTTTATGTTGAATAACATTATGATAAAGAAAAACAAATATTAATATATGGAGAATATATAATGTCGAAAGCAGATATTGCTGTGATTGGTTTAGCTGTGATGGGTGAAAATCTGATCTTGAATATGGAAAGTAAAGGTTTTACTGTTGCCTGTTATAACCGGACAGTTTCAAAAGTAGATGAATTTATGGAAGGACGGGCTAAAGACAAAAACATTATTGGCTGTAAGTCTGTTGAAGAATTGGTAGCCAGTCTGAAGAGTCCTCGAAAAGTTATGATGATGGTTAAAGCCGGAAAACCTGTTGATTTGTGTATTGAGCAGGTATTACCACTTCTTGATGATGGAGATATCATAATTGATGGTGGAAACAGCCATTTCCCTGATACCGTTCGCAGAACAGAACTGGTTGAAAGTCAGGGTAAATTATATATTGGTACCGGTGTTTCCGGTGGAGAAGAAGGAGCGTTGCTGGGGCCGTCAATTATGCCGGGTGGTTCGCCAAAAGCCTGGGAAGCTGTAAAGCCCATTTTCCAGAAGATTTCAGCTCATACAGATGCTGGTGAGCCTTGCTGTGACTGGGTTGGAGAAGGCGGTGCAGGGCATTTTGTCAAGATGGTTCATAATGGTATTGAGTATGGTGATATGCAGATGATCTGTGAAACCTACCAGATGATGAAACAGGGTCTTGGCATGACTAATGAAGAAATGCATGATGTTTTCAAAGATTGGAATGAAGGTGAGCTTGACTCATATCTGATCGAAATAACTCGTGATATTCTTGGTTATAAAGATGATGATGGTGAAGCTGTTGTTGATTTTATTCTTGATACTGCCGGTCAGAAAGGTACCGGTAAGTGGACAGCGGTTTCTGCTTTAGATACCGGCCAGCCGCTGACACTGGTAACCGAAGCAGTGTTTGCTCGTTGTTTGTCTGCGTTGAAGGAAGAGCGTGTTGAAGCTTCAAAAGTACTGGCCGGACCAGGTAAGGTTTTCGATGGAAATAAAAAACAGATGGTCGATGATTTGCGTCAGGCATTATATGCTTCAAAAATCGTTAGCTATGCCCAGGGTTACCAGCTGATGAGAGCTGCGGCTGCTGAATACGGCTGGAATTTGAATTATGGAGGTATTGCCTTGATGTGGCGTGGCGGTTGTATTATCCGCTCAGTATTTCTTGGCAAGATTAAAGAAGCATTTGACAAAAATCCTGAATTAAATAATCTGCTGATGGACTCTTTCTTTAAGGATGCCATTGAGAAAGCCCAGGATGCCTGGAGAAGGGTGCTGGTTGCATCTGTTCAGATGGGTATTCCTATGCCTGCAATTAACTCAGCCTTGGCTTATTATGATGGTTATCGTGCCGAGCGTCTGCCATCAAATCTGCTGCAGGCCCAGCGTGACTATTTTGGCGCTCATACTTACGAACGCATTGACAAGCCTCGCGGCGAATTCTTCCATACAAACTGGACAGGTCGCGGTGGTACAACAGCGTCAACAACTTATAATGTTTAATCAATTACTGGCCGGACGGTTAAAACTGTCCGGCTTTTTTATGCGCATTAAAGCTTTGGTATATATTTGGTATGGATAGTGGTTTATATATAGCAATCTTCAATCTCGAAAAGGCATTAACTATTGAAGTAGGAAAGTTTGGCAGGCATGACTTTGTGCCAGGTTATTATTTTTATGCGGGTAGTGCAAAGCGAAATATGATGTCACGGCTTGATCGACATGCCAGTCAAAATAAGCCGCTTCGTTGGCATATTGATTATCTGTCTATTTATGCTCAAATGCTCGGCGCGGTTATTCTGGAAGATTTTGATATTACTGAATGTGAGTTAGCCGAAGAATTATCTTTATTATACCAGAGAATTATTCCTGGTTTTGGGGCATCTGACTGTAAATGTGAGGGACATTTGTTTTATAATGCTGAATTCTGATACTTAGGCTTGTAAATTTCAGTTCCTTCTTCAAACCCTTCGAAAACGATTATTTTATTATAAGTTTGTATGTATTATTAATTTAATGGTTATATTATTAGGGGCTTTCATTTATTTTTCTCTTGAATATGTTGTATGCTTTGGTATAAACTCTATAGGAAGTGGGGTAAAACTGATATAAATATATACAGCAAATTAAATTATAAAAAACTAATGGGTATAAGCAATGTCAAGACTGATAATGATCTCCAATAGATTGCCGGTAAGCGTGTCGAAAGAAAACGGAGAGTTGTCTTTCCATTCCAGCGTTGGCGGTGTTGCAACTGGCATAGCATCTCTTGAGGATCCCAAAGAACGCCTTTGGATGGGATGGCCGGGACTCGCTAATGATCAGATTAATAAAAAAGAAGCTGAGAAGATAAAGAAAGAGTTGAAGTCACGCGGCTGCATTCCTCTTTTTTTAAGCGAGCAGGATATAGAAGAGTTTTATGCAGGTTTCTCTAATAAG
Organism: Sedimentisphaerales bacterium; assembly: GCA_963666285.2. GTDB lineage: Bacteria > Planctomycetota > Phycisphaerae > Sedimentisphaerales > SM23-30 > JAFGDI01. The sequence goes on from OY762711.1 coordinate 699,982, forward strand.
ACTATCTGGCCGTTATTCCATTATTTTTCCACAAAATCTTCATTTAGAGATGAATATTGGAATACTTACAAACAGGTTAATCAGGCATTTTGTGACGAAATTGTTAAACATATTACGCCTGAAGATCAAGTATGGATTCATGACTATCAATTAATGCTTTTGCCCGGAATGCTTCGTGAAAAGATGCCGGATGCAGATATTGGTTTCTTTTTACATATTCCATTTCCTACCTTTGAACTTATTCGCCATCTGCCCTGGCGTATGGAAATTCTGGAAGGAATTCTCGGTGCCGACCTTGTCGGTTTTCATGAATACGACTATGTAAGGCATTTTCTCAGTAGTGTATATCGAATTGCAGGGCATGAACATCACTTAAGCGAATTAGTTGTGGGTGACAGACTTGTCAGGGTAGATGCGTTCCCGATGGGTATAGATTATTATAAATATGCAAACAGCTTTGATTTGCCTGAAGTTAAGGCACAGGTTAATAATTATAGTACAAATAAAGAATTGCGTTTGATAATTTCAGTTGACAGGCTGGATTATACAAAGGGTATATTAGAGCGATTGCTGGCATATAATACTTTTCTTACAGAGAACCCTCATTACCATGGAAAAGTATCTCTTATGATAATTGCAGTTCCTTCTAGAACGAAAGTTGATGATTATGCTGAGTTGCGAGATCAGATAGAAGTTACCGTCGGACGTATCAACGGTGAGTTCAGTACTGTCAATTGGATCCCTATACAATATCTCTATCGCTCTCTTCCTTTTGACCAACTGGCGGCTCTATATAATATTGCTGATGTAGCATTGATAACCCCACTCCGAGACGGTATGAATCTGGTAGCAAAGGAATTTGTTGCCTGTCAGGAACATCGAGAGGAGCAGGGAATACTGATATTAAGTGAAATGGCCGGTGCAGCCTCCGAGCTTGGCGAGTCTTTAGTAATTAATCCATTTGACCATAGAAAGCTTGTTAATGCCATAAAGGATGCTCTGGAGATGCCCGATAAAGAACGTAAGCGTCGCAATAAGCTTATGCAAAAGCGTTTATCGCGGTATACTGTCGGACATTGGGCAGAAGATTTTCTGAAACGATTAAAGGAAATAAAAAATAAGCAGGAGTATTCTGTAACAAGAAGATTTATTCGTAAGCATCGTGCAGAAGCTACCTTAAATTATGCAACTGCAGAAAAGAGGCTTTTATTGTTCGATTATGATGGTACTCTGGTGCCGTTCTTTAAACTTCCCGAGCAGGCATTTCCTGACGAAGAGATTCTTGGTATTCTCGAAAAATTAACAAATGATCCCAGGAATCAGGTTGTTATTATCAGTGGCCGAGATAAAGATACTCTTGAAAAATGGGTGGGCCACTTTCCTCTTGCGTTGGTCGTCGAGCATGGAGCTTATGTTCGCAACGAAAATGGAAAATGGGAAACAATGGTTGCTCCTGAAAATGACTGGAAAAAAATTGTCAGACCTATATTTGAGCTGTATGTCGACAGGACGCCAGGCTCGTTTATTGAAGAAAAAGTATATTCACTTGTCTGGCATTGTCGAAAGAGCGAACCTGATCTGGCGAAGCTGCGTACACAGGAAGTAAAAAATGCTCTTGTTGATATGACTTCAAACCTGAATATAGGAGTGTTTGAAGGTAATAAAATAGTAGAGGTAAAAGATATTGGAGCTAATAAAGGTCAGTCGATTATCAATTGGGCCGGCAGTGATGATTGGGACTTCATTTTTTGTGCCGGGGATGATTATACTGATGAAGATATGTTTAATGCTCTTCCGGAAAAGGCCATATCATGTAAAATCGGTATGGGGCCCTCAAATGCGGTTTATCGATTAGATTCACCGTTTGAATTGAGAGCGTTTTTAAAGTCACTAATAGAATAAATAATATAACATAAAAAAGAACTGTATTATGAATAATCTTGATTATGGAGTAATTGGAAATTGTAAAAGTGCCGCTTTGGTCTCAAAAGACGGAAGTATTGACTGGTGTTGTCTGCCTGATTTTGACTCTTCTTCGTTCTTTGCAAAGATTTTAGATCAAGAGAGGGGTGGTTGTTTTGCAATTGAGCCTGTAGGAGATTACAAGGTTACTCAAAATTATATTCCCCGCACAAACATACTTACAACAACTTATACTCACGGGCAGACAAAATTTGAAGTAAATGATTTTATGCCGAGATTTCAAAATACGCAGGGACAGTATCATTGTCCGCCTGAAATTATCAGGTATATCCGTGTATTAAAAGGAAGACCGGAGATTCGTGTAATTTATGATCCTCGTCCGGCGTATGCTCAATATGAAGCATCCAAGACTTTGACTGAGCATTATCTTAAACATTACACAACTGAAGGACCGTACGAATCAGTTTATTTATATAGCGATCTGGAATTAAGTGATATTGCCGATAGTCGTCCTGTTTTGCTGGAAGATGATTGTTTTATGGCAGTTTGCTATAATCAGAAATTGTATAAGCCTGACTTGGATTGGGTGGTTCTTGAATTTGAACGTACAAAAGTATATTGGATGGGATGGCTTGCTAAGACAACAGTCATGTCAGGTTATCAGAAAGAAATCGAAAGAAGCTCACTTGTTTTGAAGATGCTTGCTTCGCAGAAGACAGGTGCTATTTTGGCGGCTGTAACTACTAGTCTTCCTGAAACGATAGGTGAAGTGCGTAACTGGGATTATCGTTTTTGTTGGATTCGTGATGCTTCTATGACTATTAATATTCTAGTCCGTCTTGGGCATTATAATGTTGCCAAGCGATTCTTGAACTTTATTTTGGATATTGTCCCATTTAAGGATGAACGTGTCCAGATTATGTATCCTGTCAACCATCGAAGAAGTATGGAAGAAAAAGTTCTGCCTTGGCTGGGAGGTTATGAAAATTCCAGGCCGGTAAGAATAGGTAATGCTGCTGCTCTTCAAAAGCAGAATGATATTTATGGGGTTTTGCTTGATGCTATTTATCAAAGTTTGCAGTTTTTCCATGATACTATGGATAATAAAGAGGATGTCTGGACTGTAGTTCGTACTTTAGCACGTCATGTTGAGCATAACTGGCAGGAACTGGATTCAGGTATCTGGGAATTCAGGACAGAGCAAAAACATTTTGTTTTTTCAAAAATTCTATGTTGGGCTGCTATGGATAGAGCTGCCAGGATAGCGGCTTTTTTTGAGAAACGAAATGAAGCCAGGGAATATTCCAAGTTCCGTGATAATATAAGGCAGGATATCCTGGAAAATGGTTGTGACCCGGAAACCGGGGCTTTGGTTCAGCATTATGGCTCTGAAGCATTAGATGCTTCAAATCTATTGGCACAGCAATATGGCTTTTTGTCCTCCAAAGATCCAATATTTGAAAAGACTGTTTTGCAAACTTATGACAGGCTCTGCAAAGATGGGCTTATGTATCGCTATAAAACGCCAGATGATTTTGGTGAGCCTAAATCATCTTTTACTGTTTGTACCTTCTGGATGATTAAGAGCCTTTATCTTATCGGGCACAAAGAGCAGGCCGTTGAAATGTTTGAGAAACTCCTGTCATATAGTAATCATCTGGGGTTGTTTAGTGAAGATATTGACTTTGCATCTAAACGATTACTTGGGAATTTCCCGCAAGGGTATTCTCATATTGCGCTTATAGATACGGCCCTGACAATTTCTAATAGTCCCAGCTGGTTTATTGAGGCGGAGGATTTTCGGCCTTAAAACATTAACTGTTTGCCGTTGCTCTGTAAAAACGGCCGGTAGCTTCAGCTTTTGTTTTATTGCCTTGGCATATTTGAGCTTTTAAACTATATAATCCGTGCGATTCACTAACCAGCCACGCGTTAACCTCAGTTTCGACTTCTATTTCGATGGCGTGCCGATATTTTGTGGTTAGTTCTATTGTTAAAGCTTTGATACCCAGGGCAAACAGGCAGTGTACCATGGCACAATCAAGAATGGAAGCTGTGATGCCGCCATGAACAATGCCGTTGTAACCCTGATATTTTTTGTCAATCTTAAATATTGAAGCAACTTTATCGTTTTCGATGTTAAACCTTAATCCCAAACCTTCATTACAATTGTCACCGCAGGCAAAGCATCTACTATGTACCTCTTGGCTAAGTTGCTGCATTAATTCTAAATTCATTTGAAGCTTTTTCTAGTCGCATATTATTGTTTGAGAAGTTTTATTAATGGTCGCACGCATTAATGCCTGTTTCCAGGCTGTTGTCGAGGTAAGCCTGTACGACAGCAGTTGCTTCCATAGCGGGAGCGCCTGTAATAACACTTATCTGGTGCTGGCTGAAAATGGCTTGTGCCCGCTGTCCCATTCCACCGGCGATAATAGTATTTACTGACATTTCAGCCAGCCATGCCGGTAGGACTCCTGGTTCATGAGGTGGTGGGGTATGTTCAGAGCTGGTAGAAATTGTGTTATCTTCATTGATTTCAAATATAATGAATTTTTCGCAATGGCCAAAGTGCATGCAAAGTTCACCGTTTACTGTTGGTAGTGCTATTTTCATGAATAACTCCTTATGATTATTTTTTATGTATTTTGCTAAGTAAAGTTTCTACGATTTTTCCCAGTTCATCCTGGACAACATCTGTTGTTTTGCTTTCAGAAATAGACATGCCTGCATCACCACCGGTTGCAATGCCTGGATCAATTGGCAGACTGCCCAGTAAGGTCAGGCCGCTTTCTTCTGACAGTTGTTTACCACCATCGGATTTGAAAATGTCAAACTTTTCTCCGCAATGAGGGCATACTACAGATGACATATTTTCGATTAATCCCCATATTGGCAGCATTACCTGGTTGCAGAATGTCAGGCATTTACGTACATCGCCAATTGAAACTGCTTGTGGAGTGGTTACTACCACGGCGCCGGCATTGATTCCGACTAATTGTGCCGCGCTTAACGGTTCATCACCAGTTCCGGGCGGTGAATCGATTACCAGGTAATCCAGTTCGCCCCAGTCTGTATTAGCCAGCAGTTGCTGTATGACTGAGTTTTTCATTGGTCCCCGCCATATTACGGCTTTGTTGATATCATCCAGCAGGAAGTCTATTGACATTACTTTCAATGTCTCAGACACAACTATAGGGATGAGTGTTTCATTGTCGCCGTGACATCTCTGGCCGCTTAAGCCGGTCATTCTTGGTACACTTGGTCCATGAAGGTCAATGTCAAGCAGGCCGGTTTTATATCCTTTTTTACTCAGCTCAACAGCCAGGTTAACTGCTACTGTACTTTTGCCTACACCGCCTTTACCGCTCAAGACGAGTATTTTTTTGCCGATAGCATTCATTACTCGTTCAAGTTTTTCTTTATCCGCCTGCGGATGCCCGTGAGTACCGCTATCTTGTACCATATTGTTATTTCCTTATTGCTTTATTAATGTTTTGCCATATTGCTGTTATTTCCCTGGCAGTTTTACTGTCAGGGGAGTATTCAACTACAGTTTGTTTTTCTGACATGGCATTACAGAATACTTCATTATATGATATTCTGCCGAGTAAATCTATATTGTTATTATTGGCAAAATTAATTATCTTAGTGCTCATTTCTTCATTTAAATCGGCTTTGTTAATGACGATACCGGCAGGTAGTCTGAAGTGCCTGCAAAGATCATATATCATGGTCAGGTCATGAAGTCCGGACACCGTTGGTTCTGCTGCCAGGACTACATATTTGACTCCGCCTACTGAAGCAATCACAGGGCAGCCTGTACCAGGTGAGCCGTCGATAATTACATAGTTATTCTTGTCTATCAGCTCACCGGCTTTGTTGCGTACCAGTGTTACCAGTTTGCCGGAATTGGACTTGCCGGGGACAAGTGTTGCATGACTCATTTTTCCACTTCGTATGTTTGATTCATACCATCGACCATCAATTCCAGGTCTGCCGAATATGGCGTTTCTTGGACACAGCTCGACACATGCGCCACAACCTTCACATTTATCTTCGTCGATCTGGTATCCGTAGCTTCCGGTTCGTTTAACCGCTCCGAATTTACATATGTATAAGCAGTCTCCGCAAGGATGGCATTTACTATTATCAATATACATTGTTTGACCGCCTGTAAATTCCTTGCATTTTTGCACTTCCGGTTCAAAGATCAGGTGCATGTCAGCAGCGTCAACATCACAGTCAGCTATTGTTCCTTCTGATAAAACAGCCAGGCATCCGGCCAGTGAAGTTTTACCGCTGCCGCCTTTTCCGCTTAATACGGCGATTTCAATAACATTTGTATTATGGCTTCCGGTTCCGCTGATTCTACCTGTTGGTTCGGCCTGAAATACACCTTTGCATTCGATAGGTTCATTTTTGGCTGGTTTCTGTTTTAAGATAATATCAGCTGCTGTTTTAAAGGCAGCTTTTATCTCCGGCATACTATTAACTGCTAATTCACCTCTGGAATATTTTTCGGCAATTTCTCTGCTATCGGGTAAAGTCACCAGGATTTCCAGTTCTTCTTCTTCACACCATTTTGTAAGTGATTTCAAGTCCCCTAATCCAGACCTGTTAATGAGAATTAGTGGTTCAATACCGAGAGATCGGCACATGCCGACAGAAAGTTTCATGTCATGTGTGCCAAATGGGGTAGGATCACCAACTACTACTGTTATATCTGCGTCTTGCACTGTATGAACTGCAGGGCAGCTTGTCCCCGGAGGGGAATCGTATATAGTGATGTTATCAGATAGATTTTCCTTTAGGGAATCTATCAATTTGGTTGTCATGCCGCCGGAACCTGTTGCGAGTTCTGCCCATTTCAAACTTATATTATCTTTTGTGCCGCAATATGTTGTGCCGATCTTTTTCTGGCTTTTTATCATTGCCTGCTGTTTGCAAACAACCTCACAAGCACCGCAGTACCGGCATAACTCGTTGAATACCATAACCTTTTCTTTGCCTACGACAATAGCATTCATAAAGCATATTTTGCCGCAGTTTCCGCAAAGTACACATTTATCCATATCTACAGAATCAATACAATCAGCATATTGTACTATTTCTTTTGTTTCATCGGGTTTAATAAATAAATGTGCATTTGCACCTTCAACATCGCAGTCAATATATTCGACAGGTTGTTGTTCACTTAAGACCTTTGCCAGGCAGGTGGCAGCAAAGGTCTTGCCGCTCCCGCCTTTTCCACTTGTAATAGCTATTTTCATTTTATTAAAATATAGTTGCGGCTTTGAATTTGCAGAGACACTCACAGTGACTGTGGTTTGTGTTTCATACTAAAACATTGCCGCAACTGAGTACAAAAATATCAATTAATATCCGCCGCCTCGAATTCGTTTGCGGCTGCCGTCACAGAAACCTCTACCAAATCCACCGCCTCGGCGACGTCCCATGCCGCGACCGAAACCGGCTTGTTGTGCAAATCCTCGTCCAAAGTTTGCATTAAAACTTTGATTTGGTATTTGGCTGGTTTCCTGTTCAGTTTCATTATTAGCGTTTACGTTATCTGTAGAGTAAGCTCCGTTACATCTACCCATACCGCGACCTGTCATAGGCCCCTGGCCATTTGGTCCAGTTCCATCAAAACGTGGCATGTTACACCTGCCTTTCTTTATGTTGTTTGTTGCATACTCAAACACATTGTAGGTTGGTTTGAGTTATTATCATATCACCCAGGTTACATTCCAGTTCTCTGGCGACAACCGGGCATTTTGCCTTCAATAAGAAGAATATATTTTTGTCAATATGATTGAGTGTTTCAAAATTTCCCTGACCCTTGGCGATTATAAGGTCTGCCTTTTCGAATTCCTTTAGAAAGTTGTCTGAACATAGCTCCAGTACTGTTCCTGGTGCATTGGTACCATTGTCGATGACTTTTACCATTTGTGGTAGACCTGTAAGTCTTGCATCTTCAATTGTTACATCGTTCAGGATAGGCATTCCGCGAACAACCGCGGTCACTTTTTCCGTAGGCATCAATTCGATCAGTAATTTATCAAATACTACTTCTCCAGCATTATCCAGCAGGTACAAAATATTTTCAGCTTTGGTTACGGCTTTTTGAAGCTCTTTGACTTTTTCAGTGTTTAATTTGCTGGTTAATGATTCTGTTATTGCTGCTTCAATTGTTTCATCCGAGACGTAACTTGTGACGCCAAAGTCGATTATATTTCCGGCAATTGCCAGTCGAATGGCTGTCTCAAATTTACATTCAGAGTTTTCTATTTTTTCATGCAGCTCATCCAGCAGTCTCAATGCCACCTTATCAGAGTTTTCTTTTATTTCTTTATAAGCATCTATGCCGCCGGTATGTTTGTTTATTATTTCCTGTATTTTTTGACTCAGTACCGGCGGGCTGTTTTCAAAATCCAGTTTACTGGCGGCAATTAGAGCTTCACGCATAATCTTTTCGCGAATTTCCTGATCGTTAACTGTTTTTGCTGCCACAGTATATGCCTGGCGTATTAGGCAAGGCACACATTCCAAAAAAGTTTTCATAAACTACTCGTTCTACTCTCTCTATATACTGATAGGTTAAACCCAATGTCCTTCAACATTTGCTTCTTTTATTTCTTCCAGTTTGTTAGCTTGAAGGTCGTTTGCTAATTCACGTATTTCCTTACCTTCTAACGCTTTAAATACTTTTATGCCATTTCCTGTAAGGGCAGCCATAGCTTTAGGTCCTACATTTAATGCAACCAGTACCTCAACTCCGGCATCAATAATTTGTTGGGAAGCCTGTAAACCGGCACCTTGAACTGCCTGGGTGTCCTGGGTGTTTGAGATATAGGACCATTCTTTGCTATTAGTGTCGTAAATTGCAAAGAAACCGGCACGTCCAAAACGTACAGAAACTAATGCATCATTACTTTCTTCTTCAACACAGAATGCTATTTTCATATTTTATTCCTCGCATTTCTTTCTATCAAATCTTATGTGACCGCCTTCTATACAGATTGCTTTACCTTCTGCCAGAGCTTCTGCCAGTTTTTTTCTTACACTGGCGTAAATCCTGGTTACTGTCGGGCGTGAAATATTCATTTTTGCAGCTGCTGTTTCCTGGTCCATTCCCTGGTTGTCCAGCAGATTCATTACTTCGAATTCGTCCAGCGTTATAATGACTCGTTCCAGCTGCCGAGCTGGGATTCCGGCCGGTTTATACATTACCGATCCCGGCACACTTGAAATTCGTCTGTGTTTATGCGGCCTGGGCATTAATTACTCCCCGTTTAATGTTATTTCTATCGTCCTTTTTATACTACATTATGAACATATGTTCATAATGTAGTCAAGAAAAAATCTTTTGGAATATGATGTTTAGATCTGTAAGTGACTTTGAATAAAGTGGTTGAGGTGAAAAAAGAAATATTTTTTATTAGCCGGCTGCAAGGTGGCAAGGGCAGTTATTATCGTTTTTTAGCTTAGTTTTGCTTTGGCTTGTCAGCTGTAAAAAGCGGCGGCACTGCTGCAGGCGGTCATAGCCTAGCATGGTGCCAAGTATGAAGTCTTCATCCGGAGTATATTCTGTCAGGTTAGGTTTGCCTATTGTTGTGATGACATTTACGCACTCTGTTGCACCAAAAAAGACATTTATATTTCCGTTTTTTAACGGGTAAATGACATATGCTATCTCATACTTATTGAGCTTCTGTTCAATCTTATCTCTGAATTCAGAAGAAATGGTATGTAAGATCAGGTTTCTCAATCCTTTACGATATTCATATATGTGATGATTAAATACTCTCATGTATTTTTCCTATATTCGTGAATGGTTATTGATCCTGTCCTTGTTTGATATTATTTAGGGAATAATATATGTGCGGTCAAGGTAAGCATTAAGTCCCTATATTTAATGCTGTGCCAACCTGAAATACCAGGGTGGTGAGCCCAAATGCTATAACTGTAAGGCCGACGAACTGGAAAATAGCCCATTTCCAGTTTGTCTCTCTTCGACATACTGCCAGAGTGGCCATACACGGTGCACTGATCAGGCAGAACAGCATGATGCAGAAGCCTTGAAGCGGGTTGTAGTTGTTTTTGAGTTTGTCTCTCAGTGTGTCAGATTCTTCATCTGTTTCACCTACGGAAAAGACGATACCCATTTGAGCGACAAAGACTTCCTTAGCGGCAAGAGCTCCCAGTAGAGCTGTGCCTATTTTGTAGTCAAAGCCCATTGGTTTGATAACAGGTTCCATCGTTTTACCTATTCTGCCGACGATAGAGTATTCCAGCTCGGCCTGCTGGACTTGTTCGGCGGTCAATCCTTCCAGTGATTCGGCAGAAGGTTTTGGGTAAACGGTTGCAGCCCATAAAGCGATAGATATCCATAAGATAACGGTACCGGCTTTTTTGAGGTATAGCCAGCTGCGGTTTGATACATGGATTGACAGGCCTCGTAAAGTCGGCATACGGTAGGGCGGCAGTTCCATCAGGAAGATTCCGCTCTGGCCTTTGAGTATCGTTCTTCGCAGTATAGCGGCAAGAATAACTGCTAGAATAATTCCTATAACGTACATAAGCCACATAACAAATCCTCGCCATTGAACCGGGAAAAAGGCAGGGATAATAAGTGAATAAATTGGCAGCCTGGCACCGCAGCTCATAAGCGGCAGGATGAGAATTGTGGCAAATCTACTCTTTTTATCTTCTAATATTCTGGTGCCCATAATTGCCGGTACGGTACAGCCAAAGCCGATGACCATTGGGATAAAGCTTCTGCCGTGCAGTCCGATTTTTTTCATGATACGGTCCATGAGGAATGCCGCTCTTGCCATATAGCCGCTGTCTTCGAGCATGGAAATAGCAAGGAAGAGAAGTACGATATTTGGTAGAAAGACAATTACGCCGCCTACTCCGCCTATTATGCCATCGACAATAAGTGACTTCAGGTGGCCGTCCGGTATTATGTTGGAAATGCCGGTGCTTAGTATTCCAAAGCCACTTTCAATCAAGCCCATGAGCGGATCGCCCGCCCAGAAAACCAGTTTGAAGACAAGGTACATCATGAGAAAGAAAATGGGCAGTCCGATAGCACGGTTAAGTAAGAATGTGTCAATAGTGTCGCTGATGTCGTGGTGACGCTGTGCTGTATGTTTAACAGCCTGTTCGTGTACTCCAGAGATGAACCCGTAGCGTTTTTCCGCAATAACAACATCAGGCCGGTCACCGAAAAGTTTATCCAGTTTTGAAGCACTTTCGTGGGCAGCTTCGAGAACTTCGATGTTATGTTCTTTGCTCAAGATATCTTCGTCATGTTCGAGCAGTTTAAGTGCGATCCATCTTCTACCGTATTTTTGTGCAAGGGTGTGATCTTTATTTACGACAGATGAAAGTTTGTCGAGTTCTTTTTCGATATCGTCGCCATAATTGATCAGGTTTGCAGAGTCAATATTACCGGGATTGTTTGCTTTGTCGATTACCGCATCGAGCAGTTCGTTCAGGCCTGAACCTTTTGAACCGATAGTAAGTACAACATTTGCGTTAAAGAATTTACTGATTTTAGCAATGTCGAATGTGAAACCCTGTTTTTCCGCGATGTCTGCCATATTGAGAGCAAGTACCATCGGTACATTAAGTTCCATAATCTGCGTGGTGAGATATAGATTTCTTTCGAAATTGCCAGAATCGATAACATTTATAACAACATCCGGTTTTTCCAGGATAAGGTAATCTCTGGCAACAACCTCTTCGACCGAGTTGGCAGCTAACGAATATGTGCCAGGCAGGTCAACCAGGTTGACCTGATAATCTTTGTATATTTTAGTGCCTTCTTTTTTTTCTACAGTAACGCCAGGGTAATTTCCAACATTCTGCTTGGCACCAGTAAAAGCATTGAATATTGTTGTTTTACCGCTATTAGGATTACCCGCGATAGCTACTGTAAGTTTTTTATTTTGCATTGTATCAATCCTGTACTATTGCTGTTCGACAATGATGTTAACCGCTTCGTTTTTTCTGATAGATAAATGGTACCCTTTAACCTTAATCTCTATAGGGTCGCCAAGCGGCGCTACTCTCTCAACCTCAATGACTGTGCCGCGGCTAATGCCCATTTCGGCCAGTCGTTTTGATGCAGAAGACCCTCTTTTGACTCTTTGGACGATACATTTATTGCCGGGTTTGATGTCCAGCAGGGTTTGGGGTTCGGTTTCATCGGTCATCTTTGCAATTTCCTTTTTGTGTCTGTTTGCGGTATCCTCAAGGCATGTCTGACAGGATTCCGAGCTGCTGAGGTGCAGTTTCTGGGTATAGCTTTGGAATCTATCGACCCAGTTTTTGCCGCATTTAGGACATGCCTGGATGAATTCAGAAAATAGTATTATCCGATCGATAATCTCGTCCGGGACAGCGTGTTCCATCTCACAAGCTCCTTTTTCGGCAATGTCGGAATTGACGCCCAGTATGTTTTCGAAAAAGTCGCTTAGAGTTTCGTGTTTTCTGATAATTTCGAGTGCTTTTTCCTGGCCTTCCGGAGTAATGGAGATGAGTTCGTAAGGTGCATAGTTTATAAGTTTCATTTTTGTAAGGGCTTGTAGAGCGCCGGTGACAGATCCGGCCTTGACGTTAAGCCTGTCAGCGATGTCCTTTGCCCGTGCAGCTCCTTTATCGGCGACTATCAGGTAAATAGTTTCCAGGTAGTCTTCCAGGCTGGCACTAAGTTGTATGTTTTTAGTCATGAAAAAGCCTTTCTTTTAGTCCTATCTAATTTTATAAGGCCAGCCTAACTTTGTCAATATTTTTTTATTTTTTGGAGGTTTCAAGGGAGAGGTGTTTTTCATATATTTAGCACCAGGCGAAACTTGGAGCAGAGCAGGCATAGCCTGCACCAGACCTCAGCAGCCTCGCTGCGTTCGGACCAGACATAGTCTGGACCAGACCTCGCTTTGCTCGGTAACGAATAGAGATTGTCAATTCTAGAGGGCAAATCAGAATGATTTGCCGAGGCGTGATACAAATATTCAGTTTTTCAAAGAGCAAAATTTATGTAAAAGACGAAGTATTCGTCGTTGTTAAGTTTTAACGAGAGCAGTTTTTTTGTCGGTAATCATTTTTATTAGCTCTCTACAATTGGACGGTATGTCGAAAGTGCGCTGATTTTTTTGATGGGATGGTTGGTTTGGAAGTTTGTAAGGTGTTGTGGATAAGCGGGATAATAATTTTGAAGATTTTAGATTTTCGCGATTTGGTGGATGTAAAAACGAGATGATTTTTTCGAGAAAATCAGGGGCCAGGGATCAGGTTTCAGATGCCAGGGAAGGTTGCTCGCTACCGCTCGCGGGTAATTGATGGGTAACGGGAGGTGTGCGGAAAGGTAACGGGACAGCGCGGAGGTGGGACGGCGGTGAAAAGGGGTGCGGATTTGAACGGCGGGGAATTGCGGGCTGCGGACAGTATACGGCGGAACGTTGAATGGGTGCGGCGGTATACGGACTGGAACGAAGCGGAGAAGCGACGAGCTACGCTAAATGAAAATGAATAATGAAAAATGAAAAGTTGAGGTGTCCGCTTCGCGGACGGCTTGTTTTAAACGGCTACGCCGAACGACGGAAGGTCGTTAGAGATTAGAGCAGGTGAGCAGAAGAACAGGCAATCAGCAGCGAGCCAACAGCGGCCAGCGAGCAGCCAAGCTGCTAGAGATTAGAGCAGATGACAGTGGAACAGGAGGAAGATAAATACGTGCTACGCACTCTGGCACATCATTGGACAAGTCCAATGATGTGAAGGTGTCGCTACGCAACCTGTTTGAATAATGTGCCGAGCTCCGCCTGAGGCGGATTTCAATCAGCTCAGCGTTCCCAGGAGTGAAGGTGTCGCTACGCGACCTGTTTTAAACGGGTTCGGCGAAAAGCAGAACCATCAATGAACGCGGATGAACACTGATAAGATGTTGCTAACGCGACGGATGTTTCATGCTCAGTGTTACCAGAGGTGAAGGAGGGGTTAAAAAACGGAATGAAATTGAAGAGTGCGGGGATATAAGAACGAATGCATGGCGGGTTCAGGGAAGAGTTGCGGCGGGGAGGGGATTTTGCGGATATTTACGTAAGTTGTTATTTTTGGATTGTGGGCGGACCAGATGCCGCGAAGCGGCATCTGAAGTCTGAAGTTTGAAGTCTGAATTCTGAAAAGATGGTGTTCGCCTAGCGGCTCACAACTTATTTTAAAGCTGTTGCATATTTAAATTCAGAATTATGAAAAAGATTGGCAACCACGAAAATTCACGAAAGAACACGAAAAAAAATACTGTTGCTCGCAGAGGACGCAAAGATCGCAAAGAATATTACCTGGCCATGAAGGGAATGCGTTAAATTTAAAATTAAAAATTAAGAATTGAGAATTAAAAAGAACTGAAAAATACAAGGCTGCGATAAGTACCAATAATTATAAGATGGCTTGCTTCAGCCTTCGTTAAAGCTATGGTTCGACAAGACCGGACGTGATTAATAATTCTGAACCACTGATGCACGCGGATGGACACCGATAAGAAAATGTTTAGATAACTTGACGGTAAATTTTACAACCACGAAAATACAATGAAAGCCAGAATATTCCTGTAGCATGGCTTGTGTTATAATACACAATAATTTTAGCACGAGCTGTCACAGGGACGCTCAAATATTTAACCAATTTTATACGGAGTATTCTGGCTATGAAGACTATTATGTCAATTGATTTAGGAAAATTCAAGAGTGTAGTTTGTTTTTATGAGGTAAAAAGCTGTAAGGCTATATATAAGTCGTTTAAGACTAACCCTCAAGAGCTTCATGACCTGGCAGTATCTCACCCTGCTGATCTTATTGTATTTGAGGCTTGTGATATCATAGGCTGGATTTGTGACCTTTTTGACACCCTGGAATTAAAATATGAAGTGGCAAATACTAATACCGGCGAATGGTCTGGCAGAAAATTGAAGAAGAAAACAGATAAAAAGGATGCATTTTGGCTGGCCAAGCGTGCTGCTTTAGGAGATTTATCAACTGTCTATGTTCCTAAAAAGGAAATTCGAGAGAAACGATCTTTAATTAATTATCGCCAGAGCCTTACAGAACGGATAACTCAGGTAAAAAATACTATTCGTTCTTTATTAAATGCCCAGGCGTATTCGTTGCCGTCAGGCAGAAAGTGCTGGTCTAAGCAGAATCTGGAACAGTTAAGAAGTATGGCTATGCCAATGGATAAAGTTAAACCAGATGAGCTCTGGAAAGGCAATCTATGGAGCGAGCTTATATTACTGGAACAATTAACAGACGCTTTGCAAGTAGTTGAAGATAAACTGGAAGAGTTAAATAGTACTGATGAAAAGGTAAAACTATTACAGACTGTTCCCGGAGTTGGCCCACGTCTGGCAGAGGCAGTTGCAGCTTATATTGATGATCCACATAGATTTAAGAATTGCAAACAAGTTGGCAGCTATATTGGTATGACACCGCGTCAGTACCAATCAGGTAATACAGACCGTCATGGGCGGATAAGTAAATATGGCAATAGGTTATTGCGAGCATTACTTGTTGAGGTTTGCTGGCTGGGTTTGCGTTGGAATCCATGGATAAAAGAAACATACGAAAGAATAAAGAGGGGAAGTAAAACTCGTGCAAAAATAGCGATAGTAGCTACAGCCCGACGGTTGTTCGTACGATTGTGGGCGATGATGCGAGATGGGACAAGTTGGCAGATGCCTGAATTGCAAAGTGTTTGATACCAATATAAGTAAAATATAAATATTACCTATGATTTTGCCCGATTGAAATCGATACGGAACCTTGGTCGTGCATTTGGGTTTTGAACCTGACACGAAAATTAAGCCGTATCGCAATATATATAATGGAACCATGGCGTAAAATACAGCCTCGGACACTCCGGATAGAAAGATGAAACAATCAGGTAAATAATGATTCGCTACGCGAAAATTGTTTTAAATAGGTTTATCGCATAAGGTCAAAAAGCAAAAAACGAGGCGGTGTAAAACCGCCCCGGCTTCTTGACAACTTGCAACGCTCGGGTTGCTCCTCAGCAGAGCCCTATCCTTTGCAAGATAAAGGAATTATAGCAAAAATGAATAAAATTAGAAAATTAATGTTGCATTCTGGCTTCATAGAAATTCACGAAAGAACACGAAAAAAAATACTGTTGCTCGCAGAGGCCGCAAGGTTCGCAAAGTATCATTTCAAATATGGCACTGACCGACACGGGCAGGCACAGGCAAACACGGTAGGCAGCAATCAGCAATCAGCAATCAGCTACGAGCGGCGAGCGAACAGTGAAGAGGAAATACGTGCTGCGCACTCTGGCACATCATTGGACAAGTCCAATGATGTGAAGGTGTCGCCTGGCGGCGAGGATGATTAAAAAATAATGGGGAGGCTTGTTTATTCACCCGGTTGAAACCGGGGGCTACCAAAAATTAGCAGTCAGCGGCGAGCGATGCTAAGTGAAAAATGAATAATGAAAAGTGAAAAGTTGAGGTGTCCTGATATACGTTGACATCAGGAATAATTCGCTGTCGCTCACGACTTATTTTTAAGCTGTCGCATATTTAAATTCAGAATTATGAAAAAGATTGTCAACCACGAAAATACAATGAAAGCCAGAATATTCCTGTAGCATGGCTTGTGTTATAATACACAATAATTTTAGCACGAGCTGTCACAGGGACGCTCAAATATTTAACCAATTTTATACGGAGTATTCTGGCTATGAAGACTATTATGTCAATTGATTTAGGAAAATTCAAGAGTGTAGTTTGTTTTTATGAGGTAAAAAGCTGTAAGGCTATATATAAGTCGTTTAAGACTAACCCTCAAGAGCTTCATGACCTGGCAGTATCTCACCCTGCTGATCTTATTGTATTTGAGGCTTGTGATATCATAGGCTGGATTTGTGACCTTTTTGACACCCTGGAATTAAAATATGAAGTGGCAAATACTAATACCGGCGAATGGTCTGGCAGAAAATTGAAGAAGAAAACAGATAAAAAGGATGCATTTTGGCTGGCCAAGCGTGCTGCTTTAGGAGATTTATCAACTGTCTATGTTCCTAAAAAGGAAATTCGAGAGAAACGATCTTTAATTAATTATCGCCAGAGCCTTACAGAACGGATAACTCAGGTAAAAAATACTATTCGTTCTTTATTAAATGCCCAGGCGTATTCGTTGCCGTCAGGCAGAAAGTGCTGGTCTAAGCAGAATCTGGAACAGTTAAGAAGTATGGCTATGCCAATGGATAAAGTTAAACCAGATGAGCTCTGGAAAGGCAATCTATGGAGCGAGCTTATATTACTGGAACAATTAACAGACGCTTTGCAAGTAGTTGAAGATAAACTGGAAGAGTTAAATAGTACTGATGAAAAGGTAAAACTATTACAGACTGTTCCCGGAGTTGGCCCACGTCTGGCAGAGGCAGTTGCAGCTTATATTGATGATCCACATAGATTTAAGAATTGCAAACAAGTTGGCAGCTATATTGGTATGACACCGCGTCAGTACCAATCAGGTAATACAGACCGTCATGGGCGGATAAGTAAATATGGCAATAGGTTATTGCGAGCATTACTTGTTGAGGTTTGCTGGCTGGGTTTGCGTTGGAATCCATGGATAAAAGAAACATACGAAAGAATAAAGAGGGGAAGTAAAACTCGTGCAAAAATAGCGATAGTAGCTACAGCCCGACGGTTGTTCGTACGATTGTGGGCGATGATGCGAGATGGGACAAGTTGGCAGATGCCTGAATTGCAAAGTGTTTGATACCAATATAAGTAAAATATAAATATTACCTATGATTTTGCCCGATTGAAATCGATACGGAACCTTGGTCGTGCATTTGGGTTTTGAACCTGACACGAAAATTAAGCCGTATCGCAATATATATAATGGAACCATGGCGTAAAATACAGCCTCGGACACTCCGGATAGAAAGATGAAACAATCAGGTAAATAATGATTCGCTACGCGAAAATTGTTTTAAATAGGTTTATCGCATAAGGTCAAAAAGCAAAAAACGAGGCGGTGTAAAACCGCCCCGGCTTCTTGACAACTTGCAACGCTCGGGTTGCTCCTCAGCAGAGCCCTATCCTTTGCAAGATAAAGGAATTATAGCAAAAATGAATAAAATTAGAAAATTAATGTTGCATTCTGGCTTCATAGAAATTCACGAAAGAACACGAAAAAAAACTGTTGCTCGCAGAGGCCGCAAAGATCGCAAAGAATATTACTTGATCATGAAGGGAGTGGAGTTAATGAAGGAGAATAGAAGAGCGAAGCATTGCTAAGTGAAAAGTTATTAAGGTGGCCGCCTATCCTTCGACTAGCTCAGGACAGGTCGGTTCACGACTTGTTTTAAAGCTGTTGCTACGGATTGTAGAAAAAACGGATTGTGGTAAGTTGGGGAAATGGAATTTTGACTGTAACTAATGAGTGGGGTTGCGGTATAAGAGTGTGTGGTGTGAGTGAAGATGACATCAGGAATAATTTGCTTTCGCGAACTATTTTAAAGCTCCGCAAACACAGAATCTGACGCAAATAACGCACCTGTGAATGCTTACAAGAATGAAATGAGATGGAAGCGATTGGCAGGTGGGCAGCTAAAGGCAACGGCTGTCAGCGGACAGCAAGCAGGATGGGATGTTAATTCCACATTGTGCTGCGCACTTCGGCACTTTTCAGGCGGAGCTGAAAAGTGGAGGTATTGCCTGGCGGCGAGGCTTGTTACAAATGATGAGAATATCGGGATGGTTTAGGAGATTTTCCGGTGTGAGTTTGTGTTGAGGGGCTGGTGCGAGTGTTGGTGTTGTTGGGGTGTTGTAAGTGGTTGTATTATAGTGGTTTATGTTGTGGTGGTTTCGTGTTGGAAATGAAGGCAATGTTTTTTGAATTGCGGCGTCAATTTTGATGGTAAGTGTTTGGGGAATTGGCGTTTATTTGGTATAATACTATTGTTTTGAGATTGATTTTGTCTTTTGGCCGGGAAAGAACAGTTTTTTCTCCCGGAAGTTAAGTTTTTTAATAATTGCAGTAGAGTTAAGTCTTGTTTTGAAAAGAAGTTAGAGGATGAAAAACTGAACGGGTGAACAGTTGAGCAGAAGAAAGAAATATGAGTCTGGAGTCATAAAAATGAAAAATATAATAACTTGTGTGTTAATTGTATTGTTATGGATGTCAACATTTGCATTTGGTGTGGGTGGAGTTTTGCCTGGGAGTGGGACAGTGAGTGATCCGTATTTGATAGAGGATCTGGCGGATTTTGATGTGTTTGCGGATGAGGCTAATGCCGGGACGTATTGGGCGAGCGGTGTGTATGCGAAACTGGTGTGTGATATAGATTTGAATGGTCGTGTATATGATAGAGCTGTTATTGCATGGGATACAGATGATACAAATGGTGTTAATTTTGATGGAGCAGATTATTCAGGGATCTTTGAAGGTAATAATCACATAATAAGTAATATTTCGCTAGAGACTTATTATTACGCAGGGCTTTTTGGTCGGTTAAATAATGGTTCAATTTTAAATCTAGGTGTCGAAAATATAAACATTACAAGTTCCAATGGATATAGTGAATATGTTGGTGGTTTGGTCAGCTGTAGTATAAGCAGCTTAATCAATAATTGTTACACAATAGCAACAATTGAGACGGGTGGTTCTATGGTTGGCGGACTGGCAGGTTGTAATGGGTATGGCAGTACAATTGAAAAATGTTATAGCAATGCAACGGTTTCCGGATACCAATTAATTGGTGGTTTAGTCGGACTCAATAAAAGTAGTGGTACAATAAACGAAAGTTATGCTATTGGTTATATATCTGGCAGCAGGCTTGTAGGTGGTCTGGCGGGAAGGAATTACGGTGGGTCAATATATTGGAGTAATGCATCAAGTACAGTTTCCTGTGATAATGAGATGGTTGGCGGTTTAGCAGGAGGTTCTTCTACTGGTTCCATAATTTCTAATTGTTACTCAACGGGTACTATTACTGGAGATGCATATAAGGCCGGAGGCTTGATTGGTGATCTGGAATATGGACAATTATTGAGTTGTTATTCGCATTGTAGTGTATCAGGATCAAATTCAGTTGGAGGTCTTATTGGATCAGCAAAAGTATTAGATGTGGAATATTGCTATTCAACTGGAGTAGTGTCTGGAAGCCGATACCCTGGCGGTTTTATGGGATACTTATATTCCGGAAGCTCAGGTATAAAATCATGTTTCTGGGATGTTGACAGTTCTGGTATGACGAACGGATTTAGCAGTTATAATATTGGAACGATTTCAGAACTGCAAGGGCTGAATACAGGTGAGATGCAAACTCGATCTACTTTTACTGATGCAGGATGGGACTTTATTGATGAGAGCAGCAATGGTACTGATGACTTTTGGTCAATGAAATTATATCCAATATTAAGTATTAATACTGATGGATTTATTTCTATTCCTGACATAACAAGCTTACCCCAGATTGATGCAGAAGCGTTAATAATAAGTTCAGGTTTTGTGCCAGGCAATATTAGTTATGATTATAACAGCATAATTCCTGAAGGAAATGTAATTAGTCAATTTCCTTTAGCAGGTAAAATGAGGGTGTCAGGCGCCTACATTAATTATACTTTATCATTGGGAGTTTATCCTATTACTGGTTTGGGTACAAAAGAATCCCCATATATTATTTCTGATTTTGAAGGTTTTAATATTTTCTGTGATCCGGAAAATGCAGTGAAATACTGGGAGGAGGGAGTTTATACTAGATTAGACAATGATATTGACCTGGATCCAGTTTTACCTGACAGGCAGTTGTATACTATGGCACCAATATCACCAGATAGTGCTGGTTCAGGATATCAGGGAAAAGAATTCAGTGGAGTGTTTGACGGAAGTGGTAAAATAGTAAGTAACCTTACTATCGATGGATCATACTATTGTGGTATGTTTGGTAGAATAGGAACCAGCGGTTCAGTTATTAACCTCGGTTTGGAAAATGTTTCTGTTACCGGTTCATTTGATAATATTAGCGGACTTGCGGGAGAAAGTTCCGGCAATGTCAGCAATTGCTACATTACCGGCATTGTTAGCGGGAGAGACGCTGTTGGCGGGCTTGTTGCAGAAAATAATAGAGGTAGTATTGATAATTGTTACAGCACATGCTCTGTGACAGGCGATTATGAAATTGGTGGTCTAGTTGGATCTAATTATTTTGGCAGTATTAGTAATTGTTACAGCATTGGTATTGTAGACGGGAATTTACTTGAGGGCGGACTGGTCGGAAGCGATCTTTCAGGTATCATTAGTAATTGTTATTTATATATTTATTGTGGTTTGAATAATGGACATGGTATTCCACTGGATGATACTGGATTAGAGACAAAATCCAGTTTTTCCGGATTTGACTTTACCGGCGATAATGCTGATGGTTCTGGGGATTACTGGGCTATTGAGCCTGGTTATATGCCAAGACTTGTTTGGCAGGAATCTCCCGGTTTTAATGCGCCATATTTAATTGACAATATTACTACCAGCTTACTAGGCAGCGGTTATTCTGATGACCCTTTTATAATAGATAGTTATAGTGATCTAATGATATTTAAGAGCGACTCATCTCTGCGAATCGGCTACTACAGCTTAACAACTGATATAGATTTGTCAGGCATAACATATACAGAAGCGTTTATACCGGATGATTTTTTCGGAATATTCCAGGGTAATGGTCATCGTATCTCCAACTTAACGATTGATAGTGATTCTAACCTGGGTTTGTTTGGTAGACTTAATGGTACAGTAGACAATCTAATCCTTGATGACATATCGATAAACGGCACAGGTTCTTATGTCGGTGGGGCAGCAGGAAACAATTATTATGGCATTATCAGTAATTGCTATGTTACGGGCAGTATAGTTGGTTTGGGTAACTATGTTGGCGGACTGGCTGGGCGTAGTTATGGTAACATCAGCAATTGTTGCAACGAAAGTAATATTAGCGGCTCTTATCAAAGCACTGGTGGTTTAACGGGGGATAATTCTGGCAGAGTCATGAAAAGTTACAGTACCGGCAATGTAGAAGGAAGAAGTGCTGTTGGTGGTCTAGTGGGAAATAATTATGGCACTATTGTTAACAGTTACAGTACAGGTGATGTTAGCAGTTCTAATAATTATGTTGGTGGTCTTGTTGGGACATTTACATCAGGAGATATGAGTAATTGCTATAGCACCGGAAAAGTGAACGGTTTACATTTTATTGGCGGTTTGGTAGGAGATTATCAACCAGAAACTGACAATGTCTGCAATTGTTATTTTTATGTTCATAGCGGTCCTAATAATGGCTATGGAATGTATCTTGATGATGTTGGCTTAGAGTCAAAATCCAGTTTTTTCGGTTTTGATTTTACAGGTGATGATACAGATGGCTCGGAAGATATTTGGGAAATTGATCCAGGTTACATGCCTAGACTTGTTTGGCAGGAAACTCTGGGCTTTAATGCTCCATATTTAATTGACAATATTTCTACCAGCTTAACCGGCAGTGGTTATCCTGATGCCCCATTTATTATAGATAATTTAGATGATTTGCTGGAGTTTAAGAATAATAATGCACTTCGTATCGGATGCTATAGTTTAACGAGTGATATTGATTTAGCTAGCGTAACATATACAGAAGCGTTTATACCGGATGATTTTTTCGGAATATTCCAGGGTAATGGTCATCGTATTTCTAATTTAATGATTGATGGTGATTCTTACCTTGGTTTTTATAGTAAATTATGTGGTACCGTTGGTAATCTTGTCCTAGAGAATGTGTTCATAAATGGCTCAGATGATTATGTTGGCGGTTTGGTAGGAGACAATTATTATGGCAATATCATTAATTGTAATGTTTCAGGCAGTGTATCCGGTTTAGATCGTTATGTTGGTGGATTAGCGGGAGACAATTATTATGGCAGTATTAGCAATTGCTATTCCAGTTCAATTGTTACCGGCTATCGTTATGTTGGCGGCTTGGTGGGAAACAACTACAATGGTATAATTACCAAAAGTTATAACACCGGTACAACAAATGGTACTGGTTATTCTATCGGCGGACTTACAGGAGAAAATTATAATGGTAGCATAAGCAGTAGTTTTAGTACCGGAATTGTGAACGGAGAAAGCTATACAGGCGGCCTGTGTGGATCGAATTCCAGTGGAGATGTGAGTAACTGCTATGCCACAGGAGATGTTATTGGTTTTTATTCTGTCGGCGGTTTGGTAGGAGAGAATAATTATGCAAATATCAGTTACAGTTACAGTATCGGAGCAGTTTCTGGTAATAGTGTTGTGGGTGGATTTTGTGGAAATAATATTAGTGCCACTATCAGCAGTTGTTTCTGGGATATTGAAACTTCTGGTAGGACAATGAGTAATGGAAGTATTGGCAAATCAACAGCAGAGATGCAGATGGTAAGCACCTTCACTGATGCGGGTTGGGATTTTGTAGGTGAGGATGGAAATGGTAGTGAGGATTTGTGGCGTATGCCGTATGCTATGCCGGGTTATCCGATACTGGCGTGGCAGAAGGATATCGCGGGCGATATAGCAGGTGGATATGGTGTGGATATGGAAGATGCAGCTCTGCTGGCGAGTGGTTGGATGGAGAACTATACAAAGGCAGATTTGGAAACTCTGGCGTCTAACTGGCTGGCGGGGAAGTGAGAAAACAGTGGTTAGGTTACAGGTGCCAGAGTATAGGGTTTGAAAGCCGCGGGCCTTTGATGTACTCAGGGCAGACGGCAAGGTAATTTATATAAGTGTGTTTTAGTTTTGTGTATTATGCGAGGCATGCTTGTGGCAGTTCAGCATTGTACACGTAATGTCTGATAGTGAAATTAGAGCAATTTAATTTTTCGTGTTCGCTTTTTACCTGTTGCGGCTTCGGCTGACTTCATCAGAAATACTCGTAATATATCAATATTCCTGTGTTTTCTTCTTTATCAGCCTCGTCCTCACAGAGGCAAAAATCGGAACAGAAAATATTAAAGTGCTCTAGAATTGCAGTTGAACGCAAATAATGCGTATAGGAAGAAGGGATAATGTAGTCGATGGCTGCATATAGAAATTGTGAAAACAGGAGAGTCTAAAATGCAAAAGCTGAGTCTAATGATTTTGAGTCTGGTTTTGGTAGTAAGTGGGATGGTAAATGCTGCTGGTGGGGCTATGCCGGGGAGTGGGACGGAGTCTGATCCGTATTTGATAGAGGATCTGGCGGATTTTGATGTGTTTGCGGATGAGGCTAATGCCGGGACATATTGGTCGAGCGGTGTGTATACGAAACTGGTGTGTGATATAGATTTGAGCGGTCGGGTGTATGACAAGGCAGTGATAGCACCGGATACAGATAATACACAATTATGGTATCAGGGGAATAATTACTATGGAGTTTTTGATGGAAATGGTCATAAAATAACCGGTTTGACAATTACGCCAACTGCCGGAGAAGATTATCTTGGCCTGTTTGGCAGGCTTTTGGGTTCTACAGCTGCAATAAAAAATCTTAATGTAGAAAATTATTCTATAACAGGAACCAACTTAAGTGATGTGTTGGGAGCAATATGCGGGATGTGTGTAGAAGCTAAGATTGATAGTTGTCATGGAAAAGGGATGGTGTCAGGATGTTATTACCTAGGAGGTGTTTGCGGAGTATTAGCGGGAGGAGAAATAATTGACAGCAGTATAGAATGTGAAATTATTTGCAATAATAGTGTTTATGCCGGTGGTATATGTGGTATTATTGATGGTAGTTCTTCTATAACAGACTGCTCCAGTGTAGGTGTAATATCAGGAATTGGTTTTACAAGAAAAATTGGTTGTTTGTGCGGCTATAATAATTCATCGACGATCAGCAGGTGCTCGGCAGAAGGTTCGATCAGGCTTGGAGTTGATTCAGAATTAGTTGGCGGTTTTTGCGGCGAGAATAATTCTGGAACGATTGAACATAGCTATAGCCAGGTTTCTGTCGAAGGAGGTGACAGTTTAGGTGTGTTTTGTGGTTCGAACAATGACGGTACGATACGCAAATGTTATGCCAGTGGTGATATTCGTGGTGAAAGTAATGTTGGCGGTTTTTTGGGTTATAACAATACAGATGAATATTTAGTAACATATTGTTATTCTTCAGTTTTAGTATTAGGTATGGATAGGGATACAACGGGCGGCTTTTGTGGTGATTATGAATCCAAATCATCTTTATATTGTATCTACGATGGGGAAAAGAACAGTTATTATTATGTTGGCGGTGCGTATCCTGCATCAACAGCCGAGATGCAAATGATGAGTACTTATACTGATAAAAACTGGGATTTTGTAAATTATTCTAATGGCGGGACAGATTCTGACTGGTATATGGCAGATTATCCGATATTATCATGGCAGATTGAAGAGTTCGTTGAGATGCCTTATGTTGGTAATATACTGCCGTCAGAAGCAGATGTTATGTTGGCTAATGCAGGTTTGCTTACAGGAGTGGTGAGCAATGAATACAGTAATGTTGTTGCAGAAGGTATGATAATCAGCCTGGAATATGAAGCGGGAGACTATCTGGCAAGCGGTTCGAGTGTTGATTATACTGTATCTCTCGGAGTATGGCCGGTAGTGCCGGAGTTGGTAATGATGACATTGGCTGGCGCAGAATCGGCGATATTGGATGCCGGTCTGGAATTTGGTGGGGCCGGTTATGTTTACCATGATTTCTTCGAGCCGGGAAGAGTTTGCAGTCAGTATCCTGCTGCGGGTGTAATGTTAGGGGCTGGAGAGAAGGTATATATTAATGTTTCGCTGGGAGTGTGCCCGGGATTGGCAGGCAGCGGAACGGAGGAAGATCCTTACCTGATAGCGAGCCTGGCAGATTTTGTTGAGTTTTCTGATGTTGATAATGAAGGAGTTTACTGGGCGGAAGGTGTGTATGCCAGGCTAACAAATGATATTGATCTTGAGACAATGAATTATACAAACTCGGTTGTATCGTCATATAATGGTATTTTTGACGGTGATGGTCATGTGATAAGTAATTTGCGGATAGGAAGTATGGATGGTTTTGGTGACCTGGGACTGTTTGGTTGGCTGCGTGCAGGTTCTGTGGTAAGGGCTCTTGGTCTGGAAGATGTCGAAGTTCGGTCGGGTAACAGGTCGAATTATATAGGCTCTCTTTGCGGGATGATTTATGGCGAAGGAGCAAAGATTGAGGGCTGCTATTCAACCGGAAGTGTAACAGCGGGCGAGGGAGTGAATTTTGTCGGCGGTCTGTGCGGCAGAGTGGCAAACGAAGGTGTATTGACAGATTCGTATTCAGTTTGTACGGTATCTGCAGGTAGGAACTCGGACAATATTGGCGGTCTGTGTGGGGCAGTTAATGGCACAGTTGCTTATTGTTATGCCGGGGGAGATGTAAGTGGAGAAGGAGTTAGAGTCGGCGGATTGTGCGGCGGAATAGGTACGTGGTCGGGTATAACCGGGACAGTATCAAACAGCTATGCAACCGGTTCTATAAGCGGTGTGGATTATGTCGGCGGCTTTTGCGGGGAAAGTATTTCAGATGTAGTAATAAACTGTTATGCAACAGGCGAGGTAAGCGGCGAAGATTATATAGGAGGTTTTATTGGTTATGGCAGTGCGAGCGGCTGCTATGCAACGGGAAATGTTACGGGGGCCTCTAAAGTAGGTGGCTTTGTCGGTTACGGCGGCGGCGAGAATTGTTATGCTACGGGTGAGGTTACGGGATTGGCTGAGGTTGGCGGTTTTGTCGGAACTTTGTATAATGTCGATGTGAAATATTGTTATTCGACCGGTAAGGTATCAGGGTATTCAGAAGTTGGTGGTTTTATCGGGGTATTAAAAGAAGGCGTTTCGGAGAGTAATTTCTGGGATGTTGAAGCGAGCGGATTCGGCAGTGTTGGTGATGTATGGGCAGGTTCAACCGGCATGACAACGGCACAGATGCAGACGAGGCAGACGTATGGTGATGCGGATTGGAATATGGTTTATCAGGCTTCAAATTATGATTCCCGAGAATACATTGCGCCAGATTGGTATATGGAAGAAGGCAGTTACCCTCAAAAGCCATGGGAGTTTGCATGTGATTTGCTGCCGGGTAAGGGTTCCAGTTACAATCCGTTTCTAATAGAGGATATCTCTGATTTTGATATTTTATGCGATACACGATATTTCTGTCACGAAGGCGTTCATGTGAAACTAATGTGCGACCTAGACCTTGAAGGAAGGGTTTATGATAATTCACCAATAGCTCCTCAATGTTATAGATATTCTGACAATGAAAGATACGTTGAGGTTGGATTTGCCGGGGTATTTGATGGAAATGGTTATGTTATTAGTAATATTAACATTGAACCAGACGGCGATAATATTATGCAATGCATAGGTTTTTTTGGCAGGGTAAAAGGTGAAAATGCTGAAATTAAAAACCTTGGAATAGAAAACATAACGATATCAGATACGGTAATGGACAATTACGTTAATGTTTGGGAATATCGGTATGGTGGATTATGTGGTTCAAACCAATATGGCGTAATAAGAAATTGTTATACTACAGGAATGGTTGGCGGTATAGGATTGTACAGTCAGTTAAGTAATAGTAATGGCGGTTTGTGTGGATACAATCTAGCAGGCGAAATCACAGGTAGTCATTCATTATGTGATATTTCAGGCGGAGGTGGCGGTTTATGTGGCTGGAATAGGGGAGGTTCAATTACAAATTGTTATGCTGCAGGTGAAATATTTAATGGCGGCGGTGGTTTATGTGGATATTCACTTGATTATTCACCATCAGCATCATCAGATATTTATTATGCTTCAATAAAAGATTGCTATGCTTCAGGAAATGTGAGCGGAAAAAGATATGTTGGAGGTTTTATAGCAAGAAATTGTAGTTTAGTTGAGAATTGTTATGCAACAGGAAATGTTGAAGGAATTGAATTTCTTGGCGGTTTTGCAAGTTCAAATGAATATGATAGTTTCGTATATCATGCAGGTAATATTTCGCAATGTCATTCGACAGGTGACGTGAATGTCAATGTTCCGGCTGATTATATAATTGATGAGGTTTCGTATGCCGGCGGTTTTTGCGGTAAAGGACGTTCAGATATAACAAACTGTTATAGTGAAGGTAATGTAACGGTGAATAATGAATGCCCGAATGCCTATAGTAAAGTCGGCGGTTTTTGCGGCGGGAGTGTGTCCTCAACTTTACGTATATCATATTGTTTTTCGACCGGTTCGGTTTATGCCGGGGCAAATAGCGAAAGTGTCGGCGGTTTTTGCGGATTTAGTAGCCAAGCAACGATATTCAGGAATTATTCCAGGGGCGATGTTGAAGGCGGCAAATATGTTGGCGGTTTCCTTGGTTATGCAGATGGATGTTCGATAGGTTATAATTATTCAACAGGCGAGGTTGATGGAAATGAGAAAGTTGGTGGCTTTGCCGGATATTTTGAAAGTAATCGTGGCGGAGGTTCATTCTGGGATGTAGAGACAAGCGGCATGGCAGATCCAGAAGCAGGAGAGGAAGATACTGACGGGATGGCAGGCAAAATGACATCAGAGATGTATGATATTGATACATATCTGGATGCGGGTTGGGATTTCAGATTTGGTCGTGGAAGCGGTACAATCAGTTACTGGTATATGCCGGTAGATGATTATCCGATCTTGACCTGGCAGGAAGGTGTTCCGCTGACACCAGATATTGATGGTGATAGGGATATTGATATAATAGATTTTACACGATTTGCCAGTTACTGGGGTGAGTGTGATTGTGGCGAGCCAGGCTGGTGCGGTGGAAGAGATTTTGATATGGATCGTTGTGTGAATATGAATGATTTGCTTATACTGGCGTCTAACTGGCTGGCGTGGAAGTAATTTTCAGTAAAAAGAATTAACTTTTGTGTGGGCATTCTTCTGATTCATTACAGGAGATGCCCATTTTTTTTCAGCTATTTCCCGTAGCAGATGCTCGGTCCGAGGTGGTTGGGGAAGTGGTTGTTTTCGAAGAGGAACTTGCGGGTATCATAGCACAGGTGGCATTTGCCGGTGTAAGTCGGCTTGGGCCGGAATCCGAGCGTGACGGCGTGTTGGGCCAGCCCGTAGGGTCCGGAATTGGTGAGGGTAGACCATATCGGATGGGTGGTGAAGTTATAGTCTAGCCATAGGTCTTTGAGCGAGTATTCCGAGTTGATTTTGCCGGTGATAATGCCTATGCAGGTGCTGCTGAAGACATTTCCCATGCCGTCGATATGGACACCCTTGGCGTCCATGTGTGATTTACGGCATCCGGCGGATTTGAACTGTTCAAACGGTTTCTGGTCAACGAGAGGAGCGAGTTGTTCAGCGGCTCGGCCAACCATCCGTTCGGGAATTTTGGCGAGAGCGTCTTTGAATGCCTGGTTTAGCTGAGTTTGGCTCATGGATTCGGTGTGGGTCGGATTAGCGGCGAAATCCCGCCATCGAACCTGTACTTTATCATCGCCGAGTATTTCCGTTGCAATACGTATGCCCCGCTGTACGCATTCTGTTGGGACATATTGCTGATGATAGCAGTCTGTGCTTATTTGCAGTTTTGTGAGGCCAAGATTGGCGAGTTCTTCTATTCTTTTGGTTGTAATATCGTCATTTATACACCATGCTGCGTTGGTTTCGACCTTTTCGAGCCCTCCGAGACGTTCCTGCTGAGCGATTTTGAGGGTGTCGCGCAGAGTTTCATATCGCAGGAAAGGTTCGCCTCCGGTAATATGTACCAGTCCCTCCTGTCCGCAAAGCTGCCGGGTAGCACGCCAGCAGTCGATAGCCATTTCGAGCGACATTTCAGTATCGGGTGAGTTGATATCCGGGGCGGAAAAGACATAGCAGCAGGCGCAGGCCGCGGGGCATCGGTAGGTGAGCATAATGCCAACAGACCGCCATAGTTTATACTTTGGAGCATTGCGAGGCTGGTCCATATTGAAGGCATTTTCGTATAGATTAACAGGTTCTTTCTTATTTGTCATACAGGGAATTTTAGCTTTTTGAGTCGAAATTAGCAAGGAAAGATACAAACTTCAGACTATCAGTAAGTCAGTTTGTGGTTATGGAAGATTGGAGTATGAAGAGTTAAGGTATTGCATGCCGGTAAAACTGTTAAATAATGGCAGAAAAGCCGTTAAACAAGCGAATAACCTGTTATTTCATGGTAATATTGATTATAGTTTTCGTTAGATTTTTTGAGAGAGGAAAGTGGAAAAATGCTCTGTAGATAGCTCTAAAATGGCAGGAAAAGGCCTGAAACGTAAAAATTTTGCATTTTTAGCGATTTTTTTATACTTTTTCTCAACTTTTTGCTTTGCAAAAACCGATTTAGAGAGTAAAAATAGAGCTATATTATCGGACATGACTATTTCGTTATGAATTAAGCTTTATTTAAAGGACTGGATAAAGAGAGATACTTTGTACTGTGTGCGGCATAACGTAAGGCCGCTTGTATTATATTACTTATTCTCATGGAGGATACGATTATGGCGAAAAAAGCCGCGAAGAAAACTGCTAAAAAACCTGCTAAGAAAGCTGCTGCTAAAAAACCTGCTAAGAAAGCTGCATCAAGAGAAGTATTGGTTGTAGCCAGCAAGGTAAAAGCTTACATCAAGAGCAAAGGCATGATGTGCAGCAGTGACGCTGTTCAGGCACTATCAGAAAAAATTTACTGCATCCTGGATTGTGCATGCACACGCACCGAAGCTAACCGTCGCAGCACAGTTAAGCCTCAGGATCTGTAATTTTTGTGGTGTTCCTGATGAGTGTTTAGCGAAAGCGGTAATACATTTTCGCTAAAGATGATAAGGCTGAGAGTAATATCTTCTCAGATAAGAAATCATCGAAGTGTCTCATAACTGCACTGTGGTAAATATCGCAAATGCGGGGGTTGTGCTTATATTCGTAGGGTACAATTTTACGCTAAAGGTGACAGTAGTATTTGAGAACAGATTACGATTCAGTAAAACCCGAAAAGACAAAGAAAAGCCGGGCATTTATGTTCGGCTTTTTTATTTTAAATCAAGCAGGTTAATTCCGGAAGCATAGAGCAATTTAATTTTTTTGTTCCGATTTATGCCTCAGTGAGGACGAGGCTGACAAAGAAGAAAACACAGTAATATTCATATATTGTGAGTATTTCTGTTGAAGTCAGCCGAAACCGCAACAGGCAAAAAGCGAATACGTCATAAAGTGATGCGAAGCATAAAAATTAGATTGCTCAAAAAGTAGCCTTGCCGACCTCTTGCCTCGTAGCCAGAATCCGGCATACCTTTTTTTGTAGTTTAGCGAAGCTTGCCCCTCGGCAACCGTAGCGGGCAGCAGTTCGCTGTTTTCTTTTCACATAAATGGACCCGGTACCGGCCTTTGCGGATAATGTTGAACAGTTAAAACTACGCCTTGTATAAGATGCGTAGCATAAAGCGTATTACTTACCTGAACCTGTTAATCTGTCAAGTGCAGATTGAGCGTCCGTATCTCCCTGCTCCGCCGCTTTGCGATACCATTTCACAGCCTCAGTATAGTTTTGTTCATCATAATATTCTAATCCTAAATTAAAACACTCTTCTTTGGATTTGGCGGCATAAGACTGTTCACTAATTCCTAAAACCAATGCTGACACTATCAATATAATACTTACTTTTTTCATTACTGATTTATCCTTTTCCTTGATTTTTATGCTATTATATACTTATTGCCGCTTCTGGCAATATTATTATGGCAGTAGCCACACAGCCATACCCCAAAGCCCTGCCGATTTCTTCGATTATTCCATGGCCAATCGTACCTATCGATATTTCAAAGGTGAGCCGCTATATGCCTTTGGTTATGGCCTGAGCTATACAACTTTCGATTACAGCGAGATTGAATTGTCTGATAAGATTGTCAAAACTGACGGCAGTATTAAGGTCAGTGTAAAAGTAAAAAATACCGGCAAAGTTGACGGCGAAGAGGTCGTCCAGCTATATCTCCGTCATATAGACTCACCCGTACCTCAGCCGATCCATAGCCTCGCCGGTTTCAAGCGAGTTGCTATTGCCTCTGGAAAATCAGAAACAGTTGAGTTCGAACTGCCTGATTCCTCTCTGCGATATTGGGATACCGATGCCGGTAAATATGTTGTCCCAACCGGCAGGTTCGAGGTCCAGGTTGGCTCGTCTTCTGACAATATCCGTCAGAAAGCTGCCTGCGTTGCTGTTAAATAATTTCGAAGTGGATTATGTTTTGCTAAATGAAAAAGTTCTGACTGATATTGGGGCTTTTTTCTTTTTCATTACCGACGAAAACACTTGAGTTATCGGAATATAGTCTGAATTTATAATGAAATATATTTGAATAAATGCATTTTGGTGAAATGTCGCTGTAAATTCTGGAAAGTAAGATTTGTGACATTTGTTTCACTTCACCTGTGTGTAATATTAAAATAATGCCTGGTTTGTGAAATATATTTCCGGATCCCCTAACTTGTCGTTACAGTAATTTCATAATTTAGTTCTCTTCTGATTATCGTAAGCAATTGCATATCGTTGTCTTCAAAATTATATTCTAAACTGCTTTTCATCTTTTCCGATAGTACAATCAACAAGAGGTAAGAATGTTTTTTTATTAGGAGGAGAAGATGGAATCTGATCTTCAAGCTGTAACTGAAAATTTGAATTATATCTGGGTATTGATGTGTGCGGGACTGGTATTCTTTATGCAGGCTGGTTTTATGTGTGTTGAATCCGGGTTGGCTCGTGCCAAGAATTCTATTAATGTTGCGATCAAGAATATGGCCGATTTCGTGCTTGCCACAATCCTGTTCTGGTTTGTTGGCTTTGGCATTATGTTCGGCAAAAGCTGGAATGGCTGGTTTGGCACTTCAGAGTTTATGATCAACCTGGACAATACCTGGGAAATTGCTTTTATGACTTTCCAGATTGTGTTCGTTGGTACCGCTGCGACTATCGATTCCGGTGCTGTTGCCGAACGAACCAAGTTCATGTCTTATCTTATTCTTTCTGCCATTGTTTCTTCACTTATATACCCGGTATTCGGTCATTGGGCCTGGGGTAGTCTATTCTTCAACGATCAGGCAGGATGGCTCGAAAATATGGGCTTCAAGGATTTCGCCGGGTCAACTGTTGTCCATTCTGTCGGTGGCTGGGTTGCTCTTGCCGGTGTTATTATTATTGGTCCGAGAATGGACAAGTACGATGAAAACGGTAATCCCAGGAAGCTGCATCCGCACAATATGCCGCTCACTTATCTTGGCACATTCATTCTTATTTTTGGCTGGTTCGGCTTTAATTGCGGCAGTACCCTTGCTGCTACAAAAGATATCGCACCAATTGCCTTTAACACCATTCTTTCCGGCTGTTTCGGTTGTGTGGTTTCTTCTGCTCTCAGTACTTTATTCAGCCATGACAAACACCCGGAAGGTGAGATGATCGCCAACGGCGTTCTCGGCGGGCTGGTCGGTATTACTGCCGGTTGTGCCTTTGTCGAATCTACCGGTGCTATGTATATTGGTATAGGCTCAGGCTTTGTGGTATATTTTGGTTCACTTTTTATCGAAAGAGTTCTAAAGCTTGATGATGTGGTAGGAGCGATTGCGGTTCATGGTCTTTGCGGGGCGTGGGGAACAATTGCTGTTGGACTTTTTATCACCGATGCGAATCTCGGCGAACTTACCAGGCTTCAGCAGCTATGGGCACAATGCGTTGGCGTGGTAACGGCTTTCTTCTGGACTTTCATCACGAGCTTTATCATTATCAAACTGATCTCAATGTTTAACGGTGGTATGCGGGTTTCTCGCGAAGATGAACTCATGGGGCTGAATGTTGCCGAACATGGAGCATCATCTTCTATTCTGGAACTTGCCAACGCAATGGACAAGGCTACCCGCACCGGAGATTTCTCCGAAGCTGTTAAGATCACCGAAGAAGTTGGCACCGAAGCCGGTGATCTCGCTCGCGGTTTCAATCTCATGGTCGATACTGTCCGTTCTGCTCTCGAAAGAACTCAGCAGCAGGTAATCGCAGTCAGCAAAGCCCAAGAGGAAAGTAGGAATATGCACGAACAGCTCGAGAGTAACCAGCTTGAATATTCGACCAGGATCGAGCAGATCGCATCGAATCTCAACGCTATGATTGCTGAACTTGATAACTCTATGGCTGTTATCGCCGGTGCCGCTGATAATGTCGGAGTAAATGCTACCGATCTCCAATCTCAAATCGATTCTATCCATAAGTCTTTGAAGAAGATCGACGAGATATCAAATACTATCAACCTGATATCTATGAACGCGATGGTTGAAGCTGCCAGGGCCGGCGAGTCCGGCAGAAGCTTCGCGGTTGTCGCGACAAACATGAAAAAACTTGCCGGAAATTCCAATGATATTACTCAGGAAATTCATAATATTGCTGATGGCATATTTAATAAGCTTAACGATGTTCTGAATAGTATACGCGAACAAATTGAAATTGCCGGTAAAGGCAAAGAGTCAATTTTGAATGCTAATGTCCTTGTTAGTAATCTTATTAAAGAATAATTATTGTAATAGGTTAGTCTATTAAAAACAAACTGTTACAACGCGGCTACTGTATATGACGACACACTAAAATCTACTTTTTCATTAATACGGCTTGACATCTGACTACGCTTGTAGTATGTTAGACTACAGACGTAGTCATTTGTTTTTTTATTTAAACATGCCGATGGCTTGCTTGAGTTTTTAAGGAAGTGTGCCGTATGAGTGAAAAAAATCAGTCTTTAGGCCAGCTGGAGCTGGAAGTATTAAAAATCGTATGGGAAAAACAGGGTTGTTCTGTCCCCGAAGCGGCCGAGATTCTGTCCGGTCAAAAAGGATATGCTCGCACAACAATTCTCACTATCTTTCAGCGTTTGCACAAAAAAGGATTTCTTAACCGAAGGAAAAAGGCCGGTATATTCTGCTACTACCCGACTCAGCAGAAAAACGATGTGCTCGGCAATCTCGCTCAGCAGTTTGTCCGAAATATCTTCGAAGGTTCTCCTTCCGGGCTCGTCCAACACCTCACTAAATCTAATGTCTCTGCCGATGAGCTTGCCCGCATGCGTCAGATCATTGATGATGCCTTAGCAGCAGAAGGGGGCAAATCATGAACTTTGTTCAGGATTTTCTTTCTTCCGGTTATGCCGCCGACCTGGCTGTTGCCCTTATCCATACTCTCTGGCTGGGCGTTATTATTGCTCTCGCTCTATTCGCTTCTTGAAATTATATCCAACTTTTTAAAATGTAAACCAAAAATTTGCTATATAGCATTATAATATATTACAAACACGAAACTTATGATATTTTTTTAAGATATATGGAGGGAGATTCTTATCTATGGACCTTGAAAATGTCGATTTTCAAGCGTAGTCGGCAATCACAAATCGTTTTTAATCAAATAGGCCTTTATAACAATAGATTTATGGGATAATACCTTAAAATGATATGCCGGATAGTAAATTTGAATTATTTTTTAAAATTAATGTCTTAATTTTGCTCATTAAGACCCTATAGCAATAGAAGTCTAAATTCTAAATTACGTTAGTTTATTTGGTATGTCTGGTCCTGTGATAAGTTGTCACATTATAGATTTAATGTTTTAACAAATAACAGGAGACAACAATGTTGGTAAGTAAACGAACTTATAATCGCTACAGCGAAGCCTTTAAATTACAGGTGGTAAATGATCTTGAATCTGGTAAGCTAAGCAGTATTTATGAGGCTAATTCCCGCTATGGGATTTCTGGTACAACAACAGTAAAGAGTTGGCTAAGAAAATATGGCCGTAACCATTTGATACCAAAGGTGATACGCGTGGAAAAACTAGATGAACAAGATCATGTAAAGAAGTTAGAATCAGAGATTAAGCAGCTTAAAGAAGCGTTAGCAGACAGCCATATAGAGAATATTGTAAGTGAAGCCAGGTTTCAGGTTATTTGTAAAGAATACGGGCTGGATCCCGAGGAGTATAAAAAAAAAGTCGATACCAAACGGTTCAACAAGCGTCCGAGGCAACCGTTGAAAAGAAAGAGGAAAAAATAGCGATAACTTCCTTATGCAAAGCTGTTGGCATGAGTCGTCAGAATTATTATAAATCACATAAAGTTCGGCGCAGGCGGCACTATGAAAAAGACCTGATAATATCTTTGGCCAGGCTGGAAAGATCATTGCAGCCTGAGATGGGTTGCAGAAAGGTTTTGAAGCGTATAAAGCCCAAACTGGCAAAAGCCGGTATTAGTATAGGGCGAGATAGATTTTATGAAACGATGTCAGAAGCAGATATGTTGATAGAGCGTAAAAAGCGAAGTGTGACAACGACAGACAGTCGTCATAACTTTAAGACTTATAAGAATATACTGAAAGATGAAGAGCTTACAGGAGCCAATCAGGCCCTGGTAAGTGATATAACGTACATATATACAGATGAAGGATTTATGTATCTGTCGTTGATAATGGATGCATTTAGTCGCAAGATAGTTGGCTATGACTGTAGTGATAGTTTGGAAGCAGAAGGTTGTTTGCGTGCATTAACAAAGGCGATAAAGCAATTGCCCAAAGGTAGTAATACGATACATCATTCAGATCGTGGCAGTCAGTATTGCTGCCATAGATATATAGATAAGCTTAAAAGAAATGGGCTGCGAGTTAGTATGACCGAAGATAATCATTGTTATGAGAATGCCCAGGCCGAGAGGTTAAACGGTATATTGAAGCACGAGTATGGATTGAAGAATACGTTTAAGAAAAAAGCTCATGTTCATGCTGCGGTTAAACAGGCGATAGAACTGTATAATACCTGTCGTCCACATTTTGCTTTGGGATATCGTGTGCCTGAGGAAGTGCATATGGCGGCGTGATATATTCCTCCGTTCCGGTCGCCCTTCGGGCTCCCTGCACTACGGAATATATCATCAAAAAACAATAGTAAATAGAAACGGAAAGTGACAACTTTAAATCAGGACTTGACAGTAGTTTATGAGTGTTATGCTAAGATGTTTTGATGGAAGATAATAATTAAAGATACAACTGGAAGGTCCTTTTTTGCATTTATTACATCGTGAAAACTTTGAAAGAAAAGTTATATATTATGAACACAAATGACTTAGATGAAATATTTATTACTCTTTTGGCTGAGAATCAAAGGAAAATATATTCTTACATTTTGTCTGCGGTGAGTAGGCGTAATGTTGCTGATGATATTATGCAGCAAACCCTTCTTCTTTTATGGCGTAATTTTTCGCGATATGAGGCTGGAACAAATTTTGCTGCCTGGGCAAAAGAAATAGCAAAGTACGAAATCTTTAATTACCGGAAAAAGAAAGCAAAAGATTGTATATTAGATTATGACGCTCTTGAGAAGGTTATGGAAGCTTCAGTAGAACTTGTGAAAACTTCAGATATGCGTATTGATGCACTCGAAGGTTGTCTTAAGAAACTGAGTGAAAAAAATCGTTCTCTGATTAATTATCGTTATTATGAGGGATTTTCTTGCCGGAAAATATCAAAAGAGTTTAATTGCCCTGTTTCTACAATATATAAAACATTTGCCCGTATGCACACTTCTCTTCATGAATGTGTTCGCCGAACAATGGATATTTGGGAGGCTCAGTCATGATGGACACTGAAGAAAAAAATAAATTCTTTGAACTTTTGACCAAAGCTTTTGAAGGTCAAATAAGTAGTGAAGAGGTTAGGGTTTTAAACGATTGTATCAAAAATACACAAGGAGCTGCAAAATGTTATATTGAATTCTTTGATGATGTGACGAGTTTGATGGATATTAACCTTAGTTCAGTCAGTACCGAACCAGATGATATGAGCAATGTTTTGCAGGATTTGGTAGAGTACGAAAAAAAATCTCCTACTATTCCTCATGTTTGTGAAGGCGAATATGTTGAGGGTAATGATCCTAAAACTTTAGAAAACAATGTACAAAGTGAATTTGAGTTAAAAAGAACAAACAAGTTCTTTATAATATTTGACAAACTTGTATATATAGCTGCTATATTTATGATTATATTTGTCATTTATGCTAATGTTTTTCCTCCCCAATTATCTGTACAGGTTGCGACAGTACAAGACCAAATGGATGTGGTATGGAATACCTCATCCGTCAAATTAACAAATGGAGAACAAATATTCGCTAATCAGCGTCCTTATAAATTGGATAAAGGTATAATTCAATTTTCCTATGAACATGGTGTTAATGTTTTAGTGGAAGCGCCCGCAGAATTTATAATTCCCGCACAAAATCAAATTGTAATGAATTTAGGCAGGACTTTTGTATCTGTGCCTGAGTCGTCTATTGGTTTCGAAGTAAACACTCCGTGTGCCAAAATCGTAGATCTTGGCACTGAATTCGGAGTAGGAGTGGATATTCGAAATACAGTGAGAACCATTGTGTATAAAGGTAAAGTTGAAATGTCTATACCACCAGAGCAGGCAAATCCAGGAAAATTTCTGATTGTGAAAGGTCAGCTTGGCGTCTTAGAAAAGCATGGACAACTATCTATTACTGAAATTTCTCCGAACTATAGTGAGTTTGCTTGCGGTATGAATGACTATCAATCTGGTTTATCGCTTTTAGATCGTAACCTTATAACTAATGGTGATTTTGAACAGGATAGAGTAGTTTACGAATCATTGGATATTGATTCAATTAAATTGAGTAATAATAATATTAGTATTGCAGGTTGGCAGGACACCACACCTGCCACAATCAATACTTATGCCACTTTTGGCACTGGGGAAATAGATGCATCAGAAAGGGCGGCTATTCCGGTTCCATCTCAAAAGGGAAACAATTTCTTTGAC
Source organism: Sedimentisphaerales bacterium (assembly GCA_963666285.2). Lineage (GTDB taxonomy): Bacteria > Planctomycetota > Phycisphaerae > Sedimentisphaerales > SM23-30 > JAFGDI01. The sequence continues at coordinate 738,820 of OY762711.1, forward strand.
GGACATAAGTCCTGTACCATTACCCAGGAAATTGATCTGGAGGATATATCGTATAAAATTAATAGAAGCGAGGTTAACTACGAATTATCAGGCTGGGTTGGCGGTTGGCACAGACAAGAAGACACACTTGAATTCTCTGCTTCATATCTGGATAACTCTGGTCGGCTGATTGAAATTGCTACTATCAGATCATTGACGGCAAGTGAGCGAAATAACAAAACCTGCTTTGTTAAGCGATCTGAAAAAGGACCATTGCCAGAGGGTGTTAGAAAAATCATTATCAGCCTTACTACAAAACTCATAGAAGGAGAAACAGCCGATGCTTATGCAGATAATCTGGAATTTATTTTGTCTGACAATAATATTGCTTCACGAAGATAAAAAGAATGTGAGATACATTATTTATCGTACATATTATTTTCAGATGATAAGTTTTTGGATTATTTACTGATTTTTCTGATCGATTATCGTGAAAGTCAGTTTTGTGATTGCTTGTTTATTTGATAGTTGTAGCTAGAAAGCATTTATATTTGTATAATTTTTCACAGGTGTTTGTGGAAAATATAAACAGTGGATATTTTTTAAGGAGAAGGTAAATGAAAAAAAATTGTATTTTAATTGGTATATTAGCTATTGTGTCGGTAGCTCATGCGGAACTGGTGGGAATATGGGAATTTGATGATGCCAGTAACCTGAACATGGCAACCATTGGACCGGATCTGTATCTTACAGGCAGTCAAACTGCAGTAGAAGGTGTTAATGCAAATGACGGTGCCGTACAAATCGACCCGGGAAGTTATTATACTTTAATTCACGGCATGGAAGGTAATGGCGGTGGTAATTATGTCAATGAGTGGACATTGATCTTTGATATCAAAGTGCCTTTGACCAATAAATACAGCTCGTTATTGCAAACAAGTATTTCAAACAACGACGATGCCGATGTTTTTATAAAAAAGAATGCTGATAGCACTAATCCCGTTACGGGCCACTTTGGTGTGGGCGATACAGGCTATGCATTAGACCGGGTAGTCGCCAACACATGGTGTCGTTTAGCAATTCGTGTTGATAACGGCAGCTTTTATGAGCTTTGGGTTGATGGTGAACGAGTATTGTTGAGTGGAAATGTCCAGGCAGTTGACGGTCGTTACTCATTGCGTCCGGAAGTGCTGTTTTTTACCGACGATGATGGAGAAGAGGATACCGTGTATGTGTCTGCAATAGCTCTCTACGACACTGCAATTCCAACCGCTGAACTTCAGGCAATGGGCGCTGCTGCAAACCCTCTGCGTCCATGTGCAAAAATTATTTCACCTAAAAACAACGCGACCGGAGTTGCAACAGATGCTACTTTGAATTGGTCCTCACCATACGATAATTATTCCTTCGATGTATATTTGGGAACAGAAGAACCTAATGCATACGCGGCAAATTATGGCACTTCGTTTACCAAACTAAATGGTTCAACTAAACTGATTGCAACTAGTATGTCAGTTCCATATGCCCTGAATAATTCTACAAAATATTACTGGGTTGTAGATTCATTTGCACCTGGTAGTGACACTCCATATCAAGGTGACCCATGGGCGTTTACAACCATTCCGTTTGATACTGCTCCTGTGGTAACAAAAAGTAGCAACTATATTACCTGGTTTGATATTATGCCTCAAAGTGTTCAAGCCTCTATTGATGATAACGGTGAGAATGATGTATCTGATGCCGGCATTGTATGGACAATTGAAACTTTCCCCGGAGCTCCAACTGACCAGACTGCTAGAGCCTTCAATCGCGGTATGACCGGTGCTAATGCCTTGGCATTAAATGAGCTGGGTTATGATCCGAATGCTTTATCTGATTCGATTGGCTGTGATGCTCGTTCTGACAACCTGGGTAACCCGCTTGTATTTGTTATCAGCGGTCTTCCGGCAGGAGAATATACCTGTACAACAATGCATCATGATTATAATGACCAGACAGGGCTGTTCAATGTTTATGTTAACGATGTTCAAGTTGCTGCTGATGTCGATGCTTCAGCTGGAACTCAAACTCCAACTGAATTTTCCACTGTAATCTCTTCTGATGGCTCAAACCCGATTAAGCTGATCTTCGAAGAAGTAAATATTACTGGTAGCGGTATTGGAATCCTGCTTGTAAATACTATGACTATTACCAATGGTGTAAATACTATGAATGTTGATTTTGGTACTGCAACTTCTAATGTAGCTACAGGCTATCAGGCATATATTGCTTCTGATAGAATCCTGGAAACATTCACTGCTCAGGATTTTACCTTTGGCTCCGCTACTGTGACAATTAAGCCGGAATTTGGACCTGGTAAAGCTGGCTGGATTGATGCTGATCTGGTAAAAACCAGCACTGATATTCATCTTTCAACTGCAGCTTTTTCTACCAGTTTTACTGGTACATATATTATTAAAGTATCTGTGACTGATGACGCTGTCTATGGTCCTGAAGCTATGACCGGGGCTGATGAAATTGTTATCCAGGTTGTGGAAAATGCCTGTGAGGCTGCTCAGAAATCTGACAACTGGGAAGGTTTTAACACCTATGATGCGAATAATGACTGTAGTGTTAATCTGCTTGATTTTGCTGAATTCGCAGTCAATTGGCTGACAGACTCAAGTATGACAGAGGCTGTGACTTACTAATAATTTTAAGTTATCTTAATTGTTTTTTCATAAGTAAAGTGTATCCTATAAAGAGGTATATACTTTACTTATTTTTTTTGTATATAGTTTGAATTGCTTAATAGGCATTTATGTGTGTCACGTAGATAAGCTTAGCTCTGACTTTCTGGAGTTATCTCTTATCATGTTCTGTAAGTGATGGAGGTTTGGCCCTCCACTGTTGGCTGACAGTAGCAGGCGGCAAATCGTCCTCCCCAAAATAAATCTGAGATGTAGTTCACCTGGAATTTATGATTATGCGAAAGAAATTTGCTCTTTGAATAGTTGATCTTGCCAGCAAAAACAAGTGAAAACTTTTGAAAAATGCCGAGATACAGCTCAAATTTGCCTGATGGTGAGATATGTCTTGGATTGGCAAAGAATGAGTGGGAAAATTATATGTTATTGTGATTCCTGTGTATGACTGCTATTAATGACTTGATTTTTATAAGTATAAGAGTAATATCTATCCTGGTAAAAGAGACTTAGATGGATTTTCTATTGTGTCGTTATTATTTCAAAAAATTACTGTTTTTAGCTTGTATATGTGTGCCCGACTATAAATGATGCAGATAAATGTAAATGATTTTCCGACAACTAGATATCAAGGGAGTAAAAGGAAACTTATACCTTGGATCTATAAATACATTTCAAAATTAGAGTTTCATTCGGCTTTGGATGTGTTTGGTGGTACCGGATGTGTTCAAGATACTTTTAAAAGTGTCTATTCCAGGAAAGAAGTTTAAATGAAAAATATTGAAGAAGTAAAAGCCTATATTACTGTTATATCAAGCATTATCTCTGATTTACATCAGAATGACGAATTTCAGGAACAAATGACATCCTTGCGAATGATTGAATGTGAGGAAGAATTCAAGGGAGAGGATACAAGCAATCATGTCTTTGATTATTTTGAATTGCATTCAATGGATATAGTTGGGTGTGCATCATGGGCTGAAAGTATGAAAAATAAAGTTGATGATTTAGAAAGTAAAATAAAAATTTTAAAAAGCTATTCTTTGTTTAATCAACCTAAGCTAATGGAATGGATTGTAAAAAATAAAGATAAATATCCAAAGTATGTCCAAAGTCAATTATTGATAGACTATATTGGTCGTATTACACTTGACTTGTTTTTAGCATATCAAGAAGGCTTAAGTGATAGAAATGCCGTAATAGGCGAATAAGTATCCGAATCTAAATGTTTTTCATCTGGCGTAAACTCTTTACAAGGGTGGAATGAGACATTGATAGAATTTTTTAATAAAGGAGCTCCATATTATGAGGATGTAGATATCAATAAATCAAATGATGTCGGTTATAGCTATTCAAGTAAAACACATGTATGGTTACAAAGTAATGAGTTCTTGGATTGGGCAAAAATTGCTCAATTGGTGTTTGATAAGCGTAATTTTGAAGCAAAACTTAGGGAAAATCAATAATGAAATACGGTACAGTGATAATGTTGTTCTTAGTATTTGTGATACAATCAGCTCAAATAAAAGGCGAATATTTTAATGTTGAAAAAGATATAGAAAGTTATTCACATGTAAATGTATATATTTCGCCGCTAAAGATTGATAAAGTTGGTAAAAAAATATTATATTACAAACTATTGGAAAATACTTATGAAAATAGAAACATGATGAGGAATTTTACTTCGATAGAAACTATTGAAAATTATTGCATTACTATTACGGAACATTATATAGGCAGTCCTTTTTCTATAAAAATAAAATCAATTTATACAAATGATGTACATCCTGTTTTAGGGAAGTATAGCTTTCTTAAATTGCCATCTAATAGTAGTATTATTGATATTACATGTAATATTAGTGGTTTCAAAGGTGATAATACGGAAAATCATTATTACGTATTAAAACATCCTTCAGGGTATTTACCGATGAAAGGCTGGCTGTTTGATGTGATCTACTATGATTGGGATATTAGTGAAAATCATTTTTTTGAGTTTGTGAATGTGTACTGGTTCAGCGTGAACTGGACAAATCCGTTTCCAATTTAATAGACTTTACGTCTTGATTTTAACAACATGTTTTGCCTTCGGCAAGGCTTTATTTTACAGGTTTTTTAAGGCATTACAAAGCTCTGAATGATCTTTGAAAATGGTGGCAGCGTGCAACCACCACCATAACGACAATTCGTCGCTCAGTTCCGGCTATCCCTGGCAGGTTGCACCTCTGCAGAGCCTGCTTCCGTTTCGCCGGACAAATGCATTATCAATTACATCATTCAAACTGTCAAGCTGATTTCCGTTTCTGTTTTCGGGCTGCTCTGGCTGCTTCCAGCTTCCTGTCACGTTCGGCATGGATCGCCTCGGCTCTACCCTCAAGCTTATCAATCGGAGTAATATAACCTATCGCACTATGCAACCGTTTATTATTATAATGGTCAACAAAGTCTGTTACCAGACGCCGACCATCTTCCAGAGATAACGGCGTTTTTGGTCTAATACAGGTACTTTTGATAGTTTTATGATACCTTTCCAACTTACCATTACTCTGTGGATAATACGGCGAGGTTCTTACATGTGTCATGCCGCTGAGCCTGATATATTCCTTGAAGTCTTTCGATATAAACTGCGGTCCATTGTCAGAGATAATCCTAGGGTTTTCATCCGGGAACTTCTCCCTGGCTTTCTGCAAAATTATCTCTACATCGTATTCTTTCATTGCTTCACGGATCTCCCAGTGAACAATATAACGGCTGTAGCCGTCCAGAATACTGCACATGTAGTAAAACGTGCCGCAAATATTGAGGTAAGATATGTCTATATGCCAATGGTCATGAGCCTGTATCGGCTGAACAAAACCGGTGCCTTTCTTGCTGGCTTTACGGTTCCACCTGTCCATATACCCGGCATCTTTCAATACCCGATATACGCTGGAAGGACTTACTGCTACAATATCGGCATCCATCATCATATAACACAATCTGCGATAACCTTCTTTCGAATATCGGCGGAAATAATCTATTATCGTCTGTCTCTCGGCTTCGGTCAGCCAGAAATCTCTCGGTATCAGACCATTATGCTCGTTTTCCATGCCGTATCGCTTCTTCCAGTTATAATATTTACTGCGGGATATGCCCAGCCACTTTATCATGACCTTGGCAACAATTTCAGTTCGGTTGGTCCAGTAGCCTACATAGTCAACTACCTGATCACGAACATCAGGTTCAGCCCAGGAACCATTTAGTCCTCGCCAAGACTTTTTTTTAGCTTGATATGTGACTCCATAATCTCGGCAATTACTTCATCCTTTTGAGTTATCTTTGCCTGAAGTTGTGCATTTTGACGCTCTAATCGTTTATCATAAGGAACTTTTCGGCTCTTGGCCTGTTTTGTAAATGCCGCAGCTCCATTTTCAAAAAACTGCTTCTGCCAATTGTAAAATACATTAGGATTTAGACCGATTCGCTCGCATATCTCTGACACCGGAACGTTATCAACCAAATGCTCTTTGAGTAACTTTACCTTCTCTTCTGCTGAATAATTCTTACGCTTTGCCATGTACATTTCCTTTCTGCTAGACTATACTAACAATAATTCAGGAAATGTCCAATTCCAACTGAAGCAATACAAATGATAATCTGAGTAATTGTATTTTTTTTCCAGACCCTGAATTTATGGAAGAGTTTATAAGTGATCCTCTAGGTATATATATAATACCTTCAAATGAATATGAAAGTGTTGTAAAAGAAATTATGTTAAAAATACCTGATATTCAATTTCAAAATAGTAATGTGAATAATCTGGTGGATTATCCTAAATATGATGATGCAATAAAGGAATATCAAAACAAATATATTATCTATTTCCAAAATTCAATCTATATTTTAGATGTAATGATTGGAGATGGATTTTTAATTACTAAAATGAATAAGTTGATGCAAGGACCGGAATATAATTCTTATCCTTTTATAAAAAAGCCTGGCCTCAATAACTCGCCTGGATTTACACCTGAAAAATGGTACGAAGGTAGAAAAAAACTATTAGATAAATATCATAATAACAATACCTTTGAAGATGTGATCTTGGAGATTCTAAAAAAACACGATATTCGTAAAGAAAAAAGTAGAAAAGATTTTCAATAGTGACTGTCGCGTAATGTGCAAATAATCATCTGGTTGCAAATAGTTGAATTCTAATAGGTTTGTGTCTTCCCTAAAAACTAATCTGAGGTAAAAATAGCTTTGTTTTTATGAATATTCGATATAAATTAGCTCTTTGAAAAGTTGATATTGCCAGTGGAAGCTAGAGAAAATAATGAAAGACAATATTTTTACGTTCTGTTCGCCATCTTTAATGGTCGTCTTAAACTTCGCTTCTCTCTTCTCCCTCTTCTCGGTGTCCATCTGCGTGAATCTGGTTCGGCTTTTCGGCATAGCCGTTTAAAACAAACTATCTGCGAATGCGGTCACCTCCATTACACGTTTTATTATACCCTTTACACTTTTAAAGCCTATGTCTTGACACTCAACCGTTACCCATGTCCTGAACGAATTGGTTTAAACCTCTCACTTCTCGCTTCTTTCTTCTAACTCTTCTCATCCTTCAGATGCCGCAATTTTGATTGAACTTTACCTACGCGTTAGCCTTAAAACAAACCGTGAGCGACAGCGAATTATTCCTGATGTCAACGTACATCAGGACACCTCAATTCTTCACCCGCTTGCGACATGCGAAGCATACTTAGTTCTTCGTTCTTCACTCAATTATCTGGTTGGCCCAATTTTAAAAATAACAACTTACGTCAACCAACTCTCAAATCCGCGATTCGCCGCAACTCTTTCCTGAACCCGCCATGCATTCGTTCTTATATCCCCGCACTCTTCTATTTCATTCCGTTTTTTAACCTCTCCTTCACCCGCCACTCTCACTTATAAATCAATTAGCCTCGGCCAAGCCGTTACCTTCCCTAATACCAAATACCCAACACCTAATACCTTCTTTCCCCCTGGGAACGCTGAGCACAAGCTCGGCACACTATTTAAAACAGGTCGCGTAAGCGACACCTTTTACCTCTTACTTTTTACCTGCCTTCCCATCTCCGCTTCGTCCCCGTCCGTATACCGCCGCACCCATTCAACGTTCCGCCGTATACTGCCCGCGGCCCGCAATTCACCGCCGCTCAAATCCGTACCCCTTTTCACCGCCGTACACCCGCCGCGCTGCCCCGTATATATGCCGCACTCCCTCCGTCCCCCATCAATCTGCCGCGAGCGTCAGCGAGCAACCTTCCCTGGCACCTGAAACCAGATCCCTGACCCCTGATTTTCTCGAAAAAATCACCGCGTTTTTACAACCACCAAAACGCGAAAATCTAAAATCTTCAAAAATTTTATCCACTTTACCATCAACACCTTACAATCTTCCACACCAACTATCCCGCCCAATAAATCAGCGCACTTTCGACATACCGTCCAATTGTAGAGAGCTAATAAAAAATGAGAACCAACAAAAATCAGCTCTCGCTAAAACATAACAACGACGAAAACTTCGTCTTTAACATAAAAAAGTGATCTATAAAAATCGAATATTGAAGCTTGTTTTTATGCTGTGCTATACCGTATCATTTAGCGTATGACAAACAAGATAACAATCATGGGCAGCGGCACAAGTATGGGCGTACCAAGGGTAGGCTGCCATTGCGAGGTATGCACCAGTACCGACCCTCGCGATAAACGTTCACGTAGCAGTAGTTTAGTAGAGATCAACGGCAAACGAATTCTTATCGACACTCCGCCCGAACTTAGACTGCAATGCCTGGCAAACAATATCCACAATATCGATGCATGTCTCATAACGCACGCTCACGCCGACCATATCATGGGCATGGACGATCTTCGTGGATTTACTAAATCTCAAAAGAAGCCGCTTGACGTTTGGGTTAGTTCTCTCCATTATGAAAATGTTCAAAGGATATTCGGCTATACCGACGTCAAATACACTGGCGGCAATAAAGACCTGCCTCAACTGATATTCCGGCAATTTCCACCTGACAGACTATTCCAGATCTCTGACATCGACATCGTTCCCATTGAGCTCGACCATGTGACAGTTAACAACGTTGGTAAGATGAAATCTATCGGGTTCCGGTTTGGCGATCTGGGCTATTGCACCGATCTCAGCGGCATGACCGATTCTCAAATCGAGATTCTGAAAGGCGTTAAAGTACTAATCTTAGGCGTGTTACGGCATAAACCCCATCCCGCACACCTTAATACCGACCAGGCAATACAAATCAGCAGGGCTATCGGTGCCGAACGGACATTCTTTACCCATCTCGGCCATAAGATTCTCCACGAACGTGAGGAGCGGCTGCTACCGGACAATATCCGGATAGCTTATGACGGGCTTACTATCGAGTGGTAAGACCAGCACGATTCCATACTTGCCTTATTATTCAAAGAAAAAAACAACCTGCCAAAATATATGACAGGTTGTAATAAAGTTTCATGACGCGAAGCTATTAAAATAAGCTGTGAGCCGTCAGGTGAACACCGCAGCTCTTCACTCTTAGTTTTTCACTCTTCACTTCTTATCAAACTGACCTCGGTTAGTTTGAGCTAGTTACAATAACTTTCCGGATAATAACCGCAGTCCAGCCAGCTGGAGGCTATCACTGACATGTCTTCCAGGTTGACCAGACAGTCGCCGGTTATATCTCCCAATGGCGTTGAACTGCATGTTGCACAAGTAGCTATCACTGGCAGTATCAACTCTGGCGTATCGGGATCGTTACTGTAAATTGTTATATTGTCGGAATATGATATTTCACTTTCACAAACCGCACTGCAATCACTGGCCAGGCATATTGTTAATGTCGAATTCGGCAGTATCTCTATAGGAAACTGCATATCGATAGTTAGCCATGCAGGCAGGTTGATGCCGCTGATGCTGAGTGTTTGGCCGCCTGTGTTATTGATCGATATTGACTCGCCGTCGCATGGGTATGCGGCTTCGAGTGCACTTTCAAGGTTGATAAGTGGGGTATAGATATCCGATTTGGGGTCATAAGTCATGGTTCCGGTATCAACCAGCAGGTTTCTTATTTCGCTTGGACTGAGGTAACTACCGGTATTTTGGTATGAATACTGCTGGATGACGGCGACTACGCCCGCAACATAAGGTGTTGCGGCAGATGTACCCGCGAAACCTGTTGTATAGTCAGAGGAGTTATCATAACCGCCAGAACCGGTTATGTCTGTTGTTGTTACAGAATACGATGGGGCCAGTACATCTAGAATATCTGCTGAGTTTGAATAGCAGTTAACTTCGCCGGATATCGCGTTGGTATCGTAGCATATATAGCCGGTATCGCATTCGGGATAGGATTCGGCGATACATGATGTGGAATCTATGCACCAGCCGCCAGATGATAATGACCTGTCATAAACTGCTCCAACCGAGATAATGGTACTTATACACGCTGGTTCGGATATCGAATCACAGTAGCCTTCATTTCCTGATGCGGCAACGATGGTAATACCTGCATTTGTGGCGTTACCGGCTGCTGTTGTAAGCAGCACAGTGCTATTGTCGCAGATATTACTGAACTTGCTGCCGCCGAGACTGACGCTGATGACCATGATCGGATTGTCTTGATCGGCATATTGATTCGTAACGCACCAGTCCCAGGATGCGGCAATTGAATCATCATACATATATTCTTCAGAGCCTTCGGTTACTTTTAACGCATATAGCTTCGCTCCTGGAGCAACTCCGCCTATATAGTCGCCGTAGCTGCCGATGAAGCCGGCGGCAATACCCGCACAGGCGGTGCCATGTGCTTCGTAATATGGATAAGGATCTGAATCATCATCTCCGAAGTCATAACCGCCTATAACCTTGTCATTTGGAAAACTTGCACCGCCCAGCATTGGGTGAGTATAGTCGATGCCGGTATCACAGATTGCGATAGATATGCCGCTGCCGGTAGTGGCGGAACGGCTGTCGAAAGCGTTAATAAGCGGCAGTCCCTGCGCGGTAAAGCATTTATACTTTCTGGCTGGTTCGATTGAAGCTATATTATCTTCTGCCAAAAGATCGTTGAGCTGATCGACTGTAACATTCGCAGAAAACGATGGAATATTATCATATTCGTGATGTGTTTTGAAACTTTTTTTGCCTTTATACTTGTCTAGTACAACATCGCGAACCTGTTTGACTTTTGAGCGAAATGCTTTTGTGCTTTTACCTTTTACCAGGGCAGCTTTTGTATCAGCAACAAGTGATTCTTTGAGATTTACTATCACTCTTGCTGTTCCCTGTTCATCAAACATTTCATTTATTGCTTCTTTGTCGATTAACCGGGAAGTTGATTCCTTTTGTTGGGTACTGCTTGACGCTGCCAGGGTAGAAACCGATTGACTATCGCTGCAGTCAATGTGAAGTTCGCTGGTACTAAGTGAGATATCTGGTTCAGCATTAGCATAGTAGACTTTTAAGGTCATTTCATTTAGCTGGCCGGTATCGTCCTCCAATACGTCTCTAAATTGGTAAAACCATACCTGGTTTGGGTCATCGCCGGTAAATGTGGTAGTATTTGTAATAGTTTCATCAATATCTTCAACGTTATTATCTAAATCTGAACTGTGGATAGACCATAGTTTTGTATCATTTTCTAGCTGGATGTCGAGATCGCCGGTGTAGGTATGAGTGTATGAATGAGATATTTCTACTTTCGTAACAGCTTTTCCTACTGGAATTATTCCATTTGGGTCACAGCTGATTATGGTCCAGTTAAGATTTTCATCTGGTATATAAATTGGCCCGGTATATGTCCAGGTTGCAACGTATTCGATTGCTTGCGGTGTGATTTTACCCGCCAGGTTGACCGAACCGGTATGATTTTCTACGAGATGAATCTCTGGCTGGTTCAAAATGATAGTATCAGCTCGGCTGGAGGTGGAAATGGATATAGAGACAAATAACGCAAGTAATATGAAGAATAGGCTTTTATTCATTAATTTCTCCTCATTTTTCTTTTCTTTTCATTTCCTTGGAACTCAATTATATTGATATAATTTGATTATATCTAAATAGTTATATCATTCCAAAGATAAATAATCAAATTGGCTATTTGTATGAATAATATCGGTGTTTTCGATGATGGACTTTGGAGTATTTTTTATAATTCGTTTTAATTATTGTATTTATGGTCTGTTGTGCCGGTTGTTAAAAAGGGGGGAGTCTACTTGAGGAATTGGCCGAATTTTGTAATATGTGGCGTAAGTTATTAATTTGTATGCCCATTTTATTCGGCAAGTATCTGGTCTATGAGTTTTAGTTCATCATGAGAGAACTCTATATTGTTTAGAGCAGCGACGTTGTCCAATATTTGTTGTGAGCTGCTGGCTCCGATCAAAACAGAGGTTACCGCCGGCTCACGGGCAACCCAAGCGAGAGCCATTTGTGCCATAGTCTGGCTGCGTTTTGTTGCTAAGTCGTTTAGCTTTGTTACCTTACCGAGCAGCTCCTGGGTGATCTGCTCTCTTTTGAGAAATTCACTTTTTGTGGCTCGTGACCCGTCTGGTATGCCCTTGAGGTATTTGTCGGTTAGCATGCCGCCGGCCAGGGGCGAAAAAGCGATGATTCCCATGCCAAGGTCCTGGGCTATGTCGAAGACATCATCGTCTTTGAATGGGTGTATCAGCATTGAATGTCGCAGCTGCTCAACGATACAAGGCACATTTCTTTCTGTTAGAATTGCGTGCATATCACGTGCATCTTCTTTATAGTATTTTGATATGCCGATATATAGTGCTTTGCCGGAGCGAACTATCTGCTCCAGTGCTTCAGCTGTTTCTTCCATAGGTGTTTCAGGGGTAGGGCGATGATGGTAAAAAATGTCGACATAGTCAAGCCCCATACGTTTTAGGCTCTGGTTTAGACTGCTGATGAGGTATTTTTTGCTGCCGCCGTCTCCATATGGCCCCGGCCACATATAATGCCCGGCTTTGGTGGCGATACAGAGTTCATCGCGATATTCTGCCAGGTCTTGTTTGAGTATCTGACCGAAGGTGGTTTCTGCTGCTCCCGGCGGTGGGCCGTAATTATTAGCCAGGTCAATGTGGTTTATGCCGTGGTCAAAAGCGGTAAAAATCATATTACGGCAATTTTCAAAGTCGTCTTCAGGGCCGAAATTATGCCAGAGCCCAAGTGAAATTGCCGAAATTTGCAGGCCTGATTGACCGCAAAAGTTGTATTGCATATTATCGTATCGATTGCTATTTGGTGTGTGCATGATAGTACTTAAATCTTGATGTTAGAGTTATCTTTGTTCCCCATTTTCAATAGACTTTTGATAATTATTATAGTGTCTGGGGAGCCATTTGAATAGTTAAAACCAGAAACTGTCGATATTTGCTGATTTTTCACAAGTTCGGGAGCTATTTTATTATAAGCTTCCTGTGAGATTATAAGAATGGCATTTTGAGTGGAGTTAAACCATTTGACAGCCTGTTTGCTGTTTAGCGGTTCAATATGACGTGCGATGTAGAAGTTTAATGAAGGTTCTTTATAGGAGCAGTATCCTACCGGATCAGAGGCGTCAGAGTTATTAATAACGGCTTTGGCAACTTGTGGTGATATTTTAGTTGAGTCGATAGCAGGCAATACGACAATCAGGATGACTGGAACAACAACAATTAGGGTGTTAACTAATGACCGGGTACTGTTTTGGGTGTCTTCTCGTAATTGGTATTTATTGATTTTGGTACCACCGATAAGCAATAATATGCCTGCTAAGGGGCCGGCGATATATGACAGTAAGCCGGATTTTATGATAAATGGCAGGGCGATAAGTGCAAGAGCAAAAGCACTATTAATAATGCCAAAGAACCATATCCCGCCGCGTAGCCATTTTCTGTCCCGATTTGAAAGATTAACGTTATTTCTATCCAGCAGTGCGGCTGTAATGATAGCCAGTGCCGGAAATGAAAGTATAATATAGTGCGGCAGTTTAGTTGCTATCAGGGTCATTAGAATAATAACAGGCATGATCCATCCCAGAACTAGCAGTTTCCCGGTAGAACCATTAAGTCGTGAGCCGAGCGAAGCAGAAATTGCCGCCGGCAGGTGCAGTGTCCATGGGAAGAAAATAAGAGGAATTACGACAAAATAATATGGCAGATACAGGAAGAAATTTCCGCCATGCGATTCCATTGCCGAAGTGGACCTGCCTATGACGTGCTTACCTATACCCATCCGGTAAAATTCGCCGTTAGTAGCGTTGTTAGCCGGTATTGCCCAGAGTAGAAATATACCGGCTGAAATAACCATTGCCAGTAAGGTCGGCCCAAAAATAGGCCAGAATCTTATGCCTTGCCTGCGTTTTAATAATAAGGTCGTCATGATTACTAGTGCTGGCAGATAGCCAACCGGCCCTTTAGCTAGAAGGGCAAAGGCAAACGCTGCTGCCATGTATATTGTGTCAACCGGTGAGACTTTTCCGCGGTCAAGAGAGCGGTAGAAAATCATAATAACTGCCGTCATTGCAGGCAACAATATAGAGTCTGCGGTTGCAAAGGTTCCGATTGTGAAAATCAGCAGGTTTGAAGCAAGAATTCCGATAGCAATATATGCCGTGCGGGTACAGAATAGCCGTCTTGCGATAAAAAAAGTGAACAAACAGGTGAAAGCAGTCCCAAATGCGGCAATAAACCGTACGGGAAATGAGTGTGGTCCCAAAAAACTGAAAATTCGGACCGGTACCGACATGAGCCAGTATATCATGATAGGTTTGTCAGGTCTAAGTTCACCATTAAAAGTAGGATAGAGATAGTTGCCGGTCTCGACCATTTCATATGCGGCACTCGCAAAACGCGGCTCATCGCGGTCCCAGAGTGTCGATCTGGCAGCGGCAAACAGATAAATGACAATGATAAATATAAGTATCAGAAAAAGTATTTTATATTGAGATACGCAGTTGATTGTTTCTTTATTACTCACGTTTGTTAAATTGTTTGGTGTATATTTTGCGAATGAATTTATCAGAGTGGATTTTAATATAATTAAGTTAAGTGTAAAAGTGAAAAAATGCATGCATAGTTGTTTATTTTGAATAGTTTATGGAGAAAATTTTAAATTTCTCTTTAGTAAGGGTTGCAGATTTGGTATATTGAATTTTAAGTGAATATTTAATTGAGAATTTAATATGGAGAAGAAGGGTATATGGTTTCTAATTCTTTTGTAATTATTTGTTAAATAGACGCTTATGTATGTGTGTGCATAGTTGTTTCTAATGTTTAATTCTAATATTATCTTAAAAATGGAGTTACGAAAATGAAGAAAATTGCTGGAATTGTGATTGTTTTGCTTGCATTAGCGATAAGTTCTGAAGCAGCGGTGAAATATGAACTGGTTGACCTGGGTGTCCTGGATGGTTATCAATATAGCTGTGCAAAAGGGATAAATGAAAATGGTCAGGTGGTAGGTTATTGTAGAAATAGCGAAAGTGAAACAGCTTTTGCATTTGTCTGGGATAGTGAAAATGGTATGGTAGCTCTTGGTGATCTGGGCGGCGGAGTAAGTGCAGCAAATGCAATAAACAATAACGGTCAGATAGTCGGAGTAAGTTCAAATGCGGATGGTAATTATGAAGCGTTTCTCTGGGACAGTGTGAACGGTATGGTTGGCCTGGGTGATTTTGGTGGTAATGATAGTAGAGCTGTTGATATAAATGACTATGGAGTAGTAGTTGGAAGCAGTGTCAATTTGTCAGGTCAGACGGAAGGTTTTGTCTATGATCCGGCTGAAGGCATGCAGGTATTTAATTCTTTTGGTGGAAGCCATACCGAGGTATGGGCAATTAATAACTCAGGACAGATTACAGGTGTTGCTAGAAATTCCAGTGGCGTTATGACAGCTTATACTTTTGATAGTGAGAGTGGTTTGACCGATCTTGGACATCTTGGTGGATACGTAAGTTATGGAAATGATATTAACGAAAATGGTACAGTTGTTGGCTGGAGCCATAATTTTACTGATGGACTTGAAGGGTTTGTTTATGAGAATTCTGATATGGATGGAATAGGCATAATAGGTTCAACTAGTAATTTATTTTCAATAAATGACAATGGCCAGGGAGTTGGGTATGATTTGGTTAATGGAGTTGATGAGAGAGCACTATTTTATGATAGCGAATTGGGTTTAGTATATCTTGATGACCTTATTGATCCAACTTTAGGATGGCAATTAAATATTGCCTGGGATAATAATAATTCCGGTATGATAGTCGGCTATGGAACAAATGATCTTGGTATCGAACATGCATTTCTGCTAACGCCAGTACCGGAGCCGGGAACAATATGCCTGATCGGTTTTGGCGGTCTGGCACTGCTGAGGAGAAAGAAATAACATAACTCACTTAATTTTGTAGTTATAAAAATTGACAGGGCTTGCATTTATGCGGCCCTGTTTTTATTTGCGCAGTTTTTTATATATGACTGACAGTACCCGGGTGGGGAAATGATACATAGCAAGCGGCAGGGCAAGGAAAGATATTTTTAGTGCATGAAACAGTATTCTGAAATTGTCTGTTGGTGCGATACAATTATCTTTTAGATTAAGTGCGAGCCTGGCCCATTCTGATACCTGGTGGTTAATCGCCGGTAATTTAATCTTAAATGGAGCTTTGTAGTTTTTTAGAATGAAGTTCACTACGGTTAGTACTTCGATAATGTGTGATCCCTGGTTTGAGGTCATATGTGCGGCTCGTGCGGAATTGTGATGGATTAACCGCATCTGGTTTAGAGGCTGCGGCAGGTAGAATATATCACCATAGCCAAGCATACGGGCCCAGGTCATCCAGTCACCGGTAAGTTTGAAATTTTCAGGCGCTCCGCCTGCTTTGCTGTAAATTTCTTTTCTGAAAAGTACCGCAGAGGCATTTACTATGCCGGATGTGGATACAGTTTGCCGGAAGCAGTCTTCTATACCCGGTAATATACAGTTAGGAGCCCTGAAGTCAGGGTATTTAACTTCATAGTTGTAGAGAATATTATTTTCCTGATCGATAATCTCTGACTGGCATTTCACCAGAGCCAGGCTTGGGTTCTGGTCGAGTACCGGAACAAGTATCTCGAGGAATTCCGGGTAAGCATAGTCGTCAGATTCAGCAAACCAGATAAATTCACCGGATGCGAGAGAAACCCCTTTATTCCACTGGGGAAAAGTGCTGCCGGAATTTTGCCGGTTGTAAACAATATTGGTTACTTTTGGATTATTGCGGTATTTTTCGATTATGTCTCGACTGTTGTCGACCGAACAGTCATCAAGAATAATAACTTCAAAATCAGGATAAGTTTGCGAAAGAACAGAGTCAATCCGCCGCTTTAGGAACTGAGCGTGGTTGTAGTTTGGTATGACAACAGAAACTTTTGGCGGTTTATTTTCCAACACATTCTCCGATGATAGTTTCAATCTGGCCGACATAATTATCAACAGTATAAGTTTCTTTAGCGTATTCTCTGGCGTTTTGGGCTATTTTGAGTGCCTGGTCGTAGTTGTTGTAAACCCAGGTGATTTTATGGGCCCATTCTGCAGGATCTTTGGGTTTTGCCAGAAAGCCGTTTTGCCCGTCATTTATAATTTCCGGTATTCCTCCTGCATTGGCGACAATAACCGGCAGACCTGAGAGCATCGCTTCAACAACAACACGCCCCCATGGCTCATCGTTTGAAGGAACAAGCATAATGTTAGAGTTTGTCATGTAATCTTGAATGTTGTCAACGTGACTAATAAAATTTATATTATCTGTAATATCTTCGTTTTTACATATACACTTTAACTCCTCAATGTATTTACTTGGGGTTCCAATTATATTAAAAACGATATTTTTCCCGAATTGATTATCTTTTAACAAGAGGCCAATTGCTCTTAATGCCGTATCAATTCCTTTACGCTTAATTACAGTACCAGCAAACAATAGTACAAATGGATCTTTTTTACATATTGCTTTGTCGCTTATTGGAAAGTCTACATAATTATTAACAATATGAGTTTTAGAAGCAATCTTTGGTGAAAATTGCTTACTAACTGCTTTAGATATTACAATCATCTCTTTGCAGTTAATTTCAGTATAATTCAAAGTCTTATTAAGAGATAATACAGGTGTTAGGTCTGGATTGTTAGGTAAAATCTCTCTAATATGCCAAATATGTGGTAAGTTAAGCATTTTGGCAAGTTTAGCCCCGGTACGGTTGGCGATAGTGTTAGAGTATATAATATCTATATTGTTTTTGCCGGCAACAGGTATAAGCTGTTTAACGGCTTTGTTTTCTTCAAGTATAACCCGCAAGGGTTCTAGAAACCTCTTTTTCTCCCAGTTAACCCAGCGCGGCATAGATATTATCTGGTAGTTGATATCTATTTCCCGGAGTTGTTTTACCATAGGTCCATTTTGCGGAATGATCACCAGTGGCTGAAAACGCGAGCGGTCAATATGCTTTAGCAGTGTAATAAAGCTTTTTTCGGCACCATGACATCCGGCAGAGTGTGAAACAAACAGTATGTTAATTTTTTTAGACATAAGTTCTGTAGTAAATGGTTATATCATAAAAACATGTAATCTATAGTTTATCAATAAATATTATAATTATAATCCAAATATATTCTGCAATCTTACAAGTTTTTTCAATTTCATAATAATAATGTCAAATGTGCGTTTAATGGTTGCTAAAAACAAATAAAATGCAAGCAGAAAACTAGTCGAAGATATAATATATGTAATCGAGACAAAGTCTTTGAATTTTATTAATTGTTTTGCGATATTACAGAGTTCTTTTATATACACCTGGAGAGGTTTCTTGAAAGTTTCCAGAGTATATCCGGCAGATGGTTTGAAATTTTTAACGATATATTTCATTACAATAAAGAATTCTCTGTGGTATCGGCCCCTGTTTTTGTCCAGGTACTGGATACGGGCAGAATTATTGTGCATTTCTCGCATAAAGTTAAGCGGCTCTGCGATATGTGCAAGTTTGCATGACTTTAGCATTTGGATCCAGGTCATCCAGTCGCCGGAATATTTGAATGATTCACAGGCATATCCGGAACTGACATATATATCTTTACGAAAAACAATGCCGCTGGCATTTGGAAATGAGGTTCTGTATTTCATTTGCAGCAGGCAGTCTTCTCGACCATCAATTATGAAAGAGTTGGACCAGTTACGTTCTCTTTGGTACTCCCATATATCGAGCTGATTGTCATTTTCGTCAATCATCCTGGTAAGAGTCTTGACGATGCCGACATCCGGATTGGAATTAAGAGTTTCGACAGTTTTGGCAAGGAAAGTTGTGTCAGCCTGGTCGTCGGATTCGGCTATCCATATATATTTACCGCGAGCAAGTTTAACGCCTTTGTTCCACTGGATGAACGGACTGCCGGAATTAGAGCTGTTATAGACTATTTCAGATACTTTTGGGTTATTTCTATATTGTTCGATAATTTCCCGGCTATTGTCGGAAGAACAATCGTCGAGAATGATAATTTCATAATCAGTATACGATTGAGCCAGTACAGACTCTAACCGCCGGGCCAGGAACGGGGCATGGTTATAGTTTGGTATAATAATCGATACTTTTGGGGTGCTGCTCATTATCTATAAAGTTCAAAAATATTTTGTACGTATGTAATATTGTTTTCCAGTGAGAATTTGGTTTTTACGATTTTTTTTCCATTTTCAGCATATTGACATGCATCGGAGTAGTTATTGTATGTCCAAATGATTTTTTCGGTCCATTGCCTGATGTTACCCGGTTCGGCAAGTAAACCGGTCTTTCCGTCAGAGATGCTTTCCAGTATTCCTCCGGCTTTGGCACCAATAACCGGCAAACCGGAAAGTAGAGCTTCGGCAACGACTCTACCCCAGGGCTCTTCGTGTGATGGTACCAGGAGAATGTGAGAGTTTTTTAGATATTCAAAAACGTTATCTTTCTGACCGACGAATGAGATACTTTCGCTTACGTTAAGTTCTTTTGCGAGTTTTTCAAGGTTTTTTCTATAACGTCCTTCTCCAACAACAGTAAGCGAAACCGGTACAGGCAGCGGGTTGTTAGTTTTTATTTCTGTCAGTGTATGTATTAGGGTGTCGATTCCTTTTCGTTTTATAATGCTACCCATATAGAGCAGCCTTAACTCATTGTCAGGAGTGTTGTTGTGAGTGGTTTCCGGAAATTCGACCGAATCGTAAACGATCTTGATTTTGTCGGAATGTGAATTTTGGAATTGAACTGAAGTTGCGTTTGAAATAGAAATAATTGTGTCGGAATGACTTATTACATATTTAAGGGTTTTGTCAATGGATTTAACAGGGAAGAAATCCGGGTTGTTCGGCAGGATTTCCCTGATATGCCAGATATGCGGTATTTTATATTTTGCAGCAGTGACAGCTCCGGCAAAAATTACCATGGTGTTGGTATATATTATATCAGGTTTTTCTTGTTTAATTATAGCTTTAAGTTGTTTTTGGGCTTTCCATTCTTCCTTAAGATTTTTTAAATAGTTGTATTTTACACAAGGTAAACCAGTAATCCATTTGGGGAAATCTATCATATAATTTTTGATATTAAGCTTCTCAAATTCACTAACCAGTGGCCCTTCTTCTCGTGAGATAACGACGAGTTCGTACTGGGAACGGTTATAGTTTTTTAATATGGTAAGAAAACATCTTTCAGCGCCGTATATGCCGGAACTGTGAGAAAAGCAAAGTATTTTTAGTTTATTATTAGCTGTTTGTTTCATAATAGAATATTACATATATCCCAGGTCTTTTAGCCTTTGTTCGACGTCATTTCTTTCGTTGCTCGAAAATGACTCTTTTTGGAGTGAGTTATTTTCAATAGACACGGTTATCTGCTCAGCTGAGTCGATGGAATCGGAGTTACTGAACAGATGCTTTAATTTCTTACCATCAAAAGTACCGTTTGGAATAGAGATACCAAGCAGCCATAAAATGGTAGGGGTAAGGTCGAGAATGTTGTTTGTATTGTATTGGCCGGGTTTAATGCCGGGGCCATTAATTGCGAAAATTCCGTCCTGATGGTGGGTTCCGATATGGATTGTTGTATCCATATCGGTTTCTATGAACAGGCTGTCGCTGTTTTCGTGGAAAACACAGCTCCATTTATCTATCGGAACCATTGTTATATCAGGCATTGTGTCAAGGTTTTCACCATGGAAGATTTCATTTTTGCGATAAATATTAGCGAATACTTTTTTACCGTCAAATTCGAGATCATTCAGTTTTTCTATTATTTCATTTACTAGTTTACTTTTTTTCTGCAGATCCTGTTCGATAATGGTTAGAAAGCCTTCCCGGCAGCCGCCGGAGTACAAAATTTGATTTTCAACCTGTTCCTGTTTAAGATTAAGCTGATGTTCGAGCCTGGCAACATTTTTCTTTGGGATAAATGACCTGGCAATTTTACCAATTCCTATTTTTTTTGCAAAAGCAATTGCAGGGTTAGGCTTTACTGGTTTTGGATGTGGTTTGACATATCCCTGCTCAATTAGCCATTTGCCCATGTTTACCTGGAAAACATTAGATTGAAAGCCGTGGTCAGACATTAAAACGACATATGAATCGTCTCCCATCCTGCTTTTGAATGTATCGACAATTTTACCAATATTTGCATCCAGGTGAGAGTAGAATTTGTCGAATATCTTGTTCTGTTTTTCTGGTGAAAACAGTTTATGCTCAGGGTCCAGGTAACCCCACAGACCATGCTGGATAATGTCAGAGGCATGGTAATGGATCATAAACAGGTCGTAATCCCTGGAATTTACAAGAAACTGTCCGGCTTTGAGTCTGTAATCCAGGTTTGTTTTCATCATGTTTATAAATTCATCGAGAGAATTTTCAGCCGGCGAAACCGCTACATTACTCAGGTTTAGAATGTTATAATCCGGTATTGCCGTAAGCAGCTCATTTTTCAGTTCTGGCGGCCAGGTGAAATTACTGGAAAGCCCAGGTGTAAGCAGACCGCATACCATTTCTCCGTTAATTTTTCGGGGAGGGTATGTCATCGGAACGTTCAGAACCCCGACTCGTTTGCCGGCAGTACCTGCAATTTCCCAGATCGTGTTTTTTAGCATATCAGAGCTTACCAGCTGGCGTTTACCATTTTGATCCCAGTATTTGAAATCGTAGATACCATTCTGGCCGGGGTTACGTCCGGTTTGAAAACTGCCCCATGCAGCAGGGGTAATCGCCGGAATGACCGAGCTAAGCCGACTGGATGCACCATTTTGTGTAAATTGGCTAAGGTAGGGCATAAAACCTGCTTCCATAGCGGGTTTGAGGACATCCCACGTTCCTCCATCTATGCCTATGATTAGTACCTTGTTGCTCATTTAAACCTCTTATCAATAATAGCTTGAACGTAGTATAACCGGAACAAACGATTTTTTCTTATTTACATACATTAATCAGTACATTTTCTAGTTTATCAACTTGATCTGGTGTATTGAATTTAGATAGCATGTGCTCTCTGGCAGCTACACCCATAATTTTTCTTGTTTCGGGGTCTGACGCAAGTAATATCATTTTATCTGCCATATCATTATAGTCTTTTTCCTTTACTAGAAAACCAGTAATATTATTTTTAACCAAGTCAGGTATTCCGGCATGCCAGGTTGAAATAACAGGTAGACCAGCTGCAGCAGCTTCTGCAATAGAAACTGGGGAACCTTCAGTGTCACCGTCTGAAGAGATTATTGAATGTTGAACAAATATATCTGCCTGATAAAGTATCTCTTTAACTTTATCAGGCGGCAGTTCTCCAATCAGGTGAATATTGCTTGAATATTTACTTTTTTGAGCTATATCTGTAATTTTGTTTTTAAGCGGTCCGTCACCAATAATGTCAAGCCTGGCCTCAATATTATTTCGGGCAAGGTCAAAAGCTTTTATTGTATATTCCAGTCCTTTCTTTTCTACCAGCCTGGATATAGCTACAAATGTTGTTTTTTGTTTTGGTTTTCTTTCAACGTACTCAAACTCATCGACCGGAACACCGCAGGGGATAAGATGAACTTTTTCTGGTGAAATGCCTTGCTCTTTCATCCATTGTTTTTGGTGGGAGCCTACAACTACGATCGCAGCGAACTTGTCCAGATGTTGTAAAAGCTCTTTTTTGTATTTAGCATCAGTTTTCAGCATTGCGCTGAGATCTCTACCGTGAAAATGGCATACAGTCGGTATATTTCTTTCCAGGGCGAAAGGTAATAATTCAATCCCTACCGGCCCAAACTGGCAAAGCAGAATATCCGGCATGATATGGTCCAGCCATTTAGTAATTTCCTGCCAGAAGGGGGTTGGTTTTGTGAAATTATTCAGAAAATGCCATTTTTTTTGGAAGAATCTGAAGGCTCTTATATTAGATAATGGTTTACTTATCTGGCTGATTGTTGTAGTGTTGGAAAAAGGAAATTGATCCTGATTGAAGTAGTTCCAGGTCAAAACTTTGGTAGAAAATTTGCTTATACCTATCAGCTGGCGGTACATCCAGACTTCAGAGGAATATCCCAGGTTTCGAGTTATGAATCCAAGTTTGAGCATATGCTTTTTCTTTAGCCTATTAAAATATTTAATGAATTAAGTATTCCTTTGCCAGGATGTTTCAGGATTATCTATTTCCTATTTTTAAAAATCCCACCTTTGATGAATATATGTTTGAATCTATGTAAATTTCCAATTATTTTATCTTTTGAAAGGCTATCGATAATTCTTAATAATTTGCTGCTTTGAAGCTTACTGCTTTTTGTGAGCTTATAAATATCACAAAGTGATTTACGGCCTTTATACACATTATAGTAGATCCAAACATATTCTCGCTCGATTTGCTTTTTAGAAAAGTTTGGTAAATCTAAAAAAGCATGCTGACGTTCATATTTTGAATTTGTTATTTTAGGCAAAAGGTTTTGTTCCTGACATATCTGGAATAAACGTGTCCCTGGATATGGGAAGAAGATAGAATCATAAAGGTAATCCGGCTGACTTATTCTCAGGCATTTGATAGTTTCCTTAAAATCAGAATGAGTTTCACCGGGAATACCAATTAAAACATATATTTTAGTTTTTAGCCCGTACTCGCGTGCTTTATCCATAGCTTCATAGTATTGTTCATTTGAATATCGCCTATTGAGTATTTCATACCTTACTTTTTCACTTCCAGATTCCAGTCCGATGCATATATTGTCGAAATTAGCCTTTTTCATTGCAGAAAAAAGCTGGTCGTAATTAATATTTGGTGCAATTCTTAGGTTAACTCCAAAACTTATAGGTTTGATTCTTTTACTGTTGAATTGTTCAAGGTGCTGACAAAGGTTAAGTGCATATTTGATATTAACACCAATGGTTTCTACCCTGAATTGCATATGATCTAAGTTAGGAAATAGGGAAGTAAGCCTGTTAAGTTCTTCGACAATGATTTTAGGAGATCTAAAACGGACATATTTTGAGTCGGCTAATTTTTTTAAGGCATGATTACAACAGTAGGTACATTCAAAAGGGCAACCTCTACCAAGTAATATCTGATGAAAGTCGTTTGGGTTTTCAATCCATTTTTGCCACATTTGTATGTTAGGAAGAGGCAATTCATCAAGGTCTTCAATGAAACTTCGATTAGGATTTTTTTCAATATTCCCGTTATTATTAAACCAGATGTTTTTAATTTTGCTTGGAGTTTTATTATTTTCCAGCGTTTCAACTAGCTCAAGTAAAGGGTATTCACCTTCGTTTACGCAAACAGCATCAAAACCATCTTTAATAGCATCATTAGGATTTAAGCTTACATGAACACCACCTATAATTTGATAAATATTGGGGAATTTTGATTTGATGTATTTAGCAGTTTCTACTATTATGTCGTATTCGCTGAAAACAGAAGTAAAAGACACTATTTGAGGGGCAAAAGTTGCAATGTAGTCTTCAATAAAACTGTTTTGAGTCTTTTGGCATATTGCAAGTAAATCAACCTCATGGCCGTGGTATTCAAGTAAAGAAGCTATTGAAGATATCCCAAATTGTATCCTGCTTTGATTTGACAAAGGAGTTATTGGGTTGCTTGACATTTTATTGCTAATTACAAAAAGAATTTTCATTATAAGTTTTTCTCGTGTAACGTTATATTTGTGCATAAAAGATTGTATTTTACATCTTACATCTTATTCCATTTATGAGCCAGGATAACCACTCCGTCAACGTTATGTCCCCCAATTACCTGTATTATTTTGGCATTACTATATATGCAGTACATTGAGAAACTATCTTGATCCAATACTGCAAAATTTAAATTATAAGTATTTGGCAGCAAATTGATTTTAGGGAAAACTATTTCAATAGTACCTTTTCCATGGAGGGTTCCAAAGTTGACATCATCGAGATTACTTCTAATGCTACATATGTGTATTCCTTCGCTATTTGTAATATATATAACAAATACTGGGTTGTCTATGCATTTGATAAAGTTATAATTGATATGTACACAGAGGTCTTCTTCTGGGTTCAATTTATTTGTCTTATTTTCATTTACAAATGTTTCAATGCTTTCGATAATAACTTCACCTGTATTGTTCATTTTCTTTGAAACAAAGTTAGAGCAGATTTCTTTATATTTGTCTATAGCTTCTATAGATGGCAGTTGCTGTATGGCTTTGCCTTTTTGCAGGACTATTACAGAAGAACATAGGTGATTAACCAGATTCATATTATGAGATATGAAGATTATTGACGTTCCTCTGTTAACTAATTCCATTATTCTATTTCGACATTTTGCCTGGAAAGCAAGGTCGCCAACAGCAAGTACTTCATCAACGAGCAATATATCTGGGTCAAGATGAGCTGCAATACTAAACCCTAACCTTACTCTCATGCCTGAACTATAGTTTTTTACCGGAGTATCAAGGAATTCTTCCAATCCGGAGAATTCTACAATATTGTTAAATTGTCTATCAATTTCAGTTTTGCTTAATCCGAGTATTGAACCATTTATATATATATTTTCTCGACCGGTAAGTATTGGCTGGAAGCCGGCTCCAACTTCGATTAATGCTCCCATTCTTCCTTTGTAAGAAATTGAACCTTTGTCTGGTTTGATTATTCCATTAAGCATTTTTAAAAGGGTGCTTTTCCCTGCGCCATTTGGGCCAATAATACCAATACATTCGCCACGTTTTAGATCAAAACTTATATCAGAGACTGACCAGAATTCATTTTTTCTGAGCTTGTTGTGATTTGTGGGTATTGCTAAGGCGTCTTTTATAATATCGAAACAACCATACATCATAGACCTTTTAAGGTCTCGACAATATTTCTTACTTAAATTATTAACTTTTAATATGATTTCACTCAAGGCAGATTTACCCTCAGATATTAATTTTGACTTTACTATACTCTTTCAGCAATCCTTGGAATAGCAATTCTGAAGAATCTCCAGCCAGTAAGAAAGATGATTATACTTATTATGCAAAGAAATGTTAGTGATTTTGGATTAGAAATGGTTCCATCAAATGCGAGACTTTTTATACTTATCACAAAAGTGCTTATTGGGTTGATATAATTGAGTTTACTTACGGATGGGCTAAATAATGCAGGTGTAAGCAACATGCCAAATGTTAACAGCAAACTTAACGAATTTGCTAAATCCCTGAAAACGCCGTTTATTAACGTAAGAAAAAAACCCAATCCGATTGTAAATAAGGAAAGAAAAAAAAGTACAACAGGAATATATAGTGCTTGCCAGGTCGGACAAATGCCATACCATACATAAATAACTGCAATCAAAGGGATTCTGATGAGGAATTCAAACACAGATTCTCCAAAAGCTGCAAAGACTAGGGTTTCTCTACAAAAATTGATTTTGGTAATAATTGCTTGAGAATTTGCTAGGCATTGTGTTGTTCTTGTTAATCCTATAGAAAATAACTGCCAGCAGGTAATCCCGGTAATTACATACACTGGGTAGCTTATTTCGTCAGTGTTACCGATATTGATGATGTTGTTATTTTTTATGTAAGAAGCTGCAAATACAGTTGTTAAAGCTGGAATTATTGCCCAGATATATCCTAGAAAACTCTGTCTGTATTTCCCTGAAATTTCCCTAAGAAAAAAACATAAGACTAACTCTCGGCTGTTCCACAAGTCGTAGAACATGTTCTCTGTATATTTTTGTTTGTCTGCGGAGTATTCTGTTATGCTGTGATGGTTAATCATGTGATGTAAGTAATTATTATTAAATAACTTAGGTTAATATTGGTTGAAATCTGAGTGTTTACATGAATATATTATAGTAATTGCCAGAATTCATTTCAATTAAGATGTAAGTATAACTTAAAAAAAGATTTATTGTGTACTTTGTTTTTTTTCCTTTTAAAACAGTTAAAACGATAATAATAGGCTTGACTGAAAAGTAAAATTCATGTATATTTTAATAGCGTAAGGATGTATGAAAATATGTCCTGCGAACGCCTGATTTTAACCCGCCTGTTTTCAGCGTGTGCAGGCATGCTGTACAATATTCATTATTGTATTTTGTTAAATGACGCTTATTTAAGCTGTTGTATTGCATGAGTTTAACGATGTGAGGTATTGTCTCTGTGTGGGAGGCACAACTGAAATTATATATTTATTATTCGAAATATATGCCTCGCTGTTCACAATAAAATCCATTTTATGGAGGTTTTCATTATGAAAAGAAAAGGTTTCACATTGATCGAGTTGCTGGTTGTTATCGGCATTATCGCTCTGTTGGTATCTATCCTGATGCCTGCTTTGAGCCGTGCTAAAGAACTGGCAAAAAGAACAGTTTGTTCTACAAACTTGAAAGGTATTGGTACTGCTACTGCAATTTATATGAATGATAATAAAGGTAGTGCTATGAGAGTTTGGAGAAGCAATGCAGCTAGTTCTGGTTTTGGTCTTGGTTTATACAATGCAGCTGAGCCTTACACTGCAAAGGGTAGATGGGCATCAACTACTTGGAATGACTGGGCAAACTATCAAACTGCTGGTGGTTGTTTATTCCTTCTGGTTAAATATGCTGATGTAACTCCCAAAAGCTTTATCTGCCCAAGTTCTGGTGATGTAGAAATGGAATTGCAATATGCAATCGATATAGATAATAATGTAGAAGACTGGACTGATTGCAAGGACTTTGCATCTGGAACTACACTTAGTTATTCTTACAATGATCCTTGGAATAAGCTTTTGGATGATAGTTCTAGTGCTTCTCTTGTACTTGCAGCAGACAAAAACTATGCATTTGATACAGATGATTTTACGCAAAGAGCAGACAGTATGAGTGTTTGTCCTGAGCCCAAAGGATGGAAAGATTCTGACAAGGATGGCGATCCTACTCAGTGGGATTGGTCTCAGTGTAATACCGAAGGTCAATATTATTCGGGTAATTCAGAAAATCATCAGTTTGAAATGCAGAATGTTCTTTTTGCAGATACTCACGTAAAAGGTTCTACTCATCCTTGTGTTGGTGTTGCTGATGATAATATTTATACATATAGAGATAGTGGTAGGGCGTTTAATCAGCTATGGTCTCCGTTCATGATCGGTACATGGCAGCATTCAATTGGTTACGCAAGTCAAACAGATGGTACAAATCATCAGGATGATACTTATTTGGGGAACTAATTCCTAAAATAATTCCAATAATAACAATATTTAATAGGTTGCTGATAAATCATGTCAGTAACCTATTATTTTTTCTGGTGGTAGAATAAATAAATTGAATGTTTTTGCTAAACAATGCTGAATTATGATGTTATTAAGAAGTTAAATAATTATGGTCAGGTTTGGTGGTAATATGAGTTTTGCAGATATTGATATTGAACTTTCTAATGTGAGGCAGGCAATTGATAAGATGCCGGAATCTCTCTATGATTGGAGTTCGGTATACTTTGAAGAGCAGAAGAGAAGGTATCAATTAGATTGGAAACTGTTTTCTCAATATTATTCATCTGGTAAGGTTTTAGAAGTTGGGGCATTGCCATTTCATTTTACAAGCATTCTCGCTCAAAAAAAAGTACCTTATGTTAGTATAGATTTAGCGCCTGAACGCGCTCAGTTTCTTGTTCAAGTAGAAAAGCTTAATGTTGTTAAGTGTAATATTGAACTTGAAGATTTGCCTTTTAAAGAGGAATTTGATTTTATTTTTTTTAATGAAATTTTTGAGCATTTAAGAATTAATCCAATTGAAGTAGTTGGAAAACTTTATTCTGTTTTGAAAAAAGATGGGCTGATTGTGTTAACAACTCCAAATTTAAATGAGATATGTAAACGGCTTAAGCACTTGAAAGGGCATGATTTTGATGATCCTTATTTTGAGTTTTTAAAGTTGGATAGACTCGGTCACATGGGGCATGTGAGAGAATATACATTATCACAGGTATGTAAATTTTTAACTGCAAAGGGTTTTGAGATTGTAAATTATGAATTTAGAAGCTTCTATGATTTTCAATCAATTCGTAGAAAGATTGTATATCATTTATTTCCAAAATTCCGTCCTTTTTTTGCTGTTGTTGCACGAAAAAAAGGTTGATCCGGTTAATGTGTATTTACAGTTGTGGATGTTATAGATTCTCAGTTTCAAATATTCTTCGTCCCTGTATCCATGAGCGTTTCTCTGGAGCAGTCCGATTTTACGGTTAGTAGCTTCTATTTTAGCACTGCTGATTTTATGTTTGTACCAGTTTAGTACAAACGGTTTCCAGAACATAAGTTTTTTGACTGCATCCTGCAATATCTTGATATCACTTGAATTAGCTTCGCTTATCCAGCTATCTAATTCATTTTCAGACTCATTTTTATCTGGATACTGGAATAGCAGTTGCAAACCTTCTTTCATGCCGTGCCTTTATTTTTCTTAGTGATTTTTTCACTATCTTCAATATTTTCATGGTAAAATATATTTAATTTATTTTTCATTTTTCATCCTTCAGGAGCCGTTTCACAACACCTTTCTGGGCTGCCCATAAAACAAAAATAACAACTTACGAATCTCAGTAAATTTTTTTCTCCTCCGCATCTACGCCGTATTATCTCGTCCATCTACGATTGCCAATTATCTCCAACTTTGTGTCAGGCAGCACATAATAACTTCGCCATTAGGCGACACCTACACTTTGGGAACGCTGAGCTGAGCACTAGCTAGGCACAATCGACAACAACCGTTTAAAATAAGTCGCGTAGCGACACCATATATATCAAATGATGTGCCAGGGTGTGCAGTACTTATTTTCTATCCTGGCAGCGGTCGCTAATTGCTGGTAGCTGAATTATTTCTACTATCTTATACTTGATACTTAAAGCAACCTTGCCGTACATACACCATTATCGTGTTTGAGCTTCCGTACCTGTTTGATGTTCCGCCGTGTGCAGTCCGTTTATCGCAATTCACCTCCGTTCAAATCCATATTCTTTTTGTCTCCGTCGGTCCGCCGTGCTGACCTCGTATATATTCCGCATATCTCCCATTACCCATGTCCTGAACGAACCAGTGACACCGCAATTGTTCACCCGCTTGCGACATGCGAAGCTTGGCAAATCAGAATGATTTACCCTTTTGAATTGTCAATTTCATTCGTCTCCGAGTAGTTCGACTGGAGAGCTCTAGTCAAGGTTTTGTCCAGTAGGCATTTTATTTTTCTGTCACCCTGTAATTCAAATATTGAGCAAAATACCTTTCCTCTTAACTGCCTAGCATTTTTATGTTTGTGAAAAATAATGTTTGGCTTGTTTGGAAACTAGATTTCTATAATTAGATGATTGTGCATTAAACCTCGATGAAATAGCGTAAAACGATGTTTTGTATCATACATACTGCCTGATTTTGGGATGCACACCTTTTTGAGGATGAAATTATTTTTTATTTCTTGCAAATATGTTACATTTTTGTAAAATTACTTATTTGTCACTTTGTTAAATTGTTTTTGTAGATATTTGTAACTCGACAGGGGATGTTGTACAATAATGAGTATAAATGGCCTATATGATACGCCTTTAGTTGCGTTGTATAAGATTAGTCAAATACTGAATACCAGTGCTGGTCAGCAGCAGATATTAGCCGAAGTTTTGGATGTTTTGGATGTGGAAATAGGCATGAAGAGAGGGGTTGTAACTCTTCTTTCGCCTGATCGTGATGCGATTATGTTTGATGTAACGCATGAAGTTGCTCCAAATAAGGCAAAAGAGATTGGTTTTAAAATTGGGGAAGGCATAACCGGTAAAGTAATTGAAAGTGGCAGGCCCAAGGTCGTCCCAAAGATCTCAGAAGAGCCGGGTTTTCTTGACAGAGCTAACCGGATGCAGTATGCCGAAGGTGAGAGAAGCTTTATTTGTGTTCCAATTATCTCCGGAAGTGTTACTGTAGGGACTATTTCAGTCGATGTGGATTATAATCCAGATGAGAATCTGGAGCAGAAACAGCAGCTGTTGAGTATAGTCGCAAGTATGGTTGCTCATGATGTTACTATGCGGCGTCGTGCCAAGGAAGAAAAGCAGAAGTACGAAAATGAGAACATTCGTTTGCGGAATGAGTTGGAGGATAAGTATCGTCCAGAGAATATTATCGGTAACTCAAATGCCATGAGAGATGTTTATCGGGCGATATATCAGGTTGCTTCCAGTGATGCAACCGTTTTGATCAGGGGAGAGTCAGGAACAGGAAAAGAGCTGGTTGCTCACGCGATACATTATAGCAGTCCGCGAGCTAAGGGAGCTTTTGTAAGGGTAAATTGTGCAGCATTGAATGAGAATCTTCTGGAAAGTGAGCTATTTGGACATGAAAAAGGCGCTTTTACGGGCGCAATTAATGCACATATTGGTCATATTGAAGAGGCAGAAGGTGGAACTCTATTCCTGGATGAAATAGGTGATTTCTCTCCAGCAATTCAGGTTAAACTGTTGCGTATTTTGCAGGAGAGAGAGTATAAGCGGGTGGGCAGCAATAAAACATTGAAAAGTAATGCCAGGATTATTTGTGCGACCAATCGGGATCTAGAAAAAGCTGTTGAATCCGGAGAATTTCGTCAGGATTTATATTACAGAATAAATGTATTTCCTATTTTTCTTCCGCCTTTGCGTGATAGAAAAGATGACATTTTGCTGCTTGTTGATCATTTTGTAGAAAAGTATTCTTCTCGTCTGGGAAAAGATGTCAAGCGAATTAGTACTCCGGCTATTAATATTATGACGGCATACCATTGGCCCGGTAATGTTCGTGAACTGGAAAACTGTATAGAGCGTGCTGTTTTGCTTAGCAGCGAAGGGGTAATACACGGACATCATTTGCCGCCAACACTCCAGACATCAGATGCTACCGATACATTCGGCACCGGGTCGTTCAAAGAGCGAGTGAGCTTGTTTGAACGCGATCTGATTGTTGACGCCTTGAAGCGTACCGGAGGCAATCTTGCCGCAGCTGCTCGCGATCTTAGCACAACCTCCAGGATTATCAGGTACAAAGTTCAGGAGCTGTCAATTGATTATCGAAAATATCGTCGGAAAACATAGCAGTTGACTCTTTTCAAATTTGTTATGTTGCTAGTGTGTGTATTTGAAGAACACACTAGCTAGCGGGTAGTTGGGTGTGCCAGATTCGGCAGTCAAACGGTAAATTGTTAATTGCCTTTCAGTTTATGTTTCTTCCTGCAAACTTTCAGTTTTTAGTCCTATAACTAAAGGTGCCTTTATTCCCATGCTGTTTTTCTTATAGTCGGTGTTGTTCGTAAGTCCTTGTTTTGCAATCCTATAAGTTGTGATTGTTTTTGTCTTGATATTCCATTAATAGTTTGTTAAAGGCATGTTAGCCAGTAAACGATATTCAGACAGTGAACGATAGTATTATATTAATTATATGATTATTAACAGTGTAATAGGAAGTACAAATAACAAGTGAAACTGGTAGTAGGTATATCAGATGCAAAAGTTTCGGCAAGCCCAGAAGATGAGATACTAACTTATTCGCTTGGTTCTTGTATTGGCGTTGCTGTTTACGACCAAAGGGTAAAAGTAGGCGGAATGCTGCACTTTCAACTGCCAAGCAGTGTAGATAACATTGAAAGAGCACTCGAAAATCCTTTTATGTTTGCAGATACAGGCATGAAGGAGATGCTTAAGATGATGTATAAGCTTGGTGCTGATATGAAAAATATCAAGATAAAAATAGCTGGAGGAGCTCAGATTATGAATGATGCAAAAATCTTCCAGATAGGCAAAAGAAATTACACTGCTATTAGAAAGCTATTATGGCAAAATGGCTTGTTTATAGAAAATGAAGATATTGGCGGTAATCATGCCCGTTCACTTAAGCTTAATATAGCAGACGGTCAGGTGATAGTAGGAAAAGTAGACACAAAGAAATTATTATAGAGAATAAGATATAATTTCTATAAGTTAAATAGTTGTATATATTGATTGCTACATGAATATATTGATAACTGGAGAAAGTAATGCTTGTAACAAATAGCAAAAAGAGTTCAAGTGAATTATTAGCCGAGTCTTTTTCTCAGACTATAGAGACTATGGCGTTTATGATGGCATTGCCTCCTGAGGAAGAATTATCTGAGCCAGAAGAATCTGTCAAAGTTAAGATGAGTTTTACAGGCCCTATTTCCGGGCAGATAGAGCTGGCAGCAGGTATGGAAGTTATAATAAATGCTGCAGCCAATATAATGGGACTTGAACCGGATGATCCTCTTGCACGCGATAAGGCTACCGATGCATTTAAGGAAATTCTTAATACAACATGTGGCATTCTCTTGCCCAGGATAGCCACATCACCAAGTGATATTTTTGACGTGAAGATACCGGAAGAAGAAATTTTCTATAATCGTGCTATGTGGTCTGAATATGCAACACAGTCTGATGTCATCCTTTTAGAAATAGATTATAACCTTGTGGCAGTAAAAATGGTAATAACTTCTAGCTGATAATATTATTGCTATATGATTTTTATTTACAATCAATATTGGGAAAACAAAGCAAAGGATTATTGATTGGGAAAAATTATTGATAATTATTTTATATATAATAAGCAAAAGGAAGATCGAAGAAAGAATATAATTTGTCTTTGAACATTATATATTATGTTTCAAAATGGAGAAAAGAAAACATATCTTAGATATTCTGCAGGGAAAATACTATTTTGTGGTATTCTTGCAGCAATATTATATCTGCAGGTTCAAATCTATACGTTAGGAACCAGGGTAAACAAAACTTCGCCGGGCGATGTTTCTGAAATAGTATTAGCATCCAAGAAAAATGATTTAGCTGAAATTGAGAATATTTATATTCAAGATTCTGCCAATTCTGTTGAATTACAGGCATTAAGTCAAAGCGTTTGTTTAATCCAGGGTGAATATGTTTTTATTGATCCTGCAGGAAAACATGTTAGTTGGCAGGATGCTAATAATGTAATTTATGCTGCAAATTATTCTGAAATAAATGAGCAGAATGAACAGGAATTGTCAATTCAGTATACCGGTAGTGGGTTTTTGGTGGATAAGCACGGACTTATTGTAACCAATAAGCACGTTGCTTTGCCATGGTTAGAAAAATGCAGAGATAAGGAGCTGATAAAAGCCGGTTTTACCCCAAAGATGGTGATGTTCAGAGCATTTTTTCCGGGTATTAAAACTCCATTTAATATAGAGCTGATAACTGAGGCGGAAAATGATGACCTGGCAATATTGAAAATGAATATAGTTTCAGATTATCAGTTGCATCCTTTATCGCTGTGCAGCTCAAAAAATAAAGTTGCCATGGGTGACCCGGTTATCGTGCTTGGATATCCAACTGGTTTTGATCTGCTATCTGCAAGTATTGATGATAGTCCTTCTCAGCTGGTTTATGAAGATTTTGCCGGACTTGGAGAAGCTTTGGCTGATTCTTGTTTAATCTTTCCTATGGCAACAAGAGGTATATGCGGGCAGGTTTATCCTGGAAGAGTAGCGTATGATGCCCCAACGGCTATCGGTGCTTCCGGCTCACCTGTATTGAATAGCCGAGGTGAAGTTATAGCTGTTAATACGGCTCTCTTAAAAGGGTTTTCAGGAACTAATTTTGGTATTCCGGTTGAAAAAGTTGAAAGCCTTCTAAATATAATTCAATTTTCAAAATAAGTTGCATAATCAGCTTTCATAGTTAATAACTTTTACCTTTTTATAGTTTGTGTTATCAGACTGTAGATAAATTAATATGTCATTTTGGTACACTAATTATAATTGTATCAGAAGTTGTGTTGCATGTAATAACCTTTATATCAGTACTAATAACCGAGGACTGTAATGTTTTAGGTTCAATAGGGCTTAAAGTGATTATGGGGATGGTTGTGTATGTTGTGAAACATGGTCAAGTTTTTGGATTAGAAGTCGATACAACTAATGAGCAGTTAGATAATACGCCTGAATGTTTTGGCTATACTGCTTGAAGTTCATAATAACAAATGGAGATTATCAATGGCAGAACAGACAACAATAACAAAGGGAAGAGCTCAGGCAGGTAAATATCTTACATTTGTACTCGGAAATGAAGATTTCGGAGTGGAAATATTGAAAGTCAAAGAGATTATTGGCTATCAGGAAGTTACTGAAGTTCCTCAGACTCCGACAGAAGTTAAGGGCGTACTAAATCTTCGCGGCCAGGTAATTCCGGTTGTTGATCTACGACTTAGATTTGGCATGGAAGAGAAAGAAATAACAGAAGAAACCTGTATTCTTGTGGTAGAAATATCAGGAACTAGTGGACCAATATTTGTAGGTATTGTAGTTGACAATGTTTCTGAAGTTCTTGACATAAGAGAGGAGCAAATTGAGCCGGCGCCGGAATTTGGTAAGTCTGTTAATATAGATTTTATTCTGGGTATGGGTAAGATAGGCGAAAATGTTAAGATTCTCCTGGACATCGAAAAAGTAGTTGGAGGTTGTGATTTTGAGTCTATGTTGTAGGGGGATTTGATTTAAGATTAAGAAAGTTTGATTGGCATGAGAATGATGTTCCAGGCGTATTCAAGCTTTTCTGAATTACTTTTGGCAAAGAATAAACCTGAGGTTGCTATTCCCTTTGGCGATGATGGTTTTAATGAGTTTAGCTAAAAACATTATGGTCGGAGAAAAGCCGGTTTCTTGACCGGCTATTGAAAATTAAATCCGCTCGAATTACTTCGGGCGGATTTTTTATAATATTAAGTAAGTACAGATTCTTACGCAGGTTATGAATAGAATCATGAAAACTATTCTCTCAAAATGATTTTCCTGCATTTTAATTTGCTTATGGCATATGCTTAGCGGGTGTTTCAAAGAAAAACCTGTTTTTTTTTTGGTCTAGCTGTGAATTATATGCGTATTATCATTTAAGCTAGTGTTAAATTATGCGAAATCGAAGTGAGGTGCAATAATGATAATAAATCATAAGCTCTTAATAATTATATTCTTATCGGTAATTGGAAGTTTGAGTGCTCAGTTTCAGGATATGCTGAATTTGTCTGAAAATGACACAAACAAACAAGATAAAAAGCCGGAAACCAGAGTCTTAGTTAAACTTATGCACAATTCGGTCGGAGTTGGTCAGTCTTCCATTGTCGCTGTGATTATGGATATACCAGAAAATCAGCATTTTTATGCTAATGAAAATTCCGGCGGGATAGGTTTGCCGACTGAAATGAAGGTTGAACCTGTTGAAGGGCTGGAGTTTGGTACGCCAACATATCCTAAAGGTCATGAATATAAGGATATGGCAGGTAATATAGATATGGTTTATGAGAAAGAGGTGACCATTTACCTGCCTGTAAAAAATGTTGGAATTGAAGAAAATTCTCAAATCTCACTGAATATTACTCTTGATGGTCAGTATTGTACTGAATCCGGGCAATGTTTTTTATGGGATGATAGTGTTTCGGCTGAGTTGAAAATCGATCCTGAGTTAGAAATGCCTGATATAAATGAGGATAGTGCTTCATTTTTTGACGGGATGGATGCTGAATCATATTTTCAGGGAAAAGATGTTGAATCAGCAAATGCTCAACAATCAAGTGGAGAAGATGGTTGGATTTTAATTCATATACTTGCGGCATTAGGGGCAGGTGTGATTATGAATCTGATGCCTTGTGTGCTACCGGTAATCCCACTGAAAGTTATGAGTATTATTAAACAGGGACAGCAAGCTAAGGAAAGCGGCGATAATTTTAAGTCTTTTAAGCTTTCGCTTGCATTTGCTGCCGGGATAATTCTGCTTTTTGCGGTTTTGGGACTTATTTTGTCCATTTATAACTTGAATTATGGCCAACAGTTTCAGAATTTTACCTTTAAGCTGTCGATGTTTTTGCTTGTTTATATTATGGGGTTGTCAATGTTTGGTCTGTTTGAGATTACTTTACCTTCTTCGATTGCCAATATTGGTGCGGTAAAAGAAGGTTATATGGGTACGTTTATGATGGGGATAATGGCGACTTTGCTGGCTACACCGTGCAGTGCTCCATTTTTGGGTGGAACATTGTTTTGGGCATTGAATAGTTCGGCAATAACGACACTGATTATTTTTATATGTATAGGTATTGGTATGGCAGCACCTTATGTTATTCTGACGGCATTTCCTGATTTACTGAATAAGATGCCGACCGCCGGAGCGTGGATGATAAGGCTTAAAGAAGGCTTATCGTTTCTTATGTTTGGTGTTGCTGTGTACCTGGCTACTTTGTTCAGGCCGGCAGAAATAATTCCGTTGCTATCGCTGGCCGTTGCTATTGCTTTTGGGCTATGGCTAAGTTTTAAGGTTGTGAATTTCACAACGCCAACAGGTAAGAAGTATATAGTGCGTGCTATTGCAGCAGCGGTTATATTGTTTACTGGAGTTATAGGTTTTGGCGATTCTGATTCAATAGGCTATTTAATATTAGCAGATAAAGGCTCGTCATATTCTGAAATAATTGCTGCCAAGGAGAAAGCACTGGATGAAGGTAAGGTTGTTTATTTGGAATTTACTGCTAACTGGTGTCCTAATTGTAAATATGTTGAAAAGACAGTATTAGATACTGAAGCCTTTGCCAAGAAGATGAATGAGGTTAATGCCGGGATGATAATAGCTGATTGGACGCAAAAGGACGATGCGATAAAAGCAGAGCTAAACAGGCTAGGCAGTAAAAGCATTCCGTTTACGGCGGTATTTCACCCGGAAAAGCCGGATGAACCTATCCTGCTAAGAGATATATACTCTCTCCAGTCTGCCCTGGATGCCCTGGATGGCAAAAGGTAGTGATAATAAGGGTTTAAAGAGATAAAGCGGATGTTAAGCGGCGTCCGCTTTTTTTGTTTATCGGCGGTAAAAGCTCATCTTGACTATGGCAGTATTTTTTGTTATCATATCTTGCTTGTAGCAAATGTACAACTGTCTATTTTATAAAGAGTTAAGTTAGTACAATTTGCTTAAGACTCGTCCGGCAGCTTGTGATTTGAGCAAAAAAGACTGAAAAACGTATATCACATCCGTGTCGGCATTATTCATAGTACAGGTTAGAGATATGGCAAAACGAATATTATCAGGAATTCAGCCTTCGGGCAAACTGCATTTAGGGAATTATTTTGGCGCTATCAGCCAATTTGTGGACTATCAGAACCAGGGTGATGAGTGCTTTTATTTCATTGCGGATTATCATGCGATGACAACTGTTAAAGATCCGGCGATGCTTAGAGAGTATGTAAATGAGGTCGCATTGACATATCTGGCATTTGGCATAGACCCGGAAAAAGTGGCGTTTTACCGACAGAGCGATGTGCCTGAGGTTACAGAGCTGAGCTGGATTTTTTCCTGCCTGATTCCTAACGGTCTTCTCGAACGCTGCGTAAGCTATAAGGATAAGATAGCCCAGGGACTGACCCCGAACCATGGCTTATTCTATTATCCATGTTTGCAGGCTGCTGATATCCTGATTACCGGTTGTGATATTGTGCCTGTCGGTCAGGACCAGAAACAGCATGTAGAGGTTACCCGCGATATAGCCGAGAAATTCAATAACCAGTATGGTGAAGTGCTGACAATTCCTGAGCCTCGTATCCGGGAGTCTACGGCTATTGTTCCTGGTGTTGATGGCCGTAAGATGTCAAAGAGCTATGACAATACTATTCCGCTGATCGAAGCGGCAGGGAAGTGCAAGAAACGCATTATGAAGGTAGTGACAGATTCTACCCCGGTAGAAGATCCGAAAGACCCGGAAAAGTGTAATGTGTTTGCCTTACTGAAGCTGTTTTGCAATGAAACCGAACTGGCTGAATGGCGTGACAGATATACTAGCGGCGGGATGGGTTATGGCGAAGCCAAGAAGGCCCTAGCCGAGATGGTAAACAATTTCCTTGAGCCTGCCCGTGCAAGATATGAAGAGCTGGTAAATGATATGTCTTATGTTGAAGATGTTCTGTCCGATGGTGCCAGGAAGGCGCATGTCACGACAGATGCTCTGATGGAAAAAGTAAGGTCGGCGACCGGGCTGAGGAAGTAAAAAATAAAGTGCTCTACGGATGCCAGATTAGAATAGGCAAGATGCAAGAATTCAAGATATATGACAGATTATAGAGTAAAATTAGAGGTTTATAACGGTCCGATGGACCTGCTGCTGTATCTTATCAAGCGAGATGAGATAGATATCTATGATTTACCGGTGGCAACGATCACATCTCAGTACATGGAATATATGAATCTCATGGAAGAGCTGGACGTAGATCTAGCCGGTGAATTCCTGGTTATGGCGGCGACCCTGATGGAACTTAAGAGCCTGATGGTTATTCCGCGTGATGAGATTGAGGGAGAAGAGGGTGAAGATGATCCTACAGACCCACGAATGGAATTGATTCATCAGCTGCTGGAGTATAAGCGGTTCAAAGATGCGGCCGGTATGCTGGAAGACGCCGCAGAGGAGCGGGCAGGTCGTTTCCATCGTCCACTGGTTGACCTTGAGCGGGTAAAGAAAGAGCTGAAATCCGAGCAGGAACTGGATATGGAATCGGTTCAGATCTGGGATCTGATGGATGCGTTTACCCGTCTAATGAAGGCAACGCTGGCTAATAAGGCTACTCATAATGTTATCCATGATGAAACCCCGATTGATATCTATGAGACAAGGATATTGGAAAGGGCGCAAAAAGCTAACCCACTGAAGTTTGAAGCGGTATTTGAACGTGCCTCTAACCGTGAAGAGATGGTTGGAATGTTTTTGGCTATTTTGGAGCTTATGCGTCACCGGCTGGTGAAAATTGAGCAGGAAAAAGCATTTGGAGATATTTATATATTCCCGCAGACCGAAATGGATGCCAAGCAGGCGGTATTGAATACCATTTCCGGTGCAAATATCCAGGCCGAGGAAGAAGAACTGCTCAATGAAGTTGGAATAGCCAAGCCGGAAGAAGAAAAACTGTTTTCAGAGACTATCAGTATAACAGAGGATCTGGGCGGTTTTAGCGAAGATGTGAGGTTCAAGTCTGAAGAGGAAGCCGAACAAGCCGAAGAAGAGGCAGTAGCAGAAGATACCGAGTCTGAATTTGAAGATGAAGATCAGGTAGAGTTTGATATGGATGAGGTTGAAGAGATCGATATTGAAGAGCTTGATAGCCGGGTCCTGGAAGAGAAAAAGGCCGAATTGACGGAAAATGATGATACCGAGCTTGATTTGCCGAAAGAGTGATCACTAGAATCCCCTGACAGGCAGATTCTGGTTTATCCAGCTGCAGACAGAACTCACCTTAAAAACGCCAGGAATATAGTTAAATGAGTATTTCGATAATCAATTGGAATGTAAATGGTATTCGTGCAATCCATCGAAAGGGTTTTAGCGAATGGTTTGATGAGATTAATGCGGATATTATCTGCTTACAGGAGATAAAGGCCAAGCCGGAGCAGTTTCCCAAGGATCTATTAGAGAAAGAGGGATATACTGTTCATATTAACTCCGCGGAGCGGCCGGGCTATAGCGGAACGGCAGTGTGGACCAGGCTGGAGCCTAAGAAGGTAGAGTTTGGGTTCGGGGTAGAAAAGTTCGATTGTGAGGGCCGTGTGATCGGTCTCTGTTTCGATGATTTCGAGGTTTATACGATATATTTTCCCAATGGCGGTAATGAAACCGAAGACGGGAGCAGTTTTGTCAGGCTTGATTATAAGATGGAGTTTTATGATGAGTTCCTCAAGTATATGAACAAGCGTAAGAAGACCGGAAAGGATATTATCTTTACCGGTGATGTTAATACCGCACATAAGCCGATCGATCTATCTCGTCCGAAACAGAACGAAAAAAATACCGGTTTTTTGCCTGTCGAAAGGGAGTGGATTGATAAGGTTATTGATAATGGTTATGTCGATGTATTTCGTGAGTTTGACAAGGAGCCGGACAGGTATACATGGTGGGACTATAAGACCCGTTCGCGGAGCCGGAATGTGGGCTGGAGGATCGATTATTTCTTTGCCACCAAAAAGAGCATGACCAGAATCAAGAACTGTAAGCATTTGACCGAGGTTATGGGTTCGGACCATTGTCCGCTGCAGCTTATTTTGGATTAGATCATTTACCTTGAGAAAATATTATGGCAAAAGCAAAAACATCGAAAGAGTTTAAGCCGACGAAAAAAGATGTCAGTTCTGCAAAGGACCGGATTATGCCTATTTTAAAGGCTTTGGCGAAAGATTATCCGGATGCCTCTTGTGAGTTGAATTATAAGACGCCGCTGCAGCTTATGGTAGCGACAATTCTATCGGCACAATGTACGGATAAGCGGGTAAATGAGGTAACCAAGGATCTGTTCAAGAAGTATAAGAATGCCGGTGATTTTGCGGATGCCGGTGAAGAAGAACTGGGTGAGGATATTAAGAGTACCGGTTTCTTTCGCAATAAGGCGAAAAATATAATCGCGGCATGTAAGGCGATAGTCGCAGAGCATAAAGGGAAAGTGCCCGGTAATATGGAAGAGCTGGTGAAGCTGCCGGGGGTAGGGCGTAAGACCGCGAATGTGATACTTGGCAATGCTTTTGGTGTGCCTGGGATAACGACAGATACACATCTTATCCGGTTGAGCAGACTTTTGGGTTTATCGGTGAATTCTGATCCGGTTAAGCTGGAACATGACCTTATGGAGATTGTGCCTGAGAAAGACTGGACGATATTCAGCCATCGGATAATCTGGCATGGCAGGAGAGTGTGTAATGCCCGTAAGCCTGATTGTGATAAATGTTCGCTGACGGGGAATTGCTGCTATTTCAACAAGGCATAGCCCTTTGATCAGACCTCAGTAGGCGAGCTGCTTTGGAGACCAAGCAAAGCTTGGAACAGACCTCGCTTCGCTCGGCGACGAATTGAGATTGTCAATTCTAGAGGGCAAATCAGAATGATTTGCCAAGGCGTGATACAAATATTCAGTTTTTCAAAGAGCAAAATTTATGTTTAAGACGAAAATTTCGTCGTTGTTATGTTTTATCGAGAGCTGATTTTTATTGGTTCTCTTTTTTTGTTAGCTCTCTACTATCGGATGGTATGTCGAAAGTGCGCTGATTTTTTGGGCGGGATGGTTGGTTTGGAAGTTTGTAAAGTGTTGGGAGTAAACGGGATAATAATTTTAAAGATTTTAGATTTTCGCAATTTGGTGGTTGTAAAAACGAGATGATTTTTTCGAGAAAATCAGGGGTCAGGGATCTGGTTTCAGGTGCCAGGGAAGGTTGCTCGCTACCGCTCGCGGCCGATTGATGGGTAACGGGAGGTGTGCGGAAAGGTAACGAGGCATCGCGGCGGGTGGACGGCGGCGAAAAGGCAAATGGATTTGAGCGGCGGGGAATTGCGGGCTGCGGGCAGTATACGGCGGAACGTTGAATGGGTGCGGCGGTATACGGACGGGAACGAAGCGGAGATGGGAAGGCAGGTAAAAAGTAAGAGGTAAGAGGTAAGAGTTGAGGTGTCCGCTGTCTGGTCCTGTGATAAGTTGTCACATTATAGATTTAATGTTTTAACAAATAACAGGAGACAACAATGTTGGTAAGTAAACGAACTTATAATCGCTACAGCGAAGCCTTTAAATTACAGGTGGTAAATGATCTTGAATCTGGTAAGCTAAGCAGTATTTATGAGGCTAATTCCCGCTATGGGATTTCTGGTACAACAACAGTAAAGAGTTGGCTAAGAAAATATGGCCGTAACCATTTGATACCAAAGGTGATACGCGTGGAAAAACTAGATGAACAAGATCATGTAAAGAAGTTAGAATCAGAGATTAAGCAGCTTAAAGAAGCGTTAGCAGACAGCCATATAGAGAATATTGTAAGTGAAGCCAGGTTTCAGGTTATTTGTAAAGAATACGGGCTGGATCCCGAGGAGTATAAAAAAAAAGTCGATACCAAACGGTTCAACAAGCGTCCGAGGCAACCGTTGAAAAGAAAGAGGAAAAAATAGCGATAACTTCCTTATGCAAAGCTGTTGGCATGAGTCGTCAGAATTATTATAAATCACATAAAGTTCGGCGCAGGCGGCACTATGAAAAAGACCTGATAATATCTTTGGCCAGGCTGGAAAGATCATTGCAGCCTGAGATGGGTTGCAGAAAGGTTTTGAAGCGTATAAAGCCCAAACTGGCAAAAGCCGGTATTAGTATAGGGCGAGATAGATTTTATGAAACGATGTCAGAAGCAGATATGTTGATAGAGCGTAAAAAGCGAAGTGTGACAACGACAGACAGTCGTCATAACTTTAAGACTTATAAGAATATACTGAAAGATGAAGAGCTTACAGGAGCCAATCAGGCCCTGGTAAGTGATATAACGTACATATATACAGATGAAGGATTTATGTATCTGTCGTTGATAATGGATGCATTTAGTCGCAAGATAGTTGGCTATGACTGTAGTGATAGTTTGGAAGCAGAAGGTTGTTTGCGTGCATTAACAAAGGCGATAAAGCAATTGCCCAAAGGTAGTAATACGATACATCATTCAGATCGTGGCAGTCAGTATTGCTGCCATAGATATATAGATAAGCTTAAAAGAAATGGGCTGCGAGTTAGTATGACCGAAGATAATCATTGTTATGAGAATGCCCAGGCCGAGAGGTTAAACGGTATATTGAAGCACGAGTATGGATTGAAGAATACGTTTAAGAAAAAAGCTCATGTTCATGCTGCGGTTAAACAGGCGATAGAACTGTATAATACCTGTCGTCCACATTTTGCTTTGGGATATCGTGTGCCTGAGGAAGTGCATATGGCGGCGTGATATATTCCTCCGTTCCGGTCGCCCTTCGGGCTCCCTGCACTACGGAATATATCATCAAAAAACAATAGTAAATAGAAACGGAAAGTGACAACTTTAAATCAGGACTTGACACGCTTCGCGGACGGCTTATTTTAAGCGGCTGGCGCCTTAAAATAAAGAGAACCACTGATGAACACCGATGCACACTGATAAAGAAAGAAATGGAAAGCGTTTCTAAAGTATCAAGTATAAAGGATGAAGGATAAGAAATCAAGACACTACCAGCAACGAGCGAGCAGCCAAGCTGCTAGAGATTAGAGCAGATGACAGTGGAACAGGAGGAAGATAAATACGTGCTACGCACTCTGGCACATCATTGGACTTGGCCAATGATGTGAAGGTGTCGCTGACGCGACCTGTTTAAATAATGTGCCGAGCTTGTGCTCAGCGTTTCCAGGAGTGAAGGAGAGGTTAAAAAACGAATTGAAATTGAAGGGTGAGGGGATATAAGAAAGACTGTATGGTGGCTTGTGGTGGTAGTGCGGCGGAGAGGGGATTTTGCGTGAATTGATGTAAGTTGTTATTTTTGGATTGTGGGCGGACCAGATAATTGAGTGAAGAACGAAGAACTAAGAGTGAAGAATTGAGGTGTTCGCCTAACGGCTCACGGTTTGTTATAAGGCTGTCGCGTAGGT
The DNA here is from genome assembly GCA_963666285.2 of Sedimentisphaerales bacterium. GTDB lineage: Bacteria > Planctomycetota > Phycisphaerae > Sedimentisphaerales > SM23-30 > JAFGDI01. Next base: position 783,448 of record OY762711.1, read on the forward strand.
AAAGTTCAATCAAAATTGCGGCACCTGAAGGATGAGAAGAGTTAGAAGAAAGAGGCGAGAAGAGAGAGTCTAAAACCGGTTCGTTCAGGACATGGGTAACGGTTGAGTGTCAAGACATAGGCATTAAAAGTGTAAAGTGTAAAATAAAAAGAGTAAAGAATGTGTCGCTTCGCGATCTATTTTAAACGGCAGGTGATGAATGTGTCGAGTTCCAGATAAATCGGGATTTTGCTATGCTCAACATCGTGGTTCACGAAATATTTTAAAGCTGATGCCGGGTATGTCGCTTTGGTGTGACTTGTTTTTTTGTTTGGAATTGTCTGCATTAGGGATTAAAATAAATTCTACTGCTGTTTGTTGAGATTTTTAGATTTGTGCGGATTGATTTAATTACTCAAACTGACCGATGGCCAGTTTGATAGGTATAAGAGATAAGGGGTCGGCATAAGGGTAGCCGGAGCCCATCGGCAAGCTCAGGGCAGGCGGTATACTGTTTTATTTTTTACAAATTGAGTTATAACTTGTTACAGTAAGATAAAATGTAAAGTCGGTCGCTTTGAGTATTTATATATTCACCATGAAGGGCATGAAGTTAGTGACGAAAAATAGAATTAGTATGAAGTTAGAAGAGAAGGTGTTTGGTGATGTTTAATTCATATATAATATTCATGATTTTTAATTCAGTTATAACGGTAATGGGAGTGTTTTTTATATATGGTTTTACCCATTCAATAATTTGGGCTACGGTTTGGGTGCCATCTATATCTATTTTCGACGCATACTTGTATGTTAAATGGTATAGCAATAGAACCCGTAAATGTCAGAAAAGACTTAAAGGGTACAGTGATGAGCAGGTAAGGGGAATGATGTTGAATCTGGATTTTTATTATCCTGATGGTTTTCCGCCGATGATATTGTTAAAGGAGCTTAAGGAAAGAGGGTGTGATATAGGCAAGTATAACGATATGGTTTTGGGGCTGCTGGAGTCGCCGGATGAGTGTGTGCGAGAGTTTGGAGTAGCGGCGTTTTTCTATATGTTTCCTAATGCAAGGGAGTTGTTTAAGGTGTGCAAATATAATATAGGTTTATCTGCCGAAAAAGGCAGGGAAGCGGTTGGAAGGATAAGAGAGCAATTGGGGGATGTCTGTGAATGAGTATTTCACCATGAAGGGCATGAAGTTAGTGAAGGATAATATGAAGAATTGGCGAAAGAATGATATTGGTTTATTTGTAGGGACGAGTCTTGTCTTTGCGTTTGGTTCTTCTGGGGTGCGTCTCTTTCAAAGGGAATCATATCCAGCTATTTTGGTAGAAGTTGCGTTAAAAGCATTATTGTTTGTGTCGGCATCAATTTTAATTTCGCAGATCAGAAAACACATAAAGGCGAAGCGGAGTGTTTCCCTGGCGAAGTATTTAGATGAGCAGTTACATGATATGCTGGTGGGTCAGAATTATTATTATCCGGAAGGGTGTCCGCCGCAACATATGCTGGAGGAATTGCAGGTGAGAGGGAAGGATATCGGTCAGTATTTAGAGATGATATTGGATTTGCATGTTTCAAAAGACAGATATTATCAGAAGCTGGCGTTTGAGGCGATGGTGAATGTTTATCCTGAAGAGTTCCGGTTTTTTGAAGAGTGTAAATGGTATCGTGCCGGGACAGATTTGGAAAAGGAAGAGCTGTTGCCGAAAGTGAAAGATAAGCTGGAGTTGTCGAATAAAGTTTAAAATGTAAAATAGAAGGGTAAATAGTGATCAGCTGCGAGCGGGGGATAATAGAATCGCAGATTAACTTAGGGCGGTTGAGTGGGCAAGCTAAGTAAGGGAAGAAGTAAGAGGGAAGAGTTGTGCGACCTGCACTGTACGGTGCATGACCTTATTATAAACGGCTACGCCGAACGACCGAAGGTCGTTAGAGATTAGAGCAGTTGAGTAGTTGAACAGGCAAATAGCAGTGAGCTATCAGCGGACAACTACCTGCAAGCAGGAAATACGTGCTACGCACTCTGGCACATCATTGGACAAGTCCAATGATGTGATGGTGTCGCTATGCGACCTGTTTTAATTTTAGCTTATTAGATTGCCCGGATTTTTTGTCGAGGAAAAACTAATGTTCAAATGTTATTGTTATTTAGTATTATTAGCTTTTTTTAATAGTGTTGCTATTGCTAATAGTTATAGTGATAATGGATTCACAAATGACACAATAAAATATTTTGGAATCCTAAAATATGAACCAAACATATTGCACACACATTTACTTCTTAATGACTCTTTTATCAGGCACCGTGCCTTTTGTGTTAGCAAAAAAGGAGAAGAAACATACTATACTTATTTAGATACAAGTATCATATCTGAGGTGTGGGACATTGGTGACAATCGCTATGCTTTTGGTCCTGAAGGTGTTTATTGTATGCCTTATAACCAAATATTACCAGATTATTTTGATGCTTTTCCACAAAGGTCATATTTAAATAATATAGTTACAACTGCAAGTGCTGGAACATTGTTGGCTCAAAAAGATAGATTGTATATATTATATTCGGTTGCTGATTCGCTTGAGTCAGGTAGTATTAATTTCAGTTATTTCATAAATGTTTATGATATTGATAAAAATACAAAAATTTCAAGTACTGAGTTGCCTGGGGGTAGAACTCTCTTGCTGGATAATAAAAACATTTACGTACCTTTATACGATCAATACGTTATGATACCACTAGCTAGTAATGGTAATATACAAAGTAAGGTTGAGGTTAAAGATTTTCCAGGGAAAAATCTGGTTGGGGTGTTTGATGAAAGGTTATTATACACGCAAAAAGACAAATATATGAGACAGCTGTATTGTGATAACGAACTTATTTTAGATGGTGTTCGTGAAATATACAACCATAATAATAAATTACTTTGGGTAATAAATTACTATAATGAATTATTTACTATTGATCAAAAATGTAAAGTTAAGGAGGTTTGCAAACTTCCTGATGATATTGGACAGGACTTTCGTATGGGTGTATATACAGATGATACTTTATGGATTCATAAGATGTTTGATGAACAGAAGCCAATCAATGTTTTTTTGATAGACAAAAATGGTAAAATAGATAACAAAAAGATTGCAATAAAATTTTCTAATGCATTTAAGAGAAAGTTCAAACTAACTATCGAATAAGGCTATCTCTAATAATTTTTTTGTGCTGTTAATAGTTACAATGCGTGCAGAGTTGCGAGTTAATGAGTCATAAGAATAGGGGGGGGAGGAAAAAGTTGTTTATATAGTCGGGTGTAGCAGTTAAAATACAGTCTGAATTGTGAAATAATACCATTATGGAGATGATATCATGACTGTTATTTTAAATCGAGTAAATACGGATATAAAGGATACCTCTAAAAAATCATTTTTAGCAAAAGATCCATCTTTCGCACCAAAAGCAATTTCCAGAAGTACCCTTAAGTGTTGGATGCGTGTTTGGGTGATTGGTTTAGTTTTGGCCTGGGTTATGGCAGGAGATGTAGTGTGTGGAGCAGTGCCCGGCGGGCCGACCAATTTGCGGGTGAATGATGTTGCTGATCCTGTCGGGGTGGGCTGTGGTCCGTTTTTTGGCTGGCATGTAAATGATCCGGATATGAACGAGGTTCAGAGCGGGTACCAGATAGTGGTGAGCTCATCTGCGGCTAAGCTGGCGGCAGACGAATGGGATTTGTGGGATAGCGGTAAGGTTGGCAGTGACCGGCAGAATCATGTGGTTTACGGTGGTAAGGAGCTTGCGAGCGACAGCTGCTGCTACTGGAAGGTTCGTACGTGGGATAAGGCCGGCGGTGTCGGTGAATGGTCGAAGGCAGGCCGTTTTGTGGTGGGGCTGCTGAAGAATGAGGATTGGGCCGGTGCGAGCTGGGTGAGGCGAGAATCAGATGAGGCGGATGACTATACATACTATCGTAAGAAGGTGAGTATGCCGGGTAAGCCGGTTGAGCGGGTGACGGTGTATGTGTCCAGTGTTCATAAATACGCGTTGTATCTGAACGGTGAGCTAGTTGGTAAGGGGCCGGCGTATAATTTTCCTCAGTATCAATATTATAATGCGTATGATATAACCACGCAGATGCGCGGGATAGGTGTTAACCAGTTTGCGATCTTTAACCACTGGTTTGGCGGCGGTCAGGGGCGTGCCAAGAGCGATCGCGGCGTGATAATGAAGGTGGTTGTGCATTTTGCGGACGGCAGCAGTATGGCTTCGGGAACGGACGGCAGCTGGCTGCAGAAGCGAGCGGAGGCTTGGGAGTTGGGTCAGGGCCATCGAAATCGAGGTGAGGGGGTAGGCTATATCGAGAAGATAGATGGCGGAAAGCTGGAGCCGGATTGGGCTGAAGTAGATTATGATGACAGTGGTTGGGGTAAGGTAACGGTGATCGGCGAGCAACCGGTAGAGCCGTGGACGGGCAGTTTGCGGCCTGATCTGACGAGGATAGCTGAGCGAGAGATAAGTCCGGTTTCAATAATGAGTGAAGAAGATGGGATATACCTGGTTGATCTTGGCAGGGTTTATGCCGGGGTGCCGCGGATAAAGTTTAGTGGCGGTGATGCGGGTGAAGTAGTGGAGATGCTGGGTGGTTATGTACTGGATGATAATGGTCGGATCAATACGAGGGGCAACCAGAGTACTAATATGAGCTATTATGCCGTGTGCGACGGCGGTGAGTTTATATATGAACCTGTCGAGTATCTGGGTATGAGGTATTTTGAGGTTCGCAACCCGCCGATGGCGGTAACGAAAGATAATTTTTCGTTTGTGGTTCGGCATAGCGAGATGGACGAAGGTCGGAGTGAGTTTGAATCTTCAGATGATAAGCTGGATGTGGTGTGGGATTTGATGAAGCATTCGCTGCTGACGTGTGGTCAGGAGGAGTTTGTCGATACCCCTACGCGTGAGAAGGGCGGCTTTTTGGGTGATGCCGCGATCCAGAGTACGGTTGCTATGCCGGTGATGGGTGAGCGAGTTTTGACTGAGCGGGTCTTGAAAGAGTATTTGCAGTCTATGGATCATTTCTGGTCGGAAGAATCGCTTAGGGGCGGGATGAACGCGGTGTATCCGAACAGGGACGGCCGGCGAGATATCCCAGATTTTACGCAGGCGTACCTGGTATGGGTTTGGAATTATTATATGGAGACTGGTGATGATGCGTTTCTGGCATCGAATTATGCTAAGTTCCGGGATATAGCAGAATATGTGTATAGGTGTCGGGATGAGAATAGCGGTTTGATCGCGAACCTGGCCGGTGGTTCGGGAGCGTATAAATACGGTATAATCGATTGGCCAGCGTCGATGCGGTTTGGATATGAGATGATGGATGTGCGTACGGTTATCAACAGCTGGGCGTATGCAGATTATTTGACAGTGAGTAAGATAGCGGGTGTTTTGGGAAATGAAGCTGATGGTGAGTTGTATCGGAAACGGGCGGAAGAATTGAAGCATGCGATGAACGAGCATCTGTTGAATGATGCGGGAGTGTATGTGGATGGAATGAGCCTGGATGGAAATAAGAGCGAGCATGTTTCGCAGCATGCTAACATGATGCCGCTGGCGTTGGGTATTGTACCGGATGGCAGCCGGGAAGCAGTATTGGCAAAGGTTAAGGAAGCGGGTATAAGTGTGGGGATGGTGACGATGCCGTGGCTGATACGAGCGATCGGCGGTGCGGATGAGGGCGGCCAGTTGTTCGAGATGTATACAAACGAGCAGTGGCCAGGCTGGGCGAGATGCCTGGCGAGGGGAGCGACTAGTACATGGGAGTCGTGGTATTCTGATACGGCGGGTGAGAGTATGTCGCATGCGTGGGGAGCATCGGGGCTGGAAGGGTATGTGCGGTATATACTGGGGGTTCGGCCGCTTGAGAGCCAGTATAGGAAGGTGTTGATAAAGCCACTGGATTTTTATAAAGAGCTTGACTGGGTGAATGGTAAGGTCGCAACGGACAGAGGTGATATCGAGGTGCTATGGCAGACACAGAATAAGGTTTTCCAGATGCAGGTTGGTATTCCGGTGAATATGACGGCCCGGATAATGATACCGAAGGGCAGGCATGGCGGCGGAGGCTCAATAATAGAGGTGGATAAAAAGAGAATCAGTTCTGTTATGGAGGACGGCTATTTTGTGATCGATAATATCGGTTCCGGCCGACATACAATCGTTAAGAGAGATTTTTAGGGCTCTGTGATTTATAGAATATTGTGTTGAATTTGCGAATTAGAGTACAAAAATTAGTAAAGAGGAAGTTGTTATGAAAAAAAATATGTGTGTGATTATGTTGAGTTTGATGTTATTGGGCGGCAGAGGAATAGCGGGTAATTGGCCGACCTGGCGAGGGCCGGAATGTATGGGGATTTCGCCAGATGGTGATCCACCGATAGAATGGAGTGAGACGGAGAATATCAAATGGAAGGCAGCGGTTAGAGGTGATAAGTCTGATTCAACGCCGATCGCGTGGGGTGATATGCTGATATATCAGAGCGCGGAAAAAACAGGTAAATCCGGTCCTCAAAAAGTAACATCGAAGCCGGACAGGTTCAGCGGACCGGTACCAAGAAATATCTACAAGTTTAATTTAGTCTGTGTTGACAGGCAGACCGGCAAGACAATGTGGGAGCAAACGGCAGTTGAGGCACAGCCGCATCAAGGGCATCATCCGGATCATGGATTTGCATCGTATTGCCCGGTGACAGACGGAAAGCATATCTGGGCGAACTTTGGTTCAAGGGGTGTGTATTGTTATGATATGTCAGGTGAGAAGTTGTGGGGGGTAGAGCTTTCGCAGTTAAACGCGAAATTCGGCGAGGGCGGCTCGACAGCAATTGCCGGTGATGCTTTGATAGTGGTGGCAGACAGTGCCGCAGGTAATTCATCTATCTATGCATTTGATAAGGTGACCGGAGATGTTTTATGGCATAAGGGAAGAAGTGAAAAAGAAGTGACATATGCAACGCCATTGCCAGTGAAAATTAACGGCCGGCAGCAGGTAATTGTAAATTCATGGGACAAGATCATGAGTTACGATGTTAAAACAGGTGATATAGTTTGGGAGTGCGGCGGTCCGCAGCGGAATGGCATTTATACGCCGGTAACAGATGGTGATGTTTTGTATTGCGTGACCCAGGTAAACACACATATCATGCAGGCGATACGGTTGGACAGAACAGGTGATCTATTGGAAACAGATGCGATTTTATGGCAGAATGTGAATGCTGCTACTCCTGATATTGCGTCCTTGCTGTTGTATAAAGACAGGTTGTACAGTTTTGCCGTATTTAACGAGGAGCTATCCTGTTATAATATTAGTACCGGCAAGCCGTATTTTGAGAAGCAGAAGCTGGCAGAGATGAAAAAGATATATGCTTCGCCGGTTGCAGCATCGGGTAGGATATATTGTACGGGCAGAAATGGAGTGACTTATGTCTTGAAGGCAGCCGAAGAGTTTGAGGTTTTGGCGATAAATAAGCTTGACGATGGTATCGACTGCTCTCCTGTAATAGTAGATAATGAATTATACCTGAAGGGTAAGAAATATATTTATTGTATAGCTGAGAATTGATGTTGACATTGTAGGTATCGATTTTGAGCTAGAGCAAAAATTGATTATCTGTGTATGCCAAGTTTACAATTATTTGAGCAGGTCGTAAATTTCTATGACTCTTGTCTCTTCCATGTACTTAATGAATTCGATGCCGATGGTGTACATGCCGCCGCCGTTATTGACGCAGCGAACGATTTTGCCGATGGCCTGAACTTTGTTTTCGTATTCTTCGGGCATTTCAAGGTCTATTCTCACCATTTGGTTGACATCGTAAGGTTTGTCGTTGAGGAGGGCTACTCCGCTGATAGATAAGTTGCTGCAGAACATAGATTTTGTATCTGCGAGTATCCATCTGTCTTCTTTCCTGGTAAGAGTCGTTAACCTGGCCCTGGTTCTGAAGTAGAAACGTTGGTGTCTTCTGCCAGACGGGTTAGCACCAATTTCAGGTGTAAGTCCCAGGTCGTCGAGAATAAGACCGTCGAAATAGTCGTCAGAAATCTGGGTGCCCATAATTTCTCCGTTAATAAACTGGGCGAACGAACCGGCAATATTTTTGTCAAGCTTGAGTCCGATGAACCCGCGGATTTCAGCCATTGCCTGCGAGGTAGTCATAGCGTCAGGTCTATAGGGCCGCTGTGAGGTCATAGCCTCGAACATGTCGACGATACATGCCATTTTACCATAGATTGATATTTTTTTGCCGGCGAGACCTTTTGGGTAGCCATTGCCATCGATAGTTTCGTGATGTTCAGCGATGATGGACATGACTCTTTCCGGTAATTTAGATAATCGTTCGATAAGCTTAACGGTTTCGCTAACATGGTTCTGGACGATTGTAAGATCCAGCTCAGATAGTTTTCCCGGATTGTTTAGGATATTTTCAGGTATAAAACGCTTACCGAGATCGTGCAGTATGCCGCCGCAACAGCAATGAGTCAGGATTTTATTGTCATGAATCCCGATTTTCCTGGCGAATGCTACAAGTGTGACGCTCATGTTAGCAGAGTGAGCGGCGTGGTCGTAGTCGCGAATCATCGAGTCGAAAAAGAACCTGTAAATATTAGTGTGCTTGACAAAGATTGGGACAACACTTTTGCACACTTTAATAACATCGACGAAAGTTTCCCGTTTGATATCGGTTGACATGACATGCCTGGCAAGCGATAAAAGAACCGCATAGGCGAATTCACATTGTTCGATAAGCGGCAGATCCTGAGTTGTGACTATATCTTCGATATCTCTACTGACAGCTTTAAGGAAATCGCTACTGTCAGAGATATACATATAGAGGTATCTAACCCCTTTTTTGAGCAGGAAATCCCTGTGAATTTTACCGTAGTCGATAGATTTTTCAGGATAAACCTGGAGATTGTTGTTTGTGTCGATGCAGTATAAAGCTTTCCCAGATAGCCTTGCGGGAGATACTATGGCAATGGGTACGGGCAGGTATCCACTTTTGATACTGATTCTACTTTGTGCTTCTTCTACACCCTGCTTCTTCTCTTTTACCAGTGTATTAACCATGCGATTCTAAATTAGTCTGGAAATGCGGGCGCAAATATGCCGCAAGAATAAGCATGACCAGACAATTATATCCTTTTTCAAAATTTATATTACTCAAAATGACCGATGGTTGCTTTGAGTATATTAATAACTTAACATAATACTTATCGGTTTTGACAATATTTGTGTTTAGTGCAAAATTGTAATATTTTAGAGGAAGGAAGAAATAAACAGATCAAAAAGTTGTCAATCGTGCAGTGCTCTAATAGAAGTCAGATGTCAGGAAAGGTTTTCAGAGGGGATTATTTCAAGAGGTTGTATATTTCCTGTACTTTTACTTCTTCCATATTTTTGAGGAATTCAACCCCGATAGTAAACATACTGCCGCTGTTGACGCATCTGACGATTTTACCGATCGCCTGAACTTTTTCCTCGTATTCTTCCGGCATTTCGAGTTCAATCCTAACCATCTGGTTTAGATCTCGTTCTTTGTCATTTATCAGAGCCAGTCCGCTGACAGACATATTACTGCAGAACATATATTGCGGGTCGGAAAGCACCCATTTGTCTTCTTTTCTGCTGAGTTTGCTGATTCTTACCTTTGCTCTGAAGTAGTATCTTTCGTGCCTACGTCCAGAAGGGTTGGCACCAATTTCTGGTGTAAGCCCCAGGTCGTCTAGAATAAGACCGTCGAAATAGTCGTCAGAGCAAGTAACATTTCTGACCTGATCGTCAATTAGCTGAGTAAAAGAACCGGCGATAGTTTTATCGACTTTCATTCCGGCGATACCACGAATTTCAGCAAGTGCAAGATCAATGGTCATTGGAGCAGGTCGATATGGCCTGGAGCTGGTCATAGCTTCAAACATATCAACGATACCAATCATTTTTCCATAGATCGAAATTTCTTTCGCTTTAAGTTTTTTGGGATATCCTTCACCGTCAATGGTTTCGTGATGTTCGCTGATAATGCTCATGACCCTGGAAGGCAGTTTTGAATATTTATCAATAGCTTTGATACCTTCAATAACATGATTCTGGGCGATCAGCAGATCGAAGTCAGACAGTTTTCCGGTATTATTCAGGATATCCGACGGTGTAAATCTTTTACCGATATCGTGCAGTATTCCACCGCAACAGCAATGGGTAAGTATTTTTTCGTCTTCGATACCAATTTTCCTGGCAAAAGCGGTTAACATAACACTGACATTAGCCGAATGGACGCCATTGGCGTGATCATGCAGCATGCAAGAATGGAAGTGTTTGTATGTATTGTTATATTTGACAAAAAGCGGAATAATATTTTTACATATTTTAAGTACATCAACAAATGTGTTTCGGTTGATGTCCACTTCAATGATTCTTTTAGCCAGAGCGAGCAGAATGGCATAGGTAAAATGACATTTATCTTCCAGCGGCAAATCCTTAGCAGTGAGAACGCCAGAAGCATCATTGATAACAGCTTTCAGGTATTCGTTGTAATTAGAGATATGTACATAGATGTATCTGACATCTTTTTTAAGCAGAAAATCTCTATGTGCCGCGGTAAAATCAGCATCTTCTTTGAGGTAGACTTGAGCCTTTGCGTTAGGGCCGGCAATGAAGATTTCAGTGCCGATGAGCTTGTTGTTAGGAAGAATGAAAAGAATCGGTATGGGAAGATATCCATCCCTTATACTGATTTTTTCCTGAGCTTTTTTGGCTTCAGGCTGCTTATTGTCTTTTTCCAGCGTATTTACCATCATTATCCGGTTTTTTGATATTAATGTACCCTCAGTTATGAGGTGTACTTTATACATAATAAATCAGATTTTCACCTAGTATTTGCATATATCTGTTTGTATGTATCAGTCTTAATGGAATATCGACCCAAGGTTGATTGGTATTTAGAAGAAAACAGGCAGACCTGAGAAAATAAAGGGCCAATAACAAAATAATATATTACATAACCAGAATAACTATAGTTGTTTACAAAGTTTAGGACAAACAACATTATGGTAAATGCTAACATTAGCTGCTTATTGGACATGTAAGCGAGCTAACCGGTTGTATCTATCCTTCCAAGAATCGGTTTTCAACCGGTGGAGAATCTGAAATATTGTATATTTTAATGAAATTTTGAAATGGTCTGATAATGTGCTATAATACAGATAGTGCATGATTTTAATGCAAATCAATTATCTTAGAAAGATTTTTTAATTTCAATGAAGTTGTCTATTGCCTCAGCTTTAGTAAGGCGTTATGCCATCGAAATTGCCGGTACCTATAGTGGAAGTGTGGCAAATCCCCGTCATTTTATAGCGTCGGTCTTGTGGATGCCATTTTTTGTTAAAAAGAACAATATAGATAAAATAGTCAAATGCTCATTGGAGCTATCGATTGATATCAGGCATGAGTTATTGCAGATACCGGGTATGCTGACGGATAACAGGATATGTCTGAATGAGATTAATGCATTTTTGAATACAGATCTAGCGACCAAATATTGTCATATTAATAACCGTACAACGGTGGCTTTGAGTGTCTCGGCACGTAAAATGTTTGATATAGCAAGTGAGCAGGCAGAGTCGCTGGGTTATGACAGGATATATGTGCCTCATTTGTATTATGCCGCGGTCCGAACAGGTGGAGACCAATGGCTGAAAGTATTTGGACGTTCCATAAAGCCTAATCCGTCAGTAGTTGACCGTCTTTATGACCTTATGGCAGCAGGCGGAAACAGTGGAGTTGGCGAGCTGCCGGTAAAGGTTAAGTAAGAAAGTTCTTATAAGTTCAGTTATGGAACGTTTTGGTTGGATTCATTAATTTTGACTAAATTTTTTGCATGATTTTTAAGTTATGGTAGGTTATCATTAGTCATCGTCTTAAGGCAACTTCTGAAAATTCATTTTGCTCGACAAGTTTTTCTTTTGCCTGCTGACATGCGTCACATAAACCAGTGAATATAGTTCAATATGCACGATTTAATATTCCTTGACAGCAACCAAAATCTTAAACTATCGCATCAAAAGCAATTTTCAGAGGTCACCATAATTTAATAACGAAACAGGAGAGATTTCATGTCAGCAGAACTATCACGAAGGAATTTTATAACATCAGTCAGTATGCTAGCAGCCGGAACAATGTTGAGTTCGCAATTGAAAGGAGTTATGCCGGACGGCCGTAAGATGAAGGTAGTGCTGGTTGGAACCGGCGTTCGCGGCATAAGTTTCTGGGGTAAGAGGCTGGTAGATGAGTATTCGGATATCCTGGAGTTTGTTGGGTTGTGTGATATAAACCCGGGGCGACTTGAATTTGGAAAGAAATATATTGGAGCAGACTGTCCAACATTTCTGAATTTTGAGGAGATGGTGAAGACTACCAAGCCGGATCTTGTGATAGTGACAACAATGGATTCTACCCATGATGAGTTTATAATAAAGTCGCTGGATATGGGAGTTGATGTATTAACGGAAAAGCCGTTGACAACAGATGAGACAAAATGCCAGGCGATTTTGGACGCAGAACGCCGTTCCAAGAATAAGGTGATCGTTGGATTTAACTATCGCTGGAGTCCGTATATGACCCGTATAAAGCAGCTATTAGCAGAAGACGCGATAGGTGATGTAGTATCAGTAGATTTCAACTGGATATTGAACACCTATCATGGCGCCTCATATTTCCGCAGATGGCATGGCTTACGTCAATGCAGCGGTTCGCTCTGGATTCATAAAGCGACACATCATTTTGACCTGGTGAACTGGTGGCTGGACAGTGACCCTGAAGAGGTATTTGCTTACGGCGACCTTGAACATTACGGCGAGAACGGACCGTATCGCGGCAGTTCATGCCGGGCATGTGACCATAAGAAAGAATGTAAATTCTACTGGGATATAACCAGGGACAAGCATTCGATGAATTTATATGTCAATAACGAACAATATGACGGATATATCCGTGATAACTGCCTGTTCAGGCCAGAGGTTAATATTTATGATAAGATGTCAGCCCAGGTAAAATATGCCAATAATGTTGTGCTGAACTATTCGCTGACAACCTATTCACCGTATGAAGGTTGGAAGATAGCGTTTAACGGCAAGAAAGGCCGCCTGGAGGCGTGGCTGGATATTCCGTTTATGAGCGGAAAAGACCTTGTGAGCCAGGAAGATATGCACAAAATGGAGATGAGCCAGGGAGCCGGTAAGGAAATGACATATAAGCCAATGATCGTGCATAAGCTGTGGGATAAATATAAGACCGATATGGTAGGATTTGAACGGGGCGGTCATGGCGGCGGCGACAGTCGTTTGCATAACAAGATATTCCGTGACCCGTCAGCCCCAGATCCATATAAGCATGCGGCCGGGACACGGGATGGCGCTATGTCAATTCTGATCGGTATAGCAGCGAGAAAGAGTATAGAGTCTGGCAGGCCGATAAGGATAGCCGAGCTAACCGACCTTGAGCCGAGAGCGAAACGGATATAAAAAAGAGTTGATGTGTCGGCCAGGCCATACAGCATGTTTGAAATCTCGGTATAGAGAAATATATTAGCGAACCCGACAATATTAAAATGTTTGTAATCGTTCACACGGTTACAGTAATAAGATATAAGTAAAAAGAAATAAACTATGGTATCGCTTATCGCGACCTATTTTAAAGCTCCGCAAACACAGAGTCTGACGCAAATAACGCACCTGTGAATGCTTACAAACGTTCTAATAAGAGCGGTAGTGCTATTGCTATCGCTCTTTTGTTATTTTATATGTTTGAACTGAACAACAGCACTCCATCGGTCTTTTGAACTTTTGTTGGCAGAAGGAGAAATAGAGATATCGGTGCAATCGAGAGAGAGGAAATTGCTTTCGGCGAAATCGATAAATTTGCCAAGCTGTTCAATTCTGATATTTGAAATTTCGATAACCTCACGGTATTCTTTTTGACCATTTCTAAGAGTTTTGGGCTGTTCACCGGAAAGTTTTTTCATGTTGGATGATGCGATTCCGGCAGCCTGGGCACATTCGATAAAAGAGCTAACCGTTTCAAATTCTCTTTTGCCGGCGTTGCCGTCGAGATCAATGTTAGATTTTCTTTTGATATCGATAATGCCGTTGGCTGCTTCTGTTGCCCTGGCAGCATTTTTGATTTCCTTTTCGGCAGCATTAGCAGCTTTATTCATAGAAAACCAGAAAAACATAGCTACTATCAGCAGCAGGGCGGGGGTTAATATTGCCCAGGTTTCAGGTTTTTTGAAATCATCTTTTGTTATGTCCATTTTAATAATCCTCGTGAGTATTTTTGGTGGCTAAAAAACTGGAAAAATCGAGCAATTTCCGAAGTCACCTGTATTTTCAGCTATTACTATCTTCTGTATCCTTTTTTTTATCGTTAGTATTTCTTCCGGCACCGGCGTTAGGTGATGCGGTAGTCATCGGCATTTCGAAAGACTGACGGTTGCCGGCGTTGTTTGAGGTTTCCTGGATAATTTCCAGACCGGAATCCTGGCTTTGCAGTGTGGTGCGGAGCTGTTTAAGTGCTTCTAGGTCTGGGACAGATCCTGAGAACCGTTTGATTTCACCCGGTTTGAAAGTCATAGAAGTAATAATAAGGTCGAATTCCGGGTTGAGTTTGCTGAGCGCCCTGAATGCCAGGTTCATGGTATTGGTAGCGGAATCTGTGTTGCCGGTATTGAGTCCGGAAGCGATATTTTTAATTTTCCTGAACTCTCTTTCCAGATCGGTAAGTCTATGGTCAGGGTTTCTAGAGTTTATCCTGCAATACCTGGCGGCGTTTTTGATATTTTCGGAAGCTTCCTTTTTCATTTGCTGATATTTGGCGGTATGCATAACCATAATTCCACTCCATGAAAGAATGATAATGCATGCGAGTGCAGACATGGAGAAAAGTGCAGTCATCCTGGATTTCTTTATGCTGACAGGTTCGAGTCCATCGGCCCTGAAATTACAGTTTGTCCAGCTTTTCTGGTTGGAAAGGGCGGCACCAATAGCGGCGGCCCTGGCAAATGAAGTTTCCTTAAGAGGCTTGGAATTTAGTTTGAGCTCTTTGGCGATCTCTTTAATCTTATTTTCGGAGATATTGTCCTCATGGTAGTAGATGTTTTTTAATGTTTCGCCGCCGGGCAGAGTGATGGAACATCGGTTAAGTTCTATGTCTATCATATTATAGAACCTGCTGTCGTCAACGTCTGGGAATTTCCTGGAGATGACCGGCAGACCGTCACTATTGAGTACCAGGAGATATACGGTAGAGCCGCATCTGCCGATAAAGGCGGTAGGTTCTTGAGTTATTTGTCCAAAAGCATCGAGGAATTTATGCCAGGCGACAACAGCTGGAACGGCAGACACGGGGTCAGAGCCGGCGGCGTTCATCTGTTCGAAAATGTCAAGCAGTTTATCTTTTTGGGCGGTATAGACAATAAGGTCAACATTAGTAGTATTGGTAGGTTTTTCCTGGTAGCAAATGGCGATTTTTTCTGCGTCGACAGCAAGTATGTCTTCGATATCGAATTTGAGAGTCTGGCCGGCCTGCTGGATTTCTTCGAATTCGCTGCGATGGTCATGGCTCATATACAGGCTGCCGCCAAGGGCCAATGTCGGCGGCCTGGTTTTGCCCATTGATTGACAGAGCGAAGCGAGCAGCTCGGTTCCTGTTTGGTTGGCAGCGGCATCATCCGCAGGTTCATAGAAAGCGGTTCTTATATTAGAACCGGTCCCCTCGACTTCAACGCCGAGAGCGGTTTTGCCATTATAAAAAATTCCAATATTTTTATGAGCCATTTTAAAACTCCACTTAGTTTATTAGTAAACAGCCTGCAGCTGCAGTTTAGCACCTCTTCGGTGGTAGCAGGCCTGTTTAGTTTTTGTTATATCTCCGATCGTAGCTACAATTCTAACGGTAAAGACATTGTCAACAACCTTGGTCAGGTAGAAGACCGCCGCTGCCATGTTGTTATCGATCCCTTCGATCTGTCGAACATCCCTGGGAGATAGGAACAGAGATTTGTTTTCTCTATAGTCCACAATCTTCTGGGCCAGTTCCCTGGTAATACCAATTTCTTTAAGCCCAACGGTAAGTACCTCTACCGGTGCGGTGTTGATATTTATATAAGTTGACCCCCATATGCCGAGATAATCGCTCAGGAGATTACCGCTCGGCAAGGTTACCATTTCCTTGATATCCTGATAGTGGTTGTTGTTGATATCTCTGTGCCATTGGCCGCCAACGGGTGCGAAATTGATATGATTTCGAGTAACCCAAAGTTCCACCATTCGGTTGGTAGAGCCGTAACTTCTCCTACGCCAGAGATTATTTTTTTTGTAGACTCCAGGTGTGAAAGGTATGTCGATATTATCGGTAAGCTCTGCGAGATAGTCAATTATTTGCTGTTTGTTAGGGTTGCCCGGGTCAAGTTCGTCAATAAGCTCTTTTACCAGCGGCATGTTGTAGTTATTATCCTTAGGTGAACTAATACCATATTGGGATTTCATGGCCCAAACCAGCGGCAGTTTATAGTTTTCTCCGTAGATGTAGATATCGACAGTAGCGTCACCGACTTCGATAGATTCCTTTTTGAGCAGATGCTCTTTCCATTGATCCGGTACGGCGTCTGATGAACTGCTGCCGGGTGTCTGGATTACCTGTGTGCCAAGTTCGAGGATAGAAAGAATATCATCATATTGATTTTCAGTTGCGATGGATTCGATTTCACCGAGAGTGTAGTTTATATCGTCAATGTTAGGGTCAGTTATCTGGTTGTAGTCTTCCAGCAGTGTGGTAATGTCGTCAAGTGAGTTTTCCTGAGCGGTGAGCCCTATTTCGTTAATAATGTTGGCCAGCAACTCGAAATCTATGTTGGTCTGGCCATTTTGCTGATTGAGATATTCGTTGATAAGATCGGAAACACCCTGCAGGCCTTCGTCTTCTGCGATAGTGATGATACCGGCTAATATAGGTACGGCCACTTCCAGGTCAAGGTTGTCAATGTCGATAGTTTCTATCATTTCACTTATGACAATATCGTTATTATCAACAGCTATCTGTTTTACCTGTTCGATGAGCTCTGCAAACTGTTCCGGACTGAGCGTTTTAAGATCACTGGTGAGATCAGCGACTTCATCTTCTGTTTGCTGATCCGTTGAAGTCTGGGCTGTCTGACGTTTGCGTATACGATTGACCATTTCATCGTTATATTCCTGGATGAGCTTACCGGCAGCAACCAGTCCGGACTCAAGAGCGTAATCACATTGGACCAGATCCTGGCGATGTTTATTCATACGAACCTGTATGAATGATTCCTGCTGAAATTCCAGGGCCAGCAGGGTAAGTACGATAATAGCCATAAGCACCAGCAGCAGGACATATCCCTTGCGTCTGGTGGTTGACCTTGAAGCGTACTGAATTGTTTTGTTATTATTGCGGTACATTGTTATTTGCTCAAGCTGACCGATGGTCGGTTTGAAAGGTATCAGGTATTAAAGTACTCTAGTTTTCTAGTATCAGATTTTGAGTTATTTATTTGCCCTTCCAGTTGAAGTTTTACCAGTTTGGGAATTAGTTTTATTAGAGCCAGTTCGAGGTTTTCTCTCGGTACTCTTTTTGATTTCCGCTTCTTCGAGCAGGATTTCATTTATGTTGGGCATGTCAAGGATGTCATTTCTTCTCAGGCAGAAAGTTCTGTAGGTTGAGAATGTCTGTTCGCTGTTTTTATTGTAATAGCTTTCGACGAGCAGCTCAATAACGGCAGGTGCCGAATTGGGGTCTTCCAGTCCATTTTCGTTAAGCAGCCTGATATCAAAATTGGCGATGCCGTCACAAATAGGGTAATAAACATCATACCCGGTTTTGTCCTGGCTTGAATAGTCTTTTCGATATAATGTATAAGTTTCGTTTTCATCTTCGGCAGCGACCCAGCTGATTTCCCGGTTGACCTTGCCGGCCGATGAATTTTCGGTTATGCTGACGCCGCCAAGGTTTTTGATTCCCCTGGGCGGCAGGATATTGAGCTTGCCCTGTGAACTTACCGAGTCGATGATGTCGGTAGTCATTTTATCGAGGCAGAAATTGACTTGTGATTCCTGGGATATTCGCTGTCGCAGGCTCACGGTAAAATCGACAGACTGCCTGTAGATCTGCATGACTGAAATCAGGATCAGCGAGGTAATAGTCATTACCGCGATCAGTTCCAGTAGGGAAAAGCCAGATTGTCGTTTTGTATTTGGCATTTTTATTCCTGCATATTCATCATACGATCTAATAGTTCCTGCATAGTAGGATCTCTGCCAAGTTCTTCTTTCAGCCTTTGGTAATCTTCATCCATTTCATAAGCCGGGCGAAGCGGTACGGCTACTGCGTTGCCAGGTTTAGGGTTTAAGCTTTCAAAGAACCTGTGCAGTTCATAAGGCTGCATAAGGTTGCCGTCTCCAATATAATTAACCGTTACTATTGCATGAATAACGGTATTGTTCAGGGTGGCAGACTTTTCGCCTACAGCTTCTCTTTTGAGGTCAAGTTTCCAGCTGAAATCCGGATCCTGCTCGTCATCGGTTTCTAGTCCGACAGAGTCCGGTTCCTGCCTGTTGGTTATCAGCAGCTCCATCTGTCTGCGGGCAACTTCCGCGGCACGCTGGGCAATCAGGCTATGGGTGACCTGTTTGGTGGATTCATTCAATACCGAGTATGCACCGGTCAGCAGCAGGCCGAGAAGCAGGGTTGCTGCGACGACCTCGATAAGAGTGAATCCTTTTTGTTTGTGTGGTGCAAGCATATTTATCGAGTGAAGAACTAAGAGTGAAGAATTGTGGTTTGCTACGCAAGCTTAATTTATACTCTGTTATGACTTAATCCTTCAAATTTCCGGTATTATTTACAATTTATATATCTTAAGAGTACTTAAAAGTTTTCAACGGTTTTGGGTAATTTTGTTTCACTATAGTACTGCTTAACATTAGCAGTTGATCTTTCACATCTTAACCAGTTGGAATTCTGACCGTTATTGTCGGTTATGGTCAGTACAAACGATTCCTGCCAGCCGCCGGAGTCGGCTTCGAAAATAAACTCTCCGGAGGTGTTGAGCTGACCGTCTTCGGTCAGAATCGAATCGAGATAGTTAAGCTGTAAAGGCTGACATTCGAAGATCAGCTCTGTTTCCCGGTTATCTTCCGGTTCTGTATCAATTGGATTAAATTCGGCACCTAAGATAGGTCTGTCGCCGAGTAGTGGTGTTTCTTCGGTGGTATTAGCGGTTCCAAATTCCAACGGCTTGTAAACTTCATAGGTTTCAAAGATGCCATTGTCGATATCGAGTACAACTTTGATAGTTTTTCCTTTTAAGACGGCATATTGCACACTTTCCCTGAGGAAGATATCGAGTTTGTCAGCATCGGAATCAGTTCGGCTGCGTTCGATAATCCTGACAACAGGGACGCTGGCAAACCCGGTAATCAATACAATAATAACCAGAACCAGCACAAGCTCGACAAGAGAAAATGCCTGCCGAGCCTGATATTTTTTTGCTGAAGTATGCATATTATGTAAATGACTGGAATATTATCCGAAAAAACTATTCTTCAGTATTAGTTAAAGAGAAGTTGTCGATATCTCCGCTAATACCATCACCACCTTCTTCACCATCAGCGCCGTAGCAGATGATAGTGTATTCCCTGGAGTCCATTTCCGGTGGGTAGTATTCGTAGGAATTATCCCAAGGGTCAAGCGGCAGGCCGTCACCTTCGATATACGGTCCGTCCCAGCCTTTGACATCAGCAGGTTCAACCATCAGATCTTCTAGGTATTGAGGGTAGATTCCGGTATGAAGTTTGTAGTTATCGATAGCCCTGCAGAAGATAGATATCTGAGCTTTGGCAGCCTGTACCCTGGCTGTATCAACGTTCTGTATGATTTTCAGCCCGGCAACACCAGCAAGAACCGCAATGATTCCCAGTACAACCAGCATTTCGATAAGAGTAAAACCGTGATTTCTTTTTGTTCTGTTTCTGTTCATTTGATATTCTCCATCTAAATCAAAAATACATATGTATAGGCATATATTATATTAAACAGTATTGACATCCATCATAGGGATAACAATTGCCATAAAAATCATTCCAATGATAACGGCCATAATAACAATAATAACAGGTTCGATAACAGCACCGATACGTTCGGCGGCTATATCAGTTTTTTCCTGCATGGATTCCGCGATATTTCTAAGCATGGTTTCGAGTTCGCCGCTTTTTTCACCGATAGTAATCATGTGAGCGGTGGTAGGGTCAACCAGTCCGCTGTCCCTGAGAGGGGTGGCGATGTCGGCACCACCAACGATACGTTCACGGGCACGGTGTACGGCATGGCCCATGACTACATTACCGGTAACATCGGCAACCACGGCCAGAGCATCAGCCATTGGCATACCGCTGCGCATAAGGGCAGCGAGTGTAGAAGCGAACCTGGCGACTACAGTATGTTTGATAAATGTGCCGAAGACCGGTATTTTAAGTTTGAAGCGGTCGAGCCTGGTACGCCCGGATTTGGTAGATTTCCATTTGCGGAAGAGCAAGTGAGTGACGAAAAGGCAAATAAGTATGAGCCACCACCATTGAGCCATGAAGCTACTTAGGTTTATAAGTGCTTTTGTAGAAGCGGGAAGCTCTTTACCGGTTGCCATGAGTAGTTTAGTTAGTTTAGGTACGGCTACAGTTACGATAACAGAGACAATGACAATACAGCCAATTACGAGTATGGCGGGGTATATCATAGCACTAATGAATTTCTGTTCGAGTTTATTGCTTTTTAGCATCTGCTCTTTGAGAACTTCGAGTGAACTGCCGAGATTACCGGTAGCTTCGCCAACTTTTACCATTGATGAGTAGATGGTATCGAAGTATTGCGGATACCCTTTGAGCCCGTCCGCGAAGTTGTCACCGGCGACCAGCTGATCCTTGATATTCTGTAGAGCCTGTTTGAATTTCATGTCGGCAACCTGCAGAATAACGAGGTCGAGCGCCTCGGTAAGTTTAACTTCGGCATTGATCATGGTACTAAGCTGGGTGGTAAAATCCATAACCAGTTTTTTATTACGTCGGCTGACAGAAACACTGCCTTCCAAGCGAGCGGCTGCGGCCTGTTCAATGCTTTTGGGGTGAAGCATCCGGTTGCGAAGCTGTTTTCGCGCAGCGGCAGCGTTTTCAGCTACGATAGAGCCTCGTACCTGTTTACCTTCTTTGTCTATAGCTTTGTATTTGAATGATGGCATTGTTTAAGCAAGTAATAACTAATAAATTATTTATCCGCCTTTGGCGGACTGGATTATACTTCGTCGGACTGGGCCATACGCAGGATTTCCTCGAGCGAAGTCATGCCTTGTTCGACCTTTCTCATGCCGTCCATTCGAAGAGTGGTCATCCCACTTTCGAGAGCGACTTTTTTGATCATAGCAGCGCTTTTCCGCTGGTAAATACATTGCCGGACATCGTCGTCGATAGTCATAAGTTCGTATATGCCTGTTCGTCCCATATACCCGGTTCTAAAACATTTATCACAACCTTTTGGTTCATAGACTTTTTCGAAGCCGGAATACGCCAGCCCCAGTTTCTTGATTTTATCCGAATCGCCCGCGATTTCCTCTTTGCAATGCGGGCATAACCTTCTGACAAGCCGCTGTGCCAGGGCACCGACAACAGAGGAGGCAACCAGGTACGGTTCGACATTGAAATCGAGTATACGGGTAATAGCGCCAGATGCATCATTGGTATGCAGGGTGCTGAATACCAGGTGACCGGTAAGCGAGGATTGGATAACCATCCGAGCGGTTTCCTCATCACGTACCTCACCAACCATAATAACATCCGGGTCCTGACGCAGAATATGTCTCAGGGCGGTGATAAAAGTCATGCCTTTGCGGTTGGCGACCTGAATCTGGCTTATGCCGTCGAGATGATATTCGATTGGGTCTTCTACGGTGATAACGTTCTTTTCACGAGCATCAATTTTCTGCAGAAAGCTGTAAAGAGTAGTACTTTTACCGCTACCGGTAGGCCCAGTTACAAAGAATACGCCGTGAGGCCGGTTGATAAGATCCCCGATACGGTCATAGTCATAATCGCTGAGTCCAAGCTCTTTTAGCGAGTAAACTCCGCTGCCTTTATCGAGAATACGCAAAACCGACCGTTCGCCATAGGCGGTAGGTACGGTACTAACACGGAGGTCAACTTCGCGTGACCCGATTCTGACACTACAGCGTCCGTCTTGAGGCATACGTCGTTCAGCGATATCCATGCCGCTCATAACCTTGATACGGGATACGAGAACCGGCAGCAGTCTCGGGTCGAGAGTGAGCATATCGTATAGAAGTCCGTCGATACGGTATCGTACCATCAGCTTTTGTTCAAACGGATGGATATGTACATCAGAGGTTCTCATCTGGAGAGCCTTGAAGAGGATATCATTAACCAGACGGATAACCGGCGGTCGGTTGACAACATCAAGCAGGTCTTCGCTGGAGACGTCGCCGATAAGACTCTGGATACTGCTGGAGTCAACTTCTTCGGCAACTTCTTCGAGTACGGTTGTTCGGTTTTCGTATGCACCGTTAATCGCAGTGTTGATGATAGCACGGTTGGCAAGTGCGGGTATGACAGGCAGTCCTGTCATATTAGCGATATTATCGACGGCATAGAATTCCAGCGGTCTGCATGTGGCAATGACAAGGGAGCCGTCACGGTTTTCGACGGCACAGACATTGTGCTGATGAGCGTAGTTGCTGGGCACAATATTTGAAAACTCGGCAGGAACATCAGCCGGGTCGATATGTTCGAGATAATCCATCCCGAGTGCCGCAGCGAAGAGCCTGAGTACCTGGTCTTCGGTGAAGCTACCTTCGGCCAGTATCATGCTGTCGAGATCGGCGGGGTTGTCCGAGACCTCGAGCTTTCGGGCGCATATTTCCAGCACATCTTCGAGGTCGCCAGGATCGACGGCCCCGGTTTTTCTTGCTGCTGTAATTAACTTATCTTGTATTTTCATAATTAAATTGTTTCAAACTGGCCGGTTAAGAGTTTACAAGACCGATTTAATTTACACGTTCACGTTTTTCCGGTTTGAATCCAGGAATAATTGGCATCTCGTTAAAGTTTTCCTGCAGTTCTCTCATCTTTTCTTCATTTATTTTAGAAATACTCTTGAGCTGTTCAAAGTTCTGGTCACTTACTATTTCCGCTTTGACAAATACGTATAGAACTGTTCTGCCCTTGGTTTTAGATATATTTCTGAAGGCAGAACCTAATATGGGTATATCACCGAGCAGCGGTATTTTATTTTCTGTTTCTGTCCAGCTGGTCTGGGTAAGCCCGCCGAGGATGATATAAGCACCATTTGGAATGTTAACATGGGATTCCAGGTTGTTGTTTGCGGTAGAGGTGTCACTACCTTCACCGATAAAGTTGTCAACATCCAGAGTGATCTCCAACCTTAGGAATGCCTTTTCATTTTCCGGGTCATCATCAAAGACGCCAATATGCGGAGTGACAGTAAGGGTAGTACCGGCTTCTTTCCATTCAGAAACCTCGGTGATAGGTGTGTCACTACCGGCAGGGATTGTTGTGCGTTCGATAGGCCTGGAAGTAGAGCTGGTAATTGTAGCCGATTTGTTGTCAAGGGTAAGTACCCGCGGCATACTGGAGATTTCCGAGTTTGTATTGGTATTAATAGCTTCCAAAGCGGCATAGATAAAATCTTCCTTGAAGAAAGCGATTGTACCGCCGGTACCGGTTGCAACTCCATTGTCACCGATGGAAACCCCGTCAATACTGAATGGAGAAACCCCGGAAATAGAACTGCCGTCAGGCGTGCCAAATACATCTTTTAAGGTGACGCCGAGTTTGAAAGAGTCGTCCAGAGTGATCTTTATCAGGCTGGCCTCAATAAGAACCTGCGGCATCGGGACGTCGATATCATTAATAATCGACTCTATCTCTTCCAGTTGGCGTTTACTGCCGCGAACGGCAACAGAGAAAATATCTTCGAGTTCATGAACCGTAGGAGCCATTTCCAAACCTTTCAGTTTGGATTCACCTTCAGAGACTTCACCCTGGTCGATAAGCGGCTGGACATATAGAGAATCGAGAGCCGCCGCGACAGTGGCCGGTTCCTGGTTACGCATCTTGAAGACTTTGACCTGTCCCATAGTGTCGTCAGGTTCGACATCGATAACCTTGATCATCTCGGTTATCTCTTCATGCTGGTAAAGGGTAGCATAAATGAATAATCTATTGGTCGGTTCATGCTGGGCAACGTATATAATCGGTTCCTCGATATTAGTCCAGGAGTCCCATTCATTGATGACAATATTCTGCCCGGAGATAGGGTCGAAGGTTTGCTGCCTAAGGTTTCTATTGTTATTGGAGTTGTATCTCTGATATTTCTGATCCAGGCTTTCACTGGTTTGAGTCAGTTCAAGATCGTCAAGAATAGTTCTAACATCGCTTACAGGTACATACTTCAACTGATGTATTTGCAGGGTCATGTTGTCATGTTTGCTAGGCGGCACATCAATAATCGGCATGAGGTCGACAATTTCGTTATACTGTTCATTGGTCGATACAACCAGCAGGCGGTTGGTTCTATCGTCCGGCAGCAGGAATGGTCCGCGAGGTGAAACTTCAATAATCGAAGACAGTCCTTCCCGCCTGTTATACCCGCTGTTAGTGTTACGGGAACTAGCATTTCTGTTGTTGTCATTGTAGCTGTCAAGCAGGTTAGAATTTCTATTAGAGCTATTGTTGCGATTGCTGTTACTGCCGTATTGGTTTGACCTGGAGCTGCTGCCTGACTGGGGCTGTTCCTGTTCATGCAGTACAGCGAGCAGTTTAGCGACCTGGTCGGCAGCTTCAGAGCTAAGGATATATTTGAGCTGCGGAGCGATCTGCAGGTTCAGCCCGATAGATTTATCGAGTATTTTGATCATGTCATCAACCTGCTTGATCTGTTCGTCCATACCGACAACAAATAATCTGTTAAGCCTGTTGTCAGCCATGAGGAAAGGTCCTTCCTCGCCAACCTGCTGTAGAGAAGGAGAGGAAGTTCTATTATCAGAATCATTTCTGTTTGACTGTCTTTGGTTAGTGCCGAAGATATCGCTTGACCTGCCTCTGTCAATAGTGTTTTTAGTCGGATCTTCTTCGGTATTGGAGCTGAGAGCTTCAATAAGTTGGGTTATCTGTTCGGTAATAGCTTCAACTTCAACGACATCAAAGGTGAAGATTTCGAGGCGAACTTCACTGTTAGGCCATTCCTGATCGATGATTTCGACCAGTTCTTTAGCCTGGTCAATTTGTTCGCGAACACCGACAATCAGAATTCTGTTCAGGCGTTCATCAGCCAGCATGAAAGGGCCGGCATCCTCTTCATCAGAAGAAGTTTGCGGTTCAGAGGTATTATTATCGTTTCTGCCCGGAGTTCTTACTCTGTTATTTGGAGTTCTGCCGGTAATACTAGTGTTGCTTGGAGCCTTGCCGGTAGACTGTTCGTTGATAGCGCCGATAAGTTCTTTAACTTTGCTAAGAGTGTCGGCAGCTTCAGTGTTTTCCAGTTTCAGGATTTCTAATGTGATTTCACCGCCGGGCAGAGGGACATCAAATAAAGCGAGCAATTCTTCGAACTGTTCGATCTGTTCTTTCCAACCGAGAATAATAATACGGTTGGTCCGGTCATCAACAAGCATAAACATGCCGTCAACCTGTTCATCGTTTGAAGCTTGAGTGTTGGTTCTGCGTTGGTTTGTTGATGGTCTGGCAGTCCTGTTGTTTGGCGTTGGCTGAGTCGGTTCCGGATCGGGGCTGTCGGCCTGTTCCTGTTCGGCCTGTTCCTCGTTAATAGCTTTCATAAGCTTCTGGATCTTTTCGACAGCATTTTGCGAGTCCAGATAAACCGGAGAATAAATTTTCAGCTCAACCTGCTGGCCGCCTTTTGGTACATCAAACAGGCTTAGAATATGTTTAATATTTTTGATTTCACTTTCGGTGCCGATAATGAACAATCTTCCGGTTCGTTTATCCACCGTAATGCTGGGAGCAATAGAGCTGCTGTTGTTTGCAGGTGTTCCGGCCTGGTTGCCGCCAGTTCTGTTTCTTGCGTTATTTATTGCCTGCTGCCTTCTTTCGGCGGCAATAGCTCTAGCTCTTTCAGCAGGTGACATACCTTCAAAGCGGTTAGGGTCTTTGTCGGGAGTTTCAGAGCTGCCGTCTTCGGCATTATTGTCGGCAGATACACCATCTTCTCCGTAGAGTTTGTTGTACATATCTTCCAGGATTTTCTTGGTATCTTCCGGCTTCAGGTAATTAGGAATGAAAATTTCAAGTTTCTTTTCCGGTCCGGATACATCAACCATTTCGATAATGTCATTTATTCGCTTTATATTCCTGGAATAATCGGCGATAACGATTTTGTTTGTGTTAGGGATTTCGGTGATAATATCAGATGATGGAATGAATTTATCCAGTATAGGTTTTAATGTTGTCGCATATTCTATGTTATTCAGAGTTACAACTGTTGCAACGATAGTGTCGTCAGCTTTGGCATATTCTTCATCAAGATCAGGTGAGAAGATGCCGGTGTTTTTCTGGATTTCAGTCATTTTCATGATCTTGGTATATGGTCCTTCCTTAATCATCATGTAGGGAGGATTACATTTAGCAAGAACCGAGGTCAGCAGCGGGAGCAGTTCTTCTCTCTTGATAGTGCCGTACTGCTGCAGCATGATAGAACTGGAAGGTACCTGGCCGTCTTCATACCAGAAGTTTAGCTCAAGCTCTTTACCGACGGTAAGCAGCAGTTCGCTAAGGTCGATCCTGTCGTCTTTAGTCTGGATACGGATACTGTCAGAAGGCAGTTTTTCAATGACAATATCAGCTTCTTGTTTTTCTTCATCGGCATTGACGGTCTGAGATGAGCTTTTATCAATGGTAATGTTAGTTTCCGGTTTTGGTTCTGTTTTATTGCTTGTTGAGCCGGTAGTGTCAGGTTTGGCAACAGTAGTCCTGGTTGTTACAGGTTTGACAGTAGTTCTGTTTGCAGCAGGTTTTGGAGTGTTGTTTTCAATTTCTTTGGTTTTGCTGGTTTCAGTTTTTTCTTCCTGCTTTTGCTCTACAATATTACGTGGAGGATTGACTTTTCCATTGATTTTTTTAGGGAAAATCCCGGTTGCCGGTTTAGTATTTGGATCGGTTTTATTTTCTTTAGTTTCAGGCTGTTTTTTAGCCGGTTCAGTTGCAGGAGTGGTTTGGGCATTCTTTTTTTGATTTTCTTGAATTCTTTTTTCAATTTTCTCATTAAATGCTTTTGCTTCGGGGCTATCGATGCCTTTTGTTTCCTGGATTTCAGCCATTTCAGTGAACATTTTGAAGATTTCTTTATCTTCCTGGCTCATTGTGTCAGGCAGTTTCAGTTCTTTGAGCTTTTGAGCTTCAGTTTTTTTATTATCGTCAGCTTCTTTTTTCTGTTTTTCAGGCTCAGCCTGAGCGACCAGCAGCTCCTGGTTTGAGTTTGAACTGCCGCTGTTATTCGAACTGCTATGGGCAGTGGAAATGCCAGCGGTAACGGTGTTATGCTGAGGGGCCGGTGTATTATTGTTGTTGAAGTTACCGAATATGCCTGCAATCAAAATTCCGGCAGCAAAGGGCAGAAGAATCAACAACGGCTGAATCTGGTATTTTTGCCGGATAAAATTATTAATTTCGACAATTTTTGAGGTAAACTCTTTTACTTTGGCGATAAACGCATTGGAAGTCGTTTTGCATGATACTTCCAGGCTTTGTTTGTCTGTATTTTTCGGTGCCATAACTATCAAAGCTCCAGCTAGTTATAAAAACAGGTTTAATAATTTATAATGTTTATACTTTTTGCCAGACAAAATGTTTCCAGGCTGTCCAGTTTGTTTCGATTTTGCAAATACTCATGGCAAGCTATTGCCAGGAAATATTTGCGTTTCAATATTCTATTTTTAGTTTTTATTACTGTTTGTATATTTATTGCGGGTTGTTCACAACCAGCTCCGGTAGAACCGGTTGAAAAAGCTGTTTCTATGCCAGAGGAAACAGGGCATGAGGTCATTGATGAGGATACCCGTATAATCAGTAAGCTAACCGACGGCATCCTTAATTGCCTGGCAACGAACAAATATCAATGGCTCAAGCATTATACAGTCAGCGATTTAAACGGTCCTCAGGTTGCCCGTGTCCTTGTTGGCGACGCAGCATTTGACTACAATATCACAGAATGGAATTTAAGCGAGATCAGTATCTCATACAGCGCGGATAAAAAAGCTGCGCTGGTATCCATCCCGGTAATTTGCGTGGCCCGGGTAAATCCCAAGTACGGTCCGCAAACAGCAATATTTAATTTTCAATTTATATATTCAGCACAACATAATCGCTGGCTGTTAAATATCAAATAGTAATGAAAGATCTATCAGAAAGAGTATTTCAGGATCTCGTGGTTTGAGGTCTGCGAAAGCTACTCGGTCTGTTTGGTATGGATCTTTCGGGAACTTCTTTTCCCGGAATGCTTCTATCTGGGATATTTCTTCCAGGTTCATCAATAAGCGGCGGTTCCTGAATGTCTCTTTTTTCAAGTTCCGGTCTGCCAGGCCTGTTTTTTTCAGGTGTTGCCGGGGGGCGTACCGGTGAGTTTACTTTTTGCGTGACAGGAGCTACGGGCGGATCAGTTTTCTTAATCTGTAGTTCGTATTCGAACCCTTCTTTTTCGAAAAATGCTTTGCCCTGTCCGACAGCAATGAGTTTGAAATCCTGAATTATCTCACCAACTTTATACCCTTCTTTATTATTAATAAATGCAACTCCATTACCGCCGCCAGTTTCAATAACGGTGACAATTTCGAATTTCGGTCCAGGAGGTTTGATCCGTACGTATTCACAGCTCATGTCGTAAGTAATTTCCTCTTCAACATTGAGCTGAACATCATCCGGTTTAGTCCATCCCTCAACATTCTTGAAACTGATTTTGTGTTCTTTCAGTGTAACTTTTTCCCCGATCTGATCAAAGTTAAGCCATGGCCCGTTATCAATTCTCCATTGAGCAGAACTAATTCGATCATCGTTAGCAGGCTTCAGTTCAATTTTTACCTGAGCGTATGGGATAGGCAGGTATTCAGCGATAATTTCGTATGCTGTTTCTTCTTCCATATTTAACTTATAATCATCCGGTTTATCCCAGTCGGCGACATCCTTAAAACTAACAGTATAGCTACCCAATCTTGTTTTTACAGGTTCAGCACCAAAGTTATTCCAGTTTTTCTTATCGATGGACCATTTCGCGACACTAAGAGCAGGGTTATCCTTTGGTTCAAGGCTGACATATATTTCGCCATACCTGATAATTTCATAACTGGCAGTAATTTCGGTTGTATTGTCTTCTGTGATGTCAACGGCAACCGAGGGCTTATCCCAACCTTCGATATCTTTAAATACTATATTCTTTTTACCAACAGCAGTTTTCTGGCTTTCCTGACCACTATCGAGCCATTGTCCGTTTCCAATTTTCCATTGCGGCTTAAGTTTGAGAACTTCTTCCGGTTCGATAACGATTTTGACAGTGCCCTGTGGCGGGAGGGTGTA
Organism: Sedimentisphaerales bacterium; assembly: GCA_963666285.2. GTDB lineage: Bacteria > Planctomycetota > Phycisphaerae > Sedimentisphaerales > SM23-30 > JAFGDI01. The sequence goes on from OY762711.1 coordinate 813,141, forward strand.
GACAGCCGTAATTTCGGTATTCAGGTCTTTTTTGACTTCGGCAGTGATTTTTGGACTAATCCATTCGTCAATAGATTTGAATGTCAGGATTTTTTTTCCGGGAGAAATTTTTTCATCTTTGTCGCCGGAGTTGAGCCATGTGTTTCCACCGACACGCCAGGCGGCTCCGAGTTTACGAGCATCTTCCGGTTCGATCGTTACAGTAAGAGTTCCGAATGCAGGAGGCGGGTCCAGCCAGTGAGAAAATCCCCTGGCGGCGAGAACCGTTTCAGACTCCATATTGGATATATCATTTTCGCCAGAGCCGGCTCTGGTTGCCGGAGCTTTAAAACGAGCTTTGGAAGGGTAATCTGGGCCTGCCATAATTCCCGTTATCCAAATTGCTGCCAGTGCGATAATCAAAGCAGCATTTATGTACCAAAGCTTATTATTCACAATACATTACCTCTACAAAGGTTTTCTGAACATAATGAAATATTTATCGTTTAATATTTACCAAGCCGTATAATTCATACAGGTCGAATAAACATATCGACAATTTATAAGCGCAAATATAGTTGAAACTTACAGAAAAACAGCAAAAAAAGAGGGGCAAACTACTATCTGGCTAGCAGTGCCGGTATTGATGTATATTATCGAATTCGGCTGCATCTAAAAATTCCTGGCTTATTTGGCGTTAACAGTATAAAAATCGGCGTTTTGACGGTGGAATCTGATAAGTATCTTAACCACTGTCAACTATCATGTTATCGACATTTAGCGATAGCTGTCAATAGCCAGTATGGAAGTGTAAAATAGTGTGACAAACAGCTATTTCTAGCTGTAAGTCATTCTATTTAATTAGTTTATGGAAATAAGTTCTATTTGAGATGCAGTTATATTGGGTGTGTTATTTTACAAACCTTTTACAATTGGTCACGATGCCATAACTTCAGTCTGGAGTGTGTCCGTTATTTTGGGGGGCGAGGAAGCCTATAACGACTGTCATAATTCGGTATAGCCTCCGAATTTTTGGACTTTATGTTCGATCATAATATTTTCTTTTGGCAGATCGATAGCTATGCCGGTGTATCCCTTCTCAAATTTATAGGAATGGTTTCTCATGCCATCAAAAGCTAAAACGTCTCCTGGCTGAATCTCAAATTCACCGTCTTCAATAGAAACAGTCATTTTACCTTCAAGAGGTACATGCAATTCCAGGCAGAATGGATGGTTGGGGTCAGAAAATAACTCTTTGTTATGTTGATCGCATTTCAGTAAATGGAAATGCAGGTTGTGATTTGTTTCTGTAACGAGAGTAGATCCCTTATATTCCGATTTGTTTACGGTTGTAGGAATTTTTTGGGCCATTGTAAATAGATTTACCGTGGTTTCGTTTAAGACCGTCGATAATGCCGATATGGTTGCGAGAGAAGGAGCGCGTTTATTGTTTTCTATTAGTGAAATAGCAGAAGTTGATAGACCAGCAGCTTCTGCGAGCGTATCCAGGCTCATATTTTTTGTGTTTCTCAGGAACTTTATGAAAGAGAAATCCATATCATCTTTACAAATACTGATTTCTTTTTCGCTATCGAGGTGTTTTGGATAGGTTTCAAGTATAGTAGCCAAATCTTCGAGCGGGTTATGATTATGATGAAAATTGCATTTATTTTTAAGAATTGTAATAACCTTACAATGGTCTTTAACTGTAGTGACCCTTTTGGATAATCCGCTTAAACTGATGCATTCGTTTGGCATAACAGAATAATCTTCACCGTCAATATTGACATTAAATGAACCATCAATAGCATAAGTAAAAACATTAAAGTAAGGTAATCTGGCGAGGCAAATGTCATCTACGGGCTGGCCGACAGATATTATGCCAATATAATAGCCGTTATACTCATAAAATTTAATACTATGGTCAATTTCACTGTCCAGTTTAATATCATTAACTTCCAACATTGCAGATTTAAAGCGATGAGAGAGGCTAACATATTTGGAGAAATCAATATCCAAAGCCTGAATAAGTGCTGTAATAGTAGAGAGAGATGCCGGAAAACGGTTTTGTTCAACGTTCAGGATGGTTTGTTGGGTGATGCCTGATTTTTCAGCGAGTTCTCTTCTACTCCATTTTTTTTTCTCACGAAGAGTTTTTATAATACTCTGATCGTAGTCTTCCACATTACCTTGCGGTTTCATCGTGCTGTTTCCTTATATCATGGTGTAATTCAGTGTGTGTGTATGTGCGCACGCGCACAGGCATTGAGTGTCTTTTAGCAGGATTTTTAGTATTAGCTGCTAGCTAAAAGGATTGTATCCTTCTCATATTACAAATATCGTAATAAACCTTCTGTAAATTCAAGTGGAAATTATATTATTTCTATTTTGGCAATTTTTGTCATGTAAACAAGTATTTTTTTTAGCAAAATACTACAAGAACAACTTTTTTTTTATATGTAATGTAAATCTTAACAATTTTATATGCTTTTGGCCTGAATATGTTAAAAGCCAATGTTTTGAAAAAAGCGAGAAATGTTGGAAAACAATGGTTTAAGCAGGCGAAATATTTGATTTATTTAGATTAAGGGCTTCGTATTCGCATAAAAAAGGATTTTTAGAGGCAAAGTATGAAAACTGGATATTTCTTTCCTGAAAATAGTGAAATCGTCCATTTAACACCGCTAATCGCTTTCCAAATAGAGTAAAAGTTTGTATTTAGTTATATGCGAAAAATGTTAGGAAAATTGTGATGAGGAATGTAAAAAAGCTTCAGAGGTTTGTTTGACATTGTTTTAATGATGAAAGGCCCTTTTATGTGTTTTGGAAAGCGAATGCCAGAAAGAAGCGAGGAGACATGCAGTTTGTGTGAAAAGGGCGATATGTTTTTTTGGCAGACAGTGTAAAAAGTTTTTTAAAAAATAGCAGTTAAATGTAAATGGTTGGTATTCGGCTATATATTGTACTTTGCATAAATGGTTAAAAGTTATTATATTTGCCGGCAGGCGTAGAAAGATTTTAATTTATTGTTAATTTATGTTTTGAGTGTGAATAAATTTACATTATCTGATGTTTGGTGTTAAAAAACGCATAATATATACGCTAAATATTTCATGTTTATTTGTAGTTGTAGTGAATTTTGGGTTAAAAAATAAAATATAAAAATAATGTGGAAGTATACAATTTTTGTTGGCTATGGGAATATAATTAAAAATGCAGAGTATTGCATGTAATTACAATTCATAAGAAATTTAACCCGTTTTATATGGAGGTCATCATGAAACATTTTAAATTATTGGTTTTGTTTGCTGTTTTAGTGTTGTGCCTGGTATCTTCGTCTGCAGATGCGATTTTGGCAGGAGTAAACCCTGATATACGTAATGATACCGGGGTAGTTGCCAATGATTTTCATATTGAGGGCAAGATAAAGTCAGGCTGGCCGTATATGAACTGGCAGGATCCACCTACATTAGTTCACCATATAGATGGGATTTTTCCAGAATTTTCATATTCAATAACCCCTGACAGCAGCAGTTTATGGCAGAATGAGTTTACATTTACAGCACATTGGAAGGGGGTAGATATTGCTCCGGGAGAGATAATACATCTTGGCCTGGTGTTTGATCTATATTGCAATAACCTGATAATAGATTTAGAGGGATGGTGGACCAGGGATGGTGAGCGAATAGCGGTTGGCTTGAATAACGGTTCTGTAATAATCCCAGGTTTTGATGTTAAGGATACCGGACTAGATCCCGTCAACCCGGATAACAGTGATTTAATTCCCCAGCATATTCGGATACAAAACGATTCCGGAGTTCAGATACCTGCAACAATTATGGGTATGGAAGTTGCGGTAGTAAAGCCTTCCCTGGTTGATGAGCTATTTGACGGCAGTCTGGTTGCTCTGTTTGATCATTTGAATCAGGAGATGCAGGGGGCGTTACCGGTAGAATGGCGTGAAGTCCCGCAAGAGCTATTTCCTCCGGAATTTGGAGTTGAAAGTTTCTTCGATGTATTTTTTGAGATAGAGGTTCCTACCCCGGATGGCAGTGGATTGGAGCCATTAGTGCCAGATTTTCAGCCGGGAGATATTCTAATCGACAGGATAGTAATCGAATATCCTGGGAATGATGGAGTCAGCAGTTGGCGCTGGACGTGGCATATGCATCAGAGTCATGAACTTGATTTTGGTGATGCCCCTGTAATAGATGATTCGGTAGGGTATCCAACGCTGCTGGCACAGGATGGTGCCCGTCATATAATTCAGGGTCCATGGTTTGGTGACAGGAGTGACAGGCCGGATCCAGAGCGAGATGGTCAGCCGGAGCCGGCAGCTCTTGGAGATGATACATTTGACCTAAATGACGATGAGGATGGAATAGTTATTCCAGTTTTGACTGTTGGAGCTACGTCAACAATCCAGGTAGAAGTCAGTAACGGAGGTGGTTTTGTTAAAGGCTGGATTGACTGGGATCAGGACAGGCAATGGTCAGCAGCAGAACTGGTAGTGAGTACATATCTTGCTACAGGTTCTCACAGTTTGAATGTAACAGTACCCTCAACAGCGGTAACAGGTCAGACTTTTGCCCGTTTCCGTATTGTCGCACCAGCGGCCACGGGTGCCAGCGTAGCAGTTGATCCTGTGGGGCTGGCCCGTTCGGGAGAAGTCGAAGACCATGAAGTCAAAATTGTCGAACCAGAGCCAATATTTGACTTTGGTGATGCTCCAGACAGAGGTCCGGTAGCTGCCGGTTATCCAACCTTGCTGGTTAATAACGGAGCACGGCATTATCCACGCGGTCCATGGCTGGGGCCTGACGATGATAATCCTGACCTCGAGCTGGATGGTCAGCCCAATGCAACAGCAACGGGTGATGATTTGCTGGACCTAAATGACGATGAAGATGGGGTATCTATTCCATTGCTTATTGCCGGTCAAACGGTAGTGGTCAAGTTTTCAGTCAGCGGTGGCGGCGGTGTTGTTGAAGGCTGGATAGATTTTGACCATAGTACATCCTGGGATGCATCAGAGCTGATAGTAAACGGTTCATATCCTGACGGGACTCATGGAGTGAATGTTACAGTTCCGGCAGGTTCAGTTCCGGGTCAAAGTTATGCCCGTTTCAGGATATCATCGAATGGTACCGGTTCTCCAGAAGGTGAGGCAGCAGATGGAGAGGTCGAGGATTACCTGGTAGATATTGAAGAGCCTCAAGCTGAATATGACTGGGGCGATGCGCCGGATAATGCTGATATGCCAGGTTATCCAACTCTAATGGCTAATAATGGTGCAAATCATATGATAGGCGGTCCATGGCTTGGCCCTGATGATGATAGTCCTGATGTAGAAGCAGATGGTCAGCCAACTAATGCGGCAGATGGAGATGATCTTGACGGTAACGATGATGAAGATGGATTAAAGATTCCGATTTTAGTTGCCGGCAAGTCTGGGGATATTACTTTAATCGTTAATGGCGGTGGTGGTTATGTTACCGGCTGGATAGATTATGACCAGAGTATGAGCTGGGAGCTAAGCGAGCTGGTTGTGAACGGCAGCTATAGTGATGGAGTCCATACAATAACCGTAAATGTTCCTTTTGACGCGGTATATGGCAAGACCTATGCCAGGTTCCGTATTGTTCGGACAGATGTACTGCCGATAACTCCTTCACCAGAAGGTCCGGCAGCAAATGGAGAAGTCGAGGATTATATTCTTGAAATCAAGGATCCTTGCCACTGGCCATTAAACGCTGATATTGATGGTGATGGTAAGGTTGATCTTGTAGATTTTTCAATAATGGCAACCCAGTGGTTGGATGGTGTTTCCAATTGATAGATTGAATTCGTTTTTTTTATAATAAAGGCCCTGTTTCATTTAAGAATCAGGGTCTTTTGTTTTTAGCATCGGAAGAGGAGATAAGATAATTTAAAGTGCTAAATCAGAGAGAGAGTTTCCAGATTCTGTTCTTCATTTTCATCTATTTTCCCAGCAAAAATAACAGGTATAGTAATAATAAACGTAGTGCCATTCCCATGGGTGCTTTCCAGCTTTATACTGCCACCGTGTTTAGATGTTATTATGTTATGGGTAATAGCCAGTCCCTGGCCAGTGCCTTTGCCGACTTCTTTTGTGGTGAAGAAGGGGTCAAATACATTGTCGATAACATCTTTGGGTATTCCCATGCCGTTATCAGATATAATGACAATAGCATCATGATCTTTTCTTTTCGTTTCAATTTTAATTATTCCCTGGAAATCATCAACGGCCTTTCTTTCTTCTATGGCATGTGCAGAATTAACAATCATATTAATAAATACCTGCAGTAGGCTGCCCGGCATACAGGAAATATTGAGCATTTCATCCTCGAAATTCAATTCGACATCAGCTATGTACTTCCATTCATTTTTGGTAATTGTTTTAGCATTGTTCAAGATGAGGTTCAAGTCGGCGGATTCAGGAGAATTACCGTCCGGGTGAGTGAAATCCTTCATGGCAGAAACAATTTTAGCAATATGGTTTGTACCATGAATAGCATCTTCAAATGCAGAAGTTGCTTCCTTTAGTTCGTATTCATTATTGAACATTGATTTTAAATATTCGGTTAGCTGGTCTATCTCTATCTGTTGGTGGTCGAGCTGTTCTACCTGTTCGTTGATTTTATCCTGTAATAAGTCAAAAGTTCGTTTGAGAAAGCTAAGGTTGTCACTAATGTATTGAATCGGTGTGTTTAATTCATGAGCAATACCGGAGGCGAGCTGGCCAACCGATTCCATTTTTTTATTATGCTGCAGTTCAATTTCCAATTCCTTTTGCCTGGTTATGTCGAGCCTGGTATGAACTATACCAATAATTTCATTATCATCGTTGAAAACGGGTGATGCGGTAGAAGAGAATATCTTGCCATTGTCCATGACTACCTCGGAGTATTCACTCTTTCCGGTAGCTAGAGATTTTTTAACCGGGCAGTTCGTACAGGGTTTTCCTTCACCCCATTGATTATAGCAATGAAAACCGCTTTCATTACAAGCGGATCCATCTTCATTTCTGTTGGCCCAGATAACTTTCAGGTCTGGAGATATGTATGATATTTGCTCTTGTATGTTTTCCAGTACTTTTGTTGTCTTATCTGCATTGATAAGAAGCTGCTCATTGTGTTTGTGTTCAGTAATATCCTGTTCAATACAAATTACATTAATACTATCGCTGATATCAGCTATGCTGTTATTGGTTACCCATCTCCACTTACCTGACGCATCTTTAATACGGAATTCGAATGTAGATTTTGTTATTTTTCCATTGGCAAGGTCGTTATATGTTTTTTTGACTATTTTCTGGTCGTCTGGGTGTATGAGAGAAAAATAGAAATCCTCATTAGTGTCGATTTTATGGTTGTAACCGAAGGTTCCAAGCCATTGAGTCGTGAATTCAATTTTTTTAGTTGCAGGAATCCATTTAAATGACCCGGTTTTTGCAACCTGAGCGATAAGCTCAAGTGCCAGGTACCTTTCGGCAGATTTAGCCTGATGAATTTTGAGGTCGTGTTTAATTTGCCAGGCCATAGTCAAAGAGGTTACACAAGCTGCCAGTTCGTCTTTATCCCAAGGTTTAGTAAGGAATTTGTCCAGGCGGCTTTTATTGATGGTCTGGGATATATCATGTATTTCAGCATGTCCTGTCAGCAGCAGGGTAGAGGTGTCAGGAGTTTTCTGACTGATAATTTCCAGCAGCTCGCCGCCATTCATTATCGGCATAACATAGTCGCTGATAACCAATGCTATATTCCGCTTTTCAGCAATAAGTTCATCGATGACAGCTAAAGCTTCCTGCCCGCTCTCGGCAATTTCTATCTCGAACTCTTCCTGCAAAAGCCCCCTTAGCTCTTTTTCAAGAGAAGAAAGGACGATATTTTCATCATCAACGCATATTATGACTGGCTGCATTCTGAATTACTCCGTATCAATTTTTAACTAATATTTATAAAAAATATCGTACAATTTTTGCGGCTAGTTTAGCCGTAAGGTATTATAAACGATATTTGAATATGTCAGTGCTATAATATTATTATGAATCTGGCAGGTTATAGGACGTACAATGCGTATATGCATGAAAAATAAAGAAAATAACAGCAGGCAGCTGATTTAAACAATTGATAGTGTGAGAAGAGTTAGCGATTTTTTAAATTTTTTCAAATTTATTTATCGGACTTTATAATGAACGGCAGAAAAGAAAAAGAGCGGTTTTCTGCGATAGATGAAAGGTTGAACGTAATGAGTATCCCAGGCGAAAAGTCAGAAAAGACAGTACATGTTGTCGATTTGAGCATGTTTCGCTTTATAAGGTTGTTTAAGGGTTTTTTCATGTCAATTCAGCCAATGAAAATAGTATTGGCGATAATGATAATATTATCGTTTTACCTTGTTGGCGGTATCATGGATTTTATAGCCGGTGAAGAATGCAGAGTTTTAAGTGACGATGTGTATAACTTTAATTCCGGCAGTGAAATTACCTGGGTAGCAGAGAATCGTTCAGGTGATATAAAGCCAGATATGGATGTCCTGGAGTTCAGGCGTAAAACCGTTGATGGATATACAGAAGAGCTTAGAAATGGTTTAATAACTCATCCGATGCTTCAGGAAATAGCAGGGGATAATCCGCTGGAGATAATTCGTTCAGGCAGGGCGTACTCATTATTGAAAGAGAAGTATCGTGAGGTCTATGATAAGAACCATGATTTGCTGGAGCAGCGTTATGCAATAACGATTAAAAATACCGAGGAAGGTTTTGACAAGCGAAAAAGTGCATTAGCAGGAAACGATGCAGATTTTGATTTTCAGAAGAGGCGTCTGGTGGAAGAAATATCAGATGCAAATCTTTGCCTGCAGAAGGCTATGGTAAGCGGCAATCCGGAATATTCTTCCTATGAATATCTAAACAAGGTTATCGTTGTTGATGTTAGTATTGAAGATAGTAAATTACGCCGGGAAGATAGTGAAAAGGTAAATGAAATAAAGGAAAATGTCAATGAAGTGATTCAGCTGGCCAGGTATATGAAGGTTGCGAAAGCAATAGAAGGTCGAGGGGTATTTTCTGCATTAGCGGATTTTAAGCTGAGACGAATTCATGAGTTGGCTTCAGGTCTGGTTCTCCTGGATTTTGAGCAGGTGAAAAATAATTTCTTCGAACTGGTATATGCAGCATCATGGATGGTACGATATCATCCTTTGTATACCTCAATCCTTTTTGCTGCCGGTTTTGCGATTTATGCCTTGTTTGGCGGCGCGATATGTCGGATATCAGCCCTGCAAGTTACCAGGGATGAGAGAATAGGGCCCATGGAGGCATTAAAGTTTAGCGGGAGGCGATTCTGGCGATTGTTTTTTGTTCCGGTAACACCGGTATTTATAATATTGATTGGAATAATAGCAATAGCAATAATATCCTGGTTCTTTTCATTACCCTTTGTCGGCCAGGTGCTGCAGGCATTGTTTATGCCAATAATATTTCTGATAGGATTCCTGGTGACGGTAGTGGTTGTACTGGCGACGGCAGGATACGGCTTGATGTTTCCGGCAGTTGCAGTCGATAATTCAGAGGCCTTTGATGCCATGAGTCGTTCATTTTCGTATGTTCTAAACAAGCCATGGCATGCAGCATTTTATGCGTTTTTGTCAGCAGTTTACGGGATAATATGTTATATATTTTTACGTTTCTTTATATTTATTCTGTTTTTCTGTATGCGTGCCGGTATAAGTCTCGTCCTGGATGGTGATCTGTTATGGCCGGAACCGATTTTCAGTGATTTTATGCCGCCGATTCAATGGCATTTGCTAAGCACCAGTCAAGCTGTTTCTGCTGTTATGTTTCGTATAGCGACCGTATTTTTTGTGCTTGTTCTTCCTGGTTACGGTTTAAGTTTTTTCTATACGATGGCGACCCAGGTATATGTATTACTGCGAAAAGATGAAGATGAAGTGGATATGGAGGAATGTTATCTCGAAACCCATATCAGTGACCTGTTTACTTCCACTGTTAAAATAGGAGCAGAAGAAGATAAGGCAGTCGAATCGGAATCTGAAGCAGCGGAGCAGGATCAGGAAACTACGGAAGAGGAAAAGCCGAATTCGTAAAGACAGCATATCTTATGCTTTTAGAAAAGGCATATTAATAAGGCTTTTTCTGCTGTGGGGCAGGTAAGTATTTTGTATAGGCTATAGCTTTTGTTTTGACTAATTGAGTGAAAATTGCTATTATACCGCCGTTGCCGTTTAAATGGTATGGACACACATAGTGTGTGATATTGCCCGGCAGCCTAAAGGCAGGCAAGTAGAATAATAAGCTTTTTATTTTACTGCTGAACGGGCATTATAGTTTGTAGATGGTATAATACGGCATCCTGCCTTTTATCGGACCTTGAAAACTATTTTCAGGTTCATATTAAGTTCTTTTGAATAAAGAGCTTGCATTCACACCTTATTTTTCGGAGCAAACTTGGAAAAGATAAGAAATGTAGCTATCATAGCGCACGTTGACCATGGTAAGACCTCGCTGGTAGATAAATTATTGTATCAGTCAGGAAAATTTCGTAATTCAGACCTGGATAAGCTGGCCGGCGGTCAGCATGGCTTGATTATGGACTCCAATCCTCTAGAACGCGAGCGTGGAATTACCATATTGAGTAAGAATTGTGCAATCAGCTATACAGATACAGATGGGGAAGAATATAAGATAAACCTGATTGACACCCCCGGCCACGCAGACTTTGGCGGTGAAGTAGAGCGAGTATTAAAGATGGCAGACGGAGTGCTGCTGGTAGTAGATGCCTTTGAAGGTCCTATGCCACAGACCAGGTTTGTCTTGGGCAAGGCGTTGGAGCATGGCTTAAAGCCGATAGTTGTGGTGAATAAGTCTGACCGTCCCAATGCCCGTTGTGATGATGTTGTGAACGAGGTATTTGACCTGCTGGTACAACTGGATGCCAATGATGATGCCCTTGATTTTCCGGTACTGTTTACCTCAGCCCGTGATGGCTGGTGCAAGACCAGTTCCAATGGCGAACAGACAGATCTCAAGCCGGTATTTGATGCAATTATTAATAAAATACCATCGCCTGTGGGTGATATGGGTGCACCTTTACAAATGCTGGTAACAACTCTGGACCACAGCGACTATGTAGGTCGTATTGCGATTGGTCGGGTATTCAGCGGTGTAATGCAGGAAGGGCAGAATGTGACAGTAATCGATAACCATGGCAAACATACCCTGCAGAAAGTAATGCACATTCATCAGTTTGAAGGATTGGGGAAAAAGCAGGTTTCAGGTGTTCATGCCGGAGATATTTGTGCGATATCCGGTCTTGATCCGATTGATATCGGAAATACGATTGCTTGTGCCGATAAGCCGTCACCATTACCTATTATTGCCGTTGATGAGCCGACAATGCACACAACATTCCGAGTAAATGATGGTCCTTTTGTTGGTAATGAGGGAGACAAGGTAACCAGCAGGCAGCTATGGGATAGATTGCAGAAGGAATTGCAGCATAACGTAGCATTAAGAGTGGAAAAAGGCGATACCACAGATGAATTTAAGGTTTCCGGTCGCGGATTGATGCATATAGGTATTTTACTGGAAAATATGCGTAGGGAAGGGTATGAATTGTGCGTAGGTAAACCAGAGGTGATTATCCGAGAGTATGATGGGGTCAGGCAGGAGCCGATAGAAAGACTGGTAATTGATTGTCCTCAGGATTGTCAGAGTTCGGTTATGTCTCTATTGGGCGAGCGACGTTGCGAGATGGTAACAATGGAAGCCAAGGGCGGAAGTGATGAATACGTTCATATGGAGTTTATGGTTCCCGCCCGCGGTTTGTTTGGGCTGCATTCCCGGATGATGAATGCAACCCAGGGCAGGGCGATTATGCACCATAGTTTTGAGCGATATGAGCCTGTTCGTGGCAATATCCCTGGTCGCCAGGCAGGAGTTATGATAGCAATAGCTCAAGGTGCGGTAACGGCTTATGCCTTGGATGGTCTGTTTGATCGAGGGATATTCTTTGTCAAGCAGGGTGAGAGGATTTATGAAGGGCAGGTAGTAGGCGAGCATTGCAAAGAAGGTGACATTATCTGTAACCCGGTCAAGGTTAAGCAGTTAAATAATATGCGAGCTTCAGGTAAGGATGAAGCTGCTCGAGTCAGGCCGCCAAGGGAGATGGGGCTGGAAGAGGCTTTAGAGTATATAGAAAAGGACGAGCTGGTGGAAATAACCCCTCAATCAATTCGTATAAGAAAGAAGATTCTACAAGAAAGCGTAAGGCGAAGAATGGCAAGGCAGGAAAAATAAATCAGAGCCAATCGCTTGAGCATAAGTTGACTTCACGTGAGATGATGGCGTAATCAGCAAGTTTACGTTATTAATGCGGCAAAGCTACGAGGTATGGGCTGTATTTTTTATCTTCCTGCATAATATGGTCTATCAGCCAGTTTTGCAGGAAAATGCCCAGGTCAGCAGGTTCTATTAAAGAGCCATTTTCCAGGTCGTCGGCGATTTTTTTTACATGTTCAGTTAGTATTTTATGCTTGTGCTGATGCTCTTCCAGGTAAGGGTAGTCGGCAAGAATCAATAATTCTTCTTCATCTACAAAATGCTCTTTAGTATATTTTAGAAGTATTTGAATAGAGCTTTGTACGATGGTTTTTATATCATTACTTTTGGCTTCATCATGAATGCGGTTGATTAGTCTAACAAGGACTTTATGCTGTTTGTCGAGTTTTTCCACTCCCACCGACATTGATTTTTCCCATTTGAAATCGTCCATCTGTTTACCTCTAAAATTGGGATGAATTAAAAAATGCTATTGATATTTTTATAATAATCGGCTTGTAATACCGAACTAATTAGCTAATTGTCGGTAAATGAAACAAAATTCTGGAATACCGGAGTTATCAATTGTGATAATAGTTTTATTATGGGACTATTGTCTGACTCTATAAGTTTTAAGAAAATCTTGCAAATATTGAATCATGAGATTATCATATCTGTTCTGTATCGCTTTATCTAAAGTCGAAGGTATAACTATCCTTGTAAATAAGATGAAGCTTAAGTAAGTTGTTGAATCTAAATATTTTAATGATATGGAGTTATGTAAATGGCAGGTCATAGTAAGTGGGCCAATATCAAACACCGCAAAGGTGCCCAGGATGCAAAAAGAGGAAAACTCTGGAGCAAAATAGCCAAAATAATTATTGTAGCAGCCAAAAACGGCGGTGGAGACCCGGCAACAAACCTGTCTCTTCGTTATGCGATAGATAAGGCCAAAGATGCCAATATGCCTAAGGATAACATTGAAAAGGCCATCAAAAAAGGTACTGGTGATGTTGAAGGCATAACATTTGAAGAGATACTTTACGAAGGTTATGGCCCAAGTGGTACCGCGGTAATGTGTGAAGTTTTGACAGATAATCGAAACAGGACTGCGGGTGAGATTCGTAAGATCTTTGATTTGAGTGGCGGTTCGTTAGGGGCAACCGGTTGTGTATCGTGGATGTTCTCCAAGAAGGGTATGATTGCCGTACCGGTAGAGGGAAATGATGAAGAGAAAGTAATGGATATTGCCCTTGAAGCAGGAGCAGAAGATTTTGCGGTTGAGGGAGATATTTTTGAGATAACAACAGATGCAGAGAGCTATAGTGATGTTAAACAGGCTCTGGTTGATGCCGGTATTGAGGTTCAGATGTCAGATATCTCTCAAGTGGCAAGTAATACAGTGGTACTGGGCGAAGATGATGCCAAGAAGGTATTGAAACTGATGGATATGCTTGACGATCATGATGATGTTCAGGCGGCACATTCAAACTTTGATATTCCTGAAGATATCCTGGAAAAACTTCAGGACTAGTCTTAGTATTTCTGTATATAAAATTTCGATATAATACGGGCTGTTCATTTGAGCAGCCTGTTTATTTTTTAAAGGATATCAGTATTGCATTTCTGGTTTGTGATGTGAACTTGACGTTTTCTGCAATACGGTGACCGGCGATACAGATCAGCCCGTGGTCATCATAGATTGCCGCGATATTATTTCTAAGATATTGTGGGACCTTGAAGTTGGTCATGATATCTCCGGTAGTTTGTGTGCCGGCAAGACCAAGCGGCCGGTAGTGAATTGACGGTTTTAGAGAGGTGATATAAAGAGTTCCGGCAGTTTTATTCAGGTCGATAATTTCCTGATATGGCGTTTTGTTTTTGCGAAACGATTCAATGTCGAAATTATTTGTATCTACATTTTCAACGGAAACAGAGCGTATCTTATGCAGGTCGGCGATAAATAATAGTTTATTAATTTCAACCTGTCCCGGAATATCTAATTCTACTGTCGAATGGCTGCTATCAGTTTTTAAGGCAATAATAAGGTTCTTTTGGGATATTTCAGCTGTCCAGTTATTAGAAAGGTCAGCAATTATCCTGGTTTTCTCATTGAGGCATTCAGCCCGGATGTAATCTATTTTACTGCAACCAATATCAGCCAAAGGCAGCATGATTTTATCTATTGCATAGCGCAGCATGTTTTTGGCCCGGCTATTAGTCAAAGAATTCAGATATCCAAGAGAGACCTGGAATAGTCCGGGGGTGACCACGGCATTAGCAGTGTCAATATCACCTTGGGCTACCGAGTTTAGTATTTCTGCGGAGTCAGCAGCGATATTGCCGAGGTTATTGAGAGCCTGTTTAAAGTTAGGATTGAAGGAGTTTTCTATTTCCGGTATGAGTCGATTGCGCAGGTTGTTACGGGTATAGTCATTTGAATCGTTGCTGGAGTCGTATCTTGAAGTGACATTTTGGGCAACGAGATATTTTTCGATTCGGCTGCGAGTTAAGCCGAGCAGGGGGCGGATAATAGTAACTGCATTATTGTTATCTGCAAAGCGTTTCGGCTGAATACCTGCCAGACCGTTGATGCCTGTTCCGCGAATGATCCTGTGAAGGATGGTCTCAGCATTATCGTCGGCATGATGAGCGGTAGCCAGGTACCTGCAATTATGTTCCCGGCATATACCCGTAAGAAAATCATACCTGGCATTTCTAGCAGCGGTCTCAATTGACTGGCCGGTTTGTTTTGCTGTCTCATTAATATCAAGTTTTTTTATGATGCAATTTAGTCCTAGTTTCTGACAATGGTCAAGGACGAAATATGCATCCTGATCACTTTCCTGACCTCGAAGAGAGTGATTCAAATGTGCGACGATTATATTGTATGTGTTTTTAATATTTTTTCTCAGGATATCATTAATAATTTCCAGCATGGCTATACTGTCCGGCCCGCCTGAGACGGCCAGGACGATAGATTCGTTTCCGGATAGCAGGTCTGGGCAGTTCTGTTTGAGAAAGCTCTGTACCTCAGTTGTTTCAATACATGCTGTATTCATAACCTGAAATTATACAAGGAAAGTGCAAACTATGCAATATAGGATGCTATAATATAGAGATGTTGAGGAAGATTGAGCAACTGCTATTTTGAGGAAATGCCGAGATAATCTTCTATTTCGTTCCATTGCTCATCGTATGAAGCACCGTAAGGCAGTTCTTTTTCCAGGCCGGTTTTGGTATTTATGCGGATAAGCTTAGTGACCTTGTTTACAATCCGCGGCACAATAGTGACCGGTCCTTTGATTTCTTCATTGACTTTAGATTCGCCACGAGGGAATCTAATGACCACATTTGGATGAATCTTGCCAGTAACCTCAACACTAAGGACGGCATTGTTGATGGAATTTTCGTATGCAGTTTTCAATTTTTCTATCAGTTCATCTGCCTTGCTGTCAAGTTCATATGTTTCGTACAGCAGTTCGGTAGCTTTTTCTTTTTGTTCGCTTGTGAGTCGCTTTTGTTGTGCCAGCAGCGGCTCAACAACAGCCCTGACTTTTTCTGCCTGCATACGAAGTTTTTTAACTTCGGGTTTGGTAGTTTCGGCTCTGGTTTTAAGCTCGTCATTTATGCCTATATCGAGAATAGTTTTGCTGCCGGCGTCAGAACCGAGGGTGTGAACTTTTACGCCTTTGAAAGCAGAAATGCTGCCGCCTGCGAGCTGGCCATTTTCTGAGTAGATTCTACCGCCGCATTCCAGGTTACAGTACATGATTTCCTTGGCAAAAGAGATATCACCAAGGCATTTAACTTTTGAACTTGTGATGAATTTGCATTCCAGGTTGCCGTGGCAAATAGCACAACCTTTTTCTTTGCCTGCCATCCCGCCTTTTAGAATCAGGTCTTCTCCAGATTCCACCTGGGCGGCTTCGACAACACCTCGAATAATTAGATTTTTGCCCGCTTTAACTTCAAAGAGGTCCAGGATGCTGCGGAATATGTCGACGTTGTTTTTGAAATTGATATTGCCAATAGAGAAATCAACTTCACTATGGACTTCCAGATTTTCATCTATCCATATTTTCTTAAAGGTATGATTAAGTTTTCCATAGGAACTTGCATATATGATATCAGCACGTTCTTCTGAATCATCTTTGTCAGGTTCGCCATATCTTACATTTTTTCTTAGCTGTATTTCAGCATCGCGACCTTTAATCCTCGGAATCGGTTTGCCGAATATATCAATACCATCCTGGCCGGGAGTCGGAGGCATGATTTGTACCAGCGGCTGGTTTTCTTCAACAAAGACAAAACAGCTCTTTTCGTAATGGCTTTCACGATCAGGGTCATTTTCCTTTTGCTGAGGAGCGGGCTGGTTTTTGGCTAATTCAGGGTTACACGTAAGACTCTGGTCCTGCTCGTCTCCGTCACCGGTATCGTTGTCTTTTGATACCGGTTCAGGTTTTTCGGCTTCTGTATAAAGTTTCTTAATATAACCATTTGTGTCAGCAACCGGCGGAGTACCCTGAGCAACAATAACAGTTTCCGGCTGTTTTTTATCATTGATGACAGCAACGAATTGTTGGATATTCTTTTTACCTTCATCATTGATTTGTAAGCCCAGGCCAATGAGTTCGCTTGTAACTTCCTGCGCAGTGACATCTTTAGGCAAAGTTTCCCCATTAATTGCAATAGTTGCGGTAAGATTATCTTTAGAATATGATACCTTATATTTTTTGTTTGCAGTTAACGGCAAAATTTACCTCCGCAATGATGTTTATTTCGATCGAAAAGGGTTTCCCATCGATTGATTACGCTGTTTGAGTGACACCGGCTTTTTTAAGAGTTTCATCGATTTTTCCAAGCAGGGTATCAGGTGTAAAAGGTTTAACAACATAATTATTAACACCGGATTTGATAGCTTCGATAATTCTTGGCTTTTCAGCTTCGGTTGTACACATGATGATGATAGCTTTTTTATCGATTTCTCTTACCTTTTTGACCATGGTCAAGCCGTCCATATTAGGCATGTTCCAGTCTACCAGCAGGATGTCAAAAGGTCCGTTTTCAGAGATTTGTTTTAAGCCTTCAACACCATCTCCGGCTTCAAACACCTCAGAACCTTCAATACCTGATACCACCTTTTTCCAGATATTTCTCATTGTACGAGAATCATCAACAAGTAGAAACTTCATAGTTTATTTCCTTTCCTACTATACAAAAATGTTTAGCTGACACATTTTATGTTAACTTCAACCGCAAGTTTGCCAAGCGGAGTTTCACATGGAATAACAACACAAGGTACATCGCTCATCCTGGCGACGCTATGATTCTTACCAATAATTACATTTGGTATACTGATACCTGCGGTCATGCCGAATTCAGATTTGGCATTACCGGCGATCATATTTGAAAGTTCGCCAATTGCATCAGCAAAGTCGTCAGAGTCAATTTCGAATCTTTCACAGGTTAGTTTTTCTACCAGGTTAATGGCAGTATCAGTTGCGAAACTGATGACGACAGACCCGACAATATCACCGGTAAAACCGACAATACCTGAAATATCATAATGAGCTACATTTTTCTCTTTCAAATGAGGTTTTCCAATCTGACAATCAATATCCATCATAGTAGATAAGACATTTTTTGTCGAATAGACGAATGCCTTTGTGATTGTCGGATTGATCTGCACAGTTTGCGTTGTCATTTGTTTTTACTCCTGAAATATGGAATATATTATTATTTGTCTTTACTTTTTTATCGGTGTTGAATGTATCCAACTTAACTAACATGTGTTTCACATGTCATGCGAGAAAATAATATTCGCTTTTGAATGCATAACAATCGTCACAACCATCATAGCCGGTATATCTTTCTGCAGTACAAGTTAAATTAGAATCATCTAATAAATCATCTGTTTCCGGTAGAATGTATCTTGGGCTGTATTGACAGACATCTGATAGATACTCGTTTTCAGTATAGGAAATGATGTTTTTTAATTCTTCAATATTGCAATTTAGAAGAATGTCTGATATTTCCGGGTCAAACTGGGTGCCGCTAAACCTGGCAATTTCCGACAGGACTTTTCTGACAGGCAGAGATTTACGGTACGTCCTGGTGCTCATCATTGCATCAAAAGTATCGGCAATTTTCACGATTCGTCCGATAACAGGTATGCTTTTTCCGCTAATACCAGCAGGGTAACCTTTCCCGTCATATCTTTCATGATGTGTTCGCACTCCGTGGACAACTTCTGATATCTGCCTTATTCCCTTAAGAATATCGGCACCGATAAGCGGATGCTGTTTGACCTCTTCAAATTCCTCAAGTGTCAGTCTGGCGTCTTTGCGAAGGGTGGATCCTTTAATGCCGATTTTACCAATATCGTGCAGCAAACCTGCCATATAAGCACTTTCAATCTGCTGGTCATCAAGTTTAAGCTTCTCTGCAATATATCTTGAGATTCTTGCGACTCTTTCTGAATGTCCGCATGTGTATGGGTCTTTAGCGTCGATGGTCCTGATAAGGGCTCTTAATGTGCCCATAAGTAATTCCTGCTGGTCTGTGTATAAAGTCTGGTTTTCATGGCAGTTAGAAAGTTTATTGGCTACCGAGAGCACCAGTCTCGATTCGATTGAACAGAAATTATCTCCATGGTATTTTCCACAGGCAGCAATAGCTCCAACAGTGCCATGGTTCGTGACGATAGGGGCGATAATATAATTGTTTATATTTTGTATCAGTCTTGATGAAGCTTTGGTCGGACTATTTTCGATAATAAATGAAGCTTTATCATTTTTGGCGATATGTTTTGCTTCCTGCCAGATAGCAGATATAGAGTTTCCAGCCAGAAGGTATTTCCCCTCCTGAAATACCTCCGGCTGATTTTGTTTATCTGTTTTTGTGGAGTCATTATTTCTTAAATCATTCCAGATGATTGCAACATAATCACATTCGATAACTTTCCTGAGCTGTTTGCATATAGATCGGATTTGCCTTGGTAAATCTCTGATGTTAACAGTAAGGTCACCTATTTTATGCAGTAGACTGATTTCCTCGTAGCTTTTGCTTAATGCTTCAGCCAGTTTTTCGTTGTCGCTTGCAACTGTAATATTTTCTAATGTGTTCATATTTTAAATGGCAACCAGCCCAACACTGGCAATTTATGCAGGTATAGCTGCACTTTCGGTTAATAGTTCAACTTCTTCCAATAGTTCAGCCGGGCTGAAAGGTTTATCCAGGCATTTAACAATACCAGAAGGTAAAATTTGCTCAGATATTTCAAAGCTGTGAGAGGTCAGCATAATAATCGGTATCTCTTTAGTAGCGATATTGTGTTTCAGTTTACTGCATAATTCCAATCCGGACAGATCTGGCATATGGTAATCTGTAATAATGATATCCGGCAGTTCGTTTATTGCCTGCTGATACGCTTCAATGCCGTTAATTGCTGTTATTATGTCATATCCGGCTCTTTTCAACTTTAAGCCGATAACATGTAAAATAGCTATTTCGTCATCTGCAATCAAAACTTTTTGTTTAATGTCCATTTTAATGATCCTTATTCTCTTTTCAGCTTTAACGGCTGTTGATGTTTACTGTTTTCAAACACAGATTATGAATGAGTTAATAGTATTTATTTTTATTAACTGTGCAGCCTGCCAATACCTCTTTACCGAGTTCCAGTTGCGGCAGACATATTGTAAAATTACTGCCGCGGCCCGGAATACTTTTAACAGAAATAAAACCACTGTGAATTTCTTCAACCACTCTTTTGGTAAGATTAAGTCCCAGGCCGGTACCTTTAATGTTTTTAGCTCCCGGAACCCTGTAAAACTTATCGAATATTTTCTTTTGATGTTCTTCTGATATTCCTATTCCATTGTCAATAATATGTATGTAGATAACACTCTTATCAGATTTTGCTGATATTGTTACTTTGCCATTGGGATTGGTGTATTTAATTGCGTTTGTAAGCAGATTCATTATTGCATGATAAAGCAGGTCATAATCGCCATAACATTCAAGCTCATTATCATCGATTTTCTTAACAATATTGATATTACTTTCATTGGCAATAGGAGCGGCGGTCATGATAGTTTCATCAATAAGTTTGACCAGGTTGAATGCCTGTGGTATCATGTTGACCGCACCATTTTCCACTCTTGACAGGTAGAGTATGTCGTCGATCATTCCAGCCAGTCTTTTAGCCTGGTTTTCGATTGTGACAGCCATTTCGCGGGCATCATTAGTATTGTCGAATTCGCCCTGGGATATCATTTCAGCATACGCCTTGATGGCAGCTAGCGGAGTTTTTAGCTCGTGAGATATACTATTGATGATATCGTCTTTCATCATCATAATTTCATTTTCTGTCGTAATATCATAACTTATGATAACCTGTCCGATTCTTCTGTCTTCACTGTCAAATACGGGCCAGCAGATTAACTTTAAAGTTCTGGTCACGTTGGTTTCAGGGTCATTAACATCAAATTGCCGGCAAAGTTCAATGTATGTGTTATCTTTGAAATTACTTTCAGTAACAAGTGAAATAATTTCAGGACACATGATAACATCTTCGATAGGCTCCGGTCCGTTATTGTCAAAGACAAAATCAAATCTTTCCTGGGCTTTGCGATTTGCCAATATAATGTTGCTTTTCTGGTCTGTTATTATCACACCTTCAGCAATGCTATAAATCACTGACTTTAGATGGCTAAGTTCGAATTCTGCGTTATCTCTGCTTATTTTAAGCTCTCGCAGCTGTTTAGTATGTTCCAGTGAGTTTTCATTTTCCAGGGTAAGGTGGTTATTGATCGCACTGACAAGCCCGGCAAGTTCATTTATGGTGTCAACCATGATCATGCCTTTATGGTGGCTTTCGTCCAGTTCTTTAATCTGTTCGGATATCTTAATATGTGTATTGGTATAGTATGAATGGATTTTGTTTATGGATCTGAAGAATACAAGGGTGATTACACCGGCAGATATTATGACAGCGGCAATATTAGCACCGATTCCAAATATGGAAAAGATTCCAATGATGGAACATGTGAAAATAAGTGTTATAGCCAGTATTTTGTATTTAGTATTCATATATAAGCCTCCAAAGGCTTTATTAAATTAGGCGTTACTTAGTTACAGTGTTATTTTCGATATTGCTGAGTCTTAACTGTTGAATTTCATTAAGCAGCTGTTCTGTAAGTGTGTTGCCGGGATTAAGCTTTTCCGCCTGTTGATAACATTCTTCGGCTTTGAGGATTTCTCCCTGTCCGGAATAAGCTCTTCCAAGGATGCACCAGGCCAGAGGGTCGTCCTGATCTCTATTTATTACATTTTGAGCCAGGTTCTGGCTGATGTCATATTGTCTTTGTTTCAAATTGATTACAGCTAAAAGCAGAGTAGCTTCGTTGTTTTCCGGTTCCAGGGCAAGTATTTTACTGCATGTGTCAGTAGCTCGTTCGAGATCGTTTCTGGCTAAAGTAACTTGAGCCATTCTGCACAAGTATTCTTTTTGAACTCCATGTTTGCGTATCAGGGTTTCATAAGCTCTCTGGGCATTGACATATTGCCCTGTGTACAGATAACAGTCAGCAAGAGCCAACTGCAGGTTTTTATCATTTTCCCGGTTCATTTCAGCCATGACGGATTTAATCTGTTTTGCGGCATCTTCATATTGCCCGGTTTTCATTAGTGAGAAGATCAGTTTATCAGCAATAACAACATTGTTTGGGTTAAGCTTTCGTGCAAACATGTACATTGCAGTTGCTTTTTGATACTGGTCGTTATTGAAATACAGATTCCCGGTAATCAGGTATAATTCCGGGCTGTTTCTTCCGAGTTTGATCTGTTTTTCTGCAATATCGATTGCCTCTGATATTTTATTCATTGATGCCAGAAGTTCTACTTCAGCCAGGATGTAATCGATATTGTCCGGACTGCCGGTCTGAGCTTTTTGATAATATTCAATAGCGGTGATATTATTTCCCATCATTTCCTGCAGCAAACCCATCTGGTAGTTGCCTTCAGGGTGGTCAGGTGCTTGTTCCAGGCATTTTTTCAGGCAGTTTCTAGACATTTCAGGCATATCCTGATATATATACAATTGAGATAGGAGCAGCCAGCCATCTGGAAAATCAGGTGATTTTTTCAGGGTTTCCTGTACAGTAGATACGGCTTTATCGATTTGCCCATTTGTCATTTGTTTCCTGGCAAGATCTAGAGCAATATCGTTGCGAGCCTTATTCCACTGTTCAAACACGGTTTGTTTGTTTTTGTCCTGGGTGCCGCAGCCTCCGGACAGGATAAGGGTCAGGAAAGCCAGAATGACAATAGTTCTGGAATAAAATTTGTAAATTCTCATGTTTTCTCCGCCTGCATAATACAATTAAGTATGCATAAGGAATCAGGTCAGGCTACATTGATGCCGCTGAAATACTATTATGCATTATTTTTTTCGTATATAATTAGAGATGACTTAATATATCAATTAAAACTTTATTTCGTAAATGGCAGGTCCTGTCGGCGAGAAAAAAACATTAAATGATAAAAACTGAAGACAGAGTTAGGATTAAGTAGTTAAGTATATGTAAAAAAAAAAGTTATAGCAGCCAATTGAGTTTAGCTGCCATAACTTTGATTAACGATTATTTCGGTTATTATACTGGTAACAGTATTTCTAGTTGTTAAACAGGGTATCCTGCTGCAGTATTTTATAGACAAAGTTTCTAATTGAATGTTTATCGGACTCAATGAGTTCTGTGCCGCTTATTTCCTGTTGCAGGGCAACAGCGTCTTTATGCAGCGGCATTACATATGCCGAACGATCAATATATTTTTTAGCATCTTCGGCTTCACCCATCTCTATCGCCTGGCGTGCCTGACGATAATAATGTTCTGCCAGCCTGGTGCGACCAATAGGCATAAGTTTGTTACTCATACTTGACATTGTTCGGCCAATATCACCTTTAACTCTCTCAGCCATAGCATAATCCATGTCTTCATTGATGATATGAGGAGTGATCAGGAAGATAACCTCTTCTTTGTTAACGGTGTCGCTTTGGCTGCGGAATAATGCGCCAACTCCCGGAACTTCACCCAGCAGAGGGACCTGACTGCGTGTGACAGTTGTTTTGTCACGGAAAAGTCCGCCAATTACGATAGTATGACCATCTTTTACCAGAACATTAGAAGTGACTTCGGCTGTCTGTTCGGAAGGCAGAACAAATGTGCCTTTTGTTTCTACACCACCATCACTATCCTTGGTCATAAGTTCCATACGGATATAGCCGTCATTCATAACAAAAGGTCTGAATATCAACTGGGTACCGGTTTCCAGAAATTCAACAGTCTGGGTTGCAGTAGTCTGCGATACTTCGGTAGTAACATAACCATCTTTGTTACCAACAATTACACGACCTTGCTGACGGTTGAGAGTAAGTACTTTTGGATTGCCCAGGGTAACTACATCGGTGATACTTTCCAATGCTTTAATCATTACACTGATATTATTTTTCACAATGTTAAGTGAGAAGCCGCCATCACTGACTTTAGAGGTAAAACCTGTTCCAATTGTGGCAGCGCCGTTTTTGATTGTGCTCTGACTGTCCGGGATAGCAAAGCCGCCGTTCTGATTAACAAAATCTACGCCGCTGAGAACATTGAAATCAATACCAAATTCATTAGTATCGTTAAGAGAAGCGACAAGAATAGTTGCCTCGATAAGTACCTGGGGAGGGCGGACATCGATTTCATCAATAATTTGACCAATCATTCCAAGGTTTTCAGGATAATCAATAACAACTATGCAGTTTTTAGCTGCCCAGTTTTCACCAGATTCATCGGTAGGGCCGGAAAGTTCCGGTGAGATAGATATGGAACCGGCTTCGCTGACTACCGGTTTGATCAGGTCGTTTACTGAGACAGCCGGCACATAATTAAGTGAAAATACTCTTGTTTCCAGCTTGCGATTTGCTGACTGGATAGCGTTAAATTCATCCTGAGTGTAGACAAAAATAAATGCCCCTTTTTCTTCGTAGGTGTAACCATTGGCCGGTAAAACAGCGTCCAGAGCTTCCTTGCAGCTTACATCAAAAAGGTTGACTTTCACCTCGCCGGCGACAGCTTTTGTAGGGATAATATTCCTGTTGCACTTTAAGCTCAGCATTTGCAGAAATTCTACAATATCGCCATTATGAACCAGTGATTCGAGAATATACCCCGTATTGGCAGTGTCTGTGTCTGAAGTTTCTTGTGCCGCAGTATTTGCGGTGCACATTGAAATTGCCGCGATTGATAATAGAGCTGTAACTAAAATTCTGGTTTTCATTGTTCTACCTCTGGCTCACTGTTGGAGCTGCCAAAAAAAGTAATAAAAGTCCCTAGTTTTAATTGAAAGTGATTTTTCCAGAAACAGGTTCGATATTCAAGGTTGTAGTTTCGGTTTTTGCAGTTAATATAATTTGTCCACTGGTAAGTGAAGTCTTATTTGTAATTGGTCCGCTATAAGGCATTCCGAGCCTGTCAAACCACAGGATATTTGTTCCGTCAAAATCAGCCTGTGTGATAACAACCCTGTTGAAATTCTGGTCCAGGCTGAATTGCCGTTTAAGTTTATACTTATCCGGTTCAGTTGTGCCGCTTGGGGCCGTTTTGCTAGGGTCGTCAATCAGGTTGCCATTTTCATCAGATACCTCAAATTTATTGTTAACAGTGTCGAATGTAATCTGATATCCCTGCTGGCTGGATATCGCCAGGTTTTGAGTATACATGATTATGGAGTTAAGTTCTCTGGCAGCAGCAGTTAATTGAAAAGTACTGCTATTGCCTAATGTAGGTAAAATAATACCTGCAAGAATACTCATGATAGTGATTACCATTAGTAACTCAATCAGGGTGAAAGCAGATTGTTTCCGGCAATAGTTCATATATTTACATACTTAAAAAAGAAATTATTTATTTACGTCTGAAAGTTACTTTGCTATCAGGATCTAATGCTGGTTTAGACTTTGCTTCCTTGTCTTTTTCAATGATTTCTACTTTTAGTGTTTTGCTGCTGAGTATCTCGGCTATTAATTCAAGCGATGCTTTGTTGTCAGCCGTTAAATTAATTAACTCATTGAATTGCTGACCGGAGTCAGGTATGCCCTGGTTAGCTGCCATAGCGGAATTACTCATGTCAGGAGACTGGGTCCAAAGCGGGATTGCGATAAAGGTTAGTAATACCGCAATAACAGTCAGAAGTATTCGTGTATAATTGTCCATTACAACAACCATAATTATTCTCCGTTTAATATTTTGAATATGGTTTACCTTCAAAGCCGTTACCTTGCAGGTCTGCGATAAATGTCAGGGTGGATGGTATATATATCCAGCCGCTGGTGCCTGGGCACTGGTTAGGAACCGCATTCATTATGGTAACGGACGACATGTTATTGATCGGGTTTTCCGGAATCCTACTTAAATAGGGGCCAAAACAAAATTGATTCGTCCTGGTATTATTGGTATTTCCGTTAATATCGGAAAAACCGGTAAGATGT
Organism: Sedimentisphaerales bacterium; assembly: GCA_963666285.2. Lineage (GTDB taxonomy): Bacteria > Planctomycetota > Phycisphaerae > Sedimentisphaerales > SM23-30 > JAFGDI01. The sequence goes on from OY762711.1 coordinate 839,022, forward strand.
TCCGCGAATAAAGTGGAATCAGCAGTATTTGAAGAGTCAACGCCGGGGGGGGTATCAAGATGCTGTAAAGCATAAATGCTGATTTGAGTTCTTATATTTCTCAAATCTTCTTTCAGCATACTGTCTCTCGTTTCTTCTGTAGCAGAGCTGAAACGCGGTACGATAATTGAAGCAAGGGTTCCAAGGATAATAACTACTATTAAAATTTCAACAAGAGTAAATCCTTTTAGACATCTGTAATTATTCTGTCTGAATATGATCGAATGATTGCTTGAGTTTTGTCTAAAGATTTGCATGTTTTCCCCACTGTCTGCCCCTGTGATTGATAACATGTTGATTTAAGAGTTTACTTAGTTTACATTAAAGAACCCGGCAGGTATTGCACTGCCGGGCTCCATATTGCATTTTGACTGTATCGTTATAGTCAGTAAGTGTTTATGTTATTCAACCAATGCACCTGAAACAATAGCACCAGTATCTGTATCGATAATCCAGTGGCATGTTGCCGGAGATTCAGGTGTGCCTGAATTTGAAAAGATTGTTTCAACACTAGCAGCACGAGGATTTGTCGGGACGTTCTGCATATATGGTCCAAGAGTACCGCTAGCAGCACCTTCTGCTGTAGTTTTAGTAGTCAGCTGAGTTATAATGTCAGCACTGGAAAAGGTTGTTGCAATTTCCCAAGGATACTGGTCATTATGTTGTGCTTTATAAAGTTCGAACTGTGCTCTCATTGCCTGCAAGTTACTTTCAATTGCTGAGTCGCGAGCACCTTCGGAAGCGTCTGTGAATTGTGGTATGATAATAGCTGCCAAAATACCAAGAATAATTACTACGATAAGAATTTCAACCAGTGTAAAACCTTTTGTTCTTTTTGTCATCATTTTAATGATCTCCAGAAAATAAAATATTAATTAATTTACTACTAAAAATGTTTAACATTAAATGAACTGAAAAGGCTTACTCTTTAATAGCCGCGAGCATAAAAAATAGGTTTCCCCCTTTCTTGATTCGGTCGAAAGTCAGTTCGCTTCGTACCTGTTTGCTCATAATCCTGAAATGCTATTTTTTTGTTAAAACAACTTAATTTACTTATTTACTTGTAGGCTGTTCGATAACAACCATCAATTTCAATGTATAATTTATTGAGGTAACAGGCAATTCATTTTAGCTGTTTTTCTTAGTTTTTTTATTTTACCAGCGCAGTGTAACTTGAATAACCGTTACAGGTATAATAGAAATGGTAAATAGTAACGGGAGGCTGTTAAAATATACTGATTATTCAGGTATATCAGCGGAATTGACGCGGAAAGAAGGCGTATATAAAGAAATGGTCCTTAGAGTATAGACATACATTATATACAGGTCAAAATGCAGTTTTTTACAGGCAGAGGGTTAGGATTTCGCCAACCTCTTTATGGCCGATGTTCTGATGTTCGCCAACAATAGTGTTTCTTTGTTTAAAGCGATCAGAAACTTTTGCAATATCATCTTTACAGATATTATAGTCAGCCAGGGATGTCGGCATTCCAACAGAGTGGAAAAATTCTACCGTTCTTTCGATTGCCAGAACGGCGTTTTCATCATTGGTGTCATGGTTCAGATTCCATACTCTCTCGCCGAATTTTGCCAGTTTTTCCTTTTTGTTTTCAAACTGATGTTTCCATACACCGGGAAGAACCACCGCGAGAGATTCTGCATGGGCAAGTCCCCAAAATGCAGTTAGTTCGTGACCTATCATATGAGTTGACCAGTCACCAACAGCACCGCATGCAATTGTGCCGTTTAAGGCCTGGGTGGTGCACCACATGTAACCGGCCAAAGCATTGTAGTCTTTATTTTGTGCCAGCACGCGATCGGCCAGCTCAACCAGAGTATTTAATATCGCTTCTGCCTGGCGATCCTGCAGCGGGGTTTCAATATCATATGTGATATATTGCTCTACGACATGTACAAAAGCATCTACAATACCATTCCGCAATTGATTTTTAGGAATTGAATATGTAGTTTCCGGATCAAGTATTGAAAATGTCGGGTAAACTGCAGAGCTGGCAAAAGCCAGCTTCTCATCAGAGCTTTTTCGGGATATTACCGAGTTTGCGTTCATTTCAGTTCCAGTTGCAGGCATTGTTAATACGCAGCCGAAAGGCATAGCCTCGCTTACATTCGTCCCATGGTTTACGAGAATTTCCCATGGGGCTGAACCTTCGCATTTGGAGGCCGCAGCGATAAATTTAACAGCATCTATTACAGAACCGCCGCCGACACCTAGAAGAAACCCTATATTCTCTTCTTTAATAATATCAACGGCTTGCATACATGTTTCGAAAAGAGGATTTGGTTCTATTCCACTGAATTCGATATGTTCTTTGCCTGAAAGAGCAGATATAACCTGGTCATAGACACCATTTTTCCTGATTGAACCGCCGCCATAGCAGAGCATGACTTTGGTATCTGAAGGGATCAGGTTGGCTAATTGAGAGATAGTGTTTTTGCCGAAAACGATATTGACAGGATTGCAGAAATTAAAATTATTCATAATAGACTTCCTTTCGATTGTTTATCAACAACTGAATTTTTGACAATAGTACAGGCAGTCTGAGTCAGGCAGGAATAATTATTTATTTACCGCAGTAGTCGATAAGCCGGGCAAGTTCAGAACGCATTTCCTTGCGATGGACAATCATGTCAACAAAACCATGGTCCATGAGGAATTCTGCCCTCTGAAAACCTTCCGGTAGCTTAACTTTGATTGTCTGCCATATTGTCCTTGGCCCGGCAAAGCAAATAAGAGCCTTGGGTTCAGCTATAATAATATCAGCCAGCATAGCAAAACTTGCTGTGACGCCGCCTGATGTTGGATCTGCCATAACAGAGATATATAGTCCGCCTGATTCATGCAGTTTTGCAACAGCAGCACTGGTTTTTGCCATTTGCATCAGGCTCAAGGCTCCTTCCTGCATACGGGCACCACCAGAACAGGTTACAGTGATAACCGGCAGTTGTTGTTCCGTGGCAAATTCAATTGCCTTAGCAATTTTTTCACCTACAACAGAACCCATTGACCCCATCATGAAATCAGGATCAAGGACACCTAATACAACCGGTCGACCTTTTATGAATCCTTTACCAATGACAGCGGCGTCGTTGATGCCTGTTTTCTTTCTCATGCCGGCGATGCGATCTTTGTAGCTTTTACTATCTACAAAACTAAGTGGGTCAACGGCAACCATATCAGCAAACATTTCTTCGAAGGTACCTTCATCGCAAAGCTGGTTGATTCTGGCATGAGCCGGCACGCGAAAGTGATGGTCGCATTCTGGACATATGCAGCTGTTTTCCTGCATACTTCGGGTGAAGATAGTTTTTTTACAGCCCGGGCATTTAGTCCATAAGCCTTCGGGCATGTCTCTTTTCAGTGTTTGTTTAGATTGGTCTTGATTCATATTATATTAATTCAAGGCATTAACTGGGGTAGCCTTCGGCAGAGAGCCTTTTTCTGCCTCGCCTAGTTCAAATATCCTTACTTGTGAACTATTGTCTGCGATTTCCCAGAAATCTGTTGATAATTTATCTGTTAAAAGGCATTCAATTATTGCTGCTGCTATTTCAGCAACTACAATAACAATTGTCTGGCTTTTGCTTTTCTTTATTATGGAAAGAAGTGCGGTCTCTATTCTTTCTCGGCATGCGGCAAATAACTCTCCATCTGGCGGACAGATACTTTCCGGGTCGTTTCGCCATTGTTTATAGGCATTTGAGTATCTCTTCTCAATATCTCTATACCTTAAGCCTTGCCATAGACCACAGTTCAATTCTTTTAAGTCAGTGTTTTTTTTGCTTTTCAGATCGCAGAGCTCGGCCAGGTGTTCAGCAGTAGGGCCTGAAGACTCATTTCCGCTGCTGTAAATGGTTTGAGCATCGTATTGCTTTAATACAGCTGCAACTGAAACCAACGCATTTCTTCCCTGGTCGCTTAAAGGCAGGGGAAGCGTTCCCTGCAGTCTGCGTTCCGAGGCAGCGTCAGAAGAATCAGGTTTAGATATCTCGTTCTGATTATCAGTAGAATCAATATCTTCCTGACGCTCGCTTTCTGCATGGTCAGCTTCTGCCCATGCTGTGCTGCCGGATATTATCAGTATCAATTTCTTCATACTATTAACAATAAATTAAACTACCCGAATTAGAGATACAATATGAGCTCTTTCTTATAAAACAAAAGGCTGTAAAGTTAATGATCTTGATTAAATGTATAACTTCACGGCCTGTTGTATTTGATAGTTTATAAAGTTTGTATCTTCGCTATTTTTCGCCTTCTTCAGGAGAAAGCAAAGATTTAACCGCATCTATAAACCTTTCCATACGGAATGGTTTGTTAAGGTAAATATCAACGCCAAGAGTTTCAGCGTAAACTTTGTGCCTGGAACCCGGGTTAGCTGTGATCATAATAATCGGTGGTTTCCCGCTTTCCTTGCGTAAACTGCGAATATTTTCCAGGATGATAAAACCACTTCTGCCTGGCAGCATCTGGTCAAGAACTAATAAGTCAGGTATTTTTTCCTGTACCATTCTTACTGCTTCGTTACCGTTACCAGTGCATCGAATGTTGACATTTAGTTCTTCTAAAGCGGCTTCCAGAGTTTCAATGATATCATCATCATCGTCTACGAGTAATACGTCTTTGCCTTCAAATTCGCTCATTATAATTCCTTATCTAGTCTTTTAATAAATGATTAAGGGTTAATATTAATAATATATGGCTAATTTGTCAATATTTGCCAGTTAAAGTTTTTGTGGATAAAAAAATCAAAAAAATTGTTTTTGAAATATAAATGTTCCGATAACATATTTAGTATAGTGTTATTTGAAAGCTATTATAAGATAGTGATCAAATTAAATAGTTGTAAGTACTTTATAGTTTAGTGTTTACGGAAAAGTTTCTGTATGCCGGAAGAAAATGTAGACATATCAGATCAGGCCCAGGCTGAAAATGCTGACGCTGAGATCGAACAAGAGCCGGAACTGTCGGATGAATATTCGGCAATGAAGGATATGCTGGATGGTAATACCAGTGAAGCAGCCGGTGGTGAATCACAGACGGCTCCCGAGAAGAAAATTAAAAGTATTCTTTCCATGAGAGTGCCATTAATCGTAAAGGTTGCAGAGAAAAAGATGACAATGGAGAACGTTCTTAAGTTGTCTTTGGGAAGCATAATTCAGTTTGACAAAGACGTTTATGAAAATATTGAGCTTATGGTAAACAACCAGACTATCGGTCTGGGCCAACCAGTTAAGATAGGGGAAAATTTTGGGTTGAGATTGTTGCAGGTTGGTGATCTGGAGCATACCATAAAGAGTCTGGGTGGAAGATAGCGATTTTAATGCTGATTTTTGCTATTTATTTAATATTTTCTCAAATATATCCTAAAATCAGTTAATTTTATCGCTAATACCATTCCATAAATCACTGAAGCCTGTCAATAGCTTAATTGCAGCTGCAGTTGCAAGAACCAGGGCGAGAATATTAAATAATCTTTGTGGGATCCTTTTGAAAAGCCATATGCCGGCATATGCACCGCAAACAACAGCTGGAAATACGCAAAGATTTATTTTCAGGGTGGAAACAGTAATCATATCTTCACTTGCCATTAGCGGCACTTTGATCCAGTTAACGATAAAGAAGAACCATGCAGCAGTTCCTATAAATTTTTGTTTGGGCATTTTCATACTGAGCAGGTACAAGGTCATTACCGGCCCGGCGGCATTGGCCATCATAGTGGTTGCACCGGCTAGCAGCCCCATTATGTTTGCATATGTTTTGCTATGTTCAATATTCTGTTTGGAATCATTTGATAATAGTGATTTTGCCCTGATAGCAAGCATGGCAAGTACAATTAATCCAATAATCGGTTTGAGCTGATAGCTTTCAATTTTAATCAAAACCAGGTATCCGGCAATAATTCCTAAAATAGCCCAGGGCAGCAGCTTTTTGAGATGGTCCCATTTGCCGTGGTGGCGGTGATGGAAGACCGCAAAAATGTCAGCCATAATTAAAATTGGTAGCAGCATTCCGACTGACGGTTTGGCGTCAAAAGCCAAAGCCATAAGCGGAACAGCCAGAATTCCAATGCCTGGGAGGCCGGTTTTGGCGATACCGGTCATAAAAGCGCTAAGAATTATAGCTGCCCATTGCAGATTTGAAAGTGAGTCAATAGTATAGGCAAGTATCATCAATTCTCCAGTTTTTCTAATATTTCTTCTTTTGAATAGTCGCAAATTTCATTGTACTGGTTAAAACATCGGTCGAAACGGCAGACAGGGAAGAAATCACAATAGCTGCATGGAGTTTCGTTCTTTATCCTGTAAGGAGTTATGTCAATTTTACCGTTTGTTAGTGCCAGGACAAGTTCCTTAATAATAAGTTTTGTGTGCTGAAGGACGGTTTGCAGCTCTTGTGGATTGACAGATGCGGTGCTGGATTTACCGTAATAACTGCCATTTTTATATTTATAAACGCCACCCAGATGTTTGGCATGTCCGGTTTCCATACCCAGTTCCATATCATCAACCATATCACCGTTGGCAAGTCCGTGTGCTTTTGCCCCGCTTGGCGGTATAGTTGTGTCATTTGAAAGGCTATTATCCAGGATATAATCCGGTGGAGGGCCGTTTTTGCCGGAAGATGGCGGTTTGTTGATTATGGGCATATAGAACATGCCGGCAGGTGTCAGGTCCTGGCTGTTATATCCGTCGGTGACGGCGATCAGGTAGCAGGCGAGCTGCAGTTCCAGGCCATGGTAAAACTTATTCCAGTCGAAAGACCGTTCATTTGTTTTATAATCAAAGACAGCGACTGCCTTGTCAGGACCGTCCATAATGTCTATACGATCAATTATTCCCTGCAGAACCAATTTAAGATTGTCTGCAATATCAAGTTCAATGCCCTTTATTTTGCTATTTTTCATTCCAAACGTCACTTCTGCTTTAACTTGTCTGAAATTGCTTTTACGGGCAGCTGTGGCGAGTGTAACAGCAAGTTTTTTGAGATTGTGGTCTGCCTGGCTGAAAATGAATCTGTAGCGATGAGATTTTTCCAGCAGGTTGCTGATTTCACTATTAGATTGTACTTCGCCAGCTGCTTTTTCAACCAGCGAGTGTATTTCTTCATTTTCCACCATATGCCAGTTTCTGCTGTCAGCCTTGAGATCGTTAAACATCTGGCATAGCATAGCATGGTAATATTTACCCAGATCGATAGCTTCCAGGCCGAATGGTTTGCGTTTTTCCAGTTTAAGCAAATACCTGGCAAAGAACCGGAACGGGCACTTGGCGTATTCTTCCAGTTTGGAAATACTAGATTCTATAATTTCTTTGCCGATAAGCTTTTGAGCTGCTTCAGGTGATATAGTTGCTTTGTTTTCAGCGTTTACGCCTGATAGTACAATATCCATAAGTCCGAACTCATCAGCTTTTTTATACAGGGCGGACCATACCGGGGGCAATTCACCGGTTATTTTGGCTTCTGATAATGCAGCTGCCAGTTCCCTGGCAAGCTGTTCGTGGTTGGTGATACGGTTTATGTCGGGTTCGTTTCGACTGTCAGCGAGGGTTTTGACAGGGCAGGATCCAATAGCTTTTTGCAGATATTTAATAAAAGGAGACCGGTTTAGTACCTGGTCTTCGCCACCGTTTGAGGGGTAGCTAATCCAAAGATATTCGCTGGCCCTGGTAAAGGCGATATAAGCAAGGTATCGTTCGTGCAGCAGTTTAACATTGGCTGAAGGTGCGAGTTCGAACCCGTCGTCGGCAAGCAGGTCACGCTGGTTATCGGTGATAATTGCCGTTGAAGCGGTATATTTAGGGAATTTACCGTCATTCATGCCTAAAATGAAGGCAGCTTTGATCTGCGGCTGGCGTGAACGCTCGATAGTACCTACAAGTACCTGGTCGATTGAAGGTGGGACCAGTCTAAGCGACATTTGCGAAATTGCAGAGAAAAGCAGGTCGGTATAGTCGTGCAGAGATATTTTCATTCCTTCCAATGCGGCAACCAGTTCGTCGAGCATATCGAAAAAGTCGTTGTATATCTGGCTGTGAATCTGCTGAGTATCTAAATCACCATTTCTGGAGGCTTTTTGCTGCCATTGGTGCAGCGTTTTTCCAACTTCCAGGTCTTCTATCAATTCAACGAGCAATTGAGTTATGGTTTCAGCAGTAAGGGTGTCGCCCTTGACATTAAGGATATTACGCATTTTAGCGATAGGTGCTATTGCCTTTCTACGCAGTTTGTCGATATCGCTAACAGAGAAAATAATACCTTCAATTGTGGTACATTTTTTCGTAAATTCCCTGGTTTCAGTAGTCCAGTCGCTATCGATAAGCCATTGACTGCCAAACATGCCGGTGGTAATGCAATAGTTTTCGAGTGCGTCGGCTTCGCTGCGGGTAACCGGGCTCAGGTCGGTTTTCAAATAGTTGTAAATATAATCAATGCGGAAATTTTCGGTGAGCATTTCAAATACAGACCGAACAAGTTCTATCATTGGGTGATGTCGAACTTCACGTCGAATGTCCATAAAGTATGGTATTTTATGTTCTTCCAGAGCGGCGGCGAGCAGTTCGTGATACTGGTCGAGGTCGCGGAAGATTATAGCTATATCCCTGAAACGATAGTTATATTCCCGGCATAGTTCCAGTATTTTTCTGGCTGCGGCCTCAACCTCATCTCTTAAGTTTGATGTTGAGATAATATCCATAGATATGTCGATGTCGGCCGGATGACCTTTGGGAGTATGTTGGGAAAAAACGTTTTTTTCGATCATCTGGAGCGTCTCACTGGCGGCAAAACGCGGCATAGTCGGCTGTATCGGCAGCAAAACCGGGGGCGTAGTTTCAATAGCATTATCCAGGCAGATGCCATTGAGTCGCTGATAAGTTTCGAGGGTAGGGTGGAACATGTGTTCAATGTCCAGTTCACTATCCGGATCAGCAGCAAGTTTGAACTGAGGGTTGGTATGGTCCAGGTTCAGGCTTATATTGCATTGGTCGGCATGCTGCATGATAAGCCGCATTATTTTATACTGCTGAGGAGTGAACCCGGCGAATCCGTCGATCCAGAATTCGATGTCAGAAAAGAGATTATTCGATTTGTAAAAATTTTCAAGATGATCAAGATATTCGTCCGGATCGAGGTATTTGTCTGCGATATTACTTTTCCATGCTTTCTGGATAACAGCAAGATCATGCAGTTTATCAGCGAGCGGTTTTTGAGACAATCCGGCAGTTTCCCTGATCCTGTCGCTTTCGCTGAGCAGTTCAGAGGGTGTTTTGTTATACCTGCAAAGCTCTGATAGCATCTGGCTGACCTGGTCGCAGAACCCGGAGTGGATATTGCCGCGGAATATTGACAGGTCGTCTTTGACTTCTCTTAAAACTCTCTGCATAAGCAGGAATCGTCCGGTCTGGGAAAGTGGTTTCAGGCATCCAACGGGCATATTTCTGGCAGCTTTGCGTGCGAGTCGTAGGAAACTGGTAATTTCCAGGTTGTGGTAACCTTTTATCCGACCGTCACTTAGTACTGCCTGTTCGACCTGGAAGGTGGATTGTTCGGGAGTAAGAAAAATAATTCTGGCGGAAGTGCTGTTTTGTGCCAGTTTAGCACAGATATTATCGACACAGAAATGAGTTTTGCCGCAGCCGGAGCGTCCAATTATAAATCTTACAGCCATTTATTACCTTTTGCTTATCCAATAAACTAAAAGCCATATTCTACTTAAAATAAAAGGATTGTTAAGTAAATTGTGTGTTGGCGGAGCTTTATGTAGTACAGATATCTCTTTGGCTGAAGGTTCTGAACGCGATGATGTAGAGTATCGTACCCAGAGTCAATAGAACCAGGCAATCCCGCCAGGGAGTGCCGGAACCGTCCATAATCAGTAACGGCTGGTAATAATGCCATAAGGTAAAGGAAGAAAGGCATTCAGCCGGTTCCCAGAATTCAGAGATATAATCGATAAGGTCGTTAAAAGCCTGGAAGCCAAATGCTATCCCGGCAGCTTTAATTCTACTGGAGCAGAAAGAAGTAACGATAGTGACGATTCCTGATATAACGTAATATAAGCAAGCCAGATTTATAGCGGTAATAACCAGTTTGTTAAAGGGGATACGGAAATCTTCAGGTGCGAACCTGGCGGTAATAAAGTTACTGGTAAAACCTAAAATAATGATGAGTGTGCCGCAAAGCAGGCAAATAATTTTATCGGTGAGAAACAGTTTATTTCGGGAGACAGGCCAGCTAAGCAAAATATCGACAGTACCGCTTCCGGTTTCTCCTGCGGGAAGCCTGGTAAATAAGACCAGAATATGGCCATAAATCAGTATCATTACTAAAGGGTGTATACACATCAGAGCTTTAGGCAGTTCAGGGCCGAATTTTTCAGTTTGTTTGGTTCCCAATAATGCTCTGAAAACATTTTTCATGAAATCCGATTTGAATAGAGTTTGAAATTCGGCGAATACCTGCGGGTAAATTTTGACCAGCAGAACTTCGATGCCGGCGACAGCGAGTACGATAATTAAGGTTACCAGCCATACTTCGCGCCAAGTTTTTTGGATCAGTCCGTAGTTCATGCTTCCAGTTCCCCTTTATTGTAATATTTCATAAATACGGTGTTGAGATCAGGGGGGCTGATAACCAGATCGTCGATTGGTTTGTCGGAACACCATTGGGTAAGGTGGTTTATCGACCCGTTAAGGAAGCATTCCCAACGATTTTGGATAAACCGTACGGAGTCCAGGAATGGAGGGATGCTGATATTATTTGAGTTTGCAGTAGGCGACCATAGGATAGAAACGTGTTTTTTGGCCTGTTTACGCAGTTCGTCCAGGGTTTTGTTCTCGACGAGCTGACCTTTTCGAAGAATTGCAACTCTATCGCAAAGTCTTTCGACCTCGCTGAGAGTGTGGCTGGAGAAGAATATGGTATGACCATTGGACGCCTTTTTGCGGATGATCTCGAAAAGTATCTCCTGTATAAGCGGGTCTAGTCCGGAAGTAGGTTCGTCGAATATGAGCAGTTTTGGGTTGTGGGCAAGAGCCAGTACGAGCCCAAGCTTTTGCCTGGTGCCGCGTGACATTTTCCTGGCGGGCAGGTCCGGTTCCAGTTTAAGCTGTTCGGCCAGATCAAGGCCGAGGCTAGTAATATCTTTGCCGCGAACTTTTCCGGTAATTTTGAGCCCGTTTCGACATGTCATCCAACCGTAAATCCTAAGATCGCCCGGCATATATCCAATTTCGTGCCTGATGGCAGGTCCGGAAATTTTGCAGTCTTTGCCGAAGATTTGTGCCGAGCCTCCGTCTGCTTTTAGCAGTCCCATCAGAACGCGGATTGTACTGGTTTTACCGGCACCGTTTGGTCCAAGAAAACCGAACAGTTCACCTTCAGCGACTTCGAGTGACAGGTTGTCGACGCCAATTCTTGTGCCGTAGCGTTTGGTCAGGCTGTCTATCTGGATAACATTCATAGGTTATGGTAATTAAGTGTACGGTATTTAACGTTGTTAATCTAAGTGCTTATAAATTAAGGGCTTTTCTTGTGTGGCAAAGCTGTAATAATGTTTAATTTTAATGAGTAAAGTATGGTTGGCAAGCTAATTATTTGTTATTGTGCTAATTCTGTGCGTTTAGGGTATGATACTGCAGAATGCCGGGGTTGGTTACAGTCATAGTTTTTTTATTTCAAATATTTAGTTTTTATTGAGCGTTGTTTATATTTAAGACGAAGTTTTCGTCGTTGTTATGTTTTATCGAGAGCTGATTTTTGCTGGTACTCATTTTTTGTCGGCTCTCTACTGTTGGACGGTATGTCGAAAGTGCGTTGATTTTTTTGATGGGATGGTTGGCCCGGAAGATTGTAAGGTGTTGGGGGTAAAGTGGATAAAAATTTTGAAGATTATAGATTTTCGCGATTTGGTGGTTGTAAAAACGCGGTGATTTTTTCGAGAAAATCAGGGGCCAGGGATCAGGTTACATGTGCCAGGGAAGGTTGCTCGCTACCGCTCGCGGCTAATTGATGGGTAACGGGAGGTGTGCGGCATGAATACGGCGGCAGAGGGCGGTGGGACGGCGGTGAAAAGGCAAATGGATTTGAACGAAGGGGAATTGCGGGCTGCGGGTAGTATACGGCGGAACGTTGAATGGGTGCGGCGGTATACGGATGGGAACGGAGCGGAGACGCGACGAGCTACGCTAAATGAAAAATGAATAATTAAAAGTGAAAAATTAAGGTGTTCGCCTGGCGGCTCACGGCTTGTTTAAAATTAGAGCAGGTGAGCAGTGGAACAGAAGAACAGGAGGAAGATAAATACGTGCTACGCGAACGACCAAAGGTCGTTAGAGATAGAGCAGATGAGCAGAAGAACAGGAGAAAGATAAATACGTGCTTCGCACTCTGGCACATCATTGGACAAGTCCAATGATGTGGAGGTGTCGCTTACGCGACCTATTTTAAACGGGTTCTGCGAGGCTAATTGATTTATAAGTGAGAGTAGTTGGGTGAAGGAGGGTTTTAAAAACGGAATGAAATTGAAGAGTGCGGGGATATAAGGAAGAGTGCATGGTGGGTTCAGAGAAGAGTTGCGGTGGGAAGGGGATTTTGCGGATATTATCGTAAGTTGTTTGTTTTGGATTGTGGGCGGACCAGACAGGTGCCGTGAAACGGCATCTGAAGTTTGAAGTCTGAATTCTGAAAAGATGGTGTTCGCCTGGCGGCGAGCGATGCTAAGTGAAAAATGAATATTGAAAAATGAAGAATTGAGGTGTCCTGATGTACGTTGACATCAGGAATAATTCGCTGTTGCTTACAATTTATTTTAAAGCCAAAGCGTAAGAAAGTTTAAATCAAAATTATGGCACCTGAAGGATGAGAAGAGTTAGAAGAAAGAAGCGAGAAGAGAGAGTTTAAAACCGGTTTTGTTCAGGATATGGGTAATGGTTGAGTTTTATAGGGGGAAGTTTAAGTATGATGTGGCTAGAAATGGTTTCGGGAACGTTAAATAATCAAATTGTTTCCAAATTGGTATAAATTGATAAAAAATCCGATTCTGGTTCGATAAATATACCTCTAAAAAATCATTTTTAGCGAAAGATGGATCTTTTGCAACATAAGCAATTTCTAGAAGTACCCATAATATTGGGCTGAAAATAGCAAAAAACACTCATTTTTGGCAGAAAATAAATATTTTATATTTTTTTAGGCAGATTTTATAAATTCAGCTGATTGTATATAATGAAGCGAATGGTTTTTTTCAGGAATTCTTAAAATAATGGCTAAACAGTTTGAAGACAACCGAGATGACAGGTACAAGCTATTTCTAAGGCTGTATCGTCAAAATGAAAACGGCATATACAGTTTCACCCTTAAGCTTCTGCCTAACTATTCGATTGCCGAAGAGATAATGCAGGAATCGCTGATGACAATGTGGGACAAGTTCGACAGTTTCCAGCAAGGCACAAATTTCTCAGCATGGGCAAAACAAATAGTAAAGTATAAAGTGATTCAATATCTCAGCAATAAGAACAATAAATCTATAATATATCTGACAGCAGAGATGATAGAACAACTGGGACAGGATGAGCGGACAAGTTCATCATATGATACTTATTTTGAAGCATTACATAATTGTGTAGATAAGCTTCAGGGTCGAAATAAGGAAATCATTCGTTTGCGTTATTATAAGAATTTTAAGGTAAAAGATATGGCTTCGATGTTAAACACGACAAGTAATGCCGTTTCAAAGCATATTGCAAGAATTCATGGTGCATTAAAAAAATGTATTAATCAGACGATTAATGCTTGTAGATTATAAAATATGGATAAACACCTGGAAAATCAAATAGATGAATATGTATTTAAATCTCTGGAAGGGATAATAACAGAGAGTGAATGCCGAGAGTTGGAAGATATCCTGATATCTTCTCCGGAAGCGTTTTCATATTATTGTGATAGTATTGAGCTGAATCATGGATTATGTAAAATAAAGAATATGATAGAGGCAAAGCATGACACTTCTTCTCTGCTAGATATGCTGGCCAGATTTGAAGAAAATGCACCTGAGGTAATACTGGAAAAGCCAGTTGAACCAGAAGTGCTAAAGAATGCAATAAATGAATCCGGATCGACCAAGTTCACTAAAATAGTAAATCGGTTGATTACAGCAGCAGCATGCCTATTAATATTGTTTGTAGTTTATGCGAATGTATTTCCTCCCCGGTTGACAGAAGAAGTAGCTACTGTGGATGATCAATTAGGGGTTGAGTGGAGTGCATCATCTGCAAGGTTAAACAATGGGCAAAGAATATTAACTAATCAGTTGCCTTTCAGATTGGAAACAGGAATAATTCAACTCAGTTATGATGAAGGTGTCGATATTGTTATTGAAGGGCCTGCTGAATTTATAATTGAGAAAAAGGGAGTGGATTTATCTTATGGCAGGTTGTATTCATATGTATCAGATATTGGTCACGGCTTTACCGTAGATACTCCCAACAATAGATTCATTGACCTTGGCACAGAGTTTGGTGTTTTTGTTGATCAAAGTGCAACTTCCGAACTTCATGTATTCACAGGTGAGGTACAGTATTATTCCGGTCAAAAAGGAGCAGCGAAAGCAAGTAAGACTATCAAGGCTAATAATGCCAGAAGATTTGATGCTTTTTCCGGGCAAATAGAAAGCATTCCAGTTGCAAACCAATCATTTGTACGGCAGCTTAATTCGGCAGCCGGTATGGTATGGCGTGGCCAGAAATATCTTGATGTTACAAGTATTCTAGGCGGATTAGATGGATTTGAAATGGTTCAAGATGCTGTTGGTATAAACCCCTTAACAGGGATACTAGAAACGCGATTGTCCTATGAAAAGAAAACCATTGAAGGTAATAGGAAATATAATTTAGTATCAGCTTCTGCATTTGTTGATGGTGTTTTTGTGCCTGATGGCGGCAACGGAAAGATTACTGTTACTTCAACAGGTATTACATTCTTATGTCCAAATACAACAGGTAAATTTACCAATAATATTTGTGTATTCAAAGGAGATATTAACGAGATTGATAATACGATTTTGCCACCAGCATTAAATGGTAAGTCGAATAATAATACCACAGGGTCAGCAATGCTTATGCACAGTAATTGTGGGATTACTATTGATTTGCAGGCTATAAGAAAAACTATTCCAAAGTTAAAACTGGAAAGTTTTTCTGCCTTTGGAGGTATTTCTAAAGCCCCCGAGCAAGATGAAGGTGATATACGTGATGCAGGTTTTTGGGTGTTGGTTGATGGAGATATTCGTTATGAACAAAAAGAACTCAATTATGATAACAACACAGTATCTTTCAATGTGAAATTGTCGGAGAAAGATCGATTTTTGACGTTAATAGTAACAGATGGACTAAGAGAGGATGATAAGAGAGATTATCCAACCGCAAATGATTTCTTCTACCTGATAAGTCCACAAATTAAGCTATATCCTTAAATTCAGTAGTTAATGCATTAATATTTATCAGGGCTATTCATAATAAAGAATTGTCTATGTGGGATGTGCGTATTCACATTTGTTAGTTTTTAATAATTTTAACTTTTTGATTATGGAGATTTGATTATGAGAAAATTATTTTTGTTAGTGTTTATGTTGGCTGGTATCTGCTCCGCAAGCTGTTATGGAGCAACAGTATTGATAGATAGTTCAAAGGCTCAAAGTGGCAATCAGAGCGTTATAGACTTCTTTACTAATAACTTTGATGACGTGACAGTAATTTATGGCAATTATAATAACTGGGCAGATTCAGCAGTAGTAGATGCGATAGAAGCAGCAGATGTGCTGGTGATCGCTCGAGACAATAGCAGTAATAATTACGATGATACTGGGGATCAGGAATTTTACAGTGGCCTGGAAACACCTGTGATATCGCTAAGTTCCTATTTTTCGCGTGTCAGCAGACTTGGCTGGGGTGATGGCGATGTGACAAATTTCTCTACGGATGGTGACGAAGCAGTTGTGACCATCGAAGGTGCTGCAGTTTTTGGAGCAGCTGGCAGTTTTGACTGGTGGAACGCAAGTATAGATTTCTGGGGTGCAGGTACTGATACCAGTGTTGGAGATGGTTCTATTTTAGTTACAGATTCAGCCGGGAATAATATTGTTGTTGGCTGGAAAGCCGGAGATGAAATTGCAGTCGGTTTAGTTCAGAGCGGAAATCGTCTATTATTTAACCTGCCTACAGGAAATGGATTGCCCGATACAGATGCGGGATTACAAGCAATGATTAATGCAATAAAGCATTATACATTTCTTGGTAATATAGCATCTCCGGTACCAGGTAATGATGATACTGGTGTTGCTCTTGATATTACTTTGCAGTGGGAAGGAGCTGAGGATAAGGATAATGCAGGGCAGCTAGATCCGGCAGTATTAAAGCATTATGTATATATAGACCTTGATAATACAGATGATGATCCTAACCTGTATCTGGCTGGAGAGATTGTTGTAAGCGACTGGGCTACTCGTAATGCTGCTTATGGTCCATTGTCGTTAAGTTACGATCAAGGTGTAAGCTGGCGGATAGAAGAAGGTTTAGATGATGGACAAGGAAGTGCATATGCAGCTGGTGATTCACATAATTTAATGGGGCCAGTCTGGTCATTTACTGCTATTGCCAGCGTGCCTGAATTTGAACTTCAGCCACAGAATACCTACTTCAATACTGGTGATTCGGAAGTATCTTTAAATCTGATAGCAACAACCCCGTTTACCCCATTGTCTTATCAATGGAATAAAGATGGTTCGGTTATTTCAGATGGCGCTGACTACTCAGGGACACAGAGTGATACATTAGTAGTTCTGAATCCTGAACTTGCCGATGAAGGAGGATATTATTGCACTGTTACAGGTAATAATGGCGGAATTGCAGATTCAGCTACTGTTAGCATAAAACTGCGTCGAGTATTAGCCTGGTATCAGTTTGAGCAGGATGTGAATGATTCTGTCGGTACAAATGACGGTACTTTTGTTGGTGGAGACTTTGTGTACAGTGAAGGTATGTCAGAAATAAGCGATCAGAACTATGCAGTCGATCCAAACACATCTAATTATGCCTTGCTGTCGGTTGACGCTTATCCTAAAGCAGGTTTTGGAAATGCTATCGAAGAAGGTTCAATTGCCTTTTGGGTTAAAACTGATTCTACATCCGAACAAATGCTTTTAGGGTCATTTAACGATGATTCTACTACAGGTTTCCAGATTATTTCATCATCAGGAAATATTAGTATATATCTTCGTGATAGTGATGCTGTGAGTATATCTGTCGCAGGTGATACTATTGTGAATGATGGTGAGTGGCATTATGCCGTAGTTGTTTATCAGGGAGATAGTGGTTCAGGAAACAGTTTTGCATCTATATATATTGATGGCGAGTTAAGTGGTTCGATAACTGGTGCTGTAATGGACAACTTTGAAGCCTGGCAGTATCCTATGGTACTACTTGCTCGTAACAATAGAGGTACTGTCGACAAACAATTTGGCGGAATGCTTGATGATTTGAAAATCTACAACTATCTGTTAAGTTCCGAAGATGTTGCAGAATTGTTCTATAATGTAACAGGTCAGCAAAGCTGTATAGTGGCAAACTATGTTTCTGATCTAGACTTCAATAATGATTGTAATGTTGATTTAGAAGATTTTGCAAATATTGCATCTGCATGGCTGAGCAGTGGTTTATATCCAGTTTTACCATAGCAGCATAAATAATATGTTAAACCTTGAACCTGGGGGAGATTATCTCCTTCAGGTTTTTTTCTAGATGAAGTGAATATGAAACTTATTAGTAATAAGAATAGATATGTTTTAGAATTGGTAATGACCTTCATTATGAAGGGGGGGAGGGAAAGTAATTGTTGCTTCCCCCTTTCATATTTTTTGTATTGCTCCAAAATCTTCATTATTGATTGGCAGATGTGCTAATTGATAATGACTTCCTTTAAGAAACGGGGGGAGGAAATATTATGTTTTCTTCCCCCTTTTTAGTATTTGTTTATTATTCTAATAGAGTTTAGCACTCTTATTCAATGTAAGATATATATTTAAGGAAAGTGATAGTGCGGTTTCGCACTTTTGACTGTTCAACATTACACGCAAAGGCCAGAACAGGGCCTTGTGAATGAGAAACTTTATATTTAAATGTATTTCCGAGCTAATTCTCGAAAGTATATTTAACTCAAAGCGTTGCAGGAAGGCCCTTTTAGGCGATTTTTGCAACTTGAAAACTGCGAAAGGAAAATGATATAGAAATGATGAATATTGTAAGGTTATTGTATGTTATAATAGTATGTTGTTTGTCATTAAATGCATATGCCGAGGGAAACAGTAAGTCTATCAACAGCGGAGTTTCCTGGTTTGATCAGAACAACAATGAAGTAAACGCTCATGGTGGATGCATTGTTAAAGAGGGCGATAAATATTATCTTTTTGGCGAATATAAATCTGATACAGCTAATCTGTTTTCAGGATTTAGCTGTTATTCTTCGTTGGATCTGGTTAACTGGAAATTTGAAAATATTGTACTTCCGATGCAAAAGGAAGGTTTATTAGGGCCGAACCGTATTGGTGAGCGTGTAAAAGTGATGAAATGTCCGCAAACCGGTGAGTTTGTGATGTATATGCATACAGATGACAGCAAGTATAAAGATCCTCATGTTGGTTACGCTACCAGTGATACAATTGATGGCGACTATGTGTTTCATGGACCTGTTTTATATGAAGGTAAGCCAATTCGCAAATGGGATATAGGGACATTTCAGGACACTGACGGCAAAGGATATTTATTGATTCATCATGGTATTATTTACGAGCTGGCTTCGGATTATAAAACTATAAAGCGTCTTGTTGTTTCCAGGCAAAAATCAGGCGAATCACCTGCGATGTTTAAGAGTAATGGGGTATATTTCTGGTTGAGTTCAAACCTTACCAGTTGGGAACGAAACGATAATTATTACTTGACGGCAACATCGTTGGAAGGTCCTTGGACAAGAAAAGGGTTCTTTGCACCAGAAGGAACATTGACGTGGAATTCTCAATGTTCATTTGTTTTTCCAGTATCAAATGGACAAGATACCATATTTATGTATATGGGAGATCGCTGGTCATATCCCAAGCAGGGTTCGGCGGCAACGTATGTCTGGCAGCCTATATCTGTTGATGGCCCTAATATGAGTATTCCTGATTATGTAGAGAGCTGGCAGATAGATTTTTCTAATTTCAAATGGAATGCTGTTCACTCTGAAAAGAAGATAATAAAGCCAGCCTCAATACAAGGAAATTGGCATAGGAGAACCGGAGCAATAGCTTCAAATGAAAGAGGAGCGATAGCTGCTTATATTTAATGGCGGCCGTATTGGGTTTAATGCTTTGTCAAATACTACTAGTGGATATGCCAAGGTAATTATTACTAATAGTGAAAATGAAGAGTTTGTTAATACAATTGTTGATTTTTATAGTAAATATGAATGTATATCACAGAAATTCATTAGTCCAAAAATGGAAAAAGATGTTTATAAAATGACTATTGAAGTACAAGGAGAGCACGGTCAATGGAGTGATAAAAAGAAAAATCAATACGGCAGTGTTGATGATTATGTTTATATTGTAGATGTATTTGTTGTTGATGAGATGCTTTCAGACGTTTCAGGAGATAATAATAATCCTGTTCTTAAAGGTTATTAGAGGCTGTTGAATGCAAGTGTTGGGTGTGGGGCAGGGGAGTGTTTTGTCGCCTGTAAGGTATTGGTAGTAAAATAGTTACGTTTGCAGAGGGTTGGGGGAGTGCAGAAATCGTAATTTTTTAATGATAGAATGGGTAAAAACTGGTATACTGGCTGGCTTATTAAACTTATGCCTAGGGTAAAGTTATATGCCATGGGTTTGTTGAAATAACTATTTTTTTCCATACTGGAGGTAAATATAGTATGAGTAGAAGCTATAACATAGCGGTGATTCCCGGTGATGGTACCGGTCCTGAGGTAACGGCCGAGGCTGTAAAGGTAATGGATGCGGCGGCGGCGAAGTTCGGTTTCAAAACAGAAAAGACTGAGTTTGATTTTGGCGGCGAACGTTATATGAGAACCGGCGAGACTTTGACCGATAGTGCGATCGAAGATCTACGTAAATTCGATAATATTCTGCTGGGTGCGATTGGTCATCCTGATGTTAAGCCTGGTATCCTGGAGAAGGGTATTTTGCTGAAGGCTCGTTTTGAGCTGGATCAGTATATCAACCTTCGTCCGATCAAGCTGTTTCCGGGTGTTGAGTGTCCGCTGAAGGATAAAGGCCCGGAACATATCGACTATGTTGTAGTTCGTGAGAATACCGGTGACCAGTATACAGGTGCCGGCGGATTTACGCTGAAGGGTACGCCAAACGAAGTTGCGGTGCAGACCGCGGTGTATAACCGATTCCAGTGTGACCGGGCGTTGAAGTTTGCATTTGAATATGCCCGCAAGTATGGTAAAAAGGCTCGCGGTGTGGGTGAAGAAAACACACTTGGCCTGGTCGGTAAGACCAATGTTTTGACCTATGTTTACGATCTGTGGGAAAGGGCGTTCCATGAGATGGGTGACGCGGAATATCCTGATATTCGTCGTGACTATTATCATGTAGACGCGGCATGTATGTGGATGGTGAAGAGCCCTGAATGGTTTGATATACTAGTTACCGGCAATATGTTCGGTGATATTATTACCGACCTGGGTGCGATTACACAGGGTGGTATGGGTATTGCCGCCGGTGGTAATATTAATCCAGAAGGTGTGAGCATGTTCGAGCCGATCGGTGGTTCTGCTCCTAAATATACCGGACAGAATGTTATTAACCCGCTGGCCGCTATTGGTGCCGCGGCGATGATGCTGCGTGACCTGGGCGAAGAAGAAGCTGCTGATAAGATTGAAGATGCTATTAAGGTAGTAACCTCTACCAAGCTGAAATCGCTGGCAGCCGGTCGTATGGGCTATACAACATCAGAGGTTGGCGATCTGGTTGCTAGCCTGCTGTAACAGGCCTCGCCTGCACCAGACCGGACTTGGGCAAGCTGAGCCCGGCGACGAATAGAGATAGGCTTGACAAAGGAACAAACCATACTGGTTTGTCGAAAGTCTTGACATATTGAATATATAATAAGGCTCGTTCAGAAATGGACGGGCCTTTTTTGCAAGGCAGAGCCTGCCTTTGATATGTCTCAGGGAAGCTGCTTTGGAGATGAGTTTAGAAAAGAATGATCGGGTACACGTTTTTTATAAAACATCATTTTACTCAGTAGTTTGTATTTCTCCGATGTCTTGTTTCTTGAGTTTTTCTATCTCTTTTTTTATTTGCTCTTTTGTAAATTTCATTTCAGACAACAATTTTGTAAAATCCCTTATCGTTGGTTCATATTGAGGGTGTTGAATATTATTAGATCTGGAATAGTTTTCAAGGATTGAAAGTGTCTTTTCAAAATATTCTTTAGCTTGAGTTAGTTTGTTTGTTTTCCAGTACAATAATGCTAAATTGTTGCAATCCCTGGCAATATTAGTGTGAAATTTGTCAAAGTATTTATAGTCGATATCAAGAGCTTTTAGATGCATTTGTTCGGCTTTGCTATAATTGCCTTTTAAATTGTATATTAAGCCAAGATTGTTATATGTTGATGCCATATCAGGGTGACCATCTTTGTAAGATTCTTTGAAGATTTCAAGAGCCTGTATGTAATTAGTTTCAGCTTCTTCTATTCTGTATGTTTCCCTATATAGTTCGCCAAGATTGTTATAGGTTACAGCTGTTTGAAGTGTTGAATTGTTTTCTAGTATTGCCAATGCTTTAATGTAATATTCTTCAGCTATTTTCGGACGATTAGTTTGTCTGTGTAGCTCAGCCATATTTGTATAAGTTGTTGCAACCCATGGATGGTTTTCGCTAAGATTTTTAATGTAAATATCAAGGGCTTGTCTATATAGCGGTTCGGCTTTAATAGGTCTATTGGTTTTTCTATACAATTCAGCTAGATTATTGCATGTGGTAGCATAGTCCTGGTGCTGTTTACCTATTGTTTTTTCTCTAATTTCCTTTGCCCGTATGAAATTTTGTTCGGCCTTATCCATATTGTCAGTAGTCATGTATAGTTGGCCGAGATTGTCAAGTATGCAAGCTACATCTTGATGTTCGTTACCGAGTTTAGCTGTTTTTAAGTTTAAAACTTTTGTCATAGCGGGCTCGGCTTTATCATATCTGCCGATTTTAAAATAGGCACAACTAAGGTGCTCAAGGTATGTGACTTCATGTTCTTTATCATCTTTAGAAATATTATCGATTGCGGATTCGAAGATTTTTATGACTGTTTCGATGTCATTGTTATTTTCTGCTATAGCGGCTTTGTCCATTATTTGTTTAAATTTAACATTTTCTTCAGTACAACCTGTTAAATTCAGTGCTGATACAATGAGAAAAGACAGAGTGAACAGCCTTATATTACAATATTTAACCATATTATACCCTTAATATGTAATTACATGATTGCATTGTGCAGGCAATCTCGGAAGATTTCATTATAAAATGGATTTCTTTGCTTGCAGGTTACAAGTGTGAAGAAAAGACATCTCCCTTTGTATCGCCGATAATTTGACATACGGGTATTTTATTGATAATGGAAGTGAAATCAAGGATTGATTTATAAAATACCATTCCTTAAATGTGTGGTACAGCGTAAAGAAACAGCAGATATCATTATATCGTATCCAACAAAATTTGAAGATTTTCCATTAAAAATCCTGTTTTGATAAGATTCAAACCAAAACCAGCCTGTATTGTAATATCTATGTGCTTATAGTCAAGATGTATGTAAAGCTTTCTTGACATATTACCAATCATTTATTATAAGTAATACAACAGATTTTTAACCGAAAAACATATTTTCATCAAGCCTGAAGGGAGCAGAAGGTATGGATAATCGTATCTGCCTGTATTATCGTGTTTTAGCTTTTATGTTGACATTTCTTGCATTTTATTCAGATTTACAAGCTGCAATTTGGGATGATGCGCCGCCGTCGACAGATGTTCTTGCAATACTTGAAAGTTTGCCACCTAAATACAGTGATCAGGCAAAGCCTGATTTCTATGTTGAAGAACAAATTCTTAATCCTTTGCTTATAAAGATAGAATATCTGGCAGAAAATGAACGTAGTAGCTTTTTGTGGTTTGGCAATGATTCATTCCGGAGTCTTGGACTTGAGATGAAATGTCTGAATAGTTTGGGCTATCATGACGAGGTATTATGCCTTGGCGATAAGTTGTTTGATATATTTTATACCACTTTAAATAGTTATGAATTTTTGGAATGCATGCCTGAGATTGTAGATGCAGTTAAGATGTCGTCTCTGGAACCGCACGAAAAACTGGTATGGGTTATGGAAAGGTACAGGGGGAGTGTTGCGGTGGATGAAGATGTGATGCGGTTTATGCTGCCATCTGAAAGAGAATGTTTTTCCCAATGGTCTGAATTTTTGAAGCAGGACAGGCCGCAAATAATATGGAGTGAAACAGCTGATTTGCTTTTGGCTAAGTTGAATAATATATATGAGGATAATTCAACGCTGAAGCATACAGAATTTTTGAAAAAAGAAAATTTATATAATTGGCATATAGATAATGTTGTGTTTTGCCTGAGAAAAGCCGGCAGGTATAAAGATATTGAAGGATTGCTAGTTAAGGAAGCAGAGGAAAATCATAATTTCATAGATTTAGTTGATTATTATATCGAAGCAAAACAATACCAAGAAGCAGAAAACTGGATAGAAAAAGGGATTTACGCTTCATGCGGTGAAGATTATTATGTTTATTCTGAACTCTTATTTATGCAAAACCAGATCTTATTTGAAATGAGTCGATGGGAGGAAATGCTGGTCTTAGATGTTGTAAACATAATCTATGGAGATTTGGATGATTATTATGATCCTGATTTTAACTATGCCAGAGCAAGCGGTTTAAACGATAAGGTAGATTGGGTGGAGAAAAGTCTTATTGACTATTGTCAGTCTGGTAATATACCATGGCAGCAGCCTGGCTGGCCATTGCTTAAACCGCGGAAATGTTGGTTAGTTCGCGATAAAAAATTGGAATCCAGGAGTTTTCCAAAGTACGATCATATACTTAGTTATTATGGTATGAAAGGCGATAGAGAAAAAAGTTTATACTGGTATCATTTTGCAATTGAAGATAATTATAAAGTACAAACTGAAATACTTGAAGACATAGTGTGGTTGATAGAAGAAATTTCACCTGATGATGCGTTTTTTATATGGGCCAGAAGAGCAGAAGAAGATATTAACAGTGGAGTTAATTATTGGAATGCTATGATTAATGTTCGTATGGGGCAGGCTGTTTGTGTTGATGCCGGACTTGAGAGCCGCTGGCAGGAATATGTTAGCCAATTTTGTGCTAAATACTCAGATAATAAACCTTTGATAGAAGAGTTTGAAAGAGCTCTCGAATTTGGTCCGCTCAATTATAGAAGGCAGCTGAAATGAAAGTGTGATACTATTTAGCCGTAGCTTGCCGGAGGTTTGAACTGGTTGATAGGAATACAACGTGGGCAGTTTTCTAATCAAAATGGTAGTTTTTTTTTACATCATTTCGCCGAAGATAAATAATGAAGTACCTATCCACCATACAGGAAGAAATATCCATCTTTTGGGAATATATAGATAGGCGTATATCCATGCTACTGGTAAGATAAAGCAGCCGATCCACCATTTGATGGATTCCTCATATGCCGAGCTTAAAGTAATGTACCAGCAATACCCTGCAATTGCCCATCCTGTTAATGATATAAGATTTTCCATTAAAAAATCCTGTTTTGATAAGATTCAAACCAAAACCAGCCTGTATTGTAATATCTATGTGCTTATAGTCAAGATGTATGTAAATTATATTGCATTTTGTGTAACTTGAAAAATAACAGAGAATTCATTGAAGAAGATTATAAGAGTTTACTAACCGAGCAACGTAGTCCATATGACTGGATTTGGAGAAATCCTACAATAATAAAATGATATTTTACAGCGTGGGTTCTTCGACGATAAAACGTCGAAATATACCCACCCTTGTCATATGGTAGATTTGTGCTAAGATAGGTTTGTTTGGGCTTGTATGGTTGAATATGACAAGAATATTTATCTAGTTGAGAAAATGTCGTTTTTATTGTAATATGCAGACAGTAGCCCCGGTTTAGGCGATGCCGACGGGGTAGTTTTGATAAAATAGCTAAAATTTACCGGCCTGTCGGCATAAACCGGCCTGTAGACGATAAAGGAAATAAAAATGATAGTAGTAATGACCCCCGAATCAACCGAGGTGCAGCTGAGCCATGTGGTAGACCTGGTAACTGAGATGGGGCTGACCACCCATATTATCAGGGGTACCGATCGTACTGTTGTAGCTGCCGTTGGTGATAAGCGTAATACTGATAAGAGTGCGATAGAGAACTGCGAAGGTGTCGAGAAGATCGTGCCGATCCTGGCACCGTTTAAGGTAGCCTCCAAGGAAGTCAAACACGAAAAGACTGTTGTTGAGCTCAAGCCTGGTGGTGGCACTGTCGGTGGTAAGTCTATAGGCGTGATCGCCGGCCCCTGTGCGGTAGAATCCAGGGAGCAGGTTATGGAAGTAGCCCACGCGATAAAAGCTTCCGGTGCAATCGGCCTTCGTGGCGGAGCGTATAAGCCTCGTACCTCACCGTATTCGTTCCAGGGCCTGGCGGAAAAGGGGCTGGAATATCTGGCCGAGGCCGGTCAGGAGACAGGGTTGGCGATTGTTACCGAGGTTTTGAACGAGAATCATTGTGAGATGGTGGGTCAGTATGCCGATGTATTGCAGATAGGTGCCCGTAATATGCAGAATTTTATGCTGCTGAACGCTGCCGGTCGTCAGAAAAAGCCTGTCCTGCTGAAACGTGGTATGGTTGCAAGTATGGAAGAGTTCCTGCTGGCGGCAGAATATATTATCAATGCCGGTAACCCAAATGTTATCCTGTGCGAGCGTGGTGTGCGCACCTTTGAGCAATATTGCCGCAATACGCTGAACCTGTCGATAGTCCCGGCGATCCAGCGAGTAAGCCATCTGCCGATTATTGTTGATCCCAGCCATGGTACAGGTCATGCCTATATGGTTGAGCCTGCCTCAAAAGCTGCTATTGCCAGTGGTGCGGACGGCTTGATTATCGAAGTTCATCCCGATCCGGAACATGCGTGCAGCGATGCCGGTCAGCAGCTAACGCCCGCAGCGTTTGATGCTCTTATGAAATCAGTTGGCCGAGTTGCTCATGCGGTAGATCGGGAGATGCCGTAGAATGCCAGTTGGCATGGCAGTTGACGGCTGATGTTGGGTCGGACAATTATACAAATTACTTGCTAAATAGAGGATGGTGATGGTATGCGAGTGATAGATCTTCGAAGTGATACGATAACCAAGCCTTGCCAGGCTATGCGTCAGGCGATGGCTAATGCCGAGGTTGGCGATGATGTGCTCGAAGCTGACCCAACGGTTGCAAAACTGGAAGAGTTTACTGCTGAGATATTAGGGATGGAGGCGTCGATATTTGTGCCTTCAGGCACGATGTCGAACCAGCTGGCGGTGCGATGTCTGACCGAGCCGGGTGATGAGATAATCATGGAGGAAAACTCGCATTGTTACTTTTATGAGGCAGGGGCACCGGCTGCATTGTCCGGGGTAAGCTGCCGGTTGATTGGGGGCAGAAACGGGATATTTTCAGCTTGTGATGTTCAGATGGCATTGCGGCCCGCAAATATACACTTTTTGCCGACTAAAGCTGTGCTTCTGGAAAATACTCATAACCGCGGCGGCGGGGCGGTTTGGCCTGTCGATGCGGTAAAGGAGGTGTCGGAATTTGCTAGGTCACGCGGGCTGAAGATGCATATGGACGGTGCGCGGTTATGGAATGCATCGGCGGCATCCGGGGTAAGCGAAAGTGAATATGCTAAGTATTTCGATACGGTGAACGTCTGCTTTTCGAAGGGGCTGGGAGCACCGGTTGGTTCAGCTCTGGCCGGACCAAAAGATATCATAGAACGGGCGAGAAGATTCCGCAAGCAGTTCGGCGGTGCTATGAGGCAGTCCGGCATTATTGCGGCGGGTGCTTTGTTCGCGTTGGAGAAGAATCGAGAGCGGTTGAGAGAAGACCATGATAATGCAAGGATGCTGGCGGAAGGTCTGGCCAGGATAGAAGGTTTAGAAATAGACCTTGATACTGTTCAAACCAATATCATTGTAGTAAAAGCAAAAAATATGCTTGCAGAGCCGCTGGTTAACAGGCTGGCGGAAAAAGGGGTATGGGTGCTGCCTGTAAGCGGCTATGCGATTAGGGCGGTTACAAGCCTGGCAGTGAATGCTGACGATATTCAGGCAGCTGTCAAAGCGTTTGAACAGGCAGTTTCCGGGAATAGTTAAGGACACGTCTAAAGATCCATCTTTCGCAACAAAAGCAATTTCTAGAAGTACCCTTAGGGTTGGTTCCCAATACTTTTAAGAAGGATATGCTTATTATTTGATTTTGGCGGGTTGGGTTTGTATACTTCAGCAAAACAGGTTAAATGAAGAATATGATACCTTAAAGATGAAACAGACAAGTTCTAGAGCACTGAAGATAGGGGCGATGAAGTCCGGTTATATTGAAGGCTGTTTCGCTATGCTTATGCTGGCGATGACTGAAGCCTTTTATATACCGTATTTGAATGCGCTGGGGGCCAGCCCGCTTCAGATAGGTCTGGGAGCATCTCTGCCGGCGTTGGTGTCGGCACTGGCACAATTATTTGCGCCTTCTGTTTTGTATTATTTTAACAGTCGTAAGAAGATGGTGGTTGTGACTGTCCTGGTTCAGGCGTCAGCGTTTATTCCATTCGCGATTGCATGTCAGCTGCAGGAATCCTGGAATGTATGGTCGGCAATATCCGCGTTTCTGATCTCTG
This sequence comes from Sedimentisphaerales bacterium, assembly GCA_963666285.2. Taxonomy (GTDB): domain Bacteria; phylum Planctomycetota; class Phycisphaerae; order Sedimentisphaerales; family SM23-30; genus JAFGDI01. The sequence goes on from OY762711.1 coordinate 867,076, forward strand.
CGATTGCCGGAAATACCGGGGCTTCAGCATGGTCGGACTGGATGGCGAATATAATACCGTCCAGTCGTCGCGGCAGGTACTTTGCAGGTCGTAACCGGCTGCTTGGTGTTATTCAGCTGGTGGTGTCTATCACTGCCGGGCTGATTCTGGACAAAACTGCCGGAAAGGTGTTGACCGCATTTATGATGATATGGTTCGGCTGCTTTTTTGTGAGGACAATATCCGGGCTTATCCTTATGACGATGTACGATCCACCGGTGGCAGTATCAAAACCGAGCAGGGAAACCAGTTTTATTGTATTTTTGAGAAATCTGACAAAGAACAATTTCGGCAGGTTTACTATCGCAACTTCTTTGATGAGTATCGGTACGAACTTTTCTGCTCCCTTTTTTGCGATCCATATGCTCAATCATCTGCATTTATCATATCTTCAGTATGTAACGGTGAATATGACGGCGACAGCGGCAACGATAGTATCTTTGGGATTATGGGGAAAGTTAGTTGACAGGTTCGGCAGTGTGATTTTGCTGCGTATTTGTGCCGGGAGTATTGTGCTGCTGCCGGCATACTGGATATTTTTTGACCAGTTCAGTGCTTTACTATTAATTCAGGTCCTTGCCGGTTTTTCCTGGGGTGGGTTTAACCTGGCCGCGGTTATTTTTTATATGGGAGCAATTGATAGAAAACAGCGGGTAAGCAGTATAGCATATTTTAACTCTATCAACTTCATCTGTGTAGCGGCCGGAGCGGCATTGGGTGGTGTGATAGGTCCGCTGCTGCCTGCGATAGGTAAATATCCGCTGTTGACGATCTTTATGGTAAGTACAATTTTGAGACTTGGCCCTTCATTTCTTTTTGCCGCGGTCAAGGAACCAAAGGATATTATCGGCAGGAAAGGTCTTGATACCGCATTTTCCGATCCTCGAGTCAATATCCAGACAGGTATTGTTCGATCAATTTCTAAGATATTCAAGCGCAATATCTAAAGAGAATATCGTTTGGGTGGAATTATCGAAGCAGTTGTTAACTGTATAAGACAGTACATGAATCGGGTAAAGAAATAAAAAGGCTCATCTAGGAAAAGATGAGCCTATGATAATTATAGAAGAAATTATTTTTGTTTTATGCAGCACCTACGGCCATATACATCCCGGTAAATTGTAAAACAGAACCTATAATACTAATTGCCAGATATTTCCATGTTTCGCCAAAGTTCATGATAACGTATATCAGGCAAGCAGGTGAAAGAATCAGGCATAAGATTCCCCAAAGTGGCGAAGATTCTTTCCATGCATGAACAACAATAAGAATCCAGCCAATAATACCAATAATCAGACCTATTGAAGTTAAAAGACCAGCCATAATAAAATCTCCAAATCAAAAAACAAAACATAACATGCCAACCAATTCAGCATAACGGCTGTATTATAGAGTATAATATAGCCGTATGTCAAGAGTGTCGGTAGGCATTTGCCTGCTTTTGAATAGATTTGCTTTTGTTAGATGCATCTAACTATAATCTTATGAATAGTGGAAAGAGCCGTTCTGTAACTACCTGCCTGGAATGGGCTTATAATCATAAGAGGAAGCTGCGATAACGCTTTGTTATTGAGAGAGAGGTGTTGAATGCAAATAGCAGTTTATAATACAAAACCGTATATTGAGAAGTTTTTTACCCATCTAAACCGCAAATTTAATCATGACCTGGAGTTTTTAACAGAAAGGCTCGATGCCGAGACAGCGCATCTTGCTGCCGGGAAAAAAGCGGTGTGTATATTTGTGAATGATTGTGCTGATGCCGAGACATTGCGAGTGTTGAAGAGTGTTGGAGTTGAGTTGATAGCGTTACGATGTGCGGGATATAATAATGTTGATTTAGAGCAAGCCAAGCAGCTGGGTCTTTGTGTTGTGCGAGTGCCGGCATATTCACCGTATGCGGTCGCGGAGCATACCGTCGCCCTTATGATGGCACTCAATCGGAAGATATACCGGGCACATGGCCGGGTGCGTGAAGGTAATTTTTCACTTGAAGGTTTGATGGGATTTGATATGCACGGGACGCCGGCCGGGATAATAGGAGCGGGCAAGATTGGCCGGGTAGTGGCAAAGATTCTAAATGGGTTTGGCTGTGAATTGTATGTGTATGATCCCAATAAAAATGAAGAGCTAGCTGCTATGGGAGTGAATTTTGTTGACCTGGATGAACTCTATCGAAAATCATATATTATATCGCTTCATTGTCCGCTAACTCCGCAAACGAATCATTTAATAGACGCTGAGGCAATTAATAAAATGCGTGATTGCGTTATGCTTATTAACACCAGTCGGGGAGGTTTAATAGATACCATGGCAGCAATAGATGGATTAAAGAGTGGAAAGATCGGGTACCTGGGATTGGATGTATATGAGGAAGAGGATGGTATGTTTTTTGAGGATTTGTCAGATCAGATTATCCAGGACGATATTTTTGCGAGGCTGCTGATGTTTCCGAATGTACTTATTACCGGTCATCAGGCGTTTTATACATTTAACGCGGTAAAGGCGATTGCGGAGACAACACTGGAGAATATGGAATGTTTTGAGAAAGAACGACCTCAGAATATACTTACCTGTCGATGTAGAGAGAGGCAGCAGATAATCAGCAGGTAGAAATGGGAGTAGATACAGAGGGGAAATTCAGGTAATTAAACTGATCTTAAACAATCGCATCAAAAGCAATTTCCAGAGGTCCCCTTAATTAATTAGCTTGTAAGTAAGTGCGATTTATGCTTCGCATCATATACATGGCGTACTTTCGACTGTTCGTCTCTATATGCAAAGTTATTTTTGGCAATTAATGCGGCTTGAAATGTGCGGAAGTTAACATATAATAGTTCATAAATAAATGAATTTATATGATAGCGAGTGTGCAAAATGAAGCATTTAGTTGTATGTTGTGATGGTACCTGGCAGGAGTTGGAGTCTTTGTACCCAACAAATGTCATGAAAATGGCACAATCTGTAAAATCCAAAGACGGCAAAGGTAATCCGCAGATAATATATTATGATGAAGGTGTAGGAACCGAGAGCAAAAATGTCTTAACCGGCGGAGCGTTTGGCTGGGGGCTGGATAAGAATATTCTGCAGGCATATGTCTTTTTATGTCTGAATTATGTCGAAGGTGACAAGATCTATTTATTCGGCTTTAGTCGGGGAGCTTATACCGTGCGTTCGCTGGCCGGTTTGATATATTGTTCAGGGCTGCTGAGGAGAGAGAAGATACGCTTGACGCCAAGGGCGTTTGAGCTGTATCGTGACCGTGAAATTAAGCCGTCAAGTGCGGAAGCGGTGAATTTTCGTAAAGCTTATGGTGATCGGGTTCCAATTGAGGTGCTGGGTTGCTGGGATACAGTCGGTTCGCTGGGTGTGCCGGACCAGATCCCGTTTCTGCCAATAGATAACTGGATAAATGCCAGATATCAATATCATGATACGGTAATAAATCGCATGGTAAAGAATGCTTTTCATGCGAAGGCTATCGATGAGCAGCGAAAGGTGTTTGATGTGAGTCCGATGACGGCATATAAGGATTGCGGCCATAAAATAGTAGAGAAATGGTTTCCTGGTGACCATGTCTGTGTGGGCGGCGGCGAAGAAAAAACAGCAAAGTTGTCTAACCGATGCCTGGAATGGATGGTCGAACAGCTTGAGATATGTGGTTGCGGCTTAAATGTAGATTTGTCTCTTGCTGAGGGTGGTGTCCAGACGGATTGTACAATAGACTTTGAAAATTCTATTAACAGTATGTTCAAGTTTTTAGGCAGGCGTGCCAGGGTAATTGAGGGTAGTTTTGACAATCTGGATGAGTCGGTAATTCGCAGATGGAGAGTGCTTGACTATTATCGACCGAAGAACCTTGCCGAGCGTTTTGGTAATTTACTGGATTCGCTATAGTTTTATGGTGTATCTTTCAGCAGTCTGTTGGTTATGGTGTCATTGTTACAGGTTTGATTAACCCATTTGTGTCGTATTCAAGGTTTTCGACCGCTGTTTTACGAGATCCGCGATACGGTCCATCTCCAGAAACGTTTTCCCAGCGGTGGTAGAAAATGTACCATTTTTTAGCAGCGTTATCATAGACGATTGAGTGGTGTCCTGGTCCTTTATAGGCGGCATTGGTTTGGAGAATAGGTCCTTTGTAGTCCCATGGTCCGATGGGTGATTTAGCGGTGCAGTAGTGAACGGAATATGAGCTGCTATGCCAGGCGCCGTGGCTGTATGACAGGTAGTATAGCCCATTATAGAAATGCATAAAGGCACCTTCAGTGAAGAAGGGTGGATTTTGTACTTCAATTTCTCGTGCTAGCTCAGTCATGTTATTATTGAGTTCAAAAACTTTCAGTTTTGAACCTGCACTGCCGCCAAAGTAAAGGTAGCATATGCCGGAATTTGGGTCTTCAAATGCCATCGGGTCGATAGCTTCAAAATCAGGAGAGTTGTTGTCTGCGATAAGTGCCTTGCCGCTGTCTTTGAACGGTCCCAGAGGTGAATTGCCGGTAGCGACACCAATATGTGATGGCTTTGGACCGACCGAATAGTAGAAGTAACAGGTGTTATCTTTACTTATTATTGCCGGTGCCCAGGCACTTTTATCTTCCGGAATCCAGTCAATTTTCCTGAAATCCAGTATCGGTTTGTGAGTTTGCCAGTTGACAAGGTCGGTGGAACTGTAAACGTAGAAAAAGTTGCTTCTGCCTGAGGTTGGGTAGACGTAGAATGTATCACCTATTTTAACAGCATGCGGGTCGGCAGCTCTAAAAATGGGATTTTCGGCGATTGCAGAAAAATTAACGGCAAACACAAGGAATGCGAAGTTTAACAATACTTTTATCTTCATAAATGAGTATTTTATGAGAAACGAAATACAATATCTAACAAAAAATATCCTGGCCTGAATGGCCGGATGTATCGAGTTTCAATTAAAGGCCACCACTAAAAAATCATTTTAAGCGAAAGATGGATCTTTTGCTTGCTGATCTGCGTCAGATAAAACCGCGAATATAGCCCAATATGCACGATTTTATCTTTCTTGCCAGTAAACAAAATACCTCACCTTCGCAACAAAAGCAATTTCCAGAGGTCCCCTAAAAAGAAAAAGCAGAGTTATCGGTTAATGACAACTCTGCTTATTTATTGTAGATGATTATAAGATTTTGTTAGTTATTGAATACTTCCGGCAGGTCCTGTTCGGAGCATTCTTCTACTGTCAGATCGCCATAAATGACATGCCAGTTATCAGAATTTTGCGGGTGCCACCAGAAGACAGGAGTTTCAGCTTCGCCGAGTTTTACACCTTTGCCATTGTAGTACCATTGTCCCTGCCCTTTGTACATTCGAATGAATACCAGTCCCTGGCCCCATTTGGTAGCGATTTCGACCTGCTGCTCATTTGACAGTTTTTTGTCTTTGAAGGCTTTTTCCATCCGGGTTTGAGCAAACTTGACCATATCTTCAAGTCCGACGCTGTCAGGGAAGAATCCGTCATTCATAATTTCCGAGGTTAGTCTCAGCATTTCGATGAAGTTTTCTTCTGTGTTGGCAGAGAAATCGATAGCCGTTTTCTGCTCGGTATAACCATCCGGTACTTCCATACTGAAAACAGATTCATCAATATCGACATTGAACTTGATATTATCACATGTAATAGTAGTATTGGCGTTTTGTTCTATGACCTTGACAGGCATTGATGTAGCCGGTTCGATCCAGATTGTAATGGCATATTGCGGTCGGTCTTTTACGGTTGCTTTGTAGACATAATATTCAATGTTATTCTCAGTTTTGTAGCCAATATCTTCAACCTCGAAATAATCGCTATCGAGAAGTTTTTGCATCAGGTTTTGCATATGGACTAAATAATTCTGGATATTCCCAAGTCCGTCAAGTTTTACATAAGTAACAGTTTTTTCTTGAGGAGATATGGTCATTAGCTTCATCTCATTCAGGTCAATTACCATCCTGGCACCTTGAATACCACGTACTTCTCTGAATATTTTTTGGCCCATAATAGTATCATTGATGACGGTCTGGTTTTCACCTTCACCGAGTATGATTTCCATTACAGCATTTTTAGCGTTGAGCAACGGTTTAATAGCATCAGCGAGAGCGATAGAACTGCCGCCGTTTGAGAAAGTCAAAAATATTGAAAGAGCAATAAGTATCACAGCAGCAGCTGCAATTTTAGTAAATTTATTATTCATGATTTTACTCCAGTTATTCAACTTGCCGGTTGCTTTGTTTTGGCAAGAGTCTAATTCATTTTTAAGGTTTTCCAGTATATCGCGGTCAAGTTCCGGGTTGGTCTCAACAACGACGTTTTTCAAGATATTTTCTATATTGTTGTTATCTGCAGGTCTCATGAAGTCACCTCACTTTCCATTAGCTTGCGTAACTTTTCCAGGCCATACTGGCATCGGCTCCGTACGGTTTTAGCCGACACCTTTTGCAGTTTGGCAATTTCTTTATATGTCATTTCTGCCTGAATATGTAGAACAACAGCTTCCCGCTGCTGGTATGGGATTTCAGCCATGGCCTGGCCTATCAGTTTCATTTCTTCGTTGATGATCAGCCATTTGTCAGGACTTTCTGATATTTCCGGTTGGATGTCAGAATTATCCAGGTTAACTGTTGTCTTGTTACTGCTGATACGTAACATTGTTTTGGCCCGGTTGGCCGTACAGGTTGCCAGGAATGCTTTCAGGCTGCCGCCAGGTTTGTACGATTCAGGCTTTCGCACAAGTGTCAGGAAGACATCCTGTACAGTGTCTTCAGCGGCAGCAGTATTATTCAGCAGGCCGTAAGCTATTTTCAGCAGTAAATTTTTGTACCTGAGATAGATTATCTCCAGAGCCTGTTGGTTACCCATACGAAGCTGCCGGATAAGTACTTTATCTTCCATTAGTTACCTCATATGATAGTTACTTAATGATCAATCATCATTAATATAACTACTTTAGTGTGTAAAAGGCCTTAAATAAAATATAAAAGTAATGGGGCACCTATAAAAAATCATTTTTAGCGAAAGATGGATCTTTTGCTTGCTGGTCTGCGTCAGATAAAACCGTGAATATAGCCCAATATGCAAGATTTTATCTTTCTTGCCGGCAATTATAACTCCTCACTTTCGCAATAAAAGCAATTTCTAGAAGTACCCTAATGTCTTTATCCCGGATGCTCTAAAATATCTTGACAAATTTGTAATTTTATTCGATACTATGATATCGATATTGATATTGTTTTCGGTTTGAATAAGATTGTAACTGCATTATTTGCAGAATTTTATATAGATCAAAAGAGGTCACTATGCCAGAAAAGAAACGCCTGACAAAGCTTCCAACAATAAGAAGGATGCCAATGTACCTTCGCATGCTCAATAAAGTTTTGAGTGATGGTATGCAGCATGTATCATCAAACTATCTGGCCGAAGAGCTGGACCTGGAAGCGATAGTAGTCCGTAAAGACCTCGCGGTTGTGGGAATTTTGGGCAAGCCTCGTGTTGGTTTTGAGGTCAAGCCTGCGATCGAAGCAATAGAGCAGTTTATGAATTTTAACAGCCCGACGGATGCGGTTCTGGTAGGTGCCGGTCATCTGGGTCAGGCGCTGCTGGGCTATAGTGGTTTTGTCAAGTTTGGTCTAAATATTGTGGCCGCATTTGACAGTAACCCTGATGTTATTGGAACGACCCTGTACGACAAACCGGTTTATCCGATGTCTGAGTTTACTCAGAGATGTGAAGTGAATAATATCCAGATAGGCATTCTGAGTGTGCCTGGCAAATATGCCCAGGAAGTTGCTGATATGATGGTTTCAGCCGGTTTGAAAGGTATATGGAACTTTACCCCTCGTAAGCTGAATGTACCGCCGGAAGTAGTCGTTCAGCGAGAGGATCTTGCAGAGGGTCTGGCTGAGCTCAGTGTGAAGCTTAGCCGTATGGGACAGGAGTAAGATAAAGCAGCAGAATAGGGTGATTTGCGTGTTTCCTCTAAGATAGAGTTTTCATAGCGACGCCTCATTAAGCCCTAAAGCAAATGCCAGTACCTATTATTTATGATAAGACTTAACGATACAGAATGGTATTACAACCAGGGAATTCAGCGTATTAGTGAAAAGAATTATTCAGGTGCTGTTGAATTGCTTGGAAAACTGATAGAACTTATGCCTGACAATTCTGAAGCTTATTACAGCCTTGGGGTGGCGTTGTCTAACCTGGGAGAGCATGAGCTGGCATATGAGAACTATCTAAAGGTTGTCGAACTTGACCCTGAATGCAGCGATGCATTATTTAACTGTGGTCGAACCCTGATAGACCTGGAGAAATTCTGGCAGGCGTGTAAGATGTTCGAAAAGTTTACCATGACCGAACCGGACTCGCCGGAAGGATTTTATTTATGGGGCGATTGTTTATGTCGTCTTGGACTGTATCGGCAGGCTTGTGAGAAATATGAGTATTCAGTCGAGTTGGATTCCAGTTTGTTTTTTGTGTATGTCAACTGGGGGCTGGCCTTGTTCAACCTGGCATTGGAAACGGAAGAAGGGCCGGAGCGTGCAGAGCTTTTGTACCAGGAGAAGCATAAGTATCAAATGGCTGAGGACATTGAGCCTGGAGCAGGGAGCTATAACCTGGCATGTGTATATTGCCTGGAGGGCGATCTGGTTTCATGCAGAAGCTGGTTGGAGAAGGCAAGCTTTACCGGTCATCTGCCAAGCTGGGAGCATGCCATAAATGATGATGATCTTACACCGGTTAAGCATAAAAAGTGGTTTGTCAAATTAAACTGGCATGCAGAAATGAATGAAAAGGAATAAATGAAAAAGCCCGCAGCGGATGCGGGCTTGAATGAGTTAATTAAGCATTTTAATTGTTGTCCGTGCGTTTCCTTTAAATGTTTTCTGTTTTTGCTGCTGCCACAATCTATCGTCAATATCAGCATCATAGGTGACAGAAGCTTTGATATCATAATTTTTGAAGAGCCCGGTTTTTAGATCCACTTCAATTTCGCCTTGGCCGGAAATGTTGTAATTATCGCTTACCCGTGCAATAGCATTACCATCGGTCGGGTCGTCACCAGCTCTAACAGACACCTTGGCATTGAAGAAAGCCGAGTTGTTATTGATTTTAGCTAATTCCATTTCGGTTACTACGTAGCCATCCCTGGAGGTGCTGGCTCTTTCGGTAGTAATCCAGGTATTACCGATTTTGAGCGGTTTGTCCGGATAGCGTCTGGGCAGAGAAGGAAACATGTTTTCCTTGCTTTCCCAGACGTCATCAAGCATGTTTTCCAGTTTACTTTCATAGTAGTCCATATCATCATCGGTATAGTCTTTTTTATCTACGCCTTTTTCATAGAGGATCGCATCAGCAAGGACATTACCATTCCATATCTCCCCGATTTCACCGTCCGGCATGATCGCCAGCTTAATATAGTTATTGATCAGCCTGCGCCATCTTTTGAGATAATCCGGTGCTCTTTGATTCTGAGTTGAGTCCCATTTGTATGTGCCATCGGCACCTTTACCTTTGATCCAATCCTGGGAGATTATACAAGCTCCGTCAGAAGGGTCTATTTCCAGACATTCGATTGCAAATTCAATTTCATACCAGTAGCGAATACGGTTACTGGTAATCCTGCTTTTATTCTGCTCGGTCATATCCATTTCTTCGCGAATAGAAAATGTGTGACGTTCACCTGGCTCCATTTTGAATTTTATCACAGCAGTCGTCGGTCTGGCCGGAGCCGGTTTAACGACAGGCGGGGTGTTGGCTGCGGGATTGTCTGTTTGATTTTCGGTTGCGGAAGGTTCATCTTTACTGCATGACGGTATAGCGCAGAGAAATATAACGGCAAAAAACAGGAAGGTAACTTTGATAAGGTAATTTTTCATATTTTTCCCTTTCATAAATTAACGGGTGAAATTGCATAACAGATTATTATTTTATGCTTTTAGAAAAGAGTTTCAATATGAAAATGAGTGAAAAGTCAATGCGTGTACGTAAGTTTTTGTATTTGTGTAGTTTACGGCAGATTGTTGGTAAAAGAAAAGCCCGCAGGAGGTTACGGGCTTAAAAGAATTTAATTTGCAGATAGTTATTTAGGTAAGTCTTCAAGAGCTATATCTTTGATGGTCAAATCTCCGAAAATAACCCGATATAATTTTGAATTATCTAATTTCCACCAATAGAGAGGTTTTTCGGCATCACCTAACATGACTTGTCCGGTGGAAACGTTCCAATTTTCTTGTAGAACAATTTTTTCTTCAACAAATGCAGCTGCCCACCTTGCCGTTTCTAAAAAATTAGTAGCATCATAGTATTCCTGTTTAGGATCTTTTCCCTTATAAAATTTCTTCATAATCATTTGCTTTATTATATTGGGATCCATTAGTTTGGTTATATCTACCGGGAGAATTCCATCAGACATCTCAGCCCATAATTGTAACATATCAATTAATTCAGTTTCATTTGGCTCAGATGTAGAAAATGTCTGTTCATGCAGCTCGTATCCGTCAGGAATAGATGTTGAAAATAACTCAGGTTCCAAATCAATATTCCATTCGAAGTCAGTCATAACTTGTTTGGTATATTCTGGAGTACAGCTTCCAGATAACCTTCCGCTTACAGACTTAGATTCATTATAGCCAAAGTCTTTAGAATTAATACTTATGTTTTTGATTGGAAAATATTTTTTATTTGTAGGCGGTATTCGTTCTGATACTACTTTTATAGGCAGTTTAGTTTCCACGTTTATCCAGATTTTTGTATTAGAATACTGCAGCGGCTGTGTATCTTGATAAATTTCTACTTCGATTTCATCTATTATCTCATAACCAATAAAGCTTATGTTTCCTTTTTCATGTCGTGAAGCAAGAAAATCTAATGAATTAAAAAGTTTAATGAAGGGTTGTGGGGCTCTTTTTGATCGATATGCAGTTTTACTATTAGTATTTAATTGGAGTTGGATTCCATTTTTAAAATCAAATATTTGAACATCACCAGTATTAGAAAAAGCGTGTCGCTCCACTCCACCGGCATTTATCATGACTTCATTGGACCAGGTAAAATCATTAACTACAGTCTTGCAATGATAATGAACGCTTTTTGCCTTTTTTATTTGCTCAACTACATCTGCCCAGGCGATAGTAGCACCATCGGGCGATACGCCGGAGCGATTGAAGGTAATCAGCAGGGCGATGAGTATCACTGCCGCTGCGGCAAGTTTGGTTAATTTGTGTTTCATGATTGTTATTCCAATATTTACAGGCTGTTTGGCAGCCGTTTTAGTTTTGTTTGATTGCTCCTGAGCCTGTAAAATAGCTTTTAAGCCATCTTCATGTTTGCGGCTGTCAGGAGTGACGTTTATATTTGATAATATTTTTTCTACATTATTCATATTACACCTGCCTTTCTAACAGACAGCGAAGTTTGTCCAGTCCATAGCGGTACCTGCTTTGAACGGTTTTAATAGATACGTTTTGCTGTTTGGCGATCGCTTTGAATTTCATCTGGCCCCTGGTATGAAGAATAACCACTTCACGCTGCTCGAAAGGCAGCTTGTTCAGGGCCTTGTTAACCAGCTGCATTTCTTCGTTACAGATAGCTGAAGCTGACGGCGTTTCTGAGCAGCACGATATGTTTTCAGCACATTCCAGCCCAACTGCCTGCCGTTTATTCATTCTCAGGCGATCTTTGGCACGGTTTGCGACGCATGTTGCCAGGTACCATTTCAAACTGCCTTCAAGCTTAAGTTTGTCAGCAGACTGGGCAAAAGAGACAAAGAAATCATGCACCATATCTTCAGCGGTGTTAATATCATTAACCAGCCCCATAGCCAGGGTGAGCAGGTAGGCATGATATTTTTCGTATATCCGCTGCAAAGCGGCACTGTCGCCTCGCCTGAACTTGTATATCAGTAACCTGTCTTCGAGCATCTAAAACCGTTCTTTATAAAGAGTTAGATTTTTTATCCAATTGGACCAACTATTGTCATAATATATCACGATTCGGCCTGGCTTTTTACTCTAAAAAAAAGAAATATTTATAAAAAAACCTGCAAGTGTGTAGCTTGCAGGCTTAGTGAACTAAAAATTATATGTCAGTATGCCGATTCTATTCCGATTGAACCGGGGCTAATGAGTTAACCAGGTCTTTCAGCATTTCGTCTGAGACCGGACGGTTAGCTGCCATTCCGATAACCACCTCATCTGGCATAGTGATCATACGAGTCTGCCGTTGGTCGCTAAGCTCAAATTCAGCAAAATCCGGCATATCTTTGGAAAAACCTTCAAGGAAATACTTAGCGTATTCTTTGCCGTTTGGATGAGTATAGACTTTTATTTCAGGGCCGGATTCCAATACCAGCTGCTGATTGAAAATCCAGATCATTCTGCCGGTATCATAATAGTTTCCCTGGATAAGTAATATATTATTGTCATCAATTGTATTTAATGCCGTGATATAGCTTATAGCCCGGCTACCCAGGGGATCTATGGTCTGTACGGTCATGATATCGGTTACCCAGGGTAAGTTGCCAATCGTGTATGCTGTGTGATTTAAACCGGCCTGGATTTCATTAGCTGATATTTGTTTTGGCTCCACAGGTCGATAGTCATTTATTATTGTCTCTACCACATAGCCTTCAGGAACTTTGGTGCTGAAATCTTCCGGGTCGTATTCAAAATCAAATTCGAAATTATCCATATAGATCATATTTTTCATTTTTGGATGTCTAAGTTCTATTTCGACAGGTAATTTAGTACCGGTATCTACCCAGACGGTGAAGTCATTATGTTCGTTTGGCTTGTGTCTGAAGCCGTAGAGATTTTTTCCGTCAACTTCTTTGGTTCCAAGCCTTTCGGTAGATTCCTGATCAAAGCGCTTAACCATATCTATAATGTCTGGGTCTTTTTTGGGGCCGTAGCCGAGCATTTTGGTAACAACAGCTTTCTGTTCGTCCGGTTTCAACTCGACAAGTATGGCGTCTTCATTTTGCATGTCGATGATATGGATAGTACCGTCTTCGACTTCCTGGCGTCTAAGTGACAGATTGACATGGATCACCTCCATAGTTGGCAGATCCGTTCCGTTATCAACGATAACTCTCTGTCTACATTTGTATTTTTCATAGTTATTCAGCTGCTTGACGACATCGGCCCAGGCGATAGTAGCACCATCGGGCGATACACCGTTATGGTTAAAGGTAATGATCAGAGCTATAAGAATTACCGCGGCGGCAGCTAGTTTTGTTATATTATTTTTCATGATATGTTTCCATTTATTTTCGGCCAAAAGCTCTTTGTTTCTTTTTTTCTGCAGTTGAATTGCATCGGAAAGGATCTCATCTTGCTTTTGGGCTCTAGGGTTTACATTAAAATTTGTTATTAAATCTGATATGTTATTAAAAGGCTTCATTTGATCACCTCATTATTTAGTAGTGTTTTGAGCTTGTCGAGTCCGTATCGATATCGACTCTGGATAGTATTGATAGAGGTATCGGTAGATTTTGCTATCTGGGCGAAAGTCATACCTGCCAGCAGGTGCAGCGTTACCGCTTCTCTCTGCTCATAGGGCAGTTTAGCCAGTGCTTTATTGATAGCTATAGTCTGTTCCTGCTGCTGGGCCAGAAGTACCGGCTCCGGATATTCGGTTTCTATCGCACAGCTGCCTTCGAGAGCAGCCGGTTCCAGCTTTCTGCGTTTAAGCTTGTTTTTGGCGATATTTGCCACACAAACAGCAGAATATGCCTTAAAACTGCGGTTCAACTTGATTGAGTCAGCCGACTGGACCAGCAAGACAAAGAAATCATGCAGAGCATCTTCCGCCGCATGGGTATCATTGAGCAACGCTGTCGCCACCGAGGTCAGGTACACCTTATGTTTGGTGTAAATCCTTTCCAGGGCGATAGTTGAACCTCGCTTGAATCTCCATAACAATATTTTATCTTCCAGCATTATTACCTCTATTTTTAACGTAAAGAATGATCATCCATCATTATACATACAACTGAGCAGCTGGAATTAGTCTAAAATATTCTGATTTTCCCAATATTAATAGAAAAAGCCCGCAAGAGAGGAGTGCTGCGGGCTGGATAATTTAACCGATTGTCAGTTCTAAATGGTACTTCGCATTTTGTTCCTGATTCATACGGTTAGTTTGAGTAATTTAGTTCAACTTGTATTTAGGATATCGCCCTCGCCAGCTTGGCCCCTTAAATGATTTAATAGTTCTGAGATATCTAAAATCTTCTGTATCCATTTGATTATACGATTTGTAAATGCTGCTGTTAAACCCCTTATGATTCAGCAATTGTGTTTGTGTTTTTTTAATGTCCGGCAGGAAGTTATTCCATCCGCCCGCATCGGCATTTTCTATTATCCAATCTACAGTTGATAACGCAGATTCGTAGTTGTCCAAATTCTGGTATAATTGAACCAAGTCATTTGCACATGCAAAATGCTGCCAGCATGGCGGGGTTTCATTATTGATTTTACCGACTAGTATATTAAACTGTTTGGTTTTTAGCTCTAACAGTTCTTTATTAAGCATAATGTTTTTCGTTCTTATGAAGTTCCCTTTATCATCAAGAGAGGTATACACTGTTGGTTCCAGGGTTTGTATTGATTCTACTAATTCATCAATAATGTCAGCATTGTGTTGGTCTCTTTCGTATGCTATTTCACATAAGACTCTTGCCATATATCCATATTGATACGATTCATGTGACAATAAACCGCCAACCATCCAAAACTTATCTCTTAGCAGCTGCGCTATATATAACAGTTCAGTTTCAGGCAGACTTTCATAGTCAATAGCTAACTGGATTTGTTCTAGAATATCTTGCCTGACAGTATGGTATTTTGGCCATTGTTGTTGTATTCTGTCTTGATCCAATAATAACTCTTCTAATTTGTCTGTATTATTACTCGGCATAAATTCACGGATGTCGGTATTTGCGAGTGTTTCAATTTTTTCGCTGGCACTATTATCATAAATTAAATATGTAAGTCCGATTTCGTCAAGATATGACAAATCTAATGGTTCAACTTTTTGGGGTTTTGCCAGATTTTTCTTGACCGAAGACTTTTTAATCAAATGGTAATTATCAGGAATTACCGGCGTAAAATCTTTTGCTGTAAATACTGGATTCCATTGAAATTCACACATAACGTAATTGACAACTGGACCATTATTAATCTTGTAGTTTGTTTCTACTAAAAAAGGCAATTCTGTTTTAACGTCAATCCATAGAGTTGATTCATAGTAATCATACCTGTTTTTTGAATTATTATTTGCCGACGATGATAAATGTATGCCTTCAACTACATTTCCATCAATAACCTTTCGGCCAATATTCAAATGTTCACTTTTGCTGTAATTGTCAATTATGTATCTTGGAGCAAACCAGTCCATACTATCACTATCCCAATCCTCCTGCCGATAATGATTCATTAAGTGACTGATAACATAGAATTTATTTGTTTGCCTAAGAAAATATGACTGTCCTGATAGATTATCATCATGATAACTTTCAGTCTTCTTTCCAAACTCTTTGCTATAATACTTTTCTTTTATGTATTTCAGTTTAATTTCTGCACTTTCCGGCTTTAGTCTTTCATGTGTTTCTGTGCGATACTCTTTGTAAGAATAAGATTCAATATTACCTATTTTTGTAAAGACATCTGCCCAGGCGATAGTAGCACCATCCGGTGATACGCCATTATGGTTAAAGGTAATGATCAGGGCGATAAGAATAACCGCGGCGGCGGCCATTTTGGTAAGGTTTAGTTTCATGAGCTTACTCCATTTTTTGTCGCCGGTCGACTGGATGGGAGTATTTAGTATAGCCTGTTTTGCGTTTTCGATATTAGCCCTGGCTTTTTGGTCGCTGATCTCAAAATTACCGATCTCATTTAAACAATCTATGATATATTTTTCATCTTTATGCACTTTTGCTACCCTCCTTTTTTATTGGGGTAGAGTTTATTTTTGATACGATATCACGCAGTTTTGCGATAGCTTTTGAACATGTCGAGCGCAAATGGCTTGCTTTTTTGTCCAGTCGAACAGCGATCTGGTCATAGGTTAACTGTTCTACATAATGTAAGTAAATAACGTTTCGGTCCAACTCTTTCAAACCAGATATTGAGTCAAGAACATGTTCGAGCTGCTCATTTTTGATTATTTTGTCAATAACCGATGAGCTTTGGTCGCATATTTCAGCGGCATTATCCAAAGTCACAGTCTGGATTTTTCGTTTTCTACGCCAGTCAAACGCGAGGTTTGCTGCCGAACGCCAGGCATAGGCATACGGGTTATCCGCTTTTTCTATGCCTTTGGTACTTACCAGTTTGACAAATAAATCCTGCAGCAGATCGCCCGCGGTATGTTCGCAGCGAGTAATCCGCCCGAGCATACGGTGCAGGGATGAGCCATGCTCATCTAACAGGTTCATAACTAATTGCCGGCGTTTTTCCAAGAAATTTCCTTCTTATTCGAGGTTTGTATCCTCATATGTCTGTTTTCGTTGGCCTTCATATAGACTGACGCATCTAATATACATTGCGCACCTGAAATTTACACTTATTTATTCGTTTAAATATAAAAAGCCCGCAAGAGGGAGTGCTGCGGGCCTAAAAATTGGTTCTATTATATCAGGCAACTTCTGAAAATTCATTTTGAGCGACAAGTTTTTCTTTTGCCTGCTGACATGCGTCACATAAAACAGTGAATATAGCACAATATGCACGGTTTCACGTTCCTTGGCAGCAAATAAAATCTTAAACTATCGAATCAGGAGCAATTTCCAGAGGTCTCCTTATTGTTTATTTTGAATAATATATTGCGGGTCGAACAGAGTATCGTCAATCTCTGGATTTTCGATTATGGTTATGAACTTGTCCGGTTTGAGATCATAGTTATAATCACAGTCGTAAATCATATCGTTAAATTGTTTTTCGGCTATTATAGTTGCATACCATTGGCCAGTGCTGGTATTTTTATATTTTTTCATTTCAGTAATGATAAAATATTGATCACTGTAACCATTATTATCCGTAACATCTTTAAGCCAGTCTTTATCCTGCTGCCATTGTCCATCTTTTTTGTATTCTAGTACTTTTCGATGGCAAATATAATCTTTTGATGGATCAAGGTAGTATTTACTTCGTAATGGATGGTATATTATTTTTCCTTTGTAGCTATTTCCATTTTCAAGGCTTTGTATGCAAATGAAGTTATTATTAAGGCTATAACTATCTTCTATAACAGACAATTTTATTCTATGATCGCTGTCTTCTAATATTTGGTCTGGCCAGTATTGCATAACAATGTCAATCCATGGTTCGTGTTTATAGCCCGGTAGTTTAGAAAGTTCTTTTTTATGACTTAATATCCAGTTATTGTTTGTAAGGTCTTGTAAGTTTGATTTATTTTCCAGTTCGTAACTATATACTTCATCGAATATTTCTATGTTATCAGTGTAATATCTAAATTTACCGATTTCTTTAGCTGTTTTGACAATATAATTGTAATCATACAGTGTGTTTTCTCTAAAAAGAATGTCGTCAATATTTTCAGGAGTCGGTTCTGGTGTATAAATATCATCTATACGAACTTTTTTACCGGAATGGTAGATCATGTAATATCTATATGTCTTTTCTTTTATTATTGTTACTCTTTTATCTGGGAATGCATCTCTGGCATTACGATATTTATCTAGTTTTTCCAGTAGCTGATCGTTAGTGTTATCTATAATATTTGCATCAATGGGAACTCCGAGGTTGTATATGTCATTTGGCCCGTTTGAGGGATAGTCAAATGCTATTGTGATATCGGTTACTGAGTCTGAGTTGTCTGCATATATTGCCAGTTCGCTAAGAAGATTTATGGTTTGATTTATCTTAATTTTTATAATAGCTTTTTTGCATATTGTTGCTGCGTTTTCTTTGCGGATGGCAGTATGTGTTATTTCGACAAATTTCTGCCCGTTAATTGTTGATTCAGTGTTTTTAGTTTCTATGTCGAAATTAATAGGTTCCAGCATTGCAACAATCATTTCTACAAAAGTCTCGGTAAATTCTGCTGGATTTCCCGGCATTGCTGCAAAGGCGTTACTGGTAGAGATATAATTGCTAACTGTTATAGTATTGCTGTCAGGAGCGTATTGGTATTTGATGTGATCTTTTTTGAATGAGACGCTATTGTCATATTTTGTTTCTGATTCAATATTTAGTGGCTTGGAATACCAGAATTCTTTATTTTCGTTTATGTCTGGTGATGAAGTGCGGCAGTGAATCCACATGGCATTAGACATGTTGTCAATGGATTTCATTACATCGGCCCAGGCAATCGTCGCGCCATCGGGTGATGCTCCATTATAGCTGAAAGTCAGTATAAGTGCGATTAGTATTACCGCCGCGGCAGCGAGTTTGAAAAGGTTATTCTTCATGATAAATCTCCATTTGGCCGCAGGGATGCTGCGGTTTTTGGTTTTCGATTGAAACCGGCAAACAGAATCCGGGTGGGCCTGCTGCCATTTGTCAAAATCGAACTTCAGCTCGTTACGGCCGAATGTACTGGAGATGAGTTCGTCAAAATTGTCATGTCTATCGGAAGGATTCATTTTTCACCCTCCTTATCTATGGTTTTCTTCAGTGTGTTTTCGAGTTTCTTTCGAATTCTGCATAATTTTGCATTTACAGCAGCCGGTGTCATTCCGGCGATTTCAGCGATCTGGTCGTGAGATAGATTCGCAAAGTATCTGAGCATAACCAGTTCGCGAGATTTCTCCGGCAGTTTCAATATTGCCTTGTGCAGATCGTCATGCAGGGCAGTATCTTTGCTTTCTGGTGCTGCTAACTGCCCGGCATCTTCGATTGCTGCTGTTCGTTTTTGCTGCCGGGCTATGTTTATCGCGGTATTGCGGCATATAGTCTTGAGCCAGCCGGTGAATTTCTCCGGTTTTCGCAGGTCGGGCAGCTTCTCCAGGGCACGGGCGTACGCTTCCTGCACGGTATCTTCTGCCAGATGCCGGTCATGCAAGATGCAGTAAGCAATTGCCGCCATTGCCGGGTAATAACGCTCACACAGCATGCCGAAGCTTGCCAGATCACCTTTTATCGCCGATTCTACTTGTTTTACCTGTTCGAGCTCTATTCGATTGCTCCGTTTGTCAATATTATTGTTTCTACCATATAGACAAGTGATGCTGTAAATATGATCGCAAAAAATATATATAAATCACGAAAAAGCAATTTTAGTTATAAGTGTCTTAGTTTCAAGTATTAATAGTAGAAGGTTTCATGTGTATTTGACATATTGGTTTAAATGTACTTAGAATAACTAATGTAGTCTGTATTTGCATACTATTATTTGAAAGTGGGGCTATTATGAAGTGTGTTTGTAGATTATTTGTCGGTCTTATACTGGTATTTGGGAACCTGGATGCAGGTCAGGTCTTTTTGAATGACGGTGATCACCACTTGGTTGATGATGATCGGTATGATGGTGATGATGTATTTCTGGATGACGGTGTTTCTGTATATCCAGGTACTCATCTTGAACTGGAATCTCCAGGTGTAATAGGCGGGTTTGTTGTTGGTTATAATAACAGCAGGATAACTATTACAAGTGGCGGGCTAAGCGGAGTTTCAGCAAAAGGAAATTGTAAGGCGGTTATTAATGATGGGATAGTTGCATTGGCAGCTCACGTTGATGATTCTGCAGAATTAAGGATTAACGGTGGAACAATTGGTGGAATGAGTGGAGAAGGTGTTGAAGCCTGGAATAATGGCTATGCCGACATTCATGGTGGATCACTTCATGGTCTGTTGCGAACATGGGGTGATGGATTTATCGAACTGCATGGAGCTTTTAGTGTTGATGGAAATGTTCTTTCGAATTACGAAAGTTTACGAAATTACGGTACATTAGTGGCAACTGCTGATGGGGAGTGGCAAACCGGCATTGTTACCGGCAGGCTTGCAGATGGTACGATAATTGAAAGCGAATACTTTATAATGGTGTTCAATTATTGGGGGCCAACGTCAAATGGTGATATTGTTGTATATATAGAGCCGCTAATAAGCAGTGTTGTTCCCGATGGAGGAGAGGTATTTGTTGCCGGAGATCAGGCTGAGATCAAGTGGTACTGTAAGGCTGGAATTGAGACGGTCAAATTGGAATATTCTGCAGACTTTGGCCAAACGTGGTTTGATATTGCATCAGTTCCAGCGTCAGATATGTCATATTTCTGGACAATTCCTCAAATTAACTCTCAATTTTGTCTCATAAGAATATCTGATTTTGAAGTTCCATTTATAAGCTCAGTAAGTGGCGATTCTTTTACAATATATATATGTCCGCTGGATTCTGATTTGACAGGTGATTGTAAGGTAAATATGCAGGATCTGGCAGTATTTGTTAGTGAATGGCTAATTGATGCCAATCCGTTTCAATAGCGGATTTTGCACATAAAAAAAGCCCGGCAGAGTTACCTACCGGGCTTTGAGATTATGTTATATGATGGCTGTTATTTAGCAGCTTGGACAAGTGCGGCAGCCTTATCGCTGTCCAGGCCGTAAACATCGACCATTGGAACTTCGAAAAGTGCGGCTTTAACCGGCTTGATAGTGAAGCTCCATTTGTAGTCTTTTCCGGCAGGGTAGCAGAATTCCGGATGAGTTCTGGCACCCCAGCTATTGTCTCCGCCGACACCCATCTGGCCCAGGTTGATATTAACCGTTACCAGTGAGCATTCAGCCGGCAGCTGGTATGGATGGGTGGCAATATCCAGCTGTTCCAAAGTGTATGGCCATGCCGAGACTTCCAGCTTATCGTCAGCGACTGCCATCAGCCCGATACTGTTATTGTTCAGCCAGGCCGCCCAGCGAATATCTGTTTTGTTGCCATTTTCCTGACTATCAATGTATTCATGTGTCGGCTGGTCAACCTGTTCATAATAGATGCCTACCACAGTGCCGCTTTTACGGTCATTGTAGTTTTCCCATGGTCCGCGGCCATACCAGTATGCATTAACATAATCAGCAGGCATAGTCAGCTGATGGCCGACTCTTGGAATATTCGGCAGGTCTTTGTCAGATTTCAGGCAGTTGCTGACATTGATACTTCCATTGCCATTTATCTTATAAGAAGTAGCAAGTTTTGCTTTGCCGTCCAGCATTTCATATTCAGCGTCAATAACAACTTGATTGTTGCCGTTCAGGTCCCATTTGAAATTAGTCAGCTTTCTATTGGCAGAAGCGTTTTTCCAGGCTCCCAGTCGTTTAGGCATGCCGTTACCGCGGTCATTATTGATAGGAGCTCTCCAGAAGCTTGGAGCCATTTCCCCGGCAAGTAAATCTTCATTGTCAAAACTGTATGATACCAGGGTACCTGCTTTTCTGCAGAATACCGCGGAGAAATTGTTACCTTTAATTGTGACGGTTTCCTGGTTGTCTGTTACAGAAACAGCCGGCCCGTTATTAACTGAAGTGGTATATGCTGTAGTGTTTGCAGGGAAATCAACAGCGAACTGGTTCCAGGCGACAGTATGACCTTTTTCAGCCCAAGGCAGGTTGTCTTTAAGTACAAATTTAATAGTCATAAAGAATTCACCATCTCCCTTGGCTTTCTTTATACTTGCCGGGATTATTATCGTATCAGCCTGACCGGCAGCAATATCCGGGCAATCCATCATTCCGCTATCAATTAGAAGTCCGTTTTCTGTTAACTGCCATTCGATATCAATAAAGTCCAGAGGGATGAAAGAGAACTTGTTGGATATTTTATATTTGCCGATTTTGGTGTCAATAGCAGAAACCTTTATGTTGGAATAAACCATTTTAACTTCGTATAGATGCGGGTTAGGCTTGCGATCCGGCTGTGCCAGTCCGTTGCAGCAGAAGCTGCCGTCATTTGGTACGTCACCAAAGTCACCGCCGTAAGCGTAGTATTTTTTGCCGGTTACCGGGTCAACAGCATCGAGTCCCTGGTCAACCCAGTCCCAGATGCATCCGCCTTGCAGTGAAGGATACTTTTCGGTTAAATCCCAGTATTTGAACAGGTTACCCACGCTATTACCCATTGCATGAGCGTATTCGCAAAGAATACCTGGTTTGGTTGGGTTTGACTGTCCATGTTTTTCCATATGGCTAACACTGGCATACATTGGGCAGTAGATATCAGTGTTTTTGCCGCTGGTAGAACGTTCGTATTGGACAGGGCGGGAATTATCGCGTTGTTTTATCCAGCTGTAAGTAGTGTCAAAGTTGACACCATCGCCGGCTTCGTTACCTAAAGACCAGGTAATGATACAAGGGTGGTTTTTGTGCTGTTCAACCATGCTGACAGTTCTGTCCAGATGGGCAGGTCCCCATGAAGCATCTTTGGCAAGTGACTCTTTGCCATAGCCCATTCCATGAGATTCGATATTTGCTTCACAGATGATATATATGCCATATTCATCGCACAGCTCGTACCATTCAGGCACATCCGGATAATGGCATGTTCTGACGGTATTAATATTAAACTGCTTCATTGTAATAATGTCGCGAATCATATCTTCACGGTCGACATAGTGACCGGTGTCAGATTCGTGTTCGTGTCGATTGACACCTTTAACCAGAATTCGTTTACCATTAACCCTTAGAACACCGTCAATGATTTCTACATCACGGAATCCGAATTTGCATGACCTGATGTCTGTTTGCTTACCCTTTTCATTCAGAGCAGAAATGACAACAGTATACAGGTAAGGAGTTTCTGCAGTCCATTTCTTCGGGTTTTTAACATAGCAGCTATAATGGTATGTTATTGTTTCTCCGGAAGCAATAACTCCTCTTTCAGGTGTTAATACAGCATCGTCGGCAAAAACTTTATCTTTTTCATCTAGCAGGTTAACAGCAAGTTTGGGAGCTTCTATAGTATTGCTGTCATGGTTAACGACCTTTGCGGTTACCAAAAACTTAGAATCGATATATTCAGGGTCCAGGTCGCATTTAATCTCGAAATCGCGAATTTCCACTTTTGGAGTTGAATAGATATAGACGTTTCTGTATATGCCGCTCAGACGCCAGAAATCCTGATCTTCCAGGTAGGCCCCATCGCTATATCTATATACCTCGGCAGCTACAATATTATTACCTTTTTCGTTCAGAAAGTCTGTTATATCAAATTCAGCGGCAGTTCGGCTATCCTGGCTGTAGCCGACTTTCTGTCCGTTAACCCAAAGGTAGAAAGCAGAGTCAACACCATCAAAATTGATGAATATCTGTCGGCCTTTCCAGCTGGAAGGAATTTTGAATGTTCTGCGATATGATCCGACAGGGTTACGGTCTTTATAGTTAGTAAAGTCCTTTTGCGGCTCACCCATGACAAAAGGCGGGTCCTTTTTGAACGGATATCCGGAATTGGAATAAAGTTTCGTGCCATATCCTTCCATCTGCCAGTTAGCCGGGACCTTAATTTCATCCCAGCTGCTGACATCATAATCAGTTTTATAGAAGTCAACCGGACGCTCATTTGGGTTTCCTACCCAGTTAAATTTCCATTGCCCATTCAGGCTAATAGAATATTTAGAGTCATTTCGGTCGCCTTTGATAGCTTTTCCAAGGTTTTTATATGGAATGCTGGTGCATCTGGGCAGTTCTTTGTTGATGCGGAAAACCTTTTGGTTTTCCCAGTCAGGAGCAGCTTTTGCATAGACTGAGCATGTAAATGATATTGCTAGTATGAGAATAATTTGTTTCATCGCGGGATCCTTTCATTTTGCATTTCAACGATAATTCTTGATATCCAGCAGTGGTAGTACCACCACTGCTGTTTGAACTCTATATTATTGTCAAGATAGCGATAGTTTCAAGTGGAAAAGCGGTTTGAATGGATTATGGATGTATTATTTTGATTTTACCAGGTACAATTATTATTATGAAGAGCAGTGCATAAAATTGTCCATTTTTTTATAGACATTCATATGGTTTGAGTTATTATTAATCTTTTAATAATATATGTTTATGACTTTGTAAGTGTAAAAAGGCACTTTTGTAGAAAGATTGTTAGAAATATGGCAAAATATATTATCTCAATAACGGCAGCAGACCGATCAGGTATAATTGCAGGTGTCAGTACCGCATTAGTACAGATGCAGGGTAGTATTACCGCAGCCAGTCAGACAGTGCATCAGGGATATTTTGCGATGATTATCCTCTGTGAAATAGAAGGTGATTTTGGCAAAGATATTATTTCTGACAAGATTATGAAGCAATTTAACTTCGAGGTTCATGTTTATGTGACCGAATATGCACCGGTTAAATCTGCCCAGAAAAATTCTGCTGATAATTATATTGTTACAGTTCTTGGCCCTGATAAGCCGGGCATTTTGAATAAAGTAGCTACTCTTATGGCAGAACGAAAGATTAATGTAGAGGATTTATACTGCTACACTAACGAGAATAAAGAATTTGTAGTTATTTTCCAGGTTTCTATTCCAGATCCAAGGACATTTGGCGTGGTTCAGGAACAGTTAAATGACATGAAACGTCAGATAAATGTGAATATTAACATCCAGCATGAAGATATCTTTATTGCAACAAGCGAAGTCAGCTTAAGAAAACAGTTTAGTTAGCAATATAAAAGAAGAGGATTAATAATGTTACGAACAGAAGATATACTGTCAACTATCCGGATGCTTCAGAGCGAAAACCTTGATGTCCGTGCTGTAACTATGGGTATAGACTTGAATGACTGCTGCGGTCCGGATATCGATCAGGTTTGTGATAAAGTCAAAGCCAAGATAGCGTCACGCGGACGATCGCTGGTTAAGGTGTGTAACGAAGTTGGTTCAAAATACCAGATTCCTATAGTAAATAAACGACTGGCGATTTCCCCGGTAAGTATATTGCTGGAAGGTCATGACAATTCAGCACCATTGAAAATTGCCAGGGCCCTGGATGAAGTGGTAGAGCAA
This sequence comes from Sedimentisphaerales bacterium, assembly GCA_963666285.2. Classification (GTDB taxonomy): domain Bacteria; phylum Planctomycetota; class Phycisphaerae; order Sedimentisphaerales; family SM23-30; genus JAFGDI01. Next base: position 892,068 of record OY762711.1, read on the forward strand.
ATAGGTGTTGATCTTGTTGGCGGGTTCAGTGCCCTGGTAGAACGCGGTAAGACGCCGGGCCAGAATTTACTGATTAAGTCGCTTCCCCAGGTATTGAGTGAGACCAAAAGGGTATGTTCTTCTATAAATGTTGCAACAAGTAAAGCCGGCATAAATATGGATGTTGTTGCAGAGCTTGGTCATGTGATTAAAGATATTGCCGCTTCCAGTGCAGACCAGAGAGGTTTCGGTTGTGCCAAGCTGGTGGTATTTGCCAATATACCTTCTGATAACCCGTTTATGGCTGGTGCATATCTTGGCAGCGGCCAGGGCGATTGTGTGTTAAATATAGGCGTAAGCGGTCCCGGGGTAGTTAAGTCTGCATTAGAGCGGGCCAAGGCTGACCCGAATATTACACTAGATAAGCTGGCAGAGCAAATTAAGCTGACAGCTTTCAGAGTGACACGTGTTGGTGAGCTTATAGGCCGTGAGGTTGCCGATATTCTAGGTGTGCGTTTTGGAATTGTGGATCTGTCCCTGGCACCGACACCACAGGTGGGTGATAGTATCGGCGAAATTTTCAATGTACTAGGCATAAAGTCTGTTGGTGCCCCCGGCAGTACAGCGGCATTGGCGATGCTTAATGATGCAGTTAAGAAGGGCGGTTTATTTGCCAGCAGTTCCGTCGGTGGGCTAAGCGGTGCGTTTATACCAGTGCTTGAAGATTCAAACCTGGCCCAGGCTGCTCGAGACGGAAGCCTTTCGCTGGCGAAACTTGAAGCAATGACTTGTGTTTGTTCGGTTGGCCTGGATATGGTTGTGCTGCCGGGCGATATTGCCCCGGAAACGATTAGTGCTATTATTGCTGACGAGATGGCAATTGGGATGATTAATAATAAGACGACCGCTGCCAGGCTGATTCCTGTTCCGGGCATGAAAGCAGGTGAAGAGGTAGAGTTTGGCGGGTTGTTTGGAGCCGGTCCAGCTATCGAAGTGCCCGGTGACGGCATGGCCAAGGAATTTATCCGTTCAGGAGGTTACATACCTGCGCCGGTGCATAGCCTGAGGAACTAGAGCATTTTAATCTGATGCAAATATTGGAATGATTTATTTAACTAATTAAGTGGCAGTATTTTAACGTTCTGTGAGATGCAATCGTTTTGCTGACATTATTTTATTTTTTGTCTAATATCATGTTTTTGTTATAATTATAAAGATAGTTTGTAATTATTAACAAATAAAGATTCAAACATTTAATGTGAGGTGAAAGATGAAGAAGTTAATTGTGGTTTTAATTGTTATGGCTTTTGCAGCAACTTTTGCAGTAGCCGGAGTTCAGTTTACAGAGGTAATGCCGGCAAGTTCCCATGCCTCAGATGTTACAAACGATAATGGTGACTGGTTTGAAATCACCAATACCGGTGCTTTTGATGTTTCTCTTGACGGCTGGTCGTGGGTTGATGATAAATCCAGCCATGAAAAGCTTGTTTTTCCAGATGTTACATTGTCTGCGGGGCAGAGTTTGATTTGTCTGGAAGAAAATGACAGTGCAGACTGGTTAAGTACCTGGGGTTTATCTTCCAGTAATATTATAGTGGTTACCGAGGCAGATTTTACAGCTTTTCATGGTTTGGGTGCAGGTGGTGATAGTTTGAACCTGTATGACAGTGATGACAACCTGGTAGATTCTTTTACCTGGACATCTTCGAATGAAGGAATTTCTTTTGATATCCTTAATGGCGGTGAAAGTCAGGTTGGAGTAAATGGAGCCTGGGCTTCTAATGATGTTGACGGTGCCAGCGATGTGGCATCTCCGGGGGTAGTACCTGAACCAACGACATTTGCATTACTTACAGTTGGTGTGTTTGCTTTTACCCGGCGAAAATAATCATCCTATCTGAATATCATATAAAGAATAACAATAAAGCATGGCGTTTAATATGGCGTCATGCTTTTTTATTTTTTTGTTGCATTTTTTGGTGTTTCTATTGATAATTACAGTCAGTGTCATTGCACCCGAATTCAGGCTGGTGTACGTTTAACATTTTATTAGGAGAGTTTGTCATGAAAAAAATGATGGTGGTATTATCAAGTTTTCTTATTTTGGCTCTTGTTTTTGGCAATGCAGCAAAGGCAGAGACAAATATTCTGGAAGCGGCAGCTCCCAATGGCTGGGTTTTCCAATATTTCTACATTAATCAGAGTGCCAGTAGTTTTGCCGCAGACGAAATGGCGTTGGATGATATGGATCTTGATGTAAATATGAACTTATTTCGATTAGCTTATTGGGATACAGATTATGTTATTCATACAATTGTGCCATATGGTTTTGTAGATCAGACCGTAACAGCCGGTGGAGCAGATATTGTTGATGGTGATACCGATGGACTGGGTGATATGTTTATTGGTGGTGCCAAAAGATGGAATCTCGATCCGGAAAGCTGCTGGCTGTTAGGTGGTATGGATTTCAGACTGCCAACAGGTCGTTATGACAGTAAAAATGACTCCAGCTGCACAGATTTTACTCCTTTTGGCAATCCCAATGTTGGTAGTGGTTCAACTTCATTCCAACCGTTTGTCATTCTTTCAAAGCTGTATAATGAAGGTATGTGGGGTCATGATACTGAAATTCGTTATTGTTTTAATACCGATATGGGGCCTACTCCATATGATCCTGATGACAAGCTGGAGATCTGGCAGACTTTGCATATGGGGCTAAATCCTAATTTGCGTGCCGGTATTGCCTTTAAGGGCGAATTTGAAAATGCGGACGACGATGGCAGTAGAGATGCAGATGATATAAGTTCCAGATATATGGGTCTTGGACCTGAAATTATGTGGAATAATGGTAAAGGTGTTGTAGTTTGGGCTAAGCTTCTGTTTGATATTGACGCAGAAGACCATCCTGAAGATATGACAGCATTTACCTTGCGTGTATCGCTTCCATTCTAATCATAAAAGAATATTTTACAGGTAATTAGGGCTTGGGTAATTCATTTTACCCAGGCTTTTTTTATTTTAAATTTTCCATAAACAACGGAGGGCAGTATATCATAAATGAATATTTGCGACAATAATCTATTTTGTCTGGGTATGTATAAAGTTATGCAAATAATTTAAACTTTCCTGCGTTTTTGGTGATATACCTTATTGTTTTACGTGATTATCCATATATGAATATAGTTTGGAGGGCAATAGAGTGGTCCAATCAGGAAACAATTCAGTTTTAATGGTGTGAAAGTTGGCTAAAAATAAGAAAAATTAAATTATTTTAATTTTGTTGGTCAGGATATAGATATTTCCGCTTTATAATATTGTACTTCGCATAATATATACCTGATATGTGAATTTCCTTGTATGAAAAATTATTCTAAAAAAGATAGCAATTGTGGAAATAGAGAAACTTTTGTAAGTTTATACACTAGAGAATATTTAAAGATTCATAACTTTATTTTCACATTAATCCCCAATCATGCTGATGCTGAAGATGTCCTGCAGGCTGCGGCATCATATATGTGGGAAAATTTCCATGACTTCGATATAAATAGTAATTTTCTGGCTTGGGCAATTACAATGGCCAAGTATCAGGTTATGGCTTTCAGGAAAAAGCAATCACGTTCCAGGGTAATATTTTTCGATGAGACAATTGAATTAATAGCCGAGCAAAACCAGAAAATACATAATGAAATTGACTTGAAAAATGATGCGCTGCGGGTATGTTTGAGCAAGCTTCCAGCTAAAGAAATGACCTTAATTAATTTGCGTTTCAGAGAAGGCAGGAAAATATCTGAGATAGCAGATTTAATAAATTTGTCACTTGATGCCACTTATAAGCGTTTTTCTCGCATCAAAGGTATGCTGCTGAAATGTGTTGAAAGCACAACCTCCATTATATTGAAGGAGGAACTATGAGTTATAGTGAGCAGCTGTTTCAATTTCGCTATATGATAGAGCAGGTTTTGGATGGTACCTTACCTGATGAGGATATTCAAAGGTTTAATGAGTTGATCATTAACGATGCAAGATTGCGTGAATATTATTGTGAATATATTAATATAACTATAGGAATTGAAAGGCAATGTATTAATTTGCCGGTCTCAATACATGCCGGGGGTGGCCAGGCCGGTACTATTTTCAGGGATTTATTAAAACTGGAACGAGAAGCACCTGCGGTTGAAACTTACGACGAGATTGAAGTTGAAGAGGTCGTGAAATCTAAAAATGCCAGGAAGCGACAAATTCCAGGCAAGTTTTTTATGATATATAATAAACTGGTTTCGCTGGCAGCTGTTTTGATGATTCTGTTTATACTGTATGCGAATGTTTTTCCGCCGAAATATTCAGTTCCCGTTGGTGTTGTTGTTGACCAGATGGGGTTAGAATGGGCTAAATCATCAGAGGTATTGAAGGATGATGATGTTTTATTTACCAATCAGGCACCGTATGTAATCAGCAAAGGATATCTTAAATTAAGATATAATGAAGGTGTGGATGTTCTTATTGAAGGTCCGGCTTCTTTTGAGATTGATAAGTCTCGGCTTTACCTGGAATATGGGAAACTGTATGCTCATGTTTCAGAGATAGGCAAAGGTTTTACCGTTGAAAGCTCGAAGACTAAATTTGTTGATCTTGGAACAGAGTTTGGGGTTCTGGTTGATAGCACCGGCTCTTCCGAGCTGCATGTATTAAAAGGTGAGGTGCAGTTTTATGCCGGTTCCAAAGATAATAAGAACAAGACCAGGAAAGTATACCAGGATAATGCAATACGCTACGATTCTGATGATAGTACAATAGAATCGATACCAATTAATAGAAACAGTTTTGTACGTAATTGTAATTCATCATCAAATTTTGCCTGGAAAGGCCAGCATATTGACCTGGCTGATATTATAGGAGGGGGCAATGGTTTTGGTACAGGCAAGACAAATTACGGGATAGATTTCTATAGCGGCAAAGTTAGTTACGTTGAATCTGAAGCAGAGTCATTTCGAGTGTCCGGGTATGTTGCTGCTTCGCACCCTTATATAGATGGTGTGTTTATGCCTGACGGAGGGGATGGTTCGGTTGAAATAACATCTACCGGCATTAGCTTTGATCGATTTCCTGATACAAATGGAGATTGTTATGTTCCTGTTTGTAATAATCGTGAAATCAAGAAGGGTTTTGGTGGGAATCCGGAATTGGGATATTTGATAATGAATGGAGAGGATGTGCAAAAACAAATATCACCGCGTATTTGTTTGCATTCAAATGCCGGTATAACATTTGATTTAGATGCTATCAGGTCATCTTTGTCAGGAGTAGAGATAGAACGTTTTACAGCGGTATTTGGTCTTATAGAGAGTAGTACAGAGGAGCCTACAGATGTCGATCTGTTTATTCTGGTTGACGGTATAAATGTGTTTTCCCATAAAGGTTATCTCTCAACCGATAACCCGCTTGATATCAAGGTTGAGTTGGATAGCTCAGACAGGTTTCTTACAATGACTTGCCTGGAAGGCATGCAAAATTTTGGAGACTGGGCTTTCCTGGTTAACCCGATTTTGGAGTTGAAGTCTGCGGAATATTAAAATAACGAATATGGATGTGTATCCTTATCTAAATAATATTATTGTTTTTTGGAGGTAAAGAAGATGAAAAAGCTATTGGTAACTTTGGTTGTTCTGGTTGTTTCTGGAATAACCCATGCAAATCTAATTCAGAATGGCAGTTATGAAAGTGGTGCAGATTACTGGTATACCGGCGGAGGTACAATAGTCGATACTGATGCTGTTGATGGTATTTATTGTGCCCAGTTATATGCAGAAGATACGGGGGATAACCTGGATTGGCGAAGTGCCGGCGTTTCAGTATTACCGGGAGAAGAACTAACCTTAATTTTCAGTTACAAAACAACTGATGTGCTTTATGATAATAGTACTCAGGTTCGTTTCAGGTTTTTTAGTGATAGTGGATGGATTGGTGAAGCTCAGTCTGATCTTGCTGTGACCAATGGTCAGTGGCAAGAAGCCAGTCTAACTTATACATCTCCGGATGAGGTGAGTTATTTCGATGTATGGTTTACATTAAATACTTTTGGCGACAGGTCAACAGGAGCAGTTTTGTTTGATTCTGTTGTTGTCACACCTGAACCGGCTACAATGATTTCTTTAGCCCTTGGCGGCCTGGGAGTGCTTGTCAGACGCAAGTAGATTAGCGACTTTATTATTTGATTTCTATGTTATATGTTATAGAACTTATTATATAATTTTTTGGAGAAGTGCATGATGAAAAAAATGGATACAATTTTGTGGCAAATGAGAAAACAGGTTTTAGCCGTAGTTGCTTTTATAGTTTTGGGTTTTTCAAGTGCCGGTTTTGGGGCATTTAACAATACTGTTAACCTGATAAGCGTAAATCCAGGTTTTGAAGAAGGTGGCCAAGGCTGGTATACCGGTGGTGGTACTATCGATGATACCGAAGCCAGTGAAGGAACTCACTCAGCTAAGCAGGAAACAGATGGCAGCAGCAGAGATTGGCGTAGTCAGGGTTACAGTGATATTACCATAGGCCAGGTGTATCAATTTGCTTTTGATTACAAAACAGCAGAAGGCTCAACAGGCAATCTTCAGTATAGATTCCGTTTCTTTTCAAATGGAGGGGATTTTAAAGGAGAATCTCAAGGGACGCTCGATCTGACTGATGGTGAATGGGTAAGTGTCACAAGTGAATATACCTGTCCGGATGGTGCAGATTATTTTGACATATTTCTCTCTGCAAATTTATTCGATACACCGTTTTCTGGATCAGCGTGGTATGACAATGTTGCAGTGCATCCATATGTAGATGATAATTTGGCAATAAATCCTGATCCGGCTGATGGCGAAATTGATGTTCCGGTTGACACCTCATTAAGCTGGAATAAGCCATCTACTCAACAAGAAGGATATTCTCTGTACCTGGCAGAAGGCGCAGACCCTAACTGGACATTGATTACTACCCCAACCTGGACAACTGATGATCCAAATGAAATTTCATTTACACCTCAAGAAGAGCTAAAAGCAGGTGTAACTTATTCATGGCGTGTTGATACAAGTATTACCGGCGATGTTTGGTCATTTACTACAATACCGCCAACGGCATATTCGCCAGATCCTGCTGATGGCGAAACTGCTGTTTCTCCGTTACGTGTTTGCAGTTGGGGAAGTGTGCCGGGTGCTGTTTCGTATGATGTTTACTGGGGTTCTGATGAAGAACTGGTTACGAATGGTGATGCTTCTGTTTATCAGGGTAATCAGGCTGGTACAACATTTAGCCCGGAAATGGATTTCACTACTGAGTATTTCTGGCGTATTGACAGTATCTTAACAGATAGTGTAGCAACTGGTAATATTTGGAGTTACACAACTGATCAGCGTATTTGTGATCCTGTGATGGCAGGTGATGTTAATAATGACTGTGTCGTTAATATCGCGGATTTTGCCATTATGGCTGCTGATTGGCTAAACTGTACTTTGTCAAACGGTATCTGTGATTAAAATATAGATAAAAAAGGCAAAGGTTTAATTATGTGAATGATGACCAGGGGAGTATAATGCTTCCCTGGTCTGTTCCATATAATGAGAATTATCCTTGATGACTTCATTAACGTGTCTGATTGATTTGGAAGTCAGTCTGTTGGAGGGTTGAATTTTGAGAGAACGAATGGCTGATATAATTTGTTGCAGGTTAGTCCTGTTGTTTCTATTGATGTTTTTCTGGCAGGGAGAAATTTCTTCGGCTCATGCAGATTATGATGATAGTGTAAACCTGGTCGAAATCAATCCGGGCTTTGAGTCTGGTAGCCAGGGTTGGTATACCGGGGGTGGTGTTGTTGACGATAGTGAAGCAAGTGAGGGCGTACGGTCAGGGAAACTGGTTTCGACAGGGATAGGGAATCACCGGGATTGGCGTAGCCAGGGGTATGTGAACATTGAGTCAGGTAAAAAATACAGGCTGTCATTTGATTATAAGACCAGTAGCGGTGCTATTGGAAACCCTCAAGTTCGTTTTCGATTTTTTAATGTAAGCGGGATTTTTTTAGGTGAAATTCAAAAGACTCTGGTATTAACAGAAAATAGCTGGCAGGTAGTTCAGATAGAAGCAACAGCTCCTGAAGATGTGGCAAATTTTGATATATTCTTTTCAGTCAGTACGTTTGGAGATTTTGCTGGTAGCGTGTGGCTGGATGATGTCGCAGTTAATCCATGGGTAGATATGTCTTACGATTATTTCCCGCCAGATGGCACAGAAGGGTGGTCTGACAAACTGAATCTGGCGTGGAATAGTGCAGATTCGGATTTGATGTATATTGTTTATCTTGGCAAAGATCCGGAAGAAGTAACCGAGGCGCAACGCACTTTTCTGGCAGGAGATATAGATTATGATGGTCAGGTTGGGATTATGGACATGAATATTTTTGTCCAGCAGTGGCTGGCAGAGGAAAATTCTACCGGTACATATTCTTCGGATATGAATTCCAGTGGAGATGTTAATTTGCTTGATCTCAACTTCCTGTCCCAAAATTGGGCAGAAGCGAATGAACAGCCGGCTGCATTTGAGGCTGTCACTTTTACGAACTCTTACAAAGTGGGATTGGAGTTAGGGCAGGAGTATTACTGGCGTGTTGACAGGGTAACAAATGGTCAGGTGCAGGCCGGTCAGGTTATGAGTTTTTCATGTGCTGATTATCTTGACTTTGGTATTTCAGCTCCGACTCAAATATTTTACCTGGACCAGGGGTATTTAAGTACAACGCAGCAAGTTATGGTTCAGTCATTGCAGGGTTTGATTGCACGTGTCAAACCGGCGTTGTTTATTCGCACAAACGGAAACAGACTTTGGCTGGATGATCTAAACTCACAGTATAAAGTAAGCAAAATAGATATTTCTGCAATAAGTTCGTCAAAGCCGGTAGAATGGACGCTTGGTCATTTTTCAAGCTATTATAACAGTTATATCTTATGCGATGCTTATAATGATACCGATTCCTTGACCGCTGCTGTTTGTCTGGCAGCTGTGTTACCAGATTCTCTGGTTGTCGATGTTAATGATCTATCGTTAATGGATAATTTAGGAGTTTCTATGGCTTATGATGCCAGGGGACATGATGAAAAATGGGTATGGGATCAGTTTGGTGAAAGTTTTGCAAAAGAGGCAATCTTTGTTCAGCGAAACGATATCTCAAGTCATGGAGCGTATTTACGAGATTTGCCTGTTGCTCTTGGTGCTCTGACATGGTGGCATGAAGATTTAGAAGAGACAGAAGATGTTTTTAGCAGTTTTAAGGCAAATATTCCTTGTTTTGGCTGGGATAGCTCCGTAGCTCCAGGTGAAGATAATGCGATTACATTTCATTCTAACCACAACATGTATACTGTTGTTACGGATTGGATGTTGAATCTTTCACTGTTTGCGGGAACGGCATCAATGACACCTGTGGTAGAATTTCAACAGCCTTGCAGTGATAATAAATATGTGCCGGAAGATAATGTGCATTATGTTGCTTTTTGTATGAGTGATATGGATAACGTAAATACGATTTTCAGTGCAGATGGCTGGGCCCAGAATTCGCAGCGATTTGGCAGTCAGTATCGTGGGCAGTTTGCAATGGGCTGGGGGATGCCGCCGGTAATGATGAAAATAGGTCCTACTGTAATGAAATGGTGGTATGATAATGCAGAGGAAACTGATTGCTTTATTGGGTACTGTTCAGGTCTGGATTATTTTCATCCATCTCAGTTTCCAGAGCTGGAACTGCATATGAGTCACTTGGATAAATATCTCGATCAGGCTGATTTAAGTACAATGTGTATTCTGGATAATTATACCGGGCCGCTAACTAGTGAGGCTTATACTACGGGACAGCTTTATTCTCAGCTGGATAGTCTGCGTGGCATGTTTCTTGGATATGATAGTGGCGGTGGCAAAATAGTCTGGTTTAACGGTAAGCCTATGGTTACCGGTAGGTATGCACTATGGGCCAATCGTCGGGAGGGGGTATGTGATACAGGTGTTAACCTGGCTGCCAGTATTAATGCCTTACCGGCAAATCCTTATAGTGAAGATGGTTATACTTTTGTTATTGTTCATGCCTGGAGTTATGGCTGGGATGAAGTGGCTGAATGTGTCAGTCGGCTTGATTCTGATGTTAGAGTTGTTACGCCAAATGAATTAATAGAGCAATTATACCTTCATAATGTTTCACAGGAATAGGATATTCCTGATTTTTTTTTGCATCTGACGACTGTATATGCTAACGGTTGATGATTATATGGCAATAATATGTCATTATTACCGTAGAGAACTTAAACAGATATGGTTCAGTGGGTTATGCCATTACAGTTAGTCTGTAAATCAGACCAAACTTAGTTATATGCAGCTGCAAAAAGAAATCGGGCTGACAGGATTTGAACCTGCGACCTTTTGACCCCCAGTCAAACGCGCTAGCCAAGCTGCGCCACAGCCCGTAATATGTCGAAACAGATCAAACAGATTAATGATATATAAGATGAAAGTCAAGAGAATTGTCTGATATATAATATCTTACTGATATGTAAGTTATTATATACAAATACTTAAGTTGATGTTTCCCAGTGTGTCAACCAGTTCAGTTTTGTCAGGAATGAAGGATATTGGAGTTGTGCTATCCCTGTGACGTTTCCTGTTCATGAATTGGTGGTACCACATCGATAGGGCTGCCGTCGATCATAAGAGTGAAATCGAGATCAGCGATACTGACTACATCGCCGGGAGAAACGGCGGTAGGGTGGTCAATTTTCTTGTGGTTTACGTAAGTGCCGTTTGAGCTGTTGAGGTCTGTAACCACAATATGCCCATTTTCACAGATAAGTTTACAGTGCTGGCGTGAGACTGCAGATTTAAGAACTCTGATATTACAATCAGGCCTTCGGCCAATAATAGTGCTATCTCCGTTTAGGTGGATATCTTTTCTCTCCCCATTCTTTTTAAACAATACTAATGTGGTGTCCATTCAAATACCCCTGTCACAAGAAATAGTGCAAAACGAATTTCATACAAGTAACCAGTGCTCTCCATGAATAGGAGATGAATATCAATAATAGATTACATAGAGATGATAGTATATTTCAAGAATAAAAAGTAAATTTTATCAGAATATGAGAGGAAATCGCTTAAGTTTAAAAGTTTAGATTGTTCTAATTGATTATTAGTGATGGATTTATTGAATTTTATAATACAGGTGGAATGGGTGTTGTTTGTATTGTTAGTTAACATATTATTTAACTATCATACTCAACTTGTCAACAGCCTGGTTCTGAATTTGTCTGATTCTTTCTTTTGATAAACCCAATATTAGACCTATGTCTTTTAATGTCATTTGATTACCGTGAAAATCTCCGACCGAGAATCTCATTTTTAGCACTTCACGCTCAATATCGGACAGATTACCATTATTGCCAAGTATATAATGTCTGACTTGTCGAATAGTCTCAAAAATTCGTTGTTCTCTAATTTGCTGGCAGGTATCATCTTTTTCCAGAGCCGGGTCATAATCAATATATAAAATGCGGTTATTGCGGAATTGTTTTTTTGCCAGTCTGACAAAGCTTTTACCAATGGCTCTGCATGCGTAAGTGCTGAAATGGAAACCAAGTCTGTAATCATAACACTCAGTAACTCGCAGAAGTGCCATGGCACCTTCGCTGACGAGTTCGCCGTATTCCAGGTTTTTATACCTGCATTTTTGTGCCATGCTGAGTACAAGTCCCATATTAGAGGTTGTAATAATGTCTCTGATAGAGGTTTGTTTTCTATCGATGTCAAGCAGTGCTTTTATCCATTTGTAATGAATTTTATTGTTAGGCTTTAATATTTTATGCCTGATTTTTTCTAGTAAGTACCTGGTATAATGCAACTTACTGAATAATAATTCATGCTGTCTGTGTGTGGGGGGAGTTCCAGGAACAAGGTCAAGTTTATGGTCGCAAATATACCTTACCCAATCCGGATCAGAAAAATTAGAGTTATTATGGAATCTTACGCCATTAATGAGCAACTTAGAGATACGTTTTTGTTCAACGAGTGAAAATTGAGTTTCGATCATTCGTTGAAGACTTGTGTTTTGCTCGTCCTTGCAGTCCACTTCTTTAATCATCGTTATACTCCCTTTAATATGGCGATTGCCGCTAAAACTTGTTGACTAAATTAGAACATAAGTAGTAAAAAAATACAATCGGAGTAAGGTACTTATTGGCTATAGTCCTATAATCCTTATAATATGTAGGTATTATCCCCTATAAAGTGCATCGAATTTATGGTAAAGTTTTTTTGTAAGTCACTAATATAGCTAAATTTATTTTATTGACACATAATCTGGCCTAGGGTATAACTATTCTCGTCTCAGGGCATTTAGGTAATGTTATTTTGGTGTGAAAAACAGATAATAATAAATTCTTTTCTGGATTATTAAGATGATTATTGTGAATACGGAAACTGTTGTTGGTAAAAAGATTGTCAAGCTTTGCGGTTTGGTTCAGGGTAATACAATTCGTGCGAAACATGTTGGTCGAGATATAGCAGCCAGCTTCAAGAATATGCTGGGCGGAGAGTTGACAGGGTATACCGAATTGCTTACCGAGGCACGTCGCCAGGCGATGGAGCGTATGATAGCACAAGCTAACCAGTTGGGAGCTAATGCCATTGTGAATGTCAGGTTCAGTACAAGTGCCATTACCCAGGGAGCAGCAGAGCTTTATGTATATGGAACGGCAGTAATATTGGAAGACGATATACCGGTAGCACAAATGGAGGAAAGCTGAGTTGATTCTTTTGCAACTTTCATCTGATATCTCTTCTTCAGGTCCGCTATTTGCGTATTTTGCAGAGATAGTAATTTTTGTTCTGCTTCTTCTGACCGGCTTGATAGCTGGCAGGCACTTTGAAAAGAAGCATTTAAATAGCCTGAACGAAGCAGAAAGCGAACTGGGCTATTTTTGTATAACAAACGGTCGTAATCCGGTTGGCCCAGTTGACGCAAGCTGCTGTTCGTGTATAGTTGAAGGGCAGGTAGTGATAGCAAATGATTATCTAAAAAGTTTCCTGTCTCATTTTCGGATGATATTTGGCGGCGAGATGAAGAGCTATGACCGCCTTATGATGCGTGCCCGTCGCGAGGCAATAGTGCGTATGATGAGGGATGCCGAAAGAATGGGGTATAATGCTGTTTGTAATATAAGAATGGATTTTTCGAGTATAGTATCTGGCAGTATGAATAAGGCACCCGCAGTGGAAGTGTTGGTAACGGGAACAGCGTATAAATTACGTGAAGTGAAGAACTAAAAGTGAAGAGCTGAGGAGCCGCTTCGCTCACCTTTATTATAAGCTAACGCAAAAATATTTACTTCATAATTCGTTAATATGATATAACAGTTTGTATCTAAAAATGTTACAATGATAAACAATGTTTAATTGGTCACTTTGAGTTATTAAAGACCTTAAATAAATAATAAATATGGATGATCGTGAACAGTTTGATATAAGAAATGAGCCGGGATATACCGGTGAAATATTTCATCCTGAAGAGGCTAATCGACCGGTTGAGCCGGGATATGATTCAGAAATGGAACCTCAGGATCGTCTGCAGGACATAGAGCACAGCGTATTTGATGAGCCTGCACTGGCAGATGCCGAAAAGACTGCAACAAAAGAGCTTAGCTATCGATACTGGCTGGCGGAAGGCTGGGAGAAGACGTCATATCTGAAGAGCTGGCTGATTACTATTGGTATTGTTTTGGTAGCTGGTCCGCTGGCGGCTGTAGCATCGCTGATAAGTTCATCTTTTACCCATGGTACCGGCTGGCAGATAGTTAATCTTGTCACATTTGGTCCGATGATAGAAGAGATCTTCAAGATAGCACTTATATACTACATAGTCGAGAAACGGCCATACCTGTTTCATAATTTATTCCAGATTTTGATAGCGGCACTGGCCGGTGGTTTGATGTTTGCGGTGATCGAAAATATTTTATACATATATATTTATATCGATTTGCCCACCCCAGAGATAATTAAGTGGCGATGGACGGTCTGCACTATGCTGCATGTATCATGTTCGGCGATAGCGTCATTTGGACTTATCCGTATGTGGCTGGATGTATTTCAGCAGCAATCGCGTCCAAAGCTGGAGCTGGCGTATCCATTTTTGACCGCGGCAATGATAATTCACGGCAGTTACAATGGTATTGCCCTGATGCTTGATTGGGTTGGCACATTCTAGGGAAAAAACAGGCGTTATGTTGTTAGGGTGGGAAGTTGGATAGGTACGCCGGGAGCGGCGAACAAGCTCGAGGTATTTCACGAACAAAAGAGCCCATCCAAATTTCTCTGGATGAGCTCATAAATGATTGCTGTGCTATATGTTATAGCAGTGTCTATGGAGGTTTATGGTTATTTCATTTTTCTGTTTAATGCCGGGGCGAGTATCCTTAGATCGTCCATAAGTTCAGAGAACTGCTGCGGGTTAAGAGATTGCTGGCCGTCTGACATGGCCTGATCCGGGTGGACGTGAACTTCTACCATCAGTCCGTCGGCACCGGCCGCCATAGCAGCTTTACATAGTGCGGGGACGTATTCGGTATGTCCGCAGGCGTGGCTTGGATCAACGATAACGGGCAGGTGGCTGCGGCTTTTGATAACCGGTATCGCATTGATATCCAAGGTGTTACGTGTTGCAGTCTCAAAGCTGCGGATTCCTCTTTCGCATAGGATAACATTTGGGTTGCCTTCAGCCAGTATATATTCAGCCGCCATTAAAAACTCGTCAATAGTATTCATATAACCCCTTTTGAGAAGGACAGGCTTGCCGGTCTTTCCAACTTTTTTGAGCAGTGAGAAGTTCTGGCAGTTGCGGCTGCCGATCTGGAGGATATCGCAAGCTTCGGCAACGGCTGTAACGTCAGCAGTATCCATAACTTCTGAAATTACAGGAATATTGAGTTCGCGTGCTATTTCGCTGAGCAGGTCGAGCCCTTTCTGGCCAAACCCCTGGAAGGTATATGGGCTGGTGCGTGGTTTATAGGCACCGGCACGAAAGACATTAGCACCGGAAGCATGTACAGCAAAAGCACTTGCGAACACCTGGCTGCGAGATTCGATAGCACAAGGTCCGGCGATAACAGCGAAATTTCTGCCGCCGATTTTCATGCCGTTGATGTCTATGACAGTTTCGGTCTGTTTGGCCTGGCGGCTGTATAGCATCGCCTGCGGCTTGTTGATGGTTGGTATTACCAGTTCCGATGTTTGGTTGCATGTCGTTTCGTTTTCCATTTTTTTAATCTCACTTGTTTTAGGGGTTATTGAATACTATTGATTTATAAGTTTTTATTTTGTTGGGGTTTAAAACAAAAAAACCGTGAACAAAGGATTTTGCTCACGGTTTATAATTTTTGTTTTGTATGATTATGTGCCAGGGAAGATCATCTGGCGTAGGCGCGGGCAAAATCCGGTTTCAGACGATAAAAATAAAATCGCCAGAAATAATAAAAGTTATAGATTTTGCCTGTAAGTTTTGTCATAAGTTCTTAATTTATATATATCATTGTAAAAAAATCTTTATTGTTTACACTATTATATTACAAAATATCGGTGTGAGAGACAAGAAAAATAAGGGAAAATCGTTCTTATTTATAGAAACATTTTTGTGCTGTTATATAAGTTAATGTAAATAAAAGGATTGCGAGATACTTGGGACGGTAAAATTGCCGCCTAAGTAAGTGAAAAATTAAAATTAAAAAGTGAAAAATTAATGTGTTCGGCTAATGCCTCACGCTTTTTTGTTAAACGGTGTAAAATGTTATCATCATAAAGTATTGTGCTATATTGCTTTAAATTAGATGTTAGATGTTTTGAATGATAATATTTAACTTATGCTCGAGCACTTAATCCGAAGATTTAATTAGAAAGGGTATATATGTTTTTTACCGGGCAGATAGAGATTTCAACGAAAGGCAATTGTGATATAGTGGATATAACCAGTGAGGTTGATGGTATCGTATCGAAAGTTGTTGAAACAAATGAAGTTATGGATGCTGCGGTGCTGCTGTTTGTAGTTGGTTCGACGGCGGCCCTGTCGACGATCGAGTATGAGCCCGGTCTTGTAAATTATGATATAAAAGCAGCTTGTGAGAAGTTTGCTCCGCAGGATGGTCGTTATGAACATGAGCTGACCTGGCATGATGATAACGGTCATGCACATGTGCGAGCGACGCTGATGGGGCCGTCGCTGAATGTGCCTATCGTCAATAGTAAGCTGATGTTAGGGACCTGGCAGCAGATAGTGCTGGTTGATTTTGATACGAGGCCGAGGAAGCGGACGGTGATCGTGCAGGTTGTATCTTGAGTGATGAACTAAGAGTTGAGGAGTTCGTTTTCGGCTCATAATTTGTTTTACAGCTGGTGAAGAGTTAAAGTTGTGGTGTTGCTATGCGAAAGAGGATTAACTGGTAATGGGATGTATGCGGCGCTGGACGGAGGGGAGTTGCGGGTGAATGGAATGGGGGTGGAAGTTTCGCGGCGGAAGGAAGAGCTCTGTCGGGCAGTTTCGGAGTGAGGTGGCGAACGGGGGGAGCGTGAAAGCTAACGGGATATATGCCGAGGGCTGCGGAGAGGCGCGGCGGTGAGAAGGGCTCTTCTGGTATTTCGGTGGGTGTGTAGAGATTGTGTGGTGATAATGCGATGGTTAAACGGCGGGTGTGCGGCGGGCTACGGAGCTATAGCGGCGGTAATTTACCATTAGTCAATCCGCCGGATTTCAACCGCTGGACAGACCAGATGCCGCGGAGCGGCATCAAAGTGTAAAGGGTAAAATAAAAAGTGTAAAGGAGGTGTCCTGATGTACGTTGACATCAGGAATAATTCGCTGTCGCTCACAACTTATTTTAAAGCTGTCGCATATTTAAATTCAGAATTATGAAAAAGATTGTCAACCACGAAAATACAATGAAAGCCAGAATATTCCTGTAGCATGGCTTGTGTTATAATACACAATAATTTTAGCACGAGCTGTCACAGGGACGCTCAAATATTTAACCAATTTTATACGGAGTATTCTGGCTATGAAGACTATTATGTCAATTGATTTAGGAAAATTCAAGAGTGTAGTTTGTTTTTATGAGGTAAAAAGCTGTAAGGCTACATATAAGTCGTTTAAGACTAACCCTCAAGAGCTTCATGACCTGGCAGTATCTCACCCTGCTGATCTTATTGTATTTGAGGCTTGTGATATCATAGGCTGGATTTGTGACCTTTTTGACACCCTGGAATTAAAATATGAAGTGGCAAATACTAATACCGGCGAATGGTCTGGCAGAAAATTGAAGAAGAAAACAGATAAAAAGGATGCATTTTGGCTGGCCAAGCGTGCTGCTTTAGGAGATTTATCAACTGTCTATGTTCCTAAAAAGGAAATTCGAGAGAAACGATCTTTGATAAATTATCGTCAGAGCCTAACAGAGCGTATAACTCAGGTAAAAAATACTATTCGTTCTTTATTAAATGCCCAGGCGTATTCGTTGCCGTCAGGCAGAAAGTGCTGGTCTAAGCAGAATCTGGAACAGTTAAGAAGTATGGCTATGCCAATGGATAAAGTTAAACCAGATGAGCTCTGGAAAGGCAATCTATGGAGCGAGCTTATATTACTGGAACAATTAACAGACGCTTTGCAAGTAGTTGAAGATAAACTGGAAGAGTTAAATAGTACTGATGAAAAGGTAAAACTATTACAGACTGTTCCCGGAGTTGGCCCACGTCTGGCAGAGGCAGTTGCAGCTTATATTGATGATCCACATAGATTTAAGAATTGCAAACAAGTTGGCAGCTATATTGGTATGACACCGCGTCAGTACCAATCAGGTAATACAGACCGTCATGGGCGGATAAGTAAATATGGCAATAGGTTATTGCGAGCATTACTTGTTGAGGTTTGCTGGCTGGGTTTGCGTTGGAATCCATGGATAAAAGAAACATACGAAAGAATAAAGAGGGGAAGTAAAACTCGTGCAAAAATAGCGATAGTAGCTACAGCCCGACGGTTGTTCGTACGATTGTGGGCGATGATGCGAGATGGGACAAGTTGGCAGATGCCTGAATTGCAAGGTGCTTGATAAAAATATAAGTAGAAAAATATAAATATTACCTATGATTTTTCCCGATTGAAATCGATACGGAACCTTGGTCGTGCATTTGGGTTTTGAACCTGACACGAAAATTAAGCCGTATCGCAATATATATAATGGAACCATGGCGTAAAATACAGCCTCGGACACTCCGGATAGAAAGATGAAACAATCAGGTAAATAATGATTCGCTACGCGAAAATTGTTTTAAATAGGTTTATCGCATAAGGTCAAAAAGCAAAAAACGAGGCGGTGTAAAACCGCCCCGGCTTCTCGACAACTTGCAACGCTCGGGTTGCTCCTCAGCAGAGCCCTATCCTTTGCAAGATAAAGGAATTATAGCAAAAATGAATAAAATTAGAAAATTAATGTTGCATTCTGGCTTCATAGAAATTCACGAAAGAACACGAAAATAATACTGTTGCTCGCAGAGGCCGCAGAGCTTGCAAAGAATATTATTTGGCCATGAAGGGAATGTTTTAAATTAAGAATTCAAAATTAAGAGAGCGCCAAGGTAAGCTGGTGCAGTCAAGCCGGCCAATCCGGCATGGGTAAGGGTTAGCCACCGGCCCATTACAGAACCGGGCGTGCAGTGAGGTAACAAGCTGTGCGAAGCCCCGGGAAAGGAGTTTGTCAGCTACAACGTAAGTGAAGGTATTGAGCCCCGAAATTAGAAATTAACGCATCCGGGCCAGGTGATTCTTAACACTGAAGCTAATACTGGTATATGCGAGATAAGGCGAGTATATATCGGCGAGCCGGGGTCTGAGTCCGTAGCGGGTAAACGAACTGACTGCATTGGAACTTGGGAGAGCCAATATGTTCCAAAAGGAAGCTGTCGAGGAAGCTGAAGAAGTTACGAGACGGTATGGCATATTGGCAGTCGGATCGGCCCATAGTAGAGGAGTAAGCAGGGTAATGCCTGCTGAGGGCAATAGAACCCACTCGAAGGAGCCGACGGTTTAATGTAAAGAGACAGAATTAGAAATGCAATACACTGAAATTGGCAAAACATTGACAAAGTTGTCTCTTATAGCCGGTCATGCCCGAAGAGACCGAAGCTTCAGGTTTACGAGCCTTGCTCATTTACTTGATGTTGAATATCTCCGGTATTGCTACAATAGCCTGAACAGGAATAAGGCAGTAGGAATAGACGATGTAAGCTGGCAGGAATATGGAGTTGACTTAGAAGCCAATCTGGAACGACTGGTAACAAAGCTCAAACGTAATAAGTTTAAGCCCAAACCAGCCAGACGGGTCTATATACCCAAAAATGACAGGGAAACCCGTCCTTTGGGTATATCAGCTCTGGAAAACAAGATAGTAGAGCGTGGTATCACGTGGATACTGGAAAGTATATATGAACAGGATTTTTCAGACTGTTCGTATGGCTTTCGACCTAAAAGAAGCTGTCATCGGGCATTGAAAAGTCTCAACGACCTGATAATGTTTCAACCAGTAAACCATATAGTCGAAGCGGATATAAAGGGCTTCTTTGATAATGTTGAGCATGATAAACTTATGGAATTTATACGCATAAGAATATCAGATACGGCATTATTAAACATAATAGAGAAGTTCCTTGAAGCCGGATATGTTGATGAGGGTTTACTGGTAAGGTCAGACAAAGGTACGCCGCAAGGCAGTATTCTTAGCCCGATGTTAGCCAATATATTCCTGCATTATGTATTAGATGAATGGTTTGAGACGACAGTTAAGAGCCATGTCAAAGGATACTGTGAATTGGTGAGGTATGCAGACGACTTTGTTTGTGTGGTTCGTTACGAAGAAGATGCCCGAAAGATCGAAAAGACGTTGAAGAACCGGTTCAATAAATATGGGCTGGAAATTCATCCGACTAAGAGCCGAAATATGACTTTTGGCCGGTATGAGAGAGAAAACGCTATAAAACAAGGCCGTAAGGCCAATACGTTCGATTTTTTGGGTTTTACGCATTATTGTGACAAATCCCGCAGAGGAAATTTTAAGCTGGGTCGTAAGACCAGCAGCAAGAAGTTTAAGACCAAATGCCGGGAAATGAATGATTGGCTGAAAGATATAAGAAACCAGTTCAAGACAAAGGAATGGTGGAAGGTTCTGGAAGCCAAACTGCGAGGCCATTATCAATACTATGGTGTCAGTGAGAACTCTATAGGAATAATAAAGTTTTACAAACTAACACTTAGGATGGTAAAGAAATGGCTGAACAGGCGTAGTCAGAAGCGTAAGATGAACTGGGCTAAGTTTACAGAGTACCTGAATCATTATCCGTTGCCGAAACCGCGGATAGTACATAGTTTTTACGGATGTCACATGTAAGGTGAGTTAAACCGAAGAGCCGGATGTGGGAAAGCCACAAGTCCGGTTCTGTGAGGGGTATTGAAGTTCCTCACATATAACTATATGATAGGAACCATATTATGCCTACTCGACATTAAGAAAATAACTGACATTAAAAACCGTGGCTACGGATAAGTACCAATAATTATAAGATGGCTTGCTTCAGCCTTCGCTAAAGCTATGGTTCGACAAGAGCGTACGTGATTAATAATTTTGAACTACTGATGCACGCGGATGGACACCGATAAGAAAATGTTTAGATAACTTGACGATAAATTTTACAACCACGAAAATTCACGAAAGAACACGAAAAAAAATACTGTTGCTCGCGGAGGACGCTGTGCGGCAAGTGAAGAACGAAGAGCGAAAAGTGAAGAATTGTGGTGTTCTGCACCGTATGGTACAGGACGTTGTTTTAAATCGCCTGCGGCGAAATGTGCCGAGCTCCGCCTTAGGCGTATTTCATTCTGCTCGGCATAAAGCTTTTTCTCAATGCAATATATGTCAGTATCGATAGATATCTCTTGGCAGAGACCAGACCTTGTCTGGACTAGACCTCGCTCCGCTCGGAGATTAATTGCAACTGTTAGATAAATGAGCCTCGCATACTGCTCGGCAAAAAGTCTATCTGATAATAATAAAATAGAACCACAGATGAACACCGATGCACACAGATATAATAGGAAATAATAAGTTTTCAAGGCTCCAAGGAATTATTTTTATTCAGGCTCCCCAATACCCCTAATGCCGCAGAGCGGCAAGTGAAGAACGAAGAACTAAGAGTGAAGAATTGTGGTGTCACTTCGTGACTTTATTTTAAACGGCTTCGCCTATCACCCCTACGGGGTTCTTCATCTTGGGACTCCAAGAGCCAAATAAGGTTGGTTGGAAAAGTGGTGGTTAAAATGAGTTTATTTTACTTCTAAAATAAACTTTGATTGAGGAAGAATTACAAAATCATATTCTTTCCCTAACTTAACCGATCTAGACGGATACATATACAGTCTTTTAATAGTCTCACCGCTATCGATTTTAAACTCAACAGATTTACAAATAAAAAGTGCTCCAGGTCCAGTTGAAACATTTTCAACAATCCCTCTTAATATTTCAGGATCTTGCTTGCTAATTATAAGTCTATACACATCTTTCATTTGCGGAAGTAAAAGAAACCAAAACGCGGTCAATCCAACACATAATATAATAATGCGTATAGCAAACTCAACTCTTGGTCTTATTTTTGAATATTCTTTGTTATTAAGTTTTCCATCTTTCTTAATAATTTTATAATTTGGTGATAGCCCCACATAAAGACAGAAAAACATTCCGCATGATATGGAAATACTACTTGCAATAATTCTATTTATCCAATTACCATGCCCAATATGAACTAATAATATAGGCAAAATAATCATAAAAATAAACAGAAGTAATTTCTCATCTATTTTTTTGACTGTGTTTTTCTTCATAAAACATCCTCAACTATTATACTTAAAGAATAAATATTATCAATAATTTACTCTCTAACACCATCTACTACACCTCCTACAATAGCTGAAGGGAATGCCCAGGACAGACTATTAGCAACATACATCTTAAATGCTGTCATACTTTTAAAACCACTGATAATATTTCTTTCAAACTTTGTAACTATCTGTTTGCTTATTGCCATATAGCTTCCTCTGCCAGCCGTAATACCCTTAATTTTAGGTCCAGGTATAGCTCCAACCGCAAATCCTTCCAATGATTTTACTGTAGCCTCAACAAAATCAAATGACTCCTGTTTACCTGAAGCCATTCTTAGCAATTGAGTAACGCTTGAAGATGTTAGGTTCCCTAAACCAGTCGCTAAGCTACTATTTCGAGCATATAACATAATTTCACCTGCAACAGCTCCGCCCATTGCAGCTCCCACATAGGCTTCCCAACCACTATCTTTTCCTGAAGAAACATCAGTAATAACTTGTTGCGTAATCCCCCAAGACATTCCTACACCTATAAACAATGCATCCAGTGCAAATTCTCCAGAAGGGTCAGTTAGGTTAATCGGGTCATTGAGGCAATAGAGGTACTGGGGTTTGGTGGTGGTAGTTTAAGTTGCGAAAGAGCCATAAGTCAGAGTTTGATTATAGTATATTTGTATGAGAATGCCAGAGGGAATTGAATATTTTGTGTTTTATTGCGTTTTTCTCTATCGCTCCTAACGGGTTCTTCATCCTGGGACTCCAAGAGCCTAATAAGTTGGTTGGGGAGGCTTGGTTATTGATTATTATTTGCCATAGCCAGGTAAGCACTGCATCCTCTTTCATATAAATCATCTATTTTTAAAATTGGTAAGACCAAACAAAACAATCCTGACCAACCAATATGTAAACAAAAAACAATTACCCCTAAAACAGCAGGGAAGAAAGTTAAAAAACCTTCTTCATTAATAAATTTGAACCACTGATGCACGCGAATGGACACCGATAAGAAAAAGTTTAGATAACTTGACGGTAAATTTTACAACCACGAAAATACAATGAAAGCCAGAATATTCCTGTAGCATGGCTTGTGTTATAATACACAATAATTTTAGCACGAGCTGTCACAGGGACGCTCAAATATTTAACCAATTTTATACGGAGTATTCTGGCTATGAAGACTATTATGTCAATTGATTTAGGAAAATTCAAGAGTGTAGTTTGTTTTTATGAGGTAAAAAGCTGTAAGGCTACATATAAGTCGTTTAAGACTAACCCTCAAGAGCTTCATGACCTGGCAGTATCTCACCCTGCTGATCTTATTGTATTTGAGGCTTGTGATATCATAGGCTGGATTTGTGACCTTTTTGACACCCTGGAATTAAAATATGAAGTGGCAAATACTAATACCGGCGAATGGTCTGGCAGAAAATTGAAGAAGAAAACAGATAAAAAGGATGCATTTTGGCTGGCCAAGCGTGCTGCTTTAGGAGATTTATCAACTGTCTATGTTCCTAAAAAGGAAATTCGCGAGAAACGATCTTTAATTAATTATCGCCAGAGCCTTACAGAACGGATAACTCAGGTAAAAAATACTATTCGTTCTTTATTAAATGCCCAGGCGTATTCGTTGCCGTCAGGCAGAAAGTGCTGGTCTAAGCAGAATCTGGAACAGTTAAGAAGTATGGCTATGCCAATGGATAAAGTTAAACCAGATGAGCTCTGGAAAGGCAATCTATGGAGCGAGCTTATATTACTGGAACAATTAACAGACGCTTTGCAAGTAGTTGAAGATAAACTGGAAGAGTTAAATAGTACTGATGAAAAGGTAAAACTATTACAGACTGTTCCCGGAGTTGGCCCACGTCTGGCAGAGGCAGTTGCAGCTTATATTGATGATCCACATAGATTTAAGAATTGCAAACAAGTTGGCAGCTATATTGGTATGACACCGCGTCAGTACCAATCAGGTAATACAGACCGTCATGGGCGGATAAGTAAATATGGCAATAGGTTATTGCGAGCATTACTTGTTGAGGTTTGCTGGCTGGGTTTGCGTTGGAATCCATGGATAAAAGAAACATACGAAAGAATAAAGAGGGGAAGTAAAACTCGTGCAAAAATAGCGATAGTAGCTACAGCCCGACGGTTGTTCGTACGATTGTGGGCGATGATGCGAGATGGGACAAGTTGGCAGATGCCTGAATTGCAAAGTGTTTGATACCAATATAAGTAAAATATAAATATTACCTATGATTTTGCCCGATTGAAATCGATACGGAACCTTGGTCGTGCATTTGGGTTTTGAACCTGACACGAAAATTAAGCCGTATCGCAATATATATAATGGAACCATGGCGTAAAATACAGCCTCGGACACTCCGGATAGAAAGATGAAACAATCAGGTAAATAATGATTCGCTACGCGAAAATTGTTTTAAATAGGTTTATCGCATAAGGTCAAAAAGCAAAAAACGAGGCGGTGTAAAACCGCCCCGGCTTCTTGACAACTTGCAACGCTCGGGTTGCTCCTCAGCAGAGCCCTATCCTTTGCAAGATAAAGGAATTATAGCAAAAATGAATAAAATTAGAAAATTAATGTTGCATTCTGGCTTCATAGAAATTCACGAAAGAACACGAAAAAAAATACTGTTGCTCGCAGAGGCCGCAGAGGTCGCAACGAATATTATTTGGCCATGAAGGGGATGCATTAAATTAAGAATTCAGAAAATAACTGACATTAAAAAATTGTGGCTGCGGGTAAGTATCAATAATATATAAGGTGATTCGTTTCGTTCATGATAAAAGAACCGGGTTTTTGTCTTGATAGAAATGGTATAATGCATTATTATTTTTTGCGGAATATAAGAGTCGGTTTATGGATATACAAATAATTTTACAATTGAGGGTTATGTGAATTTGATAAAGAAATATTTTTGTGTTATTCTATTTTTGGCAATTGTATTGTTATTTGCAGGTAAATTATGTTCTTATAAACATGCTGGAGGTATTACAAGATCAAAAGCAATTTCCAGAGGTCTCCTATGTTTTGTCTGATCGTGCGGAAGTTAACTGATTTATTGAGGAAATAATTATGGGTAAGTTAAGTTTGATATGTGTTTGTATATTTTGTGGGTTGATGGCGGTAGGGTTGGCCGGCTGCGGCGGGCAGGGGTGCGACAGGTCGTTAATCGAGGCTGAAGGGATAGTTGCCAGGGGGGCGGTGCTGGAGACGATATCGACGGAGTTTGAGTTTACCGAGGGGCCGATATCTGACAGGGCGGGTAATGTGTATTTTACTGATCAGCCGAATAATCAGATAATGGTCTATACGGTCGAAGGTGGGCTGGAGACGTTTATGCGGCCAGCGGGTCGGGCGAACGGGCTGTATTTTGATAATGACGGGTATCTGCTGGCCTGTGCCGATGAGAATAGTGAGTTATGGAAGATAGATGTTGAGACTAAGGAGTATGAGGTACTGGCACATGAGTATAACGGTGTGCGGCTGAACTCAACGAATGATCTGTGGGTTAGGCCGGACGGCGGGATATATTTTAGTGACCCGTTCTATAAGCGGAGCTGGTGGGAGCATGAAAAGCCGACGCAGGATGGCGAGTGTGTGTATTATCTTATGCCGGGCAGCGGCGGGCCGGTGCGGGTGATAGATGATATGGTGAGGCCAAACGGTTTGATCGGTACGGCTGATGGTAAGGTGCTGTATGTATCTGATATTGGGGCCGGTAGAATATATAAATATGAGGTTCTGGAGGATGGTGGGCTGGCTGGTAAGCAGCTGTTCTGCGAGATGGGGTCTGACGGGATGACGATTGACTGCTGCGGGAATGTGTATCTGACGAATAACCGCGGGGTGGTGGTGTTTGATAGAGAAGGCAAGCAGGTCGAGAATATTAAGATACCGGCGGGCTGGACGGCGAATGTGACGTTTGGCGGTGCTGATGGTAAGATGCTGTTTGTTACGGCGCAGAAGGGGGTGTATAGTATCAGGATGAATGTGAGCAATTAGAGAAGAGTGAGAAGTGAGAAGTGAGAAGTGAGAGGTGAGCTTCGCTAAATGAAAAATGAATAGTGAAAAATGAAAAATTAAGGTGTCCTGATGTACGTTGACATCAGGAATAATTCGCTGTCGCTCACAGCTTGTTTTAAAGCTTTCGCATATTTAAATTTAGAATTATGAAAAAGATTGTCAACCACGAAATTCACGAAAGAACACGAAAAAAAATACTGTTGCTCGCAGAGGACGCAAAGATCGCAAAGAATATTTTTTGACCATGAAGGGAGTGAAGTTAATGAAGGATGGTAAGAGTGAGAAGTGAGAGGGAAGAGGTAAGCTTCGCTAAATTAAAAATGAATAATTAAAAGTGAAAAATTAAGGTGTCCTGATGTACGTTGACATCAGGAATAATTCGCTGGCGTGACCTATTTTGAATCGCCTGTGACGAGCAGGAAAGTGACTACGAAAATCACGAAAAAGGCGGAAGTGTTAGAGGGGGGTGTTCTAATGGTGATTTGATTTGATGCTGCCGTCGGGCAGGATGTTGATTAGCCAGGTTTCTCCCCACCAGAGGTCTACAAAGCCTTCGGAGTGTTTGATCGTTTGGCCATCGATAGTGAAAGATAGCTCTATTTCAGATTCGAGAAATTTGTGTTTTAATGTTAATGATTGGCCCGGAGCGATAGAGGTTGCTTTTTGGGAAACCATTTTAGAGCTGTCAAGATCCTTTACTGTAAGTTGGACAGAAGTAATTTCTTTGCCGCTGGAATTGCGTAAAGTTGTTTTGTTGTTAACTGACCAGAAATAGATATATGATGTAAGCATTAAGCCGGTAGCTGCTATGATAAGATATGCCGGGCCGGTCATTTTGTATTTTATCAGATGAATTGTGCTTTTATTGTTATATGATTTGGAATTCATTTCAATGGCCTTATTACTTGATTGCAGGAACATCTATATAAGATCTAATTTTTTTTGTCACAACTAGTTCAATTCATAACACTATATGAAAACGGATTAAATAATCATTGTCATTATATTAGTGCGGTTTCGCACTTTTGACTGTTCAATATTACACGCAAAGGCCGGAACAGGGCCTTGTGAATGAAAAACTATATATTTAATTGTATTTCCGAGCTAATTCTCGAAAGTACATTTAATTCAAAGCGTTGCAGGAAGGCCCTTTTAGGCGATTTTTGCAACTTAAAAACTGCGAAAGTAAGCTATTAAATATATCAACTTTATTAATTATATAGAAGAAAATTATGCTCGAATTCTTGCAAAATTTTGCATAAAGCTAGTAGTTGATTAAGTTTGTGTTATCTGTTACCATGGTCGCAATCATAAGCAACAAGATTTATTATCTCAACTTTTTAAATTTTAATATAACATTGAATCACAATATATTATAGCAAAACAAAGTGTATAATCGGTCACTTAGAGTATTTTAAATAATGACAACCAGATTTAAGCAGCATGTTGAAAGGAAAAATTATGCCTAAAGTGAATCTAAAGAGTTTGTTATTGTCGGTATTGTTAGCAGTAAGTTTTTTAAGCGGTTCTGTGTCAGCTGATATAGCGGCGGCAGATAAGCTGACGGTTAATGAAGGTTTTACCGACCCGGTTGGATTTTATACCTCAGATGTTGATTTTTCGTGGATATTACCGCAGGGTGAATCCAAGCTGCTGGGGCTGGTGCCGATGGGTGGTGCGGTATTGAGTCAGAGCGCGTACCAGGTTGCAGTGGCGAGTTCGCCGAAACTGCTGCCTGACGAAGCAGATTTATGGGATAGCGGCAAAGTAAAATCATCGCAGAGTATTCATGTGAAGTATGCGGGCAAGAAGCTTGGTTCGCGGCAGAAGGTATACTGGATGGTGCGATACTGGGACCAGGACGGGAGGCGGTCTAAATGGAGTAAGGCCGCTAGTATTGAGCTGGG
Source organism: Sedimentisphaerales bacterium (assembly GCA_963666285.2). GTDB lineage: Bacteria > Planctomycetota > Phycisphaerae > Sedimentisphaerales > SM23-30 > JAFGDI01. The sequence goes on from OY762711.1 coordinate 919,969, forward strand.
GCTGCTGGGTAATGCAGACTGGCAGGGCAGCTGGATACGTATGAAGGGTAAGGATTTTACCGCGGCGTCTGCGAACTCAAAGATAAAGATATTGAAAGCTGTTTATGGCGTTAGGGATGATGCCGGGCGTCAGATCGACCTGGCCAAGAAGATACAGGCTCGCGTTGACGAAGGTAAATATACAGTGCCGGCGTCAAATGAATTTGCCGGAAGAGATCCGGCAGATCGAGTTGTCAAGGTTTTGCAGATGGAATACATGTTAAATGATGAAAAGGTGATCGCAGTGGTTGAAGAGAATTCGATCTTTAACCTGGTGACAAAAATTGGCGGTCTGATACCTTCGTTTACTTATACGCCCGAGTATTTACGCAAAGATTTTTCGGTAGAATCTCCGGTTGCATCGGCTCGTTTGTATGTAACGGCTAAAGGGTTGTATGAAGTGTATCTGAACGGTGAGAAGATCGGCAAAGATTATATGGTGCCGGGCTGGACGCCATATGAAAAGCGAATTGAGACGGTGACCTATGATGTAACAAAGCAGGTGAAGAAACAGGATAATGCGATAGCGGCGATACTGGCAGAAGGCTGGTATGCGGGTGATTTGATGGGCAAGCAGGAGAAGTATCCGGAGCTGCAGCCTCAGTTGCTGGCACAGCTGGAGATAACATTTAAGGATGGTACCGTTAAGAAAATCGTAACGGACGGCAGCTGGAAGGCGACGAATGAAGGCGCGATACGCTATTCGAGTATCTATCATGGCGAAACCTATGATGCGGCAAAAGAGATGGCGGGCTGGAACGAGGCCGGGTTTGATGACAGCGGCTGGAAATCGGTAACGGTTTGTTCGATCGGCTCTAAGGATAATCTTGTGCCGAAACGCCATAATACAGTTCAAATGGAGACAGAGCTGAAGACCCAGGCAGTAACCGAGCCTGGCGAAGGTAAGTATGTCTTTGATCTGGGCCAGAATATGGTAGGCTGGCCGAAGCTGAAGATCCCGGTAAAGGCCGGGGAGACGATAACGGTTCGTTATGCCGAGATGCTGGAGACAGACGGTAATATGTATACCGCCAATTATCGCGGTGCGAAATCGACAGATTATTATACTGCAGCAGAAGATGGTGTTGTCTGCTGGCATCCGACATTTACATTTCATGGCTTCAGGTATGTAGAGCTGAGCGGTTTTTCTGAAGGAGTTAAGCCGAAGAAAAACTGGGTGACAGGCTGCGTGTTGCACTCTGCGTTTGGTCAGGTCGGCAAGTTTGAATCGTCACATGCCAAGCTGAACCAGCTGCAGAAGAATATAACGTGGGGTCAGCGTGGTAATTACCTGGAAGTTCCGACGGATTGTCCTCAGCGGGATGAACGGCTGGGCTGGACAGGTGATGCGCAGGTTTTCTGTCCGACATCACTGTTTAACTATGATGTGCATTCATTCTGGGCGAGCTGGCTGGAGAGTATACGAGAGGACCAGAGGGAAGACGGCTATGTTCCAAATGTTGTACCGTCGGTAAGCTGCGGGTATGGCTCGCCGGGCTGGGGAGATGTTTCGGTTGTGTCGCCGTGGGATGTTTATGTGCGGACGGGCGATCTGGATATCCTGAGGGATAACTACGAGATGATGAAAGGCTGGACCGGCGCTTACGAACGTGAAGCAAAAGATTATATCGTTGCAAGGAACGGTTACGGTGACTGGCTGCAGCCGTTTCCATCAAGTGGTAATTTTACCGATACTCAGATGGATATCATAGCGACAGCGTATTTTGGCAGGTGTACTATGATAATGGCGAACTCAGCGAAATTGCTGGGTAAAGAAGCAGAAGCCGGTAAATACAGCAAGCAGTTTGCCAATATACGCAAGGCATTTTCGAGCAAGTATTTTGACGATAAGGGCTATTTGACAATTGCGATCCCGACTCAGACATCATATCTGCTGGCGTTGGGTTACGATTTGCTGGAGCCGGAATTGCGAGAAGGTGCGGTTCGGGGTCTGCTGGAGCTGATAGAGAAGTCAGACGGTAATTTGCGAACCGGCTTTTTGGGTACTCCGCTGATAAACCAGGTTTTGGACGATTATGGTTATTCGGATATAGCGTACCAGGTATTGTTTAAGGAGACATATCCATCGTGGTTCTTTTCCATTAACGAGGGAGCGACGACTATGTGGGAGCGATGGAACAGCTACAGTCGTAAAGACGGCTTTGGTGATGCCGGGATGAACTCTTTTAACCATTATGCCTATGGCGCGATCAATCAGTTTATGGTAGAGCGTATTGCCGGCCTGGCACCGGATTGGAAGAAGTCCGGCTATAAGCATTTCTATATTCAGCCGACACCGGGCGAGCCGCTAACATGGGCGAGGGCGGAATACCAGAGCCCATACGGCAAAGCCGCAAGCGGCTGGAAGCAGACGAAGAAAGGTCTTGAGATAGAAGTGGTTGTGCCGACAAATACCACCGCGACGCTGATAGTGCCGGAGATGGCAGAGGGCAAGCCTGTTTTGACAGAATCCGGTAAGAAATGCAGCTTGAGCCGGGAAGGCGGCAAGTATGTATATCAGCTGGTGCCGGGTGAATATAAATTTTTGCTGGCGAAGTAAATAGTCGATAAGTTTTAGTATTAGAAGCAAGTCTGGCAACCAGGGAGGGTGTCAGGCTTGTTTTTTTGTACCTTTCGTTTTTAGCTTGTAGTGTTCGGGTAAGAGGTAAAAGGTAAGAGGAGGTTGTTTGTCTCTATGTGTGTCGGGAATAATAATTTTATTATTATTTTCAGGGAAGGGGTGATTGAATTCTTGCAAATTTTTTCATAAAGCTATTAGTTGATTATATTTGTGTTATGTGTTACCATATTTGAACCATTAGCAACAAGAGAATTCTTTATCTCTAAACTTTGTTCTTTGTTTATTATGTTTAGTGCGGTTTATGCTCCGCATCATATAGATTTTGCACTTTTGACTTTTTAACGTTATCCGCAAAGGTCAGAACAGGGCAATTAAGTGAAAAATGAATAATGAAAAGTGAAAAACTAAGGTGTCCCGATGTACGTTGACATCAGGAATAATTCGCTATCGTCTCACGCTTTGTTTAAATTCAAGATTCACCTAAAAGACCCTTTAAGGCGATTTATGCAACTTAAAAACTGCGAAAGTAAACTGTTTATATTGTAATATTTATGAACGTTATTAATAAGAACGATACATGGAAAACAACGTTTTGAATGATAGTAGTTCAATATATTAGAGCGATACAAAGTTAATAATGTCACTTTGAGTACTTAATAGAATGGCTATGAGGTCCAGGCTGCATATTGAAAGGAAAAAGTTATGCCTAAAATGAATCTTAAGAATCTATTATTGTTGGTTTTGTTAGCAGTCAGTTATTTATGCGGGTCAGTATCAGCTGATGTAGCGGCCGCGGATAAGCTGACGGTGAATGAAGGGTTTGTAGATCCGATAGGGTTTTACGCGTCAGATGTGGATTTCTCCTGGATACTGCCGCAGGGCGGCTCGGTAGAGAGTCAGAGTGCGTACCAGGTTGCCGCGGCGAGTTCACCGAAACTGCTGCCAGATAAAGCTGATCTATGGAACAGTGGTAAAGTAAATTCATCGCAGAGTATCCATGTGAAGTACGAAGGCAAGAAGCTTAGCTCCAGGCAGAAGGTGTACTGGATGGTGCGATACTGGGACCAGTCCGGCAGGCGGTCTAAGTGGAGTAAGGCCGGTACTATTGAGTTTGGTCTGCTGAATAATACAGACTGGCGGGGCAGCTGGATATATATGAAGGAAAAAGATACGGGTGCGTCGAAAGATGCGTCGAAGATAAAGGTGTTGAAAGCCGTTTATGGAGCAAAGGATGATGCATCAAAGCAGATCGACCTGACCAAGAAAGTTCAGAACAGTGTTGACGGCAGGAAATATGCTGTCAGCGCATCTAATGCTTTTGCCGGTGATGACCCGGCATATGGAGTAGAAAAGGTAATGCTGCTGGAATACATGTTAAATGATGAAAAGGTTGTCACGGAAGTTAAAGAGAATTCATACTTTAACTTGGTGACAAAAAAAGGAGGCCAGCCGGCAGCGACAGATTATGTGCCGGAATATTTGCGAAAAGAATTTAAGGTAAAACAGCCGGTTGAATCTGCTCGCTTGTATGTAACGGCTAAGGGTCTTTATGAAGTGTATCTGAACGGCGAGAAGATCGGGAAAGATTATATGGTGCCGGGCTGGACGCCTTATGAAAAGCGAATCGAGACGGTAACATATGATGTTACAAAGCAGGTGAAGAGACGTGATAATGCTTTAGCTGCGATACTGGGCGAGGGCTGGTATGCCGGTGACCTGATGGGTAAGCCGGTAAAATACCCAGCGGTTCATCCTCAGTTCCTGGCACAGCTGGAGATAACCTTTAAGGATGGCACGGTGCAGAGAGTGGTAACGGACGGCAGCTGGAAGGCGACGAATGAAGGCCCGATTCGCTATTCGAGTATCTATCATGGCGAAACCTATGATGCGGCAAAAGAGATGGCGGGCTGGAATGATACGGGTTATGATGCCGGCGGCTGGAATTCAGTGGTGACATTACCGGTTGAATCTAATGTCAGCCTGGTGCCGAAACGTCATAATACGGTACAGGTAGAGGCAGGTCTGAAGACACAGACAGTTAACGAGCCTAGCAAAGGCAAATATGTATTTGATCTGGGTCAGAATATGGTAGGCTGGCCAGAGCTGAAGCTGCCTTTGAAGGCCGGTCAGAAGCTAACAGTTCGGTATGCCGAGATGCTGGAGAAGGACGGCACTTTGTATACGGCAAATTATCGGGGTGCAAAATCGACAGATTATTATACAGCGTCAGAAGATGGTGTTGTCAGCTGGCATCCGACATTTACTTTCCATGGTTTCAGGTATGTCGAGCTGAGCGGTTTTTCTGAAGGAGTTAAGCCAAAGAAAAACTGGGTGACAGGCTGCGTATTGCACTCTGCATTTGGCCAGACCGGTAAGTTTGAATCATCACATGCGAAGCTGAATAAGCTGCAGAGTAATATAACCTGGGGCCAGCGCGGCAATTACCTGGAGGTACCGACCGATTGTCCGCAGCGTAATGAGCGTTTGGGCTGGACGGGCGATGCGCAGGTGTTCTGTCCGACATCGCTGTTCAACTATGATGTGCATTCATTCTGGGCGAGCTGGCTGGAAAGTATGCGAGAGGACCAGAGAAAAGATGGATATATTCCTAATGTTGTACCTTCGGTCAGCTGTGGTCATGGCTCGCCGGGCTGGGGTGATGTATCGGTTGTATCGCCCTGGGATGTTTATGTACGGACGGGCGATCTGGATATCCTGAGGGATAACTACGAAATGATGAAAGGCTGGACCGGCGCCTACGAGCGTGAGGCAAAAGATTATATTGTAAACAGGAATGGTTTTGGTGACTGGCTGCAGCCATATCCGGCGAATGGTAATTTTGCCGATACCCAGATGGATATCATAGCGACAGCGTATTTTGGCAGGTGCAGTTTGATAATGGCACAGGCCGCAAAGAAACTTGGCAAAGAAGAAGATGTTCGTAAATACGGCAAGCAGTTTGCCAATATTCGCAAGGCATTTTCGAGCAAGTATTTTGATGAGAAAGGAAAGCTGACGGTCAAGACACCTACCCAGACAGCTTATCTGATGGGTTTGGGTTATGATCTGCTGGAGCCAGGTCAGCGTGAAGGTGCGGTGCAGGGTCTGCTGGAGCTGATAGAGAAGGCAGACGGTCATTTGCGAACCGGTTTCCTGGGTACACCATTGATTAACCGGGTACTGGAAGAATGCGGCCATCCTGATATTGCATTCCAGGTATTGTTTAAGGAGACATATCCATCGTGGTTCTTCTCTATCAACCAGGGTGCAACGACAATGTGGGAGCGTTGGAACAGCTTCAGTCATAAGGATGGTTTTGGTGATGCCGGTATGAACTCATTTAACCATTATGCTTATGGCGCGATCGATCAGTTTATGGTAGAACGTATTGCGGGTCTGGCACCGGATTGGAAGAATTCTGGGTATAAACATTTCTATATTCAGCCGACACCGGGCGAGCCGCTGACATGGGTGAGAGCGGAATATCAGAGTCCATACGGTAAGGCAGCAAGCGGCTGGAAGATGACTAAAAAAGGTCTAGAGATAGAAGCTGTTGTGCCGACAAATACAACCGCAACACTGGTAGTTCCAGTACTTTCAGCGGGCGAGCCTGTTTTGACAGAGTCTGGTAAGAAATGCAGCTTGAGCCGGGAAGGCGGCAAGTATGTATATCAGCTGAGATCGGGCAAGTATAAATTCTTGCTGGCAAAGTAGTAATAATAGATTAGTTAAACTTTTGTATCACAAGCAAGTTTGGCAACCTGAAAAGGCCGCTAAACTTGCTTTTTTTTTGTAACCTATTTCAATATAGAGTGTAGAAGTGGTTGGAAGTTATTCAATTAGAACGAATAAGGAGATATATGGTATGAAGCCTGTAATATGCAGTAAGTGCAATGGAGAGATACGGGAATGGTCGGAGTTTTGTCCGGAATGCGGAGAGGAGATCGAGAATTTTGCCCGTCCGGCCGGGTTTTGGATACGGTTTGGGGCTCATATAATTGATGATTTGATAATTATTCCGATAGGAATTCTGGCATTCTGGAATATTTTGTCACTAAAGAGTATGTCACTTATGTTTGTGCTGGGTGGTGTCGGGCTGGTCTATAAGCCGTTTATGGAAGCCTTTTGCGGGGCAACGGTTGGTAAGATGCTGTGCGGGATAAAGGTGGTGAATGATAAGAGTGAAAAGCTGTCTTTGATGAGTGCATATATCCGCTTTCTTCCGTTTCTGGGTTCTACGGTGGTAAGTTTACTGGGTCAATATTTTTTGTTCAGTTCAGAAGACTTTGCGACGATTACTACCTTGCTTGAATATAGTCAGACACAGCAGAGTAACGGGCCAGATTTTGTGGGTCTAGCTTTGGGGGTAATAGTTATTGTTGACTGTTTATTTGCTGCGTTCACCTTCAGGAAGCGAGCTTTGCATGATATGATGGCAGATTCGTATTGTGTGTATAGAGCAATTTAATTTTTATGCTTCGCATCACTTTGTGGCGTGTTCGCTTTTTGCCTGTTGCGGTTTCGGCTGACTACATCAGAAATACTCGCAATATATGAATATTACTGTGTTTTCTTCTTTGTCAGCCTCGTCCTCACAGAGGCATAAATCGGAACAGAAAATATTAAAGTGCTCTAAAGAAACGAAATGAGTTAGAATGCTTTAGTCTGGCGTTATACGTTTGGTATTTATTTTACGGTTAGGGCAATGGGGCGGCTGGTGCAGCTGCCGGAATCGTTGGTGAAGGTTACTGTGTATTGGCCGCTATCATTGGCGTCAGCGTTTTTGATTTTGAGTGTTGGTTTGGTACAGCCGGTGATTGCAGTGCCGTTTTTGTACCATTGGCAGACGGGATCAGGCACGGCGGCGGTTTTAACGGACAGTTCTGCCGTGTGGCCGGGTTGGACGGTAAGGTTGTCAGGTTGGGAGAGGATTAGAGGTGCCAGTTGTGGCTGCCAGCCGCCGAGGATATATGCCGGGGTGCTGTAGTTAATGATAGTTTCGGCATCGTCTGGCATTTTCAGCTGACGAGAGGCGGGGTGGCGCTGACTGGTATCGACCGGTGTGCCGTCGGCGAGGCTGGTGCTGTTGTATTCCCAGTAGTGAATGTTTGTGCAGTCGTCGCAGATGCGTCCCCAGCCGACAGGCGATATGCCTTCGAGGGCACAGTTCAGCAAAACGGCTTCAGCGTGCGGGTAGTTGTATTTTTTGTTCTGGGGAGCGCGTGCGATTTCTGTCTGGCGTCCGTTGAGGGTTTTGAAGGAGCAGTTTAGGAATATATTGCCATGGTTGGCTTCGGTGTTGCGGATCCACATGTAGACGTAGCCGGTCGAGTACATCCGGCAACGGTCGAAGAAGGTTGGGCCTCGTCCGAGTACGATATCGCCGCCGCCGGTGACGCTGCAGTTTTTGAGGTAAACGGGGCCGTTGGACTGGAGGGCGTCGCCATCGCCGACAATGGTTAGATCAGAGCATATGATCCGTTCGCCGGCGAGCAGTAGACCTTCAGCCTGGCCCTTGGCGGTGGTCATAATGGTCATATTGACGAGGTTGATGTCTGTGCTGTGGTCAACCATGAACGCGGCACGACGTGAAGGGAAAGTGCCGGGCCATTCGTTGGTGGCGACATTTAAGGGGTGGGGGTTGAAGACCTCGTTGTTGGCATAATGGACGATAACATTTTCGCGGCTTTCGCCGATGATGGTGAGGTTTGATTTGTTGCGGAAATACACGATTTCTTCGTAGTCGCCGTTTTTGATGAAAATGGTAATGGGTTTGGTGCTGTAGTCGGGTGTGGAGTCGATAGCACCCTGGACGGTATTGAAGCTGCCTGAGCCGTCGGCGCTGACGGTGAGGTATTGTGAGTTTGCGGGCGGTGGAGCGGTTTTGGTGGAGAAAGTCCAGGCTGTTTTGTCGTTTATGCCGGGAAAACTGTTGTCAGGGGTTGTGAGCACTTCGGGATCGATTTGTATATAGTAGGTTTTGTTGTATTCGAGCAGGTTGTTGTGTGGGTAGATAGTGGCGGTGCTGCCGTGGATGATGACGGGGTAAAAATGGAACGCATCGGTAAAGCCGCCGATGATGGTGAGCTGATAGGTGTCCGGGGTTGGCAGAGCGGCACCGGACGGAGTGCCAGGTCTGGTGTTGGCGTTGGTGAATTTGCCGGGTAGATATTGGTAGGGTATGGGGGTGTAGGGAACTTTTGTTTTGTCTGGTTCGGTAGGCCCTGGCGGAATGCTGAGGTCCAGTGTATCGATGAGCCGGTCGTCAGCGGCATCGTAAATGCGTACCTGGCCAGATGAGCCGAGGTTTGGCTGGTCGGGGAAAGTTATTACCAGGTGGGTGTCGGGGTTGACGTTTTGGGCGTTGTTAGCTGGGGAAAGGTTGAAATTTTGGGCTAAACCCAGGTTGCACATGGTGAGAGATATAGTAAATAATGCCAAAACCAGAAACTTTTTCATAGCGGGCTCCTATAACCGTTAGTGATTAAACAATTCGTAATCTTATTATGGGAGATGCGGGAAATAATGCAAGATGATTTCGGGTAATGAAAAGGTCGGTTTTGTGCAGGGGTGGGAGGGAGTATTATTTAATAGTAATCAATTGATCTCAGGTTGGTTAACATAATTTATTATGCAGTTTCCGTACTTCTTTCCAGTTTGGGTATTGTTTTAGTAATTTTGAGATTAACTTAACATCCTTAGAGATACGGGCAATATGATATTGTGCAATCAGAAAATAATTTTTATTGCATCGTTTCAGGTCTGCTTTGCTGTAAAATTTTCGATTTACTACATTGTCGACAATATGATCTGTAATACTATTTTCTGGCCACATACTGTATTTAAAGCGATTTTGTTTTGAGCAAACGGTTATTGCCTGCCAGAAATCGACACTATTCCAAACTGTGTCGGTCATATAAAACCAGTCGGCATAAGTCATTTCAATTTTACTTGTTAATTTTGCTATCTTTTGCCACTGCTCAACAGCTTCGCTGCCTTGTTCCAAGACAGAATGAGCTCTTGACATGGTTTTATAAGCTTCGATTGATCGTTTGCCTTTCAGTAACTTTATGGCAGATTCGGGTTTGTCCTGTGCGATGAACTCTCTGGCCTGCCAGCATATATCGCCTTTTTTATATAAGGCTTCACATGGGTCTTCTATCGCGATTTGATAATCTACCGCAGCATATTTATCATCAGGGTCTATTTGAAGTGCTTTTTTTAATACAGTTGCAGCTTTTTTGTTTTGGCCCATATAATAATAACAACCGCCAATTTCACGCATGGCAGGTGCATTGAGAGGGTCAAATTCAAAACTCTTTCTATACGCCTTTATGGCTGCTTTTGGGCAATGTGTAAAATCATGTACATCACCGATCATATAATATGACCAGCCAAGGAGAAACTTATCTTTTTTAAAGTTTGCTTTTTCGAGGCATGCTACAGCTGGCAAATAGTTTTCCTTGAGCCAGAAACAATCTCTGGCAATAACCCCAGATATTCCCCGTTGATTGTACCATTGTAAATATTTTCTTGCACTTTCCAGTGTATAAGCCATGACCAATACCTCATTTACAAAGTTATATGTTTATTTACGCTCCGTTAAGTTTTGCTCTGAATACGAAGAAAACAGCACCGAGCAGGCAGACTCCGGCACAGGCATAATCGAAGGTTATTTTTTCTTTCATATACAGTATTGAGAACGGAACGAAAACCGAAAGGCTGATGACTTCCTGGATGATTTTAAGCTGTCCGACGTTCATTACCTGGTGGCCGATCCGGTTGGCGGGTACCTGGAGCAGGTATTCGAAGAGGGCAATGCCCCAGCTGATAAGAACGACCAGCAGCAGCGGTTTGTTGGCCAGGTGCTTGAGGTGTCCGTACCAGGCGAAGGTCATGAATATATTGCTACAGCTTAATAAAACAACAGTTAAAAAGATTTTGTCCATATCATTCTCGAAAAAAGTTTTATTTGTTTTGCATTTTGTGCGTGTTAATTACTCAAACTGACCGATGTTCAGTTAGAGAGGTACCAGGTATTAGTTTTAGGTATTAGGGAAGGAATGCCGCTGAGCGGCAATCAATAAATTATTAATGTAACAGACTGAGCTATAATTTATTATAGCTCAGCAAAGTGTAAAACCGATTACTTTGAGTAAATTACATTTTTGATGGCTTTGAGATATTGTGCGTTTGGGTCGCCTTTGGTGGGTGCGATATACCCACTTTTTGTTTTTTACCAGTTATCATCATCGTCATCAAAATCAGGGTACTGTTCAGGGGAATCTCCTTTACGTTCTATAATACGTGGATATTCGTCCTCATCAGCTTTAATATTAATTTTTTCTATCTTAAGTTCATGCCACCATTCATCGCCGAAGTCAAACAGGTAATAGAATTTTTGCCCCTCGATTAAATGCAGTGATTCTAGAGTAGTTTTTGCACCATTAAGGCTGCTGTTATAAGATTCTGAGTCTTCACAATCGCACGGATGAGAATACCGGTTAGAATTTTTATATATTTTACGTGCATTGAAACTTTTTTGAGTTAGATGCGGGAAAAAGAAAGAATACAAATGTTCATCATATCTGTCAAAAGCATCAAATATGGCATTATGTAAAGAATGAAGAGTTTGTCCTTCTCGAATTGCAATTTTTCGCCATATTTTTGCTCCAATAAGAGCTACTTTTATAATGCAGACCGGGCCAGAATAAGTCGAACAATCATCCTCATCGCCAAAAATGTCACTGTATTGGCTTATATGATCGTATAAATCGTCAAGTTCGTCCTGGGTTTTCTCGTCTTGCTCGTTATTGCTAAATTCGCCAATCTGGTCGAGTAATTCTTCAAGCTGCTGTGGTTCCGGATAAATTTCATATTTCTGACCTTTTTTGACTGTAATAGAAACCAATCTGAATAGCTCTTGGTCCTCATAAAAAGGTTCATATGTTAAAAGTAGTTTCCGCTGCTTTTTTGTAAGTGGAATTGTAATTTTATCTTCCATGTATTGCACCTCATAAAAATCGGATAATATGCTCAACTAATAGAGTTATTTTTGTCTGATCGGTCCGGTGTGTTCGTACTTCATATGACCGGGCCAAGCATGTGTTTCCAAACTATATTATTGCTATTTTAATTGGGATATCCAACTATAAACTTAATGAAATATCTTACATAAGATTGTCCTTCAAGTAAAAAAATGGTTACTTTGAGTAAATTACATTTTTGATGGCTTTGAGATATTGTGCGTTTGGATCGCCTTTGGTGGGTGCGATATATCCACCTTCGCCAAGCTCGTTCCAGGCATATAGCAGAATGAGTCTTTCGGCGGTGGTCTGGTCGGGGTGGCTGTCGAGCCACTTTACGGCGTCGTCGAGCAGGTTGGCGGTCTGGTCGGGAGTTCGGTCTGGGAAATACCATCCTTCCTGCTGGTTCAGGCCGGCAGGTCCTTCCCATGGCCGTTTGTCCCAGCCGGTAGTGACAACAGGTATATAAGGCTGGGTTTTGGAGCCTTGCCAGTTGGTATGATGGTGGGGGACCAGTTCGGAGTAGCTGTGTTGTTCTGATTTGTCGATGTAGCCCTTGTTGATGTTGTAGTGGGTTTTGATGGAGTAGCCCTGTTTGGCGGTACCATTGCCGCAGGAGGCGATAGCTATGCCTGGCAGCCCGGCTTTTCTGGCGGTAGCCTGTAGGATATCGAGTTCGGCTTTGGTCGCACCATCGGGGTTGAATAAGATGATAAGCGGTTTACCATCAACGGTGAGATGCTGTGGGTGTTTGAAATATGGCATCCAGAAATCCGCGGCGGCCTGCCATTGATCAGGTCCTTTGATATCGTAGCCGGCATGGTTGGCGACGAGCAGGCAGAATTTGATCCGATGGTTGTTTTCGGCCTTGAGGAAGAGGTTCAGGCTGGTATGTTTGGGGTCGGATTGGATGGCTGCCGGGTTGATGGGTTCGGCGTTGTCGTGCCAGTACCAGCAGAATGCGAACCATTCGAGGCCATGGTCGGCGGCGAGGTCGATCTGCTGCTGCATAGTGGGCATGGAGTCGTCACGCCAGCCCCATATCGGTTCCCTTTCGGGGAATTCTTCGACCATGCGGCGGGTAAGATGGGTAGGAGCGTTTTTGGCCCAGGGCTGAGCGGGGTCATGGGTCCATCGGCTCTGGCCGGACCAGCCGTCGAAGTAGTAGGCACCAACCGATGCCCTGGGGGCAGGTTTATCGGTTTGGGCGAAGGTTGAGGCTGTGAAGCAGGTGACGATAAGTATGAGGATGAATAAAATTGTTTTTTTCATAGCAGAATTGTGGTTGGCGGAGTTTTCTGTTGATAGTTTAATATAGTTTAGTTTTTTTGATCGTTTAATTAGTCGGCGGTGTGTCGCTGTTGTATATTTCGACTGCGATTTTAAGTTTGCCGTCTGGTTGAAGTTTCCATATGGTGATATATTTGCCGGTCTGGTTTATTGGTTCCTGTGAGCCGGGAAGGAGTATGGACTGTCGGAAAGTACCGATTTCATAGACCAGGCTGCCATCGGCCTGTGCATCGATAGTAGTGGATTCCAGAGCCAGGAATTTCATGCCGGAGGTGAGTACGGTTTCGGTCATTTTCTTTAAGTTTTGTTTGCCTTTAATCATGGGGTGGGTATTGGGCATAGATATGATATCATCACAATAGAACTCGAGCAAATCATCAATTTTGCCGTTGAGGAAGCATTGTTCGGCCTGGTTGCCAAGCGAATCGACGATGGATTTCAGGTCTTGTTCCGGCTTGCTGTTGATGTGGGAGCATCCGGTTTGCATGATTAGTATTATGCCGAGGAATAGGATAATGATGTTTTTCACGCCAGGCTCCTTTTTTTGCGGGATCAGAATATTATTGATAATTCACTATTAAATGCATTTTTGATACTAAAGCAAGATTATTTGAAGGAATTATAATTGTTAATATTGAATATATTTACTCAAACTGACCAATGGCCAGTTTGAGAGGTATCAGGGATGGTTTGCTGCAATGCGTTGAGCTAATTAAATCATTAATGTAACAATTTGCATTAAATTGTGTTACAGCAATAAAAGTGTAAAATCGGTCACTTTGAAATAAGTATGTTTTGACTTTTTTTGGTGGGAAAGGGGGCGAGAATTGTCTGTTGTAGTCGTATAAATATCGCTATTGACTATATTTCCGGTAGATATTATAATAATATATTCAGTCACACTTTGGCTATTCCGGGGATGACAGGTATCGACCGGATTGTTTGAGGTGCGAGTGGCATGTCCAGGATGTCGGTTGGCCTGGTTAATCATCCGGCAACATAAACTTAAATGGCAACACACAGTTGCGCATGGCTGCCTAAATAAAGGCGCCCGTCTGTACCGAGACGCCCGCTATCGGATACAGGCGCCATTAGTGGGCTGGCTTGCATTGGTCGCCTGAGGCGATGCGAGTGAGATAATACTTTGGGCTGGCCGAAGAGATATCCTGTCTGTTGGAGATTTCCGAGGCGAGACCTTAATAAATAGACTAAACATGTAGAGGCTCGTACTGATCCATCACGGGACGGGGGTTCGATTCCCCCCATCTCCAATAAGCCCTTATTTTGCAAGGATTTATGGAAGCTATTCTTGCTAATGCGCTAATGGGATGTGCTATTTTTTTTAGTGTTTCAAAGGATGAAAATTATTTCTATCTTCTCCTGATAATTCTTCTAATTCCTTATTTAATAGATTGACTTTAAGTATTTGATTTTGGTACCATAGATAATGAAAATATGGGACTTATATATAGGGAGAAAGTTCTAAATTATTCCCTGATTCTCCCTTATTTATTGACTGCCTTAGATTATATAAAGGCTGTTCAATGGGAACAGTTTTGAGGATAGAAGTTGTTAAGTGTTACGAAAGGAAGAATGGAATAATGAGGAATGTTTTTACAAGGTGTTTTCTGGGAGTAGTTACTTTAATGTTAGTAACATCAGGGGTAATAGCAGATGGAAATCTTCATGATACCACAACTGGACAAATTGGAGTTATGTCTGTATCTTCTGGACCTGAATCAATCGATAATGCAGAGGATTATAAGTTTTTAGTTTATGATTGTGGCTCAATAGATAATGGTAGTCAAACTACTGATATAGTCTTGGCGTTGGAAGAGTTGGGACTGTATTCAGATGATTATACTTTAAGAAGAGGTAGTTCAAATCCTGTTACTATTCAAGATTTACAAGAACATGATATTCTTATTGTAGGTTGGAATCTTATAGGGGATATAAGTGGTCTTGACCCATCTGTTATTGATGTAGGCATTCATGGTAGGGTTATTTTGACTGGACATGATGCAGACTATCACACTGCTACTCATGCTGGAAGCCACGATGAGGGAGATTTCCAACCTGCTGATATTTTTCTTTCACAAGCAATAGAATATGTTTTAGAGGGTGAAGGAACAGGATTAATTGCATTAGGAGACCCTGACGATGGTTTTTCTTGGCTTCCTTCATATTGGGGAATAGATACTACAACAATTAATACTGGTGAAGAGGTTACAGAAATAACTACTGAAGGAATAGCAAGTGGAGTTTATGATAGACTTGACCCTAACTATCTCTCTGATTGGTCATATTCTTATCATAATAGTTTTGATAATTGGGGAGTTGGTTTTGTTCCTTTTGAACTTGGAGAATATGCAAATGTGGAGAGAGTTATTACTATTGCGGCAAATATAAATCCTTATGCCTTTGAGTTTGATAAAGAAGATGATGTGGCTGATGAGGATTGTGTTTCTCCTGAAGAAACATTAACATATACAATTACATGGAATAATTTGTCTGACACAATTTATACAGATGTTTCTATAGTTGATTATCTTCCATTTGAAGTGTATTATCCTGAGGGTTTCTATCAAGAGTCAGGAGACATTTGGAATCCAATTCCCCCAGACCCTAATTACTTTGAGGAAAGCCATTCCTATGTATGGAATATAGGGACAATTGGAGCATGGGAAACAGGAAGTGTTACTTTGGAAGTAGTAGTTTCTGAAGCGGCAATGCCTGGAATGTCTTTTATGAATATTGCATATATCTATTCTGGTCAAGCTACATTAGGTGTAGCAAATGAATATACAAATGTATGTTGTTGGCAAACTACCAATCCTGATATTATTTATGTAGATAAAAATGCAAATGGATACAATTCTGGAATTAGTTGGGTTCATGCTTATACTGATTTGAAAGATGCTGTTAACAGAGCTACTGTTACTGAATGTTCTGCAACGGGATATAAGATTTATGTTGCACAAGGAGAATATAGTCCTGGGGGAGATGTTTCTGATAGTTTTGATTTGCCAATTTATACAGAAATGTATGGAGGATTCATAACAGGTGGTAGTGACTTTGAAGACAGAAACCCAAACAAATATATTACTATTTTACAAGGAAAAATTAGTGATACATTACAAAATGAATCCATAGTTAATGTTGAAAATGAATGTATAATTGATGGATTTATAATTCAGAATGCTAGTGATTATGGCATTTATGGGAGTGATTCTGATTTTGAAATTAAAAATTGTCAAGTTCTTAATTCTGGATATGGTGTTTATTCTATTGGTGGAGATGTTAATGTAGAATGGTCATGGTTTAAATATAATACCCATCATGGGATTTATCACTATGGAGCAACGAAAACACTTTCAATCTTAAATTGTTTTTCTTCATTTAATAAAGAACATGGTATTTTAGCTGAAAATTCATCACTTACTCTCAAAAACAGCGTAGTCACTAAAAACGGTATCGAAAATGACGCATACTGTGGTGTTAAGGTGATAGACCCTAATGATGTTCCCGTCTTATATAATAATACAATCTCATACAATTATAACGAAGGCATTTCTTATGTAAAATCAGACCCTAACGCTTTTGCTGATGTTCAAAATTGTATTATATATTACAATAATGTTGGTGGGGAGCAAATGTCTGGGATTGAGTATCCTGAATACTGTTGTATCTATGACCCTGTAAATGACCCAAATGGACTTGATTACATTGATTATGGGGATGGTAATGTCTCTGGTAAGCCAATGTTTGTCTATTTTGGGGACCCCAATAATATCCATCTCGCATATAATTCAGAATTGATAGACAGTGGAAATCCATCTTTTACAAATGCAGAAACAGGCACTGAAGATATAGACAATGAAACAAGGATTATTAATAGTTGGATTGATATTGGAGCAGATGAAGTCTATTCTTGTGATGACGATTTAAGTGAAGATGATATATATAATGAAAGAGATTGGAATGGAGATGGAATTGTAAACTTGCATGAGTTTGCAATGATGTCTGCTGCTTGGTTAGCCAACAGCCCAAATAACCCTGCTTACGTGGCTGACCCTAATTCATTTCCATCTAGCTACTGTGATAACTGGGATGAGACATGTAATTTATATGTTGATTACAAAATAGACATATCAGACCTTACATTATTTACCCCTGAGTGGCTTTGGACTGCCTGTTGGAAAGATAGTTATGGTAGTAGATTTGAGAATGTTACAGTTCCTTTAGGTGGTGAGTCTTTGATGGTCTCTATGTCTTTGTCAGTAGAAACAATATCTTCAACAGAATTAGAAAGCATAAATGAAACAACAGAGGAAGAAAATCTTGCTATGTTGGTAATTGCTATCTATCAACTAATGGACATTATGGATGAGGCTAAATATAACCCAAGTCCTGATTTTGCCATAGAGAACATTGATGAGGAAAAAGCCAAATTAGAAGAAATTCTATGGGAAATGTATGATGATTATTATTCAATAGATGGCAAAAAAACTAAGAAAGATAAATTTAAATAAGGAGAATTAAGTTATGAAAAAGTTATTAGTTTGTATTATTGGATTGTTGTGTAGTATTTCATATGCTTCATCGTTTGATTATACTATAACAAGTGGTTTTACTAGTGGATTCTTTAAAATAACTAATGAGTCTCTTCTTGTAGAAGGTGGTGGCATAGAAAATATCCAAGCGTATGAAAATAGCTATGTAAAAGTCACTGGAACTGATGCTTATGTTTATCAAAATAGTGGGATAAGAACTATCACACTTAAAGATGATAGTAGTTTAGATTTATATGATGGTGAAATAGGGAAGGGTATTGATGCGTATGATTCGAGTTCAATCAATATATATGGTGGAAGTATTGAAAGCTTAACTGCAATGGGTGCCTCTACGATTAATATATATGGTGGGAATATTAGTGTTATTGATACAGCACAATATGTTCTATTTGATGATAGTTTTGAAATTACTATTGTTTGCTATGATTGGGCTTGGGATGATGATAACAATATTCTTTCAGGTTATTGGGAAGATGGATCTATATTAAGTATAGAATTACCTGATTCTATTTGGGAAGATGGTTCAGCATATAGTTTGTATGAGCATGTTACTATAGTCCCTGAACCTTGTTCTTTAGTTCTACTAGGATTAGGTGGATTATTGATTAGAAGGAAGTAACTCAACTTCTACCGAACAAGTAACCGAACAAGTAGAAAAACTGATTAACACTTTGTATGGCAAGGAGTTAAGTACTAAAGAAGCAATGAAGGAGGTAGGGATTTCGCACAGACCTACTTTCAGAGATAACTACCTGTTGCCAGCAATAGAGCTGGGTATAGTGGAAATGACAAATCCGTCATCACCTACCGCCAAAAACCAAAAATACCGACTTACTTCTAAAGGCACAGCCATTGTATCTTCAAGAAATAAAGGCAGCTGACTTTACGCATTTGTAAAATAATAATGCCCATTCTACTCCTTCGGCAAATGCCCTGAGTAAACTAAGTGCATCAAAGGGAAAGTAATATGAATTATATAAGTAATGAAGTAGTATGTTACTATGCTGAAAAAAATAATAAATAAAGTAAGAAGTCTGTTCAAAAAAACGAAGGAAGTAGATCCTTCATCTTTTAATGATCCTGTAGCCAAAATTACAGATTGGTCACCTGCTAAAGGAGGAGGTTCAAATTTTAGAACTCATAGGATTGTTACGGTTAGCCCAGACAGAGTTGAGTTTAAAATATCTGTTGGAGGCTTTCTATTCTGTTTCGCATTTATAGCAATTGGTGTTGGGGCACCTGTGGGGATACTGCTATCAGCCGAAACAAGTAATGCCAGGATCTTCGGCATTTCATTTGGTGCTATTTTTGCTACTGTTGGGTTAGTTATGCTATACTGCTTTGCTTCACCCAGAGTTTTTGACAAGAGCAAGGGCTATTACTGGAAAGGTAGAAAATCCCCTGACAATTATGATCTCAGCTCAATAAAGGAATACACCGAACTAAGCAGAATTCATGCATTACAGATAATTTCAGAACATTGCAGTGGTAATGACAGTTCCTATTACAGCTACGAGCTAAACCTGGTACTAAAAGATGGAGCCAGAATTAATGTTATTGATCATGGCAGCAGGAAAAAACTATGTCAGGATGCAGAAGTACTTGCAGATTTTTTAAATGTTCCGATCTGGGATGCTACCTAAACTTGCGTATATATCGAACCCGGGAATAATTAAGCTATTTCTTTGATTTTTCAAATTTGCAGAATTATAGAATGAGAAATTATGTGTATTGGGGTACACAATAAAATAATTTTGACCCTATAATATATTTATGCTAGAATCATTTGCGTAATCGCGAGAAAATCATATTTTATAAGTACTTATGAGAAAAGAGATAGTGAAATGTGTATTGTTGCGATTTTGCATATGCATTAAGTGCGGTATCGCACTTTTGACTGTTCAACATTACACGCAAAGGCCGGAACAGGGCCAATTAAGTGAAAAATGAAAAATTAAGGTGTCCCGATGTACGTTGACATCAGGAATAATTCGCTATCGTCTCACATTTTGTTTAAATTCAAAGTGTTGCAGGAAGGCCCTTTTAGGCGATTTATGCAACTTGAAAACTGCGAAAGTAAACTTTAATGGATATATATAATATTGCAGGTGGTATGATAAAATCGGTTGGTAGTTATGAATGAACAGGTACTAATACAGCATGCACTGAAATTGCTTGCCGAATGTGAGTATGAGAAGGTTGTAGTAACAGCCGAGTTATTAGCTGATAAGCTTTCGGTTACGCAGGTTCAGGCTGAGCATTTGCTGGGCGATTTGAGGTCGGCCGGCTTGGTGGAGTCGGCAAATATTGTTTTGACAACAAGCGGTCGAGAGTATGCCATGCATGTCTTGCAGGCTCACCGTCTGTATGAGACGTACCTGGCGAGGAAGACTGGTGTTCCGGAAGCTTCCTGGCATACACTGGCGGATGCGAGGGAGCATGAGCTATCGGAAAGTGATGTCCGTGAGCTGGCCCGTGAACTGGGGAACCCGCGATTTGACCCGCATGGCGACCCGATCCCTACCAGAAGCGGTAAGATGCCGGAGAAGCAGGGTAAGTCCCTGGTAGAATATTCGGCCGGTTGGGTGGGTCGCGTCGTGCATGTGGAAGATGAGCCGCCGAGACTATATGCCCATATTTCCAAGGCGGGTATTGCCCCTGATACGGTACTGCGGATTGACAAGATAGATTCCAAAGAGCTGGCAATAAGTACCGAAGGACGAAAGTTTGTCTTTCCTTATGAAGTTGCCGAGCAGATATCAGCGGTTGAACTGACAGAGGGTGAGCAGTATGATGAATCAGTTGCACGCTTATCGAGCCTGGAGCCGGGCGAGTCGGCGGATATAATAAGTTTATCGCCTTTATGCCGGGGGCTGGAGAGAAACCGGCTGCTGGATCTGGGTTTTGTACCTGGTACCAGGGTAAAGGTTGAGTTGACGAGCGCTTCGGGCAGCCCGATCGGGTATCGTATTCGTGGAGCATGTATAGCGTTGCGACTGGATCAGATAGAGCGTATACGTATAAGAAAGGTCGGGGTATAAAATGAGTAAAAAAGGTCAACATTGCGGAAACTGTCAGATTCCGGCGATTTCCAAGCTTGAGAAGCTTGGCATGAAGCTGGGCAGATCTGATTATGTGGTGGCTTTGGCAGGAAATCCGAATACGGGTAAGAGTACGGTTTTTAATTCCCTGACCGGTTTGAGACAGCATACCGGCAATTGGCCGGGTAAGACAATAGCTAGGGCAGAGGGGGCATTTTCGCTGAATGGTAAGCAGTATAAGCTTGTCGATCTGCCGGGCACATACTCGCTGCAATCGGCGACAGATGATGAAGAGGTTGCACGCAACTTTATTTTGTTTGGTCGTCCGGATGTGACTGTGATAGTAGTTGACGCGACACGGCTGGAGCGTAACCTTAATCTTGCGTTGCAGGTATTGCAGATAACCGATAAAGCGATCCTGTGTGTTAATCTGATAGATGAGGCAAAGGCTCATGGTATTGAAGTTGACGGCAGGGGTCTGGCTCGAGATCTTGGAATACCGGTTGTAATGGCAGCGGCTCGCCAGGGAGTTGGAATTGACCAGCTGCTAAATGAAATTGAAGATATGGCTCATGGCCGCAGTGAATGTCGACCGCATCAGTTGCCGATAGATATTCCAACGGTAAATGAAAGTGTTACCGAGCTGGTAGATGCTTTAGGAGAGGCATTTCCTAATATGCCGCACCGGGAATGGGTAGCCTTGAGGCTGCTGGAAGGCGATCCGCGAGTTGTCCAGGCGGTAGCCAGTGGCGAAATTGGATCGCTGGGTGCGGACCACGCCTCTTCCGGAGGTTCCGACGCAACAAATACGAGAGGTCAGGAATGATGAATCCAGAACAAATAGTCGAGCGAGCAAGTGAGTTGCGCTGGAAGCTACCGCAGAATTTTCACGATCACTGGGTGGAGAATATTTATGCAGAGTCTGCCCGTATAGCGTCACGAAATGTTAGTCAGAGTAATAAAACACATCGTCTCTCATGGGAGCGTCGTTTGGACTGGCTGCTGACTAACCGCTGGACGGGAGTGCCAATAATGGTGTTTATGCTTGCACTGGTACTTTGGCTGACAATTGAAGGAGCCAATGTGCCATCCGGCTGGCTGGCGACATTATTGCTGGATATGGGTCATCCATTCCTGAACGGTCTAGCCGAGTCAGTGAATATGCCATGGTGGCTATCCGGTGTGCTGATAGATGGATTGTATCTTACTACAGCATGGGTTGTAAGTGTTATGCTGCCGCCGATGGCGATATTTTTTTCAATGTTCACTTTGCTGGAAGATTTTGGCTATTTACCGAGGGTTGCCTTCAATATGGATAATCTGTTTCGTCGGGCCGGAGCTCATGGCAAGCAGGCTTTGACGATGTCGATGGGGTGGGGTTGTAATGCGGCAGGAGTTGTGGCGACACGAGTGATAGATAGTCCCCGTGAGCGGCTGATCGCAATAATAACAAATAATTTTGCCTTATGTAACGGCAGATGGCCGACGCAGATATTGCTGGCCACTATATTTCTGGGTGTACTGGCACCGCCTGCCATGGCAAGTTTTGTCTCTGCCGGTGCAGTTCTGGGAGTAGCTTTGCTAGGAGTCTTTTTGACCTTTGTATCATCATGGATGCTGTCGCGTACGGTGTTAAAGGGAGAGGCGTCTACATTTACACTGGAGCTGCCGCCGTTCAGGCCGCCGAATATATTACGGACATTGTATACATCGATAATTGACAGGACCTTGATTGTATTGTGGCGTGCAATTGTATTTGCGGCTCCAGCCGGAGTAGTGTTGTGGACGATCTGTAATTTGAGTTTGGGTGAAACGACACTAGCAGAAGGGCTGGTACATTTTCTGGACGGACCAGGCTGGCTGTTGGGATTGAATGGTGTTATACTGGTAGCCTATATAGTAGCGATTCCGGCCAATGAAATAGTGATTCCAACGGTACTTATGCTTACAGTAATGACAACCGGAGTTACCGGGGTAGGTGAACAAGGTGCCGGAGTGATGTTCGAGACCAATGAAAATTCGGCTCTGGCAACTTTATTGCATGCCGGTGGATGGACCACGTTGACCGCGATATGCCTGATGCTTTTCAGTCTGTGTCATAATCCATGTTCGACAACAATATTTACTATCTGGAAAGAGACTAAGAGTGTTAAGTGGACGATCCTGGCGACGTTTATGCCGATAGTTTTTGGAGTAATAATATGCGGCACAGTGGCACTTGTCTGGCGGTTAGTGACCTGATATTTTGAGCAACTTGGGCTGCCGGGCAGAATGAGAAGAGTGGTGTGTAAAAAAAACAGAAACTGCAATAAAATATATGTAATATTCGTTAAGCTTTAGGCAACTCTGAAAAATCATTTTGAGCGACTAGTTTTTCTTTTGCCAGCAACCAAAATCTTAAAATATCGCATCAAAAGCAATTTCCAGAGGTCATCTTAATATTTTGTATGTTAAGCAAGATCAGGTATGTTGTAACCTGTTTTTGTTAATGGGTATATGAAACATGTCAGTTTTTTTTGAAAAGGAGCGCATCGTGAAACACTTAACCATTTTTAAACAATCTGTATGTTCTATTATTCTGTTGGTATTATTTCTTTCTGTGCCTGTTATGGCCCAGACAAACCGGCCATTCGGACGTGGGATTTACGGTGACTGGCAGATAAAAATGCAGTTTGGCGAACGGGAATTTGAGTCGATATTATCATTTTCGCGCAATGATGACCGTCAATTGACCGGCCAGTGGATCACAAACTGGGGGATGAGTGATCTGAAAGAAGTTCAGTTTGAAGACGGGAAATTAAGTTTCACTCACGAAAGGCAGACACGTGAGGGAGACACGATGACATCGAAATTCTCCGGAACAGTTGAGGAAGGCAAGCTGACCGGAACACTTACCAGCGACCGAGGTGAAACGAAAATTGAAGGCCAGCGTAGTGGGCGTATGCCTCGAGTAGTTGGAAACTGGGAAATGAAATATAAGATAGGTGACAGAGATATAACCAGTACACTGGTGATTAAAGCAGACAAAGATGGTAATCTGGCAGGTGAATGGAAGAGTGAATGGGGCGAGCATGAAATTTCCGAACTGAAGTATGAGCGTGGCAGCCTGAGCTTTAAGAGAAAGTCAACTATGGGTGATCGTCAGTTTGAATCCAGCTTTGAAGGAAATATTCAGCGTGAAGGATTGACAGGTGTATTTAAGTCTGATCGGGGAGAAATAACGGTTGAGGGTCAAAAGGCCGGCCAGGACCTAATCGGCACCTGGAACCTTGATATAGATACTGAATATGGTCAGATGAAGCAAAGATTGGTTGTTAATCCTGATATGAGCGGTCTTTACGGGGCAATTCCAGTTGAGAAAATCGAACTGAAAGATAACCAGGTAAGTTTCAAGATTGAGATGCAGTTTGGTGATCAGAAAATGGAAATGAGTTTTTCCGGAACAATAAAAGACCAGACTATTACAGGAGAAACAGAATCCGACTTTGGTACCAATAAGATTAGTGGCAAGAAGGTTGTTCGTTCGTTTCGCAGGCCTACGGCAGCATCAGAACGATAAGATCTAAATCCAATAATTGCTATTTAGAATTTAAAGGAAATGATTTATATTTTCCTTTTTATCTGCAAGCTATTAATATTAAAGCATGGGTTTCTTTGGAGTCCATGCTTTTTTTGTATTGAGCAAAATATTGAGACGCGGTATCATACTTTTTACTGTTCAATATTACATGCAAAGGTTGGAACAGGGCCGATTAAGTGAAAAATGAATAATGAAAAGTGAAAAATTAAGGTGTTTCTACTATCCTTCGACTAGCTCAAGACAGGTCGTCTCACGCTTTTAAACTCAAGATTCGCCAGAAAGGACTTTAAGGCGATTATTGTAACTAAAAAACTGCGAAAGTTAACTATGTGTAGATACATACTAAATATCTGGTTCAATCGTTTGGTAAAAGCGATATTCATTTTAGTTTTAGCTTTAATAATATCCTGCGGTAGTAAAACATTTGCAGGATATCTTGAAGCGATTAAAGATATATTTGATAAACCGGTTGAATTTTCAGAAGCTGATCGGAAAGAGTTGAATGAATGGCTGCAAGAAAATGCAATTAAGTTTAAAACTGTTCAGGTAGGGACGGGCTATGATGATTTGCAGCCTTTAAAGAAAGTTATAGGTGATGCGCGAATAGTATCTCTAGGTGAAGCAGCGCATATGAATCGCGATTTCTACCAAATGAAACATCGTATAGTCGAGTTTTTAGTAAACGAGATGGGTTTCAATGTTATTGCGATAGAGGGCACTTTTGCCGGCGGCATGGAACTTAATGAATATATTCAGACAGGTAAAGGCGACCCGCAGCGGGCATTGGGGGCGTTATCTTACCCGGCATGGAATACTGAAGAGATTCTGGATATGGTAGTATGGATGAGGGAATATAATGCTACCCATGAAAACAAGATCAAATTTTATGGTTTCGATGTTAAGCCGGCATGTGGTTCTGCAAAAGTTGTTTATGATTATCTGCAAAAGACCGGTGCTATAGATGAATATGACCAATTGCTAAGCCGGATGATGAACCCTTGGATTATGTCGAGGTTGACAGATGAGTTCAAAAAAGATCCGTCCGGTATTAACGTTAAGCTGAAAAATTTAGTAGAGCATATGGAAACTATCAGTCCGGATAGTGTTTCAAATGATATAAAAGAGTGGGAGCTGGCGATACAACATGCTCGTGTTCTCCGGCAATATGTTAATTTCTATAGTAAGTCTTCCATTTCGCAAGCTACCGAATTTAGAGATAAAAGCATGGCCGAAAATGTTCGGTGGATAATGGATTATGAGCCGGGAGCGAAAGCAATTTTATGGGCAGCGAATCCTCACATATCCAAATTTCCATCAAGCGGGACAATGGGTTGTTGTTTGTCTGATATCTACGGCGATGATATTGTTATTATAGGAATGCTGAGAAACAGGAAATTCGCCAGTGAGCAGGAAAAAGCTGATGGAGCAAATTATCCAATTGACATTGGCGGCAGAAGGGAAGGAACCCTTGAAGATACTTTAGGCCGGGCCGGACTTCAGAATGCATTAGTTGATTTTCGTTTTTTGCCTGAAGGTTTAGTTTCTGATTATTTCAATAGCCCCATATCAGGGAATGCGGGTATTAATATTGAATATCCTTTAGCGTATGATGCTGTTATCTTTATCGAGTCAACCTTAGATGCCATATCTCTCGAAGCAGGCAATATTCGCAGGTTTAATATCCTCGATAAGCCGTCTAACCTGGATTTTGAAATAATTGAAGATGGCAGACCAAAGGGTTGGATCAGGCAGGCCGGTCAATCGCGAGTAGAGTATGATGTTATCCCGATGCGAGAGGAGCCTTATCACGGTGAGTTATGCTGTATGATTAAAAGGAGACCGGGTCGGGCGTTTCATGGCGCGTTTGGGAATGTAGGTCAGGTAATAGATGCATCAAACCTTTCAGACGGTAGTCTGCAATTTAACGCAGCAGTAAGAGTTGAAGATGGAAAAGGGTACCTTTGGCTATCGGTGGAGCACTTCAATGGTCCTGCAGTATTCCAGGAGAAAATGATATGTTCTGATGAGTGGCAGGAGTATTCTTTGCAGATAGAAATTCCGCAAAAAGCTAAGAAGCTGATTTATGGTTTAGCTTTTGTAGGTGAGGGAGCAGCTTTTATAGACAATGTCGAACTAAAAAATATAACAGCTAAATAGAATTTTCTGTTTGTTTATTGTATTGTCATACTTAGAAGGCCAATTGCCGCACCGCCGAGTATCAGCCAGGTAGTATTGATCTTATAGCGGATAAGAAGAACAAGTGATATTATGGCTACAATGATAGTTAACGGGTCGGTAAGTGAGTTTTTACTGAGTGTCCATGTGACCGCGGCCATAAGACTCAAAGAAGCAGCATTAACGCCATCGAGCAGACTGCCAAACCAGATTGATTTACGCATCCGAGGGATAACAGGGCTGGAGAGGGCAACGAAAATAAACGAGGGCAGGAATATTCCTATAGTTGCCAGTAGAGCCCCGGTCCATCCGCCCACAACATAACCGATAAAAGTAGCGGTAGTGAAAACCGGTCCAGGTGTGACCTGTCCAATTGCAACGGCATCGACAAGCTGCCGGTCGGTCATCCAGCCAAATTTTTCGACAAGATCGCCGTGAAGGAAGGCGAGCAGAACATAGCCGCTGCCATACAGGACAGAACCGATTTTGAGGAATGTAAAAAACAGTGTTGGGAAGCTGAAAGCTGTGACAGCCTGTGGGGCGGCAGATATAGTACCAAGCGGCAGTAACATTAATCCCAGGTTATGAGTATTGATTTTTTTGTAGTTGGAAGCGATCATTACGGTGAGTCCGCCGGCAAAGAGCAGAATAATCTCATTTATGCCGGTGAAGTAGAGGGCTAGTAATACTATTCCAACGGAAATCGTAAGAGGACCTTTTATGGCTTTTTTGCCCAGATTAAAAAGAGCCTGCAGAATTACAGCAATAACAACCGGTTTAATGCCATAGATGAGTCCTTGTGTCTGTGGCATTGTTCCGAAGCGTACATATGCCCAAGACAAAAGAAGAACAATTGCCATTGCCGGGACTATAAAGCAGAATCCTGCGGTGATAAGCCCTTTCCAGCCACCTCTCAGGAATCCAATATGGATGGCTAATTCAGTTGAGTTTGGACCTGGTATGAGGTTGGTGGCCCCGATCAGGTCTAGGAATTCCTGGTCGGTAAGCCATTTTCTGCGTTTAACAGTCTCATCATGCATCATTGAAATATGCGCAGCCGGACCGCCGAAAGCAGTGATGCCGAGTCTGAAAAACAATTTGGCAATTTCTGTTAGATTTTGCATATCAATTTACATTACAAGGGTTTATGTGGTTTGTTGTCTGGTCTGATATTAAATTTAACTTGTTGTGGATATTATAGACGGAAAAAATAGCGGAGTCATATTTTTGCCCAATTTGTTAGCAAATCATGAGCTGGTATGCCTGTTGTCGTAAAATTAACTTATAACGTCTTTGCTGGCAATGTGTTATAGTATTATTAGTGTTGTTTTAGAGGTTTGTTAAATAATGGCAAGCTGTAAGTTTCTAGCAATAAAGATTTTACAGTAATAAAAAGGTAATTTTCTTATTTTTATGTTTCAGTGATTGACATAACTACCCGATATTTAATACTATATAAGGAATAGCCCTCAGATAATTTATTATTTTCGGAAAAAAGTTCTTATATTCTGCAAGGGATGACCTTGTACCAGTTCCAGGAGTCATTATCTAAGGCCTGTTCAAAATAGTTATATGTTGCCCGTCGTCATTGAAAAGTATATTGTTGAAAATAAAGTATTTGTTAAGTAACCGAGGAGAGTATGAAAGCAGCATATTTGTTTTCCAGTGCAGCGTTGAAAAAAGTTTCGTTCCTTCTAGCAATCACCTTTTTGTATAGTACCTCTGTGTATGCAGTATGGATGGACCGCACCGACAAGGGCGGGGTAGTCAAGGCCAGTTCTCAGATCCATGAGGGTGAAGCAATGGAAATGGCGTTTGATAATACCACCAGTACTAAGTGGTTGACGGATCATACCTCAACCGGCTGGCTCCAGTTTCAATTTCCAAACAACCAGCAATATTCAATAACGCGATATTCAATATCATCAGCCAATGATGCACAAGAACGCGACCCTTACAATTGGACATTATACGGCTCCAATGATGAAGAAACCTGGACCGTAGTAGATACCAAGGAAGGTGAAACCTGGACAGACAGGTGGCAGAGGCGAGAGTTTATTTGCGACAGTCCCGGCGCGTATAATTTTTATAAGCTGGATATAACAGCGAATAGGGTTGCATCATCAAACCTGACAGGTTTTTCGGAGATGGAACTTCTAGAGGATGTATTCCAGGCACAGACACCAACACCGGCAGATAATTCAGAGGGAATATTATATTATAATCCAACATTGAGCTGGGAAGGGCCGTCAGAATTAGCTACCCCAGAATATGCAATTTATCTGTCAGACGATCTTTCATTGGTAGAGCAGTCAGATCCATCAGTTTTGGTGGCACAGCAGTTTGAAACAAGTTTGTCTGTAGGTTATCTTGATACTTTTACTACTTATTACTGGCGAGTAAATGTAATTAATGGCGGCCATGCCGGAGATGTCTGGCAGTTTCAGACAGAGCAGCCGAGTTTGGATTGTCTGACGCTGACAGGCGATATTGATAATGACTGCCAGGTAGATATGTCTGAACTTGAACTAATCGCAGCTCAGTGGTTAGCAGAGGCATGTCCGGCGGGTCCTTGTGCCGATATTGATGACTCTTCAAAAGTTGATATGGCGGATCTGGCGAAGGTTTCCGATGACTGGTCCAAAGAGGCAGGTACAATTGTCCTGCACGAGATAATGGCAGATAATGAAACTACCTTGGCAGATAATTTTGGTGAATATCCAGATTGGATAGAGATACGGAATCTAGGCAATACAGCGCAGAACCTGGAAGGCTGGTACCTGACAGATGATGATGAACAACTGGATAAATGGGTTTTTCCAAGTGTAGAGATAAGTCCGAAAGGATACCTGATAGTATTTGCTTCAGGATTAGACCTGACAGATGATCCGGAATATTTGCATTTGAACTTTAAGTTAAGTAAAGGCGGTCAGTACTTGGCACTGGTACGGCCTGATATGTCAATAGCTCACGAATTCAGCCCGGAATATCCAGAGCTGGGTAATGACGAGGCTTACGGTTTGACATTACTGTCGGGAGAAGAATCCTTTGTAACCAGTCTTCTGGCATCTCCAACGCCAAACGCTTCAAATGCATCGGCGGTAGTATGGGGCAAGCCGGAATTTTCGGTTCCGTCAGGCATTTACGAGGATGCATTAACTTTAGAGCTATCTTATGCTAAGCCAGGATACGAGATACGTTACACGCTAGATGGTTCATTACCGACAGGGATATCAGAGTTGTATACCGGTCCACTGACAGTGTCGCATTCGACCTGTATCCGAGCGTCAGCATATAAAGAGAAATATCTGCCCGGCAAACCAGCGACGCAGACGTTTATTTTCCTGGACGACGTTGCCCAGCAGTCAGCTTTGCCGGATGGATTTCCAGATTACTGGAAGGCAACAGAAGCCGATTATGAAATGGACCCTGATATTGTAGGCGACCCTGTTTACGGTCCACAGTTGAAATCTTCGCTGCTTTCGCTGCCAACAATTTCAATTGTAACAGATCAGGATAATCTGTTTGATTCTAATATTGGTATTTACTCGAACCCGACCCAGGAGGGCGTAAGCTGGGAACGACCAGCTCATGTTGAGCTAATAACTCAGGATGGTTCAGATGAGTTCCAGATAGATTGCGGATTAAGGATACAAGGTGGAGCGTTCAGGCGTTTTGACCTGACAAGGAAGAAGTCGTTCAGGCTGGTATTTAAGCGAGAGTATGGAAATGGCAAGCTGAACTTCCCTCTATTTGACTATGACCCAGACGCTTCAGAAAGTTATGATACAATAACGTTGCGTGCCGGTGCTAATGACGGTTATTCCTGGAGCACAGGATATCTGACCGAGCAATATATTCGAGATGAATTTGGCCGTAGTGTGCAGTGTGATTCCGGTAATGCCGGGTCGCATGGAACATTTTTCCATTTATATCTAAACGGATTATACTGGGGTTTATATAACGCAGTAGAGCGACCTGATAATTCCTTTAGCGCCACTTATAACGGTGGAGATAAGGATGACTGGGATGCAATTAATGCCGGAGACCTTAGTGAGGGCAGTATGGATGCCTGGAATAGTCTTGTAAGCAAATGTCAGTCCGGTATGAGTACGATGGAAGCTTACGAGGAAATTCAGGGTAATAATGCAGACGGCAGTCGCAACCCAGAATACCCCGTTCTTATTGATATGGCCAATTATATTGACTATATAACAATCAATATGTGGGGCGGAAACGGCGACTGGCCGCATCGTAACTACTGGGTAGGCAGAGATCGCAGTGAAGACAGTGAAGGTTTCCAATTCTATTGCTGGGATTATGAAGGAACGATATCATCGCCATTTGCCCAATATAATAAAGTTACAGCAGATTTAAATTCCGGAGCAGGAATACCACATAATTATTTGAGAGCCAATTCAGAGTATAAGGTTTTATTTGGAGATCGCGTCCACAAGTTATTCTTTAATGGTGGAGCATTGACTACAGATGTTAATATTCAACGTTATACTGATCTTGCCAATTGGGTAGAGCCTGCGATAATAGCAGAATCAGCCCGGTGGGCGGACCAGCATCATACAGATCCGCCAAGTTTGGATGAATGGATAGCCAAGCGAGATGATATTCTGACAAATTATCTGCCAACGAGATCAGATATTGTACTGCAACAATTGCGAGATGCGGGTTATTATCCAGACTTAGACGCACCGGTATTCAATGTAAACGGTACTTATCAGTATGGCGGATACGTTGAATCCGGAGATGTTTTGACAATGGCCAGCACTGTTTCGGGTGTAGGTGAAATGTACCTGGTTCCAGAGTCATATCCGGTTTATATATATGTACCAATAGATGATACATTAGGTTTGAGCTGGACTGCGCCGGAGTTTGTTCCGGATTCCAGCTGGACAGACGGGACAACAGTAACCGGTGTTGGTTATGAGCGTTCTTCCGGTTATGAAGATCTAATAGGTACAGACATGCATGATGCGATGTACGGGGTTTCTACCTCTGTTTACTGCCGTATGGAATTTAGCTGTGAGAGCGTCGCCCAGGTGCAGGGTCTGGTCCTGGAAATGAAATATGATGATGGTTTCATAGCTTATCTGAATGGTGTTGAAGTATGCCGTACGACAAATATCACGTCAGATGTTCCGGGCAGTGCATCGGCAAGAAATCATGAAGCCGGATACTATTATGAAGAGTTTGATATTACCTCTTATATCAATCTGCTGAATACAGGGACAAATGTTTTAGCGATTCATGGAATTAATTATTCCACGACCAGCAGTGATATGATAATTATGCCGCAATTGAAGATGCAATATGAATCAGTTCCGGTATATTATACGACTGATGGTACTGATCCTCGTTTGCTAGGCGGGGAAGTTAATCCAAGCGCTAAAACTTATTATGGCCCGATATCAATGACTGAAAGCTGTCTGATAAAGGCACGGGTATATGTGAACGAGCAATGGAGCGCATTAAATGAAGCTCAATATGCAGTTGGTCCGGTTGCTGACAGTCTGCGTATAACAGAGATTATGTATAACCCGTCAACAGATCCAAACAGTGAGTTTATTGAACTGATGAATATAGGTGTAGAATCAATAAATCTTAACCAGGCAGAACTGACCAAAGGTGTAGAGTTTATTTTTGGTTCTCTTGAAGTTGCACCGGGTGATCGTGTTGTCGTTGTTAGGAATATTGATGCTTTTACTGCCCAGTATCCCGATTTTAGTGGTGTGATAGCCGGTGAATATAGTGGTTCTCTTGATAACGGCGGAGAGAGGATCAAGCTTATTGATGTTCTAGGTACCGAGATACTTGATTTTGACTATAAAGATTCATGGTATGATATAACCGATGGAGAAGGATTTTCGCTGGTAATCAAAGATCCGTTAGCGTCAGATATAACATTATGGGATGATAAATCAGGTTGGCGTCCAGGAGCAGTGCCGGGCGGAACCCCTGGTACAGACGATAGCGACCTGATACCAGCTATAGGTTCAATTGTGTTCAATGAAATTTTATCACATTCAGATCAGGATGAATATGACTGGATAGAACTGTATAATACAACAGATGAACCAATTAATATTGGCGGCTGGTATTTGTCAGATAATAATGACGATGATGCCAAACGCAAGAAGTACCAGATTGCCGAGGGTACTGTTATCAAAGCCCATGATTATAAAGTATTTTATGAAAATCTGCATTTTGGCAATATAGGCGATTCCGGCTGCAGTATACCATTCCAGTTAAGTGAAAATGGTGAGACAATCTACCTCCAGTCCGGCAGTAACGGTGTACTAACCGGTTACTATCAGGAGGAAGAGTTTGGTGCGGCAGAAAGAGATATTGCTTTTGGCCGATATCAGAAGAGTGACGGCGGAATTAATTTTGTAGCTATGAGTTCCAATACCCCGGGAGATGATAATGCGTATCCTAAGGTAGGGCCTGTTATTATAACAGAGATTATGTACCATCCTGAAGATGACGGTGATGCTGAATATGTAGAGCTGCAGAATATTAGCGGATCACCGGTGCCGCTTTATGATTATGAGACAGGAGCCGCCTGGCGTTTTGTTGATAATAAAGATGATATTGGTGTTGAGTTTTATTTTCCAGTGGATAGCCCGGTTGTTCTTGCGGCAAATGAAAAGATCCTGCTGGTTAAGAACCTGGCAGCGTTTAGCGATGAATTTGGAGAACCTGCATCCGGTCTGAAAATATTCGAATGGCTGGACGGCAGCCTGAGCAATGGCAGCGAGAAGCCAGAGCTTCAGATGCCGGGTGATGTTGATGAATCTATGACTCGATATTATATTCGCATTGATCGTGTCAGTTATGATGATGAGTCTCCATGGCCAACAGAAGCAGATGGAGATGGATATTCACTGGAACGTATCAGTACAACAGTATATGGTAATGATCCTGCCAGCTGGCAGGCCGCCAGTCCGACACCTGGCAGTTGACGAATGATGCCGTTTACAGGCTGAGAAACATCAGTATCGAAAAGAACTTCAAGCTCTTCAGGGTAACTTTACCAGTATATCCAGAAGAGCTTTTTTATAAACGTTATTGTAGAGAGTGTCGATTGTGTATTACAGGGTTATCAGTGCAGCTCACCATTTTGCAGTTTTATACAATCGCCGGCTAGCTCCGGAACCATTTGTGGGATATGGTTGCATATATAATCAATATGTTTCTGCTCTGCGAGTTGAAAGGTTTGCAGGTTTTGTAAAAAAGCAGAGTTGGCAGAATTGATAACTCCGGTGAACAGTGAGTTGATTTCCGAGCCTTCGATACTTATTACAAGCTGTAAAACTTCGTGTTCGGTCTCAATATGTTCAGATTGCAGTTCAATATCATCCATTGTTTGTTCCAGTATGGGCAGGGTATTTTCCCATTGAGCGAATCTTGCATATTGTGTATGTTTTCTGCCTGAGAGTTTTCGGCATATTTCCAGAATTTCAGCATGTTCCTGTTCCTGATCAGCCAGATTCTGCAGGAAAATACACAAATCTTTTTTGTGCTGCATTCGCAATGAAAGATAATAATACAGGTGGTTGGCACGCTGCTCAAGTTTAATGCAGCGATCAATGACTTTAGCAACGTTTACCTGTGGAGGAGTCATCTGGCAGTGAATCGCTACCAGGTCAAGAAAGGTCTGGTTCGGGCTGGCAAACAGTACATGCCAGAATAATTTCCAACCGAAGCACCGGATCGTGACAATAGGGTGAGAGCAAACTTCTTTTTTGCATATTACGCCAGTCATTATATAACCTTAGGTGATTTTTAGTGTTTTGCACCAGATGGCAAACGAGCGTCTCCTAGCCATTCTAATCTTATCCCATTATTAAGTTTGGGTCAAGAGATGCAGGCAGAGAGTTGCATCTATCAGTTCATATTTTCAAGATGTGATATTAATAACTAGTTATGATTAAAAGGTTTATCGTTAAAAAGCCTCCTGTATTTTACTGATTGATAAGTAGGCATATTATTTTAGAGAAACTCACAGAATTATGATAGATGTTTGAAGAATGGTTAGATTTTGTGGTTTGCAAGTTAGGTTTAAGTGTTGCTGTATTTGATATAAGTTATTGTTTGTTATGAGTTTATTAACTATGTTGACAAAGTTGGTGTTGTTATTTAGAATTAATTCAAATATTTTGGAATATCAGATTATCTAATGAAAGAGAGAGTCAGGGCGTGAAAAAAAAAGTAAATATTATTGGAGCCGGTATTGCCGGTTTGTCGGCAGGTTGTTATCTCCAGATGAATGGTTATGATTCCGAGATTTTTGAGCTGCATAATATTCCCGGTGGGTTGTGCACAACCTGGAAGCGGGGAGAGTATACTTTTGACGGCTGTATTCACTGGCTGGTAGGCTCCAATCCAAGGGACTCGTTTTATAAAATCTGGAATGAACTAATTGATATGTCTTCGATAGATTTTGTTGAACCGGAAGAGGCATTGCGGGTAGAAGATGGTTCGGGGGACAGTATAAGGGTTTTCAGTAATGTCGACAAGCTGGAAGAAGAGATGCTGGCAAAGGCTCCGTCTGATAAAGAGCTTATCTGTAAGTTTTGCAATGCGGTTCGCAAGTTCAGTGAGTTTGAGTTGCCAATAGAAAAGTCTCAAGAGTTGTTTTCAGTATTTGATAAGATGAAATTCATATTTAGATTTCTACCATACTTTAAGGATATGAAATACTGGATGGGTATGACAGCCCATGAGCTGGCAGATAAATGTACTGACCCTCTGTTAAGAAAGACATTTGAATATTTATTTTTTCCTGATATGGCTGCATTGTTTCTAGTCTTTACCCTGGCCTGGCGTAATAAAGGCAGTGCCGGGTATCCTATAGGAGGATCACTAGAGTTTGCCCGGAAAATAGAAGAGAGATATTTAAGTTTAGGAGGCAAGGTCAGTTATAAGTCAAGAGTCAAGAAGATTGTTGTTGAGAATGGCTGTACTAAAGGTGTTCGGCTGGAGAATGATGAAATTCATAATGCTGATATTGTGATTTCTGCGGCAGATGGTTATTGTACAGTCTATGAAATGTTAGAAGGAAAGTATGTTGATGATGAGATTAACGGTTATTATAAAAATTTCAATGTCTTTCCATCTTATCTCCAGATTTCTTTAGGGGTAGGCAGGACTTTTGATGATTGCCCTCATACTACAGTTTTTCCGCTGGAGACTCCGATTCAAATCGGCAGGGCGGATAAGGCAGACTATATCGGGGCAAGGATATTCAACTTTGACTCTACTATGGCACCAGAAGGAAAGACGGTTTTAACTGTAATTTTACCAACAGATGATAATGAATATTGGGAAAAGATGAGGCTGGAGGATATTGATAAATATCGAAAAGAGAAAAGCAGAATTGCAGGTGAAGTTATATCAGCGTTAGAGAAGAGATTTGGTGATATCGAAGGCAAGGTTGAGCAAATAGATGTATCTACGCCGGCAACGGTCAGGCGTTATACAAATAACTGGAAGGGCAGCCTGGAAGGTTGGGTTTTGTCGCCAGAGGTTGGCTTCAAGCAGATGAAAAAGGTATTGCCGGGATTAAGTAATTTTTATATGGCCGGGCAATGGGTAGAGCCGGGTGGAGGTTTGCCGCCTGCAATATTGTCAGGAAGAAATGTTACGCAGTTGATATGCAGGGCGGATAAGGTGAAATTTAGGAACAGTTTATAGTAAATTGTTTTTACTAAAAGGAAAAAGCGACTATTTCTTAATGCAGAAACAGTCGCTTTTAATTTACATGATTAGTTGACGGATTCCAATCTATGAAATCGATTATACATAGAAAAGCAGAATCAAGAATAATCATAGGTGTTATCGGCACTAAAAACGACTAATTTGAGCATGAAGTCTAAAATGGACAATTTTGCCTGTTTGCGTTTTATAAGGTCTTTATTACAAGGCGGTTACTCTTTGTTATTTAATTGACCATAATACTTATTAAGCGCACAGTATGCGTAAAACGGAGTATTTTCCTGCGCTAAATAGCCTTGCATTAGTCGATTTAATTTTGGACAATAAAAATATAAATCTTTTTTAGGTTTGGAAAGATTTTCTAGAAAATTATTATAATTTGAAAGTGGAATTATGGAGGTCGTAATGAGAAAGGTCGTATTGGCTCTGTCTGCAGTAGTTTTGTTGTCTTATTCAATGGTTTATGCCGTTGATGGTTTTGCCTCCGAAAATGGAGGGACGACCGGTGGTGCCGGTGGAGCAACAGTTACAGTTACGAATGGCGCAGATTTTTTGACTTATGTAGAAGAGGAAGATACTCCTTATATCATTCAGATATCCGGAACAGTTGAGCTTTCTGAAGCAGATGGCGGAAGAGTCCGAATTCAGTCTAATAAGACCATAAAAGGTATTGGTGACAATCCTACAATAATAGGAAGCCTGGGTTTTAAAAATAAATGCAGGAATGTTATTATCGAAGGTCTGACGGTTACGTGTCCAGATGGTTATACAAGTGAGGAAGATGGTATAAGTGTAAAAGATGATATTGAAAATGTTTTTATCACCAAGTGTACTCTTTTTGATTGTTATGATGGTTGTATTGATGTTGCCCGCCGGTCTGACTGGGTAACAATTTCATGGTGCAGATTTTATTTTAATGGAAATAACGGCAATAACAACCGTGTCAGCCTGATAGGAAATTCTGATGGTGCTTCTGACGATCTTGGTCATTTACACGTAACACTGCATCATAACTGGTACGATAAGGACTGTATGCAGCGAATACCGTCGGTTCGCTACGGTCGTGTACACATATACAATAACTATTATGACTGTCAGAATGAAGAAATGATTTACTGTGTCTGGTCTCGTATACAGGCAGAGTGTCTGATAGAGAATAACTATTTCAAGGAAGTGAATAACCCTTATGTGAATAATCGTGATGGAGCCCCCGTGGAAGAGTGGGGTAAGATTGGAGCATCCGGCAATATAATTGATAATTGCACCGGCGATGTTCATGATGGTACCGATGTCGTTTTTGACCCACCGTATGACTATTCTCTGGACGATGCAAATTTTGTTCCTGCTATAGTTAAATATAGTGCCGGTGCAGATGGTAAGGAAGGTACTCCGCCTCATTGGTATTTTGGCCAGTATGGTGATTTTGATATGAGTGGTTTTGTCGATATTGTAGATTTTGCGTCGTTTGCTACTTACTGGCTAGGGACAGAAAATATAGAAAACGCAGATTATGATGAAAGCGGAAGAGTTGATCTGGGTGAATTTGCGATGTTCTCAGGTAACTATATGTATGTCGCACCAGACACGACAGCTCCTGAAGTGCCAGCAGACCTTTGGGCTCTCGGACAGGACGGGCAGATAAGTTTAGATTGGTCAGAAAACAATACCGAAGCTGATTTTGCCGGATATAATCTGTATCGTTCTACAAGTCCATCTTCAGGTTTTGTCAAAGTAAACGGTATGCTGCTGCAAAACTCAAAATTCAACGATATTGCTGTTACTAACGGCACAATGTATTTCTATGAAGTTAAGTCATTAGATACAAGTGGCAATGAGTCTGTCGGTTCGATTCTAGCTTGTGCTGTTCCGGGAACAACGAATCTGCTTATCCAGGAAGAGGCTCTTGGTTTCTGTATGTCTGGTGACATTCAGACGATTGAAACCAAAAACAGCGGATTTACCGGTCTTGCTTATGCCAATACTTATAACGAGACAGGCATGGGAGTTGACTATAGTGTTAATATAACAACCGCCGGTACGTACACATTGACTTTCAGGTATGCCGGTACAACCAACAGAACGGCAAATCTAATTGTTAACGGTGTTACTGAAGTGACAGGTATTCCATTTGTCAGCACAGGTGCCTGGACCAGCTGGGCTACAGAAACAGTGATGGTTGATCTTAGTGCAGGCGTTAAATCAATCCGGCTGGAAGCTACTACCGGTGATGGTTTGAGCAATATTGATTATATGCAGATTGAGGGGGCCGGTCCTGAGGCTACTGTTTGTCCATAAAATAACTTTACCAATAAAGTTAAATTATTTGTGCCGTTACCGGGTATATATCCCGATAGCGGCATTTTTTTATATGAAACTACATTTGTGGTGATTATAATTAATGTACGTGAGGAAATATGATTTCATTTAACGATATAATTCTATTCTCGATAACTGTATTTATCGCATCTATTATACCAGGACCGAGTATGCTGCTTGCACTTACACATGGAATGCAGTATGGCATGCGCAGGACTGTTGTATCTGCACTTGGCAATGTTACAGTAACTATATTGCAGGCCATTGTATCTATTGCGGGTTTAGGTACAATACTTATAGCTTCTGAGTCGTTTTTTCATTATGTAAAGCTTGCCGGAGCATGTTATCTTATCTATATGGGAGTCTGTATTTTATTTTTTTCCGGTTTCTTTACAGGTCCTACAATTCAAGATGATAAACGTAAAGCGAAGTCGTTATTGAAAATGTATGTGCAGTCAGTATGTGTAACGGGAGGAAATCCAAAGGCTATCGTATTTTTTACAGCTGTTTTTCCCCAGTTTATAGATCTTAATTCATCCTGTCTGCCCCAGTTTTGTCTGCTTATCAGTATTCTGGCAAGTATCGCATTTGCATGTTTTATGATCTATGCTTTTGGCGGCCAGAAGGTAGTATCCTTATTTACACGCACTACAGTAGTGAAATATATCAAAGTTATATTGGGGCAGGACTGCATCTGGCACTGGACAGAGATTAGGGTTATCAAATAGTACTTGTAGTAAATTGCATATGCCGATATATAAGTGGTATTACCAAAAAACTTCTTGAAAAATCCAATTTGCGGAGTATTATCTAACTCTTTATAGCAAACGGTTTAATTAACACTTTTCATAAAGGAGCAACACATGAAAAAAAGTCTCTGGACTAAATTTGCAGGTATTTGTATATTTGCAGCTTTGATCTCTGTTTCCTGCGTAAGTACTTTGTTCGCAGGGGATTATCCACTAGCTGAAAAGGTAGATCCATTTATTGGGACAGGTGCCCATGGTCATACCTATCCAGGAGTATCATTGCCGTTCGGTATGGTTCAGCTTAGCCCTGATACAAAAACTCAGGGTTGGGACTGGTGTTCCGGTTACCATTACAGCAGTAAGACAATAATGGGCTTTAGTCATACCCATCTGGATGGTACAGGCTGTGCAGATCTTGGTGATTTTCTGTTTATGCCTACAATTGGCAAGATCCAGTTTGAACCAGGCTCCGAAAATCAAACATCCAGTGGATATCGCTCTTCTTTCAGCCACGATCAGGAAAAAGCCATGGCGGGCTAT
The DNA here is from genome assembly GCA_963666285.2 of Sedimentisphaerales bacterium. Taxonomy (GTDB): domain Bacteria; phylum Planctomycetota; class Phycisphaerae; order Sedimentisphaerales; family SM23-30; genus JAFGDI01. The sequence continues at coordinate 959,612 of OY762711.1, forward strand.
TATGCCGTAAAGCTACTGGACTATGATATTGATGTAGAGCTAACAGCAACTCCGCGTGTTGGTGTTCATAGATATATTTACCCTAAGAGTAAGGAAGCAAATGTAATTATTGACCTTACACATCATATTGGCGGTTCAAATATCCGTGAGAGCAAGGCTGAGATTGTTGGAAAAGATGAAATTCGCGGTTATGTACGTAAAAGCGGCTGGTCGCCAGACCGATTTATGTATTTTGTAGCGAAATTTTCCCGTCCGTTCGAGGAAAGTGGTTTATTTGCTGATGGTAAGGCTCTTGACAGCTCTGTGACTAGCAGTGATGCCCGCAGGATTCAGTGTTATGCTCGTTTTGATACTACATCTAATAAGGAACTGATTGTAAAGGTTGGTATTTCAGCAGTAAGCTGGGATGGAGCCGCGTTAAACCTGGAGAAAGAATGTCCCGGCTGGGATTTCGATGCTGTTTGTGATAAAGCCAAGTCAAGCTGGCAGAAGCAGCTGTCTCATATCAGTATAGATGGAGGTTCTATTGCGGATGAGACAGTGTTTTATACCGCGTTTTATCGCTGTAACCTGACACCAAACCTGTTTATGGATGTTGACGGCAAATATCGCGGCACAGATAAGAAAATCCACCAGGCAGATAAATACGACAATTACTCGATATTTTCTCTTTGGGATACTTTCCGTGCCGAAGCCCCGTTATTTACCATTGTTGATCCCAAACGTCACAATGATTTTGTAAACTCTATGCTGGGCAAATACCAGCAGAGTGGTTTGCTGCCGTACTGGGAACTGCATTCCGGTGAAACATGGTGTATGATCGGTTATCATTCTATCCCGGTAATCGCAGATGCCTGGATGAAGGGTATTCGTGATTTTGATGTTAACCTGGCTCTCAAGGCGATGGAGAATTCAGCCATGCAGGATCACCAGGGCCTTAAAGAATACAAGCAGCTGGGTTATTGTGCTTCAGATAAGCCGGGTGCCTGCTGTTCGAGGACAGTTGAGTATGCTTATGATGACTGGTGTATCGGCCAGGTAGCAAAATCTATTGGTAAGATGGAAGATTATGAATACTATAATAAGCGTTCCCAGTTCTATAAGAACCTGTTTGACCGTTCTATCGGTTTCAACCGCCCTAAGGACTCGAACGGTGTCTGGCAATCGGAATTCGATCCGGACCAGAATACATTCCAGGGTGCTCATGGCTATACAGAAGGTAATTCATGGCATTTCACGTTCTTTGCACCTCATGATGTTTACGGTTTAATAGAATTACTGGGTGGAGATAAGAAGTTTGTTAATAAGCTTGACGAGTTGTTTACCCGTCCGGGTGAAGAGCATGTAGATATTTCCGGTCTTATCGGTCAGTATGCCCATGGTAACGAACCTTGTCATAATTATGCCTACCTGTTTACTTATGCCGGGCAGGGCTGGAAGACTCAGGAAAGGGTAGCAGAAATATGCTCTACTCTGTATACGAACAAGCCTGACGGTTTATGCGGAAATAATGACTGCGGCCAGATGTCGGCATGGTATGTATTTAGTGCTATGGGTTTTTACCCGGTATGTCCGGCCCAGCCAATGTATGTTTTTGGTTCACCACGTTTTCCACAGGCGACAATCAATCTATCCAATGGAAAAAGCTTTAATGTAATGGCTAAAAATGTATCAAAGAAGAATATTTATATTCAATCTGTAACCCTGAATGGTAAGCCTTATGCCAAATCATATATCAACCATTCTGATATTCTGGATGGCGGTGAACTGGTATTTAAGATGGGTTCCAAGCCAAATATGCGATGGGCCGCAGCAGAGCAGGATCGTCCTCTGGATGTTTCCGGCAAAGCTCTGGCAATGATGCCTTATGCGAAGACTGATACTCTCATTTTTTCAGATAGTTTCAGCTTTGAGATAGGTTGTTTCGATAGTGATAAAGTTTATTATACTACTGACGGTTCAGAGCCGACAGAATCTTCCAGCTTGTATACTAAGCCACTGAAGTTGACAGATACTACTACTATTAAAGCAAAGGCATTCAAGAAGGACTGTCTGCCTAGTATGACAATGGTAACTACAGTAACCAAGCTGGTGCCAAAGGCAGCCAAAGATATTACAGATGTGGTAAATGGTCTGAACTATTCAGCTTATCAGGGCAGATTTAGAGGTGTTGGCCGCATCGAATCAGCAACTCCGGTTAAAAGTGGTGATTGCAATAATATTGGTGTTGATGTGACTGATATGAAGGATAATTTTGCTCTAAAATTCACCGGATATTATAAAGCCCCGGAAGACGGATTGTATGAATTTACTACGACTTCTGACGATGGCAGTTGTCTTTATATAGATTCAGAGATGGTTGTCGATAATGATGGTGATCATGGGTCACAGTTGAAACTCGGTCAGGTTGTACTTAAAGCCGGTATGCATGAAATCAAGGTTTTATATTACGAGGGCAGTGTTGATGAGAAGTTGGAAGTGACAGTGAAAACTCCATCCGGCAAACAGCAGCCAATTCCTAGTAAATCGCTATTTAGGAAAAAGTAATTGTTTGTCTTTTTAGCACAAATTAAACATTAAAAAAAAGACCTGCCCAGAGATGAGCAGGTCTTTTTTTGTTATATTTTATTTTGTTGCAAGTGTTTATTAGTTTTGGTTAGTAAAGACATTATATGCATTGTCTTTAATTTCTTTACCGGTCAGAGTGTAAGTTTTGGTTGTGTCAAAACCGTTGTGTCTTCCAGAGAGTAAAACAATGTCATTTGTGTTATCTTTTAGTATGTAAATAAACGGATATTCCTGGGAAAGTGTAACATCGAATAGATATTCTGTATCATCATCCAAGTCATCATTTACTTCTTCTAAAGATTCCTGGGAAGGAATGTTTTCATAATATGAATACAAGCCATAGTATTCCTTATAAAATTTATGTTCGACTGTTGCGGTAGTAGAATAATAAGAAGATATATTCAGATCACCTGAGATGCCGGTGTTTTTGATATTGAAAGAAACTGAAAATGTTGTGTTACTTTCGCTGTCGCCGTATTCTACACTGGAATTATCGATACCCTGCAGGTCAACTCCGACTATGAGTTTTTTCAAATCATCATCGGAGTAACCGCTGTTGATTGCCAGTGCAGGGATGTCAAATGCAACTTGTTCGGGTTGAGCCTGATCGAGCCAGTCAGGCAGCTGTGTAATGTTTTCAGCAATTGTGTCAAGGGTCGAACTGTTTTGCGGGAAGATAAGCAGCAGGCTGTGGCTGCCTTCATTAAGCGGGATTTCACACAGGATTTTATCGTTATCTTCCAGGTAATTATACTGACCATTGAAAGACAGTTTTTCAATAGAATCCAAGAGAAACTCAGTGTCTGCTTCTATCAGGTTGGCAGCAGAGCTCAGATAGTAGCTGCTTACCTCGTTAAATATTTCATCTTGAGGAGTTATTTCCTTTACGCTAAGTTCTACTTCTTCTGTCAGGTTTTCAACCGTTTGATCCCAGGTTAGTTCTGAGATTGCCAGACTGCTTTTGGCTCGTGTACTGACATAGTAAGTATCTTGTTCATCGCCGTAGGTTACGTCACCGCTGAATGTCTGGTAGGCGTAAAACGAAACAAGTTCTCCGAGTTTTTCATCAATACTGTCCCAAAGGTTGTCTAGCTTGTCATTCTGGCCGATAATTGAGTTCATAGCGTCAGTAAGCAGACTTGAAAAGACAAATTCAGAACCAGCTTCTTCGTTAGCCTTAGCCAATGTGCTGATACTGCTATCGTCGAGCATGATTTCTGTCAAAGGGGTAGTGTCTTCTATGGATATTTCTGTTTTCAGGAAAGGATTTTCTTTTTCCTGCAATGAGGCAGATTGCTCATAATCTTCCATGTTTAAGGTAAATGAAAGTAAATCGTCGCTGTTGACAGCGAAAATTGTCTCTGAGTTGTTGTCACCTAAAAAAAGATCTGCTGTAATTTTAAACCGGCATTTGTCAAAGTCAATTTCCGCTTCTGAAATGATCAACTCAAAGGGTTTATTACCAACCAGGTTAAGAGAAGTCAGATTGTATGCCAGGTTGGTGTTATAAGTGTATTTTGAGGTATTGCCTTTTTGAACAAAGTTATTCATCCAGACAGTGTCAGATAGCGACCCCAGGGAAATTCCGATTGAATTAGTATCATTCACACCAGAAATATTTTTAGAAGTAAATGTGCCTGAGATTACAGCACGTTTAACTGCGGTTTTGTATGGAGATTTGCGGTATTTTACAGACTTGAGATCCAGGTAGTCGGCATTGCCTTTGAGTAGGCTTAGAGGTACATCGCCGGTTATTCCGGCGGTACTTGCGATTGCCTGGTCGCTGAAATAAATTTCCGTTTTATAATCGTCATCAGTTTTGTTGTCAAGGTGCAGTCCTTTGGCCTTGATCTGGAAGGTGCCGTCGATGAAGTTGAACCGGGCTTCACAGTTGTTATCTTTAGCGATCATCTTAGAAGATGATGACTTGACCTGAATTATTCTGCCTGTATCGTCATCAATAGATTTAGCTGTTCGGTAGTCATTTAGCGGCATTACCCATTCGTATCCACAGAAGTAGATTGAAACATATTCAGAGTGTAAGAGTTTGCTGCATTCCAGATCGAATTTGCCTTTAATCAGTACCGAATCATTGTTTTGCTTACTTGAGTCTTTTACTTTGTAATAAATGTTGTTTATTGTCTTTTCCTGAATTGAAGAAGACGGCATTGGCAGACCGTTGCCTGTTTGAAATTCTCCGTTTGATACTGTTTCATATTCTTCAATGAGTTTAACAGTTTTGCCTTTAATCCAGAATGTACTGACATAAATCAGGCTGTTGTCGCTATTGGTATTGCTGGAATAGACGGTATAGAAAGGAGGCTTAACATAAATAACAGAGCCGTAAAAAAGATTTTCATATTTTTGATGCAGGGCAGCAATATCATTGTCGATAGTTTCCTGAAGCTTATCATCAATTGTCCCTTCGGGAAGATTTGTGGTTACGTACTGTTGAAATCCGGGAGTTGAGTTTTCCTCAGCCCAAACGGCAAAGTTAAGTATCAATAATATAGCAGTTAGAGATAAAAAGATATTTCTCATGATAATGTCCGTCCTTTTCCAAGCTAAATCCTTGTTTTCCATAGTTTTTCCAGCACTTAACTGTAGCAGTATGGTGAAAAATTATCAAGCAAATAACCTTTAATTAGAAAAATGAAGAATATTGAGAATATGAAATATATACAAAAAAACCTGTCCATTTCTGAACAGGTTTTTGTTTTAATACGGGCGAAAGGAGTCGAACCTTCACATCTCTCGATACCAGAACCTAAATCTGGACATTACGTATCATATCTAATTAAAAACAAATGAGTTATATAATACACATTTCTAGTATGACGACAAATATGACGACTTTTTTCTTGACCTTTCGCCTATTACTTATTAACATTTTCTATATGCCGTTAGTTAAGCTAATTTCAGACAAAACAAGAAAGTGGAAATAATCAAATATGGCTACAGTATATCAACAAAACAATTCACCGTATTGGTCGTACCGATTTTCTTTCAATGGTAAAGAATATCGCAAAACTACAAAAACTACAAAACGCGCAGAAGCAGTAAGGATCATGAAAGACCTTATTGCCGAACTAAAAGGCTCCAGCAAACCAGACGAACTATTTCAGCGGCTGGTTGACCTACTTTTGGAATTAGACAAAAACGAGCGAAACAGGCTTAAAAACGACTATATAAGCAAACTAAGGTCACTTTCCGCTGCCCAAATCACTCTTGAACAAGCTTGGAAAATGTACATAGAATTACCAAAAAAACACTCCCAATCAAAAAGAACTATTCAAGATTATGAATCTATGTGGAATAAGCTTAAAATATGGGCAAAAGACAACAGTATAAAATACCTACACGACATAGACGACCAGACCGCTATTAAATTCACGACAAAGCTACACAAGGACAAATTAAGCCCTCGCAGGTACAATCTATACCTAACTTTTTTTACGCACTTATACAAGCTTCTAGCCGTTCCTGTTGGCCTAACAGAAAACCCCTGGCAGTCAATAGACCGAATGGAACTAAATACAATTAGCAAAAAACCACTTTCACAAGACCAACTGCAAAAACTATTTAATACCGCTAAAGGTGAATTTTTGATTCTGTTTTACTTGGGGTGCTATACCGCATTACGACTTGGCGATTGCTGCCAGTTAAAATGGTCACTTATAGATTTTAGCGATGATTGCCTAACTATAATGCCAAGTAAAACAAAAAAGAAAGGCAAAGAAATTATTATCCCCCTCAACCAACACCTGCTTAAAATATTAACTGACTTAAAAGATAATAATAACAAATCTGACTACATATTACCCAATCTTGCTGAAAAATATCAAACTGGCAGACAAAATGTAGTTAGGTCAATTCAAAAAATATTTAGAGATGCCGGAATTGAAACACAAGTTAAAAGAGAAGAAACTGGACGTTCTCAAGCAGTTTTTGGCTTCCATAGCTTCCGTCACAGCTTTGTAACCCTTTTGTCAAACGAAAACATCCCCAGACACGTTGTGATGGATATGGTCGGCCACAGCACAACAGTAGTCCACCAGGTATATCAGCACGTTGAAACAAGCCAGAAAAAGCAAGCTATTAAGAAACTACCTAAAATCGTATAACCCGTTCACATAAAGACCACCATTTCAATTTAATACAAATCTAACATCTATACATAAAATATCCTTATTAAAATAGGTAAGTTTTTGTATAGAAAGGTATTAAATGCAGAAAAGACAGGTTAAACAAATGTATTGCCCTGAATGTCAGACAAATAAGAAATTTGAAAGACATGTTACCATTCTCGGTTCAGGTGATTTTCTATTTATCTTCCTTACTGGCGGATTATGGTGGGTTTTAAGATTGATTTTACGACCTAGTTACAGGTGTTTTGAATGTGGCAGTAAGCCCAAATAACAGCACTTTATATAATAAGCACAATAACAACTTTTTCAGGAGTAAACAAATGACTCAAAGTAAAGAAGAAATGATGAAAAACCTAAACCAAGAAATCCAAAGACTTAAATCCATATTCAATGAACTAAGTAAAAATGGATATGACACTAGCGAAGTAGAATTAACCATGCTAGAGCTTAGAAGAAAAATCAATGAATTATTTGATAAGTAAGCCGACACTATAGTATAACCCTATCAACTATCTATCTCAAAACATCATTATAGCCGGGCCAAATACTGCACCCCCGCAAGTATCAGCCCGGCTATAATAACCGCAAGCATACCGGCGATCCAGCCGCCTATCCGCTTCAACCACATCAAATCATTTTTAATTTGGGTAACATCCTGTTTCAGACCTGGCCGACCGTTGCCGTACAGGTCATGTTCAATATTTGTTACCCTTTTTTCTTGTACACAGTTATCACACATACAGCACCTTTTAGAATTTATTAAGCGGGCAAGCGTTATCCTGCTTGATCCAGTTATCCAAATTTGTTGTCCTGGTTAAATACAGGCACATATCACCACTCTCTACATAATACTTACACTCAGTACACATTTTCTTTTTACGGCAAAAGCTGCTATCTTCAGATTGCAATTCTGCTTTATTTTCCAATGGACAGGCGTTACCATTTTTCAGCCATTCAATCAAGTTCTTTTGCCTGGTTAACCATAAACAATATGGTGAACAGCCATTACATTTATTCCTGTAATACTCACAAGAATAGCATTTCTGCAAAGCTTTGATACTGTCTCTATACTCAGCCTGCAAATCCAATATATGACTTACAACTTCCTCGCCATAGACTTTTTTAATACGTTCAATTTCATCAATGATAAACCTGGTATCAGCATTGTATTCATACAAAAATTCAACCATAGCAATAAAGCCATCAGCATAGTATGTATTATTTGATGAAACGATATTAAACTCATCACTATTAACAATTGATGGTTCAAATAACTCACTTGTATAAACTTCCCTCTTGTCAGGATTCATCATCATAAAAAAGCTTTTATGTTTATCAAAACAAAAGAAGCAGTCAACCGTAATATTGTTTACGGTTTTAGGTATCTTTGACATTATCTCGTCATACTTCTGACCAAACAATTTTTCATTCTTAACCTCAAGTAAAATATCCATATCTTTCAATGGTGCATCAACAATCATTAAGGAGCCTGTTATAAGTATTCCGCTTAAACAATCATTAAACTCATCTAAAATTGGCTGAAAACTTTCTTTTATCAGTTCCCACATTTTCGGCACTGCAATTTCAAATGTACCAAAATATTTCTTGAGTATCTTTTCAATAAACAGCGAATTAAGAAACGGCATCGATTTACCAAACATCTTTTTAAATACGACTTTTGGTTCATTACCGTCACATTCTTTATTGCATGGGCCGCCTTTAGCAGCACATAAGAACTTACAAAACACTTCATTTACCCAACAGGCTCTACCTGTCCGCTTAGAGCCATATAAACAAATATCACCTACCCTATGGAAACATTCTGGATATTCATGTACAAGATTCTTTTTTTCTAATACTACAACCATTATAAATACTCGATACTATCAATTACGGCATCCGCAAAATATGCGTTACAACAACTTGCACAATATGTTCCTCCACCAACAGACACCGTAACTTTTTTGTTGCCTGGACATAAAATTGTGTAAGTACCTGGGCCACCTATACCGCCACACAGCGAAGCTAAATCAGAATCACAACTACCACCAGAGTATTGACCAGTTCCACCTCCCCAACCAACAGTAACATCTTTGCCACTTAATAAAGCACATAAACAGCAATCGCCACCGACTTCTATCGGAAGGTCACTTGAAGATGATTCGCTGGAGCTGCCTTCTGAGCTGCTTGATGAATTGTCAGAACTTGAACTTGAGCTATCGCCGGAACTGGAGCTTGACTTTTTACTGGAACTGCCGCTCGAACTGGCCGAACTGTCAGAGCTTGAACCGGAACTGCCGGACGAATCACCAGAGCTTGACGAAGATTCATCATCAGAACTGCCAGAACTATGGTCAGAACTGAAACTTGAAAAAGGCGGCGGCGTACTGAAATCATGGCTGCTTGAGCTTTTACGTGATTCTGATGTATGGTCAGAACTGCCACTGCTTTTATCTGAACTGCCAGAGGTAAAATCAGAACTGCCCGAACTTTCGCTTGAACTGCCGGAAGTGTGGTCAGAACTACCGGAACTACTATATGAACTGCCAGAAGTATTATCCGAGCTTCCAGAACTTTTATCAGAGCTGCCCGATGTAAAATCTGAACTGCCTGTGCTTTTGTCGGAACTGCCGGAAGTATGGTCGGAGCTGCCCGAACTACCGTCTGAACTGCCGGAACTGCCCTTTGAACTTGAACTATGCCATGAGCTACATGAGCTATGAGAACTCTTTTGTGATGTACCGGAACTGCCGGAACTATCATAAGAGCTAAAACTTGACAATGACGAACTGCTGCTTATAGATTTTGATTCACTGGAAAAGCTATAAGACGAACTTGCCGTTGTATCGTATGAACTGCCACTTGTCGATTCTGAGCTATCACTTGAATGCTTCGAGCTGCTTTCAGTTTCAGAGCTGAAGTATGAACTTAACGAACTGGCATCACCTACATAGATACCGGTACAATACCATTCATCTTGTTTTTTATTCCTGATAGCAGTAAAGTAGTTGTTCTTTAATACATTTGGGTATTCAGCTATCTGACACTTTATCAGTATATCATAATATGGATTAGTTTCCGGCACTTCTTCATTAACACGATTAAATAATGTACCCCTGAAATAGCCCTCATCGTCTATATCTGAACTTGTAATAATACCAAAGACCATTTCATCTTTAAGCACTTTACCATTAAGAACACTTGTTTTCCGACTGGACAGCGTGTTAACTGTGTCGATAACCTGGTTCAAACGCTTAACGGTTGAATGCGGGCCTTGTGTAAATTTTTCGATTTTAAATGAATTTCTGCTCATGTTATTATACTGTCAATAAGACTGTTAAAAGCTATCTGGTCTAATACTTCAAAATCATCAGCCTCGGCATCTGCGGGCGGGTCGCCTGTATTGGGATCAACATAAATCAGCGATTCATTCCAGGCTTTAGAATTATATTGAAACTGGTATGTCATATCATAAACATACTGCTTACCAGAATTAAATATTGGAAGTACATAATTAAAGTCTATACCTGTACATTTCCATTTTCTAACTGCACCATCAAAGGCAACAGACCAGTTATCACTATTAACTTTACCGACATAACTTTCCGCAAGCTGCTGAGGTTTCTGAATAGTAGAAAATATCTGTCTGCGTTTAATTGTTAACGGTACAACTGATTTATCAACTGCAATTAACTTGCTGACTTTATCAGTCTGCCCGGCATATTTTATATCAATAGTGTAGTCATCTGGATACGTGTATTCTAAAACAATTGCTTTGCCGTTCCGATCCAGGTTAGTTTCAATCTGTATCAACCCGCCGCCGCCGCTTATCTCGTCGGCAAATCCTGCCATTTGCTCATACTGTATTAGAAATGTTACAGTATCAGAAGCTATCGAAGTTGGCGAAATAGAACGGATATAATTATTAGTAAATGATGGGTGCTGCATACCAATATCAAGCCCCAACATATTAAAAGCCTGCTTAATCTTGGCATGACCGCTTTGCCCTGCGGTAATACCACTTACCAAAGCTGAACGGCTGACATTCTCCCAACCCCGGCGGGTATAGGTTGCCGCATCACCATCGATCAAATCTGTATATACTACTGACATCTATTACCTCAAAACAATATTCTGGATAGTATTTGCTATCGCTGTTGTATTCTGTGCCGTCTTTTCGTTTGCCTTTAAGTTCTGAGCTATCTTGTTATTACTCAAGGAAGAGCCAAGCGAACCAACCGAAACAGCACCGGCATCTATACTCATTATCGAGCCGCCTTTCATAGCAGCAGACACCGGCATATTACCGCCGCTAATTGAGCCTATCGGATCTCTGGTTTTTATCTTTAATTCTGTAGCCTTACGCCTTTTCTCAACCTCGGCAAATATCTTGTCAATAGTCTTTTTGCCATCGTCAAAGGAAAATATCTGGTCTAAACCTTCTTTGGCAAGGTTGTTATTCTGCCTGCTCATCTCATTTGCAAACGCTTCAAGCTCACTTGCCTTATTGCCGGTAGATTCAGCAAAATCTGATATAGACTGCAAATCAAGCAATTTGCCGACCAGCTTTGACACTGCCGACACCACATCAAGCACAACACTTGCAAGGCCGCTAAACAAGGTAATAACACTACCTATAAAGGCCGATACGATTTTCAGTATCCCATGAATAACACTAAAAGCCTTTGCGATAACATTGGCTATCAAAAAGGTTTTTTCCAGGCCCTTGTTAATACTGTCAGAACTGGCTATCCCGCTGGTACGCATATCCATAAAAAGCTCACTTACATATTGAATATACGGCGCAAGGCCAACCGCTAATTTATCAATAAGTAAGGAAGTTGACTTTCTAAGGTTAGTAATAGCATCGTTAGCGGCTTCCACCTGTGCAGCGTCAACCCTGTTAATTGCACCGCCAAATTTATCTACCTCATTCATCATCTCACGAAGTGAGCCGGAACCGCCTTGCAGCATTTGCAGCATTGCCACACCTTCAGTATCGAACAGCTTAAAGGCATATCTGACACGATCAGCCTGGCTCGGTACTTTAGCAAAGGCATCTGCCAGCGTTAAAAGTGCTTTTGCCGGGCCTTCCCGGTTGAGCTTCTTGGCATCTACCCCCAAAGCGATAAGGGCGTTTTTCGCCTCTCCTGTTCCCTGTGCAGCTTCACCGACACGCCGAACCATTCTTTGTATAGAAGTATTCAGCGATTCGGTTTTAACCCCTGACAGCTCGGCGGCATGTTGCAGCTTGATTAAATCATCTGTCGCTATTCCAAGCCGGTCTGACAGTTTGGCAAGATTATCAATTCTACCCATAGCCTTACCAACAGCCACAGAAACCGCACCAAAGCCCGCCGCCGCTGCTATGCCCATAGCCTTAAATATTCTGGAAACAGCCGTCACGCTTGCTTGTGCGGCTTTCTCGAACCTGTTCAGCTTCTTACGGCTTCGCTTGATATTTCGCTCAAACAAAACAGTCTTTGCGGTAAGGTTTATTAGTAATGTTGCTACAGTTGCCATAATGACCTTTACATACTATGTATGTTTACACGTTGCCTTTAATAGTTCTTTCATCATCTGCCAGCTCATTATTTTTTTGAACCGGCTAAATGTCGGCATAAATTCTTTAAGATTATAATTCTTCTTACTATGCAGATTAGCGTTAACCTGGCATAACAGGGCATTTCTAAAATCTGCCCGCCATTCGCCAAAAGGATTAACCTTATAATATGCCATCCATTCGGATAGTTCCTTGCTGGTCATTCGGTTTAACAGTTCGCTAACTGTCATCCCCAAATGACCGGCAAGGGTAAATACAAATTGCCTGAACGGATGGTTTACGAGTTTTTTTCAAGCTCATCAATGTCATTCTGACTTATACCTGACAGCTTGCTTGCTACCGAAAATATCCTGTCCAGGGCCGCCGCCGATTTATTGCCAAGCTCAACGATATCAGCCTGGGTAAACATCAGGTTGCGGCTTGAATCAACAACGCTCATAGCCGCAAGTTTAGCACGAATATTGCGGGTGTCAGTTACACCGCCTTGCACGATTGACGCTTCAAATGCGTCACGTTCAACGCCTGACATTGCCTTTACTATTACATCGCCGCCCCATTCAGGGACAGAAACAACCTGTATTTTAAGGTCTTGTGAATTAAGTATATCTTCTCTTGTCAACATCTTTGCTACTTCCTTGTATTAGTATGTTAGATTAAATTAAGCACCTGCCGAAAATTCAGGTTTGCCGGTTAGTTTGATTGTTATATCAGCCGTAATTTTATCATCGTTTGGCGATGTGCCGGAAATACCGGAAACATAGCCGGAACCTTTCCAGCTTGCACTATCAGGGAAAGTAACCGTCCAATCTTCTGCTGTTCTGCCGTCGGCAGAAGTTTTCAGGGCATTGAATGTTGTTTTCAAATAATTACCTGAAAAGGTAATTTCCCCGGCATCGATCATGCCGGCGATAAATTCCTTGTAAGCGTCGGGACTGTCCATATTGCTTACTTCGATCATATCAACGGTTAAACCGCCGATTGTGATTGATATAAGCTCGCCGATAGTACCGGCTTTACTTCCTTTTAATGTTGTGCCAAATCCATGTATTGCACTGCTTGTCATTTTTCTTTACTCCTTTAAGATTTATACACATAGTGTATTTTTGCCTGATCGCTCGCAGAGAACAAATGCCAGTGAAATCATTTATATCACGCTCTGGCGGGCAATCTGAATTGTGATTATTCTTACAGGTTATACCACAACTGAATATCTATTCTCTTTCCGTAGCGTTTAGATTTATCAGTTCCCTCTGTATAGTCAAAGATATCACCTATATCATTTACATGAACACATTGTATTATTAAGCCATCAATAGAGCCGCTAAAGCAGTCTATACCACCGGTATTATCTTCCTTGACATATTCTGCAACTACAGCATTTTTAAGCTCTACAGTGCTTATATAACTGTCAGACCAGCAATTTAGCTGCATACGTGCTTTACTCATACCACTTACACCATCTAATACATGGTCTCTTTCTTCAGAGATAAGATTATAAGTAATATATGGCATTACTGATTTAGGCTCGCCCAGTTCCGGCGATATCCGTTCAGCCACTAAAGCCGTTACCTGGCTGCAATTTGCCAGAAGCTTATATACTGCTTTTTCTGCACTGCTCATTCTGTCCTCGTTACAATCTCATCTGCCCGCCTGATCGTGGTATAAATGTCCACAATTAACAATCAGGTATCAGGCGATTAGTTAATCACACACTTTGTGTGTCAATACCTTTTTTGATTTCCTTTTCCATTACCTTTATACGTGCCTCGTTGGTCTTTTCCGCTGCCGTTCTCATATACGGTATCGGTGGAACCTTACCGCCATTTGTTGTTACATGACCATACTCGATAGCGGTCGGGATAAAATACCTTTCGCCTGATTCGGTATTATGGACAAACTCGTCTGCACGTTTAGCGTCAATTTCAACATTTGTCCGGTATTCACCCGGCTTCTGTCTGCGAGCCGCTTTAACCTGCAATGCGCCGCTTATCTTATTACCCATCTCACCGCCAACCATAGAAACAGCGTTTGCCTTTGCTTCCTTGAGCGTTACCCTTTGGGCTACTCTACTGGCCTTACGGACAATATTTTTAGCCTTGCTCTTTTCCATCTTTAACAGCTTGCGTTCAAGATTATCAAATCCCTCTAAACTGCTCATTTCTGCTCCTGTGCCGTTACTATCATAAAGATATTGCGTTCCTGATAGTTCTGTACGGCTATAATTTCAAAGATTCTATCTTCCCACTTTATCCGGCAATTCTCGTCTAAATCGGCGTTATACCTGATTACAATACTATGTGTTACGCTGGCAGTTTCACGATTACCCTGTTCTTTAACCTGGCCTGATACCGGCTTTATATTGGCCCAGGCATAAGCAATCTTTGTCCAGTTTTTAACCGGCTCGCCGTAATCACTATTTACAGTTGTGCTATAGTTCTGTAATTCTACTAAATGCCTTAACTGTCCAACCTGCATTAAAACACCCTCTCAAACAATAAATCCTTTGCGTTCATTGGCATTTCTTCAAGTTTTAACTCGCTGTTCTGTTCCCGGTGTTCATACAAATGAGTAAGTATAAGCTTTATAGCCTGCTTGACTCTTTCAGGTACAGCGTCAGCATTACCGAAACCGGCAACATAAACGATTTCAACAGCGTTTCTAATATCCAGCGGTGTCGGAAAATCAACATTGTAAGCCTCATAAACAACAGGCGGCATACTATAAGTATCAAGCACATAATCGGCGGCATCGATTGTCTGTTCAACCTGGTCATCATCAATATACTTAAATGAAGTTACAGACTGAGCCGGGCCAACTGGCAATTCAATAACACTTCTCATAGCATTATATTTAACCGTTATAGTCTGAGTAATATACCTGGTATTTTCGTAGCCTTCGCACCATTGCCGGGCAATAGTTATCAAAGACGATATATAACTATCCTCTGCGGTTGATGTTACCCGCAAATGCGTTTTAGCCTCTTCCAGCGTTACAGGCTCGGTATTTGGTTCAATTGTTACTTTATAATTCATATACACCTTGTGTATTTTATTTAGCCGCTTGTTGATATTCTATATTGTCAATATTTACAATACGCCCTAACGAATAATTGCAATTGTAAACATTAAATATATTAGTGTGACTGCCATTTAGACAGTCACACATAAAAAATGAAGAAAACTTTTAGTATATTACACTGCTGAAGGCGGCGTTTCCTGGTGATAGCGGCCTTCGTAAAGCTGATATACAGCACTTAACGCCATATTAGCACCGTCAGCGGTAACAAGCCTTACATGGGTATAGTCCTCGTTAACATCAAGGTCGGCGACATCAATTCCAATCACATACAACAGGTTAGCGTCAGCAGTTGCATCAGTAGTAAAAGTATCTGATTCAACTGCTGTCTCAACTAATGTATCACTGGAAACGGTATCAATATTTGCAAATACAGTATCAAACGATAAAGCCTTAGCGTCTGTACCGTCTGCATCTTTAGCCTGGATCAAGGAAATAGCAGAGCCGGTTACACCTGTTGCATTGTCAACAGTAATAATAACTGCCAACTTTCTATAGTTCACCAGGCTTACAAAAGCCGGGACAGAACCAGCCGGGGTAATCGGTGCTAAAGCCGATACATACTTTGTTTCTTCTAAAACTGATTTCATTATCTCAAATCTCCATATTATGAAAGTTAATAGTTAATTGCCGTATTACTTACGGCTGTTCAAAGCTATCATTGGCGATAGTTCCGGGCCATTTTCCGGTATGATTACTCCATTCAGCCAGCTTTGACCGTCGATTTCAAAGGTAAAGCGGAAAACAGATTCATCATAGTCAAACCGCAAATGAATACTCATCGCAGATTTCACACCGCCACGCAAACCAACAGCGTAGAAAGAAGGGTCAACAAGGATAATATCGCCTTTTGTACCAAGCTCTTTACAATACTCAGTTGTCAGCATTGGACGGCCTTTAAGCGTTTCTTTACCGCTGTTATAAATACCGGAAGCCAAACCAACTACAGTCTTAGAACCGTTATTATCAGTTGATATTACATTCAGGCCATCAAACTGCTCGCTGCAACCATGATTATGCAGCCAGATAGAACGGTTACGGCATTCGGCAGGCATACGCGCCCACATCTTGTTAATGTTAGGTGCTATAATAGTCTGCTTTGACTGTGAACTTTCAGAGCCAATACCAAGCAGACAGCCGGAGTTCATAATACCATGCGGTTTACCTGTACCGTTACCGTTTAGAATGGCATCATTAACCTTTGCCTTTAATGCTGCGGTTGCGGCCCTGGCTATAAACTGGTCAGCCGCTACAGCCTGACTAAGCAGCTCATTTGTAGCAGGTATCAACACCGCCAGCTTTTGCGGTTTAAGCTCCATTTCACGAAGCTTATAATCACTGGTGTTAATTTTGTTGCCTTCCTTAACCCAAAACGCAACAACACCGCCATAACGAGAACCGCCGCTTCTTACATTACCATCAACAGCAGAGAATGTTAGGCTTGAGCCGGTTACTGTGTACTGGTCACACAAGGAAAGAAGACTTGCCTCATCAGCCATCAAACCTTCATGTATGGTATTGGAAAACTGAGGCGGAATTGCAAAGCCGCCTTCCGATCCGGTTTGAGTATTAGCACCGGAAGCAGCAGCAGAAACTAACAACCGTTCATCCGGCCTGACTCCACCCTGACCGGCGGCATGTACTACAGTTGCAAATTCGCCCAGGTTAGAAAAACCGCAGGTCGGGTCATCTTCCCGGCGGTCATGTACATTACTAATTGTAGTATCTGTATTTTTGGCCGGGATAGTACGCTTCTGGTCGATAAGCTTCTCTTCATTGGCTATCTGCTTCTGTACCTTTTCGGCACTTTCCATAAGCTCATTGAATTTTACCTGCTCATCTTCTGTAATTTCGTGGCCGTCCTCTGGATTAAGAATTGCGTCGGCCTTGTCGCAAATCTCCTGATGCTTCGCTCTAAGCTTAAATAACTTATCCATTCTCTTTACTCCTTCAAATGAAATGGTGTTTATATATAGCGTATATTCAGCTTGCTGTCCGCGCAAGTCTTAATCTGTTACGCATTGCCTGTTTATTGACAGGACTTTCCCTCATTATCTGTTCAAATGTAGCTATACGGTCGATCATACCAGCCTGTAAAGCGTCACTTGCAATTAACATTCTGCCCTTGCCGTATGTGCCTTTAACATTATCTGCCGTTGTCTGGCGGTTACTGGCAACGGTATTTACAAAGCGGTCATAATACTGATTAACCTGGTATTGTAAGTATTCCTTAGCGTCCTTACTTAACGGCTCATAAGGGTTTGCCTCAACTTTGTATTCACCGGCCTTAACAATAGTGAGTTTAACACCCATCTTATCAAGTGCCTCGCTGACATCCTGATGAACAACCAGAGTGCCAATACTGCCGACCTGACTGGTAGGCATTGCCACAATTTCACTTGCCGCCGAGCCGATACCATAAGCAGCAGAAGCCATCCAGCCGTTAACCAGTGCGACAATCGGCTTTTGTGACCGCATAGAAGCAATCTTACCGCTCATCTCATCCATTCCCATAGCGTCACCGCCGGGGCTGTCAATATCAAGTATGATACGGTTAACCTTTTTATTGCTCATAGCCTGTTCTAACAGGTTATCCAAGTTCTGGTAACTCTGACCGAAATAGCGGGAATATGCACTGTCCCGGTTAAATAAAGGCCCTTGTATCGGGATTACACCGGCAGAGCCGACCACATTTAACATAGCCGCCTTTTCATACCAGCTTGCATTCTGCGGCTTTTCCATATCGTGACATTCAGTAATAATGTCTTTAATGTCAGCGGCGTAATCCTCGTGTATATGCCAGATTTTATTCTTGTTCTTCATCTGTTGGCTCTTTCACCTGTTCAATACCAGAACTTTCAATTGTGCCATCTTCGCTAATTCTGGTCATATTGGTTTGCATGTAATAACTGTCACCGCCGGGGATTGGGTTTCGGTTTTCTAATATCCTTATTTCATTGCGAGACAATGTACCCCGGTAAAATTCCTTTGTGTATGCGTCCTGTCTGGTTTTGATATCACCTCTTAATAAGCCTTCCATAAGCATTTCACAGAAGTAATTATCACCATCTAATACAGTTTTCTTTATACGGCCTTCAAAGCTTTTGACCTGCGGTAAAATAGTATCTGTCGCAAATTCCAGACTCTGATGTTCGATATTGGTAAAGGTTGATCTAAGTAAATGTGCTATCTTATGCGGCGGCATACGATACCAGCGGCATACTTCCTCTATCTGGTGCTGGCGGGTCTGTAAAAACTGTGACTCTTCCGGGGTATTTGACATTGAAGAATATTTAATACCTTCCTCGGTAACTAATACGCCTTCTTCTGCCATACGCTTTACTGACTTGACAAGCCTGTTTTGTGCGCCTTCTGATAAAGTATTAGGATGTTCTAATACAGCATTCGGCCTTGCTCCCTTTTGAAAGAACTTAGCACCAAACAACTCGGTAGCCCTTGCCAGCCCGATAGTATCGCTGCCCGCTTCAATTGGTGATATGCCATCATAACCATTCAAAGTCAAGCCCGGCAGATACAGCATTTCATCTTGTAGATATATGCGGTTCTCGCCGTTCCTTGTGACTTTATACCGTAATGTATCATCGGCCATTAACTGGTTCTGTACCTGGGTCGGATGTATCGGTAAACCAAACTCTATTATATTGCCAAAGTAATCACGCTTAATCGGACTGTATGCACGCCCGTAAAGGTTCTTATGTGTTAATAGCGTCATACGCCATTCAAAACTTGTCTGTATCTTATTAGGCGATTCTTTAAGCAGATAATACAAATAATGGTTCTCGGCCCGCTGCTTGCCGCCGTCCGACTGTTTCTGATATGTCAAAAACGGTAACAATGCTATTGTTTCACATATAACTTTGTTACAGGCCCATATCGCACTTACCCTTAATGCGTTCTCAGGTGTAACCGGAACGCCAGCCGCCGACAAAGCAGGTACGGCAGAATACCAGAAGTCATCATAAGGACTTTTTTTAGGCTTTTCGCTTGCCTTAAATTTATTAAACAGACTTCTCAGCATATACGTTACTTGTTGGCCTTAGCTTTTTATAGTGCTTGTAATTAGCAAGCTGTAAATATTCGGTATTAACTTTATGGTCACGCATGGCAGTTACTATACTGCACTGGTCACGCTTACAAACCTTTATCATCTCAGCCCATGTTTTAAGGGCTTCGCACATCTTTTCTGTACACTTATAAATTACAATCGAAGTATCAAACAAACCAGATTTTTCGGGCAGGTTTGTAGTAAGGTTTGTAGTAGTTATGGCATCTAAAGCCTCGTTACTATCCCTTTTATATTTGCGGTTGCGGGCTATTTCGTGATAGGTACAATCTGTTATTCTATGCCTTAACGCTGCAAATTCTGTTTCCGGCTGTAACTGACAGACAAGAGCGTCCAGGTCTGAATCAACGATATACTTTTCAGTATCAATAAACACACACCAGTCATATTTTGGATATATTATTGGAAACATGGCCTTAATGATCTTTGATTCATGTTCGCCGCTATAGCCTGGGAAACGCATTAAAAGCGATTCCCATATATCAGAGCTGTTATGTGATAAATCATCGGTTACAAACAAATAGTCCCACCCCTCAGTAATATAACCAGGGGCAATAATTCTCGGTGTCCCAGGCCCATACCAGCGGATTACAACTGCTTTATTATTCTCTTCCATATACACCTCGTGTATTTAAACATTTAATCGCTTGATAAAATAACAATATTGAAACCCTATATATCACGCTCAACAGGCTAATATCAATTGCCAAGACCATATATTACCACTCCATGCAGTTTATGCTTTTTACTTGGCTCAAGCCTGGCTATTTCCCTGTAACCTGTGCCGACAAGGTATTTACTAATAAAATCCTGTTCCTGCTTTCTGAATATATCGTGACAGGCAATGTATTTACTCTTTGAATTAACGGCAGTAATAAATGATTCTTCCCTTGCTTCCGGCGGGTCTGGCCCATCGATAATAACAAAGTCATGTGCAGACATACTAAAAGCCTTACCATCATATAATTCAATACAATCCCGGTCTAATAGCAGCCTGATTTTATCATGCCAATACTGACTTGTTTCATAGCTGGTAATATCAAAGCCAAGTGAAGCAAAGGAAAGAGTAGAAGCACCACAGCCAAATTCTACTATTTTGCTGATACTATGTTCCTTCAGGAAATCAACAACAAAATTAAATTCCTTTGTCCGCATTGCTCCTTTATCATCCAAATGCACATAAAAGGCATTTTTACCATGCAGCCGCTTTTCTTCTGCCTTGTACAGAAACGCCGTAAATTCGCTGTTATAGTCTTTATCAAAATGCGGCTGCCAAATACCATTATCAACCAAATTCGCCCGCTGTTCGACATTCTCGTAAGCATAATCCGCTAACTGCTTGTTCTTACCCGTCATTGACAAATGGAAACCATCACCGCCGCCACGCCAGACATAGCCCGGCAAAAATGGATAACTGATACGCTGTTCATGCCATGAGCTTAAACGAACCCGGCCATCGTAACAGTTATCAGGAAGGCCCTTAACCGGCTTATTAAACTTAGCCGCCAGCATATCGCGGCTCACAGTCTCAAATACCGCACAAGTCCAGCCGGAACCGTTCTTGATAAAGGCATAGTCATTATTACACATTACAACCTTGCGTTCATGTGAAGACTGCAAAGGCCGTTTATTGGTTTTCTTATGATAACCTTGCTTATTCCAGTAATTGACCTGCATTAAGGTTAATATGTGATTTTCCAGCATAATATCGTCATCATCACAAATCATCCAATACGGCGTATTAACCAGGCTGATAGCGCGTTCGTGCTTTTTAGCAAGAGTATCAAAGTTATGACCGGGCATTTCCACAACCTCTATATTGCTGTACCGCTGCTGAAATACTATCGGGTCTTTATGGGTATTAAGAAGTAATAATCTTGCCTTTGGATAGCTCTGGCGTAAAAACGATTCTATCATTTCTTCGGTACGGTGTTTATGTGCGCCATACGTGCAGCAAACTACAGTAACTTCAGGATATTCACCTAAAGTATAATCAAGTGTGACAGGCTGCGGGCTGGCCTCGGCTCTGGCCCTTGTAATCCGATCCAGTTTGTTTTCATGGGCGTTTTTGCCGGACTTGCTTTCATGTATTACATGGTTGCGACACCATGTATAAGTAACCGGCAAATCAAGTTCCAGCGGCGCTAAAGCTTCCATAATGCGTTTATCGAAGCCCTGCAAATCTGAACCGATATCAACTTTACGCATATCGTCGGTACGATAGACACCATTCCACCACATAAGCTTTTTAAGCTGCTTTACCGGCCCGGTCATATTTCCAGGCTTGATATTACTGCAATCCATTTCCTCAAAGTTCAGATTGATAACATTCTTGAACTTATTGGCCTTTAAAGCTTGTGCCATCTGTTGAACATGGTTAATACTTACCCGGTCATCATCGTCAAGAATAGATACATGCGAAGTCGTAACATGCTTTAAGGCTTGCTTAAACTCGGTTATATGGTCAGACGGTGCAATATTGACAACCTCAATACAAGGATGATAGCCGTTAATCCATAGCGGTTTAGGATTGCTGTTAACAATAAGAAGCTTTTTATTCTCATAGTTATTATTCAAAAAGGAATTAACCGCTATTTCTAGCGAAGTTCTATCCCTTTGGAATGTATTCATAATGTAGGTAATAGCGGGATTGTTAAAGTTATCTATCATATCATTATAATCTTTCTGCCAACCTGGTTTAATTGACTCTAATATGTTGTCCCTGACCTTTTCTATCGAGTTTTTATAATAGCCCGGCTTACTGTGCTCATTCCTGATATGAAAACCCACGCCGAGCCGGTGCAATACGGTCGGTTTTTCATTGTGGTATTTAGTCCAGTTCCATTCACTGTTTTTAATGAAATGTAAGTCGCTGCCGGTGTCTTTCTGTTTACTGGCTAGAAAGTCATTGAATACCTCATCAATAAAGTCATTATCAACCTTTTCATACAGACAACACCACCAGCCACGCTCCCGGCATTTAGGCCAGTTATTTTTAACCTGCTCCCAGGCAATATCATTTATCACATAGCCGGGACTTTCCAGACCTTCACTTTTAGCCCTGTAATATAGCTTGACAAGGCTGCTTATATGGTCAGAACTAAATACATCATCTGAATCCATAATGCACCATAGCGGCGTTTTAACCTGCTTTAAGGCATAGGCTATCTGCTGCGGGAAACGGTTAAACGGCTCATGGTTGATTACTGTGATATTATCATAATCCTTGTCAAGTTTGTATGTGGGATTGGTTGCCACGATAACAAGCTGCTTGTTTTCGTAATCCTGCCGTAAAAAGCTTTCTATAGCCTCTGCGTCTAAATGTGGGTAAAGACCGTTTGTATTCATTATCGCCGTTACAGCTGGCTTGTCGCCGCTTACAACAGAAACAGGCGGCAACGAGACAATTAAAGGCCGTTTATGCTCATGCTTTACCTTTTTAGGCAATAGATACCCAAGCTCGGTTTCAAAAAAGTCAAATCCCCGGCACTGGTTCTCACCTGTACCATCAAACCACTTGAATAAATCCTGCCTGCCCTTTGATACTCCCGGTGTCTTATAGCCTGTACTGCCGTTTTTCCACATGTGAGCGAATGGAGCCTCACCGCACAATATAACCTTACCGCCTATACTCTCGCCGTATGGATCGGACAGCCAGACCTTAGAAGCCCATTCAACCCCGAAATTACCCCACCGGGCAGGCTGTTTTTTACAACAGCCATTAAAAGCATCATAAAACTGCTTTTCCAGAAACCAGCCCATGCCGTTACCGGTAATGGTATATTCATTACGGCCCTGGGTTTTAATGCCGCTCCACTGGTCCTTATAGCGAACATCGATATACTTATGCCCTTGCCGACGGCCTTTACACTTATAATCAGGTAATATCAGGTTATCCAAATCAGGAATAACCATAGTACGCTTATCGATACATAGCTGCTTATATATAGTATCCCAACCGAAAACATCAGTTTTACAGTGTGAATCTATATGAAAAACATACTTGCCTTTAGCATAAGAAACAGCCTTGTCAGTTGCGGGCCTTCTGCCGACATTATCTTTCAGGGTGATAATAGTAGTCTTTGCACCTGCTATATCAATCGGCTCATCATTTGGCCCATCAAGTAAAACAATAAACTCTATCGGGCCTTCTGACATACGCTGCATATTATTTAAGGTCTTACCAAGCAACTTTTCATTGCGTGCAACCATAATAACACTGACAAGCTCATCAAGTACCTCATCCTTATTCTTTTTTATAATTTCCGGTAACATTAGAATGTAAAAGGGTCTCTTTCCTCATAAACAGATTCTTGGGTTTCGTGGTTCTCGGTAATTAACCGGCCTAAAGCCATTAGCCCGGCAACAATAATATCGATACGCTTAAAGTTCTTAGGCTTGACAGGCTTGATATTCTCGTTTTCATCCTGCTTGACCGTTACATTAGAAACGCACCAGTTTAATACAGGATGGTCATCATGGGCGATCTTACCAGCCAGTAATAAAGCCTCTAACGCTTTACATGGCGGGGATATATTCTTTATACCCTGACCATAAGGCGTACATTCGATACCTTTATCCTGTAAGTTTAATATCATCTGAGTAGCGTTATATGGGTCATAAGCGATTTCAGAAAAGTTATATACCTGGTGCATTTTCAATATATGATTCTGGATTACGCTATAATCAACAACATTACCATCTGTAAGAGTGATTTTACCTTGCCGCGCCCAGGTCAGATAAGGAACGCCGTCTTGATGTTCCCGTCTGGTTGCGTTCTCTTTAGGGATAAAAGGCCAGCTATGCCAGTGCAGATTACCAAGCGAATCGAAACCTAAAGCAGTAAAGGCCGTTAAATCCGTTGTAGTTGATAAGTCAAGCCCGCCAACCCAAATAATACCGTTATCACTTCTAAGTTCGATATTGCAATCCTGCCACGCCTTAACACTTAACCAGCGGCATTCCTGCTCTGTCCACTGGTTCAAGTGTAAACGCCTGAAGGTGTTTTCCTTTGCCGGGATTGCCTTTGCTTTCTGACACTGCTTTTCCAGATAGTCACGATTAACCGATATACCTAAATTCGGGTTGCAATATTCCCATACCGCCGGGTCATCCCATCTATCATAATCAGCCTGCTTGATTTCATAGATAACAGGCAAAAAGGAACTGTCCTTTATTGCACCGTCACGCACCTTACAGGCATAATCATATTTTTCATAACAGATTGTTTCCTTGTCATATCCGGCAGTAGTAATATGAATTACTAAAGGCTGCCGACGTGAAGCGGTGGAAGTTTCCAGCGTATCAATTAAATCCCTTGTTTTATGTACATGCAGTTCATCATTGATAATCAAATGGGCGTTCTGACCATGCTTGGTATTGGCATCAGCAGAAAGAGCATTATAAATACAGTCACCGCCGTAAAACTCGGCACTCTTATAGGTCTTGTATATCTTGGCCCGCTTGTCAAGCTCTGGATTACGCTGGATCATACCCGCTACATGACGGAAGATTAAAGCGGCCTGGTTCTTTTCCCCGGCACTGGAATAAATCTGACCGCCCGGCTCATCCTCATTATAGGCCACATGGTTAATGACACCTGCCATTAGCGGGGTTTTACCGTTCTTACGTGGTATCATTAAAAACGCTTCGGTATAGCGTCTTGTACCATCAGGACACAGCCAGCCGAACAGATTAGCGATAATAGCCTTTTGCCAATCTTCCAGGACAAAGGCAGGATAGCCCGATACACCCTCAATTAAACACAACTCTTCAGCAAAGAAATCGATAGCAAGTTGCGCAATATCAGCGTCAAAGATACAGTCCTCGGCTGTTGCAACCGAATCATAATCCGGTATAAGTTGTAAATAATCGGGGTAATCCATTACGCACGATCTCTAAAGAATTTCTTTTTCTCTACTTCCTTTTTAGGCATTTCAATTGACATATTAGCCCTTGCCGATGGACTGAACCCGAACTGAGAACCAAGCCTGTCTATCAACTGCGCCGCCTTTGCCATCTTGTCAAGCTGCTTAGGGTCTTTATCGTTCTTGAATACGTCCCTGAACTTAATGTATGTAGCGCAGTATATAGCCAGTTTATCAGCGTCAGCCTCACCCGCTATATTCATGTTTACAAGTCTCTGTACACATCTATCCCAATGGGCCAGAGCGTCACCGTCTAACCAGTCCGGCGGCTCTGGCAGGCCGATTGTCCCAGGCTCATTATGCCTTGTCTTGGCCCGCCAGCTTCGCCGTTTCTCTAATATTGCCGTTGGTGTTTTTTGTGGCCCTCTTTTACCCATTTTTACATAACCCGTGAAAAAAATATCGTCTGGGGGCGTTTGGTCTTGCTACTTTTACCCTGTAGAGATTTTTACCGCCTACCCCCGGTTTTCTATCCGCTTCTTTGTACTGTTGTGACACTGTAAACATAAGGCTTGCCAGTTGTCACTATCCCAAAATAACGCCATATCGCCTTTGTGCGGCTTTATATGATCAACTACATTGGCCGCCGTTATCTTACCTTTTTCTTTACAGAATACACATAAGGGGTTTTGCTTTAAGAATAAAAGCCTTGCTTTCCTCCACCTTCTATCATATCCCCGCTTTGCCGCTGACGGTCTTTTATCTTTCGGGCGTTTCCTCTTCCTGCTGTGTGATACTGGTGCTACTGGCATTAGTCATTCAGATAGCTATAGAATAATACTAAGCTTCCGGCTCCTGCTGTTCTTTCCGCATATACATAATGTAAGCCAACTAAGTCCAGGTGAATACAGCCAAGCCTGTTATGGGCCGAGTCTGCACCCTCTATAATCAGCGGTGTATCCGGTAATGACCAGTTATCATTAGCAATAGTACAGGTATCTATTAACATGCCTGTTACCTTATCACCTGTAACCGGGTCTGCTGTAATAGCAGAAGTACCGACCGTTAATGTTACTGTTGCTATATATTCCGCTAAGGTAGAGCCGTTACGAAATCCCCACAGCTTAACAGTAAAGGTACTATTAGCCGATACACCTGTAGCATAGCCGCAAAGCTTTATTACCGATTCCAGGTTACTACCGAAAGAACATGTACCGTCCGGCCTCTTATCTAATAGCAAAGCGGTATCTGCTATCGTCTCACTGTCAATAGCACTGGTTGACCTTAACTTCTGCCATATTGATTTAACATCGCCATTCAGACTATTCATAATAGCGTTTTTCCTTTCTCATCATCCTTGAATTGAATCTGTTACGAAATGATTTAACTTTGTTCTTCTGGAATGCTCTTAACTTTGGCATACCGGAAAGTACATCCATATACCAGGTATTCACAAAGTCAAAGTTATTAAAGTTGTCCTTATTGGTAAACTCTTCTGTTGTTAAGCCTGTAGCCACCTGGCTACTACCTAAAACAGCTAAATCAGAATTGTAATAATTATCAGAAGTATAGCCATCTGCTCCAGGTTCGTAATATTCCATAAACGGATCAAACTGAGAATCACTATAAATTTGTGCATTTAAGATACAACGCCTTACGGTAAATTGGCTAGAACCTATTAAGCCAGGCTTACCGTTCTCTGTTGCCATTGTACTATAACAGTCCTGAACAATAGACAACTCAGCAAAGCCAACTAAACACGCAACTTCGTATCCGAAAGGTGTTTCACTGTACCCATCAACAAAACAGCGGGCAATTGTTATTTCACCATAATCATCAGCAGCTATAAAACCTATCAAACATCCTGCATCATTACTTAAATCAGTGCAGTAAGCATCAGTAAAACCTATTTCCTTTACTAAAGCTCTTCCTGTAAGCTCTTTTATAAAACCGTTTGCCGAACCATTAACCTTAAAGTTATGAATAACATAGCCATTACCAAAAAAGTCATGCTGATAGCTTGAAAACCCTGTCCAGCTTGATTCTGCATAGCTTCGACTGTAAGGATCATTAAAAAGAATATCAGATTGCAGTTCTGCACCGTATGCCTGAAGGCCAGTTAACGGATTACTCAGGCTATCATAGTAATCTCTATAAGCCTGGAGAGTAGCAAAGTTAGCTATCTGTATGTAACCATCTCTTGTGTTAAATGCCATACTGTACTATCCCTTCAGAAAATACCTGCATTAGAAATTCATCTCTAGCTAGTAGCCGCTCTTTAATCTCACCAGGCCGATAAACTCTCAAATCAACAGAAAAGGCAGGTTGTAAATCATATAACATTTGTTTCGCTAATACTATACTTGGCATATATGTTTCTATTTCTACCAGTAAGTCAATATCTGACTCATCTGTTGCCTTACCTGTAGCATAAGAACCAAACAATAATATTTTAACAGGATGGTATTTTGCTACTATGCTATCGATCAAGCTTTGAATATCACTTTCAGCTATCATCTTCTATACTCGCTATTATCCCTTGCAGATAGGAAACTTTACTGTCAATATATGTCTGTCTGTTATTATTGATTGCTTCAATCTGTAAAGCACAATTAGCCTTTACCGTAGGCCAGACACTAATATTATCAACGTGTAACTGTAACTTACTTACTATCTCATTCAGCATGTCATCGGCTGTAACCGGGTCTTGCCATTGCGTAAGTTCAGCTTGTAATTTCTCTTTTTTATCGCTCATAAAAATACTCCTGTATGCGAATTTGATATATAATAATCATAACACACATACAGAAGTTTAATACGGAAAAGGCTTTCATTTGTGGTAGGATTTGTAGTATATATCCGCTATTGTAGTTAGTGAAACATAGCCGGTTTTACCCACCCTTATTAAACCGATCACCCGCTGACGCTGGATTGCGTAAGCTTCCCTTAAATACTGTAGCTGCTCGGCTGTTATTGATATGCCATTGTCTTTATCAACTGTAGCGTCAAGTGTCTTTACCACTCTTGCCAGTAAAGTATTAAAATGTTTTTTCGGCATTCCATCCCACAAACTCATCATTTCAACATATAGCTCATCTTTTGATATTGGCGATGTGCCTATCATCTCTGCCATAAATGCCGTCTGTGAAATAGGCAACTGATATACAGGGTGTAATTTTCTTTCTATCATATTAACTCCGTTTCTACATTTAGATAACTAATAGGCTTATTAAATTCTTTGGCAAGCCTGATTTCAGCCTGCACGCCTTTTGATTGTTGCCAGCCGGGAATTTGTAACACTTTCAATTCATCACATTTGCTTATCATCAAAGTGTCGTAACTTTCCCAAAAATCCCAATCACCAGGTAAACCATAGCGGGAAATCGGGTGAGTGTGTGCTATAGGGCTATACACAAACAATCCCTGTTTCATTAACTCCGCTGCATATTTACAAACCAGTTCAAAACGCTTTTCTTTAATAGCTTCCGATTCATGCGAATACGGAGAGGCCAAATATATTAGTCTTTTCATCTTTACTCCTTAAAATAGCTGCCCTTGTTTTGTATGATTGCTCAATCGTTCACAAGCAGCATGAAAATAATCTGTGTCAAGTTCACACGCTACTAAGTCAAAACCTAAATCCCAACATGCTATAGCAATCGAACCACTGCCGAGATGGGTATCTAAAATCAATTGACCATCTTTTGCGTATTTCTCCAGAAGCCATTTATATAAATCAACTGGCTTTTGTGTGGGATGAAACTTGCACTTATTTCTATTGTTTTTATGAATACTGTATCTAAACACCTTTGCAGGCATCTTTAGCCCTAAACTTACCCAGGCATACTCAGCAGAAGAAAAATTATCGACCGTCTGTTCTTTATCCCAAACACAGAAGTATTCTGTTATTGGTAACTCGAAATTATTTGCACCCCATATAATTTGATTTGCACTGGCATTAAAAAGCTTTTGAAAGTAGCTTTCATCAGGTTTATTATTATTCCATTGCAGCTTATTACCTATAGACTTAAACCTTGTGTCTTTTTCGCTACGTGGCTTTGTAAAACATTGCAGATTATAAGGTGGGTCAACAATGGCAAGGTCGAATTGTTTATCCTGACATCCCTGCAAAAAAGCCATACAATCCATATTGTATATAGTGATATTGGCTCTGCCTGAAATTTCAAACTTATCTAAATAATCCATTCTCGCAATCCTTTGCAAATGTCCTGCCCGCCGAAACGGGCAGAACAATATTAAACATTCTCTTTCCTTATACCTTTTGCTCGGTGGGCTGGCTTGCCGCTTCCTCTTTGGTCAAGTCACCCGGACGCTTTAGAAAATTCCTGCCGACTAATAAGCCGCCCATACCATATAACATTGAATTGACACCAGGTATCATATCAACGCCGTTTAATATAGTGCTTTGCAGTTCCCTTGAATCAGCAATATTATTTTCTACTACTACCCTGGCATCATCATAAGCCAGCTTGTCATCTTCAATTTGCCGCATAAATGCAAGCTGGTTATCACGATGGACAATACCAAGTTCACGCTTGATGATTTCAGCATCATACAGACTTTGCACACCTTCTTTATCCGGCATCTTTGCATAAGCTGCCGCACGCTTGGGAATCGTTGAAGGTGTAACCCTGTCAAGCAGGCTGCCACAGCCCACCAGCGCAATCATCATCAATACTACCAATACCAAAATTACATTACTTTTTGCTTTCATCTTTTGTACTCCTTACTTAGATTTAGCTTTTAACTGTCTTCCTTCGTACAGTTCTATCATGTTCTTAATACATGCCATACCGTTAGACCTCATCTGGCAATCTACCGGCATAGCCTCAATAATTTGAATAAGCTGAACGGCATTTTTCCGAAACTCGCTTTGTTTTACTCTGCACTTGCCCGGTTTAATGTCGTCCCAGCTTTCAATAGTCATATACGTTATCCCTATCTCTAAATGCCTTCCTAAGTCCTGATAAAGTATGTTTACCCTTATAGCTCAACTTATCAGCAAGGACTTTCATCAAATAATCTTTCTGCTGCTGATACCAGGCAAGGTTATAAGTCTCTAACGGCCTTTGGGTTTTATTGTCATTCCACCATTGACCATGTTCTGAGCCTTTCAGCCATTCAATAAAGTTTTCAACACCTGCGGTATTACTTGAATGTGCAGCACAATCATTACTAAACTCATGGCAGGTTGCACAAAGACAAACACCGTTACTAAGGTCATAACGATAGTGTATCCGCTCTCTTGATATTAAATGGTGGGCGTGTAGCTGCTTGGTCGAACTACCACATATTTCACACCTGCCGGGAAACCGTACAATCATTGACCAGAGCTGGTCACAATGCTTTTTAATAGTTTTTTTTGTTTGTTGTTTAGACATAATATAAATCTCTTTACTTAAAATAGTTGTTAATATTAAATGCTCTATTGGTGAGAGTCGGAGCGCACTGCGTCCCAGGATAGGGACTGCACATGCTAAAATTCTGCTCTACCGGAGCCGAGCCGTCGCTTTCGTGCGGCGTATCATTTCACCATTACCGCTGACACTGCCTGATACGCTGGAGTGCTTAAAGTTGCGTTACCTTTAAGGCGTGCAGGCGGTAACGCTAGTAGCCTACACGACTTTTTCCTGAAAATATCATCACGACATTAACAGATACATAATTCAGCTCATCGCCTGTTTTATTAAGCAGATAGACGGTGTAATCAAACTTCTGCTACTTCGATACCTCGCAAGGTTGAACGGTCGAAATCGCCGCTGTAATAAGTTGTCTATTGCTCTGCATGACCTTTTCAGGTTGAGACTTACGAGCCTAAAATAAAGCGTCTGGTGTTCTTTACAACGCTATAAAACAATTGTTTTGTTAATCCATTCTGTACCCATTCCCTGACATCCTTGCAGCGAATAGGCTTGATAATACAAACTGGTATATCTTTATAAGGCAGTTCTTTTGCAAGCCTTAATGAACCGTCCTGACCTGGAAACCAGACAGAACCATCAGGCCGCTTTTTAGGCTCATCATTGTCAGTAACAATAATTATTTTCTTTGGCTTTGTACGCTTGATATAACTCTGGATATGATTAATACCACTATTACAGTTAGCCCTGCCTATTACGCCTTCAATACCAATATCAAGTAATGCAGGCGGGTCTGTCGCACCTTCTACAATGACAAGTTCACTGCTGCATATTTCATCAGGGATAAACAGGCCGTTTTCACTTCCTGGGTAACTTGCCTTACTGCCTGCATGTCTGGTTCTGATACCTATAATATTTTCGTTACCATCTCGCATTGGAAACGTCCAGCATTGCCGGGCTGGTTGATCTGGCTTAAACCCAATTAAGCCGCTGCCTGTTTCCATGCGTTCCAGGCTTGCCACAGAAACGCCCAGTTCAGCACTTAACGGCATTAAGTCACAACCGGCACGATAACCCATTACCAGCTCAAACCAGCGTTCAGGACGTATTTTAGGCGGCATATTTATTGTCTGCTTAACAACAGGCTTTACCTCTGTACTGTCTGTAATTACGTGCAGCCAGCCATAAGAACCATCTTTGCCAATCTTGAGCCAATCTGATTCAACCCGCATACAGCGAACGGTAGAGCCGTCAACGGTTATCTGACACCAGTCATTTTTACCACAAACCGGACATAGCTTGCGGGCCTTCTCTATTCCAACCCAATCAGCCGACATCCTTAATAAGTCCTCTTATATAATCATTCATTTTCCAGCCATTTTTAGCCAGACTCCCCATAATCTTATTAGCGGTCATCCTGTTAACGCTTGATGGGGCTATCCCTACCTGCCGTAACCTGTAAGCCTGTTTATCTGATGGTGGCATTGCATCTATTATCTGTGAAGCATGTATGCTATTCTCTATCTGGTCAATATTTGGCAAACCCCATCTTTCCAATGTTTCCCTTTGCTTGGTGGACATTGG
This sequence comes from Sedimentisphaerales bacterium, assembly GCA_963666285.2. Taxonomy (GTDB): domain Bacteria; phylum Planctomycetota; class Phycisphaerae; order Sedimentisphaerales; family SM23-30; genus JAFGDI01. The sequence goes on from OY762711.1 coordinate 991,882, forward strand.
CTTTTTAGTGATATAACCCGGTATGCGTTTAGGGATAATGTCCAGTACATCAAATGGTGAAACATCTACAGCGTAATATTGGGCCTGGAATTTAATCTGTTCACGCTCGGCGGCTTCTAATGCTTTTCTGTGACGTTTGGCAAATTCAGCTTCAGCCCTGGCAAGCTCAGTCATTACATTTTCGGGCTTGCCTTTTCTTCTGGCATTTTCAGCGGCAAGTTCTATTACCTCATCAGAATACTTACCGCCTAATATGTCAGTAGCGGTAACAAGTTTATGACGGCCTGAATTGCCAACCAGGTCAATCATCAAGGCTTTAGGCTTAATTGAGTTTGCGATAAGTTCCCGCCGTTGCAATGCAGTTTCGAGATAGTTTAATTCATGGGCGATACATTCCGCCGGGCGGGTCATTCTGCCGAATATCTGAGCATATAATGACCGGCTTTTAGTTGGCCTGCCGTTGGCTATCACTTCGACACCGGGATCATCAAAGCCCTCAGTAAAACAACCGACATTTACCAGACGGCGTATTTCACCTTTATAATACCGTTCAACAATATCACGCCTGACATCCTTTGGCGTTTTGCCGCATACAAATTCTGTTGATTCCGGCTGATAGCGGTTGAATATCTCTTTTAATCCTTCTGCCTGGGCCACTGAACCGGCAAAGACAAGCGTTTTTCTATCACCGGCAATTTCCATTGTAGGGATAGCCATTTCGTGCATAACTTTTTCATGCTCTAATATGGCGTTAAGGTCACTTGAAGCCAAATCGCCAAGCTGTGTCCTGCAACCTGACAAGTCAAGACCTAAAACCTCTACAACTTGCTGTTCAACATCGACCAGATAGCCATCTGTAATACCGTCAGATATGCTATAGTCAATAGCCACATCATCAAAAATCTGACCTAAAGCCTGCTCGTCCGTTCTGTCTGGTGTTGCCGTAACGCCCAGATGTTTACATTCAGAGTTTCCATCGAGAAAATAATTATATATCTTGCGATATGAAGCGGCGGCGGCTCTATGGGCCTCATCTGTTACTATAAGGCCGAAATCCTGCGGATTAAAACGCTCTAACCTATGGTCACGACAAAGGGTTTGTACCGTTGCCACTACAACTTCAGAAATAAATGCACCGTAGGTCTGAGCATAGTTTGAAGCCATCTCTATATCAGAATGCAAACCTGTAGCACGCTCGATTTTATCCGCTGCCTGGTTAATCAACTCTTCACGATGGGCCAGAACTAAAGCTCTTTTGCCTGTTTCATTATGGCGGCGGCTAATGGCATGGGAAAAAGTTATCGTATTATGGACAACAGTGAAATCGCCAAGCAAAAATCTTCTGTCCTCACCTGATAAAGTAAAACCGTAATAATCACCTTCGCCAACCGGTTCTACCTTAATGCCCGTAACCAGAACATCCTTTTTCTGTTTCCGGCTCACAGCCTGCTTATGCTGAACCCGGCATGGGATATTGGATATCTCACCGCTGATTATAATTCTGTAATATAGTCCTGTCTTACCAGTATTACCGCAGGTTTTTTCACACTGCCTTACATAAGCAGCTAAACCCAAACTCCTGGCAATAAACACCACACCTTCAGCCAGTTCCCGATACTTACTGACCAGGTCATAACAACCGCCGGTAAGCGAACCATCGGTATCAATAATACCGGCTAATAACTCATACCTTTTCTCAACTGAACTGGTTTTATAATCGTGCGGGATATGCTTGTTTTGCAATAAATTAAGGTCTGACAGCGATCCCCTGAATGTATTAGTACCATGCCTGCGACTGCCAGATGTAATACTATACGTCCAGGCTTTACCGCATTGACTGACCTTAGAAAGTACCAGATTATTTCTACTGCAATATTCCTGTAGCGAGTCAACCACTTCACTATCCATAGTGGTAATATTAGGATTACGACAATGACCATCACCAAGCCATACGCCGAGAATGTAAGGGTCTACAGGTAAATGCTTTTCACCAGGAAAAACATCTACCCCAACCCTATACCCCTTAGCACAATGCCTGAATGTCGCATTTGATGTTAAATATGTTTTTACATCTATATTGGCAATGTCACCGCTTTTATAGCCTGTCCTGGCCGCATCGTATATATTCCGGGGTCTTTGCCTGCCGGTTCCGGTTATTTTCAAAGACAAAATATGACTCTCGTTTACCGTGTACGAATCACCTTTGGCCGGTGTAATGCAATACATAGCTTCCCGACCTCTTGCCAGTGAAGTAACCGTTCTGGCTTTACCATCCGGCCCCATTAACATATCATTCACCTTTATATCCTGCACCGGAATTATCTCGCCGGAATACAGCATAACAGGGGTGTCTCTGGCAAAACATTTTCCCAAACCTGTAGCCATTACCGCAAGTGCAGACTGCTTTGTTTTGAATATATCAAAAGCGTTATCTATCGCCTCTTGTTGGTACTTTCTCGCCTTCATCTCTTCTCTCGATATTAAAAACCCATTTACGACACATGGGGCATATATGCAGTTCTTTACCGCTAATCTTGATTAGCTCTAAATCAACTATGGAAACCCGCCTTTTGCAGTTACTACATATACCCGTCATTTCTTGGCCTTGTAGTTTTTAAGCCCGGCTTTAAACTCTTCCGGTGTTGCATGAAAGACCTGCTTTGTCATCCAGCCGTTACCTTTGCAATAACCGCATACACTGCCAACACCGCCATCACCGCTACACACCGGACAAACACAATATGGCCGCGCAATCCTGATAAGCTCGAAAAGGTTTTCAAATCTTGCCTTGATAAACTTTTCTTCTATTCTTTCAAAACCTGGCTGACCGCCGACCTCTATCATTTCGCTTTTAACATCGCTTATCTGATTTCGCCACTGGTTATATTGCGTATCTGTTGCAAATATATCATTCAGCCTTGCCGGGACTTTCTGACCAAATCTATCCTTAGAAGGTTTATCAACTACAACAGCATCAGTTTTCTTAACAACTTTAGGCTGTTCATATTCAAAGTCATCATCTGTCGATTCTTCTGCTTCCTCATCTTCCAGGCCCTCAATGTCATCAAGCAAATTATCCTCTGATTCGGTGTTTTCGCTTGTAAGTCCTTTGTTTTCGGTCGAATTACCAGTAGCTAGTAATTTCTCCTTACTATTAACAAGCTTGAAAATATCACCAACACCGTAATTTTCTGGAAGTCTATCATCAGCGTATAATTCATAAGCTCTCATACAAACCCTTGCTGTTTCATAGCAGATAGGCAGGTCAGATTTTACAAACTTGACAAAGCTTCCTGATATTTCCGCTTTCTTTTCTATAAGCCTCTGTCCTAAAACAATCATATCTTTTACATGTTGTTTACCGCTATTATGCCAAGCATCACAAGCGTCTAATAGAGGATCTTTTGATTTCTTTATTGCTGCTTTTGCCATCTTTTTAGCTCCTTAAAATGGAATTTCATCATCGTTGACATCATCGTTGTCATTATTGTTTTGGGCCTGGTTCTGAGCATTACCACCACCCACAAAAGAAACGTTATCTATCATTACCTTATGTTTGCTGCGTTGATTGCCTTGCTGATCCTGCCACTTTTCAAGCTTCAACCTGCCTTCTATCAATATGGGTTTACCTTTGCTAAAATACTGGTTGAGCGTTTCAGCCTTTACACCAAACACACAGCAGTCAATGAACATTGTTTCTTCTCTGTCCTGACCATTGCTTTTATATTTGTGGTTACATGCAATACCAAATTCGCAAACCTGCATACCGGATTGAAGGTAGTTTAATTGCGGGTCACGAGTCAGATTGCCTAAAAGAATTACTTTATTGAAACTCATTGTTATTTCTCCAATCTTTATCCGGTGGTGGGACAGGACAACCAATAGCCTCCATGAAATCCCAAATGTTCTCCATCCAGACAGTTGTTTGTTTTGTTGAAAGTTCTGTTTTGCTTATGATGAATTTTTCCCGGTCAAGCGTTTTGATAAACCACTGTTCGCCGCATTTCTTTTTAAGAATAAGCTCTGCCATAAGCTCAGATACGCCCATGTATTCAGCTAAAGCCGGAAATACTACAGCGTGCAAATAGGCCATTTGCTGCTTGGATATCTCACGCTGCTTATCGTATTTCCGAACTTCAACTATACAATCAGGGAATAAGCCTATCGCTTGTTTAAGCCCGCTCCAATCGCCTGCGACCTTTTCACCTATACGCCTAAACCGTAGCAACATTTCCTATCTCCGTTACGCCGATAGCTGAAAATATGTATTGTGCAATACTGGCAATACTCGCCTTTTTACCTTTATCAACTATTGCCTGTTTTGCCTGCTTTGCGGCTGCTTCCAGCTTTTTGTCGTCATAATTTATCTTTACAAGGTCAACACCGGCAAGCTCATCAATAGCAGTTTTCAGCGAGTCATAAAACTTTTGTTCCTTTGATGTTTGTTCCTGCTGTTTGGACTGCTGCTTAGTTTGATTTTGCTGCTTGCCTTGCTGCTTTTTATCCTGCTCTTTTTGCGGTTCCTGACTATCTGCATCTTTGCTGTCATCCAAACCAAACAAGCCGCCGCAAGCGTATTTACCGGCATAAGAAGAGGCAGAGCCGGTTAACTGCGACGCATCAAATTTTGGCCTGTCTGCGGTTTCCCTTGCCTCTGCGGTTACAAATACGGAATCACCTTCATCAAGGCAAAATAGCTCTGCTTTGGCCCTGACATAGTGCCTGTCGCCGACCTGGTGTATGTCGTAGGTTATTACAGTTAAAGCGTTATGTTTCTGTTCAAGCGGTTTTAACGCTTCCTGTATATCCTCAAGGTTTCTATAATTAAACTTACTAAAATCATTCCATTGATTTTTAGGGACTTTTAATTCTGCCCTGATTGCCGCTAATTTCTTTATCGCTGACATTGTGACTCCGTTCCGATCTGATTACTTGATTTGAACATTCTGTTTTGTTTCTAATTCTGCACCGGGGATTTCCAAGCCTGATTTAATAGCCTTCTTAATTGCGGTTTTATCTGCCGACTTCTCGACCTTTTCTTTGACATATTCAGAAGGCAAGGTAGTAACATCAGGAACATTAACGGCCTCAGATTTGCGCAATGAGAAAGTATATTCACCGGCTACCGTTTTGCCGTTTACCATAAGGAAATCAACTAGAGCCTGCTTGATACGCTGTATAAGCCTGTCTTCTTTATCCTTTAGCTCTTTTACTTCCTTCAGGCGATCCGCTATCATATCCTGCCTGGCTTCCAGGTATTTCACAAAGCCGCCCAGTTCTTGCAGAGAATCAAGACTTTGAGTTTGTGCATTGACCAGCTCATTTAATAACTCTTCTGGAAATTCGCCTTCATTCTGCTCTGCTATTACATCTATCTTTTTCTGTAATGCAGCACACTTGAATAAATCACCTATCGCATAATATGTATTCATCTTTACCTCCTATAAATAAGCCCGGCATCCTTGCCGGAAAATAACCATCCTTAGTCAGCTATTTAATTGCCAAGATTGTCCAGGTCTGAACGCTTGTATCTGAGAACCTCACCCTTGCGATATGCTTTGATAATTCCCTTTTCCCGATAGTTCTTTATTGTCTCTTCACTGACACTTAGATACTGGGCCGCTTCTTTGCGTTTGAACCATTCGGAAACTATTGGAGGCTTTTTACCCTGACAGATTGCAAGCACCTGTTCACGCTGCAAATCTGATACTGTCTGATCGTTGATTAAAATAGCTTTGACAAGCTCAATGTTTGACTTTTTCATTTCACAACCTTAAAATAAAAAACCCACCTGCCATTAGGTTAGGTTGCGAGAAACCGTCCGGCAGATGGGTTAATTTCATGTGGGCTTATGCCACGTTATTTATCTTTTATCGCAACCGGTATTTACTTGTATAAAACACATAGTGCTTCTGTATTACCCGGAAAGTGCGCATAAAAAAATCACGTCAAAACATGTAAGTCCTGACGTGACAAAAAGATAAAAATTTCATTTCAGTCTCAGATGTGCGCAAGGGGGTGCGCATTTCATACTTCTGTTATTTGTAGATTTTTTAAGGGTTTATTGATTCAGATATAGAAATGACTTTTAAAATAAAAAAAGGCAGGTGGGGAACCTACCTAAAATTGAGTGTGTGATTCGTAAAAAGCCGGTGCGATCCTGCTCTTATGATATTATTGAATATATCAGTCTGATGATTTGGAAGTTGAATTACGGTTTACAAGATACTGAAAACCTTTTGCGAATAAGTAAACAATGAACATCAAAACTAATATTGGCACTAATTCATCTTCAGATAATTTAAACGCCATCCATACAAGCACAAAATCACCAACAAAAAAAATCAATGCTGCAATCTTCTGAATGAATGAACCAAAGAAATTTTTCTCTAGTGACTCGTTTGACATAATTCCAATTAAAAACATTGATGAATCGCATTTTATAGCTATCACAATAAATAATAAAATATATTCAAACATATTGATATTTCACCTAAATAAAAAAGCCAGTGCGATCTTGCCCTTATGATGTTATGGTCGGGATTCAGAAGGGAAAAGACAAAACCACACTAGCCAAAATTGAGTGTCTTATTTTTTGTTTCCGGTTATATTTAACCAGAAAAAGAATTATAATATAAAACTATTCTAATGTAAATTACATCTTGTATTTTCTTTTAAGAAAAATACTTCCAAGACCAAATAACGATAAAGTAGCAGGTTCCGGTAAAAGATTTATCTCTGTTTCCCCTCCAGAATAAGTCATTTCAAAAGGATTTCCATCTAACAAATAACCGCTTATGATAAAATTGTCATATTCATTCTCACAAATTAAATCGTAACCATAAATATTAATAACTGCTCCAAAACCCGTTACAATGCCAAAATCGATATTTCCTCCTTTAATATTAATTGCATCAGAATAAAATTTTGTATAGTCAACACTAATATTTCCTCCGGTTATTGTAGTTGTTCCTTTATTGATATAAAAACCCCAAGCATCAACAATACCTCCTGATATTAGCAGTGTTCCTTCAGAATTTATTTCCTTACTAATAGTACCATTAGATATACAAACTGTTGCATTATTTCCATTATATACAGTACCTATAGTACCTCCAGACATATTAAGAGTCGAAGAATCTTCAAGTCTTATACTATCTGTAATTGTTCCTCCGACCATATCAATTAGAGAACCATCATTATAAACATTAACATTCTCGTAGTTATCTCCTTCAGAGATAATCGTTGATTGTGTGAAATCAATTGAAGCTGCATTTAACTGATATGCTAATAAAAATATCATATAACATACTGACCTCATAGATAATCCTTTCATACTAGATATACAGCAGTTTTAATATTAAGACATTTTCCTTTTACCATAAATCACACATCCTAAACCAAGCAGCAGCATTGAAGCTGGTTCTGGTATAACCTGAACGTGTGTCCAAGTATCTGGAATTAATGTCACATCAGCGTTTAAAAATTCTATAGTAAACTCGTCACCATTGTGCCAGTATCCAGTTATGCCTGTGTAATTTTCTTCTTCACCAATCCAAGACCAATTGTTTATTTGGCAATCAATGGTAATTGTTATACCGGCAGAAGCATATTGAGCGGTTCTAATATAATTAATCTGCCCACCATCAAGTAAAACAGTTGCATCTTTTTTAACATAGATAGAATTAACTACTCCACCGGAAACTGTAACGGAACTATAATCACTAGGCATAATTACAGTAATACCGCTTTCATAATCAACAAACGGCTCTGAAGTTGATAAAACCGTAAGTGAAGATTTGTCATAAAGATAAATATCTTCAGCTCCACCGCCATTAACTGTTAAAACACTATCCTCTTTAACTTTAACCAGTCCTCCATATTCACCATTAGATAACAAACCATCAGTAGCTATATTATTAGAGTCTGTAATAGCAGAAAAGCATTGCGAACCACAGGCCAGCAGTAATAACATCATAAATATTTTCATATTTCTCTCCTGTAAATTATATGGAATAATAAACCTACCTGCCGTTATTATATCAAATAACGGCAGGTAGTTTCAATACTTAATGCAAAATTTATTGCAGAGATTCCTTGATTTTAGCCAGTTCATCATCAAAAAAGGCCAGCACATCCAGCAAATCTTCCTCATTTTCACTATATTCAGGGGTGTCCTTACTGATTTCCAGCATTTCCTCGACACAAGACTGTAAATATCGAATATCCCTGACAGTTTGGATAATCTCGGCAGTTGACATACTGTCATACATGCTGGAATCATCCTCCGTCGTATCTTCTGTAAGCAAAAGTGTTGAAGCGGTTCTTGCCAGACTGTTAACCCCTACAGTATCGGTTGACAAAGTAGAAACTGAACTGCTTGACAACAAAGTAGCTGACTCAGTTGAAGCCGCTGTCGTTTCTGTTGCATTTGCAGCTTCATACCAGCAGGCAGTCCACAGCCAGTTACTACAGAACAATTCCAGATCAGCCATATCAATAATATACTGACTATCTCCGGTATCATCAATGTTACCGGCTCCATTCCAGCATTCAGTTGAGTTTGGATCAGCCCAGTTCGGGTCACTGTCCCATCTTGGATTATTCGGATCGAGACTTAACCAACCAGCGGCTATCGGCTGAAATTCTATCATATTGATTACACCATCAACATTTGTGTCCAAAGGATTGGAAATATCTTCCTCGGTGTATTCACCACTGCATGAGTAAACCTCGTCAGCTCCCATATCAACATAAGCACCTTCTACCCGACTTTCATTATCGTAGTCGGTCTGGTCAGTATCATATATTAAATTTGGATTTCCTTTATTAATACAAATCGAATCGAACGCAATATGATAGTTGCAGGGATCAGGTTCACCGGTTGGGTCAACCTCATAGGCAAACATTGGAATATCATTGATATTGTTCCTGTTATTGTTCGCATCACAACCTTGAATGCAACAATAAGAAGCAACAGAGTCAACATTCATGCCACTTATTTGGTTTTCGTAAACTCCATTATTTTTATGATTGAAGTATATAATGCAGCTATCTAAATCTGGATAATCCATAGTAAAGTTATTCGGATCGTTAGGATCAGGTACAACAGCCAAGTCTGTAAACTGTATTCCAAAAGATTTGTTGTTTGCGACAGTGCAATTTTGCATAATTGGTGTGGATGCCGGGTTTTTAATATAAACACCAGCACGACCTTCATTAGACATATCACTTTCACTAACAATTGAACTTACAATTGTCGGTGTGGTATATAGACAATATATACCATGATAATTATTTCTCATAACCCAGGAATTATAGACATACAGATTGTTTCCAATACTTTCGTGGTGAATACCATCGGTATCATTATTTCTTATCGTACATGATTTAATAGTAACATCACCATATTCGGAATAAACACCATAGCCAATACTATTTTCTATAATACAGTTTTTTAATGAAAAATAATTTCCATACACATCATAATCATAACCATCAGTTACGGTAACTCCTTCTAGTACCGCTTCATACCCCATGTTTACAACAGAATAGGCAATTCCATTTTCGACCAAACCACTTAAAACAGACTTATATTTCTTCGGATTTCTATCATCAAAACCACATCCTTTGACAGGGAAACCGCCGTAAACCGCTGTTCCATCTGGCAGATCAAAACTATCGGAAACACCTGTGCCAGGAAGATAAGTTCCCTGTGCTACATAAATTGTATATTGACCGGCACAGGTTGATTCCATTGCCCGTTCCAGTGCCATTTTAAGACCATATTCGGTATTATATGCGTCAGACCAGGAATTTCCAGTACAAGCTCCAACTGCATTCTCAGAAACATACAGAACCGCTGAATTATCCCAGCAGCATACCGGCATTGAGTCAGTTGTATCTTCCAATAATACATCTTCACATACTGTTGTTGCAGCATCTGGATTATTTGGGTCATTTGGGTCTGGTATAACTGTACAAACTGTCTGGAACAGTTCTGCATTATTAATCAGTTGCATTCCAGAAACAGAATTTTCATTAACTGTAAAAGTAAAGGTTTTACAGCTTTGCTCACCAGGTGCTATAGTTCCAGACTCATCAGAACCAATGTAATACGAAATAGTATGACTTTCCTCATCATATCCAGGATCAATCTGATATGGGTTCAAATCTTCATCAATTAGCCACTGACCATCAGGATAAGTAAAACCATTATCCAAATGTAAAACAACATAAACATTCTCATAAGTGTCTGGCATGTCATTTGTAACACAGACGGTTACTGTAGCTTCATCATCAGGACTCAGACATGCATCGGTCGGTGTATGAGTAATATCTATTAACAATGTTCCGGTCTCACATTCAGCCAATGCAGGTTCACTCCTACTGGTTGTATCGCCAACACCAAGCTGACCAGCAGAATTGACGCTACCAAAGCCCCATACACCTCCATAAGCATCAACAGTAAGTGCAAATTCATAATAACCGGCATCAGCCGCTATGATATTTTCAAGATAGCCTGATTCAGTATTCATTTCACCATCAGTAATTTTGTATGGAGTTGCGCCGTTTGTCCATTTCCAGAGATATCCATCAGAATCCAGAGCAAGATAATAAGTATGCCCTGACGAGACATCGACAATGTTTTCCAGGCCGGAAACCAGAGAAGGAGTACCACCTCCCCAACACCAGACATGACCTGATGTATCAACTGCCAGCGAATAATCACAGGTTGCTATAGCAGTTATATTTTCCAAATAACCGCTGCCGTTTGAATTTGGAACCAGTTTTGCTTTATTTGAGCTGTTGTTACTGCCAAATTCCCATACTCTTCCATCAGATGCCAGAACCAGTGAATGATGCACACCGGCATTAACTGCTATAATGCCACTCAAATTCGTATCTGATTCAGTGATTACTCTAACTGGAACTTGTGGATTTGTGTTAGTGCCATTACCACATTGACCGTAACCATTAAACCCCCAAGCATAAACATAACCATTCTCATCAAGTGCCAGAGAATGTTCACCGCTGCGACCGGCTGAAACAAAAACTATATTCTGAAGATGGCCGCTGCCATAAAGACCAAGCACTTTTTGCGGATATTCAGAGTTACCATTAGAACCGTTTCCAAGCTGACCGCAAGAATCTGTTCCCCAGGCCCACACATTTCCAGAACTGTCACAAGCAAGTGAATGTTTCCATCCTGCATCAAAACCAACAATATCAGACAGGTAATCTTCTCCGTTTTCGCCTTTAACCTGTATTGGGGTTGGACTGCTGCTTGTTGAACTACCAACACCAAGAGCCTGTAATCCATTACTACCACATGCCCACAAAGAACCATTATTTGTTAAAATAAGGGAATGATCTTCTCCACAGGAAACATCTACCGCATGACGACATTCACCAAAAGAATAACCAGTCATAATAAACAACATTAACAAACACCATCGAAACAACTTTTTCATAAATAGCTCCTCTCAAAAAGGATGTAGAATATACTATCGGAACCCATTATCCCGACTTTTTCCCATTTTTATATCTTCCTATTCATGTGCCCACAAAAAAAGGGCACTACCCACACATAACATTGAGGTATCCGGCAAGGAACCCGAAAAGAATGTGTAAAGCAGTACCCATAGACGGGTACTGTGCTTTTTTCACGTCTTTTCTTAAACTTGCCGGTTTCAATGTTAGTGATAAAAGTTCAGCGATTTTGTAATATTCAGTTGTCTTAAAAAACTGGTACAAGACGGAAATTCTGACTTATACCGATTGTATATTGCCTTTGGTCCTTTGTTAAATAACTTCAAAAATCCTTTTTTCAAATTTCAACTCACCTTCTGATTTACCTGATTTAGTATTATGGAAACTACTTGCGCACAGAATACGTGCTGGAAATCAGGCAATCCAACCAGACTTAATAATATCAAAACCACATCTCCAATAGCAAGAAAAAAAAATAAAAACTCACGTTTTTGTATTTTCTCATTCAATCAAAGAAACATAACCAACAGCATTGATAATAATAAAGACTGCCCACAATAATTTAATTTCCGTTTTCGCCACCTCATTTACACAGAACGAAAAACAAAACAATTATATTTGTGGCATACCGACCAGAGTTAATTGTTTGATTATAAACAAAAAACAGAGACTACCGAAGGCGCTACGCCACTATGTCCGATTGAGGCCAGCAATAGCCTTGAAGAAACATAAAGCATAGCACCCCCAGTCACCTCTGTTATTATTTAAAAAAGGTTTCTGAGAGTGCGTTTTGCTGATGCCTCTTCAGTAATGAAATTGCTGTTCCAATCGGAAGCATCCAAAACGATTCTACAAAATTTAAGTATTGATTATATCATTGCCTAATTCTATATTGCAACACTTTTCCTTAAAAATTATTCATCGAAACCCAATTCACTATCTGAACGATAGTAATTTGTTGCCTTTCTTGAATATATACTGCGAATCTCAGGCCAGCGTCTTATCGTAGAATAATCAACGTTAATAACATTAGCCAACTCTTTCATCGATATTTCATTTGAAATAGCAAGGGTGACGGCTAACTGCTTTTTTGTAACGCCGACGATTTTACACAGGTCTTCGACATAATCATCTTTGACACCAAGAACCTCGTAAAGTTCAAATAAACATTTTCTATGCCTTAGTATCATCTCTGTTACGCTTTTTTTGGAAATACTTAACATCTATCACCTCTTTCTAAAAGCAAGGCTATTTGAAGAGGCGTAATTTTTCTTGTCATTCCAAAGCCTACACTATATATTGTAGGCTTTGACGGTTTCTGTATTCCTCTTAACATAAATTTAACAAAAAGTATAGGTGTTACCATACTTAATATGGTATAATTAGATTGTGTTGGCATTTTACTCCTTCTATTTTCGGATGTGGGTGTAATTTGTCATAACATAGGCTCGCAAAGTGTCCGCTTTGCGGGCCGCTTTTATAAATGGGTGGGGATTTGGCGTGACTAACTCATAATTGGCCTCCTTTCCTTTTAGCGTTATTTATCATCCTTGTCTCTCTCAATTACTTACCTTATAAGGCTTTGATAGTAAAAATATTCTTACTATACACATGAAACTATAACATACCTTAACTATCTTAACAAATACAGATATGTTAATTTTATGTTAATGATAATTTTAAATAGTGCTTTATATATTACCGACTTTTGGGGAAGGACACTCAAATGACCTGGTACTAGTCAACACCCAAAATATATCACATGATGAACAGCAAAGCAAATAATTTGTTCGGTTTTTGTTCGGCTACAAAAACAAGATAAATGTAAATCAAAAACAAGAAATTATATATGCTCAACCAATAAGAACACACAAATTTACAAACCTTTATTTATGCCGAAAATATGCCGAAACAAATAGTAAAAAAATACAAAAAATACCAGAAAACGAGTTAAGAAATTTAGAGATAGCAAAAAAATAAGTCGTTATAATACTTTTAATTATAACGACTTACAACTTAATACGGGCGAAAGGAGTCGAACCTTCACACCTCTCGGTACCAGAACCTAAATCTGGCGCGTCTGCCAATTCCGCCACGCCCGCATAAATCAATTGTCCTCGAAATATGTCAAATAATTTCGAGATCAGTCATTATATATTTTGTAATAAGAATGTCAAGTAAATATCAATAGCAACTGTTTTTTTAAGTGAAACTTTCTGTTCAAGGCACATAAGTACTTTATTTTTAGAGTCTAATGATATTTTTATACTTTATGCTTTGCCCCAGAAGAATATATCGGGTATATTATCGATTATATTAGTTAATATTATATGGAGCTTTAACTTATGAATCTATTTGAACTTATAGAAAAAAGACATAGCTACCGCGGGCCTTTTGCTGATCAGGCTGTGCCTAAGGAAGATCTAAAAAAGATAGTTCAGGCAGGGCTTTTGGCACCATCAGGTAAAAATGGCCAGACTACCAGGTTTGTTATCATTGATGATCCGGTTATTATCGATAAAATTCGGGCGATGCATCCGACGAATAAGGCTATGCAGACAGCTAATGCCTATATAGCGTGTATAATCGATAAGCACCCAGAGCCAATTTATGAGGGTATGGCGTTTCAGATTGAGGATTGTGCCGCAGCTGTGGAAAACATGCTTTTAGCGATAACATCGCTTGGTTATGCGTCGGTATGGATTGATGGCTGGCTTCGGGTAGAAAATCGTGCCGCGATAATTGGCAATCTGCTGGAAGTTCCGGACAGTAAGATAATTAGAATTTTGCTACCGGTCGGCATGCCGGAAAAAGAGCATCATCAGCCGGAAAAGATGCCTTTTGAAGATCGTGCTTCATTTAATAAATTCGTGAAATAGAAATACTAATCCACCAAGGTGTATAATGAGATTAACAAATTACGGAAAGCCTCAGACAACGGTAATAATTTCAATTGCAGTAATATTAGCTGCCTTAGCAGCCATTTTTTGTCCGAGGGGGGTAATGTCAGTAGGTACGATTCTGCTTGTTGCTATAGTGTTCCTGGCATTTTTCCGTGATCCAGAACGTAATGTTCCAACAGATAAGAATTTACTGCTATCGCCTGCAGACGGCAAGATAACAGATATTGTTGAGATTGAAGAGCATGAGTATTTTGACGGTCCTGTAACTCGCATAGGAATATTTTTGAGTGTATTGAATGTTCACATCAACCGGGCTCCATGTGCCGGTAGAGTTACCTGGAAATTTGAAAAGCCTGGATTATGTCTGAATGCGTTGAAGAGTGAACTGGCCAGTCAGAAAAACCAGTCCTGCTCGATCGGCATGGAATGTCCGGATCATCCGGCGTCAAAGGTTGTAGTCAAGCAGATAACCGGAGCAATCGCCCGTCGTATCGTTTGTGATTGTGGTCAGGGCAGTGAACTGCTTGCCGGAGAGCGTTATGGAATGATTAAGTTTGGCAGTCGTACGGAATTGTTTTTTCCCAGGAATGATGCAGCTGAAATCCTGGTTCGCAAAGGTGATCCTGTAAAAGCAGGCGAGACCGTGATGGTGAAATATAGTCATGATATGGCTGAAGTAAGTGCTAAACTGAAAACAGAACCGGAAAATATGGATTAAATGGCCAAAATCAGCAAAGTAGAGCAAGGGTTATTTGGCCCAATAGAACCGGATAAAAATGTTCGCGGGCAGACTGTGTTGTCATCAGAAGCAAGAATAGTGCGTGTTGTTCGAGCTGATGGCGGTGATAACAGTTATGATTACGCAGTACCGGAAGAGTTAGCAGATGATCTTGACCTTGGCCAGCGAGTGCAGGTGCCATTTGGCAAGGGTAATCGATGGCAGGTAGCATTTTGTATAGAATTCCCCGATTCAAGTCAGTTTGAAAAACTCAAATATATTCATTCTCTAATAGATGATTCTCCTCTTATAACTGAGGAATTGCTGGAGCTTGCTAAATGGATATCCCAGTATTATTGTTATCCATTAGGGCTGGTACTTTCTGCGATTGTTCCGGCGGCAGTAAAAAAACAGGCCGGTATGGTTAATAATCAGTATATAATTCCTACCGAAAAGTTATTAAATTGGTTTAGTGGTGATGCCGAAGCGCTTACTGATGGTGAGACCGGCAAAAAAATTCGGATATCAGCCAAGGGAAAGCGAGCGCTTGAATATCTGAAATCGAACCCGTCAGAAAATAATGAATATAAGCTTAACCAGTTGGTACATGCGTCCAACTGTAGCAAGCCGGTATTTCGTACACTGGGTAAATGCGGGCTTTTGGAGTTTGTTACTCGCCGGGAAATGCCATCTGACGAACTAATCAATTTACAGGAACAGTCTGATGAAGAATTGGATGAGCTTACCCCGCAAAACGGCAACTATGACAGCAGCCCGATATTTGATTTTGACGATGATGCAGATGTTGAGCCGGATGCAGATGTTGAGCCGGATGCAGAACCGGCATTTCAGCTAAACGAGGATCAGAAAAATGCGGTTGCCGCTATTTGTGACAAGATTGATAATTCCGGTTTCAATGCTGTTTTGCTGCATGGTGTGACCGGTTCCGGTAAAACCGAAGTGTATATGGAATGTATACAGAAGGTGGTTGATCGAGATCAGCAGGCGATAGTTCTTGTCCCGGAAATTGCTCTTACGCCGCAAACAGAGCGTCGTTTTATCGAGCGGTTTGGTAACGTTTCGGTACTGCATTCCGGCATGACCGGTGTTAGACGGCATCAGCAATGGCGACAGATAGCAGAAGGTAAAGCAAATGTTATTGTAGGTGCCCGTTCGGCGGTTTTTGCCCCGGTGCCGAATCTTGGCCTGATTGTAGTAGATGAGGAACATGAGGGGAGTTATAAGCAGGATCAGTCACCGCGTTATCATGGCCGTGACGTAGCAATTAAACGAGCACATCAATCGAATATAACCATAATACTTGGTTCGGCAACGCCGTCGCTGGAGACATTGACAAATTGCGAGCGTCGTAATGGGTTCAGTTGTGTGACGCTGCCGAGGCGGGTTAAAGATTTACCGATGCCCAAGGTTCAGATTATCGATCTAAAAGAAGAGTTTAAGCAGGGCAGGCGAGACAATATTCTCAGTAAGCGACTGGAAAATGAGTTGCGTGCATGTATTGCTGCCGGTAAACAGGCTATATTGCTGCTGAATCGTCGCGGTCATAGCAACCTGTTGTATTGCCCATCATGTCAGTATGTGCATAATTGCCCTAATTGTGATGTTTCACTAAGTGTTCATCGCCGCAAGAGTGCAGATCAGGTAGTGGGGCGGATGCTGTTATGTCACCATTGCCTGCATACGACTAAGGTGCCGGATTGCTGCCCGGTATGCCAGAAGAAACTGATTACAATCGGGCCTGGTACTCAGTATGCCGAGGATCAGATAACCGATCAGTTAAATGGGCTGCGGCTGCAGCGTGTTGATAGTGATTCAATGAAGCCGGGTGATTATCGTCAGGTACTCAATAAATTCGGTAAAGGTGAGATTGATGTTTTGCTGGGTACGCAGATGATTGCAAAGGGCCTGGATTTTCCAAATGTATCTCTTGTTGGCATACTAAATGCAGATACAGCTTTGTCTGTGCCGGATTATCGCAGCAGTGAAAGGACCTATCAACTTATCAGCCAGGTAGCGGGGCGCTGCGGCCGAGCAGATAATACCGGCAGGGTAATTCTGCAAACCTTTTTGCCGGATGAACCTGCTATTGCTTATGCCGCTCGCCATGATTTTAATGGTTTTGCCAGGCTGGAAAAACAGAATCGCAAACAGCTCGACATGCCGCCATATAGTCGGATGGCACGAATTATTATGTCTGATCCTCTGCTGCAGACAGTTGAAGCAGAGGCTCAAAAAATCCGGATGATACTCGACCAGATTAATAACCAGCTACAGAATAAAATGGAGATTCGCGGACCGATGCCGGCAGCAATTGCCAGGCTGGAGAAATATCATCGATTTGAACTAATTATCAAGGCATCAGGCCCGGCCCCAATTCAGCAGACATTGTCAATGCTTCGTCAGGGGGCAATAGAGAACACCGCCTGTCGGATTGTTGTCGACGTTGATCCTATCAATATGATGTAATCAGGCTTTGTCAGGCATGGAAGAAATATTACTATTCAAATCAGGCAATAATTATATGCTGATATTCAATTCTCGATCATTTAATTAGAGTCTGTCCGTAGTTGTAAGTTTATTTTTTTGAGATAGTTACGCTGTAATTTTAGAATTATAGGGGGCGTTTTTGTTGAAAAGCAATAAAATAGGTGTGTTATAAAATGGTCTTGCAAATCATTTTACCTTAAAAAAGGAGCCACACCTATGTTAGAGATTTTACCAGTTCAGCAGTTATTTGACAAAGATATTCCACTGGAATTTGGCAATTTTGAATATCGTCAGGAACGCCAGTTCCTGATCGACATTGATCGGATAGTTGAAGCCGGCGGTATTGAGACTTTATTCATCCAGTATTTTCTCAATAGATCCTATGTTGAAAAGACCATAGAATATTTTGGTACCGGCAAAGCTGTCAGGTTAACGCATTACGATCGTCTTAATATCCATATTGAAGCTATTATGGCATTGAGGATATCCATTCTTCGCAAGCGTCTAAACTTATCTTTGCGTAAATTTTCTTTGGCATTATCGCATAGTGACCTCTATCAATGGTTTTGCGGCATAAATCGCTTTGAAGTCCCTCGAATACCCGGTAAAACCCGTATAAATGATCTGGAAAATGCCATATCTCCTTATTTGATCGACCAGGTAGAAAGAATGCTATTTGCAGAGGTACAGAATGATTCAATTATATTGGAACCTTTGGATTTTAGTCAGGCATATTTCGACTGCACCTGCATAGACGCTAACATACACTATCCGGTAGATTGGTTATTATTAAGAGATTCTACTCGTACATTGATGAAAGCTGTAGCTCGTATTCGCAAAGCTGGTATATTATGTCGCATGCCCTTTGAGCCATCTGGATTTATCTCGAAGATGAATAAGCTTTGCATGGAAATGACATTTGCTCAACGTATAAAAGGGGCTAAAAAGCAGCGTAAGAATATTTTAAGGAAGATGAAACGTCTGGTTAGACGTGTATCAAAACATTCGAATAATCACTTGGAAAAGCTGGAAAACAACTGGAAAACGGCAGATATTACCTTTGGTAATGTTCAGCAGATAATCAAACAGATTACCGGAGTTATAAGTAAACTTGCTGATGCAGTAAAACAAGCTCATGAACGCATAATCGGAAACCGCAGGGTTGACAATAAAGATAAGATATTGAGTATATACGAACCTGATGTCAATGTGATAGTTCGCCGCAAATCCGGAGCTGAGACTGAGTTTGGCAATAAGCTGTATCTAGCAGAACAACCTGACGGTTTGATCGTCGCCTGGAAGTATTATCGCGATCAGACACCTGCCGATAAAACAATGCTTGAGTCTGGTCATAAACGTATTAAGGATAAGCTTGGCTGTAAAGTCAATCTGCTGGCAGGTGACCGTGGTTTTGATAGTGCAAAGAATCGCCAATACATGAAGAAAAATGACATATTCAATGCGGTTTGTCCATGTGATCCGGCATTGCTGGCAGAAAGGCTTCAGGAAGATGCTTTCAGGCAGGCTCAAATAAGACGCAGTCAGACAGAAGCAAGAATCAGTATTTTGAGTAATTGTTTTTGTGGTTCGCCTATGAAACAGAAGGGTTTTGATAACCGTGAAGTCCACATGGGATTAAGTATCTTGTCTCATAATCTCTGGGTTCTGGCCAGAATAAAACTTGCCCAGGAAAAAGAACGGGGAAAAGTGGCTTAAACTGGATTCTATTTGATAATTCCATAGAAATACTGCGCGCTGAAACCGACAAATCTGTCAAGTACACCAGCAAAATACACATTGCCTGTGTAATTACAGCCAAAAACATCACCGGAAACCATGCCGAAAATACTATCTATTCAAAAATCATAATTTGCGGACAAGCTCTAATTATAACATTTCCCATAGGATAAGTTAACTTTTCTTTAACATCTGATTCCCTGTCTATTTTACACATTTTGCATGTATGCAAGGTTGTGGTCCAATAATATTTGTTATATCAGTAATTGTCAATATATCTTAACATTTTTATTTTAATGTTAGTTAAAATTTTGTCGATAAGTCAGGTAAGAAGGGTGTATATATATTAAAATTTATTTATATGCGCATGAAAAAGTATAAGTCTAAAGGTTTTGCATCAATTGCAGCATTGATACTAGTAGTTATTTTTACGATACTTGCCTGCGAATTTCTCATTTCAAGCAGAATAAGCATGGAGACAGCTGTTAATCATCGCAATATGTCCAGTGCCCAGGCTGCGGCAGAGTCTGGACTGAACTATGCACATTTCCTTATATGTGATTATCTCAATATGTCTGCCGTCAAAACGTTTAATCAGACCTTATCTTATGTAGATAGTAATAATGCATTTGAAGCCCTAGCAGATTATTTACAAACAAAAATGACCTATTCGCCTTTGCTGGATACTAAAACCATTGATCCACTAGGTGAATTCCAGGATCAATATGGTTATGGCATGCAAATAATAATTCCAGCAATAACTTTTTTGGGTGACGAAGATTATTCCAGTTCACCATCCAGTTTTAGTCTCAAGTTTAGACTTTATGCATTAGATATGCAGAACCTGGTAATTATGAGTACCGGTCAGTCAGAAGACCTTACAAGAACAGTAGAGGTGAGCTACTCGATGTCCAGAGACCAGAGTATTCTCGATTATACTATTGCCAGCCGCAGCAGGATAATTATTACCGGAGATTCCACAATCGAAGGCGGCATTTTTTCTGAGTGGGAAGACCATAACCTGGCAGCGCCGATATCGCTTGCCGGAGACTCTACAATTAATGGTGATATAAACACTATTCTTTCAGAGACTAATTATGACCAAAGTGTTCTTCAGGGAGCATTTGAAGAGATAATCTACGATCAGCCAAAGATCGTCTGGCCGACAATAGATGATTTTGATACCAGCTGGTATGAGGATCAGACTAGTACACTTTCCGTTGGATTGAAGTCTTATAAGACAAAGGAATATTATCCGCATGCTCCGGGTGATTATACTTTACCTTATGATGCTTCCAGTGCAGAATTGAATCGCACAGTTTATGAAAATAAGGTATTAGATGATATTCTTTTGCCTAGCGGGAGCAATGCATTGTTTATAAATTGTACTTTTAAGGGTGTAATGTTTGTCAAGGGCGGTATTGGAGTGAATAATATCCGCTTTGAAGATTGCACCTTTGAAGGTGTTATTGCAACGGGTGAAACACCCAAATTCGATGAAGAGACCTGGAAAAAGAATCTTCTATACTTTACGGGCAGTACTATGTTTAGCAATCAATTTATGGAAGATATAACTATTCTGGCGCCGAATTATAATATCAATATTGGCAATACTCATGTAGAAGAAGACGGCTCGTCAACCACTATCACAGGAATGGTACTGGGTGGTGTGGTTGACCTTAGAGGCAATATTAACCTGCAGGGAACCATAATATCAATGGGTGAAGTATCTGAAGAATTATTTGGCTCAGATGCTGACCAGGTTGCAACTAATATTGGTTTTTCAGATGAGAGTCCGGAAGCCGGCGGAGATCCAGCAGGAACTATTGATGTTATTCCTCCGGAAAATAACAATCTGCCTATTGGTTTTGCTACGAGGATAATGTTTAATAGAGAAGCGAATAGTTATGTAGAGCGCTAAAGCTAAATACTTTTTATCAATTCCGGCAGTTCAGAGAGATGATTGACTTTTAGTGTGTCAGCGGGAAACTTTTTGTGGTGGTTTGTTATACCAAGTTTGATGATACCCTTCATGTCTAACTGTGCCGGCCCTTGTACGTCTTCTTTATATCTGTCGCCGACCATTACAGTCTCGCTACCTTCCAGGTTGAGTGCCTGCAGTGCTTTTTCGTAAATCCGTACATCTGGTTTGCGGCATATGGTATCGCAAGAGTAAATCCTGACGTCAAAGAGTTCGGTCAGGTTATATTCGTCAAGATGGTCTTCCAGTATTTTCCCAGGTACAAAAGTGTTTGAAATAATTCCAAGTTTTAGCCCCAGTTCGTTTTTCAGCGTAAGCATTGTATTTCTGATGTCAGGCTCAACAGTTGCAGCATTTCTAAGCGGTTCATACCATTTGCCACAGAGTCTCATGAGCTGCTTGGGGCCGAGTGTAACTCCCAGTCTCCATGCTTTTCGCCTAAGAATTCTGGGGCAGTCAAATTCTTTCATTGTAAAATGTGCAAATGCGTAATGCATTCTGATACTTAGGCTATGGCTGAACCAATACCAGATATATGGACATGGGCTATGGCCGCCGTTATAACGTTTCAGCAGCTCAAAGCTTGATTTGGCGCCGTCTTCAAATATTTTACCGGAATTAAATCTTCCATAGTTGAAAACTGTGTCGCCCAGGTCAAATATTGCAGCTTTAATCAAAATAGTAATAAGTTTAGCTGTAAGTAAATATTCTAAGTATAAATAAAAAACGTGAGTCCCGATAAGTAGACGGGACGTACACGTTATTTATTTTTCCAGTTTTTAACTTGTTAGTGCGGTAAGGGTGTCTTCTATAAAGACTGATTTAGCTTAGTCTCTAAGCTTTTGGCCCTTTCTGGACAATGCTGATATGCAATTCGTCCAGCTGTTTCTGCTCTACGCCGGCAGGAGCATCAGTCATAAGGCACTGGCCTCTTTGGGTCTTCGGAAACGCGATAACGTCACGAATGTTATCTGTCCCGCAGAGCAGCATAGTAACGCGGTCAAGCCCCCATGCGATACCGCCATGAGGAGGAGCGCCATATTTCAGAGCGTCCAGGAAGAAGCCAAATCGTTCTTTAGCCATTTCGTCAGTTATTCCTAGCAACTTAAATACTTTTGCCTGAACTTCCGGCTGATGTATACGAATAGAGCCGCCGGCAACTTCGTTACCGTTCAGTACCAGGTCATAAGCCTGTGAGTTTATGTTGCCCGGGTCTGTATCAAGTTTTTCCAGGTCTTCTGCGGTAGGTGCGGTAAATGGATGATGCAGGCAGTCCCATCGTTTTTCGTCTTCATTCCAGGCGAATGCCGGGAAGTCAACAACCCAGACAAACTGGTAATCATCCTGGCGTGCAAGGCCAAGGTCTTCACCGAGTTTACATCGCAGGGCAGCAAGAGCTTTGTTTGTAGTATCTTCGGTATCAGCAACCATAAGTATCAGATCATTTGGTTTTGCTCCGAATTTTTCAATAATCGCTTGTTTTTGCTCATCAGAGAAGAACTTAGCAATGCTGCTGTTTAGCTCGGCACCGGTCTTAGTATCGGCTTCCACTACCTTAAACCATGCCAGGCCCTTTGCACCATAGTTACCGACAAAATCAGTAAGAGTTTTTTCGATATCACTTCTAGAATAAGATGCGGCACCTTCTGCACACAGCCCTTTTATGATTCCACCGTTTTTGGCAACTGATGCAAATACTTTAAACTCGCTTTCGGCTCCAATATCGGTAATGTTTTGCAGTTTCATGTCGAAACGCAGATCAGGCCGGTCTATTCCGTAATCGTCCATGCATTCCTTAAAGCTCATTCGTCGAATAGGAGTTGGAATGTGGACGCCCAGTACCTCTTTGAAGACTTCTGTAAAGCACTTTTCGGTAATATCCATGACATCGTCCTGGTCAACAAAGCTCATTTCAACGTCAACCTGAGTAAATTCAGCCTGACGGTCAGCACGCGGATCTTCATCACGGAAACAGCGGGCAATCTGGAAATATTTGTCCATGCCGGCAACCATTAGCACCTGTTTGAATAGCTGAGGTGATTGCGGCAGGGCGTAGAATGCACCTTCTGTCAGTCGGCTAGGTACCAGGTAATCGCGAGCACCTTCCGGGGTGCTTTTGCCAAGAATCGGAGTTTCGATTTCAAAGAAACCATTATCCTGTTTCAACTGCCGAACAATTCTTGTAACCTGATTGCGAACACGCATAATTTCTTTCATGCGATCACGACGCAGGTCGATGTATCGGTATTTTAATCGAGTTTCTTCGTTAACTTTATCAGCATTATCAATTTCAAAAGGAGGAGTTACTGCTTTATTTAGAACTTCAAGTGCGGATACTTCTATTTCTATTTCACCGGTTACAAGTTTTGGGTTAGCCAGTCCTTCACCTCTGGCAATGACCTTGCCTTTGACCGCGATTACCCATTCATCACGAATTGTGCGAGCTAGTTCGTGTATGTCTGGGCAAGTTTCAGGATGAAAAACAACCTGGGTAATACCTTCTCGGTCGCGAAGGTCAATGAAGACTACTCCACCGTGATCACGATATGAGCGCACCCAACCGTTCAGAATAACATCTTCGCCTATATTTGTATGCCGAAGCTCTCCGCAGTTATGAGTCCTTTTAAGCATGATAATTAGATATCCTTTTGTTTGTTACATAAGTTTATAAATAGCATAGTCTTACACCTTGTAGCGGCAGTTGTTCTGTCGATATGGGTATAGAGCCATAATTATAACTCTAAAGTCCCTTCAGGTCAATAACTTGCCATAATGGTGATTTTGATTCATGGCATAAATAATTATATGATAAATGGATTTACCGACAATTTTTAAAGTGTTTAGCACCATAAATATATATTTTTACCTCAGAATGGCGATGTAATTGCCGATTATAAATAGCGTTAGCACCTGTATATACGTTGTTAACTGCGAAGTAGACAGGTGATAATAAGGTAATTGATATTTTAAGTGTATATTATAGCAAATCTTATCAATTATTCTTGAGATCTATAGTTGACTATATTACAATTATTGTTCACTATAAGGCAGTAGTTAGGTTTTAATATAAGGAATAAGCTATGAAGGTATCAGTAGTAGGCGTAGGTTATGTGGGTTTGGTAGCAGCAGCTTGTCTTGCAGATGGTGGAAACCATGTCATATGCGTTGATAAAGATCAAAAGAAGATTG
This sequence comes from Sedimentisphaerales bacterium, assembly GCA_963666285.2. GTDB lineage: Bacteria > Planctomycetota > Phycisphaerae > Sedimentisphaerales > SM23-30 > JAFGDI01. Next base: position 1,016,411 of record OY762711.1, read on the forward strand.
ATAATCTGCTTCAGGGCATAATACCCATATATGAACCAGGACTTACTGAAGTTGTGAAAAGAAATGTCGAAGCCGGTCGTTTGCGATTTACCACAGATTTAAACGAAGGTGTTGACAATTCTTTACTGGTTTTCCTGGCAGTGGGCACACCATCAGCGGATGATGGTTCGGCTGACATTTCAGCGGTACTGAATGTTGCAGAAGAGGTTGCCAAGTGCATGGACGGTTATCGTATTATCGTAACCAAGAGTACTGTTCCTGTTGGTACACATCGTAAAGTATCTGACGTAATGCTTAAGCATACAAGTCAGCCATTTGATTATGTAAGCAATCCTGAATTTCTTAAGGAAGGTACTGCGGTTGATGATTTTATGAAGCCAGACAGGGTAATTATTGGTACTACCAATCCTGCTGTAATGGAGATAATGAAACAACTATATTCGCCTTTCATGCGTAAAAATTCTCGCATGCTGTTTATGGACCCAGCATCAGCCGAAATGGCCAAATATGCTGCAAATTCTATGCTGGCTACCCGTATTTCATTTATGAATGAAATATCACAGCTATGTGATAAATTTGGTGCTGATGTTGAGATGGTTCGCCGAGGAGTAGGCAGTGACAATCGAATTGGAAACTCTTTTCTGTTTCCATCTGTTGGCTACGGTGGAAGCTGTTTTCCAAAGGATGTTAAGGCATTAATCTTTATGGGTAGTGAGCAGGGAATGGATATGACTATTGCCAGGTCTGTTCAGGAAGCAAACTATCGCCAGCAGGATGTTTTTGCTGATAAAATTTTGAATTACTTTGCAGGGAAAAGTGACGATGTTACACTGGCTGTCTGGGGATTGGCGTTTAAGGCTAAGACCGATGATGTACGTGAATCGCCGGCACTAAGATGTATCAGGAAATTTATAGATAATGGCGGTTTCAAGGTTAAGGCATATGACCCAGAAGCTGCGAGTAATGCATTTGCGGAACTTGACGGCAAGATAGAAATAAGTGATGATAGTTACGGCATAATTGATGGTGCCGATGCGCTGGTGATATTTACCGAATGGCAGGAATTTCGCAATCCTGATTTTGAGGATATTGCCAAGCGGCTTAAGAATCCGGTTTTATTTGACGGTCGTAACCTTTACGATCCGCAGTTTATCAAGAAGCAGGGTATTGAGTATCATTGTATTGGAAGACCAACTGCTTAAAAAACTATGAACTAGTTATTATAAAAGACCTGGCAATCCTAATATCAGGATTATCCAGGTCTTTTTATTTTTCGACATGAAATAGCATAGCTGATACAAGTTATAGCTATTATTTCTAATTCCTGTTCTATTCGGTTTTATCTTTTTTCAGCACCTCGCCAGGTAGCGTATAGGTTCCAGGCCACATTTTACGACCGGGATAGATAAGAGTTCCAATTCCGGTGTGTACATTAGCACCAATAAAAGCACCTAGTTTGCGTCTGCCAGAATCAATTTTCTGTCCATTGATGATGGTAGTGTGATTTCCACCGTCATGACGATAATCAGCTGTGATAGTACCGGCACCGAAGTTTCCTCCTTCGCCGATAACAGAGTGAGCTGCATAGCTATTATGCTTAGAGGTGAAATTGTCCTCAAGCAAGACATCGTACATTTCCATTCTGCCAGCCTGGACACCTTTGCCAATTATGGTATCTTTCCTAATATAGGCAAAAGGACCTATAGTACAGTCTTTATCGATGAATACGGGGCCTTCAATATAGGTGTTACTTTTGACAAGTGTGTCACGGCCAATAAATACCGGACCTTTTATTGTGACATTAGATTCGACCTCCCCGAGTATAGTCTGGCCCTGTAGTCTCCTGACAAGTTCAACATTTGCCTCAAGGTAGTTCCACGGATAAGTCAAAGGCAGCCAATAATCGGTTACTTCTACAGGCTGCATGGTTCCGGCTACTTCTTTAAGTAATTTGCCACTTGTTACACTTTCGAGCATTTCTGCCGTCATATTCAGCATGCAGCATCCCTGGCTGTCTTGAGTCATTCTTCCACCAGGCTGTGCCATCAGTAATTCGACATCAATAGGAGAAAAAACAGATTCACATATAAAGAATATAAAACCAGCTTCTCCTGAGAGTTTGTCTTTTACTGTTTTAAAGCAGTCTTCCAAGGAAGTAGAAGGTTCAACCTGAATATATGTTATAGGAGTTTCGTAATAGCTGCTGCCAAGCTGTTCTTCTAGTTTATCTCCTTCAAAACCTTTAAGTATTATGAATTCTTCAACTTTACCAAAAGTGCTAAGATTATGTTTTATAACCGATTTGTTCAAAGCCTTTAGTAAAGCAGCCGGTTTATTGACGGTATGCGGATGGCATTCAATACTTTTACCCGCGGCATGGCATACTACTTTCATGTTATGTACCTCACAATTTCAATACAAGCCTTGTTGTTATTTGAATAATTTTTTCACTTGTTCGTTATATTCTTTTAATTTCGCTTCGTCTGGTCCTTCCAGCATAATTCTGCAAACGTTCTGTGTGCCGGAATAGCGTACCAGGAGTCTGCCGCTATCGCCCAGTTCTGCTTCAATTTTTGCAGCGAGGTTCTGATATCCTGGTATTTTATCGAGAGGCAGTTTCTCTGAAACTTCAACCTTGTCGAGTACCTGTGGATAAAGGGTAAAAGCTTTGTCTAGTTCGGATAACTTTTTCCCGCTGTTTTTTACCATCCTGGCGAAATGTATTGCCGAAAGAATACCATCTCCGGTAGTATTATATTTTGTCAGGATGATATGTCCTGATTTTTCGCCACCAACAGAATATCCTTTTTTTATCATTTCCTGTATAACATACCGGTCGCCATTGTCGACCCTGGCAGTTTTAATACCGTTTTCTTTCAGTTTTGCGTCAAGTGCAAGATTAGTATAGTGAGTTACAACGACTGTATCGCCGTCCAGTTTACTGTCAGCTTTATGTGCCATAGCCAGCAAGTAAATTGTAATATCACCATCAACAACATCGCCTTTGTCATTTATCATGATCAGGCGATCCGCATCACCGTCAAATGTAACTCCGAAATCAGCCTTATGTTGCGTGACCAGCGGTCCGGTGTTTTCCGGGTGCATAGCACCGCATCCTTCATTTATATTCAAACCGTTTGGTATATTATTTACAACAACGACTTCAGCGCCAAGTTTTTCTAAAACTTTTGGTGCAATTTTATAAGCTGCTCCGTTGGCGCAATCAACAACTATTTTCAAACCATTAAGACAATTAGTTTCGACTCCTGAAACCAGGGAATCTATAAACATGTCATCGCAATCAATTCTTTCTACAGACCCAACATCGCTACCGGTGATATTGGATGTATCCATAGGATCGTTAAATATTAAGTTTTCAATTTCCAGTTCAACTTCATCTGGAAGTTTGAACCCGTTACCTGAAAAAAGTTTAATTCCATTATCTTCTGCCGGATTATGGGATGCGGTTATTACAACACCTCCATCAGCATTAAGTTTTTTGGCAATAACAGCAACGGCAGGGGTGGGAACAACTCCTATCACTTTCACGTCTGCTCCCATTGATGTCAGACCAGCTATCAGAGCAGATTCCAGTATTTCACCAGAGATACGTGTGTCACGTCCAATAACAAAAAGTGGTCTTGATTTCTGTCCACGGAAATATTTTGCTGCAGCCTGACCAATTTTCATAGCAGTTTCAACATCAAGAGGTTTGGTATTTGCCAGTCCTCGTACGCCATCTGTCCCAAATAGCTTTCTTTCAGACATTTATAAATCCTTGTTAATGTTATGTAAATGTATCTATATATTTTCTAATAACTTATCGTCATTTAGTGTCTGTAAGTATAGCAAATTCCACCAAGTTAGTCCAATAGATACATAGTAAATGAGTAAATGCACTATAGCATGATATATGCTACTATATTGCCCTAGTATATGCTGTTAATAGCGTATCTGGCAATAAGTTTGCCCGGATTATTCATTTGTTGTTCGGCTTATGTATTTGAACGTTACTATTTCATTGATAAAAGTATATAAATCAGGTTATAATAATAATTCTATGTCAATATTAGACTGTTACGGACAATTCAGGGCTATTTGCCGGCTGCAGCGAGCTAATGAGTTCGGCCGCCTTCATCATGCCTGCATCTTTCACGGGCCGGAAGGTGTTGGTAAATCTATGCTTGCAAAATTCTGGGCTCAGTCGCTGCTATGTGAAAATCCTGTCCAGCGACCATTAACAGATTATCCTGGATTTGATCCATCAAGTCCTATAGCTGTTGGAGAGGTGTCAGATTCATGTGGAGAATGTAAGGAATGCCATTTGGCAGAATCAGGTAATCACCCGGATATTCATATAATCAACCGTGATTTAGCCAGATTTACTTCAAAAAGTCGCTCCAGTCAGATCTTGTCGATGCCAATCGATGTTATTCGAGAGTATGTAATTGATCAGGCCTGTCATAGCCCGGTGCGAGGCAAAGCAAAGTTTTTTATTATTGAAGAAGCTGACACGATGCTTTGGCAGGCCCAGAATGCATTATTAAAGACATTAGAAGAGCCGCCTAATGATACTTTTCTTATACTGATTACATCTCAGCCAGATAAATTTTTGCAGACAATACGTTCACGCTGCCAGATGGTTAGATTTGATTCTCTTAATACAAATATGATCAAGTCGAAGCTGGTTGAGCAGGACGTTGAAGCCAATGAGGCAGAATTTTGGGCAGAGTTTTCTGCCGGAAGTCTTGGACAGGCTTTGAATTTGGCAAAAATGGACATATATCATGTAAAAAAAGAACTTTATGAGAAAATAGCCAAGATAAGCTATCCTTCAGTGATAGACTTTTCGGAGTGGCTTGTTAGTACTGCAAAACAGTATGGTAAGACCTATATCGAACATAATCCAAAACATTCATCTAGTGATGCTGCCCGCCAGGGACAATTACTTATGATAGGGCTTATGACTTACGCATTCAGGGCAGCTATGCTTTATTCTATTGACGGAAGAACGGTATGCCCTGATCAGGCAGGCTCAATTATAGAAATATCTACAAAGTTTGATAATGAAACTTTGAGTGAAATGATACGTATCTCGCATAATGCTTGCCAGAGATTGGCTTCAAATGTAAATCCTTCTTTGACTTTCGAGTCACTTTTGTTAGACTATGCCATATGACAGAAAACCAAGAAAAACATGAACTTAACAATAACAGCCAGTCAGATGATTCTACTGTAAACCAGCAGGAACAAGCATCGGAACCGGCTGCCGATATTGAACAGCAAATACCAGAGGAAAGTCAGGTTAGCCAAGAGCAATCCGAACCAATTGAAAGGGAAGTTACTTCTTTTGGTGTAGGTCAAAATAACCTGGAATATCCTGATGATGATCAAGATATCGATGCAAATGCTGACCAGGCTGATAGTCAAGATGATAGTATTCGTGATGACAGGAAATATCAGTCAGATAGCCGTGGTAAAAAAAATGTTCAAAAGGGCGGTAAAAAACCTGATAAATATCGCAAACATATTTTATGCCGCTATGGAAAGATGGGTAATCTTGGTTATTTTGCCCATGATTTAGAGGATTTTCCCGATAAAGCTACCCATGTTATAGTTAACACGGACCGAGGTTTGGAAATTGCTCAGATTGTAGCTTATGATACCTGTCATAAGAAGGGTAATCTTACAATAAAAGAAAGTAAGATAAATAAATACTGCTCAGATAGTTGTGACAATTTTCCACTGGATCGAAAAGGGGCTGTTGTAAGAGTTGCAAGTGAGCAGGATGTGCGTGAACAGCAGCATTTGGAAGATGGGGTCGCCAAGGAGCTTAATTATTGTAATCAGCTAATCTCCGAGCAGAATCTGGACATGATTCTGGTTGATGCCGAACGGTTATTTGGTGGTGAGCGGATTATATTTTATTTTATGGCAGATGGGCGAGTTGATTTTCGTCAGTTAGTCAAAGATTTGGCGCAGCAGTATCAGACCAGAATCGAGATGCGTCAGATTGGCGCCAGGGATGAAGCCCGGCTTGTGGCAGATTTTGAAACGTGCGGAAGAGAATGCTGCTGCAGAAGTTTCTTAAAAGTTTTGTATCCTGTAAATATGAGAATGGCTAAACTGCAAAAGGCAACACTTGATCCAAGCAAGATTTCCGGTCGCTGCGGCAGGCTAAAATGTTGTCTTCGTTTTGAAGATGAGGTATATAACGAGCATAAAAAGAAACTACCCAAAAAGAACAGTGTTGTCCTGACAAGTGAAGGTCATGGCAAGGTTATTGATACTCATGTACTTACTTTGCTTGTAAAGGTTTTTCTGACAGAGACAAGTCGTTTAGTTGTAGTAGACCTGGAAGATATACTTGAATTTAATTATACCCCTCCGGAAAAACCTGAAGTTCCGGAAAATGAGGAAAAATCAAATGATTCTGCCAGAAACAATCAATCTCGCAATAAAGGCAGAAATGGTAATGGCAGGGGTAGAAACGGAAATAGCAAACAAAAACGCGACAATAACCGTGAAAAACAAAATGACGAACAGCAGCCAGATGATAGTCAGGATAATTCACAGCAGCTTGAAAATGGAGAAGACAAGCCGAAGAAAAAGAGAAGGCGTCGCAGGCGAAAGAAAAAGAGTTCCGATGGAAACTCAAATCAGGATTCTTCAGGGAATAATGGAGATTCCGGTGGAAATGAAAATTAAGATTAGTTGAAAAGAACCAAAACAGAACAAAATTATGACTAGAAAACTATTAGTAACATCTGCTTTACCTTATGCCAATGGCTCAATTCATATCGGTCATCTGGTAGAATATTTACAAACTGATATCTGGGTACGCTTCCAGAAATTAATTGGGAATGAATGTCATTATTTCTGTGCAGACGATACCCATGGTACGCCTATCATGATTCGTGCCCGTAAAGAAGGTATTACTCCCGAAGAGCTAATTGGCAAGATGCACGAAGAACATCTTCGCGACTTTACTGCTTTCGATATTGAGTTTGATAATTACTATTCTACTCATTCCCCTGAAAACAAAGAACTGGCCTCTATGATTTATACCCGGCTCAAAGAGGCGGGGCACATTTCCAGTCGTGAAGTTGAACAGGCATATTGTGAGCATGACAAGATGTTTCTGCCGGACAGGTTTATTCGAGGGACATGTCCAAAATGTAAGGCAGAAGATCAGTATGGCGATAATTGTGAAGTTTGTAATGCAACTTATACTCCGCTTGATCTTATCAAGCCGGCCTGCAGCATTTGTGGTAATCCGCCGGTGCAGAAGAAGTCTACTCATTTCTTTTTCAAATTAGCTGACTTTGAGCCGCAACTCAAGGAATGGATCCACGGTGGTCACGTTCACCAGCAGGTAGCTAATAAACTTCAGGAATGGTTTGATCAGGGCCTTCGTGACTGGGATATTTCTCGTGATGCTCCTTATTTTGGTTTTGAGATTCCGGGCGAAGAGGGTAAATTTTTCTATGTCTGGCTTGATGCACCGGTTGGTTATATTGCCAGTACCAAAAACTATTGTGAGAAGAATGGTCTGAACTGGGAAGATTTCTGGATTAATGATGATACTGAGATCCACCATTTTATTGGAAAAGATATTACTTATTTTCATGCTTTGTTCTGGCCTGCGATGCTGATGGGTGCCGAGCTGAAAACACCTGACAGACTGGCTATTCACGGATTTCTGACTGTAAATGGCGAAAAGATGAGCAAAAGTCGTGGTACATTTATTAGTGCATCAACATATCTTAATCATCTTGACCCCCAGTATCTAAGGTACTATTATTTCTGTAAACTTGGGCCGGATACCGGCGATGTCGATCTGAGCCTGGAAGATTTTGTCAGTCGAGTCAACAGCGATCTTATCGGTAATATTGTAAACCTGGCAAGTCGTTCTGCCCAGATGCTTGGCAAGAACTTTGATGGTAAATGCGGAAAACTAAGCGAAGAAGCTCGCAAACTGCTTACAGGTCTCAAAGATGCGTCTGCCGAGATAGCTGAAAGTTATGAAACACGTAATTTTGCAACTGCTGCACGAAAGATTCGTGCCCTGGCAGATGAGGTAAACAAATATTTTGATGAACGCAAACCTTGGGTGGCTATAAAAGAAGATAAGGAACATGCATTAGAGTCATTGACAGCTACTCTCAATGCGGTTCGGATTCTTACCACTTATGTGAAGCCGGTACTGCCGGTTCATGCGGAAAAAATAGAAAAGTTATTAAATATCAGTCCGCTCACCTGGGCAAATATTGCCGATGAGCTGGAAGATCATCAGATAAACAAATTTGAAAGATTAATGGAAAGGGTTGACCCTAAAAAGGTAGAAGCTATGGTAGAAGAAAGTAAAGAACAACAGGCAGCGGAACAGGCTCCTGCAGCAACCGGTCCACTGGCAGAAGATCCAATAGCAGAGGAAATTGATTTTGACCAGTTTATGAAGGTTGACCTTCGTGTTGCTGAGATTGTCGAAGCGGAAATAATTGAAGAAGCTGATAAGTTGCTTCGCTTCCAGGTTGACCTGGGCGGCGAAAGACGCCAGATTATTGCCGGTATACGCAAGGCATACAAACCGGAAGATATGATCGGCCGCAAGGTTGTTATTGTTGCCAACCTGAAGCCTCGCAAGATGAAATTTGGAATGTCTGAGGGTATGATAATTGCAGCCGGTCCTGGCGGCGAGGAAGTATTTGTGACCAGTCCTGACGAAGGGGCCAAACCCGGACAGAGACTGCACTAAGGCATTTTGGTTATTTTCAAGCCAAAGATGTGTTTTTGCCGGTAATATACATATGAATTCAAACAGTGAGCATTGTATTGTATTGCTCGCTGTTTTTTTTGTAGTTTTTTTGTTATTCTACTTCATTTCGTATATGGTGTAATTATGAAGATATTCTTCTAATTCTTCAGCAGTGCCAAAATTCCCGTCGATTAGCTTATCTATTATATCTTTAATTTTCACAGAACTTTTATCGGTTTTTGACCAGATAAAGTATTTCGTAATAACTTCATTTTTAGTAATTGGCTGATAGCCGTATAAATCGGAAGATGTAAATATGTCCTGGATTAGCAGGTTCTTCTTATAAGCTTTTAATATCTCCAGGCTATCTGCGTATCGGCCGTTTTCATTTTTATACATTTCATTGGCCAACATTATCTTTAGTATTTCCTGACCGGCTATACTATTACCTATTATATTTATGTAGCCTATGATATCCGGGAAGGCATCTTTCACCGGATTGTAAATATGGTTTCCAAGCTGGTTAACTTTATGGCTGATAGTTTTGAATTCTTTTTGCATTCTATGAAAATCATATTGGCTTGCCGTTTGTAGCTTTTGGCTTATTTCAAGGTATTTAATTGCGTTCAGTTTAGTCAGTCCGCTGTATTTATAAAATTTAGCTTCATCATGGTCAACTGAAGAGTCCCATTTCTGATGGTGGTGGTATTCTCTTAGTCTGAAAATCATAAAAACAGATTCTGTTTGCAGTATAGAAGGTAATACTGCTTTATGGTCAATAGGAATAATCTGGCTGTATAACCTGGCGAGCTGGTAATTGGTGATAATATTTTCTTTAATAATCCACCTGATTGTGTCGTCCAGAATATTCCTGCAATTAATAGAAACTGTCATTTGATAAAACGATAAAGGTCTATTCTGACTTGACCTATTGACTACTTCGTACCATTTGCATAATAAGTTAACAGCTTCATCGATTTTACCATCATTTACATATGATATTGCCAGATATTGAACCAATAAAGTTGCCTGTTCAAATTCGTATAAACCTTCACTGCCAGATTCAAAGCCTTTTCTCCAGTTTGTTTTATCGCGAAACCGGCTGATGTTCATAGCTTCTGATAATGCCTGGACTTGTTTTGTATTGGCCTCAAGGTATTTTGGAAGATTTTCTTTATCTTTATAGCTCATATTGAATATATCATATGGCCTATATCCATATATCGGAGGGGTATCTTCATCCTGACTGTTTGTTTGTAATGTAGAACTCATGCCAGAGATCGGTCCCATACCACCCATACCTGGCATTGGCATGCCCATTCCCATGCTCATACCCGGTCTAAAACGATCCGGTTCTGTCGGCCAGTCTTCCAGTTTGCCGGCAATTAGAATATAATCAACGGCATTATCTCGGTTTTTGTCTTTTTCTGCTATTTTTGCCAGGTCAACAAAAGTAACAGGTTGGCCATTTGAACGTAATTCTTTCTCAGCAGTTTCCAGCTTATTAGAGACTGATTTAACCCATACAAAATATAGTACTATCGGAGTGATAACGGTGATTACAACCAGAATACGCCAGTATAGCAGATAATTCTTTTTTGCCATATAATTCTTCCTGTTACTTGGCTTTTATACGGTAAATTATAAATTCTTTGTCATGATTGTCCGGCAGTTCTTTGATGGAATTCAAGTCGTCAGCAATCATTTTGTCAATAACATCTTTAATTTCACTATAGGTTTTATCCGATTTGGACCAGATAAAATATTCTAATATTTTATTGTCGGTTGTGATTGTTCTATATCCAAATTGGTCACTGGCAGTAAACATGTCATTGATGTCGAGGTCAGGCTTATATTGTTTTAGAGTTTCCAGGTTTTCTGCGTATGTTTCATTATTATTTTTGTACATTTCGTTGGCGATTATGATTTTAAGTATTTGCTGGCCGGCTTTTGTTCTATGCATCGAAACGGCAAATCTTGATGTTGGTGGAAAGAAAATTCTGAATGGTCTGTAGATGAACCTGTTAGAATTCTCAATTTCCAGATCAATTTTTTTTGCTGTTTGCATATTTGCCATTTGGAAGTATTCATATTTAGATGTTTGTTTGAGTTTGTCACAAGTTTCGTAATATTTTATAGCATTAAGCTTTGTTAGGCCGCTATAGTAATAAAAATAACTTTCAATATCACTTAAATCGATATCCAATTCATTCAGTCTGTTGTATTTTTCTAAAAATGTCAATCCAAAAACTATTTCTGTTTCATATGCTCTTGGAATAATTTCTTTGCAATCGACAGGCTTTATCGAATTGTACAGTCTGGATAATTGTTCATCATTCAGATTGATTTCACTTATCATCCAGTTTGCAGTTTCGTTTAGTAAAGAAATGCATCCAATAGATACAAGAGCCTGGATTATGGTGTATGGTCGGTTATCTGAAGAGTTGTTAACAAGATTGTACCAGTTACAGAGCAGGCTGACAGCAGATTCAATTTCTCCATCGTGAACCAGGTCGATAGTTTTGTGCTGTATGAGCCTGGTTGCATCTTTATAGTTTGAGAGACTTGGCAGTAGGACATTAATTCCATCAAGCCAGTCTGTTTTTTCGGCATACCAGCCGATTTTTATTGCGTTATCAATTGCTTCCAGTTGAGGTTTGTGAGCTTTTAAATATTCCTTGAGATTAACTTTGTCCTGGTCGGTCATTTGGAAGATATTTTCAGGATAATAACCGTAAACCGGCACCTCATCAGTTGTGTTATGTCTTTTCATGCCTATCCCTCGAGCATCGGAGTCGGGGGCAGGCGGCCAATCTTTGATTTCGCCGGCTTCAATGATGTATTCAAATGCGTTTTCTTTGTTTTCATACTGTGCGGCTATCTCTGCCAGGTTTTCTAAAGTTACCGGGTTACCGGCAGCTTTCATTTTTTCTTTGATTGATTTTAGCTGGTATGAGATAGTTTCCAGCCAGATTATGTATAACAGAATCGGTGTAAACAGTAATGCAATTAGTATATTTCTCCAGCAGAATATATTCTTTTTTGCCATCATTTATTCCTTTATTTAGTCTTTACTCTGTAGATTCGTAAATGTTCTTTGCTGATACTATCCGGCAGGTCATTCACAGTGTCCATATTTTCGGAGATCATATTATCTATAATAGATTGTATTTCGATGTCAGTTTTATCTGTTCTTGACCAGATGAAATATTCTTCGGTTTTACCGTTGACAGTTACAGGTTTATAACCAAGTGTGTCTGTTTTAGTGAATATATCATTGATTTCCAGGTCGGGTTTATATTGTTTGAGTATTTCGAGACTGTCGGCATAACTGCCATTGTCATTCTTGTGCATTTCGTTTGCAATAATTACTTTTAAAATATTTTCTTTCGATAGTATCATTCCAGTTAGGAAAATAAAATGATTGTATGGGCTGGCAGTATTCAATGGTTTGTAAATAATTTTTTTGGCTAGTTTTTCGATATCATGGTCTATTGTTTTAGACTCCTTATAAGTGTCATAAAATGGCAACTGGCATGCCCCCATATACCTTTCATAGAACTCACTGTATCTGCCGGCATTAAGTTTATTAAGGCCGCTATACGTAAAAATTAATCTTACTACTTTATAGCCACCTGAATAATTACTGGCATCAAGTTGAGTTAATTCTGTGAGAATATATACACTATTATTTTGAACAGCTCTTTTAATTATTTGGTGATGATCAAAAATGTTTATGGCAGAGTATTGCTTGCTCAATTGTTCATTAGTTAATTCTTTTTCTCTTAGCAGCCAAAAGATACAATCATCCAGTAGACCCAGTTCCGAAAAAGAAACAAGGTCATGAATTAAATATCGAGGTTCATTGTTTAATGAGTTGTAAATGACAGAATGCCACCGACTAAGCCATTCAATGGCTTCATCTATCCTACCGTCGAATATCAGGTCAATTGCCTTGTATTTGGCTAGTTTTGTGGCCTCTTTAATTATCGCTAATGGTGGAAGAATCAAATCTAAGCCGTCTTCCCATTTTATTCGGCCCTGGTACCAACCGATATTCATTGCTTTGCAAAGGCTGTCAAGTTGTGTTTGGTTGTCTTTGAGGTATTTTTTCAGGTTTAGTCTATCCTGCTCTGTCATGTCAAAAAAGTCGGCAGGCATGTAACCATAGGGTAATTCAGGCGGTGCTGAAATGGTCTTTGCTGTACCAATACCTGAAACATCTGGGCTAATCTGCCATTTTTCGATATTTCCAGCTTCAATGATGTATTCTAATGCATTTTCTCTATTTTCATTCTGTGCGGCTATCTCTGCCAGGTCTTCAAAAGTTACCGGATTTCCGGCAGCTCTCATTTCTTCTTTGATAGATTTCAGCTGGTATGTGATTATCTCCAGCCAGATAATATAAAACAGTATAAAAGTGAGCAGTATCAATATTATTATATTTCGCCAGCAGAATATATTCTTTTTTGCCATACTATGCTTTCAGTTATTTGGATTTGATTCTGTAAATTATAAAATCATTATCAAAATCGTCAGACAGATCGTTGGTGGAATTCAAGTCGTCAGCGATCATTTTGTCAATAACATCTTTAATGTCACTGTCAGTTTTATCCGTTTTTGACCAAGTAAAATATTCTAATATTTTATTGTCGGTTGTGATTGTTCTATATCCAAACTGGTCACTGGCAGTAAACATGTCATTGATGTCGAGGTCAGGCTTATATTGTTTAAGAACCTCAAGGCTTTCTGCGTAATTGCCTTTTTCGTTCTTATACATCTCGTTTGCGAGAATAATTTTCAGGATTTCCTGGGTTGCGGTACTCTTGCCAATGAGAAAAGTAACTCTGTCCATTGCAGGAAATACATCTTTAATTGGTTTATAGATAATTTTTCCAAGTTTTTCAATTTCCTGTCCGATTGTTTCGTATTCTTTTTTCATATGATAATAATCATACTGGCTTGCTGCTATGTACTTTTCTATTGCTTCGCTATGTTTTATCGCATTCAGTTTTGCCAGTCCGCTGTATCCATAAATTTTAGCCTCAGCCGGTTGTACGGAAGAATACGATATGTTATAATTCTGGTAATCTGTCAGGCAGGAAAGGGCAAAAACGGCCTCAGTCTGCAGTATCTGCGGAAGTATAGTAATATGGTCTATAGGCTTAATTTGTTCATATAGACGTGTAAGCTGTTCATTTGTCAGGGAATTTTCTCTCAGCATCCATCTTACCGTATCGTCCAGCAGGTATCTGCAGCTTATAGAAACCAACGCCTGTATGAGGGTGTATGGTCTATTCTGATTTGACTGCTGTATCATATCATACCACGAATTCAGCAGATTAACTGCTTCATCAATCTTGTTATTATTTACATACGAAATAGCCTGGTATTTTACCAGACTGGTTACATGCTTGAGTTCTGATAATCCCTCCCAAATACCATCCTCTCCATCTTGCCAGTTTATCCTTTCTGCATACCAGCCGATCTTAATAGCATTGTTTAATGCCTCAAGTTGTGTTTTATTAGCTTTGAGATATATGTCAAGATTTTGCTTATCTTCTTCATTCAGGTTGAAAAAATCCATTGGCATATAGCCATAGACAGGTGGCTTTTTTTCTTCTGGTGTTGCTGTTGAAACTGTTGTAGCTGGCACGCCCATGCCCATTCCAGGCATTCCCATACCTCCGGCAATCGGCTTGGTTGGCCATTCTTCCAGACTGCTGGCTTCCATTATATAGTTTATTGCGTTTGTCTTATCGTTATTTTCTGCTGCAATATTAGCCAGGTCTTCAAAAGTTACCGGATTTCCGGCAGCTCTCATTTCTTCTTTGATAGATTTCAGCTGGTAAGATACCGTTTCCCGCCATATCACATATGATATTATGGGTGTCAGAAGAATTACTATGATTATATTTCTCCAGCAGAATACATTCTTTTTTGCCATGAACAATCCCTTTCATAACTCTTAGTTGCTATTTAATTTGAATTCCAAACAAGTCATAATATCTATAATAACAATTTTGGAAATGAAATTATAACAAAAAAACCATTGCTGTAAAAAATAGCAATGGTCTGGTATGTTTCTGGGTAGTTGTGTGTAAATGTGTCTTTCTAAAACGGCATTGGTTGTGGTGAAGAGGTCGGTCCCCAAATTTCCAGAATATCCGGGCCGTTTTTTTGCGGCACAAACTGTACTCTATCGATTGACATTGCCCTTGGTTCGGTCTCATTTAAGGTATTATGGCGATGGTATACGATAAACATATTCTTTCCGTCGGGCGATGTGGTCAAAGTATGATGTGCTGTTCCATGTGCATATGATGTAGATTTCATGATTGGGTTATATTCATACTTTTTCCATGGTCCCAGCGGGTTTTCGCTTGTTGCATAACCTACCGCATATTCCGGACTCTCGAAATGGCTGCCGGAATATGTCAGATAATACGTCCCTTTATGCTTGATGATTTCCGGTCCTTCGGTAACCCTGGCCATATGCTGTTCCCAGGCCTGGTCCGGTCTCACCATCATCTTTAGACTGCTTTCATCAACGCTTATCATATCATCGTTTAGCTTGCCGCCCCAGATTTCGTTTCCGTTATTAAAGTGTACATAATAGAAGTAATACTGGCCATCGTCATCCTTAAAGACATGGCCGTCAATCTTTATTGAATCAGGTTCTATTGGATTTTGTACTTTCTGTACAAATGGTCCAAGAGGCGTTTTGGCTATAGATACACACATTCTCTCTGCTGCGGCATGGTAAAGATAATATACACCGTCTTTTTCTACTATATCGGGGGCCCAGAAGCCCCAATCACCCCAGCTGTCATCATTTTTCAGAATATAGCCGTGGTCCTCCCAATCTACCAGGTTCTTGGAGGTGTACAGCCTTATTCCTTTGGTCATCCTGGGGAAGTCAGGTGAATATGTACAATATGCGTAGTAAGTTCCATTAAATATTTTCACCACCGGGTCAGCACATCCGGCTTGAACAGGGTTGGTATAGCTCTTTTTCAGTTTAGCTGGGGAGTATTCCTTTATGCTGAAGTTGCGAAAACTTACTTTGCCGCCCAGTGCCCTCAGTCCGATCTGGCCATTGGTAAATGTGCTGTTAATACCGTCGATCTTTGGAAAACGTAACACAGGCTCCTTCATATTGTCAACATAAAATAATATATGGTTGCCGGCAGCCAGCAGACGAAGTTTGTACCATTTGCCAGCGATAATATCACCTGGTTTGGATGCCACCAGATTCCAGTTATTATCTACGCTGCCCCATATAGCCATATTGCTTTTGGTATCAATTCCGGCATAATATCCTTTATAGGCATCGACGCCTTCTCCAGGCTCAGATACTCTGAATACAAATCCTGCCTGGCTGCCTTTTGTTTCCGCTTTGACTTCAACCTGAACTTCAAAGTCTGAGATTTTCAGATCTTTTATAAGAAGTTTTGGCCCACCCTCACCATTAACATTCAGTGTTTTATTGTCAACAGACCAGTTGCCGCCAAAAGTCTGCCAGCTGGTTAGCTTTTTATTGCTGAAATTATCCTGGAATATTATTTTGCCGTGTAAAATGTTTATTGTCAGCAGGAAAAATATTGATGTGAATAGTACGATTCTTTTCATTGTAACTAGATCCTCTTAGGTTGACATTTTTTTATCCGATATTTGTCATTATTCTAGCTGTAATAAAGAATATAACAACTATTTTCTATCGGATGGATTCATCATTTGATTAATACAGGCTGTGGTGAGGAGGTTGGTCCCCAAACTTCCAGTATGTCCGGTCCGCTTTTCTGCGGTACAAATTGTATCCTGTCAATAGATAGTTTTCTTGGACTGACACGGTCCAGGCTGTAATGACGATGATATACGATAAACATATCATTTCCGTCAGGTGATGCTGTCAGTGTGTGATGTGCTGTTCCATGGGCATATGAAGTTGATTTCATGATCGGGTTGTATTTGTATTTCTTCCATGGGCCAAGCGGGGTGTCACTTGTCGCATAGCCGACTGCATATTCCGGGCTCTGGAAATGGCTGCCGGAATATGTCAGGTAATACGTCCCTTTATGCTTGATGACCTCCGGACCTTCTGTGACTCTGCCCATGTCTTGTTCCCAGGGTTCATCCGGTCTTACCATCATCTTCAAGCTGCTCTCATCTACAGTTATCATATCGTCATTAAGTTTTCCGGCCCAGATTTCGTTGCCATTATTGAAATGTACATAGTACAGGTAATACTGGCCATCATCATCCTTAAAAACATGGGCATCTATTTTTATTGAATCCGGTTCCAGGGGCTTTTTTATTTCCTGCTTGAATGGTCCCAGCGGACTTTTGGAGGTGGCAACACAAATCCTTTCTTCTACGGCATAATACAGGTAATATATGCCATTCTTCTCTACGATATCAGGTGCCCAGAAACTATGCCTGCCCCAGCTGTCAGCATCTTTAATTGCAAAACCTCTGTCTTCCCAGTTTACCAGGTTCGTGGAGGTAAACAATCTTATCCCGTTTACCTTGTCTGTACTACGCAGCGTATATGTACAGTATAAGTAATATATCCCGTCAAACAGTTTCACTACCGGGTCTGCACATCCCGGTTGAATAGGGTTGATATAGCTCTTTTCCAATTTGGCAGGGGAGTATTCCTTGACCGAAAACCTGCGATAACTTACTTTGCCGCCGGTTGCCCACAGGCCGACCAGGCCACTCTTAAACGCTGTATGGATTCCATCAATTTTAGGAAAACGTAATATGGGCTCCTTTATATTGTCAACATACAGAATAACATTATCTCCATCTGCCAGCAGCCTCAGTTTATACCATCTGCCTGGTATTATTTCGCCCGGTTTTGAAGCCAGTAATTCCGATTTATTATCAGCGTATTCCCAAACTGCCAGTTGTTTGGCTGTATCTATTCCAGCGAAATATCCCTTAATGTCGTCAGATCCTTCTGGGATTCGAAACGCAATTCCGGCTTTGGCTCCCTGAGATAATACTTTTACTTCTACTTGCAGCTCAATATTACCGGTACT
This sequence comes from Sedimentisphaerales bacterium, assembly GCA_963666285.2. Lineage (GTDB taxonomy): Bacteria > Planctomycetota > Phycisphaerae > Sedimentisphaerales > SM23-30 > JAFGDI01. The sequence goes on from OY762711.1 coordinate 1,034,216, forward strand.
AATGCCATCTACTAGTAATATAGTTTTGCCTTTGCTATTTGTAGACAATACTTTATTTTGTACCGTCCATTGATCTTCTGTTTTGTGCCAGCCGCTTAGCTTGCTGTCAGTAAAATTATCTTCAAAAAGTGTTTTTCCGTAAGAAGTACTTAAAAATAGCAATAATACGGCAATAATAAATAATACTTTTTTCATATTTATTTAATTCTAAAAGGTTTATATGTTTAATTAATAAATTTAATCTAACATACTATTACACTGAATTGAATAATTAAACAACTATTTTCTGAAAACAGATCTTATTGCAGGTATTCCTAAATGAATCAGCCAATTCGTAGATGAAAAGGATGATTTTTGGGGAACAGATTAGTCTTAAAGAGAAAGCTCTTGGTCTGTGTCTTGGCAATATATATAATTTTTTGCTGCTTTGTTCACAGCAATAAGACGGAATATTGTCAAAAAAACTCCTGAAAATAATAATAATGGAAAAATTCAAACAGTTCTGCGAATGGATTAATGTTTGTTGACGATATTCTTGTCAGGTGCTTATAATATCAATATAAGAGAAGTGGAAATATGATTTTTGTAATTCTTTATAAGTTTTAAGGAGTAAAAGAATTATGAACCAGCCTTTTTTGATATCTTTTATCTTGTGTGTTTGCCAGGTATACAATGTTTGTGCTGATATCGTGTGCGAGAAATCTAATATCTTTAGCGATATTGATCATAGTGTGAACTTTAGCCCAATTATCTCTGTAGATATCCCTGAACCGGCAACAGTATTTTTGCTGGTAGTTGGTGGGCTAATTGTAATAAACAAAGGGAGGTTCTTTTCTTCATTTTTCTTCCACAAACATTGAGAAGTTCTCTACTTACAGGTAGTTGGCTGTTTATCTAATCCCTTTAATCACAGTTAGTTAGGTTAGGTGTCCATCATCGCTTGAATCTTATGTCTCACAAATTGCCCATCGTTTAGTTTTGTATGATTTATTGTAATTTATTATTGCTGGCATATCTTATTCTTCTTTTTGAAGCAAATGCCAATGCACCAATTGAAATTAATATTAAGCTTGTTGGTTCTGGGACCAGTGTACCTATAAACTCGAGATATGCTTCACTGAATTTTATTTCTAAATTTGAAAGTAGTTCATCGCATACCAAGGGTGTTTCCCAAATACCTCCATAAACTGTAATTTGTTGTGTCAGATCGTAACCTTCTATATTGATAGCGTTTGACAGCAAAGAGAGTTTTTCTGGTGTTTCGCCAAATCTTTCAATCAAAGCGTTAGGGGTTAAGATGATCTGATCGATATTGAGATTTAAATCCAATAAGGGTTCATCTCCATAAACCTCGATAAAATCGTCATGTGGATTACCATCATTATCAGTATAAGTTATTGACTGCAAACCTTTTGCTAAAGAGTAAGTTTCGAAGTGATATGCAAAATATATCGACTCGATTTCGGCGAAATCTTCTAGGTAGTCGCTGTTAATGTTATAATGAAAAGTGCCAGGAAATGTTATATCTTCCATGGGGATGGGAATTTGGATAGTAGCTGAATAGGCATAGGAAAGCAATAGGCACATCAATAAAATAGTTAAATTTTCGCTCATGGTATATCTGTCTCCTTATTTTGAACATAACTTATAATAAATGTAACAATAATTGTAATTTATCATGTTCGTTGACCTGTATCAAGACAATAAGTGTTTTTTATCTTCATTACTTTTGTTTATATTCGGTCAATAATTGACTGGTAAAATCAGTTAAAAATTGATATAATTTTGCGATTTTGTAACTATATTGGCCCAATGGAAGGCCCAGTAGTGCACTATTTGTGTATAATGACAAGTAAATACGACAGCATTTTGTTAAAGTAGGCAATTTGCTCGGGGGTATTAATTTACGCTAGAGAGTTTTAGAAAAAACTATGCCAAAACGGACAGATATTAAAAAGATTTTGATTATCGGTTCCGGTCCTATTGTGATCGGACAGGGATGTGAATTTGACTATTCCGGTACCCAGGCCTGTAAAGCCCTTCGCGAGGAGGGGTATGAAATAGTGCTGGTTAATTCCAATCCAGCAACTATTATGACTGACCCGCAATTTGCCGACCGTACCTATATTGAGCCTATTACGACCGAAGCTGTTGAGAAAATTATTGCAGCTGAGCGTCCAGATGCGGTTTTGCCTACTCTTGGCGGACAGACCGGGCTCAATACAGCAGTTCAGCTTGCTGATGCCGGGGTATTCGAAAAATATAATGTTGAGATGATTGGTGCCAATCGTGAAGTTATCCATAAGGCAGAAGACAGGACTTTGTTTCGCAATGCCATGGATAAAATCGGCCTGAAAATGCCTCGAAGCAAAGTAGTAAATAATATGGAAGAGGCCTGGAAGGTACTTGATTTTGTCGGATTGCCGGCAATTATTCGCCCATCATTTACCCTTGGCGGCACAGGAGGCGGTATTGCATATAATAAAAAAGACTTTGAGGAAATCTGTTCTCGAGGTATTGAGTACTCTATGATCAATGAAGTTCTTATCGAACAGTCTGTTATTGGCTGGAAAGAATATGAGCTTGAGGTAATGAGAGATGTCAACGATAATGTAGTTATCGTTTGTTCTATCGAAAATATTGATGCGATGGGGGTTCATACCGGCGATTCTATTACTGTTGCTCCATCTCAGACTCTTACAGACAAAGAATACCAGCTCATGCGTGATGCCGCTATTGATATTATGCGTGAAATTGGTGTAGAAACCGGCGGTAGTAACGTTCAGTTTGCTATCAACCCTGCCGATGGTGAAATGATTGTTGTTGAAATGAACCCGCGTGTGTCGCGAAGCTCTGCTTTGGCTTCAAAAGCAACCGGTTTCCCAATTGCAAAGATTGCAGCTAAACTTGCGGTTGGATACACACTTGATGAAATTTCAAATGACATTACCCGTGAAACACCGGCTTGCTTTGAGCCTACCATAGACTATGTTGTTACTAAAATACCTCGCTGGACCTTTGAAAAATTCCCTGAAGCTGACGAAACTCTTACCACCCAGATGAAAAGTGTTGGTGAGGGCATGAGTATTGGCCGCACATTTAAAGAATCTCTGCAAAAGGGTATTCGTTCAATGGAGATCAAGCGTTACGGTTTGGGGCTTGATCGCAATGATAAATGGCTAAGATATATGAGAGACGAAGATGTGCTTGACGCTTCCGAAAAGAGTGGTGGCGATGAAGGGCCCATTCAGTCTTCTTTCCCGATTCCGGAAGACAGGCTTAGCCGCAAACTGTCAGAACCTAGCCGTGGAAGATTATATTATGTGCGTTATGCGTTCAAGCAGGGATGGTCGGTAGAAAAAGTACATGATCTTACCTTGATTGATAAATGGTTCCTGACAAACATTAAGGAATTGATTGATTTTGAAGATCAGCTGGCTGCTGTTAATACAATCGACAATATTTCTTACGAACTGCTTAGTCAGGCCAAGCAGTGGGGTTATAGTGACTACCAACTTGCCCATCTTTATCACACTACAGAACGAGTCGTACGAGAAAAATGTGAGCAACTCAACATCCAGGTCAGTTATAAACTTGTAGACACCTGTGCTGCTGAATTCGAAGCTTATACACCGTATTATTATTCAACTCACGAAAAACCGATTACCATCATAAATGACAAAGGGCAGGCTCAGCAATACTTTGATGATGAGATTCGTGTTACCAATAAAAAGAAAATTATGATTCTGGGTGGCGGTCCTAACCGCATTGGTCAGGGTATTGAATTTGACTATTGCTGTGTTCACGCTGCTTTTGCTGCCCGTGAACTTGGCTTTGAAGCTATTATGGTCAACAGTAACCCGGAAACAGTCAGTACAGACTATGACACTTCTGATATGCTGTTTTTCGAGCCGTTGACTTTGGAAGACGTGCTGAATATATGTGAAAAGCTTGGTGATAAGCTATATGGTGTTATTGTCCAGTTTGGCGGACAAACTCCGCTGAATCTTGCTCGTTCGCTTCAGGATGCAGGAGTTCCAATAATTGGCACAAGTGTTGAAAGTATAGATCTTGCCGAAGACCGCAAACGTTTTGGTAATCTTCTTGATCAGCTGGGGCTTCAGGCACCGCCAAATGGCACCGCTACTACAATTCAGGAAGCTCGAGCTATTGCAGAACGAATTGGTTATCCGGTTCTGGTACGGCCTAGTTATGTTCTGGGCGGTCGTGCCATGGAAATAGTCAGCGATAGTACTCAACTTGATAATTATATGGCCAAGGCTGTTGATGCTTCAACTGTCGGTCGTGACCATCCGGTGCTTGTTGATAAATTCCTTGATATGGCAATCGAAGTTGATGCAGACGCAGTTTACGATGGCGAGCAGGTACTTGTCTGTGGTATTATGGAACATATTGAACAGGCAGGTATTCATTCCGGAGACTCTGCTTGTGCTCTTCCGCCATATTCACTTGATGATGATATTATTGAAGAGATTCGTTTACAGGCCGTTAAGCTGGCTGAAGGGCTAAATGTTCGCGGTTTGATGAATGTTCAGTTTGCTGTTAAGGATGGCAAGGTTTTTGTTATCGAGGTTAATCCCAGAGCTTCTCGTACTGTTCCTTTTGTTAGTAAAGCAACAGGTATTCCATGGGCTAAGGTTGCCGCTAAGGTAATGGCCGGTATTTCGCTTAAGGAACAAGGTGTAACAGAAGCCTTTATACCAGAGCATACATCTGTTAAAGAAAGTGTATTTCCGTTTACAAAATTCCCTGGAGTTGATGTTATTCTTGGCCCGGAAATGAGGTCAACCGGTGAAGTAATGGGTATCGATCATAATTTTGCCCTTGCTTTTGCCAAGAGCCAGATGGCTGCCGGAACTAATCTCCCGCTGGATGGAAAGATATTTCTTTCTGTTCGAACTGAAGATCAGCCTCGCGTGCTTGAACTTGCACGCTCTTTGGATGAAATGGGCTTCGAGCTGCTTTGTACTCGTGGTACAGGTGAATATCTGGATCAGAACGGTGTTAATAACACTATCTTAAAGAAAATTATTGAGGGCAGGCCAAATATAAGTGATTATATTTTGAATGGTGAAGTATCTCTTATTATAAACACGCCTACTCGAAAAGGTATGACTACAGATGAGGGGCGTATCAGGGCTACAGCTGTCATGCATAGGGTTCCAATGATCACTACTACTACCGCTGCTGCCGCTGCGGTTGCGGCCATTGCCGAGATGAAAAAAGGTGAATGGGGAGTTAAGGCTCTTCAGGACTATTTTGAATAATTTATTTATTGTTAGACTATATATTGGGTTATTTTTATTTTTGAAGCTGGATATTTAATAGATAGAGAGAATAATGAAAACAACAATTAATTTTTTAGTATTGCTGCTAGTAAGTATTTTTTGCATTTGTAGCACATTAAATGCGGACCTGAATGTTATTCCACATCCTCAGTCAGTTACAGAGGGGAAGGGATTTTTTAACATAAATGAAACTACTTCAATAGTAGCTACACCTGGAGCAGAAATGCTGGCGAAATATCTTGCCGAGCTTATAAGGCCTGCAACCGGGTATAAACTGAGTGTCCGTTCCAATAACATTGAAGTTATGCCTCAGAATAGTATTTATCTACAACTTTACCGAAATAAAGGGCGTAATAACCCTGAAGCATATACTCTTAAGGTTACTCCGGAAAGTATACTTATTATTGCTTCTGACCTTCAAGGGATTTTCTATGGCATACAAACTGTCAGGCAGCTTTTGCCTGCTGAGATTGAAAGTAAACAGAAAATTGAAAACTTCAGATGGTCTGTTCCTTCAGTTGAGATAAAGGATTTTCCCCGCTTTCAATGGCGTGGCATGCATCTGGATGTATGTCGCCATATGTTCCCGGTCGAATTTATCAAACAGTACATTGATGTAATGGCAATGTATAAGCTAAATACTTTCCACTGGCATCTTACCGAAGATCAGGGTTGGCGAATCGAGATCAAAAAATATCCTAAATTAGCTGAAATTGCATCTAAACGTGATTCTACTCCGATTCCTGCAGACAGAAGTAAATCGGACGGTAAGCCATATGGTGGGTATTATACCCAGGAGCAGGTCAAAGAGATCGTAGCCTATGCAGCTGATCGTTTCATTACCGTTGTTCCGGAAATCGAGATGCCCGGCCATTCTGTTGCCGCACTTACTGCATACCCTGAACTGGGTTGTACCGGTGGGCCATATAAGGTAAGAACAACCTGGGGTGTTGAAGAAGATGTATATTGTGCCGGTAATGAACAGACATTTGAGTTTCTCGAAAATGTAATGAATGAGGTTTTGGAACTATTTCCTTCACGAGTTATTCATATAGGTGGCGATGAATGTCCTAAAACTCGCTGGCATGAATGTCCCAAATGTCAGAAGCGAATGAAAGATAATAATTTACCGGACGAGCACGCCTTACAAAGTTATTTTATTACACGTATGGAAAAATATCTTAATTCCAAAGGGCGTGTAATTATTGGCTGGGATGAGATTCTTGAAGGCGGTCTGGCACCAAATGCGATGGTAATGAGCTGGCGTGGTACAGAAGGTGGCCTGGCAGCTGCCAGACAGAATCACTATGTTGTTATGTCGCCTAACAGTCATTGTTACTTTGACCATTATCAATCAAAAGACCAGTCAAAAGAACCACCTGCGATTGGTGGCTTTTTACCGCTTGATAAGGTATATAGTTACAATCCCGTCCCGGATGAGCTTACTGCTAAACAGAGAAAATATATCAAAGGCGTACAGGCCAATCTCTGGACTGAATATATTCCAACCGTAGAACAGGCCCAGTATATGGCATACCCGCGTGAACTGGCTCTAGCTGAGGTAGCCTGGACCGCTGAAAATCTTAAATCTTACCAGCGTTTTCTTAATACGCTTAAAACAGAACTCAAGCGGCTAGATCTTTTGAAGGTCAATTACCGCAATCCGTTTGAAAATTAATTTATAAATCTTAAATTATCCAGCATAGAGAATAGTTAGAAAGGAAAGATATGTCGACACAGGATAATCTAATGGCCGCTTTTGCCGGCGAATCACAGGCTAACCGTAAATACCTTGCGTATGCGAAGGAGGCGGAAAAAGCAGGCCTGCCACAAGTTGCAAAACTTTTCAGGGCAGCAGCAGAAGCAGAAACTGTACACGCTCATACCCATCTGCGTAATGCCGGTGGTATAAATGATACTATTGCCAATCTTAAGGATGCTATTGCCGGCGAAAGCCATGAATTTAAGAGTATGTATCCGGGTTTTATCGAAGAAGCTGAAAAAGAGGGCGTTAAAGGTGCTCTTAAAGGATTCCAGATGGCCAATACTGTTGAAGAAATTCACTTCAACCTGTATTCTGAAGCATTAAAGAGTGTTGAAGGTGGCAGCGATCTTCCCGAACAGAAGATCTTTGTTTGCAGTGTTTGCGGCAACACTGTTTACGGCGAAGCTGAAGACAAATGCTCAGTCTGTAACGTTGCCAAAGATAAATTCTTTGAAGTTAAATAATAAGACGAAATAAATAGTCTTTTTTCTCTTAGGCCGGTGAATATTCTCTCCGGCCTTTTTCATGTATCTCAAAATGACTTATTCGCTAGAAAGTAATGATTTCATATCCTTCTTCCATGTATTTCGCTATAGCCGGGTGGCCATGCATTTCGCCATTGATATTATAATTTTGCTCTTGTGCACTCTCCAGGCTGCCCATCTTGGAAGCACATGCCTTGCAGATACAGTCAAACATTCCCATGTCACGAACTTTCTTGTATAAATCGCCGAACATTGCACCTTCTTCGTTCAGCTCTTTTACCAGCTTAACCGCTGCACCTTCGATTATTACTTTTACTTCAAAACCGCGTTCTTTCATGTCAAGTGCGTTAAGAAGTACGTGTACAAAACACATCGCCTCACCTTGAAACGCCACTAATGCAACTTTTTTACTCATAGTATATCTCCAATAGCTGAAATTAAGTTTGAAATAGTATATACGCTTTCTTATGGTAATGGCAATATATAATCTTAATACTTTTGGTCTTTTTATTTTCTAAGTAAATTATTATGGGACTTTATACTTTTGTGTATCAGTAAATTAAAGATAAAACTTGAAATATTTTATGTATGACTTAATTATTTTCCGAGTTAGATATGGGCTTGAGTTTTTTATATAATAATATTTAATATAGGTATAAATGAGTAAAAGTTATCTTTCGCAGTTTTAAAGTTGCAATAACGAAGTGCCTTTGGTAAATCGCCTTAAAGGACTTTCCTGCAACATATTTGATAAATATACTTTCGAGAAATAGACTGGAAACACAATTAAATGTAGCGTTTTTCATTTACTTGGCTTTGTTTCAGCCATTACGTGTAATGTTGAATCGTCAAAAGTGTGATGCCGTACTAATACATAATGATTTATGTTTCGCTCATTTTTATAAATTGAAATGACTTTTAATTCATATTTGTTTTTATTATTTTATGCTGTCTTATTTACAGCTTACTATTCATTAAACAGTACGAAATTTCGTAAAGTTTTGCTTTTAGTAGGCAGTTATGTTTTTTATGCCGCATGGAATCCTCCCTTCGTTTTGATTTTGATTTTTTCTACTTTTGTTGATTGGCATGCAGGTAAAAATATTGGTGCTGTTGAATCATTATTGGCGAAAAGGAAGTGGTTGATAATCAGCCTGGTAACTAACCTGGGATTGCTGGCATATTTTAAATATGGAACATGGATGGTGGGCAATCTGAACTGGTGTGCTGACCTTTTCGGCCTGGGGCATATAAATGTTGTTTCGAATATTGTTTTGCCTGTTGGTATATCATTTTATACTTTTCAGACTCTATCTTATACCATTGATATTTATCGTGGTAATCTAAAACCATGGGATAATGCTCTTGACTATGCTTTATATGTAACTTTTTTCCCTCAGCTTGTTGCAGGGCCAATTGTCAGGGCAGTTGATTTCTTACCGCAATGCAGACTAGAAAAGAAATTCAATCCAGATGATATTTGTTTTGGACTTTGTCTATTTATTTGGGGGCTTTTTGAAAAGGTTGTTATTGCAGACTGTTTGATGTCACCGGTTGTTGATTCTGTTTTTTATAGCGGCTCAAAACCCGGCTTCTATCTAGCCTGGACCGGGGTTTTTGCTTTTTCTATACAAATACTATGTGATTTCTCCGGGTATTCTCTGTGTGCCATAGGGATAGCCAAAACATTGGGCTACGAGCTGCCGGTAAACTTCCGATATCCTTATGCTGCCTCCAGTTTTTCGGATTTCTGGAAAAGATGGCATATCAGCCTTTCCAGCTGGCTTAAGGATTATTTATATATTCCATTAGGCGGCAGTCGAATTAGCAAATATATTACCTATAGAAATCTTTTTCTGGTTATGCTTTTAGGCGGCCTTTGGCATGGTGCAGCATGGACTTTTGTATTCTGGGGTTTTCTGCACGGTTTGTACCTGGTGATGGATAAGATTATAGACAGGTATATCGGCAATACCAAAAATAAATTTATTATTCTGGCTAGAATGGCTTTTGTGTATCTGCTTGTTTGCGTTGCCTGGGTGTTCTTTCGAGCCGAAGGTTTCGGTCAGGCTATAGATATCCTGAAGGCAATGGCCGGCTTGCAACCGGATGGCAATGTCGTAAGGAAACTATTTGTATTTAATACTTACCTTGTACTTTTCTTTATTCTGGGCGGCCATTATTATCTCAGAAACAAAAAGTTTGAAGATGTCCTTGAGTTATTACCTTCCTGGAGTCTGGGCGGTATAGTATTTGTTTGTCTTTGGCTGGTGTTTTTAGGTTTGAATTTCAGGGTAGAATTTTTGTATTTCCAGTTTTAATATGAGTAATAATAGATACAGTAAAATATTTCTGATCTCATTACTGGCTTTTATAGTTAGTTTTGTTATTGTTGAATTTCTTGTGAGAAAGATCGGTTTAACTCCAACATTGCGTATGAATTATCTGACCTGGTCTATTAACAGAAAAAAAATTGATAATATGGCCGGGAATAAACAAGTTGCTATTCTGCTTGGTACGTCCAGAACCGGTGCCAATTATGACCAGAAGCTATTAGGCGAAAGGCTCAATGTGGAAGTTATCCAGCTTGGGTTGGCCGGCACCTATCATCCGTTCGTTTTTCTCAAAGATATAGCTGAAAATACAGATTTTTGTGGTAAAGTCTTTGTTGAGGTTGTCCCATTATTTGGTAATCCTGTTTACGATTATCGAGCAGAAAGAGCTATTAGATATTACAAAAATTCGCTTTGTACCTCAGAAATTCTTAATAATAAAATTGAGACATATATATTTGAGCGATCAGTATTATTAAGTCCAAGAATTGATATTACCAGGTTGGAAAAGTGTATTTTCGGCGGATTCATTATGGCTGAGTTTGATCGTTATACAATTACAAAAGAGTCACGCATTTATTATAATTACTATAAGTATAATATAACAACACCGACTCATTCTAGAGAATTTTACAACAGTATTGATGTTTTAGATAATGACCAGTGGCTGGAATATATGGCCAAAGTAGATTCTTATGGTAAAATGATTATACAAAGGGGGGGAGAGGTATATTTTGTTCGATTTCCAACTTCCGGACTTTCAAAGGAATTTGAAGATAAAACATACCCGCGAGAAAAGTACTGGGACATATTTGCTGCTAATACCTCAGGTGTAGCGATCCATTATGCTGATTTCGATAGTGATATTAAATGTCCCGAAGACTGGCATCTTGACTGGCGTCAGGCATCTGTATTTACCGGTGAGCTTGTTGATGCGATCAAAAGTAGAAAAGAACTGGTATTTGATACTGATCATGATTTGATCCCGAATGCCCAATAATATCTTGCTGAAAGGCAGCAGTTAACAGTTCTGCTTTATGTTGATGATCCTGCCTGGTAGTTATCATGCTGTTCCATATATGTTTCCAGTTTACTTTTATCTCATATTAAGATATGCTATATTAGTTAACTTTCGCTCTTTTCAAGTTGCAATAATCGCCAAAAGGGCCTTTCTGCAACATTTAAAATTGAACATACTTTTGAGAAGTAGCTTGGAAATACAATTAAATGTATTTTTCATTCACAAGGCCCTGTTCCGGCCTTTGCATGTTATGTTGAACAGTCAAAAGTGCGGAACCGCACTTATAGTTTGGTAAACAATTATGTCAAGTGAAAATAAAATGCCCGATTCTATTCGCCATAGACTGAATGTTATTATTTTCGGTACTGATACCTTTGCCGGTAAACTTTTCGATGTGGTATTGATTATAGCTATCATTTTGAGTGTGGCGGTTGTTATGCTTGATAGCGTTGCTAATGTCAGGCTCAACCACGGCACAGCTCTCGGCCGCCTGGAATGGTTTTTCACTATTATGTTTACGGTTGAATATCTGCTCAGGATATATTGTACCCCGCGGCCTTTGCACTATACTACCAGTTTTTTTGGTATTGTCGATCTGCTTGCGATTATTCCGACTTACATTGGTTTGGTTATTGTCGGTGGCAGCGCATTGGGTGTTATCCGGGTTTTGCGTGTGCTTCGGATCTTTCGCGTACTAAAGCTTGCCCTATATGTCAGGGAGGCCAATCTTCTGGTTGCCGCTATGGTTGCGTCCCGGAGAAAAATACTTGTCTTCTTCTTTGCTGTTATTACCCTGGTAATTATTCTTGGGTCGATCATGTATGTGGTCGAACGAGGTCAGAACAGTGGTTTTGACAGTATTCCTCGCAGTGTATACTGGGCTATTGTCACACTTACTACTGTTGGTTATGGCGATATTTCACCTCAGACAGCACTTGGCCAGTTTATTTCCTCAATTGTGATGATATTGGGCTATTCTATCATTGCAGTCCCGACAGGTATTGTAACAGCCCAGCTTGTCTCTTCAGCGAAGACTTTATCTGGAACTTCTGAAACATGCAATCCCGAACATAATGAATCTAAAACCAGTAAATGTCCCCATTGTGGAAAAGAAATTTAGAACTTCTTGCATGTACCAATTATTATTTTACTTTGATGCTCCAAAAATAAATAATTCAGCATTGTTATTTTCTGTATGCAAAACAAAACCAATTATTTCAGAGTCATCTGTATTATCCCAAGTTGCCTTATATAAATACTCCTGATCTGGCGAATAATCAAACCAGCCAAGTTCAGCTTTATTGAATTTTGAATCTATATCAGAGATTTTGCTGTATTTATTCAGTTTTTCCTGGTTAAGAAACTGATCAATCTGTTCTTTATCAAATTGGACTTTTGCATACAAATACCAGTCCAGCCAATTACAATAATATACACCGACAAATTCAGTATCTTCCGGTAATTTCAATTCAAGCATTTTTCCCAGTTTGCTTATCCATTCAGTTTTCTCTTGTTGGGAAATATCTTTGGCTAAAACTTCAAGGTCTGTGTCTGGAAAAGGATCAAAGCTGCATATGAATAATATTGAAGCTAAAATAGCTATTCCAATCCCAAATATAATCCAATGTTTCAATTTTATTTTTTTGATAATCAAGATATATTTCTACCTTCTAAAACCTTAAAAATTCAATGGTATATAATAGGTTTATCCTATTGAATATCAACAACTAATATAGATTCGGTAGTTGTATCCAGTATATAAATTGAATCCGGTTCAGAAGGAATTGAATCGACCATCGGGAAAATCATAGTCTTGAAGGCTTCCGGTCGCAAAAAATCTCTACGGTCGACTATCAGGCTCATATATCTTCCGCTTTCGGAAAATAGTTTCACCTGAACGTTACCTTTTTCTGCTGTAACAAACTTTCCATCTGCCAGAATTGTAAAACTTGCCGGATTGCAGCATCCGGCAAATCCGTCTGGCTGGAATGAGGGGTGGCCCCAGGAATCTGTCGGCTCGGCAATGTCTGGTGAGTATTTATCCAGCCTATGGTTGCCGGTATTAGCTGCCCAGATATCAGTGCCGTTGATCGCGGTTTTTATCTCAAAATGTGCACTGGGCAAAACAAACTGCTTTGTACCTAACGGACAAATGGTAGTACCATCTGGGTCGTAGTCTTTCAGCTCTTCGTTAAGCGGCAGATTGATCTGCCAGATACATTTTGCCTGGGCGTCGGCGGCATAAATATAGTTATCATTTGCAGTAATTGAAGATATCAGTGCTTTATCATTTGGAATATCAAGAGAAAATATCAAATCATTTTTTTCTAACCCTATTATTTGCAGTTTGTTATTAGCTGCCGTGATGAGTCGTGGTGATTCTGCCGGTCCGATCATTTTAATAGCTGTAGGCTCTGTATCGATTGTAATAGAAGTGATGATTTTACAATCTGTATCGATTATATGGATTGCTGATCTGTTGGATAGTGCAATTACAGTTTGGGCCTGCCATTGGCCAACACTGAACTGGTGGGGGTGAAAACCTTCCAGAGTTATCCTTTTGGTTACTTTTCCAATCCTGGCATCCTGGGCTGGGCTATCAAATACCTTTTCATACTCAAAGCTCTGGAATTTTCCGGGCATCTGGCGTATCACAACAAATATTGCAGCTCCAAGAGCAATCACAATGGTAAGCAATATAAGTAATTTGTGCTTTTGGTTTTGGTCTGGCAATTTATTATTCCTGATTTTATAATAAGTAACTTGTTTTACAGCAACAATTAGAGATCAATAGCGACTATAATTGAAATATGGTGCAAGGGTAATCCTGCCGCCATAAAATGATATTATCGATAAGTAACGAGAGATTCAAGGAGTAATTGATGGCGTTTCGTATATACAATACCGTAAGCAAGCAAAAAGAACTATTTGAACCGGTAAATCCTGGTAAAGTTGGTATTTATGTTTGTGGACCAACTGTTTATAAAGACAGCCATATCGGTCACGCCGTGGGTCCGGTCATATTTGATGCTCTCAAAAAATACCTTGTATATAAAGGCTATGATGTAACTTATGTGATAAATATTACCGATGTCGATGACAAGATTATTATCGAGTCAAAAGAACGTAATATGAGCGTTGAAGAGCTGGCAAAGGAAGTTACTGCCGGGTATTTTGAGGCTATGAATAAGCTTGGTGTCGATTCTGTTGATGAATACCCCAGGGCGACCGACCATATCGATAACATGTTTGGTGTCATCCAGAAGCTAATGGACAAGGATGCGGCATATGCCGTTGATGGCGATGTCTGGTTCGATATCAGCAAAAGCAAAGACTATGGCAAGCTGTCTCACCGTAAATTTGAAGACCAGAAAACGGGAACTCGCGAGCTTGCCGGTTCGACCAAACGAAATCCGGGCGACTTTGCCCTATGGAAAAGTGCAGATAAAAGTGAGATCGGCTGGCAGAGCCCTTGGGGCTATGGCAGGCCCGGCTGGCATATCGAATGTTCGGCGATGAGTATGAACATACTGGGTGAGACGTTCGATATTCACGGCGGTGGTATGGACCTGATCTTCCCGCACCATGAAAACGAGATCGCACAGTCTGAGACTGCTACCGGATGCCTGGCGGTGAAATATTGGATGCATAACGGACTTACCAGGATGAGGACCAAGAGTGCCAGTGGTGAATGGCAGGCTGAAAAGATGAGTAAATCTCTTGGCAATGTCAAAACTCTTAAGGAACTATTTGTACAGTATCCGCCACAGTTAATAAGGTTCTTCCTGTTGAGTACCCATTATCGCCGTCCGATCGATTTCAGTGATGAATCCCTGGAAGCGGTTCGAAAAGGGCTTAATAACCTCCTGCGTACAATTGAGCGTATCGAGCGTATCAGTAAGTTTGCGGTATATGGTGAGAAATGTGACCTGGCGAGGCTGGAAGACCTTTCGTCTGACAAAGATGCTGATATGGTCAAGGAAGCCGGCGATGCCCAGCTTAAGTTCCTGGAAGCACTGGATGATGATTTTAATACCGCCGGTGCGATATCTGTTTTGTTCCAGTATTGTACCGCTTTGAACCGCTATATTGACCAGAACGAGCTGGAAGCATGCAGTGATGATAACAGCCGTGAAATTCTTGCCGAGCTCGGCAGAATGATTACCGGTTTGGGGATGATAATTGGGATTCTTACTGAATCTTTGTCTGAAGGCAGTGGTGGCAATGACGAACTGGTTAATCAGCTGATGGAAGTATTTATCGAGCTGCGTGCCGATGCCCGTAAGGAAAAGAACTGGGCCCTGGCTGATGCTATTCGTGATAAACTAAAGGCATTGAATATCACTATAGAAGACCGTCCCGATGGTGCGGTTTGGAATATTGTATAATGGGTTTAGGTATTGCAACCGCAGCCGGAGTATCATTGGCAGCAATGATGTTAAATTTCAAAAAGACAAATAAAATAGCCATTACCGGCATAGCCGGAGGCGGCAAAACAGTCTTTCTGAGTTCTCTGCTCTGGCAGCTGGCCGAGTTTGACGATGCCGATTTTTATCCCGGCAGCCAGGTTAAGATTAGCGGTTGGCGTGAGTTATCGTCGAAAGGGTCGCTGGGTGAGGTTTTTCCGTTCGATAAATATCGCGATGCCCTGGCCCGCAGTCATAAATGGCCTGATAAGACTACAGACTGCTATCGGTTTAGCTGCGAATATAAACGCAGCGACTGGAAACGTTTTAGCCAGCGGTTGGACTTTTTTGATTTTCCCGGTGAACGAATAGCAGATGCGGCAATTGCCGCGTATAAGGATTATGGCGATTGGTCTGATCATATCTTGAAACATTTTGAAAGCAACTCCGATTACAATGCAGCCTTGCTAGGATATAAACAAGTTTTAGAAGCAGGTAATCTGGATGAGGCTAAACTGCTTTCGGCTTATCGCAAAGCCCTTGCCTGTTTGATATTAGGATATAAGCCGCTGATTTCGCCATCGGTATTTCTGCTGGATACCAATGGAGATTCTGCCAGACCTGCAACAGAAGAAGCACTTGCGTCTGCGAGGTTATGTGGACTGGACGAGGAGAGCCAGTTTGCTCCTTTGCCTGAAGCGGTACGGGGGGCGAATCCGGAGCTTGCGAAGAAAATGGCCAGAAACTATAAGCTTTATCGTAAACAGATTGCCTTACCTTTATATGAGGAACTTGCAGATTCGCAGAGCCTGATAATACTAATTGATATACCATCTCTATTAGCCGGTGGGGTGGGGCGGTATAATGATAACAGGCAGATAGTACTGGACTTGATAGATGCGGTGCGAACAGATACTTCGATTGGCAAGCGGCTAAAGAAGCTGTTGAGGTTCTGGTCTGGCTCGCTTAAACGGATAGCTTTTGTTGCTACCAAGGCCGATCTGGTGCTGCCGGGGGATTTGCAGAACGGTAACTTGATGTCACTTTTGCGGCAGATGAATACGCGGGCGAAAAATCTATTGCCGGATATTGAGATGAAATGGTTCGTGTGTAGTGCCTGCAGATCGACTAGTCAGGGTAATGCAGAGAATACGCTGATAGGTAAGCCGATCTATAATAACCCGGATCGCAAGGATATGGAGTTTGAAGTGACCGCTCTGCCTGAGGCATGGCCGGATAACTGGATGGCTGGCGAATATAAGTATTATAGCGTGTACCCTGAAACATCACAGAATATACAGATACCGCCCAAACATATAGGATTAGATAGAGTGTTTGAGTTTGTAGCGGGGTGATAAGAAATTATGAAAGATAATGAAAAAAATGAATCTTCTGCTGGTTTTGTTATAGCTATATTGCTTATCGGTTTTTTATATGTTTTTCTCTTTAAGCTTCTCTCGAGACCGAAAGAGTTTGGGCCAACCCCTCAGCTTTGTTCAGTTAATCTTAAAAGTATTGGCACAGCAATAACAAATTATATGAATGATAATAAAGGGCAGGCACCACCGGATTTGCATATTCTTATTAAAGAATGTGATTTGCAGGAAAAATATTTATATTGTGTTGAGAGTGATTTTGAAAATCCCATTTTTTATCATTATAGAGGGGATGATCTTGATGATTCTTGTTCTTCATCCATGATAATGGCATATGATCCAATTGTACATAAAGGTAACAATGTGAATATCCTTTTTGCTGATAGCAGGTTGAGGGTGGTGACATATGAAGATTTTGAAAGAAGTAAAATTGGCTTAGAGCAGAAACCCTCATTGTTGAAAATGACTGAGTCGGGTTTTAAGCCGCAAAAGAAGCATTATTGTTGGTGTAGTGACTTTATTGGTTGTTTTAGTCGTTCTTTCTCAGTTGCCTAAATGGCTGAAAGCTGATACAGATATAACATGAGAATAGAATTTAATGTCAGAATCAAATCGAATAGAATTTAAACGAGAGTTGAGCGATTCCTTTGAAAGGGAGGTTGTTTCATTTCTTAATTATCATGAGGGCGGCGTTATATACATCGGCATTGATAATGATGGTTCGATTATTGGTGTTGAGGATGCTGATACTGTCCAGTTGCAGATAAAGGACAGGTTAAAGAATAATATATTACCATCTTGTATGGGTTTGTTTGATGTTGTTTTGGAAAAACAGGAAGGGAAAGATGTTATCCGGGTGACAGTAGCTTCCGGTTCGGAGAAACCTTATTATTTACGCAAGCAGGGAATGTCGGAAAAGGGCTGTTTTATACGAGTTGGCAGTGCTGCCGAGCCAATGCAAGGTAGAATGATAGAAGATTTGTTTTCCAGACGCACTCGCAATAATCTCGGGCATATTAGATCTTTGCGACAGGATTTGGCATTTGAGCAGCTTAGAATATATTATCAAGAGAAAGGATTGACTCTGGGCGATAAGTTTGCGGCAAATCTTGAATTGCTGACAGAGGATGGAGCATATAATTATGCTGGTTATCTGATGGCTGATAGTAATGGTAATTCAGTTCAGGTAGCGAAATATCGTGGATTAGATAGGTTTGATTTGATTGATAGTGATGAGTATGGTTATTGTTCGTTAGTTAAGACATGCAAGCAGGTACTCGATAGACTTGAGGTGGAAAATCGTACTGCGGCCAGGATTACTTCGACAACGAGGGTGACAAGAAGGCTTTGGAATGCTGTAGCGCTGCGTGAGGCAGTAATAAATGCGATAGTTCATAACGACTATTCTAATGAAGCGGTACCGAAGTTTGAGATATTTGATGACCGGATCGAGATTACTTCGGCTGGGGCTATTGCGCCCGGAGTTGCTCGTGAAGAATTCTTTGCCGGATATTCAACGCCCAGGAATAAAATATTGATGCGAATATTTCGTGACCTGGAGATTGTGGAGTATCTAGGTTCTGGAATGCCTAGGATTCTGCAAGCTTATCCTAAGGATTCATTTATTTTTACGCCAAATTTCATTCGTATCGTATTTCCTATTGATGCGGTTGCGTTGGAGATGGAGGAAAATGGTATTGAATCTCAGATTACTGGTGCAATAGGTGGTGCAATAGGTGGTGCAATAGGTGGTGCAATAGGTGGTGCAATAGGTGGTGCAATAGGTGGTGCAATAGGATTGACAGATCGCCAAAAAGAAGTGTTGGAAATGATAAAGCTAGATAGTAAAGTAAGTTATAGAGGCATTGCGAGCAGCCTAAAAATTAATGGCTCGGCTGTTTTAAAACATATTGAAGCTTTAAAAGAAAAAGGATATTTAAGGCGAATAGGTGGCACTAGAGGGTATTGGGAGGTTATTGATGATGCAGAATGACAATAACAATCAGGAACGGCTTGGTGACCCCATGAGTGGTATGCCGGAGCCGGCTGAAAAAGCGGAGCCTAACGATTTTCAGCAAGAGGCAGAAAAGTATTCTGCCCGTGAAGGTGATCATGGTCTGGGCCTGCCGGAATTTGAACCGGAAAAAGCTCGGGTTTTGAGTGATATAGAGATTGCCGAGCATGCCAGGAAGCAGAACGAGCAGTTGCGTGAAGAGTTTGAGCTTAAGCTTCGTGAACTGGAAACCGCAGGCAGTGGCAAATGGCAGTTGCCCAAAGGTATTCGCAGTTTTCTGACATGGCTGATACTGGCGACTGCTTCCATACTAGGCTTGTTTTTGATAGGGCAGGGAGTATCTTTTGCCAATAATATCAAATCGATGGCTTATCCGTTCAACTGGATTGTTGGTTGCGGAGCCGGTCTGCTGGCGGTGGTATTGCTGCTGTTGATATTGAAACTGCTGGTTATGCTGGTCTGTTTACACAGCAGTCCCGGCATAAGCTTAAAGACTATGGAAGTTTTGCGGGAACGGCAGAGCTGGCAGCGGCTGGTAAAAGAACATGCCGAAAAAGCCCAGGGGAAATTGAAGAAATACCTGGCGAACTATGAGCTTGGCGGAGAATCTCGTAAACGTCTGATAGCAGTTGGTCTAACCGAAGAGGAATATGACAGCATGGTTGCAGGTAAAGAGTTCCTGTTGAGTGGTGATGTTCCAATGTCTCCTGATGAATGGCTTGATCAGTTCAAATGCAGGTTCCAGTGTGTGCTGGATACGGTTGCGGCACGCCGATCAAGGCAATATGCTGCCAAAGCCGGGTTTGGCACTGCTATATCTCCTGTAACTATAATTGACCAGACGGTAGTGTTATATTCATGTGTGGCATTAATCAAGGATCTGATGTTCATTTATCATCTCCGTCCGGCATTTGGCCAGACCGCGGTTATCTTATCGCGTGCAATTTTGAATACATATTTGAGCGGTATGCTGGAGGAAGTAACCGAAAAGGCTGCTGATACCGTGGCAGATTCTATTAACGAATGGTCCGGTGAGATGGCTGGTGTGCTTGGCTCTGGGCTTGGCAGGGCGATAGGAGCAAAAACAACCGAAGCCATGCTGAATGGTTTTTTAATCTGGCGTCTTGGGAAAAGAACTATATCTCAACTGCAACCGGTAAGAAACAAATAAATTACGAAGGAAGTATAATTTGGAAGATTCAAAATCGAAACTAATGATATATTTACTGCTGTTTGCCGCTTGGTTTATTATGTTCTTACCGGGGCTGGGAGTAGTTGAGCTTAAAGGTGAGGAAGGCCGGCGTACATTGCCCGGCATTGAGATGCTGCAGAATGGCAACTGGTCAATGTGCTATTTGAGTGGCCGCCCATACTATAGTAAGCCGCCAATGATAAATTGGCTTTCCGTCGGCTCAATTGTGCTTTGGGGCGAGCAAAGCGAGTTTGCGGTTCGGTTCCCTTCTGCATTTTTTATTCTCCTGTATGTGGCAATGCTGGTTGTTGTGCCAAATAGAGCTCTAAGTTTTGATAAAAGAGTTATTGCTGCTGTGTTATTTATGACTACATTAAGCATAATGGAGAAAGGCCGCCAGATCGAAATTGAAGCTGTATATGTTAGCATGTCGGCGATGGCGTGTTACTGGTGGCTCCGCGGCTGGTTAGGGCGGTACAATGCCTGGTCGATGTGGTTGGGGACATCAGTTTTTATAACAATGGGTATGCTTACCAAGGGGCCGGTTATTCTTCTGGTTTTCTATGCAATGGTATTATTTATTATTGTTTCAGAGAAAAGATGGGCAGCCCTTATCAATCCTGCTCATATTTTATCGATAGTGGTTTGGGCTGGCATATTCCTGTATTGGTCAAGCCTGGCCAGTGGTAGCGGTGGTGGTGATGCCGAGGCTATGGCAGGCAATTGGGCCAAGGAAATCCTTATTCGATTTTCTCCAAGTATGATAGATTGGAACGAAAGATGGGAAACTTTTTATCGTACTGCACTGAACCCTATGCCTTGGCTTCTGGCTGCGCCGATGCTCTGGAAAAAGAAATACCTGGATTCTATCGAACCGGAATTTCAGAAACCGTTTAGGGCGATTCGAAACGCAATAGTTGTTGTAGTAATATTTCTTACTCTTATGCCAAATTCATTTGCTCGGTATAGTATGCCTGCAATACCTTTATTTTGCTTGTTGCTGGGTTGGCTTTTACCTGCTGTTCCGGGAGATTTTAAAAAGGAGTATGTTAATCGGCAACTATTATGTATGGCTGCAAGTGCTATAACTCTTGTGTCGTTGGTAATGCTGTTTGTTATGGATAAGACGATCTGGGGTGGTGTTGCCCTGGCAGCTTCTATAATTGCAGCAGCAGGGTTGAATAAGTATAAGCTTCAAATATCAGGAATGCGAAATACTCTACTTGCTTTATTGGTTGTGCTGTCTGTCTGTATGGCAAATTTCGGGGTTTATGGCGGTCAGGTAGAAATGAAGGAAACAGACAGTAAACATCATGGTCTTAAAATATGCGAAGTTTTGCCGGTTAATAGTGTTCTTTATGCCTATGATCAGGGAAACCAGATATTTTTGTTTTATGTACGTGAACCACTGGAATATATAGTTGAACCGGAAGAAATTACTGATAAAGTTAAATATTTATTGATCAAAGAGGCAGACTTCAATTCTCCTGAAGTTCAGAATATGGTTAGCAGTAGAGATTATGAAGTTTTATACGATTTTGTCTATCGTAAAACCAGGGGTAAATTTCTATTGCTAAAATTTACTGGGTGACTTGTGTGGTAGGCCATTTTGTATGAAAGAATAGTGTTAATGTTCCGATAATATGATTTTACTTTATTAGATGTGGATGATTTTTTTGTATTCGGTTCATATTTAAGTCCTATATGATTACCCTGCTTATCGTATTGTAACTTTTTTTACAGTAAAATATTGACGATTGCTGGATTTAATAGTACTGATAATCAACTTGGGACAGTTCTTTGGGGTAAAATAGTATTTTTGTCAGTATAATTACTATTTATGAGTCGATATTACTCAGGAAAAATATCAGATTGACATTTTGGGTGTGTGATATATGGCGAAATGTCAGGCTAGGGTTTTGAGTTGTTTGCATTGATATAGTATAGCCCTTATTTATTGTATATATTATATATGTTTTTAACATAATAGTAAGAAAAGCCCCTGCAATCTGATTGTTAAAATTGATTGTATATGTGTATGGCTTATGTTGGCTGATCAAAACAATACAAAGTTAAAATCTCTTGGTAATGAGATGTTTTCATTGCTGGCTGGTCTTGTTAATTGCAAAGATTCGCTTCAGATGATTGATACATTTGTTGAGGCTATAAACCAATTCTCAGAGAGCTTTTCAGTTGTTTTTTCTAAAGAAGTTCCTTCTGAACCTGTTGAGTTACTTTGCCTGGGGACAGATAAAAATATTTATGGGTATATGGTTATTGATGGTGATATGCATGTTGTTTCACCTGAATTTCCTGTTTTGTTTAAGAATTCGGTTTTTATGCTTGCTGTGTTGTTGGAAAAGTTTCATCAGGATAAACTATTGGAAAAGGAAAGGCTTTTGCTGAATAGTCGAATAGATCAGGCAGAAGAGTCTTTGGCTGAAAGTGAAGAAAGATATCGTCTTGCGATGCAGGCTGTTAATGACGGCATGTTTGATCTCGATGTTACCACCGGTGAGGTTGTTTTTAGTGATAGATGGTATACTATGCTTGGTTATGAGCCGGGAGAACTTCCTAATGTATATGCAACATGGAAGAGTCTACTGCCGCCGGATATGGCAGATGAAATTGAAAACGAGTTATGGCGAATTATGGAATCTCAGGAACATTGGGAAATGGAATTTCAAATGCTTCGAAAAGATGGCCGTTGGGCATGGATTCTTGCAAGGGGGCAGATTATAAAGAGAGATGAAGGTGGTTGTCCTGTACGTATTATTGGCACTCATATAGATATTACAGCCAGGAAGAATGCGGAAAGAGAGTTGGAGGAGTATAAGGGGCATCTTGAAGAGTTGGTTGAAGATAGGGCAAAAGAGCTTAAATTGTTGAATCAGAGGTACAATCTTGCTTTAGATGCAACTGGTACAGGTGTTTGGGAATGGGATCCGCGAACAGATATTACAGTAACAAATGAAGCTTGGCTTAATATATTTGGATTTGATAGAATTAATCCGGGGGAGGATTATGGAGAATTTTGGATCAATCATGTTCATCCGGAAGATAGAGGACGTGTAGCAGAGTGTCTTCAAAAGCATGTTGACAATGAGCTGGATATGTTTGATATGGAATATCGTTATCAGCTGCCTGGGAGAGACTGGATTTGGCTGCATGTTGTCGGAAGAGCTGTCGAACGAGATTGTAATGGAAAAGCGTTAAGAGTAATTGGAATTTGTAATGATGTAACTGACCAAAAAAATATTGATTTACAATTGAAACTGAAAAATAAGGAACTGGCAGAAACTGTTGAACAGCTACAGGCGACTCAGAGTCAGCTAATTTTGTTTGAAAAGATGGCTGCTTTGAAGCATTTGATTGCTGGTATTGCTCATGAGATCAATACACCTCTAGGTGCTATCAGCAGTTCGCGTGAAGTTTTGTTATCACATTTAAAAGGTGCGGTTGATTCGATTCCTCGATTAGCAAAATGGCTCCAAGGGCCTTACGGAGATCTTGTTAGAAGTCTTATTATTAGTAATTTTGAGTATAATGTTGATGATATCCTTATGTCATCGCGGGAAAAAAGGGCCAGGAGACATGAGATTGTAGATATTTTGTATAAAGCCGGTGTGCCAAAGGCAGAAGATGTTGCGTATAAAATAATTGAGATGAGATTGTATAAAGATATTGATCCATTACTGCTAATGCTGAAGGACGTGAGTGGGTATGAAATACTTTGCGATATAGCAAAAATTGTAGATTCAATTCTTGCATGCGAGACAATTAAGACTGCTGTTGCCAAGGCTTCAAAAACTGTCATGGCGTTAAATAATTATATCAGACGTGGAAATGGTTCTGGTTCGGAAGATGGTAAGGCAAATATAGATGTACGGATGAGTATTGATAATGTTCTGGTGCTGTTTCATAATGCCATCAAAAAAAGTGTTAGCTTAAATGTCGTATATGATGATGACTTACCTGAAATATATGGCAATAGTGACGAATTAAATCAGGTTTGGACAAATATAATCCAGAATGCTTTACAGGCTATGGATAATAATGGTACATTGGATATATCTGCCAAAAGAGTTGAAAATGGTGTGAAGATTGATATTGTAGATAATGGGTGTGGAATGGGACCGGAAGTAAAAGAGAAGATTTTTGAACCGCTTTATACCACAAAACCGGCCGGAGAAGGTACTGGCTTGGGTATGGATATTGTCAGGAAGATCATTGTTGATAATCATAATGGAAAAATTAATGTTGAAAGTGAATCCGGCAAAGGGACTACTGTTTCGGTATGGCTCCCGGAAAAGTGATATGGAGTCGTAAGATTATTTGTAGATTTTTTTTGTTTTTGTTTGTGTTTTTACGTTGCATCCAGTAACTATATTTTGACGTTGCATTATAGCGTATCATTATATTATAATTAGAGTTATGAGAGAACTACGAGACAAGACAAAACAGAAGATACTGGACAATATTGCGGTGCTACCGTCGCTAATTACCCTTTGTAACGGTTTATGTGGATTTGCATCAATTACCTTCGCTATGCGAGGGATGGCAGACCCGGAAGGGCACTGGCTTCAGAATCCGCAAGTTTCGTATTTTACTGCAGCTGCATGGTTTATCGGCATTGGAATGATTTGCGATGGTCTTGATGGATTTGTTGCTCGTAAGTCCGGAAGTATGAGTGATTTTGGTGGTCAGTTGGATTCTATGTCTGATATCATAACTTTTGGTATAGCACCGGCAATACTCATGCTTACTGTTCTGGATAGTTCCTGGAAAGGAATGATAGGTCCGGTAGGCCCAATTTTCGGGGGGTGGTCTGGTAAGCTTCTCTGGACGGTTGCGGCTCTTTATGTTGCCTGTGCTATGCTGAGATTGGCCAAATTCAATGTTGAAACTGATACAGATGAAAGTTCTCATAGTAAATTTAGTGGCATGCCGTCTCCCGGTGCTGCCGGGGTTGTAGGTTCACTGGTCTTGCTATATAGCGATTTCCTCCCTGAACTGCAAAGTGGGGTACCGTGTCCGGGTGTAGTAAATGCGACTTCAAAATTTATTGTATTCACTTTACCTATTTTTACAATTATGGTTTCGCTTCTTATGGTCAGTAGTGTAGAGTATTCTCACGTTGTCAGCCGATATATTCGGGGTAGAAAGCCGTTTGAACACCTGGCAATGTTGGTTATCATTTTAGTGCTTTTATCGTGGATACCACAGGTTACTCTGGCTGTAGCAGCTCAAATTTATTTATTCAGCGGTATAATCCATTATATTCATGTTCGTAAAGGGGAAAAGGTTAAGTCCATTGATAATAGTGTCCACAATGGTTTATAGTTTTTAAGGTTTGAGAAAAGAAGCGATTTTTGAGGAAAGTTATGATAAAAAAAGCTGTTATTCCTGCCGCAGGTTTTGGAACTAGATTTTTACCGGCTACCAAGAGTCAACCCAAAGAAATGCTTCCGATAGTTGATACTCCGGTTATTCAATATGTGATAGAAGAAGCTGTTGCTTCTGGCATAACTGATATCTTAATGGTAATTGGAGCAGGCAAGAGAGCGATTGAAGAACATTTCGACCGTAGTTTTATGCTTGAGGATAGGTTGAACGCCAAAGGTGATACTGAGATGCTTGGCCGGATGAAGAAAATATCTGAGATGGCTGATATTCACTTTGTCTGGCAAAAGGAGCAGAAGGGGCTAGGCGATGCTGTATATTGTGCCAGACACCATATCAATAATGAGCCGTTTATGGTAATGCTTGGTGATACAGTTATTGATAGTGTCGAACCTGCTGCGTCTCAGCTTATTAATGTATACAATCGTTATCATTCGCCGGTAACTCTGCTGGAAGAGGTGCCACGCGAAAAGGTCAGTCGTTATGGTGTAATGGATGGTAAAGAGATTGACGTTGATTTATTTCAGGTAAATGATTTTGTGGAGAAGCCTTCTGTTGAAGAGGCTCCATCTAATTTAGTTATTGCAAGCAGGTATATTTTGACTGCAGATATCTTTGGCTATCTTGCAGAGACTAAGCCTGGCAAAGGCGGAGAAATACAGCTTACCGATGCGATGCGGATGATGGTAAAAGACAGGGCTATGTACGGTTTGAGGCTGCATGGAAAACGCTGTGATATTGGCAACAAGGAAGGTTTTGTTAAGACCAATATAGAATTTGCCCTGAAGAGAAATGACATGAACGAAGATCTAAAAGTGTATATAAAGGAATTAGCCAGGAGTTTGTAGGTTCCTATCTGCATTGAAGACAGTTTGTCATGGAAATACCTTAATTAAGCCTCGTGAAAAAACGAGGTTTTTTTATGGCTAAAGATTTTTTAATAAATAACGTTATATATTTTCAATTTTGGCAGACATATTTATTAGAGATAACTTAAGTAATATTTTTGTATATCGATAATATGATATGTTTTGTTTTATATAACCACTTATTTTAGGAGATCTTATCATGAAACAGGCAACAAGGATTTTAACTGTATTTATGCTCGTTGGTGTTCTTGCGGTGTTAAGCTATGCAAACTCTGCTAATAAAGGCGACGACCCGTCTATAACCGTTTCTCCATCAACTTTAGTGCTGAAGGCACCTGTCAAAAGTATATCTGTTCATTCAAATCTTCCTTATTCTTTGGTTAATCCGGATTCAGTAACACTCGAGGGAGTGGCAGCAAGTTCTGTAGCAGCTGATGATCTGGGCGATATGGTAGCTAAATTTGACGTTGATGCCATCGCCGAAGTTGTGGAAGTTGGCGAGCAGACTCTAACTCTGACATGCATTTTTGATGGTGAAGAAATTAGTATTGAAGACAGCATAAGAGTTAAATAGCCATTTCGCATCTAACTCTCTGGGAGTGAGTAAAAGCCTCGATAAGGAGTACCTTACCGGGGCTTACTTTTTTGATCATTTGGGTGTGTTCAATTCTCAAAATGTTATGACAAAAATGCATGAAAGACAGTTTTACTGTTTTGGTTTACCTATATTCTGGTTTTATAAAAAAGCTTGCTAAAATAGCTAAAATCCAATATTATAAGATGTTTTACTGTATAGTGCGGTAATTGTAAGTACTTGTGAAATAACGAATTGGAGTTTTGTGATGCCAAAAGTCGCTTCTTCTGCCTCGATAGCCGGCTCTGCAGTTCTCGGCAATGATGTCGTAATTGGTCCGGGCTGTATTATCGAGGATAATGTTGAAATAGGCAATGGTACTCAGTTGAAAGCAAATATTCTGGTATGTAAAGGTACGAAAATTGGCAAAAATAATCGTATTTTTCATGGCTGTGTTCTTGGTGAGGAGCCTCAGGATATCTCAACAGTTGATCCGGAAACAGAACTTATTATTGGTGATGATAATATTATTCGTGAATATGCTACCATACATAGAGGTTCAGTCAAAGGTGGCGGAAAGACCGTTGTCGGCAATAAAAATTACCTTATGGTCAATAGCCATCTAGGCCACGATTGCATTATTGGCAATAATATTGTTATTACAAATTCCTGTATGCTTTCCGGCCACGTAATGGTTGAAGATAATGCCTGGCTGGCTGGCGGAGTAGCGGTTCATCAGTTTACCACGATTGGCAGGTTTGCTTATATTGCCGGTTATAGTGCGGTCACCCAGGATATCCCGCCGTTTTTGCGTTTTTCCGGTAATGGTCCGTGTGTGGCTAAGGCTGTTAATAGTATTGGGCTTACCAGAAACGGATTTAGCCCGGAGTCTGTAATTGAAATAAAAAATGCCTTCAAGGAAATATTTATCAGACGCAAAAGTGAATCTATTGAAGTGGTGGTAAAGGAAATTCTTGCTCGTAACGAAATCGATGAAAATGTGCAGTATATGCTGGGATTTATGCAAAAAAGTTTTGCCAGTCCCAAGAGGAGATTTCGGCAGATTTAGCTGATTGATTAAGAGAATCCGGGTTTTGGCTTTATTTTGTTATATTGATAAAGGCATACCTTGTAGACAAGCCCTTTGGCTGTAGATATGAAAAATAGGATATAGATAGAACAAATGACTGAAATATCAAAATTTGCAGATGTCAGTTCGGATGCAAAGATAGGTGAAAATGTAACTATCGGACCATTTTGTGTGATTGGACCTCAGGTTGAATTAGGTGATAACTGTGTTCTGCATAATGGGGTTACTGTTACAGGTAATACCAGGGTTGGTGCAAATAATACCTTTTATCAGCACAGCTTGATTGGAACAGCTCCGCAGGACCTGAAATACCGAGGGCAGGATACAGAGACAATTGTTGGTGATAATAATGTCTTTCGTGAGTTTGTTGTTGTCCATCGGGGTACAGAGGTTGGTGGTGGGCAGACCATTGTCGGCAGTAGTAATCTGCTTATGTGTGGTGCTCATATTGCACATGATTGTATTGTTGAAGATCGTACTATTATTGGAAACAATGTCCTGCTGGCTGGACATGTGAAAATCGAATACGGTGCCATGGTTTCTGCTATGGTTGGCATACATCATTTTACAATTGTTGGCAGAAATTGTTACGTTGGTGCTAAAACGCCGGTTCGTAAAGACGTGCCTCCTTTTAGTATTTTTGAGGGTGATCCGTGCAATGTACGTGGCATCAATGCCGAAGGACTCAAAAGGCATGGTTTTTCTCAGGATGTGATTTCTGATCTCAAGAGGGCGTATGTCAAACTATACCGCAAAAGTGACTCTCTTGAAAATGCGGCACAAGAGTTACTGAATTCTGAAGGGATAAGTGATCAGGTTAAATTGTTTTGTCAGGCTGTTGTTAACAGCTGTTCCAATAGATTTGGAAGGTATATGGAGAATTTCAGAGCCGATGGCAATTTGAGCAAGGTTAACCGTATTCCTGAAGAAGTGAGAAAGAACCAATCTTGATAGGATTATTAAAGTAACCTTTTGTCTTTGACTGGGTAAGATAAATATAGATAATTTAGGGAAAGTATTATCATTTGATGGATGCTTCCGATTTAATTTAAATATCAGCAGGAGAATATATATGGCGCGTAGAAGCTATTATGGCACAAAGAGACGGACCTCTTCAAGGCGAATAGTATTGTATATAGCATTGGTTGCTGTTCTCGCTCTGGCTGGTAAAAAAATATATGATGAATATATGACTCGTGCACCTGAGATTGTTGTGCCTGATGATCCTGAGGTTACTTCTGAGAATACAACTCAGGATCCTGTATATCATACACCTGAACCTGAATATGTTGCTGAGAGTGAACCGGAAGCCCAAGTTGAGATGGCTGCTGAAGATGATCAGCAGGGTGTGACGCAGCAACCTGTTACTCAGCCTGCTTCTATGCCGTATGCTCCGAAATTTGATGCAGCACTGAAGAAATTTGCCGATGGCAAGGTTGCGAAGGACCAGGGGAAGGTTTTAGAGTCTAGAAGTCTGCTTTCTGCTGCTGTAGCAGAAGGGTTGCCCTGGGAAAAAGAAGTAGAAGCTCGTAGTTTGTTAAATGATCTTGCTAAATTATGGTTATTTTCAAAGAACTTTTACGAAAATGATCCGCTTTGCGTGAGATATCGTGTTCAAAGTGGTGATTACCTGGCAACTATCGGGAAGAAGTTCAAAATACCTTTTCAGTTCATAATGACGTTAAACAATATCAGTCGTCCGGAAAACCTTCGTGCTGATGAAAATCTGAAAGTTATTAATGGGCCGTTTCATGCTGTTGTTGACCGGTCAAAATTTATGCTCACAATTTACCTGGGCGATACTATTTGCTATACTTGGCAAATATCTACCGGGCGGGAAGGGCGATCTACACCAACTGGTAAATGGATGGTTACTAAGGGTAAGAAACTTGAAAATCCGGAATGGACTGATCCTGATACTGGTGTAAAATATTTGCCTGACGATCCTGAAAACCCTCTTGGTGAACGCTGGATAGGTATCCATGGCATAGAAGGCGATGCCCTTGGGCGTACCGGATTTGGTATTCATGGTACTATCGAACCGGAAAAAATCGGGCAGCCGGCCAGTAGAGGATGTATAAGGATGCGTAACCAGGATGTTGAGATTGTTTACGATATGCTTTATGGTGGCGAATCTACTGTCACTATCAAAGATTAGTTTCAAGATAGTAAGTTTGACAATGTCTTGCTTCGCGAAGGATTAGTTTATTGTGGAATGTAAGGCAATTGATACATTATTAGCGAAGCGGGATGTTAAGGGCCACTGGACCGGCAAACTTTCAAGTAGCGCCTTGGCTACAGCTGTTGCTGTCTTTGCCCTAAAAAAAGTCGATCCGGATATATACGCCGGTCAAATTTCAGATGGTGTTAGATGGTTGGCTGACAATGCCAATGATGATGGTAGTTGGGGAGATACTACTAAAAGTTTCAGTAATATTAGTACTACATTACTATGCTGGTCCGCTCTTAATGGTGAAATTGGTATTGATCCGGTTATTTCTAAATGTGAACGCTGGATCAAGGATTATTGCGGTTCACTCAATCCGGAAGATATTGCTCAGGCGGTATATCAGCGGTATGATAATGACCGAACTTTCTCGGCTCCCATAATGACGGTGTGTGCACTGGCCGGTAGGTTGGGCAAAGGTAAGGCTGCTTGGAAATATGTGGCAAGATTACCTTTCGAACTAAGTATTTTTCCGCATAGTATGTATAGTATGCTCGGGCTGCCGGTTGTTAGCTATGCTTTGCCTGCTCTCATTGCTATTGGCCAGGTTGGGCATCATTTCAGGCCGACTGCTAATCCTTTAACAAGAATATTGCGTTGTTTGTCTATTGGCCGTTCTTTGAAAAAACTTGCAAAGATTCAGCCTGGCAATGGCGGATTCCTTGAAGCTGTGCCATTAACAGCTTTTGTAGTATCCTCGCTGGCGGCAAAGGGGCTTAATAATCACAAAGTCGTTCAAAAAGGAGTTAAGTTTATCATCAGCTCCCAGCGGGCAGATGGCAGCTTTCCAATTGATACTGATCTTGCAGTGTGGCTGACAACTCTGTCGATCAATGCCTTGGCAGATAGTGACAATCTGGAGCTTTTAAGTGAAGAAGAACATAGATATTTTGCTGACTGGCTGATTAGCTGCCAGTATAAGGAAACTCATCCTAATACCAATAGTCCGCCCGGCGGTTGGGGGTGGACGGATAAACCGGGTTCTGTCCCTGATGCCGACGATACCTCTGGGGCAATCCTGGCATTATGCAATCTGATGAATGATAAGTTAACGGTGGCTGACACTTTGAATTCCATTACAGACGGTTGTCGCTGGCTCTTGGGTCTCCAAAACAAAGATGGCGGCATACCTACATTCTGTCGAGGCTGGGGCAAACTGCCTTTTGACCGAAGCTGTTGTGATATTACCGCCCATGCTATTGCTGCCTGGTCGAGTGCCTTGGAATATGTCAGTGACGACAAGACCAAAAATGATATGATTGTTGCGATCGGTAGGGCGCTGGAGTTCCTTCGTTCCCAGCAAAACTATCGCTTTGGTTTCTGGCTGCCGCTCTGGTTTGGTAACCAGCATATGCCCGATGATTCCAATCCGGTTTACGGTACGGCCAGGGTAATTGCCGGCATCCGCTATGCCCCAGAAGAGTTTAAATACCTGGTTTATCCCATGCTGGAGAAATCTTCCCATTGGCTTGCTGATGTCTTATGTGACGACAGTCAGGTTACTGATATCTATAATTCTATCGAAGAAGTTTCTCTTGCTGTTCATGCTATACAGGCAGCTCTGGATATTTTGCCTATGGAAAAAGAGAAAAAGACCGAAAAACTCAAAACTGCCATACAAAAAGGAAGGGCATACCTCGCTGATAAGCAAGATATGCCCGCATCACCTATCGGTTTTTATTTTGCAAAGTTGTGGTATTTCGAAGAGCTTTATCCTCTTATCTTCCAGACCGCTCTCAAGCCTGCTATATCATAGATATTCTATTCTTCTTCCCATACGACAGGGTATATTGTTACTTGCAGGTTGCTTTTGGTAATATAAATATCATCTGTAATTATAGGTCTGAGCGATTCTATTTCTTTTTGCATATTTTGTATTGCTTTTTCACCAGTTGAAATCTGTTGATTGAGGATGCCTATTCTTGATCTGATATCCCTTTGTTTCTTAAATATCATTGGATGATGCTCGATATCATTTTCTTTCTTGCCATTATTTCAATTTTTGCTACTATCCCGGCCTGGTCGATAGTTAAATCAATGATTTTCTCTGACAGAGAAAGGACAATATCATTCATCTTTTCTTTTTGGGATATTCTTACATTGATTTGTTCTTCCAGCCTGATATCTTTGTCTGGACTTTCAGCTAAATGCTGTCTTATGTTATCAATTTCAGCTTCGTTTTGCCTGACCATTTGGAAGGCGATCTCTTTTTGTTTTTTGGTTTCTTCCAGCCTGGCTCTTATTTCAGCTAATTCAACTTCTGCGACAGTTATTTCAGAACCCCATTCTTTGGCCTCTGTCAAATCCTCTTCGATGTTTAAATCATATCCTTTAAGTTGTTTACTGCATTCATCATGCTCTAGCATGAGTTGTCCCAGTTCTTCGTTAAGCTTTTCTATTTCATTCTGGCCTTCCTCAATTTGGCCGCTAAGTTTTGTTATCTTTGCCTCTTTATACCTTTCTAAGTATTCCACCATAGCACCGGCAATGTAGATTGCATCTTCTTTTGAGCTGGCCAGAAATGAGCATCCCGAATCCATTGGTGTATATGGTTCATCGGTTTCTGGTACGTTTTTTCTTGGTCCTCTTATGGCATCTCTTCTCCTTTGATTAGCTATTGCTCTAGCCCTCTCAGCCTGCGTAAGGTTTGCAGGTATACTAAAGTTTTTGCCTCTTTGAAGGTTTAAAAGATACATCATATTGTCAGAAATTTCTTTTTGAGCTGGTGAAACATGTTTCCAGGATTCAGATTCTGGCATCCCATCATATATATCATAACAATTGACCTCGTGATATTCATCCAAGGTGATTCCGATTGCCACCCTGAAATTAATCTTTTCTCTTGATGAATAGAATTCCGGCATATTTTTTGAAGTGTAAATATTTGATTCATTGCTTTGATTTGCCAGTGTTTCAATCGTTTCAGTTATTGAACCGGCTTCAATTGGCTCTGATAGACTTTGTTTCTCTTGGGCGATGGCCGGGCATAATGTTATAAGTAGTATTAGTAATGCTTTAATGGGTGTTCTCATGGTTTATATTCCTTTCTGAAGGGTATTTAGCTTGTTTTTTGCTATTTCAGCCTGTTCAAAATCCGGATATGTTTCTATTATTGATTTATATTGAGTTATTGCATAGTCAACATTGCCAGGCTGTGCTGCAAATATATCTGCCAGTGCCAGTGCTCTTGCTGCCATACCTGCCTTTTCGATTCTGTATTCAATATCTGCCAGTGATAGAATTTTGCTTTCCTGGCTGATTTCGATAGTGTTCTCAATATTATTGGAATTAACTGCAACAACTGGCGGGGTTGCTATTTCTTTTATCGGCTTGCTTATTAAATATATATAAAAGGAGACTGACAGCAGAATACCAAGCACCGCCGCAGCAGACAGCCATTTAAATACCAGCTGCCTGCTTTTGTCTGACTGGCTGGATGCAGCAAAAATAGCATTTTTAAGCTTTTCATCCGGCCCGGTTGGCTGATAATTATTCAATATATCTAATATCTTATTTTCATTATTATCCATATAGAGTCTCCCTGGCATCATCCGGGATGATTACTTTTAACTTTTCTATTGCGTACTGATACCGGCTGGCTACAGTATTTACCGATTTATCCAGCATTTCGGCTATTTCCTTGAAGGTCATATTTTCAAATACCTTCATATGTAATACTTCTCGTTGCCGCGGCGGCAGCTTTCTCATCGCTGATTCAACTATTTCCTGCTGCTCACTGGCAAAATCTTCACTTTTGGACTCCAGTAAACCTGTTTGAGCATAAGAAATCTTTAGGTTTTCGTGGTCATTATTCTTTTTTAGCAGTTTATATGCCTCATTTCTGACAGCCTTGCGTAAGTATAAATATAATTCTTTCAATTCTGAGATCTCTCTGCCGGACCTGATGAACTTCATAAATACCAGCTGGATAGTATCCTCTGCCATTGATTTGTCGGCAAGGATCATGAGAGCGTACCTGTATAATTGCTCTCCGTATTCGTTATATGCTAACTCGCTTATATGCAAGGCTTTATTAGTCCCGAATGATAGCTGTTTTTATGATTTATTATGTCCGTCACTATTAATAATCCACAATTAGATGTTTTTGTCTATAAAAATGAAAAAATTGCTGGATATATGGTAATATTTTCTGGTATCCTGCGTTATTCAGCTATGAGAATAATATTTTTACTTACATTTTTTATGATTTGTCGGCATGCCATCTATGCCGAAGTTGATTGTTTGCCTATGAATACCAGTTCCAACCAGCCTGAAACTTATCAGGTAGATACCGTTTTGCTTCAGTGGCACGATGCCAAAAGAGGTCGTGATATTCCCGTTAAAATTTACTATCCTAAAGACTATGCAGGCATCTGTCCCGTGATTGTTTTTTCTCATGGACTTGGCGGTTCTCGTCAAGGGTATGCTTATCTCGGCAATTTTTGGGCTGGTCAGGGCTATGTTTCTATTCATCTGCAGCATCTTGGCAGTGACGACTCTCTCTGGATTGATAAAGCTCCTGATGATATTATGCCTGCCATGCGAAAGGCTGTTGCAGATATCAGTAATTCACTCAATCGCATATTTGATGTTCATTTTGCTTTGGATCAGTTAGATATACTTAATACTGAAGAGGGGGTATTGAAAGGGCGTCTTGATATTCAACATATAGGCATGGCCGGCCATTCTTTCGGTGCTTTTACAACTCTCGCAGCAATTGGTGAGGGATTTCCTCGTCTTGGCAGCAGGTTGCAGACTTATGATGACTCCCGGATCAAAGCTGCTATTGCTATGAGTGCTTCTCCATCTCGTCATCGTGAAAAACTTAAAAAAGTATACAGTGGTATTGATATACCTTGTTTCCATATGACAGGTACACTGGATGATAGCCCGGTTTCCACTACAAAAGCAGCTGAGCGACGCCTGGTTTATGATAATATCGATCGGCCGGACCAGTATCTGCTTACTTTCGAAGCTGGCGACCATATGGTATTCTCCGGCAGGTCTACTCCCGGCAGGGATACTTCCAGAGATTCTACCTTTCACAACCTGATTCAAATCAGTACTACTGCATTTTGGGACGCTTATCTTAAAAATGATAAAAAGGCTCTCCAGTGGCTGACTGAAGGTGATTTTGAGAAACAACTTAATGGAAACGGGACATTTGAACATAAGGAATGATAGATTTATTCACCATGTTTAATGTCTCTGTATTCTTCTTCAATTTCCCTGTCACATTCTTCGCAAAATTCATGTGTCATGTAATGCTGAACGTATCCTGTCCCCGGCAGCCCGGGATAGACCTGACCTTCTTTCAGCAGTGTTTCTGTTAGTAGTTTATATGCCTTTCTTGGCGTGTAGTGCTTACACATATCCAGGGCAATACTCAGCATGGCCATACGCATAAGC
Source organism: Sedimentisphaerales bacterium (assembly GCA_963666285.2). Classification (GTDB taxonomy): domain Bacteria; phylum Planctomycetota; class Phycisphaerae; order Sedimentisphaerales; family SM23-30; genus JAFGDI01. The sequence continues at coordinate 1,069,689 of OY762711.1, forward strand.
AGCTCATGAAAGATGTCATCAATCTGTTCGTCGCTAAGAGTTTCCTCTTTAGGTAACTTTATTGGCGGGTCAAACAAGGTGCATACCGGCTCATCTCTTAAACCATATGTAACGATATCCATTTGCTCGAACATCTTTTTAGTTTCTTCGTCCGGTTCGATCTTAAAATCTGACTCTGCTTCACTTTTTATGATTTCGTCAATATCATTCTCAAATAAGTTGTAGGGATCATTATCTTCATGGCTATTTTCCTCAGCGAATGAATGGGTTGTCTCCTTTATTTCTATATTTTCATCTTCGTCGACTGAAACTTCTGTTATTTCCAATTGTGGTTTATCCGGTGGGTTATTTGGGTCGGCAAAAGGTGGATCTGGAATTGTTAATTCTCGCGGCTCTAAGTCATCTAGAAATGTCAATATCGGATCTACCAGCTCTAGCAAAACTCTGCCGTTTTGGCTGTACCATTCAAAATACAGGCGAGGTTTCCAGTACATCGGAGGTGGTTCTCCAAGCTTTGCCCGGCGGTATGCCTGTTCTATCGAACCGGGAAACCATCGAACATAGTCAATATTAATAGTGCCAGGCGGCCCAATTTGCTGATCGGCCAGGATGCTTCTGTCGAAATTAGAATCTTGCGAAAACGTGTTCTCTCTAGTCGAGAATTGTAAATGTCTACCGGCTAGCTGATTGGTGCAATTGCCGGTTAGATTAAGAATTAATGGAAATTCATGGTTCTTAAAGTGAATGTGCCCGTGAATTGAATTTCTTTCGGTATTATTGATTACGCATCCGGCTATTATATCATCATTTAATCTGTGAGCCATAGTACCTCCATATATTATCTAATCAGATTATACCTTAAATTGCACATCATAGTCAACAATTCACTTTTCCCGGCTTTTTGACCAATAAAAAAGCTCAAATCATATGTTGACTTGAGCTTTAAAATTATTTGTTGGATATTGCTGATCTATTATCGCATATTTTTATATGCATTAATCAGTCCGTTTGTTGAGCTGTCATGTGAACTGACGGCCGTATCACCGTCCAGTTCCGGCAATATACTCTTTGCCAGCTGTTTGCCTAATTCTACTCCCCATTGGTCAAAGCTGAAGATGTTCCAGATTACGCCTTGGGCAAATATCTTGTGTTCGTACATTGCTACCAGTGAACCAAGTACTCTTGGAGTTACTTTTTTCACCAGGAATGAATTTGTTGGGATGTTACCTTTGAAGATCTTAAAAGGCAGCAGTGCTTTTACTTCTTCGTCATTTAATCCTGATGCTTTTAGCTCTGCTGTTACTTCATTGGCGGTTTTACCTTTCATCATAGCTTCTGTCTGGGCAAAGAAATTACTAAGTAGTTTCGGGTGATGGTCGCCAATAGGGTTATGGCTCTGGGCCGGTGCAATAAAGTCACAAGGTATCAGCTTTGTACCCTGGTGGATTAGCTGATAAAATGCATGCTGACCGTTTGTGCCCGGCTCACCCCATACGATAGGGCCGGTCTGGTAGTCAACTTCATTGCCGTCACGATCGACGTATTTGCCGTTACTTTCCATGTTTCCCTGTTGGAAGTAAGCCGCAAAGCGGTGCAGGTATTGATCGTATGGCAAAATAGCCTCGGTTTCTGCTCCGTAGAAGTTGTTATACCACAATCCGATTAATGCCAGTAGTACCGGTATGTTTTTATCAAAATCTGCTTCCTTAAAGTGATTATCCATTGCGTGAGCACCTTCCAGCAGTTCGACAAAGTTGTCAAAACCAATTGTACAGGCTATTGGCAGACCGATTGCTGACCATAGTGAATAGCGGCCGCCAACCCAGTTCCAGAACCTGAACATGTTTGCTGTATCGATGCCAAATTCACTTACTGCTTCGGCATTTGTTGAAACCGCTGCAAAATGCTTGCTTACCTGACCTTTGTCACCGCCAACTTTTTCCAGGAACCATCCGCGAGCGGTAAATGCGTTTGTCATGGTCTCCTGGGTGGTGAATGTTTTAGACGCGATAATAAACAGGGTTGTTTCCGGGTTAACCTTTTTCAGGATTTCCGCAATATGTGAACCGTCAACATTTGAGACAAAATGGGGGGTAATATTTTTCCAGTACGGCTTAAGTGCCTCGGTTACCATAACCGGACCCAGATCGCTGCCGCCGATTCCGATATTGACAATATCTGTTATTGCCTTACCCGTATAGCCTTTCCAGCTGCCGCTAAGCAGGTCATCACAAAATGATTTCATCTGGTTTAATACATCGTTTACTTCCGGCATAACATCGTCACCGTCAACCATGATTGATGTATTGGTACGGTTACGCAGGGCAACATGCAGAACAGCACGACCTTCTGTTTCATTTATTTTATCACCGCTAAACATGGATTTTATCCCGTCCTTTAGGCCTGTCTCTTCGGCGAGAGTTATCAGGTTTGCCAGGGTCTCTTCTGTTATGCGGTTTTTGGAGTAGTCCAGTAGAATGTCTTCGAATTGTATTGAAAACTTTTCAAAACGCTGCGGATCGTCAGCAAACATTTCTACCATGGTTTTGTCTTTAATTGCCTCAAAGTGGCTGTGCAATTTCTTCCATGCTGCAGTATTGTTAGGTTTTACTCTTTTAAGCATATTTAATTATTTCCTTTCACTATTTTGAATTATCTCTACTTTCTCTTTCTAAAGTAATAGTATTTGTTAGTCGGTAATTGGGGGTATAAATAAAGGTCGCTTGTGCGATAATTGTTGATGGTAGGTTTGCAGCTTCAAATTCCATTATATAAGATCTGGTTATCCTGTCCCAGTGAAGCTGGTTCAAATCTGAGCTGGTAAGGTCAAACTCGGCATAGCCGGAATCATTTACGGATAATCGCTCGCCCAGGTCTTCCTGGCTTCGGGGTGCTTTTCGATACAATTCTATCCGAAAACTGCCTGGTATTTTTAGACTGTCGCCGAAGTTGTCTTGCACTTGGATATAGAGTTTGATACTGCTTTTACCTGTTGATTTCGCATTTCTGAGATAGCAGAATGAACTCTGAAATTTGATTTTCATCGGTACAAAGCATGGTGTTTCGCCATCAATTACGATATTGGGCTCACTGCCGCAACCGGCAACCATAATCGATGATAGCAGTACAGCTAAGAATAAGACTCTGGATTTTATTTTGTTAAGCCTTTTAATCATAATGTCTTATGCGATTAAAGTCGCATAACTTTCTGTTAGTGGATTGTTAAGCAATTTTGAAATATGTATTTTACTTATTGTTACAGAATTATCAATGGTTGGTTTTTTCTATTAGTTTTAATAAGTGGTAATTTAGGTGGTTTGGGCTTGCTTGTTTACAATACTAATGTACTTTTTACTTTTATTTGTTTTCTGTTTTGTTTATTATGTATTTAGAAAATTTTGTGATTGTCTTCGGCAGAATGTTTATGTGGTGTTCTTGCCGATTTCGAGTGTTATATGGTTTAAGAATGAGTGCTTGAGTGTTTCTGGATGTCTGGCACAATTCTCTATCTAAATTAATTGATGAGGTACATAAAATGGTTAGATTTTGCACATCTGTAATTTTGTTGTTGGTTTTTGTTGTCTCCGATTCTGTAATGTCTGCTGAGGAACTAATTTATGATAACAGTAATGCTAATGGATATTATTTTTATCCTGGTAGAAATATGGAGGTGTTGGATTATGGTCGAAGTGCTGGTGGCAATATTACCAGATTTAAAATGAGATATTATACTGATAGCAACTACTCGGCTAACGTAATGGTGGAATTTTATAAATACACTACAGACAGCTACGAGGGTAATTTTGTAAAGTCTTTCTATATTACCGGGCTGCCTCACAACTATGGATTTAATTATCTGGAATATGAGATTCCGGAAAGTCAGCAATTTAATTTACCGGCTGGTAATTTTGGATATTCAATGTCTTTTAGCAGGGATGATTATGGCCCGGCATTAGCTTCCGGTGGTACAGGCAGTGATACTTATTTCTGGGCTTGGAATGATCTGTATCAAGACCTTTGGCTCACGTATTTTGACGGTGTGTGGGGCGGGTTTTATATGCAGGTCTATGCCGGCACTCCCGATATTATTCCTGATCCGAATGTGTGTGATGTTTCCGGACATGTATTTTATGATGCAAATTCAAATGGGGCAGAAGATTCCAACGAAACCGGGTTAAGCGGACAGGAAATATTCTTGGATTATGACGGAGATGGAATATTTGATGCCGGTGAGCCTAATACTGTAACAGACATAAATGGCGATTATGAATTTAATAGTACATTAGCTGACGGCGTCACTTTTGATGTATTACCGATTCTGGAAGATGGCTGGTTTATTACTTACCCTTCTTCAGGTTCTTATTATATTGATCCCGACCCTAACGGTGTGTATTCCTATCGTGACTTTGGTTTGTCTGATATTTCTGAGTTAACTCTTTCCGGTGTTGTTGTTATGGAAAATGATGAACCGGTTAGTGGTGTTCGTGTTGAGGCTTATTATGGTTCTGGTTCGTTTACTGCGTCTGGTATATATGATATTACCGATGAAAATGGATTGTATTCGATCTCTGTAGCATCTCCTTTTACTGGTAAACTGGTTGCTTCCAAAACCAGGTACGCTCAAACATCTTCATCATTTATATATGTTAATGCTGTTGATAGTGCTATTGAGGATATTGAAATACAATATGTCTTCAGTGGAGGATCCGGTGAGCCTGAAAATCCATATTTGATCTATTCTGCCGAAGATCTGAATATGATAAATATACCTGATATCGATCTTCCGGAAGATAGTAAACTTACCAAACATTATAAACAAATGGCTGATATCGATTTGTCTGCCTATACAGGTGATTCTTTTAATGTAATAGGTTCACAGGCTTATCCGTTTGGTGGTTCATATGATGGTAACAATAAAACAATATCTAATTTTACATATGCTAAAGCTGGCAGCATTGTTGGCTTATTTCCTGTTGCAAATATTGAAGGTGTTGAAATTAAAAATTTGAACCTCTTAAATCCTGTTGTTTGGGGAGATGGTAATTATCAGGGTATTATAGTTGGATTCATGAGTAAAGGTACTATCTCAGACTGTAAAGTTAATGGTGGAAGTATCCAGGGAGGTACATCTGTTGGAGGTGTTTGTGGCTTAAATTCTTCTTCATCTTTTAATAACTGTTTTTGCTCCGCAAGTGTCACTGGTTCTGAAAGCGTTGGTGGTATTTGTGGCAGCAGCTATAGTGGCAATTTTTCTTATTGCATCTCTGAAGGTGATGTGACTTCTGGAAAGTATGCCGGAGGTTTATGTTCCTATTTACGCCAGGGAACTATAAGTGATTCTTGTGCAACTGGCCAGGTGAATTCTGAACAAGTAGCTGGCGGATTGGTTGGCAGTACTTTTCTAGCAAATATATACAGGTCTTTTGCTGCTGGTGATGTGATTTCTACGAGTGTTACTGTTGGGGGGCTGGTCGGATGGAATGATAAGGATTGTATTATCAGTGATTGTTATTCCTCTGGTAATGTTTCCGGAACTGAATATGTTGGTGGAATGGTTGGTTACAATCTTGGTACCATCGAAAGAGGATACTCTATTGGAGAGGTCAACGGTACTGATTGGGTCGGTGGAATATGTGGTATGAGTAATCATAGTGTTTATAGCTGCTATTGGGACAAGGACAGTTCTAAAATCCTTAATAGTTATGGCGGTATGTCTCGTAGTACCTCTCAAATGAAGCAGGCCTCTACTTTTATCGGCTGGAATAATGATAACTGGAAGATCGCAGAAGGTGCTGATTATCCTGAATTAGCGTGGCAGGATACTGCTGCCGGTAGCTTGATTACTACAGATTATCCTCAGGCAACCTATGAGGGGGCTGGTACTCTTGCCGATCCATTTGTTCTGGAAGACGAGAATGATATTATCTCAATGGCTGTTCGTATGCCGGACTGGGACAAGGCCTATAAGCTTGGCTGTGACATTGACATGGTTGGAGTGTCTGGTTATTGCCCGCCTGTATCTTTTAGTGGTATATTTGATGGTGATGGTTTTTCTATATATAATCTCACTATTAACTCTGACCTGATAGGTAACAGGGCCAATGTTGGCTTTGTTGGTGTTAATTCTGGCAGTGTTTCCAATCTATATCTTAAAAATATCAATATCATTAATTGTGATCAGGCTGGTGCCGTTTGTGGCGAAAATCAAGGTGCTATTTCTCTTTGTGCTGCAACTGGTGATATTGCTGGTGGAGGTTCTCTTGGTGGTATTTGCGGTTTGAATTATTATGAGCCGGCTGAAATCACTAATTGTTATTGTTCTGTCAAAATTACCGGTCAGGACTATCTTGGTGGTTTGTGTGGTGATAACCGTAATAGTATTTCTTATTGTTATTCAACAGGTGAGGTTGGCGGTTCTGGTGAAAACGTCGGCGGTTTCTGCGGATACGGCAATGCTGTAAGTTGTTTCTGGGATGTCGACGCATCTAAAACCTTGACAAGTCCTGGTGGTGTAGGGCTTTCAATGGTTCAGATGCAGGATATTGACAACTATCTTAGTGCTGATTGGGATTTTATTGGTGAAACCGCAAATGGCTCCGATGATACCTGGAAAATGTTTGGTTATCCTGTTTTCAGCTGGCAGGATATAGATATGAACGAGTTTACTAATCTGGCGGCTTATTGGAATCTGACAAACTGTGGTAGTGGTAATGAATGCCAGGCAGCCGATTATAATGGCGATTCAATAGTAAATATTCAGGACCTGATTTTATTCGCTGAAAACTGGCTGTGCCAATAAGTATAAACGCAACATAAAAAGCTAGAATACGACAATAGTTTGTTTTGTAAGAAATGTTCTAGATTTTTCTTGTAATTAACTGGCATAATTCGTACAATTAATACAAGTGTCAATTTTAGCGGCTGCGAAAGACGTCTTTCTCCCAGGGGCGTTTTTCCGCCGCAACTTTTTTATTTATAGTTACTTATGTGTGTTTATTGTTCCCGTTTTTTGTTTTGGAAATGCTTTTAGCCTTTATAGGTGTTTTTGCTTGAAATATTATTGGACGTGAGGTTTAGGTGAAAAGTAAATCTCTGATTATTGCTTTATAGTCATATTTGACCGGGTATTTTATCCGCATATTATCTTACTTATCGCTATGAATTGCTCAATAGTCAGTTTTTCTGCTCGCAATTCCGGAGAGATCCCGGCATTGCGGATTTTTTCGACCAGTTGAGCTTTATTGTCACCTTTGGGAAGGCAGCTTTGCAGCTGTTTTCGCCTTTTGCCAAAGAGCAGATCGGTTGTCTGCTTTAGAGCTTCGATTTCTGTGTTATTTAACCTGTCATTGCGTATCCAACTTATTATCGCCGAGTTAATCTTAGGAGCCGGCCAGAATGACTGTGGTTTAAGTGTACGGACTTTATTGACTTCTCCTGTTGCTCCCAGTATTACAGATATCTTACCGTAATCTGAAGAGTTTTCGGGGCCTGATGCCATACGGTCTGCCACTTCTTCCTGTACCGTCACACTCATCCCGTCCAGTGGTGGGTTTTCTGTTATCAGGTTAATTATTAGTGGTGATGCTACATTATAGGGAAGATTTGCTACCAGCAGAAATCTGCCGGAACACAACTGTTTTTTCTCTTTTACTAATGCCATCACTTCCGGAGCTAGTTTACTTTTTTTGGCCAGGATATCTGTATGGATAAAGCTGACATTTTCGATATTTGCCAGTTCCCGGCTTGCTATTGTATGCATATCCGGATCGATATCTACTGCCACAACCTGTCCGCTCCGATCTGCCAGCAGACTGGTAAGAGAACCGGTACCATGGCCTACTTCTAGTACCAGGTCTTCCTTGCATATCTCGATACTGTCTGGCACCATCTGCATAAGGTTCAGGTCTATTAGAAAGTTCTGTCCCCATTTATGGTGAGGATGCGTTCCGAGCTCGGCTAGAAATTGTTCTATTTGCTGTTTTGTATGCACGGTAATTTTTTACTGTAGATTGGTTATAAATAATTATAATCCCGGCTTAATCCTGTAAGCTGCCTGGATTAGTTGCTCAGTTGTATTGATTTCAGGGTCAGCTTGCATAGCTCTGGATATCAGGTCTTGTGCAGCACCGGCATTTTCTCCCAGCTGGATCAATACTTCCATTGCCTCTTTTTCTATGTTGCTTAACAGCTTTGGTGCCTTGCCTGGTTTATGTTCCGGCATATCGGCAAAATCTCCTAATTTACCTTTAAGTTCTGCTATTATCTGTTCGGCTGTTCGTTTACCGATTTCCGGCAGAGTTTTGAGCATCGCTGCATCACCGGACTCTATCGACCATGCTATATTGCCCGGTCGCTGAGCCATTGCCCGCAAGGCCTTTTTCATGCCGATTCCCTTAACGCTGGTAAATTTCAAAAAGAAATCTTTATCTGCTGGTTGTGGAAATCCAACTATTCTGGGTATAAAACTGCTCGCATTTGCGGAGTTACCCTCATAAAACTCCAATGTATAAAGTGTTATCTCGTGGTTTATCATCATGCTGAGTTCGCTGATGGTATAACCCGGTGCCAGTACTTCATAACATATGGGGCCAACCTCTACCAGCAGGGTATTGGTTTTACTGTCGAGCTCAAGTAATTTTCCGGTTAATCTTGCTATCATAATATTTCAAGTATATGCTTATCTTTAAGTTCTTAATGCCTTATTATATCGTTTTACATGTATTTGTATACAGTTCTTTTTTGGAGATTGTTAAACGTGTATTTTGATTATTTCGTCCCAGTTTGTAGTGTATCTACCGGATTTATACTGTGTGTTTGACTGCCACTTGTCATCCAGTGTTTCACTGGCAAAGTTTATACTGTGTCTGCTCCTGGAATTGATCTTATCTATAACTTTCATTAATCGAGATGATTTATCCCGGTCCATTTCATCAAAAAGGGTGCCTTGAACTTTATCTGCCGGTATAAGTGCTGACAGAAGTACACCTGCCTTTACGTATTCTTTTCCTTCGCAGTAAATGGGTTTCAGTATTCTATTAGCTTCAGTAATAATTTCCGCACTGTCGCACGTAGATGTTTCAAATTCTGTTGTTGCCGAATCATAATACCTGTCTTCTTTGAAGCGATTAGTCGTAACCATTACCGATATGAGACCTGCGGCCTGGTTGCCGGCTCTTAGCTTTTCCCCGGCCCTCGCTGCAAATCGGCTCACTGCCGCTGAAAGTGATTCAAGGTTGTTTACTGGTTTGCCAAATGTACGTGATACTGCAATGCTTTTTCTTGCCGGTGGTATGGTGTCTATTTCAAAACAGCTTAGCCCTCGCAGTTCGTGAACCGTTCTAAGAGTCATAATATTGAAGCGATTTAATATCCATTTATCGTCCATGTCACGAAGCTGAAGGGCGGTGAATATCCCGGATTTATTCAATTTGGCACTTATGCGTCGGCCAATTCCCCATATGTCTTCCACTCTTGTCTGTTCTAGTGCCTGGTCATAATAGGGGCTGTTAGCAAGGTCTAAGACTCCATTGGCTTTTGATGATTTCTTGGCGATATTTGCCGCGACCTTTGCGATAGTTTTGGTTGGGCCTATACCGATTGAAACCGGTATCCCCGTCCACTTCATTACTGTCTCTTGTATCTCTCTGCATATTGAAGAATTATTTGCACTGTCGAGAAGTGTGATAAAAGCCTCGTCAATTGAGTAAACCTCTACTTCAGGGGAAAAATGTGAAAGAGTATGCATTACTCTCTGGGACATATTGCCATATAGGGCATAGTTAGAGGAAAACACGGAAACTCCGGCCTGGTAGATAAGGCTTCTAACTTTGAACAGGGGGGTACCCATTGCTATACCCATAGCTTTAATCTCGTTGGAACGAGCTACTATGCAGCCGTCATTATTGCTTAATACCACTACCGGGCGGTTTTGCAGGTCAGGCCTGAATACCCGTTCGCAAGAGACATAAAAATTGTTGCAATCTACTAGTGCGATCATTTTGCAGGATTAAAGCTTATGTATGACATTAGTTACAACTCCCCATATCTGAAAATCCATATCTTCATGTATTTCCTGTGGGGCATATTCTTCATTTTCCGGTTCGAGGATGAGCTTATTCTTATATTTCATTAGACGCTTAACTGTTAATTCACCATCTATCGCCGCTATTACCACACTGCGATTTACCGCCTCCAGGCTTCGGTCAACTACCAGCATATCACCGTCATGGATACCGGCATTAATCATCGAGTTTCCTGTCACACGCACAAAAAAAGTTGCTGCCTGGTTACGGATAAGATATTTGTTAAGATCAAGCTTACCTTCCTGGTAGTCATCTGCTGGCGAAGGAAATCCAGCTGACACTTTTGCGACATACACCGGCTGAGGACTCGCTGTTCTATCATCTGCTCTATAGATGCTTTTTATCCTAATGCTCATCGTAATCTTCCAACTTGAAGCTATAGACAAATTCTTTAAGCGGCATCATGCTCTTTTTGTCGAAGTCATGCCTGAATGTCGGCAGTTCATCCCATGCGGCTTTCGGACTCTTGCCGTTATACTTTATCTCGTATAATGCTACCATTACCCCTGTTCTTACAACTCCCTGTTCGCAATGTAGTAAAACCGGATGGTTGGCCGGGTCGTCCATTATCTCAAACCATTTTTTTACATCTGCTTCTGTCGGCAAATCCTTACCCTTGATTGGAATGTGATAGAAATTCAAATTGTTTTCTTTACAGAAGTTTTTTTCATTTTCATACCAGTTGACCTCCCAGTCTCCTTCTGTTTGCAAACGCATACTCACAATTGACTTAATCCCGTATTTCTTGGCAACATATTCCAGGTTGTACGGTCGCAGCGATCCGCAGCGATACAGGACATCATCCTTGACTGTTTTGAAATGGTATGGTCCCAGCTTATGCCTGGCGACAAAAAACAAGGTGATTCCAACTATCAAAATGATAGCGATTAAGTGGCCTTTATTAATGCCTTTCTTACCTGTTTTTATTGGCTCAGAATCATTAGGGCTTTCTAGTTTAGGTTCATTATTTTCTGGCATTTACTTTTCCTGTTTATCTATTTGTTTCTGAATATTCGTTTTTTTATCGCTTTTGTGATATTTTCTGGCTCGACTCTTATCTCTCGGATTATAGCCTGCAATCTGGCGCAAAGCATAGTAAATCCGTTTGCCTTATTGCCAAATTCTATCATCTTGTGATAAGCAGCTACGTCACAGGTGCATACCGGGGAAAGGCATGGCATTGCGGACTTATATAATGCAAAGGTTTTATCAGGGATACTGCCTAGCTTACCGCCTAGCTGCGGCATCCAGCATCTGTACGCTTTGCCGTCGATATTAACCGCAATAAAATTATACCCCGTTCGGCATATTGTGCTGCATAACTGGTTGTTTTTGTCGTCAACCTTTTTCTTTTTGTCTTTATATATATGCTTGACGATTCTATCTGAATATTGGACAAACTTACCATCATCTACACAATGGCGGAAATGGAAAGTTACTCCTCTTTCTGACAGCCTCTTCTCCATCTCGCATAAATCTTCAAAATTTTCTTCCGTAACAACTGCGGATACTGTAAATCTGCACGTGTCAGATTTATGCCCCTGGAACCAGGCACATTTCTCTACGAAATCATCCCGGTCTTTAACCTGTTGTATGTGCAGGCTTGCATTCATCAGGTTGAGTTTATCACCGGTAGCTTCGAGATATTCTTCAAGTTTCTTTTGCGAACACGAAAAATTTGTTGTCAAACTTAATGTGTGTCCCATGTCGGCTATTGCTTTACTGATCTCGATAAACCTTGGATGTACAAAAGGCTCTCCTCCAATGAGTTTTACATGGCAGCTGCCGTCTAAACTGCCAAATAGATTTAGCATACTTTCAGTTACACTGTCTGGGCTATGCTTATTATCTTTTGTGTTCTGGGTGTTGCTGCAGCAATATTCACATGCATAATTACACCTGGTAGTAAGCATCCATTCAATGCACTTTATTGGCAATTTTGTATCTTTCATTTTTATCTGGATTTATGACTGATATTCTTTTTATTGTCTCTGCTCCAAGTTTACTTTCGCAGTTTTTAAGTTGCGATAAGGAAGTGCCTCTGGTAAATCGTCTAAAAGGACTTCCTGCAACGCTTTGATTTTAAACTAAGTATGAGACGATAGTCGAATACCTTAATTTTTCATTATTCATTTTTCACTTAATTGGCCCTGTTCTGGCCTTTGCGTGTAATGTTGAACAGTCAAAAGTACGCTATGCATATGATGCGAAGCATAAACCGCACCTCCAATATAGCTGCTGTAAAATAAAAAAACCGCAGCCATCAGTGTGATATGCTACGGTTTTTGTCGTTATTAGTAAAGAAAATTATACTTCAGGGCTGTTTTACCCTTTTTTAGCAGAAAATTCTTTCATCAGGTCACACAAGGCCTGAACGCTTTCTGTTGCTACTGCGTTATAGATAGAAGCACGGATACCGCCGATACTGCGATGGCCTTTTAGACCGATCATATTATTGGATTTAGCTTCCTTGATGAATTCTGCTTCCAGTTCTGGTGTTGGCAGATTGAACACGACATTCATCTTTGAACGATCTTCTGGTGCTATAGTATTAACATAGAAACCGTTTGAGTTGTCTATCGCATCATACAGCATAGCAGCTTTTGCATTATTGATCTTTTCAATACCGGCTAAACCACCTTTGCCTTTAACCCACTTCAGCACTTTGCCCATCACGTAAATACCGAAACTAGGCGGAGTATTGAATAATGAGTTATTGTCAATATGAGTTTTATAGCTCAGCATTGTAGGTAGTCCGTCGTTCATCTTTTCTATGATGTCTTTACGAATTGCTACCAGAGCCACACCGGATGGTCCCAGGTTCTTTTGGGCTCCGGCATAGATTATACCAAATGGCTTTGGATCAAATACACGTGACATGATATCACTTGACATATCTGCTACCAGTGGTACTCCCGCTGTATCAGGGAACTGCGACCACTGTGTGCCGTAAATTGTGTTATTTGATGTTATATGGCAATATACTGCGTTGGCATCCAGTTTTAGATCGGCCTGTTTTGGCATTGCCTTAAATACGCCGCCTTCCAGTTCCATATTTGCTGCTACATTTACTTTGCCAAATAGCTTGGCTTCTTTGATAGCCTTTTTACTCCATGTACCTGTATTGATATAGTCAGCTGATTTACCTTCGCTCAGCAGGTTCATTGGTATCAGGGCAAATTGCATGCTCGCACCACCCTGGATCAGGATAACTTCAAAGTCGTCGCCTAAACCCATCAGTTCTTTGGCGTTTGCTATTGTCTCATTATGTACAGCATCAAATTCCGACGAGCGGTGTGAGGTCTCCATGATACTGGTGCCAGTACCCTGATAGTCGAGTAGTTCCTCACATGCCTCCTGCAATACTTCTGTTGGAATTGCAGACGGTCCGGCATAAAAATTATGCGCTCTAGTCATTTTGATGTCTCCTTAGTTAAAGTATATATTAAAATTTAAGAGTGTGGCACAACCAAAAAGCCAACTCTACCTAACTTTATTGATTGTTAGACCCGAGAAGATCTTCGGGTAGAAAAATGTCGATTTCTGCGGCATCTTTTCTCCTGTGGCCGCAACATCTTCAACTGACGATGGGGGTACTGTATTCATCAGGAACAGGCCCTGGGCCTGGCCGCTGTCGACCTTGTCGATTGCACGCATTACGGCATCGCCCAGGTCTTTTATGTAATCTACATTACTCTGGGCTGTTAATGCCTCTTGGTCTATCCCCAGGTGCTTCTCCAGGATTGCCTTATGTAGAACTGCTACATCAAGCTTACGCCATGCCGGGCTGTTTTCCGGTGCCAGGGGTTCCATAATTGCAAGATCTTTCAATGTTGCGATATAGAAACCGCCATCGTTGAAATACATGCCAAATGCGTTATTTCCGGTCTCAAGTTCAACTTTTAATGCGTCAATAACATCGGTCAGCTTATTTTTCTTATCAACTATATCTGTAAAGTCCATACGGGCGATATCAAAATCTTCGCTCATATCTGTTAGCAGCTTACTGATATCAAATGTTGCCAGGTCACGTACCAGTCTGTGTGTAGGCAATACCACCAGGCCTTCGTTATGAGCATTGATAAAGGTCATCATGCAGTATTTGGTAGATTCCAGGCCGGTTTCGTTCATGAAATTTAGTGATGTTTCATAGCGATGATGACCATCAGCGATAAATACGTTTTTGTCAACCATTGTTTTCTGGGCTGTCTCGATTTTAGCAGTGTCTGTTATCGCATATAGCTCATGGAGTACGCCGTCATCATCTTTGGTGCTCAGCAGGGCGGTTCCTTCGCAGGCCTCGGCTAGCAATGCGTCAATAGTCTTTTCCTCATCAGAATACATCATGAATATCTGACCGATCTGACAGCCAATAGCCCTCATCAGGTTCAACCTGTCTGCCTTAGGTCCTGCCAGGGTTTTTTCGTGAGGCTTGATTGCTCCGCCATATTCTTCCAGTTCGCCCAACGCGATAAAGCCGTTACGGCGATAGGTTTCACCGTTAATTGTGAAAGACTGAGAGTATACATAAATCGCAGGGGTATCATCCTGCTTCAAAGCACCTTTTTCAATGAATTCATTGATATATGATGCTGCTCGTGTGTAAACATTTTCCGTCTCTGTATCTGTATCAAATTTCTTGCCTTTGATTACTCTGGCAATATTAAAATCGTTCTGGACATACAGCTTTTCCTGCTGGTCAGGATCGATCACATCATAAGGTGGCGCAATACATGCTCCGGCATCTCCTGTGACCTCTTTATCGTACCTGTAACCGCAAAATGGCTTTATTTTCATTCTATATTTCCTGTGTTATCTACTGGGTAAAATCTTAATCCCTTGTCCAGCAATGACTTAATGCCGGACACTTGCTCAGGTATTTTGCTTTTTACCCCACATTTTTCTTGTTTTTTTACAAAATACGCCCGTATTATACCCGATTATTTTCGATAGTCAAACAAAGAAGAAAGAAAATTGATATTTTTTTATCGATTTGGGGGTTTTATATAAACCAACTCAATATCAGTATATTCTTCAGCGCAAATAAAAAAACGAGGGCAGATTTTGCCCTCGTTTGCATAGTCAATACTATTGATAGATTATTATTTACTCAAAGTGACCGATTTTACATTTTTTATTGCGGTAACATAATTCAATGCAAATTGTTATATTAATGATTAAATTAGCTTGCCGCTTTGCGGCAAACCTTCCCTAATACCAAATAACTAATACCTAATACCTCTCAAACTGACCATCGGTCAGTTTGAGTTATTTACTTTCTGGCTGTTTTCCTTTGTCAGCTTCGGGCTCTGCAGAGGACTTTTCGTCACTTACGGTTTCAGGCTTAACATCAGTATCATTTGCTGTTTCTGCTGATTGTTCTGCTTCTGCCTTGCTGCCGAAGTTCTCATCCCATATTTTCATGGTCTTATCTACATCTTCCTGTTTGATCAAACCTGTCTGAACCGGCATCCACAGTGACACCTTAGGTATATATGTTATAACCATCAGTGCCGCGATCATCGCCAGGAAAAACGGGATCATTGTCTTGGTAACTTTAGCAATAGTTGTTTTGCCTACACCGCAGCCGATAAACAGACATGTTCCAACCGGCGGGGTACACAAACCGATACAAAGGTTAGCAATCAGCATTATACCAAAATGTACTTCATGCATACCGAACTGCTTTACTACCGGCAGAAAGATCGGCGTAAAGATCAGCACCGCAGGTGTCATATCCATAAAGGTACCAACAAACAGCAGCAGGATATTAATCGTCAGCAGGATAACAAATGGGTTATCTGACATTCCGATCAATGCGGCACTGACAGTCTGTGGAATATCTGCTATTGTCATAATCCAGCTCATACCCTGGCTTGCACCAATCAGCAGCATAACAACCGCTGTTGTTATACCTGTCTGCTTGAGTATCTCCGGCATATCTTTTATCGGTATCTCTTTGTAAAAGATTACTGACAAAATGAACGCGTATAAAACGGCTATTGCTGCCGCTTCTGTTGGGGTAAATACTCCGCCCAGGATTCCGCCTATCACAATTACTATTAGCAGCAGGCTGGGGTATGCCTCCGTGGTTTCAGCACTGTAACTTTTTGCCAGCTTAAAGATGTCTCGTGCTACTGGCCAGATTATTGATATGATTATTATTACCAGCGGCAGGCTGAAATACACTTTCCAGTTTGACAAACTTTGAAAACATACCAGAAATGCAAAATATGACAACATTGTCATTACTCCGCACGCTGTCATGCTGAGACTTATGTTATAGAGCGTGGAAAATGAAAAACTGCCTTCCGGCTTATATTTCTTGATAAATGCGAAATAGCCGCATACTAACATGATAAATAATCCGCTTAGAATGCCTGGCAGTATTCCCGCCATAAACATTGCCGCGATAGAAACACTTCCAGCCGCTACTGAATATACGATCATAACGTTACTTGGAGGTATAAGCAGGCCGGTTGTTGCCGCGGTAGTCGTTACCGCTACATTAAACTCTTTATTGTAACCTTTTCGGTTCATCTCAGGGATCATAAATCCACCTACTGATGATACCGCCGCGGCCGCTGAACCGGATATACTGCCAAACAGCATACAGGTCAGGGTATTTACATACGCCAGCCCGCCCGGCATCATGCCTACCAGCGTAGAGGCAAAATCTATCAAACGTCTTGCCATACCGCCGCGGCCCATCAAATGGCCAGAAAAAATGAAAAACGGGATTGCCAGCAAAGCAAAACTATTCACGCCGTTTGCCATCTTGGATGCCATCATAACCATTGGGTCTGCTGTACCGTTTGCGGCAACAGCAGCAAATGCTGCCAGGCCAATTGCTATTGCGATTGGTACATTACTAACCAGCAGGAGAACAAAAACGACAACTAGTATTAATGCTATTGTACCCATTAGTTCGCCTCCTCCTGTATTTCTTGCTTATCTTGAACCGGTTCTTCGACTTCTGCTTCCGGCTTTGTTAGAATGCATTCCAGCAATTGCTCCAGTGTGAATACTATTATAAATATTCCGGCTATCGGCACCGCGGCATAAACATAACCCATTTTTAATTGCAGGGCAGGGGTGAGCTGGGCCTTTATCAGTTCTCCATTTGGGCCGATTTTTTCCAGGTTGTCTGTTACCAGGGTATGACCACCCTTTATGAACACAAAAACGGTGAAAGCAAGAACTGCAATATAACTGAATATCTCCATTATCTTTCGGGCGGAAGGAGCCATTAGTCCGACAAAATAATCTACTCCCAGGTGGGCCTTTTCGCCAAATGCCGCGGCACTGCCCAGCATTGACACCCAGATCAGCAGAAACCTTGCCAGCTCTTCTGTCCATTTTGCCTGACCGTCCAGCAAATGCCTGGTTATTACCCCCCAGAGCACGTCCAGTGTCAGTACTGCAACTGCTATGATCAGGGCAAACTCTAAAATCCTGCATAGCACAATTCGGATTATCTTTAGGGTCGCCAGCATATTATTTGATCCCCCGGATTTCTTCGATTAGTTTCTTGATTGCCGCATCCTTCGGGTCATCATCTTTTAGTTTATCATACATCGGCTGTACCTTATCTGCAAACAGCTTTGTATCTACTTCGTAGATTGTAACGCCTTCTTCTTTCGCCTGCTCCAAAGACTCTGCTGTCATTTTTTTCCATAGCTCACGCTGGTACACAGAAGATTTGTTTGCCGCCTCTTGTACCCATTTCTGCTCTTCCGGCGATAGGCTGTCCCATACATAGGTGCTTATCCATAGGATATCGGGTACCATTGTATGACCGTCCAGGGTAAAATGCTTACATACTTCGTAGTGCTTGTTAGAGGTAAAACTTGGCGGGTTGTTTTCCGCTCCTTCAACAGTACCCTGTGCCAGGGCAGTATACAGCTCACCCCAGGCAATTGGGGTTGGGTTGCCGCCCAGTGTTTCTACCATGTCCATCGCGGTTTTACTGTTCATTACCCGGATCTTCATGCCGTCAAGATCAGCCGGGGTCTTGATTGGCTTGTTAACTGTATAAAAATTCCTGCTCCCGCTGTCATAATAGCATAGGCCTTTTAGGTGCGTTGGTATTGCTTTATCCAGCATCTTTTTACCTACATCACTTTCCAGGACATTCCAGTAATGTTCCGAATTCCTAAACAAATATGGCATCCCAAATACAGAATATGAGTCCTCAAAGTTCTCGGCCGCAGCCGCTGAGGTCTTGGTCATCGCCAGTGAGCCGTCACGAAGCTGCTCAATGCATTGCGGTTCGGAGCCCAGTGTGCTGCTCGGATATATACTTATTTTCATCTTACCGCCCGAGATCTCTTCCAGCTGCTTGCCCATATATTCCATTGCAATATGGACTGGGTGGTTGGTGTCCAGGCTGTGGCCCAGTTTAAGGACCTTGGCATCTGAGCCCAGGCTTCCGGCATTCCTTACATAAAGGGCAAAACCGCCTGCTGTTACTATCGCACCGATCAGGAGACCGCAAAAAAAGAATGATAATGAATGTTTCATAGTATTATTTAACCTTTCAAACAAATTTATTGATTAGAAAGCTGTGATCCTGAATTACTGATTTTAATATATCTTTATTACTTATTCAAGTTCCTTATATGAATAAACAGTTGGTTATTGTGCAATTATTTTTTTCTTTTAAAAGTATTTTTTTGCCTTAACTATATGATTTGCAGTTAGTTAATATGAATTGCTCGATGTGGTTTATGTCTGTATTGGTCAATAAGTGTATTTTGGTGTAGTGAAATGTTCACTTTGAACAATAATTGTTGTTGTTTAGGCCTTTGGGGTGGTTCGGCATGCTCAAAGGCATTATTTTTGTTGTAATATTTTCACTGATGTGTTAATTTTAATATTGGTCCTTGTGGCGGCTGTTGCTTGAAAAGAAATTTTGTGCTTATTTTCATTCTGGAGATTAGTTATGAAAAAGGTGTCTGTAAATTGGGTTTTGAGTGTTGTTTTAGGTCTGTTTATCTTTTCTGGTTCCGGGTTGGCTGATATTTCATTACGTTTGGATTATGGCGATGGTGACTGGCAGGAAGTTGGTCCTTTTGCTGCATTTTTTCCTGATTTACCTAAATTGGGAATATATAGTGATAGTGATCAGGAATGGTCAGGCAAAATTAACGGCAGATTAATAAATGGCAGATTAGCAAATTCTGATGATGGTGTTTTTTACGTTACAGGTTCAATATCTGAGTTAGATCCATTAGGTTCAGGATATAGATTGTCTGGTAATTCACACAGTTCCTTTTCGCTTAACAATGGTATTAATTTTACGATGGATTTTGATAGTGGTGAAGGTATTTATATAGATCATATTTTACTTTATGACGATTCTTCTATTTTTAATGTTCCAGTAGACACTCTCAGGGTTTGGAATGCTGGTTCACCTGGATATGATGATGCGGAACTAAATGCTAATGCTGGCGATGGATATCTACTTCTCGAAGGTGGCTCTGTAACCTTTAATGCTAGTGCTTCTACTGTTACCTATTGGGAAGAGTCTTGGGATCCTGACTATGAGCCTTCTTCATGGACTGATAACATCACTTCTGATTTCTTCAAAGATATCTATTGGAGTATAAATGGTGTAAATGTTGCGTATGGCCTTACCCCAGAGCTTTCTTATGATACTTTGATGCAGGGATTAAACCTTACTCCCGGCACATATGATCTCAAAATGGAAATAGATGGCATGGAAGGTTATGACTATGATATTACCACTATCGAAATCATTCCCGAACCAATTTCATTTGCCATAATGATTGGTGGTGGAGCATTAATGTTAAAAAGAAGAGTAAGGTAACACGTATTTATATTACCATCATTTAATTAGCTTGCCGCTTTGCGGCAAACCTTCCCTAATACCAAATAAATAATACCTAATACCTCTCAAACTGGCCATCGGTCAGTTTGAGTTATGTCTTGTTACTTATTTCGTTTTTGGCTCTTGCTGCCGAAACTTGAATATTTCTATCGTATCAACCGAAAATACTTCCTTTTCCTGCTTGTCATTACGCACCATCGGGTAGCAATCCTTACTGACAAACTCGTATTTTTCACTCATATCGGCAAACCACTGCTCAAATTTATTCTGATCAAAATCGTCTTTTGCCTGGTCCTTAAAACCTTTGCGATACAAAACAAAATATTCATATCCCTGCCCATCTTCCGGCAGATATTCCGGAAACGGCTTCCGAACCATATCGGTTGGCTTATAGATATACTTATTCGCCAGGTACATTGCCGACCAGCTCAGGTCCGACCATGTCTTTTCAGAAAACGAGACACCAAGGTCATCTTTTATGCAGCATGCTTCCGATGCGAAGTTGCTGTTATACCAGAACCATCTCGAAAAGCTTCTCATGCGTTCGTCAGCACTGTTTTTATAAGGATGGATTATGTCATTTGCCGATGTTGCAATCGCTATCAGCGACAAGCCGCCCAATACCAGGCATACCACTGTTTTGGTATTCTTTTCTGTTGCTCTCCCGGCATGACTGTTCAGCATTACCGCCGCTCCAATACCAATTACAATGTTTAGCATCGGGGCAAAATACATCGAAAACTTTACATGCCCGCCATATGGAAACTTACCCATAAATGCCGCCGCCATATTCATGCCCAGCGGAAACAGCAGCAGGGCGGCAATCTGCCATCTGCCACGTTTGAATAATGCCCATATCCCCGTGATCATTAGGATAGCCGTTGCACTGCTGCCATAGTTTTCTCCTCCGACAGGATGCCCGAATGTTGAACCGGTATGGGTAGTTATAAACCATTTTACCAACTGAATTGGGTTCGTCAGTGATGGAAATGTATCTTTCCAGCTGTTGGCCATATACCCGATTTCGGCCTCCTGCTGAGCCTTGGTTGACAGGATAAACATCAGTATAAACGACAATCCAAATATCAGGTTAAATATCACCCAGTAAATTAAAGGGGTCCGTCCCCTTTTTTCTTTCACTATCACTATCAGCAGCAGTAAACTTAATCCGCTCGCTGTAAATAGCATCGGAAACGACATCCATATTGCTATCGGAACCCACAGTATCATCCCAACCAGCCATTTCATATTATTCGGCTGTCGCAGCCATTCAATTGCCAAAACTACCATTACCAGCGAGACAAACATATCTGTTCCATAGGTCTTGAATTCTGCCGCATATCGTATATTCGGATATGATACCGCAAAAAACGCCAACGCAAACACTCTTGCCGATCCGCTCAGCAGTCTCTTGCATATATGCCAGAACAAAAACATACTCGCTATCGAGCTCAAAAATGCCGGCAGCCGCAGCGATAGCTCGTTAAATCCAAACACCTGGCTGCAAGCCTTGCCCAGCCAAAAATATAATACAGGTGCCACCTGGTGATAGTTTAGCGGCTGCAGCAGCTCCATATAACTCCGCTTAAATACATTCACCGCGATAAAGCATTCATCCTCCCACAGCGGAAACATAAGGAAATATCGCACACATCTTGCCGCAATCCCGACTATAAAAAAGAATAGTATCCACTTGTCCATCGACTTCATTGCCGGGTTTTTATCCAGCTGTTCGGTCAGGTAGAGCGGATTATTAAAGATTTCCAGTGAGCTGTTTTTCTCAGCTTGCATATATATACTCCAGCCTTAACAGGTCAAATTTGTGTATCTGTAGTAAGTATAATAGTTTATGCAAAAGCTCCTCTTTGTCAATCGAAAATAAATCATTGTCCTCTCGTAAGTTAGCTTACATTTATATTTGAGTTTGGATGCTTGTTAAGGTACTATTACTGAAAGTGTAATGAATTGCCA
The DNA here is from genome assembly GCA_963666285.2 of Sedimentisphaerales bacterium. Taxonomy (GTDB): domain Bacteria; phylum Planctomycetota; class Phycisphaerae; order Sedimentisphaerales; family SM23-30; genus JAFGDI01. The sequence continues at coordinate 1,091,595 of OY762711.1, forward strand.
TTGTGTGTATTTTAGGGGTGATATCACATGAAGATCAAAGTTAAGAAATGGTATATCTTAGTTACTGTTTTAATATTAGCGATTGTATGCTTCTTTGTCAATGGGTGTAAAATTGATCCTAAACTTCAGGATGAGTTTTTTAGGACGGGCTTGAATCCTGAGATCAAATCAGAATTATTTGAATTCCAAAATCTTATACCTGGGATTATGAAAGAGCGTAAAGTTCCCGGCTCTGCATTGGCTGTTGTTGACAGCGACGGTATAATCTGGTCCGCCACGTTTGGCTTTACTGATTATGACAAAAATACGCCGGTTACACGGGATACTATCTTCAGCATCCAGTCGATGTCAAAAACTTTTACTGCTTCTGCTGTTATGCTGGCTGTTCAGGATGGTCTCGTTGACCTCGATATTCCTATCAGCCAATATCTTCCCGGTTTCAAAATCAATAGCCGTTACGAACAGCATCCTGAAGATGTGATAACATTGCGACATTTATTAAGCCATACCGCCGGGTTTATTCACGAGGCTCCGGTTGGTAACAACATAGATGCTTCCTGTCCATCTTTTAACGATCATATTAAAAGCATATCTGATACCTGGCTTCAATGCAAAGTAGGTGAAAGCTGGCACTATTCAAATCTTGGCATTGATCTGGCTGCTTATATATTACAGGTAAAATCAGGCAAGCCAATCACTGAATATATGAAAGAGAAAATATTCGATCCGCTGGAAATGGACAATAGTTCTGTTGACCTTGATTTTATCAGGAATCATCCCAATCGTGCTATTGGCCATCGAGAGTATTTTAAACAGCTGGAATTAATACCTATGCTGGGAGCAGGAGGTGTCTATACCAATGCAAATGACCTCGCCGAATTCATCCGGTTTTTCCTGAACAATGGCAGAGTAAATGGCCATACCATCCTGAAAGATTCATCTCTGGAAATCATGTATGCACCCTTGACAAATAAAAATGATATGGGAACTGGTGTTTATATTGTTAAAAGTGGAAATGGCTCTGTTTATATCAATCATGGTGGCGGCGGGTTTGGCTTTTCTACTTTTATGATCTGGTATCCGGAATATGGTATTGGCGGTTTGGTATTAACCAACTCTGAAAGTGGCCTTCAGCTATTCAATATTATCGAAGAATTGATCCGGAAAAAGCTGATCGAAAAGAAGTCAGATTTTATTCTGCCTGCTTCCTGGGACCCAAAGGTCAAAAATGTAGTTTTACCGGAAAATACTAAGCCTGAGCCTGACAATTTTACCGCTTATAAACCTCAGTGGAAAAAATATACCGGAACATACAAATACATCATTGGCGGCAATAAACTTCATAATTATGCTTCTATTGCTCTGGCTCTGGGGTATCCCGTACCTGAATTGGAAGTCAAAATATATGAAAGAGACGGCTTTCTGGAAGTAAATGGTCGGCGGCTGGATGAATATCTCCCTGGCGTGTTTTTCACTTATGATGGTGAGTGCCTTGATTTTTCAGGAGATACTCCTCTTTGGAACGGTCTTAAGATAGAATAAATGGATTTGGTTGGGTGTATGGTATGTCCAGATGCTGAGCCTGTAGATATATTTTCTTGTGTTTGGCCTTTGTTCGGGTTATTATTATGCCATGGCATTAGAAAGAATAATTGACCCGGAAAACCGCGAAACTGGCGAAGAGAAATACGACTTGGCTCTCAGACCCAAGCTCATCAAGGAGTGTATCGGTCAGGAAAAGCTTATCGAAAAGATCATGATCGCTCTTACCGCTGCCCGGCAGCGTCAGGAGCCGATGGAACATACCCTTCTCCATGGCCCGCCCGGGCTCGGCAAGACTACTATTGCCCATGTTATCGCAAATGAGATGGGTACTGCTCTCAAAACTACCAGCGGCCCGGCATTAACCCGTCCCGGCGACCTCATGGGGATACTTACCAACCTGCAGCGGGGCGATGTGCTCTTTATCGATGAGATTCACCGCCTGCCCGCTACTGTAGAAGAATTTATCTACCCGGCAATGGAGGATTTCCGCGTCGATTTTACCGTCGATTCTGGAATGCACGCCAAGACTATCAATATTCCGCTCCAGCCGTTTACACTTATTGGTGCTACCACTCGAGCCGGGCTTATTTCCGCTCCTATGCGTGCCCGTTTCGGCATACAGCATCATCTGGAGTTTTGGTCTCAGGATGACTTGGTCAAATGTCTTAACCGGTCTGCTAATATGATGCAGATGGATTTCAAAGATGAATCGCTTGGTATTATTGCCGGTTGCAGCCGTGGTACTCCTCGTATTGCCAACCGTCTGCTACGCAGGGTGCGAGACTATAGCCAGGTTCATTGCGGTGGAAAGGTAACCGCTGACGCGGCCAATCATACCCTTAGAATCGAAGAAATCGATGAGATGGGGCTGGATAATCTGGATAGGGCCTACCTTAGTACACTTATCGGCACGTATAGCGGCGGTCCTGCGGGCATCGAAGCTATTGCCGCTACACTCGGCGAGGAACGCGATACTCTCGAAGATGTTGTTGAACCGTATCTGCTCCAGCAGGGGTTTGTCGCCCGCACCCGGCAGGGACGTATGGCTACCGAAGCTGCTTATAAACACTTGAATATGCCTTATGATGGTAAGCTCGGCAAAGATAAAGCTAATTCACAGCCGAATCTTTTCGATTAGGGTTTTGTAGTGATAGTACAAAAGTTATCGAAAATGTTAGTATATTTGGATTCTGTTATTTGATGGAAAATAATTCAGAAATAGTCATATACCAAAACCATGAAGGTGATATTCGGATAGATGTACATCTTATAGACGATACTGTTTGGCTATCGCAGGCAGGTATGGCTACATTGTTTCAAACTTCAGTTCCAAACATAAGTATGCATATTAGAAATATTTATGAGGAAGGGGAGCTGGAACAGGTTTCAACTGTTAAGAAATTCTTAATAGTTCGAAATGAAGGAGATAGAAGTGTTAAACGGGAGATAGAACATTACAACCTTGATGTGATTATCTCTGTTGGATATAGAATTAAAAGTAAGATTGCAACTCAATTTAGAATTTGGGCAACTCAAACCTTAAAAGAGTATATTGTAAAAGGGTTTGTCTTAAACGATGATCGTTTCAAATCTGGTAATTCGATGAATTATTTTAACGAATTACAGGAACGAATTCGAGAAATTAGATTATCGGAACGATTCTTTTATCAGAAAATAAAGGATATTTATACTACTAGTATAGATTATGACCCTAATGATGAAAAAACTATCTTAATGAAAATGAAATTAAGTTGCTTGGGCTGCTTGTTGAACAATATTTGGCCTTTGCTGAAACAATGGCACAGCAGCATACCCCAATGTATATGGATGATTGGATTAAACGCCTGGATTCTATTATTCAGCTTAATGGCAAAGAATTGCTTCATCATGCTGGAAAGATTTCCCATAAAATGGCATTAGATAAATCTGCAACTGAATATGATAAATATAAAGAATTGCAGATAAAAGAACAATGTGAACAAAGTCTGGCTGAGTTAGTTGAAGACATACAACGTTTGTCGAAAAAAGCAGAAAAGAAAGAGGGCTAAGTGTTTGCCGGCTAATACTAATAAAACCGCATATAAGAAACCAAAATATAAACCGCTCAAAAACAAACGCGGGTTTGACCTGTTTACCTTCAAGCTTACCCAGGAAGGAATGGTTATTACCGGTGCTGTTAGTGTAGTTGCTGGTTTTGTCACTATGTCACCGGCTTATCATCTCCTGGTATCTCTTTTCTGTGCCTACCTCGTAATATATTTTGTCGGAGGATGGTATACTCCGAAACTTGATATTAAAGGGCGGTTACCCGACCGGCTGGAGGCCGGCAGAGAAATAAAAGTCCGGTATGAATTAACTAACCTGAAAAAACGATCTGCCTATGATGTTGCTGTCGGGCTTTTTCACTTGCCTGCCCAATTGAGACAGACCAAAACGAATGATGTTATCTCGTGTATCAAAACAGGTGAAACTGTTACTTACGATCTTGAACTGAAACCTCTTCGCCGCGGCATGTACGAGATTTTCGGACCGAGATATTTTTCTACTTTCCCCTTTAATCTGTTCAGAAACGGACCGACCAACAAGCGTGAAATTTCGATGCTGGTTATTCCATCATATCATCCAATCGGTACACTCCAGCTTTCTAAAGATAGCCGCTATTGCCCTGGTGGTGTCACCAGTGCCTCGAATGTTGGTGAGTCGCCCGAATATATCGGCAACAGGGAATTCCGGTCTGGTGATTCGCCTCGAAGGATAGACTGTCGTGCCTGGGCCAGGCTTGGTTCGCCTGCCATCAAGGAATACAATGAAGAATATTTCTGTCATGTTGCTTTGATTCTTGATACTCAGATCAGCGAAGACGTTAAGCCCGGCCCCGAAGGTTATCCAAACTTTGAAGCTGCTGTCAGCCTTACTGCTTCGCTTGTTGATTCGATATCAAAAAGTGAAGATGTAATAGATGTCTTTGCTGCCGGTTCTGAACTTTATATCTTCCGTGCCGGCAGAAATACCGCCCAGTTTGATAACCTGCTGGAAGTTTTTGCTTGCCTGGAACATTCTAAATCCGATCCTTTCGGTAGTATCTCATCTACCCTTGTTCAGGAGCTGGAAAACACCTCTTCGGCGATCTTTGTCCTGCTGGATTGGGATGATTCACGAGAGATACTTGTCAAACAGGCATTAGAGCACGGTTGTGTCGTCAAAATTATTTTGATCGGCAACGGTAAATACACCAAAGATTATCGTAGTAATTCGGAGTTGGCTGTTGCTACTTATGATATTACCCCTGAAATGGTCAAGGAAGGAAGAGTTTGTTTCTCATAAATAAATACTATGGAATTCTTTTGGCTTAATAGACAAGATAATAAGGAGCTTATTTTATTCTTTAACGGGTGGGGCATGGACCAGCACCCGGTACAGCATATCGAATGCAGCTCTTATGATGTTCTTGAATTCCATGATTATTCGTCTCAGGAACTTTCTCTTGATCTTCCTGAACTGGTAAAAACTTACGATAGCGTTTCACTCATCGCCTGGTCGCTGGGTGTCTGGGCTGCCGCCGAGTTTTTATCTGGTCGTAAGATGAATATTTCTCGGGGTATCGCCATTAACGGGACAACAGAGCCTGTCAGTATTAAATACGGTATTTCACCGAATGTCTTTCAGGGTACTATTGACAATTGGTCTGATACTGCTCGCGGTTCTTTCAATCGCCGTATGTGTAAAGATAAAAATATATTGGATTTCTTTACTGACAATTATCCTGACCGCTCGGCCGTAAGCCAGAAAGAGGAGCTCGTTTCGCTTCAATCCAGAATCGAATCGTCCAATATTGAGCCTTCATTTTTTGATACCGCCGTAATAGGTATCAAAGACAAAATATTTCCTTCTGACAGCCAGCAGGCTTTCTGGAAAAAGCATTCTGTATATGCTCAGCTTGTACCGGCTCCTCATTATTTCTTTAATGATATTATTGACTGGAGGGTAATACTTGGTTTATGACAAACCGGACAAGTTATTGATCAGGCAGCGATTTGCCCGCAGCCTGAAAACTTATACTGATAATGCCTCGGTGCAGCATCAGATTGCTGACCGGCTGATTTCTGAACTTATAGAGGCTGCCGGCCATTATTTTCCTCGTATTATGGAAATTGGTTGCGGTTCTGGACTTTTTACCCGGCTTATAAATGATAAGCTCCGGTTCGAGAGGCTCTTTTTAAATGACCTTGTCGATGACTGTCGGTTTGTTGCCGATACCGTTCCTGCCGGTGAATTTATTAGTGGTGATATTGAAACTATCGATTCATTACCCCAGGATATCAACCTGGTTGTTTCCAATGCTGTCTTCCAGTGGTTCCATGATATGCCTGCCACTCTCAGCAGGCTGGCAGCAGTTATGCAGCCGGGGGCTATGCTGGCATTTTCAACCTTCGGGCCTGACAATCTGTCTGAAGTCTCCAGTATAACTGGTTCTTCCCTTGAATATATGCCTCTGTACGAACTCAAGGAAATACTCTCTGATAACTTTGAAGTTATTACCTGTTATGAAAAATGGTATTTCCTGGAATTTCAATCACCGGTAGACGTGCTCAAGCATCTCAAGCAGACTGGTGTAACCGCAATCTCAAACCAAAGCTGGACCAAAAGTGATATGGCCGCCTTTTGTGATGAATATAATAGTAAATTTAACACTGAAAATGGTGTTGTTTTAAGTTATCACCCTGTTATTGTTGTGGCGCTAAAAAAGGAGTTATAATGTCTAAAAAAGTATTATTATTGGTTTCTGTTGTATATTTACTGGCTTCTGTTTGTGTATTGAACGCTGCCCAGAAGCCGAATATCGTCTTTCTTTTCAGCGATGACCATGCCGTTCAGGCTATAAGTGCCTATGGCTCGATAGTCAATAAAACTCCAAATATTGATCGGCTTGCTGATGAAGGTGCGATGTTTACTCGAAACTATTGTGCCAATTCCATTTGTGCTCCCAGTCGGGCATGTATTCTTACTGGCCTCCACAGCCACAAAAACGGGTTGCGTGACAATGTCGACCGGTTCGACGGTAGCCAGCAGACTTTCCCGAAAATCCTGCAGAAAAATGGATACAAAACTGCTATTTTTGGTAAATGGCATCTGAAAACCAATCCGACCGGATTTGATAAATGGATGATCTATCCCGGACAGGGCTATTATTACAATCCGGACTATATTACTCCGGAAGGAAAAAAACGCATTGAAGGGTATTCTGTTGAACTCACTACCAATTTTGCTTTGGATTTTATCAAAGAGCAAAAAGAAGCAGATAAACCATTCCTGCTGATGTGTCAATATAAAGCGCCGCATCGTACCTGGAACCCAGGACCGAAATACCTCGATAAGTATAGGAATGTCAAATTCCCTGAACCTGATACGCTTTTCGATGATTATAGCAATCGTTCCAGTAACGCAGCTAAACAGGAGATGGAAATTGGCAGGGATATGATTATGGGGTACGATTTGAAAGTGCCGGTTGAAAAATGTATCGACTGGAAACGAATGACAGAGAAACAACGTCAGGATTTTGCCGAATCGTATAGAATGGCAAACAAGGAGTTCATGGAAGCTAACCTTACTGGCAAAGATCTTGTACGATGGAAGTACCAACGTTATATGCAGGACTATCTTGCTTGTATCGCTGCTGTTGATGATAATATCGGCCGCATTCTGGACTATCTCAAGGAAAACGGGCTGGAAGACAATACCATTGTTGTTTATAGCTCCGATCAGGGTTTCTATCTCGGTGAGCACGGCTGGTTCGATAAACGCTGGATGTTTGAGGAATCTTTCAGAATGCCGCTGTTTATCCGCTGGCCCGGCGTTATCAAACCCGGTACCGTAATTGATAAGCTTACTCAAAACATTGATTTTGCTCCGACTTTCCTGGAGATGCTCAACCTGCAGGCTCCTCAAAAAATGCAGGGTGAGAGCTTCCTTCCGCTGCTGACTGGCAAACCTGTCCAGTGGCGTAAATCATTGTATTATCATTACTATGAGTTTCCTGGTTGCCATAGTGTTGCCAGGCACGAAGGTGTGGCTACTGAAAGATATAAACTGATAAGTTATTATCAAACTGGTGATTGGGAACTGTTCGACCTGGAAAAGGATCCAAAGGAAATGAACAGTGTGTATGGTGATAAAGAGTATTCAGCAGTGCAAAAAGAGCTGGAAGCGGAACTGATACGCCTGAAAAAACTCTACGATGCTCCGGATGTGTCTAAGAAATAAATATGGCAAAAGTTTTTTACATAACAGGAATCGATACCGGTATTGGCAAAACGTACGCTGCGGGCGTGCTCGCAGCGTTTTTGCAGCAGCAGGGCCATCGGGTAATTACTGCCAAGCTTGTTCAGACCGGCTGTAAGGGCATTTCAGAAGATATTATCTTGCATCGTAAGATTATGGGGATTGATCTGCTCCCCGAAGATATCTCCGGCATAACCTGCCCTTATGTCTTTACTCTACCGGCATCGCCGCATTTGGCTGCCCGGGCAGAAGAGAAGGCCATCAATCCGGAAGTGATACTGAATTCAATAAGTCGGCTTGCTGAAATGTATGACTTTATCATAGTTGAAGGAGCGGGGGGGCTGCTGGTGCCGCTTACTGGCGACCTTATGGCTATTGATTTTGCTGCCGCTCAAAACTGGCCCATTATTATTGTCAGTTCTTCTCGGCTTGGCAGTATAAACCACACTCTTATGACCGTTGAATGCGCTGCTTCCAGAAATTGTATGATCGCCGGAGTAATTTATAATACAAACAGTCCCGACGATCCGGCTATAACCGCAGATTCCAGGGATATAATCGAAGCGAATCTTAACCATTTTTCCGATAGGGCATCACTAGTTGATCTTCCTCAAATCGATATCACAAATATACCAGATATTGATTTTTCTGATATATTTGTATGAGTTTACTTTCGCACTTTTCAAGTTGCAATAAACGCCTAAAAGGGCCTTCTTGTTGCGGTTTGAATTAAATATGCTTTCGAGATTTAGCCTCGAAAATGATAAAAATAACCTGATTATAATTCACAAGGCCCTGTTCCGGCCTTTGCGTGTAATGTTGAACAGGCAATAGTGCCAGACCTTACCATGAACAAAGACCAAATTAACAACCTGATTACTTTCGACCGTGACCATATCTGGCATCCATATACGTCAATGGCAGAGCCGTTGCCCGTTTATCCCGTTGTTGCTGCTGATGGAGTCGAACTCGAATTAGCTGACGGTCGCAGGCTTGTAGACGGCATGAGTTCATGGTGGTGTGCTATCCATGGTTATAACCATCCCGTGATCAATCAGGCTATCAAAGGCCAGCTCGACAAAATGGCACATGTTATGTTCGGCGGCATAACTCATGAGCCGGCGGTTTGCCTTGTCAAAAAGCTTATTGATATCACACCGGAACCGCTTCAGCATGTTTTTCTGGCTGATTCGGGCTCTGTTTCGGTTGAGGTTGCTATCAAAATGGCTCTGCAGTATTTCCAGACCCAGGGGCCAAAAACTAAAACAAGGCTTCTTACTGTTCGCGGCGGCTATCATGGCGATACTCTTGCCTGCATGAGTGTTTGTGATCCTGTTACCGGTATGCATCATCTTTTTACAGATATTCTTCCTAAACAGATATTTGCCCACAAACCTGCCTGTCGTTTCGATCAGCCGTATAATTCCGAGTCCATTGATGACCTTGCAGGGCTGCTCAAGGCCAACTCCTCCGAAATTGCCGCTGTTATTATCGAGCCTGTTGTCCAGGGTGCCGGCGGCATGTGGTTCTACCATCCTCAATACCTCGTTGACCTGCGTGAACTTTGCGACCGGCATAATATCCTGCTTATCTTCGATGAAATCGCAACCGGGTTTGGGCGGACCGGCAAAATGTTTGCCTGTCAGTGGCCTGAAATATCACCGGATATTATGACTGTTGGCAAAGCTCTTACCGGTGGATATATGACTCTGGCCGCGTCATTGACAACCGAAAAAGTAGCTATGGGGATATCTGATAATGGCGGGGTTTTCATGCATGGACCAACATTTATGGCTAACCCATTGGCTTGTGCGGCTGCTTGTGCCGGATTGGATCTGCTCAACAAAGGCGATTGGGCTTCTCAGGTATCAGAAATTGAAACCGGCTTAAAGGCGATGCTTGAACCTTGTCGCAGCAGCGAACTTGTTGCTGATGTAAGAGTGCTCGGTGCCATAGGAGTAGTGGAAATGCACCAGCCGGTAGATATTGCCGCTATTCAGAAGTTCTTCGTCGATCACGGCGTCTGGATACGTCCCTTTGGGAAACTTATCTATCTTATGCCGCCGTATATTATTAGTCCGGACCGCCTAAAACTGCTTTGCGATGCAGTAACAGGCTGGATTAATTTGCAGGCATGATACCGTGGTTTTCTGTTTCATAACTGTCTATTAATAATTAGGTTTCTTTTACAGGCTGTAACCTTAAGCTCAATCGGTATCGCTAATATTGTTATTCGCTTTTCTCCTGCCGGGATATCCCTTTTGTTAGTCCTATAATTCTGTGGATAAACCATGTCCGGTTTTTGTTTAATTTCACAATTAGTCTCATAACTTTTACTCTGCTTAATTAATTATCATGGTTTTTATGTCTGTGATAATAGGGTAATTTTCTCTAAGTTGCTATTTTATAAGTATTACTATTTTTACTGCATCTTTCTTCTTATTATTTGGAACTTATATGTTACTTTTAATATGGCGATAGAAATTCTGGTAGCTTGTAGAAATAAACTTAAATATGGCTTTACGTCTAAAAAAAATGGAAACAAACCAGAACATACTATTTGTTGATGATGACATCCGGCTGTTATCCGGCCTCAAAAGGGCTCTTCACCATGAGACCGAAGTGGGGTTGTATTTTGCTACCGAAAGTTCAAATGCTTTCGAGATAATGCAAAAAAACAAGATTGATGTTGTTGTTTCCGGCTTCAAGGCAAAAGACATGTCTGGCAGTGAAATTCTTGAAAAAGTCAAAGAGTCAAATCCCGGTAGTGTACGTATGATGTTTGCCGGGTTCGAAAATGATTCTGAAATCAAACAGCAAAGCAGCGACCTGGTACATCGTCACATTTCTCGACCTTGCAGTAGTTTGAATATTATTGACATGATCAAAAGTGTCAGTAGAAAATGGGCTGATGTGCCAAAAGAATTCAGGGTGGTAGCAGCTGATATGCCTCACCTCCCGTTTTTACCGGAGACAATTGAGTATGTCAGAAGCTCCAGGGGGCTGGATCTGAATGATAAGGCTCTTGTTCAACTGCTGGCCAGGGACCTTGGTTTTGTGTCCTGGGTTTTACGTAATTCCGATGAAAAAATATATGATTTGAATTGTAGCGGTACTAATGACTTTATAATCAAAGTTTGTGATATATATGGGTTTTTGCACAATGGGTATCTTATAGATGGTTGTGTACGATGTTATGAGGAGCCTCTCTTGTTAAGCCTGCAGCGTCGGGTATATTATCATGGCAGTCTGACAGGAGAGTACGCATCTGGAATTGCGGGGGATATACTGGGGGAAGACTCTTGTGGTAGCAGGAGTTTGTTAGCTGGTATGCTGCACGATGCTGGAAAGCTGGTTATAGCTCAAAAGCATGCGCAGCAATATCAGCTATTAGATAGATCTTCGCGTTCTGTTTCGGATCGTCTTCAGCAGGAAAATAATGACTTTGGTGCTTCTCACAACAAGGTTGGTGCTATGCTTCTGGATCTATGGGGTATCCCTGAAGTTATTGTCGATGCTGTTTTGAACCATCATGAGACTGACTGCCTGGAAGGCAGGTGTGATTTGCTGACCATAGTGAAAAAAGCGAATTGGATGGCTCATGGAAAGACTGATGGAAATGTCCCATTAAAAGATTATGAATTAAAAAATACGAACTAATTAAAACTTAAAGCAGTTTTTGCTGCAATTACTTTTTCAGGGAGAGATACCATGAAATATAAATTATTATTTGTTGATGACGATCAAAAAGTTACCCAGGGTATTAGAAGAAACCTTGCTGAACTTGATTATGAAATCTTTACTGCCGATTCCGGTCAGCAGGCTCTGGATATTCTTGCGAATGAGCCGATTTCAGTTGTTGTTTCTGATGAAAAGATGCCCGGGATGACCGGTGCCGAATTCCTGTCAAAGGTTAGAGATCTATACCCCGACACTATCAGGATTATTCTTACCGGGCAGGCCTCTCTTGAAGCTACCGTTAAGGCCATTAATGAAGGCGAAGTATATCGTTTTCTTATCAAACCATGTAATACTACCGAACTTATCTTTACTATCAGGCAGGCTCTCAAGCAGCGTGAGCTGGTTGTCCAGAGTAATAAACTTCTCGAACTTACTCGGCGGCAAAGTGAACTGCTCCAGACGCTTGAAACCGAATGTCCCGGCATTGTGGATGTAAAGACAAATGATGACGGCGCTATTATTTTAGAAGAGCCGAGTGATGATATTGATGTTCTTATACAGAATATTCAAAATGAAGTTGAAAAAGGCGAATCTCTGTTTTTGGACTGGTCCTGCTCAAATGGGGCTGCCAACGGCCAGGCGAGTAACCAGGTTGGCGATCCGACTTTATTTAATATAGATTTAGGCGAAACATCAGACCAAAAGGGTGTAAGCGATAAGAGCAAAGATAGTCTTGATAATTCTGAGATGTACTATTAATGTTTAATTTCGCAGTTTTTAAGTTGCAAAAATCGCCTAAAAGGGCCTTTCTGCAACGCTTTGAATTAAATAACACTTTCGAGAAATAGCTCGAAAATACTTTTAAATATAAAGTTTTTCATTCACAAGGCCCTGTTCTGGCCTTTCCGTGTAATGCTGAACAGTCAAAAGTGCGAAACCGCACTTAATCTCAGTTCAATATGAAGTGTTTCTTTGATTTTGGTGCATTTATGTGGGGGACAGCGATTAGCTGTTCCCTTTTTTTATACCTGTAATGCAGTTAACTTTTGCCATTTTCAAGTTGTGAAATTGTATATAATGGCTTTTCTGCCGCCTGTTGAATTACATGCACTTATGGGGAAATACCCACAAATATAGATAAATATAACATTTCCATTCACCATAAGGCTAATACCAAACAGTCAAAAGTACGCCTTGGATAAGATGCGATGCATAAAGTGTATATGCACAAAATTGTCATTTATAATGCACGAAATAGACTTGTTTAAATCAATATAATCTTGCATACTGGAACTATATAATCTGTATGATTTCTGAATTATGTTTTATTTCTTAGTTAACTTTCGTAGTTTTTAAGTTGCAAAAAACGCCTAAAAGGCCTTCCTGCAATACTTCGAATTTAATACATTTTCGAGAAATGGCTCGAAAATACAATTAAATGTAAAGTTTTTCATTTACAAGACCCTGTTCAGGTCTTTGCGTATAATACTGAACAGTCATAAGTGCGACATGCATATGATGCGTAGCATTAACTGCACTTTTAGAGAAACTTCAGAGGCTCCTTTATTAGTAGAAGTTGCCTGATTGTCAAAAGTTTATAACTCAAAAGGAGTATTGAATATGTTATACCGTGGTTCTAAGGCTAATAGCGGTAGAGGCTTCACTTTAATTGAGTTGCTGGTGGTTATTTCTATTATTGCGTTACTTGTATCAATTATCTTACCGGCATTAAACAGGGCAAAGGATAATGCCAAAAGAACTGTATGTGCCAATAATCTGAAATCAATTGGCCAGGCTCTGTTCATGTATGCAACAAACAACGATGATAAAATTCCGCAGACAGACTATGAAATGGGAGCGCCTGGAACTCCCAATAAAACTTATATGATGTTTTTAATTAACCCTGATATAAATCTCAAGCCGATGGATCGCATTTATGACACCAAGGGGTTAGGTTATTTGTTTGGCAAAAAATACATTGATACTCCGGAAGTCTTTTACTGTGAAGGCATTCCCAGGTCGGCTATGTCATGGAGGTTTGAACTCTTTGATGGTGGCGGCGGGTTCCCATGGAATACCGGGATAACCGAACAGAACACTAATTATGTCCGTTGTAGTTTTAGTTATGTTCCTCAATCCCGCAAACAAAAGATGGGACTTACTATTCCTGGCGATTATACTCCTACCAGCGGTATTATCAGATCTGACGGCAAGGAATATTTCCCTATTGTTGCCAAGTCAATTTCGGAGCTCTATGGAGATTACGCTATTACTTCCGGGCTGCTTCATACCCTGAGTGCTTTACCTCACAAGATGGGCAAAAACGGCTCTGGTGTTAATGTGCTGTTTGGTGATACCAGTGTTAGATTTTGTAATGACAGGGAAGCGTTCGATGAAGATTTGTGGGATGACAGTATTGGTGACGGACCGCACGAATACGAATTCAGAAAAGTCTATTCATTGTTAAAATAGCATTATCTCAGTGACCTTGTCTCTCTGAATATTCGATAAAATTTTCGATTAATAATTTATTTACTGGCTCGTCGATATATTTTTCCGGATGCCACTGAACTGCCATCAGGAATGGATGTCCCGGCATCTCAACTGCCTCGATTATACCATCTTCTGTTTCTGCTGCTGCCAGTAAACCATTGCCGGCTTTTATTATTCCCTGGTGATGGGCACTTGCTGTTTCTACTGTTTCTGAATCCAGCCAGTTTCTGAGCTTGCTCTCCGGGTGCAGTGAAACCATGTGACGTGTCTTTTCACCTTCATAACCATGGTTCACAGAACCGTTTATATCCGGTATGTGCTGACATATCTCACCTCCGAATGCCATGTTGATAATCTGCATCCCCAGGCATATGCCAAGTATTGGAATTTTCTTCTTAATTACTGTGGCCAATAGCCTTAGGTCAAATTCCTGACGTCTGGCATGCACCAGCTCTGCCTTGGCGTGTAATGGCATGTCCCATTGTCTGGTATCCAGATCCATTCCACCGGTAAATACTATCCCGGAAATGTTTTCCAGGTATCCGTCCAGACTCTTATCGCTGCTCACTGGCAATATTGGCCGACACAATACATTATATCCCTCGAATACGTCGAAATAGGTATGGTCCAGGTATGCCCTCTCAATATTATCCGCTGAGAGGTGGTAGTTCATGCTGATTCCGATTTCGATTGCCATTTAAATGGTTTTCCTTTATTATTATTTCAGCCGTTAGTGCCGGTTATTTGAGCTCTCCAAAAAATTATACTGTCTCTTAATGTAAAATTAAAGATTTATTGATGAAATTAAGTCTCGTTGTATTGTAAGTTTTGAAATTAAGTATTTTCTTTAGAGGAGTTTTTGATGATTAAAAAAAATGTTAAATTGTCTTTTGCTGTCATATTATTACTCGCTGTAGTTAGTTTTGCTCAGGATTATTTCCCTGATATTGATGGCTATCATACATTGGTAAGTGACTTCCATACTCATACTGTTTTTTCTGATGGTGATGTCTGGCCTTCCGTACGAATTAAGGAAGCCAAAAGAGAGCATCTTGATGTAATTGCTATTACCGACCATATTGAGTATCAACCACATTACGAGGACTTGCCAACAAAGCATGATCGTCCATATGAAATCGCAAAAAATGAGTTGAAAGATAATGATAAGCTTATTCTTATAAAAGGAACTGAAATTACCAGAGATACTCCTCCCGGCCATTATAATGCTGTTTTTATTAAGGATATCAGCTCGCTTGCCAAACATTGTGCCAAGGACGAAGAAACCGTCGAACAGAAGGTTGCTAAATTAGTTAATATTGTCGGACAGGCCAATAACCAGGGTGCCTTTGTCTTTTGGAATCATCATGACTGGAAAGGGCAGGATCGTGGCAACTGGATGGAATGTCATACTAAAATGGTTGCTGACAAACAGCTTCATGGCATGGAAGTCGTCAATGGTGGCAGTTATTACCCTCGCGCTCATCAGTGGTGTATTGATAACAACCTTACAATGCTGGGTAATTCTGATATCCACAGACCTTCTATCAATTATAAATATACGCCAGAAAAACATCGGTCCCTCACTCTGGTATTCGCCAAAGAGCGTACCGCCGATTCTGTTCGAGAGGCTCTCGATGCTGCCAGGACAGCTGTCTGGTACAAAAACAGTCTTATAGGTGATAAAGAGCTTCTCGGTTCTTTATTGGATAAGTTACTTGTTTTTACTGTTACCGCAAAAGGTGATGACTTTCTTAATCTAATGGTTGAAAATACTGCCCTGATCGATCTGGAAGTGGCTGGGTTAGGGCAGCTCGAGGGTAGAACTTCTATTATCCCTGCTCGCAGTGAAATGGAAGTTAACCTGCCGTTATTTTCGGAAAATGGCAAATATACTCTTGAATTTAGTGTATCTAATTTCAAGACCGCACCAAACGAAGGGTTGCATGTCATAAAGACTTTTGAATAACCAAAAGATTACTTCTATAACCTAAAAAGGCAGGACGCAATAAACGTTTCCTGCCTTTTTTGATTTTATTAGCAATATTTTTATTATCTGCCAGCTATTAACTGTCATAGCGTTTAATTATGATAGTATTATTCTGGCCGCCGAAACCGAAAGAATTTGACATGCAGATGTTTACTTCTGCTTCCCTCGGTGCATTTGGTATATAGTCCAGGTCGCATTCCGGGGCAGGGGTATTCAAATTTGTCGTTGGAGGTAGAATATTATCCCTTATCGCTGTTATACAGGTTATCAGTTCGGTTGCTCCTGCTGCGGCAATCAAATGGCCCAGCATACTCTTTACACTGCTGATCGGGGTTTTATAAGCCTGTTCGCCGAATACGGTTTTAATTACCAGTGTCTCAATCTTATCATTTTCTGATGTCCCCGTTCCATGGGCACTGATGTAATCAATATCTTCTGGTTTCAAACCGGCATCTGCCAGTGCCAGGCTAACCGCTGCTGCTCCGCCTCGGCCTGTTTCATGCTGATCTGTTATCCTGAAAGCATCTGCCGTACTGCCGTATCCTATCACTTCTGCCAGGATAGTTGCACCTCGTTTTTTCGCCGATTCCAGCTCTTCCAGGATTATCGCTGAACCGCCTTCTGCCATGACAAAGCCGTCACGGCTGACATCGAAAGGTCGTGATGAGGTTTTATAGTCATCATTTCGGGTTGATAGGGCGGTCAACCGGTTGAATCCTGTCACTCCCAGCGGGTGTATCATTGAATGTGCTCCGCCGCTAAGCAGGATATCTGCTTCGCCGTTGCGGATCATTTCTGTCGCTTCTCCGATTGCCTGGGTGCTGGCGGCACATGCTGTCAAGCAGCTGCAGCATGGCCCTCTTAGGCCAAATATCGAGGCCAGGTGTGCTGCTGGCATATTCGGCTCCTGCTCCATCTCTGTCACGCCGTTCATCTTCTCTGATGCGATCTCCAGCCATTTATTCCAGTTTACATCTTTGGCTTCATTATCCCAGCCTCCGACATTGGCCGCGATAAAGTTCTCGAAATCACTTGGCCCTTCTCCCGCTCCCAGGTAAACACCAACATTTTCGGATGCTATTTCGCTTTGTTCTTCTAGGTTATCTGGAAGTTTGGCATTTTGCCATGCCTGGTATGCAGCCGCTATCATGAGCTTGCTGTTACGGGCAGCTGTTCCATTATTTTGCCTTATTGCTTCTGGCAGTTTATCCCAGAAACTCCAGTCCAGTACCTGGGCACTGAATTGGGTTGGAAATGTGCCTGCGTCAAAAATCTCTGTCTTTTCGATGCCGCATTCGCAATTCAGGATTCGTTTCCAGGTAGTTTCGACATCATTGCCAAGTGGGTTTACTGTACCCATTCCTGTTATAACAACTCGTCTTGTCATATTTATTCCTGTTTATTCTATTATGGTTTACTTTCGCAGTTATTAAGTCGCAAAAATCGCCTAAAAGGGCCTTCCTGCAATACTTATGTTTTAAACAAAGCGTGAGACAATAGTCGAACACCTTAATTCTTCACTTTTCATTATTCATTTTTCACTTAATTGGCCCTGTTCTGGCCTTTGTGTGTAATGTTGAACAGTCAAAAGTGCGATACCGCACTTATGCTAATAGTATGAAGTTGTATATTCTTATAATTATTTAAATTCGAGCGAAGCGATCATGTTTTGTCCTTCACTCCTGACTCTTTACTCAATCGTGCTTCTTGAGCACGATCGCCGTTGTCTGTCCGCCCAGGCTGTAGTTTGTCACCAGGGCGTATTTGATTTCTTTCTCGATTTTGCCGCCTGTTGTCAGGTTTAGGCTGCAGCCTTCAGCTTTGCTTTTGCAGTTTAATGTTTCGGCTATTACTCCTCTATCCATCGATAAAACCGCTATTGCTGCATCTATTGCTCCTGAACCTGCTCCTGCCATACCTATCCGGCTTTTGGTTGCCAGAACTGGTACTGTTGCAGCTGCGTCACCCAGGGCCGCCTCTATCCCCGCGGCCTCGGCTTTGTCATGTGCCGGTACACCGCTTCCATGTGGTATCAAAAGGTCAATGTCTTCTGCTTCGATCCCCGCATCTTTTAATGCCTTTTGTATTGCTACTGTGGTGCCTTTACAGTTGGTTTCCGGGTTAATAAAATCGTTATCTGATCTCCCGTGATTAAATGATGAACCATATCCGACAACTTCTGCGTAAATTTTGGCACCACGGCCTGTTGCACGTTCATATTCTTCCATTACCAGGATTGCGCCGCCTTCTGCTGCGACAAATCCATCTGCATCGGTGGCAAACGGTCTGCTGGACTCTTTGGGAGTATCATTATATTTGCTGCTTGAAAGGTTGTTCAGGGCATAACGCGTAAAGTTCATTGCATTTACTTTACTCTCTGCTCCGCCTGCCAGGACAATGTCGGCTTTGTTGCTGGAGATATGACGGCGGGCTTCGCCAAGTGCCATCAGCCCGGAAGTGTCTCCGCAGGTGATCGAGTTGCTCGGACCCTGCAGGTCATAAATTATACTTACGTGACAGCTCAGCATATTGGGCAGATATTTCAGCAGCCATAATGGAGTAAGTGACTCCATTCCGCCGCTGCCCCATGTCTTAAGGTCAAATACTCCATCTGTTACACTTGTGCTTGCTGCCTGGCTTAGCTCTGACAGGTCGCAGCACATCGAACCGGCACCAATATTGACTCCGCTTCGGGTCGGATCTATATCTATCGGGCCATCCGGGTTATTAGCCCTGGTGTTCAGACCGCTATCCTGCATGGCACAATCTGCTGCCATTACGGCTAGCTGGATATCGCGGCTCATTAATTTTACACTTTTGCGGTGGCTCTTTGGCACAACCTGGTTCATCTTTACTACCGGGGCTTCTCCTGATACGCGGCTCTTGAGATTTTCCGCGTCAAAAGAACTTACTTTGTCTATTCCTATTTCATTGCTGAGCAGGGCGTTCATACTTTCGTCTTTGCCCAGCCCCAGTGCGCTGACCAGCCCGACACCTGTTATCACAGATCTGCGTTTTGGCATTATCACCTCTCTGTTTTGTTTACTTTTTTACTTTCAAACCGGCCATCGGTCAGTTTGAATAAATTATTACCTTAGTTAACTTTCGTTGTTTTAAGTTGCAAAAATCGCCTTAAAGGGCCTTTCAGGTGAATCTTGAATTAAACAAAGCGTGAGACGATAGTCGAACACCTTAGTTTTTCACTTCATTATTCACTTAATTAGCCTGTTCCGGACTTTGCGTATAATGCTGAACAATCAAAAGTGCGTCATGCATATGATGCGTAGCATAAACCGCACCCTTAATTATTTGCTGGACTTTATTTATAATTAAAGCTTCAGCATATGTTTAACCTAAAAGTATCGCCATATATCTCTAATTAGTCAATAATAAAATAATGAATCAACTGTTTGACTTTTCTGTTGTTTTTTATCTATTTTTATAAAAAAACCGTTATATTTGACCGTTTATTGTGGACGATATTATAAAAGATGTCTTTAACGAAGAATGAAAACGAAATAATAAGAAATGCTGGTTCAGGCAATCAGGAAAGCCTTAACCAGCTCTTTGAAATGGCACGCCCAAGGGTCACGCAGTATATATACCGCTTGACGCTGGACCACCATATAACACAAGACGTTGTACAGGATACACTTATAGACATGGCAAAATGCTTGGGAAAACTTGAAGACCAGGATAAATTCTGGCCTTGGCTGCGAAGGATAGCTTATAATAAGCTGAAAAATCAGCAGCGAAAAGAGTTCAGGCAGAAAGATATTGTCACCAGGCTATACTCTGGAACCAATTCCGAACAGGCTAAAGGGCTGTCAAATCTCATTAGTGAAGAGCTGTCTGAAGTCGTCATGAGCTCTATGCGGCAGTTAAAGAGTGATCATCGTCGTGTTTTAGTGTTAAGGTGTTATGAGGAAATGACTTACCCTGAAATTGCCGACATTATGGAACGCACTGAGTTTGGCACTAGAATGCTTTTTGTCAGGGCGAAAAACGCGTTAAAAAAGAAATTAGCTAAAAATGGAATGTCCAAAGCTGCTCTTTTGACCGCTCTGATCGCTTTTGGCAAAATTACTGCCGGTTCTCAGGCTGCAACTGCTCAATTAACATCAGCTAGCCTTAATGCAGGATTTACTGCATCCTTAACAGCAAATATTACAACTTTTGCTGCTGGAGCTAAACTGACTGCTGCTGTAATTACTGTTATGGCTCTTTCCTCGTTTATGTCCGACTTGGGTTCTGGTTCGCATAATAATCATGATAGTATAGGGCAGGTTTCGGCTCATATGCTGTCTCTTATGGCTGACCCGCAAAATTATACCGAATTCTGGTATTCATACCCTGATGGCCCGGCAGGGCCGCTTCTATCGAGGTTTACCGCCAGGGATGCCGATACCGGCCACACGATTGGCCAGTGGTTTAATACTCGGGATGGTAATTACTTCTATGACCGACCGGCAGACTATGTTTACCTGTTAAACCATAACTACTACAATAATGACTTCGATATAATGCGGCTGCCGGCTGACAATTATAAAATGGTTTCGGCGATAAATGAAACTTATGGAGCAGGTTCGGGTTTAGACAATTCTATAAGATACGAGGGGGCCGGACTGTTTTATGTGAAAGGGCTGGATAGTCAGGGCAGATCGTATTCTCAGGCCGGCAGACTACGGAATATTCCTAAGGAAGAATATTTTAACCTCACCTGGGCAAAGAGTGCGAGCTTAGTGGATTTACGTGATGATATTCATAAACAGGGCTGGGCTGGTGTTACCGTATCAGGTTTACTGAACGGAAAAACCGTTAATGGCAGTGGTTGTATCCCGCTATATCTTGATACTGCACAAAGTCATTCGCCTTGGCTTTTCTTGGATATCGCCGGTAATTTTTATTATTCTGGTAAATCTGATTTTCTCACCGGATTTTCTCGGCCTTGGTATGGCCTGCATACTATTGACTCTATCCGACGTGACTTTGCTTATAGTAAGTATGATGCCGGTTCAATTAAGGTTGCTGACCAATCAGTAGATGTTACCTTCCTGATCGGTGATAACCGAATTGTTTATACTGTTTCGCTTGACGCCGATTTAGTTGAATCTATTCGTTTATTCGATTCAAATGGCTCGGAAACAGGATACCTTGTATTTGACTATAGACTTGAATCAGAAAAAGATCCGGGAAATTCAGCTTCTGCTCAAGAGCTTAAATCCTTATTAGATATATTTGTAAAGGTGACCGAGTAGTTGTGATTAGTTTGAAAGAAACAAATATGAATATAATTAAAATCCATCTGCTTTTTGTCATATGTATAAATATTAGTATATGTATGGCATCTTCCCTATCAGGAGGCACGATAACCAATAAAACTATTGTTGCTTTATCTGATACAATTATAAATGCTGCTAAGCCTTTTAATATTATTCATGTTGATACTGTATTTGGAAATGATATAAATAGCGGATCTTCTCGGCAGAATGCTCTCAAGACCATTCAGGCTGCAATTATTAAATCTCAGGACGATGATACGATACTTGTTTGGCCCGGTGTTTATAATGAAACGGTAGATTTCTACGGTAAGGCTGTTACCGTTAAGAGTGCTGCTGATGCGGCTGTTATCTCTAATCCTAATGGGTACGGTGTTCGTTTTCATTCTGCTGAAGGTTATGACAGTATTTTGAAAAACTTTGTTATTCGTGATTGTGTTTATGCCGTGCAGGTAGAAAGCTCTTCTCCTGTTATAGAGAATGTTACTGTTGTTCAGAATTTGCAGGGCATTATAGCTGATGGCGTTGCTGATCCGAATATTGCTAATAGTATCTTCTGGGCCAATCAGTTCGGCGATCTGGTTAATTGCGATGCTCAGTTTAGTTGGATACAAGATTGTCAGAGCGGATCGGCTGCTTCGGAAAATGATGGAACCGGTGTGGGTAGTCCAATGTTTACTGATCCTAATAGTAATGACTTCCATCTCAAATCCGAGATGGGGAGATTTTACCCCGAACCTGTAGAGCAGCCGGCAATGTTTGGAGTTGCTGATGGGGTTTGGGTTGTCGATAGAGTTACCAGCTCCTGTATTGATGCAGGAGATCCTGAACTTGACCCTTCTTTGGAGGGTTCGTCAAATGGCGGAAGACTAAATATTGGTGCCTATGGCGGCACTCCTTACGCTTCCAAAAGCGAGTATCCGCTTGCTGCCGATTTTAATCGTGATGGTATTGTTGACCTGATTGACTTTGCTGTTCTCAGCAGCCAGTGGCTTGATACTATGCCTTGGCATCAATAGCTTTATTTTTATAATATTTCGAGTTTTGGGTTCCGTTCTTTGCTGTGAAAAGAGCGGAACTCTATCAAAGTGTTTCTATCATTATTTATTATCCAGTTTAACTACTGTATCCGGAAAATGTACGTTTAAATTGCATGAATTATTTTTGAATCGTAATGTTGAACAGTCAAAAGTGCGAAGCCGCACGATTAAGGAGCTGTTTTTATTAACCTATTTTATTGGAGGACTTTCCTATGAAAGCCAGAAATTTATTACTTGGTATTTTTGTTATAGTTTTTATTTCTGCTTCAGCTTTTGCGGCTGGTGATAAAGTCAGAAATAGATACGCTGGATCTAAAGGTGTTGGACCTGTTACCGTTAAGGTGTCTGCTGATAAAGTCCAAACCCTGGAACAGACTCAAGACAAGACTCAGGATCAGACCCAGGACAAATTACAGGATGGTTCCTGCCAGCAGGATTGCACTGGCGACCAGGCTCAGGACCAGACCCAGGACAAATTGCAGGATGGTTCCTGTCAGCAGGATTGCACTGGCGACCAGGCTCAGGACCAGACCCAGGACAAATTGCAGGATGGTTCCTGTCAGCAGGATTGCACTGGCGACCAAGCTCAGGACCAGACCCAGGACAAATTGCAGGATGGTTCCTGTCAGCAGGATTGCACTGGCGACCAGGCTCAGGATCAGAACCAGGATCAACTGCAGGACGGTTCTTGTCAGCAGGATTGCACCGGCGACCAGCCTACAGACGAGCAGGCCTATGCTTTAGTCTATTTGCTTGCAGAGGAAACCCTGGCTCATGATGTATATGCAGCCTTGGCGGAAGTTTATCAGCTGAACATTTTTGCTAACATAGCTGATTCAGAACAGAGTCATATGGATGCCGTTGAAAACCTCATTTATCTTTATGGTATCGATATGGTCCTTACCCCGGATGATGAACAATTCTTTACCGATGAATATGAGATACTTGCTCTAGGTCCTCAGAATATTATTGAGGCTCTCGAAGTGGGTGTGCTTATTGAAGAAATGGATATTGCTGATATCGAAGCTATGCTGGCTGATGATACCCTTCCTGCCTCAGAAGTTCAGGTACTCACAAACTTGCTGGTTGCTTCAGAAAAACATCTTGCTGCATTTACAAGGGTACTTGCAGTTCTTAGTGCTCAGTAATAATTATTAAGGATGACCCGATAACAGGGGTTGCCTAAAGTATTACCTCGTAACTGAGATAGTCAAAATACCTGAATATTCTAACAAAGTCCTTTATGCCATAAAAATATTATTCAGGTATTATAACTATTATCGTGTATGTGTGTATGCATACGTTTTTTGTCTTTTGTGTAATTCATATTTAATCATCTGGTCCAGGCTGTGAATGTTTTTGTTTGCAGCCTGGATTCTTATTTGGGCTGCCTTGATATTTTAGCAATTATGTGATATTATATATATGTTTACTTTCGCAGTTTTTAAGTTGCAAAAATCGCCTAAAAGGGCCTTCCTGTAACACTTTGAATTAAATATACTTTCGAGAAATAACTCGAAAATACAATTAAATGGTAAGTTTTTTATTCACAAGGCCCTGTTCCGGCCTTTGCGTATAATGTTGAACAGTCAAAAGTGCGAAACCGCACTATATATTGATACCTCTTTTTTCTCGCAATATTTTCTTTTGATTTTGCGTTCTTAAACAAAGAAGTTTTATATTTTTACAGGCATTTTGAGCTTTATGTCAATAGATACTAAAAAGCAATACAGGGCATTTACCCTTATAGAGCTGCTGGTAGTTATCAGCATAATTGCTTTATTACTAAGTATTTCTATTCCGGCATTAAACAAAGCTCGTATCGCTGCTCGTAAAGTTATTAGCCAGAGCAATTTGAGACAAACCTCTATGGCTTCTGTTATGTACGACTCTGATAACGGCAGACTTATGCCCTCTGTTGCCTATATTGAATCCGGTAGTCCTCGAACCTGGCTGGAACCTACTACTCTTGTCAATTATGAGTTTTCCGGGCATCGTTCTATTAGTGCATACCTTGGCAGATATATCGAAAAGGCTGATTCTATTTATTGCCCCAGTGCGCCCGCTGATTTTTCGTATATGCAGGATGCATGGGATTCAAAAGATAGTTGGGACAATCCTGATACCCTCCGTTTACAGGATCCTCTTTTCGGAACTTTCTCCTACTGGTGGAATTATAAAGGCTATCTATCCGATTTAGGCAGGGTATTTAACGGTCCCAGCTCATCATCAGCTTCTAGTCGAGAGAGCACACTTCTGGCCTCCTGTACTTTCGGCACAACTCCGAATCCTTCAAATTGGCTGGATCTTGGCGACTATATTAGTTGCGAAAAGTTCCGTAAATCTGGCAAAACTCCTCAATATTCTGTTGCTTCCCAACTATGGAACAGAATGAACCATGACGGCACCGGCAGAGAGCTGTTGGATATAACGCTTAATGCGACATATATTGACGGGCATGTCGAGCAGTTTAACGCTTCAGATACTACTCCGTTGAGAGTGTCAATGAGCCCTGATGGTGGCTTGCCATATTTCCCTGACAACCTCAGGGGAGAAATTTATATTCCATATAAATAAGAGCTATTTGCCTGTCCCGGCATACAAACTCTTTTCTTCTCTGGCCTTCATTTCTATTATTTCAAAGATGCAAAAATTGTTTTAATAGCGACACGTGTTACATATATGTTATTTTCCTTAACTGAACTACAAAATAGTTACTTTATTCTTTGGTTTTCCGAAATAATTGTAATAATATTTTTGAAATTATTGATTTTCTGTCATTTTTAGGCATATTGTTAATTGTAAGCAAATCATAGGGTTAGGGGAAAAATCGCTGTTATCAGTACTAAAAATATCGATATCTGCCGTGCTAATGGCACGTAGATTGCACTAATTCCGGCATGAAAGATTGGGGTACGTGCCCCAATTGTGGGATATTATGCCCTCGACAATTGAAAATTACGATTGTGCCTTAAAAATGACTGTTTCAAACCTGAAACTTGTTACTCCCCGGCGTTCTGGTTTTCAAACTAGAGGTGTATAGAAAATGTGAATATGTACAAGGGATATTGTACAAGAAAGAAAAAACAGGAGACTTTTACAATGAGCGAATCCAACAAAGCTACATGTTTTGGTAGTAACGTATTTAACGATGCGGTTATGTCTGAAAGATTGCCTAAGGCAGTTTACAAGACTCTGAAAAAGACTATTCAGGCTGGTGACACTCTTGACGCTTCAATAGCTGATGTTGTAGCTAATGCTATGAAAGACTGGGCTGTTGAAAAAGGCGCTACTCATTATTGTCACTGGTTCCAGCCGATGACAGGCCTTACCGCTGAAAAGCACGATTCTTTTATCTCGGCTACTCCTTCAGGTGAATCTATCATGGAATTCAGCGGCAAACAGCTGATCCAGGGTGAACCTGATGCGTCTTCTTTCCCTTCTGGCGGACTGCGTGCTACTTTTGAAGCTCGTGGTTACACTGCCTGGGATTGTACCTCTCCTGTATTTGTTAAAGAAGATGGCGATAACAAGACTCTTTATATCCCGTCTGCTTTCTGTTCTTATAAAGGTCATGCATTAGACAAGAAGACTCCTCTTCTGCGTTCTATGGATGCTCTAAATACTCAGGCTCTGCGTGTTCTTAGAGCTCTTGGTAATACTACTACTAACCGCGTTACTTCAACTCTCGGCCCTGAACAGGAATACTTCCTGGTTGACCGCAGCTTCGTTGAACAGCGTATGGACTTGATGCTGGCCGGTCGCACTTTGTTTGGTGCTCCTTCGCCACGTGGCCAGGAACTGGATGACCATTACTTTGGTTCTCTGCATGAAAGAATTGCTTCTTATATGGCAGAACTGAACGAAGAGCTTTGGAAGCTTGGCGTAACTGCTACCACTCAGCATAACGAAGTGGCTCCTGCTCAGTATGAAGTAGCTCCTGTATTCAGTACAGTTAACGTTGCTACTGACCATAATCAGCTTTGTATGGAAACTCTGCAGAAGGTTGCTCTTCGTCATGATTTCGTTTGCCTGCTGCACGAAAAACCGTTCGCTGGTGTTAATGGTTCCGGTAAACACAATAACTGGTCTATGGGTACAGATGATGGCATCAACCTGCTGGATCCGGGCTCAACTCCTGAATCTAACATGTTCTTCCTGGCTTCTCTGTTCGCTATTATCAAGGCTGTTGATTCTAACGCTAAACTGTTGCGTGCTACCGTTGCTACTACCGGTAACGAACACCGTCTTGGTGCCAACGAAGCTCCTCCTGCGATCGTTAGTATCTTCCTGGGCGACCAGTTGAACGAAATCTTCGAAACTATCGCCAAGGGTTCTATGGCCGGCTGCAGTGCTGAAGGCGGCAAGCTGGTTCTTGGTGCTACTACTCTTCCTGAACTTCCTAAAGATTGTACTGACCGTAACCGTACTTCTCCGTTTGCCTTCACTGGTAACCGTTTTGAGTTCCGTATGGTTGGTTCTACTCAGAGCTGTTCTGGTCCGATCTTTACTATCAATACTATTGTTGCTGATGCTCTGAAAGAAATTGCTGACGAGCTGGAAGCTGCTTCTGACGCTCCTAAGGCTCTTGAACAGATCATGATCAAGATTGCTAAGGAACATGGTAAGGTTGTATTCAACGGCGATAACTATTCTGATGCATGGGTTGCAGAAGCTGCCAAACGCGGCCTGCCAAACATTCCTTCTACTGTTGATGCTCTGATGTGTCTGAAGGATAAAGATGTTGTTGATCTGTTCGCTAAAAACACTGTCTTAAAACCTGACGAACTTGAAGCTCGTCTGGAAATCCTGCTCGAAGCATATGCTACAACTATCAAGATCGAAGGTAAGACAGCTCTTAGCATGGCTAAACGTCAGATCCTTCCTGTTACTATGAAGTATGCCGGCGACTTGGCTTCTACTCTGACTTGTGTCAAAGAAGCTGGCGGAAGCACTAAAGCTCAGGAAACTAAACTGAAAGCTGTTTGTGCTCTTAACGATTCTTTAGTAGATGCTATCGACAAGCTGGAAGCTGCTATTGCTAAGACTAATGAAGCCGAAGAAGCTGAAGAAGCTGCTAAGATTGCCAGCACTGAAATCCGTGATACTATGGGCGTTGTTCGTGAATCAGTTGACGCTCTGGAAATGCTGGTTGACGCTGAAATGTGGCCGCTTCCAACTTACGCTGAAATGCTTTTCATGCGTTAATAGATATTTTAAGGTATTATTTACAAGTAAATAGTGTAAGGCAAAGAGTGACATATTGCGGCAGCTAAAAAAATAGTATCGCCGAAAGGCGAAACTGCAACTTTTCACTCTTAGTTCTTCACTCTTAACTTTTGATACGTATTAGGAATTATAGGTATTTGCTGAAAGAGTGGCGGTTTGCGTCAGCCTTTAAAATAAGGTCGCTTGCGACACCTTCACTAATACCTGATACCTAGCTCCTAATACCTGATTTTGTATAATATCCCCCTTCATTAGAGGGCCGTTCCTTGTGATCGGCTCTCTTTTTTATGCGCTGTCACATTTACACTCTACTTACGCTGACCGCTTTTCCCTTTTATTTGTCATGATTTTAATATAAAATCTCTTCTCTTGATTATTAGATCAGGGCGGTTGCCCAGGCTGACCAGCAATCAGTTTGAGTTTTTACTTACATAATGATTTTGAAAAACAGGGGGCATGTTTTGAAAAAAAGTATTTTTAATGTTGGTTCGTTACTGCTATTGTTCTTGTCTATATCTTTTCAGTGCAACCATCTCTTATCCAGTAACGTTGAATGTCAGTTGAAGGTCGATTCCCTAAAATGTGAATATCAGGTCAATCCGTTAGGGATTGATATCACAAATCCTCGCCTCAGCTGGACTATGCAATCTGATGCCCGATCACAGACCCAGTCCGCCTACCAGGTTATCGTTTCAACCAGTCTCGACTCTTTAACGGCTAGTAAAGCTGACCAGTGGAACAGCCGCAAAGTTCAATCGGGCAATTCCATCCAGGTTACTTATAGCGGTCCGGAACTTGCCCCTGAAACCCGTTATTATTGGCGCGTCCGTATCTGGGACCAGAACGATACACCCAGTGCCTGGAGCGAACCGGCCTGGTTCGAAACTGCTATTTTGCATCAGCATAACTGGCAGGCTAAATGGCTGAATGATGGCAAAACTAACCCGGCTGTCGAAGAGGATTTCTTTAAATTCGATCCGGCTCCATTATTCCGCAAGGATTTCACCCTGACCAAACCCGTCAGCCAGGCCCGTCTTTATATCACTGGCCTTGGCTATTATGAAGCTTCTCTAAACGGCAAACGCATCGGCGACCATCTCCTCGATCCCGGCTGGACCGACTTCTCCAAAAGGATTTATTACAGTACATACGACCTCACCGACCGGCTGACAACAGGCGGCAATTGTCTAGGCGTCACACTTGGCAACGGCTGGTTTAACCCGCTCCCTCTACGCATGTGGGGGCATCTCAATATTAGAGAACACCTGACTGTCGGTCGCCCTCAATTCATCGCCCAGCTCAAAATCACTTACAAAGATGGCTCTGAGCAGCTGATCACCAGCGACACCGGCTGGAAGGTCACAGAAGGCCCAATTATACGCAATAGCATCTACCTTGGCGAAATTTACGATGCTCGCAAGGAACTTGCCGCATGGAATATGCCCGGCTTTGACGATTCCGCCTGGCACAACGCTGCTCTGGCTGATTCGCCCGCTCCAATCCTCCAGGCCCAGCCGCTCCTTCCGATCAGATCCACTGCCGTTATTAAGCCTGTTAGCGTAACAGAGATCAAAGATGGTGTTTATATTGTCGATATGGGCTGCAATTTCGCCGGACTGGCATCTTTCAAATTTAATCTCAAAAAGTCCGCCATGGTTAAAATGCGATATGGCGAACTCCTATATAATGACGGCACATTGAACCCAATGACCAGTGTCTGCGGTCAGATCAAGGGCAAGCGGAACGACTCCCTCCAGGCCAATCCCGGCCTCGCCTGGCAGGAAGACATATATTTCGCCAAAGGCTCATCCCCGGAAATCTACACCCCGCGGTTTACTTTCCACGCCTTTCGCTATATCGAGATTACCGGGCTGCCCCAAAAACCCGAGCTCGATTCTATCACCGGCTACCGCTTAAATACAGACGTTACTCCTGTCGGCAGCTTTTCCTGCTCAAACGACCTTTTCAATTCCATCCAGCAAATATGTCAGACATCTTTCCTCAGTAATATATTCAGTGTTCAGTCTGACTGCCCGCATCGCGAACGGTTCGGCTACGGCGGCGACCTGGTCAATACCAATGAGGCCTTCATATACAATTATGATATGGCCAATTTCTATGCCAAGGCTGTTCAGGACTGGGACGACTGCAAGCTGGCCGACGGCATGCTCACCGATACCGCTCCCTTCGTCGGCATCCAGTATTGCGGCGTAGGCTGGGCCATGGCACATCTACATACTCAGCTTGTCCTGTACCGCTATTATGGCGACCTTACAATTCTTCAGCAGCAATATGATACCGCGGTCCGGTGGTTTGACCTCGTTATCAACAGCAATCCGGATTTCATCGTCAACCAGGGCCTGTCCGACCATGAAACTCTAACCGAAAATCCCGCTCCAACTCTGGTTACGCCTCTTTATTTTCAATGTGCCAATATGCTCGCACAAATCTCTGCAATACTCGGCAAAAACGACAATCGAGACAAATACCTCACTCTCGCTGATAATATTATGACTGCCTATAACGGCAAATTCTTTGACACTGCTACCGGCAAATGCGGCTCCGGCACCCAATCCAGCCAGTCTTTCGCTTTGTATTCTGATATTCTGCCTCAGGATTCTCAAAAAGCGGCATTTCAATACCTTCTCGATCGCATCAAAAAATGCGATAATCATTTATCTACCGGCATTTTCGGCACAAACTACATGCTCGATATCCTCTCCCGCCAGGGCAGCGGCGAGCTCGCTTACACCATCGTCAACCAGCGAACATTTCCAGGATGGGGCCATATGCTCGAAAGCGGGGCAACCTCTCTATGGGAACACTGGCAGTTCAGCGACAATACCTACTCGCACAACCATCCGATGTTCGGCTCGGTCTCAAAATGGTTCTACAGCTCTCTCGGCGGCATAAAGCCTGATCCACAGGCCGTTGGCTTTGACAAAATTATTATCAACCCGCTCGTTCTAAAACAGCTGCAATGGGTAAAATCCACCTACAACTCCGTCAGGGGGCCAATCACCTCGAACTGGCACAAATCTGATAATGAGATAACCTTCGATATTACTATCCCTGCCAATACTACTGCCACAGTATATCTGCCTTCCGATAAACTGCAAGCCATCAAAGAGGGCGGTAAACCAGTTACTGCCGTCAGTGATATCAAACTATCCACCTGTAATAACGGCGTATCCGCCTGGAACATCGGTTCCGGCTCATACCACTTTACCATCCCGTGCAAATAGAGCAAGCAATATACAATATCCTACTCATTGTATGACCGATTTTATCCTTTGGTTTCAATGAGCTTATAACTGCTGTATCCTTACCGCCCGCTGCTCGCTGCTGGCCGCTGATTGCCTGTCTATTAATTACTTTTGATTTACTCTCAATTTTTGCTATCATAAGTGTGTTATTTTGGAAAATTGATTAATGGCCGGGGATGCTGACTTTCTTTATCTCTTTGGCCTTAAATGGTTTACTTATAATATTTTAAGGTTGTGTTTCGTATTTGGTCTCAAAGTTGTTTTTTTACCTGAAACTTGAAACCTGGTCCCTGAACCCTTAAATTAGGAAAGAGATTATGAAAAAGTCTGGTCTGTTTGTATTTTTATTGGTTCTATTTACTAGTTCACTCACCATGGCCGCCAACGGCGACCTCGGCGTTTCCAGTGGTGCCGATGGCTCCGAATCCGATCCCTTCCTCATCGAAGACTTTACCGACTTCCAGGCATTCTGCGCCGACACCGCTAAATGGGCTTCCGGCGTCCACACCCGCCTCGAAACCGACCTCGACCTTGCCCCCAATCTCCCTGGCAGACAAATCTATACCCAGGCACCAATTGCAGGCGATACCGACTCCGATTACACCTTTGACGGCACAGCCTTTGCGGGCAGCTTCAATGGCAATAATCATGTGATTAAAAATCTGGAAATCAATGGAGCATACTATTGTGGACTATTCGGTAAAACAGAGTCAGGTTGTGAGATAACCAATCTTGGTTTAGACAATATCGCTATCACTGGCGATTATTATACCGGCGGTCTTTGTGGTGAAAATCATGGTACTATCTCCAACTGTTATGCAACTGGTTCGGTTTTGGGCAATCATTCTATCGGCGGTCTTTGTGGTGAAAATCAAGGTACTATCTCCAACTGTTATGCAACTGGTTCGGTTTCGGGTGATCATTCTATCGGCGGTCTTTGTGGTGAAAATCAAGGTACTATCTCCAACTGTTATGCAACTGGATCAGTTTCGGGTGGTAGTCGCTCATATACTCTCGGTGGTTTCTGTGGGTATAATCCATCTGGTACTATTATCAACTGTTTTCATTATTTTTATGGTGGACCCGATAATGGCTTTAGTTCTCCTCTTGACGATAATGAGTTGCAGACTAAAGCTAGTTTCATTGGTTTTGATTTTTCTGGCGATTCATCTGACGGTACTGATGATTATTGGTCTATTGAGGCTGGTTATATGCCGAGACTTTCATGGCAAATTTCATCCGGTTTTGAACCTCCGTATTTATTAAACACTTTAGTAACTTCACTTCCTGGCACAGGCTACTCTAATGATCCGTTTATTATTACTGACTATGATGATATTTTAGAATTTAGAAATAACAGTTCACTTCGTATCGGGTATTATAGTCTGGTAGCAGATATTGACCTGGTTGGTATTACATATCCAGATGCATTTATACCGGAATATTTTTTGGGAACATTACTTGGTAATGGTCATGTAATATCAAATCTGGCGATTGATGGAGAGTCAGGCCTTGGCTTTTTTAAGATAGTGTATGGTTCTGTAACCAATCTTGGTTTAGACAATATCGCTATCACTGGCGATTATTATACCGGCGGTCTTTGTGGTGAAAATTGGGGTACTATCTCCAACTGTTATTCAACTGGTGATGTTTCGGGTGGACATATTTCGAATTTTACCGGCGGTCTTTGTGGTGAAAATTGGGGTACTATCTCCAACTGTTATTCAACTGGTGATGTTTCGGGTGGACATATTTCGAATTATACTGGCGGGCTTTGTGGTGAAAATAGAGGTTCTATCTCTAATTGTTATTCAACTGGCTGTGTTTCGAGTGATTATTATTCGTATTATATCGGTGGGCTTTGTGGTGAAAATAGCGGCACTATCTCTAACTGTTATTCAACTGGCAGTGTTACCGGTGAACGTACAACCTATTACCTGGGTGGACTGTGCGGGGAGAATACTGGCGTAATAACTCATTGTTATTCAACTGGCAGTATAATCGGTCATGATAATTGTTATCAACTTGGCGGCATCTGTGGGAAAAATGGTACACGAAATTTAGAAGGGATAATTTCCTATTGTCATTTTACCGGTAGCGTAACTGGTGAATTAGATTGCGGCGGTCTTGGTGGCTTATGTGGGGTTATTTATTCTGGCATAATAACCAACTGTTATTCAACTGGCAGCGTAACAGGCGGATTGTATTGTCGTTACATCGGCGGATTCTGCGGGCAAAAAGCTTCAATTGAATTTAATGGCTTTTGGAATAGGATTTCTAATTGCTATTCAACTGTGAATGTTAACTGTGGAGATTATAGTAGTTCTATAGGTGGTTTCTGTGGAGCGAGTGGTAGCGGCGCATTAAGCAATTGCTATTCTACTGGGAATGTTAACTGTGGAGATTATAGTAGTTCTATAGGTGGTTTCTGTGGAGCGAATGGTAGCGGAGTATTAAGCAATAGCTATTCTATCGGCAGCGTATCAGGTGGAGTTGAATGTACCTACCTCGACGGATTCTGCGGATACATGACAAGGTCGTCACATAGTGATACCACCCTCGGTGACATTAGTAATTGTTTCTGGGATAATGAAACTTCAGGTATTTCGACAAACAACCATTATTACGACAAAACCACCGCCGAGATGCAAACCCAATCTACCTTCACCGATGCCGGCTGGGACTTCAACGTCGAATCCGACAACGGCACAGACGACCTCTGGCATATGCCGTACAACGCAGCCGGTTACCCAATACTCTACTTCCAGCGTGACATCCCCGGCGACCTCTCCGGCTCCTATGGCATAAACCTCTCCGACTTCAGCGAATTGTCCAATGGCTGGATGATTGATTTTGAATTTGCTGATTTGGAAGAACTGGCAGAATATTGGCTGGAAGGTAAATAATAGCCGAATCATTCAGTGCCTTTGATAAATCGCCTAAAAGGGACTTACTGCAACGCTTTGAATTTAAACAAAATGTGAGACGATAGCGAATTATTCCTGATGTCAACGTACATCGGGGCACCGGAATTTTTCATTTTTAATTTAGCAAAGCTCACCACTCTTCTTATTTTTTAGATTTCCAGATTTCAGACAGATACTACAATTTTGACATAAACTGTACTCACGCGTCAGCTTTAAAATAGTCGTCCCGATGTATATCGGGACACCTCCTTTACAATTTTTATTTTACCCTTTACACTTCAGATGCCGCGAAGCGGCATCTGGTTGGCCCAGTGGTGAAAACCAGGCGGATAGGCTCATGGTAAATGTCTGCCGTTATGGCTCCGTGGCCCGCCGCGCACCCTCCGGTGGCCGCCGCGCTATCGCCGTGCGGTCTCCGTAGGTATGCCGTAAGTTAAGAAGAGCTCTTCTCGCCGCCGCGCTAATCCGTTGCCCCTCCGTAAGCCGCCGTTGCCCGTCGCGCTGGCTCAATAGCCCGCCGTCGGTCGGCGTTCGCCGGGACGAGCCGCCGTTTCTCTTTTTAACGCCGCACTGCCTCCGCGCTGCCTCCGCGATACCTCCGTACACCCGCCGCGAGGTCTCCGCAAGTCGTCAATGGTGTTCCGCTGCCCGCGGCAGGCTTTCGCGCGAAATTATATTAAATATCAGGTAAAAACACGATCAGATAATAATCAAAGTACAAAAAATGGAAATAACCATATTTGGCAGGCTCATAAAGGTGGTCAAAACGTAGGCCCAAATAGAAATATTACTCAGAAATTGATAATGCACCGGTCGGGCAGGATTCAGCCAGATCAGCAGCCAGTTCGGCAGGCAGTTCGCCAAGATCCATGCCAAGCGGAGCAACCACCCTGGTATCATAGCCCCGACAACTGAACGTAAGTGCCTTATCTGGATTAAAGTTAGCAGATATTTGTACGCATATGCCGCACTTTATGCACTTGCCTGGCTCATAGATGAGCCTATTACTCCCGGCATACTCTATTGTATATTCCTTACGCTGAGAATGTTTGTACGCTGTCGGCGAAGCATCCAGTAAGCTGCTGTATTTACGCAACTTACAATTGTCAACATCACGACAGTCACAATGCAGACAATCTGCTGCGGTTGGTTTTTCGCTGCTCTTTTCGCTCTTGCTATCCAGCATATCACGCAGCCGGGCTATCCGAAACAGCTCATCTTCGGTAAACTTGCCTATTCGAGTATTGAACGGTTTGGGCTCACCAGTTACAGGAACACCCGCCAGAAACTGGCAAATACTCACCGCCGCATATCGGCCCTGACCAACCGCACGAACTGCCATCCGCCCCGCCTGGTTGATTCCACCTGCGGTAAACACATTCTTAAACTCTTCATTAACAGATACTTGCAAGGCAAGCTTATCAATTACCGGTTTTTCAGATTCTCCGGTAACCAGCCCCCATTGAACAAAAAACTCATCACTTTTAGGGCCGGTTGCCAGCAGTACCGCATCATATTTACCCGTAAGCTCTGTCAGCGTTAAGTCTTTACCAAGCTCACTTTGTGAATATTCAGCTCCCATCTCAAACGGCATAGCAGTTTCAGCCTTCAGAATATCAGCCGGCAGCTTCTCAGACTCTATCTGGAGCAGACCGCCGCCTGGTTCGGCTTGTTTATCAAATACCGTAGCCTTATGCCCTGCAAGGGTTAAGTGCCACGCAGCAGACAGACCGGCAGGACCGGCACCGACAATTGACACACTCTTGCCCGTACTGGCAGCCGGTTTTGGTACAGCCATATTATTGATAATATAATAGCCGACATCTCCTTTAAGCTCACAGATCGGTATGGACCTACCTGTTTGCTTATGTCGGCATATTTTTTCGCATGGTGCCGGGCATATCGCCGCCAGAATTCCCGGTATCGGTATCGTCTGCCGCACAATTTCCGCGGCTCTCGGCATGTCACCGGCACTTATCGCTCGCAGCATATTGGGAATGTCCAGATCAGCCGGACACGCTACCTGACAAGGCCCCAGGCAGTCGCCCAGATGCTCGCTCAGCAGCAGTTCTAAAGCCTTACGACGCAAGTGGATAACTTCCTCGGTCTCACTGTCGATTCGCATTTCATGTGTAACCTCGGTCGCACAGGAAGGAGCAAATCCGGCCCGGCCATGAATTTTCACCAGGCAGACCATACAGGTAGTATTCGGCTTGCACTTTTTGTTATAGCACAATACCGGAATCTCGATCCCGGCTTCTTTTGCAGCCTGATAAATCGTTTTACCAGCTTCAGTTACGATCTGTTTGCCGTCAATAGTAATTGTTATCTGCCTGCTGTCCATAAGTAATATAATATAGTGTTATTACAGGATTTATACCAGAAATTTGTCGATAATAATAAAGTTGAAATTATTTTGCTTTGAATAATGAATAACTAGTGATATTATTATGTAACCGTATTTAATGGACTTACAATCAAAAACCTACCTGAAAACATGGATGCAGCTCAAGCGGACAACCTTTCATATATCTATATAGATTCCAACGAAGCAATAGCCGAAGTATGTGAAAAAATGCAGCATGCAGATGCCGTTGCTATCGATATCGAATGTGACAGTCTATACCATTATTATGAAAAAGTTTGCCTGCTTCAACTTTCATTTTCCGGTGTAAACTATTTAATAGACACACTTTGTGGAATTGGCGTCGGTCAGGTACTGGATGTCTTATCACGTCAGAAGATCATCGTGCACTGCGGTGATTATGATTTCCGGATGCTGCGAAAATGCTATGGCTTTTTGCCCAGGGGCGAGGTTTTTGATTCCTGGATAGCTGCCCGGCTATTGGGATTTGAACGGGTTTCACTGTCAGATCTGGTTAGGACCATGCTGGATGTTGACCTGCCGAAAAGCTCACAGAAATCCGACTGGTCGCGCAGACCCTTGTCAGATAAGCAGATAGAATACGCAGTAAGAGACACCTGCTACCTGGAACAGCTGGCAGGCAAGCTATCAGATACGCTGGAGGCTAAGGGCCGCAGCCAATGGAACGAGCAAGGCGTCCAAGAGATGCTCCAGCGAGCCAGTTTTACCGAAGAGCAGGAAAACAATAACCCAGATAAAGTATGGCGTATAAAGGGTTTAAATAAATTATCCACCCGTCAGCTGGAATATGTCCGGCAGTTGTGGTTCTGGCGTGACATACTGGCCAGGAAGATGGACCGGCCACACTTTAAGGTGATGTCGAATTCAATGATAATAGATATCGCTATCTGGGCCTCCAAACACCATCACCATAGTAAACCGGTTACTGCCATCAAAGGCGTTAGAATGCCTAAGACCCTTAATGGAAAGCGTTTAGAAAGTTTTACCCGGGCACTGAACCGAGGCCATAAAACAGCAGATGCCAAGCTGCCGCCAAGAAGACTGCCGGTGGATAACAGCGATTATGATGAGAATTATGCACTGCTGGACGTCGAACCATATCAGAAGGCATGCTGCCAGGTAGCCGAGAAGCTTGGAATTGAGCCGCCAATACTGGTGACTCGCGCTCAATGGTATAAG
The DNA here is from genome assembly GCA_963666285.2 of Sedimentisphaerales bacterium. Lineage (GTDB taxonomy): Bacteria > Planctomycetota > Phycisphaerae > Sedimentisphaerales > SM23-30 > JAFGDI01. Next base: position 1,128,886 of record OY762711.1, read on the forward strand.
ATTCTGATCGAAATGCCGGGCGATATAGATGAGATTTTACAGAAAGCCGAGATACTTCCCTGGAAATATGAGTATATCAAGGAAATGCTCAACATGGTCGAATCCGGTAGCTAAGTATATATAATAATGGAGCTTATGAGTTTTTATGCACTTTAATAAAGGCAGACAAGACAAAGATGAAGGTCTGAATTTCACCGCTATGATAGATGTGGTGTTTCTGCTGCTGATATTCTTTATGTGTACAGCTTCGGTGCAGCTGCCCGAAAGTGAGATCAAGGCCGCCATTCCCGGCAGCTCCAATACCGTACCGGAGTTTCAGCCGGTGCGAATCGATATAAATACTGTTGGAGAAAATATTTCTGTAACTTGTGACGGCCGGCTCTGTGAAAATGACAGCACATTGAGCAGCCATATATCCGCCCGTAGCCAGATAGCCGATCTGCCGGTTATCTTTTCTATTGATGACAATGTTGAGTTTGACGATATCGTGCATGTAATGGACATATGCCGACAATCCGGCCTCAAAAAGCTTGCCATACCTACTAACTAGCCCTATCCACCTGCTTTGGTACAACCAATTTTAAGCAAAACTGGTACTTCCATTTCTGTTTTTTGTCAGGTCGTTTTTACTTTCATGTTATCCCCTGAGGAATTGTGCAGTAATACGCGTGAAAACTTGCCGCGGGCAGCGAAACTCCATCGGCTACCTGCGGAGACCTCGCGGCGGGTGTACGGAGGTATCGCGGCGGCAAGCGGCGGCAGCGCGGCGTTAAAAAGAGAAACGGCGGCTCGTCCCGGCGAACGTCGATCAACGGCGGGCTATTGAGACAGCGCGACGGTTAGCGGCGGCTTACGGAGGCCCAACGGATTAGCGCGGCGGCGAGAAGAGCTCTTCTTACCTTACGGCATACCTACGGAGGCTACGCGGCGATAGTACGGCGGCCAACGGAGGGTACGCGGCGGGCCACGGAGCCATAACGGCGAATATTCACTCTGTGCCAATCCGCCGGATTTTCACCACTGGGCTGACCAGATGCCGCTCCGCGGCATCTGAAGTGTAAAGGGTAAAATAAAAAGAGTAAAGGAGGTGTCCCGATGTACATCGGGACGACTTATTTTAAAGCTGACGCGTGAGTAAATTTTATATCAAAATTGCAGTATCTGTCTGAAATCTGAAAATTAAGAGGAGTGGTGAGCTACGCTAAATTAAAAATGAAAAATTAAGGTGTCCTGATGTACGTTGACCAGGAATAATTCGCATTTGCGGACAACTTGTTTTAAACGGCTACGCCTTATAAGAGAACCGCTGATGAACACCGATGCACACCGATAAAGAAAAGAAATGGAAAGCGATTGGCAGATGAGCAGTAGAACAGGAAAGTTGAAGTTCAAGTAATTTTGAAATGATTTATTTCTCGCAAAGACCGCGAAGCTCGCAAAGGATTTGAGCTGTGAATAATGAAATGGTAAATACTGACTAATACTGTCTGGGCAAAAAACGGTTGTAATTTTTTGGTAATTGGAATATGTTTTGGGGAGTGGGTATTAATTTGCGGGCAGATTGTTTTAAACGGCTACGCCTTATAAGAGAACCACTGATAAACACCGATGCACACCGATAAAGAAAAGAAATGGAAAGCGATTGGCAGATGAGCAGTAGAGCAGGAAAAGGAAAGTTGAAGTTCAAGTAATTTTGAAATGATTTATCTCTCGCAGAGACCGCGAAGCTCGCAAAGGAATTGAGCTGTGAATAATGAAATGGTAAATACTGACTAATACTGTCAGGGCAAAAAACGGTTGTAATTTTTTGGTAATTGGAATATGTTTTGGGGAGTGGGTATTAATATGCTGACAGTTTGTTTTAAGCGGCTACGCCTTATAAGCGAACCACTGATAAACACCGATGCACACCGATAAAGAAAGAAAAAATGGAAATCGATTGGCAGATGAGCAGTAGAACAGGAAAAAGAAAGTTGAAGTTCAAGTAATTTTGAAATGATTTATCTCTTGCAGAGGATTTGAGCTGTAAATAATAAAACAGTAAATATTGGCTAATACTGTCTGTCAAAAAACGGTCGTATAAAAATGACAAATACCGGAGGCACTTGCGTCTTCACCTTTGGCAACGACGCGACGGAGATGTGCCTATTTAAACCGCCTGTTGACGTAAATACCATTCCTGCAATTTTGCTGATGTTCGCAGATAATAATATTATTTTTGCCATAGCCAGTCAGCTGCAAATTGGGCGAGGTCGGCCAGGTCGATATTGTTATCGTTGTTGCTGTCGTGACGGTGGCGGTGTTCCATAGTGAAAGTATAATTACCGCCGGCCTGACCGTCATTGTCACCGTCGATTGAGTTGCCGGTTGCTGAACTTACAACGGAGTCTTTTACAATGATAGTGTATTTATCATTGAGTAGAGTTTCGCCGAAAGCAATGATAAGAAATGAGCTACCGCTGCCGGTAACGCTAAGCGGAATGGTTTCGCCGGTTTCGTTAGTGATTTCAATATCACTGTTGTTGAACTCTATGATATCGTTGAAGAACAGGGTTGCAGAATCTATACCGTTCTCGTTGGTATATACACCATCAGTTGGATTTTTCGGTTCGCGCATGACAAATTCGGGGCCAATAGTTACAGCGTCAGCTTTATAGATATGCCATATGCCGTTAGCATCTGATACATACATATGCATACTGTCGTCGCTGACAGTTATTGACTCAATATTATAAAACCCCTTGGCAAATTCACTATCGGAACCATCCGGTTCAACTGCTTGAACCGCATTAGTATAGCGTTCGGTGACATATAATTGTTGGCCAAACGAACCGCCATTGCTAAAGGCGAGGTCACGATATTGTCGACTGTTTGTATGGACAGGTGAATTTAACTCAGACCATACCCATTCAGTTTCAATATTATATAATTGATAGATTACACATTTTTGGTCATGGTTATAATCCCAATCTACCATAGTCAATCTTCCATTATATAACCCAGTTGAGTCGGTTTTCATACCCCAAATATCTAGGTCTGTTCTTCCTATTGGAAGTGAATTTTGAGATATCTTAGTCATGTTGAAACTAGTGTCTGCAATGTACAAGCTAGAACCACCAGTAACATGTCCATCAACGAGAATTATATTAGCATTAGATGATTTATCGATAACAAAATCAAATATGCAACATAAATAATCAGAACTGTCTCCAAGAGCAGATTCAACTGTAAATTGATTCATTCCAGAAAGACGAATTAAATTAGTCCTATTTGTTTCATTATTATTATCGCTGTCGTATTGTACTGATATGAAAAGCTCACTACTAAACTGACCGGTCCAATCAAAACGAATTGAACGAACATCGCTAACATTCGGGTAGCCACTTTTAATTCCTATTGATGTTACAATTCCATTAGATATCCTAAAAACTTTAAGTATCCCATTATCAACACCAGCAGCAACTACACCTGTGCCATAAGCTGGATTTCTAACTGCTTCCAGTCTAGGTGTTTGGCCGTCCAGAGCAGATATGATATGTGTTACGACAAAATTTGTATCAGGATTGCCATCTGGTCCAACTACATATGGGTCAGCAAAAACTAAAGCAGGCAAGCAGAGAGTGATTGTTAAACTTAAAATAGTAGACTTCATTATATTGATCCTCAAATAAAATTTATCTTTATTCGTAACTTGAAGGTGAATTACAAGCGGGTATAAAAGCAATTTCCAGAGGTCACCTAAATAATAAGCAACCATCAAAATTTACGTCCTATAACTGTGTATATGATAGCTGTCATTTTTTGAAAAAACAAGTATTTGTAAATGATTTCATGATGGGAGCAGGGTTTGAGGTGGTTGTGTGTTTGGGTTATGTTTATTTTTTATAAGTATTTATGTGGATTTTGGTAATATGTTTTTGTGTAAAATTTATGCAATGGGTGAAAAAATGTAATTTATGCGGTTTTGGCGGGGTATAAGTAGTTGTGTAAGTAAAAGCGTTAAAAAATGTGATAAAAGATATGAGTGGCAACGGAGGTGAGACGATAGTAGTTGGGAGGTTTTACCGGTGTAGTTATTTTTATTGAGAATTACGATAATTGCCTGTATATTAAGGGTTTGTTGAAAGTTTTTATGCCGGAATGAAGGCGAGATTCAGAAAGATAAGGGTTTGAAACTTGTACAAACGGTCGATTAACATATTGCTGCTGTTGCTATTTTATGCCGGGATGGTTATGGGCCAGGTGGTGGTCAATGAAGTTGAGGAGAGCAAGATAGAGTCCGGTGTGGAAGTGTCGGTCAGCAGGTTAACCGTGGAAGAGCAGGTAGAGCAGTTGATACTGGATGCCTTTGGCGATACGGACGGTTATGTCGAGCTGCTTGATAAGGCGCAGGCTTTGGCGAAGGATATGCCCGAAGGAAAGTCAGGATTTTTCGAAGTGTATATTAACCAGAGCAAGCTTCGGATAGCGGCGTCCAAGGTTAGTGTAAGGCTGGAGAATGGCGAAGAGGGAGTAGAATTGTCGATGCAGGCGAGGCTGCTGGCGAAAGGGCTGGCGGAGTCTGCCGAACAGATGGAAGAGTTGAAAGCCGGGCTGAATAAGAAGCTTGAAGATATCAAGATGTATAACCGTAAGCAGCGAGGGCGGATGCTGGGGTTGATAAGTCGCTGCGAATATAGTAACGGCTGGGTGTATTATTCGATATCGACAATAGCAGGAAACGGTTTGAAGGAGCATTTCTTAAGCGAGGCGGAGAAGATCTTTACGCGTTTTCTGGCGAAGGACTATCAGGCAGTGAATCTGCCGGTAATGGTGAACTGCCTGTATGGTAAGGGTCTGTGCCTGAGAGATTCCGGCAGGTATTATGATCTGCTGGTGATGCTGGATACGATGTCGGTGAGTGATTCCAATGCGGTAAAGTTTGCACGATTGCGGCTGGCGGCTTCGGTGAAGCTGAGTTTGAGTGTCGAGATATTGAGGGTGGTGCAGGAGTATTTTGAAGATGATGCAATTGATAAGCGTCTGACGGGTGAGGAGCTGGAGATGCTGGTGAATTGTATCGAGGCGGGCGTCAGGCTGCTGGACAGGGATTTGCCGATAAAGATGAAAATGTCTTTGCGAAAGCAGCTGGTTAAGGCGATAGACCGTACAGAAGGTTACGGTCAGTACTGGCAGGACCGGGTGAGCGATTTACTGGGTGATCTGGATTTGAAGAGTCCTTATGTTAAGCTGCTGCAGGCTTACGATGAATCGGCTGACGGTCGAGACTACGAAAAGATATTCAGCCTGGCAGATGATGGTCTGAAGTTATGTGATGAAAGTGAGCCGGAAAAGAAGAGTGAATTTTTGTATTTGAAGGTAATATCAAGCTGGAACTCGAAGAAATTTGACGATGCGTGGGGTTCGGCATATCTATTTATGGAAGAGTTTCCCGGTAATGTTCATAGTGAGCAGGTGGCCGGGATATTATGCCAGGTTTCGATAAAGATAGTAGAGCAGGACCGGGCCAGGTTCAAGGAAGTTTACGGTAAATTGGCCGGTATGCTGGATAAGGGGCAGGTTGATAGCGAGGAGTATATGTGGACGAGCGGGTGTCTGCTAATTAATGCCGGGGAATACAAGGAAGGGTATGAGTATTTCCACCAGGAGGAAGTGGTTGAAGTGCTGGAGGTAAAGAGCTATTACGGCATGCTGCTGGCGGTATTGCCGATGATGAGGGAGGGTGAGCTAACGGACCGCGAGGCAGTTGACAGTGTTGAGGAGTGCTGCAGGGAGTTTACCGCGAGTAATGGAAGTTTTGTGCAGACCAGCCACTTTGTCGAGGCGGCAGATATAATATGCGAGATAGCCAGTGAGCTTTTGGGCAGAGAGAAGTACGATCTTGCGGGGCGAATACTGGGTCTGGTAGAGTTTATGCCGCATATTCGGGGTGAAATATTCGCAAAATATATGGGAGTAAATATATCTTATCGACTGGCGATGGGCGGCAGGCTGGATGAATTTATCGATGAGATAACAAGTAAGAATCTGCATAATGATCCTAAGATATTTAACCTGCTGGTGAGTGAATCACGCAAACTTGAGATGGCGGCCGAGAAAGAAAATGAGCTGTTGATACGGATATACCGGCTGCTGCTGAGCAGTAAGCTGCTGGATGATAAGAATGCGGTGGCGGTACGAATATACCTGGCACAATGTTATTACGGCAGCGGCGATTACGTTCATTTTTTGAACCTGGCGGAGTCGATTGTAAAAAGTTACCCGATGCATGTTACTGTGGTTTTTTATCGCCAGATGGCGGTATCGTATCGAGAGGAGGGAGATTATGTCCGTTCGGCAGAATACTGGAATATGGTTTTACAGAATAGTGTCGAGATGAAAGAAGGCTGGAAAGAGGCTTTGTATAATAAGATTTTCTGTTATAATAAGGGCGGCGAGCGGGAGAAAGCAAGCCAGATCATGAATCTGGCGTTATTACGCAGGCCAGAGCTATTGGAGGAAGAGCGGTTTAAGACATTGAAGGGCGAGATGGGTAATGAGTAATTGATGCCGGTTATGATCAGTGTTTTTTTGCATGGATAAAGGCAAAAGTTTGAATTTATTTGTGAAAATATTAATCAGGAGAGCGAAGTTTTAAGTTTTCGGAAATTGCATTATGGCTGAGTGGAAGATTGTATACAAAATATTGAATATATCGACGGATAGAGAGCCCAATGCCTGGGAGATACTTGGGGTCGATCGCAGAGAGAATGATCTTCGCAAGATATTGTCCGCGTTTGAAGAGCGCAAGCGTATACTGGCAGCCGGAGTTACGGGTCAGCGTCAAATGGTCCTGATACGCAAATTTCAGCAGGAAGTTCTGGTGCCGGCGTTTAATAAAGTATGTACCGAAGCCGAACGTGACGAAGTTGAGGATCTGGAAGAGCCTGAAACAATCGAGGAAGAGATACCGGAAGTTGAAGAAGATGAATTTCGTTTGAAAGAAACAGATGACGATAATGTTTATTCGTTGGCAACGGGAGATTATATAGATGCCGATGAATTTCTTAAACCGGACGAAAAGTCTGCTCCAGTTGAGGCGGAGGATGACGACAGAGGGGCAATTCCATTTTTGGAAGTAATGGAGGACAGCGTCAGTTCAGAGGCTATAGAAGCAAAAGCAGAACCTGACAGTAAGAAGTCCAATGATGATAGTGATGATTACCAGGTGCCTGTGCTGCTGGATGCGGATCAGTTTGTGCCGGAGCTTGAGTCTTCGCAGGAACTGCAGGCGTTGCAAAATGTGATGGATGACTCTAAGGTTGAGGAGCAGCTTGACAGTTTTGAAGAGTTGGGTGTGGCTGAAGAAGAAGAGGGAGAAGAACCGAAGAAACAGAAAAAGCAGCTTGGCCGAGAAAAGTACCTTCTGTATTTAATTGCAATAATACCATTTATTGCGCTTGGAGTATTTGCAATTGTTTTGATGAATATGGATCCGGAAAAGGACGGTGGGGCTGATACGGTAGAAGTTGGGCAGGTGTCTGAAGTAGAAAGCGGGCAGGATACAGGTTTGGCGGCAGATGCGGGTGATGGAAGCATGGACCCAGATAAGCCGGACAAACAGGCATCGGTAACAGAGGCTGTATTGCCAGAGAATAAGAAGTTGTCGCTGGGAGTCAAGTCTGTCGAGGTGCCGGTAAGGTTTTCATTTTTGATCGACGAGGTGAGGGCGAGTTTCTCAGACGGTTCAAGTTCGGTAGAAATTCTTGAGGATATAGCTGTAATTCTGAAGGCGTGGCAAATAATAGTGCAGAATGCACCGGAGACCTCTGATTATGTTTTAATGCTGCAGAATATGCGGCACAGGGGCAGAGCTGATAAAATTTTTGATTTGAAATCATCCGGGGTCGATTACCTCGATTCAATTTTAAGTAAGCCGGACAGTTCGATAGATTTTCCGATAGAGTTTTTCCGGGAAGAGTTTGATTCAGGAGATAAGGTCAGGATATGGCGGGCAATAGAGCTGGCGGGTATTTCCGGAAGTACTTCGCTGCAGGAATTTATTTTTGACGAACTGGATAAGAAGAAGGACCAGGAACTAGCCTGCAGGATGATCCGTGCGTTGTGTATCTGGTCATCGGCAACAGAGCAACTGGCTATGCTGGATTTGCTGAAGCCGGGCAAGCGTGAATTGGCGAAGATGATGTTCGGTAACCTGCTGATACGTTATGAGATCGATCCGCTGTCGTCCGGTGCCTATGAAAGTCTGCTGCCCCATAGCTTTACAAGCCGGGATCTGGCCAGGACTATGGAATGGTGGCAGAATTATCTTTTGCGATTGTCGCCGTCGATGGCGGTAAGCAGTGGGTTGGTTTCCGGTAATATGGGTGTGTCAAGAGCTCAAGGGGCAGACAGGATAACAGAAACTTCATACCAGGGCAATGTCTTGGCGGTAATATGGAAGAATTCGATCGAGTTGAGTGCCGCGTTAAGAAGTACCCGCGGCATGCCTTTACTGTCGCCAGATATAGAGATTAATCCATCGATAACATATCCGGTCAGCCAGGTATTATTCAGAAGTGTAAAACAGCTTTCAGAGGGGCTGCTTGCGGTCATGTACGATGAATATTCGAAGGAGGATTTTTTAGAGGATCTGGATATTCTTCGTTTTCATGCGTTGGAGTATGAGTTTGGTGATGTTGATCTTCGCGCTCCGTATAAGGCTGAGGAAGTGTCAGTGTATTGCGACCTGATCTCCGGCGGTGAGTTTTCCGGAAAATTTAAGACAGCACAGCTAATTGAAGGGCAATCGCCATTGTTAGCAGTTCGCAAGAGCCTGTTCGAAGCAATGACAAAATATGCGGCAAGTTCGATAGTAGATTATAAGTCAGATTTTATAGGAGATGTATCATATTATATTGAACTTGACTTTGACTTTGAGTTGAATAACGAATATGAGCTGGTAAATGAATCGGAAGAGAAACTCAAGCAATTACTGGAGGAGTTTCGTTCGGAGCCGTTTTCGGTAGATAAATTTAACAAGGTTCGTACCGCGAGCAGCCAGGCGGATATGCAGGGTAAGGCCGGCCTAGCCTATTTACAGCTGGCGATAAAGGCGATGCAGTCGAATAATAAAAATGATGCAGGCGCGATGGCAATAGATTGTTTTAAGAATGCGATGAAATGGCCGGAGAGCCGTGCGATATTAAAAAGTTATACCCCTGGATTATTTGAATCTCTATCGGAAGATCCAGATCACCGATGTTCTTATTGTGGAGATACCGGATATAGATTGTGTCCAGAATGTGACGGTATGATTTTTGTATTGTGCCAGGAATGCAGGGGAAGCGGCGCTGTGACGGTGCGTCTGGAAGGTCGTGTGACCTGTCCGGATTGCGGAGGTTATGGTATAGTGCCATGCTGGGAATGTGCCGGAACGGGAGTGGTTCCATGTATGGAATGTTATGATTACCTGACATCACAGGAACTGTTTTTGCCGGATGATGAAGTTTTGAAGGAACTGCAGCAGGAGATAAACCTGGCTACATTGCAGATAAGGGTAGATGTAAAGCCTAAGACGACTTCAGGAAATTGATTTTGAGTGAATACTTAGTTTTGGCGAATCCGGTATTATACCTAAACCATGCGAAGGCAGCGGCAATAAGAATTAAGGGCCAAAACTGCCTGATAAATATATAGAGGGAATTGATTCTTTCATAACCTGCTAGAAACGGGAGTGCCGCAATAAGAATGAGTGTGATAATCCTGGCCGTTTTGCAGGTGTATATATGCGGCCTGAGATTGGGGTGTTTTTCTATGATAATCCAGGCCAGGTATGCCGCGAGTATGCCGATGGCGGCCCCAGCGATAGTGTCGGAAGGGTAATGTTTGGATGCGAGAATTCTCAGTAGTGCGATGATAAATGCGGATGAATGCAGGACAGTTAGAGCGGCGAACCGGAATGCGGCGATGGAGCTGTTGGCTATGTATGGTGTAAGAGCAGTTGCGACGGCGTATGCTGTTGCTGTATCGCCGGAAGGGAAGGAAGATAACTGTCTGTCAAAGTGATGTTCTTTTTCAGGCTGGGCGGTAACAGCGATTTGGAATTCCGGTCGAGGTCTGGCGATAAAATATTTAGCCGGGTAAACAAAAGGGAAGATAAGCGGCATTGCGATAATGGCGACAAGAACCGGTTTTACCTGTCGAGTGGTAATGAGCCAGATAAGCAGAAGCCATATTGGTACCCATGCTTTTCCGAGTTGGCGGAATGCGTTTATCCAATGGTTAGTGCAAATGTTGGGCCGATATTTAAAAAGGAAAAAATAGACCTTGTCATCCAGGAAGAAATAGCTGGCAGTAGTAAGTAGAGCCAGAGCAGATATAATAATGATTATGATATTACGTTTCATTACAGCAGTTTTTCTATTTTTATCGTCAATTCGATTCTACATAAAATAAAACAGGCATCAAGTTAAAATCCTGTTAGTCCTATTTTTGCTTGTCTGATAAATAATTTAGGTTATTATTTGTATTATATGGAAAAGAAAGTTAAAAAAAAGAGGAATAAGAAAATGCTTATATTGCGTTTTGTGATATTGCTGCTGGTGTTTGTCTGGCTGGCAGGCTGTGCGATTGACAGGCAGATGTTTCCTTGCAGGCGTACATATGAAACATTGAGCGGCCTGGTTAAGCTGCCTGTTGATGATGGCAATCAAGTTGCATTGGTATATATCGAAAATTCTAAAGCGGAATTTACAGTATTATTTAATCATGGCAATTATGAGGATCTTGGCGTATTAGAGGAGTTTCTGGCAGATTATTCTCGCAAAGGATTTTCAATTATTGCCTGGGATTATCGAGGCTATGGAGCGAGCAGCGGCAGGCCAAAAGAAAAGAATGTATGTAGCGATGTACAGAAGGTATTTGATTATGCGGTTGAAGAGCTTGGATTGGATCCGGGTAAGATAATTGTCCATGGCCGTTCGATAGGCAGCGGTCCGTCATGTGAGCTTGCTGAGAATAATAAAGTTGGCGGGTTGATAGTAGAATCCGGATTTATGTCAGTTTTCAGTGTTATGCTGCCGTGGGCCGGCCTGCCAGGAGATAAGTTTGTGAATATTGATAAGATTGATAAGGTTGACTGCCCGGTTTTGGTATTGCATGGAAAGCATGACCGGACGATAAGTTTTGATCATGGTCAGAAACTTTACGGCCAGGCAAGGGAGCCGAAGAGCTGCCACTGGTTTGATGATGCCGGGCATAATGATATTTTGTATTTTGAAGCTGAATACTGGCAGGCGATAAAGGAATTCAAAAAGCAAAAGTTAGAAAATAAACAATAGTGAAGAGCTGGTTTAGAATATAGCAGTAAAATAAAAAAGGCTTCGTATAGAAACGAAGCCTTATGGTGATGATTATGTTTAGTTGAGCGAAAAGCTCAATTATGAAATTAGTTCATGCGGCGATGAACTCTACCAACAATAGCAGTGCCGAAGCCTGCGAGTATGACAGCACCAGGAGCCGGTACTGTTGGGGCCGGTTCAGGAGCAGCCGGTTCAGCAAAGTTCAATTCAAGTCCGATTGCTGCTTTGGCAGCATTGTCACCGATTTTGTTGTATTGGACGATAATGTCAAAAGATGAATTGTTGACACAGTATTTAGTGTTATTTATGAATAGGTTTGTACCATCAAACATTATTGTATAAGACCTGCTGATATCCCACCATGCTGATTCATCGATAACAGAATCTTTATTATGGTCATTGCTACAATCGCCATCCCAAATAATAACATTGTTTTCGTTTTTGATACAAAAGAAACCATAATAATTTTCACCATTTATAGTGATATCAAGGTCGACTGCTTTGTTCGTTTCCAGTAAGAATTTGTAGCTTTTATCTGAACCGTAAAAATTGCCGGCATTTTCATATGTGAAATTACTGCCATCAGAATATGAAAGTGAAGTTGTGACAGTTCCGGTTCCGCTTCCAATGTTTTCAGTCCATGATTCTGACCAGTCAGAGGTAATTCCTGCAAAGGTGCTACCGGCAAATAATGACAAAGCAATCAAAAAGGCAAATTTTTTCATTTTTCTCTCCTCAGAATTTTTAAATACAGTTACTCAATAAAAAATTATTAAATTTTGGAAGGGAATGGTGGTGGGACCCAATTTTTCCCTTCTTCTCCGTTTGTGGAATTACATGATAGGAAATTAAAGCAGATGTGTCAATATGATATTAGGGATAAAGTTAAATATTCTCGCATTTTTTGGCAGAAAGCCGCTAATTTGGGTTATTTGGAAGATATAGTTGGTTTGTAGCAGGGGAGGTGGTTACGTTCTGTTAATTGTATAAGGCGATTTTTTATTGAAAAAAGGAGCCTGGCGTGTCAGCCAGACTCCTTTTTGTTTTTTTGGGGTTATATAAAAAGGGAATAAAATAAGCTCTAGTTCATACGACGGCGAATTCTGCCAACGATAGCGGTACCGAAACCAGCGAGAAGTATAGCTCCAGGAGCAGGAACGGCCGCTGCGTTATATTCAACAGTTACGTTATCAAGAGCCAGTCCGTCGATATTATCATAGCATAACCAGCCATACCTATTTCCACCTACAACCGATGCGATGTCATCAGCAGTTGATCTAGTAACACTATAGATAAGTGTACCATTAGAGTCTAGTAGGTTGAAGTCAACAGCAAGTGAGCCTGCCAGATCGTAGTAAACACTTTCAAGAGTGTACCATCCAGAATCTGAAACAGTTGCATAATCCTGGCTATTTTCATTTAATAGTTTATAGGAGTTAAATGAATAGTCTGAGTTATTAGATGCATTAACAATCAAATCTTCGTTAACAATACCAACATGCCAGATAAAGTCACGAAGGTGGCTACCGTCTTGTTTACTGATAGCGACAGACCAGTCAAAGCCATTTCCGTCATCCCAGTTTGTGTCCAGATAAACATCCATAGAAACACTAAAACCGGTTCCGAAAGAATCAGAGTAGCCACCTAATCTAGTGTAAGGTGAGACAGCGCCAAGTGTAGGTGTGCCATAGACGTTACTCTGTTCAGAAAGGTTAGTAATGATGGCATGTGAGCTTCCATCAGCAGAGATGATACCATCTGTGCCAGAGGCTACCTGAATGATATCGCCACCAGCATAATTTTGCCAATTGTTTGAGTCGGTGCCAGCTGTCCAGCCAGCATCTTCAAAACCTTCAAAATAGGTAACGTCAGCAGATGCAACACCAGCAATACAGAGAGCAAGTAACAATACAATCTTTTTCATTTTAGTTTTCTCCTTAGAAAATAAGTTATAAGAAATAAGGCCTTAGATTTTGTCAAATAAACCAGAATGGAATGTAAAATTGAAATTGACATTCTCTTTTTTTAAGCAATAACCTTAAATTCATAATATAGTAGTAACAGGTGAAAGTCAAGATATTATCTAAGTCTGCAAACTGTTTATTTGAAGAGGTAATATTCTTATCAGTGTTAATAAAGGCTTTTTTCGCAAATGTTATTTTGGTGTTAGGAATGTAAATCTAAAACTATCAAGCTTTTGTAGTACTTTTGCGTTTGAAGCCTTTATCGTTGAGTTCGAAGACGTAAGCGAGTACTTCAGCGACCGCTTTGTAAAGTTCCGGCGGTACATAGTCGCCTACTTCGCAGCTTTTGAACAGGGCCCGTGCCAGCGGTTTTCGTTCAACGATAGGTACTCCTGAATCAAGAGCAATTCTCCTAATACGCTGTGCCATATATCCAGAACCTTTGGCAACCAGCTTCGGTGACGGCATAGTCTCAGGGTCGTATTTGAGAGCGAGAGCAAGTTCAGTAGGGTTGGTAACAATGACATCAGCTTTTGGAACAGCCTGCGCGGTACGCTGAGAAGCCAGCTGTCGAGCGACAGATCGTCGCCGCTGTTTCATGATTGGGTCACCTTCCATCCTTTTCATTTCTTCTTTGACCTCTTCCTTGGTCATTTTCAGATCGTTATAGTGTTTGTATTTCTGGTAGCCATAGTCCATGAGAGCCAGTATAAGCAGAACAGTTGCCATCCTGATGCCGAGTATAAATGTCATTTCACCTCCGGCAACAAGTATGTCAATAAAAGAAAGAGTTGAAAGAGATACAATTTTTTCCATAGAGTTGGTAATTGTAATACCAGCAACAGAACCAATAATACATACTTTCGCTAGAGATAAGGCCGCCTTGACCGCGCTTTGTGCAGAGAACAGGCGTTTAATACCGCTAAGAGGGGACAGTTTTTCAAAAGACGGAGTAATAGGTTTGGAAGTAATCATGAATCCAACCTGGAAGAGATTGGCGAGGTATGAAGCAAGAAACAGAAACAGAAATATTGGTCCAAGAATTCTAACGAGATATTTAATAACCATAGCCCCGCCTTGTTCAAAAGCGAGTTTTCCGGTAACCGCAACGCGGTCGAGCTCGAAAGCCCAGTCAAATAGTTCCATAATAAGCTTAATCATGTCATCGATGAGAATATTAAGCGTAAAAAGGGCAGCCAGCAGGCATAATGCAGCTGTAAGATCCATGCTTTTGGCAACCTGTCCTTTATCCCTGGCTTCCTGCAGCCGCCGAGCGGTAGGTGCCTCTGTTTTGTCTCCGGTATCTGATGGCATAAATAATGATTCAGCAGTGATTTAGTCAGCGTTTAGCTGGTTTGGTAGAAAAGTCCCCCGATTTCCCTGAAAGCAAGAACAATGTATTCATCAAAAATATCGAATGCCGCGCCAAGTGCAGTAATCATAATAAACATGGTCAGCAGTATTCGCATTGGGAACCCGGCAGCGAGAATATTGAGCTGCGGCATAGTTCTGGAAATGAAACCAAGGGCAATAGTCGCGAGAAAGACAGCAACGAGAACGGGCCCGGCAATTCTAATCCCAGCCTGAAATGCGAGAATGAGCACATTAACCAGCGTTCTCATAATAGGTTCGGTAGAAATTGGAGCAGCTAAAGGTATAGTTTTGAAGGTATCGGCAATGGTATGAATGAGTACCAGGTGTCCGTTGATAAGTATGTAGAAAGTTGTTAACAGCAGGCTGTAAATCTGCTGGATGAGTGTGACGTCCAAGCCGGATGCCGGGTCAACCATCTTTGACATGCTGAGCCCCATTTGCTGGCTGATCATCTCGGCTCCCATTTTTATGCCGGTGAACATAAAAAGCAGAATTAGCCCCATGCCGGCACCGATGACCATTTCGCTGGTAACAGAAATAGTAAGTCCGATCCAGTTTTC
The DNA here is from genome assembly GCA_963666285.2 of Sedimentisphaerales bacterium. Lineage (GTDB taxonomy): Bacteria > Planctomycetota > Phycisphaerae > Sedimentisphaerales > SM23-30 > JAFGDI01. The sequence goes on from OY762711.1 coordinate 1,144,126, forward strand.
CGGCTGGAAAACAATACCGGGTACCAGAGGCCATACAGCCATTGCAATAACGAACATGAACATGCCGCGGACAATAACGGGGATTGAAGACAAGCCAAGGAGCGGGCCGAACATTGCCAGTCCGGATACGCGAAATAGAACCAGAATAAAAGCCGGTAGTCTTTCGTAGAGAGTCTCAACAGGTGTTAAGAACATAAATGCTTCCTTGCAAGTAGTTTACAGATGAAAATTTGTTTATTAAATCTGTATTGCCGTCCATGGCGTTATTTATAAACTTCAGTAATTCCAATGAAACAGTTAGAGGTAAAAACATTAAAAAATTTCAAAAGAAAACCGAAGCTAAAAGTTCATTAACTCTATGCTAATGAACCATTTGGACAGTTTACACAGATTATGGCTAAATGTCAAAAAATTAAACCAATTTTATCGGAACTACCGATAGACTCGATTGAGAGGGTCTGTAGCCTTTCTTTTATTTATCCCCGAAAGCTATGGACTTGTACAAGCGGTTGTGCAACCGACGGGCACGGAGTGTATGAATATATAATAAAATTACCCAAATTAACATTTGGTTTAAGTTTATTTTTTATAGATACTTATATATTTTTTCGGTCTAAATGATGAAGGGAAGTATAAAGCAAAGCAGGAATGTTGAACTATGGGACTAGTATACAGTAATTTTCATTTCATTTATGATCAGAAGCGGGAACTGGGCCTGAAATTTGTAAATGGAATAACATTGGGCAGGCAGCAAATATTCCTGCGAGCCAGGGAATATCAGCGTTTGTGTGATAAGTACGGTATAACCAGTAGGACGCTCCCGAAATTTGGAACATGTGATGATCAATTCCTTGAGAATGCATTTGGCTGCAGTATAACATCAGCAGATTACAGTGATTATGAAGGGGCCGAACTGGTACATGATTTTAACAGGGCTTTGGATTCCAGCTGGTATGGTAAATATGATCTTGTAATCGATGGCGGTACCCTGGAGCATGTCTTTAATTTTCCTCAGGCAATAGCCAATTGTATGAACCTACTGAAAAAAGACGGTCATTTATTTATATTTACCCCGGCCAACAATAACATGGGGCATGGTTTTTATCAGTTTAGTCCCGAATTGTTTTATCGAGTTTTGGATGATGAAAACGGTTTCCAGGTAAAAAGTATGGTTTTATGTGACAGCAAGTATCCCGGAGTAGAACTGGATGATAATTTAGGTCACTGGCGGGTAGCTGATCCAGTTAAGGTAGAATCGCGAGTAGGTCTGGTGTCGAATCGTCCGGCGTGGATAATGGTACATGCCGTAAAGACAGCAGATAAGCCGGTATTTGAGAAGTATCCTATACAATCAGACTATGCGACAACGTATGAGCAATGCAAGGTCGAAGGTAAGAACCCGGAATCAGCCAGGAAAACAAGCGGCAGGATAAAGGCTAAGGTTAAGGCCATATTGCCAGGAAAACTTCTGCGAGGCAGGATCGGCAAAGCACAACTGAATACGTATTCAGTAAAGAACAAGGAATTTTACGAAAAACTTGATTGGTAAAAGTGCGAAATTGATTTTTGAATAAGTTTCAGAAATAGAAACAGGCGAGGAATATGAAAGCATTAGTAACAGGCGGAGCAGGTTTTATTGGATCACATTTATGTGAGTCGCTACTGGCGGACGGTCATGAAGTAATAGTAATTGATGATTTGTCTACAGGGCGGATAGAGAATTTATCAGCGGTGATAAAACACGAGAATCTCCAATTTGTACGAGATGATGTTCGGAACAATTTGACGATGAACCTGCTGGTGGAGAAGTGTGATATGGTGTTTCACCTGGCAGCTGCGGTGGGAGTGCAGCTGATCGTGGATGAGCCTGTTAGAACCATAGAGACAAATATTCACGGTACCGAAATTGTTTTAGAGCTGGCAAACAAATACGGTAAAAAGATATTGCTGGCTTCAACAAGCGAGGTTTACGGCAAGTCAGAGAAAGTGCCGTTTTGTGAAGACGATGACACTGTTTTGGGCAGTACCCGTTTTAGTCGCTGGTCGTATGCCTGCAGCAAAGCGATAGACGAATTCCTGGGGCTGGCGTATTACCAGCAGTATGGTCTGCCGGTAGTGATAGCGAGATTTTTTAATACGGTAGGGCCTCGTCAGACAGGTCAGTACGGGATGGTGATACCGAGATTTGTTGTACAGGCCTTGCAGGGTGAACCGGTAACGATATACGGCAGCGGCAAACAGTCAAGATGCTTTGGCTATGTAGGCGATGCGGTAAAAGCAGTTAGAAAGCTAATGGCATCGGAGACATCGCCGGGCAGAGTTTATAATATTGGTTCAACGGAAGAAGTTACGATAGAGACCCTGGCAGATAAGATAATAGCCAAGACCGGCAGTTCCGGCGGTAAGAAGTATCTGAGCTATGAAGAAGCGTACGGCAGGTCTTTTGACGATATGATGCGTCGTGTCCCCTGCGTGGACAGGTTACGGGAAGAGATTGATTTTGTCCCGGAAACGGACTTAGATGAAATATTGAAGCAGGTAATTGCAGAAAAAAAACAAACGAGGTAATTCAATGAGAGTACTAGTAACAGGCGGTGCAGGTTTTATCGGCAGTCACCTGGTTGAGCGTTTGCTGGCCAGAGGTGATTCAGTGATTGTACTGGATAATTTTCATACCGGCCAGAGAGATAATCTTCGTCATCTGCTGAGTAATGATGAACTGGAGATATATCGCCAGGATGTAACAGATCCATTTAAGTATGAGGTGGATTATATATATAACCTGGCATGCCCGGCAAGCCCGATCCATTACCAGCGCAGCCCGGTAAAAACCGTTGTTACCTCAGTACAGGGTGCGATTAATTGTCTGAACCTGGCACATGAGATAAAGGCAAGGGTTTTGCAGGCGTCTACCAGTGAGGTTTACGGCGATCCGGCAATGCATCCGCAGATGGAGCATTACTGGGGAAATGTAAATACTATAGGCCCGCGCAGCTGTTACGATGAGGGCAAACGGGTAGCAGAGACATTGATGTTTGATTATTATCGCGAATATGGAGTAGATATCCGGGTCGCGAGGATATTTAATACTTTTGGTCCCAGGATGAGCTGTAATGACGGGCGGGTAATCAGTAATTTTATTTTACAGGCATTGAGAGGTGAAGATATCTCGCTGTTTGGTGATGGCAGCCAGACCAGATCATTCTGTTTTGTAGATGACCTGGTTGAAGGTTTGCTAAGGCTGATGGATAATACCGAGACAGTTGGGCCGGTGAACCTGGGCAACCCGATGGAACGGACGATACGTGAAGTTGCCGAGATAATTGTGCCGATATGAATGAAAAGCCAATAGTGAGTGAATTAAGCATAAAGGGCACCTCTAAAAAATCATCTTTCGCAACAAAAGCAATTTCTAGGAGTACCCTTAAAGAGTTAACAGAAAAGGTGGAGTAATATTGGTAACTGCAAGGCAGGTAATAAGAAACTCGATATGGTCGGCACTGGCATTTGGTATTAGTTTTGGAGTAAGTATACTCCTGGCTTTTATACTGCCGCATATGCTGGGTAAAGAGGAATACGGCAGGTATGGCTATTATTTCAGGATTTTTTCGTGGATTAATGCTATATCAATATTGTTTGTTCCACCCGCCTTACTGCGATACGGTTCTGAATTAAGAGGATATAATAATACTTTACAATTACGCAAATTACTTCGCTGGGGCTATAAGTATCAGTTATGGATAAGCATAACGGTAACCTTCGGAGCGGTATTATATTTATGGCAAACAGAATTTTCTGACAGCAGCTACCTGACAGCTTCAATATTGGTGTTGTTATCCGGATTTATCTCCGGTTTTCACCTGGTAGGGCGAAGTTACCTGGAGGCAAACCAGCGATTCAGGCTCTGCAGCAGGATAACGCTATGGAGCTCAATTGTAAAACTAACAGTTTTGGTATTATTGTTTTTTAGCGGAGCGCAGAAGGCGTATTGTTTTTTTTCGATAATACTTGCAGAGCATATTGTCCTCCTGGTTTTAACGTTATATGCAAACCTGTTATATAATAAAACCAAACAAGGAGAGATGTTAGAAGGTAAAAAACTGAACGCTTGCGAATTTTCCGGCAGGGTAAAAGATTATGGTTTAACGATGGGTGCAGCCGGTTTATTCTCAATGGTGGCATGGGGGTATATCGAAGTTTTTTTTATAAAGCAGCTGTATAGTAAAGAAGATATGCTGTCGGAGTTGTCATATTATTGCCTGGCAGTTTCAATATCTACCTTGATGCTAAGAGTTTTAAATAATATCAATAAGCCTTTGTTGACATTTTTTGTTCATCATAAAGTAACAGACAGGGGTGATGTTGTAGAGAAAGGCTTTATGAAGAGCCTGATAATATTTACAATGACAGGCGGTGCCGGTTGTATCTTTTTATACTTATTCTCAGGTGAGCTGTTTGACCTGGTATTCCCGGTTGAAATGGCAAAAGCCCGGCTGCCGTTTATAATTTTGCTGGTGCCTTCATTTATATTGTGTATGCTCATGCCGCTGGGGCCATTGCAGCAGGCGTATGAAGCTCATAAGTTTCTGTTATGGATTAATGTTATAGCCGCGATATTGAATTTGACATTGGATATGTTATTGATACCGGAATATGGTGCGGTTGGTGCGGCGATAGTAAACAGCGTGGTGCAGACATCGATAAGTATAGGTGGTGTAATCTACCTGCAGCATAAGAAAATACTGAAACTTCCGGTAGGTGGGATTTGCCGGCTGTTTTGCTGTTTTGCATTATTAATATTATCAGTTAATTGTCTAAAGAGTATTGTAAGCAGCCTGGTTTTGTTAGTTTTAGCGTTTCTAATGTACCCGGTGCTGCTGGTAATTTTTAATTGTGTCAGGTATAACCGCGCGTCGGGGAAAATAGTAGTTAATTATTAGAAGTAAACTAAGAGATGAAGAAGAGATTATGAGTTTAAAGTATAAACCAGCGTTTTTGACATTTGCCCGGATATTCAAGGATGAGCTTCCCTGGGGTGCGATTTCAATCCATAATTACCTAAAGCATAAGGGTGAAGATAGCGGACAGTTATTTAAGATAACGTCAGATGAAGACCTGGAACATGCTATCGGCGAGATGAAGCTGCAAGGGGTGAACCTGATAGGAATAAGTGCAATGAATATAGAAGGAGATTTTGCACTAGAATCATATTCCAGGTTAAAGGGCAGGTTTCCTGATGCGAAATTTATTTTTGGCGGCGTTTTGTTTTCGACTATGCCTGAGAAAGCCAGTAAAGATGCGATGGTTGTAGTCGGGCCGGGCGAAAAGACGGTTTATGACCTGCTGACAGGCAGAATTGAATACCAGGTCGGGACAATTATTGGAGAGCACCTGGAGAAGTTTGACTTTAATCCGCTGCCGGCCAGGTCGATGGTGAGTAAATTCGGTAATAAGGAAATGGAAAATGAGGCAATTTTGCAGACATCGAGGGGGTGTCCGTTTCAGTGTACATTCTGTCTGAGCAAGGAACTGCGCAGGACAAAGATGTCATATTATGAGCTGGAAGATGTTGTTCAGCTGGCGAAAGATTATTATGAGTTATTTTCATTTAATCGTTTTTTCATATCTGATGATATTTTCTTCATGAATACAGAGCGGGTAAGCCTGTTCTGTGATATGTTTGATGAACTTGGTTTGCCTTTTAAGTTTCGGGCAATGAGTCATGCAAAAATAGATGATATCGATATGTACAGGCGGGTTGCGGCAAGCGGTTTCTGGAAGGTGTCGATAGGGGCGGAATCCGGTGATAATGAAGTATTAAAAGCAATTGGTAAAAGAATAACAGTGGACGATATAGAGCGTTCAGTCGTTCAGATAAAAGAGGCCGGTCTTCGGGCTGAGACATTATTTATAATAGGCCATCCGCAGGACACAAAAGAGACGATCGAAAAAACCATAGCGTTAGGTGTCAGGCTGAAACGGAAATATGGAGTGACATCATGGTTTTCTCTGGCACAGCCGTTTCCGGGTACTGAGTTTGGCAGGCAGTCGCAGGTAACGGGACAAATAATACCGAATACAGATAAAGAATGGTCGATCCGCGGCGTGTCGTATATCCCGGATGGTCTGACAGTTGACTATTTACTGGAGGCCAGGCGGCGTGGAATGTATATGTGTAACGCGAAGTTTGGCACGGTACGTTATTATCTGAATAAATGGATAAGCCCTGAGAAGCTGGAGATAGGCTAACGTTAAGTTCTGGATTGATATGAAAATATGTTATGTATGTAATGAATATCCGCCGAACCCTCATGGAGGAATTGGTACCTATGTAAAAGATATTACCATGGGATTGGCTGCCAGGGGACATGAGATTACAGTTGTCGGTATTGGCGTATCAGATAAGCAATGGACAGAAGAGGGCGTAAATGTTGTCGAGCTGGCAGCATCCGGACTGCCGACAAAAATACGAGGTCTGCACGACCGTTTTAAGATATATGGATATTTGAAACAGGCGGCCCGTGCGGGAAAATATGATTTAATAGAAGTACCAGACTACCAGGGCTGGCTGCCATTTAAGTTTGACTATTGCCCGGTTATAGTAAGGCTTCATTTATCGGAGTGTGTGATCAGTAATTATCAGCAATCTCGAGTATCAAGGCAGATATCATGTTTTGAGCGGAAAACGCTGAGGCCAGACAGGGTTTGGGTAGGAGTTTCAAAATGGGCTTATGAAGAGACCGTTTCAGTTATAGGCAAAACACCTAATGAGAGTCGTGTAATATATTACCCTGTAACAACTTGTGAACCACACCGGTCATCAGTTGACGTTGACCGTTATGTTTTATATGCCGGGACAATCAGTGAGCGTAAAGGAGCATTGACACTTGCCAGAGCGGCCGATGTTTTTCTGGCAGAGAACCCTGATTTAAGCCTGGTTTATGCCGGGCCGCCTATTTCTGATAGTATTGAAGGTGAAATCAGGGGCATTATTGGAGAAGGATTGAGTGAGAGGGTTTACTTTACCGGCAGGGTTTCCCGTGGAGAGGTTATTTCATTGATGACTAATGCAAAGATATTTGCGTTTCCGAGCCAACTTGAGACATTTGGCCTGGTAATTGCGGAAGCGATGTTATGCGGAGCTCCGACAATATGCTGTGATGCTGGTCCATGTCCTGAATTTGTCAGCAATGGTAAAACCGGGGTTTTAATTCCTGTTGACGATGATAAATCATTAGTAAAAGCAGTGTGTCAAATACTGAATGATGATGAATATGCCCAAAGCCTGTCAGATAATGGCAGGGAATATATATCAGGCAATTTTTCGATAGATAAAGCAATTCAGGCCAACCTGGATTTATATACAAGTGTACTTGAGAAGAACTCAAACTGACAGGCAGTCGGTTTGATAAGTGTGGAGAAAACTGTGAAAGTAAACTGTGAGTATGGTAAAATAATATAAGAGGTGTGATTATGTATTCAATCAAAACTCAGAAAAGAGCGGCAAGGTCATTATATTTATTAATATTTGTGATCCTCCTGGCTATGCCATTTCGGTATATTCATTTAATGCTTCACGATATGTCAGTGGTATATTTAACAGCAAAGTATATTGTTGTATCGTGCCTGGCATTTTTTCTGGCAGTCCTGCTTTTTGTGTATTTTATATTGACGCCAAAGCCGGAGCGTAAATTTGAATACAGTAGTTTTCGAGATATTGCAGTGCTGGCATTTGTAGTAGCAGTTATGGGTGTAATTGTCGGAATTGCCAACGGTAATCAGTTTTATTATCTTGTTGGCGATACGTTTCGTCATGTAAGCCCGTGGATATTTTTCTTTGTATTTTTATGGATGTTCCAGGTTCTTTTGGATTCTGGAAAAGTTCGTGTAATAGAAAGATTTCTGGCAATAATGGCGTTTGTCGGAGTTATTGAAGCGATATCTACTTTTGTTATGAAATACATTCAACCTGATTTGCGTATATCAACCGCCCTTTATCTATGGAGTATAATCTGGTGTTTATACCAGAAGAAATATCCATTTATTCTTATAATGCCGATATTACTGGTATGTTCACTGGCATCGGTTGCATCTGGAAAACGAACACCAATAGTACTATTGTCAATTATAGTCGGGGTGTACATGATTTACTTATTAAGGCTGATCTTTGTAAAAAACCGGGACCATAAGGAATTTGTTCATAAATCAATAGAGCAATTCCTGGTAGTATTTCTGCTGATAATACTGGTGATTTCATTTTTGCCTGTTGCCAATATTGCATTGAACAAGGCCGGTGATAATTATCTTGTTAAAACAGCTTATGCAACAGTAAACAATGTTTATGAGATATTTTCTGGTAAGACCGAAGACAAGTCCTGGAAGGGCAGATGGATAGAGTTGGATAATATTCTGGCATATATGCAGACCAGGCCGGAAACATGGTTATGGGGTGCCGGTTTTGGTTCAGAGATTGACCAGCCAGAAAATGAGAAAGTGGTTTTGACTAAAGAAGGTAAAATGCATAATGTCCACCAGGCATGGTCCGCATATATATTCAGGAGCGGAGCGTTGGGTTTGATATTATTTGTACTTTTCTTTGCTAAAGTATTGTGGGTGTTTATACGGGGAGGCGGGCAGTATCTCAACTGGCAGTATTATACCTTGACTTTTGTGATGTTCAGTATAGTTGCGAGTTTTAGTGCTAATGTTATGCTGGAGAGTTTTGGTGATGCCTTTTTCTGTGCATTACTGTATTCCCTGACCAAAAACAGATATCCGGTTTCTCCGGTTATGCCTGTTCCGGTTTCAATGGAACCGGCAGCGATAGAAGATCCGTTAAATAAAATGCAGGATGAGTTTATAGAGTATGACAGAATGAAGTCAGAGCAGAATGATTATGCCTCGATTAGATGAAAATGATGGTGGGATCTGATGCAGAGGAGTTTGGAAGTCAGGAAATAATATTGAGTTCAGCAGCGGCATTATGCTGCAAAATAAAATACTCAAACTGACCGATGGCCAGTTTGAGAGGTATTAGGTATTAGTTATTTGGTATTAGGGAAGGTTTGCCGCAAAGCGGCAGGCTAATTAAATCATTAATGTAACAATTTGCATTGAATTGTGTTACAGCAATAAAAAATGTAAAATCGGTCACTTTGAGTAAAATATTATGTTTGCCTGATGGATGAGAAGAGAATAAAGCATGTGCGGTATAAGCGGAATAATTAATTTTTCCCAGAAGCAGGTCGAAAGATCGCTGCTGGAGAAGATGACCGAGGTTTTGTCGTCGCGTGGACCTGACGATACCGGGTACTGGTACGATGACAGGGCCGGTTTTGGGCATAAGCGTTTATCTATAATCGATTTGTCGGATGCCGGACATCAACCGATGGTCGATGAAGATAGCGGCTGTGTGGTAGTGTATAATGGGGAGATATACAACCATAACTCAATTCGAAAGACCCTGGAAGACCAGGGCTACCAATTTCAGAGCAGGACAGATACAGAGGTTCTGTTGAAAGCGTATTTGCATTGGGGCAAAGGTTGCCTGGAGAAGTTTAATGGTATGTTTTCCTTTGCGATCTGGGACGGCAGGGAGAAAAAGCTGTTTGCCGGACGAGACCGGCTTGGTATAAAGCCATTTTACTATTATAACAGCGGTGAAACATTTGTGTTTGCCTCCCGTCCGAAGTCGGTGATGCAGCATCCTGAATGCCGGGTGAATCTGGATATGACAGCATTAGGATTGTACCTTGATGTTGGTTTTGTGCCGTGGCCCTGGTCGATGATAGAGGGTATAAAGAAGCTTGAAGCCGGTCACTGGCTGGAGATAGATGCAACCGGTCGCCAGGTAATTAGCCAATACTGGTCACTTTCAGATCAGTGGTGTAAAGAGAAGTATGAGATAACCGAGCAAAACGCCCGTGAGATGCTGACAGAGCTGTTGAGTGACTCTGTGAAATTACGCATGGTAGCAGATGTGCCGGTAGGAGCATTTTTATCAGGTGGAGTAGATTCGAGTGCTGTTGTTGCGCTGATTGGCGATCATGCGGACATGTCAAGAGTGAAGACATTCTGCGTGAATTTTAATGATGAGAATAATTGCGATGTCAAATATGCCCGCGGGCTGGCAGACTATCTCGGCTGCGACCACCGCGAATATGATTTCATGCCGGAAGAGCTTATATCACTGGTAGATAAACTACCGGAGATTTATGATGAGCCGATAGCTGATATATCGCTTTTGCCGGTGCTGGCTTTATCGGAATTTGCTCGAAAAGAAGTTACGGTATGCCTCAGCGGCGATGGCGGCGATGAGTTGTTTGGCGGCTATCCCAATTACAAACGTTTAAAATGGTTTGATAAAATTAACCGTATGCCGGGTGTAGTGAAATGCCTGGCAACCCGTTTTTTGCGAATGAAAAAAAGTCATACCGGCCAATTAGCAGTTGAAGCGATGAAGCTGGAAAATACCGTTCGGGTAGCGGCATTTATGAGGACGATGCGAAAAGATCTCGGTTCCCGGCCGGTACGTGAAGGTTTGGATAATGAAATTGATTTTTATACCCTGGCAGAAGAGATGAGCTATCATGGCAAGTTAAAGTCATACCTGGATGAAGCGACCTGCCTGGATGCCTTGTATTTTTTGCAGGATGACAATCTGCAAAAGGTTGATGTGGCATCAATGGCATATTCACTTGAGGTGCGTGTGCCATTGCTGGATCATCGGATAGTAGAGCTGGCCGGGCGGCTGCCGGATAAATTGAAAATAAACTGCGGAAACCAGAAATATATATTGAAGCAAGCGGTTGAAGCTAAGGTTCCAGTCAATTTTTTTGACCGTCCGAAAGCAGGTTTTGCCCCTCCGATTGATAAATGGATAAAAAACGAGTTGAAGGACTGGGTGATGGCAGAGCTTTCAAAGGATAAGCTGGAAAGGCTAGGAATACTGGATCACGGCAGGGTAGCAAATATCCTGGAGCTCCACATGTCAGGTAAGCGGGTATATTCATCTTATATATGGCTGCTGGTAAACCTGGTGAGATGGCAGGAATATTATAAGGTTGGAATTTAAGATTATATAATGACCGGGAAAAGAGAGAAAATAAAAGTGCTACAGGTTTTGGGCGCGTTGGAAGTAGGCGGGCTGCAGAACTTTATCCTTGATGTTATCGAACATATAGATAAGGACCGCTTCCAGGTCGATGTTTGTGAAATGGCAACTTCACCGGGTGAGCTGGCATATAAAGCTGAATCATTCGGAGCGAGAGTGTTTCAATGTTCTCAAAGGAGCAATCCGCTGACATTTGGAAGAAGGTTTTCAGAGATACTGAAAGAAGGCGGGTACCAGGTTGTAGAGGTTACCCGGGAAGGGATGTCAGGTTTTCCAATAAAAATTGCGGCAAGATGCGGTGTTCCGGTGAGGATAACCCACTTTCAGAGTATGGACAGGGGGCCGGATAAGAAATTGAACAGGTCAATTACGGCTTTGAGTATGAAATATATTGATCGGTATTCAACAAAGATTACCGGATGCTCGAAAGGTGTAATAGAGTTTTATTTTGGAGAGGGTTGGGAAAAGAACGACAGGTTCGAGCCTATATATAACTCGCTTGGATTGCAGAAGTTTTTTGTAGGTGGTTCAGAGACCTCGCGGTTAAAGAAAGAGTTTAATATACCGGAGAGCGGCTTTGTTGTCGGTACCTGTGCCCGGATTGACCCGATCAAGAATTATGAGTTGTGTGTTGAACTGGCGGCGAAGGTATTAGAAGAAGTGCCAGATATGTATTATCTCTGGATAGGCGGCGGCCCGGCAAAAGAAGCGGATATATTAAGGCGGAAAATTGCGGAATGTGGCTTAGAGAGTCGTTTTATTGTAACCGGCAATCGTCCTGATGTGCCGCGGCTGCTGAAATTACTGGATGTTTTTGTTTTATTATCAAAGTGGGAGGGTTTTGGTATTTCCGTGGCAGAAGCACAGGCGGCAGGGCTGGTGTGTATATCCTCAAATGCTAAGGCTTTTAGAGAGTCTATATGCCCGGAGATGCAGAAATACAGTTTTGATTTGAGTAATGGTATAGATCAAGCGGCAAAAGCCATAGTGGAATTAAGCAATAATAGCGAAGAACGAGAGAGGCTTGGCAATTGCGGCAGAGAATATGTAAAAATGTTTGACATAAAGCAAATAGTGAAGCAGGTTGAGAATATGTATCTGGAAGGGATGGCAGCGGCTGAGTAAAGTGGTAACTGTAACTTTGATATTGTGTACATGTGACCGTCCGGAGATGATAAAGCGATTGTTAAGTTCGTTAGAGGAGCTGACAGTCAAGCCGGACCAGATAATAATTGTAGATGCCAGCGAAGGTGAAGCTACCTCTGAGGTAGTGGCAGGTTTTAGCGGTTTACAGATAGAATATTACCGCAGCAGCAAGGGGCTGACATATCAGAGGAATGTTGGGTTGACCAAGGCCAAGTGCGATGTGGCCGGGTTCCTTGATGATGATATTGTGCCGGACCGGGATTGCTTTGAACAGTTGAAGTCTGTTTTTTCAGACGATTCAATTTATGGTGTTGTGCCATATATTTATGAAAACAACGAACAGGTACTTTCGGGTTTTAACGGTTTTTGCTTCAGGATAACCAGTAAACTATGGGGCAGGAAGTATATAGCAAAGGCATTGGGCAAAAATTATGTTCCGGATGAGGTATTTTCCGGGATTGTTGATGATGTGGTTGCTAACGGCTGTTCATTTTATCGAAAAGCAGTATTTGAAGAATTCAGCTTTGCAGACTGGATGGAGGGGTATTGCTATGGCGAAGATGCAGAATTTGGTTTAAGAGTAAGTAAGCAACATAAGATAATCGGAAGCGGAGATGTCAGATTACATCACTGGCATACCGGTACCGGTAAAGGTAACCCGTTTGTCGTTTCTGAGATGAGTGTCTATAATTATGTACGGATTATTGGTATTTCAGGTCAGAATTATATTATAGCACGAAAAATGGATATTGTATTACGCAGATTCGCATGTACAGTATTTCATTTTATTATTTCTCTATTAAAACTAAGAATTAAACCGGGCCTGCTTTCTCTGGCGGGAGGTGCTTATGGAGTAATCAGGTCGTTTCCGTGGATAATAAAAAGGCAGCTATGAAGAGCCTGAATATACTATTTATATATTATGATGCAATAGAAGGTGACTGGGGTACCTATCATGAAGGTATTGCCACGATGGCGGCAATCTTGAAAGGCAAGGGGCATAGTGTCAGTCTGTTTCATATAGTAAATGATATGACGGCTGATGAGGTGGCTGATGTCTATAGTCGTCAATACAGTGATACGGATATTATCGCATGTTCAATAACAGAGCTGTCGCTTGGTTTTTATCGTGACTGCTTGAAGCGACTGCGAAGTGATTTCCAGATATATAGTGTTTGTGGCGGTCCGGTTGCCACTTTATGCCCGGAAAGAGTAATGGCAGAGGAGTGTTTTGATGCTTTATGCAGGGGCGATGGCGAAGAGAGTTTTGCAGAGTTGTGTAGTCAGCTTGCAGAAGGTGTTCGGCCAACCGATATTGCCGGATTCTGGTTTAAGGCAGGGGACGATATAATACAAAATCCGATCAGGCCGGTTATTAAGGAGATATCGAAATTTCCTATGCCTGACCGTTCCATATTTGATATGGATAAAATCGAAGAGTATCGGTGTGATATTGTCCCGGTGATGGCAGCAAGGGGGTGTCCTTTCAATTGCAGTTTTTGCTGTAATCATGCATTGAAAAATGTTCTTCCCAATAAAAAGGATTATATACGGTATAAAGATAAGGACAGGTTGGTTGAAGAGATCAAAATTGAGCTTGAGCGATGCAGAAAGCTTGGAAAGAAGATAAAAAGTATAAGATTTTATGATGATTTGCTGATAGCCAATAAAAAATGGTTTGCTGAATTTGCCGAAATTTACAGGCGAGAGATAGCTTTACCTTTCAGCTGTAATTGCCGTTTTGAGCTTCTGGATGATGAAATATTGCGAGAATTGAAAGATTCTGGCTGTTTTTCGATGCAGCTCGGACTGGAGACCGGAAATGAAAAGCTGCGAAAGCAGGCACTGAATCGCAACCAGCCCAATGAGATGGTAATTGCCAAGTCAAAGCTGATTCATAAATGGGGTATAAAGTTTCATGTTTATACCATGGTTGGTATTCCGGAAGAGGATATGGCCAGTGCCCTGCAGACGGTGAAGTTTTCTGCCAGTATCCAGGCGGACAGTATGCAGGTTTCGGTATTGTATCCATTCTGGGGAACGGAGTTGGAGGCCGGCTGTGTTGAGAAAGGATATATAAAGAATAAAACAGTTGAAAATTATATGGAAGGTAAATCAGTTTTAGAGCTGCCGACACTGACAAATAATCAGATTGGTCAGGTTCACAGTAATTTCCATCCGTTTTATAATTTATATAAGAGATTGTACCGAATGCCGGTTCTGGTTCATTATATTCCAGAAAAGATCCTGGATATTTTCTGGTATAATTATTCCGTTTCATGGCCGGTCAGGGTATTTTACAGATTTATGAGGCGATTTAAGAGTTTGAGATAAAATGACAGACAATGATAATATAGGATTAAGAGATGAATCTGCGGGCGAGCGAGTGAACCCGTATAGTGTAATTCTGCTGATAGCAGTGTGGTCAATAGTTCGTGCGACATTGTTTCGCTATTCGCCGAAGCATTGTTATTTTTTTCGCAGATTTTTGTTAAGACTTTTTGGAGCTAAACTGGCATCCAGGGTATATATATATCCGAGTGTTCGAATAGAATATCCCTGGAAGCTGATAATGGAAGATTATACCAGTGTTGGTAGAGAAGCGTGGATCTATAATCTCGAAACGGTCGAGGTTAAGAAGTTTGCGACAATATCACAGCGAGCTCATCTATGCGGCGGTACTCATGATTATCGCCTGAAGAACTTTCCCCTTGTGAGAAAGCCGATTGTAATAGGTGAGAACTGTTGGATTGCCGCAGAAGTGTTTATCGTACCGGGAGTTACAATTGGGAAAAACGCGGTGATAGGAGCGCGTTCGGTTGTGACTAAAGACATGCCCGCGGATATGATATGTGCGGGTAATCCATGCAAACCTATTAAGAAAAGGCTGGACAATCATCATGTGGGGTATAGCTGATTCATCGCAGGTGTCGGAAGAGCGAGTTAGATACCTGTCAGGTCGTTTGACGAATTTTTACAGTTCTTATAGAGAGTATCCTGTATTTAACGAAACACCGGACCATACCGGGTGGTATATTAATTTTCTGGAATATATAAAACCCGGATATAGAGTTTTGGAGCTGGGTGCAGGAAAGACAGTCTTTGGCGATTTTGCCAAAGAGCATAAGCTCGATATTGAGTTTCATGCCCAGGATATTACAGATATCAATAGTCAGTGGCTTTCGGAACATTCTGACAGGGTCTGGCTGTGTGATATAGATGAAATTAAAGGTGAGAAATATGATTTGATATTTTCCACTTATGTGATAGAGCACCTGGTTGACCCGGAAAATTTCCTGGAGCAAGTTGATAAATTACTCAAGCCGGGCGGTATTCATATTATCTTAGGCCCTAACTATGATTACCCTGGATATTTATGTCCGTCGTTGAGACATCATGCTTTATTGAACAGGATTTTATTAACTGTGTATCTGCTATTTATTAACCTGTCCAGATTGTTCAGGAGGAGAGCTTTATTCCTGGTAAACTATGACCCGGCAGTATTGCATCAGAGCTGATATCGTGATGCCGATGCCTGTCATATTGTGTCCCGGTTGGGGATGAGGAAGTGGTTCAAGTCGAAAGGGTATCGTGTCAAGACGATGAAATTCAGCGGAAAAAGAATAATAGACAAGATATTCAGGATGTGCTTTGTCCTGAAGCTTGTTTGTATTAAGAAAAAGAGCTAATTCAGGAAATGCATCGAGGATGAGAATAACAATAGTAACCGGTTCACTATATCCGCTGCCTCCGGTTGGTATAGGGGCGGTGGAAAAACGATGGTACGATTGTGCCAGGTATTTTGCCGGCAAAGGTCATCAGGTTAAGATGCTAGCCTGTCGCGGCAAAGGTGAGTTGAGCTATGAAAAGGTTGACGGAGTTGAGATTTATCGTTCGACGAACTTTACCAGCAGCAGGAAGTTGATGGTAAATGTATTTTATGAGTTTTTATATTCGCTATGGACGTTGGGCAGGCTGCCGGAAGCAGATGTTACGGTGGTTAATTCGGTTTGGCTGCCGATTTTTGCCTGTTTGAGAAAAGGGAAGGCCGGCAAGATATTTTATAACCTGGCGAGATATCCGAAAGGGCATTTGTGGTTATATAAACATGTTGACAGGATTTCGGCAGGAAGCAGGGCGGTATATAATGCCGCTATAGAACAGACCCCTGCGATTAAAGGTAAAATGACTATTATTCCGAATCCGATTAACACGGAGATATTTTATAAAGCCATAAGGCAGGAAACAGAAGCAGAGAAAATAGTAATCGTATATAGCGGTCGGATTCACCCGGAAAAAGGTATAGAGATATTGATAGATGCTGCCAGAGAGATTTTTCGGACGAATTCTGAAATAATCCTGCGACTGATAGGTACATGGGATATTGATAAGAGTGGTGGGGGCGAGAAATATGCTGCCGAGCTGCGTGAAAGAGCCGGTGATTTGCCGATTGAATTTACAGGTGCGATATCTAAGCCGGTTGATCTGGCAGAAGAGCTCAGGGCCGGGCATATATATGTCTATCCTTCGGTAGCAGATAAGGGGGAGGCCTTTGGTATTGCTCCGCTGGAAGCTATGGCACTGGGGCTGCCGGTAATAGTTTCAGAGTTGGATTGTTTTAAGGATTTTGTAGAAGACGGTAAAACCGGTTTGATATTCGATCATAAAAGTGACAAACCGTCGGCTAAGCTGGCAGGATGTATAAACAGGTTGTTGACTGATGCTGCTTTGCGGGCAGAGATAGCAGGAAATGCAGCAGAAGCGGCGAAAAGATTCAGTATAGATAATATTGCAGAGCAATACCTGGCAGAATTTCAATCTCTGTGTGGTTAATATATGCAGAGCAAGTTGGAAAGAGCCTAAAACAAGAGTAAATTTTGAAAATTATCCAGATATCAGGTCCGCTTCGAATAAGTACCGGAGGTCCGAGGTATACAATTCAACGACTGTGTAACCTGCTGGGCAACAGGCATGATGTTAGAATAAGATTTATCGGCAGTGCGTTAGATGATCCTATCGAGTGGGAAAGTGGTAATATAGAGTATTGCCAGATACCGGCATCAAAAAATCCATTAACATTGTTACCGTATAAGAATCTGCCGGATGATATATTAGACGGGGTAGAGATAATTCATTCACACGGTTTATGGCACAGGGCAAATTATGTTGCCGGTGTTTTAGCAAAAGATAAGGTCCATGTCATTACTCCGCGCGGTATGCTGACCAGGTGGTCGTTTAATTATAACAGGTGGAAAAAACGTCTTGCCTGGTGGACATTTGAAAAGAAAATAGTGCAGAGGGCAAGCTGCCTGCATGCTACAAGTCTGGATGAGGCAAAAGATCTGCGTGATATGGGTTTAAGAAATCCGATAGCAGTGATACCAAATGGTATTGATGTGCCGGAAGGGAAGCCGGTTCCATCCCGTGAAATCCTTGAAGAGAGATGGCCGGTGCTGCGTGATAAGAAGATTATGCTGTTTATGTCCCGGATTCATAAGAAAAAAGGTCTGGATATGCTGGCTGAGATTTGGGGCGAACTGGCGAGTAAGTATAAAGACTGGCACCTGGTGATTGCCGGAACAGACAAGGATAATCACTGGCATGAAGTAGAAAAGATATTGCTGAATAACGGAGCGATAAATTCTACTCTTTATGTTGGTTTGCAGCATGGCAGGGAAAAAGAAGCCTTGCTGGCATCGTGTGAATTTGCGGTACTGCCGACTTTTAGTGAAAACTTTGGGGTAGTGATTGGCGAGGTTTTGGCGTATGGCAGGCCGGTTGTAACAACAACGGGGGCGCCGTGGAAAGAAATAAATGAACATGAATGCGGCTGGTGGATAGAGCCGGATAAGGATTGTGTTAGAGATGCCCTGACAGCTGCGTTGGAAACAGATTGTGAAGAGTTGTGCCAGATGGGGCTTCGGGGAAGAATACTGGTCAAGGAAAAATACGGATGGGATTCAATAGCAGAAGAGATACATAGTGTCTATAAATGGCTGCTGGAAGGAAGAGAAAAGCCTGGGTGTGTGTTAGAGTGAATGTAATGAAAGATGCGATAATAAAATACATATTCCGTCATCCGGGTGTATTGGAAATTGTCAAGAGCATTCGGTCAAGCCAGGTTCATTATAATCCCCTGTTGCGTAATATTCTTTTACGCAAGATAAGGAGTAAATACTCCGGCTGTGAAGGAAAGATCAGGGGAGTGTGTATTGAGACTATCCTTACCTGTAATGCCAGGTGTGTTATGTGCCGCCATTCATTTGAGAAGATGACCGGCATAATGGATATGGATCTATTTAAAAAGATAATTGATGATTGTGATGAGAACGGTATCAGGTTTATAGGGATGAGTATTTATGGTGAACCGATGCTGGATAAGTATTTTATAGAGCAGGTGGCGTATCTGCGAAAATACGGGATGGAATATTGTTTTTTTACAAATGGTTCGCTTATGACAGACGAGAAAGCCCGCCAGCTTGTAGAGATGGGTGGTCTGTCATTGATAAATTTCTCAATTAATGCTTATGACCCGGATGTATATAAAACGGTTGTCGGACTGGATCGGGAAACGACATATGAAAATATATTGAACTTTATCAGGCTCAAGCGAGAATTGGGAGCGGATGATATGACAATATCTGTTTCTTATGTCAGGTGTAAGGAGAATCGTCACGATTTCAGGAGTTTTGTCAGATTCTGGAAGAGGCAAAAGGGTGTAGACCGGATAATTTTGACAGACCAGATAAAACTGCCGGACAGTTGTGACCCGGCGAAAGATAATTCTCGACCGGTTCTTAGCCGGAAGCTGCCATGCCGGTCTTTATGGGATTCTCTGAATATTTATTATGATGGCAAAGTAGCACCTTGCTGTGGTGATAATACTCGTACTCTTATTGTAGGTGACATGAATAAGCAGTCTTTGAAGGAGATAAACCAGGGAGAGAAGCAGGCATCGCTTTGCCGGATGCATCTGGCTGATCGCCGCAAAGAACACCCGGTGTGTTCCAGGTGTAGATTTGATGGTTTTTAGGATGGTATAAAATGAGAGATAGTAAAACAATAGAATATATACCGGTATCAGTTGTAGTGCCGGTGAAAAATGAGGAGAAGAATATTGCGCGATGCCTGGAGCAATTAAGTGAGTTTGATGATATTCAGGTAATCGATTCGGGAAGTACCGACAGGACTCCGGAAATTGCGGAAAGCTATCCGAATGTCAGGGTTGTGCAATTTGAATGGAGCGGTAAATATCCTAAAAAGCGAAACTGGACCCTGGAGAACTGTGATTTTAAGTATGAGTGGGTTTTGTTTGTTGATGCAGATGAGTTTTTGTCAGAATCGTTTAAGCGTGAACTGGCAAAGGTGATTGCAACAACAACGCACAATGGCTTTTGGCTGCGGTTTACAAATTATTTTATGGGTAAACAGTTGCGTTTCGGCGATATGTTTACCAAGATAGCTCTGGTGAAAAGGGGGTGCGGTCGTTATGAATATACCGAGGAAGATAAATGGTCGAAACTTGATATGGAAGTACACGAGCCATTGGTGATTGATGGTACGGTAGGTGTGATAAAGAGTAAGATTATTCATGAAGATAGAAAAGGTTTGAAGCAGTATATCGAGCAGCATAATGAGTATTCATCCTGGGAGACGCGGCAATATTATTCGATAAGAAAGGATCCGGAGATATGGTCAAAAGTATATTTCAGGCGTAAGCTGAAATATTACCTGCTGCATCAATGGTATTTTGCAATTCTACATTTTGTGTATTCTTATGTTTTCAAATTCGGATTTCTGGATGGTAGAAGAGGGTTGGTTTTTGCAGTTCTGAAGCTACATTATTATTTTCAGGTTTACTGCAAGGTGGTAGAGTATAAGATGAATTCAGATGAATTCAAATAAACTAAGGACACAATGGGGGTGTTATAATGTTTAGAGGCATGGCGAATCAATTAACAAGGGGATTGGTATTAAAGAGAAAGCTGCCGCAAAGAGTTGGCGGGATATCGATATTTGTTTCACCGGTTGCAGCTCTTAGCTATTTAAAATATGACATAGGTAATGTTAATACTATCCCTCAGTTGATAGATGCAGCTGATATGTTCGTAAAAGAAGGTGATGTAGTATGGGATATAGGGGCAAATGTTGGCATATTCTCTTATGTGTCAGCATGGAAGGCCGGCAGAAATGGTCGTGTGGTCGCTGTTGAGGCAGATACTTTTCTTGTTGAACTGATGCAGAAGACCAATGAGATACAGGATTATGGAAAAATATCTAAAGTTGATGTTATTCCCGCGGCAGTTTCCAGTAAATGCGGGTTTGCCAGGTTAAGCATTGCCGGAAAGGGTAGAGGAGCTAATCACCTTGAAAATGTGAAAGGTTCAACCCAAACCGGTAGAATTCAGAGAAAGAACTGGGTATGTGCTATTACTCTGGACAGCATATTGGAAGAGTTTCCTGCTCCAAATGTTATTAAGATTGATGTTGAAGGAGCAGAATATGAAGTCCTGCTTGGAGCTAAAAGGGTTTTAACTGAATACAAACCTTTGATGATTATCGAAGTTATGAGCGAATTTTCCGAGAAAGTTGCAGAGCTATTGAGGCCTTTTGGTTATGTTTTTTACGATATGGACAATCCCGGTTCAGCGGCGGTAGAAATGCCGGCATATAATACAATAGCAGTTCCTTCAGATTTGGAACTGGATATAGAAAATATAGCGAGCAACTACAAGCTGAACTGAAAATGAAAAACTCAGGAATATAAGTGCAGAAAAAGACAAAAGCAGCATTAGTCAGGCCGGCAGCCACCTATGCCAACTGGTACAGACAGCCCTCTTTGGGGATTGTATATATTTGTGAAAATCTCGAGAAGGCCGGTTACCAGGTAAGGATATTTGATGCTTACTATAACGGCTGGAGTGATAAAGAACTGACAGATAAAATTCTCGAATACGGTCCGGATATACTAGGCGTTTCGGCAATGACTCATGAAGTGTCGAGAGTAGCTGAGTGTGCAGCAGAGATCAAGCAGCAGCTGGATATTCCCGTTGTTATCGGCGGCTGCCATGTTACAGCATTGCCGGTTGAAACCCTGGAGGAATTTTCTGTATTTGATTTTGGTATTACCGGTGAAGGTGAGAAGGTAATCGTAGATCTGGCGGATGCAATAGTTTCCGGGGCAAAAGATTTTAGTAATGTTGACGGGGTTGTCTGGCGAGCAGGTTCAGGGATAGTGCAAAATAAAGCTCAAGCCTCTCTTTCGGGTGAGGACCTGGAGGAGATCCCGGTAAATGCATTGAGGCAGTATTACCCTGAAGGGAAAACAGCATTAGCGGCGAAAGAGAAATATTATGTAATATTTTCATCAAGAGGGTGTCCGTACTGTTGTGCTTTTTGTATGCATGTTCTGGGTAATAATGTTCGATATCGATCAATTGCCAGTGTAATAGCGGAGATGAAATATGCAATAGAGCATTTTGGAGCCCATACATTTGATTTTTCAGATGAGGTTTTCTTATTCAATAATGACCGGACCAGGCAACTGCTTCAGGCGTTTATAGATGAAGGCCTGTCTGAAATAATAAGATGGTCCGGCCTTACCAGGGCTAACCTGGTAACAGATGACCTGATTGCTTTGGCAAAGAAAGCGGGTTGTTTTAAGCTGGAGATGGGAGTGGAGTCAGGTGATGAGCAGGTGTTGATAAATATCAACAAGAAGATCACTGTTGACCAGGTAAGGAATGCTGTCGGTATAATCAAGAAACATAATATTGACCTGGGGACGTATTATATCCTTGGACATCCCGGCGAAACGAAGGAAACTATAAAGAAGACTGTTAATCTGGCAATAGAGCTAAATACAAATACTATAGCTGTAGGTATTATGGTGCCGTATCCGGGTACTAAAGTATATAAGATGGCCTGCAATAAAGAGTATGGCTATGAGCTTGTGTCAAAAGACTGGTCAAAGTATGACAAATATGGCGGAAAGGCATTGGCGATAAAAGGCTTATCATATGAGTTTATGGAGAAATGGCAGAAAAAGGCTTTGTTTCTGTTGTATTTGAAGAATTATCGTTATGGTGATCTTTTCAGCTATATATGGAAACGGAGGCAGGCGATAAAGTACTTTTTTAAGAGAAAAATATTTAATCAGCTTTAAAAGTGTAAATTCTTTGCCTATATATAAAGGTAGATAGAGCAAAAGGCTATTAAATAAAACTAAGAACAGATTTGAATTAATATGGATGCAATAAAAGAATTTTTTGAGCTGAATGATAAATTTGGCCAGTATATCGGAGTTGAAATAGTTGAGGTATCCGAGGGCTGCTGTATAGCCCGTATGCCGGTAAAATATTGTCATCTCAATGGAGCAAAAGTCGTGCATGGCGGGGTAATATTTACTCTTGCCGATCTGGCATTTGCCGCAGCGGTAAATGCCCACGGCCGAGTAGCGGTAGCTGCCAGTGCCAGCATAACATTTGTAAATGGTGCCAAGCTTGATGACGTATTGACTGCCAAAGCGGTTGAGAATCATTTGGGCCACAAAATGGCAAGTTATGAAGTAAAAGTTACTGATCAGGATGATAACTTGATTGCAACTTTTAATGGGCTGGCATACCGAAAAGAGATAACCCTGAAACAGTTCCTGGAAAAGGGGAAATCGTAAATGATGATGTCAGTTCCTTATATCTCCGATCAGGTTGAACTGGATTTGTGATATAAGTATTTATTAAATAATAGTTTACGTAATAAGGGGGCGTGTTCTTATGTAAAGAATACGCCCTTTTTTGTATTATTTGGCCAATAGTAAGTGTGTTTATAGCCGAAGAGTAAGATGGTATGTTTGTTTCTTTATTAAAATAATATTGTATATTTTACCGGAGGTACAGGTGTGGTATTGCTGTGGTAAATTGTGAATATACATGGTTTTACGCGAAATTTATTAGTAGGGGCTTCTAAAAAGCGATATTTTTTTTGATTTTAGGGTACATTATTTCCCGGATAGCGCAGTTAATATTAGAGAAGAAACATCAATCTATTGATTATTTGGACTATTAGATATTTTTTATGCAAAATGATCACGATAAATTTTTAAGATTGCTAATGGCTAATCGTAACCGGATTTTCAGCTATATCCTGAAAATGGTTCCAAACTGGAATGACGCAGAGGATATCATGCAGAATACAAGTTCTGTAATCTGGAAAAAGATTGACCAGTATAGAGAAGGTCAGGATTTTGCATCCTGGGGTTGCGGCATTGCAAGATATGAAATTTTATCATTTTTGCGTAAAAAGAAGAACAGCCGTCTGATATTTGATGAAGATCTGATGAACCAGATCGAGCAGAATACAGATCGTAAAGATGGAACTAATATAGAAGAGATTAGCAATGCCGCCAGAGATTGTGTTAAGAAATTAAATTTAACCGATCAAAAAATAGTTCAGTTGCGGTATGATGAAGAGTTGTCGGTCAAGCAGATTTCAAGTCGTTTAAGTCGTTCAGTTCGTGGATTATATAAGAGTCTGGCAAGGATTCATGACAACCTGTTAAGTTGCGTAGAGCTAAAAATTGCACAGGAGCGTCAATAATGGATTCATTTGACAGAATAAGACTAAACGAACTGATTGTGGCCTCAATTGATAATGATATTACGTCCGAGCAGTTTGCTGAATTAAAGGAATGTCTGAGAAATGATCCGCAGGCGCAGGATTATTATTCAAAAATAATTAAACTATTTGTTGTTCTCAAGGAAAATCGAGCTGTTCTGGCAGAGCAGAATGTAGACGATGAGATATCCCAGTTTTTCCATGAAATTATCAATGACGGTTTGGCAATTCCTGCAATCAGGGATGAAATGATTCTTGACAAGTCAGATCTTGATGAATCAGAGGAACAGTCCCCGAAGAGCCGTCATCGTGAGATAAACAGGAAAACACTGGTTTCTAATTTATATAAATTTGCCGCGATCATGGTAGTCTTCTTTTCGATATATATAGTTGACTACTGGCTTAGAAACCAAAAGGGAATAGATGGGAAGCAATATTTAGGCAAGCTTAGCCGAGTAGTTGATGCTCAGTGGGACAATGTTTCCGGACCGATAGGTGCCGGTAGTGATTTATATGCCGGTCCTATGAGCCTGAAGAAAGGTTTGGCTGAGATAGTCCTCAGTAACGGAGCAGAGGTTATTGTAGAAGGGCCATGTGAATTTAAGCTGGAAAGTGACTTTCAGATTTACCTTGATTACGGTTCGCTGGTTGCCAATATAGAAAACACCCTAAAGAAACGTCTGGTTGTAAGGACCGGTAATGCGACTGTTGTTGATTATGGCACAGAGTTTGGTGTTTCTGTTGACCTTACAGGTAATACCACTACCCAGGTTTTTCAGGGGTGTGTAGAATTGCGTCAGGGATCAGATCCATTCAAATATGAAAAGACCCTCAGGCTGGAAAAAGATCAGGGTGGTCAGGTTAACCCATACGGTAACATTTATAATGTTCAATCGAATCATTATGAGTTTGTCCGTAAAGAGCAGTTTAATGTAGAAGTTAAGGCAGCTGAAGGCTCAGCATATTATAAATGGAAGGCATACAGTTACAGGTTGAGAAGCAGGCAGGACCTGGTTGCGTATTATACTTTTGAAGACGATGGTACCGGAATTTTGCATAATATTGCCGGCTCAACTCAAGGTAAATATGATGGCACTTTTATGAGCATGCTGGATAATAATTCGCTGCCGGAATGGATCCCCGGCAGATGGTCAAGAAAGACTGCTATGAGATTTGATTCACAAGCTAAGCAGTATATTGTTGCTAAAGCAGATGAAAAATTAAATATAAATGGAACAGTCACCCTTGCAGCCTGGATTAAACTGGATACAGAAACAGACGGCGGTCATATTTTATCAAATCGTATCCAAAAAGGTTCAATTAATTACCAGTTGGCTTATAACGTCAGATCTTATAGAGACAAGATACAGTTTTTGAGATATGACCAGCAAAAACAACGGGTAACCCCAAAAGATTTAAAGATTTCTACATCAGATTGGCATTTGCTGACAGTAACCCATGATAATCAACAGATCAAGTTTTATGTTGATGGAGAACTGCTGGATGTAAGAGATTATCAGTTCAAAACATCTCCAATAGGAGGAGATCTTTATATCGGTTCCGATAGGACAGACGTAGATATGTTTCAAGGTGTAATAGGAGAGGTTGCAATCTTCAACAGCGTACTTCGTGATGCCGAGATTGCAGAAATGTATGAAAAAGGACGTCCGTAATTCTTATATGCAGAGAATATGCTGCAGCGAGAAAAACGAGATGAAGTCTTATAATATTGTGCAGAATATGTAAAGAATTTGCAGGTATTAGTTTGATTTTCAAGTGATATTATTATTTTGTATTGTAAACAGCTGTAAGTTCAGCTGAGAATTTCCGGGGCCGATTAGTAAAGGTTTAGGCAAAGGAATTTATAGTAAGAGTTATTGTTGTTGGAGTGCGTGGCTCCATAATAACCGTTCAAGTTTAGTTGTTATTTTTCAAAGAGGAGTATTGACAAATGAAAAAGGTTTTTGCAATTAAATTGTTTATGTTGTTGACTTTGATTGGGGCGCCGATGGCGACTTATGGGGCTGATGCGACTGTAGATGATCTCTATAATGCCGTTACAGAACTTATTGGTCCTGATTCTTATGTGTATTTTGACCATACCGGCACTCAATATGAGGTTGATGGTTATAGGGCCAAATCATTTGGAGTTAATGGCGATTTGACAGATTCCGGCGGCGGTCATGGCTGGACAGAGAATGCAGAGTTTGCAGAATCTCTTACCGGTCTAATGGGATCAGCAGAATATAACCTGTATGTGATTGCCATTGGAAGAAGTGATAGTGATGGCTGGGGAGTAAGGGTAGGTTTTGAATCATTAAATTACTCATTGTCAGCTCTTGATATTGGCCATGATGATACTTTGACCAAGTATAACCTGGGTCTATACCAAAATGCTGATGAAGCATATCCTTTCAGAGAAAATTCCGGTTCCAGTACACAAGCCTGTATGCATGCTGTATATGTAGGAACATTTACAGCAGATGCCAGTGGTAATGCAACTATTTATGTAGATAATGTAAATGAAGTTCAGATTGGCGATGTTATTGGTGACCGTACCATGTATGATGGTTTACTGGTAGCTCCAGTGCAGGCATCTGATCCAGTACCGGCTAATGAAGCAACTTATGTTGAGCTTGATACAGATCTTAGCTGGACATCACCAGGCGAAGGCTATGCTTTTGATGTATATTTTGGCACAGAAGAGCCTAATGCAATGCAGACAAATTATGGTCCAACCTTTACTAAGGTAACCAGTGTACCGCAGACAGAGACAACAGTAGAAATCCCAACAGCTTTGGATTATTCTACCGATTACTATTGGGTAGTTGAAACTTATGCACCAGGAAGCACAGAAGTATTGGCTTCAAATTACTGGATGTTTACAACTGAGCCATATGATAGTGCACCAGCAGTAACAGCAGGCAGCAGCTATATTACCTGGCTTGACAATCTGGCACAGGGTGTAGATGCCGTAGTTGATGACAATGGTGAAAATGATGTTGCTGATTCTGATGTAGTATGGACAATTGATACTTATGCCGGTGATCCGGTTTCAGGCTCTGGAAGGGCATTTGATCGCGGCATGACCAGTGCTAATGCAGTAACATTAAGTGAACAGGGTTACGATCCGAATATTTTATCTGATTGGGTAGGTTGTGATGCTCGTACTGACAATAAAGGTAATCCAATTGTATTTGTTATAAGTGGTCTTCCTGCCGGTGAATATACCTGGACATCAATGCATCACGATTACAATGATCAGACAGGCCTGTTTGATGTATATGTTGATGGTGCATTAGCAGCCGCTGACGTTGATATGACTTCAGGAACTCAAACTCCAGCAGAATTTACTACTACAATAACTTCAGATGGTTCTACTCCAGTTAAGGTTCTGTTTAAGGAAGTTAGTATTACTGGTAGCGGAATTGGTATTTTTGGTATCAATGCATTAAAATTATCAGATGATAATAATGCTCTAAATATTGATTTTGGTACAGCTGCATCAAGTGTTGCAGTTGGATATGAAGCTTATACAGCTGCTGATAAAGATCTGGCTTCGTTCTCTGCCCAGGACTTTGCCTTTGGTTCTGCTACTGTAACAATAGACGCG
The DNA here is from genome assembly GCA_963666285.2 of Sedimentisphaerales bacterium. Classification (GTDB taxonomy): domain Bacteria; phylum Planctomycetota; class Phycisphaerae; order Sedimentisphaerales; family SM23-30; genus JAFGDI01. The sequence goes on from OY762711.1 coordinate 1,171,611, forward strand.
GAATTTGGTCCATTAGCGGCCGGTTGGATTGATGCAAGCATTACTAAGACAAGTACAGATCCTCTGGCACCAACAGCTACATTTACTACCAACTATCCAGGAACATACGTTCTTAAGGTGTCAGCTACAGATGATACTGTCTTTGGTCCGGAAGCATTGGTCGGATCAGCTACTCTTGAAGTTCAGGTTGCTGAAGATGCTTGTGCTGCAGCACAGCTGTCAGATAACTGGGACGGTTTCGACTTCTATGATGTTGATTCAAACTGTGTTATCAATGTAAGTGATTTCGCAGCATTTGCAGCAACATGGCTAGACTTTACAAGTATGACAGAAGCTGAAGCTTACTAAGATTGACAGTATAGTCATACAATTAAATTATGAAATACCCTTTCGCATTAGCGGGAGGGTATTTTTTTTGGTGTCCTTATTCGGCTATAAGCCTGGTGTTGTGTGCATGTATTTTATTGAAAAGGAAGAACGCTGATATTCCACCGATTAAGCCCCCGGTATGCGACATGGTGACAGGTATACCTACATATCCCAGGTGGCAGGATTGGAAGAGCAGGTTTCCCGTGAGTGATTCCAGCAGGCATTTGCAGATTATAATTGTTGTTATCACTATACCAGCTTTCCTCATTTCCTTATCTCCATAGATTAATTCCAGCCCTACGATTGCCATTAGTCCGTGATCTATGCCGGACAGACCGCAATATGAGCTGATATTCAATAGCGGCAGCTGAATATTTACTGCTATCAGGCTGAATATGCCGCAGGATATAACGTATAGGAGGCGTTTGACGGAAGATTCCTGGTTTAACTGGTGATAAAGCATAAGGAACGCCGAGGCGTCAATGAGCATGTGATAAACGCTGTTGTGAGCGAAGGGGTGGGTGAAGAGTCTCCATAACTGTCCGTTGCAAACAGCTTCGAGTGAATATGCCATTGGCTCAATTGTAAAACCGATAAACAAAGGCAGATTGATGGTGATGATTATCAGGGTAAAAATTATCATTTCCAGTTTTTTCATGATACGCCCCAGGCAAGTTTTTGTACCGGCTGCCAGTACGACAGCCGGTACGTTTTACGGAATTATGTAAAGTATTATTTTTCGGACTGTTTTTTGTTTCTATTCCGTTTGTTCCAAAGCAGCAATCCCAGCATAATCGGGCCAACAGGTCCGCCGCCGCCACCGCCGAAACCAGGGGCCGGCCGGTTATTGAACGATCCGTTATTGTTGTTACCGTTACCAGAGTTGTTGTCAGTGCGGTAGCTTTTAACCGGTTGTGACTGTTTTTTCTGCTGGGCGGTTCTTTCTTTGTTAACACGTCCTGCATTGCTGCGTTGTATGCCTTCGTTTTCGAATTGCTCTTCTGACATGACGATCATAGATGTGTAGTCTGTTACCAGTGAGTATTCCTGACCAAGGTTAACGATTTTAGCTCTCAAGGTTTCATTTTCGCCGAAATCTCTGATTTCCTGCATATAATTATCTATATGAGACAGGGCCCACATTCTTTCAAGTTCCGGGTTATCTGTATCCTGTTCTGGCAGGAATGCTTTACATTGCCATGATTTGTTTTCGCCTGATATTTTGGCTTTTAATTCCAGCTCAACGATGCCCGTTCCTTTGTATTTGCCAAATACAACCAGCTGCTGGCCCTGGTAAAGGCCGGTTGGCTTAGCAGGTGAAATGTCATATACTTTTTCACCATGAAATTTTAGTTCAACGTCGTGCATGTTCTGGTAGAGTACCTTGGCTTTAGCCTGCATGATTCTTCCGACAATATCATCGTTGTTGGAGATATTCATAGCGAAACCGCCGGATACCTGGGCAAGTCTTTCCATAAGCGGCTGGTTGACACTATTGCCGATAACAAAGGTGAAGAGCCTTACATCGTATTTATCAAGCAGGTCAATAAAGGCTCGGTGTGCGGTTTCTCCAACGTTTGCAACACCGTCGGTTACAAGTATTAAGTTTGTTGTGCGGTCATCATCAAGTCTGTTATACCCCATCTTCAATCCTTCATATAGATTTGTTCCGTTATTGGCGACGATGGAATTTATTGATGCTATTGTCTGGTTTATGTTTTCTTTTGTAGCCTGTATATAGCCGGAAGTGAAATCATTGGCGGTATTGTTAAAAGTGATTATTCGATATCGGTCATTACTATTCATTTTACCTAATACTTTTGATACGCCACCGGTAAGAGTCTGGATTTTTCCACCGCTCATGCTGCCGGATTTATCAAGGATAAATACCCAGTCTATACCTTCTGTGATGGGTTTGAGGTCTGCTGCAGGGGTGATGACGGCCATAAGTGTTCCCTCGCTGTTTTTGTCTTCACGATATGGGATAAGTTCAATTCGGGCAGGTACATCATCGGCGAGACGGTAATAAAAGACTATATCCTGTGATAGGCTGAATTGGCCATTGTTAGTAATTTCGGCGGTATAATGATTGCTGTATGATTGAGTTTCAGCATTTTCAACTTCATTCTTCGCAGTAGAATCATCAGACAGCGGATTCTGGGAGTTTATTACAGCCTTATTCATGTATCCCGGCATCCGAACATCGATAACAGGAAAGGCTGATTTAAGCTCAAGGTTGAACGAGAATTCTTCTTCAACAGTATTATTAACTGACCAGAACTGGATGTTTTCATCGTCAGTACCGCCTTCTTCAAGAGGGTAAACGTATCTGCCGATGTTGGAATCAATTTCTATCGGCTGGTAGTAAACAAGTCTGATCCTGGTATCTTCGTTTGCCTTTACCGGATAAACAGAAACTTCGAAAGAAAAGTAGTCGTTTTTTTCTGCGAGGGCGGTTTTGTTACCCATATCTTTCTGGTCCTGATAGACCTTTGCGGCTCTTTCTTTTTCCAGTACTTCTCCGATAACCTCGTTTCCATCAATCCAAAGTGATACTTCAGAAAGGCTTGCCTGTTTAGGAATTGGAAAGGAATATATAGCTTCAAGGTCCTGACTTCCACGATTAGCGAATAACTGATCAACCTCGGTTCTGGCGAATCCGTTATTTATTGTTACGTTGACCTTATGGCTTTTCATGTATACATAATCTTTATCGGAGGAATTGGTTGGCTGAAGCAAACCGGCTGCCTGGCAAAAGGAAGAAATAGAAAGAAATGAAATTAAGCTAAATAGAAATAATGAAATGTGAAAAGATTTGTTGTTTGTTTTTTCTGAATACATTTTGTGTCTCCTTGTTTAGATGTCTTTGTTCAAGTAATAACAAAATGTATTTAACAATCGGCGTGCCAATTGCAGTAACTAGCTGTAAGTCTATGTTTGATAGTGCTTTATGTGTTTTTGTTTTTCTGCGTGTGATTGCGGTTTGGGTTTTTGATGTACCAGTAGTGAATGTGCTGTATACTTTAATTGTACATTTGGGAATAAAAAAAGCAGGCCAATCTGACCTGCTTTTATATGTATTTATTCAGTTATCTGTTGGTTTTACTTATGCAGTTGGTGCTCTTTTTGTATTTGTTCCGATCTGCTAAGTGGCGGTACCATACTCTTGATAACTCTAAGCTCCTTGTTGGCTATGCCCGGCTTGATCTTATTTGCTGCCTGCCACTTTGAATGTGCCATTTGCAAAATACTGTTTCTTGTTTCCGGGTCTTTTTTGCAGTTAGCCAGGCGGAACAGGGCATTGCCCCAGCTATGCAGTGTGTTAGATTTATCAGGTTTTAATTTTATGGCTTCTTCGAATTTTTCACAGGCCTTTTGAAGAAGTGATTCCTGTAGTGTGCCGCTGCGATAGCGAGCCTGGATAATCAAAGCATTGCCCCAATTGCTTAAAGCTTCGTGGTTTGAAGGATTAAGACTGATTGAAGTTTCAAATTTTCTGCGTGCCAGAGCAAGTGTTTTTTCAGCTTCATGAGTGTTAGAGTAAGTAAGTGCCAGGTTTTTCAGAATGATACCCCAGTTATTAAATATTTTGTAATTACTGCTGTCGAGTATAGAAGCTTTATGCATTTTTTTGTTAGCCAGCTTCAACAGTTCTGTGCCTTCATTACCTTTTATGTCGGCTGCGTGCCTGGCAAGCATTTGCCCCCAAGTATCATATATTTCAGCATCAGCAGGTTTGATCTCTGCAAGCTGGCTGCAAATTTCTGCGCCATCAGCGAAGTTATGCCATTTTTGAGCATGTTCAAGTTTCTTCAGCAGTTTGCTTTCATCTATATCTTTGTCCTGATTTTGTGTGTTAGTAATTGATTTTGCTTTAGGTGTTTCCTTGACAATTTCCTCAGTTATGGATTCCAGGTCAACTTCTTTAGGCATTACAGCGTTGTTCTGTGTTAATGGTTTTTCCTGTTTATCATTTTCTATTTTTGGTTTTATTACCGGTTGTTCAGTTTTGTTGTTTTTGAGCAGGTTGCTGCTTTTTAGTCCGTCCATAAAGCTGCTTAGACTATTCGAGCTGCTTTCAGAAGGCATGTTCATGGATTTATGCTGATTCAGGATAGCCTTTTGTCTTTCGATTGACTCGCGAAGCATAGCTGCGTGATCTAATGCTGTAGTAGAGTGACTTGGTTTGTTTGAACTTGTCACGGCTGTTTTATTAGTCTCAGCCTTGATGATATCCATCCAGTTTTGTTGAGGTTTTGGAGCAGAATTTAATCCGGCAGCTTGAGTAGCAGTTAATCCTGACGAGTTTGTATTAGAATTGATTGAGGTCATTATCCCGGTCTGTTTTTCTGATAATGCTCTAATTTGTTCTGAGGCGATATCTTTTATGTTTCTGACACCATCAGCAACAGTCTGGTTAAGCTGGTTTTCAAGTTCGTGGACCTGGTTAGCTAAGGATTTGCTTAGTTCTTTATTGGCTCTTTTGAGGATATCAAGTGATTTTTTATTAAGTTCAATTGAGGTATTTATACTTGTGTCGATGTGGTTCCTCTGAGCTTTAGCTGAATCAACCGCAGCTTCCAAAGCATCGATATGTTCGGATATTTCACTAATGTGGCTGTAGTGATTTTCCAGTTCCCATTCTTTTATATTATTCTGGAGATCGCTGATATCATTAATAAGCTGAGAAGCTTTAAGAGCAGCGTGGTGATTTCGTTTTAGCTCTTTTTTAACCATTATCAGCAGCACTCCACTGACTATCAGGGCACCAAAGCCTGGCAGCCAGGCATAAAATACTGACTGGAAAGATTCTGAAGGTTGCGGAGTAGCGGCAGCAGGCTGAATATCTGTAGTTTTTTGATCGACAGCATTTTGAGTATTTGTAAGACCGCTGTCTATCTGGCTGCTTGAAAGTACTTCCGATGCCATATTTTTAGAAATAGGTTTTTCCTGCTTGTTAAGCAGTAAATCAGCCTCTTTCAACAGGAGTCTGGTTTCTTCATCCGTAGCATTTTTAGACCAGGCGGGCTGTGTGTGTGTGCCGGGAACCTGCTGCATTTGTACTTGGTTTTGAGAAGAGCCGGTTGTTTGCTGGGCATAGACAGGTATGGAAACAAGAATAATGAAAATGGCTATCAGCGTATTGATTTTCTTCAACATGGTTTCGCCTCGATTTTATTGCATTGTTACCGAGTTGTCCATCCATGGCGTATCGATAACCGAAATAATCTTTGCGATGGCGTAATCAATCGCCATCAATTATATATGTCAAGCATTTGTGAATGCTTTTATGGCTGCAATTTGACCTGCCTTGGTCCGATTGAGCTGAGTGAGAAATCTGCTGCAGGGTTATTCCTGGCATATTCAATTAACTCATCAAGTGTAACGCTATTGATAGCGTTTTCAATTTCTTCCAGTGTGCGGGTATTTTTTAGATGATAGTAATCGTTGGCAAGGGATCTGGAGCGAGCGCTGCTGGATTCTCCCTGCATGATCAATGATGCTCTAAGCCCGGTTTTGGCTCTGTCAAGTTCATCTTGGGAAATTCCATCGCCAAGTTTATTGAGTTCATCAATAATTACCGAAACAGCTTCTTGTGATTTTTCCGGAGAGCTGCCGACATAAGCCATCATTGCGCCTTTATTGTCTATTAGAGAGAGGTTTGCTCCTACCGCATAGCAAAGTCCGCGTTTTTCCCTGACTTCTGTAAAGAGGCGGCTTCCCATTCCTCCCGAAAGGACATTAGCGAGAAGAACCGCTTTGTAGTAGTCTTTATGGCTTATGTGTATCGAAGGCCATGCCAGGCTGATATGAGTTTGTGAACCTTCATTGGCAATGTGGGAATTTCCTGCATTGAATTCCACCTCGGGTAATGGCTGATTTTCACTTCCTTGCCAGCAGCCGAAGTATTTTTCGATCATGTTTTTTGCCTGGTCGAATTCAATTCCTCCTGCGATACTGATAATAGCATCGACAGGGGTATAGTTCTGCTGCCAGTAAGCTTTAACATCAGCACATGTAACTTTTTCTACTTCATCCATTTTACCCATCGAAGGTCTGTTCATTGGATGATTCAAAAATGTCTCCTTTGCCAGTATCGATACTTTCTGGCGAGGGTCATCTTCAATAGATGCAATTGATTGAAGAGCAAGTGCCTGTGAATTGACAAACTCATTATCGTTCAGGTGAGGCCTGAGTATAATATCAGCGATTAATGCCAGTGCCTGATCCAGGTTGGAATTAGTTAAAACGCCGGAGAAGCTCGAAGTGAAAATCCCTGCAGAATTATGGTAGTGTAATCCAAGTCTGTCCAGTGCCTGATTTAGTTCGATGTTGCTATAATTTCCGGCTCCTCGAAATATATGTTCCGATAATATGTTTGCCGTACCGTTCAGACCGTCATTATCGCGTGCAGAACCAGATTTTATTATTATATCAAATGATGCAGATATTCGTTCTGACATCTGTTCTGTTACCAATGTAAGGCCATTGGAAAAATTATGTATATTTATTCTGTTAAGCATTTTATGTCTCTATTGCCAAAAAAAAAATTATACTTTTATTTATCTTATTTCGCCAAAAAGTCCGAATTTTCTTCAAATTTATCATTTTTTATCTAAAATTTACCGCTCATTTGACGATTAATCTAGTTAGCAGTAAATTTTGGTGGAAAATTCAATTTTTATATGCGAATAAGGAATAGAGTATTTTGGAACTATAGCACTATGAATTGTATAATTTTTATGGAATTGCAATAAAAATAATTCTTGACGATAGTGTTTTTTATTCTATACTTTTGCAGTCGCAAAATCGTTTTGCGAAGGATATATGGAAAGATTTTTACGGAAATAATCAGTTATGACTACTGAAAGAAAAAGTAAAACACCGACAAGGGCGAGACGCAGGAAGAGTGCCCCTGCAATAGAAAAGCCTTTAAGTTCGGAAGAAATAGAAGGTTATAGAGAAAAATTGTTGGACATACGTCGTGATCTTCTCGGTGATATGGGTAAGATGGAAAACGATGCTTTTGATAAGAATTCCAATGGTGAACTATCCAGTATGCCTGTTCATATGGCTGATATTGGTACCGATAACTATGAGCAGGAATTTACCCTGGGTCTATTGGATTCAGAACGAAAAATGCTCAAGGAAGTCGATCACGCACTGGAAAAGATAGCTGAAGGCACCTATGGCGTGTGTGAAGGAACAGGAAAACAGATTGGCCGAGCTCGTCTGAATGCTAAGCCTTATGCCAGGTATAGTGTTGAATTCAGAACTCTTTTGGAAAAAGGGCTGGTTGATGAGCCAAATGAAAATGAAGGGCAAGCTGAGTCTGCTTAAATTGCTCAAATAATTTGTAATCAATTAAAGCATCGCAAAATATAATGTTGAGCGATGCTTTTTTTATTGATATTTGTCTATGTGGATAGTCTTTGTTACGTTAAAAAGATAAATAAAAAGTTTGTAACTATCTGGTAAATTTCTATTATAAAAGGGTGCCAGGAATTCCTTAGTTGAATTCATTTACATGTAAACCGAGCTTACCCCTCGATTCGGCTGCAACAGAAAATTATTAAAGAATAAAATGACAAATAAATTAGAAAAGAAAGAAATTGCTCTATTTAACCCATTGCCGCATATTATTTTATGGGTAATATTTGCTATTGGTCTGGCAATAGACCTGGTTTCAAAAAAAATGGTTTTAGAGCATATTGGTACGCCTGAAAATCAAAAGCCGATAGAAATTGTTGAAGGCTGGCTCAGGTTCAGTACAGTCTTAAATCCTGGCGCTGTATGGGGATCATTCGCAAATAAAACATTTTTTCTGCTGGGAGTTTCTTTTGTCGCAGTTATATTTATTTTCTGGCTATTCTCAACCTCAAACAAAAAGGCATGGCATGTCCATCTGTCGTGCGGCATGATACTGGCAGGTGCGTGCGGCAATATTCATGACAGGCTATTCAATGAAGGGCATGTAGTTGACTTTATAGAGGTTAATTTACATTTTTGGCCTGCTAACCCTTGGCCTACATTTAATATTGCTGACAGTCTCCTTTGTGTTGGCGTTCCAATTTTGGTAATACCAATGCTGATTACTGATATTGCAGCTATTTCAAAACATAAAAAGAAAAATTGTAACGAGCTCAATGCCTGATTATTTAAACATCTGTAAAGTATTGATTTAGGCTGTTTTTTGTTTTTTTACAGTTCGTGAAAAAAAGTTCACAAACAGCTTGATATGCTAAAAATCATATGATATAATACTGGTCTTTGACAAAGCTCATCTATGATCTTTGTTAAAACTTTGCCGGGTCGATGCCCGAGTGGCTAAAGGGGACGGGCTGTAAACCCGTTGGCGAAAGCCTTCGATGGTTCGAATCCATCTCGGCCCATATAACCTGCATTTCTTTTAGGATGTGCAGGTTTTTTTATGCGCATACAAAATGTGAGTTTTTATGAGATGAATTTTGTTTAGCAGCAGTCATTAATATATACAGGTATTTTTTTGTATTTTGCCTGGATTTGATAGGAATCCGGTATTTACCCGTGAATGTCTTATGTTGTACCGGGAGTTTTGTAAAGCAGGGCTTGAGAATGAAAACACATATTGCCGGATTTATAACTAAATATTGCCGGTTGCTCTCGGTATTAACATTATTATCTCTTGTCATACCGCTAATGCAGTTTCCAAAGGTATCTGTTCATAATTCAGTTGAAATGTGGCTGTCACCTGATCAGCCTGCCTTTAATTCATACAAGAAGTTTCTAAATAGATATGGTTCCGAACAGTTTATAGTACTGGCATCACGATGGGATGACCCGCTGGCTGATGAGGCACTTGATCTTCAGGTGGGTCTTGCACGTGATATTCAGAGAATACCTTCTGTGCAAAGTGTTTTTGATTTTGGTACAATTGCACGGCATGTAGAGGCTTCTCAAGTGAGTATGCAGGAAGTGTTAAGGGCAGGAGGGCAGTTATTTCAGGCTAAAGACACTATAGAAAGTGAAGCGTCTGAATCACCTGCTAGCAGTGCAACTCCCTCAGCCCCTAAATCAGTTCTTTCAGGCAGTGTATTAGAGAATGTAAGTGATTTATATATGGCGATGCATTCTCTCGGCGTAAGTTTCAATGATTTTCGTGTTGCAGCTGATAATGTGTCTAATGCTTGTGTGGTGTTTGGGGATGAAATAGAAAGATATTTTAATGCAGTAACCAAAGAATATTCCGGCAGCTACACGATACCGTCCTTTCTCTATTGTGCTTGTAGAGAACTTGCATACTCATATGTTGAATTATCTAATGAATTTTCCCGTTTGAATATTGATGACTATGCGAGGTTTGTTGGTATTAATCGCCCGGATTGGCGAACTTTTATGCGAACAGAGCCGTTGTTTAAGAATTTTATTATTGGCCCTGACGGTCACACTGTAGGAATGATAATTACAATTGATAATAAACTGCCAATTACAGAAACTGTGGAAGCTGTTAACAATGCTATTGGTAATTCAGGCATAAGTCAAAACAATGTTTTCCTGGCAGGAACACCTTTGATAAATATTGAGTTTGATAGAGGTTCCAAATTGGTTTCGATAAGATTTTTACCAGTTGCAATAGGGATTGGGACAATAGCTTTAATAGTTATTATACGCAATATCGTGGGTTGCATAGCCATAACAGTTACCCTGGTATCTTCGATGATCTGGACTATAGGTTTGCTGATTATGTCAGGTCGGAGCATGAATATGGTGACTATAACTCTTCCGGCTTTACTTATATGTCTTGCTTTAGCGGGAAATATTCATATTGTTACTCATTATTTCTACCTGATGACCTCCGGAGTAAAATCTTATGATGCACTAAAAAGAACTGTCAGCACAATGCTTTTTCCAGTATTTATGACAAGCCTGACAACCGCGGTAGGTTTTGCTTCTGTGATGGTTTCCGTTATCAGGCCGATACAGGACTTTGGTTTGTTTGCTGCTATAGGTATAATGATTTCCGGTCTATTCAATTTTATTTTACTTCCCGGTATATTATCTTTTAATCAAGTTATTCCACGATCTGAGCAATTTAGCTCGCAGCACTGGACGCATAGGTTTATTGTTTTATTTTCTTTACGCAGACTTGTTTTTTTTACTGCCGTTATATTATTTGGTTTTGGACTTTTCTTTGCGGTGAAAGTTAAGGCAAACAGTGATACTGTTTCGTTTTTGCCTTCAGACAGCAAAGTTACAAAGGACTATTATGCTATAATGAATAACTTGACAGGTCTGTACTCAATTGAGGTTGATATCGAATCTACCGGAGCCAATCGAGAGAATACGCTTAAAGCGATACATACTATAGCAGCAAAGCTGGATGAAAATCCTCTTGTTGCCAAGGTATTGTATCCGGGGCAGTTTAAGTCTTTTATATCTCGTCTAGGTTTGCCGGCAATTGTTTCATTTTATTCAGACCCAAACAAGGATAAGTTTCTCGGGATGCTGAAACGTTTCCAGGCTAAAGATTACACAAGCAACCATTGGCGTTTGACTATATTTTCTCGAGCTCAGGGATCAGCGGGCTGCCAGGAACTTCAGTCGCAGATTCAGGATGAGTTAAAAGTTTTGGATTCAATCGCAGAATATTCAGTTACCGGGCTGGTGCCATTACTGAATGAATCGCAAAATGCTATTGTGCATACACAGATTCGCAGCTTTTCCATTGCTGTTGTTGTAATTATGCTATTGATAGGTATTTTTATGAGGTCTTTCAAGGCACTTCTGGCAGCGATTGTGCCAAATGCACTTCCAATAGTGACACTATTTGCCTTTATGGCGGTTTGTGGCATCAATCTCGATGTTGCTACTGTTATGATTGCCGGTATTGCAACCGGAATTGCCGCGGATGATACTATACATTTTCTTGCATGCTATCAGACTCTCAGGCCCCGGCATTCATCGTCAAAGAGTGCATTAATCGCGGTATATGATCAGACAGGGCGGAGTATTACCTGGACATCAATAATTGCAGCATGCGGGTTCTCAATTCTGCTTTTGGCACCATTTAAGCCGCTGCAATATTTTGGCTTGCTCGGATCGGTTACTATGTTGACAGCATGGCTATGTGACATAATAGTTTTGCCGGCATGCATCAATTTACTGAATTTATGGGAGCCGACAGGTAAATAATAGCAGGATAATCCCGATGTTATGACTTTTGGCCTTAAGTTGTTACTTTGTAGTCATTTACAGTGTAGGTAGGGTTGGTTTGCTGTTAATTTATGGTCAGTTTCTATGAGGAATATGATGGTTTTAGACCAATATTTTTAAAACATTATTAAATTTATAAATTTTTATTATTTAATCAGTTGACACATCTTCTTAAGTAGCTATAATTATGCGTCTCAACATTGGGCGAGTAAGTCAGATGTTGAGAGCAAAAAGTTCTTTGACAATTAAACAGTGACATATGCTTTATAGCGAGAATGTGATCTTTTACCGGGAACTATGAGTCCTGGTAAGAGTTAAACAAATAGCGGGTTACGACCCCGCATTTGGTGTAAAAAAATTGGTAACTTTCCTACCCGGGAAGGTTACTATTCAACATTCTCAATCATAGGTGAGTTTTTGTTGAGCCATCAATCGTAAATATCATAACTTCGGTTATGACAACGATAAATCAATTGAAGAGTTTGATCCTGGCTCAGAACGAACGCTGGCGGCGTGGCTAAGACATGCAAGTCGAACGAACTGAGAGAATTTCGGTTTTCAAAGTTAGTGGCGGATGGATGAGTAATGCATAAATAACGTACCCTTGACTCTGGGATAGCTGCGGGTTTTACCCTTTAGCGAAAGTGCAGGTAATACCGGATAACATTCCGATATCGTATGGTAATGGAATCAAAGAATTTTGGTCAGGGAGCGGTTTATGTCGTATCAGTTAGTTGGTGGGGTAAAGGCCTACCAAGACTTCGACGCGTAGCGGGACTGAGAGGTTGGCCCGCCATATCGGGACTGAGACACTGCCCGGACCTCCACGGAGGGCTGCAGTAACGAATATTGCGCAATGGCCGGAAGGCTGACGCAGCGACGCCGCGTGTAGGACGAAGCCCCTCGGGGTGTAAACTACTGTCAAGGTGAAGAAAGATCTGATCGATCCAAAAGGAAGGACCGGCTAAATTCGTGCCAGCAGCCGCGGTAATACGAATGGTCCAAGCGTTGTTCGGAATCACTGGGCTTAAAGCGCACGTAGGTGGATAACTAAGTGTCTTGTGAAATCCCACGGCTCAACCGTGGAACTGCAGGGCATACTGGTTATCTTGAGGCAAGTAGGGGTACATGGAACTCTGGGTGGAGCGGTGAAATGCGTAGATATCCAGAGGAACGCCAGCGGTGAAAACGGTGTACTGGGCTTGTTCTGACACTGAGGTGCGAAAGCGTGGGTAGCGAACGGGATTAGATACCCCGGTAGTCCACGCCGTAAACGATGCATACTAGACTGTGGTAATTCTGACATTTTCGCAGTCGTAGCAAAAGTATTAAGTATGCCGCCTGGGGAGTACGGTCGCAAGGCTAAAACTCAAAGGAATTGACGGGGGCTCACACAAGCAGTGGAGCATGTGGCTTAATTCGAAGCAACGCGAAGAACCTTATCCTGGGTTTGACTATTACGGATGCCCTATGTGAAAGCATAGTAAGCTGCCCTTGTGGTGAAACGTAACCAGGTGCTGCATGGCTGTCGTCAGCTCGTGTCGTGAGATGTCGGGTTAAGTCCTTTAACGAGCGAAACCCTTATCGTTAGTTGCCAGCACGTTATGGTGGGAACTCTAGCGAGACTGCCGGTGTTAAACCGGAGGAAGGTGGGGATGACGTCAAGTCCTCATGGCCTTTATGCCCAGGGCTGCACACGTGCTACAATGCGGCGTACAAACCGACGCGATACCGCGAGGTGGAGCAAATCGGAAAAAGCGTCGCCCAGTTCGGATCGGAGTCTGCAACTCGACTCCGTGAAGTTGGAATTGCTAGTAATCGCAGATCAGCATGCTGCGGTGAATAAGTTCCTGAGCCTTGTACACACCGCCCGTCAAGTCATGGAAGCCGGGAGTACCTGAAGTCGGGTAGCTAACTCTTCGGAGAGGCGCCTGCCGATGGTAAGTTCGGTAACTGGGGCTAAGTCGTAACAAGGTAGCCGTAGGGGAACCTGCGGCTGGATCACCTCCTTTCTAGGGATACTAGACCGTTGGTGGATTCATTTCTACCAATGAGTATCGTCAGCACATTTTCGCTGGCATTTTGTCACTGTTTTTTGAAATATCTAAAGTCCTGTACCATACGGTGCAGGACTTTTTTGCGTTTAAAGGGGAATTATTGATTTATGCAATGTTATTATGACACCATGTAATAAAATAGATATTGAGAATATTGTTAAAACTCTTACAGAAGATACTTCTATAGAAGAAATATTGAAAAGTTATATATATTTGTCAAAATTGAGAGGGGGGCAGCAGGCAGAACAGGGCGAATTACTTGATCATGCTGAAGTTGAGAAAAGGCTGGAGAGATGTCTAAATTGATATTGAGGCAGATAAACAAATCTATCTTTTTAATTACTTAATCGAATCTTCGAGTTTGTCGAGCAGGGTATTGAGCGGCATTTCCTGTTTGCCGTCAGATGTATCCCAAATGACAGGTTTTGTATCATCTTGCAGGTGTGTTTCAATTTTTCTGCATGCCAGGATAACAGTCGCATGGTTCTTATTTCCCATGAACCGGCCAATTTCCGGGAACGACATATTGGTATGTTTCCTGGTAAGGTACATTGCCAATGATCTGGCCAGGCTGATAGTCCTGGTTTTGCGGTTAGAACGGATATCTGCCGGTGTCATACCAAAGAATGTGGCGACTTTAGACTCAATGTCAGAGATACGTACAATCGGGTCAATATGAGAGATGTGGCCCTGCAAGGCTTCCTGGGTCATTGCCATAGTTACCGGCTCCCTCGTAAGTGCGGCATATGCTACGACCTTTAGCAGGGCTCCTTCAAGCTCTCTGACATTAGTTCTAATATTGTCGCCAATGTATTCGATAACAGGCATAGGCACTGTTTTTTCCATTTTGTGGGCACGTTGCATCAGGATAGAGCAGCGTGTCTCATAAGTTGGCGGATCGATCTTTACAACCATACCCGATACAAACCTGCTGATAAGGCTGTTGGACAGTTCCTGTATCATCTTTGGATGAGCATCAGAGGCAAGTACTACCTGTTTGCCCGCGGCATCAATAGCATTAAATGTGTGCAGAAATTCTTCCTGTGACGCTTTTTTGCCAGCCAGAAAATGAACATCATCAATAATTAATGTATCGCAGTTTCTGAACCTGTCGCGGAACAGGTCGAGCTTACCGCTTTTAAGTGCCAGAACGAATCTATTAGTAAAATCTTCACCTGAAAGGTATATACAGGAATCTTCCGGGCGTTTTTCGTTAATAGCGTTACATATACTCTGCAGCAGATGTGTTTTGCCGAGTCCGCAATCGCCATGAATGAATAACGGGTTGAAACGTGTATTAGGTTCTTCGATAACGGCAACCGCGGCATTATATGCCAGCTGGTTGGAAGGGCCTACCACGAAATCTTCCAGTTTCATTTTGAATGGAAGGTTTCCTGATTTGGCAGAAACTTTTTTATTTACTTTTAATGCGGTAACTTCAGGTTTGATTTCAGTAGGACGTCTACGACCATTATTGAAAAGTTCAGGCTGGATATGGAATACGGCTTTTTTGGTGCTGTGATACACTTCTTCGACCGAGCCAATGATGTGGTCGTTAAAGTTACTTTCTATCCAGTTTGCGATAAACTGGTTAGGAACGCCGACTTTGACGTAACCGTCTTCGACTTCGATTCTGGTCGAATTCTTGAACCAGATTTTATATTTTTGTTTTCCTACTCGCCGAGCAATAACTTCATTTAGCTCTTCGAGCAGGTGACAATCTACCTGTGTGTGCATTTTTTATTCTGTCGTCCAATTGTTAGGGTGTTGCATGACAAAGTAAATACAAAACTTTGTCATCCTAATTTCATTTTACCAAAACCTGACGATATTTAGATACCGATATCGCCTTACCTGATACTTTCTGCCCGGTACCAGGCTATTATAGCCAGTGGTATAATGCGTTTCCCAATATAGGAAAATATTTCAAAGCGTCAAGAAACTGTCGCTTTGGACTAATAAATGATATTTGCATGTAGGATAATATTCAATGGAAAAATAACAATTACTTTTCCACAAATCGAAACACACAATTTAACAGTAACTTACAGCATAAAAAAAGTTTACAGTCACAAGTTTTACACAATCTAAACCCTTATGTGTAAAACCTGTGGAAACTGTTTTTTGCATATATTATTTCATTTTATGCATATAATATAGTAAATGATTACTTTTTCTTCTTTCTTTGTGTTGATTTTGGTTCCAGACTGTAATCACTGGTAATACCGGCCAAAAATTTGTAATATGCCAGACCGGCTACCATAGCAGCGTTATCGGTGCAGTATTTTCTTTGGGCAACAATCATTTCCATACCATTGGATTTACATGAATGTTCCAGTTTATCTCTTAACACAGAATTAGCTGCAACACCGCCTCCGAGCAAAACATATTTTCTATTATATTTTTTAGCGGCTTTAACTGTCTTTTTGACCAGTACATCAACAACAGCTGCTTGAAAGCTGGCTGCTATATCTGCTATCTCCTGTGGACTCATCTGATCTACTCTGTCTTCACCTACCATATTTTGTCCGCGGCAATGATACAGTACCGAAGTTTTTACGCCGCTAAATGAAAAATCAAGTGAATCTTTACCAAGCATAGTCCTGGGGAATTTTACGGCTTTTGGATTACCATTTTCCGCCGCTTTCTGAATGGAAGGTCCTCCG
This sequence comes from Sedimentisphaerales bacterium, assembly GCA_963666285.2. GTDB lineage: Bacteria > Planctomycetota > Phycisphaerae > Sedimentisphaerales > SM23-30 > JAFGDI01. The sequence continues at coordinate 1,187,896 of OY762711.1, forward strand.
GGATATGGCAGTTTCAGTATAGCCGCGGCTTTATCAAAGGCTTCACCGGCGGCATCGTCGATTGTCTGGCCAATAAGTTCCATCTCCATTGGACTCATGCAGTCGTATAAACTGGTATGCCCTCCTGAAACTACGAGAGCTATCGCCGGAAAGCAGTCAGATTTTTCGTCTAGCATGACAGAATGAAGATGGCAGTGGATGTGGTTAACAGCTATAAGAGGTTTCTGCCAGGCCCATGCAAGAGTTTTAGCTGCGGTAACTCCAATTAGTAGAGCAGGGGTAAGTCCGGGGCAGTTGGCAACAGCGATCGCGTCAATTTTGTCGCGCGAAATATTTCCCTGTTTGAGCACTTCGTCAATTAAAGGGATAATACTTTCAATATGCGCTCTGGCGGCGATCTCGGGAACAACCCCTCCATATTTCTGGTGAAGTTTTACCTGCGAATTTATAAGGCTGCTGATAACCTTATGGCCATTTGCTACCAAGGCAACAGCTGTTTCGTCACAACTGCTTTCAATACCAAGAATTATTTTCTCTGTCATATTATTTATATTATAGGTTTATGGCCTGAATTTGGCGAAAAATCACAATTTAACAGGCATAATCGTTATATTTTAAATATTGTTAATTATATACGCCCGATAATATCGCCGTTAATTTACCTTCAGGGCTGTATCAAATATTATATATATTTCCCATCGTTTCTCAATACTATTGTAAATTGTTTAATTTTCAATACTTATTAGATAAACTATTAATTTTGAGGAATTACTTAACAAATTATATGATATTTTAGCCATGTAAATTTGCCTCTTCGCTAACCATATGATATAATAAAGGTGAAGTCAGAATGATAAAAAATCTTAGTTATTATTAACCCTTTGTATTTATTATTTAGTTAGTTTTTAATTTGCTATTTTGACAATTCTATTAGTTCGAGGGTCACTTATCTGACCCCCAAATTATTTTTTTCGACTGCATTATTTAATATGCAGCCCATATTAAGTAGCACTAATGTGCTTCTGGTGCGTTGCGGAAAACAGCGTATTGACACCGCATGCCCCAACAACTATGAACAGGCCCGCTTTAAACCGGGCCTGTTGTTTTTTAAAGCCTGCCATTATTTTTTCTTTTCATTATGTAATATCAGTATCAGATATTATCCAATGCAATATTTATTTTATGGGTACTGTTTTTTCTTGACGAAATTAACACGATATGAGAGACTATATGTCGCTGTTATTAAAAGTATTATAGTTCTGCATAAAATTACGGTAGGTGGCCTTGAAAAGAAAACCCGGCATGCTTTTTGAAAGGATTAAACCCGCTTCCAGCGAGCGTTTAACCCGTTTTTATGAAGTAGGGCCGATGCGTCTGAGCGGTCAGTCGCTAAAGACGGTCAAGGCTAAAATCAATGCGGATAATTTGCGATATAATGCTTTCCAGTTCAAAAAACTCTTGGGTTTCAATTCTCGATTATGTGTAGTTGTGAAAGCTAATGCTTATGGTCATAATGCCCGTTTGACAGTATCCAGTCTTGGCAGCGATATTGCCGACAGCTTTATGGTTTCCACAATTGAGGAGGCCGAGCAGATCCAGCATTTGACTTCCGGTCGAAGGGTACTTGTAACCTGTCCGCTGTATGATGGAATTGACCGGGAGCTTATAAAACTGGCGTTGGCCAGGCAGTTTCACTGTAGTATATGTTCTCTTGATGCCTTGAAATATGTGGCGGATACTCTGAAAGATGGTTTTGATCAGGACGATCCTTTACGCTTAAAGATACATCTGAAAGTCGATACCGGCATGACCCGCCTGGGCTGTCCTGCCTCTGATGCAGCACTTCTGGCTGAAACAATAGATGATAATCCTTTTGTTAAATTGTCTGGTATTTACAGCCATATGGCAACAGCTGATGACAATCTTGAATTTGCCTCTGAACAGCTTAAGCTTTATAATCAGGTCCTTGAAGATACCGCTGAATGGACCGCGTATCGTTCTGTTATCAAGCATTTCAGTAATACATCCGGTACGGTAGCTTTGCCTGCCGGGCGTTTTGATATGGTTCGCTGTGGTATCGGTATATACGGTTATACGAATCTGCCGCAAGAGATAGGCGACCTTGATCTCCGACCTGCATTAAAGATTGTTGCTCCGCTGGTACATGTTAAAAGCATACCTGCCGGGCGAAAGATAGGTTATGGCTGTAGTTATACTGCCCCGCAAAATATGACAGTAGGTGTGGTTCCGGTAGGATATGCTGACGGCTTTTTCCGGGCATTCTCGAATAAGGCGGTCCTTCGCTGCAATGGCATTGATGCCCCGGTTGTTGGTAAGGTTAGTATGGACCTTACAATAATAGATCTTTCGAACGTACCAGATCCAAACGAAGGCATGGAAGTTACCGTTATCGATGATGATAAAGACAGCCCTTGCAGTGTAGCTAACCTGGCAAAAATTGCTGATACTGTTCCGTATGAAATTTTGATCGCAATCGGCAACCGCGTTAAACGTGAACTGGTCTAAGCAATTTATACGGTCTTTTCTTTAGTTGGAAAATATTCAATACTTTTACAGAGCCGGTCTGTAGTGGAGCAGGTTATGGCTGATATCAAAAGCAAAAAAGTGTTATTTCTTAAAGCAGGCTTATTTGTCGTGACCGGGGTTATTTGTATTGCAATAATCCTTCTTGAAAACCCCAGCTTAAAACTTGCCGCTCTCCTTGTTTGTGCAATCTGGAGTTTTGCTCGCGCATACTATTTTGCTTTCTATGTTATCGAGCATTATATTGACAGCGATTATAAGTTTGCCGGCCTTGGCTCTTTTGTCAGGTATTGTTTAAAGAAGAAAGAAAAAGATTAACTGTCGTTTCTTTTATGTTTTTTCTTCGGATGATTACCCTTGGGTTTTCGATAGTTTGTATTTTGCCTGTTTCCTGCTTTTTGTTCTGCTTTAAGATTCGCAGTTTTTTCATTTTTATTTTTCTTTATATTTTTGGATTTTCCTTCTTTAACTTTCTCTTGTTTTTTCTCCGGTTTCTGCATGATAAACAGATAATTAAATCCGCGAAGGAAGAAATTCCCTTCTTCGGCAGCCTTGCGATAGTTACCCATATTCAACGTTTTATTATGTCGAACTACGGATATGATATCTATAGGGATAAAGAACTCCTGCATTATTCTGAAAAGCTCGAAACCAATCGGGAAAAATCCTTTTTTAGGTTCGTGCGAGTCGCTTACATACAGTCCCATATACTTACCTGGCTTCAAGATACGATTGATTTCACTGATAACCTGTCGCATGGAGTTATAATACTCTTCATCACCGGCATGGAGCTTGCCGATACAACGGGGATCGTCGCTATAGTCAACATGGGTAGAGTAGGGCGGGTCAACAAAGACAAAGTCAGCTTTTTCATCTTCGAGTGCCAGCTTGCGGGCATCCACCCGGAAGATGTCCTTGCGGGTCGGGTTAACATCATAGCCCAGTGCCCGGCGGTTCAGGTCGCGTGCCACGTCCAGTGTTGTGCCGCTGCCGCACATCGGGTCGACTACCAGGTCTTTTTCCCTGGTATATCGCTGCAGCAGATTCCAGATTATGTAGCTGGGGGTTGCCCCGATGTAGTTCGGGTCGCCCTGAAAACCATCGCCATAATGCTGCGATGGGTATTCCCAAAGGGTGGTCACCTGCAAATTCAGTGGTGGTTTACTGCTTTTTTTCAATCTGGACGGTCTGCTGGTCTTTTTTGTTTTGCTCATGCCGTAATTATATGCATTTTAGCGAGCCATTCAATATAAGAAATTCCAGCTTGTATTGCCGGCATTATATATGAGTGGGAATATATGGTGAAATTTATGAATGGATCGATGATAACGAATATACCCAGGTGAAAATTAACAGTGTAATCATACCTGCGACAAATCCCCCGGTAGATACAGGTTCATTTCCAAGCAGTAGGGCTGTAAAGGCTGTTATGCCGCATATTGATATTATCGAAGCAGCTATAACAGTAACTTTTCGTCTCATACCTGTGCTGCCGAAAAGCCTTACTACCGGCAGGATTAGCAGCAATAAGAATGTGCCTGTTAAGAGGAGATGGTCAGTTGGCATAAAAGCTCCGCATATCACCATTACCAATCCGCCTCCAAGCAGAAAGGCCAGCCAGTTGCTTGCAGATTTTTCACTGTCACTCAATGCATACCGGCCGTATTTATTGAATCTTAGCAGCATATTAAATAATGGGTTAGCTATCCAGGTCATTAAAACGAAAAACAAATATACAAAGAGCAGCGGTGCTGTAAATGGCTGGATTTCTGGATATTGACCGGAAAGCGAACGGATGACCTTCATCAAGATATACGCCCCGATGATAAGTCCTGTCTGCGCTTTGGGCGGTAATGTCGACATCCATATAAAAAATTGCAGCATAAGCCGGAATAAGAGATATCTTGCTTTGAGGGCGTTTAGCATTCCCTGCCTGGCCCATTCAAAATCCGGTTCTATTCTCAATGCTTCACGAAAATGTTCCAGTGCCTTATCGTATTTTTTCTGATGAAGGTATGACCATCCCAGGTTTGCATGTGTTCTTTCATCTTCCGGGTTTTCCTTTAACGCTTCGGCTATTCCTGATCTTGCCTCGTCGTGTCTGCCCAGTTGGGTAAGAGCCAGTGACCTGGAGTTCATGCATCCGCTGTCTGTCGGGTCGAGCGACAACCCTTTCATTGCCGCGTCCAGGGCTTTCTGCCATTGCGACATTGATAGATACACCAGTGATTTCAAATGATAGTATTCACATTCTTCCGGGTAGAGCCTGATCGCTTCATCCGCCGAATCCAGGGCTTTTTTGTTCTCATTAGTAGCATAATAAATTAGCCCTTGTATATAATGATTATGTGGCTCATCCGGCTCCAGCGATATTGCCGTATTCGCCTCCTTTATAGCTTGGTCATTCTTTTTTAATCTTATCAGGCAAAATGCCAGCATGGCATGTGCGTGATCGTCATTAGGCTCTTGCGAAAGATATTTGCGTATTTCCTGTTCTGCCAGTTCAAATTTTTCCAAGTCAATCAGGTGATATATTTTTTGTTCCATAATTTTAGATTCTATACTCAAAGTTTGATATTAAGGTATTCCAGTATCTCGTCATATATACCGCCGTCATTGGCATATAATGCATAATTCCTAGCAGATGAGAACCACTGATTAGTTGATGGTTTAACTGTTTTTGCCGCTTTCTGCAGATCTTTGGTCGTTAGCGGTTTGGGTATTCCGTTTTTCAATGCATCGCTCAGCTTGAGCTCTATAGCCTGGTCTATTACAGCCTTTAGGTCTGCCCCGGAGAAGTTGCCGGTTTTACGAGCAACCTGCTGGTAATTTATTTCTTCCTGCGGCTTATCTCTCAGAAGTACTTTTAATATTGCCGCGCGTGCATCTTCATCAGGTGGATGGACAAACAGCAGCCTGTCAAATCGACCCGGTCGGCGAAATGCCGGATCCAGATGCCAGGGAGCATTCGTTGCAGCCATTATAAGAATGTCTTCATTATTGCTGTCAATACCATCCAGTTCTGACAGAAACTGGTTGATCAGGTTCCTCCCGGCACTTTGACGCATATCCGATCTGCTGGCACCCAGGGCATCAACTTCGTCAAAGAAGATAATACAGGGCTTATGCTGGCGGGCGTATTCAAATATGGAATGCAGCCTTTGTTCGCTGCTGCCGATATACATATCAAGTACATGATGGAGACCGACATTGATAAACGAGGCATCTACCTGTCCGGCAGTTGCGCGTGCCAGGTAGGTCTTGCCGCATCCCGGAGGTCCGTACATCAGCAGACTTCCGCCGATAGGCTTGCCGTATGCCTTGTATATTTCCGGGTTCTTCATAGGTTCGATAATTTTTAATCTGATTTGTTCTTTGATGTCATCCATTCCGCCAACATCGTTAAAGTTGGTTTTGGGCTTCTCCATATCAAAATTGACATCATAATTGGCCTGGCCGCCGTCTGCTCGCATTCTTACTCTGCCTTGCTCATCGACATCCTGGTCATCATTCCATTCATTGGTATCTGATACACCAAGTGCAGCAGCAAGTTCTTCGTCAGCCAGCGATTCGTCTTCAGCAATTGCCCTGCGGTATGCTGACGCGGCGGTGTCTGTCTCGCCTTGTGCCATTAACATCCTTGCGTAAATTATACGGGTCGCAGGTGAACTGTCAGGTCTGCTTAGAAGTTCTTCGAGTATGACCAGTGCAGCTGAGGTATTGCCGTTTTTGCGGTAGCAGTCAGCTAATGCCAACTTGAGTTGTTCACTCTCTGGTGTTAGTTTAAGGCCCTCTCGAAGCGTTTGCTCAGCCTTGTCCAGTAGCCCTCTGGCTATCAGCATCTTGGCTAACTGATTACGCAAAACGGAATTTTCCGGCGTAACGTCAAGTGCTTCACTAAGCGATTTTATTAATTCTTCATTATCAAACATATTTTGTCTTTACTTTGTAAAAATAGGTAAACGTCCCTTACCATGGGATGCCTGATTCCATAAAATCATTCTAATGATAATTCTAACAACTTGAATAGACAGCGTCAAGCTAGAATCGTTGTTTAGTAAAGGTATTAAGGTAGCAATTGCTAGTGTGTTAAAAAGTTCGCTGCTTATTACCCGAACTTATAATGTTTTTTTACTGGCTTGGAAACTTTCCATATACATTCAAAACCGGCGGGAAATTCCACATAATCGCCGGGACCGAAGCTGACTGATTCACCATCGTTTGTCTGATTGGTTACAGTCACCTCGCCTTCCAGTATCAGGCAGGTTTCCTTCTCCTGGTATTCCCATGGGAAATTGCTGATGTCGCATCCCCAGGTTGGCCATGTTTTGCATTCTGCTTCTTCAGATGCTGTTGGCTTGCGAACAATTACATCTTTTACGTCTGGCATAATATTCTCCTATGTAAAAGTTAAATGACAGCTTGTGGAATTTAGGTTGACTTTAATACTTTTATATATAAGTTATTTGTCTTTTGCCTGCAATATTAAAAGCATGATTTAAAACAATAATCTGAGATAACTCTTAATTATTCCTTGACAAGTACTTAAGTCAAATAGTATAATTCTTTTTGTCATTTTTGACAGTATAAAGGAGAGTTTAAACTCAAGTTGTTAAAAGAATTATTAAAAATTGCCAGACATAACCTTACCGTTGAAGGTAAGTTTCGAGTTGCTAGGGAGGCTCTTCTTAATTCCGGAGGGCTTACCGAACATGAAAAGAAGCTGCTTCGCTCTGTGTCACTTAAGGTTCATCATGCTGACGCTATGTATTTAGGCAAGCCCGAACACTATCTCTCTGTTGGCCTCTCGGCATCAAGAGCTATAACAGAAGCTATTAAAAGATATAATGAGGATTTTATCCCACAAAATATTCTTGATCTGCCATGCGGCTATGGCAGAGTTCTTCGATTTCTGCGTGTTATGTTTCCAGATTCTACAGTTACTGCGGCAGAGATAAATACCAAATATATAGATTTCTGTACCAAAAAGTTTTCAGCTGTTCCATTAGTATCAAAAGAAAATTTAAGGGAGTTAAAATTACCACATAAATACGATCTTATCTGGTGTGGTTCTCTTTGCACTCATCTTAATTTAGATAAAACTTCTCAATTGATCAAATTTTTCCATGATCATCTTGCAGATAATGGTATATGTATTTTTACTACACATGGCGAGTTTTCAATTGAGCAGCTCAAGAGCGGAATGGCTAGATATAGATTAACAGATGACTCCAAAAAGAGCATTGTTGAGCAATACGAAACTTCTGGCTATGGATATGCTGATTATCCATATACTACCGGCTATGGGATTTCTGTGGTTACATATGATAAGATGTCAGATATTGCTCAGAAAGCCAGTAACTGGAATGAGCTGCTTTTCAAACAAAAAGGCTGGGACAACCATCAGGATATCTATGCTTATTCTAAATAGCTACTGACCAGGGCGATAAAATGCAATATATTATTTTAATCTTTTTTTTGTATATTAATATTGCATTTTCTTTTGCGTCCGATTTCTTTATTGATTCTGTTAATGGGAGCAACCGCAACAATGGCAGTAAAGAAAAGCCATGGCAAAGTCTCCAGTATATATTCGACAGTCATCTTGTCGAAAGTCAGCAGTGGGATTCGCTGCCATATAAAAAAGGTGCAGAATTGGTTAAGAAAAATCCCGATGCAGTTATCAAAGCTGGTGATACTATCTGGCTTTTAGATGGCTATTACGGAGGATTATTCATCCGGGATTATTATAATTTTAGTAATATTACCATTGCAGCTCTCGAAGGACATATCCCGCAGTTTCGCAGTATCCATATACAATCCGGCTCGAAATGGACTATCAGGGGTTTGCATGTCAGTCCGATATTTGGTGATGGAAAACTGCCAAGAGATTTAATAAGGATAGAGTCGCATGGTTTTAGAGGGCCTGCAAATGTTATTACTATAGAAGATTGTGTCATATATTCTGCTCAGGGTACTTCTAAATGGTCAAAAGGAGATTGGAATAATTTAACCTGCAATGGTATTAGTGTAAGTGGTGAGCGTGTCACCATTCGTAATAACAGGATAAAGAATATTAACTTTGGTATTTCGGTTTCGGCCTCTCATTCTTTAATAGAAAATAACATTATCGAAAATTTCGCAGGCGACGGCCTTCGCGGGCTGGGTGATTACTGTGTATTCCAGTATAACACTATCAAAAACTGCTATGATGTTAATGACAATCATGATGATGGGTTTCAAAGCTGGTCGCAAACAAAAGATGGGGTTGGCAAGGGGCAGGTGGTTGGTATTATCCTGCGGGGCAATACGATTATCAATTACGAAGACCCGGACCAGCCGTTTCGCGGTACCTTGCAGGGTATTGGGTGTTTTGACGGCATGTTTGTTGACTGGGTTATCGAAAACAACCTTGTTATTGTTGACCACTGGCACGGCATAACACTTCTTGGTGCCAGAAACTGCCGCATAGTAAACAATACTGTTACTGACCTGAATTCCGACAAACCCGGTCCTCCGTGGATACAGATTGGCAGCCATAAAAACGGGACAGAGTCAGGTGATTGTATTATCAGGAACAATCTTGCAGCTTCTATCTGTCCGGCTAAAGGCAAAAACATGATAATGGACCATAATATCATTGTTGCTGACTATGATGCAGTATTTAATAACGCAGATAAGTTTGATCTAAGTTTGAAAAATGACTGTGTTGCTGTTGATAAAGGCTCACCGGAACTTGCCCCGGCCAATGATATCCTCGGCAATCCCAGGCCGCAAGGAAAAGCTGTCGATGTTGGTGCTTATGAATTGCAACAGTAACTAAGAAGTATTGTTATTTGCTGAACAGGTACAGGTATTTCTCTGTCCTGATAATCAGCTTGCCGTCTACAGCAGCCGGTGTCGCTATGATTTTATCCTGCATGTCAATTTCCGATACCAGCTCAAATTTATCAGTCAGCTTAAGCACATACACAATACCGCTTTCACGGATGCAATAGATATGTCCTCCGGCGATCAATGGTGAAGGGTAGAAGTTTCCTTTACCTTTTGGAAATTCGCCGCTCCATATGCTCTTGCCGGTCTCCGGTTCGATACAGTCAATCCTGCCGCGGTCGTGTACTACATAAGCTTTGCCGTCATATATGGCCGGTGTCGGTATGAATGTGCCGGTATCGTCCCGGCCCCACAGTTTATGCGTAGCTGATACATCGCCTGTGCCGCCTAGCCGTACGCCGTGAAGCTGGGCCTGGTTGCGGTCGGCCCGGGCAAAACCCATTATTGCAGCATCACCGACAACAACCGGCGAGGCAATTACCGGCCAGTATTGACTTTTCTCTGGGTTATATCCACCGCAGGACCAGATCATTTCACCATTTGATGCGTCATGAGCTGACAGATGTTCGCCGCCCCAGATAAGTAAAGCCTCTTTACCTTTGTGCGTAAAGACCAGCGGTGTGAAGTAGCTCTGACTGTTTTCTTTTGGTGTCTCATAGTTACGGGATATTTTCCACACTTCTTTTCCGGTTGCTTTGTCAAAAGCTGCAACCCATGAATCTCCGTCATGCAGGTCGGTCATGACAACATAGTTCTTTGTCAATACCGGAGATGAACCGTAACTAAAGTATCGCTCGTCTTTACCATATTTCTCAAATAAGTTTGTCTGCCATACCAAAGTACCGTCCGGTTTGAATGATGCAAAGTTACCGCTGTTGAAAAAGACAAAAACCGACCTGCCGTCTGTTACCGCAGATGAGTTACTGCCGGACCCGTTTGGATGTTTACCTTTTATTTCGCTGCCAAGCTCTTTTTGCCAGAGCTTCTTACCGGACATATTGTAAGCTAAAACAAGATTCTTGCCTTCCAGGCAGCTTGTAAGAAATATCTTATCTTCCCATACTATAGGGCTGGAAAATCCTTTGCCTGGAATATCGATTTTCCAGATCGCACTTTCGATGTTCCAGCTGACAGGATATTCACCTGTTTTGACTGTACCATCTGTGTTTGGCCCGCGCCAGTTGTCCCAGTTTGAACCGGCAAACGAAAGTTGGGTAAATATAGCTACGATAAGTATTAAACAATAATTTTTTTCCATGACGATCTCTGTTTTTCAATAATTCTTGTATTAATTCAGGCATAATTCTAAGGCAATAGTAAGATAAATTCAATCCAGAAGTTAGAATCAATGCCAAATGAGAATTTTGAAATACTATTTTGTGTATTTTAGTTATGATAATCAGGTTTTTGCGCTTAATTTCGATTTATTACTACGATTAATAAAAAGAGATATGGAATTATCTGTATTCAGGGCATATCATAGGCCATTGTCATGCTCAGTCAAGATAATAGTTATCCCTGCAACACTTTGAATTTAAACAAAACGTGAGACGATAGACGAATACCTTAATTTTTTACTTCACTATTCGTTTTTCACTTAATCGGCCCTGTTCAAGCCTTTGCGTATAATGTTGAACAGTTAAAAGTGCGATATCGCACTCCAATAGATTTATTACTAATTATGGAGCTTGATAAATGATTATTTACCCTGGCATCAAACGAGTATATTTACCATTATTTCTGACAGTTTGCTTACTGCTGGTAATTGTGCCGTGTAACGCCTCTGATCTGCTGAAATATGTCAATACGCTTCAGGGGACAAATTCTGAAGGTTCTTACAGTAACGGTAATACTTATCCCACCATTGCAGTTCCTTATCCGATGAGTTCGTATTCTGCCCAGACCGGTAAAAATGGTCACGGCTGGAAATACCAGTATTCAGCAGATACTATCCGCGGGTTTCAACAGGTTCACCAGTGCAGCCCATGGGTCAACGACTATGGTGTATTCTCGCTCATGCCGATACTCGGCAAACTAGTTGTAAATGAAGATGAACGTGCCAGTGCTTTCAGTCATGACAACGAAATAGCCAAACCTCACTATTACAGTGTTAAATTAGATAATGGCGTAAAAGTAGAGATATCTCCTACTGAACGTTGTGGTCAAATGCGTTTTACTTTTCCGAAAGGGGACCTGGCATATATTGTCCTGGACGGATATACCAGGAATAGCCAGGTTAAAATCGATACCGAAAATAATACCATAACCGGATATGTCCACAATGGCATCTTGGCACCGGGTAAATACAAAAACTATTTTATCATCAAATTCGATAAGCCGATCATTTCATATGGTACCTGGGAAAATCGAAAAAATACTATCGCAAAAGGTAATGCCTGTGCCGAAGGTGAAGGAGCGAGTGCATATGTAGAGTTCCATAATGGTGTTACCGTACAGGCTAAGATCAGTTCTTCCTATATCAGTCCTGAACAGGCAGAGGTTAATTTTAACCGTGAAATCGCCGGCCATAAATCGCTCGAAGATACCAGAAATGCTGCTGCTGAACTTTGGAGCAATCTGCTCAATCGTATTACTGTTGAAGGACAAAGCGAAGATGATAAGGCAACTTTCTATTCTTGTATGTTCCGTGCAAATCTATTCTCTCATAAATTCTATGAGATAGATAAAGATGGCAATCCATATTATTTCAGCCCTTATGACGAAAAGATACATGCTGGCTATATGTATACCGATAACGGTTTCTGGGATACTTTCCGCAGCCAGTTTCCTCTTACCAATATTCTGCATCCGACTCTGCAGGGCCGTTATATGCAGTCGCTGCTCGATGCCCAGCAGCAGTACGGCTGGTTTCCAACCTGGTCTTGCCCCGGTCCGTCCGGCATCATGATCGGTAATCACGCTATTTCCCTTTTGACCGATGCCTGGGTTAAGGGTATCAGAAACTTCGATCCGGAACAGGCCCTGGAAGCATATCTCCATGAAATTACCGGCAAAGGGCCTTGGGGTGGTTCAAACGGTCGTGAAGCTCATAAAGAGTATTTCGAGCTTGGTTACATCCCTTACCCGATTGTTGGCGAAGCTACCGCTAAAACCCTGGAATATGCCTATGATGACTTCTGCGGTTATCAGCTGGCCAAAGCCGTTGGTAATGAATTCTATCAGGAGGTTTTTGCCCGCCAGATGTATAACTATAAAAATGTCTGGGACCCTTCTGTTGGCTTTATGCGCGGCCGGTTAAAAGACGGCAGCTGGCGGCCGAACTTCAACCCGTATGAGTGGGGCGGTCCTTTCACCGAAGGTAATTCCTGGCAATATACCTGGTCTGTCTTTCACGATATACGCGGGCTGATAAATCTGATGGGTGGCGAAAAAACTTTTGTCGAGAAGCTGGACGAACTGTTTTACGGCAGTAACGAGTATGATGTCGGCAGTTACGGTCATGTTATCCATGAGATCAGCGAGATGCTTGATGCCGATATGGGCCAGTATGCACACGGTAATCAGCCGGTTCAGCATGTATCGTATCTTTATACTTTCGCCCGTCAGCCTTGGAAGACCCAGCATCGTATCCGCGAGATTATGACTAAACTTTACAACGCAACCGAAAACGGCTATCCCGGCGATGAAGATCAGGGCGGCCTTTCCTCCTGGTATGTGCTTAGTGCTCTTGGCATATACAGTGTCTGTCCCGGCACAGACCAGTATGTCCTTGGCAGCCCGATGTTCGAAAAAGCTTCTATTACCCTCGAAAACGGTAATATCTTTACTATAGAAGCCAAAAACAACAGCCCCGAAAATGTCTATATCCAGTCCGCTAAACTAAATGGCAGGGATATCACCCGTAGCTGGATTACTTATGACGAGATCAGCAAAGGCGGTTTACTTCAGTTCGTTATGGGTAACAAACCTAACCGGCAGCGAGGTATAAACGACGAAGACCTGCCGTTTTCTCTTACCCCTGTTAAATAATATAAAACTGACCGATCAAACTGACCATCGGTCAGTTTGAGTAATATACCAAATCCTCTTTGGTGTTATTAACGCCATCCTGATGTTTCTGGTAAATGGGAGTACCGGAAACATCAATTTTTTTGCATTTTTCTCTTTATCTGCTGGCAGTTATATCATCCAGCTCTGATATATACGGTGAATTGCTGTTTTGCCCCTGGTCGTCTTTCATGTTTTCACCCAGACTGTATAGTGTATATCCGGTAGCTGTTCGTTTATATGCCAGGTCTTGTCCGGTAAACGGATCGGTCACTTGTCCTTTGTCCAGGTAACCGGATAGCACAAGTGAGTCTAAATCTAAAGGGTATGTATATTCCTTTTTAGAATATTCCAGTGCGGCCGCTACGGTAACTACCTGCTGTTCGGTATTTGTCTTGTATTCCAATGTAATCGAGCGGCTTATACTAGGCATTATTATTGATGGGATATATTGATGCAGGATTTTTGGCATTTTTTCCGGTGAGACTTCTTTTACTGGATTTCCTTCAAGCAGAGGCATATAGATTTCTAATGCCTCCTTGCTGTTAGACAAGCTGTATTTATCGTCCCATGTATCGGTCTGGCGGATTTTATTTCTGTAAGATTCATCTGACTGGATAATATTGTCAAGTTTGTCAAAATGCTGGTTCACCTCCTCCAGCAGCTGGTTCCAGTTTACGTATTTGGCAACGTCATTGTCAATTGTGTCGGCATACAGGTTTTTTTCTTCATCGTAATCTCCACCTGTAATTTCTGACAGGAACATTTCTACCTGGCTGAAACCATATTGATGCATATTGATTATATAGTCCAGTATAGCGTACCTTTCAGCTGAAATGCTCAGTTTTGCCGGTTCAAGTTCTTGCATATAGTCATAGATTTCTTTTAAGAGATCCCTGTCTAAATTGCCGCTGGTTAGCATCAGCTTAGTTGAATTAAGTGCCAGGTTTCTTATGCTGAAGCTTACAATGCAGACTAGCAGGCTTTCCTCTTTTTGATGCATAATGGAACCGATATGATATATTGTTTTGATTTCTTTCCAGGCTTTTTCATATTGTTGTTCCGCGATTAACATATTTGCCTGTGTAGCCAGTATAGAGCATAGCTCTTTTATCTCGCTAAGGTATGGAAACAGCATTAGTGCCGCCATACTGTTTTTATCTTTCGACTCATCGACCAGGTATGGCATATAATACTTGTCTTTTCCCACGATAGTTGACAATCTGGAAAGCGGTTCTGAATTACTATCCAGCCATTTTGCCATTTCAGGGTGCTGCTCTCTGGTCCATAGTTTTTCCCTGGCTTCATATGTTATGCCATTTATTTTGTTGGGTATTATAAGAAAATTACCTGTTGGCTTTTTTATTCCCAATTTATCAAGAAACTCTTTACTGTTATCAATTGCTATATTAACTGGTCCGAGAATTTTCAGTATCGATATAAAAGCATTATTATCCGGTGTTACACCTTCGCTGTTGATCTTATTTATAGCTGCAACATAGTCGATTGTTCCATCTTCTCTCACCGGCTCTGTCAACCGTGTGGTATCATGCCCGATCTTTATTTTCTGCTCACTTCCGGCATAAGTAATTGAGACCACGCAAAAGACAGTCAGAACCAGGGCGGTTAATAATCGAATATTGTTTCTTGATAGCATAACATTCTCTTCTGTTTTTATAGTATTCCAGAGATTAAATTACCCAAACGATAAGATAATTTTAGCGTACATCTTTTCTGATAGCAAATATTATATTAGGTATTTCAAACAGTCTGAACTTGCCGGTTTTTTTTGTTTTTAGGTGCTGCGGCAGCCTAAAACAATGTTTTTGGACTTTTATAATCATGATCTGTCCCTACTTTTATATACATTTATCGATTTTATTGTACTTTGCCGCCTGTTTTTCCGATTATTTGACTATGCTTGAACAAATATATAGTCAATATCCGGATTTACTGATAAGTATAAAAGCGATTTCTGTAGCCCTGCTTGTAGGCGGCATGATAGGTCTTGAACGGGAAAAGCAGCATAAACCGGCCGGTATTCGTACTAATATCCTTATTTGCCTGGGCGCGACTGTTTTCACCCTTATCTCTCGCCAGGCAGCTTTAGGCGATAATAGTGATCCAAGTCGTATTGTCGCCCAAATCGTTACCGGGGTTGGCTTTTTAGGGGCCGGGGCAATTATGAGGCAGGGTACAAGTGTCCAGGGGCTTACTACCGCCGCTGAAATCTGGGTAGCGGCAGCTTTGGGAATCTGCTGTGGATATGAAAAATACCTTATGGCAATATTAGTAGGTGTTGTTACGATTATTGTTTTGGAAACATCACGTATTACCAGTAAACTTAACAAACCTCATCAGTCGCCAGACGCTCCGCAGGATCATAAATGCAAATAGCATACTTTTTCCCTAAGGAGGTGTGTACCCAATGATATTATTTCCTTCCAAGACCCTTTACCTGCGCAGAATTTGGATAATACGGTTGTAAATGACAATAGATGTCAATGTCGTGTTTCCACCGCTTGTATTAACAAACTGAACTACGACAGTATCAATGTCCTTGTGATAACGTGCGATACTGTAGTATCCCGGCAGCAAACCAGTATGTTCATACTTATAAATTGAAGAATATATTGCCTGCTCATCATCATTCAACAATGAGCCATCATTTAACGCTCTCAAAAATATGCCGGTATCCTCTGCTGTAGCTACCATTGAGCCGCCAGGTTGAATGAAGTCATTTGACTTTATATCGTTCTCGTATCCTGCATAGTACCCACTCATAACATCGGCTAAATCAACCTCGCTAAGCAGGCTGTAAGTATTGTTCAATTCAAGCGGCTTCAAAATCTCATTTTTGATATATTGGTGATGACTGTACCCCAGTGTTTTATCGAGAATTTCACCAATCAGCAAGTAATTCGTATTGGAATAACTGTATTTTTCATCTGGCTTAAAGTCTGCTGGCATATCCAGTACCAGTTTGAAGGTTTCGCTATTTTCCTTATATGGGCTGGCCCATGGATAATCAGGGTGGTCGGAATAGTTGGGAATGCCGCTCCGATGCTGCAGCATCATTTTCAGGGTTATCTGACCTGCATTTTCAATCCTTCCGGCAAACTCTGGCAATAGCTCGGTAAGTGTATCGTCCAGTGCCAGGCTTTGGTCGTTGACCAGTTTCGCTGTAGCTGCGGCAATATACAGTTTGCTGATGCTGGCTATCTTGAACAGGGCATGCGGATCGGCCGGCACTTGATGCTCTCGGTTTTTCCAGCCGGCGGCATACAGAGCCGGTGGTTTACCCGGTTGATCTACATAAACTATAATGCCGTCCAGCCCATAATCTACTGCATCATTCACCTGCTCCTGCACCGTATCCGGCAATGGTGCTAACCATGCCAGTATCCCATCCCATGGAGGAAATATCACGACACAGGTTATTGCCACGAGAGGCATGATTATCCTGAGTATTAGTACTATGCGTTTCTTCTTATTTGACATTTATACTTACCTTTAACTATTGCCTGACATTGATTATACTGATAGTCTTTAATGTTACATCTGTGTGATGAATGATTATATGGCCTGACATCTGCCAAATTCAGATAAAAACATTATGTTGTAGTTTACTTTCGCAGTTTTTAAGTTGCAATAACGAAGTGCCTCTGGTAAATCGCCTAAAAGGGCCTTCCTGCAACACCTTAATTTTTCATTTTTCACTATTCGTTTTTCACTTAATTGGCCCTGTTCCGGCCTTTGCGTGTAATGTCGAACAGTCAAATGTGCGATACCGCACTTGTATATCCGGGAATAAAATCAAATCAGGTTTGATTTGGCAGTCAATATTCCCTATTATATGCTATATAAGGTTCATATAGATTTTTTTTAATGGCTACAGGAGATTTTTATGATTCCGGCGGGATATATGGCCAAAAGGGTAGTTAGTACACCAGAATGGCTTAAATCTGATGATGTGTTAGATATTTACTCGGTAAGTAGTTGTATATCTACTAACTTTGCTGACTATGTCAATTATTGGAAGCACAATGGATACTGGCTTTTTGATTCGCCAGAAATTATCTTAAAAATTGCAAAAGATAATTCGATTGATATGAGTGGTGTTAAGTTATTTTATTATGAAATCTATGAGCTTGAATATGATGAAGATGACAATCACTGGCATGAATATGAACCGGGAAAATCGTTTGACACAGATGTCCAAATACCTAGGGATAAAGTACTCGAAGGTTTTGATATAGTATCTTTTGGGGCTCGAAGTTGTGCTGAATGTTCGCCACTGTCGTGTAACGGGCTGGCAGATGAAATCAAAACCAACCAGCATTGTTTATTAAGCTCATTTGATAAAGCAAAACAATGTTTGGAAACCGGGCTGTTTAAAAACTCAGAGCCTGGACCTTATAGGATATTTGCCGTTTATTCTTTGGTATAGTGTACGGTTAATTTTTCCGGGGCAGAAAAAAACTTGAAATAATTCTTTCTGTTTTTAGAGAATCTAAAAATAATTTGCCTAACAGCTAAACTGATATTTTTTTATTATAAAAAACTGTTTTTTCTAATATTGATAAATATTGCGTGATCTGTTTTTGGATTTTATTCGATCTGTGCAAGCCACAATATTTCCACTGCAATACAAATGCAATAATCACAATCACAAGCCAATATCCGTAAAATCATCGAACTTAAATGATATTGGGTGCTTAAGATAATTTCCCGGGAATAACAGCAAATCAGGATGATTTGCTCATTATAACTAAAAGTAGGGGGGATTCGCCGGGCTCAGCTTGCCTGAGACCGGTTTGGCAGCAGGCCCTGCCTGCAATGCGGATGAGAGGATTCGAACCTCCACTGAGTAACCTCAACTAGCACCTGAAGCTAGCGCGTCTGCCAGTTCCGCCACATCCGCAACGGGACTGGGTATTGTATTATCAATATATCTCTCTGTCAAGACTTGTATTACAAAAAATAATATAATTATTTTCGCCAAAAAAAGAATTGTAATTATTTACATATTTATAAATAATTAACTCAAGCTCCGCTTCATTTTACCGATATGTGTGGTAAGATAGGTAATCTGTGAGACCTGGACAGATAATTATAACTGTAATGGTTTAGCAGATTGTTGTACTGAATTCTTACTACACTCTCTTAATAATGGAGTAGTTAAGATTTAATTGGAATTGGAAGGACCTGAATGATGGCAGAGCATTTAGAGCAACAAATTGGAATGTCCGATAATTCAACCAGGCTGGCTTCGTTGCCGGGCAGGTTGGCTATTGTCGAAAAAATTATGGCTGAAGCGATCCGCGACCCGGAAGTCAGCTTGTTTCGCCCACGCGCCCAGTTTACTTTTTTCTGTGGTAATGACCCGGAAAAAGTTGCCGGCCATGATTTCCAGCTTGAAGTGGTCGGGCGATGCCTGGAGTGGTTTGTCTTCGATTATAAAATCCCTGATCTTTGCCAGACCCCGGCACAATACTGGTTTGCCAACAACTCAAAGAGACTGGATAAATCTGCCCGTCAGGATGCTGCTAACTGCCTGGACTATGTCCTTAGCATATTCGAGATTACCGAGGTAGACGATATCTCTGGTTTTGTCGCTGTCGATCTGCTCAGAAACGGCAGGGCATATTATGTCGATGAACATATTATTAATGATCAGCTTCAGCCCGGACAGATGCTGCTGGGACGGCTTTTCCCTCACCAGGAAAACTATTCTCTCTCCGGCATGGCGACTATTATGGATAGCCAGGCATGTTCACAGGTCAGGGCAATGATCAAATCCGGCAAACTCAGGCCCGATAACCTTCTTCAGGATCTCGACGGCCTGGAACTGGAAAATTTATACGGTCGATCTCTTATGGGGCTCGATAAGCTGGATTCTGCTGAGCTGGAAACCAGGATAAGAAATTATCTTAGAGTTACTGATTCAAAAGTCAGTTACAGTGAACTGGTTGATCTGCTGGCGAATGCCAAAGACCCTATCGAAGGGGCTGTAACTTTCTGCCGTATGACACAAATTGAATGTCGCCACGAAATCGAACTTATTATTGCATTTCTAATGGGCCTCTGGTTCAAGATCAATGCTTTCTAATCGGGCAGCCCAGAATGGCTGCTTCCGGTTTGTTATAAAATAGTCTTATTCATATTTGTTAAAATAAATGGAATGGTAAAATATCTTACCATTCCATTTTAACATTTTAAAATATGAGCTACAGTTATACGAATTTGTATAAGCTGCTTAAAAATATGTAGTTATGTGATTGTGGTGTGTTTTTAGGTCAGTCATTTTTAAAATTAATATGTTAAAATAGAAAAAATAGGGATTTTGGCTAAACATTTTTTAACACTCCTTCCGATACCTTAATTGTCGCAAGTGATAACAATAAAAAAAGCAGAATAAACAAAACTCTTTAACAGGAAGGACGCTATTATGGATTTTGATCTTTACAGAATGAGGTATCTTGACAAAGTATTGGTTGGCGATAGAAATGGCTGCAGAGAAATACTTAGTGAAACCCTTCAAACTGGTACACCTGCTTCTACAATTTATACTGAACTGTTCTGGCCGATTATGGAAGAAATTGACAAGCTGTACCGCAAGGATAAAATCGACAGAATTACTGAGCACATGGCAACCCGCATAAATCGAACTCTGGTTGACCAGCTGCAAAGTAAACTTCCTCAGTCTGGATCAAATGGACGAAGAATTATTATTGTTTGTGCTGATGATGAGCCCGAAGAACTTGGTGCCCAGATGTGTTCAGATCTGTTTGAATCTGAAGGGTGGCGCGTAAGATTCCTGGGCGGCGGAGTTCCTAACGATGAAGTCCTTGGTTTGGTTGGCACTTTCTGTCCGGATATCCTCTTTGTTTACGGCACAAAACCAAGTGGGGCACCAAATGTCAGGTTCCTTATCGATTCTATTCGTAACATCAATGCCTGTCCTGATTTAAGGATTATGCTTTCTGGCGGTGTTTTCAATCGTGCTGAAGGGCTTTGGGAAGAGATCGGTGCCGATTTGTTTGCTCCTAGTGCTCGTGAAGCATTGAAAATTGCACTTACTGACCGCAAAGCCAAACCTTCTTCCAAGCGTCGCAGTCGTCGTTCCAGGCTTCGTGATGAACTTGGTGAAGAAGTAAATGTATAATTATTTACCGATCGTGTGGATTGGTTTTATATGAATACGAACGTGTATTCGTCTTTCGGAAAGGGCAGTCTTTCGGCTGCTCTTTTTTTTGAACTTATATGCCATAGGAAGCTAAGTTATATCTCGAATGCAAATTATTTTTCAAAATATTTGTGTTTTTAGAGCATTTAACGTGTTGGTCATGGGCTGCATTAGGTATAAGTTCTGTTTTTACAATTGTTTATATTAATTTTTGCTCGAGTTGTCCTAACGTAAAAATAATGACGAATTGGATAAATTTTTTCAATTATTATGCCGATTAATATTGACATATCTTTTTAAGATAGATAATATATTATAGTAATTACGATGAGAAAATTTGAATTACGGAGATAACTTTTGTCATACGACAAAGGAAAGGAAAATTGATGAAGTACCTATCTATTATATTACTTCTCGTTGCCGGGCTGGCTAATGCTGCTTTAATTGATTATGTTCAGATAGATGCCAGTGGCACTAATTCTGGACTGTGGGATATTACTTCTATTAGCGGAGATGCTGTTGAAGCCAGAGGCGTAGTAGACGGCCTGACTGGATATGTTGTAGTTGGTGAGACTATTGATCTTGCTGATTTTGACGTTGCTTTATTCTCTGTTGATGTTAAAAATGTTGACCTGAATGATACCTTTGGGTATTTCCTTTACGGGGCTGTTGGTTCTACTATCGTTATGGATGGTATGGATACATTAGCTCCTGGCGATTCTGCTACCTTGACCTTTGACCCGCTTAACTACGCTTCTTTATCTGGCTCTGGCCCGATAACATACGGCGTTGGCATCTATGGCGGTGATGATATTTTTGTTACAGAGCTTAGCCGCTTGGTTGTACCGGAGCCTGTAGCTGTTGTCTCACTTGCTGTTGGCGGATTGGTTGTCCTACGCAGATTTAAGTAACGCTTATATTAGCATTTACGAAATTCAAGCGATACTGATATTCTCTTCAGTGTCGCTTTTTTTATGCGCGTTTCTGTTGAACTGCTTCTTGTTTCCGGCTATAATCATGCACCGTGAGTAAAAAGCTTAGCAATATCATTATTTTTGTTTCTCTGGTTATCTTGACAGCTGCTTCTGTTGCTGCCGCATTTTTAGGCGTTGACAAAGCTGGTGCTATTGCCGGCAGTTTACCAACTTTGTGTTTTGGCATAGCTCTAATTATCCTTTTTGCATTTTCTTTTTTTCGTTTTCCCAGGCTTATCAAGGCTCCGGGCCTTTTAATGGTTCATCTTGGTTGTATTGCTATTCTGCTCGGTGCTGCTATTGGTGGTTCCTATAGCCATTTTATTCGTCAGGAGCTAAAAGAGATCCCGCAGATGGGAGAGTTCAGAGTTGGTAAACTGCATAAAGGACAAATGCAGATTGACGAAGCTAACTATTCTTCTGTTAACCGGGGTATTTCACTGGATGGCCTGCCCTGTGTAGATGTTTTACCTTATAGGATTTATCTCAGGGAGTTCAGGCTTGAGCTCTATGATTCGGGTATGCCCAAAGATTATATTAGTGAACTGATGATTATTTCTGATGAAGGGCGTCATTATGGACCATTTGAAATTGAGGTTAATAAGCCTCTTCATTATGCCGGATATCATTTTTATCAGAGTAGTTACGGGCAATATTCTGACGGCAGCTACTGCACTGTCCTGAGTGTTGTTTCCGATAATGGACTCTGGCTTGTATACTCCGGGTTTTTCCTGCTGCTTTCCGGCGTTTTCTGGCACTTATGGTTTCGGCCAATCGCTCAATGGCATCTTGCCGGGAAAAAGGATCAGATAGGGGGCCCGGATGCCGACTGATTCTGTCGTTAATGACAATCTTATTCCTTTATTCGGCAGCCTGGCGATTAAGGTCAGTACCCAGGGTACATTAATATATTTAGGTATGCTGGCCTATGCCGTTTCGATGCTGTTTTTCCTCTTGCGAAAAAAACGTGTGGCTGAAACATGTTATTTTATAGCCTTTTTTATCTCCGTAATATCTTTTGTTTATCGTTGGGGCCATGTCGAACATATTCCCATGCAGAATATGTTTGAAGTGTTCCTCACGCTTGGCATGGCCGGATGGCCGATTTCTTTATTCTGCCGAAAGCTGCTAAAGGTCGGCGGTGAGCCGGGCGATGTCCTGCTCAGTTTTATACTGCTTTTCCCGGCTGGTCTGGTTTTTTCTGCTGAACCTCAACAGCTGCCGCCTGCCCTGCAGAGTCCTCTGTTTGGACCTCATGTTGCTGCTTATATGCTTGCATATTTCGTCCTGGCAAAAGCGGCCTTACAGGCTGTCTCGTTTTTAATTGGACTTAAACATAAAGGGAATGAGGCCGATTTACTCGTAGATTTTAATACAGGAACCTATAGAATTGTCTGCCTTGGATTTCCTTTACTTACACTTGGATTAATGCTGGGATGCGTCTGGGGCAAACTGGCTTGGGGCGACTATTGGAACTGGGACCCGAAAGAAATGTGGTCCTTCGCTTCATGGCTCGTCTATGTGATTTATTTCCACTGGCGTTACGCCTTCGGCAAAAAATACCCCAGGATTGCCTGCAGCTGGGCAGTCCTCGGCCTGATTTTCATTATCATTACATTACTATGGGTAAACCTTTCCAGTATATTTGATGGTCTACATAGCTATGCAACTGCGGAATAATTAACCCTCATAAATCAGCTGTTGTATTATTAGCATGTAGAGAACAGGCGGTTTCCAGATTCCTTTTCCAAAATCATTCTCAATATACGACTTTGTAACTTACAAACTTCTTCTTCTTTTCTTTATCCACTTCGCTTGATGAGGTGTGTGTTCGATCAAGCTTTTGAGAATATTATTCTCAGATTGTAGTCATATTATCACTGTTTTTTAGCATTGCCTTTAACCGAATCTTTGAATATTTTTTACTATTTATCTTTCTCGTATTACCGCTTTCTTTATATTGCCCGCTGGTCAGCTTAGATTTCTTATTTTATGTTATCTGCAATTCGGTATGACAATTTCAATGATACTTTTTTTTATTGTTTTTATGCTATTATGCCGATTTTTATAATTAGCGTATTTTTACCTTATTATTACATTAATTATATCGCGGTATGTGGTTTGATGCTATAAGCTGCTTTAGATAAATGACTTAAGGGGTTTTGTGGTGCCTGAATACACCGACATGATAAACAATATCGAATACTTCCCGCAGGCCAACCGCAACATGGTGCAATATTCGGTTCTGCATATCAAAATATTTGTTCATACTGATCCGTCACTGAAAAAAGATGATTATAATGTTGTTGTGAGAACTAACCTCAATCAGGCTGGTCCTATAAGAAGCCAGTTTATAGATCTGGTAGAGACTGGGCGTTCCACTTCAACTGATTATTATGATATTGTGGCTGAGTATTGCAGTGATGACAAAAGCTATAACTGCAATGTATTACTTAGTGATGTTGGGTTCTTCCAGTTCAAAGTTAGGGTAGAGTCTTCCGACAAACAAAGTCCATGGGTCAAATGGGCTGATGGTGAAAATGTTGGTATTAGTGTTACGCCGCTTTCCTATGCACGTGATAATACTATATATTGTGCTTTTCTTCGTAACTTTGGTTATGACAAAGAGCAGCTTGTCCTCAAAAATGAAACCTTCGAAAATCTTATCAAGGAAATAGAGTCAACCGGGGCATATGTTATTGGTGCCGGTGGAAACTTTGAACTCTTCAAAAAGGAACTGCCGTTTATTATTGGCAAACTTGGGATGAAAATTATCCATTTTCTGCCTATAAATCCAATCCCGCATAGTTATGGCCGGATGGGTATGTATGGCAGCCCTTATGCCACGACTGATTATTTCGGGATCGACCATACTTACGGCACGTTTAGCCGCTATAAAACTATTGAAGATCAGTTCATCGATCTGACCAGTACCATCCATGGCATGGGTGCCAAGGTATTTCTGGATATGGTTATAAATCATACCGGTTGGGCCAGCAGCTTGTTGTTTACCCATCGCAAGTGGTTCAAAACTGCTAGCGACCAGAAGCTGATTTCTCCTGGTGCCTGGGGTGTTATCTGGGGTGATCTTGTTGAGCTCGACTATAAGTATAAAGACCTGTGGCAGTATATAGCCAAGGTTTTCCTCGCATGGTGTGAAAGGGGAGTTGATGGTTTCAGACTTGATGCCGGTTATATGATACCGGTCGAGGTCTGGCAGTATATTATCAGTAAAGTACGCGAAAAATTCCCGGAAACCATGTTCCTGCTCGAAGGGTTAGGCGGTCCGCTCGAAGTTACAGAACAGCTCCTTACCGATGGTATGATCAATTGGGCCTATTCCGAGCTGTTCCAGAACTATGACAAAGCCCAGCTTGATTGGTATATGCCTTATGCCAATAAGGTTTCCGCCCAGAAAGGCGTGCTTGTCAATTATGCTGAGACCCATGATAATGAACGACTCGCCAAAAAAGGTAAAGTCTATACTCTTATGCGACTTTACCTCTGTGCCTTTACGGCTCCCGCTGGTGCCTGGGGTTTTGCCAATGGTGTCGAATGGCTTGCAACCGAAAAGATCGATGTCCATCGCAATACCGGCCTGAACTGGGGGGCAGAGGATAATCTGGTCGAAGAGATTGCCGAAATCAATAAGATCCTCCGCGAAAATCCGGCCTTCTGGGTTAATGGCAACCTCAATATGTTTGATTGTGGTAACGATCAGGTATATGCCTTTTCGCGATGGGATAATAGCACTGGTAACTCAGTGGTTTGTTTTATAAATCTTGATACTGTAAGCCCGCAGAATATTTCCTGGAATATCGGCAGCTGGCAGCTTGAGAATTCTTGCTGCTATAATGAATTACTGGGTCAGAAACACAAGTTCTCCGAAGCCGGTGATTATCACCTCGAACTTTCTCCCGGTCAGTGTATGCTGTTCAGGCTGGAAAAATCTGATTCTGTTTATGAAATAAAAATTCCGGCTCTATACGATACCGATATCGCAAAAACCAGGTTAATCTACCAGGTACTTCTCAATAAGTTCAAACCGGAAGAAGTAGGGCTGATCGATCAGGAAAAACTGCTTAAATCTGTAACTGATTTACGACGTTTTATCGCACTGGTACAGACCTCTGGTATTAAATATCTTACGCAATGTGACCTCAAAGCTGCTATGGACCAGCTAAGCCAGGCAGTTGTTAACGAACACTCGACTGTATGGAATTTCAGGAAATGCAATAAGGTGTTTATGATACCTGGTGACAAGTGGCTGATTGCTGAAACCTTCATGCCGTGTACCGCATACCTGAGATTAGCAGAAGGAGCGGATTTTGATATAAATGTTTTGAGCAGGACAGAGTGTAATGAAGATGATAATGTTATTATCCAGGATTCTATTCCTGCCAATAAATTTCATCATTGGGCTCTCTTTTCGCCAATGCCGAATAATCAGTATGCAATGCTTAGTTTCAACTGGGTTATTGAACATGACCGGATGATTCAGCGGCAGCGACGCAGTGAAGAGTATCCTGTTCTTTCTGTGCCGGGTGGTCAAAAGCGGTTATCTGCTGCTAAAATTTACCCGATTGAAATCCAGAAAGAGGAGCTCAAGCCGAATTACCAGAATGTTACTATGGCCAATATCCACGGGTCTGTATCACAGATGCCGGCATTACCTGCAAAATTCAATACCAAATACGATTCGATTTTGAGTATCTTGCTCGATAAAACCAGTCCTGACCAGCGGTTCTCGCTTTTGCGCGGACTGCTTGAAACCGTACAGATTGGACAGAAATATTTTAATCTTGATGAAGGGTTTGTCAGTTCATTTACCAGGTATCCAAACCCGGTTTGGGAATTTGTCTATGATGATGGTGAATATAACGTTGTCATCGAACGGTCGATTGCTATGTCCAGGACCGATGATACTATTATCATTCGCTATAAAGTCAATAAGGCCAATACAGACGTTATTGTCTCCGCTAAGGCTGCTATCGAATATCGCAATATCCATGAACAGTTTGTCTTTGATGATAATGGCGAAGCCGAAGGCTGGTTGAGAAACAGTTACAATATATTCCAGGATCTGGATGGTTTCTATTTTAAACCGACTGGTAATACGACCTTAAATGTCTTTACAAAGCAGGGTGAATTTGTCAATCAGCCGCATAAGGTTGTTCGGCTCCAGTTCCCTCAAGACAGGGAAAACAACCTGGCTTCAACCGGTGATGCTTTTTATCCCGGCGTATTTACTTTCAATTTGAGAAGAGGCGAAAGTTCTTTTATTACTGTTTCTGCTGAATCGCTCGCAAAAGCACAAAGTACCTCGCTGCATAGCCTGGAGCAGGGCAATATCCGCTATTCCAAGGATATCGTTGCCAGGGTCAAGGGCCAGAATGCCCAGCGTGACCCGATTGTGAAACTGCTGGTGGATTCACTTGACCAGTTCCTGATCAAGGCCGAAGGCTCCTGGCTGCTTGCTGCCGGTCGGCCATGGCTCGGGTGTCGTACCCGCGAATCTCTGCATGCAGTCGGCGGGCTTATTGCTGCCGGACGTGATGATGTCGCACGCGATATTATCCTCAAGGCCGCTGCTACCGAACGTAATGGCATGCTCGCAGACTGGCTCAATAGCGGTATCCAGGATCGAAGTTGTGTCGAAAGCTCTCTCAGGCTGTTTCTTGCCGCCAGAAGCTACGTTCAGTCTACTAACGATGAATCTTTCTGGGACAGCAGTATCGATGGCAATCGGTCGCTGCGTGAAATTCTCAAAAGTATTTTCCAGAGTTTCACCAAACAGGCTGTTCCTGATAGGGTTGGCATTGATTTTGAAACCGGGATGCTATACTGTCCGGAATGTCATACCTGGATGGATACAAGATACCCGCAGGCGACCCCGCGTAAAGGCTATCCTATCGAAATACAGGGGCTCTGGTACAGGGCTTTGGGTGTTATTGACTGTTTCGATTCACAGCTTACCGGGCATGCCGGCGAAGTTAAGTCTTCTATCAATCGCTATTTTATGGATTTGTTCTGGGACGAACACAATATGTGCCTGGCTGACGTTGTCGGCGGCCATGGCGATCATTGCGGTGCCACCCTCAGCGGGGGACGCATGGTCGACAATGCCGTACGCTTTAATCAGCTCGCAGCAATCAAGGCAAAACTTGTACCGGAGGTTAACAGCCGGTATATCATCGAACGGATCAACAGAAAGCTGCTTATCCCCGCTGCGATCCGCTCCCTCAGTGAAGATTCACTTGTTGTGCCTCATTGCATTTTTGATGATAAGAACGAGCTGCTCGTTGACCCGCTTCTACCTTATAAAGGTACATATCAGGGCAGCGAGATCGATCGAAGACTGGCCGCTCATAATGGCGTAGCCTGGCCGTTTGCTTACCCGAGCTTTATCGAGCTTCGTGCTGCTGTCTATGACTATTCGGCTCTTGCCGTCAGGCAGGCACTCGCATATTTCGAACCGCTCTGGCATGAAATGGCTACCGCTTCAATTGGCTTCATACCTGAAATGAAAGACGGAGATTTTCCGCATCGGCCGCGCGGTTGCTATGCCTATGCCTTAAATTCTGCCGAAGCCATCAGGGTTTACATGAGGCTCAAGTACAAATTCAATGTCGAAGAAGGATATTCTGTCGAATGTCAGGAAGAAGCAGTTAATAGTTAAGGGTCTTGTGTAACATTCTTGTTTTCAATACTTTACATTTAATTGCTCACCGTTTCGGTTGATGTGTGTTTCTATATCTTGCCATATCTGGGCCTGCAATTTTAAGTAATTTAACAAAAAATTATTATGATTAAAGGGATTTTAACACTTGTGACGATAGATTAAGTAAAGTTTTCTCCCCTCCGGAAAACATCGGGGTGCCAAGTGTTCCCGATGTTTTCTTTTTTTTTACCTTCCAATTTCTATTTAAAAAATGCGAAACTTCTCATCTCTGATTGTACAGAATTATTAAAGGATGCCATCATTGCAGCATTAGCGTTTGCCATAGTCTGATCTCTGGCTTCATTGGCAACTTCTTCTGCTATATTTATGTCCATTTCATTTACTATATCAGCGGTCATTTCATCCAAAGACGAATTTACTGTTGCCATTGCTGCTGCTATTCTATCTTCAGAAGAGCCTACCGAGGCTGGCATTAAGCTTTAGCGTACAGACATCAATTTGGATACACCCAAGACTTTCGCGGTGCCGAAGGGGCGATGGTTTCATTTTTTATCGTTCAGGCTGTCTTTTTAATATTTCTGAGTTCAGTCTGCTTTAATACCCGTCACAATTGAGATTGCTCGTTTGAGCGTGGTACAAACATTGTCAATTTACTACTTAATGTACAAGCGACTGGCCGGGATCATTCATTATGTGTATAGTTCCAGTTCCAGTCTCCATGGTAGATCATTCTTTTATTCATCCCGCCGTCAACTGTAATGGTCTCACCGGTAATAAAATCCTGTTGGCATAAAAACAGAACCATTTCTGAGATATCTTTTGGTCTGCCGACCTTTCCCGCTGGTATCGCAAGGCGGTCTTCTTTACTGAACTCAGTCTGATCGGTCACATTGATCCATCCCGGAGCGATACAGTTCACATTCACATTCGGAGCTAGCGATATTGCCAGCGCATGGGTCAATGCGACAATTCCGCCTTTCACACTTGTATATGCTTCCGTATCCGGCTCTGACTGAAATGCCCTGGACGATGCGATATTTATGATCTTACCATGATTTCTTATTAGCTCTTCTTTACATAGCCTGCTCAGTTCATAAGGTGCCTTCAACCCGATAGCCAGGGTTTCGTCAAATTCATCATAGGTCAATCCCGACAGTATCCCTTTATTTCCCCGGCACGCATTATTAACCAGGACATCTATCCGTTGCAGCTTTGCCATCGCGAAATCTATAAAATCACTCAGTACCGCCGGGTCTGCAATATCACCTTTGTAATAATGCAGATTTGGACTCTCGGACGCAAATTTCGCTGATCTTTCCTCGTCAATATCGATAAAACAGACTTCGTCACCCGCTTCGATAAAATCCAGGCATATCTGCCTGCCGATCCCATGCCCGCCGCCGGTTACTACGATTCCTCTATCCATAATCAAAACCTGCTCTTTCCTGATTGTTTAATTGGAAGTTATCCCTTCATATACTTTATCAATAACACTTATCTTCCACCCGGACCCACATTTTCTTTCTGAGAAAAAAAGCAGCCCCTTCCATTGCCATAAATCCTGATAACTATTTTGCTTTCAATATCTTGCATAGTTATCGCCTCGTTTATTTTGTAAGAAATAATACTACTTTTTTCTTACAAATTCAAGTATGGATGAGAGTTTAATCATCCGTTGAATTGCTTTTTTGACAAAATCCTTCATCTACTACCGGGATTATGAGAACATCTACTGTTTCCATGGCGGAGATGGATTTGGTTGAGGCGGCTTCTGTCAGCCAGTTGACGGCGAAATAGGCGAAGTCTTGCATGGTTCGTTCAGGACATGGGTAACGGTTGAGTGTCAAGACATAGGTAACGGTTTACCTATCTTGACTATATATTAACGTTTTAATTTTCATGTTCAATATCATTATTTTGAATGTGTGTTTTATGTTGTTTCCAGAGGGTTGATCTTTTGGAGATTTGCATCCAGTATCCCTAGGCACAGTCCGCCGAACCACAGTAAATAGCTATTATAACTGCCGGGCTGAAGCCATCCCATGCCATTTCCGGCTGATTGACTATCGCAGGATTGCCATAATCAACAACATCCAATACTATACCCAATATGGTTGGTCCGGTATATAATTTTGCTCCGGGAATACCATCAATACCGCCTGGAACATGGATAATAGCTGTGTCCATACTTTCAATACTGCCTGAATAAGCTGGATGAACTGTCAGATGCTCGGCAGATACTCTGGCAACTGGACCGCTGCTGTAATAGCTATCTATTATGCTCATGCCATTATAGAACTCGTAAGCAATAAATTCTCCAAGTCGCGTGCTATGTCCTGTCAACCAGATATATTCATCGTTACTGTATTGATCCTGAAGAACAGTAGCTTCGCCAATACGCCATAGTGTATTATCAGCTTTAACACCCATAATACAGACAGTAGAAAAACTGATACCCAAGTTCAATGCTCTTTCTCGAGCCGCATCCAGAGCCTCCTGCGAAGCCATGACGGCAGCATGAGTTGCATCTGCAGCGAAATAGCTGGCTATAAATACAAGTATGATTGTTATTGTTAACTGTCTTTTATGCAAAAACATAAGCTCTACCTTTTGAGCATAAGTGCAAGTTTTAGAATAGTGGACCAGTCCTGCCAAAGGAATATTCTGAAAGCAATCAATCTCCCAGTTCATCGCTTGCAGGCTCATAGTGTATCCAGCAAAGGTGTATTATAGCGGATTTTGTATATTTTTGATTAAAAATTTGCCGGGATTAAAGATATTTGGGACGGGCAATGATGTAAAAATAGGCAATTTGTGAACATTGGCAAACCAAATAATGCCGGAGGTATGGCTTCGATAGTGTTAGTCAAAGATTTTTGATAGTTCTGTTTTGCTCACATGTTCATCTGAATCAATACTATTTCTTCTGGTCAAAATGGCTCATATCATATAAAATTATCACTTTGCGATAAGTTAATGCAGGTATTTATATTAACTGGTTTTCCGCCTTTGGCGGATATCCTTCCCTTATGCCTTATCCCTGATCACTTATCCCTGTTTTTATGCAAGATAACGACTTAAAACTGGCTATTGAGGTTCAGCGAGCTCTGCTGGACCGCCACGTACCGCATTGCAACTGCGGCCGCATAGTCGTTCGCAACCAGATGTGCAGCGATATCGGCGGCGATTTCTATCATTTTAAACAGCTCAATGATGATCAGGTTGCTTTTGCCATAGGCGATGTCATGGGCCATGGCATGTCCGCCGCTCTTGTCGTTTCTCTGCTCATGGGCAAGCTGTGGACCACCGATAATTCGCCCACTCGCCCTCAGACCGTGGTAAACGAACTTAACGATATGCTTGTCGAGCTCGGCGACCATCTCGACTGGCCCGTAACCAGTACCATTTTCCTAGGCGTAATCGATTTGCCCAGCGGCATAATCATGTTTGTCAACGCCGGGCATAATAAACCGATACATCTCAGCCGCAGTGAGAATGATACCAATTTGCTTGGGCTTACCAATATGCTGCTCGGCGTCCAGGGCGGCATGCGCGAGGAAGCTTGCGAACAGTTCGGACGCGGCGACAGGCTCGTTCTATACACCGACGGCATAACCGAGGCTATGAACCTCGACCTGGTCCAGTTCGGCCCCAAAAGGCTCGAAGATATCATTCGTCGTACCGCCGACAATACTCCCGAGCAGGTTGCCGACATTATTTTCGATGAACTTGACAGATTTTCTGCCGGGCGGTCGATTGATGATGATATGACACTCATAATTATCGACTTCGACGAAGTTAACAAATAGAATAGTAGCACAAGCGTCCTCGCTTGTGATTAATTTATCTCGCCGTAAGGCGATAGCTTAAAAGGCCCTGTAAAGGGCGAAAGAAAAGATAATAGTAACATTAACTAATTATTATTTGGGCAGCAAGCCCTTATCACTTTTGTAGAAAAATTATAATACGTGTGCCTGTTATAGAAAGGCATAATAGTTATGGAAGGTGCAAAGACATAATGATTGATCCAGGTATTATTTTACGATATTCATACCGCCAGTATCAGACAGACGGCAGGTTGCAGAACCTGTACGAAACCCTAGACGAGCTCAAAGCCGGGCTTGTCCTTCTAAGTTTTGCCGATATCGGTTTTGATGACAATATTCTCGAATGGGAGCGTGTTACCGAGCGGCTCGAAGTTATCAAACAGACGGTCCGCCGCCTTAAAAAACGTAAATTCCATTCTGAGCTTGTCCTGCCCGGTCTTGCCGGCTGCGATAGCCGGGAATACGAAGCTTACCTTGCTAAATTGTTCGCTGCGGCCGTTAACACTGGCATAAAGACCATATGGGTAGACGATGCTGCTGTCGATTCATT
This sequence comes from Sedimentisphaerales bacterium, assembly GCA_963666285.2. Classification (GTDB taxonomy): domain Bacteria; phylum Planctomycetota; class Phycisphaerae; order Sedimentisphaerales; family SM23-30; genus JAFGDI01. The sequence goes on from OY762711.1 coordinate 1,220,504, forward strand.
CTCAAACGTAACGCCTGTCGAACGCAAGCGGCTATATAATAAGATTGCCCAAACTGTCCATAAAGCAGCCGCAAAAGTATGTGTGGGTCTTATCGCTTCTACTCCCGAAAAATACAATGCTGTTGGCTGTACTCCGCTCCAGCTTGCCGCCGCTCTGGCCGACGGCTCTGAGCCGCTTCTGGCCCAGTCTCAACCGTTCAGCGAAGACTACAACCGTATCGAGATGCTCGATGCCGCGGCTACCGCTGCTATCAGCCAGATGCAGAATATGCATTCTATCGATAATATTGCTCTGCTGGGTAATATTAACCAGATGCTCGCCTCTCCTTTCAATAAATCGGCCGAAAGCACCCAGATGCAGCTCAATATCAACATGCTCTACGGCCATCGCCAGATCATTCTCAACTGCTTCGACCAGATGGGCACCGCTCCGCGTCGCGACAATCTCTATATCCAGATGATCAACGGCAGCAAAAAATACTATAGTCAGCTTGCCAGTTTGGTACCCGCTGATATCGTCTATCCCGGCATACGCATTATCCTCTCCGATGAAGCTGATGTCAGCTGGAACATAGCCGCCGCCCGTATGTTCTGGCGTATGGGCATGCCTGTCAGCTTTATCCGTGTAAGTGATATCGACGAAAACTACGACCGCTCAATGGCGGCTGTCCTTACCGGTACCACTCCGCAGGAAATGACCCGCGAACAGTTTGACGCTGTATTTAATGGCGGTGTACTGCTTGACAGTACCGCTGCTAAAACCATCCATGAAATGGGGCTGCCCGGCTTGATTGGCTGCAAGGTAGGGGCCGGGATCGAGGAAGTCTGTACCGAGATTCTCGCCTTCCAGGCATACGCCAATCGATTCTACGGACACCAGACGGTATTCCGCAACGCTCATTCTGCGTCAACCTTCCGGCAGCTCGAACCGTTCCATATAAACACAAAAGTTATCACGGAAATCACCCGTCATGGCAAACTCAAAAACGTTGACGGAATGGTAATATTCGATAACATCGAGCATGACCACCGCAGTGCGATTCTGCCGTTTGAACTCAACGAAGACAGCTGCAAACGCCTGCTCTCTCCCGCTCGTCAGCGTCACACCCAGGAGATAATGCAGTGGCTGCTGCGTAAACGCCTGCCGTGTTTTGTTGAAAATACACCGGACCTGGTACCGTTTATGGGGTTTGTCCCGGATACCAAACGCATCGTACTGACTCTGCTGAACGTTGGCTTTGACTGGGCTATAGATTCACGTATCCGGTTCGGTAATCTGCCGTTTACGGTCAAGCGGGTCAAAGAGCTTAACGAGCAGGGCATAATTGTAAGAGATGAAAGCCTGAAAATGCAGTACGACGAAAGCTATAGCTATATCCAGCTGAACTCTGATTTTGCCGTACCGCCGATGCAGATGCTCAACCTGATACTCGAAGGATAATTTTATTTCGGCGGCAGCCGATTCATTACCTGCCCCCTGGAACTTTGAAACCTGATATGCTGAACCAAAAACTTTCACTTTTATTCGCCAAAATTGCTGACATGCAGGAGCTGCTCCGGCAAAACTCTTTTAAGGTTGCCGCCAACCGCAAGATCGCTCGTATCATAGCCGAGAGTGACCGCGACTTTGCCGAACTCGCTGCCGACGATAAGCTTTCCGGCATAGAGGGCATCGGTGAATCCGCTATCGCACGCATAAATGAGTTCTGCACAACCGGCACTATCAGCGAATACGAAGAGTTGCTCGAGTTTGTCCCTGCTAGCGTCCTGGACATGCTCAAAATCAACGGGCTTGGCCCCAAATCTGTCAGTATGCTATGGCGTGAATATGATATAGACAATATCCGCCTTTTGCTGGCAGTCGCACGTGAAGGGCGGCTCGAAAAGTTACCCGGTTTCGGTAAAAAAAAGGCCGAAGCTGTTATGTCCAATATTATGTTCCAGATGGAGGCAGGCGACCGCATCCTGCTCGGCCGTGCCATCGAAATTGTCGAGCTTATCCGCTTCCAGGTCAATAATATTGCTCCTTCTGTTACCATCCATCCGGTAGGTTCTACCCGCCGCTGCTGCGAGACAGTTGGCGACGTTGACCTACTCGCCGTTACCGATAACCCGGACGAATTTGCCATAGCTTTCCTCTCTATCGAAGGTATCACAGAAGTTACCTCCCAAACCGATACAAAGATTTCTTTCTCATGGAAAGAACCAGACTCAATGCGTCAGCCGGTGCCGGGCGAAATCTTTATCGTCTCTCCTGACGCCGAACACGCCGCCTTATGTTTCCTTACCCCGTCAGCCGCCCAGCGTGATCTGCTCTGTAAGCAGGCCGAATCAAAAAAAATGACGCTGAAAGCTTCCGGCCTCTTCAAAGGCGACAAACTTATCAAATGCCCGTCAGAACCGGCCGTTTACAAAAAACTTGGCCTGCCCTATATCGCCCCGACACTCCAGGATGATACCACCGCCCAGCAGGCGGCAATCGACAAAAAACTGCCAGAGGTTGTCCGGCTCGCCGATATACGCGGCGACCTGCACATGCACACTACCGCATCCGACGGTCGCAGCTCAATTGACGACCTTATCAACGCTGCCATGATGCTCAAATACGAGTATATCGCTATTACCGACCATTCCAAAAGCTCTGTTATCGCCAACGGCCTCTCTACCCGCGACCTGCTCGCCGAGGTCGAACGCCTGCAGGAGCTGAACGAGCAGATCAAAGGGCTGACTATCCTTGCCGGCTGCGAAGTTGATATCCTCTCCGACGGATCACTCGATTATGATGATGATGTCCTCAAGCAGCTTGACTATATCACAGCTTCCATCCATTCCGGCATGACCGGCACCAGGAAAAAAAATACTTCCCGCATCCTCAAGGCCATGGAAAGCCCGTATGTCAAAAGTATATCACATCCGACCGGCCGCTATATCAAATACCGCCAGCCGATGGACCTTGATATGCCACGCATCTTTCAGCAGGCAGTTGATACCAACACCGCTCTGGAGATCAGCTCCCAACCGGCCCGGCTAGACCTCTCCGCCGAACATGTCCGCCAGGCAATCGATATGGGTGTCAAACTCGCTATCAATACCGACGCCCATGATGCCTCCGGTTTGTTCCTCATGTCGCTCGGCGTCTCCATCGCCCAGAAAGGCTGGGCTGCCAAAGCCGACATCATCAACACCATGCCCCTCAAAAAATTCAAAGCCTGGCTCGATAAATCATAACTGCAATTCGATAATATGTTGGTACCGCCAAAGTGAAAAAGAAAATAATAATAATTACACTGCTTTCAGCGTTTTTTCTTTTTATTTCATGGATGCTTATTTGGGCTTGGCAAAAGTATTATATTGGCGTAAAGATCGTCAGTCAGTATTTTTATTACCAGGAAATTAATGAATATGTAAAAGAGCAGGGGACTTTTCCTGATAATATTAAATCTAAACCGGCTGAAATGTTTAATGGAGATATTATTCCTGAAGCATACGGTATTTCTGAAAGTGTTTTACTTAAACAGCAGTGTTTCGGGAGAAATATTATTACTTATGGTAATGGCCGTACAGTCCTAATGAACGATGGTGAAATTATAAGTGAGATTTCGTGGGATAAATAGCAATTATAAGCGATATGTAAAAGTGGATGACCGAAACCGCCCTGTCAATGGCTGTTTTGCAGGTAATAGCTATTATTGCCGCGTTAATTGTTACCGGAATTATTATGTTGAGTATAAAAGTATTTTCTTCACTGAATATATCCGAACTTTCATGGTTGGTAGTATTGATTATAATGTTCCCTGTTATCCCGATCCATGAGTTTATTCATGCAGTGTTTTTCAAAGGCGGCCCATTATCAAAAAATATAATCTTTGGTTTTTATCCCAGGCAAATACCTTCTAATGCTATCGTACAAAATTGTGGGATAAAAACGTATTACAAGGTGTCAGAGGTTTAATGCCGGGATATATAATCTGGTTTGAGTACTCAATTAATCGTAAATATGTGGTCACGTTTTTCGGTGAGCATTTTTGTCGCGATTTTCAGTCCTTTTTCATCTTCCGGCAGTTTTTCTTCTAGAAACAGGTTCATACACCGCACAGCTTCTATCTGGTGCCCGCCTTTTTTGAGGGCTGCTTTGCAGACGTAATCAAAACCAATATTATCACCAAACTCATGCAGGGCCCTGGCCGCGGCACAGACAACATATGGCTGGCGGTCGTTAAGAGAATCGTATAGTTTTGGTACCGCGTTTCTCAGTCCTAAAACAGCTATTTGTCGACACGCTTCAACGCGTACATTTACCGCGCAATCGTTAAGCCTGCCTAGAACTAGGTTGGCAACTTTGTTGCCGCGCAGTTTAACCAATGCCCGTAATGATGCAGTACGATATGCACTGTGAGTGTCTGCCAGCAGGACCATCAGCTTAGTAAAGCCAAGCTCCGGCCCAACTATCTCGCCGCCTGGCAATCGTACGGTATCGTACTCATCGATTGGAACGTCAGAGTTTCGGTTCTCGTCTATGTTGGTTTTTACTGTTGTCATCTATACGTTAATGTTCGCAATACAGCGGTGTCCAATAATAAAAAGTTCCTCAACAGATTATAGCGTCTAAAAGGCCGCTCGGGCGCAGACATTTCGCCTCAGCAAACTCGACCTGTATTATTATAATCTGCAATTTAAATTGCCCGGTTTCAATAAATTACGTAAATTTGCTGAATGGTTTAAGAAAAAATGGTGGAATAATCGATACAATCGAAATAATTGTAATAAGTTATTGGACTATTCAATGGTTAGCATTTTGAAGGAGTCGTAACGGGGTGCGGTCCACATTTCAAGGTCGTTGCCTATTATATCGCGAGCGGTATTTATAGCTACGGTTGGGCTGTTATTGTTTTCGCTCAGGTGGCTCAGGACCGCCCATTGCAGCTTACTGGCATGGACTTTGAGAAGGTGTGCGGCTTCTGCATTAGTGATATGTCCGGCATCGCCTGATATTCGCTGACGCAGGTAGAGTGGGTATGGGCCGTTTTCAAGCATTTCCGGGTCGTAGTTGCTTTCCAGGTATATGCCGTCCAGTTCAGATATGAAGTTGCTCAGCCCGGCAAAACAATGTCCCAGGTCGGTAAAAATGCCCAGTTTTTTGTTATCGTAACTAATGATAAAAACGACCGAATCTTCACCATCATGTGGCGTCGGGATAGTCTGGACCGTAGTGTCCTTAAACTTGAGAATCGAGCCTGCGGTATAGGTGTGATGCTCGTATAGTACGCCCAGTTTGCTTTCGCAGGCGTCAAATGAGCCGGTAGTCATATACAGCGGCTTGCGTATCTTTCGCTGGAAAGTACCGGCACTGCGGGAGTGGTCGGTATGGTTATGGCTGACAAGGATAGCGTCTACATCCCAGAGATCCCGCTTTTTATCATTAAGTCGCTGTTGAGCCTGTTTGCCGGAGATTCCGGCATCGATAATCAACTTGGTATCAGGGGTTTCGACATAAAAGCAGTTGCCGTTAGAGCCGGTTTGTAATGAACAGGATGTAATCATTCAGGTGGTTTGGTAAAATGTGGTTGTCAAAATGTCGCTATCACTATTATTAGCAAAATATTATAGCAAATGTAAGCTGAATGTGAAAAATAAAATAGTAACCATTTTTTGTCATAATTGTATCGTATTACAGGGCAGTAAAATACAATTTGTACATTTTTTGCCAAATAACGGACATTTTGAGTAAACTATCATGAAGGATGGTGCAGTATGGAAGATAATAGCCAGGAAAAAATCTGGTTTTATGCCAAGCGATATGGTTTTGGTTGGGGTATGCCGGCCAGCTGGGAAGGCTGGATCGTTCTTATCACGTATATGGCTATCCTTATAGGCGGTGTTTTTGTTATTCCAATGATGTATTATGCGATAGCGGCTGTTTGTGCTACCTTAATGCTGTTTTTGATATTATTCTGGAAAGGCGAAAAACTGCAGTGGCGCTTTGGCAAAAATGACCAGTTTTCTCCAAAGCAGATAAAGGTATTTTCTCTGCTGGTTCATCTTCTATTGAGCCCGTTGATTTTAACATTGGGTATTTGGCTATATTGCAACCCGCCTCAGGACATAGGTAATCTTGGTTATCGCACTCCAACATCGATGCAGAACGATGTTATGTGGGATGAAGCTCAGGTTTACAGCTCAAAAGTTATGATAATTGCAGCTTCAATTTCATTGCTTATCCAGATAATAAGTTATTTTTCAATGAAACCGGAGATGTCACTGCTTGTCTCTGTAGTTGGAATGGTTCTGGCTATTGTGCTGGTCATACCATTAACAGAGCTGCATTTGCAGAATTATGAGTTAAAAATTAACCCAGGTTTACAGTTGGAGTTGGTGGATCCGTAAAAAAAAGTTTATTTGTCTTGTTTCTGCAAATGGTTTCATTGTAAAGGTTTAAGTCGTGGTGTTTGTTGTGTGTGGGTGTTCTGTTTGGTTGTGTGCTTCTAGAAAATTCTTATAAATTTGTATCTTTACTTCTCTTTTGCTATAATGACATGACAAAAATTGTTGTGCCAAAAGGGCATGGTATTAAAGAGAATTACCGGTTTCGTATTGCATGAGATTGGTTGAAGAATTGGAGATAATAATGAGAAGTGGCAAAAAGGGTTTATATTCGATTTTAGCTGCATTGGTTTTAAGCTTTGTAGTTTCTGTTCAGGCTGATTTTACAGATTATAATATGGTAGTTTTCGGTGACTTTTCCGGCGTCGGTAATGCTCATATTCACGGTAGTGCAGTGATTGGTGGTTCCATAAGCAGCAGCTTCCTTGAGGTTGGCAGCGATCTTGACCGTGCTACAACCGATACTACTTTGCTGGTTGGCGGTGATATTGATTCGTCAGCATTTGTTCGTTTGTTTGCCGGTAACGCGGCAGTGAATGGCAGCGGGGCAGTTGACTTGCAGGGCAGCAGCTCACCTTCTGTAACTTATGGGTCAAGTGTTGTCGATACTATCAATGCCTTGAAAGCCGAGATTGATAGCGTCTCTACATATCTCGGTGGTATCGACGGAACTGATTTATCTGGCACAGGGCTGTCAAATATCAATACGGCGGGAATGGGTGACTTTGTTGTCTTTGATATAAACGGCAGCGATCTTGCAAGCGTTGCAAATCTGAATTTAATTGCCGATTCATCTCAGACAATTATTTTTAACGTTTATGGCGACACGATCAACTTTACATCTCATTTGTTAGGCGGCTTTGCCAACAGCCCAAGCTACCCGCAGAATATTATGTGGAACTTTGTTGACGCCACTGTAGTAAACATAGCTAATAATAAAATGGTGGGTTCTGTTATCGCCCAGTACGCGGCAGTATCAAATATTAATGACTTTGACGGCAGCGTTTATGTAAACAGTATTACCAAAGTCGGTCAGATTCATCTGCCGCTGTTTGACGGCGATATACCAACTCCGACAGTACCGGCACCATCAGCTGTTCTTCTTGCGTCCGGCGGCATTGTAGTAGTAGGGCGTTTGCGTAGAAGATTTACGGTTTAATAATACAACAATATACCTTTCAAAAACTTAGGGATAAGAAGTCTGTCAAACAGCATTTCTTATCCCTTTTTTAGTTTGAGTTCTGGTATCTAAATTTGGCAGATCATTTCCCAGCCAGCCAGTTTGCTGCAAGTGTCTGTAGGTCGGTGATAGTATATTCCTCCATCCAGCCATCCGCCAGCAGGGCAGTATCAGCCATATCCACTCCATAGCTGCCCGCCACATCGCCGGGGATATCACGCTGCCAATAAAGCATCGGGTATCCGGTCGCAGCATAAGGCATATGCCAGACATCGTCTGTACCGTTGGTGGTTTCAGAGTTAAAATCCCACCCGGCATCTGTGAAGGTGGATTGCATCTGCATCTGGGAGGTGGAGAGGCTGCTAATATCTGTGACGCAATCTTCGCTGGTCGATATGTAGCCTATTGCTTCACTCTGTCCGCTTGTATCAATATCACAAAAACAGTTTGTAACGATGTTGTGATTTTCGGCAAGAAAACTACCTGCACGTATGTTGCTGTTTTCTTCAAAATATACTTGTCCAATGGAAAAACACTGGTTAATAGTGCTAGTGTTATCTGCACAAAAACCACCAGCTGCTCCCCAATCACTATAGGTTGATACATTCGTATAACATTGAGAAACTGTGCCATTATTTTCACTAATTAAACCGCCAACTTTAGATTGGGTTCCTGAAATTGAGCCTTCTGCATAACATTGGCTAATTATTCCCATATTTGTACCGGCTAAGCTGCCTGTATTGTAATATCCATTAATAGATACGTTTTTTAAGCCAAGATTGCTTACTATGGCTTCATCTCCAATGCAGCTAAATAGTCCGGCATATATTGCCCCGGTGATACATAAATTTTCTATAGTATGTCCATTTCCATTAAAGGATCCTGTAAACTTTTTACCATGGCCAATAACTGGGTATTCAAAAGAAATACCAGATAAATCTATGTCATTCACAATAGAAAAATGTTTATCCCAATCTGTTACACGATGTGAAAGGCAGCATATATCTTCTGCATTACCTATCAGGAAAGGTGTCGACTCTGTGCCGGAACCGGCGTATGTACGGTTAGGATAAGCAGTGTTTATAGTTGTGCCGGATGAAGTTTCCCAGGCAAGACGTGGGTAGTCGTTATTTTCATCAATTATCCAGCTTCCGTCAATCCATCCCAAAAAACTTGCAGCCTGTTTCATTTGTTCATCTGTAAGTGGCCACCCTCCAAGTCCGCTTCCAACTTCGCATATATCTTTATTGTAGTAGCAATCAATGATTTGACTATTGTTGAAGAAACTGGTTAAACCGCTTATTCCCCCAGTTATAAAATTTGTACATTCAACAGGTCCGTTTGCGTAACATTGAGAAATCGTACCGTTAAAATTACCTCCACACAGGCCTCCTGCAAAATAAATTCCTGATACGGAGCTTTCTGAATAAGATAATAATATATTGCCGCCATCAGTCAAATGATTCCCTGTATTTGAACCACATAGGCCGCCAATATAATAATTACCAGTGACTGAGCCTTTGGCGATGCATTGTTCAATGACACCCTCAGTATTCGACCCACATAGGCCGCCAATAGATGTTGATTCAGGGCCATACACGGTGCAATCAGAAATACATTTATAGATACGGCCATAATTTTGACCGCACAAACCGCCAATCAAGGTACTACTGTGGCTGTCGCTATATACATTTCCTTTTACCTGACATTGAATGATATTACCTCTATTAACACCACATAAAAGACCGGCGTAACGTTGTGAGTTGACATAGCCGGTGTCTATTGATAAGTTAGATACAATTCCGCTTTCGCCTATGCAGCCAAATAGTCCGGAATAATAAGAACTATATATACCGAAATATGAAACTGTGTGTCCGTTTCCATTAAAAGAGCCGTTAAATTCTATTCCGTCAAAACTAATATCTGCAACGGTATCTGCAGCAATATAAGTAGTGTGAAAACCATTTATATCAGTTGGCAGTTCAATATCCTCTGTAAGTACGAAATATTTATCATAATCATCTGTATTTTCACCTAGTGTTATTATGTCTTCACCAGTTGAGATGTGATAAGGATCTTCCTCTGTACCTGAGCCGCCGGAATAGGTTGCGGCAGATGTAGAGTTGTTTAGGTAACCAATTGAAAAAATAGTTGTTATTAACGATATAAATAATAATCGACCCATGTTTTTCTCCGTAATGATTTCCTAACATATTTCCAGGCAATAAGTTATACTTTAATTTATATGCTGGGAAATGTGAGTTGATCCAATTTCCCGGCCAACAATTAATCCATCAAATACCAGCTAATCATAATACCAGATAAGATAGCATTTACCAAAGAAATATTTTCCTGAATTTTAGGTCGCATATTTCCCTAAGTATTATATATCTTAGCTTTTGATGTATCTTAGTGATTCGAGACTTCCTGCCAGTTGTCGGCGATCTCCTCGAAATCAGTCAGGTCAACGTTTCCGCTGCTGTTTTGGTCAGCCCCGCTGCAATCTCCGCAATTGTCGGCCAGCCAGTTTGTAGCCATGCAGTTCAGATCGGCCATATCAACCACGCCGTCAATTATACAATCGCCCGGCAGCCACTCAAACGCTCCCAGGTCGGGGGCGGTCTGAATATATTCCAATCCGACATCAACACCCGCATTTACCATCCTACTGCCGGCAGTAGGCCTTAGAAAGCTCAGTCTCGGCAGGTTGCCATATTCGTCACGCTGTCCGACTATGCCGGTAACGTCCAGGCTTGCTATATCGCTGCTTGATATAGAAAAACCGTTCCATGAATTATTCTCATCATCAATTTCGGCATAAATATTTTCTCCGGCCAGGTATGACAGGTTGTTACGCAATACATGGGCGGAATTATGCTCGTCGAAATAGTAGTTAGTGCTGCCGTTATCGACCGAAGTGCAGTTATATACATGTACGCCTGTCGTATTGCCGTTCACATCTATGCCGTGATGCGGGTTATTATAGGCAATGCAGTTTATCAGCAGATGTGCACCGGCCCCGGCACCCAGTTTGAATCCGTTACCGTCACCGGCGAAATTACTGTCTTCCCACCGGTTGATACCATTGTTTATCGCCCAGCAATGGTCGAAAGTAACCGATTCGCTAGGCGGGTAGGTGTTCCAGCAGTCATAACCGTCATCGGAATTGGCCCATGACCGGCAGTTTCGCAGAATATTACCAGTTCCCAGCCCGAACTTTGTCGCAAACCCATCGGCATTCTCGCCGTGGTTACCCGGATCATAGTTCCAGTATGAGTCACAGTTAAGGATAAGATTTTCGGCCGCACCGGTATGCAGCTGGATACCCGAATCTTCATTATACCTGGCGATTATCCGCTCGACTATGTTATTAGTGCCGCTGACGTAAAGGCCGTTATCACCGGCATACTGGATAATGAAATTGTCCATGTGCCAGTAACTGCCGGTCAGCTCAATGCCGCGTGTGCCGGTTGAGGTTGCGGTAAAGTCAAGGATAACTTCTTCCGATTCATATGCTGCCATGGTTATCATATTACCGGCCGAGCCGCTGGTTGATAGCTTTACCTTGCTGCTGTAGTTATGTTGGCCGCCGCGAAGGTAGATCGTATCGCCGCCGGTTGCTGATTTAACAGCTTTGCCGATAGTAGCATAGGGCGAGCTTAAGCTGCCGCTGTTGCTGTCGCTGCCTGTTGGGCTGACAAAATATGTTGCCGCGCAAACAGGGCGAATTGCTCCCATGACTGCGATTGTCAAGGCGATTATACAGATACCGGGTAGAATTCTTTTCCTTTTCATAGCCGACATGGCCTCCTCCTAAAATTTCAAAAAGCTGAACAACTCAAAGTACGCCTGAAAAGAAACCAGGAACGATCGTACTGGTGATTCAGAAATAACACCTTTCGATAAAATAAATTATAGCAAATCAGCTATGTCGAGTCAATATAGTCCGCGATATACTATCTTCTTGATTAAATCCATATTTAAACCGTTAAATTGCTCAAATTATATTAAATAATCACTATTAAAAAGTTCATCCTGCTGTTTAATTCCAGGTGTAAAATCTGTTTGAAAGTCAGACTGATAATAAAAATGTGCGATTTTTGTGCTAAAATCGCCTTTTTATGAAATCTGTAATTAACTTGATAAAGTGACTATGAGTCTGATATAATCAATTGACTTATTTTTATAAAATGAGTGTTTGTCGAGATACGTATTTTTTTTCAAAAATTCGGCATCATAGTGTTTTAAGTGCAGAAATATTTACGGAAAGAGATTATGACTAGAATTTCGATGCTGATTGGCTGTTTGTGTTTTTGTATTACCACTTTTACTTTTGCAGCAGGAGGAGACCTGGGTTTAAGTAAAGGAGCAAATGGTACTGATACCGCACCCTGGCTGATCGAAGATTTTGATGATTTCCAAGCGTTTTGCAATGATACGAGCAAATGGTCCGGTGGTGTCTATACCCGCCTGGAAGCAGATCTCGATCTTGATCCGGCTTTACCCGGCAGGGCAGTTTATATTAAAGCTCCGATAGCCGGTGATGCAGACGAATCCAATTTTTACGATGGAATATCTTATGCCGGTGTATTTGACGGTAGCGGTCATGTTATTAGTAACTGTCAGATTGATGGCGGTGATTATTGCGGGCTGTTTGGCCGGATAGTATCAGGTAGTGAAATAAGTAATGTCAGGGTGGAAAATGCTGCCGTTACCGGCTCAGGTGAGTATATTGGCGGTCTGGCAGGTGAGAATAATTATGGTTCTGTAAGCTCGTGTTATTTTACTGGTTCCACTCATGGTTTTATTGGCACCGGCGGTTTGGTGGGAAGAAACTATGGCAGTGTCATTGATTGTTTTTCTTCCGGTTCTGTGCAAAGCAGCTTTATGGCTGGTGGCCTTTTGGGTTTAAATTCCGGCAATGTTAGCAGCAGTAATTCCTCATGCGATGTTTCAGGTGCCGATGTTGTTGGTGGATTGGTAGGTAAAAATTTCGCTGATATTAGTGAATGTTATTCATCCGGTTCTGTTATTGGTTCAGGCGATTATGCCGGCGGGTTAGTTGGCGTAAATGATTCTGGCAATATCAGCGTTTGTTATTCCAGTGGTTCGGTGCAGGGTGTCAATCAAGTTGGCGGCCTGGTTGGTGGAAACTCCGGTACTGTCAGTAATTGCTATTCTACATCCTCTTCCGATGGTAGTGATGATGTAGGAGGGCTGGTAGGTGAAAATTATTTCGGCACTGTCAGCTATTGTTATTCTACTGGTATTGTATCAGAAAATGGTGTTTACGGCGGTCTGGTAGGTATAAATTCAGGTAGTGTCAGCAACAGCTTCTGGGATATCGACTCCTCTGGCATTCTTGATCCGGAAGCAGGTGTTAGTGATACCGACGGTATGATTGGCAAAACAACAGCCGAACTTCAAACTGAATCTACTTTTACCGAGGCCGGCTGGGATTTTGTGGTTGAAACTGTTAACGGAAGCGAAGACCTTTGGCGTATGCCGTATTTGATGCCGGGCTACCCGATATTATCCTGGCAGAAAGATATTCCGGGCGATTTCGCTGGCGACTATTGCGTTGACCTTTTTGATGCCGAGGTACTCTCCGCCGATTGGCTGAATGTGTATGATTTTTCCGACCTGATCGATTTGACAGCTAACTGGCTGGCCGGGAAATAAAACAATTGTTCTTTGTGATGTTTATCTTTTAGAAATTTGAGTTATTAAAATTGGAGTTGAAAATGAAAAAAATTATGGTTTGGGCAGTTTTGGTATTGCTGCAGCAAATATCCTCTGCTGCTGTCTGGGTAGAAGGTGGTATAATAAAATCCAATTCGTCTGGACCGCTTGATTTGTATATCGGCTATACCCCTGAGTGCCGTGGAGATAAGTCTGGTTCATGGTTATACCCTCTCGATAGCTTAATAGAAAGTCTTCCTGATGACGCAGAAATAACACAAGTCAAATCTTCGATGTATTCATGTTTCTATCATCTTACATCGCCCACGGGAGATGGAGTATTAAAATTGCCGGGTGAAGGGTTTTCTACTCTATACGAATTATGTCCCGATTCCAGTTATGGGCTTATCGGCACATATGGGGCTTTTCTGGACACATATAAAGTTGTACATGCTCCTTTAGAATATCAGTTAGGACCGGGCCAGGGTGTTGAATTTATTGGCTATGAATTTATCCATCCATTGAGATCAGGTTTGTGGCAGGTTGGCGATGATTTCTGGTTCGAAAGTGAGGATTTCGCTGAAAGATGTTATGATGGCTGGAGTATTGATGGTATTTCGGTTCCGTATAATGTAACGTTTGAATATCTTACTGAAATTATTGGTCTGGATTATGGCGAACATGAACTGAAATTATATAGAGAGTGGAATGTACAGGTAGGTGATGAATATTGGCCATATGAGGATTATGATATTACAGCTATCACTATTGTCCCGGAACCTGTGACATTTTCACTACTGACATTTGGTATTGTAACCGTTATCCACAGGCAGAAATATTGAACAGGGTATTTTCGTTTGTTCTATAAAGACATTACTGATGTTTTTACTTTTCGAGTATCGTTCGAATATTCTCCGGGTCTGATATCGGTTCTTTACACTTATAGTCTTCACAGACATACAGCAGGGGACCATTGTCTGCGGGCTGCTGGTTTTGGGTATATGGTGCGATTGTTTCAATTTCAGAAGGTCCAGCCGGATGCGAAACTAAAACTTTTCTCGGCAGATATATGCCATGGATAGCCTTGAGCATTTCCTTGGCCCGTTCGCTCTGCCGGTCACCTGCCAGCACTATCTCGGTTGTCGGACCGATAGCATAATCAGCCGCGCACAAAAAGAAGCTGTATGCCGCCGGTGCCTTGGCAACTTCTCCCGAAAACCCACGCCGCAGCTGTTCGGCATAGTCTTCGTAGCAGGTATCGCCTGTTATGCGTCCCAGTATCAGCAGGTTCATAAACGCCGCCGAATTGCCCGACGGTATCGCACCATCATATAAGTCCTTCGTACGTGCGATCAGCTGCTCGCCGTCATCTGCGGTGAAGTAAAAGCCGCCGTTTCGCTCATCCCGGAACTTCTCCAGCATTACCCGGTTAATTGCGATAGCGTCTTTCAGATGCTCTATGTCAAATCCTGCCTGGTACAGCTCCAGCAGCCCCCAGACCAGAAACGCATAGTCGTCCAGGTTTCCGTTAAACGCCGCCTGACCATCTCGGTACCGATGCAGCAGTAAACCGTCCGGTTTTCTCAGCTTATTCTTGATAAAAGCGGCAGCTTTTGTCGCGGCATTATAATATTCAGGCTCGTTCAATACCGCCGACCCGCGTGCCAGGGCCGCTATCATAAGTCCGTTCCAGTCGGTAAGTATCTTATCATCCTTATGCGGTCGAAAACGCTTTTCTCGCAGCTCAAAAAGTATCCTGCCTGCCTCGGCCAGTTTGCCTTGTATCTCTTCTAGCGGTATATCAAGCTCTCGTGCCGTCTGGTCAACCGATTTTGTCATATGCAGTATATTCCGGCCAGTCTGCCGACCAGTTGCCTCGTCGTGAAAGTTGCCTTTCGGATGACAGTTATACACATCTATCACCAGCCCGGCCAGATTATCCGGCAGTGCTTCATATATCTCCGCCTCAGTCCAGACATAGAACTTGCCTTCTTCGCCTTCGCTGTCGGCATCTTCGCCGCAATAGAACCCGCCCGCCGGGTCCGTAAGGTCTCGCAGTACATAAGTGAATATCTCGCGGGCGATACCGCCATAATATTCATTGCCGCTTACCTGGTATAGCTCCAGGCAGACAAGTGCTATCATAGCCTGATCGTAGAGCATCTTTTCGAAATGCGGCAGCAGCCATTTACTATCGGTCGAGTATCTATGGAAACCGCAGCCCAGCTGGTCGAATATGCCGCCTTGACGCATCTTTGTTATGGTTGTCTCTGCCATTGTCAGCAGTTCCGTGTTACCTGTCCGGTGATACTGCCTCAGCAGAAACAGCAGATTGTGCGGTGTTGGAAACTTCGGTGATTCGCCAAACCCGCCGTTTACGTTGTCGTACATCTTCGTGAAATGTCCGGCAGCTGTTTCCAGTATTTCCAGGTTAAGCTCGATTACTGGTGTTTGCGATTGCGGCTGGTTTAGTGCCGCTATAATAGAGGCGGCGGATTTCTCGATCTCTTCCGGTTGCTCCTGACATACCTGCTGAACCTTTGGGATTAGTTCCAGCATTCCCATTCGTCCCATACGTGATGTCCTGGGTATATATGTTCCGGCAAAAAACGGCTTCTTATCCGGAGTCATAATGATCGTTAACGGCCAGCCGCCGCTGCCGGTCAGCATAGTACAAACCTTCATATAAACATTGTCTATATCCGGTCGTTCCTCACGGTCAACTTTGATATTGACAAACGACTGGTTCATCAGTGTTGCTACCGCGGCATCCTCGAACGACTCATGGGCCATCACATGACACCAGTGGCATGTGGAATAGCCTATTGAGAGAAATACCGGCCGGTTCAGTCGCCTGGCAGTCTCAAAAGCCTCTTCACACCATGGATACCAGTCCACCGGGTTGTCCGCATGTTGCAGCAAATAGGGGCTCTTTTCATTTGTCAGCCGGTTCTGGCGGCCAGTTTTCGTTACAGTTGAATTGTCAGGTTTATCATGCATAGGTATAGTAAGTGTTATTGCAGCTAACAAGGCCGCAATCAGTATATTTCTGTTAGTTATATTTGCTCCTGGCCGCATGTTATTGCCCTTTATCGGCATATATCAAAAGACCATATCAGGGTTGGTTGTCAGTTTTATTATAGGTTTGCTCGCAATTGATAATCAAATCCGCGGTTTATTTGCTTTTTTTGTAACAAATTGTATTAGTTTGCGTCAATATTATGTATCTTGTATAATGTTTTTATGATTTCAGAAAAGTTGATGTAATATATTTGCCGGAAGGGGCGTATCGTTATGAAGAATATTATTTTATCGCTACTGGTCATGGCCGTTCTTCCAGCTTATCTCTATGCTGTCGAAGTTACCGGCGACCTGGTAAAAGATCTTGGCCTTAAGCAGGCAACCGTCGAAGGAGCAACTATATTTTATGACCCTCGCTTTGAAAAACAGCTGCCGGTATTCGAAAAGATTTATCTGGACTATAGGGCAAAAATGAAAGCCGGGACAGGTTCTGGTGGTGCATTTTTTGAGACTTTCATTGCCAATAAAGATGCGATTCTTAAAGATATCGCCGGGATTGTCGGCGGTGATCCGAATGATGGATTAGTCACAGCTTCCGGCATGGAACAGATCAACAAACTCGGCTATGATCTTGCTATGCCGCTGACTGGTACCGGCAACAAAATATACCTGGTTATGCAGACCAGTACCAAGGAGTATCTACGCAGCGGCGGTAAGATCCCGAACATGCAGTATGACAAGTCTTCGGATACCGCGTCTTATCAGTTTTTCTTTGAGTTAGGCAAGGATAATTCCTCGAACCAGGAACTGCTTTTCCCGATCGCTTCGCCCGGCAGGATCAAAGAGGTAGCCGGTTCTATCCTGTTTACTCTGCATGATAAGTTTGGCTCCGGTGGTACGGAAATGGACTATGTTATGATCCACGAGATAGCCGAGATGACTATTCTGCGACGGCTGAAATGTAACGATCCGTATATACGCTGGTTCTCAGATGGTTTTGCCAATGCTATTACCCGCGAGATGCTCAGGAAATATTTTACTCAAAAAGATGTCGACAGCTTTCTGGATACAAACTCCGCGGCCAAATATGACAGGCTTCGCAAAGAGGCCAACCTGCAGTATTGGATGAGCCTGAATTATGTTTCGACTAACGACTGGCCCGTTCCTGCCGAAAGCGAGCTTAGCCTGGCCCGCTACTGTTTCGCTACCGAACTGGCATTGCAGATAGTCGACGAATTTGGCATCGATTGTGTAAGTAAGATCATTGACAGGCATATTGCTGAAAGGAATGCGAAAAATACCGGAACTATGCCGGCCATAATAGAAAAGGTTACCGGCTTTAAGGTCAGCGAAAAAATGCAGCTGTATCAGAACTTTAAGAACTGGCAGGATGGTATTGCATATTACGACCAAAAGCTGGCCGGGATCGACCCGGAGAAAGAGCCCGATGATAGAATTTTCTATCTTATGCGAAAACTTGAACTGAAAGGGCAGCCATTTATGCCTGACGCCTTGTATATAAGGATGGAAATTGCTAATCTTCTGTACGACAGCGATCGAAAAGAATTTGCCAAAAGATTCGTCACCGATTTTGCCGACCATCTGTGCCGGTTTTGGGACGATAATATAAAAACAGGCGGCAGGGAATTTGCAATCTTTTTCGCACTGGGAGTCGATGAGCCTGCTCTTGCCGTTAGGTATGCCGACGATATGCTGAAAGCTAACCCGGACCATACCAACGCCATGACGGTGATTATGAAAACCACAGAAGACAAGGACCAGGCCAGCAAACTTGCCCAAAAGATCATTTCGCTGGAAAAAGATAAGGAAAGCTTCTGCTATAAGCAGGCCCAGAAAATACTGGAAGAAAAATAAATATGGCTATGAACTGGAAAAAAGAACATTCAGATGAAATATTATATCGAATACCTGTATTTCATGTAGTTAGTTTTTTTTGCAGTATAATTATGTGCCGTGAAGCTGTATATTTTGGTTTCTTTTTTGCAATACTGGCCGCAATAGTTTCGATTCGTAATCTAAAAAAAAGCAGTAAATGGAGGTTGGCTGAGTTTGTTTTATTGAGTTTTGCTGTTTTATTAGCAATAGGCTATTGTATAGAGATGGGGTAATTATAACTGATTTGAAAATGATTATTATCGCTCAAGTGTGAATTCTAGGTTTAAAGTAATTATTACCTCATATTATGCCGAATGTTATGTTAGTTTGAAATCAGTAACAGTGGTGATAAATGTGAGGTAAATACAATTTATGGTTGATCAATCTTCAGTAAAACCTATCCCGATATCTCTAAATGCAGTTATTTCGCTTATTTTGAGTGTTTTTATAGCTTCAACTGCAGTTATCACGCTTTTTACACCTTTTGGCTCTGAGGGTTCGTTAAATTTTCTGCTTTTTTGTGGCCCTGGTGTGGTCTTAGTTTCTATTCTCTTGGCTATAGCAGCTCTTTTACAGAGATTATTTGTAGCAAGAAAGCTTTGGTGGCTGGCATTTATCAGTATCTTAATGGCTTTGGCTGGCTTACTGTTAAGCTTTGCTTGGATAGGTTCCGCGGCGTGTAATGCGGCGTAAGTTCTGGAAAGTGTGTTATAAAAGTCTTGAATTTGCAGTTTTTACTGCAAACTGGCTTAGTAAAAGATAGTTTATAAAATGATAAATTACATATAGACCGCTCGGCGAACCCGGGCGGTTTTTTTATGTAACTATTTTAGTTAACTTTCGTAGTTTTTAAGATATAAAAAACGCCTAAGAGGGCCTTCCTGCAACACTTTGAAATAAATATACTTTCGAGAATTAGCTCGGAAATGCAATTAAATGAAAAGTCTTTTATTCACAAGGTTCTGTTCCGAGCCTTTTGCATGTAATGTTGAACAGCCAAAAGAGCGATACCGCACTATCGCTTTGCAGTGTGTATTTATTTTGACTTTTCCAACTCTGATTATTGGCATCATTGTCGAAAAAACAATATTGCTTCATAGTGATTTTATTGCAAGAGATGTTTTGCAACAGCAAAAAGACAGAGCAGATAAGATTAAGGTTTACTGGAAAAATAGTTGTTTTCATAACTAAAATAATGCAGCATTGTAACCTTTTGCAAGGAAACCACCTTGGTGTTGCCAGGTATGCCGGTGGGGTGGACTAAGCGGTGATTGATGTTCTTTTCATGAGTCAGCTTTTTATAAGTTTGTCCTGTATATGGTGTTAAGGTTATTTTTGGATAGGGTCAGGAAAAATAATCTATAAACTAAAAAAATATGCCGATATCAAAATTGTGGGTATATAATAATTAAGAAAGCAGAATTTATCAGGATTTAGCATTTCTGTGAGATTTTGAAAGGTCCGATATGAGTTTAGAACTAAAAAAACAGCTGTCATTTATAGATGTATTTAGTCTGGCGGCAGGCGCGATGATAAGCTCAGGTATTTTCATTTTACCCGGTCTGGCATTTTCTCAGGCCGGTCCGGCAATGATAGTAGCGTATATATTAGCCGGTCTGCTGGCGTTAACTGGAGTTTTCAGTGTAGCAGAGCTTTCAACCGCGATGCCACGTGCAGGCGGAGATTATTATTATGTTAATCGCAGTATGGGGCCAATGCTGGGTACCATCTCGGGTATAATGAGCTGGTTTGCCCTGTCGTTGAAAACATCATTTGCAATTTTTGGTATTGCAGAAGTAGTATATATGCTCACAGGAGGAGCTATAAATGTAATTTTGATTTCAATCCTGATTTGCGTATTATTTATGGCTTTGAATATTTTTGGCGTAAAGGAAGCCGCAAAGCTTGAGGTAGTATTGGTAATGTTTCTTTTACTATTGATGTGCGGGTATATTGTTTTGGGAATGCGTCATGTTGATGTTATTAAGTTTAAGCCTTTTGCTCCCAATGGTTTTGATTCTGTATTGCTGACATCGGGTTTTGTTTTTGTATCTTTTGGTGGTTTATTAAAAGTTTCCAGTGTTGCCGAAGAGGTAAAAGAGCCGAATCGCAATATTCCACTTGGTCTGATTTCAGCGGTATTGGTGGTGACAATGTTGTATGCATTTTTGCTGGTTGTTACGGTTGGGGTTATGCCTGCTGAAAAGCTTTTAAGTTCACTGACACCTATAGCACATTCCGCGGAAATTTTTAGTGGAAAACCCGGGTATTATGCTATTACTATTGCGGCGGTTCTGGCTTTTGTCACAACAGCAAATGCCGGTATTATGTCAGCGTCCAGATACCCGATGGCTTTGAGTCGTGATAAGCTGGTGCCAGAGTTTGTCAGTCATATTAATCCAAGGTTAAACACTCCTGTGCGATCAATATTGTTTACAGGTGGTTTTATTATGCTGTCTTTATTTTTGCCGCTTGAAGTACTGGTAAAGGCAGCTTCTACAGTCGTTCTTACGTCATATGTACTTGCTAACCTGGCAATAATCATATTACGTGAAAGCAGGTTGCAGAACTATCGTCCTTCTTTTAGGGCTCCGTTTTATCCTTGGGTTCAAATTGTAAGTATATTTATCTTTATCTATTTGATTATCGATATGGGAATGGCTACTGTCGAAATCAGCCTTGGATTACTTATTGCCGCTATCTTGCTATATGTATTTTACGGCATGAAACGAGCAAATTCAGAATATGCATTTTTGCATTTGATGGCAAGGTTTGGTAATGAAGAGCTTGATTCGTATGACCTTGAAGCTGAATTGCGAAATATTGTTCATACTCGTGATGATGTGGTAAAGGATAGATTTGACAAAATTATCAGCAAAGCAGCTGTACTTGACCTGGAAGAAGTAAAGGACAGGGCAGAACTGTTTTCCAAGGTAGCCGAAGTTTTGTCAGAAAGGCATAAAATAGATCAAGGACATGCCTTCAAGCTGTTGAGAGAGCGTGAAAAGGAAGCCAGTACTGTTTTGCTGCCGAATGTTGCAATACCACATATTATTGTTAATGGTCAGTCAATATTTGACATGGTTCTGGTGAGATGTAAAAACGGAGTTGCTTTTTCTGATGAGGCAAAAGACGTGAAGGCTGTCTTGATAATTGCAGGAAGTAAGGATGAGCGAAGGCTGCATCTTCAGGCCCTGGCGGCAATAGCTCAAACTATTCAGGAAAAAGAGTTTAATGACAGGTGGATGGAAGCCCGCAGTGAAAATCATCTGCGTGATGTTTTTCTTTTGAGCAAGCGATCCAGATTTGAAACGAATAAGTGAAAAACAAAAAGGCAGGAAAGATATCCTGCCTTTAAAGTTTTTGATACTCCTTGAAAAGGAGAACTGGGGAACTAGGATTCGAACCTAGACTGAATGAGTCAGAGTCATTAGTGCTGCCGTTACACTATTCCCCAAAATCTGTTTTGCAAGTTGTGTCGTGACATCAACTTCCAACAAGGGACATAATTATATTATACAGAAAAAACATTTCAAGTAAAAAAAACAAATAGTTAACATAAAGCAAATCAACTGTGTCGGAAGTGTAAAAAATGAGTGTTAATTATGCCGTTTTAGTCCAATAATAATGTTGTTAGAAAATATTTATTTATTTTTTTAATACCGGATATTCGGACTAAAACTGCGTTATGGTAGGCCCAAAGCTTTGTTTTATACTGTTATGACCCTATTAACTAGTATATTCGTTTGTTTTTGTCTATTCTCGCAACTATTATAATTTGTGAACTGATATTTCAATATAGAAATAGCTGTAAAATACCGAAAATATCACAGTCAAGAAGCAATACAGGTATTTAACCTGTTATATGAGAGGAAGTTAATCTTGGCTGTGTAAAAAATATAGATAGTGTTATACCCTTGATTATGGAAAGAGTTGAGGTAAAAATGCGAAACGTAAAAACATTTGTTGTCGTACCATCGTTACCCTCGGAATTAACCCGTTTAAATGATCTGGCTCAAAATTTGTGGTGGGCCTGGGATCATGAATGTCTGAACCTGTTCCGCAGGCTTGATAGAGAGCTTTGGGAAGAGTGTTACCATAACCCGGTTAAGATGCTGGGCATGATTTCTCAGGACAGGCTGGAAGCAGCTCGTCGTGATTCAGGTTTCCTGAGCCACATGGAGCGTGTACTTGAACGCTTTGATGAGTATATGGGCACACCTAAAAAGACAGACGAGGTGACGGTATATTTCAGTGCTGAATTTGGCCTCAACGAATGCCTGCCGATCTATTCAGGCGGTCTGGGTATTCTGGCCGGTGACCATCTCAAGAGTGCCAGTGACCTGTCGCTGAACCTTGTAGGTGTTGGCCTGTTATACAGGCAGGGTTACTTCAGTCAGTATCTGAACGCAGATGGCTGGCAGCAGGAATCATATCCAGAGAATGATTTTTATAACATGCCCGTTGAGCTGATGAAATGGGAAGACGGACGTCCGATCCGTTTCCATATTGATATCGGCGGTAATGACGTGGTTGTACAAATATGGCGTGTTGCAGTTGGGCGTATCAGCCTGTATCTGCTGGATACAAATCTACGCTGCAATCGTATCGAAGATCGTCAGATAACAGCCCAGCTGTATGGTGGCGACAGCAATATGCGTATCCGTCAGGAGATCCTGCTGGGTGTCGGCGGTTACACCGCAATGAAAACCCTGATGATCGAGCCTACAGTATGCCATATGAATGAAGGCCATGCCGCATTTATGGCCCTGGAACGCATCAGGCGTTTGATGCTGGAAAAGAAAATGAGCTTCGATCAGGCATTGGAAGCAACACGTTGTGCTAATGTCTTTACGACACATACACCGGTTCCGGCCGGTCACGATGCATTTTCACCGGCATTGATGGAAAAATATTTCAAGGCGTATCATTCTGAACTTGGTATAAACTGGCAGGACTTTTTGGCTCTTGGTCGTGTAAGTGCCGAAGATCTGCATGCACCTTTCAGTATGACTAACCTTGCTCTTAAGACCTCTAATTCAAGTAATGGTGTAAGTAAGCTTCACGGTGAAGTTTCTCGTCATATGTGCAGTAACCTGTGGCCGGAAGTACCTGTAAATGAGGTACCTATCGACTCGGTAACAAACGGTATCCATGTCAAGAGCTGGATCAGCTATGAAATGGCACAGTTATTCGACCGTTATATCGGTCCTGACTGGCGTGAACGCACAGACAACCTGGAAGCATTTGGTCGTGTAGAAGATGTGCCGGATGCTGAACTATGGCGTACCCATGAGCGTCGTCGTGAACGCCTGGTATCATTTGCCCGTCGTCGTCTGCGTCTTCAGATGGCACAACGCGGTGTAGGCCCGGCCGAACTGGCAGCTGCTGACGAAGTGCTTGATCCGGAAGTTCTGACAATTGGTTTTGCCCGCAGGTTTGCTACCTATAAACGTGCAACTCTGCTGTTCAGGGATAAGGCCAGGCTGGAACGTCTTCTGAGCGATCCTAACAGGCCGGTTCAGCTGATATTTGCCGGTAAAGCTCATCCGAGAGACAATGAAGGTAAAGATCTTATCAGGAATATCGTACATTATATTCAGGGTTCACACCTGCGTAATAAGGTTGTATTCCTGGAGAACTATGATATGAATGTTGCCCGTTACCTGGTACAGGGTGTTGATGTGTGGCTGAATAACCCACGTCGCGGCATGGAAGCTTCCGGAACATCAGGTATGAAGGTCCTGGGTAACGGTGGTTTGAACGCCAGTATTCTTGACGGATGGTGGTGTGAAGGCTACAGTCCTGAAACCGGCTGGGCAATAGGTAAGGGCGAAAGCTATCATGACAAGAATTATGAAGATGAGGTTGAATCTCATGCCCTTTATAACCTGCTGGAAAATGAAATAATTCCGACATTCTACGATGTTGGTTCAGATAAGCTTCCTCGCAAGTGGATCAGGATGATGAAAGATTCTATCAAGACTATCTGTCCTGAATTTTCAACTATGCGTATGGTTGATGAATATGACACTCGTTTCTACAGTGCCGCCCGTAAACGCTATCATATATTTAATGCAGATAATTGCAGTAAAGCCATCGAACTGGCTGACTGGAAATCTGCTGTACGCGGCAGCTGGGGCGAAGTATCGGTAGAAAAAGTAGATATAGTCAATAAGGGTGAGGTGCAGGTAGGTCAGGACCTTGAAGTTCGCTGTCAGGTTAACCTTGGCTCCTTGAATCCGGATGATGTGATCGTTGAGATCTACCAGGGAATATTAAATACCACACGTTCCGATATTGAAGGCGGAGATGCGGTATCCATGGAATATGTCGGACAGGGCAGCAGTGACTCGCTGCATGTCTTCAATGGTAAGATCAACTGTAAGAATACCGGCTTGTGCGGTTTTTCAGTTAGGGTATTGCCGAGTCATCCTGACATGAATAATAAGTTTGAGACCGGACTTATTAAATGGGATACTCAACCGGCTGATGAAACTTCTGTGCTGCCGTGCTAACGGTCTTGTGACTGTTGGTTATAAACGTATCAGATAAAAAAAGAGCTTGAAGGATAAAACCCTCAAGCTCTTTCTTTTTTTACATTGGGTTGTCGAATATTTTTCGAGCCCAAAACTCTACTCGCCGTTAGCAGGCATATTTTTGCAATAAAATTTAAGTTGCAAAGCTGAGTTTCTTTGCTAAAAGCTTTCTCACCGGTTTATTGCTATGCCAATAAATTCAAATATATTTAGAATTTATTATGCTGTTGTTGGCGGAGTATATACTCTCTGCCCAAGTTCACGATTGATCATGAATAGGGTAGAGCCTTCATTTCCGGCCATTTTAATCTCCTGGATTATCGTTTTGGCCGTAGCCTCTTCTTCCACCTGCTCATTGATAAACCACTGGAGGAAATTCTGGCTGGCGAAATCTTTTTCCTCGATTGCCAGTGCCATAAGATCGTTTATCCATCCGGTAACCTTACGTTCGTGGTTAAGGGCTTCTTCAAACAGTTTCAATGCTGTGCCAAAATCTTTTGGCGGCTCATCGATCTGCAGCAGTTGTACGTCTCCATCTCTTTCGATCAGATAATCATACATCTTAAAAGAGTGGAACATCTCTTCCTGGTACTGGATTCTGAACCAGTTAGCGAATCCGGGCAGATCAATACTTTCGGCATAAGCACTCATGGCCAGGTAGAGATACGCTGAATACATCTCACGATTTATCTGCCCGTTAAAAGCTGCATTCATCTTTTTACTTATCATAATTATACTCTCCATTAAGTTAAAGCGTGCCGGGAAAGGTACTACTGCTGGTTTCGGTCCCGGCAAAAAACGGTATGTTTTCAGTTACATAATGCTTAGCTGGTAGCCCATAGGCCGTGCAGGTTGCATAGTTCCCTTACCTTTGGAGCTGTAGAGCATTTGCCGCCGCAGTTGAACTCGACAACAGGTTCGTCGCCCGGGTTGAGATATTTACGGGAGATGCCTTTTTCACCGATAACTTCAATCCACTGGATCCAGTGTTCTTCGGTCATTGGATGAAGGGTTGAGCCTACAGTAACTTTCATCCCGGTTTCTGTCATTTCAACTACAGGGATATGTTTTTCTTTAGCCGCGTCAACGGTGTTTTCGGTCAATTCTGTCATATCCTGGCCGCAGCATTGGATTGCAGGGCCCTGGTTGTCCAGCATTTCGATTACATTTCCACAGATTTCACATTTGTAAATAGTTGCAGGTACTGCCATTTTGTACTCCTTGGTAATAAAACATTACATTTTAACAGGTTATATCGCACGTTGCGACCAAACCCCATCACAAATATATTATACGTTGGCCCGGTTAAAAGTCAAACCTGGTAAGATATTATTTTTTATCATCTGCCTGCGAAAAGGTGAAATATATGTAACCTAGGCAGGTTTTGCTTGTATAAAATGAGGTTTTGGCTTATTGTGATATTGTGGTTGATTTATGTTAACTAAATGATGATATTTTGTTGACTTAGAAAGGTTTTCTTATGGTTCGACATCTTAAGTGTGAAGCAGCAAAGATAATTTTACTGGTGTTTATATTGTTGGGAGTATCATCATGTAGTAAGGAAAAAGAAGTTATTGGCATAACTCCTGGAGATTTAATCAAAAAAGTAACCGATGTTTATGTCTCAATGAATACCTTTAAGGCTGAAGGTACTATCATAACCAGTTCTAAAATCGAAGGTGAAGATATTAAAATTGAACAACCTTTTAAGATACTTATCCAAAAACCAGATCATTACCTTATTGTAAATGGTATTTTTGATAACAAACATGACATAATTGATTCAGGTGCTGTCTGGAACGATGGTTCCGGTGTGTCTGGGTATCAAGGTTATAATAATACCTACAAGAAACTGAAAAATCAAAACCGCTCTGTTGGTTGTATCAACATGGCCTTGATTCCTGTTCCTTGCCTGATGATAGATGGTTTTTTCCATACGAAGCCTTTTTCAATGTTGAAGACTTCCGAAATCACCGGCATTGAAACCATCAATAGCCAGAAATGTTATGTTCTGGCCGGTGCTTCCGTAATATGGAAAAAAGAAACTTTTTGGATATCGACTAAAGATTATACAATTTTGCAGTATTATCATTCTCTTGAAAACAATCTACCTGAGGAAATGAATTACCTGAAAAACAGTAAGAATGAAACTCTTTCCGGATTTGACCTGCAGAATCTCAAAGGTGGTGTTACAGTTCTTTATAAAACGATATCATCGCCGGAGCTTACCAAAGATGATTTTCGGTTCGATTTACCAGAAGGCGCTGTCTTGGAAGATTCCGAAGCAGTAGATTCTGATAAACAGACAGAGCTCTCTGAGAAACTTGATATTACTGAACCTGTAGGTGATATTACTCCCGATAGTGACATAGCCGCTGATCAGCTGATTGAAAAAGTTCGTTATGCTTACGAGACCATCCAAACATATAAATCTGAAGGGGAAATTGTTAGAAAGAGTCTGTCTGATGGGAAAATAGCCGAATTTAAAACGAAGTTTACCATGAAACTGAAGAAGCCAAACAGTTATCTTATTTCCTGGGAAATGGATATGGGCTTTATGCCTGGTTTTACTCAAACAGGAGCAGTATGGAATAACGATTTTCAATCGTATTTATTTATGGGAATTGCGGGGCAAAATAAGTATTATAAAATGAAAAGCGATGAAATGGCATTAGCTTCAGCAACTGGAGTGTCGTCAGGGGTAGCTTTTAACGTTCCTATGAGATTTCTTCAAGTTGAGAATGACAGCAGGCCACTATTTTCACAATTGACTGATCCGGTTGTACTTGGTACTCAAGTATTAAATGGTCAGGATTGCTATGTATTAAGTGGTGCATCCAATGTGTCAGTGGACAATAAATTCTGGATATCTAAGGATAACTTCCTAATTGTTAAGTTTTATGACTCTCACCAGAAACCGGATGGTTATTATGATGAGAAACCTGAAGAAATTACTGATGAACAGATCGAAGATATACTCAAGCAGTTAGGTCTGGAAGTTACAGAGAGCAATATCGCAAAAATACGAAAGAATAGGGAGCGGCCTTTGTCATTAGATAATGATACGAAAGAAATTGGCTACAGCTGCGAAACCCACAATAATGTTTCTATCTCAGAATTAAACGATAGTGATTTCAAATTCAATTTACCTGAAGATGCTGTGTTAAAAGATAGTTTATTTGATGGATTTTAATACTGATCTGGTGAAAAACGGCATAACTCGGAGTGTTGATAGTTTTTGATGAATCAATTATTATTGAGAGCGATACGTTGTGAGGTAGGGAAGAGAAGGTAAAGAAACAGTTTATGCTCATATTAAGGCGAAATGATGATTATTTTACATTGTACACACAAAGCTCAAAAAAGGCTCAAAGTTCCTTTCCAAGATGATTTGCCGCTTACAGAGAGTAAGTTAGGTAACTGGTATTGTAACGAATTTACATATAATCGAAGTAAGTTTTTGTTATTTGTTAACGAGGGAACTCTGTTGCCGGTTATTCTTTCGGTAAAGGCTGCTGGAAATACCGAAGCACTCTTAGATATATTCCGTCAGCGATTTTTTAAGATTTTACTCAATTGGGAAGTTTCTCAGAATCTTATAGAGCATGAGCTAGGACAGGTTCAGGAAATTGTCATTGCTAAAACTCAAAGCAAAAGTGTGCTGGGTTCAATGAATGATTTTGTGCGTTGTACGGTTGGTATGTGTGAGCATCGTGAGATTGCCCCTGATAGTTCAGAGTGTCTTGCACAGTTGTTTCGAATGCCAATGGGGGCTCTGAAATATAAAAGTCCCAGGGAGGCAACTATGGATTGTTTGGGTAAGTAGTTGTAATTGTATTGTATTTGTTTTAATAGCAGGGTGAGAAGAAAGTCGTAAGGACTACTGGGAATTTAATTGAGCCGGTTAATAGATGTTATTATAATAAAATTCTGGAGTACAGTCATGGATCAGGAAGTATTTGAAAAATATGAAAAACGAGCACCCGGCTGGCAGCTGCGATGCTGCAAATGCGGCCATACCGAGCATTTCGGCAAATACGGCATACGACTAGGTGCGGTATCGTGGAAGAAGTTCAATATCAGCTGGTGCAGTCAATGCCGGTGGCTGAGATTTCATGCGGTAGAGAAACAGAATAAGACTCTGGCAGAATATAATACTTTAGAACTGCAGAAATGCTGAAAAGGAGTATGTTTTGAGTGAAAAAATAAAACTGCCGAAGGCACTGATTGTAACAGCATATCTATTCATAATTGCAGGCTGGTTGACAGTAATAGGCATGGTTGTCAGTTTGTTTTTCGACCGATTGGAAATCAATTTCGGTTTTATTGGTATTTTTGTTGGAAGGGGGCTATTAAGATTGGATGAAAGCTGGCGAAAAGGTGCAATGTTTTTCGTCTGGTTATTATTGATAGCCTGTCCTGTTATGGTCATATCTATGTTTGTTGATCCAACAGAATGGAAATTCGTAATTGGCCGAAATGAATGGTATGCTGAAAGTGTATTGCAGATAATGATTATGTATGGTATTGACTCAACTTTGTTTGTTGTTGCTTTATGGATGCGACAGGTACTCTTGCGACCTGATATTATAAATTCATTTTCGATGAGTTTTGACAGGAAAATGGCAGATGAACTGTCAAGTAAATGGCAGGATAATGTTTCGGGATAAAGTGTATAAGGGGGTATAATGAAATCCCATTTGGGTAAACCTCTTGAAGATGATTCTTTTCTCAAGGAAGATGACAGCTGGCAGCCGATGAAAGAGCCGCCTAATTCTAAAACCCATCAGCCCAAAACTGCTTTCTTCTAACTTCTAACATTCTCTTTTTCTCTCTCTCTTCTCTCTTCTTACTTTTCTCACCCTTCAGATACTGCAATTTTGATATAAATTTTACTCGCGCGTCAGCATTAAAACATACGTCCCGATGTACATCGGGACACCTTCTTTACACTTTTTATTTTACCCTATACACTTCAGATGCCGCGGAGCGGCATCTGGTTGGCCCAGCGGTGAAAATCGGGCGGATAGCCTTAGAGTAAAATCATGCCGTACCAGCTCCATGGCCCGCCGCGCACCTTCCGTTGGCCTGCCGCACTACCAGCCGCATACTCTCCGTTAGTATTCCGCGATACCAGTAGAGCTCTTCTTACCGCCGCTGCCCGCCGCGCCTCTCGGCATAGGCTCCGTTTGAGTTCATGGTATCGCCGTCCGTCGCCGCTGGCCGTTGTTTTTATCCGTCGCTCGACTTAACGCCGCGATGCCGCCGTTACCCATCCGCGTGTACGCCGCGCACACGCCGCGATGTCTCCGTATAGCCTCCGTAAAGCTTCGCAGGTATGGCGCAGCGACCCGCGAGGTTTTATTCAGCTTTAAATAAAACCTCGCATGGACGCAGACATATTTCACGCGAACATATTACATATAGTAAAATTAATTTTACTAAAAAATGAGATTAGATATGATTTATCTGCCTTTTGAAATACCCGGCAAGAGTGGTACCAAAACCAGCAAGAACAACCGCTCCCGGGGCTGGAACACATGGTGCCGGATTACCGCCTGATGATGAACCGTCATAATAACCATAGCTTACTTCAAAAGTGCTATCTGCTGAAAATGAGCCGAAAAGACCTATGGTGCCAGAAATTACAAAATCAGTATGCCAATCATCGCTAACACAATACCAGCTGCCGTTACCAGAGGTTGCCCCTTCATTATATACAATACCGGGATAATCAATTCTCAGCCCGGAAACCAGGCCGTCAGAATTAGTTACAACAAATTCATAATAATTGACATTGTTATAAACATCACATGGGTACGTCAAGTAATAGGTATTATTGAGTAAAGTGAGCAGCAATCCTCCGCTGTCATACTGAAGATAATAGCCATTACTATCACCTCTATCCCATCCTCCATCTCCATAAAATAGAATCGGCGATACCAGGCTGCCATTATCTTCAAATTCAATCTGATATATGCCATTATCGAATCCGGAATATTTAACGGTGCCGTAAATATCGGCATTAAGCGATCCGTTAGAAAAACTTGCATAAGATAATGAACATAACGCCAGTAACACAATAATAAAAATACCAAACCTAGACATCCAACACACCTCCATTTTCAAAATAAAGGGACACTCCCAACTGATTATGATTATATAAACCCAGTCAGGCACACAATTAATAACACTCACTTAAAACACTCAACAATGTTTTAAGCACACAAATTTGAAACTCAATATTCTGTAAAGGCATTTTTATGCCATCACTCAAATACATGCAAATAATAAATACTTACATGAAATGCACTCACAAATTGTATTAAAGATTTCCAGATATGAAAAGTGATCTTTATTGACTAACTTTTGTAACCAGAGTAATAACAGCGATTAAGCCGCCCAGAGCAGCAACCGCCATAATAATAGTCATCATAAACAGCATACTGAAACGGCTGTTCTGTGTATTAATCATTTCCTGGAGGTGCTTTTCGTTTTCCTCCATCATCTGGCCTATATTGGCCAGACTGGCAGCCTGTGCCTGGCTGTGTTCGCTGACACTCCTGATAGAACTGTTGAATTCATTAAAGGCTTCTACCTGCTGACCCTGATTTTCCAGGCTTTTGACCACATTGCCGGAAATCTCACTAAGCTGTTCGAGTTGTTTGCGGGAATCTTCCGGTAGAGATTTCATGAGTTCTGCAAGCTGCTCCTGACGCATAGCCTGCATTTTCATATATTCAGCAAGGTCTGTAAGTGCTTTATTCTGGCGACTTAAGCCTTCCGGTAGAAGTTCGGCAAGCATTGTAACCTTGTTGTTAAGGTCAGCGGCCTGCTCGCGATGTTGAGAAACGTTTTCGTTCATCTCACGAATAACATCAGTAAGTCGATTGAAGCCTTCTTCAATAGCAGCGATAGGTTTTGGCTTTTTGGTTCCGCCCTTACTTGCTAAAACAAAGTCGTCGTCAGCCTGAGATGAGTTGTCGATAATTAAACCTTCAGCATCAACATTAGTGACATCATCGCCAACTTTTGTGTACTGATTTCCTTTAAGCCAGCCTCCAAATCGCTTCCAAACTGATTGCTTTTCCATTACTCAACCCGTATAAAAAAAGTTTCTCTATTTTACCCCCGGAAAACACGAGCATTACACATGCCATGTCCAGCATTTATCTCCAAGTCCTATAATATTAGATTTGCAGATAAATACAAACAAAAAAATGGTAATAAGCAGATGATTGATAAGCGGTTACAGAAAGATATTATGTAAGTAATTACCTGTAAATGACTAACCAAACACGCATCGAAACGACAAATATCATGAAGCGGTTAAAAGCATGTTCCGACGGTGAACTTCATTTTTAAACTTCTGGAAGTCATCATCAGAAATATTACTTGCCCGAGCGCTCATAATAGTATTGTTATGTAAAAGCGGCTCATCAGCTGGTATATCCATTAGTCGGCATGATTCGCCAAACATGGGAGTATGAGGAATTGGAGTATATTGACAAAGTCGAGCCATAACACCTGCCTGATTAACAGCTTGTGCCGATGCCTGCATTTGTTCGAGCCTCTGCCCGGGCAGGCCATTTAGGATATACGCCTCTATCTGAGAAGCCTTATACCCTGCTGACATGAGATTTCGCACGGCATTCTGGAAATGCAAATCCGATACCTTGTTATCGCTGGCTTTCTGATATTCGGGTGAGGTATCGGAAGCTTCATAGCTGAGCCGAATCATTTCAAACCCGCCCCGTTTCATAAGAGCCGCTATCTCGGGAGTAATCAGCCTGCAATGCAAACCATTGGGGCTATGGAGCTTATACGGCAAACCGGTTTTTATAACCCCTTCGACGATAGGGATGAACCTCTTTTCGGCGTTGACCAGCAGAGCATCGTCCTGGAAGGCGAGATCGTATCGTTCACGAGAGTCCATAAGTTTGGTAATATGAGCGATATGCTCTAATGCCGTTTCCGGAGAGCATTGCTGAAACGTGGGCTGTAGAATTGTACCGGCACAATAATCACAGCGATTGCAGCAGCCAAGCGATGTCAGGATCGAGAAATAGTTCAGGCTATGGTAGAGATCAAAGGCCGGAGCAGGCCAATCGGCGAAGTCCGGGGATGGCCGGTCGGTAATTGCTATATTAAGTTTATCTTCCAGTATATTAAGCACTTGCAGATGGTCTGTGCCGGGCACAACAACATCTGGCTGACATATCTTAGCGGCATGCTCCTGCATAAGAGTGGCATAAACGCCGCCGAGCAGAATCGGCGTGGCCGGCATATGCTTACGAACCGTTGCAATGGCATCACGGACACCCGGATACCAGTATGTCATGATGCTGGTAACCAGAACGGCGTCAATACCTTCAGCAGCATGTTTGGCAAGCAGGTCCTGGAAAATGTCGTCCGGCATGCCGAACCGGTAGTAGTATCTAGGTATATGCTTTATGGGTGTCGGTTTGTCAATTTTTTGGGCAAAATACTTGCCGGTATTGTTTGGCCGGGTCTTTTCCCTGGGAAGATCTACCATGGCCGGGTGAAACCGGTCCATACAGTCAATTAGAGATACCTGGAAACCAGCAGACCTCAGCCATGCGGCTAAGTAAAGAATTCCCAATGGCTTAGCAAACAAGTCAAACGCGGCAAAGTCGTAGACAGGCGGATTTATTAATAGCAATCTCTTGGACATTCAGGTATTATAATACAGTTGGTAGTTATAAGAAAGAAGTTAGAGGAAATATCTACGCTTTGCTGAAATTTTCCTGGCGCGATGCCGAAAAAAGCAGACCGTATTAGATAAATTGTTTTCAGATAATCACTTATATCAAGAAAGGATATTATATTATGTTTATAGAAAGTAAGGTTAGAGAGTTGGGAATTGAGATACCAAAGGCAGCCAAAGCAGTTGGCAACTATGTACCTGTTGCTGTATCTGGCAAGATCGCATACGTTTCGGGCCAGATACCAGTTGTAGACGGAACCGTAAAGTATTGTGGTAAAGTAGGTTCTGACATATCAATAGAAGAAGCCCAGCAGGCGGCAAGGGTATGTATGTTAAACGGACTGGCACAATTGAGGGAAACAGTCGGCAGCCTGGACAATATCAGGAGCATAATCAAGATCGAGGTATTTGTGAATAGTTCAGCCGGTTTCACCGACCAGGCAAAAGTAGCAAACGGCGCATCTGATTTACTGATAGAGATTTACGGCGAGGAAGGCAAACATGCCCGGGCAGCAGTTGGTGTTGCGGAGCTGCCGCTGAACTCAGCAGTTGAAATATCAGTTATAGCAGAAATCTAAACCGGGTATATGTGGCGACGTGTTTTTTTGATTGCAAGAGCAGCTGTTTCAATATTTTATAAAAACATAAAAAGAAATCGACACCCTATTTTTGGATTTTT
This sequence comes from Sedimentisphaerales bacterium, assembly GCA_963666285.2. Classification (GTDB taxonomy): domain Bacteria; phylum Planctomycetota; class Phycisphaerae; order Sedimentisphaerales; family SM23-30; genus JAFGDI01. The sequence continues at coordinate 1,254,610 of OY762711.1, forward strand.
CTCAGCATATTACCTTATGCCGCATCATTTGTGTGCTATAATATAAGTAGGACTATATGTCCCCGATATACATGCCGAGCATGTCCTATGCCGGTATGGCTTTTGAGTGAAACCTGCCGGGTTTTGTGCTATCCGGCAGGTATTTTTTTGGCTGAATTTAGGGATTGTGTTTCTTGAAAAAAGTTAAGTTTTGTTAACTTTATATAATAACAGTAAGTGATAGTTTGGATTTGTCTGAGCAAAAGCTGCTCAAAGTCGCTGGCGGCTGATTGATGGTATGCGGAAGTATTGCGACGGCGAACGGAGACATCGTGGAGTATGCGCGGCGTGTGCGCGGAGGGTAACGGCGGCAGCGCGGCGTTATGTCGAGCAGCGGATTTAAACGGCGAGCAGCGGATTTAAACGGCGGGCAGCGGCGACGGATGGCGCTACCATGAACGCAAACGGAGCCTATGCCGAGGGGCGCGGCGGGCAGCGGCGGTAAGAAGAGCTCTACAGGTATCGCGGAATACTAACGGAGAGTATGCGGCGGCAGTGCGGCGGGCCAACGGAAGGTGCGCGGCGGGCCACGGAGGTGGTACGGCATGATTTTACTCTAAGGCTATCTGCTCGATTTTCACCGCTGGGCAGACCAGATGCCGCTCCGCGGCATCTGAAGTGTAAAGGGCAAAATAAAAATTGTAAAGAAGGTGTCCCGATGTACATCGGGACGTATGTTTTAATGCTGACGCGTGAGTAAATTTTATATCAAAATTGCAGTATCTGAAGGGTGAGAAGAGTAAGAAGAGAGAAAAGAGAAGGAAGAAGGAAAAAGCGGCATTGAAAGTTTAAAGTGTAAATTTAAAGTGTGAGTTCAGTGCATAGGTAACGGTTAAGATAGTCTAATTTTGCATCTTAACAGTAATTCCCCCATTAATAGTCTTTAGGGCACCTCTAAAAATTCATTTTGTGTTGCGAACTACTCTTTTGCTCGCTGAACTGCGTCATACAAAACCGCAAATATCATTAAATATGAGCGGTTTTATCTTCCTTGTCAGCAAACAAAATATTTATTTCTCACATCAAAAGCAATTTCCAGAGGTACCCTTTATTTTAACTTTCCGTTGCCATTTCCAATAATACCTCTAAGCTTCTTATGGTCAGGATTTTTTGTGACTTGCGGCAAGTTTGAATCGATATGACCAAGATCTGTCGATACATCTATATTGCCAGAATAATCTTTTGGCAGTGTTAGCCATATGCAGCCTGTATTAGCGGATAATGAAACGTCGCTAACCTTTGATCCCGGTATACATTTCATAGAAATATTTCCTGATATTACAGCTCCTGTCAATTCATCCACCAAAGCCTCACCATTTATCGATCCAGTCTTTACCTTTAGTTCCATATGCTGTGATTAAACGTCATCCAGCTTAATATTTCCACTGTTGGTATTGGCTGTTACATTTCCTTACACTTTTTTGATCTCAATCGAGCCGGTTATAGTACTACAGTCAACTGAACCGTCCAGGCCGGTTACCGATTATGCTAAATCTAGCCCGATTTCTTATCTTAAAAACAAGGATTTCTAATCGTTATTTGCTATTTCTTGGCAATAAATACTAGAAAATAGCTTGTGCCTTGGAACCACTTACCGTTAAAATACCTACTGGAAATACAGTAATTACTTCTTTGGCAGTTAATACAAGAAATATTTACTGTAGATTTGGTTGAGATTCGACTGGGATTCGGTCGGATTATTACGAACAAAATTCTTTAGTATTCCAACATATAAGTTGAAAACATTCTTATTAATTCAACTTTAAAATGCTCACAAGAGAAGGATTATGCGCATAAGTCGGGATATTGGAATATCTCGGAATTAATATTAATTCCTTTGAAAAGGAGACCTTGTTATGAAAATGATTCGATTGTTGTTATTGTTGGTTTTGTTGTGTGGTTCAAGTAATTATTTAATGGGTGATATCACATACTATAATAACCAAGATAGCGGTGAGGGGGAAATAGGTGTAATGTCTGCCGGGCTTACCTTTGACCCTGATACAGATGTTCCTTTTGCAAAAAACACTCCTGTCGTAATGTACTGGTTCAGCGTGAACTGGACAAATCCGTTTCCAATTTAATAGACTTTACGTCTTGATTTTAACAACATGTTTTGCCTTCGGCAAGGCTTTATTTTACAGGTTTTTTAAGGCATTACAAAGCTCTGAATGATCTTTGAAAATGGTGGCAGCGTGCAACCACCACCATAACGACAATTCGTCGCTCAGTTCCGGCTATCCCTGGCAGGTTGCACCTCTGCAGAGCCTGCTTCCGTTTCGCCGGACAAATGCATTATCAATTACATCATTCAAACTGTCAAGCTGATTTCCGTTTCTGTTTTCGGGCTGCTCTGGCTGCTTCCAGCTTCCTGTCACGTTCGGCATGGATCGCCTCGGCTCTACCCTCAAGCTTATCAATCGGAGTAATATAACCTATCGCACTATGCAACCGTTTATTATTATAATGGTCAACAAAGTCTGTTACCAGACGCCGACCATCTTCCAGAGATAACGGCGTTTTTGGTCTAATACAGGTACTTTTGATAGTTTTATGATACCTTTCCAACTTACCATTACTCTGTGGATAATACGGCGAGGTTCTTACATGTGTCATGCCGCTGAGCCTGATATATTCCTTGAAGTCTTTCGATATAAACTGCGGTCCATTGTCAGAGATAATCCTAGGGTTTTCATCCGGGAACTTCTCCCTGGCTTTCTGCAAAATTATCTCTACATCGTATTCTTTCATTGCTTCACGGATCTCCCAGTGAACAATATAACGGCTGTAGCCGTCCAGAATACTGCACATGTAGTAAAACGTGCCGCAAATATTGAGGTAAGATATGTCTATATGCCAATGGTCATGAGCCTGTATCGGCTGAACAAAACCGGTGCCTTTCTTGCTGGCTTTACGGTTCCACCTGTCCATATACCCGGCATCTTTCAATACCCGATATACGCTGGAAGGACTTACTGCTACAATATCGGCATCCATCATCATATAACACAATCTGCGATAACCTTCTTTCGAATATCGGCGGAAATAATCTATTATCGTCTGTCTCTCGGCTTCGGTCAGCCAGAAATCTCTCGGTATCAGACCATTATGCTCGTTTTCCATGCCGTATCGCTTCTTCCAGTTATAATATTTACTGCGGGATATGCCCAGCCACTTTATCATGACCTTGGCAACAATTTCAGTTCGGTTGGTCCAGTAGCCTACATAGTCAACTACCTGATCACGAACATCAGGTTCAGCCCAGGAACCATTTAGTCCTCGCCAAGACTTTTTTTTAGCTTGATATGTGACTCCATAATCTCGGCAATTACTTCATCCTTTTGAGTTATCTTTGCCTGAAGTTGTGCATTTTGACGCTCTAATCGTTTATCATAAGGAACTTTTCGGCTCTTGGCCTGTTTTGTAAATGCCGCAGCTCCATTTTCAAAAAACTGCTTCTGCCAATTGTAAAATACATTAGGATTTAGACCGATTCGCTCGCATATCTCTGACACCGGAACGTTATCAACCAAATGCTCTTTGAGTAACTTTACCTTCTCTTCTGCTGAATAATTCTTACGCTTTGCCATGTACATTTCCTTTCTGCTAGACTATACTAACAATAATTCAGGAAATGTCCAATTCCAACTGAAGCAATACAGTAATATATGAACCAGGTGGCAATGAAACTTCTGCAGAAGCTGCGATGATAACATTTAGTATGACAAATTATAGGGTAAGAAACTCAACTTATCACGTCACAGCTGATGATTTAAGCTGGTGTTCACTACTTCTTATAGGTTGGAATGCCGGTGGTGATATGAGTGGCTTAGATCCATCAATTATTGAAGCAGGAATTACCGGTAGGGTCATTTTAACGGGTCATGATGCAGATTTTCATACTGCTAACACACTTCAGAACACACCTGGGGCAGGTTTTTTCCTTGCTCAATCAATGAATTATGTTTTAAGCGGTACGGGTGTTGGTATGGTAGCTTTAGGGGATGCGTCTAATGGCTTTTCTAATGATTGGTTACCTGAAAATTGGGGGTTAAATACTACAAGTGGCTTAACAGAAGAAACAACAATAGAATTTACAGATGATGGACTTGCAACAGGAATATTTGATAATCTAATTCCTAGTGATATGAATAATTGGGAATACTCATATCATGTAGTATTTAATAGTTGGGGTAATGGTTTTAGAGCCTACGAGTTTGGTGGTTCTGAAAGCTACCCAGAAGTTATTACAATAGGCACACCGTTTAATGCTTACGGTGTCCAATTTACTAAAGAAGATGATGTGCCAGAAGGCGGGTGTGTTTCTCCGGACACAGAAGATGACAACGATATAGTATATACTATCTGCTGGAAAAATACATCTGGGTACACATTATATGATGTTCGAATAGTAGATACTCTACCAGAAGGTGTTGATTATCCTGAAGGATGGGATAGTGTTGACAACAATTTGAATGTAATACCAGGTGATCCTAATTATTCTCAAGAAGACCATACATATACATGGCTTATAGGAACAATAGAGACAGTTGATGATGGCCCCAACATTCCATGGACTTGCGTTACACTCGATGTTGATGTAAATGAAAATGCCATCCCAGGAATGACCTTATATAATGAAGCTGTAATAATAGGTACATATTGTATTGACGTTCCTGACCCAAATGATCCAAATGATATTATAACAACCTGTACTGAGAAAGTTTGGGCGATTGCAACAGAATATACCCCTGTATGCTGCTGGGATGATTCAAACATTATTTACGTTTCTGAGAAAACTACAGGTGTGGATACCGGCCTGTCATGGGAAAATGCTTATAATACCGAATATGGCTTGAAAAAGGCACTAGATAGAGCTTGGGCATCATCATGTAGCGGGCCATATACAATTTATGTAGCACAAGGCACGTATCTGCCTGGGATAACAGAAAATGATAGCTTTGTATTGCCCGATGGAACCGAGATTTACGGCGGTTTCCCAACAGGTGGATGCGATTTTGCCAATAGGAACGCAAAGAAATATAAGACAATATTAAGCGGCGATTTAGGTGACTATGAAACTGCTTATACCGTTGTCACTGTGGGTTATGAAGCATTGCTGGATGGTGTAACGGTTACCGATGGCTTTGAATACAATATTTACAGTGGAGGTCTTGATTTTACAATAAATAATTGTATTGTCAGTAATAGTATTCAGTATGGTATTTATACATTAGATGCTAACGCAACAATCAAGTCATGTATGGTTAAAAATAATGGAGCAGATGGTATATACCATGAAAGTATTTCAAACAATCTCAATGTTTCTAACTCTTGGGTTATGCGAAATAATCAATATGGTATAAAATGTGATGGTTCAACTCCTACAATCAAAAACTGTATAATATCTGAAAGTGACCTCTCTGAAGAAGGTAATGAAGGAATTCGTATTGTAAATCCACCATCCAATCCAGTGCTGCACAACCTGACTATCTCAAACAATAAGTCAGTTGGAATACATTTTGAGGATAATAGCAGCATAGACCCAAATGACCCAACTCCGGATTATCCGGATATCCAGAACTGTATAATTTACTATAACAACAGCAGCGGTCCACAGCTGAGCGGCATAGATGCTGATTTTGCTTATTACAGCTGCATACAGGACTGTAATAGCGTAAATGCTAATTACAATATAAATTCCATGCCGCAGTTTGCCTACCCGGTTGACCCGGCCGGTGCACCTGACCCGGAAAATTATCATCTGGCATATAATTCTGTATGTATTGATCAGGGCAACCCATTACTGCTGTATGATGACCAGGTAGATTATGATAATGAAATTCGTGTGGCAGGCACTTACGTTGATATGGGAGCAGATGAGGTTTATTCTTGTGATGGCAATTATTCCGAAGATGATATTGCCAATGAATACGATTGGAACGCAGACGGCATAGTCAACCTGGAAGAATTTGAGCTTTTCGCCGGTGCATGGCTGGCAAATGAGCCAAACAGCCCGCCTGCAATTGCAGACCCTAATACCATTATCGGCTGGAACTCAAACTGCAACCTGGATGAGACCGGCAGCAGCCAGTACAGTATAGACCTGGTGGATTTGACAGTATTTGTTAATGATGTGCCATGGTTGTGGCAGGCGTGCTGGTACGATAGTAATACTGAAAACGTTGAAGAAATGACAATGATGACAACTTCGGTGACACCTTTGGAATCTATTGCAAGTGTGGCGGCATTAAGTCTTGATACAGAAACAGAAGCTGCAATAAATCCATATGATAGGATGAGTAATTCTGAACTGGCACAAATCGTCAGTGATATATATTACCTTCAGGATTGCGTAGCAGAAAAGATTCTACAGACTTCTAAGGGTAAAGATAAGAAAGATTTACAGGATATTCTGGACTTTTTCGATGAAGAATTAGCCAAAATAGCCGAATCTTTACAATAAATATTGAACCTGCCTGCCGTTATTTGATATAATAGCGGCAGGTAAGGTTATTATTCAGTTGAGTTTACAGGAGAAAAAATGAAATTTTTACAAATGATGTTAATTTTAATACTGGCTAGCCATTCTTTTGCCAGTATTTATGATTCCAATGGAATTGCAACTGATGGGTATATTTCTGAGGGAGAATATGGTTCTAATGTACAGGTAAGCGAAGACAGTATTTTAACAGTAACTGGCGGAGGAGCTGAACAGATTAGACTATTTGATAATTCTCATTTAGAAATCATTTCAACTAAAACACCTTTATCAGGCTACTACGAAGGCGGTGGCGGAATATATTATATTACTCCCAGCGATAACAGCACTGTTACTTTTTCTGGTGGTATAGCCAACTATATTTATGTCCTAAAAGATGCAGCAGCAATCATCAATGGCGGACAGGTGAATCTGATTAGAAGTATTCAAAAACCTACTGCCGGCGAAACAATTACAATTGAATGCTGCGAGGGCTGGTCCTGGCTTTATGATGATGAAGGAGAAATCAACGGCATATCTGGACAATGGTACAAACACAGCAATGATGAATTTTCGATAAAATTCCTAAACGATACCATACAATACAAATATCCAGATACTTATACTCATGTAAAGGTTGTTACCCCTGAACCCGCAACTATCGTTCTGCTTACTCTGGGCGGAGTGATAATGAAAAGACGATGTGTATAATTCTCTTAATCACAGGAGAAAAAATGAAATTTTCACAAATGATGTTAATACTGGCATTGGTTAATATCTCATATGGAAGTATTTACGATTCAAATGGTCTTGCAAGCGATGGAATAATTTCTGATGGTGAATATGGCACTAATGTACAGGTAAGTGAAGACAGTATTTTAACTTTTACAGGAGGGGGGGGGGGACCAGGTTCGCCTTAGCGATTATTCTCATTTAGAGGTTATTTCAACTAAAACACCATTATCAGGCTACTATGAAGGTGGAGGTGGAATATATAACATTGTTCCCAGCGATAACAGCACTGTTACTTTTTCCGGTGGTGTTGCCAACTATATTTATGTCCAAAAAGATGCAGCAGCAATCATCAATGGTGGACAGGTCAATCTAATCAGAACCGCACAATATGAATATGTCGGAAAAACAATAACAATAGAATGCTGTGATGGCTGGTCCTGGCTTTACAATAACGAAGGAGAAATCAACGGCATTACCGGCCAATGGTATAAATACAGTAATGATGAATTTTCGATAAAATTCTTGAATATTGATAAACCATTATTAACAGATACTTATACTCATGTAAAGGTTGTTACACCAGAGCCCGCAACAATCGTTCTGCTTACCCTGGGCGGAGTGATAATGAAAAGACGATGTGTATAATTCTCTTAATCACAGGAGAAAAAATGAAATTTTTACAAATGATGTTAATACTGATATTGACTGTTAACATATCCTATGGGAGTGTTCGAGATGCTAACGGTATAACCAATGATGGAATAATATCAAATAATGAATATGGCTATAATGTACGAGTAAGCGAAGACAGTGTTTTAACAATTACAGGTGGCGGAGCTGATGACATTGAATTGAAAGATTATTCTCATTTAGATGTCCTATCAACTAAAACTCCACTATCAGACGGTAATAATGGTGGAGGTGGAATATACAACATTGTTCCCAGCGACAACAGCACTGTTACTTTTTCCGGTGGTATAGCCAACTATATTTATGTCCTAAAAGATGCAGCGGCAATCATCAATGGCGGACAGGTCAATCTGATTAGAAGTATTCAAAAACCTGATCTTGGAAAAACAATCACTATTGACTGCATGCTAAATAGTTGGTCATGGATTGGTGAAGGTGAAAATATTACCGGCATAACAGGAAAATGGCATAATGGTGATGATTTCTCAATTACATTTTTGAACGACACAATACAATATAAATATCCTGACACATGGGAACATGTTGACGTTATACCAGAACCAGCATCGTTGTTATTACTGGGAATTGGTGGATTACTTTTAAAAAAAGTGTAGTTTTCTCTAGAAAACAAAAAACGAAAATAAAAAGGAGTGACTTATGAAAAAGTATTATGTGCTTATTATGATTTTGAGTCTACTATTATTACTTAATAATTGTTTTGCAATCAGTATAGAGGATTATGCTACCGAAAATGGTTTTACGGGAAATGAAACTGACATAACTATTAGATATGCTAATATTGATTCATTAGAAGGATTAGCAAATAACTACCCTTCCTTAAAATGGCTTAATTTAGTATATAATAATATTACTAGTATAGGTCAAGGAGATTTTTCAGGTTTAACTAGAGTACAGAGAATATATTTAACTGGTAATAAAGTTGGTCAAATAAGTGATAATGCCTTTTCTGGGCTATATTCTATTAGTCACCTGTATTTAACTGAAAATTCATTAGAGAATGTTAATCTAAACATGTTTGCTGGATTACACCAGCTAGATGTTTTAAGTCTCGCTAAAAACAATATCAACAATATCGAAAACGGGAGTTTTAGAGAATTAGTTAATTTGACAAATTTAGATTTGTCGGAAAATGACCTCAATTCTATAAAATCTACAACATTTGAAGGTATGATAAATCTAAAATATTTGTCATTGAAGAACAACAATATCAATATTTTAGAATCGAACCTTTTTGAGAATAATTCAAACCTTGAAAGTGTAATACTATCCGATTGTAAGATTGAATATATTTCCGATAGTGTATTTTCAAATTTAGGTAATATAAATCATCTTACTTTTGCAAACAACTATAATTTAAGTTCATTAAATCTTGAAGGAGCAGACTTTAGTTCCTTGGCCTGGTTTGATGTTTCAAATTGTCCTATCAGCTCTGTTATTCTCAAAAACTCAAAACTAAATCAACTATCATTTGACACGATTATGATTGGTAATGAACCTAACCCAAGAATAACAAGTATAGCAGAGTTTGATAATGTTATAGAAATGGACATGAGTGGTATAGATTTTTCCATGATTAATGATTTTTCTAAAATGTATTCGATGGATGATCTTGAAACATTATTGTTAGATGATTCATATAACATTTCAGGTGAGAGTATTTTAGGAATTATAAACGAACTTGATTCTTTAAGTTGCTTAAGTATTGGTAACGATCTTTGGGGCTCTTTATCACCAGACATCCAATCTCAACTCCAACAATGGTCAGAAATCCCTGATAATGTTTTATTGGTTCCAGAACCAACATCTTTGCTTTTATTAGGGCTTGGCGGTCTTCTACTTAAAAGAAAGAATTAAATGACAATCAGACAACTATAAAGAAATTGTTTTGTGTACTATTAATAGTGAATAAAAGTAATTCGAAAACAATATAATTTCGACACTCAATTTTGGCTGGTGTGGTTTTCTCTAATTTTCCCTTCTGAATCCCGACCATAACATCATAGGGGAGATCGCACCGGCTTTTATTTTAGAAATCAAAATGGACATACATGCTAATTTAGAACATATAGAAAACACAAGTACAAAACCCAATGGAAAGTTTGATAAAGAGCAACCGTTCACACGGTTACAGTAATAAGATATAAGTAAAAAGAAATAAGCTAAGGTGCGCTTATCGTGAACTATTTTAAAGCTCCGCAAACACAGAATCTGACGCAAATAACGCACCTGTGAATGCTTGCGATAAAGATATGTTTCGGGTTCGAGCAGCGTATTTTTATTCTAAGTGTCGAGCCAAGGGGATAGATGCTGAAGAATGCTATCCTGAGTTCAACAAACACATTCGAGCGGTTCTTGGGTCATAGTTTAGCTTCCTGTGTTCAGTTTTTAGATGAAAAAAAAGGCAAGGCTACAATAAACAGAGTTAGGTCTCAGATATTAAAAGAAATCACTCCACTCATATTTAATGACAATTGTGTCCGTTCGGTGCACCAATTGTGATTCTGTAGAAGTTGCGTTATAATTGATTTGCGGTGATTTATTTTGCCTGATTGTGACATAAATAATCCTGTACTGATTGGGGGGTGGTATATTCAATCAACCAGAACAGATTTTATCAGCTCAATAAAAACTTACAACGGGTACTTTACCGAACGGATACAAATCAACCAATAAAAGACCGTAACGAAGATATTGAAGTAAGTGAACCCAACGGCCTCTTTTAGGGGCCTTCCTCAGACCTCCTGCTATGCAGTAGGCGTACGTGATTTTCTTTTAGCCATTTGTCAATGTTTTCGGCTTGAAAATTTATCGAATATATTGGTAAATTCATATGGTGAGCACCGTCTACTATTAACAGTGTCGTATTGTCTGGTGCGGCATTTAATAGCTCTCTGCTGTGTATAGGCGGAAGATGCTTGTCTTTACTGCCATGGATAAGTAGAATTGGTATTGAGGTGTTTTTTATTGCGGCAAGTGTCGTTTCTTGTTTCGGGTCAAATCCAACTATTTCTCCGGCAATATCAATAGCATTATAGATTTTTCTCTTATTCAAGTTAACCAGGAATTTTGGTATTCGCATTTCTGTTGAAATGAAATCCAATGATGCTTTTTTTATGCTCGAATAGGGTTCCATAGCAATGACTTTATCGATCCTGTCGTCCAGTGCGGCGGTATGCAGTGCGGTAGCTGCTCCGTGAGAGCATCCGAAAAGGATCAGGTTGTTGTGCAGTTTGCCTTGCTTTTCCAGATAGTCAATAGCAGCTATTATCGGTTCGGCTGTTTTGTTGCCGTAGAGTATGTGTTTGCCGGTTGAAAGTCCTTGGCCGGGCAGGTCGATTGAAATTGTCTGGTAGCCGTAAACCGCCATGATATTTGCCCAATAGTACATTGTCGTCTTAGGTACATATATTCCCGGCAGTATTATTACGGTTCCCCTGGGTTTTTGCCATAGTTTTTTGCCGACCGGTTTGAAAGTCAGGGGCAGATTGCTGCTGTTATCATTTTCATAGTCCCAGAATATTTTGTCGGGAATTTTGTCAGGTGTTTTGTTTTTCATTGCATCCAGCATAGACCGGTAAATATTGCCGGAAGTTATACCCCATTCTGTTTTGGGTTCTATGCCTGCCACATGCAGCGAGGTATTGTTGTCGATAATAATTCTATCCTGCCAGTCGTATTGGTATTTGTTTAGCTGCTCGCTGCTATAGCTGCCCAACTGCTCAATGGTTTTGTTTTGGTTTGGAGCAGTGGTGAAATGTGTAGCCATTTTTTGGCTATTAATACAGCCGCTTAGGATAGAAATTAGAAATATGCAGGTGCTATATCGTATAATTTTAAAACAATACATTATATTCCTTTAGTTTGCCAATGCCGCATGTATTACATTGATAATAATTTTTGATAAATACCCGGTTCCGGCTGACGGCCTAGCCAGGTGTATTTTGGGAAAGGCTTTGCTTTGTTTCTTCGATAAAGTTCCTTGCCAGATCGGTTGATTTATCAATCTCATCTGTGGTAGGAGCGTACTTGGCAAATTTTACCATATCGCAATGCAAAAGAAATTCCTTAAGTTTGTCTTTATAGTTATCCGGCAAATCGGCACTGGCAGAAGCTTCCTGCAGGAATTCTTCCGTAGTACGTTCAGGAGCTTTCAGGTTGAACCTGTGTTCGATATACAGCCTGATAATATAGCTAAGTTTTTCGTAGAATTCTTTAATCTTTCCGGCTTCAACCAGTTTTTCCGCCAGCAGGGCATTGAGCCTTTCAAGTGCAATTTCATGTGCCGGTCTCTGTATAACCGGTGTTGCAACCAGTTTTTTCTTACTGCTGAGATAAACCAATAACAGCAGGGCGATTATTATGCCGAATATGCCAAATGCGGCCCCAATTAGCCATGTTTTATCTGCAGGTAGCTCTACAGGGCCTTTAATATCATTTATCTCAGCTTTTTCTACATCTTCAGGTAGAACATCGGTTACAGAAAAAACAGGAGAATCCAAAATTATTTGTTTTACCTCAGGTTCGCTGCCGTCATCAGTTTTTTTGTAATATTCCAGGGCAATCTCAAGAGGGGCTATGTCACCGGTGATAAGCGGTTCTATGCGATAGCTGACACTCCTTTGATTTCTTCCATCGTCCAACAGCTTAACTTCCGGCTTACCACTTTCCAGGACGCCAAAGGTTTCACTGTCAGCCCAATCTGCTTCCAGTTTTGGTAATATAACTTCATATTCTTCCGGATATGCTGCTTTAAGTTCCAGGTTAAACGTATCGGCGATGGTCAATTGCTTTGCCGAGCTGATGAGTTCGAAAGTGATACCGTCGGCTTCTTCTTTCTCGTGGTGGCCGGTATTTTTGTCCTGGGCAACTGCCAAGGCCGAGATTACGAATAATAGTAATAATATTCTATGGATTGTTCTATTCATAATGTTATTTATCTTATCTTCTTTTATGACGCATTGTAAAGAATTTAACCAGTTCCGGCAGATAGTCTTTGCCGGTGCCGATCTGGATATGATCAACTTTGGATTGACGCAGCATACGGCAGAGCCTTTCATTTCTTGCATTGGCCTGGGTGATATAATTTTCACGGAATTTTTTTGAGGAGGTATCAACGATAATTATTTCGCCGGTTTCTGCATCCTGAAACTGCATAAGACCGCACTTTGGCAGGTCTTTCTCATACCGGTCGTGCACGCTCATAGCGATCATATCGTGTCGTTTGCTTACCAGCCGCAACTGGGTGCTGATATCGCCGCAAGCGAAATCCGATACCAGGAATACGGTAGCTTTTTTCTTTTGTACTCTAGCGAGGAAATCCAGTGCCTCGCCGATATCAGTTCCGCCGCCGGGAGTGTTATCGAAAAGCAGCTCCCGGATGATTCTCAATACATGCTGGGTGCCTTTCCGGGGTGGGATGTATTTTTCAATTTTATCGGTAAAGGTTATCAGTCCGACTTTGTCGCTGTTTTTGATTGCTGAAAATGCCAGAACGGCGCAAATCTCGGCAGCGAGTGCGTTTTTGGTTTTGTCAATTGTGCCGAAATCGCTGGAGCCGCTCATATCAACCAGCAGCATTACAACCTGTTCCCGCTCCTCGACGAACCGCTTGATATAAGGCTTACCCATGCGGGCGGTAACGTTCCAGTCGATACTGCGGATATCGTCGCCGGGAGCATATTCGCGAACTTCGTCGAATTGCATGCCCTGACCTTTGAATGCACTTTCATATTCACCGGCAAAGACATCGTTTACCTTTCGGTTGGTGAATATCTGTATTCGTCTGATTTGTTTTAGTATTTCCTGTGGCAGCATAAAACACCTTATTTGAGTGAAGAGTGAAAAACTAAGAGTGAAGAGTTAATGTGTTCGCTAACGCTCACAACTCGTTTAAAATTTGGTGTAAATGGCATATAAATTATACTGTTTTCAGTTTTAGTATTCATAAAAGTCGTACAATAGTTGAGTGAAGAGAAGAACTAAATATGCTTTGCATTTTGTGATCTTAGTTCATGCTCGAAACACTCAAGCGTGCAAATTTTTTGTAATGTCTATATTTTACCTGGATCCAGGGTTTTCAGTGTTGGTAAACCAGGTACTAAGTACTGTATTTGTAATATTTTATCCTAACAGATTATTATACGCAACATCTTTGCTTTGGTTCGGTAAATAAACCGGATTAAACAAATGTGTTTTTTGTATTCATTTTCTTTATTTTTAAGTGTTAAATCTCCCGTTTTTGTCCGCTCACCCCTTGCATTGTACAATGCTTTCTGATAGAATCACAAGACTGTAAAAATCTAGTGAGATTAAGAATATATATAACCTACTTCAAAGAATGGAGATATGAAAAAATGACTAAGGTAGCGATAGCTGGGGTAACAGGAGCCGTAGGCCAGGAATTTCTAAGATTGCTTGACGAGAGAAAATTCCCTGCAACCAGCTATAAAATGCTAGCTTCAGCCCGGTCAGCCGGTAAAAAACTGGAATTTATGGGCCAGGAATATACTATCGAGGAACTGACTGAAGAGAGTTTTAACGATGTTGATATAGCCCTGTTCAGTGCCGGTGGTTCGATCAGTAAAAAGTATGGTCCTATTGCCGCTAAAGCAGGGTGTGTTGTAGTGGATAACTCTTCTGCGTTTCGTATGGACGCAGATGTACCTTTGGTAGTGCCTGAAATTAACGCGGACGCTATCAAGAGTCATAAGGGCATAATTGCTAACCCGAACTGCTCAACCATTATCGGTATTACCCCGATATGGCCGGTTCACAAGGTAAATCCTGTGAAGAGAATAGTAGCAAGTACCTATCAGGCGGTGAGCGGTGCCGGCTGGCAGGCTATGGAAGAGCTAAAAGAGCAGGTAGGCAAATTCCTTAACGGAGAAACAATAGAGCCGAGAGCGTTCAAGCACCAGTGTGCATTTAATGTTTTCAGTCATGACAGTGATATTGGTGAAAACGGCTATAATGTTGAAGAGATGAAGCTGGTTCACGAGACGCATAAGATTTATGGTGATGATTCTATTGCTATCACCTGTACTTGTATGCGTGTTCCGGTATTGCGTGCTCATTGCGAAAGTATCAACCTGGAGTTTACTAATCCAATTACACCTGAAGAAGTGCGTGAAATCATGAGCAAAGCACCGGGTGTGACAGTTGTTGATGATCGTGAGAATAATCATTTCCCGATGCCGCTAGAAGTGTCCGGGAAAGATGATATTGCTGTCGGTCGTATCCGCCAGGATGAGTCAATACCAGGAAATCGCGGGATAAACATTTTTGTCTGCGGTGACCAGATTCGCAAAGGTGCTGCTCTTAATGCGGTCCAGATTGCTGAGGAACTTGTTAAATAATCATTATTGAAATAATTTCCGAAATGAGCTTTAGGGGCCGGGCAATTTGCTTGGCCCTTTTTTATTGTCTAATGAGCACAGGTGTTGTTACAATATCAAAAAATATTAAAAAACTATATTTAGAAGGAATACAATATTATGTCTAACGAAACTATTGCAGCGGTTAAAGGCTTTAGGGTGGCGGCTGTCAGAGCGGGAATCAAGAAGAGCGGGAAGCTTGATTTGGGGCTTATTGTTGCGGATAAGCCTTGTAAAGCTGCGGGTGTATTTACTACCAATAAGATTGCATCCTGTACGGTGGATATTAGTCGCGAGCATATATCAAACGGTAAGGCCCAGGCAGTGTTTGTTAACGCTGGTAATGCCAACGCCTGTACCGGTAAGCAGGGAGTCAAGGACGCTAACAGCATATGTCAACAGATTGCCGAGCTGCTGGATATTAAGCAGAAGGACGTTATCGTTACCTCGACCGGGATAATCGGCGAGCTGATGCCAATGGAAAAGGTGAAAGCGGGTATTGATAGTGCGGTAAAGGTTTTGAGCAGCTCTAAGGAGTCGGCAGATGAGCTGGCGATGGCGATAATGACAACCGACCTGGTGCCGAAGAAGGCCTTTCGTAAGATAAAGCTTGGTAATAAGGAGGTTAGTGTTGCCGGTATTTGTAAAGGGTCCGGCATGATCGCGCCTAATATGGCGACTATGCTTGCTTATATCGTTACGGACGCAGATGTATCGTCCGGGCTGCTGAAGAGGACTATTCGTGAGGTGGCGGATTGTACTTTCAATAAGGTAACTGTTGATAACCATATGAGTACTAACGATACCGCGGTGATACTTGCTTCGGGAATGGCTGAGAATGAGCCGCTAAAGAAGGTATCTGACAAGGGTTACAGTACATTCTATAAAGCGGTATGGCAGGTATGTGATGATCTGGCACGGCAGATGGCGGCTGATGGTGAGGGTGCGAACTGTATGATATCGATTTATGTTAACTCTGCCGCGACGAAAGCTGATGCGAATAAAGCACTTAGAGCTATTTCTGACAGCCCGCTGGTGAGGTGTGCGTTTAATGGTGCTGACCCGAACTGGGGACGTATTACCAGTGCGGTTGGCTATAGCGGGGCGAAGTTTGATGTGGAGAAGTTAACATGCAAAATAGCTGGTATTACAGTATTTAAGAAAGGTCGACCGACCAAGTTTGATGCTGCGGCATTGAGCGAAAAGATGAAAGAGAAGCTATGGGAAGTTGTAGTTGATCTTGGAGCCGGTAAGCAGTCAGATTTCTGTTATACCTGTGATATGAGCAAAGAGTATGTAGCTATAAATGCTGAATATCACACATGATACGTAACTGCCTAAGCAGTTACAGAAATAAGTAATAAGTTAAGGTGTCCTGATTTACCTCGGGTACTTAATTTTAAGGCTAACGCAAATTGTTTTGATTTGCGAGAAATAAAGAGAGTTTAGATGAATACAGCGATATTGAGTACCGGAGATGAACTGGTGCATGGCCAGACGGTCGATACAAACAGCTGTTGGCTGAGTCAGCGGCAGATAGAATTAGGTTTGAGCGTAACAGAAAATGTTGTGCTGGGCGATGATAAGTCACGTATAATTGATACTTTACGACGTCTTGCCAGCTGCAATGATGTACTGCTTTGCAGCGGCGGTCTGGGGCCGACGAAGGATGATTTGACGCGTTTTGCGATAGCTGAGCTATTGGGGGTTGAGCTGGAGCTGGACGAGGTTGCTCTGGGTGAGATTGAATCAATCTTTACTCGTTACGGGCGGGTGATGAGCGAGAGTAATCGTATGCAGGCGCTTATGCCGAAGGGTTGCGGCGTTATACCGAACAGTTGCGGGACGGCACCGGGTATCAAGGCAGTGATAGATGGTTGTCATTGCTATTTTATGCCTGGTGTGCCTAAAGAAATGAAGCAGATGTATGACAGTTTTGTTATAGATGATTTGCGTAAGGCGTTTCCTGAGATGGGTTTACGAGTTATTAAATTTCGAACTCTGCTGGAATGCGGTTTGGGTGAATCGATTTTGGGTGAGAAGCTGGGCGAGTTGATGGACAGGGGGCGAAACCCTCAGATTAATACGAATGCCGGAAATGGTATGGTGAAGCTTCGCATACGGGCGATAAGCGGCAGTGAAGCGGAGGCTGACGTAATGCTGGCGGAGACCGAGCGGCAGGTGCGCGAACGGCTGGAGGAGTACATCTTTGGTACGGACGACGATACCCTCGCAAAGGTGGTGTGCGGCATGCTGGCGGCGCGTAACGAAACGCTGGCGACGGTCGAAAGCTGTACGGGGGGACTGATTGCTAAGAGCGTTACAGATGTTGCGGGCAGCAGTAAAATCTACCTTGGAGGGTGGTGTGTGTATAGTAATAAGCTAAAGGTCAACCAGATGAGGGTAGGCCCAGATACGCTGGAGAAGTATGGTGCGGTGAGTGAACAGGTGGCGTGCGAGCTGGCTATTAATGCCCGTGAAATTTCCGGAGCAGATTATGCTCTGTCGACAACCGGTATTGCCGGACCGGGCGGCGGGACAGAAGAAAAACCGGTTGGTCTGGTTTATATTGCACTTGCCGGGCCTGGTGGGTATATAGAAGTTCGAGAGACCCGTCAGTTTGGTGACAGGGATGGTGTACGTTTGCGTTCAACCCATTCGGCTTTGGAGATGCTGAGAAGAAAGCTATTGAAGAGTTAGGAAATAAATTTTAACTTAGTTTTGTTGAAGTGTTTGAGAGAAGATTAATGGCAAGTTTAGAATCTGATATAATATTTGCTTTAGCTTTAATGGTATTTATCAGCTTGATAGTATTCCTTTTTGCATGTTTTCTTTGTAGGAAACTTGGGATAAAAACACGTACCTGGCTTGTTGGTATTGTTATCGTATTAACAATATTATTTAGAGTTTATTACTTCGATTCGACGCTTATACTGAAATTATTACCATTTGATAACACGATTATTTATGGTAATTTTACTGTTCCGCTGGCTGCTATAGCGTGTGGTATTTTTTATTACAGCAGGAATATTCCATTATGGAGAAGATTGATACTAATAGTATTTATTATGGCAATGGCGATTAGACCTACTTTCCTGCAATTAGTAGCCGAAAAGCCCGAGACTCATAATATCTGGAAAGATGGCGTGTGTTTACAATCGACAAATTCAACTTGCGGTGCGGCTTCTGCAGCAACCCTTCTAAACTATTATGCAATTGAAGCCAGTGAAAATGAAATGGTGGAAAAGTGTCTGACGAGCAGTAACGGGTCATTTAAGCATGGCATTTATCGGGGGTTGAGAAAGAAAATAAACGATACCGGTTTTGTAGTTGAAGCAGGTTCTTGCAGTTTGTCTCAATTGCAAAATGAAGTTAAATTGCCAGCTGTGATTATTGTCAAGCTGACAAAAGAGATTAGTATAAAAGAACCCAGATATTCTCAAGTTTGGGGGTGGCGTGTGGATGTACCGCATGTTATTTTAGTTACTGATTTTACCGAAAATGCCAAAGTTTTGGTAGCCGATCCTGCCAGAGGAAGGGAAGTTTGGGATATTGAGGGATTAAAAGATTTGTGGCAGGGTGAATATATTACATTAGATTATTTTCAGGCTGACTGATTGAGCCCAGGCAGGTGTGCGGCTGCGATCGCCCCATTCGGCTTTGGAGAAGCTGAGAAGAAAGCTTCTCTTGAAGTCTGAAGTATAAAGTCTGAAGTCTGAAAAGAATGTTTAGTTCTGTGATAAGTTGACACATTATAGATTTATGATGTTTAGACAAATTGCAGGAGATGTCAGTTTGATTAGATAAAAATGGCCGAGATCCTCCAGCTGTCGGAAAGACAGCGAGAGGAAACCGGCCGTTAAATTTTCTAAACCTGTTTTATGTATTTATCGTAGATTACTCCAGGTTTGAAATAACAACATCGTCAATCCAGGCACAGTCCATTCCTTCACCGATGGTTTCATCTTTTTCATATTTCCAGGTAAAGGTATGCTGACCTTCTGTCTTGATGTTATAGCTATATACAGACCAATCAACTTCACCAGAGAAGTAGTCAGCTAATTTTCCGTCAATATAGAACAGCAAATAGTCATAATCCTGTTCGCTGGAGATTTTAGCGGCAAAGCTAATAGAGTTATAACCTGTTGTATCAACCGTCAAGAATATTGAGCTGGAACACATGTTATCTATAACAGCGGATTTTGCAGCATAAGCACCGCGGTATGGTTCTTCAACTATATTCCACTGATTCGGATCGTTATTCTGCCAGTCAAGAGCAGTAAAATCGCCCGTTTCAAAGTAATCAGCTTCGACTTGCTCTACTTCGATTTTGTCTGAAGAGAGCCAGTTTCCAGCAAGCAACAGCAGGTCGTATTGATCTATTGTACTATCAGCGTTGAAATCTACAATATCCCAACTAGTAGCTGAATCATTAACCGTAACCAGCCAGTTTCCTGCGATTTGAGCGAATGTCTGCATATCTATCCTGGTAGTAGAAACTGAAATTGTAATATCAATTTCAGAACCAACTATTACTGAGCTTCCTCTACGGATGCTTTGACTAATGATCTTGTCAATATCGACTGTATAGCTTGCAGCGTAAGAGACGCTGCCAAGTTTCAGCCTGGCATTTTCTAATGCAGCCTCCGCCTCAGCCTGGGTTATATACGCAAGATTCGGCACGACGGTCATTTCAGGTCCGACTGAAACAACTACTGTAACAAACGATCCCATCAATAGTTTCTCACCACTATTGATGTTCTGGCTTATAACCGAACCAGCCGGAACCGTCAGGCTATAATCAGTACTAACACTAATACCTATTGGGATAGCAGCAAACGCTGCCTCTGCATCTTCCTGAGTCATATTTACAACGTCAGGCACGGTAATCATATTACCTAATGAAATGACTATATTGATTGCAGTATTTATTACAACGTTTTCACCTGATGCTACTGACTGAGATACAATACTGCCTTCTGCTACAGAAAAACTATATTCATAGGTCTTTGTTCCTACTGCCAGCTTAACATCAGCCAAAGCAGCAGCGGCAGCATCTTCTGTCATCAATGCCAGGTTTGGCACTATTGCCATCTCAGGCCCGGCAGACACTACCAGATCAACAGCAGTTTCAACCGCAACCGAATTGCCAGCGGCCAGACTCTGGCCGATAACAGTACCTTCAGCGATAGTCATGCTGTATTCGGTAGTAATTGTACCAACAGTCAGATCAGCGGCCAATACCAAAGCCTCGGCAAGTGTCTGACTTACTCCTGTTACCGCAGGAACTGTAGTCATTTTTGTGCCTTTAGATATGATCAACCTTATGGTAGAGCCTATAAGAGCATAATTACCGGCCTGCAGGTCTTGATTCATTACAATACCTGTCGGCACAGTTGAGCTATAATGTTCCATAGACGTACCAACCACAAAACCGGCATTAAGTATAGCCGCTTCTGCTTCGGCCTGTGTCATGCCGGTAAAGTCAGGGACGGTTACGATCTGCGGCCCATCTGAGACAACGAGATTGACAGCTGAACCAATGACAGTTGTGCCGCCACCGGCTATACTCTGGCCAATGACATTACCCTGGGCAACAGTAAAGCTATAGCCGTAAGATATTTCGCCAACTTCCAGCTCAGCCGCTTCTATTATGCCGACAGCCTCTGTCAGGTTCATATCATAAAGCGATGGTACGCCCACCATTTCCGGGCCGTCCGAAATAACCAGGGCAACTTCTGTTGTAATAATTACTGACTCATCGGCGGCTATGCTCTGGCTGATGACATGGCCGGAAGGCACATTGAAATCATATTGATGCACAATCGGTTCGACTATCGCCAGTTTAGCCTGTAGAATAGTGAGAACAGCTTCAGCTTCGGTCATGCCGTAAACATCCGGTACGGTTGTATATTCCGGGCCATCGGATATGACAAGGTCAACTGTATTATTTATGATGACTCTCAAGTCGGCCTCTATGCTCTGGCTGATAACATAACCTGCCGGGACAGTGAAACTATAGGCATAGGAAATATCACCGATTTCAAGTTTTGCATCTGTTATAGCCACAATTGCATCTGATTCTGAAAGCCCCATAAGTTCTGGGACAGTGGTTAATTCCGGGCCTTTAGATACCAGTAGATTTAATATGCCTCTATGTGAAAGCAACTCACCAGCAGCGATATCCTGATCAATAACATATCCGGCAGGAACTGTAAAGCTGTAAGCATATGAAATATCTCCCAGACGAATTCCAGAATCAGCAATTAACAAAACTGCGTCTTTATAGTCAAGTCCTTCAACTGAAGGAACTGTTACAACTTCCCACACTAACCTTGGATAATCATTTTCGAAGCTATACCAGACACCAAAAGTTTCATCTGTAATATAATTCCAGTTAGCATCCAGAAAAGTAGCTTGTGTTAACATTTCTTCAGTTGTTTTTCCGGTACCGCCAGCACTTGTAGTTTGACCGCTAAGGTCAATGTCCCAGAAACAATTTGTGACACTGGCTCCATAACTTTGTCCAAGAAAACCATAGCCATTGGGAACTACACAAGAAGAATAGCTGGTTGTAATTGTTCCATAATCTGAATATCCACAAAAACCGCCAATAGAACCACTGCCAGTTACAGTGCCAGATGAGTAACAATTTGTAATGGTGCCTCTGTTATGCAGTCCACACAACCCACCCACATAATTTCTACCAGTTATCTCAACTTCAGATGTGTAGCACTCTGTTACACTGCCATAGTAGTTATTACCTACAAGGCCGCCAACATGATCAAGTCCATTTATCTGAACACCTTCTGCAAAGCATTGGTAGATATTGCCTAGATTATTATTTCCTACCAGACTACCACGATAACTGCCATTGCCAGTTATCGTACACGATTTTACGCCCAGGCGAGATATTTTACCATCTAACTGATAGAATAATCCCACATAACTATTATCACCTGTTATGGTAAAATTACTTACCGAATGACCACCACCATCGAAATACCCAATGAATCGCTGCGGTACAACAGATTCTGAAAATACCTGATCGCCCAGATCAATGTCAGCAGTCATTTGATAGCATCCATATCTCAGTGAAGCATTTGTACAAAATTCCATCATATCTGCGTTACTGCTAATTAAAAACGGATTATCTGATGCGCCGCTACCAGCCAGAGTTGTACTTAACTGATAAACCATTGAAACAGGTCCATTTGTTAACTGATACTGCAACTTAGGGTAATGGCCATTTTCAACAGTCCATACCTCAGTAAAATTAAATCCAGTATAGCTTGATTGTAACAGCATTTGACTATTGTTCAAATCTGAACCAAGAGAGTTGTCCCAGCTGCCATATTTATAAAAATAACAATTTGTGACACTGGCTCCATAACTTTGTCCAAGGAAACCATAACCATTGGGAACTACACAAGAAGAATAGCTGGTTGTAATTGTTCCATAATCTGAGTATCCACAAAAACCACCAATAGAACCACTGCCAGTTACAGTGCCAGATGAATAACAATTTGTAATGGTGCCTCTGTTATGCATTCCGCATAATCCACCCACCTGACTACTACCAGTTATCTCAACACCGGATGTGTAGCACTCAGTTACGCTACCATAGTAGTTATTGCCTACAAGGCCGCCTACACAATTAGTTCCATTAACCTGAACACCTTCTGCAAAGCACTGGTAGATATTGCCTTGACTAATAGTCCCGACCAATGCGCCATGATAGTGACCGCTACCAGTTATACTACATGATTTTACGCCTAATCCAGATATTGTGCCGCTTAACAGCTTAAATAATCCCAAACCATCATTGTTACCTGTTATGGTAAAATTACTTACCGAATGACCACCACCATCGAAATACCCAATGAATCGCTGCGGTACAACAGATTCTGAAAATACCTGATCGCCCAGATCAATGTCAGCAGTCATTTGATAGCATCCATATCTCAGTGAAGCATTTGTACAAAATTCCATCATATCTGCGTTACTGCTAATTAAAAACGGATTATCTGATGTGCCGCTACCAGCCAGAGTTGTACTTAACTGATAAACCATTGAAACAGGTCCATTTGTTAACTGATACTGCAACTTAGGGTAATGGCCATTTTCAACAGTCCATACCTCAGTAAAATTAAATCCAGTATAGCTTGATTGTAACAGCATTTGACTATTGTTCAAATCTGAACCAAGAGAGTTGTCCCAGCTGCCATATTTATAAAAATAACAATTTGTGACACTGGCTCCATAACTTTGTCCAAGGAAACCATAACCATTGGGAACTACACAAGAAGAATAGCTGGTTGTAATTGTTCCATAATCTGAGTATCCACAAAAACCACCAATAGAACCACTGCCAGTTACAGTGCCAGATGAATAACAATTTGTAATGGTGCCTCTGTTATGCATTCCGCATAATCCACCCACCTGACTACTACCAGTTATCTCAACACCGGATGTGTAGCACTCAGTTACGCTACCATAGTAGTTATTGCCTACAAGGCCGCCTACACAATTAGTTCCATTAACCTGAACACCTTCTGCAAAGCACTGGTAGATATTGCCTTGACTAATAGTCCCGACCAATGCGCCATGATAGTGACCGCTACCAGTTATACTACATGATTTTACGCCTAATCCAGATATTGTGCCGCTTAACAGCTTAAATAATCCCAAACCATCATTGTTACCTGTTATGGTAAAATTGCTTACCGAATGACCACCACCATCGAAATGCCCAAAGAATGGCTGCGGTACAACAGATTCTGAAAATACCTGATCGCCCAGATCAATGTCAGCGGTAAGGGTAGTGTAAGTATCCTCCGCCATCATTTCAGAACTGCCGCAGAAAGCCTGGAAATCTGCCAGGTCTTCGATAAGCCAAGGGTCAGCTTCCGTTCCTGAGCCGGGAATTACTCCGCTGGCCGCAAAAGTTACACTTGAAAACATGCACAACATGCAAAACATTAAAACTGTTAATAATCGCATTAGATTTTTCTCCTGAATTTTTGGGTATTTATTTGATATTATTTATTACGATTAACGTTCTTTTTTTATTACTTCCCTTCCAGCCAGTATTCTGCCAGTTCTGAAAGGTCAGTGATCGTATATTGATCCTGCCAGCCTTGTGCCAGTTCGCTGAAATCTTGCATATCTACGCCGTAGCTGCCGGTGATATCGCCGGGAATGTCTCGCTGGAAGAATAGCATTGGATAGCCAGTCGCCTGATATGGCATGTGCCAGATGTCATCTATGCCATTATCGGTTTTTGCATTGAAGTCCCAGCCGTTTGCAATATAAGTGGAGGCCATTTGCATCTCGGTAGTCATTCTGCTTTCTGCAGTACCAGGGGTACTGAAAACTATAGTATATGTATAATCAGGATAACTACCTATTCTATCTATATATGCAATATTTGTCCCAGATGTTTCAATATCCCAAAAACACTGAACAATATCTCCGTCAAGATTATCTCCAACCATTCCTCCAACAGTAACATTTCCGGAAACAGTTCCGATAGAATAACAATTGGTAATTGAACTGAAATTATTCGAACCTGCAAAACCTCCAACAGATTCATTTCCCTCAACTGTTCCTTCTGAGTAACAATTGAGAAAACTTCCACTTTGATTTAGCCCTACAGCACCACCAGCATGATTACCTATACTATTAACAGAACCAGTAGAATAACAATTACTGCAAAATCCAACTAAATTGTGCCCTATAAGCCCTCCAACATAATCACTTCCAGTAACTGAACAAGTAGAGTAACTATTGGTAACTGTAGTTTGATACCCACAACCTAATAAACCACCTATCCACTGTTTACCTGCTATAGACCCTGTAGAGTAACAGTTGTCTATAATACTATTTGCAGCAAAAGCACATAAGCCAGCTAATCTATAACCTGAACCAGTAACAGATACTTTTTTAATACCTAAATTACATATTGAGGCATTGTCATCAATGTATCCGAACAAAGCAAGGATCGAGTCCCCATTTAT
Source organism: Sedimentisphaerales bacterium (assembly GCA_963666285.2). Taxonomy (GTDB): domain Bacteria; phylum Planctomycetota; class Phycisphaerae; order Sedimentisphaerales; family SM23-30; genus JAFGDI01. Next base: position 1,279,968 of record OY762711.1, read on the forward strand.
CGATAAATTGCTAATAATATGATTATTGCCATTAAAATGTCCGGTAAACCGATCATTTAAGCCAGAACCGATTGGCGATGTCGTATAAACACCTGCTGCAGAGAGATCTAGGTCGCATTCAAGCCTGATATAATACTCCCAATAATAAGAGTTATTGGAAAGTGTTTGAAAGTCGTCCAAATTATTTATCAAAAATGGACTAGATTTTGTCCCACTGCCAGAAAGAGCTTTTTCATAGAATAAAATTGGATAGCTTGTTCTATAATATGGCAAATACCATATATCGTCATTTCCATTGGCGATTTCATCAATAAAATCCCAGCCTAAATCTGTAAAAAATACAGAGTTTGACATTTGTTCAGTTGTTGCCCCAAGTCCATTTCCAGAATCTAATAAATAGGTTTCAATGTTCCAAACAGAATTAATAATTTGTCCGTCATCTGGAACCCATGCCACAATTCCGCCTTTCATACCGACATTTTCCCCTAACACAAATGAACCTATAGAATAGCATTTTTCAACTGTTCCAGTAAGTATGCCTACTAAACCTCCTAATGCCCAGGAATTATCTTGTGCATGAATCATACAGGATGAATATGAGTTTATTAATTTACCTGGATCATATATTGACCCGACTAAACCACCAATGTAATTACCTCCTTGAGTACCTGTTACATTACCTGTCGTAAAACAATTTGCAATTAAACCATAACATCGGCCACAAATACCTCCACACTCTTCTCTACCTGTAATATTGATATTTACCAGACCAAGGTCGGTAATGGATCCCTGCTCGCGTATAAACCCAAATAAACCAACAAAACATCCATCATTATTATATACTATCAGATTGCTAATAAAATGGCCGTTGCCATCAAAGTGGCCTGTATATGGATTATCTTCACCTGGCGCAATTGGTGACGTCGTATAAACACCTGCTACAGTAAGGTCTAGATTACATTCAAGGCGAACATGATCGTCCCAGCAGTCGGAATTGTCACAAAATTCTTGAAAGTCGGCAAAGTCCTCGATCAGCCAGGGACTGGTATCTGAACCATTCGCTCCTTTGATCTCTCCCAGGTCGCCACCGGCAGCGAAAGTAATAGAACAAGCTAAACATAAAACGACAATAGAAAGAATATAATTTTTCATGATTTTCTCCAGGGTTTTTTGTATTATCAGCCTTTTTACGTCAACCATCAGAATTATTTATTACTTCCCTTCCAGCCAGTATTCTGCCAGTTCTGAAAGGTCAGTGATCGTATATTGATCCTGCCAGCCTTGTGCCAGTTTGTTGAAATCTTGCATATCTACGCCGTAGCTGTCGGTGATATCGCCGGGAATGTCTCGCTGGAAGAATAGCATAGGGTAACCGGAGCTTTGGTATGGCATGTGCCATAGTTCTTCAGTGCCGTTGTCTGATTCTGCATTGAAATCCCAGCCAGCGTCGGCGAAGGTAGATTGTGTTTGCATTTCAGTAGTAGTTTTACTGAGGATATTTACTGCAATGCTTCCGCTGTCATTCACATAGCCATCAGTAACACCGGATGTTTCAGTGTTCCATATGCAATTTACTAATGAGGAATCTGCCCCTTGATAGCCGCATAAGCCGCAAACATATACCCCTATACCTGTCACCAAACCGGTGGAATAACAATCAGTGACATTACCAAAGTTTGTTCCTGTTAGTCCCCCGACATAATTAGAGCCAGTTGCCGAACCAGTGAAATATGAATTTCTGATGCTACCGGTATTACTTCCTGTCAGCCCGCCGACAATTTCATCATAGCCCGTCACAGCAGCAGAAGAATAGCAATATCTGATACTGCCTTCATTTCTTCCCGTAATGCCGCCAGTTTGTTCATTGTAGGCAAGTACTGAACCGGTCACATAACAATTGCCTAAGCTGCCGCCATAATTAAATCCCACCAGTCCGCCGACATATTTATTCAATCCTGTAATAGAGACATTTTCGAGTCCCAGGTTTGAAATTACTGCACTGGAATAAGTCTTACCGAACAAACCGCAGAAATATGACCCGCTGACAGTGAGATTGCTGATGACATGATTGTTACCGTTGAAATTACCGGCGAATAATGCTCCGTCAAAGGAAAGATCTGTGTCGGTATCACCGGCAATAAGTGCCTGGATAAAAGTACCGGCAGCAGATAAATCCAGATCGCAATTCATCTTAGTATTAACACCTTGTTCCCAATAATTGGTATCAGAACAAAATACATAGAAATCATAAATACTATTAATAATGTAAGGTTTATATATCGATCCGTTACCACTTGCGGCAATATTACTAAGCTGCCAGCATAATACCGGATAACTATCCATAACCCAGATATTATTTATGCCATTTGCTGTTTCATTTGTAAAATCCCAGCCAGCGTTTATAAAATTATTCCTGTTTAGCATTTGGGAAGTGGAAAGACCTTTCACGTTTGTTATCGAACCGGGATATTCAGCATGAAGGTTGTAACCAACTGTTAGCCCAGATGTTTCAGTATCCCAGAAGCACTGTTTAATTATAGCATCACTGCCTCCCTGATAACCGCATAATCCTCCGATATAATCACTGCCGTCAACGACACCTGCGGAATAACAATTACTGATACTACCAGATACATTGAACCCCACGAGCCCTCCTGCAGCATCACCATCACAATCAACTGAGACGGTAGCATTGCAATCGCTAATACTACCGTATTCATTACATCCTACCAGCCCACCGAATATAGACCCCGAACCTTCTACAGTCCCGGCGGCATAGCAATAGCTGACACTGCCAGATTTTTCAAAACCCACCAAACCGCCAACACTACCAGTACCGTTGACAGAACAATCGGCATTACAATAGCTTATATTGCCGGAATCATAACCTACCAGACCACCTACATAATCATTGCCTTCTACAGCACCAGAAGCATTACAATAGAGAATATTGTTATCATTATTTAACCCTACCAAACCGCCAACATTATCACCATCACCATTTACAGTAGCTGACGCAGAACAATTTCCGATCCGGCCAGCTTCATTGAACCCTATCAACCCACCAACATTATCAACCGAACCGGTAACAGTGCCGGTGAAAAAAGAAAAGGCGACCTTGCCAATATTATACCCTACGAGACCACCAACGTTTTTATTGCCAGTCACAGAACAGGTAGCATGACAATTGCAGACGGCAGAATTGTCATTTTTACTACCAATCAGCCCACCAACACCATTACCAATGCTTTTTACTGTTGCATCGGCAAAACAATCACTGACAGTTCCAGAAAAATTATAACCTACCAGCCCGCCGATTTTATTACTTTCATTATCCAAACCAGTAACAGTGCCTGAGGCATAGCAATTGCTGATGCTGCCGGAATATATTTCACCTACCAGCCCACCGACATTTGCTCCAAAACTCTTTACTGTTACAGTAGCATTACAGTTGCTGATACTGCTGTCGGAACCTTTATTGAACCCCACAAGACCGCCTACGCAATCACTAATATCATTTGCACCGCTAACAGAACCGGTGACAGAACAATGGCTTATTATGCCGCCATTATTATATCCCACCAGTCCGCCGATCCATTTTTTCGTTCCAGTAATAGAGCATGAATTCAAAGAAACATTCCTTATAACGGCATTTGCATTGATCCTGCCAAACAGACCACAGTAATCCTTGCCGCTAACATTAAGATTACTTATGACATGATGATTGCCATTAAAAACACCTTCGAATACTGTGCCAACTAAATTCCCATATCTGTCAGTACAGCTGCCGATCAAAGCTTGAGAATAAGTGCCTACTCCGGAAAGGTCCAAGTCGCATACTAGTTGCACATAAACTCCTTCTGCCCAGAAATTTACGTTGGAATAGAATTTTTTGAAGTCGTCGATATCTTCGATAAGAAATGGTGAGTTTTCTGTACCGTTACCCGGCATAACACCATTGGCAGCATACGCTGGATGAACAAATAAAATAGAACAAAATGTAATTAACAGAACGACAATATGCTTTTTCATAATCAATTTCTCTCTTATTTATCTAATAGTTATAAATATGTTAAACAGTACCAGTTCTGATATTGAACCTGAATGACAGTTACCAAAATTATCTTATACAGTTACTGCCTATCAGATTTTCTGCCGTATGATGATATTTACCAATGCCACTCGTATATCCTGCGCAAAAAAAATAAAAAAATTGTCTCTCAAAGGAAAACTATAACCATATGACCATTTTAATTGCACCGATTGAGTTATCAAATCACCCTGGAAGGTGAAATGTTCAAAAAAAAAACTCAGACAGCATCGCCCGGACCTCCTCCTTACTACTTTGGATAGCAATGATTAGCAATAAAGGTAAATTCTATAGCAGGGATATAATGCATAATGGAAGTTAGAAAGCAAAACGCATTATTTTTTTCTCCTAATTGCTTATGTGTTTCAGGTTAGTAATCTGAATCGTGTGAACAATACAAGCAAATGGAATAGATATGCAAAATCGGGTATAGCTGTAACAAGAGAGTAGGAAGCAGGGCAAAAGGCAGCTCAATATTGCACTCATAAAATTGTTCACAAACCAGATTTTTTTATTTTATATTTTGGATGCATATATTAAAGTAATAATTATGCCCGTCGGTCATTATAATCAATATTTGTGAAATGAGGATTAAAAAAAGTAAAAATGTTTGGTGTTAATCCGAAAAAAACATATTTTTTGTCAAAATGGGAGGTATGGCTAAAATAGGAAGATGTTTTTTTGTGGAGTTTTACAGTTATCATCGCTAGAGTAATAATGCATAAATATAGTCACCCTCTGAATTGACAGGGGAAATGATTTATGAATGGTTATTAATATTGAGTAATTGAAAGGAAATGAAGATGAAAAAGTATGGTTTGATGGTTTTGTGCTTGATAATTTTGGCTGGGGCGGCGGTTGCGGAGTGTCCAAGTGCAGATTTGACAGGGGATTGCAAAGTGGATATTGAAGATTTTGCCCGGTTATCTTCCGGTTGGCTGGAGACGTATAGCTTTAGTGATTTTTCCGATGTAGCCTCTCAGTGGCTGGATGAGATGGAGGCCGGCCCGGATATAGTCTGGATTTTTATAGATGATGATGGTTCCGGGATGAAAGATAAAAACGGCAATCCAATCGATAAGGGAGGTTTTACCGGCTATATGAGCAAATATGAGACATTGAATGCCCAATATTGCCAGTTTCTGAATGAAGCCCTGGCTTCGGGCGATATTGAAGTTGGTGAGGATAATATCGTTTATGGCAAGAGTGGTTCAAATGATGGCGAAGATTTTGCAGGTGAGCCATATTTTGAGACTTATGCCGCATCGACAGATAGCCAGATAATTTATTCGGGCGGCCCGGACGGGACATTTAGTGTTCGCATTCGTGACGGTTATGATATGGGCGACCATCCGGTAGTAATGGTAAGCTGGTACGGAGCATCAGCGTTTGCCGGTTATTATGGATGGCGGCTGCCGACAGAGTGGGAATGGCAGGCGGCGGCAGACTACGACGGCAGCTATGTCTATGGCTGTGGGCTGACACTGGATACGAGCAAAGTAAATTACTGGGATAATGCTTACCTGAACCCGTTAGGTCTTTCAAGTTATCCTTATACGACGCCTGCCGGTTACTTCGGCGAATTTGGTTATGGCATGTGTGATGTGGCCGGCAATGTTTTTGAATGGACCAATAGTTTGTATTCTACCAGTTTTGATTTTATGGTATTCCGCGGCGGCGGGTGGAGCGGTAGTGAAGGTACCAATGCTGTAGCCTACCGCTCCGGTAGTTTGCCAACGTTTCGTAAATATCATTGCGGTTTCCGCGTATGCCGAGATCAGGAATAATGTTTTGTTCGGTATTATTGCCGAGATATATGGTTTTGTGCCTTTCAGTTAGAGTAGATTCGCAGCTCTACGCTGTTAGGGGTGAATGGTTCTATGTTGATGGTATTGCGGCCTTTGGTGAGGCAGCTGGTGATATCCTTATAGAGCGGTGTGCCGATGCAGCCGCCGGTGTAGGTACCGTTAACCGAGATGCGGGCGGCGGCTTCCGGCTGGATAGAGTCCATGTATAGGATGTATCTAAGGTTATTCTGAGGCACTTCGGGCAGCTCGACATAGCCGGCGAAAGGTTGTGACTGTTGGATTGGACTAAGTGTCAGCATTGGGCAGCCGGGGCGGCCCCATGGGTTGGATCCGTATGGGGCAAAAGCCGCGACAGAGGACCATGATGAGTCGTTGAAATCTGAGTTCTGCCAGTTGGAAACAAGCCGGTCGTGTGCCTTCCAGCTTTGGTCGATTTTTATTTCCCTGGTGCTGCCGTCGGCGAGTGTGAGTGTGATCTTGCCGATGAGACCGGCCGGGCTTGGTTTGTCGGTAGCGTTCAGTACGCGGATCGCTATTGTGTTGCGGTTGCTGACAAGAGCATCTCGAATATCGACGTTTGAGATATTATGCCACTCGTTGAAGTTTCCCTGTTTGTCGTCGATCTGTGTGCCGTTAATATAAAGAGTTATCTCGTTATCGGCGGTGGCGATGAATGCGGCCTTTTCGATTTTCTGTATTTGCGGCAGATCAAAAGTGTTGCGGAAGTAACAGAAGCCGGGAGCAACAGAAGATGCCGCATTCTGGCCGGTCAGCCAGACCCAGCTGCAGTTGCTGAGAGGGCCGGTGAGGCTGTCTTTTCTGGTGTAGACCAGGTCAGAGGTGTCTGTAGGAGTAACCTTTAGTGCTTTTTCAGGCCTGGTATTGGCAATATCCAGATGTTTCGGCAGACGACGGTTTACCGGATTGAAGACAATGAGCGTACTTTCCAGAGAGTCTAGTTTCAGGTTAAGCTCAACGTGTTCGCCGCTGCGTTTACAAGGCAGAGAGGTGATTTCTCCCCGCATTGGATCCCAGCATTCAGGGAAGCCGGACGCCTTGATACGTAAGTGGAAATTGCGGGAGATAGAGTCATTGTTCTGGTTGCAGATGAAGAAGATATCATTGTTGTCTTTGACCCGGTGGAGGACATGCAGCCAGTTATCGGTTTCGCCTTCGAGAACTTCAAGTGTTGAGTGGATGTCGGCGTTATCGGCAAGAACCGTTTGCATCTGTTTGGGGGTTGGGTTTGCGGGCAGGAAATATGATCGGCCGCCTGATGGGCTGGTGCGGCAAACATTCAGGCCTGGTACGGCATTGCCCCAGATATTCTGACAGAGGTTCAGGATGTCTTTGCTTGTGTGGTTGAGGTCGGCAGATTTTTCCGGCAGGAAATCATAACCGATGACTGTGCCGCCTGCCTGGAAAAAGTTATATGCTTTTTTGAGTGTCTTGTACGGGATGACTTCAACCGGCGGTACGATGAGCACCTTGTATTTTTCCTGATAGAGGTTCATTTCTTTGTTGGCGAGTGTGACATTGTTTTCGAAGACATCGTATGGCAGCCAGTCGCAATCATATAAAGCATCCTGCAGTGATTCGCTCATTCGTTCGGGTAGAACTGCTTTGCCGACATGGCAGCTGTTACCCAGGTAGAGCAGGGCGACGGGGCAGACATGGCGACCGCCGGTAAGCATAAGGCTTAGTCGGCTGGTGTAGTCGGCGTATACTTTGTAAAGCGGCCAGCGAGGCTCTTCGCCGCCGTTGTAGAAATAGGGCGGGCAATCATTGTCGTAAGGAGATCGCGGGTTGAATGAATGCTGGATATGGAAGTTTATGCCGCTGACGTGCATGTGGTCGGTCCACCATTTCATTTCCGGGTAGGTAAGGTCTTGACCGCGGGCGCCGAAAATTTCTACCATCGCTATGTCGTCCTGTTTGCCGTATGCATGGCTGATTGAGCTGCCAAGCTTTGGTGTTTGCCAGGTAGAGCGGTCCTGGGCACCACGCTGACCAATTACAAACTGGGAGAAAACAGCGTCGATAGCACCCATATCGCTGTATTTCTGCAGCTGGAACATATTTCCGGCACAAGCCCAGTTAGCGAGGTATTCCTTGTTGTGTTCGAGAAAATGCCCGATTGATTTTACGTTGTGATTGCAGCACCATTCGGTAATCCCACCGAACAGGGTTCTGCCCCAGGCTTCAGCGAAGGCATCCTGATACTGATACCTGGCAGCGGTTTGTTCCGGTCCGTTGAGTTCGAGTTTCCATGCGACAAGAGCTTTTTTCCAGTCTATGCCACGTTCTTTCAGCATAGGAATGACTTCTGTTCCCCAGTCGCCGTGTGTTTCCGGTTCGTCGTAGAAGAAGCCGGGTATCCAGGTGCCAAAATCGTCTTTAAAGTGGTCGTAATGAGGCTGGTAGACTGTTTCGATATACCAGTCGACGGCTTCGCGGCTGGCACCATCGACCAGGTAGCTGCCGTGGCGTTTATCGCTGTATTTCCAGCTGAAGATCATTATCTGCCAGTTGTCCGAAGGGGGCTGCCAGCTGATGGTGCCGTTTTTTATTTTGGCGGTCAGATCAATGAGTGAATTGCCGTCGATCTTTCCGTTTATATTTTTGCCGGCCAGAACGGCGATGAGCTTGTCTGTTTCAATTTTGACAGCTGTATCTTTATTCTGCTGAACAGGGATTGCTTTGGCCTGCATGTATTTACTGCCGTATTGCTGTGGTACCATGCCGCCGACTTCGCCGCTGGGCCACCATCTTTCATCGAATATCCACATTTTGAGGTTGTTCTTTTTTGCTGCGTCCAGACAGATTTGCAGATCTCTGTACCAGTTGTCGCCCAGCCAGTCGTTGTGCGGCCGAGATTCTGCGGTAAAGCAACCGTTGCCGCCTTCTGCAACTTTTTCAACATACATTTCGAGTTTTTCTTTGCTTTCATCGCCATGCAGCCAGAATAGGGGACCGCTTAATCGCAGAGATTCCGGAGGCAGATTGATGAATTGCTGTTGGAGGTTTGCTAAGTCGGCCTGCTTGTCAGCAGCAGCGAAAAGATCAGATGTGTTGAAATGAAAAATAACTGCGGCTAAAAGAAATGTACATGTAAATAAACGGAATTTCATAAATACTTCTCCTGATATGCTGCGTTTTTTATTTAGTATTAAGCTGTCTAAATTTTAACAAATCTCAATGTGCTGTATTTTGAGTAGTTTTGCTAATTTCTTAATTTTGTTTGCCTGGTGACCGATGCCGATGGCACAATGGTGAGCAGGTCCGGCCAGGGACCACTGTTCGATGAATTCACCGGCTGGGATACTGAATTTATAGCGGCTGTTGGTATTGCCGATTTGAAGAGTAGGGCCGGGTACACTTTGTCCTTCGGCGATAAGCAGTTTAACATTGTCGTGGCGATCCTGAACGACGCTCAGCAGGGTTACGGGACCGTGCTTGACGCTCATCTGGATCGACAAGCCTTTGCCGGGTTTGCCGTGGTACAAAGGCAGAGGGACCAGGCCAACGGAACCCTCGGCGATAGCGAAATGTGCCGGACCGTCGTGGCCGAGCATAACAATGTCGTCGTTGAAGTCTGTTGCATAGAATTCGGAAAAAGAGCCGCCTGCCCCCAGGGTGTCGAGGATTTTCATGGCATGGACATTTTTGATTTCACATTCGCCGGCTACGGGTACGTTGCTGCCGGTGAGCAGAGTATTGCCGGCAATGACGCTGGTAACGATATTTTCATATTCATTACCGGGAGCACCTTCATAGTAGTAGGCCAGTGCACCGAGATTGTGTTTTTCCATCAGGGCATCCAGCGCACAGGATGTTTTAGCTGCGCGTTCAAGCTCTTTTGTATCGCAATCCCTGGAGACGTCAAATTTATCTTCGAATTGGGCCAGTTTGGAAAGAACCTGATCTGATGTTACCTGTTCTCTGATCTGGTGCAGTTCGCACATCTCGAGCAGTTCAAAGTGGGTGCCGAAATTAATGGATAATTGGGTCATGTCGCTATAAACATCCAGCATGCCGCAATAATAATGGCCCAGGACACCTACCCGGTTTGCAGCCATTATTTTAGCGGTTCGGGCAGCTTCGATCCAGTCGCCGATTTGTTCCCATACGCCTGGCTGCTGAAGGTAGCCAGTAACCAGGTTACAGTCTATGCCGGCACGGTTAAAAACGGAGGCGATTTCTGGAACAGAGCAGCTTTGGCAGTGGGCGAGCCATTCTCCGGTCATCAGGGCCCTGTCATTGAGGGCGTTAAAAGCTTCGTAGTTTATAGCAGCTACCGGTTGTATGTTGAGAACAATTACAGGAACTTTGGCTTTCTGGACAACCGGCAAAACAGTAGATGATAAAGCATAGGTTGAAATATACAGGAATATGATATCGACGTTGTTGGAGCAAAACAGCTCGACAGCCTGCTGGGCCTTTGATGGGTTGTCAACCATTCCGGCGTCGATGACTTCTACCTGCATTTTGGAAAGCTGGTCGTGAATTTGAGCCTGGTATGATTGCAGTTTTTGTAAGAGACCATCGAACTGGTCCCAGTAAGTATCGAGTCCGATTCCGAATAAACCCGCTTTTAGCTTCATGGTTAAAGATCCTTATTTTTTGAATAATACAAAGTTGTATGCAAAGGTATATATACAAAATATACGCATTAACCAATATAAACAAGGAGTTTGACAATATATTTTACGACAATGTTGGAATTATGAGATTGCTGGGCGGGGTGATTTTGTTTGTGTTATAAGTTATTTTATATTAGATATTTATATTTTATGTAAATATGCAGGTTGAATTGTATGTGTTTAATGAGTATATTAAAGGTAGTATAATTTTGCGGCAAATGCAGCTAATTTTTTCAATCTGGACTAACTATGTATGAGTTTTACCATTATCTGCCGGTAAATGATGATATTATGCAATGGGGAATGTACCTGACCGGGGTAGGAAGAGGAGTGATCCCTTCTAAAGACAAGTACCCGCCGGCTGGTCATCCGACGCTTTATGCTTTTAGCTATCAGAGGGGCAGGATACTGCCGGAGTTTCAGATGATACTGATAACTGAAGGTGAAGGTGTGTTTGAATCAAAGCAGACAGGGAAGGTGGTGATAAAGCCGAATACGTTTTTTATACTATTTCCAGATACCTGGCATCGCTATAAGCCGGACGGGGATATCGGGTGGAAGGAGAGGTGGATATCTTTTAATGGTACAATTGCGCATCATTTATTAGACCAGGGATATCTAAATCCGGGCAAGCCTGTCTATTATCTGTCGGAATCATCAAAAGTGATCTCGATATTTGACAGTTTTTTGGACGGCGTACATGAGAAGCCAACCGAAAACAATATTGTCAGGTCATTAAAAACAATGGCTTTGTTAAGCAGTATAATGGAGATTATCGGGAATGATTATGTTAATGAGCCGTTATTTTTGAACAGCCCGTCGGCGAGTGATCCGCTGGTCAGGTCGGTGCTGGATATGATCTGGGCGCATAGTCATCGACCATTATCGATAGAGTCAATTTGCAAACAAGTACCGGCATCTCGCCGAACCCTGGAGCGAAGATTCCAGGAGGTATGCGGCCATACGATTCACGATGAGATAATTGAATGCCGTCTTAGCCGGGCAAAGAGGCTGCTGCGTGAGACCAATATGTCGGTCAAGACAGTTGCTTACCTGGCCGGCTTTAACGGGATTGAACGGATGAGAAGTGCGTTTAAAAAAGTGACAGGTCTATCACCATCTGAGTTTAGGGGAAGGGAATATTAGATATGCCAGATATGCTTTGTAGGCATGCAGAATCGCGTATGCTAAAAGCTCTTTATATTAGAGTGTCGTATTGTGTTGATCGAGGAAAGAATATTTGACGGTTCACCTCTATACCGTTATTATTATGGCCAGGACTTAACTGACCTTTAATTCCCTCTTTAAACGAATTATACTAAAGGATAAACTGTAATATGAAATATATATTAATGTCTATTACCATTTTGATTTCTGGTTGTATATCAGACAATAGATTAAAAAATAATTTATTAATACTGGAACCTAAATCATCAAAAAAACAAATTGCTTCTGTGTTGAAAAATTATGGTTTTAAATTTCAGAAGGATCTCCTGTGTTTGAATTTCGACGGATTTATACCTTGCCCACTTGAGGATTTTGGCTTGGAGGGAGTAATTAGTGAACCGATTGATGACACTATTGATAAAAGTGTTATTCAATCGGAAGATTATAAAGAATTACGTATTCCAAAAGATACAAATAGATTCAATGAATTAGGGCCTGTCTCAATTTTTGCATTTACTAACAAAGCAATTGATTGCTTGATTTTCGTAGAGTTTCATGAAAATGAAAACATAAAAGTCCTTAAAAGATATGCCGTTGTCAATGATGTCAAAATTGATAACCTAAGTATCGAATATGTTGATATGGAATTGGATAAAGCAAACCACAAATTACCTGATAAAGTTATAAAGGTAATATCGAAAGGTAAAAAGAATAAATAAAGTTAGTTGTTCTTTCTTGTAGTCGGTATTATCAAAAAAAAATTAAAAGTATCAGATATGCTCTGTAGAAAAGCTCTTTAATAAATGAACAACAGCAAAGAGAGTTAAAGGGGGCGTCTCTTTAATTCTCCTCAACTTAAGTCGAAATATAAATGTAAACGAAATTATGAGACTGATAGAAAGGTTTTAACTTATTTATAGGCTTCTTGTATTGCCAGCTGCATTTGATTAATTTCATTATCAGTAAGTTCAGGAAAATGTGATTTGCGTTTACTTCTTGATAGTGTGCCGTTATTTTGCAGGCAGAACCTGATGAACATATCTATTTTCCGGTCAGGCATATCAACTATCTCCCGGATAGCAGTTTTTGTTGTATCGTAGTTTTTCAGGAAATCCAGTTCAGTAACCATTTCTTTTTCAATAGTGATCTGGATAAAATAAAAAAGATTTTCTGCGATTGTTGTCATATCAGGATAGCGGTAATGGTTGGCTGTACGATTATGAACTTCCATTTTGCCGCTTTCGTCAAGAGTGTAATCCAGCAGTGGGATTAGCGGTTTAGAAAAACTTTCCAGGCACGCATCGTAAGCATTCATATTATTGAGCATGGCAGCCGAAATTGGGAAAATGAATCCATTCGGGCTGAACTTTCGGCGTGTGAGTATGTTGTGTATCAGAAATCTGTGTATTCTGCCATTACCGTCTCCAAACGGGTGCAAAAACACAAAACCAAATGCAATAGCCGCCGCATGGATAACCGGATGTAATTCTTGAGAGTTGTCCATTCTCTTATGAGACGAGATAAGTCCTTCCATTAAGCCAGTCAGATCTTCAGGCTTAGGTGGGATGTAATGTATTTTCTCCTGCTGCCAGGCAACCGATTCGCCTACATAGTTCTGGTTATTTCTGAAATCCTCATCTGCATATCGCGGATCAACGATCCGGTTCTGTAATTCAATCAGTGTTTCTTTGCTTATAAAGTCATCTTTTTCTGCTGCGTGCAGCATTGCCGTAAAACGCTCAGCCCGCCCGGCGTTTGGGGTGATATTTTCTATAGCAAAAGATGATTTGGTTTCTTTAGTGTACATATAGCTGATCGCACGTTTAAGCAGTCTTTCAGGATATTCAGACAAAATGCTGCGGCATTTGGAGCTTAAGTTATAACTTTCAAAATCAGCAATAGTTTTAGTTTTTCGAATTTGAGGACAAAAATCTGGATTGCCCAGCATATTGTCACGAATACGCTGTCGTCGAATCATTGTTCCTTCCGTTGTGAAATACAGTTCCCGATCAAGCAGGTCAACGTAATTGCCCTTTGCCAGGTCATTAATTGGTAATTGATCACCGGTAATCCATTCGTAAAGATACCATATCCGTCTGGTATATTGACCTTGCGGCTTGGTTGTTATCCATGAAGTTAATTCTTTTTTATCGGCTAAAGCGAATATTTCGGAAAGTATTTCAAGGTTCACGCCTTCATATTTCAAGGCAAACTCAAAGTGATCGAACCTGTTTTTACCGGGAAAGTATGATTTTGGGTATATTTCCTTTATGCTGCCGTCTGACTCAATGGTCTTCTGGTGAGATGAACCACCTATTTCTGACTTGTGCCAGTGAGGCATTACCTGCAGGTCAAAATGCTGAACAAGCCAGGCGTATCCTGCCGGATTAAATTTATTGGACCTATTTTGTTTGTTTAACATTTCATTTTCCTTAAAACACTTACAGTATTAGAAATATACTTACAATATAAGCAATCGGCAAGAAAATACTTATATATTCACTATTTTATATATAAATACTTATAAATATTGTTATATGATGAAAAATAGTGATATTGTGGTATGTTTGAGTGGAAATGCTATTTGGGTGTCAAAAAATGATAGTGGAAGCATGAAACGGCTTTTTATCTAATATCTCGCCATAATTCAGAGAGTCCATCATCAGCAGTTTATGGTTTTAATCGCCTGTCAGGTCGAAGGCGGTAAAGAGGTTTTCGATATTGCCGGTTGGGTTGTCGCTGTCGCCGTTGGAAGCGGTCCATTCAATACGCAGCGGCAGGTAAAGTTTGCCGTCGGCGCTGAGTGTGGCACTAGCCTGGGCGAGTCCGTCTGAGTCAACCTGGATAGTATCAAGCAGTATTGGTCCGGCGGCGGTGTCACGGATAGCGAAATAGGTATCGTTCTGGTTGTTGCCGACGATGATGACATTATTGATAGTGACGATAGGGCAGCTGCTGTGGATTTCCCAGCCGAGGCTGGCAGTAGGGTACGACCATTTAACAGTGCCGTCAGAGGTATTGACGGCATATAGAGTCCCGTCGCCCTGGCTGCTGTTGGTCTGGAAATAGAAAGTAGAGCCGTCATGGCTGAGACAGCCGGTGCTCTGGGCACGCTGCGGGTTATTCATACCTGAAGTATATTGGAAGACCAGGGTACAGGTATCATCCCAGAGCGGCTGACCGTCTTTGGTCAGTCCAACCAGGTATATACTACTCTCTCCGGCAGGCATATATATATTACCGTTTTCCGGGTCGATGGTAGCATTGGCGTCTGAATTTATGGAAGCAGCAGCCCAAATCTGATCTCCAGTATCGCCGTTCCAGCACTTAATCAAATTTGTTCTACCGCCGGAGATAACCAGCAAAGTGCCGTTATCATCATAGAGTGACGGGTCGTTATAGCAGGCATATACAGTTGAGGCAGCTGCCCATGATTGAGTAATGGCATTGCCGCTGTCAATGCCGGCATATGAAGTTTCATTCCAGCTATGCAGCCATATACGCCCGTCCGGGCTGATGGTGGGCGAGTTCATGTTGAGCATTGAAGAAGTGTCGGCGGCGGTATCCCGGAATATTGAAGGGCCAACGGCTGTTTCAAAAGCCATGAGTTCTCCGTCAGTTGCATCGCTGGTGATATATACAGCTTTTCCGTCATTAGAGAAAGCGGCGGTCATTAATGCGATGCTTTCGCCGCCGGAGGTGTTGCCTTGCCATAATAGTTTGCCGGTATGGCGGTCCATGCCCTGAATCCCCTTGGGCCAGTGGTAGGAGCCAGTTACGACATCTTCGCCGTCTGGTCCGATGGCGGTGAAGAAGCTCATTGAAGTTGCCGAGAAATTACCGTTTGAAGGTGAGTCAGGAGAAGGTTTCTGCCAGATGATATTATCAAAGAAAGTGTTATTAAGTTTTGATGACGGGATGGAGAAGTATGCCCGGCCGGTATTGAACATGTCTTTTTGTTTCATCTGCCAGTTATCGATAATGGTTTCTATGCCGTAATCCTGGGATATGTAGGCAAGGTCAAGTATGTTTACAATGCCGTCGCCGCTGATATCGCCTTGTATGCCGCAATAGCTTCCGAGCCAGTTGGACGCAAGTATGACGAGGTCATAGATGTCGACCGTGAGGTCGCTGTTGAGGTCTGCGGTCTGAGGGGCGGCCGGGATATTGACCGGGCACTGATTGCTAAGACCTGATGAGTTAGCGGAATCGTATGCTCTGACGGTATAGGTATATGAATTGCACGGTGAGACAGTTGTATCGACATAACTGTTGGTTGAGGTAGTGCCAATTTCGATGTCGTTGCGATATACATAGTAACCCTTAACACCGATATCGTCGGTAGAGGTAGTCCAGGATAGCGAAACTGATTCAAAAGTTATTTCAGTTGCGGTAAGGTTGGTCGGATCGGTTGGCGGTTCGGAGTCTGGTATATTTGTACCGTCCAGTTCGATAGAATAATAAGCATCGGCAGTATTGCCCTGCCAGTATTGCATGTTATAGTCAGAGACTTCCATTATGCGGTACCATATCTGTCCGGCATATTCGATGCGAAAGACAAATACGCTGTTGGCGTGGCCGTAGGTGTGGATAATATCGCCGCCTGGGTTGAAAGGGTTTCTGGGCAGATGTACGTATCCATCGCTATCGGTAAAATACTGCTGGTCTGGAGTGTTGTCGATGGTTTTGCCGTACCATCCGGGCCCGGCAGCAGCCTGGTATATTTTTACATCGGCACCAACCCAGGGAACACCGGCAGTGTCAATAAACCTGACATGATTGTTGTCCGGCAGATCCTGAAGGAAAACGCCGATGTTGCATGGGGCGTTGGCATTGCCGCAGGTAGCTCGTTGTCCGGCGATCAGGTTTAACGCACCGGCTTCATATGGAGACCATGCGAAGTCGTAGGGGCCGGACATAACACCGCCGCTTTTGTTGTAGTATAGCACTTCTCCCCAGGCGAGGAACGGCATATACGAGCTGCCGCCTACATAGGTGTCGCCTTCCCAAATCTGTACGGAATGGTGGCTGGAGGTATTGTGCACATCGAACCCGTAGCTGTCGATGAGGTAGCGGGCATGGCCGAGCTCGTGTATAAGGCTCTTTTCGATATAGAACGGGTTGTCTTCGCTGGTCGAGGAATGGTTTGAATAGAAGTCAGATTCAAGTCCGGAAGCGGTAAAACCCCACATTAGATCAACTGTTTTGTCGCTACTGTCCGGATTGTTGGTAGGCAGCCCACCATTCAGCGGCAGGGTTCCGTCAGGGACGATGACGATTTTGTCGATTCGCACACGGTCTAAAACGCCATCCGGTGAGTTGGGCCAGATAGCAGTTTCGTACAGTTCGTTTTGTTTGGCCATCTGCCGCTGGATCCAGTCCGGCCATGAATTTGAACCTATACCCAATTCATACTGATAGAAATGGAAATAATCGTAAACGGACTGCTCGACCCAGAATCCGGCGATAATGGCGTTGGTGCGGTCGGCGAGATAGTTGTTGTCTTCGCTGTCTTCTGAGACATATTCTTCCGGATCCAGAACAAGTTCAACGTTATGAGGGCCGTCTTGCCATTCCCATTCGATAGTAACTATGCCCTCTTCGTTGGGCGGCAATTCGATAGCGTTCCAGTCGTAGATTTCATCGTCTATGAGGAAAATATATTCAATCATTTCAGTTGTGTCAGACCAGTTTATGATATGGCCGTTGAAGTTTACCAGATCGCCAGTTTCAGGCATGTTTTTGGCAGCGTCATAGTCGTATCGCGGCGTACGCTCGATATAGGCAGCGTCGAAATCTATTGCAAAGGCCGAGGGAATTGTAATAAACGTTGGTAAAAGTAAGGCCGCAGTAAAAGAAAATAACCGTATATAAGGATATGTAATTCTCATAACGTCCGCTCCTAAAATAAATTAGATAAAAAGCATTAAAATCGCTTCAAAACCCACTAAGTTATTATTATATCAATTTGACTTTATGGATTAAAACAAAAATAGTCAAGCGAGTAAAATTAGTTTTCGATTTAATTACTATTGACATTCGCAGATAATTTTGAATAGTAAGTATTTGTATAAGTTTACTATTTATAAGGAATAATGTTTTTTTCTATATGCTACAGGAGGAAAAGATGTCTGAACGTCGATTTAGCGGAAACTTTGACCGTTTACGTGACCCTTCGTCGGTAAAGATGATGGCGATGGATGATATAATAGCCGCGGTAATGGAAGGTACTGAGCTGGAGAGTATGCTTGATGTTGGAACGGGAACAGCGGTATTTGCCGAGCATTTTCAGAAGGCCGGTGTGGGGACAGTTGCCGGTGTGGATGTTAATCCTGAGATGCTGGAAGCCGCGAAAGGTTATCTTCCTGAATCAGAATTCAAGGTCGGCCCGGCAGAAGCTCTGCCCTGGGAAGATTGCTCATTTGACCTGGTATTTATGGGTTTTGTCTTTCATGAGGTAGATGATTATGTCAAGACTTTGCAGGAAGCAGCGAGGGTAGGTAAAAAGCTGGTAGCTGTATTGGAGTTTCCCAAGATTGAGCAGCCGTTTGGCCCACCGCTGGATCACAGGCTGGATGCACAACAAGTAGTAGATTTTGGAATGCAGGCAGGGCTTGGCGAGGCGAAGATTGTGGAGCTAGAGCACCTGGTAGTATATTTGTGGGAAAAGTTGAGATAATGTTTTGTATAGAATCTTGAAGCAGAGCGAAGTGTAAAAATATGACTAATTTAGTGCAAAGAGCAGCGGATTATGCCAGGCAGGCTCATAATAGAATTGATCAGCGACGAAAATATAATGGTTTACCGTATATTATCCACCCTGAAAGTGTGGCAAAACTAGTGTCGTCAGTGACAGATGATCCGGTAACAATTTCTGCTGCATGGCTTCATGATGTGGTGGAAGATACACCTGTAGTTATAGGACAGATAGAGGAAGAGTTTGGTCGTGATGTTGCTACTCTGGTAAGTGATCTAACAGATATAGCGAAGCCAGAAGATGGTAATCGAAAGGTTAGAAAGCAAATCAATAGAGCCCATACAGCCCAAGCGGACCCCAGGGCCAAAACAGTAAAGCTTGCCGATATTATTTATAATATCATGGATGTTAGTGTAAATGATCCGAAATTTGCGAAAACGTTTATTAAAGAGAAAATATTGCTATTGAAAGTCCTGAAAGAAGGTGATGCAATTTTATATAAAAGGGCATGTGATATTATTGAAACCGCAAAGATAATTGTGTTTTCAGAAGGATGAATGTTGAGTGAGATATGGAGTATATAAAATAAAGAAAGAGAGCCTTCGAAGATGTTTCAAAGGCTCTTTTTCGTATTATTTAATGCCGTTGAAAGTGTATTTTCCTGAACCAATGGTAAAAATAGCCTGGCTGTTTTTGATCGTGCGTTTTTTGAAATCTTTGCTGCATGATATTGATTCAGGGTTACTTGAATCCAGAATGACAATTGCTTCTGTATTGGCAGGTATTTCTAATTGGCAGGTGTAGTTTGAATCGTCAAATTTCCAGTTGGATTGGATTTGACCGTAAGGTGACAGGTACGAAGTCGCTACCCAATCGATTCCCTTGGTAAATGCAGGTTTGATAATTGTGCGTTTGAAGCCTGGTTGGGTGGGGTCTGCGTTAATTCCGCCGAGACAGCTAAAGAACCATGCACTAATATCACCGAACATTATGTGGTTCATGGACCCTGGATTGAGCGACCAGTTTTCGTAAAGAGAAGTGGCTCCGTTTTCTATCCAGTAGCCGTAGCTGGGCATTGTTTTCTGGTTGAGCGTTGTGAAGGCTAGTTCGTTCCGGCCCATGTCGCAGAGTACTCTGAATATACATTTGGCACCGAGAATACCGACATCGTGATGATTATCAGCAGCCTGTATAGCTTCTACCAGCTTGTTTTGAACAGCTTCCCGTTGAGATTCTTCTACCAGATCATAGAACAGACTCATTGCAAGACAAGTTTGTTGACCGTCTACGTATATGCCATTACCCTTGTAAAACTTGTTATTGTAGGCTTTTTTGACGTTTGCTGACAGATTATTGAAATAGTCAACATCCTGTGATTTGCCTAGAATTTCTGCGAATTTTTTCATTATGACTGTGTCGTAATAGAAATATGCTGTCGCAGTGAGCTGGTTGGGTGACTGTGCCCCGAAATCATTGCACCAGTCACCAAGGCCAAATGTGACGATGTAGGAAGAACCTATCCTCCTGGCAACATTTTCCATATATTTTTTCATATTTTCGTAGTTGTCTTCGATCACCTGAGTGTCATTGTGGTATTTGTACAGGTACCATGCAATGATAATGTATGCACTATCCCATTCGGTGAGATCTCTTGCACCCCAGCCGGGCGAAGGGATAATGCAGCTGTATCGGCCGTCTTTGTCCTGGTCGTCTTTGAAATCTCTTAGCCATTTTTCGTAGGCAGGTACATTTTCATAATTGAACATAGCAAGTTCTGCGGCAAGGTGAGCATCAGCGGTCCAGCCGTTCTTTTCGCGATGCGGGCAGTCTGTTGGCAGGCCAACAAAGTTGCTTTTGTAGCTTCGGTCAGTAATTTCCTGAATAGTATTAAATAGTTCATTAGAACATTGGAAAGTTCCAATATTTTTGAAGTTGGTATATACAAATTGTGCCCTGATTGTGTCAGGTTTTGGTTTTTCTTTCAGGCCTGTTACTTCAATGTATCGAAAGCCATGATAGACGAAGCGTGGATTCCACTGTTCTGTACCTTTGCCTTTAAGGTAGTATGTATCTGTTTGGAATGGGCCGGAGTAGGTAAGTCCGCTGATGTTTTTGGTGTCCAGCATGCCATCTTTTAGTTTTTCTCCATATCTCATGGTGATCTTTTGGCCAGGTTCACCTGAGATTTTTAATTTGGCCCATCCTGATATGTTTACGCCGATATCGATAATATATACTCCTTTTTGAGGCTCTGTTATCGCCACAGGAGCAATTGTCTCATGGACGATAGCTCCCGGCATAATTTCCGGTTTTAGAGTTCCTTTGGGGGCATCAGCAATTATGGCAAAATCCCATATAGAATAATCAAAGTCCGGCTTATCCCAACCAGGCTGTTCGAGACGGGCATCATAGACTTCCCCGTTTCTAATTGCATCTGCGACAAGAGGTCCGTTTGAACCTGTCCAGGTGTCATTAGTGCAAATTGTATCTGTTGTGCCATCAGTATATTTAATGACTATATCCATCAGGGCCTTAGGCTTATCTCGCCATGGTGCAGAGTTATAATTCCAAGCTCCTTTTGTGTGGGAGTTGTACCAGCCGTTTGAGAGCATTATGCCGACTGCATTATTACCTTTTTGAAGCATGTTTGTGATGTCATATGTCGAGTATAATACTGTTTTGTCGTAATTGGTAAATATTGGGTCGAGGACTTTGTTGCCGACTTTTTGGCCGTTAATCCTCAGTTCGTAAAAACCTAAGCCAGAGATGATTGAATAAGCTTTTTCTATTTTTTTGTTTATGCTGAACTCTTTTCTCAGCAGCGGGCTTGGAGTGTCCTGGGTGCTGAATTGATTCTGACCATTTATAGGGATCACGTTCCAGGGAGCGTCACCAAATTTGGCGATTTCTTTAGCAGATTCTGATTGGTTATTCGCTTTTTTTACCTGCCAGGTACTGTCTGAAACAATTTCATCTACTTTACCATCGTATTTCCAGTTTATTTTGCAGATAAGCCCGCAGGGGCCTTTTGTGGTGTTTTGTACTTCAATTTCAAATAAGTTATTACCGTTCGTGAGGTAGTTTTGTATGTCAATTTTTTTTGCATTTTGCCAGGATACGCTCGAGCCAACAAAAGTACCATTAATACTCAATTTAAAAATGTCGTCAGCCGATATTGCAGCCTGTACATATCCAAGTTTACTCGTGTTGTTAAAATTGATGTTCCTGGTAAATACTAATGTTTCAGGGGGGTAGTCATACAAATCGCCACTGATATTTCGCCAAATCCATTTAGCATTATCAAGGTTTATCGAGTAGTTGTTGTTTTTGTAGACTTCATGGTCTATAGGTTTGGAATATGTTACCCATTTTCCTTTAAAACTATCTGGAGAGATTAATCCTGTGGTCCAGGAACTGATAGGACTCCATTTTGTGACTTTTCCATTTTTGTCCCAAATACGTACTTTCCAATAGTATTCGGTCAAGCTCTCAAAGGTGGTGCCACCATATTTGACATTGATAGATTGGTCTGATTCATTTTTTTCGCTGTTCCAGCAGTCGGCCTTTTTTTCTGATAATAATTTGGGGTTGCTTGCCACTAAAACCTGATATGCGGATTGCAGTTGGTTATCCTGGTCTGATTCAATTACCCAACTTAATCTTGGGTTTGTAAGATTGATGCCAACCGGGTGAGACTGATATTCACATTTTAGTCCTGAAACCGTGGTGTTAGCCAGACATATCGTGGCAATATTAAATATTATGAGAAACTGTAATGCCTTTTTCATAATTGCTCCTGTGGTGTAAGAATTAAGGTAACCCAAAACATTTCCAGAAGTCACCTTAAGTATTGTGTTTTAAGGTATTATCGATAAACTCTAGCAGTTTATATTGCGTCTTACTTATGTAATAAGTCAACTATTGGGTATATCAACCCCTAAAATAATAAAATGTCATAAATATTGGATAAATATATGCACAATATGTTAGAAAGTTTGTTTGCAAAGTTAAGGGTAAAAAAAGTAAATTCTTTTATTATTTCATAGAATCATTAAAATATTATTGGTACGTTTTCGTACTTTTGTCTGTTCAACGTTATCCGCAAAGGTCAGAACAGGGCCTTGTGAATGCAAATTGGATTTTTTTATCATTTTCGAGGCTAAATCTCGAAAGTATATTTAATTCAAACTGCAACAAGAAGGCCCTTTTAGGCGTTTATTGCAACTTGAAAAGTGCGAAAGTAAACTTTTGATAAATAATGATTAATGAATGTTAAAGCTTAATTCAGGTATATATCAATGTTTGGAACATTTGGATTATTAAATTCTGTAGTGCTGCTGGTTTACCTGGCGGGTATGGTAGGTATAGGTTTGATATTTTCGCGCAGACAGACCAGTACAGAGGAGTTTTTCCTGGCCGGTCGTCGCATGCCGTGGCTGGTAGTGGGAATGAGCATGTTTGCCTCACTGACCAGTGCTTCGACATATCTTGGAGTGCCGGGGATGGCATATGGCGAAAATACGGCGGTATTTTTTGGTGTGCTGATAAGCCCGATAGTTGCACCGCTGCTGATATTTACTTTCTACCCGGTCTATCGCAGACTGAATGTAACAACATGTTATGAGTTTATCGAGGTTCGATACGGCCGGTTGGCCAGGCTGACAGTTTCAGGTTTGTTTGTGCTGGCCAGGCTGTCATGGCTGGGAGTTGTAATCTATGGCCCGGCATTGGCGATGAATGTTGCTACAGGAATGAGTTTATCTTTGGCAATATTACTTATGGGGGTATTGGCGACATTGTATACGGTGCTGGGCGGGCTGGCTGCGGTATTGTGGACAGATGCGGTCCAGTTTGTTATTTTAGTAGTAGGGGCGATCTGGGTGGCTATTTGCCTGGCAGGTGAGGTTCCGGGCGGTGTCAACGGGATAATCAAGGTTGGCGAGCAGCAGGGTCATCTGACACATTTTACCGGTGAGGTAAGTTTGTTCAAGTTTACTGCGATAGCAGCGATGGTGTCGTGGTTTTTTGTCTTTATGCATGACTATGGCGCAGACCAGGTGACGGTGCAGCGGCTGATGGCGACAAAGGACCTGAAGTCAACGGCGCGTGCGGTATTGTTTAACTCATTCAGTGATATTGGCATTAACGGGCTGCTGCTGTTTATCGGATTGGGGTTGTTTGCCTTTTACCAGGTGAATGAGCTGCCAGAGGGGATAAGCGGAGATAGGGTAATGCCGTATTATATAATGCATACGCTGCCGGATGGCGTGTCGGGGCTGCTGCTGACCGCGATCTTTGCCGCGGCGATGTCTAGTATGGATTCCGGTATTAATTCTATCAGTACCGTGGTCGTGAGCGATTTTGTAAAACCGTTGCGAAAGGTTGCAGCTGCCGAATCGAAAGATATAATGCTGGCAAGGGTGCTGACCATTGTTTTGGGGGTACTAGCGACGGGTGCTGCGTTTTATGCTTCTACTATCGATTCGATTGTAGAGGCGTGGAGTTCGTTTATGTCTCTTTTTGCCGGACCGATACTGGCGATATTTCTGCTGGGGCTGCTTTGGAAGCGGGCAAGCTTTGGCGGTTGGCTGGTTGGTTGTGTAGTGTCTATTACGCTTGGTTTTATAATTCAAAGTGAAGATTTATATGCCAAAATATTTGACTGTCCGTCGGTACATTGGTCATGGTATATGCCTATCTCATTTTTGAGTTGTTTTGTGATAGGAGGGATTAGCAGTTTAATCTTTCCTGTCAAAAGAAGGAATAATAACGAAATCAGGCAGAAAATCTGATATTTATTATAAGAAATGTAATATGACAATTGAAAGGATTATCATGTTAGATATACACCTGATAAAAATAAGAGTTGTGAGTCTTTTTGTATTTTTTGCGTTATGTTTTTCATTATCGGCAGCAGAAAATAAAAAAAAGCCTAATTTTCTGTTTATCCTTGCTGACGATTTCGGCTGGACCGACGCGGCTTGTTTTGGCAGTAAGTTTTATGAAACTCCGTCGCTGGATAAACTGGCGGCAGAGGGTATGAAATTTACCAATGCTTATGCGGCTTGTCCGGTATGTTCTCCGACCAGGGCAAGTATTCTGACGGGTAAATATCCTGCCAGGCTGGATACTACTGATTGGTTTGGAGCGCCGCAGCCATCGACAGCAAAAAATCACTGGACTAAAAATAAGCCGTTGCTGCCGGCAGTATATAAAGAATATTTGCCGCATGAGGAAGTTACTCTGGCCGAGGCATTCAAGGCGGGAGGGTATGCCACCTTTTTTGCCGGTAAATGGCATTTGGGTCATAGTGAAGAATATTGGCCGGAGAATCATGGTTTTGATATTAATAAAGGCGGTTGGGCGAGCGGCAGTCCAAGTGGAAAGGGCAAGTATTTCCCACCGTATGGGAATCCCAGGTTGACAGATGGGCCAAAAGGCGAGCATTTACCGGACAGGCTGGCGACTGAGACAATAAATTTTATGAAGAGTAAGAAGGATAGCCCATTTTTGGCGTATCTGTCTTTCTATTCGGTTCATAATCCGCAGGTAGGGCGTGAAGATTTGATCGCAAAATATAAGGCGAAGAAAAAAGAGATGGGTTTAGAAGTAAAATGGGGCCAAGAAGGTGATCGGAAGGTACGCCTGGTGCAGGAGCATGCCGTTTATGCGGCTATGGTGGAGGGGATGGATATGGCTATAGGCAAGGTTCTTAACGCACTTGAGGATATGGGGCTGGCAGATAATACAGTCGTATTTTTTATGAGCGATAATGGCGGACTGAGTACTTCAGAGGGACAGCCGACTAGTAATTTGCCGTTGCGCTGTGGTAAAGGCTGGCTGTATGAGGGCGGTATTCGCGAGCCAATGATTGTGAAATGGCCGGGAGTTACCAGGGCTGGGGCCGTTACAGATTCGGTTGTAACCAGTACCGATTTTTACCCTACAATGCTGGAGATAGCCGGGTTGAGAGAGGTAGCCGGTCAAAATTACGACGGTAAGAGTTTTGTTCCTGTTTTGAGAGGTGAGAATGTGTCCCGTGGAGCTGTATTCTGGCATTATCCGCATTATGGCAATCAGGGCGGATCGCCGGGCAGTGCGATACGAGATGGAAAATGGAAGCTGATCCGATTTTATGAGGATATGCATGTAGAACTATATGATCTGGATGATGATATTGGCGAGACAAATAATCTGGCGGAAGAGCGACCGGAAATTGTCAGGGAGTTGAATAGCAAGCTTGATAAATGGCTGGATGAGGTTGATGCCAAGTATCCGAGCTCTAATCCAAATAAAAAGTAATCGTTATCCGGTAAAACTCTGTAATACAATCTTGAAATTATTTGCAAAAAGACGTTTAAGTCATTATTCTTAAATGTCATGAAGACAAATAATTTATCAGAGCTAACGGTTCGTTCGATACTATTGGGCGTGATTTTATCAATTATTCTGGCCGCGGCAAATGCGTATTTAGGTTTGTTTGCCGGGATGACGGTTTCTGCTTCAATACCGGCGGCGGTAATCTCAATGGGTATATTGCGGTTACTGAAAAGGGGCAATATTCTGGAGAATAATATTGTTCAGACGGCAGCATCAGCGGGCGAGTCTGTGGCGGCGGGAGTGATTTTTACAATGCCTGCCCTGGTGATGATGGGATTCTGGGAGAATTTTGACTATCTATGGGTTACACTTATTGCCGGTTTTGGCGGTATTTTGGGTGTGTTATTTACTATTCCGCTGCGTCGCAGCCTGATTATTGAAGAGAAACTGCAGTTTCCGGAAGGTGTAGCTACTGCCGAGGTGCTAGAGACCGGCCAGGAGGGTGGTTCCGGTGTTTGGATAATAGCGAAGGCCGCAGCAGCTGGGGCATTGTTCAAGCTTGGAGCGGGTAAGCTGTTGGGATTTTTCCCTGAGGCCCTGGAAGGAGCAACATCAATCGGTAAGTCTGTTTTTTATGTCGGTTCCAATCTTAGCCCGGCGCTTTTGTCGGTTGGATATATAGTTGGATTGAATATAGCGGTGCTGGTTTTTCTGGGCGGTGCGTTAAACTGGTTTGTAGCGGTGCCGATTGTGTCGCATTTTGAGGGAGGCTGCCCGGAAGGAGTAAGTGCTGTAGGTTGGTCGTATGATATATGGAGGGAGCATACTCGTTACCTGGGGGTAGGTGCGATGCTGGTGGGCGGAGTCTGGACGATAATCCAGATGCGAAAATCGCTTCTGGGCGGTGTATTGGGCGGCTTGCGGGCGTATAAGAAAATTGCCGGTAATGATGGTTCGCAGGCAATAGATCGTTGTGAGCAGGATGTGCCGATGAAATGGGTTTTGATCGCTGTGGTTGCGTCTATTGTGCCGCTGTTTCTGGTTTACCAGGTATTTGTCCAGCAGGTGCATGTATCGCTGGTGATGTCTTTTATAATGATCATAACCGGATTTGTATTTTCAGCGGTAGCAGGATATATGGCCGGGCTGGTGGGTTCGTCAAATAACCCTATTTCCGGAGTGACGATTTCGACAGTGCTGGTGTCATCACTATTGCTGTTGCTGCTGATGGGTTCGGGAGCAGAGAATGGTCCGGCAGCCGCGATAATAATAGGTAGTGTGGTATGTTGTGCCGCTGCGATTGCCGGTGATAATTTGCAGGATTTGAAGGCCGGGCACATAGTAGGAGCAACTCCCTGGAAGCAGCAGGTAATGCAGATAGTAGGAGTGGTTGCCGGAGCGATGGTAATGGCTCCGGTTTTGGGACTGCTGCAGCATGCATATGGCTTTGAAGGTATGGATGGTGCCGGTAAAGATGCGTTAGCGTGTCCGCAGGCATCGTTGATGAAGGCTGTGTCGCAAGGTGTATTTAAGAATGATTTGCAATGGGGATATATTTCTGTGGGGGCTGTGATCGCATTGGTTGTAATAATACTGGATATTGTACAGAAGAAACGAGAGTCATCATTCCGTTTACCTGTACTGGCAGTTGCGATAGGAGTTTATCTGCCGTTCGAGATGTCTGTGCCAATTCTGCTCGGTGGCCTGATACATTGGATTATCAAGCGAGCTCAGAAAAAGCGGAATTTGTCAAAAGAGAATGTTGTAGATTCAGATCGCCGCGGGTTGTTGTTTGCTTCCGGTCTGATAACAGGCGAAGCGATAATGGGTATCCTGCTGGCGATTCCGATTGTGACAATGATAAAAGTGTATGAAATACCAAAGAATGCTTTTCCGATGCTGAAGCAGGGTGAATCCGGTTGGCTGCCGGGTTGGTGGAGTGCTGCAAATGAACATGCATCTAATTTCAGCGGATCACTGCTTGCTGAAATTATGGGTGCGGCTCTTCTGATAGCCGTTGTTTTCTGGATGATAAAAGTAACTTTAAAGGTTGATTCGGATAGGTGAAAATGATGAAAATATTTGAAATAGGCAAGTTTGTGGTTTTGTTCTGGGCCAGTGTGGCTTTGGCTGATTTTTCGCTTTATGTGTCACCTGATGGGGATGATATCGATGGCGGAGAAGGCCCGGACAGGTCAGTAAGGACTGTTCAGCGGGCAATTGAACTTGCCAGGAGAGTACAAGATAAGCCGGTGACAGTATATTTAAGTGACGGTGTATATGAGATCAGGGAGCCATTACGGTTCGGTGTAGAAGACAACAGGGCGGAGGACTGCCCGCTAATAGTTAAGCCATTAGGAAAAAATGCACCAGTTATCTCAGGTGGTCAAAAAATTATCGGCTGGCAGAAGCAGGCTAATGGCATGTGGACAACGCAGATTGATGTGGTAAAGGAAGGAAAATGGTATTTTACCCAGTTGTTTGTAAATGGTCAGCGTTGTCAACGGGCAAAGTCGCCTAATAATGGTTTTTTCCGTGTTGCTGGTTTTCCGGAAGGCGGGCGTGAAACTGATTGTTTTAAGAAAAGCCAAAGTTTTGAATTCAAGCCGGGTGATATCAAGCATGACTGGCAAAATCTGGGTGATGTAGAGGTCATTATTTATCATTTCTGGACTGATACACATCTGCCTGTCGAGTCGGTAGATGCCCAAAAGAATATCGTTTCATTTAAATATAAATCCGGTAAGGTATTTACTGATGATTATACAAACAATGGTGCCCGTTATATTGTTGAAAATGTGTATGAGGAGCTGGATATAGCAGGCGAGTGGTACCTGGACAGGCAGACCGGTGTATTGAGTTATATGCCGAAGCCTGGTGAGGATATAAGCACGATTGATGCCTGTGCTCCATTATCGCCAGCGCTGGTTACAATGAATGGAGATGCTATCGGTAACAACCCTCTGGCAAATATCCGTTTTGAAAGCATTGATTTTGCATATACTAACTATTTTCTGCCGCCTGGAAACTGTAATGATGCACAGGGCAGCAGCAGTGTGCCGGCTGCAATAACATTGAAAGGGTGCAGTGATATTGTTTTTAATAACTGTACTATTAGGAATATTGGAACGTTTGCCTTTGATATTGGTGAAGGCTGCCGCAATGTGAAGATGGTTGGTAACCAGATGGTAGATCTTGGCGGAGGTGGCGTTAGAGTTAATGGTGGTAATGAAAGCTCTCATCCGCTATTGAGGACTGGTAATAATATTATTAAGAATAATATTATAGGACCATATGGCACAGTTTATTCTTCTGCGGTGGGCGTGTTGCTGATGCATACCTTTGGTAATGAAGTAAGTCATAATGAGATACATCATGGCTGGTATACCGGGGTATCTATTGGTTGGCATTGGGGGTATCAGCGGAGTATAAGCCGGGATAACCTGATAGATTATAATCATATCCATCATATTGGCCAGGGGTTGCTTTCAGATATGGGTGCAGTCTACACTTTAGGGATTTCGCCTGGTACAAAAATAAGAAATAATCTTATACATGATATTGATGCCAATCATTACGGCGGATGGGGGATATATAATGATGAAGGTTCAAGTCATATCCTGGTAGAGAACAACATAGTATATAATACTAAATTTGCAGGTTATAACATTCATTATGCCAAGGAGATAACAGTTCGAAATAATATTTTTGCCTTTGGCCGATTGCAGCAGCTTAGTCGAAGTCGGGTAGAACCACATAAGAGCTGTTTCTTTGAAAATAATATAGTATATTTTACCGAAGGAAAACTTTTAGATAACAGATGGCGTGATAAGTCCTATAAGTTTTATTATCACCCTAATCATCCTGAGGGACGTGATACACATAGTACATTTGATATGGACTGGAACATATACTATAATCCAGGAAAGGAACTAGAAAATATTACCTTTAACGGACTTTCATTTTCGGAGTGGCAAAAAACCGGTAAAGATATGCATTCATTGTACTTAGATCCAAAATTTGAAGATGTTGATAAGTATGATTTTCGCCTGAAGAATGATTCACCAGCGTTGGAACTTGGTTTTAAGTCAATAGATATGACTACCGTTGGGCCTGAGAATGATGAAATGTTAAAATAGGATGAATTTTTCTGTTCTGTAAGGCTTTGTTTGACAGTGCCTTATATTTTGTTTTAAGTAAGGTAGTCATTTTGACGATAAGCATTTTAAGACGATAGAAAAGCAATTTTCAACCTTATTAGCAGGAATTAGAGATGGCAGTAACAATAATGTGTCCGAACTTACGATGCCGTAAGATACTTATGATACCTGATTCGATGCGAGGATCACGTGTTAGATGTACATATTGTGGAATGGTATTACGAGTACCAAAGCCTACGGTAACTGCATCTGGATTTAAGAAAAAAGGTGAAAAATAGCATTTCTGTTGTTTTGCAATGAAATTGTAGTGTGTAGTGAAGATTCATATCTAAGTATTTTAAGTCAAAAGGTTTAAAACCAAGATTATTTTTATTCTTGACATGTGTTCTATTAAATAGATACAATAATTTTTTAGACTTGATATTCAATGAGTGCAAAAATATCTGATTAATGTATAGAATGTGTATTTATTGTATTTGCGACCCAATTTATGTGGTCATAATTTGATAAGGATTTTTTTTGCTGGAATCACCTAGAGACAGTATTCACGGCCAGAAAGTGATAGAAATAGAAAGCCCGGCGAAGTTGAATTTGTCTTTGCTGGTTTATGGCAAGCGTAAGGATGGTTTTCATGAACTCCATTCAATAATGGCGGCCCTTCGTTTTGCAGATCGTCTGGTAATAAGCCCTAGTTCTGATCCCGGGATAATACTTGAGATATCCGGGTTGAAGGAGTCTGTTCCTACTGGGCCGGAAAACCTTATATGTCGGGCGGCAAATCTGCTAGAAGGATATATGGATAAACCTCAGGGTGCGGTAATACAATTGGAGAAGAATATTCCCGCCGGTGGCGGGTTGGGTGGCGCCAGTGGAAATGCAGCGGCCGCCCTGATTGGCCTAAACCAGTTGTGGAATTTGAAATTGCCAAAAGAAGAACTGGCCACATTAGCTGCGAGGATAGGCAGTGATGTAGCATTTTTTCTGTATACTCCTCTGGCGGAATGCCAGGGAAGAGGAGAAATAGTCAGGAAGCTTGAAGGTGGTTTAACTAAAAAGGTTTTGTTAATACTGCCCGGCATCCACGTTAGTACAGCAGAAGTATATAAAAATTATAAATATGATTCATCGCTGGTAAATGCCCGGCGAGTAGTAATAGATAATTTAGTTAAATCAGGCGATTTTGACGGTTTGTTTGAGTTGGGAATAAACTCACTGCTTCCGGTAACGATGAACTATGTTCCCGGACTTGATCGCTTGAGAGAAGAGATCGAATTTGTTCTTGGCAAAAAGATATTTATGTCAGGTAGTGGTTCAACACTATATTTATGTGGAGATGGTGAAGATGAACTGCAAGGCTATGTTGACAAGATAAAAAAAGGAGATCTAGGTGAGTGTTGTGATTTTATATTGACTGAGTTTATGTCGCTCAGAGGAAATTAAATTGTAGAAAGAAAGTGATCTAAATTAGAAAAATTCTTTCTTAATTCATGTTAAGTTTATTTAATAAAAAGCGGGCAAATATTCTAATTCGTTTAGTACGAGAAGTTTGTTCTTTTTATTATATTTGTTGAATCTCTAATATAAGGTCTGGAGGTAACTGCATGGAGATTACAGATGTAAGGATAAAACTGGCAACAAGTGATAGAGATAATTTGCGGGCATATTGCACAATAATAATCGATGATTCTTTTGTTGTTACAGATTTGAAGGTAGTTGATGGGAATAAGGGTATGTTTGTATCAATGCCATCACGTAAAGTGATGGAAAAATGTCCGAAATGCCACTCGAAAAATCATATTCGTGCCAGGTTTTGCAATGATTGCGGAAAGAAGCTTAATAACGATCATTCCAGGCATGTTTCTGATAAAAGACTTTATGTTGATATGGCTCATCCAATCAAAGCTGACTGTCGTCAGCAAATAGTAAAGGCTGTGCTCGATGCATACTATCAGGAATGCAAGCAGGCCGGTATGTCAGCCAGTAATTCTGACAGAGTCGATGAAATAGAAGATGATATTGTTGATTTTGATACCAAGACCGGCCAGATAGATCCAAGTGGTCTGGATTCCGATGACGATCTGATGTTTTCATAAAGCTCGTAATTTATAATTAGTCAGGGCTAGTAATCTTTAGGATAACTAGTCGTTATGGCTGTTGTTATTAGACTGAGTTCTGGCGACCATTAGTCCAATCTTCTTGATATCTATTTTGATACTGGATCGATGGATAATCTGCCATGCGAAAATTTTAATGATAGATACCTGCTGTATGTCGAGAAGGAATAAGACTGCATACATTATCAGGTATTTAACACTATCTGTATAGGAAAAGGAGATATCGCTCCAGATAGATAGACCTATCATTAAAAGCCTGTAAATCCAGACAAAAATAATAATTGAAATTCTTTTTTTATTATAAAAGTTACTTATCACAGTTTTCAAAGATTGAAGTGATCTTGTATTATGTTTTGTTAAATCTGATAAAACTGTATAAGGTAGGTAATGACAATAGTGGTCTAGTTTTGCAGCGTTTTGTTATTAAAAGTGTTACATTGAAGTGTAAAAGTTGTGCTGATAGGTTAAATTTTCTTTATTTTTAATGTTGCTATTATCATTTCCAGTTATCTGTTTTTGCTTCTGTATAAATCGGGAATATTATTAGCGTCTGAGAGATTGCGGTGTGGAATGTATGTCTGATAAAGCTGATATAGGAGTTCTAATTATTTATTTTCCTCAAGTTGGTAATGAAAATAGCTGAAAATGTGTAATAGATTGTGGGTTTATTTAAACAAAAATATACATATTATTCAAACTTACGCATCACTGGAGGAATTGAAAACAATGTTTAAAAGAATTTTACTATTAGTTATCGGAATATGTCTGGTAATTAGTTGTTCTGCAACTGCCGGAACTGTAGCATATTGGAATTTTGAAGAAGGCACTGCCGGGTCAGCTGTCACTCATGGAGGTAATGCTGATGGTGTTTTTTATGCTGGGGCACTAGATGCCTCAGGAAATGGAAATGATCTATCAGTCTGGGCAGAAGGTTGGGCAGGATTTGCTTATCGGTCTAATGCTGCAGCACCTCAGACGCCATTGACGGGTCAGCAGAATATGCTGAGCGTACAAAATTCCGGGTCTTATCCAGCGATGTTTACTAATGCTGAGTCTATTCGTACTATGGAACCGCTGGCATGGACTGTCGAGGTTGCGTTTATGCCGGAAAATGGTGGATGGCGTACAATTATCGGTCGTGATTCGAGAGGTTCAACAGATGAGAATAGCGATTTAGCGGCATTGTATTTACAGATTACTCCTGAAAATGCTTTGGCGATCAAATATTCAGATGTTTCCAGATACTGGCATGTGGCACAGACTGTTGACGGTTATATTAATGGTTGGGATTACCCCGACTCAAGTAGCGGACGATGGTATTATGCTGCGGCAGTTTGCGATGGCACAACCTTGTCACTTTATATTGCTGATGTTGAGGCTGGGACAGGTTATCAGCTGGCAGCTCAGACTGATGTGTCAGCTAGCGGCAGCTCTGATACATCGCTTGATAGCGGAGAGGGTACCGGTAGTGACTGGGTAGCCGGTAACTGGTCAGTAGGTCGCGGCTTATATGCCGGCGGACATGGTGACAGAGCGTTTGGTTTTATTGACGAAGTGCGTATTAGTGATTCAGCTTTAAGTCCTTCAGAATTTCTATATTCCGGTGGTTTACTTGTTGGTCCTGATGACCAGGCTGTTTTCGAAGAAGTTGAAGATGTTGCCAGTTTTACCGTGAATGCCATCTCAACTCCATATGGTGAGACATTAACTGAAGTTTTATGGTATAAAGATTCTCCAAGCCCTGATACACCTGTAGTAGCAGACGGAGTAAAATATGTAGTTACCCAGAGCGGAAATCAGTCTGTACTGGATATATATGATGTTACCAGTTCTGATGTTGCCAATTACTATGCAGTGGCAGTATTTAGTGATAACTCATCAGTGTTGTCAACAGATACAGCAACTTTGTCATTTAGTAATGGATTGGTACACAGGTATAGTTTCTCGGGCGACCTGACAGATTCCATAGGGGGTGCTGATGGTATATTGAATGACCCTAACTATTATGCTTCATTTACAGAAAATAGTACCCAGCTGCTTATGGATAACCCAGAAATGTATCCGCTGGATGATCCAAATAATTATGCGTTTGTCGATTTACCGGATGGGTTGATTTCTTCATTAGGGAATTATGCGACATTAGAGCTTTGGATGACACCTTACAGTAATCAGGACTGGACACCTATAATGGCTTTCGGTCAGCGTAATGCAGATATCTTTACCGGAGCAGCTACGGGTATCTTTACACAGATGAATAGATCAACCGGTTCGGAAGGTCCGTCATTTGCATCCCGTCTGAATGACTACCAGGTTTCACTGACCTCTTCTCCTGCATTGACACTTGGCGAAGAAGTTATGCTGACTGTAGTTTGGAATGGTAATGATAATGAAATGGAACTTTACCGTAATGGTGAACTTGTCAGTTCCAGTGATTTAATTATGAAGTTATCTGATTTGAATGATGTTGACAACTGGCTGGGATTAGGCTATTGGAATGACTCGCTGCTGAACTGGAGGGTTAATGAGTTTAGAATCTATGATTTCCCATTACCAAATTATTATATTAGTGCTCATTATCAGGCTGGTCCGGATACTACCGAGGTAGAACTTCGTCCGAGTGTATCTACGCCGGATGATATTGCGGTTTATCCATCATTAAGAAATGATGATGAAGATTCAGCTGCCTTTACCGCGGAAATATATGATATTCCTGCCGGGGCAACTGTTGCCGGTGTAGACTGGTATATGGATCCTGACCCGGCTGCGTCAGGAGATGAAGTAGGGCCTCTCGCAAGCGGAGCAAAATATGCTATAAGCTTTACCCAGGCAGATACAACACTTGTGATAAATGATGTTGATGCTGCAGATGAAGGTTACTATTATGTAGTGGCAAATATCAGTACCGGTGCATATGGAGTATCTGGCAGTGGTAAGCTGGTTGTAAGTGAAGGCCTTGTCCATCGCTGGAGCTTTAGCGGCAACCTGGCAGATTCTGTCAGTGGAGCAGATGGTACTTTACATGATCCTGATGGTTTGGTAAGTTATGTAGATGGCAGCAGTCAGCTTCTGTTGGATAATAACCATACCAGGCCTAATAGTGATCCGAATGCAGCATATGTTCTATTGCCGGCTGGTATTATCTCGGCTCTTGGCGATGATATGACAATTGAGATGTGGGTCACTCCACACCGCAAGACCTCTCCTACCGTTTGGGTAAATATGTTTGCCTTTGGCCAGGATGCAGATGGCGATCCAACAGACTTTACCGGCGGTGCAGGTATAATTGGTACATTGCAGTCAGGAGATCGTGATGCACCTGTATTTACTTATGAGCCGGAATCTGGAACAGCTCAGCGATTCCAGGTTGATAGTTCTGTTGATATAGACAAAGAGTTCCTGTTTGCTATTTCATGGGATGGCAATAACAATACGGCATCTCTGTATATTATTGATGATAACGGAGTGCAGGTTGCTACAGATACTATTTCAGGAGATCTTTCGGCGATTATTGACGAGGTTAATTACATTGGTGCTAACTGGTGGAATGACTATGTGTTGAATGCCAGTATCAATGAAATGCGTATCTACGATTGGGCATTTGAATGGCCATGGGTAGAAGCTCATTATCTTGCCGGTCCTGACGAACTTAATGTCAACCCGTGTCTGGCATATCCAACACTTGACCTGGATGGTGATTGTCAGGTATCGCTAACGGATCTCGCAATATTCATCTCGCAATGGCTTGACTGCGGAAGACTTGATCCGTGTGAATAAGCTATTTGATTACAATTAAGTTATATAGTAAAGGGCGATCCAATTGGGTCGCCCTTATTTTTTTAGTTGTAAATAAAAGGACGAATCGTAAGAATCGTCCTTGGGGAATATATAGCATATGTTATTCATCCGTTGGAGGGGTGACAACCGGTATGCATACCGGGCTTCCGTTTATGGTATCCAACGCTGTAATTTCCTTTATTGCATTATCCATATTGCCTTGCTGAGCCATATCTGTCATGATGATTACAGGCACAAAGTCATGAGAACCGTGGACTTCCTGCTGAAGCATGCTCTGTATACTGATCTTATGACGGCCAAGAATTTCGGTCAGCTGGGCCATTACGCCGGCTCTGTCAGCGGCATTAATTCTCAGGTAGAACCTGCTGTATCTTTCCTCGGCAGGGCATAGTATTGCCGGCTCGGCATCTTTCCCCAGTCCTGCAGTTGTCTTAAATATACTGGCGGCATTACCGCGAGCAACATCAATCAAGTCTGCTACAACTGCACTGGCAGTAGGCATCATACCGGCTCCACGCCCCAGGTAAAGAGTGTGGCCGACAGCATCACCAAAGATACTTACAGCATTAAACGGTCCGGATACTCTGGCAAGAGGTTCGTCATCATTAATGAATGCCATTTTAACCTGTATGGAAATGCCGTTTTCAGTTTTGTCGGCAATAGCCAGAAGTTTCATTGCATAGCCAAGTTTCTGACCGTAGATGATATCCTGAAGGTCTACTGACTCGATACCGCTGAAGGTAATGTCGTCATACACGATAGTGCTGCCAAAGGCGAGCATTGCCAGGATCGCAATTTTATGCGTACTATCTGCTCCATTGACATCCAGGGTCGGGTCGGCTTCTGCAAATCCTGCGGCCTGTGCTTCTTTTAATGCAGTGGCATAATCCTTGCCATGTTCGGTCATACTGCTCAGGATATAATTGCATGTTCCATTTAGTATTCCAAGCAGTGATGTAATGTTATTTGCGGCCAGTCCGGTATTGATTGAAGAAATAAGCGGGATACCACCGCAGCAGCTGGCTTCAAATGCAACTGTCTTTCCATTTTCTCTTGCCGCTGCAAATATTTCGTTACCTCGTTCTGCGAGAAGAGCTTTATTGGCGGTAACTACATTTTTGCCTGAAGCTATAATCTGCTTTTGAATATCGGCAGAAAAAGTCGTTCCTCCAACAAGGACCGCAACGGTATCGATTTCCGGGTTATTCAAAACTTTGTCCAAGTCGTCGTGCAGCAGCCCGGCAGGGATGCTTACACCTCGGTCACGGGTAATGTCTTTATCTATTATGTCAGTAATTTCGAACTCAATACCGGTACGTTTGGCAATAGAGTCTTTTTGTTCAAGTAATATTTTGGCAACGCCGGAACCGACTATGCCAAAGCCGACTATTGCAACTTTTGATTTCATGATTGTTCCTTATTGTTTTATTCGATATCAGATAAAAAACATTAGCTGTTTTATATCTGATCAAGTTTTAAATATGTTAATTATTATTCTGGCAAGGGCTGCCAGATAATTTATTTAGGCATTCCAGCAGGCAGCCAGGTGTTCGGTGCCGCCTTTATTTTCCAGTGGTGGGATTTCCTTTTTGCACTGGTCTGTACAGTAAGAGCACCTTGGGTGGAAAGGACATCCTGAAGGCGGGTTAACCGGGCTTGGTACTTCACCTTCTAATTTTATTCGCTGATACTTCCTCTCCGGATCTGGTAAAGGTATCGCCGATAGAAGTGCCTTGGTATAAGGGTGTTTCGGATCGGCGTAAAGCTGTTTGGAGCTGGCATACTCAACTATTTTGCCAAGGTACATAACCGCGACATGATCACTGATATGCTCAACGACCGCCAAGTCATGAGCGATGAAAAGGTATGTCAGGTTGTACTCTGCCTGGAGATCCTGAAGCAGGTTGATAATCTGCGACTGGATCGATACGTCAAGTGCACTTACCGGTTCATCACATACGATGAACTTTGGATTTAATGCCAGGGATCGAGCTATTCCAATCCGCTGTCTTTGACCGCCGGAAAATTCATGTGGGTATCGTGTAGAGTATGACGGCTGCAGTCCGACTTTATCGAGCAGCTCGTCGACCATCTCCTTCTTTTTCTTACCACGTGCTATCCCATGAACGCCGATAGCTTCGCCTATGATGGAACCAACAGTCATTCGCGGGTTAAGCGAGCCAAATGGATCCTGGAAAATGATTTGCATATCTCTGCGTATTTTTCGCATCTGAGCTTTCGGCAGACCAAAAACATTTTTCCCGTCAAAAGTAACTTTTCCGGAGGTTGCCGGGATCAGCTTTAGCAGACTTCTGCCCACAGTTGTTTTACCGCAACCGCTTTCACCAACAAGCCCGAGAGTTTTTCCTTGTTCTATACTGAAGCTCACTCCATCAACAGCTTTCAGCCATGCGTTTGGTTTACCGAACATGCTTTTCTGTACTGGAAAATGAGTTTTCAGGTTTTCTACATTTATTAAATTGATGCGAGCCATAGTTTTTCACTTTTCAATAATAGTGCTCATAATTGATACTTTTTCCTAAAGCGATAATTTTAGCAGAGTTACATAGACTGGGCAAGCGAAAAGACTTACATAATATGCTTTCAAGGAAGAGATAAAGCCTTTGTTATCCGAATTTTGATTCCGGATACTTAATTATTTAGAGAAATTGTTTTATTATGCGATTTACATGATAGAAGTGCTTTTATTTGGAATTATAGCATTTATATGCTAATATTATGTATCTATGCCTTTGTTGACAAACGACTTAAGAAGTTTTCAAGCTAGACTATTGTTTAATTTTATATGACTATAGTGCAATAATTTGCAATGTTTTAACTTTAACTCAGGATTTAATAATGATAATCAGAACAAAATCTTACCCTCGTGCAGGCTTTATTGGTAACCCTTCTGACGGATATTATGGAAAGACAATTTCTTTTGCTTTCAGTAATTTTTGCGCAGAGGTGGTTTTGTATGAGTCTCCCGAACTGGAAATTCTTCCCTGCCAGAAAGATCAGTCCCTGTTTAGCAGTATTCATGCCCTGGTAAATGATGTTGAATTGCATGGTTATTATGGTGGCATTCGCTTGCTAAAGGCTACTATTAAGCGATTTTATGATTATTGTCGAGAAAATGATATCGAATTGAACGATAAGAATTTTACCATACGTTACAAATCAAATATACCTCATGGTGTCGGCTTAGCCGGTTCAAGTGCTATTATTACAGCTTGTATGCGAGCTTTAATGGCATTTTTTGGTGTGACGATACCTAAGCCGGTACAGGCCGGGTTGATTCTTTCTGCCGAAAAAGATGAACTTCATATTGGTGCGGGCCTGCAGGACAGGGTCATCCAAGTATACGAAGGTATGGTATATATGGATTTTGCACAAGAGTTAATGGAAAAACAGGGTTATGGTAATTATGTGTCACTTGACTATAAAAAATTGCCACCTGTCTATGTTGCATTTAAAGAAGACCTTAGCGAAGTTTCAGATGTATTTCATAATAATATCCGCGAGCGATTCGACAGAAAAGAAAAACTTGTAGTTGATGCTATGAAATATTGGGCTGATATTACAGATAAAGTATGTGAAGCTCTTGAAAATGGTAAAGCTGATAAAGTTGGGGCTCTGATTGACGCGAATTTTGATATGAGAAAGAAACTGTATAAAATAAGTTCTTCTAATCTTGAAATGGTTGAAACTGCCAGGAAATGTGGCTGTAGTGCCAAGTTTACCGGGTCAGGTGGTGCTATTGTTGGTACATATACCGATCAGCGAATGTTTGAAAAACTTAAAAAGAATATGAAAAAGATTGGCGTTGTGGTAATTAAGCCAAAGATTGTAGCACCTAAAAAGTAGGTTCATTTTGTGCTATATTTTAAGAGTCAATTTATAGATGTTAATCAATTTTTCTACCATGTCGGAGGCCAGATAGTGCTTTTTTATAAATTGCTGGCAGCTAATAGCAAGTTCTCTTGCATATTCCCTGTTCTCAATTAATGTTTTAATTTTTTCGGCTAGATCTTCTGGATTATGTATTTCTGCCGTTAATGCTGTCTTGCCGTTAACAATAAGATTATTCTCTGATGTGCCTACTGTAACTACGGCATTACCCGAACTCATAGCTTCAAGCAATTCCGGGTGCCATATTCTTGCAGGTCTGCATTGGACATAGATATCGCTCATGCGGAAGACCTTTCGAAACGCTTCATTATCAAGGACTATATGGTCTATTGGATCCGTAAAATGTACGTTTTTTGTTAATTCCAGGCTTGATACCATCTTGCGAAATTCAAACTCTGCTTTTCCTTCACCTGATATCATCAGTTGAAAGTCTAATTTGGAATCTTTCAGGATCTTTGCGGCTTTAATAAGCTCTGGCAGCCCCATATTTTTTTCGAAAGGACAACAGCAGAAAATCTGAGGCCATCTTTCTTTAAAATCGTAGCAGCTGACAGAATCGGTGGTATGAGTTCCGATTTCAACAAGACGTATTTTGTTTGCTTGTTGAGGATATTTTTGTCGCAGATCTCTGGCTACATGGCTGTAGCAAGGCATCAGGTGGCTGCATTTATTCTCTCTTATGTTAAGGTGGGAATGATTTTCTGACAAAAGTGACACAATATATGGGATATCCAGCATTTTTGCTAATTCGGCAGCAAGTTTTTCCATTCTTTCACTCAAAGCGTGAATTAATGTAATTTTGTTGTCGGTTAGCTCTGCTGCCAGTCTTTCATTTTTCCTTGCCGGCTTTAGGAGTTCTGCCAAGTTAATCCTGGGAGTATATAAGGTGACCTGGTTTGCATTTTTAACTCTTACCGGAGTTGTTTCATAAAGGCTTGAAATATCAGAGATTATGTTAATTGGAGGTGATGGGACAAAGTTAAGTACTCTGCTTCTTCCTCGACATATCAGGGCAAGATAGGCTACTTCATCAAACAAGCCAACGGTCAGTCTGCGCAATACAGGACCATATTGACGCAATGTCACATCGTCTGCCAGTAATGCTACTCTCATTGCCGGTGGTTCCAATAATGGTTTGGAAATATCTAATTTTTCAGCTTCAGCTACCTGGTTCATTTATTTCGTTATTATGTAAAATAATATCTTTGACAACTGGAAATATTAATAATTATAGTCTATTATATAAATGTAGCTTGTTTTTGGGTAAAAGTAAACATTTACTTGGCCAAAAATAATCCATTATGTTTTACCTCTTTTTTGGAATTTTTGGCCGACACGGAAATGAAGGGAGCTATCATGGAAAAGGACGGTCTGTCTGAGGGAAAGTATAAACTAAAATACAAGCATGAAGAAGTTTCTATGGAGAAAAAAGAAAGTAAGATTAATTTGGGGAAAATTAGCGAAAGAGCGATTCTTATTGCCGAGGATAACAGGCAGAACCAAAGAGTTATTCAGATTCTGATTAATCAAAAATATCCTTTATTAGAACTGTTTTTCGTTTCCAATGGGAAAGAATTGTTAGAGGAAATGGATCAGCAGGAATATGATCTGATTCTTCTGGATATTGGTATGCCTGTTATGGATGGATATCAGGCAGTGCGAAAAATCAGGGAGAATGGGTCAGACATTCCTGTAGTGGCATTAACTGCAAATGCTATGGGAGAAGATGAACAAAAGTGTCTGGAAGCAGGATGTGATGGGTATATTTCCAAACCTATTGATGTCAAGAAACTTCATTCTGTGATTGATAGATATCTTGCTTAACATCTTCTACAACTTATCCCCAATCTTGTTTTCAGCCTTTCTTCAGAGTGCATTGTTTGATATTAATGTCTGATATTTTCTCAGTTCATTGCTTATTCAATGGTCCCATAACTCTGTTGTGTGTATCTCCGCGTTAATTATTTTTCTTTGCCTTAAGGTTATTATTATACCCAAAATCTCGTTTATCAGTGTGGTAAGAATGTATTTTTTCGGACCTGGCACAAAAAACAATATTATTACATAATTTGTGTATATCACTTGATTTGTAGTGTTAAGTTGTAATTGAATCGATTCGATGTATTACTTCAGGTGAAAAAGAGTTTTTTACCACAATCGTATATTTTGGAAATATATGGGGAAGCACCTGAATAGGTGATATATTTGAAGGTAGATTATTATGAATAAACGATATTTAATGCCGGGTGAGTATCATATAACAAGATCGCCTATGCAAATTGATACTTTGTTAGGTTCGTGCGTAAGTGTGTGTCTGCGTAACAGGATCAAAGGGTATGCGGCAATGAATCATTACCTGCTGGCAAGACCAAGCAAGGACGTAGATAATGATATTGGACGCTATGGAACTACCTCAATCGAACATATTGTAAAATCTTTACTGGCGATGGATCCCAATCCTGAACATCTTGAGGCGCAAATCTTTGGTGGTGGTGCGGTAATGGATAGTTTGAGCAAAACCAGCAATGTTGGCGGCGATAATATTGCGATGGCCAAAGAAATGCTTGCTAAATTTTCTATCCGAATTACTAAAAGTGATGTTGCAGGAACAAAGGGGCGTCGTATAAGTTTTAATACTGAAACTAACGAGGTTATTTCCAGGTCCGTTGGCAGTGATTCTGATAATGCCTTAACGCTGGAAAATAAAACTCCTCAGAAAAAAAGCGTCAAGCGGGTATTAGTTGTTGATGACTCCAAGACTGTTCGTTCTTTGTTGAAAAAAGCAATTGACACTGCCGATGATATGGAGGTTGTCGCCGAAGCCGCCGATGCTTACGAGGCCAGGCAGAAAGTCGTTGAATTAGACCCGGATGTACTTACTCTTGATATTATTATGCCAAAGATGGATGGTTTGGCGTTTCTACAAAGATTACAGAAGTACAGGCCTAAACCTGTAGTTATTGTATCAACAATAGCAAAAGATGGATCAAAAGTAGCAGAAAATGCCAAAAAATATGGCGCGGCAGAAGTAGTTGATAAGGATGAGCTTGAGTTATATAAAGGTATGGATATTGTATGCAGGGTACTTATTCCCAAGATAAGAAATGCAATGAGAAAGTCCGGCAGTAAAGTAACTATAAGCTAAAAAAAGAATATGAATTTAACATTAAGCAAAACAATTAAAGTTCTTATTGTCGATGATTCGGCAGTAGTAAGAAAAGTACTTACACAGAATTTAGGTAAAGACAGCAATATAGAGGTTGTGGGGACAGCCCCAGACCCCTATGTGGCACGCGAACGTATTCTGGAGCTAAAACCTGATGTGTTGGTTCTGGATGTAGAAATGCCCAGAATGGACGGGATTACATTTCTGGATAAACTTATGCGTGCCAGGCCGATGCCGGTTATCATTTTTAGTTCGTTGACACCAAAAGGCAGTCAGATGGCATTGGAAGCGATGCAGAGCGGTGCAGTGGATGTTGTCTGTAAAGCTGGTGAGGCATATAAAGTTGGTGATGCGATTGAAGACTTGATACAGAAAATCAAAGCTGCATCAAGAGCCAATATTGACCATCTGATTAATAATATTAAGAACAAACCTAAGAAATCTCAAAGACTCAGCTTGGCAGTTACAACTCATAAGATTCTGGCTATTGGTGCTTCGACAGGTGGAGTTCAGGCACTTTCTACTGTAATTAAAATGATGCCGCCTAATTCACCGGGTACAGTAATTGTTCAGCACATGCCTCCGAATTTCACTAAATCTTTTGCTTCCAGGCTTAATGATGAATGTGATGTTTCGGTAAAAGAAGCTCAGGATGGTGATCATGTATTGCCTGGTCAGGTATTAATAGCGCCTGGGGGGTATCATATGGTCTTATCTCGTTCAGGTGCCAGTTATTATGTGAAAATCAAAGATGGGCCAAGAATCAAGCATCAGAAACCAAGTGTTGATGTCTTATTTGACTCTGTTTCTCAGTATGCCGGTGCCAATGCCGTTGGCGTTATTCTTACTGGTATGGGAGATGATGGAGCAGAAGGTATGTTAAAAATGAAACAGGCTGGTGCAAAAACTGTTGCACAGGATGAAGAAAGTTGCGTAGTTTACGGCATGCCTGCAGCGGCTGTAAAGATCGGGGCTGCAGATCACCAGGTTTCGTTGTCTAAAGTTGCAGAAACTGTTCTAAAATTATTATAGTTATATTATTCGCAGGAGTACTAGAGTCAAATGGTTCATAATATTCTACTCGAAGCCGGCACGAATGAGATGGAGATGCTGACATTTAGTCTTGGCAATATCCCATTTGGTGTTAATGTGGCTAAGGTCAGAGAGATAATACAGCAGCCAAAGTTGATTTCAATTCCGCATGCTCCGTATGTTGTCGAAGGCAGTTTTAAGCTTCGCGACAGGGTTATTA
Organism: Sedimentisphaerales bacterium; assembly: GCA_963666285.2. GTDB lineage: Bacteria > Planctomycetota > Phycisphaerae > Sedimentisphaerales > SM23-30 > JAFGDI01. The sequence goes on from OY762711.1 coordinate 1,324,092, forward strand.
CACTCATAAATCTCGGTAAATATTTTGGTGTAGAAACCGAAAAGTGTGATAAAGGCAACGGGTTGATTATTATTGTCGAGTTTAATAGTGTTTATTGCGGTATTCTTGTGGATTCAGTTGAGGTGATTACTCGAATGAGCTGGAAGGCTATTCAGCCGCCTTCAACTTACCTTTCAAAGGTAGATGCTCCGATTACAGGCACTGTAGAGCTTCAAGACAAAACAGTTTTAGTAATAGATTTCGAAACTGTTGTTGGCGAAATACTGGGAACTCCTTCTCCGGAACTACCTGCCGAAGAAACAGTTCGAGATATTACCAATTATGCTGACGCCAGGATAGTTTTTGCCGATGATGCTACTATCGTTCGAGAAAGCATGAAAGAATTTATGGCTACCTGTGGTTATCATGATATGACCGTCTTTAGTGATGGTCAGCAGGCCTGGGATTATATCTATAAGAATCGAAATGTCGAAAATGGACCTTGTGACCTGGTTGTGTCTGATATTGAAATGCCGTGTATGGATGGCCTGCATCTGGCACGCAAGATAAAAGAGGACCCTCAATTAAAAAATATTCCAGTTGTTTTGCTTTCTTCTTTGATAACACCCGATAATCTTAAGAAAGGTCAGCAGGTTGGTGTAGATGCACAGATTAAAAAGTCTGAAACTGATAAACTGGTAGAAATACTTGAATCTTGTCTGGCTAGAAAGATTGGGGAGGCACTAGCAGTGTAAGTGTCTATATTTCTTATAGATATAAATATATTTAAATTGTTTAAGCAGGAGTTTTCTGAAAAAAAGGAAATTCCTGCTTTTTTTTTCTTGAAATTAAAACGAGCGTTTAATATAAATGTTTTATATGTTTATATTAAATGGATGTATAAATTGGAGTAAGAATTGAATTTACCAAACGAAACAGCTCAGAATGTGCTTGAATGTGCTTGTAAAGCATTTGCAGAAAAGGGCTATTCTGACACCAGTATTAGCGATATCTGCGGCATGGCAGATGCTAATCGGGCAGCTGTTAATTATTATTTTCGCAGCAAACAAGGTTTGTATGAGGTTGTGTTTAATCATGCGTGGGAGTGTTTTTGTCAAAAGTATCCGATAAATCTTGAAGACTGTGGTAGTGCTGAGGATAAATTATATAAATTTATCAATTCCGTTATTTATGGCATTTTTGATCCGGAACAGGCTGGCTGGTTTATGCAGCTTATGTTTCATGAGGCAGTTAATCCTTCTGTTGCCATTCATCACATTCTTGTCAGTCATATTAAAACTGTTCGCAATAAGTTGGATTCTATTATCGTTGAGTTAACAGGGGAAGATAATATGGAAATAATTTATTTGCTGAATATGAGCATTATGGGAAATTGTTTGTTTTTTAATATGACTAGAAATATAAGAAAATTCAAACTGGAAAATAATATTCCGCCATTTAACAGGCCGGAGTTCAGGACAGTAAATAAATTGAGTGATTTGGTTGATCATACTTATAAATTTTGCTTGAATGCATTGCTCTCTTTTAGAAAGCATGGAGAATAATATGAAGCTTATGCACTATATATTATTTGCGATTCTGACCTTGTTTGCAGGTTGTATGCCATATGTTCCGCCGGAAGAACCAGTTGATTTAGAGTTGCCTGATGCGTATTCTAATTCAGTTTCGACTGTTGGGGTAGATTTGCCTGATAAATGGTGGCAGGCTTTCGGCAGTGATGAGCTGAACAGCCTGGTTGAAGAAGCATTATCAAATAATCTTACTGTCGAGCAGGCCTGGCATAGACTAAGGCAGGCCGAAATGGCTGAAATAAAGGCTCGAGCTGTTAAACAGCCTACAGTTAATGCTGTCGCTGGTGGAGAAATCTCCAGGACACACCTGGAAACCGCAGCTGGTAGTTTGGAATCAAAGGATGAAAGCTGGTCGCTTGGCCTTTCTGCAAGTTACGAGATTGATTTTTGGGGCAGAATTGAATCACAGGTTAAAGCTTCACAATTGCAGGTTGTTAATTCCAGGGAGGCTGTCAATATTGCCGCTACTTCTGTTGCCGGTGAAGTTGTTAATGCCTGGTTGCAGATACTTTCCCTGCGTCAGCAAAAAGATTTATTGGAAATGCAGCTTAAAGCAAATGAAGACATTCTTAAGTTGATTAAACTTCGATTTAATATGTCAATTGTAACAGCTCTGGATGTATTTCAGCAGCAGCAGGCAGTTGAGAATACCAGGGCTTCGATTCCACTCATAGAATCCGATGAAAAGGTTCAGATGAATAAATTAGCGGTACTGCTTGGCAAAATGCCTGGTAGTTATATTGAAATCAAACAGACACATTTGCCCCGGATGCCGCTTTTACCCCAATATGGACTTCCGTCTGACTTGCTTACCATGAGACCCGACATTCAATCAGCAATGCAGAATGTAGAAATTGCACAGTGGAATCTTGCAACTGCTGAGGCTGATAAGCTGCCGGCATTCAGTATTTCCGCGTCAGCCAGGTATGCCGACGACAATCTGGAAGATCTTTTTGATAACTGGGCAATGAATCTGGCAGCAAATATTACCGTTCCATTGATCGATGGTGATAGACTTCAGGCCGAAGTCGATAGAAATAAAGCAGTTATTGCTGAGAACATAGCTGTGTATAAAGAAACTATTTTAGGTGCTGTTTCCGAGGTGGAAAACGCTCTTATTCAGGAAAAATATATGCAGGATAACATAGATACCAGCAATTCAAGACTGGATTATGCCAGGAAAGCATTTAACCAGGCTAAAGATCAGTATATAAATGGTATTTCAGATTATTTAAATACGCTTACTGCTTTACTATCTGTCCAGTCACTTGAAATTGATCTTGTTGCCAAACAGACACAGCTGCTTGCCTATCGTATCGCTTTATATCGCTCGCTCGGAGGCAGTTGGTATGACAATTTGGAACGCCCCGTTTTAGCTGAAAATAATAAATAACCAATATGAGGCTCAATTCATGAAATCAGCAAAAGTATTTATTAAAGTTTTAATAGTTGCCGTTTTAGTTATTAGTGTTGCTTTGATAATCTATTTGATGGTTTTAAATAAACCTGAGATAAAGAAAAGACCGCAACAGAAGCTTACTTATCTAGTATCTGCTCAGGCAATCAAACCTGCCAGTGAAGCGGTGGTTGTCAGTGGTATGGGAACTGTTATTCCGGTCAGACAGGTATCCCTAAAGTCAAGAGTTTCAGGTCTTGTTAGTAATGTGGCTGATGAGTTTCTGCCTGGTGGTTTTTTTCAGAAGCAGCAGGAATTGCTGAAAGTCGATCCGGACGATTATACACTGCTGGTTAGTCAGGCACAGGCTCAGTATGATAATGCTGTTGCAGCTTCACAGTTAGAGCAGGGCCACCAGGAAGTGGCCAGACGCGAATGGGATATGCTCAGCAAAGATTTTCAGGCTTCCGATCTTGAGAAAAAACTGGCGTTAAGAAATCCCCAGCTTAAACAGGTTCAGGCTAGTGTTGATATTGCCAAAACAGCTTTAGAGCAGGCACGTCTAAATCTCAATCGAACGTCAGTTACTGTACCTTTCAACTGTGTTGTTTTGGAGAAATATGCCGAACTGGGAGCTAATATCACAACTCAGGAAACAGTGGCAGATCTGGCATTTACGGATGAATTCTGGGTTTCTCTTTCTGTTCCTTTGGATCAGCTGAAATGGTTTGATATTCCTGGCCAGGTTGGTGGTAAAGGATCAGAGGTTATTGTTAAGTATCGTGAAACTTATTCTGTCAAAGGATATGTTACAGGTTTGCTTAGCAGCCTGGAAGACCAGGGGCTGATGGCAAAGGTTTTGGTCTCAATTAAGGATCCTTTGAATCTGGAGAAAAAAGACGATCGTGAACCTTTGCTGCTTGGCGACTATGTGAAAGTTGATATTATTGGCAAAAGACTTGATAATATAACCAGATTCGATCGTTCTGCATTGCGTAACGGTTCGAGTATCTGGGTTGCGGTACCAGTTGATAATGGTGATATAAACGGTTATACACTCGATATCAGGCCGGTTAATGTTATGTGGCGTGATGAGGATTTAGTTATTATTCAAGACACTTTGAACGAAGGTGAAATGCTGGTAACTTCTGGTATTGCTGCACCCGTACAGAATATGTACCTTAGAGTTGATGGCTATGATTTTACGTTCAAGAATCAGCTTACTCCGCTTGAAAATGCTGAGTTAAATGTTGAAAAAACTCTATTGTCCATGGAAGCTGCAGAAAAGGCAGTCGAAGCGGCAGAGAAGGCTCATGATGACGCATTGAAAGATCTGGAAACTCTTAAACAACAAAGTAAGCAGGAAAAACAGCAGCTTGAAAATAAGTAGTACAGTAGATATTGTAATTTTAATAGTTTGCTTTTAGATTCGGTGTTGGCGTTCTAATACAAATATAAGGATTTATAATTATGGGTAAAACCATTCTTGATGACAGCTTGAAGAAAGGCCCCATCTCATGGATGGCTCGAAATTCAGTTGCGGCAAATTTAATCATGTTTGTCTGTATTCTGGGTGGAATATTCATGGCATTGAATATTAAAAAGGAAGTTTTTCCGGAATTTTCTACCGATATGGTTAGTGTCTCCGTTCCGTACCCCGGAGCTAGTCCCGAAGAAGTTGAAAAATCTATTGTACAGGTAATCGAGGAAAATGTTCGCGGACTCGACGGTGTCAAGGAAGTCACTTCAACTGCCAGTGAGGGTGTTGGTTCGGTCATGATTGAAATGCTGGTTGGATATGACTTGCAAAAGCTTTCCCAGGATGTCAAAACTGAGATTGACCGTATTGTAACCTTCCCCGAAGATGCAGAAGAACCGCAGGTTACTCAGACATCCAGGAAAAGGCAGGTTATCTCGCTTATTATCGCAGGTGACATTGAAGAAGCGGCTTTGAGAGAAGTTGCCGAACAGGTCCGTGACCGAATGCTTATCGATGATGATATAACACAGGTAGAAGTTTCTGGTAACCGTGAATATGAAATAAGTATCGAAGTCCCTCAGGACAATCTTAGAAGATACAATCTTACTCTCCAGCAGGTAGCTTCCAAAGTTAGCCAGACCTCATTGGAAGTGCCGGGAGGTTCGCTCAAGACTGTTGGCGGTGAAATCCTTGTACGCATGAAGGAACGCCGCGATTGGGGTGTTGATTTTGAAAATATACCGATTCTCAGTCTTCCGGACGGTTCTGAACTATTGCTCAAAGATATTGCATCTGTAAGAGATGATTTTGAAGATATTGATAAGTTTACTACATACAATGGTAAACGGGCTTTAATGCTCGATATTTACAGGATCGGTAAAGAGACTCCTACCCAGGTTGCCGGGGCAGCTAAAAAAATCATGGAGGAAATGAAAGAAACTCTTCCCGATGGTATTGAGATGGCTGTCTGGAGAGATATGTCTCTTATTTATGAACAGCGTATGGACCTTCTCTTGCGAAATGGAGCTGTGGGTCTGGTTTTAGTTTTGTTTCTCCTGTCATTTTTCCTGGAAATAAAACTGGCATTCTGGGTTATGCTTGGAATACCGATTTCATTTTTAGGTTCTATGATGGTTCTTCCGGCATGCGATGTTTCAATAAGTATGATTTCCATGTTCGGTTTCCTAATTGCTCTTGGTATCGTTGTTGATGATGCTATCGTTGTTGGTGAAAATGTTTATCATTATCACCAGGAAGGCATGCCTTTTATGAAGGCTGCTATTCTTGGTGCCAGGGAAGTGGCAATTCCTGTTACCTTTAGTGTGCTTACTAATATTATGGCGTTTCTGCCTATGTTATTTGTACCTGGTTTTATGGGGAAGATTTTCCGTGTTTTCCCGTTTATAATTGCTGCAATTTTCTTCCTTTCACTCGTTGAGAGCCTTTTTGTGCTTCCGGCCCACCTTGGCCATCAAAGTGACAAGAAAAAAACAAATTTCTTTGCCAGGTCACAACGAGCTTTCAGTGACGGTTTTGTGAACTTTATTAGAAAATATTATAGCCCGTTTCTTGATATGGTTCTCAGGAACAGGTATATTACTATCTTAATTGGTATTGCTATTCTTGGTGTTACTTACGCCTATATCCATCTTGGCTATATCAGCTTCATACAGATGCCGCGTATTGAGTCTGATTATTCTGTTGCAACTATTGTTATGCCCTATGGCTGTGATGTCTCTGAAACTATCGCGGTTAAAGAATTTCTGGAAAAGAAAGCTCATGAGGTTATTGAAGCCAATGGCGGAGATAAACTGGTGGAAGGTGTGATCGCTATGGTTAATACTTCTGCTAGCTCTGGTGGACCCGGCGGCGGCACAGGTACCAGTGGTAGTCATATTGCCAAGGTATATCTTACTCTCACTGAACCGGAAATCAGACCTATCAGTACTACTCAGCTTACTGATCGATGGAGAGCGGCTGTTGGTGATGTACCTGGTACTGAGTATGTTCGTTTTGAGGCTGATTCTGGTGGTCCGGGATCGGGTGCGGCTCTTAGTGTAGAGCTGAGTCACAAGAGTATGGCTGTGCTGGAAGATGCCAGTGCCGAACTTGCGGACCAGTTGCGTGAAATAGCTTCGGTCTATGATGTGGATGATGGTTTTACCCCTGGTAAAGAGCAGCTTGATTTTAAGATCAAACCTCAAGGGGAAGTGCTTGGGTTTACGGTTTCTGATATTGCTCGTCAGCTTAGAAATGCTTATTATGGTGCTGAAGCTATTCGTCAGCAGCGTGGTCGTAATGAACTGAAGATAATGGTAAGATTACCGGAATCTGAAAGAGACACGATGTACAGCCTTGAAAATATGATGGTTCGTTCACCGCAGACCGGCGTTGAGGTCCCGCTTAGAGAGGTTGCCTCTGTTGAACGTGGCAGGGCGTATACGTCTATTAGTCGCAGGAATGGCAGGAGGGTAATTACTGTTACCTCGAACAATCCACCTGAGAATACTACTATTGTTCTGCATAAAGTCAGTAATGATGTAATACCGCCTTTGCTGGCCAAATACAACGGACTGCAGGCCGGTTTTGAGGGTAAGCAGGCTGATATGAGAGAGTCCAATGAAGCACTTATGGCTGGTTTTGTTGTTGCTCTGTTAGGCATATATGCTATGCTTGCGATTCCTTTTAGGAGCTATGTTCAGCCGCTTATTATTATGACCAGTATTCCGTTCGGTATGGTTGGTGCTGTAGTTGGCCATGTCATGATGGGTTACAATCTTAGTATGATTAGTATCTTTGGTATTGTTGCTCTTGCTGGTGTGGTTGTGAACGACGTGCTGGTGTTGGTTGATTTTGCCAATGCCAGGAAAGCCGAAGGATGCAGCAGTCATGATGCGATCCTGGCAGCTGGTGTCCAGCGTTTCAGGCCGATTATGCTTACTACTCTAACTACTTTTGGAGGGTTGGCACCGATGATCTTTGAGACATCCCGTCAAGCCCGGTTCCTTATCCCGATGGCTCTTTCGCTTGGATATGGTATTATATTTGCAACTGCTATTACTCTTGTCCTGGCGCCTTCGCTCTATATGATGGTAGAAGATGTTCAGCATTTTTCGCAAAAAGTCAAAAAATTATGGCAAAGTATATAACTGTTAGTTTTCACACTCTTTGAGATGCAATTACCTGAAAGAATCAACAATAAAGTGATATTAATATGTTGAGCAATCAAAAGTGTATTATGAAGAAGATATTGAAAAAATAATTGTATTCAGGCTTATCATGGAGGTCTGAGTATATTCTTGTTTTACTTTGGTTCTTAACTATAATGTTATTGTTTGAGCAGGTTGACATAAACATATAGATTAGGAAATATATTGTGAAAAATTGTATTGCATTGTTATTGGTTTTGTGTGCTTTTGCTTCTTTTACCTGGGCCAAAGAATATTCTTATGCCGTTGTCGTTAGCGAATCGACATATTCAGACCCGCAATGGCAGGAAGTAGTTGAGGCTCTAAAGGTCAAACATGACGCTGTTGTTATCCGATATGCTGGTGATATAGCCGATACCATCAGGGATTTAGCAGTTGTCTTTCCAGCTTATACCTGTTTTGTCTGTACTCCTGAGGAGGCAGGCAGGGATTTTGTCGCTGCCGTTCATGTACTCACTCGCAAGCTGGATTCCGATCCATACGGCGATACTATCTGGGGTATTATTACCGGTTACGAAGCGGCAGATGCCTTAAGGATTGCTAAATATGATACCCCGCTCATTGTCAGGCGGGCCCTGAACCCGACTGTTGGTGCCCAGCTGGATTGTTACGATGAAGGTATTATGTTCAGCGAACTTAAAGCTAATATCATGTGGCAGAAACAGCCTGGCGGCGAACAGATTCCGCATTGGTGTCCGACCGATACATCTCGTATTGTTGCCGATGCACTTATGGAATATCAGCCGGATATTTTCATTACCAGCGGTCATGCCACTGAGCGTAACTGGATGATCGGCTACTCCTATCCAAACGGTTTTTTCCTTTGCGACAATGGTCAGTGGTATGCCCGTGATACTAAGAAAAACCGGTTTGATATTAACTCACCAAATCCAAAAGTCTTTATGGGTGTCGGCAACTGTCTCATTGGCCATATTCCCGACCGAAACTGTATGGCTCTTGCTATGATGCATTCCGGTGGTTTTTATCAATTTATTGGATATACCGTTCCGACCGGTTACGGCTATGGCGGCTGGGGTGTTAAGGATTACTTCTCAGAGCTCCAGGCAGGGCGGTTTACTCTTGCCCAGGCAAACTATGCCAATAACCAGGCACTTATATTCGAGCTGGAACGCCGCGGGCAGAACACTCCCGGTCCTGCACAAGGCGGCCTGCGGGGTGATCGCGATGTAGTTGTAATGTACGGCGACCCGGCATGGCAGGCTCAGATGGCCAAACGTACTTTGCCATGGTCCCAGCAGCTTACCGAAACTGATGGTGTTTATACTTTTACCATTACTGCCAACCAGCGGGGCGACTGGGATAATCGCCCTGTAATGCACCTTTTTGCCCATCGCCTGAAAGATATCAAACTTTTAGAAGGCTCCGAATTAAGTCCTGTCATAACTGATAATTTCATTCTTGTTCCGCTTAATAAGGGGCTTCTGCCAATGAAAGGCAACCGGGGTGAAGTTATCCCTATCTCCGGCGATTATAATCAAGGCGATATTTTCAAAATTGTCTTTGTGGCCAAAAAAGAAAAATAGTTTTCTGTTTTTGGTCATTTCAAATACTCTTTGAAGATGATATTACTTCAAGCATATACATATCCTCCTCGTTAAAATTAGAGCACTTTAATATTTTCTGTTCCGATTTATGCCTCTGTGAGGACGAGGCTGATGAAGAAGAAAACACAGGAATATTGATATATTACGAGTATTTCTGATGAAGTCAGCCGAAGCCGCAACAGGCAAAAAGCGAACACGAAAAATTAAATTGCTCTAAAAGTGCATATATATAAGTTTTTTATATGCATTGCAGGAGAAACCTCTATATTCGCGTCCCATAACCTGAATTGGTTTATATATTAATAAGGCAGTCAGTGTTAAGAAATGCTGCAACTTTTGGAATCAGACTGTAATTACTTGTGGTTTGTATTCAATGAATATATGCAGATTAGTTTCATATTCATTTTTTTATTATTAAGCGAGCATTTTCTGTCGAGATTTTCTTATGTAAATATTTTATATGAAAATGGATAAACGAGGATAACTGTTATGGCAATAATATTTAAAAAGAACGTTAAAATACAATATCGTTTTATAGTGCCAATTACACTTTGCACTTTCGCTATTCTTGCAGCAGGTTTTTTATATGTAGATAATCTGATTGAACATAATATTCAAAAGTCAATAGATGCCAATGTTAATCACATTAAATCATCTATATCAACATCACAAACTAACATCGAAGACTACTGCCTTTCCCAGGCAGCATTGTTTACTAAAACCCCCGAGGTTCTACAGGCCTATGAAATCGCTCTCTCGGGTGATATCAATGATCCTGATGATGCCAGGGCCAAAGAAGCCAGAAATGTCTTAAAAAATTATTTTGATTCAATTGCTGCTTCTTTTACTGAAGTTACAGGTCAAAACAGGTACAGCTTACATTTCCATTTACCTTCGGTCAGGAGCTTGTTGAGAGTGTGGAAAAGCTCGTCTCAGGAAGTGTCGGACGATATTTCGGGCTTCAGGGAGACGCTAAGAGATATCAGCAAAAATCATAAGGTTGTAAGGGGTATTGAAATTGGTCGGGGTGGTTTCGCTATTCGTGGTATTGCTCCTATTTTTGGCGATGCAGGAAAATATCTCGGGTCGGTGGAAATGCTGTCAAATTATACTCCCTTGGTGGTTTCTGCAAAAACCAAAGATACCGAGGAGCTGGCAATATTCATGAACTCATCGCAGCTTGATATTGCAACGAATCTGGCTGATCCTGCCAAAAACCCTGTTGTCGGTGACTTTGTTGTTATAACTTCAACCAATAAAGATCTGACTCTCAGCGTAACTAAAGGAGAGTTGCTTGATAAAGCACGCGAGACAACTGTTTCTGAGATAAATGGTAATTATTGCATTACTGCTTTCCCGGTATTGGATTTTTCCGGTAAACAAATTGGCTGTATTGCATATGTTCAGGATATTTCCGATTTACAGGCACAACTCGCCCGTAATAAGATCGCGATTCTGGCTGGTTCGGCCTTGTTCTTTATAGTTATGGTAACTATATTGTTGATTGCAACTTTTTCTGTTACAAAGCCGCTAAAAAATACTATTACCTGCGCAAATGAAATATCAATGAGAGTAAAGCTTTCTGCCGAACACGTATCCACTTCTTCGCAAAGTCTGGCGCAAAATGTAACTGAACAGGCAGCTTCCCTGGAAGAGGTTTCCTCTACCATGGAAGAGATGTCGTCTATCATCAGTGAAAATGCTCAGAATGCTGCTAGTGCTGATTCCTTGTCAAGTCAGGCCAAAACCTGTACGGAAAATGGTATTGCGGCGATGCATAGAATGATTGACGCTATTTCCAAGATACAGAACTCGTCTGATGAAACTGCCAAAATTATTAAAACAATTGATGAAATAGCCTTCCAGACTAATCTGCTGGCGCTTAACGCTGCCGTCGAAGCTGCCAGGGCAGGAGAAGCCGGAAAAGGTTTTGCCGTTGTTGCCGAAGAGGTTAGAAATCTTGCTACCAGGTCCGCCCAGGCAGCGAAAAATACCGCTGACCTTATCGAAGAATCTTCCAAAAATACCGTCGCCGGGGTAAATACTGCCGATGAAGTTAAAGTTGTTTTTGAAGAAATCACCGCGATGGTTTCACAAACTTCTGATTATGTCGCCCAGATCGCTCAGTCTTCGCAGGAGAACTCAAAAGGGATCGTTCAGGTTAAGGAAGCTATTATCCAGATGGACCAGGCAACCCAGTCTAACTCTGCCGGAGCCGAAGAAAATGCTTCGATTGCTATGGAACTGACTAACGAAGCTGATGCTATGAAGCAGTTGGTAAATGGTTTGCGAGTACTTGTTGAAGGAAGATTAGATGGAAGCGAAGCTAATGCCAATACCATATTTACCAATTCTGATGAAACGGATGTATTTGGCCAGATATCAAACTCCAGTTCGTGGGAATCCCAATCTGAAACCATTAAATCATAGCATGGGAAGCGACAGATTAGGAAGTTATTATCTGAAATATTGTGAGATATAACAAGCTAAGTTTGAGCTGACAAAGTACAAGTGGTAGTGAGTCACTTTTAATAATTGTGCTAACTTGTCCATCTTAGGTGAATTTGTGGTTAGCTGGTTTTCGATGCAGATGATTTAACCTAATTGTGAGGCATAGCCAAACACTATCCCTTCTCCTACTGCAAGCTATTTCACATTTTTTGTGTATTTCATGGTAACTATCTCTTATAATATTTAATTCAAACTAACTAGATATAAACTACCCAACTTAACGCGGAGCCAATAATTAAGAACGAGCGAAGCTGAATAAATTAGTTGTGAGCGTAAGCAAACACCTTCCCTTATACCTTGTCCGGTATGCCTTATGCCTTTAATTTTTGCCCTGACAATTTTCACCGGCGCGTTCCTGCTCTTCCAGGTCCAGCCGATCATAGGTAAATTTATTCTGCCATGGTACGGCGGCGGCCCGGCAGTATGGACTACCTGTATGCTCATATTCCAGCTTTTGCTTTTGGCCGGTTATGTTTATGCTCATCTGCTGACAAAATATTTCAAACCGTCAAGACAGGCAATCATCCATTCATTATTTATTGTTGTCTCACTTTGCCTGCTGCCCATAACTCCTGCCGAGTCGCTTAAGCCCGGCATAAACACAGAACCAATCACCAGTATTTTAATCCTGCTCATTGCAACTGTAGGCATGCCGTATCTTATCCTGTCGGCTACCGGGCCGCTCTTGCAGGGCTGGTTTGCTCGCTGTCTGCCCGGCAAATCACCGTACCGGCTTTATGCTCTTTCTAATGTCGGTTCGATGCTTGCTCTTATCAGCTATCCGTTCCTGGTCGAACCTGCCGTTACCCGCACCCAGCAAACCCACATCTGGTCCTGGATTATGGCCGCTTTTGCTGTGATGAGTATCGCCTGTGCCTTCATTATGAAATTAAAGGGGACGGGCCCCATTTTTGCTCAATCAAATGAAATTCAATTAAAGGGGACAGACCCATTTAATTCTTACCAGGACAAAATCACTCTTTCACGACGTTTCTTCTGGCTCGCATTTCCTGCAATAGCCTGCCTTGAGCTGCTCGCTATAACTGCTAAAATTACCCAGGACATTGCAGCTATCCCTTTCCTGTGGATACTGCCGCTGGCGATATATCTACTCACTTTTATTATATGTTTTGATAGTCATCGCTGGTACAAACACTCTATCTTTGTCCTGTTGTTTATTTCTGCGATTGGCCTTACCGTCTGGCAGCGGCTCCAGCCGGACCGCTTCTCATTACCGCAGGAAATTGCTATTTACCTTGCTCTGCTGTTTACCTGTGCTATGGTCTGTCACGGTCAGTTGTATTACCTTAGGCCGGGCCACCATAAACTCACTAGTTATTATCTTATGATTGCGGCAGGTGGGGCACTCGGCGGTTTTATCGTTGCTGTCATTTGCCCGCTGATTTTCGATTCATACCTCGAACTCAACCTGGGCATTATTGCTTGCATTATGTTTACACTGCTCGCAGATATCCATCGCAGACTGCCTCTGTCCAGGCGATTAATATGGGCGATGGCGATTATGATCGTTGGTATATGGTCTGTTTTATATCGAACTCCGGTTGACTCAGGTGGTAGGACCTCACTGTATCAGACCCGGAATTTCTTCGGTGTACTTACTGTTTGGACTGATGCCGCGGATTCTCCGCTTGACGCCCGCTACCTGCTCCAGCATGGTACAACGTTCCACGGCATACAGTTTCAGGACGCCGTGAAACGCCGTATACCCACCGCTTACTACGGCACCGAGGCAGGTGTTGGTATTGCCTTGGATGCTATCTCGCACCATCGCCGTGGGATACCGTTTGCTATCGATGATACCGCTAGGGACCCTCTTCGCTTTGGCGTCGTTGGCCTTGGCGTAGGGACTATAGCCGCTTATGGCCTGCCCAGTGACTATTTCTGCTTCTATGAAATTGACCCTGCAGTTCTAAAAATCGCTGAAGATGACCGCTGGTTTTCATACCTTTCAGGCTGTCCATCTGACTATGAGGTGCTAATTGGTGATGCTAGACTTGTCATGGATACCCAACCGGATCAGGATTTCGACCTGCTTGTTATTGATGCTTTTTCCAGTGATTCAATACCGGTTCATTTGCTAACTGTCGAAGCTGTAAATGTTTATCTCAGACATCTTGATCAGGATGGTGTTTTAGCATTCCATCTTTCTAATCGACATCTGGATCTTCCATCTGTTGTCCTTCGTCTGGCTGAAGAACTGGGAATTAATGCTTGTCAGGTACATGATGATGGTGATGATGATATTGCAACTTTGGCTGCTACCTGGGTATTACTTTGCCGCAATGAAAATATTCTTAATACTCAAATGGTTGATAGCAAAGAAGATATGGTAAAGAAAAAAGAAGTTAGTCTGTGGACTGATGATTTTGTTAATCTATTTGAAATACTAAAATAATACTATTATTAGTATTTGAGCTGTTTTTATTATACTATTTTGCGCAAAATAAAAATCATGCGGGAATAATACTGCATAATTTCATATATAAATATATGAAATAGTTGTGCTTGTATGCATTTCTTGTTTATATGTTAATTATTATATTATGAGCGATAAGTCGAATATTTTCTTTAGTTTATATAACAGTGTCCATGGCAGAGTCTTTTCCTATCTGCTGACACTGGTGCATAATCGTGCCGCTGCTGAGGATATTTTGCAGGATACGGCATCATTTATGTGGGAAAATTTTGATAAATTTGAAGAGGGGACCAATTTTAATGCGTGGGCCATCCGAATCGCAAAAAATAAGGCGATGGAGTACTTACGTGATAACAATAAGACTAAAAAACTGCTTAGCGACCAGCTGTATCAATCTATTGCTGAAACCGCCGAACAGGAATCAAAAGAGTTTAATCGCCGGATCAATGCTTTAGATAAGTGTATGGAAAAGCTTAGTAGTAAGGATCAGACGCTGCTGCAGCTTCGGTATAGAAATAATGTTTCAATGAACGAAATTTCTGTCCGAACAGGTAGGTCCAGTAGTGCTCTTTATAGAAATATAACCAGGATCTATGAATCTTTGAGGATTTGTATTTCAAAAACTCTGGTTCAGGAATTGTAAGATATGTACATTGCTAGTTGTAAGTATTTTATTTACAACTAGATAGTATTTAAGACTTTTGAAAGTTGATACTGATGTCAGATTATGAACGAAAAGATGATTTAGCCCCATTATTCCTTAAGCTGATTGAAAATAACATTTCAGATCAGGAACTGGAATTGCTGGAGCAGATATTGTCAGAAAACCCTGAGTATGTCCGGGAATATTGCCAGTTTGCTGCGACATATTCGGCTGTTCAGGTCAAGTTCGGTGCTGATATTACCCAGCCTGACAGACTGGATTGGAAACTGATTTCAGAACTGGCAGAATATGAAGTATCTGCACCGGAAGTGGTTATTGAAAAACCAGTTATAGAAAATAATATTCACGAGAAAGCTAGTGTGGATTTCTATTCCAAGCATCGCAGGCTTCGTTTTTGGTATTATTCTATTTTTACCACAGCTGCCTCGATATTGATCTTTTTTGTAATCTATGCAAATGTTTTTCCTCCTCAGTTGTCCGAGCCGGTTGCTACCTTAGTTGATCAGATAAATGTCAAATGGCATCAGGAATCTGAGCGATTATTGACCAATGACCGTCTTTTGACACATCAGGCTCCGTATTTCATTGATAACGGGATATTGAGCATTCGATACGATAATGGTGTTGACGTTGTGATTGAAGGGCCGGCCAAATTTGAGATTGATAGAGATGGTATATTTCTTAATCATGGCAAATTATATTCACATGTTTCTCCGACAGGTACTGGCTTTGCAGTGGACACACCAAACTCAAGATTTATTGATCTTGGCACTGAATTTGGTGTGGAAGTTGACGTGAAAGGATCCTCTGAACTTCACGTTATGGATGGTGAAGTGCAGCTTTATGCCGGAAGAACTGGCGGTAAGCGTTCCAGCAAAAAGGTTTTCCAGGGCAATGCTTATAAATTCGATGCTGAGCATGGCAACCTGGAAACAATTCCTATGAAGGATAACCAGTTTGTACGATTTGTGAATTCTAAATCAAATGATATTTGGCGAGGTGAGAAACTTTCTCTTGCCGACCTCGTTGCCGGTGGTAATGGCTTTGGGACTGGTAAGCCCAATATCTGTATACATCCTTTAACAGGAAAATTCACTTTTTTTAAGGATGCTTCCACTTCTGAAAGACTAATATCTGTTGATCTTAAACCTGTTTTAGAATCAGAATTTGTAGATTCAATTTTCGTGCCTGACGGTAACGAAAATGAACCGGTTGTAATCAGCTCAAATGGTGTTACCTATTCCGGTTTTCCAGATACCAGGGGCAAGTTCTTTTCTTATCTTAAGGCCAATCCATATTATTTAGGTGAAGGCGGGGACGGATATTATGACAAATATGATCCTTCTTCTGAAAATGTAGCAATATACATGCATTCTAACCTTGGTGTTACCTTTGACCTTGCAAAGATACGCAATAATTTTGGCAATAATATCAAGATACCATCATTCAATTTTGAATATGGTTTCAGAAATGAGTCAAATAAGAAAAATGGTAAGATAGATTTCTGGGTATTTGTTGATGGTGAATTAAAATTCAGTGCCAGACAAGTTGAGCATTTTATAATGCCAAAAGCTGCCCAGCTATCTTTAGCCGATGATGCCAGTTTTTTGACACTGTCAATTACGGAATCTGATGACGGTGGTGGAAGAGATTGGGGAGCATTTATCAATCCGGAATTAACTATAGAAAAATAATATTTCTATACTGACATATAGTTTAATGAAACAATATTTGTTTTCGAAAATATGGGCAGAGCTGTAAAAAGCTCTGCCCGTTCTTCTACTACCTCCTTCTAATAAACATACCCATTGCAGCAATTATTAATGTGGCCGATGTCGGTTCCGGCACAACCTGAAAAGTAAATGTTGCTATACTTGAATCTATTCCACCGGCAGTTAGTTCTGCGGAGGCTTCAAACTGTAGTTCGTAGGTGCCAGGTGCGGTGAAACCCCAGTTATAGTGAGCATGGCCAAGTGATAGCAAAATTGAGTCGGAGTCAGATATTCCGTCTTCTGTTGACATGTATATTGTTTTGGTGCCAAAAGCATCTTCCTGCCACAGAGAGAAATTACCAGTTCCGGATGTAGTTGTAATACCGATCAAAGTGAATTTAATAGTATCATTTACAAATAATCCTTCTTCAGCTTCGCCTGTGCCAATGCCCAGGAACGGGAGGTCATGGTTATGGCTTTGCGGCAGAGCCCACATTTCACCATTATAGGCAGCTTCCGGGACTGATATTGTGATATCGCCGGGTTCATACTCTGCTTCAACGTCATCGATTCCGTCTATAGTTGCCCCCTCTGCATGAAAGTGCAGTTCGAGGCCATCTTCTCCGGCCATCCCTATGTCAGCGTGACCTCCGGTAAACATTGCTGAAGCGTATATCGAGTTCGCGGCTAAAGTTAATACGGTAATTGCAAATAGTTTAGTTATAATTCTCATTTTTTAATCCTTTATAAATTAAATTGATATTGTTTATGTAAAAAAATTACTCGGTTACTGTTTGGAAATATTCATCTTTATTTTGCTAAATTTAAGTTACATTTTCATTTATTCTGTTGAGTTTATTCGCATCCAGGATAACCGCAAAGCAGCCATTCTCCGGCAGTTATCTGCAGTTCATTAATATCTATTGTGTTTTTGTCATCCTGATAAATGTCAGCTATTCCACATTCTGATTCAGAGACGCAGTTGCTTTCCAGCCAGTATTCAGCAAGTAACGCCAGGTCGAAAAGATCAACTTTGCAGTCTCCGCTAAAGGGTTCGTTATTGATAGGCCAGATATCAGCGAAAAGGGTTTCCTGGCAGTTATAAACTGTCGCAATCTCAAAATCGATCTCGTAGTATCCCGGTTTGCTAAAACCCCAGTTTAGATGTCTGTGCCCGCCTGCTGATATATAATACGTATCGTCACTGGTTATACCGTCGCTATATGATGACATAAATACTGTTGTTGGCCCTGTCTGCCATACTGAAAACTGGCCACCTTCCGGCCCGCGAACATCTTTCAAGGTTACTCTGAACCATTGGTCGCCGGTGTCAGCGTTTTTATCCGGATCGTTCGGGTTCCAGTCGCACAAGTTGTATGTATCAGAGTCGTGAGCAGCAAAACCGAGTGGTAGTTCACCGTTATTGGCATTTTGCGGCAAAATCCACAATTCTCCGCCAGCACCAACTCCTGTGAATTCAAAGCCGCCCGGTATTGAGTTGTAATAAGTATTACTATTACCGTATAGCAGTCCATCTTCAAGCTCGACACGTTGTCCTTCCTGGCCGCTTCCCGGTGAATCATAAGATAAATGCGGGTCCCAACCGGATGATTTGAATGATACTTCAACGTCTGTGTGGTAGGTATCGATTATCGTAAAATTATTTGGATCAAAATTGTTGGGCTCTGAGTTTGAACCCTCTAAATAGAAATGCAGAGTTATTCCCTTTGTCAGCATACTGCAGTTATTATCTGCATAACAGTTTAGCGACATCAATGCGGCTATTATAATTATCATGTACTTCATTTCTTATCCTTTACGCTAGTCTTTAGGTTTAGCAAAATTGTAAAAGTTATCTGCCCATTCTTTGATAGTGTCTTTTGGTAGGGGGTCAACATGTGTATCGGCATATAAAAACAGTGTGCAGTTTTTATACCTGTCCACCTGGATATCCTTTTGGATGGTATCCCATGGGACATTAGGAGCAGGGTTAAACCATAATCTCGAATGGGTATGATCATTAGTAACATTTGCATCCAAATTATTTGCCCCGACAAATGTAGTAATACACTCTGCCTGTCTTTTTATCCTGTCTTTATTGCGATACGACTTACCTGTTATTCTGCCGAAAGGGTCTGTTTCATCAACAGCAATATATTCATTCAATACATAGCTGCTTACCTTGTTTGCCAGTCTTTCGGCTTTTTTGGGGTCTGCCGGACATATCCTGATTTCATCAATATCAGAAAAATACTTTGATAATGTATATATCCATGATTCTTCGTCGGTTTTATCGTGAGTTGTTTCAGGAAAATACCCTTTGTTGTCCGCAGCGTACATTTCAATTGCAATGCCAATTTGTCGCATATTACTGGCCGAGGCGACGCGTCTTGCCTGTACCCTGGCATTTGCCAGTGCAGGCATAAGAATGCTGACCAGTAACGCAATTATGGATATTACAACCAGAAGTTCTATCAACGTAAATGCGCACTTATTTTTCATTACGTTTATCCTTTTGTATGTTTAAACGTTTCCATGATATCTTAATGTTTTGTTATCAAGATATAAAAACGGGTGTGGTAAACATCTTAGCGCATAGCATTCTTACAGGTTGATACGGCATACAAATATACCACAATCAACATGTCTTATTAGTTGATGCGTTAAGAAATAATTAGAAAATGTAACTTAAATGAAATGAGAAAGAGGGGGAGAACGAGATCTGGCTATACACAGTGTCTGGCTCTCGTAAGCATTGAATGCTTCAGTTGTTGTTCCGATGATAATTTCAGTAAATGAAATACTAAAGGATGGCTCGGTAATAATTTTGCCGTAGCAATACAGATGGTGCTGACAAATAGGGCATTTGTCTGGATCATGTTTGCTGTTGGAATTGTGGTCGCCGCTGTCAGTGTGTTCATTTTGGCAGTAGCTGGATTGATTGCATGGCAAATGCATGTAGTAAATAACATTTACCGATGAAAGGGTAAATGCTGCTAAGGTTATAAAAACCAATAGTTTACTACCAATTCTTTTCATTAACTCAAAAAGTCCTTCTATTTAGCCTGTTTATTGACGCTAATATTATATACCTCAATTATATTATAGTACTAATAAATTAAAAGCAAAGTTTGATTTATTTTAAAGAACCGCTAATATATATTAAGAATATACTGATATATAGAAGCTATAATATTGTAGTTGCTTGCTATGAAAAGATTTAACGTACAATTTGTATTACCTTTTCTGATTATAACAGTTTTGCTGATTAATCAGGGATTAGTTGTGTGCATTTGCCAGGCAGGACACATAAAAGTTCAGCCTGTAGTACATAGCAGTTGCCATTGTGAACATGAACATAGTGGTGATAGTCACTCCAGTCATTTATCCGGCATAAAACATCCTGTCGATGGAGGTTTATTTGCTATTGATCAAGGTAAATGTCGATGTGATATCTGTGTTGATGTTCCTCTGGATAATTCTGAGATGCTGCCGGGTAGCGATTTAAATTTATCTGCATATTTCGCATTTTTGTCTGATTCGGTGGCCTTTAGTGAAATAATTGATATGTTTCCGACACCTATAACCCGCGATTCATCCGAATTGCGGTTCCATTTTCCTTTAAGTACTGTCATTATGCGCAATTGATAGTACCCTCTTTTTTTCAATCTACTTTTTATAATTTGCGGTCACAGTCTGCTATTCTGTTCAATTAATGCATTTATGCGTATATTTGGAATGGTTTAGACGGCTTTGGGCTGCATAAAGGGAATTACTTTAGATATTTGTATCAGAGGAGATTTTATGTCTCGATTATTAATTGTTTGCCTGGTATTACTTACCGGTTCTCTTTTTGCGAATGACAATATATCAGGTTTTACCGAGCCTGGCGGTGAGCTTACACTTAAAAATGCTGTTGCTGCGACATTGCTTGGCAGTCCTCAATTACATGCCTATAGCAGCGAAATACGTTCGGCACGTGCCAGGCAGTTACAGGCCGGGCTAACCGCTGACCCGGAGCTGGAATTTGAGTTTGATGAGTTTGGCGGCAATAAATCATTTAGCGGACTTGATTCGATGGAAACCACTCTCAAACTGAGCCAGATAATTCAGTTTGGAGATAAGGTTGCGATCCGTGAAAAGGTATATTCTTATGATACTCTCCTGGCGGAGCTGGAATATGCGTCTAAAGAGCTTGATATATGTAAAGAAGTTGCAGACAGTTTTATAAAACTGCTGGTTGTTCAGAAAAAAATCGAATTGGCTGGTGAACAGGTTCAAATATGTAAAAAGATGGCTGATATGATTGATAAGCGGGTGCAAGCTGGAAAGACCGGTCCGCTTGACTATATGAAGGCAAAGATGTTGCTGGCAAAGGCCGGGTTGGTTGAAAAACAGATTGTCGTGCATAAGGAATATCTGAGAAAGAAACTCGCATCACTCTGGGGCAGTCAGGAACCCCAATTCGGCAGGTTGGCAGGTGATCTGGAAGAGTATAATAATGTGCCTCCGATTGCTGAGTTGGAAAAGATAATTGCCAATAATCCTGATATTAACCAATGGGCAGTAGAAATCCAGAAACGGCAGGCAAAGGCTGAACTGGCCAGGTCCCAGACCAGTCCGGATATAAAATTAAGCGGCGGAGTTAAATATTTTAACGAATCTGATGGGACGGCATTTGTTGTTGGGATAGGAATACCGCTAAGAAAACCGGTTCGTAATCGCCAGTTGGAATTAGAAGCCAGGCATGACCTCGAAACTGCTTCGCAGCAGCAGCGGAGCAACTATCTGCTTGTCTGGGGTGAGTTGAACAGGCTGCATAGTGAGTTGGCTAGTTCTTATGAGAAAGTGACAGTTATAAAGTCTGAGATTCTTAGTACGGCAAAGGAATTGTTTGAGGCGACAATGCTTTCGTATGAACAGGGTAAAGTGGATTATTTGTATTTACTGGATTCTCAGAGAAGTTACTTCTCTGTACAGGAGGAATATCTTGATGCTCTGGCAGAATACCATCTGAAAATGAATGAACTAGACAGGATAGCAGGCAATTAAAATTTGTAATGAAAATATATTGAGGTTTTATATGAGAAATAAAATAATATTATTAATGAGTTTATGTGTGGTATCGGTAACGCTGTTAATTATGGTTGTGGTGCCGTTAACAGCGGCTGAGGAAGTATGCAGCGAATGCAATACTTGTGCCGGAGTTGAGACACAGGATGCCCATTCTCATGATGAAGAGCTTGAGTCTGTGCATGATGGGCATGTTGGCGAATATTCTGTTCATGAACTAGAAGCAGAGTCAACTGAAGGTCATGATGGACATGAGCATGAAGATTCAACTGGCGAAGATCACGCTGGTCATGAAGAAGGTGCTATTCATTTAACTGCAGATGAAATTAAACTTATAGGAATTCAAGTTGTTGAAGTGGCCAAAGGTGAGATTCCCGAGTCTGCTAAATTAACAGGTCAGGTGCAATTGAATGATGACAGGCTTGCGCATATCTCGGCATTGACGCCCGGCATTGTGCGACAGGTAAACAAAAGTACCGGTGACTCAGTTTCAGCAGGTGAGGTTTTGGCCTGGCTGGAAAGTGTTGAACTTGGACAGGCGAAGGTTGAGTACCTTGATATACTGGCAGAAGTCGGATGTTGTAAAACTCTACTCGATAGAGCGCAAAATGTTAAAGACAATACAATAAAACTGATAGGTTTTCTGCGAACAAAGCCGACTTTGGATGAGTTAAAGAGTTTTGAGCCTTTAGAGATGGGTGAATATCGCAGTAAACTGGTTAAATCTTATGCAGAGTTTATTCTGGCCGGCAATGTATATGACAGGGAAAAAAAGTTGTTTAATCAGAAAATATCCAGTCAGCAGGAATACCTGGATGCAGAAAATGCTCTAAAAAAAGCTGAGGCTGAGTATATCGCGGTCCAGGATATCTCTGAATTCCAGGTTAAGCAGGACTTGCTGGAAGAAGCGACCAATGCCCAAAGGATGGAGTTGGCTTTGAAGGGTGCCGAACGAAAACTTTACGTTTTAGGCCAGGATAAAAACGATATTAAAGGCCTGGTTCTTACAAGTTTGGTAAGCCGGGAAAATGAGGAATTTGACACATCCTGCCCTGATCCTGATTGTGAAGAATGTAAAAAGAAAGCTGCATTGGTAAACAGCAGCAAGAAGCCGGCCATTTTTGAGCGGTTAGGCTGGTATCCGCTGCGTGCTCCTTTTGATGGTACAATAATAGAGAAGCATATTACTCTTGGCGAAAGGCTTGGTGAAGACCGATCAGCCTTTACTGTTGCTGATCTTAAGACCGTTTGGATTGACCTGGATGTATTTCCTAACGATCAGGCAAAAATATTTAAAGGGCAAAAATGCCTGATAAATACCAATGGCAAAAGCTATCAGGGTAGTATAAGTTTCGTCAGCCCGGTACTTAACGCAAAAACACGAACTGCGACTGCCAGGGTGGTAATCGGAAATAACGATTACGGCTTGAGACCAGGTCAGTTTGTTAATGCAGAAATTTATGGAGATACAGTTAAATATGACAGGGTGGTCCCCAGGGCGGCTGTGCAGACTGTTGCAGGCAGACAGGTGGTTTTTGTTAGTGATGGCGAAGATTATGAAATGAAGCCTGTTATCCTGGGTTATGGTAACAGCCGGTTTGTTGAGATTGTTTCTGGTGTCAACTCAGGAGAGAAGGTAGTTTCCCAGGGGGCATTTGACCTGAAGGCTAAAGTTGTCACCAGTACTCTCGATAGTCATGCCGGACATGGACACTAATACAGGTTATCCGTAACTGATTCTATCTGATATGAAAATTATATAGGTATAATATGGACCGTCATATACAGAACCACATAATATAAAGGTAAAATGCAATGCATGTTAAATTGATAAATGTTTCAGTAAAGTATCGTCTTTTGGTTTTGCTGGCGATATTGTTTGTTACTTCTTTTGGCGTTTACGAATATAAACAGCTGCCCGTAGGTGCGTTTCCGGACATTTCTCCGGTAATGGTGCCAATATTTACAGAGGCTGATGGAATGGCACCGGAAGAAATAGAGCGACTGATCAGTTTTCCGATAGAATCTGTTATGAATGGACTTCCGAGAGTTGAACAGGTAAAATCTACCTCTGCTTTTGGCATGTCGGTGGTATATGTATATTTCAAAGATAATACTGATCTCTATTTTGCCCGACAGATAGTGGATGAGCGTCTGAACGAAGCTATGGCAAAAATGCCGAATCTGGTGGATAAGCCCAAACTTGGGCCTGTTTCTACCGGTTTAGGCCAGATATTTATCTATTATCTTGAGGCTGATGATTCCGTTGACACAGAAGGTAAAGATAAATTAAGCTACCTTAGAGACCTTAACGACTGGGTTGTTAAATATCAGTTGCAAATGGTCAAAGGTGTAACTGATATTTTGAGTGTGGGCGGTTATGTTTTGCAATATCAGGTTGATATAAATCCTAACCTGCTTATGCAGTACGAGCTGACTTTACAGGATGTTGTAGAGGCGATAAATTCTAACAATGCCAATGTTGGCGGTCAGTATATTGTCTCCGGCCAGGAAGAGAACCTGGTTCGCGGTATTGGCCTGGTAAAAAGCAGGGAAGATATCGGGGCAATAACAATACGAACATATAATGGTACGCCCGTTCGAATCAGTGATGTAGCTGAAGTTAAATTTGGTAGGGAAATCAGGCGCGGGGTAGTATCCCGTAATGGAGAACAGGAGGTAGTCTCTGGCATTGTTATGCAGCTATACGGCGAAAACACATCTGAAGTTATTGAAAGATTGTATGATATAGTGCCTTTAGTTCAGGCATCGCTGCCCGATGGGGTGAAAATTGTTCCTTATTATGAACAGCAGGAGCTGGTCCAGAAAGCGACACATACTGTTAAGACGGCTCTTCTGCAGGGTGCTGTGCTGGCAGCGATAGTGCTGTTCCTTTTCCTGGGGAATTTACGGACCGCTCTCGTGGTAGTGTTTGCTTTACCGTTCAGCTCGCTTATTGCGATTATCCTTATGCGTGCAGCGGGGATATCGGCTAATCTTATGTCGCTGGGCGGGGTAGCGATAGCGATGGGTATGCTTGTTGATGGTGCTATTGTCATGGCCGAAAATATATTTCGTCATTTGAATACAAATGACCAGGATGATCTGAGGCATAGAACTGATATTATAATGGAAGCAGCGGTTGAAGTTGCCAAACCCATTATATTTGCATTGTTAATTGTGGTTGTTGTCTTTGTTCCTATCCTGACATTAGAAGGAGTTGAAGGTAAGATGTTTATTCCAATGGCCCAGACACTTTGTTTTGGCCTGTTGGGCTCATTGATATTTGCTGTTTTGATTGTTCCGCCTCTTTGCAGCTATTTACTTCATACTGGTGTTCATAAAGAGTTTTTTCTTTTTAGCTGGCTGAAAAAGCAGCATGATCCGCTATTGTATTTTGCCGTAAAGCGCCCACTGGTCGTACTGTTGCTGGTGATAGGACTGATTGCTGTTAGTTGTGTTATGCTGCCAAATATCGGTACCGAATTTATCCCGACTTTGGAAGAAGGTTCGATAATGATTGGTGTTACGATGGCACCTGGTATATCACTTGATAAAGCTGTTGATACTATTCAGCGTTTGGAACGCAGTATAACTGAGTTTGATGAAGTAGAAGAGGTCGTCTCACGTATCGGAAGACCCGAGGCAGGCAGTCATCCGCATCCTGTGAATTATGCCGAGGTACATATCGAGCTGCTTCCGCAGAATCAATGGCAGTCAACCGGTTCCAAGGCTGAACTTATTGAAAAGATCGAGGCGAAACTCAAACATTATCCCGGTTTGCAGCTTAATTTTACTCAGCCTATCCAGAATGCTTTTGATGAGCTGCTTAGCGGTGTCAAAGCCCAGGTTGCGATCAAGGTTTATGGTGAAGATCTTGACATTTTACAGAAAAAAGCTGCTGAGATCAAAAACACTATCGACAATATTGAAGGGTTGGCAGATTTGTCTCTGGAACAAAGCAACGGGCAGCCCCAGGTGCAGGTCATTGCAGATCGACAGGCTTGTGCAAGGTATGGAGTCAATATAAGTGAAATTCTTGAACTGGTAGAAGCTGCTGTCGGTGGTAAGGTGGTTGATAATGTTTATCTCAATACCAGGAGGTATGGTATACAGGTGCGATATCAGCAGCAGTTTAGAGATGACATTGAACAGATCAGTAACCTGATGGTAAATACTTCCGATGGCAGCCGTGTGCCTTTGAGCCATGTTGCCGAGGTCAAAAAAACGCTGGGTCCGATTCAAATAAATCGTGAGAATAACCAGCGCCGCTGGGTTATACAAGGTAATATTCGCAACCGGGATCTGGGTAGTGTTGTAGCCGAGATCAAAGATCGAATAGCTGAAAAAATTGAACTGCCGGCCGGCTATCATGTTGAATACGGCGGCCAGTTTGAAAGTCAGGTGAGGGCAATGACACGGCTGGCAGTTATTATACCAGTTGTTATATTTATGATTTTCTTTATGCTGTTTCTTGCGTTTGGCTCAGTAAAAAGTTCATTGCTGGTAATGATAAATATTCCGCTTGCTCTGATTGGCGGTGTTTTTGGTTTGTACCTTATGGGAGAATATTTATCAGTACCTGCGGCAGTTGGTTTTATCGCTCTTTTTGGAATTGCTATCCAGGACAGTATGGTTCTTGTAACTTGTATTGGCCAGTTGTCGGAAAGTATGAATCTTCGTGATGCTGTTATCAACGGCTGCCATCAAAGGTTCAGGCCGGTTGTTATGACTTCAATTACGACGGTTCTTGGACTTATGCCGTTGCTGCTGGCCAGTGGTATTGGTGCAGAAGTGCAAAGACCATTAGCTGTTGTGGTAGTATTTGGCCTGATATCATCAACCTTCCTGACATTATTTGTTATCCCGTCATTTTATAATGTAATAATGAAAGAGAAATGATATCAGTTAACCGGTATGCCGAGAAATTCGTAACTTAGCTTATTTTGCAGAGCTGATACCGTATTAAGCGAGTCCCGAAGTTTCTGACATTCTGCCGCAGTTAGTTTGTCCAGCTCAAGTTCGTCATTGACCTCGCGCAGGTCGGAATGGCATATAATCTGGTTATAGAAACGCAGATACCATAAGTGGTCAAATACCAGGATATTATCTTTTAATGATTCACTGGAGAGTATTTCCTTTTCAGCCAGCATATTTAAACGATCCAGTGTGGATGGTTTACCGATATTATATTTTAATGCAAAGATACGGGCAAAATTAACGATCGGAACAATACAGTCTTTCAGGTTCAGACTTTTTACACCATCCTGGGTTTCTGTTTTCAAATAGCCAAAGGCATTTAGTGGTATATCGTAGCTTAAGCAGTTGCGTGCCATATGGAGATAGAATTCCGGGTTTTCTCGCGTAATTTCCATCATATGCCTGTGCAGCTCGTTTGTAAGTTCTTCACTGCCGTAAATACAGCTGATGTCAAAGAATGTATGAATATCCAGAACAGACTCATCAAACTTCTGGATTGTCTTATGGGTGAATTTATCTTTCCATTCAGAAAGAGTCATACACCACCTCGGGTTAATTGCCATTATACCACCTGGACAGAATTTATACCCGGCCCGGTCAAGCATAGTACAGACTCTGTCTGCGAGCTTAAGGAAATATCGCTTTACTGAAGTTGTATCATCACTATTGATATCTTTAATGATTATTGCATTATCCTGGTCAGAGAACATTGTCATTTCACGGCGAGCGTTACTGCCTAGTGTAAGGAATGCAAATTCAGCTGGTGGTTCTCCAATCTCGTCTATTGCCATTTTTATCAGTTTGACCATTGCAGTTTCAAATATCTTGCAAAGCGAGTCGCGAATTGCCGATGATTTAACTCCGTGGAGAGTCATCTCCCGTACCATTGCCGGAATATTGCTTAGCGAATGGACAATATGTCCTATCGTGTCACCAGATTCAATTTCCAGCTGTATACCTGCCGGCAGTTCACTATAGTTCTGGATCTGCTGGTAAAGCTTGCCGTCATTATCAAGGGTTGCCCTGGTGATTTTTCTTACTGATATAACATGTCCGTTTTTTTCGGATAGAAATATCTTGGATGCTGCCATTATAACATCAGTTTTAATACCGGTTTTTGTCAGCAGCTGAGCTTCAAATTCTGCCGCTGATATGTCACCTGCAATGATTTTTTCCAGCTGGCCGATAGCATTTTTATTAATCCTGTTATTGGCCGGCAGGAGTTCCTTCCATATTGCTACCGATGCCAGTTCCTGTTCATTGTAGCCGGTCATTCTTTGTAATGTGATATTGGAATACATGTTTTTACCATCGACAAGCAGGATATATCCTTCGTTCGACGCTTCCACAAGAGCTCGATACCTGTCCTTGGCTTCAATAAGGCCGCGTTCGGCATAAATTCGTTCGTTTTCTATTTTATAGCTTTGCGAGATTACATATAAAATGATGGCAAATAATACTATCGATATTAACAGGAACACCCAGAGCAGGTCGTAGGTCAGCCCTTGTATTTCAGCTTCGACATCATGGATATATATACCTGTTCCTACTATCCAGTTCCATTCTGGAACCAGTCGTACATAAGATAATTTTGGCTCATGATGCTTTTCATCGTCTTTCCATTGCCAGAGATATCTTAGATATCCTTCTCCGCCTTGCTCTTCAACTATTTTTACAAACTCAACAAATAACTTCTTTTTACTTTTGTCTTTTATATCAACGTAGTTTGTTAAATCTGCTCCGTTAAGTTCGGGAAGGTAGGGGTGCATGACCATTCGTGGGTGAGTGTCAGTTATCCAAAAATAGTCTTTGAGTTCCGGCCCGTACCGCATTTCGCCAACTTCTCTTGCTGCGGTTTGCTGAGCCTCCTCAAGCGTCATTTTACCGCTTTTACTTAATTTGATATAGTGCTCAATTACGCTGTCTGCTGCCAGGGTGAGCTCTTTTATCATCACCTTCCGGTCTTGCAGCATCTTATTCTGAAATACTGGTATGATCAGGGTAAAGATTGATATGATAAACAGGGCGGTAGCAGTGAGAGTAGGAAGTACTATTTTAAGGTGGAAGCTTGTAAGATTTTTTTGATTTTTCTGTTTTTTCTTTTGATAGTATTCTTTTCCCTTAAAATACTCTGCAAGCTCTACTTCGCTCAGTATTTGTTCCTGGGCAGATTTTTCTTCGCTTTCATGGTATTTTTCAGTAAAGGTTCCATTTTTGAAATCATCTCGGCTTGGCAGATAGCCGTTGTAGTCGTCTTTAAGATGACATTCAAAAACGTTTTTTATGAGCTTTCGACTGTATTTTCCTTCAAACTCATTATATGCATCTTCTAAAGCTTCTTTGCAATGACGGAACTTTCGATGTTCGTAAGGGTCATAGCTGTCTGTGTTGCCAGATCGTAGAAACTGTCCGAAGCTTTCATGGTCAAAGAAACCATCTATCCATTTATGGATATCTTCCGCTCTTGTGCCAAATAGCTTTTCTGTTCGTTCAGCATGTTCAGATATTTTCATATACTAACCGTTGAGCAAAAATGCCCAGAAAAGTGCATAATTTAGACGTTTATAAATGCCGGACTTAATTTCAAAGTATTCACATACCCTATTATCGGGATGATATGGCTTTGTCAGGATTTTTTGAGATTATTATCATCTCACCAGAAAGTCTTTAAGGATTTCCAGCATTATTTTACTGTCTGGTAGAACTTTAAGCGATTCAATGGCTTTTCTG
Source organism: Sedimentisphaerales bacterium (assembly GCA_963666285.2). GTDB lineage: Bacteria > Planctomycetota > Phycisphaerae > Sedimentisphaerales > SM23-30 > JAFGDI01. The sequence continues at coordinate 1,353,420 of OY762711.1, forward strand.
GCTACTTCTTCTCCAAAATGCGCAGAATGTTTTTTGATCAATTTATGGGTAAAATTGGTGTTAAATTCCGGATGAGCCTGCAAACCAAGAATGTTATTCCCAACCGATATCATTGCATTGGGGCAGTGGTCGGCCTGAGCCAGAACTTTAGCCTCCGATGGCAGGATCGTAACCTGATCGGCATGGCTGAAGTGTAAATGCAGATTACTCGGCACAGGATCTGTAAACAGATGCCGGTTAAGGTGGAGGTTCAGACAGCCAATCCCCCATCCGCCCGGGGCCTTTTCTACTTTGCCTCCCAATGCTTTTCCGATCATCTGGTGGCCGAAACATATACCAATAAGCTTGCTTTCGCCATTATTATAGATATCCTGGATGAAATTTCCCAGGTCATATATCCATAAGTCTGGATCGTAAGCACTGTTGTAAGAACCCATTACGGCATAGCCGGTGAAATCAGAAACCGAGGATGGTAAGTCTCCCCGTTTACAGTCAAATATCTCATATTCCGGCTTAAATCCAATAGAATTAAAGCTTTCGATCATCATTTCGCCAAATTCTGGTTCATTGTCCAGAGTTTCTGATACGTGTTCGCAATCTAGGATAGCTAGTCTTTTCATTTTGTTTCTTTTATTGGGTTAATATGTCAAATAATAAATTTATATGTTAGATTCTAGCATTAAAATGCAGTTGGGTAAATATTTATACATTGCTTTTTTTGTCTAAAATTAGAATGTTAACTTGTTAATTTTATTATTTTTTTGTAACCTTTAGTTTTCTCATGCGTCTAATATATTACTTGTTGTATTTTACTTATACGCTTTCATGGAATCTTATGATGAAAAAACTAATGATTGTTCTTTTTATTTTAGTGCTGTTAGGTTTAATTGGCTTTGCAGCTATTAAACAGAGTGAGGCTAATAAAGACAGGTCGGTAAAGGTACGTGTAAATAAGCCTGAATTAGGAAAACTTGTTGAAACCATTAGTGCTCCTGGTGAAATCAAACCACTTCATAGTGTTACTATTAGCGCTAAAATCTCAGGTAAGGTTATTGAACTGCCGTTTGAAGAAGGTGACGCCGTCTTTGGACCAGAATCTGGTCGTGAACCTTCAGTTCTGGTAAATATTGACAGTAGCGACCTGGAATCTGATCTTAATATCAGCCAGGCCCGTCGTGAATCCCAGGTTATGCAAATTGAAGTTGCCAAGGTTGATATTGAAAACAGGGAATCCAGCCTTCGCGAAGCAGAAATTCAGCTTGCCCAAAAAGAAAAAGACCTGGAACGTAGTTTGAAGCTGCTGCAAAGTAACGATGTCACTGAAACTTCAGTTGAAGAGCTGCAGGTTGCTGTTGAACAGTTAAAGATCAAGGTTAAATCTAGCCAGAATGCAATTAAGGTTGCTAAAGTTGACTTGAAAGTGAGGGAAAATGAGCTAAAAATAGCTGATTCCAATATCCAGAGAGCCAAAGATGCCTTGGAATATGCCGAAATTTCTTCGCCTATGTCAGGTGTGATTACTCAGATTCATGTGAAAGCCGGCGAGATGGTAACTGGTGCCGTTAATTATACCGGTACTCCTATGATGGTTGTTGCCGATCTGTCAAAGATGCTATTAGCCGCAAAGGTTGACGAAATTGATATTGGCAAGGTTAAAGAAGGGCAAAAAGCCAAGGTTAAGCTTCATGCCTGGCCGGATGAAAGATTTGAAGGGGTTGTTCATAAGAAATCGCTGGTTTTGCTTGACAGCCGCACCGGTTCAAAGGTGTGTGATGTTGAGATAATGCTGGATAATGCCGATGGCCGTATACTTTCGGGCATGACAGCTGATGCTGAGATTGAAATTAAAGTTCACGAAAACATTTTGACTGTCCCGTCACAGTCAGTTCTTGGTTGTGAGTGGGAAACGCTTCCTAAAGAAATTCGTGATGGCAGCGAGCTTATAAATAAGGAAAAAACATATACTCCAGTTGTTTTCCGTCTTATTGATGGCAAAGCTCATGCTACTCCTGTCAGGATTGGTCCAAGTGATCTTACAAATACTGTAATCGAAGCCGGACTTTCAATAGATGACCTGGTTGTGACAGGCCCTTATAAAGAGCTTGAACAAATGAATCATGGCAAGATAATCAAGGATGAGAATGCTAAAGAGGATAGGCAGGGCGATAAAGACTTCGCTGACAAAGCTGATGACCAGGAGGTCGATAAAGATAACTCAGAAGATAGCCAATCAGAAGAACCGGTTCAGTAATGTTTGAAGGTAATATGCTAATTAAATTAGAACAAATACAACGTCAATATAAAATGGGTTCTGAAACTGTTCATGCTCTGGATTTTGTTGATCTTGAAATAAATGAAAATGAATATGTTGCAGTTATGGGTGCTTCCGGGTCAGGCAAGAGCACGCTCATGAATATTATTGGATGTCTGGACCGTGCTACCGGCGGTAAATATTTACTTGATGGCCAGGATACTACTCGGATGAATGCCGCCCAGCTTGCTTCAGTTCGCAACAAGCAGATAGGTTTTGTCTTTCAGACTTTTGAACTGCTGCCCAGGACCAGCGCTCTGAAAAACGTCGAAATGCCGCTGATATACTCGAAAGGAACCGCCTGGCATAAACGCCGCAGCCTTGCGATGAAGGCCCTGGAAAAGGTTGGTCTTCAGGACAGGGTTACTCATAAACCCAATCAAATGTCTGGCGGAGAGCGGCAGAGGGTAGCCGTTGCCAGATCTTTGATTTGTGAACCCAGTATTCTGCTTGCCGATGAGCCTACCGGTAATCTGGATAGTAAAAATAGCGAGATTATCCTGAACCTGTTCGATAATTTGCACAATGAAGGGCAGACTATTGTTATGGTCACTCATGAAGAAGATGTGGCTAAACATGCAAAGCGTATTATTCGCATGAAAGATGGCAGAATTGTTTCCGATGAAACCGGGGAAGGCGGTGCGGTTAAATGATAATATTGCGTTTTGTCTATCATATATTTGTTTTTCTGATCCAGAGTGTCCTTCTTGCTCTTGGACAGATCAGGTCAAATAAAACCAGGTCTGTTCTTACTACCGTTGGTATTGTTATAGGCGTTGCCTCGGTTACAGCTGTTATTGCTTCATTGGCCGGACTGAAAGCAAAGGTACTTACCGAGTTTCAGGGATACGGCAGCAATATGATCTGGGTTTCACCGGATAGGCCCAAGGAGGGACCCTGGAAAAATGTTTCCTGGGAGAAAATCAGACTCTATCCAAGTGAATTTGATGGTGTTCTGGATAAGTGCCCATCTATTGAAGTCTATAGCTTATGTACCGATCACTATGGTATGTCGGCCAGTTTTAGCGATCAGCAGTTGGATAATGTGCGACTCAGAGGTATCGGCCATTCAATGTTCGAGATTGAAAAAAGGAAAATTGTTCTCGGCAGACCGTTTTCTGTTATCGATCAGGAACAAAAACGGCAGGTCTGTCTTATTACCAAAACAGTACAGCAGCAGTTGAAATTAAATAAAGATTGTATTGGTCAGCTTATTGACATTCAGGGAAAGACTTTTAATGTTATTGGTGTTGTTGAAGAGAAAAACTCTGTGTTTGATATGGGCAATGCCGGCAAAGAGATCTTTATCCCTTTTGAAACGGCATGGAAATTATGGCGACCATGGATGCATGTTATGCTCAACAGCAAAGCTCCCGAAGTTACTGAAGAAGGACTTGCCGAGCTTCGTTTCTTTTTAAGGACTAAAAAACGTGTATATCCCGGTGATGCAGAGCCGTTTAGAGTTCAATCGCTGGAGAATGAATTGGAAAAATTTAACAAGCTTTCCAGTGCAGTAACAGCTATTGCTGGCGGGGTAGTTAGTGTTTCCTTGCTGGTTGGTGGTATAGGTATTATGAATATCATGCTGGTTTCTGTTTCAGAACGTACCAGGGAAATCGGCCTTCGGAAAGCAGTTGGGGCCAGACCTTCTGCTATTATGCTTCAGTTCTTGATCGAAGCTATAGTGTTATGTTTGTTAGGGGGGCTTATCGGTATTGGTCTTGGTTATTTGTTGACCCTTGGAATCAGTAAAATACCTGATGCTCAACTTGAAAAAGCCTTTGTCCCTATGTGGGCTATATGGCTGGCGTTTGGTTTCTCTGCTTTTGTTGGTATTTTCTTTGGTTTTTTCCCGGCGTTCAAAGCGTCCAGGCTTGACCCGATCGCGGCTCTAAGGTATGAGTAAAACTTACTTTTTTGTTTAAGGTGTGTTGTGATAATGGTTAATAAAAAATATTATATATTTTTACTTGTTGTGTGTTGTGCTGTTGCAGGTTGCGTTGAGAAAACTCGTCTGGATAAGTACGATACAACTAAGTTTAACACAAAACAGCTAAGTGTTATCGATAAGGTTGAACTTCAGCCGGCAGAAGACCAGTCTATGGACCGCGCCCCAAACTTTTTTAGTGAACCACAGGAGATTCCCAAAGAGCTTTCTATCGAAAAATGCCGTCAGTTAGCCTTGCAAAATAATCTCGATCTGAAAGTCAGCCTGATCGAACCTGAAATTGCCCGCGAAGATCTTAAGGCAGCCCATGCTGCTTTTGAACCGCTATTTGTTTCAGGATTTAATTTTATTACAAATGATTTCCCTGATGAATATGACGAGACTGAACGTGTCAGTAGTTATGGCAGGTTAAATTTCCCGTTAGTTACTGGAGGTGATGTTAGTTTCTATTTCCCTTTTAGTAGAACTCAAAAAGAAGGTCAGGACTATTATTACACTGACCCTGTTACAGGTGAAACTACCTTAATTCAACAGCAAAACAGCTATTATGATACTGATTTTTCTATTAGCTTTTCTCAACCTCTGCTTAGAGGTGGAGGAATATCCGTTAATACTAACTATATTCGCCAGGCAAGTTATAATGCTAAGTCCAAGCTGGCTCAGGCGAAACTTCAGGCAATGTGGATTCTTTCTGCCATTGATCGGGCATATTGGTATTTATACGCGGCACAGGAAGTTCTTAAAGTGCGAAAGTTAGACTATGACCTGGCTAAGGCTCAATATGACCAGGCTAAACGAATGGTTGATGCCGGCCAGATGAAAGAAATAGAGGTTATCAGGGCCGAATCTGCCCTGGCTGAGCGGCTTAATGGCATAATTAAAGCTGATAATAACCTGAGAGATCGACAAAGAGATTTGAAACTGATTATAAATTCTCCTGATATGGCACTGGAGTCAGATTTCGTCTATATTACTGATACTGAGCCTGTACCGGTTAAGTATAATGTTGATCAGAACGAAATGCTGGAATATGCCATGAACCGACGTGTTGAACTGTTTCAGGTAGAGCTTTCGCTGGCTTCCAGTGAAAGTGCTATAGAGTATCAAAAGAATTCTCTGCTGCCTTACCTTGGTCTGGAATATACCTATAATATTAGTGGCTCTGGATATAATTCTAATGCTGCTTTTGATCAGTTAGATAATAATAGTTTTAAAGATTATTCTTTAGGGCTGTCTTTGCAAATTCCACTTGGTAATCAGGTTGCCAAAAGCAGCTATCGAAAGGCAATCCTGCAAAAACAGATTGTTGAAACGAATAAACAGTTGCAAATCAGGACAATTACCCAGGAAGTATTGAATGCTGTTGATGCTCTTGAGTCTAATTGGAATGCTGTTTTAGCTTCACAGAAAAGTGCCGAACTGGCTCTGCGTACTCTGGAAGCTGAGCAGCGGCAATTTAAGCTTGGCATGCAGACTTCAACCGAAGTCCTAAACGCCCAGACAAGATATGCCAATACATTGCTTTCCAGGTTGCAGGCGCTGGTAGATTATCAAATTTCTCAGGTTGACCTCTGTGCTGCTGTAGGTGGGTTGAATCAGGCTGCAAGACTTAGCTTTGATTAAAAAAATGCGTGAAAACTCCTTTTGAACTGTTATAATGTGAAATATATTTGTTGTAGTTCATGTATATACATTTAGGAGTTTTTATGAAAAAATTACTTTTGTCTATTGTTTTCTTACTTATATCCAATAATCTGGTTTTTGCCCAGGATATTTCAGATCTCGAAAACGAGAAGTTTCTTCATCGCAATACTACCAGACCTCATGCTACTCTTATACCTTATCCAACAGAAAGGATGGCTGTAAAAGGTGACCGGTATAATTCCAGCTATTGCAAAATGTTGAATGGCCAGTGGCAGTTCAAATGGTCTCCGGATCCGCAAAACCGACCGACTGATTTCTATAAGACAGATTTTGATTCCAGCCAGTGGGAACTAATTGATGTCCCGTCAAACTGGCAGGTTGAAGGTTATGGCACTCCTCTTTATACCAATGTTACTTTTCCATTTGCTGCAAATCCGCCAAAAGTTATGGATGAGCCGAGAAAAGAATATACCAATTATAAAGAACGGAATCCGGTTGGCAGCTATAAATATCAGTTTAAGGTGCCCGGCAATTGGGATCAAGAGCAGATATTTCTCCATTTCGATGGCGTTGATTCATTTATGAACCTGTGGCTTGACGGCAAATATGTCGGTTCCGGACAGGGCAGTCGTACTCCAATGGAGTTTGACATTACAGATATGGTAACACCAGGTCAGACTCATGAAATAGCGGTAGAAGTTTTTCGCTATTGTTCCGGATCATATCTTGAGGATCAGGATTTCTGGCGTCTTTCCGGCATATTCCGGAATGTGTATTTAATGGCTACTCCTAAAGTGCATATTAGAGATTTCTTTATTCAGACCAGTCTCGATACTTCTTATATTGATGCGGAGGTGTCAGTTGAACTTGATATTATCAACTATTACGATTCGGCTGTTGCTGGCCCTGATTATCTGCTTGATATATATGATGGCAAAGGAAAGCTGGCGTATTCCATTAAAGGAGATTTTGTCGCTGGTTCGGATTCTATTGCTCCTGGTGATGAAGTTAAGGTTAAGTTTTCCGGTTACGTGAAAGAACCGTTAAAATGGTCTGCCGAGAAGCCTAATCTTTACAAGGGGGTGCTTAAACTTGTTGATCCGGATACGAAAAAACCTATAGAAATTCTTAGCACAGATATTGGTTTCAGGTCTATTGAAATTGTCGACAGCCATGTGCTAATTAATGGCGTTTCTGTCCTTTTCAAAGGTGTTAATCGTCATGAGCATGACCCGGATACCGGCCACTATGTTACAGAAGAAACAATGCTCAAAGATATCCTGCTTATGAAACAGCATAACATCAATACGGTGAGAACCTGTCATTATCCTGATGATCCTCGCTGGTATGAGTTATGTAATAAATATGGTATTTACCTCATGGATGAAGCTAATGTCGAATCGCATGGTATGGGGTATAACTTGGATAGAACGCTTGGTAATGTGCCGAGCTGGACCGATCAGCATGTCGATCGAGCCAGACGCATGGTTGAACGTGACAAAAACCATCCTTCCGTAATTTTCTGGTCTATGGGTAATGAAGCTGGTTCCGGTGTATGTTTCGACGCAGAGTTAGACTATATCCATGGACGTGATTCTGTCCGTCCGGTACATTACGAACGCTATAATGAAATTTGTGATATCGAAAGTAATATGTATCCTAGTGTTGATTATGTTATCAGCAGGGGAAAAGCTAAATCGCATAAACCTTATTTTATTTGTGAATATGCTCATGCGATGGGTAATTCCTGTGGTAATCTGGTTGAATATTGGGACGCGATCAAGAGTCATAGAAGGCTTATCGGCGGTTGCATCTGGGACTGGGTTGACCAGGCTATTAGAGAATATGATGATGATGGTAATATGTACTTTACTTACGGTGGTGACTACGGCGATAAGCCGAACAGTAGTAATTTCTGTATAAACGGTGTAATTGATGCTGACCGAACTGTTACTCCCAAATTAAGAGATGTTGCTAAAGTCTATCAGTATATAAATGTAAAGGCTGTTAGTTTGCAGGAAGGGGCGGTTGAAATCTTTAACGAATATGATTTCTGCAATCTGAACGATTTTTATATCTGCTGGCAGATTGAGGAAGATGGCAGAGTGATAGACGATGGTAAGATGGACCCGGTTTCTGTTATGCCTCATAATTCTACTATGATTAACTTACCGTTTACAAAACCTAAAAAGATTGTTGATGGTGCTGAATATACTGTTAAAGTTGAGTTCAAATTGAAAAAAGACACCATTTGGGCTAAAAAGGGTTATACTGTTGCCTATGAACAGTTTATTGCACCTTGGAAAAATATTGGCGACAGTGTTCTTACTCTGGATTCTGTTAGGAAAATGGTTGCCAAGGATAAGAATAAAGTTGAGGTTGTTGACAAGGATGGTAAGGTTACCTTCAACCATAAAGATTTTTATATTGAGTTTGATTCAAAAGCTGCTCAAATTTCTGCTCTTAAATATTATGGTTTGGACATCCTTGCCGGTGCAGGACCCAAATTGAACGCGTTTCGTGCTCCTATAGATAATGACAAGGCTTTTGATCGGGCTTGGTATCAGATAGGCCTTGACAAGGCTCAGCCCGTCCCTGTCAGCTTTGATATGACCAAAGAAGTTGATTACTGGCTGGTCAGTACCCGCGTCAGGTATGAATGCAGGCAGAGCTGTGCCTTTGATGTTTCTACCATGTACCAGATTTTTGGCAATGGATGGATTAAGGTTGATTCTGTTATCATTCCGGTTGGGATGTCTATTACGCTTCCTCGTATTGGTGTTACCCTTGAACTGAACGAGAAGCTCGATAATGTTACCTGGTTTGGTAGAGGACCATGGGAAAACTACCCGGATCGTAAAAGTAGTGCGGTTGTCGGCTTGTGGCAGGAAGATGTAGAGGATATGTATGTCCCTTATGTTCTGCCGCAGGAAAATGGATCTCGCCAGGATGTTAAATGGGTTGCTCTTACTAATAATTGGGGCAAGGGAGTTTTAGTTACTGCTGCTGACAGTTTTGCATTCAATGCCTTGCAGTATAGCGACCATGATATCGACAAAGCAAGGCATATAAACGAGTTGAAACCGGCTGATAGGATATATCTCAATCTGGATGCGGCTGTTTTAGGGCTTGGTGGCGCCAGTTGTGGCCCGGCTACTCTTCCTCAATATCGTGTTCAGCCCGAGGCGACGACATTGAGTTATTTAATTCGTCCTGTCAAAACTAATAATACCAGGAAAATGGCAGAACTTGCCCGGAAAAACTTTGCTTCGACTAGTGAAGTAATGATCAGCAGCAGTATGCTGGTACATGATGGTAAACCGAAATGGACGATTTCTATGGCTAACGCTAAGCGTGAAAAAAATGCCAGTATTGTCTACCAGACAGAACCAGAAGGAGAAGCAATAGAGTATAAAGAGCCGATTTCTCTTGATAATATAGGCTATCTTGCTGCTCGTGCTTATTCTCCGGAAAAATATTATGGCCCGCTAACTACCGCGGATTGGCAAAAGCTAATGAATCTTTCAGCAGTTCCTTCTAATGAGACTAAAGTTGTTTCTGTTGACAGCTTTGAGCCTGGCGAGGGCTATGCCGTTAATGCTGTTGATGGCAGAACCGGCACTTTCTGGCATACCAGCTGGAGTAGTGAGAAACCGAAGCATCCGCATGAGATCATTGTTGATTTGGGCAGTCCTGTTCTGTTGTATGCTGTCAAATATCTGGCCAGGCAGGATTCCTCTAATGGCCGTATTCGCAACTATACTTTGCTTGCCGGTGATGACGGTGAAAACTTCAATGAACTGCAGAAAGGTAAACTGGATAATACCAGTGATTGGCAGATTATTAAGATCGATAAGCCGGTTACTGCCAGATTTGTCAAGCTAATCGCTCTCGATGAGCATGGCGGAAGTTTTTATACTACAATAGCTGAACTGAAATTTTTAACCTTACCAAAATAAGTTAAAATGTATCAATTACTTGCGAACGTCTGATGTGCAAGTTACATCTAAGTTTTTTGCTTATTTATATATTTGTAATTGTTTAGATAATGTTAAAATAAAGCAGGTGTTATTATTTTATTGACACCTGCTTTTTTATGTAAAGTTATTCATGCTAGTGTTTTAGGTCAAAGTATATAATTTTTGTTTGTATGGATTCTTTTCTATATGAGGGATTTTGCTTGTTTTTCAGTCGGTTGTCTTTATAATAATATTTTGAGGAGTTCTTATTATTTGTGTGTTCTCATAATACACAACTTTTATTTTTTTTGTTTTTGAAATATACACTTTTAAAAAATGTGTATGTTGGATTTGTAAATACTTTTATTAATTGTGTTTATGATAGGGTTTTCCAGGTCTGGAGATCTGGGGAGAATATGTTTTATAGAGTGCAAGCTCTGAAAGGTGAGGAAACTATGAAGAAGTTTGTGTTTATTTTTGCGCTTATTGCGTTTGTCAATTTCGTTAACGCGGCTGAAACCATTACTCTGCTTGATTATTCTCAAAATTGGGGTAGCTATGTGAGAAATGGCGCTTCTCAAGAAATTAATACAGATCAGCCAAGAAATGGAAATGGGTCACTGATGCAGTCTACTACTTCAGGGTCTGATAAAGCAATTGCATATTTTAATACTGGTACTTCATTAGGGACGCTTGGGGATTTTGCGGCAGGAAATACTGTAATTAGTTTTGATTATTATCGAGATGGTAGTAGTACTGCAGCTGCTCATTTGGCTCCTGCTTTTGAACTTGCAGTTAGTACTGATTCTGATACTGATATAGAATATTATATTAAATGGGAAGCTGCATATAATAATGGCACGAGTTCAATTGTTACTGATATATGGAACTCTACTGGTAATATTGCTAATGAAAATTGGTGGATATGGGATGTGGTAAATGGGCAGGCAATCACATCGTATAATTATACTTTAGCTGATTGGTCTGTTGGTTCAATTTTACAAGATCTTAATGGTGACGCTTCTGTTCTATATTGTGATATAAGTCTTGGTTCTGGCTGGAATGATTCATATTTGGGTTATGTTGATAATGTATCACTTACTGTTGCAGGTGGAACATCTTATGTTTCAAATTTTGAATCAGTAGCTGCTGTGCCTGCTCCGGGAGCTATCTTGCTGGCCGGTCTTGGCACAGCTTGTGTCGGCAGAATCCGTCGCTTTACTAAGTAATTCTTCTTACAAATATTTTTGATGTTTAATAACCGGCTGCTCTTATGGGTAGCTGGTTATTATTAATAACAATGGGTTTTTAAAATTTATTTATTTGGAAAGGTGAGAATACTATGAAAAAAATGATTGTATTGTTGTTGGCATTTTGTGTGTCAATTGTTTCAGCTGATACCTTTGAAGATGGTGGCAACCGTCTTTTAGGTTTGCAAAATGATGATGGTGGCTGGGATTGGCCGCTTGATAATGGTGACCCGGCAACTGGTAGTGCAAATAACACTGCTGCTCCAATTGCGATGGGCCTTCTGGCTGCTTATGAGCAGACAGGCGATTCTGCTTATTTGGCAGGGGCTGTTGAAGCAGGTGAGTTTATCAAGGCTGTTTCTCCTCCACATTCAACAGGAAACGGTATTTTTATGTCAGAGTTGTCAAAGGTTACCGGTGACGCATCTTATGTTGCTGATGTAAAATCAGAGTTTTATGATGCTCTGGAAGGCGGTGTCTATGATAAAGATGGAACTGATTATGGAATTACTGGTTATGCCGACTATATCATTGGAAGAAGATCTGGTGGTTATACAGATCTCGCCGCTTGGGATATTGGTCTGGCCGCTGCCGGTGCTGTAAAAGTTGGCTGCGATCAAAGCGTATTGACTGATTGGGCAGATGCTTTGGATTCGGGTTTAGAATCTTGGGAATATGAGTATGGCTCTGCAGCTGGCTCTTCATATTATAATGTTCTTGGATTGGCTGGTGGTGTCTATGGTTTTGCTGCACTAGGTCAGGAAACGCTTGATCTAACAGGTTGTGATTTGGAAACGATTGGAATCACATCACTAACAGAACTGGCAGACCTTCTCGCTTCATATCAGACTGAAAGTGGTGGATTTTCAAAGTATTCTCAATATGTGAATTCTTTGTATGCTGGTGCTCAGGCAACATCTTATGCCATTTTGGCCCTTAGTGAAGTTGATTCTGTTAAATATGCATCACAAATCAGCAAAGCAGCCCAGTGGCTAATGGATATCCAGCTTAGCACAGGTGGTTGGTCAGGTGCCTGGGAGGGGATTGGTAGTGAAAATAACGAAATTACTGGTGAAGCTCTTTGGGCTACTTCAGTTGCTGTTCCTGCTCCTGGTGCTATTCTACTGGCCGGTCTTGGTACCGCATGTGTTGGTAGAATTCGTCGTAGAATAAGATAAGTGATTAACAGTATTTTTTTATAACCAGTTAAACCGGTTGTCATATTTATGGCATCCGGTTTTTTTATTCGTTGTTTATTTGACTTTAACATTAGTCTGCACTAAGATATTAATTGTAGTTCAATCTTTAAGTTTTTGTAAAATAAAGCCTTATGTCGCAAGTTTGTATTTTGGATTATTAGTTTTTTTTATTTGAACTATGCATATCTTTTATCGTATAATCTGAATAAATAGATGTAAGCAGGTTTTAATAACTATTTGCTTATTCTAAAACAGTAAAGGCAAACCAGCGGTTTGCTCATTGGTATTAACAATAAATATAGTCTCCAAGCGAAGCGAGGATAAATCCAAGTGAGGCTTGGTCTCCAAGCGAAGCGAGTTCTAGTTCAGACAAAGTCTGGCGAGGTTTGAATGAAATACGATTATGACATTATTTGCATTGGTTTAGGTCCGGCAGGCATGGCGGTCTCTATTATGGGCAGCGAAATGGGCCTAAAGGTCTGCGCTATCGAAAAGAACAAGATCGGCGGCGAATGCATGAATTGCGGCTGTATACCCAGCAAAGCACTTCTGCGTATCGCCAAGTTCCGTCACAACCTCACCGGCTTTGCCAAAAAACGGCTAAGTGAAACGCCATTGCCGGAAGTTGGCGACATCTTCTCCAAAATTGCTGACGACCTCAAATATATCAACGAAAAGAAAACCGTTAATATGTTCGATAAATGCGACCTCATCCTTGGCCAGGGGGCTGCAAGTTTTGTCGATGACCATACTGTCCAGGTTGGAGACCGAAAAATTACCGGCAAAAGAATCTATATTGCCGCCGGCACCAAACCGCAGATCCTGCCGATTGAGGGCATCGAAGATATAGACTATCTTACCAACGAAAATGTTTTCAAACTTGAAAAGGTATCCCAAAGCATGATCGTTTGCGGTGGTGGGGCGATAGCCTGCGAAATGGCACAGGGCTACCAGCGGCTGGGCACCCAGGTTACCATGATCCAGCGTTCCGGTCATATCCTAAGCAAAAATGACCCGCAGGCCGCCGAACTGCTCGAAGAAGCTCTACGCCGCGAAGGTGTAAACCTCATTACCGGCGATACTGTCAAATCCGCCCGCACAACCGCAATCGGCGTAGAGATAACAACCAGCAATGGCAAAATTTTCGAAGCCGAAAAGATACTGCTCGCTTCCGGTCGGGCAATGAACTTCGACAGCTTCAACCTCGAAGCCGCAGGTGTTGCCTATACCAAAAGGGGGATTACTGTCGACAAATACCTGCGTACCAGCAAAAAACACATCTATGCCGTCGGTGATTGTAACGGCTATCACTTGTTCAGCCATGCTGCCATGCACCAGGGCATGATCGCTCTTATGAATTCCATGATGCCTGGCCCGATGAAGATGAAGTTCCAGAAATTCGTTGTCCCCGCAACGATCTTTACCGAGCCGCAGATTTCGCAGGTTGGCCTGACCGAGCCTGAACTCAAGGAAAATGGTATCAAATATGAAACTCATATCGTTCGATATGATGGCTATGGCGCCGCTATCGCCGAAGATGTAGACGAAGGCTATGTCAAGGTATTCTGCAGCTCAACCGGCCGTATCTACGGCGTTGTCATCGTCGGAGAAGGCTCCGGCGAAATGATTAACGAATGGGCACTCGCCATCCAGTACAAGATTCGCATGCACAAGGTCATGATGCTCCAGCATTCATTCCCAACCATGGGCTTCCTCAGTAAACGCGTCACCGAAGTATGGATGATGTCTAAAATGGGTTCCAGATTCATCCAGAAAATGTGCAAAAAAATGTTCTAGACTGGCAAAGCAAATAGTAGGCGGGCATATTTCGATAAATTGTTTGCGAACTGCCCGCCCGGATATTGTTTGCACAATCCAAATATGCTATACCCTTTACAATTGAAATTGTCCGTTAGAGCGTGGTTTAAGTGTTTACAAGTTAAACACTTAATTTCCGAGCGACCGGGCAAAATCATATGCGAGGCGTATATAATACCCTTTGATTAGTTCAGACTGGTCAAAGGGTATTTTTATATAGTTGTTGATTCTCGATATTGTGGCCCATAAAATAGAGCGTAGGTTTTCTACTGAATGATGCTTGTTTTATTTGCAACTTTAATTCTGAAATAAATAATTGGTGTTAATGATATGTCAAAGGGAAATAAAATTATAATTGGAATTGCTGTTGTTGTAGTTTGTTTTATTATAGCAGATTATTTTGGGTTTATTGGTTATGTTCACAAGGACGGACTAAAGCCGCTGCCGTTTAATTTCAAGGTTTGCGATGACCAATGTGATGAATTGCTCACTGATATTAATATTGAGCAAATATTTGATAGCGGTTATTGCCATGATCTGAGATTCATTTCCGATGGCAATAACATATTTACCGGATATGTGCATGTTGGCTGGGGTGGTACTCAGACATTATTTTTCAATAAATGTAAAACCGTTCCACTTGCTGGCAAAGAGTTTTGCTTTAGATTTAGCAGTCCGGGATACAAATCTATAATAAAGAACATTGTTTATGAACAACTGAATAAGGGGAATATTATATATCTATCCAGGTTGGATGAAACCCAGCCCGTTGCTCTTACTGATATCGATGTTCCTGTGGATTCACCGAAGATTGTTCCTGACGAGGCCTATTATGATATTGATTTTTCGGGTTCCGGGTATATTATCGGGCAGCCTGTACCAAATGATAGATTTTCAACAAGTATCTGCTTTGAGAATTGGGGGCCTGTTTTGGTCTGGCAAAAGTTCGGTCCTATGACAGATAAGCCCATCGTATTGAATTCATGTAGAACTGGTACCCCCCAGTCAGTATCCGTATCCGCAGATCTATAGAGAAATTCAACTTGATATGCAAGATGCTGATGGCGATATTTTTATCTCTTTTGATCTATTGCCTGTCGACCTGGCCGACAGCAGCAACAGCTTCCTATTGAGATTACCTTGCCCGTGGCTTAATGATTTTATAACTATAAAAGATGGCTATATCAATATACGTAATAAGAAAAAGATCAAATATTCTGATTGCCGGATAATCCATTTTGATATTCTTCTAAATATCGATACCGGTGATTTTACCGTCTGTATTGACGGTTATTGTCAGTGTAAAAGTAGTATCAAATCCAAAAAACTCAGGCTTATTTCATTTTCTCTTTGCCGTCATGATAAATCTTCTGAACCTGACAGCAAAACTCATATAGGGCTCGATAATATTTATGTAGCCGCCAAAGCCCCGCCTGATTTCAGGATTATCGAAATGCCAGGCGACGATTTTATCCCATCTGAAATATTGACGCCTGCACCGGTCCCCGGCATATTTTACAATCTTGATTTTTCTAATTGTAACCAGGCTGATGATTCTATTACTGGTTTGGGCAATTCGTCTGATCCTATCCGAATTATCTCCGGCCGTCCTGAAATTGTCAAACAGGACATTGCTGATCATCAGGAAAAATCCGGCTTGGCCCTAAAGTTTAATACAAAAGGAAATACCGGCCCATTTTTCTCGGAAACTGTCCGGCTTGACCTGCCCCGTAAGTCAGAATTCTACTTCATTTCATTTGATATCCGCACACATGAAATGAAAGATAGTGCAAATGAATTTTCCGTTTTATTCAATATGACAGAACTTTACGCTCTCTCTTTATGTAATAGTGGTTTTATGGATATCTTAAAGCATGAGTCGATAGATTACCAGGATGACAGGAACATGCATTTTGATATTATGCTTGATGTGCAAGATAGAACTTTTACTTTATTTCTGGATAATATCCTGCTGACCAGGGGGGGCGTTACCGGCGGGGATCTGAATTCAATACAATTCAAGCTGGCTTCCGGCTCCGGTTTGGATAACTATGATGACAGTTCCGTCTTTTTAGATAATATATATATTTCTGATACTGTCCCGTATGAATTCTATTACAGGGTAGAGCCGTACAAAGATTATCGTTAGCGTTTTGCTTCCGCTTGGCAAGCCTTTGTAGTTGAAATGATTCTGCTAGCTTACGGCCAGATGATCAAAGTATAGCCTCTCGCTATCCGGTACAGGACCCGCATACGTAAGTTTTTTTTATGGATGAATTTCTGTTTGATTAAAAAAACAGCCGCCCATCTCTGAGCGGCCGGTAGGATTATCTAAATATAACAAATTCAAAAAGGTTCTACTTCTGCGTTAGCTTTTAAAACAACGTTGCGAAGCAACAACCGCAACTCTTCGCTCTTCGTTTTTCACTATTTAAAGCTGTCTTTCCTCACTCGTCTTCCGCCTTTATTTCCACCCTTACGGGCACCTTTAGGCTTTGCTGGTTTGCCCGCCCGTCTGTGTTTCGGCTTAGCTTTCATTGTTGCATCTTTCTTTCGCGGCTTAAAGAACGACTTATCCAACCTGGTAGTATTCAGCTTCTGCCCATCCAACTCAACTTCTTTCAGATGGTTCAATATCTCTTTCGGCATACCCTCAGGCAGCTCAACGCAGCTGTACATTTCCATAATCGATATCCGACCGATATGCTCTCGATCCAGCACGCCGACCTCTTCGTCTGATAATATATCCATTATAATACCCGGGTTCACCTTATGTCGGCGGCCAATCTCGATGATGAAGTATTCCATTCCCTTGGCCGGTTTGCGAACCTTAAGTTCACCGTATTTACCGCTGGTATCATAACCCTGCGCCTCTAATTTTGCCTTGTCAGGTGTCTTTAACAGCAGTGGTTTTTTCTTGTGCATCATTTTAGCCAGTGCCGCTGCAACCTCTATCGCTGGGATATTGTGTTCTGTGCAATAGCTCTGCAATAGCTCGGTAAAGATCCCCATATCGTTCGCTGCAATTGTATCTGTGATCTTCTGCTTGAACTTTGCCACCCGTTTGTCGTTTACCATCTCGGTCGTCGGCAGATCCATCATCTCGATTTTCTGCTTTGTCGCTCTTTCGATAATGTCCAGCATCCGCCTTTCACGCGGTGCTACAAACAATATCGCTTCTCCCTTTCTGCCTGCTCGACCTGTTCGGCCAACACGGTGGATATATGATTCCGCATCATACGGAATATCGTAATTCACCACATGGCTTATCCGGTCAACGTCCAGCCCGCGTGCCGCCACATCAGTTGCTATCAATATATCAACTCTACCGGCTTTCAGCCAGCCTATCATCTGCTCTCGGCTGCTCTGGCTCATATCTCCATTAATCGCACCGCAGCTGAAACCGCGTGCATGCAGCTTCTCGTTTAGCAGTACCGTCTCGCTCTTGGTACGCACAAAGATTATCATTCCGTCGATATCTTCAACCTCGAGTATCCGTGTCAATGCGTCCAGTTTATGCAGTCCGCTTACCGGCCAGTATCTCTGGCGGATATTATCAGCTGTAATATTTTTTGCTTTGATTGTTATCTCGACCGGCTCGTTCAGATGTTCCTGTGCAATAGCTCGGATCGGTTTCGGCATCGTCGCCGAAAATAATGCTGTCTGCCTGTCTTCCGGCGTCTGTTCCAGTATCCACTGAACATCCTCGATGAAGCCCATCTTCAGCATCTCATCAGCTTCGTCCAGTACTAGGTACTGGATATCGTCCAGGATAAGTGTCCCTTTTCTCATATGGTCCATAACACGTCCCGGTGTGCCAACCACAACATTTACACCCCGCTTGAGCAGCTTGATCTGCTTGCCGTACTCCTGCCCGCCGTAGATCGGTGCTATTGTAAATTTCTTCATTCCGCTGGCGTACGTCTGAAACGCCTCTGCCACCTGGATCGCCAGTTCGCGGGTGGGTGTCAGGATAATAGCCTGTGGGTATTTGGCGTTTACGTCAATTCTTGACAATATCGGTAATGCAAATGCTGCTGTCTTGCCGGTTCCTGTCTGGGCCTGGCCCACCAGGTCTTTGCCTTCCATCAGCGGCGGTATCGTTAATGCCTGGATTTTGGTTGGTGTCTCATAGCCGCATTCGTTAAGGGATTTTAATACAGATTTGGTTAGATTGAGGTCGTCGAATGTTACTTCGGGTGCGGTTTTTTCGCTTGTCATTAATTCTCCGGGTTTTTGGTCTTAGAGCCTTATTGCTCATATCAGGTGTGTTAACTTTAGGCGGGGAGGCAGTAAAAAAGTTCTGAGCGTAAGCGAACACGTTAGCTTATTGCTCATATCTTGTCACTTTTTACTGTAACCGTGTAAACGGTTATCTTATTTGGGGTTAAGTGTCAAGTCTTTGAGCTGCTTTGCCTAAAGATGCCGACAGAGTGTCTTATCTGCCGGATTACCTGATACCTTACCCGGTTTGTCCAATCGGCATAACTATTACGCCATTGGATATTTATTCCCCATTCGAACGAAGCATTATACATTATTTATCCGGGAATTGATAGAGAATTATTATTTTTGCTTTATCTGAAAATATTTTTGGAAAATCATTTTGACAACCTGGCAACAAAGATATAACATTCAGACTTATTTTTGTTGAGACTAGAAAGGTAGAAATACATGTTAACTCCAAAGCTCTTTACTGAGTTGCGTCAATATTCTTTTGCAAAGGGGACTGCCGATTTACTGGCCGGTATGACTGTAGGGGTTGTAGCACTTCCGTTAGCTATGGCTTTTGCTATCGCCAGCGGGGTAGGGCCCGAACGCGGGCTATTTACCGCTATTGTTGGTGGTTTTATTATTTCCCTTCTGGGCGGCAGCAAAGTACAGATAGGCGGCCCGACCGGGGCGTTTGTCGTTTTAGTTTACTCGATTATGGAGCAGTTTGGCTATGAAGCCCTTACTGTATGTATACTTATCGCAGGCATAATCCTTGTTCTCTTTGGTATTTTCCGGATGGGCGGTATGATCAAATTCATTCCCTTTCCGGTTATTACCGGCTTTACTTCCGGCATAGCGGTCGTTATCTTTTCCACCCAGATACGCGACCTGTTTGGGCTTTCCATGGAAACCGTTCCCGCTGATTTTATTAGTAAATGGCGTGCGTATGTTATTGCCGCCGGCTCGGTTAACTATCATGCCGCCGGTCTTGGCATCGGATCTATCTTGTTCATTGTTATACTCAAACGCTTATCACCCAAGCTGCCGGGCATGCTTATCGCTATGATACTTGCTGCCGTTGTTTGCTCTGCATTTAATATGCCCGTCGAAACCATTTCCAGCAGATTTGGCCAGCTTCCGGCTATGCTGCCCAAACCGGCCGCTCCGCATTGCAGCTGGAGCCAGCTGCCTCAACTCTTTCAGCCGGCCTTTACTATTGCTCTGCTGGCCGCTATCGAATCGCTGCTCTCGGCAACTGTTGCTGATGGTATGATCAGTGGTCGCCATCGCTCTAATGCCGAACTTATGGCACAGGGGGTAGCTAATATCTTCTGCAGTGTTTTCGGCGGCATACCGGCGACCGGCGCCATCGCCAGGACCGCTACCAATGTCAAAAGTGGTGCCAAAACCCCGGTTGCCGGCATGGTCCATGCTGTTACCCTGGCTCTTTTGCTCCTGTTTTTTGGTCGTTATGCCGGTACCATCCCGCTGGCTGCTCTGGCGGGCATACTTGTTGTTGTCTGTTATAATATGTGTGAGGCTCATCATTTCAAAACAATATTAAAAGGGCCTGCCAGCGATGCTCTGGTATTGCTGCTTACTTTTGCCCTTACTATACTCATCGACCTCACCGTTGCTGTCGAGGTGGGTGTTGTATTCTCTGCCCTTATCTTCGTCCGGCGTATGGCCGATCTGAGCAATGTAGGAGTAATCACCCGTGAGTTTGGCAGCGATGATGATATAGATAAACAGGTCAAGACAGGTGCACCAATAGAAGTGCCTGCCGGTATAGAAATCTTCGAAGTTAACGGACCGTTTTTCTTCGGTATGATCGATGTATTCCGCAACGCTACCAGGGACTATCGATCCAGTGTTGCCCCGATTATGGTTGTTCGTATCAGAAATGTGCCGCTTATTGACGCAACCGGCATTCATGTCCTTCGCGAGCTCAATAATCGCTGCAACAAAGAAGGTACTACCCTCGTCCTCTCCGGAGTTGGCATGATACCGTATCAGGCCTTGAAGCAAAGTGGGCTGCTCGAAGAAATAGGTCCGCAAAACGTCTGCCAGAGCATTGAACTGGCAATAGAACGTGTCGATGAGCTTCTGGGCGAAAACAAAAATGAATAAGCAAATAATGGTTGTTATGCATGTCCCGATGCATATCCCGGCTGCTTATAAAAATTTTACGTTTCCAAAACCTAAAACTCGTCGATTATCTGTTCCTTTTGCTCTCTCCTGTAGTCAAACCACTCCTCCTTGATCAGTTCAGGTGCCATTGCTATAACTTCCTTAGCGGCTTTATTATAGCTTTTGCCGCTTTCCTCCATCACCTCGGCATAAAATGTTGTCGCATATTCTAATGTGTAAGTATTCTTTAATTTTGAGTGGTTCTTAATTAGAATAGCTATGCTTCGTTTTATGTTTGTTATACCTTCGTCAAAATCGTCCATTTGCCAGTTTATTTCTGCCAGGTCTAGCAGGTTATATGCTATATTCAAATCATCCTCCGGCAAATAGCCTGAATTAACCTCTAATGCCTTGGTAATATGTTTTTTTGCCAGAGAATTTTTATCAGCATACATATATATTCTACCCAGGTCACCATGGCATAAAGCTATAATATTGTTAACTTTTATATAGGATTTCTCGGCGGCATCCAATACTTCTTTAATTAGCTTTTCGGCTTCATCTGTTCGAAAGTCATCAGTATATACTCTTGACAACCATATCTTTGTATTCCAGACAAATATATGATCATCTCCAAAACTGTTTCTGGTGATCTCAAGGGATCTCTTAAATGTTGCCTCCGCCAGAGTATTCCACTCATAATGATAATATATTATACCCATACCGCATAAACTGTCGGCAAATGATGGGTGATCGGTACTGTGATATTTACCATGAATCTGGAGATTTGTATTTGCATAGTTTTGCGCTTCAATGAAGTTGTCTGCTTCCATGCAGTACCTCTCCATATTGCCCAGGCTGAAATCTATCTCCGGGTGTAATGCCCCGTATGTTTCCTTGGCCATTTCCAGTGAGCGTCTGCATAAATCTTCTGCTTCATCGAAGTTTTTAAGATCGAAATAAAGACTTATCTGCAGGTTCAAATAATTAATAAGGTCTCGTCTGTTAACTGTTTCTGATTCTTTTATAATCGAAAAATACCTGCCCGCAATTGCTTTCATATCTTTTGTATTATCTGTCAGGATAGCCAGGTATTCCAGCGGGCATAAATGGTATAGTATGTTTGTATTATCTTTTCCGTATGATGCTTCCGCAGTTGCCACTGAACTTTTAGTTGTTGTTTCAGCTTTTTTCAGGTCGTAGGTTATACAGTATAGAAATGCCATTACGTTCAATACTTCAGCAGTCTTGGCATGGTTCTCGCCATATTCACTTTCTGCCAGCTTGAGAGCTTCATTTAATACTTTATTCGCTTCCTCGAATTTTGCTCGTTCGAACAAAATTTCGCCAAGATACCTCAGTTCCTCTGCTCGAAGCTTTTTCTCACTTCCCGGGCAGTATCCTAATGCTTCCCGGTATGACTCTTCTGTTAGTTTATATTCTGGTATTGCTTTATGCAGTGTGGCTTTTATATTCAGAGTGTCAATTATGGATTTCCTGCTGGCATCTGACGGCTCCGTCTGGCTTTCAAACTCCTTGCGTTCCAGTTCTAGACCCTGGGCTATCAGCTTATGTGCTTCCTCAAATTCTCCTTTTTCGATTGCGGCCCTGGTTTGATTTTTCAGCTCATTAACTTTAGAATTTCCAGATTCTATTCCTTTCCAGTTATCCAGAACTACCTGGTAATAGAACGGGATTTTACTATTGGATTTTTCATACTTCTCGTTTACAACTTTTAATATTTCTTCTGCAGTGATATTATCTAAGTCAATTTCTTCTGCGCAGATAGCTTTCCCGACATTAATACACAAAGTGTAAAGTATTACCAGTAAAAACACCAACCTGAATTTATCCACATATTTCCCAGATATCATAATTCTCTCCGTGAAAAGTTCTTAACCAAATTATTATCAAACAACAACTCAATTATCGCTGAAATCTATCTCAGAGTCAACTTTTATATTTACTGGATACTTCACAGATACCAATTGTCACTGTTGCATAACTGTTGCATATTTGAATAGTGCAATAGTTGGCTATATTATGTTGATATTCTGCTGCTTAGCAACTTTCCGGCCCATATGTCATATCTATTATGGCTTCCAACCTTCTCAATGTCAGTTTGAGTTATTTTGTCTTACTCCATACCGTTACTTCCGTTCTCGTATGCTGAAACTTCCTCTTGGTCTCTCGTATCACCATTTCCATCTCCACCGGTTCAGCTGCCATCTCAAAATGCTCTCCTAATATATCCCCCAATGCCTCCAGCGTCGTATACGGCTCGCCATCTTTCCGATACCCTCCCAGCCAGTTCTCTTTCCCGGTAAACGCTTCATCCCATGAGTAGGGCGATGCTATTATCAGCAGCCCGCCCGGGTTGATCTGCTCATGTATCATCTCCAGGAAACGCTTCGGGTATGCCAGTCGGTCAATTAGATTACTCGCCAGAACCAGATCATACCCGGTATACAATGCCTTCAGATTACACGCATCCGCCTGGTATAGCTCTACTCGTCTGGCTGCCTCTTCCAGGCCCAGCTCTGCCAGTTTCACTTCATGGTAGCTCTCCAGCTCGCCTTCCTCCAGCCTGGTATATCTCAGGTAGCCTTCCTCTTTCAGCTCTACTCCCGGACGGATTATCCTCGCCGAAAAATCCAGACCTGTCACATTATCAAACTCTCTCGCCAGCTCAAAACTCACCCGTCCGACCGCACACCCGATATCCAGTGCCTTACCCTTGTGCTTGCCCGCCATCTGTTCCAGGCAGAATTCCGCTATTCGCTTCGGATAGCTTGCTACCCCGAAATATTCCGCCCCAAAATGAAACTCGCAATATTGGGTAATAATCGGGTCACTCTCATAAACATCAGCCTTAACGACCGCCTCTGAATTACTTTCTATATATCGCAGCCCGGCATGCTGGTAGAAATGCCGCCGGAACGCATACCGGCTGTCCCGGATAGCCTCGTTTCCGGTTGATATCCACGAGCCGCCTTTCATCAGGTTATGCCTGCCGTCAAATGTCGGTACCGAAAAATCATCATAGATCGGGTGAACCCTAAAGCCTCGATAACCAGTTATCGGCGTCTCTGTCCACTGCCACACATTACCGACAATATCATAAAACTCGCCAAACGCAAATTTGTCAACCGCACACGACGAACTATAATATTCCAGGTTAATATTACCCGGTGCTTCTTCCCAGTATGGCTGATCGGTTTCCATATGGCTGTCTCGCAGGTAGTACCATTCTTCCTCGGTCGGCAGTCGCAGCTTCTTACCTGTAGCCTCGCTTTTCCAGTTACAGAACGCCTTTGCTTCCAGCTGGTTTACCTCAACCGGCCAGTTCCACGGCATATCGACCTCTTCCGCCACACATCTCAGCTTATATCTTCCGCCTTCTTTTCGCCAGAATCGCGGCATATCCGACTTTTCATATTCCTTCCAGCTCCATCCTTCATCAGTCCAGTATTTCTGCTTTCCGTACCCGCCCGCCTCGATAAAATTCAGGTATTCTCTGTTACTTACCAGGTACTTACTCGCCTTGAATCTATTGATCTCTGCCTTATGGCTGCCGTATTCATTATCCCATCCATACAGCTCGTTATCATCCTTACCCAGCATGATATCTCCCGATGCTATATATATAAGTTCATTTACCGGGGCTTCTCCCGCTTCAATGCATATCTCCCACAGCGGATGCTTTCTGACATGCTCCAGCGGTAGCTGCCTTATCAATACCGACGAGGTCTCTAGATGTATTCTGGAATGCTCGATCCCCATCAATATCGCCCACCACGGACTATCCCAGTCAATAGGCATCGTCAGCGGCATGTTTTTTATCAAACCGGCTACGAGTTCGCGTACCTTATCCCGATACGACTGCACCGCCTCAACTGCCGGCCAGTCATAATGCGACTCATCCAGATCGTCCCAGCTCATCTCATCTACACCCACCGCAAACATGGATTCAAACTTCGGATCAGTCCGCTTATCAATTACCTTTGCCATTAGCAGCTTATTCACATAAAACACCGCCGTATGGCCAAAATAGAATATCAGAGGATGACGCAGCGGATCTGCCCTCAGGTAAAACGTCTCATCATAACGTAGCATCTCCAGCAATGCCTCATCTATATCAAAAGACTTTTGAAAATATGCCAATATCTCCCGACGCTTATCCTCGGCATCACCGCTATCAAGGATAATTGTCTTTGTCTGACGTAAACTCAGATCAGTCCGCCACTTATCTGTTGGTCTTTCTCGCATGCCTTATTCCCATTGTTGTTTTGATACTTTTATAATTTGAACAAATTCCATATGTTTTTATCATATTATTGACACCTGATACTAAACAAGTCAATGCCGTTTTTCAATATAAATTAACATTGATTTCACCTGAAGCTTTATTTATCATAGTTTTTGTCAGTGGCGGGTTGCTTGCCATTAATTATTGGTTAATTTTTTTTGCTGGGCTGTTTATGAAATCAATTTTAATAATCTTGTTTATAATGGCTTTTGCTGTCAGTTATCCTTTAGCTCGAGTTGTAATTAATCAGCAGAAAGCTGGCATAGAAAATGACATTGCTGAAGAAAGAAAAAAGTCCTGGCAGCGTATTTTTGCTGATATCATAATGTTTTTACTAATCGCTTTTTCTTTTCTCCTGGTAATTGGTTCCATGGGAGCTTGGATTAATGCAAGAGGAATGAATTCTTTTTCAACAGAACAATTTACTAATGGATTAATAGCGTACATGAATGAGCATGGTGGTAGCTATCCTGACTCAGAAAAGTGGTGCGATTTATTATATGAATATGACTCTGGTGTTTTTCAGTATAATTTATTGCATGATAATGATACTGGTGATAATCTTACTCGTTTTATTCTAAACGATGAAGCTGTCAAACTTGGTAAAGAAGCACCTTCTGATATGGTTATGCTTTTTCAAGGTGATCAGGGTTGGAATCAATCTGGTGGCCGGGAAATGATAAGTGATGAATACAATCATCTTTATGTTGTGTTTGTTGATGGAAACTTCGATTATATTACAAATAAACAGGCCAAATTTCTGCGATGGAATATAAATGAACCTATAAATGATATTAATCCAAACAAAATCATGTTGATAATTCCCGGTATTATCTTTGGTGTTTTATGTCTTTATATTATTTTTAACTTTCGATATTTAAAAGTTTCTGCCGATATTTTTAGTGTTATTATACCTGTTCCAGTGGTATTAGGAGCTGCTGGAGGTTTTGTCGCAGAAATTGCTTTTTATGCGACAACCCATGGTTATCCAAAACTGGTAGGGGTTTATTCCGGACTTATTTCAGCTCTGCTGCTAGCGATATGTTATATGTTGCATATTGTAAAAAACAAAGCAAAAGGCGAAGTAAAGTTTCATCTCTATCTACCTTGGGTCAGTGTCTTCACGGGTGTTCTATGCTCATCTCTTATCCATATGTATTTGATGTATAGTTATTATGTCAATGATTATTCTTACCTTATTGTTGGATGTGGCTTCGGCTTTCTTGCCGGGTTGCTGGTATATATCTATCCTGATATCAATATCCTTAGACCACAGTATATCAAAAGCAGTTATAATGCCGAACGGGTAAGTTGTGAAGATGTTCAATAAGCACGCCCCCGACACACTGAAAGTCAAACTGCAAACATGTGTAGATTTGCCTTGGGAAGATTAGAATTCAATGAAATATAATTTTGACAACATGACTATTTCGTCAATGAGAGTAGATACACAAAACGAGCTTAAACATATCTTAAGTACAAATAAATATAGTTTTTCAATCTCTGATAATGAATATGCGACTAAATACACATTACTCAAAGTCAGGATAGATTGTAAAGCACATGTTGTCATATATTGCGGATTATTTTATGGCGGTTATACCCCGTTTGAACCAATGGTCATAAACCATCCAAACAATAACCACATTTGGCTTGCCATGGATAGTGCTGTATACATTGTTTCTTTTGACAAGTTAAAGGTTATCAAAGAGATTTCTGTACCGTTATATTGGGACGTAGTTATTGGAAATAAATATCCTCTCATTGTTGTTCATGAGCAGGGGGCGACAGCTTTAGGTAATGATGGCAATATAATGTGGTCTGTCGAAGGCAAAGATAAGCTAAATCATTTTGAAGTAGATAACGGCAATATAAAACTGACTTTTGGCAATGGAGATACGAAAATTCATGATATCTGAATGGCGTGTTGATTCTTTTTGACTGTGCTGTTCTACCTGTATAACCATAATTTAAAACGTTGTCTTTTATGTTTGACTTTTTATTTAATATCATAGTTACTCCTGCCGATTTTTGCCGTATACGGCATAGAACAGCTCGTGTACTACCTCTTTCATCTGTTCGGCCTGTGCCGACAATTGTTCTGCTGCTGAGGCACTTTGTTCTGAATTGGCCGCATTTGCCTGGGTCGATTTTTCTATCTCAAACATGGCATTTCTTATCTGCTCGATGCTGCTTGTCTGCTCCTGGCAGGAAGAGTCAACCTCGCCCAGCAGGTTTGCCACTTTTCCAACTGATTCTGATATCTCGGTCAGGTTATGGTTAACTTCCTGGCATATGGTTACACCATTAGTGGAATTTGCCACAGATTCCTCGATCATCTGCGAGGTGTTTTTTGCCGCTTCTGCCGATCTCATCGCCAGGTTGCGAACTTCCTCTGCAACTACGGCAAATCCTTTTCCGGCCTCTCCGGCACGCGCAGCTTCTACTGCCGCATTCAGTGCCAGCAGATTAGTTTGAAACGCTATTTCATCTATTACCTTTATGATCTTGGAAGTCTCTTCTGATGAATTCTGGATTCTTGCTATTGCATTATTCATTTTCTCCATAGAATCCGTACCGTTTTTAGCTGTTAATGTTGTTGACCCTGCCAGGCTGTTTGCTCCCTGGGTATTATCTGCATTCTGCCTCACCATATCAGACATCTCCTGGATATTGGCGGTTGTTTCCTCCAGCACCGATGCCTGCTCTGTCGCACTTTCTGCTAATTGCTGAGATGCCGTCGAAACCTGGCCGGCTGCAGCATCAACCTGTTCCGAACCAGCCTCAAGCGACTCGATTACATTCAGCAATGGTTTCGCTATCCGGCGGGCAAGATATGATGATATTATACTGCTGGCAATAGCCAGTACTATCAATATTGTCAGGAACAGCTTGCTGATTTCAGAAAATATCCCTTTTATTGAGTCAAAACTGGTCGCCATAACGGTATGAGTGTCAGAATAGTCATTCTCGTATCCTTCTACTGCTATTATCCAGTCCCATGGCTCGTAATATGATATCGCCGTCACTACGGTCTGCGGCTCTTCGCCACCTGTTTTTTGGCTGTTGTGAATCTGCCAGTCGATCGGAATTGTTGTCCCGGTATGACCTTTCATTGTTATTGCTTTATTTACTATTTCTTCAATATACTGGTTGCCTTCTGCATCGTTTTTGCTTAATGCATCTGTCCCATCATGCTGGCCGCCTTTAGATATAATATATTTTCCCTTCTGATTTCCTGACCCTCCTAACACATAAACATGACCGCTCTTACCTACTGTTATATCCGTTATGCCGTTTCTCAGGCTGTTAACATTTTCCTGCTTCACTCCGACATAGAGCATCCCGACCAGCTCGCCCGATTCATCCTTTATCGGTTCGTATGCTGTTATATACCACGCATTAACCACATAGGCTCTGCTGCGGTATGTTTCACCTTTAAGTACCGTCGAAATAACAGGGTTCGTCGTTCCATCTGGATTAGTCGCTGGTATAAAAGTACCAACTGCTCTTTTCTCGTCCAGCTTCTTTACATTAGTGCATACTCGCAGCATGTCACCTGCTTTATTCATTCGCTGGAATATGGTACAGGTTCCGCCGACCAGCTCCTGGGTTTTATCAACTATTGGCGACCTGGTTGACATATCAGTATTTTGCCCGAGCCACGTGCTGCCTACCAGCATCTTTGGCAGCTCCGTTTTTGCCGCATTTTTCGTATACTGGTTCACCGCGTTCCAGCTGACGGTTTCATCCGATAATGACACTTTCCCGGTATTTACCATGAGATCACGTGCAACATTGAGATCGTAATTAACTTTCTGCTGTACCGCTTCATGGCCGGCTCTGCACAAATAATAAACATCTTTTGCTATTATTGAGGTAGATTGTTTTGCCGATTCCTGTTTAAGCTGCTCGCTTTTAACTGTGCCTGAGTTTATCGCATTGTGAATATCTTTCATCTTCACTGTCAATATAAACACTAGGCATAAACATGCAAGTATTAGCGGGCAAACAGAGTTAAGTAGTATTTTTCGTTGTAAAGACATTTTGTACTCTCACTATTAAAAGGTGTATTAATAAAATAATTAGTAGCCTGGTATAAAATGCGAAGCATGAACTGACTTCCAGTTCCTTGTCTTATATCGTTATAATTTCTTTGTACTTTTACAGGAATGCCGACTCAATAATCAGCTTGTTTTTTATATATTAAACCTATCCTTTTTGATTTCAATATCTTACTACTGTTTTATATTACATGTTTTTACTTATCTGCTTATATATTTCTTGATAAAGTATTTTTTATAGGACCTAAAATATAAGATGAAAACCAATTATATGCGGGGAATGCCTGTCCTCTTTTCAATCGAAAAGAAGTTACGCGGACAAGTGCATATACCTTCTAATCTGTTAAACTGAAAAAACTCGATAAGACTTGTTGTGACTGGAGCCAAGCAGCAGGCAGTTGTAAATTGAATGGGGTATCTATGCGTTAATCTTTCATCTGGAACAGACTCATTTCGCCCGTAGGGCAGGCTAATTCAGACGAAGGCAAATTATAATTATCCCGATTGTTGAGCGTAGCGAAATCCGGGTTCATCAGGAAGTCCTAACTTCGTTCATAGTATTTTTCTCTATACTTGTCATGTCCTGGCCGGCAGCCATACTGATATCGTTGTTCCGACTTCCGGTTTCGATTCAACCTCAATTGCGCCATGATGGTTATTTACCACGATATTATAAACTATATCCATCCCCAGTCCCGTTCCTTCACCAGCCGGTTTGGTAGTAAACAGCGGCTCAAATACCTTATTCTTTACCTCTTCGCTCATCCCGCAGCCGTCATCCCGTATTTTAACTAATATGCCGTTATCTTTTGCGGTTACATCTATTGTCAGGGTGCCGCCATTTCCCATCGCATAAATGGAGTTTTGTATCAGGTTTGTCCATACCTGGTTGAGTTCATCCTGCGATCCTATTATCTCCGGAAGATCTCCGCCATAATTCAGCTCAACGTTTATGAAATTCTTTGTTGAATTCTGGAATAGCAGCAATACATTATCCAGGCACATACGAATATCAACCGGCTTGAACGGCAGTTGCTTACCCTGGTCATCTGTATCTTTCCTGATATACTGCTTCAGGGCATTTACTATCTTAGATGCCTTACTTACCGCAATTGCGATTGTGTCGCATGCTGTAATTGAATTAATTATTTCTGATAATATTCCCAGCTTTTCCAGGACATCTTCATGCCGCAGGGCAGGAACCAGCGGCTCTATATTATCGTAGATCTTCATACTTATCAGTTTATTACTTATCTCGTATGCATTTGGCACATTAAACTTTTCGAGTGTAGCTGTTATCTCTTCGCAGAGCTTTCTTCTCTCTCTTGTTGTAAGGGTCACACTGCTGGCACAGCTGCTGAAGCTCTTTTCAAGTATTCTGCCAAATTGCACGCCAAAAGGAGATTTCAGAAATCCTGCCAGTTTATCAATATTCACAGTTATCTTTTGTAAGTTATTCAGCAAAATTTCATTCGAAGCATCTATCGCTCCCAGCGGGTTATTAATCTCATGTGCTATCCCGGATATCAAATGTCTCAACGCTCCCATCTTCTCAAATAATATCAGCTGACTTTGTGTCTTCTGTAAGATTGAAAGTGTTTCTTCCAGCTCGTTTGTCCTGTCTTTTA
Source organism: Sedimentisphaerales bacterium (assembly GCA_963666285.2). Taxonomy (GTDB): domain Bacteria; phylum Planctomycetota; class Phycisphaerae; order Sedimentisphaerales; family SM23-30; genus JAFGDI01. The sequence goes on from OY762711.1 coordinate 1,383,895, forward strand.
CCAGCTGCTCCAGGTTCTCTCTGTATTTCGTAAGCTCGGCTTCGGCTTCCTTAAACGCTGTTATATCCTGCAGTGTGCCGTTTATTGCCGTACATACGCCGTTTACCATGGTTCGCTGACCGATCGCTCTGCACCATTTTACATTACCTTTTTGGGTGGTAAATTGTGCTTCATATTCCATCTGCCCGCCGTTTTCTATCAGGTCATTAATCTTTTTAGCTACAAAATCTCTGTACTCCGGCAGATAGTATTGAATATGGTCATTAGACCCGGGTATCGACTGGTCGTATTCAAATTCTGCAATATCATATACTCCCTTGGTCCAACTGGACCTGCCTGTAACCATATCAATTTCCCAGCCGCCGATCTTGGCTATCTTACCTACGGCATTAAGAAGCAGCTCTGCCTGCTTTCTTTTGGTGATATCTGTGTGAGTACCAAGTATTCTTACCGGGCTGCCGGTACCGTCTTTCTCGACTATCATCCCTCTCACCAGTATCCAGGCATACGTTCCGTCCTTGCGACGCATCTCAAATTCATAATTCCACCTGGCATTCGCATTGATCGCTTCCCAGACGCCTTTTTCAACATAATCTCGATTTTCGGGACGAAGCAGGCTTATCCATGTGTCATATGTATGCGGCAATTCGTCCGGTTCATAACCTAGCATTGTAAACCATCTGTCGCTATATGTGATCTTTTGCTCTTTTACATTGAAATCAAAAAAACCATCGTTAGATGCTTTCAGTACCAGCCTGTGTTGCAGGGTTATTTCTCTAAGGTTATTTTCTGTTTCTTTTCTTTCTTTTATTTCTTCAAGCAGTTGCAGGGTACGCTGGTCAAGGCTCTGTTCTATACTTTCCTGGTGTTTCTGGTTTAGTCTCCTTTGATATCTTTCTTCCAGGATTACACCGACAGCAAAGAAAAAGTTGTTAATATAATCCTGGTATGGTGAAAATTTGTCATGATCATCAATTTTCAGCAAAAACACTCCGTGGTCTTTTTCCTGGACTGATAGCGGAAATCTTACCATGTTTTCAGGAGTTATCTCTGTCTGGTGTGATTGATAGTCGCATTCGCCTATTCCCGGCAAATCGGTTATACCTTTGTTCACAAAGTTTATAATGGAATCTTTTGTCGGCAGGTTATATAGAACGCTCTGCATGAGAAGCAGCTGGCCCAGCCACTTCGCTTCAAGTTTTATCTCTGTATCGCTGTTAGTTTCAATAGACATTATGCCTTACCAATTTCCTTTAGGTATTCTTCCGGTTTCATATAGAATGGATTTGAGACAACCCGTCCTTTTATTATCATAAATGGGTGGACTTTCAGGATGTCCATAACCAATGCGCCGTCAAATGTGTTCGCGTCATACTGACATACCGCGGTTACCGGGCATCTCTTCAGTAGCATACTTACTTTCGATTCATATTCCAGCAGCCGTTCTCCGCCTTTTATATGTTGTATTTCCGTTGTCATTTCTCCAATTACTCTGGCGCCGCTAAAATTCATTTCCTGGCTTTCTTTATGAAATTTCTCCAGCAGGTTAAGCATTCTGTCCGGCTCGAAGCAGTCATGGTCGAAATAGACATCTCCTGTTCTTGCATGAACCAGCCTGCCTTGTTCCTTTACTTCCTCCAGCGATATTCCATATTGTTCCAGGTAGTAAGAAAAAATCTTATCGTTGACCTTTTCTGAGAAACAGCTTACCCGTTCGCCTGATTTCAGACCTGAATATACAAACTGCAGCAATGCTTCTTCGCGTTCCTCATCACTGTTGAATATCTGGCATGCATGTACGCCCGGCCGAAACTTCTGGTCGGTAAAACCCAGATTGATGTTATGATCACATGTTTGAGCCATTTGTTTCCCCAATATCTGTTTTTTTTGCTAATGCGTACATTTTTATAATCGCCATTATTCTAATACTAAATTACCTGTATGAAGCAATATTTACTGAATTTTGGGTAACTCAATGTAATTACTAGATTTATATGTGCTAGCAAGAACATGCTGCACAAAGACAAAACAAGAATGTCTAACAAAAGTATATATCTTTATCTCTTCAGATGCAAGCCTGTAGAATAATATCAATGATTTGTGAATGTTCGGGTTTACTAAAGAATTATCTTAAAGTTGGTTCAAATATGAATTGCATGTGCAAAGTATATCTATTCTGATATTATGAATGATTGGAGTCTAAACTTTCTATGTTAAGATATTGTCATCTATTATTAGATTGATAACTATCAATCATACTGGCTCATTCCAAATCGCATGTTTTTCCCTGATTTCTCCAGGTGCAATTCGTCTTCAGGCAAAGTTTGGTCAGATCCGGGTAAGGCCAATAAAAAAAGCCCCATCCAACTTAATGAACGGGGCTTATATATTCTAAAGTTCAGCCGGGCAGACTATTTGCGGTTTCGAATATACCGCCCGTTAATCTTTCCAGTTGAATTCATCTCCGGGAGAAGCGAGGCTGGTTAGGCAAAAATCTTATTTAACTCTGCCTTAACCTGCTCGTAACGTACCGGCTTGATCAGGATCGTATCAGCTTTAGTCCAGCTCTGCTCTTCATCTGTCATAGAGTCAAACTCGATACAGCTTGTCATTATGACATGTGTATCTGCACTCTTCTGCTTGATATGATAAGCCAGTGTAAAGCCTGAATCAGCATGTTCCATCTTCAGGCTGAGAATAGCTACGTCAAAAACCTGCTGAGCCAGCTTAGCGTCTGCATCGGCTCTGTTCTCGGCAGTTACAACTTTATAACCGTCGGCGACCAGTTTCGGCTCTGTTTCAGCTACGAACTGAGTATCGCAATCGACTAGTAATATTGTCTTACTCATTTATTTTATTCCTTATTTTTAAGAATTTACTTTTATTTAGTTCTTTTTCTTGCTGTCTTATTTAATTGTCTCACGTTTGGCGTAGTGTGTATGCAGCAGGTGATGACTCTTCTCGCTGAGCGGCTCGCCCAGGAAGTCTTTATAAAGCTGCATAACTTCTTCGTTCTTATGAGATACTCGCAGCTCGCTTGCGCCATCCAGGTCATACAGGCAGCTCATACGCACAAGAGCTGCTTCTTTGTCTGTATTATACGGCTGACCGCCACCGGCGATACATCCGCCCGGACAGGTCATAACTTCTATAAAGTGATACTGCTTTTCACCGCTCTTGACTTTTTCCAGCAGTGTCCGTGCACTCTGTAGGCTGCTTGCTACTGCTACGTTAACGTCAAGGTCGCCGATTTTAACCGTAGCTTCCTTTACGCTGTCCATGCCGCGAAGAGGCTCGATATTCAGCTCTTCCAGTTCGTTACCGGTTATCAGGAAGTATGCCGAACGTACTGCAGCTTCCATTACACCACCGGTCGCACCAAACAGCTTACCGGCTGTTGATCTTTCGCCAAATGGAGAGTCAGCTTTTTCAGCCTCGATCTTGTTCATGTCCAGGTTATACATGCGTATCAGGCGGCCCAGCTCACGGGTAGTCAATACCGCGTCAACATCAGGCACACCATCCGGGCACATTTCCGGTCTCTGGCATTCAAACTTCTTGGCAGTACACGGCATGATAGATACACTAAAGATCTTTTTAGGATCAAGCTCATTCTTCTGGGCAAAGTAGCTCTTGATTATTGCACCCATCATCTGCTGAGGGCTCTTACAGCTAGACACATTATCGATCATTTCAGGGTAGAACTGTTCAACGAACTTAATCCATCCCGGTGAACAGCTTGTCAGCTGAGGCAGGGCACCGCCGTTCTTAATACGGTGTACCAGCTCTGAACCTTCTTCCATAATGGTCAGGTCAGCGGTAAAACTTGTGTCAAATACATAGTCAAAACCTAAACGGCGGAACGCAGCTGTCATTATACCGCAGATATCCTGTCCCGCAGGCATGTTAAATTCTTCTGCCAGGGTTACTGATACCGCTGGGGCATGCTGAACCACAACTGTCATCTCAGGATCGTTCAGGGCATCTACTACCTGTTTGATATGGCTCTGCTCACGCAACGCTCCGGTAGGACATACCAGGATACACTGACCGCAGTTAATACAGCTCGATACATTCAAACCTTCATCAAACGCACAGCCGATATGAGCCTTGCTGCCGCGGTCGATAAAATCTAGAGCACTTACTGTCTGAACTTCTTCACAAACTCTTACACAGCGACCGCAAAGAATACATTTTTCCGGGTCACGTACAATTGATAGACTCGATGTATCTTCCGGGTACTTGCTCTTTTCACCGCAGAATCGACGTTCGCGAACACCGTATTCTTCTGCCAGGGTCTGCAGCTCGCAGTTCCTGTTACGCACGCAGTACAGACAGTCGTCAGGATGGTCTGCCAGCAGCAGCTCGATAATGGTCTTACGAGCTCTTACCACGCGTGGGGTATGTGTCTTTATCTTCATTCCCTCGTTTACAGGGAACGCACATGATGGGGTCAAGCCGCGACCGCCTTCTACCTCTACCACACACATACGGCATGCTCCGCTTGGGAACCTGTCTGCCATATGGCATAGTGTCGGAATATTGATACCTGCATCACGAGCCGCCTCCAGGATTGTCTGGCCCGGCTTGGCTTCTACAGTTTGATTGTTGATTTCTATTTTCACGATTATTTACCTCTATTTATTATGTTTATTTTGGTAACTTGTTAGCTCAGGCAATTTTTTAATCTCCGCTAAAAGCGTTAATTCTGGCATGTGCGATATCAAATGTCCGCCCTTATGCCTTAATGCCTGTCCTTTAGCCTACCTTCACAGCATTAAACTTACAAACATCTATACAAGTTCCGCATGCGATACATTTATCCATATTGATAACGTGCGGCTCTTTTACACTGCCTTCGATAGCACCAACAGGACACTTCTTGGCACATATTGTACAGCCTTTACATTCTTCTGCTGAAATCTCATAGGTCAACAGGCTCTTGCATGCGCCCGCCGGACACTTACGGTCATAGATGTGGGCTTCATATTCGTCACGGAACCAGCGTAGGGTACTCAGGATCGGGTTAGGGGCTGTCTGGCCCAGACCGCATAGGGAGGTATCCTTGATTACTTCCGCCAAACGTTCGATATACATTATTCCCTTGAAGCGGGCTAGTGTTTCTTCGTCTGTTGACTCGCTGCCGCGATTGTGAGTGATTCGCTCCAAAATCTCCAGCATACGGCGTGTTCCTTCACGACAAGGTATACACTTTCCACAGCTTTCACGCTGGATAAAGTCCATAAAGAACTTCGCTACGTCTACCATACAGGTATCTTCGTCCATAACTACCAGGCCGCCGGAACCCATCATAGCTCCAACAGTCTTTAGTGATTCATAATCGATCTCGATATCGAGATGCTGGGTCGGGATACATCCGCCTGACGGGCCGCCGATCTGAACGCCTTTGAACTGACGATCGTTCTGGATACCGCCGCCGATATTAAAGATAATATCACGGAGTGCTGTTCCCATTGGTACTTCTACCAGACCGGTACGATTGATCTTGCCGGAAAGGGCAAATACCTTGGTTCCCTTACTGTTATCTGTACCGATACTCGCAAACCAGTTAGCTCCTTTGTTGATGATATTTGCCAGGTTGGCAAATGTTTCAACATTGTTTACTACGGTTGGTTTGCCAAACAGACCGGAGATCGCCGGGAACGGTGGTCTTGGTCTTGGCATGCCGCGCTTACCTTCGATACTATGGATCAGGGCTGTTTCTTCACCACAGACAAAAGCTCCGGCACCTTTCTTGATTACTATCTCAAGGTCGAAGCCGGTGCCCATAATGTTCTTACCCAGCAGTCCCCAGGCATGAGCCTGTTTGATTGCTTCTTCAAAACGCTCGATTGCCAGCGGGTATTCAGCTCTCAGGTAGCAGTATGCCTTGGTTGCTCCAATTGCATAAGCACCGATTGCCATACCTTCCAGTAGCTTGTGTGGGTCGCCTTCGATTACCGCACGGTCCATAAATGCACCCGGGTCTCCTTCATCAGCATTACATACCATATATTTCTGACTGGCTTCTGCGTTTAGGGCAAATTTCCATTTCTGGCCGGTCGGGAATCCGCCGCCGCCGCGACCGCGTAGACCGCTCTTTAATACCTCTTCGCAAACGTCGGCTCTTTCCATCTTCAATACTTTGGCAAACGCCTGGTAGCCGCCGCCTGCTATATATTCATCAATACGAGTAGGGTCGATAGAACCACAGTTCGCCAGTACCAGTCTCTGCTGCATCGCCATGAACGGATGTTCGTCAACGTATGGCATACCGGCATAAGATTCCTGGGAATCGTCACGCACTTGGCCAAAAACTGTTTCAGCCGGGATATTACCGCTCATGCACCCGTCCATAATCGCTTCTACTGTGTCAGCAGTAGCTTTCTGGAAGGTTACACGGGTTTTGCCCGGCATTTGTACTTCTATGGTTGGCTCTACCGCACAAAGACCTACACAGCCGACTTCAATTACGTCTGCGTCGATCTTTTTTCCTTCCAGGTAGCTGTTAATTTTGGTTAGGGTTGCTCCTGCTCCCGCTGCCAGGCCGCAGGTTCCGGTACCTACAAGTATTGTTGGTTTGGTTACCTTCTTACGCGTCAGGGCGGCAATTTCATCTGCCAAACCGGCATTGTCACCGTTAATGGTCGCCAGTAGTTTATCGTTTACCTTATCCAGTCCGTGGCGGCATTTTGTATCTTTTGCTATCATTACGCACTTTCCTTTCCGCGATATCCCGCAATGACCTCTTTTACTTTTGTACTGTCCATTGCTGCGTAAAATTCTCCATTGATGCTTATTACTGGTGCCAGGCCGCACGCTCCGATACAAGCTACAACTTCGATTGAGAATAATCCGTCTGCTGAGGTCTTACCTGCTCCGCAGCCGCATTCTTTCTCTAATGCTTCCAATACGCTTAGCGACCCTTTTACATGACACGCTGTTCCGCGGCATACCTGGATATGGAACTTACCTTGCGCTTCGAAGGTAAACTGGTTGTAGAATGTAGCAACACCAAAAATCTTGCTCGCCGGCAAATTCAGGTGCTCTCCCACGGCGATGACCGCTTCTCTTGACAGGTAACCGTCCAGTTCCTGGATATCCTGAAGGATAGGGATTAAGCTGTCCCTGCCTGCATTCGGATACTGTTTCAACACTTCATTTACTTGTGTACTCACTTGATGAACCTTTCTTTAAGCTATTTGAATGTTATTCAAAAACATTTACTTCTATTTTTCTTCGCCCTCAGACGATTTTTATTAGCTGTTGTGTTCGCAGCAATCTTCCCTAATACCTAGGCCCTAATACCTAATACCTTCTTTGCCTCGGGCAAAATAGTGTACTTTCTCGAGTGCTATCCCCAAATTGATGTTCTCTACATAAACATCGCCTGGCACCTTTAGTTGTACCGGGGCAAAATTCATGATACCTTTGATATTACTCTCTATGAGCTTGTCGGCTACGCTCTGTGCTGCGGTTTCGGGAACCGCCAGGATAGCCGAAGTTATATTGTATTGCTTTGTTCTTTCGGAAAGTTCGTTCAGATTGTAACATCTGCACCCATAAAAAACATTGCCCACCTTATCTCTATCTTCGTCAAAACAGGCGGTAACATTAATATTAAAATTCTCTCGACCGATATAAGACAGGATTGCACGTCCGATATTACCTATTCCGATAATTGACGTTGTCCCTTTGCAGTTGCCGTATAGAAATCTGGTTATACTTTCCTGTAGACCGGAAATGTCATATCCTTTTGATGGACTACCCGCATAACCAACCTCCATGATATCCCTTCGCAGCTGTGCAGCTGACACGCCCGCACGCTCTGCTAGCTCATGCGAGAATATACTGCTTATTCCGCTGCTTTCCAGCTCCGCCAGCACGCGTCTGTACAGGCATAACCTGGCAACTATCTTTTCTGATATCATTTCTGGCATAATTATCACACTTACAATATTTTTTCGCCGTTAGGCGGAAATATCAGTTGTGAGTGTTAGCGAACACTATAGCTCTTCACGTTTTACTGATAATATTGTGTTAGGGCGGGTTCTACCTTTTCTCTTCCTGATTTTTGCTGTTGCTAAATTATACCCTTGTTCGTTGTTTCCCCAGCAGGGGTATATTAGCCTTCGCCATCAGGCGATAAAATCATAGGTCGCATCGGCGACATCACAACTATTATTGGCTTGTTATTAAAATAACATTGTTATTTCAGTAACACTGTTATTTTTTTCACAACCAAGTCGCTATTCTATACCTTTAATATCAATTAGTCAAGTAAATATCCGATAAAATTGTATCAAATATACAGAAAATACTAAATATAGCTATATTAATAGCAGAAAAGTGCCATAAATTCAATTTAAAAGACCTCGCAACAAACCTGCCAGGCCTTATTTCTCTCGTTTTTATTGTCAAAAAACCACCAAAAAAAAGATAGAATTGATCATTAATTCTGGCGAATAGCACCAATTATTAGAACAATTATCCTCATAACCAGTGTTATGCTGGATAGTACCAGGCCTGTTTTTGACATTTTATTGGGCCATCCGCCGCCTTTCTTCGTTCCGGTATATGCCGATACTGCTATAATAAATCCAATTTTCGGGAATATTGAACATGGAATTCGCCTAATACCAATTATATGTCTCAAATTGTCCACAGATCAGTTTGAGTTAGTTATCAAGGTCACTTATTGATTCACCCATTTTTTTCTTATTCGATAGGTCAAAGGCGTATATTATACTTTTATTTTCACCGGCTCCAAATATATTTGGGAATACACGCTTTATTTTATAATAGAGTACTTTTCTATCGCCGGAAATACGGATGTCGACTATCTGGGAGTAATCCGAATATTTCCATAGAATTAATGGTATGGGGTCAAGTGGATATTGTAAGGTTATAGTAGCGGGGCTATTGTCATTCGTTCCGGCATTCAATATTACTGTTTTTCCCTCTAACTGTATTTCGTGACTCCATTCCAGGGCCTGGTATTTTCTTCCACCTGTTTTTTCTGCTGATAATGGTATGGAATTATTGTAACCATTGATTATATGGCTATTGGCTTGATTGCTGCAACTGCATCCCGACATCCAGAATATCATAAGGCTAATGCTTAATAATCTTGCATATAGTTTATTCATATTTAATTTTCCATCATTATGAGTATGAAATAGCTAGCCTGAAATTACATCCAATCATTTATAGTTTATTTTGTCCATAATGTCCATGATGTTTGTCATTTACAGGCTATATATTGCCAGTGGGCTTAACTGGTACCTTGTTTCCTGATATATTGTTTGCTATAATGCATTCACAGATGGCGAGAATCTCTGCTTTCTGATGTGTTTTTACAATTGAGTATTTTTTGATTGAAAGTGACCAATTGGTCTCTTCGTATTGATGTAATAAATTTTAAGGCAAATACTGTTATGAAAAAATTAACCTTAAACAAAGTAATTGCGATAATTCTTTTATTAATTGCCATTATTGTTATTTTCCCATTTGTTTATGGCCCGGACGGCACTGAAATTATCCAAAAGGCTCGTGATGCCGGCATACTAATCGACCAGACCCGGCTTGAAGCCATGTATCTGACTGCTGCTTCTGCTACTGACAACGCTGCCCCCGAACTTGAGCTATTGTTTGAGGAATTTGTTGAATGGTGCGATTTCTTCGATAATTGTTCTCTGGATGGTTCATATCAGTTCCAATATACACCCGGAACCGAACAGCTCGCCGAGGAGGCTCGCTCTTATCGCAGATATCCTGAACCGGCCTTTAATATCTCCGGCATATCTGCCCAGGAACTGGCTAATCTGGATTATTATATATCCGCTCAGAAAGATCGGTTCGAAAAAATCAACCCGATCATTGATCGCTGTGGCAATTTCTATTATGAGGACTGGACCGACTGGACAGAAGGCCTTTCCGGGCTCGGTCTGCTGAAAGCTGTTGCTAGACTCGAAAATAAACAGAGCAGCTATTATAGTAATAACAATCAACCCGAAGAGGCTATCAAATGTATCGAAAGATTGTATAAAATCGCTGACTTCGCCTCTGGCACAAATGAACAAATGGGGCAGCTGGTTAGTTCCGGCGTTTACGGCCTTGCCCAGTATTCCGCTATCGAACAGATTGCTCTGCATCCCGATAGCAAAACATTATCTGCTCTCGAAAAGATAATGCCTCAGTTTAACGTAAAAGACAAAAGCATAAAATCACTGACTATTACTGAAACAGCTATGTACGAAATTGATTTATTTGGTTTAGATAGCTTGATGGAGTGGACTCACAATATTAAATATGTCAAATATAGCAACGCCAATAACTATCTTGAGTTTCTCATCGATTTTAAAACCGAATTTGAAGCCAGGGATATAGATCACTATTCCACTATATATGAAGACTTGCGGAATAAGCATCTACCCGGCGAACAAGGTCTGATTACTAGACTTTTGAATAGAAAAGTATACAATAGATATCCGAGCGATGCTAGAATGATTGAAATATTCCTTCGCGTCGAAAATATCAGTAGAATCATTCAGATTGCCATTGCCCAGGAAAAATATCTCCGATCCAATAACAGCTTTGCCTCGGACCTTTCAACTCTTAAAGCTGATTTCCCGGACCTCGATCTTATCGACCTGCTCGCCCAAAAGCAGGGTAGTTCCTTCGGCTATGAACTCATCACCGATCCCGATGGCCGCCAGGGCTTTATCGTCTCTTCTGACTTTCTCGATGAACTTGATCCCAAAACCGATACCGACCCGCTCGAAGATGCCCGAGGCAGCCTCGGCTCATTCTGGAGCGGCGGACCATATCGCTTCGTACTGAAAATCATAAGGTAAAACGTTTGATTTTACCCCGGCTTTTTATTCTCCGGACCACATCTCTAATGTATATAAATAGCTGCGGCCCAAACTCTGAAAAGATATTTGGGCCGAGCATTTGATTGTGGTATATACCTGTTTACTTTCGCACTTTTCAAGTTGCAATAAACGCCTAAAAGGGCCTTCCTATTGCAGTCTGGATTAAATATACTTTCGAGAATTAGCTCGGAAATACAATTAAATGTAAAGTTTTTCATTCACAAGGCCCTGTTCCGGACTTTGCGAGTAATGTTGAACAGTCAAAAGTACGAAAGCGTACTACCTGATACTGCTTACGCAGTGTGGAATATTATGGGGCACTTACATTAGTTGCGATACTGGTGGTTGTAAATGATGTCGTCAACGTACCCGGTGAATACGTTCCACCTGTGTACAAACCATCGGTGTTGGTTCCGGTTGAGCTGCCGCCGTTATACAGTTTGTAGGTTGTGCCAGATACCAGGTCAGGTGACGAAAAGACACATGACTTATAAGCTTTAGCTGGTGTAAAGGTCAGAACCTCTGTTCCGGCTGATGTCTCGATATGTATCAGGCTGCCGGCAGATTTCCAGGAATTATAGGTAATCTTTATAGAACGCTGTGTTGATGTTGTACTCAGCGACTGTGCCATCTGCGAACTGCCTACTCCTACAAGTATACCGCCGCTTATATTACAGCTGCCGTCAAAGTCCACCGCATTATTATTATCTGCTGTCGGGCCGTTAACCAGGGTTGTACCACCTGTTATCACGATTGAACCGTTAGCATCAAGCCCGTCTCCCGCAGCATTCACTACGATATTGCCGCCATTTATATATAGGAAGTAATTACCGGTATCGCCGCCTGGAGGAATGCCGCCGCCGGGACGATGCCATGGATCGTCACCGCCGCTGCTGTCGTTTCCACCGGCAACGTTAAGCCCGTCATCGCTGGCCGTAACATGTATATTACCGTCATTGATAGTGACAATCGCAGCCTCGATACCTTCATAGCTGTTTGTAACCGTTATTGTTCCGCCGTTTATATCGATAGTACTGTCGGCATGAATACCGTCATCGCCGGAAGCTATCTCAAATGTCCCGCCGTTGATTGTTATTCCCTCGTTCGTATGAATTGCATCATCAGCACAGCTCATAGCAAACGTTCCGCCGTCAATTGTCACGCCAACCGCTGCTTTTATTCCCTTAGCAGAAAGGTCATCTGAAATATTTGCATTATAACCACCGCCGGAGGTTATATCAAACACGCCGCCGCTGATAGCGACAGTATTATCTGCTGTTATAGCGTCCTCATCAGAGACTACAGTTATATCTCCGTCAGAGATTGTAATATCAGCACTTTCGATTCCTTCATAGCTGTCTGTTATATTAACTGCACCGCCTTCGATTTCGATTGTCAGGTCCGCGTGGATACCGTCGCCGCCTGAGGCAACAACAGTTGTTCCGCCGCTGATTGTCACGGCATTATCAGAATGCAGCCCGTCATCAGCACAGTTAAGGTTAATTGTCCCGCCTTCGATTTCAACGCTTACCAGGCCTTTAATTCCTTTTGCTGACAGATCATATGAAATCGTTGCATTATGACCGCCGCCTGATACAATTGTTATATCTCCTCCCTCTACGGTTACCTCTGATTCTGCTGCAATACCGTCTCCACCGGATGTAATATCCAGCGTGCCGCTCTGAATTGTAATATAGCCCCAGTTAGGGTCTTCATTGTCTGATACCAGCCCGTCACCTTCAGTTACCAGGGTAAAGTTACCATCCTTGATCAGCAGGTTGTCCTTGCCGCGAATACCGTCATCTACTGACGTAATGTTAAGTGTACCGCTATAAACTACCAGCTTATCTTTACATACGATTGCATCGTTGTAGTTTCCTTGAACGTTAAGTGTTCCGCTGCCGGAGATTGCCATCGAATCATCGCTGAACAAACAGCCGCTCGGCTCGTTTACTGTCGGATCGTCATATACATATTCCGAAGCATCAAACAGATAGTTCTGTGTCTGATCGGCAAGTACTATTGAGGTAAACGATGCGTCAACCACATAGATCGGGGCGCTCGTAGAGTTGCTTATATTGACACCGTCCAAAATAATTTCCACCAGTCCGTTTGTCGGTGAATTTACGACCAGCTGACCGTTGGTTAGTGTACCGCTCACATTGTAGCTGCCGTCCGTTGTTATTGTGGCGGTGGTCCCGTCAACTGTTACGCCGGTTCCTTCTACTGTAATAGAATCTCCATTCAGGATAATCTGTGTTGTGCCGGCTTCCTCAATACTGCGTCCGCAATACACATCTGCCGCATTACCTTCACCGCTGTAGCAGCTGGCAAATACGCCGAAATCCAACAGGTCTACATCATAATCCTGGTCGGCATCAACCGGGATAAGACCGTATTCATCCAGAGTCAGACCGCTGCCGGTTGGTAGCGGATCATAAGATATTCCCTCTCCGGTAAAACAGGTAACAAACGTTACCAGGTCGCTCAGGCCGACATCACCATCCATATCATAATCGCTCAAGGCATAACCGACTATCCGGCCCGGGCTTGCAATATCGCCTCCGGTTGACATACGCGAACCATACGCATCTGCAACTGTGGCCAGTATCCAACTCATCTGGGCCAGTGTTTCACTATAGTCTGCTTCCGGTATATTACAGCTTGCATTTTGGGTGCGAGGTGTGCCGGGGTTGTCCTCGTCGCCAAAGGTCAACTCATCCACCAGGTTATAGACAGAATCATAAAGATTAATCTGGTCGTTTCGGCCCAGGCTTGTTGCTGCCTCGCCTATTATGGTTACATCAGTCAGTCCCCAGGCTGTGGCAAAGTCTGTTGCTACCGCTTCGGTTAAAATAACTGATTCTCCCGCTTCTACCACGCCGAAAGCACTCAGGTCAACCGTTCCCGGCACCTGGCTCTTATCGTCGTAACTCCACCCGGTCATATCTACCGGGTCTGTCCCTACATTGGTAAATTCAATAAATTCGCCATCTGTCCCGCTGTACATCCACTCGGTAATCACCATTTGTCCCGAGGCAAACGAGCAGAAAAACACAATCAAACCTAGCGCAAGAATGTTTCGCATATGAAACCCCTTATACTTAAAAGACCTATTCATGTATAACACACTATCTAACAAAGCTTTATCTCTCATCTCTCTTCTTTTCCTTTACCCAAAATCTCTCTCTTTACTCATATTATCTGTTCTATGTAGAAAATATATCGACTTTTTCCCAGAACTACTACTAAATAAACGACAGGGCAATGCCCTTTCATGTGAAAAAAATATAAATTTTTCGTTATTTATTCGCTAATCATTTCCCAGCATATATTTGTTCTGTATTACCGGCAATATCTACCTGTGTTTTTTACTATTTTTTAAAAAAGATATTTTATGGGTTGATGTTTTCTGTCTTTAACTAATTATAAATGTGAACGATCTGTGTAATAATCATGCGCACTTTTGCAAAAAAACTTGCATAATTTGTGCTTTACGTCTTTCTGTTTAGGTTTTTGTTTGTTTTTAGTCTTTACTCTAAGTATATATTGAAAGGTCAGTTATGTGTAGTAAACAGCATTTGAAAAAGGGTTTCACGTTAATCGAGTTATTGGTTGTTATCTCCATTATTGCGTTATTGGTGTCGATTTTGATGCCTGCATTGGGAAAAGCCAAGGATCAGGCCAAAAAAACTGTCTGCTCTTCAAACCTCCGCAGTCTAACAATGGCGATGAAATACTATTGTGATGAAAATGATGGGCACACTCCTAGCTCCACCAATACCTGGAGTGATGGTGGCGTCACCAAGGCTGGTTGGTGTGGGCTAACCTGCGATTCTACAGGTGCTCTCTACGATCCGCAGGAGCAGGTTCACGGCTTTACTACTGATGAGTATACTGGTCTTGAAAGAGGGCAGCTTTGGAAATATGTTGATTCCAGCGAAATGTGGCGATGTCCCGCAGATCCAAAGAAAGAGCAGCTTAGAAGCTACTGTATGAGTGCCCAATGGTGGGGTACACATACCACCACCGGTGATATGGTCTATTATGATACTGCTACTGCCGGTCTCGTATTAGATAATATTGACAGAATTAAGAGAGCATCCGAGCGTTTCACTTTCGTTGACCAGCTTGGCATGAACCTTGACGCTTATTATGCGATCTGGTATAGTCAGACTAAATGGTGGAATATACCAAACTACAAACATAGCGGTGGGTCTGTCAACGCTTTTGCTGACGGTCACGTTGAAGGCTATAAAATGCTGAGCGAAACAGTCAAAGCTGCCGAAGATGCTTATGCTGCTGCTGCTTCTGTTACCGATTTTAAAATGCCGCAGACTGATATGCCTAGCGTCGATCTTGAATACTATCAGCGGGCAACCTGGGGTAAACTTGGTTGGTAATTATACCCATAATAGTTGAAATTGCCCGGTCGAGCGTGTAAATGATTAATTACTATTATTTACCTACCGAGCGATCGGGCAATTTCATACACTATAGGCTGTATTTTATGAAAAACTTATTCTCTCTGCTATTGACCGTTCTGATTTTTTCGATTGCTATTATCCCGCTCGCGAATGCAGAACCGCCAGACAATAAGAGTGACATTACCGTTGCCGCATACTATTACCCTTGCACCCACCCGGACCCGCGCTGGGACAAAGCAAAATATCCCGGCTTTACCGAATGGGATTTGATTCGCAAAGCCAAACCTCGCTTTCCCGGCCATAAACAGCCCAGGGTGCCTCTATGGGGCTATCTTGATGAATCAGACCCGGACGTAATGGCTAAAAAAATTGCCGCCGCCGCTGATTATGGCGTCGATGCGTTTATCTTTGATTGGTATTATTATGACGATGGGCCGTATCTCGAAAGGGCTCTGGACAACGGCTTTCTAAAAGCTGAAAATAACGACCGCGTTAAATTTGCCCTGATGTATGCCAATCACGACTGGTACGACATACAAGGCTACAATCCGGTTGGCCGGTTTAAGCTGCTCTATCCGGGGCGGATTAAACCTCAAACCTGGGAAACCATTACTGATCTGGTCATCAACCGTTATTTCAAACATCCCAGTTATTGGAAAATTGACGGCAAACCTTATTTCTCGATATATGAAATTCAGCTCTTTCTGGAAAGCTTCGGTAGCGTAAAGGCTGCCGCTGACGCCTTGGATCGGTTCCGTCAAAAGGCTGAGTTCGCCGGTTTGCCTGGCATACATATCAATGCTATTCTATGGGGACAACCAAACCTGCCCGGCGGCAATACCCCGACCGACTGGCCTTATCTATGCCAGGCTCTCAAACTCGATAGTCTTACCGGCTATACTTGGGTTCATCATGGTGCTCTGAACTACGGCACATTTCCTGTTTCAGACTACAACTGGGGGCGGGACCGTTATTTGGCCTTTCTTGACAATGCATTCAATCAATATCCCGTACCTTATTTCCCTAATACAACTATTAACTGGGACAACAGCCCGCGTGCCCATCCCGATGCCGATTGGTCCGGGCCGGCCGCTCATGTTGTCAACCCGGTCATGCAGGGCAATACCCCCTCGGCATTCAAGCAGGCAACACAGATTATTATCAAGCGGTTGATGAATTCAAACGTTGAGCCAAAGATACTTACGGTTAACGCCTGGAACGAATGGCCAGAAGGCAGTTGCCTGGAGCCGGAGCAGGAATATGGTTACGGCTACCTGCAAGCGATACACGAACTCAAACAGCCGACTGTTATGCTAGTTGCGCCTGATGATTTTGAAACTGGCTGCCGGGTTAAAACAGACACTGTCTTAACCTGGGAAGAGCTCATTCCCGGTTCGATTAAAGATCCGGCCTTCAATGTCTACCTGGGCTCCGATAAGGCAAAGGTTACTTCATTAGACCCTGCTGCTTTGGTCAGTACCAGACAAAGTTCTTTCTTTTTTACCCCTAACCTCGCTCCCGGCACACTTTACTACTGGACAGTAGCAGCATATATCGACAAAGCCGACCCTAAGCCGATCGTAGTTGCGAAAACCCGCTCATTCAAAACGGTTTATAAAGATGAACATTGGACTGATGCTCCTTGGACCGATGATTCTGATTCCGGGATCAGTACCGGCAAGGTTTACACTCATAAGGTCAACTTTAATGCCGACGAAACGACTTCTACTGTCATCAACGGCGTTGCTTTCGAAAATGATAACGACCGAAAAGGATCAAACTGGCATCTAACCGGTGCTCCTGCTAAAACCGGCAGCAGCCATCACATCGCCGGAAACTGCGGCTCGTTAGTAAATGATTTCTACTACGATACCCCGGCAGTTTTAACTCTTACCGGGCTTACTCCCGGCATTGAATATATACTTACAAACTATACTCGCGGGTGGGGCAGTGCAGGTACCAGGTACGTTCAGGTAAAAACCGATACTGATGGCCGCATAACTGCTTTTGACCAGAATACTGCTGGCGACGGCAATGGCCGCTTATTCAAATTTCAATATACTGCTCCTGACTCCGGCCGGCTTACTCTTACATTCACACCTCTTGATCCGTCCAGTACCTGGCACCACTACGCTTTCACCAACGAAGTCTTACCATAATATATTCGCTTGTCAAAGATTGCGTTCTATAGACTCAGTGGTATGGTTAATTCAGGTCGCCAAGGACCTATAGATTTATGCGTTCACGCGGTCTGTAGTGTCGTAGTTTGTCCAGCTGGGAGTTTTGGGTGACACCTTACCTCTCTCTCTTCTCTTTTTTTTATCCTCTACAGTCAAGAAAATCGATATTTTCTAAGATTCATACCTGTAACTTATATTAAATTATACGGAAGGATTTATGTTGATACGGTTGGATTTCTTAACGAATGTTGCGAGAATTGCATTGAATTTCTAAATTAACAATTAAGAAAAAACCTTGATTTTCTAAATTGAAAGTATTAAAATATGCTTGAATTTCCTATTTGTAATCTCAAATTTTTATATAAGTATTTAATATATATAACCTTAAAGGTATTGTCTTATGAAAAGACTAGCAGAAAAACGGATATTAACCTGGAAAAATTCAGATAATAGAAAGCCATTGATAATACGCGGAGCACGGCAGGTGGGGAAAACCTGGCTGGTAAAAGAGGTCCTGGCCAAAGAATTTGAACATTTTGCCATGGTTGATCTTGAAACTCGAAGGGATCTGCATCGATATTTTGAGAGAAACCTTGTGCCTGGAGACATCTTAAATGGAATTGAACAGATAACCGGCCATATAGAGCCGGGAAAAACATTGCTTTTTTTAGATGAGATCCAGGCATGTCCGAGGGCAATAACTGCTTTACGGTATTTTTACGAAGAAATGCCGGAATTGCATGTTGTAGCTGCGGGCTCTATGTTGGAATTTGCTTTTAGTGAAATTTCTGTTCCGGTGGGACGAGTGCAGTATTTACATATTTACCCAATGACATTTTATGAGTATTTGCTGGCGACAGGTAGAGAAACTATGGCAGATGCAACATTGAAATGTCAAAAGGATGTCGATCCGTATCAGCAGGAAGATATTCTGGAGGAGTTAAGAAAATACTTTTTTATTGGCGGCATGCCTGAAGCAGTAAAAAGGTATAAAGATACAGGTTCGCTCGTTAAAGTATTCGAAACTCAATCTGAGATACTGGATTCATATAGAGATGATTTCGCGAAATATACTCCAAGGGTAGACATAACATGCCTTGATGAAGTGTTTTTAGCCGCATCAAAATCTGTTGGCGAACAGATAAAATATGCCAGGCTCTGTGATAGTTTTACTGGTGTAACAAACCATAAGGCTTTTGACCTGTTGGTTAAGGCAAAGGTTTTACATAAAGTGCCTTCTTGTGATCCATCCGGCTTACCTTTGGGTGCTAGTGCCCGGCAAAAGAAGTTTAAGGCTTGTATGCTTGACATTGGCCTTTTACAGCGGCTTTGCCAAGTGCCGGTAGATATTGAAATGAATCAAAAAGATTTACTGGCGATATATAGAGGGCAATTGGCAGAACAGTTTGTCGGTCAGGAAATGCTTGCCTGGCACAACCGGGAGCTATACTACTGGGCCAGAGGAGCCAGAGGCAGCAGTGCTGAAGTAGATTACCTTACTGTTATTGATGGGGAAATATACCCTGTTGAAGTTAAATCCGGGCCAAGCGGTAAACTTCGCAGCATGCACCAGATGCTCAAGGAATATCCGAATTGCCCGGGAGGGTTTGTGTTATATAGTGGAACATACGAGCAGATACCGGAGCAGAAAATAACATTCCTGCCGCTTTATGCAGTAGCAACGATAGGTAGTAGAGAGCAGGTAATGTTGTGATTCTTTTACTGCTTCTTCTTCCTTTTGAAGCATTTTCAAATCGTTGTCTAACATGATTATGTAATACCAGGTTACTTTATGATTTTTATTCAGGAAAAAGTAATAAAACATTCTAACAAGCCGGAGGCCGACAGATTTTATAATTACTCATTTGCCGTAATAGGCAAATAAGTATCTGAATCTAAATGTTGGGTAATTCAAGTAGATAGCCGCTTTATTTTTTGAAGAGTATAATATGTTTTTGTAATCTAATGGTGAACTCTGAAAATTGCTATTGATGCGAGAGTTTAAGATTTTGGTTGTTGACAAGGAATATAAAATAGTGCATATTGGGCTATATTCACTGCTTTATGTGACGCATGTCAGCAGGCATAAGAAAAACTATTCGCTCAAAATGAATTTTCAGAGATTGCCTGAATATTGATAAGGTAATGGGATGATGATGGTGTATCCAGTTTTGGCTTTGATGGTTGGTCTGGCTCTTTTGGTATGGAGTGCCGACCGTTTTGTTGAGGGAGCAGCCTCAACTGCTAGATATTTTGGCATGCCGCCTTTGCTGATCGGCATGGTGATTGTAGGATTCGGAACCTCCGCTCCGGAAATGGTGGTTTCGGCACTGGCTGCCTTTGAAGGTAGCCCGGGGATCGCTCTTGGCAACGCTTACGGATCCAATATTGCCAACATTGCTTTGATATTGGGGGTGACGGCATTGATCAGCCCGATTATGGTGCATTCTACTGTATTGCGCAAAGAGCTGCCAATTCTGACGTTATTGACCGTTCTAAGCTTAGTGCTGATTGTTGACTTTGAATTGTCCAGGTTAGATGCGATTATACTCCTGTTGGTATTTAGCGGCCTGATGGTATGGACCATTTTCCAAGGGGTTAAAAGAAAAGCGGATTCTCTGGCAAAAGAGGTGGAAGATGATGCCGCTGATAAAGAAATGCCGGTTAAACGGGCTGTTTTCTGGCTTATTGCCGGTTTATTGATGCTTATTGCCAGCTCTCGGATTCTCGTTTGGGGGGCGATAGAAATTGCTAAGATTTTTGGGGTGAGCGACATGATCATAGGTTTGACTATCGTTGCAGTGGGCACTTCTTTACCGGAGCTGGCGTCATCGGTCATAGCGGCTCGAAAGGGTGAGTATGATATCGCTCTGGGTAATATCCTTGGCTCAAACCTGTTTAATACTCTGGCTGTTGTAGGCATTGCAGGTACTATTCATCCTTTTGCTGTGGGATATGATACACTCTCCAGGGATATGGTTGTCATGGGAGCTTTAACCGTTTCGCTTTTCCTGATTTGTTATGGTTTTAGGGGACGGCAGGGACGTATAAACCGTATTGAGGGGGCAATGTTGCTTTTTTCGTATGTTGTTTATTCGGCGTGGCTAATAATCGGTGTGGTTCACCAGTAAGAACCAGACTCTGAAGTATAGGTTAAACGCATCTTGCTATCTCGGACACACTAGTGGAAATATGTACATATAAAATTACATAACCCTTGTAAGGATATAAGGACTTTTTTAGATATGCTGTTTCTCTGGAAACAGTTTTTATTGAGTGGGAAACTAGGCAGAAATTGGACAGGGGACTGGGGAGGTTTGTCTTGGAATGGACAAGGCTGAGTGGGGGAGATTTATCAAGTCATTATTGTAATGTCTGGGGATGGGCATTAAAGTATAAGTTGATATCCCATCGTTATTTAAGTCTTTTAGGAAAGTATATATATTATGAGTATGATAAAGTTGCTGGTGAAAAAAATAAAGTTAAAATAATGTATGTTAAGAAATATTGTGAGATAGCATTATAACTATAGTGATGAAAATAACAGAAAATAAAATTTTAGAGATTTTGCTCAAGAGTCGTATGAAACTTACTGCTTATATACGTACTATTGTAGGGGATTTTCATTGTGCAGAGGATGTTTTCCAGGATGTTTCCATGAAAGCAATTCGCTCAAGTGAACAATTTAAAGATATAAAACATCTCGAGCGTTGGCTTTGGGTTGTATGCCGCAACGATGCGTTAATTAAGCAGAGAGAACAAAAGAAATTACCTGTTTTTATAGACAAAGATATATTGGATTCAATTCATGATGAGTTCCAGAAAACAAACCTTTATGATTTAAATGATACAGAAATAAAATTAGAGAAATGTTTAGGTAAGTTAACAGGTTTCTCCAGAAAACTGATCATGTTGAGATATCGTAAGAACTTAACTGGGCAAAAGCTAGCAAAAGAGCTGAATAGAAAAGTAGAGTCGATCTATGTAGCTTTGAGCAGGACTCATAAGACTTTACGAGAATGCATGAAGAGGTAATTAGCCAAAATGCTGGATAAAGTATGAACCAGAAAAACGACAAAGAAATAAAAGACAAATTGGAAGAATTTGATTCACTTGTATATGCCTACTTTGATGGTATGGTAGATATACAGCAAATGGATGTCTTAAAACAATATTTGAGAGAAAAGTCATATGTTCGCAGGTTGGTAGATCTTTGTAGGCACGACCAGTTGATTTATGAGTTAATGTCTTATGATGAACAGACGTTAGGTGATATTGAAACAAAAGTCTTTAGTGAAATCAAAGACGAAGGTAGTGTTTTAAAGGATTTAATTGCGTTAGAGCAGAATTCACCTGCAATTGAAATCCATAGCGAAGAGAAAAATATTGAAATCATATCAGAAATAGTTGAAAAAAAACAATCTACGGGGAAATTTATTAAGTTGTATAATCGGATGATTTATATAGCTGCTGTATTTATGGTCATATTTATCGTTTATGCTAATGTTTTCCCCCCGCAATTATCTGAAGAAGTAGCAACAGTGGTTGATCAATTGGATGTTAAGTGGGATATTTCTTCAGCTAAGCTAAAAAATGGTGAAAGAATACTAACTAATCAGTTGCCTTATAAGGTTGAGAAAGGGATAGTTAAGTTTTCTTATGATGAAGGAGTCGATGTTGTTATAGAAGGGCCAGCAGAGTTTACCGTAGAAAAGAAAGGTATAACAATATCCAAAGGTCTTTTGTACTCGTATGTTTCAGAAGTTGGTCAAGGATTTACTGTAGATACTCCCAATAATCGGTTTATTGACCATGGCACAGAATTTGGTGTTTATGTTGATCAAAATGCAACATCAGAGCTTCATGTTTATACTGGTGCAGTGCAATATTACTCCGGAATAAAAGGAGCTCCTAAGGCCAGTAAGACAATTAGAGCAAATAATGCTAGAAGGTTTGATGCAGATTCTGGGCAAATTCAAAATATACGAGTTGAAGAGAATTTCTTTGCCAGAGATGTAAATTCAAAAACAGGTATAATATGGCGTGGTCAGGATATAGATTTGGCAGATATTGTTGGCGGTGGTACTGGCTTCGGAGGTGGCGAGCTGGAAAGCGGTATTGACGTTGAAGATGGTCAGTGGAAGAATAAGGAAGTGCTGTATAGACAAAACTTGAGTGTCGGATGGATAAGATATAGTGACAATAAATATAATAAGGTTCCAACTATAGATTATATTGATGGTGTATTTGTTCCATATGATGCTAATGGTCCGGTTCAACTTTCATCAAAAGGGCATAAATATTCTGGTTTTCATGTAGGTAGTAACGAGCACTGGAACAATATTTGCTTTGGTGCCTGGCATGAATCAAGTCATGCACCTAAGCATAATTTGAGCTCTGAAGGTATAACTTATGGTTTAGATAGTGATACGGCTGCAATTACAATACATTCCAATCAGGGAATTACTTTTGACTTAGATGCGATCAGGAAAAATATACCTGAAAGAAGAATCTCTAAATTTACAACAAAAGTAGCGATTTCAGAATCGATATTATTTTTTGGCAAGGAAGACGGTGTCGAAGAAAATCCTTCAAAGGTTGACTTCTGGTGTTTTGTCGATGGCGAGCTAAGAGATAAGCAAGAAGGTATTACATATAGAGACGGGCTGGTTGAAGTTGAAATAGTCCTGGATGACAACGAAAGATATTTAACGCTCGTTGTAACAGAATCTGATGATAAATGTAGTTTTGACTGGGCTTTTCTTGCAAGACCGGTATTGGTTGTAGAATAAAATAGCTCGATTTCAAGTATTCGTCAAATATGTTTAGGCAGTATGGTTTCTTAATAATGAATAAAAGAAGAGAATGGTATATGAGAGCGCCAAGCGAAGCTAATGTAGTCAAGCCGGCCAATCCGGCATGGGTAAGGGCTAGCCACCCGCCCATTACAGCACCGGGCGTGCAGAGAGGTAACGAACTGTACGAAGCCCCGGGAAAGGAGTTTGTCAGCCACAACGCAAGTGAAGGTGTTGAGCCCCGAAATTATTCCTTATCGCATCCGGGCCAGGGTTTTCATATGCCTGAAGCCAATATCGATATATGCGAAATACGGCGAGCATCTATCGACGAGCCGGGGTCTGAGTCCGTAGCGGGCAAACGAACTGACTGCATTGGAACTTGGGAGAACCGAAGTGCTCCGAAAGGAAGCGGCCAAGGAGCTGAAACCGTGACGCGGCCGTATGGCATTTTGGTAGTCGGACTGACTCATAGTAGAGGAGTAAACAGGGTAATGCCTGTTGAGTTTCGAAGTTTGAGGCACTCGAAGGGGTCAGCATTAATGTGTAAAGGCGAAACAGGATATTGGCCAGGCACTGAACTGGAAGAAACCATGAACGTTCCACAGCGTCTTCTATCGGATACTTCTACAAGGCACATTACTTTGCCTTATGTAGCCGTCAAAGTGAGCATTAATGAAGAGCCGGATGAGGGAAATCTTCAAGTCCGGTTCAGTGAGGGGCATGCGTTTCCTTGCACAAAATATAATGAAACTCAGAATTTGTTAAATTAATGAAAGGAGGCGACATGCCTACTCGACAAAAAAGAGGTTTTACATTAATTGAATTGCTTGTTGTTATTTCCATTATTGCTTTGCTGGTCAGCATCCTTATGCCAGCACTGACTCGCGCCAAACAGCAGGCCCAGTTTGCCGTATGTAAGGCAAATTTGAGACAGTATGGTATTGCTATGAATTTATATCTCCAGGATAGCGATGACAGATTCCCGGAAGCTCATACAAGTCTCTTTCGGGGGATAAGGTCTGAATGTCAGTGGCATGATGCCCGCAATGATTATGAAGCGGATACAAGTGTTCGTGGCCCGATGTTAAAATATCTAAGTGATATGGATGTGCATTTATGCCCGACTTTTATGCGTTTTGCAGCACGAGTGGGAGAACAGCATCTCGAGCCTTTTGGTAGAACTTGTAGTGTACCGATGGATCCTCAATATAGTTATAGTCAGAATAAATACCTGGGCGGGACAAACTCAAATGGGGAATATGTTGGAGTTTCCAGGCTAACTCAGATAAAGAACCCGGGAGAGGTTATTTTCTTTGTTGAAGAAACTATGTGGATCATTCCCGGTCAGTCATCGCATATGCTTAACGATACCTGTTTCTGGTCCCGCCATCCACACGATTCGGTAGGATACTTGGGTGATAGTATTGCGATGTATCATAATACTACCAAGAAGGATGAGGGTAACGGTAACACTGTATTCGCCGATGGCCATGTTGATTTGAGTAATGTATTTGAAGAATTTGCTTATTCCTGGGGTAAAGTAACTAGCAGTTTCAAGAAGTCATGGCCAAAGGGTAAAATACCAGAGATCTGTCCATATCAAAATTGATCATAATAGTATTTTGTATGTCTGTATAGTTTTTAATGTCAAAGTAGAAGTTGCAATTGATATTAGAAGTGTGTGTTATTGCGTTTTGATCTAATAAATGGCTGCCTGAATTGTACGAGCAGCAGAAAATTAAACCTTGTATAAGAGGAGATTCAAATGAAAAAAATAGGTATCTTAATTGCATGTATTTTCATGTCAGCCGTCTGGGGAAAAGCCGACCTGATAACGAATGGAGATTTTGAAGAGGGAGGAGACTGGAAATCTCAATACGGTCAGTCTCCATCAGGCTGGACAAGCAGTTCTGCTGCAGTTTATACAGAAAGTGAATACGGTGAGATAATCGATAATCTCGATACCCGCCCGGCATGTATGATGGCAGGTATCGGCAATTATTATCAGCAAGTATTATCCAATGTTAATGCTGGTTCTGGCAGTACTTACAAGGTAACCTGCGACTATGGAGCCAGAAGTCATAGTGAATATAATCCCTACGTGTCGGTTGGCCATGAATATATATTAAGATTTTCTCTTTGGGATACAACAGATAATGTAGAGCTTGTTGGTGTTGATCAGACATTCGGATATCCAGGTGGTCATAATGACAATTTCCTGACACCGGGTGAATATATTTTAACTTATGATAATTCTGGTTTATATGGACATGAACTTGCATTGCGCATTACACATAATACCCAGCCTCCTTCAGGTGCGCCCAAGTCTGTCTGTACTTCCATGATAGATAATGTAACTGTTGATATACAAAATGTTGCGAAGCTTGTTTCACCTTCTCCTAGCGGCATGACGGACCTAAAGGTCGAAACTATACTGGAATGGGATTCTCCTTCAAATTTTACTCCTACAGAATACCGCGTTTACTTTGGTACAACAGAACCTAATATGTTGTTTGATGATTACGGCCTGACAGAACTGACAGCGGATCAGGAGCCATATACCTCGACAACAATCACACCGGTACAATGGCCGTTAGAATATCTTACTACTTATTATTGGGTAGTTGACAGCTATGATAATGATGTGCGTCACAAAGGTATGTTCTGGAGCTTTACAACAATAACAGCCAATGCGGTATTGAACAAAGATTCTGGCCCGTTTGACTTGCTTGTCGCACCTGGAGATGAAGCCGTATTTACCGTTGCGGGTGAAAATATCGACGTGTATAAATGGTATGGTCCTAATGGTCTAATTGCTGGTGCAAATACCAATACATTGACATTAACTGATGTTCAGGCTGATGGTGAAGGTTATTATTATTGTGTAGTCGACAATACAGTCAACCCTAAGACCGAAAAATCAAGAGAAGCATATCTGCTGACAGAGCGTGTTATATCTCACTGGGAATTAGAAGGTAACCTATTGGATTCAGTTGGCGAAAATATCGGCTCAGAACCTGGTCCGAGATATGCAGCAGAAGGCATTGTTGGCACAATTTCCCTTGATGTTACACCAAATGATCCTAATACTTATGTTAGAGTGTCAAATGTTGATGAATTAAATAATGGTATTAGCTTCACTATTGAAGCTTGGATCAAACCTGAAAATATCAATAATTACCATGCTATAGTCAGTAACCGCGGCGGCACAGTTGAAACTGGTGTTGATGGTGGCTACGTCCTTTATCTCTTGAGTAATGGTGGTATAGGTTTCTGGATTCACAATGGAATAGGTTTTAATAATACCACTACTGGCGGCGAACTGGTTACAATCGGTGAGTGGAATTATGTTGTCGCTATTTTTGATTCCGGTACCGCTACTGTATATGTAAATGGTGAACTTGCAGCAAGTGCTAAAGATCGGGTAATCAAACGAAATACAACTACCGACCTATATATTGGCGCAGGTGCTAATGATGAAGACCAGGCAGGATTTTACTTTGATGGCCTGATTGATGATGTTACAATATGTAGCGGTGCCGCTCTAGATGCTTATCAAATAGCAGAAAATTATGTTACACAGTTTCCTGAAGCTGATATTTGTGTTGAGCAGGAAGGTATCGCATATGATCTGGATAATGACTGTGATGTTGATCTGGCAGATTTTGCACTGCTGGTATCTGAATGGTTAAATTGTAATCGTGTAGTAGGTGAAAACAGTCTTTTGAATGATTGTAATTAGACTGTAATTTGTATATTTTGTTAGTCAAATAAAATTCTATGCAGTTGGGTCTGACGATCGTTGGATCCAACTGTATTTTGCTAAAATGTCTTCATCAAAAATAGATCTGAGGCAAAATTCACCTAGGATTTATGATTATCCGAAAGAAATTTGCTCTTTGAATAGTTGATATTGCCGGCGGAGGATGCTGAAAATTCAGAAAGATTTCTTAAAGAAATAATTGATTATAAATGGAACTTATTCTTATAGCTTAGTTTGTTTGGAACCTTGTCTTGCCAGGGGTAACCATCTCTGTGTGCGCAGTATGCATTTGCAGTCTGCTATTCATATTTACCAGGTTACCTTATCTTGTTAACCCGGGAGACAATCAAGAATATTATCTAGAGAACCATTAATAAGCAAATAAGAACCCTATATATATTAAGTGGAAATGGGTTGCGACAAGTACATGCATGATATTACCTCAGATTAGTTTTTGAGGTGGACAGATAATTTTTCACTTAAAAAATCGTCTTCCAGTTTTCTCTGAAACCACCAATTTGCGACTTAATTACCAATCGGTTTATCTGGTAAGCCCAACAGGGGAAATAGCCGTTTTATCCAAAAATTACTCTTCGCCGCGCTAGCTCCGCAGACGTCCGCGCCCGTTTACAGCCTTTCGCTGCCTGCCGCGCTGCCTCCGTTCGACGGCGTTTTCGCCGGAAAAATCAACTTTTCGCCAAATACTGTCTTATTTGAAAATTTCTTGCATACAATTCGGCCCGTTTGGGCATTCCATTTCCGCCGATATTGAGTTTGCCCGCTATACCCGGCATTGTGTATAATATCAAACATGACCGGCAAATCAGACAACAGGCTCGAGGCTGTACGCTCTCGCATACGCGAATTCCCCGCCGCGCCAGGCGTGTATATGATGAAAGACAACGCCGGCATTGTACTATACATCGGCAAGGCCGCCAACCTCCGCGATCGCGTCATGAGCTACTTTCAACCCTCCGCAGACCTCGCCAATAGCAGGGGGCCAAAGATCGTCGAGATGGTTTCTAAAGTCTGTGATGTAACGTATTTAGAGTGTGATAGCGAGGTCGACGCCATCCTCCGGGAAGCTCGTCTCATCAAAGATATCCACCCGCCGTACAACACCCGCCAGCTCGACGACAAGACCTTTCCATACATCGAGATTACCCGCCAGGACGACTTTCCCGCGGTATATATTACCCGCGAACCGCACAAAAAGAGCAAGCTCTACGGCCCGTTTACATCAGTCAGCGAGCTGCGACGCGTCGTACAGGTCCTCCAGCGTATCTTCCGTTTCCGTACCTGCCGCCAGGAGATCCTCGCAGACGATCCCAAGCTGCGTTTCAACCGCCCGTGCATCCTTTACAGCATCAAACAGTGTACCGGCCCGTGTGCTGGCAAGATCGATGCAGAATCGTATGCTGTTGAAATAAAACGACTTAAACAGTTCCTTGAATCCAAGCGTTCTACTCTGCTCCGCCAGCTGTACAAGGATATGACACAAGCCTCCCAGGACCTGAACTTCGAAGAAGCTGCCCGCCTGCGAGATGAAATCAAGGCCATAGAGGCCCTCAACGACCGCGGCAAAGTCGATGAACACGTTCAGCCCGAACTCTTCCAGATCGACCCGGCAGAAGGTATGCGTAACCTCGAGCGAATACTTAACTTACGAGAAAACAGCCTTAGGGTTATCGAAGGTTATGATATCGCACATATACAAGGTACCAACACCGTCGCATCACAGGTATGTTTCATCGACGGCAGACCGTTCAAAAACGGTTACCGTCGCTATAAGATCAAAACTGTCAAGGGGATAGACGATTTTGCCTCCATGAACGAGGTTATGTCGCGTCGATTTGCCAAGGCCGATCCAGACGATGAACTTTTCCCCAACCTGGTCCTCATCGACGGCGGACTCGGACAGCTCAACGCCGCCCTGGAGATCGTTTCCCAGATTCCGCTTAACCGCCCGGCAATAATATCTTTAGCGAAGCGTGAAGAAGAGGTTTACATACCCGGCAAAGACACACCCATCCGTATTAGCCGACACGACCCGGCATTGAGAATTCTACAGCATATTCGTGACGAGGCGCACAGATTCGCTCAACACTACTTCCACATTCTCCAGCATAAAAACGTATAATTACTACCTAAATTATTGGTTTCTATACCTTTAAGTCATAAATCGACCAAAAAAATAAAATTAACTTTTGACAAATAAAACCTTTTTTGATAGCATTTTCCTCTCTTGGAAAAAGCCTCAACGGCACCTCCAACGGCGACGTAGCCAAGTGGCCTAAGGCAACGGTTTGCAAAACCGTCATTCGTGGGTTCAAATCCCACCGTCGCCTTTTCTTTTTTGAGCTGAAATTGAGGTTTTAGGACAATTCTTAGAACAATTCACTATTTCTTTGTAATAATTCTTCCAAATTTCTTATTGCTGATTTTGTCAGTTTATTATTATTTGGAGACTTATTTTTGTGAAAAAAGGTCGAAAAGCTAGATATATTGAAATAAATGGCAGAGAGATTGAGGGTAATGCCAGGATACAGTATTATGAACTCAAAGTTGGTGTATAACCCACCGAACAGATGCTACTAATATCATTTAATTCGGTTTCTGCTCTGTATTTCTTGCAGTGCTATTGTCTGGATATGTATTTCCTACGGCAATAGATTTAGACTTCCGTAGTATATAATTACTGATATATTTTCAACTTAACTAAATTTCTTCTCTTGCGTTTTCTACCCAACCGGTTTGGGCGGTATATTCTTTCAATATATCTAAATCTTTTTTAATTTCGTTTATTGCATTACTTATATTGCCGGTATTGCCGTTATTAACTTCATTTTCCAATGTTGCAGCCTTTTGAGACAATGCAATTGCCGCCATATTGCTTGCTATCCCTTTTATGGAATGTATCAGTCTTGATACCAATGAAAAATCAGAATCTATACCGGTTTCTTTGATTGTATTTATATGTGAAGCAATGCTTCTTATACTATCTTCTACAATTTCATATAAAAACTCATTTTCTATGTCTTTACCAAAGCGGTCTATAAGGTCTGCCATTTCAATAGGTAACGAGTTTTTATTTGATTCTGATTTGAAGTTGTCCATTTTTGTTATCCTTTTACTTGCATAAAATATGTATTATGCTCCGGCATTTACATGTTCTTTTTGAGCCCACTTTTTGATGCTTTTCAATACTAGTTCTCGTTTTAATGGCTTAGATAGAAAATCATTCATGCCTGCTTCAATACATTTTGAACGATCGCTTTCAAACGCATTAGCTGTTAAAGCGATAATTGGTGTATGTACTCCTTTTTGCCTTAATATTGTTGTCGCTTCCAGGCCATCCATAATAGGCATCTGCATATCCATAAGAATCATATTAAATGACTCTTTTTGAGCTTTGGTGACTGCCTCCTGGCCATTATTGGCGATTGCGACTTTGCATCTGGTTTTTTCCAGCATCTTAGATGCTAATTTTAGATTAATTTCATCATCATCAACTAATAATACGTGGAGGTGACTAAAATCTATTTCATTTACATTATCATCTGTTGGTAGATTATTAGTAGTTATTGTTTTTTGTATTCCTTTGCTTGACAATGGTAGTCGTATTATAAAATAGAACGTACTGCCTTTACCTTCTTCGCTTTCAACCAGCAGTTCTGCATCCATAAGCTTTATAATTCTTTTGGAAATTGCCAAACCCAGCCCGGTTCCACCATATTTGCGAGTTGTCGAACCATCTGCCTGCTGGAATACATCAAAAATATGTTTTTGCTGTTCTTGGGATATTCCAATTCCTGTATCTCTAATTGCAATTTCTACAGTTGCTTCAATATCGTCTTTCCGTATACACTTGATTTCTGCTTCAATTTTTCCATTTTCAGTAAATTTAGCGGCATTGCCAAGAAGATTTATCAGAACCTGCCTTAATCTGCATGGATCTCCTTTTACCCATTGTGGCATTTTATCATCTATTATGCAGTTTAATTGAACATTTTCTTTAACTTTAGGTGTGATTATTTCGCATACGTCCTTCGTCATTTGAATGATATCAAAATCGACGATTTCCATATCCATTTTGCCTGCTTCAATTTTGGATAAATCTAATATATCATTTATCAGTGCCAGAAGGGCGTTACCGCTGCGATTAATAGTTCTTACTATATCTAAATGTTCGTCGTTAAGGTCTGCTTCCATGAGCATCTCACTGAAGCCAAGAATACTATTCATAGGAGTTCTAATCTCGTGGCTCATGTTTGCTAAAAATTCACTCTTGGAATGGTTGGCAATTTCCGCTTTTCTAGCCATCTCATTTGCGTTTCTTGTTGCCAGTTCAAGCTGTTTATTCATTATCTCAGCTGCTTCTTTGGCGCATCTTAATTCAGCTGTATATTTTGCCTGCTCAGCTTCTGCTTCTTTGAGCTTGCTTATATCGACAAATGATTCAAGGTAGCATTTTTCTCCATTCAGTTCGATTCGCATGACCGTTTTCAAGATTGCCAGCTTTTCACCGCTTTTAGTCAGTAGTACTCTTTCTGAGTTCTCAATCTTGTTATTAATGTCTGACATTGGGCAATTACCCTTAAAGTTAGGGCAAACATAGTTATAGCATACCTTATCGATCATTTCATCTATTGTTGTTTGACACATTGTAGCGGCAGCATTATTTGCGAATACTATTCTATGGTTTTCTTGTGAAATAACAAAAATACCTGCCTGTACTGAATTGAGAATAGATTTTAGATTCTGCTTGTTTTTCTGAAGTATTATTTCATTTTCTCTTTGCTCGGTAATATCCCTTGCTATTTCAACTGCTTTATCGACTGTACCATCTGTATTTGGTATCGGAGCCGCCAGGATCTCTAATATCCTGCCGCTTGATGTTGTTGTCTCTATTCTGCATACTTTATTGGTTTTTACAGACTCTTTTACCGGACATTCATTACATGGTGAATTGTGTTCTATGAACCTTTGATAGCATGGATGAGTTTTTTCGTTGCCGAATATTTCGTCCAGGACTATATTTTGATAATATACCTCATGGTTTATGCCCACTATACTAATGCCGATATCGGCGGAGGCTAAACCATCTATTAATGATTGTAATTTGTCTTTTTCTGTTCTTAATTCATTTTCAGCTTCTGCTCTCCTCTTAATGATTGCATCTATTTGTCGATATATCTTTAGAAATACAAATGAACCAGTTGCAATTATAAATATAAAGGTTATTATCCTTATTATTCGAATTTTGGCAGTAAGTTGTGCGTTGTATTCTTGTAGCTTTTGTATGTCTTTGTGACTTTCATAAAATATTTTAGTAGCACTTTCGCTTGTTCTGATTATATATGTATTAATGCCTTTTGAATAAGTAAATAGCTTGCTTCTATCTACATCCTGGGCTTTATTAGCATCACTTAGATGATTATGGACTTCATTAAAGAAACTTTGGGCTAACATTTCGATATCGATAATTTTTGGCCTTATATCTATGATTTCTATTTGATATCTGGATTTTTCATTTTTAATATATGAATATTCCTCAGTAATCGAATCAGCGTCATTGATATTTGATGCTAAGATATCTGTAAAAGTACCGCCATTCTGTAAGGTGTCCAGTGCAGAATTGATAATTGAAATCGATTGAGCGACACTGTTTTTATAATAATCTATCATTCTGGAATCTTCAGATGCGATAGCCTTTGATATGTTTTTTTCAATAGTTATCAATTCGCGAATTATGACTCTGCCCAGCCTGCGATGTGCCATTTGATTATATATTTCGCTCTCGCTTTTTTCATCGCAGTAGTTTGAATAGATATCCAGGGTAATTATTGCTATCAGTAAAACGATTGCAATTGCTGCCAGAGAAATTAGTTTTCGTTTAATTTCTTCATTGCAGCGTTTATGAAATATACTTTTAATCTTTGTCAATATCATTAAAATTCTCATCCCTGCCTATTGTTCGACATTCAGTAATTTATCAATGTTGCTTAACTGGGATTTTGTTATTCAGTTTTTGATTTGTATTATCTGCAAGTCCATATTTTAGAAATATTGCGTGTCCTTTATCAGAACTTGCATAATCAAGAAACTTCTTTGCAATCTCAGGGTATTTGCTTGTTTTTAAGATAGCTAAAACCAGCTTTTTCTTATTCGCATATTTTTCATCTATTTCCAAAACGTCAACATATGGAGCATTTTCCTGCCATACAGCACATGCATACCAATTAATTACGATGTCTGCCCTTTTTTCCTTTAACAAGGTAATAAGCCTTTTGGAGTCTGTTGTTAATTCGCTGGCATTTTTTTGAACCTCGTCAAAGATTCCCTTCTTGTCGAGAATCTTTTTGGTTTCTTTACCGATACTGCCTGTTGTGTGGTTACAGATTACGACATACAGGTCATCTCTTATTAAATTGTCAAGGTCGGCTGTTAGATTCTTAGGATTTCCCTTTTGTACCATCAAGGCAGCTTTGTTATAGCCAACATGCGATGATTCTGTTATAAGATCTTCTTCTATACATGTATTGATATAGCTGTCTGAACCAGGTAAATATAAATCGCCTACTTTATTTACTTTAATAGATTTAAGTAAGTTTCCCGAGCCGCCTTTTGTGATTATTATCTTACAATTTTCTTCTTGTTCAATGATCCTGGCAATTTCAGCCATAGGTTGTATCATTGTTATGCCGCAGTAAACCAACAGCTCTTTTTTGTTTTCTTCCTTAGTTGATTCTTTACAGCCGGTTAATGATATCAGTATGCAGACTAATATGGAGATGATAATATGAGACTTATTCATTTTTATTACCCACTTAAATTCGTTTAATATGTGTTTTCAAAGCCAAACCTGTATATAGCAAAACTATTGAAAAATCGTGTAATTGCTTTTCTACAAAAATCTTATCGGGTAGTTCATGCTGCTTAATAACTTTGACCTTTAATCGAAAACAGGTAAAAGTGCTGAAGGTGTATAATTGTTTTTAGAATAAGGGTTTACGTTAAGGGATGTTTGGTGTGTGTATTGTAGATTGTAATTGTAGAGATTTATTCGGACCTTAAATAGAGTTTTCTCAACAAATCCTAAGTTATTATTTGCAAGATTGTTAAGCTTTAAATAGAATGTTTCAAGTGAAAGATAAGTTATCGATATTGCCCAAAACCCTTGCACCTGGAGTATTTTATGTATCGTCGCGAGCCAAAAAATCAGCTAAAATTTGAAGATTTTTACCTGCCTTTTGGCGGTCAGCTTAACCCTGAGAATCGCTGGGTAATTTTGGCTAAAAAGATAGACTGGGATCTGATAGAAGAGCTATATGTAAAGAACTTCCCCAATCCGGAAGTAGGTAATCCTGCCAAAGATTCCCGTATAGCTTTTGGCTCATTGATCATCAAAGAACGTTTGAATTTAT
This sequence comes from Sedimentisphaerales bacterium, assembly GCA_963666285.2. Classification (GTDB taxonomy): domain Bacteria; phylum Planctomycetota; class Phycisphaerae; order Sedimentisphaerales; family SM23-30; genus JAFGDI01. Next base: position 1,418,367 of record OY762711.1, read on the forward strand.
CAGATGAAGAGACAGTAAACCAGATCAGTGAGAATCCATATTTGCAATATTTTATTGGCTCACATGAATATGAAGATAAATGTCCTTTCGGTGATACTTCGATGGTATATTTTCGCAAACGATTTACCCGGGAAGATTATGGAATGATCAATGCAAAGATAATATCAGATTCATATGACAAACAGAATGATAGCCAGGACGATGATACAGATAAGCCAAACAGTGGCAAATTGATTGTAGATGCTTCCTGCTGTCCTTCAGATATTACCTATCCCACAGACCTGAATCTTCTTAATGATGCTCGCGAAAAAACAGAAAAGATGATAGATGTGATGCATAAGCCATCAATAGGCTTAAAACGCAAGCCCAGGACTTATCGTAAAAAAGCACGCAAAGATTATCTTGCCGTAGCTAAGCAGAAAAGCCCGGGTAAAAATAAGCTGCTAAAAGCTATCCGTAAGCAACTTGGCTACCTGCAGCGAAATCTCAAGATTATTGCCCAGATGGCAAGTGAAGGTCTTTTGTCTTTGCTTGATAATATTCTTTATCGCAAACTGCTTGTTATTAGTGAGTTATATCGTCAGCAGCAATACATGTATAACAATAAGATACACACCGTATCAGATCGTATTGTAAGTATCTCCCAACCACATATACGCCCAATAGTTCGCGGTAAAGCCCGTAATAAGACTGAATTTGGAGCCAAGATATCTATCAGTTTAATAGATGGTTTTAGTTATCTTGATACTATTTGCTGGGATAATTACAGTGAATCAACAGAACTGATATCGCAAATAGAAGCTTATAAAGACCGTACTGGTTGTTATCCTGAGTCAGTCCATGCAGGCAAGACATACAGGAATCAGACCAATAGAGAGTTTTGTGCTAAAAATGGCATAAGACTATCAGGTCCGGCATTAGGTCGACCGCCTAAAGATAAGGAAAAGTCAAAAGCGATTCGAAAGCAGCAGTATAAAGATGAGATAGACAGAATACCGGTTGAAGGAAAGTTTGGTCAGGGTAAAAGGCGATTTGGTCTCGGCTTGATAAAGACAAAACTGATTAAAACAGCTGTTAGTTCAATCTCACTGGCATTCATCGTGATGAATTTAGAGAAAATCCTTAAGAATATTTCTCTTTTTGCGAGTTTATTGTGGAACATGCTGGTTGCCGGTATGCTAATTAGACGTCTAATGCCAGGCATTATAAGATTGCAGCCCAACAGTAACGCCGGGCTGCAATTGAAAATCGAAAATTATTGATTATTGAGGAAACTCTAAATACGAGTTTTATACTTGATTTGCACCTGCTGTCTATTAAGTTTTTTGATCTGCTTTGCGGTTTTGTTTCGTCGGAAAAGAATCAATTGTATGTGTTTATGATAAGCTTCCATTTATTTCTAATCACTTTTTTAACTCTGATGTTTTCCTATAGAATCAGCGCATATTTGCATAACCCAAATAGTTAAAATAATAAAATTCCCCAAAACGTATCCCATTTATTGCTAACTAATTATGAATTTCCAGCCCATCCATTGTCTAAAAAATATCAGCGCACTTTTTACATATCGTCCAAGTGTAGAGAACAAAGATAAATTAGCTTTCATTATAACTTGAATAACGATGAAAAGATTATTTAGATTATTGATTTTGCTCTTTGAAAAGTTAATAAACCTTGTCAAATTTTGTTTGGATTTGTGTGTCCAGAAGCTAATCGATGGCAAGATAGCTGAGAAATAACACAAACACTGGCTTTTGCAGACACCAAGCTTTTTGTTATTGTAGTGTAAGTGAAAAAAATAAATAGCAATGTATTCTGTTTAATAGAAGTGGCTCACTAGATTTTTACTGATCCTATGTGTGAATTATGTAAGAGTTATGCCTGAAATAAATGTAGTACGATTATACCATTCATGCTTACTTTCTTAGTTAATATGGTATCATTACAAGTCAATAATTATATCCAATGGCTGTTATCCGGCAAAGCAAATATGATACTATAGACAATAAGTTTTTGTGTAATATCAGCCATTTTTGTTGTCTAAAATAGAAAGATGAAGTCTTACGTGTTGATTGGGTTGTAAGTGTTTGTATTAGTTGTGTTTATGTTTTAGGTCTGGCTGCTGAGTTTTGTGATTGTAGCAGGGTATGCCGACCTGACGAAGTTGGAATAGATTGATCCTAATTGTCCAAATATGAACTTTTGCGCGAAATAGGCGATTTTAGTACGCAATATAGCCTTGATGGTTTTGTTCCTATAGATTTATAATACAATTGTCTAATTGAATAGAGGAATTTTCAGAGAAAATCCAGTCTATTATTTGAATTCAGAATATATAAATCACTAAGTCAAAACTTCTAATTAATTTGTAAATGTGAGCACAGGTATATATCTGTGAAAGTATAAGAATTATGTTTCTTTTTGGAGGATCTAACATGCAGATTAAATTTGTAAGGACAGCGATATTGTGTTTACTATCGCTGGCGAGTATTTCCTTGGCGGAGTATACAATTACTTCTGCCGACGGTAATGGAGCTGACACCGGGTTACAGAATGATAACCAAAGAACAACCAGCTATGCAAATTCTACACACGGTTCAGAGGGCTCGTCTGAAATACGATATTGGGAAAATGTTCGAGCCAGATGTATTATGCTTCGTTTTGATATTAGCGATGGTATTGGCGGAGATGTTTCAGGAGCGATATTGTCTCTTACTGAAACTGTAGGTAACAGGGGGCGTGATCTTACAGTATATGGACTTAATGATGGCGAAGGAGATAACTGGGACGAAAGTACGATCAGTTATGATACAACACCAGGTTTATTACCGCCATATGTTTATACCAGCACAGATCCAAATGCTTTAATAACTGTTGATGAAACTGTTTGGACAGTAGTTGAAACTTTTCCGTTTCTAGATATTTATGAAGATTGGGACGGTTCTGGTTCTAGCTATGATCAACCTACAGTTATCTCCAGTTCAGGCTCAGAAGATCTTGACAATTTTATAGCCGCTGACACAAACGGCCTGTTGTCATTTCTTATTGTTTTGCCGGCTGATTCTGCTCCTGATTACTATGTAGCAATGAAAGAAAATACAGATGGTTATGCTATCCCGTCTCTTGTTTTTCCAAATGCAAGATTTGCAACTAACTCGAGTCCAGAAAATCATGAAACTGTACTTATTTCTCATGACACTTTGAGCTGGACAAATACCGCTCCTGAAGGTGCGGGTCCCATTACATGTGATGTATATCTTGGCATGAATGAGCCAAACTTTGCTAATCCTGATTATGATCTTACAAAAATAGCAGAAGGTAAAACCGAGACATCATTGACTATCCCCTTTGCTTTAAGCGAAGGCAAATATTACTGGGTAGTTGATTCTTATGATGCAGGTACATTTTTGGGTAACGGTGCAGTGTGGACCTTTGATGTAACAGCTGCTCCTCAAGTCACAACAAGCCCATCTGACCAGATTATAAAACCTGGAGAAACGGCAGAGTTTTCTGTTGCAGTTGAAAGTGTGTCTGCTGTGACATATACCTGGTATCAAAGTGCAGATAATGCAAATGATACACCTGCTGATGATATTGTTGTTCGTATTGGTTCAGAAATGCTTTCAATTGCCAATGTCACCGTTTCTGACGAAGGTTACTATTATTGCAAAGCAGTAAACAGTTCCGGAGAAGCGATGGCGGCATATTCTGATGTCGCTCGTCTGGTTGTGCAGCGTCAGGTAGCTCACTGGACAATGAATGAACTAGTTGATGGTGTTTTAGTAGATACCAGCGGTGAAGGCAATGATGCAACTCCTTCGAGTGAAGCGATTGCTTTTGCAGATGGTGTTAACGTACTAATGACAGGTCAGGGTTCTGTATTTGCAGATTCTATCTATGCCCAGGCCGGTACATATGACCCAACAAGCATTTCAGGTGAATTTACAATATCGTTATGGCTCAGATTGGACTCAATTGATGGTTCAACAGGTATTATTTGCAAACACAATGGATGGGATGCTAATACAACCCTTTGGCAGTTTGGTACATCATCTGGCAGGGGATTGCGTATTTTCCGTGCAGGTAACAGCAATGTTATATATGGTCAGACTCTGACACTTGGTCAATGGTATTATGTTGCAGTTACCTTTGATGGTGCAACTGCTAATATTTACTCTTTCGAGGTTGGTAGTGATGACATTTCATTTGATCTTGGTTCCGGAGCGTTCTCTCTTGGTGGTATGAACGATGCTGATTTCAATATTGGCTGTGCGAATATTGATTCTGAAACAGGAGAACCTGCAGAATTATTTAATGGTATGTTGGATGAAATCCAGGTATTTAATTATGCTAAGTCAGCAATAGAAATTGCAGATTTGTATAATGAAGCCGTTGCCCAGGATTTCTGTCTGCTGGAATACGGCAGTTCTGAATTTGATCTGGATGTAAATGATAACTGCAGAATTGACCTGGTTGATTTTGCAGATCTGATGCAGACCTGGCTGGAATGTGGATTGTATCCTAATTGTCCTCAATAATTCTAAATCATAAATACAAACTTGGAGATATAGTCATGAAAAAAATATTAGCTTTAATTTTATTAATGATGGTTATGGGTTCTACCCATGCCGAAACGGTTACGATGACAAGTGATGCCGATACCTGGCTTCGTGGAGGCCAGAGCCCAAAAGGTTCAGATGGTTATTTGGACATAATGGGTTACTATGACTTTAGCGGTATATATCGATTTGATTTGTCAAGTCTTGGAGTTATTTCTATTTCTGATGCTTCGTTAACTTTAACTGTAACAGGTGACTGTTGGAGAAGAAATGATACTTTTACAACAGGTCGTTTAGCATTATTTGGCATGAATAATGTTGAAGGTAACACCCCACAGGATTGGGACGAAGCTACATTTACTGCAGATATGTCAGGTGCCGAGTGGACAGGCGTGATGCCGATGGATGATTCTGTTGCAAACGGCAGAGTTGTTAATCTGGATGCAGACAATGGAGCTAATACTGTTGAAACTGGTGGCGGTTCCGCTGCTGCCGGAACCAGTATTACTCTTTCAGGAGATGATCTAGTTACTTTCCTTCAAAGTCGTGTTTTTGATGGTGGTTTAGCCTCATTTTTTGCAGGAAATCCTCTAAATGAGCAAAGAGGCTATGGCTTAGCTACCAAAGAGTATGCTGTAGCAGAATATCACCCTGTTTTAGAAATTACATATGAACCTATCGCATATGCATATTTGCCTCAGCCCGAAGATGAAGCATCTGTTTCTTTGGATATAAGTGAATTATCCTGGAGTTATCCTCCATCAGAAGGTACAGTAACCTGTGATGTATATTTCGGTACTGAAGAACCAAATGCTCTTCTGGAAAATTATGGTTATGACGGTCCGACTTTAACTGGTGTTCTTGCGGCAGATTTGCCAATTGCTATTCCTGTAACAGTTCAGCCATCAACTACTTACTACTGGGTTGTTGATTGTACAGATTCAGCGACAGGTGTAACAACTCCAGGTAAGAAAGTATGGTCATTCTATGTTTCCGGTGCTCCTGAATTAGTTACCGATCTTGCAGGAACTGCAGAATTTGAAGGGACTACAGCAGTTTTAAGTACCTCATTTACTACTGATGCTGCTTTAGTTTCCGGTTCGCCAAAGTGGTATATGGTTGGTGAAACCGATACAGAAGTTTCAGATTCAGATGCAGATATTACTATCAGCCTTACAAATGACAGCGGTGTTTATACTTCTGCTTTAGAGATAGCTAACTTGGATGCTGCTGATGAAGCTGAATATTATTGTGTAATTGAAAACTCAAATGGTCCAACCCAGACATCAACTGTTAAGCTGATTGTCAAGCGTGAGCTGGCTCACTTTACTTTTGATACAGATCCTAACGATGTACTTGGTAATTTTACTGGTCAAACTACAGGAAGTCCTACGTACGAAACCGGTAAAGTTGGCAATGCAATTGTTTTCGATGGTGAGGAAGATTATATAACTCTGTCTGAAGGTTTTGAAGATTTTACTGCCGGTATGACAATTTCTGTTTGGGCATATCCTACAGCTGTTAATAACTGGGCCAGATTTATTGATTTTGGTACAGGCAATGGTAATGATGATCTATTATTTTCTCGATATGGTACAACTAATACATTGTCACTTCGCTTCAATGATTCTGAGGCTGTTTTGATTGGAGATTTTGGTTCCGAAGATACTCTTGAATTGAATGTGTGGCAGATGTTTGTTGTTACCATTGATGCGGCCGGCAATATTATCATTTATAAAGATGGTTTACCAGTTCTTGATGGTGCCTTAACTGATATGCCAACTGTTGCTGTTCGTACAAGTAACTTCATAGGCAAGAGCAATTGGGAATCAGACTCTCTGTATGCCGGTATGATGGATGATATGCATATCTATAACTATGCAATTACAGATGATGATGTCGCAGATATGTATGCTGCGGTAGAAGGTGATTTCTGCCGTGAAAGGCCGGAGTATGATCTGACAGGCGATTGCAAGGTTGATGTTTACGATCTGTCATACCTGGTGTCTTACTGGCTGGACTGTGGATTCTATCCAAATCCTGCTTGTGAATAATGCTATTCAGATGAAAGTTTTCATTCTTAAATAGTTAAATTATTTATATATTTTAAGCACCTGTATTATTTTGATGCAGGTGCTTTTTTTTATGATTTCAACTATGGATTAATTAATAATCGTTTTCAATACTATTATGCTATGCCTTAGGTAAAGGCTATTTTAATGGTTATAAATACTATAAATGATGTTTATTCTGCCCAAAGCGCAGCTATTTAAGGGGAGTGCACAAAATGACGTATAATAATGCGCAAAATCGACTTGTTAAAAACGAGTAAATTTACGATAGTAGATATATTCTGATTAATATTAAAAATGCAATTGTGTATTATTAGCATTCACTTAATGTTATTAATTGTGTTTGTTGTGTGAAAGATATATTTAGCTTGGATGAAATTTATAATTGTTGAGCATATTGTAAATTTCATTAAATAGTACCCTCATACGGTGGATTTTCTTTAAGCCTATGTGATTTTATTTGAAGTAAAGTTTATTTGTAATTTTCTATTTATTTTAAAATATGGATATCTGGGTTCAATTGTGAACCGTTTGTGTTTGGTGTTTCGAGTAGCATTACTATAAATGATAATGTGCTTTAAAGTATAATTTTGTGTTTAATAGGAGAATTTAATTATGTTTTATTATGGTTCTAAAAAAGGTAAAGGATTTACCTTAATTGAATTATTGGTTGTAATTTCAATTATTGCTTTGCTGGTTTCAATATTGATGCCATCGTTGAACAGGGCAAAAGACAATGCAAAAAGAACAGTATGTGCCAGTAACCTTAAAAGTATCGGCCAGGCTATTATGATGTATGCTGGTGACAATGGGGATAAGTTACCTAGAAATATGGATGCTCTTAATGACAGCAGTCCTTTAGCAAATCAGGAGTATAATGAGACAGGAGAAGGTTCACCTCACAGATCATATATGATGTTTGATATCGCCGGTAACCGCAGTCTTAGCATAAAACCCTGGGATCGAATAAAGTATAGATACGGTATGGGTTATTTAATGAAGAAGTATATAGATATTCCAGAAACTTTTTATTGTGAAGGTATTCCAAGGAAGAGGCAGGGTGGCAGTGGAGATGAATTCTCATTAGCATTCAGGTTTGATGATTATGATGCCATAGGAGGTTATCCATGGTCGCCGGATGACATGATTAACAACAATCTGATTCGTAGCAGTTTTAACTATATTCCTCAATCTCGTAAGAAAAAGGTTGCTGTAGCTTTAGACGTGCCAGGATCTTCTTATGATATGACGCAAGCGCAAGCTGATGGAGGGGTTTTTAAAGGAGGAGTTGAGTATTTCCCTGAAATAGCTACTTCTACATCAGAGTTGTATGGCGATTATTCTATAGTATCAGGTCTTATTCACAATATCGCATTTTTGCCTCATAGAATGGGTAGTGGTAAGAATGCGGCTTCTGGTATAAATGTACTCTTTGGTGATTGTAGTGTTAGATTTGGCAATGATTTACGAGCAGCACAAAGTGATCTGTGGGATACAGAAAATTTGGGTGTGCATGAATATGCGGTTAGAAAGCTTATCTCACTTTTTGAAAAATAAGAATATATTTTATCAGATGTAAGTATCTGTAATATAGATAGTTAATGTGTGATTGCATTTTGAATTGTGTTTTCAAATATAGAGGTGTCTGACGATTTGATTGTCAGGCACCTTTTTTGTTGGTTTGTTAAGGTGTTATGGAATATGTATTTAAGTTGATAGCGTGGTTGGAGATATTGGGAAATTATAAATATGGGGCTTCAAAAAAGCTATAATAGTATGTATTATAGGAAGATATATGAACGAGCAAGATAAGCACAATCGAAGAAAACTGCTGAAAAACATGGCCAGGGCGGGTGTGCTGGCAGGTTTGTTTTCGGTCGGATATGTCGCGGCAAAGCCTGGAAGTGCCAGGTTTGTTAGTTCGTTGGCAGAAAGTGACGGTAATGGAGCTAAAAACGGCGGGCTACGGCGGGCTACGGAGGCTGACGGAGCAGGTACGGATGGTGACGGAGGTCGTGCGGCGGGCAGCGGCGGGCTACGGACGCTATGGCAGATTGACCCTGAAAAATGCACGTATTGTGGTAAATGTTCGGAGATGTGTGTACTGCACCAATCGGCCGTAAAGTGCCTTCACAAGTCTGATATCTGCGGTTATTGCGATTTATGTACCGGATATTTTTATCCGGAGCCTTCCAATTTGGACACGGCGGCGGAAAATCAGGTATGCCCAACTGGCGCTATTGCCAGACGGTTTGTTGAGGAGCCATATTTCCAGTATGCGATAGATCACGATCTTTGCATCGGGTGTGCTAAATGTGTTGAAGGGTGTAGTAAATTCGGGAATGGTTCGCTGTACCTGCAGATCATGCATGACAGGTGTCTGAACTGTAATGAGTGTGCGATAGCGGTGCAGTGTCAGTCGAGTGCGATAATACGTGTGCCAGAGGACAGGCCGTATTTTTATAAGACAGTTTAACTGAAGACTGAAGGCTGAAAAGAGATAATCGAAGAAATTAGAATTAATAATTAAGGCAAAATGTGTTCTTCCTCAGCTAAGGCTATGGAGGATATGTTGCGAGGTTGAAAAGAATTGCCTGGTGACGAGTGAGTTAGAATATGAGTAGTTGAGAGTGAGGGAGTATGTTTGTTTGAGATAGTGTTGTTAATCTAAGTTTCCATATAATATTAAAAAGGTGTCTGATGAAAATGAAAATTGGTATGTGTTTGTTGTCGCTGGTGCTGCTGGTCTCATTTACAGGTTGTAAGAAGGAAGAGCCGGAAACGGCAGAGTCCGGGAAGGTTTCAGCTATCGTGCCGGAGGTGTCGGGGTTTGACAGGCTTAAAGAATCTGAGGGCAGCAGTGTTTTCAGCCTGGAGCGGAATCTGTCGAAAGAGGGCAGTCTCGACCTGGGTTTTGGAACGTGTCAGTGGCTGCATCCGCTGGATAAGTGTGAGGAGGAGCTGGCAGCTGAACCGGAATATGGTTCGGAAAATGTGGTATATTACGCGGCGGGTTATGGCGATTCGACGGTTGACAGGATGCATACCTTTGTACTGGATGAGAGCGGCGGGACCGGCAGCGGTTATGATACGGTATATTATGACCGGGATAATGATAACCGGCTGGATGGCGAGAATGAGCGGGTGAGTGTAGCAGTGGGTGACCCGGGACATTCAGACCCGGTGAGGATTGAGCTGCAGGTCGAGGTTGAGGGTGAGCGGTATCCATATTTTGTGAATTTGAGTGCGTTTACCTATAAGGATGAGAATAACCCGGTTGAGAAGGTGCATATGAACCTGCGGAACAGCTCTTATTATGCCGGGAAGGTGACACTTGATGGTAAAGAGTATGCTTTTGCGGTGGGTGATCTGGATAGTAACGGGATGTATAATGATTACGAGGAGCGAGTGTTTCGGGGTGACAGGCTGTTTGTTGACCTGAACGGGAACGGAAGTTTTAAAAGTGATGATGAGGGTGTGCCGTTCAGTCAGTATGTAAAGATCGCCGGTAAATGGTATGAGGCTGCGATGAAGCCTTGCGGTGATGAGATAGCATTTATGCCGTATGATGGCACATTTGGGACATTGAAGGGCAGTAAGGAATATTCGACGGTCAAGCTGTTTTCGGGGAAATTGAACCAGAAGGTTGATTTCCACGAGGGCGTGGGGCAGGTGCTGGTGGATGAATATAAACTGGTGCAGGTTGAGCTGGTTAGTATGGATGGCGATGGAAAGAGCTGGAAGATGAGGGGTGATTTTCGAGATGAGAAGCCGGAGGTGGCGGTTGTAGAAGATGGTCAGGTGGAGATGCCTAAGCTGCTGCCGATGGAGATATCTGTTACGGTGAAGGAGAATGAAAAGGGTGAACTTGAGATTGAGCATAATCTGGCCAGTGCGGCGGGCGGAGTGTTTCGGTGTCCGCGAATTGATGGCGAGAGGCCTGAAGGAAGTTTTACAATCGTAGATGAGAAGGGGCAGGTTGTACTTGAAAGCAAGTTCGACTATGGTTGAGGCGATTTATGCGAGTACTCGTGGCGAGTACCAAGTGATCTGACCGGTAAATTTGTAGTTAAGCCTAAGATCGAGATGGGCGGTTTTGAGTTCAAGGTGATTGATACTGAGATCGAGCTTAAAGGCGGGAAGATTGTGCCGTAGAGGGGCTTTAAAAGTATCAAGTATGAATTATAAAGTATAAAAAGAAAGGTGCTACGAATATAGGTAAGATGTAAAAGGTAAGAATTGTGGTGTTCTTGCACCGTACGGTACAGGACCTTATTTTAAATCGCCTGCGGCGAGATTACCCCTTACTGCTGTGCGTGGCTCTGACAATCTAATGCGATGTCGGGGTAATTTGAAATATTATAGAAAGGTATTGTAGTAAATTGTATAATATGAATAGAGCAAGCAGGACAATTGAGACAGTTAGAAAAAGATTTATATTCATCATGAAGGGATTGAAGGTAGTGAAGTTGAAATAAAGGATGTTGTTTTGTATGAAGAAATATTTATGCAGTTTAATTTTAATTTCGTTTCTAACTATTACAGGTTGTGAGAATCATGATATTAATAGTGAATTTCATACGGCTGTTTTACAATCAAATGAAGAAAAAATAATTGAAATACTCGATGAAGGTTTTGATGTAAATAGCCTCGATGGTAATACAGTTGGCCGTAATGTATTACACAGTGTTTATGATCTTAATATTGCAAAATTATTAGTTGCCAGAGGAGCAGACCTGGAACAGCGTGATAAAGAAGGGGCAACTCCTCTTTGTACAGTCTTGCGTTTTGGCCAGGGTCATATTGCTATGTATTATATAGACCAGGGGGCTGATATTAATGTGACCTGTTCGGCGGGAAGAACTGTTATGTATTTTGCATGCATGGGAGGAGAACCGAAAGCATTACAATATCTTATTGACAAAGGCCTTGATGTGAACGCGAAATGCCATAATAAAACATATCCTATATTTGTAGCAATTAAATACGGAAATTATCATGCAGTAAAATGCCTGCTCGATAATGGGGCTGATTGTTTTGTTACCCATACAATTGCTGATCAATTCGATATATATCCAATACAGCAAGCGATAATAGCATATAATAGTAAATTAAAAAACGCTAAACTGATAATTGAATTGTTGTTAAAACATATGGATATGTCACGCAAACTTAACGGAGATTGTACTTTTATACATTATGCAGTAGGTAACGATTTTTATTATGAACATGATTACATATATGATATAGCTGAACGTTCAGATATAAATTCTTTAAATTCAGAAGGGTGGTCGGTACTTGACAGAATGGAATTGCTGAAAAATAAGAGTGAAAAACACAGGCAGTTTTATGAATATTTGCTGAAGAATGGAGCTAAGTCATTAAGAGTAAAAGGGGAACATGAGCATGATTTTATTGGAGGTGAGATTAATGAGAATAAAATTACAGCTGAGCAGGCTACATTATTAGTTGAGCAGATCATTGAAAATAAATATTCTCTCTTTGAAGATAAAGTATCAAACTATTATGCTGTTACGTGGTGTGATAAGTTGATTAGGCAAAAATATTCTGATCAATCTATAAGACTATTGGATTATCTATATGATAATGCAGTGGATGATATTAAATTTCAAAAGTATTATTTTAGTTCGCGTGCATTAATAATGGCAGCATCTGTTGATAACGAAAAGGTATTTGACCATTTAATTAAGTTAGGGGTAGATCCAAATTCAAAATCAATAACAGGGAAAACCTTTTTTGAGTATGCAAAGGAAAAACTTAGTCCAGAGCTATGTAATAAGTATTTAGAGCGGTTAAGTCAGGAATGACCAGTTAGTTTTTGCCAGTAATTTTATTGTAATTATATTCGTTACGAATGGCAATTAAAATGATTATGCTAATTAGATACATATTGGTAAAAAAACTTATAGAAAAAGCCTGGTTTATGCTTGGAGTTTTATGTGTGGGCCTATATCCAATGTTTTCATTAAGACTTTGGAATAATATTGATATGTATCTTGTATTATTGATTATCGTTATTTCAGGGATTATTGGCTTTTTGTTAAGTAGAATCTTAGGTGAAATAATTGTATTCCCTGTTTTGCTATTGTTAAATTATTTAATAGAATTAGCAGACGGCGGTGAACTTGGTTACAATGATAGAGTTGTGGTAGTAATAGGAAAACATAAGGGTAAAGTCGGTACAGTACGTAGTATTTGTGATACGTATAGAGAGGTTAAAGTTTATCTAGAGATAAATGAGAATCAAAGCAACTCTGAAGTATTTGATTTTGCTGCTGTTAAGATTATTGAGAAGGCCGTCAGAAATGATATTTAAGGCGTCGCTGACGCGAGTATATTTTTAATGGCTATGCCGAAGAAAATAAAAAAAACACTATGAGATCAGAGATCAGGTTGCCGGTTTCTGGGCGCAGGGAAGGAAAGCGGATATAGGTAAAAAGTAAAAGGTAAGAGGTAAGAGGTGTCTGTGTCTGGTCCTGTGATAAGTTGACACATAAATATTTAATGTTTAGCCAAATTACAGGAGCTAAAAATTATGAAAACACGCAGGATCCTGGTTGTAGTTGATATTGCGAAATAACCCTTCTGGCGGCATTTTTGCATTATCATACTTATATATTTTTGCTTTCTTTATTTTATTATTTTATCTGTTATAATTATCTCTTAATATATATGTATAGATAATAAAGGAGATATTTATTATGAATAGGGCAATAGGTGTATTTCTAACGGTTTTATTTGTTTTTGTGGCAACAGTATTTGCATCTGAGGAAAAGGGAGGTTTTTTATTTGTTACGTTCAGGGGTGAAGGCTCGCCGATGACCGAGCAGATATATTTTATGGTCAGCCGGGACGGTAGCGAATGGAAGGCACTTAATAATGGAGAGCCGGCACTGGTGAGTACTGTAGGTGAAAAGGGGGTGAGAGACCCGTATATTATCCGCAGTCATGATAACAGTAAGTTTTACCTGATCGCAACTGATCTTTCGATGCATTTTAAACGAGATTGGGGTAAAGCTGTGACGGTTTCCAGTAAATGTGTTGTTATCTGGGAGTCGGAGGACCTGGTGAAGTGGTCCGAGCCGAAGCTTGTCCAGGTTGCACCTGACGATGCGGGCTGTGCGTGGGCGCCGGAAATAGTTTACGATCAGGATAAGAAGCAGTACATGATATTCTGGGCGTCAACAACCGGCAGAGATGAGTTTAAGAAGCATCGTATCTGGGCTGTTAATACCTCAGATTTTGAGACTTTCAGCGAGCCATTTATCTATATCGAAAAGCCGACGACGATTATTGATACGACCATCGTTAATGATAACGGCACTTATTACCGGTTCACAAAGGATGAGAAGTATAAAGCTATTACCATGGAAAAGAGCAAGCATCTTATGGACGGCTGGGAGGGGATAGAGCAGTTTTCGCTGTCACAGATGAAAGGCTATGAAGGACCGGCATGTTTTGTTATTGAGCCGGCAGCGGGGGGGAAGTCTGCCAGGTGGTGTTTGCTGCTGGACTGGTATGCTCGCGGGAAGGGGTACCAGGCGTATATAACTGAAGATCTCAGTAAAGGTAATTTTGTCGAAGGAGAAGCAATGAAATTTCCGTTTCATCCGGTTCGTCATGGTTCAGTTATGCCGATTACATGCCAGGAGATGAACCGGCTATTGTGGAATGAGATGGAATAAAAAAACAGGTATTAGGTATTAGTTTTTAGGTGTTAGGGAATGATTGCCGCAGAGCGGCAGGCTTGTTTTATGTAAAAAAATGAGGTGTTCGTCTATCCTTCGACTAGCTCAGGACAGGCCGACTCATAACTTAGTTTGAAGGACAAATACGGACGGACACGGATGAGAAGAAATTGTATGAAGGATGAAAAATATAAGGCAGCAGTTTGGAAAATGTAATTTTAAGGGTATTGCAGCATGAAAGATAAGTATCGAAGAAGTATTGTGAAGTTATCGGGTATTGTCCGGGTGGTAATGCCGGGATTGTTAGCTATAATTGCCGGTTATGCGGGAGCCGGCAGCGTAGATCAGATAGCGAGAGAATTTGAGATGCCGCCAGATTCGGCCCGGCCGGGAGTGTACTGGTATTTTATGGACGGTAATCTGAATGGCGAAGAGATGACCGCTGACCTGGAATCAATGAAGGAAGTCGGGCTAGGCAACCTGGTATTTCTGGAGGTAAATGTAGGAGTACCGCGCGGTCCGGTCGATTTTATGGGTGAAAAATGGCAGGATCTGTTTGTTCATGCAGTTCGCGAGGCTGAGCGGCTGGGGATTGATATTACGCTGGGAGCGGGGCCAGGCTGGACTGGCAGCGGCGGTCCGTGGATAAAGCCGGAGCAGGCGATGCAGCACCTGGTGTTTAGCGAGACCGAGGTAAAAGGTCCGGGCCGGTTCAATGCCGTGCTGCCAGTGCCGGAGCAGCGTCCAACGCCCTGGGGCAATATGCGAAGTGATTTTTGTGAGGATGTGGCGGTGTATGCTATTGCCAAGTGTCCGGCGGTAATTGCTGATATAAACGAAAAGGCACTATACAACCGAGATCCGTACACTTCCAAGGCTGGTGTGAAGGCGTATCTGCCGGCATTGGCAGAATATCCAGAGCCGGGCGAGGGGGCGGTAGTCTCGCTAGATGAGATGATAGATCTGGCCGGATATATGCAGCCGGATGGTCGTTTGGCGTGGGATATTCCTGAGGGTGAATGGACGATAGTGCGTATGGCCCGCCGAGCGACTTGTGCCAATACCCGTCCGGCACCGCAGCCGGGAGTGGGGCTGGAGTGTGATAAGTTTGATCCGGCAGCGTTAGATGTTCAGCTGGCGAATTATTATGATAAACTGCTGAAGAAAACAGGGGCAAGTCGAGGAAAGCATGGTTGGAAGGCGGTCCACCTGGACAGCTGGGAGATGGGGGCACAGAACTGGACGGGATCGTTTTTGGCTGAGTTTGCGGCAAGGCGCGGCTATGATGCCAGGCCGCTGCTGTTGGCTTATACCGGCCGGGCAGTAGAAAGTGTGGAGATATCTGAGCGGTTTCTGTGGGATGTTCGGCAGACATGCCAGGAGCTGGTATTGGAGAATTATGCCGGTTATTTGAAGGAATACGGAGCTAAAAACGGCTTTGAGCTTTCGATTGAGCCGTATGATATGAACCCGACAGCAGACCTGGACCTGGGAGCGGTTGCAGATGTGCCGATGTGTGAGTTCTGGAGTGCGGGGATGGGGTATGACAGTTCTTTCAGCTGTATTGAGTCGACGTCGGTTGCTCATACAATGGGTCGGTCGATTGTCTCGGCGGAAGCGTTTACCGCAGATTACGGCAGTGAAGGATGGCGTCAGTATCCATATTCGATGAAGAACCAGGGTGACTGGGCTTTTTGTATTGGGATTAACCGATTTGTCTATCATACCTTTGCCCATAGCCCGCTGGGCGGTGAGTATCGGCCTGGTATGACGATGGCGGGTTATGGTGTGCATTGGGACAGGGGGCAGACGTGGTGGCCGATGGCGGGAGAGTATCATAAGTATATCAGCCGCTGTTCGCATCTTATGCGGCAGGGAGTAGGAGTTTCGGATATATTGTACCTGACGCCGGAAGGAGCTCCGCATGTGTTTAGGGCACCTGCTAGTGCGCTGGCAGGTTCAGGGCCGCTGGCAGATAAGAAGGGTTATGGTTTTGATGGTTGTTCTCCGAATATACTGATGGCAAGGGCCGAGGTAAGTAAAGGGAAAATCGTGTTTCCCGGGGGGACAGCGTATAGTGTTATGGTATTGCCGGATGTTAAGACGATGACGCCTGAGCTATTGAAAAAGATCGAGAAGCTGGTAAAGGCGGGAGCGACGGTTATCGGTTCGCCGCCGGTGAAGTCGCCGAGTTTGTCGGGCTATCCGGACTGTGACGGGGAGGTTCGTAAACTGGCGAAGCGGATGTGGGGAAGTATGGAGTCGCCGAAAGAGATATTAAAGCGTCGATATGGGCTAGGGAAGATATACTGGGGCGGAGAATTGTCCATGACGGCAGATAGAGAAGCCAAGACGATTTTAGCCGGGAGCAGGTGGGTATGGTACCCGGAAGGTAGCCCGCAGGTTTCGGCACCGGTTGCAGAGCGATATTTCAAGCGAGTTGTAGAGGTGGATGCCGGTAGAGAGCTTGTTTCGGCGCGGGCGGCGTTGACAGCGGATAATTCATTTAAGCTATTGGTTAATGGTGAGCAGGTCCTGGAAGGAGATAATTTCAATATTATCCAGGAGTCGAATATCAAGAGATATATGCAGGTGGGAGAAAATGTAATAGAAGTTGCAGCGGCTAATGTCGGGGATGGTGATAATCCTGCGGGTCTGATCGCTGCGATAGAGCTTAGGTATAAAGACGGCAGCAGCGAGATGATCTATACTGACAGTTCATGGCAGGCGGGTTTGGGTAGAGAGTCAGAATTGAAGCCGGTGGTGGAATTGGGCGAGTTTGCGATGGGTCCTTGGCGTCTGTCAGCAGATAAGGCTATGCCTGGATTGTACCCGGAGTATAATATAACGGCTGATATACTGGCAGAGAATAAAATTGAGGAAGATTTCAGGTCTGATGGTCCGATCCGTTACGGCCATCGCAGAAGCAGGGAAATGGAGCTGTATTTTGTGTCTAATAAGACAGAAAACGAAGTGCAGGCGGAATGCCGGTTCAGGACAGGACTGGGCGGGCCGCAATTGTGGGATCCGGTGACAGGGGAAATGCGTCAATTGCCGCGATATAAAGTTGAGGATGGGGTAACGACTATACCGATGGAGTTTTGTCCGTATCAGAGCTATTTTGTGGTATTTCCACGTTCCGGTGTGAAGGTTGCTGATGAGTCGGTTGGGGAGAATTTTCTGAGGGCGGCAGCCTTTGCGAAACTAGAAGGAGCGTGGGAAGTGAGCTTTGATCCGAAATGGGGCGGACCGGGGAAAGTGGTGTTTCCGGAGCTTTATGACTGGACAGAAAGTCAGGAAAGAGGCATAAAGTATTATTCCGGGATAGCGACTTATAGTAAGAAGTTTGATTGCGTAGAGGATGCTGCTCCAGGAGCGAGAGTGTATCTTGATCTTGGAGTTGTGCATGATATGGCTCGTGTAAGGCTGAATGGTGAAGAGCTTGGTGTTGTATGGTGTGCGCCGTGGCGTGTGGAGGTTACTGGAGTTTTGCAGGGTGGTACAAATACCCTTGAAATCGAAATAGCGAATCGCTGGCCTAACCGTATGGTAGGCGATAAGCAGGAGCCGGATGCAAATGTCAGGACAGTTCAGTGGCCGGAAGGGTACCTGGAAAAGAAGTCGTTCAAAACCGGTCGATATACGTTTGCAACATTTCAATCGTATGACAAACTGCTGCCGTCCGGTTTGCTGGGTCCGGTGCGGCTAATGGCTGAAGAGTGAGAGTGGTTTCCGAAAATTTTATCCGAAATTGATGATAGAGCAATATTAAAGTGTTCTAATAAGAAAAGCCAATATCAGCCGTAATAGCAGGGCCGATATTGGCTTTGTTTAGTTTGGTTTCAGGTTAAATTACCAGTTTATGCTGATAATTTGCCTGTTGTTGATTTCAGGTGAGTGGAAGAAAACCGTTTTGCTTTTTTGGTCCCAGTTGTAGTCGCTGAAATCTTTGCCGTCGATCACCATTTTTGTTGGTTTTTTCGGCAGTTTAATTCTTGAAACGATATTGACACCTTCTGTGCCGGTGAGCTCGAATTCAACGCCGCTGTCGATTTGTTTCCAGGTTTCAATTCTGCCGGCGGAAGCGATAGGCTCAGCTATGCCGGGGGTGAGCTTGTTGATATCCATGAGCCATGCACGCTGACCGGGTTTGACAGTAACGTGTTCGAGTACGGAAAGGTTGGCGTCAAAAATATCGACAAACAGGCCATCAAGTTCGAGCGGTTCATTAGAGAATGATTCTTCGAGGCAAGCGGCAATTATATATGGACCGCGGTTGAGCCATAGATAGTTGTGTTCCTGATAGTTGAGTCCGGCAGATTGGGCGGCTTTGCTGATGATGCCGCGATAGTGATCGGCCGCCTGCTGGGAACGGGTATAATAAGCGGGGTGATTTCTATCGACGATAACACGACCGCTGCCGTAATTATACTCACCGGAAGCTGCTTTTGGTTCCAGGCCGAGTGACGCAAACAAATGCTGAGCGGGAGTATCGTATTTATTATCGCCGCTGTTCCACCAGTGTGAGACATAGTTGAACGGGTCGGTATCGGCACCGACATAAACCAGAGTACCGCCCCTGGATACCCAGTCGGCAACGGCCTGGTTGATAGCTGGTACCTGTGGGTTCATGAACTCGTAGCTAAGGATAAGTACCTTGAAATCGTTGAGGTAGTTAGCGAACCTGATAGTATTGTCTAGCTGAACGGGCTGGACAGGTATGCCATGTTTGAGCAGCGGCAGGCTGAGTCCGTAGAAAGCCGAGAAGTTGACAATGTCAGCGTCTTCGGCTTTGGTAGGGTCGTTCCCTTTGCGTTCAGCGAGTTTGTATGCCGGCTGGGCACGCTGGAACATAGCGGAGTCGGCCATAAGGACGCCTATGCCGCTGGTTTCATTTACCCATTTTGAGTCTGGCTGTTCCATGTCCCTGAACTGGTTGAATACTGTACAGAGAATAGTAGCGTAATCGCCAGGAATACGTGTGGCGTCCGGAGAGTTTTGCGGGTATTTGCCATGCATAACTCGTGACGGCCACGGGCATATTTCATAATGCCAGACTTTCGGGTGCAGGAGTGATGCTATTAGAGTAGCCTTGTAGTTGTAGCGATAGTCGTTCCAGTCATGGCGAGCGTTATCTTCGATCGGGTCGTTGAGGAACCACATGCGGCGGTTAGTATTGCGAACAAGTTCTTGCATAACACCATATTCGAGGAAAGCCGTTTCGAAGGTTCTTTCCGCACGTTTGCCCTCGTAAACATTTTGGGTACGAGATGTACCGGTCCATACCTGTGCAATACAGCCGTCAATGACATCTGAATCGATAAGGGAAGATTGAGGAGATACAATACCCCAATGGGTATAGTTTACCAGGCTGTGGGTGGGCACATAGAACCTTATTTTGCGATTGTATTTCTGCTGGGCGTATTCCTTGCACTCTTCGGCAACTCTTCGCAGAGCACGGCTGTAGAGGTAGTATTTGAGGCGGCTGGCCTTGTATTGGGCATCGGCGGAGGTGTCTGGTCTGACAAAGGGTTCATCGTAAAAGAGCTGCCATTCACGCTGGAAGGCTTTTGAGAAGCCAGTATAGGCCCAGAATTCTGGTTCTTCGAGGTGGATAGCAACTACTCCGGCGTCGATAACGGTTTTGAGTTTTTCGGCCATATAGTCGGCAAACTCAACAGAAGGAACGATATAGGGAGTGCGATAGCCGTGTCCCTTTTCGGCACCGCTGGCTTCAACTTGTATTAGTGACATAACATCGTTGCCGTTGATGTCGCGGAAATCGGCATAGCGTCCCCATGCGATACCGGTCATAAGGTGTGGTACATAGTCTTTGTCGATCCATGTCTGGATGTTTTCAGGTGCTTTAGGGTCGTCTGCACCATACACCATTGCGAAATCATTGCGAAAATCGCATTTAGGGTCAAATGGCCGAGCGTCCTGAAACCCGGTAAGTTCCAGTGATCGGTCGGTGACGAGCCGAACGGAATTATCAGCTACGGCTTTAGTGGAAGAAATTGAGATTATTAATGCTAAACATGCCAGTAACAATACTTTAAGATTATTCATTGCATTTCCTTTAACTTTTGATACTTTTCTAATTTGTTACATCCTGAATTTTGTCAGTAACGCATATGGTACATATATTTAGAGAAAAATCAATAATAAGGAAAATGTGTCTGATAAAAAGTGTCTCCATTAAGTGAAAAATAAATAGTGAAACAATTTGGATCAGGTTTACAGGTTCCGGTGGGGCAGTGCAGGTTTGCCGCGGAGTGGCCAAGTTATACCAACTGGAAAAAAACAAAATTAACGGATGATGAGAAGAAGTATTTTAAGGTATTGTGATGTAAGTTTGTTTTTATAAACAATTTACGTCAGGTAGCCTGTTTTGTTTTTTGTTCAGAGTTAATTAGTATCGTGGATAGTTTACTTTTTCAACATATTTTGTTATAATACCGCGTTACCTGTCATTAATAAAAACGCGGCAGGCCAGATTAGAAAACACAAAACAGCGACATTCCTATAAAGTATTGGGGATATTAGTTTTACAATAGAAAGAGTGAAAGAATAATGGAATTAGCATCCATACCGGAAATATTAGAAGAGCTTAAATTTGGCAGAATGATCGTGCTGGTTGACGATGAAGATCGTGAAAACGAGGGCGACCTGGTCTGTGCATCTGAGAAGTGTACGCCTGAGATAATCAACTTTATGGCCACATATGGCCGCGGTTTGATCTGTGTCTCATTGCCAAGTGATCGTTGTGACATATTGAACCTTCATCCTCAGTCTGCCAATAATACAGCGCCGCTGGGAACGGCATTTACCGTTTCGGTTGATGCCGCTCATGGCATAACTACGGGCATCAGTGCCGCCGATCGTAACCTTGCAGTGCATGAGCTGCTGAGGGACGATGCCAGGCCTCATGATTTAGCACGTCCAGGCCATATATTCCCGCTTCGTGCCAAAGATGGCGGTGTTCTGGTCCGAGCCGGTCAGACCGAGGGCTCTTTGGACCTTGCCAGGCTTGCCGGTCTAAAACCTTCAGGTGTGATCTGTGAGGTAATGAATGATGATGGTACAATGGCGCGTGTTCCGGATTTGAAGAAATTCTGTGAGAAGCATGGCTTGAAGATGACCAGTGTTGCCAAGCTGGTAGAGTATCGGATGCAGAAAGAAAGCTCGCTGGTAAAGAGGGTCGAAGAGGTTGAGATGCCAACCGATTGCGGAATGTTCCGTTTGATCGGATATGAGACAATGGTAGACAATCATCTGCACCTGGCATTATGCAAAGGAGATGTCGGCCTGATGGACGAATCAGGTCGTGTAATCGAACAGAAAGAGACCGTGCCGATACGTGTGCATAGCGAATGTCTGACAGGAGATATATTCCATTCGATGCGTTGCGATTGCGGTAACCAGCTTCATGAAGCGATGCGATATATAGAGAAGCATGGTAAGGGTGCGGTTATTTACCTAAGGCAGGAGGGTCGAGGAATCGGCCTGGCAGCGAAATTGAAAGCATATAAGCTACAGCAGCAGGGAATGGATACAGTGCAGGCAAATGAGGCATTGGGCTTTAATGCCGATAAGCGAGACTATGGTCTGGGAGCGCATATATGCCGTGATCTAGGTATAAGCAAGGTTGTGAATCTAACGAATAACCCGATCAAGACCGAACGTCTTAGAGTTTATGGTATAACAGTGGAAGAGCAGATACCAATCGAATTTCCGCCGAATGAACATAACTATAGATATATGAAGACTAAAAAAGATTTGATGGGGCACTGCCTCAGGCATATATAAAATCCGTTTGTCCAGGGTAAAAAATGGGCAAATGGTAAAATATTTTGAATATAGCGATATCAGGTTTCCTAATAGTTTTAAGGGAACCTGATTTTTTTTTGCATTTGGTATGTCCATTTGGCTAAAAATATGATTTATTGGTATTGGTAGCAATATATTCTTGTAAAGTGCGGTTTTAAATATGACGATTTAATAGAGGAGGAGTGAAAAGGGCTTAAATTAGTTTGTTGAGGGAAAACAGCTATGGTATTGGATTTATGTGTTTGACGGTATCTATAGTGTAGTTAGAATGACGAATATATCCATTATAGATAATTAAGAACGCACTTAAATTTGTTAATACATTAAATATTCAGATAATGTGAGATCTAAAAGGAGATGTACTAATGTCAAGATGTTTTGCTTTGGTTCAGGTGTTTCTAGCCTGTTTGTCTGTTTCTCTGGATGCTGCAATAATCGATTTTGAAGATTTGTATGCAGGCATGGATAAAGATAGTACAGATATGATGGCGATCCCTGTGGGCTATCAGGGCTTAAACTGGAGTGACAACTTTGGAGTATATCCGGTAGATCAGGTTTCAAATATAACTGGTGAAGGTTATGGAAATGGTTTGATAGGCAACGCTGCAGTGTCAACGCAAGGCCCGGAGAGTGGAAACCAGGTAGTCATTTCGTCTGAGTATGAGTTTGACTTCAATGGAGCGTATATAACATCAGCATTTAAAGAGAATCAGGATGTCTGGGTATTTGGCTATAAGGGTGATGTGCTGCTTTATTATGAGATAGTATTTGCAACTTATCTTCCAACTTCCAATCCATTCACTTTTGATTTCCAGGGGATTGACAAGTTGGTTATCACGCCCGGTTTTGGCGGAAAAAGCTATCAATCAGATCTGTTTAATAATCATATTATTATTGACAATATTGACATCTATGTGCCGGAGCCGATGGTGCTGTCTATGCTGTCAATTGGCGGATTCCTCATATTTAGACGGCAGAGGTAATATCTATAATTCAAAAAAGTATATGAAAAACAATATAACCGGTGGGTAAAACCATCGGTTTTTTTTTGTGAGATTTCAAAGACGGAACGCCGGTTTCATATGTGAAATAGAATTTATTTGTGTATCTCCACGTTAAATATTTATTTGTCAAATTTGTGGTAGAGTGCTAAAATAATGCTATAGGTTTGGCTATATGAGTGACTATTTTGATGAGGAGATTAAACCATGAAGCGTCTGGTATTTGTGTTAGTACTGTTATTTTCTTTCGTTTCTTTTGCTGATGAGTGGCTGGATCCGACGAATGTTCGGGTTTCATCTTATAGCTCAAGTGCAAATTTACCGAGGTATGCGGTAAATGGAGCCGGTTTAGCTACCGGTTTAGATAATCATAGTATGAGCTGTCCGGAGACGATGTGGAAGACAGCGTTTGCGGCAGGTAATTGGGCCGGCTGGTTTGAGGTAGATTTGGGTGAGGTATGTGATCTTAGTACTATGGTGTTATATAATTTTAATGATAAGTCTACCGATATTGACGCGACAGATGTTGGAGTTGGCCCGTTTCAGGTGCTGGTATCTGATAATGGCGTGGACTATGTTCCAGTGGATGGAGTCTGGGTAGCAGCAAAATCACCCGGTAAAGATACCGAGGAGCCTATAGTTTACGATACTGGTTGTCCGCCGCAGGAGTTTCCATTAAATATTACAGCACGTTTTATCAAACTTGATATATTTGATAATCACGGTTACAGGCATACAGTAAATGGGGTGGTAGGTTTGTCCGAGCTGCGATTTTATGGAACGGCAACCGGTACAGGCAGAAATATTTCACCATCAGAGTTTACCGTAACGGCATCTTCAACGACAAGAGGAGATGTTCAATACCTGGTTGATGGTACCGGATTATTGGAGGGGACTTACGGTGGGCATCAATGGCATAATGGTACTGGTGATGGTGAAACAGGTTGGTCCGGTAGTAAAGATGTTGACGGTAAGGTAACACTAACGTTTAATTTTAATAATCCAACTAACCTAGCAGCAGTACAGATATGGAATCTGGCAATGTGGTTTGGTGGAGGCGAAGCGACAAAGGAATTTCGATTACAGGTAAAACAGGTTGGGCAGTCGGATTATGTAGAGGTAGTAAACGGTTCCATAGAGGGCGGTTCAGTAACAGATTATGATTATTCCAAGATGTTTGCAATTAACACAACGGATGTAGTATCGGCCAAGTTGGTAGTAGATTCAACCTGGTATGAAGGAGCGGCGACGGCAGCATTATCAGAAGTACATTTTGTCGAGATGCCGGTGCAGGCTATGCCATATGTTAACCTGGAAGAATTTGAGGTTATAGCCAGATACTGGCAGATGACAGGTTGTGATTTAACCCAGCCGTGTGTGGAAGCAGACTGGTATTATGACGGTACAATCGATATTCTGGACCTGCAGCAGCTGGCGGTAAACTGGCTGAAGTAATGGTTCAAATTCAGGCAGGCTTTGTTGTCAGGTCATACATCAAGTGAAAACTATGTGCTGCGAGCAGCTATTTTGCTTGTCAGGAATAAAGAATATCGATTCGACTTTTAACGAAATACCGGATACAATTATGCAGTTCAATGTGTGAATGAAATGTCAGGCAACTTTCAGAGGTTGCGAATATTTTTTGCAGGATTGTATACGCATCTATGGATAATAAGTTATTAAAGCTTCGGTCGATATTGAAGAATATCTCTGTTTTTGAGTCGTCAGTGGGTTTGTTATATTGGGATCAGGCAACACATATGCCTTCGGGAGCGGCCAAATCCAGGGCAGAGCAGTTGTCGCTGCTGGAGAATCATATTCATTCTTTGTTTACTTGCGATGAGGTAGGCGAGCTGCTGGAGGGATTGAAAGATTACCAGAAAACACTGCCGGAAGATAGTGATGATTATTGCCTGCTGCGAAATTTGGGCAGGTTGTACAAGCAGAAGCGGGCAGTACCTTCAGATTTTGTAAAGAAGTTTTCCAGGCATGTTTCCAGTTCTTATAATGCATGGGTAAAAGCCCGGAAAGAGAATGATTTTTCCGTTATGGTTCCTTACCTGGAGCAGACCCTGGAATACAGCAGGGAGTGGAGTAGTTTTTTTGATGGATATGGCCATGTAATTGATCCACTTATTGATGTTCATGATGAAGGGATGACGTTTGAAAGCGTAAGCAAGTTGTTTTCCGATTTGAGAGAAAAGCTCTTACCGCTGGTACATGCCGTATGTGAGCAACCAGAAATAGATAACAGGTGTTTGTATCAATATTATCCTGCGAAACAACAGATGGAGTTTTCCAAGCATGTGGTAAAAAGGATGGGTTTTGATTTTAAACGCGGCAGCCTGGATATAAGCCCTCATCCGTTTATGGCAAATGTAGCGTGTGGAGATATTCGATTAACGACCAGGGTAGAAGAGAACAGGCTGGATGAATGTCTGTTTAGCACAATTCATGAAGCGGGCCATGGAATGTATGGCCAGGGCATAAACCGCAAACTGGTATTTACCCCGCTTGATAAAGGGGTATCGAGCGGTGTGCATGAAAGTCAATCGCGGCTATGGGAAAATATAGTTGCCAGGAGTTTTGACTTCTGGAAATATTTTTATTCTCAGCTCAAGAAAACCTTTTCTGTGCAGCTGGCAGATATTACCCTTGAGGATTTTCATCGTTCAATTAATAAGGTGTATAAATCCCTTATCCGGACGGATGCAGATGAGTTGACGTATAACCTGCATGTGATTATCAGGTTTGATCTTGAGGTAGATCTTTTGGAAGGGCGGTTGGCAGTGAAAGACCTTGCTGATGCCTGGAATGCAAGGTATGAATCTGATCTGGGGGTAGTTCCAAGTAATCATTCAGAGGGTGTGCTTCAGGATGGTCACTGGTATGACTGGCATATAGGAGGTGCTTTCCAGGGTTATGCTATAGGTAATATAGCCAGTGCCCAGATATACAGGTCGGCGTTAAAGGCAAATCCTGATATTCCAAACCAGATTTCGCAGGGTAATTTTAAGGTGCTTCACAGCTGGCTGGTTGATAATGTTTATAGTCATGGCAGTAAGTTTTCCCCAGATAATCTCATAAACAGGGTGACTGGTAGATCGCTGGAGACGGCGGACTATATAAATTACCTTGTGGAAAAGTATAATGTTATATACCCAGAACTGAAATGGCAGATTTGAAGCCAGGCGGTTTTGAGAAAATATTAAAGGAATAAAACTTTTCATTTATTGGAGTTTTTTCTTGAATGATGTTTGCGTATTTGGCAAAATAAGCAAATAGTTAAATATTGATAATAATGCATAAAAAATGGATAACGTTATAAACAGCAACAATTTAGATCAGGAAGTGGCAGTATTTAAGGCACTTGCACATCCTACCCGTTTAAGGATAGTTCAGGAACTTTCTGAGAGCAGCAAGTGTGTGAACGAACTGCATAATTCAGTGGGGAATGATGTGTCAACAGTATCAAGGCATATATCTGTTCTAAAGAATGCCGGGATTGTAAGCGGAAACAAGATCGGTTTGCAGGTATTTTATTCACTGGATATGGCTTGTGTAATTAATTTTATTAGCTGTATTGGTGATAAGTGTGTACAAGACGGTGAAGGCTGCTGTGAGTAACAGGAAGGTTTATAATGAAGATACAGATATTAGGAACAGGATGTAAGAAATGTAATAACCTGGCAGATGCGGCCGATGCGGCAGCAAAAGAGCTTGGTATCGATTATGAGCTGGAAAAGGTAACCCAGCTTGCTGATATAATGGCAATGGGGGTAATGAATACGCCGGCCCTGGCGATTGATGGAGAAGTGAAGCTGACAGGTAAGGTGCCTTCAGTTGACGAACTCAAAAAGATCTTAGGTTAAGGAGTATTATCATGGCTGATTGTTCTGTAAAAAGCGGAGAAAGTGCAAAGCTTATATTTTCATGCAGTGGTGCAGCAGATGTTGGCGAGTTGTCCGATAAAGTTGCACGCGGACTAACCAAAGATGGCGTAGGTAAGATGTTTTGCCTGGCAGGAGTTGGCGGTCGTGTGCCGGGAATAATGAAGATGACAGAATCGGCTGGTGATATCCTGGCGATT
Source organism: Sedimentisphaerales bacterium (assembly GCA_963666285.2). Taxonomy (GTDB): domain Bacteria; phylum Planctomycetota; class Phycisphaerae; order Sedimentisphaerales; family SM23-30; genus JAFGDI01. Next base: position 1,445,628 of record OY762711.1, read on the forward strand.
GACGGCTGCGAACTTCATTGTGTGGCAAAATGCCTGAAAGAGGCCGGCTTTGACAGTTTTAAGCATGCGGTGATAACTGATATGGGAATGTCAAAGGGTAGTACTTCGGTTGACCAGGAAAATATTGATAAAGTATCGTTTAAATGTAAAGAGATAATGCAATAAAGGAAATGCTAATGAATAATGTATTTTTGAAACTATCGATTATTGTCTGTCTGTTGTTTGCGATAGGATTTGTTGTTGCAAAAAAGAACAGTTCTTCTTGTGGAGATGAATGTGTTACAGATTCTACAGTAAAAGAGAGTTGCTCTTCTTGTGCCGGTTGTGCGGCAGGCGGCTGTGGGGATAAAAAAGTTAATCTGGACGATATCGATCTCCTTTCAGACTTAGCCGAAGAAGGTTTGCCGAAGATGATTGATTTTGGCAAAAATGAGTGTATACCCTGTAAGATGATGGAGCCTGTTCTGGAGAGTATGCGAAAGAACTATGCCGGGAAACTGGAGGTAGAGTTTATCAATACCGAACTAGATCCAGCATCGGTAGAGAAATTCAATATAAGAGGCATACCTTGCCAGGTTTTTCTGGATGAAGCAGGGAATGAGATATTTCGTAATGTAGGTTTCTTGCCAGAAGAAGATATTATGGCAAAATGGAAAGAGTTTGGTTTTGAGTTTTAGAGAGAATTTGTTTTATGCTGGAGCAGTTATTTACCGACTTGACAAACTGGATTGAAGGTGCGTGGTATATCGCATTGCTGGTATCGTTTGCCTGGGGAGTGTTGAGTGTAATATTGAGTCCCTGCCACCTTGCGAGTATACCGCTAATTGTCGGTTTTATTGACGGGCAGGGTAAGTTGACTACAGGTCGTGCGTTTGGCATATCGACAGTATTTTCAGCAGGTATTCTGTTAACTATTGCTGCAATAGGTATTATAACATCTTTTGTTGGCGGCATAATAGGTGATATTGGAAGTTGGGTGAACTACCTGGTGGCAATATTGTTTTTTGTATTTGGCCTGCATTTACTGGAGGTTTTTGAGTTGCCATTTAGCGGTCCTGGTCAAGTCGGGTTTAAAGGTAAGGGGATTTTGGCGTCATTTATTTTGGGTCTTGTATTTGGCCTGGCACTTGGTCCTTGTACATTTGCGTTTATGGCACCGGTATTGGGTGTTGTGCTTAAGCAAGGAACAGAGAATATAATATTTGGTGCAATGTTGATGCTTTTATATGGTATTGGTCATTGTTCGGTAATAATTTTTGCAGGCACATTTTCTAATGTAGTTCAGGTATATTTAAATTGGAATGAGAAAAGTAAAGGTGCGATTATTATCCGGCGATTATGCGGTGTGTTGGTACTGGTTGCCGGTCTTTGGATGATTTATATTGCATAAATATGCTATTTTGTAGATTATTATAGGACCTGTTGTTGAAAAGAGCAGTTTTGTTATTTTATCTCAATCGATGAGTGTTTTTGGTCGAATTATCATATAGTATCAGCTTATATGCAGGTATTTGAATACGAGTTGTGTTTTTTTTACATGAAGTTTAATTTGATATAAAAGTTGTTCATAATAATTTCTTCTATTTGGAGATAGTATGATCTGGAGCAAAATAAAGAGTTTCATTATTTGCCTGTTTATAATTGTTTCTATGGCAATTCGAGTAAATGCGCACGAGCCAGAAGAAATCAAGTTCGGTATAATCCCACTTGAATCTTCAAGGATAATGTACTATCAGTTTTTGCCCCTGTCAAAATATCTAAGTGAAGAGCTGGGCGTAAATGTTAAGCTGGTTGTCGGTTTAAACTATCAGGATACAATGGATGCCCTGGGCAAGAATGAAGTTCAGATTGCATATTTGACACCAACGACATATCCGAAGTGTGAAAAACAGAATCCAGATGCAGGTATTAAACCTATTGTTCGATTTCAGTTAAACGGAAAAGGCACATACCGTTCCTGCATAATTGTACCGACAGAAAGCAAGATAGATGAGCTGTCAGACTTGAAAGGTAAAACATTTGCGTTTGGCAGTACTAATTCGACCTCATCGCATCTTATGCCAAGGGCTATGCTGGTTCAATCGGGAATTGATATTGATAAAGATCTGGCATCGTATAAATATCTGGGCAGTCATACGAATGTGGCAATTGGCATTAAGTGGAGCAAATACGATGCCGGCGGAGTAAAAGAATCGGTAGCAGAGAAATATCAGAATGCAGGGACATGTAAGATAATTGCGAAGTCTAAGGATATCCCAGAGTTTCCCATATGTGTAAATAAGTATGTGGATGTCGAAATGGTTGAAAAGATTGAGAAAGCACTGTTGGAATTGAAAGTAATGGATTCTGATGACTGTGTTGACAATATAGTTTTACAGTCAATTAATAAAAAATATACAGGCTGCGAGCCGGCACGAAGTAAAGATTATGACTCTATCAGGGATATGATTGCCGATATATACGGTGACGATTTCTACAAGCGTGATATCATCCACGATTAAATGACTTAGCCATTTTAAATTCGGTATTATTTTCCGAGTATGTCTACAATTCCTTGAAGAAGAGCATTGTTTTCTTCCGGGGTACCGATGGATATCCGCACCTTATCACGCAGGCCGTCAGCGTCGAAATACCTAATGTAAATTTCATTTTCTACAAGTCTTTCGTAGATGAATTTTGCGGCAGGTTCTTCTATTTTAGCCAGCAGGAAGTTTGTGTGACTGTCGGGAACATCAAAGCCCAGGTTACGCAAGGCCAGGGTGACTCTTTCCCGTTCAGATTTGATTTTTGCTACATTATCCAGGAAGTAGTCCTGGTCTGTCAAAGCGGCGATAGCGGCTTTTTGGGTGGCAATATTAACATTATAAGAGTCTTTGACTTTCAGCAGTGCGTCAGCGATTAACCTTGAGGTAAGGAGGTATCCGAAGCGCATACCAGCCATAGAATATCCTTTGCTGAAAGAGCGAAGGATGGCAATATTCTCAAAGCTGTTAAGCAGTCTGATGCAGTTATCTTCGGCGAAATCGGCATAAGCTTCATCGATGAGCAGGACACCGTCGAATTTTTCGGCAAACTCGGCAATTTTTTCGGGGGAAATAAAAGAGCAAGTCGGAGCGTTAGGGTTGCAAATAATCGCCAGTTTAGCACCACAGGTTGCCAGGGTATCGGGTATGCTGTAACCAGTACTCCATGGAATTTCAATGATCGGGCAATTCTGGATGTGAGCCAGTACCGGGTATAAAGAATAAGTTGGAGTAGGATACGCCAGTGGTCTGTGACTGTCGCAACAGGCTCGAACCAGCATTGAAAGTAATTCGTCACCGCCGTTGCCGCAGATGATCTGGTCCGGTGATACTCCGTGCAGTTCAGAAGCGACTTTTCTGAAGCCTTTCCAGGTGAAGGGGGGGTAGACTTTCAGGTCTTTGGCGGTGAGGTTGGCCAGGGCTTCAAATACTTTAGGCGAGGCGGGATAGGGATTTTCGTTGGTGTTCAGCTTGATAGCTGAAGGTGAATCGGGCTGGTAGCCCGGTGTATAGCCTGCCATTTTGCGTATATTGTCGTTAAATAAGAAATTCATAACTTTCCTTAGTACCTATTGCTTAGAACACGGTTCATTGATCGAGAAAACTATATTTTATCATTTTGCGACTCAATTTTATATATTTGGGAAGGGAATAGCAAGGTGCAAGCACTATGAAATTTTTAAGAAATATACATAGGCCTGAAGAAGTAGGGGTGTTCAAGAGTAATTATTGCAATAGTTACTGTAAAATATGAGGTTTATGTTGTTGTTGTTAAAAGGCTTACATTGATAATCCATTAAAGATGGAATAGTGTTTGTCTTGACATGATACATGATAATTTGATATGATTTAATGGCTTTATAATGTTTGGAGTAAAGAAGGGTGTTCTTTTCGGGGCTTTTCCTTTTTTATTGCATTTGAATTATTATATTACTTAAGAGGAATTGGAATGAAGAATTTATTGGTATTAGTATTATTGAGTATGTGTTTAGTTACCGGTGCTGTATCTGCGGCTTCCATTCGTGGTATTGATATTGATTTTGTGGCTATCAATAATCCGGGTAATGAAGCGGACAGTTCCGGCTTTGGTGCAGTTGATTATACCTATCAGATGGGTAAGTATGAGATAACTAATGCCCAGTGGGATGCGTTTGTATCAGCAGCTGGTACACCTATCGGTAATCCGGAAACTGCATATGATACAAGTGCTTACTGGCCGGAAGCGAGCGTGCCGGTCAATGGAGTAAGCTGGTATGAAGCTGCTCAGTTCTGCAATTACCTGACTAGTGGTGATAAGAGCAGGGGAGTATATCAATTCAGCGGCACGAATGCCAATCCGGGAGATTTTGTTGGGATAGACAGGACACTAGCAATCTCTATCTATGGCACAGCTTATGTTATCCCTACCGAGGATGAGTGGTATAAGGCTGCTTATTATAAGCCTGATGGCAGCGGATATTCGCTTTATGCCAATGGGCAAGATAGTATTCCTGTGCCCGATAATGGCTGGAACTATGATGGCGGTGCTTACAATTCACCGTGGAGTGTCGGAACAGGGACCGAAGAGCAAAATGGCACCTATGACATGATGGGCAATGTATGGGAGTTAAATGAGAATGAGATCGATTCCAGCCGCATTGTTCGCGGCGGCTCCTTCAGTCCTATGGACAAGCTTCTAGGAACTTCCGTTCGGGCCGGTATTAGCCCAGTCAATGAGTATGGCTTTGTTGGCTTTCGAGTTGCAGTTGTTCCTGAACCGTGCAGTCTGGTATTGTTTGGTTTAGGCGGATTGGTTTTGCGTTGTAGAAAAAGGTAAAAAACTTATACCAATCCGTAAAACGGATGGACTATTTATTTGGTGATGCTACACATTATTCACGACGGAAAAAGTGTAACAGTCCTATAACTATTTGTTAAGTGTGGATGGCGGTTTTAGTATGCTGTCTGTAAGATGTTGATTATCAGTATTTTAAGAAAAAGTGATGTTTTTTAATTCTTTATGGTTGACATATTTGCTAAAAGGTTTATAATTTCTCTCCCTTGTCCAGATAAGATTTTGGACAACCCGCTGGGGCTGAAATACTCCGAAATATTTGAATAAAAATAAATTATTGAAATTAAGAGTTGACAGTTTCAGAAAAAAAGCTATAATTATGCGTCTCAACATTGGGCGAGTAAGTCAGATGTTGAGAGCAAAAGTTCTTTGACAATTAAACAGTGACATATGCTTTATAGCGAGAATGTGATCTTTTACCGGGAACTATGAGTCCTGGTAAGAGTTAAACAAATAGCGGGTTACGACCCCGCATTTGGTGTAAAAAAATTGGTAACTTTCCTACCCGGGAAGGTTACTATTCAACATTCTCAATCATAGGTGAGTTTTTGTTGAGCCATCAATCGTAAATATCATAACTTCGGTTATGACAACGATAAATCAATTGAAGAGTTTGATCCTGGCTCAGAACGAACGCTGGCGGCGTGGCTAAGACATGCAAGTCGAACGAACTGAGAGAATTTCGGTTTTCAAAGTTAGTGGCGGATGGATGAGTAATGCATAAATAACGTACCCTTGACTCCGGGATAGCTGCGGGTTTTACCCTTTAGCGAAAGTGCAGGTAATACCGGATAACATTCCGATATCGTATGGTAATGGAATCAAAGAATTTTGGTCAGGGAGCGGTTTATGTCGTATCAGTTAGTTGGTGGGGTAAAGGCCTACCAAGACTTCGACGCGTAGCGGGACTGAGAGGTTGGCCCGCCATATCGGGACTGAGACACTGCCCGGACCTCCACGGAGGGCTGCAGTAACGAATATTGCGCAATGGCCGGAAGGCTGACGCAGCGACGCCGCGTGTAGGACGAAGCCCCTCGGGGTGTAAACTACTGTCAAGGTGAAGAAAGATCTGATCGATCCAAAAGGAAGGACCGGCTAAATTCGTGCCAGCAGCCGCGGTAATACGAATGGTCCAAGCGTTGTTCGGAATCACTGGGCTTAAAGCGCACGTAGGTGGATAACTAAGTGTCTTGTGAAATCCCACGGCTCAACCGTGGAACTGCAGGGCATACTGGTTATCTTGAGGCAAGTAGGGGTACATGGAACTCTGGGTGGAGCGGTGAAATGCGTAGATATCCAGAGGAACGCCAGCGGTGAAAACGGTGTACTGGGCTTGTTCTGACACTGAGGTGCGAAAGCGTGGGTAGCGAACGGGATTAGATACCCCGGTAGTCCACGCCGTAAACGATGCATACTAGACTGTGGTAATTCTGACATTTTCGCAGTCGTAGCAAAAGTATTAAGTATGCCGCCTGGGGAGTACGGTCGCAAGGCTAAAACTCAAAGGAATTGACGGGGGCTCACACAAGCAGTGGAGCATGTGGCTTAATTCGAAGCAACGCGAAGAACCTTATCCTGGGTTTGACTATTACGGATGCTCTATGTGAAAGCATAGTAAGCTGCCCTTGTGGTGAAACGTAACCAGGTGCTGCATGGCTGTCGTCAGCTCGTGTCGTGAGATGTCGGGTTAAGTCCTTTAACGAGCGAAACCCTTATCGTTAGTTGCCAGCACGTTATGGTGGGAACTCTAGCGAGACTGCCGGTGTTAAACCGGAGGAAGGTGGGGATGACGTCAAGTCCTCATGGCCTTTATGCCCAGGGCTGCACACGTGCTACAATGCGGCGTACAAACCGACGCGATACCGCGAGGTGGAGCAAATCGGAAAAAGCGTCGCCCAGTTCGGATCGGAGTCTGCAACTCGACTCCGTGAAGTTGGAATTGCTAGTAATCGCAGATCAGCATGCTGCGGTGAATAAGTTCCTGAGCCTTGTACACACCGCCCGTCAAGTCATGGAAGCCGGGAGTACCTGAAGTCGGGTAGCTAACTCTTCGGAGAGGCGCCTGCCGATGGTAAGTTCGGTAACTGGGGCTAAGTCGTAACAAGGTAGCCGTAGGGGAACCTGCGGCTGGATCACCTCCTTTCTAGGGATACTAGACCGTTGGTGGATTCATTTCTACCAATGAGTATCGTCAGCACATTTTCGCTGGCATTTTGTCACTGTTTTTTGAAATATCTAAAGTCCTGTACCATACGGTGCAGGACTTTTTTGTGTTTAAAGGGGAATATTTGTATTAAATTAAATATTCTGTCGATAATGTTTTTATTATTGATTAACCAGGTTATTGAATGTTATTTAATACATTTACATTTATATTTTTCTTCGTGGTAGCTGTTACAATGTCAAGAGCTATCAAATCATGGTCGTTGAATAAATTATTCCTTTTGCTCATCAGCTATTTATTTTATGCATCATGGAATCCCCCATTTGTTATTTTGCTTTGGATTTCTACAATAGGAGACTGGTATTTTGCAAAATTGATTTTTAATACTGCAAGTATATCCAGGAAAAAAGTTTATTTATTCGGTTCATTATTATTGAATCTTGGTATGTTAGGATATTTTAAGTATGCTAATTTTGTGTTGGAGAATTTTGTCTTTTTATTGTCATCATTTGGAATTAGCTGGCAGCCCCATCCACTAGATATTATCTTACCGGTTGGCATCTCATTTTATACATTTCAGACTTTGAGTTATACTATAGATGTGTATAGGGGTAATATGCCACCTGCAAAAAGTGTATTGGATTATGCTTTATATGTGACATTTTTTCCGCAACTGGTAGCAGGTCCTATTGTCAGGGCGGTAGATTTTATTCCGCAGTGTGTTAAGTCAAAAAGAGCAACAGTAGACCAGTTATCATGGGGAGTAACTTTATTTATTTTAGGGTTATTTTACAAAGTAGTGATTGCGGACGGTCTAATGGCAGGAATAGTCGAGACCGGTTTTAGTTCAGAAGGTACTCCCGGATTTTTAAATGCGTGGGGAGCAACATTGAGTTTTAGTACCCAGATATTTTGTGATTTTGCCGGATATTCAACATGTGCAATTGGAATTGCATTATGTTTCGGCTTTGCTCTGCCTGATAATTTCAGGTTTCCTTATGCCGCATTAGGGTTTTCTGATTTCTGGCGAAGATGGCATATATCATTGTCTTCATGGCTGAGAGATTATTTATATATATCCCTGGGAGGTAATCGCAGAGGCAAGTTATTAACATATAGGAATTTGTTATTAACAATGTTTTTGGGAGGACTTTGGCATGGGGCCAGCTGGAATTTCGCTATATGGGGCCTTCTGCACGGTTTGTTTTTGATATTCGAACGTTCAGTATATATTATTTTGCCGCATTGGAGGTCCAAAACAAATATTCTATTTCAATTATTCTGGGGCGGAATTACTTATATATGTGTATGTTTTGCCTGGGTGTTTTTCAGAGCTAATAGTCTTGATGGAGCGGTAACTATTATTTCCGGTATGCTGGGTTGTCATGGTATGGGACATATTAATCGTAAGATAGCATTTATTGTCCCAATTTCTTTAGTTATTTTTCATTGGTTGATGCGAGATACGACAATAGAAGATGCTGCTGTAAAGATGCCATATTGGTTAAAATCAATAATAATTTCGATATTTATATTTTGTATTATATTGTATTGGGGAGGTGAAGATCGTGCCTTTATCTATTTCCAATTCTAATTTACGTTTGCCGACAGGTCATTGCAGGAAACAATGGCTATTAGTAATAGTATTTACCGTTATATTAGTTGTAATATTTGAGTTATATTTACGTTCATTAGGATGTATGCCACAGGTAAAAGATTCTTCCAGTTTGTGGGGATATTATCGTCAAGAGTGCGATAGAGCTGAAACATCGAATATGCTGGTATCTATTGGCGGCTCTCGCCCACAGGCAGGGTTAAACCCATTCCTGGTAGCCTCACGAACAAATTATTCAAATGTAGTATTGCTGCATCAGGCGGGATCATCGTTTATTCCAACTTTGCGAGATATAGCATATAACACAGATTATTCCGGGATGATAATATGTTCGTATCATCCATTATATTTTTTGTATAGTATGGAAGAGCAACAGGCCTTAGTTGATTTCTATCATGCGAAATACAATAATTCTATATTAACATCATTGTTGACAAATATAGATACATATTTAAATCTACAGTTATCTTCTTCGCTTGTTATTAACAATATTAATGGTATTTCCGGTATCGCTTCAAAAATCCTGTCATCTAAACGCAGTAATATGAAGAAATATCCTAACAGGTTTATGATAAGTGAAACCAGTCTCCTGGAAGCTATGTCAAAGGAGCAGTTGTCGCAATATAAAAAGGAACGTGCGGTAGCAGGAGTTAGATTTATTGTTGGAAATGATGTGTCAATTGAAGATTTACCCGTAGATCATGATAAGTGGTTTGCATGTTTTAGAGAGGTCCTGCAGCTGGCAAAAATTATAGAGGATCGGGGCGGTAAATTTATATTTGTTCGCTACCCGATATCTGATGATTGCCGCAGATACGAACAGGAAAAGTTTCCAAAAGAATTGTATTGGGACGAGGCGGCAAGAATGTCACCAGTATTGATGCTACATTTTCAGGATATACCAGGTTGTGAAAATTTAAGCTGCTTTGACGGCTCACATTTGAGTGAAGAAAATGCAAATATATTTACAAATCGATTGATCGAAGAATTGATAAAAACGGGTGTTATGGAACCAAAGCTTAAGATAGAGAATGATAAGGCCCAAGGCAGATAACTGAACCAATTAAGTCTATTGTGATTGTGTAAGAATCGTATAATCATTTCAAAGCGTGATTTTTGTACAAAATATATATGTGGTTTACTCTCATTGCAAATTTTCAGTTCAAATTAAGGAATTTATCTGAATAATTTTCCATTGGACAGGGTTTTGGATTGGCGATATCATATTAGGTTTATTATTAGTTAATAGATAAGACTATAGAAACAAACACTTTATATGAGGTTTGATGATGAGTGAAGTACAGTTGAAGGTAACAGGTGTCGGTTCGCCGATTATGGATTTGCTGGCACATGTATCTGATGATTTTGTAAGCACTTATGCCGGTGAGAAGGGCGGCATGGAGCTGGTAGATGCAGAAGTAATGAGTAAAATGGTGGAAAATCTGCCGGATACTCCTAAGCTCGCGGCCGGCGGTTCAGCAGCGAATACAGTATTTGCGATGGCAAGATTGGGTATGCCATGTGGTTTTGTCGGAAAGGTCGGCAGGGATAGCCATGCGGAACAATATCTCGGCCTGTTCCAGAAATACGGGGGTGAGATATCCCGGTTTAAATATAATGACCAGGTGCCAACGGCATTATGCTTAAGCCTGGTAACGCCGGATTATGAGCGAACAATGCGTACCTTTCTTGGTGCGGCAGCCACTCTTGCACCAGATGAGATTGTTTCTGAGGATTTTGCGGGTTATGCTCATGTGCATGTAGAAGGTTATTTATTGTTTAACCAGGAGTTATTGCTGGCGGTACTTGACCGAGCCACAAAAGCGGGATGTACAATCAGCCTGGATCTGGGTTCGTTTGAGATAGTTAATGCATTTAAAGATTTGATTAATGATATACTCGAAAAGTATATAGATATTGTTTTTGCAAATGAGGATGAATCAAAAGCATTTTGCGGCTCTGAAGATCCAGAGGTTGGTTTGGCAGCTTTAAGTGAGAAGTGTTCAGTTGCTGTAGTGAAACTAGGAGCAGAAGGATCGCTGATCCAGGATGAATTAGGAGTTAGTAAGGTGTCTGCCAATATGGTAGAAAATGCAGTTGATACTACCGGTGCCGGTGACTATTGGGCTGCCGGATTTTTGCATGGATATTTGAACGGATATACGATGGGTGCTTGCGGGCAAATGGGTTCAATCCTGGGAGCAGAAGTGGTGCAGCAGCTAGGAGCAGAGCTGCCGGAAGAACGCTGGGAAGCGATACTGGAACAGTTTGAAAATATTCCTGAAGACGAAGAAGAAAATTAGTACGTGAGAAAGTAGTGCGGTATCGCACTTTTGACTGTTCAGCATTATACGCAAAGTCCGTAACAGGGCCAATTAAGTGAAAAATGAATAATGAAAAGTGAAAAATTCAGGTGTTCGACTATCGTCTTACACTTTGTTTTAAAAAAGCGTTGCAGGAAGGCTCTTTTAGGCAATTTACCAGAGGCACTTCGTTATTGCAACTTAAAAACTGCAAAAGTAAACTAAATAGAGAGAAAATATATATGAAGATGAAAAATGTTAGTTGGCAGGAGCGATATCATGCTCCCGAGATATTTACGTTGATATGCCGGCTTGAAGATAAACCTGGAATGCTGGGCAGGGTAATCTCTGCAATAGGTGAGAGTAATACGCATGTCGGTTCGATTCTAACAATTGGAGTGGATTCCAGTCATAAGGTTCGCAAGATTCGAGTATTTTGTTCGGATCAGGAGCATTTAGCAGAGGTAGTTTCGATCATAGAAGCAATTGATGGCGTTGAGGTTCTTGAGGTTATTGATGAGGTGATGGAGATTCATCGACGTGGCCCAATTGAGACAGTGAGCAGGGTAAAGATAGATCGGATCTCAGATTTGAGAATGATTTACACCCCCGGAGTAGCGTCGGTATGTAAAAAAATCGAATCTGACCCGGAAAGTGCGTATGAGATAACCGGTATTTGCGATCGGGTAGCGATAGTGACAAATGGCACAGCCGTTTTGGGGCTGGGCGATATCGGAGTACTTCCTTCGCTTCCGGTGATGGAGGGTAAGGCGGCAATTTTTGCCGAGTTTGCTAATATAAGTGCGGTTCCAGTTTTAATCGAGTCCAAGGATACAGACACTATAGTTGATACTGTTATCAGGATAGCCAAGTCTTATGGAGCGATTCAGTTGGAAGATATAGCAGCTCCGGAATGTTTCGAAATTGAAAAACGTCTGCAAGATGCCCTCGATATTCCCGTATTGCATGATGACCAGCATGGAACGGCAACAGTAGCTTTGGCAGCTCTTATAAGCTCATTAAAGAGAACCGGCAGAACAGCAGAAAATTGTTCTGCAGTTATTCTTGGTGCCGGAGCAGCCGGTGTCGCGATAACAAAGATATTGCTGACATATGGCATAAAGGATATCGTCGTATATGATTCCTGCGGCGCAATTTATCGCGGCAGAACCGAGAAGATGAATTCGGTTAAACAGGAGCTGGCAGAGATAACGAATCCAGATAATCTCCAGGTTTCACTTGAGGAAGGTTTTAAGGGCAGGGACATCTTTATTGGTGTGGCTCGCCCGAATATGGTTACAAAAGATATGGTAAGGAGTATGGCGAAAGATTCCATAGTCTTTCCTTTAAGCAACCCGGTTGGTGAGATTGATATTCGTGACGCAATGGAAGCCGGAGCAGCGATAGTTGCAGATGGGCGAACTTTGAATAATGCCCAGGCATATCCGGGATTGTTTAGGGGGGCATTGGATGCGAAAGCACAGGACATAACACCTGAGATGCAGTTGGCGTGCGCCCTTAAACTGGCAGAAAAAGCAGAGGAACCATATTTATTACCAGACATGCTTGACCGTGATATTCACAAGGAAATAGCAAAGGCGGTTGCTGAGGCATCCCGGAAATAATTGAGAAAAATCAAATTTTCATGCCTATAATCATCTTAGAGAGTATTAAATAATATAAGATGAGGCAGATAAATAAATAAAAATTGGTATTAAGTATTTAAAAAATGAGTGTAGTTTGTGCTTCATATCATATGCCGGGTGTACTTAGTTATTGCAACTTAAAAACTGCGAAAGTTAACTAATTTAAAACTCCAAATATTATTGTTTTTCGTGTATATACTATATATTACTATTTGTGTTTTATGAATTTGGTGAAGAAATACGTTAATGTGAGGTTAGGCATGAAATTCAGGTTTTTAATTATAATGTGTGTATCGGTTGTAAATATAAGCTCTTATGGGAAAGTGCTATATACCGAAAACTATTCCGGGATAGGGGATTATGATAATGTAACAGCCAGGTTGGAAGAGGGGAGCCTGGATTATAAATATCATAAGGAGTCGGGAAACAGGCTTAAGATCATAGACAATGAAGCAGGTGTATCGTATAAGTTGGGAAATATGGTCGATACAAAGCAGATTGAAGCAGCGGGAGGTGAATTATATCTTAGCTTTAACATGAGATGTTTGTCGGGCAGCAATAAGGATAAGTATGCCGGAGTAGTATTTTATAATAAATCAGGAGAAGAGGTATTTGGAATAGGAAATGACTGGCAGTCTGAATATTACAGTTTCTGGCAGCAGGGTGATCAGCCGCAAACAATAGGTGATGTCCCGGTTTTGATCGATAATGACGTGCATATGATCGTAATGCGGGTAAAGTATAATCAGTCCGGAAAAGAGATGGTTTCGGTCTGGCTGGACCCACTTTGCCTGGTAACGGAGAAAGAACAATATAAACACATAATGACAGAATTCGAATGTGAACTGCATTTTAGTGAAATACGGCTGCGTTCCGGGAAAAAGGATAATGTATGGGAGTTTGATGAGATTGTTTTTGGAACTACCTGGCCTGATGTAACAGATTTTGATAGAGCTCATGGTGAGAATATTAAAAAGATACTTGCCGGAACTGGTTCTTATGGCAAAAAAGAATTAGTAGGCGATGGTGTTGTTCGTTTTTGGCCGCAAGATTGTGATATTGCCAAGGTTCCACCATCGTTATTTTCAAATAAACCATTGAAGACGGGCGGGATGGTGCCTAGCAATAACGATGTTATACCTCGATTCGGAATTGTTGACGGCAAAAAGACAGCATATATTAGTCTATCACCTTTATTCGATTTATACGGTACCGGTGAGGTTACCGGTTCGCTTTTGCGAAATAACTACAAGATTTCATTGTTTAATACGGACTGTTACGGTTATAAGATACCGGGCCAGCTGTATCAATCACATCCCTGGGTGTTAGGTGTTCGGCCAGACGGAAGTGCTTTTGGAGTGATTTTCGATTGTACCTGGAAAGCCGAGCTGAACTTGAGAAATGGAATACTCTTTACTACAGTAAAAGAGGCGAATGATTTTCCTGTTATAGTGATCGAAGGAGATTGTCCGCAAGACGTGCTGTTGAAGCTGGGAGATATTACGGGTACTATGCCAATGCCGCCGAGATGGGCACTAGGTTTCCAGCAGTGCAGGTATTCATATTACCCAGATGCGCGTGTACGCGAGGTGGTGGATACATTCCGCAGTAAGCGAATACCTTGTGATGTTCTCTGGTTTGATATCGATTATATGGATGGCTTCAGGATATTTACTTTTGATAAGAATCATTTTCCTGATCCTGCAGACACAAACCGATATCTGCATAATCTTGGATTTAAAAGTGTCTGGATGATCGATCCTGGAGTGAAATATGATAAGGATTATTTTGTATATCAAAGTGGTACAGCAAATGATGTTTGGGTGAAGTCTGCCGGTGGAGAGCCGTTTGTCGGTCCGGTATGGCCGGGAGATTGTGTGTTTCCTGACTTTACAATGCCGGCCACTCGTCAATGGTGGTCAGGATTGTATAAAGCTTTTATGGCTAAAGGAGTGGATGGTGTCTGGAATGATATGAATGAGCCATCTGTTTTTGATGAGAAACTGGAAGGGACAATGGCATTGGATTGTGTTCATCGCGGCGGTGATGGTTTGCCCAAAGGGGAGCATGTCCAGTATCATAATGTTTACGGCATGCTTATGGTAAAAGCTTCTCGAGAAGGAATTTTGAAAGCGAACCCGGATAAACGTCCATTTATACTTTCACGGTCCAATTTTTTGGGTGGGCATAGATATGCCGCTACCTGGACGGGTGATAATAAGGCAACCTGGGAGCATATGGAGATGTCAATTCCGATGACGTTGAACCTTGGTCTTTCGGGACAGCCGTTTAACGGTCCGGATATCGGAGGTTTTATAGGTGATGCGACTCCAGAGCTTTGGGGGAACTGGATATCTATCGGGGCGTATTTCCCATTTTCAAGGGCACATACCGCCATTGAAACCAGGAACCAGGAACCGTGGGCGTTTGGCAGTAAGACCGAGGATGCTTCGCGGGTAGCCCTGGAGCGTCGGTACCGTTTAATGCCGTATATTTATACCTTGTTCAGGGACTCTCATACAAGCGGCTTGCCTGTAATGAGGCCTGTATTTTTTGCAGATCCGGCAGACGGGGCATTGCGTCAGGAAGATGAAGCTTTTATGCTAGGAGAAGATTTACTGATTGTGCCGGCCTGGGCAAAGAGCCCGGCATTGCCGAAAGGTATCTGGCAATCATTTAAGCTTACAGCAACAACCGGTTTATCTGATGATTATCAGAGCACTTTGAAGATAAAGGGGGGGAGTATTGTTCCTGTCGGGCGTGTAGTTCAGTCGACCAGCGAGATAGGTGAAAATGAAAAGCTTACTTTAATAGTTGCCCTGGATAAAAACGGAAAAGCCAGCGGTAAATTGTATGAAGATGATGGCGAAGGTTTTTCATTTAGAAATGGAGACTATTGTCTGTCGGGATTTTCAGCTGAACTTAAAGGCGGTAGAGTCTATGTAACTGTTTCAGGTATGGAAGGTGATAAAAAATATAATAGTCGTTTGGTATCTGTAGCGGTAATTGATGAGAATGGCGTTAGCAGCGGTTACGGTGATATTGTAGAAGGTGTAAATGTGGTGTTAGACCCGCATGATATTTGTATACCACAATAAAATATGAGGTTGATATGAAATTTGTTTTTTTTGTTTGTTTACTTTTTACTGCAATTAGTTTATTTGCTGACAGTTTCAGTGATGAAAAAAATACCGCAGAAATTACTTTTTCAACAGCAGGCGATGTGCGTCAATACACGTTGAGAACAACGGCTGATCTGAGAGATAATCAGCCGGCGGATAAAACCAGGATATTTTCTGAGCAGAAGAATATGCCGTACCTGCGCAGCGGCAGTGTTATGTTTGACGGTCTTTATGCGATGGCCCTGGACGATGCCCGGTTAAATGCAGTGGATAAGATACGGGATGGCAGTTTTACGCCAACAGCTATGTTTGACCTGCCTTATTATCAAACCGGAGAGAAATGGACTCATGTATGGACGAGGGATGTTTCGTATGCCGTGGATCTGGGGCTTGCAACTTTAGATCAACAGCGTTGTATCAATTCACTCTTGTTTAAGACGGCATATCTGAAGCCGGGCATAACCGGTGGATTTTCCAGACAGATAGTTCAGGATACCGGTTCCGGGGGCAGCTACCCGGTTTCAACTGACAGGGTTGTCTGGGCATTTGCTGCTGAAGAGCTGTTGAAATACCTGGATGGTGCCGATAGGGAGAATTTTATAAATGATGCCTGGGAGATAATTAGAAATACTATTGAACATGACAGGGTAGTGATTTTTGACGAGACAGATGGTTTGTACAGGGGCGAGCAGTCTTTTCTTGACTGGCGGGTACAGAGCTACCCGATAAGGACGGGAAAGGATGTGGTTCTTATTGCACAGTCAAAATCACTATCTACTAATGTTGGTCATTACTGGTTAATAAAAACCGGAGCCAAGCTGGCAGCTTATAAAGAAATGGCAGGGTATGAGAAGAAATATCTTGCCTGGGCCGATAAGCTCAAGGGAGATATAAATAAAGCGTTCTATATGGAAGATGAAGGTCAGTACAGTTCGCTGCTTTTGGAAGATTATTATCCTGTGAAGGTGAAAAGATATGATACTCTTGGCCAGTCACTTGCGATAATATATGGTGTTGCTGATGAAGGACAGGCGTCTCGAATTATCTCGAATTACCCGCATGGCAAATATGGTCCAGCAGTTATCTGGCCGCAGGATAAAAATGTTCCAATATATCATAACCAGGGGATATGGCCTTTTGTTACTGCATACTGGCTGAAAGCAGCCAAGCAGGTCGGTAATTCAGATTCAGTTGAATTGTCAATGTATTCACTGGTTCGAGGGGCAGCTTTGAACTTGTCTAATATGGAGAATTTTGACTTTGTAACCGGGAGAGCTTATGCGAAATCCAATGGAATAGAAGGGCCGGTAATTAATTCACAAAGGCAGCTCTGGTCAGTTGCCGGATATATATCGATGGTGCAGGATGTATTATTTGGAATGGAAACCAGTTGGGATGGTATCAAATTTTTGCCATTTGTCACTCCGAATATGCGTTCTGATTATTTCGATGGCAGTAATATACTTGAGTTGAATAATATAAATTATCATGGTAAAAAGATAACGGTAAAGATTTATTTACCAAAGGTGCAATCAAATCTTAATGTTAAATATTTAATAGATAAGATTGTGCTGAATGGAAAAGAGATTGATGATGATTATGTTTCTAACGCTGTCCTTGAAAAAAGCAATAAATGGGAAATCTATTTGAAGGGGAGTAAAAAAGAAAGAAAATACAGTGTTAAACTGCTTGAAAAATATAGCGGCTCAGCAATATTTGGTCCAGAGGAGCCAGGCTTGCAGTTGAAACAGGTGCCTGGAAAGCCCGAATTGATTATCAGTTCCGATGAAGCCGGAGAAGCTTGCTTTAGGATTTATAAGAATGGCAGGCTTGCTAAAGATAAAATAAACTCAAATACCTGGAAGGATAAAGCCGATAGTTTTGATTCGGGAGCAGTATTTTATGCAGCTGAGGCGGAATGTCGTGAAAGTGGCAATGTTTCATTTATAACAAGTACTAAGCCGATATTTGAGCCAGGTGATTATTATGAATTAACAGCAGCCAATATGAAAAATACCGGTGGTAATCTTGTTGGTAATCATCATTTTGAAAACTGGGGTCTGACCTGGCATACATTAGAGATTGACACCTTAAAAATCGATAAGGATGGAGATTATTTTGTTAATGTTGAATATTCAAATGGGTCAGGCCAGATATATACGGGTGTGACTTGTGCGGTCAAGCGAATCGATATTATTGATGCAGCTACAGGCAGCTTAGTTAAGAGTTCGTACCTGATTATGCCAGAAACTGAACCTGATGACGGAAGCAGTAGCGGCTGGGAGGTATATAGAGATTCGACCAGGTTTGTCGTTTCTTTACATGCAGGTACTGTTTATAAGGTGCTTATATCTGAGGATGAAAAAGCACGAAATATGAGCTATTTTGATCATTACATCCCTTACAAACGTACCGGCGGCGGAGAAAAACCATATAACTATGTAAATATCTCAAAACTGAAGTTATTGAGAAAATAGTTCTAAAGGAGAAAATCTGTTTATGGCAGATAGTCCAATAGAGCCCTGTTGTTTTTCTGGGTTTTAATAGCCTTGATAAGCATTTCGATATCCTGGCCCGGTGCCATGCCGCTGAGATGTCTTCTAAGCCGGTGGAGTTTGTCCAGATCTTGTTCCTTGATGAGAAGTTCTTCTTTCCTGGTACCAGACTCACCCAGGTTTATGGCTGGATAGATTCGCATATTTGCCAGGTTTCTATCAAGGACGAGCTCCATATTACCAGTACCTTTGAATTCGTTAAAGATAACTTCGTCCATACGGCTGCCGGTTTCGATAAGAGCTGTGGCGATTACGGTAAGAGAACCGCCATTCTCGATATTTCTGGCAACACCGAAAAGTCTTTTCGGTATTTGCAATGCACCGGCATCGATACCACCCGACATAACACGACCAGTTTGCATGCCGGATTTATTCCAGTTATTATAAGCACGGCCCAAACGAGTAAGTGAATCAAGCAAAACAACAACATCTTTGCCTTTTTCAAGCAATCTTTGGGCACGGGCAAATCCAAGTCTACCCATACGAACATGACTTTCAACCAGTTTGTCATTTGAGGAAGCAAAGAATGTCGCTTCAAATGAACGAGTCATATCGGTAACTTCTTCCGGGCGTTCGTCAATCAGCATTCCGATAAGTTCAGTGTCGGGATGATTTGTTTTGATAGCATGAGCCATTTGCTGAAGAATAATAGTTTTACCGGTTCGAGGAGGAGCAACAAGCAGAGCTCGCTGGCCTTTACCTATCGGGGTAAACAGGTCAATGATTCTTGTTGTATAGACATTTGAATCAGTTTCCATTACCAATTGCTCTCGTGGATCGATAGCAGTAAGTTCCTCAAATTTTGGGATATAATGGTACTCATTTAAGCTCAGACCATCTACCGACAGGATTTTGTCAACTTGTGGAGTAGGTCCTTTTTTCTTTTTGAACGTAGCGGTAATATACTGCCCTTCGCGAAGGTATTGGTCCTGAATGATATTTCTGGATAAAAATGCATCAGTACCTGTAGCCGACCAGAATGGCGGTTTTTTTCTAAGGAATCCGCCTTTACCTTGAACCAATTCCAATAATCCTTCAACTGTTTTGCTGTTTTTTTGTTCTTCTGTCATGCTCCACCAAATATTAGGGACTTCTTCTGTGCTTGCTGGCTGGAAGTTCTTAAGTAAACAGGTATATTTAATAATTGAATATATACCTTATAAATGTGCGGCAAAAGTCCGTTATTTAGCTTAAGTTGTTAAAAATAAGCTACTTACGTGTATTTATCTCTCTATCTTAATGACGGACATATTAAATTGTGATTGTTATCACAATGGTTTAGCCAGGAAAAACTTTGGGGTAATACATATCGGTATCAAAAAACCGAAATATTGGGCAGCCCACAATGCTGCACTATTCCTGGTCCGACCTGTTCAGCAAGTTTAATTATATTAGAAAATGCTGAAAAAAGAAATATTTTTTTGATTTTCACAGGGAAAAATGAAAAATAAACTCTTTGTAAGTTTGTATATATATACTTAACCGGCATAAAAAGAAAGATAATTATAATGATAAATATTATGTTAAATGGAGAACCGCAAGAGCTTTCTGAGGGTATTGATGTCAGTAAGCTTTTGCAAGACCTGAAGATAACAGTACCATGTGCCGTAGAAATGAACAAGAAAGTGGTGCCGAAAGCTTTGCATTCGGCCACAATTATCAGCGATGGAGATGTTATAGAAATAGTTACTATTGTAGGTGGCGGTTGAGTAGAAAGTTAATAAAATTGTTTTTACGCATAAATAATAATAACAGCATATATGTTGCTAAATGAAAGGTGTTAATAGAAATGGCAAATTTTAGTGAGCCTTTGAAGTTGGGTCCATATGAATTTAACAGTCGGTTGTTTGTAGGAACCGGTAAGTATGAGACATTTGAGCTAATGCAGGAAGCCCTTGAAGCTTCCGGTTGTGAAGTAGTTACTGTAGCGGTCCGTCGTGAGCGTTTATATGATAAACAGGAGCGGAATATCCTGGATTTTCTAGACCGCAGCAAATATACCCTCTTACCTAATACAGCCGGCTGCTTTAATGCCGAAGATGCTATTCGCACCGCTTTGCTAGGTAGGGAACTATTAGATATTGAATGGGTGAAACTGGAAGTTCTGGCAGATACCAAGACTTTGCTGCCAGACCCGTTAGGAACTCTAGAAGCAACAGAGAAGCTGGTCAAGGAAGGTATGACCGTACTGGTTTATACCAATGATGATCCGGTGATGGCCAAGAGACTTGAAGAAGTCGGTGCCACCAGTGTTATGCCAGCTGCAGCGCCTATCGGATCAGGCCAGGGTGTATTGAATGCCAATAATATCAAAATAATTCTTGAGCGTGCCAATGTGCCGATTATCGTTGATGCAGGTGTTGGAACAGCCAGCGATGTGACAGTTGCCATGGAACTTGGTGCCGAAGGTGTTTTGCTTAATACCGGAATTGCATCAGCAAAAGATCCTGTTCGTATGGCGGTTGCTATGAAGCATGCAATGGAAGCCGGGAGACTGGCAGCGAAGGCCGGTCGTATACCTCGTAAACTGTACGCGACAGCATCAACGACAATGGAAGGCAGGATTAACGCATAGAGTATGCTCCTGAAGAGATTTTATTGAGCAAAATAGTACATATAATAACACGTTTGATTCTTGGCGGCGCTCAGGAGAATACCCTATTTACTTGTGAAGGTCAGCATGCAGCAGGACATGATGTGACTCTGATTTCGGGTCCGACCTATGGTCCCGAAGGTCAGATGCTGGATAGAGTAAAAGCCGGCGGATACCGGTTTATTGAAATTCCAGAGTTGTTGCGTGACCCGGTCCCGCTGAAAGATTTGAAATGTTTGATGAAGCTGAAGAAAGTATTGTCTGAGCTTGATGCCGATATAGTGCATACCCATTCGGCAAAAGCCGGGGTAATTGGCAGGGTGGCAGCCGGCCAGTTGCGTCGGAAATCTCTTGATTCCTGCTGCGGTCGAGTAAGTAAGTTTCTTGAAGCCCAGGCAGCGTGTAAACGCCCGCATCCGCTTATTGTTCATACCTGGCATGGAATGCCGTTTAATGATTTTCAGCCGGCAATCAAAAGGAAGCTTTCGATTCGGCTTGAAAAATGGGCGGCAAAATATACCGATGCCTTTATCAGTGTAGCAAATTCGATGAGCCAGCAGGCTATAGCAGCCGGGCTGGGCAGTCCGGAAATGTATACCAGGGTATTTTCTGGCATGATTTTGAAAGACTATATAAATCGGCCTTCCGATAATGATATTGCAGCTATAAGAGATAAATATAATATTCCCCAAGATGCGGTGGTAGCTATTACCGTTGCACGAATATCTAAAATCAAGCATCATGAATACATAATAGAGTCGGCAAAGACTCTTGCAAAGGAATTTCCAAATGTTCGATGGATGTTTGTTGGTGATGGTAATGTTTTTGACCAGCAAAAGGCCCTGATAGAAAAGTATGGTTTAGAAGACAGGTTTATCCTCACCGGCATCGTGCCGCCGGAAGAAGTTGGGCTATATATTCATGCCGCTGATCTGCTGGTTCATACATCATTTTTGGAGGGTCTGCCTCGTGCGGTGCCGCAGGTTATGCTGGCAAAGAAGCCGGCGATAGCTTTTGATGTTGATGGAACGAGCGAGGTGATAAACGAGAATACCGGAATTCTGGTAAAGCCAAGAGATATGGATGGTCTTATACAGGCCCAGAGAAAGTTGTTTGCTGATGCCGGTTTGCGAAAGCGAATGGGACAGGCCGGTTATGACTATTGCAGTAAAGAGTTTGGCCATGATATTATGGTTGACAGGATTCAGAAAGTCTATGACAGGTATCTATGATTTTGAATGAATTACAACTTATAATTGATCCTCCGCAGAGCGGCAGTATTAATATGGCAGTTGACCAGGACATACTCAATGCAGTTGATGCCGGAGAATCCGGTCCGGTTTTGCGTTTTTATCGCTGGAATGAGCCGACGATCTCGCTTGGTTACTTCCAGAAAGATATTGAGTTGGAAGAACTGGATAGTCAGCTGCAGGCATTGCCAGTTGTAAGAAGGATTACCGGTGGCGGCGCTATTCTGCATGATAAAGAGCTGACATATTCGCTGGTTTTGCCTTTGGAGAGAGCATTGGTTGGCGGTAATGTAAATGATCTATACAGCCTTGTACATGATATCATGATAGAGCTGTTTATCCAGTCAGGTATAAAGGCATCATATCGCGGTTTTACAGATCCAGGCAATTCCCAGCGTGGCCCTTTTTTTTGTTTTGCCAGGAATCACAGCCTTGATATTGTAACACCTGACGGGAAACTGCTTGGCAGTGCTCAGCGTCGTTTGAGAAATGCGGTTTTGCAGCATGGTTCGCTTATATTGGAGAAGCGATTTTCTCAGCAGCCGGGGGCATGTACCGGAGCCGACTTTGATTGCGGTGGTTTTGTAAATGGTTTATATGCCGAGCTGAAAAATAAGCTAAATCTAAACGGTTGAAAATATGAAGCAGGAAGATAAACAAATAGCAGATGGTATTCTCGATAGATCGGGGCGTGATAAAAATCGCCTGATACCTGTGCTACAGGCAGTGCAGGCTGAGTGGGGATATCTGCCAGATGAAATTCTTGTTTATATAAGTCAAAACAGCGACTTTACTACGGCGGATATTGAAGGAGTTTCAAGTTTCTATTCTCAGTTTCGCCGCAGTCCTGTTGGTGAGCATATAATAAGTGTATGTAATGGTACGGCATGTCATGTAAAAGGAGCGGAATCTGTTTATAATGCGGTCAAAAAAGTGCTAAATATTGCACCGGGTGACGATACAGATGCTGATAGGAAATTTACTATCGAAAAGGTAGCCTGCCTTGGATGTTGTACGCTTGCTCCTGCTGTACAAATTGGCGATATAACTTACGGCCACCAGACGGCCCAAACCGTTTCTGCTATGCTGGATGATTATTTACTTTCTCTGCAGAATAAAAAAGGTAAAAAGCCCCATAGGCTCGCAGAGACCGGTGATTATGCCGGTGAAGTCAGGTTAGGGCTTGGTTCCTGCTGTATCGCTCGCGGCAGCGGCAAGTTGAAGGAAGCCTTTGAAGATGCAATTGAAGATCTAGGCTCTGCTGTCAAACTTAAGCATGTGGGGTGTGTGGGGATGTGTCATCAGACGCCATTGGTTGAGGTGGTAACGTCAAGCGGGAAGTCGTTTTCTTATGCACAGGTTCAACCGCAGGATGCAGAAGCTATTATTGCTCGTCATTTTAAGGCGGGGAGCTGGCATAAAAAATTGAAAGGCACTTTATCGCGTGCTTTACGAGATATGGTAACAGATGTTTGCAGTCAGCCTGTGACCAGGTATTCGCTGGATTTTCGTGATGGTCATGTACACGATTTTCTCAGCAAGCAGCAGAATATTTCAACAGAACATTGCGGTTTTCTAAGTCCAGTTGATCTTGATGAATATATTAGTAAGGGTGGTTTTGAGGCACTGAAGCATGTTCTTACAATGGAACCGGGAGATATAATTGATACTGTTGTAAATGCCGGTTTGCGTGGTCGCGGCGGAGCAGGTTTTCCGACAGGGACGAAGTGGGCACTTGTTGCTAAAGCTTCTGGTGATGAAAAATATATATTGTGTAATGGCGATGAGGGTGATCCCGGCGCTTTCATGGATCGAATGCTGCTGGAGTCCTATCCGTACAGGGTGCTTGAAGGAATGATGATTGCTGCCAGGGCGGTGGGAGCCAAAAAAGGATATTTATATATTCGGGCAGAATACCCGCTAGCGGTTAAGCGGGTGAGAGAAGCAATTGCAAAGTGCAAAGATAACAACATAATTGGTGATAATATACTGGGTAGTGATTTTGGTTTCGATCTGGATATTATGGAAGGCGCCGGGGCTTTTGTTTGTGGTGAAGAGACAGCGCTTTTGGAGTCGCTGGAAGGTCGTCGAGGTAATCCGCGATTAAGGCCGCCATATCCAGCAGTTTCAGGATTGTTTGGTAAGCCGACACTTGTAAATAATGTTGAAACATACAGCCAGGTATCCTGGATATTTAGAAGTGGTGCAGAAAAGTATCAGCAGCTTGGTACGGAAACGAGCAAGGGGACCAAAGTATTTTCACTTGCCGGCAAGATCAATCGAGGCGGTTTGATTGAAGTTCCCATGGGTTTAACAATCGCAGAGGTGGTAAATGAAATTGGCGGCGGAGTACCGGAGGGTCGAACGTTTAAGGCTGTTCAGATTGGCGGGCCGTCCGGCGGTTGTATCCCGGCGGATATGGCACATTTGCCGATAGATTATGAAGCGTTGACTGCCAAAGGTGCAATTATGGGTTCTGGCGGTCTGGTTGTTCTTGACGATACAGATTGTATGGTTGATATAGCCCGTTATTTTCTCGAGTTTACCCAAGAGGAATCGTGTGGTAAATGCACTTTTTGCAGGGTCGGGACACGCAGGATGATGGAGATTCTGGATGAGTTTCGCGAGGGCAGGGGAAAGATGGCTATGCTGGATGAGCTGGAGAGCCTGGCGATAGAGGTAAGTGCCGGGAGTTTATGCGGTCTTGGTCGTACCGCCCCCAATCCGATCATTACTACCCTGCGGTTTTTCAGGGATGAGTATATTGCACATATAAACGGTTATTGTCCAGCCGGTAAATGTGCGGCACTGATTAGATATGAGATTACGGATAAGTGTACCGGCTGTACCAAGTGTGCCCAGGCGTGTCCGGTGAATGCAATCACGGCAAAGCCTTATCAAAAGCATGTTATCACTGATGATTGTATTAAATGCGGCGGGTGTAAAGCGATATGTCCGTATGAGGCAGTTGAAATTGTTGCAAATAATGTTAAGCAATAGAATAGAACTTGTTCTAATTTGTTTGTAAATAGCGGTTTGTATAAAGTTTTACAGTTTGGGAAAATCTTTTCTTGACCATATATCTCCAAGGTTTATATAAATTTACAGAGAGAATCAAAGATTGACATAAACTGGATATTATGATATAATTTCCTTTCTATAAATACTTTAAGTACTGGAAAAATAATGAGATACGCATTTATAATAATGGATGGCGCAGCCGATGAGCCGCATGAGCAGTATGGAGGTTTGACCGCTTTGGAAAAAGCCGACATTCCTAATACAGACTGGATAGCAAAAAACGGCAGACTTGGGCTGGCTCGCACTGTTCCGGCAGGTATGTATCCCGGCAGTGATGTTGCCAATATGAGCCTAATGGGATATAACCCAAAGAGCTACTATACAGGTCGGGCTCCGATCGAAGCGGCGGCGTTGAGTGTTCCGGCAGGTCCAAAGGATTGTATCTTTAGATGTAATCTTGTTACCATTGCTGACGGCATAATGCTGGATCATTCTGCCGGTCATATTGAAACAGTTCAGTCGCATGAATTGGTCAAAGATCTGAATGATCATATAGCCTCCGATGAATTTATATTTTATCCTGGTACCAGCTATCGACATATCCTGGTATGGAAGAATATGGAATACAAAGAGCGGATGGCAGCTCCTCATGATATCCTCGAGCAGGAAGTGTGCAAATATATGCCCAAGGGTCGCCCAGGGAAAAAATTAGTTGAGCTTATGGAAGAAGCAGCAGATTTCCTGCATAAGCATGAAATTAATCAGGTCCGGGCGGATTTGGGTGAAAATATGGCGGCTCATATCTGGCTGTGGGGGCAGGGCACTTTGCCTAAAATGGACAGTTTTAAAAAGAAGTATGGCAAGTCGGCATCTCTTATCACAGCTGTTGATTTATTGAGAGGGCTGGCAAAGCTTACCGGGATGAAAGTTATTGAGGTTGAGGGAGCGACCGGTTTTTATGATACAAACTTTGCGGGCAAAGGTAAGGCTGCTATCGAGGCATTATCTGAACGTGACCTTGTATTTGTTCATGTTGAAGCTCCTGATGAGTGCGGTCATGCCGGAAATGGCCAGAAAAAAGTCGAATCAATCGAAAATATCGATAAGCATATCGTAGGACCTATGATTGAATATCTCAAAAGTACAGGTGATGATTGGCGAATTATTGTTATGCCTGATCATCCTACTCCTATGTGGAATCGTACTCATACCATGGATCCGGTCCCTTTTTGTATGGCCGGGAAGGGCCTGGAAGGTAATGATTTTGGCGGCTATACCGAAAAGAATGCCGCAAAAACCGGCATGTTGATCGAACACGGTCACGACTTAATGGAATTCTTTTTACGAGTTTAATCAGAAGCCGTTTTTGGCTCTGTATTTATATTTATTAACATACTGTTTTATATATGACAGGATAAATTACAATGAAGTTAATTGTACAGAAATTTGGCGGTACAAGTGTTGCAAATGCCGAGCGTATACACAGGGCGGCCAGGCGTGCTATAAAAGCCAAGGAACAGGGTTACAGTGTTGTAATGGTTGTTTCTGCTATGGGCGGCACGACAGATGATTTGTTGGATCTGGCCGGCCAGATTAATAGTAACCCTCCGCGTCGAGAGCTTGATATGCTGCTGACAACGGGTGAGCAGGTGAGTATTGCCCTTATGGCTATGGCTATCAATGCAGCCGGTGCCGAAGGTATTAGTTTGACGGGCGGTCAAATCGGTTTGATAACTGATGCAGTGCATACAAAGGCCCGCATCCAGAAAATCGATGCCGATAGGATTCGCAAAGAGCTGGCTGATGGAAAAATTGTGATTGTTGCAGGTTTCCAGGGAATTGATGAAACCGGCGAGATTACTACTCTTGGCCGGGGCGCATCAGATACCACAGCGGTGGCTTTGGCGGCAGTTCTGGGTGCTGAAAAATGCGAGATATATACAGATGTAGATGGTGTGTATACAACTGACCCTAGAAAAGTGCCTTCAGCCAGGAAAATTAATTGCATTAGTTATGATGAAATGCTGGAGATGGCCAGTCTTGGTGCAGGTGTTATGCATTCCCGCGCAATAGAGTTTGGCAAAAAATATAATGTAGATATTCATGTAAGAAGCAGTTTCAGTGATACTGAAGGAACATTAATTACTCGTGAGGTTGAGCAGATGGAACAAATAGTAGTTTCAGGCGTTACTTTGAAGACAGATATGGCTCAGTTTGTTTTGAGCGATTTGCCAGATGATCCTGGTGTGGCCGCTAATATATTTGCAAAGGTAGCAGGAAAGAAACTGGTAGTAGACGATATTATCCAGACAGTTGGTGACAACGGCAAGGCCAGTATTAGTTTTACTGTAGAAAATTCTGAACTAGCTGAAGGCAGATTGATTTGTGAAGAGATAACCAACGAATATAATTTGCCAACAGTTGTTTGTACTACTCCGGTTGCCAAGGTGTCTGCTATAGGTGTTGGTATGCGAAGTCATACAGGTGTAGCAGAAGCAATGTTTAAGGCACTGGCAGAGGCAAAAGTAAACATTAGCGCAATTACAACAAGCGAAATCAAGATCAGCTGCCTGATTCAGCCGGAGCAGGGTGAAATTGCTCTTAAAGCTATTCATAGTGCATTTGATTTGGATGACTAAAATTTCGTTTGATTTAGTGTGATCCCTTAAGAATATGAATTGTCTGTTTGTTTTGATATGAACAGCATTTCGGATTTGGAGCGTTTATGAATTATGCTGTTATTATGGCTGGCGGTTCAGGAAAGAGACTTTGGCCTCTTAGTACCCGGAATACCCCCAAGCAGATTATCCCGCTTTTTAATGGCAAGTCACTTCTGCGGCTGTGTTTTAGCCGTATTAGCGATATATTCGAACCTGAAAATATTCTTGTTATTACAAATGTTGATTATGCTGAAGGAGTAAAGCAGGAGTTGGCCGAGCTGCCGCCTGAGAACGTTATTAGTGAGCCGGTTGGAAGAAATACTGCAAATGCGATTGGACTAGCTTCAACTGTAATAAGCAAACGTGATCCTGACCCGGAATCGGTAATGGCTGTTTTTAGTGCAGATCAGCTAATCGACCCAATCGAGTCATTGCAGATTGCAATCCGAAAAGCGATAGGTTTTATCTCTGATCATCCGCAGGCATTAATAACATTTGGTATTAAACCAGCCTGGGCTCATACGGGTTTTGGATATGTCAAAAGAGGTGAAGAGATCGGCGGGGAAGGGATTTTCCCGGTGGCCGAGTTTAAGGAAAAGCCTAACAAGCACACTGCCAGCCGATATATTCGTTCAGGTGAATATTGCTGGAACAGCGGTATGTTTGTATTCAGGGTTAATACTATTCTTAAACATCTGGATAAAAATCTACCGCATAATTTTGAACGTTTTAAGTTGATAGGCGACCATTGGGGTAAACCAGACCAGCAGATTATTCTTGAAGAAGAATACGAGCATCTGGAACACATAAGTATTGATTATGCCGTAATGGAAAGGGCAGAAAAAGATATTTATGTTATCGAACTGGATTGTCACTGGCAGGATGTTGGATCTTATGAGGCCTTGTCAGAGAATGTTTGCGTTGATATTTCGGACAGTAATATAAAAATAGATAATGCTAAAGTCAAAATTCTTGGCTCGGCAAATAATATGTTTTTAACCAATGATCCTAACCACCTGATTGCAGCGGTTCATGTAGAAGATATGATTATCGCTCACACTCCCAAAGCGACTTTGATATGTCATCGAGATGAAACCGATCTGCTAAAGCAGCTGCTCGAAGAAATCGAAGAAGAAGGTTTTACCGAATTTCTCTAGGAGGTTTTGCTATTTGCGATATATGGCAATAGATTATGGCTTACGCCGAATAGGTTTAGCAATTTGTGATGCAGGCGAGATAATCGTATCGCCTTTATGCCAGATTGATAATCCGACGGAAAATCGTCAAATGGCAGTTGATAGTATTATTTCGTTAGTGAGAGAGCATGAAATAGAAGCAATTGTAGTTGGCCTGCCGGTTAATATGGATGGGACAATAGGGGAGCAGGCCAGGATTTCACGTAATTTTGGTGAAAAACTGGCAGGGCAAACAGGTCTGGACGTACATTTTCAAGACGAAAGGCTTAGCAGTCGTTCCGCAGACAGGCTTTTGGCCGACAGTGGATTTAGCAGAAAGAGAAAGAAAGCCCGGCGTGATATGCTGGCAGCTTGTGAAATATTAAAAACCTTCCTGGGGCAGTAATGGATAATAGTAATTCCAGCAGTATTGAAAAAAAACGTAGGCGACATGATCTTGAAGACTCAAATATGAGTTTCGGTGATCATTTAATGGAATTACGTTCTAGAATCATCAAAAGTCTAATTGGTCTTGTTTTAGGCTTTATTGTTTCAATGTTCTTTGCCTGGGATATTATCGAGTTTCTGGCAGCGCCTTTGGTTGCTGCTCTTGAATTAAATGGCATGTCTACCGATCTGCTTACAACCGGTATTGCTACTCCATTTATCACCTATATGAAAGTTGCATTGATTTCCGGTGTTTTTTTTGCTTCACCATGGATATTTTGCCAGGTTTGGGGATTCGTTGCTGCCGGATTATATTCACATGAAAAAAGGTATATTAATACATTTGTACCTTTCTCTGCTATTCTGTTCGTATTGGGCGGATTGTTTTTTGTACTGGTAGTTGCGCCGATTTCGATGAACTTTTTCCTTAACTTTAATAAGGGATTTCAAATTGATCCGGAACCGAGTGCCTGGCATAAGTTGCTAATGGGAAAGTTGAATGATGAGGCTGAACAGAACCCAGAAGTAAAAGAAAGTAGTACGGAAGTTGATGTCAAGGAGCCAGAAAAGCAGGCAAATGACAGGATGAAAATAGAACTGGTATGTCCGATACCATATTTGAATGATTATATCAAATTGTCAGCTGATTTACCTTATCATGGTGAAAAATCAGTAATTGCCTCTAATGATCCTGTTAAGCCAAATACCGAGACCGTTAGTTCTGATACTAAAAAAATACAGAAAGTGGAAAGTGAACAAGCACCTAAGCGGATGGCTTCAATTGATGTAAGATGTACTATCAACGAATATGTGCATTTCGTTATGTTGTTAGCATTAGCTTTTGGCATATCTTTTCAGATGCCGTTGGCGGTGTTTCTCTTAGGCAGGTTAAATCTTGTATCACTTGAGACCTTATGTAAAGTTCGTAAGTATGTAGTATTGGGCATAGTTATATTCTCAGCTGTAATTACTCCGCCGGATGTTGTATCTCAAATTTTAATGAGTATTCCAATGTACTTCCTATATGAACTTGGAATTCTTCTAGTAAGATTCTGGCCCAATAAAGAAATAGAGTAGCCACAAATGATTATTAGTGAACTTGTCAAAAAAGCATGTAAAAGACCACTGATAATGGGTATTCTGAATGTTACCCCTGATTCTTTCAGTGATGGCGGTATGTTTTATGATTCTATCAAGGCTGTAGAGCATGCGAAAGAAATGTTGGAAGATGGGGCTGATATAATTGATATTGGTGGGGAATCAACTCGCCCAGGTTCGGAATCTGTTTCTGCTGCTGAGCAGATCAGGCGTATAGTTCCTGTAATAGAATTATTATATTCTGAAACAGGGTGCTGTATTAGTATTGATACTACCAGAGCAGAAGTTGCTGCCAGGGCCGTTGCTGCCGGCGCATCAATTATTAACGATATCTCAGCGTTAGAGGATGACGCTGAAATGGTTTCTACTGTCGGAAGTACTGACAGCTTCGTTATACTTATGCATAAAAAAGGTCGACCTGCTGATATGCAGGATAGCCCGGATTATGGAGATGTAGTTGATGATATTTTACAATATCTTTCAGATAGAATCAGTTTCGCTGAAAGCTGTGGTGTAAAAAGAGAGAAAATTATTATTGATCCGGGAATTGGTTTTGGCAAGACCGTTGAACACAATCTTTCGCTCATCAAAAATATCGGTAGATTTCATGATTTAGGAGTACCCGTTTTGCTTGGAGCCAGCAGGAAATCATTTATCGGGAAAATTCTTGATATTAATGAGCCGCTTGACAGGGTATATGGCGATTCAGCAGTTACTGCATTTGCATGCCGTGAAGGTGTTAATATTTTCAGGGTCCACGATGTTGAATCCTGCAAGCAGGTTATAAAAATGACTACAGCTATAATGCAAAATGAATAAGGAAAGGTAAATATGAAAAGCTATCGTAAAGAACTCTGGTTTAATATAACCAAAAGGCGTCAATTAATAAATATTACTTCAGAACTGGAACAGTGCCTGGCAGAAAGCGGCATAATGGAAGGCTTGCTTCTTTGTAATGCAATGCATATAAGTGCGAGTGTGTTTATTAATGATGATGAGGCCGGTTTGCATCATGATTTTGAAGTGTGGCTCGAGAAACTTGCACCGGAAAAGCCTTATTCTCAGTATCAGCATAATGGGTTTGAGGATAATGCAGACGCCCATCTGAAGCGTACTATTATGGGGCGAGAGGTAGTTGTTGCGGTAACAGAAGGCAGGATGGATTTCGGTCCCTGGGAACAGGTGTTTTACGGTGAATTTGACGGTAAGCGTCAGAAGCGAGTTCTGGTAAAGATTATAGGAGAATAATCCAGGTTTTAGTTGCCAGTTGCTTTCTGATTTTTTCTAGTTTCATTTTTAAGCTCTTTAAAGTTGCTTATCAGATTCTGCATTAGGATTTTAATATTATCCGTTTCGCAATCATATAGATTGTTTTCAATATCTCTGGCAACGGAAGACAGTTGGTCTGCACCGATTCCGAAAGCACCGTTTTTAATCTTTTGAATTTCTTTTTCTACTGTATTCAAATTGCTTCGGTCTATGGCTTCATTTAGAATGCGGATTTGAAGTTCTACATCTCTTATGAAGTCCTTAACGGTATTTTCCATCAGCGATTCATTATTATCAAATAGTTCAATTGCTCTTTCTTTATTCCAGATTTGCATATGATCTGAATTATCGGTATTGAGTGCGGAGCTTTTACTGATTTCCGTAAAAGCGTTTTCCACCTGCTGATTATCTTTATTGAGCCATTTTTCCAATACAGCCGCTAATTTAGCTGCTCGTACAGGCTTTTCCATTAGATCGTTCATTCGGCTGTTCAGGCATTTATTTTTTAGTTCAGGATCAGCATCGGCAGTTAACGCGATGATTGGTACATTTTTATTGAAATTGTCATAAGATCGTATTAGTTTGGCGGCCATAATCCCGTCCATTATTGGCATTTGAATATCCATTAAAATCAGGTCATATTTGCCAATTCTCGTCATTTCAACCGCTTCTCTGCCATTTTGTGCCAGGTCTGTTTTTATCTCCAGTTTATTAAGTTGGTTTATGAGCAGATTTTGGTTAGTTTTGTAATCTTCTACAAGTAGAATTTTATGTTTTGACAATCTGGTTTTACTGTCGTATATGTTAATTGTTTCAAAATCATTCAATTGTTTCAATCTTGTTGAGTCGCATAATTGAACCGAAATTTCAAAATGAATTACATTTTCAGTGTTTTCATTTTTTCGGATTTGTATTTTTGCGTCGAGAAGTTCGGCCAATCTTTTTGTTATCGATGGGATTATACTGTTTGCAAGCGATCCGAAGTTGTGTTCTTTAGTTGAAAAGGTTGGTATTTCATTGTCATTTATTTTAATTGTTTTACATCCGTTGATACTGAATCTGATTTGAGCGTTTGTTTTGTTCCTGTTCAGTGTAGTTATAATAAGTGCTATAGTATCATCTTTTGCATTGTCAATAGCACAGCTTAGCAGGTTAATTATGATTTGCCTTAGCTTGAGTTGGTCTGAAATAATATATTGCGGGACGCCGTCTGCGATTTCAATTTGAAGATTTAAACCTCTGTTTTCAGCTTTCGGAGTTACCAGATGTCTTACAGTTTCTATCAGCTGGAACAGGTCGCATGCTTTAAGTGATAATTTTATCTTACCAGACTGTATTTTATAATCTTCAATAATTTCATCGATAGTTTCTAGTAAGAATTCAGATTCATATAATATTGTATTCAGTTTTTTGGCAGTTTCGTCAGAGTTACTATTCATAATCAGCTCTTCAGTGTAGCCGATTATTGAGCTTAGAGGTGTGCGGGTTTTATATGTTATGCTCTCTAACAGCTCATCTTTGCCTTTATTGATTTTTGTAAGATTTTTTATCAGATTTTTGAGTTTGATTCTTTTTTGCTGATTATGGTTCTTTTCTTTTTCTGATTGTTCCAGCATTTTTACATAGTCACACAGTTTTTGCCCTATATTATTTATAGACTGGACCAGGCTGATGTTATAATTGTCTGTGATATTCCCATTATTACTACCCAGATTATGCATGTTTTTTAGTGTGTTTTTGATAGGTATCAAAAAGTATCTATTTGAAATATATACGATAACAAGTGAAGAAAGGGAGCAGACGATTAGTGTGATGGCTAAGAGGTTTGAATATGAACTTTTGAAATTTTGAGTAAAGGTGTTATTTTTTACAAGAGAGATTCTCCATTTTTGTCCAGGATAATCTTTGTATCCCTTCATGATATTAAATGTGCAGTATTTTTTCTGTGGATTTTCACCTTGCGTAGAATATATATATTTACCAGACTCGTTTTCAGTTAATAGTTTTTTAGAATTATCATCAGGGAAGAATTCCAGTATTTGGTCTGGGTCAGGGTGGTACAGTATCCTCCCTGAGCGGTCAGTGATTATTATATGTGATATTACGTCCGGGATATTATTATTAGCATTTTGGAAAATTTCATTAATATCTAGATCTGCAGCAATAACTCCTGATATTCTCCCAGCCTCCGATTTGATAGGCATGCATATTGTTATGATTGAAGTATATGCGCCAGGTGTTAGATATACAGGTGATACCGCTATTTTACCGGTTGACGCAAGTTTAAACCAGCTCTTCTCTTTCCAATCTCCCAGGTAATTATACTTTAGAGAGGTGATTACTTCTCCTTTTGTATCTATCAGGGTTATGTCTGCCAGTGTGGTGTTCTGCTGAATGAAATTCCTTAATTCGTTTAATTTTAGCTGTGTTGATATTGTGTCTGTTTTTATTGAATATTGTTCTGAAAGATATTTAAGTTCCTGCAGGCAGGTATTGATTTCAAAATCTATATCTCTGGCAGTTTCTTCGAGTATATAATTTGTGTGGGCTTTTTCATGATCTTCAACATTAACTAATTCCTGACTGAAGTATATGATGAATGTTAGCAATGCCGGCATAGTCATTGCTAAGAAAATTAACATTCCAACCCTTAATGATGATTTGTCAAATATTTTATATTTCATATATCTATCCATTATTTTGATAAAAGATAATGCCATGTTTTATTAATGATTCTATTTGTTTCCTGGCTTGAAAATTCATAGCCAAATGACTCTCCTTTGTCCAGGGCATGCGATGGAGGATATAAGTATTTGTTATTAAGTATAGACGAGTCTGTATGTTTAGCGGCTGCTTTATTAGGGTTTGCGGCAAACAACGTACTGGAAATTTCACTACTGATTTTGGGGTCAAGTATATGTTCAATAAAGAGCATGGCGGTGTTTTTTTTGTTAGAGCTTTTGGGAATGCACATATTGTCAATCCATAGACTGTAACCTTCAGTTGGCAGAATGTAATCGATGTCAGGATTGTTTTCAACCTGCTCAAATATCAGACCGCTATAAGTAGCTGCTGCCCAGATAGATTCATCTTGTATACCTTTAATAATGTCAGTTTCTCCCATAATTTTGACATCCATTTTTTTCAGGCTTAGCAGGAGGTCAGCAGCTTCGTTTAGCTCTGTAATATTTTTAGTATTTAAATTGTATTTGCGTATTAACAATGGAATTGAAATACACTCTCTTGGATTTTTTATCAGGGCGATATGTCCGGTATATTTCTGGTCAAATAAGACGTTCCAGTCTGGCGAAGGCGACTCTATATGTTTTTTATTTATTACTAAACCGGTTGTGCCCCATATATATGGAACACTATATTTATTCCCGGGGTCATACTTTTGGTTAGTGAATTTCTTATCCAGGTTATTGAAATTAGAAATTTCACTTTGATCTATTTCTGCAAGAAGTTTCATCGCGATAAGTTCTTTTACCGATGCTCCAGTTGCAATGCATACATCTGCCTGGCCAGGTGAAGATATTATTGACGAAAGCAGCTCATCTTCATTTTCAAAATAGTGTACGTTCAGCTTAATACCATATTTACTCTCGAACCTGCTTATTGCTTTCTTTGTTATATGATTACCCCATAAATACAGGTTTAATGATTTTGCATATTCTATTTCATTTTTCTTATGTTCTATGGCAGCGGTCGTATCTTTGGGGCCGCCTAGCATGGTATATGCGAAGTATACCATAAATGCTAAACATATTATTATTGTCAGTTGAAGAATAATATTGATAAAATTTTTCATTCTTATTATTTTCCTGAACTATTAACCAGAAAACCCAATATCATATTCTTATCATTTGTCTAAAATGTTAATGTAGCAAGTTCTGTATAACGCTGAAGATATATTAACAATTCGTCGTATATTGCTTCGACCTTTGCCTCTTATGAAACAATAACTTATGGTTTTTGAAGATAGGAAACCGAAGTGTGGAGATATAAATGTAAGTATTTCGTATTAAGATAATTAAGGTTAGTCTTGTAGTGATTGGCAGGCTTGGCGAAAAACTCGAGTTGGCGATTTTACCTGTATTGCTTTTAGTTATGGGACCGATAATTGTGCTTTACTTCTTTTCCGGTACCGGGTCAAAACCGCCTTTGGCGAAAGGGTTGCATCGTATAATTCTTTTTATACTAAGCCAAAGTCCCTTTATTGGACCATATTCGATTAAGGCTTCTTTGCAGTATTCACTGCAGGTTGGTACATATTTACATGATGCCGGCAGGTGGGGAGATATGCCCATTTGGTACAGTTTAACAAAAGCTAACATTAGCTTTAGCAGCAAGCGGGCAGGCAAATGATATTTATTTATTGGGCTGTTTGTTTTCAATGTTTCTTTTATTCTGTTTTTTTACAATTCTTGGCGTCAGGCTCAATAATGATTTGACATATTTTCCTGTTGCACATGATTGAGTGGGACGAGGGATGATAACCCAGTCATACCCTTGTGGAAGACTGTTTCGGCATAATCTGAATGCCTCTCGAAGGCAGCGTTTATAGCGATTTCTGATAACTGCTCCGCCCAGTTTTTTGCTTACGGATAAGCCTAATCGGCTGATTTTCAGGTTGTTAGGCTTACCATATAGAAGAATATTGCTGTCAGAAATACTGTTGCGGTTTTTGAAAACTTTGGCAAAGGATTCTGTTTTTTTCATCCTGGCCGAACCAGGGAATTTTAATTGTGTGTTTTTGCTCATATATAGGCAGTCAATTGACCTGATAAAACTGATATTCTTTAGAATTCCTTAACTGTATGCTGCTTAAACGTTTACTGATCTATAATTCTATTTTGGCAGTTGATTTTTGTCAAGAAATCTAATGTCTCAATTTGAATATTTCTTGACTTTAATTTTGCTATAAAGATAATGCTGATAGATAATTATGAGTAAAAAAACAAAAAATCAGGACCAGCAGCAAAAATTCAGTCCCAGGATAAAGAATAAGAAAGCATCTTTCAACTATAACCTGCTGGAAAAAATAGAGGCTGGTATCGTACTTGAGGGTACCGAGGTTAAAAGCCTGCGTCTGGGGCGTGCTAGTCTGGATGAGGCATATTGCCGGATTCGTAATGGTGAGCTTTGGATGTATGGATGTAATATATCACTTTACGAACATGGCAATATTAATAACCACGAGCCCGCAAGGCCAAGGAAGCTTCTTCTGCATAAAAGAGAGCTTGATAAAATTGAGGTCAAGGTTAATCAAAAGGGACGTACTATAGTACCAACGCGGATATACTTTTCTCGAGGATATGCTAAAGTAGAGGTTGCAGTAGCACAAGGTAAATCGGTTGCTGATAAACGTTCTACCATGAAAGATAAGCAGGCTAAGAAGGATATGGATCGGGCTATGCGAAAATGGCGATAGAATAATACATGATATTGATAATTTAGATAAAAGGACATATATAATGACACGACTATTTCTTGTTACTCTTTTAACTTTTTGCGGCTCAGTTTTTGGCGTTAACACTTTTTTTGAGAGCCAGAATACAGAGGAGCATTTTAAGAAAGGTAAAGCTAAGGATGTCCTGGTTGACAGTGAAGGTGTTATTTCACTGGCATACAGCTCAAATATTCTATTAAAATCAGACAATGAGGATTGGGTTGTTAATGATATTGCTTTGGATGCTTCTGGTAATGCCTTTATAGCTACCAGTGGTGAAGGAAATGTGTATAAGATTTCTAATGATGGCAAAACTGAGAGCATTTGGAGTAAAGAAGACCATTCCCGGCATATTTTCTCACTGGCAGTTTTGAGCGATGGAAGTCTTGTTGCCGGTACCGGTGGCGAAAAAGCCGGACTTTTCAAATATAATGGCAAAAAATGGAAACAGATTTGGTCGGATGATGGAGTAACCTATATCTGGGATATCGAATGCAGCAAATCTGACAAACTGTATTTGGCTACCGGTCCGGAAGGAAAGATTTATTCTATTGATTCAAATGGCAGTAATGCCAAAGAAATATATAAAGCAAAGGCTAAAAATATTCTTGCATTATCCCTCTCTGAGCAGGGTAAGCTTTATGCTGGAACAGATACTCATGGACTGGTTTATTGTATTGATCTTGGAACGGGAGTGACTACTGTTGCCTATGATACAGGTCATGAAGAAGTTAGCTCACTGGACCAGGATTCTGCTGGTAATGTTTATATTGCTACTGCCGACAGTGCTGCTGCCAGGCCGGGAGCAAAGCTGGTTCTTTCACTTGAAAATGATGTGGAAAAGAATTCGGAAGAAAAGGGTCAGGAAAACGATTCGCCTGAAGCCAACGAAAAGAATAATCAGCCGCCGGCAACTAAAAAACCTGAACGTCAGAATCCACCCAATAAGGGAGGTTCGGGCGGCAAGAAAAACACTGTTTTTATGCTGTCGCCATCTGGATTTGTCGAAAAGATTTTTGTTGCACCTGTAGTGATACACGATATTTCTCTTGGTGATAATGATAAACTGTACCTTGCAACCGGTATTGAGGGCAAGTTGATATGCCTGGATATTCCTACTCGTGAATCTGTTGTTGTATTTGATAGCGAAAGCACACATTTGTCGGCTGTTACTTGTTTTAATGGCAGAGTTTATGTTGGTGGTGCGGATAAGGCTTCTGTTTTTACAGTTGAGCCTGACTATGTTAAACAGGGTGAATTTGAGTCCGATGTGTTCGATGCTTCTCAACCTGCTGCATGGGGACTAATGTACATGCAGGCAGAGCAGACAGATGGGATTGATATGCAGGTTCGTTCTGGAAATACATCCGATCCTGAAAAGGGCGGTTGGACCGAGTGGAAACAGGCTGAGATCAAGTTGCCTGCTGTTAGTGCTGACGTGCCTGTTGGAAGGTTTCTTCAGTACAAGTTAGTATTGAATGCTGTAGATGGGGGCAGCCCCAAAGTTTCTGAAGTTAAGGCTTCCTATAGTATTCCAAATCTGAAACCGGTGATTGCGAAGTTGGACGTTATGGTTCCGCCGCTTGATCCTAAGACTCCATATGCTGAATTAAAGCAATATCAAATTCGCTGGCAGGCGGCAGATGTAAATAAAGATGAGTTGGCTTTTGATATTTATATTAAATCTGTTGCCCAGGAGGGTTGGATTAAAATTGCAAAAGAACTGGTTGAAAACCAATATGTATGGAATACTCTTAATGTGCCGGATGGAATGTATAATATAAAGCTGGTCGCATCAGACTGTATGTCTAATTCAGAGTCTGCAAGTTTGACCGATAGTGAAATATCTGAGTTGATTTTAATCGATAATACCGCTCCGGAAGTAAATATATTTGACTTAAAAGCTGAAAATGACATATATAAATCTACAGTGCAGGTTTCTGATAATCTTAGTGTTATTGAAAATGTTACATATTCGCTTGATTCAAATCAACTATTTCAGGCGGCCTCACCTGTGGATGGTCTGGCTGACAGTGTAAATGAAACTTTCAGTTTTGAAATCAATCCGGAAGAACCTGGTTTGCATTTTGTAACTATAAAAGTAAAAGATATAGCCGGTAATACTCGTATATTATCACAAGAGTTCAAGAAGTAGTAATTTCATATGTAAGGAGAGTATAAATGAAAAAAATATGTGTTTTTGCTGTATTGTTGATTGCAGTTGGACTAAATGCTGATGTTATTAAATTGACTAACGGTGATTCTTTGCAAGGTAAATTAGTGACCATGGAAGGTGGTCAGGTAGTATTCAAATCCAACCTGGCAGGGAAAGTTACCATTGATCAGAAAAATGTTGCTTCACTTGAGCTTTCAGAATCAGCTTCAATAAAGCAGGCAGACGGTTCCCTGGTAAAAAAGACAGGCAAGTGGGATAATGCCGGTTTGGCAGAACTTGGTGCTATTAACCCTGCACCGCCTGAATTTCCTAAAACAACTGGTAATGTGACTGCCGGCATTACGCGTACAGATGGCAATTCATACTCTGAAAGCGGTTCAATTAGTTTTAATGTTAAACGTGAAACGGAAAAAAATATATGGTTGGCTGACGCCATGTACAGTTCTGCCAGATCAGAAGATTCAGCTGGAAAAAAATATACTACTGAAGAATATTTGACTGCCGGAATGAAAAATGAAATAAATTTATCTGATAAGAGTTATGCGTTTCTTGATGGCAGGTTCAAAAAAGACCATATTGCCGATCTAGACCAAAGGTTAATCGGTACTGTTGGTTATGGTTATAGATTCTATAAAACAGCAAAGTTCAAACTTAACGCAGATATCGGTTTGTCAGAAGTTCACGAAGAATATACTGTAGCAGGTGTGACTGATAAAGAAGATGCTTTATCTGCCAGATTAGGATATAACCTGGACTGGGTGATAAGTGACAGACTTTCATTCAAACACAACCTGGAATATTATCCAAGTACAGAAAGTAAAGATGACTATTATGCCAGTACGCTTGGCGAATTGCGTTATAGATTTTCTGATAAGGTTTATGGAAGCTTCAAGGCTCTGCTTGATTATGATGCTACACCGGCCGGTGATAATGAAAAACTGGATACCAAATATATCCTTGGCATAGGTGTGGATTTCTAAAATAATTTCATATTAATAATAAAAAAGCGTTATTCGCCGGTTGGGCAAGTAACGCTTTTTTTGTGTATACATACTTTTATGACTTAAATAAATTACCAACGTTAGGAGTTGCTCTCTCTGCTTCTGCAATTTCAAACATGTTACGTTGTTTGTAGTTTATCATGCCGGCGACTATATTGCTTGGAAACATTTCAATTGCATTGTTATAGTCAAGTACCGCAGCATTATACGCTCTGCGGGAAGCAGACAGCTGCTCTTCAATTTCGTTTAATGAACCTTGCAGCTGTAGAAAGTTTGTGCTGGCTTTCAGGTCAGGGTATTTTTCGACAGACACCATAATATTACCGATCATATTATCCAGTTCTACCATTTGGTCGTTGCTCAGTCCGCCGCTCATAGCCTTGGCACGCATCTCTGTAACCTTGGTTAGTGTCTCGTTTTCATGGGTCATGTACTGTTTGACGGTTGCCACCAGGTTCGGAATCAGGTCAAATCGCTTTTTCAGCATGACATCGATACTGGAAAATGCGTTGTCGACCATATTTTGTTTGCCGACAAGTGAATTGTATATTCCAATATATGCCAGGATTATTACAACAATAATACCTAGAATTATCCATAATGCTATCATCTATTACTCCTTATTAATAAAACGTTTAAGTTTGGTTTTATGCCATAACATTCAATATGTTATACACTGAGCGGTACATAAGGTTACAATTTTTCAGTTTCGCCACTGACGGCCGCCACAAGCCATTAACTCATCTGATTTGGCAGGTCCAAAGCTGCCGGGCTCGTATGGCTGCGGAATCTTTTGTTTTTCCTTGATACTGTCTATTAGCGGTGAGATAAACTCCCATGCAGCCTCAGTTTCATCGCTGCGGATAAACAGCGTCTGGTCGCCAAGCAGGGCATCGTGCAGCAGCTTCTCATATGCCGAAGGTATCGGACTTGGACATGCATCCGGATAATAGAAATTCAGTTCACGCGGCTCCAGGCAGATCTGGCTGGTCTTGCGGGTGAAGAAGTTTACTGACACGCCATCGTTTGGCTGTATTCGCAGTATCAGGCTATTGAAACCATTCGGGCAGCAGGCCTGATCGAATAATTTATTAGTGACGGTCTTAAAGAACAGTCCGATTTCGGTAGTTTTCTTTCCAAGTGCCTTACCGGTACGAATGTAAATTGGTACATCCTTCATGGTTGGCGTGTCCACATACATCCGGAAAGCAGTAAATGTTTCTGTGGTTGAGTCTTTTGGTACGCCCGGAGCGTCCAGATAGCCGACAATATCTTTGTCATCTATTTTGCCGCCGGTATATTGGCCGGTGACAACGCTGCAGCAGCAGTTATTTTCGCATACCGGACGAATAGCTTTGATAACCTTTACCTTTTCGTTGCGGATATCGTTGGCATTCAGAGATTTTGGCTCTTCCATTGCAACCAGCGATACCAGCTGCATGATGTGGTTTTGTACCATGTCGCGCAATGCACCTGACTGGTCGTAATAGCCGGCTCGTTCGCCGACATCCACTTTTTCACAAA
The DNA here is from genome assembly GCA_963666285.2 of Sedimentisphaerales bacterium. Taxonomy (GTDB): domain Bacteria; phylum Planctomycetota; class Phycisphaerae; order Sedimentisphaerales; family SM23-30; genus JAFGDI01. The sequence continues at coordinate 1,487,556 of OY762711.1, forward strand.
CTGATATTTGGATATGGTCCAGGTGATCTTTGTTCCAGACAGATTCGAATATGCGGTTAGCAAAACGTAATGCCAGGATATTCTGGACGGTCTCTTTGCCTAAATAGTGATCAATGCGGTATATCTGGTTTTCCTGGAAGTGTCTGCTCAATTCTTCGTTGAGTTTGCGGGCACTTGCAAGGTCAAATCCAAATGGTTTTTCGATAATCAGTCTGCGGAATTCGTCCGGGTTTGATGAGCTGCCTAGTCCGCTGCTGCTGATATTTGCAGCTATATCGGGAAACAGTTCCGGCTTAACGGAGCAGTAGAAAAGGCAGTTGCCTAACTTGCCGTTATTGAACGGCAGGGCTGCGAGTCTTGACTTCAGGGTTTCGAATGTGCTCGGGTCGTTGCCGTCACCGCTTACGTAGTGAATATGCTGACAGAATTCGTCCCAGGTTTCCGGCTTGGCAAATCCGCATTTATCAGCGTTTTTGACATCATCGAAGAGCTTTTCATGGAACTGCTGGTCTGTCATTGGTCTTCTGGCCAGTCCGAAAATAGCGAATTCCTTTCCTAGCATTCCGCGATGATACAATTCAAATAATGCCGGGATTAGTTTCAGGCTGGTCAGGTTGCCTGATGCCCCGAAAATTACAATACTAAACGGCTTAATAGTTTTTTCTGTATTCATAAATCCTTCCTGAGTTGTTAGTTGCAGTTTCAGTATGATTATATATCTCTATTTGCTGATACTCAAATGAAAACATGACCATATTGAACTTTAATAAACTCTTGACGTAGGATATTTGTTGCTTTAACATTGTCATGTAATAAATGTAATATTAACTACTTATGGAAAGAGTCGGCATGAAAAAGTACTTATTGGTTTTGGTTCTCTGTCTCGGATTTCTAAATGGTTGTACCAGTTCAAATATGACATCAAAAGGCGGGCCTGATTTTCGCCAAATTGTTTCTACAGCTAAGGATAAGGTTTTTCCGGCTGTGGTGTTTGTAAAATGCTTGCGGGAGGATTTCTCAAAAGGTAAAAAGCAATCTCAGGCAGTAACCGGCAGCGGTGTGATCATCTCGGCTGACGGAAGGGTTGTAACAAACTGGCACGTTATCGACAAGGCATTCGAAGTGCGATGCCAGCTTAACGACGGCACAGAAGCGTATGCCGAGATTGTGGGAAGCGATAAGGACTGTGATATAGCGTTACTGCAGCTTAAGGATATAGATAAGGAACTGCCTTATGCGGCTATTGGAGATTCTGCTATCCTGCATGAAGGTGATTTTGTAATGGCGATGGGTGCTCCGTTCGGGTTGAGCCGGTCAGTTTCTATTGGTATTATCTCCTGTACTGACAGATATTTAGAAGAAGGATTATACAGTTTGTGGCTACAGACTGATGCTGCGATATGCCCGGGAAACAGTGGTGGTCCGCTGGTAAATACAGCCGGTGAGGTGGTAGGAATTAATACGTTAGGATCTAATTCCGGGGGTGGCGACCTTGGTTTTGCGGTGCCGTCAGAGACTGTTAAGTTGCTGGTGGAGCGTCTGGGGACGTATGGCAAGGCGAACTGGAGCTGGACCGGCTTGCAGCTGCAGGCTCTAAGGGATTTCAATAAAAACATATACTTTGATGGTGAAAATGGTGTGATTGTGTCGGAAACGGACCAGTTAAGCCCGGCTCGCAAAGCAGGAATAAAGGCCCGCGACCGTGTATTGAGCATCAATGGAGAGGCTGTGGATGTGCTGCGACCAAACGACCTGCCGAAACTGCGTAAGACGATCGGTCTCCTGCCAAAGGATGAGCCCGCCACCTTCACGGTGAAGCGCGGCGACGAATTGATGGACATCGAACTGGTACCGGTGGAAAAAGGCAAAGTTGAAGGAGATGAACTGGACTGCCCACGTTGGGACATGACTTTGAAGATAATTAACCGATTCGATAACCCTGATCTTTACTTCCATCGTAAGGAAGGTGTGTTTGTGAACTCTCTGAAATCTCCGGGTAATGCAGCCAATGCCGGACTTGTCAATAACGATATTATCCTGAAGGTCGGCACTGAGAAAGTTACGAACCTGGAAGAGCTCAGCAAGATATACCAGTCTAGTATAGATAATATAGATGAGAAGCCAAGGCTTGTGCTATCGGTATTGCGTAACGGGCTGTTGCGGCAGGTTGTTTTGGATATCTCTCGCGATTATGAGAGAGAATAATAAGTTAGAAGCTCTTGGTGTTGCAGAGCGACATTTAAAGGCTGATGCCTGAAATGCAAGTATGAAGGATGAAAAATTTTACAATAAAAATCGAAAGGTTGATTAAATGAATAAATTGTCAAAATTATTGGTGTTGTGTATGTTGCTGGCGGGTGTTTGTTTGGCCCAGGAAGCCGAGAAATCTGAAGGAGATAAGACTGACGTAGATAAGCCAAAGGTTGATAAGGCAGCGTTAGCAGCGAAGTATGCAGATTCGATGGTGGTTGTTGAATATTACCTGAAATATGATAAAGGTGAGAGCCCGGAATGTAACGGGCTGGGTGAGTACTGCAGTAACTGCGGAGAGGTGCATCTGATAGGCAATGCCGAAGAATTTGTCAAGCAGGAACGTCCGCTGGAGGCTGGCGGTATGGTGATAGCGTCTGATAAGATACTATCTGCTGATGTTCAGATTCATAATCGTTTTATCGATAAGATAATGGTGCGGTTTGGCGACAGCAGGGTTGAGGCAAAAGTGTTTGCTTATCCGGTTGACACCCGGACAGTTATTTTACAGGTAGAGCAGCTTCCGGAAGGAGCAAAAGCGATAGAGTTTGGTGAAAAGAGCTCTGACGACCTTTATATAATTGATTATGTTCAACATAATACAAAGTGGTCGATTCCGGTTGCGGGTTTTAGTTTGAAGATGCAGCTGGATGAGAATGGCGAGGTTTTGAAAGGGACTAACAGTACCGGTCTGATAGTTGATGGCGAAGGTACTGCAGTCGCGTTTTATTTCGGGCAGATGCTGGCAGATAATGACGACTGGCAGAAGAGCCCGCTGGACTATGAAATGATAACAGCCGAGCAGTATGAGGGTTTGTTAGCGAAGATAAAAGACGAATGTACGAAAACTGTGCTGCGATGCCGGATTAATTTTCGCAGTCCGACGCGTAAGGGTTCTGATTTTTCTGGTTTGACCGGGGGGCCGGGCCAGGATCATATGACCGAGAAGAACTGTTATGCGGTGGTAGTAGCACCAGACCGGATATTGATCCCTGCGACCTTAACAGCAGATACAACAGCGAGGCTGGAAAAGATAACGGTCTTTACCGCAGGCGGTAAGAAGCTGAACGCGACATTTGAATCGACAGTCAAGGATTACGGGCTGATAACGGCGAAGCTGGCAGAGCCGGTTTCAGATGTTGCAAAGATTTGCAGTGGTGATATCGAGAATTATAAAGATGTATTTATGCCATTTGTCGAAGTTCGGGTACAGGGCGAGGAGATGGTCTGCTATTATTCGCATAATCGAATAGGCGGCTTTGAATATGGCTGGAAAAAGATAGTTTACCCGATGGTTGCCGGAGTTGAATTCTGGGATTACCAGGATGCACCGTCTGTGTACCTGATGTATAACAGTAACGCAGAGCTGGTTGTTATGCCGGTGGTTCGTCGTCCAAAGGTTCAGGCGGCACGTGACAGCTGGGACCATTATAACGAATCACAAGATATGAAAATGACGGCAGTGGCGAATCTTACAGATGTAATAGCTCGTCCTGTCGAGTTTGCTGATGCAGATAATATCCCGTTAAGTGCTGAGCTAGAGAATCGAGCCGCATGGATGGGTGTAATTCTTCAGTCCTTGAATGAGGAGCTGGCACGCTTGAATATGGTATCGGAGGTAAGTAATAACGGTTCGGTTGGCGGGCTGGTCTCGTATGTTTACCCGGGTTCGCCGGCAGATAAGGCTGGAATTGAGCCTGGAATGATACTGGTTCGTCTGCATTCTCCGGAGAACCCGCAGCCAATAGATATAAAAGTTGATGACCGGATGAGCCGTTATATGAGTACGTTCCCATGGGACCGGTTGAGCGAGATCCCGGCGGAATATTTTGACCGGCTGCCGGTACCGTGGCCAGCGGCGGAAAATGAAGTTGGCAAGCAATTGCGAGATATTGGTTTTGGCAAGATGTACGCCGCGGAGCTGTATTTGGACGGTGAGCGTATAGTTAAGCAGATGGTAGTTGAAGAGACCCCGACTTATTATGACTCGGCGGCGAGGCATAAGTCAGAATCGCTTAAGCTGACGGTGCGTGATCTGACCTTTGAGGTGCGTCGCTATATGCAGCTGTCCGAAGCGGATCCGGGTGTGATAGTCTCTAAGGTGGAGCCGGGCGGCAAGGCCGACGTTGCCGGGATAAAGACATTTGAGGTTATTACCCATGTTAATGATAAGCCGGTTATGAACGTGAAAGAGTTTGAAGATGCGGTGAATGGAGCTTCTGAGCTTCGTATAGCTATTAAGCGGATGAGCAAAGGGAGGGTGGTCAATATTAAAATGTGAAGCACATTTTAATATTGAAGTGAAGAGTTAAGAACGCAGAGTGAAAAGTTGCGGTGTTCGGCTGCGCCTCACGTTTGTTTTATGTTGCCTACGGCGAAGATTTTTAACAACCACAAAAAACACAAAAAAAACGAAAAATGAACCGCAGATAAACGCAGATAAACGCAGATTTTTAAAGCTTAAATAGTTTTTTACAGCCCCATATTTGGGGCTTTTTTTATGTTGAAATCTGTTTGATAGTAATCAGTGATAGCGGTAAAATGAAACTTTATTTTTGGTTATTTTTTTATAATCTGGATGAGGTGAATTGTATGGAAGTAAAAACAATGATTTTGGAGCATAAGATATCATTTAAGGCTACGGATGACAAGTGTTTTAGAGATAATCTTGCAGGTTTAGATGAATTTAAGCTAATCAATATTATAATAGGGAGAAATAATTCTGGGAAATCTGCATTTTTAGATATTCTTTTGCATGACCTTGGAAGTAAAAAATCTGAGTATCAAGATGTAATTTTGGAAGAAGATTTGAATAAATTCATAGGAAAAGATAGGCAAGGAAATTACTCAACTGTTGAAATAGCGAAGGTTAGAGAAGCAATACTTGGGCAACCATTTAAAGGAGTTTGTAATTCATCAGGAATTACAAATCATTTTGTCTCAAGCGAAGATATCCAAGCTATTCTTGACGAAAAAGGAATAGGAGCAAGTAGGGAATATTCGATATGTTTAGATGTCTTTGAAAAAGTTAATTTTAATAGAAAAATATCTATATTTAATAAAAAGGCCATACGTAAAGTTGCAGCAGAAAGAAATATTATACCTGAACAGCCTGAAGACTTGTCGAAAAGTGTTGGAGTTCATAACGATGGCAAAAACGCAACTTTGGCGATTACTCATCATTATAGTTTTAAGGGCGGTAAAGTATCATATCTAAAAGATATACTCAACGGGCTTAATGAAATTTTCAATCCCGATTGTAGATTTAATAATATTAAATCTAAGGCAATTGATAAAACGACATGGGAAGTATGCTTTGAAGAAGAAAATAAAGATGGTGACATTTACTTGAGTCAGTCAGGAAGTGGGATTAAGACAGTTTTACATGTATTGATTAGTTTACATATTGGTGTTAGTGAACCAGGAAATGCAGTTTTTTTATATGAAGAACTTGAAAACAATCTTCATCCTCATGTTGTTCGAAATCTTTTCAGATATATTGCAAAATATGCAAAAGAGCATAAATCTGTGTTTTTCATAACAACTCACTCTTCTATTCCAATTGATATGTTTAGAGATGACTTAGATGCTCAAATAATACACGTAACGCATGATGGCTGCCAAGCTAAAGCTGAGACAATTAGTACTCTATCAAAATATAGTGATATTATTGATGACATAGGTGTTAAAGCTTCTGATTTATTACAAGCAAATGGAATTGTCTGGTTAGAAGGCCCATCTGATAGAATATATTTTAATAAATGGATAGAGTTATATAGTAACGGAGAATTAAAAGAACATATAGATTATGAATGTGCTTTTTATGGAGGCTCTAATTTAGCTAGCCATAAAGCTGGAGCAGATGAAGACAACGATTCTATTGACATTTTGAATGTAAATAGAAATGCGGTTTTAATTGGTGATAGTGATAGAAAAAGTGAAGAGGATACTATTAAACCGAGATTAGCTCGTATTGAGAAACAAATAGATAAAAATGGTAAATATATTTGGATTTTAGATGCTAAGGAAATTGAAAATTATATTCCATATGAGTGTGTTAAAACTTTAGCCCAAAAAGGAAGCCCATCTCCAATTGGTAAATATGAAATTATGTTTACTGATGATGGCTATTTAAATAAATTTGATATCAAATATAGTTATGACAAAGTACGTTTGGCAAAAGAAGTTGTAAAAATTATTACAGATAAGGCGTTATTAGAGCCAATTTTTGACTTAGATAAAAAAATGAAAGAGATATGCCTAGAAATTCAAAAGTGGAATAATAGATAAAACCTTTCAATATTGATTGGATAATTACGGATGGAAAGGAAATAAGGATTAGATAATGAAAAACGAAATCGATGTATATGAGTATATGAATACGATAGTGTCGGAGTTGGGTAAGGGTGTTTTGCTGACGACTAAGTATGGCGGTCAAGTAAATACGATGTCGATTGCCTGGGGGCAGATAGGTATCGAATGGAATACCTTGATCTTTACCGCTTTAGTGAGAGTAAGTCGTCATACTCATACGATGCTGGAAGGTAACGGACAGTTTACGGTTAACTTTCCGAATGGGGCAGATGTGAAGAAGATAATCGGCTATTGCGGCAGTAAAAGCGGTCGTGATACAGATAAGATAAAAGATATGGGGTTGACCCTGGTTGATGGTGATGCGGTTGATGTGCCGGGGATAAAGGAGCTGCCGCTAACGCTGGAGTGTGAGGTTATATATACCCAGCTGCAGGATAAGGATGCGATACCAGCTGTATATAGAGAACAGTTTTACCCGGTTGGCAGTGGCGGAGAAGGGGATTATCATACGATGTTTTATGGTAAAGTTTTGAAGGCTTATATATTAGAGTGAGGAAAAAAAAGAGGTTAGATGTGATGAGTTTTTGAAATGCCGCTGCGTGACCCTACTTTGAGGTTAGAAATATGTCAGATAAAATATGTGAAATTCGAATAGGAAGTCTTTCGAAATGTGCACATGAAAGCAAATTTAGATTGCCAGAATCTTCTACTGCTTTATGTGCATTTTCAAAACCAATAGAAATATTGATTACAGGAAAAACGACCGTTGGCAGCCCTCCAATTAACGAAAGGAATATTAAAGTTTTTGTTGGGAAAGAACTGGAATGGCAAGATTCAAATATTACAGTTAATAATTTCAGAAGTATTTGGCCAGACATTTTAGAAATCCTGACAAACTTTCGAGATGAGTATTCTTCATTGTTATACATCTCAGGTGACATTCGTCACGATCGAATATTAAGCACTGTTTTCCCATTTATACCGATAGAAATGGATAATATTTATATTAGCGAAATCAAAAATACTACACCTAACCCTTTTAGTCTGGATGCTAGAATTTGTTTTGAATATCAGTATGATAGTTTTTGTAAATTTGTCGGGCCAAAAGGGTTTCAATATACACTGGGAGTGATGTTTATCATGGGATTAATTGTCCATAAATCTTCAATTAATCAGTTTTTAGATATTGATTTTACAGATATAAATAATCTTGAAAAGACATTATTAAATGACAATGTCTTTTGTTGGTGGCTTCCAGACAGAGATTTGGAAGCAATAAATATTTGGCATAGAGAACTTTCAGCTGAAGAATTACTTATTCCAATAAAAGAAATGATTGAAAATAAACACAATTTTTCTGTTACTGTTTTTGATTAACAAGTATGCAACATCGGCTGTATACAGAGAGCAGTTTTCCCCGGCGGGATTTTATTTAACCATTAAATTGACGAAATTAACAAAAAATCTTTGCGGACTTTAATTTAATGGTGATTGTGTATAATAGAATAGTTTGAGGGAACAAATGGGTTGTGACTGGTATAGAAATGAAGAATGGAATGATAATATTGAAAAAGCTTTTTTTGACAGATTAAACCGGTCCAGAGGTCAATTTCATAAAGCTCAATATTTGCGAATTCAAGCGGTATGTCTTGAAAAAGAGGAACCAGAAGTTGCCTTAAGATTGTTAGATTTAATTATAAGCGAATATCCGGAACCGTCCGAATTGGCTTTGGTGTATTTTCAAAAAGCAGAATGTTATGTGTCTTTATCTATGCTTGATAACGCTGTTTATTGGTATAGAAAGTCGCTTGATCAAGAGAGTGTATATAAGAATGTTAAAACGGATTGCTATCTTAATTATTCAGTCTTTGCAGTGACTTTTGAATTGGAAGAGTTATACCAGGAAGTTAAAAAGATACTTCTTTCCAATACGGAAAGATTAAAGTTCCCTGTTGATCGTTACCGGTATCATATGTCACTATCCATTATAGAATGGGAGCAAGGAGATTGTTTAAAAGCAAAAGAACATGCCGGTTTGGCTCTTGATGCAATTTCAAATGAATATTCCGGATTTCGATACCATTCAAAGGTTGGATTAGTTGGAAACCCTGATAACAGAATAGTTAATAAATTGCTAGAAATTTTACATTCATAGCGAATTATGTTTTTGTTATGCGGTGCATAAAAAAAATGGAGAATGTGCTTTAGGGCACAAACTCCACTTTGCTTTTTGTGATATAATAACCCTTACACCGCCCATTCCTCCAAAAGGAGGTAATGGGTCGGCTAAAGGTGAATTCGAGGTGGTTGTAGAGTTTTTTTTTATCTATAACCAGTCTATTATGAAGCTAAAACTAATATGTTGTTGTTATTGCTTTAATGGCAGAATTCTGATATTACGGAATTCGACATAGTCGCCGTGACCGAGGAACCCGATATGTCCGGTTTTATTGAACAGTCCGGGGTGTTCTGTACCAGAGATAATACCGTCTTTGGTAGCTTCCTTGAGGTTGGCATCTACGATGGTCGTACCGTTTAGTATAACCTTAATATCATCGCCGTTTGCGATAACTTCCTCAGTATTCCACTGGCCGACCGGGTTGAGGAACCCGCGTTTGGCCGGGTATATGCCGTAGATAGATCCATGATACTGCCAGTCGTGCAGGTTGGAGTATTTAGCGGCAGTATTGTCTAGTATCTGAAGCTCCATGCCGACATAGGCCGCATCACCTTCGAGCGGTGCTCGGATGCCCAGGCCGTTGTTGGAGCCAGGTTCAAGTTTGAAATCGAACCTGAGTATGAAGTTATCATATTCTTTTTCGGTGTAGATATTTCTGCCGGTATCTTTACGACAGAAGATAACACCGTCTTTTACGCCGTAGCTGTTGGTAGATCCGACCCAACCGGTGAGGTCGGTGCCGTTGAACAGTTGTACGAAGCCCTGTTTCTTTTCTTCGGCAGTGAGTACATTCTGCGTTTCGCCGTTTTGCAGTTCGCGGATAAATATATTCCTGAAGCGAGCTTTGCTGGTGTCGAAGCCAACTCCGCCTGGATGTACCTGAAGGCAGATAGTCCCTTCAGTAGGTACGTTCTTTGTAGATTCAGCGGTATGCTGGAAGTCAGTGATGAGTTTATCGTTCAGCCATACCTTGATATGAGCAGGTTCGCCAACGCAGGTGATTCTCAGCTTGTTCCACTGGTCTTTCTTGAACTGTTTGACACCGTCAGGGCAGTGGTGTACGAAATTCTGAGTCCATGGGCAGTATATACCGCCGACTTCACCGCCGTCACGATAGTCAAGTGTTACCTGATGGCTTTTACCGTGCGGACCGACTCTCAGGAATATACCACTGTCGAAAGGCCAGTCAATTTTAGTTTCCAGAGTAAGTTCGAAATTGCGGAATGTGTCGAGTGTAGTTAAAAATCCTCCTCCGCCTGGTGGGTCCTGCATGCCAACGATAGCATTATCTTCTACGAACCATTTTCCCTTAGGCTGGTTGTTGTCACCGGGCAGCTTGTCGTGCAGTTTCCACCCGGTAAGGTCTTTGCCGTTAAAGAGAGATGCATATCCTTGCGGGGCAATGTTGCCGGTTTCGACATATTTTGTGCCGGTAGCTTCGAGCAGGGTAATTTTAGCCGCGTTACGGATATTATCGGCGACACCGTTGGTGTTCAATATTTTAGTGCAAATCTGCTCGCAAAGGTCTTTTGCCCCGTTTTCGGCCAGCCTGGCAGCATAAGAAAGGTAGAGCGAACTGTATTTAGCACGTTTGTATGGATCGGCATCGTTAGCGGCATCTTCGAGAATGGATTTGGAAGATGGGTCACCGATTTTCGCCAGTGCGTGTAGTGAGGTTACCCTCAATTTTTCATTTTGGCTTTTGGCGTACCCGGAAATAGCCGGAATTGCGGCAGATGACTTTAGTTCGCCCAGTGCCTGGATAATGAAAGGTTTGCATGAATCGTCAGCAGAGTTCATTGCCAGCAGAAATACTTTTTCAATTTTCGGATCATTGATAGTTAATAATGCCCGTGCTGCATAGTCGGCGAGATATTGATCGTTTAATAAAGTTCCAAGGGTTTTAATCGTTTTTGCCGAGCCGACATACTGAAGCTGTCTTATTAAGAAAGCCTTGTTGGTGTCATCCGGAATTATAGTCAAGGCATATAAAAGTGCAGTTTCATATTTACGTGTTTCCCTGGAATTGGAATTGCGAGCCAGAAGGTTAGTCATCGCATTTAAGCCGAACAGGGCACTGTTGTCATTGACCTGGTCGGCAGGTTTCAGCATTTTAGCGAGTAGAATGGTTGAGTCCGGGTTGAGTTTTGCGAGTTCATTTGCCAGCTTGTCGGCAGAACCGGAATCCTGGGTCGGCATCTGGCTGACGATTTCAATTACTTTTGCCTGGACATCCTTGCTGATTTTTGAGTCAGGTTGTGAACATCCACAGAAAAATGCCAGCATGATTAGCGGCAGAATTAGATATTTGTATTGTTTCATAGTATATTTCCAGTAATTTAGTGTATTTAATATTAGTACGCTTCGTACTTCTTATTTTTCAACATTATCCTTGAAGGCCTATAGACGATATTTGCAACGATAATAGTGCGATAGAAAAGTATTATATCGTCCATGGAGCCCGCATAGGCTGTTTGATCATGCGGTTAGCCTGATCGTCGTTGATAAACAACTGTTTCTCCGGGTCAAATTTAAGGTTTCTGCCGAGTCTGACCGCGATTATGGCCATGTTGACAAGGGTACATGAACGGTGGCCGTTTTCTTCGTTAAGGGCGAATTTTTTGCGGGTGCGAACAGATTCGTTGAAATTAGTTATAACCGGTGGCAGGTCAGGCAGTTCGGCAACCTTTTCCTTGATGTTTGGAATATCAGATTTGAAATCTTTGTATAATTTTCCATTGCTTCCTTCAACGAAAGCAGCTTTTTTGTCGCGGTTATCACCATCAAGTACAATCTGGCAGCCATCGGCATATTTGAAAACAACTCTACGCCATGGTTTAGCAGCGTCCGGGTGTTGCTGTTGAGTTTCAACCAGAACTTCTACCGGGCTGGTATTGTCTTTGCCGAGAATGAACTGTGCCGGGTCGAGGTAATGCTGGCCCATATCGCCAAGCCCGCCGCCGTCATAGTCCCAGTATCCGCGGAACGAAGCATGTACCCTGTGCGGATGGTAAGGTTTTACCGGAGCCGGTCCGAGCCACATGTCATAGTCCAGGCAATCCGGTACCGGCTGGGCGGTAAGGTCGGTTTTGCCACTCCAGTAATCCAGTTTCCAGTTAAGTCCTGTGGTTTCGCTGATAGTGATCTTTAGCGGCCATCCAAGCATGCCTGAATCTACCAGTTTCTTGGTTGGTCGCACCTCTGCGCCTGTGCCGTCATTTGTATTGTATCCACCAGCAAAACCGCTTCTGAATCTGAACCATGTATTAAGTCTCAGAACGCGTCCGTTTCGCTTGACAGCTTCAACGACCTTCTGGCCTTCGTATATGGTACGTGTAAATGGTTTTTCGCACCAGATGTCTTTGCCGGCGTTGGCAGCTGCAATAGCCATTAAGCCGTGCCAGTGAGGAGGGGTTACTACGTGAACCACATCGATATCCGGGCGGGCGAGCATCTCACGGAAATCATGGTAGCCTTTACACCCGTTACCTGCCTTGTTGAGTGCGTTCTTCAAATGGTTGGAATCTACATCGCAAACGGCGAGCAGCTCACCTTCCGGGTCGTTTTTGACATAGTCGATATGCCCCATTCCCATCATGCCGGTACCAATGATACCATGACAGATTTTTTCACTTGGTGCGATAAATCCATTACCGCCAAGAACGTGCCTGGGGATAATTGAGAATGCCCCAACAGACAGAAGCGATTGTTTGATAAATGTTCGACGATTGCTTTTGCTCATAATTGATAGCTCCGAATTGTTACCTGTAATGGTTATTGTTCGTTATCTGCAGATGATATGTTGTTAGCGTATTAAAATACATTTTATGCAGATAAGGAGTGTATGTTTAACGTCATTATCATTATATTTCATATATATGTATAATAAATACCATTTTCGGTTTATTTTTCTCCATATCTTGCATATAATAGGAGTGAGGCATAGTCGTTGGCTTCGTCTATAGCAGTGTGATTTTTGGCATAGAAAGTGTAGTCAGGTAGAAAGAATTAATGGCGTTAATATTGAAGCCCGGAGGTTGTGAATTGTTGAAGCTGCTCAAAATATTGCTGATTGTGGAGTCTTCACGTACATGCGAGCGAGATTTTTTGCGTGGTATTGCCCGTTATGCGCGTATGCATGGCCCGTGGACGTTCTATCATAAGCCAAAGTTTTATTTGCGGTCAGACAGTCGGGCGATTTCCATCTCGCAGATAAAAAGTTTTGAACCGGACGGCATAATAGTGTCAGATGTTGAGAATATAGACAAGATACTGGCATTTAATGTGCCGACAGTCATTCATACATTCAAGAAGAATACCTATGATTTGCCGATGGTGTTGGGCGATACGGAGAAGGCAGGGCGGCTGGGTGCCGAGCATTTGCTGGGGTTGGGACATAAGAATTTTGCATTTTGCGGGATGGGAGATTATTACTGGTCGAGAGACCGTTACGAGTATTATAGACGTGCTGTCGAGGAGAATGGGTTTTCTGTGTCGTATTTTGAGTTGAATCCGAGACGGATAAGAGTAGCGAGAGAGTCAGAGCTTCAGTCGCTGGCTAAATGGCTGAAGAGTTTACCGAAACCGGTAGGTATGATGACTTGTGCTGATGACTGTTCGCAGCATGTAGTAGAGGCCTGTAAATCGGTTGATATTCGGATACCGGAACAAGTGAGTATAGTTGGTGTCGATAACGATGATATGATCTGCGAGCTTTCTGACCCGCCGCTGACGAGTATAAGTATGAATTTTGAGGCGGCCGGGTATCAAACGGCTGTATTGCTGGGACAGTTGATAGAAAAAGGGAAAACAGGTCAGAGATGTATTACGGTAGAACCGACCCATGTTGAGGTGCGTACTTCGAGTAATATTAATGCTATCGCCGATTCGGATGTGGCAGCTGCGGTGAGATATATTCAGAATCATGCCAGTCAGCAGCTGCAGGTATCGGATATTATGAAGCATGTTGCCTGTTGTCAGAGGCTGCTGCATGATAAATTTAAGCAGCATCTGGGCAGGAGTATCCATTCGGAGATAAAAAGAGTGCGGATCGAGAAAATAGCCGCGATGCTGCGTGATACCGAACTGTCAGTTTCGCAGATAGCGGTCAGGCTTGGTTATATGAACGCGAATCATTTATCAAGATATTTTAAGCAGCAGATGGGTACGACGCCTTTGGCATACAGAAAAAGTGTGAATCCGGGGTGATAGAGCGATTACATGGTGGGGAAAGCGAAAAAGGTTGCATTGTTGTATCTCTTTGTTATTTATGGGTTTATGGGAGCTGGGGTTTTGTCGGCATTAATGAATGGTCTTCTTTGCTTGCAATTTGTGTGAGATTCTACTAATATATGCGTTTTCTCTTGCCGGAGGGCAGGGGAGTATAACTCTATATATTATACGGAGATAAAAATGGCAGACAATCTTGAATTTTTGCGTCAGAGTGACCCTGAGATTTATAATCTCATAGTAAAAGAACACGATCGTCAGCAGAATACGCTGGAGCTGATTGCCTCGGAGAACCATACCTCCAAGGCGATAATGGAAGCGGCTGGAAGCTGTCTGACAAATAAATATGCAGAAGGTTATCCGCAGAAGCGTTATTACGGCGGCTGCGAACATGTAGATGATGTCGAACAGCTGGCAATTGATCGCTGTAAAGAGCTTTTTGGCTGTGAGCATGCGAATGTTCAGCCGCATTCAGGATCTCAGGCTAATATGGCAGCATATTTTGCCGCTTTGTCAGCCGGTGACTCTATCCTGGCGATGGACCTGGCTCATGGCGGGCATTTGACCCATGGTTTCAAGATCAATTTCAGCGGAAAACTGTACCAGGTATATAGCTATGGCGTAACCGAAGATACTGAAACTATCGATTACGATCAGATGGCAAAGCTGGCGGCAGAGCATAAGCCAAAGATGATCGTTTGTGGTGCCAGTGCATATCCACGAGTAATAGATTTTGAAAAGATCGCTTCAATTGCACATGAAAACGGGGCGGTAGTAATGGCTGATATAGCACATATTGCCGGTCTGGTTTGTACCGGACTGCATCCAAGCCCGGTACCAAGCTGTGAGTTTGTTACAACAACAACCCATAAGACCCTGCGTGGTCCTCGAAGCGGCCTGGTAATGTGTAAGGAAGAATATGCTAAGAAAGTAAACTCAGCAGTATTTCCCGGTATGCAGGGTGGCCCGCTTTGTCATGTAGTTGCGGCCAAGGCAGTTGCGTTTGGTGAAGCATTGAAACCTGAATACAAGCAGTATATGGAACAGGTAGTAAAGAATTGTAAGGTACTGGCCGAACAGCTTGTATCTCGCGGTTTCAGATTGTGTTCCGGTGGCTCTGATAACCACCTGATGCTGCTTGACCTTCGTCCTTATGATGAAAACCTGACCGGTGCCCAGGCTGAAAAATGGCTGCAGGCGGCCGGTATCATAACCAATAAGAATCTTATTCCGTTTGATACCCGTAAGGCTACAGAAGCTTCCGGTATTCGTATTGGAACACCGGCGTTAACAACACGCGGGCTGAAAGAAGATGAAATGAAGAAACTCGCCGCTATGATTGACACTGCACTTAAGAGCGAAGGCGATGAAGCTAAATTGGCTGTTGTAAAAGAACAGGTTAAGGAAATGTGTGACCAGTTCCCGTTAGACTAAATCCAGAGTAATATTCATTTTATAGATAAACCTTACCCAGGTTTTTCATATAGACCGTTCGGCGACCCCGGGCGGTTTTTTTTATGTAACTATCATTTCAAGCAAGAAAAGATTGGTATGTTGTCATTTGATTTAAATGTTGGTAACTCAATTTTGTAATTCAACGGAGTATATTGGTAATAATTCATTGGGTGAATATAATCTGGGTTAAAATAGGAAGTATAGTGGATATTAAAGGGTGCTTTTGCAGTTAAGAGAGCCGGTACCTTGAAAAAATACAAGTCCTTTGCTACAATATTATAGATTTATATGAGTGTGCCTGTATTGGTGAACAATATTAGATGCGGGTATTGGGTGATAAAGTAAATCTGACCATATACGGTTATAGATAATATCGAAGAAGAATATCATGTATAAAAAAAGCTTATCAGTTGTTTTCCGGTTGTTTTTTTGTTTGATTGTTATTATTTCAAGCGGTTTGTTTGCATCGCCTGTTAATGAGGTTGATGCGGATCTGGCTATTCGTGGCTGGTTGCGATATAATGACAAGCCGATGACATATGCCATCAGTAAGGATGCCAGGGAATCGGTAGGTTATTCTGACGAATATGGCAGAATATTGTACTATATAGTCGAGCTAGAGCCTCAAGGTTTTGTGGTTTGCTCTGCTGATGATGAACTTGAGCCGGTTATCGCTTTTTCTGTGAATGGGAGCTATCGTGATCTGGAAGGCAATCCGTTCAGGGAGCTTTTGGTTCAGGATATGACCGAACGGCTGGATTCTATAAAGAGCAAAAAAGGTAAGGCTGCGGTAAAGTCAGCCCAGCAGGGAAAGTGGCAGACATTGTTAGATGCCGGGATGCAGACAAAGAGTGATATAGGCTTTTTGGGTGGAGTTTTGTCTGTGTCAGATGTTCGGGTAATGCCGCTGGTAGAGAGCCAGTGGAGCCAGGACGAGGCCGGCGGCGACTATTGCTATAACTATTATACACCGAACCATTATGTGTCCGGATGTGTTGCAACAGCGATGTCGCAGCTTATGCGTTATCATACCTGGCCGATAAGCGGTATAGGTGTGCATTCCTGTTTGATTTCAGTCGATGGAGTTGACCAGTATTGGAACACGCGCGGCGGTGATGGTGCCGGAGGTGCATATAACTGGTCGGATATGCCGTATATCCCTGACTACAGTATGACAAGTGTTCAGTGTCAGGCCATAGGTGCTTTATGTTATGATGCCGGTCTATCGGTTGAAATGAGTTATACCTCTAATTATTCCAGTGCCAGCAGTAAAGATGCCAGTGATGCTTTAAGGGGTACCTTTGGTTACAGTAACAGTGTTTACGGCCAGGGCTTTTCCTCGTCCGGAGATGATGGTTTATGGGGCATGATTAATGCGAATCTAGATGCAAAGCTTCCGGTTATCCTAAGTATATCCGGTCCGGTTGGCGGTCATGCAGTAATCGCTGACGGTTATGGCTATTCCAGCGGGACGATGTACCATCATCTTAATATGGGCTGGGGTGGGACAGATGATACCTGGTATGCGCTTCCTGTAATTGACAGCAGCTATTCTTTTAATGTTATTAATGGCTGTGTTTATAATGTTTATCCGGTCGGTACCGGCGAGATCATCAGCGGTCGTGTTACCAGTATGGCAGGAGCAGCCCTGGAAGGAGTTACTATTACAGCTTATATTGGAAGTACTGTCGTAGCCCAGGAAACAACTGACTCATATGGAATATATGCACTTCAGAATATTCCTGCTAATACGACCTGTAAAATATCAGCCTCAAAAAGCGAATATGCCTTTGTGGATCAAAATGCAGTAACAGGCCAATCACAGGATTGGAGCTCGGTAAGCGGAAATAAATGGGGAGTAGATTTTAGTGCAGCTAATCCTATGCCTCCGTCAGCTATGAACCAGGAAGTTACGGTACATTGCCAGTCAACTGAAATAATAACACTGGATTTCCTGGATGATAATCTGCCGGACCCGCCGGGTGCAGTAATGTGTGTAATAACTTCACTTCCGGTACATGGTTCATTAAATGTACCAGGAGCAGAGGAGATTGACAGTGTGCCTTATACTCTGCCTGGTAATGCAGTTGAATATGTGCCTTGTTATTATTATGGCGGCTCTGACAGCTTTACATTTAAGGCTAATGATGGAGGTATAGCCCCAACAGGTGGTGATTCTGATATTGCCACAATATCAATAGTGGTGGATAATACGTTAACAAGTGAATTTGGCCTTGATGGTACTTTTAGCACTAATACAGCTATTGATACCAGGTATTATGCATCTCGCAGTCAGTGTTTGTATCTGGCTGAAGATATTGGCGGTGAGAAGTACCTGACCGATCTGGCATTGAAGTTTACCGGTATACCTCCTCTGGAACTGAATGAGTGGACGATTCGGATGCAGCAAACAGATAAGAGTCAGTATACAGATGTAGCTAATGATTTTTTGACTGACGGCTGGACTCAGGTATACCAGGGTGACCTGGAAGTCAGTCAGAGCGGATGGGTGAACATGCATTTCGATACACCGTTTTATTTTGACGGCATAAATAATTTACTTATAGATTACAGTTTTGATAATTCGTCAGTAAGCAGCCAGACAGGCTGGTATTTCTGTAAGGAAATCGGCTGCGGATGCAACCGTGTTATCACCAAAAAAACGGACAGCTCAACGCATACAAGCCCATTGACATGGGATTTCTGGTATGGCGGCGGGGGCTGGTGGGGAGGCGACTGGCTACCTAGTCTTAAGCTGATCGGGCAGGTGCCGACTACGGTTATAACTGGTGATTTCAATTACAGCTGCTTAGTTAATTTGCCTGATATGGCAATCTTTGCAGAAGCGTGGAATACACAGGAAGGGCAAAGCGATTATAATCCGGAATGTGATATTTCTGCCCCGAAAGATGATAAGGTTGACATTCTCGATCTACAGGTATTTGCAGAGAGTTGGCTTAGCGAATAGACTTTTGAATTATACATGTAATATATGAAAAAGAAAAAGAAAATAATACTAACTATCTTATGTTTTCTGCTTTTTATGCAACTTTTACCAAGTTGTTTAATGTTTGGTTTTCATGATAAATATGTTTATCTAAATTCGGAGAGTGTATAATCTGGTAAGTTTATTCTTATCTCTTATGCCTCTCAAGCTGACCATCGGTCTGTTTGAATTTCTTATTAAACCCAAAGAAAAATGCCCGCCTTCTCAGACGAGCATTCTTCATGGGCTCCTATTCTTATTCTTCTGCTTGCATTGTATTGTTCTTATCTGCTCAGCCATCCGCCGTCAACGGCAATTGTATAACCCTGCACATAGCTGGCGGCATCTGATGCCAGAAATACCGCGGTTCCCTGCAGGTCTTCCGGCGTTCCCCAGCGTCCCGCCGGGATCCTGTCGAGAATAGCCTTGTTACGGGCCGGATCTTCACGCAGGGCCTTGGTATTATCTGTCGCCATATAGCCCGGTGCTATCGCGTTTACATTAATGCCGTATGCTCCCAGCTCGTTCGCCAGCAGCTTTGTCAGGCCCATAACCGCGCTCTTGGACGCCGTATAAGACGGCACAAGTATCCCGCCCTGGAAACTCAGCATAGACGCGGTATTAACGATCTTACCGCCGCGGCCCTGTGCGATCATCTCCTTGCCAACTGCCTGGCTCAGGAAAAACAGCGTGCGGATATTGATATTCATCACATCGTCCCAATCCTTTTCGGTAAACTCGGTGATCGGTGCCCGGCGAATGATACCGGCATTATTGAACAGGATATCGATCCCGCCCAAACCGGCCTTGGTCTCGCTAACGATTGTATCGACGCATTCCTTTTTGCTCAGGTCTGCGGTTATAGTCACACATTTCCTGCCGAGCGACTCGACCTTTGCCTTGGTCTCGCTCATATCGATAACGTCAACCAGTGCCACATCGGCTCCGGCCTCTGCCATGGCAATTGCGATACCCTGGCCTAGCCCGCGACCGCTGCCGGTCACAATCGCAACCTTTCCGTCAAGTTTGAATTGGTCTAATATCATTATTTTAACTCCTTGTATATATTCTGATTATTTTCAGCTTTTAGCGATTATCTGTAGTGCTTAACTTTGCGTCAGCTTTAAAACAAGTCGTGAGGTAAAGCCAAACACTTTAACTCTTTACCCGCGTTAGCGACATGCGAAGCATACTTCTCTTCACTTTATTTAATTTATGCTGTCATCGGCATAAATTATTTTATGTCGCTTATCTGCAGATGGTCCATATCGTCAAATGCCTGGTTTTCTCCGCCCATGCCCCAGCAGAAGGTATAAGATGCTGTACCTACTCCGCTATGAATCGACCAGCTTGGCGACAAAATCGCCTGACAGTTGGCAACAGCGATATGGCGGGTTTCGTGTGGCTGGCCCATAAAATGAAATACTCTTGCATCTTCTGGCATATTGAAATAGATATATACTTCCATACGGCGTTCATGAGTATGCGGCGGCATGGTATTCCATACGCAGCCTGGCTCAAGAACCGTAAAGCCCATTACCAGCTGACAGCTTTTAACCCCGTCTGGATGGATGAATTTGTAGATTGTACGTTTATTTGACTGTTCGATGGAACCGAGTTGTACCGGTGATGCATCTGAAACTGGGATATGTGTCGTTGGAAATTCCTTATGAGCCGGGTAGCTCAGCAGGTAAAACTTCGCCGGGAAATCCGAGTCGTCGGTTGCAAAACTGATATCCTTACTCCCACGCCCGACATACAGGCAGTCAGTAGGGGCCATCTTATATTCGGTCCCGTCAATAGTAACTGTACCGGCACCGCCGATATTCAATATACCCAGCTCACGACGCTGACAGAAATAGTCTGCTCGCAATTCGTCCGCCGCAGACATTGTCAGCGGTTTAGTGCCGGGCATCGCGCCGCCGCAGATCGCCCGATCTACATCACAATATACCATTGATATCTCGCCCGGCAGAAACAAATTCTCGATCAGGAAACTTCCTCGAGTTTCTGCGGTTGTCATTCTTTGAAACCTGATCGGGTCAGGACTATATCTAACTTGCATTTAATACTCCTTGTTTTTTCTTAAAACAATTCTTTCTATTTATTTAATGTTAATTCCAGTTCGACTGGGTTATCCAGTTTTAATTTTGTCTGTTTCAGGTAGCTGCACCAGCTTTTATGGCTCTTTACTTCCTCGCCCGGGAAGATATCCCAGCTGCCGCCGGCATAATATGCCAGTTTCTCGCCGGATTTTACTGTCGTTGTCAGCATGGCATGCATCTCTGCCTTTTCGCCGGTAACTTTCTTTTCGGACGGTACTATCATACCGCAGCGAATAGTTACTCCGTTTTCCGCCTTTGGCTCGCTGTATGCCACCCAGCCTTCTTCCGGTTTGCTGGTAATCTCTTCCGCTCCGCCGCGGGTGATTATTCCAACTGCTACCGGCATAGTGTCTGCTGCTGATGTGTATGTTGTTTCCACCTTGCTCAGGTAGCTGTCCAGGTCAATTGTGATGCGCTGGGTTTCCTTTACCTTGATACCACCGGCATTCCACTGGTTGTAATACACTTCAAAAACCGAGCGAAATGGTCCGTTTGTGATTATTCGCCAATCAAAGAAATTATGGTCCGGCATCTGCAGCTTTCCGTCTTTATATATCGCTGAGCCGCCGCAGCCCAGTGTCGGGCCGACCTTATATGCATCGCAGCCTACCCCGCGTGATTCATGATAGCTCAACCCTTTTTTCAGTCTCTCTTCCAGCTTCTTCTCGACTATCGGGTATTTGACCTCTTTACACCACAGGTCGATTCCGCAGCTGACTGTCTCCCATTCCAGCTCTTTGCCGTAGATTCGGGCTGCCATCTTATCATTTTCCCAGGCCAGGTCGCCGTCACGCGACAGATACTGCTTGGCAAATGTTGTTATTTCCTTATCTTTTAGTACTACTTTATCTGCGGTTGCGTTGACCATATATGTCTTGCTCTGGTTCGGTGCAAAGTCAGTCTGGAATACCAGCATAACCTTACCGTCAATATCATATACTTGCGGAATAATTGTTTCGTGGTTATCCATACTGTACAACGCCACATTTTCCTTTGATATCCCCTTGATCTTGATAAAGTCTGCCAGGCTGAGCTCGATTGTTTCGTTCTGTCTCGCTATGTTCAGCGGGTTCTTGGCAACAATCTTTGCTGACTTGTATGTTTCGCCAAATGATACAGAAGCTAATGCAAAGCAAACTATAATAACTGTAATAATGTCTTTTGATAATGACTTCATAATGTATCCTTTCTCAATTGATTACTTTCGAACTTTTTAGTTTTATTTTCCTTCTCTCTTCTTCCTTTTTGTTTTTTCCCTTCTTACTTCTCTCTTCTCCCTTCTCTCTCTTCTATTCTTTATGACCGATCTTCTCTGACAGGCTTTGTGCCGCGTTCTTTACAGAATTTATCAGTTTTTCGTCTTCCAGGTCAATCTGTTCTGTCGGAGCTGTTACACCGACCGCGGCAACGACAATACCGTCCAGGTTAAATACCGGGGCACTCATACACTGGACTCCCATATGGTATTCCTGGTTGTCTACCGAATATCCTCTCGATTTGATCAGCTCGGTTTCAGCGGCCATTTTTTCGACCGTCGTTATAGTATTAGGTGTCAGTTCCGGCAGTTCTAACTCCGCCATTTTTTCTGCCAGGTCGTCTGCATGCAGATAAGCCAGAAATATCTTGCCGTGTGCCGATGAATGCATATATGTCTGGGTGCCAGGCCTCGAAGCTACCCTGATCGGACCCGGACTGTCACAAACCTCCAGGATGAGTGAATGTTTGTTGCTTGGTATTACCAGGTGCGAGGTCAGATGGGTTTCAATTGTCAGCTGCTGCATTATTGGTATGGCCATTTCTCGCAGCTTATAGTCCCTTAATGCCGCCAGCCCGATCTCATATAGACTCGGCCCGGCAAAGAAATGATTCTCCCTTTTCAACGCCATCTCTGAGTTGCACAGTGTCTTCAGTATCCTGAAAGTGGTTGTTTTGGGCGTGTCTGTTGCAACCTCGATCTCCCGGGCGGTCATACCATTCTGGTTCCTGGCAAGGAGTTTCAGGATTTCGCAGGTCTTACTTAGGTTTGGAATGATGTACTGGTTCATATGTTATCCTCTTATTCACGGTATATTAGTTAACCAGTTAAAAGAAACATGGTTCTTATATGAAACACGAGTTTCTCTTATGAATTTTAACACATGATACCGGTTATTTTCAAGCAAAAAATACACGTTTACAAATTTAATCTGTATCTCGCCTTGGAAGTTTTAACACCATCATCTAAGTAATATAACTTTTGATTGGAACTTCTGGATTTATTTATGCTGGCTTGGCATGCAGATTGATAGAATAATTTTTTATAAATTATGAAGTTAAAAAAGATTATGGGTGTTTTTTACTCGGTTTACACTTGATTTTATACCCATTTATGTTAACGTCATATTCATTGCTAAAATTTAGCAGGAGTGTTTTTTTCTTAATTTATGTTTGTGAATGATTAATTCAAAATGTTGAGGTAATACCCAATATTGGGTTATAAATAAAAGAGTGGAATTCTAAGGTTCGGGATATTGAAATATTCCGGGATTATATTCTTTTACCATTATGAAGGAGACTTATGATGAGGTATTTTTTTGTTGGATGTGGTTTGATGTTATGTGTGTTTCTCTCTCAAAAACTATCTGCTCAGGTTGTTGAGCCTGTTATATCACCAACAACAACTTCATGTTATTACGGTGAAACTTCAAGCTCTGCAAATGACTGCTGGGTTGAAGTTATCAGCAGACGTAGTACGGATACTTATACCAATCTGTATTTGTATGTTGATATCGATGGGTGCCTTATATCTGAATATGAGGTTTATGAAATACCTCAGTTTTCAACACCGGTACCCGTGCAAATGAATGTAAACGATATTATGGTTGTATGGGATGAAGACGCTACTCATGGCGAAATACCACCTGACGGTGATTTTAGTTTTACCGGGATAATAGTCAAAGACCCAAACTGTCCGTATATCAGGGTTCGCACAAATGACCAGGATGACATATTAAACTGGTCTGTTCATAGAGTTGTTGAGGCCGGCACATTAACTGTTAACGATACAGGCCTTAATGAGCATGATGTTATATTATTTCCGAATGGTATGAGTCGAATACTATTATATAAAGATGATGATGTTGCTGATGGCGAATGTGTCTCTCCCGATACCCAGGAGAACAAAGAATTTACTTATACTATCTGTTACAAGAATGAATCATATCACAACTTGACAAATGTTAAGATCGTTGATTATTTGCCCAAAAATGTTTACTATCCGAAGGGGTGGGAATGGATAGATAGCAACTTGAACGTGATACCGCCTGACCCGAATTATGACCCCAATTTTCATACTTATACCTGGGAAATCGGCACGCTTGCACCGGATACCGACCCCAATACTCCTTTGACATGCGTTTCACTGGATGTAGAAGTAAGCGAATATGCCGAACCGGGCGAGATTTTGCACAATGTGGCTGAGTTAATAGGTACATATTCTATTGAAGATATCAATGGTAATATAGTTACCTTTGAAACAGTTCTGGCGATTGCAACAGAAGATACTCCTGTCTGCTGCTATGGCGATCCTAATATAATTTTCGTAGATATTAACGCAGACGGATATGATACCGGTTCAAGCTGGGATAATGCTTATAATACCGAATCCGGCCTGCAAAAGGCATTACAACGGGCCTGGAAATCTCCTTGCAGCGAAGCGTTTACGATTTATGTGGCTAAAGGTACCTATCTGCCGGGCATTTCAGAAGATGACAGCTTCGTATTACCCGATGGAACCGAGATTTACGGCGGTTTCCCGACCGGAGGATGTGATTTTGCCAATAGGAACGCAAAGAAATATAAGACAATATTAAGCGGTTTACTATCTGACAGGTATATTGATACTGTTGTCACTATGGGTTATGAATCATTGCTGGATGGTGTAACGATTACTGATGGCTGGGACTATAATATCTACAGTCCGGGTTTGGATTTTACAATAAATAATTGTATTGTCAGTAATAGTATTAACTATGGTATCTATGTTTCAGATGCAAATGCTGCTATCAAATCATGTATGGTTAAAAATAATGGTGCAAGTGGTATCTTCCATGAAAGTATTTTAAGCAATCTTAATGTCTCTAACTCTTGGGTTATGAGGAATAATAATCATGGAATTAGAACTGAAGGTACTACTCCTACTATTAAAAATTGTATTATATCTGAAAGTGACCTCTCAGAAGAAGGTAATAATGGTATTAGTATCTTGAATCCGGCCTACAGTCCTGTGCTGCATAACAACACAATCTCAAATAATAAATCCGCCGGATTATTTTTTACAGATGATATTAGCTGTGATCCTAACAGTACACCACTAGATTATCCGGACATTCAGAACTGCATAATTTACTATAACAACAGTAACGGTCCGCAGCTGAGCGGCATAGATGCAGACATGGCATATTACAGCTGCATACAGGACTGTAATGATGTCAACAACAATCATAATATCAGTTCTGCACCTATGTTTGCCTATCCTGCTGACCCGGCCGGTACACCTGACCCGAATAACTACCATTTAGCATATAACTCTATCTGTAAAGATATTGGCAATCCAAACCTGGTTTATACCGATCAGGTTGACTATGATAATGAGGTGCGGGTTGCCGGTGCATATGTTGATTTGGGTGCCGATGAAGTGTATTCCTGTGATGGAAATTATACCGAGGAAGAATTTGCCAACGAAAACGACTGGAACGCGGACGGCATAGTAAACCTGGAAGAGTTCAGATTCTTTGCCGATTCATGGCTTACTCTTGACCCCGGTGATCCCGGATGGGCTGACCCGAACTATGGCGACCCCAATGATACCTTTGATTGGAATCCGGCATGTAACCTGGATGATACCGGCACCAGCCAGTACAGTATAGATATGGCGGATTTGACAGTATTTGTATTTGATGTGCCCTGGCTCTGGCAGGCATGCTGGTATGAAAATTACAATGCAAGTATCAGCGGAGAGGTAACTATGATGGCAGCTTCGGTTACTCCGCTGGAATCTGTAGCAAGTGTGGCGGCATTAAGCCTGGATACGGATGCAGAAGCAACGGTCAATCCTTATGATAGAATGAGTAATTCTGAACTGGCACAGATAGTCAGCGATATTTATTATCTTCAGGATTGCGTAGCAGAAAAGATTCTACAGACCCATAAAGGTAAAGATAAGAAAGATTTACAGGATATTCTGGACTTTTTCGATGAAGAATTGGCCAAAATAGCCGAATCTTTACAATAAATATTGAACCTGCCTGCCGTTATTTGGTATAATAGCGGCAGGTAAGGTTTTTATTCAGTTGAGTTTACAGGAGAAAAAATGAAATTATCGCAAATGGTGTTAATATTGATATTGACTGTTAACATATCCTATGGGAGTATTCGAGATGCTAACGGTATAACCAATGATGGAATAATATCAAATAATGAATATGGCTATAATGTACGAGTAAGCGAAGACAGTGTTTTAACAATTACAGGTGGCGGAGCTGATGACATTGAATTGAAAGATTATTCTCATTTAGATGTCCTATCAACTAAAACTCCACTATCAGACGGTAATAATGGTGGAGGTGGAATATACAACATTGTTCCCAGCGACAACAGCACTATCACTTTTTCCGGTGGTGTTGCCAACTATATTTATGTCCAAAAAGATGCAGCGGCAATCATCAATGGCGGCCAGGTCAATCTGATCAGAACTGCACAATATGAATATGTCGGAAAAACAATTACAATAGAATGCTGTGATGGCTGGTCCTGGCTTTATGATAACGAAGGAGAAATTAACGGTATTACCGGGCAATGGTATAAGTACGGCAATGACGAATTTTCGATAAAATTCTTGAATATTGATAAACCATTATTAACAGATACTTATACTCATGTAAAGGTTGTTACCCCTGAACCTGCAACTATCGTTCTGCTTACTCTGGGCGGAGTGATAATGAAAAGACGATGTGTATAATTCTCTTAATCACAGGAGAAATAATGAAATTTTCACAAATGATGTTAATATTGATATTGACTGTTAACATATCTTACGGGAGTATTTCTGATGCTAATGGGTTAACCAGTGATGGAATAATATCAGATGGTGAATATGGTACTAATGTACAGGTAAGTGAAGACAGTATTTTAACTTTTACAGGAGGAGGATCAAATGTTGTTGAACTTGGAGACTATTCTCATTTAGAGGTTATTTCAACTAAAACACCATTATCAGGCTACTATGAGGGGGGGGGTGGGATTTATAACATTACTTCTAATGATAACAGCACTGTTACTTTTTCCGGTGGTGTTGCCAACTATATTTATGTCCAAAAAGATGCAGCAGCAATCATCAATGGCGGACAGGTCAATCTGATTAGAAGTATTCAAAAACCTACTGCCGGCGAAACAATTACAATTGAATGCTGCGAGGGTTGGTCCTGGCTTTATGATAACGAAGGAGAAATCAACGGCATTACCGGGCAGTGGTATAAGTACGGCAATGACGAATTTTCGATAAAATTCCTAAACGATACCATACAATACAAATATCCAGATACTTATACTCATGTAAAGGTTGTTACCCCTGAACCCGCAACTATCGTTCTGCTTACTCTGGGCGGAGTGATAATGAAAAGACGATGTGTATAATTCTCTTAATCACAGGAGAAAAAATGAAATTTTCACAAATGATGTTAATACTGGCATTGGTTAATATCTCATATGGAAGTATTTACGATTCAAATGGTCTTGCAAGCGATGGAATAATTTCTGATGGTGAATATGGCACTAATGTACAGGTAAGCGAAGACAGTATTTTAACAGTAACTGGCGGAGGAGCTGAACAGATTAGACTATTTGATAATTCTCATTTAGAAATCATTTCAACCAAAACACCATTATCAGACTACTACGAAGGCGGAGGTGGAATATATTATATTACTCCCAGCGATAACAGCACTGTTACTTTTTCTGGTGGTATAGCCAACTATATTTATGTCCTAAAAGATGCAGCAGCAATCATCAATGGCGGACAGGTCAATCTGATTAGAAGTATTCAAAAACCTACTGCCGGCGAAACTATTACAATTGAATGCCGCGAGGGCTGGTCCTGGCTTTACGATAACGAAGGAGAAATCAACGGCATTGCCGGGCAATGGTATAAGTACGGCAATGACGAATTTTCGATAAAATTCCTAAATGATACTATTGTATATTCATTCCCCGACACCTGGACTCATGTAAAGGTTGTTACCCCTGAACCTGCAACTATCGTTCTCCTTACTCTGGGCGGAGTGATAATGAAAAGACGATGTGTATAATTCTCTTAATCACAGGAGAAAAAATGAAATTTTTACAAATGATGTTAATATTGATATTGACTGTTAACGTATCTTACGGGAGTATTTCTGATACAAATGGTTTTGCCAACGATGGTTTGTTAGTGAATAATGAATATGGTTCTAATGTACAGGTCAGTGAAGACAGTATTTTGACAGTGTCTGGCGGAGGAGCTGAACAGATTAGGCTATTTGACTATTCTCACTTAGTAGTCACTTCAACATCTCAACCGTTTATCGAGTATGAAAGTGGATTGTCATGGGTTGTTCCTAGCGACAACAGCACTGTTACTTTTTCCGGTGGTGTTGCCAACTATATTTATGTCCAAAAAGATGCAGCAGCAATCATCAATGGCGGACAGGTCAATCTGATTAGAAGTATTCAAAAACCTACTGCCGGCGAAACAATTACAATTGAATGCTGCGAGGGTTGGTCCTGGCTTTATGATAACGAAGGAGAAATCAACGGCATTACCGGGCAGTGGTATAAGTACGGCAATGACGAATTTTCGATAAAATTCCTAAACGATACCATACAATACAAATATCCAGATACTTATACTCATGTAAAGGTTGTTACCCCTGAACCCGCAACTATCGTTCTGCTTACTCTGGGCGGAGTGATAATGAAAAGACGATGTGTATAATTCTCTTAATCACAGGAGAAAAAATGAAATTTTCACAAATGATGTTAATACTGGCATTGGTTAATATCTCATATGGAAGTATTTACGATTCAAATGGTCTTGCAAGCGATGGAATAATTTCTGATGGTGAATATGGCACTAATGTACAGGTAAGCGAAGACAGTATTTTAACAGTAACTGGCGGAGGAGCTGAACAGATTAGACTATTTGATAATTCTCATTTAGAAATCATTTCAACCAAAACACCATTATCAGACTACTACGAAGGCGGAGGTGGAATATATTATATTACTCCCAGCGATAACAGCACTGTTACTTTTTCTGGTGGTATAGCCAACTATATTTATGTCCTAAAAGATGCAGCAGCAATCATCAATGGCGGACAGGTCAATCTGATTAGAAGTATTCAAAAACCTACTGTTGGCGAAACAATTACAATTGAATGCTGCGAGGGTTGGTCCTGGCTTTACGATAACGAAGGAGAAATCAACGGCATTACAGGGCAGTGGTATAAGTACGGCAATGACGAATTTTCGATAAAATTCCTAAACGATACCATACAATACAAATATCCAGATACTTATACTCATGTAAAGGTTGTTACCCCTGAACCTGCAACTATCGCTCTGCTTACCCTGTGTGGTTTGCTTGCCAAAAGAAATAGACAGTTCTGATTCCATAATTCCACAACAATATAACTTGCAAACGCTGGACGAATTTATAATCGCCCGGCGTTTTTTTTCAACAAACACCTGAATGGGCCTTCCTGTTGCCTGTGTTATTAAAAAAGCTTGGTCCGCGTTGCAATGGCAAAATATATCGATTATACCGCCTGATATAATCGTATCAGTCAGGCATCTAAGGTCATCCTGATAATATCAATAATTCTTAACAATTATATGTATTCCTTCACTTTAAATATTACACTTTCCCTATATTGTCCACCTGTTCTGACCGATAATTGTCAATGGTGTGATAAGTAAAGCGATAATGGATGAATATATATACCTTAATGAGGTTGAGAGAGAATTGAAAAGAGCTAGAGGACCAAAAAGAATAACCGGGCTGTTATTCTGTTTTCTGATTATTATTTTTGTCAGTGATGCACGTGCAATTATTCGTCATCCGGACGATGGCGGCGGCAATCCGTTTGCCCATCCATCTGACAATATTATCGGAAAATGGGGATCGAACGCTTCTTGTGTTGCGATTGCGCCCGATCTTGTTATTACCACCTGTCATCAGGGCGGTGGGGTCGGCACTTATGTCTCTATTGCCGGCGGCAGCTATCGTGTATCTGCTGTTTACCAGGCAACCTATGATGGTACCGACCTCGATATGAGAATCGCCCAGCTCACCGGTGCCTCTCTTACCGAATACGTTGAAATCTATACCGGATCTATAGACTCTCTGCTCAATGCCGAACTTACTATTGGCGGATGGGGTAAAGACCGTGGTGATACCATTGAATATGGTGGTAAGCCCTGTGAATATTATTGGGCGAGCCAGAGAAGTGATTCTTTGCAGTGGTGTACCAATATATGCCATAGATTTACGCCGTTGACAGGTATTGATTATCTCGTCTGCGATTTTGACGGTCCGGACCCGACAATCGATGATCCGGCGACAACTTACGAAGGCATTATTGCCGAGTATGATTCCGGCGGCGGATGGTTTGTTTATAGCAATGGCTGGAAGCTCGTCGCTCTATCTGCACGGGTTGAAAGAGCTGATAAAGCCAGGTTCCGCAGGTATTATCTCGAACAGTTTGTAGCTGACCCTGACGATTTCAAAGGGCCGAATGTTACTGTTGTTGCTGACTGGATTGATGGCTATGTTCAGCAGCATCTGCCAAACAGTGGTCCGTACCTTACTTCGCCGTCCAACTATACCGTAACTGCCGGCAGCAGGCTAAGCTTTAACCTGTATCTAAGTGATGCCGAAGGTGATGGCTTTTCTGTTGCTTGCGATAGCAAACCAACCGGCTCTGCTTTTGATTCTTCCAGCAAGACGTTTTCATGGGAGCCGGACTACGGTTCTGAAGGCAGTTATTCTGCCGGATTTACCGCAACTGATGATAGGGGCAAATCGACTAGTTTTGATATCGCTATTACCGTACAGCGTGGCAACCGCTCACCGGAACTAGACTCTGTAAGCAACCAGGCAGTTACCGAAACGGGAAATCTGTCATTTAGCGTATCAGCCTCTGACCCGGATGGTGATACCATTTCTTATAGCTTAAACAATGCGCCGTCCGGCATGCAGATCAACAGCAGCACCGGCGCTGTCAGCTGGCTGACGGATTATAGTGATGCCGGTTCGTATTCTATAACAATAATAGCTTCAGACGGTTCGCTTTCAGACTCACAGTTAATAACTGTTACTGTAAATAATAAAAATCGCGATCCGCAAATTTCCGTTTCCGGTGATACCACCCCGAAATTTACCGATGGGCTAAACTTGACTGTTAATACTTCAGATCCGGATAATGACGGACTTACTGTCAGCGTAAACAATTTACCCACTGGTGCGGTTTTCAACTCATCTACCGGTAAGATCACTTGGGCTACCGACAAAGATGATATGGGTGATTATAGCTTTACCGTCAATGTTTCCGACGGCCAGGCAAATATCAGCAGCAATATTAGTTTTACCATTGCCGACGATCCGGATTATGTCGAAAACTACCCGCCGGTATTGTCTCCGCTTAACGAAGTCTCTGCCGATGAAGGCACTCTTGTTACCTTCACTGCCCAGGCTTCCGACCAGAATGGTGATACCATTACTTACAGCTTGAGCGGCGCACCGTCCGGCATGCAGATCAACAGCAGTACCGGCACAGTTACATGGTCAACCGACTACTCCGATGCCGGTTCCTATACCATAACTGTTATCGCCTCTGACGGTTTGCTTTCAGACAGTCAGCAGGTTGCTGTAACCATAAACAACAAAAATCGCAGCCCGGAAATATCTGTTACAGGCAATACCGCTCCAAAATTCACGGCTGGACTTTCTCTTTCTGTAAATACCACAGATCCGGATAATGATGCTCTAACCATAACTGTTGAAAACCTGCCGACTGGAGCGCTGTTTAACTCTTCAACCGGCATGATCACCTGGTCAACTGATAAGGATGATGTCGGTCAGTATAGTATCAGGGTTACGGCTTCTGATAGTCAGGAAAATGCGATAAGCACAATAGTTGTTACTATTGCTGACGATCCTGATTATGTTGAAAACCATAATCCTGTTATGGCTGCAATCAGTGATATAGCTGCTGATGAAGGTACTCTTTTTACCTTTACTGCCCAGGCTTCAGACCCGGATGGCGACACCATAATATACAGCTTAGCCAATACCCCGTCCGGCATGCAGATCAACAGCAGTACCGGCACAGTTACATGGTTAACCGGCTACTCTGATGCCGGTTCCTATACCATAACTGTTATCGCCTCTGACAGCTCGCTTTCAGACAGTCAGCAGGTTGCTGTAACCATAAACAACAAAAATCGCAGCCCGGAAATATCTGTTTCCGGCAATACCGGTCCGCTGTTCACTGCCGGTCTTGAATTGACCGTTTCCATCACCGACCCGGATGGCGATGATGTTACTGTCTCTGTTGATGATCTGCCAACTGGTGCCAAATACAACAAGGCAAGTGGCATTATCAGCTGGACAACTGAATTTGAAGATATTGGCCAATACACAATAATTGTATCTGCCTCGGACGGCGAAACTGATGTTAACAAAAGTGTTACTATTACCATCGCCGATGACCCTGCATATGTCGATAATGACCCTCCGGTAATCGTTCCGGTTGATTCTATCTCTGTTAATGAAGGTGAGACTATCGCTTTTGCCTTACAGGTAAGCGATCCGGATGGCGATTCGCTCACTGTCAATGTCAGTAACCTCCCGAACGGTGCTGTTTTTGTTAACAATACATTTACCTGGCTGACCGGGGCTGATGATATTGGCAACTATTCGCTGTTGTTTACTGTCTCTGATGGTATTGACACTGCGTCAATGACGGTTTATATGGAAATAAAAGACGTTAACTATTCTCCGTCTGCTAAAGTTACAGGCAGCACCAAGGCCATAGCCGGTGAACCGATCTCGCTTGTTATCGAGGCGAGTGACCCAGACGGCGATGTGTTAACTTATTCGCTTAAAGCCGCCCCGAAAACTATGGCTATTAGCGGCGCTAATATCAACTGGAATACTTCCGAAGATGATGACGGTACCTATAAATTTACAGTTATCGTTTCTGACGGTCAGGACAATGTGTCGGTTCCTGTTACCATAACTCTGATATCAGCTGACCAGGACAGGGAATCGCCGTTTATCGTCTCAACTTATCCGGCTGACGGCAATATCCAGATTCCGCTGAATCCGCTTATTACTATTACCCTTGCCGATTATGGTGATGGTATTGACTATGAAACTGTCAGTATAACGATAGATGGCGAAGACATCTTGGCCGGTTCTTCCATTTCTTCTGTTGCCGATGATTCCGACCAGGTATTATACAGCTCTCAATCAAGCAAGGTTGTTCGTACCGGAAACTCTTCTAGATACACCTACCAGTATCAGGCCGAGGATATGTTCGATTACGACTACAGCCCGGAAGTTATTGTCAGTGCCAAAGACCTCAACGGCAACCAGATGCCGCCGTATAGTTTCAGCTTTACTACCGAAATGTTCAGTATGGCCGCGGCAATACCCGTAGATGAAGCCAAATCCGTTACTGGCAGCGAATATCAATGCGATCCGGTTATCTCAATCGGCCAGAATGATATCGTCTGGTCAGCATGGTGTGAAGGACCTTCTGCTAGCAGGGCGATTCAGTTCGCTCCTTATTATAACAATACCGGCCAATTCGATACTGCCCGGACTATCACCGGCACTGCTGATATGGCATCCGTTGATATTGCGGTGGACGATTCTGGACGATTGTATTTCGTCTGGCAGGATAACTCCGCCGGTAACTGGGATATCTACGCCGCTCGCAGTAGTGACGGTATTACACTTGATATCGAAACCGCAGTTGTCGAAGGTGAAGAAGATCAGACTGCACCTGTTATAACTATTGGTGAAAACGGTCGGCTGTATGTCGCTTATGTGGTAGAACGAAAGACCGGCAGGGATATTTATCTTTCCGAGCTGGACGACAGTCTCAGTTTTATCTCAGAATCTGCCGTCTGCTCCTATTCCGGCCAACAGGACAATCCTGTCATAGCTTCCGGCCCTGACGGCGATATTCATATCGCCTGGGAAGACTATCGCGATGGCAATTGTGCCGTATATGCAGCTTCGCTTAACAACAGCTTTACTAATTACATAATTGCAGCAAACTCAGACCAGCCTGATATTGTTACCGACAGCAGCGGTAAATACCTCCACACCGCATGGCGATCAAACGATGATATCTTCTATAGCAAGATAGCACTTCCGCTTTCCGGTAAGGCTGTTACAGCTGTTAACGTGATTGACGACAGTACCTTGGCTGCCCAGTCCGGTCCGTCTATATGCCATTATAGTGACGACAAAAAATCCCGGACGCTTGTCTCGTGGACCGACGCTCGCAATGCCGCTGATAATAACGATTATGATATTTATTTCGCATCTGTTGACAAGGCTTCTATGACCAATATACTGGCTACTGTCGATACCAATCTGGATTGTCAGTCTGCTTCGGCTATTGCTTCCGGCAGCTCCGGCACTCCATATGTCCTTTTCCAGGAACTATCCGATTCCGGTCGACAGATACAGATGGCGTCAGCAACTCTGGTCGAAGCTACTCTAAGCAGGATGAACGTAACTGCCGCAGACGGTGGCTGTGTCGGCATACCGCTCGAAATGGTTGACAGTGTTGACGATGTCTCTATTACCGTCCCGCAAAACGCGCTCAGCAGCGATATCGAAATGACTATCTCGCGTGTTAGTAACCCGCCTAGTGACGGCCAGGGCGTAACCAGCCTGTTCAGCTACGATTTCGGCCCGTCCAGTACCCGCGAGTTCCGCAAGCCGCTAACTGTGGTTATACCATATCCCAAACAGATTGGCGGCACAGAAGTTACCGTTTACTGGTACAACCCCCAGACCGGTTCTTACTCACAAACCGGCATGTCCGGCATAGAAACGCTAAATATCAACAGCGAGCTCAACGCTGTACGGTTCAATACCACCCATTTCTCTCAATATTCGGTCTCGTCGAATTTTGTACCGTGGATTACCAGCAGTTTAGCGGAATAATATTGTTTTAATATGGTTTACTTCTGACCGGTTCTGTACTACTATCCATTATATTCTTGTTTTTTTATGTGTTGTCTTACCAATACCATTCATAAGTAATTGCAACTTTAAATATAATAGCAGTTTCAAACTGAACGAACATTTTTTATTTTATACTTTACACTTTCTTAGGAGCGTCCGTCCTAAGTGTACTTGCATGGCGAATGTATTTGCGTTATAATTTCTCCTTGTGCTTTATTTTTTGGACGATTTCTTTATGCATAAGGATATGGCTTATGAAAGCTTTTGCGTGCAATATATTGTTCGGTACTGTTATATTTCTTATTTTCCCCGCTTTGCTGTCTGGCTCAGAAAAACAGAATATTGCGTTTGGCAAAGATTCTCGTCTCTGGCTTGATAACGGTGTAGTCAAGCTCGCGGTAGACAAGGATTACGGCGGTGCTATTATGTACGCATCTCCGTCAGACAGCAGCGAAAATATGATAAATATCCACGATCTCGGCCGCGAGATTCAGCAGTCGTATTATGCCGGCAAAGATTTCAACCGGCAGGATTCCGGCCAGAGCAAAAACTGGAGCCCGTGGCCCTGGAACCCTGTCCAGGCCGGAAACTGCGACCATGACAAATCCGTCATCCTGAACTTTGAAACCCAAAACGACAACTCCGTTATCTATGTCAAATGTCAGCCTCGGCTCTGGGATATGACCGAAGAAATTGCACAGTGTTATTTCCATCAATATATGCAGTTCGAAGAGGGGATGGACAATGTCATTTGCGTCACCAATAAAATCGAATGTTTTCGGGACTCCGATGATCTCTGGACCGAATCTGCTTCACGAAGCCAGGAGCTGCCCGCCGTTTATCCTGTTCGAGATTTGAGCAGGCTCGTAATATACGACGGCGATAAACCTTGGCAAAACGAAAAGCTCACTAATGTTACCTATGGCCCCGATGATAAATGGATTTGGGTCAGGCGCAAGCCCACCGAACCTTGGGCCGCATGTGTCAGCCCTGCAACTAATATTGGTCTAGGCGTATACAGTCCCGAAGGTTCCGGCAATACCTGGAATATGGGTTGGGTCGGTTCACCCAATGGCAAGGAAAAAGATGCTCCAACTATGCATTTCGCCCCGCTTAATAACTGGAAACTGGAAAGAGACAGCGTCAGGGAATATAAATACTGGATTATCATCGGCAAGCTTGACGATATACGTTCAAGAGTATACGAGCTTCACAAAAAATATCCGGCGAAAAAGGAAAAATCTGAATGAAAGATAAATTGAGCTTCAAAGACTGGTCTTACGTGACACTCTGCTGTCTCGGCGGTGCTTCTGTCGGTGGCTATTTCGGTAAGATGACAGGCGATTTTTATGCTGAAGGGGATCTTGGGATAGATATCTTGAAGTATATCGGTTTAGTTGTCGGCATAATTGCCGGTATTGTCGCTGCCCGTTTGTTCGCTTTGTATATTTTTGAATGTAGAGGTGTGCAAAAAAACTTTATTGTCTGTTCTGCCACTGGCAAAGGGATCAAGTACGGCCTATTCTCAGCTCTGACGGTCCATATTGTTTCCATTATTTTTAGTTTTTTCATATTCTATAGAGTGAATTCTTTTTTACTGTTAGCTTTAATAATCGGTTCTGTTATTGGTATTGTTTCTGGCCTGTTTGCTGGTTTTTTGCTTGCTCTGCTCGCTTTGGCTTTTGGCTATCATCGACCCATGCTCCAAAAAACACTTTCCTTGGATGAAGTACTGTCAAACTGACCATTGATTCGTAATTTCCAACCAACCCAACATGTCATTATATTATCAGAGCCGCGACCGGGAGAAAGCGGGACATTCGGCGAAGCCGTTTAAACAAGGTTGCGCAGCAACACCACTCTTCACTTCTTCCCTTGCCGTTTTTCCACTTTTCCGCTATAATAACAAACTTATGAACTCGTATGCGTTTAAAGTTAGTATTATGTTAATTGCTCTGCTGACCAGCTCTTATGTAGTTAAGGCCGACGACGGCCGCCTGGCCGCTGTCTACTTCTCGGACGGCACCGTTAAGCAGGGCAAACTGTATCTCACCGCCGGACGCGACTTCAAGCTCAATATTCCCGAGGGCGGCTCGATCTATACCACTGATATGATTACCGGCGAACCGGTCAAATACGGCAAAGTACGCAGGTTCGACCTCGCCCCGGTCCGCAGTATCGAATTTTTCCCTCAGAAAGAACAGCTTATCCGCAAATGGCGGTTCACCGGCAAAACAAAATACAACGAAGAGACCGCCGAGGCTGACTATACTCCGGCCCCCAAGGAATATTACGGCGAGCCGTACCCCGTCCGCTATCTCGCCGCGATTGTCACTTTCAACAGCGGCGAACAGATCGCCGGCCATCTCTACAGTACCATCGCATACCTCGACAGCGGCAGCCGGGTCGAAAAAATTCGTCTTACCCAAAAGAGCAGCGGCAGGGAAGGCCAGGCCCTGGACGACCTCGTTTATGTTACCAATATCAAAATGCTCGATCAGGGCAAACAGTTCGAGAGGTTCGTCACTCTCAAACCCGACGGCTTCGCTCTCGAACCAGGCGATGAATTCTTCGCCGTTACCGTCGACACCCTTACCCCGGTACCGGCCCGTTTCAACGGCGACAAATCCGCTGTAATGATAGAGGGCACATTCGGCGAAAAGTTTTACCTCGCCGTCAAACGAAAAGAAAAATATCTCGTCAGCTTTCCCGGCAAAGGCGATGGAACTCTGTATGAATTAGCACAGAAACACATCGACAGCCTGCGAGACTTTTACAACGAGCGAAAACTGCAAGGCGTGATTCTCTCGCCCGACGGCAAAGAGCTGCTTTCTCTGGTTAATATCAGGCGGCGGTTCAGCCCGACCAATTACGGCGAGATAGGGGGCGAATGGGACAAACAAGTGGGCGGCATTGTTGAGCCGTGGCGGCTCAGCTTATGGCGCTGGAAATATGATAGTATTAACAATGAACTGCTGCTGACTGGGCGAGGCACATTTGACCGCAAGGTATTTCTGCCCGACGATCCGTCACCGCAGTCGGAGATTTCGGAGAGTTTATGGAACTGGATAGAGCCGTTCAAATAGCACAAGATGCCGCACGCGCGGCCGGAATATATGCAAGTCAAAATATCGCCGCCGAAAGCTACGCCAAGGAATGCGACAACTCGATTGTCACCGCGATTGATGTCAAATGTCAGGCGATGATCATCGAACAGCTTCAGGCTGCCTTCCCCGACATCGGCATTATCGCCGAAGAGCCCGACGAAGGCTCCGGCCAGATGCTGCTCAAGGTACCGCCAACCGGCGAGCTCAACGCATACTGGGTTATCGACCCAATCGACGGCACTCGCAACTTCGCCTTTGGTATGCCGTATTTCTGCGTCAGTATCGGCCTGCTCGTCGACGGCATGCCGGCCTGTGGCGTCGTATATTACCCAGAATCCGATAAAATGTATCATGCCGTATCCGGCGGCCCGGCATTTTGCAATGAAAAGCAGATCACCGTCAAACAGGACACCATCCACCACAACACCCAGATCGCCGTATCCGGACTGCTCCATGAAGACTGGTCCTGGCCCCAGATCGAAAGCGTCTTCCAGGGCTGCGTCCATGCCAACCTCGGCTCCGCCGCATTGCATATGGCATATATCGCCGGTGGCCAGTATTCCGCAGGCATATTCCCACGCACCAAGCTCTGGGACGTCGCTGGTGGCGCAGCCATTATCTACGCCGCCGGTGGGATAATGACCGATTATTCCGGCAGCAATATCTTCCCGTTCGACTGCGAAAACTACGATGGCTCTAAGGTCAAGGTCATCCTCGGCTGCGAAAATCTCGTCCGCGAAATGGTCAACCGTATCTCAAAAGTTTAGAAGGAACTGACACCAATGTAGGGGGGCAATTTTCGCAGGCTTGTTTGCGAACTGCCCTCGCTGCCTTCTGTGAGCGAAATATGAATAAACCAAATATATATAGAATAAGTAGATCAATGGGAACTTATAGCCCAATAAAGTCATGGGCCATTGTTTCTGACATTATTAATAGAGAGCCAGTATTTAATTGTGATAAATGTCATTCAACAAATAAATATAGGTATGATCTTTTGATACAGGGTTTTGATGATTTTAGAGATATTGACTATTGCATGAAAGGTTTTATAGGCAGTTGCTGTCCATTGATTTCAACTCTTGAAAATATTGACAGGGCTGTAAATACCTTGACAGGTGTTAGTGCTATAAAGGTAGGATATTCTGAGTGGAATCAGGAAGGCAAAATCCCTAAAAACAAGCGATTTATGACAGAGCCTAAACTTTCAGCATTATTTGTTGATGCAATTTTGAAAGATATTGTTGGTGTTAATAGGAAACCAATTGAGATTTGTAGTGAATGTGGTCATAAGAAGGCTAATATGGTTACGAATTCTTCTGATGAACAATGCACTTTTCCAGTCTTTGAGTCATGGAACGGCGAAGATATGTTTACAATTAGTACTTTAGGTCAGTTTACCGGTACTATTATTACCGAGACAGGTGTGGAGAAGCTTAAGGAGCTTGGCATGATGGACCTTGTTCTGGAAGAAATTGAATGGGCTTAAATTAAAGTGTAATTAAAATGTGCTTACCATCTTTATTTTCAATTTAGACATAATTTACGAAAAATAGCATTTTATGCGTAAAAGAACTTTACTCAACTTAATGCAAATAATAGCTGCGATCTGTTTGTTTCCTCTTTTTTTTACTGTAATTAGTTTTATGGTAGCAGAAACACCGGAGCAGGCAAGACTGAATGGCCCGCCTTTCATTCCGGATAGCTGGGAAGCAGGTGTAATGAACCATGGTGAATATTATCAATGGTATACGATATCAAACCATCCATTTGTTTTCCTTTTCTGCCTTATGGCATTTGTTTTTTTATACTTATTCATTGTTATTTCAGCTATAATATGTACAAAGATTGAAAAGGATAATTAAATTTGCCAGGTGCCTTCATTATAAAATAAGGTAAAATAATCAAAGTGACCGATTTAATAGTTTGTTTTGCTCTAAACTGTGTAGTACAATATATCAAAATTTAAATTGGATGCCGTTTTGCGGCAATCTCTGGCTAACACCCAACACCCAATACCTCTCAAACAGACCTTTAGTCAGTTTAAGTAAATCTTATGCAAAAAACAGACATATATTCTAGACGTTCTTTTATCAAAGCCGCCGGGCTCGCCGCCTGTTGCGTGCTTTCTTCTTCTTGTTGTTCAAATGCGGCCCAGCCTGATGTCCCGCTTCTGAAATGCTGGCTCGAGACCGGCCCGAAGGTACCTCAGCTCGACAGCTTCGATTCTGCCATGAAAGAGTTCATGCAGGCCCGCTCTATCCCCGGCGGCTCGCTCGCGGTTACCTGTCAGCAGCGGCTCGTTTTCGCACGCGGCTATACCGGCCTTGATGACGGCTATATCGTTCAGCCAGACTCGCTCTTTCGCATCGCCAGCGTCAGTAAGCCTGTCACTGCCGCCGCTGTTATGACACTCGTCCAGTCCGGCCAGCTGTCACTGGACGCAAAAATGGTCGAAATGCTGCCCAAAGAGCTTCTCAGCCTCAAATACAAGGACACCCGCACCCAAAATATTACCATTCGCCATCTGCTCCAGCATCTTGGCGGCTGGAACCGTCTCGAAACTTTAGCGCCGATGTTCTACGACCGCCATATAGCAGACTCATTAAATGTTTCCTTACCTCTCTCAAAAATCGACATCGTAAAATATATGGCAGATAAACCCCTCCAGTACGACCCCGGCACAACCCGCTCATACAATAACTACGGCTATATGCTGCTCGGCCTGATCATCGAAGCCGTTACCGGCCAGTCTTATGACGACTA
Source organism: Sedimentisphaerales bacterium (assembly GCA_963666285.2). Classification (GTDB taxonomy): domain Bacteria; phylum Planctomycetota; class Phycisphaerae; order Sedimentisphaerales; family SM23-30; genus JAFGDI01. Next base: position 1,528,231 of record OY762711.1, read on the forward strand.
TGTCAAAAGTTCAATATTTAAACCGCTCGGTATCACCCGGCCCGTCATAGGTCGTTCTTTATTGGAGTACCGTCAGCCCAACGAAGTTAAATACTATTCCTGCGATAGCAAAAAACAGAGTGTCTTTGATAAGAAATTAGACAATGTCCCGTTCCAATACGGAGGATTTAACATCGAAAACATGGCCGCTCACGGCGGCTGGATTACCTCCGCAATCGACCTGGTACGCTTTGCCGCCGCTTTCGATAACCCCGACCAATGCCCGATTCTCTCCAAACCGGCAATTGATACCATGTTCGGGCTGCCTGCCAATATCGCTCCCGATCGGTACAAACCCGGAGATGGCTATTACGGCTGCGGTTGGTCCGTCCGCGACTGGCATAACGGCAATCGCAATACCTGGCATGGCGGCAGCCTGCCCGGCACCCACACGCTTCTGATCAGACGATGGAAAGACAACCTCAACTGGTGTGTTCTCTTCAACCAGCGGGACGATTCCAGCGGCTTAAACTATGGCGATATCGACGGCATGCTCCACGATGCCGCTAATTCAGTCAAACAATGGCCCGACCACGACCTCTTCAGCCAATACCTGTCCCCGGCCTGAGCTTAAAAGTAGCATAAGCGGGCTTGTCGAACCAAAGCTTTAGCGAAGATTGAAGCGAGTAACCTTATAATAAATTCGTGTAAAAATGGTTAAAATCTTCGGCGTTAGCCAAGTTTGCGTAGCAACCCCTTAATTTTTGCCTTTTACCTGTATTCGCAACCCATTTACTTTTCGTTCTTGCCCCCAAAGTGCCAGAGTGCGAAGCAAGAAATTATTATACTGCTTGATGAATGTTTATTACTTACAGCTGGCTGCTAAACTAATTTCTTCTTCTTAACATCCAGTGTCAAAGATTTATTTAGCTTATGCGAATATTTAACTTTTTCAATCCGGTATTGGTCATCAAGGTCTATATGAACTAATTCGCCTGATGGACAATGAATGCTGACATATCTTTCAATAACCTTATTTTTCCTGCTCAATCTTTCATTCCAGCTTATCTCTGTCCCCGGGAAAATGTGATCCAGACGGTTCTTTTTATCATCAAAACAAGAACCGCGGAAGTAATCTTCTTTGTATTCATGTATATCTGAAAACAAGCAGGCAAAAACTGTTGCCTTGCCTTTATCCTTAACATCTGTCATAGCTTTAGGTACAATCGTATTTGCCAGTTTCGGTGTAATTAGTTTGAGCCCGTTCGATTTGAAAATATCATTGATCTTAGCTTCAATTTGAACTTCTCGTTTTGTTGATGGTCTATAAGGCAGTAACTCAATCTCGTCGATTTCTCGTATATATTTCATCAGATAGTAATCTGTCGAATAATAGGGAAACAGCAGGCTCGACCATATTGTACATATCTTAGAGCCGCCTTTACATCTTTCCGCCAGCTCAATATCCCAGTCCATCCCGTCTTTAACACCGCCGTTCAAAATGATCTCATAATAGAAACTGCAATCTCCGATATCTTCTATTTTCGCTTTTGGATTCTTGATCCATTCAGCCATATCTTCGCTTATCAGCTCAGCTCCTCGTATCGGCTGCCTGGTCTTCTTATGTATCTCAGCTCCGATATTTTCCCATCTGGCTATATCTCCCATCGCGACTTTAAGCCTGTCGCACAGCTTGTCCCTGTTCTTGCCAAATAAACTATTCAATTCATTTATCAATTCTGCTTTTGTCATTTTTCAGATTCCTTTTTATTCCTGGGAACGCCGAGCACCAGCTCGGCAAAGATTGTTGCCAGTCGTTTAAAAGTGACATCTCAGAAACTAATTTTATATTTCCCCGCATCCTCGCGAGCAAAAAACATATACTACAAACACTGTAAACCAAAAAGCCAAAAGGGATCTACTCCGATTTTTCATCCTTCATACTTTAACTTCTGCTTCTCGCTCTTATCTCCATCGGCAATATACTCGAATACACAAACCGGTTCACCGGCACATCGACTCCCAGCTCTTCGCCCAGCCGCACAACCGTACCGTTCTGATACTCGATCTCTGACGGCCTGCCCGCCAGCACATCCCTCGTCAGCGAACAGTTCGAATCATACGGACACTTATCTATTATCGCCATCGTCTTTTCCACCACATTCGGCATCGGCGTCACTCCCTTAGCGATCGCTACATTATTAACCTCCGTCATAAGCTCAATCATCATCTTTCTGGTCTCCGGTATCTCCCTCAGCGGACCATAGGTGCTGTTACTTACTACCAGCAGACCGCTCGTACATATGAATGTAAACTTCTGCCATATCGCGGCAATAATATCGTCCGGAACCTTGCAATTGACACCCGCATCATCGAACACTTTTTGAATTTTCAGAACCCGCTCAGACTTCTCATTACTGGGCTCACCAAGCTCTATTGTTGGGTTCACGCCAAAATGGGTGATTACCCCCGGCATATCCGCCTTACTAAAGATTCGACATAGCCCGCATAACGCCGCGCTATAGCCGTCACCCGCCGCACCTGTGCCGTGGCCGTTCGTTAGCTCGTTTTGCGCCGCGCTGCCTCCGTTCAACGCCGTACTACTGCCGCGGTTGTTCGTTAATACGCCGTTAAGCTCCTCGGTCGACAAGACACCGTTTTGCAGCGGCAGTACCGCCGTACCAGCGCCGCAGATGCTTTGTATCTGCTCCGCGGCCTCCCGAACCTGCCACGATTTCACGCCGAGCACAACCAGCTCTACTTCACCTATCTCCGACACATTATCTGTCACCTGAACTTCGGGTATAAAAAAATCGCCGTCTACACTCTTTACCGTCAGCCCGTTTTTACGCATCGCCTCCAGCGTCGCACCTCGTGCGACAAACGTAACGTCGTTACCCGCTTGTGCCAGCTTACCGCCGAAATATCCGCCGACCCCGCCGGCTCCTATCACTGCTATCTTCATAATATCGTTTCTTTATCTTAAAGTTTACTTTTGCAGTTTTTAAGTTGCAAAAATCGCCTAAAAGGGCCTTCCTGCAACGCTTATTTTTAAACAAAGCGTGAGACGATAGTCGAACACCTGAATTTTTCACTTTTCATTATTCATTTTTCACTTAATTGGCTCTGTTCTGGCCTTTGCGTGTAATGTTGAACAGTCAAAATTGCTCTAGGTTCAAATGATTATAACACTCTGCAAAACGTAAGTACAATAAATATAAGGCTCAACATACAATCAAATATGTTGAGCCCTGTATAAATTACTTTGTAATATTTAAGTGAATTTTTGCGTAAGCCTTTAAATTAAGGTCCCGATGTATATCGGGACAAACTTCTTTACCTTTTTTATTTTACACTTTACTCTTTATTTACCATCCACTCCGAAGCCAGCACCGCAAAGTCTGCCAGGTTTACGACACAGTCGTTACCGCCAAGATCAGCCGCCAGCGGACACGGCAGCATATCAGAACTTTCCAGCCATTGGTTAGTCATTACCTGCAAGTCATTTATGCCGACCTCACAATCATTATCCGCCAGGTCGCCCTTGTATTTACAGCTGTTAACTGAGAAACTGCCTTCAGCTTTTATCGTACCAACAACCGTCATATCAATCTGAACTTCATAGCCTTCTTCCTCATCAGCCTGCGTCAGCATTGTCTGGCTCATATCTATTGGTATTATCAGCTCAACGTGATAATAATCCAGGTTGCCGATAGTATAATCATAGCTGACTGTCAGGCTCCCTTGAGCGTCAACAGTAGTAGGAGAGCTCGGCTCTGTTCCATAGTCCATGTTCTGGTCAAACATGCCGCTTGCCAGGCCTGTACCGTAAATTGTTGTTGTTCCTTGGTTAACTACTGCATAATGCTCACTCACTTCGAATGCGGTCCCTGTGACGGTGCCAAGCCCCGGCATAAATGTGCCCGGGTACCCGGCAATATCGCTATTGGTCACCGTAATACCTCCCAATGCTCCGTAATCAAAAACAAACTCCGTATCGCTCATTGCCACCTCGCCGCCGTTAAACGCCAGTGAGCCGACAGCCGCGTTTTTTGTATCATCAAAATCAATTATCATTCCGGCATTGAAATATCCCGATACTGTTGCACTGTCTGAATCCGAATTGCCTATATCAACCTGGATATCTCCAAAAATAGTTGATACTGTCACATAACCGGACGTACTGATTGTTGCGTCAAAAGTATTAATGTTTTGTTCTGGCGGCGAAATATCAAGCGTAACAAAAACATTTTTAGCTTCTGTCGTTCCTGCCGCAACTGGCAGTATGCATAGTAACATCATCCTGAAAAAAGACTTACCTGTCTTCATTAGTAATTTTCTCTTTCTCCGGATTATCTCCGGATCTTTCGGTTTGTGCTTCCCGGTTCTTTTCCGATTAAAGCATGTACATTTACATTATTCCTCAGGCCATAAAGAAAAACAACTATAAATGCCTCCCGATTGCCGCAGTATATCATACCCTGTTACTATAGTGAATATTATCAAAATAGGTAATTTTGGCAAAGCAAAAAAGTGATAAAATAGCAAATACTAGGTAAAAAGATAATTCTTAACGATTGTAATGACTAGATTCAATCTTGCATTTTATAATTGTCTGTATTTTTTGACCGGAAAATGTCACTATTTATGTGATTGTGGTCAATATTATGTCGAATATATACTATTATCATTCAAAACGTTGTTTTTTATGTGTCGTTTTCACTTATAACGTTCATAAAATATTACAATATATATAATTGCAACGATCATAAAAGGAACCAACATGTGCGTCAGCTTTTGAAAGGTAGCGTTAGCGACACCTTCTTTACAATTTTTATTTTACACTTTACACTTTCTTAGGTGCGGCTTGTCCGCCCTGAGATCATCTCCTGTATTGTTTATTGTTGTAAATGGCTGATAAGTATGTATGATTGACATAAGCTGTTTCAGATAAATATTTTAATATAGGTCTGAAGGAATGGAATTATTGCGAAATGAATAGAATTAAGTATCTTTTTATAATATCTGTGCTCTGTAGTTTCTTTTTTATTTTCAGCTGCAAAGACAAATCCTCTGCGGTCGATACTCAGGGTAGTTCTGATGCTGAAACCGCCGCTGCTGTTCAGCAGGAATGGCATTTTACCGGCTCTGAAAGCTGCAAGGAATGTCATCATAAATTCCACGAGCTTTGGGCCACCTCACGCCACGGCAATTCATTTAATATCGTAACTGACGAATTTGCAAAGGCTAACCTGCCGCCTCATGATGATTTTATCGAAATTGAAGGTGCAAAATATAGAGCTGATGTAGAAAACAAAATTATTATCGAAGAAACCGACCAGGGCACCAATACCTATCCGATGAAATATGCCGTCGGCGGCAAAAATGTATTTTACCTTATTACCGAACTCGAAGGCGGCAAGATGCAGACTCTGCCTTTGGCATATGACCTGTTACTCAAGCGATGGTATGATATGGCCAAAAGCGGTGTCAGGCATTCTCATGAGTTTGACGATGCTCCTTATCACTGGAAGGATTACCCATATACCTTTAATTCAAGGTGTTACGGTTGTCATGTGAGCCAGTATTCACAGAATTACGACTTTGAGAATGATTCATACAGCACAACCTGGAAAGAGCCGGGCATTAACTGCGAATCTTGTCATGGACCGGCCAGTGAGCACAACAGGGTATGCAGGGAGGCAATGAAGAATGACAAACAGCCTGAAGACTTAAAGATGATTATGGTGGTACAGTCCCATGGCTCTACCCCGGAACAGGTTGACTCTGCCTGCTCCAGCTGTCATACCAAGGGCGGCGCTATCACACCTAGCTATATTCCCGGCGAGGCCTACTACGATCATTATGACCTCGCAACTTATGAAAATATTGACTATTACCCTGATGGTCGCGACCTCGGCGAAAATTATACCTTCACTTCATGGAGCCTCAGCCCTTGTGCCCGAAACAGTAAACTCGACTGTATGTACTGCCACACTTCCAGCGGACGCTACCGCTTCCATGAAGATGCTAAGGCTAACGATGCCTGTGTCGAGTGCCATAAGGGCAAAGTTGACAATATAGTTAAGCATAGCCGCCACAAGGAAGGTGCCACCAAATGTATTCAATGTCATATGCCTATGACTCGTTTTGGTAATATGATGAGAAGCGACCATTCCATGCGGCCGCCTATGCCAAGTGCCACTATTCGTTATAAGTCGCCCAATGCCTGTAACATATGTCATAAGGATAAAAGTCCGGAATGGGCCGACAAAAAGGTCAGACGCTGGCATAAAGAAGATTACCAGCAAGCTACCCTGGAAATTGCTGACCTCATCCAGCAGGCACGCCATGGCAAATGGGAAAATCTGCCGAAAATGCTGGAATATATCAAGGAACCCGCTAACAGCGAAATATTTTCCAACTCGCTTGTAAGGCTATTGGAAAATTGTAGCGATGATAGAAAATGGCCGGTCCTGATTGATATTCTTAACAAGGATAAATCGCCGCTTGTTCGTTCCAGCGCTGCTTATGCTCTAAACACATATCTTACCGAGCAGTCGTTATTAGAGTTATTTAAGGCTTCTCGCGATAAATTCCGGATTGTACGTGTTAAGGCCGGTATTACGCTTTCGCAGGTTCCTGACCAGTATATTCCTGATGAATATAAAGAATCTGTCAAGAAGGCTGTTGATGAATATCTCGTTTCGCTGGATGCCAGGCAGGATGATGGTACTTCCCATTACAACAAAGGTAATTACTATATGGGGATCGGCCAGTATCAGAAAGCAATTGAGTGCTTTGAAAATTCTTCTCGATTGCAGTATGACTTTATCCCGCCGCTGGTGAATGTTGCCATGGCATATAATGCTCTTGACCAAAACGAAAAAGCCCTGGAGTCTCTGCAAAAAGCGATTAAACTTGATCCGAAAAATAGTGCCGCTCATTATAATTCAGCATTGCTGCTGGCCGAAGTGAATCAGCTTGATAAAGCAGAAGATGAGTTTCGTGAAGTACTTAAGCTGCAGCCCACAAATACCGGTGCTTTATATAACCTGGGGATTCTGGTGGCTGATAAATCTCCTGAAGCTTCGCTGGAATACTGCAAAAAAGCATATGAAATTGAACCTGCTGATATTAAACATGGGTATACCTATGCTTTCTATCTGGATAAATCCGGACAGGCTGATGCTGCGATAGCTATTCTGGAAAAGATGGTTGACAATAATGTATATGATCAGAATACTGTTAAGTTAATGGTTGATATATATAACAGGGCCAATCAGACAGAAAAGATAAACCGGCTTATGAACAAAATCCGCAACAATAATTAACTCAAGGTTAATGTATTTGGGTGTAATACTATGTCAATTAAAAGCTCAATAATGGAATACGTTCGGCAGGGTGCTGATTCTTTAGATCCTGCACTGCGTCAGAAAGTTAGAGATTTTACTGTCAGCCAGATTACCCGCGAGGCTGGTTTTGCCGATCGCGATGGTAATGTTGATTTGTATTATACGGTTTTCGGGCTCCAGCTGCTGGATGCTTTCAATGTGGAGATTCCATATGAGCGAGTTGCCGGATTTTTACAAAGATTTTACCCTTATATCGAGGAAATGGATTTATTGGAAGTGGCCTCCCTTGGACGATGTGCAGGGTGTCTGCCTCTGGAATTCAAGCATAGTGTTATAAGTGACCGTATTGCTGAACGGATAGCTGCTTTTGTCTCTCAGGACGGCGGATACGGCATGGCCGAAGGTGATGAAAAGGGCAGTATTTATGCTGCGTTTCTTGCTTTAGGGGCTCTGCAGGATATGGCGGTAACATTGACTAACCCCAGGGGCATGGTCGATTCAATCGAATCTCTTGCATTAAAAGACGGTTCGTATGTGAATGATAATAAAATGCCCGTTGGGCTGGTACCTTCCACTGCTGCTGCGATAGTTATGCTTGATATCCTGGTTGGCAAAGTCACTCAGGCTTCCATAGATTGGTTAAAGAGCTGTTATTGTCCTGAAGGAGGCATGGCGGCTGTTCCCGGCGGCACTCCTGACCTTCTCAGTACTGGGGTAGGTTTGTTTACCCTGGCATATACCAAAACTGATATCGAAAATATGAAGTATGATTGCAGCAGGTTTGTTGATGCTTTAATGCAGGATAATGGCGGATTTTGCGGTAGTAGCGATGATAAAACTACTGATTGTGAATATACTTATTACGGCCTTTTGACAAAAGGTATTGTTAATTCTAACAGTTGAATTTTGAAAAATGCCTGATAAGAGAAAAGTGACATATCATTATGCCGGAAGGCTGGGGAATACTTTAGGGTCTTTTGGACGGTCATTATTTATCGTTTATGTCTTTATTTCCTTTTTTCCTTATCTGTGTCATGGTCAGTGGCGTGTTCCGAATGCTGTTTTATGTTATCAGATCGAACAGGATTTTGGTAAGGCCAGGCTGCCGGACGTACCTGTCCATAAGGTAGTACCTGAGTACAAAGACTCTTCCCGGAATTTTTATACCGCACCTCAGGAAGGTAAAAATGTTTATAACTATGTTGATGGCGTTCATTATACCTATTTCCTGGCAATGAACGGAAGCGGCAAAGTTGAATATAAAATGTCAGGCAAGTATGATAGGTTTGTCGCTGCGGTTGGCTTGGAAGATGGTGCTGATGCTTCGGCAAAAGTTAAAATTACGATATTGTCAAACGACAAAGAGATTTACAGCTCTGAGCAGATTTCAAAATATAGTAAATCGCTGGAAATCAATGTCAAAATACCTGTTGAATGCAAAGTCTTAAAGCTGGTTACAGATCTTACTGGTGGCAGGGCTCGGACAGTATGGGCCAATTCCGGTTTTACCCTCAGAACTCAGGCACCTAAAGTTGCTCAATGTGAATTGTATGTTCCTGATGAATTTGGCAATAATTTTGATGTCGCTATTCTATCGCCGGCGGGCCAGCAGGTGCCAAGCCGGGTTTGCAGCGGCTATCCTCATAGGCCGCTTAAGGTGCAATTTGATACAACCGCTGGTGGGTTAAGTAATTATTTTGCCTATATTACCCCTATTGAAGGCAAACAAGGTAAGCTGGACAATCTTTGGTATGGCAAAGGGGGATTGACTCTTGAGACCAGGATACTGGAAAAAGATAAAGATCGTTGTGATAAACTGCCGGGGTTCGTAGAAGCATGGAAAAACGATTCCTGGATAGTTGATTCTGTGTTTATCGAGGGTATTTTCCATTCCTGGCCGGCTGTTGGACTCGATTATGGTCATGAACTGTTTAACCAAAGGGGTTCTTCGTTCGGTCAGTATTATTATATAGGTTATTTTCAGGTCGAAGAAGCTGGTGAATATTCTTTTGCAACCTGCTCCAGGTGGCCGTCTACCGTATTTATCGATGACAAATTTGTCGTACATTGGCAGGGTAGGCATGATTTTCATGGCGGCAGAAGGTGTGAGTATAACAGTACGGTAAATCTGGTACCCGGAATTCATAAAATTGAATATATGAATTTCAACAAGTGGGGCGAGCAGTATGTAATCTGTGCCTGGCGAAAAGGTAGTGATGTATTCCGTATAATGACCGGTTGCGATTTTATTCCTCAAGCATATTATAAGCCTGTAAAAGTATTTGCTAAAGATGCTGTTGCATATAAGAACACCTTTTCATGGAATATTATTGATGACATTAGGATAGATGCCGGTGGACCGGCCATTGTTGCGGTTAAGTTTGAGGTGATACCTGCAAAAAATCTTGAGGAACCGGAGTATCGGTGGGAGTTTGACGATGGTATCATCGCAATGGGCGAAACCGTCGAACATGTCTTTATTAAAAAAGGGCTGCACAAGGTTAAGCTGAGTGTTAAAGACGGCGGTAATGTTTTGTACAATACCGAGCAGTCGATAAATGTTGATATAGCAAGAAATAAGCTCTTCAATCATGCCAGGACCGCTAGTTTATTTGGCAATATTGTATCGATAGGGTATCTCAGTCATGTGAAAATATCTGATCTTATCTCTTTTTATAGTTTTGTCGATGAGTATGGTTCCGAACAATGGAAAAAACTTGCTTCTGAAGCTATCTGCCTAAAAAAAGATGAAGAACTGGAGTTTGCACAGCATCTTGATTTTTATGTTAAATTTATTCTTTATCTGGAATCGATCGAAACGGCTCGATATGACCTGGCGGTTATTCTTGCAGGGAGAATTCTATCTTCTGTAGAGGCAGACAGTTCCAATGCAAAGGACCTGCGGCTTATCTATATGAGATTATTGCTGGACTATTTAGGTGACTATACGGAAGCCAAAAAACAGGAGCAGTTATTGCCGGCTAATCTTGATTTCAGCCGACAAAAACAGCTTGAGGTAATCAGGGCTGAGTTACAGTTGGCAGGCCCGGATGATATACCTCAGCTGAAATTTAGCAAACCACTAGGTAGTGCTTTGGAACTGGAAAAGCTGAAAGTGCGTATTGCCGCCGATCTAAGGTTTGCCGATCAGTGTTCCGAAAGTGAGGATCGCTATGTAATACAGCAGGGGATTGGCAGGTTAAATGATATCCTGAAAGATGATCCGTCTTATATCATTGACGCTGATTTTAACCTCATTCGTCTAAAATTATGGCAGGCGGCCCAAGGGTGGGCCCAGCTTTATTTTATTGCTAAACGCTGCGAAAGATTAGAAATATCAGATGTTTATGAACCGGAATTGTTGGGGTTCCAGGTAAAGGCTCTTTTTGAATCCGGAAAAACAGAGTTGGCTGAAAAAGTACTGCAAAGGTTAAGAGCCGATTGGCCCTATAGTGTCGAAACGGCAAAAGCTGCTGAATTACTTCGTAAATAGCACCCTAAGTAATCCGGCTGGGCATTTTCTATAAAGGCGGGTATTGGTTTTGAGTCAATTAAAGATCGCCGCTATTATCACGTTTAGGCAGCAGAAATTCTGCTTCCGGCCATAGCTTAAATACATCTTCTTTATCGGATGCTATAATAGTATCAAAATCTCGATCGAGATTATCTTTCTGGTATATTAACTGGTGGTCTTTACTGTAATATATATTCTGTGTCATTCCCCTGAAATTAGCTTGAACTGCATAACCGTCTGGGTGCTCAGATCTGACATATGATGGGATAGTTTCCAGTTCACCGGGGCTTACTGGAAAGTTAATTACCTCAATTCCAGCTAGTAATGTAAAATCCAGTTGAGTGTTGTACCGCTGAACTCCTATCGAGGAATATATGTCCAGCATGAAAGGAGGAATAAGATTAGCATGGAAGCTTATTGACGAAGCGTCAACAATCGTGCCGTTGATAATGTATTTCATACCTTCATCCGGATTGTAGGTTATGTCTAATGCTTTTGGTGTTCCATTGTCACTGATTCTTTCGTGTTGGCTCCATGTATTTGTATTGTTTGATATGCGCCATTCATTTATGCCGTAGTATTTATGGTCTGTCAGTCGGGTTATCTCTATACCCATTAGATAGTTATCTTTCCAGTAGTGCTCATAATACTTGTAGCCGACCGGCTCATCGTTATTATTGTACAGGATATAATATTGAGAATAATTCTCAAATGGGATAAATTGATCCAGCCCGGACTCTCTTATCGATGAAAGTAATTTTTTAACGTTTGATGCACCCTGTTTGGTCGAGACATACCATTGTGCCAGCCCAAGCGTTATCAGCAGCGTAACTGCAAGGGCGATAGTTGATTTTGTCGGACTGTATTGCCCGGGATTTGAGTCAGTTCTTTTGAACATAATAGTATTGTTTGTTCTGGAAGCTTTAGGTTTTAGTTATTACCTTATCAAAGTGCAAGGTATATCTATAATAAAAAAAGCCGCCTCATAGCGAGACGAGGCGGCTTTGAACTTTTTAATTACTTCTGTCTATTACCAGAAGATAATGTAAAGAATTACGGTCATAATACAAACTACGATACCCCAGAACTTGGCTGAAGCAGAAGAGGTTACGTCCATATTTTCGTTAACCGGAAGAACTACAGCTTCTTTTTCCGGTTTCAATATTGTCATGATTCCAATAACAGCCAGGCAAATACCAAAGCAAAGTGCCATTCTATTCAGGAACGCCATTTCAGCAATAGTATTAAGAATACCTATACTCTTAAGACCGGGAACACTAGGACTGAACTTAAACAGGCCGTAAAGGAATACATTCAATATGATACCAAGGGTACCGGCAAATTTTGGAGTTCTTGGAACCAGCAGGCCAAAGATAAATACCGCCAGTATACCTGGTGACAGGAATCCTTGGAATTCCTGGATGAAGTTAAAGATACCGCCTAGCTTAGGACTGCCGAGCGTTGGGGCAATGAGCATAGCAATCAGCACAAATACGATTACGCAAACTCGACCAACTTTGATAAGTGCATCCTGCTGTGCGTCCTTCTTGATCTTCGCAAAAACGTCCATTGTAAAGATGGTTGATGCTGAGTTCAGCATTGATGCCAGTGAACTGACAACTGCTCCGAAAATCGCGGCCAGAACGAAACCTTTCAGACCGTTTCCTACTGGTAGAAGCTTCTTGATCAGTGTTGGGAAAGCGGCGTCAAAGTCATAGCCGACAAGTTCAGATGACAACTTGTAAACTTCTTCATTTGCATCTGCTTCGGCAATATTAACAAAGATGCTGTTGACTTTGGCCAGCTCCAGTTTGTCATCGATTGCAGGAATTATTTCGCCATCCTTAAGGTCCAGGGCATCTTTTATGATCTCTGACATTTCTTTGTTAAGTTTGGTTGCGTGAGCTGCAACAATTTTACTGTAATCTGATGCAGTTGGAGATTCTATCGGGTCGCTAACGACATCTTTTGCCAACTGGATAGCGTTTTTAGCGACTATCTCTTTTGTTATTTCAGGATAGATATCAGCAAACGCTTCTTTGAATTTTATGATTTCTGTTTTGTGTGAATCATCAGAGCTGAAAATATTCATGAATTTTTCCAGGAAATTCTGTTCAGTATCTAAGTACATAGCCAGTAATTCTGATGATTTAATATCTCCTGCGTTATCGGCGATATCATTATTGAACTTGACCAATGCCGCTGGGTCAGCAGGGATTTCCTTTTCCTGGTTTGTCAATTTCAGGTTAAATGCAACAAGCTCTTTAACCAGCTCCGGTTCTGTTTTGGCAAAATCCTCATTAAAGACATAGATCATTTCTTCTTTAGCGGCAAATTGGGCCTTGACGCTATCGTTGAAATAATTGTTTACCAGCTCTACGCCTGATCGGTTTCGGTCAACAGCCAGGTCGCCCAGATGGGTACTGAACAAGTTGAACGCGAGAATACCGGGGATTACAACTACAAATGGAATAATCAGTTTTAGGAATGCGGCAAATACTACACCTTTCTGGCCTTCTGCCAGCGATTTCGAGCCTAGAGAACGCTGCATGATATACTGGTTCAATCCCCAGTAGAAGAAGTTAGGAATCCAGAGGCCGATTACCAGTGCTGTCCATGGGATAGAAGCGTCATCTGCTCCGCGAACCATGTGAAGCTTACCGTCCGGAAGTTCGGCTTTATTCAATGCGATAAACCTGTCAATAGGTCCGGCATCGGTTAGTTGCGGTGCGGTAAGTTCGGAGTTTACTGATGTTTTAATCAATTCTTCAGGTGCTTTATCTGCCAGCATATTAAAAGCAAAAATGGCAATAATGACACCGCCGAGAACCAGGGCTGAACCCTGGAGCAGGTCGGCCCACGCACAGGCCTTCAAACCGCCTACAAATACGTAAATAGCAGCCAGGGTACCAATGATCCAGCAACCCACGGTAATATTTCCAAAATCAAGACCGAAAAGGTTGATACCGTCAAAGTTTACACAGATAACTTTTGCTCCTGAGTAAATTACTGAAGCGGTCGGTACACCAACGAGAATTACAAGAGTTGCAGCAGCCATTACCCAGCGGGCGATAGGGCTGAAACGATGTTCCAGGAATTCGGGAATTGTATAGATACCACACTTGAGAAACTTCGGCAGAAAGACGAATGCTACTACTACCAGCGTAATAGCCGCCATCCACTCGTAACTCGCAATCGCCATACCAAGCCAGTCAGCGGCTTGGCCCGACATACCGACAAACTGTTCGGTTGAAATATTCGCAGCAATAAGAGAGAAACCTACCAGCCACCATGTAAGGCCGCGGCCTGCCAGGAAATAATCTTCACTTGTCTGGCTTTCATGCTCTTTGTTACCACTTTTGATAAAGCCAACAGCAAGAACGGCAGCTATAAATGCTATAAACACAAGTATATCAGCGATGCCGATGACTTTAGCCTGTTCAGCTAACAAGAATTCACACATTACGCAACTCCTAACAACAATAATTAATTTGTTTTAATGGCTTTTTATGAGATATAAAAGCCATTATGACTACAATACTATCTATATTTAAATGATTATGCAATAATACTTATATATGGCCGAAATGCTAGTTTTTTTTCAAAAATAATACCCGGGCCAATTGATGAATGTAAAAAATATATTAAAAAAAATACAAAATTGACATATGGCTGTAAGTCTATATTTTAATTGCAGTTATGTGGACGTTAGTCGGGCTCGGTCCGATATAAAAGGTGTATATTATAAAAAAAAGATTTTCTGTATGAAATAGCGGCTGCGACCGATATTGACATAGCCTGACGACAAAGGTTGAACAACGGAATGGTCAGACCACAGGCGACAAACTATGGATTTCCGGATAAAACGTGTAAGCAGAAAACACCCTTACCCGGGACGTGAGACCGACTATTCTGGCCGATGTCGGTCTCGTTTTTTTTAAAGCAATATATAGGATACAGACAAAGAGAATATCTTTTATTTTCAACAAATAAACCTTATGAGCGATACGTTAAATCAAAAAAAAGATATTGCCTTTGCCTTTGATAATATATCCGGCAGCTATGACAGGGCCAATCGTTTTATTTCACTTGGTATGGATTTGAGATGGCGAAAAAGAATGATGTCACTAGTGCCTCTTAACCGGCCCCTGCATATGCTTGATATTGCCTGCGGTACTTGCGACAGTGTGATCGTTGCGGTAAAGGAGCGAGATAATATAACAAAACTGGTTGGACTTGATGCTTCCGAAGGGATGCTTACCGTTGGCAGAGAGAAACTAAAACACAAAGGAATCGATAATGTAGAACTTATAAAGGGTGATATGCAGGCTCTTCCTTTCGAAGATCATACCTTTGATATAGTTTCTATAGTATTTGGTTTGAGAAATGCCCCTGATACGGCAAAAGCTGTTAGTGAAGCTGCCAGGGTGGTCAAGAAGGGGGGCAAATGTTTGTTCCTGGAATTTTCCATGCCTGATAAAATGATTTTCAGAGCGTTTTACTATATTTACCTCCGATTTCTAATGCCGGTATTGGCATTTATGGTATCTGGTAAATATTCTGCGTATAAATATCTTTTTAATTCAGTCAATGAGTTTTACAGGCCGGACGAGATCTTAAAAATGATGCAGGAAGAATGTCTGGAAAGTAAAGTTATTTCGATGGCAGGCGGGACTGTATGGCTCTATGAAGGAGTGAAGTAGTTTTTTATGTGATGATTTACCGGACAGACAGAACAGAGATGCTAGTAATTGGGATAAAGTTTAATTTTATCTTTGTCGAGTCTTGCTTTAGTTGCGTCATGTTTTTGGCTGATAGTCATTGTGCTTCTTCCGATGACGAGTGTTGTTTTGGGGATTATAAAACTTTTAACGGTAATCGTGATTGCGTCAAGGTCTTCTGCAAAAGCTTTTTCTTTTAATGCCTCAATTTTCTCTTTGTAGGTATCAATCGTGTTGAGTATTTTCTTGATTTCCTTTAAGGTTTTTATAATGTACTCTTTTTGTGATTCCGGCAAATGGTTTATCATATCGATTGTATTGGCATTGTTGAAATCCAGGTTTACACTTTTCTGCTTGGCAACTACTTCAGATTGCAAATGAGAAATTACAGTTTCGCTGTTGGTTATCTGGCTATTGATTTCCTGGTCAACACCGCAAGAAATTATTGTTTCTTCCGTGATATTACCAACTGAATGTAACTCGGCGTTGCCAAGGGCAGAAATTCTGCTGCCGATAATTGCTCCTCGTTGCTTACTTGTAACTCCACGACCTAGTACTAAAAGGTCTCCTCTTACAGAAATCCTTGAGCCGTGAATGTATCTTTGTATTGTCAAATCTCCGGAAACTCTGATGTTTGCATCCTGAACATAACCGATGTCGGCATTTTCTTTTACGTAAAGTAGCCCTTTCTTGCAAAATACACCTTTATTGACAATCAGATTTCCGCATCTGACTGTAACATTATTTTCGATAGAACCTTTGACTATCAGGTCATTTTTACATTCTACCGTAAAGCCGCTTAAGATATTACCGTTGATAATTATTGAGGAGCCCTTATAAATATTTCCTGTATTCGGTCCAACGTCGCCGTTTATGTGCAGTACATCTGATACAGAAATTCTATAATTATTATATATGAGGCACCCTTCTTTTTCTGCAAACAGGCTGACAGTTCCGTTTATCTCTTCATATCTTATGTTTTCTCCAACTGAAATATCTCTGTTTTTTCCCTTATGAGTATTGATGATATTCCCATAAACATCTTTGCCGGGAACTCCGTCTATAGCCGGTGTTATTTTGGCCAGCAGCTCACCCTGGCTGACCATGGTATATTGTGCCATTTTCATATAGTCAGATATACTTAAGTCTTCTTGCATTTTTGGTTTTTCAGTATCTGCATATATCTTAATCGTTGCATTCTGGCTTGGTATAGGGCTTATTCCTTTGGAAACAACAAGATGCTCTACGATGTTATTCTCGGCTTCTAATAATTTTAGATGTTCCATCACCGAGTATAAATCCATGCAGCCGAGTTCGGGTATTATCAGATTCTGATGCTCTCTGGCATAATAGTTGAGTAAGGCTTGATAATCCGTGGTTGATTTCATTGGCATCAAGGTTAAAGAAAGCCTCATTCTATCGCTGGAATATTGGAAAGGGGATACGATATGCAGCCTCATGTTTTCGTCAATTACCAGGTATCCATCTGTATTGGCATGAAATAAAACTGAGTTTGCTGATTCTGTAATATCTACATTTTCGCCGGGTTTAAGTACAACAGGAATGTTCTGCCGCTTTATCTTATCGCCATAAATATTTTCATGGTCTGCAAAAATTACCTGGCAGATAAGTGAATTTTTCTTAATAAATCTTGCCTGGAAATCTGCCTCCACCTCTTCATCAGTTGAATTATATGCCGTGTATGCTTTTCTCGCTGAATCTATTTCCTTCATCAGGTCGGATGTAGAGATAGTATCATTATCAGCGAATATTATCTCGTTTTTAACTTTTGCTTTTGCTACCACCAGGTCTTCGATCGGATCTCCGGTAAGGTTGGAGTGCTCCACAGCGATCTCTATTGCCATGGTGTCAATATTTGACAAAATGCCATTTGCAGCTAGGATGGAAATAACATCGTCAATGGTTATCTTTTCGCCAAAAACGTTTTCTGCTGCTAAATGGTTAATTGTTGCGATGCTTCCTTCGGGATCGCATTCAATATTTTTCTGAGAGCCTGCTCTCATCAATGACATTCCTCCAGGAGTTTGTCAATATCACTGATTAAGTGTTCTGTTTTATCTACCAGCCTGTATCTTTGAAGGGCGATCCGGAGAATTATGGTAAGTGTTTCAAATATACTGTCATTGTTAATATATATATCATCAGTTGAATTATAAATAACAATAGCATATATTATTCCATTGTGTGTTATTGGTATTGCACTTATGCCGTTCTCATAATAATTATCATTAGTAACTTGCACGACGTTTATTACTTTTGTTAAGGCTTCACTATTTTTTATTTCAGAGCTGGAGTAAGTATTATAAGATGTTTCGCCGGGTATAATCAGGCTTATATGTTTGGTGCAGAGTATGTAACTCAGGAAATCCACAATGTTGTGTAAGAACGTATTGATAGGGATACCGTCCAGTAATTGTATCAGCAGGTCGTTATAGTTTTTGAGGATATATGTTCTTTGCTGAACTTTTTCTTCAAGATTCTGATTTAAGTTCTCTAACTCTTCATTCTTAAACTTGAGCTCTTCAAGTAACTTAAGATTATCCATATTGAGTTGATAATAGTCTATACCGCTCCTGATCGTCATTACTAAATCGTCATTATTCCACGGTTTCAAAAGGTAACGCCACAGCAAACCGCTGTTGATGGCTTCTATTATCATTTCAACTTCTGAAAATCCTGATAAAAGTATTTTAATCGAGTGCGGAGAAAGTTCACTTGCTCTTTTCAGAAGTTCAATCCCATCCATACCAGGCATTAGAACGTCTGAAATGATCATTGCTACGCTTTCATTTTCCAGGACTTCAAGTGCTTCGCTGCCGCTTTCTGCCGTTATTATATTATATGGCTCTTTTCTCAGTACAGCTGTTAGTGAGTCCAGGATACATTTTTCATCATCAACAAATAGTATATTATGCATGGATGTCTCGCTTTTGTTTTACTAATTTATGTATTAGTGTGGTTAGTTAGTAATGTAGTTCCAATAATAAGCCATTTTTAGAAAAGCATTTTCTCTCGTTCAGATATTCAAGTATTTTTAACATCCGTTTTTATTAAATATTGTATTGTTATTTACGTTTTTACCGGACCTTATCAATAAATTCGCCCAATTTAATCAATATAGTATATCGACTATAATGATACCGCTGTTTAGTTGTCATGTATGTGTAGGTCAAAGAGATTGCTGTAGTTATTGGACATTCATAAAGCTTAAAACATAGTGCTTAATGAATGCTTAATAGTGAATTCTGCTTGATTTTGTTGGATGGTATGAAGAGAAAAACCAAATTATGCGCAAAATGGTTGGGAAATAGCATAAAAAACGCTTGTCATTGTTGCTTTGTTATGCTAATATTGTGACCAATCTGTTGTTTAGAAAAGTATTGAATTTCAAGCATGATTCGCAAGTTAATATGAAACCTTTATTTACAGCATTTACTATCACTCATTTTTTAAAGTATGCAATTCTTTAAGTTTTTACTATGATTTATGTATGATTTACTGAATATAAAATATTTGTTTTCATATTTATAATTTTTTTCTATGTTTGATTGTAACTTCGATTGGAGGCTTAACTGTGCTTAACAGAAAATTAATTATGGGAATGGTGGGCGGTGGCCCTGGTGCTTTTATTGGTGAAGTTCATCGTAAAGCAGCAAGACTTGATGGTCAGATAGAAATTGTTGGCGGTGCCTTTGATATCATGCCGGCTAAGAGCAGGCAAATGGGCAAGGAATTGTTCGTTGATCCTAAACGGGCATATAGCAGCTATCAGGAACTGATTGAAAAAGAATTGAAATTGCCGGAAGGTGAGCGGATGGATTTCGTCTCTGTCTGTACGCCGAATAATTTCCATTTTCCAATCGCGAAAGCTTTGTTGGAAGCCGGTTTTCATGTTATGTGTGAAAAACCGATGACTCTGACAGTGAAGGAAGCTCGTGACCTGGTTAAAATCGTCAGGAAAAGTCGAAAAGTATTTGGTTTAATGCATAATTATACCGGGTATCCAATGGTTAAACTGGCGAAAGATATGATTAAAAAAGGCGAAATCGGCAAGATTCGCAAGGTGGTTGTTCAATATCCGCAGGGATGGCTGGCAACTGCATTAGAGAAAACTAAAAATCAGCAGGCTTCCTGGCGTACTGATCCTAAACAAAGCGGCGGTTCTGGCTGTGGCGGTGATATTGGTACTCATGCAGAAAATCTGGCAGAATATGTCACTGGTCTGAAAATGACTGAGATTTGTGCGGAACTTACCTCTTTTGTGCCTGGCAGAAAACTTGACGATGATGTTAACTGTTTAGTTAAATTCAATAACGGTGCTCGCGGTGTGCTGCATGCCAGTCAGGTTTCTGTTGGTGAAGAAAATAACCTGGCAATCTGGGTTTATGGCGAAAACGGTGGCCTGGAATGGCATCAGGAGCATCCAAACTATCTGTATGTCAAGGCTATGAGTGGCCCTGAGCAGGTATGGAAACGCGGCAATGATTATGTTGCGGCATATAGCCCGGCAGCTGCTCGTTGTTCTCGTCTGCCGTCCGGTCATCCTGAGGCATTTATCGAGGCTTTTGCGAATAATTATCTTAACTTTGTTGATGCTGTTCGCTGTAAAATCGCCAGGGTTAAGCCGGATCCGCTATATCTGGATTTCCCAAATGTAGATGACGGTTTACGCGGTATGCTTTTCATTGATACGATTCTTACCAGTGCTAAGAGCAAACAAAAATGGACAAAGTTTAAAAAGTAAAACTTAAAAACGGCCTTAAATTCAATTTTATTATATGTAAGTTGTTTTTTGAGATAAACAGAGAAGAACATTGTTTAACTAAGGAGATATTTATATGGCAAGACCAGTAACACTATTTACAGGGCAATGGGCAGACCTTACTCTTGATGAATTGGCAGCAAAGATGGCCGAGATCGGTTATAACGGTCTTGAGCTTGCTTGTTGGGGTGACCATATGGATGTTTTTCAGGCTGCCGAAGACCTGGATTATTGTAAAAAGCAGAAAGCGATTCTTGACAAATATGGATTGAAACTTTTTGCTATCAGTAATCATTTAGCCGGTCAGCTGGTATGCGATTTGAATAATGACAGTCGCTCAGATATGTTTGCACCGGAAGATTGTGCCGGCGATGCTGAGAAAAAACGGGCCTGGGCTGTTGATGCCATGAAAGCTACTGCTAAAGCTGCTAAAAATCTCGGTGTTAGTGTCGTAAATGGTTTTACCGGGTCCAGTATCTGGCATCTTCTATACAGTTTTCCGCCGGTAAGTGATCAAATGATTGATGATGGTTTCAAGTTCTTTGCCGATATGTGGAACCCGATCTTTGATGTTTTTGATGAATGTGGCGTTAAATTTGCCCTGGAAGTTCATCCTACTGAGATTGCATTTGACATTGTTACTGCTAAGAGAGCTTTGGCTGCTGTTAATAATCGTGAGACATTCGGCTTTAATTTCGATCCTAGTCATCTTCACTGGCAGATGGTGTGCCCGGTGCGGTTCATACAGGAATTTTCTGACCGGATCTATCATGTACACATGAAAGATGCTGCTCGTCAGTTGGATGGTTATACCGGCATTCTTGGCTCTCACTTGAATTTTGGCCAGCCGAATCGCGGTTGGGACTTCCGTTCGCTTGGACGCGGCGGAGTTGATTTTGAAGAAATTATTCGCATGTTGAACTTGATTGGCTATGCCGGTCCGCTTTCCGTTGAATGGGAAGATTGCGGCATGGAAAGGTTCCATGGTGCCAAAGAAGCATGTGACTTCGTTAAGAAAATGGATTTTGCGCCTTCAAATGTTCAGTTTGATGCAGCGTTTGATAAATAGTAAATATTTTTAAGCAAATATTTACCAGAAGTAATTTTAGTATATTATAATTTTAGTAAAGTAATTGCAAAGGTATCTGCTGATGGAAAATTCGTTTTCCATCAGCTGTTTTCTACAAAAAGCAAACCTCACAAAATGCCTGCCAGTTGTAAAGAGAATTAGTAATAAGCAATATGTTTATTGCATTTAGTATAAATATTAATTCTTATGCCTTATATTTTATTAATGCAATAATTGCGTATGCATAATAGTAACTGCTTATTTATTGTAGTAGTTATTTAACAGTTAACTTTCGCAGTTTTTGAGCTGTAATAACGAAGTGCCTTTGGGTTAATCGCCTGAAAGGGCCTTCTGCAGCACTTTGAATTAAATATACTTTCGAGAAATAGCTCGGAAATACAATTAAATGTAATGTTTTTTCATTCACAAGGCCTTGTTCCGGCCTTTGCGTGTAATGTTGAACAGTAAAAAGTGCGATACCGCACTAACATATAGTAGATATTTAACATGAGTAAAAACAAAATAACTAGAAGAGAGTTTTTCTGTAGAGCAGCAGGTTATGCAGCTGGGGCTGCAATTTTCCCAACTATACTTCCCGTTTCTGCTTTAGGTGGCGACGATAATGTGTTGCCCAGCAATCGTCTGCAAGGTGCCCAGCTTGGTTGCGGCGGCATGGGAACCGGCAATATGCGTGGTTTTCTGAATTATAAGGAATTGCAGATTGTAGCTGTTTGTGATGTCGATAGAAAACATGCTGAGCGGGCAAAGCGATACGTAGACGATAAATATGGCAATTCTGATTGTCGTATATACAGTGACTATCGTGAGATGATCGAAAAAGAAAGTCTCGATATTATCAGTCAGGCCTTACCGGATCACTGGCATGCAAAAAGTGCTGTTGATTGTGCTCGTAAAGGCATAGATATGTACGGCGAGAAACCGCTGTCAAGAACCATTGCCGAAGGACGCGCGATATGTGACGCCGTCAAAAGACATGGCATTGTCTGGCAGACTGGCAGTTGGCAAAGATCTGTAGCCAATTTCCGACGGGTTTGTGAGTTAATTCGGAACGGGCGTCTGGGTAAAATCTCTCATGTGGAAGTTGGTTTACCGGACGGAAGTCCTGGACCGGATAGAAAATTATTGCCGGTACCGGATTATTTCGACTGGGATATGTGGCTTGGACCGGCTCCTTGGCGGCCGTACCAGGATTTTGGAGAGGGGAGCCCTCATTACTGGTGGAGACATTTTCTGGACTATTCCGGCGGTAAGCTTACCGACTGGGTTGGCCATCATGCTGATATTGCTCACTGGGCACTTGGTTTTGATGAGACCGGACCTGTTGAGATAGAAGGTAAAGGTTCGTATCCGACCAAAGGTATTTATGATGTGCCTTTTGAATATGATTTTGTCTGTACCTATGCTGATAAAACAACGATCAGGGTTGCCAATAAAGGTCTTTTGCCAAAAGGGCAGGGCGTTTGCTTCTATGGTGAGAACGGCTGGATATTTATTTCACGTTCAGTACTTGAAGCTTCCGACCCGAAAATATTGCAGGAAAAAATTGGGGCAAATGAGATTAAATTATATAAAAGCGGAGATCATAAACGTAATTTTATAGATTGTGTAAAAAGCAGAAAAGAGACTGTTACCCCGGCTGAGACTGCTCATCGTTCGATTAGTGTCGGACTGCTCGGCGAAATTGCGATGCTGACAGGCAGGAAACTTAAGTGGAATCCTGAAAAAGAATTGTTCGTGGGTGACCAGACAGCAAACAGATATTTAATGAGGTCGTATCGTAGCGGCTGGACTCTTTAAAATATAAGGTTTAATCGAAGAAGGTTTAGATAAAAACTAAAAAGAGGTGGCATAATGTCTGAAAAGAAATTAAACAGGCGGTCATTTATCAAGAAAGCATCTGCGGTTTCGGCTGTGGCTGGTCTTCCATTTATTATTCCATCATCAGTTCTGGGAAAGGATGGAGCTGTTTCGCCAAGTAATCGGATTACTATTGCTCAAATTGGTTGTGGTGGCATGGGAACCGGCAATATGAACAGCTTTCTCAATTTAAATAATAATGCTTTGCAATTTATTTCTGTTTGTGATGTTGCTAAAAACCATGCGGCTAATGCTAAAAAGTCAATTGACAATAAGTATGGAAACAGTTCCTGTAGAATTTACGGTGATTTCCGGGAAATGCTGGAAAAGGAAGATCTCAATTGTGTAAGCCATGCCTTGCCCGATCACTGGCATGCTCCTGTGGCTCTTGCCTGTGCTCGTAAGGGGATCGATATGTATGGCGAAAAGCCTTTCGCCCGATCTATTAAAGAAGGGCGGGCGATGTGCAATGCTATCACTCAGAATAATCTTATCTGGCAGACCGGCAGCTGGCAAAGATCGGTTGCTCATTTTCATAAAGGGGCTGAATTAGTCATCAATGGCAGAATTGGCAAGGTTGAATATGTAGAAGTCGGCTTGCCTAATGGCGATGCCGGTGGCGGACCGCAGGTTTGCCTGGAGCCTGCTCCTTCTGGTTTTGACTGGGATATGTGGCTTGGGCCGGCTCCTTATCGGCCTGCCCAGAATTTCAACGGTAAACTGAGAAAAGATGGTGGTAACGGACCCCACTGGGACTGGCGATGGATCCTGGATTATTCCGGCGGGCAAATGACCGATTGGGCCGGACATCATATTGACATTGCCCATTGGGGACTCGGCCTGGAACGCACGGGACCTGTTGAAATAGAAGGTAAAGGCAAATACGCTACCGGCGGGATCTATGATGTGCCTTTTGCTTACGATTTCAATTGTAAATATGCCAATGGTGTTACTATGCGGGTTGCAAATGCAGCTGCATTAACTCATGGAATGGGAGCCTGCTGGTATGGTGAAAAAGGCTGGATACATGTTAGCCGGGGTGGATTGAATGCTTCGGATCCAAAAATATTAAAAGAGAAGATCGGTCCTGGTGAGACATTGCTTTATAAGAGCTACAATCATCATGAGAATTTTATTGATTGTGTTAAAACCCGTAAGGAAACTATTGCCCCTTCCGAAGTAGCGCATCGTTCTATCAGTGTCGGATTGCTCGGTGAAATTGCCATGCAGACCGGTCGGAAGTTGAAATGGGACCCTGCTAAAGAAGTTTTCGTTGGCGATGCTGGGGCTAACAGTATGCTCATGCGGCAATATCGCAGCGGCTGGGGAATATAGATTTAGTTTATAAATGTTTGTATCTAAAATAAAAAAAAATAACGTTTTGCTTTGCAGAATATACATATAAGAAAAGTTAATATTATGAATAAGATAAAAAGAATTATAAGTCTGGCGGTTTTGATAGTTTTTATTTCATCTCTTAATGTATTTGCGGTCACAGAAGATGAGGTTGCAAAAATGCGGGAAGCTATTCCGGCCAAACCGGTAGTTAAACCTGCTAAAGCCCGCAAAATGCTGATGTTTGATTTGTGTATTGGTTTCAAACACAGCAGCATTCCATATTGGGCTCAGGCAATTGATATTATGGGAGAAAAAACCGGAGCCTTTTCTGTCGAGCATAGCACGGATATGACAGTGTTTTCTGATGAAAATCTGAAACAATACGATGTGATTTGTTTTAATAATACTACAAGTCTTGATCCGACTCCGTCCCAGAGAGAAGCCATATTGAATTTTATCAGGTCCGGTAAAGGTATCGTTGGAATTCACGCTGCCGCTGATAATTTTAATAACTGGGAAGAGGGCAAACGTCTGATGGGTAATATTTTTACCGGTCATCCCTGGACTTCAGGCGGGACCTGGGCTTTTAAGATTACTGAACCGGATCATCCGCTGACAAAGTCTTTTGAAGGTAAGGATTTCAAGCTAAACGACGAAATTTACCGTACCGACCCGCCTTATTATGACAGGACCAGGCAGCGGGTACTGGTAAGTCTTGACCTGTCGGACCCTGCCACCAAAAATGCCGGCGGGGTAAAACCTTCTGATATAGATACAGGCATAACATGGATTAAACGAGTTGGTAAAGGCCGTTTGTTCTATTGTTCTCTTGGCCATCAGCATCATGTTACCTGGAACAAGCCTATTTTAGAGCATTATCTTGCGGGTATTCAGTATGCGATTGGTGATCTGAAAGTGGATGATAGTATTCCCGTTGTTGAAAGTGCCAGATCTGCTGAAGCTATTGAACTATTGAATATGGTTAAACAGTACGACTGGGATAAAAATCAGGAACCATTGCACAAAATGACCCTGTTTGTTAGAGATTGCCTGAACAATCCGATTGATGCAAAAATGGTAGAGACAAAACTTCTGGAAGTCTTAAATTCTGATGTCAACATTGCTGTTAAAGATTATATCTGTCGCCAGCTAGCTGTAGTTGGCTCCGAGGTTTCGGTTCCACTGTTGGCAGGTATGCTGTCTGCTCCTGAAACCAGTGATATAGCAAGATATGCCCTGGAGAGAATAAATTCAGGAGATGTAGATGTTGTTTTGTTTGAAGCATTAAAAAATACTGAGAACGATAAAATCAAGTCCGGCGTAATTGCTTCTTTGGGGGTGCGTAAATATACAGACGCTATTGCTGAGATAAAGAAATATTTGAATAGTGATAACGAAAATCTTGCTGTTTCTGCTGTGTATGCTTTGAGTGTGATTGGTAATGAAGCGGCGGCTGACGCTTTACTTGAGGCACAGCCTAAAGTTGCTAAAGAACGTGTCTTTGATGCGTTACTTGCCTGCGGCCAGAAAATCGCTCACACTGGAGATGTTGAAAAAGCTTCTAAAATATACAGTAAGGTATATCGTCTGAGCAAAGATGACACTATTCGTAAGGGTGCTTTTATCGGCTTGATAAAAACTGATAAGGCAAATTCTTCTGCTATGATTAAAGGTGCTATCGAAGGCGATGATGTTGCAATGCAAAAAGCTGCTATCCAGACTCTGTCTCAGGTCGAAGATAAAAGCCTGTTGCTGACTATAGCTGGTTCGTTAAAGAGTTTTTCCGATGATGCCAAGGTCCTTATTATGGCTGCTTTAGCAGAGAACTCCAGCAGGGTTGGAGAAGTTCAGGTACTTGAATTTATCAAAAACAAGTCACAGGCTGTTAGAATTGCCGCATACGATGCTCTGGCGAAAATTGGTACTGTTAAGTCTGTCAGCAGCCTGGCTGCTGCCGGTGCCGAGATCCGGGACAGGAAAGAAAAAGATGCTGCCTTGGAAGCTCTTTTTTCAATGCCGGGCAAAGCTGTTGATAATGAAATATTGAAACTGATCATTTCTGAAGATAATGCCGGAAAAGAAATGGTTGTTATTGAATTGATAAATGCTGCGGTAGCCCGTCAGGTGGAAGGCCTTTCTGATGTGTTATTTACTGCCACCCAGAGTTCAAGCCGTCGTGTTGTTGTTGCCGCTGTAAAGTCGCTCATGACTACTGCCGGTGCTGAAGATGTGACCGCTATGGTTGAACTGCTGGCTGATAAACCTTCTACCAATACAGAGAATGCTTTAACCGTTCTGGCTGATCGACTGGATGATAAAGCAGAGCTGATAGCAAAGATAGCTGCCAGGTATAAGTCTCTTAATAACGCTCAGGCAAAGAGCTCGTTCTTGAAGGTTATGGGCAGGCTTGGCGGTGATGAAATAGCGGTAATCCTGAAGGCTGAATATGCTTCCTCTGATGCGGCACTCAAAGAGGCTGCCTTCAGAGCTATGACTGAATGGCCGGGAGCTGACTTTATTGCTAATATGAAGAGCCTTGCTGTCAGTGGCAAAGATGAAAAAACCAGGATCCTTGCTTTACGCGGTTACCTGAAGATGATTCGGGAGCATGGTGGAAAAGACAGGGGCAAAAAAATCATCGATACTTTTAAGATGGCGGAGCGAGAAGAAGAAAAACGCATGGTTATTGGAGCGATGGGTGATTTTGCCAGTAAGGATGTGTTTGAGTTCCTTATAAATAATATGAACAATTCAAACTTTAAGGCAGAAGCTGAGATTAGTATTGTTAATGTTGCAAAAGTTCTGGCTGGCCGCTGTCCTGAAGTGGTTCTGCACACTATGCAGCAGATAATTGATAGCAATGCCGGTGATAATGTCAAGAAGGGGGCCCGGGAAGTTATTGATAAAATCAATAAGATGGGGGCGTTCATCGTTGACTGGAAAATATCCAAAGCTTATTCTGACAATGGCATGAAATGCAAAGAGCTGTTTAACAGGGCTTTTGCTCCGGAAAGAAATGAAGGAAGCTGGAAGCAGGCAATAGTTTCTGATGATGGCAAAATTGACATGGACCAGGCCGAAGCAGGCGACAGTCTGGTGGCTTATCTGAAAACTGTGATTATCAGTTCTGTTGATCAGGAAGTAACCTTGTCTATGGGCAGTGATGATGGTATGAAGGTTTGGTTAAACGATGAAATAGTACATGCTAATAATGTTGAAAGGGGACTTACCAGGGGTTCGGACAAGGCGAAAGTTAAACTGAAGAAAGGTAGAAATGAGCTGTTTGTCAAAATAACACAGAATTCCGGTGGTTGGGCGTTTTGCCTGGAAATTCAACAGGCTGACGGAAAAAGAGCTCAAAATATTGAAGTGGACTCAGAGTAAAAAATAGTTTATTATTGTTCAAATTGACAGTTATTAGTTCTGTTAATACTGAATATCAACAAGTAACAAATAAATATCAATTTTATAATAGTGCAATTTTAGCAGAGTTAGAAATGTGAGGTTTTGAAATGGAAAAAGGTATGAATCGCAGAAATTTTATTAAATCAGCATCATTCGGAGCTGCTGCGTTCAGTATTGTGCCTTCCACTGTGTTTGGTGCCGAGGCTCCCAGTAATAAGCTTAATATCGCAGGTGTTGGTGTTGGCGGCATGGGCCACGGCAATCTGAGAGCAATGAAAAGTGAAAATATCATTGCCCTTTGCGATGTGGACTGGAAAAAAGCCGGTGGTACTTTTAAGGAATATCCTGACGCTAAACAGTTCAAGGATTACAGGGTTATGCTTGATCAAATGGGTGACCAGATTGACGCTGTTATGGTTGCGACACCTGATCATACTCACGCTTGTGTGGCTTTGGCCGCCATGGAACGCGGTAAACATGTCTATGTCCAAAAACCGCTTACCAAATCTGTTTACGAAGCTAGATTGCTCACCCAGGCTGCTCATAAATATAATGTTATTACCCAGATGGGTAACCAGGGACACAGCGGAGAAGGTATTCGCCTGATCTGCGAATGGATCTGGGATGGTGCTATTGGTGATATCCGTGAAGTGCATGCCTGGACCAACAGGCCTATCTGGCCGCAGGGGCTTAAACGGCCTACTGATACTCCTCCTGTTCCGGATTATCTGGACTGGGATTTATTCTTAGGTCCGGTTGAAGGTGTTCCATACAATCCTGTTTATCATCCATGGAACTGGCGTGCCTGGACTGACTTTGGTACCGGGGCCCTGGGCGATATGGCATGCCATATCCTCGACCCTGTATTCTGGGCGTTAAAACTGAAGTATGCCTCTAGTGTTCAGGGTTCGTACGCTTACGGCTATTATGAAGGAAAGAGAATCGGTTTCGAAGATACCTTCCCGGTTGCTTCAAAAATCCATCTCGAATATCCTGCCAGGGAATCTATGCCGGCTGTTAAAGTCAATTGGTATGATGGCGGAATTCTTCCTGAAAGACCTGCTGAACTGGAATCCGGCAGAAGAATGGGTGATTCCGACGGCGGTGTAATTTTCGTAGGCGACAAGGGCAAGATAATGTGCGGCTGCTATGGAAAGAACCCGCAGATTATCCCTTATAGCGAAATGAAAAAGTATAACAGACCTCCGAAGACATTAGAGCGGGTTGAAACCAGCCATGAGATGAACTGGATCGAAGCTATCAAGAATAATAAACAGGCCAGTTCAAACTTTGATTATGCCGGTCCGTTTACTGAAATGGTATTGATGGGTAATCTCAGCCTCTATAAACCAGGTCATAAACTGGAATGGGACGGCGAAAAGATGGAAGTCACCAATTACCCTGAATTAAATGCATTAGTTAACCCTGCCAGGAAAGCCGGCTGGGAACTATAAATAAATTTTGTAACATTTGTTTGAGGAAAAGAAGTATGAAACGTTTATTTTCATTATTGCTTGTATTATTGTCAGCTCAATTGCTTTGTGCCGACAGCCTGAAACAGCACCCGCAGCCTTCTGCTTATGATGGTTGGCGATTGGGTGTTCAATGCTGGTCATTCAACAGGTTCACTATGTTTGAAGCTATTGATAAAACCAGGGAACTTGGCTTGAACTATATTCAGGCTTTTCCCGGCCAGAAAGTATCTAAGGATCTGGACATGGGTTTTGGCCCTGATCTTAACGCCGAGCAGCGTGCCATGGTTAAGGCAAAGCTTGCTGATGCCAATATACAGGTTCTCGCCTTTGGCGTTACCGGCATATCCAAAAACGAGGTCGAGGCTAGAAAGCTTTTTGATTTTGCCAAAGATATGGGCATTAAAATGATCGCTTCCGAACCGGAATTTGACCAGTTTGATTTGCTTGACAAACTTTGCCAGGAATATCAGATTAAGCTTGGCATCCACAACCATCCTAATCCTAACCGGTACTGGAATCCGGATACAGTATTGAAAATGTGCCAGGGCCGCAGTAAATGGATTGGTGCCTGTACTGATGTTGGCCACTGGGTTCGCAGCGGGCTTGATCCTGTAGAATGCCTGAAAAAGCTGGAAGGCAGAATTCATGATGTGCATACCAAGGAAATTGAAGATGGACATGATGTAGTCTGGGGTACCGGACAGGGCCGCATGAAAGGTATTCTTAAAGAGTTGAAACGTCAGGGCTACAAAGGTACTTTTACCGTTGAATATGAATATAACTGGGATAATAACGTACCTGAAATTCGTAAATCTGCTGAATATTTTGATACAGTTTCTTCTGAACTGTTCCCCGGCGGCTGGCATAATCTGTTTGCTGCTGACCTGTCAAATGCTGACTACAAGGAAGGCAGCTGGAAGATGGCTGATGGTGTCCTGGAAAGGACCGGCAGCGGTGATGTCTGGACCAAGGGCAAATATTCTGATTACATCTTGGATTTCGATTTCAAATTGGATAAAGGTACAAATAGCGGTGTTTTCCTGAGGGCGGCAGAACATACATGGCTTCCTTGGCCGGAAGTACAGGTTGAAGATTCGTTTGGTAAAGGTATCAACAGGCATCTTTGCGGTGGTATTTATGATATCTCTGCTCCTAAGGTGAACTCTGTTAAGCAGCCTGGCCAGTGGAACCATATGTCCATTATGGCAGATGGCAGTGATATCAGCGTCGTCCTTAACGGCAAGCTGGTAACTGATATCGACCTTAACGACTGGACCACGGCTGGCAAAAATCCTGACGGCAGCGATAATAAATTCAAAAATATTGCTTATAAAGATCTGCCTAGAACCGGCTGGATTGGCTTCCAGGATCATGGCTTTGTTGTCTGGTATCGCAATGTAAAAATTAAAGAGTTAAATTAGTAAGTAATTATTGTGATTTACTTTCGCAGTTTTTAAGTTGCAGAAATCGCCTAAAAGGGCCTTCCTGCAGCACTTTGAATTAAATATACTTTTGAGAATCAGCTTGTAAATACAATTAAGTGTATAGTTTTCATTCACAAGGCCCCTATAGGCCTTTGCGTGTAGTGTTGAATAGTCAAAAGTGCGAAATCGCACTGGTGTAAAAAAACAAAAGGTACAATTATGCAGAAAGATTTGAACAGAAGACAATTTTTTCAGGCTACGGCTGCTCTTGGTGCGGGTGCATACCTGACCGGTAAAGCCTATGGTGCGGATAATAATGATAAAGATGTTATAAATGTTGCCCTTTTAGGTGTTGGTACCCAGGGCCAGACATTGATGGATGCCATTCTCAAGAAAAAAGATAAGAGCGTCCGCTTTGTTGCCGTTTGTGACATCTGGGATGTTAACAGAAAACGTGCCCAGAAGCAGCTAAAGGCTTACAGCAAGTATATGGGATATCGCTATGCCGGGTATTCCGATTATCAGGAAATGCTTGATAAGGAAACCGATCTGGATGCTGTCATCGTTGCTACCCCTGACTTCTGGCATGCCCCTCATACCATAGCTTGCCTGAATAAAGGCTTGCATGTTTACTGCGAAAAAGAAATGAGTAACACCCTCGAAGGTGCCCGCAAAATGGTCGATGCCCAGAAAGCTTCCGGTAAGCTTCTCCAGATCGGTCATCAGCGTCGTAGTAATCCTAGATATGTTCATTCCTATGAAAAACTGCTCAAAGAAGCTAACCTGATCGGTCGCATTACCGGTGTTAACGGCCAGTGGAACAGAAGCCGCCAGTCTTGTGAAGATTTCGGTTGGCCGGAAGGTACCGATATTCCGGAAGCTACCCTGAATAAATACGGCTTCAAGGATATGAAACAGTTCCGTAACTGGCGCTGGTATAAAGGGCTTGGCGGCGGACCGATTGTTGACCTTGGCAGTCATCAGATTGATATCTACAGCTGGTTTATCGGCAGCAATCCAAAGAGCGTTATTGCTAGCGGCGGTGTCGATTACTGGGGTCATGAATGGTATGACAATGTTATGGCCATTTATGAATATGAAACCAAGGAAGGCGGTATTGCCAGGGCGTTCTATCAGACTACAACAACCAATAGTGCCAACGGTTATTTCGAAAGCTTTATGGGTGATGAAGGTACTCTGATGATGTCAGAAACCGGTGCTCGCTGTGGTATTTACCGTGAAGCATGGGTTGATGAAAAGAAATGGGAACCTTGGGTTGGCAAGGGATATATTGCTGCCCCTGAGGAAAAGAAACTTGTCAAGGAAGAAGAAAAGTCTGTTTTGAATGTTGAACCTAGTCCGACTCCTCCTAAGTATGGAATTCCGCTGGAGTTTAGTGACCCGTTCCATCAGCCGCATCTGTTTAACTTCTTCAATTCGATACGCGGCAAGGAAAAACTGAACTGCCCGGGTGAGATCGGTTATGAAACCGCTGTTACCGTTCTGAAGGTTAACGAAGCGATCGAAAAAGGCACACGCCTTGAGTTCAAACCTGAAGAGTTTCATGTTTAATTGATAATTTATTAACTGTATAAATTATGCTGCCTTGCTCGTTTAATTGCGGGCAGGGCAGTAAAAAATATATGATGAAAATATTTAATTTAATAATAGTAGTATTTTTTGTCGGTACTGCTTTAGCTTCTTCTGAAGAGGGGGTGATGGTTGGTGAAGGCAACGATGCCAATCGCAGTTCCCCGGTCCATCTGTTCAATCTGAAAGATGAAGCAGGTTTGGTTATTAGGGCCGATAGCGAAAAGCAGCAGCCGTTTTCTACCAAAAAAACTTGTGGTGAATGTCATAACTACGATGAAATATCAAAAGGCTGGCATTTTAACGCACATGATACCGAAGTTGATGCCGGTCGACCCGGTGAGCCCTGGGTATTGGTTGACAGCATTTGCCGCAGCCAGATTCCTGTAACTGCTCGTGGTTGGCAAGGTACTTTTGCCCCACAGGATGTCGGCATTACGCCATGGCTGTTTCTGAAGAAATTCTATAGCCACTTCCCCGGCGGCAGCTATGGTGAGATGGAGGCTGACAATCCCGAGGAAGGTATTCGACAGGGTATCAGCGGCATGTACGAGATAAATTGTCTCGCCTGTCATAATCGCTCTTCGTACGAAGATCAGAGCCTGGCTGCTATGCAGGTTGCCCGTCAGAATTACCGATGGGTGCCGACTGCTTCCAGTGGCTTGGCTACCGTTGAAGGGCTCGCTTCCAGTCTGGATGACTTCTATGACCCCGAATTTGACGAAGGCGGCATAGAAGTAACTTACAGGCAGGGGATATTCGACAAAGAAGATAAAGTCCTTATGGATATTGGACTGCCGGAAAATGACAGTTGTTATTTCTGCCATTCCAATAAAGACCTGTCTGTTTCTTCTGAGATGGAGTGGACTCGCGACCAGGATGTCCACTTGCATAGCGGGTTGAATTGTATCGACTGTCATAGAAACGGCGATGACCATATGATCACACGCGGCTTTGAGCATGAAGGGTTAGCCGGCACGCTGTCGTGCGAAGGCTGCCATATCGCAGATCATAATGGCGGCAAACCGATAGCAAACCGTCTCGGTGCCCCTGCTCCCGAACATGCTGGTATTCCTCCGATTCACTTCGAAAGATTATCATGTACCGCATGCCATTCCGGCAACTGGCCCGAAGAACAGGCCGGACAGCTTCGTACCGCTAGAATTCACAAGACTGCTCTGCATGGCCAGCATAATATGAACCAGAGACAGCCCCACATTTACGGCCCGGTTCTTATGAGAGGAACTGATGGCAAAATTGCTCCTCACAAACTTTTCTGGCCGTCCTACTGGGCTGATGCTTCCGGTGAAGATATTTCACCAATCAATCCCGAAAAGGTTCTGGAGTCTGCCGGTGATATCTTAAAGGAAGAGGTCGAAAAACAGAATGACTGGCGCCCGTTAACTGATGAGCAAATTACCGCTGTTCTAAATAAACTGCGAAATGGCGAAAATGCCCCGGTCTATATTGCCGGCGGAAAGATGTATAAACTGGCTGCCGGTGATAAGCTGGAAATTTCTGAACCTGTTGCCGCTCAGCCATATGCCTGGCCTATGGCTCATGATGTCCGACCGGCCGAGCAGGCCTTAGGCGTAAACAAATGTGCCGATTGTCATGATAGCAAGTCGTCATTTTTCTATAGCGAGCTTCCTGTTGATGGTCCGCTCGTTGCCCAGGGCGGTCAGCAGTTTATAAATATGATCGATCTCCAGGGGCTTGATAAACGTTATATGGCTGCTTTTAATGCCTCGTTTATTTTCAGGCCAATGTTGAAATTTGTTGCTTTTGGTTCCTGCGGACTGATAGCTCTTGTCGTACTCGCATATGTCCTCAAGGCGATTGCTGCTGTTACCAAAGCCGGTACAGAGGAGGTGGAATAATATGTTTGAAACAATTTCATTATTACTTCTGGTAATTGTTTTCGGCGTTATTTTTATCCATTATATGGTTGTCCCATGCGGCTGTAAGCCGGAGCTGACAATTGGTGGATTGATAATACTGAATATTAAAAATATTCTTAAACTTATTTTTACCGGTGAGAAAAAATGGCTTGTTCGACTGCGTGTGCTGGCGTTTTGGCTCGGTGCTTTTTCGTTTGCGATTTTGTTCCTTACCGGTTTCACTCCGCTCGTCTCTGGTGTCAGGCTTCAAGGCTATTTGCTCATGCTTCACGCTACCTTCGCACCGGTATTTCTCGTTTGTGCTATGGTCGTTGTGCTCGGCGGGGCGGCTCAATATTGCTTCACTGCCAAAGATGGTGAAATTCTCTCCAAACCTGCCGAATATAAAGGCGGTCTGGGCGGCATTCTCACCGACACCGGCATAGCGGCCAAGGCGTGTTTCTGGATTCTCGCTATAATGACACTGCCGCTTACTCTTTCTATGGTATTGAGTATGCTGCCCTTGTTTGGCACTGACATGCAGGAGTTTCTTTTCGAGGCTCATCGCTGGTCGGCCCTGATTTTCGCCGCTTTCGCGATTTTTGAGCTGTATATTCTGTTGAGATTACAGATTTTAAGTATAGATTAAATACATGTAACTCATTGTTGAATACTAGGTTAAGAATGATATATTCGTCGCAGGTATGTACAATTTAAATTTGACATTATATGGCGTTGGAGTTATCATGTTTTAAAATTTCTTATGTAAATATTTGTCATGTTTAAGTTTATATAGAAATATCGCAGCATTATGAAAAAAACTCAATTGTTTATTCTTACTGAATATGGGGACTAAAGATAGAATTGTATAAGATTTGTTGTAAGTTTGTTATTGTGCTAATTCAATGCTGATTTACCTGGCGACATGATTATAGGATGAAGTGAAATATAAATGCCATTTGCGATGGCGCAGTCGTTGTAGAATAACTAAATAATTTATTTTAAGGAGATTGGTTTTGGTTACATTTGTTGCACTTATGAGTACGTTTGGGCTTGGAATGTGTTTTTCATTACTTGGGTCTATCAGTGTCAAGTTAATGCCGAGACTTAATATTGACCAGGGTAAATTTGGTAACCTCATTTCCGCCTTTATGTTTTCCTGTCTGGTTGGATCGTTGGTTACTGGAGTTGTATCAGACAAAATCGGTTATCAGCCTGTAGCTGTTATTGGTTTTTTCCTTACTGTTGCATGTATTCTTATCCTGGCCTATGGCAAAACATATACAACTGTTGTCCTTCCTTGCCTATTGCTCGGTTTTGGTGCTATGGCTATGAATACTGTAGGTAATGTAATGGGGCCGAAGGTCCTTTTCAATGGTGAAAATCCTGCTGCCGCTAACAATTTGGTTAATGTTTTCTTTGGTTTAGGGCTTTTCCTTACTCCTATGATTGTCAGCTTCTTTTTCAATAAAACAACATATGAAAAGGCAGTATCAATATTAGCAGTTCTGTTACTTGTTCCTGGTGTTCTTGCTCTTATTGCAACTGATTATCCCAAAAGTGCTGGAAATGCCTTCTCTTTCAGCAATTCTGTTAATCTTTTATCAGAGCCGGGAGTTATTATTGCGGGATTATTGCTGTTCTGCTATATCAGTCTGGAATCTACTTTTTGTAACTGGCTGCCTTCTTTTGGTAAGGAAGTTGTAAAATCTGAAAATCCTGATATCGAAGAACAAAAAGCTGACGTTTCTGGTCAGAGTTTACTTTCCCTGTTTGCTATTGCTATGATGGCTGGGCGACTTGTTACCAGTTTTGTAGTTAAAACTGAAATTGGTCACTATTTTATTGCCGGTGCCGCTGTGGTTATGCTTGTTGTTATCTTTATGATGACTAATACAAAGAGTGGTGCTGCCACTAAAATAGCTGCTTTAATTACTGGTTTCTTCTTTGCCCCTTGTTTTCCTACAACCGTTGGAGTTACTTTTTCCAAGTTTTCTCCTGATGTTCATGGTACTATTTTTGGTACTATATTTGCCGTTGGGCTGGCCGGTGCTGTTATCGTGCCTAATGCGATTGGTAAATTATCTAAAGGCGGCAGTATTCAGAAGAGCCTGAAACTTCTGCTGCCTCTTTGTGTCGGTCTTATTATTATGGCATTGGTTCTCGGTAATATCGGTGACGCTGAAGCAAAATCAACAGATGAAGTCAAAGCTGCTGATACAACAACTGTTATAGATGATACCAAGGCTATTTCCGAAGAAGCCGCGACAGCTGTTAATGAAGCTGCTGCTGATCTGACCGAAGAAGCTGCTGAGCAGAATAAAGAAGAATAAAATACAATTTGTGTAGTGTTTTAATAATTAGAAATGTAACTTTTAAACTTTTCAGGAGAGATGTATGAAAAAGTTTGTTGTATTGAATCTTGTTATGTTGATGGCCCTGATCGCAGGCTGTGAGAAGAAATCGGACTCTTCTGATGAGCCTGCTGTTTCGGATAACGCCAAGACCGCAGTACCGAAAGATACTGAACCGGCTTCTCCCGCCGGTGCCCTGACCGACGCGGTAGCAGACGCTGCTGATAAGGCAGAAGACGCTGTAAAAGCTGTCGAAGATAAAGTCGAAGCCGAAGTAGAAAAAGCTGTTGATACAGCTAAAGCGGCTGCTGATCTTGTACCGCTTGAACTGGAACTGCCGGCTCCTATGTTTGTCGGTACTCCGGAAAACCTTTCTGGTATCGACAATCTCGAACCAGACAGCAAACAGGCTCGTCCGCCGTTTTTGGTACCGGCCGGTGTAGCTAATATCTCCAGGGGCAAAACTGTAACTGCTTCTGAAATGGATCCTATCATGGGTACTATTGATATGATCACTGACGGTGACAAGGAAGCTACTGAAGGCAGTGTTGTTGAACTGGGACCGTTCGAGCAGTGGGCACAGATCGACCTCGGCGAAGCAAAAGAGATTTATGCGATCGTGGTCTGGCATTTCCATAAGACAGCGAGAGTTTATTTTGATGTTGTCGTACAGGTTTCTGACGATCCTGAGTTTATCACCGGAGTTACTACTCTGTTCAATAACGATATCGACAACTCGCTCAACCTGGGTGCCGGTAATGATATGCACTATCTTGACAAGGCCGAAGGTAAACTTATTGACGGTAAAGGCACAAAAGGACGCTATGTCCGTCTTTACAGCCAGGGCAACAACCAGAACGACTACAGCCACTATATCGAGGTTGAAGTTTTCGGTAAATAAATGCATAAGAAGATTCTTTGTATAATCTTATTAGCTGTTTTGCTTACCGGCGCTGCTTTCTTTCGCTTTTGGCGGCTGGCAGATCGCCCAATGCATACAGATGAAGCGGTTCACGCAAAAAAAATGGGCATCCTTCTGGAGGAGGATGCCTATTTTTATAACCCGGACGAGTACCATGGTCCGACTCTTAATTATTCTACCTTGATTATTGCCGCACTTCGCGGCGAAACTACTTACCCTTCACTTACCGAGACTACTTTGCGTGCTGTTCCGGCAATATACGGTCTGCTGCTCTGCCTTACTCCGCTGTTTTTCCTACGTGATATGGGCAAAAGAGCGGTATTGTTGTGCGTTGCTCTTATCGCCTTTTCGCCTGCCTTTACTTATTACAGCCGGTATTATATCCAGGAAACCCTGCTGATCTTCTACACGGCATGTTTTCTCGGCTGTCTCTGGCACTGGCTGCGAAATGGCCGTTTCTGGTGGGCCTTCTTCGCCGGGATTAGCCTTGGACTGATGCATGCTACCAAGGAAACCTTTGTCTTTTCTCTTGTCGCTCTTGTTCCGGCTTTGCTTTATTATCGCTTTATCGACAGCAGGACCGGTCCAAAAACAATAAAACTATCAGGTATATTTGCCCTGATAATTTCTGCTGCTGTTATTTCTGCGGCCTTCTTTTCTTCTTTCGGCACCAACCCTCACGGCATAATCGATTCTGTTACCACCTATGCCAACTGGGCTGCTCGTGCCGGTGACCATAGTATCCATAGCCATCCATGGTATTATTACCTCGACCTTATCACCTGGGTAGAATTCTTTGAACCTCTCTCCTGGAACGAAGATGTAATACCTGCTTTTGCGATTTTTGGCCTTTGCATTGCCTTCCGCTATAATTCTGTAAAAAAATACAGCCTTATCCGTTTTATTTCGATTTATACCTTTGTTCTTATGCTCATATATTCAGTTATAGCATATAAAACGCCATGGTGTATGCTTGGTTTTCTTTATGGAATGGTTTTGATTGCCGGTTTTATGGCAGCTAAACTTACCGAAGAAATCTCTGGCAAATTATCTTACATTATCATTTCCCTGATCATTCTGTTTTGTGCTTTTGTCAGTCCTGTATTTCAAGCCTGGCAGCTAAACTTCAAATACTATGCCGACCAGACCAATCCGTATGTATACGCCCATACCGGTAATGATATTTTCGCTATGACAGATGCCGTCGAAAGGGCGGTCAAAGCCTCCGGGGATGAAAATTCATCTGTTTATGTTATCTCCGATGACTGTAACTACTGGCCGTTTCCCTGGTATCTGCGCAAACTGAAATCTGTCGGTTTCTGGAACAAAATCGACAATTCCGTTTGCAAGGCTGCCATCGTTCTTGCCCGGGCAGACCACGAGCAGCAATTGCTCAACACGCTCTATTCTGTTCCACCGGCCGGTCAGCGAAATCTCTATGTACCTTTGTTTGACAGTCGTCTGGAGCTTCGCCCCGGAGTTGAATGGCGGGGATATATTCGTAAACAGCTATGGGACAAAATGCAGGCTCCTAAAAATAAAGAGGTAATTGTGCAGCCAAAAGATGAAAATTCTGAAGTTAAACCACAGGTTAGCAAAGACGATATTCCAAATCTGATGAAATTC
Source organism: Sedimentisphaerales bacterium (assembly GCA_963666285.2). Lineage (GTDB taxonomy): Bacteria > Planctomycetota > Phycisphaerae > Sedimentisphaerales > SM23-30 > JAFGDI01. The sequence goes on from OY762711.1 coordinate 1,567,544, forward strand.
AGCCATGAGGCGATGCATACTAATTTTGCTATCTTTATCCAGGATGATCGCGGAACTTATTCCGGCAGGGCGGCACGCGCAGCCTTTAACGAAATTGACAAACTCGAAGCCCAGCTTAGTAAATTTATCGAAAACAGCGATGTCAGCAGGATAAACAATCTTTCTCCCGGTGATTCAGAACTTGTCGATATAGACACTTTCAAATGCCTGCAGATTGCTCAAGAGGCTAAGATTCTGTCAAATGGTGCCTTTGATATTACCCTTGGCGATGTCTTTCAAGCCTGGAAAAACAAGGAACCGGAAAAGGCAAAAGCACTTTTCGATGCCAAACAAACCGGTCAGCCCCTCGAATTTGACCCGGAAGCATATACCGTTACTGTTCTAAAAGATGGTGTTACTATCGACCTCGGCGGCATAGGCAAAGGCTACGCTATCGATAAAATCGCTGAAGTTCTCAAAGAATGGGGCATCAAAAAGGCACTCATCCACGGCGGCTCCAGTTCTGTCCTTGCTTTAGATCCGCCCAAAAATTCTCCCGGATGGCCGATTACCCTATCCCACCCGGAAACCGGCGAAACTGTTGACAGGCTGAACCTGGCTAACGAAGTTATCAGTTGTTCCGGCATGCGATATGGCCGTCATATCATCAATCCGGAAACCGGTATCCCTGTGACAGATCGCCAGTTATGCTGGCTCCGTACCAAACAGACCGCTGCCCTGGCCGATGCCTTATCGACAGCCGTTATGATCATGCCGGAGGATGATGTCAAACTGTTAATTGAATCCGTACCCGATATCTCTATCAAAATATATCCAACAGAAAACGCCGACCTTAATGTTGAACCGATAACTTTTGGCATCTGGCAATAAGTTGGGTAGAATTATTAATTGACAATCAATTTGATTCTGTGTTTTTTTAACAGTTCGATATGCAAAGCTTTTAGAACAGGCCGCGTCAGCGGACACCATATTTACCCTGACTAATACCCAATACCTAATAACTAATACCTCTCAAACTGACCATCTGTCAGTTTGAGTTATTTATTACTGTCCTGAATGTCCTCTTCAGCCACACAATATCTTTCAGTATTTTATAAATCTCTTGTGACGGCTTCAACCTGCTGTCCAGGTCGCAGGTCCAGTTAATAGGAAATTCACTTATACTGCACCCTTCAGATAATGCCAGTAAGATAATCTCGACATCAAACATAAAACTGTCTATTTTACTCTGGCCGTACAGCTTTCTTGCTATATCGCCATTATAAACCTTAAAACCGCATTGTGTATCTGTCAGGTTGCCCAGCTTTTTGATATCATGGATCAGGAACCAGTGAAACATTTTCGAACATAACTTGCGGTAAAAACTCTGTGGCCGGTTAATATGGCATTCTGACAGCTTTCGCGACCCGTGAGCTATCTGGCAATCTCCGTTGCGGATAAGTTCCAGCCCCAGGTTGATCTCATCAAACGGTACACAGCATCCGCTATCGGCAAAAGCGGCATACACACCCTTGCTCGCTATCATGCCTTCTCGAACGGCGCAGCCTTTACCCATATTTTTCTCAAGTGTGATTACCCGGCATTCTGATGCCACTTTTTCGCCTGAACTTTTAGCCGATTCGCTCGTGTCGTCGCTGCTCCCATCGTCAACAATGATAATTTCACCCTCAATATTATTTTCAGACAAATATTTATCCGCTTTAATAATATCGAGATGGATTTTGTGCTGTTCGTTTAATGCGGGTATTATTATTGACAGTTCAGGCATGGATTATCCTTACAATACTTTTATCATTATTGTTATACCAATTATACATATATAATTAAGTTTAACAACAATTATCCCAACTATTAAGAGACTCAATCTGTATAAACTGTAGGCAGACAATCGCAAAAGCTAATAAGATGAAATACCCGTCTAAGATAGAATGCCACCTTGCGAAGCTTTTAAAATAACCTCAACTCTTCAGTCTTAGTTTTTCACTTATTACAGGTCGTATTCCTTAATCTTCCTGTATAATGTTCGCTCGCCGATACCCAGCATCTTTGCCGCCTGCTCGCGGTTGCCGTTCACCATCTCCAGTGTACGCTTTATGGCTGTCTTCTCCAGCTCTGTCAGGTTGATTCCCGCCAGGTTATTCAGCTCTACTTCGGTGCCGGTATTCTCGTGGATTTCAATCGGCAGGTCGGTTATATCCAGCAGCTCGGAATCTGCCAGTACTACCATCATCTTAACACAGTTTCGCAGTTCGCGTACATTGCCAGGCCATTCATAGCTCTTTAAGATCCTCATCGCCGATGGTGTAAAACCCTTCACGTTTCGATTCTCAGTTTCGGCAAATTCTTCCACGAAATGATTCAGCAGCAACGGGATATCTGCTCTTCGCTCCTGCAGCGATGGTATCTGGATATTTACCCCGCGAATACGATAGTACAGATCCTGCCTGAACTCTTTTTTCTCGATCATTTCTTCCAGGTTCTGGTTGGTTGCACTTATTATCCGCACATCAACCTGCGTTCCCTTGGTTGCTCCCACAGGGATTACAACCTGGTCTTCCAATACTCTCAGCAGCTTCGCCTGCATATTCTGCGGCATATCGCCTATCTCATCCAGAAACAGCGTGCCGCCGTCCGCCATCGCAAAGAAACCCTTACGTTCTGTCTCTGCCCCGGTAAATGCACCCTTAACATGACCAAACAGCTCACTTTCCAGCAGGGTATCACTCAGACCCGCACAGTTTACCGGCACAAAAGGACCATTTTTACGCGGTGAATTATAGTGGATAGCCTCTGCACACAGTTCCTTACCGGTTCCGCTTGGCCCTTGCAGCAATACAGGAACACTAGAATCTGCCGCACGGTTCAGTTTATCCAGTACCTTCAGCATAGCAGGGGACTCACCAATCACCCCGGCAAAGTCAAATTTCCTTTCCAGCTGATCCTGCAGCCTGCGGTTAGTTCGTTCCAGCTGTATCTTCTCTGCCGCACGATTTACCACCGCTCGCAGCATATCCAGGTCAATTGGCTTTGGGATATAGTCGTATGCGCCTTCTCGTAACGCTTCTTTACAGGTTTCTATCGAGCTGTGTGCTGTTATCAGCACCACCGCACAGGAACGCTCGCTGCCCGATACTTCCTTCAATATCTCAAGACCGTCAATACTGCCGCCCAGCCTCAGGTCGGTTACAATTACATGCGGGTCACCCAGTCTGAATATGTCCAGACCTTCCTCACCGCTTGTTGCAATCGTAAGCTCATAGCCCTCTCGCTCCAGTGCTTCGGCTAGTGCCTCGGCATGAGCTTCTTCGTCTTCTATTATCAATACCGGTATTGTTGTATCTCTTTTTGTCATAGCTCTATTTATTGTGTTTTACCAGCGGCAGGTTAATGGCAAAGCTCGTTCCTTTGCCGGGCTCGCTGTGTAAGGTAATATTACCATTCATTTCTTCTATTATTCTGCGGCATGTCGGCAGCCCCAGACCTGTTCCGCCCGAACGGGTCGTAAAGTACGGGTCGAATATCTTTTCCTGGTTTTCATCGGTTATCCCCGGTCCGGTATCAATGATTTCTATATGCAAATCATCTCCGTCAGGCATACTTTTTATAATGAGCTCGCCGCCGCTTTCAGACATCGCCTGGGTGGCGTTGATAAACAGGTTAAGAATTGCCTGCTTAAAATGTGCGGCGTCTATTTTGCACAATGCCTTGTCCATGCCGATACTTCGACGTATCTGAACGTTCTTTGTGGTTGCCTGTGGCTCATAAAAGTCTATCAGGTCGTCCAGAACTTCATTTACGTCCTGTTCCGATAGATGCAGCTCCATCTTCCCCGCATACTGCATAAAATCATTCAAGGTATCGCTTAATCGATCACTTTCGCCGGTAAGTGTCTTTATTTTGCGTAGTTGACGACGGAATTTCTTTTCCGGTTCCGTAATCAGCGAAAAATCAAATCCATCTTCAACACTGCCGTCCTTCAAAAGGTATTCGATATCTTCATGCAGCAGCTGCAGGTTTACCTTTATTATAGACAATGGGTTACGGATCTCATGGGCCAGGTTGCTTGTCAAATCGCCCAGGTTCGCCATTTGCTCGGCCTGCTTCAGCCGGTCGCTCAGCTGGCGGCGGGTTTCTTTCAGTCTGCTTATATATCTCCCGGCATAACGGCTTCCTGCCCAGAAGCCGCCGAGCGAGCCGACAATTATTCCTAATAAGATATATATAGTAGTCATAGTTTCCGTAACATATTAATCGCAAAATGCCCTTTTTTCAAGCAGAATAACACTCAACCAAAACCGCTGGTGAACTGCAATTATACGGTCAATCATATGGTTTTTAACGATAAACGTCCTATAACCTTGCTAATTGAGCTTATTTTATTTTTTTTTAGCCCGGATTGAAGTTTTTTTCACCTTTGAGACGCTTTCAAGGCTGACCGTTTCGTCACAATCGTTACAGTTATACCGGGATAATCGTTACAGTCGGCTCGACATTTGAAACATTCGTTACAAGTGGAACTTTTGCAAGGGCTGAGTTATCAAATCCCCATTTTCAGTGCTGAAAACGCTGTTTTTTTTTATTAAGGGTACATACTTACCTACCGATAGATTCTCTGGACAGGGGAGTTAAAAAAAGCTTATGCTTCTTGAAGCTTAAGCGACTTGTTCAAAAACCAGGCAAAGGGAAGAGGAAAAAAGTAGAAAGCATCCAGGACAGGAGAAAAGAGAATATGAGTTTTGCTTTAGAATTGTTGGGTAAAGGTCTGGAAGAAGATTTAATGCGGTTTATTCTGCCGTTTGCAAATCCTCTTTCAAACGACGACCTCGAAATGCTTCAGGAAGCAATAGACAAACAGCCAAATCATATTGCCAACCAGTTGCGGCTGGCAATCCATTTCGTACAGAGTGGCAGTAATGACAAGGCTGAACAGGTCTTTGATGCTATCTTGAAGTACAACCCATCGCATCTGGATGCTCGTCTTGCCAGGGCTTCTATGTATGCAGCAGGCGGTGAAATCGATAATGCTGTTAATCAGTTGGAAGAAGCTAGAAAACAATTCCCTGATGATGTGAGAGTTCTCTACGGCATCGCGCATTGTCTTGAACGCGAAGGCAAAATTGATGAAGCTGTAGAATATTATACCAGGGTTGCCGGCGCAAAAAGCTATCTCAAAGAAGCCTGGGAGCGACTGGCTGCTATTGAACTTCGCAGGGATAATTTACCTAAGGCTATCGAATATTGCTGTGAACTGAGAGAGCGATTCCCGGAAGATTCTTGGTTTTATATGATTCTTGGTCAGCTCTATTTTGCCGTTGAAGATTATGAACAAGCCATGGAAAGTTTTGAAAGAGGGCTTTTGATAGAGCCGGAAAACTTTGATGACCGCGATGATGACGTCGAAGCTCTTGTTAGAGAAGGGCAGTTTGAACAGGCGATTGAGCTTGTCAAGATGGCTATCGAAGAAGAGCATGGCTCTTTCCCGACTACTTTTGTCAGGCTTGGTGATCTATATTGCCAGATAGGCTCCGATCAGCATGCGGTATTGTCTTATAGCCGGGCATTGGAAATCTATCCTGGATACCTTGAAGCTGCTGTTAAGCTTGGCACCCAGCATATGAGAATGCACCGTTATTACAAGGCGGCGGAATCATTTAACAATGCTGTTGAGATTAACGATAGAATCGTCGCGGCCTATATTGGCCTCGGTGCTTCCCAGTTCCTCGCCGGTCGTCCGGAAGCTGCCGAAGATACCTTTGATCTCGCTTGTGCGCTCGAACCAAATACCAACCTGCTGTTTGCAGAGATTAACCGGTTGCATATTAAGCTTGCCATTCAGAATTCTGAAATAAGCGATATTGACGAAAGTCAGGTCGGTTACGATGGCAAAGATCTGCTTGATATCCAGTTTGCCCGTTACAGACGAGGTTTGGATGAATGGCCGAATAAAGCCGAGCTGCATTATAACTATGCTTTGCTTCTCAGGGGCAAAGGGATGGTTGACAATGCGATCAGGCATTATGGCAGGGCTCTTGAGACTAACCCGTCTTTCCAGCGTGCCCGCTTCAAGCTTGGGTTGGCTTTGCGTGAAAAGAAAAAATACCAGGAAAGTACTACCGAGTTTATAAAAGGTATGCAGATCAGTAAGGAACATTGCGAGCTCCATTATAAGCTTGCCCTGATGTACTGTGACAAGCTCCAGTTTGCATTAGCGGTTGAACATGTTGAAACTGTTCCCGATGCGATGGATGTCGGCATTAGTCTAGGTGCAAATATCAACCTGGCTCTGCAAAATATGGGACTGGTCAACAGGGCAGAGGCTACCTGGCGTACCGTGTGTGAACTGGACCCGCAAAGTACTCTGGCATTCCATTCGCAGAGAAAAGGACATCTCAGTCACAATAGTCAGTGATAAGATTTTTTGATTGAAATTGATACCAAACTTTTCTCTTTGTTAGAGTTTGGTTTAACGAACCATTAGCTTTTTTGTACCACAATTCTTTTTGAGGGTCGGCAATTTAAAACTGCCGACCCTTTTATTTTAATCAAACCAATTATATATTGAAAACTCTATTTTGCGTCAGCTGTCTTTATAAAAAACTAATCTGAGTTAAAATTAGTTTTGTTTTTATGATTATCCGAAAGATATTTGATCTTTGAAGCGGTTGGTCATAGGATTTCAAAAGAAGTGAGCCAGAATTCTACTGTAACTTCATATAATGAATATTGTTACAGTGGTGACCGGATTATTGCTGAGTATGAAGACCTTGATAGTGACAGTTTCTGTGATGAATTAGCCAGAAAATATATTTATGGTCTGGACATTGATGAACCGATATGTATGATTGTTTATGATGCCTCAGGGATTGAAGATGGTCTATATTTCTACCATCAGGATGCCCTGGGCAGCGTAATAGCTCTTTCAAAATATGATGAGATTAATGGCTATGCCTCTGTAGTTGAAAAATACGATTATACCCCGTTTGGCCTTACTACTATCTACTCCCCAGGAATCAATGGAATATGGGGAGATTCAGATGATTTAGATGATTTGACAGTTTCAAATTATGGTAATCCTTATCTTTTCACAGGTAGAAGATGGGACCAGGAAACCGGCAAATGGGATAGTACAGCAGGACCATCAGGAAAATGGGTTGCTGATACAGGGTTGTATTATTATCGTGCCAGGACATATGCTCCTGAATTCGGCAGATTCCTCCAGCCTGATCCTATTGGTTATTCCGATGGCATGAATATGTATGCCTATGTCGGCAATAATCCAGTTGGATTTGTTGATCCGATGGGTACTAGTAGGGAGTATTTGAGATTTTTTAGAATAAAGCCAGCATCTGTTCTAATTACTGCAACAGAGAGTGGTAATAAAACTCGTCTCAAATTAGTTAGTGCGACTGACATTGTCAATACGATGGAGAAATCTAAAGCATCAGGCGACAAAATAACATATTTTGAGTATATTGGTCATGGAGATACTAGTGGTGGTGGTTTATCTGTTAATCAAAAAGATGGCCTACCTACTGGTATTTGGACTTTTGATTACGACACTTATGCAATAAGTGATACAGAAAATGTTGATGTTTCGCATATGAACTATAATATTAATGATTTGGCGAAATTGATCAATGATGCTTTTGTTAGTGATCCAACAATGATTTTAGGAGGATGTTGCACAGCAAAAGGTGACAACAGTATTGCATATATATTAAAAAAGATATTACCAAGTGCAGATATCTATGGTTACGATGACATTGCACAGATAAATACTATACTTGATAAACACCGCCCTAAAGAAGAAACAGGCACAAAGTACATTAAAGTTGGAGCTGACAAAAAATGCGAATAAAAATCTTTCTTTTAATTACGTCACTAATTTTATTGTTTGTGATTATTATGGTTGTATTTAATGATGCTGATAGTATATATAAACATAGAGTCGATGGAACCAAATTTTCATTGTATTATCTGCGTTCAATGATTATATGTTATAATAAAGAAGAGGGCATTTATCCTAAGTCGCTTGCGGAAATGCAAAATTATTTCAATGAGAAAAAAACTAATTCATTTAGAAATAATAATAGTGAATATATATCAAGTAAAGATGGTTGCGACAAAGAGTTTGATTCTCTAGATGGCAATGGTGGGTGGTATTATGATAATAATACAGGGCTTGTTAAGGTAAATATTACTAAGCCTGTAAATTATTATTTGCAATCCAAATCTTGGTTTTGTAGTAGTGATGATGAAATACCAAGTGAGTGGTAGATAAATCAGCAAGAGATAAATTAAAGGTGTCTGACACGAATGGCGGTAGATTAAGGGAATTAAAGCTAAAAAGCCTCCATGAACGATAATGGAAATATCACAATACTATTATCGAAACGGAGGCTCATATGTCTGAAAAGGATTTCGGCAAAAACAGCATCAAAGCTTTAAGAATTCACCAGAAACTTGAATCATCTATCCTTAATTCTATCCGCAAAGTATTACCAGGCTCTATAATACGAAAGAAAATAGATAATGAAACGAACAAGTTATAAAGATGATGATATGCAATTTGAGATATTGAGCTATTCAGATAAAAAAGTTGTGTGGGTAGATTCAGATAGAATTCAAGAGTGTATGGATTATTGTATAAAAAAGTCACTTGATGGTGTGGCAATTTCTCCTCATAAAAATTATAAAAAAAATGATATAGATTTTTTAGCTAATTATCAAGAAGATATTTCTTGTGTTATTATTCCTTCAGGGAGTGATATTGATATTTCCGTATTAACAAAAATGGATAAATTGCATTGTGTTTCTTTTTCGGGCAATAAACAAGAATTAGATTTTTCAAATAGCAAATTAGAGCAAATATATATAGAATGGCATAACAAGGTTAAGTTGCCTGAATCCTCTTATTTATTAAAGAAGCTCTATTTGATGAACTATAAGCCGAAAATTAAAAACCTGTCATTACTTGGTGAATACCCCTCTTTGGTAGAATTAAGTCTTCGGCAAGCAATAATCAATTCTCTTGAAGGATTAAACAAACTTAAATCGCTGAATTGGTTACAGGTTGCGCATGTTCGAAATATTGAAACCCTTGAAGGACTTGAATCTAGTTCTCTTAAATGTTTAGAAATTGATACTTGTAAAAAAAATACAGATTTTGAAAAAATAGCAAGATTACGTAATCTTGAAAAACTAATATTGTCAAATTGTGGGAAAATTCCAACCTTAAAATTCATTTCAAAAATGAAGAACCTGAAATTTCTTTCTTTTGAAAATAGTGAAATTGTTGATGGAGAACTTAGCTATTGCCTTGGACTGGATTATGTTGGTTTTAACAATAAAAGACATTATACACATACTTTCGAACAGTTTGAAAAAAATAAAACTAATATTAATTTTTTTGACTGAATGTATTGATAATGTTTTTTCTGTTTTGCTTTTAAGTCATTAAGGAATGATAATATTAGTTGGAATAGAATGAATTATTACTTTGTAATTGTCCTTCAATTTTAAATATACATAGTGATTTGGGGAATGGGGCAGCTATGGCTCACGCTGCGATAAGCAAGAAAGGATGCGAGTAATATGAATACTATGAATGGTTGGATTAAGCAGATGTACTGGTTCAGCGTGAACTGGACAAATCCGTTTCCAATTTAATAGACTTTACGTCTTGATTTTAACAACATGTTTTGCCTTCGGCAAGGCTTTATTTTACAGGTTTTTTAAGGCATTACAAAGCTCTGAATGATCTTTGAAAATGGTGGCAGCGTGCAACCACCACCATAACGACAATTCGTCGCTCAGTTCCGGCTATCCCTGGCAGGTTGCACCTCTGCAGAGCCTGCTTCCGTTTCGCCGGACAAATGCATTATCAATTACATCATTCAAACTGTCAAGCTGATTTCCGTTTCTGTTTTCGGGCTGCTCTGGCTGCTTCCAGCTTCCTGTCACGTTCGGCATGGATCGCCTCGGCTCTACCCTCAAGCTTATCAATCGGAGTAATATAACCTATCGCACTATGCAACCGTTTATTATTATAATGGTCAACAAAGTCTGTTACCAGACGCCGACCATCTTCCAGAGATAACGGCGTTTTTGGTCTAATACAGGTACTTTTGATAGTTTTATGATACCTTTCCAACTTACCATTACTCTGTGGATAATACGGCGAGGTTCTTACATGTGTCATGCCGCTGAGCCTGATATATTCCTTGAAGTCTTTCGATATAAACTGCGGTCCATTGTCAGAGATAATCCTAGGGTTTTCATCCGGGAACTTCTCCCTGGCTTTCTGCAAAATTATCTCTACATCGTATTCTTTCATTGCTTCACGGATCTCCCAGTGAACAATATAACGGCTGTAGCCGTCCAGAATACTGCACATGTAGTAAAACGTGCCGCAAATATTGAGGTAAGATATGTCTATATGCCAATGGTCATGAGCCTGTATCGGCTGAACAAAACCGGTGCCTTTCTTGCTGGCTTTACGGTTCCACCTGTCCATATACCCGGCATCTTTCAATACCCGATATACGCTGGAAGGACTTACTGCTACAATATCGGCATCCATCATCATATAACACAATCTGCGATAACCTTCTTTCGAATATCGGCGGAAATAATCTATTATCGTCTGTCTCTCGGCTTCGGTCAGCCAGAAATCTCTCGGTATCAGACCATTATGCTCGTTTTCCATGCCGTATCGCTTCTTCCAGTTATAATATTTACTGCGGGATATGCCCAGCCACTTTATCATGACCTTGGCAACAATTTCAGTTCGGTTGGTCCAGTAGCCTACATAGTCAACTACCTGATCACGAACATCAGGTTCAGCCCAGGAACCATTTAGTCCTCGCCAAGACTTTTTTTTAGCTTGATATGTGACTCCATAATCTCGGCAATTACTTCATCCTTTTGAGTTATCTTTGCCTGAAGTTGTGCATTTTGACGCTCTAATCGTTTATCATAAGGAACTTTTCGGCTCTTGGCCTGTTTTGTAAATGCCGCAGCTCCATTTTCAAAAAACTGCTTCTGCCAATTGTAAAATACATTAGGATTTAGACCGATTCGCTCGCATATCTCTGACACCGGAACGTTATCAACCAAATGCTCTTTGAGTAACTTTACCTTCTCTTCTGCTGAATAATTCTTACGCTTTGCCATGTACATTTCCTTTCTGCTAGACTATACTAACAATAATTCAGGAAATGTCCAATTCCAACTGAAGCAATACACAGATAGTATACACCCTTTTCTTTTTTACATTAATTACGTTAGCTTCCGTTGTATTTAGAAAATACGAGGGAGCATATGATTTGAATAATGAAAAGTGGATTATTAGTATTTCAGCATGTGTTTTGATAGAAATATTAAATCAATTTTTTTTTAATTCACCTCGCAAGGAAATGAAAAGAATTATTTTTCTCTAATATTTTCATGTGCATTGGGAATATATGTTTATTTTGTCTTAAAAGATTATAATTCCAATAATGTCGAAGACGTTAATAAAAGTGATTTTCTAGTTGCAGATTGGTTGAGATTTACTTTTCTTTGGCTGTTTGTAAGTTTTATGCTTGCTTGGTATGGTTTCTTAACAGATATTCGTTTTTTAATGTTGAGTGGTAAATATCAAAAAAAATAGACAATTATGATAAGTTGTTGTCGTCCTCAAAAACTAATCTGAGGCAAAATTAGCCTGGAATTTATGAATATTTGAAAGAAATATGCTCTTTGAAAAGTTGATATTGCTAGTGGAAGCTAGAGAAAATAATGAAAGATTTCAGAATATTGCTCAAATTATACTATATGGGCGTACATTCTCCGTATGGTTGAATTACCATTGAGTATATATCAATAATCAAGCAGCTCTGTTGTAAACGTGATGCAGGCCGCCAAGTATTGGCTTTTTGAAGATTTTGCCTTCAGTTTTGATAGGTCTACCTTATTGTACTAGGTATGCTACTTTATAGCATATTGATTTAGTTTGCTTTTCTTTTTGGTATAAGTTAAAATTTATTGTATTGAAACTGCTATTATTACAAGGCAATTAAGCATTTATGACAGAAAATAAGAAGCCAACTTGTTATGTTATTGCAGGGCCAAATGGGGCTGGCAAGACTACTTTTGCAATGAAATATTTACCGGGCATTGCTGGCTGTAATAATTATATAAATGCTGATTTAATAGCTTATGGAATATCTCCTTTGGATTCTGTTGCTGTTCAATTGGAAGCAGGGCGAATATTCTTAAATGAAGTATATAAGAATATTGAAAAGCGAGTAGATTTTGCCTTTGAAACTACTCTTGCTGGTCGCAGTTATATAAAACTGTTGAAGAAGTTAAGAGAAGAAGGATGGAATATTGTTTTATTCTTTCTATGGATTCCTGATGCAGACTTTTCCAAGGATAGGGTCAGGCAGCGTGTGGAAGAAGGAGGGCATGATATTCCTGATGAAGCGATATATAGAAGATATCCCAGGATTATGAATAATTTGCTTAATGTTTATATTCCTTTGTGTGATAAAATAACCTGCTATAATAATTCAAATCCTGAGCCTGTTTTGATTTTTGAGATAAATGAAGTGGGTTCAAATATAATTGATAATAATATTTATAATGAGATTATCAGGTGTTCAAATGATTTCAAAAGAACCAAGTAGAATGTCTTTAGAGGGCTTAGATTGTCTAAAGAAGGCTGTATTAGAAGAGCTTAGAAAGAAGGCTCTCCTGGGGCAGTATGCTATTATAAGCCGTAATGGCAAGGCATGCCGAGTACCTGCTGAAGAGGCTCTTAGGATTGCTGAGGGTAAGAGCTAGCCTTGTCTTGACTATTTCTTTTAGATAACACTCTATTTGTGAATGACCTATTGAGAGATATTCAATTTTGTTCTGCTCACTAAAAAAATTAGAATTTCATTCACCTGGAACAATCATTACATCCCCTGAGTTTATCGAAGGGCTGCGGCTTTCTTCCCTTATGCCTTATCCCTTATCTCTTATGCCTCTCAAACTGACCATCGGTCAGTTTGAGTATAATCTGTTATTTCAACAATGTTTCTTGCTGCCAAAAAAAGTCAGGCATATTACCAGCATACCCGCAGATATACCAAGCAGCCAGTTTTTCGTCTGCTCTTTGTTTAATATTATCCTGGCATATTTACCCCAGAACGGGAGTTTCTGCTCTTTGGGAAAGTCATCTGCTGCGAGCAAAACGGCATAATTAATATCCTGCCATTGCCGTTCCGGCTGACTGCCTTGCTCTTCTGCTTCTGAATCTTCTGATGTGATGTAATTCAGTGTTATCCGAGCCGCTCTTTTTACTATGGCTTCGTTATCCAGGTTTGTCAGCAGTTCTGATTGCTGGTCGCGTATTTCTATTAGTTTGCTGTTTTTGTATTTCTGGATCTCTAGTGCCCGCGCATCTGCATAATGGCGGTCTATTTGGCCTGCCAGTAATACAATTGCCGCAGCTGCCATTGCTGCTGTCCCGCAGATATAAAATGCCAGATTCTGGATAAAAACTCCCAGATCATGCTTGTATTTCATTTTTTCTGATTCATTCATCTGCACTATTGTCATATACATTTTTTATTTTGTGTCGTTTTTTTATGGTCCTGTTTGTAAAGCTTTATGTCGTAATAAATTACAGCTTTAATAAGCAGTTTGAACTATTGTTTTAGCCTTTAAAACAAGGGCCGCCGCTGGCGGGCAAACTCCATTAATATCTTCCAAACTGACTATTGGTCAGTTTGAATATTTATCGGCTATAAGTTATTACTACAGTTAACTATTGCAGTTTTTATGTCGCTAAAATCGCCTAAAATAGCCTTCCTGCAACACTTATGTATCTTCTATGGAGTATTGTAATCGATAAAATGTTTTTTTTGAAATCTTTTTGCTATGGCATCGACTTAAACATTGGCTGGCGAAGGTCGCCGGTTAAACTTTGGAAAAAAACTGTTTTTAAGGAGATATATTATGTTTAAGAAAATGTTTAAGTCCAGTGTATTATTGTGTTTAGCTGTTTTCCTTGTTGCCGTCCTGTTGTTCGGCCCTCATGCTATGGACTACGTTCGCGGCACCGTAAATCATATTCAGAGAGGTGTTGCCAATAATGTTCCTATCGATTTTGAGCTGGAACGGGCAAAAGACATGCTCGAAGAGATTATCCCTGAGATGCGTGCCAATGTTAAACTCATCTCCCAGGAAGAGGTCGAAATTGCCGCACTCAAAACTGAAATTGACAGCTCTGTCAAACCGCTTGCCATGGAACGCCAGGCCATTGAAAACCTGAACCAGCAGCTTTGTCTCCACAAGGCCAGCTATCAGGTTGGCGGCCATCAGTTCACCAGGCAGGAACTTACAGATGATCTGGCCAGGAGATTCGAACGCTTCAAGGAATCTGAAATGGTCAGACAGAGTAAGGAAAAAATGCTCAAAATTCGTGAAAAATCACTTTCTAACGCTATAAAGACCCTCGAAAATACCAAGCAGAACAAACAGCTTCTTGAGAATAAAATCGCTTCTCTGGAAAGTCAGTATCGCCTGATCCAGGCATCTTCTGTTGGCACAGAATATAGTATCGACAATAGCAAAATATCTCAGACCGAGAAACTTATCGGGCAGATCAAGAAACGCCTCGATGTTGCCGAACGTGTTCTGGCTAATGAAGGAAAATTCCTGGAATCTAAGACTACTGCCGAATTTACTGTCGAAGATGCTGTTAATGAAGAAGAGCTGATCGGACAGATTCGTGACTATTTCAATAGTGATGAACCGGCCGACGAGCAGCTCAATACTAACTCTGCGGTTCAGGAAGCTATTGTGGTTGCCGAGGTTCGGTAACCACAATGCCTCTTTATAGTTGTACCTCTGGTAGTTTTTGTGTAAAATATCGTGTCGCAATGGGTTAGATTTTTTAGTTTTAATTGCTAATATCAATTTAAGAAATTTAATATTGAGTTTAGAGTATGTTTCAGATTTAAAATAGTTATGAGCCAAAGGCCAATACATTAACTCTACACTCTTCACTTAGTTCTTCACTCTATTATTATGTATCTTATTCGGTTAAAACAAGTTAAGCAGGCTTTCGATGCCGGAAACATTGATCAGGCATGCCAAATGCTCACCTCTGATGACTATCTCTGTCAGCGGAAAGAGGGCAAAGAGCTTCTGAACAAGCTTGCCGATGCATTTATTTTGCGAGGCAATAGCCATCTTGATTCCGGTAGATATCTTCAGGCCCGCCTCGATTGCGATAATGCCAAAAAGTGCAATATCGATAACACGGGTATTATTGTGTTAGCCGATAGCATTGAGGCTGCCGAAAAAGCTAGCTTGAATCGCCAGAGACATAACGAGGTTAATCTCATGGAAGCTAGAGATCACCTGCAGAACGGCAGGCTTACTATGGGGATGAAGATTATCGATGATAATGAAAGTATGCCCGGTGCTTCTCTGCTGCGTAAACAGGCACAGCTGCGTCAGCAGCAGCTTCAGGACATCGCTGATAAACTGAAAATCGCTTTGGATAATAACGATACAGACTATGTCCTGCAGCTCATCGCCGACCTTAGCGACCGCGAAATGACCTCTGGTAAAATGACAGCACTTGTCAAATCCGCTCGCGATATGGTTCTGGCCCAGATCAAATCTGATTTCGCAGCCGGTCGTCTTGCCAGGCTCGTCGCTTTACTCGAAAAGTCTAGGGTTATTACCGCCGATTCGATTGAGTTTGCCGAATGGCACGAACTTTTGAACTGCTATCGACAGGCATCAGAATATATCGAATCCGGCAATTATCGTAAAGCTCTTCAGTTGCTGAACCGGGTAAAGTCTATTGTCTCTGATGCTGACTGGCTCAATAAACTGTTGGATAGTGTCGAACGTGCCATAGATGCTATTGATGACATCCAGTTAAATACTCCGGTTCTAAAAAACAGTAATCTTAGTCAGGCTAAACCGGCCCCTGATAAAGTTCGGGCCGCCAGGCCTGCTCCGGTTAAGGAAGTTGTCAAGCAGACTATGGCTAATAAAATATTGAATATTGATGGTGCCGGTTCTTATATGCTTTTTATCAGTGATAAAATTACAATTGGTCCTGTCAGCTCAATCGAAAAGAAAGATATCGCTATTATTGCATCGTCCAATTCACCCCTTATCGAAATTCATAAAGACGAAGATGACTATTTCGTTCGGGCTGCTTCCGGCGAAATTATCGTAAACGGAAAAAAACATAAAGAAGCTTTACTGAATAATGGTGACAAAATAGCTGCTTCGGACCGGTCATACGTAAAGTTTAACCGGGCCAATCCGGCTAGTTCTACTGCGATTATCGACTTGGCTGGTGTTCGCCTTCCGCAGGCTGATATCACTGCGGCGATTATGGCTGATAATGAAATTATAATCGGCTCGTCTCCTTCAGCCCATATCAAATGCAGAAACTGCAAAAGCGATATAGTATTGAAGGTTAATGCAAATGGCGGGCTCGAAAAAGACGGCCTGGAGCTTATTTCAGGTACTAATGTGGAATATGGTAATGTAAGGTTGTGTCTGGTATAGGTGCCAGGTGTAAGGTTATATTTAACAAGGAAACATTATTATGGGTGTAAATGTTACCTTGCCAAGCTTTAAAACCTGGTTGCATGACAGCACCTTAACTTATATCTTGTTACGGCAACTGTGCTGACAGTTGCAAAATTGTGAAAGACGAATAATGTGATGGAGCATTTTATATATCAACATGGTGACCGCCCCTTAGAGGGCTATACAATCCAGCGGGCTGCCGGCCGCGGTGGTTTCGGCGAGGTATATTATGCCATAAGCGATTCCGGTCGGGAAGTTGCCCTGAAGGTGGTCAATAATTACGAAACGATCGAGCTGCGGGGCATTACCCAGTGCATGAACCTCAAAAGCCCGCATCTGGTTTCGATTTTTGATGTCAAATACAATGAAGCCAATAAGCCATTCGTTATTATGGAGTATGTCTCAGGTCCTTCATTGCGAGATCTGCTGGACCAGGCTCCCAGCGGGCTCGGCGACCAGAAGGCGGCTTTCTTCCTACGTGAAATTGCCAAGGGGCTTAGTTATCTGCACGAATGCGGCATAGTTCACCGCGACCTCAAACCCGGCAATATATTCTACGAAAACGGATATGTCAAAATCGGAGACTACGGACTTAGCAAAGCTATCAAGCATGGCTATAATAGTAACCAGACTATCACTGTTGGTACTGTTCACTATATGGCACCGGAAATTGGTGCCGGCAATTACGACAGCTCGATCGATATTTACGCGCTGGGCTGTATGCTCTATGAGATGCTCACCGGCAGCGTTCCGTTTTTTGGCAGTTCGCCCGGCGAAGTATTAATGAAGCACGTTTCTTCTCAGCCGGACCTTACCGATATCGATCCAACATTTGCCAGGGTCATTACTAAAGCTCTTGCTAAGGATCCTAACGAACGTTACCAGACTGTCCAGGAAATGGTCGAAGATGCCTTTGGCCAGGAACATATCAAAAACAGCGTCTCCCAGTTCAGGGCTGATGACCTTTCTATGATCGCCGGTCAGGTCGCCCAAAAGATCAAAGAACGCCAGACCAGCCAGACTCGTCAGGCATCTGCCCAGCCGTCTCCGGTTGAACCTGAACCTGCCCGGTCGGAAGATAAACGTGATTTTACCGAGCCGGATCTGCCCGAAGAAATCAACCTTTCGCCTGAAAAGGCTTTTCGGATCAAAGTACGAAAATATGACAGGTTCTCTATCTTGGGCCGGTTATTTTCCAGTGTCATTCCAATTATCATGATGATAATTGCTTTTGCCTTTTTAATCTCCGGCATGAACCTGAGTCATTTTTATGGTATCGGTGATGGCGATGATAAACTTCTGCTGATCTTTTGTCTTGCTGCTATGCAGATTGGTGCTCTTACCGGACTTTTCTCCGGTAACAGGCTGATTGCCGGCAAAACCAGCGATCCTGTATTAAAGAATTTCGCCAGAATTGTGCCGGCTGTTCTCCTGGCAAACTTATTTGTCTTTCCCGGCTATATTGATGACCCGGAATCGTTCGGCCCGGTAGTCGGCATACCATCTTGCGCCCTAATTATGCTGGCATTTATGGAAAAGAAACAGTGGCTTTCTCCCATGAGAAAACGGCAGATTGACATTGGCCATATCTTTGGCAATTGCATTTTAATGTGTATCTTGGCATTGTTTGTTCCTCGTATGGTCGGGCTGAATTTCGAATCAGTACAGTTGTATTATGCCATCTGTCTGTTTGCCGGGGTATCTTTATCTGCCCAGATTATTGCTCCTTTTATCGAACCGGCTGATCGCCAGGCATTCGAAACCGACGATACCAACTATGCCGCTGTGTGTAATAAAAGGCTTCATCACGACTCCAGGGGCCAGGCCCTTCAACCCGACTGGCTAAAGGGGCTCTGGCGTGCCGTTTCCGGGCTGCTGTTGACTACTGCCATAGTAATGATTTTTGTTGCTGATGAGTGTAATTACGGAAGTGATTGTGATTTGGCGGTTGCATTTTGTGTGGGTGCTTTTATCTTGTTCTTTGCCTCGCTCAGACCGTCTTTCTGCAAATATTATAAAGGGCTCGGCAAAAGCCTGGTTAAGCCGCTTATACTTATGATTTCATTTGCCGCCTCATATATTGGCTTTTTTGGCATGATCATTATGAATGAGGGCGCGTTTTTGTTATTTGCTATCCCAGGCATCCTGATCTTCTGGATAGCTCTGTTCATGCCCGCACGCATATTCGATACCGCTGCCGACAAATCAGGACGAGCCTTTGCTGCCAAAAAAGAAAATAGCCCAAACGCCTATCCCCATCAGAAAATTATGCCCAAACCGGACTGGCTCAAGGCTACCTGGTATTCGATTTCGGCCATTCTCTTTTCCCTTATGGTATCACTATATATTGCCATTGGCTTTTCCGGTGAAGAGGATTTTTGCATTAGTATGGGAATTGCCGCTAATATACTGTTTATCTATTCTCTGTTCTATACCTTATCCGGCTCTTACAAGGGACTCGGCAAGAGCCTGATAAAGCCGGCATTGTTAATGTTTCATTTTGCTGTTGCACATTTATTTTTCACTCTGCTCGCTCTCTCTGGCCAGGAAGAATTTACCGCCGGTGCTGTCCCGGCAACTATCTTGTTCATTGTCGTTCTCTTTATGCCCGGCAGGGTATTCGATACCGCTGCTGAAAAATCCTCGCGATTAGCTGCTTCTGCTTTCAGACATAATAGAAATATAAATACCTCAAAAATATCTACATCTAAACGTGGCGTAGCTCTTCTGTTAAGCTTCATTCCTTTAATGTCAGGTTTTGTCGGCCCTCATGGTATCCATCGGTTTTATGTCGGAAGAATCGGTACCGGTATTCTATGGCTGGTTACAGGCGGGCTCTTTGGGGTTGGCCAGTTGATTGATATAATTATGATTCTTACCGGCAGTTTTACCGATAAAAACGGTAAACCGCTCCTGATTTGGTGGAATGAAGAGCCTACCCCTGAATATTATGAAAAGGCGGCTCATACCCGCCATACCGGCATAAATAATAATAACAATTTCGCCGATAATGTGATGAATGATGTCAGAAGTACCGTTGAGGATATCAAGGAATCTGTTCGCTCTGTTACTGCTTCGGCAAAAGAAAAAGTAGCTACTGTAAAAGAACAGGTTGACAATAACGAATTTGTCGAAGATAGAAAGCAGAATGGCGAATGGTTCTCTCATGGTTCAAACTATTCAACTTACCGTGAACCGATGCGGCCTGGTGCTGCTCTACTGCGGCTTATCGGCTTTGTTTTCCTGTTAATATCTACTGTTGCCGCATTTGCCTGGGCTGCCAGGCTTCCGATTATTGTAAAAAATATTCCTGATATCTCTTCCGGCATTGATACAGAGCTCGGCGGCCCTCAGATGTGGATGTTTATGGATAAAATCATCGTCATTATTATGATTACCGCTATGCTGCTTTCGATGCTCTTTACCTCGCTCGGCCGCAAGCATAAAAACGGTTGGCATATGCTGCGTGGCATCATTAGTATCGGAATGGTTGCCATCGTTGCCAATAGCTGGGCTGGTATTACAGATTCCAAACTGAACAATAATTTACCGATGTTCTCTCCCAGCGGGCGTATTCCAAACGATATTATGAATTTATTCTTTAACTCTCTGCCTTCTGGCGAAGGGTTGATAACTATATTAGTCTTGGCGGTTATTGCTATTGTGCTTTTTGCCTGGCCCGCCAGGAAACCGCAGCCTCAGCAATTTGAAAATATCTTCAGGGGCAGCGAGACTGTAGGCAATGGAAACTGAAACTGAGTATTTCCAAGTTGAAGAAAAATGGATGTGATTACTATGATGATAGCACCTAAAGGAATAATTATGGCACCTTTATTTATACTATTGATTTTATTATTACTCGTCGGCTTGATCATTCTTATCATCAAAAAGCCGAAAGTTTTATTACCTTTTCTTATTGTTGGATTGATCTTAATTGCTGTTATGTTCTTTGGCTATTCAGTTAAGGTCCCGGATGCCAGGCATTCTCAGCCGTCCGCTTCGGTTGTTGTTCAGTCGCCGGACACTGCCGCTGCTGCTCCTGTCTCGTTTCCCGATATCTGGAAAACCGGCATAGAAACCGAATTCGAAGTTGCTGATTATACCTCTATCGAAGCCGCCGCCGCCGGGCTTGCCAAAAAGATAGCTTTAGAGGGTTATTTGAACGACGCTATCAAAAATAACGGCCCAGGTGAGGTTAAATTCCTGACCGATATCCAGGTTTGCGGTGAAATTAACACCGGCATAGCAGATAATATGACTGTACTCGAAGCTGCCGCCGATTCTTTCAGAAAATACGCCGCACCTTCGATAGATTCTGAACAGGCTCCTGGTATTGTTTCTGGTGTCGAACCTGTAAAAGTCACTGTCAGTCCCGCTATCCCTGCCAACCCGCTTTGGGGCGCCAAAAACGGGGCGGTACTGGTAAAGATTACCGCACGGATTAACAATTCAAACGAAATCGATAACGCTCTCACTCGCCACGGAATTTTATCCATGCAGGTTCAGGCCAACAGTTACCAGCTCGACAATTCCGCCGCTTTTTCAGAAGCCAACTGGCTTGTTAAACCGGAAAATTTCGCTCGGCGTATCCATCCCAACAATACCTGGCTTATCGGCTATTCGCAAACCGCATGCAGCGACCCAGCCGAAGCTCGCAGCCAGGCAATTGACGATGCCGCACTCAGGATCGCTAAAAATTTCGGCTCTGATATTACCTTTGACAAATCCGACATCAGCAGGTTGAGTCTCATCAAGGACACCTATACCCAGAAGCTAAGGGGCAGCCAGGGCGATATATATCGCACCGCCGTTCTCATCAGCGGCCAAACTTCTGTTATTAGCAACAATTTGACCGCTTTACGCAATTCTCATACACAACAGGTAACTACAGAACAGGTACATAGGCAGAACAGCATCCTTTCCGGTTGGGCCTCTATCGCAATCCTGGTCGCTGCTATTTTCCTCAGCTATTTCCTGCTCGATTTCGTCACAAAGGGCTACTACAAGGGCCGGCTTGTCCTGGTTCTTATCGCACTCGCCGTTCTCGGCATAATTGCAATTGTGTTTATCAGCCGCCAGAGAGCCGGAATTATGGCCTATAACAATCACACGGTCAATCACTCCGTATACGGTCAGGTAGATGAAAACAATATGCCTTTCAAACTGACCATCGGTCAGTTTGTGTAAATATTAAAACACGAGCAGAATGAAATCTGCCTTAAGCGGAGCGAGTCACCTTATAATTATTGGTGTGAATTCGTGTCCATCCTATGAACCGGAGCATTTCAAGTTGTTTTTCTTCTTTTTTACATTTTTATCAAATTTCCTGGGTTTTTGCCCCTGTAGCTTCGTCGCCTCGGCGTCAGCTCTCACCCAAACATGGGCTGATGCCGATGGCGTAAGAAGTTACAGGGGCTAACCCTGTTAGCTTTTGAGCTGAGGCAGAGGCCTCATATTTTATTAACTGAGCTGCTTTTGGCAGGCATTCAACGACCTAACCTCCTATTCGTACTCACCTTATTCGGCGGCACATTAAACTTTATACAGACCGTAACTCCCATTCTTCGTGACGAGGTTTTAAGTAAACTTAAACTTCAATTGACATTCACCGGGATCTTACGGCATAGTCGCTCAGCCTTTATTATATTGTCTTCTATGCAGCCTGATTTATCATTTCTGCGTTAAACATCTCGCCTGTCTTCAACATGGCTCTCATTATCGATGTTAACTTACGTGCTACCGCAACTATCGCTATCTTTTTCCTGCCGTCCTGACCGGCCATGACCCGCTCATAAAACTGCCTTATCGCCGGGCAAAACCTCACAACACGCCAGCTTGACTCACATAATGCCCATCGCACTACCTGCGGACCATGCTTGCTGATATGTCCCAATCTGCGAGTCGAACCGCTCTCATCCAGCTTTGGCGTTAAGCCAAAGTAGGCACTGTATTGCTTATAGTTACTAAACCTGTCTATATCATCTGTATAAGCAAGCATCGCCTCAGCTGTCCTTGGACCAACCCCGGGAATACTCATCAATAATTCAGCTCCAGGATTATCTTTTATCTTCTCATCCAGTCTGGCTGTTATCTTATCTCTTTGATTCTCCAGTAATTTTAACTGTTCAAGTAAATCTTCCAACTGAAGACTCCACAGTACATCTTCTTTTGACTTTGTTAAGCTCTCCATCCAGACTCGATTCTTCTTGCTCCACCAGGTGCCTTTATGCTCTGGCACTAAATAGCCATTGCTCTTTATCAACGCTCTTATCTGATTCTTGGTCTGACCAACTTTACGTACCGTCTTCTGGCGATGCAATATCATCTGACGCCATTGCCTTACCGCCTTATCTGGCATATAAACACTTGGCAATTCATCAATACTGTACAAAATTGCCATCTTACGCGCATCTATTCGATCGTTTTTCTTATTGGTACGATATATCCAGGTAGCTTTGGTGGGATTCACTACCTTCACTTCATCCACCAGGTCAACTATCTGATCATATATCCAACCGGCCAAACCGCTAACCTCAAACGCCACAAATACCTTATTCTTCTTAGACTTATGCTTTATCAAAAAATCTTGCAAACTGCCAATGTCAGGAGGTAATGTCGCGTACTTCTCTGTACCATTTTCATATACCATTGAAACTGTTTTCTTGCTATCCATATCTAATCCGATATACTTAATCATAACTGGGGCCTCCAATAAGGTTTATTGTTTGTGCTTCGAGCACGTTTAAAATAGGACGTCGTATTATATTATACTCGATCCTGAATTAACCGGGAGGCTCCGGTTACCATAGCTTATTCGTGGTTTAGCTCTTTTATATTTTCTTTTTACATTTTTTGTGTATTTCATGAAAAAGTTTCACCCACCGCAGACTGACCGGTGTTTATCGCGGTTAAATTCCAGGCATTTTCATATTGTTTTCTCCTGAACTTCCGTTTAAAATCTCTTTTCGGTTAAGAATTTCCAATTTTGCACAAGGCGTTAAAATTCAACATTTTACCCCTAAATTACTTCTTCGCCGTGATAGCTCCGTAAGCGTCCGTGGCCGTTTACAGCCTTTCGCTGCCTGCCGCGCTGCCTCCGTTCGACGGCGTTTAACGTCGTAAAGAGGCCAAAATTCGGCTTTTTCGCTGTTTTGGTAGCACCAGTACTGAACATTACATTAAAATAATTCTACTCAATAGCAAACTCAATTTTCCTTCCATTATAAAAAGGCCTACCCAGGTTCTGGACAGGCCTTTATGTAAAAGGAAAAAATCAAATTATGTAGTCTGACATATACTTACTATCTAGTCATTCAGCAAACCAGCATGGTTTGCTCATTTCCGAGCGATAGCGCGGCCTGTTCCAGGCTTTGCCTAGTGCAAGCTGTGCAACCTCTCATTTACAACTTCAGCATCTTTAACAGATCGGCATTACCAAGCGAGCCTAGCGAAGTTACGCCAGACGATAAAGCTAAGTTGTTTATCACCGGCGTAGGATCTATTGCATTAATAACAGTATAAGATTTCGACATACTCGCAACAGTAACACCACCCTGAGATATCGCAACACCCGCGGTTACTGAACCAACCGTACCGGCAATGGTCGTAAAGTCTACTTCTTCAGGCATCGCAAACTCTATATCCTGATCACTTAAACTGTTAGCCGCTAAGTTGGTATCGTTAGTAGAATTCAAAACTGCATTTAATACATATTCTAAATCCAGCTCTAAATCACTACTATCATCCGAAAGACTTTCTACTCTGCCATAACCATCTAATGACAATACCAGGTCATATGCGGCATTAAGAGAAGCATAATCGTGATCAATATCGTCCTTGTCACGGTTAACATTTGCTATCGATTTTATTCTCGATCTATACGTAATATTTTTATTATCATTAACTTTATGATTTATTGTCGCTACATTTTCATTACCAGCCCCAACCAACTCTGGTTTGGTACTATCATCCCCTGTAGAATGCCTGCTTTTTGAATCGGACGCATGATTCTTTTCTCTAACATGCTCACCTTCTGAAACCTCTTCTGATGGTTCCCCATGGCCCATCGGACCATGACGATCTGGAGCCATCTGAGTTCCTGTTGTCACATTATGATCGTAAATTCCATGGCGATCTATATGTCCGGGAAACCTGCCTGGTTCGTCCATAGGCATATCACTAAGAACTGCCCCTTCTCCAAAAGTTACAGGCATTGGCCGTCCTGGCCCCGCATTGGAGCCAATTACATTTGGAAACGCAGGAAAACCTGGCATAATTATAAATTCGCCTTCTTTTGGCATCATAACCATTGGATTAAAATCATTTGGTATAATACCAAATGGTAGCGGCACAAACATATCGTCACCTGGTAATAAGCTCTCATCTTCAGGAGGAGGTGGAACAAGCCCTTCCGGCTGAAGAGGTGGAACCAGGATATCTGAAGTAAAATCTTCTACTAAACCGCTATCGGGATCGGTGCCTATAAAATCAATTTCTCCAGCTTCAAAACTGTCAACATCAACACCTGGCTCCGTACCTGCAGGATCCATTATTACATCATTATTATAAACATCCCCTGCATCAGAAGTTGCATCATCATCAACAGAATCATTTGAATTATTATCTGCCGGCTCCTCGATCATACTGTCTATTGGCATAACAACAATCGTACCGATTGACATATTACCGTTACTGTCGACAATTGTATATGATATCGTATCTGCCTCATTGAAATATGCCGGCCTGATATAGACTGTCCGGCCAAGATAATCTGATGATATATAGCCAGTTGCTGGTTTATCAATTGTCACCAACTGTATTTCATCACCATCAGGGTCATAATCATTTGATATTATACCATCCAGAACCACTGTACTGCCTTCATATAGAATCATATCATTTACAGCTACTGGTGCATCTTCTACCGGGCTGATGTCTATTGTTACCGTTGCAATACTTGTTCCGCCTGATGTGTCTGAAACAGTATACGTAAATGAATCAGTGCCATAATAATCCTGGGACGGTGTATATACAAATGTTCCATCCCCAGAATCAACAACATTACCATGCTCCGGCTGAGTAACAGAAATTGTACTCAGATCAGAAATGTCTATATCAACATCATTTACAAACATATCTGTAAGCATAACAGAGGTATCTTCTTCTGTAACATAACTGTCATCAAAAGTTTCAACAGATATATTTTCATCATTTAAAACATCCACTCCTTCAATACCATGAGAAAACATTGCCAACAAATCTATTTGTTCTCCTGTTTCACGAACAAGTTCTTCAACTCGGTCAAGAATATCTAATGGAGAATGATCGTTGCTGTTGAACATAAGTATATCATCAGCATTTGATACATCTTTTAATGTTTCAGAACTATTTAATGTTTCATCAACAAGAGCAATATCCCACCCTGAAGCGTTTAGTAAATGACGTATCTCAAGAGCTTCGATACTCAGCTTATGACTAAGCTTGCCGGATGCTATCTCTTCTGTTGTTCTATTTAATTGTTTTGCTTTTCTATTTTTTCTCAATAGTCTTACCTCTGCTATCCATTGATATTTAGATACTTACAATTTATTATGCGTTCATGCAATGAATATCTGTATTAAAAGATTAATATTTAAAAAGATAATTTCAAAATCGTCATAATACTATTCCTAAATTACCTGGACGACATTGGCTGTATAACTGCTATTAGCAATACAAACAGCCTAAAAAAACAGCCAGAGGTCCTATAATTTCAATTTGGCATTGAATCTTAACCATCAAACTTCTTTGATATGATTAACTTTTTTTTAATAAAACACAGCATAATACGCCCAATAACTATGAAACATTTGTCATAAATTCACCCACCAGGCCATTATAGCACTCTTGTTGCGTAATAATATAAAGGCAAACATTAGCAAAACCGATAGGCAAGATATGATTAAAATTAAAATAAATCCGTCTTTTGCCATAAGCCTGGAACTGGCTCTAATTGCAATGAGTATATCATCACTTATATTCACTGTCGGTGTATTGCCTAAAGAGCAGCAAAAAGAACAACTGTGGATAAACCAGCACAGTAAAGCACTTGCAGTGCAGTTTTCATTGGCTATACAGACTGGTAACGAAAAAACAATCCAGAACCTCGTAGATTTATCGTTAAAACAGTACCCTAAACTGCAATCAGTTGCTGTTAAAGTTAATGATATAACCGCAGTCGAAACAGACGGTCATGATGAACTCTGGAATAAAAAATCTGAACAGCAAAAACAAAAAACCAATATAACTTTTGAAATTCCCAGACCCAAAAGTACACCTGTTGAACTCCAACTGTGCTATGTCCCTGACGAAAAAAAATGGTATCAGACCGATAGCTTCAAATTGGGAACATCAGTCTTATGCGGAACATTTGTTTTATATCTAATTTTAATCCGAAAAATGCTGAAAAAAGCCATTGAATCCGGAGGGCAAAATAATTCGGAACAGGTTAATGAAATATTTAACACAATGACAGAAGCAGTAGTTGTAATCGATGACAGAGAGAAAATATTACTGGCTAATAATGAATTTCTTAAACTTACTGAAAAAAGTTTTGATAAAATAAAAGCTGAACCACTTAACAGCTTTAACTGGCAGGATCCGCCGGAAACTATGCCTTGGACAAACGCCCTTCAGGAAAAAGAAGGTATCCGAGGAATCCAGCTATCTGTAAAACCTGAATCAGGCGATAATAAAATACTTATCGTAAATTCTACTCCAATAAAAGATAATGATGAAAATATTAGCGGTATTATGGTTACAATGAATGATGTAACCAAACTACATAAGCAAAATGAGAAAATTAAGGAGGCGATGGTTGAACTCAAAAAGAACCATCAGAAAATCCAGGCTCAAAATGCCATCCTTAAGCAAATGTCTATGCAGGATCCTCTTACTGGATGCCTTAACCGCCGGGCATTTTTTGAAACATTTGACAAGGAATGGAACGGCTCAAAACGATATGGATATGATCTTAGCTGTATAATGCTGGATATAGACTTTTTTAAGAAAATAAATGACACATACGGACATTCAAAAGGTGATGATGTTCTTAAGACTGTTTCTAAACTAGTTATAGAGAACGTAAGAAAATCTGACCATGTTTGCCGCTATGGAGGCGAAGAATTCTGCATTCTTATGCCGCACACAAACATTGAAGCCGCGGTTACAGCTGCAGAAAAAATCAGGTTATTAGTAGAAAGCAGCTTACCAAGCCAGATAAATACAACTATCTCAATGGGTGTTTCCGCTGGAAGTTTAGATGCAGCAAGCCCTCAAGAATTAATTGACCAGGCTGACAAAGCACTATACCACTCCAAAAACAACGGCAGAAACCAATATACAAGGTGGGACAGGCTGCCTTTAGAAGAGCTGAATAACAATAATTTGAAAGTGGAAAATCCAGTTATCTCAAAGGATGATGCTCGAAGATCAACATATCTGGAAATCCCTTTCCAGGCCGTAAACGCTCTAATCAGCGCTTTGGAACAGAGAGATGCCATGACCGGCCTCCATTGCCGAAAAGTTGCTGATTTATGTGTGTCATTAGCAAGAGGGCTTTTGAATCAATTCGACCTGTATGTTCTTGAAGTTGCTGCTCTACTGCACGACATCGGGAAAATTAGTGTACCAGATTCAATATTGAATAAGCCGGCAGCTCTAACATCTGAGGAGCTTGCAATAATGAACTATCACATCCAGAAAGGTGCCCAACTTCTGGAAGATACCTTCCACTCAACGGAACTCACCGGTATTATTAAATATAAAAGTACCTGGTATGGCGGCACACCTGATAAACCGGAACTACCAAAAGGTGAAATGATACCAATGCGGTCCAGGATAATTTTTGCTGCTACAGCATTCGACTCAATTACCAGTTCAAGCAGCTACAGACAGGCTCGCACCCCACAGGAAGCTATTGAAGAGATGAAAAATAATTCTCCTAAGCAGTTCGATCCGGTTATTGTCGCAAGACTTGCTGAAATAGTATCAGCAAAAAGCGAACACAGAGCTATCGCTGAACAAAACGAAAACGACATCAAAGCTCTGAGAATTGGTCTTGAAATTGAAAAGCTCATATGTGCTATTGAAGCTGAAGATTTCTCCCTAATGAGTGAGCTCGCTGCAAACCTAGCAAAAGATGCAGCCAAACTTGAGATCCCCGAAGTGTCTGAACCTGCCGCAGCTCTTGGCGATTCTATCAAAAAGGGTTTGCATATGGCCGATATTTTACCAATGGTAAACAGCATCATAACTGAATGCACTCATCAAAGTGAAAAGTTGATAAGGAATGCCGGTTTTGAAATTCAGGCAAAAGTAGAAAAAGAATTTGCACAATCTAAAAATGGCAAGTCTGATGATTCAAAATAAGATAACTCAAACCAGCGTATTAAAAGCTGGTTTGAGTTTACATTCTATAATTTAACGTTGTTTCTGTCGTCGAGACTGACTTTCACGCATAGACTTCCTTTGGTAGTTCCAGTTTTCACCTTCAAGGTTTTCTGCATCATCCCTGTTTTCCTCGGCATAGGATTTCAGCTTTTCACTACCAAGTGTACTGTAATTATCATTCAAATAGCCAAGATTATAATTCAACATCTGTTTGGCTTCCTGTACTTTACCGGCATCTCGTAATTCGAGAGCTTTTTTGTTGTTCAGAATAGCTATTTGCTCGACAACATCAGCAAACATCTTTTTGTTTACACTTGCATCAGATTCTTCCTTGGATTCAGAAAAAGTTATCTGGGCAGCTATCCCGCTTTTGCCGGGCTTATCTGTCAGCATATCAAGATAATTGATTCTGGCCAGGGCAAGCTCACGAACCTTATCTACCTCATGAGCAGGAACCTCAACCTCCAGAATCACATATTTTTCATGTTCGCCGTAGATGTTATTGATCTCAACAGAAGCTGTACGGCCGCTAATATCACCTTCCCTTCCAAGCAAGCGAACAGGACGCATACCTTCACCGCAAATAATCTCAATCTTCACATCCTGGGCAACTACCGATAACGCTCTGCCAAACTCATGATCAAACACAGACGCAAGCTCGTCGGCATCTTCGGCGAAATAATGCCCGCCATCACTCTTTTCTGCCAGCCTGCACATCAGGTCTTCATTATACCCAAGTCCCAGGCCAATTGTCGTAACTGAAATACCTTGATCGACCAGCTTTGCCCCCAGCTTACCAAGTTCCTCAGGTGTTTCCGGACCCACGTTTGCAAGACCATCGCTCAGTAAGACAACACGATTAACATATTCCCTGGACGAAAACTTTTTTACCTCCTCAGAACCGGTCTTAACACCATCGTACAAAGCGGTCGAACCACCGGCACTTATCTGCCTTATCTTGTTGATTACCATCTCCCGGTCGGTCATTTTTGTTGCAGGCACAAGTACTCTGACCTGACTGTCATATAAAACTACAGATACAATATCACTCGATTTTAAACGATGCAATGCCAGGATGGCTGCTTCTTTAGCTTTCTGAATCTTTTCTCCGCTCATAGAACCGGACTTATCAATGACTATCGCAATATTTACCGGACAACGTTCTTTCTCCTGTTGTACATGACAACCGGTAAGTCCCACTCGCACATAAGCTGTTTGCTTCTGGCCGGCTAAAAGAACTGACCTATCCGACTCAATTTTCAAGTCAATCGAATCTGCCAGGCTAAAAGAGGCAGTTAAAATAAGCGACGTCAGCAAAAACATTATCTTGTAATATAAATTCTTCATAGTATTTCCTTTCCTGTTTTTATTAACCTTATTGCCAGTAATAATGCCATTTATAATCCAGTGTTATATCCTGTCCGGGAGCAAGTTCAATTTCCCAGCTAGCCCGTCCAACACTATTGAAATGATACCACCACCATGGCCAACTGCACCAGTTCCACCAGAATGGCAGGCCATCTTCAAAAATCAGACCATCATAAGAATGTCCTAATTGCATGATCTCACCTGATTGACCTGCTTCATCCATATTACCAAGAACCGATCTCTTAATAAATACTTTAACCATCTTATCACTATAGTTAGTCAACTTAACATCACCAACCATATTGACCTTGGAATAGAAATCATAATTCCATTTTACAGCCTTATCTTCTATGCCTTCCTGTTCATTGCCGCTTTTAACCTTGATATTAACAGCTGTAGTAATTTCCAAGTCACCTTCGCCGCCAATCGGGGTATATTTCATCATGCTTTGAGATAGCACCATACCATCTTTTAGAATCGTAGCCGGTGCTGTTGTTAGCGGATACTCTGCTTTGTTATCCAGCCGAACCTTGTGAATCACCTTCGGGGCATAAAACTGCTTGGCAATCTCTAAATGCTGCTGACTGTTGAAATTTCTGCGCATCTCAAACGGAGGCTGAAAACTGATATCTACAGTATAAATATCGGCATAGCTAAGCTCGTATTCAGCTATTGGTATTACCATCCGCTCTCCTTTTTTAAGATTTAGATTATCCAGCGAAAAAACAAACATATCTTCACTTGTGCCAGAACCTTTCAATTCCGGGCCAAGCTCAACTGATTCTTCGTTTTGCGGTTGATAAAAATCATTATCGAATCCACTATAAGCTACCTGCGACATAATAGAATTTGAAAGCATCATAGAAGTACGGTTGTTGTCATATCTATTCATACGCCTCGATAACTCAGCAGTGGTTTCTTTGAGAGAAATTGGATCAACCATATCCTTGAATGCAAAACTTGGCACTCCCACAACCAGATGTGCCTTAACATTATTCAGGTCAATAAGTTCGTTTACTATTGTACCCTGCAATTTAACTATAGCTTTTCCTTTACCATCAATCTCGATACGATAACCAGGGATCCATCGCAGGCCCTTCTGGACATATGCCATACCGATATTTGCTTTTTGTATAGCTGAACTTTTATGCTTCAGTTTAATTGTCATCAAATTCTGCATTTCTGTTACAGTCTGATCATATGTCGGCATACCCAGGAATGTCACATTCTGTATCTGACTAATTTTAACTGCTTTTGTACCTTCCCGCTGTTTCAGCAACACAATCTGATCGCTCAGTATCTTTACAATTTCCGCTTGATACGCCTGTTGAAATGATTGTTCCTTCACTAATATCGGGTTATTGATATTAAGTTTGAGTAATTCAATAAGATTTGCGACTGTCTGGTTATTCTTCACCTCATTTTGACCGGCGATTACGCACTGAATTGCATTATCCGGGTCTGCTGAATAAGCCCAGAAAGTACCAAGTACAGGCTGGGGCAGCTCATCAAGGACAATATCACCGGATTCGTTAGGCTGAATATATCCTTCATGCAAAACAAATGAATGACCATCCTTAAATACCGTTATCTCTTTAACGGGAAGCTTATCATATACCCTCTCAACATTTGCGGCTTCTAACAGACAGCTCATTAGAAATATTTTCAAAACTATGGTCATAGCTATTTGGGTGCCTTTCATTCTTGGTTACTCCTTGTAAAGTTAGATGGTTAATATTTCATCGCTTTCTTTCACTTAATTATACGACAGTAACAAGCAAAACGTGTGTCAAAGGTATGTAACAAATACAAGTTAGAGTTTTACATAAAAGTTACATTTGCTTTATCGCTACATATGGTATAATCTAGTAGCTGATTAGCTCTTATTTACACATATGTGACATAGGTAACAGAAATGTAACAGGAACAAAATAGATGGGCTCTAGACATAACATTCTTGTCGTTGAAGATGAACCGAAAATCCGGGATGGGTTAAAAGATTTCCTGGAATTTCATGATTTTTCAGTAACAGTCGCAACAGATGGCTTGGAAGCAGAGCGGTCAGTATCAAATAAGCTGTTCGACCTGATACTGCTGGACCTTATGCTGCCAAAAATAAGCGGCGAACAGTTATGCCTGCAATGGCGTCAACAAGGATTGAAAACTCCGATCATTATGCTTACCGCTAAAGGACAGGAAAAGGAAAAGATTGCAGGCCTGGATATGGGAGCAGATGATTATGTAACCAAACCGTTCTCACTGGAAGAACTTTTGGCACGTATACACGCTGTTTTGCGGAGGATCGACCCTTCCCGCTCTGTTGGCACAGTATTTTCGTTCGGCCCGTTCAGTGTTGATACAGATGAGTTAAAGCTAAAGCTCAACGGTAACACTAATAAACTAACACCCAGGCAGGCACAGATACTACAGCTTTTTGCTTCTATGCCCGGTAAAATCGTAAGTCGTGAAGAACTTTACAAAATAGCCTGGGGTGACTCACTCGAAGGTATTGAAACCC
Organism: Sedimentisphaerales bacterium; assembly: GCA_963666285.2. Taxonomy (GTDB): domain Bacteria; phylum Planctomycetota; class Phycisphaerae; order Sedimentisphaerales; family SM23-30; genus JAFGDI01. Next base: position 1,600,455 of record OY762711.1, read on the forward strand.
GCACCATTGATATGAATATTGCTCGCCTGCGAGACCTGCTAACTGAAGCGGGAAGTTCAAAGGAACTAATACAGACTATTCGTGGTGCAGGCTATAAATATGAGCGTTAGCTGTCTGATAGTTTACTTTCGCAGTTTTTAAGTTGCAAAATACGCCTAAAAGGGCCTTCCTGCAACACTTTGAATTAGATATACTTTAGAGAATTAGCTCGGAAATACAATTAAATGAAAAGATTTTCATTCACAAGGCCCTGTTTCGGCCTTTGCGTGTAATGTTGAACAGTCAAAAGTGCGATACCGCACCGATATAATATAATGATAAAAAGATTTACTATAATTTGTTCCATTATTGGCCTGGCACTTCTGGTTCTCAGCATACTGGGAATGTCATCGCTTGGCATGCACGCCAAATCACTGCAGTCTGAACGACAGCAGGAATTCTTCTCGGTCGCCAAAAAAGTGCGTTTTGATGTTAAGAAAAAACTGGACGACTTTTTACTGACCGAGCAAACACGGCCTTATACTGACTATCAATATTACTATGTGCCAATGACAGCAAACCGAGCCAATGCTCTAGTCAGGAGTCCACTGGCTGACAAATTCTCAAACGGGCTGGCAAATGGATACTTCCAGCTAAACTCAAATAACAATATTATCAATCCTTACGCCCAATCAATAAATCAGGCTGCTCCTGAGGTTAAAGATTATCTTACGAATCTATCGAAAAACCTGCTGCCCTCACTAGGTTACGGTTCAGGACTGCAGGTTTCACGTGTAGAACCAAATAATGAAAATTTAGACTTAAATAACTCACTGGTTGACAGTTATAATTATGCCAGACAAACAAGCAGGTCAGGATATCAAAATAGCACTAAACAGTCTGAATCAAAAAACGCCTCCAACCGCAGCAAACGATATGAAATAGGACTTGACAATGAAAAACAGGCTGTTCAGACGCAAAATCTCACCAGAGATAATTATGAGTCTAATATCAATATTAACAATGACCTGGTCCGCTCGCAAATGGCTCAACAGACAATACCGCAAAACGACAATAAAAGAAAAAATGATTTTGACGAAAACAACAGAACTGACCAAAGGAATCAGAACTCCCAAGAAGAATTTGGGCAATATAATGAGAATAATCAAAACATACAACAGAGAGCCGGCAATTCATCGCTGATGGGCATGGGAATGAATGCCCTTGGAAGTATGGACACATATCAAAGTGAAGTGATACAGGCTCGAATAGAACCATTTGTACCAATGACAATAGCAGCCGAAAATGGTACTAATGGCATTTTTTCCGGCCAGGTCTTTATGCTCAGACATGTGCAGATCGAAAACAATCATTACCTGCAGGGTTTCAGGCTTGATGAAACAGAACTGCTCAAACAGGTAAAAGAATCTGCTGATAAATTCATGTTAAGGGGGATGGGCTTCAAGATATCAAAACAGGAAATACCTGAATCTGCTTATACCGCTGTACTTGATTTTGGCTTCGGGGAACTCGCGTTGAATTTACTGGAACTGCAACCGGAATGGATTCCAAACCGGGTATCACAGGTAAGAAACTGGTTTTTTGCCATATTAAGCATCGTCTGGCTGGCTGTAATTATCTCACTGACAATGTTCTGGAAAAATATGTATGAACAAGTACAGCTATCCCATAAGAAAGATGATTTCATATCTGCTGTATCGCATGAACTCCGCACTCCTCTTACCAGTATCCGCATGTACACTGAAATGCTCGAAAAAAACTGGGTAAAGACTGATGATAAACGTCGAGAATATTATTCTAATATGCGTCAGGAAAGCGAACGACTTACCAGGCTGGTAGAAAACGTTCTGGATTTCTCTCGTATCCAGCGTGGCAAAAAACGGTATGATCTAACTATGGGCAATATAAATGAATGCATTAACGATACCGTTGAGATGATGAAACCTTACGCAGAGCGAGCCGGTTTTAATATAATCACAGAATACTGCAATTTGCGTGAATTTTCTTTTGATAAGGATGCGGTAGTTCAGATTGTAATAAACCTGCTTGACAATGCATTCAAGTATGCAAAGGACGCTGAAAATAAAACTATAATAGTACGAACAATAGAAGATAAAAACCTTGCCATACTTGAAGTAGAAGATCGCGGCCCAGGTGTAGCACGAAGTGAACAGAAAAAGATATTTGAAGAATTCTATCGCTGCGGTGAAGAATCGACTCGTCAGACAACCGGAACCGGTCTGGGATTGGCATTAGTTAAACGATTTGCTGAAGCTCATAACGGCTATGCAGAAATCACCAACATAAAACCTAACGGAGCGTTATTTAGAGTAGGCCTGGCAAAATAATTATATTTTCTATATTAATGCAAATCACTTAACAACAAGGCTTAACATATGTTATGATTACTTCTATAACATGATAATTCATCAATAATTACTTTAGCTCACCATAGTCACTACTAAAGTCAAGTTCCGTATTAGGAACTTGACATAAAATTGTATCAGCGAGTATAATATATCCAAATACAGAACACAGGTTTCAAATACGAACTAACAGTTGTGTTCTTAATTCAATATAGTGACAGGAGAGTATTATATGAAATCGCTAATTCAAGTTCTTATGCTAATTGCGTTTACCATAACGTCAACAATGGCAGCAAATGTAATTAAATTTAATGACAATGGCGGATGGTGCTGGTATCAGGACGAAAGAGTCATAGTGCAAGATGGTAAAGTATTTCTTTCCTCTGTAGCAAGCGAACCGGGCAAAGATGGTTCCAGCCGCAAAGGCGATATCCAGATAAACAGCTATGACATCGTCAAGGGAGGCCCAGTCGAGAATTTTATTCTTCATAAAAATCTTCAGTCCGATGACCATAACGTCCCGGCCCTGCTTACCCTGCCTGATGGCAAAATTCTGGCAATGTACAGCAAGCACGGCGGCGACAAAAATGCTCGATATAGAATAACTTCTAAACCCGGCGATATAACAAGCTGGTCTGAAGAACAAATTGTTTCTCGCAGCTATGGAACTAAACATGGAGTTACATATTCCAACCTTTTCAGGTTAAGTAATGAAAATGGCCGTATTTACGATTTCTATCGCGGCGAAAACTATAACCCAAACTTTTTGATTTCTGACGATAATGGTCAAACATGGGAATATGGCGGACACTTGATTAAGAAAGACGGCCAGCGTCCATATGTGAAATACGCGTCAAATAACAAAGATAAAATTCACTTTGTCACAACCGAAGGCCATCCAAGAAATTACGACAACAGTATCTACCACGGATACATATGCAAAGGAAAGATATATGATTCATTCGGCAAAGAAGTCGGCGATTTGTCCAAGGGTCCGGTAGCCCCGGAAGAACTAACAAAGGTATATGCCGGGGATAAAAATAATGTAGCATGGACGATCGATCTGCATCTGGATAAAAACGGCAACCCTTACACTGCATTCAGCGTACAAAAAGACAGCGCCGGAATGCCAGTGGGCCAGGGAGGAGAAGACCACCGGTATTATTTTGCAAAACTAACCGGTAAAAAATGGCAGGTCAATGAAATAGCTTATGCCGGTTCAAAACTCTACTCTCGAGAAGATGACTACACCGGCCTCGTTGCCCTGGACCCTCAAAACCCAGATCGTATGATCATATCAACTAATGCCGACCCGGTATCAGGAAAAGCCCTGATAAGTAATGCTGACGGCGACCGTCATTATGAGCTTTTTGAAGGTAAATCAACAGATAATGGTAAGAGCTGGAAATGGCAGGCTTTGACCAAAAACTCATTATTTGATAACCTTAGGCCGATTATCCCAATCTGGGACAGCTCAGATACTTTTTTAATCTGGCTTCGGGGTAAACTGGACAGTTTTACATGGTACAACCTTGAAATCGTAGGCGTACTAAACCCATCGGTCAATGATCCCGTTCTTTGTCCAGAAGTTGAACTGAAAAAATATTCAAATGAAATAGAAAAGCCAGCGATCATGGAAGTTATGACAGCTGTTGCTGACTGGCAAATAGCTAATCCAAGCGGTCACAGACTGACAGATTGGACCCAAGGTGCTTATTTTGCAGGACTTACCGAATTTGCCAAAATGTATAAAAATGATAAATATTTTGACGAACTAAAAAGCCTGGGTGACAAGACAAACTGGAAACTGGGCAGAAGAAAATACCATGCAGATGATCAGGCAGTAGGTCAAATGTATGTTGACATGTATCTGAAATATAAAGATCCAGAAATGCTGAAGGATACTCAGGATGTTTTTGATTATGTAATCAAGAACCGCTCATACATGCCGCTGGATCTTCGCAGACCAATAAAGGGTAAAGACCGTTACTGGTGGTGTGATTCACTGTTTATGGGTCCTCCAGCCCTGGCAAAGCTCACAACAGCAACCGGCGACAGCAAATATATGGACTTTATGATAGAAGAATGGAAATACAGCTACTGGTATCTGTATGATCAGGAAGAACATTTGTTTTTCCGTGACTGCAACTACTTTGACAAACGTGAAGCCAACGGCAAAAAAGTATTCTGGTCACGCGGTAACGGTTGGGTAATGGGCGGCCTGGTAAGAGTACTTGACGAGATGCCAAAGGATCATCCGGACCGACCATTCTTCGAAAAGCTATACAAGGAAATGGCTGAAAAGATCGCTAAAATTCTACCAGAAGACGGGCTGTGGCATTCGAGCCTGATGGACCCGGTAAGTTTCCCATCTAAAGAAGCAAGCGGCAGTGGATTCTACACTTATGCCCTGGCATGGGGAATCAACCGCGGCTACCTGGATAAGGAACAATATCTACCGGTAGCTACCAAGGCATGGAAGAACCTGGTAAGCTGTGTGCATCCCAACGGTAAACTAGGTTACGTACAGCCAATCGGTGCCGACCCACGAAAGGTACAATCACATCAGACAGAGATTTACGGTGTGGGTTCATTTCTACTGGCCGGGAGTGAAATGTACAAACTGGCAAAATAATAGAGTTTACCTCTCAAGCTGACAGGTGGTAAGTTTGAAAGGTATTAGTTAGGCAGTGCAAAACCGGTCACTTTGAGTTCAACAATCTGACAAAATGAAAAAGGAATCCGACTTAACCGGATTCCTTTTTTCATAAATATCAATCACGCTGTTATCCCTAGTATTTTTCACAACCCGGATTTTTTTCTGAAGTGCAACAAATGTTTTATTTGTAAAACACTTCAGTCGGTGTCCGATATCCCAGACACTTTCTGGGACGATTATTGAGTTTATTGACTACTTTGTCAATTTCTTTTTGGCTGACAAGGTTAAAATCTGTCCCTTTAGGGAAGTATTGCCTTAACAGTCCGTTAGTATTTTCATTTGTACCCCTTTCGCAAGAACTATATGGGTGGGCAAAATACACCCTGGTCTTAAGTTCTTTCTCCAGAGTCTTAAACTCAGCAAATTCTTTACCATTATCAACTGTCATTGTTTTGATCATTTCTAATGGTATTTCACGAAGCTTACTTATTGAGGCTTTGTTGTAATCAGCTGCTGACTTACTGTCAAGTTTGACAGCTACCAGATACCTGCTTTTTCTTTCAACATGGGTAGCAATATAGCTCTTATGGTTTCTGCCAACCATAGAATCTGACTCCCAATGCCCAAGGGTACTTCGCTTATCTACATAGTCTGGGCGATCATCAATCATGCGTTTATCCGGTATCTGACCACGTTTATCGCTACTACCATACTTTTTACGCTTCTTCTTCAAGCCACGCCTTAACTTCATGTATAGCACACCGCCATCAGATTTGTCATTACGAACATAGCGATAAATTGTGCCGGCACAAATACTCATATTACTACCATCTGTCAATAGCCTGCCGCTGATCTGCTCAGGTGACCACTCCTGGTTAAGTTTATCAAGAACATGATCTCGAAGTTGCTCATCCTGAAGTTTATATGGTTGTTTTGAGTTCTCACGCCTCTTCAAATAGTATTTCTGGGCGAGATGAGCCTTATATTCTCCTGTCGAAGAAACATTACGGCAAAGCTCTCTGTAGATAGTTGACCGGGATCTACCTAGTTTTTCAGCAATTTCTTCCATTGTTTTAGAATTTTCTCGCATTTTTAGTATCACTTCTCGCTCGTCAATTTTAAGATGTTTGTAGCCCATTACACCTCCGTCCTCTGGCTAGAGTCTTTGTTCGATATAAACTCTATCGGACGTTAAGTGTAGTGGGTTTTGTTACTTACATTTGTTGCACTTCAGAAAAAATCCGGGCAACAAAAAAGGGAATGCTCGAAAGCATTCCCTGAATAATCACAATTTTATAATAACCTATTATAAAATATAAGCTTATTCTTCGGTTTCTTCCTGCCATAACCAAGCACGAGCAAACATACCAAAGTCAGCAAGATCAACAGATCCGTCAAGGTTAAAATCTGCACGAGCCGGATTAAAGGCAACGCTTAACTGAATCAGCTTACCACCAGCATATCCATGTGATGCAGCATCAACAACATTCAATTCAAAATCCTGTTCCATCTCACTTACAAGAGTTACAGAATCCAACCCACTAATATCATTATTGGCAATCCAGATAATATCAAATGAGTCACCTTCCTGCCCCTGATAACCATCAAGGGTATTAACAACAATTGTCAGGTTATCAAGCTTAGCTCCACCATTATATTCACTATCGGCATCGGCACCAACAGTGATTAGAGAAGTACCGTTCTGGTCAAGATTTAAGCTAATCTTAGCAGAATCATCTTCAACTGAAAGTTCTTGAATATCAATTGATTCAGCATCAGAACCTGAAATAATGAAATCAGCATTCACATAAAGTTTCAGAGAACCAACATTTGTCAAGCTACCGCCAGAAATTCCATATTCTCCGCCAGCACCAATACTGCTAGAGCTACCAATTTTCAACTCAAGCCCGTTTAGATCCGTAACACCACCAGTCTGTTCAACAGAGCCATAACCACTATCAGCATAACCACATAGCAGCCCAGAACCTGTACCTTCAGTTTTTGCAGCATTGAAAACACCACCATTTATTGCCAGACGGCCAATAGCAAGGTCACCAACACAAACAGGAGTATCAGTAAAATTAAGTTCTCCATCATTCAATATGACTTCTGCGGTTCCAGAAGAATCATGACCGACAGAAACCTTTTCAAAACCGGTAAAGCTGGCTGAACCACTATCAACTACAAAATCAGAATCACGCATAATGTAGATACGACGTCCGGCATAACTATTATTAGTAAATACTGCGTCTCCACCATTGATATAAAACAAGTCGCTTTCACTACTTGCATCTCTACCCATCAACATAGACCAGAAATCGGCAGTTCCTGTAGTAGTTTCATCAACAACATAATCAACTTTCAAAGATCCACCAGTAAGATTATAAGTACCTGATATACCTGAAGTATCAGTAAACAGGAACCCACGGCTAATCTGTGCATAATACTCTCCACCAGTCTGGTTAATTGTCGAAGATGTATTTTTAGAAAGAATAGCATACATAGTAGGTCCGACCAAAAGTTTACTATTATCTTCAATAGTTGTTACGGTAGAAGCACCTGAACCGCCACCAAAACGGCTACCTTCCGGACATATGAGTTGAGCATTATCCTGCAGGGTAATATAGCTACTGTGGTAGAAATTACCAGAAAGATCAATATCTACTATAGCATCACCACCAATTAATACATCATCACTTGCGGTAGGTGCTATTTGCGCATCCCAGTTACCTGCTTCTGACCATAAAGTAGTACCTGCATCACCTGTCCATGTCCATAAAGGCCATGCATCTATTACTGAATACTCTGAAGACTGAGAGGAACCATAATTATTAGTGGCAATACAACTGTAAGAACCAAATGTTTCATCTGATATGACAACAGATAGAATAGATTCAGTATCAGTAAAGGAAACAGAATAATTAGGATTCGTATCCGGATCTATTGCTACATCATTCAAATACCAGGTGACACTATTTACAGATGCCATTGTACTCTCATAAGTTGCTGTAACATCTACAGTTAATCCTTCTCTATAATGTTCACCCTCTGTAATATCAATCATCCTTGGTACATAATAAACAGTTGAAAAACTCCAAACCGGGCCAAAAATATTATTGGGATCGCCAACGGGATATAAAACACCGGAATTACTGTAAACCGCTTCTTCCACCTGCCAATAATAAGTAGTATTATACTCAGTCATACCAATATTATAAATACTACTTGCAGCAGGTTCAGCACTATTCAAACAAACCATATTATCTAGCGATGATCCCATATACACATAGAAGTCTTCTGATATAACACCATTTGGATCATTTCCAGGCATCCAGGACAAAACTGTTTCCTGGGCTGTTAAACCTGCAACACCATTTTCCGGTGTAGGATTATAAGGCTTTAATGTAGGAATAACCAGCAAACCATCATACCAGGTACGATCGCCTGTGACACCATTTAAAGTAAACTCGCCATCGTTAACAAAAACTTTAACACTACCAGAACTGTCAGTAACAACAGTGCCAACATATACAGCATACATACAAGCTCTATCAACATAGTCCTGCTCTTCTCTAAAAGGATAACTCCCAGTTTCCTCATTATAATATAAACCCAGATTATATTGCATAACTGAGCTATCATCAGCAAGAGTATTGGTTTCAAGAACATAGGAGCCAGACTCAAAACCAACCCTTACACCCCAGGTTGAACCTACTTTTCCTCCAGAAACAACATATACATCATAAGAAATTAAAGGATTTAACCCGGCAAGAGTTTCTTCAAACTCCTGATTATCTGTCCAAGTTGCCTTACTGGAATCTGCAAGGTTTCCCTTTGTCCCCCAATCCTTAGTCCTAAAACCAAGTTCACCATCAGAACCTTCATGATCAAAATAAATATAATCTGCAGGACCAATTAATTCATCCACTGCACTGTGTAAATCACCCAGAGTAGCTCCAATTGCATTAACCGAAACTACTGATAATAATAACATTAACGACACATAAATACTAAACAAGTAATTCTTTTTCATTCTATCTATACTCCTCTATGAAAAAAATTATAACTTTACCATTATTCAACAGAATCTAATTCAAATTAACAATACACAAATGTCTATCAAATAAGGTAAATTGACATATAGGCTTTCCTGCCTACTTTAGTCAGTCATTTTGACTACCATTTAATCAGGTAGAAATATGACATCCATTAAATGGAGCAACACACTCCACAATTCAAATCAGAACTTATTCTATTATTACTGACTGATTTAAATAGATGTAACTTATTCTACTAACTGTAGACTTAACCTAAATAATATGTCTTAATTCAAAATATACATATCACCCCTATATAAGTACATAATACTTACATACAGGATCAAAATAAGGCGGGTGTCTTTTTGCCTACCTGCGAAAAACAATTATCGCAACAAAAAGAACTATTGGGAGGGAAGGTATAAGTTCTACTCTCTACTATTAAACTAAACCTTTGTTCTAATGGCTCGGAAATATTTTTCCGATTTATTCCGCACACAAAAGTGATACAGAAATAACATCTTTTCCAATCTCTTACATTTCTACTTTCATATAAAACAAATCAATACATCAAATTTTTATTTCATCTACTCTCCTCCAAGTTTAAGGTGTCAAAATTAAATTTATTTACTTATACAATTGCACATAAATATCAAACTATCACAGCAACCAAGAAAAGGCAAAAATGATTAAAACCTTAACTAAGCATATGTTACAGTCATAATTTATGTTTAGTCTGCATATTTGCCATGCCTTCCAGAGTACGGCCTGCACAACCAGATGCACAGTAGAGTTAAAAAATATTTTCTTATCTCTACTTCTTATCTACCTTAAAAACCAAAAAGTGTACCCCAAAAATAATATAAAAGTATAATTCTTACAATAAGTTAGGTAAAATATCCTGCAAATTCAGGTGGACTAGAAGTAATATTAAAAATTTAATAAAATTGTGTTATTATAATGCTAATTAATATTAACAATCTCATTTATCGGCAAGAACTGGTGATAAATATGCGCAAGGTGGTCTTCAATTTGCCATAAATTACTGATATGATGGGACTTTCATATTATAACCATAACAATAGGAGTTAAAACATGCCGTATGCAATAGGATTAGATTTTGGAACAAACTCGGTTCGCAGCCTTATCGTTGACATCAGTAACGGAAACGAAGTAGGTACAAGTATTTACGAATACGAGACCGGTCAGGCCGGAATAGTACTGGACGCAGCAGATCATAATGTAGCTCGCCAGAACCCAGCTGACTACCTGACAGGCATAGAAAAGACCATAACCGAAGCAATGGCGCAGGCAAAAAAGACGGTACCAGGTTTTAGTGGTGACGAAGTAATCGGTATCGGGGTTGATACTACCGGTTCAACCCCAATGCCAGTGGATAAAGATGGTACCCCCCTGAGTGAACTACCAGAATTTAAGGGTAATATTAATGCTATGGCATGGCTGTGGAAAGATCATACCTCCTATGAAGAAGCGGCTAAGATAACCGAGATTGCCGCAGCTAACCGTCCGGAATATTTAGCCAAGTGCGGCGGAATCTATTCATCTGAATGGTTCTTCAGTAAGCTATGGCATTGCCTGAACATAGACCCTAAGGTGTTTGACGCAGCTTATACATGGGTCGAGTATTGCGACTGGATAACAGCGGTTCTTACCGGAAATGACAAACCCGAAGATATTGTCCGCTGTCGCTGTGCGGCCGGTCACAAAGCGTTTTATAACGACAGTTGGGGCGGCTTGCCAGACAAAGAGTTCCTGGCAATGATAGATCCTAAAATGGCAGACCTGCGTGACAGGTTGTTTAATAAGACCGCAATGATAGATGAAGAAGCCGGCAAGCTAACTTCAGACTGGTCAGCAAAGCTAGGTCTTAAAGCGGGCATACCAGTAGCGGCAGCAGCGTTTGACTGTCATCTGGGTGCAGTTGGTGCCGGAGTGAGTCCAGGAACGATGGTAAAGGTAATCGGTACCAGTACCTGCGATCTTATGGTTTCAGACTCTCCAGAGCTGGCGGATATCCCAGGTGTATGCGGTATAGTTGACGGTTCTGTGCTGCCCGGAACGTTTGGAATCGAAGCGGGTCAATCAGCGGTAGGCGATATATTCAACTGGTTTGTCAACTATATCCAGCCTAAAGGTGAAGGTCATGTAGAACTGACGAAAAAAGCCGATGCGTTGAAGCCCGGCCAGAGCGGTCTGCTGGCGTTGGACTGGAATAACGGAAACCGTACTATCCTGGTTGACCAGAGGCTGACGGGGCTACTGATAGGTCAGACACTGCATACCAAGCCTGAAGAAATCTATAGAGCACTGGTCGAAGCAACTGCTTTTGGCGCTTTAACGATAATCAACCGAATTGAAGAATACGGAGTCGAGATTAAAGAAGTAGTAAACTGCGGCGGTATTGCCGAGAAGAACCCAATGGTTATGCAGATCTATGCCGATATCTGTAACCGTGAGATGAAGGTATCTCGTTCGGCCCAGACCTGTGCGTTAGGCTCAGCAATCGCGGCAGCGGTAGTAGCGGGCGGTCATCCGGACTTTGCGACAGCCCAAAAGGCAATGACGGGTGTCAAGGAAGTGACATATAAGCCAATTCCAGAGAATGCATCGGTTTACGCGAAGCTGTATAAGCTATACAAGCAGCTGCATGACGGTTTTGGAGTGGCGGATAACAGTCTGAGTATGGCAAAAGTTATGAAAGAACTGCTGGACATAAAAGAATCCGCAAATAGCTAGTTCTTAGAGTGATGAGTGAAGAGCTTAGAAATTAGAACAAAAAGTTGTGGTGTTCGTCTGCAGTGGCGGACTCACAACTTGTTTTTTATAAGGATAATACAATGAAGCTGGAACAACTACGAGAAGAGGTATGTGCGGCTAACCTTGAGCTGGTAACACGTAACCTGATCATCTACAGCTGGGGAAATGTGAGCGGAATCGATCGCGAAAAGGGTTTGGTGGTTATCAAGCCGAGCGGTATCGATTATGCGGACCTGACACCAGATAAGCTGGTAGTACTGGACCTGGAAGGTAATAAGGTTGAAGGCGAACTGAAGCCATCTTCTGATACCCCAACCCACCTTGAGCTGTATCGTCAGTTTGAGGGGATTGGCGGCGTGTGTCATACGCATAGTACCCATGCGACGGTATGGTCGCAGGCATGCCGGGGAATACCGTGTTTGGGGACGACCCATGCGGACTATTTCTACGGTGAGATACCGGTAACGGACGCAATGAGTAAGGAAGCGATTGAGAGCGACTATGAGCTAAATACCGGTAAGGTAATCGTCGAGCGGTTCAAAGGTATTGACCCGATGCAGATGCCCGCGGTTCTGGTAGCGAATCATGGGCCGTTTACCTGGGGAGCTAATGCGGGTAAGTCAGTAGAGTCTGCGGTGGTATTGGAGCAGGTAGCGATGATGGCGATTCGGACGGCTGTTATTAAGCCTGAGCTGCCGCCGATCTCGCAGGTATTACTTGATAAGCATTATCTACGTAAACATGGGGCTAACGCATACTACGGGCAATAAGGCAAAGCCTGGAACAGGCCGCGCTATCGCTCGGAAATGAGCAAACCATGCTGGTTTGCTGAATGACTTGATAGTAAGTATATGTCAGACTACATAATTTGATTTTTTAATGGAAGGAAAATTGAGTTTGCTATTGAGTAGAATTATTTTAATGTAATGTTCAGTGCTGGTGCTACCAAAACAGCGAAAAAGCCGAATTTTGGCCTCTTTACGGCGTTAAACGCCGTCGAACGGAGGCATCGCGGGCAGGCAGCGAAAGGCTGTAAACGGCCACGGACGCTTACGGAGCTAGCGCGGCGAAGAAGTAATTTTGGGGTAAAATGGCTATTTTGCCTGTTGGGCTTACCAGAAAAAACGGTTGGTAATTAAGTCGCAAATTGGTGGTTGCAGGTAACAGCGGGAAGATTTTTTAAGGCAATAGTGAGATATAAATGAGAAAGAAAAGTTGTATGCCGGCGAACGGAAACTTTAAAAATTATGAATGCTGAATTATGAGAGCGACAAGCTAAGCTGGTGCAGTCAAGTCGGCCAATCCGGCATGGGGAAGGGCTAGCCACTCGTCCATTACAGCACTGGACGTGCAGTGAGGTAACAAGTTGTGCGAAGCTCCGGGAAAGGAGTTTGTCAGCTACAACGTAAGTGAAGGTATTGAGCCTCGAAATTATTCCTTATCGCATCCTGGGCAGGGTTTTTATTTGCCTGAAGCCAATAACGATATATGCAAAATACGGCGAGTATATATCGGGGAGCCGGGGGCTGAGTTCTTAGCTGGTAAAAGAACTGACTTCATTGGAACATCGGAGAACCAAAATGCTCTGAAAGGAAGCGACCAAGGAGCTGAAACTGTGACGCGTCCGTATGGCATTTTGGTAGTCGGGCTGACTCATAGTAGAGGAGTAAACAGGGTATTGGCCAGGCACTGAACTGGAAGAAATCATGAACGTTCCACAGCGTCTTCTATCGGAGACATCTACAAGGCACATTACTTTGCCTTATGTAGCCGTCAAAGTGAGCATTAATGAAGAGCCGGATGAGGGAAATCTTCAAGTTCGGTTCTGGGAGGGGCATGCGTTTCCTTGCACTAAATATAATGAATCTCAGAATTTGCTAAATTAATGAAAGGAGGCGACATGCCTACTCGACAGGATGAGAAGAGTTAGAAGAAAGAAGCGAGAAGGGAGAGTTTAAATTGTGAGTATTAGAGGTGCGGTTTATGCTTTGCATCATATGTATGTCGCACTTTTGACTGTTCAACGTTATACGCAAAGGCCGGAACAGTGCCAACTAAGTGAAAAATTATGATGTTGGACTATAGTCTCACGCTTTGTTTTAAACATAAGTGTTGCAGGAAGGCCCTTTTAGGCGATTTACCAAAGGCACTTCGTTATTGCAACTTAAAAACTGCGAAAGTGAATCTAGTGTTAACCTTTTAATAAACTAAATCTGTCATTATTAATGATTTGTAAATCAATCTATAGCGATGATTATCGCAGGTATACAAGTATATTGGTGAGGCGATATCCTTGGTAAGCTTTTCTATGATAGAAAAAGGAATTAACATTATTTGCCCAGGTTAAGTATTTGTTATATAAATATCGATACTTTTTTCTTAAATTATTTTACTTTCCTGAAAATTCTCTTCTATAATACTGCAAAATAGAAAGTTAAGTACAAAATATAAACTAAAAGACATAGAAGAGAGGAATTTAAATGAAAATTATTGTAGTCGGAATCAATCATGCCGGAACATCAGCAATAAGGACATTATTGGCACAGAGCAGAGACCATGAGATAACTGGTTATGACAGGAACAGTAATATTTCTTTCCTTGGTTGCGGTATAGCACTGGCTGTAGGTGGAGAGGTAGATAATATTGAAAAGCTGTTTTATTGTAATCCTGTGAAGTTGCAGGAGCAGGGTGCTGTAATCAAGATGAGTCATGATGTAGTCGAGATAGATTACAAGAAACAGGTAGTGAAAGTAAAGGACCTGGAAAGTGGAAATGTATTTGAGGATGCTTATGATAAGCTGATCTATGCAGCCGGTTCGTGGCCGATTGAGATCCCCGGAGTGCCGGAGGAAAACCGTTCGCTGGAGAATATCGAGATATGTAAGCTGTTTCAGCATGCAAAAGAGTTGATAGCAAAAGGTGATGATCCGGCAATTGAATCCGTTGCAGTTATAGGGGCGGGATATATAGGTATTGAGCTGGCAGAAGCTTATGAGAAGAAGGGCAAGAAAGTAACGCTTGTCGATTTTGAGAAAAGAGTTTTGCCGAAGTATTTTGATACCGAGTTTACAGATACACTGGAAGCGGATATGAGGGATAATGGTATTACGCTCGCACTAGGTGAGAAGGTTGTAGACTTTGAAGGTGAGGGTGGAAAGGTAAAGAAGGTTGTAACGGAAAGAGGGAAGTACGAAGCAGATCTGGTGATAGAGTGTATCGGATTTAAGCCTAATTCAGAATTGCTGCCGGATGCGGACAAGACGCCAAACGGCGCATTGATAGTTGATAGTCATATGAAGACGAGTTTGCCGAATATCTATGCGATAGGTGATTCGTGTGCGATGTATCACGCTGCTTTGGACAGGCCGGTACAGGTGGCGTTGGCAACAAATGCAGTTAAATCCGGTATTGCAGCGGCGAGTAATATTAACGGTAATGGGGTAGTGGCAGTTAATAGCGTAGCAGGAACAAATGCAATATGTGTATTTGATAATAAGCTTGCCAGTACCGGCATAAACGAGGAAACAGCGGCTAAGTATGGAATAGATGCGGCATCAAGTTATGTAGAGGATAACGACAGACCGGAGTTTATGAGCTCGTATAACAGTACGCGGTTTAAGCTGATATATGAGAAGGATACTTTGAGATTGCTTGGCGCCCAGATTGGGTCATATGGTGACAGCAATCATACCGAGGTTATATATTACCTGGCGCTGGCGGTACAGCGGAAGCTGACTCTGATAGACCTTGCCTTTACAGATGTATATTTTCTACCACATTTTAATAAGCCGTTTAACTTTGTGTTGACAGCGATAATGCAGGTGCTGGGGCTGGACTATTATAAAAATTAGGCAGCTTCAGGGTGGGCAAGAATGTTATGAGCTATAGTATTTCTAAGCCAGTTTTTCCGGCTTAGAATATATTTGTACTGAATAGTGTGGGCAGGTTGTGTATCTGCCCATTCATTATTATGCCAGCAAGTGTAAGCTGCTGATTGGTTGTGAGGGTAGGTGTAAGTGGGGATATTGGCTGGAAATTATTTAGACTGTTTAGCAGCATTCAGAATGATATCGACGCATTTTTCTATGCCGTAATGGCTGGAGTTTAATGTCAGGTCATAGTTTTTGGATTGGCCCCACTGAGTATGTGAAAAATGTCTACAGTGGTTAGCTCTTTCTGTGTCGATATTGTGGATTTTCTTTTCGGCTTCCTGGGGCGGCAGTTTGTCGATTTCTACGATACGTTTGATCTTTGTTTTCATGTCGGCGATGATAAACACATGTAATGCATTTTTATGATTTAAAATATGATTTGCCAGCCTTCCAACTATAATGCAGGATTCTTTAGCGGCCAGTTCTTTTATTACATGTGATTCTATATGGAATATTCTTTCTATGATAGGCAGATCTTCTTCTTTCGCTGTCGGTGTATACCACATATACAGATCATGCAGGATTGGATTATCAATTTTTTGCTCATTATTTTCTATGGTTTTTTCTGAATAGTTACTTTCCCGGGCTGCGAGCCTTATCAATTCGGAATCGTAATATGCTATGCCGAGGGCCTTAGCAACCATTTTACCAATCAACCGTCCTCCGCTTCCGTATTCTCGAGATATTGTTAATACGAAGTTATTTTCCGGGATTTCAACTGCTGTGTTGTTATTAGAGATGGATTCCGGGAGCAGCAGCAGTGTTAGTGGTTTAAATTTGTACAGAAAAAACTTAACCATAAACCCGGTAATTATCGCTGCAATGATTGTTCCTTCTCTAACTCCAATCAATTCATGTAGAAATACCAGGCACAATATGCCTGCGATAACAGCCATTGTTACATCAGAAATAACTCTGATCTCGCCGAATTTTTTTTTTATTACTTTGGTTATTGCCCTTACGAACGCATCGCCCGGCAACATTACAACATCAGCTATGACCTGAAGATAGGCCCCGGTTGCAATAATCACGCAACCGATAAGTAAAGATAGTATTTGTATGATGTAAATGTCGGGACTGAATAATTTGAGGCAATACATGGAAAAGTCGATGAAATAGCCGAATGCGAATGAGATAATCGCTTGGAGGATCAGCTCTATTTTATTGGCATTTTTTCCCAGTAAAATGATTTGGAAAAAAATAAGCAGCAGGCTGAATATTATTGTCCAGTTGCCCATGGTCAGGCTGGGGATTATCAAAGATAGTGTATAGGGTATTGCCGAAATTGGTGATGTGCCAAGCAGGGCTTTGGTTATGAATGCCACGCCGAATGCAGTAAGGGAAAGCCCGACGAAAAAAATCAGGTATCGTTTTGTTATTTCTCTTCTATCCATGTTTTTTTGCAGTGGTTTTGTTAAGGTAGGTTATTTAGCGTTTGTTTTGAGTGGTGCTGCGATCTCAAGGGTTGCTATGGTTGTGTGGATTATCGGCTTATTTTGTCCAGTAAGTCTGATAAAGCAGCTTTTTCCTTTTTTGTCAGCTTTTTCAGCATAACCTGGCTTACATTTGTGCCGCAGGTTTCTAAAATTGTATATTTTTTGTGCCCTTTAGGAGATAAATGTATATGCTTTGAACGCGCATCATCCTCGTATACCTCGACCTCTAGCAGTTGTTTCTTTTTCATTCTTTCAACGATATTTCTTGCTGCCTGATGGCTGATTTCCAGGTGATTTTTAAGATCCTGTATTCGGACGCCATGGTTTCTCTTAAAAAACAATATGGTTTCGGACTGGTTAGAGGTGAGATCCAGTTTGCGTAAATCTTTATTTCGTGTGTTTATTAGTTTGTTGCCGATTTTAAGGATTTTGCGGCCTATACTAAATTCGTCACTAGGCATTATTTCTTTTCTCCAAATATACAACAGGTTGTATATTGTAGCAAAAATTTACATAATGTCAATAAGCTGCTTTGTGTTATTATATTTGCTCTTAAGGTATTACCATCAATAACTTCTGCTATATTTCGTTGTATTTTTTGTTGCAGCCTTTGGCTTTATCGACCGGGTAGCGAGATTCGTTGAGTTTGAGCTTGTCGTTGATAGCTTTGGTTATGTCTATGTCGGCGGCGTGGGCGAATTCGAACAGCAGCATAGCAATATCAGCGACTTCGCTGGTGATCTCATTGCGTTTATCTGGATCGTTCATAGTTTCGTTTGACTCCTGGTCGGTATGCCAGCGGAAGTGAGCCATTAGTTCGCCGGTTTCGGAACCGACTGCCATGGCAAGATTTTTGAGGCTGTGGAATTGCCTCCAGTCGCGGGCATCGACGAAGGCCATTATTGTTTTTTGGATATCCGATATTGTAGTGGTGTTGTCGTTGGTCATGGTTTTTATAATAATAGGTTTGTTGATTGCTATATTAGTATGGCTTTTCGCCATTTGCGGACGGAGTTAATGAGGAATATGTTATGTGTAGATTTAAGTTCATCAATGGTAATAACTTTTTCTGTAATTTCGCCGGATTCGAGTAGGTATCTGCGGAATGTGCCGGCGAGCAGTCCGGATGATACCGGCGGGGTGTATTTTGTGCCATTAATTTCAACTACGATATTTGAAATTGTCGATTCTGTAATTTCGCCATCCTGGTTGTAAAGGATAACATCATCGGCATCGGGGCAGCTTTGTGCGGCTTTATTATATACATCACGGTTAGTAGTTTTATGGTATAAGAAAACGTTGTTTTTGTCAATTGGTTCGGTGGCAAGTGCAATTTTAGCTGGGACAGAATTTGAGTTCAGTTCAATATTGAAAGACTGTATTTCAAAGGTATTGTCCTTATCGAGCAGCAGGCGGATACGCATAGGGGTATTAAAGGATTGGGCGTAGCGGTTTAGTTCTGCGTTAATGATAGCAGCAGGGAAATCATAGCCGAAATATTCCGCGGACTGCTGCATGCGTAACAGGTGTTTATCGAGCAGAAAAAAGCCGTCATTTGGGGTATAAAGCATTGTTTCGAGTATCTGGAAGGGTTTGGCTGTAGGCTGGTTGAGCAGCATGGCCTTGAGGCATGCCTCGTCGAATTCGGCATGAGCGCATGAGTCCCAGACAATGCCGCCGCCGCTGCCGTATTCTACGGAAGAATTCAGTTTGTCGATGACAGCGGTTCGGATGGCGACATTAAAGGAACAGTCTCCATTTGGCAGCATATAGCCGATAGAGCCGCAATATAAATTACGAGGAGTGGTTTCTCGCTGAGTAATGATTTTCATAGCAGCTCTTTTGGGGGCACCTGTGATTGAGGCGCAGGGGAAAAGGGCTGAAAAGATGTCGAGCAGGCTGTCTTCGGTGAAACATTGAACAGTGGAGGTCATTTGCCAAAGAGTAGGGTATCGTTCTGTAGTGAACATATCTGTTACGCTCACGCTTCCGGTTTTAGCGATTTTCCCCATATCGTTACGTATCATATCAACAATCATAATATTTTCGGCACGAGATTTTTCGTCGGATGAGAGGTGTCTGGCGGCAGCTATGTCGGAATGATAGTCCAAACCTCGCGGATGGGTTCCTTTCATCGGTCGTGAGCAGAGTATTTCTCCTTTTCGGCTGAAAAACAGCTCTGGTGATGCAGAGCAAACGGCCAGATCATTGGTTTCGATATAAGCGGCATGTTTCGTCGGCTGGCTGGTTGTCAGCTTGTAGAAAAGGCTGTAGCAATTGCCTGAGTATCTGGCTTTGAGGCGGAAGGTGTGATTGACCTGGTAGGTATCGCCGTCTTCCAGGCGGTTTCGGATATAGCTGATATCTTCCAGATAGCGATCTTTGCTTATAGATGGCAGCCAGTCGATTTGTGGGGCTGGTGCTTCAGGTTGTTCTAATGTATCCAGTTCTCGGGGAGCGTTAAAAATGCCAAAGAGGCAATAAGGGAATTCGTTATTACTTATAACTTCCAGGGCGGAATCAAATGCCGGGGCGGAATCGTAACTGATATATCCGATAAGGTATTTTTCATGTTTTTTTGCATAATTTTCAGCATTTTGAATGGTTGTGCGGGTGTCTTTGAGTGCGTTAGCTCTGAAAGTTTTTACAGGCTGATCAAAATTCAGCCATGATTTTGTGTTAGAATTGTATATTATTGCCTTCAATATTTGGTAGGTCCTTGTTTAGCATTTTTGTTAATATTAGTATGATAGGCGGATTTGTAATATGAAGCAATTAAAATGAAGATGGGCCGGGTTGGTTGTCATGAAGTAACTTGTTTTTCTATAAAAACTTCTGGATATTCCCTAAGATATTATAGATAATATATCCAGCTTATATTTTTGTCGCAGACTTAACTGTCGTAATGCATTTAACTTATGGATTAAGTTTGAGTAAGCAGTATGTTCCCGTGGCTCAACTGGATAGAGCGTGGGCCTCCGAAGCCCAAGGTTGGTGGTTCGAATCCACTCGGGAACGTTTTTAACTCTTGTATTTGTAGTGGGTTATGTGGGTTGAGGTTTTTGTGGTCACTTAGGAAAAATGCCTATTTGCGTCAATTTTGCGTCAGTCCCTTTTTCAATGGTTGGTCTATTGCACCTATTTTCTATTATATAACCTCATTATTAGCCTAATTTAAGGGTTTTTAATGAAAATTGTAATGAGATACTTCCACCTTGGACTCTCTGGAGCCCAAGGCAAAATGATTCGCAATTATTGCCAGAAGTCTTACGTAGAGTTATTTTAAGTTGTTTAACTATAATCTATTACAGTTTTGTATCAACGGTATAGGAAACCGTTGATTATCTAATTGGTCTTATACATGACTGATTAAGTAAATTGCTTATTTCTAATTGATAATTAAGGCAGTATTTGCTATTATACTTTATATATAAAAGGACTTATTGGGTAAGAATTTGGGCAAGAAGGAGTAGGCCGGGTTTAACTTTCATTAATAATATCGTTCGGATAATTTGCTTTACCTTTTTTAGGAGATAGAAAAATGGGAAAGGTTACTATAAATTTAGTGGTTATTATATTATCGTTTTCTTTTTTGTGTAATTATTCTATTGCCTCCGGCGGCGATCTGGGCGCAACCTCTGGTGCCAACGGCTCTGAATCAAACCCATGGCTAATTCAGGACTTCGACGACTTCAACGCTTTCTGCTCCGACACCACAAAATGGGCCAGCAATCAATATACCCGCCTCGAAACCGACCTCGACCTTGATCCTTCATTGCCCGGTAGACAGACCTACACTCAGGCACCAATAGCCGGTGATACTGATAGTAGTAATTATTCACACGATGGAGAAGCATATGTAGGAAATTTTCAAGGAAGCAGCCATGCTATCAGTAATCTTACTGTTGATGGTGCATATTATTGTGGGCTATTTGGCTATATTTCTTCAGGCGGTTCCGTCTCTAATCTAAGATTAGAACACGTTTCGGTAAATGGTACTGGTATGAACGTAGGTGGTCTCTGTGGCAGATGTCATGGTAGTATAAACACCTGTTCTATTAAAGGGGATGTTACAGGCGAAGATTCAAATGTTGGCGGTTTGTGTGGATTTATCCTGGGTAGTGAAATTATATCCTGCTATGTTACAGGTACTGTTACGGGAAATGGCAAAGTAGGTGGCCTTTGTGGATATGTTTACAATGGAAGTATAAGCGAGAGTTATTCTTCTGGAGTTGTAAATGGAGTCTATGCTGTAGGCGGTCTGTGTGGATTTAACTCGGGTAGTGAAATTATCTCCTGCTATGTTACAGGTACAGTTAGTGGTTCAAGTAGAGAAGTAGGTGGGCTTTGTGGATGGAATAGTGGTAGTATGACTGAATGTTATGCAACCGGGAACATTACAGGAGAAGATCGTTATGTTGGTGGATTGTGTGGTAAGAGTTCAGGCATAATTGCCTCTTGCTATGCAAGTGGTAATATTGTTGGATCTGATGATTCTGTTGGTGGATTGTGTGGATATAACAATGAAGGAACGATTAATAATAGTTATGCTGTTGGGGGGGGTATTGGTTATAGTTATGTAGGTGGCCTGTGTGGAACTAATTATGGTAGCATTATCAATTGTTATGCAAGTGGTTCTGTAACTGGTGATTTTTGTGTTCGCGGTTTATGTGGTTATAACGCTAGTAGTTCTGCAGAAATAGCAAATTGTTTTTGGGATATTGATACTTCCGGCCAGTCAGATGGATATTATAATTTCTCTAATAGTCCAGGTGTGATAACAAATGTTCAAGGTCTGGCGACCATTGAAATGCAAATTCAGTCCACTTTCACCAGCTCCGGTTGGGATTTTATTACTGAAACTAGCAATGGGATAGAGGATGTCTGGTATATGGATGGTTATCCAGTGTTATCTTGGCAAAGTGATCTTGTTGATGTTACTGTTCCTAAGATAGTAGGAATTAATATTAATCAAGCTGAAATAATAATTGAAAATTCAGGATTATTCATTGGCGATATTTTGTATGAATATAACACGACAATTCCTGAAAATAGTGTTATTTCGCAAAGCTTAATAAGTGGAACTGTGGTTGCTGTAAATTCACATGTTGATATTGTTATCTCTCTTGGACCTGCGTTAATAGGTTCTGGAACAATTGATAACCCATATATTATTAGTAGCTATAATGATTTTCAGGAATTCATTAATGATCCATATTATTGGGCTGAAGGGGTATATACATGTTTAATAGCAGATATAGATCTTGCCCCAAACCTTCCAGGACGAGAAGTATATACAAATGCGTTAATTGCTCCCTATACAGGTTATTCCAGTCCAAGTTTTAATGGCAACTTAAATGGAAATGGCTTTTCAATTGAAGGTCTGACTATCAATGGTGATTCGAGAAGCTATGTAGGTCTGTTTGGTACAATCGGAAGTGCTGAAATAAAGAATCTTGGTGTCAAAAGTTGTGATATCTCAGGCTATGATTATGTTGGTGGGCTGGTTGGATATATTGGATATCCTGGTATTATTACCAATTGCTTTTCCACTGGAAGCATTACAGGTAACGCTAAAGTTGGTGGCCTTATTGGAGGTGGTAGTGATGGTAGTAGGGTAGTTAATTGTTATTCTCAAGGAATTGTTACTGGTGGCAATGGGGATGTTGGTGGCCTGGTAGGTTTTAGTTTTGGAAATATTACCTCTTGCTATTCGACAGGAGCTGTGACTGGAGACAATAATATTGGCGGTTTGGTTGGTATGTTAGAGAGTGGTACTACAACTAATTCCTATTCTAATAGTAGCGTAACAGGCATAAACGCGAATGCTGGTGGATTAGTAGGGTGTAATTATGGTAATATCGTTAATGGCTATTCTACCGGTAATGTTGAAGGTAGCGAGAATGTTGGCGGTTTGGTTGGAGATAATTCTTTTGGCGATATCACCAATTGCTATTCTATTGGATCAGTTACTGGCAATGCTCAAGTTGGTGGTCTGGTGGGATTCGAATTATATCAAGTACTTATCACTAATAGCTATTTCCTTGAGAATGCAGGCCCTGATAATAGTTTAGGTATGTCACTTAGTGATGAAGCAATGCGATTGCAGAGTAGTTTTGTCGGTTGGGATTTTGTTGGTGAAGTAAATAATGGGATAGATGATTATTGGCGTATGGATATGTATCCTGCCTTTTGCTGGGAAGAGGTATATGAAGACGGCTCAGAAGAGCATCCGTGGTTAATTGAGAACTATTCAGAATTTCAGATTTTTATTTCAGATCCAAACTTTTGGTCTGAGGGAGTACATGCAATACTAATGGATAATATTGACTTAGATCCAACTTTAGAAGGGAGAGAAATTTATTACAAAGCTCCAATTGCACCAGATACAGGTATTGCAACATCATCTTATGAAGGCCTGGCTTATTCAGGTAATTTTGACGGTAATAATTGCACGATTAGTAATCTCACAATAACAGGAAATCACTATTGTGGTTTATTTGGAAAGATCGATGGAGGAGAAGTTTCAAACCTCACAATAAGTAATTCTAATGTTACTTCTTCTGGAAGGGATTCATCGTTGTTAGCTGGTGTAAATGCCGGACAAATTATTAATTGCACATCCAATGGCGTATTATATGGCAATAGTAGCAATGTTGGTGGAAATATATGTTTAGGTGGTTTAGTTGGAAGCAACCTTGGTTCTATAACCGAATCAAGCTCAGAAATTGATTTATCAGTGAGAAATACAAGTAATTGTATTGGAGGCCTGGCAGGTTATAGTTCAGGCAATATTCAAAATTGTAATTCTTCTGGAACTATAGATGGGGTTACTTCACAGGTTGGCGGTTTAGTTGGAAGAGCAGATATTGGTATGATTAAGGGTTGTGTTTCTTTATGTGAAATAATATCTGGAAGTGGAGAGGCCGGTGGTCTTGTTGGTTGGAACAGAGGGCAAATTGAATGTAGTGCGTCTTCTGGTGATGTTAAAATTACAAAATATTCATACAACGCTGGTGGATTTGTTGGTAGCAATGATGGGGTTATTAAAAGTAGCTATTGTGAAGGAAATATTGATGGATATTACCATTCTGGTGGATTGGTTGGAGATAATGGCGGTGCTGTCGATAATTGTTATTCAGCTTCCAATGTATATGGTTATTCTAGTGTTGGAGGACTTGCAGGTGTTAGCTCGGGAGATTTTATGGCTTGTTATTCAATTGGTGCTGTGACAGGTAGTTATGGTCTGGGGGCAATAGTTGGTGAATATGAATCGGGAAATATAAGAAGTTGCTTCTGGGAAACTAATAGTTGTGAAATTGATACTCCTTCTGGAAACTCTAACGAAATTAAAGGTGCTTTAGGCTTGTCTCTAGAGGAGATGCAGTCAGAAAGTACATTTATCGAATATTGTTGGGATTTTACTGGTGAAGATACTAACGGAAAAGATGATGTATGGTATATGGATGATTATCCAAGATTGAATGACAAGATTGCAAGTATTGAAGTTGGAGACCTTGGTGGAGGAGATGGTTCTTTTGAGTCTCCGTATTTAATAGAAAACTTTTTTGATTTCATTGAGTTTTGTTCTGATGGGAGTTATTGGGATGATTATGTTGAGTTAAAGTCAGATATTGATTTAAATCCAATTTTGAACTGGCGTGAAACATACTCTCAGTATTTAATTGGTTATGAAAACTCATCTAGATATTCTGGTGTTTTTAATGGAAATGGTCATGTGATACGAGATCTTACGATGAGAGGTGGGGCTTATCAATGTTTATTTGCAACTGCATCATCTACTGCGCATATTTCAAATCTTGGCCTTGAAAACATTGATATTAAGGGAGGTGGAATTGCTGTTGGTTTATGTGGCGAACTGTACGGTGGAATAATTGAAGATTGTTACGTTACAGGAAATATCGAAGTTGGCTACAATCCGTACTATGTTGCTGGTCTTTGTGGTGGTAATGAAAAAGGAACTATTACTGGGTGTTATGCGGATTGCAATATTATTTCAGGGGAATTGTCGAATTTTGTAGGTGTTCTTTGCGGTGCTACAGATGAAGGTACCGTAATCAATTGTTATTCTAAAGGTTCAATCGACTGTGGGCTTAATTCTATTGGTTGTGGCGGTTTTACAGGTGGTCTTTATTATGGTTATATTAAGTATTGCTATTCAACCGTTGAAATAAAAAACTATGGTGGTGGTTTTATTGGTAATCAAATTTACGATTTTGATATTCAGCATTGTTACTGGGATGTTGATGCATCTGGTGTTGGTGAAGATGGAGATGATGTTTACGGTGCTTTAGGCAGAACAACAGAATGGTTGCAGAATGTTGATAATTACCTTGATGATGGTTGGGATTTTACCGGGGAAATTGTCAATGGAGAATTAGATTTCTGGCATATGCAGGATTATCCGGTTTTAGCCTGGCAGGTAGATTTACCTGAAGGGGTTATTGGTGATCTAAATGGAGATGATATTGTTAATTTGGTGGACTTTGCTGTTCTTTCTTTATACTGGCTTGATACGTGCGACGATGATAACGAATGGTGTCATGGAGCTGATCTAGATAGTTCTAGTGATATTGATATATTGGATTTATACTTATTTGCAGAATGTTGGCTGAAAATTGAAATAGACTTAAATGATGACGATACTGTCGACCTTGAAGACTTTGCAATACTTTCTGCAAGTTGGATGGAAAATTACAATGTTAATGATTTAGCTGCAATGTTTCGTTATTGGTTATGGTAAAGAAAATGATAGTTATTCGTGTCCGTTCGGCGAACCACCCGTTGTGAGTTTGTAGAAGTTGCGTTATAATTGCTTTGCGGGGATTGTCGGCTAATTTATTCTGCTGAAGCCGACCAGTTATTTGGCAGCAGTTCACTCAATTTGCTATATGGTATATCGCTGATCCGGTCGATAACATCTTTCAGATACACCTGCGGGTTCAAGCCATGGCGACTGGCACTCTGTAAAATCGACATAACTTATTGAGTACGAAGCATGTATAAAAGTGAAAAACGAGGCCAACACTCATCTTTCTTAAATGTCATATCTGTAATAGTTTATAGATTAATTTATCTTGATCACAGTTTTGACCCTACTGACCCACTTTGCCTGTTTTAGGGAGTGTTGGCTTAAAAATCCCAAGGTGAGAATGCTGTTTTAGTTGTTATTCGTTGTTTTAGTATAATGTAACCTCGATAAGTAGTATGATATTTGTGGTGATATGGTTGGATTTCTCAATTGGAAATTTAATATTTACCTTGGATTTCTCAAGTAAAAAGTCGATAATATGGTTGGAAAATTCAACTGAGGTCCAATAATGAAGCGATTAGCAGAAAAGCAAATACTAAAATGGAAGAATTCAACTCGCCGAAAACCTTTGATAATTCGAGGAGCTCGGCAGGTCGGCAAGACATGGCTGGTTGAAAACTGTCTGGCAAAAGAGTTTGAAAATTTTGCTAGAATCGATTTGGAACAGCAGCGATATCTTCACGGCCTATTTGGAGATGACCTTGACCCTATTAAGATTATCGAGGAGCTTGAAGGTTCAGTCGGCAGGATAATACCTGGCAAGACATTGTTGTTTATAGATGAGATCCAAGCTTGTCCAAGAGCGATAACAGCTTTGAGGTATTTTTATGAGCAAATACCGGAGCTCCATGTAGTTGCAGCAGGTTCATTACTTGAGTTTGCCTTTGGTGAGATATCAGTTCCGGTTGGAAGAGTTCAATACTTATATTTGCACCCAATGACTTTTTATGAATTTTTACTTGCAACAGGTAAAGATGTTTTGGCTGATAAAATTCTCATGCCGCAGCAAGAGATCTCACCAACGATGAGCAATCTAATTTTTGAGGAGTTGAAAAGATACTTTTTTGTCGGCGGTATGCCTGAATGTGTCAAGGCTTTTCGAGATACTAACTCCAGGCTTGAAGCTTTTGCTGTTCAATCTGAAATCCTGGATTCATACAGGCAGGATTTTGCCAAGTTCAAGCCTCAGGTTGATAATACTTGTCTGGATGCAGTTTTTAGCAAGGCGGCTCTTTCAGTTGGTGAGCAGATAAAATATACTCGGCTTTGTGATGATTTTAGTGGGACAACCAATCGCAAAGCATTTGATTTACTGGTAAAAGCCAGGATACTACACAAAATTCCAGCCTGTGATCCATCCGGTTTGCCACTCGGGGCAACTGCTAGTGGTCGAAAATTCAAATCTTGTATGCTTGACATTGGACTTTTGCAGAGCCTCTGCCAGATTGATGTTGCCCGTGAGACGGCAGAAAAGGATCTTCTCGCAATATATCGTGGTAAGCTGGCTGAACAGTTTGTCGCCCAGGAAATGCTTACCTGGCATAATCAGGACTTGTTCTATTGGTCAAGGAATACCAAAAACTCAGACGCTGAGGTTGATTACCTTGCTATACGAGATGGTAGTATATATCCGATTGAAGTGAAAGCCGGACCGTCAGGCAAGCTAAAAAGTCTTCATATGGTTTTGAAAACTTATTCAAACTGCCCGCAAGGCTGGGTGTTGTATAATGGTCCACACCAGGAGATTCCAGAACAGAAACTTGTATTCTGGCCGCTTTATGCTACTGCCCAAATGGGTGATCGTAATCAATACCCTGAAATATAAATGATAGGCAAATTACAATGGATAACAAACATTCCATATTTTACGATGGTACTGAGGTTAATCCTGATCTTGTATTGAATCCTTCCTTGTGTGTAAGTTGTAAAAGAGATGGCTTATCTGGCAAAGAAGATATTTTATGTAAATTGAACCGTCTGGACCAACAGGGTGAAGAAGATTTTATTTGCGGTGCGTATGATCCGAAAAATAATGCTGATGATGAATGATGGAAGTTAATTTTGAATCAAGATAAATATAATCAGCTTGAGAAACTACGTAAAGAGTTTGCAGTATTAAATGCAAGAAGGCAGGTCAAATCTTGTCATTGCAACAGGTCGCTATTTAGGTGAAGGTTTTGACCATCCCAGGCTGGATACGTTATTTCTGGCATTGCCTGTGTCATGGAAGGGGACAATAGCACAATATGCCGGGCGATTGCATAGAGACCACCATAGTAAAAGTGAAGTAAGGATATACGATTATGCCGACATGAATGTACCTATGTTAGCGAGAATGTTTGATCGAAGGATGGCTGGTTATAAAGCTATTGGGTATGAATTGAAGCAATAATGAAATTATTAACTTGGAGCTGAAATGGTAAAGAAAGAACTTACATTAAAGGATAGATTGTCAAGGCTTACTTATACCCAGGCGTGTAAATTGCTGGGCGAAAATGGTAGTAAGCTTATAATGCAGGGTGGAAAGTTTCAGTACAAAAATCTGGATGATATAGTGTATCTGGGTGATGATCTTTTTCGGCTGAATGTGGATGGTGTAGTTGTTACTATAACTCTGATGGCAGAAGCTCGCAACAGGTTACATTACAACTGTAATAAATGTAATAGAGTTTGTGAACATGTTGGGGCTGCTTTTTCATTGATTTTAGAGGAAAAGACATTGCTTGGTCTCGCGAAGCCGCCGGTTAAAAGGGTACCTATTGAAAGCTTAAATGAAACCGAATTGGTAGATATTGCTCTGGAGGAAAGAGCAGAGCGGGCCAGGACTGAGCGTATGGTGGTAAAAAGCATCAATCCGAAAGTCTTATGGACAGATTATGTTGTAACCAATTCATTATCCGGCAAGAGTTATCGGGTAGCCTTGCGTGGCTTGGAACGTGGTGATTCGTATTGCAGTTGTCCAGATTTCAGGAAGAATACTCTTGGTACATGCAAACATATAATGAATGTGCAGCGTAAGATGGAAAAGAAATTTACTTCTGTTACCAGAAAAAAGGCCTATAAGCAAAAAGTTTTTGCAGTCCATATTTTGTATGGAAAAACATTGGAATTGAGGTTGCTTGTTCCACAGAATATAGATAGTGATATCAAAAAGATAATCAAACCTGTCAATCAAAAAGCTATTACTGATATTTCAAAGTTGTTAAATATTGTCCGTAAACTTGAACTATTGGGCCATGGTGTGATCATTTATCCTGATGCAGAAGAATATATTGAGTTCCAACTACATCAAATGCGTATTGATAAGTTGGTGAATGGGATCAGGAAATCCCCGGCAAAACATCCGCTACGAAAAAGTCTGTTAAAAGCAGAATTACTACCCTATCAGCTTGATGGTATTGCATTTGCGACTGGTGCCGGACGAGCTGTCCTTGCTGATGATATGGGGCTTGGTAAGACCATTCAGGGTATTGGAGTTGCCGAACTGATGGCACAAGAGTCTGGCGTTAAAAAGGTTCTGGTGGTGTGTCCAACGTCTCTTAAGGCCCAGTGGCGAAGCGAGATTCATCGTTTCAGTGACAGAGACTGTCAGCTTATCTTAGGCAGTGTCCCGGAGAGAGTTGGGCAATATGATAATCAATGCTTCTTTACAATATGTAATTACGAACAGGTGTTACGTGATATAAAATCTATAGAATCTGTTAGGTGGGATTTAATAATTCTTGATGAAGGGCAACGCATAAAGAACTGGGAAGCCAAAACATCTCAAACTGTAAAGGCTTTACGAAGTAAGTATGCATTGGTTCTGTCAGGCACGCCATTGGAGAACAAATTGGATGATCTGTTTTCTGTTGTTGAGTTTGTGGATGATCGCCGCCTTGGTCCATCATTTCGTTTTTTTAATACTCATAGAATTGTCGATGAGAAGGGAAAAGTTCTAGGGTACAAAAAACTTGATAAACTCAGGGAAAAACTTTCTCCTATTCTGCTTCGTCGGACCAGGGATAAGGTAATGAAGCAATTGCCGCCCCGAATTGACGAGGTAATCAGAATTGCACCAACAGATGAGCAATTTGAGATTAATCGGTCTCAAAAGATGGTTATTCAATCTATTATCAATAAAAAGTATTTTTCTGAGATGGATTTGCTCAGGTTACAAAAAGCATTGCTTCTATGCCGGATGGCTGCTGATAGTACATATCTTGTTGATAAGCAGGAGCCAGGCTATTCTTCTAAACTTAAGTATCTGAGTGAGTTGTTTGCAGAGTTGAATGCAGAAAATAACCGCAAAATAGTATTGTTTTCAGAATGGACTACAATGCTGGATTTGATTGAACCGATTCTTGAAGCTAATGATATGGGTTTTGTGCGTCTTGATGGAAAAGTTCCTCAAAAGAAACGTGATATGCTAGTGCAGAAGTTTAGAAAGGATCCAGAATGTAAAGTATTTTTAACAACAAATGCAGGATCAACGGGATTAAATTTACAGGTTGCAAATACTGTTATTAATGTAGATTTGCCATGGAATCCGGCGGTTTTGGAGCAGCGTATTGCACGTGCCCATCGTATGGGCCAAAAGAACCCGGTTCAGGTATATATTCTGGTTACTGAGCAAACCATTGAAGAAGGTATGCTTGGTACTCTTGCTTCTAAAAAAGAAGTAGCTCTTGCTTCACTTGATATGAATAGTGATGTAAAAGAAGTTAATATGGCAAGTGGTGCAGAGGCGTTAAAACGCAAGCTTGAAATCCTGCTTGGTCGTTCCGAAGATGTCCCATTAGATGAAAGTGAACTTGCTCGCCAGGGATCTATGGTTGAAATAGCAGAGAAAAAGGAAAAGGTTGCGGTTGCCGCTGGTGAAATGTTTACTTCTGCGTTTACTTTTTTGGGCGAAATTATGCCTGTGCAGCCCGATGATAATATTATGCAGCAGAAAAAAGAAATGATAAAAAAACATTTGCTTGATTGTGTAGAAGAAAATGATAATGGGCAAATTGAATTGAAATTGAACTTGCCAGGTAAGGCTGCTTTAGATGGAATAGCAGCCGCACTGGCGAAGCTTTCTAGCATTGGGCAGTAGGAGTATGAAATGAACTATAAATATGATAATTTGGAAAAGAAGGCGAAAAGGAAAGAAAAAGAAAACTGGGAATTTCGCAGTTTTCTGAAGTTTTATGACGGCATGTCTGACGGGGAAATAGATAAGCTTGTATCTGAAATAACGGACCAGGTTTGGTCATCAATAGATTGCACCGAATGCGGACGATGTTGTATCGGGCTTAAGCCTACACTTTCTGAAGATGATCAGAAGCGTCTAGCTGCTAAACTTGAAATTACAATTGATGAATTAAGAGATCAGTATCTGGTTTATAATGACGATGAGTATGAGTCAGGCTGGGAGGTCAAGGAATCGCCGTGTCCATTTCTTCAGGAAGACAAATGTACTGTTTATGATTCTCGACCGGATGATTGCCGTGGTTATCCTTATCTTTATGAATCGGATTTTATTTCCAGAACAATGGGAATGATTGGGAGAACATTTACTTGCCCAATTGTTTACAAGGTGATAGAAGTGCTTAAAAAGCGAGTAAAATAGATAATAAGTGGCACTTTTTCTGGCAATTTGGCTTCAAAAATATGGTCACCGAGTGGTCAGTCGCCATATGTTAGTGGCTGTATAAGCTGTAATTGGCATTTATTCAGCCTAATGCTAATGTCAGTGTTTTAAATGGTTTAGTAAAAGTTGACTAAAATTTTATATGAAGAAGGTATGGTTTGAGCCAGGCAATTTTATATTTGTATGTTCTTTGTAAGTTAAATATTACAATCTGCGTGTACTAGTGCTGTTTAGATAAGCTTTTTGTTATCCAAATATTGAAAAATTATGAGCTTGTATGAGATTAGCTTCGATTGATTATTTTATTGGAGTGGTGTACATTTAAGCGAAAGGTTACTATCGTAAAGTAAGCTTATCAATATAGAGCCAATCCATGCACTAGGTTTGTAATTGTCGATTTCAGCCATTTTATGTTGCCTGTGATATATATGCATTGTTTCATTATATCACCGGCGATCAAATCGCGTAATAGGCAAAAAATATCCGAATGTGATTGTTTGTATTTTTAACAGTATGCAACTGGTATTATTCAGGTATCTCAAGTGTTGAATTGAGTGTTTAAGGGAGATTTCTATTGGGTTGTATGGTCTTTTGGGAATTTGTTTATCTGTTGTAAATGGCTTAAAAATCTATCTTTATGGCTCTATTTGTATTTTTATATGAAAATAATTTGATAACCAGTTTGACATGTACGTACAGGTGTGGTATAGTTGTACGTACAGTAGTTGATGGGTATAATTTGTATTGATTGGATGGAAATAATGGATACAAGAAAGCTAAAATCTGATATCGAAAATTTACCTGCCTCTCTGCCGAAGTGGCAAGCAGTTAAGGAATATATAATTTCATGTATTTCTTCAGGTCAATATTCACAGACAGAGGCATTGCCCAGTGAGAACAGTATTTGTGCCGATACCGGTTTGTCAAGGAGCACAGTGAGGCAGGCCTTTGATGTTTTGGAGAAGGAAGGTTATGTTTACCGGGTAAAAGGGAAGGGTACTTTTCCGGCTGATTATTCTGAATCAACTAAAAAGCAGAAAAGGCAGATTTTCAGTCTTGTAGTTCAGGATATGAGAAGAAGTTTATTCCCTTCTCTTGCCAATGGTTTTGATTCTTATCTTTCTGAAGTAAATATGCAAACATTGATCTGTGATTCAGGTAATGATGTTTTAAAGCAGGGTAATATTATCCTGCAATTGCTTCATCGAAATGTTGATGGCATTGCCTTGTTGCCTGTATTAGGAGATAAGACACCGGCTTTCCAGGTACAGATTCTGATAGATAGCGGTGTTCCGGTAGTGTTGTGTCATCGTGGAATAGAAGGTGTTGATGCGCCGTTGTTGACCTGGGACAAGGTTGAGGTCGGTATGCTTGCCGGTAAATATTTACTGGAAAGAGGGCATAAGGATATAGCATATTTTGGCATATTTAAATATGAAGTTCCTGAATCGCATGTTTTAGGTTTAAGAGATGTTTTTAATAAAGCTAATATAGAAATACCAAAGCGGCGAGTAATATACGGTCCCATGAATGATGGAATGGAAGGCGACATTTTGCGTGAGCGCAGGTTAGCGGAACTTCTGCTGTCTGATGATAAGCCTACTGCTATTGTATGTAGTGATGATACGGAAGCTGAGAGAGTTTTCTGGCTGGCATATCGGATGGGTATAAAAGTTCCAGATGACCTTTCAATAGTTGGATTTGGAGATAGTTATCGAAATTCGATATTCAGAAAGATGCTTTGTTCAGTGACAATCGATGAGTTTCAGCTAGGAAATACAGCCGCAAAGCTTCTTTCTGATATGAGTCATTCAGGTGATCTAAATCAGTTTAATTCAATACCAAATATGAGTTTGCGAATGCATGAAGGCACAACTGTTTCCTCGTTATAATTGTCAATATTTATGTTAACTTTCGTAGTTTTTAAGTTGCACAAATCGCTCCAAAGGGCCTTACTGCAGCACTTTGAATTTTAGCCTGAAAACACAATTAAATATAAAGACAACCTCTAAAGTTTTTCATTCACATGGCCCTGTTCCGGTCTTTGCGTGTAATGTAGAACGGTCAAAAGTGCGCCATGCATATAATGCGAAGCAGAAACTGCACTTTATTGCAGTATTAAATTTTTTGTTTGATTTATAATTCTGTTAGATAATACAGTTTTAAAACAAGGAAAGTCATGAAAAAAACAGCTCTTATAATATCACTGATCTATTTCTGCATGTGTAATTTATGTTTTGCATCTGCAGAAATAATTGATTGGTCCTGTCTTGACCAATTACCACCGGTTGGTGCCGAGCAGGAGGCGTTGGGTGTCGCTGCGCCGTTTGCCGGAGTTTCAAATGGAGCTATCATTATTGCCGGAGGTGCATATTTTCCTAAGCCTTTTTGGGAATCAGAGAAGACCTGGGTTGATGATGTCTGGGTGTTAGATAATTATGATAACGAACAGCGTGAGTGGATTCAATGCAAACCGCTTGTCAGGCCGGCGGCGTATGGTGTATCTGTAACTACGCCCTTCGGCCTGGTGTGTGTGGGTGGAAAAGATGCCGAAAACGTATTTCCTGATTCGTTTCTTTTGAAGTGGGATTCAGCTCTCAAAATAGTAGTGAGAAAAGAATTACCGGTCTACCCGTCTGGCTGTGCAGATTCCGCAGGAGTTTATTTTGATGGTAAATTATATATTGCAGGCGGAATCACTTCATTAAAAACAGGTAAAGGAACCAATTCTCTTTTTATGCTTGATTTAAGCACGGATATGGCCGAATGGAAGGAGTTGGCTAATATTCCCGGAGAGGCTGTTTCCGGCCATATGCTGACGGTTCAGCATAATGGAACTGAAGAATGTATTTACCTGATGGGTGGAACGAAATGGGATTCGGGAGTTGAGAAAAAGCATGCTAGTAAAGAAGTATATTCATATTTAATATCGTCGAATAAATGGTCACGCAATTCGGATATGCCTGTTACGCTGTCAGCATCGACCTCCTGTGAGATAGGACAAAGTGGAATTTTTGTGTTTGGTGGAGCCGATGGATCTCTCAGCGGGCAGGCAGATATTTTGAAAGATGCTCACCCGGGATTCCTAAAGACAGTTTATTATTATAATACTATTACAGATAAATGGACAAGTTTTGGCGATATGCCAAAGTGCCATGTTACATCTACCGCAATCAATGCAAATGATAGTCTTATAATCTTCCCAGGAGAGCTTCGTCCAAGGGTACGCAGTTGTGATATTATGATAGGCAGGTTGAAATCAAATATAATGCCGTTTGGCTGGATAAACTTTGCCGCATTAATAATATATCTTTTGGCAATGGTAGCTGTTGGTTTGTATTTTGCTGCAAAAAACAAGAACACTAATGATTATTTCAGGGGCGGTCAAAAGATCCCATCTGTTGTTGCCGGTCTTAGTATTTTTGCGACATGCTTAAGTTCAATCACTTTTGTGGCAATGCCTGCAAAAGTTTATATGACAGACTGGACTTTTTTGCCGATAAACCTTGCGATAGTGGCAGTTACGCCTTTAGTAATATTTTATATTATGCCAAAGTTCAAAAATATAGATATTACAAGTGCATATGAATACCTGGAAATACGTTTTAACTTGTTTATTCGCTTGTTTGCCGCATTTTCATTTGTGATATTCCAGATAGGCAGAATGGCTATTGTAATGTTTTTGCCCGCCCTGGCATTATCTGTAATAACTTCGCTATCAGTAGTTGAATGCATTTTGATTATGGGTATTTTAAGTGTTGTTTATTGTACGGCAGGTGGTCTGGAAGCGGTTGTCTGGACGGACGCTTTACAGAGTATTGTGCTGCTGGGCGGAGCAGGTTTAAGTTTAGCTCTTATTATCACAAATGTTGATCATAGTTTTTCTGAGATATGGTCAGGTGTGCAGGCAGACGGAAAGCTCCATGTCGTTAATTGGGATTTTTCAAAAACAAGCATCTATACATCTTCATTCTGGGTAATGGTTGTTGGCGGATTGGGCCAGGCAATAATTCCATTGGCTTCGGATCAGGCCGTTGTCCAGAGATATTTGTCTGTTTCTGATGTCAGGCAGGCAAGGAAATCTCTTATGACCAGTTTGTATGTTTGTGTATTAGCTACATTTATCTTTTTTTGTATTGGTACAGCACTATATGTGTTTTATCAAAGCAAACCTGACCAGATGATACCAGGATATCAGAATGATACCATATTTCCATTGTTTATCGCAACACAACTACCGGCAGGTATTGCCGGCATAGTTGTCGCCGGTGTCTTTGCTGCTGCTCAATCAACAATTTCAACAAGCATGAATAGTATATCTACAGTGATAGTAACCGATTTCATGAGGCGATTTTCACTGCTGAAATCAGAAAGAGCCTATTTTAATGCGGCTCGAATATGTACTTTTGTGTTTGGAGTAATTGGGACACTAATGGCTGTTTTGATTGCTTCTGCGGATGTGAAGTCTCTCTGGGAGTCTTTTATGTCGGTATTAGGATTGTTTGGCGGGACAATGTGCGGTCTGTTTATGCTTGGAATGTTTGCCAGGCGGGTAGGTGGTGTTGCTTCTATTATTGGTGCTATTGTAAGTGTTGCTGTTGTTTTTTATGTGAAGAGTTATACCAAGGTTAGTTTTCTTTTATATGCTACAATTAGTATATTAGTATGTTATGTTGTCGGTTATATCAGTAGTTTTCTGGTACCGGAAAAAGTTAATATTATTGAGAATGAGGTTGCAGAATGATGTCATATGGATATTTAAAAGGATTATTAATTACATTTCTGTTGATACTGTTATCATTTACAGCTTTTGCTGATGCTAAGGTTGAAGTAAAATCTCCGATGTTGCCAATTTTGATAAATCGTCCGGTCAATATGGTTCTGGAGATATGGATAGAAGGACCGGCCTGCCTTGATGAAATTGTGTTGAATTCAAAAGGAACTACCTGTACTGAACATATTGAATCAGTTTCTGTTTATTATACAGGCAGGGCTTCATTGAAGAAAATAGTGAAAACAGACCAGGGGGCGATTTTTGCAAAAGCTGAAAATATATCAGGAAAAACTATTCTTAATGGATCTATGGAAGTTGGTCCGGGCAAGCATTGTTTTGCGGTATCGTATAGTCTCTCATCTGATACTGATTTGTTAGAGAAATTTCAGGTACATTGTGAATCTGTTACCGTTAGTGGAGTAAAAAACAATGTATCCAGCAGCGGTATTTCCCTGAAACCGGCTGTATCTGTCCGGGATTGTGGTGATGATGGCTGTCTCGGTTACAGAATTCCAAGTCTGGTAACAACTAATAACGGAACTCTGCTGGCAACTTATGATATTCGCTGGGACAGTCGTCGCGATCTTCAGGGTGACATGGATATAGGTTTGAGTCGAAGTGTTGATGGCGGCAAAACCTGGCAGCCAATGCAGCGAATAATCGATATTGGCTGCTATGGCAATCTTCCTCAAAAATTTAATGGAGTAAGTGATGCCGGTTTGCTGGTGGATAAAAATAGCGGAGATATTTTTTGTTTTGGCTTGTGGATGCATGGAATAAGAGATAAAGAGTGTCAATTTAAAGAGAATCTGAAAGAAGATTCCAAAGACTGGCAGCATCAATGGAAAGGCACTGGTTCCTGTCCCGGGATGACTCCGCGTGAAACCTGTCAATTTATGATGGTGAAAAGTTCTGATGATGGTAAAACATGGTCAGAGCCGCGTAATATGACAAGTGAGATTAAAGATCCGGATTGGATCCTTTTGGCTCCATCGCCCGGTTGCGGTATCACCCTGGCCGATGGTACTATCGTGGCTTCGGTGCAGGGCCGTAAGGATAATTATGGTTTTTCGACAGTAATCTATAGTAAAGATCATGGAGATACCTGGAGTATAGGAAAATCACTCGAGCCTGATCTGGGCGAAAGTGGAATTGCTCAGTTGGCCGATGGGGCGATTATGATGAACGGTAGAACGCCGAGAGAATATGTGTATAGAGCTGTGATTACAACTTCGGATCTGGGTAACAGTTGGGAGCGTCATCCTACTGATATGAAGGCACTTGTTGAGCCGTCCTGCATGGGTAGTTTTATCAAATATGATTATAAGGTAGATGGAAATGATGTTTTATTGTTTTCATGTCCTGACTCACAGCAGCGTCGCGAGTGTATGACAATATATGCTTCATTAGATCAGGGTAATACATGGTCAGAAAATAATCGTATTATGATTGATTCTTATGGAGGAGCTTACTCCTGCCTAACTACTGTCAAGGAAGGGGTAATAGGTATATTTTATGAGAGCAGCCAGGCAGACTTGATATTTCAGCAGGTAAGTATTGATGATATCGTTGACTAAGGTGTATTAGTTGTTTTTGAATAAATAATTATTGATAGAAAGGTGGTTTTGTATTGATTGTGCGGATTATAGGACTGAGACGCTATTTATACCGTTTTACACCGTTTATGGGTTGATTTGCATATATTTTTTTGTAAAATTAACTTGTATAGACAAGTGATTCGTTATTAATGCCGATATCAGGAATATAAAGAGGTTTATTATGAGTAATGTTGATACAAATAGCAGTAGGTTTAATCAGCCAGCCAAATGGGAACAGGTTAAGAACTTTTTGGAAAAGGAAGTTGCCCAGGGCAAATACGGTTTGGGCGATTTGCTGCCAAGTGAAAACCAGTTATGTTCGATTCTTGGAGTTACCCGGAATACAGTTCGGCAGGCACTGGATGAACTGGAGAAACAGGGTTTCGTTTTTAAGATTCGAGGAAAGGGTACGTTTTTAAGTAATGTGGATACACAAAATCAATATACAAAAGTAGGTGTTTATGCTTTGATTGTGCCTGATTTGAAACGCAGCTTGATACCTTCCTTAACCCAGGGGTTTGATGATCGACTCTACAAACAGGCATCGCAAACTTTGGTGTGTCAGAGCTATAACGATGTTAACAGGCAGGCAAATGTTATTTTGCAGTTGATATATCGCGGGATCGATGGAGTCGCTATCAATCCGGTTAATAGCGTTGATACTCCTTTGTTCCAGATCCAGATGTTGTTGGATAATAATATTCCTGTGGTGACCTGCCATCGGCCTATTAATGGGTTGGATGTTCCCAATGTTGGATGGGATTGGAGGAAAGTAGGCAGACTTGCAGTCAGGCATCTTATAGAGCGAGGCCATAAGAAATTCATATATTTTGGAGTTAAAAAATATATAGTTACAGAGTACCACGTTAAGGGTATCAGAGATGTTTTGTCAGAAACCGAATTTCAATTACCGGAAGAGAACATAATCTGGGAGCCGGATTCAGTTGATTCTCCAAATGAATCAGGCAAGCTGCAGAGACTTGCAAAACTGTTATTATCAGAGCAAGCTCCAACTGCTGTAATATGCAATGACGATAATGAAGCAGAAATGGTTCACTGGTTCCTGACGACAAAATTGAAAATGGATGTCCCCCGGGATGTTTCATTGATAGGTTTTGGCAACAGTTTTCGTGATACTGTGTTTAGAGAATATCTTACTTCCGTTGTTATGGATGAATATCAGCTTGGGTCAGAAGCAGCAGAATTGCTTTGTGATTTGAAGATCGGTAAATATCCTCTTAATTATAATTGTACCAGGTTGATTGAATTACAGGTCAGCAATGGCTCTAGTATTCAGTCGCTATAAAATGGAGAAAATAATATGGCTAATAAAATACGTAACAGAGCATTTACCTTGATCGAGCTATTAGTCGTTATATCAATAATTGCACTACTTGTTTCTATTCTTATGCCTGCCTTGAATAAGGCTAAGGAAAGTTCAAGAATTATTGTCTGCTCATCTCGCCAGAGAAGTATAATGCAGGCAGTACACATCTATATGGCTGATTTTAATGATAAGTTGCCGACTTCTATCCAGGGACAGGCAGATGCAGCAGCACCAACAGTATCAACATATTGGACAATTCCTAACAGGCTTAAATATTATTATAACACTCCATCAGCATTAAATGGCGGAAGTGTGATTGATATGTTTGGCAAGTATATGTCCGATCCTATTAACTGGAGCTGCCCGTTGTCTGCTGGTGATTCTGAATGGCAGAAGAAATATTACAATCAGTTAAAAGATGAGCGAGTCTTTATGATGGATAGTTCTTATCTGATATTATGGAATTATATGGGATGGAAAAGCAGTACGGGGTTTAATCCGGTTCTTGGTAAGCATACACTTATGTTGACGGATGTTTTTTTGAGGGCTGATTCATATAATAAAGATAATGGCGATCATATTTCAGCTCATCCATTTAAGGGAGCGGCTAAGCGTGATTTTCTGAATGCATATGATCTGCAGGATACGAGCGGCGGTATTCTGGCGACAAAATATTATATGGGATTTGTTTCAGAGATGCCGGATATCAGGTTGAATTCAGCTTATCTGGATGGTCATGTTGAAACTTTATTGACCGGGGAGACATATTGTAATCTGTCAGAATTGGGTGGCAGTGGTTTATTTTACTTACCTGATAAGTCATATTGGAAACGTTAATGTAGTTTATAGTTTTGGAGATATAATTAATGTAAACATGTAGTTTGCATAAGAGTCAAATTTTTGGAGGTTTTATTATGAAAAAGTTATTATTAATTGCATTTTTAACAGGAATAATGTTTGCAGGTACGACGCAGGCTGCAATAGTTTTTGACTGGCAGTTTGATGATAAGTTGCCCGGTGAATCTTCTACCGCCGGCGAAAGAGTAATTGACAGCAGTGGCAATGGAAGAGATTTATATGCCGGGACAGATTCAGATATGCCGGAATTTTGGTCCGGAGATCTAAGGTTTGGTGAAGGTTCTGCGATAAATCTGAGTACCGGATCAGACGAGCTTGTTTTTGAGGCAGGACATGATTTTGGTGATGGTGGTGCTGTTGCCGGATCAGCGATTGTAATAGGTGGTACAGACAGTTTTACCATTGAAGCTGTTATTAAATTGTCACAGACTAATTTAACCAGTGGAAATCACCATGCATTAATTCAGGTACCGGCTGAAGGTGGTAAAGAAATGTTTATCAGAATTTGGGGAGGTAATCGAACTGACGGGAGAGATGGATATCTGGAATGGGTATTTGATGACGGTCCGCATAGAGTGTCTTTTACAGCACCGATAAATATGCATGATGCAAAATGGCACCATGTTGCATTTGTACGTGATTGCGATGAAAATATGGCGTATATATACGTTGACCATGAACTGCTGGCGTCCAAATATGATGGAGTTACCGAGGATATTTCCACTGCAACTCAGAATTGGTATGTGGGTTCATTCTATAACAGCAGTACCCGCGAGTTTAAAGGCAGTATTGATTTTATTCGCATGTATGATGAAGCAATGGGTCCAGCAGGTTTTACTCAAAAGATAGCCAGGGTAAATTATGATCCAAATACTCTTGATGGTGCTGTAGATATTGATCCTGAATTAGTTGAACTCATATGGGAATTGACTGATGAACCCAATGTTACTGTTTCCGGACAATCTGTTGAACTGGCATCAGATGCTGAATTTACTGATATAATAAATTCTTTTTCACTATCTAATACTGAAACACATGTTTATGTAAATTCATTAGATTATGGTAAGAGATATTACTGGCGTGTCAATGTTGATGGTGCCAGGGACAGTGATCCTTTTAGTAATAAAGGTTTGACATGGTGGTTCCAGACAAAATCAATAGATGAAGTTGTAGCAGGATATTGGAAATTTGATAATGGTATTTTAGGTGAAGCTGTAATTCCTGGTGAAATGATGGTTGATTCCAGTGCAAATAACCGCCATATGGTCGCCATTCAACGTGACGGGCATCCAGCCGGCAGTTATGATACAGCATGTGCCAGCTATGGCAGCGGAGCTGCCTTCCAGACTCCGGCGGGTACTTTTGCACAATTAGAAACGGGTTACGACTTTGGTGATGGCAATATTGCCGGAACTCCTCCGGTTATGTCAAAGGCCAATGGAAATCTTACTATTGAGGCTGTTGTAAAAGCCAATACTCGTGACGATGGAGGCCATGGTGTTGTATTTTCTTATCAGCCAAGTGTTGAAGATGATTTCTGGTATGGCTACGATAAATCACCAGCCACCTATTTCCGTGTAAATAATGATGGTAAAGTTCGCTTTACATTTTCGAACTGGACTGCCAGCAGAACTGTTACCAGTTCTATGGATGTGCGTGATGCCTGGCATCATATTGCCGGTGTTCGTGACACAACAAGTGGTACTTTAAGTATCTATATTGACGGAGTTCTTGAAGTTCAGGATGTTGACTCTACAGTTGATGGTCAGGATTTTGTACCAAGTGGATTAGCTGCTATTGGTAATTTCTTTGCTAACACAAGTCAAACAAGAACATTTGATGGTAAAATAGATTTTGTAAAAATAACCAATGCGGCACTGACTCCGGAAGAATTTGTATTGCCGATAGAACTGCCGTCAGTTCCTGATCCTCTGGATGGAGCAACAGCGGTTCCTACATCTTATACCCTGAGTTGGAATCCTATTGCTGATGCAATAATTACTTCTGAAACTGTTGTGCTGGCATCTGATCCGTATATGACCAATGTCATTGATACAATCCCGGCTGTAAACAGCAGTGTTGAAGTTGTTGATCTTGCAGTTGAGACTGTTTACTATTGGAGAGTTGACACTGTAGGCAGTGATGATAATGGTAGTTTCAGTCGCGAAGGAACGGTTTGGTCGTTTAGAACACCTATTTGTGTGCTTCACACAGAAGACGGTGACTTAGATGGCAATTGCGTTGTTGATCTGGCTGACTTTGCAACCATGGCTCAGAACTGGCTCAGATCTGAATATGAATAATATTTAGTTAGTGTTTAAATGCGGGTAGGGCGGAGGCCTGGTGTCTTCGCCCTATTACTTCCGTATAAAACTTTAAAAAGAAGTTATGATTAATTTAAAGAATCAGTTTATGTTAACAAGATGCACTAAAATAATTATTCTGTTATTGATGCTTTTGCTGATAAATGGACAAGTTCACGCGAAACCATTATGCTATAAAACACCATATTACCAGGGGTATCAGGGGTATCATACGTTTCGTATTCCCTCCTTGATATCAGCTACAGATGGAACTCTTTTAGCTTTTGCAGAAGGCCGCAGGTCCAGTTCAGGGGATACAGGGAATATTGACCTTGTTCTCAGAAGGAGTGTAGATTTTGGTAATACCTGGAAGGCTTTGCAGGTTGTCTGGAGTGATGGAGATAATACATGTGGAAATCCTGTTCCTGTCGTGGACCATTCTAATGGCCGTATCTGGTTATTTATGACGCATAACCTGGGCCAGGACACTCAAAGTGAAATATTTGCCGGTACTAGCGATGGTATCCGTACAATATGGTCGTGCTATAGTGATGACAGCGGTGCTACATGGTCTGTGCCTGTAAATCGCTTCAATGAAGTTCAGCCGTTAGGGACTAGATGGGATGCTACCGGTCCTGGTAATGGAATTCAAATTGAAAATGGTTTCAATCCGGGAAGACTGGTTATTCCGGCAGAGAGTCGCAATATTCAAAGCGACGATCACGGCCTGACCTGGTATCAAAGTATGCGTACTACCAGTAATACGGGTGAAGGTGCTGTAGTAGAATTGAATTATGGTACGTTATTTCGTAATGACAGAGCTACCAGTTCGTGGAAATCATTCAATCGTAGAGTTATCTGCTATAGTTACGATCAGGGTAATAACTGGACTTCTTTGCAGATTTGTCCGGAACTCGTATGTCCAATTTGTCAGGCAAGTACGATTTCATACTTGACAGATGACAATACACGTCTTATCCTGTTTTCTAACCCGGCTGCAACAACCAGAATCCGGATGACAGTCAAATGCAGCTATAATAATGCCAGGAATTGGCCTTTAGCTAAAATGATCTATAAAAAGGATTCTGCTTATTCATCTCTGGCTGAATTGGCAAATAATGAAGTTGGTTTGCTCTATGAAAATGGAGATGGCTGGCCGTATCATCGAATATCGTATGCAAGATTTGATCTGGATTGGATGCAGGATTCGACTGTTTTCTGTTGGGATTTTGAAGAGTATGCTCCTGGTCAGGAAATATCGGCAAAATCCAATGCTGTATTTGACAGCCGCGGGTATGCTCTAAATGGAAAATCCAATAAAAATATCACTGTTATTGACGGCAGCCAGACATATAATGGCACAGCAGCATTAAAATTTGACGGTATTGGTCAGAATCTAATAATAGATGATATAGATTCTAAAGATATTCTTGATTTTGATGCAGATGAGAGCTTCTTAATTAGAGTTACTTTTCGTACAGAGGCTCATGCCGAACAGGATGCTGAATCATCAGGCTCCTTAGTCGCAAAAGATGTTGGAACTTCACAGCCATCATGGTGGTTCAGGGTGCAGGCAGGTAAACTGGTGTTCTTTGTTGATGATGGATCCGAATCAACTCTTGTTAGAAGCAACTTATTAGTAAATGATAATATATGGCAC
This sequence comes from Sedimentisphaerales bacterium, assembly GCA_963666285.2. Classification (GTDB taxonomy): domain Bacteria; phylum Planctomycetota; class Phycisphaerae; order Sedimentisphaerales; family SM23-30; genus JAFGDI01. Next base: position 1,644,633 of record OY762711.1, read on the forward strand.
GAGGCAATAGCTTTTCGTGATTCCGAACAGAAGATTCTGCAAATTTATCTTGATGGTGTATTGAGTGGTGAGTCTCTGGACGATACTACCGGAACTTATGCTAATGATAACGATTTGGTTATAGGTAGTTTTAATGATGGCAGTCGTTCATTTATTGGAGAAATAGATAAAGTGCAAATTGTTCGCGGTGATATGTCTGATGTGGTTCTTCTTCAGCAAGGTGACCTGAATGGTGATAATTTAATTAATATGGATGATTTGAATATTTTATTACAAAACTGGATAACATTATATTGAGGAATAGATAATTAATGAACGATTTTATGAATATGTCTTTTGGAATGGGTTCTTTACCGTTACTTTCAAATGCAAAAACACGTTCTATTTCGGCAGAAAATCCGACAGGTATGCCGGGTAATGGGGCAAAGGCTGTCCCGGGCGAGAATTCACCTGCCGGCTGGCTTGGTAAAGGATGGAAGGTTAGACCTTGTGTAGAGGTTAAAGCCGGTGAAATCTTTACGATGGCTGAAATAGAAGGTCCTGGGGTAATTCAGCACATCTGGCTTACTACGGCAGTGAAATTTCATAGAGACATAGTAATTAGAATATACTGGGATAACGAAGAAAGTCCATCTGTGGAGTGTCCGCTAGGTGATTTTTTTGCTGTTGGTCATAGTGTTGTGTATAATGTAAATTCTCTGCCTGTTTGTGTTAATCCGACAGGTGGTTTTAATTGCTATTGGCCGATGCCTTTTCGCAAGTCGTGTCGGATAACAATTGAAAATCAACATTATGAAAATATACCGATGTTTTTTTACCAGGTTACTTATTCTTTAACTGATATTCCGGATAATGCTGCATATTTTCATGCACAATGGCGCAGGACACGTACCACCGATTATGCCTGTCCGGAACACGTAATTGTTGATCAGGTAAAAGGCAAAGGGCAATATGTCGGAACATTTCTAGCATGGGTGCAGATGTCCGATCGCTGGTGGGGCGAAGGTGAAGTGAAGTTTTATATGGATGGTGATGGCGAGTATCCGACTATCTGTGGAACCGGAACTGAAGATTATTTCGGTGGTGCCTGGAGTTTTAAAGATACGTATTCGACCGCTTTTCTTGGATATCCTTATTGGAACAAAAAAGAAGCTTCGGTGCCAAAGCATTCGATGTATCGCTGGCATATACCAGACCCGATCAGATTTGAAAATGAATTGAAGGTTTCTGTCCAGGCCCTTGGATGGTACCCGGGAGAAGAGAGATATTATGAACCGCTGACTGATGATATTGCTTCGGTCGCTTATTGGTATCAGGCTGAACCTCATACTAAATTCCCTGAATTACTTGAAGCTAAGGATCGTTGGACTCGATAATGTTTATAAAAGCCATATTTTGGTTATAACTAATATTTTAATAAGGATCAATAATGAGTTTACGTGGTTTAATTGCGGCACCATTTACACCGATGAAAAAAGATGGTTCAATAAATCTGGATATAATTCCGCAGTATGCAGAGTTATTAAAAGCTAATGGTGTTAGTGGAGGGTTTGTATGTGGGACAACCGGAGAAGGTATGTCCATGATAATGGAAGAAAGGATGCAGGTTGCCGAAGAGTGGTCAAAAGCCGACAGTTCCGATTTTAAGGTGATTGTCCATATTGGCTCTACAAGTATTGAAGAGAGTCGTATGTTAATGTCACATGCTGACAGGATTGGTGCTTCTGCTGTCGGTATGATGGGGCCGGGATACCTGAAACCGGATAGTGTTGATGCCCTGGTCAGCTACTGCAAAGGAGTAGCAAACGCAGCACCTGAAATGCCGTTCTATTATTATCATATGCCATCAATAACAGGGATAGGTTTTAGTATGCTGTCCTTCCTTGAAAAAGCATCTGATGAAATACCAAATCTTGCAGGTATAAAATATACTTTTGAAGATCTGATGGATTTTCATTTATGCCAAAAATTTGATAACGGCAGGTATGATATATTATTTGGTCGTGATGAGATTCTGTTATGCAGTTTGGTTTTAGGAGCAAAGGGTGCTGTTGGCAGTACTTACAATTTTGCGGCACCATTATATACCAGGTTGATCTCTGACTTTGAAGCTGGCGATCTCGAATCTGCCAGAACTTTACAGGGTGACGCTATGGAGGTTATAAAGGCCATAATGTCTGTATCGCCAACATATCTTCCTGCGGCAAAGTCATTAATGAAATATTTTGGAGTAGACTGCGGACCGGTTCGTTTGCCGCTAACCAATATTAATGATATGCAATACCGTTCTTTAGTGGACAATAAAATCCTAAAGAAATTATTGGATAGCATGAAAGACTATTCATGTTTAGAAAAATAGAAAAACTAGTAAGCATTTACAGGTTTCAGATTTGCGATAAAACCTGTGTTTGCGAAGCTTTAAAATAGGTCGCCTATGGCGGCACCATAGCTTATTTATGCTACGCATTACATACGTGGCTTCTTATTCATTACTGTAACCGTGAGAACGGTTACAAAAACTAATATTTATGGTAAATAAGGCTTTTTACCGAAAGGGTTTGCATTATGAAAATAGAACGGTTTCAGTATAGTCGTATGTGTGTTATCGTAATAGCACAATTCCTGCTATTTACAGTTTGTTCTGGTATGTTATATGCAGATCAGCCAGGTGTATTTAATGGTCTGTATATGAATATGGGCAATCTGCCCAGGTTGTCCGATGCTAAATCCAGGTCTATCAGTCCAGAGAATTTTACAGGAGAAAAGGGCAAAGGAGCAATGGCTGTTGAGGGAACAGCATCCAAAGCCGCCCGTGATTTGGGTTTGGGTTGGAAGGTAAATCCATATATAAATATTAAATCGGGAGAAACATTTAATTTGGCTCAAATCGAAGGTCCCGGCTCTATTCAGCATATCTGGATGACACCTACTGGTAATTGGCGATTTAGTATAATTCGTATATACTGGGATGGAGAAGAAACACCTTCGGTTGAGTGTCCCATCGGTGATTTCTTTGCTTCCGGTTGGGGAAAATTTTCTCAGGTTTCATCCTTAGCGGTTTGTGTTAATCCAGGTAGTGCATTTAATTGCTATTGGACAATGCCGTTTCGCAAGTCATGTACAATTACTATGACAAATATTGCAGATAAATCTATGCGGTTATTTTATCAGATAGATTATACCTTAACCGATGTTCCTGAAGATGCTGCGTATTTTCATGCTCAATTTCGCAGGGTTAATCCGCTGCCGTATAAGGAAGTTTTTACTATTGTTGATGATATTCGCGGCAAGGGACATTTCGTAGGCACTTATATGAGTTGGGGGGCAAATAGTTCAGGTTGGTGGGGTGAAGGTGAAATTAAGTTCTATATGGATGGAGATAAGGAATTTCCAACTATATGTGGAACAGGAACTGAAGACTATTTTTGCGGTTCTTATGGCTTTAAAGTGAATACTGGTTCAGGTAAAAAGTATACTGAATTTTCTACTCCATATGCCGGAATGCCGCAAGTAATTTTGCCTGATGGCCAAACTCAATCTCAGACAAGATTCGGTCTTTACCGCTGGCATATTACGGATCCTGTAAGGTTTGAGAGTGATCTTAAAATAACTATGCAGGCTTTAGGGTGGAGAGATGGTAAGAGGTATCTGCCTCTTCAGGATGATATTTCATCTGTAGCATTCTGGTATCAGGCTGAGCCTCATAATCCGTTCCCAAAATTACCTGATAAAGATAGCCTGGAAATTAATTAGTCTGTTTTACTATTTCTTAGTTTTAATGTTTTTGATCAGATTTTATGTGTAATAATTATGAATAAACTTCAGCCTGTTTATATTAAAAATGTTTCCATTAAAGATAGTTTCTGGTCTGGCAGGCTGGATATCAATCAGGACGTTACAATTCCTTATCAATATCAGATGTGCAGAAAAACAGGCCGGATAGATGCATTCAAGCTTGACTGGAATGGAACTGCCGCAAAAAAAACTCATATTTTCTGGGATTCTGATGTTGGGAAATGGCTGGAGGCTGTTGCTTATGTGTTAGCCTGTAAATCAGATAACCTATTAGAAAAAAAAGCTGATGCAGTAATAGATATTATTGCGGCAGCACAGCAGACAGACGGTTATCTTAATACATATTTTACTTCGGTGGAGCCGGAAAATCGATGGACAAATTTGAGAGATAACCATGAGTTATATTGTGCAGGTCATTTGATCGAGGCAGCAGTTGCTTATTTTGAGAATACAGGCAAGGAAAAATTTTTGAAAGTTATATGCCGTTATGCCGATTATATTTGCTCTGTATTTGGTCCAGAAAAAGGCAAATTGAAAGGTTATGCCGGGCATCCGGAAATTGAATTGGCTCTGGTGAAGTTGTATAGAGTTTCAGGCTGCAAAAAGTATTTAAGCCTTGCAGTTTATTTTATCGAGCAGCGTGGCAATAAACCGGTATGGTTTGAAAAGGAAATAGAGGCAGTACAAGATTTCACAGGTACTATCAGTGATAAGCATTATACTGCTGATTATAGTTATAATCAGGCTCATTTACCCGTTCGTTTGCAGAAAACAGCAGAAGGTCATGCTGTTCGTGCCTGCTATTTATATTCAGCTATTGCTGATATAGCATATGAAACAGAAGATAAATCTCTTTTAACAGTATGTACAAATATCTGGAATGATATTGTTTCCAATAAGGTGTATGTAACCGGCGGTATTGGTTCTACTGATTATTCAGAGCGTTTTACTATTGATGGTGATTTGCCAAATTATGAAGCTTTCAGCGAGACCTGTGCTTCAATTGCATTAGTCTTTTTTTCGCAGCGAATGTTCTACCTTACCATGGATTCCAGATATGCAGATCTTATTGAAAGGGCTCTTTATAATACAATTTGCGGTAGTGTCGGGATAGATGGAAAGTCTTTCTTTTATGCAAATGCTTTAGAGGAATGGCCTGAAAAACGTAAATACCAGTTAAAATACCAAGGTAAAAAATATTCGCATTCTGTTCGGCAGCAGTGGTATGATACTTCCTGTTGTCCTCCTAATATAGCGCGTCTGTTTGCTTCTTTAGGAAGTTATATATACTCTAATTCCCCTTATATGTTGTTTGTAAATTTATACATATCGTCAAAAGTGACTATTAAGGTTGACGGACAGGACGTAACCTTGAACCTGAAAACAAAATATCCATATGATGGCAGGGTTTCCGTTAAAGTGGAGGTTGCTGTACCTTTAAATCATACGATTGCGTTAAGGATACCAGGTTGGTGCTCCAGGGCAGAACTAAAGATAAATGGCAGGAAAATTTCGCTGAGCAAAATTGTAAAAAAGGGTTATGTTATATTAAAAAGAATGTGGGTAAATTATGACCATATTGAATTGAATATGGATATGCCTGTTGTATTGGTGACAGCTCATCCGAAGGTAGTTCAGGCTGCAGGCAAAGCTGCAATTCAGAAAGGTCCACTTATTTATTGTCTTGAAGGTATTGATAATAGCCGGTTTCTAAATGATATTGTTATACCGGAAGGAGTTGTATTTAAAGTGGTAAAAGGTAAAATCATATCTCAAAAAACTCAATTTATCCATTTTAATGCGTATAAAAGACTATATAGTAGTGGTTCTTTGTATAGTACCTGTGATGTAAAACTGAAAAAAGTCAAGGTAAAAGCCATACCATATTATTTAAGAGCCAATCGTAGTGATTCAGAAATGCTCGTCTGGATCAATGATGGTAGAACTAAGTATAATACTAAATTGTAAGTTATATTAAAATTGTGAAGTTTTGAGAAGAAGGTTGGAATATTGTTTTGATTTTTTGGGGATATCCAACGCGTAATATTTAAGGATTGTATCTAGCAGTTTGCGGAAGAGGAACGTTCGGCATGTCTGATGGTGCGATTAATAGTAGATAATTGTAAGTGCATAAAATGATTTTCCGGCATGCCCTGGAAGAGGCGAATGGAGAATCAATGCGGACCTGTATCTTTCAACCGTTACCCATGTCCTGATCGAACCGGTTTAAAACTCTCACTTCTCGCTTCTTTCTTCTTACTCTTCTCATCCTTCAGGTGCCGTTTCACGGCACCTGTCTGGTCCGCCCAAAACCCAAAAATAACAACTTACGTAAATATCCGCAAAATCCCCTCCCCACCCGCACACTTCTCCAAACCCTCCTCGCACTCATTCTTATATCCCCGCACCCTTCAATTCCATTCCGTTTTTTAACCTCTCCTTCACCCATGGGAACGCTGAGCTGAATGAGATCCGCCTCAGGCGGAGCTTGGTACATTATTTAAACAGGTCGCGTAGCGACACCTTTTTGACAATGAACAATACTGATTTCCAGTTATCCCAGATGCGGGATAACCATACCCAGAATAGACGATCTGTATTTTTTATTTTAGGGCGTTTGACACTTCGCTGTAATATTATTATTTGCTGACGAAGAGCAATATTTTCAAGGATTAGAGTTTGTTTACTTCTTACGGTAAGAAATAGTATTGTGTAAATTATTTTGTATAGTATTTTCAAGTTGTATTCTCAATGTGGCAGCATTAAAATTGTATTTTGTTGTTAAAATGATGATTTTACATTTCTGTTACAACTTGAGACATTGTATCATATTATGCCATATAATGTCAGTATATATTGTTTTATATAAGTGTTTGATAAACATTGCATTAGAGATAGAGTTTTAAGTCATATGCCTTCAAATAATAAAAATACCAAAGCAGGAATTAAAAAATTAACAGATGTACAATCCTTTGAGCGAGGGGAAGATTATTATGCTCGTGGCCTTGTGAAATCACTTATCATTGACGATGATGAGATAGTAGCAAAAGTGAGTGGGACTGCTAAATATAAGGTCGTACTGAAATTATCTGAAAAAGATATCGAAGCTGACTGTAATTGCCCAATGGGTAATGGCGGGTATTTTTGCAAACATTGTGTTGCAACTGCTCTTGCGTATATTTATGGTCAGACCATTGAGATGAAAACTAATAAAAAAGCAAAGAAAAAAGCTAAGACAACTCAAATTACTGTGAGTGATATCAGGAAATATTTCAACCGCAAAGAAAAGAAAGAACTGGTTGATTTGTTAATTGAGCAAGTAAAGGATAATGACCGTTTTAAAAGTAAGCTGACATTAGAATTGGCAATGGAAAGTGAAGATGAGGTAGCAGTAGCTACTCTGTATAAGATGGTTGACAAAGTATGTGATTCTTATGAAGATTATGATATTGAATTTGGATATAACTATCAGGATACGGTTGATTGTGGGGATCAGGCTGATGAAGTAGTTAACGCTATAGAAAATCTGCTTAAAAAAGGATTGTGTATTGAGGTAATGGATTTAGCGGAATATACTATTGAAAAGTTTGAGGCTGTCATAGCATTTACAAATGATTATGATAGCGGTTTGTATGATTGCATTGAAGATATTGCTGAGATGCATTTCGAGGCGTGTAAAAATGCTAAACTTGATTCAAAGGAGTTAGCTGAAAGACTATTTCGATTAAGCCTTCAGGAAGGTGATAGCTTTTATGGAGTGTATAAAACGTATTCGCCGACTCTTGGAGAAAAAGGAAAACAATTCTTTCGAGAATTATTATTGGAACAATACAACAGGCTGCCTTCGCTGGGAAAAGGGAAAAAACAACCATACAATCATACTCGTAATCTAATTATCTCAATGATGGAAGATATTGCAAAGGAAAATGGCGATCTTGAGATGCTTGTTGAGATTAAAAGTAAAAACCTGGTAGATTCACGGGATTATTTGAGAATCGCTGAGTTATATAAAGAGTATAAACAGCGGGATAAAGCTTTGGAATGGGCAGAGAAGGCTGTAAAAGTTTTTGGGAAGAAAGAGCGTTACGGACAATTAGCTGAATTTCTTGCATCTGAATATAGTTTTAAGAAACAGAATGATAAAGCCATGGAAATTGTCTGGCAGGAATTTGTACGGAATGTTGATTTAGGTTCATATAAGGACTTGAAAAAATATGCGGATAAGTGTAAGCAATGGAAAGTCTGGAAAGAAAGAGCGATAAGTTATATTGAAGAGGAAATAGCGAAGCAAAAGCAACAGAGAAAAGGCCAATGGGGTTATTCAAGGAATTCTGATCATTCAATATTGGTACAAATATATTTGTGGGAAAAGGCTCCGCAAAAAGCCTGGTCTGAAGCGAAGGCCGGTGGGTGTTCAACTGATTTATGGCTAAAACTTGCAAAACACAGAGAACAGAAATATCCAGAAGATTCTGTGCAGATTTATCAAAAGGCAGTTGAAATGTTTGTGGGGCAAACTAATAATGATGCTTATAAAGAAGCAGTTAGTTACGTCAAAATTATTAAAAAACTGATGGCGGCAATGAAACAAAAAGACTCTTTTGACCAGTATATTGCTCAACTTAAGACTACTCATAAACGCAAGCGTAATTTTATCAAATTGATTGAAAAGTATTGAAAATACACAGTAGTCTATAAACAAATTGCACTGTATGGCTTTGTGTCAATTATATCAATCATCTTCCATGAGCTCCCATAGTTCATTTTGGTGCAAGAATATAGGATCGGCATTTTCTCGAATATAATCATCGATGGGCACACCATCGATAGTTGGCGACTTTTTGATGCGTTTTTGTTTGCCGTTTATGAAAATAGTTTCATACTGCTGACTTTTGGCTTTACGGGCTGCTTTTTCTTTTGCGGTTAATTTACGTTTCTTTTTTGGCATGAATATTACTGCCTGTTTTTGTGTTGTTGGACATTGACCGCTTTCCATTGCAGTAGTGGATGGGCAGCTATTCGCTCGATCATGCCAGTGTCTCTAGTTAATAGTTCCGGTTTAATTTCACCATTGTCCAGAATTTCGTCAAGAAAATCGATTTCGTTTTCTCGAAGTGGCAAAATAATATCCATGGATTTTTTACATTCCAGAATCATTTTCTCTGCCCAGCCGGCAGACATTTCAGCTTCAATAAACTGCTTGCGAACCACTGGTAGAAGCAGGTTTTCCAATTCGAGTTTATCAAAACCAATATCATTGACACTTATGGTTCGCTAGTCTTTGCGGTTCATTGCACCGTATAACACAAAACCAAAGCGAAGCTTTTCGTAGTCAAGTTTGATTTTTGTCAGCAAATGGTGTGCATCAAACAAATCACGGCTGGTATGGCGGGAGAGCAGGGCAGCTAGTTTTCCGGCGGCTAGTTCGTGAATGTCAAGTACGGGAATCTGCTTGGCCGAGTAGCTGCCGACTGTTGCGTCCATTTTTATGACCGGCCAAAGAGGGACGCGAAACATGAAGTTTAAATCCACTTCAAGGTTACTACCTTCCCCGATGGAACTTTCATAGCGTAGTCGCCATTTTCCGCCAGCGTGGTCGTCCGGTGTGCGTACAATATTCAATCCTTCCCGTGAACAAACTGCTTGAATGGCCAGTTCAACTTTTGGACGCTCATCCATCATAGTCTGGCGATCTGCCGCGCCAATATAGTTCAGATCTATATCTACCGACAGTCGGGGCAGGTCAAACAGAAACAGATTCAATGCTGTTCCGCCTTTGAGTACCATCCTGCTTTTTAGAAAAGGATGGCGGTTGAATCCGTCAAGCAGATTCAGGAGTTGGATTACTTTTTCCAGAACTTCCGGGCGAAATCCGGTCTCATGTGCTTCAGCAAGTAGCCGTTTGTGTGAAATTTTCATATTACAGTTTCCCATGACCGATCGGCAAGCCACTGTGGTATGACTATATTCCAATCTCGGATTACGCTACCACTGCCTCCACGTTCCAGATAAAATGCCTGTTTGGGACGAAGTTTGCTAAGCTCGGCCAGGTGTGAATCATCAACCATCAATTCTTTCTTATGCTGCTGAAGGTAGAAACCGACCTTAGCAGCTGTCGTTTTCTTACCGAGTATATGTACATATTCTATTATGGTATCCAGATCGAAGTATTCTACCGATTCAAGCGAGCGATATATTTCCTCCCAACCGCCGCCAAGGTTTGGGCGGTCAAGCAGGTCAACCAGTGTTCGTTCGAGTGTGGTTACTCGTATATTCAGCCCATTACGCTCTACTGTTGTGGTGGCAAAATAGGGCTGGTTTGCTTCAACCAATGCTTTGGATGTGGATGTGCATTCATAGCGACAGCTATCCAATTCAAACGGGTGAAACGCCCGGACACTGCCATAGGTGTATTTCTGGAAGGTAGAGTAAGCTTTGCCGAAAAGCTCAAGAGCTGTGTGAAATGATAGATAAGCATCATTTGCCAGTTTGGAAGCCAGCTGGTAAGGATCGGCTTGGAAATGTTCTGGTGCGATCCCATCTGGCACAACGGCGTATATACCTTTACGGATAAGGTGGAGTCGTCCCTGTTTGCAGTATTGTGCCAATGAGCTTTTCCGTGTCCACGGACTTGTGTCTTTTTTGTATTCATCAAACTCATCGCGTCTGAATACGGGATTGTTCGCAAAGAAGTTTTTTATGTTCATCGCAGTAACTCCGTTTACAATTTAGTCATATAAGGTTACTGAATATAGCCTTTTGTGAGAATTATGTCAATCATTATAAGTGTAGTTTACAATTCTGTCGATTAGGGTGTGTTTATGTAGCCTTTATAGATGGAATTGTAAACTAGTGTTTTGTCAATTTATAAATTTGGGATAGAGTGTTTTTAGTTTAGTTCTGGCATTTTCAACCGTGAATTGCCAATCTACGTCTCTTTGGTTTTGGTTGCATGAAGTTGCCCAAGCATGAGTTTCTTCTATAAGTGAATCTATATCAGCAATTAGTCTGCCAGTTATACATTGTCTGGTTAGTGAACTTAGTTCACATTCAGCGATATTTAACCAACTGCCATGTTTCGGGGTATAATGAAACTCCAATCGTTCAATCAAAGCTCTGGCTTCCTTTGGAGCAAACACTTCATAAAAGGCTCCTTTTGTATGAGTATTAAAATTGTCACAAACTAAAATAACTTTTTCTGCTTCACTATAAATCTTTTTACTTCTAATGCCCAGTCTGCTTTTGTACGGCAGGGCAAAGCACTTACATTACGCCAGGCAGCTAAGGGTTCAGCAAACATAAATATACATGCCGTTCCTGCTCGCTCATATTCATAATCTACCCTGCGAGGATGATTTATTCTTGCAGGTATAGTCTTCCTGGTTTCCTTGAGCAACTGAACCGGCTGTTCATCCATACATAATACCGGATATGCAGGATTGTATGATCGAGAATATATTTCGAGTACATCTTCCATGCATGCCACAAATTCGGCATTAGATTCAGGAGGAATAACCCAATATTGGATTTTTTGTTTGGTCATTCCATTTTTTTTAAGGTAGTGCGAATAGTCTCGTGACTTATTGAATCCACTATTTCTAATTCCACTACTTTTTCTGCCAACAAACGCAAAGTCCAGTGAGCATAACCTTTAGGTGGATCACTTAAACGCAAAGCTATAATCTCTGCTTCTTGTTTGCCGTCTAAAACCTTGGCTCTCGGTGGTTTAGCTTGTGGCTTACGATTCAGACAAGCCTCGAAACCTTCAGTTACAAACTTCTGTCTGACATTCTCCACTGTCTGAGTTCTACACATAAAAGCTTCCGCTATCTGCAGGTCTTTCCAGTTTGGACCGTTAACGTCAGCTTTTAATAAAATATTAGCTCTACGGACTTTTTGGGAAGAACCACTGAGTTTTTTTACTATCGAAAAAAGTATATCTCGTTCTTCATCCGTAAGACAAACTATGTACTTCTTTTCCATGATAAATTCTCCATAATATGGTTAATAGTATAGAAAATTTATCGGATTATTACTATCCTAAACTATAATTTTGACTAAACGCTAGTATGTTTTCGGCAGCAAACAATGCGAAGATAGCATTTATTGTACTATTTGATAATTCAGGCCAAACCTCTATTACCTGATTAAGCTCAGGATATTTTTGACATATTTCAGCATAAGGTAGCGTATTTTCTGCAGAACTGATGTCGGAACTAGTTTGAGGGCTATTATAAGTGCTTGTTAGTAAAGTGTTTGCGTTGTATATTGTTTGGTCTTGAAAACCGTTGAGGGTAACACCTCCGGGGTTTCGAATCCCTCTCTCTCCGTTATTATAATTCCTTATTGCTTAATTGGTTATAAGAAATTGTTTTAAATATACGATACTTTATTTCTATAAACATATCGTTTTTAGCTCAAAAATGCGTCCTATAACCGATGTAATTTCTACTTAATCGCTTGTGAAACTTAAGCTTATGGAAAAATATTTGTTTGTAGGCGTAAATTGGTAACCTATCATTCTATATTTCATTTTAGTTAGAATAAAGCCTATGGTGAAACGAATTGTCATGCCTTATGCATTTTGATGGTACAAGGAATTTGGTTTTTTAATATCGCTTTATAGTAGCTATGCTGAATTGGTTTATATGGGGATAGGGCTGTCTTATTTTCAATAATCTGTTACAGGAACATACAGATCAACCGTAAAATCTTCAATTGACCGTTGATCTTTGCCTAGGATATCTACTACTTGTAGCTGCCCGGCAGGAATTCTCCTATGTTTCATAATTATATGTACTATTAATTGGATACTAATACTTTTCATGGTTGCCAGCCCAGATTTCCCCACGTAGCACGCTGGAAATACTTTAGGTCTTCGCTGGGCATGTCAACTTGCGGCATTTTGTATGCTCCATCAGCGACGGCATATGCTTCTTTAATTGCCTTGTAAGTTTCCATTGAAAATTTATAAGGATCAACATGACCGTCAGCAAAACCGTTTAAGGCAGACTGGCTGTGTTTGTAACTGGGGATATTCCACCATTGCGATTTACCATACCAGAGAGCAAAGTAAGCATCTTTGTTTTTGCCAATACCATCTACAAATAAAAATCTTTCTGACGGCCTTTTTATACTGTCAATTTTGTTGAAGACCTTTCCAGTTGTTGAGGTGTCATAATTAACTGACTTGTCAGATTGGGTGAATTTGCTTTGCCATTGAGCGGCCATGCCGTAGCTTCTAACCTGTAATTTATCAGGGTCAGCAGGGCAGCGCCAGCAGTCTGTGCTTTCAATGTATTTCCAGAGCTGTCCTTTAACCAGTCCGGTGTATGTGTCAGTTGAATTTCCGTAATTTTGCACTTGCGGATCCAGGGTGTTTTCTCCGTTAGCGTCATAAGTGTAGCCGCACCAACCCGGCTTGGTGACAGATCCATCTACCCAGGTGTTAGATGCATAAGGCGTATTTCCCTGGTTGTCGCCGCAATAATAGATAGTTGCCATTGCCAGGCTGCGTAAATTTGAGGAGCAAACAGTTTTTTTTGCCTGATCTCTGGCTTTATTTAGTGCAGGCATCAGGATTGATACCAGTAGTGCAATAATAGAAATAACAACCAGTAATTCGATCAGTGTAAAAGCCTTTGATTTAAATGTACATTTCATGTTTAGTCTCCTTTTTCATACTATTTTAGAATGAATGTTTATAATTATGTTAATTATTAAATTTTCTGTATTATCAGTTATTACATAATGAATACTGCTTACTCTAATGTGCCGCAGGAAATTTGTAGAGGATCAAGGGTGAATTCAATATTTGCATTGATATAACCCAGAGTAGTCTCATCCTTAAAAGTCAGTTTTTTCCCTTTATTGTTTTTCCAGACGCATGTTATAGGGGAGCGAGTGGTGTTAACAGCGGAAGCGATTATTTTGCCTTCTACCTTTGTGTATCTATAGAATATGCCTTTAACTGGTTTATTAGTTTCTGAATCGATCAGTTGATATTCGCCATAGGTTCCAATTGATTTAAGAGCAGTTTTTATTTTATCTGGAAAAATGTTGCTTTCGTATTGGTCCAGATTTAGGGCGGTTACTGCGGTGTCGTTAAATATATTGTGTTTCCTTGACTGAGCGTATTCATTAAACTTAGCAACATCATTGCCAATCAGGATAGCAGCGGCAGTATTTGAATGGAATCCCATTTTAAGGAAATAGTCAATTCCGTCTAATGCTTTATCGGTTACGTGGGTCGTACCTGGTAAAATAATAACTTTTACAGAAGGGAGTTTTCTTGAGAATTCGTCAGTTTCCAACATTTGTTCAGGGATAATTGCATAGTTAATGCCAAGTTCGTTAAAAGCTGCTACACAACTGGTGAATGCCGCCATTGAGTCCTGGTTTCTCAATAATGAGGCTCTTGAGTATAGTATGCCTACTTCCGGCTTAGCTTCAGCCAATGAAGCAATATAGGGCATAAGTCTCATAGCGTCAAGACCTGTTCGTACGTATTCTTCAGTTTGAAGAGGGCGATATTTGAATAATCCTTTGAAAATGTTATTATCGACATTGTCCCTTCTTTCCCAGGACCATGCCGTAGAACCATGTTGTCCTGTTAATAATTGCAGCCACATGCCGGCTCTAACATGCCCCGGAAGGACATCGTTATTGTCTCTATCTCTCAAAAGATGATTTTCTGTGTTGACGACAGGCAGCATTCTAGCTGACCTGAGCATAATATTATGTAATGTGACTTGAGTGGCATCAATGGCGTAATTTGATTCTGAATTAACTTTTGCAGGTGATGCACCACCGTCCATGCCATTCATGTCAAAATACTGGCTAAGATAGTAATGGTCGATTCCCTGTATGAGATCAAATTGCTTTAGTGATCTGTCAATAGCCTTCATGTGAGTAGGCTTTTCCTGGATGCCATTTTCTTTTAGAGCCAGTTTGGTAGTATCGCTTAATCCGACCAGCCATTTAGAGAAAGTCTGGTCGTTAAATCTCATCCAGTCGAAAAGTACGGGCTCCTGAGGAAATGGAGTCCTGGGCGGCTGGAGATATGCAGGTACTTCAGACCAGTCAGCAAAAGTTGTGTTCCATTTTATATTGGCATTTTCGATAGTCTTAAATTTGTCTTTGAGATAATTTTCCCAGAGGCTACGAATTTCCGGTACTTGTGTCCAGATGAATGCTACTGGTTCATTAGCCATACACAAAGACCACAAACCAGGTTCATCTCCCATTTTTTCGACTATTGTGTTAATATGCCTGCTTAAAATATTATTCACTGTATTATTAAAGATGTTGACTCTTAAAAAACCTCCCAGGTGTGGATATAGTTTAGGGTATTTGCTTTTGGCCCAGTCTGGTGTGTAATGAGGAGAGATTAACAGATCAACCAGTACTCCGGATTTGTATGCTTTGGCCAAAAATGTTTTGTATTCATTGATGCGAGGTGTGTCAATTTCTGTTTCACTTTTGAGTGTACCTCTTGGACCTATTTCAGTTTGGGCAAAATTGGTTCCCAGTTTGCCGAGCCATTCTATTTCTTTTCGTAATTCATGGAAATGGCCAAAGCCAAAAAGATATACAGGTCTATCTTTTTCAACGGTTCCATCGCTCCAGATTACGTCCTGCTGAAAATGGCCGCCATTAATAACAGGGAGACATTCCTTAATTCTATTTACAGTCTTTTGGTTTGATATATCGCCATTGATAATTAGGTTGAGTCGCTTTCTTTCATCATCAATGATTTTTCTGATATCTCTCTGGGAATATGAACCCAGGTCTGGATATTGTTTTATATCATTTGGTAGATATTGCAGAAATCTTTCTATAACCATTAATCTCATACTGCAGTATTGGTCTTTTTTGTTAATAGCTTCAGCTTTTGCTGCTAGTTGCTTTAAGCTTTCAAACTCACTTGCGAGTTTGGTTATACTATCTTCAGCAGCAATAACTGAGGTGGCTAAAAGCCATATAAGCATAGATGATATATACTTTGTAAGTTTCATAGGTACTCCTGTCACATTTAGTAAATTTTATTATATTCCTCAATGATTTCTAATTATCGGCATAGCCAGTAAGTGCTTAATATTCCAACGTCCTTGATGTCAATTATCTGGTCGTTATTGAAATCACCATTTTCCCATTCAGCATTATTGCTCAGCCAGTTTATGCTTAGGGTTGTTAGGTCTTCGTTGTTTATGCAGCCATCCATATTTGCATCACCTGGATCAACAAGATAGCCAAATGCAACTTCTAGAGGCTCAAGTTTTAGTAATGTGCTTGTTTCTTTAGGGTAGATGTTTAGGGTGTCAACAAAAACCTTTCTTTTTCCTTCATTGTCTTGTATGAAAAATGATTTTTGAGAATCAGATGTGTTTATTAATGTTACCAGATGTCTGGAATCTACTTTTCTGTTTGCATGGTGAATGTCAAAGGTGATTTCGTTACTTGCAGAATCTAAAAGCACTATGTCGGGGCCGCTTCCAATAGATAACATGGTTTGGTAAAGGCTGTTTTGTAAGGCAATTAAATCTGTATTTGCAAGGTTATAATAATCATTATTATTAAATATGGTTGATCGTGTCTGGCAAAATTGATTGTAATATCCGATATTGCTGCCTATCCCAATCAGTTTAATAGAATTGCTGTTAGCAAAACTTATCAGGCTGTTAAAAGTGTTGTCAGGGATATGGGTACAGCCGGGTAAGATCATGGTTTCAATATTTTTAATAATATTATATTCATTGTTGGCGAGTACCTGTTCTGTGATAACTGCAAGTGAGAATCCCAGTTCTTTTAACACGTCGTATGTGTTGAAAAGGATAGTGTCATAGTCTGGATTTCTTAATGCGGAAGTTTTTGAGTATAACAAGACAACTTTTTTGTTTTTTTCTCTTATTTGCACAAGTTCAGGCATAAGACGCATGAGATCCATGCCGGTTCTGGAGTATTCTTCCATCGCAAGGGGACGGTCGAGCCACATGCCGGTTTGGAAAGAGCTGTCAGTGTTATTGCCCCAGAGCCAGGCCGCCGAAGCGTCCAGGCCGGCAAGGGCCTGCAGCCAAAGGGCGGCTCTGGCATGGCCTGCAGCAACATCTTCATTGTTATTGTCACGAAGTATGTGGTTTTCTGAATTTATTACCGGCTTAGCAGTTATTGTTTTTTGAGTTACGACTGGTAATGTAGCACAGGCAGCAGAACCGAAAAGTGATATATCTTCGGTATTAACAGTATCCCATGGGGCAATACTACCATCCTGGCCGGCAATATCGGTTGTCCTGGGCATTAAGTCAATGTCACTTCCTTGTAAAACATGTTCCTGGGTATAATATCTGATAATCTGTTTGGTGTGGGTATAAATTGAATTATCGGCAGCTTTTACATGCCCTTGGAGCCAGTCTAGCCAGTTATTTACTCTATAATCATTGAATTTCATCCAGTCGTAAAGTTCCGGATCATCGGGGAAAGGAATTGAAGGTTGATGTTTGTACATTTTAACTGAATTCCAGTTTGAGTATGATGTTAACCATGCAGAATTCATTGCAGAAATAGTACCATATGTATTTTTAAGATAATCAACCCACATGTCAGGGGTGGCATCATCGTCCCAGAACATAAATGCAGGTTCGTTGATCAGGCAGCAGGACCATATGCCTGGTTGTTCAGTTAATGCCTGTATAGTAAGTTGTGAAGTGTATCCAACTATTTTCTGAACTTCCGGGTGATTAAATTCATAATTGATAAATCCACCTAAAAGTGCGTAGTAATCAGGATATTTATCGATAAACCATGACTGAATCCAGTGTGGGCAAATATTTAGATCAGTGATAATTCCGGTATTATAGGCCTCGTTTATAGTGGACATGTAATATGATATTACCCCAGAATCTAGAGAGCTTTCAAGTGGTGCTTCCGCGTTCCACATACTCTCATCTGGCATTGTATATCGTGGTCCGGTAAATAAATGGATTAAGTTGGCTCCTAAGGCTTCACTTATAAATGACAAATCAGGCTGGATATCCTGTTGTTCTCCGCAGAAACCGTATAGGAATACAGGTCTGGTTTCTATAGTTCCGTTTGCCCATTGAACTTTTTGTTCCAGGTGAGAACCAATCATTTGCGGCATTTCGGTAGCGACACGTCGAGGTGAGTTTGTGCAGGCAATTTCATCTCTGGTGATAGCTTCCAGTCGTAAAATCTCATCGTCGATAATTTTATCCAGATATCTTGTTGCAAAAGCAGCTAATTCAGTTTTGCCATCTGATATCATTCTGCTTATAAGTGTTTGGAATTTTTGCGTTAGGCTGTTACGCATTATAGCGTAGGTATCTTGTTTTCCATATAAACTTGCTCTTGTATTAAGGTCATTCAGGAATCGACATTTGCGAGCCAGAGTTATATCTTTTTTCGGAATGTTTAGAAACATATCAGATGTAAGTGCTATTGAGGATATTTTAAGATTATCTATGTCGCCAATGAAGTCACGCTCAGATTGCCATCCCGGTCCCTGGCCAATTACAAGGTCGTTTGCATGGTCTGTGTTGTCGTTATAATCGGATATAGCTCCTTGCCATTGTTTGTCTATATATAAGTCATATGTGTCGCTGTTGGCAGTGTGGGTGACGGCAACATGGTACCAATATCCATCGCTAATGTCTATATTTGAAGTTATCTGTCGATTGGCAAGGGCGAAAGTAAGTTGACCGGTATAGTAATTCCAGTAAAACCCCCATCCTTTATTTGAACTATCAGCAGTTCCTTTGTGCATTATCCAGTTTAGTGGGCTTGAAGCGTAATTTTCATTATCGACTCTGATATAATATTCCAGAGTAAAATCTTCTCCATAGTCTAATGTGATGATATCGGATTGTGGAATTGTTATGTAGTCGTCATCATCATCGGTAAATTGGATGTGCAGGTCGTTGCTGCTATCAGAACTGTATAGAGGGCCGTTATTGCTTAAATTAGCAGTGCCGGCAGTTATTTCGTTATTGTAGTTGCTTATTATCCACCCTACGTTGGATGGAACTGAGCCTGAGGTGCCAAAACCGTCAATGCCCTCATTGAATTGCCAAAATGCAACAGTATTGGCGCCGAGAAATTCGTTTGCTTGAAGGGCAGTGTCAGATATTCTTATGTCATCAATACATCCAACAAAACATCTTTGATTCGTCCAGCCATAACCGGCTCCAATTGTGAGAGGTTCATTTTTAACCGATCCTGAAGAATATTCAATAGAGGCTTCAGCAATATAATCAACAAATAATGTATAGGTATTGGCATCAGCATCACGAACTATCGCAACATGATGCCATTCATTGTCCTCAAATGTGGTAGTACTTGAAATTGCCTGATCACGAATTGAAAATTTGATTGTTTTTGAATCTCTATCGAAAGTGATATCCCACCCGCCCCAGGCGAGGAAAGATTTGCTGAAAACATATTCTGTTGAGCTGGAATCCCACCCGTCACCATTGCGGCATATAAAAAACTCCATCGTCTTTGGTTGTTCACCATACCATTGGAAGCTGTCGCTATTAAAAGTTGGCTGAACAGCATTCGTTCTGTTATCGGAACCGTCAACGCCAAAACAAAGTGATAGATTGCCTGGCGAATCAGACGAGGTGTTAGTGCAGTATAACGGTGACCCATTATTGGAGTTTGTAACAGTAAGGTGACATTCTAAAGCTCCTTTATCAATAATCCAGGCTTCGGTGGTGGGGGTTGTGCCGGTATTACCGTTATTATCGATACCTTCCTCAAAATCATAGTAACTTAAAATGTCTGCAAAGCCTGGAGTTGATAGTGCAAGTCCGATAGCGAAAGATAGTAAGAATGTTTTATTAATTGTCATCCTGATTCCTTATATTCTACTTTTCTCTTTTGAAAATGCTTTTGAATTAAGAACCTGTGTGTGATGTTTTCAGGTTATAATATTCAGTATATCATTAATTATTATTATTGTAAAGTATAAAATACAACAAGTATAATTGTGTGTGTGTTTGGCCAGGTGTGATTCATTTTAAGTTTTTGAGTGAATTTGTTGTATTATTAGGTGTTATGGCGTTTTAGGTTTAAGGCAGTTTTGAGTTATGTTTTGCATCTTTGCGATGCCACTGGTTGTTTGTAATCATTTTGTCATTATTTGTAAGATCTTTATTTGTAGCTGGTTAAGTGTTTTAAGGTGGATGAGTGTAGAATAATTATAAAGGATGGGAAACGCAATGCAGGAAAATTGTATGGTTGGAATATGCTAGAGTAAATTTATTAAATGATACATATTGCAATATTTAGGTTAGTATTTTATTAGTGAAAAAAAATGTATTAATTGTGTATTTTTACTTGACAACGTGTAATAATAGGTGTACACTTGGTTATTGTCGAGTTGTAGTTATATTGAAAACTCGTTTTGGCATAAAATATTCATAAATTGCTTTTAATTTAGTTTGTTGATTCTTTGAAAATTTGCATTGTTGTGTCAGTGTTGTTTTTACATATTTATATTTAAGTAATGTCTATCACCAGGCCCCAGTTGTGTAATTGGGTGATTTAGTCTCTTGTAAGTTTCAAAAATGAAATTTGGTGGTATTATATTTATAATTTAATTTTATGGAGGGTTAGCATGACACCAAGATATTTCTTTTTTTTATTATTATTGGTTAGTGTTGGCATGGTTAAGGCAGAAGTTATAAGTTATTATGACTTTGAAGAAGGAAGTGATGGTTTTGGAAAAGCAGGTTCTGCTCCTACGCTATCAGGTTGGGTTCTAGATTCCGGTACTGTTGAAAATAATTTAACCGTTATCAATTCGGTTAACGGGAGTCCTTATTATAGTACGAATGTTTCTGTTTATTCTACTGGTAATTTGTCACTCGGTTTTGGCCTGAATGGTTCTGATAACAGATCTAATGCTGTTCAGCCGGTTTTAAATGATGAAAGTTTTCAGTGGTATGGTGAGCAGTCAAAGACAATGGAGTTTTTCGTCTCACGTGCTGGAGATGGATGGGATGGGAGTGCTACTGAGTATGTTTTCAGCAAGTCTTTTCTCTCTTGGGGTGGATGGGATATTACCTTCAATAGAGAAACAAAAACTATAAAATTCTCAATACGAGATCAGGCAATGTCTAGTACCACTTCATTTGAGAATAATGAATGGCATCATGTTGCCGTAGTTCGCGATGTAGATACTAATACATATACATTATATGTTGATTATATTGCAGAAGCTTCTATTGAATATTCTTCAGGTTCGGTTAAAAACGAGCCTCTTGCAATTGGAGCAGGATATGGATGGACTAGTGCACGTAGTTTTTATGGTGCGATTGATGATTTGCGTATTTCTGATGAGAGTTTAGATCCAAATGCATTTTTAAGAGATACTGTATATAAAGCAAATGAGCCAGTTCCGCATGATGGCGTACTTTCCGTTAAAAGTGATGCGACGCTAACCTGGTCAGCAGGAGACTATGCAGTAAGTCATAAGGTATATTTAGGATTGAGCTATGATGCAGTAGATGCCGCAGATGAAAATTCCCCTGAATATAAGGGTGAATTTGATAGTATGGAGTATACTTCGACTTTAGCAGTTGGTAAAACCTATTATTGGCGTGTTGATGAAGTTAACTCTGAGTATGCAGGCAGTCCCTGGAAAGGAGATGTGTGGTCGTTTACGGTTAAGGATTATATAGCAATTGATGATTTTGAACAATATAATGAAGAGAATCCACTAGATTCTATTTGGAGCTTTTCTATTCCTGATCCAAATAATTTACAGTCAGCTAATTTTGATAATGGTGCGACAATGCACTTCAGCGGCAATAATAGTATGATGTTTGTTTATGATCTTGGTAGTGAAACTGAAGTTGACTACGCTCAGTGTACTCCTGAGATTACAGATTGGACGCAATCAGAAGTTAAAGCGTTGACTTTTGTTGTACGTGGTGACGAGGCTGATATACAGTTTGGTGTTGAGATTTCTGATAGTGTAAATTCTTCTGCCGTTACCTTTGAAGGTGAAGACAAAGTATTTGGTGTTGGATGGAAAATTGTTAGTGTAGCCCTGGATGATTTTACAGGTGTTGATCTGGCAAATGTTCAATCGCTTAAGTTTTTCGTTGCAAATGGTATTGGAGCCGGAAAAGTTTATGTTGACCTTATCGTTATAAACCAGTCTAGATGTACTGAAAATCCAGAATCCGATTTTAATGGCGATTGTGTTGTTGATATCGAAGATTTTATTCAGTTAATATCAGAAGATTGGGCATCATCAGGTATGTGGCCGTAATCCATTATGTAATTTATTAAATTTAGTTATGAATAAAAATCAATCCTAAAATAATTGGAGGATAAAATGATAAAAAAAATCATATTTACATGTTTATTTCTGATGGCTGCAGGTGTTTATGCAGATACTATAGCATATATTTCATTTGAAGAAGGATCTGATGGTATGGGTTCGATTGGAGTATGTCCAGATATTGAACCTAATTATGTAGAGCCGGGATGGGTATTGAATCCGTATTCTGATGACAGCGGTTATCCGGTATTATCAGGGGATTTTCCGCAATATGTTGCTGATGTTTCAGAAGCTGCACCTGGAAATCTTGCAATGAGCTTTGGTGCATCACTCAACTGTGTTAAATTTGAAAATAGTTTGACTTTTGAATGGGAAGAGAATGCTTCTAAAACGATCGAATTTTTTCTTAAAAGAAATGGTGATGGCCCGGACCAGAGTTCGGCAGAGTTCATTTGTGTGAAAAATTTTCCTGATTATGGCTGGGGATTTAGTTTTGACAGAACCTCAGGATTGCTAAGATTTACTATTAAGGGCAATATGATTACCAGTACAACGGATTTTCGTGATGGAGAATGGCATCATGTTGCAGTTACTCATGTAGCAAATTCAGCTCATTATGATTTATATGTTGATTATCGAAAAGAAGCAGAACTGAATGATTATTCTGGCGGTTCGATATCAGATGGAGATTTTTATCTTGGCTGTGGTTACGGTTGGACTTCGTATCGGGTGTTAAATGGTAGTATCGATGAGTTCAGGATATCAGATGTAGCTTTGTCAACAGATGATTTTGTAATGGTTACCCAAGAAAAGGCATCGTTCCCAAATCCTAATACAGGTCGTTTGTTATCTTCTATGTTTGCTACTCTTGAGTGGCAGCCTGGCGATCTTGCAATGTCTCATGATATATATTTTGGTACAGATCCTGATAATCTTGTATTTCAGGAAAATACTTATGAACTTAGCTGGCAATGTCCTCCGCTAGCCCCGTCTACTACTTATTACTGGAGAGTAGATGCAGTGGCATATGGTTTTCCGCAGAGTCCATGGGTTGGTGATGTATGGACATTTTCAACTGTGGATTCTATATTGCTGGACGATTTTGAGGATTATGACGCAGAATCTGACCTTGATAAAGTCTGGAGCTTCTCTGAAAATGACCCTAATACCAATGCCAATCTGCAGCATCCTGATCTGGTTGTTGATGGTGATGCAGTGTATTATGAAGGTAATAGAGGCATGAAGATAATTTATGATTTAGCTGTGGAGACAGAGGAGTCAACGGCAAGTTTTTCTCCAGAATATAAATACTGGTCTTCAGATGGAATAAAAGTATTGTCGATGTATGTTGCATTTGCACATGATAGTGTTGCCGATGTTAAGGTAACTTTGAATGATGGTGTAAATAGTTCTTCGTCAGTATATAGATATTCTGAATTGGGATGGAATGGTCAGTGGAATGAAGTTAATTTTGTGCTGTCGGATTTTGTCGGTATAGACCTAGGTAATATTGAACTTGTTACAGTTGCTGCCACGGGAGCTGTTGGTACCGGCAGGGTCTATATTGATGATCTTAAGCTAAATATATCCAGGTGTATGGCAGAGCTTAAAGGTGATCTGAACGGTGATTGTGCTGTTGATCTTAGTGATATTGCCAAGATGGCTTCAGAGTGGCAGGTTGATAATAATTGGCCTTAATTCAAATTCAGAATATAGTATGTCTGATTTTATATTAATTTTTTGTTATTGGAGATAGGATATGAAAAGAGTGACTTTAATGTGTTTTGTGTTATGTGCTTTTGCTTTTGGTGCTAAAGGTGCAGTTATAGGTTATTATGACTTTGAAGAAGGTGCTGATGGTAGTGGGGCGGTTGGAGCTGCTCCTACTGATATCGGCTGGATTCTTGATTCTGGTAGTACCGGAAATAATCTAACAGTATCTAATTCTGTTAATGGCAGCCCTTATTACAGTACAGATGTTTCAGTTTATTCTTCTGGAAGTCTGTCACTTGGCTTTGGTGTTGATGGTGCTGACAATAGAGCAAATGCTGTTCAGCCGGTAACTAATAGTGATAGTTTTCAGTGGTATGGCGAAGAGTCAAAGACTATGGAGTTCTTCATTTCGCGTGCTGGTGATGGATGGGATTCCAGTTCAACTGAATATATATTTAGTAAGTCATTTCTTTCCTGGGGCGGATGGGATATTACCTTTGATAAAAATACTAAAAATATAAAATTCTCAATTCGTGATCAGTCTATTTCAAGTACTACTACCTTCGAGGATGATGAATGGCATCATGTTGCGGTTGTTCGTGATGCTGATGCCAATACCTATACATTATTTGTTGATTATATTGCTGAAGCTTCAATTGAATATTCTTCAGGTTCGGTTAAGAGCGAACCTCTTGCAATAGGGGCAGGATACGGTTGGACTAATCAACGAGGTTTTATTGGTGCGATTGATGATCTGAGAATTTCAGATGAGGCTCTCGTTCCTTCCGAGTTCCTTGTACCTGAACCAGGTACTATGGCTTTGCTTGGGATTGGCAGCCTGTTGTTTTACAGGCGGAAAAATATGTAGTTGCTGAAAAAAGGCCCTGAGGAGACTTGGGGCCTTTTATTTTTATAGGTTTATTTGTAAACATTTACAGTTTTAAGTTGCAATAAAGAAGCTCCCTTTGGTAAATTGCTTAAAGAGGGTTTTCTGCAACACCTTTCGCTTTTCACTATTCCTTTTTCACTTAATTGGTCCTGTTTTGGCCTTTACGTGGAATGTTGAATTGTAAAAAGTGAGATACCGTATACTATGAGAGAGCTTATAATGTTAAATATGAGATATTGTGCCGGCAATCGAATTAAACCAAATTTTAGCCAGGTGCTTTTATTAGTGGTAATAGTTATGTCAACGCATGTTTTTGCAGAAAATATAGGCAGTGGGAAAAAACTAAAGTTTGATTTTGGAGCCTTAAAAGCGAATGAAGGATATATTCCAATTTCATGTGATATGTTTTATAATGAAGAACTTGGGTATGGATTTGAGCCTGGTTCCATTGTTGAACAGATTAGCCGTGTAGATGGTGATGGTATAAATAAAGATTTTATTACAAGTAACAGGCCATTTTTCTTTTCTGTAAAATTACCAGAAGGTAATTATAAACTTAAAATTGTGCTTGGTGATATGGAGAGGGAGACAAATACAACAGTAAAGGCTGAGTTGAGACGGGTGATGTTTGATAACGTAGCAACTAAGCCTGGAAAATTTGTTACATGTGAGATAGTTGTTAATATCCGTACACCTGATTTGCCAGATGGGCAGCAGGTTAAATTGTTAGATCGTGAAAAAACAAATGAAGTTATTGCCTGGGATGATAAGCTGACCTTGGAGTTTAATGGGAGCAGGCCATGTGTTTCTGCGCTGGAAATTGAACTTGTTGATGATATCCCTACCATATATATACTTGGAGATTCGACAGTTTGTGACCAGCTCAACGAGCCATGGACCAGTTGGGGGCAGATGTTGACTAAATTTTTCAAGCCTGACATAGCTGTCGCGAATCATGCTGAATCCGGTGAATCTGTTCGCAGTTCAATTGAGGCTAAGCGATTTGATAAAATATGGAGCTTGATAAAAAAAGGTGATTATCTTTTGATCCAGTATGGTCATAATGATCAGAAATCAAAAGATGCGAACGCGTTAAGCGTCTACCGTGCAGATCTGTTAGATATTGTCAGAAAGACCAGGGAGTTGGGTGCTACGCCTGTGCTGATAACAAGTGTTGAGCGGAAAGCAGGAGTGGCAAAAGATACTTTAGGTGAATATCCAGCTATTGTGAGAGATGTAGCTGAAAAAACTGAAACAGCTATGATAGATTTGCATAAGAATAGTAAGGTGTTGTATAAGGCTTTAGGTGATGATATTGGAAAGGCTTTTCAAGATGGCACTCATCATAATGCTTATGGCAGTTGTCAGTTAGCACAATGTGTAGTGCAGGGGTTAATTGATAATAATCTTAAATTGAGCGTTAGCATAATTGATGATTTTGACGGCTATGACCCGGCAAAGCCAGATTCAGCGTATGCTTTTTTTGTGCCTGTAACTCCTAGAATTTCCTTTCAAAAACCATTAGGCAATTGAAAAAAAGGCAAGGTAACTTGTTAAAGCTAAAAAGCCATATATTGTATTTGTTATTTTACGGATATGATATATGGCTTATATAAGGTCTAGTTGGTTTAAAGTGACTCAAGGATTGCTTTAGTCTGATTCTCTAATAATCAGCTCAACGGGGAGCCATATATTTAGTGGAGCCTTAGTTTGACCGTTAATAAGTTGATGAAGTATTTTTGCGGCTTCTGCGCCTATTTGTTGCGGATTTTGCCTGACTGTTGTGAGCTCAGGTTTTAATAGTTTAGCAATGGGAGAATCGTCAAAACCAACAACAGCCAAGTCTTTTCCTATCGTTAGTTTATTTTTATTAGCTACTTTGTAAAGACTGGCAGCAATATAGTCATTGGCACAGAAAATACTAGCCGGCATGTCGCAATTATTGATAAAATCCTCAATCATTGACTGGCTTGATTCAACTTTTCTTTCGAAGGGCCAGTAAGTTGTGTCGTCAGAATGTATTTTGCTTTTTATTATTAAATTTTCAAAATTTTCAAAACCAGAGTGCTGCATGGCTAGTTTGTAGCCGTTTAGCCTGGCTGCAATGGATTCTTCGCAACAGGTTGTACCAAGGAAAAATACAGGTCTTTTATGTTTTTCGATAAGATGTAGGGTAGCCTGGTATGCGCCTCCAGAATTGTCTGATTCTACGGATGAGACCGGGAGGTTGTTAAAGTGCTGATCAACGAGTACGACCGGGAATTTATTCTTTACTAGCTTATTTAAGGCATTTTTGTAGCTGTCGAGAGGGTATGGGTATACTATTATGCCGTTTATGTTTGCCTGATTAATGTTTTGTAATGTGTTAAGTGCCAGGTCGTGGCTACTTGGAGAGACAAATAATTGTAAATCAAAATTGTTACTTTCGCAGTATTGGCGAATACCATCTTTAATATTGACGATTAGTGCATCGTCTGCTCCAGCGATAATTGTGCCAATGGTAATTTGTTTGTCGATTTTATTATGTGGTGCTTCATTGCCGAATGATTCGATTAGATCGTCTTTGACAACAACGCCTTTATAAGGTATGCGTTCAACAATTCCTTTATCCTCAAGGATTCCCAGTACTTTACGAACTGTGATCCTTGAAGTGTTGTATCTTGATGCCAGAGAATTTTCTATGGGCATAAATTGACCTTTAGGGTATTTGCCGCCGCGAATATCCTGAAGCATGCCGTAGGCTACTTTGCTAACCTTATTGTTATATTCAATTAAATCTTCCATATGACATATTGTAACAAAAAAAATACAGTATGTAAAGTTATTTTCGTTATTTATACAATCTAGTTTCTGTATCTCATCTTTTATCAGTACCTTACGATAGTTAGTAGCTTACAATTATTTTAATAAAAAATACGACAAGTATATAAAAAATTACAAATTGTACTTGTGTGGTATGCTAATTTTCTGTATATTGAATAAATAAAATGAATTAGGAAGGTGTTTTTGCCACTATTTCTAATGATTTAATTAACTTCAATGCGTATTGTGTAATTTGTATATTATTACATAAGGCCTTTGGTAATAATGACATATGAGATATTTTTTAGCCGAAGTTTATTATTGAAATAACCATTTGTGGGTATTTCAATTCAGAGGAATTTATATGAGTTTAATTGATTGGATAATTGTCTTTAGTATAAATGCCGCAGTTATAGGCTTTGCTTACTGGAGTAAAAGATACAATCGCAGTGTAGCAGATTTTCTGGCTGCAAACAGATGTGGTGGCCGTTATATACTTGCTGTTGCTGAAGCAATGGCATTCTTTGGTGCTATTTCTTTTGTTGCTGATTTTGAAAAAAACTATGTTGCTGCGTTTGCTCAAAAATATTGGGAATGGCTAACTGCACCTTTTGGCATATTAGTTACTATTTCAGGATGGGTAATCTATAGATTTCGTCAAACAAAAGCGTTAACATTAGGCCAGTTTCTGGAAATGAGATACGGCCGAAAATTCAGGATTTTTGCTGGTTCGCTGGCTTTTCTTTCAGGTGTAATCAATTTCGGTATTTTCCCGGGTATGGGGGCCAGATTTTTTATATATTACTGTGGGTTACCACAGTCATTTGAAGTTTTTGGTTTTGAAATATCTACATTTATCTTTTTGATGTTGTTTTTATTATCTATTGCTACAGCTATTACAATCTGGGGTGGGCAGATATCTGTCATGGTAACTGATTTTGTGCAGGGCTTGCTAATGCTTTCTGTTATCCTCATGGTTGTTATGTTCTTTTTAAAGGATTACAGCCTGGATGTTGTTTTTTCAACTCTTCAGCAAAGAGAGCCGGGCAGATATCTTATTGATCCATTCGATACAGGTAAACAGAGTTTTAATGTATGGTATGCCCTTGTTCTTCTTGTTGGCACATTTTATAATTATATGGGTTGGCAAAGTTCACAGGGTTATAATACTTCAGCTAAAAGTCCTCATGAAGCCAAAATGTCAAAAATAATAGGCTGGTTTCGAGGGGTGCCATATTTTATTTCAGTTCTTATTATTGCTGTTTGTGCTTATACTGCCATGCATAATCCTTCGTACAGTTCAGTTGCTGACGCTGTAAATAGTGAATTGTCGAATATCGATAGTGCTAAGTTACAGGGGCAAATGGTAGTGCCTGTTTTTCTGGGTAAAACCTTGCCGATAGGTTTGTTAGGTTTGTTTTTTGCAGTAATTGTGAGTGCCTTTATTTCAACTCATGACACATTTCTGCATTCCTGGGGAAGTATTCTGGTACAGGACGTTTTGATTCCAATCCGCAATAAACCTCTTGATCCCAAACAGCATATAAGGTGGCTGAGGTTTTCTATTATTGGTGTAGCTGTATTTATATTTTTATGGAGCGTGTTTTTAAGGTTTGAAGATCACATTTTAATGTATTGGATGGTGACAGGAGCGATATTCCTGGGCGGTTCAGGTTCAGTTATTATTGGTGGTTTATACTGGAAACGCGGCACAACTGCCGGGGCGTTTTCGGCTATGGCGATAGGAAGTGTATTAGCGACTTCCGGATTAATTGTCCGAATGGTAAATCCAGAGTTTCCTATAGGCTCACAAATGATATTTACCATTTCCATGGCAGCTTCTGTTGCATCATATATTGTCATTTCATTGTTGGGTAAGAAAACATTTAATCTTGACAAAATGCTGCATCGAGGTGCCTATTCAGAGAATGTCGAAAAAGAGAGCAAGCCTTTAACCTTCTGGAAGTCGATTAAAGAGCGGCTTGGAATTACGAAAGAATTTACACGGACAGACTTGTTTGTGTATTCTATTGTTCTTGGCCAGAGTGTTCTTTGGTTTATTATCGGATGGGTAATATTTATTTTGTATACGATGGGTGACAAATGGGGTTTTGAATTGACTGATGATCATTGGTTTGGGATTTGGAAATTTGAAATTTATTTGTTCCTGGCTGTTTCATTTTTTGTTCTTTTCTGGTTTGCAATTGGTGGTTTTAAAGATATGAAATATTTATTCAAAAGCCTGTCAAATATCAAACGTGATGTGAATGATGATGGATGGGTAAATGCTGATGAAAGTAATGAAGAACAAGAAGTATCTAATACTTAAGGCAACCTCTGAAAATTCATTTTGAGCAACAAGTTTTACTTTTGCCTGCTGACATGCGTCACATAAAACAGTGAATATAGCACAATATGCACGGTTTCACGTTCCTTGTCAGCAAACAAAATCTTAAACTTTCGCATCAGAAGTAATTTCCAGAGGTCACCTTAAAGTAACGATAGTGCTCAAGAATGAATTAAGCTAATTGCGATATAAAACTAATAGATAGAAATATATATGGAAATACTGAAGACAAATTGTATTTTAGGTGACATTGAGTCCTATATAAAACTTGACCAGACAAGTGATGGATGTTTTATAACTGGTTCTGATGGCATTGAAGCTGTATATACTCCACAGGATCGTAAAGTTGAATTTGTTGTATTTTCAGATAAAGTTTTTTGCCTGGTTAAGTCTGGTATGGGTTATCCTGCAATATATCCTATGGATGAAGTTTCTTTTGATCCCGGAGCTGAAGCTGTTTTGATGGATCTTGACGGTACCAGTGTTCATAGTGAACCTTTCTGGATGTGGATAATAGAGCAGACTGTAGCGAGGTTGATTGATAATAAGAATTTTACACTTGAAGATGAAGATGAGCCACATGTATCAGGCCATTCTGTTTCCGAACATTTACAGTATTGTATCAATAAATATTGTCCGGATAAAACAGTTGAGGATGCCAGGTGTTATTATTTTGATATTACTCATTTTGAGATGGAAGAGATCTTAAAGGGGCGTGGCAGGCGGGATGCTTTTGTTCCGAGTCCGGGGTTAAAAGATTTTTTATATGAGTTAAAAGCAAATGATATTAAAATTGGGCTTGTAACTTCAGGTCTTTATGAAAAAGCCTGGCCGGAAATACTATCAGCATTTCGTACTTTAAATATGGGAGATCCTTTGGATTTTTACGATGCCATAATAAGTGCAGGCCATGCGATAAAAAAAGGTCAGGCTGGAACTTTAGGTGAATTATCTCCCAAGCCTCACCCTTGGCTCTATGCTGAAACAGCACGTGTAGGATTAGGGCTGGATATGTCAAAAAGGGCCAAAGTGGTTGGTATAGAAGATTCCAGTGCCGGAGTTGTTTCAATCCGTCTTGCCGGTTTTGCTTCTATTGGTATTTCCGGTGGCAATATTAGCAAGGGCGGTACCAGCTCTTTACTATTGGACAATTTTGATAACTTGACAGAAGCATTACCGTTGATATTAGGCAAATAAGGAGCCTACTTTGAATTACATAAAAATACAATTGATATTCTGGGTTGCTATTTCTGGATCGTTGGCGTGTGCTAATATTCAGATGCCCTCAATTTTTGATGATAATATGGTATTGCAGCAAGATACATATGTGTCTGTCTGGGGAACTGCCCAGCCGAGTGAAAAGGTCTCTGTTAGCGGCAGCTGGCACAACTCTTCAAGAGAAGCAGTAAAAGCAGGTTGTGATGGCAAATGGCTCGTTAAAACAAAAACTACCAAAGCCGGTTTGCCGGCATCACCTTTCCGGACAGATAGCTATTAAATATTGGTACAAATGAAATCAGATATAAAACAAATCAAAGTTGTATCTAATACTCATTGGGATCGTGAATTCCGTATGAGTTTCGAGAAGACTCGACGTCGTCTCTTGGATATGCTGGATATAACTATGGATATTCTAGAACAGGATCCAAAGTATCACTCGTTTACTATGGACGGCCACTCAATAATGATAGATGACTATCTGGAAATGAGACCGGAACGAACTGAATTGGTAAATAAGCTTATAAAGTCAGGCAGATTGATCATAGGGCCGTATTATACCCTGGCAGAACAGTTTAGTATAGGTCATGAAGCTATGGTTCGCAACCTGATGTGGGGCCAAAAGACCGTAAACAGATATGGCGGAAATATGCCGACGGTGGCCTATACTCCGTCTTCATGGGGCCAGACCGGTCAGTTACCTCAGATACTCAAAGATTTTGGTATTGATACCATGATGTTCTATCGCGGCATATCCCATCACGAATCTGATGCAGAATGGGTGTGGCAGTCACCAGATGGTTCAGAAGTTCTAGCCAGCCGTTTTGCTGTATATGCTCGTTATAACTGGTACTACCAAGTGCATCGTGCAGTTACACGCGATAAAGTCTTTGATAAGGGCTATGACTGGGAACAAAATAATGAGATACCATTTCGTGTTTCCGATTCATTAGCAGCTGAAGATAACAGTTTTGAATTACTTGACCCTGCTCTGGATTATGACAAGACCAGGCTTCGTCAAGCCATTGAGGATATGATAGATCGTGAAGGTGACCATTTTACCAGTGAAATCTTTCTGGCAATGCACGGTCATGATATATCAGTGGCACATCCGCTGGAATCCCAGATTATCGAAGATGCCCAGAAAGAATTTAATGGCCAATACGAAATAACTCATACTGACCTGGAAAATTTCTGGCATGAATTCAGGAAAAAAGCAGACATTAGCTCTCTTTCAGTGTTAAAAGGTGAGAGAAGAGCTAATTTGAAAGAAGGTATGTGGACTTTTCTGTTTCCAGCTACTATAAGTGCCAGGACATATCTTAAGCAGCAGGATTTTGACGCCACAGCCAAATTGGTATATTCGGCAGAGCCTCTTGCCAGTCTTGCATATTGGTTAGGTATGAAATATCCCAAGGGGTATCTGGATAGGGCATGGCAGTATTTACTATCTAATCATACTCATGATGCCAATGGCGGCTGTGCTCCTGATGCGGTATGTCTTGACATGGAATACCGCTATCGTAAAGTTAAGGATATTGCAGATATCGTTGTTAACGATTCGTTGGCGTATATAGCTAAGAATCTGAAAGCAGATGAGGGAAATAGAGCCCAGTTGATAGTGTTTAACTCGTTGCCGGTTCGAAGAGATGAAATAATAGAGCTGGACCTGGAAATACCTGTTAGTTTGCACGCTAATTCTATTAAGCTTACCTCCAAAGATGGTTCACAGGTGAAATTGCAGGCAATAAGTATGGAAAAGTCCAGCTCATTTATCGATAATATCTGGGATGTGCCGACAATCCTTGAAACAACCAGGCAGCGATATTATGCCAGGTTTATCAGTTTGCCGGCATTGGGATATCGGACATACGTAATTGAGCCGTGTTCGACAGAGCTTCGTAATTACGGCAGTTTAGTGACCGGACCATTATCGATGGAGAATGAAAATCTTAAAGTCAGGGTTAATAATGATGGTACAATTGATGTATTGAATAAGTTGACAAATAAGCATTATTATAATCTTAATTATCTTAGCGACCAGGGTGAATGCGGTAATGCGTGGAAACACATGTCACCGGTTTATGACAGGAAATATGTCAGTTTAGGTGTTGATGCCAATATATCAATAATTGAAAATGGTCCACTGGTTAGCAGGATACAGGCAGAGTATAATTTTGCCGTTCCTGCTGACTATGCTGATGGTCTAAGCAGGAATAAAAAGCTTGTCGATTTGCCGGTAAAGGTAATTTATACCCTAAAAGATGGAGCAGAGCAGGTAGAGGTAAAGATAACCGTGGAAAATAATGCTAAAGACCATTGGTTGAGAGCGAATTTCCCAACTGGTATTGACACTGATTATACTTCAGCTGACAGCCATTATGATGTGGTAGATCGCAAAATCAAGCTGCCTGACTCATCCGGATGGGTTGAGCCGGCTACCGGTACGCATCCTTTACGAACTTTTATAAGTATGAGTGACCATAAAGACGGTTTTTCGCTATTTACTAAGGGTGTTTTTGAATATGAAGCTTTTGATGATGAGGACAATACACTTGCAATAACTTTGATTCGGGCATGTCGGATCAAACTGGCGGTAAGCGAGGAAAAACTTACCGAACTGTCGGATAGAGGTATCCAGTGTCCCGGCAGGCAGGTATTTGAATATGCGATTAATGTTCATGAAGGTAACTGGCAGCAGGCAGGTACTATCAATGTCGCGGCAAAATACTATACACCGGTGCGGGCCGTTATGGCTGGCAGCGGCAAAGGTGAGTTTCCGCATGAGCAGTCATTGCTGGAAATCGATAATCCGAATATCCATATCAGTTGTATTAAGAAAGCAGAAGATAGTGATGATATTATAGTAAGGATGTTTAATCCAACTGAATCTGAGCAGGTGGTTGAGGTAGAACAAGAGTATAAAAAGGTTACAATGGCAGAAGGGCCATTATGTAAAAAAAACAGCGATGTCCTTAGTTTAGGTAAGAAAAAAATAATTACAATTTTAATGGATAATTTACGATTACATACTTGTGAATGAATAATAACTGATGCTAGAAAAAGATCAATTACTGAACATATACATATTTGTTTTTACGAAACAGGACTAAATATATGATGATAAAAAAACTTCTATTTATTATATTATGCTTACAAGGCTTTGCTTGCGCATCTGTAATTGATTTTGTAGATGTGTTTGTAGGAACCCAGGGAGATCATGGCCAGTTGTATCCCGGAGCGACTTTGCCGTTTGGCTTGGTTAAACTCAGCCCTGATACGACAGGAAGCGGACATGCCGGGTATGATTATTCAGATGTAGAAATAGAAGGTTTTTCACATACCCGCCTGGGAGGAGTCGGGTGTAATGGTGCCGGCGGGGATATTAAAGTCAAGCCGGCTTTGGGGAAGGTCAAAGTTGATCAATTAGATAAGAGTACCGAAACCGGTCATCCCGGATATTATTCTGTTTGTTTTTCTAATGGCATAAAAGCTGAATTTACGGTGTCGTATCGAGTTGGTTTTCATAAATATTTGTTTCCTGAATCAAAGGATAATATTTACATTTATATTGATCCATCGCAAAGTTATGCCGGTTGTATGGAGTCCAAATGGTTTCAGGTCGGAGATAACACTTTAGCAGGGTATATCAAAGGGAAAAACGTTTGTGGCAAAGAGTATTATAAGCTTTATTATGCAGTGCAGTTTGATTCGCCGTATCGATCTGTAGAATCTGATGGTAGTGCAGTATGGTGCAGGTTTAGTTCAAACGAACATAGTTCTACCGAAATTAAGGTAAAAGTTAGTTTATCCCCGATTAGTTCAGATCAGGCATTATTTGAATGTGAAAATGATATCCCCGGCTGGAATTTTGAGTCGGCCAGGAGTTGTGCTGAACAGACATGGGAAGATATTCTGGGAAAGGTTGAAATCAGAAATGTTCCCGAAGATTTGGAAGAGTTTAGAGATTTGTTTTATACCTGTTTATATCGCTGTTTCTTACTGCCTCATAACCTTACTAGCAGTACGGGCGAATATCGCATGGCCGGTGATGAACAGACAATACGTTCTACCAATAAAATATCAGAAGATTTTACTTATTATTGTGGCTGGAGCGTGTGGGATGATTATCGAAAATTCAGTCTGATTTCTTTGCTGGCTCCTGATATATCTAAAGATATTACTCGTTCTATAATAGAGTGGTTTAAGGAAGGAAATACTCCGGCCTGGGCAGGCGGATATTGGCCTTGCCCGTCAGTTAGAAATGAATTTATCAATACTGTTGTATTAGATGCATATCAAAAAGGTTTGATAGATTACGATATTGAAAAAGCCTATGCCGGTCTTGTATCTTCTGTGCAGGGAAATGAACAGGTTGAAAAGCCATATCAGAATTATATTGTTATGAAGTTTGCAGAGCTTCTTGGTAAAACTGAAGAAGCAGAAATGTTTAGAAATAAAGCCATGGCATATAAAAAATACTGGGTCCAAGGCCAGGTTGATGGTGAAGGGTTTCGGCGAGGGTTCTTTACTGCTGATGGCCGTAATGTACCTCAGGAAAAGGTTAATGAAGTTGACGCGGTGTTTTATGAGGGGAATCTATGGCATTACAGATTCTTTGTACCTCATGATATACATGGTTTGGCAAATTTGAGAGGTAGTCGGGATTTACTGGCTGATGATCTTGAGTATTACTTTGAGACTAATCAGCATATGCCTTTGAATGAACCTCCGCTGGCATATCCGTTCTTGTTCAATTATCTGGGCAGACCAGACAGAACTCAATATTGGAGCAGAGTATTTATTACCGATATTGTCAATAATATATATCATAACCATGGCAAATTTGATACTCCAGTTTTGAGCAGAGTGTATCAGAAGCAGCCGGACGGCTGGCTGCCGACTATGGATGATGATACCGGGGCAATGTCAAGTCAGTTTGTCTTTTCAGCCCTTGGATTATATCCGGCCTGTATGGGCGATCCTTATTATGTGATTGGTTCACCGCTGTTTCCCGAAGTTGTTCTTCACTTGAGAGATGGTGATTTTGTTATACGGGCAAATAATAGTACACTTGCTAACAAATATCTTCAATCGATAGAGTTAAACGGTTCAGATTATGAAAAGAACTGGATCAGTTATGATCAGATAAAAAATGGTGGAAAGCTGTCAATGGAAATGGGATGTAAACCTAACCTTGAATTGATAAGAGATGCTGATTCTTTACCGCCTTCTCTGTCTGAATTGGAGAATGCTAAATAAACGGAAATGTTTTGTTGTGCAAGTTATTATTATGAATTATTTACTACTACAAATTCGAGTATGTTTATTATTGATTGTTTTTTCAGTCTACTTCAGCAGTTATATTTTTGCTGTATCAGAGGGTGAAAAAATATATCTTGATCCGTCGTATAGTTTCGAAGTCAGGGCAGATGACCTTGTAAGCCGGATGACACTTGAAGAAAAGATTTCTCAGTTAGGTGATCGGTCCTCAGGGATAGAGAGACTTGGCATTCTCCCTTATAACTGGTGGAATGAATGTTTGCATGGGGTTGCCCGTGCAGGTGTTGCAACTGTTTTTCCCCAGCCGATTGGTATGGCGGCATCATTTGATAGGGAATTGATGTATGAAACAGCTTGTGCTATTAGTGATGAGGCAAGGGCCAAGCATCACGAGGCGATAAGAAACGAGGATTACAGACGTTATCGGGGGCTAACCTACTGGTCACCAAATATAAATATTTTACGTGATCCTAGATGGGGGCGTGGCCATGAAACTTATGGTGAAGATCCTTATCTTACCGGGCAATTGGGGATTCAATTTGTGCGTGGTTTGCAGGGGGATAACCCCAGGTATCTAAAACTTGTAGCTACTGCCAAACATTTTGCGGTTCATAGCGGTCCTGAACCTGGGAGAAATGCTTTCAATGTTGTGCCAAACGCACGAGATCTTTGGGAGACATATCTGCCGGCTTTTTATGATTTGGTTGTAACAGGTAAAGTATATTCTGTAATGGGGGCGTATAATAGAATTGATGGTGAGGCTGCTTCTGCCAGTTGGATGCTGCTAGAGGATATTTTGCGTAATCGTTGGAATTTTGATGGTTATGTTGTCTCTGATTGTGGTGCGATACATAATATTTTTGCATATCATAACATTGTTGATACAGCAGAGGAAGCAGCAGCTATAGGGATTAGAAGAGGTTGTGATCTTGACTGTGGTAGTGTCTATTTGGAATTTCTTTTGGAATCAGTTAAAGAAGGATTAATTGGAGAGGATGAAATTGATCTTGCTGTATATAGACTTATGCTGGCGCGTATGAAGTTGGGCATGTTTGATCCGCCCGAAATGGTGCCATATGCACAAATTCCTTATGAGGTCAATGACTGCCAAAAACATAGTGATCTAGCATTGGAAATGGCACAAAAGTCGATGGTCTTGTTAAAAAATGACGGGTTGCTGCCTTTTGATTGTAGTAAACTAAAGACAATTGCTGTTGTGGGGCCGAATGCTGATAGTGTGGCTGCATTACGTGGTAATTATTATGGAACTGCTCCAAATCCTGTAACAGTATTGGAAGGTATTCGACATGCAGTTGGCAGCAATGTTGAAGTTTTATATTCTGAAGGTTGTTCGTTAGTAGAAAACAGTGAAAAAATTATTAGTTCGACTTATTTATCTACTATCGATCAGAACGGTCAGGAGGTCGAGGGATTAATGGGGCAGTATTTTAGAGGGATAGAACTACAGGGGCAGCCGGTATTGACCAGGGTTGACCGCAAAATTCAGATGGATTGGGGGGTGAATTCACCAACTGAGACAGAAGTAGCTCAGGGTATCCTTACTAATGAACAGGGACTTGGTGGCGATAATTTCTCTGCTCGCTGGACAGGTAAGCTGCTGGCACCTGTTACCGGTACTTATAAAATAGGACTTGTAGCTGATGATGGATGCAGGTTGTTTATAAATGGTAAAAAGATTGCAGAAGGCTGGTATGGCCATGGCATGGAAGAATTTTCTGCTAATATGGATTTTGTGCAGGGCAAGTATTATGATATAAAAATAGAATACTATGAGGGCATTCTTGGTGCCGGTATTCAATTGATTTGGGAGCTTCCAAAGACTAAGGACGGAGTTGGTGGCAGAATTTTAGCAAAGACCATTGATGATGTACAAAAATCTGATGTTGCCATTTTTGTAGGTGGACTTGATGCTGAATGGGAAGGCGAAGAAATGAAAGATAAAACTGAAGTCGAAGGGTTTGATCTTGGCGACAGGACTAATCTCGAATTGCCTATGGTTCAGATAGAAACAATTAAAGCATTGCAGCAGACCGGAACCCCTGTTGTATTTGTTTTGTTAGCCGGGGGTTCGATAGCATTTGATGAAATCATGGATGATTTGCCGGCGATATTGATGGGATGGTATCCCGGCCAGCGTGGCGGTGATGCAGTTGCTGACGTGTTGTTTGGCGATTATAACCCGTCTGGAAGGTTACCGGTTACTTTCTACTCTTCAACTGCTGATTTAGGTGATTTTAAGGATTATAATATGAGTTCCGGTAATGGCAGAACCTATAGGTATTATCAGGGTAGTCCGTTATATCCGTTTGGTTATGGCTTGAGTTATACCAGTTTTGCTTATTCTGATATTGTTATTGATAGAGATATTATTTCGGTGAATGATACTGTTACCGTGTCAGTGAAAGTTAAAAATACTGGTAGCAGAACGGGAGATGAGGTTGTTCAGCTTTATGTCAGGGATATTGAATCTACCATGCCTATGCCTGTCAAGCAGCTGCGAGGTTTCGAGATGGTAAATCTAAAACCAGGTGAGCAAAAAGAAGTTACATTTGAATTAAAACCTTCTGTTGATATGCGATATTATAATGCCAGGAAAAAGGATTATGATGTTGAGCCAGGCGATTTTGAGATTCAAATCGGCTCGTCGAGCAGCCACATTCATCAAAAAGGTGTAATTACGGTTCAGGATTAATTGTGTTTTTGGAGTTTATTATGAAATATAAATACCTATTATTGATAGTATTGTTTTTTGCTATGTGTACTAATACAATTGTGTATGCAGTAGCAGACAGCTCTATGTCAGCAGAGGAATTAAGATGTGAGTACAGGGTTAATCCCGAAGGTATAGATGTTATGTCTCCTCGACTTAGCTGGCAGGTAGTTTCAAGTCAAAGATGTCAAATGCAAACTGCCTATCAAATTATCGTATCTTCCGGTATCAATGATTTGGATGCATGTATTGGCGATCTTTGGGATACCGGCAAGGTAGTTTCTGATAATACTTTGCATATAGAGTATAATGGCCTTTCCTTGTCTTCTTACCAACAGTGTTGGTGGAAAGTAAGAGTATGGGATAAAGATGGTCAGGTATCTGCCTGGAGTAATGCAGGGTACTGGTCAATGGGTATTCTTTCAGAGGACGAATGGAAAGGGCAATGGCTGGGATACGTTCAGTCATATGATGGAAAAGATATTGATATTAAAGGATCGTGGAGACAGCAAGCTCCATCTCCAGTTTTTCGCAAGGAATTTCCTGTTACAAAACAGGTTAAGCGTGCTTCGCTGTATATTTGCGGTCTGGGCTATCATGAAGCGTATATTAATGGATTAAAAGTCGGAGATCATACCCTTGACCCTGCTTTTACCAGGTATGATTACAGCTGTTTGT
The DNA here is from genome assembly GCA_963666285.2 of Sedimentisphaerales bacterium. Taxonomy (GTDB): domain Bacteria; phylum Planctomycetota; class Phycisphaerae; order Sedimentisphaerales; family SM23-30; genus JAFGDI01. The sequence goes on from OY762711.1 coordinate 1,684,396, forward strand.
ATGTGACTCACGATGTTACCAGTCAACTGATCAAAGGTGATAATGCAATCGGTGTTATGCTTGGTAATGGGTGGTTTAATGTGTTTTCTGATGCTGCCTGGGATTTTAATGAGGCTCCCTGGCGTGGTAAGCCCAGAATGTTGGCTCAGATTTTGATTGAGTACGCAGATGGAACATCGGAAATTATTGCCAGTAATAATACCTGGAAGGCTGCGACCGGTCCTGTATTTATGGATGGTATTCGCCAGGGTGAATATTATGATGCCTGCAGAGAGATGCCCGGGTGGACCAATTCCGGTTTTGATGATAGCGGTTGGCATAAGCCCGAGATTATGACCGCTCCCGGAGGTAAGTTGCACGCACAAATGGTAGCTCCAGTCAGGGTAACTAAATCAATTAAACCTGTAACTCTGACAGAACCTGAAAGTGGTGTATATGTCTTCGATTTAGGACAAAATATTGCAGGCAGAGCTCAATTGAAAGTTTCTGGGCCGGCAGGCACAAAAGTTCAGATGCGATATAGCGAGGTTCTTGACAAGAGCGGTAGGGCCGACCAGACTGCAATTAAAAAGCATAATTATGATGATGTTTTTCAAACCGATACATATATTTTGAAAGGAGATGGTGTAGAAACATGGGAACCCAGGTTTGTTTACCATGGATTTCGATATATTGAAGTGACGGGTTTACCTGAATGCCCGGCATTGGATACGGTAATTGGCAGATTTGTACATACCGATTTTGCAAAGACTGGTCAGTTTAACTGTTCTAATGAGGTTATAAATAAAATGCAGAGCTGCATACTTTGGGCGTATTGCAGTAATTTTGTAGGCTATCCAACCGATTGCCCGCAGCGGGAAAAGAATGGATGGACCGGAGACGCTCATCTTGCCGCTGAACAGGCGATGTACAACTGGGCTAATGGCAGTGGGTATACAAAATGGCTTTTAGATATGAAAGAGGCTCAATTGGATTCTGGAGAATTTCCAGGTATTGTTCCCTCCGGCGGCTGGGGATATAATGATGGTGAACACGGTCCGGGTTGGGATAGTGCGTATTTCATTATTCCATGGTTTATGTATTGTTATTATGGCGATATCAGAATACTGGAAACTCATTATGAGGGATTTAAACGCTATCTTGAGTACGCCGGACAAAAGACCAAAGACAATATTGCCTCTTTTGGATTAGGCGACTGGGTTCCGGCTAAAACACATACATTGAATAATGTTACCTCGACTGCATTCTATTATATGGATACAGTTATCACAGCAAAAGCTGCAAAATTGCTTGGATATGATTCTGATGCCGAAAAATACACTAGGAAAGCTGAAGAGATAAAGCAATCTTATAATGATTATTTCTATAAAGGTCAGGGGATTTATGCTAACGGTAGCCAAACAGCATTGAGTTTCCCTGTGTATAGCGGTTTAGTACCTGTCGATAGAATACAATCGGTTATGGATGCACTTATTTGCAATATTAAGTCTCAGGAAAATCATGTTGATACTGGTATTTTGGGAGCAAAAGCCATCTACAATGTTTTATCAGAAAATGGGTATCACAACCTTGCATATAAGATGGTGTTAAACCCGACAAAACCATCTTATGCGGATTGGATCAATCAGGGGTGTACTACTTTTTGGGAATCATGGGATGGCACAGCTTCTCGAAACCATATCATGTTCGGTGATATTGGAGCGTGGTTTTATAAAAATATTGCTGGTATTTGCCTGGATCCGATTTCGGCTGACAGTATAGCATTCAAGCAATTTATTTTACGACCGAGACTTACTGATGGTATGACTTGGACAAATGCTGCTTACAATTCGGTTCGTGGCAAAATTGTCAGTAATTGGGTCACTGAGAATACTACGTTTAACTGGAATATTCAAATTCCCGCTAATACTACTGCTACTGTATTTGTTCCTTCAAGTGATGCTGAAACTGTTATGGAATCTGGAATTTCAGCCGGAAGTGCGGAGGGCGTATCATATGTGGATTACAGTAATGGATATTCTATTTATTTGGTAGGTTCAGGTAATTATAAATTTATTTCCAAAATCTCGTTAAATCAGTAATAGCACTTTTAACTTAATGAATCATATTATTTTTCATAATCGAGAAAAATATGAAAAAATAGGAGAACGCAAGTAATGAAATATATGTTTGATATGGTACACCATAATCCTGGAGAAAAGCTAATTGAATCTTCTTTTAGTAACCCAAAGAAACTGAAATCTTTAGGTTATAACGGCCAGGTATTTAAACATATTGATAATGTTGCGACATATAGAAATTCTGGGCATGATATTTGGCCGGAAGGATCGGAGCAGGAGAAATGGCTGAAAGCCGCTTCTCAAAAAATGGTAGTTGAGATTCTTAAAGCCAAAGCAGAGGGGTTGGATGTTTTTTATCATATCGACTTATTTGTATTTCCACAAAAGCTGGTGGAAATATTTCATGACGAGATCTGCGGGGAAGATGGGAGAATATCTATTGATAAGCCAAAAACTCTTGAATTATGCAGGATAATGCTTGATGAGATAATTAATAGCTTCCCTGAGATTGATGGATTTATTATTAGAGTTGGTGAGACATATTTATATGATGCCCCTTATCATGTAGGTAACGGAGCTGTATCCTATGATTCTGCTGAGGGGGGCCAAGTAGAAAAGCAGCAGTTTGTTAGGCTTATCAACTTTTTGAGGAAAGAAATATGTGTTAAGCATAGCAAATGTTTGTTTTTCAGGACATGGGATTGTTTTCCTGATAAGTTTCATGCTGATCTGGGCTATTATCTGGATATAACTAATGAAGTCAGCCCGCATGAAAAGTTGTTTTTCTCCATTAAGCATACCAAGCTGGATTTTTGGAGGTATGTAGAGTTCAATCCATGTATAGCTCAAGGCAGTCATCAACAGGTTATAGAAATTCAATGCCAGAGAGAGTATGAAGGTAAAGGAGCATATCCTTCTTATGCAATGAGTGGTGTTATTGACGGATTTGATGAATTTAAAAATAAAAAAGGTCTAAAAGATGTATTGAACCATCCTAATGTAAAGGGGATATATACCTGGTCAAGAGGGGGCGGATGGTACGGACCTTATATAAAAAATGAATTCTGGCCTGAGTTAAACTTATCTGTTATAGCTTCCTATTATGCAAAGTCAGGCTTGTCTGAACCTGAAGTATTTATTGAATATTGTGTTAAGACTTTGGGATTGGATTTGGAATCAGCCCTAAAATTCCGTAGAATCTGTGAGTTATCATCTCAGGTTGTTCTAAAGGGGCGATATTGTGGGCCGTATGACAAGATGCTTGATGGGAAACTCATGCCTTGTTGTAACTGGATGAGAGATAACAGGCTAGGTGGTTATAGTGAACTTAACGACTTATTTGAATGTCTCTATGAAGAGAATTTGTTTGATGAGGCTTTAGCTGAAAAAAAGGAAGCTATGGAATTATGTCTGGAAATCGAAGACATATTTAGCGAAATAAAATTTCCTGATGAGCTACTTTCTGATTTCATTCAAACTTCAATTGAATATGGAAAATATTTATTTGGAATAGTCTATTATGGCTGGAAAATTATGGTTGAAGGTTTCAAAAAGCAAAAAGGAGTACATGTTGATAAGGTAGTATTGGAGCAGGACTATCAAGTTTACCTTGATTTGTGGCAAAAATATAAAGAATTGCATGCAAATTCTGATTCTTGTTCTTCTTTATATGAAGATGTCGCATTTCAGATGCCTGAAAAAGAAAGATCTCCCGGTATGGGGGAATCGGTTAAACAAGTTATGCAGAGTCTGAAAGATTGCTGATATTTATTCTGTATTTTCTAGAGATAGTGTAAGGTGTATTTTTATGTCATATTGCCATTTTAGTTACAAAGATGAATTTGAAAAACCTCGCAAAGAAATTGAAGGTGCGATATATACGCATGTTTCATTGCTTGATATAGTCGCTTGGGTCACTCCAGAGCCGGTTAGCTTTGCAGAAAGAATGTCTGGAAAGAAACTCACTCTAAAGGAGAATGAAAAATGGGCCCAAAACGAGTTCGAGTGCGGCTGGTTTAACTTCAAGGGGAAAGTACCTTCTGAATGTGAGGATAAGCATGTCGTTTTGCTTTTGGATGTAAATGGTGAGATGTGTGTCTTTGACACAAACGGCTCTCCGATAAGAGGGCTGACAAATGGTAGTTCCACATTTGAGTTTACATATGGTGAGCCTGGCAAAAGAGTTTTCCAGTTTACTGATCATTGCAAAGGTGGAGAGATAGTTGATATTTGGGCAGAGGCCGGAAGTAATGATCTATTCGGCAAGCTTTGTGGAGATTCAAAAGTTAAGGATGCAAAAATTGCTGTTTGTAATGACAATATGCGATGTTTATACTATGATTTTGAAGCTCTTTTAGAGATATTAAAGGTTTTGCCCGAAAAATCAGCTCGTTCTCATCAAATAAAAACAAAGTTGAGAGAAGTTTTACTATTATTAAATGAATATACAGAACAAGATGCCATTAAATGTATTGAGGTGCTCAAGCCGTTATTTAATAGAAATGGCAGCAAATCGTCTCTTACTATCTCGGCAATTGGTCATGCTCATTTAGACATTGCCTGGCTTTGGCCTATTAGAGAGACTGTACGCAAGGGAGCCAGGACTTTTGCCACAGCATTAGATATGATGGATAGATACCCTGAATATGTTTTTGGAGCAAGCCAACCTCAATTATATGAATGGATAAAGACTGCTTATCCCAAATTGTATGACAGGATAAAGGGTAAAGTTCATGAAGGACGATGGGAAGTGCAGGGAGGGATGTGGGTTGAACCTGATACCAATGTCCCTTCGGGCGAATCCCTGGTAAGGCAAATATTATATGGCAAAAGATTTTACCGGGAGGAGTTTGGCGTTGATGTCAAAACTGTCTGGCTGCCAGATGTATTTGGTTATTCGGGCGCTTTACCTCAGATAATTCGTAAATCCCAGTGCAAATATTTTATGACACAAAAGTTGTCATGGAATTCCATAAATAAATTTCCATACCATACTTTTATCTGGAAGGGTATTGACGGAAGTGAAGTTCTTGTTCACATGTTGCCGGAAGAAACATATAATAGCAGTGTCAAGCCGACGGCAGTTGTTGCTACAGAAGAAAACTTTAAGGAAAAAGCTGTTTCAGATAATTGTCTTATGCTTTTTGGCATAGGCAATGGTGGCGGCGGGCCCGGAGCCGAGCATTTGGAACGGATAAAAAGAGTGAATCGCTTTTCTGAGTTGCCTGAAGTAAAACAGGAAAAAAGTTCTGATTTCTTTGATCGAATTGCCGAAGATATTTCCTGTTATAAGCAATGGGCTGGGGAGTTATACCTTGAATGTCATAGAGGAACATACACCACACAGGCACATAGCAAGAGATATAATCGCAAGCTTGAGTTTGCTCTACGTGAGCTTGAAATGTTGTTAACATTTATTGATATTGATTCCGATGTTGGATATCCGAAATCTGATATAGAAAAGATTTGGAAAGAAGTACTTTTGTACCAGTTTCATGATATCTTGCCTGGAACTTCAATAAACAGAGTGTATGATGAGTCTTTAGCTCGGTATGAGATTCTGATGTTGAATGTTGAGCAGTTAATTGAGGAAGCTAAAAAGACTATGACAGAAAAATGTGATTCTGCAAGTCTTAAAGAACCTGGAATGGTTTTTAATTCTCTTTCCTGGTGTCGAAACGAATGGGTTAAAGCAGGGCAAAAGTGGTTTAGTGTAAAAGTTCCTGCATTGGGATACAGTTTACTTGATATGCAGGAATCAGAAGAGTGTGCCGAACAATTATTTGCTGACGAAGCCAGACTTGAGAATTCGTTAATACGTGTTATCTTTGACCAAAATGGAACTATTAATTCTATTTATGACAAAGAATGTGAGCGTGAGATAATACCAGAAGGGGTGTCAGCTAATGTGCTGCGTGTATATCGTGATAAAGGAGATGCCTGGGATATCTCGGTAGATTATGCAGATAAAATAATTGGAACTTTCAAATTGAGTTCAAGTGAAGCCTTTATTGATGGTCCTTGTGCAATATTAAGAAATGTCTATAGTTTTAAGGATTCTAACCTGACCCAGGATGTTGTTGTTACTGCCGGAAGTAAAAGGATTGATTTTAGAACCTGGGTTGACTGGTATCAATCCGACCAGATGCTGCGAACATCTTTTCCTGTTGATATACTGGCCACAGAAGCTACTTGTGATATCCAGTTTGGTAGTATAAAACGGCCTACCCATAAAAATACCAGTTGGGATTGGGCAAAATATGAAATTTGCGCACACAAATGGGTCGATATCTCTCAAAGAGATTATGGCGTTGCATTACTGAATGATTGTAAATATGGCTACAAGGTTTTTGGCAATATTCTGGACCTGAATCTCCTTAGAAGTACTAACTATCCCGGAACCTGCATTGATCGGGGGTATCATGATTTTACTTATTCATTGTTGCCGCATTCTGGCGACCATATTGTAGGTGGTGTTATTCGGGAGGGGTATAACCTGAATCAGCCTTTATCTATGTTGCCTGTAGCAAATAACAAATCCGGTGATGAGTCTGGTAGCAGTTTTGTGCAGATTGATGAGGAGAATATCATAGTTGAAACTATAAAACAGGCAGAAGATTCAGATGGAATTATTGTCAGGCTTTACGAGGCTCATGGAGCTTCTGTCAGGGCTGGATTGGAATTTTGCCATAGCTATAGTCTCATAAGTGAAGTAGACTTGATGGAAGAAAATCCAAAACAACTTGCTGTTGATAACAATTCTGTTGTAGTTGAATTTAAGCCGTATGAGATTAAAACATTACTTTTGAGTCGATAGTTATAGTTTGGAACTTTAACGAACGGATACTTCTACTGTCGAAGATCCGCCTAAAGCGGACTCTCCTGTCAACTTTCCAGCGACCTTCCATCGCTCGGCGTAGCCGTTTAAAATAGGTCGCGCAGCGACACCTTAATTTTTCACTTCGAATTATTCATTTTTCATTTAGCAAAGCTCGCAGCTGACTGCTGATTTCCGGTAGCCCCCGGTTTCAACCGGGGGACTAAACAAACTCCCCATTATTTTAAAAGCATCCTCGCCGCCAGGCGATACCTTTTTTTCTTCTATCTCTTCTCATCTTTCAGATGCCTAATTTTGATATAATCTTTACTCCCGCGTCAGCTTTAAAATAAGTCGTCCGCGAATGCGGACACCGCTTTTTTTCATCCTTTATACCTCATCCTTCAGGTGCCGTTTCACGGCACCTGTCTGGTCTGCCCACAATTCAAAAACAACAACTTACATCAATTCACGAAAAATCCCCTCCCCGCCGCACTACCTCCGCAACCCGCCTCGCACTCGTTCTTATATCCCAGCACTCTTCTATTTCTTACCGATTTTTAACCCATCCTTCACCCCGTCACTCTCACTTAATATGATAATTAGTCTTGCCGAACCCGTTTAAAATGAGTCGCGTAAACGACACCTTCACATCATTGGACTTGTCCAATGATGTGCCAGTGTGCGTAGCACGAATTTATCTTCCTACTGTTCTACTGCTCTCCTGTCAACTTTCCAGCGACCTTCCGTCGCTCGGCGTTAGCCGTTTAAAATAAGATGTCCGCGAAGCGGACACCTCAACTCTTACCTTTTACCTCATACCTCTTACCTATGTTCGCGTTCCCGTCCGTATACCGCCGTATGCATTCAACGTTCCGCCGTATACTGTCCGCAGCCCGCAATTCACCGCCGCTCAAATCCATTTGCCTTTTTGCCTCCGTCCACCCGCCGCGCTGACCCGTACATATCCCGCACACCTCCCGTCACCCATCAATTAGCCGCGAGCGGTAGCGAGCAACCTTCCCTGGTATCTGAAACCTGATACCTGACCACTGATTTTCTTGAAATAATCACCGCGTTTTTACAACCACCAAATCGCGAAAATCCAAAATCTTCAAAATTTTTATCCCGCTTACCCCCAACGCCTTACAAACTTCCAAGCCAACCAGCCCGCCCAAAAAATCAGCGCACTTTTGACATACCATCCAACAGTAGAGAGCTGACAAAAAAGCGAACCAACAAAAAAACAGCTCTCGATAAAACATAACAACGACGAAAACTTCGTCTTTTATATATATTTTGCTCTATTACAAATAAATATTTGACTCAATTTGTCAGTTAAAAATGTAATAATTTATGTCTCCAAATAATATTCATTGATAATTTATTAGAGGTGTTCTTGATTTAAACATAATGGATAAAATCTGATGTAAAGTAATAAAACACAATCTTTTATGATGAAATAAAACACATTTCCTGATTTTACTGCCATACTTGCCTGTTATCTGATTACTTTCAAATTCACTGGTGTTATTAAGTATTTTTATAAAATTAGTTACATATATCCATTATCGAATTACAACCATCTATTGAATATATTTGTTATTTCTGATATTTTAGTATTTGTTTTTGTACATTGGAATATGATATTGTCATCAAAACTGCAAATTAAATATTTTACTTTTATCTAGGAATCATCATGGATCGACGGACATTTCTCAAAAATTCTACTTTAGTTATTGGTGCTGCTTCTGTAGGTGGTTGTAGTGCTTCATCAGTTGGTAAAATTAACCTGAATTCAAATATGTCTGGTTATTGCGCTCCTAAAATACCGACTGTTAGAGTTGGTTTTATTGGTCTTGGAATGAGAGGCCCCGGTGCCGTAAAACGTATGACTCATATTGATGGCGTTGAAATTACAGCTATCTGTGATAAACGTAAATCTTGTACTGACAAAGTAGAAAAAATGCTTGCCGACATAGGCTTCCCAAAACCTGCAGTATATACTGATAGTGAAGATGCCTGGAAAAAAATGGTTCAAAGAGATGATCTTGACCTGATATATATCGCTACCCCTTGGGAATTTCATACCCCGATGGCTGTTTATGCTATGGAACATGGCAAACACGCTGCAACCGAAGTTCCGGCAGCTACTACAATGGAAGAATGCTGGAAACTGGTGGAGACATCTGAACGTACCAGAAAACATTGTGTTATGTTGGAAAACTGCTGCTACGACTTCTTTGAAATGCTTACCCTTAATATGATTCGGCAAGGTATGTTCGGCGAAGTTATTCATGGCGAAGGTGCCTATATCCATAATCTGGTTGGCTTGAATTTCAATAAAAATGGTTATGCTGATATGTGGCGTCTGAAACATAATGCAAAGAGAAATGGTAACTTGTATCCAACTCATGGGTTAGGGCCGGTTTGCCAATGCATGGATATCAATCGCGGCGACAAGATGGAATATCTCACCAGTATGTCAAGTAATGATTTTACCATGAATGTTGAAGCTAGGAAACGAGCTGAAAAAGACGATTTTTATAAACAGTTTGTTGATAAGCCATATCGTGGCAATATGAATACAACTATGGTCAGAACAGCAAAAGGCAGAACTATCAAAATTCAGCATGATGTCAGTTCACCAAGGCCGTATTCTCGTATCCATTTGGTTTCAGGCACAAAGGCTTTTGCCCAGAAGTGGCCTAAAACTCATATTGCTCTTGGCCATTCTGCGGTTAGTGAAGAAGAATTGCAGAAAATGTACGATCAGTATTCACCTGAGATAGTGGTGAAGATCGGCGAAATGGCTAAGCAGGTTGGCGGCCATGGAGGTATGGATTTCCTTATGGATTGGTCGTTGATAAATTCGCTTAGAAACGGGCTGCCTGTCGATATGGATTGTTATGATGCCGCTTTATGGTCCTGCATAACACCGCTGTCTATCAAATCTGTTGCTAACAGGTCTAATTCTGTTGATATACCTGACTTTACCAGGGGTAACTGGAAAACAAATACACCGGTATCTCTGGAACTGAAAGCTATCAATGGTGTAAGAGCTATAAATAAAGCAGACTCAAGCGGCCAGCTTAAAGTCGAATAATTTCATATAGAATCCTGGTTTCATAAATTGAAATTGAAAGTTCTGTTTAATATGCGAAATATCAATATGTTGAGAGCAAACAGGTTGTTATTTGCGGTATTGTTTGTTTGTGGTACATGTTCGATCATTGACGCAAATCCTGTTGAGAAGCCAAATATTATAATTATATATTTGGATGACAGCGGGTGGGGGGATTATTCTCACAACGGTAATCCCACTATAAATACTCCCAATATTTCTTTGCTAAAGCAGGACGGGATGTGTTTCACCCAGTTTTATGTTACCTCTCCTGCGTGTTCTGCTTCACGTTACTCACTGCTTACTGGGCGATATCCCGGACGTTCTGGTTTTGGTAATTGGGTACTGAACCCAAATGAAAAAAAGCATCTTCATGATAAAGAGATTACAATTGCTGAAGGGTTGAAGTCAAAAGGCTATGTTACAGGCATATTTGGAAAATGGCATCTGGGTAGCCCCAATAAGAATAATAATTATGCACCGAAGAGTCTGCCGTTAGCTCATGGCTTTGATACCTGGATTGGAACAAATGTATCACACGATTATAACGACGCAAAACTGATGAAATCCGACCCGAAAGGTAGTGATCCAATTGCAGGGTATAGTACTATTGCTGTTAATCTGCCTTCAAATGCTAAAATCTGTGAGACTCTAACCGGTCGTTATACCGATGCTGCTGTGAATTTCATCAAGCAGAATAAAGATAGACCGTTTTTTGCCTATATTCCGCATAATATGCCGCACTTGGGCATATATGCCAGTGATGAGTTTAAAGGACGTTCTCGTCGTGGGTTGCTTGGCGATGTAATGGAAGAGATTGATGATTCGGTAGGGCGTATTCGAAAAGCGGTTGAAGAGGCAGGCCTGAAAGAAAAAACGGTGATAATCTTTTCTTCTGATAATGGGCCATGGGTTAAATTCAGGGATTTGAAATATTCTCAGCATCAAAAATATGGCGAAGCCAGGATGAATGTCGGTTATGCAACACCATTTCGCGATGGTAAAGGCTCAACCTGGGAAGGCGGACACAGGGTTGCCGGCATATTCTGTTGGCCCGGTATGATACCTGCTAATATAATCGAGCAAAGACCTGCAAGTACACTTGATATTTTGCCGACAGTCTTTAAGCTGGCTGGTGTTGAGATACCTGCTGATAGAGAGATTGACGGTAGGGATATTAGAATAATACTTATGCCTGATAAATTTAAGGGTGAACTGAGCACTTTTAGTTTTATGTATAGCTATTTTGACAATAAACCATCTGCATTTCGACAAGGGCCATGGAAGTTACATATACGAATTGGTTCGCAAACTGGAAATGATTATGGCTTTAAGGCTTCACGCCAGACGCCGCTGCTTTTCCAGGTAGAGCATGATTTAGGTGAACGTATAGATCGTGCTGCAGAGCTGCCAGAGATTGTTAAACAAATGCTTAATAAGTTGGAAACACTTGAAAATAAAATAGATAGTGAAGGTTCGTTTTGGGATTGAGCCAATGAAATTAGCAAGGGGTAGAGAAAAAAAAGATGCTGTATCAATTGATCAGCATCTTTTTTACATGGAGGTGAGTTAAAATGATTCGGGTTGTGTCTTTTATGGTTTTTCGTAGCCCGGACATGTAACCAGTAGTTTTGAGCCGGGAGCCATTTCTATTTTACCGGATTCCATTGCCGGGATAAGGAACGATTCGCCTATTTTGAACTCGACAATATCGTCCGGAATATTTGTGTTATAAACTTTTCCACTGCCTGCGACAGTCATTATGATCATAGGAGCTTCAGAACTGAAAGCGGCTGGGCTGTCCTTCGCGGTGACTTCTGCGACAGTGTAGAACGGACACTGGGTAAGCAATTTTGCTTCGCCTAGCTTTGAGCAGGCGTCCATCAATGGTTTGCTAACTGGATATTCAGCATCTTCATTATAAATTTTCTTGTTTGAGAAGTTGATTGAATCCATTGATTCCTGGATATGCAGTTCACGGCTGTTTCCATCTTTATCGAGCCTGTTCCAGTCAAAAACGCGGTATGTCGTGTCTGACTGTGTGCCGATTTCAGCTGTTAAGGTGCCGGTTCCAAGGGCATGGATACGTCCGGCTGGTATCTGGAAGAAATCACCTGATTTGACAGGTATTTCAACTAAAGTGTCTTTGACTGTACCATCTTTGATAGCTTTTTCAAATTCATCTTTAGTAACACCGTCTCTCAGGCCGTTAAAAATGGTAGCACCTTCCTCGGCATGCATTATGTACCAGCATTCTGTTTTGGATCGTGCCTGGGGGTAAATTTTGCAGGTTTCGCTGTCAGGATGTACCTGAACACTTAATTTATCCGCTGCGTCAATGAATTTGATGAGCAGGCCAAAATGCTCTTCTGACTGAATTTCGTTAAAACCCAGGTTCTTACCGTGCTTGTTGAGTAGCTCTCTAAAGGTAAGCTTATCGAACATGCCGCCGGAGATAATGGTTTGCTCTTCCGGCAGGTCAACAAGTTCCCAGCATTCACCAATTGGTAGCTGGTCTTGTGGCAGTTCCTTGGCAAAGATAGTTCCAATTTTTTCACCGCCCCAAAGACGATGTTTTAAGATTGACTGAAATTTTACAGGTGGTATTTGCATTCTACTTTCCTTAGTGTAATTTATAAACCTTATACTTTTATATGTATACTCCATATTAATCAGCAATTAGCTGATTAATATGGAGTTAGAATCTTTTATACTTGCTTAAATATTGCTGATTTTTAATATCTCAGGATGTTCATTATAAACTTTGATAATCAGCTCGCCAAACAGGGTGTTAGCCCAGGCAAACCAGCTTCTTGAAAAGTTATTTGGGTTATCCTTGTTAAAGGATTCGTGCATAAATCCGGTTCCGGCATGAGTATTTTTCAACATGTGCAGACATAGCTGAATCTCTTTCGGATCGGTACTGGTCAGAGCACGAAGAATAATGCCCATTGGCCAGATAGTATTGGGCCCGGTGTGAGGGCTTCCGGCACCTTCCGCATATTTGCCTCTGAGATACCATGGGTTGTCATCGCTAAGCAAATATTTACGGGTTCTGACATAGATATCGTCAGTTGGTTTATGGATTCCAAGGTAGCCAAGCGAAAGCAGGCTAGGCACATTTGCATCATCCATGAACAGGCAGTTACCAAAGCCATCAGTTTCGTAAGCATAGATTTTACCGTAACTAAGGTGGTCTTCTACTGCATATTTATTGATTGCGGACATCACCTCATCAGCAAATTCACTGCATTTCCTGGCAAATGCCTGATCTTTATAAATATCAGAATAGAAAGCTGCCATTTGCTTCATACTTTGAACAGCAAACAGGTTTGACGGTACCAGGAATGACAAGTTAGTAGCATCGTCAGAAGGGCGGAAGGATGAACAGATCAGTCCAACCGGCTTGATCGGACGGCCCACACCGTTGTGAACCGGTGCGTCAGTCATTCTATCAGTTGAACGAGCGAAACGATATGGAGTATCGTGGTTGCCGCCTTTTCGCTGTTCCTGTCTGAATACCTTGATAATAGTACGCATGGCTTTATCAAAATCAGCGTCGAAAATAGTCTTATCGCCGGTTGATTCATAGTAATAATTAGCCAGACGAACTACATAGCAGAGAGAGTCGATTTCCCATTTGCGTTCGTGTACTCCATCAATCGGAGCCGGTCTGTCAGATGCCCACTCAGTTTCCTTGGTCTTGTCCTTATAGAAGGCATTAGCATACGGATCCAGGTTAACGCACTTGATTTGGCGATTTACCAGGCCTTTTACCAGATTCTTCAACTTGGCATCATCATTTAACAGGGGCATATACGGCCATACCTGGGCAGTTGAGTCACGCAGCCACATGGCGTCAATATCACCGGTAATAATCACAGTATCCGGTTTTCCATCAATGACTTCATAATCAACTGTAGTATCCAGAGTATTTGGATAGCAATTTTCGAACATCCAGGCCAGCTCAGGGTCTTTCATAAAGCTTTTAACTTCTTTAATCTTCTTTTCTACGCCCTCACTGATAAAAGTACGTTTGTTTACAGGCGGACGCTGAGATTTGAATTTGTCAGAAGTCTGGGCAAGTAAGGTACTTGCAATGCCTAATGACAAGGCCAGAGCTAAGCTAATTTTAGCTGTATTTTTTCTTCTTATCATAGGAAAATACTCCTTTAATGTTGCATATTTTTTTAACTGTCTAACTGGTTTAGTGCAAAAGCATAAGCACCAACAGAAATAGCATAGCTTGTATCTAAAGCAGCTTTGCCAATACCAATTCTCTTAAGTGAATCGTATTTGACTACTTTATCAGTACCAGGTACCGTAATATCTTTTACTTCTCCTTTGATAAATTCCTTGCATGCATTTTCATTTTCCAGGTCAAAGGTTTTCAGGGGTATTCTTGGCAGCTTATCGCCGCTATAACTTTCGATGGTACCGTTCATTTCAGCCAGAATAGCATCAATGAACATTGGATAAGCATTTGCCAGGCCACCGCCAACAACAATTACACCGTCAAGAAGGGTAATGGCATTTGCCAGAGCGTCGCCAATAACTTCGCCCATTTCAGCAAAAGCAGTCTTTGCAGCTTCAACATTACCTTCCTGCTGACCTTGAGCGATAGCAAAAATGTCCTTTGGTTCCGGGGTATCAGCAAAGTCCATACCGGTGATCCTGGCATAAGTGCCTTTTACAGCTCGGATTGCAACTCCTTCTTCAGCAAAGCATTTAGGGTGACGTTTGTTCCTGGTAATCCATATTTCACCGGCACAGGAGTTGTCGCCGATGTGCAATTTGCCGTCAGAAACAATACCGCCGCCAAAACCGGTGCCAAGAGTGATACCAAATAGCTTGTTGAACCGCTTTGGGGAACCGGCCTTTTCCAGCATTTCATTGACTTTAGGAAGGAATCCGGCCATTGCTTCGCCGTAAACGAATAAGTCGCCATCGTTATTGATGAATACCGGAATGTTGAACTTGCTTTCCAGGAATGGTCCTAATGCTACATTATGAAATGCAGGCATATTCGGCGGGGTGCCGATAATACCGTTTGGATAGTCAGCAGGACCTGGGAAGGCAAAGCTGATAGCTACTGGTTTATCGTCAAGTTTGTCAATAACCTGGGTGAAACCGGCGATTAAAGTTTCAAGACATTTGTCCAGATCTTTAGGCTCAGTCGCCAAACGAACAGGTTCTACGATTTCTTTCATGCCCTGAATGGCAGAGAATACCAGGTTGGTACCTCCAACATCAAGGGTGAGTACTATTCTTTTATCTGATTTATAATCCATTTTTTATCCTTTCAAAACACAAAATTTTAGTTTGTTTCTTCAGCTGAAGTATTGTTGACAAGTGGATGTTTTGCTACAACAAACCCAATAATTAGGATGTATGCGATTGCTGCTAGCGGGACAAGGAAGCTTATTAAAACTGAAGCTTTGTCAGCAACAAAACCTCGCAAAGGAGGTAAGAATGCGCCACCGACAATAGCAGTTACCATCAGGCCGGAAATTTCATTTGCTCTTTTCGGCATTGCATCAACAGTAATAGAAAAAACAAGTGGGAAAATATTTGCAAAACCAAGCCCCATGAGGAAGAAAGATGCAATACCAACAGCTTTAGATGGAATAGCCAGTCCGGCTATGCCGACAATAGACAGTATTGCTGTAAGTATTAGAAAAGTTTTTGGTTTCATCCAGTTTAAGATCATACCACCAGAAAAGCGACCTATAGTTAATGCTGCAAAAAACAAACCAGTACCAGCAACCAGGCCAAGCTTTTCCACGTCAACTTCATATTGTTCTTTTAGAAAACCAGCAGCCGCAGAACCTACGCTGCATTCGGCACCAACATATAAGAAAATACCGAATACCATCATAGCAATAAATGGGTCTGAAAGCAGTTTGATACAAGAACCGAATGAAGCCGGTGTATCGCCAGTTTCTTTGTGCTCATTGACTTTTAAAAGGCCTACTGCGATTGCTGTGATTGAAACGCAAATAGCGTATACAGGGAACAGAACAGTCCAATCTTTCGTAAAATATCTGGTTGCAATAACAGGTATAATTGCACCAGATAATGTACCAATAGCTTTAACAAACTGTCCAAAAGAAAGGTTACGTGAATATTTTCCTTCAGCTGAAACATCTCTCATGATTGGATTGCCTGATACCTGAAGAATAGTTGCACCGGCGCCGAGAACCAAAATAGAGCATATTAAGGTTGCATATTTATCCAATCCAATAATTACAGGAATAATCAGTCCAATAAATGCAGTAACTAAACCAATCATCAGAGTAAACTTTTTCCCTTTTCTATCCTGGAATAAGCCCATTGGGACAGAAAGTAATCCAAACATGATAAATCCGGCACTAGGTATTAAGCTGGCTTCAAAGCCAGTCAAGTTAAATTGTTTCTTTGCTAATTCTACCAATGGGTTTACTACATCACCGAATCCCATACATAGAAAAGTAAGAAAAATAGGTAAAGTTTTTAGTTTCATTTGAATTTCCTTTGACAAAAGCACAATCGTTAATAAGTTTTTGTCCGCACGAGCAGACAAAAACTTACATAACATTACTACTATTAATTTTTTAATTATATACTACTATTTTGATTCTTTAGACATAGAATATGGAGCATCTTCCGGAGCTGATCCCCAGTTTGGATTTGGTTCTGGCCCCATATTGAATGTGATTTTACCGCCATTGGTAATCTGTTCGTGAGTCAGGTATGTCTTGGTATAATTTTTGAAGAATCCAGTCTTAGCAGACTGAATGTAGATGTTTTCGGCGGAGTTTTTAGGAGCGTTGATAACAAACTTCTTGCCGTCAGCAAGGTTTATGGTCGCTTTTTTGAACAGAGGGGCACCGATAATGTACTCGTTAGATGCTGGGCATACAGGGTAGAAGCCCATAGCACTGAAAACATACCAGGCAGAAGTCTGGCCGTTGTCTTCATCGCCGCAAAGTCCGTCCGGAGTAGGCAGGTAAAGTTTTTCCATTACAGTTCTAACCCATTTCTGAGCTTTGTACGGTGCTCCGGCGTAGTCATACAAATATATCATATGCTGAATAGGCTGATTGCCGTGAGCGTACTGGCCGAGATCCATTACAAGCATTTCAGTGATTTCATGAATCTGACTGCCATAGTAAGAGTCATCAAAGTCTGGCGGGCTGGAGAATACTGCGTCGAGTTTGGCAATAAACACATCTGGTCCGCCCATGAGGTCTATCAAGCCTTGCGGATCCTGGAAAACTGACCAGGTATAATGCCAGGCACAACCTTCGGTGAAATCACCACCCCATTTTTCAGGGACAAACGGAGTTGCCCAGGAGCCGTCTTTGTTGCGGCCCCGCATGAAGTTAGTAGAAGCATCGAATACATTTCGATAATTCTGGGCACGTTTAGCAAAGAGGTCGATTTCTTCCTGGGGGCGGCCAAGCTCTTTGGCGAGCTGCCAGATACAGTAATCTGCATATGCATATTCCAGTGTACGGGCAGTGTTTTCTCTGAAGCCCATATCATTACTTGGGACATAGCCGAGTTTGTTATAGGCTTCTGCACCGGCACGACCAACTGAAGTCATCGGGCCGATACTTTTTGTGTTTTTGATGATAGCTTCGTATAGAGTTTCGATGTCATAATCGCGATTGCCTTTCATGTATGAATCAGCAATAATCGAAGCTGAATTTGAACCGATCATGCAGTTTCTGTGGCCCGGACTGGCCCATTCCGGCAGCCATCCGCTTTCACGGTAGGCATTTGCCAGGCCTTCCATCATCAGGCTGTTCAACTCTGGATACATCAGGGCATTTAAAGGGAATGCAGATCGGAAAGTATCCCAGAACCCGTTATCTGTGTACATTGGTCCAGGCAGTATTTGACCATTATATGGGCTGTAATGCATCATTTTACCGTCTTTATCAAATTCGTGCAAGGTGCGCGGGAATAAAATTGAACGATATAGAGCTGTGTAGAAGTTACGGTATTGAGTCTCTGTTCCGCCTTCTACTTCAA
The DNA here is from genome assembly GCA_963666285.2 of Sedimentisphaerales bacterium. Taxonomy (GTDB): domain Bacteria; phylum Planctomycetota; class Phycisphaerae; order Sedimentisphaerales; family SM23-30; genus JAFGDI01. Next base: position 1,702,415 of record OY762711.1, read on the forward strand.
TGCGTCCAAGTTCCCTGTTCCAGGTATCTTTTGCCTTTTGACAGGTAGTATCAAAGCAGTCATCACCAATTTCTCTGGTCAGGTTAAGCTTTGCCTGTTCCGGGCTGATAAAAGACGAGGCAACTTTCATATTTACTACCTGATCTTTTGTCGTTTTGAACTTAACTACAGCACCAACGTGGTTGCTTTCTTCGGATTTGCTGCCCATGGTAACGTTCCAGTCTTTCCATGTTCCAACTTCTTCAAAGTCTGTATCAAATACAGCAATAAAGTAGTTATGGAAGTTGCCCGGCACGCCACCGCTATTATTGCGGCAATATCCGATAATAGTGCGTTCTTCCGGGATAATCTGGACCTTTGAACCTTTGTTAAATGCATCAAGCAAAACATAGGCTGAATCTGATTTGGGGAATGTGAAGCGGAACTGGGCAGCCCTTTCTGTCGGCGTAATTTCAGTAGTTATATCATGGTCTGCCAAATAGACGCTATAGTAATATGGTTTGGCAATTTCCGCTTTGTGGGAGAACCATGACTCCCTTTCTTCTTCCCGAACTTTCAGATCACCAACGATAGGCATAAACAGGAAAGCAGCATAGTCATTGATCCATGGACTGGGCTGATGTGTTTGTTTAAAACCTTTGATTTTATAGGCATCATACTGGTATCCCCAGCCGTTGCCCATGTTGTTTGTCATTGGTGTCCAGAAGTTCATACCCCATGGCAGGGCAATAGCGGGATAGGTATTGCCGCTGGAAAGTTTGAATTCTGAATCTGTACCCACCAGCGGGTTAACATAATCTGCATAAGAGATTTTGTCAGCTGACAGGGCATTACTGCTAAGTAACGCAGAACAAATAAGAATTACTAATGAGATAAACTTTTGCTTTTTAATCATTATTGCTCCTTTATTGTTACGTAAATACTTATTATTTCAAATATTTTTGTATAATATAGCCGAACTAACCGGAAAGTTCCAGTTGTTCTCTGAGATATTTTACAATAGTGGTTTTATCCTCGATGCTTTTGAGCTGATTTCTAAAGCTTTTATGCACAATATTTCTGGCAAGTCTGGAGAATATATTCATATGTGCGTTGCCGGCACCCTGGTTTTCCCTGATGGTCATAGCAATAACGATATTTACAGGCTCGCTGTCGATAGATTGCCATTCTATGGGTTTTTTCAGTCGGAAAACACAGATAGAATTTTTTGAGATGTGTGATGTTTTACAGTGTGGGATAGCAAAGCCATGGCCCAGTCCGGTAGAGTAAATTTCTTCTCTTTTCCAGAAATCTTCTTCGAGTTTTATATAGTTATTGGTTCTCTGGTCCAGGAACAGGGTGTCAACAATATGCTTAATAACTTCTTCTTTATTGTTACAATCAACATCAAGGTCGATAAGTTCGGTTTCTATGATACTTTTTTCGGTATTATATAAGCTGTATCCGGCTAGAATTTCAGATACCTGATCAATAGAACTGCATTTGATAATATTTTTTAACATATCATAGCAGATATGGCTGTTATGCAAAGACGTAGCAGCCTTAATTCTGCTGATAAACGGTATAGATACACTCAGAGAATCAATACCTGCTCCAATTAGAAGAGGCAAATATTGATCGCTATTGGCCATTTCACCACAAACACAGACATATAAATTTTTATTGTGGGCTTCTGAAATAATCCTGGAAACAAGGTTCAGGAAAGCCGGGTGGTGGTCAGGATACTTGGAATAAACCTGCTGGTTTTCCCTGTCAGCGGCAAAATAATACTGTTTTAGGTCGTTAGTGCCGATGTTGATAAAGTCTATTAAATCGGCTAACTGGTCAATAATAAAAAGAACGGAGGGGACCTCAGCCATTATTCCCAGCTTGATATCTTTATCGTAATTTATGGAATTGGAATCAAGTTCCTGTTTTACTTTGTTAAGAATTGTACAGACATACAAGACTTCATCGTAAGACGTTACCATAGGGATAACAATCTGAATGGGGCCAAAAGCCGAAGCTCTCAATATAGCACTTAGCTGTGTATGCAATAATTCCTTATGTTTCTGATACACCCTTACACCTCTATATCCGAGGGTTGGGTTTTTTTCATCAGCAATAGGGATAAAATCAATATTTTTGTCGCCGCCGATATCAAAGGTTCTGATTGTGACCGATTTGCCATTTGCCAGAACAGTAGATTTCTTATATTCTTCGAAGAGCTCCTGTTCGGCCGGGCAACAATCGCGTCCCATCAGCATAATTTCTGTTCGGAAAAGTCCAATTCCATCGGCTCCATTTTCGATAGCAGTTTCGACTTCCGAGGCCATGGCTATATTAGCCATGACCTTGAAAGTCTTTTTGTCTTGTGTTGTTGCGGGTTTAGAAATAAATTCTGCCATATTACTGCTATAAAAACTACTTTTTTTCTTTTCTCGATCATAAAAACGGTTTACTTGTTCGTTGATCTCGGTTAAAAGGAAACCATAATTAGAATCAATGATTACTTGTTGACCTTCTGGCAGATTGAAGTCAACATATTGCACGTCGGTAATAATTGGAATATTGCATGAACGAGCTAAAATAACGATATGAGAAGTAGGTCCTACCTCCTTCAGGATTAATCCTTTTAAGAATGTTTTATCTAATGAAATAAAATCAGATGGTGACATACTGTCTGCAACACATATTGATGGTTTGTCCAGACAGATTTTTGTCATTACCTGATTGCCGTATATGAAATTAAGTAATTGATTTCGTATGTCCTGCAAGTCTGAAATTCTGTCACGAATCAGTTGGCTTTGTGCCTTGCAGAGAATTTCAGAGAAATATTTAAATGCTGTTATAATAGCTTTGGCAGCATTATATTTATTCTCGATAATGAAAAATTTGATTTTATCTTTCAGCTCTGAATCATTAATAATAGATTTGTGCGCCTGTAATATTTGTCTTTCGACGGTGCTTAACGATAATGTTGCAGCTTTTGCCTTTAGCGAATCAGCAATGTGGTCGAAGGCATTTTCAATTAAGGCCAGTTCATCCTGAGAATTTAGATATTCAGAATTTATCAGGGTTTCAGGCAGTTTAATATCATCAATGTGAACTATATGACCTATGCCAAAACCTGAAGTAACTGGTTTGGCAGGGTAAACTTTTACGCCTGCATTCCTGATTACAGGAGAAATGTATGCTCCGTTATAGTTTTCAGATTCCACGATAGCATCGTCATCAATTATCGGCAGCTCTTTTTCGATGAATTGAGTCAGTTCCTTATACGCAAGGTCAGAGTCATCACCGGTAATTTTAAGCAGACATTTATCGTCTACTTTTACATCTGCAGCGATTAGTGAAAGTATGCTTCTGGCATTAGCGGATTTTCCATTCTGCAGATTTTCAATAATAATCTGGCTGGAATATCCAGAAGCAATCTGTTCCAGTCTGTTTGCAGGGCGGGCATGAAGACCGTTGATTGCAGGACAGGTAAACTGGTATTCAATTATATTATTAATGTCTGCCAATTTTACTTAACGTCCTTAGCAAAAATACTTTCAGGATCTTTCAGGGCCATCTGGATTGGAACTTCGATTTTTGGGATATCATCGAATCGTTCCATTTTTTCTACCATAATGTCAACTGCCAGGATTAAGGCATCGGCATTTCTGACATCATCAGCTGTCAGTTCGTTTTCTATACCCATTGCGCCTTGGGTTTCAACTTTAATTTCGTGACCAAGTTTTTTGGCAGTCTTTTCAAGGTTTTCAGCTGCCATGTAAGTATGTGCGATGCCGGTCGGGCATGCTGTAACTGCAATATATTTCACTTTCAAGATTCCGTTTTTAAAGTTAACTTTTTAACAATGTTGATTGATATAGCGGTAACAAACGAGCCAATAACAATAGCAAGAATGTACATTATGCGATTATCAATCACCAACAATACTATAGGTCCACCGTGTGGTGCGTGGTTTCCAACACTGCCAAGCATGGCTGTAACAGAGGCTGCCATTGAACCAATGATAATACAAGGTATGACTTTTATTGGGTCAGCAGCTGCAAAGGGGATAGCGCCTTCTGTAATGCCGATCATCCCCATACCAAACGCGGCAATACCGCTTTCACGCTGCTCTTCTGTCCAGAGTTTTTTCTGCAGCATAGTTGCCAGACCCAGTCCAAGCGGAGGGGTACAGATAGCTGCAGCTACAGCGCCCATGATCTGGTAATTGCCCTGGTTAATCATAGAAGCACCAAAGAAAAATGCAGCTTTATTTACCGGTCCGCCCATGTCAAAAGCTATCATAGCGCCAAGAGCCATAGCAAGCACAATAGCACTGGAATTTTGCATTTCAGAAAGACATCCTTGAAGACTAACCATTATCTGAGCAACTGGCATACTGACAAATATCATCAATGTTCCAACGATAACAGCTGAAACTATAGGAATGATTAAAATAGGCATGATTGGCCTTATCATTTTATGAACAGGCCACTTCTTGATCCAGTTTACTATGTGACCAGCTACAATACCGGCTAGCAGTGCACCAAGAAAACCGGCGTTTGCTGATTGGTCGCCAATTTTTTGAGGTAAATCTGCAAAATAGCCTCCAATGAAACCGGCAACAAGGCCAGGTTTACCAGCCATTGCATAAGCGATGTAGCCGGCCAGTATAGGAAGCATAAGTTTAAAAGCTGAGGATCCTATTGTTAAAAGATGGCTAAGGATTTGTATTTTTGTTTTCATGAATTGTGAATAATCATCATGAATCGAAAAATCAGGACCACCTTCTCCCATGGGGGCAAAGCCAATTGCAAATGCAATCAATATACCGCCGCAAGCAATAAACGGTATGGCGAAAGATACACCGCTTAGCAAATATTGTTTGTGTTTATCTATGATTGCTTTCATATTTATCAGGATAAGAAGAAGTAATAAAAATGTAATAATATCCAATGTTTATAGCTATATTATATATAAGTGTTGATTGGCGACCAATAGGAATAAAGAACCAAATGTAGTACAATTATCGCATGGAAGTGGCGGGTGAGTGGTGTTTTGTGCTATGCGGTAAAAAAATATTTATATCTAAATGTAGTTAATGTAGATGTTTATATTTTTTGTGAAATAATCTACTTTGAAATGAAATGTGATTTTAGTAACATGTAATCGTGGAAGCAACGCAAAAGATATTGAAAAGTCTTAATCAGTTCATTGAAACAAACAGTATTGAAGACGTCTTTTTTGCCGGCAATCGGTTTCCAGCCCCTATGTTTGCCTTTGCCGTGCATTTTCCCCGTCTTTCTGTGCCGTTGGAAGGTGAGTATCGCACTCAGATTGAGCAGGGAAACGAGATAGTCGATTTAGAGTTAGCTCCCGGTAAAGCTGTTTTTATACCTCCTAACTGTTGGGATAAGCCTGATATGGCTTCAAAATCGCAAACTCTCCATTTTCTTTTTGGTGTCAGGCAGACCGGAATAAGCCTGGTTTCTTCACAGGAAGATGTCAAAGCCGAAAAAATTGCTGTACAGAGGGTAATTACCGAGCCTGAGCAGCGTATTCTGGATATTATTCTGGATTTTAATCGCAGGAAAATTGATTATCCGGCTTTTGGTCATTTGATTACTTCTCTGCTGGCATGCTTTATCAAAAGGCTGGAAGAGTACGACAAGCCGGTTAAATCTCATTCAAAGTATTTATTCCAGGAAATATGCACTTATATTCAGGAAAATTTTCAGAATGACATCTCACGGTCTTCGGTAGCAGAGGTTTTTGATATAACACCAAACCACCTGTCACGGGTTTTCAGGAACGAAGGTTATATGAAGTTCTGTGACTATGTTAATTATGTACGAATTAACAGGGCAAAGTTTCTATTACAAAATTATGATTTGCCATTATATCAGATAGCGAGCAGGTGTGGATATAACGATGTGGTTTATTTCTGCAGGATTTTTAAAAAAATCACCAAGAAGACTGCCAAGGAATATCGGGCAGGTCTTAATTAAGCTTTGCTTACATAGTACATCAAGTTACTTTTCATAAGAGGTCAGGATATTTCATTTGCAGTTAGATAGTTTTTCCTATGGCGTAATATGGCTATAAGTGGCAAGTTTCCGGTTGGGGACAAGTAATGTTTAGTGTAAAATATTATTTTTAACTTATTGCTATGTAATGCTTTGTGGATTTAATTGTAAATTTTTAGTTTAAAATAATCTATTATCTAACATATATATTGACGATTAACTTTAATAGTATTTTAAGTAGATAATATGTAACCTGACAACATGGTTTTGTAATTTTTAAGCCAATAAAGATGCCCATAGAGAATAGTAGAGAAAGTAATCACCATAATGTCGAAGCCTTTGTTTCGCTTTTGACAGATAACCAGGCCAGGATTTATAGTTATGTCCTGTCATTGGTCCCAAACTTCAATGATGCTGACGATATCCTGCAGGAGACAACTAAGCTGATGTGGGAAAAGTTTGGACAGTATAAGTTTGGAACAGATTTTTTGGCATGGGGCAGGCGGATAGCTTATTTTCTGATTTTGGAGTATTATCGAAAGAAAAAGAAAGATAACAGTTTTTATTATGATGAGCAATTGATAAAAAAACTTGAGAAGAATACAGAGAAATTTTCAGATTCTTCGAAAGAGTATATGCTGCATCTAAACAGTTGTATGAAGAAACTTAAAGAACATGATAGGAATCTGTTAAAGTTAAAATATTTTGAAAACAAGAAAGTAAAGGATCTCGCTTCTCGATTTGGATGTTCTGTCCAGTATGTGTACAGGAATTTTTCACGTATTCACCAGTTATTATTAGCGTGTATTGAGAGGCAGCTTAAGTACTAGGATTGTGTTTATGTCTTTAGAGCAAAAGACAAAAAAAATAATAATGGATATACTTGTCATGTCTTTGGAAGGGCAAGCCGGTAAAGAAGATTTAGAAATGCTCAAGAGTATTCTTGACGGTTCTGAAGTTGCGCGTGATTATTATTGTAGAGCTGTTTCGGTTGCGGAGTATATCAGAAAAAAAGATTGGAAAGCTGACGGAATACAAGAGTCCGGATGCGATAAGATTTTGAGTACTGATTTATGGCATGCTCTTGCTGGGCAGGAAGAGGATGCTGAATCCATTATTGTTGAGACGCCATGTGTGATAAATTCAAAGGAGGCTGAATGTGGCCTCGGCAAAAGGAATAAGCTGATATTCAATTCAGCAATACTGGTAACAGCAGCCTGTCTGTTATTTGCATTTGTTCTTTATTTTACGGCAGATGATTTTCAGAAAGATGCGGCAACACTCGCAGATTGCTATAATGCCAAGTGGGCTGATGGTGGAATTCAGAAAGGTGATCGTATTTTATTTCGTTCCGGCGTACATAGTTTAGAAGAAGGATATGCCAGTCTTGTATTTGATAATAATGTAAGGGTGGCTTTTGAATCTCCGTGCAGTTTTGAAATTTTATCTGAAGATAGAATTCGGTTAGATTATGGCGTTCTTTATTCACGTGTACCGTCAGAATCCATTGGTTTTTCGGTTGTGACTCCTAAGTGTTTGGTTGTCGACCTGGGAACGGAGTTTGGTGTTAAGGTTGAATATGATGGCACAACTGAGCTTCACGTTAATCATGGAAAGACAATGCTGCTTGCAGGCAATAAGACCAGTATTGAGGTTTCTGAAGGATATGCCAGGAAAATATATGATCCGGGAAGCGTTACAGAGATTCCTTGTGAAAGTGATTATTTTGTAAGAGAGATTAATTCTGAAACCGGTATGATCTGGCGTGGTGATACGCATTTTTCTCTAGCTGATGTAGTGGGAGGAGGGAATGGCTGGGGAACAGGTAATCAGGAATCAGGCATTGAGCCGACGACTGGAGAGCGTATAAATTATTTGTCTTATAATCGAGAGGGAGAAGGAAAATATGTTTCAGTTTCTCCTGATAAATATTCATATATTGATGGAGTTTTTGTTCCTTGTGGTCCTACTCAGATTGTAAGTAGTCATGGGCATATATTTAGCGATTGTCCGATAACAAATAATATATATTATACTGATATAATATCTGGTGCTGGTAGCGGTATTAATGACTATAACGACAGGGCGGGCAAATACCTGCTTGGTGGTAAGAGGTATGGTGTTAAAGGAAATCCATCGATATTTATGCATGCTAATTTGGGGATAACTTATGATTTGGATGCAATTCGGGCAGATATGCCAATGAATGATATTGTAAGTTTTGTCTCTAGTGCAGGATTGTCTTCTGATTTGCCCAGAATTGGTAATGCGACAGTATGGGTATTGATTGATGGTAATGCCAGATTTAAGATGCAGGTGGATCAGCCCGGTGCTGCAGTATCAATTGAAGTTGATATTCATGATACTGACAGGTTTTTATCTCTTGTCACGACAGATGGTGAGGACCCTGATATGTATGGCGATTCTAATCTCAGGGCTACTGATTCTGACTGGTGTGTTTTTTCCAGCCCGGAACTTATTTTTTCGGTCAAATGAAGTTTATTGAAAAAATACACTAAAAATTGCATTTTTAAAAAAATTATGGTCAAAAAAACACATCTCAGGACACTTAACTACATAAGCATTAATTCCATATAATATTATATTTGACATCAAAGTGTAAAAAAATAGTTAAGTAGATTAAGTAGATATTTTTAAAAGAGAAGTAGATAAGTAGATAACTCACCGCAAATTATGAGGGCAAAAGAGAATCGTTCTCTACAGGTAAAGGCCCTGGAGATTCACCATTTATAAGGAGAAAGACATGAAAAAAATTATTTGTTTGTTTGGTATGTTAGCTATTCAGCTCATGCTGCAAGTTAGCCTTGAAGCAGGAACTGTAGCTTATTGGCGGTTTGAAGATGGTGTCGATTATACCAATCTTGAGCATACAGCAGATAATGGTGTATATGGTGCTGACGTGGCTGATGTATCGAACAACGGTAATGATTTATCAGTTTGGCAAACTGGCGATGGCGGCGGATATGGATACCGTGCCAACGTTGCAACTGAAAACATACCGTATACAGGTCAGGCTAATACTCTAAGTGTGAAAAACACTGGAGGCGGTCCGGCTATGTGGTGTGCTACTCAGGCAATGCAGACAATGACGCCTTCTGAATTTACTATCGAAGTTACAACTAAGCTTGAAACTGGCGGCTGGAAAACTATTATTGGTCGTGACAGTATTGGTACTGCTACAACTAATAGTGATCTTGCGGCATTATACCTGCAGGTTACTCCTGGTAATGGCTATGCAATAAAGTTTTGTGACGTTTCAGGGTACTGGCATGACGCGACTTCTGCAGATGGTTTACATGCCGGTTTTGATTATGGCTCAGATCCTGATGGCAATCTTGCACCATGGACAACTCTGGCAGCGGTTTCAGATGGTTCAACCCTGTCGCTTTACATGCTTCAGCATGGCAGAGACAATGGATATACCCTGATTGCACAGACAGACCTTTTAGTTGGTGGCAGCCCAGATACAAGATTGACAGCCGGAGCTGGTGATGGCGGAGACTGGGATGCGGGTAGCTGGACGGTAGGTCGTGGCCTTTACGGTGGAGGTCATGAAGACCGTGCTTATGGTTATGTTGATGAAGTTCGCATCAGCGATACTGCTTTGGCTCCAACAGAATTTCTTTATGGCCCAGATCCATATTACCCTGAAGTAGCTCAAGTTGCAGATACTGTAAATGGTGATGTAGATGTTGCATTCAGCTGGCAGGCAGCCAGTGATCCAAATGTTGCAACAACCGGTAATGCTGTACTCGACAAGATTGTTGATCAGTATGTATTTGTAAGAGACACATCTTCAGAAGACACTGCTTTCTACTATGTTGGTTCTGCCGGTGATCCTGGTACTGTTGATCCTGAATCTGCACTTACGGCAAATCTTGCTTTTGATGCTTACTACGAATGGGTAGTATTTGAATCATTTGAGTTATTGACCCTGACTGAATCCAGTACTTTGGATGATGTTGCTTCAGGTCTTACCGGTCCGGTTTGGTCTTTCCAGGCACTGTATTCTATTCCTGTAATTGCATCTCAGCCGGCTGATATGCTGATGGCAGCAGGTGAAGGTCCTGATTCTTTGAGTATCGAAGTTGAAAGCCTTAGTGATAATATTTCATATTCATGGTACAAGACAGATAGTCTGAGTAATGACAATGCTAATGGTACCGATACTCTTGTATATAGTGTGGAAAATACTGATTCAAGAACGAACAGCCTGGTAATTAATGATCTTAGTGCATCAAACGATGGCTTCTACTACTGTGTTGTTACTAATGACAGTGGTGTTGATGTTGTTTCTGATGTTGCTATGCTGGAAGTAGAAAGACTGGTTGCTTATTATGAATTTGAAGAAAGCATTCTTGATTCTGAAAATGATAATGACGGCTGGTTAAGTGTTGGTGATCCTAATCAGACTATTGCCTATTCTGCTGGTAAAGTTGGTATGGGTGCAAGTCTTAACGGAGTGGATACTTCTGTTTCAGTTCCACGTACGCTAACAAACAGTATGACAATTGAATTCTGGGTAAAGACAACTCAAGTTGGTACTGTTGGAAACGGCTGGTTTGATGGTATTGGTCTTGTTGACGCTGAAGTATCCGGTTATAATAGAGCTGATTTTGGTGTATCTCTTCGTGGCGGTAAGGTGACATTTGGTGTCAGCAGTCTGGCTGGTCCATACACTAGCCTTGATTCAGTAAGTGCCGTTAATGACGGCATCTGGCACTATTGTGCGGTAACTCGTGATGCTGATACCGGGGAGATCAAGGTTTATGTTGATGGTATTCATGAGTCAACCGCAACAGCTCCTCTTGGCAGAGAAGTTACCCCGACATCAATACGTATAGGTGCTATTGGTGTGGATGGTGTTACTGCGGATGGAACTGTAATTGAAACCGGTATTTCACGTAACCTGCTTGGCGAAATTGACGAAGTTAAACTTTACAATTATGCTTTGGATGAGTTGGCTATTGCAGGCAACTATGTTGCAGTTGAAGGCGGCAATGTGTGTGTTGCTTCAATGCGTCCTGAAAGCAAGTATGATTTAAATGGTGACTGTAAAGTTGACCTGGAAGATTTTGCTGATTTTGCATCTGGCTGGCTGACATGCGGTTACTATCCTGTATGTGAATAATCCAATTATCAATTTTATATTTAATCTATACCCAGATGGAGGGACTTGTGCCCTCCATCTGTTTATATAGAAAGCAAATGAGAGTGGTGAGTCGAAATGATACAAATCTTTGGTTTATATAGGTATAAAGTGAATATCTGTTCTAGTGGCAATTGCGATTAAGCCTCAAAACATGAGCAATTGAATGTCTTTGGAGAGCAATTCTCCAAAATACAGCAAGCTGCTGTTTTTACAGGAGTTCGATAAGGTCAAATATGTAAGCATAGTGATATTTTTCAAATCTAATCATTGAATATTTCATAGAGTCTGCTTATAATTACTTATCGATACTTTGGATGGACAGGTGAAAATTTTATCCTGGCTGTGCATAGCTAAAAAGTTGTGATCTGGCATATTGCCAGAGGATATAATAATTTCTGTTTTTTTTAATAATATTCTCTTAAACACAGGATTTTATTTTCTGAAAATTTAATTTAATATCAGTATGAATTTCACAGTTCTATATTTTCTGACAGTTAATAACTTCTGGTATGGAAAGAGAAAAGGATTTTGTAGTTTAATATTGTTTTAAGTTTTTTATTGTCTAGTGAAGATTGTTGTACGCAGCATGGATTCACAAAATATTATTGGAGACTAATATGAAGTTAAAAAGTATTGTAAAGTTGATTCTTTGTGCTTGTGTTGCCGGATTGACTATTTCCGGGCCGGTTTCTGCTGTGACTGAAACTATTACACCGCCTGCGATTCCGCTGGTGGCTTGTGACCCATATTTTAGTATCTGGTCAAATACCGATGCTCTTAATGAAGGTGTAACAAGGCACTGGACAGGAAGGCCGCATCCGATTACATCATTAGTAAGTGTTGATGGCAAAGCTTTTCGCCTTATGGGTGAAAAGCCGTCTGCATTAGATGCCATGAAACAGGTTGCAGTTGAAGTTCTTCCAACGCAGACTATTTACACCTTTGAAGGTGCCGGTGTAAGCGTCAAGATGACTTTTCTTCAGGCTGCATTACCGGATGATATTGATCTGATGAGTCGACCTGTTGTGTATCTTACCTGGGATATAAGCTCTCTGGATAAGAAAAAGCATCAGGTTTCGGTTTATTTTGATGCAGCAATGGATCTGGTTGTAAACGATCAGGCTCAGCGTGTATCATGGGGCGAAGAAAAAATTTGGGGGATGAAAACCTTAAAAGCTGGTTCTGTAAGTCAGAATATTCTTGGCCGAAAAGGTGATAATGTTCGTATCGACTGGGGTTATTTCTATCTTTCATCAGCTAATAATCAAAAAGCAGACGCTACAATAGCCAGACCGGAAACATGTCGTGACAGTTTTGTTAGCGGTTCTGATATGCCGGAGCAGATTTCTTATATTGAAGAGTGTACAGTTGAAGATGACAGCTGTCCGGTAATGGCAATGCAGTTTAGCAGAAAAGTAAAGTCTTCCGGTACTCAGTCCTGCCAGGTCATATTGGCCTATGATGATCTTGAGTCTGTATTATATTTTGGCCAGAATCTTTCTGCGTACTGGAAAAAAGATGGAAAAACAATAGATAAGGTTATCAGAGAAGCGTCAAAGGACTACAGGTCAATAGCTCGTCGCTGTGCTGCATTTGATGCCGAACTTATTGAAGATTTGAAAGCTGCAGGGGGCGATGATTATGTTATTATTGGTAACCTGGCATATCGTCAGGCTTTAGCTGCCAATAAGATTGTTGCAGATAAAAAAGGCATGCCTCTGATGTTCAGCAAGGAAAACTTCAGTAACGGCTGTATGGGGACTGTAGATGTATTCTATCCATTTGCACCTCAGGTGCTGCTGCTGAACCCAACTCTGGCTAAGGCTTCATTTGTGCCAATTCTGGAATATGGTCGCTCTGAACGCTGGAGGTTTCCATTTGCTCCACATGATATTGGTACTTATCCTCATGCTATGGGTCAGGTATACGGTGGTGGAGAACGCACTGAAGATAACCAGATGCCGGTTGAAGAATGCGGCAATATGATCCTGCTGGTTGGTGCTGTTGTTCAGGCTGAAAATGATATCAAATTTGCCCGTCAGTACTGGGATGTTTTGACCGTTTGGGCAGAATACCTGAAGAGCAAAGGATTGGATCCGGAAAATCAGCTCTGTACTGACGATTTTGCCGGTCATCTTGCTCACAATGTAAACCTTTCCGTTAAAGCTATTGTTGCCCTTGGTGCTTATGCCAAGATGGCTGTTATGATGGGTGAAACTGAAACCGCAAAATCTTACCGCAACACAGCAGAACAATACACAAAACAGTGGATGGAAATGGCTGATGATGGTGATCATTACCGTTTGGCTTTTGATAAGCCGGGTACTTGGAGCCAGAAATACAATCTGGTTTGGGATCGGCTGTTAGGGCTTAAACTGTTTCCGGAATCTGTTGCCAAAAAGGAAATGGCTTATTATAGAAAAGTTCAGAATGAGTACGGTCTGCCTCTGGACAACCGCAGCAAGTACACAAAACTTGACTGGATCATCTGGACCGCTTCAATTACCGGTAATAAAGATGACTTTGAAGCATTAGCAGCTCCGATTGTTAAATTTCTTGATAAAACTCCTGACAGGGTGCCTATGACTGACTGGTACTGGACTCATGATGCAAGACATCGCGGTTTCCAGGCTCGTCCGGTTGTCGGTGGTGTATTTATTCGTCTTATGGATAATGCTAAAGTCTGGAATAAATGGGTTAAACGTGCTGATTCTGTTGACGGTACATGGGCTAAGCTGCCAAAACCTCCAAAGATAGTTGATATAGTTCCTATGTCAATTGATGAACATTATGACTGGTTCTATACTTTTGATGCTCCAAAAGATAACAACTGGTTTGCTGCAGATTTTGATCCGGCAGCTGCCGGATGGAAAACCGGTAAGGCTGGTTTTGGTACCAATGGAACTCCTGGTGCCTACCTTGGTACTGAATGGAACTCATCGGATATCTGGGTTACCAGGAAATTTGAACTTGGCAAGCTGGCTTGTCGTCCAATGCTGCTGGCTCACCATGATGAAGATGCAGAAGTTTACATAAACGGTATTTTAGCTGCAAAACTGCTTGGATTCACCGGTTCTGGGCAACCGTTTAAGCTAACAGATAAAGCGTACAAGTCTTTGAAAGAAGGTACTAATACGATTTCAATTCATTGTCATCAGACAACCGGCGGACAGTATATTGATGCCGGTTTAGTTGAAGTTATTCCTCAAAAGCAGGATGATTAGAATAATCTGCTTTGAGGTTTGTCAGGAATGATTGAATCGTTAAGGCGATATTACTGAATGATAAGTTAATATAGTTAAAAAAGCATAAGGGTGGACTTTCTGATATTGCAGATCGTCCGCCCTTAATTTGTTAAATTATCCTAACAAGAAACAAGTAAAAAAACGTATATATACATTATGTAATAGTTTATGCTGGAGGAAGTAACTGATATCTAGTAAACAATTAAACTGTATGAAAAAAGCAGATTATGTTGGCAAAAGAATTTATTGAGCTGATACGGATGAATTAAAACCATAAGTAGTGTAATTTTAGTGAAAGTTGCAGTAAGAAGAATTAGATTAGGAGTCTAAAATGAAAACAACAAGAATGATTTTGGTTTTTTTTGTGTTAATGGCAAGTTCTATGGCATATTCTGCCCAGAATGTAAAAGTTGATATCTTTACTAAACAGGTGGGACCTGATTTGAGTCCTGAACTGTACGGCCTGTTTTTTGAAGATATTAATTTTGCCGCAGATGGTGGTCTTTATGCTGAGTTAGTCCAGAACAGGTCTTTTGAATATTACCCGGTAGAAGGTGGAAACAGGCTTAGCAGGCAATATCAACCTCTATTTGCCTGGGAAAAGGTTGAAAAAGGTGGTGGCCGCTGTAGTTTGCAGGTTGATAAAATAATACCACTGAATCGGAATAACCCAAATTATCTTGTTATAAGAATAGAGCAGCCGGGTGATGGCGTAGGGGTAAAGAATAGCGGTTTTCAGGGAATTTGTTTGGATAAAGGGGAAAAATATGATTTTTCATTTTATGCCCGCAGAACCGGCCGTGGCGGAGCTCCAGTCAGTGTAAGCCTGGTTGATGGAGAAGGAAATGAATGTGGTTCCGTATCTTTTGATCGTATCATAAATGACTGGCGTAAATATGAGGCGGTTATTACTTCTGATAAAACTGTTGATGATGCATCTTTAGTAATCACAACTAAAGGTAATGGCACTCTTTATCTCGATATGGTGTCATTGTTTCCTCAGAAAACGTATAATAACAGGAAAAATGGGCTGAGAGCGGACCTGGTACAGGCACTGAAGGATTTGAATCCTAAGTTCTTCCGCTTTCCGGGAGGCTGTATTGTTCACGGTCATGGTCTGGAAAATGCATATCGCTGGAAAGACAGTGTAGGGGATGTTGCCGAGAGAAAAGGAAACTGGAACCGCTGGGGCTACCATCAGACATATGGTTTGGGTTACTTTGAATATATGCAGTTATGCGAAGATATTGGTGCGACTCCATTGCCTGTACTGCCGGTTGGTGTGTCCTGTGGCTTTAATGATCCGTATCAGTGTGTGCCGATGGATGAGCTTCAGCCATGGATTGATGATGCTGTTGACCTGATAGAATTTGCCAATGGTCCAACCACGAGTAAATGGGGTAAACTTCGTAGTAAAATGGGCCATCCTGAACCATTTAATCTGAAATATATTTGTCTGGGAAATGAAGAGCATGACAGGCGTGAATTCCATGAACGAATGCCTTTGTTTGTAGAAGCGGTAAGAAAAGCCCATCCGGAGATCAAAATACTCGGTACTTCGGGCCTTAGTGCCAATATTCCGATGTATTCTTTTATGAAAGATCTAGGAGTTTACAGCTCAGATGAACATTATTATGAAAGCCCTGAATGGTTTATCAATAATGCCAGAAGGTTTGACTCATTTGACAGAAGCGGGCCTAAAATATTTGTTGGTGAATATGCCTCGCATTCAAATATGGGTAATGCCATGTATAATGCTGTTTCAGAAGCAGCGTTTCTTACCGGTGTTGAGAGAAATGGTGATATCGTTGATATGACCTGCTATGCTCCGCTTTTTGCCAAGTATGAGCGTACTCAATGGGCGGCAGCGGATTTGATCTGGTTTACTAATCGTGAAGTGGTAAAAACGCCAAGCTATTATGTTCAGCAGATGTTTGGCTGCAATAAAGGAGATATGTATCTGCCGACTAAGATTTCTAAGATGGCTTCTGCGGCACCTGAAACTGTTTCAGGTTGGGTTGGCATAGCCACATGGAGCACATCTATTGAAGTTGAAAGTGCTTATGTACAGGATAATAAAATTGATTTTAACAACATCAAAGTTTTGAGTGGCGATTTTGTGTTCAAGGTAAAAAATCTAGCTCAAATGAACCCAGATATTCAGCCGGCAATGGGTGTTTTTCCTGACAAATATGATTCTGATATTGTTGTTTACAAAGTCAGGGCTAAAAAGCTGCGTGGCGATGAAGGGTTTCTAATAGTTTTTGGCTATGAAAATGATAACAACTATTACTGGTGGAATGTTGGTGGTTGGAATAATACCCAGCATGCGATTGAAAAAGCTGTTGATGGTCAAAAATCAACTTTAATATCAAGAAACGGTTCTATCGAGACTGGCAAATGGTATGACCTTAGGGTAGAGCTTTCGCCTGGAAGGATTAAATGCTTTATTGATGACCAAATAATTCACGATTGTGAACTTGAAAGACCGGAAATTTTTGCCGGATCAGCAATAGATAAAAAGAATAATGCTGTAATTGTTAAACTGGTAAATCCAACAGAAGAAGATGTTACTGCAAAGATTAACCTGGATGGTGTTCGTGAGTCTGATATGTCTGCAAAAGTACTTGAATTGACAGGTAAACGCAGTGATATCAATAACCTGGAGAATCCGGATAATGTTAAGACGCAAGAAAGTAGCATAAAAGTAGGCAGTCAGTTTGAAAGTCCGCTGCCGGCATGTTCAGTAAAGATGATAATAGTTGATTTGAAATAATAGTATTGTGGAGATTATGTAATGAAAAAAATGTTATTGTTTGTATTACTTCTGATTTTTTCAGCGTCGCTGCCTGCCCAGACAGGCGGCGATGCATTATATCTTTTTAATCGGGCACCTTTACTTGATAAGCCCTATACAGAGCTGCCTTTAGGGTCAGTTTCGCCTGAAGGCTGGCTGGAAGATGAGCTAAAACGTATGGCAAATGGTATGACCGGCCATCTGGATGAATGGTACCCGGAGGTTTGTGGTCCGCGAAATGCGTGGCTGGGTGGTGATGGTGATACCTGGGAAAGAGGTCCATACTGGATCGATGGTTTATATCCGCTGGCTAAACTGCTGAAAGATAAAGAGCTTGAGCAGAAAGCTCAGAAATGGGTAGATTGGACATTGAATAACCAGCGTGAAGATGGTTATATTGGTCCAAGGCCGTTTGGTCCAGACGGCCCTCCAAAGAATCCGCCAAGAGGAGCCCAGGTGGAAGAGCCGGAAGACTGGTGGCCGAGAATGGTCATGCTGAAAATACTGCAGCAGCATTATATGGCGACCGGAGACAAGCGTGTAATTGACGTTATGACTAAGTATTTCCGTTACCAGCTTGAGCATTTGCCGGATGAACCTTTGGAAGCTCCTCGTGGTGGTAAAGGCGGCAGCTGGTGGGCTCGCCAGCGTGGCGGCGATAACCTTATGTCAGTATTGTGGTTGTATAATGTAACAGGTGATAAGTTTCTTCTCGAACTGGCAGATATCCTGTATAAACAGACATTACCCTGGACAGATTTATTTCTTGAAGGCGAAATTCTGGCTGTTCAAATGGAGTCACCGGCAGACCCGTACGGAAGGCATGTACTACACTGTGTAAATCTTGCCCAGGGTATAAAAACCCCGGCTATCCGATATCAGCAGGATAAATCCCCAGTTCAGCTAGATGCGTTAAAAAAAGCATTTAATGATATTCATGCGTATCACGGACAGCCGACAGGTTTGTATGGTGGTGATGAAGAAATGCATGGTCCCGGACTTGATAGAGGTTCGGAATTCTGTACAGCAGTTGAGATGATGTTTTCGCTGGAAAAGATGATAGAAATTACCGGTGATGTTCAGTTTGCTGATCACCTGGAGAAAATAGCTTATAATGCTTTGCCAACCCAGGCGAGCGATGATTATTATACCCGTCAGTATTTTCAGCAGTCTAACCAGGTATTGATTACCGCCGGTGACAGATCATTTGAAGATGATGGCGGATATAGAAATGTAAGCGGGCTGTTGCAGGGCTACCCGTGTTGTACTTGTAATTTTCATCAGGGCTGGCCAAAGTTTATCCAGCATATGTGGATGGCTTCGATTGACAGGGGGCTGGCAGCGATGGCGTATGGTCCAAGTACCATAACAGCAAAAGTATCGAACGGGCAGGAAGTTACGATAAAAGAAGAAACTTACTATCCGTTTGAAGATACTATAAGGTTTACGGTCAGTGCCGGGGGAGAAGTTAAATTCCCGTTACATCTGCGAGTACCAGGCTGGTGTAATAATTCCAGGATAACAGTAAACGGTAAAGTTATGCCGCAGACTAAAGCAGGCCAGATAGCAATTTTGAAGCGTACCTGGCAAGATGGTGATACGGTAGTGGTAACTTTGCCAATGGAGCTTAGAAAATCATACTGGTACCACCGTTCTGCTGCGATAGAGCGTGGTCCGCTGGTGTATGCCCTGCGAGTTGAGGAAGACTGGTCAGAGATATATCAGCCTGCTCCTGAAGGTGTTCCGGCAGATGGTATGCATCGCGGTTATCGTGAATGCAGACCGGGTACGCCCTGGAATTATGCTTTGCTGAGAGATACACTGGATAACCTGGACAATAAAGTCAAGGTTATCGAGACAGGTAAAACGGAAGCTAACCCATGGAATCTTGAGAATGCCCCGATTGAGCTGGAAGTACCCGGGATAAGGCTGCCATACTGGACGATTTATAACAATTCAGCCGGTCCGGTACCGCTGTGTCCGGTAGAAAAGCCGGCAAATGCAGAATTAGAGACAATTAAGCTGGTTCCATATGGTTGTACTACATTGCGAATAAGTGGTTTTCCATGGATATGGTAAAGTTATAAAAGACTTTACAAAGTATATGTGACATTTATAGAATATAAAGTATTGTTTTTGCTACAACTTAATGCAACATTGAAAAAGTACGGAGATCGAAATGAATTTTAGAACTTTGATTGCGGTATTTGTATTGTTTTTGACAATTTCATTAAATTCAGTTCAGGCCCAGGTTGGACAGGAATTTGCCGGTAACCCGGTCTTTCCAGGCTGGTATGCCGATCCGGAGGTGATAATCTACGGAGATGAATACTGGATTTATCCAACATATTCAGCCCCGTATAATGAGCAGTTATTCTTTGACTGTTTTTCGTCAAAAAATCTGGTGGATTGGACCAGGCATTCCAAGATCCTGACTAATAAAGAGGTAAAATGGGCCTGGCGTGCGATGTGGGCGCCAGGAGTTATATCGAAAGATGGTAAATATTACCTGTTTTTTACCGCTAATGATGTTCATCCGAACGAGATCGGCGGGATTGGCGTAGCAGTAGCCGATAGTCCGGGCGGTCCGTTTAAGGACCATATTGGCAAGCCCCTGATCAATCATATAGTGAATGGTGCTCAGCCTATTGACCAGTATATTTTCCTTGATGATGATGGTACGTATTATATGTACTACGGCGGCTGGCGTCATTGTAATATAGTTAAACTAAACGAAGATTTTACCGGGCTGGTACCTTTTGATGATGGTCTGACCTACCGGGAAGTAACGCCGGATAACTATGTTGAAGGCCCATTCATGTTCAAAAGGGATGGCAAATATTACTTCATGTGGTCAGAAGGCGGCTGGACAGGTCCGGATTATTCGGTAGCGTATGCAATAGCAGATTCGCCGTTTGGCCCGTTTAAACGAGAGGGAAAGATACTCAAGCAAGATCCGGAAATTGCGACCGGAGCAGGTCATCATTCCTGTTTTAATATACCGGGAACAGACAAATGGTATATAGTTTATCATCGTCGTCCGCTAACAGAAACAGACGGCAACAGCAGGGTGACATGTATTGATGAGATGCATTTTGATGATAATGGTAAAATACTGCCGGTAAAAATGACAAATAAGGGTGTTAAATGGCAGACTATTGATGCTGTTGGAAAAGTATCGCAGGAAGGCGGTGCTGACTGGTCGACGTTTAAATATCCTGAAGTAATAATAGTTGATAAGGATAACGGTCAGAGTGAAGGTTCCAAGCTGGTAAAGAAGATGATTCCTGACCTAGAATCATTTATTAAAGATATTTCTTTGGGTGTCTGTAAAACCCTGTATAAATCGCCTGATGAAGTTCCGGCTTTTGAAACTCTGGTTTTTGAGTTAGAAGATACCGATGGTGTAGCTTATAAAATGGGTAATAACCCCAAGATCAAGATTCATATGAGTACCAGGTATCTTGCCGATCAGTATCGCAGGATGGGTGATGAAGCGATAACATATGAGATTGCCGGTATTAACTGGCATGAGCTGACCCATGCGTATCAACATTCTCCGAGAGCGAAAAGCCGAGAAGATCATTTTGGTGCAATTGAAGGTATGGCAGATGCTGTCAGGATAACAGCCGGTTATCATAAGACAAGAAAGCCTAGGCCGGGCGGTAACTGGAACAGCGGCTATACAACAACCGGTTTCTTTATGGAGTGGTTACAAAATACCTATGATAAGGATTTTGTCTATAAGTTTAACCAATCATGCCGGGATATGAGGCCATGGAGCTGGGATAAGGCGTGTAATTCTATTGCAGGAAAAGGCATACAGTTGTTGTGGAATGAGTATCAGTGGCATCTGAAAGGCGGCGGCAGTGAGGCTGTGGCCCAATTTACAGTAAATAAAAACATTGTTGGTAAGGGCCAGGAAATAAAGCTGGAGAATACATCTTTTAATGAGCCGGAATCATACAAATGGGAATTTCCAGGTGCGACCCCATCATCAAGTACAGATAAATCACCGGTAATAAAATATAATGCTGCCGGTCAGTATGATATAACCTTGTCAGCGACAAATAAAGATGGGAGTACCACCCAGACAGAAAAGGGATGTGTACTGGTTTTGGAAGAGAACGGTTCGATAGTAAGTCTGGCATCGATACGGGAAGGCATTTCGTGTGTGCCAGAGCGGGCGATGCCACGTGAAGGGGTAAGAAACCTGGTTGATGGTAATCCCGAGACGAAATATTGTACCCAGTCCAGGGCGTCACAGATAATATATTCGCTGACAAAGCCGGCCCAGTTGTATGTGTATTCGATAACTTCTGCTAATGATGCACCTGGCAGGGATCCTGCCAGCTGGACACTTGAAGGATCAAACGATAACAGCATCTGGGAGCCGATTGATACTCAAAAAGATGTTACTTTTGCCGGCAGGTATCAGAAGAAGCAGTTTTTAGTTAAGGGCAACAGTAAGAAATATACATATTACAGGTTAGATATGAGGTCTAAGAGTGATCCGATTTTTCAGTTTGCCGACCTTGAGCTTATAGGAGCATTCTAATAATGAGCAAGGTTATAGCCTTGACCAGAACCCGGAGACGAATAGAAACTGTAATGTCTAATGACCGTTAATTCTGAGCGGATAGGCCCTTGACAAATCGTTTTATATTCAATTATTCAAAGAGCAAAATTTATTATTAAGACGAAGTTTTCGTCGTTGTTAAGTTTTAGAGAGAGCTGATTTTTATTGGTTCTCTTTTTTTGTTAGCTCTCTACTGTTGGATGGTATGTCGCAAGTGCGCTGATTTTTTGGGCGGGATGGTTGGTTTGGAAGCTTGTAAGGTGTTGGGGGTAAAGTGGATAATAATTTTGGAGAATTTGGATTTTCGCGATTTGGTGGTTGTAAAAACGCGGTGATTTTTTCGAGAAAATCAGTGGTCAGGTATCAGGTTTCAGATGCCAGGGAAGGTTGCTCGCTACCGCTCGCGGGTAATTGATGGGGGACGGAGGGAGTGCGGCATATATACGGGACATCGCGGCGGTAGGACGGCGGCGAAAAGGGAAACGGATTTGAGCGGCGGCGAATTGCGGGCTGCGGACAGTATACGGCGGAACGTTGAATGGGTGCGGCGGTATACGGACGGGAACGAAGCGGAGATGGGAAGGCAGGTAAAAAGTAATAGGTAAAAGGTAAGAGTTGAGGTGTCTTGTACCGTACGGTACAAGACCTTATTTTAAACGGCTGGCGGCGAACGACCAAAGGTCGTTAGAGATTAGAGCAGATGAGCAGTAGAACAGGCAATCAGCTACGAGCAACGAGCGGCCAGCGGCCAGCAAGCAGCCAAGCTGCTAGAGATTAGAGGAGATGAGCAGCTAAACAGCAACGAGCGACCAGCGGCCAGCGGCCAGCAAGCAGCCAAGCTGCTAGAGATTAGAGGAGATGAGCAGCTAAACAGCAACGAGCGACCAGCGGCCAGTGAAGAGGAAATACGTGCTACGCACTGGGGCACATCATTGGACAAGTCCAATGATGTGAAGGTGTCGCTTACGCGACCTTTTTTAAACGGTTACGGGGTGTGAAGGAGGGGTAAAAAAACGGAATGAAATAGAAGAGTGGGGGGATATAAGGAAGAGTGCATGGCGGGTTTGGGAAAGTGTGCGGCGGTGAGGGGATTTTGCGAGAATTGTTGTAAGTTATTGTTTTTTGATTGTGGGCGGACCAGAAAATAAGTGATGAGTGAAGAGTTAATAGTGAAGAATTGAGGTGTTCGCCTAACGGCTCATGACTTGTTTTAAAGCTGATGCCGAACGACCAAAGGTCGTTAGAGATTAGAGCAGGTGAGCAGTTGAACAGGCAATCAGCTACGAGCTACGAGCGGCCAGTACATTAACTTCGTGCTGCGCACTGGGGCACATCATTGGACAAGTCCAATGATGTGAAGGTATCGCCTGGCGGCGATGGTATTTTTGTGTACTGATGCGAAAGTGTGGGTGATTTGCGAAAAGGTGTCTCTACGCGACAGCTAGGGTATGTTCATTTAAACGGTACAGCTATTTGGGATAAAATACCCAGATTTGACAGTAATATATATGTTGCAGGTAATGATAGACTATTATGTTGAGTTGAAAATCAGAAATTTAGCTGATAGGCAAAAGAAAAACCCCGGGACAGGTTGTTCTATGCCGGGGTTTGGATAATTTTAAAGGTAATAATACTTATTCGCCGTAAACAGCCGGGTTTGTTCCGTCAGAAACCTCAGTCCCGTCGTTAGTGCCGTCTTCGTCTGTGTCTGCTTTGTCGGCTCTCAGGTGGTTTTCGTATTCATAGAGGTTGGTCAGTCCGTCACCATCAAGGTCGCCCAGACTGTCGTCTATAAGCGGGTTCATGCCGCAGGCAATTTCATAGCCGTCAGAAATGGTATCACCATCGGTATCAGATACAAGCGGGTTGGAATCTGTTTGAGAATTATAAGATATTGTGCCGTCAAAAGCCACTTCTTCATAGTCGGTGGCACCGTCACTATCGGTATCGGTTTCGTCAACAGATGTGCCAAGCACTATTTCCAGATGGTCGGCCAGGCCATCGCCATCGGTATCAGTTGCAGCGAAATCAGCGGCGGTGTAGGCGGTTGTAGTGTAATCATCTGTGTCAGAGATAACTGTGCCGGCATTCGGGTCTAGTACCTGGATATCAGTTATAGTGAATGGCCCATCCGTGGCGTTATCAAATATCTTTTCTGATGAAAATTCCAGTGTAACGGTTATTTGGCCGGTTCCAGCCATCCAGTTTTGGGCGATAGCGTCCAGATCGGCAAGGTCAACTGTGCCGGACTCATCCAGATCGTAAGCATTACATGGGTAATCTTCGACCAGGCAGTGAATCTCGCCCCAGAAGTTTGCCAATAGAGCAAAGTCGATCAGGTTGACTTCTTTATCGCCATTAAAATCACCGCTGACTGATTCAAAAGTAACAACTTCAGAACCATCGGTATCGATAATATTGCCGGAGCTGTCGGTAAGATTACCTATAACCATAAAGTCAGTTGGTTCTGATATGTCAACAGGGATGGTAACTTGCAAAGATTCATATATGCCGTCATTGTCTGAATCGATAGCTGAATCAGACATTCCGCCGGAAATGTTAATGTTGGCAGAAGATATAGTAAAGCTGTCGAAGGCGGTTCTCTGGAAAGAGCCGTCTGCTGCATTTGCGGTTAATGTGACATAGTATGTGCCGATTTGAGTAGTATCGGCAAAGTCCAGCATGAAAACGCCGTCACCTGCGGCAGAATCGCTGCCTGTACCATCGTCGGTTAATGTGTATTGTGTTGTGGTTTGGTCAGGGTATGTAATGTCTGCGATAATTTCAACATCTGTAATTGCAGTATCATTGTCAGAGACGGAAGCATAGACGGTAATATTGTCATTTACATTTGCCCACTGGTCTGAGTATATTGTCATTGAGATAGTTTCATCATCGAATACTGTGATGCCGTAGTTTTGTTTATCTTCGGAATCTGTGGAGAACGATGCTGTCCATGGGCCTGACTGAGGGTTTGTAATCGTGTAGTTGAAATAGCCATCATCTGAAGCTGAATATGTGACAGAAGAATCTGAGGTTTCCGGAGTGTAAACTGTGCCATCCGGAGCAGACAAATTCAATAGATTTATCGCAGCTGTATCTGAAGCATAAGCAAATACTTTAAGGGTTTCACAGGTTGCGATACTGAATTGGTATTCAACCGGTGAACTGCTGTCGAAAATACCGCTGTCAGAGCCGATAAAACAAGTATTTTGTGATGTTTCTTCCTCTGTGTCTGTAGTTGATAACGCTAAAGGTTCAATTGAAGAAGTAGAAGTGCTGGAAGATATATCTAGCCATTCAATTATTTTATTTAGAACATTTGGATGTCTGAAGCATGAATAATGATCTAATCCGGAATTATAAAAAGAGCAAATATCAACGGCCTGATATTCATGTTTCTTCTCTAGTTTGTCATTTTTCCTATCATAGTACCAGCCTAAGATAACGCCTTTAGCTGAATTATAAGGAACTGCCCCATCATTTTCAGAATAATGGCTCATACCGCTTTTTGCATATAGTAAAGCACCTGAGGCAGTTAAGCTCAATGTATGAAGAACATTTTGATTTTTTTTACTGTATGTTGCATAAATAGGCAAATCGCATTTTATTCTTTGGTTAAAACTTTCCAGATAATCAGTAGCCAGGCATTGTGTTGCTTCATTATCTTTTTTGGGGTTAAATTCTGAAAGAGGACTTCCTGTGTGTGGTGTTTGAGCACAAAATATTTTCAATACTCTATCCTGATGGTCATAGGCATATTGGCGAGAGATCAATCCTCCCATGCTGTGACCAAAAAGATTTACTTTTGCATTATTATATTTGTCATCAGATTGGAATTTAGTTTTAATAAATTGATTTAATCTGCCAGCATTCCATTCTATACTTTTTGTTCCATTCAAGATAAGGCTGGCATCCCAACAAGTTATTCCTCTGGTCTCAAACCAACTTTGCACTGAAAACACTAGTCCCATTTCTTGTTGAAATACATCTGAATGCCAATAATAATCATCTATGCCTATCCCAAAGGCATCATACCCTCTCACTAGAACGATAATAACTTCTGGGGTAATTGCTTCTGATTGTTCACTAACCGGCACTTCTTCTGCGTTAGCTAGAATATAACTGTATGAATAATGACAACTAAGTTCTGAAAGACTGAAATGGTCAATAAACTTACTTCCATGAACAGTATGACTGTCTAGTTCACTATTACCTAAATTTAAACGACTGAGTACATAATTACCCTCCGGTTCCCAACTGACGGTAACAGTGCCATCCCAGTTATTTGTGACATTTAGCTTGATTGCGTCTCTGTTGTTGATTATGAAGGTGTTGGATAAAGCGGTGCCAGTTTCCGCAACTGCCTGACTGGCAAAGAAGGTAACAGCTAAAACAGATATTATCGAAACTATTTTACAAAACTTCATTATTTTTTCTCCTGAAATATCAGTACAATTAACAATGACTATCTATATTTTTCACGCAGCAAAACTGCGATAGCATTCAAGAAACCAAATGGAATTTCCGGTTAAAAACCTACCAATGCCATCCGGCTTTATTGAAATTCGGCCACTGAGCAATTGCCCAGTCATCTCAGGACACTACCGAGGATTTTCCACGCCACACTGGCAATATCCGTAAATATCACCATTCCGGGTAATTCGTGAAAATACAAGGGGGGCAGGGCTCAACGGCAGACCCGAAAGCCTGTATATTGGTCTTCACATTCTTCTTCAGTAACATTTGCATAAAATGATACTCTACAATCTATTATTGCAGAATAATTTGCCCAACAACCACCTCGAATTGAGTGATAATAGCTACTATAAACACTTTTATTACTTGTTAATTCAAAAACATTTCCAGCCATATCACATAGTCCATACCCGAATGGACCATAATATCCAACAGGGGTTGTATATGGATTATCATTAAAACCAATAGGATTTGAGCGATTGTAATTTGCTATTGAAGTGTTTATTGTATTGCCGGTACCATATGTATAGTTACCGTCGTAATCGGCTACGGCTTGCCATTCCCACTCTGTAGGCAGACGCCAGCCATAATAACTGGCAAAAGACGTCGCTCCATACCATGTTACAAAAACTACCGGATGATTGGCCATACTGTAGCCATCACGAGTTCTTACAGAAAAAGTACCGTTATAACTTATCTGGCTATATGAATAGCTTTCATAAGTTCTGAAATATGTTTTTCCGCTATATGAGCCGCTATTACCATAAACATAACCATCGGAGACATAAATATCACCTGAGACCAGGGCGGCGTTGAGATACTGGCAATACTGGGCATTGGTAGTCTCATACTTGCTCATGTAACCCATAAATCCTTCGTGTCCAGACACGCCAGAATCATTGACATAGACCCATTTCATGCCCAGTTCGCTACTGTTGGCATTGGTATTGCTATCATCGGCTGTGATCTGGATTTTGTAGGTATTGCCGTATTGGCCGGGGAGGTCGGTTTTGGTGTTCCAGGTGATAGTGTGTCTGCCGGGGGAGATGGCGGAGCCGAGATCGCCGGAGATGTCTGTTGCAGATACGTTCCATGTACTGCCGCCATCGTCACTGATGAGCATGGAAACAATACAGCTATCGCCGTCAGCATCGGTAAGGGTGTAGCTGATATCGACAATGCCGCTGTCGTCGGTTCGCTGGACAGCGTAAATATTGCTGATTTCGGGTGCGGAATTGGCATAAATACAGTTTGTAAAAACTATAAGAACTAAAAGCCATAAATACTTCATTCTCTAACTCCTCAAATAGCATATACGGATAATAATAGCAGGATAAGACCAAGTTTTGAAGCCAACCAGTAAAAAACTCTATTCTCTACTCGCATCTCCCATGTTTAACTTATATATACTAGCAAAAATATCGTTTAGATCAAAATAAAAAGATGATAAATAATGTTGCATATAATTATCTGGAGCTACCAGATGGCGGTAATATAGGTAGGATATGATATTTAAGGATGAATTTTTACGAAAATTCTTAGGGCGGTCAAGTGAGCAACCTAAGAAAGGTATTAGGTGCGTGAATGTAGGTAAGAGGGGAGAGGTAAGAGGTAAGAGGTAAGAGGTAAGAGGTAAGAGGTGAGAGGTAAGAGGTAAGAGGTGAGAGGTAAGAGGTAAGAGGTAAGAGGTAAGAGGTGAGAGGTGAGAGGTAAGAGGTGAGAGGGGTTCGTTCAAGACATGGGTAACGGTTGAGTGTCAAGACATAGGTAACGGTTGGATTAACCTAATCAGAAAGCAAATGCGTATTTCTCGGATGCCAGGTTATGCCTAACTCCGGCAGATAATCATATTTTACTCAAAAAACAAATTTGTCAGGGGATGACAAATTTGAAAAGATTTTTTTGTATAGCTTCTGTTTGTTTAAGTTGTTATTTTGTAATGGTTTATGTTGGTGTGTTGTTGTGAGGTTAAGCTCGGATGAGTTTTTTTTGTATTTTTTTCATAAAAAAAAGGAACTTTGGAAATTTCACTATAGTAATCAATACATTTTTTTTCAATATTGCAGGATTTAGTGAGACTTAAGATTATGATAGCTAGAAAAAATATATCCAAAGGTTTTACTTTGATTGAATTGCTAGTAGTAATTTCTATAATTGCTCTTTTGGTTTCTATATTGATGCCGGCTCTGAATAAAGCTAAGGAACAAGCTACGTCAGTAGTATGCCTGGCAAATATTCGATCTTTGTCGCAGGCGTATTATATGTATGCGATGGATAATGACGGGACTATTGTTGGTGGTTATGTGCAAAAATATGATAGAATAACCTGGGGTAACTACCTGGACAATCAATGGGTTTTTTCTCCTCGCAAAAATGATAATAATTTATATGATCATATTGGTTTAGCAGATGGTTCAAGTGGAGCAGTAGTGCCAACGCAGGATGATCGTTTAACCGGCATCAAAGCCGGTAAACTTTGGAAGTATATCAAAAATACAGATGTGTATCACTGCCCAGGTGATAAGCGCTATATAAAGCCGACTTCAACAGAAATAATCGGCTCACAGGAAAATTACATGATTTACAGGAGTTATAGTATACCGGATTGTTTATATGGGTCCAAAAGCAATTTACCCTATGATTATTTGCAGAATCCAGTAACAAAAATCACACGGATAAGGATTCCAAGTGAAAAGTATTGTTTTGTAGAGGCCAATTTCCCCGGCTATGAAGCAATGCCGTATAATCATGGCGGTTTTTCGTTTATGCCATGGAAGGATGTCCCGTCGGTAATGACAACATGGTGGGATCCGCCAGCTCCGTTTCATAATAAAAGCGGCGTATTTGGTTTTTTAGATGGTCATTCAGAAAAACATAAATGGGAAGATAAAAGTACAATTGAGCATACAACTTCCGGACTAGGTAGCGGTAGTGTTGCTTATGATCCAGATGGAGACGGTCTTAATAAAGATGTTGACTGGATGACGCAGGGATGGCCTGAAGATAGAAATAATAAATACCGTTATGTTTATAATTAATTAACTGGAAGTATATGGAAACCAAAAAGAACAGTACAGAAGATTTTCTACCATTGCTAATGAGCAATCAGAGGAAGATACATTCATATATCAGGTCTCTTGTATTCAATTTCAGTGATGCTGATGACATTATGCAGGAAACGATAACGACTATGTGGTCAAAATTTGATCAGTTTGAATTAGGATCGGATTTTGCTTCGTGGGGAGTTAAAATAGCGTATTTTAAGGTATTGAATTACCGTAAGAAGCAAGGGAAAGATGTTTTGAGTTTTAATGACAATATTCTGGAGCAGATAAGTGATACTTCAACCGAAAAAATTTGTGAAATAGAAGATAGAGTTAATACCCTGCGAGAATGTATCAAAAAGTTAGGTGATGAGGATCGGCAATTATTAGATATAAGGTATGAGTTAAATTGTGCACCTAAGAGTATTGCACTGCAATTAGATAAATCAGTTCAATATATTTATAAGAATCTGTCTCGGATACACTTTCTCCTGAACAGATGTATCAAGAAAAAAATGCAGGCATAGTTGTATGAAAGCCAAAGAATACATTCAAATAGTAGATCTAACACTTAAATGCTATGATGGAAGAGCAACTCTTAAGTGTATAAGAGAATTGGAGTCACTGCTTAATGCTAACCAAGAGGCATTGGAGTTATATACAGAAATAGTATTTCAAATAAACTATTTTCAATGTGAAGTTCAGAGTCCATATGTGTCAGATGTTAGTGGTTATCTAAGGGATGAACTATATTTTAAGATCAATAAAGACGGAGATATTAAGGATGTTATGTCAGTTATGGTTCAGGAAGAAAATGAAGCTCCGGAAGTGTTAATAGACCAGGTTTCAGAGATTACCGCGTCAGATGATATTTTACCGGTTCAAGTTGTTAGAACGGGTCTATTTGTAAGAGTTTATAATGTATTAGTATCTTTAGCAGCCGTATTTTTGATAGTTTTTATTGTTTATGCTAATTTGTATCCATCAAAGAGAAGTGAAAAGGTTGCAGTGCTGACCGAGCAGGTTAATGCTAAATGGAGCGATGGCAGCGATCAACTTAATATTGATGATGTCTTATATACAAATCATGGACCGTATGTTCTTGACAGTGGTTTTATTGAACTGCAATATGAAAATGGAGCGAAACTGGTAGTAGAAGCACCAGCAAGTTTTACGATATTGTCAGAAAGCAACTTTAATCTGATTTTAGGTCAGGTTTATACCAAGGTTCCTAAAGAAGCAATAGGTTTTACTATTACCAGTCATAATTCAAAAGTGATAGATTTAGGTACAGAATTTGGGGTTGCGGCAGATAGAAGTGGTAATAGTGACGTATATTTATTTAAAGGCAAAGCATCACTGGTTTCCGGCTATAAAAAACAGGAAAAGGAAAGCTTTTTGTTGGAGCCAGGGCAGGGTAAACGAGTTGATTCCAGTGCAAAAGTAAAAGATATTAATTTTGAAGAATTTGCATTTGCAAGAGATATTTCATCAACAACATCATTGGTATGGCGTGGCCAGACAGATTGCGATTTAGTCCAGATAGTCAAAGGTAATAATGAGTTTTGGAAAAAGGACAGATCGTTTTATGCGATCAATCAATCCACGGGAGATATTATTACTTCAGTAGATCAAGGAGCTGAATATTCAGATTTGTCGAAGTACAATGTTGTGGCTGATAATGCATATATAGATGGAGTATTTATTCCGGATGGAGGTCAGGGCAGGCAAGTGATAAGCTCTACCGGTCTTACATTTGATACTTGTCCAGATACCTGTGGTTATTGGTTTGCCCCGATAATGACGGAATGGACGCCATCATTGGAGATATTATCAGAAGGAAAGCATCTGAAGGGGATAGATATAGAAAAGTGGGTTCTTAATAAGACTGATTATGGTAATGGCAATGGTGCAATTGTATTACATTCTAACAGCGGATTGACATTCGATATTGATAGTATACGCAATCTGTTTCCTAAGTTCGGCAGCATATTTTTTACAGCTGATATAGGCATAACCGAAGCGGTAGATAAGGACCAATTAAATATTACAGAATTCTGGGTACTAATTGACGGTAAAGTACGTCATCATATGGTTCAAAAGGATTTTAAGCTTAAGTCTGAATATGTTCAGATAGAAATATTAGAGGAAGAACGTTTTATGACTCTGGTCGCATCAGATGGAGATAATTTGGTTGATTTTGATTGGTGGGTAGTTGCCGACCCTGTTATAACATTTAAGTAGTGTTATGGCTGGAAATTGCAATATCCATAGTGTACCTCAGAGGATGTGATTGGGGTTTAGTGTATATAATGTTTTACAATGGAGATTAGTTATGAAGACAAAAGTTTTAATGGTGATTATGTTGTTGGGTTGTTCTTTGTGGGCTGTAAGTATTCCGGTGGCAAACTTCAGCTTTGAAGAACCTTATTCAGTTGATCCAAATCCAAGTAATCCAGGATATAGCGGTATTGATGGGGTGCCGCCATATTGGTCATCAAGTTGGGGTTCCTGTGGAGTTGAGAATCCAATAGATGGAGTGCATACCCTTCGTTATAGTGGCGGGCCAAATCCTCTACCAAACCCAGGAGATGGAGAACAGGTATGTTTTGTTAATATTGGTACTTCCAGTTCAGTAGCATCAATAACTTCAGATGTGGTAAGTCAGGTGTTGCCAAATGAAATGTATAAACTAGTCGTTGCTATAGGAGATCGAGTTGACCATGCTCATCCAGATGGCAGAATAGGTATATTGGTTAATGGAGAAGAAGTTGGAGATTTTTATGAATTTGATGGAGCTTCGTTAATTGATGCCGCTTTTAACGATGTAACGTATTACTGGATTTCACCGGATGAAGGAGATGTTTTAATTGGCGGAGATATTCAGATTAAAATAGAATTCTGGTATGACCAGGAAAATGGCGGATGGCAGCAGGCAACTTTTGATAATGTAAGACTTAGCACAGAAAATATATCAATGAGGACTCCGGGTAACGGCTCAATTAATCTTCCGCTTACAACAGAATTAAACTGGGAAATCAGTAATACATCTATAGCCGAAGATTATGTGGATGTATATTTTGGTACCGGATCAGATCCGAATCTGGTAGAACAAAACAACACTTCTGGTGTATTTGAGCCGGTATTAGAAAATGATACAACTTATTATTGGAAAATAGTTACATATGAGCCTAATTATCCTTCACCGTCTACAGTGGCAACAGATGTATGGAGTTTTACCACGTTACCGGCAACGCCAGTTGTAACGGTGGTTTCACCTGCAGCGGCAGTAGTAGACCTTGGAGAACCAAGTATTCAGTTTACTGTAGCCACAGAAAATGAAAAAACATTACAATGGTATAAAGATGGAATAGTTATATCAGATTCTGAAGGGATATATAGCGGCACTACAAGTAATACATTGACAGTTTATGATATCCAACAAGAAGATGAAGGTAAGTATGTTTGTACGGCAGTGAATTCGGCCGGCTCTGCAACTAGCACACCTGTATATATAGTGTTAAAAAATATGATTGCTCATCTGGCCTTTGAAGACAACCTTGAAGATTCATCTCTATCAGGTATTTATGATGGTGTTGTTCGCCCAAGCAGTGAAAATGAATCATATGCCGATGGTGTTATTGGTCGCGCATTTGATTTTAGTGCCAATAGTAATTCAATGTACAGTGTTGTGATTCCCGGTAGCGAAGTTGATTTCCCTGAATTTATGAATATAAGCGGTTATACTTTTTCCTGCTGGATTAAGACAAATCAAGGCCCCTGGGCAGGAATTTTGGGAATGGTCACCCGTAATGGAAACGATTATTTCAGGGCATGGAGCGGTATTGGCCTGGCTCTCGGTTCCGGTGATGATTCCGGAGCATTCTGGCATCAGATCAAAGGCGGAGCAGAAGTAAGTGACAGTAGTTATCGGATTAATGACGGAGAATGGCATCATGTTGCCGGTGCATACGATCCTGTACAGAAAAAAGGTATTTGGTATGCAGATGGTCAGTATTATTCTTATAGCAGTTCAGGGCCTATTGATGTAAATCAGGAGTTTATGATAGGAAATGAGATGACTCTTGAGCCTGGTACTGACAATAAAATAGGTGGCGATATGCAATTTAACGGCTTGATCGATGATGTTCGAGTTTATAATTATGCATTGTCAAAAATAGAATTGTATGACCTTTATGCAGCCGGTGAAGGTACTTTTTGTATTACTAATCCGCAAATGGATGTAAACGGACCTGATGGTGTGCCGGATTGTATTGTAGATTTATTCGACTATTCAGTATTGGCATCTCAGTGGTTAGAATGCAATCTTTATCCTGAATGTTACGATTTTTCTAACTAAAGGTCGATTACTTAGTTGGTTATAGTGTAAGACCTCGGTGTTAATTGCCGAGGTCTATTTTTCTCCATATAGTAGAGGTGCGGTATCGCACTCTTGACTGTTCAATATTACACGCGAAGGTCAGAACAGGACCAATTAAGTGAAAAATGAATAATGAAAAGTGAAAAATTAAGGTGTCCCGATGTACGTTGACATCAGGAATAATTCGCTATCGTCTCACACTTTATTTTAAACATAAGCGTTGCAGGAAGGCCCTTTTATGCGATTTGCCAAAAGGTACTTCGTTACTGCAACTTAAAAACTGCGAAAGTTAACTGGAGTGATTTATGAGTCTTAAGGATTTACTTGATCTCGCATCAAAAGCAATTTCTAGAGGCACCCTTAAATATTATGGGCTTGAATATGTTTTATTTTTGTTTATTTTAATTGGTGGTCAAAATTCAGTTTTGTTTGCTGATCGTTCTGATGCAGTTTTATCATCTGCAGACAGTCAGAAGGGCAGTGTGATTAATGTGCTGGATTTTGGTGCTGTGCCAAATGACGGGCAGAATGACCTGGAAGCGTTAAGGTTAGCATTAAAAGCATGTAAAGACTTTGACGCTCGTATTCTGGTATTGCCGCCCGGACGTTATGTCCTGGCAGATGAGATGGCTCAGCATTTGCGAGATGATGTTTTGCATAGAAGATATGGGAATAACCCGCAAAATTATATGTTTAATAGAGACTTGGATTATGTAGTTGGTCTCGATTTTACAGGAATTAAGAATTTAACCATCAATGGTTATGGAGCTGAATTATATTGTGATGGATGGATGGAGACTATTGTTCTGGCGAATGCTCAAAATATAGTTATGAATGGGATTACTGTTGATAATAAACGTCCGGCAAATAGTGTTGGAGAGATAATTCAGGTTGGTGAAGATTTTGTTGATGTTAAATTCTTTGATTGGTGTCCGGTGTTTGATGGTATAAATTTTTGCCGATTTATGGTTTACGATGATGATTTAGGCAGAATTGCAGGTGGGTGCATCAGTTGCAATGACTGGAAAATTGTTGCACCGCAAACCATGAGAATGAAGTCGCAAAGTGATCTTCTTGAAAAGGGAAGAAAGCTTCTGTGCTGGCACTGTTTTCATTTCAGGCCGGCTATTCTAATTTATAATTCATTGAATATAACGCTTTCTGATGTTAGTATTTATGCTCATCCAGGGATGGGGATTGTAGGGCATTTGTCAGAAAATATTGAGTTGAATCACCTTAGAATAATACCTCGTTCCGGGAGGTATATTTCAACCAATACAGATGCAACCCATTTTGCTTCATGTTATGGATTTTTACGTTTTAATGAATGTGAATTTGGCGGGCAGGGAGATGATGCGACAAATGTGCATAATTATTATAAACAGATAGCAAGTGAACCAGTTAATAATACCTGTATGATTGATACATTGCGCAGCTATGATTTACATTCGATGCGAATGGACTATCCTCGCGATGGAGATGTTTTTGCGGTTGTGAAAAGAAAGACTTTGGAAGAAGTAGGATATATTCAAGTTGAATCGGTCGATATTGATTTTGATAAATGGAAGACAACGATAACTTATAAGGGTAATATTCCATTTGATTATAAGGATTATTATCTTGCTGATATCAGTGCATTGCCAATGCTGACTTTCAGAAATTGCAAAGTTGACTCGCATCGTGCCAGGTCAGTTTTGTGTAAAACACGTAATGTAATAATTGAAGGCAATGTATTTAATGGCTGCACAGGTACCGCTATTCATATTGGTGCTGAAGGGCACTGGATGGAGGGGGCAACATCAAAGAATGTGATTGTTAGGAATAATCAATTTAATAATTGCGGTTTTGCAGATGGTACAATTAATGGTGCATCTGCCGTTTCAATTCATGTTGCTGCTGAAGATGTCACAGTACCAGGGCTGCATAAGAATATTATCATTGAAAACAATGATATAAATGGAGGATATTACGGTATTTCTGTCAGCAGTGCTGAAAACGTACTGATATCAAATAATAATTTTAGAAATATACGTAAAGATAATGTTAAGGTAGATTATTCAAATATGGTAAAAATATATGAGAATACAATATCTCAATGACGGCTTATGTTTCGTTTCAATTCAGAGTGTTGCAGGGAGGTCTTTTAGGCGATTGGCCAAGGGGGAATTTGTTATTGCAACTTAAAAACTGCGAAAATTAGCGGTCACAAGAGAGGTTGGCACTAATTCCAATATATTAATTCTATAAATTAGTTGGGATCCATCCTGTATTGGAAAAATATTCATATTTATTTCCATTTATTTTACATATAGTGCCATCAGAGAATATGGGTTTGGCAGGTATAGATTCAGTATGAACGCTACCTTTAATAAACTCAATCTTGTTATTGTTTAATTTAACCGAACCGTAGAAAAGAATGCTGCCTTCGGACATTTCAAAAGATGGAGTAACAGCAGTCCAAATGTTGTTTTTAGAGTTTATGTCCATGGCAGCCTGTTCATCGTCAGATACAACGGTTGAGAGTTTGTACGAGCAATAAATATTTGCATCGAAAACTACTTGTTCACCGTTAACCAGATTATTGAAGGTTTGTTTGCCGGCAGAATTATTTTCAAAAGACACTTTAAATGGTGCTGATTTTGAAGCTACAATTCCCTTAACCTGGGATTTTGCCTTTAGTTCTTTTTCGGTTTCATCAATGAGCGTAATTAAAATATATTTGCCACAATTATCAATTGTAGTGATATCCGTGGTGAATTGGTCAATAATACTGTCAGTTAAATTTAACTTAAATTTATAAAAAGAGTAGTCTTTAAGATATTTGAAAATAGTATTATCGTTTGAATCTCTAGCCAGGGTTAAAGGAGAATGAAGTTTGTTGTCGGACATCGTGGTGTCGAAAAAGATATTGGCACCTTTATCGATAAGATATTTTACAAGGTCTAGTTTACCGCAGTATACAGCCCAGTGTAGAGCTGACCCTAATGTTTTATTACAGATATTGATATCAGCATTATTTTTCAGCAGGAAGTCCATGGCCTCGTAACTTGAATTCATAGAAGCCATAATAAATGGCGGTATGCAATTATTGTCGCTAACGTTTATTGAAGCATTATATTCGATCAGAAGTCTCATTAAGCTGATATTGTTGTTAAAAGAAGCTATGCCAAGCGGACTATGACCTTGCGAAGTTACAGGATTGACATCGCAATAATTTTCAAGGAGTAAAGAGGTAATATCCATATCTCCACGTGATACAGCAAAATGTATTGGCATCCATCTATTGTTATCAGTATAGTTTATATCTGCATTTTGGGAGAGCAGGATGCGGACATGTATAGTATTACCTTTCTGGCAGGCTAATAATAGTGCCGCAGATTTATCATTTGGGTTTATCCCGTTTTCCTTGATAAAAGAGTTTAGTTCATCAATATCCTTTGGGGGGAAGAGGTGGGCATCACTGCTTTCTTCTGGGATATTTGCGATTTTGACGGGTATTTCACTCTTTTTTTCAGTTGTTTTATTTCTAATGGTATGAGAAGTAGTGTCAATAGTTTCATTTAATGACGCGACTCTTTTTTTTGCAGTTTCATTGCCCTGATCTGCAGATTTCTGATACCAGATTAATGCTTGAGAAATATTTTTGGTGACACCGTATCCAGTTTCATAGTAATATCCTAAAACAACCTGCCCGAACTGGTTATCATTATCGGCAGATTTTCTGAGCCATTGAACAGCTTTTGCAATGTCCTTATCAGTACCTTGTCCTTTTTCATACATCATGCCAAGAAAAAACTGGGCATATCCAACTTCCTGTTCTGCCGCTTTTGTGAACCATTTGAAGGCTTCGTCATTGTTTTGTAGAATATCTTGCCCGCTATAGAAAAGCAGCCCAAGAGATAATTGGGCAGAAGAATTGCCATTTTCAGCAGATTTTTTATACCATTGAACAGCAGTTGTGATATTTTTTTCGACCCCGTCACCATTTTCATATTTTGAAGCAACCAGGGCTTGAGCGGCAGCGTTACCGTTTCGAGCTTTTTCTAATAAAAGATTAAACTCATCTTTTGCCGAGGTGAGTGAATTTATTACCGTATCACCTATTTTTGGTGTTTGTTCTGGGGTATACATTCTGCCAACAGATTCTTCAGGCTCGACATAGATAATGGTCATTTTGCCGATATAAAGATTTTCCCGGATAATATATAAAATCATGTTTTCTTTGATTCCGGAAGAAGACCCGGCAGAAATAGCGGCGTTATTGTTATCCATTTCAGTGATTTTAGCAATAATAGCAGCATCCGAGATATTTATATCTGTCTGATCTGCGAAGCTAAAATGAACGGCAGTGCTTAAAAATATGACCAATAATAATTTTAGTTTTAAACCATACAT
Source organism: Sedimentisphaerales bacterium (assembly GCA_963666285.2). Taxonomy (GTDB): domain Bacteria; phylum Planctomycetota; class Phycisphaerae; order Sedimentisphaerales; family SM23-30; genus JAFGDI01. The sequence continues at coordinate 1,740,510 of OY762711.1, forward strand.
ATCAAATTTCTCGTTAGAGTAATAAATAAATCAAACTGACTGATGTTCAATTTGCCTGGCATAAGAGATCGGGCTTTTTAAGGCTGACCTTCGATATAATGTGTTGAAGCCGCAAAGCGGCATGCTTATTAAAAATGTAATATAACAGGTTATATTAAAATATGTTATGGCAGGTGCGGCATCGCACTTTTGACTGTTCAACATTACAGGCAAAGTCCGGAACAGAGCCAATTAAGTGAAAAATTAAGGTGTTTGACTATCCTTCGACTAGCTCAGAACAGATCGTCTCACGCTTTGTTTAAACCATAAGCGTTGCAGGAAGTGCCTTTTAGGCGATTATTGCAACTTAAAAACTGTGAAAGTAAACGACAGTATAAAAATACCAATCGGCACTTTGATTAAATAAGATAATATCCAAATAACAAGGAGATATTACCAAAAAACAGTCATCCAGCCAATAATAAAATTCTACCGGCATAAAAGTAGTCATATTGATAGTGGAGAAAGAATAGAGATTAGAATCGAGAGATACCATCGGGTATGGTATTAATAAAAATTGCCGCAGCATGGGACAAGCCCAATACTGCGGCTATGCGATGTGCATTTGTTTAGGGAGTTGGTTTGTTTTGATTCAAGAACTAAGAGAAGAGTTATGGTGTCAACAATGTCGACTCAGATTAAATAATGCTATCGCATAAATAGTTATATCTTTTACTCTTAGCTCTTTTCAATTGTTATTTTGTGGAGGTGTGGTGAGATCAAACAACGATCTCACCACGCATGAAATTTAATAATGATTAACCAATTGCATCACTGCCTTCTTCGCCAGTTCTGATTCTCACACAACGAGTAACCGGCAGAACGAAGATTTTACCGTCGCCAATTTCCCCGGTGCGAGCACCTTCGATGATGGCGTTTACAGTAGATTCAACGAATTTTTCGTTAACAGCGATTTCAATTCTTATTTTTTTGAGCAGGTTAACTTCGATATCAACGCCACGGTAAGATTCGTGGTAGCCCATTTGCTGGCCGCAGCCTAAGGCAGTAGTGACTGACATTTTCCTGATGTCGGCCTTATATAGAGCCTGCTTGACATCGTTAAGTTTTTCCGGCTGTATGTAAGCAATTACAAGATTCATAATATATGTTCTCCATTATTTAGAGTTTACTGTTAAATTTAATGTTTCTTTTGTCAGTTGTCATTTTATCTGATTACTGATTAAGGAACAACTGGAATCCTGAGTACGCTTCATTACCATGTTCGCTGATATCAAGACCCTTAACTTCTTCATCGTGAGAGACTCTCAGGCCGACAGTGAACTTAATAATGTTGAACAGAAGCATACCACAACCGAAAGCCCATATAAACATAGCGCCTACGCCAACCAGCTGAGTCATAAGCTGTGGGCCAACTGCGATAGCATCCCTCTGGAAGAATACAAGGGCGATAGTACCCCAAGCACCACAAACACCGTGAACACTTACAGCACCAACAGGATCGTCGATTTTCAATACCTTATCGATAAATTCAACACTTAATACAACCAGTACACCAGCAACGGCACCGATGATAATAGCACCACCGAAAGTTACACTGTCACAACCAGCAGTGATAGCAACCAGACCAGCAAGAGCACCATTTAAGCTCATACCAGTGTCAGGTTTGCCAAAACGGATCCAGCTAGTGAACAAGCCCATGATAGCACCAGCAGCGGCAGCCAGGTTAGTAGTTACAGCAATGTAACCAAGTGCACCCGGTCCGGAACCTACTGAAGTAGTAGAACCAGGGTTAAAACCGAACCAACCGAACCACAGGATGAATACACCAAGAGCAGCCAGTGGAATGTTGTGACCCTGGATAGCACGGCTCTTGCCGTCAGGACCATATTTACCAATACGAGGACCAAGAGTTATAGCACCAGCTAGAGCTAACCAAGCACCACAGCTATGTACAACAGTTGAACCGGCAAAGTCCATTAAGCATAATCCATCTTCACCTTCAGGTGTAAACCATGTTATATTCTCTAACCATCCAGAGCTAGGTCCAAACAAGCTAGCCCAAGCCCAGTGACCACTGATAGGGTAGATTATACCGCAAATAACTACACTATAGATCAGGTAGCTGGTAAATTTAGTACGGCCAGCCATAGCACCTGAAACAATAGTTGCAGCAGTACCGGCAAATACACACTGGAAAATAAAGAATACAAATCCAAGACCTGAATCACTGAAGTCTTGAGTTGCAAAATGAGAGCCGCCAATGAAAGAACCGCCGGCACCAAACATAAGGCCGAAGCCCAGAACCCACCACATGATAGAACCGATGGAGAAGTCCATGAGGTTTTTCATCATGATGTTACAGGCATTTTTTGCCCTGGTGAAGCCAGCTTCAACCATGGCGAAACCAGGCTGCATGAAGAAAACCAGGAAGGCTGCCAAAGCAGTCCATAAAATGTCCATGTTTGTCTGAAGTTCAGCCTGAACTTTTTCCAGATCAGAAGGATCACCTTCCTGAGCTGCAGCAAAGCTGCATAGGCCTGCTACTATTAACGCTACTAATGTCTTACCACCTTTTGGAATTCGCATATTACTGTTTCCTTTCCATTAAGAAAAATGTTCTGTGAAATACACAACGCTATTAAATTTTTATCGCGGCGATACGCCCTATCATATGCACAATGCGTGCCAAAAGTGTAGTAGAAATTTTAAGTGTTTATTTAGTAATAAATTATGTAAGAAAAATTATTTTTTCATTAAAAACATATTTGATTTTCCGCCTATTGCAAGTTACAAAAATGTAACCAAGTCCAATAAAAATACTAAAAAAGACACATTTGTTGCGATAATTGGCACATTTTGTTAGTAAGTGGTAAAGAAAATACAGATAGAATAAAGTCAGGATAGTATGACATGGGTTCATCAATTCTGCTATATACAAGCAGCCATTATTGCTATAATCTTTTATGTTGTGTAATAGTGGTATGAATGATATAATATTTGACCTTTTGTTTGTGCGTAAATGTATATTTGACTTGGATTAAAAAAAGATTTATGAATAAATTTGCAGTAATATCTGATTTGCATTCAAACCTTGAAGCACTGACGGCAGTGTTTGAGGAGATTGATAGAAGAGGCATAAAAGAGGTATTTTGTCTTGGTGATATAGTTGGTTATGGACCTGATCCAATAGCATGCCTGGATATGATAATTGATCGCCAAGTGATTACTACTATGGGTAATCACGACCAGGCCGCCTTTTATGAGCCGACAAACTTTAATGCCGGAGCAGAGCGAGCAGCATACTGGGTTCGTCAATGCCTGGAAGAAGACCCTGATAAAGAAAAGCGAAATAAACGCTGGGCTTTTCTCGGCAGACTTCCGGTTAGATTACAAATGGGTGATATGTTAATGCTGCATGGTTCGCCCAGAAAACCAGTGACCGAATATATATTTCCAGACGATGCCTATAATAATTCAACCAAGCTGTTGAGTATATTTGAGCGAGTAGAACATTTATGTTTTGTCGGTCATACACATGTGCCGGGAGTGTTTTTTGAAGATCCGGACTTTTACGCTGCTGAAGAGATAGATTATGAATATCTAATTCGAGAGGACGAAAAAGCGATAATTAATGTCGGTAGTGTGGGTCAGAGCCGCGATCAGGATACCAGGACGAGTTTTGTAATAGTAGATGATAAAAAGATTGAGTTTGTTCGTCTTGAATATGACCTGGAAACGACAGTTAACAAGATATTGAATAATCCGCACCTAGATGATTTTGAGGGTCTGAGGCTGCGGGATGGAAGATGACGATTAAGTAGAAACGAAATAGTAAGAAGTCAAAAAATAAGAAGTTTCCCGAGTAATCGGGATTTCGCTTTGCTTAACATCGCGTCTTATGCTTTGTTAAAATTCAAAGAGCTGCAGGAATGTCTTTTAAGTCAATTTATTCAACTTGAAAAGTGCGAGAGTTAACTAAGCTAAGTACGAAAATAAGCTGCCGGTAATTGGCAGTAAGAAGGAATACAATATTTATGGATTGGAAGCGATATTTATCAACAATGTCTTTTGCCTGCCTGGTGGTAGCCGGATTTCTTGTGTTTTCGAGTATGAACTCAAAGGATAAAGCAGGCCAGGAAACACCACAGGAAGTTGAGACGAAGCAGGTCAGCCAGGAGTCTGAATCTGGAGAGAAGAATGAAGCACCTCAACTAGTAAGTGTTGAATCCCAGGATAAGGATCTTCATCTAGGGATAGTTGAGACAGGCGAAAGTGTAGATGAAACATATGAGCTTGGTTCTGTAACAGATGAGAATTACAAGGCCTTGATCACATTTGATAAATCGACAGCCTCTATTACATCGGTTAAAATAAATGGATATAAATATAAGGTAAACGATAAGGATTTTGGTTATCCGCTATTGAATACCAGTAAGAGTATAACCGGTGAGATCTGGCATTCTTTTATGCTGGACCGGATAATAATCGATGGTATTGATAAAAAATTTGACCTGAAAAAGAACTGCTGGACGGTACTGGAAAAGAGTGATGATCAGATAAGCTTTTCAGCGACTATTTATAATGGCGAAGAAAAGTATCTCGATGTTATCAAAACATTCAGGTGGGAGCCTGGAAATTATGAGATGGACTTTTTTGTAAAGTTTGTTAACTATACCGATCAGGCGTTGAATATAAGTCGGGTTGGTATGTCTGGTCCGACCGGGGTATTGCGTGAAGATACCAGGAGTGACAGGCGAAATGTATTTCTTGGTTTCTACAATGAGAAGAACAATTTCGAAACTGTTTTAGCCAATCCTGCCAAAGTTAAAAAAGATGGAATGCAAAAGATTGAGACTTCTGATAATAGATTCTTGCACTGGTTTGCATATGGCAATAAGTTTTTTACGGCGATTGTAAGGCCTATGCCTAGGAGCGAAGAAAGCCAGGTGGCGGCTTATATCTCAAACCAGGTCAGTCTGAAGACAACTAAGTTGAATAGCGGTCCGGAAAGATATGTAGGGGAGCTGGATGACCTGATACCTTATACAGAGTTTGTCCCAGGGACGATAGAGAAGGCCGAAAAGAGCGAATTTGATTTTAAGGTTTACCTCGGACCTATTGATAAGGAGCTGTTTGAGCAGGCACCATTTGCGGCAAATCATTATGATGCAACAGCAAAAGGTCCTTCATGTTCGGTGTGTACATTTGGCTGGCTTAACACGATATTGTTCAAGCTGATGCAATACTGTCATTTTGTAACACGCAATTATGGAATATCGATAATCTTCCTGGTGTTTTTGGTACGGCTTGCCCTTCATCCTATTACCAAGAAGAGCCAGATCAATATGCATAAGATGAGTAAGCTTGGTCCTAAGATGGAAGAGATCAAGAAGAAATACGGAGATAACCAGAAAGAATTGCAGCGTCAGATGTCTCTGGCTTACAAGGAGATAGGTTTTAATCCGCTAATGGGTTGTTTGCCGATGCTATTGCAGATGCCGATCTGGATAGCTTTGTATACCTCAGTTGACTCAAATATCGGTCTGAGACATGAAGGTCTGTTTCCGGCCGGATTTCCGTGGCTGAATGATTTGTCGGCACCTGACAGGCTGATTCCATTTACTTTGTTTGGAGTTGAGAATGGCTTTAACCTGCCGATATTTGGTAATGTGGATGCATTTAATATTTTGCCGATATTACTGACGATAGCAATGTTTTTCCAGTCAAAGGCATCTATGGCACAGAACCAGACAGCAACTATGACACCTGAGCAGGCCCAGCAGCAGAAACTGATGATGTATATGATGCCAGGTATGATGCTTCTGTTTTTCTATACAGCACCTTCCGGTTTGAACCTTTATATTATGGCAAGTACATTTGCCGGTCTGATAGAGCAGAAGCGTATCAAACAGCACCTGAAAGAGCAGGAAGCGGCTCAAAGTGTGGGCGTTGTGGAAGTGAAGGCGAAAGTGCTGAATAAGATGGGCGAGAAGAAAAAGAAACCGAGAGAGAAGTTCAGAAGATAAATCAAGGTTTTGAAAGCATCAGGCGGGTGAATATATTTACTTGTTCTTTATGTTAAAATTATTCAAAAGAGCCGGTAACCTGGCTCTTTTTTTTGTTGGAAGCAAAGGCATCTCTGGTGTGCCTGATTTCTGGCTGAGATTCGGGTGTTAGGATGACCGCGACAATATCATAGCGGCAGGGGTGTTTATGCAGTTTATAGCGATTTATGAAATGTCGGGCAGTTTTGATGAGCATTTTTTGCTTATCACGATCAACGGCAGTTTCTGCGGGATATAAGCCTTCATTGGTACGGGTTTTAACTTCGACGAATACCAGGTCGTGACCGTCCTGCATGACCAGGTCGAGTTCACCTTTGCCGCTGCGGAAGTTTTTCTTAAGCAGTCGCATTTTCTGTTTACGAAGGTATTTGAGAGCGAGTTTTTCGCCTTTGATGCCAGTTTGGAGATGTTTTGGCTTTTGATGCAGTATAAATAAGAATTTGGACCATAGTTTGAACATGATTTAACGTCCAGCTTTTTTGGCAGAAGCTTCCATAAGAATAAAAAATGCCTGACCTTCGGTGGAGATGCCGGGTTTATTAAATGATGGGGCACCGGCAACACCCTGTACAAATCCTAACCGGTCAATTTTGGTTCTGACAGCATTTCGCATTTTGTCTGCATGATGAAGGTAGGAAGTTGGCAGCCAGCCGCCTCGTACACTTTCATAGATAGCATATGCGAGCATTGATGCCAAGTTGGTCTCTACATAGGTAGAAGGATCATTAACGTAATCGTGGAAGAGCCCATCTTCGCGTTGATAGGAGATACAGCTATCGACCAGATCCTTTAGCATGGCTGAAAGTTTGACTCTTTCAGCTACATGTTCAGGCGGAAGAGAGCGTATGACCTGTGTGATACCTGCTGCCGTCCAGCCGCAGCCGCCACCCCAGAATGCCGGATCGGTCATTTTGTCTTGTTTTTCAGACCAGCGATGATGCATAAGCTTTTTGTCATTGTCCCATAGCCTTTGATGAACGCCTAATAGATGAGTGACAGCAGTGTCATATTTATGGGCAGCAGCAAGAAAAGGGGGAGAAGTAAAGCTGCCGTCTGACCAGAACTCTTTTTGATCCGGCTGATGATACGGAGTACCGTCATTAGATCTGGAAGCGTCATTGATTGCATACCTAAGCATGTCGTTAGTGGCTTGAAGTAATAATGGATATTGTGTATGTTGTGCTGCCCACCAGAGAGTGCCGCCAAGCATAAGCGGGTCGGTTGGAGAACCGCCATTGGCTGCCGGTACATTATGGCTGTTTACATGAACAAGTGAAGACCGTGCCAAAGCGATAGCAGCGTCAAGTTCGCCGGCTTCTATAAGTGCCTGTCCGGCGATTCCCTGTTCCCATGAAGCACGCTGAAATCCCATCATCGCTTGAAAAGCCTTGTCGATAATCGGATTGTTACGCAGTTCGCGGGCAAATTGCGGGGCGGCAACATATTCGAATTCCGGAGCATAACGTCCCCAGGCTTCAAATTCGCAAAGAGCACACCATTTATCTTCTACTGGTTTGAGCTCAGTAAGAAGCAGCCATCGAATAATTTTTTTAGGGAAAGTAAACTGCTGGCCGGATGCTGTTTGATTGAGCTTTAACTGTAAGCGTGATCCATCAGAAAAAATAACAACCGCATCATTCCAAAAAGAGTCATGCGGATTGTCAGGCGGGAACCAAGCAGCACGGAGATAAAGTACTATTTTGTCAATTTCAACAGGGCGGCCAAAGTCAAGTTTCCACCATATGTCAGGGGCTTTTTGAGGCCCCCAGGATCCGCACTGGTGTACGCTATCATTTTTAGGGCTGCCGTCAATGGCGCAACGAGCGGCGAATTCAGCTTTATTATATTCACTGTTGCTGGTTGCATGAGGGAACGAAGAAGGCTCGGCCTGGTTTGAAGCGTTAGGGTTTAAGGCAAGGTTGCGGTAATCATTGAGCAGAATTATATTATTCTGATTTTCTGAAATGTTTGCTGAGCTGTTTGCGGTAGCGATGCTATATGTAGAAAGAAATAATATAGTCAGGATTGTACTAAAATAATTCATGAGGCACTATATTCCTTTGAAACGATACGAATCTTAGTGAACCATAATTACAATAGTAAGTGTGAAAAGCCGGCGAGTCAAATAAAAAAAGGATGGAAACAAGTTCCATCCTTAATATTGATATCATATCTTTGATCGAGGAGAGCGCAGTATCTGCGCAAGATCATTATGTAGGTATGCCTCAATAGTAAATCGGCATACGATAAATGATCATTAGCGTCTGTCTTCGCGAAGACGAACAGCTTTACCAACACGATCGCGCAGGAAGTAAAGCTTAGCTCTGCGAGTTCTACCGGAGCGAATAACTTCAACTTTCTCAACGTTTGGAGAATAGATAGGGAAGATACGCTCGATACCTTCGTTATTGGTATTAGTGATACGTCTTACAGTGAACACTTCGTTAATGCCTGAGCCTTTACGAGATATAACAGTGCCGTTGAAAAGCTGGGTACGAACCTTTTCACCTTCAACTATACGCACATGCACATTAACAGTGTCACCGATATCAAACTGATGTTTTTCGCGTTTGATCTGGCCCTGCTCAAATTTTGCAATTAATGGTGATGTCATTTTTTTACTCCTTGCCAAAGGGCAATATCAATAAGTTGTTATTTTAAATTGTCAATATCATTTAATAAGTCAGGCCGTCGCTGTTTAGTTCTGTCCAGTCTCTGGTTATGCCTCCATTTTTCAATTTCGGCATGGTTACCGCTAAGCAAAATATCCGGTACCTTGCGGCCTCTAAAATCCGCGGGCCTGGTATATTGCGGATATTCAAGAAGCCCATCGGAAAAAGATTCTTCAACAGAAGAACAGTCATCTCCTAGAGCTCCCGGCATCAGCCTGGTAACAGCGTCGACAATCGTCATTGCCGGAAGTTCACCGCCGGAAAGAACAAAGTCACCAATGGATAATTCCATTGTAGCCAATTCTGTCCTGATCCGCTCATCAAAGCCTTCATAATGGCCGGCGATGAGAATAATGCGTTTTTTCTTGCTGAATTCAAATGCAGTTTCCTGATTGAATTTTTTTCCTTGCGGAGTCATGAGAACTATTTCGTCAGCCGGTTCGCCTTGAGATTGTAAATCGTCAATAGCTTTGAAAATCGGCTCACACATCAGCACCATGCCAGGTCCTCCGCCGTAAGGGGCATCATCAACTTTACGATAATTTCCTTCGGCGTAGTCACGTATATTGGTAAAAAAAATCTCAACAAGTGCGTTATCACGTGCACGTTTGATAATCGATTCACCAAAAGGACCTTCAAACATTGAAGGAAATAAAGTGACTATGTCAAATCGCATTATTACAGCAATCTATCGATAAAAGTGCTAGTTTAGTTTTTAGTGATGCCAGCTTTTTTCAGCATATTTGCAACAGTATCAGTTGCAATAGCACCCTGGCTCAGCCAATGGCGTATACGATCTTCTTTCAGAACCAACTGTCTGGAAGATTCTTTAGCAATTGGGTTATAGTAGCCAACTTCTTCGATGACCTTGCCGTCACGAGGGCTGCGAGAGTCCATTACGCTAACGCGGTAGAAGGGGGCATGCCTTCTGCCCATTCTTTTAAGTCTGATCTTTACCAAGTTTTAATCTCCTTAAAACTATTTATTTGTTACTTTTTATACCTGGCTGTTTTTTCTAGCCAGTACAAATCCGTTTATAAGAATCGCCGCAATGCCGCGGTCACATTGTGCCCTTGAGGCGATATCTTCAATATCATTATCGTCAAGCAGTTCAGGTCTGGCTTTTTCACTATCAGCCATTACCTCTGCGATTCTGCAAAGCTGATGGTACTCTTCTTCGGTCGGAGCTTTTAGCATGGCAAGTTCAGCGGTTCCTCGTGTGTCACGAAACTGATTTCTAAACTGCATGCCGAATCTGCTTTGTCGGAAACGACCAATCTGGTCAAGAAACATCTCGATTGTCAGGTCTGATTCCATTTTAATTAACTATTCAGTTTTGACTATTTCACTTCAAGTCTGCAAGTTAAGTCAAGGCTTGAAGATTACCTTTTTTTGTTCTTTTTAGGCCTCTTTTTGCGTTCGACTTTTTTCCGTTTAGAACGCTGTCGGACTTTTCCGCCGGGGCCGCCCATCCCTAAGCCAGGCATTCCACCCATATCACCAAGGTCACCCATGTCGCCGCCCATAGCACCACCAAGCCCTTTTAGAGCTTTCATTTTGCCAAGTGGTCCCATGCCGCTCATCATCTGCATCATCTGGCGTGACTGTCGGAAAGTTTTAAGAAGCCCGGCAACCTCATTTTGTTCACTACCGCTTCCAGCAGCGATACGTCTACGTCTGGAAGGAGAGATAATGTCCGGTTCTCGTCGTTCTTCTTTGGTCATTGACTGAATCATAGCTTCTATGCGTTTGATTTCTCTATCGTCAATGTCGATATTTTTCATTGCCTGCCCCATTCCAGGCAGAAGTTTCATAATACTTTTAAGACCGCCCATGTTTTTCATAGCATTCATCTGTTTCAGGAAATCGTCAAAGGTAAATGTCCCTTTGGCCATTTTTTCCTGAAGTTTGAGCGATTCTTCTTCGTCGAACTGTTCCTGAGCCTTTTCCACCAGGCTGACAACATCACCCATGCCAAGGATTCTGCCGGCCATTCTATCAGGATGGAATTCTTCCAGGTTATCAAGTTTTTCACCGACACCAATATATTTGATCGGTTTGCCGGTAACGGCTTTTACGCTAAGAGCAGCACCGCCACGAGCATCACCATCAAGTTTGGTAAGAATAACGCCGTCAAGTTCCAGCTGTTCGTTGAATTCCTTGGCACTGTTGACAGCGTCCTGACCAGTCATGGCATCACAGACGAGGAAAATCTGGTGCGGATTGACGGCCTTACATATATTGCCCAGCTCGGTCATAAGCTCTGTGTCAATATGCAGACGACCGGCGGTATCGAGTATAACTACATCTCGATTTTGATCTTTAGCATGTTTGACAGCATCTTTGCAAACTGCAACAGCGTCTTTTGTGTCTTCTCGGCTAAAAACCGGAATATTGAGCTGGTTGCCAAGAGTTTTTAACTGTTGTATAGCAGCAGGTCGCTGCAGGTCGACAGCGGTAAGTAAAGGTTTTTTTCCTTTTTTGACAAGGAAGTTTGCCAATTTTCCACAAGTAGTAGTTTTACCACTACCTTGCAAACCAGCAAGCATGATGACGGTAGGGCCGGGAGAGACATAATATATCTCGTTATCGACAGGCCCCATCAATTCGGTAAGTTCGTCGTTTACAATTTTAACCATCAACTCGCCCGGTTTTAGCGACTTGATGACTTCGGCGCCTATTGCTTTTTGGGAGACAGTTTCACAGAAGTCTTTAACTACCTTATAGTTAACGTCAGCTTCCAGCAATGCGGTACGCACTTCTTTCATTGCGTCCCGGACATTATCCTCGCTGATTTTTCCACGACCGCTGAGGCCGCGAAATACATTGCCAAATTTTTCTGTTAAAGCGTCAAACACTTACTCTTGCTCCATTTATATAACTATAAGCGCACAATCTATCCGCAGGGATAGAACAGCAAATGATACAGAAAAACAAAGTACAAATCAAGAGGAAAAGATAACTTATATGATAAAAGTCAATAAAATTGACCGTCGGCCAATATTGTAAAATAAATATTGTGTGATCTAAAGAATAAATGTGAAAAAAAACAGATTTGAAATCTGAAAACCCGACTAAGGTAAAGAATTAAATGGAAGCCTACTTCAATTTAAGGAGTTTACCTTAGCGAATTTGTGCCGATTTTACTACTTAGAAAAAGATGTTTGTGTAATATATAAAAAATAGGGAAACTAGTTGTTTGAGGCTAAAAATGAGGTAAAAATCTGTTTTTTGTTCTGTTTGGCATAAGTCTTTTATTTACATAGTAATATGAGTTGTTGAATTCAAAGTGAAAGGATCTGGTATGTAAGATACAAGCTTTGGAAGTTTTAATTTACCTATCCAGTATATCTTATAAATATCTGTCATATATGTTTTTATAGGATGTTGTTGTTTGCGGAAGGTCGCAAAAGTAAATTCATTATTGCTCTCTAATGCATTATTAATAACAAGTGCAGGTCCTATAAATGTTTTGGTGTTGGAAATTAATATGCTTTTAATATTGACAATATTAGAGTTTTGTGTTAAATATATGTTGGTTTTACTATATAAGAGAATTATTTGCAGTGAGTGCACCCTCTTATATGTATTGAGAATACAGTCTCTTGCTTTTGCTTGAGGCCGAGTAAAGAACAGGGCAGAAAACTTTGATTGATATGGTGGAAGTCTATTAGAGTGTTGTGGCCTTTTTCTTTGCTGACTATATTTATTTGGTTTTTGCCTGTACTATGGCCAGGCATTACAGCTATATAAGATAGTTAAAGTTTGATAATTATATGGCCTAAAACACATGTTGGTGGCTATACTTAAAATAGGTTAAGAATGAGAAAACTTTTTTTGACAATTTTAATTGTACTATATTTTAGTGCAAATTCTTCAGCTAACATCACTTATGTGAGTGATTCGGTTTTTGGGGAAGATTCAATTATAAGTCAGAAGGAAGTGTCTGATAAATTTGGTGTAGATGATGAATTTCTTTACCCCCACAGTTTATCAGTTACTTCATTGTTTCCTGGAAATAATCTAAATGTTTATTTAGAAAGAGTTACCGCCGGTTCTGATTGTGTTGAATTTGGTAGTGCTGCGGTTCCATTTAATTATGGCAGTGTGAATAGAATATATGACATAAGTAAGGATTTGCTTATGTTTGGTGATTCTGCTTATGTAAAAGCAGAAGAAGTGTTATATCTTTCGAAGAATGAAATAAGCCATAAAAGATTTCAACTTTCTGCAGGGCCGGGTGCATTGGCATTATTTATTACTGGTATTGCATGTTATTTTGTACTTGTGAACATTAAGTGGATATTCTCTGCTATCGCTTTTGGTCTCATGTTTGGGATTACAGGTGTTAAGCGTGTTCCTTATTATTTGCGATCATGCTATGGCGAGTTTGCCGGTAAAGTTTTGAATAAAAATGCAGTATTTTCAGGTTTAGTATTTGAAGGTGTCGTGCATAGTATTCATTCAGTTGAAACAGGTTTTGCCGGGCTATTGAAAAAAATAGCTTCAAAATCGGGTTTTATTGGGAATGGAAATTCAAGAAATCAAGATAATAATAATCTTAATTGGTATGAGATACTGACGCGTCAAATGTTCGTCATTGGTGCGTCTTTTTAATGCGCTTTGAAAAGTTAATATTGAATAAAGGAGAATTGTTATGCCTGAAAAGGGGTATCTTAGAAATAATTTTCATGGATATAGCCAGGTTTGTTATTTCTAAATGTCAGGCATCAGGCTGCTTCCGACTGGCAGTGATATAGAAGCATATTTTTTAAAAAAGAATATGCTTGATAGATTTAGAAGAGAAAGAGAATAAATAAATTGAACCAATCAGGTTTTCCTGAGTCATTTATTGAGTTTATTGAGTTTTTCAAACTTAATATATAAGGTCGGCAACTTTCTTTTCTTTAGCTTTTGTTGCTGTTGAGATTTTAGAGCTACAAAAGAAAAAATATAACGTTTCGGAATATAATTTGTGTCCTTTTAATTCTCAAAACGAGTGTTTTGGGAGAAAACAATTTATTGATTTTATTAAAGGAGATTTTATTATGAGGAAGTTTTTAATTTTGGCAATGATATTTGCCGTAAGCACTGTAGCAAGTGCCAGTTTTACTTACACTTATAGTGAATTGTCAAGCTTGGTATTTACCGATCAGGCGTTATCTCTCACAGGTTTTGATCTGAAAACAAGTGCGGATCTAGCTCCTTTAGTAGGTAGTAGTGCTCCAACGTATCAAGACGATACAGCAATGACTGGCCAGTATGGTTATTATTCTGGCCTCCTTGACAATGGTTCGACATCAGACCCTGACGCGCAATATGCTACAATTGGTACTAATGTAACTGTGGCCGATTCATTATTCACATTGAGTGTTTTCAATGATAATGATGATCTTTGGGGTTACATGCTTTATGCGACTGATGGCACAACTTTAGTTAAAAATGCTGATTTTGTGTGGGTTGCTGGAAATGGAACAACTACTGTCCCTTCTCCAGGTACTGTACTTACCCTTGATCTTTCATCTTTTGCGGTAAATGCTAATGTAGAGATAGGTCTTGCAATTGCAGCAGGCGCTGATTCCGATGTATTCCATACATCTATGACTGTTCCAGCTCCAGGTGCGATTCTTCTTGCGGGTATTGGCACTAGTCTTGTTGGATTAGTTCGTCGTCGTACACTGTAATTTTGTTTTATTTAGTGGGGTGTTTTTCATCTCGCTCTCGATTTTTTTAAATTTCTTTATATATAGTATTTTATGCTATTTAATTTAGAAATTTTGTGTATTTTAAGGAGAAATAGTTATGAAAAAACTATTACTTATATTGTTAATACTATTTCCCGTACTGGCGACTAATGCAGGACTGGACTATAAATTAGGTGATACGTTTCAGGTTATTATTGAAGGGCCAAACTATGATGGTCTTCCTTATAAGGTTGATGATCTTAGAGATGGTCTAACTGGAATAGATTTTGAGACATTTTGCGTTGAGAGCCTGTCTGGTTCTGACGAACTTTATTGGCCAGGTAGAACCTATTGGGCGACAATTGATAATTCTGTTTATTATTCACCTGATCCTGATGGAGTTGTTTATCTGACAGATGATACTCGCAAATTGTATGCAGCTTTTGTTAATGGTTATGATTATACCGGCAACGGATATAGTTACAATGCTTTACAAACAGCAATCTGGTATTCTTTGTCAGGTAATAATGATGATAATGCATTAGATGATCCATACGACAAGGTTGCTGATACTAATTTAGCATATCAAACCTATTTTGATAACTTGCTTAATAGTATTTCGTCATTTACAACCGGCTATGAACGTGTGAAGGTATTAAATATCTGGGGACCTGCTTCTATCAGTGTGACAGGAGCAGCGGATGAATACATATATGATGTAAATCCAGATTTATTTGATCGTCAATCACAACTTGTAATGACGGTTCCAGCTCCTGGTGCAATATTGTTGGCAGGTGTTGGGACAGCTTTTGTCGGTATTATTCGCCGCCGTTCAATGTGAGCCTAATAAAATAGTTTTCATATTGAATAAATAAGTTTTTTTGGAAATGAAGATTTGATTTTGAGACTGATGCACTGTATCAGTCTCTTTTTTTTCGGTATGATTTTAAATTTATATATGGGTTGCGATGGTTTAAATCGTAAGCCGATGGTAAGTATATTAGGGCGATGTACGGTAGATAAGGAGAGGTATTGTGTAAGTATGGTTGGCTCTGGAAAAGGGGTGGTATGCAGATAAAATACTGTAATTGAATAAGAAATGTTTTGAAAATATAATATATAGCAATAGTATTTCTGAATTTCCGCTTAAATGGGTATGTCAAGTCTGGATAGTTTATGATATATTTAACGATTATTTAAGTCGTAGATATTCAAAATAGTCAAAATTTTGCCGATAATTTAGGCAATGTGTAGTGGTTGTATAATTTGCTAATTATTTCAAAATAGATTTTTTTTTTTTTTTTAGCTTTTGCAAAGTGAAACTGATTTTATCTTTGACATGTTCTTTCTTTTTTTATATTATCTACTAAGCTTAAATACTAAAAATAGTGTTTCGGCTTTATATTGGCTTTGGAGTATGGAGAAAAAGAGAATTCCCTCCTTAATTACTCCCAAATCAGTAAATAGTTTTATTTGACAAGTAAATATATTAATAGTCTGTTCGAGGTTAACTTAAGATATACTTTTGCCATGAAATAAAATTTCTGGTTTGTCTTAACTGCCAAACAACGGGCAAGGCTGCTTCCGGCTGGCGGTCAAGGGATTCGGGCATACAAACTGATGTTTATGTTGTATATATTTAGAACGAGACATGCCTGACAAAAAATTAGTAATATTTTTATTGTTAGTCGGCAAGTTTCTTTTATTAAGCTTTTGTATAAATATCACATAGTTGATAGAAACAAAAGAGTTTATAGATATTTAAGATTAGAATTTAATTTTATAATTAACTTACATTTGAGTTAAGAAGGAAAAGGTGAAAAAATGAAGAAATTTTTAGTTTTAGCAATGGTTTTTGCTATGAGTGCAGTGGCTAGTGCAAGCTTCACTTATACTTATAGTGAATTATCGAGTCTTGTATATACTGACCAGGAATTATCCTTGACTGGTTATGATCTAAAACAAAGTGCAGATCTTACACCATTGGTTGGTAGTTCTGCTCCCTTGTATTTAGATGATACAAAAATGACAGGTCAATATGGATATTTTGCGGGTCTACTTGACAATGGTTCTCAAAGTGATCCTGATGCACAGTATGCTACAATTGGAACTACAGTAACAGTAGCAGATTCTGTATTTACACTCAACATTTCTAATGATAATGATGATCTTTGGGGTTACATGTTGTATGCGACAGATGGTTCAACGATAGTTAAAAGCACTGATTTTGTTTGGATTGCTGCTAATGGAACTGATACAGTCCCTTCTCCAAGTGCAGTATTAACACTTGATCTAAGTTCTTTCACATTAGGTGATAGCGTAGAGATAGGTGTTGCAATTGCTGCAGGTGCTGATTCTGACGTGTTCCATAGCTCATTTACAGTTCCAGCTCCAGGTGCTATTGTTCTATCTGGTATCGGTACAGCTTTGGTTGGTTTAGTTCGTCGTCGTAGCCTTTAATTTTGACGAATTAAAACTTTGATTGCTTGATAGTGATCAGTACAATTGAATTATAATTACGAGACAGGATGCACTTAGTGTATTCCTGTCTTTTTTTAAAAATTAGAGTATTTAAGAATAATTATTGAGGAGAGAGAAATGAAGAAGTTGTTAATACTAATATTGGTATTTTCGTTTGGGAGTATAGTCAACGCAAATTATGATCTTAAAGTCAAGATGCATACGACAACTCCGTATACTGCACAAATATTAGAGAGTAATATAGACGAAAGTACGATTGCTGGATTAGGTGTACCAACTCATACATCTGATTCATTTTATACATTTTGTGTAGAGCAGGGTAGATATTATAATAACCATGGTATATATTATGCCTCTATTGATGATGTTGTATTAGATGGTGGTCAATATGACTATGATAACAATGGTTATGCAGAGTTAGACCTGGTTGTTAAGAAACTATATGCCGCATATATCAATGAAGGCGGTTTGTCTTCATATGATATTAGTGGTAGTGAATTACAGAATGCAATCTGGGGATATATGTATGATCCAGATGCCGCATGGCGTATTTCTGATGATGTAGAAGCTTTTGTTGCTCGGACTGACTTTGACGAGCTATCCGAAGGGTATATGAATGTTAAAGTAATGAACTTATGGAGTAACTATAATTCAGATACCGGAATATTATATGGAGACAAGCAGTCCCAGCTGATTATGTTTGCTCCTGCGGTACCAGCTCCAGGTGCTGTGATACTAGCAGGATTGGGTACAAGTCTGGTGGGGCTTATTCGCCGTAGAACTTTATAGTAATCATTTATCAAATAACGAAACTAACTAAATTAATAACCGTCAGCAGCAGCTGGCGGTTTTTTTATGGTCAAAACAATAAATTCTCAAAAAAACATCTCTTTGATTTGCTCTCTGAATATTTAAATTGTACATTTTGCTACTGAATAACTTAGGGGAAACCATTCCCTGAAGTATTATTGAGCGTAGAATATAAAAATAGAAAAAATAACGTCTTATAGAGATGGAGAGAGAAAAGATGAAAAAAGGAATCATTTTGTTAGTATTATGTGCGCTGGCAATCCCAGCAATGGCGGGATTTGAACTTGGTCTGGTTAGTCTATCTAATCCAAATGGTGATGGCGGGCCATACAGTGTTGATGTCTATGTTGATGGTGAGTATGATTTTGATACTTTCTGTGTAGAGATGGATGACACTTTCAATCCTAATACTACATATTATGCTACTGTTGATGATCAAGTAATGTATACTCCAGGATGGGATACTGCAGGTAACCTGACATCGCTGACAGATATTACCAAAAAGTTGTATTCAGCATATTTGAATGGGTCGCTGGGTAAAGGTCAAAAGGTAGGTTACTATTACGATATCCAGGAAGCTATCTGGCAGGCACAAGGCAGTGGTATTTTCAATATCCAGGACGCTGCTATTGCAGCAGCTGTATATGGTGATTTTACCGGGCTGGATATTTCGGGCTGGAACAATGTGAAGGTAATGAACCTTTGGAAGTACAGTTCATATAAAAGTGATGATTATTACGCATATAGTACAAGTTGTGACAAGGATTTTCAGTCTCAGCTAATTCGCTTGGGTAATGGAGAAACTGTTAATGTACCGGCTCCTGGTGCTGTATTGTTGGCAGGGATAGGTACAAGTATTGTTGGTATGATTCGTCGTCGTACTTTATAAAGAGAGAGAAAAAGCTTAATAATACATAGAAGCCGGCAGTTGATGATAGCTGTCGGCTTTTTTTTTATTCTGTGATCTTGGTTATTATACGGGTGAGCAGGAATTTAAGTTGCGGAATTGAACAATTGGGAATTGCCATTCTTGCTTTTTTACGGTATTCATTCAGCAGCAATTCGGCTTTAGCAACCGATATCTTTTTTCCGTTGTTGGCAATAGCATTTAAAATATTTAGCTGGTTTACATCATTGTCTGTATCTTCCAGATCATCTTTAATCTGGTAGGCAATTCCAAGGTCGTCGCTCAGAATAGTTAACATTTCCAGTGTGTCATTGTCTGCACCACCAAGAATTGCCCCGCTGAGTAATGCTACTCTGAAAGCTGGAGAAGTTTTATCTCTATATATATTTAATAATCTATCCAGGTCACATTTATTACCGACAAGAGCAAGTTCTGCTCCCTGTCCGCTGCTCAGCTGCTGATGAGCTTTTGCAATTTCAATAAGAATTTTATTTACTATCGTAGAAGGGCTACATTGCTCAGCAATTAGTCTATAGCCGGTACCGATTAGAAAATCTCCTATATTGATAGCGAAAGCATCACCATACTGGTTATTTATTGTCGGCAGGCCATATCTTTCGTTATCATTATCTTCAATGTCGTCATGAACAAGAGAAGCTTTGTGAAAAAATTCAATTGCGACAGAAGTGTGAATAATGCTTTTTGGAAATACAGTATTTTTATCCTTGCATAAACAGTCGTATACTGCTGCGGTCATAATAGGCCTGTGTCTTTTTCCATCTCTGGCTATCCAGTCAATTGAGATTTGGCTGGTTTCTTCATTTGAGTCAATTTCCATCTTTTCAAAAAGAGCAGCAATATTTTCGTAGCTGAACCAGTTGCAGACTTGGTCTTTTATCCAATTAAAATCACTTTGTTGTTTTGTAGTGTCAAAGGGAGCAGATATTAGATCAAGAAGCCATTTGGAATCAACTTTGGTATCTTTGCAGCCATCTTTGTTTAATGGAACAGCGACAGCAGGGACCGCTGCGTTATTGATATGTTCAAATACTTTGTCAAGAGCTTCAAAACAGCTGACGCCGATAATGCCCCGGATTTGCCCGGTTTTAATAAGCTCGGCAACGACCGGAGAGCCTTCCGCGATAAGGACGATATATCCAAGTGCTTTAGCTTTCTCTTCAATATTTAAGATGTCGCAACTGCCGCATTTTTTGCATACAAGGCCAAACTGGTCGTTGTATCCCTGGCACTTATCAGATGAAGCCAGGCAGTTTGGCAAGAGCAGCAGTCTTTTATCATACGGAACACCTTGCAGCCAAGGCATCCATAGGTGGTTGCTTATCAGAACCATTATTAAGGCAATATAACCATCATCGAGGTTGTGAAGTGAGATAAACTCTTTTGCCAGTTTATATAATGTGTCAAATTCAACAGGCGGTACAGGTAATGTACTGCTGTTGGAATTAAGCCAAGCATTTAAAATATCAGATATCTCATTTCTGGTATCTGAATCCAGCGGCATTATATATTGTAATTCAGGTTTATACACTTAATATTCTAGGCCTTTTTATCAATTATGCAAAAAAATGAGGATGACTGGTAAAATTACCTGCCATCCTCGGATTATAGCATTTTTTTATAGTATTTTAAATACTATAACTTAATTTGTGTTAGTTAAAAAGAACTATGACATTATGATTTTATCAGTGGCTTAACAATTCTATAAGTTTCCTGAGCAATAACAAGTTCTTCATTAGTAGGTATCATAAATACCTGAACTTTTGAGCTGTTAGTTGAAATTACGGTTTCATTATTGGTGTTTTTTTCTTCATCCAGTTCAATTCCAAGGTAACTCAGCCCGTTAATAATTTCTTCTCTAACCAGGCGGTCGTTTTCGCCAACACCGGCAGTAAAGACAATTGCGTCCACACCATTCAACGCGGCAACATATGCACCAATATATTTGAGTATTCTATAGTTAAATGCATCAATGGCATTTTTAGCATCCTGATCGCCGTCAGCGGCAAGGCTATGTACGTCTCTCAAGTCAGAGGCTCCACATAAGCCTAACATGCCACTTTTTTTATTCAAAAGGTCATTGACCTGCTTGGTGTCAAGATTTAGTTTGTCCATTATGTAAAGAAGTACGGCCGGGTCCATATCACCGCAGCGAGTTCCCATGATTATACCTTCCAGCGGGGTCATGCCCATGGATGTATCAATTACTTTTCCATTTAAAAAGGCAGTAATCGAACCACCGTTGCCGACATGGCAGGTGATTATCTTGCATTCATTGAATGGTTTGCCAAGTTGTTTGGCTGCTTTTTTAGCGACATAGCCATGACTTGTGCCATGGAAGCCGTATTTACGTACGCCATATTTTTTATACAGTTCTAAAGGGACCGCGTACATATATGCTTTAGGCGGCATTGTCTGGTGTACAGCAGTGTCAAAGACCGCAACATTTGGAATGTCGCCAAGGCTTTTCAGACATGCTTCAATACCAATTACATTTGGCGGATTGTGCAGCGGGGCCAGGTCATATCTATCTTTGATTGCCTTAATCACATCTTCTGTTATCAAACTGGAGTCAGTAAATGCTTCACCGCCATGGACCACTCTATGGCCGACACCTTGAACTTCGTTTATGTTGTCAACAACGCCGTGTTCAAGGTGAGTTAGTGCGTTTTCAATAACTTTCATAGCTTCAGAATGGTCGGGAATGTCTTTTCTGAAGTTAACAGTTTCTTTGCCTACAGGACTGTGAGTAATGTTTGAACCTTCCAGGCCTATTTTTTCGACAAGGCCTTTGGCAACCAGGTTAAACTCATCACCCTCAATATCAAACATCTGGTATTTGATACTGCTGGATCCACAGTTGATAACAAGTGTTTTCATTTTCTATATTCCTTAAAGTGTCAATCAGTTATATTTTACCGTTTTGGTGTAATAATGAAAAAGTTTCAGTTTAAATATCGGCAGGTTATGTGCGGTGCTTAATTTATGGCGGGCAAACCGAATAATTATCGGTCACTAGGCGGCAGTAATAAAAAAAGGCAAGTTCGTAGTGAACTTGCCTTTGGTTGTTTTACATACCTTGAATAGCTGTTATAGCGATTGTGGCTACAATGTCTTCTGCGGTACAGCCGCGTGATAGATCATTTACCGGTTTGGCTACACCCTGAAGTATCGGACCATAAGCACTAAAGCCTCCCAGGCGTTGTGTTACTTTATAGCAAATATTTCCAGCCCCCAGGTCTGGGAATATGAATACATTTGCATGGCCGCCAAGTGGGCTGCCGGGAGCTTTTGAAGAAGCAACACTAGGAACAAAAGCGGCATCAAACTGAAGTTCGCCATCAATGGCGTATTCAGAGCCAAGTTTGCTTTCAAGTTTTTCCTTCGCCAGTTCTGTAGCTTTAACGACTTTGGCTTGTCCTTCACCTTCGGCTGAACCTTTAGTTGAATAACTCAGCATGGCGACCTTGGGTGAAAAACCAAAGGATTTTGCTGTTTTTGCTGTTG
This sequence comes from Sedimentisphaerales bacterium, assembly GCA_963666285.2. Classification (GTDB taxonomy): domain Bacteria; phylum Planctomycetota; class Phycisphaerae; order Sedimentisphaerales; family SM23-30; genus JAFGDI01. Next base: position 1,762,654 of record OY762711.1, read on the forward strand.
CAAAAGCAATGTCTGCCAATTGTTCTGCATTAGGATCAATATTCAGGCCGCAATCAGAAAATAGGTAGGTCTCTTCGCCGCGGCACATAAAGAATAAGCTTGAAATAGTTTTTACGCCTTCCGCCGCTTTAATTATCTGTAAGGCAGGGCGGATAGTATCAGAAGATGAATGGATAGCACCGGCAACCAGCCCGTCGGCTTCATCCTGTTTTAGCATCATCATGCCGAAGTACATTTCGTCTTTGCATATTTCCAAAGCTTTTTCGGGAGTCATTCCTTTAGCTTTACGGAGTTCGTAGAAACTATTGGCATATTCTTCCAGTTTCTCGGACTTCGCCGGTGCGATGATGGCAAAGTCTTCTGGGTTAGCACCGGCAGCTTTCAAATCGCTGCTGATTTTGTCAATGTCACCAAGGATCGAAATTTTTGCAATCTTAGTTTCAATTGCAACTTTTGCAGCTTCGATCATTCTGGGGTCTGAACCTTCAGGCAGGACAATGTGTTTCACATTGGATGCGGCTTTTTCGAGAATCATGCTTCTAAATTTTTCGGTTGACATTATGTCCTCTCTCAGGGTAAGTGGTAATGCATTTATCTTATTGTTATCCAATAAGTTGTATTATGTATAAATATTTTTATAAGCATTGTAAATGCTGTATCATTTTAATGAAACCACATAAGTTCTTTTGAAACATTGTTCCTGGTTTGCTGTGCTAAGAACTTAAGTAATACCCCCTTAGAAAATAATTATCTATAAATACAAATAGCTGTCAAGGTTTATTAGATAGCATTTTAAAGTAAGCTTAAAATTTATGTAAGGAGTTTATTTATAGATGATTATGGTGATTATTTGTTTTCATATTATTGCATTTGTTTTAGAGTTAACTGCTAAATCATAAGTTCTGAAAACTCAAGTATATCTAAAAAATAAATATCTAATAACGAGATTGTGCAGAATGAAAGTTTTGTTGATGTTTTTGACTTAATGGACTATTATTACTTAACTTAATAAGCTATTTATAATTATATGTAAGAAATATAATTTATAAGATACAAAATAAATAATACTAGTCAATTTAATCAAGATTAGATGTAAACTGAAAATATTTTGAAAACAAAACATATAAATTACTGCGATTTAGAAGGCAAGTCGAAACAAAATAAATGCCAGGTCAGATATCCACATTATTTGAATTTTTTGGGATGGTTTGGTTGTTTTAAGAAGTACGATTGCTCTGAGGTGGTATTGCCATGTTCTAGCAGGAGTGTATTTCCAGCTATGGCGGCAAAGCTGGCTGGTAAAAAGACTGTGGTACTGGTTTCGACAAACTTTGAAATATCTCATGTTTCCAAATTGTTACTGCAAGTAGCAGATGAGGTTAGAACATATTCTGCATCTCTGGAGGATGCCTGTCGATCAAGGAAAGCGGCAAACAACAAGATTGTAGATGTAAGTGGGGCGGTTCAGAGCGAGTTTCAACAGGGAATATCGTTAGTCTATTCAGAAAACAAGTCAGTATTGGCGATTTGTGGAGAGAATAATATAAACGGGCTTTTTGATATTTTCAGGATATGTGCGTTGGTGTACAGGGTTATACCTGATATGAAGTTAGGTATTATTACGCATTTGGAAGCAGTTAAAAAGCAGGTGAGTCAATGGCAGGCAGATTATGGAACACCAGATATGTGCTTTTTCATTGAAAAAATTACAAATTCAACTGATAATGAGTGCTGTATTCATGCAGCATTGTCCGGCCCTGGGGTAGTAGATTCCCCTGTGTTATTTGATCTTGCCAGAAAAGCTAATGTTAATGTAATAGCTGATAAGAGATCAGCAAGTGATTTTCCTGGCAGTGAAGATAGTTTTTGGGTAGATGGAACCCGCATAAGGCAGTATGCCTCTGCGTTACTAAAGATATTAAAATAAGATATGGAAAAGAATAAAAAGAGTAAATTCATATTTGTGCAGGCGTTGACCTGGGGGCGTATGCCGCTGATTCTTCTGACTTTGATTATTGTAGTTGCGATGAGCGAGAAGAAGACCCAGATGGATACGGCCTGGTTTATTATAGCCTTTGCATCGATGGTGCTGAGTGCGGTGACGGACTTGTTTGATGGTTATTTTGCCCGTAAGTTTGAGGTTGTAACGCGTATTGGTGGTTACCTGGATCCGTTGACGGATAAGGTATTTTATCTAACTGCTTTTCCCATGTTGGTTTATCTTGCAGGTTTGAAAGATGACAATTTTCACGCCAGGCTGCTGCTAGGGCTGGCGATATTGTTTCTGTTGAGAGATCAGTGGGTATCATTTTTGCGCTCGGTAGGAGCGTTATACGATGTAGATGCGAAGGCGAACTGGTCCGGTAAGGCCAGAACGCTAATATCGTTTCCAGTGATATGTATTGTGTTTTATTACCTGGAAGCTCCGACCAACTGGATGCACTTGCCAAAGTGGTTTGTGTATACTTCTGAGGCTGCTGGAATGACAATAAATACAATATCTATCTGGGTTTACACGGCGTATTACTGGCCGTGGATAAAGAAAGAGATGTCTTAGCTCATACTGACTGGTGGTAATTTTTGAGAGGTATTAAGTAATCAAAAAAAGTGCTTACTTATCTTACCTTGTTCTAAAAGCTTAGTATTGTGAACTTTACAGAGGGATGTTATATCGTATCGGTTGGTATTATCTTTGTGGCGTCTGCTAAGGTAAGGTTTGCCAGGTTCTTTTGGGTGATATCGCAAATCTGCTGAAGTTCTTTTTTAAGATTCTGGTCTTTAAGTTCCTTGTATATCACAGTGTTTTCCGGGTTAAGTCCGGTTACGTCAAGTAGTTGTATCGATTCCAGCGGGCGGGCAGGCAGCCATGAAGTGTAAGGTGACATTTCGTCTTCAACCGGGCATATGACTTTTCGTTCGACGAGCCTGTCGATTAGAGACTGGATACAGTCGTCAGGGAGGTTGAGGTTGTCCCTGAGCTGTTTGAACGATACAGGGCCTTCTCCGCGTGAAAACGGGCCGCAGATGGCCATAGTTGCAGCGAGGGTGTCGAGCGGCCCCAGGTTGATGGCTGCGGCCATTTCAGAGGATTCCATAACAGAGAGATTGGCGCTGGTATGGGCGATTACGGCACCATAGAGGAATATGGTCCAAGAGATATTGATCCATAGCAGGAATATAGGTATCAGGCCGAGGTTACCATATATGTTGTTGGGGCCAACGCACTTATGTACATAGAAGCCAAAGAAGAATTTGAGCAGGAACCATACAGGTACTACCAGAGTTGCGCCAAAAAGAGCCCATCTGAACTTTGTGCGGGTGTTGGGCATAAGGCGGTAAACAAGAGAGACCATAATTATGCCGCCGATGATGGGGCTGATAGTGCCCATGCTGCCGATGAATATGCCGAAAGCCTTAGTTGATTCGAGGTATTTCTGGGTGTTTTGGGCGATATACAAAGCACCGGTAGCGACGATTGGCAGTAATGTAACTACAGACCAGTAAAGCATTAAGCGTTTACCATAAGAGCGATTCCGTCGTGCCTCGAATATGCGGTTGAGTGCTTTTTCGATGTCGGTCAGCATTGATAATGCCGAGAAGATCATAACAATAACGCCGATGACGCCGACGGCGCTGGCGGTAAGCTTGCCTTGTACGTTATCGACGAGTTTTTCGATCTCATCTGCGACGTTGTACTGGCGGTCGTATTTGGTTTTGCCGGCAGGTTCGGCAGCAGGTTCAGAGGAGCTGTTATCAGTAGATTCTGCTTCGTAAGTGTTTTTATTATCGGAGTTTGTTTCTGGTTTGACTGTTGGGTTTTCTGAGTTGTCAGTTTGAGTGTCAGTGCCGCTGGTGACCTTGATCTGGCCGATGCCGGCGTTGTCTAGGAACTGGCGGAGAGAATGTTTCCCTTCATCGACAGTGCCCATAGCGCTCATGATGAGAAGGCTAAGGACCAGCAGCGGGATCATAGCGAAGATAGTACGGAAGCTTAGCGAAGCACTCATAGCCATAGCGTTGAGGTCGTGCAGCCGTTTGAGGCTGAACCTTGCGAGCTGGATCTGGAATTTGAGAAATCTTACCCCTCGGTTGAGCTCCTGGCCGGGAGATGAAGTGATCTTTTCGATCCATTCTTTTGTTTTAACTATTTGTTTTAACATAGTTTATGTTCGCTATGGTTTTTTATTGTCATATTTAAGTATAGTATCATTTTCGGAAAAAATTGGCATTGAAATTAGTGTATTCGCATAAATATATATTAAATATAATGTTATAGCATGCAAGAAAAAAGAAATTGTAAGACTCGTTTAATAATACAGGTAAATATATGTTGTTAAAGGTGTTATAGTTGATATAATTGAAATAATCATTAAAACTTAGAGATCTTTTTTGAGGGCGCGATTATGGATAATCTGATAGAGCAGCTGGGTAAGGAGATAATCGGCGGGGCTGTGCCTGACAGGAGTGTGTTGAGTGGAAAAGTAACGGATGACAGCCGAGAGGTCGCGGCGGGCGATATCTTTGTAGCGGTGAAGGGGCCGGAAGTGGACGGTCACCGCTTCGCGGGGGCGGCAAAGGCTAAAGGCGCGGCGCTGGTTCTAGTGGAGAACGGGATAGGCGCGGAGGCAGCGCGGACGGTCGGCGAAGCGGCTCGTTATGTAGCGAATAGCAGCGAAACACTAGGCAGGTTGGCCCAGACAGTGAACGGTTGGCCGTCAAAAAAGCTGAAGTTATATGGCGTAACGGGGACAAATGGTAAGACCACAGTAGCGACTATGGTGAAATGGATTTTAGAATATAACGGAGTTCGCTGCGGGTTTGTCGGTACGGTTGGTTATGATGTTGGGGGCGGGCTGGTTGAGCTGGCGAATACGACGCCCGGCAGTGTGCAGCTTGGGAGGTTGATGGGTGAGATGGTGAGTAATGGTATGCAGGCGATGGTGATGGAATGTTCGAGTCACGGACTGCATCAGAAGCGGACAGCAGGGCTGGCGTTTACAGCTGCTGCGTTTACTAATCTGAGCGGTGATCATCTGGACTATCATGGCGATATGGAAAGCTATCGTGATTGTAAGGCGATGCTGTTTGATCATCTGGTGGACAATGGTGTGGCGGTAATTAATAATGATGATGGTCATGCTTATCATATGATAAAGGTATGTGGCGATCGTGAGGTTTTGACTTTTGGGCTGGAGCGGAATGATGCCGACCTGGAGGCTCATATAAAAGAGATGGATATGAAGGGTACCGTGCTGGAGTTGAGCTACCTGGGGCAGAAGTATAAGGTTCGCATGCCTATAGTTGCGAGGCATAATGTCAGTAATTTTCTGGCGGCGGCTGGTATGGCGTTGGGCGGCGGTATGAATATGAAGGCGATCTTGAAGGCGATGAAGGAGTTTCCGGGTGTGCCGGGGAGGTTGAGTGCGGTAGAGTGTGGTCAGGATTTTGGAGTGTTTGTCGATTATGCTCATACTGATGATGCCTTGGAGCGGGTGTTGGCGACAGTAAAGGAGCTGGCGGCGGGGCGGGTGATAGTGGTATTTGGCTGCGGTGGTGACCGGGACCGGACGAAGCGTCCTCGTATGGCAAAGGCGGCGCAGAAGTATGCGGATGTGATATTTGTGACTAATGATAACCCGCGGACGGAGGATCCTCAGCAGATAATAGGCGATTGTATTGCCGGGTTTGACAGCGGGGTGGAGTATAGTATATTGCCGGACCGGGCGGAGGCGATACATGCCGCGATAAGTGCGGCGGGTACGGGTGATGTAGTTCTAATTGCGGGGAAAGGGCATGAGAATTATCAAATAATTGGGACTGAGAGGAGGCATTTTTCAGATTTTGAGACGGCGGGGAAATTTTTGAAAAATAGGCATAAGGGATAAGGCATAGGGCATGAGGGGAGGAAAACACGCAAAGGGGCAAACTTTTTTACTCGCCTGCGGCGAAGAATATGGTTTACCATGAAAGACACAAAAAAGCGAAAAAGATTGAACCATAGATTGTCGCGGATGAACACTGATTTTTTATAGGTTTTGAAGGTATTTGGTATTAGGTGTTAGGGAAGGAAACGCCGCGGTCCTTCGATGAACTCAGGGTAGGCGGCGAGCAGAGAAATTAAGAATTAACAATTAACAAAAAAACTGGTAATATTCAACCATGGAAGGGGTGGAATGAACGGAAAAATGTGTTGGATTACAGATAAACTTAGATGGACTGATTAGATTTTAAAAGGGAAGATATGAAATATTTGGTAAAGTATAGCTATGTGACAGATGTTGCAGTTAAAGATTGGGTTGCCAAGACGCAGGCGTACTGGCAAAGGCAGGAATTTAAGTGCGAGGAGGTTAATGAAGGTGAGGTTGTCAAGGTTACAGGTTCAAGAGGTTCGATGGCGGGCAACTTTGGTTCGTTTGACATGAAAAAGCTGATATGTGGACTGGAAGTATGCCGCAGTAGTGATGGTAAGGTTGAGGTAAGCCTATTGGTAAACGGAATTCTTCAGGATATAACAGATATCAATCTTTGGGATTTTAAGCTTGAGTTAATTTTATACGAACGTTATGTAAATGATGTGGCAGAGCCTGTTTTTATGAGAGAATATATTGCGGCACGTAATAGAGGGTCAATATTATGGTCGATATCATTATTTATATTAGGCAGGAGGCTGTCTAAGAAAATGAGAACACGGCTAGAAGAGTTGTGTGGCGATAATGAATTGCCGACTGTTGAAAGAAGAAGATGAAGGATGAATCTTTTGAATTGCAGATGGACGCGGATTTATTATAGGTTTTAAGTATTTGGTATTAGGTGTTAGGGAAGGAAACGCCGCGGTCCTTCGATGAACTCAGGGCAGGCGGAGAGCAAAGAAATTAAGAATTAACAATTAAGAACAAAACTGGATGATATTCAACCATGGAAGGGGTGGGAAAATAGTAAAGTGTAAATTTAAAGGGTAAATATAAAAAGAGATGCCACGCGAACTAAGTTTGGTTATATTCTATTAAGAGTTATGAAGGTATTGAGGTTAAAAACTAAAAAAAATGCATTATTACTTATTCTCTGTTTGATCATAATTGTAACATATAAGTTGTTCGATAGTGAGTGCATTTTTGAGAAGGTAGATCGGTTGTCAAAAGATGTTGTATTTGTAGGGACGGTAGATTTTGAGAGTCTGATTGTTTTGAGGCTGGGTGAACCAGAAATTGCAGATATACAGATGACAGAATCGCTTAATGTTGGTTATTCGGAAGATCGTGCCAGGGCGATACTTCCTTGTTATTCCACACTTTATACTTGTTCAGATGAAACAAGATTAATCTCGGTATTTGGGACAAAGGTAACGCTTTTTGATTTGAAAGGGAATCTGGTTGGGCAGTTAGACGTACTTGAGCAGGATAGTATGTTAGCTAAAAATGGGGTGCTGGGGCGATGCAGTGTTGAAGATAGGAAGCTTTTTGTATTATATACATATATAGAAAGTCGTGAGATAGAAGAAGGTGATGCCGGTAAGGTTACTCTTAAATCTGTACAAGTCCAGAAAAATGTATTACTATCAATAGATCTGGAAACTTTTGAAATAGAGAAAGTAGTTGATGATATTTTGAATTGGAAAGTGTTTTCGGTGGCTGATGAGTTGTATGTTTGTGATGATTTTGATAAGTGTTATATTTATGATTTGACCGAAAAAGAGATAAAAGAGCGTGACTGGTCAGGATCGTATTTTGATTGTGAAGCTACAGGAGGGGTACTGGTATCTACAGTGTATAACATGGAGGAAGAAGATGTTACCCTGGTTAAAAGTGATGGTGTAAAGGTTATTTTACCCTGGGGCTGCCAGGGGCAATGGGGAGCAGATGGAAAGGTATATTTTGTTAGAGGAAGGATAGAGCTTTGGCGATGTAATGCAGATGGCAGTCAGCTTGAAAAGGTTTTTGAAGGGCCAGGTCGAAAACGATATAATGGGTATGTAACCGGGAGTGAGCTTGTTTTTGATAGAAGCAGGACTATATTAGCATTTTGTTACAGGGTCGATTATTGTGAGATGTCAGTTATTAAGCCTCCGACTGGATTGGTTGTAATTGATCTTGAAAACGAAGAGTATATGCATATTAGACCTGATGAATGTATCGAAATGTTTTATGATGTAATGTTAAAGTCAGACACTTTTAGTCCGACAATATCTGTTCATAATTCAGGTAAGTACGGAGTTGATAAGCTGGAAAACCTTAAGGGTAGAGATTTTGAAATTAATGACATCTGGAATATGTGGTATTTTAGTGATATGGAGTTAATTAGTGATAGATGAAAGTGGTAAATTGTGAAAAAATTAGTCAGCAGGTTTCGAGCTGATGCCTAGTATTGGCAGGAGTAAAAAATGTGTGATATGGAAATAGAAAAGCGGAAAGAACAGTATCGAGATATAAGTTTGCGGGCGGATGATTGTAATGAGCCCGCTGATGCGATAAAGCTGCTGGAAGAAGGTCGGGAGCTGGCGGCGGCTAATGGCGATGGAGATTATGTGCAGTTTTTTGAAGCGGAGCTGGTGTATTATCGGGATGAAGATAATGATAAATTGATCGAGATGCTGTTGGCAATCGAGCCGAAGGATTATTTCATATATCGAAACCTGGGGTATTCGTATTACTTTAAGGATGAGTATGATAAGGCGATTGAATATTTTGAAAAGGCGTTGAAATTGAAGACGGGTGATGTGGATACCTTGTTTGGAAAGGCGGAAGCGTTGAGTGAGATGAATAATGAGGAAGGAGCGATAGAGCATTTCAAGAGGGTGATAAAGATAAGATCGGACTATAGTGAAGCATATCGCAGGATAGGGGAACTGCTGCTTAATGCAGATGATAAAAGAGGGGCCGTAGAGTGGCTGGATAAGGCGTTGGCGATTGATCCGGAAGATTACATTGCTATGGCAGCTAAAGGAGTGGCTCTAAGTTATCTTGACAGGAAAGATGAGTCGATGGTTTGTTATAATCGGGCATTGGAGATACAGCCAAATTTCATTTATGCTTTGTGGTGTAAAGGTGTAGCATTATGCGATACAAACAATATAGAAGGTGGTATAGAATGCTTTGAAAAGGCACTGTCAATAAATCCAATTTACATAAAAGCATTAGGCAGCTTAGGTGAGGCTTTGAGTAAAATGGGCGATGATGATAAGGCCCTAGAATGTTTTGATAAAATACTGGTTTTAGAACCGGATGATAAATATATCTGGTGGCGAAAAGGAGAAGTGTTCGGACGGAAAGATGACAGAGAAATGGCTGATGAATGCTTTAAAAAAGCTTTGTTGATTGATGCCTGGGAAAAGAAGCTTGATTTGGATGAGGTTTTGGAGTTTGTAAATAAAGACAGTGGAGGAGACGGTGAAGGAATTCAGTCGTTATTCAAGAGACTTGGTGTCGAAGTCGATAGAGACTGTATGAATGAAATCCGAAATGCACTATTAAGTATGATTGATGATGGGAAGGGCTAATGAAATTACAGTTTTTATGCGTGCATTTGAACGGTGGTGTTGCTTCGTGACCTTGTTTTTACTCGCCTGCGGCGAGGGCTTGAATCACGGACACTGATTAATTATAGGTTTAGGTATTTGGTATTAGGTGTTAGGGAAGGAAACGCTTCCGGCGAAGCTAATTTATTGTTAGCTGACGCATATGTCGGCTTCTTTTATAATTGTTGCAATTATATACATTGAAATATTTTGTGAACATTATATTAGTAGATAAAAATGACACATAAAAACATTGTTATGAATGATAGTAGACGAAGAGAATTGCCAGCAACCAAAATCTTAATCTATCGCATCAAAAGCAATTTCCAGAGGTCGCTTTATTTATATTGACCATGAAGGGCATGAAGCTAATGAAGAAAAAATTTAATGTTTTATTAGTAATTATATTTGCGACGAGTCTTTTTGCCGGAGATGATATTGCAGATTTATCACCTTATAATCGAGTTGTTTCTATAGATGGTATAGGCAGTGATAGTGATTCGCGTTCCAGCGTATGCCGCAGTTGTATGACTGATGTGGGCAGGTATCGCTATGAGTCAGCAGAACGGATTGCCAGACGTTTTGAAATATATAAGGAAATCGGGGTTGATATGCTTCGAGTTGAGGGGCTCGAATGGGGTCGTTGTGAGGTTTCACCAGGTAAATGGCAGCATGTAAAAGAAATGGATAACTACATTAACATGCTGAAAAAATATAAGTTTAAGATTAAGCTTATTGCCGGGACAATAATGTGTCCTCCCGGGTGGTATATTGAAAATAATCCTGATGTTCGCATGATTAACGAGAATGGATATTTATGCCGTAATACGCTAAATTATTGGAATCCTGAAATCAGGCCAAAACTTGAAGAGGTTGTGGATAAGCTATTTGATTATTATGATAAGCTTGGTATTATGCCGTATGTTGAACAGGTAGTGGTTGATTTTGGTCAGGCAGGTGAGCCATTGTATCCGCCGGCCTGGACTCTTGGGCCGAAGTATAAGGGACCGGAGACATTCTGGATGTATAATCGACTGGCTCACGAAGATTTTCGCAGGGCAATGAAAGCAAAATATGAGTTTATTGAAATAGCCAACTCAGTCTGGGGTACAGATTTCCAAAGCTGGGAAGAAGTAATGATTGTTCAGCCAGGAAAATTAACCGGGCCTTACTGGTATGATGTTTTAATACGTTATCGAGATGTGAAGCGTGATTTTGAAGCGTGGCAGATAGGCAACTTTCAAAGAGTGTTGAAACGCTATAAGGGCAGGGTAAAACCAGTGGTTTATCTGGCCGGACGGGATGAAAGGCCCAAGATGTGGGCAGAAGCAGTTGGTACAGGTGAAGGACATCTGGATATTAAGTTAATGTGTGATCTGAGATGGCTTGCCAGGACTGCGATAGATAATGGCTGTATGCTGCAATATACTGGCGCAGAGAACAGGGCAGAAGTTGAGTATCTAGTGAAATATTTACGAGATAATAACCTTAAATATGAGATGTGGGGTGAGAATGCGGGAGTGTTTCAATGTGCTAATGAACCACTTAAACTTGCTGATATAGTAATAAAAAATGATCTTTATGGTATTGATTATACCCACTCGCACTTTATGTTTAAAACTACAGGTTCGCCGAAACCTGCCTGGGAAGAGACAAAGTCTGATATCAGGAATTATTCTGGTGATATTGAAGTTAACCCTGAGGTTGCCCCTGACCTAGAGAAAGCGTATCGGATGATCAGAGAACATTATGGAGAAGAATAGTGTTGCGGAAAGGCTTGATTGTTATCAGGCAGGCAGTTTGATAGAATAATGTTGTTAATGTGTTGGAACTGTAATATTATATAATAGAGCTAAAAAAGCTAATATTTAAGGCGATTTTGTGTATGGCGAGGATTGAAGTGGAGATATAGGCATTAAAATCAAAGGATGAATATGGATAGTATAAAATATATATTGATGGTATTGTGCCTGTTATGTGTGGGGCTGTGTGCCGAGGTGGTAAGCGGGACGGAAAAGGCGGCGGGTGAGGTCGAGCAGGTAACGGTAACTGTTGATGATAGAGTTAAGGACGGTGTGCCGGAGGGGATAGTTACGTTATTTGATAAGCTGGATAAGGCAGTGATAGCGGGTAAGCCGAGTGAGGTTGGCAAGCTGTTTGATTATGATAAGCTGGTTGAACTGTCGGCGTATGAGTCTATGCCGGAAGAGATGAAGGTTATGCTTAAGATTAAGCTGCCGTATACCATGCCGGAAAATATTCTGATGGGCTTTTTGCCGGTCTCGGCGAAAATAATGCATGTTAAGCGTGAAGATGGCAACTATATAGTGATGGTAAGGCATTTTGAGCGTAACGGCATATCTTCGCTGGCGAGATGGTGGGTGGTGCAAAGCGAGGATCAGTTTTTGTTTTATGATGTAGAGTTTTTTGATCTGCCGATTCGTTTGAGTATGAATATTCAGCTGTCACTGGCCCAGGCGTCGAGTGTGGTGTCGGAAGATCAGAAATCTGTTATGCGGAATATATCCGGTGCGATAAATGCACTGTCAGACCAGGATTATTGGAGTGCGGAAGATTATCTCGGTCAGGTTGGTGATGTAAAGCTGCCGGGTCATTATGATATGCTGAGAAATGTATTGGTGCTGATGTATGCGGTGGGGGTTGAGGATGTCGAAACCGGGTCAAAAATGATAAAGAAGCTGGAGAAGGACTACCCGGATATGCCGTATTTGAAGTTATGCCGTATTTTGATTAGTCTGCAGAAGGAGGATTTTAATAAGGCATTGGAGTATTGCGTCGAGTATAAAAAGCTGACAGGGGATATAGCGGATGTGCTTGTGTTGGAAGGAGAGGCCTATGAGGGGCTGGAAGAGCCGGAGAAGGCGTTTAAATGTTATTCAGACGGGTTAGCAGATATGCCGGGGTCGCTGGAATGCCTGGCGGGGTATATAAGGTTGTTCGAAGGCGATAAAACGATTGAGCTGGAGAAGAGGTTTACCGAAACGCCGTATCTGGCAGAGAATTTTTATGATTTCTGGGGTTTGCTGACTTATGGTGAGCATTATGAAATAGCGTCGATAGCTTTGGAGGTATATAAGAAGCTGTGCCCGGATCAGGATTGTAATATGTATGAGGCTGAGCTGGCTTATTTGCAGGGAGACTATAAGAAAATAATAGAAGCACTGGAGGGGAAACGGTCGAGTTATGTGGATGATGAAGATAAGCTGTTGATGTATGATCAGTACCTGTTTACGGCATATATTGAGACACTGGAATTTGAGAAGGCGCTGGCATATTCGCTAATGTGCTATGAGGCAGATGGAGATCCTTTCCTGGTGATGATAGCCTGTGCGTATAGCGGTGAATATGCGAAGGCAGCTGAGTATCTGGCAGAATGTAAGTATTACGGCTATACTCTTGATGTTCTGGGTGAGATACCACTTTTTATGAATATGGTGTCTAATGATGAGATATGGAGTAATCTGAGTGTTGAGGTAGATAAGCTATCGAGTGGCAGTGAGGAAGAGTTTGTATCACTGGTATTGCTGGACAGGACAGGCTTAGAGATGGACCAGACCAGATTGGAAGGTATTGTAAGCAGAGCGTTGGGTATAGATTTCAGTAAGGAAAAGGAAGGCGGTCAGTTTGTAGTTGGTGAAGGTGAAGCATATATTATAAAGTTGAATGGCGGGGTATTTATGTTCAATAATATTAATTCACCTTATGTATTTGAGGAGCTGGGCGAAGGATTAATGAGCCGTGATCTTTCCAGAGCAGCGATATCGCATAGAGCGTGGGTGTCTGTTGACATGCTGCAGCTTACAAATCCTGAAGATATAGATTATGCCTACCAGGTGGCAGGGAGGATATTGGGTGGGATAATAAATGATAATTGTGTGGCAGTTTATGCCCCATCGTTAGGTGTGCTTAAAGCAAATGATGTATATATAAGGCAGGCACTGGTTGGTGACGATCCGCTGAAGGTGTTTAGATAAGAAGAGATATAAGCGAGAAGTAAGAAGTCTTGTGGGGCTGAGGCAGCGGCTAGTTTTTATCGCTTCTCTTGGGTGGCAGTTTAACGAACTGGGCGGCGATGAGAGAGGCAACGCTAAGTGCTACTCCGACAAGGAAAGGGATTTTGTAATCAATCATCCACAAGTAGCCGCCGACTACAGGTAGAACAACGGCGGCTATATGGTTAATGGTGAAGCTAACGGCGGTGCTGGCGGAGATATCTTTTGGGTCAGCAATTTTCTGGAAGTATGTTCTGATTGCCATCGCTCCATTGAAAACGATATGGTCGAGAATGTACATGAGCATGACGATCCAGGTAACCTGGCAGTAAGCGTAAACGGCGAATATGATTATCAGGCTGGAATATTCAATTGTTAAGATAGTTTTTTCTCCGATTTTGTTAATCGATCTGGCGACAAGCGGGGTGACGAAGTAGTTGATAATATTATTTACTACGAACAGAATTGTGACAGTCTGGATTGACAAGCCCATCCTTTTGACCAGAAGGAATACAGAGAAGACCATAAATATCTGGCGTCTGGCGCCGGAAAGTAAGGTTAGTATATAGAAGAGCGAGTATCTTTTTCGCAAGATAAGTTTTTTGTGCTGTGGCTGTCCTTCGGTGTGTTTGGGGCCGAAAAAGAGCCCCCATAAGCCAACGCCGGTGACGATAGAGCCGATAATGGCAAACATTATGATATATGAGAGCTTATATGAGGCTACAAGTACCAGCAGTCCCATAATGACACATACAATGGACATGATGCTGCGCTGTTTGCCCATGACAAGCGGAGATTCGGTCTGGTCAAAGTTCTGCAGGATAAGTGACTGGTTGGTAGTTTCGTAATAGTGGAAGCCGAAGCTCATTATAACAGTAGTGACAATAAGCCCGGTATAAGATGGGAAGCATCCTGTGAGGGCGATACCGATGCCCATAAGTATAATAGAGATAGCTGACAGTTTGTGTTCCCTGATGAGCAGCATAACAAAGATGGCACAAAGAGCGAGCAATCCGGGCAGTTCGCGGGCAGACTGGACAACGCCGATATGTAATCCGTCGAGATTGACCTTGTCAACGGCGAAATTATTGAAGAGGGTACGCCAGCCTTGCAGTCCGCCAGCGGATGCCATGGTGAGTGCCATGAGGTACCAGTAAATTGGTTTTTTCTTAATATTTTCCATGAGTTGTGTAATGCGGCAGGTTATAGTTTGCAGTGGTAGATGATCTGTGCCGGGGCGGGAGCGGAGGTTGATATTATATTGAAACCGGCCCGTTCGAGCAGGCCCTGCATGATCCAGTCATAAGTGCTGAATTCAGAGGCAACATGTCGGGCGACCTCTTTGAGCATTTCAGGTGGGACAGAATCAATGAAGTTTTGCAGGCAGGTTGTAGGTGGTTCGTTTGGGGTGGTGGTGAAGACAACATCGCGCAGGATGAATTGGCCGCCGGGTTTGAGAATTCTGGCGATATTTGTCAGTGCGATAAATTTCCAGGTGTCGGGCAGGTGGTGGAGGGCGAGACCGGAGACAACGGCATCAAAAGAATCAGCGGGGAAGTCCATAGTGAGGAAACCGGCGTGCTGAGTATTGATTGATTTGCCTTCCTGGCTGGTTTTGGTTTTGACGTATTCGAGCATAATAGGGGAAATGTCTATAGCGGTGACGTCGTAATCAAGTTCGGAAGCGTATCGTGCGAATCGCCCTGTGCCGCAGCCGATTTCGAGGATGGCTGAGTGGGCGGGCAGTGTCAATAGATCGAGAATATGTTGGTTTTCAGCGTCAACGTTGCGGATAGTAGCCATGCGGTCATCATATTTCTGAACTTCGTTGATATCGGTGTAGTCAGTGCCTACTTGCTGAATTTCGTTCCATTGCCAGGCTGGTGTGTTCATTGTTATTCTCTTGTGTAATAGCTTAATTCTTTGTTAAATGGAATTAAATATAATAAAAAAGGTAGTATTTTTGAAGATAAATCTAAAATGGAACTAACTTTAACTAAAATATGGCCGGTTTGAGAGGAATAAGGTTGATTAAAAGAGAAAAAAATGAGTAACTTAATTTAAGTATGGGTGGTATAAGGTATTAGATGATGTTGGTGGTATTGCGATTTATTTACACATATACGAGGTTAAAGATGTTAAGTAGTGATAATTTAAGACTTTATGAAGAAGTGTTGCTGCTGGCGATGAAGGATGAGGAAGGGACGATTGCCGGTGGAACGATGTATAATTATGCGGTGGGGGGAGCAGTTGTGGCTGAGATGCTGCTGGAGAATCGAATTGAGGTTGAAGAATCACGTAGGAAGCTTGTTTCTATAGTTGATAGCGGACAGATGGGAGATACGCTGCTGGATGAGTGGCTGCTAAAGATGGCAAGTGTTAAACGGAGGAAGAGCCTGCAGGGCTGGGTGGAGAAGATAGCCAGTACTAAGGATATGAAGAATCGAATAGCGATGCAGCTATGCGGTAAGGGAATCCTGCGGATGGATGAGGGGACGGTATTGTTTTTGTTTAAGAGGAATATCTATCCTGAGATTAATCCAGAGCCGGAGAGGCGGGTGATCGGTCGTTTGTATAATGCGATCTTTTCTGAGACGAATGATATTGATGCACGAACAGTTGTGCTGCTGTCATTGGCGAAGAGTGCTAATATCTTGCCGGTAATTTTTGATAAGCGAGATTTGAAACAGCGTAAGAAACGGATAGATCAGGTAGTGAATGGAGACTTATGCGGGAAAGCGACCAAAGAAGCGATAGATGCGATGCATGCTGCAATTATGGTGTGCTGTATAATGCCTGCGATTGCGTCGACATAATAGAAATGTTAGAAGTCAGGAGTTAGAAGATAGAAGGTTTTGGATAGCCCTGGTGAGTATTGGGAAAAGGTATATTCGATGATTTACTATTGAAAATAATGACAATAATATAAAGTGAAAGTTGAACAATGAATAATATTTTGAATAAGTATATGTTGTTAATAATTCTTTCTATAAATGTTGCTTCTTTCAGTTTTGCAGAAGGATTTTATCTTGCTGAGGATTCAGAATTAGACAGAATTAAAATTGTTGAACATATATTAAATCTTGATTCTGAATATTCGAGCTATCCACTTAACGTGCAATTGGGAATTATTGAGCTTTTGTTTAACTTCGATAATGATTCTGAGGGAATTAGCAATAAACAGTTAAGTACGGCATTAAATAAAAGGCTGGATGCTCTAGGTTCTTCCATAGACACAAATAACAATCAAAAGTTGCGAATAGCGACAATTGAAGCGTTAGTTGCTTTTCGTAATAACGATTGTGATATTTCTGCATTTACCGAATGGGCAAATATAGATATTGATAATTCAGTACCACTGATGATGATAGCAAATGCCTATTGGCAGAAAGGCGAAATTCATCAATGCCTAAAATATTGTGAAAAAGCGACAAAATGCTCAAAGGCCAGTCTAAATGAACTGAAGGTATTGGAGAATATTTTAGCAGCTTTAGACTATTTGGAGCTCAAAGAGAAGTATCTTGCCTGTTGTATTGTTAAGAGGGCATCATTTTTATATGATGCAATGATTTATCAACACACTATATTGTTAAAGGAACTCGGTATAATACAAAAACATTTTGGTTATAATATTGAATCACCTAACAGGGAAGCAAGGAAATACATCTGCCGCGTTATGCTGTCAAGGCCGATATGCTGGAATGTGGTATTTTGTGCTGTTTACAAGAACATATTAAAATTAACAGAATTAAAGGACCTGGTATTGCCGCCTGATTCCGGAGTAGCTGCTAATAAACAAGAAGATGAAGTGAGCTTCTTGGAATCGTATTATAACTATATTGTTTTTTCAAATGTATGTGTTGATACAGCGTTAAACAATAAGGATATAGATAGCCTGGAAAGTTTTATTGTAAATGAGGAAAAGTGGAGTATCGAACAGCTTGACAGAAATAAAATACTTGCCTTGGAGCGAAATATTGATGTAGACCTATGTTGTACGAATTGGAATGAAAGATTTTCAGAATTGCATAAAACTGAAGAGTAATTTGGGTCATAAGTAGAGTGAATTTTAGGGGAATGAGAGGATAGGTATATTTGCATATGATACAGATTTGGCTATAATGGAATTTGATAAGGAATTTATATTTTTTGTGGAGGTTTGTTATGCAAGATAGATATAACAGTCAGTATGAAGGTGATAAAATAGATGAGCGGCATATAGCCAAGCGAAATATGCTTCGCAAAGTGGGGCTGGTAGTGCTAATAACAGGTATTATTTTTACAGTTGTTGGTATGGTTGATTTCTTTCGGGCGTTTGGCAGTTTTGGCGGGCCACCGAAGCTGTTCTGGTGTGGTTTTGTTGGCCTTCCGCTAATGTTTTTTGGTGCGGTGATGACAAGTGCCGGTTATATGGGGGCGGTTGGTCGTTATACTACTGCGGAGGCGGCACCGGTTGCTAAGGATACGTTTAACTATATGGCGGATGGAACGGCTGACGGTGTGAAGACGATGGCTACAGCTGTTGGAGAGGGGATTGGCGAGGCTTTAGGGGGAGTTGTCGGAGCTGTGGGTGTCGGAGCGGAAGCGGCGGTACGATGTTCGAAGTGTAACGAGGTAAATGATGCGGATGCGAAGTTTTGTAAGGAGTGCGGGTTTAGCCTGCAGAAGACGAAGGAGTGCCCGGTATGCTGTGAGCTGAATGATCCGGATGCTAAGTTTTGTGATAATTGCGGGAAAAACTTTTTTGAAGTCTGAAGTAAGAAGTCTGAAGTCTGAAGTCTGAAAATTGAAAACAATTTTTTTTCACATTGAGCAGTTATCAGAAATGATAAAAACAGTACTAAGCGACTGAATTTCGAAAAGAGATAGCTTGCAGATAAAAAGAAATGAAATGGAAGGTATATGATAAGTAAACCTGGGAAAATGTTAGGCTTGGTGGTACTACTTTTTGTAGTATCTGGAGTTTGGGCGGGAGGATCGAACAGTAGCTATGAAGGTTCTCATAAAGAAGTTGCTTTGAGAATGCTGGCTGATCCTAATTATTTTCCGAGAGACCCAAATGGATATCCAGTTTTTGATACTGAATTCCAATTATTATGCAGTTTGGCAATCTTTGAAGATGATCCGGATTGTCAGTTTGAAGTTGCCCGGAGGTTATTAGGCGGAAATACCATAAAGCAAGATGTTCAGAAAGGTGTTTACTGGATGGAAGCAGCTGCAAAGGGTGGGCATGCAATTGCACAGTCAATTGTGTCTGGTATGTATCAAGAAGGCGTTTATGTCGAGCGAGATTTCCAAAAATGTATTTATTGGGCAGAAAAGGAGGCAGGGCAATCTGATCCAATCAATTATTTTCTTATAGGGATGAAATTTATTTCAGATAAAAATATTCATCCTGATTGTAAAGAAGCAAAAAAGTGGTTTAATATTGCCAAGGAAAAGGGTTATACTAGTGCAGAGTCGCATTTTGAGAGTGTCAACATGCTAGAAAAAGATTTGAGTTATGGTTATCAAAAAGCTTTTGATAGAGTTATGGCCGGTGCTGAAAATGGGAATGCAAAATCTCAATATAAACTTGGTATTATGTATGACCTAGGAATTGGTATAGATTTCAACCCCAAAGAAGGGATAAAATGGATAAGGCAATCTGCTGATCAGGATTATGAACCGGCTCAGCGATTTATTATGTGTTCATATATGAATGAAGCATTTGAATTTCTTTATGGTACAAATGTAATTAATCAGGATGAATGTGTTGCTATGATTAAAACATTTGCAATGAAAGGTGATAGCAGCAGTCAGGCTAATTTAGGACTATGTTATCTTAAAGGAAAGTTTGTTGAGAAAGACTATAAGAAAGCGTTGTATTGGTCTCAAAAAGCGGCAAGAAAAGGGCTTGCTGTAGCGCAAAATAATATAGGATTAATGTATTATCATGGTTATGGAGTTCCTATAAATTATGAGAAAGCGATCAGTTATTTTGAAAAAGCGGCAGATCAAAAATATCCAGGTGCATTTTTAGCTCTTGGAACTATGTATTTTAAAGGACAAGGTGTGTCTGTAAATTATGAGAAGGCATTTGAGTGTTATTCCAGAGCGGCGGTGTTAGGTGACAGTTATGCGAAAGTTATGTTGGGAAAAATTTATTATTTTGGATTGAATGGAGAAGTAAATTATAAAAAGGCTTTTAATTACTTCAAGCAGGCGGCACGCCAGCCGTATTGCATTGAAGATGCCAGATATTTTTTGGGTAAGATGTATGAGCGTGGTATATATGTTAAATGTAATCCATTTTTGGCGATCTATTGGCTTAAGAAGCCGGCGGAAAATGGTAGTGTTAAAGCCCAGATGTTGTTAGCCAGTGTTTTAGGGAGAAATAATGGTTTTGGCAGGGCAGACAATATTGAAGCGTATAAATGGCTGTATATTGCAAGTGCTGTGAACAAGGATGCAAAAAAGGCGTTGAATGAACTTGAAAAGGAATTGGATAGAGAGCAACTAGCAGAAGCGGTAAGAAGGGCTGAGGAGCTGGCCGCGACCAGTTCGCAAATGAAATTACCGGAAGGAAAAGAAAAGAATGGTTTCTGGAAGAGTCTATTTGAGTAGCAATATGAGTGGAGTTTACAATAAAAAAGCCCAGGAGTAAATCCCGGGCTTACAAGAGAGTAGAGAAGAAATTAGAATAAGGTAATAAGTTTGTCGCCCTAAACCTTAGTAGAAGACTTTTGAGTTATCGAACAAGCGGGATAGCCGCAGATGGAGCAGATATAAAGTTAGCTGTCGAGAGCTGATTGAATTTAAGTATAGTATCTTGAATTTACTATGCTTCAATGCTCCGGCATTATTTATATTTGTAATTGATAAATCCATCATTTTCCACGAAATTGAAATTCTCATCTTAATAACTTTCACTCCTTATCTCGACATGAACGTAGCCTGAGTAGAATTAAAAAAACAAGTAATTGCCCCGGTATTTGATTGTTTACGGTTATGGCGGTTGGGTGAATGCGGCAGAATATTTTACTGTATTTGATTTTTGGGAAGAAAAATGTCTGGTATTAAATAATAAATGACGAGTTAATTATAAATAAAGTCGGTTAATCTTTTATTGAAATCGCAGATATAATGTTTATATTTTTATTTATATAAAAGTATAATTATTGTAAAGAGCGGAGTGTCTAGTCCTATAACTGCGACAATTTCTGGGGAAAAGTTGAAATAAAAAGTGAAAAATTGAGGTGTACCGATGGATTGGGATTTCGCTTTGCTCAACATCTTCTTGTGTTTCATCTATATTCAAGGTGTTGCAGGGAGGCCTTTTGGGGCGGAATTATCAACAGGGGATTCGTTACTGCAACTTAAAAACTGAGAAAGGTAACTGAGAGTTTAAAATAAAAAAGCCCAGGTAATATACCTGGGCATAAGAGAGAGTAGAGAGTAAATTAGGTATAAGTCTGTTATGTTAAACCTCAGTTGAAATCAATAAATTCTTTATCGTTGGCGGTATCAAATTTAATTGCCGAAGAAGGAGATAAATTTGTACTTTCTGCAGCTATCTGATGATATGCCAGGTCGGACACATTCATTCTATGATTTGAATTTTTGGTCCTGCTATCAGCACCTCCGACGATAGCAAAGAGTTCACCAATTATAAGGTTCATTTGTTCAGCCTGGGCACTAAGTTCCTCAGCTGCACTTGCAGCCTCTTCGGCATTGGCAGAGTTTTCCTGGGTTACCTGATCAATTTGTGAGATAGCGGTGTTGACCTGTCCGATACCTTGTGCCTGTTCCTGACTGGAAGATGCAATGTCTTCAACAAGGTTTGAGGTTTTAGTAATACTTGTGACGATTTCATCGAGAGCAGAGTAAACCTGTTCAGAAATCTGTACGCCGTTCTGGGAGTATCTAACGGAATCTTCAATCATTGCAGAAGTGTCTTTGGCAGCCTCGGCAGACCTCATGGCGAGATTGCGAACCTCTTCAGCGACAACGGCAAACCCTTTGCCAGCTTCACCGGCACGAGCAGCTTCTACAGCAGCATTAAGAGCGAGCAGGTTTGTCTGGAAAGCGATTTCGTCGATAACCTTGATGATTTTAGATGTTTCATCGCTCGACTTGTGTATATCCAGGATTGCATCGTTCATTTTTTTCATTTCGGTAAGACCTTTTTGGGCCGATATATTTGTTTCGGAAGCAAGAGTTTTTGCCAGCTGGGCATTTTGGGCATTTTGCTGAGTCATGGAAGTTATTTCTTCCAGGCTGGAAGAAGACTCTTCGAGCCCGGCAGCCTGTTCGGTAGCGCCTTTAGCCAGAGCCTGTGCAGTTCCGGATACCTGAGAAGCAGCAGCAGCGGTATGTTCTGAACCGGCAGTTAGAGAAGAAATTATCCTGTTGACAGGTTTGACGATACCTGAAGTAAGGAAGTATGCGATGGTCACGCCAAGAATGATTGCGGCAATGGATGTAATTATAATGATAGAAACAATTCTAGCTGTAACAGTGTTTGTTTCCTGTTCGAGATTGGAAATGAAGTTATAGACACCGTCTCTTACTGACCTGGCACCGTTCATTACCGATTCAGAGGCCTGTTTTTGATTTATCTGTTCCTGGCGTTGAGCCAGGTTATATTTTCTGAAATCATCAACCTGTCGGCGATAGTTTTCAAGAGCTGTAATTGCAGAAGTGATTTCATGCTTAGTATTGTCAGAAGCCATAATAGTATAAGCTTCTTTCAGTATGTCTCTGGTATTATCAATTTGCTCTATCCAGGTTTTGGCAATCGAATCCTGCTTTTCCTGTTTAACAGCATTTTGATATTTATGAGCAGTAATATTGAATTCGTATACGGAGTTGAGACATTTTTGCGAGAAATATGCCCGCTCTACGGCATCTTTAGCAATCATTCCTTCTTTGTCTGTTTGTAGAGAATAATTCTGGGCAGCATCAATAACTTTTTTTACACATTCAACAACTTCAGCGGCAGCTTGTGCCCGAATAATGCCGGACTGTTTCTTTTGGTTTTCAATTTCTACATATTGGTTGTTGTGGCTGTTGTATTTGTCCATGTTCTGCTTTAGCAGATTTGCTTTTTCCTTGTTTTCAGCTGATTTCATAATATCTTTGATTTCTTCAGCTTCTTTTAGTACATTTTTGCATTCGTTTTTCATTAGGTCGGAGTATTTATCATCTTTGTAGATAATATACCGCAGAGAATTAGCCTGAGTATCCTGTGAGTCGGTTAAGATTGTATTGGCCTTTTTAGCAATTTCAATTTGATCTAATATTTGTCCCATATTACCAATGGTCTTATTAAGTCCAGAATAACCAATTAATGCTACTATAGTCATTAAAATAAGTACAAAGAAAAAACCACCATAAAGTTTAACGCTAAGTTTCATGTTCTTTAACATTCTAAATCTCCATTATATTGTTAACAAGTTCTTCTTTTCATGTAATTGATATGCGTATCAAAAACATCTTATTCACTTTTTCTTTCGACATAAATGTTGAAGGGGTAAATGGTAAATATAATGATAATGTCTTAAAAATGAGATGTTAGTTGAGAAAGCGTATGGATTACTTTTGACACTGTTTTGTTTTGTCCATAAACCCGTTGCAGATAATGGGGAATTTGAAGGATTTGCAAGTTTGATGCTAAAAATAATGTTAAGCTATTTACTGCTATGAAAAGCAAAGGATTTACACAATTTTATGAAAATAATTATAAAAAATAATATTAATAAAAAGTTTAGTCCAATAATCGCGAATATGCCTTTAATAAATTTATTCATAAATAATAAGTAGTTTTTAGATATTATCTGAAAGCAAAAGATGGTATTTTGTAATTTTAATGATAGGATTGTATTGATTATACACGTAAACAATGAAGCTGTTTTTGATCATGGGTTGCGTGTTTCTTTAAGTACAGGAGTAAAAAAGGTGATAAATATGGAATGGTGCTAGTATAAGTACGCTATTTATGGTAAAAGTATTACGTGGCAATAGCAGAATAAGGTTGTCTGCAGATGATTTTGACGAGATGGGAACTGAAATAAATGAGAGATAGAATGGAATCTAAAAAGAATTTATTAGTAACCTTGTTATTGAGCGTTGTGTTTCTGGGAGGCTGCTATAATGATGTGAGTTATACACCGGCTGGCGCTGAGTTTCAATATTATCCGCTGCGTAATAAGGAAATAATAGGTTATTCTGTGCAGGGCAGGCCGATTGAGATGTTTAAGCTGGGTGAAGGGCGTGAGATTGTTTTGATAATAGCGACGATTCATGGTAATGAGCCTGCCGGTCTGCCTTTGGTTGAGGAGCTGATTGAGTATTTAAAGACGGATACATCGCGTTTGTATGGCAAGCAGCTGTTGATAGTGCCGGTGGCGAACCCGGACGGGTATGCAGCGGGAACCAGATTTAATGTAAATGGAATTGATTTGAATCGTAATTTTCCGGCAGGTAACAGGGTGGATAACAGTCGGAATGGAAACGGCGGACTAGGTGAACCGGAATCTCGCGCGTTATATAATATGATAAGCCTGTATCGTCCGGTACGAATAGTGAGTATTCATCAGCCTTTGGCGTGTATCGATTACGATGGCCCGGCGGACTGGCTGGCAGAAGCGATGGCAAGAGAGTGTGATTTGCCGGTGAAGAAGTTGGGGTCGCGGCCGGGCTCGCTGGGTTCATGGGCAGGAGTAGAGATGCAGATTCCGATAGTGACTTTGGAGCTGCTTCGGAGCGATTCTAACCTGGGCCGGGCGGAGCTGTGGAATAAGTATGGACAGGCATTATTAGCAATCTTGTAATTTGGGGTAGATTTCTCATTAGTCTTTACTTGAAAAACTGGAGCCGGTTTGCTATAATTTTTCGACGTATGGGTTATAGTTCGAATATATAAATATTTGTGCTAATAACAGCTAGTAAACTAGACATAGGCCGTGACCTGGCCTTGTAATCAGATTTCGCTGATTTTTGCCGTTAGCGGGGGTAATTTTCCGTGTGAGCAATCCCTTTATGCCTTTTTGAGGTAAGTTTAGATGGAAAATCACTGCGCATAAGGTCAAAAACAGCCAGGAAAAAGAAAAATAAGGAAAGGTTCAATGACTTTTTGTACTGTTATTAACTGTATGGACGGGCGGATACAGCTGCCGGTGTTGAATTTTTTGCGTGAACGTCTTGGTGTTGCGTATGTTGACAATATAACCGAGGCGGGTCCGATAAAATTTCTGGCAGAGCAAAATGACCAAGGTGTGATCCAGGATATATTTAACCGAATTAATATATCGATAAATCAGCATGGTTCAACAGCAATTTCGGTTGTGGCGCATTATGATTGCCTGGGAAATCCTCGTCCAGAATCTGAACAGAGAGTGCAGCTTGATAAAGCCGTTAAGTTCCTAAGTGAGCATTACCCTGAAATGGAGCTTTTAGCTTTGTGGGTAGACAGCGACTGGTGTGTTCATGAAATAAAAACAAGCCAAATTGAAGAAACAGGAAAAACGGTAAAACCTTATATTAAAAAGGCTAACTGTATCATGTAACCTTTTCGTAGGTTCCGTCACCGCGTTTTTCAAGCTTTGTGAAGCCTTTATCTCTAAGGTTGCTATTGGAAAGGAATGGAGAGTATCCATTGCAGAGAGCGGGTACTTTTTTAATTTTTTTTCCACAATCCGGGCATTTAGATAGCTCTTTAGCAGACATTGACTGCATTATTTCAAAGCCATTTTCGCATTTTTCACATCCTTCGTCTATAGCTTTGTACTTATATATAGGCATATTTGTTCCTTTTCTATTTCATTTCACAGCTCTATAGTAATATTCAGGCAGTACACTATATTATATCGTCAGGAAATAGCCAATAGTTTTTCTTCTGTAAAAAATAATCTCAGACATTGGTAGGCCCATGTTGTTTATTTTAGTTCTAGTTTTTAGTTATACAAGCTGGGATATATGCCGATATTTTAATGGGCTGACCAAAATGGGAGTAGAATGGGATATAAAGATAAAAATATTTAAAAAGTCATATGAAGATGTATAAGCATTTTTGATAAGATATTGAAGAACTACTTTATAATATACATAAAATAACGGTCGGCCCAATCGGCGTTTTTAGTATAAATATGACGGTTGACACTGCACTGTTAAATTGTTATAATTGGCTGTTACGGAAGAGAATGCGTAAAATAAGACCTTCTGTGTGGAAATAGCCTGAAGCTGGAGTTCAATAATACTTAGATATTAAGTAAATTGACCAGCCCAAAGCCATTTCTATAGTAATGGTAAATACCTTGTGTATGATTGTGTTTGTGAACATTTTTAGTTTAATCTTAGTATTATATTTAGAGGTTACAAGCTTAAGTGTTATAAGGCATAATCATGTATTGACACTGTAGAAAACCAGCACGCCAACCTGCTGTCCAGGTGTCCGACAGAATATTAAGGTTATATTTGTAAGTATAACAGCTTATATGTCGGAAGTAGGACAGCCCACCCTATTGAGGTAACCCTGTATGTCACGCAGTAAGAAAAAAATGGGCGACATTCTTGTCGAATGGGGCTTAATAGACAAGAAAGAATTAGCAAAAGCAGAAGAAATGGCAGACCATTCGCATCGACGATTAAGTGATGTGATAGTTGAAATGGGTCTGGCAGATGAAGATCAGGTAATGAAGGCTTTGGCCCAGCAGTTCGATATGGAATATATCGATCTTGATCAGCATTCCGTTGAAAAAAGTGCCTTAGAGCTAATACCAGATAAAATAGTACGTGAAAATATTGTGTTGCCATTGGGGCATGAAGGTAACCGCCTGAAGATATTGATTCACGATCCGCTAGATTTAGATATGTTGGATATGCTTCGTTTCAGGCTTAATACCGAGCTGGAATGCTGCTTGAGCCCCAAGAGTAAAATTAAACGTTATATTGATACGTTTATGGGTGATAATCTCTCGGCATCAATTGACCAGGAAATCGCGTCAATTGACCAATCAATTGATGCATCGCTGGATAAGTCGCTGGACTCTTCTATTGACCTTGACAGCCTTGACGCATCAAAGTTAGATGAAGATTCAGCACCAATCGTAAAGCTAATTGGTAAGATAATTGATGAAGCGGTAAAACTGCGAGCGTCAGATATTCATATTGAGCCGATGGATGATCGTATTCGCGTGCGTTATCGAATAGACGGTGTTTGCGTAGAGCGAGATAATATTCCAAAGCATTTGCAGAATGTTGTAATGGCACGTTTCAAGATTATGTCGGGAATGGATATTGCGGAAAGGCGAGTTCCGCAGGATGGTCGTATCAAGAAGAATTGCGGAGGAAAGGATATTGACTTCCGTGTAAGTGCGTTACCAGGTTATCACGGAGAGAGTATTGTACTTCGTATTTTGCGGCCAGATTCGGTTTTGGTTGGTATCCAGGCTTTAGGTTTCAGTCAGCGAGATTACGATCAGTTCGAGAAGATAATTCGCCGCCCGAATGGTATCTTTCTTGTAACAGGACCAACCGGTTCAGGAAAAACAACAACTCTATATTCAGCGTTGCAGGTATTGAATCGTCCAGATAAGAAGATAATCACCGCAGAAGATCCAGTGGAATATAACTTTGCCGGTATGAACCAATGTCAGGTACGACATGAGATAGGCTTTGATTTTAAGATTATTCTAAGGTCTATGTTACGTCAGGCACCTAATATTATTCTGGTCGGTGAAATACGAGATAAGGAAGTGGCGGATATTGCTATCCAGGCGGCACTAACAGGTCACCTGGTGTTTAGTACACTTCATACGAATGATGCCCCCTCAGCGATTACCCGTTTGATCGATATGGGAGTAAAACCATTTTTGGTTGCCAGTGCAATCCAGGCGATTATGGCTCAACGTTTGATTCGAGTAATATGTCCGGATTGTAAGGACGTTGATCCGAATCCGGATTTGAAGTCTTTGAGGCTGCTTGGATTTTCGGATGATGATGCACGAAACAAGACCTTTTATAAAGGTGTTGGGTGCAAGCGATGCCACGGCAGCGGTTATCGTGGTCGAAAGGGTATCTTTGAGATGATGCTGATGAATGGTGAAATACGCGAACTAGCGTTCCAACGTGCACCATCCAATAAGATTATGCGTGCGGCTATGGCCAGTGGTATGCTGCCGTTGGTAGAAGATGGCAAGGAAAAGGTTCTCCAGGGAATAACAACACTGGAAGAAGTAGCCCGTCATGCCCAGATTGAAGGAACAGTTGAAGAGGATATCCTGGTTAACGAAGATGAAGGGATGTAGTAAATATAAATAAAGGATTTTGTAAATATATAACGTTATTTGAGAGTGACATTCAGATTATCCGGCAGGGCTGTATACAGCCTGCCTGTTAGAAGAGGAAAATAGATTTATGTCTGCCCCACAACCACAACAGCAGCAGCAACAGAAGATGATTCATATTGACCGTGTTCTTGAAACATGTATCAAGCAGGGCGGTTCGGATATTCATATTGTAACAGGTCGTCCGCCGGTATTACGTTTACATGGCGGTCTTCGATCACTGGATACCAAAACTCTGGATTCTGATGATACCCAGGCGATAATGAAGTCGATTACACCGGACCGTAACCAGCATGAGCTTCAGGAAAGCGGTTCGACAGACTTTGGTTTTGCTTTTGGTGATAAGGGTCGTTTTCGAGTATCCGTGTTTCGTCAGCGTGGCGATATCTCTATTGTACTGCGTTTGATTCCTAACCAGCTTTTGAGTTTTGATACAATTGGCTTGCCAGATCAGATAGCCGAGTTATGCCGCAGGCCACAGGGTATGTTTTTGGTAACAGGACCTACCGGTTCTGGTAAATCAACTACCCTGGCGAGTATGATTAACTATATTAACGAAAATATCGACCACCATATAATTACTGTGGAAGACCCAATTGAGTACTATCATTATCATAAGAAATCGGTAGTAAATCAGCGTGAAATCGGTAATGATGTACCGACATTTGCCGAGGCATTACGTCGTGCACTGCGTCAGGACCCGGATGTAATTCTGGTAGGTGAGTTGCGAGACTTAGAAACAATTGAAGCTGCGGTAGCTGCGGCAGAAACCGGTCACTTGGTATTCAGTACCCTGCATACAACAGGTTGCCAGGGAACCATTACCCGTTTGATTGATGCGTTCCCTGTAAACCAGCAGGAGCAGATTCGTGTACAGCTGTCAACTAACCTGATCGCAGTTTTGAGTCAGACATTATGTAAACGCCGCGGTGGAAAAGGTCGAATAGCCGGTTATGAGTTTATGATGGTAACACCAGCGATATCTAACTTAATTCGCGAGAATAAGACCTATCGTATTAACTCAGCGATTCAGACAGGTAAGAAATTTGGTATGCAATTAATGGACGATCATCTCTGGGAACATTATACCAAGAAGATAATAGATGAGCGAGAGGCACTGGATAAAGCTCGTTATCCAGAACATATGCTAGAGAAGATATCAAAGTTAAAGATGGGTTTATCGTTAGAAGAAGAGAATAATAACGCTGAAGAAAAATAAAGAATCAATATTAATTTGGAACTATAAATAAAAATAACTCGCAAACTGTAGATTTCAGTTTGAGGATTTGATTATGGCAACAATACCGCCGGTAGAAAAATTAAAAGGTCGTCCGCTTGGCCGTGCATTAATAAAGATGGGTATTCTAACCCGAGATAAAGTGCATGAAGCTCTAAATATCCAGAAGTCAGCAAATCGAAAGAACCCCATAGGTCAGATATTACTTGATCTGGGTTATGTGACAGAGAAAGATCTTCGTTTGGCTTTGGCATTTCAGCTGGGAATGGAATATGTAGATATTGCCAACCTGGACGTACCGGATGAGATAATTAATTTGCTAACAGCGCAAATGGCGATGACATACCGGGTGCTTCCTATAGAATATGATGAAGCATCAAACCGCCTGGATATTGTAATTGACTCGTCAGATAATTTTTCAGCTACTGATGATTTACAGACGTTACTGGATTTTCATATTCGCGCAATGATTACTGATACCGATGCCTTAGATAATGCATTAAACCGCTATTATGGCGACAAGGTTGAGAGTATCAATGAATTAATAACAGAGCTGACAGATGATTCATCATTTACCAACCTGGCAGATCGCGGCGCAAGTATAGATCTGAGCGAACTGCGAGAGGCGGCAGATTCGAGCCCGGTAAAAAGGCTGCTGAACCTTGTTTTGTTACAGGCGATTCGAGATAAAGCATCGGATGTGCATTTTGAGCCATTTGAAGATGATTTCAAGATGCGTTATCGTATTGACGGTGTGTTATATGAAATGGTGCCGCCGCCAAGGCATATTGCAGTGGCAATTGCATCTCGTATAAAGATTATGGCAGAGCTTGATATTGCCGAGCGTCGTCTTCCTCAGGACGGGCGTATTGCTTTGATGGTACAGGGGCGACCGGTTGACCTTCGTGTATCGGTTTTACCTACAATGTTTGGCGAGAGCGTGGTACTTCGTGTATTGGATCAAACACAGGTTGACCTTGATCTTGACAAGTTAGGTTTTCGTGATCGAGATAAAAATACATTGCGTCAGCTGATCCACAAGCCAAATGGTATTGTGATTGTAACAGGTCCAACTGGATCAGGTAAAACCACTACTCTTTATTCAGCCTTGAAAGAGTTGAATACTATCGATAGGAAGCTTATTACTACCGAGGATCCGGTGGAATATGATATTGATGGTATTATTCAGTGTCAGATCAGGACAGATATTGGTTTGACATTTGCTGCATGTTTGAGAAGTATTTTGCGTCAGGACCCGGATGTGGTGTTAGTTGGTGAAACTCGTGACCTCGAAACTGCACAGATCGCTATTCAGGCATCGCTGACAGGTCACTTAGTATTTACAACAGTTCATACTAATGATGCTCCGAGTACAATTGCTCGTCTGGTTGACCTTGGCGTAGATAACTTTATGATAACGGCGACGGTTGAAGGTATTGTAGGTCAGCGTCTGGTACGTACCATTTGTAAGAATTGTCGTACCCCATTCCAGCCATCAGAGGAAATGCTGCTGGAATTGGAATTGACACCAGAAGAGACGTCTGGCAGGCATTTTTATTATGGTCGCGGTTGCGATTACTGTAATAACACCGGTTATAGAGGTAGAATGGGTATTTATGAGGTTATGACCATAAATGACGAGATCCGAGAAGCGATCATGAATAATGCTTCCTCGTCAGAGCTTCGTGAGCTGGCGATAGCAAATGGTATGACCTCGATGCGTGATGCCGGTATTGCTTCTATTTATGATGGCCAGACAACAATTGAAGAGGTTGTCAAGGAAACAGTTCTAGAAGACATGGGTTAATTAATTAGTTTTGCGTGAGTGGCAGGAGTTTGAGCCAGTATTCACATGAGCTCGTATTAAGAATAATGTGAAGTTCTGGGCTATTTTTATTAGCTGGACAGCTGGTTTTTTGGGGTGAAAAGAAGTAAAATTGGATAAAAAAACATATAAATACTTGAAAATAAAGAGATAATATAAAAAATAAGATAGATGGTGGGCGTTTTATAGATTGATTGGTATAATCAGTCAAAAGTTAAAGCCGGTATAACCAATCCGGTAAATTACGTAGAGAGTTACAAAAAAGCCTGCTTTTCGGAGAAAATACCATGCCTACGTTCAATTATGAAGCAATGGATTCAATGGGCCAGGAAGTAAAAGACACCATTGAAGCTCTCAGTGCAGATGAGGCACTGAGTAAGATACGTAACCAAGGGCTATATCCTACAAAGGTAAAAGAGAAAGGTGCCCGCCGAGTAAAGAAAGATAAGATATCAGTTGGAACTGGTCCTAAGAGAGCGCGTGGTACCGGCGGTAAGGTAAAACTCAAGAAACTGACTCAGTTCACACGTCAGTTAAGTACGCTTCAGGATGCGGGTCTTCCGATCCTTCGAAGCCTTCGAATCCTGGAAGAGCAGCAAAAGCCGGGTGTATTAAAGAAGGTTTGCTGTTCAGTAGCAGATGATGTAGAAGCCGGTACAACCCTATCTGACGCGATGGCGAAATATCCCAAGTGTTTTAATAACCTGTATTCAAATATGGTAGCAGCCGGTGAGGCCGGTGGTGTATTGGACCTGATTTTGAACAGGTTGGCTGATTTTATGGAAAAGGCAGCGGCGTTGAAACGAAAAGTAATCGGTGCTATGATCTACCCGATTGCGGTACTGACAATCGCTTTTTCTATCGTAATGGGAATTATGACATTTGTAGTGCCAAAGTTTAAGACAATTTTTGCAGATATGGGATCTGAACTTCCAGGAGTTACCCAGACTTTACTGGATATCTCAGTCTGGATTACTGAACAATATGGTTGGCTGATATTGCTGGGTTCACCATTAGGCCTGATAATGCTAATTAAGCTACTTCGTCTAAGCCAAAAAGGGCGATATGTTCATGACTCGCTCAATCTTCGTATACCGGTAGTAGGCCAGATATTAGGTAAGACGGCAATTTCCAGGTTTACCCGAACGTTGGGTACGCTGGTATCAGCCGGTGTGCCGATTCTGGATGCGTTGAAGATTACGGCAGATACAGCCGGTAACGAGGTTTATAAGTCCGCGATGATGAAGGTTCTGGAAAGTATCCGTCGTGGTGAGACATTTGCCGAGCCTCTGCGAAAAGCCAAAGTTTGTGACTCGCTGGTGACAAATATGATCGACGTAGGTGAAGAGACAGGTGAACTGGATAAGATGCTGTACAAGATAGCGGATAACTACGATGACGAAGTTGACGTACTTGTAGGTTCACTGGTATCGCTTATGGAGCCGGTTCTGGTTATTTTCCTTGGTGTAATATGCGGTTTTATCGTAATTGCTTTGTTTATGCCTATGGTAAAGATGATCGAAGACTTGGGTTAATGAAAATATAAAGAGTCTTGTAGCGAGACGAATAAATAGAAGGTAAGTAGTAACGAAGACACAGTAGTATGCGGGCGTAAAGAAGCCTAACTGCTGATGATGTAAACAGGAGATATATATGATACGAGGTATTCGTAAAGGATTTACGCTGGTAGAGCTATTGGTGGTGATGGCGATTATTGGCCTACTGGTAGCGATAGCGGTCCCCGGCTTGAATCTGGCAAAGTTCAAGGCTAAAGAGGGAGTATTAAAGGCAAAGCTTAATACGATTAGTACGGCCTTGGAAAGTTTCAATGGCGACCAGGGTTTTTATCCTGCGTCAAGCACATCCAGGACATCGCCGTATGGTGTATGGGACGCTAATGATGATGGAATGGTAAACGTTAATGATTCCGGAGACCAAGATGCCTCTATAGTGGATACGGGAGCTCATTTACTGACAAGAGCTTTGATCGGAGCGGATGGTTTAGGTTATCAAAAGAATGGTTTTTATAGAGTTGGGAATAACGGCCAGCCGGTAGATATAAATAATAACAGTACCGTCCGAACAAATTATCTTGATACTGAGGGTTTCCAGATAGAGCCACTAAGTAATACAGTGAACCCTAATATAGAAGGTATGGACATGGCCGAAATTAATCGGCAGCTTGGCTTGGAGCTTGATACAACATATAAAGGTTATGGAGATGCTGCCTGGCTTAATCCTAACAGTGTTATCCGTGATGATTTGACCAGGTATTCTATGCCGATTTTGTACTATAAGGCGAATAAGCGAAATTATTTGATTGCCGGTGATAATAACACAGGAACAGGAATATATAATTATAGTGATAATCAGGCGTTTACTGATCCTACTTATATGGAGTTAAGTGCTAGAGAAGTGTTAAATAATTTTGCGTATTATATCTGGGATAACAATACTCCCGTGATTACTGATCCAGCAAGTCGTCCATGCAAGAAAGACAGTTTTATACTGATCACGGCCGGTAAAGATGGTCTGTATGGAACGGCAGATGATATATGCAGTTTTGATTTTAAGACAGGCAAATAATTTGCCCGATCAGGGTAAAGATTAGTTTTAATAATCAAATAGTTTTAGGCTATTGATAAA
The DNA here is from genome assembly GCA_963666285.2 of Sedimentisphaerales bacterium. Taxonomy (GTDB): domain Bacteria; phylum Planctomycetota; class Phycisphaerae; order Sedimentisphaerales; family SM23-30; genus JAFGDI01. Next base: position 1,796,213 of record OY762711.1, read on the forward strand.
ATACGAAGGGTTTATGAAAATGAAAAGTCGCAAAAAAGGTTTTACACTGGTAGAGGTGCTGGTAGTTATCGCGATATTGGCGATAATCGGTGCCGGAGCTGTTAGTGTAGCCAATAATGTGGTAAAGAAGGCTAAGGTAAACAAGACCAAAGCCGCGATCGCAAATATAGTTTCTGCGGTGGAAGAGTATTATCGCGAGACAAAGACTTATCCAGCTAGCCTTTATTCGGATTTGGCGGGTAATCCTAAAACCAGTGTGATTATTGATAAGCTTGACGATGAATTCAAGAATCAAGACCCAAGTAAAGAATCTCCACTGCGTGACTCCTGGGGTAAAACACTGCATTATCTAAACCGCGGCAATGGCAATTTTCCAAAAATCACATCAGCAGGTCCGGATAAGGAATTTAATACTGCCGACGATATACTCTCTACCGATCAGTGATGAAAGTGTTCCGAAATATCTGGAGCATGATTCTGTCCCCAAAAAGTAAAAAAAAGTTAACTATTTGTGGGCGAAAAGGGTGGTCGGAAGTATAATCTATTAGAGTGAGAAGAATAATCAGTTAAAAAATGACAGGCATGCGGGATGAGGCGTAAGGGAAGGAAATCCGCATGTAGCGGAAAATTATTTGCTGCAAGGCGGCGGCTTTGCAAAGTGAAAAATGAATAGTGAAAAGTCAAGGCGTTCGCTTTGCTCACAGCTTGTTTTATTGCTAAAGACAAACTGATATAGATAAAAGATTATGATAAAAAGAACAAGACAATCAGGTTTTACGATGGTGGAGATGGTGGTGGTGGTTGCCATTATTGCCTTGGTATTGGCGGTAGGAATGCCGAATTTGCCAGGTATGCTCCGCAGTAATAAGATGTCAAGTGCTAAGAACCTGGTAAAGACAGCGCTGGCACAGGCTCAGAGTTATGCCGCGAGCCACAGCAAGTATGCCGGGATTCGTTTTCAGAAAGCGGCTAATGGAAAGACTTACCTGGTGCTGATCGAGCATGACCCGGTTTTTGATTATAATACCAATCCTGCCGGTGGTGGAGATATAATATCGACAAGGAATCAATACAGGTATGTTGCAATTCCCGGAGCGAAGCCAAAGGCGTTGCCTGATGGTGTAGGAGTTTTGGATGGTAATATGTATGGGGGGGGGGGGACAGGAGATACTGTATTGATTGATTATGATATTTCAGTTGATAATAGTGTTGCCTGTATTGAAAACTATCAGACTTTTTCCATTATCTTTTCACCGACAGGTCAGCTGGTGACCAAGCAAGTTTCAGTATATCCACGTTATGATAATACTTTGAAAACGATGGTTGCGTATTTTGATGATCCGGTTAGACCGGGAAATCATATAGGCAGTCAATATAAGGTAAAAACTTCAGCTTATACCTCATACGGCAGTTATGATACGGTTTATCCTGCGGATTTGATATTTGGTTCTATATTGTATTGCGATCCGGCGAGATACCAGGTAGTTGCCAATACAACATTAGACAGTGATCTGCTGAACAACCATGACTCACTATTGTCATATGATGCTCATTATGTACCTGAGCTGGGCGACAACAGCTATAATTCATATGAATATGATACAGAGCCGTGGTGTTTCCTAGAATCCAGTTCGACGAGTTTTTATATTTATATGGAAAATGAGATGGTAGATGCATCGCCGGATGGAACAACGAGGTATAGTAATTTCTTTAATCCATCGGAGGGCGGTTCTGAATATGAAGGGTGTGAATACTATATGCTGAATATGTATACAGGGGATATATTTGCAGAATAAAACAGTCATAAGGCCCGCCTTAGGCGAATCTTCGACATAAGTGAATGTAATCCGTCTGTGGCGGAAAAAGATATAGAAAGAATTATGATAAAAAGAACAAGACAATCAGGTTTTTCGCTGCTGGAAGTAATGATGGCGGTAGTGGTCATGACGATGGGGATGGTGTTTGTCGCGAGTATGTTCCCGGTTGGTTTGTATAATGCACGCAAGACAGCGGATGCGACGATGAATGCTATCGAGCTGAATAATTCGGTTGTTTCGGCGGGGCTGGTGGTAGATGCCGCGATTAAAACCGGATTGACAGGCCGAGGGAACTGTTTTGAGTTTCGAGATGCCCCTAACGATGTAAATAGTAATGATGTTTATGATAGTGGAAACGGTGAAGAAGGTAATCCAAACAGCATTCATTTCCTGATAAAGCCAAATGTTCTGGCTGATTCAGTTGGAACAAATTCGCCGATTGTAGTAGTTGATGATATAGAATATGTACTGCTTCCAGGTGCCAATCCTCAAAACCAGTTTTGGTACTCAATGAATCCGCCTACTATAGCTTACACAGGTGCACCTTATTCCGGTGCATCGCTATTTATGGCTACTTATTTTGAAGTCTCTACCACAATAATACCTATTATCGATGGCACCGGAGGTTATTATGACCCATATGATTCAGGTGACTATGTAGATGATTACCTGTCTCCTGAGCTGACGACAGGTAGTTTTATCGGTGATATAGGTTTTGTTGCCAGTCCGCCGGTGTTTTATACAGATCAGGATGTGTTGGACAGGATAGAAAAGTTAAGCGGTGATACGCAGGCGGTGAATCTGGCATCAGTAGTGCAGCAGCAGGTTGTAAACCGGGCGGTTTATGATGTAACTATGGAGCGAAATTACAGTTGGGCGGCATTTTATGAGGGTACGGGCAAGCCTGAGTTTATGTATATTTTCACCTTGAAGAATCACCAGCGGAACGTTCGTTATGCGGTACAAGACCCGGCCAGTATGGTGTATAATAATCCGGTAGATCCAATATTTGATGGAGATCGGACGACTACGCCAACATATGGCAGTACCGGGCCATTGCCGTATGCTCGCGGAAGTGCATATGACAGACATTTCCCGGTGCCGTGGCTGGTGCATATGGATGTGCCAAAGGTGAGCGCATTTGCCAGACGTCAGGCTCCATATTATGATCATATTTTGTCGGTATCCGCAGAGATAGCAAAGATTCTTCGTCCTGGAAGTATATTGCTTAATGCTGATCCTGATGGAGTAGATTCGCGAGATAGTACTAAAGTTTATGTAAATCACGATAAAATGATCTATGAGGTTGAAGATGTAGTTCCGATAGACCCGACAGACCTATCGGTCGGTTTTAACGTGATACTGACTGATACACTTGGAGATTCGGTAGATGGTGCCAGTATGTTTGCGTTCTGGGTATTTCCCCCAGCAATAAACCGTGCGACAAATGAGTATGAAGATGAACAGCCGGTGGTAGATGTAGTTTACCGGAAGGTGGAATGGTAGTTTTAAGTTGTGTATAACACATCTTGAAAAAGTGAAAAAATAATAGTGAAAAGTGAAAGTTAAGGCGTCCTGATGTATGTTGACATCAGGAATAATTCGCTGTCGCTCACAGCTTGTTTTATTGTTAGAGACAAACTGATATAGATAAAAGATTATGATAAGAAGAACGAGACAATCAGGTGTGACTCTGCCGGAGATGATGACGGCGGTTGCGATAACGCTGATAATGCTGGCGGCGTCGGGCATGATATTTAGCTCAGCGTCGAAGTCGTCCGGTAAGGCGATGGCCTTGAACGATATGATGACCGAGGCACGTGCGATAATCGGTCAGCTGGAAAGTGACTTTGCCGGGTATCGGGATGATCTGCCGATAACGCTGGTGTTTGAAGGTTATGATTTTATTGTCGATTCTAATTTAGATGGTTCTCCTGAATCAGATTACCTGGAAAGGCGAGATCGGGTATCGTTTTTTACCAACGGTGATTTCCAGGATATGTATGGTAACGGCAGTACTTTGATGGCCCGTGTTTTGTACAGTCAGAGTGGAGATACTGTTAATAACTCGAATACAGAAATACCCGGAGCCAGTATGGGTATTGCTCCTCTTCAAAGGGCGTTGTGCCGGCAGATGAAGATGATAACTAATAATGATACTAATAGTGCAGGAGCATATATTAACCCACTTTATGCGGGGAGCCACTATGCAAAAAATTATTGGCAGCAATATGAACTTGAGATATTTGAGTACGGTCCGGAATACCTGTGGAAGAGTGCAGATAATAACAGCTACTCTTCCAGCTGGTGGCTGTATGAGGATGCATCTGGTACAAGTAATAACATTTCATTCATCAGGCGTCCAGATTACGACCTTTTTTACAAACAAGATGTCTTAATAACGAAAAATGCATCATATTCCCTACAAAGGAAAAATCAATATAAGCAAAGAAGCTGTGTAGTAACTGATTGTACCGATTTTACCGTGCAGGTGTGGATAAAGCCGCCGGGAGAATTTGCGTACAGGTGGTTTCCAACAAACTGGGATTTGGAGATAATGTCTGATTCTACAACACGATCATATTGGAATGATAAAAGTAAACTTAATCAGCCGACGCCGTGTATTGGTATAAGCTGGAATATTGATGAGAACCATTTAATGCCGTTTGGATATGGCTATTACATCGATGGAAGTATAAAATATCTATTTCCTGATTATCTGTTTCCTGATTATGATCGTACAGCTTTTGCTCCGCCGGAGAAGCCGAAAGCGTTTAAGTTCACGTTTAAGCTGCATGATAAAGGGCGGACGCATTTTCCTGAGGGTAAGAAGTTCACGTATATAATAGATGTGAGGGATAAGGATTAGAAATCGATTTTATCGATTTCTAAAGTGAAGAGTGAAGAACTAAGAGTGAAGAGTTAATGTGTTCGGCTATCCTTCGACTAGCTCAGGACAAGTCGCCTCACGCTTATTTTAATGCTTCGCTTTTTAATAATATTGAATTACTGATACGCTTGTGAAGGCGAACCACGGATGGTTACAGATTGACACTGTGAAATAAAGTAAAAAGACAGTTGCTGATGAGATATATGAATTGCCCGATTGAGAGGGTGCTATGATGAAAAAGATAGAAATAAAAAATAAACGGGGCAGTACGCTGGTGCTGGCATTAGTGCTGACGATGGTACTGTTTATAATGGGGATAGCGTTTATCTCTACTACCAGTATTCAGCGTGATATGGTGGAAAATGCTTCTGACGGTCAGTATGTAAATGACGGGGTTGATGTTGTAGTATCGAAGATAAAAGAAGTATTGAAGAAGGATCTGTTTGAGGATAAGGCAGGCTATACCGGTTTTCTGCAGGGAGTGGCCTCTTATGATTACCCGGATGAGAATAATAAATGGCTGGCGAGCCTGACACCGGAAGAAACTTCAGATGATTGGGATAATAATAATTCCAGTGATACTTTTTACTGCTGGCCGCGGATAACGGATTTATGGGAGAGGTTTGATTGGGATGTAAAAAGAACACTGGTTGGCACCAGTAATTACTACTGGTTAAATTACCATTATGACCCGGACCCGTTTTTTAGGCAGGATAGAAATGGCGATGGGGCAGCGGATTACCCGCAGGCACGGTATTTTCTAAATCCGATGTCATGGCGATATATGGTAGAGTGGGATAATGATATACCATGCCGCGTGGTAGAAGATGATGAGTCGATAAGCGATACGCTGCTGGCAGGTGGGGCTGAAGCAGATCAGTGGCTGAGTGACAGCAATGTTACCAGCGATTTTAATACTTTTTTGAATGGATTAAGTTCAAGAAATAGTTATATTGCCGATCGACTGAATTTGTACCAATCAGGCTCGAACTGGTATGATAAGGACAATACCAATCAGGCTTATGCACCTGGGTGGTCATTAAAAACTACATATCCAGACAATCCGATTGATAGTGCTGATGGTATGCGGGCTGATGCCGATGGTGACGGGGTAGCGGACAGTCGCTGGGTGAGACTTAAGCAGATAAATTCCGAAGGTGATTATCTGTATGCGGCGGTGCGGATAATAGATAACGGCGGTATGATTAATCTGAATACGGCGTTTCGCAAGCCGGGCCATGCAAATTTTAGTGGAAGTGGGATAAATCAATACTACAATCCCTACGATGGAAGCTATGTTGATAACACAGGATTATTGAGAGCTGAAGATGCAGAATTAGATAACTGGGATGGCAGCAGTGTTTCACATATAGATGCATGGAGTTTACTGCGTGGAACAGATATAGATAATGGTTATGAATCTATTATTTTTAATGATATGTTGCATTATAAAACATTTCCATCGGTTGAATATCTTAAAGACTATAGTTTTGCGTTGAATCAGGCGGCATGTCCTTATATCAAATATCCAAGAGAATTTGGAGATACTACCAATAATACTTTTGCCTTTGCTGCTTTAGCTCCTGCATCTGGTACTCCATATACTCTAACTGGTTTTGATTTAAATGATGAGCTGGAGCTTAGAAACAGATTCTTTTTGAGAACTAATGTTAATACTAGAGTAAAAAATGACTGGCAAGCTACTTATGGCAATCTTGAAAGCGGCTATACTCGAACAAATAAATATGATAACAGTGGTGGTATCTTTTATTATTCTACAGGTTGGAACTGGTTTGAAAAGGGAGGATTACTGCTGACAGGAGACCCGCCTAACGATATCAGACCAAATGGAAATGATCAATTTTCCCGCCGTTCTATAACGACGACGATAAATAAAGACCGTCTGGTAAGGCCGGAATTCAGGTATAGTTCTGATATTTCAGCTAATGATTACAAAGAAGATAATATTGTTGCTAATATTAGAAATTCAACCAGATATGATCTGGATGAATTTATGAATGGTTTACGCAGATGTAATATAAATGTTAATGCCGATAGTGCAGGTAGTGTGAGCGAGAAAGATGGTGATGGCATTGATGACAATATTATAGATTGGGACCATAACAGTTCAACAACAGCAGATCAAGTTGTTTATGATATTATTACATTAAATAATGTTACGGCAGCATATTATATGGCAATTAAGAGCATAGATAGTGCTGAGAACGTTAACAATTTGATACGCGATCATTTTGGTGAACATGGAGTCTGGTCTGGTGGAACTCCAACTGTATATTCATCGCATGCTTTGGATTATAATACCGAAATGCTGGCAATGCAATTTAAGGCAAATTTTGAAGATTATTTTGATTATAATTCTTCAGGTGAGGAAGAAACAATAATAGCTCTTGACGGTACTGAATATAAAGACAGCGGGGGGACTGGAAGGAATCATAAGGAAAGGTACTTTGGCTTTGAAGATGTCGCAAGAATTGAAGATGATATCTTGTGTATATCGAAAATATCATTTTATAAGATGACGAGTAATCCTGTGTCTGAAGATTCATCATCTGGAGAACCAAAATTATCAAACGATACATTGTTGCCAAATGGAACATATTTTGCTGTTGAATTATTTAATCCATCAACTTCTTCCAAAGACAGTACTGCCGATATGAAAGATTATTATTTGCTTATTCTTGATAATAATAATCAAGTTAAGGAAATGTTTGATTTTAATGATTTTATTGATGCTGCAAAAACTGAATACTATGGTAAAGATGGCACAAAAGTTTTGCCAACTGTAGGTGCCGCTGGTGGAAATGATACAGTAACGATATTGTTATATGATTTGACAACTTCGCATACATATGATTCTACTGTTTCTAATAATGGTTCAAAACAATATGTAGCAGGATCTGCCGCTTATGGTTTTTTGAATACATTTCCTGTTTCAAAACTTGTTTATGAAGCTGGTGAAAATAGGGTAGGGACTACTTTCGGCAGCGGAAGCTCAGATATGTTTTTATATATAGATGTGAGGTCGTCTGGTTTACTTGACCCTGTTGAAACCTCTACACAACTGAGTATCGACGATAAGATCGTTTTAGTTCGTAAGGGCGGTACTGGCAGCAAAGTTGCAAGCCTATTAACCAATACAGATGATGTTTATCCATGTGATGTAGTGAGTCTGGAAAGTATTCAGCATGCATTTCATGTTTATAAAGAGTTTGAGGTTAAAGAGCAGAGTGCTACCACGAATTATGATGATGCCGTAGATTTTCTTGATGAAAGATATGAAGATTCTTCAGGTAATTATCAGTCAAGAACTGCTGATAATAAGTTAAGAAATTTTATTCGTAAAACTAACTTTGGTAGTTCAGAAATACTATTGCCTGCTTATGGTAAATATAACCCTTGGACATTTGAAAGTAGTGTAGCTAATCCTCCGGGAAATACTATGCTTGCCAGAATCAATATTGAAACGGAAAGAGATAATGTCGAAAATATAAGGTGGTCTTCTCCAGGCACATATGCTTTAAGCGATCCTGACGTTATGTTATTATATGATGATTTGTCTATAGGAGTGCATAATATGCTGGGTATGAAAATTGAGGATTTTGATTTACGCCAGTTACATGATAGGTTTTCTATTGCTTCAAATCAATGTTGGTTTAAGAGCATAGGTCAACTTCAGGATATTTTAGTTGTGGGGGCAAGATATATAGAAGCTGATATAAATAATGACGGCAATTACCCAACTGACAGTACGTTTGCGACAGGAAGTACTGATGAAATATATTTTCAGCCTTTTATCCATTCGTTGGCTAAAGCAAGACAAGCTAGTGCTGTTAATGGTTATTGTACATATAACAATACAGAGTTGATAGGTAATCCTGGTCGTATGAATCTAGGTGATGAGCTATTTGCCCGTATACCGGAATTTATGACTGTTATTGATTACAGCAGGGATGGTATCGATAATGACGGTAATACTGATAATTTCGAGTTAGCTGCAATATGTGATGATGACATTGATCAGGATACAGACGGTGATGATGATAACACGGCAAATGAAATTGATGCTGATGAAGTATTACAATATTCCTATTACAATACAGATGGTATAGACCAGGATGGATTTGTTGATAACGTTACAGGTGGTTTGACGAATGCAGAGAGATTAGATGCAGTTGACCCTGCCAGTGGTTTTGCTGATGAAGCGGAATATATGAAGAGCCGTGTAGGGGAATATGAAGTTGATATATACGGTCGGATAAATATCAATACAGCGCCGTGGTATGTAATAGCGAGGCTGCCGTGGGTAACAGAAGAGATGGCGCAAGCTATAGTGGCGTACAGAGATAAAAAAAGACTAGATAATACTACGTATTATACTATAGATTCTAATTTAGCTGCTCCTGCTGTTAATTATAGTGTCGGCAGAGCTAATGGAATGTGGGATGCGGTTTTAAATCAGGCTAAACTTATTTCAATTAATGTACAAGCAATTGCAGAAGCTGAAAATGCACCATTTCAAGTTAGAGAAGAAAGAGGTTTTAGAAGTATTGGTGAGTTGATGAATGTTACTCATGGCCTACGGGGACAATATTCTTCCAGTTTTACTACACAGTTGGCTAGAATAGTAAATTCTTTAAGTGATACAGGTAGTAACCCAAGTGCAACATTTGCAGGTGGATGGCATGAGGTGTTTAATCCAACCAATTCTAAAGAGCTAGGTTTGGTAAGGGGAATTACATATAATAATGCATTTGATATTCAACGATGGGGCAAGAGGCGTAAACGTCTAGATGCGACAAATCAAACACCTGAAGGTGATTATATGGTTCAAACAGATTCTTCTAATGGTGTAGTAAAGTCAATTAATGATAATCGTTCGACAGTAGCAAGTTCACTGTCTGGTAGCTGGACTTTAAATGATATTTCGACTGTGACACCTTTTTATGATGATGAGTTTACTGTAGCAAGTAATGATAATGAATCTAAGCAGGCCATATTCAATAAGATAAGCAACCTGATAACGACGCGCAGTGATGTATTTACGGCGTATATTCTGGTGCGGGTTGGTCGAGATGGTCCTCAGAGGCGGATGATAGGTATCTTTGACCGTAGTAATGTGTATAGCGGCGATGATGAGGTTAAGCTGCTGGCGTTGTTCCAGGTGCCGGAGACGCAGTGATTTTAAGCTTTGCTTAAAATCAAGTGATGAGTGAAGAACTAATAGTGAAGAGTTAAGGTTGGTCCCGATGAAAACATCGGGACCTTTGTATTTTTAAGTATGGTATTATTAAGACAGGTGTCAGTAGGTATTGGGTATTTGGTGTCAGGTATTAGGTAAGGAATTCCGCTGAGAGCGGAAAATTCAAATATATGCTTAAAATCAAGTGATGTATGCTTCGCATGTCACATGTGTGGGTGAAGAACTAATAGTGAAGAGTTAAGGTTGGTCCCGATGAAAATATCGGGACCTTTGTATTTTAAAGTATGGTATCGTTGAGAAGGTATTGTTGTTATTAGGCAATATCTGTAAGTAACTCAAAGTGACCGATTTCATACTTTTTTTACCATAACATATTGTAAAAGAATTCTTTATGTTAAAATTATAGCTATTCTGCCTCTTTGCGGCAATCCTTGCCTGATATCCAAGGCATAATAGCTAATACCTCTCAAGCCGGTCATCGATAAGTTTTAGCAAGTAATTTCAATCTGAAAAATTGTATACCTCCGGAATTAAAACGTCTATGAGATTATATGTTCTTAGCCTGTCGGGTTTTATGCAGAAATCTTATATTAAAACAATAATCATGCTGATGGTTTGGTGATTGGGTGGCGGTATGGTTGCCGGAAAGGATCACCAATAATATATTTCGTCGGTGTATAAAAATCGTTCGGTTAGTTATAAAATATTGTTGAATTATTAAATGAAATTAGCTAACATCAAATAAATAAGTGAATTTTCGTATATTGTTTTAATATAATAAGTTACAGTAATAAAATCTCCAAATTGCGAAGAAAAATTACCACTTTTGGACAAGAGTTTTTCTTGGAAAGGTATAGACAATGACAGCTCTAAAAAATTATGAAGTTTGGTTTGTTACAGGAAGCCAGCACCTTTATGGTCCTGAGACACTTAAGCAGGTTGATAAAGACTCTAAGCAAATAGCTGAGGCTTTGGATAAATCACCTGAGATTCCATGTAAAGTAGTTTTCAAACCGGTATTGAAGACTCCGGATGAAATAACAAATATATGTGTCGAGGCAAATACAACACCTAATTGTATAGGTCTGGTTACGTGGATGCATACTTTCAGCCCGGCAAAAATGTGGATTAATGCATTGTCAATTCTGCAGAAGCCATTTGTTCATTTACATACGCAGTTCAATCGTGATATCCCCTGGGGTGAGATTGATATGGACTTTATGAATTTGAACCAGTCTGCTCATGGCGGTCGTGAATTTGGCTTTATTTGCAGTCGAATGAGGAAAAGCCGTAAGGTTGTTGTTGGCCATTGGCAGGAAGCAGACGTTCAGCAGAAACTGGGTGTTTGGATGCGTGCCGCAGCCGGCTGGAATGAGATGCGAAATCTGAAAGTATGCCGATTTGGTGACAATATGCGTCAGGTTGCTGTAACTGAGGGCGATAAGGTCGAAGCTCAGAAGCAGTTTGGAATGAGCGTAAATGGTTATGGTATTGGAGACCTGGTAGCAAAGATAAAAGATGTGACAGAAGCCCAGATAAAAGATCTGGTAGAGAAATATAAATCTGACTATGTTTTTAATGTTAGTGATGATTGTATGGAATCAATAACAGAATCTGCCCGGATAGAAGCAGGTATGAGGGCGTTTCTTGATGAGGGCGGTTTTAAGGCATTCACAACGACCTTTGAGGACCTTCATGGCATGTTGCAGCTGCCGGGGCTGGCAGTTCAGCGTTTGATGGCCGATGGTTATGGTTTCGGTGCCGAAGGTGACTGGAAGACAGCCGCGCTGGTTCGTGCGATGAAGGTAATGGCAACCGGGCTTGAAGGCGGTACCTCGTTTATGGAGGACTATACATACCATCTTGACCCGGCCGATCCAAAGGTTTTGGGTGCCCATATGCTTGAAGTCTGCTCTTCAATCGCTGATGGTAAACCTTCGCTGGAGGTTCATCCGCTGGGTATCGGCGGCAAGGCTGATCCGGTGCGTGTTGTATTTAATGTTGCTCCTGGTGCCGGTCTTAACGCATCTTTGATAGATATGGGCAATCGTTTCCGTATGGTTGTCAATGCGGTAGATGTTGTTAAACCAGATGCAGACTTGCCGAAACTGCCGGTTGCTCGCGTTGTATGGGTGCCAAAACCTGATCTGAAGATTGGAGCAGCAACCTGGATTCTTGCCGGGGCTGCGCATCATTCGAGCTTTACGAAGGCGTTGACGGCTGAACATATGGAAGACTTTACTGAGATGGCAGGAATTGAATATTTATTGATTGATGAAAATACAACTGTTTCTCAGTTTAAGAGTGAAATTCGTATTAATGAGATTTACTATATGCTTGAAAAAGGTCTGAAATAATAATAATCTTATTTCCGTAAAATATCAGCATTATTAAATGTTGAGTGTTTTGATCCATAAAGGTTGAAGCATTGAGGTTTGTAGAAATATATATTTTACGATCTTCTATGTTTCAGCCTTTTTTTATACACTATTTTCTAATTAAACTGCCTATTGAGTTCATAGGTAGTAAACTGGGTAAAATATGCCGTTTGTAGGTATATTCTCCTACTAATATGCTTATTAGCCTGGTTTTAATAGCTAGGATTTATTAATTGAGTCGTCTTAAGGTGTCGCTGCTGAAGTTTTTCTGATAATTAAGGTGAAAGAGAGTGTTAATTAGTATTAATTTAGGTAAATAAAACAGTGTTGTGTGCAGTAAGTGCCTTAAAATCTGTATTTTATGATTGTGATTTTATAAAAGCATTTGGAATCTAAAAGTGTTTTTGTTAGTATATAATTAGCGTAAGTAGATTAATATGTTTCCCGGTATTAGAATCATTTTTTTGGCGATATAAATTTATATGCGTTTGTGTGTATTTATATTATTATTACTAGCTGTGTTATATCAGCCGTTATCTGCAATTGTTCCAGATAACCTGATGCTGATAGTGCCCAGCGATCATGTAAACTATAATGGTGAAGTTGGTGGTCCTATCGGCTCATTTATCTATAGTGAATACCATGACAGGTTTTATATCTCTACTTATGGCAGTGATCGCGGAATACGTTGTTTTGTTGGGGCAGACGGGCAATTTCCTGATTGGGAAACCGACGAAATAAAGGCAGAGAATAAATTGCTTACTCCTATGGGCAAGTCCTGGCAATGTGCAACAGAAAGTATGATATTGAGAGTTGCCGGTTCCCCTGATATTCTTCACGGGTATTACAATTCAAATACCTCCACATATTCCTTAATACATGGTATGGTATTGAACCCTGAGCCGGTAACTGTAAATGGTATCAATTACGATGCAGAACAATTGGCGATAATCAGTGATCACAGTATTGCATCTTCTGCTGAATCAACAAAGAGATTTTTGACTTGGGATTTAAGAGAGATTGGTTCGCCATCCGGAAGTGATCCGAATAATTTCGACCCGAATGAATATTCCTTATTGTCTGATGAGTTTAACCCTGATAATCTTCCCGATATGGCTAACGCTGAGTACGATACGGGAGTTTTGATGACAGAAGTTCCGGAATACGCAAACAATTCCGGGTATGGATATACCGATTGGAATGATGCATTCAACTATATTTTAACATTTGACGATTTGGCTGCGGCAATAGGTGTAGATGCAGGTACTATAGCTCAGCAAGATTACAATAGCGATAATGTGGGTTTATGCAAACCGGCATTTTCTTCTGATGGTAGAAAGTTGTATTATGTAAGTAATGATGGTCGAGATCATGGAGAAAGATTATTTACGGGTATTTGGTCATCTGATATAGAAAATGGCATAAATAGAAGAATATTTAATGATACCGGTGACAACGGAACGCGTGTTTCAGATAGTTATTCAGTAACAATGTCAGATCCGGCTGTATTGCCAGTTGGATTAAGAAATTTGACAGGATACCCATATGAACCTGAGCTTGATCAGGTTTTATTTAACGGCACAGAAGTAAGCGGTAATCTTTGTGGGGTGAATTGTCTGGTAGATGATGGGAGTGAGTATCCACCGGTTCATCCTGCAATAGAGGGTAAAAAAATACTGGATTTTTTGGGTGTGGATGTCTACGATCCTGCATTTTACGATATAAATAATAATGATCCAGCAACCTGGCCAGATGATTATGATCCAAACACAGCGGACCCAAATTCTTTTGTAGATATTTCAAAATGGCCTCAGATTAGATCGATTACAACTGATGCCAGTGGAAATATATATTTCTTCGTTGACAAGGTTAATACCCTCTGTAAATACGATCTGAAAGGCAGATTAATTTCACTTTCCAATAGCCCTCAGCTAATAATGTTTAACAGGTCGCAGGAAACATCATCAAACTCAGTTGATGTTTTAAAACTTCAAATTCGCACGATTCAGGCCCCTTATACGATAGGTGGCGATCCTCAAGTGATTGAGCAGGTAATGTTTATGGCATCAGGAGTGCAAGGAGTTGCAGGAGTGAATGTTTACTCAGCGTGCGATTTCAGCAGGGATGGGCAAGTAACACTGGAAGATTTGAATTATTTTGGCGAGCAATACCGGATATCGCAAGATCCAAATAACATGTTGGGTATTGAAGATCCGAATTTTGTGGAATATATAAAGGCAGATATAAATGGAGATGGAGCAATAAATGCTGAAAGAACAGGGCTTATCAGGCCATCTGTTACTGAAAAAGACATAAAAGTATTATATCAATTTATATTGCCGGGAAATGTTAATTTGGATAATTGTGTAGATATGCGAGATTTTGCTACGATTTCAGCCAATTATTATTCGACGGAAGCTAAAGACTGGTCAGAAGGTGACTTCGATTTTGATCAGGATGTAGATTTTTCAGATTTTATTCTTTTCCTTTCCAGTTGGTTAGAGTATGATAATTGATATTTCTATTTAAAGGCAGGTATTCTCTGAAAAAAAAGACCTTAAATAATGGATTCACGCTGGTTGAATTGCTATCTGTTATAGCTATCATAGGTATATTAGTTAGTATTATGCTCCCTGCGCTAAGAGGTGCGCGAGAAAAGTCTTTTCAATCGACATGTTTGTCGCATCTACAGCAGATAGGCTATGGCGAATTTATGTATGCCATGGATAATAATGACTATTTCCCTGATAAATATACCTTAGGCGGATTTCCATTCAGGGCAGCTCCGGGATATAGAAACCCAAATGATAAATATGGTTATGAAGAAACGTTTGGCCTGGCAGCAGTTTTAGATAAATATCTTAAAACTAGCTCTAGTAATGAGTTATGGGTGTGTTCGGGTCAGACTCAATCCTGGATGCGTGAGTTGGGAAATACATATTGGGCCAGTATTGAGAGTACCTCATTTACAAATGTGAGGGATGCCGGTGAAACGGCAATAGCCGGCGATAATTATGTCTATAAGCCTTATACTCCGGGTGTAAGGGCCAATGGTTACGAACCAGGCTTTTTGTCTGACGGCAATGCAAGCTATGACCGGTTTTTCATAGATGAAGATGAAAGATATCAGCCGCATTCGTTTGGGGTAGGCAGTAAGGGCGGAGCGAGTGTATTGTATGCCGACTGTCATGCATCTTCGTTGAAAGAAGAATAAAACCAGTCTCATTTCTAAGTTTTTTCCTGTTTTAATCAAATTTTCTCTATATTTGTAACTTCTTTTATTTAAGTAAGATATGTATAGTGTGCCTTATTTTACTTTATCTGTTAAGATTCATTTGATATGATACCGGGTCTATGAAGACCGCAAAGTTACATTATGACCTTCCAGAAGAGCTAATAGCGCAGGAAGCGTTGCCGGACAGGACAGCCTCGCGGCTAATGGTGCTGGATAGAGTGTCTAAGTTGGTAGAACATAAGCATTTTAGTGATGTTATTGATTATTTATCTCCAGGTGATTGCCTGGTAGTAAACGAAAGCCGTGTTGTTCCTGCCCGTTTTTATCTTCGTCGCAGCAGTGGAGCCCAGGTTGAGGGATTATTTCTGCGAATAGCAGAGGGTGGGTATTGGGAGGTAATGCTGAAGAATGCCGGGCGGGTAAAGGATGCAGAAATACTTTATATGGTGCTTCCCGGTGATGAAATAAGGGACAATAGTCCGGGTTTTAAGGTATTGGGCAAGAATGAGCAGGGATACTGGCTCCTGGAGGCTCCGTATCGCGAATTTCAGGAGATTCTGGAAGAGTATGGTTCTACCCCGCTGCCGCCTTATATACGGCGTGATAAGCGGAATCCAAGCGAGCAGGCTGACCGGAAGCGGTATCAGACAGTGTTTGCGGATACTGCGGGTTCGGTGGCAGCACCGACAGCGGGTCTTCATTTTGATGATGATCTGTTAAGACGTGTTGGTAAGAAGGGTGTAAGGCTGGCAAAAGTAACGCTGCATGTGGGTCCTGGAACATTTAAGCCGGTGGACGCGGAGGATCTGGAGGAGCACCAGATGCATAGCGAATGGTATAGTCTGGATGAGGGCAATGCCGCGGAAATCAATCGAGCGAAGGAAATGGGTAACCGGGTTGTAGCGGTTGGGACAACTGCGGTAAGGACGCTGGAGACATGCGCGGACGCCAACGGACGGGTAGCGGCCGGCAGCGGCTGGACGGATATTTTCATTATGCCGGGTTATGAGTTCAAGGTAGTTAAGGCGATGGTAACGAATTTTCATTTGCCGGGCTCGACCTTGCTGGCGCTGGTTAGTGCTTTTTATGGGTTGGATGAGACAATGGCTGCCTATAATCTAGCGGTGAAAGAGAGATATCGATTTTACAGCTATGGAGATGCGATGCTAATTAAGTGAAAAATGAAAAGTTGCGGTGTCGCTATCGCGACCTTGTTTTAAAGCTAAGCGAGAAAGAAGGTTAGGTGATTGATGAATGGCTCAATACTGCGAGAAAAAAGTTTTGCATTTGCATTAAGAGTTGTTACGCGAAAGAAGATTAAGTTTTTGAAAGCGGATTATTGGGATTAGAGAAGGAAAGATTTTGTTAAGTATATTATTGAATATTAAAAGGAATAAATAATGACAGTGGATGTAGCAGCTAAGATAGCGGAATTGAAAAAAGAACGAGATGCGATAATACTGGCACATAACTACCAGATAGGTGAGGTTCAGGATCTGGCAGATTTTGTAGGAGATTCGCTGGAGCTTAGCCGAAAGGCAGCAGCGGTAAAGGAAAGCGTGATAGTCTTTTGCGGCGTTCATTTTATGGCTGAAACAGCAGCGATTCTGGGACCTGATAAGACTGTATTGCTGCCGGATAAGAATGCCGGGTGTCCGATGGCGAATATGATAACTGCCGAGCAGTTGAGAGAGTTGAAGGCAGAGCATCCAGAAGCACTGGCAGTTTGCTATGTTAATAGTACGGCTGATGTAAAGGCAGAGTGTGATTATTGCTGTACGTCTGGTAATGCGTTAAAGCTGGTGGATAAGCTTCCTAAGGATCGCGAGGTTATCTTTGTGCCTGACAGGCATTTGGGCAGTTTTGTGGCTGAGCAGTTAGGTCGAGAGTTGATATTGTGGCCCGGCTATTGTGCGACCCATGTTCGGATAACCGAGGAAGATATAGCTGAGGCCCGTAAGCAATATCCTGGGGCGCCGGTTATTGTGCATCCGGAGTGTCCGAAGAATTTGCGGGATGCGGCCGATTATTCGCTTAGTACCGGTCAGATGGTGGCGTTTGCTAAAGAAAGTGATTGTAATGAGTTTCTGCTTGGAACTGAGATTGGTATGCTGCACAGGCTGAAGATGGATTTTCCGGATAAGGAATTTTATCCTGTGACAGATAAGGCTGTTTGCCCGAATATGAAGAAGATTACTGCTGAGAAGGTATTGTGGTCGCTGGAGAGTATGGAGACAGTTATCAAGGTTGATGAAGATATAGCGGTAAGGGCGCTGAAGGCTTTGGAGAACATGGTAGCGGTTCTGTAGATCGGTTTGACGCAAAGTCAAAATGGCTAAAGTGATGAGCGAAGAGTAAAGAATTGTGAAGTTTATTTTATTTAAGATTCATTTTAAATATATTCCCGTTGCATGAAAGCTGTTTAATTTGTATTTCAGTGGTGGTGATACCAAAAGGTCGAAAATGGGCGATTTTGCCCCTTTTACGGCGGCGAACGGCGGTGAATTGAGGCCTTACGGCGGGCGATAAACGAGAACGGAGGCGAACGGAGGGGTCGCGGCGGGCAGGGGATTGGACTGAAATTTGGTAAAATCGGTAGATTTTGGCGTTGGGCGGACCAAAAAATAAGTGATGAGTGAAGAGTTAAGAGTGAAGAATTGAGGTGTTCGCCTGGCGGCTCACGGCTTGTTTTAAAGCTGACGCGTAGGTAAAGTTCAATCAAAATTGCGGCACCTGAAGGATGTGAAGAGTTAGAAGAAAGAAGCGAGAAGGAAAACGATAAGCTTTGCTAAATGAAAAATGAATAATGAATAATTAAAAGTGAAAGTGTGAGGTTCCCTGTGTTTATTGGGACTGATGAATACGGATAAGTATTTTATTCTGCCAAAAGATCGTATAGATAAATTTTAATTTCCTAGTCCAAGCTTAAAAGGTTTTTTCCATAATATTTCAGGCTTTTTGCCGTAATTTTGGATTAAATCATATAATTCATTTGAACTGCCGCGATAGGATATTACATCAATATCTGTTTTCCCAGAAGCTTTATCATAAACCTCTTGAGTAATATACGAAACTGCTATTTTTCTATAGCCATAATCCAAAACAAGTAAGTTATCGCGTTGCGATAATTGAGATAAGATATTTGAATCATCTTCAGGCAAATCTGAACTCCTAATCAGGTCTTTTCTTTCCTGCTTCCAACTTTCATATTCCGCTGGGTCATAATACATGCCGGGGCTTTGTAACTTATCTACGATAGCTTTAATTTGTTCCATATCCTGATAAATTCGTATTTTTGAATATGTCTCATCAAACTGAGGCGACTGAGATACTTTATCTTTAATGAAGTGAGTAATAGATACAGGGTAAATATAAGTAAGTCCGCATGAACCGCCAGAGGTAATAACTTGCCAACCACTTCCAATCCAGAAATGAACAAGTAATGGGAAAAACTTATCTCTTTCAAAATAAATTATTGTATCTTTTTCTAATTCAGGTAGTTCAAGATGGTTTACTTCGTTAGATTGTTTGATTTCAAATTCACCAGGAAATTCTGCATCTTGTTGTAACTCTTTTAATTCTTGCCGGATTTTTTTGGTTTCTTCACTCTCTGTGTTATGAGAACTATAGCCAATCCCAAAACCAATGAGTAGAGTTACCAGCGTAGTAGTAATTACGATTATTTTATTATTCATAAAAATTACCCTTAGTATAGGATTTTAATCAAACTTAATCATATTCAAGTTGGTCCAAAGATATATCTTAAAACTATCCTGATAAATAGGTGCTTTATCTTCATCGTATAGCACATCCCATTCTATATCATAGCCCTGTATCAGTTCTCTTACAGTTTTGCCAGATTCACCAATTGTCAAGCCAAGTACAGATTCCAGATGAACTCTAAGTTTCAGGTTAATAAAGAATCTCTTATAGAATTCTTCTGCTCGTGTCAATAATTCAATATAATCGCCAATACCATCATGTGCAACAAAATTGTCGTGAAATCAGAAATATGCTTGTTAATTGTTATAGTAGGTAAAATAGACACCACAAGCCTTGGCAAAATTATTATAGTTGTTTCCATATTTATGCAGTAGTATTTTATGCTTTGGGAATGTGTGAAGGAGGTGGGGTGAGAGCAGTCAGGGGAGGTGGTTTGTCGGAGTGGGAATTTCAATTGTGGTGTGGGATAATCTATTGACAATGTCTTTTGTTTTGGTTTTGATATTTGATGGATATTTGATAGAATTGATTACAGAAAAGCGAAGTGTAAAGTCGGTCACTTTGAGTAAAATATAGTGAATTGGAGTATGCATTGATATATATGTATGGTTGAGGTTTGGAGATTTATGGTTGATAATAAAGCGGATAAGCGAAAAAGAAGATTCCGGTTGAGGAATATTATTATATTCTTTGTGGTACTGGTCTGTTTCGGTGGGGCATATTATATATTGATGGGGCCGAGTACTGCCGAAGTCGAAGCCAGGGCCAGGAAAGCAGGGATATTGTATCTTGGGGAGGATATGAAAAAGCGATATGAGCCACTGCCTGCGATTGAGGATAACGCATTACCGGCGTTACAAGAGTTTTTTGATAATTGGGTGGGCTGGTACAGTTTTTTTAGGGAAAACCGTGGTAATTATTCATTTAAGTATAATAAAGGTTATGTGCCGTATGGTAAAGATGACTTTCCAGAGCCGGAAAATATAGTGACCGGCTTGACTGAGGAGGAAAGGGCGAATCTTATATATTTCGTCGAGAAAAAAGATGATTATATTAATGAGCTTGTAAGGATAATACGCAGTAAAGGGAGTTACTACAGTCCTGAATGGCATGATGAAATATGTTCGATGGATGGTCTGTCAGAGATTAAATCAACGGTACAAATACTGAATTTGAAGGCTCTGTATTGTATCGAAACAGGTGACAGAGATGAAGCGATCAACCTGATAGCTGATATACATAAGCTTGCAGGTTATAGCAGGAGCAGGCGGAATGCGATAGGTGAACTTGTTGCGATTTCGGTAAGAGCTTTTGCTCAGCGAGTTTCATTGGCGTTGATAGAAAGGGGGCTGACATTAGCCCAGATAAACAAACTTGCCGAAGTAATACCTGATTATGGCGAAGAGATTTCTGTTGTGAATATGTTGACTTTGGAAGTCGGTGAATATAATGAAGTCGGCTTTGTGGTGGTCGGGCCGCATTCAAAGCCGGATAAATTGAAGTTTGTTAAGGAGAGCAGGTTTGTCAGGCAGTATCAGAAAATAAATATGCTGGAAAAGAAGATCGCATTTAAGCAGGAAATAATGAAGGGCGGTAAGTCGATAGATAATTTTTCGGGTCGGTATGATGAATATATTCAAGAAATTGAAAGAGCCGGTACTAATGGGTTTTGGTGGAAAATATTTCATCAGGACGAATTTATGCAATACAGGTCTGATTGCAATTGTATGAAAATGCTGTTGAGGACGGAGAATGTTAGCAGGATAGTCAGAATTGCGTTGGCGGAGGAACGATACTGGCTAAGTGAGGGTGAATATTGTTATGACCTGAGACAGTTGAAGGGCTTGTACCCGGAACTGGAAACGGGCGATTTGTTTAACAGTAATTTAGGTTTTAATCTTGAGCGGATAGAAGATAGGAATGGGGAAGGGTATTTGTTGTGGTCGAAGGATTACGATCTGGATTACGATGAAGAAGATCCTCTATTGACGGCAAAATGGAGGCAGGGGTCTTATTGGAAAAATCATGGCCGGTATGTATTGAAAATAGTAGAGAAAGAAGAGCTGATACGAATATGCTTTTTAGCTGATCAGCTGCCAGTTAAAGGATGTGATGGTTCAGGAGGGGATGAGCTTTTGGAGGAGCTGCTAAGTGGTGCGGCAGTTGAGATAGGAGCAAAGAGCAGGGGTGGGGTTGCTGATTATGGCAGGGTCAGGGCGGTGATGGAGAAGCTGGTTGAAAAGGGGTATGCTGATGAGGTATTGCCTTTGGGCAGGAAAATAATAGAGGCAGGATGTAAGCAATCGGATGTTCCGGGTTTTGGCCGGAAAATAGATAAAACAGGTGAACAGGTAAAAGGCTGTGTGTCTGTTGCAGTGAGAGCATTGGAGCAATCGTCGTTGAGTGAGGTAGAAAGATATATCCGGGCAGTTGATTGGGCCAGGAGCGGAAATATTAATTCTGAAGAAATAAAGCCTTTGAAAGAATACATGGAGAGTCGAGATTCTAAGGAGAGTTGGAGTATTACAGCGGATAAGCTGCTGGAAGAAATGGCGGATAAAGATTTTTCAAATATCAATGATGGTATGGTTAGAATTGGTGATAGAGAGTATTATACAAATTGGATTGTGCACGCATTGAAGGAAGCAGGCCGGACCGATGAGATGATAGAGTTTTGTCGGAGAGAGGCTGAGATAATGGGTGATTCTTATCGGCTGATAGAGCGGTTGATTGAAGTTGAGAGGATTGATGAGGCGGTAGAATATATTTCGCCTGCAATACGGGCGATAGATGAGGATAACTGGTATAGTTCCGGTGATTTGATTACACTGCATTGGTTCTATTTGACCGATCAGGGCAGCAGCCGGGATATGGCGAGATTTGATGCGGCAGATATCGCGTTTGGTGGTATAGTAGCGGGTAGCGATAAAGATTATATAGAAGAGCTTGGTGTGTGGGATGAAGCGCGGAAATGTATAATTGGATACTGGGTGACGGGCGTTTTGCCGTGGGAGGATGAGCTATGGCCGCTGGGTATGCCGGAAAAATATTGGGTTGAGGTTGACAGGGATTTAGATGAAGCTGATTTTCCACTTTACGACCGGCTGATCGATTTTTATTTGTGGGAGGACAATACAAAAGAATTGTTTTTCTGGTATAAGCAGGCAAAAGAAAATAAGCATAGTATAGAGTTGAGGGATAAAGTATTAGACAGGGTGCTGTATAAAGTTGCCGGTCAGAAGGAAGATCCGTTATTGGCGGCCATGGCAAAGATGGATACGGCGAGCAGGTTAATTAAAAGGAAGCAGTACTTTTGGGAGTCCGGAGCGAAGAATAATGTTTATGAGGCCAGGCAGCTGCTGCTGGAAAATGATATGGAGGAGCAATGGAAGGATATGTATGATGAATTCATGGACAGGTATAAAGATGAGTCAGGTTTTGTAGAGTCGCTTAAAAAGAGAATGGAAGAGAGAGGTTCTTAAATTATGAATTATGGATGCTGGTTATGAAACAGGCTGAGGAATTGTGATACTTTTAATATAAGTCTAAATCCAGTAAATATGATAAACTGGCTTTGGTGTTGGATTAATCTATTGGGAATGTTTTTTGTTTTGGTTTTGATATTTGACGGATATGTGGTAGAATTTATTACTCAAACTGACCGATGGTCAATTTGAGAGGTATTAGTTATTTGGTATTAGGGAAGGTTTGCCGCAAAGCGGCAAGTTAATTAAATCATTAATGTAACAATTTGCATTAAATTGTGTTACAGCAATAAAAAGTGTAAAGTCGGTCACTTTGATTAGATTATAAATAGCTTAGCGTTTAAGTTGTTCATGGATGAACGAGATATTCAAGGATTGGATTATGAAGGCGAAGTCGTATTTAATAATTTTCGGGATATTCCTATTAATAATCAATATATGCGGTATCGCATGGATACAGCACACAATATCTTCTAATAAGAATGTGGTGAAGGTCCGTTCAGCGTGTTTTTATCCGGACGATTACAACCCTGACAGGATAAAAGTAACATTCGACCGGAAGCTGGCGAGTGACAGTGAGATAGGTAATACTGCCGCGGCATTGTTTGAGGTTGAGCCTTCGCTGTCCGGCAGCTGGCAATGGGAAAGTGGTAGTACCGCATCGTTTTGCCTGGACATGCCGTTGGGGCCGGGCAGAAAGGTAAGTTTGAGTGCGGTAGAGAATTTTGTCGAGCTAACGAGCTATGAGCTTGACTGTGATGATGGTTTGTCACTTGAGACAGTTCCACTGTGTTATGAATATGCGAGGGTGATGACGTCCGATAATCATAATGTGATGGTCGAAGTTTCGTTCAATCAGCCGGTAAGCCCGGACGACTTTATGAAGCATGTGCGGTTTTATGATGCGGGTGTACTGGAAGATAAGATAATCAGAAATGTCAAGGCGGTGACGCATGAAGCCGGCAGTGAGATAGTTGTCCAGGTTGCCAGGAGCGATTCAGACAGGCTGCTGATGGTGATAGATAAGGAGCTGAAAGGTGATAAGGCGGATTTGCCGCTGGGAAATGAGGTAAAGGAGATCCTGGAGATCGACTGTCGGTTTATGTACCTGGATCAGTATGTATATGGTGGTGATTTTGGAGAAAGCGTACGGGTAGATCTGACATTCAGTCAGAAGCTGGCAGAAGAGCTGCCGGAGCTTAATATATCGCCAAAGGTTGAGGGGCTGACGGTAAGTAGGTGGCGTGATGAGCTGGTTCTGAGAGGTAAATTTGAGCCGGCAACGAGATACGCGATAAAGATACCGGCGGTGCTGTCGTCAGAAAATGAGGTAACACTGGGTAAAGAAGTTGAGGTTCTGGTTGATATTCCGGATGCAGAGCCAAAGGTTGAATTTGTTTATTCCGGCGGGATATTGTCGCCGCGCGGAACAAAGACAATCGAGGCCAAAGCTGTGAATATTTCTAACCTGGAGCTCAGGTCGTGGCGAGTATATGAAAATAACCTGGTGTCATTTTTGCATGGCGGCAGGGTCGGCGGAACGGCACGAGAAGTGAACAGCAGGGATATAGAGCTTGACCTGTCGAGAAATAAGGCAGAGAAGCTGGCATTGGAGTTGAACACATTGATTGGTGCGGGTCCGGGAATATATTCGCTGTCGATAAGGAATAAAGAATGTTTTTGGAACCGGGACGATAGCCTGGTAGTGATTTCCGATATTGCGATAACGACCAAACAATCCAAGGATGAGGTTGTGGTATGGGTTACCTCGCTGGCAGATGGTAAGTGTATAGAAGGAGCAGTGGTAAAAGGGATATCGTATCAGAACCAGAAACTGGCAGAGGGCAAGACGAATAAAGACGGAATAGCAAGGTTGAAGTATGTTACGGGTGGTGACAAGGGAGCGATATGGCTGGTGACGGCGCAGCTGGGAAAGGATATGAACTATGTTAAGCCGGGATTAAACCAGTGGGTAGTAGATGGAGTTGATCAATCCGGCAGACCGTGGCCGGAAAATTATGAGGTGATGCTGTACCCGGAAAGAGGAGTGTATCGACCGGGTGAAAAGATATATATAACCGGCGTGATAAGGGATAAGACAGGTGGCGTGCCGCCGGTTATGCCTTATGAGCTGAAAGTGTACCGGCCGGACGGCAAAGAGGTTGAAAGTGTGATAGTCAAGCCGGGTGAGGGCAGCCATGGAGTATTTCAGAATGTTTTCCAGACGATGGTGTATTACCAGACGGGATTATATACAGTGAGTGTGTGTTTGCCGGGTTCTGAGCGAGAGCTGGGCAGTACGAGTGTTTCGTTAGAAATGTTTACCCCGCTGCGTATGAAGGTTCAGGCGTCCAGCAGCCATATGAGGTATGGCCCGGAAGAGAATCCAAAGCTTGATATCTCGGCCCGTTATCTGTGGGATCAGCCGGCGTCGGAACTGGAGGCAGCAATTAATAATGACTATGTGCAGAGGTGTTTTGTTGCTGAGGATTACAAGGACTACAGCTTTGGTGTCAAAAGAACAGCTGAAGAAGTAAAGGCGAAAACAGTAAAGCAGAATTTGAATGAAGAAGGAAAGCTTGAAGTTGAGCTGGAGGTACCGGAATCGCTGAAAAAGGGATACTATCGATTGTATTCGACGGTGACGGTAACGGAGCCGGGAGCGAGGTCGGTTTCGAGCAGCAGCTCGGCTATAGTTGATTTACTGGATCATCATATTGGCGTACGTAATATGGCCGGCAGGATAGCGGTGCCGGGCGAGTCGTTTAATATCGAATGGGTTAGCCTGGATGGTCAGGGTAAGCCGCTGGCGGTAGATGTTCTGAGCTATGAATTATTGTCGATAGAATATAATACAACGCTGAAGATAGTAAATGGTGAATATGTCTGGGATTCAAAAGAGAAGATAACCAAGGTCTTGGAGGCGGAACTGCAATCGATAGATAATCATGCCGGGGAATTTGCGTTGAAATGCGATAACAGCGGTTATTACAGGCTGGTTCTGGAAGATGCAGAAAGCGGCAGCAAGACAGAGGTAGATTTTTATTGTTCGGAATACGGCGATAAGCACAGCCTGGCGATGAATGAGCCTGAAAAGGTTGAGGTTGTGACAGATAAGTCTGTTTATAAGCCAGGTGATACGGTAAAGGTATTGTTGAGAAGCCCGGTAGAAGGACAGGTGCTGGTGACACAGGAAACTGATCGCGTATTAAGTTACTACCTGGCAGAGGTGCGTGATAATGCCGCGGAGCTGGAGGTGACGGTGGATAAATCGGCACGAGGCAGTGTTTATTTTGCAGCTACGGTGATCCGCAAGGTTGACCCGGAACAGACAGACTGGCTGCCGCATCGAGGATATGGAATGGCTCGAGTGAAGATAGATCATTCATCTAATAAGCTGCCGCTTGAGATAGTGTGTGAGGGCAGACAGAAGCCGGGAAGTAAGACCACTGTAACGGTTGACAGTGGTTTGCCGACGGACCCGAACCACCCGGCGATGGTTCACTTATGGGCGGTAGATGAGGGGGTATTACTGGCGTCCAATTACAAAAATCCGGATCCATATAAATTCTTTTTGCAGGCGAGAAAGCCGGGAGTAAGCAGTTCAGATTTGTTTAACAGGCTGTTGCCGGATTATAAGCGAGCGGAGTCGATGGTGAGAATAGGAGCGGGAGGAGAGTCTGAGTTTGGCCGTTTGCGTCGCAGTAGTCCGACAGCGACAAAATCCCGCGAGTCGGCGGTGATATGGAATGATGTATTGCCGACAGATAAGACCGGTAAATTGCAGGTAGAGCTGGTGATGCCGGAGATGACCGGACAGATGCGTTTGATGGCGACAGCGTTTGATGCGGATCGATACGGGAGCTGTGATGGTTCGGTGGTTTTGGCGAAAGAGCTGTCGATAGAGACATCGTGTCCTAAATTTGTGGCACCGGGCGACAGGTTTATGGTGCCGGTGCGAATATTCAATAATAAGACAGAAGCGGTATCAGTTTGGCTGGGGGCAAAACTCTCCGGTGCGGTTGGCAGTGAAGAAAGCGGGGTAAGAGAGTTCAGTATCGAGCCTAATAAGTCGATTTTGTATATGATGAATGTTTGTGCGGTAGAATCAGGAGAA
This sequence comes from Sedimentisphaerales bacterium, assembly GCA_963666285.2. GTDB lineage: Bacteria > Planctomycetota > Phycisphaerae > Sedimentisphaerales > SM23-30 > JAFGDI01. Next base: position 1,823,079 of record OY762711.1, read on the forward strand.
GGCAAGATAGAATTAACCGCAGGAACCAATGGCGGGCAGGGGATATCTGATAATGTTGTATTGAATATGACAGTACGGCCGGTATCAGCATTGTGTACCGAGGTTAAAACTGAGGCATTTGACGCCGGGAGTGAAATAAGGATATCGCCTTCAGAGACGTATATTGCAGATACAGAGTATATGAAGCTGAAGATATTTTCCAAGCCGTCGATCCAGATGGCACCGACGCTGGAGAAGCTGGTTGGATATCCTTATGGATGTGTGGAGCAGACAGCCAGCAGGGTATTTGGTTTATTATTCTCTCGTGAAATAATCGAAGCGGGTCGAAACGAGGATATTGAGACATTAGTAGAGGCCGGTCTGGCGAGGTTGTGGAGTATGCAAACGCCTAACGGCGGTTTGAGCTATTGGCCGGGCGGTACTTCGGATTATCCTTGGGGTACTGCGTATGTCGGGTGGTGTCTAACAGAAGCGAAAAAAGTTGGGTATGCGGTGGATGACAGGTTTGTTGAGTCGCTGATGGACTACTTGGAGAAGGAACTGGTGAATACCGGTTCGTATAATAATGAGGTTGATATCAATACCAGGGCTCTGATATGCAGGGTGCTGGCGAGCAACAGCAGGGGGCAAACCGGCTGGATTAATAGTTTGTATGAACGAAAAGATCGGCTGGATATGGGCGGTAAAGCACATTTGGCAATAGCGTTGCACAATCTGGGCCGTGATGAAGAAGCATTGCAGCTTTTGCCGGAAGAAGCTATGGAGGTATCGATAGAAACGACTTCCAGCGGCCGGTTGACATCGAAACTATATCAGCAGGCATTGCTGCTGATGGTCTTGATGGAGATAGTGCCGGAAAATATGAAGGCGGCACAGCTGGCCGAAGAGGTAAGTAATACCATATTGGATGGCAGGATTTACAGTACCCTGGAGAATTCTGCAGCAGTAATGGCCCTGGCAAAATACCAGATACAAAACCAGGGAGAAGAAGCTGTTTATAGCGGTGTGGTAAAGGTTGGCGATGGCAGAGAGCTTGCGTTTAGTAATGAAGCACCGCTGGTAGAGGAGTTTAAGGATTTTGGCCAGCCGATAACGGTTAGCAGCAGCGGTACCGGCAAAATATATATAGTGCGAGTTTCAGAAGGACAGGCTAAATCGGAGTTTTGTGAACCTTATGACAAGCGTATCTCGGTGAAGCGTAAATGGCTGGATAGGGACGGAAAGGAAATCGATCCAGCGGGACTAAAGGTTGGCGACCTGGTGAAAGTGCAAATAGAACTAGCAAAAACAGAGGGAAGCTATGGTGAAATAGATAATATTGCGATAGTGGATGCCTTACCGGCAGGGGTGGAAGTAGAGAATCCGCGGCTGGCGCAGAGTGCCGAAATTTACGGGTATGAGTCAAATACTGAAAATGCAGATTTCCAGGATGACCGTGTGATAATATTCTGCGGTCTTGACGATGCAAGTCGTGTGTTTAATTATTCGCTACGAGTGATTTCTGCCGGAGAGTTTGAGATACCACCGATCCAGGCATCGAGTATGTATAATTCCTCGATAGCATCGCTTGGTATGCCGGGCAGAATGAAGGCAGAGCCATGATGACGATTTCGGTAAAGAAGTACAAAAAGCGTTTTATACGTCTTTGCATTCTGGCGGCAGTGATGTATGTTGTGCCGGTATTGCTGAATGCCCTGGCAAGCTGCATCTGGCCGTTTCCCGATGAACGTCTGGAATTATTCGAGGCGAGCCCCAGGGTTACCGATTGCAGCGGAAGTGATCTGATGGTTTTGGTGTCAGAGCAGCAGCAATGGTGTATGCCGGTAGAGTATGATCAAATATGCAATTATGTTATAGATGCCACAATTGCGGTTGAGGATAGCCGATTTTACGATCATTGCGGAGTAGACTTTACGGCAGTAATTCGGGCGGTCTGGCAGAATGTAACTCATATGAGAGTGGTTTCTGGTGCCAGTACACTGACAATGCAGATATGCCGGATGATAGATGACCGACCGCGTACTTTGAAGAGTAAGGCGATAGAATCATTTCGAGCGAGGCAGCTGGAAAAGATCCGCGATAAGAGGGCGATTTTGACGACATATCTGAATTATGCTCCTTATGGCGGTAATATTCGTGGAGTAGAGGCGGCCAGTTTGATGTATTTTTCCAAGAGGGCATCTGAGCTTTCGATAGCAGAGTCAGCTTTTTTGGCGGGTTTGCCGCAGGCACCGGCAGCATATAATCCGTATAAGCATTTATCCAGGGCGATAGAAAGGCAGCAATTTGTCTTGTTACGAATGTATGAATGTAATAGGATCGACAGGGAGCAGTATGAGACTGCATTGGCGGAAAAGATAGAGATAAACCCCATCGAGCGGAAAATGACTGCCCCGCATGCAGCGTGGCTGGCTTTGAGGCAGAAGAAACATGGCGGAAAGACAACGATAAATAATAGTATTCAGAGCCAGGTAGAAGAGATTTGCGGCAGGTATCAGGATGAGCTTCCGGGTGAGAGTGAGGTTGCGATAGTAGTAATAGATATCGAAAAATCCGCAGTTGTCGCTATGGTGGGTTCTGGCGATGTTGATGATCCGAAAGACGGCCAGGTAAACGGTGCGGTTGCCAGACGCAGTCCGGGTTCAACACTGAAGCCGTTTATTTATGCTATGGCATTTGAGCAAAACAGATTGTCACCGGAAAGTATGTTGTATGATGTGCCGATATCCATTGCAGGATGGACACCGTCAAATTTTGACAAGAAATTTTATGGTGAATTACCAGCATCTGAAGCGTTGCGAAAATCATTGAATATACCAGCTATCTGGGTAGCGAAATGTATGGGTGCAGGTAATTGTTATGAGCTGTTAAGGAATCTTGGGATACAGTTTTCGAGTGATATTGAGCAGCGAAGCGGGTTGTCATTCATTGTAGGCGGCTGTGAAGTGTCTTTGTTGGAGCTGACGAATGCATACGCAGTGTTTGGCAGAGGGGGTGTATATTCGAGCTGCTGTCTGTATGAAGATCAGCAGAGAGTTACCCGTAAGATATTCGCCCAGGGAGTATGTGACAATATAAACGAGATATTATCAAGTAAAAGCCGGGTGCCGGGCGGTTTAGCAAATGTCGAGTTGGATAATATGCCGTGGTTTACCTGGAAAACTGGTACCAGTTCCAGCAGAAGGGATGCCTGGTCGATCGGTCACAATAAGAAATATGCAATTGGAGTGTGGGTCGGCAAATTCAGCGGTTCGGGCAGATATGAATATGTAGGAGCAAAAGCGGCAGAGCCTTTATTGTCGCGATTATTCAATAATCCTGTTTTGTGTAATAATGTAAAACAGGGAAAGACAGAAACAATCAGGGTGGTGAAAGCACTGCCTGTGCCGGTAAGCCTTGATAGTGAACTACATATAGTTTCCCCGGAAAATGGAGAGAATTTTATTGCGTATGACGGTAAAGTTGAGATTGTTCCAAAGGCGAACCAGGATGGTAAGCTGCACTGGTTGCTGAATGATGAATACCTGGCGATGGGGGAAAGGGCTTTATTGCTGGTTGCCGGTCAATACAGTCTGAAATGTGTAAATGACAGCGGCGAGGTAGCGGTTGTAAGTTTTGAGGTGAAGTGAAATAGAATAGTTTGAAGCCATTGAGATCTTTTTGGGCCTGCCATTAGCGTGGTTTTAGTTTTGTGCAGGAGAATGGATTTGTGAATAAGATTGATTTTTGTATGATGGCTGATATAATCTAAAAGGTAAGCTGGCATTTAGTCGGCATAGCATAGAGAAAAGTTATAAGTCTAACAGAATGGGGCGTTTATGTCAGGCAAGAAATCACCACCCGCATTATACGAGCTTTATCATAAAGGTAAAAAATCGCGTGGCGGTCTTTTTGGTCGTCGTAAAAAGCTGAATATCCAGAATGCCTATGATATACCGGCAGTACCTGCGCCTGGCTCATCGCAGCCGGCAGGTTCTGTGAAAAAGCCATTGGCAAGTTATCCGACAACTCCAGCGGATGTTTCTCCTGTTGACGATGGTGAAGATGATAGTAATTTGAGTTTTGAGGTTGATTACGGTCGGATTACTATGGTAATGCCTGTGTGGTTGTTTGTTATGCTGGTGTTGGCGGTTTTGACATCGCTGTTGGCAGCGTATAAGGTTGGTATGACTGCTAATATTGGTAAAAAAGCTGTTGTTGATGAATCTGCAGGTAGTGATAATACCGAGATGGTTGAAGATAACAGTCGCTTGGATGCCGAGCCAAGTCCGGAGATGATAGCGGCGTTGAATTCGGATCCTATTACCGGACTGGTACAGAATTCAGAGGTATTGGAAAGCAATAATGCCAATACAGCAGGTAATGCTGAGCCTGTGGAGGAAAGGCCGGTAAGATGTCTGATTGTGTATGGCGGTGAAACAGACCTAACGAAACTGAAATATGTACAGGATTATTTCAAGTCCCAGGGAATGGAGCTTGAGATTGTAAAGAGGAGTGGCACTCGAGGTTATATACTGGTGACTAAGTCAGGGTTTGTGAGCTCACGCGATGAAGATTGTATCAGGTTGAAATCCAAAATATTATCGATAGGTAAGAGTTATATTGTTAACTGGAAAAGCGGCTGGCCTCGCATAAATGAACGAACGTTTGATTCTGCATATCCGATAGATACGAGCAAGCTGGAATATGACTGGCGTTGATTAACGGGCAGATCTCATAATAGTAATGGTCATGTTAAGGGTAATTTGTTTTTTATTTTTGCTGGTTTTGCCGGTTTATGGCGGCAAGGTAGTGAATGTCTATTTTTGCGGAACGGCAATGACCAGTCAGTGGAGTGATCCGAATGTATCTGGATTTGCGAGCCCGGAACTGATCGCTGAGCTGTATAAAAATGATATGGCAGATCCGAATTTGGCCAATCCGTGTTCGACGCATTATAAATTGATAGTAGATGGGATAGGGACTGGATCGAATTATTCGATAATAGATTTATTTGGTCAGGGTTTTCCTGATACTGACAGTATAAGAGGGTGGAAGGAGTGCCTGGAAGAGTCGAAGTCTTGTTTGTCTGAAGCGGTTTCGTCGGGAGTTTTGGGAGAAGGCCGGTTGACTTTGAACCTTGTGGGTTTTAGCCGAGGCGGTATATTGTGTATGATGCTTGCACGTGATCTTGATGGCAAGCTAAGATATCTGGAGCTTGATGTTAATATTCTGGCGTACGATCCTGTGCCTGGAATCAATCCTCTGCAATGGCCGGAGGGTACTATAACGGCACTGCGTGGCGCTGATGTACTGCCTGATAGTGTGAGGATGTATGTTGGGGTGTATGCCAGTGATGAGCGTTCGTATCAGTTTGAGCCGCTAGTTCCTAAGTTGAGCTCTGGTACGGAAAAATGGCTGGTGAGACTGCGAGGAGCTCATGAAACGATAGCAGGTAATATGCAGGCTGATGGCCATTGCATAAGTTCGATACCGCCGGATTATAATATTGGCGGATATCTCAAAGGTGAGGTTTTTGAGAATGAACTGGGGTCGATTAGTACGATATCCAAGGCGATTGGCCAGGAGCTGTTATGCTCTGCAGGCTGGGGTCAGAATACTTTTACCAGTGAAGGTTTGTGGTATAACGACCGCGAAAATCGTGAAGAAGAATTCAGAAGGGCTGTTGGTATTATGACGGCATACCCGGAAGAAAAATATGAAGAGATGCAGCGTACGGTAGTTGCGGTAGGGTGGAGCAGCTATAACTGGTATTATTACAGGTGTGAAAATGAGTATGTTTCGGAACCGTATGCATTGTGGTCAGATAAATACGGCCGATTTTGTTATGCAGGCGGTAGAAGGAGTGAGGCGGGATTTAAGCTGCCGGCATTGCCAGCAAATCATAACCTTGTATTTGAGTTGGAAGATGAGGTTATGCTGATAGATAGAGAAGAAGGGTGGAATAAACTTCGTCAGCTAGCGGAATTGAGTATGGAGAATCATAAAATAATCGATCGGAAATAATACAGAAAAACTATGCGACGACAGGTTCTCTTTGTTTGCCGAGTTTGTATAACCTGGCGGTGATGAGAATATGTTGAAGTTTTTCCAGACTGAGGGTGTCTAAAAAATCCTTATTGAAGTCCAGTTTAACCGGTCCGTCGAATTCCAGAATTTCTTTTTTGACCTTACCAAGCGGCATATCTTCCACTTCTTGAGCAATTTGAGCGAAAACCGGAGGGATTTTAACTTTTCCAATTACTGCGCTTGTCATTATAGGACTATTCCTTCTTGTAAGATTAACTTGACACTATTCTTCTCGTATTCCGCTATTTTTTGTCATAAAAGTATAACACAGCAGGTTTGCTAACCTATGATATCACAATATCTTGCAAGATGTTATGGCTTTTACTGTTGCTATTATCGGGCAAACGATAGCAGATGATGAATAAAAAATTGTTAAAAACCAAGAAGGTTGAATTGGATCTTATCGCAGGGGAAATGAATTAACAGTTCGAGAATTTTGCAAATGCGCTAGGAGTGAATAACCCTGACGGGAAAGATAAAGAGCGAAAGACTCTGGTAGTCGCTCTTGTTGGAAAGGAGTGTAAAAAATGAGTATAGTTTATATAGCTGAAATTCATCAGCTTAAGTGGTCTTTTTCTTTCTGAACATTATCAGAGCACCGAGTCCGGCAATAGCAACAGTTGCAGGTTCCGGAATAGCACATTTTGAAGCGTCCATAAGAGTTGTGCTGAAATTGTCAAAGGCTAGTGTCTGGTCACTGTATTTGCTACCGGTAAAGACAAAAGCTATATAGCTATAATTTTGGGTTTGACTTTCTGAAAGATCAAACGAGCTGCCAAAAGTGTCCCATGTCATATTACCAGTACCGGCACTTGGGTATTCCTGGCTAATAATCGTAGAATAACCGTTCTTTTTGCCCCATATACCCTGATTGAGCATTACGTTCTGGTTATCAGTGAGCAGATAAACCTGACCGTAGTTGTACTGGTTGTTGTAATTGTTGTACAGGGTGTCAATTGACCAGGAATGCGAGCCAACCATACTATCATCCAATTCAAATGCAATCATAACAGAGTTAACAGAATTTGCAACTCTGCGTGAGTTTCCATTGGATGATTCAGTAAGTATAGCTGAGCCATCATTGATAGTAAAGTCTGAACCGTACCATTGACCTGTGCTATCAGATCCGGCGGTCCATTTGTTCGTATCAGTAATAGAAACACCGCTGTCAAATTCCAGCAGCCCAGCATTAGCTAAGCTACAAAAAGTCATTACGAAAGTTGCGATTGCAAGAGACAAAACGCGATTTTTTGGCATATATTCTTCTCCTTATACAAAACAATATTTCCCGATCAATTATCATGCCGGGGTTAAATCACTTAGTGAAAGGTACTATTTAAATAAATCAGCGGCAAGCCTGAATGTAATTTGTTTGTATAAAAACGATTAAATGAAACACTTATTATCGTTACCGGTAGTAATAAAGTATCTAAGTTACCAATCATTACTTTTTATAACAGCCTGATTATTCAGTGTCAGAGGTATTAGTTATTGGGTATCAGGTAAGGATTGTCGCAAAGCGGCATACTATTATAAGTTTAAATATAACGAATTTATTTACAATGTGTTAGGGTTAAAACAAAGTTTAAAATCGTTCACTTCGAGTAAGTAATTATAAGTTTGGGTTGTATTGAATTTGACAATTATAACGATTATGATGGTGGTGGAATGTAAAAGAGCGAAGACTCTGTTAGTCGCTCTTTTGGGAAAGGAGTATAAAAATGAGAACTTAATGTTGTTAAGCATTATTTGATTTTTTAACTGGGTGAGCTGTTTTTCTAAAGAGCAGCAGCAGGCCAAGTCCGGCGATAGCTACGGTAGCCGGTTCCGGAGTTTCGTATTCCAGGTTTTCGTATATGCCTGGTGAGAAGTTATCAAACATCATAACCTGGCTGGTGTGTTTACTGCCGGTAAAGGCAAATACTATGTAGTTGAAGGTGTCAACGTCATTCTGGCTAATATCATAGGTGCTGCCATAAGTGTTCCAGTTCAGGTTGTCTGAGCCAGGTAAAGCCTGTTGGCTGCTAATAAGGGAAGCTCCCAGGGGAGGCTTGTTCCATATGTCTTTGTTGAGTTTTAATATCTGGCCGATATTAAGCAGGAATACCTGTCCGTAGTTGTACTGGGTGTCATAGTCACTGAACAAAGAGTCGATATGCCAGTTATGGGTGCCGATAAGGCCAGAGCTGAGTTCCAAGGCAAATAGAATAGAGTTGACACCTGTCCTGGCCAGCATTGATGTATTACCTAATGAAGTCTCAGTGAGTTCGGCATATCCGTCAGATGCCGTGAAATTAGAGCCGTACCATTGTTCTGTAAGGCCGGTTCCTGCTGTCCATTGGGAGGTATCTGTAATGACGGTACCGGGGTCAAAAGTGAATAATCCTGCTGAAATATTAGAAGTGATTGTTCCAATCAGGATAACGATAATCAGAATTGTGTGTTTTACGGTTGGCATAACTTCATCTCCTATATAAGGTGTTAGAAGAAAAACCTTACCTTTTCTACCAGAAAAATAATATTTAAATGGTAATTTGAGCAATGGAAAAATTGCAGGAAATTGGAAAGAGAACGGCAGGTTAAAAAAGTTAATGAGAATTGGTGTTATAAGTTTCCCAGTTTGTCAAAAATGGTGAAGATGTTCGGAAGTTCATTTTCAGGTAAAATAGAAAAGGTTTGCTATTTGGGATTATCATAATAAAATAATTATATCCGGCAAGAGTATAGTCGGCAGGTGAAGATATAAGATTTTGGAGATAAAAAGTGTTTTCTGAAGAGGTATATAAATCACGTCGGCAAAAGCTGGCCGAGCAGATAGGCAGCGGGGTACTGGTTTTTCCCGGTAACGGCTGCAGTGCAATTAATTATAAAGGAAACTGCTACCGGTTCAGGCAGGATAGTACATTTTTGTATTATTTCGGGGTTGACTGGCCCGGTCTGGCCGGTATGATCGATATCGATAATGATTCGCATATGATCTTTGGCGATGATCCAACGGTGGATGATACGGTCTGGACAGGTCCGGAGCCAACAATAGCCGAGAGGAGCGAGCATAGTGGTATAAGCAGGACGGCACCGCTATATGAGCTGTCATCATATTCCAGGCAGGTATTGAGCAGCGGCAGGGCGATACATTTACTGCCGTTTTACCGGGACGAGCACAAGGTAAATGCTGCCCAGTGGCTGGGGGTTCCGACAGATGCGGTTGCAGATTTCATTTCGGTGGATTTTATAAAGGCAGTGGCAGGTCAGCGTAATATCAAGACCGAAGAAGAGATCGAGCAGATAGAGCTGGCTGTTGATTTAACCGGCAATATGCAGCTGGCAGCAATGGAGCTTACCGCAAACGGCATATTCGAGTTTGAGGTAGCGGCTGAGCTTGAAGCTGTTTTGACTTCTTACGGCAGTGCGATTTCGTTTCAGCCGATATTTTCAGTTCGGGGCGAGATTCTGCATAACCCATATTACAGGAACCAGATGTTTGATGGTCAGCTGGCATTATGTGATTGCGGGGCAGAGTCTCCGCTGCATTATGCGGGCGATATAACGCGTACATTTCCGGTTAGCGGCAAGTTTACCGAGCAGCAGAAAGAAATATATTCTATAGTACTGAATTCGCAGTTGGATGCGATCGAGATGGTCAAGCCGGGAGCAGCGTTTCGCGAGATACATTTGCTGGCCTGTGAGAGGTTGGCGCATGGGCTAAAGTACCTGGGTTTAATGAAAGGTGATATTGTAGAGGCTGTTGCCAGGGGAGCACATGCATTGTTTTTCCCTTGCGGGCTTGGTCATATGATGGGTCTGGACGTGCATGATATGGAGGGTCTTGGCGAACATTATGTAGGTTACGGCGATATACCGCGAAGTACCCAGTTTGGCCTGAAGTCGTTAAGGCTGGCGAAAGAACTTGAAGTTGGTAATGTTGTTACTGTAGAGCCTGGAGTATATTTCATGCCTCATCTGATTGATAAATGGAAGAGTGAGAAGAAGTTTGAAGAATACATCTGTTATGAAAAGCTGGAAGACTATTATGATTTCGGCGGAGTACGGATAGAAGATGATGTACTTGTTACAGAGGGTGGAAACCGGATACTGGGAGCGTCAATACCAAAGACGATAAAGGAAGTAGAAGAGGCATGTGTAGCGGAATAGAAAGGATTACCGTTTTTTTTACGAAAGGGTATTGAAATGAAGTATGGTAAGTTATTTCTGTTAGTGGTTAGTGTAGTGCTGATAGCAGGCTGCGGCGGTCGATACCAGACATATAAGCTGATAGAAGGCGAGGTGTCGGAAGAACGTTTTGAAAATAATACTGCTCAGAACTCAACAGAAGAAGGCAAGCATGAGCATGAAATGGAAGTTACCAGGTATGTACTGGTTGACAGGTTAACAGGCAAACTTTTCTACTTTAATGAACTTCAAGGTGAGATCAACATCTGCGATCCAAAGAGGATGGAATAAAAATACCCGGTCGAAATCTTGCTACTATAACATAGAATTAAGGCCGGGTAAGTATTTTTATATTATCGAATGTTAAAAAATCTTTCTTTTGAATACTGTAATTGTACCAGTTCCCAAAGCTGCCAGGAGCATAGCACCCGGAGCAGGTACTACAGGCGTAGGACTGTTGCAGGTTTTGAAAAATGAGTCACTAAAATCATATTCATGTTTTGGGTCGTCAGATGGTATAATTGATTGAGCGTGGAATCCGATTTTCAATTTGGATTTTAGAAGTAGTTCGTTTATTTCATTTTTGATCTTAAATCCAATAGTGAAAAACTGACCTGAACTTAATCCTTTGAACTTATTGTTTTTACTGAGAATAGAGTAATCTGCCGATTTACTATCTTTTGTGTTGAATGCATAGTAGTCAGTTACGTCTTTTGAAAAGTTTTCATCATAATAGTCATTCCATTGCGGGGCAGACGGGTTGTCTGTGGAATAAAAAAGGACTCCGTCAGAAGAGCCGCCGGAGATAAATTGAGCAGACTCAAAAAAATCAGAGCTATTGTCGAAAATAATCTCTGTTATTTTTGCATCGAAATCTCCGTCCGCGAAGTTGAATTTGGCATAAACCATATCTGAGCCGTCAGACTCAAAGTCAATGGAAAACTGGCCGGCCAGTTGCTGAGCAACGCCTGAATTGTTGTCAGAGCCGGCATCGAAACTAAAAGTGAAACCGGCATAAAGAGCGGTATTTGATATCAAAAATAGAGCTATAATTATATTTTTCTTCATTTTCACACTACCTTTCTGGAATAAAACTTCCACGCAATTTGTCCCTCATAGCTGTGGAATTCTTCTTGTATATTCTTCTATGTCAATTATAGGGCTTGTTGTGTAAAATATTCAATAATTCTTTAGAGGTTTGGTGTTATTTTTATGAGGTGTTAGAATTTTACATTTAAATGTATTTTTGAGCTATTTCTCGAAAGTACATTTAATTCAATGTGTTGCAGGAAAGCCCTTTAAGGAGATTTTGGCAACTCAATAGCAAAAAAGTTAACTATTATCTAAGCGATTTTTTGGGTATTGGCAATAAACGGTAAAATGTGTATAATTAGCGGTTCGATTGAGGTGCTGAGAATATACTGTCAGGTAGACGATAATATAAGTGATTAGAAAATAGATATTTGAAAGAAAAATAGAACAGGAAAAATTATGGCTCCGAAGTTTATATTTGAGATGAGTGATGTCAGTAAGCGATATACAGATAAAGAGATATTCAGCGGCATATCGCTATCATTTTTTTATGGCGCGAAAATTGGAGTTATCGGTGAAAATGGTGCCGGTAAAAGTACACTGCTGAAGATAATGGCCGGTATTGATAAGGACCATGGCGGCGAGGCCAGGCTGGCTAATAATATGAAGCTGCGGTATGTGGCTCAGGAGCCGGAACTTGAGCTGGATAAGACAGTTAGGGAAAATCTGATGACAGGTATCAAGTCGATAACTGATATGGTCGACAGGTTTAACGAGATTTCTGAGCTAATGGGTGACCCTGATCAGGCGGATAATATGGATAAGCTGCTGGATGAGATGGGTAATCTGCAGGATAAGATAGATGCCTGTGATGGTTGGGAATGCGAGCGAATGATCGATATTGTGGCAGATGCCCTGGTTCTGCCGGATGACAATATGAAGGTTGAGCTGCTAAGCGGTGGCGAGAGAAGGCGTATTGCGCTGGCGATAGCTTTGCTGGAAAAGCCTGACCTGCTGCTGCTGGATGAGCCAACTAACCATCTGGATGCGGAGACGGTGCAGTGGCTGGAAGAGGCACTCAGGGATTACCCTGGCACTGTTATAATTGTAACGCATGATAGATACTTTCTGGATAATATTACGAAATGGATCCTGGAGCTGGAGAATGGCAGGGGAATACCGTTTGAGGGTAATTATTCAAGCTGGCTGAAGCAGAAGTCTGAAAGACTACGCCTGATCGAAAAGAAAGAGACTCAGCGACAGCGAACACTGACCAGGGAACTGGAATGGATTAATACATCTGCCAAGGGCAGGAACCAGAAGAACCAGGCCAGGATTAACGCCTACGAGGAACTGGCATCTCATAATAAGATTGATGCCAAGAGTGATGTTGTAATCCAGATTCCAAGTGGTAAGAGGCTGGGTGAGGATGTGCTTACAGTTAGTGAAGTATGCAAAGGTTATGACGGCAGGGTACTGCTGGATAAGTGTAGTTTTGAGCTGCCGAGAAGTGCTATTGTCGGCATTATAGGTCCGAATGGTACCGGAAAGACAACGCTGTTTAAGATGATAACCGGGCAGGAAAAACCTGATAGTGGTAAGGTGCAGTTTGGTGATACTGTTGAGCTTGGCTATGTCGATCAACACAGAGATGAGCTGGAAGGAGACAAGACCATCTTCCAGGAGATAACCGGGGGCGGCGACCATATCATGGTTGGTGGTGTCGAGGTTCCTTCGCGTGCATATGTGGCGAGGTTTAACTTCCGCGGCCCTCAACAGCAGAAAAAGGTTGGTACATGTTCCGGTGGAGAGCGTAACAGGATACACCTGGCAAAGATGCTTCGTGAAGGCGGCAATCTACTGCTGCTGGATGAACCGACAAATGACCTGGATGTGGATACTATGCGAGTACTGGAGCAGGCGATAATTGACTTTGAAGGCTGTGCGATGGTGATAAGCCATGACAGGTTCTTTTTGGACAGGATATGTACTCACCTGCTGATATTTGAAGGTGACGGCAAGGTACAGTGGTTCCAGGGTAACTTTACTGCGTGGGAAGATAAGCTCAAGGCCGAGAACCCGGATCGCATAGCGCACAGAAGAGGGAAGTATAAGCAGATCAAAATATAGACATTAAGGATTTGGATAAAGGCATAAGGTAAGGAAATGGCTTATCAAAAGCTTAAGGCAACCTCAGAAAATTCATTTTGAGCGACTAGTTTTTCTTTTGCCTGCTGACATGCGTCATATAAAACAGTGAATATAGCCCAATATGCTCGATTTTATGTTCCTTGTCAGCAAAAAAATCTTAAACTATCGCATCAGAAGCAATTTCCAGAGGTCACCTTAATTTAATATTTGGATTGTTAATAGCAGGTTTGGAATATTATGCCAAATGAGATAATAGTACGCAATGCCAATAGGTGTGATATTGGACTGCTGGTGCGGTTTAATCAGGCGATGGCGATTGAAACCGAAGATAAGCAGCTTGAAGTACAGGTATTGTCAGCAGGTATTAATGCCGTATTTGATGATACTGCTCGTGGTTTTTATCTTGCCGCTGAAATTGGCGGTGTGGTTGTTGGATCGCTGTTGATTACATATGAATGGAGCGACTGGCGAAATGGTGTTTTCTGGTGGGTGCAGAGCGTGTATGTAGAGAAAGAGTATCGCAGGCGAGGCGTGTTTCGTGCGATGTATAAAGAGATCAGGCAGCGAGCGATTGAGACAGATGGAGTCTGCGGGTGCCGGTTGTATGTAGAGCGTGAGAACGTCAGGGCGCAGTCAACTTATCTTGAGCTTGGCTTTGAGCAAACGCCTTACATACTTTTCGAAGATGAGTTTTAAGTAAAGTTTATAGTTTACTTGTTACGCAGGGTTTGGGTGATGTTGCTTGAGGCAGCGAACCTGGCAGCTAGACTGATGCAGGCGAAGGTAACAGCCAAGAAAACAAAAAGAGTAAGTCCGCCATAGATAATAATATCGATCTTGCCGGAGGTACTGTTTAATCTGGTAATGAGTTTGGGCCATACGGCGTATGCGGCTGTAATTACGGCAATGAAAGTGCCGGATGTGGCGGGAATCTGCCAGGTAACAAATATAAAAGATCGTATCTGTTCTGGTGTGAATCCAAGGGCCTGTAAAATAGCATATTCGCGTCTCTGGCTTTGAGTATTGCGAACGACGGTAAGGGCCAGTACTATACAGCCCATGACCATGCCCAGGCCGCCGAGCAGAGCGAAAAGAGACATGTAGGTATTTTCTACTCGGTACAGTTCTGCGATAATATCGGTAGCAGGCCGTATTTCCGGGCCGTATTCTTCCAGTTGACCGGATAGAGATTCCAGCAGAGTTTTTGCCGGCTTGTCGGATTTTACCAGTATCAGGTCGTAACCATTGACTTTGGGGAAGAGCCGTTTGAAAGCAGTTTCGTCAATGATAAGCTTGCCCTGCAGGATAGAGCTTTGCAGTCCGGCAACGAGTCTGAACTGGTATGAATTACCATCCTGAGCCTTGATTTCCAGCAGGTCACCAACTTTTTTGTGCAGTGCCCACATGATAGTATTGTAATCGGTGACGGCAGGAATGATTTTGTCGTTTGGATTATCATCTTTCAGAATAGACCAGTCGCCAGGTGCATCTGGGATGGTGCTTGCGAAGGAGAAAGGTTTGTATTGGATGAGTTTGTTCAGATCGGCGGCTATAACGGAAGGCCGGCCGGGACGGTTAAGGTTGAGACAGCTGGCGTCATCACCTGAATTGACACGGAACTGGAGTGCGGAAAAGGTTTGGTTTTCAGCGGGTTTGATCAGGTGCGAAATGGGTACTGAGCAGTTTATAGCCAGGTCAAAACCTCCGGTAGGGCCGTAAGGTTTGTCAGCGTCTTTCAGCGGGTTATGATGGTTGAGGCCGACGGCAATGACCATAAATACCCCGCAGGCGATAGATATCGCAACGGTCAGGGAACTGGAAATATTGCGTCTGAGATTGTTTAGTATTATTGTGAGCTGAGTGACGGTGCTTTTTTTTGAGATAACACATATTGATGATATGGCGTATCTGAAGAAAAGCAGGCCGGATACCAGGAGTATCGCACCGGAAGTGAAAAAGGACATAACATCCTTGTTCATTATAATCGGAACAGCGGCAGCGGTAATCAGCAGAGCGATAGCAAGATACTTTGAAATATAAGCTTTCGACTTGATTGTGTTGACGTTTTCAATATTAGCATTGAAAGCCTGTCTTATAGTGCGTTTGAGAAGTCCTTTAGTTTTTAGATATATAGCAATAATGACTACTATAGCGGTTGCCAAATATCCAGTAAGCAAAGTTTCCGGTTTAATGAAAAGGCTAAGTTTGAAACCCGCTATGGCCCCGGAGAAGTTATCGGCGAGACCAAGGTTAAGCAGATGTGCGTATGCTATGCCTAGTATTATGCCGGGCAGGCCGCCGAGCATGGCAATAATAGCGGATTCCGAGAAGATGAGTTTTTTGATTTTTTTGTGGGTGTAGCCGATAGATTTGAGTGATGCGATTTCAATATTTCGATTCTGGATATTTATCGCGAACAGCATTGCCGGCAGCAGCAGAGCCGAGGCGATAAGGAACATGCTGAGCGAGAGGAAAAGCCCTCCAAAATCGAGCGAGTTGTTTACCGCGAAATTTGCCTGATCGGCGAGTGTGATTATCTCTGGTTGGGCATGCTGTTTGAGCGAATCAGTGATCTTTATTTGGGTGGTGTCGTTGAGCGGCTGATCGGAGAAAAGTGCGGTAGCCAGGCCATAACGACTGGCAAAAAGTTTTTCTGCGAGCGAATAGCTGATGATGAGCTTTGGGGTCATTCGATAGTCATCCCAATATTTTTCGTCAGCGTCAGTAATTTTATTGGTGTCAATAGGTACACCGGATTCCCATTCGGTACAGCTATCGGTTTCTGTCATGCCGGGTATCTCCGGCATGAGTTTTTCTGTTGGTGTAAGAGAATCAATTGGAACGATGGCTTTGATGGTTAGAGTTATGGAATCTTCTTTGAGCTCGTTGTTTTCGGCCGGCAGGAAGAATTTGATGTTTATTCTGTCCCCGGTTTTAGCTGAAATGGTATCAGCCAGCCATTGACTGACAATTGCCGAATTATCATCGATGGCTCCTGTGGTATCGGTGCCGGTGAAACAGTATGCGGCGGATTTATTGTTGGCCTGGTTGACGATATCATTGACCATGTAGCCGGTGAAGGGGCGCAGTTCCGGGTTGTCGGCAAGCAATTCGGCCTGAACCGCTTTGTTAATAAAAATATTGTCTGATTTAATGAAAGTATGATATTCATCTGTATTGATATTATAACCAAGGTCGGAAAGGGTAAGAGCCTGTTGCAGCGATTCAGTAGATTTTTTGTCACCGATCAGCAGCATATTGCGTGTATCGGCAGATTCGAGCTTCTGGGCGAGCTGGCTGGCGGGAACAAAGATATTGGCCGGCAGTTTCTGGTCTGCCTTAAGGCTGAAATTGCCAAATTCTTCAGCAGAGACGATATCTTTTACAGTTACCCTCCACATAAGGTTATAATCCTGTCCGGAATAGAGTGCGAGTTCGGCTATCATATTGTCGTTAGCGAAACGCAGGATAAGGTCGCTGCCTGGCTTGGCATTCAACAGGCTTGCAAGCTGGGAGTTAATTACTGCTTCATTGCGGCCAAGGTCTTTAAATTTGTCAATTCCTGATGCAGTTGCCAGAGAGTTATCAATGCCAAGCATCTGGATATTGTTGGCACGTACCATTGATTCGGGGTTGATAGCCGCAGCAGTGGTCAGGTTAACGGCAGCTGTACGGCTGCCGGAAATGCGGTTTGGAATTTCAGGGCTGAAAGAACGACTTTCAGAGACGGCGACAGAATCGACAAACCCAAGCCGCTGGCGAGCAGTTTCAGCGAGAGAGTGCCGAACAGTGTCGCCAATAATAAGAGCACCTGTTATGATTGCAACGCAGACTGAAACAGCCAGGGCGGTAGCAATATTAACACGTCGATGATAGCTGAGATTTCTGAAAAGGAGTTTCATTGCAACATGTTTTAAGGGGTTGTCTATGATAACCTATATTAAATAACTCTTTGCATGGCAATTTCGTCGCATTGGTCCTGCTTGGGGCATGCGACGCATTCGGACCATACTTTCATTGGAAGCTGTTCTTTTTCGATAATTTCAAAGCCCATTTTCAGGAAGAAGTCTGGTTCCAGGGTAAGCGAAAATATCGTCTTGAGACCAAGCTGCTGTCCGTCCAGGATAAGAGCTTCGATCATCTGGCGGCCAATACCTTTACCGTGTGAGTCTTCGGCAACGGCAAGGGATTTAACCTCGGCAAGATCTTTCCACATTACCGCCAGGGCGCAACAGCCTTTGACCAGTCCGTTATCTTCGTAAACGACAAAATCTCGAATGTGTTCGTACAGGTTGGTCTGCGATCTGAACAGCATACGCTCGCGCTCGGCAAAATGGTTTATAAGTGCGTGTATCTGGGGTACGTCTGATATTTTTGCTTTTCTAATCATATGTCAAATAAATATAATAAAATGATTCAGGATCAGGTGAAAATATGGCCGGGTTTAATTCTTCTGCCGTTGGCAAAGGATTTGAAGGCCATAAGTTTACCGTTATCCGGTTTAACTTCTAAAATTTTGATAAGTTTACCATCTCCACAGGCAATATTAAGGCTGTGGTCGAGCTGGCCGGGCTGCAGTTTCAGGTCAGGTTCGGAATCAATTAATTCGCATCGGCACGCGCTAACTCTCAGTTCATTGTTGTTTTCCAATAATGCATGGAAATAAGCACCAGGCCAGGGCCACATACCAAGAATCTGTCCATTAATTTCTTTTGCGGTTTTGTTCCAGTCTATATGTCCATCTGTTTTTTTTAGTTTAGGTGCCTTGCAGGCAACAGATTCATCTTGAGGTTTGGGATTGTATATACCAGCTTCAAATTCACCGAGTACTTCAGCAATAAGTGCCGGTCCCATAGCTGCAAGCCGGTCGTGCAGTTCTCCTGCCGTTTCGGCTTTGTTAATTTTGGTTTTTTCCTGGGCGATAATAGCTCCACCGTCCCAGACTTCGTTTAGTTCTATAACGGTAACGCCGGTTTCGGCCTCACCTTTGATTATAGCCCAGTTAATTGGAGCAGCACCACGATATTTTGGTAAAAGAGAACTGTGCAGGTTGACAATTCTGCATGGCAGTTCGAGATACTTTTTACCCAGCCATTGGCCAAAAGCGATGACGACTATAACTTCCGGATTTAGTTCTTTGACGTTTTGCACAATTTTGTCATCGTTAATCTGCTCAGCTTCAATGTATTGTATGCCCAGATTTTTACAGGTTTGGGCAACGGGTGTAAGGCGTGGTTCCCGACCTCTACCGGCCGGTCTGGCAGGTTGTGTGTATGCCTGTATGATCTCATGGTGGGAGCTTTGCAGCCATCTTAGAGTATCACAACCAAATTCACCACCACCCATGTAAATAATACGCATTCTAGTTCCTTTCACTATTAGTTATTGTCTAACAATAGTTTATGTGTTGTCTGGTTTTTTGTCCAGTCAAAGGCTATATTATATTGTTAAAAAAATGAACTTACAAGTTGATAATAGACGATAATATTTACCCATGAATAACTTAAATGAAGTCATGCAGAGTGATTTTTTGAAAGGATGTACTCATATCGCGTCTGAAAGATCAGGATTTCTGTTATATCTATATTGAAATATCGGCAAATAACGGGCTTACAGATGATTTTGAGTTGATTTTGTCTTGCAATTGGGCCTACTAAAGTTTAGTATTTTACTTTTAGCATGTTCCCAGCAGGAATATATAATAAGTATTTCAGGCTATGATTAAAGCCGGATTATTATTTTTAAGGAGATAAAGCAATTGGCAAAGAAACCTACAGTAAAGAAAGCCGTAAAGAAGGCAGTAAAAGAAGATAAGTCAAGTCGTTACCTGTTTACCAGTGAATCAGTGAGTATGGGGCATCCGGATAAGGTTGCCGACCAGGTATCGGATGCAGTACTTGATGCGATGCTGGCCCAGGACCCTGAAAGCCGGGTAGCTTGTGAAACAATGGTAACAACCGGTCTTTGTGTTGTTGCAGGTGAAGTAACAACAAAAGCAGATGTTGATATCCAGGCGGTAGTTCGTAATACGCTTTGTGATATAGGCTATACAAATACAGATTATGGTATGGACGGAAATACTTGTGCGGTTTTGATTACACTGGACGAGCAGAGCCCGGATATAAGCCAGGGTGTAACAGAAGGTAAGGGCCTGTTCAAAGAGCAGGGAGCCGGAGACCAGGGTTTGATGTTTGGCTATGCCTGTAAAGAGACATCAGTTCTTATGCCTCTTCCAATTCACCTGGCCCACAGGCTGAGCGAGCGAATGGCAAAGCTGCGTAAGAGCAAAAAACTGGCATGGATGAGACCTGACAGTAAGACCCAGGTAACGGTCGAGTATGAAGGTTTGAAGCCTGTTCGTATCGATACAGTGGTAATTTCATCTCAGCATTGTCCAACAGTACCTTATAAGAAGCTGCGTAAAGAGATAATTGATAATGTTATCATGCCGATTCTGCCAAAGAAGATGGTCGATAAGAATCTGAAGATTTTTGTAAATCCAACCGGTAAATTTGTTGTTGGCGGTCCTCATGGCGATTGTGGTTTGACCGGTCGTAAGATCATTGTTGACACATATGGCGGTTGGGGTCGTCATGGCGGCGGTGCATTTTCAGGTAAGGATCCATCAAAGGTAGACCGTTCCGCAGCTTATATGGCACGTTATGTTGCCAAGAATATTGTAGCTGCCGGTCTGGCAGATAACTGTGAAGTGCAGCTTGCTTATGCGATTGGTGTAGCGAAGCCTGTTTCAATTGAAGTTAACACATTTGGCACAGGTAAAGTAAGTGACAGTGAGATAACCAGGGTAGTTGAAGAAGTATTTCCACTGACACCTTCCGGAATTATCAAGCATCTGAAGCTTAAGCGTCCAATATATCGTGAAACAGCAGCTCATGGCCATTTTGGTCGAACCGGAGAAGGTTTTACCTGGGAGTTGACTGACATGGTAGATAAGATACAGAAAGCGTTGAAAAACAGCTAATAAAAGAGTTCTGATTCTTTTGTTATATATAGATTAAAATGTTTATGAGGGATGTCGGGAACGATATCCCTCTTTTCAAATATCGAGAAGTAATAAGAGAAAATTAGTAAAAGAATTGCTGTAAAAGCTATATGGCAGTATAGCAGGAGTGTTATTGATGGATTTAATTGAATGGAATGAAGATTTAATTTTAGGTGTTTCAGAGATAGACAAAGAGCATCAGCTGTTAGTGGACCGGGTGAATGAGATCATACGGCATGCTAATGATAAACGCCTGGACTATGTCGCAGATGAAGCTGTGTCAGATTTGGTGTATGCAACCCGCCGTCATTTTGAGAATGAAGAGGAAATGATGGAGGATGTTGACTATCCGGACCGAGAGATACATATGGCAGTTCACAAGAAGCTTATGGTAGATTTGACCGATAAGGCTGATATCTTAAGCCTGGAGACGAATCACGACTCGATTCAGACAGTTGATTTTTTCAAGGATTGGCTAATCAATCATATAAAGAAAGATGATACCGAACTGGCAGGTTTTATTAAGGATTCAGAGGGTCAAAAGACAATTGACCTGGATCCCAGTTAAGTTCGTAATGAATTGAAATTAACACTGCTTAGGAAGATGAAAAAAGGGCCGGCAGCTCATCTGAGTTGTCGGCCCTGTTGATTTTGAGGGGGAATAAAATCAGCTGAAATTATCCATTGTGCCTTCCGGCAGGTAGAATCTGAGCAGGCCCATAAACTGGTCATTAAAGACGAAGTTTTCTTCCGGGAATTCCATACCGGCAATATTGTTATCGATATGACTGAACATCATTTTGATATCAGCGATAGTGTTTTCACCGCATTTGATTGTGCCTGTAATACTGGCAGCTTCATCTGCGATGTTGTCGATAACAACTTCCAGGGTAAGCTGGTCGCCCGGACGAACAATATCGTGGAAGGTTGCCTTGTTGATTTTGGCAAGGATAACCTTTTCCTTAAACTTTCGCTCGTATCCGACAAGAATTCCTCCGGTTTGTGCCATCGCTTCGATCATTAGAGAAGTAGGCATAATAGGAAAGCCTGGAAAATGATCGTGCAGATGTTCTTCGGCCAAAGTGACGTTCTTTATTGATACGGCACGTTTGCCCGGTTCAAACTCGGTAAATTTGTCTATCCAGATCCAACGCATTATAAATCAACTTATGGTTTCTGTTAGCAATATATCTGCTAACTGATATTTAGTTAACTTTACCTTCAACGAAGTTGATAATAGATGCAACAGTGAACAAGTCGCTCATTTTGTTAACATCCGGATCACTTTCGAAATCGCCCAGGTCAAGGTGAGGCATAGCACTTTTCAGTTTGTCAATACCGGCATCAGTAAGCTTGCCATCGGCAACAAATTCTTCGTTACTTGCCAGCTCGGCAGGAAATAGTTCTTCACGAGGAACTTTGATATCAAAAGCTTTTTCCAGGTTAAAGACGATTTCCAGGAAATCGATACTTTCAGCACCAAGGTCACCCATAAGAGTTGCTTCTTCTGTTACTTCGTCATCATCAACTCCCAGAGCGTCAACCAGGATTTCCTGAACTTTTTCTGCTATTTCTTCGCGGGTCATTGCCATTTTAGTTTGAACCTCCGTTCAATATGGTATTATTCAAGTTAAAATTATATTTGCATGAGCTGAAAACGTTTTTTTAGCTCAGTTTTAAGTTTTTGATCAATATCTGCCAGGCTGGAATCTTTATCTGCCAGGTTAAAATGCCTTAACTGAAGCCTGGCTTCAACCATGGACTTTCCGTCGCAGGTTCCTTCTGCTTTGAAAGAACTTGTCTCAGAGTCGATGTTTTTGGCTTCGATAGATATCTTCAGGGTATTTCCCGGTTTGACAAAACTTTTATATTTTGCATTTTTTACTTCTGCAAGTGTTACCATGCTATGTGAGAAATCATTTGTAGCATGTACCAGCATAGCAGCAGCCTGAGTAAGCGCTTCGATCATCAAAACGCCAGGCAGTACCGGGAAATCGGGAAAGTGGTCGGCAAGGTATTCCTCGGCCAGTGAAACGGATTTAACCGCTTTCAGGCTGGAGCCGAGATTTAGCTCAGTTATCTTGTCAATCAGGACAAATTTCATCTAAAAGATTTATCAATAAGTTCTTAGTTGTTGTTATATATAATTTTGTGTCTCCTGGCCGGGGTGGTCGGACATGTGTCAAACCTAATAGTTGCCAGAACTATGAAATTATATGTTTTTCGAGTCCTTTGTCAAGGGAGTAACTGGTTGTATGAGTTGGCAATTGAGTTATATCTTTCAGTATTCAAAATGAAGGACGTCAATATGATATATATAATGTCGGTTATTCTATTATTATCTATAAGTATTTATCTTATAAGAGGTAATCGTATTATTTCGTTGTTGGTTTTGATGACATTTCAGCAGCTTTTACAGCCATATCAAGGGAGTAAATAGATGTTCGGGCAGTAATATATAGAGTCTTTTTCTCTTTTCCACCGAAGGTAACGTTTGAAGGTCTTTCCGGCACAGATATTTTCTCGATTAGTATGCCGGTGGGATCGTATATTTCTACAGAGTCGGTAGTAATATAAATATTACCGTTCTGATCGATAGTCATGCCGTCAGAACCTTTTTCGACTAGAAGTTTCTTTTCGATCAGGCATCCGTCTGGCTCAATTTTATATGAAAAAGTCTGGTTGGCTCCATGATCAGCAACATACAAGGTGTTACCGTTGGGAGTGCCAATAATTCCATTTGGACGTACCATGTCGCTGATGACTCTAAGTGCAGATTTACTTCTAGGAGGCAGATAATATACATGTTCGCCATCCTGAGGGAGGTCCTTTCTATCACCATACCTGGGGTCAGTAAAATAAATACCACCGTTAGGGTCTATCCAAAGATCGTTTGGACTGTTAAATGAGCAGCCTTCAAACTGGGAAGCTAATAATGTGATCTTTTTATCCTTATCTATAGAAACAAGTTTGCCAATACTGCCGCAGCAGGCAATCAAGTTGCCTTCAATATCGAATGCCAGGCCGTTTGCACCGCTTGAGTTATCAATAAAAGTAGAAAGTTTCTCTTCGGTTGACCATATGTGTATACGATTGTTAGGAATGTCGGTGAAATATATATTACCGGAACTATCGGAAGCCGGTCCTTCGGTGAATATGAAGTTCCCGGCAAGTTTCTTAATCTTGGCGTCGGGTGATACAAGTTGAGGTTTTGCCGGTTTATCTTGAGCAAATACATTAGTGAATAATAGCGTAAGTGAAATAATCGATGCAAAAACAATATGAGTTTTCATTTCAGACCTCTTTCAAAATAATGATTTCTATTTTTTTAATATAGATAACATATATTATTATATACATAAAAAGTGAAATACACCACATAGAGAATAAAAACAAGTTGGTTTTACGGCATTCAGAGATTATAATCAACTCAGAAAGGACTTATGGGTATGATCTACAACAAAGCCAAAATCCATTTCATGTTATTATTTATTTTATCTATTTTGCCAGCGAGAGTATGTGTTGGTTCAGATTCTATTATTCGATTCAATTCTCTTGGTTTTTTGCCAGATATGCCGAAGAGAGTTTCTATTATATCCGAGTGCGAGGTTTTTCATGTAAAGGATGCTGTTACAGATGTAACAGTTTATTCTGGGACGGTGCGGGGGCCGGTTCACCAGGAAGATGTTGGCCAGGATATCTGGCAGGCCGATTTTTCCGATTTTATGGAAACAGGCGAATATTATCTGGAGTTTGAACGGGTAGGGAAATCTATAAAATTTCGTATAGCAGATGATGTATATAACCAGGCATATTATACCGCAATGCGTGGTTTTTATTTATGGCGATGTGGTACAGCGGTGGAGGGAAAACATAATGGTGAAATATTTTCACATAAGTTATGTCATTTGACCGATGGCCGGTTGGACTATATTGGAGGGGTAGGGACGCGACGAGATGGAGCCGGTGGTTGGCATGATGCCGGTGATTATGGCAAATATACAGTAAACGCCGGAGTAACAATGGGTGTATTGTTCCTGGCGTGGGAGCAGTATCAATCTGTTTTAAAAGGGATATCACTTGATATTCCGGATACGGCGAAGGGTTATCCTGACTATCTGAAAGAATTGAAGTGGGAGACAGACTGGCTGCTGAAAATGCAGTATCCGGACGGTTCAGGGAGAGTCTCGCATAAATTGACCAGACTGGGATTTTCCGGTTTTGTTATGCCAGAGGAAGATAAGGAGAAACGTTATTTTACCGATTGGAGTACGGCGGCGACAGCCGATTTTGTTGCGGTAATGGCAACAGCAGCTCGAATATTTAAGCCTTACGATGAGGAATATTCCAAAATCTGCCTGAAAGCAGCAATTGAAAGTTACGCTTGTCTGAAAATGTATCCTGAAAACAGGCCGGCAAATTTGAAAGGTTTTTCTACTGGCGGTTACGGAACTCGTGACAATGACGATAGACTCTGGGCGGCAGCGGCTATATGGGAGACGACAGGCAGTTCCGAATATCAATCGGATTTTGAGGATGCTGCCCGTCAGTCACGCAGAAAAATAGAAGCAGTATGGGATTGGGGTAATGTCGGAAATCTGGGAATGATAACATATCTGTTTTCAAAACGTCCAGATAGAGATCCAGAGTTGCTGGAAGTTCTTCACAGGTCATTGATTTATACTGCTGATCTGATTGTGGAAACAGCGGAGAAGGATGTCTATAATAGGCCTTTAGGCGGTCGTTATTACTGGGGATGCAATGGGACAGTAGCCCGTCAGACAGTAATTTTAATGGCTGCATATCAGTTTGAGCAGGATATAAAATACAAAAATGCCTCGCTGGCCGTGGTTGATCATTTATTTGGCCGCAACTATTACGGCCGGTCATTTGTAACGGGTATAGGCCACAACCCACCAATGAATCCGCACGATCGACGGAGCGGGGCGGATAGCATCATAAATCCATGGCCGGGATACCTGACAGGTGGCGGACATACCGCAACGGACTGGCAGGATATCCAGGATGATTACAGAACTAATGAAATAGCGATTAACTGGCAGGCAGCACTGGTTTATTCACTGGCGGCGGCAATTTCATAGTAAAGAGAATACGCAACTAAAGATTTACTTATAAAAAAAGCCAGGCAAGAGGAGGTAACCTGCCCGGCTTGTATATTAAACCTATGCTTGCCCTATTATTGTTTGCATAGTTTGCTGTTCATATGTGTGTTAATATGATAAACCGTAGCCATATGGGAATAGCGGATCGTAATCTTTGTCGCCGATATTTATTGGAAGTTGGGAAGTAGATTTAGGCCAGGTAAAGGAAAGTTTACCTTTGGGCTTACAATCACCAAACAGTACATCAGCGATACCATCGCCTTCGGTGCCTGGCAGCCAAGCAGCGACAAAAGCATCGGCATCGTTTATTGTTGATTCGACAATCATCGGTCTGCCGGAGTATAGAATTACAACGACTGGAATACCGGCTTTTTTCATATTTGCTACAGTCTGAATATCTTCTTTATCCAGGGTTAGTGTTTTGCTGTCGCCGTTACCCTCGGCATAAGGCTTTTCACCAATAACTACGATAGCAACATCAGCACCTTCGGCACCGGTTCCGTTTTCCTGGTAGGTTACTTTTGTGTCGCTGGAGACAGCATTTTTTACTGCCTGGAGGAAAGTGGTTCCTTTGGTAATTGGCCCGGCCTTACCTTGCCATTCGATAGTCCATCCGCCGCATTGGATACCGATGTCATTTGCTGCTTTGCCGCCGATATGTATTCTTTTTAATGATTTCGAAAGAGGGAGCGTGTC
The DNA here is from genome assembly GCA_963666285.2 of Sedimentisphaerales bacterium. GTDB lineage: Bacteria > Planctomycetota > Phycisphaerae > Sedimentisphaerales > SM23-30 > JAFGDI01. Next base: position 1,849,323 of record OY762711.1, read on the forward strand.
ATTGTCATTTTTTAGTAATACCAGTGACTCTCTAACAGCCTGGCGGGCAACCTTGCGATGTGCGTCAGAGCCAATTTCTTTTTGCAGTTTCAGGTCGGCTTTGTAATTATAATAGCTATCCATCATACCCATGGCAAATTTTACTCGCAGAATGCGGGTAACTGCATCATCAATACGAGACATTGGCACGGTACCTTCCTGGACCAGCTCCTTTAGGTATTTGAAGAACTGGCGGTAGTTGGTCGGCTCCATAGCCATATCCATGCCGGCATTAACGGAAATACCGATAGCCTTTTTGAAATCGGGATCAATCTGGCCGATAGCGTTATAATCTGAAATCAGAAAACCTTCAAAGCCAATCTCTTTTTTAAGTACATCGGTAAGCAGATATTTGTTTGCGGAAGATTTTAGACCGTTCCAGCTGCTGTATGAAGGCATAATCGAGCCAACGCCGTTTTTGACTGAAGCTGGATAGGGATACAGGTGAATTCTCCTGAGTGTGGCTTCATCAACGCGGGTGTCGCCCTGGTCCCATCCTGCTTTTGAAGTATTTGGCGAGGTGCCGCCGTCTGCAACGTAGTGTTTGGAACAAGCCAGAACAGAATATGGATTATCGAGACTGTCACCCTGGAAACCTTTTACAGCAGCTGCACCTAGTTTGGAGACCAGTATCGGGTCTTCGGAAAAGCCTTCATAGGTTCTGCCCCAGCGTTCATCCTGTGGGACTGTAATGCAAGGTGCGAAAGTCCACTGTATGCCGGTACCTCGCATTTCTTTAGCTGTAATTTGAGCGGCTTCTTCAACGAGTTTAGCGTTTCGAGTACAACCCAGGCCAACATTGTGGGGGAATATTGTCGCTCCGACAATATTACTATGGCCATGTACGGCATCTATCCCATAGAGAAGCGGTATTTGCAGGCGGGTTTTCTTTGTTCGGCTCTGCAGGCTCTCATACAGTTCTGTCCAGTTAGTCGGGCTGTTTCCGGCTTTCGGGTCAGAGCTGCCGCCGCTCAAGATCGAACCAAGGTGGTAGTTTTCAATATCAGACAAATCCTTCAGGCCGGTATTTTCAGCCTGGATCATCTGTCCGATTTTCTCATCGAGAGTCATTTGTGCGACAAGTTCTTTGGCCTGCCGGTCATATTTAAGCAATTCAGCCGTTTTATTGCCGATTAGCTGTTGGCATGATGTCAGGAACAGGCAGGAAGTGATAATAATAGAAAAACTAATTCTTTTTAGATAGCTTACATTCATTTTTATAATATACCTTTCAGAAGAATTTTATTAAATCAACGTATGCTTAAATTATATATAGAAAATAGAAGAAAGAGGACGCCATTTTTGTAGTACTTACCGCCAATTTTGACAATTGGTTTATAAAGATGGGTTATATGTGTGATACCATTTTTTGTGGGAAAAATACGCCTGGCGGGATTCGAACCCACGACCTTCGGTTTAGGAAACCGATGCTCTATCCTGCTGAGCTACAGACGCATAAGCCGAAAAAATGCTCCGGCTTTGGATTTTGAAAGAGAAACTGTAACTGAAAACCAAGGCATTGTCAAGAGTGAACCTGACAACGCCAGTTAAATATTTAAATTATTGTTATGTTATAACTGTTTGTTGAATATTATTTTATGCTGAATTTGTGTATTGTAATGTGGTGGTATTTCTCACCCGGCTTCAGAACGGTTGTAGGGAAGTCCGGCTGATTGGGACTGTCAGGGAAATGCTGTGTCTCCAGGCATAATCCGGCAAATCTGTCGTATGGCAGTCCGGCAGGGTTTTTCAAGGTACCATCCAGATAATAAGCCGTATATAGTTGTACGCCGGGCTGATTGGTTCTAACCTCCATAAAACGACCGCTTTCCGGATCGTAAACTTCAGCGATTGGACTTAGCTTGTCGTTAAACTCGTCCGGGTTGCAGCTTGGGCTTTTAATAACAAAGTTATGATCGTAGCCAAACGGCAGGTCGAAAATATCATTACTGAGCGGCTTGGCGGTAGTGAAATCAAATGGAGTATCAGCTACCTTTGCGATTTCACCTGTCGGGATAAGACTATCATCAACAAGCGTGTATCTGTCAGCGTTCAGTTTAAGTATATGTTCGGTTATGTTGCAGTTACCGGCACCGCTAAGGTTCCAGTAGCTATGCTGAGTTAGGTTTATGATAGTAGCGGCATCGGTCAGGGCCTGGTAATCAAACTTTAGCTCGTTGTCGTTATTAAGCTCGTAAGTCATGGTGATATCCAGGTTGCCTGGATAGCCTTCTTCGCCGTCGGAGCTGTGCAGGGTAAGCAGAAGAGCGACAGAACCGTCTTTTGTCAATGTTTCAGCCTGCCAAACTTTTTTGTCAAAGCCTTTTATGCCGCCGTGTAGAGAGTTTGGCCCGTTGTTTATCGGTAGTGTGTACTCTTTACCTTCAAGAGCAAACTTACCTTCTTTTATCCGGTTACCGTAGCGACCAATTACGGCACCAAAATAAGGCCCGGCTTTTAGATATGTATCGCTGGTGTAATCTTCTACACGGGCAAAACCAAGCTGGACATTATCGACTTTTCCTTTTTTGTCTGGTACATTCATTTCGACCAGTATACCGCCGTAATTAGTGATTTTGGCAGAGAGCCCGTTATCATTGGTCAGGGTAAACAGTTGGGTTTCAGTACCGTCTGACAGTTTGCCAAAGCTTTCTGTTTTTATGTCCATTATATTCTCCTATTAGTTCTTAGTGTATTTCATAATCTTCTATGAAGAAAATCTCTATTTTAGTGTTTTTTTACCGGATTCAAAGTCTTTTATTATTGTTGCCTGGTCATATAATTCGCCATCAGCTGTGTAGGCAAGGTATGTAAGGGTGTTGCCGTCAACCTTTATGACCTGGAAAAACTGTTTTTGTACATCAGTTTTGTCTGGAGTATATCCCTGATCAGAGTAGCTTTCGAGCTGGTCTGTTGAAAGTTCGTACATCTTATGTCCGCTGACAGATGTAACATAAATGGTTTCAACGGAATCAGAGTTACCATATTCGTCGTCATTAGTTCTTACCGGCACATGCCCGCGTGCATAAGTATGGTCGTGGCCCTGTAGGACAAGGTCTACCCCGTATTTATCAATCAGCGGTTTCCATTTTTTACGTGCGTAAGGGAAGTCGCGTCCCTTGGCAGGAGAGAAGATAGAATAATGGCAGGTTATGACTTTCCATTTAGCTCCGGGCCGCTCAAGCTGCTGTTTGAGATATTTCGTTTGAGCTTTGGTTTCCTGCATAGTGTTCAAAACTATTACCCGCAGACCCTGGTAGTCAAAACTGTAAACATTTTCCTGAAGCACTTCCGGCAAATCAGGTTCCGGCGGCAGGGTGAATTGTGGTCGCCATTGAAGTGAAATAATATGTTCCGGCTTATTTTTGCTAAGAGCGTTTAGTTCGTGATTGCCGAGAACCGGCACACCGGTCCATTGCGAATGGATAAAACTGCCGGCTTTGAACCATTCAGCCCATTCCTGGTCTTTGTGGGAAGTATTGATAAGGTCACCGGCATGGATAGCAAAAACAGCATCCGGAGCCTTTTGGTATGCCATGCGAATAGCCCTGGACCAGTGGCTAAGTATTCCGGTTTGAGCATCACCGAAGTAAACAAAGTTAAAAGGGGCATATTCGGTTTTTGCGGTTCGAAACTGGATCCATTCCGACCAGATTTTGTCCCCGTCTCCCACCCGGTAGATATAAAGAGTGTCAGGTTCTAATGACTCAAAAATAACAGAATGATAATTAACCTTGCCCTGGATGTTATACTGAGCTTCATTCAGGTCGATGGTTTCGGTTTTGGCTTCGACGGTACGTGATTTTGTGTCAAAATATGGAGAAGCTTCAGATTTTGCAATTTGTGCGACAGATTTAGTGATGCTGGTGTCAGTTCGCCAGGTAACGGCTCTTGATGTGGCAGGATCGCCATAAAAAGTAAGGAAAATTCGGTCAGGGTCGGGACTGGCTTTTTCCCAATGATGCAGTTGGTTTTGGTTGTCATGTGCTATCAAAGCTGTTGTACTGCACAGCAATAACAGAATGGTAAAAATTATTTTAATAGAATCTGCTTTCATTGTAATACTTTCTCTTTAATATACTTATAAAGTTTCTAAACCTTTTTTGAATATACTTCTGAATGATTATAGTGCAGATTCGATAGCTTTTCTTACTTTTTCTGCTGCTATTGCAGGATTATCAGCCGAGATAATATTCTGGCATACAGCAACAGCCTGGGCACCGGCGGCGATAGCATCAGCAGCATTTTTATCAGTAACACCACCAATAGCTACAATTGGGTTTTGAGTGATTTTTCTGGTTTTTTCGATAAAATCTGTTCCTGTCTTGGGAATATCAGGTTTTGTCTCACTGCCGAAAATTGAGCCTATCCCTATATAATCAATATCTTCGTCATTCGTAATGCTTACTTCATCCAGGTTGTGGCATGTGCGTCCAATTATACTTGAAGATCCTACTATTTTACGGGCAGGCCCGGGCGGCAGGTCATTCATGCCCAAGTGAACACCGTGAGCATTTGAAATTGCAGCGAGGTCACATCGGTCATTTATTATAAACAGGGCGTTGTTTGTTTTACATAGCTCAGCAATAGCGCAGGCAGTATCAAGTGTTTCACTGCCGAGCAGTTCTTTTTCCCGATACTGAATACAGTCGGTACCAGCTTCCAGTATGAGTCTGGCTGTTTCAACAGGGTCAAATTTGCACAGCTCCCCAGTGATTAGTACATAAAGTCGTACTTTGTCGAATTTTTTGCGGGAAATGCGGGCGAAAATCTGTTTTTCCAGTTCATAACCGTGATATCTGAGCTTTTCGATGCCGGCAGACACTTCAGGGGCAAAGGTTTTAGCGTATTCTTCGATTGCCCGCAGGGCTTCAGAGAGACGGGCTGCAGCAGCTTTTACAACTGCTGAGATGTTTTCCCGGTTAGTTTCGCTGGCCAGCGAAACTGTCGTGCCGACATCGCCGGGAGTGTCTCGGCTGTCTAGCAGGTCGGCGGCATTTAGTTTGCCAATCAGCCTGCATAATTCGTGGCGAGCTGATTTGAAGCTTTCTGTAAGTGGTTGGTCGTCAAGTATAAAACGTGCGTATTCTTCCAAAACCCGCAGTCCTTCACGGCTGCGGTTGAAGTTTGCGTCTATGATTCTTAGAATGCTGTTTTGCATAGATGATTATTATATTCATATTGGGATATGATTCAAATTCAAAAAAAAGGGACATCAGATTTGATGCCCCTTTTATGTATCGTGTTATATTTATACATAGTGTATGATTTTGACCGACGCTCGGAAGGTATGTGATGAGATCATTTACACCACGCTCGAACGGCCATTTTCAACTGTTATGGGTATATTTACCTGTTTTCCAGTGGTGTGTAAGGCCGCTGGTTTTCGCCGGTATATATCTGGCGAGGACGAGATATTCTACCGCCCGGAGTGTCGTTGATTTCTTTCCAGTGGGCGATCCAGCCAGGCAGACGGCCAATTGCAAAGAATACCGTAAACATATTTGTTGGGATACCAATTGCACGCATAATCAGGCCGCTGTAGAAGTCGACGTTGGGATAGAGATTACGCTCGACGAAGTATTCATCTTCGAGAGCATATTCTTCCAGTTTGCGAGCGATATCAAGCAGCGGATCATGGTGGTTAATTTTGGAAAAGAGATCGTGGCAAAGTTTCTTGAGTACTTTGGCACGCGGATCGTAGTTTTTGTAAACACGATGTCCAAAGCCCATAAGTTTGAATGGGCTTTCCTTGTCTTTTGCCATTTCAACACATTTCTGAACGTCCATACCACCTTTGTGGATAGCTTCAAGCATCTCGAGAACACCCATATTGGCTCCACCGTGAAGAGGACCCCAAAGAGCACATACTCCGGCAGAGATTGAGCTGAACAGGTTAGCTTTTGCAGATGCTACCATACGTACAGTTGAAGTTGAACAATTCTGTTCGTGATCGGCATGAAGCATGAGCATTGCGTCGATAGCTTTAGCTACCACAGGCTCAACTTCATAGTCACCATGAGGGACAGAGAACATCATATGCAGCAGGTTAGACACATAACGTCTATGCGGATCAGGGTAAACAAAAGGCTGGCCCAGCATCATTTTGTAAGAGAATGCAGCAATAGTACGAACTTTACTTATCAGTCGGGCAGATGCAGACATGAGACCTTCATCGCAGGCAGGGTCAGTAAGCTGTGGGTGATAACAGCTAAGAGCATTAATCATCGCTGATAGCATTGCCATTGGCGGAGCATTCCAGGGGAAACCTTCAAAATGACTTTTCAGGTTTTCATGGAGCAGGGCATTATCTGTCAATTCGCTGGAGAACCTGTCGAATTCTTCCCTATTTGGTAGTTCACCCCAGATTAGCAGGTAAGCCACTTCGACAAATCTGCTGTTTGCAGCAAGGTCTTCAATATCGTATCCGCGATAACGAAGGATACCTTTTTCGCCGTCTATGTATGTAATACTGCTGGTGCAGGAACCGGTATTGCCATAGCCCGGATCAAGTGTTATGCAGTTGCTCTGAGTACGCAGTTTAGTAATGTCAAAGCCGGTCTCGTTTTCTGTTCCTGTGAATGCAGGCAACTCGTATTTCTTTCCACGAAATTCTAAGATAGCTTTTTCTGTCATATAGCTCTCCTTAATGAATGCTGGATATTGCGCATAGCATGGGTTTTCACTTAACAAACTTATCTGATAATAGCCAAAATATACCGATTTTGTCAGGTATTAGCTTGTAAGTATATATTCTATAGTACTTTGTGATAAATAAAAAATAAGAGTATGATTGATAAATCATCTCAAGGCAACATCCATAGTACCCATTTATCATGTATATTATATGGAAAGCCAATAAAATAGCAATATATAAATATTTACCTATCTTAACGCTTGAGGTCAGGAAATGAGAGTTTTTGTCTTTTTAGAAAGTAATAACTTTAATAAGGGTAAAAGATTTGTCTGGTGGCATGGTTAGAAATGAAAAGGGCGGTTCATGTAAAACCGCCCTTTGGTTGTTGGCATAAAATATCTTGCAATGATATCAAATCATTGTTTTAAGTTCTTCTGTGACGTCATATACATATTTAACTTGATCTTTCAATTCCTGGGCAGCGGCAGCATCTTCTTCGGCATTTGCTGCAATAGATTGTGTAGCACTGTCGACCTGTCCCATTGCCAGATTGATCTGTTCTATGCCGGTTGCCTGTTCGCTTGAAGCTGTATATATTTCGGAGATCAGATCGTTAACTTTTAGTGATGCGTCAGACATTTCACTAAATGCGTCAGATACTTCATTAACACTTTTAACCCCGTTTTGTGAACTTCTGACAGATTCTTCGATCATTTGCGCGGTGCCTTTAGCTGCTTCAGCTGATCTCATTGCCAGGTTTCTAACCTCTTCGGCTACTACGGCAAAACCTTTACCGGCTTCACCGGCACGTGCCGCTTCAACAGCTGCGTTAAGAGCCAGCAGGTTTGTCTGAAAAGCAATTTCATCAATAATTTTAATAACATTACTGATTTCCTGGGAAGATTTCTGGATGCCTTCCATTGCGGCTGTCATTTGTTGTATAGAAAGAGAACCGGTGTCAGCTATTTTACTGGAATTTGATGCCAGGCTGTTAGCCTTGCCGGCATTGTCGGTAGTCATTTTTGCCATCGAACTAATTTCTTCCAGAGAGCTGCTTGTTTCTTCAACAGCTGCTGCCTGGCTGTTGGCATTATTCGCAAGTGAGTTCGCCCCTTCCGAAATATTGTCAGATGCATGAGTTATCTGCGATACAACCTGAATGAGTACATTAACAGCTTTCTTTAAAGGAGTAATAATACTTTTGGCAACCATAGCACAGATAACAATTAATAGTGTAATACATACAGCAAGTCCGATCATATTATATAATGCAAACTGCTTTTTTTCAGATGATACTGTTGCAACAAGTTCTTCTTTGGCTTTTTGCACATTATCGGCATAAATACCAGCACCCAAGTAAAGCTTTGTGCCGGGAATTGCTTTTATATAGCTGATTTTTGGCAGTATTGTACCGTTTTTATCCCAGTTATATTCTACAAATCCTGATCCCTGCTCTTTTGCAACTTTATTGAATTCCTGGACAAAGAATTTGCCATTGGCATCTTTTGACTGGGACATGTCAGTTCCAATGAGTGAATTTTTTTCTGGATGATAAATACATAATCCATCAAAAGTAAAGGTAAAGACATAACCACTCTTGTCTTCCATGAATGTTGCATTCTGGGTGAGTTTCCCAATTATCTCTCGCTGTTTTTCAATATCAGTTATGCCCTTAATGCCTTCAGATATTAAAGCTGTTTCAATATCAATTGCTGACATTAGGGCTTGTTTTCGACCTTCAAGAACAGCATTTTCAAATTCCGGCATAATGACATCATTCGAAACTCTACTATCGAAGTAGGCCTGAAGTATATACTGGCCAATCAGACATGCTAGTGCTATTGCTGGCAGTGTAAGAACTTTAATTGTGATTTTCTGGTTTTTTCTTGACATTTTGCACCTTAGAAAAAAAGTAATTAACAATAATCAGGTATATGTGAATACGGTTCACAAAACCGTACTCATTTTTATAAACAATTTTAAGAGCTCTTTTATTTTTCTATTTTATTGTATATTCGGGGCCGCTAATAATAATATAATTGCACCAGATATAGCTTAGTTATAGAGCGTAGAAAGGCTCTTGTTGAATAATTATATCATAGCTTTAAGATCGTCAGCAACGTTATGAACATAATTGATCTGCTCTTTTAGTTGTTCCGCAGAAGCGGCATCCTGTTCGGCGTTAGCCGCGATTGATTGAGTAGAATTATCTATCTGACTCATCGCAATATTTATTTGCTCTATACCACCGGTCTGTTCATTTGATGCGGTATATATTTCAGCTATTAGATCGTTTACCTGGACGGTAGCGTCAGTAACATTGCCAAAAGCTTCCGATACTTCAGAAACGCTTTTGACACCATTTTGGGCGCTTCTTACAGACTCTTCTATCATTTGCGCAGTGCCTTTAGCTGCTTCAGCTGATCTCATTGCCAGGTTTCTAACCTCTTCGGCTACTACGGCAAAACCTTTACCGGCTTCGCCTGCGCGGGCAGCTTCCACAGCTGCGTTAAGTGCCAGCAGGTTAGTCTGGAAAGCGATTTCATCAATAATTTTTATAACGTTACTGATTTCCTGGGAAGATTTCTGTATGCCTTCCATTGCAGCAGTCATTTGTTGGATAGATTCTGAGCCTGTTTCGGCAGCTTTACTGGAACTGGCAGCCAGCCCGTTGGCTTTTCCGGCATTATCCGTTGTCATATGAGCCATTGAGCTTATTTCTTCTAACGAACTGCTTGTTTGTTCGATTGCTGCTGCCTGGCTGATAGAATTTTCAGATAACGAGTTTGCTCCCTGGGAGATACTGTGAGAAGCCTGTGTAATCTGATCTACTACTTTTAACAATATATCAATTGATTTTTTTAGAGGACCGATTATGCTTTTAGCAACAAACAGTGAAATAATTACCAGTACTAACATCGACCCTATAGTTCCGCAAATATTATATAAGGCATATTGTTTTTTCTGATTTTGGATATTTGCAGTTAGTGCCGCTTTGGAATGTTCCACGTTATCAATATAAACACCGGCACCAAGGTATATATCTGTTCCGTTGATTTTTTTCACATAACTTATCTTAGGCTGTATGCCCTGACTTTCTTTTTCCCAGTAGTATTCAACAAAACCTGAACCATTTTCTTTTACTGTCTGGCTGAAGTTCCTGAACAGGTAATTTCCGGCTTTATCCTGGAAGTCATAAGCGTCATTACCATTTTTACTGTTATCTGAAGGGTTGTTTATACAGATTCCATCCAGATTATAAGCAAAAATATACCCGCTTTTATCGTCGAAGAACCTGATAGTATTTGTTTCGTTTTGTATAATTTCAGTAATTTTGTCTTGATCTTTTAACCCTTTGAGTTTGCCTTCCATATTCATGACGTAGGAATCGACAACCGTCTGGAGTGAAAGTTTGTTTCCTTCCAGAACAGCATTTCCGAATTCCGGCATTATTACTTTTTCAGAGACTTTATTATTAAAGTAGGTTTGGATACTGTATTGGAATATCAGGCATAATAGTGCAATTACAGGCAGTGACAACACTTTGTAGCTGATTTTATTTTTTTTCGATTGCATTATGCTCTCCTTATTAATTGTCATATGAAACATACCAAATGCATTACTTGCGTCACTTTTATCGTATTTAACTTTTACATGATTAACTAAAATGTAAAAAAATATAGTTTCATAATTGAAATCATTATGTCTCACTGGTTTCTTTAGCTCATTTTTTTGTTTCTGAATTTCTTGCTAGTAACGCATAATAAAGACTGAAGTTTTGTAAGTTTGTTTTTGGTAAGTACTTACATTGAAGATGTGGTTTGTGACGTTGTTTTTCGTTTGCGTTTTTTTTTAATATTATTGCGTACCGGAGGTAGGCCCAGAGGTGGAATGGTTAAGACCTATAAAACTTTGGTCTATTTTTTATAGGACTTATATTTATACAAAAATGTAAATTCATTTAATGTTTTAATGCCGGTATACTCTATTTCTGGAGGGGGCTTGAATAGATAATATGTCTGGTTTCTAAATGAAAAAAAAGTATATTTCCAGTATTTATTTATTGGAAAATAGAATATAATATGAATAATTAATGTTTTGGATTTGGTTGTGCCAGTAATTGTTTAAGTTGCTTTGGCCAAAGAGTTTGGTATTTTTTTTCGCAGAACAGGGAACTTGCGGTAAGAGATATTTTTGTATGATTAATATTTGTTTATATGGATATTGGTTTAGGTAATGGATTTTCCAACGAGTAATTTAATATTTCATCCTTTGAGGCTGTTGATAATCATTGGGTGGTTCTATTGGTGTGTCTATTTGTTAAATGGTTATTACAAGAGTCCATTGATTCCAAATAAGCACAGGGCGTTATGTAATGTAATAATTCTTTTTACCGGGCCTATGTTCATATTTGCCATGAATGTAATAGCCGCAGTAAAGGCTACCGAGGAGCATAACGGCACTATACATGATTTCTTTGCTATCTTATTTGGTAAGGGAAAATTCACTAAAAGCAGCTCCAAGCTTAGTGGTTCTTCCAGGATATCGGTCTTTATAGATACGGACAAATTTAATGACAGCGAGACTCTGGCTAAGGTAGAAAAGATACTTGGTGATGCCTTGGAGATGCGTGCCAGTGATATCCTTATCAACCCGACAGGCGAATCTACCCAGTTGCGATTTAGAGTAGATGGCATTCTCCGGACAGTTGATAATATTCAAACAGAAGAATCTGTTAAGATTGTAAATAGTATCAAGGCGATATCATCTTTGGATGTTGCGGAAAAACGTAGAACGCAGGATGGAGCCTTTACTGTAAAGACAGATGCAGGGCCTGTTTCGCTTCGAACAGCATCAGCCGGCGTATTACACGGAGAGAAACTTTCTATACGAATATTAAACCAGGCTTCAAAACCTTTATCTATCAGGGAGCTTGGTTTCCGGTCAAAGCAGATCGAGATCATTTTGCCAAGGATAAGTCGCAGTGGTGGGATGATATTAGTGTGCGGCCCTACAGGCAGCGGCAAAAGCACTACAATCTACTCTATGTTGAGAATGTTAGATTTCGACCAGAAAAACGTTATTACCATCGAAGATCCGGTCGAATATGTTCTGCCAAATGCCAGCCAGATCGAGATTAATGAGAAGGCCGGCATTACCTTTGTTTCGACTCTTCGAAGTGTATTGCGGCAGGACCCGGATGTGATTTCAATTGGTGAAATTCGAGATGAAGAGACTGCCGAAATTGCATTGCAGGCAGCCCAAACAGGTCATCAGGTCTTTGCGACTTTACATAGCAGCAGCAATGCCGCAGCTCTGGTAAGGTTGATAGATTTAGGCACCAAGCCGTTATTATTGGTGTCTGCATTAGATATGGTGATTTCTCAAAGACTTATTAAGAGGCTCTGTCCAAAGTGCAAAACAGCCGCGTCTTTAACTGACAGTCAGATGAAGAGCCTTGAAGGCAAGAATATTTCACCGGGTAAATTAAGGGCACCGGCGGGTTGTGTTGAATGCGGCTATACCGGTTATTACGGACGTACCGGTGTTTTTGATATTATGCTGTTGGATGATGAAATTCGTGACCAGCTACTCGAAGGTAAAATTTCTGTCAGCAAATTCAAGCAGTTTGGCGATGATAGCTGTCGAAATAATATGCAGAAAAATGCGATGGCACTTGCTTTTACCGGCGGTACTGATTTACGTGAAGTTAAAAGACTTGTATCAAGTTTTTAATATATTTAGAAGGTCTCAAAGAATGTTTTTATTGATATTATTATTAAGTATAGCTTTCGGTTGGTATGCCAAAAAATTTGGTTTCACTACTATGTGGATAGCTTTATTTAATGCTGTTATTAGTATTTATCTTGGGGTAATGCTGATACCTACTATCGTCGCTTACATTCCTGCATTTTCCAGTGTATATGCAAAAGTAATGTGCGGCTTTGGGATATCACTGTTTTTGTTTGTTATCGCTCAATATGCGGTAATAATTTCTTTTGAAAATGCTTTAGATGTCACTATGCCGGAGATGTTTTCTAAAATTGGGGCAATAGTGTCAGGTGTATTGTTATCGCTGATAGTAATGAATTTCTTTATGTTTAACGTGGTTTCAATGCTTTCAGTTTCAAATCCTGATTCCGGCTGGGTAAAATCAGTTTCTGCCCAAAAAGCATATTCTATTACCCACTCTGTCTGTAACTTTGTTCACAGGCTTGGAGCTCAGCCAGAGGTTGATATGCCCGCGGAAGCGATGAAATGGTATGCGGCAAAACCGAAAAAGGAAAAAGAAAATAAAAACGAGAACGAAGATCAGCCCCCAAAAGACGATGATGGTTTAGTTGAGTTGTTATGATGGTATACAGTGCCTTAATGCTTATTGGGTGTCTGTGTTTTCAATATTGGCGAAGGCCACTGATACTAAAAAAAAGACCGACGATTATTCGCCGGTCTCGTTATATAGGTGTTGGGAAAATGAGTTTCTGGTTGTTCTATAATGTGTCTTTCTTTATTATATTGATTTCTTTTTCGCCGTTTTTATTTCTAATCTTGATATTTACTCCTTTAGAAAAGTCAACAGAAGAAATTATATCCTTTAGTTCGTAAAATGAAGTTATTGATTTGCCATTAACGCTAAGGATCATATCGCCTTCTCTTATTCCTGATTCTTCTGCGAGAGAGCCAATATTAACACTGGTAACAATAACTGCTTTTAACTTGCCATTTGTTTCTGCTAAACCATATTGTTTGGCCAGGGCAGGGCTTATCTGTTCCACGGAAATACCTAGTTTGGGTTTGTCTCTATTGGTTAGATCCGGGGTAGGAAACATGTTGTCCTGATCTTGTCCAAATTGGTCAGGGAAACCCGGCAGGTCAGGAAATCCAGGTATAACTCTATTATTGTTGTTAGCATATTGTTCCTGCATTTCAGCAGTCTTCCTAACTTCTTCGCGATTGCCGAGTATTACTTTAAGAGTAACTTCTTTTCCGTCACGCCATACTTTAAATTCGGTTTCTTTGTCTGGCGGCGTCTGGGCAATATTCTGTCGAAGGTCAGGAGAGTTTTCAGCTTTCTTGCCGTTATATTCGATGATGATATCGAAGTCTTTCATTTTACCTTTTGCAGCAGGAGTATTATCTTCAACTCTCGCTACAAACACACCTTCAAGATCATCAGGAATTTTATTCAGCAATTTTTTCAAATAACCGGCATTATCCAAATCTCCATTTGTAAGATCTATTAGTTCCCGGTCTGTGTATTTTTTAAGATCACGTAAAGGCGTACCGAGAAGTTTTACTCCCAGGTAACCACGCTGCACTCGCTTATTATTGATTAGCTGCTCAGTTACATATTTGGCAAGGTTGCTTGGCACGGCAAAACCATATCCGGTTGACACTCCCGTTGGGCTGAAGATATTGGAATTTATACCGATTACTTCACCGTATAAGTTAACCAGGGGGCCGCCACTGTTTCCCTTATTGATATCAGCATCTGTTTGAATAAAATCCTCTAAACCCCATTGGCCCAGTATTTGTGTCTGGCGGCCTTTGTAGCTGATTATACCCATTGTGACGGTTTGGCTGAGACCGAATGGACTTCCTATTGCTAGAACCGGGTCTCCAACGGATGTGATATCTGAATCACCGAACTTGGCAGCAGGTAGTTTTTCGCCCTGTGGATCTATTTTTACTATTGCCAGGTCGGTATCAGGGTCAAGGTATTTTTCCACCCCGATGAATTCCCTGCCGTCAGCTAAAATTACTTCTACTTCATCTGTATCCTCAACGACATGATTGTTTGTAATGATATATCCGTCTTCGTTGATTATACAACCGCTTCCTAAACCTTCTACTGATTCATGGAAATAACTGTTGCCGCCTACATTTTTCTTCATTCTTATCATTACGACAGAAGGACTGATAATGTCAACAGCTCTTCGGAAAACGTTATGTATGTCAGCAACAGATTGACGTTCTTCTGTAGACAATGCTGCCGGTTGACTTGCATAGAGGTTACAGAAGCTACAGGCAAGGATTGTAAATGATACAGTAATAACAATAACTTTTCTAACCATAGTCGTACTCCTCGAATAAACTTCAGTTAATTTATTATTTTACTCTCTGACAAGCTGTCAGTTGTTCATAAGGTGATACGTAATTTAAAATTAGAATGTTCGATTTACGAAAAAGTAATTTTTAACTTGTTATATACGCGTAAGTTAGGTAGGGGAGTTATGCTATCTTGGCAATTTTTATTACCTGGCCATACAGATCGTCCGGGGAGTATTCTTTTTCCAGATCAAACGGAAGAATGCAGCCGAGATTATGGTCACTGGCAAGGATAATAAGCTTTCTGAAAGGGCGGGAATGACCAAGAGGTTGCGGCTGATGGCCTATGATAAACATTTTTGTATCGAGTATTGTTGTCAAATTATCGATCAGGTTATCGTTATGGTGCCTGTCCCATAGCAAGCCGCGAAGAGACTGGTTTGTCATAAGAATATCTTCGGTAATATCAATATCAAATATGCTGCAATCAAAACCGGATAAACTTTCTGCTCCGGGTAGTGAGTGACTCATAAATATATTGTTTGATGTACGGACAGCCAGAGGCAATGATAAACCAAAATCGATTACCGACTGGTGTACTTCTTTTGAATCATCTCCAAAAGTAGCTCCTATTCCATTGGTAAGCGATTTTACCATTGGTTTGCCTGACTTAATTACTTCTTCCTCTGTAATTTGCGCCATCATATGGTTGCCCATTAAGTAATGGACCTGACCTGGGTATTTTATTAGAAGGACGGCAGCATGATAGATGGTCGTATAAGAGTGACATTCGTAAGGATTTGATTGTGTGGGATCATGTATCAGCTCATGAATTACCAGGTGAGTATCTGGATTATTTTCCAAGTCACAATAACGAACAATTCTATCAAGATTTTTTTCGTTTCCGTGGATGTCACCTGTCATTACCACTTTCCCAGGACCATTAAGCGATATTAGATTGCCTGCACGATTAGGATTGGTTCTATTGACCTGGGCGGCCTGTTTAAGTGTGCTGATATAATTTTTCGAATCAAACAAAACAAGGACCTCAAATAATAAAATGTTTATACAGGCACAGTATAAATTATCAAATTCGAAGAATAAACAAAATTCTCGATATAAAACAGTTATGTCTGCTTATTTATATTTGAGAGCCTATACTTTTGAGTTTTCGTTTGAGGTTTTTCCACCGGCAATCATATGAATCAGCAAGTCGAGCCTCGAAATAAGCTCATTCATATTGCCGGGACGTTCTTTGGGATTTTTCTTTACGCATTCCATAATCAGGTTAGATACACCGACCGGAATGATTGGTTTTAGTTCGTGTGGAGCCGGAGGGGGTGTATGACGCGATTCAGAAAGAACTTCGATTTTTTCCGCACCTCTTTTGGGAGGTATCAATGTCGGAACATGTTTTCCGGTTAGTGCCCAATATATGGTAGCACCAAGGTTGAAAACATCTGTCTGACGTGTTACTGGTTTGCGTTTGACCTGTTCCGGAGAAATATAGTCAGGTGTTCCCTGGATTCTTGGTTTAATGGTTCCGACCGGGCAGCTTTGTCCTAGATCGATTACTCGTATGCTGCCGTTTTCTGCCAGGATGATATTATTTGGCTTCATGTCACAGTGAATTTGACCCGCTTCATGCATACCGTTTATACCATCGGCCACCATGCGGAATATAAGTAGCAAGTCAAGCAGTGAATGGCTGGGGCTCTGCTCAAGCGAGACACCTGGGCAATATTCCATTAGCATAATGATTTCACGTACTTGCAATCTGCGCTTTATCTTTTTGATTTCGAAAACCTTGCGTACATAAGGGTGGTCAACCTTTCTTGCAACTTCATACTCGTTCTCTACCTGCTCGATCATGCGTTTATCCTGCCCATCCTGGCGGATCACATGCTTCAATGCACGAAGTTCACCTGTATTCTGGTCTCTGACTGAGAATATTGTACTTGCCGCACCTGTTCCCAGGCGACGTACTACTTCGTATCCGTCAAATACCGGTGGTTCATAATGTCCAATAGCTGGATTTGGTAATAAAGCCATTCCTCTGTTCCCTGTTGTCTTAGCTTTTGCTAAATATTAACATTGTGTTGTTTACTATCCTACCGAAACAACAATACACTTTGACTTAATATTAGTATAAAATACATTAATATTATTGCCAATTTTTTTGAAAATAACCATACTAACACTGTTAAAACAGTGTTAATGTCCTATAAACTGTCAAAAATTATATAGGTCTGGCTAATAATCGGCCTGATTTTACGCTAACATTAAGGGAATGCTTTTAGAGGAGAGGATTGGAAGGTAAAATAAAGTACTTTAGTATCATTTGTAATGATTGCAGAGTATATTATAATTATTTGACTCTATTTTACTGTTTTTTCCTACTCCCTTTAATATTCACTACCCATTATTTATAACGTTTTACGCAGGCTAATATCGCAAAAAAACATTGTATTTTTATTTATTTTGTTCTTTTGCTTAACAAATATATAAAACAGCCTCTTTTTTTCACTTACGTTGAATATTTTCAGGATTCAGCGTATGTTGAGTGGGCTGGTTAACACTCGTCTTGTAATTTTACTGAGAAAATAATATTCTGGCAAGCTAATAAATCAATATTTTTGTATATCAGAATATTGATTTATTACAAAAGTTATTATCTAACAATAAGTTATGGAAAAGTATCACGAGTCTATTTGACGGTTCTGATCTGATCCAATGGTATATTGCAATGTTTGACCAGGCAGTTTACCAGAGATTCCAGCCTGTTAGATTGCCAGGGGGTAGGTTTGTATTGTCCTGATGGGCTTATAATACAGATACGAATTGTATCTGAGGCGAATAGAATATCCTGAATTGGTATCTGGTTATACCAGGTTGTTGTTGCCAGGATTTGTCCATCTACGCTTTCCGCAGAACCGTCACATATGACAAAGTGGTAATTATTATTTAAAGAGCCGGTTGTCCGGTTTTTATTTATTTCGTGGATCGAAGAAGAATAAGTGATTTCAATAGACTTCCATGTGTCTGGTAGTATACCATTTTTTGTACCTACCGTTGCGTGTGATAGAGATGTATTAATCTCGCTTGAACTGGACAGACTGAAAGCTGCCGGCTTGAATGGCTTGCCTTCTAGCGCAAGAAGTATAAATGTACCGGCAGTCATAGAGACTATCAGTATGAGGATGGCATTAATCAATCTTCCTTGATTGTTCATTTCTTATCACCTGGATGGAAAGGTCAAAAGTAACAAAATAATCCTTTAATGTAGGATTACGATTATATCTTTTATTCGGGTTATATCAAATAAATACTTTATTTTTGTACAGAATTATTTGGTTTAAGGTATTTATGGTCTCTGAAGATAATGTTGAACAGCAAAAGTACACTTTGAAAAGATGTTTGACATAATGCATACATATACAATTTTGGCACTTAGTCTTGCAGTTGTTTACTTTGCCTGTTACAAA
Organism: Sedimentisphaerales bacterium; assembly: GCA_963666285.2. Lineage (GTDB taxonomy): Bacteria > Planctomycetota > Phycisphaerae > Sedimentisphaerales > SM23-30 > JAFGDI01. The sequence continues at coordinate 1,867,533 of OY762711.1, forward strand.
AAATACAAATTTTATTTGATTGTATAGATGATAATTTTGGCTGGTGTATATCTCTGATGTGGTTTATGTGGCAAAAGAATATTTTTGTTAACAGGAATTAAGTTAGATTATTATTAGCTGTGTTTTTTCAAGACATATTGACATTTTTACAGTTTGTACTATATGTTGTTGCTCGAGAGTGGAGGGTTCAATATATAGTAATCTTGTAAGTGTATGTATAATATCTAGTTGAGAGATTTTTTTTTGAAATAACTGTTGTCTTTTTTTTGTGTCCAGTTATACTATTAGTTAATCTCAGGTTATCGGCCTACTAGGTTGAATAAGTTTAATAATTTTTGTTTTTTTATAAGTTATTTTTCGCAGGATGCGATAAGGTGCTGACTATCTCGAAAGAATATGAATCAGCAGGCTTTTTCCTGAGAGTTTATGGATGAACGTATTATTAGCAAGGACGCTATATGGCATTGGCACAATTATCAGGAATACAGAAGTATCTAACTTTTATTCATAAAAGCAGAGATATGATATTGCCGCTATCGGCAGTGTGCCTGATATTTGTTATGCTTATTCCACTTCCTGCCGGCATACTTGATCTTCTTTTGGTTGCAAATCTTGCTTTTGCTTCTCTTATTCTATTGACCACCATTTTTGCTAATGGTCCTTTAGAAATGTCGTCATTTCCTTCGTTATTGCTGTCAGCCACTCTTTTCCGATTAGTTTTGAATTGTGCTACTACCAGGAAAATATTGACTGCCGGTGAATCGCAGCAGGAAATGGATGCTGCCGGCCAGATGATCAAAGCGTTTTCTGAGTTTGTTGCCGGCAGTTCACTTGCTGTTGGTCTGATTATTTTCATTATTCTGGTTGTTATACAGTTTGTGGTAATTACGAAAGGTGCTACCAGGATTAGTGAAGTAGCTGCCCGTTTTACCTTAGATGGTATGCCGGGTAAGCAGATGGCAATTGATGCGGATTTGAATGCCGGGTTGATAAATGAAGCTGAGGCTCGTCGGCGTCGAGAGGAAATTGCTAGTGAGGCAGATTTTTATGGGGCCATGGATGGTGCTAGTAAATTTGTTCGGGGTGATGCTATCGCTGGCATTATTATTACTCTCGTTAATATTCTTGGCGGTATTACTGTTGGGATGCTCCAGTATAACATGGACCTGAGCAGATGTTTTGCAGTTTTTACTCAATTGACTATTGGTGACGGTCTTGTCAGTCAGATACCGGCTTTTATTATTTCTGTTGCTGCCGGTCTTATTGTTACCAGATCTACGGCAAAAAGTGATCTGGGAACAGAGCTGATCATGCAGCTGGTCAGTAAGCCTAGAGCTTTACAGGTTGCCGCAGGTTTTATGCTGGTCCTGTCTTTTACCGGGCTGCCCAGAGTCCCGTTGTTGATGATGGCTGGAAGTTTTATTGGTATTGCATATGTTATAAATCGTCAGGAAAAAAAGAAGGTTACTGCTGCTGTTGCTGCGGAAAAGAAAGCTGCTTCTACTACTAAGAAAGAAAAAGTTGAAGATTTGCTGCCTTTAGACCGTATGGAACTTGAGATAGGGTATGGGCTTATTAAGCTTGTTGATTCAAGGCAGGGTGGAGATCTTTTAAAGCGTATCTCAATGATTAGAAAACAAATTGCTTTGGAGTTGGGTATTATTGTTCCTAGTATTCGTATCAGGGATAATGTACGCCTTGGACCAAACGAATATGCGGTTAAAATTAAAGGTATAAGCATTGCTGTCGGTGAAGCTTATCCGGACCAGTGTCTTGCTATGGATAGTGGTGCGGTTACTGGTGAGCTTACCGGAAAGGAAACCGTAGAACCGGCATTTGGACTTAAAGCCTATTGGATTCCGGCTGCCCGTAAAGATCACGCGGAAATGATGAATTACACCGTTGTGGATTGCTCCAGTGTGCTGGCGACTCATATTACTGAAGTTATTAAAGGCCATGCTGCCGAGTTGCTTACTCGTCAGGATTTTGAAGAATTGATTACAAAGGCCAAAGAGAAATGTCCATCAATCGTCGATGAAGTGGTTGGCGGCACTCTTAAAGCCGGTGAGATTCAAAAAGTACTTCAAGGGCTTCTGCTTGAGAGAGTGCCGATACGGGATATGGAAACTATTCTGGAAACTCTTGGTGACTGGGGTAATCGGACTAAGGATGCTGAGATATTGACTGAGTATGTAAGGAATTCACTGGCCAGAACTATTTGTGATCAGTATAAGGATGAAGGTGGGAATCTTCGCTGTGTGACACTGGATCCAGGTCTGGAAGATACTATAAATAAGCATATTGAGCGATCTGAAACAGGTAGCTATCTTACTTTGCCGCCGTCGCTGGCTAATGAGATTGCGACTTCTATTATTAAGCATCTGGCAAAACTGACTGACGTTGGTGTTCAGCCTATTGTATTGTGCTCGCCTCAGGTACGAATGCTGCTCAGGAAAATGCTGGCACCTCATTTGCCCAATATTGTAGTGTTAGCATATAATGAAATAGTAAAAGGAATAAATATTCAATCAGTGTCTATGGTTGTTCTTGAAGGTAAAGAACCTGTATTTAGTTAAAGAGATAGTTGGTGAAAATGTCAAAAATATTGAAATTCAGAGCTAAAACAATGCCTCAGGCCCTGGCGCTTGTAAAAAAGAAGTTAGGTTCATCTGCTGTCATTTTGCATAGCAGGCCGATTAAGCAGGGAGGCTTTGCTGGAATTGGCAGCAAAACTATTTTTGAAATAACAGCTAAGGCTGATGACGGTAGTTTGCCTGAAAGAGATAAGCAGCAGGGGGGTAATGCCAGGTTGCGCAACAGCTATAATAAAGACCGTCAGGAACTTGTTGAAGCGATTGCCCAGGTCTCTGGTATGAGAGGCGATTCTGGTGTTAATGTTGATATCTCGTCGCTGCGATCTCAAAATAAGGTTTATTCTCAGAATAATCTTAATGGCAGAGAGTCTTTAGCCGGGGCAGGTGCATGGACCGCACCGCAGGCTGTGAATGATGCTCGTGATAATTATAAAGATATTCGTGATGAAATCAGTGATTTGAAATCAGTGATAAACGATCTTGTTAAAGAGCAGCGTCAATTGCACGCTCCGCAGATGCCGGAAAAGATTTTTGATTCTTACTTAGATCTTATACAGTGTGAGGTTGCAGACGAAATTGCTAAAGAAATGCTGGAAGAAGTTCAGCGTGATCTGACAGGTTCGCAGATTAGGTCTGGTGATGTCGTTCGCCGCAGACTGTTTGACACAATGCAGGGGATGGTCAATACATGTGGGCCAATTGCCGAGAATGTGGATGGAAGTGCAAGAGTTGTTATGTTGATTGGTCCTACCGGGGTCGGAAAAACTACAACAATCGCAAAAGTTGCGGCTGATATGAAGCTTCGTCGTGGTAAAAATGTCGGGCTTATTACTATTGATACTTATCGAATTGGTGCGGTTGACCAGTTGAGGATGTATGCACAGATTATTGATGTGCCGCTTAAAGTCGTTTTGAGTCCGTCTGAACTGAAGGAAGCTTTGGATGAAATGCGTCAGACAAAGGATGTTGTCCTGATTGATACCGCTGGTCGCAGCCATAATGATGTGATTAAGCTAAAAGAGCTGCAGGCGTATATTGAGGCAGCAAAAGCTGATGAAATTCATCTTGTGTTATCTGGTACGTCCAATCAGAGTGCCATCGATCATGCTGCCCGGGAATTCGGAAAGTTTGGTGTTGACAGGGTCATCTTGACAAAGCTTGATGAAGCAATTAGTTTCGGTGTTATATTTTCTGTGTTGCGAAAAATGAATGCTTCACTATCATATATAACTACAGGGCAGGATGTGCCTGATGATATTGAAGTCGCTGCTGGCAGTAGACTCGCAAAATTGCTTCTCGGAGAAGAAGGTATTAAAAAACTGGAAATAGCAGTTTAATTGCATAATTTTTAATTTTATTTATCTGTGTTGTTTTTCAGGTAATTGATTATGACAGTAGACCAGGCAGAAAAACTCAGACTTATGGTTCGCAAGACTCGCGGTAAGCGAGCTAAGGTTATTGCCATCACCAGCGGTAAAGGTGGGGTTGGTAAGACCAATGTTGCGGCAAATCTTGCTATTTGCCTGGCCGCTGCCAGGCGCAAGGTGACCATTATCGATGCCGATTTTGGGCTGGCCAATCTTGACCTTATTTTTAATGTCAGATCAGGAAAGACCATTGCGCATTTGGCATCTGGCAGGAAATCTATAGATGAGTTGGTAGTACCTGTTAGGGGTGGTGTTAGTCTGGTTTGTGGTGTTTCGGGTATGTGTGAGCTTGCCCAAATGACTGATTTTCAGCGAAATCATATCATTAAAGAGCTTGCCAGGCTGGAAGATGAGAATGATATCATCATTGTTGATACTGGTGCAGGTATCTCATCGAATGTTTTAAGCTTCTGTGAATCAGCTGATCACACCATAATTGTTACATCTCCGGAGCCTACAAGTATGACAGATGCATATGCTATGATCAAGACTTTAAGCAAGAGGGGAAGTGGTGTAAAACTATCGGTTCTGGTTAATATGGTTGAAAGTAGAAACCATGCCAGGAAGGTGTACCGAAAATTGGCCGATACGTCCAGAAAGTTCTTGTCTGTGTCTATAACTGATGCTGGTTACATACTTTATGATAATAGCGTCTCTAGTGCGGTACAGCGTTGTGAGCCGGTTGTACTTGCGTATCCCAGGAGTCAGGCTAGTTATTGTTTTTTGACTTTAGCTAGTAAATTTGGTCGTGGAACTGAAGCCACTAGCATAAATGAAGGCTTCTTTAGAAAAGTAGTAAATTGGTTTTTTTAAAAAAACGTAAAATTAGTTAAACATTAAGTGAAATTATGCCGATAAATCATTACGATCTTGTATAAATAACTTGGCTATAAATAGTTGCAAGATTGTCACTTGTTTGGCTTGTTCTAAGGTTAATAGCATATGTTGACAGTGAGATTATGTGCTGCTGGGTTATCTTTTGTTGCTTTCGCAACGGCCCTGATTATAGGTCTCGTAGCCGAAAATGACTATGTTACTATTGTAACTAGGGCATTATCAGCTATGGCTGTCTTTTATGTGCTGGGGGTTATTCTTGGGCATGTTGGGCAGGTTGCCATTGAACAAAGTTTTGAACGGCAGAAAGAAGCTATTGAACAAGAAGTAAAAAACGAATTTGATATTGAAGATGCTGAATTAGTTGATTCCGTAGATGCTGATGTAGAAGCTGAACCTTCTACTCGTGTTCAGCGTAAACCGGCTCGTGATGTGGAATTAGTTGGTTCTGGTGTGTGAGAAAGTATGTTCTTTGCTCTTTTTGCGATAAGGTACTTGCAGTAGGATGCTAAAATAAAGAAACATTAGGTATATTGAGAAAACTATAATTAAGGTTGTCATTATGGACTTGGAAACTGCGGTAGATGTAATTGGAACTGATAGAGAAACACCTCTTGAGGAATTTGAAAGTGAAGAAAATGTATATAACGAGAATGATATTGATGAAGAATCTGCCGAAGTAAGTTTTGATGAAGAGATACTTTCGAGAATTTTTTCTGAGCAAGAGCAGGATCTTCGTGAATTATGGGTAAGTTTCAAAACTACTCTTGCTGTTCGTTATCGTAACGGCTTGATAGAACGTTATTTACATTTAGTTAAATACAACGCTGAACGAATATATGCAAAATTGCCGGACGAGGTTGACCTTGATGACCTTATTAGTGCTGGCTATTTTGGTTTAATGGACGCGATAAATTCATATGACCTTGAAAGAGGAGTAAAATTCTCTACTTATTGTGCTCCTCGTATTCGCGGTGCAATTCTTGACCAGCTTAGAAGTATGGATTGGGTGCCAAGGCTTGTGCGTAGTCGTGCTCATAAACTCGACAAAGTTGTAAAAGAATTTGAAGCCGAACATGGTCGTTGTGCATCGGATGATGAACTGGCTAAAATTATGGGACTTGGCAGGGAGGAATATCTGAAGCTGAAAAGAGATGCTCATGCTATATCTCTTGTCTCTCTCAGTCGCAAATGGTTTGAAACCGACAGCCAGAAAGATGTATGTGAAATTGACGTTCTTGAGGATAAAAGAGGTGTTAATCCTTTCCATGAGATTCAGAAACGTGATGTCAAAGATATGATGACACGCGGTCTTACCCGAGCCGAAAAGCTTATTATCATCCTTTATTATTATGAAGAAATGACTATGAAAGAGATTGGTGCGACCCTGGATCTTTCCGAAAGCAGGGTGTCTCAGATGCATTCTTCTATCCTGCAGCGGCTAAAAGCTCAGATGAGCCACAAAGATATAGAGTCATAATCGCTAATTGATGCTGATTTTGAATATTTTTTATATTAGGCCTATAATAAGGTGGTTCTTATACTGAACCGCCTTTTTTTATGCTTATTTGTTATACAGGCGATATACTACATAGGGGATTTTATTTAGATATTCCTTATATTGTGTGAGGCGTATATGAGTGGTATACCATCAAATATGAATGCTCTTGGTTCGATTATGCAGGCACAGGTTGCCGCTAATGACAAAGCCAAACAGGGCGACTCAAAGGTCAATCAGGACACTTACGCCGCTCGCCAGGCAGCAAGAGTCTCTGAACAGCAGACTGAAGATGTTGAAGATACCGAACACGTAGATGGTTTAACTGTCAGACGCGAAGATGAACGTCAGCGCAATGGCCAGGATGCTCGAGATACCTGGGAGCAGCATCAGGCTGAAGAAGATTTGTACCATTCTGAACTTGAACAGGAACCATCTGATGAAAAAAACAGTCAGGATAATACTGATAATGATGACGATTCACAACAAGGTGGACATATAGACCTGTCAGTCTAACACTCAAAACTTCTTTTTTTTACCGTTTTTTTCTCCTTTCCTGGATATTGTTATTGATTATACATTAGTATTTTTGTTTTTTGTCGCCTAATCGTGTTTTCAGTATTGGTATCCGACATATTTTCATTTTAATTATTAATAAACTGTGTTTATTATGCTGATATCGCTCATAATACTACCTTTTCAATTTTTGAAGTTTTTTCAGATATATCAATTTTTTCTGGTTATTCAAGTTGTGCGGATAATGAGCTAATATAGCAAACTAATAATGTCGAAAATAGCTTTACGTATTTTTTATATATATTTAGTTTAAAGTGGTATTGATTTGAATATATTACATTTAACAATTACAAGCTGTTGCCGGAGATTTCCTGCTTTTGCATTATTTATTTCAATATTGATATTTCTATTTGCTGGTTCAGTATTCAGTGCTGATGAAAATTATTCTTCCGAAACCAGTCAAAGAGATGTCTGGTATAATATCAGTACAATTGAACTTAGATATCAATATAAAGGCCAGGATGGATTACCTGACCTTGACCGGCTTTATCAAGAGCAGTTTAATTTCTATGAAACTGAAAATGGCTATACTGGCGATAGTTCCGATAAATCAGTCTCTTTTTCTCTTACTAAATTTAAAGATTTGCCGAAACATAAATTCCATTTTACTGCCGTTAAGTCTATCCAGGATCAGTTGATCAAATATCTGAATAGTATCGGCATAGGAGGTGTTGTTATATTGCCGGCATCTGGTCAGTTGGATATGAATAACTTGAATGATCTGCGTCCCGATGCCAAACAAAAGCCTGTCCCTTTGATTATTGATATCTGGGTTGCCAGAGTAGCGAATATTTCTGTCAAATCAAAGAATGAAAAGCTCGAAAACCTCTCTCCTTCTAGTGCAAGAATACTTAAATATTCTCCTATCCGGCCGTCAGATGCAGAATCCCAAGACCCAAATATAGATTTACCTGATTCTACGGACCTGATTATTTCGCAAAAACTTGATAATTATCTTTACTTGCTTAACCGCCATCCCGGTCGTCGTGTTGACGCTGCTATAGCTCCCGGAAGTAAGCCGGGCGATGTTGACCTTGAATATAATATTCGCCAAAATAAACCATGGCTTGCTTATGCCCAGATTTCCAATACCGGCAGTAAGGATACTAACGATTTTCGCCAGCGGTTCGGATACGTCAATAATCAGTTTACCGGGAATGATGATATATTCAATATTGACTATCTCACAACGGACTTCAGCGATGTCCATTCTCTCGCATTATCATATGATCGTCCGTGGCGTGATTCTCAGCTTACACGGATAAAGTTTTATGGCAGCTATAACGATTTTATTTCATCTGAGATTGGTTCTGAAAGTTATTTTTCTGGAATGGAATCTACTGCTGGTTTTGAGCTAAACACAAATGTCCGTCAAAAAGGCCGTCTTTTTATCGATCGGTTTGTCGGGCTCCGTTTTAGCAACTATAAGATCGAAAATTATATTACTGAAGGTGAACATCATTTTGCTGATGAGTTAATGGTGGTTCCGGCTGTTGGTTATCGTCTGGAATATGATAGTGGTATTTGCAGAACTACCGGCCAGCTTGGCCTGGAAGCTAATCTGGCAGGAAATAGTACCGATGCTATGGAAAATTTCGGACGTAACAAACCTGATGGAAACTGGTGGAAATTAAACTGGAATATCAATCATAGCTTTTACCTGGAGCCGCTATTGGATCCGGATGGATGGCGCGATATAAATACTCCCAGGAATTCTACTCTTGCTCACGAAATTTCTTTATCCGGCAGAGGCCAATATACTCGCAGCAGGCTGATACCTCAGGAAAAAATGAGCGTTGGCGGGTTGTATTCTGTCAGGGGATATCGCCAGAGTTTTGTCAGTGGTGACAATGTTATGATCTTTAGTGGTGAGTATCGCTATCATATCCCTCGTGACTTTGATCTGGCTGCGCCGGGTAAACTTCCTGTTTTTGGTAATAAGTTCCGCTGGGCTCCGGAGCAGGTTTACGGTTTTCCGGATTGGGATCTTATCTTCAGGACCTTTCTGGATGGTGGTTTCGCTACTCACAATGATATGACTGATAACGAGGATAATTACGGACTCCTTAGTGGTGGTATTGGTTTGGAATTACAGTTTAACCGGTATTTCAGTTTACGCTGTGATTATGGAATTGTAATTGAGGGAGTCGAAGCTAATGAGGAAAAAGCTGAAAGGGGCGACGGCCGCTTTCATATTAGCGGCATGGTTGCTTATTAGTGTTTATGCCGGTTTTTTATGGGGATTGAAAACTAAACATGAGAAAGTATAGAAGATTAAAACTTAGCTATGCCGAAAAGGCTTTACAGAGAAGAAGAGAGTCAAATCTCAGGCGGTTCAGGTGTATCTCTCTTGTTATGCTGGCAGGGCTGTTGGGCTTGATACAACCTGCTTACGCTGCTCCGAAAGTAGATAATATCGCAAATGGACAGGTTTCTATTTCACAGGATGATAAACTGACTGAAATTACCGCGTCGGACAATGCCATTATCAATTATCATACTTTTGATATTGCTTATGACGAAACTGTTCGCTTTATTCAGCCGTCTGAAACCGCCCGTGTTCTTAACCGGGTTAATTCTGAAGATCCTTCCACAATAGCCGGTAAACTGCTTGCTAATGGACAGGTATATATTGTCAATTCGGCGGGAATTTACTTTACTGATGGATCGCTTGTTGATGTTGGCTCTCTTTATGCGGCCGCCGGACAGATATCCGACCATGAATTCCTTGCCGGTCAGGATAATTTCCATGATTTATCCGGACAGGTTGTAAATGACGGCACGATTATGGCTGAAACGGTTGCTCTTGTTGGACGGTTTGTCGCTAATAACGGAGATATTATTTCTCAGGATGGTCTTATTACTCTTGCTGCCGGTGACGATGTCTATCTTACTCGCGTGGGTAGCCATGTGATGGTTAAGGTTGCCGATATGTCTGATGCGGCTGTGAGTAGTGATGATGGTATTTCCAATACCGGTTCAATAAATGCCGGCAATGGAGAAGTTTCCCTTGTTTCCAGCGATATAGTTGGTTTGGCTATGGGTATATCTTCCGGCGGTAATATAAAGGCTGCCGATATTACCCTTGATTCCGGTGCCAATGGTTTAACAGAAGTTACAGGTAATCTTGACGCTTCCAGTGATATGGCAAATGGCGGGTCAGTTAAAGTCTTAGGTGACAAAATTGCACTGAAATCTGCTAGTATTGATGTTAGCGGTAAAACCGGTGGTGGTGAAGTGCTTGTTGGCGGCGATTTTCAGGGCAGCGGTGAAGTAAGAAACGCTTCCCGGACCTATATTGATTCAGATACTTCGATAACCGCAGATGCGGTTGAATCTGGCAACGGCGGCAAGGTTATATGCTGGGCAGATGAAATTACAGCTTTTATTGGTGACATTTCCGCAAAAGGTGGTGCAGAAAGCGGTGACGGTGGATTTGTTGAAGTTTCCGGTAAAGAAAACCTGATGTTTGATGGTTATGTTGATGCATCAGCAGAAAAGGGCCAGGACGGACAGCTTTTGCTTGACCCTCGTGATATTGTTATTGGAGCTGCCGGTAATGATGATGGTGAAATTGATGACCTGTCTATTCTGTTTGATGATGGTCTAGTCAATGAGACTTTTGAAATAAGTGAAGCCAAATTGGAAATCCTGGCGGGTGGGGCTAATATTACGATACAGGCTGAAAGAAATCTGACAATTCAAGCAATGAGTGATGGTGTATTGAATTTTGCTACTACTGCTGGTAATACTGTTACTCTTGAAGCTGACGCTAATAGTAATGGTGGCGATTTTATCATGAGTGACACCAGCGATACTATTCAGACCGCGGGTGGAAATATTGTTATTACAACCGGCAGCAGCCAGTTTACCGCCGGCAGCTTTAATAGCAATGGCGGAGATATTAACCTTGATGCTGACGGCAGCATTTCAGTAAATCAGATTACCACAAATGGCGGCGATCTTACTGTAGTTGCTGATGAAAATTATAATGCCGCCGGTGATTTTATCGCCTCTGGTACTATTTCTACTAATGGCGGTGATGTTTCCATTGATGGTGTTAATATCAATCTGGTTACTCTCAATTCTACTGGTGGTGATGTTATCCTTACTCCGGCAGAAATTGCTATTTCCACTGCTCTGAATACCGGTGCCGGTAATTTGACAATATATCCTCGCGTAGCTTCGCATATGGATATAGGTTCCGATGCTACTGGTCTGGATATTAGCGATACTGAACTTGGCAGGATTACTTGCAGTGGAGTTTTTACCCTGGGTGATGCATCCAATACCAGCACAATGGATATTCAAAGCATTACAGATCATGCCGGTATTAGTGGGACAATGCAGTTCTTATCTAATGGTGATATCGAAATAGCGAATGGAACCATTTCGACTGTTACGACACCTTCGGTTGCATTTTATGCTGATGATGGAGTTAATATAAATGGAATTCTTATTCTCGGACAAGATACAGCTATAAATTGTGATACCGACGTTGATGGGATCGGTTCATTTTATGCCGGTTTTTCAGCGGATCGTCTGGATACATCTGCTGCTAATGCTAATATTACTATTACTGCTGCCGATCTGGATTTTGGCGATGAATCTGCCGCAAGAATAGACGCTGGTTCTGGAAATATTACACTCATTGCCAGCAATAATAGGACAATGGGTATAAGTACCGCTAACTTCAATGTAACTGATGCGGAAATGGATCGTATTGATACCACTGGTACTCTTACTTTTGATACTGCCAGTTCGTTTACTGTTAATGAAAATATGACCTGTGAGCAAAGTACTGCTATTATTGCTGGTGGCGGTGTTACCCAGAATAACCGGATAACTGTAGCCGGCAATCTATCAGTTACTGCCGATGTCGCAAATTCTAATATTGTGCTGACTCATAATCTTAATGATGTTTCCGGGACGGTCTCGCTTAATACCCTGGGAACCGGAGATGCAAGCTGGACTGAAAATAGTAATATTGATTTTGCGGCAAGTGCGGTATCGGGAGATCTGGCTGTTGATGCAAATGGTAATGATTTAGCAGATAGCGGAGCTGTTAGTGTTGGCCTAACTTTTGCTATTACTGATACCAACAATGTGACACTTGATTTGCTTTCCGGTGATATTGGACTGGCGGCTTCTGATATAAATACGAACCTGGATTTGTCTGTTGCAAATGGTAGTATTACCCAGAGCGGCGCTCTTACTGTTGGCGGAACAGCGGATTTTGCTGTAACAACTGCTAACGAAGACATAACTCTTAATAATACTTCCAATGCAGTGACCGGCCAGGTCACTTTTTCAACTACCGGTACTACCGGTAATGTCGTTTTCGATAACGGCAGTACCGCGATAGACCTAGGGGCCAGTACCATAAATGGCGGTTTAGACATTGATTCATCCGGTCATCTTACGGTTAATGGTGCTGTTACGACTGCTGGAGCTGCTTATCTGACTGTTGACGACATTACAATGACCAGCACCTTAAATGCCGGGACAGCTGCTATTACAATAGCACCAGATGATAACGGTACAATTGGCCTGGGAGCTACTCCTGGCAACATGACTCTAACTGATGGCGAACTTGACAATATTACTACAAGTGGTACGGTGACCTTTGATACCAACAGTGCTATTACTGTAGATTCTATAACCCCGTCAAATATTACTGGACAATTTTTCCTGGATTCGCTTTCTACTGTTTCATTTGTCAACGGAGGATCAACTTTCAGCGGTAATCTCAGGGTTAGGTGCACTGATCTTGATGTTTCTCAAACGGTTGACTGTGGTGCTAATAGTGTTTTAATTGGTGCGGTTAATAACAAGCATATTTATCTTGGTACTGCCGCAGCTAATGGTAATATTGATATTACCGGTACTGAGCTTCAAAATATTACCGCTGCCGGTCTTGAATTAAATACTGGCGATGGAGAAAATATTTATGTTAATAATGTAACTGCGACTAATAGTAATAATATTGGTACTGTTATACTTGATTCTGCCGAAGATGTTATATTTCAGACTAATAACTCTGTCTTTAATGCGTTAACGGTTGAAGCTGATGACGGCTTGGCAATCAATGATGGCATTATCCTGCAAACTGATACCGGGGCAATGAGTCTTGATGGCAATGTTTCTGGCGGTGCATTTGCAATTACAACCGGTGGGAATATTACACTTGATTCTGCCGGGACGCTTACCCTGAATGAACTTACTGCCGGTGGTGATATTGACATAACAGCTACCGACCTGACTATAAATCAGACTGTCAGCATGGGTGCCAATAGCCTTACAATAAACACTGCCGGAACTGTTGGTATTGGTGATACTGCAGGTGCTATGACTATCAGCCCGACAGAGTTTGGACGTATCAGTTCGACGACTGGTGATGTCACCATTATTTCTACCGGCGGCAGTTTTACCGTTAATAATATTTCTGCGGCGAACTCTAACGGAATTGGCGGAATTGTTACACTTCAGGCTTCTGGTGATGATCAGAATATTACTTTTGCTTCAAACAATTCAACCTTTAATACTCTCACATTAAATTCTGATGATGGTATCTTCATCAATAATGTAATTGTCGGTACTGATGTTGGTGATTTTATCCTTACCCCGGATTTTGATGGCGGGGCCAATGATGCTAATGATAAGATAAACTTCTCTGGTGCTGGTGCGGGGATGATTACTGCGACCAGCTTTTCTGTTGGTACCATTAATGTAGCTAATGCTCTGACCTTGAGGGCTAACGGCAGTATCACATTTACCGCTGACCAGACTGTTCCTGATGGTATAAATATTGTTGCAGATTTAGATGCCAATGGTACCGGTAATTTTGTCACCAATGCAGGTGTTGATGTTAATACCAGTGGCAATAATGGAGATATAAATATCGCAGCTGCTAATTTACAGCTTAATGGCGATAGTCTTAATGCCGGTACGGGTACTATTACTTTTGTCCCTCAACAGGCAACCGATGTGTCCTTAGGTACCGACAGTGGTACGTTTGGCATATCTGCCGCTGAGCTTGCATTAATGACTGCTGATGCCTTGGTCATAGGTGACACTTCTGCTTCATTTAATACAACTTCTGCCCAGTTCTCCTCTGTTGCTATCGACGGCAACTTTGCTGCCGGTGCCAAAACCGTTGATATACAGACCAGCGGCACTGCAACTGTGAGTAATGGCATAACTCTATCCACTACCAATGAAAACATTACTATAAATGCCAATGACCTGGCTATGAATACTACTGGTGCTATAAATGCCGGAAGTGCCGCTTTGGCTTTGAATGTTGAAACCGCTGGTAATGATCTTGTGCTGGGCGGTACCGGTCAGGAGTATAATATTGATGATACCGAGCTTGCCAATATTACTTCTGGATCGCTAACGATAACTGTCCGGGCTGATGATGATATATATGTTAGTGGTGTTGCTGATGCTGTCGCTGAGAATGTTGGCAGTGTTACATTGATAGCAACCGGTGATAACTCGACTATTACCTTTGATACTGCCTCTGCTCAGTTTGACTCGCTTTCTGCCAGTGCTGATTCCGGTATAACTATTTCGCAGAATATTACTGCTGATACCGGTAACCTTGTTCTTGAAGGTGATGCCGACAATGCCGCCGATGCTAATGATAATCTTGCTGTTTCTGATGGGGTTACTCTCACTTCCAGTAATGGTTCTGTTAGCCTGGCTGCTACTACCGGTGATATAGATGCTGCCGGGGCTCTTACATTGAATGCAGCTGCCGGTGTGACTATTTCTGATACTTATGTTGCCGCCGGGGCTGGCGCCTTAACTGTAAATGCCGATTCCGATGGCAATGGGGCAGGTACCTTTACTGCCGGTTCTACTATTACTACCGTCAATAGCCTTGTTTCTATTACAGCAGCAGATGTTGTTCTCAATGGCAATGTTGATTCTGGTAATGGTGGTATTACAATCCTGCCATCAAACACTGCTGGTCAGACAGTTATTTTTGGTGCCGCTGGTGGTGATATGGGGTTAACTGCTGCTGAGGTCGGATATCTAAATACCTCCGGAACTCTAACTGTTGGAAATGCCAATACAACATCACTTACAGTTTCAACTGATCCGACTAATTCGACCGGGGCTGTTATTCTTGTTTCATCTGATACTGGTGGTGTTATTATAGTTAATGGTGTCTTTACTCCTGATACTACTCTTAGTATGACAGCACTTGAAGGGATAACTGTCAGCAGTAATATTACAACTGGCGGTACAATAACAATAGATGCCGATAGTGATGATACCAATAACGGCACTCTTACTGTTGACAATGGTGTAACTCTTGCCAGTACTAACGATACGATAACAATAACTGCAAAAGATATTGTGTTAACCGGTACGGGCGCAATTGATAGTGGTTCTGCAGCTATGAGTATTACTCAGAGCCAGGCTGCCGGCACTATTGGTCTGGGTGGTACTGCTGGTACTATGCAGATCACTGATACTGAACTGGATAATATTACTGCAACCGGTTTTACTATTTATGCTCCGTCAGATGTTACTATTAACGGGGTTACCGCTGATACTGGTAATACAATTGATGGAACTTTCCTGGTTGATGCGACCGGCAAAGTAACATTTGCTACTGCCGATTCGGATTTCAAAACACTTGAAATTCAGGCTGACGATGGAATACAGATCAATACAGTTACAGTTTCAACTGATACTGGTTCTATTACAATGGATGGTAATGTTGATAATTCTGCTGATGCTTCTGATACAATTGCTTTTGTTGGTGTATCAGGCCTTGATTCACAAACTACTATTGCATTAACATCTACAAATGATGGCATCACTTCTGCCGCAGCGACAACGATTACGGCAAATGATCAGGTAACTGTTTCTGATGCCTTTGTTGCCTCTGCTGCTTTGGATGTCACTTCGAATAATAATGCGATTGTTTTCAGCAGTAATTTTACCGGCGGAGGTACTACTAATTTCTCTGCCGATGATGGTATTACACTTAATGGTAATGTTAGCCTAGGTGGTACTACCACGTTCGATTCGGACGTAGATAACGGTGATAACAACGGTACCTTTACCCTCGCCGCGACCAGGACGATCACCACCAATAACCATGCGCTTACTATTTCCGCTGACGACCTTGACCTCGCCGGGAGCATTGCCGGAGGCGCCGGACTGCTCCGTTTGGACGTTTCAGATGGTGGTACAGCGGGGCTGGCCGCCGCGACGGGAGATTTCTCCGTGAGTACGGCGGAGCTTGCCCGTATCACCGGCCAGTCCGGCGGCATGACCGTTTCTGGGGCTTCCGGAACCGTTACAATAAATAGCATGGATGTCGATACCAACATTACCGGCACTACCACAATAGATGCAACCAACGATAATACTTCGGTTAACTTCACCGGAGCCGCTTCGGAATTTGCCGCTCTAACCGTTAATTCTGATTCTGGTATTGATATAAGTGTTAATCTTACAACTACTAATGGAAACATGGTTCTAGAAGGTGATGCTGATAACGCCGCCGATACTAACGACGATATCGACCTTACCGGTAATAGAACGCTAACTGCTGTCGGTGGTGAGTTAACCATGGACGCTACTACTGGCAAGATCGACGGAGACGGTACGCTGACCCTGCGGGCTGATGACGGCATAACGATTAACGATAATCTCACTTCAGCTGGTACACTGACTATCGACGCTGATCGTGATGATGATACGACCGGCACTCTCACTATCGCAGGTGTGACGTCAAGCAGCAATAACCTCGTTGCTGTAACTGCTGATGATATAAGTATTACCGGAAGCTTAAGCTCCGGCACTGCTGATATGTGGATTACCCCTTCTACAGCTATTAGTATAGGTCTTGGCACTGGCGCTGGTTCGATGTCTCTTACCGCTGCTGAAATTAACGCTCTAACTGCCAATGACTTATATCTTGGGTTAGGTGTAGCTACCGATCTTGCGGTTAACACGATCACAACTGCGGGAATCAACGGTGATTTTTATATTGATATTACAGGTGATATGAGCATCGCCGGAGGTCAGTGGGACGCATCCGCCGATGACAGCAATTTCGATATCATCTGTAATGACATGAACTTAAGTGCAGATTTGAATGCTGACACCGGCTCTATCAGAGTAAGAACCAGCGATGGCGGCGGGATTGGCCTTGGTACCGCAGCCCAGGGCATGACTCTTAGCAACACAGATTTGGTAAGATTCGTAACCAGCGGGGGGCTGACCTTAGAAACGCAAGCTGGTGAAAACATTGAAGTTACAGGCGTAACAACCGGCAACACAAATAACATTACCGGCACTCTTACATTGGACGCCGATACCAATGGCAGCCAGGTAAACTTTACTAATACCGCTTCAGCACTGCGTAATAATGTCGTAGTACGGGCAGACAACGGCGTAGACATCGACGTTAATCTGACGGTGGAGAACGGTAGTCTAAGCATTAACGGCGATACTGACAGCGTAGCAGATGGACGTGACTACATATCAATGGCCAATGGTGTGACGATAACGGCCGGCAATGGTGCGTTAACGCTAACGGCGGCCAGTGGAGACCTGCTAGCCGATGGAGCATTGACCCTGACATCGACCGGCAAAACTACTATAAATGATGATTTAACAACAAATAATGGTGCCAGTACTAACTTGCCTCTAATTATAAATGCCAGTGACCTTGATTTTAATGGATCAGCTCTAAATGCAGATGCAGGTGCAATTACTATTCGACCATCATCTGTAAGCAATATGGGCCTA
Organism: Sedimentisphaerales bacterium; assembly: GCA_963666285.2. Taxonomy (GTDB): domain Bacteria; phylum Planctomycetota; class Phycisphaerae; order Sedimentisphaerales; family SM23-30; genus JAFGDI01. The sequence continues at coordinate 1,885,244 of OY762711.1, forward strand.
GGCGGCACGGCAACAGGAGCGTTTGATTTTACTGATGCAGAATTTGATAAGATAACAACAAGTGGTTTGGTGACATTTGGTGGCACCAATGCCGCTAACATAACTGTAGATGGCTTTACAGCTTCTGCTAATGTAAGTGGTGGTGTTTCAATAGTTTCTGGTCAGAATGCCGGCAGTATCGTTTTTGCTAATAATTCCAGTAGTTTTCAGAATACACTAAACTTACAAGCTCTTGATGGCATTACAATAAATGATGATGTTACATCAGGAGGTGCCATCACCATTAATTCTGACACTGATGCAGGTGATAATGTTGGTTTACTAACAATTGCAAATGGAATAACTATAGATTCTACAAATACTAATATTAATATCACTGCTGATGATATATCAATAGGTGCAGGTGGAAGTATTGATGCCGGTGCTGCGGACATGTTAATAACTGATTCAGACAACACAGGGATTGGTCTTGGCGGTACACCGGTAGTAAATGGAGTTAATATAACCGATGTTGAGTTTGGCGGTTTAATAGCAAATAATTTGGAGTTTGTAACTGCTGGTAATATAACTGTTAACGGTATAACAGCGGCAAATAGTAATAATATAGCTAATACCCTGACATTGGATACGGCCGGAAATATTGAATTTGCCAGTAATACCTCTACCTTTAATGAGCTGGTAGCAGAGGCCGATGGCCTAATCCAAGTAAATGCCAATATTGTAACAGATACCGATGTACTTAATTTATATGGTGATACCAACGGTAATGCGGGTGGAGCAGCAAGTATAATATTTGCTGCCGGTACCCAGATTGATTCAAATACTACGACTATTCTTGACGCAACAAGTTCTGGCATAGTGGGTAATAGCAGTATATCCGGTACTGGCGCAATGACAGTTAAGGCTGATGACGGTATAACTGTCGAAAATAGCATATCTGCCGGCGGTACTTTGACAATCGATGCCGACCAGGATACAGATGGGACTGGAAACCTGACGATAGCAGCCGGAGCAAGCGTAAACGCTACTGGAAATGATGTAGATATTACGGCAAATACAGTAACTTTTGGTGCCGGTGTTTTAACTAATGTTGCAGATTTAACTTTGAGTGCAACAATTTACGGAGACCTGACAGTTAACGGTGATTTCAATAACAGTGGTTCTGTTACACTAGAATCAATAAATGGCACGATTACGATAAACAGTGATATTAGCTCTGATGAGTCATTTACCTTGACTGCAAAGAATGGCATTACAATCAATAACAATATAACTGCTGATGCCGATACGAATAATGCTGGTGGTGAATCGATAGTAATTATTGCTGATAGTGATGGTGATGGTACCGGAGATTTGACAGTTAAGACAGCGGGAAAGAGTATAATTACCAATAATAATGATTTGGCAATAACAGCGAATGACCTGGATATGCAGAATGATTATGCTTTTGCTGCAGGAACAGGAAAGATCACAATAACAGAATCAGAGGGTACCGGTATAGGTTTGGGTGATACAGCTGTAGCAACCGGTTTGAATGTCACAACAGGAGAATTGGTGCGGATGACCGCTGCAGATACTGAGTTTATATCGGCAGGAAATGTACTAATTGACAATGTCACAGCAGTCAGCAGTAATAATATTGGTTTGCTAGTGATTGATAACGAGGGGCAAAGCAGATTTATAAATAATGCCTCAGTATTTAACGCTCTAACAGTTGAGTCAGATGATGGTATTGATATAGATGTTAATATAACAACTGACACAGGAAATTTGTCTCTGGATGGTGATTCAGATACTGCTGCAGATACAAATGATGATATTCAGATTGCAGCCGGTATAAGCTTGCGGTCACAAACTAATATGACTTTGGCAGCCCAGACAGGTAAGATATCAGCAGCGGGTACTTTAAGTTTGCTTTCAGAGAGCGATATTAATATTAATGACAATATAGTAGCAGCAGATGTACTGACAATTAATACTGATGGAATAGTTGTAGATAATGATGGAACGGGAGATTTGATAGTAGCAGCAGATGCGACAATCAGTACTGAAGTGGTAAACAAGCAGATTAACCTTATAGCAAATGATATATTCTTAAATGGTTATGTGCGTACAGGTACATCTACATTTGATATTACGGTTTCAGATAACCAGGATTATGCATTAGGTAGTAATGCCGTTGAGAATGGTTCTAACAATGCCTTCAATATTAATGCTACAGAGTTGTCGCATATATATACAGGTAATCTAGATCTTAATACAAGCGGGGATGTTGATATAAGCAATGTCTTGGCAGGTTCTGCCGATAATATTACCTATATGGTTACATTTAATATTGATGGTCATGCAACTTTAAGTAATGATTGTATATTTAATGCTATTACTATTAATGCAAATGACGGGATTGATATTGGTGGCAACCTTACCAGCCAGGTAGGCAATATTGTGTTAGAGGGTGATGCTAATGATGCAGATGATGGAAATGGATTAGATAATATTCTCTTTTCAGCCAATTCTACAATAACATGTGCTAATACATTAACATTGGATGCAACAACAGGTGCTTTGGATGGTAGTGGAGCTCTTACATTAACAGCATCTGAAGGTATTAATATTAATGACGATTTATCTACCAATGGGAATCTGACAATTAACGCAGACAGTGATCTTGATGGAACTGGTGATCTTGCCAGTGCTTCTGGTAAGACATATAGTTGTAATGGCAATGATCTTGATATTACGGGTGCAAATGTTGCGTTTGACAGTGGCATAACTAATGTTGCCGGCTTGTTTTTGACAGCGACGACGGGCGATATGGAGATAATAGGAGATATAAGCTTCAATAATACCGGAGATCTTGGACTTGCAGTAACAAATGGAACATGTTTGATAGATAAAGTATTGTCTACGCAGGGTTCGGTGACAATATCTGCAAGCGACGGTGTAGACATTAGACAGAATATTACCAGCCAGGGTAATATAGTTATTAATTCTGATAATGATGCTAATCAGACAGGTAATCTTTCTATAGCAAGTGGAGTTCAGATATACAGTAACGGCGGAACAATTGAAATTACAGCAAACGATGTTGATCAATTGAGCGGAACGTTGAACAGTGGGATATATGTAACGAAGATAGATTCTACTAGTGTTGGTATCAATATAGGTTCTGGTTCAGGTTCCGGAATGAATATTTCAAACCTGGAACTGGCAAATATCAGAGCAAACACACTTGAGTTTGTTACTTCTGGTGATATAGTCGTAGCGGGTGTTGAAGAAAGTTCTAATGCCAGTATTGCGACTGTCGTTCTTGATGCAGAAGGCAGTATAACTTTCCAGAGTTCTGAGTCGGTATTTAATATACTTGATATCCAGGCAGAAGGTGGCATAGTAGTAAATGCTGATGTAGCAACAGATACCGGTGAGCTGTTATTTAATAATGACAGCAGTTATTTGTCTGGTGGAAATAGCGGTATAATATTTGGTGATGGAGTGACCTTGACTTCAGCACTTGGACTGACTATAGGCGGAGGTGGGGATCTTACAGCTAATGGCGATGTAACTCTTGTCGCTAGCGGGGATATAACTATCCTTAGTGATTTTAATATTGCTTCAGGTTTAAATGTTAATACAAACAATAATATTTTTGATATAAGCGGTGTTGATGTTGTTGTTTCTGCTGATGGACCTGTAAATATTGTATCTGGTGATATAGATTTGACAGGAACATTAAGCAGCTTATTAGGGGTGATAACAATAACACCTGAAGGTGGAACTGTAGGTTTGGGAGATGCAACTGGCACATTGTCGCTAAGCAATAATGAACTGGCAGTAATTACTTCCGATAAACTAATAATTGATGCTGCTGGTGGAATAACAGCAGCTAATATTGTCAGTGGTACAACAACTAATATTGGAACTCTTGAGTTGGATAGTGAAGATGTTATAGTTTTCAACGGAGTTGTAATTAATTCAAATCTGAATGCTTTGTCCAGTGAAGGGATATCACAGACAGGGAGTCTGGCTGTAACAGGTGGTACTCAATTAGTGACAAATGCTGATGATAAGACAATCATATTAGATAATGCAGGGAATGCCCTGGTTGGATCAGTGACAATTCAGACACAAAGTGATATGTCTAATGAAGCTAATGTAATTCTAAATAATGGTAGTACGGCTTTGGTGTTGGCAGATTCAATAATATCTGGAGATTTGACATTAGAAACAAATAGTACAATTTCATTAGCTGAGCTGGCTGTAAATGAGAATTTAGAGATTGATGCCGATGGCACGGTGTCTCAAACTGCTAAAATGACGGTAGGGGGAAATTTAACTGGTATGGTGAATCTGTCTGGCAGTAACCTGACATTAGATAATACAGAAAATATTGTTTCCGGAAATGTGGCGTTTTATACTGTTTCTGATGGTGACGTGACATTTAATAATAGCAGTAGTGATATTTCTATATTAGAAGCGGTTGTTGGTGGAGATCTTAACCTAGAGACAACTGACATAATTACTTGTTTGGGGGCTGTTACTGTAACAGGCGATGCTGATATTGACGCCGGTTCAAGTTTTGCCAGTGGAGATGATTTTGTTGTTTCCGGTAATATGACAGCTGATATTGACGGTACATTTACATCAAATGGATATATGGAAGTTGGGAAAGACCTGATTTTAACTGCTGATGGTACGGTCAGTAATATTGGAGACATTTTAATAACAGGTGATGCAGAGATTGATACAGGTGGGGCATATACAGCTGTTGGTTCGGTTACAATAGGCGGCAGCCTGACTCTTGTTGCGGCAGATAATGTAACTGATAATGAGCCTATTGTAGTTGCCGGAAATACTGATATAAAGACGCTTGATAATACTGGTGCTGACATAATACTGGATAATACAGGAAACTCTTTTGGTTTATTAAATCTGTATTGTCGAAATGAGTCAGATACTGCATATACGGGCGGAGATATTGTATTATATGAAAATGAAGATATTGAAATTGATAATATTGCTACCCGTGGTACTTTGCAGCTGACAGCTGAGGGTAATATAACAGAGAGTACCTCGATGAGTGTTAATGGTGCAATTGTACTTAAGACACTAAATGATGTCGGAGGCGATATAACGCTTGCCGGAGATAACTATTTTGGGCAGTTAGACATAGATGTGCGAGATTTATCAGATAGTAATGTGTCTGATGGGAATGTTCAGGTAATAGAAAACGGTTCGCTTGAGATTGCATCAATTGAAACGGCAGGTGGTATCCATTTAACCTGTGATGATATTGAGCTTGCAGGTGTACTTGCCGGTAGTAACTTAACAATTTTACCGATGTCAGATGGTACATCGATAGGGATAGGTGACGGTTCTAATGGAGATATGAAGCTAAGTTCTGCAGAAATAGCTGGACTGGCAGATGGTTTCAGTCAAATTTCAATTGGCAGATCTGACGCTACAGGAAAAGTTGTTATAGAAGATATAACTTTTACAGATCCTTTTGCTATCTATACAGCCGGGAACGCTAGCCTTGATGGAACAATTACTGGTTTAGATAACAGTTCCATTCTTGTTGCTGCTGCAAATGGTATGACGATTAACGAAGATATAATTACCCAAGGAAATGATATCAGTTTAGCTGGTGGTTTTATTTTTTCCGATGCTAATGTAATCAGTACTGGAAATATTAGCGGGGCGTTATTGCTGGATGGCAATGCTCAGACAAATAATGGTGTATCGTTTATTGCTCCTGATGGGATTTCTTTGAACGGTATTTATGATAATACCGGCGGTGGTGCAATGCTGTATGACGGTTCTTTGAATTTAGCAGATAATGTTACAATCAATTCAGATACTGCCGAAGTAAAGATAACTGGTTTGATTGATGGCTCTTATGATTTGGAAGTAAATAGTAATGGGGGGAACATCTATTTTGGTGGTGATATGGGAACAAGTCAGGATTTAGCAAACCTGACAGTGATAACAAATGAGACCGGTTCTATTGAATTTAATTCAGAAATTAATGTTTTAGGTGATATTTATATAAGTTCGAATCAGTCACTTGGAATAATTCCAGCAGAAGCTACGATTTTCAAGAAAAATGAAGGAGATCTTGTATTTAATGCCGGTGGTAAGTTTGAAGTCGGGCTGAATAATCGCATAACTGTATCAAATGGTTCGTTAATGATAACAACCAGTTCAGATGTTGTATCAATAGGCGATGCGACGGTAAAAGGCAATATAATAGTTAATTCAATGGATGCTGCAGGTGATATTATTCTTCTTTTACGTGACAAGACAGAGTCTTATGTGATGAATAAAAACGGGACAATAAAATTGTTAAACGACAAGGGGATGGCTATAGCAGCAGAAGGGTATATACAGTTTAATGGTCAAATAGTTTCGCAGGGGGAAGGTTCAAAGCCGTATTTTGTTTCTGGTAACAAGAAAGAATCAGATGGTTTGACTGGATACAAGGTTTATACAATTAAAGAGATTGAAGAGCTTATAGGAGAAGATGAAAATGGCAATGAGATTATTATTGTATATATACCGGTGTCTGAAAATAAACAGATTAATGTAGATCCTATATGTGCAGGCGTTATACGTAAAAGGGATGATATATATTATGATCAGCAGATAGGTGACAATATATATTATGCAAGTAACAACTGGGTTGCAGTTGAGCCAGAAAGAGTAATAGAAAATCTGGCTGAAGCATGGTTTGGTGATAATAAAATTAAGTCATGGGATTAGGAGAAGCAATTTAATTTTAGCGTTGTTTTCTGGAAGGTAGTCTTTTTGCGAGAGCAGCTTTTTGTTCAGAGATTATTGCTTTAATACCTTTTGCGCCAAGGTTAAGCATTTTATCAAGCTGGTCTCGTGAAAAAGTAATCTGTTCACCTGTTCCTTGTATCTCAATGAATTCTCCTTTATCGTTCATGGCGATGTTAAGGTCAACATCTGCACTGCTGTCATGCAGGTAATCAAGGTCAAGGGTAGGTTTGCCTGAGCATATGCCGACACTAACGGCAGCAACAGCATTAACGATAGGGTTTTCTATTATAAGTTTGTGTTTGATTCCATATTTGACAGCGTCAACTAAGGCGACGTAACCGCCGTTAATAGCAGCAGTTCTGGTTCCACCGTCAGCCTGCAGAACATCGCAGTCGATTGTAATTGTATTTTCACCCAATTTCTGATAGTCAACTGCACTGCGAAGTACTCTTCCGATTAGACGTTGAATTTCAGTTCCCCGGCTGTCGGTATGACCATTTCTAGGACGTTGTTTTCTTTGTAAGGTTGAGCCGGGCAGCATTGAATATTCTGCTGTAAGCCAGCCAATCCCTGAACCTTCTCGCCACTTAGGTACAGAGTTTTCCAGACTTGCAGTACACAATACTCTGGTATTGCCCATTTCAACGAGTACGGAACCGGCAGAGTATTCAGTAAATCCGCGTGTAAATTTAATATTTCTAATTTCGTTTGTTTTTTTCATATGCGTTATATTTTGGGTCAAGGTTTGTTATTATGTAGATTAAGATCAACCAATTCTGGTCAGGCTAACAATTGAGAGGCAGGAAATAGCTTTACATTCTCCTTCCGGTCCAACTTTTTCATTGGTTTTGGCTTTAATACAAACTGAATCGATATCAAGTTTGAGTAAGCCTGCCAGATTTTTTCTCATGAGCGGTTTAAAGTCTTTTAACTTAGGTTGCTCAGCTATTATTGTAACGTCAAGGTTAACAGGGCGAAAGCCTTTTTCTGAAACTTTTTGCATAACTTCCTGCAATAGTAATCTACTGTCAGCGTTTTTATATTTTGGGTCATTATCAGGGAATAATTCTCCTATGTCGTCTAATCCGGCAGCACCAAGCAGGGCGTCAATTACTGCATGGATTACAACATCCGCATCGCTATGGCCGAATAAGCCAAGTTCATATGGTACTTCGACACCAGCCAGAATTAGTTTTCGATCAGGCTCCAGACGGTGCAGATCATACCCTTGTCCAATTCTATGTATTACAGGCAAGCTCATTGAACACTCCTGACTACCCCAACTACTATTCCCTGTACCTGGACTTCTTTGACATGCAGAGGTTTGAATTCCGGGTTAGCACCTTCAAGCATAAAACCTCCACCTTTTTGTTTGTAAAGTCGTTTTAATGTGGCATGCCCATCTTCCAGCAAAGCAACAACGATTTGGCCGTCACGGAATTGGTTAGTTTTTTCTATCAAAACGTAATCACCATCGCAGATATGTGCTTCAATCATGCTTTCTCCCTGAACTTTTAGCGCATATGTTCCTTTTCGAGTCTCAAACATGGTGGAAAGGTCTAAGGTTTCTGGCATTTCGAGAGCTTCAAGCGGCCTGCCTGCGGCGATATAGCCTGCCATAGGGTATTGACCAGCAAGAATTTCAGGTTCAAAATTATCATTATCCTGTGAATCAAACTCTGATTCAAAATCATCTTCGGTTGAACGGCATTCTTCAAGCTGCTGACAATACTCATCAGCATCAGAACTGAGAATCAAAGAGCGTACCTTGTTGGGGTCTCTTAAAAGCATTCCTTTTTCTATTAATGCTTCTATATGGCCGAAGACTGTAACTCTGCTTACGCCTGCTTCTGCTGCAATCTCTCTCAATGTCGGGGAACAACCATTGTTGATGCGATAGTTTCTTATGAACAGCATAATTTCTATCTGTCGCGGGGTCAGGATTATTTCTCCATGTTCTTGTATTGTAGAAGCAGTTGCTAACTTCAGCTGGTTTGTTTTTCTTGTTATCTTGTTCATTGCCGGTCCTTGTTTCTGCTTGTATATTTACATTATTAACATCAGTCAGTTTATGACTATTCTGAATCCTAATCCCTAAGATTTCGAGGTAATTGACAGCAATATGTTTAATCATGCCGGACAAGTAGCATATTGCTTCTGTAACAGCTTCTGTAATATAAGCTGTAAGTTGTGAATTATGTCCAAAGCATTTCATTGTTTTTTCTTGTTTCGAGTCATCTAAATCGTATAAAGGTGGCCACGAATAGCGATAGTCACCACCGGGACCAAAAACGCATGCCGGAATGGTAGAACCATCGTTTGCACTATAATCAATTCTTTTCATATTTAGCGCCTTCCAGTTGCTGTTAGGTTAATGTTAGGTTATTCGATTTATCGTCCGGTTGCAAGAAAAACTGAAAAAATATATTTATTTCAGCTTATATGGACCATGAATGGATAAAAGTACAGATGGGTTCTAGACGTAACTCTCGTGTTACCAGTACAATATGGCTTTAATGACTATTGTGGTAATCTAAGTTGCTACTGAACACTAAAAGAAAGAATAAGTCACTTTTCCGTTTTTATATCATTTTTAGTGTTATCTATCGAGTTTACATCAATATTTTTATTCTCAAACGCTGCGTGAATTTCCTCAATTAGAGTGTTGACTTCGTTTGTCACTTTTTTGCAAACCTGTTCGATATCTTCAGATGAGTTTTCCAGTGATATTTCCAGTTCAGCGGCAAGGTTCATCAGGTCTCTTGCTCCAATGCTTCCTGCTATACCTTTAATAATATGTGCAACTTCAGATGCTTGCTGGTGTTTTCCTTCGTGAACAGCTGAATTTAATTCTTTTGCCTGTTTGGGACAATGCCAGGTAAAGTCCTTAAGCATTTTTAGGTATAGTTGCGTATTGCCATCAATTAGAGATATGCCGGCCTGGGCATCAATATGAATAAGACTAGCGAGTTCAGCGGTGTCGGATGTCATACAGATATTATCTGAAATTTTCTTATACAGGATGTCCGGGATGATAGGCTTGGTTATATAGTCATTCATGCCGGCGTTCAGGCTTTCTTCAATATCTTCACTCATAGCATTTGCACTCATTGCTACAATAGGAAGATGGTTCATTTGCCTGTTTTCATTTTTCCTAATTTCTTTGGTAGCACATATTCCGTCCATAACAGGCATTTGTATATCCATAAGGACTAAATGATAATCTTCAGCATTTACTTTTATTGTTGCTTCTTCACCATTATTTGCGATATCGATTTCAGCATTTGTCTTGTTAAGTATATTTATAATAATTTCCTGGTTAATTTCCTGATCTTCGACTATAAGGATTTTCTTTCCGACGAGGTTTGGGATAGTCTTTTCCTCTTCACTAACGCACATTACCAGAGCTGACAGGTTAAAGGCTTTGCGGATGGCATTGATCATTTCTCCAGGAACAATAGGTTTGATAATGAAGCCCGCGTAGCCAGCATTGAGGCATTGATGCATAACACTTTCATGATTATGTGCAGTAACAGCAATTAATTTTGGGCAACTATCCTGAAATCTTTGTTTTATTTCTCTTACGGTTTGAATACCATTCATTTCAGGCATAGCCCAGTCTATTATAGCCAGATCATATTTGGAGTCGGCCTGCTCTAAGACTTCTATACCTTCTTTACCGCTGGAAACGGCAGTAACATCAAATCCTGCGGTTGAAACCAATTCTTTTAATATTTCGATTGAAGTATGGTTATCATCAATTATAAGAGCTTTTTTACCTTTAAGTTCGGGAATTTTGTATGAAGCCTGTTCACCGGCATCTTCAGGTATATCGAAAGGAAGGGTAACGCAGAATGTACTACCTTCACCTAGTTCACTATTTACCTTGACTGAACCTTCCATCAGTTCAGCCAATTGTTTACAGATTGCAAGTCCGAGACCTGTTCCGCCAAATATTCTGGCAGTAGATTTTTCAGCCTGGGTATAAGCATCGAATAATTTGTCCAGATTTTCTTTTATAATACCGATACCTGAGTCTTTTACGGCAAATTCTACTAGTATACTATCATCTGATCTATCTACCTGTTTGATGGAAAGAGTAATATCACCTTTGTCAGTGAATTTAATTGCGTTACTCATATAATTTGTGAGTATTTGTGATAATCGAAGTGGGTCACCAAACAGTCTTGCAGGCAGATTTTTATCTATGGTCACATGAATTTCAACATCTTTTTTCTCTGCACCGACAGCCATTACTGAAGCGGTATTAAAAGCAATTTCACTAAGTGAAAAATCTATCTTTTCGATTGCGAGTTTGTTTTCTTCGATTTTGCTGATGTCTAATACATCATTAACTATTGCCAGAAGAGAGTTGGCAGCGTGTTCAATCTTTTTGATAAAGTTAATTTGAATCTCGTTTAATTGTGTTTCTTTAAGCAAATGGTTCATGCCGATAACCACGTTAATAGGGGTTCTGATTTCATGGCTCATAGTAGCAAGGAATCTGCTTTTGGTTTTAGCCATGGCTTCAGCTTCCATTTTGCTTATTTCCAGTTTTTCACGTTCCTTGGCTTCAGTAACATCCATAGAGATGCCTATCATGCCTTCAAGTGTGCCATCACTTTCAAAATATGCTTCCCACATCGTTGTAATATATTTTATAACGCCGTTGTTGATGCTTCTGTAGGTTAATGAACCTTTGGGCATTTCTCCGGAAATAGCTTTTTGTAATTGTTTAGTGCATTCTTTGCGGTCTTCCGGGTGTATTCTTTCTGTGATGGAGTATACTGTTTGTATACCGTCAATGTTATTTTCTCCCCATACAGCACTTGAATTAGTAAAAATAAAGTTATTTTGATTAACATTATAGTGCCAGTAAAACATTTTTGCAAGAGTAGCAGCCTGTAGGAGGTATTTCTCTCGATTTTTGAGTTCATTCTGCATCTTAACGTGTTCAGTGATATCCTGGGAGACACCAACGTAAACAGGCTTCTGATTGCTGTCAATTTTAAGGCTGACTTTAGACCATATTGTTTTATAATCAGAATCTTCGTTTTTACTAACATCTAAGCAAAATGTAGTTTCAAATGAATCTCCAGGTTGATGAAGGTTATTTAGAAGTCTATCCCATTTTTTGATATCCGTAATTTTATTTCTAAATAATTCTCTGTTGCATTTACCTTCAGCCGTATATGGTATGTCCCATATTTTATATGATTCAGGAGAGCCAATTAATATACCGGATGTTGGATTAGATATCCAGTAACCGACCTTAGCCATTTCCTGTGAAATAGAAAGGAGCTTTTCCTTTTCTTTGAGTTCTAATTCAGTTCTTTTATTACTGTCAATTTTGGTCATGAAAACACTGATTTGTTCAGGTTTACCATTTTGATTTCTGTTCAATACATTTGCTCTAATAAGGAACCAGATATCTTCTCCTGAGTGGCTGAGTCTACATTCATATTTGCATGATGAAATTTGATTTTGAGCCAGCATTTTCAACTGTTCTCTAGCATGTTCGGCATCATTAATATTAACACCATTCCAGAAAAATGATATATCATGTTCTGTTTTAGAATTTACTGGATCAATTCCCTGACATAACCAGAAATGTTCATCTATTTCCATATTGTTGTTATTGGGGTTCCATATCCAGTAGCAACTTTTGACTGCTTTAAGTGCAAGGTTTAAAATGTTATTTTTCTTGATGATTTCCTGTTTGATCTGATCTTGCTCTGTGGTATCCTTTATTATACAGACAACAGCATTCTGATTAAATGATTCAAAAGGGACAGGATTGCATATTACATGAAAAGTTTTGTCCAGCTTTTTGAAAAACATCTCTGTTGTATCTTGTTCATTAATGCATTCTTTTACAATTTTGATTATAGCATCTGCATAATCACCCCATTTTTGCTTTAGGTTAACGATATAATTATTGTTAATTTCATTAGTCAAGAGGAAGTCACCTTTTGCATTTATTGCTCCACACCAGGTTGGAATATTTTCCCATAGAAGGGAGGTTTGTTTGTAATATCTATTATGAAGTTTGTTGACTTTCTTATATCTGAAAATGTAGGTTATAAGCATAACAATGAGGGCAAAAAACAGTACTAGAGTTACTGCTCCAGTCCAAATAGTCATCTTAACACTTTGGGATAGTTGTGGTGGTTCATTTAGGTAAATAGTATCTTGTGGGAGAGCACTTTTCTTGATTCCCCAGCGTGTTATTTGTTTATAATCAAATTTGCATTTTAAGAAACCATTACTATTTACTTCTGGTATTGTATTGTTAGAAGTATTGATGATTCTTGATGCATAATCAGTTAATTTTTCTGCTTGAGTTTCAGCGCAGGATATATAGCCTCCTAATATGCCGTAACCTATGCCAAAGTCAGTTATTCCGAATATAGGCATATTGCAGGTTTGCGATATTTCTGGATAAACATTTTCCATTTTGTAGTAATCACCCTGGCAATCTCTTTGCCATATTCCCATAAGTACTATAGTATATTTAGGAAGGCTGCTTATTTTATCATGTAAATCCTGATAACTAATTTTGTTCCCATCCAGCCAAATAATGTTTTTATTGAGAGCTTCAAGTGTGCGTTCAAGTTGTTTTTTGTATGTTTTTCCTGTTGTGCTATTGTCAGTAATAACAGCAATATTCAAGGTTTTTGGAAAAAGCGACAGTGCCAGCTGGATTGTTTTTTGGCTGTCAGCTATTTGTACGATTCCAGTAATGTTTTTGTGTTGTTTTATATCATCCTGATTATAATTACTTACTCCACAGAAGATAATAGGGATATCTACGAGCTCTTCATTCATGTTGTTTATTAAGGATTGCAGAGCATTATCGTCTGTTGCTAAAATCATATCCAGATAGTTTTCAGGATAGCTATTTAAGATATTTTTTACTTTCAGATCCCAACTCTTTTGCTCACCGATTCTTTTGCTATCAAGATTTTCAATAAATAGTTCGATTTTCCCATTTTTATCTTTCAGATCATTTTGTATTTCCTTAGTAAGAGTATCTGTCCACTGATAGCCGAAATGGTAAGAATTAATTAGAAGTATTTTACGAAAATCTTTGACAGAATTATTATGATCGGTTGAGCTAATCTTTGCTTTTTCAAGTGAAAAAGTTTTAATATCTTGTGATATTGCTGTATACGGCATTAGTAAGCAGAATGCCACAGCAAGTCTCATTATTGTTTTATATTTCCCCTGTATTTTAAGTTTAACCATAGACATATCCGCTTTTTATAATTCTGAATAATGTTTTTTAAAGTAAGTTATTATATTTGTTACAGTTATTTTTATATTCGACTTAAAATAGGATACGAATTATAGTAATTATTTCATTTATTATTGAGTTATGAATAAAATATGTTTGTGATATTGGTGATTTTTTAAGTATATATTTTACAAGTGTTTACCGTGTGTAGGGTTGTGGGTATAAAACCAGATACATACTTTTATCACAAATAAATTTTATATACATTGCCTATTGGGTATCTAAGCATATATTATAGGACGAAAAATTTCCTTATTTTCTCAAAATTGATACCATATGGTAACGAATCGGTAACATCTCTTTGTTAAATTTAACAGTGAATTAGATGAGGATATCTCAAGATCTCAGAAATTAAGAGACTGGATTATGTTTTGATATGATTATGATATCGCTATAATATTTAACTGTTTTACAAGGAGTTATGTTATGAAAAAGATCAAATTTATTATTACCTTGACACAGAGTATAATCTTATTGTCAGGTCTGGTTAATTCTCTAATCGCTGAATCTTCTTCAGAAACCCAGTTGAAGCTGCAGAAAGCATATTTTGCCGAGCGATCTGAAGGTGATCTGGATAAGGCGATTGAACTATATCAGGGTATAATTGAGCAGAATGAGGCTGATAAACAGTATGTGGCACAAGCTATGTATCAGTTAGGCTGTTGTTTGGAGAAGAAGGGGGAAACTGCGAATGCCGCTATATATTTTCAGAAGGTTGCCAGTGAGTATTCCGAAATAGCTAAGTGGAATGAGAAGGCAAAAATTAAGCTGGAAGGGTTATCTACTCAGGAGAAGTCAATAGGAGAGTCTGTATTTGAGAATGGCGCTCCTCCAAAGAGTGTTATGCCATATTTAATGGCAGAGTCATTTAAGGCCCTGATGGAATCATTTTCTCAGGACTTGGCTATTAATATAAAAGTAGAAATGGTTGATAATTCATTCAACAGCTATTCCGGCGGATTTTTGGCGGCAGCGGGGAGCAGTGAAGGAGTACTGGCGAGTGCACTAAAGAATTCTGGTATAATCTCATCAGAAGCAGTTGATAAATATAAATATTATTTAGCGCATTTTAATCCAGAATGGCCGGATATGGTTGTTTATGATGCCACCGGAAACAAAATTGATACTGAATGGTTGGGTTCACCTAAAGAAGGAGCTGACTTATATTGGCTTGCAGGAAGAAAGCTGGGAGAAGATGAGAAGCATCACTTTTATTATACACATGGCAACCCAGTTGCATTATCAGAATCTAATGGCAGTGCCAGATTTATGATCCAAAATTATTTTGGGCCTGAAGTATTGGAACTTTTCTTTTTAGTTGTACCAAATACCCTGGAAATTTCGGAAGTAAGTGAAGAGTTTGCTTCACAAAAAGTGATGGAAAATTATAATATCTATTTGTGGAAAAAGCGTAACCCAAAAAATACCAACAATATTGTTAAAATGACTATTAAAGCTGCGGTTATCGTTAGCGAAGCAGATAAGCTCAAATCAGAAGATTTGGCCGCACAGGGATGGGAATTTTGGAAACAAAGAAAACTTTCAGAAGCAGAGGAAATATTTAAGAAAGCTGTAGACTTGAATCCGAATAATGAAAGTGGTTGGCAGGGACTTGGCTGGACTCAGCTAAATATGGGTAAAAAAGAGAATGCCGGTAAAACATTTGAAAAATGCGTTAAATTGAATCCTGAAAATTCGGCTGCGTTGAATGGTTTGGGTTGGATAGCTAATGGTCAGGGAGATGATGATAAAGCGATAGAATGGTGGGAGAAGGCAGTAAAGGCTCAGCCGGGGGCAACTGCATCGCTAAGCGGTTTGGTTGAAACGTATGAAAGGCGAAAAGATAAAAAAAATACTTTGAAATATCTTGAAATGTGGAATAAGGCAGAACCTGATAATAGTGATGTTAAGACAAAGCTGGAAAATCTTAAAGGTGGGAGTGAAGCAAAATCTCCATCCAAAGGCGATAAGGCTAAATCCCAGAATTTTGCGTCTCAGGGCTGGAAACTTTGGGGACAGAGAAAACTGTCGGAAGCTGAAGATACATTCAAAAAGGCAATAGAGATAGATTCTGAGAATGAAAATGGCTGGCAGGGGCTTGGCTGGACGCAGCTGAATCAGGGAAAACGGGATGAGGCAAAGCTCTCTTTTGAAAAATGTGTAGAGCTTAATCCAAAGAATTCTGCGGCATTGAATGGGCTGGGATGGATAGCCGATGGGCAAGGTGAAGAAGATAAGGCGATAGAATGGTGGGAAAAGGCTGTTGACGCTCAGCCGGGAGCAACTGCATCACTAAGCGGGCTGGTTAATATTTATATGGAGAGAAAAGATTATGAAAAAGCAGAGAAGTATTTGAAGATGTGGCAGAAAGTTGATCCGAATAATAACGAAGTAAAAGAGAAGCTTAATTCAATTAAGGGGCTGAAAAAATAATTGCAGGTTATTATCGATCAACGAACCTATTCATTCAAATATAAGTTAAGGAAATCCAAAATGAAGCTTTACATAAATATAATGTTACTATTATTTGGCCAGTTATTTATTTGCTCAAATTTGTGGGCAGAAGATATAAATAACGAGACATCTGCGCAGTTGCTGCTGCAAAAAGCCATATTTGCCGAACGTTCCGAAGGTGATCTTGAGAAAGCAATTGAATTGTACAAAAAAGTCGCAGAAGCAGGTGATAATGTCGCCGCTTTTGCAGCGCAGGCATATTTTCAGCTGGCACAGTGCTATCAGAAAAAGGGGATGGAAAATGAGGCTATCAACTATTACAAGCTTTTGATTGGCAAATACCCCAAAGCTGAACCATGGAGTGGTAAAGCAGCAGAAAAGTTGCAGGTGCTGGTACCGCCGGTTACCAATGATAGGTCAGTAAATATTCCTCCGGTCTCAGAATCGGACTTCGATAATCCGGAATTTTGGGAAAAGGAATTGATGAGGACATTGGAGACTGTGCGGACAATTGAAGGTGATTTTCTCAGTAGCGAATGGCGATATGATAAAAATGGTAAGCAGGCCAGCTATAGCCAGTATGATGTCAAATTCAAATGGGACAGGGATAATCAATGGTATGATTATTCATATAAGCGAGTAGGTGATTATTCTTATCCTGTACCGACAAGGGATGTACTTGGTCCGAAATATAAGTGGCATTTTGAAGGAAGCGGTAAATATGCAACAAAATCTAATGCCAGTGGCAGTTTTGCTACATTGAGATACCAGTTGGTGGGTGGTGATGGCTGGTGGCCGGATGATTATATGCACATTAACTGCGTGAGTGGTTTTGTGGGTAGTGATATACTGCGGATGTTTAAGATTAATGATCAATCTCTGTTTAGGCAGTTACCATTTACCGTCGAAGAAGGAGAGAGTGGCAAAAAAATACTCAAATATAATGGGAAATGTATGGTTCCGGATGCAGGTAATGTTAATCCATGCCTGGTATTTGTTTTCGGTTGGGATAGAGGTATAAAGCTGTATGAGATCAAGCTTGAAGTTCAAGAGCTTGGTGTTGATCTTATAAGAGAAAGGTATTCCGGGCATCAATACTATAATGGTGCCTGGGTGCCGGCGAAAGTAGAGGAATATTCTTATCATAACGAAAGTGAAATGCTAAAAGGAGATTTAAAACCAATATTGGCGATAAAGAAAATCGTTTTGGTAGAGAATTTGCAGGTTAACAGGAATATGCTGGCAGGTGAGTTTGAAGATGTGGATATTCCGGTAGGGGTGAATGTTAACGATGAAGTTCTTGGGAAACGATATATTACCTGGCCGGATATGGGAAAAATCAAGGCAACCGGTGGCAAAGATCAGGTTTCCATTAGCGGCTGGGTTTATCTGGATGGTAAGCCGGTTGAAGGTGTTAAGTTGTTGACATATAAGAAAAAAGGGCCAATGAATGATTCTGATATCAGAGTACAAGATACATCGATAAAAGACGGAAGTTTCAAGCTGGATGATCTTGTCCCAGGCTTTGAATATCGTATAACTGCTACGCTTGCCTCTGGTATTACAGCTACAGAAAAGGTTAAATTGTCTGAACTTGGCAAGGATCATATCGGATTAAAAATTAATATGACCAGCGGGCAGGTTGTAACAGGGCTGGTTACAGGACCGGATGGTGAGCCTATAGCAAATGCTCTGGTAAAATTCAGGGGGCATCCATTTGTAAAAGCGGATAGTGAAGGACGATATAAGATTGAAGGCATCCGGCCTAATGAGGGTTATGAGGTAGAAGCAGCTGCACAGGGTTATGCCCCGCTTGATCCGGATGGCGATACGATTGTAAGCAACTACTTTTTGCAGTTCGATGAAAAAGGAAATGTCAAACCGTTCAATATTCAGCTAGACCAGGAAGTACCTTTGTTCGGCAGGGTTATAGACCAGGATGGCAATGGTATTGAAGGTGTCAGGTTGAATGTCTGGACTGCCCCATTTGCATCGAGTGAACGCTGGCAGTGGTATGATACACATACCGATAATAACGGTAATTTCAGGATTGGTAATCTGGGTGACAGGTGCTATACCTTTTTTGTCGGCAGATATGATAATGTATATCATAATCCATCTGAGAGCCCAATTATATTTCAGGTTACCGATGATTCATTGATGCCTGAACCTTTGCCGGGTCGTAAATTGGCAGATGCTGATATTCTCAAGGAAGCAGATGAGTTTGAAAAGCCGTTCCGCCAGTATTTCAGGCTGAAAGAACATGCCGACGCGTGTACTCATAATCGTGGTGGCAAGTATATAAGTGATCTTATCGTCAAGTTGCGAGATAAGGAAACGTGCTATGCTGCTCTTGCTGAGCTTGGCAGTGTTCATTCCTGGCAGGCATTGGGAGTTTATGAGATTATATTAACTGGTAGTAAAATTGATCCATCAAAATATAATTCTGGGCCGGGCTTTTCTTTTGGCAGTTCGGTTGCAGGCAGTTATGAAACAGGGGAGTTGCCGAAAGAGCTGGTAAATAGTAAGGATCCGGCAGTGGTTAATCTTGCTATGCGGGCATTGGCTCGAAATGGGTTTGTGGATGTTCATGCGGATATAATGATCGATAAACTTAGCAGTGATGATAGCTCAATATGTAATTATGCTTCTGTAGCTCTGGCAGAGATGACAGGTGAATATTATGGTACAGATGCTGTAAGATGGCATGCCTGGCTGGATAATTATATGGCTTTTCGCAAGGAGTTTGATTATCGTGATAATCGCAAGTTATTTGCCAGCTTGTGTAAGGTTGTACGTAAGTACAAGGAGCAAGATGATTTTATCGAGCGAATTATTCCAGCGTGGAAACCGGGCAGGAAAGGGACGATAAGTTTTATGCAACAATTGATAGGTGATAATGGTTCTGAGCTTATTGAGCTGCTCTGTTCAATAGATATCGAAGATGGCGATGAACCTGCTATTCATGGTACGCATACTAATTACTGGCCGACTGATATATTTACGGGTGAATCTGCCAGTGATAATGATCTTCGGGTTCGGTTTGTTAAGGAATGCAGCTATAAGGGACGTAAATATGTGCCGGGGCGGTGGTATGGTATTCCCGCGGTATTTGGTGGCGGGTTTAATGCGAAGTGGTTGATATATGATCTGAAGCTGGACTATATAGAATCGAGGTGAATTTTATGTCAGAAAATGAAAAGGCCGTTCATAAAATTATAGATAAAGTTGACAGCAATGCCGAAAGTGATAGTGGAAGTGCATTTGGTATTGTGCTGAATATAGTTGGCTGTCTGCTGTTGATATTTGGCGTGCTGGACCAAGATATAGGCTGGCTGGTTGTTAGCGGGATATTGATTATGGCCGGTATGATCAATTGTGCTACGGTGAAAATATGTAATGAATTGAAGAAGCTAAGGAAGTAGCCGGAAGAGGTGTTAATGTCTTACTTATGAAGTGGTTAGGCCATAGACCTTAGTGGAGGTGTTGATGGCGCGACCGTTTTATAATAGTTTCGCAAACGGTATTTCAAGCAATAATACGATGAATGCTTACAAATTCTTTTGATATATATGACGTCAGAAAAGAAACAACTGAGTTTGATTTTTACATTGCTGGCGGTGCTGGTGATTGTGCCGACAGTGTGTATGCTGTGGTTTGTTGTTCGTGCTGCGCAAAATGAGCAGTTTGCAATTAAACAGCGTTTGATTGACAAATATGAGGTTGATGTCAAGCAGTCTGTATTTCTCAATATACCGCAATTTTTTCAAACAGAGCTGGACAAAGCACATAAATTATTCAAAGAGCAGTATGATCTTGGGCGTGATCTCTGTTACCAGGAGTTGCATAAAAATGAAAACAGATTAAGTAACTCTCTAATTGAATATATTTATGTATTTGATCGAACAGGCTGGAAAATACAGCGTGATGACAGTTTTGTCGGAGATAGTCCGGCTGTTTTTGACAAGGCTGAAGAGTTAGAGTTTCAGCAAAATAATCTTGAGGCAGCTGCAAAAGAATATGGTCGTATTGTCGAGAAATATCCCGAATATGCCGCCATAGCCTATTCAGGCATGGTGCGGTGCATGCGTAAGGCCGGCAAGCTGAAAGACGCAATTGATACTTCTCTTGCAGCATTATCACCCGAAAAAGGGATATTCAAACAAGGAGGTACTCGATATTGGCAGATGAAACTTCTACTTGCTGACATGTATTCTCAGGCCGGCAGATCAGAGCTTTCAGATTCGATTAAAGAGCTGAATAATTGTGCCTTTGATGTATTGTCGTATGGAACAAAGGCATTTATTCTGAGTAAGGCAATTGAGCTTATCGATAGCAATAATTTACAGTATGAGTTGTCAGATACGCTTGATATTGCTCAAAAAGAGAGGGCTTATGCTCAGTTCCTAATGAGTATCGAAGAGAATTTTTCTGATGGTTATGACGGTAGCCTGGATATGAAATTGATAGATTATTCCGGTGATGATAAGCAGTACTATACATATGCCGGTCATGGCAATTATTCATCTCATCTGATTTATTGTGTCTTAGATACGGTTAAGCTTAAGGCTTATCTTGACAAAGAGCTGTCAGCATTGACTGATGATATGATATTTGTCGACATTTTTGATTCAGAAAATCGTTTTATAGCCGGAGAAGAAGTAAAGCCTGTCGATGATTTTCTAGGGCGACAGAAATATCAAGAGACAATATTTGCACTGGACATACCATATTCGCCCCTGAAAAACTGGAAAATATGGTGTGCGTTCAGGCCTGGAGTATTCGGTTTCGCAGCAGCAAACTATAAAATGATTTATATCTGGACAGCCATTATGGTACTTGTTTTAGCCGGAACTGCTGCGATATATGTAGGGAGGCTTCTGCTGAATCAGGCCAGGATAAATCGATTAAAGAATGATTTTATTGCGACCGTGACACATGAACTGAAAACACCTCTCACGTCAACAAGAATGTTGGTTGACACTTTATTGGCTGATAAATATGAAGACAGTAATACGGTTAAGGAATATTTACAAATAATAAGCAGAGAAAATGCCAGGCTCAATTCACTTATTGATAATTTTCTGACATTTAGCCGTATGGAGCGTTCCAGGCAGGTATTCGACAAGCAGAAATTGGATATAAACGAACTGCTAAGTGAAGCTGCAGCAATATTTAATAAAAAAGAAGATAAAAAACTAATTTTTACTGTAACTAAATGTCCCGAAAGTCGTCTAATATTAGTGGACAGGCAAGCAATGCTTACCGTAATCCTGAATCTGCTTAGTAATGCCTGGAAGTATACGGAAAAAGAGCCAAAAGAGATCGAGCTGAAGGCTTTTATAGAAAAAGAAAAAGTATGTTTTTCTGTGAAAGATAATGGCGTTGGGCTTACCGTTCGGCAGCAGAAAAAGATATTTGACAGATTTTACAGAGTAGATGACAGTTTGTCACGCAGGACTGAGGGTACAGGCATAGGGCTTACGATAGTTAAGTTTATAGTTGATGCACATAATGGAATAATAACAGTAACTTCAAGGCCGGGGGAGGGTACAGAGTTTATTGTTGAATTAAAGTGTGGATAGAAATATCCATGCGTAGCACTTGTAGAATAGATTAGTTGTTGATAGAGTAAATAATGGAGTCTTTTATGTTAAAATTTGAGTTTATATGTATGTATTTGATCATAATTGCAAGTCTTTTTAATACTTTGATTTCAAGTTATGATAATACCTCAAATGCTATTTGTTATTTTTCTACAGCTTTTCCATTTTCTGTTGTGGTTATGTATTATATTAAAGGGAGATACAAACAGGATTTTAAAGGTTAAATTGTGAAGAATATAATTCAATTATCTCTCTCTATTACGGTTGTGGTTGTTTGTCTAATTATGTTACTGGTTGGCAGTGATTTCTGGCATGAAACCGTGAGAAGGGACGTTTGGAATACCCTTGGAGCTCCTTTTAATGATTTATGGAGAGTTCTGTTTTGTTTTTATAGTTTGTTCATTTTGTTGATTACCAGTCTGGGGCTTGATATAATAACACTTTTTAAGAGTAAAAACGCCTAAATTGATGAGGATTTATTTTATGGGCTTTATTTGGGACTTGATACAGCAGGGGCAGATATCCAACCAGAATAATCGTACTGGGTCACTGGAACAAAGAGTTCAGCGTTTGGAAAATGAGTTATACGAAACAAGAGTATTGCTGAACAAACTTATGGTTAAGCTTGAAGAGCGGTTTGGCGAAGATATAGATGGTAATTGCAGAATAGGATATTGATATGGCGTTGCAGAATTGTCCGGAATGTAGCGGTCATGTGTCAACAAAAGCTGCCAAATGTCCGCATTGCGGGTATCCGGTTAATCCTGCTAAGAGTGATGTGGGCGTATTTAGAGTAGGTGTATTAAAAAGAGCGTATCTGGTTCTAACAGTTTTAATGTTTGTGGGCCTGATAGGCTTTGCTTTCACAAACAATTATGAATGGTTAGCTCCGACGCTTATTTGTTTTTTAGGGGCAATGATATCAGCTTATAAAGTTTACTTAGTAAAGAAACATGGAAACGATATTAATAATAGAAGATGATGCTGCGATACTGCGCGGGCTGGCAGATAATTGCCAGTATGCCGGTTATAATGTGGAAACGGCAATTGATGGTGAGGATGGGCTTGAAAAAGCTTTGGATATTATGCCTGATCTTATTTTGCTGGATATTATGCTGCCGAAGATAAATGGCTACGAGATATGCCGGTTGATCCGCAAAGAAAAACTTGATATGCCTATTTTAATGCTAACAGCGAAAGGTGAAGAGTCGGATATTATTTTGGGCTTGAACCTCGGGGCAGATGATTATGTAACAAAGCCGTTTAGCATAAAAGAATTACTGGCCAGGGTAGAGGCATTTTTACGACGTAGACGAAGTGATGAGCCTTCAGAAGTGATATTTGGACAGTATTGTTATGATTTTCAAGCCAGAAAGCTACGGCGGGCAGGCCACGAAATAGAACTTTCACCAAAAGAGCATAAACTTCTCGAATATTTTCTAGAGAAACGAGGTCGTGCCTTAACTCGCGACCAGATATTAAATGCAGTTTGGGGTTATAATACTATTGCAGGTCACCGCAGTGTTGACAGATTTGTTACAACATTGAGAAGCAAAATAGAGGATGGCTCAAAGCAGGTTTCATATATTCATACTATTCGAGAGGTTGGGTATATGTTTGACTCAGATAGAAAATAAAGGTCACCTCTGGAAATTGCTTTTGGTGCGAGAACTAAATATTTTGCTTGCTGACAAGGAAGATAAAACCGCTCATATTTGATGATATTTGTGGTTTTGTCTGACGCAGTTCAGCGAGCAAAAGAGAAGTTCGCTGCACAAAATGAATTTTTAGAGGTGGCCTAAATATTTTATTCGTGCTAAAAACCTTTTTTTTCATATGTGCCGAAAGGCAAATATAAAGCACTCTGAACTTATTCAGAGTGCTTTGCTTTTTAGGAGTTACATTTTTGGGTGATAATGTATGTCGAAGTACAAATATTTCATTTTAGCTTCATCTTATTATCTTCTGCATTATATGAAGAACTATGTACAATTTGTTAAATTTTTTAGTATTTATTGATCTTTTACTTAATTTATCGGAGAAAATGATAATTATTTTAGATTTCTTGAAATATATGCATTATTAGGCACATGTTTTGCTTTTGGAATAATAATGAAATTTACGACAATATTAACTTTTTATCTAACGAGGTTTAGATAAAGGAAAAGATAGAGATATTAAATAGAGAAAAGGTTTAGAAAATCCCGCCTAAAAACATTAAATGATTACAGGCTTAGT
This sequence comes from Sedimentisphaerales bacterium, assembly GCA_963666285.2. Lineage (GTDB taxonomy): Bacteria > Planctomycetota > Phycisphaerae > Sedimentisphaerales > SM23-30 > JAFGDI01. The sequence continues at coordinate 1,909,619 of OY762711.1, forward strand.
ATCGTGAATATTAAGGAAGTCTGGGAGAGATATATAAGGTCTGTTGAAAATAATTTGATGTCCTGATATTAACAAAGATTGTAATTAAAGATTTAATCTAAGTAGATGTGTATTTGGGATAATATCATGCAATTAACAATCAATAAAAAAACGCTATAGGATTAGCAAATTTAAGATAGAGAGAGAACAAAATGAAATACGGATATTTAATAGATATGGATGGAGTTATTTATCGTGGTTCGGAATTGATTGAAGGAGCAAAGCGATTTATAAATGAATTGGTTGAAAAAGAAGTTCCATTTCTTTTTTTGACGAATAACTCTCAGCGTACTCGACGTGATATGTTGACAAAATTGAACCGTTTGGGAATAATGGTTGAAGAATCGCATATTTTTACATGCGCGATGGCAACGGCCCGTTTTCTGGCAGCCCAGAAACCTAATGGCACGGCTTATGTTATTGGTGAAGGAGGATTGTTAAATGCGCTGCATCAAAATGGATATTCTATTGTTGATTATCAACCGGATTATGTAGTTGTTGGTGAGGGCAGGACATTTAATTGTGAAATGATTGACAAGGCTGTTAAGCTTTTGCTTGAAGGTGCCAAGTTAATATCTACTAATCCTGATGTAAATTGTCCGACTCCGGATGGTTTAAGGGTTGGTTGTGGTGCTATTGTTTCAATGCTTGAGAAAGCGACCGGTCGTAAAGCTTTTAGTATTGGTAAACCTAATCCAGTAATGATGCGTGCAGCTCGAAAAGAACTTGGGCTGGATACATCTCATACCACAATGATTGGTGATACGATGACAACAGATATATTGGGTGGGGTGCAAATGGGCTATCGGACTGTTTTGGTACAAACAGGAAGTACTTCGCTTTCTGATTTGACTGTCTTTGAATATTGTCCAGATATAGTTGTAAAGTCGATAAATTCGCTTAGTGTGAAAAATGATGGCAGTTTGATTGTAAAAGAACCTTATAATGAAGGTGTAGATGATTCGCGATTCCAGACTCAACCAGATGTGGTTACAAAAGAATTTTCGGGAGCAAAGCATTATTCTATAATGGCAAGCTCTAGAATATGAAATACGCAGATTTTGTATTCCTGCAACTGATATCAGTATAAACAATCTGGGACTCATCTGTCATATGTAGATAGATGAGTCCCATTATTTATATTGTTTTAATAGTTTCTGATTTATATAGCATCGCCGCCTTCTTGGCCGGTGCGGATGCGAATGCATTTTTCCAGTGAAGTTACAAAGATTTTACCATCACCAATGCGGCCTTCTGGGCCGTGTTTTGCAGCAGATAGAATTGCGTTAACTGTTGTGTCAACGAATTCATCGTTGCAAGCGATGTCGATACGCACTTTGTTTATAAGGTCAGGAGCAACAATTTGACCACGATATAGGTCTGTCTGACCTGCCTGTCCGCGGCCACTGCATCGGCTGACAGTAATTCTGGTAATCTCAGCTTTGATAAGAGCCTCACGAACCTCGTCAAGTTTGTCAGGCTGAATAATAGCAGTTACAAGTTTCATATTATATATTCCTTATTTATCAGGTTTTGCTTTTTAGTTAAGGTTCAGTATTCCGTAGCCGTGTTCGCCATGCAAGGAGTGATCCATGCCGGCCATTTCATCTTGTTCGTTAAGTCTGAAGCCTATTGTTTTTTGGATAATGACACAAATTATTAGTGTTAGGACAGCAGAAAGAACGATCGTTGCTCCCATACCTTTTAGTTGTACGAAGAACTGGTCCATTGCAGTCCAGGAGCCGTCTGCAGCCTTTTCTGCAGCAGCTTTCATCCAGCTGGGACGAATAAAGAATGCAAGCAGAAGCACTCCAAGACCGCTGCCTACGCCATGTATTCCAAAGCAGTCAAGACTGTCATCGTATCCGAATTTGTTTTTTGCTACCAATGCATAATAGCAGGCAATAGAAGAGCATGCACCAAGTATCAAAGCACCTGAAGGCTGTACAACTCCGGCAGCCGGTGTGATGACCACTAGTCCGGCGAGAATACCAGAAACAAAGCCGAGCGAAGTTGTTTTTTTGAACATGATAGCTTCGATGAGCAGCCAGGTCAAAGCACCGCTGGCAGCTGAAACCTGAGTCATTGTGAGTGCTCGCGCGGTTTCAAGGTCACTTGCCAGGGTAGAGCCTGAATTAAAACCGAACCATCCTACCCACAGTAGTCCGGCACCCATCATAGTCATTACAAGGTTGTTAGGGTGCATAGCAGTTTTAGGATAGCCGCGGCGAGCACCAAGAAATAGTGCAACTACCAAAGCACTTGTACCTGCTGAAACGTGAATTACAAGACCGCCGGCAAGGTCAATAACACCATTTGCACCTGAAGTGCATAGCCAGCCGTCTGAAGCCCAAACCCAATGGCATAACGGGCAATATATTAAAGTGAACCAAAGTGCGATGAATACGCAATAACCTCTGAAATACACCCTTTCAGCAAGGGCACCGGCGATTAGGGCGGGAGTGATAATTGCGAATTTGCCCTGGAACATGGCTACGACGTATTCTGGGATGCCATTGCTGGTAACAGCATCATCAAGTCCTTTTAGCAGGAACATTTCCCAATCCCATCCGAAAATACCGCCGCAAACACTTTCACCAAAAGTAGCAGCATATCCATATACTGTCCAAAGTACACCGATAATCGCAATAGCAACAAAGCTGTGCATCATTGTTCCAAGAACATTTTTTGTCCTTACCAGACCGCCGTAAAACATTGCCAGACCGGGCACCATTAGTAATACCAGTGCCGTTGATGTGAGCATCCATGCTGTTGTACCGGTATCGATTGTGCCATTACTGTGATCGTTTGCAGATGCAATGTTTGTTGCTATAAATAAAAGCGCAAACATGCCCAGGACTGTCAATTTTGACAGTTTTGCCATAATAAACTCCTCATAAACAAATACACATTATTACCAACAATGAAAATGCAGTTATTGTACTTTAACTACATATTCAATCCTAAACAGGTAGTGATTGTAACAATTTCTGTGCCGAAAATTTCATTTATGAGTTCAAAAAGTGAAGAAATTGTAACACGATTTGAAATTGGAATGGGAGATTAAAGGTATAGTTTGGTGGCCAGCCTGAAAATATAAATTTCTTATTTTAAGATATTTAATTGTAATATCTAAACTTATGAAATTGAGCAAAAAGAGAAGCGTTGTGTTAAGAAATAAAGCTAATGAAAAAAATGTAAACAATAGCTGAGGTGTGAAATTTTTGTAACATTGTAGCTACAAAAAAGTAAAACCAAAGATGTGAATTACAAAAAAGTCGCAAAATCGGAAAGCTGTAAGCAATTTAAATATTTGTTGTTGGGTGCAATAATTATTATAAAGTGATTGCAGCTAAAGAATGTATATTTGATATTTTAGGCAACCTCTGAAAATTCATTTCGAGCGACTAGTTTTTCTTTTGCTTGCTGACATTCGTCACATAAAACAGTGAATATAGCTCAATATGCACGATTTTATGTTCCTTGTCTGCAACCAAAATCTTAAACTATCGCATCAAAAGCAATTTCCAGAGGTCACCTTTAGTTATATAGAAGCAATCAGGCTATATCCTGATTGCAAAAGTGTTATCTTGTGGTATTCGTTAAGCTAAATTGCGTCGCCGCCTTCTTCGCCGGTACGTATACGAATGCATTTATCAAGTGACGTAACGAAAATTTTACCATCACCAATCTTGCCTTCGGGGCCATGTTTTGCCGCAGTAAGGATTGCATTTACAGTAGTGTCAACAAATTCATCATTGCAGGCTATATCGATTCGTATTTTGTTGATCAGGTCTGGAGCAACTACCTGGCCGCGATAGAGATCTGTTTGTCCTGCCTGACCTCGGCCACTGCAACGGCTGACAGTAATCCTGGTAATCTCAGCTTTGATTAAGGACTCGCGTACCTGGTCCAGTTTGTCGGGCTGTATAATAGCTGTTACAAGTTTCATCTTTATACCTTTCTATATTTACCGGCTTTTAAGCCGACTCATTATATTGATTAATTGTAAAATTGAATGTCTAATTCATGTTAAGCATGCCGTAGCCTTGTTCACCATGAAGGCTGTGGTCCATGCCGGCCATTTCCTTGGAGGCTTCCATTTTCAAACCGAAAGTCTTATCGACAATAACGGTAAGAATAATTGTGACTATTGCAGCGTATACACAGCTAACTATAACACCTTCCAGCTGGTAATAGAATTGTTTGCTTACACCATGCTCTGGTACAACTCGCAGGAAGAAGGTCAAAAGCAGGGCACCGACTATACCGGCTACGCCATGAATGCCAAAAACGTCAAGTGAATCATCGTAGCCAAGTTTAGCTTTCATTATCAAGGCAAAGTAACATACAATTGCTGCAACAGCGCCAAGTACTATTGAGCCAGGGACCATTACATCGCCTGCGGCAGGAGTAATAGCTACAAGGCCGGCAAGCATGCCAGATACAAACCCAAGAGATGTGGCTTTACCGAGATGTAAAGCTTCAATAAGCATCCATACAACAGCACCTGTAGCTGCAGCCACCTGAGTTACTGCCAGGGCTTGACCTGTTAATAAACCACTTGATTCTGAGCTGCCGGCATTGAAACCAAACCAGCCAACCCATAGAAGGCCGGCGCCCATTAAAGTCATTACCAGGTTGTTGGGGTGCATTGCTGTTTGAGGGTAGCCGCGACGTGAGCCTAGGTAAAGAGCCATAACCAAACCTGATATTCCGGCAGAAATATGAATGACTGTACCACCGGCAAAGTCCTTTGCATATCCTGTGAGGAAACCTCCACCCCAAACCCAGTGAGCCAGTGGGTTGTATATTAGAAGTGACCATAAGGCGATGAAAATACAATAGCCTCGGAATTTAACACGCTCGGCAAAAGCACCGGCGATAAGTGCAGGAGTAATAATAGCAAATTTACCCTGGAACATTGCAAAAACGATTTCAGGTATGCCAGAAGGTCGGATGTCACCATCACAGCCTTTGAGCATAAATTTGCTCCAGTCCCATCCACACCAACCATGACTTTCACCGAATGTCATTGCGTAACCACATATGGCCCAAATTACACCGATTATTGCCATGGCAGAGAAACTGTGCATCATTGTACCGATTACATTTTTGGTGCGAACCAGCCCGCCGTAAAACATTGCCAGACCAGGTGTCATAAGCAGAACAAGTGATGTTGATGTTAGCATCCATGCTGTTGTACCTGAATCAACAGTGGCTGTTGCCGCTTCTTCTTGTGCTAATAACATATCCGGGCATGTGAGCAAAGATAGTATTGCCACAAATAACAATAAAGACATTTTTTTCATAACCAACTCCTAAAAGCAAAAACAAACCTAAACAAAAAACAAATGGGAAACCGCAGCCATAAATATAGAAATAATAAGCAATTTGGCTGAGTTTTAATATCCTCGCCTCATCAGAGGGAGCCCTAAACTTTATATTGAACCAATAGAATTACAAATAATGTGCCAGAAATGTAGCTTTTTTTGGTGAAAAGAATGAAATATGAAATTGAGATGGTGAAAAGCTTGTTATGTGTATGGTGTAAGATATTGCAATAAAGAATATTACAATAATACGCATACTAAAAATTTTAAAAATAGAAAACCTGAAAGTTGGAAAAAAATTTCATTACAAAAATTACACTAGTGAAATAATTGTCACACAATTAAGACAAATATGTATTTCTAATTCTTGTATTTACATATATGTATCATTTTTGCCGTAAAATAACTTATAAGCTGTCTAAATTTTGTATTTTCTTAATTATGGCAATTATTTCTGAGAAATGTACTCTAATTGGTTCAATTCTGACTGTTGTGGATAATAATTGTTGTATTAATCTTTTGATATATTATCGCTTTCGTTTGTAAAAGGATTGTTAATCACGAGCCAGTGAGGGGAAAGACTGAATTTAATCTATTTAGAAATGCACATCTTGTTTTTTTCTGTCATGATTCATATAGTTTTAGCAAGACAGCTAAATAATTATCTTTGAAAGGAGTGTTATATGAGAAGTTATACTAGCTTATTTTTATTATTTATTATTGTTTCATCTGAAGCGATAGCACAGTATTCCGGTGGGAGTGGAACAGAGCAGGATCCATATATAATTGCATGCAGAAACGACTTGTTTAATATAGGACAAAATCCTGAGCATTGGGGTAATTATTTTCTGCAAACAGCAGATATTGTAATGGGTAGCTATGATGATGTGACTCCGTATACACCGCCTGGCTCCGACTTTTTTAATCCATTTACCGGTGGCTTCAATGGCAATGGTTATATAATAAAAGATTTTGGTGTTGATCAGAATCAGAGTAACCTCGGCCTGTTTGGCTATCTTTTATATCCTGCTCAGCTGTTAAATATTAACCTGGTGAATGTCACTGTTGAAGGTGATAGTTGTATAGGTGCTTTAGCAGGTACGTCTGAAGCTAATATCATTAATTGTTCGATCGATGGGAGTGTTGCTGGGACGTACAATGTAGGAGGGATGGTTGGGTGTAACGGAGGAAGGATTTTTGATTGCCATTGTTCTGGTACGGTTACGGGTACAGATACGGTTGGAGGATTATGTGGTAAGAACGCCTTTAATTTTGATATGTTTCAGGTAATAGGGTGTGGTACTATTGATTCAAGCTTTTCTCGATCATCGGTAAATGCAACCAGGTATGCCGGTGGGCTTTGTGGCGAAAATCCTGAATATCTTTCATCAATAATTAACTGTTATGCTCTTGGCCCGGTTTCAGCAGATTATGCCGTTGGAGGGTTATGTGCCTTGAATATTGCAGGTGCTGATATCTCTGGCTGCTATAGTGATAATATTATTACAGGTGGTTCATATGCAGCAGGGCTTGTGGCATTGAATTATGGAGCTTCGATTTCAAGCTGCTACTCGTCAGGCAGTTTAACTGGAAGTTCTTTTATCGGGGGGTTGTGCGCATGTAATGATGGAGAATATATTACATATGATGGATATCAATGGGGTTGGATTGACTGTAGTTTTTCTGATTGCGATATTTCAGTATCCGGTAGTAATAATGTTATTGGTGGTTTGTGTGCCCAGAATAACTCGGGGATAATTTGTTGTTTTGACTATAATGATATTTATATAGAAGGCGATAACAATTCAGTTGGAGGTCTTATTGGTTCCAATGAATATTGTGTAAACAGCTATTCATACGGTAATGTATATATTAGTGGGGAATATAATTCAATTGGCGGGTTTGTATGTAATACGGTCGGCCATATGGGCGATTGTTATGAGCGGGGTAAGATATATGACAACGGTACAAACAATGCAGTAATGCCATTTTATGTAGTAAATAGTAATATTATCGAAGATTGTTTTTGGGATATAGAATTTATGAATATCCCTGACCCGGAATCAGGAGGTGTTGATACAGATGGCGTTGTAGGAATTACCACTGCTCAAATGATGGATATAAATACTTTTTTGAATGCAGGATGGGATTTTACCGGCGAAACGCAGAATGGGATAGATGATTTTTGGAAAATGGGAATTATCCCTGTAACGTATTGCCAGAATTGTATTGATATATTAGATTTTGCATTAGTTGCTCAATGCTGGATGAATAATCAGTGTGGCCTTGCTTCTACCTGCCACTATGTTGATTTGTTAGTTGATCATATGGTTGATATTAACGATCTGGCAATTTTGACTGCACATTGGCTTTCTTATGATCCTATTACAAGGTTTCATTAATTCTGTTTATCCTTATGCAAAATCAAATATTACCTGAACTGATTTTATATGCAATCTCTTGAAGTTCGGCCAGGGCATAGTCAAAAAATATCTTGTATCCTTCGCAGAGATAGCTTGGGTAGTTGTAACCTCCGGCTGCGAGCCGATCTTTTGGGCAGCCTCCGCGACACATTTCCAGATGGCGGCATACATTACATTTTGGAGCCAGTTTTCTTTTTCTGCGGTTGAATTCTCTTTTTTGTGTACTGTTAGCCAGGTCATTGATATGTTTTTTGTGAATATTTCCCAGATGCGATTCATCATCTACGAAGAAATCACAGCAGAATACATCACCATTGTGTTCAACGACTACATAATCTGCACATTTTGGTGAAAATGTGCATTCAGCCTGCACTCCTTGAGTGAATTTCATCATTATACTATCGAAGAGACGGATATGCAGTTTGGATGGGCCATATTCTTTCCAGCGGTCAAATATTCGGCACATAAAGCGACCATATTGTTCTGGTGAAACTGAAAAGTTAGTGATTGCTTTATTTGCTCTTGAATGAAATTCTTCCTCAAAATCTTCGTTTTTTTCAATGCATGGTATAAACTGCAAATAATCAGTTCCCTGTTCAATTAAAAAATCGAATATCTCATCCGGATTATCTGCATTGTAACTATTCAAAAGGGTGAGCAGGTTGTATTCAACTCCATTGGCTTTACAGCATTCAATACCATTTATTACTTTAGCGTGTGTTCCGCTTCCGGCGTGATCAACTCGGAAATGGTCGTGGTATTTTTCTGGTCCATCAATACTTATTCCCAGTAAGAAATCATTTTTTGCAAAAAAACTTGCCCATAAATCATCAATGAGAATTGCATTTGTCTGGAGTGAATTAATAATAATTTGATTGGCATTACCATATTTTTTTTGGAGTTCCACTTGTTTTTGATAAAATTCAAGTCCCATAAGTGTTGGTTCGCCACCCTGAAAGGCAAAACTGCTTTGAGGCAGGTTCAATTCCAGGTATTGCCTGGTGAGCAAATCCTGCGTTTCTGGACTCATTCTATGCTGTTTATTGCCGTAATATGCACTCTTTCTGCAATAAAAACAGTATTTACAGGTAATATTGCAGTCTGGTCCTGTGGGTTTTATTAGTAATGTAAATGGATAACTCATTATTTTGTAATGCCTTAAATTCGGGCTGGTTTTTCTGTTTTTATTGTTATCTATACCAGAAATTCTTAATAAAAGTATAGTATTTTTGGTTTTTATTGTTGAAATTTCATCAAAAACAATTATTATATCTAATCTTCGTCCTGTTTGAAGAGATTATTCTCCCTTTAGACAGTGAAAAAAAGTAAATAATCAGTTTTTCCCGCTGGGAAGTGGGGGATTAACTCAATCGGTAGAGTAACGGCCTTTTAAGCCGTGAGTTCTGGGTTCGAGTCCCAGATCCCTCATTATCAGCTTTTATGCCTTGTAATTCATTGAATTACAAGGTTTTTTTATTTATTATATAGTGCTAACGAATTGTTTCTGTTCTGGAACATGAATATCGATTATACTTGTAACTAAATTTTATGACCACTGCAGCACCATTTTTAACAGAAGAAATCCCCGGCATTGGCGGTCAGCTAAAGATGCGCCCGGAAGATTTCAAAGTAGAAGAGATACCTCTGTATCATCCGTCTGGTGAAGGTACGCATACTTATATCTGGATTGAAAAGAAAAAGATTGCTACTCTCCCGGCGATAGCAGCTATAGCCCAGGCCCTTGGGATTCGTAGAAAAGATATTGGTTTTGCCGGACTCAAAGATGCCCGTGCGATTACCAGGCAATGGTTGAGTATAGAACATGCTGATATTGAAGCTATTAAGAATTTAGATTTTGAAAATATTCAAATCCTTAAAATTGACCGCCATGTTAATAAGATAAAAACAGGTCATTTATGGGGTAATCGCTTCGATATTAATATAAGGAATCTTAAGCTAAGTGACTGTGATATTGATGAAGCATATTCACGGGTTACGCAGGTATTTGATATTCTGAGCAAAAGAGGAGTTCCAAATTATTACGGTCAGCAAAGATTTGGTAAACGCGATGATGGTCAGGTTTTGGGATCTGCCATTATTCGCCAGGATTGGGAAGCTTTTATTACCGAATTGATTGGCAATCCTCGTAGAGTAGAAAGTGTCAGTATTCAGCGTGCCAGAAAGGCGTTTGAAGAGCGTGACTTTGATACTGCTATGCGATCATGGCCGCCTGGTTTTATGGCTCAGTTGCAAGCGTTGAGATACTTGAGAAAACATCGTGACAATGATTTTGAAGGTGCTTTCAATGCGATTGATCATAAATACCGCAGGTTTTGCATTTCGAGTTTCCAGTCAGCAATGTTCAATAAGGTGTTGGCAAAAAGAGTTCAGGATATAGATATTCTATACAAAGGTGATATTGCCCGCAAGCATGATAATGGAGCATGCTTTATGGTATTTGAGCCTTCAATTGAACAGCATCGCTGTACTAACTTTGATATCAGTCCGACCGGACCAATGTTTGGTTATGAAATGCTATGGCCGGCAGAAGATGCGGCTATGCTGGAAAATGAAGTTCTCATTGAGCAGGGACTGGCTATTGATGATTTCAAAGTGGGTTATGCCAAGAAGGTTGGCCAGGGGACGCGTCGTTCACTTAGGTTTAAGGCAAACATCCTCGATGTTACGGCAATGAAAGATGATACGGGACCATATATAAATTTGAAATTTGAACTTCCGTCAGGTTCATACGCAACTACCCTGGCAAGAGAAGTTACTAAAAATAAAAAAGAAAGCCTGGGTTTTTTCAGAGAGTTTTAAATTATTTATAATTCTTTTTTGAAATATTCAGGCAGCAGGAAGTGAGTTTATGATAAATCAAATACGAATTGGAAATGGAAATTCCGAGGTTATTCTTGGAGATTCCAGACTGGTACTTATGGCCGGCCCCTGTGTTATCGAAAGTCGTGATCTTTGCATGCAGATCGCAGAACAGGCAAAGGCTATATGCGATAAGTTGGATGTTGGCTATGTCTTTAAGGCCAGTTTTGACAAGGCAAATCGTACCAGTGTTGATAGCTTTCGCGGACCCGGCATCGAAGAAGGTTTACAGATATTGCAGGATGTAGCTGCTGAGTTCAAAGTGCCTGTCCTCACCGACATTCATGAATCATGGCAGGCAAAAATATGTGGTGAAGTTGTAGATATTATCCAGATACCTGCTTTTTTATGTCGTCAGACTGATTTGCTGGTTGCCGCAGCAAATACCGGCAAGGTTGTTCAAGTCAAAAAGGCTCAGTTTCTGGCACCTTGGGATATGAAAAATGTTATAGGAAAGCTGAACGCTTCTGATTGTCGAAAGATTACCCTTGTCGAACGCGGCAGCAGCTTTGGATATAATCGTCTGGTGTGTGATATGACATCTATGCCTGCTATGAGAGAGTTTGGATACCCGGTAATTATGGACGCAACGCATTCTACCCAGCAGCCTGGCGGGCTTGGCGGTGCTTCAGGGGGTGCTCCTGAAATGGCAGGTATTTTAGCTAAATCTGCAATTGCCGCAGGCGCTGACGGTTTGTTTATTGAGACCCATCCTAATCCTGCTGAAGCTTTGAGTGATGCTGCTTGTATGCTGCCGCTGAGCCAGCTCGAACAGACAATTAAAGTTTGTAATGATATTTATAAGATCGTTAAAAAGTAAGTTGAGCTAATGAGCCAAAATAGTCAAAACGAACAACAAGGCAACGTTCATTATCAGATATTTAAGGTTGATTCAGAGCCGCATTGTGTCTGGGATGTGAAACTGCGTGAAAAGAATCTGGAAGCTATCAACTCTATAGATCCTGATTATTTTCTATTTCTCACCGATCTATATTACAGTCATTTACAGACGTCTAATAAGGATAAGGCTGCAATGGCGATTCGTACAACGTATTATCATGCAGCTGAGACATTATTTTCTTTGATCGCCGCTACAATGCAGGCTCCTTATTGTATATATGCCTGGATGCTGAGATATTGGCCGCGTCATGTGCGAAGTGTAATTGAGAAATTTTTTGCTAATGAATTCCAACCATGTTTACATCAAGATTTTTCTGGGAAAGTTAACACATGGCAGGAATTTGTTTCTATGGTAAATTTTGGTGGGGTGCTTTTAGATAAGGATAAAGGTAATATTACTGAGCATTTTGCCAGGTTCTGGCATCAGATAGGTTCTGATTTTCTTGACGATCGTTATCGTAATGAATATAACAGTCTTAAACATGGTCATCGTGCAATGTCCGGAGGCTTTTTTGTTGCTTTCAGTAATGATGCGGATGAGCAGAGTAAGAAACTTCTTGGGAGTGAGTTTGGCAGCAGCTTTCTTACTACCAGGGATATGGGGGAAAATAATTTTTATACCCGTAAATTCTCGCTAAACTGGAATCCGCAGGGGTGTGCTTATGCGCTGAAGCTTATTGCTTTTTCAATACACAATATAAAGAGCTTTTTGTTATTTGTTAACAAAGCTGCGGATAAGATTGAGGTTAAGCTTCCGGAAAATTTAGAAGAATTTTCAATTCCGCAAAAGCTTCAGCCGCAGCCGGCATTTATTGATATTGATTTCAATATAAATCTTAGCGAGAATCATATCATTTCAAAAAAGGATATGAAAGAAAGAGTAAGTTTGGATTGACTTTTATGTTTATGCTAGTTTACTTTCGCAGTTTTTAAGTTGCAAAAAACGCTTAAAAGGGTCTTTCTGTAACGATTTGAATTAAATATATTTTCGCCAAAAAGCTCGAAAATGCAATTTAGTGTTAAGTTTTTCATTTACAACGTCCTGTTCCCGATTTTGTGTATAACGTTGAACAGGCAAAAGTGCGCCATGTATATTATGCGAAGCATATACCGCACTCAGAAGTAATTTCATTATATTAAAGATTATTTTTTTCTATGTAATTTTACTCTTTATAGGATATATATTTATAACAGTTAATATCTTCAAAAGAATAAGTTCATATTTAAAACAGGAGTAAGTGTATATGAAGTTGAAAGTTGTATTTGTATTACTTGTCTCAATTACAAGCCTTTTTGCTGACAGAATCAAAATGGATGACCAGGCAAGTGTAGAGAAATATGGTAAGTTGGTTGTAAATAATCTGCTTAGTCGAAATTATATGCTTTATAGAGATGGCGGTTTGCATTATGCAGAAGCTTGCACTGCAATTGGTGCACTTAGAGTTACTAAAAGTTTAGGCGAAGACGAATTAATTGATAAGCTGGTTCATCGCTATGAAGGTTTTCTTACGAATGATAAAAAGCTTACTAATAAAGTTGAGCATGTAGACCACAATCTGATGGGTATCGTGCCTTTGCAGATTTATCTGGCAACTGGTGATGAAAAATATAAGGCAGCTGGTCTGGACTATGCTGACAGGCAATGGGTAAAAGAAATTGAAGGTGGATTAACTTTCCAGACTCGCTGGTGGATTGATGATATGTATATGGTTGGCAGTTTACAGATGCAGGCATATCGTGCAACAGGAGACAACAAGTATGTAGATAGAGCAGCTCGATTTCTTCATGCATATATAGATCGTCTTCAGCAGGCTAACGGCTTGTTTTATCATGGTCCGGAATTTAAATATCATTGGGGGCGTGGTAATGGTTGGGTGGCTGCGTCAATGGCTGAGGTGCTTAAAGATCTGCCCAAAGATAATCCGCATCGACCGGCGATTGTTGCCAGTTATAAAAAAATGATGGAATCTTTATTGAAATTTCAGTCTGAAAACGGGCTTTGGCGGCAGTTGGTAGATAATAAATATTCCTGGACCGAAAGCTCTTGTACGGCAATGTTTGCTTATGCAATGTCGGTAGGTGTTAAGTTGGGCATTCTAGATAAAGCTGAGTATGAGCCTGCGGTAGTTGAAGCATGGAGAGGCTTGTGCTGGCAGGTAAATCGAGATGGCAATATCCGAGATATCTGTGTTGGTACAGGCCAGACAGACGATGTTGAGTTTTATTTGAACCGCCCAAGAACAACGGGTGATTTCCATGGCCAGGCGCCGTTTCTATGGCTGGCAGCTGAACTTATGACAGAATAAACTATAGAGAACAAGTTATGCAAAAAGGGTTCATGTTTTAGCATGAACCCTTTTCGATGGGTTTGAGAAAACCAAGAATTATTGCCTTATTATTATTGAGAAAGCTCTAACTGAGAAAGATTGCAAGATCGAAGTTAATTGAGTAATTAATTACCGGATCCTGATTGTAAGGTTCAGAGGTAACATTATTTATACCAAGATCTGCATAGTTAAATGCTTCCAGTAATGTAACGTATCCATTGTCGTCTGAGTCAGCATTTCCAGACATTATTCCGTAGTTAAGCCAGGTTGCAAATACACCGCCTCCTCTAAACCTGTTTCCTTGAGGATAATAGCTTTCGACGGCATCCCACGCGGTCATATTATAACTTGTTGAAGCAATTACCGCTGTATTTGATACATTATTGGCAATATCTAGCAATCCACCGGAATAGCAACTGTCCAGAATCAGTACTTTGTCAGTATCAGTATTTATGGTATTGAGCCAGCCTTCGATATCCGATTGGTATACGCTGCTTGAATCAGGCAGGTATAAAGACTCATTGTCATCTACTGTTTCGCTGTCTCCTGAGGAACCATGACCGGAATAGTAAATAACAACGTAATCATTTGAATCAGCATTTTCAGCCAGCCAAGCAAATTCAACTGAAATTGCTTCGTAAGATACGCTTGAACCGCCACTTAAGATGTGTATGTTATCTTCTGAAACTGAGTAATAGTCTGTAAATATTTCAGAAACCAGTTGAGTGTCATAGGCCGGGCCGGTGAGATCATTTTGGAACCCCTGGTAGTCGTAAGCACCGATTATCAGGACCCATCCTTCACTGGCATCTGTTTCTGTATTACTATCAGCGTCATCGTCAGTTGTTGAACCGTCTGTAGTAGTATCGTCAGCTGAGGTTGAGTCATCATTTGTTGAACTGTCAGAAGTTGTGTCTCCGGTATCATCGCTTGCGTCTACCGTACTGTCAGTAGTGTCTCCGGTATCAATTGTAGTATTATCAGTTGCTGATAGGTTGTCAACAGTCAACGTGTACGTTCCAGTACTGTTTTTCCAGGCATCAGCCCGAATATAGTATACTTCACCTTCCTCAGCATAAAACTCTATATATGAATCAGTATTGGCTTTTTCGATATCATCGTTTCGATATACCAGTTTACCATCTTCGTTGTAGATATATAGGTATGTGTCGAGGGTGGAGCCGTCAGAAGTCATTGATATTGCATAGTTTCCGTCAGCCTGAACAGTAAAAGTGAAAACATCCAGGTCTCTTTCCGGGTATATAGCACCATAAATGGAAATTGTACCATCGTCTTCTGCTATTGTGTTGACATCAAATGAATCAGCTACATTATTAGCATAATCAATTTCCTCGCCATAAGCTTCGCTGACAGTTGGGGTAGTCAGGATAATCTCATAATCACCGGTACTTTTTCTGTAGCCATCGGCCTTTATATAATATGTTTCACCGGCCTGAGCATAAAACTCAACATAAGAGTTTGTATCCTCAGTGCTTACATCGTCATTTATAGCGATTTTTTGTTTTCTTGAATTGTATATTGTAAGAAAAGTATCAAGGGCATAGTTATCAGTTTCCAAGGCTTCCATAGAAATTGTTATTGTGCCTGAATTTTCTACGGTAAACATGTAGTAATCCTTGTCTCTGGCACTACTTATATCACCTGTTATCGTGGTTTCGCCGGTTTCATCAAGATCGATTGTCTCGGCAAGCCTGGCATTATTATTCGGGCCGTAGTCATGATGTGATGCCATGCCACCAAAAACAGATAACAGCTGACGAGGCTCAAGAGTTTCCATGCGTAAAGTAGATGATTTTTGCTCGGAATAGCGTTTTCTCTTATCATTTCTCATAGTCATGTCCTCTTAGTATTTGTATTTTCAAGATTTAAATGCAAAAGGCAGGTTTGTTACAGGCAGGCAGTATTTAAGCTGTCACGCAATTTTTTACTCTCTACACAATAACAAACGATAGTGAACGCATAAATCATGCGTGGAAAATAAAAGAAAATGAAAAAAAGAAAAAGATAAAAGAACATAGCCGAGGCGGGACTCGAACCCGCACGCCCTATTGAGCAGGGGATTTTAAATCCCCATCGTCTACCAATTCCGACACTCGGCCAACGTTCTTTATTTACTTGTAAGAGGATAAAATATAAGTAACATTAACCAACAAGTCAATACAAAATAGTCGGTTATGTTAATTTTATTATTATAAGTATAGTTTTTTGCTAATTACCCCAGTTTTTCGACTGGTTTTTTGCTCTTAGCCATTTTATAGAACTCTTTGAACAGATAGTTAGAGTCATGCGGCCCGGGAGAAGCTTCCGGGTGATACTGAACGGCAAATAACGGAAGCTCTTTATGGGCAAAGCCTTCCAGAGTTTTATCGTTCAGGTTGATATGAGTAACTCTGATCTTATCTTTGTCAAGGGTGTCGAGATCAACCGCAAAACCGTGATTCTGAGAAGTAATTTCTACTCTGCCGGTGTCAAGGTTCATTACAGGCTGATTTCCGCCGCGATGACCAAATTTGAGTTTATAGGTTTTTCCGCCAAGAGCCTGGCCGATGAGCTGTAAGCCCAGGCAGATGCCAAACATTGGTACTTTTTTATCGAGCAGTCCCTTGATAGTTTCAATCGTATATTTGATCGGCTCTGGGTCGCCAGGGCCGTTACTGACAAAAATACCATCCGGTTTAGTTGCCAGAATATCATCCACAGAACTTTGTGCCGGCAAAATAGTAACGTCAAACCCGGCTTCGACGAGGTTTCTGCTGATATTGTCCTTTAGCCCGCAGTCGAATGCAACAACCTTTAGTTTGTCAGAAGCTTTATCTATTCCGGTAGGCCCAGCAAATTTAGATTCGTATCCTTTGTCCCATTGGCATTTTTCTTTGCGGCAGACATTTTGTACCAGGTCGCGTCCGACAAGTCCCGGATATTCTCTGGCAAGCTTTACAAGTTCTGCATCATCAGTGATTTCGGTACTGATTACGCCGTTCATAGCGCCTTTGATACGTAATTTGCGGGTAAGAGCTCGTGTGTCAATTTCACAAATACCTGGAATACCGTTGCTTATAAGATATTCCTGCAGAGACTGGCTTGCTCTGTGGTTACTGAAAACAGTAGAAGCTTCTTTTACCACAAAGCCAGATACCTGTACCTTTTCACTCTCAACGTCTTCGAGGGATACTCCATAGTTACCCTGCATAGGATATGTCATAGTGACGATTTGGTCGCTATAGCTGGGGTCGGTAAGAATTTCCTGATAACCGGTCATGCTTGTATTGAAACAAACTTCGGCCTGTTTTGTCCCTTGAGCTCCGAAGCTAATTCCGTTAAAAACAGTTCCGTCTTCCAATGCAAGTTTTGCTGGTTGTCTTGTATTACTCATAATAATAAATACTTTGTTCTACGTTTTTGCAATAAGTAATTAAATTTCAATATCTTAGTAAAAAAGGCCATAGGTCGGCCCACTTTTTTTGTTGTATTATTTGGACTTACGGCCAATTTTATTCAATACTTATACTATTATTGACGATAAGATTATCAGCCTTTTGGCTATTATAGGCTGTGGGTCATCCGGCTTGTGCCGGAAAGCAGCCTGGCTTGGAGGGTCTGAGTTTTCGGCGGCTCAGACTCCTCTTTTCTTTTTAAAGCAATATTTTTTCAAAACTGCTAATTTATCTACTTTTAGGCAGTTAATGTATTTACACAACTATCTGTCTAGCCACGACATGATAAATCATTATCGTTATTTTAGCAAATAAAATATCAATTCATAAACAGCAAAGTTTTTGTTTGAAGATGGTTTTAGCTATTCCAGAATGCCATACATAACAAGTTTGGCTTCCTGTTTGATAGTGAGGACTTCTTTTAGTTCCTCCTGGGCCTTTACCAGTTCCTGCTGGGTAGCTTCTCTGGCAGCTCTAAGCTTTGTCAGGGCTTCTTTGATCTCCTCTGTGGTTGCGGTTTCGTTTTTTACCAGTTTTTCCAGATTGTCAGACGCTGTTTCTACCGGGTTTTTATCTTCCTGGTCATATGCTTTAATTGTTATACCACTATCGGTATACCATTTGCGGCTCATTTTGCGGAAAGTAGCCAGCCTGGCATTGTTGTTATTAGTCAAATCGATGACTCTATTCATCCTGGGGCCGATTATTGTCCATTCTTCATCAGTAATTTTCAAATCATTTTTGATCATTCTGACCATTCGGCTTTGAATACGATTCTCAAATTTCTTTATATCAAATTTGCCATTATCCATTACCTCAGAGAAATCACTGAAATCGCCAAAGAAGCCAAATCCCTGGCCATTTCTATTACTTTTGCCGTTTCCCTGAGCGTAGCACATTACAGATATAACTAGAAACAGAATAAATACCGTAGATACAAATGTTGCTTTTTTCATTTTTGACTCCTGATAAGTATTGTAATATTAGGGTTTTACGAATAAATATGTTTAAGTTGTTTTATGATGTGAAACGAAAATCATACTTTTAAAGATGAATTTTGGAAGCTAAATACATTGTCTTTGTCTAAAGCAATGCAAAGCATTCCATAAGGCATATATTATTTCTAACACTTCATGTACTAATATGGTTACATTAAGCTGAGGAATTATCTTATATTAGCATATATATACCGGCTTTAGTTAACAATTGCATTAGAAAGTTTGAAATATTCAATTAAAGTCGTATAATGAGATTATATAATAATTTATATTCAATCTGACGTGTTTTTCAGGATATAACAATGGATCAAGTAAGAATTGATATTATTAAGGATGAGATTGCCGGCATTTTGGCGAAAGAGACTAATACTTCACAAATTCAGGTGCTTCTGGATGAATTGTTCACCGAATCAGAAGTAAACGACTTGTGTATGCGCTGGGAGCTTATGAAGCTGTTATTGCAGGGTAAGTCGCAGCGGGTGATCGCAGATGAATTGGGTTTGAGTTTGTGTAAGATAACCCGTGGCTCAAAAATCCTGAAAAATGCTCGGTCTGTAGTCAAAAAGAGCCTGGAGGAGATATTAAGCAAGGACAAGGATTTATAAGCATTTAGGAGTAGGAAGCCTCTGTTATTAGGGCGTCCTTTATTTAGTGCCAGCTGAGTTGATGATATCATTTACTAGTGGAATAAGTTTCATAAATGGTTGGCCCATTTCGATAGCATCTTCGAGTTGTTTTGCCGCATCTGATATATTTTTAACATCAAGTTTAGCAGCATCGCATGCCAGGCTTTCAGCAATTTTGCTCATAAGCAGAATGTCTTCTTCTTCGACGGCACAGATCAATTTTTCCAGTTCCAATCCTATTCGCAGTGCTTTAAGATCAGCTTCGTCAGGCATCTCATGTGGGCGGTCCTGAGAGCGAGCTGTAACGACTTCAGCGATCCGTTCGACGATTAGAGGATCGAACCGGGTGCCAGCCATCAAACGTAGTTCTTCAATAGCTTGTTCAGTTGAAATCCCTTCACTGTAAACACTGTCAGTAATGAGGTTATCATAAGCAGAAGCGACAGCAATGATACGTGATCGAATCGGGATATTATCACCGGTCGGCATATCCGGATGGCCCGGAGTGCCACGATACCATGCAGAGGAATATTTCATAATACCAATAAGTTCGCTTGAATTAAAGGAAGTGCTGACAGTTTCTACTCCCATTCTCAGGTGATAACTTAACAGCTTTTGTTCTTCATCAGTAAGCTTATGACGTTTAGCTAATATTTCGTCTGGAACACTTATTTTGCCAATATCGTGCAGAAGTGCAGCAACTTCAAGTACATATGAGTCGACCTGGTTCATAAGTCCGCGTGCAGTATTAACACAGAGGTCAGCTACTCTTCGGCTATGCATTGCCGCCGCAGCGTCGCGTTGTTCCAGTGCCGAAAGCAGGGCATGAACCGCCTGGAAAGGAATATCAAAGTATGCTTTGTTGTCTTCATTTTCCTGGTTATTAGCAGGAGATTCCAGAGAAGTCTTTTCAGTATTTCTAGCATCATCAGGGAGTTTATCCCAGCGATGCATCTGGTTTCCGCCTTTATGCATGGAATAATGCATTGCTATATCTGATTGGTTGGTAAGCTCTTGCGGGTTTTTAGCGTTAGCCTGCATAGAGGACAGTCCAATTGATATTGTGGTAAGGATGTCGCATGGGTGACTTTCTTCCACTTTGCGTCTGATTTTTTCAGCAGTTTGTGCAGCAGCTTCTATCGAGGTATGGGGAAGAAGAATACAGAATTCCTCACCGCTTATGCGGCTGACATAGTCACTTTTGCGAATATTGTCTTTAATGAGTCCGGCAACGACTCTCAAGACTTCATCGCCGGCATTATGGCCGTGTTCATCGTTGATTTTACGTAACTGGTCTATATCCAGTAAGATACAACTCATATCGTAGTCGTATCGCTTGGCCCCGCTCCATTCACCTTCGAATACTTCAAAGAAAGCGTGGCGATTGTAGCAGTTTGTGAGATGGTCCTGCATTGCCATTTTCTTTAGCGCTTCATTTTGTGTACTGACTTTCTTGTGAGTTTCTTTGAGTTCAGCCATAGTTTTTCTGAACTTAGCTTTTTGATCAAGATATTTCGTAATGTCTCTAACAGTAATAATTACGCCGTCAACCTGGTTATTTTCATCTTTAATTGGAGTGGCGTTCACTGAAAGTGTTTTGGGAAGTTGCTCCTTAGGTTTTACCAGCAGTTGTATATCTTTAACAGGCAAAGATTTATCAATAGCAGCGGTCCAAGGCATAATATCAGGTTTTTTATGCCAGGAAATAGAATCAATAGATTGGTCTTTAATATCGCTCATATGTTTGTTGGTGATATTGAGAAACTCTTTATTAGCAACCAGAATATTGGCCGAAGTATCCAGAATTGCGACACCTTCGCTGATATTTTCCAGAATGTGGTATTCACGTTCAGTGATATCTTCGCTGCTAAACTCAATAAGTTTGCTAAGTGTTTTTCTGACAAGTATTAAAAATCCAACAAGTGAAAAGGCTAATGCAGAAAACGCCAGAATTGAATAGCCGGTGAAAATGTTGTTAGTTTCCGGCTGTGATTCTGGTGTGTTAGAAGCGATGGATATACCTACTGCGATTGCAGATATTACGACAGTAGCCAGCAGTATTTCATAACTTATTATATTAAAATAGTTTATTGGTTTATTTTTCATCTTGTTAGATATTATCGGCCATGTTAAATACCTACTTTGGCGGATAGTAGGAAAAGGAGGTGGATTAAGAATTCTTAAGTTGTTTTAAGCAAAAGATTTGGTGGTTTGTTTTGGCTTGATTTGTATGAAATCTTATGGTACTATTTTTCTTTTATTGCGTAAGTAACCTTATATAACAACTTAAAAGAAGTGGGCTATTGACATGACCGAACCAGACAGAGGCGATAAGTTCCTGATCGTTTCATCCTCACCTCACCTGAGCGAGCCGGCAACAAGTCGGCGAATAATGGCCGAAGTAATTATTGGCTGTTCTCCCGCAGTATTATTTGCAGTATATTTCTTTAAGATATTGGCGATAAAGGTTTTATTGTCATGTATTATTGCTGCAGTGGTGACAGAATATATCTTTAATGTGGTAAGGAAGAAGCGTCAGACGGCTTTAGACGGAAGTGCGATAGTTGCAGCTTTGATTCTGGGCCTTTCATTACCGCCATCGATTCCGTTTTGGGCGGCTATGATTGGTATGGTGGTGGCGATAGCGGTAGCGAAAATGCTATTTGGCGGTTTGGGATGTAATATCTTTAACCCGGCAATGGTTGGCCGTGCTTTCCTGATGGCGTGCTTTGGAACGATGATGACATTCTGGGTAACTCCCGAACATGTTGATTATAAAGGAATTAAGACAAATGATGCCGGTGAGTCGGTGGTTGCCGTGTCAGAAGCTACGCCTTTGAAGCATTTCAAAGAGCAGATAAAGCTAAAAGATACTCCGGTTGATGAATCATCAGAAGTAACTGAAATAGAAGAAGTTACAGTAGAAGATACCCTGAGTAAAGCATTCTGGGGTAATATAGGCGGCTCGCTGGGAGAGACCAGTACGCTGGCCTGGCTGATCGGAGGATTATTCCTGCTGTTGAGAGGTACAGTTACCTGGCACACGCCGGTGGGGGTATTGGGCTCGGCGTTGTTAATATCTGGTATAGCGTGGCTTATAGACGATAAGGCATATGTAAATCCGCTGATGCACCTTTGCAGCGGCGGTTTGATGATGTGTGCATTCTTTATAGCGACCGACCCGGTGACATGTCCTTTGACGAAGAAAGGTCGTTTGATCTTCGGAATAGGCGTAGGCTCTCTGACAATGCTGATTCGCCTGATAGGCGGTTATCCAGAGGGTATAATGTATGCGATTCTGCTGATGAACTCGGTAACGCCGCTGATTGACAGCTGGACAGTTCCTAAGCCTTATGGAGATGTGCCGAAGCCGTAAAGCTATCTACCGTACAGTTACGGTGTTTATGCGGCCGCTAATCGGCAGGTAACGGAAGTATCGCCGAGCAGAAGAGAGCCGAAACGGGCAACGGCGTTAAGCGGCGTCCTGCAGCGATATACTGAAGGGCGGCGGAGTATAGACGGCCGCGAATTGAGCCGGTGCGGCGGCCAACGAAAATCAGCAAAATTCAGCAAAAGCAGGTGTGGTAGTACCAGATAACAAAGTATTCAATAGCTGTCAAATGACGGTAAAAAATAAATTATACAAGGTGAAAAAGTAATGAAAAAGTTTATTCAGGATTCCTGGCTGGTAATAGTCTCGTCGCTGGTATTTGGTTTACTGGTGGCAGGCGTTGATGGAGCATTGAGGGAAAGAATTAATCAGAATAAATTAAGTAAGCGTGACAAAAATATGACGGATCTTATGGGCGGTAATTGCAGTTTTGCAGAAAAGACTGTAAAGGATGCCGAAGGAAAAGAGCTGGTTTATTTTGAGGCACAAGAAAATGGCAATACAACAGGATATTGCTTTACAGCCGAGGGAGCCGGTTTTGCCGACAGGATAGAGCTGATTGTTGCGGTAGACAGCAAATTTGAAAAGTGTAAGGGATTTGCAGTGATGTACTCACAGGAAACTCCAGGCTTTGGCGATAAGATAGTGCCGGTTGGAGAAGGTACTTTTAGTGATGAGTTTAAAGGTTCACCATGTCCGACGCCGTCCAAGAAACTGGTAGTATCCAAGGTAGGAGATAAGACAAATCGGGAAGATACCGAGATCGTTGCTATAACAGGTGCAACAATAAGCTCCGAAGCGGTAACGAAGATAGTAAATGACTCAATTTTATTGATGCGTGAATTGCTATTGCAAAAATAAAAAGTGAAGAACAAAGCGAATAGTTGTTGAGTAAGTTTTTGGTCTCACAGCTAAGTAAGAAGATAAACGAGGTATAAGATGGCAGAAAATGCTATAGAGAAAAAAGGTCCAAGTGCGACAAAGTCACTAATAGTCGGGCTATGGGAAGAAAACGCAGTATTTCGGCAATTGCTGGGAATGTGTCCGACGCTTGCGGTAACAGCAGATGTAAAGTCGGCGCTGACGATGGGCATGGCCACTACTTTTGTTCTAATATGTTCGAATGTAGTAGTCTCTATGATGAGAAAGCTTCTGGTTGGTCATTTGCGTATCCTGATGTTTACGCTTACGATCGCAACTTTTGTATCAATAGCAGATTTGATATTACAAGCGTTTTTGCCGGAGATGTCGGCAAAGCTGGGGCCGTTTGTACCGCTGATTATTGTGAACTGTTTGATTATTGGTCGAGCGGAGGCTTGCGGCAGTAGAAACGGTGTGGTAGTAAGTTTTATGGATGCTGTTGGTATGGGTCTGGGCTTTACACTTGGCCTTTGCATCCTGGCTTGTGTTCGGGAACCATTAGCAGACGGGGCAATATTTGGTTATGTATTTATGCCAGAAAGTTTTGAGCGCTGGAATGTTATGAAGCTGCGGCGGGCGCGTTTTTGACATTGGGTATATTGCTTGGTTTGAATAATCACTTTAGCAAGAACAAAAAATAGAAATAAGGTCGATAACTGAAGTTTGACTTGAGGAAAATATAATGTTAGGAACATTTGGTGAACAGCTAGGACATTTGGTATTACTTTTCATTTCGATGTCGATAGTAAATAACTTTGTATTAACAAAGTTTTTGGGTATCTGTCCGTACCTGGGCGTGTCGCGTAAGGTTGATATGGCGTTCGGTATGGGTTGTGCCGTAACATTTGTTATGACTGTCAGTGCAGTTGTGACCTGGCTGGTTTATGTATTGCTGGAAACACTTGGGATTCCGTTTCTTAAGTACATTGCATTTATCATGGTAATTGCTAGTATGGTGCAGTTGGTAGAAATGTTTATTCGCAAGTTTTTCCCACCTTTGTATAAAAGCTTTGGAATATTTCTGCCGCTGATTGTGACGAACTGTGCGATACTTGGCTGCTGTCTAATAATTAATCTGGAAAAGTATAATTTCCTTGAGGCGTTGACAGTAGGTTTTGGCGGTGGTATCGGTTTTACTTTGGCAATCTGTATAATGGGCGGAATACGTGAACGTCTGGAGTCTTCTGATGTGCCAGATTGCCTGAAGGGTGCTGGTATCACCTTGATAACAGCGTCGATAATGACACTGGCATTTATGGGCTTTTCGGGAATGGTTAAATAACTAAATCTGCTTCAGCAGATTTAGTTAAGTGAAAAATGAAGAGTGAAAAGTGAAGAGTTGCGGTGTCCCGATGTACATCGGGACCTTATTTTTTAAAAGCTAATGCAAATGAAGGTTGAGTAAAAATGGGGAAATAGTGATTAGAGGACAGCTGTTAGTTGGGAGTGATGAGAATTTGTAGGGTGCTTAGCGACCTTAAAGATAGGTATTGGGTGCGGGTTAAATATTAAACTCAACGATATTTTCAGATTCTTTATTTGAAGTTTCATTGTTTATATTACTGGTGTAAGATATCGGCAATGTAACAGTAAAGATTGTTCCCTTATTATCACTTATCAGGCTAATAGAGCCGTGGTGTCTTTCGATAATTCTTTTTGATATATCAAGTCCAAGCCCTGTGCCTTCGCCTTTCCCTTTTGTAGTAAATAGAGGTTCAAAGATTTTATCCTGTATTGAAGGCGGTATTCCCGGGCCGGTATCAGCGATTTTGACCTGTACTGTATCTTTAATTTGTTTAAGTGATATTGTAAGTCTGCCGTTATTATTCATCGCCTGAATAGCGTTTTGTATTAGGTTTGTCCATACCTGGCAAAGTTCGTGGGAATGGCATAAGACAGGAGGGACAGCATCAAAATGAGTGACAAGTTCAATACCATGTTTGATTTTGTTTTTCCAAAGTAATAGTGCAGTATCAATAGTTTCCTGAATATTAGTTTCAGTCATTTCCTGGAATTGTTCTGACCGGGCATAATCCTTGAGTGCCAGCACTACCCTGGAAGACTGGTGAACTGCAGAGTCAATAATCCTGGTACCATTGATAATAGTTGCTATTCTCTGAATAAAATTTAATATTTTGTCACTATTCCGGGATTGGAAAAGCGGTAAAAATTCTTCATAGTCAGTGACTATCCCGGTGTTAGTAAGAAAAGAAGTCACAAGTTCAGGTTTATTTATATTCTTATAATTAAGTTTTTCAGAGATTTGTTTTTTGAGGCTGCGTATTTCCCTGGAAGATAAATTGTTGTTTGTAGAGTATATTCGATTAATTAACCCTGTAATCAAATCAGAGGAAGTGAAGATATCATTTTCTTCGCTGAGATTGTTTATGAGTTCTTCGAACACTTTTTGCATTGTACTGTTGGTTGAGCCAATGGCTCCAAGCGGAGTGTTGACTTCGTGGGCGACACCGGCGGCAATTTGCCCGATAGTAGCCAGCTTTTCAGTTTGTATGAGTTGAGAAGTGGTATTTTTAAGTTCTATTTCTGCATTTTCCCTGATATGTATTTCCTTTTCCAGAATAAGATTTTTATCAGACAGTTCTCTAGTTCTTTCCTCGACTATTACTTCCAAGTGTTTTTTATGCCTTATCAGTTCATCCTGAGTTTTTGTGCGTAAATTAAGCTCTTGTGCGAGCTCGAACCTGTTTTTAAGAATATAATATACACTGGCAGTGAGTGCCAAGGATATAGCAACAGCCAACACTAACGGCCATGATCTCAGGTCTGACATATTGATATTTTTACTGATGTTGATTACATATTTCTGGTTATAGATAGAAATCTTGTATTCAGAGGCCAGTTTAACATTTCCCACAGTGTTGGTGATTTTTTCAGCATTTATATTAAGGATGGGGCTGATATTACCTTCAATATTGTTAATATCCGGCATGAGTGAGATGGAAATGCTATTGCTAAGCAGCACTTTTTCAATTAGTTTACCAGAGTTGACAATAAGAATAATCATGCCGTTATTGTTGTTTATTCTTTCTTCCTCAGTTTGAGGCCAGTATTTGCCCTCGTAAACAGGTATGCAAATCATAAAATCACCCGGATCTTCAAATATCAGCCTGCTGCCGAAATAGTGTTCCGGTTTGCCGGATTTTAATGCTTTCTGAAAAGTAGTTTTAATATTATCCAGAGAATTGATATCGCAGCCAAGATAACGAACATTTTCCGGTATATACGGTTCACAATATTCTATAGGGTAATATTGTTTTTTATTTTCCAGCTTAACCTGCTTATTCATATTGTCCAGACTATACACATCGTAATTTATAATTCCCCAGTATCTTTTCTCCTCAATAAATTTATTGAGTCTGTCAGCTTTTACCCTGGGACTGTATGCCGCAGTTTTAACAGTTGGGTAGTTAGCCAGGGCATCTTCGGCAAAGATTCTGAATTCATCTACATCGATATAATCAGAAGCATGAAAGAAAGACTGGAAATTGACAGAAAGATTATATACCTGGTTAAAATGTTCAGAAAGCAGGGTAACAATCTGGTTAGATTCATAGTCAAATCCTTTTCTTTCATGATCGATTATTTCCCGCCAAGAAAAAGTTAATGATAGTGTCAAGACACAAATCGCAAATATAATAGTAATTGAAATAGTTCTTTTCATGGGTTAATGTCAACAGCAGAGTTAAGAATGGAAGATGGAAGTGAAATCCCTGCTTTTTCCAATAATTTACTATTTATATAAGTATTCCATTTACGGTTACTAATAATCGGTATCTGGGCGGGGGCAGTTCCATCCAGTATTTTCAGCGTGGTATTTGCTGCGTATTGGCCTTGTTCTTCCGGTGAATTAGTGATTCCGAGCATAGCATACGGCATGATCCAGTTATGAGTGGCAATCGATATAACTTTAGAGTTTTTATAGACTATCTCAAGAGCTTTGTTATTGTCCCAATCTGTGATAGTGACAGGATTGACGAAAATAATGAAATCAGTATATTGAGCCTTGATATACTCTGACTCGAAATCCTGCATAGATGATATTTCAGCTTTAATAATGTTAATGTTATGTGTTTGAAAGATATCATTTACCCGATTAGCATTTTTAATTGAAGATAAGCAGTCAGGGTAAATAATGGTACCTTTCTGAGTATTGGTGTCTACAGTTTTAAGGGTCGAGATTAAGTTATTAATAGGATATATTTCTATTATCCCGGTAATATTCGAGCAAGGGTATCCATATTCATCTGCAGTCCAGTTTATTCCGCAGAAAACAACCGGTATATCGCTATTTTTATAATATTCAGCGATGAGGTACTTATTGGCATTGTCATCAGCAGCGATGATGATATCCGGCTGCCATGCCTGTATAATATTATGTGCTTCTAATGCTTTACCAGAAATAAAGTCAGGGTTGGTGTTGCGTTTAGAATCCATATAAAAAGACCTAAGATTGCATTTGTTGTCCAGTCCGTCAAACAATGCCTTGTCAATTTTATCCTGCCATTCGTACCCTTTATGATAGGAGGCAATGTAAAAGCATTTTTTTAGATTATTTTTGGCATCAGGTGCAATGTTTTCATTATCAGATGCCAGGAATTTTGGCGGATCAGGATCCTGTATCTTATCATATGTTTTTTCATACTTTATATAGATTAAGTAAGTTATTAGAAGCAGAATGAAAACCAAAGAAAGTATAAAAATGTTGTTTTTGACTTTAAACAAAAGAATATACCTTTTCATTAATTATAAATATAAGACTTTACAATATTTAATTATTCGGTTTATTAGCGTGGACTACTAAAATGAAAAGTATAGATTATTGCTAATTATAGCAGGCTTGGTTTTTGAATGTAGTATTGTGTTTGGTAAGTCTTTTTCTAGTATGCGGTTACATTTTATGATGCTGGTGCGTCCGGCTGGCAGGTCAGTGTTTTGAAATATATTGAAGGAATTCTTATAGGACGTGATTTGAGTAGATGTGTTAAAAAAGTTGTCAAAGGGCAAGGGTGTATATAATTAAATATGGTCTCCTTTTGAAATAGAAAACTATAACGCCTTAAAGATTATAATTTGCTAAAAAGGTAAGATAATTTTACTTTTAATACCACCAGTGATAAGACAGGAAGCATACTTAAACTGAAGATAATCCAGGTATAATGGATCTGGACTGCTGCTGAAGAGGACAACCAATAATTAGATGTCTGCTAAAATTTGTATGCTGAAGAATATAGCCAATAGGTTATTTTTGGAACTTATCGATATCGCTCCATTTTTTGATGCCGATGGTTTTTAGGTAGGGAGCGAAAACGTCATCTTCGCGATCAGTATCGGCAGCCTGGAAGAGAAACCAGACCGGTTTGCGTCCGGCAGGATCGTCAGTCTGGTCGGGGAATTTGCGAAGTCCTATTCTCAGTCCGCCTTCGTGTCGGTTATCGATCCAGTTATGCCACTGGAAGCCATCTATGCCATCGAGATCTTTCATTGATTTCCAGGTGTAGGCAAACCCGGCAGCCTGTTCGGTGAGATCTTTCTCGGAGTAAGATTTTGAGTTAGTGCCATTTTCGGAGAGCCAGAGAGAGCGTTTTTGAGTGCCTTCATATAGCATTTCAGTCGATTTGATCCATTGGTCTAGTACTTTCAGGTTTTTGAAAGTTATGAGTGGAGTGTCAATATTGAATTTAGCTTTTGTATCGAGCCAGGTTTTTGGTTCTAAAAGGCTTTCTGGGTATGGATGATGAGCTACAGCCCATTGGAAGTCACCTTCAACGCGGGAGAATTTAAGAAGGATTTCCATCAGGTCTTTGGAAGGGTAATAATGCGGGTGTGAAGTCCAAGCCCAGTAGTGGGTAAGAGAGATAAAGACTTCGGATTGCGGATTATAGCTGCGGGCAATAGCGTAGCACATTCGCATGGATTTGATGTAGGTGTCCATAAAGACGAGGTCGGTTTTGACGCCCATATTTGTCCAGGTCCAGCCGGCATCGACTTCGTTGTGCATGATCCAGTGGTGGATTCTGCCGTATTTTTTGTCGGGGCGGCTATATCGTGAGGCGAGGAAATCGAGAGCTGCGGCGTAGCAGTTAACGCTTTCAGGGGTGGTCATATTGGGCATGGAGAAAATCCCGGAAGGGTCCATGTCCGGATGCTGAAGTAAGGCGTCCGGTGAAGGCTGGTTTTTGTCAATGAGGAGTATGGCAGCAACAATTATATTTCGTTTGGCAGCTTCCAGAAGAGTATGGTCCAGTTGCTGGAAATATCCCTGGTTGAAATAGTACATTATGCCGTTATAGTTATGTTCAATATTGCCCGGCGATTTAGTCTTTGTCATAAAACGAGCAAATGGTATATTGACAGTGATACTAGCTATATCGAGATCGTCGAGGTCGTTTGTATGTCCTCGTGATATGTCAAAGCCACCGATCCCTTTACGGCCTTTGAGGGCTTGCGGCATAATATTATATTTAGGTTCGATTTCGTCCGGGTAATGGGCGTGAGAAATGAGTTTCAATCCGGATGGAGTGTCCATAGCGAGAGCCCATTTGGAGAGCAGGCTGTCATATTTAATATCTTTTCGCTGTTGATATCTTGGAAACGATTCTGAGAAGTTAAGTTTCTTTATAGGCTTGAATTTGATTATGCTGTCGGTATCCGTGACGTCCAGATAAGGCGGTATTTCGCACAGGTATATATTATCTAATTTGTCTAACGTGCCTGAGATTGTAATGGTCTCAAAATTGGCAGATATTTTATCGATTTTGCAATTGAATTCGGTATCCAGGTATGTTTGCAGGTTTTTATGGAAGATGGCATCTCTTTGTTTTTTTGCTTCACGCTGCAGCGCGATTTGCTTTTCGCGGTCGGTGAAGGATCTAAGGCGAAGATTACGCATCTGGATGTTGGTGTTGGGCTTTCTGCCCAAATCAAGGCGTAAGTAATCGCCAGGTTTGCCCCAGTCGAGCATTTTGTCTGAGAGGTCGACAGAGTAAGTCGTCCAGCCTTCGGCCATATCGATATTTTTTAGTGAAGCAGATTTTGATTCAGATTCAGGCGGCCCGAAGAAAACCTGAAAATCGCTAATGCCTGATGGGCAGAAGTATTCGAAAGAAAGTACCTTGTGGTTGTCGGGGAGGTTAACTTTGAGCGGATAAGTTTTTATGTAAGGGTCCGAGTCTGAGGTTATTATTTGACAGGTGCTGCCATCTTTTGTGCATTGCAGCTGGTTGGCAGAGTCCTGGTTGATGTTAAGAGAGGTTGAGGGAAGATCCTGGCTGTAAAGCTGGAGGGATAAAAGACTAAACAATATGATTCCAATGTAAAATTTCATGAATACGCAGCTCCCTTAGTAAATGTTTTTCAAAACATATATTCTATACTATTCTCAATTGAAAATGTCTGTAAATTAATATTGGACCTCGTATATGTCCGATAAATATTATATATGAAGTATTACAGGTTGTCAAAAGCAGAAATAGCTGAATTAGAAGCTTTGCATCGCAGTATGTTTGATCGTCGTCAAGCAGACCGAGTAAAAGCAGTTATAGCATTGGCTAAAGGCTGGTCTGCATCTCAATTGCAGAAATTCTTCTTTTTGATGAGAGAACTTCACGGCGTTATTTTATGCTTTATAAAGAAGGTGGCAGTCGAGCTTTGCTTGAAGCTCATTATTTTGGAGCAGAACCGAAACTTAATGATGAGCAGATGAAAGAATTGGAAGGTTATCTTACGGCTAATACTCTGCCAGATGCCAAAGCTGTCGTTGCTTATATTCTCAAACAATACGGCATTCATTATTCAGTTAGCGGCGTAACCCATTTGCTGCATCGTCTTGGTTTTTCCTACAAAAAGCCCAAGCATGTTCCAGGTAAGCAAGCCCCGGAAAAACAACATGAATTTATTAAGCAATACGAGCAAATACAGGCAGAAAAGGGTGAAAATGATCCTATTTACTTTGCTGATGCTACACACCCACATCACAATAGTGTGCCTTCATACGGCTGGATAAAAAAGGGGCAGGAAAAAGAACTTAAGGCTAATTGTGGTCGCCAAAGACTGAATATAAATGGTACTCTTGACATTGAGACTCTTGAGCCGGTAACAGGTATTTATGACACAATAAATGCCCAATCAACAATAGATTTGTTTTCCAGAATAGAAGCAAAACACCCCAAGGCAGATGTCATATATATCATTGTAGATAATGCCCGATACTATCGCTCTCAAGTCCTGAAAGAAGCTCTGGAAAGAACGAAGATCAAACTGATATTTTTACCTCCATATTCGCCGAATCTTAATTTGATTGAGCGATACTGGAAGTTCTTTAAGATAAAGGTCTTGAATAATTGCTACTATGAAACCTTTGATGAATTCAAATACGCGTGCATAAGTTTTTTTAGAAAACGGAAAAAGTACTTGCCTGAATTACAAACATTGATCACTGAAAATTTCCATATTCAAACTATTTGAAACGGACATTCTCAATGATGGGTAGTATATTGTATGCTTCAGGGATATCAATAGAAATGTCTGAGGGGAAATTGATCCTGAGGGTAGATGCAGCAGCAGGTTTTATCTCAATAAAAGACGGCTTGACTTTCGATGACTTTGCCGGGATATTTATGTCGCTGCTAAGTATCTTAACCTTGCGGGTAAAAGTTGATAATGCAAAGCCATTGTCCCTCAGTAAGCCGGGATGTTTTGACCACTCGATTCAAACTTCTTAATCTCTGCCTGCCAGAATTCCTTGCTGCGGAATATGCATTTTTTGCCTGATTGTGACATAAATAATCCTGTACTGATTGGGGTGTTGGTATATTCAATCAACCAGAACAGATTTTATCAACTCCATATAAACTTACAACGGGCGGTTCGCCGAACGGACACGTAACAGATTCAGAATAATACTTTTTGTTAATAATTTTTAGAGTATTATGTTTCCATTTTTACGAGCCTATGGTGGTTAAATGTATGTGAGTTATTGGCTGTTTTATATCTGTAGTGTGTTCTAAGTCTAAGTGGAGTATGTGTTTATGTTTTAAGTGGGTGTTTTTGTGTATGTTTTTTGTTTTTTGTGTCAGGTTCTATATTTTTGAATGATGTATTTTAATTTTTTTATAAAAAACTATTTTCCACCTAAAATAATATAAAAAAAAACATTATTATTAATGAAAGGTAAAATATTAAAACTTATTGAGAGTTGTAACAAAGAATGAGAGATGAGAAATCGGATAATCTACTGTTTTTTAGGCTATATAACCGTGTTAGTGCCAGAATATTTTCACTGATCCTGATTATAGTTCATGACCACAATGATGCCGAAGATATTCAGCAGGATGTTGCATCGGCGATGTGGGAAAAATTTGATCAGTTTGAAAAAGGAACAAATTTTGAGGCATGGGCGATTACAATTGCCAGAAATAAGGCATTAGAGTTTTTACGAAAGAATAAGAAAAGCCGGATGGTTTTTGGCGATAAATACTATGATCTTATTTCTGAATATGCGGCAAAGGAGACTGAGGATGTTACTGATAATATTCAAAATGTTAAGCGTTGTATAAAAAAGCTGCCGGAAAAAGATGTTAAGCTGCTAAATATGAGATTTCGTAAAAATATTTCATTGAAGCAGATATCAAGTGTGACAGGCCGTTCGAGCAGCAGTTTGTGTCAGAGTTTTTCACGGATCCTTGATTTGTTGAGGGTTTGTATGAAGCAAGAAAGGGCTTTTCAGTCTAGCCTATGAGTAATGATTGGCAGAAAATTGAAATACTGCTCATACGTCTCCTTGAGAATGAGTTAACAGATGCTGAATTTGAGACTCTCAAAGAATGGATGGCAGGAGATGAGAAGGCAGTTTCCAGGTATTGTGAATTTATAAAGCACTATTCGGTAGTGCAAAATGCCATAAAAGGAGAATTGCTTGATAGCTGCAAGTCAGGTGAGGGGTTGGATGTTACAATTCTGGAGCGAATGCTTGATACGGAAGAGTTAGCTCCAGAAGTTGAGATATCTGATCCGGAAAGTCAAGTAGAAGTAGTAAAGGAAGTTGAAATTCCAGGACCGGTATCTCATAAATCTAGTAAGTTATATTTCATATATAGCCTGATAGTTTCTACTGCTGCGGTATTTTTGTTAATGTTTATAGTTTATGCGACCATATTTCCACCCAAACGAGGAGAGGATGTTGCAAAGATTTCAGATCAGCTAAACGTACAATGGTGTCGAAATGGTGAAAAGCTGTTGACTAATGATCGTTTATTGACGAATCAGCCGCCATACAGGATAGAAAGCGGTCTGATAAAAATCGAATTTGATAGAGGTGTGGAAGTTCTGGTTGAAGGACCAGCCAGTTTTTCGTTACCATCCGATAATGAATTTGAAATCTTGAATGGAAAAGCGTATGCGAAGGTTCCTAAAAAGGCCACCGGTTTTACTATGTTGAGTCCTAACTCAAAGGTTATTGATTTAGGCACAGAATTTGGTATTAGCGTAGACAATTTTGGAGAAAGTGATATTCATCTGGTCAAAGGTAAAGCCAATTTGATCGCAGGATTCCGTGACCAGAATAAAGAAAGCATGATGTTGGAAGTTGGAAAAAGTAAACGTGTAGATTTGAATGCACAAGTAAATGATATAAAATTTGATGAAAATCTGTTTGCTCGTGAGATGTATTCTGAAGTGAATTTTGTGTGGCGAGGCGAAGGTAGTGTAGATGTAGTTGAATTGTTAAAGGGAAGATTTGGTTTTAACAAAAGTGATCATAGTTACTTTGCAATTAACCACTCCACAGGCCAATGCTTTATTGAAAATCAGATATTTGATTATAATACTGATAATAAGTTCCATCCTGTTGAATACAGTCCATTTGTTGATGGTGTTTTTGTACCAGACAGCAGTAATTCATATCAAGTTATTTCGACAAGTAATATTGTTTTTGAAAATTGTCCGATGACTAATAGTGAATGGTGGTATCCGATACTGACAAAACCAGTTGAGTATGTTAAAATTAGGCAAAAAGTAGTGTACAGGCTTAATGGTTTAGATTGGAAAATTGACGGGAAATTGTATGGTGATGATGAAAGTGCATTTGTTCTGCATGCAAATAGCGGCATAACGTTGGACCTTTCAAAAGTCAGAGATGCCATACCTGGTGTAAGTGTACATTCTTTTACGGCAGATCTTGGAGTTGTTGAAGCTGACGGAGAAGATTCCAAGCGTAATATGACAGATTTCTGGATATTGATTGATGGCAAGCTAAAACAACATGTAACCAGGAAACAGGTTTTAGTTCACTCGGATTATGTGTTTATTGATTTTGATGTAGAGGACAGGTTTTTAACATTTATCGCTACTGACGGGGGTGACGATATAACATGTGACTGGTGGGTTATAGGTAATCCAAAGTTAAATATCGGCAATTAGTTATGTAGTTTTATTAACATTTTATTGGAGGAATTCTGATGAACAGGCTATTGAAAGTATTTTTTGTATTGATGATGGGAGCAGCTACTGTAAATGCTGCCAGTATTGCTATGAACTTTATTGAAAACGCTTCAAATCAGGTTTTTAGTGGAGAAGAGTTAATTGGTCCAACAGATATAGACAGCAGCAATTGGAATAGTTCAGCTGATTCCAGCGACCTTGCTAATGGTACACTTAGTGATATGGTTGACGATTCCGGCATGGCAACTACAGCAAATGTAACCTGGGTTTCTCCTAATACCTGGTATAATGGTTCAGGTACTGGTAGTGATGAGGCCAAGTTGACAGTTGGTTTTCTAGATGATAGTAATGGCGGTGCATATATTACAGTAAGC
The DNA here is from genome assembly GCA_963666285.2 of Sedimentisphaerales bacterium. Classification (GTDB taxonomy): domain Bacteria; phylum Planctomycetota; class Phycisphaerae; order Sedimentisphaerales; family SM23-30; genus JAFGDI01. Next base: position 1,944,743 of record OY762711.1, read on the forward strand.
GATATTCCGTATGAAGTATATAATGTATACGTATTGCTGAATATTACCCCGAGTACCAGTGATTTCTTTCATTCGGATGTGATTGTTAATGGTGTGCAGTATTTCAATCAAGGTGGATATTTTCCTGTGCATGCCGGTGTTGTTGATGGAACAGGTTGGGTAGAATGTGATGGGACAGTTTATGGTAATTATCTAAAAGTGTCAGGTGAAATTGGTACTGAGTTAGTTGTAGATTCAATCGGTTATCTTGGTGGTATTGAAGGTGAACCTTATACAAATGCCAGAGGTGGTATTTCTGGTATAATTATCGAAGAAGTACCTGTGACTACCTATAATCGTATTCCAGAAAACAGAAAAGACTTAGTTCCGTTGGATCAGGTACTTAGCTGGGAAGTTGGAGAAGGTGTAACTACAATTGATCTTTATCTGGGTGAGGACCCCAATTGTGATGCAACTGGAGATTTAAGGTTAGATAGTGTGGCTGCATCAACAGTTACTTATGATGCAACCGGTGTTTTAGATTTTGATAAAACATATTACTGGAGAATAGATACATATAATTCTGCTAATAGAAAAACTGAAGGCTATGTGACAAGTTTTATAACAAAACCAGCTACGCCGGTAGTTGGTGACGTTCAACCAGCAATAGTAGCTGTAAGACCAGGTTATAGTCAAACACTTACAGTGTCTACACTTTATCAGGATACTTGTCAATGGTACAAAGACGGTCAGGCAATTTCAGATAACGGCATATATTCAGGAACCAATTCTGACACTTTGGAAATATTAAGTATGGCTGATAGTGCTGTAGGAGTTTATACTTGCGTTGCGACAAATCCTGCCGGATCAGTGACTTCGAACGTTGGTGGTGAAGTAGTTAAGGGTGAACTACTTATGCATTATCCTTTTGATGAAGTTATTTATGATTCGCAAGCAGGGAGTGTTGTTACTCCAGATATTGCCTCTGGAGTTGATCTTAGTTTACAAGGTTCAGGTCCTGTAAATTCTATTGAAGGTGTTTATGACGGTATTGCCGGTGAAGGTTCAATCTTATTTGATAATAGTGATGAGAGTGATCCAAATGCTTCTTATACATATGCTTCTGCTGAAGGATTTGATTTTGGTAATAAACTTAAGTCAAGTATTACGGTTGAATTTTGGGCCGCTATGATTGATGGAGGGTTAAATTATAGTGGTGATACTCCATTCTGGGCATCTCAGTCTGATTCAATTGAAGAAAAAGATCCAAGAGCGATGAATGTGCATTTGCCTTGGGGTAATAATATTACCTGGAACACTGAAAATGGGGATGAGTTAACTGTTAATATCAATGATAACCCTTCAATTCCGTTGGGTTCCAGTGATTGGCATTACTGGGTGTTTACCAAGGATTGCAATTCAGGTGTAATGAAAATTTACATTGATGGTGAACTTCTTGCTACCAAAACTGATACATTTACATTGCTTAATAGCTTCAAGTGGATTTCTATTGCCGAGCTGGATTACTTTAGTGGCTATCTTGATGATATGAAAGTTTATAATTATGCACGTACAACTGATGATATTGCCCAGGACTATATGGCAGCTACAGGAGCTGAATACGTGTGTGATAAAGAAGGTAATGCTGATTTGACTTATGATTTTGACAATAATTGCAGAGTTGACATACTTGACTTTGCAACTTTTGCGTCAACCTGGTTAAATGATAATCGTATTTACTCTAATCGTTAATAAATTTATGGTAATTGGGGCTTTTCTTTATGAAAAGCCCCAATACTACACAAGGAAAAGATATGAAACGTCAGAAAAAAGCTTTTACTCTTATTGAATTATTAGTTGTTATTTCAATAATAGCCCTATTAGTTTCAATTTTAATGCCAGCATTAAATAGGGCAAAAGAACAAGCTAAAAATGTTTTATGTTTGACTAATGTCAGATCGTTATCGATTGGTTATCAGATGTTTAATGATGAAAATGATGAAAAAGGTGTTACCTATAATAGCAATGGTCAAAACAATTTATGGCTTGAGCAGGTTGCCAAAAAATTAAGTAATATCGATGAGGTTCGTTATTGTCCATCAACAAGAGATAATCAGGTTGTCGCTACAACCGGGCATATTGCAGGTTCTGCCAAGGAATACTGGGGGTGGTATGATTCTTCCCCTGAAGGTTCTAGCATATCATTTGGGTCATATGGCCTTAATGGCTGGTTGTATAATGATTCTGATTTATCAGGGATAACAGCCAATTGGACAAAAAACAAATTTGGTAAAGGTGCCGGAATGAAACATACTGCAGAAGTTCCTGTATTTTTTGATAGTGTGTGGATAGACGCCTGGCCAAATCATGGAGATACAGTTGCTGCTGATTTTGATCTTGACCAGACAAGTCAAAGCTTGCCAAATAATATGATGTGTCGTTTAATGGTAAATCGTCATTCAGGAAATCTTCCTGTATCATTTGTTGACGGTCATATTGAAGAGATAGCTCTGAAAAGAATGTGGTCTTTAAAATGGAATAAAAATTTCCAAAGATTTCATGAAGACAAAACTCGTCAGGGCGGTACTCCGATTTATAAAAAAAATTAGGGCTACCACAAAAACAATGTTATTTGAAACTAAGAGTCAAAACTACCGGCTTTTTAGCATAAAGTTAATATGTAAAGTAAGTTATCCTTATTAAATTACTTTATATATTAACATCTTATTACCGCAGCCTGGCAATCAGGTAAAATATTAATGTTTTAAATTATTTATTTGTATAAAATAAATGCCATCCCAGAAGAACTAAATCAATCCAAAGGGCCATTGTGAAAGATAAAACAATATTTAAGTTTTTTTTGTTGATTTTTGCATTTGTTGTTTTTTATTCCTTAGAAATAAATGCAGCATCTTCTCAATATAGTTCAATTAAATTATCTGATCTGGATCTAACCTGTATGTCACAGGGCTGGGGTAGTCCCGGAAAAAATACATCTGTTGCGGGTAATAAGCTAAGTATTGCCAATAAATCTTACGAGCATGGTATTGGGACCCATTCTGCCAGTTATTATGAGATCAATCTTTTTGGTAGTGGTAAGCAGTTTGAGGCTTTTGTTGGTGTTGATAGTGAGTCTGGCAATCTTGGTTCAGTAGAATTTGTGATTAAGCTAGATGGTAAGCATGCTTGGACTAGCGGAATAATGAAAGGGGGACAGCCGGCAAAGAAGGTTCAGTTAGCTTTGGATGGGAAAAAAAGAATGACTTTGATAGTCAGTTCTGTTGAAGATGACAGGTATGATCATGCAGATTGGGCAGATGCTGTGATTACCTATGTCGGCAAGAAACCAGCAGCATATCAAGAGGAATATTCTTTTCCGGCTCCGAAAGAGCTTCCGGGAGGTCCGTCAAATGCACCGGCAGAGATTGTTATTGATGAAAACAACAAAAGTATAAAAATTAAATACGATCATACCCCGCTTCTAGTTGCAGAATTTGATAATTCAGCCATTATCAGTTCTTCCTCTAAAGGTGATAATGCGATAGAGCAGCAGATTAACATTTCTTTTGATAAAGATTCAAATTTCGAAGCTGTTGTATATGGCAGTTGTGAGGCTCTGGCGGTAGAAACACTCGGAAAGGCACAGAAGAAGTTTCCTTTAGTCCGAACGTCACATGGCTTGAGTAATAATTTGCGTAATAATGCTATCTATGATAGAAATCTGGATTGGATGCTGGAAGCTCCAGAAGGTACCGTCATAACTTCTTCTAGAAATAGTGATGGAACAACAATATTCAGGCTTACATGTTCTTCCAGAAAGATTACATTAACCTTCCGACCTCGTTATTATCAGAAACATAAAAATCTGCCATATTTTCAGCCATGGACTTACAGGGTTCGTAAAGACAGTATCACAGGATGGTGTACCTGGTGGGCGTATATGCGTAGCTGTAGGCAGGAAAATGTGGATGAGTTGATTCATGCCTGGCAGGATAAAAATCTGGCTGATTACGGATATAGATTTATTCAACTCGATGATGTTTATCAGGGCGGGGTAGATGCAGAGCGGCAGATTCCGGTAAATGCAATGCGAAATTATATTGGAGGCAGACCTGAAACATGGCTTGAGTGGAAGCGTGAATTATTTCCGGGAGGTATGACAGGGTATTATAATTCTGTTGATCGGGCAGGCTTTGAACCTGGATTATGGATGGGGTGCTTTTTTACAGATAAGGAAATTGCTGATTCTCATTCTGATTGGTTTGTACTTGGCAGTGATGGTAAGCCTTTTGTTGGGAAATGGGTTACTTACGTGGTTGATTCTACTAATCCTGAAGCAGCGGACGCCTTGATAAGGCCGACTTTCAGAGGATTAAGAAATGCAGGCTTTAAGTATCTTAAAATAGATCAGCTCCGTCACATGCTTTACGATAATCTGAACTTGAATCTAAACTATATGATTCAAAGTGGGAAAAGGCCTGACGATATTTTTCGGGCATATCTGTCAATTGCCAGGGAAGAATTAGGTGATGATTGTTTTATACTGTCTTGCTGGGGTGTGTTGCCGGAATCTATCGGTCTGGCGGATGCGTGTCGTATTGGTGGTGATGGTTATGGTCCTGTCACCATGCAGCAGTATAATTCCTGGAATGGTATTGTCTGGCGAAATGATCCTGATCATTGTGATGTGTCTCCGCAGAAAGCCGGACAGGGAATAGGTAATGTTACTGAAACAAAAGCGGTTCAAGCGTTGGAAAATGATTCTATCATTCGACCCGCTCTGGCATCTATTGCCGGATGTGTGCTTATGTTAAGCGACAAACCTGAAATATATCTGGATGATCTGAATCTGAGAGGTGTGCGTCGATCATCTCCGGTTCTATTTTCTGTTCCGGGACAGCTTTATGATTTTGATCCGGTGAAAACAGACAATATAAAAAAGATTGATCGTTCCAATGTAAAAGGTGGTACGTCGGTTTCTGGTATTGATGCCGACCAGTTTGGTCAGGTTTGTCCATTCTGGTTGAATGAATTTAACAAGCCTTTTGAAAACTGGTATGTTTTACATAGGTTAAACTGGACTGATAATGCAGCACAGTCAGCTAAACCCGTTTCTGTAGATTTTGCTGATTTAGGTTTGGCGGCAAATAAAGAATACCTTGTTTATGAATTCTGGTCTGATATTTTTCTTGGAGTTTGCCGTACAAGTGTGGATTTGGCCGGTTTGAAGCCGATGGGAATCGAATCAATAGCTATCAGGGAAAATACTGGTCACCCTCAATTGATTTCTACCAATAGACACTTATCGCAAGGGGCAGTTGATATAGAGCAACTTCAATGGTCTGATTTGAACCTTAGGGGGCGAAGCCGTGTGGTCTGTGGTGACCGGTATGTAATTTCGATATATATTCCTGATGGTTACCAGTTTAATTCTGCTCTAATTAATAATGAGCTTGCGGAATATGAAATTATTGATGAGAATATACTAAAAATTTCATTTTTTCCCAAAGAGACAGCCTCTGTTGCGTGGGAGATTAGTTTTTTTTAGTAGGTAATAATTAGCTGATAAACTATATATGTTAAATGCAATATAAATAATCCAGATTTATAATAATTGTTAAAACTTAAGGCCACCTCTAAAAATTCATTTTAAGCGAGAGATGGATCTTTTGCTTGCTGGTCTACGTCAGATAAAACCGCGAATATAGCCCAATATGCACGATTTTATCTTTCTTGCCAGCAAACAAAATACCTCACCTTCGCAATAAAAGCAATTTCCAGAGGTACCCTTAAAATAAAAATGAGAAGATTGTGGATATTACTGTGCCAGTAAGTGGCTTGAACGTTATTAATTTTGATATTAAATCTAGAGGAAAGTTTCATGAGAAAAATCTTACTATTGTTGTTTTCATTTGTAATGACTGTTCATGCGGCAGAAAAATCTGTTTGGCTGGATGAGTTAAATATTAAAGCTATGTCGTCAGGCTGGGGGGCAACTAAAGCTAATCTTTCAGTTGGTGGTAATACCATTAATATTGCCGGCGAAAAATATGAACGTGGGATAGGTACTCATGCAGTAAGTGAAATCAATGTAAAACTAGATGGAAAAGCCGTGAAGTTTACAGCTAATGTAGGTCTTGACAATGAGGTGTCAAGCGTTGGCAGCGTTGTTTTTATTGTTTTAGGCGATGATAATGAGCTATTTAATAGCGGGCTTATGAGTAATAATGTTAAAGCTGCTCCGGTTGATGTTTCTTTAACCGGTATTAAGCTGCTGAGACTGCTGGTAAGTGATAATGGTGATGGTATGAATTACGATCATGCTGACTGGGCGATGGCAAAAATAACATATTCCGGAGCCAAGCCGACAATTGTTGAACCGGTTAGGCCGGAGCCATATATTTTGACACCCAAACCGGGGCCTAAGCCACGTATCACCGGGCCAAAAATCTTTGGAGCTCGTCCGGGAAATCCATTTTTGTTTACTGTAACCGCTACAGGTGATCGTCCTATGGAATTTAAGGTCGATGGGCTTCCTGTCGGCTTGAAGCTGGATTCTGAAACCGGTCGTATCACTGGTACAGTTGTTGATAAAGGAGAATTTATTACAACAGTAATTGCATCAAATTCCAAAGGTAAGGCAAAACGAAAGTTCAAAATTGTTATCGGTGATACAATATGTTTGACACCTCCAATGGGATGGAACAGCTGGAATTGCTGGGCCAGAGCTGTTGATGACCAGAAAATTAGAGATGCAGCCAAGTCTATCAAGGATTCAGGGCTGATCAATCATGGCTGGTCATATATTAATATTGATGACTGCTGGATGCGTAAGCTTAATCTTGAGAAAAGGGATGAGGTTGATTATTCAAGTAAAGACTGGTATAAATCCCTGGTTTCAGATGATGCGGTATTAGGCGGTTCTGCTCGAGATGAAGAAGGCAATCTTGTTCCCAATAATGATTTTCCAGATATGGTTGCGTTGACTGAATATATCCATAATCTGGGGTTGAAAGCCGGTATATACATTGGTCCCGGCCCCTGGACATGCCAGGGATATGTCGCTTCCTGGAAATATGAAGATCAGGATGCGGCATCATTTGCCGAATGGGGTTTTGATTATCTCAAGTACGATTGGTGTGGCTATAGCCAGGTTTCCGGCAACCAGACGCTGGAAGAGCTGAAAAAGCCGTATGAGGTCATGCGTGATGCGTTAGGCAAGCAACCGAGGGATATTGTGTATAGTCTATGTCAATATGGCTGGGGTGATGTTTATGAATGGGGCGAAGAAATGAATGGTAACTGCTGGCGGACTACCGGTGATATTGTTGACACCTGGAGTAGTCTGTACAGTATTGGTTTTTCCCAGGATAAGCAATGGAAGTATGCAAAGCCAGGGTGTTGGAATGATCCGGATATGTTAATTGTCGGCCAGGTTGGCTGGGGTCCAAATTTACACCCGACTCGCCTTACTCCAGATGAGCAATACACCCATATCAGTTTATGGAGTCTGTTGTCAGCACCGCTTTTGATTGGTTGCGATCTGACAAAGCTGGATGATTTTACATTAAGCCTTTTAACAAATGATGAAGTACTGGATGTTAACCAGGATCCGTTAGGCAAGCAGGCACGCAGGCTATATAACGATTCTGATATGCAGATTTGGGCCAAAGAGATGGAAGACGGCTCTGTGGCGGTAGGTTTGTTTAATTTACATGGATTCAAATCCCAGTCAATAACTGTTAACTGGTCAGATCTTGGCATAAAGGGTAAATATAAAGTAAGAGATCTATGGCGTCAAAAAGATATCGGAAGCTTTAAAAAATCGTTTACTGCTGACGATGTTCCGGTTCATGGCGTTAAATTGATTTCAATCAGTAAATAGTATTTATTGTGTTTAATGTTCATAATATGTCCTCAAAAAGGTTATAAGTAATGTAAGCCGTGGTACTTGGATAGTAAATCAGCGAGAGAATCATAATTTATATTATTGTACGAGTTAAAAGCTAAATACAGTTTTTATAACCTTAAAAGTTCAACGAGCGAGATTCCCTCTCTCTGTTGAAGAAAACCTCGTTTTTGGTAACAAGAACGAGGTTTTTTCGTTTGGATTTACAGCAAATGCGGTTTTGCAAGTTTAGTTATGTATCATTCTTGTCCAAAATAAATTTTAACAAGAGTGATTTTGGTTTTATAAGGAAGGTGATTAAGTTCCAAGTGAATGGTAACATTGAAATAAGGAGACGTACTCCTTTAATTTCACTTTGCCTGAATGATATAAGGAATAAAAGATATATGGAATATTTCTTAGGTATTGTACTTATTCAAACGATTAGCTGTATTAAATTGTTGAAGGTGATATCTAAATATTGTAAAAAGACTTTCGAATGGTGTATAAGTTGTTATAATATTAGGTTGATAATAGGATAATAGATAAGTGATAAATATAAAATTATATGACAGTAAAAATTGCCCGTGTCCTTCTGATTGCAAGCGTCGGGGAAAATGCAGAGAATGTTGTGAGTTTCATCATAATCGCGGTGACCAGACATATTGTGAATATATGGTGGCAAAAGTGAGTTCAGATAACAAAGCTCCAGCTTCGCCGGAAAGATCCATTGCGAGTGGCAGAAAGTTGCGTCTTTTGGATTACGGTCCTTGTGCAGGGTGAGTGGGGAAATTAAATCCGACCACGTTGGCCGGAATCTTAGAACGATTACCCAAATATGAAACTGCGAACCTATTGGTTGGTATAGATACGATGGATGATGCCGGCGTATTTCAGATTTCATCGAATATGGCATTAGTGCAAACTGTAGATTTTTTCTATCCTGTAGTTAACGATCCTCGTGCATTCGGTCGAATTGTAGCGGCCAATAGTTTATCCGATATTTGGGCGATGGGGGCGAAAGCCATGACAGCGATGAATCTGTTGTCTTACCCGGCAGGAAAGATTGATGTGTCAGGCATTGAAGAACTTCTTGCAGGTGGTAGTGAGAAGCTAACCGAGGCAAACGTTGCTTTAGTTGGTGGTCATACCATGGAACAGGAAGATCTGGTTTATGGTATGAGTGTTACAGGAGTAGTTTCTCCTGATGCAGTTGTGACCAACAGCAGGGCTCGTGTAGGAGATGTGTTGCTGTTGACCAAACCTTTGGGAACAGGTGTCTATTCAAATGCACTCAAGGAAGAAGGAATGTTGCCGGCCAATGATTATGCAGCGTTTGTCGGCAGTATGGAACGTTTAAATATGTATGCCGCGTCGATTCTGAGTAAATTCGATGTTAGTGCAATAACCGATGTGACCGGTTTTGGACTATTGGGCCATGCTTTGCCCATGGCGAGGAATGGTGGAGTTTCTTTGGTTATCGAAAGCGGAAAAGTACCACATCTTCCGGATATATTTGAATATTTATCCCGGTATTATCCTTTGGGCGTATGTAAATGTAAAGAATATGTTATGGCAGCGACAAACTGTGCATCGGCAGTTACTGATGCCGCAATGTCATTATTGTCTGAAGCCCAGACCTCAGGAGGGCTGCTGGTTGCGATTAGAGCCGGTCAAGTATCAGAAGCTGTGGCAGCGTTGCATGAATGTGGCGACCCGTATACGGCGATAATTGGGTATGTAAAGGAAGGGCCGGGTTCGCCTGACGGAGAGTACTTGATTATTACTTAGCATTTTAATGTGGTATCACGCAGGTATTTATTTATCTGAATGCTGACAGGTGTTTTGAATAGTGTTTATGAGGAAGGTAAAAGTTGGTGCTTCAATTTGCTATCAATCAAGTATCGGGAAGAGAATAAGGTTGTTTGGTAATACAATTGAAATTCTTAAGGCTACCTGAAAATTCATTTTGTGCAGCGAACAGGCACTTCGTGTGCGGCGAGAAAGATTTTGCATGCCGAACTGCGTCATATTACCCCTTAAATATCGTCAAATATGCACGCATAAAATTTCCTTGTCAGCAAACAAAATATCTAGATTTCGCATCAAAAGCAATTTCCAGAGGCAATTTAAATATTATGGATTAGTTAATTGTCAGGTTCTTTTAGTTTGAGAGCTTAATAGATTGTCTAAAAACATGTTACAATAATATGTAGATCCTGATTGTTCAGCTTGAGTAATAAATTATGTTGCAGGTTATCTTCAAGGCTATCCTGAATAAAATAATAGTGTGTTTTTTCTACCAGCAGGATCTGATGACTATGGTGATTTCGAAAAAAAAGCATCTTCTCGATTAGCTTAATTCCGACTCAAATGATACAGAAATGGTAATGAGTTCTATGAAAATTTTAGTTTCAAGTTACTATTTTTAGACGATTTGGGTTAATACAAGCAGGACCTGAAAAGTTGAAATTATTCATTTTGTAAGTCAGAACTTCTTTATACTGCGATATTTGGGATAAATCCATATGGTATTTTTCATTATTGAAGGGAAGTACAAAATTTGAATAAAATGCAAATTTAAACTTGACCATAAAAAACGTTTAATGGTATAATCGGCTTAATAGTTATAATTGAATTTAATTTAGTTATAAACTAAGAAATAGTGCAATGTAAAAAGTAAAGATGGGAAGTGTAAGTTTTATTTATGGATAGGTCAATTGTGTAATTTGAATAACGTTATTATTTTCTAATAATGTCAGATTATTTAGTTTGGATGAATTTAATTTCCTGTACTGGCTTATTTCTCGTCTATTTATTTACTTGCTTCAAAATATATTAAACAAACAATTAAGTCAAAGTTATCTTTCTGTTCTTTGAATTTGCTTTCTTGCCTCACTTCTGCATAGATGATATTTGGCTTTTACTTGTAACAATGTTTTTAACTCAAAAGAGTTTGCTATTATATAAGTTTTAACTTTGTTTTTTGCACATTAGATTTGTTATAGAGTTATATTTTTGGAGTTTCTGTGTTGAAGCGGAAGATATTGCCAAGATAAGGTTTAAGGTACCATCTGAAAATTCATTTTGAGCGACTAGTTTTTCTTTTGTTGCTGACATGTGTCACATGAAACAGTGAATATATTTCAATATGCACGATTTAATGTTTCTTGTCAGTGACCAAAATCTTAAACTAACGCATCAAAAGCAATTCCTGAGGTCACTTAATATATAATTGTACTTTGCATATAGGAGGAATATTACAAAGAGCTTATCGCAAACTTTGGTCTCAATTATTTGTATTTCGAGAATGCCAGGGGGGTATGGTTTATGACACTGGTATGCAATGATTGCCCTTTACTTATTCATTTATACTGGATAAGTGATAGACTTAAAAGTGTGTTTTATATTTTGCATTTTATACAAGGCACACTTTTGACTGTTCAACGTTTTATGCAAAGGCCAGACGTGCCAATTAAGTGAAAAATGAATAATGATAAGTGAAAAATCAAGGTGTTTCCCGATGCTCATCGGGATTTCGCTTTGCTCAACATTGTGTCTTACGTTTCATTTAAATTGAAGGAGTTGCAGGAAGGACCGTTTAGGCGATTTTTACGACTTAAAAACTTCGAAAGTTAACTAAGAACAGGTTTAAACTATACTAAAACATGCAAGTTATGCTACTAAAAATTTAGATTTCCTGTCTGAGTACTGTGTTTAATTATTACATTATCATTAAGTGCATTTCAAGCGGTTAAATATGATTATACACTAGATTTATAAATTGTTTATGAATGTTCGGTTTATGCTTTGCATCATATGCATTATGCACTTTTGACTGTTCAACGTTACATGCAAAGGCCAGACAGTGTCAATTAAGTGAATAATTTATAGTGAAGTGAAAAATTAAGGTGTCCTGATGTACGTTGACATCAGGAATAATTCGCTATCGTCTCACGCTTTGTTTAAACATAAGTGTTGCATTAAGGCCCTCTTAGGTAATTATTGCAACTTAAAAACTGCGAAAGTTAACAGAATCAAAGAACAATAAATTCTTTCTTAGAAGAAAGAGAGGAGGTATTATCAGGATAACTATTTTGTCACTTGGTTGTTATTGAATAAATTTCTAAATCTTTTGGAGGTACAGTTGCTATGAAAGCAAAAAAATGGTTTTTATGTATTTCAATCTTGTGTTTAATGGGCAGCAGCTTTGCGTTTGGCAGTTCGCCTGTGATTGATGGTTTGATGTTTCATATTGATGCAAGCGAGATTACCGGTCTAAACGATGGAGATGCGTTGACGGAATGGCCGGCTACCGCTGGTGATGACCCGACAATCAAAGGCAGCCCAACCCCGACTTATGTTGCGGACAGCGGAAACGGAACCCCGGCTGTAAGTTTTGTTGGCGGCGACAGTTATTTGAAATTCACCAGGATGACCAATATAAGAACGGTATTCTGGGTAATAAAAGAAAGCGATAATCCAGCAAACACTTTAGGATTCCTTCTAGGTGATGGTTCAGTATATCATTTCCACCGAGCTGACCCTCCAACAGCCCTGTTTAACTCAAATACCCATGAGAATATTACAAATGGTATTACAAAGCTAAATGGTCATACGATTGATGGCACACGTGTTAATGCGCCAACAGATCTTTCTGTATTGAGCTTAAGAACTACCGGTGATGTAATAGCTGAAAGTTTTTCTAAAGACCGTAGTGAAATGCAAAGAGGATGGGACGGTCAGCTGGCTGAACTACTCATTTATAATCGAGAGTTGACGTCAAAAGAAGAAGCACTGGTGGGATACTATCTTTCTGAAAAATATGGATTAACTACTAGTTATACAAATCCAGGCACTTTTGTGCAGAATTTAGCTCCGGAAGACGGAAGTATTGCCTATGATCTTAATGAGACAGAGCTCAGCTGGGCAGGCTATGGAGTTAGCGATCCTGTTTACAAACTGTACTACGATACAGATAGCGATCCGAATAATGGTACTATGGTTGAAGTGGCAGGAACTTCACAAACCATTACCTTGGCAGTTGGCCAGCAATACTGGTGGCATGTATCAATGACAGGTGGCGGTACTACTATCTGGACGCCGGTTAGTACATTTACTGCTGATGGTAAAGTTGACAGCCCGGCTCCTGCTGATGGTCCTTACCTTGCTTCGCCGGAAACAGCCTTGAGCTGGCGTGCAATTGATGCGGACGGTGTTAGTTATGATGTTTATTTTGGAACAGATGAAAATCCTCAAAAAATTGCGACAGTATCGGAAGCTACATACACACCTGATCCTGTTCTTGATCCTAATACTGCCTATTACTGGCGTATTGATACTGTACAAAATGGCACTACTATAACCGGAGATGTCTGGAGCTTCACAACTGGTTACCTTGCAGATTACTGGACATTTGATGGAGACCTGACAAGTTCAATTCCAGATACTGTTAGTTGTACCCGTACTGCTGACCACTTTGCAGAAGGCTTTATTGGCGAAGGTCAGGCTATAGAATTCCTGAATTCCAGTGATGCAGAAATAGCAAATCCGGCTAAATTCAGTACAGATGATTTTGATCCGGCCGGTAGCTGGTCATTTAGTTTCTGGGAATACAGCTATGATACAGGCGGCGGTTGGGAGACAATCCTTGGTTGTGGTAGTGATTCCGGTTATGAAGAATTTGAATTTGGACGATATAACTCTAATCGTTATGTTCTTGGTGTAAATAATTCGTCATATGCAGCCACTGCAAATGATTCAAGTTATCTTCGAGAAGGCTGGCATTGTCACGTAATTTCCTATGATGCTCCTACCGAAACAGTAGCCTGGTACATAAATGGCTATCAGGTATTAGCTTATGAGGGTGAGGTAATGGACCTTGGAGATAATTATGTATATATCGGTAATGTTAAAAACAATTCACAGCCGTTTATTGGTAAAGTTGATGACTTTAAGGTCTATAACTATCCATTAACTTCCGATCAGGTTCTGCAGGCTTATATTGATGGTGTAAATGGTGCTCCGATCAATCCTAAGCCGGTTAGCGGCACTACTGGAGTTGCCTGGGATGTTACCCTGGAATGGAGTTTTGCTGAAGAGCCAATAGCTGTAAGTATAGAGCTTGGCACTCAGGCAGATCTTTCTGATGCAACACCAATTGCCCTGGCAGCAGATGCAACCAGTTTTGATGTAACAACAGCACTAGGTAACCTTGCTACTTCTACAGGATATTTCTGGCGGGTAACAGCTACATATTCTGATAAAACTGTTTCGGGGCCAATCTGGTACTTTGTTGTTCGTGATCTAGAAGGTGACTTAAATGATGATTTGTCGGTTAATATGGTTGATTTTGGCCAGATTGCCGATAAATGGATGGATGACTCTCATGTGATTGTCCAGTCTGGTACGAAGTTTAACTTTATTGATCAGGAAGCCTGGGATACAACAGGCGGAGATCCTAATTTAGCTAATTATGATGCCTATGTAGCTCCGAGCGTTGACTGGGGTGCTTCTGAAATGGTAATTAATACTGATCCTACACCAGGTGATGATAATTATACTCCACCAAGTCAGACATTGGTATGGAGAACCACTCAAGGTGACCCAGGCCAACAGCAGCTTGCAGGTATTGTATTCCTGGATAACTATGACTTCAATCAATTTGATAAGTTTGGTGTCTGGGTATATCAAAGAGACTGTGATGGCAATATGGAATATCGTCCATTGGATATGGACAATAATCGCCCATTCACTCAGACCTTATGGGGCTTTGGTTCTAATAATGATCAATGGCATAATTATGAATGGGATATTAATGCTGAAGCCGAATCAAATATCCGTAAGATAGACCTTTGGGTAGGCGATAATGAATTCTCAATAGAGTTTGGCAATTTCTATCTGTTGAAGGAAGGAGAAGATGTAGAGATGTGTCTGGTAGAAAATGTAATTATTGAGGATTTGAATAGCGACTGCCAGGTCGATATTACTGATTTTGAGATTATTGTACAGAATTGGTTGCTGGATGCCAGTAATCCTCAGTAAATATTAACTTCTTACTTATTTAGTGTAAACTATGGCCTCCGGTGTAAAAACCGGGGGCTTTTTTATATGCTTTGCGTTTTAAGCTTATATTTTGTAATGCAAGTAGACATTTTATATGCAATGAGGTTATGGTGCCGGAATATTATAGGCAACCTCTGAAAATTCATTTTGAGCGACTAGTTTTTCTTTTGCCTGCTGACATGTGTCACATAAAACAGTAAATATAGCCCAATATGCACTATTTTATGTTCCTTGTCAGCAACCAAAATCTTAAACTATCGCATCAGAAGCAATTTCCAGAGGTCACCTATATTTGTATGTAAAAGGAATTCCATGAAACTATATTAAGCCCCCAAAAAGTCAATAATAATGGGGCTTGTTTTATAGATATCCGTGTGCTACAATAACAGCTGATTACTAATAAGGGTATTTCTAAAAATTTATATTATCGACAAAAATGATTTGGACTTTTACTTGTTGACTGCGACTTATTATAGTGCTGATATCAGCAATATTTATGACTTTATGTTTGGAGTCAGCCGACAAAGCAGGATGTTCTAGGATTATATATTTCTTGAGATATTTTGAATATAGTAGTGTGTATAAAGGCGCGTAATTAATGTGGTTAATTATGTGATTGCCTATTCTATAGTGTCTATATTTTTAAGGAGGTAATGTTATGAAAAAGCTGATCGTTTTAGTGTGTTTGTTTGGGTTTGCTATTGGTGTAAATGCAGGTATGCTTCCTATAACCAATAGTGGTTTTGAGAGTGGTTTTGCTGACTGGACACAAAACCCAATTGGGGAAGGTTCTACAATATCGATAACTTCGGAAGCATATAGCGGTAGTTCTGCAGCACTACTGACAACCGATTGGCAGAGCGGAGTTGGTGTAAAAAGCGAAATAATACAAGTTACAACGACTGGCTCGATTACTCCTGGTACCGCTTATGACTTTGAAATCTATGTAAAAGGTGTAATGGGGGTAGGAGGAGTAGCATGGGCAGAAATTATGTGGTTGGATACAGATGCCAGTGATGGTGGAGGAGTAAAAGGCAGTAGTGGTTTGATTAATCTTTTTGCCGGGCTTGACAGCAGTAATTATCAACTGAAAGGTGGTACTTACATTGCTGCAGCCGGGGCAGATGCGGCGCAAATTTCAATTCGTTGTGAAGGTGGTGCAATGGCAGCGGTCAATACGCTTTATGTTGATGCCGTTCCAGAACCTGCATCATTAGGACTGCTGGTTATTGGCAGTCTTTTGCTTCGTCGCCAGAGATAAATGAATAAATATCAAATCTGAAAAGGCAATCCTGAATATATTGGGATTGTCTTTTTGGCATTTTTATTAGTAGTAAGTGAAGAAGAGATATATTTTCTATTAATCTATTATATGTTTTGCTTAAATAAGAATAAATCAAAAGTAAAGGGAACTGTTATGTCGTCAAAATTAACTATTGTTATTATTGCTATTTTATTTTTACAGTATGGTTGTGTGTATTCTGATATTGTATGGAGTGAGGAATTTGATGGAGACGAAATAGATAAAAATGTCTGGACATATGATGTTGGAGGGCATGGTTTTGGTAACGGCCAGCTCGAATACAATACGGCACGTCGCGAAAATTCTTATATAGAAAATGGCAGCCTGGTCATTGAAGCACGTCGGGAAAATTATTTTGATAATTCATTTACCTCTGCTCGAATGATGACCCAGGGAAGATTTGCTTTCAAATACGGTACACTTGAGGCCAGGATAAAATTTCCTGATGTTGCTAATGGACTGTGGCCTGCATTCTGGTTGCTGGGTAATAATTTTTCGGGTGTAACCTGGCCTGAGTGCGGTGAAACTGATATTGTTGAGATTGGTTCAAAAGCAGGCATTGATGAAGGCGTTCAGAATAAGAAGATCAATGCAGCGATACATTACGATACTGTTGATGATGGAGTTTTTAACCCGGATACTTATGATTTTGATGCTTCCTGGATTGATGCGGCTGTTGATCTGAACCTCGACTACCACATCTATAAGCTGGAATGGACTCCAACTCAAATGACTGTTTCACTGAATGGTGTTCCGTTTTGGTCGTTTGACATTACTGCTGATTATTTACGTGAATTTCATCAGCCATTTTTTCCGATTCTAAATATTGCCATTGGAAGTTGGCCTACCGGTTACACCGGGATCTATGATCCGGCAGGCATAACAGCTCCATTTCCCGGGAAAATGTATATTGACTGGATTCGCCTTGAAGACAATGGATTTACGGAAATCTATATGGGCAAGGACTCTGAAGAAAATGGTACTTTTGGTGTTTTTACCGAGACTATTCCGGTGGATAATGCTCTTGTTTATGGCGATGATACTGATCCGGAGTTTTATTATGGATCGGACGCAGCTGTGTACCTGTGGGAAAATACTATGACAGAGTCGGTAACTCCATCTGCGCCCTCAGAGGGAAGTGAATGCTGGACATTTGATGTCAGGGCCGGCGGCTGGTATGGAATGGGTATTTTTCTTCCTAATTTCAGGAATATGAAAAATTATTCCGATGGTTTCCTTCATTTTGATATTCAGACAACACTTACCAACGCAATGAAAGTTGGTATTAAAAGTTCACGGGGCGGAGAATTCTGGCTGCCGCTGGGCGATGAAACCGATGAATTTGGTTTTATTCGTGACGGACAATGGCATTCAGTTACTATTCCGCTTAACCGATATGCAAATACTGATTTTAATACCATTCATCAGATATTTATGCTCGCGGCTGATTCTGCTTCCGCTTCATCTGCCATATCGATAGATAATATATATTGGGAGCCGGGAGCGGCAAGCCCCACACCGGCAAATGGTAATTTCGGTGTTTACACAGAAACTACCGCAAATAAAGATGCCGGAGAATTTGCTCTGGGGGTTGACGGAAACTTTTTTGTATGGGAACACTCCCTTAATGATACAGCGCAGGCCCCATATGAAGGCAGTGAATGCTTAAGCTTACAATCAGCTGCCGGGCTAAACTGGTTTGGCGCTGCTTTTACACCAAATGTTAAATATAATCTCAGTGCGTTCAGCTATCCGGAAAGTAAATTACATTTTACGATGAAGACCGGTTCTTCCGTAACGTTCCAAGTTGGAATGAAAAGTGGAAATATGGATGGGGTTGGCCAGAAATGGATTACTTTTGCTGCCGGTAATGATCCATATGGTTTTGTTCGAGATGGGCAATGGCATGTAGTTGAGATACCTATGACCGACATTTCCTCTGAAGTCGATCTTTTCGAGGTCTCTCAGCTCTTCCAGATATTAGGCACGAAGGGACCGGTTTCCGATATTCAGATTGACGATATTTGTTTCACCGGTGGCGGTGAACCTTTAATTCCAGGCGGCGGAAGCAGTAACACGCCTCCGTCTGTAAGTATTTCCAGTCCTGCCAATGGGTCTTTTTATAATCCGGGAGATGATATTACCATAATTGCCGATGCCGCAGATTCTGACGGTATTATTACCAAAGTGGAATTCCTGGAGGGGCTTAACTTATTAGGAGAAGATTTGACAAGTCCTTACACTTACACGATCAGTAATGTTTCTGAGGGAGCTTATACAATCAGGGCAAAAGTAACTGACAATGACGATCTTTCACGTACTTCTTCACCTGTAGCGGTTTATGTGGGAACTCCGCAACTTAGCTCAATCAGTATTTCACCATCAACGGCAACGGTCGAAGAAGGTCGGACCAAACAGTTTGTCGGAAAGGGCTATGACCAGTTTGGGCTGGAATTTCCGATACCGGCCGGGCTTCTCTGGTCGGTTTCTGATGGTGGAGTAATTGATGATAACGGCTGTTTTGCTGCTGTGGATGTTGGTGGACCATATACAGTTACAGCAGCAGATGCGGAAAATGGAATCTTAACAGCAGCTTCAACTGTAAATGTATTTGCCGGTGGGATTTGTACCGGTCAGTCGGCCAATGGTGAATTTACCTGGGAAGCCAGTGGCATTGCTGACAGTCCTGCGATCACTTTTATTCCTTCGGAAGCCGGTATCGGAGATAGCCTGTTGATTCTTTACTATTCCCAAAATCCATCAGCTACATTCCCCGGATATATGGCCGAAGCGTCCGTGCCGTTTACAATTCCTAATGTCAGTCAGGGTGATATCATATACTTCTATTTCACTTATAATACGCCGGAAGGTCAGCATACTACATTGAACGATAAACATGTTTTCCAGGTGGGCAATTGTCCTGCAATATTAGCCGGTGATTTTGATAAAAATGGCCGGATCGATATGGCTGATTTCGCTCATTTCGCAACTTATTGGATATATTATGATTGTGATGCTGACAATAATTTCTGTGATACCGCCGACTATGCCGAAGATGGAGATGTTGATATTTATGATCTGTATCTGCTTTGCTATAGCTGGATGAAGGTAAATTAAAATCTATATATTTAAGCAGGTCTTTAAGGTAAAGAGACTAAAGGGTACCTATGAAATAGTATTTTCAGAGGTACCCTCAATTCATCTTCAGTGTGTAGTTTCCAATAGTTAAGAAATCCTTCATTTCGATAAATTGTATACAATTCTATTTGGGGGTCGAGTCGGCAATGTCTCAATTTCTTATAAGATGATCACTTTAATTTGTTTGGAATACAGTGATAATTTTGTATAATAATCGTCCAATAAGAAAGTATTGTTTATTTTATCTAATTTTTTCAATCATCAAATTGGAATAATGATTGAAAATGAAAGGATGTAGAAAGTCATGTCATTTCGATTTCTTTTAATATATTTATTTATGGGCTTACAACCTTGTCTGGCTGCCATTGGACAAGTTGAGCAGGTTGCCTCAGGTGTCTGGCGGATACGATTTGGCCAGCCGGAAACTTATACTCCTAACCAGTTTCGCGAAAAGGAGATCTGTAAAGAATCACTTTCAAGCTTACCTTCGCCTAGTGAATTACCTTTTAACTTAAATGAAATTCAATGTCAGGTCAAACCCGCACGTACGGTTGTTTATATACCATGTAATGAGCCAGACGATCAGATATACGGTTTCGGGTTGGATAGCGGTGCGTTTGAGCAGAAGGGCCTGCGGAAATATCTGACTGTAAGTGCCCAGTCGATAGAGCGTACAGGCAGTAGTCACGGCCCGGTTCCTTTCTATGTCAGTACCAAAGGTTACGGTGTTTATGTTGATACAGCGCGGGTACCATTCGTGCATGTTGCCAGGCTGAGTCCTGTTGGGGCTGCGATAAAAAGTCAGACCAATGAAGATGGTTTGGGAAGAGCATTAAAAACTTCAGTGGAAGAGTTATATGCTGCTCGCTCAGCCGTTGGTCGAACCGAGGTTGTTTTTGATTTGCCAGGTTCCAGTGGGGTAGATGTTTACATTTTTGCCGGTCCTGGAATTAAAGAAGCTGTCCAGCGATATAATTTATTTTCCGGTGGTGGAGTTGTCCCTCCTTTGTGGGGATTGGGTTTGAAATATCGTAATTATACCGGCGGTGACAAGGATTCTGTAATGGATGTTGCTAAGTCATTTCGTAAGTTTGGTATTCCATGCGATATGATCGGTTTAGAACCTGGTTGGCAGACAGCTGCTTATTCCTGTTCTCTTAAATGGTCAGATGACCGTTTTGCTGATCATGATGCTTTTGTGAAAGAGCTTATAAGTTCAGGCTATCGCGTAAATCTTTGGGAACATGCCTACATCCATCCAAGTTCTCCAATATTTGATCAGCTCATAGATAAATGTGGAGATTTCCTGGTTTGGGGAGGCTTGGTAATTGATTTTGCCAACCCGGAGGCCTTCAATATATTTTCCGATTATCATGGAAAAACTTTTATTGACCATGGTATTTCTGGTTTCAAAGCAGATGAGTGCGACAGGGAGTTTATCGACAATGCAACTCCGTTTAACTATCCATACTGTTCTACATTTAGCTCAGGTATTGATGGTGACCAGATGACTCAAATGTATGGTTATTTGTACCAGCGAAGTATTTTGCGAGCTTTCAAGGAGCGGAACCTTCGTACCTGGAGCGATGTTCGGGCTACATGTGGTTTAGCATCTCCAATGCCTTTTGTTTTGTATAGTGATTCATACGGCTTTGATGAATATCTTCGGCAGCTGGTGAATGCTTCATTTACCGGATTATTGTGGTCTCCGGAAGTTCGTGAGGCCGGTTCGCTTGATGAATTGCTTAACCGTGTTGCAATGTCTTCCTTTGCCCATCAAATGTGTCTGAATCCATGGTATGTCCCCAATCCATTATGGACACAATACGATCGAGGGAAAAATGAACGTGGAGAATTGCTAAGTGAAACAGAGCAAAAAGAAGTAGCAGAGGCATTCACTAAAATAATCAATCGGCGAATGAGTTTGATCCCATATTTATACGCAGCTTTTTATGAGTATTATTTACACGGTCTTCCTCCGCTTCGAGCACTGGTAATTGATTTTCCCGATGATATGAATTTGAGAAAAGCCGATGATGCCTTTATGTTTGGTGATTCGCTTTTGGTTGCTCCTTTGAAAGGAAGAGAAAAGCAGCGGACTGTTTATCTTCCGGCTGGATACAGGTGGTATGATCTTAATGCTGAAATATGGCTGGAAGGTGGAAAGGAAATACAAGTTATCTTAGAGCCGGGTAATGTGCCATTATTTGTTAAGGAGAATTCAATTGTACCATTTGCCAGGCCAGTTGAGTATGTGGCTGATAATACTGTTTTTGATCTAACCGTCAAGGTCTTTGGGGATACTCCTGAAGCATTTACTCTATATGCTGACGATGGCGTGACATGGAATTATGAAAAAGGCCAGTATAGCCAAATTAAACTGAGCTATAAAGATGGCAAGGGAATTGTTCAGGATAAAGGTGTTTACAAGAAAAAACGTTATGAGATAATTAGTTGGGAGCGTAAATGATACCCTTGACGGTAACGTTTCGATTATATTCAGGCATGGCTATATTAATTTGAGACGGGTGCTAACCCATAAACTTAATTGTATTATTTGATAATATTGTTATTGTCTTTTCGTAATCTTTTTTCTTTACCGTGAAACATAATCTGCGGAGCATATCTTTGTTTGATAGTTTCAAATAGATTTTGTGGTAAAATTGTCATAGGATTTTCTTGGAAGTATCCAATAATATGAAGAGGGGGGCTGTCAAATTGATGATATCGCTGCAGTGCGGCAAGATTCATAGGCGGATCAAAATGCAGCATCGCATCCGGATGCTTTCCTCCCTGCGGGTTAATATAAAACGAGACTTTCAAATCTGTATCTCCCAGTGCTAATGCGCCATATTCATAACCAGTCGGATCGCTCCAGAAATTGAAATTCCTGAGATAATAATTTGGCACATTTAGAACCAATTCATCATCATTAGAATCTCCTTTAATTGAAGGTATGACGTAAAAGAAACTATCGCACAAATTCATTTTTGTATTGGATTGATTGGTTAAACTGACAAAGCGGGTATCGAACCAAGGTAAATCCGGATAGATGGCCAGACGATGTTCAACCAGAAATGCCAACGGTTGGTCCGGAGACTTTGTTTTAGAGCCTATAGTACTTTCATTGCCACCTTTTGCACGAAGGTGAACCAGCACCCTTATTGGTCCCTGGCTGACTTTATAATCAACAAATTTACTTGCGTGCGCCCAAAAATTTTGCCCCTGGTTTTGATGTATCATTGGATTATAGCGGCCTAATAATACACCCTGAAAATAGCAAGCATCCACGAGATCTCCATCCGGCTCATTCTTTTGGATTCGGATCGTATTGTTATCGATTATAAAGCCATTATCAAGTTTCTGGAAATTAACAGTAGTTTGCTTTTGTGGTAAATTTGAAGCCCGGTTGACATATAAAAAATATGTACGGTTTTCGTTTGCCCTTAAATGTGATACCTCAAAGCAAATTTCATCAAATAGATCTAATTGATTGCCAAAGCAGTCAAGCTGCCATGAAACATCCTGATCTTCATTGTTCTTTAAACAAAGTGAATCTGTAGAAACACCAGACCATTCAAAATCGGGATCAACCTCATTTAGTGTGAAACTTATGATACCGTTAGTGACTTCTTTATTTGTACTATTTGAAACGGTTATTGGGTAACGAAATACTTCAGCCGGTAGATTTTGGGGCCAGGTAGATCCTGCTTGATATTTAATTACAGAGGAATTTTTCGATAAGTCCGGGATTACTGCTTTTTGATGCATTTCATACACCTTTGGATTCAATTGAGAGGCAGTTTTAGTCAACTCTTCGTATGGTTGATCATTTTCATTGACCAAGCCATAATTACTGTCTTCTGGAAATGTCGAACTGATTCCCAATGCCGGTTCGTCAACCCACATGAAGAAATTGGACCCCACTATAAACGGTAGACTGAATAAGGTAGATTGGTATATCTCAAATGCCTGACTTCTTTGCTGTTGTGTCTGGACTCTCATTCCTGCTCCATGTGTACAAGGTAAGCCACTGTCCAGAGAAGGGAATGACCATTCGGTCAACATTAACGGACGATCGGTCCATTGTGAAAATCTTTTCAAATCACTTAATGCTTGAGGCAGCTGACAGGTTTCAAGGTCTATGAAGGGATATTGGTTTACTGAGACAATATCGCAATAATTTCCTGCCACAATCCAGCATGGCTTGGGGGCATCGCCGGCAAATCGACAACCAAGGATCATATGATGCGGATCGATCTCACGGATTGCAGCAGTTGTTATCGCAAAATATCTGTCCGCAACCAACTCAAGAAATTCCAGTTTATCTTGGGCTAACTCACTATTATCCGCGGAATCTTTAATAGTATTGATCTGTAAAATGGCATTGAAATCAGCAAAACTGGTTCCCCAGCTTTTATTCAGATGTCGGATATCGCTATATTTTGTCTGCAGCATATCTACCAGTGCTATTTTTGCAGAATGATCCGCATCCTTTTTCATTGCTTCGTCAAAAACACCGCCCGGACTATAGTTTTTTCCATACCATTCCAGTTCATTATCGATAAAAATACCAAATACCCAGGGATCTTTAACGTGGTCTGCAAGCATTTGTTTTGCCTTCATCTTACAAAAAGAGGCAAATCGTGGATCAAAAACATTTGGTAATCCTGTCCAGTATATTTTGGGTACGATATCGCTGATTGACGAAAACTCTGCTCCCACACCAAGCCATAATGTATGTGCCAGTCCTCGGTATCGCAGCTGTTCGCTATGACCGGCAGCTATCAGATTGAACCCCCAGTTTTGCAGACGATCGGCTGTCTGTTTGGCCCATATATCAGCTGAAGCGTATTTTTGTCTGTTTTTTTGACCATAAGGGGCATACCATAACTTTTCGCACCAATGGCCATTAAAATTGCAGTGATCTGTCCCGATAGCATAAAACCCATTGCCATCCGGTGCTATACACCACCAGCGATTATCCACTTTTTCCACATGAAAATAACCTGTAGACGGACGATTTATGCCGTCCCATGTTTTTATTGAAAGTGCCGGCAAGACCGTTTCTTGCGGTGGTACAGGTTGGCTGCCTTTGACCTTTACATCATCAAAGCATATTTTTACCTCATTTCCATGCAATGCAGGTCGACCTGAAGTAACAGCAATATTATTGAAAGCATATACCTTCCGAGCTAGTTTGTTTCCATTTATATCTGACAGAATTCCTTCTATTCCAGCAGGTGTCATAATAATGCGTAAACGATAAGGCTGATTATACTGCCAGTCATAATCCATATGTTCCGATGCTGTCACGGTAAGATTTTCCTGTGCCAGCCACACATTATCACGTTTTTCGGATAGTTCTAAAAAATGCCTGTTATCTTTGTCTGAAGGTGATTCTACCAACGCAAAATGCCAGAAATTCTGTGGATTATTATAAATTGCAACCCCTGCAATCCGCCAGTTATCCAGCTGGGAATGGCTAAGCACCGTAACGATAGCTTCTATCTCTATGTTCCGGCAGATTTTAAGTCCGTCGGCGACGCTAAATGAATCGATTAAACCGCCAGACAGGTAGCTCCCATGTTTCATTGTCCAATCAACCGATCCGGCAGACCAGCGAGGATCGCCCAGAGAACCATCTGCATAAGATGAGAAATCATCGGCCCATTCGTATTCTTGTGCCCTCGATATGCCTATACATGAAATTAAGTAGAGCGTTATAATCAATATAATATGGCGGTTAAAAATATGAATTAACAGTGATTTATTATTTAAATTTATATACAACATGCTTTTCCTATAGTAATAAATTATTTGAATAATAAAGGAGCTATGCAAAGATATGCATATTTGTTTTTATCATGTTAATGGCTAAAACATAAGATTGACTCCTTAAAAATCTTTTTACTATTGTACATAATTGCTCTCTTTAGAGCTAAGAAAAAACGATGGCATAGTGATCATTGATTATGTGTCATTTTAGCGGTTCGATAGCATCTGGCAGATAGTTATGATAAATATAGGAGAGAATATATATGAAGTTATATATAATGGTATGATAAAAGAGGTAGAACATTAGGCTAAAATATGTAAAATATATACATAGTTTTTATATTTAGGCAACCTCAGAAAATTCATTTTGAGCGACTAGTTTTTCTTTTGCCTGCTGACATGCGTCACATATAACAGTGAATATAGCCAATATGCACGATTTTATGTTCCTTGTCAGCAACCAAAATCTTAAACTATCGCATCAAAAGCAATTTCCGGAGGTCACCTTAATTATACTGGATATAGAATTATGAGAAAAAAACTAATACTTACTGTTCTTTTTCTTGCAAATACTGCTATTTTAGCTCAAAGCAGGCAAGATCTTTATGAAATTTGGCAGAATCCTCCTTTAGAATATCGTATGAACAAAAATATCCATCATCTGCCTTCTGATCAACAAGGTCAAAATGCTCTTATCGAGAATACGCTGGCTAATGGCTGGGGAGGATTTTCATTGAATGTGTCTTTCAGCCACTATCTGACAGATAATGGGATGAAGACCGTCAGGCAGTTTTGTGAATCGGCTAAAGCAAAGGGTATGGATCTGTGGTTGTATGATGAGCAGGGTTATCCATCGGGAAGTGCCGGAGGGCGAGTTCTGAAGCAGAATATTGCACTGGAAAGTATGGGTATTTTTTTTACTGATGCTGTTGTCTCTGGTGGACTAAGTGAATTCAAGGTGCCTCCTGGCCGGCCTATTCAGATATCAGCTTTTCCAATTATAAATGGTGAAGCTGATTATACCAGATCGGTAAATTTATCTGATTATTATGATGGCTCGCAAGTTCATTGGGATGCACCCGAAGGAAAATGGAAATTATTTGCGGCAACTAAGAATAGCCTGTATAAGGGGTTTCAGGCTGATAGAAATTCCTACCCTTATCCATCATTGCTGATACCAGAAGTAACCGAAATCTTTCTTGATACCACCCATAATAAATATGCCGAATATCTTGGCAATAATCTCGGCAGATATTTTACCTCAACATTTACAGATGAGCCATCAACTATGGCGATGCAGTTTCATAGCTATAGCGAGAAACATGCTGTAATACCATGGCAAGAAGTGTTATCGTCTGAAATGGCAACAAGATATGGTTATCGACCTGAAGACAGACTGGTTGAATTGTTTTATTATGATGGTTCGGCAGGTCAGCAGGTTAGGTATCAATACTTTAAGACAGTCGGAGATTTGATATCGGAAAACTACTTTGGAAAAATTAAAATATGGTGTGAGGAGCATAATTTCCTGTCAGGTGGGCATTTACTGTTAGAGGAAACTATGCTAGCCCATGTACCTTTGTATGGTAATATAATGCAATGTTTTCGGCAAATGAATGCACCTGGAATTGATATTTTAAGTTGTTATCCTGAAAATTTCCCGGTACATTCACCAAAGCTTGCTTCCAGTGCAGCAGAACTGGAAGGTCAGAGTCGGGTTATGAGTGAACCTTGCCCGGTGGCTGATGGAGATAGCGAGCCACCTATGGAGTCGTTAAGAGGTTTCGTCAATATGCTTTTACTGGAAGGGGTAACAGATTTTAATTGCTATCTGAAGTTAAATGGATTGACTCAAGAAGAGCAAATAGAGTTTAATAAGTATGTTGGCAGAATTGGAATGCTGTTAAGGGGAGGGTATACCTCTGCTGATATTGGTGTGGTGTATCCTATCGAGTCTCTATGGACAAAATATAAGCCGGGATACCAGAAGGTTTCCGGGTGGAAACATGTAATTGGAGCATCAGAGGAAGCAAATTCAATTGACAAGGCATTTAAGGATGTTTCCCGGTTTATGTATGATTATCGTTGGGAGTATATGCATTTAGACTCTCAGGCTATTATTGATAGCATCGTTGATAATGGAAATTTAACTCATGGGAATCATCAGTTTAAGGTGATTGTATTGCCAGCCGTTGATACCTTACCGATTGAAGCATGGAAGCGTCTATTGAGATTTGCGCAACAAGGAGGAAAATTAATCTTCCTTGAAGCAGTTCCATGTAATTCAGAGATTGCTTTTCCTGACACTTATGTTCAGGCTGAGTTTGCCAGGATGATAAAAGAGAATAAAAATGTTCTATTTATGAAGGAATGGGCTTCAGAGGGGCTGGACAATATTATTAGTAAATGGGTAAGAGCAAAAGTACTGGTTGAAGAAAAAAAATTGCCATTAAGGCTGGCCCATAAAAAAGTCGGCAGTGATGATGTTTTCTTTTTGATTAATGATTCACACGAAACTATTAGAACTAATATTGAATTTAATATTAAAGGTCGGGTTGAACAATGGGACCCTGAAAGTGGAAAAGTGTCAGTAATTTCTGGTATGGAAGAGATATTACTAATGCCATACCATGGAAAAGTGTATATGGTTAATACAAAATAGATTATCCAGTGGTAATAATACAAAATACTTGATAAGGAGATTTGATGTGACAAATAAAATGAAATACTTATCTGGTTTTATTGCATTATGTGTAATATTAACCTTTGCTAATATAGTTTTTGCTCAGAAGATTCCGGTAATTTATGATTCTGATATTGGAGATGATATAGATGATACCTGGGCGATAAGTTTTGTGTTAAGATGTCCGGAACTAGATCTGAAACTTGTTGTTGGTGACCAGGGAAAGAATATCTATAGAGCTAAACTATTTGCCAAAATACTTGAAAATGCGGGCAGGTCAGATGTGCCTATTGGTATTGGTAAAGACCTTGATAACGGCCAGAGCGGAAATCAATCTGAATGGCTTGGCGATTATGACCTGAAGTCTTACTCGGGTAAAGTTTATGATGATGGAGTGCAGGCTATTATTGATACTATTATGAAAAGTGAAAAGCAAGTGACTCTCATCTGTGTTGGGCCGGTTCCAAATATAGCAGAAGCATTGAAAAGAAAGCCTGAAATTGCTCAAAAAGCCAGGTTTGTAGGCATGTATGGCAGTGTATATGTTGGTTATGACCGTACCGATAAGCTGAGTGCAGAATATAATGTTTATGCTGACATAAAATCATGCCAGTCTGTATTGTCGGCAGATTGGGATATAACCATAACTCCGGTCGATACATGCGGGATTGTCAAGCTGGTGGGAGAAAAGTACAAAAAAATGGCGAATTCTAACGATCCTGTTGCAAAAGCAGTTATGGAGAACTATAAAATCTGGATAGAACATGCAGGCTGGATGAAACATGATCGCGATGCCATTAAACATAGTACCAGTCCGCTATTTGATACCGTTGCGGTATATCTGAGCTTTGCCGAAGATTTGCTGATCATGGAAAATTTGAATATAAAAGTAGATGATGGTGGTTATACCAGGATTGATAAATCGGCAAAGAATATGAATGTTGCAGTTAAATGGAAAGATATGAGCAAGTTTGAAGATCTGCTGCTTTCGAGGTTAACGTCTGAAAAATAAGGGTTTAAGTATGTTGGCTTGAAGATATAATGTTCCGGTTTCTGTGGAAGCTGGCAATGTGTCAGTTTTTTTGTTAATTGTCAATAATCAGCGATTTAAGGCCATCTGTTTTGCAGAATGAATGATTTGGATGCGAATATATTGTAATTCCTTAGGAATAGAGTTAGGCTGAAAGCGGATGATTTTTTTATTTATTCCGCATAGGAACGGTAATTTGAGCAAAATAATATAAAATATATCTTAATTTTATTAGATTTTTTTAAGGAAACAAAATGTTTTAGCTCTAATATCAGATCATTTTTGTTATAAAATCTGAAAAAGCAAGGTTTTACACGTAATAAATATTAAAGTAGCTGCCAGTTGAGTGAATAGATTGAAAAACAGCAAAAAGCTTTTGTTTTTTGCCTGAAATGTATTATAATAAATGCATCTTATTATTTTTGTTTAAAGGCTAGGCTATTTTTTGGACTTAGTTCGTCCTGCAACTCAGCAGAATAGGTAATTTTAATTAAAAGTGAATAACAATTACTAAAAATTGTACTATATTTTGTAATTTCTGAGCATGGAGTTACATATTTGTCGTTAATCTAAAAATCAAAGACTATTATGTCTCTGTGGGGCAGTTTTTTGTTTGCAATTAGTTAAGTAAAAAGGTATAATGCCTTTCACTTAAAAAGTGAAGAGTATTTTTAAGGTAATATGTAAAAGGAATATTTTGTCAATTTAGTCACAAATTGAATGGAGAAAAACGATGAAGAAAGCTTTAATTATTACGCTGTTAGGCTTGGCAGCCGGTATGGCTCAAGCTGGTAGTTATTATGAGGTACATGATTGGGATACAATTCTGAATGGGAATGAGGCAACATCTCATTTTTCTGCAGTTTCTGATGGTGAAAATACTTATCACATATTGTCCTTGGGCAACCAGCCGGCAATTACAAAGGTAGATGCTGATGGTAATGCAACAACACTAGTCAGTTCTTTAGACTGGGCATTTGCAGCCGGAACTACTGCAATTACTGCCATGCAGAGCGTATCTTTATATAGAGATAAGTTAATCTTTGCAGAAACTGGAACAGATGCTGTCTGGTCTGTTGATACTAATACCGGCGCATTGTCTGTAGTAGCATCTAAAGCGAATATTGATTCATATATTGGTGGGACCGGACCTTCACTGCTAAGTGCCGCATCTTGTTATAAAGGCAATATGTATTTCTATGAGGGCGATACTGATAGTATCTTGGTTACAAATTCAGTTGGTTACGTAGAAACATATATCACAGATACTCAGCTGGCTTCAGTTGCTGGTACAGATACCGTTTCAGGTGGTATCTCATTTGATAATTCAGGCAACCTTATATGGGGTGTATCTGAAAGTTCAAAAGGTGAATATCCTGGAGGAATATACTCATGGAATTGCAGTGATGGTGGTTCTGTTCTTTTAACTGATGCAGAGATTGCCGCGGTTACCGGAGCTACAGGAGCAATGCAGATGGGTGATATTCTTTATGCACCAGATGGTTTGGTTTACTTCTTTGAGAGCCGTTCAGATAGTATTTTGAGCTTTGATCTAAGCGATCCTGCGGGTACTTTGACTACAGTATTATCAGAGGCTGATTTGCTTGCTGGACCTGCTGAATATGATAATGTTTATAAGTTGAGCTGGTATGATGGTAACCTTGCTTTTAACGAGAATGGTGCCAGAGGGTATTATGCAGTTCCAGAGCCTATGACAATGTCTTTAATAGGACTTGGTGGTTTGGCTTTGATAAGAAAAAGACGTTAAAAAAGTTTTATCACAATTGAATATCATTTTTTGAAAAAGAATTAAAAGAGGTCCGGCAGTTGGTGCTGCCGGGCCTTTATGTACGTTTTCTACAGGTGAAAATTGATGAAAAAGAGATTAGTTATTATAAATATATTGGTTGTAGCAGTTTCATTCCTACAGGCTGAACTACGATATCGTGTAACAGACTTAACAGAATCTGGAGAGGATTCTATTATTATTCCTTCTATTGGTTGCAGTATTAATGACAATGGTGATATCACAGGTATAGGAATACCTGTGGTTAATTCTAAGCCATTTAAGTATGATGCTGCCAGTGGAGAGTTCATTAACCTTGGTAATTTGAACGGCAATTTTACCGACGGCAAAGGCGGCAACAGCTATGGCATGAATAATCTGGGCCAGATTGTTGGAAGAAACAGTAATGCGGATAAAAAATATGAATATCTGCCATTTGTTTTTATTGATTCTAATAACAACTATGTAGTTGATCCCGGTGAAATGGATAGTGTAGCTATAGCTGATATTTATGATAACGGCGGTTGGGCTTATGACAACAACGATACCGGTAGGATAGTAGGTAAAGTAACGATTGATGCAAAAACAGTAAATGATGAAGATAGAGATTATGGTTTTGTCAGTGTAGATAAAAATGGTGATGGGATATATTCATTAGGTGAAATCCAATATTTTGATGAAGATTACATTCCGATAAAAATCAATAATTCAGGTGTGATATGTTTAAATCATTCTACTGATACTTATATATGGAAAGATACCGATAACGATGGTGTTTATGACCCTAATGATGGCTTGCAATTAATTCCTGTACCGTCAAAATATAATTATGGAGCTTTACAGGTTGGCATAGATTTTATGTCATTAAAATGTATTGATGAAAATGGTAGTGTATGCGGTGCGGTAGAGAACCAGTTTGGTGTTGGTAATGGTTTTTATTGGTCAGACGTTGACAGCGATGGCATTATTGAGGAATCTGAATATTTATATTTTGGTACACCGCTGAAAGAAATACATGTTCGAGCTATGAATGATAACGGTCAGGTTGTGGGAGGAACATATGACTTTTCTAAGCTTCGAAGGGCATTTATCTGGTCAGCTGCTGATGGAGAGTTGGATCTGAATACAATATCTGACATAACTGCAGGTGATTTAGGATTGCCTCGTTTGAGTCAGGCTGAGGGGATCAATAATAGTGGGCAAATTGTTGTTACTGCTCGATATGATATTAATGGGGACGGGAAAGATAATTTTGGCGAACCAGAGCATGTTTTAGTTTTGTCACCTTACACTGATGGTGGAGCGACCAGGTATAGCGTGATTGACCTGACCGAAGTTGCAGCTGCCCATGGAGCTGAGATATTACCAGATACTGCTTATTGCCTTAATGAAAATGGCGATGTTGCCGGCCATGGTTATCCGAATATTCAAATAACACCAAAGATATTTAAATACGATGCAAACAGAAGTGAGTTGGTTAATTTAGGTAATCTTGCCGTTAATTTTACTGATGGCTATGGTGGCGAAAGTGCAGATATAAACAGTCAGGGTATTATTGTTGGTTATAGCAGTATTTCCAATGAGAGTCCTGAATACAGACCGTTTTTATTCAAAGATAAAAACTTTAATGGATATGCCGATAGCGGCGAGATGATTAATCTTGTCTTAAGCAGCGATTTCAATTACGGTCAGGCGATGGCTGTAAATGATTCAGGAGTTGCGGTTGGATTTAGTGAAGGCACTGATGAGACAGATAGAGGATGGGTAATACTTGACAGTGATGGTGATGGAGATTACGAAGAGTCTGAGTTACAGGTAATCGGGGAGGAATATTATCCGGTTTCCATAAATAATTATGGAGATATCCTGTTATATAAAGACGCAAATGTATATATCCTTTCGGATGTAAACGAAGATGGATTTTACAATGCAGCAGATATTGTTAGTTTAAGCCTGCCGACAAGCTATTACGATGAGCAGGTTGCTGAAAATGTTGACATTGCTGAGATGATGCCAAAGTTAATTTCAGATTCTAATAAGATATGCGGCGAGGCTAAGAATGTCGATGGAAAATCTGTTGGTTATTTTGCGTCAGATCTTAATGGTGATGACATTATCAGTGCAAATGAATATGTTTTTTATGATACATCGTTCAGTGGTGTTTATCCTGTTGATATGAATGGAGATTCTTTGGTTGTTGGCGGAGCCCTGGATCCTAACTCTGTTGCAGTTGCCTTTGCATGGTCACCAGATGACGGAATGATGGATCTTAATATAATGGCAGATTCTTATTCTGGCAGTTACCCTCGAATATTTACACGTGCCGAAAGCGTGAATAACTGGGGTGTAATATTGGTTTCTGGCTATTATGATGAGAATGAGAATGGTGTAAGAGATACAGTTGCAGATGAAGATAATGATATTGAAGATGAAATTGTGTTTATACTCGAACCTTATTATGCCAATTTCTCTGGTACACCTGAATATATGTATAAGCTGATGACACCGGCACATGCATCCGGCACTGGCTTATCAACAGTAATTGGAAGTTCTGTGACAGGTGCATATGCGATAAAGACCAATGGAATGGAGTATAACCCTGAAGTTGGATTTGATCCTGCTAATGGCTTTGATCCGAATGATGGGGTGTATGAATTCTGGTCAATTAACTTTGGTGCGAATCAGTCTGTCAGAAAATTCACAATGGGAGTTGATGGTTCCAAATGGCTGGATCATTTTGATGGTTATGATTATACGACATATTATGGCCAATATGGGTCATATGTTGATCCGGAGGTTACTGCAGCTTCCATTGACAATCTGTATGGCACATCTATTGTATATGCATATGAATCAGTGCTTGGAAGAGTAGCTACTGGAGCCCCGGATTTCTCTACTGGTGATTGCAGTGTTTACAGGGGAGGTTCTTTGAGAGCAGGTTCTTTTGTTCTGAATCCTGTTGCTTTAACATTTAAAGGAGTTACCTATCAGCCAGGTGAGTTGGCATTGGTTACTAGTATTGATGGTTGTGAAGATCCTAAGTATCGCAAGGTAGTATTATTCTATGATCTCAGACAGGTAGGCGAAAAAACCAACCGTCAGCCTGACTATGATACAGGTGAAGATGGAATAGGCAATAATACTCCTCAGTTTGGAGCATTTGGCCAGACAGACTGGAATGATGCATTTTATCCGCTGGTTACTGGTCAGAAAATACTAGATTCAGTCCCAGGTCTGTCAAGTGCCAAGACGTTTAACTTTGGCCGTCAGGCGGTTTGGGCACCAGACGGCAGTGCAATCTATTTTGCCGGCTTTATAGTAAATCCATCGTATAATGAGAATGATCCAAGTTCTGTTAATTATTATAATGGTATCTGGAAATATGATCTTATAAACGATAAGCTTGTGCAGATTAGAAGAAATAATACACGTGAAGAGCGTATGTATTATTGTGAAATGGCGGCGATGGATACAGGCTTGCGTGATTTTACCGATGGTCAGGAAAGTGGTATCCAGGTTATGTTTTGTTCTGAGTTTGATACCGGCAATGAGGGTGGAATTAGCTGTATTGTAGATGATGGTAGTGTCGATCCAAATGAATTAGCGAATCAATCTGTGTATACTGTTCTTTCGGCAGATAAATTGTCTGAGATGAACGGACAAGCTCCGGAAGTTAATTATGTAAAGAATATTATTGCGACAGCAGATGGAGAGATATATTTCTACTGTACTGGCAATTCTGCTTACCTCGGATCGGATTATGTGAATTCAGGAGGGTCATTGTATCGTGGTTCTTTTGCAATATATAGATATGACACCCGAGACAGGCTTTATGCGATAAGTAATCGGGCAACACATATGACTTTCAATGTCGGAAATGGTTCCAGCATAAGCGGCAGTACAGGTGCTATGGGTGCGATGCAGTACTATGATGATCTATTTGCCAAGAAGATGCTGGCCTTCCGGAATACTTCGCTGGCTGTTCCTTGTGGTATTGAGATATTTAGTCCATTGGACTTTAACCATGACGGCAGGGTGAATGTAAGTGATTTAAGAATTTTCAGGGATGAAAGAATTCAGAGTGAAAAATATCGTCATCCTATGGAAGGCGGAGCTGGTGAAGAGCAGATGCCGGGCATATTTGAAATATCTCTCGACCATATAAATTGTGATATTGATGGCAATGCAATGTATCAGAGTTATGTTAAAGATCAACGTACCGGTGAGATATTGAGTGATGAAGTATTAGAGCAGATGCTGAATGGAACTTACCCGGAAGACCCTAACTTTATTGTGGTTACTGACAAGAGAATTTTCAATGATAAAATAGTAACAGAATCAGATGCTCGCGTCTTGTACCAGTTTATCTCAGCTGGCGATGCTAACCTGGACGGCACTGTTGACATGGAGGATTTTGCCAGGTTAGCAGCGAACCATGAAAGTGGAAATTCGCTTGACAATAAGAAAGATTTCTCACAGGGTGATTTTGACTTTGATGGAGATGTTGACCTGAATGACCTTCAACTGATGATTGTAAACTGGCTTGATAAATTGTCGTTAGTGGAGGGGCAAGAGCCGATTTACAGACAGTAATTATTAAAAGTAAATATTTTGTAATAGCAATTAATGTGTATTCACGAGAGTCTCAATTATGAAAAGTATAGATAGAAGAAAAAACAGTATTGGTTTTACGCTGATTGAACTTCTGGTTGTTATCAGTATCATAGCATTATTGGTGAGCATTCTTATGCCGTCTTTGAATCGTGCCAGAATACAAGCAAAAGCTTTAGTCTGTAAAACAAATCTTAAAAGTCTTTATATTGCAGAGATGTTTTATGTAGATGATAACAATGGGTGGGTTCCTTCTGCTGAAAAAACCCCAAAGTTAGGAGGTTTTTGGCCGTATAGAGCTGCTAAAGGATATAAGAAAGATAATGATCCGCAAGGATTGGCTGAAACAATGGGGCTGAATGCTTTATTTGATGATCTAAATTATATTCCTTATAATAGTGATGTCTGGAAATGTCCTGATTCTGCTTCTAATTGGATGGCAGAAGAGTATGGGATTACATATCAATATAATTGGGTAGATAAATTAGCCGAACATAAGTTTGTTTCTCTAATGAAAAACCGTAGATTTCGTCGTTTTTATCTAATTGCTGATAATTTTACTAAATATCCTCCTTCACCAATTGGATTTTATGTAGATAAAACATCCAAACCTATGTCTAGTATTCCAAATAATGAATGGAAGATTCCCCATAGAATATCAAAGGAAAAGACAAATGAGTATGGTGAAACTGAACAAGACGCTTCTTCATGGATGCTTGTAGCTATAGATGGTTTTGTGGGAAATAATGGTGAAAATGTTAAGCAAATGAGGCACTATACAGACGAGTCTAACGAATGAAAAGCAAAATTAAAATAATTTTAATAGTTGTGATTTTTTCTGGCCTTGGTATTTATTATCTAATGGGAAGCTCTGAGGCTCGCAAAGTAAGTAGTTTTGAAGATATTTGTACATACCTTAGAAAAGCAAATTCAATAAGAATTTCTACACAAAGTTATGATTTTGAAAGGAAAATTGTTCTTCCTCCGGTTGTTATAAGTGAAAGTAAATCAGTGAGTATTATTTCTGATTTTGTTGACTTGCTGGAGAATGAAATGCATTCATGTGATGTGAAAACTACTATTGAATATGATCAACCCATTACAGCGAATTATAAAGTTGAATTGCAATGTGAACGTTATGTTTCCATTGATTTTGCTCTGTATGATAAATCGTACAAGGTTAATATGAGAAATAGCGACTATATCTTTTTTGCTGAATTAACAAAAGAAAATGCTGATAATTTTAAGATTTTTTTTAATATGCTTAAATAATTTCGGCGTGTGATAGAATTTATGAGATTAGTTTTTGTAATACCCCTTTTAATACTTTCCGGTTGCCAATTGTGTTTTGCGGGAGTGGTGCCTTTTGAGAATATTGATGGTGTACCTTGTGTGAACGTAGAGATTAAACATGGCGATCAGACGATTAAGACACACCTGATGCTTGATCTCGGTTTAAGTGAATCGCTTCTATTACATAGCGACTTATCAGAGGTTATGGAAATTGATTCGGATGCAAAGCTGACAGTATGTTATGATGGGGGGCAGCTGGAAGGCTTGGAGTATTTTAGTGGCGATTTGAGTGAAATTGACGATTTTTCACGTCGTAATTCAGATGCCCTTGGCGAAATTCCAGTATGGGGCTATATAGGAGTAAAAGCATTTGATTCCGAAGTGGTATCAATGGATATTTCAAATAAGATTGCCAGTTATGGCGACATAGACATTCCGGAAAATACAACCAAAATCCTTCTCAAAGTGGATAGTGGCAGATTTATTGCCGATATCGAGCCAGATGAAGGTTATGTTTTGAGAGCGGTAATTGCGACTTCAGAATATGATTCAGTATTTGATCTTGATGCCGCAGCTCTTGCCGGAAGCGAGTCAGGTGATTTTGAGAATTGCAGGTTTTCAAATCTAAATCTTCGGAAATATACTGCTGTCAGATCAAAACAGGATTTTAGTGATGAATTAACCATTGGTGACTGCGTTATAGCTAATAGTTTCTGGCAGAATTTTGTTGTTTACTATAAGCAGGACGAACAGTGTCTGTATTTGTCTGAACTGCCTTCCGGGTGTATATCTGATCTGAACGAACAGCATTTCTTTAATGCGTTTGTTAGTGAGGATATCGACGAGATATATGAATGTATTAACGAATACCCGGATTCCAGGCTTATATTTGAAGCGTACAATTTGATTCTTAAGTATGCAGTTGAAGCCGGGTATGAAGATGATATCAAAACAGCAATTACAAATCTACTGGAAAGCCAAAGTGATGTTACTGCAGCAAATATATTAATGAATTATGCAGAGAGTTTCATAGAAGTAACTGACTTCAAAACAGCAAAACTGATGTTGTCTTATGCAAAAGAAGAGTTGATTAGTATGGATCAGCATCCTCTTAAACTAGCAAAGGTAAATACCTGGCTAGGCCAAATAGCTTTGGCTGAAAATGACTTAGCGTCGGCCAGAAGGTACCTGATGAGTGCGGTTTTTGCCAATCCGGCTGATTGTGATGCAAATTATTACATGGGGAATTATTATGAAAAGAACGGAGATACAGTAAGAGCCTGGGTAAGGTATTTGAAAGCATTTATGAGAGATGATTCTTATACTCAGGCACTTTCATCGCTGGTTAAAATTAGCTCAGATAGCAATTTTGAGAAAAACTTCACATCAGAAGATGCAATAGATTTTCTGGAAGGTCATATATATGATGAGGAAGGCAATTTAACAACATCAGCTTCTATCTTAAAGAATCATGGTGGTGATTTATTTAGAACTGCTATTGTCAGCCTGGAGGAGCAACATGGAAAATAGCCTTGTTATCGAAAAGCTGTTAAACCCTATATCCAGGCAGTACAAAAGAAACAAAATTAAAAGTGCTATCATTAATTCAATAAATGATTGTATGAAAGTGTTATTATTCTGGCTGGTATTGCTGGTATTTCTAAAATTGCTATTCGCTGACTTGAAACCATATTTAGATGCTGCAAACATAGTTGTATTTGTTGGAATTTCGGTTTATTTTCTAGTTGTGGTTATAATGTCAGCTATTGATAAAATAAAAAGCATCGAGACAGCTTTAGTAGTTGATCAAATTACCAATCCTCATGATATTGTAGTTTCAGGCTTAGAAT
Source organism: Sedimentisphaerales bacterium (assembly GCA_963666285.2). Taxonomy (GTDB): domain Bacteria; phylum Planctomycetota; class Phycisphaerae; order Sedimentisphaerales; family SM23-30; genus JAFGDI01. Next base: position 1,983,147 of record OY762711.1, read on the forward strand.
ATGAAATTACAGGTCGTAAATCGGATTTTGCATTATTTTCAATATCAAAAGCGTGCAGTATATTGTCAGATTTCGAGGTGACAAAAGTTTGTATAATGGCCAGGCCATTGCGATATAAAATGATATTGATGGTTTTGTTTCTGATTGTAACTTATGTATTAATTCCTGATCATGTTGCATTATTAAATAATAATGATTTTAATGCTGATGCAGCGCTAAAAACAGAAAATCAGCTTAGTACAGATAATATTCCCGGAGTGTTGCAAAATAACAAGACAGATGCTAATCAAGTTGCGAGAGAAAGATCTTTATTCATCACTGCAAACGCAAACTCACAAACGTCAGCAGGAGATTCCAATTATATTACAATTGGTAATCAGGAAAACAGCAACGCATTTGCAATTAATCAAAGTCTTTCACGCAAGATGGTTTCTGATAACAAGGTAAATGAGTATCAGGAAGACAGCTTCCAGATGAATAGTGATAAAACTGCGTCTTCGTCGCTTTCAAATCTGTCAGAAAGTAATGTTAAAACAGGTGATTTGTTTGCAGATACTGCCGATCAGGATAATCAGCTGGAAAGCGATTCAAATGATAAAAAGGAAAAAGGAAATAATAATAGCAGTGGGCGAAGTCCTATGTTAGATGATAATGCTTCGGCTCCTGGAAGAGAGCTGGGGCGGGCCGGCAAAAAGAATGGTAAGCCTGGTAATGGGCGTGGGGGACTTGGTTCGGTGAAAAAATCAAGGGCTACTGCTTCTATCATGGCAGGCAAGCCGGTTCCCGTATTTATAAAAAGTCGCCAGAATAAGGGACGGTCAAAATCGATTATTTTAAACTCTCCGCCTGGCAGAGATATTGATCGTGATATGACTTTGGCTGATGGCCTGGAACATGAAAGCGTTATTGATAAATCAGTTGTAAGCGAAGAAATGGAAACCTTAGTAACGAACTATTTTAAGGAACTGACTGAATATGCGAACAGAAAGCATGAAAGTAACACAAGACAGGATAAATGAATTTAAGACAATATTTAGTGAGCTGAAATCTCAGGTTCAGTCTCATTTTATAGGTCAGGAAAAGCTTATTGAAGATGTAATAGGAGCTTTTTTTGTTGGAGGTCATGTTTTACTGGAAGGTGTTCCCGGACTTGGTAAAACCATGCTGGCAAAAACTCTGGCTGAGGCCGCCGGTCTTAGCTATGAGAGGATACAATGTACGCCTGACCTTATGCCAAGCGATATAATTGGATATAAAACTTTAGTAGAAACAGAAGGTGGTTCTCATCATGTGGCTTTTGAAACAGGGCCTATTATGAGTAACTTTATTCTTGTAGATGAGATTAACAGGGCTACTCCTAAAACACAGTCAGCTTTGTTAGAAGCCATGCAGGAAGGGCAGGTAACGGTCGGTAGGGAAAAAATGAAATTGCCTGTTCCAAACTTTTTCATTGCTACCCAGAACCCGGTAGAGCATGAGGGAACTTATCCTTTGCCTGAAGCTCAGCTTGACAGGTTTCTGATCAAACTAAATGTACAATATCCGGACAAACCGGATTATCATAAAATAATAGATCTGACTGCGTATGGCAAAGTAGCAAAAGTGAATTCTGTACTCACTTCAGAAACTCTATTAAAAATGCAGCGTGTAGTAGAAGAAGTTGAAGTGCCGTATTCGGTAATTGATTATATTGTTGATATTGTCAGGGCCTCTCAGCCGCAGTGCAGCGGACTTGACATTGTAAAAAGTAATGTAGTGCTGGGCGTCTCTCCACGTGCCGTGCAGGCAATTGTTATGATGGCAAAGGTAAGGTCACTGATCGATGACCGTTGCAGTGTCAGTTGTAACGATGTGAAGTCAGTAGTACATGCCGCACTGAGGCATAGAATAATTTCCAGTTTTGCTGCTGTTTCAAGTGGTGTTGATATAGATTCTATTATTACCGAACTAGTAGGCTTTGTAGATGATACTAAATAAACATGAATTACATGTACTTTCTAAGGTAAAGATATCCCTTAGAGGCAAGATTCGCAATAGAACGTTGATGGATTACAGTTCAACTGATTCCGATGGAACAATTGATTTTAATGAATATAAAAATTATACTCCTGGAGAAAATTTAAGACATATTGACTGGAATAAATATTACACTGAGTCAGATTTATATGTTCGTAAATTTTATAAACTCGAAAAACCTGACTTTTATGTTGTGCCGGATTTTACCAGTTCCATTGCAGCTTCAAATAAAATTGACGATATTAAGCGTTTTACCGCGGCTATTTGTTTTTGCCTGCTGAATAAGGCGATGGTAGTAAAATTAAGACTTCCTGATGGAGTATATAATTTCACCGGTCGATCACAGGTAAATACACTAATGGATAAAATTGCCAATTTTAATTATAAAGCCATTGAGAATAAAAAGCTGTCAACTATTAATGATGTTTATTCCAATAATGTGATTATAATTTCTGACTTTATTTTTTCGGACGGCTTTGAACAATTTGAAAAGACTATGAATGTTGGGCCGAGGTCATGTTCGTTGTTTAATATTTCCAATATTAACGATCGCAGTCCCGTACTGTCAGGCAATATAAGGCTGGTTGATTCTCAAAACGGCAAGACCGTTATAACCAGGATAAGTCCTGATATTATAAACAGGTATAAATCGGTTAGAGAAAAATATTACCAGAAAGTAATAGATCATTGCAATAAAATGAACTGGTGTTATAGAGAAATATTTGCAGAGGACAGTGTAGATTCTCAGTTTGAAAAGATTATGCCAACAGGTGTATTAGTACTTTAGTAAAGGTATTTATAAATAGATGTTTTTTTATGGAATAGACATATTGCCGGCAATTTCCTTAGCTGTTATTGCTGGAATTATATTATTTGCTTCTCATTTTTTGTTTAGTAGATGGAAGTCTGTTGTTGTACCTACTGTCTTATTCTGGCACGAGGTTCAAAGTCAGAATAGGCGTGATATACTATGGGGAAAGTTCAGTTCGTTGTTGACTTTGCTTTTGCTGCTTGTTATTGCGTTTCTAATGGTACTTGCAATGATGAAGCCCGGATTTGGGCAACAGCAGATATCAACAATCGTTTTGGATGTTTCTCCGGCGACAGATATAAATAAAGCCAAAACTGTTGCAGAAAAAATTGTTGATAGCAGTGATAAATGCTATTTAATTGTTTCAGGCAAAGATTACAGTGTTAAGGCTAATGAAAAAGATTCAGTCCTGACGACGCTTGCAAATATTAATGAACTTCAAACAGAAGAAAATAACTTTTCCAGTATAAATCAGGCTGTGAATGAGGCTGAAAATATTTCCGAAGGTAGCAATGTCTATGTTATTACCGGTCAGAATATTGATGTTAATGATGGTACAGAAATTATCTGTGTTCCAAAGCAGTATGAGCCTTCAGAGACAATCTTTAATGTCTGGGTACCTAAAGAATTATCTGGCATAACTGACAGGTATTTTGCAGTTGACACCAGGTACCAGCAGTGCTCTTTAATAGATAATGCTGACATCGTGCTGAATGATGATGATGTTAAATCTTTGCCGGATTGGCGAAGTATATCTTTTGTTCAGAGCTTTAGAAGTATATTAGATGATAAAGCCGGCATAGCCAATAGGAATGCAATTTATAAATCAGAGATTTTAAGTATAAATGATTTTTCTCCCCCGGACAGATCGTCGTTTTTATCTTTTCTATATTTTGGCATTTTTATTTTACTGGCTATGAATTTATACATGTATAAAATGGGGAGGATTCAATAATGCTCCATTTTCAGAATGTATATTTATTGATAGCTGCAATTGTTATTGCCGTAATTGTATTTAGATTGACTAAAAGCTATCTTGCCGGTTTAATGCTTTTATTTATTGTAATAGCAGCCAGCAAGGCATATATTGTAGTTGATGATAACTCTTCGAAACATGTTGTTCTGATTGATCGGTCTCCAAGTATGGCCAACGCTAATTTAGATGAATCAGCATTGATACAGAATCCGTTTTCATCTCTGGCCAATGCAGGAGATGTTGAATATGTCTATTTTGGTGAGTCTTCAATGTCTGATTCCGGGGATAAAAAATGCTCCTCTGACATTGAATCAGCATTGCTAAAAGCAATGACAACAATTAAGAATAACGGTAGCCTTCATTTGTATTCTGATCTTCTTGAAACAGATGGTGATATTCAAAATGCGGTAGAAGAGATGGCTGCTCGTAATGTAAAATTTGATATTATGCTGCCGGATTATAACTTAAACAAAGAAACAATACTTACAAATGTTGAAATCCCCTCGCTGATTACAAAAAATCAAGAGGCACTGTTTGATGTAACTATAGAAACCTCTACTGAAGGGCAAGCTAGCCTGGAAGTGCTTAATAATGTGAATAATTCTGTTAATTCATACCAGCTGAAACTCAATAGAGGGTACAATAATTATTCTTTTCCATGTAGTACTGACTCAAATCTTATTGATTGTTCGCTAACATTGAGAGCTGAAATTGACACATGTCTGGAGAATAACACCTTTCATATACAGTCTATTGTATATGAAAAGCCCGATGTTTTGGTAGTCGGCCAGAGGAGCAGCTTTGATTCAGTTGCTAAAAAGATATCTGACTATGCTAATGTAAGCTATTATGCAGGAGAATCCGATCTGACAGGCGTTGATTTGCTCATTCTGGCTGATGCAGACAGAAAATTGCTGAATGATGATTTTCTAAATACCATCAAATTGTCAGTTGTTGACGGGATGGGGCTGCTTGTGTTACCAGGCAGTCGTATTCTTTCTGATGAAATTCTGGGTTGTGAACAATTTGCCCATTTACTGCCTGCTTCGATAAGCCGGAAAAGTAAAAAAGCCAGTGTTGATGCCTGTCTGGTGTTCATTGTTGACACTTCAGGATCGATGCAGGGGACAAGGCTTCTATTGGCTAAAGAAATAGTCAGAAAAGCAATTTCCCGGCTTAGCGAATATGATAAAGTGGGGATAGTCGAATTTTATGGCAATAAGAAATGGGCGATTCCCATTCAACACGTTGCAAATAAGATTAGTATAAATCGTGAGATTAATCGACTTACTTCTGGTGGTGGTACAGTAATATATCCGGCTTTGGAAGAAGCATATTATGGCTTATTAAATATTGAAGCTGCATCAAAACATATTATTGTGATAACAGATGGAGGAATCGAATCTGTTGATTATACTTCTTTGTTAAACCAAATCAGTGATAAAAATATAAACGTTTCTTTTATTCTTACAGGTCCTCCGGCAAATATTGGTTTTTTGGCTGACATGAGCCAGACCGGTGGCGGAAAATTTCTACATGCTCGAGATCGTTTTTCAATACCGGAAATCTCTGTTAAAAACCTGAGCAATAAAGGTTCAAATCTGTTTAAGACTCCACAGGGTTCTTTGACTTTTGCAGAAATTCCTGAAATAACAGAAGCGGTTGACTTTTCCCTAATAAATGGTAATTCAGTTTTATGTATATCTGGTCAAAATAAGTTATCAGCTTACACTGTTTGTCAGGCAGGTAACGAATCTTTGCTTTCGTGCTGGAATTATGGGATGGGTAAAGTAGCATTAAGTATGTCAAATATTTTTGAACTTTCGAATTCTGAAAAGCTGTTCCAGAATATGTGCAGGTATTTATATCGTCAACCTGAAGGCTTTGAACTAAGAGATGATCCTGAAAATAGGTTTGAAATACAATCCTGCAGACCAAATTACGAACTTGCCAAAAAAATAGGAACAGTTCCTGCTTCAGAGCATATTTCACAAATTAAAGTATATGAATTAGATAACCTTTTCGTGTTTTTGTCATTATTTGCATTTGTTGCTCATGTTATAATTCGGCGTTTGCCATCAAGGAATTTGGCAGTCTTTCTGTTATTATTTATTCTTGGTTCGTCAGTTTTTGCCGGTTACCCTGAGAAAATGAATGAAGCAATAAGTGAATATCAGGCAAAAAATAACACAGCTTTAGATATGTTTCTTGATGCGTACCAATCAGCAGATAGTGGTAACGATAAAAAGTATGCTCTTGCCTGGGCAATTATTTCAGCTCAAAAAAGCGGCAATACTGCGTCGCTTGAAAAGTATTTATTATCAGATCTGAATACTACTACCGTTCAGGCTTTGTTCAAAATTTATATGTTAAATGGACAGTTTTCTGCTGCAAATCAATTAAGAGCAATGCTTACAAGGGATATGCAATTTACAGATGAATTTATCAATACGATTGACAGGAATCTTGTTAATACTGCCATTATCAGTAGAGATTATTCTGCGGCTGAAAGTTATTTTGACGAACGTAGTGACCTGGTTGCTCTTATGAAGATCAACCTTTTAAAGGGTAACAGAGAAGCTGCTTTGGAACACCTGCAAGGAGTTTCTGATGGTTCGCTATCTTCTTCCAGTATGTATCATCTTATAGAGTCTCTTTCTCAAATGGGTTTTACTGACCAGGCCGTAAAAAATGCTGTAAAACTCAGAGCCAGGCATGATAGTTATTATTTTGATTCAACGGTATTATTGTTTAATTTATATTTGAAGGTTGATAAAAAAGATACAGCTGTAGATATGTTGACAAATGCTATAGATAATTATCATTTTGCCAAGGAACAGTTATCTGAAATTGCAGCATTATTTGAAAAAATCAGACGATATGATCTGGCAATTAATATTAACCGAAAATTATTCGAAGAGACCAAAGCTGTTGATATTCTTATGAACATTGCTGCTCTTGAAAAACTTTCCGGTAATCTAAATGCATCATATGATATCTGGTATAATTTATGGAAGGAGTGTGATGATCCGTTTTTACTATACCAGATCGTTCCCAATATGCTTGATTTGGCAATAAAATCAGATATTCTGGTTGATCTTGCTATAAATCTTGAGGATTCGGTAAAGAAGAACAGATCAAATGATAAAGAACTGGATTTGCTAATAGACATTTATACTCTAGTAGGAGATGCTTTTACTCCGATAGAATTAATTAAGCAGTATTATGGTGATGATAGTATTATCTCCATGGTAAAACAGTACAATATTTATAGAAATATTCAACTTTATGGGAAATGTCGGAAGATCCTTATTAAGCTGATTGAGAAGGATCCGGATAATACCGAGGACTATCTCGAAAAGTTTGCTATTATTTCTCTGCAAAGTGATAATTTTGGCCAGGCAGATTGGGCAGCTGAAAAACTGCTTGCTGGTAGTAATGAGCAGAACCTTGAGTTTACTGCTGGAATTTTGGCGATGATGAGCCGGTATTCAGAGGCTATGGCTGCTTATGAAGAGCTAATTAAACAGCAGCCGGATAATTATGAATTATGGCTTCTTTGGTCTCAGCAAGCCGCAAATATTTCAGAGCTGTCGAGAAAATCGGCGTTGAATAAGTTACTTGAATTAATAGAAGATGATCCTGTTGATGATAAATATCTGGTTCTTGCAGATGCTATTATTAACCTTAAAGGTTCTGAAGATATATTGCGTCACATATATAAGCTTACTCAAGATAAGCTGAGTGCTACTCCTGATAAACTGTATTATTACAGGTTGTTGCTGGATTTGCAGGATGAGTTTGATGTTAAAGCTGATCCTGTTAATATTCTGCTAAAAGCGGCATCCTATGCCAGTGAAAGTAGAATTATGCTTGTTAAAGAAGCGATGGAATCTTCAGGCGACCTATCTGATATGCGGCTTGATCTTGCCCGGATAATGCTTTTTATGGATTACCAATCTCCTCCAAGCCAGGATATAGCAAACGGAATGTTGTTTCTTACTCTTGGGCATAAAAGTACAGCCGAATATCTTTTCCGTTCACACTCTTTGCTTAATGCTGATAACCGTGGTCTATTTTTTGATATTGCGGATTGTTATCAGCGGCAAAGTGACTTTGAATCTGCTCTTAATATTATGCTCGAAGGTTTGGCATTGAATCCGGTTGACCTTGAGTTTTTAATTGAGACAGCCGGTTATTATGAGATCTTGGGAGATTTTGGTAATGCAAACAAGCTTTATTCCAAAGCATACAATTTATGTAACTTATCAGGGTATTCCGGTAAGCAGGCTGACAATGCGAATTCAAAGAATGTCAGTAATTATGAAAGATTTGCACATGCAGCATTTGAGGGTTTGATTGTCACTTCTGATATTGATAAATTGCCTGATCAGATACGCGATATCTATTTGGAGAAAATGAGTGTGCCGATTTTGCCTGAAAAACTTAGAAAAAATAACGAACCTGAAGAAGAAACTGAATCGGAAATAGTATACAAAAGTTTAGAGATGATCGAGATTGAGCTTCAGGAATATGTGGATTTAGGGGTTGTAAACTCAGAATTTAAACGTAAAATTAATGAAATAACAGATAATTATTCTGAACAGGATATAAATTATCTCTATGATGAGTTTAGTGATTTTGCCGAAATTATGGGCGAATCAGAAGCCACAAGATTTTTGCTGGCCTTATTGGCCCAAAAACTTGAGAATAGAGATGAAGTGATAAAATATATTACGCAATGCTTTGTAAATAATTCTTCAAATAAGAGTATTGACCGTAGTCTCAAGGATATATATAGTAGCTATGGCTTATACCGTGAACTTGCGGAAGTCTTGGTTGCACAAGCAGTTAAGAAATCGCAAACACCGTTTTACTGGCGAGATATAACAAAATATTACTTTTTTGCAGGAGATCTTGAAAAAGCAAAATGGGCAAATTCTTTCGCTTCAGGTAAAAGTCATTATGTGATTTACCTTGTTGATTGTATATTTCTATATGAAAACGAGGGTAATATTGATAAGTTAATACAGTATTTTAGAAAGTATCAGATAGACTGTCGTAAAATAAACAAATACTCGGCTTTCAGATGGAATTACTGGTATAAATATGATCAGGTACCACCAGCTCCTGATGATAGAGATACTATTTACCAGGTTCTTTCCAGGCATCCTGAATTACTGGATGAGTTCGAGAGGTATAATAAGGTAGTTTATCCCGATAGAAAAGATTATCATAAATATAAAGAAGCATTAATAAATTGTACAAAAATAAGTAAATAGAAAGGGTAAAATCATGAAAACTAGTATATTTTGCATGTTGGCAGTAATTTTGACAGGATATTCGCTGATGGCAGCTGATATCCTGGACAGCAGCATCCAGACAGACCAGGCAATATTGTCTCTGGAGGCTAAAGTAAAAGATGTGGTTTTGGCAGATAGTGATTTTGATTCAGCATTGAAATTGTATGCTAATGCTGCCAGAGAGAACGCTGATAATTCCTATTATAAAGATCAGTATTCAATTCTGCGTCGTGTTATTAAAATGAAAACTGCTTTGGATAAGGCAGCTGGTACTACTGATAATCTTAACGATACCGTAATCAAAAGATTATCAACTTATTATCAGGCAGTTCGAGCTTACTATTATTCAAAGGGTTTTTATTCAGAATCCCTGAAGCTTGATGACATGGCAATGAAATTGATCCCCGGAGAGCAGCAGGCACTGAATTATGCCGAAAGTGTTGTTGTTGTCAATCCAGATAATGCTCTAGAAACAGTTTCTGGTATTAGTGCTGATTCTGAAAACGGTGCAGGGCAGATCGAATTGTACAATTTACTTTTGCAATCAAGAAAAGCCAAGTCTGATAATTTGCAGGCTGCGGTTGATAAGATCAAAGTGAATCCAGAGGCAGATCCTGAAAGTCTTGTGTATCTCGCATGCATCTATAAGAATGCAGGTGACCAGGCAAAAGCATATGAATATGTCCAGATGGCATTAGAACATACAGTTCCATCTGAGATTAATGGTACCAGAATCCTTGCTTCCAGTATGGAAGAATTTAAGGGTGAAGCAAATGGTAAAGAGTTTGTTGAGGTACTTAAAACTGAAAGTAAAGTAGCTCAGTCCGGCTGTACCGGAGGCAGCAGCTGTAACAGTTGTTCCTTGAAAGGGAAATGCAGCAGTACAAAATAGTAATAATAATTTCGGTTCTAGCATAAAACCATAGTTCCAGAGGTTTTTTTAATGAAAAAATTTAGATACGGTGTTCATGCGATAGTATTTATTGCCGGATTGATATTGCTGTTTGGCTTAAGTTTTAATGTTGAAGCTTTCTGTCCGTTTGGTGCAGTTGAGTCGATGTTTACTTTTTTCCATGACGGGCAATTGCTATGCTCTTTAGGCATAGGTAACTACTATATGCTTATCGCGGTAGTAATTGTTACTATTCTATTCAGAAGAGTGTTTTGCGGATATATATGCCCGATTGGCATTATTTCAGCTTTTCTGAGAAAGGTCTCGGCATTTTTAAAGATTAAACAGCTGGCAGTACCAACAAAGCTGGATAAGGCATTGTCGTTTGTTCGCTATTTAGTTCTTATATTAGTACTTTTTTTTACCGCCCAGCTGGCAACTCTGGTCTATAGAAATGTTAGCCCTTGTATTATCATAGCCTCCAGCGAAGAAGAGATTGAAAAAAGTACTTATATAGCCGGGGCAATAACCGTGATAGCTTCATTGCTGATATATATGCCGTTTTGTCGCTGGTTTTGTCCTTTTGCGATAGTGCAAAACATCTTTTCAAAATTTGGATTGGCAAAGATCCATCGAGATGAATCTACTTGTGTTAATTGCGGGAAATGTGCGGCGGCATGTCCGATGAAGCTGGAAGTGGATAAGGTTAAAACTGTTAATTCAGCAGATTGTATTTCCTGTTTTGAATGTATCGAGGCATGTCCGATTGTCTGTGATAGCCAGGGAAAGAAACCAGCAAAGGTTCTTTCATGGCGTATGCCGGTAGTAGGGGTGATTTCCAGTCCGCCTAAGGTGTTAACGGCCTTTTTTGTGGTTTCAGCCCTGGCTGTGGCATTTGCAGTGAATAAAATGCCGTTTTCAACATATCGATATTCAAGAGAATTACCCGTGCCGAGCGAGATAAAACTGGTTGAATTTGAAACCAAAGGGGTGTCATGTGCCGGCAGTGCCCAACTATTTATCTACTTTTTGAATCGCGAAGATATTTCAGAAATAGAGGGTTATCTTGAAGTTGTTACCAGCCCTAAAGACGGTTGGACAAGTGTGAAATTATGGTATGATCCGGAATTGACCGACGAAGATTCAATTTTTGAAGCTATAACAGAGCCGTACTATGATGAAAAAGAGAGTCGCTGGCGAGCGAGTCCTTTTGAAATAAAAGGTTTTGATATTTTGGAATAACTGTGTAATTTTCAGTTTAAGGAATTGCAATTATAATGAAATATAAGTCCTTGTGAGCGTTAAGCTGGCGAGGACTTTTTTGTTGGTTCAGAGTGTCCGTTCGGTAAAGTACCCGTTGTAAGTTTATATGGAGTTGATAAAATCTGTTCTGGTTGATTGAATATACCAACACCCCAATTAGTACAGGATTATTTATGGAGAAATCAGGCAGATAAGGTAAGATATCTTTCGCACAATATTTATGGGGCTAATTAGAGCTTGTCCGCAAATTATGATTTTTGAATAGATAGTATTTTCGGCATGGTTTCCGGTGATGTTTTTGGCTGTAATTACACAGGCAATGTGTATTTTGCTGGTGTACTTGACAGATTTGTCGGTTTCAGCGCGCAGTATTTCTATGGAATTATCAAATAGAATCCAGATTTAAGCCACTTTTCCCCGTTCTTTTTCCTGGGCAAGTTTTATTCTGGCCAGAACCCAGAGATTATGAGACAAGATACTTAATCCCATGTGGACTTCACGGTTATCAAAACCCTTCTGTTTCATAGGCGAACCACAAAAACAATTACTCAAAATACTGATTCTTGCTTCTGTCTGACTGCGTCTTATTTGAGCCTGCCTGAAAGCATCTTCCTGAAGCCTTTCTGCCAGCAATGCCGGATCACATGGACAAACCGCATTGAATATGTCATTTTTCTTCATGTATTGGCGATTCTTTGCACTATCAAAACCACGGTCACCTGCCAGCAGATTGACTTTACAGCCAAGCTTATCCTTAATACGTTTATGACCAGACTCAAGCATTGTTTTATCGGCAGGTGTCTGATCGCGATAATACTTCCAGGCGACGATCAAACCGTCAGGTTGTTCTGCTAGATACAGCTTATTGCCAAACTCAGTCTCAGCTCCGGCTTTGCGGCGAACTATCACATTGACATCAGGTTCGTATATACTCAATATCTTATCTTTATTGTCAACCCTGCGGTTTCCGATTATGCGTTCATGAGCTTGTTTTACTGCATCAGCAAGTTTACTTATAACTCCGGTAATCTGTTTGATTATCTGCTGAACATTACCAAAGGTAATATCTGCCGTTTTCCAGTTGTTTTCCAGCTTTTCCAAGTGATTATTCGAATGTTTTGATACACATCTAACCAGACGTTTCATCTTCCTTAAAATATTCTTACGCTGCTTTTTAGCCCCTTTTATACGTTGAGCAAATGTCATTTCCATGCAAAGCTTATTCATCTTCGAGATAAATCCAGATGGCTCAAAGGGCATGCGACATAATATACCAGCTTTGCGAATACGAGCTACAGCTTTCATCAATGTACGAGTAGAATCTCTTAATAATAACCAATCTACCGGATAGTGTATGTTAGCGTCTATGCAGGTGCAGTCGAAATATGCCTGACTAAAATCCAAAGGTTCCAATATAATTGAATCATTCTGTACCTCTGCAAATAGCATTCTTTCTACCTGGTCGATCAAATAAGGAGATATGGCATTTTCCAGATCATTTATACGAGTTTTACCGGGTATTCGAGGGACTTCAAAGCGATTTATGCCGCAAAACCATTGATAGAGGTCACTATGCGATAATGCCAAAGAAAATTTACGTAAAGATAAGTTTAGACGCTTGCGAAGAATGGATATCCTCAATGCCATAATAGCTTCAATATGGATATTAAGACGATCGTAATGCGTTAACCTGACAGCTTTGCCGGTACCAAAATATACTATGGTCTTTTCAACATAGGATCTATTGAGAAAATACTGGATGAATAAAGTCTCAATACCGCCGGCTTCAACTATCCGATCAATGTCGATCAGGAACTAGCGTTCCTGACGATATTCAAAATTGCCAAATTCCAGTGGAATATCTTTGTCAAATAACTGCTGAACTGGTAAAATCTCTAACATAGGTGTGGCTCCTTTTTTAAGGTAAAATGATTTGCAAGACCATTTTATAACACACCTATTTTACTCCTTTTTACCCAAAACGCACCATATAATTCTAAAATTACAGCGTAACTATCTCAAAAAAATAAACTTACAACTACGGACAGACTCTAGGTAACCAGAAGAAATGACTTCAAATTGAAACGGTTAGAGCAATCGACCGGAAACGTTCAGGACTTGAAGTATGCCATAAAAACTGATGAAGCCAGAGTAAAGCATGAGCCAGGTGATTTGGTACGTACCACAGTTGAAGATACGTTAAACGCCATGCTTGATGCCGAGACAGACCAAACTTTAATGCGGCAAGATATGAGAGGAGCGAAGCTCGTAAAGATACCAGAGCTGGATTTTACGACTGTAAGCTGCATACCAAAGCCGGTGAGGTCAATTTGAAGGTCCCCCCAAGTTGCGTGAGATCACATTCGAGACAGCCATAATTGAGCGTTATAAGCGTCGTGAATCATCCGTGGAAAAATCACTTATAGAAATAGTACTTGGCAGGTGTATTTGTCCGTAGAGTTGAAGATATTACCCAGGCATTATGGGGAACCAAAGTCTTAAGCCTGTCAAGATGAGTAAGTATGAATTGGTGGTGTAGAAATAATTTTCAGATATATCTAAAGAATTCAAGGAATGTCAGGCACTTACACGTGTTGTATATTGGTTGCTATTGTCAGATATATTGTGGAAAATATTATTTGTTACGGTTAAACCGGATTGATGTTTACTTGACATTTTGGTTTCTCCGGCGATTAATTTTGTAAGATTATTAACCATTATGTTCACTTGTTCGGCTTGAGAAGACAGTTCTTCTGAAGCCGAAGCACCTTCTTCTGAGCTGGAAGCGTTTTCCTGGGTAACGTTATCAATATTGGCGATCGCTTCATTAATGTGCGAAATATTCATCGCCTGATTCTGGCAAGAAGTGTCAATTTCAGAAAGCAGACCAGCCATCTTATTTATTATCGTAGATATGCCAACTAAACCCAGGTCAACATCTTTGCAGATTGATACACCTTCTTCGGCATTACATTTTGATTCGCTAAGCATTTCTGATGTATTTTTGGCTGCTTCAGCACATCTCATAGACAAGCTTCTAACTTCTTCGGCAACGACAGCAAATCCTTTGCCAGCCTCACCAGCTCTGGCTGCTTCAACAGCTGCATTTAAAGCAAGCAGGTTGGTCTGAAAGGCAATGCCATCAATGACAGTAATTATTTTTGAGATTTCTTCGGAAGATTGTTTTATTTTATTTATTGCTATATTCATCTTTTCCATGGCATTGATGCTATTATTTGAAGCTATTGTTGCTTCGTTAGCAAAAGAGTTGGCAGTAGCGGTATTGTTGGCGTTATTGTTTATCATGCCTGTCATTTCATTTATGTTTGTATTTGATTCTTCAAGACATGCCGCTTGTTCACTTGCCCCCTGAGCCAGGTTTTGAGATGAAATAGATATTTGGGTAGATGCTTGTGAAATCTGCACAATACTTTCCTGGATATTGATAACGGAATTGAGAAGCTTTCTTAAAATTATTCGCCGCACGTAGATTATGATGCCTGCATAAAAAATCAGCGAGAAAACACATACAGCAATTAGCATTATTTTAATATGTTCCATAGCTTTAGTTGCTATCCGGTCATATTTTTCAGTTATTTCAGAGCATTTATTATGGAAATTTCTGGCATTTGTTACAAGTATAGAACTTAACGGATTATCCGAGGTAAAAGAATCTTTGCCTGACTTTGTAATTTCAAGAAATGTTTTTTCATAATTACGACAATAATCCGACAACTCTTGAAAGTAATTTGAATTTGCCGAATCCAGGTTTTCGTCAATGGTAGAGTGAATTTTGTTAATACAGTCCTGCCATTTTTCTACAGCATTTTTTGTGTCGTTTTGATAACGTTCAAACCCTCTTAGCTGAAAGTTCTTTTCCTGTCTACGCGCTTGCAGTAACAGTTCGTTTAGCTTTACAACGGTTTTGTAGTCATTGTAATTATCTTTATTGGTTGTAAATTTGTTAATAGATAAGAATGTTGAAGAAATAGATACTACTGCCATAAGAATCATAATCATTGTTAGATTACTGATCATGCTGTTTTTTGAAACCATATTGCACTCCCATTTTTATATTAAAGAGTTAATTTTTGACCTTCAAATATATCGTTTTTTGAGGGAGGATTATATTAATAAAATATTTGTTCAGTTTTAATAATATGGTTGTAACATGTTTTATTTTAAGTATTTGAATAAAGTAAAATAATGTATATGATGATATTTCTTTATCGATTAAATAACAATTATAAGACTATATTAAAAAATGATATAAGGCGATACAGGTGAAATAGGGGATGGAGTCCTGTAATTTATTTTCCAGGAAGAAATTATTTACCGATGAAATAATGGCTATTTTGTCCCATGGGAGTAACACCCATCAAGGCAGTTACTGGCGTTGAGGCATATGCCGGGTTGGTAATAACCAACTCACCTGATGAATTAACTGAAAATTCAGGAGTACCTAAACCAGCCTGGTTAAAATTCCTGGAATTGCATAAAATGGAGACTGTACCATTTTGGCCATAACCGTTATGTGATATATGAAGTAAATATCGGTAGTCATAGAAATCAGCAGTTAAAATGACGGTAACCAAAGATCCTAGCATATTGGTTTTGCTTTCAGTAATTGCAGTAGTTTCTGAGTTAAGCTTTCTGGTTACAGAAAATGGGCATCTGGAAAGATTTATGCCGCCAGCTTCGTTGGTAGCAGACCATTGATTAAGTTGAAAATTACCGAATGTGAAGTCGGCATCCCAGCTGATAACATTTCCATGGTGGTTGACGGGAACGGATGTGCCGGCAATTACCGGCTTGCTGTCTGTGTTGAAAATTTCAAGAGTAATTGCCCCGTGGGTGGTAATCTTACTGCCGGGAGATACATTGGCTTCTATAATATTTATTTTTTCACGAGTCCAAATCTGGAAATCCATAGGTGCGTTATATACATACAGCAATTCATTTGGGTCGCCGGTACCAATCTTAATGGCAGGGCTAAGAACACCATCGATGTTATTGATAGTGCAGCCTTTAATTCCGGAACCATGAAATGAGGCATCGCCAGCGCCTTTATTATAATAGATAGCTGTTTCTACGATAAAATCGCAATCCTGGGCCACGGAATATTCGGTAAAAGTGCCAGGGGCTATATCGTTGGAATAAATAATTCCATATTTAAGATGTGAAAATTTACAATCTCTGATTCTAACACCGCAGGTACCTCTGATTTCTATTCCATATTCTTCGTTGTTTCCCTTTATGGTAAATGAAGTAATCTCAGAGGCATTACAAGCTCCGCTGCCGCCATAAGTTTTGAATACTGGCTGACCGGCCGGTATGCCGGAAATGTCAATGATTGTCTGAGAGGCATTCTCTCCAACAATATTAACCATCGAAAAAGAATCATTTAAGTTTGGCAGGGGAGAAGATATGAAGTATGTTCCGCAGGGGATAAACATGGTTTTATAGCCATTGCTTTTACAATATTCGATTGTTGATTTAAAGGCTTCCGTATCATCTAAAGCATCAGATCCATTAGCTCCATGCGTTATAACATTTGTATTATGATCGGAAAAATCCGGATAGCAGGCCATTGCCATTGACGTACAAAATAAAACTGCAACAATCCATTGTTTCATAAAAAACTCCATGTTTCTTTAAGTATTATTTGCCTGTAGGTGTGTGGTTTATGCTTTACCTTACATTAAGTTAGCACTGTGCTCGATTTGCTACTTTTTGTCTTTGCCTCCACCCAGCAGGTTTTTAAGTCCGTTACCCAGGTCATCTGTTTTGATGATGTCTTTTAGTTCCCCGGGTATCTTGTCGCCCAGGTTCTTTTCCAGTTGTTTATCGACTTCTTCGGCGAGTCTGGCTTTACCAGCTTGTTCGAGTTTGTCTTTGAAGGTTTTATTGAGTGATTCACTGTCAAATACTATTTTAGGGTCAGTTACAGGTCCGACAATCTGCATTGTCAGGTCCAGGTTATTCATAACTTTCAGTACCTCGGCAGATGTTTTTTGGTCGAGTCCAAACAGTCCCTTTCCGCCAGCATTGGCCTGCAGGTCTTTTATGTTAATTTTTAGCGACAGGTCAATACGATTATCTGTTAATTGCCCTTCGATAGTACCTGAGGCCTTGCCGCTGCTGAACTGCATGGCATTGCCGCTGTTCATGGCAGACTGCATCAGGCCCATGTCAATTCCGTCAAACATTCCACTGATTTTACCAGGTTCTTCGTTTGCCTCGAAATGCCAGATGAGATTGACGTGGGCACCGCCACTCTGTGACTGAATGTCAATTTCAACCGGCAATCCGGCAGCCGCTGGTGCGTTACTGACATTAGCGACCGTAATTGTACTGAGCCCGAACTGGTCGATGGCCAGTTCCACTTTGTCGGCAATAATTTTCTTAGCCAGCATTTTGACGGTGGGTGACCGGTCTGATACTGCGGTCAGGTAGTCCAGGTATTTATGCGGAACTGCCGGTTCTTCCTCATTCTTTTCTGATTGCGGGATCCAGTTGCGGATTTTATCGATCCATTCTTTGATCTTTTTGGCATTGGTAAAGTATTTATCGAGAGTGCCAAGATCGACATTGTCGATGTTCGAATCGGTTTGCTCAGACTGCTCAGATGTAGTTTGCTCCGTTTTTTCAATTACCTGACCTGGTGTTTCCCGTTTCTGATCGAACTTCACATCTGAGACCAGAACCTCATCCATTACCAGTCGACCAACTGACAGGTCGTAGACATTGGCTTTTGCGGCAATCTGGGCAATCTGAACTTTGTTCTGTGATGGGATTTCCCTGTCTGTCATTCCAATGGCGGAGATCGATACCTTTCCAGAAGCTGGTGAAAGGCTTAACGACTCAATGTCTACGGTTGCTCCGTTGATAGATGTTAAGGTGTTGGAAGCCATATTGCTAATCAACGAATCTTTCGCAAATATGGTAAGAGCGATAAAGATCGCGAGAATAAGAACGGCCAGGGCGGCACCGGCCTTTCTCAAGTATACTGTTTTGGCTTCGAGTGCGGTTTTGGCATCTTTTGCCCGTTTGCCGATCAGGATCCTGTCCATTATTTTTACATATCGTTTTGATTGCCACTGGGCGAATTTTTCTGAACCATTTTCAAGCTTAAACCAGGTTTTTCGGAAACCAAGTATCATATATCCGACGATTAGACCGAAGATAATTCCACAGACAGGCCCGATTATTATGGACCCGGCTACTGCAGGTCGATTAAAATTGGTTAATCCAATAATCGGGATTGAGCCCAGGGTTTGAAGCATCCAGGCCATATGGTCCTGTATATAAAGTCCTGCATGGTAGAGAGCTGGCGCTGCGGCCAAACATAATGTTTTGCCCAACCCGGCGAAAAGCAAAAACAGACCCACCGGTACATTTAGCAGTACAAGGGCGATTAAAATTACGGCATGGATACCTGAAAATCCGGGAATAAGTCCGAACCAGAACCCCAATCCAACAGCAATACCGGCCAGTACCGGTGATATTTGTCCGCGGAATAAGGCTACCAGTTTGCGAATTTTCTTCAAAGACATACGATTTCTCCTGTTTATAATTGTCTGTGTAGTTTCTATTTAAAAGAACGTCAAACATAGACAGGAGTATATACGCCTGGCATTTTCTGTTTAGACGCTCAAATTTTTACTTTACGGATCTCCTCGCTACAGAGGTAACTATATAATTTTACATCCTTTACTGCTATGTGATCAAGAAAAAACTATTCTAAGCCGGTGTTCTTCTGTTCTTTCTGCAGACAAAGCATCATGTTTTCATGTCAAAGCCAATATATGATGTCATTTTAGTTTTACGTTCATTTCTTTGAGCAGATTGTCTGCATGGTCGACGTTTTTCATGAACCAGAGTATATATCTGATGTCGGCATGTATTGATCTGGTGATTTTTGGCATATATATCATGTCGCTTGCAAGAGATTCAGCGGTACCGTCAAAAAGCAGTCCGACCAGCTCACCTTTTCGGTTGAGTGTAGCCGAACCGGAATTACCTCCGGTGGTGTCTACATCTGACAGGAAGTTGACTGGTATGTCACCAACCTGTTTAGAATAAAAAGGTGACTCGGGGCTGGTATTTTTAGCAGCCTCAACGAGTTCTTTAGGAGCGTTAAATGGTTTTATGCCGGTGTTTTTTTTGAGGACGCCGGATAAAGTTGTGAACGGTTTATATAGTTCTGCATCAGGATATGGTTTGTAGCCTTTAACAGTCCCATATGTTATACGAAGTGAGCCATTGGCGTCAGGTGACATTGGAGTGCCGTGAAAGGTCTGCATTGCTTCGATATATTGGGGTTTTAGCAGTATCATTTCTGCCTGATATATTTTATCGGCATCTTCAAGTGATTTTGTAAATGGCCTGATTCGTAGAACAAGCTGAATTGCCGGGTCAGTTGACTGGCGAAGCTGTTGTGTCTTAGCGGTATTGAATAAATCAACTCGCGTATTTATATTGTCCACAGTAAGATTATCGTTGAATAGATTGTCAACAAAAGAGTCAATTTTTGAGGAGTCGTTGGCTATTTCACTATTGAATAGACTAAGTATTGGTTTGCCCCGGTCGTCCGGCAACTCTGCAATTTTATTAAGATAATAGGTTAGAATTGCTTTGTCGATAATTGGATCGTATGAGGTTTGTGCCCGCTGGAGAGATTGTATAGTACGAGTCCAGTTACGCTGCTGGTAAGAAGGATCTCTCTCGGAGTCTGGTTTTGGACGTTCTTCGGCCATACTTACAATAGTATGGGCTGAGTTAATTACAGATACTGAATGAACCAGCCCAAAGATTAGCGAGTTGGCATAGGCAGTTTGCTGTCGCTGGATCTGTAGTGCCGCAATTTCGTTAATGGTATTACCCCATTTATTTTTTCGGGAATAATCTTCGTTTAGCCAGGCGATCAATTGCTGTTGTTTGTTAATTTTCCTTTTCAGCAGGTCGTTACTTTCAAAGTTTTCCTGAAGAGATTCTAGGTATTTAAGTGAGTTCAGGATTCCTTTAATCGACGGCGTAACCTTGATATTAAGCTCTTCGCTTTGTTTGGCTAGTTTATCATATATCTCGTGTTTTTCAGTGAGTATTTGAATAGCATTGGGGTTATTCTCCAGATATGCGAATTCTACCTGTTCGGCGGTCCACCATCTCTGAGTTCTGCCCGGATATCCTGCTACCATGACAAAATCATTTTCTATTAATGGTTCGGTTGCAATATGGAGATAATGTTTTGGCTTGTATGGTACGTTTTGTGGAGAGTATTCGGCGACAGAGCCATTGGGGGCAACGTAAGCTCGATAGAATGCTACATCGCCGGTATGTCTGGGCCAGTTCCAGTTGTCAATATCTCCACCGTAGCATCCGATAGCAAGCGGTGGAGCGTAGACCAGTCGAATATCCTTAAGTTCTAGTTTTTTTATCAGGTAATAGGATTGCCCTTCAAAGAAATTCTGTACAGAGCAGCGTATTCCATTTTCAGGTTCTTCATTTTCAGCAACCAGTTTTTTAATCCTGTCTTCTATCGTATTGTATCGAGTCAGGGGATCTTCTATCCGGTCAATATCTTTTCTGACGATTTTGGTTACATCAACTATTTCCTGAGTGACAGAAACTTTTTTACCGGTTTCAGCGGGCAGCTCTTCAGATTTATTTTTAGCCAGGAACCCATATTCGTATATGTTGCAATCCGGTGTGGAATGTGTTTGTAATGAACGGTAAACGCAGTGATGGTTAGTAATAATAAGGCCTTCCGGGGAAACAAAAGAAGCGCTGCACCCCATACCAACAATTGCTCCTAGAGGATGGGCTAGTGGATTGGTAAGTGATTCTGGGTTTTGGACTCCAAGTGATCGGAGTATTTTTTGCTGATCGTTCAGCTGCTGTGGCATCCACATGCCGCCCGGGTTCTCGAACTCCATGCGAGCCTGCCGGGAGTTATCGTGGCAGCCAGTGGAAAGCGTTATCATTAGGGATAAGATTATCACAAGAACTTTGTTTTTCATAATTAAGCTCCAATTATCGTAATGCCGTTAGCGAATTCATCATCTTCATGCCGAAAATATTGAGAATATGCCATAGGTAAAGAAAAGTCAATAGCTTAGTTCAGGTTATATGTGTTTGTGAACGTGATGGTTATGGCCAAGAAGTAAATATAGCGGCTTTTTGAGTGAAATTCGTAGCGATATTTGTTTTCGATTATAAAATACTGAGTAATAATCGTTTAATGATGTTGAAGCGGCTTTAATTGTAAATATCTGTTTATTAATATGGCATTCAGATGTTCGCAAAAATGGTACCAGCTACTGTATCGGCAGTGTTAAGTGAAATTCTGTAAATGTTGCATTAAATACTTACGCAAATATTGTCATAGCAAAAAATGATTGTTTTTCTGTTGACATGCAGTAGTAATACTGTTATAAGAATACTATAAGGCGTTCTTTTTTGAGATGTAATCAGGCGTTCTTTCTTTTTGTTTTGTGTTCTAAATTAATTTCGTTTGTGCAACTAAAATTTTACTTTCATGAATAAGGAGAAGTATTATGAATAGGTCTGTCGTAATATTAATGGTTTTGTGTATGGTATCAGTTGGTCAGGCAATAATCTTAGACTTTGAAGACGGTGTTGGTGAATGGAGTACTGCAAATAGTGCAAATACACTTGAACAAAGTACAGAAGGTGTTACATCCGGTTCATACAGCATGAAATACACATTAAGTACGGATTCATATTGGGGATTCCAATGGAATGCTCCGGTAGTTCCAGATGAATTTGGAATAGTAAAATTTGATATCACCCGTTTTGCCGCAGATTGGCCTGCCGATCATTGGACCAGCGTTGGTGATAAGATAGCCTTTAACAGTGATGGTGCCGGTGGTTGGAAAGAGTTTCAACATATAGCTGTAATAAACAAAGAAACCGGCGAAGAAATCGGCAGTACCGATTGGGGGTCATGGAGTGGCGATACTGTATGGACTCTTGTTTATGATTGTTCTGACTATGATGCAACAGGCGCAAACTGGTTTCAGGTGATTATGTCAACTAATTCCGGTACACCATCTACTCCGGGTATATTATATGTTGATCATGTTCAATTTCCTGTTCCAGCTCCACGTGATCCGAGCCCGGCAGATGGCGGACTTGGAGGCCTCTTGACAGATCTTAGCTGGACCAATGCCTATGAATCCATGAATAGTGTGACAGTCTGGTTTGGTGATCCGAATGATAATATTACTGAAGATACCTATAAAGACTACTTGAGCGAGGTATATACAGAAGATTCTCCTGGAGTTACCAGTACATGCCCTAACGCTAATCTTGGTACATTGGTTGAAGATAAAGAATATATGTGGTGTGTTGAAAGCCATGATCCTAATGTTCCGATTCCGTTCTGGACCTTTACTGCTACTCCTAACCAGGCTCCAGTAGCTGATGCGGGAGCTGATCAGGACCTTTATGGCGGATCACCTTATGCAGCCACTTTGGATGGAAGCGGTTCCAGTGATGACGGTCTTATTGCCCCGTTGACTTATTCCTGGGTGCAAACTGCCGGTCCAGATGCGGAAATTGATTCACCAGATGCGGCAATTACTACTGTTACTCTGCCGGAGTTAGCCAATAGTGTTGAATACTGGAATAATCCGGTTGCCGCCTATTATGAATTTGAGCTGACTGTTTCTGACGGGCAGGCTCAAAATACTGATAGTATAACAGTTACACTTAGTACAGATTCCTGTGTGGCATCTGTAGAAGCTGGTGGATACTATTATTATGCGGATATTGCAAGTGCTGCCGGAGTTGGAGATGAATATCGTGACTGTAAAGTTGACCTTTATGACTTTGCCGAGATGGCAATTAACTGGCTTGGTTGTTCAAACAATTTTGAGCCTTGTCCTTAATAAATTGTCATAAGTCAATTATAATTATGTATTACTAAGGGCCTAGTTCAGTTAAGTACTGGACGAAGCCCTTTTTTTTGAAATTGTATTAGAGCCGGATAGCATAACGGCAGTTCTGTTGATTGATATTTGCGGCTGAGATCAAAGTAAGAACGGCATAGAGTAGCATTTTATTAGCAGTATTGAGTTCTCAGTATGGCAAGGCGTGCTGAAAGCAGGCTTGATAAAATCAGATTTATATATATAATTCTGGTTTGATTCGTATATGTCCAATTCTGAAAGCGAGCAGTTTGAAACAGGTGGATAATAGTACATGTTAGGATAAGGGTTAAAATTTGAACCGTAAGAAACAAATCAGTCTTAAGCAAATTGCAGAGGCAACTAACCTCTCAATTACTACAGTGTCAAGAGTACTGCGTGACAAGGGGGAAATATCTCCGGAAACTCGCAAAAAAGTACTAGCTTATGCCAAAAAACATAATTATCGTCCAAACCTGCTAATACAGGGAATTCAAACCGGCCGTACGGGCAATATTGGGGTTATGGTACCGCCAAATAACTCATATTGGTCTTCTGTATTATACGGAATTCATGACACTCTTGTCGAGCATGATTATGCCGGGATCATTTTGTGGGATGAGTATCAATCTAATCCACCATTGGAAAACAAAAAAAAGTTTATGCTTGAGCAAATGCATCGCTTAATAGATCGGCGTGTGGATGGGATTATTCTTTGGCCTAAAGTGAGTGAAGTATATAGTGATCATCTGGATGAACTGGAATCGCGTGATTTGCCTGTCGTAACAATTGATAACGAGCTTGATTTTTCGGATTCAGTATTAACAAACGAAAGGTTAGGTTCCGAGCTGGTTGCGGAACACCTTTATAACCTGGGACACCGTAAAATAGGGCATTTGAGTGGTAACCAGGAGTGGACATGGGCCAGGCTTAGGCGTAAATATTTTGAAAAGGCCCTGTCGGCTTACCCTGATGCTAAATGTATAACCGAAATTGGTTCAGACGATGTGGATGACATTCCAGATGCTGCAAGACGGCTTCTCAGCCAGGATATTACAGCGATTTTTTCATTCAGTGACTGGTCTGCTTTCGAAATATATATGATCGCTCAGGAGATGAATATACGTATCCCGGAGGATATATCTATTGTCGGCTACAGCGACTCGCATAAGATAGCACAGATTATCAATCCTCGCTTGACGACAGTACGACAAAAGCCGCGAGAAATAGGAATTGAGGCGGTTAACCTGTTAATGGACCGTTTGAATAATAAAAAATCTTCCGCCAAAAACATACGTACCGTAATCGATTGTGAATTAATCATCCGCAACTCAACAAAGGAAGTAAAATCATAATTGCATTTGTTTTGTAAGTGACTTTTGTTTAGTCCAGCCATCTTTTTGAAATAAAGCTGAATTCATCTTGCGTGTAAGGGTTCAGCCAATTTTCGGCCAGTATAATTAAATCATCAAAATTAATCATGCAATCATGGTTGAAGTCGCCATTTGTTCGACAAGGCTGGTCATCATTTCTTCTTGTGTAAAGAGTATCTTTCAAAAAACAACCCATTTCTCCTTCGCCGCAGCGAAGCGACCAGTCTGAATAGAACATTGGAGGTCCCCAATTATAGCTTGCCACCCAGGCAGTGTTGCTGATTCCCTGGTTTTCGAGGAATTCCATCAGCGGTTGACCGTATTCGGTGATCGTTCCATTGAGCATATCATCAGGGTCGGGGCTGCCGCTCTGGCTGAATCCCCATTCCGTCATGAAGACAGGGTGTACCGCATGGCAGGTGGTAATTTGATTTCGATAAGCGCCGTGCCAGTAGGAGTCGTTCCAGTGACCGGGGTAGATGTGGGAAACATAAGCAATGTTATTATTGCCGATAGGGTCACTTACGGGATAATTTGCAGCCAGTCCGATTGCCTGGGAATAGAAAGGCCCGGCTACCAGTATAAGATTATTGGGTGCGTAATTACGGACAATATCGATCCAGGTTTGCATATCTGCCCTGACGCTAAGCCAGTCGTTTATGTCATTACTGTTAAAAATCCAGTCTCCGTTTATGTCATTAATAGGCTCGTTAAACAATTCAAAGATGACATGGCTGTCGTTAGCAAATCTTTGAGCCATGTATTCCCAGAATTCGCTGGTAGAATTGACATGCTCGTATGTATTGGCGACATAATGCCAGTCGATAATAACGTATAAATCTTTGGAAAGGCAATAGTCCACAATTGGCCGTAAAAGATTATTATAGAGATTGTCATTATCTGGGTTAAACGGGTGCGGCCAGTTACTGACAGAATCAGGAGGGGTAATATTTATCCGCAAAACTTTGGGATACCAGCCAGTGGAGCTGCCCTGGGTATCGGTTTTATCAGTAAGTCGATCAATCATTTGGTATGCACCACCATGCCATTCCTCCAGGAATCCCAGGTCAATCATGTCAATACCACGCAGTACTACAACGTTGCCATCTGGGTCTTTTATTTGATTACCCTCAACATGCAGCCATGGAGTTGCAGCAAAAAGAGGAGTAGACAAGAATATTAATATTTGAATTAATCTAGAGATTTTCCTGAGTTCGATCATGGGGATTGGAATAGATTCTTCCATTTTTTTCTCCTCATATAACGACAGAATAGTATGATTTAAGAGATATTACAAGAATTTACACAATCAATCACAATACTATAATTATATAGAATTAACTGAAATACGTCAAACAAATATTTGCGGCTTTGAGAAATGTGTAAAAACAACCCTTTGTATGCTTGAAAGATAATTTATTGAATTGCCAATGTGGGGGAAGATTGAAGGTCGGTTGTATAATTTTTGGTTTGTGTCAAGGTTGTAATAGAAACGGGAAAAATACATTATTTGTTACTGATTGGGTGTGGTTGTTTGTCGTCATTTTCTGCCTGGGCTGAAGTGGTATAACCAATGAATTGATCGGCCCTTATGAGTAATGAACGTGTATCCTTGATTGAATAATAATATAATCCGCTTCGGCTGGCAATAAAGTTGACTCCATTGGTATTTACTTTTCCATGCCAAGAGAAAGCCGGAGCTTTTACAGGAAAAGAAGAAACAGGTAGATAGCCAGCATCTTTTATACCATAACCAGTTGGAGAATCCGGGAAAAGCTTTGCAGCTGATTCTATATTCTCTCGTGAGCTATAATTGAAATACAAAATTGCTGACAGGCCGCAGAGTAAGGTCAGGATAATTGCAATGGCTATACTTTTATTTTTTGACGCGATTGAAATTGAATCTAAAATACCGGCAAAAGTTTTTCCTATTGTCGATCTGCTGAGATCATTGTATGAAGTACCTGTTTTAGAGAGTCTTCCCTGCCAGCCAATTTCAATAGTTGAGCCTTCCAGGTTAGGGGCATCTCCAATTTCTGAAGATAGAGAAATTGTTTCAGCGTGTAAAATTGCGGCTACTTCAGCAGCGGTAGGGCGGGAATCAGGTTCTTTAGCCATCATTCGTTTGACTGTCAATGCCAGATTTTCAGAACAGCCGGGTAATATAATACGCAGGTCTGGCGGTTCTTCCTGCAGGTGTTGTCGGAAAACATCTTTGATATTGTCAGAGTCATAGGGTGGGTTGCCGGTCAGGATATAGAATAAGGTAGCTCCCAGGCTATAGATATCAACTGCCGTACTAACAGTTTCCTTACGAATCAGTTCAGGTGCCATATAAAAAGGAGTTCCAATTGATTGATGGGCAAAACTGTCGAAAGGGTCGTCTGGATCATCCACTCTTACTAATCCGAAATCACTCACCTTACCATGTCCGTTTCGTGTTACCAGTATATTACTTGGTTTTATATCTCGATGAATTATACCGATTTCGTGGGAAGCCTGTAACGCAACCGCAGCATCAGCAATAATAGGACACGCCCTGGAAGCAGGCAGTGCACCGGCAGCTTTAACAATTTCTTTCAGATTGTTGCCAGAGATCATTTCCATAGCAATATACCACCAGTTGGCGTGTTTGTTGATCTCATATACCCGGACAATGTTAGGGTGTTCTACAGCAGCAGCTGCGCGAGCCTCGCGCAGAAACTGGTCAACAGCAATCTGTTTATTCTTACCCTGACTAATTTTTTTTAATAGTATCTTTAATGCAACAATTCGTTTCAGGTTAATATCTTCTGCCTGTATAACCAATCCCATGGAACCTTCCCCTATTTTGCGGATCAACTTAAAATGTCCCATGATTTTCCCTACCCAGGGAGGTTGTTTTGCGCCATGTTTTACAACCGTGGAATCGTTATCATCGACTTCATTTTCACCTAAGATATCAGGAGAGATTTCCGGTTTTTTTTCATTGATTAAAGTCAGGGTGAAGTCTCTTTCATCCTGCGGGGAAATCTCGTTATTTTTATTCCAATCGTTCATCTTCTTATTCCGATTGTTTATGTATGCCGTTAAAGTATATTATTGTAATTATGCTCTGGCGTGCGGCTCTTCCTTCACTGATATCTCCTTCATCGCTTCCCAGGGCAATGTAAGGGCTGTTTCCAAGTCTGCACACAGCTTCTATTGTCATATCCGGGATGCCGGCTATCCAGACAGGTTCATCCTGTTTATGACCGCTCCACCAAAACAAGGCACTATCAAGATTGTTAGGAGGATACGGGCTGTCAGGGTCTAATTGCGGGCCGTTGCTTTTAGCGGCAGTTATCAAATATCCGTTAGTCAGCGGGTCCCAGGTGAGGTCACTTATGCCGCGGTTGCCCAGGTTTAATAGAAAGAAGTCAATAAGTTTTAGAGTTTCCGGATGAGTTGAACTTAAAATATTATCTATACCGTCAACGACAAAAAGTATTGCGTCTCCTGCATAAATCGGGTTTCGCATGCCGCAAAGAATGTATTTATTGTCCGGAGTAAAGGTAATTCCTTCTACGTTTCCCCAACGGTAAGTATTTTTATCTTCACCAATATAGGCGGCATCAAAAGCGTAATATGGTTTGACTTTAATCTTTTCAAAACACTTTTCCAGCTGCATGCGAATGGTCTCAACCGAGAATACCCTGCTATTATCAAACTGTAAAGCTGATGTTGATTTCAGACTGCACATGAGCATTTGCCGCCTCTGAGGTAGAGGCTGTGCGTCAGGAGCATTACTTAAAGAACACATGGCATAAAGATAGGTATTCTTTCCCTTTATTAATAGGGCCATAGATTCAAGATCGTTAAGGAGATATTGTTCATTATGGACTATGATCCATGGTTCGGGAGTGCCAATTTCCATTTTTTCCAGATCTACCGGACAGCTGAATATCAGATGTCGGTGGCGATCGCTGGTAATAAGCAGGCTGCCATTGTCCCAGGCAAGACTGCTGCATTCAAGGGCCACCTTTCCCTGCTGCTGGTTGGAAGTTTCAGCACGTGTAGTAATATCTTTTTGTGCAACAACCGGAGGTTCGATAATGCCAAATCGGATTTCATATATTCTTGATGGTAATTGATCGTTTTGGGCATGGAGAACTGTATTGCCAAGACATGTAACGAGCATTAGCAAAAAAAATAGCGATTTATTATTAAAATATGACATAAATTATATTCCTAATACACTTAATTTTAGGGATATATTTGTATGTGTGTCAAGAATAATCATTGTTTACATTACTGTAGTATCAATCAGTATTTTTATTGAAAGATGTGTTATTTTTACAGATGGAATATCGATTTGAGATTATTTTGCAGATAACTGTAAATTATTCAGCATTAGGAACTGTATTTCAAAGAATATTAGAGGGGGGTGTTGTGTTATAAGTGTTTGCAGTTTAGTTATTTATGTGGGTTTTGTTGTTCTGGGACAAGTTGTTTTACCACATAGGCTTATAGTTGAAAAATGAGTTTTTTGATAGAGAGCTAATTATCCATTGTTTATTCTTTAAACCATTATTGAACAGGATAGATATTTAGTTTATCATAAAGTCCATAGTATTGTTATTTATTAACTCTTTTTAATTGAATTACACATTATGAGAAAAAGTATTATTATTTTAATACTGTTTGTTGTTTGCGGCAGTATTTATGCGGCTGATAGACCGAACTTTATATTTTTTATTGCTGATGATATCTCACAGGATGATTTGGGGTGCTATGGCAACAGCAGGATCCAGACTCCGAACCTTGACCAAATTGCAAAGCAGGGTATGGTATTTGAAAATGCATACCTTACTATCAGTTCGTGTTCGCCAAGTCGTAACTCTATTATTACAGGGCGTTATCCGCATAATACCGGTGCTCCGGAGCTGCATACAGTTCTGCCAAAAGATCAAAGTACATTTGTTCAGGAGCTTAAAAAAGCAGGATATTATACTGTTTTGTCTGGCAAAAATCACATGGCCAAACCGGAGCAGTTGGGTTTTATTGACAGTTCGGATAGTAAACCTGCCGGTTCGGAGAATTGGATCAGGCATCTAAGGAATCGCCCCAAAGATAAGCCGTTTTTCTGCTGGTTTGCTTCACATGATGCACACCGTGACTGGCAGCTGAATGACAAGGCTCCTGAGTATAATCCGCAGGAAATGCTTGTACCGCCGATGCTCTATGATGGCGATGAAACCCGAAAGGATCTTACGAAATACTATCATGAGGTCAGCAGGACGGATTACTATGCCGGGGAACTGGTTAAGGAGCTTAAAGCCCAGGGGATTGAGGATAATACCTATTTGATTTATTGCGCCGATAATGGCAGGCCCTTTCCGCGGTGCAAGACTTACCTTTACGATAGTGGAACTAAGACACCTTTCATCGTTCGCGGGCCGGGTGTCAAGGTCGGACGTACTGTTTCGCTGATAAGTTCTATAGATATCAGTGCTACGATACTGGAACTAGCCGGTATTGACAAGCCAATTACGATTCAAGGTGTAAGTTTTGCTGGAATATTGAGAGATCCGTTTTGTAAGATGCGAGATTATGTATTTGCCGAACGAAACTGGCATGTATACCAGCTGCATGAGCGTATGGTTCGTTATGGAGACTGGATGTATATCTGGAATGCCTATCCGGAAAGACATAATGTCTGTGCCGAGACTTCTTCGTATGAGTTCCCATCATCCAAAGAGTTATGGGAGATGTCTTATGCGGGTAAATTGGATATTCAGCAGGAACTGGTAACAAATATACCGCAGCCTGAACACCAGTTGTTTAATGTCAAAAACGATCCGTACCAGTTTTATAACCTGGCTGATAACGTGAAATACAAAAGTGAGTTTGAACTGATGAGAAAACTGCTGGGACAATGGGTGGAAGAGACTGGGGATTCCGTTCCAAAGAATCCAACAAAAGATATACAGCAGCTTCATGGCGATGGGCGTGTCAAAGTTAAGAGGGGCGATTTTCCCGGAAGTGTAAATAATGCTGTAAAAGTAACTAATCCGGGACCGGTGTTGAACAGTAAAACAAATGCTAGTCAACCGCACTAAAGGAGTATATGTAATTAAATCGTCCCAATGGTGCAGTGTCGCCGCTAAGATAGAAATCCATGATGTCGCCATCGCCTTTGATATTGTCTGCCCACTTAAATTCTAATTCCAAATCTGAATTTGGCAGTCCGAGATTATTTAATGGCACGCATATTTCAAGTTCATTGCCGTTAACGGCAAACTCGGCAGATGAAATTTCGTTCCAGCTCCACAGGTTATTCATATTCTTTTCAACGGACAGCTTATTTGAACCGACACGTTTGCGGTTAAGCAGAAAATCATAACCGTGCCAGCCGGTATTAAGGTTTCGGTCAATATCAATAAAAATCATCATCCAGTTAGAGTCGGTTGATTGAGTAATTGTTTTTGCGCACCGGGAATAGAAATAAATATATTTCTTGTCATTAGCAACTTTTAAATTTGTGATATCGTTCCTTCCGGAGCTATTTGTATAGAAAAGATTGCCGTAACCTTTATGGCTGCGGTGCATTGTGTCACCTTTATGATCGCAGTATTCCATTGAAATATCCTGCCAGTCGGAAAAGTTCCCGTCAATTTTGATTGTATGGTATTTTGAAGCTTGTGATTGGCGGTGTACGCCTTTGAATTTCCTGATATTACCGGTTAGTTGATAGTAATAATTATCGCCGATTTCCGCTTTGACTGGTTCTATATCTCTACTGTATTCCATGTTGAACTGGTCAGGAAAAGCATTTGGCGTTCCCTGCCAGTTTTCAAATCGTCCGGCAACCCATTCATTCCATCCGGTAACAAAAATCAGTTCAGGATCAATCTGGAGAGCTCGGTCCCATTGTTCCTGGAAATTAAGGCCTTGTAATACAGCACCGGGTTGATTGGAAAAGCCGTTTTTGTTGGTATAGCTTCTGCCGTACACCTGATCTTTTGAATTCATAGCAGCAGGTACGAGCTTATCAGTTGCATTCTGGGCCACACCTACGGAAACCATTTCAAATTTACCAGGTTCGTATTCAACATAACCATTTTGCGGATATACCTCCAGCCAGCTCCAATCATCTTTTCTTTGCGGTCCGCATTTGTAGCCGGGCTGACCTGGCCTGAAGGTGAAAAAAGACCTCATCGGTTCCGGAATGTTATCAGGGTATGCCATGATAAGCGGTTTACCTTTCCAATAGAACCACAGGTCTTTGAAGCGGCCGGTCTTATATATATCATTATAGATTTTTGAGACAGATTCCAGGCTGTTTTCAACTGGGCCAAAAGGGCAAAGAAAGGCAAATTGAGGTGTCTTTACTCCATCTTTGCGGGCCTGCATCCAGGTTTCACCAAGTATATCGTAGCTTTCTTTCCAGGTAAATGAACCATTAGTACAATCAAAAACGACAATATCAACTCCTGCATCTGAGAGCATTTCGGCATGTTTTCTCAATACCCAGGGATCGGTAGTGCGGTAATGGCCAAATAGCGGCTCAGACCAGTGATTGTTAAAGCCTTTATACTTTTCCCAAACCGGGTGGTTATAATCGTTTATTGCATCATGGTGCTGGCGAATTACCTGGTCAATATTGACATAACCAGGATTTGCATGCCGTGAGCCATGCCATGTCCAATAGAAAATTGCAACATATTTATCATCTCTTGGTGCGCCGGCGGTGTCGTAATCAGGTAATTTTCTGCCGAGAGAGTCAGCAGCAGCCCAGGTGTCACTTATCTGGATAGGAGAATGGCTATTATCATCAAGGTCATTCCCTTTGGCGGAGGCAAAGATAATAAAAAAGATGATAATGGTTGCAAGTTTGTGTATGATAAAATTTAATGTATTTTTCTTGTAGTTCATATTTCAATTTTAAGATGGCAGTGATATTGCATCAAGAAAATTGTTGGCGGCAATATTATACGCGGTAAAAGGTGGATATATCATCGTTAGTAAAATATCAAAGGTGTGAATTAGTTGTTATTTTAGATAAGTACTTGCCCTTCATCGGGTTAAGTGTTCTTTTTGAAGGACTTGCGTATGATATATGGTGATGTTTGAATGACAATAATCAGAAGAAATTATCAATATTTCAAAAAAAAAAGTTTTTTTATTTAAATTGTCATTCTAATTGCCCATCCTGTAATAGAGCGGTAATGTAATCCAATTCCGCATCAATATATTTTTATTTATAGATCATTTTGGTATCTGACACAAATTAATAGGTCAAAGATGAAAATAATAGCGTTCAGGCTGTAAATACCTCTATTAGCTATTATTTATTAACTATGTTTTAGTTAAGTGATATGCATTGTTTAGGAAAACTCTAAGTATCATAAAAACAGGTATATTGTATCCGTGGCGATATGCCGGTTTAACACTTTCACGGTTGGAGAGGTCAATATGAGAAAGGTAATTGTGTCGTTATTTGGTTTGCTTATAGCTGCAGCTTCATTGAATGCTGAAATAATTGGCTATGAGAGTTTCAGCTATGATGATGGAACGGTAATTGACGGCCAAAGCGGAGGTTACGGCTGGGATTTTAATGGTCAAAGAATTTCCGGAGTTGGAGCCATGGAAAATCCATTACATGATGGTGCTCCATCAACATGGTCTGCGTTGGATGGTGATGGTGGTAATACTGTAACTGACGGCCAGGTCACGATAGATAAGGCGACCCATGGTCAGCTTATTCGTTTGTTTAATCCTGATGAATGGTACGGAGCATTGCGACCAGGCGGTGGCCCGTATTTCTTTGCAGTTACCATGATTAATAATACCCATAATCCATGGGGAGGTCTGTCAGTATATGATTTTGGTACAGAAAGACCTTACTGCGGCCTGATATATCAGCCAGATGAAAATGTTGTCCAGTTTTACGGCCTTGATACTGGAACAAGCGTTTCAACAAATGTGGCTGTAGAGCAGGGAGTACCAGCAAGAATAGTAATGTGTATAGATGCGAATATAGAAATAATCAGATTCTGGGTTAACCCTGACGGAGATGATGAAAATACGAATGAATCAGCCGATGCTTTTATATCATTTGCAGATTCTGGTAGAATTGATAACGGCAACTGGATTTCAGGAGTGCGTCTGGCATGTGATATAAATGCATCATGGGATGACCTGGTAGTAGCGACCGAATTTGATGAAGTTTTTGTTAAGTCATCAGCTCCGGTTCCGGCGTACAAGGCGATGGATATTCCGGTAGCAGAAGACCTTGTAATGTCATGGAATACAGCTAATGCTGACGATATTACATCATATAATGTTTATCTTGAAACTAACGATCCTAATCTGGATTATAAAACACCTATTACAACCATTACTTCATGGACTGGTGACAGAATCGAGTATGTTCTTGATCAGTCAATGTTGAATAAGGACGATATTTATTATTGGCGTGTTGATGGTGTTACCAGTACTGGTTTTGTCAAGAAAGGTCTGGCATGGAAGTTTGAAACACTTAAATCATCACCAGTGATAAACAGTGCAACAGAATACCTGGTTGTTGCTGAGGGCGAAACTGCAGAGCTTTCAGTTGATGTTGCATCGGAAACCCCGGAAACCTACCAGTGGTATAAATATGTTGACGGAGTTAATGATGATGACCTAAGCGGTAACACAACTGCTCAAACTGCAACACTTGTTATTGATAATGTTACTTCCAGCGAAACCGGCGTATATTACTGTAAGGTCAACAACCTTTCAGGAATTGAAGTTGTTTCAGTAGATTGTGTGTTAGACATCCAGAGAGCGATTGCAAAATGGACATTCGAAAACAGTTATGAAAGTATAATTGACGGAAGTCCGGCTGTTATGCTGCTGAATGAGCCTAATTTCGTTGCAGGTTTTGACGGAATGGGTCTGGAATTTGACGGAACCGAAGCTTTGTTTACAGATCCGGCTGAAATTTCATACTTTAACAAGTGTAATATAAGTATGTCTGTAGCATGCTGGTTCAAATCAACCAATCCTGCTGACTGGGCAGCGATAGTGAGCCGATATGGAGAAAGTGGTCGCGGATGGCAGCTCAGAAAATTTGCATATAGCGGTGACGGCAGGAGCTTGTGTTTTACAACTCGCGGTACCGGCAATGAAGATGGTTCGCCAACAGATGCCAGGGGTATTGACGTATTTGACGGCGAATGGCACTTTATTGTAGGTACATTCGATGAAACCGTTAAGAAAGTATATGTTGATGGTTTTGAAGCTGCTTCAGATGCGATTACAGTACCTATAGCCTACGCAGATAATCCAGTAGCAATTGGTGGAAGAGCATATTATTCCGACGTGGATGAAGTATGGACAGTTGATACTGCTATGCAGTTTGTAGCTGATGATGTAACAATCTACAATTATGCCTTGGACGCAATTGCTGTTGCTCAGATAGCTGCGAATGGATTGGGTACCGAAGTTTGTGTGACTTATCCTGAGATGGATTTGAATACAGACTGTAAGATTACTATTGAAGATCTGGCTATAATTGCAGGCAATTGGCTGCTTGACAATAATGTTTACCCGGAAATTGAATAATAATCGGTTATTTTGTTAGAAATTGTGAGCTCTCCGTTAAATATACGGAGAGCTCATTTAAAACTATATATAATAGCTACATTAAATATATTGATTGATTAAAAAGTGATAAAGGCAGAATGTCGAATTCAGAAAATAACAATTTTTTGAAATTACTTATCCCAGGCCAAAAGAGGATATTTTCATATATAGTTCGGTTGATACCTAATTATGCAGATGCAGAAGATGTGATGCAGGAGGTTGTCGAATTGTTATGGAAGAAGTTTTCTGAATTTAAGCCGGATACAGATTTTTTAGCATGGGCTTTGGTAATTGCGAGATATAAAGTCTATGAATATTACAAAGAAAATAAGAGGAGCAAGCAGAGACTGAGTAATGAAACAGTTAGAATTCTTGAGAAGGAAGCGCAGCTTCAGGATAAACAAGAAGACTTTCGTATAGATGCCATAAAGAAATGCGTATTAAAGCTTAATTCAAGTGATTATAAAATAGTTAAGCTTCGCTATGAGCTAAATGAAAAAGTTACAAATATTGCTGTGCAATACGGATGTTCAGTCCAGAGTATCTACAATAATTTAACCCGTATTCATGATGCTTTGATGCTTTGTGTCAAACGCCATATGCGTCAGGAGGACATTCTATGACTCATGACGAGAAAAAAGAATATGGAAAGATGATTCTTTTGGCACTTGACGGGCTAATGGATAATGAACAGTTTGCAGAATTTGACAGGAAATTGAGAGAGGATGCTTCATTCAGGCATTATTATCTGGAATTTATGAGCGTTAATTCTTCATTAAACGCCATCGATAAGTTTCCGGTGAGGCGTTATCCTGATGACAGCTTTATTGATAGTGAGATACTGAACCTGTTTGCTGAGATAGAAAACAATTCTCCGGCGATAATATTCCCGGAAGAGTGTGACGCAGAGGGCAAAGCGGAAGTTGGCAAAATTGTTCATAAAGAAATAAAAACTAATAAATTCTTCAGGATATATAACAGGCTTGTTTCAGCGGCGGCTGTGCTGTTATTGGCTTTTATCCTTTATGCTCATATCTTTCCACCTAAATATAGTGTGCCGGTTGCAACCGTTACAGACCAGGTTGGAGTGAAATGGAAAAGCAGTTCGGAAAAATTAGTTACAGGTGGAGATTTACTGACAAATCAGCCACCATACATTTTGGAGAAAGGTATTGTAAAAATTGCTTATCACCAGGGTGTTAATGTTGTCATAGAAGGTCCGGCCGAGTTCCAGATTCTTACAGAGGACAGGCTTGGCCTGAAAAGCGGTAAAGTATATTCGGTTGTAGCAAAAGAGGGTACCGGTTTTTCCGTTTATACGCAAAATGCAAAAGTGGTTGATCTTGGGACAGAGTTTGGAGTATATGCAGATTCAAACGGTGATACATCGATACATGTAATAAAAGGCAAGACAATGCTGATAGCCGGTAATGAGTCAGATACTGTCAGTCTTTCTATAGAAAAGGGTTATGCCAAGCGGGTGCTGGCAAATAAACAGACAATAGCTGATATTTCCTGCGAAGAGGAGCTGTTTGTTCGTGAAATTGATTCCAATAGTAATTTTATCTGGCGAGGCCGAAATTATATATGTTTGGCTGATATTGTCAGTGGAGGAGATGGTTTTGGTGCCGGCAGGAAAGATTATGGTATAGATATTCTGACCGGTAATTTGCAGTATTTTCCAGAGACACGAGAGACGTATGATAAAAACAACAAGTATGTCCTGGCAAAAAATATTAAATATATTGACGGGGTTTTTGTGCCAAATGGCGGAGTTGAAAATCCTGTTATTACATCAACGGGAATATCTTTTAGCGGTTTCCCGAAGACAGGCGGAGAAGTATGGGGTGGAGTATTTAACGGCTGTTTCCATATGTCATATAATGTAAAGAGGCACAATTTTAGAATGAATGGCAGAGAGTATGGTTATAAATCAGGCGAGGCTTCGATATGCATGCACAGTAATAAAGGGATTACATTTAGTTTAGATGCAATTAGAAGTGATATAAATGCGTTTCAGTTGAATGGTTTTTCTACAGAAGTGGCTGTATCTGAAACGAGCCTGGAATATCTGGGCGAGAATAGTACAAATAAAATAGATTTTTATGTGATAGTAGACGGACAGCAAAGGTATTGTAATAAAGAAATTGATCCGGGTTCAGGACTTGTTAAAGTAGAAGTTCCAATACAAGAAAGTGACAGGTTCCTTACGCTTGCTGTAACGGAAAGTAATGATGGCGCCGCTTTCGACTGGTGTTATCTAAAAGATCCCAAATTAAGCCTTACCGGACCAAAATAAATAGTTCTTTTATTGCCCCAGAGTTGAAAAAAGTAATTTAGTTCAACAATGAACTGAACATTCCTTATATGTATTAACGTAATTTCCCGGACAATTATTAGTTGAATTTTTAAAAGATAGATATTATAGTAACCAGAGAGTATTGAAGTATGAAAGAATTTGTGAAGTTATCGAAGATTGTAAGTTGTATTTTGGTTGTTTTAGCTGTGTTGAGCTGTTCGGCAGTATATGCTGAAGTTCAAGAGCAGGTTATCGGTGATGTCCGGGTACAGGTATTAACGCCAACTCTCGTTAGAATAGAGTTGAAAGGTCCAAATGGTTTTGAAGATCGTGAGACTTTCCATGTAGTAAATCGCAGCTGGCCAGGAGCAGAGGTTGACCGAGTAGTCAGTAATGGTTTTATCAATATATCTACATCGAATTTCATCGTAAAAGTGCCGGAAACACCGGATGGTTTGAAAGGGATAGTGATTTCTGATTCTGTCGGAACAGTTATCTGGGAGATGCCGGATTATTCAGAGTATACAACTTTGAAATGCCGCTGGCCCGAGATAGGCGATGCATATCTTTATGATGCCGGTGACAAAGTTGGTTACGGCTCGGTAATAACAGATGACAGCTATTTGTGGAAGCTGGAAAGTGCTGACGGTTATACACAGATTCGCAACAAGGCGACCGGCGATTATATGAATATCGAGAACCTCTATGATTGTGTGGAGTGCGGACCGGTGCCAAGTCACTGGCATAGCAAGGACTGGATCTTAACTACTGTTGATGGTTACAAGTCAATAAAATGCAGGTGGGGTGACCACCAGGATATTATCCATATCGAGAATCAGAAAGGATATGCCGAACATTCACCGGCAGATACCACCAACCAGGATGGTAAAACGGTAGATGGCTGGTGGAGTGCGTTGTGGGGTATTACAGGTTCAGGCTCAGATTTCTTTACTAATAACAGGCACTGGCTGCCGCATCCGCAGGATCAGACAACCGCCTGGGCTATTTGTGATACACCTCGATATGTTCCGTCGGAATGGGGGTACAGTCCGGCACCTGAAGGAGCAGATAACTACCAGACAAATGGCTGGGACATGTCAAATGATTCCAAAGATGTTTATGTTTTTTTACCGGGCGGTGACAGTAAACTATTGCGTAAAGAGTTTCTTGACCTTACCGGCAGGGCAGAGCTTATGCCTTTGTATGCTTTTGGCGGTTGGGACAGCAGATATTATCCCTATACTCAGCAGGAAGCACTGGACAAGATTGACAGGTTTCGCTCAGAACAGATTCCGCTCGATGTTTTTGTTGTGGATACTGACTGGCGGGTTGGTGCCTCACATGGTTATGGCGTAAATACTGACCTTTTCCCTGATATGGAGCAGTTTCTTAGTGACGCCCATGCGAAGAATACCATGATCACTTTTAATGACCACCCGGAACCGCAGGCCGATAGTGTATTGGACCCGGTTGAGGTTAGTTATCGATATGAAAATCTTCGTGGATTATTTGATATTGGGCTGAATTTCTGGTGGTTTGACAGAAACTGGCATACCTGTATTGTCCCTCCGGACGGCATAAACAAGGAAGTATTTGGTATGTATTTGTACCATTGGGTTACCCGGGATTATTATCCGGACAGGCGTCCAATGATAATGGCTAATTTTGATGGTATTGACAACGGTCCGATTAACAGGGCTCCGAATATTGCCGCCCACCGGTTTACCATGCAGTGGACCGGTGATACCTATAATCATTTTGATTCACTTCGCCAGGAGATAACAGATGCAGTTTATACTGGTGTATTTGCACCGTTTGGCTATCTGAGTACTGATTTGGGCGGTCATATGGGAGAAACGACAACCGAGCAATATTGCCGCTGGGTGCAGTATGGGGCATTGTCTCCTGTATTCAGGCTGCATTGTACAAGGGGGCTGACCAGGGATCCTTGGGAGTTTGCCGATCCTTGCCTGGAGGTTGTGAAAAAATTTGTTCAAATGAGAATGCGTTTACTGCCGTTATTTTACAGTTCGGCAAGAGAAAACTATGAAACAGGTGAGCCGATTCTAAGACGCTGTGACTTGGATTACCCTGGCTATGATCAGGCAAAAGATAACTTGCAGTATATGCTGGGCAAAGGTATTCTGGTTGCTCCAGTTTGTGATGGTGGTGGTAAGGCGGTTGAAAGTGACTGGCTGACCACTGCTGGTGGTAATCCGGGTTTAATTGCAAGCTATTATAACAATATGGAACTTTCCGGAACTTCCATTACCAGAATAGAATCCCAGGTTGATTTCAATTGGGGAGCTTCAAATCCGGTAGATGGAATTGGGGCTGATAGTTTTAGTGTTCGTATAACTGGAAATGTAGAAGTTAAAACTGCTTATCCTGTTCAATTTGGTATTACCACTGATGACGGCTGCAGGCTTTGGATAGACGGTCAGCTTGTGATAGATCAATGGCAAGATCAGGCATCAACAACTTACTGGACTGAGCAAACGTATCAGCCAGGCCAGAAATGTTCTGTGAAAATTGAGTATTTTGAGAATAGTGGAAATGCTGAATGCAGGCTTATTTGCCAGAAGGATGCTACCGGTGGTATAGATAGAGAGCTATGGCTTCCTCCTGGCACCTGGGTTGACAGCTGGACCGGCCAGATCTTTACCGGGCCGGCAGATATCACTAGAGCTGTACCTCTGACAGAAATGCCTATCTATGTAAAAGCCGGTACTATTATTCCACTGGCACCGGATATGCAGTATACTAATGAAAAACCATGGGGCACTGTCACGCTGGATGTTTATCCTGATGTGAACAATACGGCCGAAGCTGTTTTGTACGAAGATGACAGGATGTCAAACGAATATAAAGGTAGTGCTTATCGCAAGACAAATCTGGCTGCTTCTGTAGATAACCGTATGCATAAGGTTATTATTGATATATCTGCTGTAGAAGGAGATTATGAAGGAGCGTTAGGTGAAAGGGCTTGGTCTATTCGTTTGCGTCAGCCGTTAAACTGGCAGGGCAAATATAAAGTTAAATCCGTAAAGTTAAATGGCAATTCTTATAGTTACCAGATTGTTAAGCGTAATCCTGGGGCTATGCCGTTTACTGTAAGTGGCGGAGCATCTGATTCAGATGTGATATTGATTAATATTCCAAATGTGTCAGTTGATGAAGCTCAAAATATTGAAGTTGAACTTGAAAAAGTCTGGGATGTTTCGACTGTAGGGGTAAGCGATTTATTAGGAATATGCGGCTATCCATCAACAAATATGACATTAACCGGATACGGTTCAGGTATATCAGATACCAACATTTCTTTTTTTTTTATAAGTCAGCCTGCAGCTGACAACCTCCATGTACTGGCTAAGCTTGATTCGCTGTCTTCTGACAGCGTTTCAGCTACAGCTGGTATTATGTGCAGGAGTGGGCTGGATGAAGACTCGTCATTTGCTGCAGTCATTATTGACAAAGCTGGTAGCCTAAGGAGTGTCCTAAGGCAATCAGATGCCCAGTCTTTGGTCAGCAATGTTCTTATTGAGTCGGGCTCTGCAGGTAAATGGCTTAAGATGGTGCGAGTTAATGGTTCATTTAAATGTCTTATATCATCGGACAATAGTGAATGGGAGGAACTGGCAAGTCTGGATGCCGATATGCCGGACAATATCGTTGCCGGCTTAATGGTTTCTTCAGGTAGCATGGATTTGTCAGCAACAGCAGAATTCAGCGGAATAGAAATAGTAGATAGTTTATCCACTGATATTAGCGGAGATGGCAGGGTGGATGTATCTGATTTAAGTTTGCTGGTTGAAAGCTGGCTGAATACAAACTGTTATCAGAATAACTGGTGCTCTTATGCTGATATTAATATGGATGATACAGTAGATCTTGAAGACTTTTCTGTTATGGCAGGCAGCTGGTAGAAGGTCTGATAATTTGAGTGTAATTGCAGGTGGTCACACAATTCTTTTCGCTCTAATCTAATTATCAGGGAGTATCTGCCCGATATTATTCGAGGTGGATGTCTACTCGTTAAGCAGTATTATTTAGCTATTTTACAAAAAATATAAAAAAGTACGCACTATTTGCGTCTGTTTGGGTATATCCTATTGAAAATAATTCAAAAGTGATGATTTTGTATGAATAGAGAGAGTAAAGATAATCAAATAATGAGCATAAATGACAGAAAGTACAGGAGTTATATTCAACTTTTGACAGCTAATCAAAGGAGGATATACGGTTTTATTTATGCTATGTTATCAGACCATTCCGTCGCAGAAGATATTCTTCAGGAAACAACGATGTTTATGTGGGAGAATTTCGATAAATTTCAGGAAGGTACTAATTTTTCGGCATGGGGTATCAGTATTGCGAGAAATTTTGTCCTGAAGCATTGCAGAAGCCGGAAGAACAAGGCAATGTTGTTTGACAGCGAGGTACTGGAAAACCTTGAAGAGCAATCTGATATATTTGAATTTCAGGAAGAGCAGTTTGACGCGTTGAAGAAGTGTTTTAAGAAACTTCGGGAGGTAGATCGTCAATTAATGCAAATGAGGTACATTGATAAAATAAAAATAAAGTCAATCTCTGAAAGATTCAATCTTTCGACCAGTCATTTATATAGAGGCATTGCTAAAATAAACAATAATCTTCTTAAATGTATTAAACGCCAACTTTCAGCGTAATGAAGTATTTTATGGATGAGCATCTAAAGACAATTATATCAGAATACGCTTTGAAGCGTGTTGATAAAACTATAACTCAGGAAGAATTTGAAAAGTTTAATGCAATTTTGAAGTCTGACAGTGAATCTGCCAGGTTTTATAACGAACTTATGATGACATTTTTGAATTTCGAAGAGTTTGGCGAAAAGATTGCTGCTTCTGAAAATGCCTCGCAATATCCTCTCGATGAAGAAACACTTCAAATACTTGCTCAAACAGAGAAAGTAGCACCAGAAGTGGTGGTTGAAGATACTGGTACAGTGATTGTCGAATCAGCAAAAAATGAACCGATCAGTAAAAAACCGAACAAGTTTTTTCGGATATACAATATTTTAGTATCAGCTGCAGCAGTTCTGTTTTTTATGTTTATTCTATATGCTCATGTATTTCCACCGCATTATTCAGTTCAGGTAGCGTCTGTAGTAGATCAGGTCGAAGTGCAGTGGAATAGTGCTTCAGAAAAGCTTGGTATTGATGACAGGGTATTGACCAATCAGCCGCCTTATATTCTTGATAAAGGGATTGTCAAGCTTTTGTATGATGAAGGTGTTGATGTTTTAATAGAAGGTCCGGCAGAATTCCAGGTTCTGGCAAAAGACAGGGTTGGACTGAAATATGGAAAAGTCTATTCTATTGTTTCAAATGGCGGATTAGGTTTTTCTGTTTATACTGATAATGCAAAAGTTATTGACCTTGGCACTGAGTTTGGTGTCCTGGTAGATTCTAACGGTGATACAGATATTCATGTGGTAAAAGGTAAGACTATGCTGATTGCCGGCGGAGAGTCTGATACTGTCAGTATGGAAATTCAAAAAGGCAGGGCCAGAAAAGTTTCTGCAAATAGTCGCAGTATAGTTGATATTGACTGTAAAGATAAACTTTTTGTAAGGAAGATAAACTCTGAAAATAACTTCGTCTGGCGGGGACACGACAGCATTTCTCTAGCTGATATTGTTGGTGGTGGAAGTGGTTTTGGCAGTGGCCGACTGGATTCCGGTATCAATATTAAATCTGGAAAAGTTGTTAACGATTTGCCTGGCAGTGGGTTGGATTATGGGATTGAAGGTTTTTTACCTGTTGTTAAGCTAAAATATGTTGATGGAGTTTTTTCTCCGGGGATTACCAAAGGTGATTTTATTACCGCTGACCAGACTTATAGCTATAAATTTCCTGAAACGGCTGGTTTTTACTGGGGTTATATCTTTAACGGCGCTTATCATGTAGGCTATGAAGTTCCGAAGCATTATCTAGAGTTAAACGGTATAACATTTGGCTCAAAAGAGAACCCGGCGATTTCCATGCACCCTAATCTTGGTATTACCTTTGATCTGGAAGCCATTCGTACGGATTATCCTGATCTTAGACTGGTTAATTTCAAGTCATTAATAGGGATATCTCAAACGGTAAGACAATATGCTGAAAATAATAATAATATAGATGAAATTTATCAAGGTGGAAAAATAAATTCTGCTGTGGAGTTCTGGGTGATTATTGACGGAAATGAAGCAGTTCGTCAGAAACTTACAGATGTAGAAGATGCAGTTCAGATTGTTGTGCCAATTGAGCAAGATTCAAAGTATCTGACTCTTGCGACAACAGAAGTTAATAATACAATTTCCTATAGTTGGGCATTATTTGGTAATCCTGAATTGACAATAGAATTTTCTAAATAAAATAAATAATTTTGACTACTTAATAATTTTACAAGCAGAGGAGGCATAAGAAGATAACGTTCACTATTCGATTTGACAGTTAATGTCCTTTTTTATTTAAGGACTAATTTATGACAAAGATGTACATTTATATTGAGAAAGGTAAGAAAAGATGAAAATAAAGATTGTTATTTTACTGGCTATGTTGGGGATTTCCCTATCAGGTGTAAACGGTGCAGATAATGTGTTATATGAAGCAACTGACAGTCCCGGCAGTTCTCCTGACAGTATTACCATTGATGTTTGGACTGTTACTGGAGATGGTGGAAATGGCCGAAGCTATCTCCAGGGAATGCAGGATGGAAATGCTAATATGTGGACTATCTGGGACAGTAATGGTGATAATGGTACATATGCTGACCATTCTTTCGCCGGCGGTGCTCTCCTGATAGGGCAGACAGTTACTATGCAGTATGCCCACAACACTAATATTAATAATGGCAGAACCATAGGTATTCGTTTT
The DNA here is from genome assembly GCA_963666285.2 of Sedimentisphaerales bacterium. Lineage (GTDB taxonomy): Bacteria > Planctomycetota > Phycisphaerae > Sedimentisphaerales > SM23-30 > JAFGDI01. The sequence continues at coordinate 2,027,508 of OY762711.1, forward strand.
AAGGAAGGTTCAAGCTGTGAAGTAGAATTTGTATTTATTGGTGGAAATGACTACTATTCTAAATATGATACTGGGTCTGGTGTTTATGAATTGACTGATAAAAGATATGATAATTATGATCTTTTTCAGGTTAAGTTCTCTTTAACCGGCTCAAATTCTTATGTTATCAGTGTGACAGAAGGATCAATTACTGATAATGGATGGAAAGGTTCTGATGATGCAAACGCCGATCTTGGTGACGTTGTGGCAACCTGGGAAGGTACATTTACCGGTGCCGGTATTGATGGCATACAGGTATATACCGAAGGTGGTGATGGCAGTGATCAGTGGTTTGATAATCTGGAAATAAATGATGAATGGTTGTCTACGACACATAACTATTTACCTGAAAATAAAGATGTTGATATTGTTGTAAGTGGTTTTGAATTCTCCTGGGATATTCCACAGGCCAGAACTTCTACCCAGGGTGTAAATACCCCAGCAGCCGGGCTTGACTATTTTAACTTATATTATAACGTTGATGACCCTAATCTTGCGGCAGTTGATCCAATAGTTGTGTCTGAATGGGATTCCAACCTGAATGCAAGTTACGCTCCGACAACAGATTTGTCAAAAAATAGCACATGTTACTGGCGTGTAGATTCAGTTTATACTAATGGTACAGTCGTGCCTGGTGACAGTTTGAGTTTCAATACTGAATTAACAAAGGCTATTGTCACTTCTCAAGACAAATATGTAGCGGTTGATCCTGGAGCGACAGCATTTGTTACCGTAGATGTATATACTGAAACAGAAGCATCTTATCAGTGGTATAAGTATATTGATGGTGAAAATGATGGAATGCTGACCAATAGTGGTGATATTTCCGGTGCAACAACGGATGAACTAGCTATTGCTAACGCAGAAGTTGCTGATGAAGGTCAATATTATTGTACAATCATTAATAGTTCAGAAATAGCAGTTTCATCTGACCCTGCAATTCTGGCAGTAAAACGCAAACTTGCATACTGGACGTTCGAAGATGATAGTTTAGACAGTGTTGTACCGGGCAGTCCCGCTTCTGTTATTGTGGGCGATCCAAACTTTATGCCTGATGGTATAGTTGGTAATTGTGTAGAGTTTGATAGCGGAGTAGACTTCTTCTATACAGATCCGGCGCAGGTTGCATATTTTGATAATTGTGATTACAACATGACAGTTTCCTGCTGGGTTAAAACTGATGATACACAGGACTGGTGTCCATTTGTTGCTAAGAATGGTGAAGGTGAAGGCTGGCAATTGCGTCATTTCGGTGATACTGATGACAGACCTTGCTTTACAACTCGCGGCACAGGCTATGATGACGGAACACCGGCAAATAGAAGCGTTTATGACAATGAATGGCATTATGTAGTTGGTACTTATGACGGTTCGGTTAAGAAGGTTTATATTGATGGTGTTGTAAGTGTTGTTTATTCTTCAGATGACGGTTCATTTGTTAAAGATGGCGACGAGGTTACAGCACCTATTAATGCCAGCGTATCTCCTGTGGCAGTAGGTGGTCGCGTACGTGTTACTGATGAGGAAACTATCATTGAGGACTATAATAATACATATGGTCTGTTTGATGAGGTAGAAATCTATAATTATGCATTAGATGCAGAGACAATTGCTCAAATTTATGCAAATATATCCGGCCAGGATGTATGCCTGGGACAGGTTTATGACCTGGACGGCAATTGTGTGGTTGATATTGCTGATTTTGCAGAATTAGCTTCAAAGTGGCTGGATAACGCTGTTGTTAGCCCGGAGCTAAACTAGTTATTTGTAAATAGTTACAACATTGGTTCCCTTTCGCTGATGCGGAAGGGAATCTTTTTTTTGTTTAATTTTAACCTAAATATGTATTACTGAGGTTGTCTTAGTTAGTGATTTTAAGTTTTTGAGGTGGAATTTAGTTATGTTAAGAAGTTTGCTTTGTATTTTACTAGTCGGATTATTTATTACATGCTCTTTTGGAAATGTAATATTAAAAGAGGATTTTTCCAGTGCGGTTTCCGATAACCCTTCAAAGGCGAAGGTTGGGTCAGGCAGCCTGGATTTCAGGTTTCATCAGGAATCCGGTAACCATCTGTGGATCAAGGATAATGATGCCGGTGTCAGGTTTAACCTGGCGACATCAATTGATGATGAGAATACCACTCCCGTGCTATATATAAGCTTTTGTCTACGAAGCTTGAATAAAAGCTGTAAAGACAAGTTTGCCGGTGTCGTATTGTACGATGGTGATAAAGAAATGTTTGGCATGGGAAACGACTATGGCTCGGAAAATTTTGCCTTTTGGGGGCCAGACGGCAGTACATTTCAGATAGGTGATACCAAAACCTATGTGGATGATGAAGTACATATGATAATCTGTAAGATTGTGTTTCATAATGATGGTCCTGAAGATATTGAAGTTGGTATAGATCCTTTTGGCAACCGTAGTAAAGATCGTCAGCCAAAGACAATCTGGACCAGCTATCAAACAGAGCTGTCTTTTGATCAGATCAGGATACGCAGCGGTCATAATGACTGTACCTGGGAGTTTGATGAGCTTCGGCTGGGAACAGACTGGTCGGATGTTATGCCGGCAGATGATAAGCTGGGGCCTGATTATCAGTGTTACATTGATAGTTCTATGCCGGGCGGCAAAAGTGAGATTATTCTCGATAACGTAGCTCGATTTCTGCCTAAAAATGTGTCTATGGATGATGTTCAGCCTTCGTTGGCATTGAAAGCACCGAGGCAGAAGATAGGCAATGTTCCCGGCAGTTGGAAGATGAAACCTGTTTTTGGTACTCACGAAAACCGTAAGTATGTATTTTTTGATATACCATCAGAAATAGACCTTTATGGTACCGGAGAAGTAGTTGGCGGGCTGTTGCGTAACGGCCATAAAATCCGGCTGTTTAATATGGATAACTATGCATATCACGATGAGAGAGGGCTATACCAGTCTCATCCATGGGTGATAGGTGTTCGTCTGGACGGAACAGCATTTGGCGTAATTTTTGATAGTACCTGGATATCTGAGCTTAACCTTCGGGCCGGTATTTTGTTTTCTGTGCCTGACCGTGCACCATGGTTTCCTACAATTGTAATAGAGGGCAGTAGTCCGCAGGAGGTAATGGTTCGGCTGGGCGACTTGACAGGTACGATGCCTATGCCGCCAAGGTGGGCGTTAGGCTATCAGCAATGCCGATATTCCTACTTTCCTGATGCCAGGGCCAGGGAAATTGCAGATACTTTCAGGGCAAAGCAGATACCGTGTGATGTAATCTGGTTTGATATTGATTATATGGATGGTTTCAGGATATTTACATTCTCGGAAGAGCATTATCCAGACCCGAAAGCAACTAATAACTATCTGCATTCGCAGGGATTTAAGGGTATCTGGATGATTGATCCCGGAGTAAAGAATGAGCCTGGCTACTCGGTATATGACAGTGGTACGGCTGTAGATGCGTGGGTAAAACAAGCGTCAGGTAAGCCTTTTGTTGGTAAGGTGTGGCCTGGAGATTGTGTATTCCCAGATTTCACCAGTCCAGACGTTCGCAAATGGTGGAGTGGTTTGTATAAAGACTTTATGGCTAATGGTATAGATGGTGTCTGGAATGACATGAACGAACCGGCAGTTTTCGGCGGCGATGAGATGACAATGCCGATGGATAATAAGTTCCGTGGCGGCGGTGGTTTGCAGCCTGGCACTCACGAGCAGTATCATAATGTATTTGGTATGTTGATGACGAAAGCTTCTCGGGCAGGTATCCAGGCGGCGAATCCAGATAAACGGCCATTTGTCTTGACGAGGGCGAATTATCTTGGCGGTCATCGGTATGCCGCGACCTGGACAGGAGATAATAATGCTACCTGGCAGCATTTGAAGTGGGCCGTTCCGATGTCATTGAACCTCGGCCTTTCAGGTCAGCCGTTTAACGGGCCTGATATTGGTGGCTTTTTGAGTAATGCCACCCCAGATTTATGGGGCCATTGGATAGCGGTAGGTGCATTTTATCCTTTCAGCCGCTCGCATACTTGCGCAGGAACAGCGAACCAGGAGCCATGGGAGTTTGGTCCGGAAGTTGAATCAGCCGCACGTACGGCCTTACAGAGGCGTTATCGTTTGATGCCTTACCTGTATACAACATTCCAGGAATCACATAAGCAGGGGCTGCCGGTAATGCGTCCGATGTTTTTCGCTGACCCTGACGATTTGTCTTTACGTATGGAGGACAGGGTGTTTCTGGTTGGTTCTGACCTGATGGTAATACCTCGCTGGGCAGATAATGCAGCATGTCCGGCCGGTATCTGGCAGGCTGTAACAATTGCCGGTGAAGATCTCGGTAAGGATAAGTATCAGTGTGAGGTAAAGGTTCGCGGAGGTGCAATTGTGCCTTTAGGCCCGATAGTTCAGTCGACAGCAGAGATACCTGAAACCCAGGCTTTGACTTTGATGGTTGTACTGGATGAAAATGGTAAGGCCTCAGGTAGATTGTATGAAGATGCCGGTGATGGGTACGATTACAGGCAGGGCGAATATTGCATTTTTGATTTTGATGCTGTTAAAAAAGGCAATAAAGTCGTTGTAAAATGTACTAAACAAACAGGAAGCCTGACCTTAGACAGCAGAATGGTAACTGTAACTGTGGTTGATGATAAAGGTACTTACCATGGAAAAGGTGATATTATCAATGGTAAGGGAATAGCGATAATGATAGATTAGTGTCAGGTTTGAGCTGAAAACGAACTTGATAATTGTTGTATTGTACCGGCTGATAGTTATTTACGAAAAGTATATACTATCTGCCGGTAGATACAGTTCAGGGCCAAAGCATGGGATATTTTAGGCAACAGATTTTTCAGCTTGATCTTTGCGGTTACTATTTTGTTGCTGAGCGGAACAGGTTTGGCAGTTAATCTATGTGTTGACAAGTGTAATTGATATAGCTATATTTTTTGTATCGAAATATTAGTTACAATATTAATTTTGCTGAATGTGCTTGTTTTTCTGCTTTATGGGGTGGATAAACATTGTGCCAGGCATAATAAGCGGCGGATACCGGAAAAGACCTTGCTGATATTGGTCTTTTGGGGTGGTTCTATAGGTGCTATTTTGGGTGCTAAGCTGTTTCGGCATAAAACACGTAAGTTTAGTTATATAGCAAAGTTTGTGGTTGTGTTGTTACTGCAATTATCGGTTTTGTATCTGATATGGCGGTTCCTGGGACGACAATGACCAAGGCAGGCATAGCCTGCACCAGACCTCAGCAGGCTCGGAGATGAATAGAATTTGTAATGTCTAATGACCGTTCATTCTGAACGGACAGGCCCTTAGCAAGTCGTTTTAATATTCAGTTTTTATTGAGCGTTGTTTATATTAAAGACGAAACGAAGGTAACGTCTTAATAATATAGCGTAATAATTATTAAAATATGACAACTTAGCCCATTTATCGAAAGGGCAACAACTAACCAAAGCTATGCTCTAGTAGGGGAGTTGATCAATGCTGCCATCTCTCTGGTAGCCTCTCGAATACCGGTAAAAATGCTGCGAGATATTATTCCATGGCCGATATTAAAATCGCTGAAACCGGCCATTGCCGCTACTGGCTCGACGTTGCGGTATGTAAGTCCATGCCCGGCATGAACTACCATTCCTGTATCAAGTCCGGCCTTCAATCCGGCTTCCAGCTGCTTCAATCGCAGGCTTATCTGGCGACCGCTTTTGGCATTAGCATACGGTCCTGTATGGAGCTCAATTGCATCACACCCAGCATCAGCACACGCCTGGATTTGGTCAGAGTCAGCCATTATAAACGCAGATACTTCGATCCCTTTCTTGTGCATGCGTTTCACTACCGAACTCAGGGTTTTATACAGCTTTACGCAGTTAAGACCGCCTTCTGTTGTCAACTCTTCACGTTTCTCCGGCACCAGGGTAACGGCATGCGGCACCAGCTTAGCTGCATACCGAACCATAGACTCTGTCATCGCCATTTCAAGGTTGATCTTAAGATTAGATATCTCTTTTACGACCTCAACGTCTCGCTCCTGAATATGCCGGCGATCTTCACGAAGGTGCATCGTTATACCTTTGGCACCACCCAGTTCGCATTCTACTGCTGCCCACGCCGGATCGGGTTCTACCGTCAATCTGGCTTGCCTTACTGTTGCTACGTGATCGATATTTACATTCAAATATGCCATGGTTATTTCCTTATGTAATTTATTCTTTTATAGAGTGTTGTGCCGGTTTATCAATATAGAAGCCAGTCTGTAAGTTCTTTGAGCGAATCAACCATTTTGCAGCCGGCCTGACTGATTACATCTTTATTCTGGTGACCGCTTGTCAGCAATACACAGTCGACACCAATTGCTTCTGCTACTTCATGATCATGCAGCGTATCGCCTACAAACAGCACCTTGTCAGGGGTGTGAGGCAGTTCTGTTATCCATTTTTTACCGTTTTCTACCTTAGACCGTGCATAATAATCATCAAGTCCGATTATTTTCTCAAAAAAACTGGTTAGCCCAAAATGATCGATTGCCTCTTCCAGTCTCTGCTGGTGGTAGGCACTCAGAACCGAGTGTGTGTAACCGTTATTGGCTAATATTTTTAAGCTATCGGAACTGCCTTCGTGCAGCTTCATAACCGGTAATATGGCTAGATATTGCTCAATATAGTCATTTGCCATTTCTTCAAACGTGATTTTGCTAAAATCAAAGCCCAATGCTATATAAAAATTTATGACCGGGAAACAGGTTTCCTGGCGATATCTTTCTATGCTTAAATGTCCTAAACCATGCTTTTGCATGAGGTTATCGACTACAGCGGCACAATCTGCAACATCGTCAAGCAAGGTACCGTTCCAGTCCCATATAATATGCTCGTATTTCATAAATGTATTCTATAAAATTTACCGATAAAATCAATTACCGTAATTACTTATTTTTATTGGAGATGTGGTGAATGACTGATTATATTCCAGATTTTCTCGATGCATGTCAGGAAATTGACAGGCTGGGACTTTCTCTTTGCAGCAGTGGCAATCTCTCTTTCAGGGCCGCTGAAGACATGGCACTTATTACCGGAACCGGTACATGGTTTGGCAAAATGTCCCCTGAAAAGATTTCTATATCCAGAATTTCAGATCAGGAACTAATTAACAATGTCAAACCTTCAGTTGAAAGCAGATTTCATCTGGGAATCTTAAACGATCAGCCTGAAATAAATGCTGTTTTACACTTCCAAAGCCCATATGCAACAGCAATTGCATGCGGAAAAACGCTTCCTGACAATTTTAATGTCATTTTGGAAGTACCATTCTATATTGGCGACCCGATCATGGTTGACTTTTTACCGCCCGGCAGCGAGGAGCTTGCAAATGCTGTCAGAGAAGCATCTTGTAAATCAGCTATGGTTATTATTCAAAATCATGGTATGGTTACTACTGGAAAAAGCTTAAGCGATGTAATCCAAAAAGCAGCTTTTTTCGAGCTGGCTTGTAGTGTACTGGTCAAGCAAGGTAATCCATCGTTTATCTCTCAGGAAATGGTAGCCCGTTTAGTTACGGCATAATAGATAATTTTATTGAAGAATGAAGAAAGCCCGAAGACATCAATTGATTGTTAACCCTAAATCAGGTTCAAATTTAAGGGTTGATAGAATTAAGGACTTGAAAGAACACCTTGAAAGTATTGGAGATATTGTAGATATCCACCTGACTCGGTCACTTAACCACGCCTCTGAGCTTACAAAGGCAGCTGTTGAAGGTAATTATGACACTGTGATGATAGCGGGCGGAGATGGCAGCGTCAGGGTAGTGCTGGAAGCTGCCGCTGGCAGCAGGGTGCCGGTATTGATTATTCCTTCTGGAACTGAGAATTTATTAGCTTGTGAACTAGGACTTGATGGTACCCTGGCAAACAGTATTGCTGCTGTTGATCATGGTGTTGTTCGTGAAATAGACCTGGGAAAGGTTAATGGCAAGCATTTTATGGCAGTTATAGGTGTTGGTTTTGACGCCCAGGTAGTAAAATACGTGCATCAGAAACGCAACGGGCATATTACGCCTATGAATTATTTATGGCCGCTGGCAAGAACTTTCTGGTCGTATAAGTTCCATCCAATTAAGGTAGTTGCAGATGGCAGGCAAATATGTGATGACCCGGCTTTGGTGTTTGTAAGCAATATTGAGCGATATGCTATTGGATTAGGGATAGCACCTGGTGCTGATTGCAGTGATGGGTATCTGGATATAACTATATTTAAGTGTAAGTCTCGCTGCAGGTTGTTGTGGCAGTCCTGTTTAACTTCGCTCAGAATGGACCATAAAAGCTCTCAAGTGATAAGGCTGAAATGTCAAAATGTTGAGATTAGTTGTAATCACAGTGTACCCGTGCAACTGGATGGCGATGATGGGCCGGAATTACCTCTTAATATCTCGGTAGATCCGGCATATGCCCACATACTTACACCGCCGCCTCCGCCAGGACAGGAATTCCACCCTCCGGTTAGTTTTTACCATATTAAACGGTGGGTATTTAGATAACATTTTAGGCAACCTCTGAAAATTCATTTTGAGTGACAAGTTTTTCTTTTACTTGCTGACATGCGTCACATAAAACAGTGAATATAGCCAATATGCACGATTTTATGTTCCTTGTCAGCAACCAAAATCTTAAACTATCGCATCAAAAGCAATTTCCAGAGGTCACCTTAAGTTTTTTTGTCAAATATTGCATTAAACTATTTTATATTGAATAATTATTATTTCGGAGATAAATATGAAAGGTATCATTTTGGCAGGTGGAAGCGGGACAAGGCTTCATCCAATGACAAGAAGTGTCAGTAAGCAAATATTACCCATTTACGACAAACCAATGATTTATTACCCATTAAGTGTTTTAATGCTTTCAGGTATTCGTGAAATTCTGATAATTTCTACTCCGAGATATCTGCCAACATTTAGAGACTTATTAGGTGATGGCAGCCAGTGGGGGATTTCACTGGAATATGCAGAGCAGCCAGAACCGGAAGGTCTTGCTCAAGCCTTCATTATTGGAAAAGATTTCATTAATGGTGGTGCAGCGTCACTTATTCTTGGTGATAACATTTTTTATGGTCATGGACTGGCCAAATCATTAACTGAGTCTGCAAAAATAACTTCTGGTGCCAGAATATATGGATATTGGGTACGAGATCCTGAGCGATATGGTGTAATTGAGTTTGATAAGACAGGTAATGTGTTAAGCGTCGAAGAAAAGCCGCAAAAGCCTAAGAGCAATTATGCTGCAGTAGGCTTATATTATTATGATAACAAAATTACTGATATTGCAGCTGATATAAAACCATCTGCTAGGGGAGAGCTTGAAATTACTGATGTAAATAAGAAATACCTGGAGCTGGGAGAACTTTCTGTAGGGCTATTAGGCCGCGGTACAGCATGGTTAGATACAGGAACTCCGGAATCTATGCTTCAGGCTTCTAATTTTGTATATACTGTTCAGCAAAGGCAGGGCTTGATGATTTGCTGTCCGGAAGAAGTAGCATATACGCTTGGGTATATAGACCAGGAGCAGGTGTTGAAATTAGCAGATCCTCTTAAAAAGAACCATTATGGACAATATTTATATAGCCTTGTAAAAGAAGGTATTCATTTATAGGACATTGGCAGGGGAAGATTGAGAAATCCTTGTTTTCAGCATTAAAATCGAGGTTAGTGCATTTAGCAACTAAGCTTATCAATACTGGTAAGCCTGCCATGGCATGAACAGGTGTTTTTTAGTGTATAATTCCAGGCTAAATATATCCTGAATATTAATCATATATACCGACATTATTTTTAACGTAAAACTTGCAAAAGGGCTGAGATTTCAGTCCAAACGTCTAGCGAGGACTTGATATGTTTTACTACATGGTATGTTGGTTGTTTGTGCTTTTATTTCTAGTTTTCGTAGAATTTAGTCGTGAATTAGTATTTTCTTCGAATTTTGACGAATTCAAGGAGCCTGAAAAAACAGATTCATTTCAGGAGTATGTGATTGAAGTGGACTGTTGGGAGAGGCCGCCTCCAGGCGTTTCATGCTTTTTAAGTAGAAAATAGCATAAAATCTCTAATAATTTTAAATTTAAACAATAATATTACAGGCGGCAAATTGCCGCCTTTTTTCATTTTTACGTTCTATATATAAATTTTTGGATTGTAAAACTATTTTGAAAATTAGACGTAATTATTATATAATCCACTATTTGTATCAGATTAAGATTGAATTGGAGAATAATATATATGCAGTTAGGAAAACGATTTAAGCATATTTGGGATGAGATGCTATGCCATTTACCATTTACCGCAGGCGGAGCTGCAATAGGTATAGCTTTTATGTTAATGTTCAGAAATATGGGAACAGATACCGGTAAGGTTTTATTTCAGATATTTCACCCTGGCCATGTATTACTTTCAGCTATGGTCACTTCATCGCTTTTTCTACTACATACCAAAAAGAAAAACATATTAGTTATTATACTTATAGGTTATCTTGGTTCTGTCGGAATTGCAACTTTGAGCGACTGCATAATACCATTTTTTGGTGAAGAAATACTTGGTGCCAGCATTCCTTCTCATGCCGCATTGCATGTAAATGACGCAGAAGCGGACAGCCATATTCACTCAGGAAATGAACATGAGCCTGCAGAAAGTGCCCATGAAGATGAGAGTCACTCCGAAGATAAAGCTCACGTAGATGAAGATTCTGAGCATATACATGATGAGAATTGTGAGCATCATCACGAACATGGATTACACCTTGGATTTATTGAGCACTGGTACATAGTAAATCCAGCTGCGTTTCTAGGGATTCTTATAGCCTGGTGTATTCCCAGCAGCAGATTTCCTCATGGTATTCATGTCTTAATTAGTACCTGGGCGTCTTCATCGCATATGTTAATGAACACTACAGCAGATATGACAGCTTCTCTTATGGCAGGGATGTTTATAGTATTGATGTTAGCTGTTTGGCTGCCATGTTGTGTAAGCGATATATTATTTCCTCTATTATTTGTGAAAGGTGATATTGGTGTAGCTTGCAGGTGTTCTGGTTCACACCATCATGACCATAATCATGAGGAAAACGACGGTTCCAACTCAAACCCCAATATAGATTGATTTTATAAAAAAAAGTAGGCATGTTCGGAAAGGAGAAACGAACATGCCTGTATAAAAATGAGAAGAATGTGGACTAATTGAATAATTGATATTACATCTCAACTCCTGATCTATCCTGTTGTACTCAAATTCTAGTTTTTGCCATAAGTTTCCCTAAATTCTCATTACTGTTATATTATAGTATTGTTAATACTAAATGTGTATATATTATCGGTTTTACGTAAGTTGGAAGTTAAGCGACATGTGGGATTCCTTTTATAACGATTGACAAATAAAGCACTTTCTGGTAATTTATTTTATTACTTTAAGAAAGAAAAACAATATTGATTACGACTGGAGATAACAGTATGAAGATTTCTAAAGCATTGTTTTATATAGGTTTGTGTTCTGTCTTGTTGTTCACAAGCACCACATTTGCAGCAAATGACAGTCAGGGTGATTCTGCTGGTTTTGTTACAGAAAATAATCCTCAAAATAATCTTAATGAGTCAGAGCCTGTTTGGGGTAACTCTACCTCTGTTAACAATATGCCTGTTAATTCTAATATAACAAGTGATTTCCCCTATATTGGAGTTATAACTTCAGAAAGTGTATATGTTCGTTCTGGTCCAGCTACTCCATATTATCCTGTTGGCAAACTCACAAAAGGCCAGGAGGTTATAGTCACACAAATACGGCCTGGAAAAAGAAGCTGGGCCCGGGTTGAGCCGGTTCCCGGTAGTTTTGCCTATATTTCGTGCGAATTTGTTAAGATACTTGATACAATTGACAGCAATAATATGGAATTAACAGATTCAGATGAAAATATCGATGAATCAACTCCAAATGAAACTGATGAAGAAGCAGATGTAACTGACGACAATGAACAAGTCGGATTACTTGGCAAAGAACTGCTGACAGGGATTGTTACCGGTGACAACGTTCGAATTCGTGCCGGCAGCATTGACATTTCCCCGACAAATGCAAACCGTGTTCTTATGCTGGCAAAAAAAGGTCAGGAAGTAAAAGTAATTGGTAAGAGGGATGAGTTTTATAAGATCGTTCCGCCAAGAGGAAGTTATTTCTGGGTAGCAGCAGATTATATAAAAAGAAGTGATAAGACATCCCTGGATTATGTGAATGAGGTTAGAAATCAAAATAGTGAGCTAATTGCAAATGTTACTTCTTCTGATGAATTAAAATCTCAGTATGTTCAGTTGAGAGATGTACTAAACGAGTATGAAGCTGTTCAAAAAATGCCTTTGATGGATCGTGATTATGCCACATTAAGGTTGCATGTCGAAAAACTCGGCAAAGAAACTGATTCAGAAACGGTTAAAAGTACTGCAGAAATGCTACTAAAGACTATTCTTAAAGGAGAAACAGCACAGAAACAGCTTTTAGCTTCAATTGCGCAGGATAAGCAGATTGAAGAAGCCATGTTGAAAATAGATCAGGCCGTTGATAAAGCTTTGCGAGAAAATACTCCTGCTGATGATTCGCCCGACATAATAGTTGTTAAAGGTAAATTAGCAAAATCTGCAGTATTTACAACAGGCGTAACTAAAAGATACTTACTTTTGGATAATGCAGGATTGATAAGTTATTATGTATCTGGTGATGACCTGGAAAAATATGTTGGCCGACAGATATCAGTAAGCGGACCATCTAGCTTTGATCCATCAACTCAAACTAAATTTATTGAAGCAAGTCGAGTGATCGTAATAGAAGAATAGCATCTATGATCATGAAATTAGAATCCGGCATAGTTACAAAAAATACAGTCGGGATATAACATTATGACGCAAAAAACAGGCATCACTTATAATAAGAAGCTTATACCGCTTCGAGAAAATCTGTCTAAAGTAATAATTGGTAAAGATCAATGTGTAGACGCTATGATTATAGCTATATTAGCCGGAGGTTCGGTTTTACTGGAAGATATTCCGGGTGTTGGTAAAACAACATTAGCCAGGGCTGTAGCGAGAAGTATATCTGCTCACTTCAGTCGGGTGCAATTTACCCCGGATCTTTTACCTGCTGATATCTTAGGTTCATCTATATATAACCCTGTAAGTGGTGAATTTAAGTTTCATCAAGGTCCTATTTTTTGCAACCTTATGCTGGCTGATGAGATAAACAGGGCGTCACCCAGAACCCAATCTGCGCTGCTTGAAGCAATGAATGAGCAACAGGCGACAATTGAAGGCACAAGTTACGTGTTGCCAAAGCCATATATGGTCGTTGCAACTCAAAATCCAATCGATTTTCATGGTACATACCCTTTGCCGGAAGCTCAATTAGACAGGTTTTTAATCATGTTGGATATGGGATATCCTGATCCTGAACTTGAGGTTAATATTTTGCAATCTCGACGCGAGATAGATCCGCTTGATGGTCTTGAACCAGTTTTGTCTGGTGAAGAGATATGTCAAATTCAGCATTCAGTTAAGTTAATCCATTGCGATGAAGGTATTTTAAGATATATTGTTGATATTGCTGCTCGTACAAGAAATGATGCAAGGCTTAGGCTGGGTGTTAGTCCCAGGGGGACATTAATGTTATTCAAGGCCGCCCAGGCAGCTGCCTATTATTTTAATAGAGACTATGTTATACCAGACGATGTAAAATGGGTTGCCGGTCATGTTTTATCACATAGAATAGTATTAACTGCCGGTACCAAATATGAAGGTATATCTCGTCAGGATATAATAAACGAAGTAATAACCAAAATTAAAGTACCAGTTTAATTTAATAACTGGTTATATTTATGCTGACAAAAGCTGATAAAATCCTATTGGACGGTATTCGATCCGGTGATGCAGAAGTATGGGGAGTATTTGTTAACAGGTTCCAGGGAAGACTTACTTCTTTTGCCATGAGAGCATTAAACGGCAAGCTTTCTGATGCGGAAGATTTAGTGCAGGAAACTTTTATAGCTTGTATAAAAAGTCTAAATAGTTTTGAAGGTAAAGTATCGCTTGAGAGTTGGGTATTTATGATACTTCGCAGGCGATTGATCGACCAGTATCGCAAGCATGCTTCTTCAAAGATATGTTCGATTAACGACCTGGCTGCCAAGGAAGATGATAGCAATTTCAACTATGAAACATTAGGGGCCGGCGATAATATGACAGCTAGTCGCTATGTATCTAATGATGAAGTCTTTTGTGAACTTAAAGGAATGCTTGCTGCTGCCTTGAGAGAGATAACAGACAGGTCTAAAAAGAAAAATAACTTTCGAGACATAAAAATAATTGAACTTGCATTTTATGCGGGGCTGGGAAACAAAAGTATTGCAAGCTGTATAAATGAAGACCCCAAAACAGTAGGGTTGGTAAAGCACAGATGCCTCGAGAAACTCAAGGAGTCTTTAGCTGGAAAAGTTGAAATAAACGCAGATAATAATATTGATGGTATGTTAGTTGAGATTTGGCAGGAACAAAGGTTTACATGCCCTAAACGATCAACAATTGGCAGCTGGAGACTGGGTTCTTTGGATGAAGAGTGGGCGGGATATGTTGACTTTCACATTAATAATCTAGGATGCAATATATGTTTGGCCAACCTGGAAGATCTCGATAATGAATTGAACAAAAAGGCAGAATATGAATCTGTATGCCAGAGAATATTCGAATCTTCTATTGGATTTCTAAAGAGTTGAGAGCGTAATAACTATAAAAATCAATATTATTCTACTAGCCTTTGGCGTTTTCCCAATAATATAACATCCTTTAATGCAGCAGTATCTTTAGCTTTTAACCATGTTTTCTCAAAATTTTCATGTTGAATAATCTGGCAAACAGCTGCTAATGACTGCAAGTGGAAAGCACGTTCATCTTTTGTGCCCATTAAAATAAATACAGTGTGAACATGAGGTCTGCTTTCGTTAAATTTAATGCCTTCTTTGCATCGAGCTAGAATAACATCAAAATGTTTTTGGCCCGGAACAACAATATGTGGAATAGCCAAAAAATCGTTCAATACAGTTGAGCTTTCTTTTTCTCTTTCCATAAGCATATCATAAACTTTGCTTTCAGGCAGTTCCAGGGAATCGCAAATAGACTCGGCAGCTTTGCGGAAAAATTCTGCAAGGGTTATTCCTTCGTCAATGTCTATAACCGTACATTTTTCAATTAAATGGTCAAATCTATCTTTAAGTACCTGATCGCGTTCGTGAACGATATCTTTTAATTCTGTTTCAAGGTGGTGGTCAGTAAGTTTTCTGTCTGAAACTCTTTCAATTAAATGAAGTAGTGCGTATTCTCTACCCGTGTGCGCTCGTCCATAAAACCAGTAAACTATGAAACCAACCAGGATAAAGGCCAGGCTGGTCAATATTGCCTTTAAGCCGGTTTCATAGAGAATAAATGACATTCCAGCCATACCAAATACCTGTACCCAGGGGTATAGAGGTGAATGGAATTGAGGTTTATAATTTTGAATACGACTTTCTCTAAGAATAATAACAGCAAGGCAGGAGAAAATGTAAGTTAATATTAATACTGCAGAAGCAGCTTTTACTAAAGCTTCCATTTTTACAAACATAGCAGCTGATATTACTATTGTGGTAAGAAGCAATGAATAGTGAGGAGTTTTATATCTGGAATTTATATATCCAAGTTTTTCGGGGAGCATTTCATCCCTTGCCAATGCCAGAGGATATCTGCTGGCCGCCATAACACCGGAATTAGCAGAAGATACAAGACCAAGGATTGCAGCTGTTGCAATCAGGATAGTTCCTATCTTATCATTAAGAATTGAAGCTGTTTTAGCTAAAGGTGCTTCGGATCCGGAAAGGGCCTCCCCGGCAACCGCAATTGCGGCAAAGACTACGCTAATATAAATAAACAAGATTGTCGCAAAAGCTAGAATCATTGCTTTTGGAATTGTAGATCCGGGATTTTTTATTTCTTCTGCGACGCTCGCTACTTTCAAAAACCCTCCATAACTGATAAATACAAAACCAGTGGCCGGTAATATTTCATCTAAACCTCTTGGTGCAAATGGTTTAAAGTTTATTACATCCATCTGTGAATATGCTTTTATACAGAAATATGACAATATTGACACTATAATTGCAACCAGATATATTTGCATTTTCCCGGCACCTTTTGCACCCACCAGATTTAGGCCTAAAAATGCAATACACAGCACTACAGCAATCGGCATATGCCAATTATTGCTGACGTGGCTGATAATAATGAGAAGGCTTGCCATAAAGACATATTCATAGGCTACTTTTAATGCCAGTGACAGCCATGTGATCAGGCCATACACTGTACCTACTGCATCTCCCATTGAGCGTGTAACATAAAAATAGGTTCCGCCGGATTTAGGCATAGCACTGGCCAGCTCTGCTTGGCTTAAAAGTCCGGTAAGAGCAAGGATACCAGCAAAAATATAGCTAATTAGGACAGATGGGCCTGCTATTTCGTATGCCAGACCTGGCAGGACAAATAAGCTTGACAGCATAGCTCCACAGGCAATACAAAAAACGTCAAGTAAACCAAGTTCCTTCTTTAATTCCATTATTAACCCTTAAAGTAATGTCTTTTATATCAAATGATTTGCCATATTATTCACTGATAGTATTCAAAAATCAATATATTTATTTATGGACTGCCTAAGGTGCTAATGTGTTGATATCATCTGTAATTGCCTTTAGTGT
This sequence comes from Sedimentisphaerales bacterium, assembly GCA_963666285.2. Taxonomy (GTDB): domain Bacteria; phylum Planctomycetota; class Phycisphaerae; order Sedimentisphaerales; family SM23-30; genus JAFGDI01. The sequence continues at coordinate 2,044,343 of OY762711.1, forward strand.
TTTCCTTAAGTCGTGTTTTTGTAAACACATACATAAAAATCACATTGCGTAACTTTTTATATATATATTTGATATGAATGCTGGATTATATCTCAAATTGTGACGATAATGATATAGAATATATTACCTGTATCTAATATGTGTATTAACAGGCTATTGAAAAGACAAATGGAGTGGAGTAATGACTCAAACTTGTAAACAAAAGGAACCGGAATATAAAGATATAATGATTGATGATCATGATATTGATTATCTGCTTGAAAAGGAATGGCTAATTACAAATAGTAGAGGGAGCTATTCATCCGGTACAATTATTGGATGTAATACAAGAAGATACCATGGCCTGCTAATTGCTTCGCTTCATCCGCCGGTAGAACGAATTGTGACAGTAAGTAATTTGATTGAAACAGTCATGATTGATGGCAAGCATTATGATCTCTCAAGTTTTGAGTTTTCTGATAGAATACATCCTGATGGGTATAGATATCTTAAAAAGTTTCGTTCAGACAGTGGGGTGCATTTTTACTTTGACTTAGACGGAATTGAAGTTCATAAGTCTATATATCTTTGTTATGATACAGATAGAGCAATAGTGTCATATGAATTTACTGGCGTAGGATCTAAAGAAGTGGTGCTGCATGTTACACCGCTTGTTGTATTGCGAGATTTTCATTCGTTGCAAAATTCATCTGTCCCATTAACTGTCAAAAATGAAAATGGTTTATTAACAGTCCATCATTTGGACCCTTCCGGGCCTGCTGTTCACATGAAAATGCCTGATAGCAGCTTTGAGTCAAGCAGCGACTGGTGGTATTCAATGAAATACCGCGTTGAAACCTTTCGTGGCCAGCAAGATTATGAAGATTTGTGTGCGGTTGGGACATATACGGTCAATGTTGAAGAAAATAAGCATTCATCATTGGTTATTTCAGCTTCATCTGGAATGAATTGTCTGGAAAATATGGACTTAACTCTAAAAGAGGTTAGAAGTAAAAGACAAGCACACAGAGATACGTTATATCAGCAATCAAATGCTAAGACAGAGCCAGAGAAAATGTTGACTCTCGCTGCTGATCAGTTTGTGGTGAGAAGGGCAATTAATAAGTCACAGGTATCAGCCAGCATATTAGCGGGATATCACTGGTTTGCAGATTGGGGTAGGGATACATTTATTGCCTTTACCGGCACATTATTATCAACTGGTAGGTATGATGAAGCTAAAGAAGTATTGGAAACTTTTGGTAGTGTTTTAGATCGTGGGCAAATTCCAAACCGGTTTGATGATTATGGTAACCCACCACATTACAACAGCATTGACGCATCTTTATGGTTTGTTAATGCCGCCTGGCAATATTTACAGGCTACAGGCAACCTAAATCAGTTTCGTAGTCAGTTTCGTCCTATGCTGAAGAATATAATTACTAATTATCATGATGGCACAAGGGATAATATCCATGCCGAATCTGACGGCTTGGTTTCTGGTGGAGACGCAAACACACAGCTAACCTGGATGGATGCAAAGTGTAACGATACCGCTTTTACACCCAGATATGGCAAAGCTGTAGAAATTAACGCACTTTGGTATAATGCGCTAAAAATTATGTCTGAATCAGCTTCCAGCGCACAGGAAAAGAAAGAATATGAGTTAATGGCTGAAGTGACAGCTGAATCTTTTCGTGACAAATTCTGGAACCCGGAAACTACTTGTTTGTATGATTTTATTTATCCAGATGGTAATCCGGACGCGACAATAAGACCCAATCAGATATTCGCAGTATCGCTACCTTTCACATGTCTGTCTGATTCTCAGGCAGCAAGTGTAGTTTCTGTTGTAAAAGATCAATTATTGACACCATATGGTCTCAGATCACTTAGTCCACTTGACAGTCGATATAGGGGGTATTATGGTGGAGATCAATTCCAGCGGGACAGTTCTTACCATCAGGGTACCGTATGGGGATGGTTAATTGGACCATTTATTGAGGCATTTCTCAAAATCAATGATTTCTCCGAATGTTCGCTTCGCCAGGCAATAGAATATATTAGCCCTTTAATTGAGCATGCCCGGTCAGGTGGCTGTATGGGCAGTGTTGCTGAAATATTTGATGGTGATTACCCTCATCGTCCAAAAGGTTGTATTGCTCAAGCCTGGAGTGTAGCAGAGTTATTACGAGTTCTTAAATTGATCAATAATCATAAACGATAACTATTATTTGAGAAGTGCTAATCTACTTGATATTGCGTCATAATTCGTATATTATCAATATGAGAGATATTGTTAAGTAGAAAACTGTACGAGGACCGTAAATTGTATATTAAAACCTTTGAGTTAGGCACTTTCCAAACAAATTGCTATATCCTGACTTCGCCGGCAAGCAGTGACAGGTGTATTATCCTGGATCCGGGCTTTGAGGCTGAACCGTTAGTGGATTTCCTTACAGAATATCACTGGACTCCTGAAATGATACTTTTAACGCATGGTCACAGTGATCATATCGCTGGAATTCCAATGTTAAAAAAACATTTTCCCGGAATACCTGTTTATATTAGCAAGGGAGATGCAGATAAGCTTACAGACCCTGTACAAAATCTATCAGCAATGTTGGGTTTGAATGTAGTAGTTGGTAAAGCGGATAAATTACTTAGTGAAGGTGATATTATAGAGTTTTACAATGAAAAATTAGAAGTATTGGAAACTCCTGGTCATACAAAAGGTGGGATATGTTTTATTAACCGCCAAGACAATATGGTATTTACCGGGGATACTTTATTTGCAAATTCTATTGGACGCACAGACTTTCCGGATGGTAATTTCAGTCAAATTATGTCTTCTATTAAAGATAAGTTATCTATATTACCCGCAGATACCAGCGTTCATCCCGGGCATGGCATTTCCAGCACAATAGGTCAAGAAAATCATTTGAACCCATATCTTAATGGCGAAATATAATATGCGTAAATAAGTATTTTAGGGTTTGTTGGATATTGTTTAGTTACCGGTTATATGCAATAATTTGCATGCTTTTTTATATGGCTTTTTAATATCTTCAACAGCTTTTCGTATTTTGATAGTATAAAATAATCTTTTGAATTTGTCGTCTTGTTCGTATAGCCTAACCCCAATCTTAGCATATTTCATTGCATTTATGTAGTGACCTGTTTTGAGGTAAGAGTAGGCTATATTGTAAAGTGTCGGGCCGTGTTCTGGGTTTATCTGTAATATCTGCTGTGAGATACTAATGGCATAATCATACATTTCATGCCTGTAATAACAAAGACTTAAGTTGTATAATGTGTGAAAATCGTCTGGTCTTTGACTTGCTGCTCTTTCCAGGCAATCAATGGCCTCTCGGCTGGCTCCGACTTCTTCCAGCATGCAACCCAGGGAATTTAGTATTTTGCAGTCGCCCACATCAAGCATATATTCTGCAATTAGATGGTCTCTGGCATTAGCAATTTGGCCCAGTTTCAAATAGCATTGACCAAGTCGGAAATGTGGGCCTGCTAGATTGCGGTTGAATTCTAATGCCTTTAGGAAAAACTCTACTGCGCGAGCAATTCTGCCTTTTTGTAAGTAAATCTCACCTAAATAATGATTTGCCTGGGCATTTTGTGGCTCAATTTCCAATACGCGATAAAATTTCCCTCTAGCTTCTCCTAATTCATTATTTTCTAACAACATCAGGCCGTAATCCATTAGGATCTTGCAATTGCCTGGTTCTGTTCTTAAAGCATTAGTATAATATTCTCTTGCTTTATCCAGGTCTCCACTGACGCGAAGGGCCTGTGCAATTCTGAATTCTATTTGAGGGTGATCTGGGTCTAACTTCATTGTTTGCTGCCAACACCAGATAGCCTTTTCGTATTTCTGCCTGAAAAACAATGAGTTACCGATATTATAGTAGCACAAAGGGCAATGTTCTTTTATTGTACGTGCCATATAGAACATTTGCTCTGCTTTATCGTGCTGGCCCATTTCGGTATATGTTATGATTCTATTGCAATAACAGGGTTCAAATTCCGGATCAATTTGTTCCATTTCTTCAAATATTTTCACAGCCATGTCATATTCACCTATACGTGTATAGTCAACACCAAGGCAGTTCAATATTTCCAGGTCGTTTGGACAATGATTCCTCGACTGTTCAAAAACTTCAATGGCTTCTTTGAATTTACCCAAACTATCTAAGGTAAGGCCAAGGTTAAATAGCCAGTCGGAATTTGCCGGGTTGATTTTTATGGCAGATTTGAGCATTTTCATTGCAGACTCAATATCGCCATTTTCATAAAAATCACGTGCCTGTTCTGCCTGAGATTCGGCATCAGACCAGTCACCGGAGTTGAACGAATTATCATCAAAATCATAATACATAGCATACCTCTTGTAATTAGTATTTTTACACTTTTGTTATCGACAAAGAAGTATAACTACATTACAAAAATATGGATTTTTCTATTTACAATATACTTCTTAAGTTATTAACAGGAAGGATGTTACAAGTGAGGGGCAAAAAAAAACGTCCCTGCACGAGAAATAGTTCCCCGCACAGGGCCGCATTACGAAAGGAGCCTTATGATCTATTTTAATATATGTTCATTTTCTACATATATTAGATTATAATACATTTTATGTTAACAATGCTTTTATCGGTGAGATAAAAATGGAACTTAATATAAATAAAGACTAATTTATCTCTATAAATTATATGTATTGGTGAATTGTATCGATTATGACAATTGATATTAGCGTTTTTGTTAATATTTGGATACAATGGTGTTAAAATAGGTAAAATATGCTCAGGTGGTATTATCTTAATTGAATAAGTTCAAAGTTTGAAATACAGAATTTAACGCATAATAAAAGATAAATCTTATGAGCAAGAAGGAAGAATATAAACGAATGAACAATAAAGAGTGCCAATCTTGTCCTCACACAGACAAGTGCAGGGAAGTCTGGTCTGAAGAAAATCGTGGCCCGCTTTCTCCTAAAGGCTTAGTTATTTGCAGTATATCTGCATTTTTACTACCATTAGTATTAGCTATTATATTCGGTACTGCTTCTAGAGCCTATGGTTTTACTGAAACAATACAGATATTTTCAGCATTATTGGGGTTTGTTATTGGTGTTGCTGTTGCTATTGTAATTGTTTATTACGCAAAAGATCGCTTCAAACGGGATATTCCACACAAGGATTGCATAAATGCCAATGAAGAATTGGTTTAATGTGTTTTCTTGATTAATACCCCGGATCGAAATAATTGGGATCATTGATATTATTTTCGTCTAGATATTTGAGCTGCTTAAGATATTTTTCTTCTGCTTGATTGTGTAAACCAAATAATAATGAGGCAATAATTCCAACAAGGATTGATGATAATGAAGCATTAAGGATATTCTGGTCAAAATCACGTTTCATTAATATTATTAGAATAAATTGGTCAATTAGTAGATATATAGTCATTACTATTATAGTTGAGAGAATCGTAGAGCGATTCACTATAAACTTTGATTTTGGACTAATACATCTCCACCACATCATAGTAATAGTGCAATAGCATGCCATATATGCCAGATCCAGCAATGGATTAAAGGATTCAGGAACAGTTACAAACGGGGTCTGGAGCGGCCAGTGGGTAAATACAAAAAATGCAATCCAAATAAGGATTAACCAGTGACTGAGCTTTCTGATAAGGAAGATAATTAACAAAGAAGATAGTATACCAAGACTGTCAAAGCAAAGATCTACTATAGATGTTGTTCTGCCGACAAACCACTGGGTTAATTCGTCAAGCATTCCATAGCCAACAAGCATTAAAACAACAAACCATGTTTTTTTCTCTTTAAAAGTTGGCCTGGTATCACGATAATAAGCCAGCCAGAAAAATATACCCAATCCCAAATATGCAACATAGTGCATAGTTTTATCTTTTCCTACTACTGTAACGGCAGGCAGTTTACCTGTTGGAGTATGTGTTGCAATAAAAATAGTAAGCCAGTAAATGCACAGCACTGCCCACGGTATAAGTAAAACCAGGTGTTTGCGTAAGAAAGACAGAGTTTTGAAGGCCGGACCATAACTCATATGTTTCGAGATTCTCCTGTGTCTGGTGAAAGCTCAGAAACAATCGGTTGGCTTTGATAGTTATGTGGAGTATTGTCCGGAACTTCTATAATATTAGTCTGAGCATCAGTTAATGGCGTAGATTGAGCTTGTTCGATATCTGATAACTGGCTTTCTGATTTTTGATATGAAGAATGATCATCATTATCAGTATTAAGATTATCAGGTGTTACGAGTTCACTTTTTTGACCAACAAGTGGGTCGCCATTTTCCATGAGAATTACTTCTGAAGCTAGCGCCCTGTAATCCTCTGCGCCATTACTTGAATTTTCGTATTCAAAAATAGTTTGCCCATAACTAGGTGACTCTGCCAGTTTGACATTTCTTCTGATTTTTGTGTCAAATATCCTGACATTACGCCATGGGCATTCAATAATTCTATGCTGGTTGACAAATTCCTGGATTTCTCCTACAACTTCATTTGATAAAGATAAACGGCTGTCAAACATGCAGAAAAGCATACCTGTTACTGTCAGCTCTCTGTTTATTCTTTGCTGAACCAGTGTAACCGATTCAAGGAGTTGGCTAAGTCCCTGGAGAGATAAGAAATGAGGCTGCATCGGAATAAAGATTTCCCGGGCTGCTCCTAGAGCATTAAGTGTAAGCATACCAAGGGAGGGCGGACAGTCAATAAATACATAATCACATTCCTGTTGGTATCCTGAAATAGCGTCTCTGAGTATTGTTTCACGTCCTACAACAGAAACAAGTTCCTGCTCAGCAGCCGTTAAATTTATACCAGAGCTAAGCAATTTCATTCCATCCTTAATATCAATAAGACACTCGGAAAGCTTTTTGTTCTGGCAGAGAAGTTCATAGCTGCTCAGTTGGACATCAAAAGGAGATACTCCCAAAAATGTTGTCAAATGGGCCTGTGGGTCCAGGTCAATCAAAATCACCTTGCGACCATTTGCAGCTAAGGCTGCTGCAAGATTTGCCGTTGTTGTGGTTTTTCCAACTCCACCTTTTTGGTTAGTTACTGCAATTATTCTCATGGATAAAAACTCATAATGAATTATATAAAATTGTGCTAAAAATTAAAAAACTATAGAAGCATATCCAACACTGTTGATGTCAGATCTGCCAAATTTATTCTCGTAAACTTCAGAACTGCAGGTTTGCTTAAGGAGAATGCCTTTTGAAGAGCCTCTATCTAAAGCAAACTTGGTAGTAGCAGCTATTGCTCCAGCTCCACACGCATTTTTATAGGTTTCGGCCACATTAACAACTTGATCATATTTCATAGAGCAAACCAAATCTATCATATATCTGTCATTAGTATTTTTGGCCCATTGTAACGCCTCGCGGCCGGTTCCCATATTAGTATTATAATAACTGGGGCCATAGTGAGTGAGGTCTGTTGAACCTATTGCAACAGTATTGCATTTCTTGAGACCGGATACGACCTCTGCGGTGATTGTACCAATTTGCGAAGCTGATTCAATAGGTTGAACCATGATTGGTACAATTTTTGCGTCTGGAAATTGATACTGAATAAAAGGTACAATTACTTCAAGTGAATGTTCGTTGCTATGTCCCTGGTAATTGTTTAATAATAAGCCATCTGCTTTGTCAAGGAGTTCTGAAGCTAGGTCATAATCAATATCTATATTGCCTAAAGGAGTCGCCCAGCTGCCATCGCGGTAAATCATATGGTTATGAGAGTTTACTGAATGATTTGCCCCAAATAGGATAAAAGTATCTACATCCTGCTTTGACTTTAATGCCTTAAAAAACATGCCGCATAAGTCACCACTAAATACCCAGCCTGCATGAGGAACTATTCCGGCCGATATTGTATCTGGGAGATCAGGTATTTCGGAATCATTTCCAAAAATCAAATTGTATAAATCTTTTAAGCATTCTTCCCGGTCCGCACTATAAAACCGGCCTGCTGCTATTGCCATCCTGACTGACATGTAATTTCAATCTCCGTTACGTAATCATTATAATGCACTATAATCACAATTATTACAGCACTTGACTTTGAACATGATTTTCTGTATTATACATAACTTCTTGTTTTTGTTAAGTTTATTATTTTGGGTATAGAGAAACATAATTGTTTGCGATTTAATACCCTAATTACTGTAAGTGTAGAAAGTATAGGAAGATACAACAATGATAAAAGCTACTGATATGAAAAAGGGTATGGTGCTTAAAATTGACGGGAAACCTTGTGAAGTCCTTGATTATCAGCATGTTAAGCTTGGTAAAGGGGGAGCCGTACTACAAACCAAGTTTAAGAATATTCAGGAAGGCGGAACAGTAAATAAACGTATTCGCTCGGAAGAAACTTTGGAACAGATATTTGTCGAAAAGAAGAAATATGAATTTCTTTACTCTACTGGTACCGAACATGTATTTATGGATAAAGAAAACTATGATCAGCTTGAATTGCAGGATAGTGATTTTGCTGATGGCCAGGGTACAAAATGGTGTAAGGAAAATACTGATGTTGAAATACAATTCCTTGATGGAAAACCATTCAATGTCGTGTTGCCCAATACTGTAGATTTGTTAGTTGTAGATACGCCACCTGCAATAAAGGGAGCAACAGCTACAAATCAGTATAAAAAAGCAACTCTTGAAACTGGTGCAATGGTTAATGTGCCGCCGTTTGTTGAAAATGGTGAATTGATTAGAGTTGACACCAGAACCGAGGAATACGTAGAAAGAGTTAAGAATTAACTAGTTTGATGATTGCCTTTTAAATTTAATATTGTATTGTAAATTTGAAATGATTTATAGATTTTACATTATTGCCATTAGCATTATTATTCGTTACCAATGATTGGTCTGCGGCGATAATTACATGTAAGCAAATTATAAGCCTCGGACCTTATCCGGGGCTTTTTTTTGATTGATATAATAATTAGTTAATACGCAGAATTGCTGTAGAATAAACATTAATGACAGGAGGTTGTAACTAATGTCAAAAGAGCCAGTGAAATGTCAGGTACCGGCTGGAAGAGTGGAAATTTATGATACTACTCTCCGTGACGGAGCTCAGGGAGAAGGGGTTTCCTTTTCCCTACAGGATAAAATTGCGATCTCAAAGAAGCTTGATGAGTTACGGGTCGATTATATAGAAGGGGGATATCCTTTAAGTAATGCCAAAGACGAAGCATTCTTTAAGGAAATTCGTAAAATTAACCTCAAGCATAGTAAAATTGCTGCATTTGGTATGACTCGCAGACGTGGTGTTAAAGCTGAAGAAGATACATGTCTTTTGGCACTTCAGAAATCTCTCGCTCCAGTTGTCACTATCGTTGGTAAAGGCTGGGATATGCAAGTCAAGGAGGTCCTGGGCGTATCTCTGGATGAAAATATGCAGATGGTTGCTGACTCCTGCAGATTCCTGAAAAAAAAGAAGCGTGACGTGTTTTTTGATGCAGAACATTTTTTTGACGGATATAAATCAAACCCTGAATATAGCTTGAAGGTATTACAGGCAGCTGCAGAAGCCGGAGCTATCCGTTTTATTTTATGCGATACTAACGGCGGAAGCATGGTTCATGAAATTGAAGAAATTACCGCTGAAGTTGTTAATTCGCTTGGCATAGAAGTTGGAATTCACGCTCATAATGATTGTGGACTTGCTGTGGCTAATTCTTTGGCTGCGGTAAAAGCAGGTGCTGTCCAGGTCCAGGGGACATTTAATGGCTTAGGTGAACGTTGTGGCAACGCTGATTTATGTTCTGTGATACCCAATCTGGCATTTAAGTTTAATAAGACAGTTCTTAATAAGTCTGCTCTTACTAAACTGACTGAAGCATCCAGATTTGTTTATGATACAGCTAATATCAACTTACCAATTAACCAGCCTTTTGTTGGTGCATCGAGTTTTACGCATAAAGGCGGCATGCATGTCCATGCTATACAAAAAGCTACTAAAACTTATGAACACATTGAACCAGAGATGGTTGGCAATACCAGAAAAATAATTGTTAGCGAATTATCAGGGGCATCAAATCTACTTGCTAGAAGTGAAAAATTAGCAAATTTGAAAGATAAAAATATTGTTAAAAAGGTATTGCAGGAAGTTCAGGATTTGGAGAATGATGGATATCAATTTGAAAAAGCAGATGCTTCATTAGACTTGATTATTCACAAGCATCTCGGTAAAGAAGAGACATTTTTTGAACTAGACCATTATCGTTCAATTATTCTAAAAGATAATAGTTCCAATGAAGCTATTTCAGAAGCAACAGTAAAGTTGAGAGTGAATGGAAAGGTTGAGCATCGAGTTGCTGAAGGTGATGGTCCGGTTAACTCGCTTGATGCAGCGTTGAGGCAGACGCTGATTCCTCATTATCCAAAATTAAAAGAAATGCAGCTTGTAGATTATAAGGTAAGAGTTGTTAATTCAAAAGGTGCCTCAGCAGCAAAGGTATGTGTAGTAATTGAATCCAGAGACAATGAAAGCCATTGGGGTACTGTAGGCGTCTCTGAGAACATTATTGACGCCTCCTGGCAGGCTCTTGTAGATAGTTTTGTTTATAAACTATTGAAATAACTATAATTATGTAATGTCAGTATTGTTGCAGATTTATTAATTATAGCCATAAAATTTAATAATTGCACCACTATGGATAGATGTTATATTATATGTTATTATTATCGTAAAACATTGTAACTTAGATATTTATTTACTTGATTAAGGTATAACGGCAAATTATAATGCGCTCCATGATTAGGCGAAGTTTAGTACATGAAGGGTCAGGTCAGCTGACATATGAAATTCGTGAGATTGTTAACGTTGCTAATGATCTTGCTGATTTAGGCGTAAATATCATTTGGGAAAATATTGGTGATCCTATTGCAAAAGGTGAACCGATGCCTAAATGGATAAAAGATATTATTGCTGATCTCGTAAAGCAAGATATAACATATGGTTATGTATCAACGCAGGGTGTGCGTGACACGCGTGAATTCTTGGCCAACCAGGTTAATATACGTGGTGGTGCTCAAATTACTGCTGATGATATTGTCTTTTTTAATGGATTAGGCGATGCTGTAGCAAGGTTGTTTGGTTTTCTTAAACGTGAAGCTCGTGTTATTGGTCCGTCTCCGGCATATTCTACGCATTCATCTGCTGAAGCTGCTCATAGCGGCTATGAACATTTAACTTATGAGCTTGACCCTAATAACGGCTGGATGCCGGACTTAGTGGATTTAGAGAATAAAGTTAGATATAATGACTCTATTGCCGGAATCTTGTTGATTAACCCGGATAATCCGACAGGGGTAGTTTATCCCAAGGAATTTCTGGAAAAAATGATTGATATCGCCAGACGCCATAAAGTTTTCATTATGTGTGATGAAATCTATTCACATATTGTGTATGGGGGAGCTAAAACTGCTCATTTAAGTGAGATTATTGGCGATGTTCCCGGAATTGCGCTCAGAGGTATTAGTAAAGAATACCCATGGCCTGGAGGCAGATGTGGATGGATTGAAGTTTTTAATCAGGATAAATATCCAGATTTTAAGGCATATATAAATTCGGTAATAAGTGCCAAAAGACTTGAAGTATGTTCGACAAGTTTACCTCAATATTCTATTCCGTTAGTAGTTGGAGATGAACGATATATTCCGCATCTGGAAAAAAGAAAATCGATGTTCGAAGAAAGGGCTGATGAATTTTATAATACATTTAACGGAGTACCTGGTATAACTGTTGTTAAGCCGCAAGGAGCTTTTTACGCTTCTGTACTTTTTGATGATGGTATATTAAGTGATAGCCAAAGATTACCGATTAGTAATAAAAGAGCAAAAGAGTATATAGAAAACAAGATAGCAGATGTCGCGCCTGATAAGAGATTTGTATATTATCTACTGGCGTCCACAGGAGTATGTGTAGTTCCTCTTACAGGTTTCTGCTGTGATAAGAAAGGTTTCAGGGTGACATTACTGGAATGTAATGATGAGGCCAGGAATAATACCTGGAAACTCATTACAGATTCCATTCAAACTTATATAAGTAGTTGATTTAGACTTTGTATCAGTTAAGGAAATTACAATGCGAATAATTGTAAGAAGAGGTTATACCTTAATTTACGACAAAAGATTTGAAAAAGGGCCAGTAAATATAGGCCGTCGCAGAGAATGTAACATTTCCTTGCCAGACCGTGCGGTCTCCAGAAAACATGCTACTTTATTAATGGATAGAAATGGACATTGGTATGTCCAGGATATGGAGTCTGCAAATCAGACACTGGTAAATGGTAAGCCCGTATCAAGAGTTCCATTACGTGAAGGTGATGTAATAAATATTGCAGACTTTACTTTGGAAATTCATTTTGATGATATAAAACCTGAATTGGAACAGGCTGTTGAAAATATGGAGGATCATATTTTTGATCCAAAATTATCTTCTTCTGATACAGTTATAGGCCAGAATATTCAAGGTAATATTTATTCCTGTTCATGTCGGTATGATAGGATAATAGAATTAGCACCGAGACATCTTAAAGATTTTTATGATATAAATCTTTCGTTATTCAATCTGACAGACGAAGAATCTTTCCTTTCAGAGTTCACTAAAGTATTAAAGGACCAATTCCAGGCTTCTCATGTCTGGGCGGGTTTACGTGAAACTACCACCGGTCCATTGACTTGTCACTACGGAAGAGGGCGGGGTGGAGCACGTTTAGATATGAGCGGAATGCCGGGTAAACATATAATTCGCCAGGCTATTGAAACTGAAAAATATATATTAGTACCAGACTTTCATGATAGCTTTACTCCTGAAGACACACGGTTGCCGGATGCAACATATGTCCTATCGGCAATGGCAGCTCCTATAGTAGCTCCAATTGGAATATATGGAATAATATATATTGATAACTGGAAGGATAGCAGACCTTATGACAGATTTGATCTTGATTATTTGACTTTGCTCAGTATCCAGATAGCTGCTTTTTCGGAAAAGATTGGATAAAGCAATACACCGCTAAAAGTACATTATATAATGTTTGAGATTGTTAAGTTTTTTACAATACGCAGGGAATTAAATTGAAAAAAGAAATCCTTATAGGTCTATCGTTTATAATCTTGTTTTCATTTCATGCCTTAGCTGGGTTTCAGCCGGATGAAACACTTTTAAAATTGGCACATAGTGAATGGAATGATGTTCAGCTTCAATCTTATGATTTGCATAACAGCAATTTTACTAATGAGCAAATGGAATATAAAGTCAGACAGGCAGTTATCTGGCTGGAAACGGCACAAAGGCTTGTAGGCAGCAATGCTGAGGTTTTTGAAAACTTAGAGTATCTCTATCGATCAGAAATGGTCAATGATCCGGGCAGAGCAATGGATGCCTTATCAAAATACAGCGACCTTAAACCTAAAGATAATCTTTGTGTTGATGGGTGGATGAAATACAGATTAGGTCAGTTAAATCAAAGAAGCCGACGGGATTATTTTATTGAATCAATGCAGCCGAATTTGACCGAATACCCGATGGTGTTGTCAGACATGTTGACTTTACGCGGTATTTTTGCTGCCGAACAGGGAAATATCGATAGTGCCGCAATTATGTTCGAGAATGCATGGAATTTATGGCCATATAATGTTGATGCTGGGGCCAGGTTGCTGTCTCTTCCTTTATTGCAAGTAGACACAGAAAATCCTTCGATTTCAGCAGAAGAACAAGAAAGTATAAAACTTCAGATAGAGCAAAATCATCTTCTTAGATCTATTTATTATCGCGTTATGTGTTTGACAAATAACCCGAATAACATTGATATGGCCATAGAGTTGGCTGATTTATTATATTCATTAAATAAATTTGATAAAGCCGCTCAATTCTATTCTCATGGGATCAAACTACTTGAACTAAGCGATAATGAAAATAGTAGTGCCGTCTTGAATGGCTTAATATTTAAGCATGCAATATGTATGTATAATATTGGAAGATACCAGGAATGTATCAATATCCTTTCCAAAATTCAAGTGACTGATTTGGATTTGCCTACAACTGCCTTACAGATATTAGCCTTAAAAAAATTAGAGAATAATGTTGATGCTAATGAATTAATCAAGTTGGTAAATTCTTACGTAGATAGTTTGAATATCGAAAATATTGATAAAGAACAATCGAACCGGATTTATATCGATTTGGCCTGGTTATATTGCTTCGCAGCGGATGATATTGAGAAAGCAAAATCGTATGCAGCGAAGGTAGTTTATGAAAATGACAATCCTCCATCTTTAATTGTTTATATAAACTACATATCTGGTGTCTTACAAGATAATCAATCTATCGTTGATAACTACGTAGGAGAAGATCCCCTCTCAATCTTTACGGCTGCCTTGTTAGATCTCAATAATAGCAAATCTGCCGAGGCTTTAGATAAGCTTGAGCATGCAATTAATTCATCTCCAGGGGTTCTTTATTGTTTTATTAAAGATAAAATCAGTCAAATTAATAATCAAAATGTTCCCGATGTTGCCCAGCAGGATGTCATAGATTCAATCTTCAAGCTATTCTCAAATGAAATACTGGATATTGCTTTCAACCCTGAAAAATATATACAGTACAGTATCAATTCTGGCCAGAAAGTATATAAATATAATGACGTTATCGTTGCGGATATTTCAATAACCAATATCTCCCAGGTTGACCGCATAATTGGTTCTTCGGCACTGATAGACCCTTATGTATATATTTATGCTGAAATAGCTCCGGTATTAAGTGGAGATATAAAACCTAAAATATATCCGATTACGTTGAGATATCTGGCTCAAGAGCCGGTACTGCGACCTGGTTTTTCTAACACTGTAAAAGATGTTTTCAGTATCGGAAAGGTAGATGATATATTAAGTATTTATCCTCAAATGGCTTATGAAATAAAATATTACTGTATCCCATCGCCGTATATTGAAAATGGAAAAGTTTTTTCAAATACCCCTAAACTGATCCCCGAACCTGTTGCTGTTGAGAGACGGGCATTTAACCCTTCGCCTCAAAGAGTTTCAAGTTATTTCAATATGCTGCGTTCTGGGCAACCTGATGAAAGAATTGAGGCTGCAAATCTATTCGCTTCAATCTTAGGTGAAAATAAACTAGCATCAAAAAACAAATTGTTTTACCAGTCGGCCAAGCTTGACTACAAAAAGACAATTTCTTCGATTGTAGCTAATTTATCTCACGAAAATCCCTCAATACGTGCATGGACGATTTATTCTTTGAGAAGATTACTCAAGGATGACAAATATATTCTCAACGCAGTTACAGCTAAGCTGGACGATCCTGACTGGCTTGTCAGATTGATGGCATTAAATGTTCTGCATGATGCAGTAAATATTGACTCAGTTATTAAATGGTTTGCTGAAAATGAGAAAGATGAGACAATTCTCAGACAAATTCATTTATGGCAGGGTAAGGAATGGGAGATAATTGATTTACCTTTTGATATACCTGAATAATAACACCCCTTGTTGTGTAAGTGTCATATTTACAGGTGGTTACATGTGGTGATTGGCTTTCATGCTCAAAATATCCATAATTATTACTCGGGATATCATAATATCAGCAATTATTATAGATATTTTGGAATTCAAACTAAAAAAAACTTGTCATAATCTTCTAAGCAAACTAAAATCATTGAGAATATACTTTTGATGTAAATTATTTATATTTCGATTGTTAGTAACAAGCCAAAAGCTTGAAAGTGAGGCATAAATGGAACCTGGAATACCAAAAATTGAAGTCAACCATCATGACGGTGTTGTTCAAGTTGAGTTTCTTGTTGAAGAAATTCTTGAAGAAGCTGTTATTACTGATATAACTGATACTATTCTTCAATTAGTGGAAGATAATCCGGGTCTCAACTTGTTAATCAGTTTTAAAAATGTGGCTCATTTCAGTTCTAGCGCTTTGGGAATGTTGATACGTATACATAAACGCATTGAAGAAGTAAATGGAAAGTTACGTTTATGTAACATTGTTCCAACGTTATATGAGATATTTGTAATTACAAAGTTAAACAAACTCTTTATGATTTTTGAAAAGCAAGATCAGGCCATTAAGAGCTTTGAAAGATAAGTAATGTGTGATATGAGCTCATATACTGAAATCACGGTTCAGAGTTCTCTGGAGAAACTGAGAAGTATCGAAAACCAAATTTTAGATACAGCCGAACAGTCCGGTTTTAACTCTGCTGATATGTTTGCCATCCGCTTATGCCTGGAAGAAGCATTAACAAATGCGGTCAGGCATGGTAATCATGAAGATATGACCAAATCTGTAACTGTTAGATATCGTCTAACAGAAATCGAGTTGGAAATTATTGTTGAAGACCAGGGTAGCGGGTTCAATCCGAGCCAGGTTCCTGATCCAAGATGTGAGCAGAATATTTCTAAACCTGGTGGTCGCGGTTTATTATTAATGAAGTCTTATATGGATAAAGTTGAATACCTTGGAAGGGGTAACATTGTTCATCTGATAAAAAGGAGAAACAGGTAATTTGTATAGTATATTGCTTGCAAATGGTGTTTATTGATTATGAACAATTTTGATATTAAAATTAATAATACTCCAGATTACTCTGTAATTACACTTATTGGTCAGGCTGATATGCTGGTGGTAGAAAAGTTAGATAAAGCTTTTAATGCATTATTGAAAACTCCTGAAGTTAATATAATAGTAAATCTCCGGGATTTAGATTTTATATGTAGTATTGTATTGAGCTGTTTTATTCGAGCCCATCGTGAATGTGGAAAAATTGACGGAAAACTCATTTTTGCTGAGATTCCGGATTCTATTCTAAAATTATTTCATACAACACAGCTTGATACATTTTTTACCTTAAGCGATACTGTAGAGCAGGCATCGCATGACTTATGTAAATAGCAGGAGACTACTGTTTTGGTTTTAAGACAATATCAATCATGGATGATTTTACTTGTGGCAATGGTATTTCTGCTTGGTGGTTGCGCTGATGAAACTATGTATTCGCAAGCAGATCCAAAACCTACTTTCCAGCAGGTATTTGATATTCCGGGAGCTAACCACTCATCGAAAGATTTGTATGGCATAAATAATAACAATACTTATAGACCTCATCAGTGGGCGCCTCCTGCTGATTTAGAGGGGACTCGAAGGTGGGATGGAATAATTATCCATCATTCTGCAACCGATTTTGGTGATGCGATGACTTTTGATGTTTCGCATAAACAAAGGGGATGGGATGAGTTAGGTTATCATTTTGTAATTGATAATGGTAACAACTCAAACGGCAACCCAGATGGGCTAATTGAAATTGGCTCTAGGTGGCTTAAACAAAAGCATGGAGCACATTGCAGAGTACGTCTTGATGATGATAATTATTGGAATGAACATTATATAGGAATATGTCTTGTTGGTAATTTTGAGAAACATTCTCCTACTGAGGCACAGTACAAAGCATTGCAAAATTTAGTTTATTTCCTGAAGAATAGATATAATATTACATCGAGCAAAATAATCGGTCATAGCGATGCTGATAAGGGTACAGTGTGCCCCGGCAGATTATTTAATTGGAAAAAAGCTAATTTATAATCACTATTTACGTGGTACTACATAATAATGGCAGAATATTCAAAATATCAGCAAAATTTAATTAAAAACTACTATGAGAACCTTGACGCAATATCAATTCAGAAATTGCAGGAATTAGTAACGGAATTGTATCTTTGTGAATCAGAAAAAAAGATGAATATGCTATGGCAGCGTGTTGAAAAAGCGATGATTAAAATGAAAATTCATCCTCAGATTCAGGAACATATATTGGCAAGAAAAGATGTTAAAGTGCTTGCAAATAATGTTGAGATGTGGCAGAAGAAAAAATAAAAGTCACACATAATATTTTAATATTGTAACCGTAGAGATTACAGGTTAGGAGTTTTATATGGAACGTTTACAAAAAGTAATGGCTGATGCCGGAATTGCTTCACGAAGGCACTGTGAAGAAATTATTTTAGAAGGCAGAGTTATGGTCAACGGCAAAGTGGTAACAGATTTGCCCTTTATGGTTGACAAAACAAAAGATAGAATAGTAGTGGATGAACGTAGAATTCGGTTTGATCATAAAGTTTACTATTTACTTAATAAGCCTACTAAAGTTATTTGCACAAACTATGACCCTTCTAATCGTCGCAGGACTGTCGATTTGCTGCCTGGTGTCAGAGAGCGTGTGTATCCTGTAGGCAGACTGGACGCCGATTCTCAAGGCCTTGTTCTTATGACAAATGATGGCGATCTGGCGAACGAATTAACTCATCCCAAATATGGGGTTCCCAAGAAATATATCGTTGAAGTGGCAACTTGCATTGAACCCTCTGATATTGAAAAACTTATCAGGGGATTTCATATTTCACATAGCGGCAGAGCTTCAATGGATAAAGTTAAAGTATTAAAAAGAGAGCGAAAATATTCATTATTGGAGATTACTCTCCGTGAAGGCAGAAATCGTCAGATACGGAAAATGCTGGCCAGACTTGGCCACAAAGTCAGAAAATTAACCAGGGTAAGCTTTGGCCCCTTAGAACTTAAAGGAGTCGGAGTAGGCAATTATAGGCCTTTATTGCCGGTAGAAGTAACTTCCTTAAAAAAATCTATTGCGAAGTATAAGGCTATGGCAAAAACTGACTCTCAAGCTAAACCAAAGCCAAGAACGCGATTAAAGGCATCAGAAGAATCATCCGGCCCAAGGCCCCAGGCTGTTGCCAAAAAAACAATCAAAAAGAAAGTAAATAAAAAAATAATCAAAGCAAAAGTTAAAAAAGTATCACGTAAACAAACCATAAAAAAAACATCAATAAAACGGGCAAGAAATAAACGCTAAAAGCATATCATAGCCGCTTGCATGTTTTATAATAACAAAGTAAAATAGTTTTAAAATTTTTATTGTTCAGTTTTATGCTTAAAGCATGTAAATAACTTAATAGTAAGAGGATATGAACAGCAATTGGAACTGACATTAACACTTGATAATCCTGCTACAAGATTGAAAGTTTTTGGCTCTGCTGACTGTAACTTGCGATTACTCAGAGATTTATGCAATGTTAATATTTCAGCACGCCAGGATCGTCTTATGATTTCCGGTCCTAAGGAGGCTGTGCAGGTGGCAGCTGCGCTATTCCAAAAAATGCAAGAGCATATAGAAATATCGCATTCCATAGACAAAAATGACATCATAATGTTAATGAAAGATGTTGAGTCCGAAGATGCTTCACGACTATCATCTAACAGGCTGAATGTTTATATCAGTGGGAAGTATATCGAGGCCAGAACCAAAGGACAGAGAAAATACCTTGATGCTATAGACAAAAATGATATGGTTTTCTGCAGCGGACCTGCCGGAACCGGTAAAACTTACCTTGCGGTTGCGGTTGCAGTATCAATGCTGAAAAAAGGGCTTATCAGGCGAATAATTTTAGCCAGGCCTGCAGTTGAAGCAGGTGAGAAACTTGGTTTTCTGCCCGGCGATCTTCAGGCAAAAGTGAATCCGTACTTAAGGCCTTTATTTGATGCTTTAAGCGATATGATGGAATACAGCCAGATTAGCCGGTTCATGCAGAATGATGTTATTGAAGTTGTCCCGCTGGCGTTTATGCGAGGCCGAACATTAAATGAAGCTTGTGTTATTCTGGATGAGGCTCAAAATTCAACGGTCTCACAGATGTTAATGTTTTTGACTAGAATGGGTAATGAATCGAAAATGATTATAACTGGCGATGCCGGACAAAGCGATTTGGATGACCAGGAAAAATCTGGTTTATCTGATGCAGTGATTCGCCTTAAATCTATTAAAGGAATTGGTATAGTTAAACTATCTGATACTGATATTGTCAGACATAAACTTGTTCAGAGTATAGTAAAAGCTTACCAATAGTAATGACAAATCATGCCACCTAAAAAGAAAATTAAAAGAGTAGATTCAAGTAAAGTAATAGAAAGCCAGTGGGCAGCTAGAAAAAGAGCATTTATGGAATCTGGAGCACCTTTTTCAATATTGATGCTTCTGGGATTTGTTTTTCTTGTTCCCTTTGCGATGTCTTTAGGGACAGTTAACGAGTCGAATGAACGAATTTTCTGGTGTTTACCTGCGATTAACTTATTCTTTATTGAATATGTCTTGATGTTAATTTTAGCTATTGGTTTTTCTCTTTATGTTCTGGCACATGAGCCTGGTTTAATGAAAAACCATTTCAGGGCATTTCAGATATTGATTATCCTTTTTTTAATGCTTATGCTTCAGAGGGTATTTGTTTACAAAAACTGGTCAGCTTTTCTAATGGTAGTACCGGTTATGCTTACTGGCATAACAATGACCGTAGCGTATAACCAGCGATTTGCACTTGGAATCAGTTCATATCTTATTATCATATGTTTGCTTGCTCAGGCTGATTATTTAACGGACTTTCGCAGGGGGCTTGGTGTACTTATTGCCGGCGGTTGCGGTGTTGGCGTAACCATATTACTCCTGCGGAAAATTCGTACATTCACCAGGGTAATTGAAGTTTCAGCCCTGGCTTCGGTATTGATTTTTATTGTTGTGTTTGTTTTTGGGTTGTGGATTTCAAGATCTGAAGATATTAAATCCATATTTATTGACTGTGCTTACGCTTCTATTGGTTCGCTTGCTAGTGGTTTTCTCATTCAAGGGATTTTGCCTTTAATTGAAAAAATGTTCCATACCTCAACGGATATGAGTTTGCTGGCATATGGTGAAGCAACTCAACCTTTATTAAAAAGACTTGCCGTTGAAGCTCCGGGCACTTTTAACCACAGTTGGCAAATAGGCATGCTTTCAGAAGCTGCCGCTGAGGCAATTGGCGGTAACGGGCTGCTCTGCAGGGTAGGGTGCTACTATCATGATGTCGGCAAGCTGAATAAGCCTAGATATTTTATTGAAAATCAACAGGATAGTTTTAACCAGCACAAAGAGCTGTCTCCTACGATGAGTAGAATGATTATTGTAGGGCATGTAAAAGATGGTATGGAGCTGCTTGAAGAGTACAAAATTCCTATCATCTTACGACAGTTTTGCGAAACTCATCATGGCACGACCTTGGTGCAGTATTTTTATCATCAAGCAACCCAGAAAAGCTCTGAGACTGGTGAAATTGTTGAAGAAGCTGAATTTAGATATCCCGGACCTAAACCAAGGAGTAAAGAGGCTGCTATTGTGATGCTTGCTGATGTTGTTGAAGGTGCTACTCGTGCAATGAAAGACCCTACACCCAGCAGGATAGAGTCACTTGTTCATTCCATGGCGATGAAAAGACTTCAGGATGGCCAGCTGAACGATTGTGATTTGACAATGCGTGAGTTGGCATTAATTGAGAATTCCCTGATTAAAAGCTTATGTGCTATGTATCATGGGCGTATTAGTTATCCAAGTGGTGATTCCGGTGAGTCAAAGAACAAACAAGCGTAGTTATTTATGAATGATTTATATATTTCTATCGAAAACTCTATACCTGGAATTATTCCTGGGTTAAACACCGATGAACTGGAAAATGTCTGTTTAACGGTACTTGCAAGAGAGAAAATCAATTCAGCGGATATAAATATAGTAATTGTAGGTGATACTGAAATCACTGCCTTAAAAAAAGAGTATTTTAATATAGACCAGACAACTGACGTTATCAGCTTTAATTTAACAGAAGAGGATTCTGGTACTTCATGCCTTGAGGCTGAAATTATTGTCAATGCTGAAATGGCATTGCGAGAAAGTAAAATAAGTAATTTTCCACCACAATCAGAGCTGATTTTGTATATTGTACATGGCCTACTGCACCAATTGGGCTACGACGATCAGTCTGAAGAAGATTATTACAGGATGCACAACAGGGAAAATGAACTACTGGATGAGCTTGGCTATGGAAAAGTCTTTGGCTGTCCGGAGTGGAATGATAACAATTAATTAGGTAAATTATACGTGGAAGACATTGGAAGTATAGGCTGGTTAGTAGCAATAATATCGTTAATGATGACTGTGTTTTTTTCTTTTTTGAAAAGATCGCTAATGGATGTTTCCTGGCCTGAATTAGAGGATGCTTTTGAAGCTAATAAAGAGATTGAAAAGCTTGATTATTTACGAAATAAAATAGACAAATTTATAGTATCAGCTAGTCTGGTTTCGCTTGTATTTTTGTTACTGTTTTCTATTACAATTGTATTTTGGCAGATATCTGGATATGAAAGCATCTCATTAATAACCTTCAAGACTATTATGATTATTATTGCGATCTGCTTTGTATCTTTAAGTGTTTTTTATGTTGCATTGCCGCAAATGCTTGCTTCATGTTGGGGTACCGGAGTTATTGTTTTTAGCCTGCCGCTGCTGAAATATATTGAGATTATCCTTATGCCATTAATTTTATTATTATTTAGTATAGAATCAATTCTAAATAAAATGGCAGGCATAACAGATGAGTTTTCACCTGAAAGAATTGAAAAGAAGCAGGAAGAATTGCTCAGTATTGTGGAGGAAGGTGAAAAAGAAGGCTATGTCGACGAAGAACAGCGAGATATGATTGAGTCTGTACTGGAATTTCAAGGTACGACAGCCGGAGAAATCATGACTCCGCGAACAGAGATGTCCAGTATTAATTTTGATATTGGTATTGACGAAGTGGTTTCATTCATACTCGAAGAAGGCCATTCGAGATATCCTGTCTATATTGATAATATAGACAATATTACAGGTATGTTATATTCCAAGGATTTACTTCAATACGTAGGCAGTTCGGAAAGGCCAAATAGTATTGAATCAATACTAAGGGAAGCTTTCTTTGTGCCTGAAACAAAATCGTTGCGTGATTTACTGCATGATTTTAAAGAAAAAAAAGTGCACATTGCTATAGTTCTTGATGAATATGGCGGTACCGCAGGATTGGTAAGTTTTGAAGACATTCTGGAAGAGATTGTTGGTGAAATTGAAGATGAGCATGAGCATCCCAGATCTGAACCTGTTAAGGTTATTGATGATAAAACTTTCGAAGTTGATGCCCGGACTGAAATTTATGACCTTAACGATCAATATAATTTGAAATTACCTGAAGATGAAGATTATGAAACTTTGGGCGGGTTTGCTTTTTCGCAAATGGGACATATCCCAATGGTAGGTGAAACCTTTTCTTATAACGGGTATTTATTCACTATCATAGATGCAGAAAGAAGAAAAATTATAAGATTAAAGATTGAAATAAATGAACACGAACATGAAAGTCAGGAGATATAAATGGCTTCGATAGTAGTAACTGGCGGTGCTGGTTTTATTGGTAGTGCTGTTATATGGGCTCTAAACAACCAGGGTATAACCGATATTATAGTAACTGACGAACTCTGGCATGACCAGGAAACTGAGAGATGGAAAAACCTTGCCAGGTTAAAATTCAGTGACTATCTAAATAAGGACATATTTTTAGATGAATTAGAAAATGGAAGATATGATGGTAAAATTTCTGGTATAATCCACATGGGGGCATGCAGTTCCACTACTGAACTGAATGCCGGTTACCTGATGGACAATAATTATCTGGATACAAAACGGCTGGCAACATGGGCTGTTGAAAATGAATCCAGGTTTGTTTATGCCTCAAGTGCTGCAACTTATGGAGATGGTGAAAAAGGATTCTCAGATGATCATGACCAGTTAAATGATTATGTGCCGCTTAATGCTTATGCCTTTTCTAAATGGCAATTTGATTTGCATGCCTTACGTACCGGAATTTTGGATAAAATTGCGGGGCTTAAATTCTTTAACGTATTTGGTCCTAATGAGTATCATAAGCAGGATATGAAGAGTGTTGTGGATAAAGCTTATCGACAAATTAAAGAATCCGGTAAGGTTAAATTGTTCAAGTCTCACCATCCGCACTATGAAGACGGAGGGCAATTGAGAGATTTTGTCTATGTGAAATATGCTGTAGGGGCCGTATTAGCCCTTTATAATAATCCTTCGGCTAACGGGATTTATAATGTTGGTACGGGGAAAGCCCGCAGCTTTAAGGATCTGGTTTTAGCTGTTTTTGCGGCTATGGACCGGGAACCAATTATTGACTTCATTGATATGCCGGTTCATTTGAGGGAAAAATACCAGTATTACACTCAAGCTGAAACAGCAAAAATTAAGGCGGTTTATCCTGACAACGAATGGAATTCTCTGGAAAAATCGGTAGAGGACTATGTTAGGAACTACCTTATGCAGCCCGACGCATATTTGAAATAGTGTCAATATGATATATAATGATCTAGCGAAGCAAGGTAAATGGTGAAGCAAATATTACCATATGTTGAGAGAAAGTGGTCAGGAAAAACTGTTAAAAAGTTTAAGAATTAGTAAAATCAGGTTGAAAAAGAAATCTGGCAGGGACTCTGTAATTAAATTGATAAATTAAGGGCAAAAGCTATGTTATATGCAGCTATATTTGGGAGGAAGTCATTAAACCTGCCGTCTGATTTTAGAGATGCTCCAGTATAGCATACTTTTTCTTCATTGACATTTCTGCTGTAATTAGTATTTTAGGATTAGTTTACTTTCGCAGTTTTTAAGTTGCAATAACGAAGTGCCTCTGGTAAATCGCCTAAAAGGGCCTTCCTGCAACGCTTTGAATTAAATGTACTTTCGAAAATTAGCTCGGAAACACATTTGAATATATAGTTTTTCATTCACAAGGCCCTGTTCCGGCCTTTGCGTGTAATGTTGAACAGTCAAAAGTGCGATACCGCACTATTACAGTATTAATGTTTTTTTTTACGTAAAGGATATAAATAAATGAAAAAGTGTTGTTTGCTGGTTGTGTTATTGGCTTTATTTCTTTTTATTCCATCTTGTACCGGTATTTCTCCAAAATCAGAGCCTACCCCAAAAATCGTTAACATTATAAATTTCATTCGCCTCTGCGAGCCCAGGGATGAACGCATCACCGAACAGGTACTTTACGATACCGTTGTCAAGCAGGTTGAGATAATGCAGAAAAATAACCTGGGCGGCACATTCCTTCTTCAATACGACGCTCTTATGGATTCCCGTTATCAGCAACTGTTAAAAAGCCTGCCTGCGGATTCATTCGAAATTGGCACATGGTGGGAAATTACCCAGCCTCATGTCGAAAAAGCCGGCATGAAATGGCGCGGACGTTTCCCTTGGGACTGGCACGCTGATGTCGGTTTTTCTACCGGCTACCTGCCAAAAGAACGCGAGAAACTCGTTGATATTTATATGGCCGATTTCAAGAAAATCTTCGGTTATTATCCAAAATCTGTCGGTTCATGGTTTATTGACACTCACACCTTGAATTATTTATCTGATAAGTACGGCATAGTAGCTTCATGCAATTGCAAGGATCAGGTCGGTACCGATGGCTATACACTATGGGGTGGATACTGGAATCAGGCATACTATCCCAGCAAGTTAAACTCTTATATGCCCGCCCAACATGCGAAAAATCAGATCCCAGTACCTGTCTTCCGCATGCTCGGCAGCGATCCCGTTCGCCAATACGATACCGGCATCGGCACCAGCTGGCAGGGCGTTATTACTCTCGAACCGGTGTATGCTAAAGGCGGCGGTGACCAAACCTGGGTAAACTGGTTCTTCAGGGAGTTTGTCAACGGCGAAGCTATGGAATTTGCCTATGTTCAGGCAGGCCAGGAAAACTCTTTCACCTGGAACAGTATGGCAACAGGCTATGAAATCCAAATTCCTTTGATTGCCAGATTGCGTGATGAAGGCAAGGTCAGGGTTGAAACTCTTGCAGAGTCTGGCCAATGGTTCAAAAAACATTATAAAACTACACCCGCTACCTCTGTTACCGTTAACCAGGATATGCCCGGCTGTGACCGAAAGACTGTTTGGTTCAATTCCCGCAATTATCGCACAAATATTATCTGGGAAGATAACACAATGCGTATTCGTGATATTCGCCTGTTCAACGAAGATATGCCGTCAGATTACCTCACAGAAAGGGTGGATTCAAACGATTGCAAATTTTATACCCTTCCTGTTGTTGACGGGTTCCTTTGGAGCAACAATGACAACCTTGCAGGCATTAGGCTCAAAGCCGTTATTGATGGAAAAGAAACTCTAATAAAAGGCGGCGATCCTGTTATTGCAAATCTTGTTCCCGGAAAGCTGCACATTACCTGGCCGCTTACATCTCCAAAGGGCACATGTGCGATGGTTATTGACGAAAATCTGATTTCCGTCAAAGTTGAATCTTTTGAGACTTTCGACTGGTTCCTTGAATTTTCCGCGGCAGAAAATAAAGATTTACCTTTCCAGTCTATCGAACCGAACAAGGTTACATGCAGGTTTAATAATTTCGGCTATTCACTCAATGTCGAGAAAGGCACTTTCTCAAAAACTGACAGCAAATATGGATTCAGGATTATTCCCAAATCAGATACTCTTATCCTGAAAGGCAAATTGCAGTAATCTACTATATATCCGGCAGCACAAAAGTATTCCATATTTAGTACGCAATTTTCTGGTATCCCTCCGATTATTGCTTGCTGGTTATTATTACACAATAAATGGTCTCTAAAATACATTGTAGCTGCTATTATTAGAGATTATATTAAAACTTACAAAATTATATTTACTGTACATCATACGTAAGCGAGTGAGTATTTCTCTCTCGCTTTTTTCTTCAATAGCCCATAATATAGTGAGTGTTATCATATAAGTAACATTTCAACAACGAACGGAGATATAAATGCATAATAAATCTTTATTCTCAGTTATTGTTATTCTTTTTGCTTTGTCCATGTCTTTCGCCGAATCTGATTTCGGCTATATGACTGATATCATCTCTGGCGAATCCTCTCCCGGCTGCTTCTCTCTGGTACACAATAACCATGCCACACCACTTTACCTCGACAAATCCGAATATCCCGCCGTTGTCCGCGCCGCCCAGGATCTCCAGCTCGATATAGAACGTGTTACTTCCGTTAAACCACTGCTGCTCACCACCGCAATCTCTTCCAATACACCTGCTGTAATTATTGGCACCCTTGGCAAAAATGCTTTTATCGACCGGCTTGTCCAGTCTGGCAAAATAAATACAGAATCAATCGCTGGCCAATGGGAATCGTATATTATCGCTGTTGTCGACAACCCGCTCCCCAACATATCTAAGGCTCTCGTCATCATAAGCAGCGACAGACGCGGCACTATCTACGGCATATACGAAATCTCCCGCCAGATCGGCGTCTCACCCTGGTACTGGTGGGCTGACGTACCCATTCCGCATCAGGACAGTTTATATGTCATGCCCGGCTCTTACCATCAGGGCCCGCCCGCCGTCAAATACCGCGGCATATTTATCAATGACGAAGACTGGGGACTGCATCAGTGGGCAATTCACACATTCGAAAAGCATCCCAAGGGCATCGGCCCCAAAACCTACGAAAAAGTCTTTGAGCTCATGCTCAGGTTGCGGCTCAACTATTTCTGGCCTGCTATGCACGAATGTTCGCGAGAGTTTGCTTCTATCCCAGAAAATGTCGAACTGGCACATTATTACGGCATAGCTGCCGGTGCGTCCCATTGCGAGCCTATGCTTTTCAATAACACCAAATGGGACGAGAAAAAGCTTGGCAAATGGGATTATGCCGTTAACCGCGATACAATTTATTCTACCTGGCAGAACTACGCCCAGAACCGCGGCGATAAGGAAGCCGTATGGACCATTGGCATGCGAGGCATACACGACCGTGGCATGCAGGGCGTTAGAGACTCAAAAACTCGAATTGCGACTCTCGAGCAAATATTTGCCGACCAGCGTTCCTTGCTCGACAAATATGTCACTAAGGAATGGGGCCCGGTTGCCCAGGCTTTCGTACCTTACAAGGAAGTCTTATCTCTTTACGATGCCGGCCTGAAGGTTCCTGACGATGTCACTCTTGTATGGGTCGACGACAATTTCGGCTATATCCGTCGCCTCAGCTCGCCCGACGAACGCAAACGATCTGGCGGTTCCGGGGTTTACTATCACATCTCCTATTATGGCGGTCCGCATTCTTACCTCTGGATAAACTCTACCGCTCCGGCATTACTCTGGGAAGAGTTTCACAAAGCATGGGAAAACCAGGCCCAAACTCTTTGGATGCTCAACGTCGGCGATATCAAACCCGCTGAAATCGGCATAGATTATTTCTCACGCTTTGCCTGGAACGCCGATTCGTTCGGCCCCAACTCCCAGCCGCTTTTCCTGCGAGATTTTACCGCAGGCCTTTTCGGCGACCGGCTTGCACGGCCCATAGCCGACCTGCTCGCTGAATTCTATCGTCTCGGCACTATCCGTAAACCGGAACTTATGGTCCGCACCGGCTGGGCTCTTTCTATGCCCGAAGCTCAAGCAATCCAGCTTCGCAGCGACTACAAAAAACTGCTCGAAACTGAAGCCGATCTCGCTGCTCGTATTCCTGATAACTATTGTGACACATATACCCAGCTTGTAGGTTTCCCCGCTCGCATACTCGCTTCCACCGGCCTTATCTTCATGGCCGATCGTTCCATCCAGTTTGGCGATGACGTCGCCGCGAACGAAAGCGAAATCACCCGATTGCGTGCTTTTATCAATTCTGAAGTCGATAACTACAATCAAAATGTTGCTTCCGGCAAATGGAACCACATGATGCCCGGTGCCGTCACCCGCAAAGAGCTTATCCGCTGGAGCAGTCAGGTTCAATGGCCCTGGGGCGAAAAGCCCAGACCTGCCGATGCCCAACCTCTCACACGCAATACCTCAACTCGCTCATGGCGGCCCGCATCTTCTGCCGACCGCAAGTCATTTTACGGCAAAGCTCAATGGACCCGCATCGATGGGCTCGGCTCAACCGCTAAAGCTCTCGCACTCAAACCTGCCAATATCGAATATAGCTGGCAGCAGGGCGATAAATACGCGCCGACTCTCGAATTCGATTTTGTTACAACTGACAGTGCCGATTCTAACCTGCTCATTGATTTCCTGCCGACTTTCCGCATCTGTCCCGGCATGAAACTCAGGGTCGCCGTCAGTATCGACGATCAGCCCTCTATTCTCGTCGAAGTGCCAGGCTCCAGTGGTGCCGAAAACGAATACGGTCGCATTCGATACAACGCGGTACAAAGTAACTGCACTCAAGCGGATGTCAAGCTTCCTGAACTATCTCCCGGCACCCACACGCTGAAAATTCAAGCCGTCGATCCCGGCATAGTCATCGACAGAATATCACTGCCGCAATAGATTGCTTGCCAGTCTGCGGCTAATAAATAATCTTATGTCACAACTCTAACTCTTTATAAGGCATAAAGATAATACAAGGTGCTTGGCCAAAGTGCGCGTCTACCTCTGGTAACAATTATTTTGCATATAATATTTGGAAATTCCTCCCATTTTTGCTATCATAAATCCTTAGTTTTTAACAATTTACTTATTGGCCGGGATGCTGATTCTATAAATCTCATTTCTGCGATAAGTTACTTTATTATAATAACTTAAAATTGATAGGGCTGTATTGCCGCTTTAGCTGCTGACTGTCCGCCTCACCGCCAACGGAAAAGAGTTTATGAAAAAATCTGGTCTTTTTATCGTGTTTTTATGTCTTTGCCTGTCCGCAATACTTAATGCCGCCAATGGCATCATTCCCGGCACAGGTACCGAAACCGAACCATACCTCATCGAAGATCTTGCCGATTTCGACTATCTCGTTGCTAATTTTAGTGACTATAATAGCGGACAATATATCAGGTTAGAAACCGATATCGATCTTTCCGGTAGAATTTACACAAACTATGTGATATATAGCATAACCAGTATTTTTGATGGTCATGGCCATACAATTAGCAATCCTACTATAAATACCGATGGCAGTGTTACTGATATTGGCTTTGCCGGTAGGATTGATGACTGGTTTAACGGCTTTTATCCTGGCTTTAGAAATCTTAATTTGCAAAACGTAACAGTGAATGGTAATAACAATTCCGAAAATGTCGGTGGTCTTTGTGGTCTTATTTGGTATGGAAATATCAGTAACTGTATCGTTACCGGCTCAGTAAATGGCTATACAAATGTCGGGCTTCTTGCCGGCTCTAATGATGGTGGAACTATAAGCAACTGTAGCACTTCCGGCACAGTATCTGGCTTTAAATGGGTTGGCGGTCTGATAGGATGTCAAGTAGGAAATACTGTTGGCGGTTCAACTTTTGCCAGCTGTTCTTCGGCAAATGTCTCAGGTTCGATTAACGTCGGCGGTTTCGTTGGTCAAAATGATTCGGGCTATATTGTCAACAGTTACGCCTCAGGCAATGTAACTGGTATAAATAGTTCTGCGGGCTTGTACTGCATCGGCGGTTTCTGCGGCTATAATGGTGGCAGAATAGGCTACTCTTATTCTTCCGGCTTAGTTTCAGTTTATAGCTCAGCTGCTCAAAGCATCGGTGGATTCTGTGGCTATTCACAAATTACGCCTGTTGATCCTATCTATAGCTGCTTCTGGGACACCGACACCTCTGCCACGACCTACCCCGGCGATAATATCACCGGCGCAACCGGCATGCCTACTGACGACATGACAATATCTGCACCTTTTGTGAACGCTGGCTGGAGTTTTGCTGATGGTCCAACCTATGATGGGAACTATCCATGGTTGATGGTGGATTATCCGAGGCTGGCATGGGAGAATCTTGATATAGAGTTCGTACTTGTACCTGATGTTACAGGTATGACACAAACAGAAGCTGAACAAGCAATTGAAAATGCAGGTTTTATTTTCGGAAGTGTTAGTTATGCTTACAGTAATACAATAGCAGAGGGTTTGATTGTAAGCCAGACACCACAGGGAGGCGCATTGTCAACCGTTGGTATGACAATAACAATTGTAATATCAAAGGGTAAACTTCTAGGAGGTGGCGATGGTTCAGAGGCTAATCCATATCTGATAGAAAATATAAACGACTTTTATGAATATTGTTCTAGCTCTTATTACTGGAGGAGGGGTGCTTACACTAGATTAGAGTGTGACTTGGACCTAAGTGAAGCTGGGACATATAACCGGGCCCCAATAGCTTTCGACACTGATACTGACTCTCGTTTTGACGGTACGTCTTATGCTGGAAATTTTGATGGAAATGGGCATATTATAAGCAATCTGTCTGTCAATAGTTTTCATTATTGTGGGTTGTTTGGGAAGGTTATTAGTGGCGGTTCTATAAGTAACCTGGGGTTGGAGAAAACCTCTGTTTCAGGTTCGTATTACGTTGCAGGTCTTGTAGGGTATAATGATCATGGCAGTTTATATAATTGCCATTGTATGGGAGATGTGATCGGAGAGAGTAATGTGGGTGGTCTCGTAGGATATAGTTATTTTGGTGGAATTGATAGTTGTTATTTAGCTGGCGAGGTGAGAGGTTCAGGCACTGATATAGGTGGGCTTGTGGGCAGTAATTGGAGTGGAAATATAACAAATTGTTATTCAGATGGAATTGTAACGGGGGAAAGTAAGTATGTTGGAGGTATAGTAGGTGAAAATCGGAATGGGGAAATAACAAATTGCTATTCAACTGGAACTGTATCAGGTTCAAGTGTAGTTGGGGGGCTTGTTGGAACTAATTATTCTGGTAGTATTGCAAGCTCTTATTCAGCTAGTATGGTTAGAAGTGTCACTGATAACGTTGGAGGTTGTGTTGGAATTAATATAGGTGGTAGTGTTGTGGACTGTTACTATTATGTCTTTAATGGAGGTGACAATGGAATTGGGATAGCTCTTTCTGATGAAGAATTAACGAAAACAAATAGTTTTGCTGGCTTTGATTTTGTTGGCAATGATGCCGATGGCACTGAAGATATCTGGGACATTACACCTGGATATATGCCTAGATTATTTTGGCAGTCTGCACCTGGGTGTAAGACTCATCTCAGTAGCATTCAGACTACGCTTGATGGAACAGGATATTCTGTTGACCCATTTCTTATAGGCAATTATAGTGACTTGCAGGAGTTTAGAGATAATAAATCGCTTCGAATAGGTAATTACAAATTAACAGCTGATATTGACCTTTCCGGAGTCACTTATACTGAAGCTTTTGTTCCGGATATATTTAATGGTACATTTGATGGTGACGGTCATGCGATTTCGCACTTGACCATCTCTGGAGGGCCTACCCTTGGATTTTTTAGTCAGCTGAATGGCTCAATTGACGGATTAGGCCTTGATGAAATTAATATTATTGGTTCTTATAGTGTTGGCGGTTTGTGTGGGATGAATTATGGCGGCATTAATAAATGCTGTGTTACTGGAACGATAACTGGAAGTGGTGGTTTAGTCGGTGGTTTATGTGGGGAGAATGATAACGGAAGTATAAGTAATTGTTATTTTATTGGAACGGTGAATGGAAGTGGTAATTCTGTTGGTGGTTTGTGTGGATATAATTATTATGGCACTATCTCCAACTGCTATGCCGCCGGAACGGTGAATGGAAGTGGTAATTCTGTTGGTGGTTTGTGTGGATATAATTATTCTGGCAGTATAACCGAATCTTATGCCACCGGCTCAGTTTCGGGGAGTAATAATCTCGGCGGACTTTGCGGATCAAATTCTAGAGGCAAAATCTCCAACTGTTATGCCGCCGGAGCGGTTTCTGGAGGTAGTTGTGTTGGTGGACTCTGCGGGTATCAATTTTATGGCAGTATAACCTCCTGCTATGCCACTGGCTCGGTTTTAGGTGAGTCTTCTCTCGGCGGACTTAGCGGATCTAATTCTTGTGGCACTATCTCCAACTGCTATTCTACAGGTTCAGTTTCTGGAGGTACTAATTCTGATTATCTCGGCGGACTCTGCGGGTATCAAAATTCTGGCACTATCTCCAACTGCTATTTTTACGTATTTAGCGGACCGGATAATGGTTATGGCATATCCATTGATGATACCCAACTCCAGGATATAAACAGTTTTTATGGATTTGATTTTGCCGGTAATTCCTCTGATGGTACTGAAGATACCTGGATAATTGATCCCGGCTATATGCCCAGGTTAAATTGGCAGGATTCTCCAGGGCAGACTCCTCCATATAAGCTTGATATGATTTCTACATCTCTGGTAGGTACCGGTTACTCAGACGATCCGTTTATTATCGCCGGTTATGATGATCTGATGGAGTTCCGTAAAAATTCTTCTCTTCGTATTGGTTTTTATCGTCTGGATGATAATATTGATTTGGCCGGAACAACTTGGTCTGGGGCATTTATCCCTGAACAGTTCTTAGGTGTTTTTGATGGTAACGGCCATACTATATCAAATCTGTCAATTACTGGCAGTAATTACTTGGGACTGTTTAGTTACCTTTACGGTTCTGTCGATGATTTGGATCTGCAAAATATATCTATTGTTGGTACAGGATCTTATCTCGGCGGGCTGTGTGGTTATAATAATTCTTGCACTATCTCCAATTGCTATGTCACCGGCTCAGTTTCTGGCGATGATATACTCGGCGGTCTCTGCGGAAATAATTATTATGGTACTATCTCCAACTGCTATGTCGCCGGTTCTGTGTCAGGTGATGATTTTCTCGGCGGTCTCTGCGGATATAATAATAATGGTACCATAACCAACTGCTATGCCACCGGCTCTGTGTCAGGTGATGATTCTTATTCTCTCGGCGGACTCTGCGGATATAATAATAATGGTACCATAACCAACTGCTATGCCACCGGCTCTTTTTATGGTGATAGATATCTCGGCGGACTCTGCGGAAACAATAATTATGGCACTATCTCCAACTGCTATGCCACCGGCTCTGTTTATGGTGATAGATATCTCGGCGGCTTGTGTGGTTATAAATATTTCGGCAGTATCAGTAGTTGTTTCTGGGATGTTGAAACATCAGGAATCGGTAATAGTGGAGATGATAACTATGGAGCTATCGGCAAAACCACTGCCCAAATGCAAGATATCAACACTTACCTCAATGCCGACTGGGACTTCGTCTCTGAATTCGCCAACGGTACAGAAGATCATTGGCATATGCCGTACAACGCAACCGGGTATCCAATGCTATCTTGGCAAAAGGACATCCCCGGCGACCTCACCGGCTCTTATGGTGTCGATATCACAGACTTTGCGGCTTTATCAAACGCTTGGCTCGATGGCTATGATATCTCAGACCTCCAAACCCTCGCCCAATATTGGCTCGAACAATAACCGTTCGCTGACCGCTGGCCACTGATAGCTCGATGCTGTTTCCCTGTTTTACTATCATCTGTTCCAATTTTAAATCATCCTCGCCGCCAGGCGATTCCTAAATTACGCCTACCCGGATATCTTCCGGTAGATTCTCGACCATTGTCCTGCCAAAATAGTCTGCCGGGCATAATCCGGCATACCCTCGGCATAAAGGAGGCATAGCTTTGTACCAGTTGCCGGTTTTCCTGCCCGGCTCTGGAATATCTGCTCCTGCCAGCACCTGGAATCGGTCATCAATTCCAACCTTATCTTCCGGTTTAATACCTGGATAACCTTCCATATTCGATTGGCCGAAACATAAGAAAATATAAAATCTGGGATCAGGCTTTGCATTTGTATTTGCTTTCTGTTCTGTTTTATTTTTCTCTGCTGTTCTGATCACAGCGTCGAAAGCCTGTTTTGGCTGATAGTTACCATCAAAAAGCAGGGGAGAGCCGCCTATCCAGGACGTTTTATCATATACTCCCCAGAAAGTTACACGTGGGATAACGTCTCTGTGTTTTAATAATACAGTGAATATTTCAGCATACTTATCAGCCAGTTTCTTCTGGGTTTCCGCCGCTATTGCCTCCGGATCATCTGAATTCTGACGTCTTACCTGACTGATATCTGCTCCCTGGTATCCAAATGCTTTCGTTCGTATATCCAGCTCCGTTATCATTACCTTAACTTCGGTCTTAGCTAAGTTAGTAATGGCATATTCCAGATCCTTAACATCGGGATAACCCAGCCCGCCGTGCAGCTGCATACCAACTCCATCGATACGAAGCCCTTTGGATTGCAGGTATTTCACTATTTCAACAGCACCGTCACATTTAGCATTTTTTGCACTCAGGTTGTAATCGTTATAGTATAATTCCGCTTCCGGATCGGCCTCGTGAGCATATTCGAACGCCTTGGCGATGTGGTCATATTTCTGCTCCGGATTACCTTCACTTATAATCCTGTACCAAAGGGTATCCCGTATTGTACCGTCATCATTTAACGCCTCGTTTACAACATCCCAGCCTTTGACACGGCCTTTATATCTACCGACTACCGTATGGATATGATCTCGCATCCTCGCCAGTAGTTCTTTCCGGGTTAATACAGCTCCTTCATCATTCTTAAATACCCAGTCAGGTACCTGGCTATGCCATACCAGGCAATGTCCTATAGGTGCCATCTCTTTTTTCTCGCAGAATTCCATAAAACTATCCGCCGGTCCCCAGTTGTACTTTCCCGGTCGCGGATGAATACTGGACCATTTCATATCGTTCTCGGAAGTTGCTGTATTCAAATGTCTGGCGGCAATTTCCGCGGCTCCCGGGTCTTTGCCGGTTACCAGCTTGCCGTTAAATGCACCGCCGATCATAAACGAATCCTTAAAAATATCTTTCAATGCAGGTTTATCGTCAGCATAGCTCAAACTGGTAATCAGCAGAACTATGAACACTGCTGGCATTAAATATATTTTACTTTTCATAATTTACTCCTGGTTCTCAAACCACGTTAGAGCTATTGCTTCCGCCATCAATCGATATCCTTCATCACTCAGGTGCAGATGATCGCCCGAATCCGCTATCGGCAGCAATTTTGCCGGGTTTTCCGGGTCACGTACTACGGCATCCCAATCGATAACTTTATCAAATTCACCGCTGGTTCTTATCCATTTATTAATCTTCAGCCGTTTTGCCTCTAATGTTTCTTGATAATAAAACGATTCTCCGCACGGCAGAATTGTAGAGCCGATCACTTTCATACCGCATGATTTACATCGGTATATTATCTGCTTGTAACTGGTAATAATATCTTCTGCCGATGTCTGGCCGCCGCCCAGGTCATTAATCCCTTCCAGTATAATAACCCATTTCGCTCCCGGTTGAGACAGTACATCTCTATCCATACGCTGCATAACAGGCTGGCCGATTCCCCCGTATATCAGGCAGTTACCGCCTATTCCCTGGTTCAAAATACCAATTCCTTTTGTCCCTTCATTTGCCTGTAGTCTTCTTGCCAGGTAATCTGGCCAGCGACAATTATCTCCTTCCGTCGAACCTTTACCATCGGTTATTGAATCGCCCAGGCATACGATTGAGGCATTCGAATCTTCTGTCAGTATGTCAACTCCGCTTAGAAAGTACCAGCATTTGTTTGCTGCAGCTGATTCTAATCTTTCATTTTTAGCGGCATTACCGGATTGTATATATACAACTTCACCTCTTGCACTGCGATGTCCGGATATTTTACTTGGCGATTTGCTAACGTATATTGTTATTACCAGGTCCGAGCCTGGTTTCAAAGCGAATTCTATCGGATCTGAAACCATAATCGTTCCGTAAGGAATTGTTGCATTTGTTTTGCCGCTAAATGTTAATTGTTTCAATGAACCGGGTACTATTGAACTGCCGCCTGCTGAAACTGCGATATAAGCTTCTCCTGTCTCCAGGTTATCCCGCCAATCTGCAAATGCATTCGAAAATCGAATAGAGATTGTATTTCCTCCGCAAGAAACTCGTACTACCTGGCGTATAGTTCTGTTGTCCAGTTTCTGGTGTTCTTCCGGCATAAGCTTCGGTTCAACAGTCTGCACTGAAGTGGCCCAGGTCCCAATCCAGTGTTTCTGATTACCTGGATTTACTGCATTTTGTGAAATACAGTTTCCACAGACTGTCAGGCATAAAATTATAACCATATTGACTATAAATATATGCAAACGAGCTATAGACATATTTTCCTCTTAATTGGCTGCATAATATTATCTATAAAAATGTTATATCAAATCCTAAATGAATGGTATTTGGCAATAATAACAAATAATTGTGTGATATTGACTTATAAAGGCATTATTTAAGGAATGGCACGGAAAATTTTCTGGAATCAAAAATATGCTGTCAACCGGTATCGAACCAATCAACAGCATATTCTGAATATAATCTTTTGTTTGAAAATGTCAATATTTGACTTTTGAATTATTCAAAATGTTCAATTTAACAATTTATATTGCTGTAAAAAAATCTGTTATAAGAAGTCTGCCGCTTTACGGCTTTCAAGCTGATCGATGGTCAGTTTGAGTTTAAGTTTCCTATTGTAATTTAACTATGGTAGTCTGGCCAGACAAAGGAATCAGGCATGCGTTGCGCTCCAGGTTATATTCTTTTACTGGTGCAATCTTTCCTATCCCCGCTATTTTAGCAGGCTGTTCGATTCGCAAACGAGCTGTTTTAAGAGTGTCTGTTGCCGGATCAAGTTCAACTAGTATGCTGTTATCACTGATATTTATCGATAGCGACTTGAACTTTCCGCTGTCCAGAGTCAGCCATAGACCAAGCGGTGCTAAATAGCATCTCTGCCTGAACGAATCTAACGGCACAATCTTTATCATACCGCCTTGTATTGATACATTGCCGCCAAATGCATGCCAGCCAAATTCCGGATGATTGATAACATATGTACCGGTATTCCAGGTATGACCGAACATATTACAGCCGAAATCGCCCGTTGTCGCGTCTTCTCGCAAAGTATTTGGCCATGCGTGAAATGCGGCCGCGGCAAAGCCTTCCCGGTCGATATTTGTTAATGTTCCCATCGCTCCGCCATAACCGACTCTCAGCAGGTGATAGTCATTTGGCCTTTCCCGGTAAGCTTGCAATACCGGTATTGCATTCAAACTTGAGCCGTAATGATGTATCTGGCGTTCGATTCGTGAGGTCGGACCTGGTGCAGCTCCATAAATGAAGTCCCAGTATCGGCGGGCATTGCCGTTATAGCCCCAATGCGGTACTTTTGGCATATATCCCAAAATTGCATTCAGCGTTACCTCGGCCTTATCCTCATAACCAAAATATTTACACCATCCATAAACCTCTTCCTGGCCGGTTGAGTCCCATGCCATCTCGCTGCCGAATGGATAGTTCAATTCCCGCCAGTGCTGTGCCCGTTCTTTCATCACATTTTCCATCTTCTCTGCCTTTTCCGTCCAGCCTTCTTCCTTAAGGTCTTTCAAAATCTGGATAAATATACTTCCTTCCATCAATCCGAACTGGAAGTAATGGTGACCGAACTTTGGCATCGCCATTGCCGTACCGTATGCATTTTCCAGGTACCATTCCCACGGTTGATTTGTTACCAGTCCGTCATAATGACGTGCCAGGCGGTAAAATACCCAGTGCGACAAAGCTACATGCGGATAATTATATGTACGGCCCAGGCTGTATGCCTGTTCCTTATTCCAGCTCATCCAGCCGCCATAGTGTATTTCAGGGCTGTATGTACCTTCCGGCATTGTTTCTGGCTCATAATACAGCAGGCTCTTTCTTACCCCGTATTTCTGATCGCCTTCGCTTACCTGCAGGTGGCCCCACAGACATTCATCCATAAATCGCTGGAGTTTCTGCAGCTCTTCCTTATCGGGCTGGCCCAGCTGCTTCATTATCGCAGAGACATAGCCGCCGGTACCGCCTTCATCGCCCAGCCCGGCATGCCAGACACGGTTATCTTCTAATACAAGTTCATTTTTCTCGCGATTATAGTTCATCACCGCTGGCGAACGGCCAAATGGATCGTTCGGATTATCATACCATTGGGTTGTGGTCATAAAATGACCCATATCTTTTAGTACCTGCTCTGCCGGCTTGATTACCCGGTAATGTATCGCCTGTTTCAGACCATCACCATAAGTGATCTCCAACCGTGCCCGGCCCCATTTTTTGCCTTCTACCGTTAGCTGCTGCCAGCCGCCGGCGGTATTTGCTTCTTGGCTAACTTCTAATGCTCCTTCTGGCACGACATTTAGCGATTTCAACTGGATACCGTATTTCAGGTATAATGTGCCCTTGATATCTGTAGGCAGTATCATTCCCGGCATACCAACTGCAACTGGCCTGTCATTTGCTGTCAGGGTTGCTTCTATATCGCGTATTTCTGGTGCTAGTAATAATTTCAAACCGTAAATCCGGCTTTCGCCAGGCTTCAATACAGCACTTGTCGGTGCGTTCCATGGCCTGGCTTCTTTCCAGTCGGTTTCTGCCAGTGCTTTTGTATGCGGCATCCATTCGTAAAAACCTTCAAATGTTTGGCTAAGACGGGTTCGCTCGTCGAGCAGGGGATTATATCCTTCCAGCGGTGTCTCGCCTTCTGGAACTACCACC
Organism: Sedimentisphaerales bacterium; assembly: GCA_963666285.2. Classification (GTDB taxonomy): domain Bacteria; phylum Planctomycetota; class Phycisphaerae; order Sedimentisphaerales; family SM23-30; genus JAFGDI01. The sequence continues at coordinate 2,083,822 of OY762711.1, forward strand.
AGTGCAGGACCATGGCCGCTCAATCGCGTTACCTGAACAAATCCGCCGTCCAGCCCGATTGCAGGGTCTGTAAATGAACACACTGCATGCGCCTCATCCAGCGACCGCCTTGTTATGTAATTGTTAAAGATCAGCGGCATACCCAGCCCGCCGATTTCCACTGCTTCGTTGCTCTTATTGGTAACTGTAAAAGTTAATATCAGTTTACCTTTATCTTCTGACCATGTTCGTACTATCTGCAGCGGGCAGTCTTCCGGCAGGGTAGCTCCAAGATCCGCCGCCGCCAGGTCAGGTTTTGATACGGGTAATGCCTTTACCGGCTTACGATTTGCTGCCGTTGACAGCTCTGTCCATTCTGTATCATTGCCGCATCGTATCCGCAGATTAATATCGCCTAGATGGTAGAACCGGTTACCGACTCGTCTTTCCAGCTGGTCAGCCGGCGTAAAGTCAAATCCTTCGCCGCCTTTCGGCTCCAGCCCGGCAGCTGTTTGTGAGGCCTTTACCAGTTTTAGTGTAAAATCTGATGCGGCGTATTCTTCTATACCCTGGTCCAGTCCCAGGGTTGGAGTAATTGGTCGGCGGTTGCCCCAGCCTTGCCCGTTTACCCCGGCTATAGGAACCAACAAAACCGTTAACAGTAATACCATACATGTTCGTCGAGATTGATTAATCATCTTTGTGAATTTCATTTGCACTCTCCTATACATTCTATTTAGTACAAAATATAAACTGTTTGACACATTTTCTTTTGCTCTAACACATTGTAATATATTTGTTACATATATAGTCTGCCGCTTTGCGGCTATCAGTTTGCCGGCTCCGGTCTCAGCTCAGAATCTTCTTTTTTCACCGGCTTCATAAATGGCAGCAGTCCTATACATACCAGTCCAAACAGGGCATCTATCAATAGTGTTGCTGGATATCCATAGTGGTCAATTGCATAGCCTTGCCAGCGTGCTGTGTAAATTATCGTAAGGTTCAACAGTGACATATATGCCGTAAATTGAGTGCCTGCTACTTTCGGACAACATACATCCATGAATAGTGCATTTCTGGCTCCATACATCAAACCGTTAAATAGCGAAAATACTATACTGGCTATCCAGAACGCTGCTATCAAGCCATCCGGGGCGACCGGTCGATCTACAGCTTTAACATCAATAGGGTTGATCCAGCCGTAATGATACATCATATATGCAAAAAACAGTGTCGGCAGGGCGGTCAGGCATAAATAACCTGCCAGTGCTTTGCGCCTTCCTATTCTGTCTGATATAAAACCTCCCAGTATGCACCCGCCGGCTGAAAATATGCCTGATACCAGGTTAACATTTCCATTCTGATTTTCATTCAGCCCGATTTCTACTGCTACATTACTCATTAATGAGAGTGACAAAGCTAAAGCCCCGGGTGGTAGCAGTGCAAACCACACTCCAATAAAGGCTGCTTTACTACCAGTAAATGCCTTGAATGTCGTTACTCCGAACTCCTTTACCTCATAAACCGCTGTTTTCAGTTTGCTCCCGCGCCATGCAACCTCTATAGCCGCATATTTTTCTTTCATCGGATAAGCTACCAGAAATGTTATTGCCAGGATACAGCATGATACAAATATACATGCCACTTTTAAACCCAGGTTTGTGTCATTGGTTTCTGATAGACTGTTTACATAATATATTATTTTTAGTGAAACGGCTCCGCCTATGATTTGTCCGATATATGCTCCGCCAAACATTAAACCGTTGGCAAAACCGAGTTCTGCCTCATCTAATGTATTACAGGCCAGTGCGTCAATTGCAATATCATTGGTTGCGCCGAATATATTATGGAAAAAAATAATTGCTGTAAACAGATTCAATACCAGGTGAAATTTATCCGGCAAAAAAGTGAATAACGCTATTTCCTGCGAAAACTTCACCGGCATGCTCGCCAATAGGCATGCGGTCATACTTACCTGCATCAGCAGTATCCAGAGCCGCCTGTGGCCGAATCGTTTCGAACTGAATAGATCAACAAACGGTGCTATCAGGAATTTGAACATCCATGGTACTGACAATGTCGCAAAAAAGGCGGCTACCTCTGTGACGCTTAGTCCTTGGCGACGCATCTGATCTATTAATACAACAGAGGTAAAACCGTATGGCAATCCTTCGGTTACATATAAAAAGAAAAACGCAGTTAAGCGGCCTTGTTTTGTCGCTAATAGATTCGGCAGCATATACTCTCCGGAACAAATTCGATTTTTGTGCTGTCATTTGAATGATTATATTGGCAATAGTTTAGAGTATTACTGCTTCGATGACAATGATAATCGAAAAGAATTGATTATATGTGCGCATTGGATAGGATTACCTGTTGTACTTACATATTGTGCGTAAGTATAGTACAGCAAGTATTGCCCCGATTATATCCGCTATCAGATCCAGCGAGGTATTGATATAATCACCCACACCGGATTCAGGAACTGCCAGTGTAACAAAAAACTCCAAAATCTCATTGACAGCACCTATCCCCAGGCCTGCCATCGCAACTATCAGCCATAGACCAAAGCCTCTCGCGCCGTCTTTTAATGATGGTTTTACTAGATGATAGCAGAGCAGGGTGGTTGTACCGAAACCCCAGATATGTACAAACTGATCAAACCGGAATATTGGCAGACTGTTACTTAACGGTACCAGGATTAGCTCGTATAGCCGTACCTCTCCGACCCTGACCGCTCCGCCTGCCATATGCATTATCGCCCACACTGTCAATCCGGTAAGCACATCAACCGGATAACGTACTTTTTTATATGTCGCCGCCACCAGGATAAACGCCGCCAGCACAACTGAAAGATAGATGATAAATTCATAGTTCAGCTTAGAAATGTAATATATCCCGAACCCCAGCATATTAGCAATATTTATTATCGCCAGTGCAATTACTGCCTTGCTGAATATTGTCCCTTCAGTTGTTTGTTCTTTTTCCATTTTTTTCTGCTTATTCAATTTTACCGGTTTTATATTTTAGTTTTCTCCCGCAGTTTTTAAGATGCAATAACGAAGTGCCTCTGGTAAATCGCCTAAAAGGGCCTTCCTGTAACGCTTATGTTTTAAACAAAGCGAGAGACGATAGCGAATTATTCCTGATGTCAACGTACATCAGGACACCTTAATTTTTCATTATTCGTTTCTCACTTAGGTGGTCCTGTTTTGATCTTTGCAGATAACGTTGAACAGTTAAAAGTGCGATATCGCACTTTTATTTTGATGTAATAGATTTAAGGTTGCCTCCGAAGTTGTCAATTTCTGTAAAAAATATCAAAATCATGGCTCCCTGTTATCGGCCACAATACCAGGAAATGATGAATCAGGTCGCTCAATACCATCGCTGAACCAATAATGATACAGTACGGCATAAGTTTCAGCCATTTTCCCTTTAACAGCAGGCATCCGATCAGCATCAACAAACCAATATACCCATGATGGATACGTATCCCTCCTGTTATCACACCAACCGTAGATGCCGTATCACGGGTCGATTCCATATGCAGCCCAAACCGGAAAAACGCTGTGATCCCTTCAATTACAACAGTAAGGATTACTGTCCATATCAAAATCTTCAATTTAGTAAATTCCATGGAATCTTTTTCATTTTTCACTGTTTATAGCTGTTTACTTTCGCACTTTTTAAGTTGCGATAAACGCCTAAAAGGGCCTTCCTGTAACGCTTATGTTTTAAATCAAGCGTGAGCCGCAAGGCGAACACTTCAAAACTTCTTCCTTCTCGCTTCTGTCTTCTAACTTATTTATTATATATTTCCAGCATCCAGTTTTCACTCATAGTCTGAACGTCTTCCATTTCATAACCGTTCAGCCAGTTTTCAGCCAGTATGCCAAAGTCAGCCAAATCAACTTTCTCATCGTTGTCCAGGTCGCCCTCGATTACCACATTTTCATAGCTCAGCCAAGGATAACCATAACCATCAACAACCTGCCACAGATCTTCGCTGCCGTTTTCGGTCTCTCCGATCATGTCCCAGCCTGTCTCACTGTCATACCAGAATTCAGCGTCTGAACTGATATTCTCGCCCCAGTTGACTGCATTTGGATTCGGTCCGTAGTAACTTCGTTCCGGGCTGGTAAACAGGCTGTAGCCGGTTAGACCGCCGAAATTGTCATATGCTGACACTTTCGCATTGGAATAGCAATTTGTGATATCTGACAGCTGCCAGCCGCCGGCCAAACCGCCGACATATTCCACGCCGATAACCTCACCGTTAAAGCAGCTATTGGAAATCGAACCATAGTTTAATGTTCCTGCCAGCCCGCCAACGAAATCTGAACCTATAACGTAAGCATCGCGAACAGCACAGTTCTTCAACTCTCCGGCATAAATCTCGCCTGCTATCACGCCGGTAAACTCGCTGCCAAGTAGCGTTTGTATCGTAGGACTGTACACTGCCAGGTTAGATACCCCCGCTGTATAGTCATCTTCGCTGTCAACATCTACAATATATCCAAAGATGCCGGCGATACCGCGAACACCTGACATTGTATAATTGCTTATTGAATGACCATCACCGTTGAATGTGCCTGTAAATGGATTGTCGACGTCATGCCCGAATAATGGCTTTTCAAATTCCATGCCGGTCAGGTCAATATCAGCACTCAGCTTATAATGCAGTCCCGGCAAATCGCCTGCCAGTAGAAAATCTACATAACTGCTCAGCAGGTAAGGGGTTTCCAATGTACCTTCTCCGCCGCCGAAATAGTACAGCATAAGCAGCTTAGGTTGTATATAACCGTCTGCCATCAGCCATGAACTGTAAGGGGCATTGCCAAACACCCATCCTGCCGATTCGAATATGCTCTTATCCAGCATCTCCGAGGCCGTCAGACCTGTTACTCCGATTCCGAGACTATTGTCGGTACTCACGCCGCTCTCTGATAAGCTCCAGAAACAGGATGTCATACTACCGCTATTCAGACCGCTAAAGCCGCCGTAGATTATATCTGTTGGCACTGACATTGAGCCGGTACTGTAGCAGTAGCCGATTACACCGTTATTTGTGCCGATAAATCCACCGGCATTATCACTTGTAGCCATTACCGTTGCACGCGAATAGCTGTCATAGATGCTGCCGTCGTTAATTCCGCACAGCCCGCCGATATCGCCTTCACCTGATACCACACCCTGATCGGTGTAGCAGTTCATGATTACTCCGGCATTCTCGCCTACAATCATTCCAACGCCGCTGCCGCTGCTGTTCAGCGTTGTTTGACTTACATAACTGTATAGGATCATACTGTTGGTCAGGTTGCTTCCCGCCAGCATACCGGCAACCCCGTCAGTATCAATTGTTCCGCTTACTGTGCAGTAATATATATTGCAGCCGTTAGTTCCTACCAGTCCGCCGCAGGCCCCGTCATAACTGTCCGAAATTATATCAACTCCGGTCAGATTTAGATCAATTATCTCGCTGCTGATCGTATCGGACTTGTCGGTATAGCCAAATATTCCCGTGGCGTCACCGCTGCTGTTTATTACATAATTTGATATTGTATATCCCTGACCGTTAAAATTGCCGATAAACGGCACTGATGATGTACCGATACTGTTATATTCACCTTCCAGTGTACTAAGATCTATATCATGTGTCAGTACAAAATAATCTTCCATTTGCGTTGAGATTTCCGATATCATATCCAGGTCAAACGCAGTCGATATCTGCCAGGGCGAGCTTGAGGTTCCGCTGCCGCCGCTATAGCCGTAATCTTCGCCTACCGCTAATATTATCGTTGGAGAAGCATTATTGTCTTCGTCCGATTCATCTATCAGTTCTACCGCATCGACAAACGCTTTCATATAATATATCCCGTCTGACTCCGGTATTTCAATGGTAAATGTCCCTGACGCATCATCTGTATATTTGGCTATGCTTAATGTACTGTCCAGTGAAGTTGCTATTACTTCTGCTGTTGACCAGTTTGCATCAATACTGCTCGCAATCTTCAACTTTGCATTTACACCTGTTACAGCTGCCGTTCCTTTATTGCTGACTAGAATCGTTGCCTTAAAACTTGTTATTCCGGCTTCGGAGCTTAGATATTTCTTAGCCATCTTACACGTCAGGTCTGGCGCATCCAGCACACTCTTCACCGTTATCGTATATTCCGGGATCTCCATGTCATTTCCAGGCTCGTTTACCTTCAGGTAATAAGTGTCTTTTTCAAGAATTACATCCCAGGTATATTTATTCGTCCCGGTTGTCGAATTATCAAAGTAAAGGGTTTCGGTCGCTTCCGGGTCATAAACATCATCTGTTCGGTACAGTCCCAGCTTGATTAGCGAATTACAGGTTATCTCCACCGTAACCTTTGATTTATCTGTAACTTCAAAATACATATAATCTACGTCTGCGACAGGTTCGATCGAATAGGTGGACTTAGTTCCAAATATTAACTCTTTGGCGTCTTCCATAGCATCGTCCGGTTCATACGAATCTAATTCATAGGTGTGCACACGTACTGATGATGATAGGTTATTGTTTTCATTAGACTCGCTTAACTCATCTTCGCTGTCGACTATCACGGCATAATACCTGTCGCCCAGGTCTGCTGTGACTGGTTGGAAACTGAACAGCTCACTGTATTCCTCCTCGCCAACCAGCGATATTCGGCCATTCCGACCTTCTACTGCCGTATAACTGTCTGGATCACTCAAGTCTATTGTATCTGTTGCCGCCGATACCAGTTGATAACTGTAAGTTCCCGATGATATCACCGAATTATTTACCATTGTAAAATTAATATCGATGGTATTTGTACTGTTCTGCAGTATGTATATAGTATCCAGGCTGTTCAGTTCCACAGCAACATCCGGCAGTATCTTATCTATCTCTGCCGCCAGGCTGTACTGCATTACAACTTCATCATCCGGCTGATATATCTTTAGGTAATATGTCGCCGCACTCAGCAGAACTGACAGCTCCGCACTTCCTTCGCCCTCGGCTTCGTTCGGCGATACATCAGCTTCCGTTCCGTCTGCATTATACAGCTCCATCACCAGGTTCGTCTCATAGCTGTTTGTCAGCGTCAGGGTTACATCGCTTGTATCTGCTATTACCAGTTCTATCCAGTCTATATCTGTTTCCGGATATATCGCCGCCGTTCGCGGAAAACTTGCTCCTTGTCCGGTTACATCGCTAATGCTGTCATCATCTTCCCAGGCCTGAGCTTCAAATACCTCAACTTCCAACTCCGGCCCCCAGTTATTTGATGTATCGCTCTCTTCATCAACGCTTACTTTCATGCAGTAATAGTATACTCCAACATCTGACTTGGCTGGCAGCTCGATATCAACGCTTTCGCTGTCGCCTGCGGCCAAATCATTTATATCTTCATCTGTAAATATCATATATGGATCATTCTCATCCGCAATCTCATCCCAGTCAGCATCTGCCGTGGTTGAGGTATAGATATTTACCGAAATTGTATTAGAATTGTCGAAACTGCTTATATTGCTGAGCGTTACAGGTATCACGATTTCATTGTTCAGTACATCATCATGATGGCTGTCATAAGTTATCGTTAAATCCGGCAGGGAGGCTAATATCGGGTAATCACCGCTGTTTATTGTCCAGACCGCTGTAAAATCCCAACCGATATCTGTATAGTTCTCTTCATCCTGCATCTCGATTGTACTATATCCTAGAACATTGGTTACTGTACCGCCGTTGTTCAAACCTACTCCTGCCGTAGATTCACTTACTGTATTATCCCAGATACAGCTGACTATTGTGCCGCTGTTTCGTGCTACAATACCGCCTCGCACCTGGTTTGAACCTGTCGCACTAAAAGTCTGGGTTCCAACCGCATAGCAGTATTTCACATTCGCCAATGACGAACAATAACCTGTTATGCCTCCGGCCTGCGTTGTCCGCACCTGAACATTTGCTATTGCATAACAGTTTATTATGCTGCCGTTATCGCCATTGTACCCGGCTATACCGCCGGCATTATTTGTATAACTCTCAATGTACCCGCCCGGAGCAGTTTCCACATAGCTTTTGCTTATCAGCCCGCGGTTTATACCCGCTATTCCGCCTATCGCATTACTTCCACCGTAGATATCCATATTCGTGGCCGAGCAGTCTATTATCGACCCGGCCTCAACATTCTCGCCGACTATGCCGCCCAGCACCCATCCGGCATTAATCGCGCCGCTTACATGGCAATTTCGAATTGTGCCGCTATTCCTCGCTGCGATAAATGCGATATAACCCTTATTGTACATGGATACATCGCCATTCTCTATCCAGAGATTTTCTACCAGCCCGCCGCTGCCAATATAGCCGAACAGGCCAAAGTCATTATATTCGCCTTCGTTCAGACCGCGAGAGTAATTGAACCCGCTTATTGACTTACCGTTTCCATTAAAATAACCCTGAAAGACATTTGTTGAGCTTCCTATGGGCTCTAAGCTGTTTGCGACACTTAATATGGATATGTCATTTACTAAGATAAAATAACTCGAAAAATCGTCCGAATTATCGCTTATTGCTAATAGATGGGCTGCGGTTTTTATCTGATATGGATTGGCTTTCGTTCCACTGCCGCCGCCATACTGGCATAATGCCTTTCCTGGTAAGATAGTCAAAATAGACAGAATTATACATATTCGTACTATAAATACAGACTGATTACCCCGGGTTACCATGTAACGCTCATTTTTCATAATTTTCGCATCCTTGCAAAAGTAATTTAGCTCTCTTTAGCTTCACTACAGCCGATATCCATATCAGCTCACTCAAATAATTATCAATTCAATGTGATGGATTAGTCTCTTAATATTTTTGTAAGATATCTTAAGCCAATCTGTTATATTAGATTTTTATTAAGTCTGCCGATTTACGGCATTTCTTTCCTAATACCTAAATACTAATACCTAATACCTTTCAAATTGGCCATCGGGCAGTTTGAACAGATAATATTATACCATCATCCTTAATGATAACAAGAATAATAATTTCTGTTTTAAGTCTAATAAATTGAATGATTTAGACACCGTTGTGCTTCTCTTGACCGCTCACAAGCCTTATTTAGCTTCAGCAATCTACGCATAGGGTATGGTTCTTTTATCACCTGTTATGCCCGTGATATACCTGATTTTATATATTTTTGACTTAAAAACGCAATTTTTACTGTTACCTTCGCTGCTGGTTTGTTATAATCGATACAAATCTGATAACCTTATCTGGTTTTATAAGCTTGTAGCTTAGTCAGAATGAGAAGTTCTTGGAGAGAAAAGAGGCCTTTCTGGTGTTTTCCGAGTCATCTCAATCAAATTTGCACATTGGAAAATGTTTGTTTTTTGCAGATTAATTAAAAATTTAATTTCTAACGAATCATTATCAGTAGATTAGCTTGTTTTTAGTTTTTTATTGCTATTATTAGCAATCGCATTTTCTGTATTTTGTGTAACTGACATAGCATTCAAATTTGTTGTTTGCTAATCACTTTTTAAAAATTTAAGTAAGAACAGCAAGATGAATCCAATTTTTTGTTTAGCATGCTTTTAATGCTTTCAGGTAAAGGAGATGAGCGTTTTTTTCACTTGGCTTTCGCTCATTCCTGCACTTTGATGTATGCTGGTAAGCAATTTTTTGGGTTACATCAAATCGTATATATCATGGAGGGCTGGTATAGAGCAGCTTTTGAAATTTATTATCTATTTTTCCTTAGATTGCTCTGAGACTTTTCATTTAGCTTGAACTGCCTGAATCAGCCTGCATATTTTTTAGATTAAAAACTACGTTTCGGAGTGGAGTAATGTATCTGATGCACAAATTATTTTTGCTATTATTGTTTACCGTAGCCAACTGTACCATTGCCGCAACTGCTGCCCTTACCGGCAGCGGTACTGTAGATGACCCGTATTTGATACAAAATAATGATGATTTCTTCTTTTTTGCCAACCAGGACAACAGCTTTCTATGGGAGCAGGGCGTTCATATCAGGCTGGATGCCGATATTAACCTCAAAACACATACTTTCAGCCAGGCGCCAATTGCCGGCGATCCCGATGAAGATACTGGTTTTGACGGCTTACGATATTCTGGCTGTTTCGACGGCAATGGCAAAACTATCAGTAACTTAACTGTTGACTGTCCCAGCTATGCAGGGCTTTTCGGCGTTGTCAGCAGGTTCGGTTCGGTTTGTAACCTGACCATTACCAATGCCGACATGTCGTGCAAAGGCTATTATGGCGGCAGTATCTGTGCTTATAATTTCGGTATTATCAAAAACTGCTTCTCTAGCGGATCTGTTTCCGGTTCTGACGAGGCCTATTATGTTGGCGGGCTTTGCGGTTATTCCGAAGAAGATACTTCAATTCTCGGCTGCAAGGTTGATATGACAGTTACCGGCATGCAGTTCGTCGGAATTCTTTGCGGCAGGAATTGCGGCACAATGATCGACTGCTTTTCTGACGGTTCCTCTACCGGTTTACTTTTTGTCGGCGGACTCTGCGGCAGAAATTCTGGTACTATTAACAACAGTTACTCCACCGGAAAAACGTCCGGTACCGGCTACTCCAATTCGGTCGGTGGGTTCTGCGGGCATAACAGCGGCATAATCAAAAGCTGCTATTCTACCGGAAATGTTTCTGGTATGTACTATGTTGGCGGGCTATGCGGCTATAACAAGGGCGGTACTATCAGCTTCTGTTATACCAGCAGCATAGTAACCGGCGAATCTTATCTCGGCGGACTGCTGGGGTTCAATTCCAGCGGCAGTGTCGATGAATGTCTTGCTGATGGCGATGTCACCGGCAACAGTTATTCTGCCGGACTCTGCGGCTTTAACTCATCTGGCAGTATTAGCGATAGTTTCTGGAATATGGAAGCGATGGAAGCTAATGTCGGTTATAACGAGTCATCAACAAAGCAGGGCAGTGAAACCAATGTGCAAGGTATTACCAACGATCAGATGCATGATATCAATACCTTCCTTAAAGCTGGCTGGGATTTTGTTAACGAAACCCAAAACGGCACAGATGATATCTGGCGCATGCCTTATGTTATTGACGCGCCGATTCTGTCATGGCAGCGTGATATACCCGGAGATATTACCGGCACTTACGGTGTCGATCTCGAAGACTTCGCCGTCATCTCAAAGGCCTGGCAATCACAGTACACTATTATAGACCTGCAAACCTTTGTTCAGAACTGGCTCGCCGGCCTCGAATAATAACGGGATTACTTAAACATAAATAATTTCAAAGCCGCATCGGAGTAGCTTATCTCCTTTGCGGTTTTTTTTATCAATGTTTGTCCGTTTAGCTTTTTTCTATTCTTAACAAGCCTCCCCATATCCCTAAAACTATCTTCGCCTAGCACGTATTCATCTTCCTCCTGTTCTACTGCTCAACTGTTCTAATCTCTACGACTTTCGGTCGTTCGCGTAGCACGTATTTTCTGTTAGCTGACTGCTGGTCGCTCGCAGCTGGTAGCTGTTTGCTGCTTGCCTGCTTGCCTGCTTGCTGTTCGCTCGCCGCTCGCAGCTGACTGCTGATTGCCTGTTCTACTATCACCTGCTCTAATTTTAAACAAGCCGTGAGACGATAGTCGAACACCTTAATTTTTCACTTTTAATTATTCATTTTTCATTTAGCGTAGCTCGTAGCTGTTCGCTGCTTCCCGGTAGCCCTCGGTTTCAACCGGAGGGGAGGGAAATTAGCTGCGTTTTTAATTTATTTAGCACACTATTTTACCTAAATCATATTTATTAGCTATTTTAACCTGTCTGCATATCATTTTTGTGTTTTTGACGATGTTTTAAAATATCTTGCATATAACTCTTTGATCTTTTTGGGTTCTTATATATAATAAATCACTAATAATTGTTTAACGATAGGGTATTTAAGGAATCTGAGAGAAAAATGAATAGAGTGCGTAATTGAGCTGTTATATTACTTGGTCATCTTCTAGATGCAAGGCCGGCTGTGCTTTATCTATTTTTTGTTTCTAGTCATTTTATACAAGTTAGTAAAGTAAAGACATTGTTTCTTTAGTGAAGTTTGTAACTCTGGATATAAATATTACATAAAAACTGGAGATTGTTATGAAGAAAGTATTAAGCATTATTTTATTGCTGGTTAATACTCTTGTTTATGCTGTGGATGGTGATTTGGGAGCGAGTAAGGGAGCGAATGGTTCTGAAACTGCCCCCTGGCTTATCGAAGATTTTTCAGACTTCCAGGCATTTTGTGCTGATACCGATTACTGGACCAGTGGTGTTTATGCACAACTCAAATGCGATATCGACCTGTCCTATGCAGGAACATATTCTCAAGCTCCAATAGCTGGTGATATTGATACCCATTTCGGCGTAACAGAATATTATGGCAGTTTCGACGGCAACGGCCATACTATCAGCAACCTTATAGTTGAAGGAGCGTATTACTGCGGACTATTTGGTAAAGTTGGTTTCGATGCAGACATTACAAATCTGGGCTTGATAAATGCCTCAGTTACAGGAATTGGTGATTATGTTGGCGGACTGTGTGGGTTTAGCTCTTCCGGTAGTATAACAAAATGCTATGTCTCTGGTTATGTTTCAGGAACTAATTATATTGGAGGATTAGTTGGAGAAAATGATGAAGGTAGCATCACCAATTGTTACAGTGCTGTCTCTATAATTGGTAATGATTGTGTTGGTGGACTAATAGGGAATAATGGCGGTAGTGTCACCGATAGTTTCAGTACTGGTTCTATTTCTGGAAACAATTATATAGGCGGCTTGTGCGGATATATTTGGCATGGCAGTTTGATAGATTGTTTTACCAAATGTCTAGTAGAAGGAAATGCATCTGTTGGAGGTTTGTGTGGTGATAATAATTCTGGAGATATAGTTAAATGTTCTGCAAATAATTCAGTTACTGGGAATAGGGATGTTGGTGGCTTGTGTGGTTCTGTTAGTGGTGGAATTATAAACCAAAGTTATACTGATGGTTATATAGTATGTAATGGAGACTATGTTGGTGGTTTTTGTGGCAGTGTATTTCAAACTATAATAAATGATTGCTATTCACTAACGCAAACGATCGGATATGGAGACTATGTTGGTGGTTTTTGTGGTCTAATCCAATATAGTCAGACTTCTAATAGCTTTTCATCCGGTTATGTGTTTGGTGAATCGCAATATTGTTCTGGTTTATGTGGATGTCTTTTTGGTAGTGAAGCAATTATACAAAATTGTTTTTGGAATACTGAGACTTCTGGACAGAGTGATGGGTATATTCTTTACTCTTTAAATCCAGGAAATGTAATTAATGTAATGGGATTGACAACGTCAGAATTGCAAACGCGAACGTCCTTTATCGATGCCGGATGGGATTTTGTTGGGGAAGAAGATAATGGTAAGGATGACATTTGGCAAATTAGAAATTATCCGGTATTAAGCTGGCAGTTTAACAAAGTTCAAGGATCTGGCTCAGAGGAAGATCCATATGTTATCAGCAATTTATATGATTTCTATAAGTTCTGTTTTGAGTCAAATTATTGGGCGAGTGGTGTTCACACACAGCTAGTCTGTAATCTTGACTTGATCAATGCAGGTGTTTTCACTAAAGCTCCAATTGCTGGTGATATTGATATACATTTCGGCGGAACAGAATATTGTGGCAGTTTCGACGGCAACGGTCATACTATCAGCAACCTTACAGTTGAAGGAGCGTATTGCTGTGGACTATTTGGTAAAGTTGGTTCCGATGCAGATATAACAAATCTGGGATTAAAAAATGTCTCTATTATTGGAACGAGTTATGTTGGTGGGCTGTGTGGATATAATGATGAGGGGAGTATAATAGGTTGCTTTGCTACTGGCATTGTTGCTGGAGTTGGTGATTATAGTGATTATGTTGGCGGACTGTGTGGTTTTAATAATAAAGGTAGTGTAACTGATTGTTACAGTATGGTTTCTGTTTCTGGAGATAAAGTTTGTGTTGGTGGACTGTGTGGGTTTAACTCTTCTGGTAGTATAACAAAGTGCTATGCCTCTGGCCCTGTTTCGGGTGTTTATTCTGTTGGTGGGCTGTGTGGATTTAATAATTCAGGAATTATAATAGGTAGTTTCTATAATATTGATATTTGCGGAATAAATGTTAGTGATGGCGGCCATCCGCTGACTGATGATCAGATGAAACTGGCTTCCAGCTTCTATGGCTGGACTTCTGGCAATTGGACCATAGATCAAGAAAATGACTATCCACGTCTTGCTTGGGAAAATGCCTGTGGCACAACCATTAATACCGACTACCCGGGTATTACTTATTCTGGCTCCGGCACTGAAGATGATCCCTACCAGATCGGCTCCGCTGAAGACCTGCAAATACTTATGCACCGTGAAAATGACTGGGACAAATACTATCTTCTTACCTCGGATGTAAATATGTCCGGCATTAATTTTTACCATGCTGTTATTGGTCACGGCTGTGAATTTACCGGTTCTTTCGACGGTTTCGATGGAATAAAGTATCACATTATCAGTAATCTTACCGTTAGCGGTTCATCTTGCTGTGGTTTGTTTGGTCGTATTGGTTCCGGAGGGACTGTTGCTAATTTGGGGTTGGAAAATGCCTCAGTTACAGGAATTGGTGATTATGTCGGTGGACTGTGTGGATATAATAATTCCGGCAGTATAACACAATGTTATGCTATCGGCTCTATTTCAGGTGATGATTCTCTCGGCGGCCTATGTGGATATAATAATTCCGGTAGTATAATAAAATGCTATGCCACTGGTTCTGTTTCGGGTGATTATTCTGTCGGGGGACTGTGTGGATTTAATGATTCCGGCAGTATTGCAGAATGTTATGCCATTGGTTCTGTTTCGGGTGATTATTATGTCGGTGGACTGTGTGGATATAATTATTCCGGCAGTATTGCAGAATGTTATGCCGCTGGTTCCATTTCTGGTAATCCTGCCTACGGCCTATGTGGGTTTCAGTATGGTAGTTCGGCAGAGATTTATAGTAGTTTTTGGAATATTGAAATATCGGAGAAGGCTATTGGGTATAATCTTAGTTCTTTTTATCCCGGTACAATTACCAATGTGCAAGGAGTAACAACCGCCGAAATGCAAATGCAAACATATTTCACTGATGCCGGATGGGATTTTATTAGTGAAGATGATAACGGCACAGGTGATACTTGGAGAATGATAAATTATCCTATATTGAGCTGGCAATTGGATGGTATTGAAGGTGACGGTTCGGAGAACGAACCTTATGTCATAGACAACTTAAATGACTTTTATGACTTCTGCCTAGATTCAGAATATTGGACATATAACAAGAGTGTGAGTCTTAATTGTGATCTTGATTTAAGTGTTGCAGGAGTTTATTCGGAAGCTCCGATAGCACCTTATATATCAAGTGATATCAATTTTCAAGGTGTTGAATATAAAGGTATTTTCAAGGGTAATGGGCATGAGATAAGCAATTTAAGCATAGAAAGTGAAAATGGTTACCTCGGCCTGTTTGGCAATATTTTGAACGGTTCTGTGTCCGATTTGAATATATCTGGAATCATCAATTCAAATGGGAGTAAGGTCGGTCTTTTAGCTGGAGGGGCTTCATTAGTAAATATTGACAACTGTCATTCGGATGGGGTGGTATTAGGCAAATATGATGTTGGAGGACTTATAGGAAGTATAGGCGGATATATAAATAAAAGTTCTGCAAGTTGTTCGGTAAAAAGTACCGGCAGTTGGGCTGGAGGATTGCTTGGTAGAAATTCTGGAACTGTTGAAGCATGTTATTCATCCGGTAATGTAACTAGTTTAACTTTTGATTGTGGTGGTATGATAGGTATTAATAGCGGAGATTTATTAAATAGCTATTCCTCTTGTGCCGTTTTGGGGAGTAGTATGATAGGAGGGCTTGTCGGTTTTAATTCCCAAGGCTCTATAGATAAGTGCTATTCGGCGGCAACCATGCCTCAAACCAACAGGCTTTTCTGGGTAGACCAGGTTAAAGACAGTATTCAATATTCGAATTTAAAAGATAATGCAGAAGCTATGTCGGCAAATGGTACTTCTCCTTACGGTGTTGCAATAGACAATGAAAATTTCAAGGTTTACTGGACTGGTGCAACAACCGGTTTGATCCATAGGGCAAATTTAGATGGGACAGATATTGAAGAGGTAATTGATACTAATGGCGAATCGCCAAGGTTGATCGCAGTTGACCCTGTTGACCAGAAAGTATATTTTACCAAGAATAATGCGCATTATATATCAAAGGTTAGTTATGATGGAACTGGCCTGGAATATATTGTTATGGATGGTGTCAGCAGTCCGCATGGGATAGCAGTAGATTCTGTAAACAGAAAAATGTATTGGACTGATGCGTCAACTTATAAGGTTCAGCGAGCTGATCTTGACGGCAGTAATATTGAAGATCTGGCGATATTGGCTGAGCCTTCTTATTGCATTACTATTGACAGTTACAATAGCAAGATATACTGGACGCTAGCATCGGCAAATTATATCCAGCGTGCCGAGCTTAATGGCTCGAATGTTGAGAATGTTACCGTTCCCGGTGCTAGTAAGTTTTATGGTATTGCAGTTGATGGCAAAGCGGGCAAAATGTATTTTACAGAGATTTCCAATTATAAAGTGCAATGTGCAAATCTTAATGGATCAAACTTGACAGATATTGACGTTTCAGATGGTGTTTGGGGTGGAATAGTTATAGCAGAACCACTACCAGATAGTGTTGGCGGAATTGCAGGTATTAATAGCGGTACTATAGAGAATTCTTTCTGGGATGCAGAGTTGTGTGATATTACTTCTGAGGATAATGGGCAGGTGACCGCCCAAATGCAGAACATCAACACTTTCCTAAATGCTGGCTGGGATTTCAACGCAGAAACTGCCAATGGTACCAACAACCTCTGGCATATGCCATATAAGGACACTGGTTATCCGATGCTGTTTTTCCAGCGTGACATCCCCGGCGACCTCGCCGGCTCCTACGGCATAGACCTCACCGACTTCAGCGAACTGTCGTCAAACTGGCTCAACACATACAACATCACCGACTTGCAGACACTAGCTGTTTATTGGCTTGAACAATAACTGACGCTTGCCGCTGACTGCTGATTGCCTGTTCTACTATCATCTGTTCTAATTTTAAACAAGCGGTGAGACGATAGTCGAACACCTTAATTTTTCGCTTTTAATTATTCATTTTTCATTTAGCGTAGCTCGTAGCTGTTTGCTGCTTCCCGGTAGTCCCCGGTTTCAACCAGGGGAATATACAAGCCTCCCCATTATTTTAAAATCATCCTCGCCACCAGGCGACACCTTCACTCCTGGGAACGCTGAGCATCAGCTCGGCACATTATTTAATCAGGTCGCGTCAGCGACTCCTTCACATCATTAGACTTGTCCAATGATGTGCCAGAGTGCGAAGCACGTTTTTTCTCTTCGCTGGCAGCTGTTCGCTCGCCGCTGGTTGCGATCATTTGTGTTAGCCCAGTACTGATTCGTGTAAATGGTTTAGCAATTTTGCATTTTGATTTTTTTCTTAATTTTTAATTCTTAATTTCTTACCGCCGCTGTCTGCTGTTCGCTCGCTGCTGTTTAGCTGTTCTAATCTCTAACGACCTTCGGTCGTTCGGCGTCAGCTTTAAAACAAGTTGTGAGCGACAGCGAATTATTCCTGATGTCAACGTACATCAGGACACCTCCTTTACACTTTTTATTTTACCCTTTACACTTTGATGTCGCATAGCGACATCTGGTCCGCCCAACATCCAAAATACCAAATTTCAGCAAAAAATCTTCTCCGCCGCACCACCTCCGTTACCACGCGTTTACCTTCCGTTAACTTACCTCGTTCCGCCGCTGATATTCAATAGTCCGCCGCCGCCCGCCGAAAGCCGGCACGCTTCTTCTCGCCTTCCTATACCCGCCGCGTCCCGCCGCATATGTTCAATTTCCCGTCACTACCAGCCTTTAACATGTTCGTGACCGTTCTCCTGCCTATCACGACCTACGTAATAATTTTTATCCGCAAGCTGACATTTGGTCTTGGCACTTACCTCAAAAATCTGCCATATATTTCGGTAAGCCCAAAAGTAGGGCGGTGCTTATCCTGATTTACGGAATCAGCTGATGAATTAAATTTGTAAATATCGCAAATAGCTTATATAATCACTTATAATTAGAGTTACTCTTTTAGTTATAACCCTATAATTTGGTGATACATATGGACAAAAGACAATTGTCGGATATTAGTAGAAGATTATGCGACAGCTATATCGGCTGGGGACGCATCAGTAAGCTTGACGGCATACCACGCCCCAAGCGTACTGAGATCTACCAGCTCGTCGATAAGCTGTTTGAGATCGTTTATCCCGGTTTTTGGGGCCGTCAGGCCGTTGTTAAGCAGGATTTACCCGATTTTACCGTCGAAAACCTCGCTCAGGCCTCTCAAATGCTCGCCACGCTTGTTTTCCAGGCTCAGGCTTTCTGTCCCAAAGATCCTTCTTCAGAAGACCATGAACCCGTGGAAGACATTGTAGCCGCATTTATAAAGACCCTCCCGCAAATTCGAGAGATGGTGCTAAGTGATGTGTTATCAGCACTTAAAGGCGACCCCGCGGTATATGAAACCGACAGCATAATCTATTGCTATCCTACCACAGTTGCTGTTACAACACAAAGGCTTGCTCATGAACTCTTCAAGCTCAAAGTGCCGCTTATCCCGCGTGCTATGAGTGAATATGCCCATAGCTATACAGGCATCGACATCCACCCCGGAGCCCAGATCGGTAAAGGTTTCTTTATCGACCATGGCACTGGTGTAGTTATTGGTGAAACTGTCATAATTGGCGATAACTGCAAGCTTTACCAGGGAGTTACGCTTGGTGCCGCCAGTTTCCCGCATGGCGAGGATGGGCTCATTATACGCGGCCATAAACGCCATCCGACCCTGGAAGATGATGTTATTGTATATTCAAACTCTTCAGTTCTCGGCAATATAGTTATTGGTAAAGGTGCTACCATTCATGGTAGCGTATTCCTTACCAAATCCGTCCCGCCAGGTTGCACTGTTTCAAGTACGCCGGTTGAACTGAGAATGAAAAATCGCTGTTACGCGATCGGCAGGGGATTTATACCTGATTACACAATCTAGCGAATTATTGGCGATAAGTAATTGCTGTTATTTGAGATATAAAAGGGCGGAAAGAATGTTTCTGCCCTTTTTTGTTACTTGAATTTTTTCCGGAATGAGATATAATTAACTCTCTAACTAATTGTAAACAAATAATATAGCTTTTAATTTCATAGGAGCTGACATGATTAAGCTAGCAGTTACCGGCGCAGCCGGCAGAATGGGTAAAAGAATAATAACCCTGGCAAAAGAAAGCGGGGATTTTGAAATTGTCGCGGCATTAGAATACGATCAATGCCCGTTATTAGGTCACGATGCTGGCGAAAATGCTGGGATCGGCTCGCTAGGCGTTAAACTTTCTGTCGAGCCGGAAACAAAGCCTGACGTTATGATAGATTTTTCGCTTCCAACCGGAACCGAAAAGTGGATTAAATATTGCCGTGACAATAAAATTGCATTAGTTGTTGGTACCACAGGACTTGACGATAGCCAGAAAGCTATGCTGCAGGATGCAGGTGACGACATTCCTGTATTACTTGGTGCCAATATGAGTCTTGGTGTCAACCTTCTTTTCAAACTCGTTCAGGATGTCGCCGGTCGTTTGGATGAAGACTACGATATCGAGATCGTAGAGTTTCACCATCGCTTCAAACGCGATGCTCCAAGCGGCACTGCTCTGGAGCTTGGCCGCCATGCGGCATTGGGCCGCGATTATAAATGGCCGGATTGCTGCCAGCATGGACGAGAGGGTAAGGATGCTTTGCGAGATGCGAAAACCATTGGTATGCATGCAGTTAGGGCTGGTGATATTATTGGCGAGCATAGCGTTTATTTCTCTGCTCTGGGCGAAACCATCGAGCTTCGCCATAATGCTCATACCAGGGACACTTTTGTCAGGGGCGCTATCAAGGCAGGAAAATGGCTTTCCGGCCAGAAACCTGGATATTACACAATGTTTGATGTACTCGGACTTTAGAGAGTTTATCGCCAATTTTTTTGCTGAAAATATATGACATTTAGCTTGCTTTATTAGATAAATGTTTATAAACTACTGATCTTCAAATTACTTGGCAGAATTTTCTGCCTCAGTTGCGCTCGTAGCTCAATTGGATAGAGCATTGGTCTACGAAACCAAAGGTTACAGGTTCGACTCCTGTCGGGCGTATTATAACTCCTTATTTCATAAGGGGTTATTTTTTTGCGCAGACATTCCACAAAACGCCTGTGGTCATTTTGTGGCGGTTTTTACTTGCTTAGTTTCCTATAGTAAGTTATAGTGTGTTCATGGCAAATTTATATCCAAGAAATAATGTATTGTGGTATTGCTTTTACCACAAAAACGACCGCTATAGGGGTTCTACAGGCACGAATAATCGAGCTAAGGCTACTAAGGTAATGAATGACAGAATCGCCGAGATACGTGGTTCTGGTTCGGCTAATGACCTATTTGACAGGCTCCTTAAACAGCTTGAAATGCTACCAGAAAAGGATAGCGAAAAGCTAAGAACGAACTTCATAGCAGCTCTAAGGGAAACCCATATTAAGAAAGTAACCTTTAAGGAAGCATGGGAAATATTCAAAGCTACCCCGAAAAAGAAAGAGCAGTCAAAACATACTGAAGGTGATTATAATTCGGTATGGTTTAAGCTTGCTGATTGGTGTAAGGAAAAACACAAAATCGAGTATATCCATGAAATTGACGAAGCTATTGCACTTCAATACCTATCCTATTTATGGGGGACTCATATATCCCCACGCCGTTATAATCAATATATTATTGCATTTCGATATATATATAAGTTGCTAAAAACGCCTACTGGAATTACAGAAAATCCCTGGCTTGCAATGGATAAAAAAGATCAAGACACTATAAGTAAAAAGCCATTAGGAATTAAAGAAATCAAGACCATTTTTTCTAAGGCAAAAGATGAATTAAAAATACTTTTGGCTATTGGTGGTTATACAGGTCTTCGGCTTGGTGATTGCTGTCTAATGAAATGGGCAAGCGTAGATTTTGAAAAAATGATTATTACTCTTGAGCCATTAAAGCTTAGGCATAGACGTAAAGAAGTAGTTATTCCCATGCACCCATTTCTTGCAAATTTGCTAAAAGCTTTACTTGGCGATAACTATAATCAAATACTACCATGTTTAACCAATGAATACATTTTACCAAATATTTCATCTGACTACTTGAAAAACGCATCTGAAGTAACAGATGTAGTTCAAGAGCATTTTATTAAATGTGGTATTAAGACTCAGGTTAAAAGAAAAGAAGAAGGCCGGGCTCAGGCAGTGTATGGATTCCATAGCCTGCGTCATTCATTTGTAACTATTCTCGCTGAAAACAATGTAGCCGAATCAGTTGCTATGAAACTGGTCGGGCATAGCTCAATAGCTGTACATAGGATATACCAGCATGTACGATCAGAACACAAAGAAAATGCTATTGCACAATTACCTACATTAGATTCAGAAGATAAAGAGTAAAATACAATTAATAATAATTACTAAATCAGGTAATAACTTCTTATTATAGAGGTTGTTACCTGATTTTTATTTGTAACATATTTCAATTCTTTTGACCATCAACTCTCAAAAAAACATACCCGAACAAAAACCGAACAAAATTATTTGCATTCCCATCATCAATGTGATATATTTTGAATGTTGACTAGTACCAGGTCATTGAGTGCCCTTCCCCAAAAGTCGGTAATTTACAAAGCACTAATTTACATTTGTTGTTAACATAAAATTAACACAAGTATATTTGTTAAGGTAGTTAAGGTATGTTATAGTTTCATGTATAGTAAAAATATTTTTACTACAGGACATTGTGTGCAAGCAAACGAGAGAAGCTATGTGTGATAATTATCGATTACAGGAAAGGAGACCTATCATGACCTAATCACGCCAAATCCCCAATAAAAAAGCGGCCCGCAAAGCTGTAACTTTGCGAGCCTATGTTATGACAAATTACACCCACACGTAAAAATGGAGTAATAAAATGCCAACACATTCAAGTTGTACTATAGGTACTATAAGAAAATCTATTTATTTTGTTAACTTGGTATTAGAAAGAGTTCAGGAACCATCAAAGCTTATAATATATAGTGTAAGCAATAGAATGACAAGGAAATTAACATATCTTACCACCTTGTTTTCAGAAAGAGGTGATAGATGTTAAGTATTTCTAAAAACAGCGTTAATAAGATGATCGTAAGGCATAAAGAGAACCTATTTGCCCTTTATGCAACTCTTGGAACAAATAATGATTATATCAGTGAACTTTGCGAAGCTGCTAAAATTACCAAAAGGCAATTAGCTGTTACCGTTGCAATAGCAAATAATGTTACAATGAAGGAATTGGCTGATATGATAAATGTCGATTATTCCACTATTCGACGCTGGCCTGAGATTCGTAGAATTTACCTTAAAGACGAAGGTAATCCAGATTCTAAGGATAACTACTATTCAAATAACAATGAATATGATTTTGAAGAATAATTATTTAGGAAAAGTGTTGCAATGTTGATTCAGGCTACGATATAATCGACCCTGACAATTTGAATGACCGTTACAGGACGTTTCGTTGGTAAATCGCTAAATTATTCAATGAAGAAATGTCAGTTACGGCACTCTCACAACCTTGTTAATAAAGACAGAGGTTGCTGAGGGTGCTACGCTTAATGTTTCTTCATAGGCTTTAGCGAGCCTCCAACGAGCATGATGGCGTAGTGCCCTTGCAAACCTCTGTTTTTTTCGCATATTAGATTTGTACTACTTAGAGTGAAACATGGCGGGGCAATTCATCATATATATACGTAAAAGTTTTGGATTACAGTAATTATTAATTTAGTATAATATTTAGTTTTTTATTGAAATAAACAGATTGTTTTTGATATTATATGTTTTGGTTGGATTGCCTGATTTCCAGCACGGATTTTGTGCGCAAATGAAATTTCTAAAGAAATCAATCAAGGTAATTCAGAAGGTGAGAAGTAATTTGGTAAAAGGATATTTAATATTTTATTGGAGAAGTATATCATCAATTAATAAATGGTATTGGTTACAAATACCTTACTGCCATATAGCGACAATTAAATACAAGATCACTGATCTTTTGACACTTTCACTGAAACCGGCAAGTTTATTAAAGAGGTGTAAAAAAGTCAGTACCCGATATGGGTACTGCTTTGCGCAACCTCTTTGGGTTCCTTGCCGGATACCTCAGTGAAATGCGTGGGTAGTGCCCTTTTTTTGTGGGCATAGAAATGGAAGAATTTTATATCAACTAGTCGGGATAATGTGTTCCGATATAATATTTCACTTCCTTAGAAAAGGAGATTCGCTTATGAAAAAGTTATTTGCTTGTATTGTAATGTTACTTACATTTTGGTCTTCTACTATTTACGCCGATGAGATAATTGAGCCGGAGATGGCTACTACTTCCGTATCTTATGCTTATGGTGAAAACGATGACAATGATCCAAACGAGTGCTGGAAAAAGGTGATTGACAGGCGTAGCGAAGACAGACTTCAACATCTGCATCTTTATGTTGATCTTTATATATGTACTATACCAGAATACGAAGTCTATAATATACTACAAGGTTCAGAACCAGAACCTATTTTAATGAATGTGGATGATATTCTGATTGTTTGGGATGAAGATCCAAGTCATGGTGAAGTACCGCCTGAAGGTGATTATGATTTTACAGGAACAATTGTAGCTGATCCAAACTGTCCTTATGTTCGAGTTAGCACAAATGACGAAACCGACACCTTAAATTGGTCTATTCATAGAGTTACTGAAGCTGGCACACTAACAATTAGCAGTACAGGCTATAATGAACATGATGTAATATTATTACCAAGTGGATTTGATGAAGTTCTTTTCTATAAAGAAGATGATATTGATGATGGTGACTGTGCAACTGTAAACCAGACAGTAACATATAGTATCTGTTATGAAAATGTCAAGGATGTTACCTTCAATGACTGTTATATAGTGGACTGGCTCCCTGAAGGAATGACATATCCATACGGTGTTGATACAATTGACTCTAATCTAAACATAATACCGGCAGACCCTAATTATGACCCTGAAAAACATAATTATACATGGTTTATTGGTGATATTTTGCCAAATAGCTCTGGCTGCGTTGAACTAGAAGTTGTTGTTAATGAAGGGGCTGATCCAGGGTATGACCAGGTGAATATTGCAGAACTATATGTAGGAGACCCAACAGACCCTAATAGTGCTAATTACAGCATTATAGCGGTTGATATAGAGAAAACCCCTATTTGCTGCTGGGATACTTCAGACGTAATCTATGTGGATATAAACGCTACTGGATATAACACAGGTCTCTCATGGGAGAACGCTTATAATACTGAGTATGGACTGAAAAAAGCTTTAAAACGGGCTTGGGATTCGCCATGTGCCGGACCTTTTAAGATTTATGTTGCACAAGGCATTTACTACCCAGGAGTAAGTCTTGATGAAAGCTTTGAATTACCACCATACACAGAAGTTTATGGCGGTTTCCCAACTGGCGGCTGTGATTTCGCAGATAGAAATCCTAAAAAATATATTTCTGCCCTAAATGGTTTGAGGGACGATATTGGCTATGTTTATAAAACAGTTTACATGTATGAAAACACCTTACTTGATGGTGTAACTGTTGCAAATGGATATGACTATAATGTTTATGGTGATATGGGAGACTTTGCCGTAAACCAATGCATTATAACCAATGGTGTTCATCATGGTGTCCATGCAGAATATTGTAATGTTACCATTACATCTTGTATGATAAAAAACAACGGTACGGATGGAATTTACCATGAAGGTATTATGGAAAATCTAAATGTTTCCAATTCATGGATTATGAGAAATAATGAGTACGGTATTTATTGTTTATATACAACACCAACAGTTGTTAATTCAATTATAAGCGAGAGCGACCTAGCTGAAGAAGGTCGAGCTGGTATATCTATTACTAACCCGGCTTATAGCCCAGTTTTACATAACTTGACTCTCTCAAACAACAAATACCTTGCCGTAGAATTCACTGATAACGGCAATGCGAGTAGTGACCCAAATGACACAAGCCTGGATTACCCAGATATCGACAATTGCATCATCTACTTCAATAATAGTAATTCAAAACACCAAGTATCAGGTTTTGATCCAAACACTCATATTGCATATAGCTGTGTACAGGAATGTGCAGAAGTTAATAACAACATCAATGATAATCCAGAGTTTGCCTATAAAGCTGATATTCTAGGCGCACCAGACCCAACAAACTACCATCTTGCATTCAATTCAGCCTGCATTGACACTGGAAATCCAAATTTGACTTATGATGGTCAGGTTGATTATGATAATGAAGATCGTGTGTATGGCAATGCTATTGATAGAGGTGCAGACGAAGTTTATACCTGTGATGGTAATTATTCTGAGGATGATTTCTTCAATGATTTTGACCATGATTCTGATGGCATAATCAATTTAAAAGAGTTCCAACCTCTTGCTGAAGGATGGCTGAGCTTAGACCCTAACGATCCGGGCTGGGGTTCTGACCCTAACTATGCAGACCCTAATGATATGCTAAGTTGGAATAAATTAGGCAATTATGATGATACAGGTAGTAGCCAGTATATAATTGATATGGCAGACCTTGAATTATTCTGTCAAAACTGGCTATGGAAAGCTTGTTGGTATGATAGCTTAAATGATATCGAAACAACAGAAGCTTCTATACAAACCACAACTCTGGCGACCCAAAGTACGGGCATTGCAAGCCTGGCAAGAACCACGTCAAATTTAATGCTTGCTGAAGATACGGTCGAGGAAGAATATAGTTTATATGACACTCTATCGAATCCAGAACTGGCTCAGGTTGTTAAGGATTTCCGTTATTTACAGGATAATGTATTGGAAATGCTCCAAGAATGCCCGATTGATAGTGAAGATGAAGAGAATTTACTGGATTTACTGGACTTTTTCGATGAAGAATTAGTCAAAATAAAGGAATCTCTACAATAAATATTGAAATAACCTGTCGCTATTTGGTATAATAGCGACAGGTTATTTCTTTATTATAAGTGCTTACAGGAGAGAAATATGAAAATATTTATGATGTTATTGTTATTGGTTGGTGTATCTATTACTAATGCTGGGTATTTTGATGCTAATGGAGTTACTTATGATGGCGAATTATCCGATGGTGAATACGCTTTCGGTACAAGGGTTAATGAAGATAGTGTACTAACTGTTACAGGCGGCGGAGCCGATAGAATTAGGGTGCTTGACACGGCTCATTTAGAAGTTCTTTCGACAAAAACTCCTCTTTCTGGTTATCATGAAGGAGGAGGAGGGATATACATCATTGAAGTTAATAGTCTTAATTCAAGTTCTCTTACTGTTTCTGGAGGAATAATTAACTATATTGATGTTGGAAAAGAATCAACTGTTTTACTAAATGGTGGCCAAGTAAACCTGATAAGAAGTACACAATACGCTTACACTGGTAAAACTATTACTATTGATTGTATGAAAAATAGTTGGTCATGGATAGGCGAAGAAAATAATTATACAGGAATTACAGGCAAATGGAAAAATGGTGATGAATTTACTATAAATTTTATAAATGATAATATAGGAAATTTCTTCCCTGATACTTGGACACACGTTGAAGTTATACCAGAACCAGCTTCAATGCTTTTACTTGGGCTTGGCGGTATATTTATAAAGAAAAAACATCCATAAAAATCTTTATATTTACAGGAGAGAAATATGAAAATATTTATGATGTTATTACTATTGGTTGGTGTCTCTATTTCCAATGCTGGCTATTTTGATGCCAATGGTGTTACTTCTGACGGCGTATTATCTGACGAGGAATATGCTTATGCTGCTAGAGTTGACGAGGATAGTATATTGACTGTTATTGGGGGTGGAGCTGACGGAATTAGATTACTAGATAATTCACATTTGCATGTTTATTCTACTGCTGAATCTGTTGATGATGCGTTATACTGGATAGTTCCTTCAGATAGTAGCACTTTAACATTTTCTGGTGGAGTAGCTCATTATATATATGTTCAAAAAGATGCTTCAGCTTTGTTAGACGGAGGGCAGGTCAACTACATTAGAAGTATCCAAAAACCTACACTTGGAATAACAATTACTATTGACTGCCAATATGATAGCTGGGATTGGATTTATGATGGAGAAGACATTGTTGGCATTACTGGCTTATGGCATAATGGTGATAATTTTTCAATTGGTTTTTTAAACGATACTATACAATATAAGTACCCTGATACATGGACACATGTACAAGTAATTCCAGAACCAGCATCAATATTGCTGCTTAGTGTAGGAAGTATTTTTCTTAAAAGAAAGTATAAGATATAATTTACATTGGAATAGTTTTATATTATAATTTTCCCTTCTAGCGAAAGATAGCTGGAATAAATAACAATAAGACACTCAATTTTGGCTAGTGTGGTTTTGCTTTTTCCCTTCTGAATCCCGACCATAACATCATAAGGGCAAGATCACGCTGGCTTTTTTATTTTAAACTGACCTAACTATATTGTTTGAATTAAACCAGCTTTTTATTTTTCCTCCCCCCATCAGAAAATAGTAAAATGCGCACTCAATGCGCACTTTTGACTTTAAAATATTTTTTTTATTCATTTGTCACACAAGAACTTACGTGTTTTTGTGTGGTTTTTTTATGCGCACTTTCTGCCTACTTACAGAAGCACTTTGTGTTTTTTACAAGTAAATAGAAGGTTGCGACCAAAAGAAAAATAACGTGGCATAAGCCCACTGAAATAAACCCATCTGCCGGACGGTTTTTCGCAACCTAACCTAATGGCAGGTGGGTTTTTTATTTTAAGGTTGTGAAATGAAAAAAACAAATATCGATATCATCGAAACAATACTTGGTTCGGATCAAAGCGTATCTAGCCAACAACGAGAGCAGATACTTGCAATTTGTAAAGGCAAGCCTGCCCCTATTACCCCCAGTTTCCTCAAAGCATCTGAAGCAGCAAAATATTTGAGCGTCAGCCTGAATACATTTTATTTAATGCGAAAAAGCGGAAAAGTCAAGGCCGTAGAAATATCCCCCGGCCTTAAAAGATATAAGCGTTCTGACCTGGACAGTCTTGGTAATTAAACAGCAAACTAAGGATGGTTATTATCCGGCAAGGATGCCGGGCTATTTTACAGGAGCTAAAGATGAATACATATTATGCAATCGGTGATTTATTCAAGTGTGCTGCATTACAGAAAAAGATAGATGTAATTGCAGAACAAAACGAGGGTGAATTTCCAGAAGAATTACTAACAGAACTATTTTACGCACAGACTCAAAGTATTGATTCATTGCAAGAACTAGGCGGCTTTGTTAAATACCTGGAAGCCAGACAAAACATGATAGCAGATCGCATAAAGGAATTAAGAGAGCTAAAAGATAAAGAAGACAGGCTTATACAGCGTGTAAAACAGGCTCTAACTGATTTCCTTATAGTGAACGGTAAAACGGTAGCCGGTGAATATACTTTCTCATTACGCAAATCTGAAGCCGTTAATGTTCCTGATATTACTACCCTGCCGTCTGAATACGTCAAAGTAAAGGTCGAAAAGTCCGCAGATAAAA
This sequence comes from Sedimentisphaerales bacterium, assembly GCA_963666285.2. GTDB lineage: Bacteria > Planctomycetota > Phycisphaerae > Sedimentisphaerales > SM23-30 > JAFGDI01. The sequence goes on from OY762711.1 coordinate 2,112,675, forward strand.
CCGCTATCAAAAAGGCTATTAAATCAGGTCTGGAAATCCCCGGTGCAGAATTAGAAACAAAACAGAATGTGCAAATCAAGTAATCAGATCGGAACGGAGTCATAATGTCAGCAATAAAGAAATTATCAGCAATAAGGGCTGAACTAAAAGTCCCTAAAAATCAATGGAATGATTTTAGTAAGTTCAAATATCGAAATCTTGAAGATATCCAGGAAGCGTTAAAACCGCTTGAGCAGGCACATAACGCAATAACTGTAATAACCTACGACATTCATCAAATCGGCGACAGGTACTACGTCAGGGCTAAAGCAGAACTGTTCTGTCTCGATGAAGGTGATTCTGTATTTGTAACAGCGGAGGCAAGGGAAACAGAAGAAAGACCCAAGTTTGACGCTTCACAATTAACCGGCTCTGCCTCTTCTTATGCCGGTAAATATGCTTTAGGTGGTTTGTTCGGTTTAGATGACAGTAAAGACGCAGATAGCCAGGAACCGCCAAAAGACCAGAACAAAAAACAACAAGGTAAGCAGCAGAATAAATCCAAACAGCAGCCAAAACAGCAGGAACAAACATCAAAGGAACAAAAGTTCTATGATTCGCTGAAAACTTCGATTGATGAGCTTGCTGGTGTTGACCTTGTAAAAATAGATTATGACGACAAAAAGCTGGAAGCAGCAGCCAAGAAAGCAAAGCAGGCAATAGTCGAAAAAGGCAAGAAAGCAAACATTGCCAGTATTGCACAATACATATTTTCTGCTATTGGCATAACGGAGATAGGGAATGTTGCTACGGTTTAGGCGTATTGGTGAAAAGGTCGCAGGCGATTGGAGCGGGCTTAAACGAGCGATAGACCTATTCCCCGATTGTATAGTTGAAGTTCGGAAATACGACAAGCAGCGTGAAATATCCAAGCAGCAAATGGCATACTTGCACGCTGTAGTATTTCCGGCTTTAGCTGAATACATGGGCGTATCTGAGCTAATGGCAGAACTAATCCTTAAAAAGAAATGCGGCGAGCAGTGGTTTGTCAAAACCCTTAACCGGGAAAAGTTCATCATAAGCAAAACAGAACTGTCAACAAAACAAACAACTGTTTGGATGGAAAACATTTGGGATTTTATGGAGGCTATCGGTTGCCCTGTCCCACCACCAGATAAAGACTGGAAATCAGTATTAGAATGAAATCTTAGCTATTAACAAAGGAAAATGAAATGATTAACACTACCCCGGAAATAGAGGCAAAACATAGAGAAGTCAAAGAATTAAGAAAAAGGCTTTTAGATGTTATTGGTGAAACTGATTTTACTATTGCCATGCTTGCATTAGCAGAAGCAACAAGCACTAAAGTAATAGAAATTCGGGACGACCTTCTGGCAAATCCATCTTATGAAAAGCTACTAATAGCTAATTTCACAATGGTTGATTGGGTAAATATTCTAAAACCTGATATTGACTTGGCAAATGGCATCAAAGAAAAACCATTTCCTGATATTACGCTGGAGGTCAAATGAGCAGTTATAACAAAATAATTCTTTTAGGCAATCTAACAAGAGACCCGCAATTAAACTACCTTCAATCTGGTATGCAGGTTTGCGAGTTCGGTATCGCCTGCAATCACAAGTATAAAAGCAATGGTCAGGACAGAGAAGAAACAATGTTTATTGACTGTTGTGTCTTTGGTGCAAAAGCAGAAACCGTCAATCAGTATTTCAGCAAAGGTAAACCCATATTGATAGAAGGCAGGCTAAAGCTTGAAAGATGGCAGGATCAGCAAGGTAATCAACGCAGCAAACATAAGGTAATGATAGATAACTTCTCTTTTGTGGGCGGCGGCAATGCACAGAACCAGGCCCAAAACAATAATGATAACTACGATGTCAATGATGACGATGAGATTCCATTTTAAGGAGTAAAAGAGATGGCAAAAACAGAAATAGTAAAAATTGAAACACGTTTCAAACGTGCAAATAAATCACATGAACTTGCAGAGAAGAGTAAAGAAAAGACATTTCAGAATATGAAAAAAGTTTTGCAGTATGCCGTTGATGCAGGCAGAGAGCTAAGTGAAATAAAGCGTGAAATTCCACATGGGGAATGGGGTAGTGCTCTTTCTGAACACTTTACAGGATCGGAACGGTCAGCAAGAAATTATATCAAAGTTTATGAGGCATGGGGAAATGATGAGCTTCCAGAAGGTTGCACACTTACAGAAGCTTATAAGCTACTAAGTGAAAAAAGCGTGTGCAAATCGGCAACTGTTTCCGATAACGGCAAAAATAAAGGACTTACAGACGAAAACATAGAACCAGAAGATGATTTGCTTGATGACATTGAGGGCCTGGAAGATGAGGAAACAGAAGAATCAACAGATGATGACTTTGAATATGAACAGCCTAAAGTTGTTAAGAAAACTGATGCTGTTGTAGTTGATAAGCCTTCTAAAGATAGATTTGGTCAGAAAGTTCCGGCAAAGTTGAATGACGTATTTGCAACAGATACGCAATATAACCAGTGGCGAAATCAGATAAGCGATGTTAAAAGCGATATGATAGAGGTCGGCGGTCAGCCAGGTTTTGAAAGAATAGAAGAAAAGTTTATCAAGGCAAGATTTGAGAATCTTTTCGAGCTTATCAGGATTGCGCGGCCCTATTGTGTTTGTCCGGTATGTAGCGGTGACGGTGGTGTTGGTAGTGTATGTGGTTATTGCAAAGGTAACGGCTGGATGACAAAACAGGTCTTTCATGCGACACCGGAAGAGTTCAAAACCGGGCTTAAAAACTATAAGGTTAAGAAATGACGTGTATATGTGGTAATTGCAAACGGCGGGTTTCCATAGTTGATTTAGAACCAATTAAGATTAGCGGTAAAGAACTGCAAATATGCCCTATGTGTCGTAAATGGGTTTTTAATATCGAGAGAAGAGATGAAGGCGAGAAAATACCAACAAGAGGCGATAGATAACGCTTTTGATATATTCAAAACAAAGCAGTCTGCACTTGCGGTAATGGCTACCGGTCTGGGAAAGACGATTACTTTTTCCCATGCCATAAGCCGCCGTCATAATGAAACAGGCAAAAGAGCTTTAGTTCTGGCCCATCGTGAGGAACTAATTAACCAGGCAGCGGACAAAATAGAACGTGCTACAGGTTTACATTCAGATATTGAAATGGCTTCAAACTATGCACAGACATACGGTGCATTTATATCTGAGGTTGTAGTGGCAACGGTGCAAACCCTTTGTCGTGACCATAGATTAGAACGCTTTAATCCGCATGATTTCGGCCTTATTGTAACAGATGAGGCACATAGGGCCGCCGCTGCTTCATACCGCAAGATATATAATTATTTTCTCGATAGCAATCCTGATTGTAAACATTTGGGCGTTACGGCAACACCAGACAGAACAGATGAGCAGGCTTTAGGGCAAATATATGATGACGTTGCTATTGACTATAGTATTTCTGACGGAATTACAGACGGCTATTTGGTTGATGTTGAACAGCAAGTTGTAGAGGTTGTAGGTCTTGACTTATCTAGCTGTAGAACCAAGCTCGGCGATTTGGCTTCAAGTGACCTTAACGCCATATTAGAGCATGAAAAAATAATGCACGAAATGGCTATCCCTACAATGGAAATTGCCGGGGATAGGAAAACGCTTGTTTTTGCCAGTTCAGTTACCCAGGCAGAAGGATTAAAAGAGATATTCAACCGATACCAGCCTGAATCGACAGAATTTGTATGTGGTAAAACGCCAAAGGATGTCAGGCGTGATATTGTTGAACGGTATTATAAAGGTGAAATACGCCGTCTAGTGAATGTTGGCTGCTTTACTGAGGGCTTTGATGATCCAGGTGTCGAAGTTATAGCCAACGGCAGACCAACTAAAAGCCGGTCATTATATGCTCAGATATTCGGCAGAATGACACGCCCGGCAGAATGTATCGCCCATGAATTAAACTATCTGGAAACTGCACTGCAACGGCGAGAACTTATTGCTAACTCAATTAAGCCTAAAGCCTTAATGATTGACTTGGTTGGCAATTCAGGCCGTCATAAACTTGTTACTGCTACTGATATATTAGGTGGTAAATACCCCGACGAGGTAATAGAACTTGCAGCAGAAAACGCCAAACGTAAGGGCAAGCCTGAAAATGTAATGACAGAACTTGCCAGGGCTGAAGCTGAAATAGCACACCGGCACAGGAAAGCATTAGAAGCCGCAGAACGTGAACAAATCAAGTTTCAGGCTAAATATTACGCTGTTGATGTTTCGCCTTTTGATGTACTGGATATTACCCCTAAACGCATTCCAGGTTATATCACTAAAAAGCCAATGTCCACCAAGCAAAGGGAAATGCTAGAAAGATGGGGAATCCCCAATATTGACCAGATCGATAACAGCATACACGCATCACAGGTAATTGATGCAGCACCGCCGTCAGATAAACAGGCTTATAGATTACGGCAAGTTGGGATAGACCCATCAAGCGTTAATAGAATTACTGCTAATAAGATTATGGGTAGTTTGGCTAAAAATGGCTGGAAAATGAATGACTATGTAAGAGGGCTTGTTAAGGATGTCGGATAACTGGATTGGAATAGAAAAGGCCCGCAAGTTATGTCCGGTTTGTGGTAAAAATGACTGGTGTCAGATAACCATTGATGGCTCTACTGCTCGCTGTATGCGCGTTGAATCAGATTGGCTCAAGATTGGCAAAGATGGTTCTTATGGCTGGCTGCACGTAATTACAGACAGTACAGAGGTAAAGCCTGTTGTTAAGCAGACAATAAATAAGCCGCCTAAACTACGCCCTGAACGCTGGTTTGAGCTGGCTATGGGTTATCGTGCTGGATGTGACTTATCGCCGCTAAGTACAGATTTGGGCGTGTCTGTGGCAAGCCTGGAACGCATGGAAACAGGCAGCGGATTAATAAAGTATAAGCCAGATCAACCCGCCCAACAATGTTGGACGTTTCCAATGCGAGACGGCAACGAAAGCATTATTGGTATCAGAACCAGACATGCAGGTAGAAAGGCAAGTTACCCCGGCAGTGAAAACGGCCTGTTTATCCCAGATGAAATATGCAGTAGTGAACTTGTCATTGTAGAAGGTGCAACAGACCCGCCCGCATTACTTGATATTGGTATTGAAGGCGTGATAGGCAGAGCTAATTGTAATAGTGGTATTAACCATATCCAGTGTTATATCAAGCGTACCAAACCAAAGAAAATAATCATAGTTACTGACAATGATGAGCCGAAAAAGCGTCCTGATGGTTCTGTATGGTTTCCCGGTCAGGATGGTTCATTAAGGCTTGCAAAGGAATTACCTTATAAAGATATACCTGTTTGCATTATCAAACCTATTCGCTGTAAAGATGTTCGAGAATGGGTACAGAATGGATTAACAAGACAATTGTTTTATAGCGTTGTAAAAAACACCAGACGCTTTTTATAAGCTCGTAAGCCTCAACCTGTAAAGGTCATGCAGAGCAAAAGACAACTTATTACAGCGGTGATTTCGACCGTTCAACCTTGCGAGGTATCGAAATAGCAGAAGTTTGATTACACCGTCTATCTGCTTAATAAAACAGGCGATGAGCTGAATTATGTATCTGTTAATGTCGTGATGATATTTTCAGGAAAAAGTCGTGTAGGCTACTAGCGTTACCGCCTGCACGCCTTAAAGGTAACGCAACTTTAAGCACTCCAGCGTATCAGGCAGTGTCAGCGGTAATGGTGAAATGATACGCCGCACGAAAGCGACGGCTCGGCTCCGGTAGAGCAGAATTTTAGCATGTGCAGTCCCTATCCTGGGACGCAGTGCGCTCCGACTCTCACCAATAGAGCATTTAATATTAACAACTATTTTAAGTAAAGAGATTTATATTATGTCTAAACAACAAACAAAAAAAACTATTAAAAAGCATTGTGACCAGCTCTGGTCAATGATTGTACGGTTTCCCGGCAGGTGTGAAATATGTGGTAGTTCGACCAAGCAGCTACACGCCCACCATTTAATATCAAGAGAGCGGATACACTATCGTTATGACCTTAGTAACGGTGTTTGTCTTTGTGCAACCTGCCATGAGTTTAGTAATGATTGTGCTGCACATTCAAGTAATACCGCAGGTGTTGAAAACTTTATTGAATGGCTGAAAGGCTCAGAACATGGTCAATGGTGGAATGACAATAAAACCCAAAGGCCGTTAGAGACTTATAACCTTGCCTGGTATCAACAGCAGAAAGATTATTTGATGAAAGTCCTTGCAGATAAGTTGGGCTATAAGGGTAAACATACTTTATCTGGTCTTAGGAAGGCATTTAGAGATAGGGATAACGTATATGGCTATTGAAAGCTGGGACGACATTAAACCGGGCAAGTGCAGAGTAAAACAAAGCGAGTTTCGGAAAAATGCCGTTCAGCTTATTCAAATTATTGAGGCTATGCCGGTAGATTGCCAGATGAGGTCTAACGGTATGGCATGTATTAAGAACATGATAGAACTGTACGAAGGAAGACAGTTAAAAGCTAAATCTAAGTAAGGAGTACAAAAGATGAAAGCAAAAAGTAATGTAATTTTGGTATTGGTAGTATTGATGATGATTGCGCTGGTGGGCTGTGGCAGCCTGCTTGACAGGGTTACACCTTCAACTATTCCCAAACGTGCGGCAACTTATGCAAAGATGCCTGATAAAGAAGGTGTGCAAAGCCTATATGACGCTGAAATCATCAAACGTGAACTTGGCATTGTCCATCGTGATAATCAGCTTGCCTTTATGCGGCAAATTGAAGATGACAAGCTTGCTTACGATGATGCCAGGGTGATAGTAGAAAACAATATTGCTGATTCAAGAGAACTGCAAAGCACTGTATTAAATGGCGTTGATATGATACCCGGTGTCAATTCAATGTTGTATGGTATGGGCGGCTTATTGGTCGGTAGGAATTTTCTAAAGCGTCCTGGAGATCTAACTAAAGAGGAAGCGGCAAGCCAGCCCACCGAGCAAAAGGCATAAGGAAAGAGAATTTTAATATTGTTCTGCCCGTTTCGGCGGGCAGAACATTTGCAAAGGATTGCGGGAATGGATTATTTAGATAAGTTTGAAATTTCAGGCAGAGCCAATATCACTATATACAATATGGATTGTATGGCTTATTTGCGGGAATGCCAGGATAAACAATTCGACCTTGCCATTGTTGACCCACCTTATAATCTGCAATGTTTTACAAAGCCACGTAGCCCAAAAGATACCAGATTTAAGTCTATAGGTAATAAGCTGCAATGGAATAACAATAAACCTGATGAAAGCTACTTTCAAAAGCTTTTTAATGCCAGTGCAAATCAAATTATATGGGGTGCAAATAATTTCGAGTTACCAATAACAGAATACTTCTGTGTTTGGGATAAAGAACAGACGGTCGATAATTTTTCTTCTGCCGAGTATGCCTGGGTAAGTTTAGGTCTAAAGATGCCTGCAAAGGTGTTTAGATACAGCATTCATAAAAACAATAGAAATAAGTGTAAGTTTCATCCCACACAAAAGCCGGTTGATTTATATAAATGGCTTCTGGACAAATACGCAAAAGACGGTCAGTTGATATTAGATACCCATCTTGGTAGTGGTTCAATAGCTATTGCATGTTGGGATTTAGGCTTTGACTTAGTGGCTTGTGAACTTGATACGGATTATTTTCATGCTGCTTGTGAACGATTGAGCAATCACACAAAACAAGGGCAGCTATTTTAAGGAGTAAAGATGAAAAGACTAATATATTTGGCCTCTCCGTATTCGCATGAATCGGAAGCTATTAAAGAAAAGCGTTTTGAACTGGTTTGTGAATATGCAGCGGGGTTAATGAAACAGGGATTGTTTGTGTATAGCCCTATAGCACATACTCACCCGATATCCCGCTATGGCTTGCCAGGTGATTGGGATTTCTGGGAAAGTTATGATACTTTGATGATAAGTAAATGTGATGAGATAAAAGTGCTGCAAATCCCCGGTTGGCAAGAGTCAAAAGGTGTACAAGCAGAAATACAACTTGCTAAAGAACTGAATAAGTCAATTAGTTACATACCTATTAATAACGCAGAAAAATACAACTATGAATAACATAATCTCGTTGAGTGGCGGCAAAGATTCAACTGCAATGCTGCTGCACATGGTAGAGCTTAATGAGCAGATTGACGAAGTAGTATTTTTTGATACAGGTTGGGAATTTCCCCCAATGTTGAAGCATATCGACCAGTTAGAAATAGTAACCGGCCTAAATATAACCAGGTTAAAACCTGATAGGCCATTTAACTATTGGCTATTGGATCGGCCTGTAAAAGCACGCAAAGGCCCATTAGTCGGACAGGTGCATCGGATAGGCAATGGCTGGCCTTCGCCGCTACGTCGTTGGTGTACCCGCATAAAAGTAAATACTATAGAACGGTATGTTAAAGCCAATTATGACATTAAAAAGGTTATTATGAATGTTGGCTTTGCTGCTGATGAATCACACAGGCAAACTCCTACAATGGAATCAAAGGCATATTCATATCGATACCCGCTAATTGAATGGGGTTGGAATGAAAATAAATGTCTTACCTATTGTAAAAGCAATGGTTTTAACTGGTCTGGCTTATACGATGTATTTTACCGGGTTTCCTGTTACTGCTGTCCACTGCAAAGATTAAGCGAATTAAGAAAGTTGCGTAAATACTGCCCTGATTTATGGGCTGATATGTTGCGTAAGGATAAGTTAATAAATAACAATATCGGATTTCATGGCTATTCGACTGTATGTGACCTGGAAAAAAGGTTTGCCGCTGAAGACTGTCAATTGGAATTTGATTTTATGCCGGAATGTACAGAAACGGAGTTAATATGATAGAACGAAAAATACATCCTGTATATCAGTTGCCAATTTCCCAGACTGCATATTTAGCGGAAATGATAGGCACAGAGCCAATATCAAAAAATGAACTATACCTGGAAATGTTAAAGGTTTGGGATGGTATGCCGAAAAACCACTTTAATATATTACTTTCCAGGGTGATAAAGACGCTTAATGCAAAGGTAGTTAAGAATAATGTTTCTATAACATCAGAACAATTACAAGTTCTGAAAGAAGCTTATGCAATACAGCGTTTGCGTGTGATTGGCTTAATAAGGGTTGGCAAAACCGGCTATGTATCACTTACTACAATTGCGGAAATTTACAACAAACCTTACAACAAATGACGGCCTTTTGTCTATTAAACTCCTGTATGTGTGTTATGATTCATATATAGCAAAGACGCATACAGGAGTATTTTTATGAGCGAAAAAAAAGAGAAATTGCAGGCAGAACTTACCCAATGGCAAAATCCGGCTACAGCTGATGACCTGATAGATGGGATAGTAAGCAAATTACAGTTACATGTTGATAATATTAGTGTCTGGCCTACTGTACAGGCTAATTGTGCTTTGCAGATTGAGGCAATCAATAATGATAGACAGGCATATATTGACAGTAAAATATCATACCTGCAAGGGGTAATAGAAAGTATAGAAGATGATAGCTGAAAGTGATATTCAGGCATTTATTGATAGTCTTGTTAAAAAGTATAATCCAATTAAGGTTTTACTATTTGGTTCTTATGCTAAAGGAGAGGCAACGGATTTGTCAGATGTGGACATACTGGTAGAAATAGAAACATACATACCAAGTATAGTATTAGCAAAACACATGTTAGATGATTTGCAACCTGCCTTTTCTGTTGACTTGAGAGTTTATCGGCCTGATGAGATTAAAGAGCGACTATTAGTTAGAGACGAATTTTTGATACAGGTATTTTCTGAAGGATTAGTAAAGTATGGCATTTAATACTAGAGATGGTTATATACAGATAGCTAATTTTGCAACACTTCAGGCTTATAGGGATTATTACGATAGTCTTTCAAACCCTATATTAAGCGTGCAGGCTTATGGTGCAGAGTTGCAAGCAGATATCCTTTATAATGACCCATATAGCCGTAGTTATAGTGAGACATACTGGTCAGGGTTTACATGCTATCAACATGATTTTTTCGGTAATGGCTATGTGATTGATAAATTTAAGGCTAATAGTTCGGAAAATGGTTTTATAAGAGAGCTTTCAGGAAGAGCGTTAATAAAGGAAATAGGCTTTACTGATGCTTACTGTACAGATTTGAGTTATGGAGCAGGTTGTCTAATTGGCAGGATAGCAGCTGATGATTACGGCGAAATAACAATAGCTCGCTGTTTTGTTGATGGTTACAGTGAAACACCTTACGGCTATGAAGTTGGTTGTTTAATCGGCTTTGCGGAGTTGTCTATTGTCCAGGACTGTTATAGCACAATGATTGCAGAGAATGGTAAACCAGGTGTTATAGGTTATAGTCAATTTACAGTAAGGCGTTGTGTATTAAATGCACATGTTTACAGCAATTCTCAATTTGACCCATTTATGGAATATTACGAACCTGGGGCTGATGGATATACTTCTGATAATTATTATAACTCAGATTTAGTAACCTTAGATAGCAGCCAGGTCGCTACAGGATTAACAACAGAAGAATTTACTAATAAAGATAACTTCACTAACTTTGATTTTGTGAATACATGGTATATGGATGTACTTTCCGGTATGCCAAAATTAAGAGCATTCCAGAAGAACAAAGTTAAATCATTTCGTAACAGATTTAATTCAAAGATGATGAGAAAGGAAAAACGCTATTATGAATAGTCTAAATGGCGATGTGAAATCCAAATGGCAGACACTAAGGTCAATAAGTGCTATTGACAGCGTAAGGATAGCGGATACAGCCTTGTTATTAGATAAAAGGCCGGACGGTACATATTCACTTGATAGTAACCTGGAATCGGTAATTAAGCTTTGCGGCTATGCTACTGGTGTATCGGCAAATAGTACCTTTACTGTTAAGTTATGGGGATTCCGTAATGATTCTACCTTAGCCGAATATATAGCAACAGTATCATTAACGGTCGGTACTTCTGCTATTACTACAGACCCGGTTACAGGAGATAAGGTAACAGGCTTGTTAATAGATACATGTACTATAGCTAATGATAACTGGTCTTTACCAGATACACCACTGATTATAGAAGGTGCAGACTCGGCCCATAATAGGCTTGGTTGTGTTCACCTGGACTTAGTTGGCTTACATTATCTATATGCGGAAAGAACAGCAGGAGCCGGAAGCTTAGTATTATTCTATAGCTATCTGAATGACTAATGCCAATAGCACCAGTACCACACAGCAGGAAGAGAAAGCCCAAGAAAGATACAAGACCGTCGGCAGCGAAGCGGGGATATGATAGAAGGTGGAGAAAAGCAAGGCTTCTATTCTTAAAGCAAAACCCCTTATGCGTATTCTGTAAGGCCAAAGGTATTACAACAGCGGCTAATGTAGTTGACCATATAAAGCCGCATAAAGGCGATATGACGTTGTTCTGGGATAAAGACAATTGGCAAGCCTTGTGTACACAGTGCCATAACAGCACAAAGAAGCGGATAGAAAACCGGGGATAGGCGGTAAAAATCTCTACAGGGTAAAAGTAGCAAGACCAAACGCCCCCAGTTGATTATTTTTTCACGAGATAGAGGATTTTTATTATGCCAGGCCCACCGAAAACACCAACGGCTATTTTAGAGAAGCGTAATAGCTGGCGTGCTAAAGTGCGTCATAACGAGCCTGAAACTATCGGCCTGCCAGAGCCGCCGGAATGGTTAGACGGTGATGCTCTGGCCCATTGGGATAGATGTGTACAGAGACTTGTAAACATGAATATAGCGGGTGAGGCTGACGCTGATAAGCTGGCTATATATTGTGTTACTTATATCAAGTTTCGGGATGTTTGCCGTAATAACGATGACCCTAAGCAGCTTGATAAGATGGTAAAGGCTGCACAGTTGATAGACAGGCTTGGTTCACAGTTCGGGTTCAGCCCATCGGCAAGGGCTAATATGGCTATTGAAATGCCTAAAAAGGACGTAGAGAAAAAGAAATTCTTTAGAGATCGTGAGTAATGGACTACCCCGATTATTTACAACTTATACCGGATTATGACCCGGTTGCAACAGCCGAGGACTGTACTTTTGACGCTGAAATTGCGCAGCTTGCTATTGATTTCTTTGCTGAAGAGTTGTGTTTAATCGAGGGTGTACCGGGTTATCCTGCCTTTATCCTTGAGGCATGGCAAAAGGCTATTATCGCTAATCTGTTCGGCTGGCTGCGTCCTGATGGCACTAGGCGTTATACCGAAGCGTTTTTAATGATACCACGTAAGAACGGTAAAACCCCGCTTATGGCAGGTGTGATTAACCATATAGCCTATAATGAGGATGAGCCAGGCGGTCAGATATATTCCAGTGCCGGGGAAAAGAACCAGGCCGCTTTGATATTCCGTCATGTAGCGGGCATGATTCAGCGTAATCCAGAGCTTGACAAGCGGGCCAAGATATACAAGACCTATAAAAGTGCCGAATTTTACGGCGGTGACTGTATCTATAATGCTCTTTCTGCTGACGCTAATACCAAGCATGGTCAGAACGCCCATTTGATTATCAATGATGAGCTGCATGTACATAAAACAAGGGATTTGATTGATACCCTGGAAACGTCCACCGCTTCACGAAAGCAGCCTTTAGTAATTCATATTACTACTGCCGGATATGACAAGGAAACAATCTGTTATGAAAAATATGATTATGCCTGTAAGGTTCGTGACGGTGTTATAAATGACAGTTCATTCCTGCCTGTTATCTATGAAATCAAGCAGGCTGATTATGACCGCTGGGATGATCCGGCTGTATGGGAATATTGCAACCCGAATTTAGGTATATCGGTTAATCGTGACTATCTGGAAAAGCAGTGTCAGAAAGCAAAGGCAATCCCGGCAAAAGAAAACACCTTCAGGCGTTTACACCTGAACCAGTGGACAGAGCAGGAATGCCGCTGGTTAAGTGTTAAGGCGTGGCAGGATTGCAATGTCGAACTTAGAAATGATAACGGTATTATCTGGATCGGCGGGCTTGACCTATCAACTACAACAGATTTAACGGCCTTTACTGCTTTGGGTTTTGATTCGCTTGGTAATCTGCACTGGCATAGCTGGCCTTTTATCCCGAAAGATAATGCAACCAAGCGGGAACATCAAGACGGCGTTCCTTATCTGACCTGGGCGCGGCAAGGTAAAATCACTCTTACAGATGGTAATGTAGTTGATTATAACGTGATTCAGGATCATATATTGAAAATGCACCAGATATATAACTTTGCTGAAATAGCTTATGACCCATATAACGCTACTCAGATGATATTAAACTTACAGGATAAAGGCATAGAATGTACGCCTTATGGTCAGGGTATAAAGAATATATCCCCGCCTTGTAAAGCTTTAGAGGCTTTGTTACTGGCTGGCAAAATCGCCCATGATGACCATCCTGTATTAAACTGGTGCGTTTCTAATGTAACGGTCAAACAGGATGAAAACGAAAATATCAAGCCTGTCAAGCCTAAGAACTTTAAGCGTATCGATATTATTGTTGCCGGTCTAATGGCTTTAGGCCGGTTAATTACAGAGAACCACGAAACCCAAGAATCAATTTATGAGGAAAGAGACCCTTTTACATTCTAATGTTACCGGAAATTATAAAAAAGAATAAAGACGAGGTATTAGATGAGCTTGTTAGTGTTATTATGGTTGCACGTAATGAAAAGCTGCTTGGTAAAACCTTAAATAATATGCAGCAGATGTCAGAAGGCCCGATAGAGTTCATTGTTTTACTTGATGGCCCAAATGATGAGCCGATTGATATAGCAGGTGCAAAGACTACTATTATCACCCTGAAAGATAATATAGGCAGAAGGCCCGCAACTGACAAGGCTGTTTCTTATGCTAAGGGTAAGTATGTATTTCATATAGATTCACACTGTAAAACCGATGTTTTCGGTTGGGATACTATATATAAGCAGCTATGTATTGATAAGCGTACTATGGTAATTCCAGACCTTGACGCTTTGTTAGTAGATAAATACAAAAGCAAAGGCCGTCGAGCTGGTCATAAATATATTGATGTTCGCTATAAAGATCAATGGAGCGGCGTTAAGACCCAGGGCCGTAATGAATATACCATTACTGGTAACGGTATGGGCTGGTTTCTGGAAAAGCAGTTTTATGATGCTTTTAATGGCTGCTGTAAAAAACAGCCTGCCCGGTGGGGTAATTTCGGGGTTGAATGGGCCTCTAAAGTCTGGCTTTCTGATCCATACGGCGAGGGTATCGGCGGTAAGGTTATATTGTGCGGTGAAGTGCCGTTTGCTCACATGTGGAAAACAGGCGGCACAGGCTATAATACACCGGGGGTATCTAAAGGCAGGCAGGATTTATTCAAGTGGTTTAATGGTACAGGTGAGAATCAGTGCCGGGAATTTAGCTTTTTTGAAACTGAGCTTAAACACTTACTGCCTAAAAGGGTTAAGCATGAACATAAACGGCCTTTAACTGTCTCATTACCGCCTGTCGCTGTTGTCAATTGTGACAAGCCCGCTGTAACGGCGATAATGAATACAAACGGTCTTTACCCACATTTAGACGCTGAGGCCATAGAAAGCTTTTTACGGCAGGATTACGAAAATAAGCAGCTTATTATAGTTGCAACAAATCCAACATACAAGCTTGATAAGAGCTATGAAAATATTACAGTAATCAACCATGAACCGTTTAACCGTTTCCCGCAGCAGATAGCCTATGCCTTAAAGCAGGTTAAAACGCCGCTATGGTGCATTATGGATTCAGATGATGTATTTAGTTCTGACCATATAAGCAGACTTGTAAAGCTATATCACAGGGCTAAAAGTGACGGTCTGGAAAGTCCCGGCTATGTGGTAAATGATACAGCCTGGGAACAGGTAAAAAATAACTGGCCTAAACGCCGGGAGCGTGGCTGGTGGTGTTGCCTGTATGAAAAGGTTGATAGTACCTTTATTGATGAGGTATTCAATGACTTTCTAGCTAGTAAACAGAAAGATACCGGCAGCGACTTACATTTCATTAAAAATCAGGAATGGAACTGGATTAAATACCATAATGAAAAAGCGACCGTATTGCACCGGCTCGGCGTAGGCTTCCATATCAGGAATGAACATAGTAAGCCAGGCTATTACAGAAATTCAATAGAAAAGGTCAAAAATAACATATTAGAGCCAATTATACCCGGTTGGCAGAAAGATTATAATGATATGATAGATAACTTTAACAATCCCGCTATTACCTGCATTATGAATACATTTCAAAGGGATAGAGCAACACTTGAAATAGCTGTAAATTCCTTTTTGAATAATGACTATGAAAATAAAAAGCTTCTTATTGTCAACAGCAATCCTAAACCGCTATGGATTAATGGCTATCACCCATGTATTGAAGTTGTAAATATTGCACCTTCTGACCATATAACCGAGTTTAAGCAAGCCTTAAATTATGTTAAAACATCGCATGTATCAATCCTTGACGATGATGACCGGGTAAGTATTAACCACGTTGGACAGATAGCAGAAGCTCTAAAAGCCAATAAGTTCAAGAATATTATCAATCTGAACTTTGAGGAAATGGATTGCAGTAATATCAAGCCTGGAAATATGTCCGGGCCGGTAAAGCAGCTTAAAAAACTTATGTGGTGGAATGGTGTCTATCGTACTGATGATATGCGTAAAGTTGATATCGGTACAGACCTGCAAGGCTTTGATAAACGTATTATGGCAGCTTTAGCACCGCTTGAACTTGACTTGCCTGTTACTTATACATGGTGTCGCAACCATGTAATACATGAAAGCAAGTCCGGCAGAAACGCCCATAAAAACAAACTGGATCGGATTGCAAGAGCCAGAGCCGAGGCAAGCCCGCAGCCTATTACATTGGATTATACATTAAGTGAATACCCCGAAGTTACTGTAGTTTGCTGCACGTATGGCGCACATAAACACCGTACCGAAGAAATGTTAGAATCATTTTTACGGCAGAGCTATCCAAAGGCAAGGCTTTTATTGCTTAATACCCATAAAGACCCTATTGTATTTCAGCAGCGGTATAGCAATATAGATGTTGTGGAAATGCCGGGCCATAACTTCGATACCCTTGCCAAAAAGCATGAACACGCTATCAGTCTGGTTAAAACACCTTATTGGATGATTTGTGATGATGACGATATTATGCTGAAAAATCACATATTAACCTTAATGCAGGTCAATTACTGGAATAAGCGAGGGTATCATAAACCATCAAATAAACGGCCTTTGCAATCTTCACATGAACGCAAGATTGTAATGTGTAATAATGATTATGCCTTTATCAAGAATGGTTCGGGCTGGACTTGTGCAGCATTTGAGACAGTGAGCCGGGATAAGCTGGCAGCCAAGTTTAGCAAACCTGTAAAGGGTTTGCCTGATAACTGTTACGATGGCCGGGTTCGTTTAAGTTCATGGCATGAGCAGCGTATCAGTTACCCATTTTTACCGGGCTATGTCTGGCGTGGCGGTGGTAATGGATTTCACTTATCTATGACCGGAAAAAACAAGCAGTTAGCCGATTATGCCTATGAAAATGCCGAGCAGCGGGCAAACCTTATTAATAATGGTACTTGGCATCCGCATTTTGAAAAAGACTATAATAGCGAATTTGCGGCGTTTCTGTACAAGGCAGAAGAAAAGCGGCTGCATGGCAAAAATGCTTTTTATGTTCATTTGGATGATAAAGGTGCTATGCGTACAAAGGAATTTAACTTTGTTGTTGATTTCCTGAAGCAGCATAATATCAGCAAAATAGTAGAGTTTGGCTGTGGTGCTTCTACTCTTTCCTTTGCTTCACTTGGCTTTGATATTACCAGCTATGAAACAAGTCAGTATTGGCATGATAAAATTAGGCTGCTATTAGACCGGGATTGTATCAAGTTATATGATGGTGCAGCCATTAATTTGCCTGTACATGACTTTATTATCATTGATGGCCCAGACCCACCGGAAACAAGGGAAGAATCATTTATCGCTGCTGTTAACTCAAAGAGTAAATACATTGCCTGTCATGATATATTCAGAAAGCAGGAGCAGGATTTAATCAGTAAATACCTGATTGGCACAGGTTACAGGGAAATAGCCAGGCTTGAACCAAGTAAAAAACATAAACTGCATGGAGTAGCTATATATGGTCTTGGCAATTGATATTTGTCTATTGGGCGTGATATATAGGGTTTCAATATTGTTATTTTATCAAGCGATTAAATGTTTAAATACACGAGGTGTATATGGAAGAGAATAATAAAGCTGTTGTGATCCGCTGGTATGGGCCTGGAACACCTAGAATTATAGACCCTAGCTGTATTACTAAAGGTTGGGACTATATATTTCTGACAGATGATTTATCACATAATAGTTCTGATATATGGGAATCGCTTTTAATGCGTTTCCCAGGCTATAGCGGTGAACATGAATCGAAGATCATCAAGGCTATGTTTCCAATAATATATCCTAAATATGATTGGTGTGTAATTATCGATACTGAAAAGTATATCATTGATTCAGACCTGGACGCTCTTATCTACCAGTTACAGCCTGAAACAGAATTTGCAGCGTTAAGGCATAGAGTAACAAATTGTACCTATCACGAAATAGCACGCAACCGCAAGTATAAAAGGGATAGTAACGAGGCTTTAGATGCCATAACTACAACAAACCTTACAACAAACCTACCTGTTAAATCTGGTTTATATGACACTTCTATAGTAATTTATAAATGTACAGAAAAGATGTGTGAAGCTCTTAAAACATGGGCTGAAATGATAAAGGTTTGTAAGCGTGACCAGTGCAGTATAGTAACTGCCATGCGTGAACATAAAGTTAATACCGAATATTTACAGCTTGCTAATTACAAGCACTATAAGAAGCTAAGGCCAACAAGTAACGTATATGCTGAAAAGTCTATTGAACATATTTAAGGCAAGCGAAAAGCCCCAGAAGAAAAGTCCTTATGATGACTTCTGGTATTCTGCTATACCTGCTTTGTCGGCGGCTGGCGTTCCGGTTACACCTGAGAACGCATTAAAGGTTAGTGCGATATGGGCCTGTAACAAGGTTATATGTGAGACAATAGCATTATTGCCATTTCTGACATATCAGAAACAGCCGGACGGCGGTAAGCAGCGAGCCGAGAACCATTATTTGTATTTACTGCTTAAAGAATCGCCTAACAAGATTCAGACAAGCTTTGAATGGCGTATGACGCTATTAACACATAAAAACCTTTACGGGCGTGCATATAGCCCGATTAAGCGTGATTACTTTGGCAATATAATAGAGTTTGGTTTACCGATACACCCGACCCAGGTACAGAACCAGTTAATGACCGATGATACTTTACGGTATAAAGTGACAAGGAACGGTGAAAGCCGCATATATTTACAAGATGAAATGCTGTATTTACCTGGTATTACTTTGAATGGTTATGATGGTATATCACCTATTGAAGCGGGCAGCGATACTATCGGGTTGGCAAGGGCTACCGAGTTATTTGGTGCTAAGTTCTTTCAAAAAGGAGCAAGGCCGAACGCTGTATTAGAACATCCTAACACCTTATCGGAAACCGCACAGAAGCGACTTGTCAAGTCTGTAAAGCGTATGGCAGAAGAAGGCGTATTAGTTACTGAGGAAGGTATTAAATATTCTTCAATGTCAAATACGCCGGAAGAATCGCAGTTTTTACAGACCCGCCAACACCAGATAGAGGAAGTATGCCGCTGGTATCGTATGCCGCCGCATAAGATAGCACATTTACTTAGATCGACCTTTACCAATATAGAACACCAAAGCTTAGAATTTGCGACAGATACTATTTTACCGCAGGTTAAAAGCTTTGAAGGCCGTATAAAGAAAACTGTATTAACTGGTGATGATTACTTCTGTGAAATGCTAATGGAAGGCTTGTTAAGAGGTGATATCAAAACCAGACAGGACGCATATACAAAGGAATTTTACCGGGGTACATTGTCTCGTAATGAGATACGGATTTTAGAAAACCGAAACCCTATCCCCGGTGGTGATAACTATTACATGCAAACAAACATGACCAGAATTAGCGAAGATGGCACAATTGAAAGTTCTGGTATTGAACAGGTGAAAGAGCCAACAGATGAAGAATAAAAATAAAATCTGGCACATACACGAGGATTACGCCGCTGATATTAAAGACATTATTACCGAATGTCACGATATGGAAAAGCCGCAAAATGCAAGCTGGTATGAAAAAGCTGCTACGCTAAATGTGGTCGGTTCTGCCGGTGTAATACCAATTCAAGGGCCGCTATTTAACCGGGACAGTGCATACTCCCGCTATTTCGGCCAGAGTTACCAAAACTTGAATAACCTGTTAGATCAGGCTATGAGTAATAAAAAGGTAAACCGTATCATACTTGATATTGACAGCCCCGGCGGTGACGCTATGGGAATGGATGAGATGAGCGGTAAGATTGCTTCTATGCGGTCACATAAACCTATTATAGCTATGGTTAACGGCTGGATGGCTTCTGCTGCTTATGGTATTGGCTCGGCGGCAAGTGAAATTGTGGCAATGCCTACCAGTCAGTCCGGCAGTATTGGTACTCTGGTAATTCATCAGGATGTCAGTAAGGCATTAGATAAGATGGGTATCAAGCTTACTATTGTCAAAGCCGGTGAACATAAAGTTGAGGGCAACCCATACGAGCCGTTAAATAAAGATGCTAAAGAATATCTACAATACCAGGTTAACCAGTATTACGACCGCTTTGTTAATACCGTTGCCAGTAACCGCAATACAACAGCAGACAATGTTAAAGCTACTTACGGTAAAGGTAGAATGTTAATTGCAAGTGATGCTTTACAGGCCGGTATGATCGACCGTATAGCAACATTTGAACAGATAATGAGGGGAAGTCCTGTCAATAAACAGGCAATGCGTAATAGGCTGAGACTTGCGCGGACAGCAAGCTAAATATACGCTATATGTAAACACCATTTCATTTAAAGGAGTAAAGAGAATGGATAAGTTATTTAAGCTTAGAGCGAAGCATAAAGAGATTTGCGACAAGGCCGACGCAATTCTCAATCCAGAAGACGGCCACGAAATTACAGAAGATGAGCAGGCAAAGTTTGACGAGCTTATGGAAAGTGCCGAAAAGGTACAGCAGCAGATCGTCAATGAAGAAAAGCTTATCGACCAGAAGCGTACTGTCCCGGCACAGAGTACAGATACTACAATTAGTAATGTACATGACCGCCGGGAAGATGACCCGACTTGTGGTTTTTCTAACCTGGGCGAGTTTGCAACTATTGTACATGCCGCCGGTCAGGGTGGAGTCAGACCGGATGAAAGATTACTTGTTTCCGCTGCTGCTTCCGGTGCTAATACCCAAACCGGATCGGAAGGCGGCTTTGCTATCCCGCCTCAGTTTTCAACTACCATACATGAAGGTTTGATGGCAGATGAGGCAAGCCTTCTATCCTTATGTGACCAGTACACAGTAACCGGCTCAAGCCTTACATTCTCTGCTGTTGATGGTAATGTAAGAAGTGGCGGTTCTCGCTATGGCGGTGTTGTTGCGTTTTGGGTTAAGGAAGGTAACAAAATTAAGAGCAGCGATTATAAGCTACGTGAAATGGAGCTTAAACCGCAAAAGCTGGCGGTATTGATACCCGCTACAAATGAGCTGCTTAGTCAGGCTGTAGCGGCTGACCAGTTTATTTCCAGGGCTGCAACATCGGCATTGAAAGCAAAGGTTAATGATGCCATTCTAAACGGTAATGGTACAGGTAAACCGCATGGCATTATGAACTCTGGCTGTTTACTTGGTATCGATGCCGAAAGTTCACAGTCAAAACAGACTATTGTTGCACCTAACATTAATAAGATGTGGGCGCGTATGCCTGCCGAATGTCGTAACCGTTCTATCTGGTTACATAATCATGGTTGCAGCGAGCAGTTCGACGGTTTGAATGTAATATCAACTGATAGTGCAGGTTCTAAGACGGTTGTTGGTTTGTCTTCCGGTATTTATAACAGCGGTAAGGAAACGCTAAAAGGCCGTCCAATGCTGACAACTGAGTATTGTAAAGAACTTGGTACAAAAGGCGATATTGTCCTTGTTGACCCTTCTTTCTATGCTGTTGGTTTGCGTGGCGGTGTTAAATCTGCAATGAGTATTCATTTGCGGTTTGACTATGATGAATCTGTTTTCCGCTTTACCTTCGAGCTTGACGGTCAAAGCTGGCTGAATGGTGTAATTATACCTGAAAACGGCCCGGAACTATCGCCAATGATAGCACTAAACAATCGTAAATAATACGGTTATTAACTATTAACTTCATAGTATGGAGATTTAAGATAATGAAATCTGTTATAGAAGAATCAAAGTATGTATCAGCACTAGCACCAATTACCCCGGCTAGTTCTGTACCTGCTTTTGTAAGCCTGGAGAACTATAGAAAGCTGGCTGTTGTTATTACTGTTGACAATGGAACAGATGTAACCGGCTCTGCTATTTCCTTGATCCAGGCTAAGGATGCAGAAGGTGCGGACGCTAAAGCTTTATCGTTTGATACTGTATTTGCAAATATTGATACCGATTCCGGTGATACATTAGTTAAGACAGAAGTTGAATCAGATACTTTTACTACTGATGCAACTGCTGACGCTAACCTGTTGTATGTGATTGGAATTGATGTCGCCGACCTTGATGTTAACGAGGACTTTACCCATGTAAGGCTTGTTACCGCTGACGGTGCTAATATGGCGTTAAGTGCTGTATATCAGCTTTACGAAGGCCGCTATCACCAGGAAACGCCGCCTTCAGCAGTGTAATATACTAAAAGTTTTCTTCATTTTTTATGTGTGACTGTCTAAATGGCAGTCACACTAATATATTTAATGTTTACAATTGCAATTATTCGTTAGGGCGTATTGTAAATATTGGCAATATAGAATATCAACAAGCGGCTAAATAAAATACACAAGGTGTACATGAATCATAAAGTAACAATAGAACCAAATACCGAGCCTGTAACACTGGAAGAGGCTAAAACACATTTGCGGGTAACTTCAACCGCAGAGGATAGTTATATATCGTCTTTGATTACTATTGCCCGGCAATGGTGCGAAGGCTACGAAAATACCAAGTATATTACTCAGACAGTTACAGTTAAATACAATGCTATGAGAAGTGTTATCGAGTTGCCAGTTGGCCCGGCTCAGTCTGTAACTTCATTTAAGTATATTGATGATGACCAGATCGAACAGACAATTGATACAGCCGATTATGTGCTTGATACTTATAGTATGCCGCCTCTGGTATATGAGGCTTATGATGTTGAGTTCCCGACACCTTTGGATATTAGAAACGCTGTTGAAATCGTTTATGTTGCCGGGTTCGGTGATGCTGACGCTGTACCTGAAAGAATCAAGCAGGCTATAAAACTGATACTTACTCATTTGTATGAACACCGGGAACAGAACAGCGAGTTAAAACTTGAAGAAATGCCAATGAATGCAAAAGATTTATTGTTTGAGAGGGTATTTTAATGCAGGTTGGACAGTTAAGGCATTTAGTAGAATTGCAGAATTATAGCACAACTGTAAACAGCGATTACGGTGAGCCGGTAAAAAACTGGACAACCTTTGGTGATGCTTGGGCTAGTATTAAGCCGGTATCAGGTCAGGTTAAAGAACAGGGTAATCGTGAAACTGCCAGCATAACACATAGTATTGTAATCAGGTATAACGCCGATTTGGATGAGAATTGCCGCATAGTATGGGAAGATAGAGTTTTTGAAATTGTAGCTATTCAGAACTATCAGCAGCGCAATATATTTATGATAGTAACAGCCAGGGAACAGAAATGAGCAGTTTAGAAGGTTTTGACAAGCTTGAAAAAAAGCTGCTTAAAATGGAAAAGACACAGGCAAAGAATATTGTCCGTAAAGCAAACAGAGAGGCTCAGAAAGTCACACTTGCACAGGCAAAGGCAAACGCTGTTTCTATGGTTGGCGGTGAAATGGGTAATAAGATAAGCGGTGCATTAAAGGTAAAGGCAGCTCGCAGGCAAAAGCCTGGTGAATACCGGACAAATGTTGAAATTGATTCAAAACGTGCAGAAGAGTTTGTACATAATACCGAGTCAGGTGAAAGGTATTTTATCCCGACCGCTATAGAATATGGACATATTTCAACTGATGGCGGTTTTGTACCACCAATACCGTATATGTGGAAAGCAGCAGAAACAACCAAAGATTCACGTATAAAGGTAATGGAAAAGGAAATCAAAAAAGGTATTGAATCAGTATGAACAGTGCAGAAAAAGCAATATATAAGCTTCTGGCAAATTGCAGCCAGGTAACGGCTTTAGTGGCTGAACGGATATCGCCGGAACTGGGCGAGTCTAAAGATATTATGCCATATATTACATATAACCTTATCTCTGAAGAAAGAGACCATGTATTAGATGGTGTAGGTGGTATGAGTAAAGCACGTATGCAGCTAAATTGCTGGTCTGGCAGTTATACAAGCACTGTAGAGCTTAAAAATGCTGTAGTTGAAGAATATAACAAGTCAGATGAAACCGGCGGTATAGACGGCTTTAGTGGTTCTATTGATGACTTAATAATACAGTGTGTACATGTAAATGATATAAGTGATATTTTTGACTATACAGAGGGTACAGATAAATCGAAACGCTACGGCAAGCGAATAGATATACAGTTATGGTATAACCTGTAACAGCTTTAAAGGAGTAAAGAGATGAGCGGTGCAACACATGGTTACGGCACAACATTTAAGGGCAGCAGTGCCGGTATTATCGGCGAGTTAATTTCGATCACAATCGGCGGTTTGACCGTTGATATGATTGAAGTATCAAATATGGATAGTCCTGATGCGTATAAGGAATTTATCGCCGGGATGATTGATGCCGGTGAAATAACATTTTCAGGTAATTATATTAAGGCAACTTTTAGTTCTCTGAAAGATGCAGCAGACGGCAGAGAGGCAGAAGATTGGACGGTAACTTTCCCTGATGGTGCAAGCTGGAAAGGTTCCGGCTATGTTTCCGGTATTTCCGGTACATCACCTAATGATGACAAGATTACTGCCGACATAACAATTAAACTAACTGGCAAGCCTGAATTTTCGGCAGGTGCA
Organism: Sedimentisphaerales bacterium; assembly: GCA_963666285.2. GTDB lineage: Bacteria > Planctomycetota > Phycisphaerae > Sedimentisphaerales > SM23-30 > JAFGDI01. Next base: position 2,136,908 of record OY762711.1, read on the forward strand.
TAATTTAATATAACATTCTAATACAAGGAAGTAGCAAAGATGTTGACAAGAGAAGATATACTTAATTCAAAAGACCTTACTATACAGGTTGTTTCTGTCCCTGAATGGGGAGGCGATGTAATTGTAAAGACAATGTCAGGCGTTGAACGTGACGCATTTGAAGCGTCTATAGTACAAGGTGGTGTAACGGATACCCGCAATATACGTGCTAAACTTGCCGCTATGAGCGTTGTAGATTCAAGTCGTAACCTGATGTTTACCCAGGCTGATATTGTAGAGCTTGGCAATAAGTCGGCGGCGGCCCTGGATAGAATATTTACGGTAGCCAGTAAGCTATCGGGTATTAGCCAGAGCGATATAGATGAACTTGAAAAAAACTCGTAAACCATCCATTCAGGCAATTTGTATTTACCCTTGCCGGTCATTTAGGAATGACAGTCAATGAACTGTTAAACCGGATGACCAGCAAGGAACTATCCGAATGGATGGCATATTATAAAGTTAATCCTTTTGGCGAATGGCGGGCAGATTTTAGAAATGCCTTATTGTGCCAGGTTAACGCTAATCTGCATAGTAAAAAGAATTATAACCTTAAAGAATTTATGCCAACATTTAGCCGGTTCAAAAAAATGATGAGCTGGCAGATGATGAAAGAACTGTTAAAGGCAACATGTAAACATACATAGTATGTAAAGGTCATTATGGCAACTGTAGCAACATTATTAGTAAACCTTACCGCAAAGACTGTATTGTTTGAGCGTAATATCAAGCGAAGTCGTAAGAAGCTTAACAGGTTTGAAAAAGCCGCAAAAGCAAGCGTGACGGCTGTTTCCAGAGTCTTTAAGGCTATGGGTATAGCAGCGGCGGCGGGCTTTGGTGCTGTTTCTGTGGCTGTTGGTAAGTCTATGGGTAAAATTGACAGTATTGCCAAATTATCCGACCGGCTTGGAATTGCGACAGAGGATTTAATAAAACTGCAACATGCCGCCGAACTGTCCGGGGTTAAAACTGAATCGCTGAATACTTCCATACAAAGGATGGTTCGGCGTGTTGGTGAAGCTGCACAGGGTACAGGAGAGGCCAAAAATGCCCTGGTAGCTTTGGGGGTAGATGCCAAGAAACTCAACCGGGAAGGCCCGGCAAAAGCACTTTTAACGCTGGCTGATGCCTTTGCTAAAGTTCCGAGCCAGGCAGATCGTGTTAGATATGCCTTTAAACTATTCGATACTGAAGGTGTGGCAATGCTGCAAATGCTGCAAGGCGGTTCCGGTTCAGTACGTGAAATGATGGCTGAGATAGATAAGTTTGGTGGTGCAATAAACCGGGTTGACGCTGCACAGGTTGAAGCTGCTAACGATGCTATTACTAACCTGAAGAAATCAACCGCCTTGCTTACTGACAAGCTTGCTGTGGGCCTTGCGCCGTATATACAGTATGTAAGCGACTTGTTTATTGATATGCGTTCCAGCGGTGTTATAAGCACAAATAGCATAAACAAGGGTTTGGAAAAGACCTTTAGAATAGCAAATATTATCGCAAAAGCTTTTAATGTTGTTCATGGAATACTGAAAATAGTGTCGGCTTTTATAGGTGGTGTTATAACCTTATTCAGTGGGCTTACAAGTGTTGTTCTTGATGTAGTGTCGGCAGTGTCAAAACTGGTTGGTAAGCTGCTTGACTTGCAGTCAGTATCAGATTTTGCCGAATCGACAGGCAATAAAGCAAGGGAGCTTGAAGCTTTTGCAACTGAATTAAGTAAACAAAATAACAATCTTGCCAAAGAAGGGTTAAACCAGATATTTTCCTTTGATGATGGTAAAAAGACAATAGATAAAATATTCAATGAGGTTGAAAAAAGGCGTAAAGCTACAGAACTGAAGATTAAGACCAGAGATAAAATAGGTTCTGTTAGTGAAAGTATGCCGGTGTCTGCTGCTATGAAAGGCGGCTCAATAATTAGTATTGATGCCGGTGCTGTTTCTGTTGGCTCGCTTGGCTCTTCATTGAGTAATAACAAAATAGCCCAGAACTTAAAGGCAAACGAAAAAACAGCACAGAACACAACGGCAATAGCAAATACTATCCAGAATGTTGTATTGAGGTAATAGATGTCAGTAGTATATACAGATTTAATCGATGGTGACGCTGCAACCTATACCCGACGTGGTTGGGAAAATATCAGCCGTTCAGCTTTGGTAAGTGGTATTAGCCCAAGTATTAGCGGTCATGCAAAGATAATGCAGGCTTTTAATATATTAGAGCTTGATATTGGTATGCAGCATCCAAGTTTTGACAATAACTATATCCGTTCTATTTCGCCGACTTCGATAGCTTCTGATACTGTAACATTCCTAATACAGTATGAGCAAATGACCGGCTTTGCAGATGAAATAAGCGGCGGTGGTGGACTGATACAGATTGAAACTAACCTGGATCGGAACGGCAAAGCAATTGTTTTAGAATACACGTATCCTGATGACTATGCTATTGATATAAAATATGCCGGGCAGACAGATAAAGTAAGCAAGTTAATAGCTGTTGATAAGTCAGTTGTGCCATTGTCAATTAAACGCAGACAGATATTTTCTGCTATTCAGAAGCCTCAGCAGCTTGCGGAAAGCTATGTCGGTAAAGTCAATAGTGATAACTGGTCTGTTGCCTTTGATGGTGCAACTCGCAGATGGAAATGTACAGGTATAGACTTTAATTATGTACTTCCAATATTTAATTCAGGCAAACAGTATGTTTATGATATGACATATCAGTTTCAATATAATTCTAACGCCTGGAATGAGTCGCTTATTTATGTTGACCCCAATACCGGCAATCCGCCCGAAGATGCCGAGGCAGATGAATTTGAAGTATTAGACCAGATAGCTTTTAACAGCCTTATTGACAGTATAATTACATGAGCAGAAATTCATATAAAATTGAAAAATTTACACAAGGCCCGCATTCGACCGTTAAGCGTCTGAACCAGGTTATAGACACAGTAAATACGCTATCCAGCCGTAAAACAAGTGTTATCAATGGTAAAGTGCTTAAAGATGATATGGTCTTTGGTATTATAAATAGTACCGAGGTAGATGATGAGGGTTATTTCAGGGGTACATTATTTAATCGTGAAAATGAAGAAGTACCGGAAACAAATCCTTATTATGATATACTGATAAAGTGTCAGATAGCCGAATACCCAAATGTATTAAAGAACAACTACTTTACTGCTATCAGGAATAAAATACAAGATGAATGGTATTGTACTGGTATCTATGTAGGTGATGCCAGTTCGTTAAGTTCATTCCTTAGCTCTGAAACTGAAAGCAGCTCGAAACATTCGAGCGATAGTTCAGAGTCAACAAGTGGCAGTTCTGACGGCACAACAGCAAGTTCATCATATAGTTTTTCCAGTGAATCAAAATCTATAAGCAGCAGTTCATCATTATCAAGCTTTAGTTCTTATGATAGTTCTGGCAGTTCCGGTACATCTGCAAAAAGTTCTCATAGTTCAGGGCATAGTTCAAGTTCAGTGGATAGTTCTGGTAGTTCAGATGGCAGTTCGGGCAGTTCTGACCATACTTCCGGTAGCTCATACGAAAGTACAGGCAGTTCAGATTTAACATCGGGTAGTTCAGACGAAAGTTCCGGCAGTTCGGATAACACTTCTGGTAGTTCAGGTAGTAGCTCAGGTAGTTCTGACTATACGTCGGGTAGTTCAAGTGTAAGTTCTGGTAGTTCTGACCATACATCAAATAGTTCTGATAGAAGTAGTGGCAGTTCAGATCATACATCAGAATCACGTAAAAGCTCAAGCAGTCGTGATTTCAGTACGCCACCGCCTTTGTCTAGTTATAGTTCCTGGGATAGTTCCGGCAGTTCTGAAGATGAATCTTCCTCTAGTTCCGGTGATTCATCAGATAGTTCAGCTTCAAGTTCTGGCAGTTCTGCTAGTTCAAGTGGCAGTTCCAGTAAAAAGTCAAGCTCTAGTTCTGGGGGGAGTTCCAGTTCAAGTTCTGACAATTCCTCAAGTAGTTCAGAGGGTAGTTCCAGCGAATCATCTTCAAGCGATTTGCCGATAGAAGTTGGCGGCGATTGCTGTTTATGTAGTATGTTAAGTGGCAAAGATGTTACTGTTGGTTGGGGAGGTGGTACTGGCGGTTATTCCGGTGGTAGTTGTGCTTCTAATATAGCTATAGATTGTGGTGGTATTAGTGGAGCTGGTACATATACAGTTTTATGTCCAGGCAATAAAAAGGTAACTGTGTCCGTTGGCGGCGGTGAATATTGTGCAAGTTGTTGTAACGCATATTTTGCCGATGCTGTAATTGATAGTATAGAGTATTTATAATATGGTTGTAGTATTAGAAAAAAATAATCTTGTACATGAATATCCAGAATGTTTCCATAGGGTAGGTAATATTTGCCTGTATGGTTCCAGGCGGACAGGTAGAGCATGTAGGGTAAATGAGGTATTTTGTAAATTCTTATGTGCTGCTAAAGGCGGCCCATGTAATAAAGAATGTAACGGCAATGAGCCAAAAGCCGTATTTAAAAAGATGTTTGGTAAATCGATGCCTTTTCTTAATTCATTATTTATAGAAAAGATACTCAAGAAATATTTTGGTACATTTGAAATCAAAGTGCCGGGAATGTGGGAACTAATAAAAAAAAGCTTCCAGCCGGTATTAGATGAGTTTGACGACTGTTTAGGCGGTGTGCTTATAACAGGCTCTTTAATGGTTGTTGGTGCACCATTGAAAGACATAGATATTTTACTTGAGGTTAAGGATGAAAAGCTATTTGGTCAGAAGTATGACGAGATAATATCAAAGGTTCCCAAAACAGTTAATAATATTACGGTGGATTGCTTTTTCTGTTTTGATAAGCATAAGAACTTTTTTATGTTGATGAACCCTGATAAGCGAGAGGTTTATACAAGTGAGTTTTTTGAACCATCAATTGTTAACGGTAAAGAGTTTAATATTGTATCTTCTGATAATCCGTACTATTCAGATGGCTTTGTTGCTATGGTAGAATTTTTGTATGAATATAATGCTGATACTAAATTCATTATCGATGAAATTGAACGTATAAAAAAGGTATATGGTGAGGAAGTCGTTAATCATATATTGGCTTTACAAGCTAAGTATAGAGACAGTATCGAAGCTTTACAGAAATGCTATACCTGCCAGTATTATAGAAATAAATGCAATAATTGTTCCCCATATTGTTTATGGTTAACCAGGCAAAAAAATCTAATTGAATGGCTGAAAAATGGGAATGCCTGTCCATTAGATAATAATGCTGCATTGCAATCTGATGATAGCAGCTTTTGCCGTAAAAAGAGTATGTGTACTAATTGCAAGTATTATATTGAAAGTAGTGATATGTGCCTGTATTTAACCAGGGCAACAAATCTAAACAACTGGATCAAGCAGGATAACGCTTGCCCGCTTAATAAATTCTAAAAGGTGCTGTATGTGTGATAAGTGTGTACAAGAAAAAAGGGTAACAAATATTGAACATGACCTATACGGCAACGGTCGGCCAGGTCTGAAACAAGATGTTACCCAAATTAAAAATGATTTAATGTGGTTGAAGCGGATAGGCGGCTGGATCGCCGGTATGCTTGCGGTTATTATAGCCGGGCTGATACTTGCAGGGGTGCAGTATTTGACTAAGCTTTAGGAGAGGTGTTTTCAGGCTTTTGGAATTGAAAATTTATATCACCATTGATTTCGTTTGGCAAGTTATCTACTTTTATACTATATCTACATTTGAAGGGTTTGATGGATTCATAATTGTTGAAAATTAAAAAAATTTCATTTATACACCCTATAGTGTTATGTTTAATTGATGAAAAATGGTCACAAACATCATAACTGTTTGTTTTTTTAAGTGAAAATGAAGAAAATGTTGACAATTTGGGTTCGGTCATTAGTGCGAGATTGGCTATGCCTAACTGCGTTGACTGAAACAAGTTTTCAGTTGCACTTAAAGGCTTAGAAGGTAAAGTTGGTTCTATTGGAGCTTGGGGACAGTCATCTTCTTCATATAACTCGAATCCATCTGGAAAATGTAACTCGATATCAACGTTACATGCAGGAGTGTTACCTTTATTGGCAATTCCTATTATAAATCTAAATTTTGGTTTATTTTGATACTTCTGAAGCTCTACTAAATACTTTTCATACTCTGTAATGTAGTTATCTAGTTTCTTGTGGTATGCTGAAATTCTTTCTTTTGAAATTGGTAAAACCATATCTAAAAATGATTCTGAAGGCTGAGTGGACATGTAATGTTCTTTGGTATATGTTTTTAGGTTAAGTATCATTTCTTCAATTTCGTTATCAGACAAAACTTCATAGTCTATAGGAAATATAGGATTAGCTGTAACGTTGTTTTCGGCATAAATAATACCAATTTCAAGTTTGGGGTGAGCGTTTTTCAATTGATCAATCTCACGTTTTAAGCGGCGATTTTCTTCTTCAATTGGGTGGATGATTGAAGGTAGCATCAGTGATTCATCAATTTCCTCCGCTATAATGCCGAGGTGTTTGGCAGTAAGTAGCATGTTTGTATCGTTAGTTATAAGAACTTTATCCTCTATTGCCTTTGGATATTCAATAATATTTGCAAGTAAGATATCATCATTAGAGGTTTTATCTAAACCATGCTCTTCTGGGTTTGGGGTATGTATAACAAATTCAAAACCTAATTTGTCAGATACTGTTTTTGTTTCACTCCAACTTGCAATAGAATTGCATATAGAACGCGCTCTTTTTTGAATTGCGTTTGATTTATGCGAATCTTTATGCTTGTTAAGTTCACCTAGCGTTACTCGTGGAACTACAAGTACGCAATCCTTATCAAACCGATTAAGGTTAAGTTCAACAATTGGTTTGTAATGGAGATATACCATTGTGTCTAAAAAAATGTATTTAGGCATTTGATGTTCCTTGCGTAAGTGTAGAAAAAATATCCTTTATATAGCTATTGATAGGTTGGTAAGATACGATTGTAATAAGGCTAGCAACTAATCCTATAAGCCAGAAAATAAATTGCAGGAATTTAAGAAACTTTGATTCTTCAATTGCTTTCTGTTCCATGCCTATTTTTTCGGCAGCATAAACAGGAATTAATGAAATTGCATTAAGTAACATTGCAATGTAGAGAAAAGGATTTATTGAGCGTAATAACGAGGGGAATATATTATATTTGTACACTCCAATAGCCCTATCGATATAGCTTACTATTGTGCTAGGCGGTACGTCTCTGGGGTTGATTAAATCAAAATTTCTAATCACATTAACCGTTGTTGTCCCTTCATCATTAGTAATATGTATTGCGGTATTTATATCTGATGAACCGAGCATGAGTTCGGTTATATGTGACCTTTGATTAAATTTTATTTCATATTCATGTCTTTCATTACCAGTCCTTGAGTGAAAATAATTATTCAGTATTGTCTTAGATTTTGACAAATACATAAGCCTATGAATATTATTTATAATCATTATTTTTTTATAATGTCTCAAAACATAAACTCCCATGTTATAAATTACAAAAATGATATGAAAATATTTTAAGCAGAAACACTTTTATTTCCAATTAAATAATAGAGAGCCGGTTTTAGGTGATGTATTAAAGGCAAAATAAGCTAAAAGGTGTGGTTGTTTTGTGGTTGTTGTTATAGCGTAATTTAGTATATTATCGCATACTAGTAAAAAAGCAAAATCTGTATAAGTAGTTTGTTTGTAATATGTTATACGATATGGCTAAAGGCGTAAGATAACGATTCTTTGGCCTACGAAACCAAAGGTTACAGGTTCGACTCCTGTCGGGCGTATTTGTAAACACTTGTAAAATAGAAACTTATAAAACTGAAAACTATAGAACTCTGTAAAGGATTCTGTAAAATCTGTAAAGATTAAAATGGTTATAAGTTATTATTTTATAAGTGTTTATTCTTTTTTTAATGGTCTTATATGGATTTTTAATTGAGTAGTTCATAAATATTTTCAAAAAAATATCTAAAGATTATGAATAATTCTTCTAATTCCTCATTTAATAGATTGACTTTAAGTATTTGATTTTGGTACCATAGATAATGAAAATATGGGACTTGAATATAGGGAAAAAGTTCTAAATCATTTCCTTCTATTCACCTTTATTTAATGACTGCCTTATGTTATGTATAGGCTGTTCACTGGGAACAGTTTTGAGGATAAAAGTTGCTAAGTGATACGAAAGGAAGAATGGTATAATGAGGAATGTTTTCACAAGGTATTTTCTGGGAATAGTTACTTTAATGTTAGTTACATCAGGGGTAATGGCGGACCTGCCGATTCAGACATTATCAATTGAATTAAGTAATTCGGTCCCTCTTGATTTTGACCCTGATAATTATAATTTCTTAGTTTATGATTGTGGGGCAAAAGATAATAGTGGGCAATATAATGATATCGTAGCTGCAATGATAGAGCTGTTTGATTATTATCCTGATGTAGATTACACATATAGAAATGCTAGTACTGCTTCCATAACTCTCAATGATTTAGCATCTCATGATATATTGATTGTTGGTTGGAGCAATAGTGGAGGCACAGGGGGATTATCAAAAACAGTTATTGAAACAGGTATAATGGGAAGAGTTGTTCTTAGCGGACACGATGCAGACTATCATACAGCAACAAAAGCTGGTTCGCATGATAGTGGAGATTTTCAACCTGCTGATATGTTTTTCTCACAAGCTATTGAATATGTATTAGGTGGAACAGGGACAGGCATGGTGGCTCTGGGCAATACTTCCGGCTTTACCTGGCTTCCCGATGAATGGAATATAGATTCTGAAGTAGTATCAGAAGGAGGAGAAACGGTATCAAATATAACAGAGTTTGGATATGAAAGCGGTGTATATGATGGGCTATACCATACAGATATGAGTAATTGGAGTCAGTCTTATCATAATTCATTTGATGTTGATACTCTTCCTGCTTATTTTTCCCCTTTTGAATTAAAATATTCGACAGGGACAGAAGTTGAATATGCAATTACCATTGCAGCAGATGTTAATCCTTATGAACTTATTGAATTAACTAAAGAAGATTTAATAATAGACCATAATCAAAATGGAACTTCTTGCTGTGACCCTAATGACGAAATTGAATATACTATATGTTGGGACAATATTACAAATAGAACTTTTGAAGATGTATGGATAGTTGATTATCTTCCTTATGGTGTTGATTATCCTGAAGGATTTTATCAGGAAACAGAAGACCCATTTAATCCAATTCCTCCAGACCCTAATTATGATGAATATGCACATTCATATATATGGGAAATTGGAACAATTGACCCTAACAATACAGAAGGTTGTGTTTCAATTACTGTAAGAGTTAATGATTATGCTCCTGCTGGTATGTTTTTGAATAATGAAGCTTATATCTATAGCGGTGATACTCTAATAGGAATAGCTGAAGTAGATACTCCTGTTTGTTGTTGGCAAACAGAAGATGCAGACTTAATCTTTGTAGATAAGAATGCAGAAGGTTTTAATACAGGCATGTCATGGACCCACGCTTACAATGATTTGCAAGATGCACTAAAAAGAGCAAGTGAAGCTAATTGTTCACCTACAGGATATAAAATATATGTTGCAGAGGGAAGTTATAATCCTGGCAATTCTTCATCTTTAAGTTTTATATTACCATATCAAACTAAAATGTATGGTGGTTTCAAGTCTGGAGGGTGCGATTTTGCAGATAGGAATCCTGATAAATATAGAACAGTGTTGACTGGAAAAATTGAAGATATAAGAAAGAATGATTATGTAGTCACTATGGGAGATGAGTGTGTCTTGGATGGTTTTAGTGTAGAACATGCCCTTAAGGACCTAATATTTGCTGATGGTGTTGATTTCAATCTAAAGAATTGCTTAATACAAAAAAGTGTTCAAAATGGAATTAATATTAAGAATGGAAATGTTGGTATTGAATGGTGTAAGTCATATTCTAATGGTCATAGTGGAATATACATAGAAGAAGGTAGTGAAGCCGTAATACAAAATAGTTACACTAGTAATAACAATAGACATGGTATAATCTCTTTGAGTTCTATAGTAACAATTAATAACTCAGTCATAACAGCAAATGGAGTGGATGGTGATAATTATTTTGGGGTAAGAATTATTGACCCTAATGAACCACCTGTGTTATATAATAATACTATTGCATATAATTACAATGAAGGTCTTTCTTATGTTCAAACAGACCCTAATGCTTTGGACCCTGTTATAAATAGTAATATTATTTACTACAATAATGATGATGGTGTTCAGTTGTCAGGTGTTGAATATCCTGAACACTGCTGTATATATGACCCTGTCAATGACCCTAATGGAGTTGATTATATTGATTATGATGGGTTTGGTAATTTCTCAGGAAAGCCAATGTTTGCTTATCCTGGGGACCCTAACAATATTCATCTTGCATATAACTCAGGATTAAAAGATAGGGGAGATGGGTATCTTTCAAGTGTTGAGATTGGCTCTGAAGATATAGATAATGAAACAAGGATAATTGATGATTGGGTTGATATTGGGGCAGATGAAATCTATTCTTGTGATAATGATTTATCTGAAGATGATATTTACAATGCTAGAGATTGGAATGCTGATGGTGTTGTAAACTTACATGAGTTTGCAATGATGTCTGCGGCTTGGTTAACTAATAGCCCTAACACTCCTGCATATGTAGCAGACCCTAACAGTTTTGACCCTAATTTTGCAGACAATTGGAATGAAACTTGTAATTTATATGTTGATTATAAAATTGACTTATCTGACTTCGATTTGTTTTTAGATGAGTGGTTATGGACCGCTTGTTGGAAAGATAGTTATGATAGTAGGTTTGATAATCTTGTTGCTCCTTTGGGTGGTGAAACAATGATGATGGTCCCTATGTCCATGTCATTAGAAACAACATCGAGCCTATCAACTGTTGAAGAGTATAGCATTGATGAAACTACAGAGAAAGAAAATATGGCTATGCTTGTTATAGGCATATATCAGATAATGGATATTTTGGATGAAGCTAAATATAATGCAGACTCAGACATATCAATTGAAAACATTGATGAGGAAAAAGCTAAATTAGAAGAAATTCTATGGGAAATGTATGATGATTATTATTCAATAGATGATAAAAAAACCAAGAAAGATAAATCTAAATAAGGAGAATTAAATTATGAAAAAGATGATGTTATTTATGCTTTTATTGTTTGCTTATTCAGTAAATGCTATGGTTATTTCTGATACGTATGAGTATGGAGTTAGCTTATACAATAATGATTCACTTCTAGTGACTGGTGGTGGTGCTGATTCAATAAACGCTTATGACTATGCAACAATTAATATTGAAAATACATTACCTCTTCAAATTGACGTTGGAGGGATTGTAGATATTACCCTCAATTATAATAGCAAGTTAACTATGGAAGGGGGAGAAGTAGAAATTATTGATTTATTTGAATATTCAACAGCCACTCTTTCAGGTGGTTCAATACATAAAATTTTTAGTTATCAAGATGCTTATTCTCCTAATCAAGTTCATCAACCTCATATAGAAATTATATGCAGAGAATATGATGATTCTGTTGCTAATTTAATTACAGGCATATGGGATGTTGATAATGATGGAAATGGTTTCTATGATACTTTTTCTATTGAATTGAAAAATCAATCAGGCTATGACCCTGTAATTGATAATATTAAGTTCACTATAGTCCCTGAACCTTGTTCCTTAGTTCTACTAGGATTAGGTGGATTATTGATTAGAAGGAAGTAACTCAACTTCTATACATAAGGCTAAGGCTCTTGGTCCCTTGGGACTGGGAGCCTTACTTTTTTAAGAAGGGAAAAGAATAATGATAAGATATGCTCCTGATAAAGAAATTGAACCTGTTATTTTTGAAATCAATATAGATGCTGAAAGATTATCAAGGCTTCTATCTGTTATTTTAGAAGAATCTGAGCCTGAAGAGATATAGTCTTAATTCTTCCCTATTTCCTCTCTATGGGCTTCCCTTGGTCCTATGTCTAATAAACCTACTCTCCCTAGTTCTCTCAGTGTGGGCTAAAATAAGCCATTTTTTACTGGGCACCGATTGTAAAGAGCGCTAAGATATGAACTTATGTAAGATTTTTCATATTTATAACCTCTTTTTAGGAGATTTAGACATGCAAAGAACTAAGATTTCAAGAAGGTTCTGTAAGAACTGTGGGAAAAAAACAAAACATGAAAGACATATAACTGCTATGGGACTTGGAGATTTTATAATGATAATTTTTACCTGTGGACTATGGCTCATTGCTAGAAGGTTAGAGGTTTTAAATTCTTACGAGCCTTCCCCTGTTTGGGGAGGGCTTTTTTTCTTGTATTATCATCCTGATTTTATTATATTATATTCTCTTGCTCATTTCTTTGGGAGAAATTACAATAAACGACACTAGTGACGGTTTCTGTATATTTATATTTTTCAGGGAAGATATTTATGAATAAATCCCTTATAAAACAAATAAAAGAGCTTCATTCCTCTATATCTAAGGACTCTAAAAACTCCCTTAAAAAAGCTCTTAAACTAGGTGGAATTCTTCAAGAACAGAAAAAAGAAATAGGATTTGGAAACTTTACACACTGGGTAGAAAAGACCCTTCCATTCTCAGAAAGAACAGCTCAAAGATATTTAGCAGTCAATAGGAACAAAGAAAGAATTGAAGAATCAGGAGTAACTACACTCTATGAAGCCTATGAACTCCTGAAAAGTAAACTTCCTTATCAACAAAATAGCACTAAAAAAGATTCTACTGTTTATACTCCTAAAAAAGTTTCTGAATATCTTTACAAGCTCATATCTCCCCATATAAGCCCTGAAACTGTTTTAGACCCTGGAATAGGTAAGGGAAGTCTTTCAATGCTATGGAGGGAAAATGGAGCTTCTATAATAGGTTCTGATATAGAATCACATGGGAAGAAATATTCAGACCTATTTTTATTAGGGAAGTTTGAAGAAATAGAAAAATGGGAATGGGAAAAGCCTGATTTGATTATATGTAATCCTCCCTTTAATGCTTATGGAGAAGGGAAATTATACCCTGAAATCTTTCTCAGGAAGATGATTGAACTATTTGGGGAGAAACAAAAGATAGTTTTAGTTGTTCCTATGGGATTCAGGCTCAATCAGAGGGTAACTAGTGAAAGATGGAATTGGTTAAGCAACTCAAAATGTAAAATAACTTCTATTATTAGTCTTCCTATTGATTGCTTCAAAGCAAAATTTCACACTGAAATTCTTATTTTCAATATTCCAAAATTGAAACCTCATTATTTTTTATATGAGGAGATTAAATGACTAAAAAAGAAAAAGACCTTCTATCAAGAATTCAAAAGCTTCATTCTGAAATTATAAAAAACACTAAGAATTCCCTTAATAGAGCTATAAGATTAGGGACTATTCTTGACACTCAAAAAAAGAATCTTGGACATGGAAATTTTACAAGATGGGCTAACTCTTCTCTTCCTTTTTCTGAGAGGACAGGACAAAGATATATGAGTGTTTTTCATCATAAAGATGATATTAAACAGGCTAATATAACTAGTCTATATGAAGCCTATAAACTTCTCTCTAATTATGGTAGTTATGCTATGACTAGAAAAAGGGAGGAAATGAAGCAGAGAAGGAGAGACTTTGCAGCTCAAGAAACAAAGTTTCAAAATCCCAGGACCTGGGAAAACAAGGTTATTTGCGGGGACTGTCTCTCCATCATGGAGAAGATGATAAAAAAGATGAGTGGGAAATATAGTTGTGTTATAACTAGTCCCCCATATAATGCTAATTTTGACTATGGGAAAAAGTATAATGACTCCCTCCCTTATGAAGACTATTTAGAATGGCTCCTTAAACCTTTTCCCTATTATTCCAAGCTCCTTAGGACAGGAGGAAGAGTTATATATAATATTGGAGCAATGGTCCAAAATAATAATAGGAATGAAGGAGGAGATTATAATCATCAGCTTATTACAGATTTAACTTATAGAGTGAGAAATGATTTCCCTGAGTTTAAACACCTAACAACTTATATATGGGATAAAGGGAATAAAGGGAAGAACCCTCTTAATTGTAGATGGGGTTCATTCTGCTCTCCTGAAAGCCCTGTATCAAGGATAAACCATGAGTATATAGTAATATGGTGTAAGGATTCATTCATCCTTGAGAATGAAACAGGAGGAGAAATAGACATAACTGAGGATGAGTTTAAGGAGTGGACTTGGTCTATATGGACCATTACTTCAAATAATGTTGGAATTCATCCTTGCACATATCCAAGGGAACTAGTTAAGAGATTGATTAAATTATATACTTATAAAAATGATTTTGTTTTGGACCCATTTTCAGGAATTGGAACAACTGGAATAGTGGCTCAGTCCCTAAAGCGAAAATATACTTGCATAGAAATTAACCCTAATTATTGTCAGGAAGCGAAAAAGAAACTAAAAGATTAAAACTATTTATTAACATAATATAATTAAGGAGATTAAAAAATGAAATGTCCACATTGTGAAAATGAAATTGTTAATCCATATAATAATGGAATAGTTCAAATCAATATTGACAATAGACCTTTTAGTGTATATGAATTGACTTGCACTACTTGTAAAAAACTTATATCATTACTTCCAGTTTCTACTGTCCCTGATATTCCTTCTCAAGGAGTAAATTCTGTAAAACGAATATGATATTTTCAGCCCTGTTTTTCAGGGCTTTTTTTATGCCCTGTAAAATAAAAGTTTTCATTTTTTGATTTCAGTTTTGGAAACTAATATTATCAGTTTTTTTCTCATTTTAATGGTCCTTAAAAATCCTAATTTTTGACCATATAAACAAGGAAATTTATCAAAAAAGGTGACTGGTTTGTATGACTGAAAGGTGACTGGAAGATGACTGAAAAGGTGACTGGAAACAGGAAAAAAGGTGACTAAGAGATGACTATACTATAATAGTTATAACTATAAGAGTAGTTACTATAATAGTTACTATAAAAGAGAAACTATAAAAGAATTACTATAAAAGAAAATTCAATTTTATTTTTCAGTTTTTAGGGACTAAGGGAATAGGGTTAACTTGGCAAGCTGAGTTCAAGCTTTGCTTGTCCTCAGAATCCCCTCCCTCATAGAGGGAGAGTCTTATCATTATCTTTTTTTCTTTTCAGGATTGTCTACAAGGAAGAATGAGATTAATTAACCTTGTTACCCATATTTCTTTTTTTAGTCATTCTGGGGGCTATATAGCCCCATATATAAGGCTTCAGATAATATTACCTTATCCTTATTGTATATGCCCCATAATGGGGCTTCCTGATTGCCCCCCAAGTTCCGCTCTCCCCCCAGTTCTCAGAATAATCTTGAAAAGCGAAAAAGTTTTAATTATAATTACAAAAAGAGTGAGTTAGAGTAAGTGTTCAGGGATTTTAGTTTTTTCAAAAATAATTAAAGGAGTTTTTATTTTAAACTCGAATAGTAGTTAGAAAATGATTTTTTATACTTCCTATAAAATCGTTGTAGCCTGCTGACGGGCAGGCTCAACACTTTTAAAATGTTTTATAGGAAGAAAAAATAATACAATTTATTAGGAGTGTATAAAATGAGTGTGAAAAAAATAAGTTTTGTAAGTCAAAGCGAAAATGAAACTAAGGCAAGTCTGTTATATTTGACTTCATCTGTTAGTAAGTTCAAAAGTGAAAAGCGAAAACTCAGTTCAATAATAAAAACATTAGAACTGTTTGAGCTTGAAAGAAAAGGTTCCCCCATGTTTAAGTTTCTTGTTAGAGAATATGGGTTAAGCTGTTCTAAACAAGAGTTTGACGAAATCCGTGAACATATCAAATACAAAGCGGAAAAAAAGATTAAGATTGAAAATTATTATTTTGTTCAAAATTTAGTTTATGAAGAAGACCTTCAATTCCTAAATAACAGGTTCCTTAAAAAGGAGGAAATTCAATTCTATTTATATAAAATCTCTCAAGCTTTGCTTGAAGAAAAATATGAGGGAACTAGGACCCTCAGTCGAAACTATTTGTTAAAATTCGCTGACAATTATAAGAGGAACACAGGGAGGACACTGAACAAGAATAAGATTGCTTACATGAATAAGTTACTAGTCAAATTAGGATTATTGCAAACACAAGATTTCAGGAAATTCTACATAGGGGAAAATCATCCTTTATTTCATACTAGCCTTGTTAGTGAAGAAGTTAGACATGTTAAATTTAAAAATATTGCCCCTCTAAATGAACAAATAAGGGAAGCAAAACAGGATTATGATAACCTTGTTAGTGGTTATCAGGAACTTCAGGCAGAAAATGAAGCCTTAAAAAAGCAAATAGAAGACATGAAAAAGAATGAAATAAGGAGAGATAAGATGAGTTTAATAGTTGCGAAAATAGAAGATTTGAAAGAAATTGAAAACCAAGAACCTGTTTATTCATTTTTTGACTTTGGTTCTCCTCCTGAAGGAGTTGAAAATGTGGAAGATGACAAAGAATTATACATTAAATGCGTGAATAGTTATAAGGGAAGTTATAAGGGAAGTTATGATAGAAGGAATAAAAATTGAATAATATACTTAAAGAAAGAATAAGTCCCCCAAAAAATAAAACAATTTAAAGCCTGTTTGATGTTAGTGGGGACTGCATTGAGCGGGCTTTTTCTTTTGAAACAGGAGAATAAAGAAATGGAAAATGTGAAAGAAATGAAAGAAATGAATTATGATTGCGGAGATTTTTACTTTCGCAAAAATGAAATGGGAACAGAAATAGTGTGGGAAACTGACCCTTACATATATTTTGGAGAAATTGATTTTGATATTAATGCAGCGGATGACCCTAACTTTAAAGAGATGGATATTGATGGCGATTTTAATTTTGAGGACTGGCAGCGAAAACAAGGAGAACAGGCAATTGAGGAGATTATTGCTTGTATAGTGGAAAAATTGTTAGAATTTTACGATGATGAGGGTGAGTATAGCGAGGTAGGAGAAATAGAAATTTACAACATTCAAAATGTCCCCAATTCCTCATATGTAAGAGAAATTATTAATATAGGCATTGATCACACAGCTTTAGTCGTGTGGGAAAAATAAAATATAGGAGAAGAAAGAAGATGAATGAGAATGTTTTTATAATAACTTTTGACAAAGATTATTGTTTTTACTTTATAGAAAGTCTCGGTTTCTTCTAAAACAGGGACTTCTATAAAGTAAAATGGGATTCTGAGAGAGAAGGTGTTTTCCCATCAAAGATAGAAAAATGTGAGAAAGTGTATAAAACCAAGGAATCCTGCAATAAGGTTTGTAAAGATTTGAATGCTTATGTTTCATCAAAACTTATGTGGTATTAATAAAAAAGATAACCATCTCTCATAGCCCTGTTTTTCAGGGCTTTTTTTACGCCTATTCTCAAACTCTATCCCTGTCAGATTATTTTTTAAGATTCTCAAAAATAAAAGAAGGATTTCTCAATTCTTTATTGAAATCATTTATATAAGAATAATAAAATAATGGAGAATTGGAAAAATGGGAAAAAGTTACACTTACCAACAAGTTCAAGAAATTTTTGAAAAATATGGGATGAAACTTCTATCAGAATTATATGTTAAAAATGATGAGAAGCTATCTGCACTCTGTAGTTGTGGAAAAAAATGGGAAACATCTCTTAACAATTTCAATAAATTAAAACATAAAACCTGCCCTAGTTGTAGGCAAAAAACACTATATGACCTTGAACAAGTCAAAGAGGAGTATGAGAGAAGAGGGTATAAGTTACTAGCCACTACATATAAAAATGACAAGTCTCCTCTTGATTGTTTATGCAGTTGCGGAAGACCTGCAAAAATTTCTTTGTATGACCTTAAAAAAGGCTATAGATGTAGGGAATGTTGGTTAGAATCTCACTCAGGAAAAAACAATTGTAACTATAATCCTAATCTCACCGCTGAAGACAGGGACAGAGAAAGAAGCCGAGAAAATAAAGCTTGGGCTAAGGCAGTTAAGGAAAAAGACAATTACACTTGTCAGGTCTGTGGTAAAAGAGGAGGAACAATGAATAGTCATCATCTCTATAACTACTCAAAATTTCCTGAGTTCAGAACTGAATTAAAAAATGGAAAATGCTTGTGTAGGTCCTGTCATTATAATTTTCATCAGGGATATGGTTACAAGGAAAATGAAGCTTCTGATTACCTCTTCTTCAAAAATGGAGAAGATAGTCTAATTGTAGATTTTGCAGGTCCATTCTCCCTTAAAGCCTTCTCACCTGATCAACTAAATAAGGCAATAAAAGAGACTCAAGGAGAAAGTTTTAATAATGTTCCTGTTGAACAATTCCTGGGGAAGAAAGAGAAGAAAGAAAAAAAGAACTACCACTATAACCAACTCTCTACAGGTTATAGCAAAGATTATTTTAATTCGATTAATAAATAGAGAATAAAGGAGAAAAGGAAATGAATTGGAACAGTTATATAAGCAAAAAAGAAAAACCACTTTCAAAAGAGCAAGCTAGGCAATTAAAAGAAATAGTTTCAAATAGTTTTGATAGTCTAATCAGCTACATTGAAGAAGAGCAAGAAAGAATGAGAAAAGATATGAACAAATCATTTGATGAGTTAAAAAATAAGTTAGAACAAATGAAATAAATATATGAAAAAAGTAAAAGCTAAAACAATTTAGAGCAACAGCCTGAACAGGGATTCTGAGGGACAGGAGGAGGACTAGGAGAGCAGGAATAAGAGGGAACTGAAGTTTAGTTTATCCTGCTCTTCATTTTTAATATGCCATATTTACCAAAAACAAACTCACAGAGAAACAAGGAAAATAGCCCATTCAAAAAGTTTTATGAGAAGCAAGAGAAACTTCAGAAAAAAGAACATGAGAAGAAGAGAGGAACAGCAGCTCAAAGAGGTTATGGTTCAAGGTGGCAAAAGACAAGAATAGGATTCTTAAAGAAACATCCTCTTTGTGTTGAATGTCTGAGAAATGGGATAACTAAGGAAGCTACTGTAGTTGACCATATAATCCCACACAGGGGAGATATGAAATTATTTTGGGATAGTAAGAATTGGCAAAGTCTTTGTAAACAATGCCATGATAAAAAGACAGCAAGAGGAGAATAGGGAATGCATAAAAATAGTATGAACATTATGAATGAGTTATTAACTAACTATTTAAACAAGGAAGAATCTCTTTACATTGCAGACATAGGAAGCCTTGATGTTAATGGAACATATAAGACTCTTATCCCTAGTCAATGGACATATACAGGCTATGACATAGCCAAGGGAAACAATGTAGATATAGTTATGAGTTCTCCCTTCTCTATCCCCGCCCCTGATAAGTCATATGATGTTGTTTTGTGCGGACAGGTAATAGAACATTGCTGTCATCCTTTTAGGCTTATGGAAGATATTTACAGGATAACCAAGGACAATGGTTATGTGTTTGTTGTGGCTCCCTCTGTTTGTCCTGTACATAGGTACCCTAAAGATTATTGGCGTATCTTTCCCGATGGAATGAAAGAACTATTAACTCAATCAGGGTTTGCTTGTTTAAATGTTTACGAGAGTCCCAGGAATGCCCTCAAAAGGATTTCTAAATATAGGATGATAGATTGTGTAGGCATAGGAAAGAAGGCTTTGTAGGTTCTGTGAGAGCCATTAAAAGGGTAATTGGGGTATGGGGGGTAAAATCTCTAAGAGCCTAGAAAACCAAGACCGAAAGCCCCCATTTTCCGCGAAAAAATACCAGTTTTTCAGAGATAATAAATATTTTTATTAAAGGAAAATAAATATGGAAATACAAAAACTAAATAAAGACTTCATCCCTGAGGACCTCTCACCTGAAGAAGTTGAGGTATGGAATAAACTAGCTCCTCAACTGATTGAACTAGAAATAATCAATTCTCTTAATTATTTAATTCTATCACGCTATTGTTCCTTGGCAGTTCTTAACATTCAACTAACAAAGAAATACCCAAACAACACACAGGGAATAAGACTAAGGAACCAAGAATTAAAAAAGATGGAAGAAGAGTTATGTTTAACTCCTCAGGCTTATAACAAATGGATGAAAGATAGATTGATAATTTCTGAAAGAAAGAAAAAGCAGGAAAAGGGAAATAATAATAGAAATATAGATGAAGATGATGAAAAGTTTTTCGGATAATAAATAAAATATTTAAACGGGGAAAAAATAGAATGAGTGTAAAAATTGATTGTGATGTTATGTTTCCAAGTTTTCAATGGCGAGATAATAAGAGAAGTAAAGAAGTCAGGGACAGGAGTTTCTACAGTAATATTATATTTATATCATAAAAAATGAGTGTGAATAAATCAGAAATAGACAACTTAATAGAATTGATTCCTAACTATTCTCCTACAGAAACATCAGAAGAAGGAATGTATTTCGATTATGAAGAAGCTGAGAGAGTTTTAGACTTCTTCCAAAAACATCTTAAATATGTTAGAGGAGAGAAGGCAGGACAGCCTTTTGAACTAGAACCTTGGCAAAAATCAATCATTATAAATCTCTTTTCATGGAAAAAGATAAATGGGGAAAGAAGATATAGTCAATCATTTATTTTCATACCAAGAAAGAATGGAAAGAGTTTTTTAGTTGCTGGTATTTTAACTTATATCTGAACTTTTGCAAAATTAAAAAATTAACGTTAAAATGTGGTATAGACCGATAAAATTTGATAGCAGAGCACTCCGAAAACCCAGAAAGGATTTTGGTATGCCAGCTATAGTACAATACCCTACAGTAGTCCAGCAAGCTGTCGATGAATTTGGCGATCATTTTCAAAATGAGCCTGAACGTCGTCATTTTGCTGAGTATATCACCGGTCTTATCATTGCCCGCAAGAAAAACGTCTCTGCCATCAACAGGGAATTTGCATTTGCCTCTGATCAATCCTGTCTCAACCGGTTTCTCACCGATGTTGAATGGGACGAAGAATCGCTTAACACTGCCAGACTGGAGTGGCTGCAGAAAGACCCTAAAACCAGATATAGCGATTCTGGGGTTATTGCCCTTGATAATGTTCTGATAGACCATAGTGGTAAACATATTGAGGATGTAGGATATTTCTGGGATCATGCAGATCAACGTAATAAAATAGCCCATGATTACCTGATAGCCAATTATGTCTGTAATTCCGGGAAACATTATCCTTTGGAGTTTTACAGATTTGTCAAAAAAGAAGATTGTCTGGAACGGGGCATTGAATTTCAGGATCATAATATCCTTTTCCGCAATCTGGTTGACTGGACTGTAGCTAACGATATTCCCGGTGACTTTACCTTCGATAGCTGGTTTACCCATAGCGACAACCTTAACCATATAAACCAGTATGAACGTAATTATGTTGGTGATTTGAAAACAAATCGTAAGACTATATTTCAGGGCAAAGTAATAAAGGCTGAAGAAGTAGCCAAATCTATTGACCCTGAAATCAAAAAACTCATAACTATTGGCAAGCATCGCCAATATTACTTTACTAAAAGTATCAGGATTCCTGGTGTAGACCACAAAGTACGTATCCTGATTATCTGGCATAAAAAGAATGATATTGAACCTAAAAAGATTCTGGTTTGCAATCGATGCAACTGGGAAGCGATTCGTATCCTGAAGGTCTATCGCTGCCGCTGGCAAGGCACAGAGTGCTTTCATCGAGACGGCAAGCAGTATTTGGGCATGGGCGACTGTCAGCTTAGAAGCGGCCTGGGTCAGACAAGACACATGTACATGGTGTTTCTGGCGTATAGCGTACTTTTGACTCAAATGCAGCAGAACCGTGTGTGTGAATGGGCACGAGAACGCCTGACGACCATAGGACAATCTTGTATGGCAGTTATGCGAGAAACTCTCAGCAATACAATCGCTTGGGTGGTTGATCAAATCGAATCCAACGGAACAAGTTTTAAACGTATTAAAGTACAATTAGCTTTACCCTAATTTTGCAAAAGTTCAGTTATATATGTTATTGTGCTGGTGAGCCTGGGAGCCAGGTCTATAGTGCAGCAGCTTCAAGGGAACAGGCTTCCCTTATCTATAATGATATGGCAGCTATGATAGAGAGGAATCCTTCTCTCTCAAAGAGAGCCAATTTAACTAAAGCCTATAAAAAAATAGAAATTGAGTCTAAAGAGGAATGTGTTTTTAAGTCTCTTTCTTCTGAGGGAAAGGTTTTACATGGTCTAGATATATATGCACTATGTATAGATGAACTTCATTGTATCTCTGACAGGGAATATTTAGCGGCTCTCACAACGGCTCAGGGAGCAAGAAAGAACCCTCTTACTATATATATAACTACTGCTGGAGTCTATGAGCCTAATAGCCCTTGTTATGAGAAATATGATTATTCTAAAAAGATAATTGAGGGAGTTATTCAAGATTCTTCATTTCTCCCTGTTATATTTGAAGCTGATAAAAATATAGATTGGCGAGAAGAGGAAACATGGAAACAGGCTAATCCTAACTTGGGTGTTTCTGTATCATTAGATTATCTAAAAAAGAAATGTGAGGAAGCTAAAAACCTTCCTTCAGAAGAGAATAATTTTAAGAGACTCCACCTTAATCTATGGACAGAACAATTAGATAGATGGCTCCCTATGGAAAATTGGAATGAGTGTGATGAACTGCCTTCCAAGGATAATTCTATAAAATGGTATGGTGGTCTTGATATGTCTACAGTTACAGACTTATCTTCATTTGTTTTAGTGGGAGAAGATGAAGAAGGATATTTCCATGTTCATACTTGGGCGTTTATTCCCAAGGATAACATAACAAGAAGAGAAGAAAGAGATAAGGTTCCCTTCTCTGTATGGGCTAAAGAAGGAAAGATAGAACTAACAGAAGGAAACTCAATAGACCATGATTATATAAGGAAAAGAATAGGAGAGATTGCTGAAGAGTTTGAGATAAAAGAAATAGCAGTAGATAGAGCTAATGCAACTCAGATAATAACTCAACTAATGGGAGATGGTTTTGAAATTGTCCCTCATGGACAAGGTTTTCTCTCTATGAGTTCTCCTTCAAAGTTTTTAGAAACTCTTCTATTGCAGAAGAAAATTAAACATGGAGGACAGCCTGTTTTAAGATGGTGCGCTAGTAATGTTACAGTTGAAACAGATGCTTGTGAAAACATAAAACCTTCTAAAAAGAAGTCAATAGAAAGAATTGATAGTATTGTTGCCTTAGTTATGGCATTAGGGAGACTGATTTCAACTGAAATAGTTGAAGAAAAAGAATCTGTTTATGAGTCAAGAGGAATATTAAGTTTTTAAGATTGGGAAAAGGGAATATGGGAGACAAGGAAATAATTAAAATCAATAATAGAAATCCATTTGTTCAAAAAATAAATGAAGCTTCAAATCCTTATAACAAGGGAAATAGTATATTCAATGTTAGAAAGAAACCATATGAAGAAGTTAAGGAAGAATTAGTTTCTGTTGTTATCCTGTCTAGAAATGAAGAATTTTTATCTCAGACAATAAATAATATGTCTGAGCTGGCTGAGGGACCAATTGAGTTTGTTATAGTTTTGGACGGGGACTATGAACCTGAAAAGATAATTGATGTTAATGAAACTCTTCACAGGTCTCATTCTATTCAGTTTGTTTGTAATAAAGAGCCACTAGGGAGAAGACCTTCTTCAAACCTTGGAGCAGAGAGAGCAAGAGGGAAATATCTTTTCCATTTAGATGCTCATTGCAAAACTGATTGTAAGGCATGGGACACATTACTTAAACAGTCTGTAACTACTCCTTCTACTATGGTTATTCCTTCCCTGAATAAACTTATTGTTCCTGAATATAAGCAAGTTGGGAATAGGAATGGACACAAGTATATAAGTGTCAATTTTAAGGACCAATGGTCCGGAAATAAGGGAAGATATAACTTAGAACCTACTATAACAGGAAATGGAATGGGATGGTTTTTGACAAAGGAATATTATTTATCCTGTGGAGGTTGTGATGTTTCTTCTCCTGCTTATGTATGGGGAAACTTTGGTATAGAATGGGCTTTGAAAACTTGGCTATGTGATTTTGGTTTAGGAGCTGGACAGGTCCTTCTTACAACTGAAGTTGTCTTTGCTCATTTATGGCAAAAGAAACTTCCATATAAACAGCCAGGAATAGGGAAAGATAGAAACAGATTAAAAGAAATGTATCTTGATGGAAAAGCCCCTAATCAAGTTAGACCATTTTCATTCTTTGAAGAGAACCTTGGACACCTTCTCCCTAAAAATAAAGAGACACCTGAGAAACAGCCTTTAAGAGTTCTACAGGAAGAAACTGAACCTGATGTAACTGTCATTATGAATACTAACGGTCTTTATCCCGATTTGATTGAGGAAGCAATTCAATCATTTATAAATCAGGATTATCCAAATAAATATTTGAAAATAGTTTCAACTAATAAACATTTGAAACTTGATAGAGAATATGAAGATATAGAAATTATTTATGTTGAACCATTTGAAAGATTCCCACAACAGATTCAATATGCTTTGAAACAAGTTAAGACTCCTTATTGGTGTATTATGGATTCAGATGATGTTTTCAGTTCAGACCATATTTCTAAGCTAGTAAAAATAATGTTAAGGGAAAAGAAGAATGGATTAAAAAGCCCTTGTTATGTAGGGATTGATGGAGCCATAGAGCATTGGGTTAATAAAGGAACTCCTAAACTTAGAAATAGAGGGTGGTGGTCTTGTCTTTATGATAGAGTTCCTGATGAAAAGATAGATGAAGTATTCAATGAGTTTCTTAATAAGAGAAATAAGGACACAGGCTCAGACTTGCATTTTATAAAGAAAGATTTTTGGAATAAGAAACTAGTTCAAGGGAAAAAGACAGCCTATCACAGATTAGGAGTAGCTTTCCATATTAGAAATGAAAGATGGAAGGATAATTATTATAAAAACTCATTAGAGACTGTTAATAACTATGTTCCTCCTGTATTGGTTCCCAAATGGAAAAAGGATTATGATAAAATGATAAATGATTTTAATTATCCAAGAGTTACTTTGATTATGAACACTTTTCAAAGGGACATGAAGACTCTTCAAGAATCCATATATTCTTTCTTATGCCAGGATTACCCAAATAAGAAACTTCTGATAGTTAATTCTTCCCCAAAAAGATTAGTTCATAGAGGTTATTCTCCTGATGTTGAAGTTATAGATATTAAATCTTCTCACCATTTACAAGAGTTTAAGAATGCTTGTAAACACTTGATAGAGAATGCAGGAGATAATGAGTTCTTTTCTATTTTTGATGATGATGATGTTTTAAAGCCTAATCATATTTCCCAAATGGTCCAAAATCTTCAGAAAAACAAGTTCAAATCTTGTATAAATAGAAACTATGTAGATTTCAACATAAAAAGAAATTCGGGGAAAGAAGTATCTAAGCTTATGTGGTGGAATGGTATTTATCCTGTCTCTCTTTTAGAGACTATTAAATTAGGAACAGATTTAGAAGGCTTTGATAAGAGATTCATGGAACAGGCTAATCCTGTTGAATATGATGGAGAAGCAACATATATATGGCAAAGAGGAAATGTTATCCATGAATCCAAAACTAATAAAAACTCTCATGAAGAGAAATTAGATAGGATGAAGAGAGCTAAGGAAGAAGCTATGAACAGGAAAGATGATATCCCCGTTTATGTCAGACCTTATATCCCTGATCCACCTATGATAACTGTTTGTATGGTTACTTATGGAAGTCATAAGGCTAAGACTGAAGAAGCTATTCAATCTTATATAAATCAATCATATAAGTTTAAGAAATTACTAATTCTGAACACTCACAAGGACCCTATTAAGTTAGAAACTGAATATTCAGATATAGAGATTATAGAATTGCCTAATAAGAAGTTTAACTCTTTGGGAGAAAAACATGAATATCTAATAAATCAGGTAGATACTCCATATTGGACTGTTCTTGATGATGATGATATTATTCTCCCTTGGCACCTTGAAACCTTGGCTTCTGCATTAGTTCATAATAGAGCTAGTTATGATAAGCCTTCACACAAGAGACCTTTATTAACAGGACATAATAGAAAGATTATCTCCGTAGATAATAAGTATTCATATATAAAGAGTGGTTCAGGTTGGACCTGTCGAGTATTTGAGAAGTTGAGTCCTGATAAGGTAAGAGGGAAATTACAGAAGAAAATTAAGGGAACAAGTGAATGTAATTATGATGCTAGGTTCTGTTCTGGGAAATGGCACTCATTTATATTAAATTATCCTGTTCTTCCTTCTTATGTATGGAGAGGAGGAGGAGATAATTTCCATCTTTCAGCAGCAGGAGACACAGATGAAGTATTCAATAATGCTTTTAATAATGCTGAGGATGAAGCACAAAAAATAGATAATTCTTCTGTTTGGGTTCCTCATTGGGAAAAAGACTATGTTAAAGAGTTCTATTATTTTCTTAATATAGGAAGTCATAAACAAATATTTGGAAAGAATCATCATCATTTAAGACTAAGTTCCTCAGGAGCCATAAGGAAGAAAGAATTTCATTTCCTGAATGATTTCTGTAAAGAACATAATGTTAAGAATATAGTTGAGTTTGGTTCAGGAGCCTCTACTCTCTCTTTCTCTTTGGAAGGATATAATATAACTTCCTATGAGACTAGTGAATATTGGCGTGACAGAGTTAGACTATTCCTGAGTTATGACCCTATTAAAATGTGGGATGGAAAAGCATTTAAATTAGAAGAAGATGTAGATTTAGTTTTCATAGACGGTCCAGACCCTCCTGATTCAAGGGAAGAATCATTCAAGACAGCTATAACTAGTAATGCTAAATATATAGCTGCTCACGATGTATTCAGGCATATAGAGCAAAATTTTATTGAGAAATATCTTCTTCAGAATGGTTATAAGGAGATTGCAAAGATAGGACCAACAAAAGGAGTAAAAGGACCTAATAAACTAAGAGGGATAGGGATATATGGGAAAGAATAAGAAAGTTATATACACTTCTTATTTTGGGAATAGAGGAGGAATTATAGAACCTTCTTATATATCCCCAGGATGGGACTATGTATTTTTCACTGACAACGAATATATATATGATTTGAGTAAGAAACATCTATTAACTTGGAAGATAGAATATATTCCTACTACTACAGAAGAAACAGACTCAGAAATTAGAGCAAAGTTCTATAAAATTGTTTCTCATGCCTTTTTTCCTGAGTATGAATATTCCATATATATAGATTCTGACAAATACAAGATAGATTGTAACCTTGATAGATTTATAGAAAATACTCTTTCTCCTGATTCTGTTTTTGCTTCTTTGAAGCATAGAAAATGCGATTGCACATATAAAGAGATTGAGAGACAGAGAAAAAGAAAAAGGGATTTTGATAAAAACTTCGATGATATAAGGGATAGATGTATAGATTCAGGACTTCCTGAGCATTGGGGATTGAATGATAATTCTATAGTTGTAAGGAAACATTGTTCAGAATTATATATAGTTATGAATAATTGGTGGTTAGAAGTTGCTAAGTATTGCAAGCGAGACCAATGTTCCTTAATGAAGGTTTTATATGAATCAGGTCTTCCATTTAATCAGTTGGAATATGAAGGATTTAAGAATTATAAAACTATGAGATATTTGAGTAGAATCTCAAAATAAAAAAAGGGATTAGAGAAAATTGAGTGAATATATATGGAGAGGAGGAGAAGGACTCTCTCTATATAGATAGATAGAACAGGGATTCATATAAATATGTTCAAGAAAATACGTTCTTTTTTTGATGGCACAAAGAAAGCTGATACAGCCACTACAAAAACAATAACAAATCAGTGGTTCCCGTCTTCCTTGATTTCAGGGAATACAACTCATGGGGAAAATGTTTCTTATGGGAATGCTTTAACAATTTCAACAGTTTTTGCTTGTGTTAATGTGATTTCACAAGATACAGCAAAGGTCCCATTTTATTCATTTCAGAAGACAGACAAAGGAAAAGAGAGACAAAATAATAAAATATCTCATTTATTGAATTTTAGACCTAATCCTTTAATGTCTTCAATGGATTTCAGACAGACACTTACAGCACATTGTTTAACTTATGGTAATGGCTATGCAGAAATTCAGAGAGACATAAATAATGAAATAACTGCTTTATGGATTCTCCCACCTGATAAAGTTAAGCCTGTTTTTAATGAGGAAAATAAGCTCATATATGAGATTCATTCTCATGGGAGGATTTCATATTTATATCCTGAAGAAATTATTCATATAAAAGGACTAGGTTTTGATGGTTTCCAAGGTTATTCAGTGATTGCTTATGCTTCTCAGTCTTTGGGTTCTGCCCTAGCACAAGATAAATATGCAGGTTCTTTCTTTGGAAATGGAGCCTCTATGGGTGGATTCTTAGAACATCCTGGGAATATAACAGACAAAGCTCAAAAGAATCTCTTGGAGAGTGTAGAAAGAAGACATTTAGGAGCAGATAAAGCACATAGATTGTTATTGTTGGAAGAAGGAATGAAGTTTAATCAGGCTTCAATATCGCCTGAAGATTCACAATTATTACAATCAAGACAATTCTCTATATCTGAAATATGCAGATGGTTTAGAGTTCCACCTCATAAGGTTTCAGACTTATCTAAAGCAACATTTTCTAATATAGAACAACAATCATTAGAATATGTCTGTGATACTCTAACTGCTTGGTTTAAGAGATGGGAACAGGAATTATGGTTTAAGTTGTTTGATGATGAAGAAAAAGAACAGGGATATTATGTTGAACATGTTATAGAAGGGTTATTAAGAGGAGATATAGGAGCAAGATATTCAGCTTATGCTACTGCTAGACAATGGGGTTGGTTAAGTGTAAATGATATAAGGGAAAAAGAAAATATGAACCATATAGAAGGAGGAGATAAATATTTAGTTCCTCTTAATATGGTTGATGCCAATACAGTTAATACAGAAGAAACAACTGAGGAAGATTTAACTGGGGAAAAGATAAACAAACTATCTTTATCTAAAGACATTGCTGAAAGAATAGGAAGAGCAGAATTAAGGGAATTAGATAAACAAATAAATAGAGAAGATTTTAATCCTGAATTATTTTCTGAATGGATGAATAAGTTCTATTCAAAACATAATGAATATGTAATTAAGACTCTTTCAATCTTTTCAGGTGAAATAGAACCTGATAATTTTACTATGAAAAAAGATTTAGAAGAATCTGAAAATAAACAAGGATTATTCAACACAAACAAAGAAACATATATAGATAATTTAGAGAGTATGATTTATGGATTCATTAAATAAAAATACAATATGGGCTTTAATGCCTGAGTTTGATTTAGTTTCATTTTTTGGACAGGATAAAGAAGCCTTAACAAAAGAAGCTAGCTCAGGTTCTTCTTATTCAAAATCTGATAAAGTGGCTATACTTCCTCTATATGGAATGATAGTTCAGAAAGAATCTTGGATAACTAAATATGGTTTAGGAACATCTACAGAAACATTCTCAAGATGGTTAGATATGGCTTTATCTGATAATTCTATAGGGAGAATAATAATAGATGTTAATAGTCCAGGTGGTTCAGTTTATGGGGTTCAGGAACTATCAGACAAGATAAGGAACTCAAGAGGAAAGAAACCTATTGTAGCAATTGCTAATACACTTATGGCTTCTGCTGGCTATTGGGTAGCTAGTGCAGCAGACAAGATTTATGCTTCTCCTTCTGCTGATGTTGGTTCAGTGGGTGTTTATATGACTCATGCAGACTTTTCTGAGCAATTAGAGAAAGAAGGTGTAAAAGTTACATTTATATCAGCGGGAAAATATAAAGTAGAAGGAAATGCTTATGAACCTCTTCAGGAAGAAGCTAAAGCATATTTACAAAAATCTGTAGATGATACTTATGAAAGTTTCATTTCATCAGTTGCAAAGAATAGAAATACAACTAAATCAGATGTTATTGCTAATTATGGTCAAGGAAGAGTTCTTTCTTCTAAGGATGCAATGAAGAATGGTTTAATAGATGGTGTTAAAACATTAGAAGAAGTTCTTAATATAAAAAGAATAAACACTTTCAGCAAAAAAAAGGCTGAAATGGATATAGAGTTAAGGAAGTTAAAGTAAATAGTTATCTTTCTTACTTTTCACTCGGTAGAGGTTAAGGAGCTAGAGAATTATGAACAGAGACTTTGTGAATAATAATAATTTTAACAATAACTCAGAGAAGATGTAGAAGAAAAAGATGTAGATTGAAATCTTTGAGGGAGGATTTTAATCATGTTATCAATTGAAAAATTGAATGAAAAGAAAGTTGAATTGCTTTCTAAAATGGAAGCTATTGTAGAAGCTTCAGAAGAGTCTCTTTCAGAAGAGTCTCAAAAAGAATTTGATACTCTTAAAGCTGAGTTTGATAGCACAGTTAAAGCTATTGAAACAGCAGAGACATTAGAAAAGGCTAAACAGGACAAAGAAGCACAGGATAAAAGACCTGTTCCTTCTAAAGAGAGAATAGTTCCTCAAGAACAGATTTCAGAAGTTAAACCTGAAACAAGTTCAAAGGTTATTCTTCCTGCAACAGTGAGAAAATCTCATTCATTAAAATCTTTTAAGGGTGAAGATGCTAATGAGAAAGCCTATTCATTCGGTCAGTTTATTAAAGCGGCTAATGGTGATTATAGAGCAGCTCAATGGTGTAGTGATAGAGGAATTGAAGTAGGTAAGTTTGCAGTTCATAACTCTACTACTAATTCTGCTGGTGGTTATCTTGTCCCTACTCAGTATTCAGACGATATAGCACAGTTGATTAATTCATATGGTGTAGCTAGACAGGAATGTAAAGTTATTTCAATGGGTTCAGATACTTTTAATAGACCTAAAAGAAGTTCAGGTCTAACAGCCTATCCTATAGCTGAATCTGCACAGACAACAGAAAGCACTAAAAGTTATGGAAATATTCAATTAGTGGCTAAGAATTGGGGAATTATAACAAGAATGACAAGACAACTTTCAGAAGATGCTTTGATTTCTGTTGCTGATGACCTTATGAATGAAATAGCATATCAATTTGCTTACGCAGAAGATAATTGTTTGTTTAATGGTGATGGAACTTCTACTTATAATTCTATCACAGGTCTTAATTCAGCTATAACAACAGCGGCGGCTGATTCTAGTTCTAATCCTAATGTAGTTAGTAATACAGCTACTTCAGGTTCAGTAGCAATCAGTGATATAACTTCCCTAATGGGTAGTCTGAATAGATTCTCTTCTAATGGTGCTAAGTTCTATTGTAACTCTGCTACTTATTGGAGCGAGCTAATGAAAGCGGCTTATGGAACTTCAGGAACTAATGTAGTTAATGTTGTTGAAGGCGCTAATGTTAAGTTGATGGGTAAACCTGTTGTGTTCTGTGATATCTTGGCAGATGGTGTAGTTTACTATGGAAATCTTGCTCAGGTTGCAGACTTTGGAGACAGGTCTCAATATTCTATCGATTTCTCTGATTCTGCTGTAGTTGGTGGAGAAAGTGTATTTGAAAGAAATCAAATTGCTGTTAGAGGATTTGAAAGATTTGATATCAATGTTCACTCTTATGGACAAGATGATGAAGCTTGTCCTGTAGCATTGCTAACTATATCTTAATTAACTGGGTTTACTCCCTTTTTTCCTTAAAGAGTTGGGAGCCTATGGTTCCCTTCTCTGCAAGGAATCACTAGGGACAAGGAAGGGAATATATGAATTATATAACTCATAATAACTATAAAATAACAAGCTCTCCTTCTTATGAACCTGTTACTCTTTCAGAGATGAAAGAACATTTGAGAATAACAGATTCTACTGAGGATGATTTCATAATAACACTAATTCAGGTTGCTAGAGAATATTGTGAACACTATGAGAACAGGGCTTACTGTCTTCAGACAGTTACAGCCAAATATTCAGCATTTGGAGAGAGAATAATTCTTCCTGTAAATCCTGTTATAGAAATTGAATCAATAACTTACATAGATAATTCAGGGATAACTCAAACTTTAGATAGTTCTCAATATGAGATTGACAATTATTCTTGTCCTGCTTTTGTTTATCCTGCCTATGGAATTAGTTTTCCTAATGTTAGAGATGTCCCTAATCCTATTACAATTACTTATACAGCGGGATATGATGCAGAACCTTCATTAGGAGAAGATGTTCCTGCAAGGGTTAAACATGCTATTAAGTTACTAGTTGGACATTTGTATGAACACAGGGAAGAAAACTCTGAAATGATTTTAACTAATATTCCTTTTGGAGTTAAAAACTTATTATGTGAAAGAGTCTTTTTATAAGGGAAAAGGGAAATAATGAAAATAGGTAAACTGAGACATTATATAGAACTTCAATCTTATAATACTACAAGAAATGTAGTTGGAGAAGTTCAAAAAGTATGGACTACTTATGCTTCTGTATGGGGACAGATTTCACCTGTTTCTTCTTCTAATTATGAGGCGGGAGAAAAAGAAAATTATGAACTGACTCATAAAATAGTTGTTAGATATAATGGAACAATCAATTATAAAGATAGAATTAAATATAATGATGACTATTATGAAATAGTTGAAATAATCAATTATGACCATAGAAAAGTATATCAGATAATAAAAGTTAAACAGGTCTTCCCTGAAGATAATGATACTTATGAAATAGACTATTCAGGACATTACTCAGAACTAGTTAACTATGTTGATGAGGATGAAGGATTTATATTTTTAGATTCTGATAATTGGGTTTTATATACTAGAAATTCAACTGCTTATACAGGCTCTAACTTATTAGATTGTTTTAATTCCTCTTCTATAGAATTAGCTCAAGTTAGTTCAGGAACATCAGGAACAAGTGGAACTTCAGGTGTATCAGGTAGCAGTGGAAGCTCAGGAACATCAGGAGTAAGTGGGATTAGTGGAACATCAGGCTCAAGTGGTAGTTCAGGGACTTCAGGTATAAGCGGAGCTTCAGGTTCTTCTGGAACAAGTGGAAGCTCTGGAACCTCAGGTATCTCATCAGTTCAACCTTTTTTAGGTTCTACTAGTTCTTATGCTCAAGGAAACATACAGACAGATTCTTCTTTCTTTGAGTATATAACTACAATAAAAATATATGATACGTTATTAAACAAAGATGGACAGAATATAGGATTATGGTTCAATTCCATGTATTCAAATCCATATATTAAAATTGTCAATTCTGATGACCCTTCAAAGTATGGAATCTATGAAGTTTTAGGAGTTATACATGATGGAAACTTTTATTCCTTTGATGTTTCAGTAGTTGAATCTAATAGTTTTTTTTCCAGTGGATATGATACTCTTTATGTTTCTTATGTAGGAATATCAGGAACTTCAGGGACAAGTGGATCTTCAGGAAGCTCAGGAGTTTCAGGTTCATCAGGTTCAAGTGGTAGTTCAGGAACATCAGGTAGTTCAGGAACATCAGGAGCAAGTGGAGCCTCAGGTTCTTCAGGGACTAGTGGAACCTCAGGTATTTCATCAGTTAATCCTTTTACAGGCTCTACAAGTTCATACTCTTCAGGGTTCTTGTGGGCTGATATGAGTATGTATGAATATATAACTACTATTAGAATAAGTTCTAATTTATTAAATAATAATGGACAAGATATAAGTTCATGGTTTGAAGGATTATATTCTTATCCATATATAAAATTGACAAACAAGAATTATCCTACTGATTATGGAGTATATGAAATAACTAATATAACTTATAACTATTCTTCATATTACTATGAATTGAGTGTTAATTATATAAAGGGTTCAGGTTATTTCTCTTCAGGAATAGATACAGTTAATTTTTCAATTTCAGGGGAAAAGGTGAATTATATGCCAAAACTAATATATATGAGTGGAAAGACTCTTAGTGAGTCACCAACAATGACTAATATTTCAGATTCTTCTAATTGGAATGTAAATAGTTCTATTATAAAAGCTATTAAGGTCCAAACTGATTCTACTGATTGGGACTTGGAACTATGGACCAATGATTCAGGAAGTGATACAGGTATTTATGATGAAGGAAAGATTACAGTTGCTTCTTCTTTATCTGGGGACCAAGTTCTATTATTAGATTTACCTTATAAAGATAATGACTCTTCTAAAGAGGTCCATTTGATGTTTTATGATAATGATTCAGGAACTACTCATTTAATTGATATATATGGGGTAGAAGGAAACTAAGGGGGATAAATGGCAACATTTGAATTAGGCTCATTAGGCTCTTCCTTACTAGAGGTAAGAGAAGGGACAGGAACCTTAGAACAATTATATCAGGATTTTTATACAGCTGCTGGAAATGCTGAAACATATATGAGTAAGACAGGTTCAGACCCTTATACTTATTCTATTCATGGAAACAGGGAATTAGAATTAGAAAGTGGAGTTACACTAAACATTACTAATACAGGTGATACTCTTCAATGGGATTCAAGAACAGGAAGTGACTCTCCTGTAATAGACCACCAAAGAGGAGCAGTATTAAATATAGGAGAAGGAGTAACTATAGATTTTGATACTTCTATTACTAGAACTTGGTATTCAATTTCTTATTTTGAAGGAACAACTAATTTCCAAGGGACAAGTTCAAATCCTATTACATTAAAGAATCTGTTCTCACTTTACATATATAATAGAGAAGGAGAACTTCACACTTGGGACTATGTAAATATAGAGGATGGGAGCTACTCTACTTATAATGGATTGTTACAGTTATATTATACTAATAATTCTCAGAATGAGAACTCATTCACTAATATCTATATATCTGAAACTATTTCTCCAACTACTTCTTCTGCAAGAGGATTAGGATTAGCTATATATGGGGATTGGTCCAAAACAACATTAAATAATATAACTATAGATGGAACTTATTATGGAGCCAAGTTTGAAGGAGCTATATGTAAACTTTCTAATTTAACTATTAAGAATACTTATGGAGACCCTATATATGATACTTATAATTGCGGTTGGCTTCCTAAGTGGTATTATAACCCAGACATAGCCAATGAAGATTCAATGTTTTACAATTCCTTCAATCAGCCTAAAGTTACATTTGACAATTGCACCTTCCAAGACAATAAACAATCAGGAGGAAACTATCAGTTCTATTATTCTAAAGCTAGCATAATAAAACTTAAAGATTGCACTTTTTCTTATACATTAGGAGGAGTTTCAGGGAGAGGGATATCTAGTTATTATGGAACTAAATGTCTATTAGAAGGAACTCAGACATATAACAATATCTCTATAGATAGATACTGGTATTATAATGGTTCTATACATTGGACAAAGACTTTAGATTTAACTGTTGAAGATGTTTCAGGGAACCCTATAGAAGGAGCCTCAATAACTATTCAACAATCTCAAGGATATGAAAGAGAAACTCTCTATTCAGATTCTAATGGAGAAGTATTAGATGTATTTGGAGATTTACCTGTTTTTGTTGAGAAAATAGAAGTAAACTTTCGCATTTTTTATAGTGTATTTAAGCCGCTGGAGCCAGAGCATCCAGCAGAAACGTATATTTTTTATCATGAACGGCCGAATTACCGAACATATATTTAATTCTTTCACTCCAAAGTTCCCTTCGGAGGTCAGCGATAGCATCGGCGAAGCTCGGAGTCTCTTTGTGTTGATACCATGGCTGAACAAAGAAGTATTGTTCATTGGGTTTCTTGGTCAGATACCTCAACCAGACCATCGAGTACAGCCAGAGTCCAAGACCAGCGGCTCTTTCTGGTCCTTTGCCCTTATATGTCTGCAGCTGTTGAACACCGAGCAGCTGTTTAGTGTTCTTGAACGTATCTTCAATAGCCCAGCGATCGGCATAACAGGTCAAAACTTCCTCAGGCGCCATAGTAATATCTGTCGTAAAGAAAAAGTCATCTTTTTCCTTACCTTCAGGGTCTCTACATATAACAACAAGGATTGGTTTGCGAGTTACCTTATACCAGAGAGCAATACGAGTATAAACCAGCCTTTCAATAATCGTACCTCTCTGACTAAACTCAACTGTTCTCCAATTTCTGATATGGGCAGCCATTTTTTCCAACTTAGCCAGTTTTTGCCCTCTACAGCGAGGTCTGCCACGGGTTTTCTCTTTAACTTTAGGCGGCAGCTCAAACAGATCGGCATTACGCCTGATTCGAGAGATAATGGTAACATTCTCAAGATTCTTTCCAGCCAGAGTAGCATAAAACCCGTCTGCTACAAGCCTTATACGCCTGTTTGGAAGCCATTGGCATATTTCATTAATGATTTGTACCGCCAGTTCAATCAAGGATTCTTCTCCTTTGCGATGCAACCGCATATTGACCGGCAGTGCCAGAGGTTCGCCACCCCAAGATGGTTGAATTTGCAGACACGTTACTACCAAATTCAAACCCCAGGCATATACTATTCTTTTCTTGGTAGAACGAACGGCATCTCTCCAGAATCCGGCTCCATGGACTTTTGGACCGCTTCGATGAAACAGGGTGTCGTCCATGGACAGAGTGATTGTTCCTTTGGGACAGAATCTTTGAACCATAATCAGGGTGAGCATCTTCCACATCCGGCTCAGAGACCAGCGGCAATCTGGAAAGAAACGATGATATGCATCGTGAGCTCGTTCGCCCAGCGGGTCTGCGTAGGGTATTATGCCTGTTATCGTGCGGCGAGTAGTGCACAATATCCAACCAATTACCACCCGGCAGAAGATTTGTGCCCCCGGCTCTGTAAAAATTGGAAAAAATTGTTGAATAAATTGCGTCCATGTCGAATAATATTGATAGTACATATCGGCCTCCGTGTCCTATTGTTATCAATCATTAAAGACATCGGATCGCCGATATTTTTTTGTTTATATTTTCAAATTTTAACCCTCAAAAAGTGCGAAAGTTTACTAGAAACCTCATTAAATAATTATACTAATTGGTCTGATTCAATTTCTTCAGGCAGATATCATTTAATTACTATCTCAAAGGAAGGATTTCAGACATGGACAAGGAAAGTAGAGTTCACTTCTGATTTAACTATTACAGCAAAATTAAATTCTGAAATTGGAACAAGGAATATTGCTCAATAAAGGAGAAATATATATATGGGAATATTAAACAAAAACTTTATAGAAGATAAGGATTTTATCCTTAAAAGGAATCTAGCAAGAATTGACAAGATAAACAGGGTTCTCTATTCAAAAATTAAAAATATGATTAAAACAAGTTTTAATTTAGTGTGGGATAATCCTGAAGGTCTAACTCCTCAAGAAATCTTAGATGGTTTTGGAACTGATGCAGGAGAATTATTTATTTTTTCCGCACAAATGCAAACATTATTATTAACTGTTAATCCTGATTATGAGTTCCTAACTCCTCCTTACAA
Source organism: Sedimentisphaerales bacterium (assembly GCA_963666285.2). GTDB lineage: Bacteria > Planctomycetota > Phycisphaerae > Sedimentisphaerales > SM23-30 > JAFGDI01. The sequence goes on from OY762711.1 coordinate 2,174,434, forward strand.
CTATGTTATCAATCCTGATGGAACTGTTACAGTAGGAGAAAAGATAGAAGAAGATAATCCTTCTGATATTACTGAGGAACTTGAGCCTGAGATAGTGGAGGAAGATATTATTTAATGAAAGTTAAGGGATTAAAAGAACTAGAGAAGAAACTAAAGAGGATGGAAAAAAAGGATGCAAAGAAGGCAGTAAGAAAAGGTGTTAGGGAAGCTCAGAAGATAACACAAAAGGTAGCTAAGTCTAATTCTCAATCTATGGTTGGTGGAGAAATGGGACAAAAGATTTCTGGTGCTCTAAAGGTTAAACCTATTAACAAACAAAAGAAGGGTTATTATGCTCTTCAGGTTGGAATAGACCCTAATAAATCTGATGAGTTTGTTCATATTACAGAAGATGGAACTCGTTATTATATTCCTACTGCAATTGAATATGGACACAGGAAACAAGGAGGAGGGACCGTCCCTGCTATACCTTTTATGAAAAAGGCTTCAGATGAAACTGAGCAACAGAGAATAAAGAAAATGGTCCAGGTTATTAAAAAAGAAGTTGAGAAAAAGTAAATGTTAGAAATAGCCTTATATAACTTATTATCTTCAGATACTACTATTGAAGGGATAGTAGGAGAAAAGATTTATCCTATTTTAGCAGATGAATCTGTAAGAGAGCCTTATATAGTTTATCAGGTTTTAACTACTTCTCCTACTCATACATTAACTGATTCTGTTGATTTGGTTAAAGCAAGTGTTCAAGTTTCCTGTTGGACTGATTCATATTATGACAGTCTAACATTGTCTCAAGCTGTAAGGGATGCACTAGATAATTATTCAGATTTGGAAAATCCTTCCATGGGAGAAGATTATTTTCAATGTATTCATTTAGAAGATGAGGGAGATTTATTCGATTATAACAAGGGTGTTGATAAATCTAAGAAATTCGGGAGAAGATTAAACTTTTCTGTTTGGTATAACAGGAATGTTAGCCTAGAAGGAAGGACATTCTTAACATATGGAACTGATGGAAATTATTTAGTTGCTAATATTGAAACAGTTACAAATGATTATTCTATTAGTGAGGATGATTATACTATTTTAGTTAATTGTTCTTCTGGTCCAATTACTTTAACACTTCCTTCTTCTCCTGTACAAGGGCAAGTTTTTGTCATAAAGATGATAGATAGTTCAGGGGGAATATGCACAATTCAAGGTAATGGGAAAATGATAGATGGTTCTTCTTCATTTTTGATATTAACCACCTTAAAAGCATTGACCATTCAATATGATGAAAATTATGAATGGGCAGTTATAAATAGCACAAATTAAAGAAGGACTTTTTTAAGTTCTTCAGAATATAAGATTGAGAAAATTGAGTTATCCTTTTAGGAGGGATTTTACATGGCAAGTTCAGGCACACATGGACACGGAACAACTCTATCAGGTTCATCATTAGGAACAGTTGGAGAAGTTATAGATATTGATTTGGGTGGAATTGAAGCAACTGATATAGATTTAGGTTCTATGGATTCAACAGACAAGTATAAAGATTTTATTTCTGGGATGATAGATGCGGGAGAAATATCTTTTAACTGTATTTATGACAAAACACAGGCTTCTTCTCTATATGGAGCAGTTGGGACTAGTGATACATTCACAGTTACTTTCCCAGATAGTGCTACTTTTGTAGCTTCAGGTTATGTAAAGAATGTAGGAACTACTATTCCATTTGAAGACAAGATAGAACAATCAGTGACTATTAAAATAAGTGGGAAACCTACTTTTTCAGTAAGTTAACAATTAAATAAAAAGGGAGATTTAGAATGTCACTAAGAGACAAGATTTTGAGTGTAAAAGATTTTGAGTTAGTAGAAGTTGAGGTTCCTGAATGGGAAGTTTCTATTTATCTGAAACCTATTTCAGGAATGAAAAGAGCAAAGCTAGAATCTATGAACAACAACAATAAACCTCTTGAAACTATTATGATGAGTTTATTAGTTGATTCTATTGTTGATGAGAATGGGAACCAAGTCTTCACTGATGAAGATATAGAGAAATTAGGGAATAAGAATTCCAAAGTTATTTATAGAATCTTCACAGAAGCCTTAACTGTTTCAGGTTTAAGTGATAAAGAAATTGAGGAACTTGAAAAAAACTTATAAACAGTCCATTCAGAAAGTTTTGTTTCATGTTGGCTTCCCATTTGAAAATGACTTTTAAAGAGTTGTTAGAAAGAATGGACAGCAGAGAACTTTCTGAGTGGATGGCTTATTATAACTTGGAACCTTTTGGAGAAGAGAGAGCAGATATAAGACAAGGTATAACTAGTTGTGTTATGGCTAATTCTTTTTCAAATAAAAAACATAAGATTGATGATTTCATCCCTAAGTTTAGACAACAAAGAAAAGAACCTAAAGACTGGGAAACAATGAAGGCAATGTTACAGGGATTCACAGAATTATATAACAAGGGAAAAATAAAATAAATGGCAACAGTTTCAACATTACTAGTTAACCTCAAGGCAGGAACAGCGGCATTTCAAAAAGGAATGAAGAAGGCTAATAATACCCTTGGGAAGTTTGGAATGTTATCTAAGGGAGTTGGAGGAACAGTAACTAAGTCTTTTGCTGTTATGGGAGCTGCAGCTATAGGAGCAGGAGTAGCTCTTTCTTTCCCTATTAAGAATTCCATGGCAGCCATAGACAAGATTTCTAAAATGTCTTCAGAATTAGATATTTCTACTGAAGCCTTGGGAGGTCTTGAACATGCTGCGCAAATAACAGGAGCCTCTCTTCCTGATTTGCATAAGGGAATGCAAATAATGATTAGAAGGCTTGGAGAAGCAAAACAGGGATTAGGTGAAGCTAGACATGGACTAACTACGCTTGGACTTACTACAGAGCAATTAGACAAGATGAACACTGAAGATAAGTTTAAGGCTATCTCTGAAGGTATCTCAAAGCTTCCAACTGTTACAGATAAGGCTCAAGCGGCTTATGCAATGTTTGGAAGACAGGGAATGAATATGTTAAATACTCTTAATCTTGGAGCAGATGGTATAAATGCTTTGCAACAAGAGGCTGAGGAATTAGGTTTAACATTCAGTAGATTTGAGGGAGGACAAGTAGAAGAAGCTAATGATGCTTTTACTAGGTTGAGAAACTTAATAAAAGGTATAACTCAGAGAATAACTATAGCCTTGGCTCCTTACTTACAACTTGTTTCTGATTCTTTGACAAACATGGGTAAGAATGGAGTTATTTCTGTTGATACTATTTCCCAAAAAATGAAATTCTTAGTTAAGATATTTGATATAGCAGTTAGGGCTATAAATGGGATGAAATCTGCATTTCATGCAGTAGCAGGAATATTTTATAAATCTATCTCTTTCATTGCAGAAGGTTTTCATAACCTCCTTGATACTATTGCATGGGCTTTAGAAAAATTGGGAAAAGATGAATGGGCTAATAAACTTAGAAATAGTTTTGCTTCTAATTTCTCAGATGGACTAGCAAAAGAGTTTGATGAAATGGCTTCTTCAAGATTTGATAAAGCAGGGAAAAAGTTCTCAGATATGATAGGAGAAGGTTCTGTTAAAGGAATAGAAGAACAATTAAAAAAGAATGCTGATAAGGTTAAAAAAGCAGTTGGACCTAAAGATATAAATACAGATTTTGAACCAGGTTCAAGAGTTAAATCTAAAAAGGCTTCTGCTTTAACATATTCTTCTGCTCTAATTTCAGTGAAAGCTTTATCAGGTTCTTCAGTTACAGACCCACAAACTAAGGAACTAAAAAAGAATTATAGTGAGAACAAGAGAACAGCAGATAATACTGCAAAAATAGCTAATGGTCTTGGGAAAATAGGATTAGCGGTTTAAGGAGGGATAATGGCAACAGTTAATTGGAACTTAATAGAAGGTGAGACTGCAACTCTAAATAGAGAAGGATGGACAGCAACAAGAGGGATAATAGTTTCTGATATAGGTTCTTCCTATGAAGGACAGGAAAAAATATATAGAGGTTTTCAATCTCTTGGAGTAGAAATAGGTGAGCGTCATCCTACTTATCCTTATTCTTATCTTCAATCTGTTTCAGGGACAGCTTTATCTAGTGACATAGTTAAATATGATTTAACTTATGAACCTATGAAAAATGTTCCTCCTGAAATAACTGTTTCAGGTAAATTAGCTTCAGTTCAAACTAATTTAGATGTTTCAGGGGACCCTATAACAGTTAGTTATACTTTTCCTAGTGACTATAAACATGACCCAAACAGGGCTAATCAAACTGACACAGTAACAAAACAATTAAATAAAAGTATCCCTTCTGCAACTATTACAGTTAAAAGAAGGGAAATAATAACAGGTTCTCAATTAGCTGAGAGAGCCTTATATTATGAAGGAACTGTTAATAATTCAGGATGGAATATAAGACCTTATGATGATGCTAACACTTGGATGTGTTCAACTATAGACGGTCAATTAGCAGGCTATATACTAGATGGTTCTTTATATTATGTATATGATACTGTTTATGTATGGGAGTATCAGTCTGAAGGATGGAATCAGAAGATTATATATGTGGACCCTAATACTGGGGACCCTGTTCCACCTGATGCAGAAGGGAATTATCCTCCTGAGACTAATAAAGAAGTTATATTATATCCTCAGATAGATTTTAGCCCTCTAACGATAGATTTATAATAAGGAAAAAGGGAGAAATAAATGATTAAAAGATTCAGAAGAGGAGGAACAGAAGAAGCCCTTAATAACCTGAATAAGATGGTTGATACTTGTAATGATTATAATAATGTATCAACTAATCAGGGTTCTTTGTCACCTTTTAAATCTTCCCCGAAAATATATTATGGGAGAATAGTTACAGAACTAGGAGATGATGGTTATTTCCTTGGGACTTTTTTTGATGGAATGGGAAATCCTGTTTTAGATGATTCTCCATTCTATGAACAGCCTATCTATTGTTGTATAAGTGAACAGCCTAATGTAGAAATAGAAAATGTTTTTGTTGCTATTAGGAACCCATACAATTATGAATGGTATTGTTTGGCTATTTATCCTGCCGAATATGAATCTTCTATCTCTTCTTCTATTAGTGAGAGTTGGAGTTCAGAGAGTGGCTCAAGTGACACAGAAAGCTCTGAGACTCAATCTAAGAGTAGTTCAGTTAGTTCTGATAGTTCTATTACCTCTGAGAGTGATAGTAGCACAGAGGAGACTTCATTTAGCTCAGAATCAACTTCAGATAGTTCTTTTGATACTTCAGATAGTTCTGATGGGACAAGTGATTCTTCTGTAACTTCATCAGGCTCATCTTATGAAACCTCTGATAGTAGTTCAGGGGGAACTTCAGATAGTTCATTTGAAACATCAGGAAGCAGTTCAGAAGGTACTAGTGAAAGCAGTTTTGAGACTTCTGATTCATCATATGAGACTTCAGGCAGTAGCACAGAAGTTAGTTCAGGCTCTTCAGATGTAACAAGTGGAAGTTCATATGAGACTTCAGGAAGCTCTGATGAAACTAGTGGTTCATCCTACGAAACTTCAGACTCTTCTGATGCTACAAGTGGGAGCAGCACACAAGATAACTCATCCTCTGAAAACTCTAATACAGAAAACTCTGTAACAGAAGATTCTCACTCATTTAGTTCTATAAGTGAGGGTAGTTTAACATTTATATCTCTTTCAGGTTCCTCAGAATCTTGGGATGATAGTTCTAGTTCTTCAGATAATAGTTCTTCTTCTGATGATTCTTCGGGAAGTAGCACAGATAGTTCAGGCTCATCAGATGGTAGTTCAGGAAGCTCAGACTCATCAGGTTCTTCAGAAAGTTCAGGTAGTAGTGATGGTAGTTCAGGTTCTTCAGGCAGTTCAGATAGTTCAAACTCTTCTAACTCATCAGGCAGTTCTGATAGTTCTGATGATGCTTCTACACCACCTCCTCCACCTCCTTCTTCAGATGAACCTCATCATCATCATTTAGGATTGTTTATATTTAGAATATTTACAGAAGAAGAAAAACAAGAAATATATGCAAGATGTAAAGATGCTCTAAAAGATGTTAAAAAAGAGGACATGGAAGATAAGCTAATTGAATTAGTTATAAACAATAAACTTACTGCTGATGAAGCCTTAATTGTAGCAATAAAGGAAGGTATAGCAATTGACTCTTAAAAGCTTGCTTAAATTAGCTAGCTATAAGGGAACTGATTTTTTTGATAAAGAATCTATTGGTTTAATAGCTAGAGGACCTTCTTCTAAGGCTATAGAGGAATGTAATAATAAGTTTAACCATTGTTTCTTGGCGGGAGAGTTTAATAACAACATAGATAAAATAGGAGTGTATCTAAAGAATAAAGATATAGTTTTGAGTATTGTTCAGACAGGAAGATATAGAACTCCTCCTGATAAGTGTAAAAGATATAATATTAAAAATGTTCAAATAATTCACCAATATGGAACCTCAAATTATTATGAGAGTGTGAAAAGATTTTTAGACATTAAAGTAGTGGGATATACAGAACATCAGGTATTAGAAGCAAAAGAAATATTTAAAGAAGATATGGAATGTAAATATGGGATATGGACAACAGGGATAGCTGGTCTTTTCCATGCTTCATATTTTAGACCTAAGAAATTATATGTTATGGGAATAGATTTCTATAATGAAGATAAGGATAAATATTCAATCCCTGAGGACCATGATATCTTAGATGATACTGTAGAAATATCTGCTGAAAGAATGAGAGATGGAATGTTAAAGAATTTCTATTCTATATGTGATTTCTATTCAGATGTTGAATATATAGTCTATACAACATTCCCAGGAATTAAGAGTGGGAAAAACATAAAAGTTATAGAAATATAAAAGAGGATTTTTAATGGAAAAATATAATAGTAAAAATATAGATGTGTTAGCTGATGAAGCTTAGATTATAGTTATTAAGGAAGGTGTATATATTGACAAATAACAAACCTAATAAATATGGGGAAATCATGGATAATATGAAATTTATTTCTGTTGTAGTTAGCCTAATCTTATCAGTAGGATTTTATATTTTTATGGCTGGAAAATTAACAGAATCAATTAACCAAAATACTAAGGCAATTCAAGCTAACACTGCTCAGATTACCAAGAATGCAGAAGACAATAGAAATACAGATAAGAAACAGGAAGAAGATATAACAAAACTTAAAGAATATAAGGCTTCCTCAGAAGAAAAATTAGATAACATTTGTGAAGATGTTAAAGAAATAAAAATAGATATCAAAGAATTATTGAAAAATAAAAATGAGTAATGAAATAAAAACACTTCTTAGAAAAGGAATACTTAGGGACCCTGAAGACTCAAGAGATTATCAACTATCTTCAATCTCTTCAGGTTCTTCTATACCGCCCTCAGTTGACCATAGCCCTTATATGTCTTCTGTTAAATACCAAGGGAACCTTGGGGCTTGTGTGGCTTTCTCTGTGGTTGCTCTGAAAGAGTGGCAGGAACAGAAAGAATATGAGGAAGAGAGGAAACAGGGTAGTTCTTATAAAAGGGATAAAACATATAATCTTTCTGAGCAATGGTTATATTGGAATTGTAAGAAGATTGACCCTTGGGGAAATAGTGTAGAAGGAACTAATATCAGGTCTGCCATGAAAGTGTTGAATAAAATAGGAGTTCCTCCTGAAAAGGCTTGGACTTATACTGACGATAAAATAAATATAGGGGAACCTAAATCATGGGCTAATCTTATTTCTAGGTGGTATAGAATTGGTTCTTATTGGAGAATCAATAATCTTGATGAGTTAAAACAGGCTTTAGTAGATGGACCTGTTGTAATAGGACTAAAGATTTTTGAGGATATTATTGAGCCATTGAAAAATGGGAAGGTCCCTCTCCCTGAAAGAAATAGGAGTCTTGGGGGACATGCTTTATTGGCAGTTGGTTATAATGATGAAACAAGGGAGATTAAGGTTAAGAATAGTTGGTCTAAGTTTTGGGGAGAAAGAGGATATGGTTATTTTTCCTATGAATATATAGATAGATATATGTTAGATGCTTGGGCTTGTAGAGATATAGAGGTAACAAGGGACATGTTAAAAAATTAAATGTTTACCAATTCATTTATTCTTCTTTGGGAGTGTAGCTTTTCTCCATTTGCTCACTCCCTCTTTTATGGACCATAAAAAAGCCCTGAAAAACAGGGCTATAAGGGATTATTTTTTAAGAGTGAAATAATATTCATGTAAATCTCTAACAAGGTCCTTAGTATCTTCAGGCATTTGATAAATATAAGACTCATCCGCGCCGGGGATTTTTCTTCCCATAATAGCCTTATAAGCTAGTGTGTTAGAATGATATCCTAATTGACTTGCTTTAGTAGCAGTCATTTTTCTAAGTTTATCCTGAGTCAACCATTCCATTTCAGCCTTAGTTCTAACCTTGTTGAAATGGTTCCTAAGGTCCTTGTCTGACCATATATTATTGTGTTTAGTTAAGAATATATATTCAGTGTCATTAGGGTATTTATCCATATATTCTTTAATTGCTTTTATGGTTATATCCCATAATTTACAGGCTTGTAGATTCCCATTTTTATTCCTGAAAGATAGATATTCTTTATTGTCAAAGTCTATCATATCTTTAGTTATTTCTGCAAAATCTCCCCATCTTATACAGCAATTTAGACCTAATAATATAGAACATTTAACAAGTATATCCTCATTAGAACAGTCTAATAAGTTTTTAAGTTCAGAAGAAACTAAAACTTTCTTAGATTTGTTAAACTTAGCCTTGTTTTCTTCTTCTTTTTTGACATAGGTTAATTGGTTCATATGTTCTAGTAATGTTATGCAATCTTGTTTAATAACTCCTTTAGATTTATCTCTGAGCCTTCTTATAACTCTTTTGACTGGATCGAAATTATTCTTAACATACCTGTATTTATTTTTAATAGTGGCTTTTTTTGCTCGTTTATGTATTTTAAGGTTATAGGTGGTTATATCTTCAAAGGTGATTTCTCGAATGGAAGACCTGCCTACAATAGATTTAAATTCTTTCCAAGCAGGCTTAATATTCCTATTCAAATCTTTATCACTTGAGCCTGTATAGTGGCTCTTATATAGGTCCCATACTTCAGACATAGGAAGGCTTTTTTCAAGTGGTTTTACATCATGTAAATAAGCTAGCTCAGGGATATTTAGTCTTTTAGCAGAGTAGGGGAGGTTAGCCTTTATTACCTTTTCAGCAAGGCTCCAGAACTCATCAGTTATGTTAAGACTGTCTATAGACACTTGTCCCTGTTCTATCTGTCTTAGAGTTTTTACATAGTCTTCAGGGGAATATAGGGAGCCATCTTCAGGTATATCTATTTCAAACTCATGGATTTTAGGAGCCTGAATAATAATATTATGCTCTCTTTTATAGATTTCAAACTTCTGAAGAGCCTTGTTAAAATCAGAGCCACAAGTTACTTGTTTCTTATTATCAAGGTAATAATAGGCTTTGACTCTTCCATCTTTCCACTTGTTTGTATATAAGCCTTCTACTATTTCACCAGTATGAGGATTAGTAGCCCATGAAGCTTTTTTTCCTGATTTTTTAGCCATAATATACCATCCTTTTATATGTATAATAGAAACCTACAGGCTATAAGCCTGACTATGTAAAAGAATACCATTTTTTAGGCTAAAAACAAAGGGTAATTCTGTAAAGAACTCTGTAAAATGAAATTAAGATGATATAAGTAATTAAAAATTAGTATCTTACGGAGACAGGTTTTACAGGTTCGACTCCTGTCGGGCGTATTACTTAATAACCCTGTTTTTGACTTAAATCATTGATTTGACTCAAATTCAGGGTTATTTCATTTTACGGGAATATTGATTATTATAATAACTTATTAAACTGCAAAAGATTACAGATATTTAACTGTCTATGTAGTTTATTGGTAGATTCATTTTATTATATTATATTGCAGAGATTTCGAAGTTTTATTGTGTTTTTTCTATGCCTTAATAAGGCAAAACTTTATGATTTACTCAGTTTTTTGCCTTATTTCATTCCCAATTTTAATCAAAAATTAACAAAAAATTTTCAAAATATTCAAAACTCAATTATTATCTTTTTATTAAAAATGATATAAGTCTATATAATGCAATAATATATGTATTATTTGACGATAGTACAATTACTGTGTTGTTTATGGCAAATATCCTTGAATTGGGTATGTAAATTGTGTATATTAAATAGATAAGAGATTTATGTTAATTTTTCATTAGTATCATTTAAGTAGTAGATAGAAATCAGATTCACGCCCTTTTTAGTGTAGACCTATTATGATCGTTATTAATAAATCAAATGTTTCTATAGGTAACCACCAAATTCTTGGCGAAAATTCCCCCGGCATTGAGCTGCCAACCGGTCAGCAAATTCCAAAAGAAAATCTGCAAAATTCTGCTAATAATCAGAAAAAATCAAAAGATAAAATGCTAAAACGGAGATACGAGCTCAAATATCGTATTCCGGAAGCCAAAGCCAGGGCTATAGCTAAATATGTCGAAGATTATATCCCGGTAGATAAATTTTCCAAAGATAAGGAAGATTATGAATATCCAATTTCCAGTTTATATTTGGATTCTCATACTTTAGATCTTTATAATGAGACAATTGATAAAAAAGTAAATAGATTTAAGCTTCGTGTACGTTGTTATGATGACAATAGCGAATCACCTTGTTTCTTTGAGATTAAACGCCGTTTTAATAGCGTTATAGTAAAAGACAGGGCTAGAGCAGAGAAGAAAGACCTTGCTGATATTCTCCTGAATGGATGTTTTGTTCCATGCCAATTAGATAAAGACTGTGAAGAGACATTAAAGCAGTTTCAGTTTTATGCTCGTATGATTAATTCACGACCAATTGTTTTAGTGAGATATATTAGACAGGCATTTGAAGGCAGTTCTTCAAGTCGAGTTAGGATCACTTTTGACCGTAAACTAAGTTATAAAATGGTTAATTCTCCTGAACTGGTTGTAGGGGGAGGCGGTTGGCAAATGGTCCCAATGGATTTTGTTGTACTGGAAATTAAATTTTCTGATAATTATCCTTCATGGCTTAGTGATATGGTCAAAATTTTTGATCTGAAACAAACTTCAATGTCTAAATATTGCTCTACGGTTAAGCAGTCTTTTGCTTTAGGATGTAACAGTTTTTAAGATAGGCAGGTGCAGCATTGACTGAAAGAATATGGGAGGTCATCCAGAGAGCTTCTTCTGATGGAGCTGATTTTAGTGTTCAAGGTGTTTTATTATCCTTGTTGCTTGCATTCATTCTTGGACAATTATTAGCTTGGGTTTATTATTTTACTCATAATGCCCTTTCTTATTCCAGAACATTTGTCCAGTCTCTGATATTGATCACAGTTGTAGTAGCTATGGTAATGTCTACAATAGCAGGCAGTTTTGTTGTTGCTGTTGGACTGATGGGTGCTCTTTCCATCATACGGTTTAGAAATATAATTAAGGATACCCGCGACATATGTTTTATATTTTGCGCTCTTGTTATTGGTATGGCATGCGGTTCTCAAAGATATACAATTGCAATTATTGGGACGATATGTATTTGTGCTATTATTTTCTATTTATATCTATCTGATTTTGGTTCTCATCGTCCTCATAATGCTTTTTTGAGATTCAAGATGCCTGAACATATCAACCCCAAACATCCTGTAGTTGTAACTTTAAATAAGTTCTGCAGGTCTCATACTATGATTTCTTCTCAGGATAGTAGCTTTGGAGAGGTGGGTGTTGAGTATGCTTATCAGATCTTAATCAAAAATGTTGCTAACAATGAGCAGATGATGAATGAATTGCAATCTGTTGGCGGAGCACAAAACCTTAATTTAACTGTGCAGGAACAATTATTGCAAATTTAGGAGCCAAAAATGTCTATAAAAATGGGAACGACTAATTTGCTGACAAGGTCATTGCCGGTGCTTATGTGGTGTGCCGCTTTAGTAGCTGTTGGCTTTCTGTTTGTTGATCAGTCAGAAACCGTCAGGTTAAAAGGTATTGCTTTCAGTGATGAACAGGTGATCAATAGTGTTGAGACTGGTTACATTAGTTCTTTACCTGTTCAGTTATATCAGAAAGTCAAAAAGGGTGAGACTCTTGCTATCATCAAAGAGAATACTTCTGCTAAAGATGAATATGTAAACCAGCTTCTTATAGCGTCAAAGGCTACAGCTGAAGCTGAATTGGCCAGGCTGCGATCGGAACTTGAAGCTGCTGAAGAGAGAATGCTTCAGGAAATGGCAGGTATCGAAAATGAACATTTTGAGATTGAAAGAAATCTGGCTTTGGATGTTGAAACCGCCAGGCTCAATATGTTGGAGGTAAAGTCTAATTTAGAGCCTGATAAACTTGCATTGAAAGACCTGGAAGTTGAAATAGAAATTGTTAAAAAACTTTTAGCTGAAGACGCCGCTGAAGAATATGAGTTGCAAAAGATTGAAGCTTCATATGCAATTATGAAAGAAAAGGTAAAGCAGCAGGAAAAATTGCTTGCCCAGACGCAAAACAGTTATGAATTTGCCCAGATCCGTAAAGATGTTTTTGACCAGAAACATCCTTTAAGACCGAGATTGTCAGAAAAGGAATTAGCACCTATACGCAAGGCTATCATTGTTCAGGAAAAGAAAATTGAAGAATTAATGACGCAGCATGACGTCCTGGTGTTGAACGCTCCTTTTGACGGTATTGTGAGTAATCTAGCTTATAAGCCGGGACAGACGGTTGTTCGCGGTGAGCCAATTATGACCATTGTAAAGCCTACTCCAGATACTATCACTGTATGGGTGCCGCAAAGTGAAATGAATAAGTTTGATTTGCACACAAAAGTTGAAGTAGTATCGTTAGATATTCCTAAACAGATTTTTGTCTCTCAGGTTTCAAATATGAGCGAATCGCTCGAACAGATTCCACAAAGACTCTGGCATGACCCGGCTATTCCTCAATGGGGAAGAGCACTCCAGATTCCTATTCAGCCCAATTTTATTTGTTTAAGTAATGAAATTGTTGGCATAAGATTAGTCCGTTGATTTAATTAGTTATTTTTTGCTTGATGAAAATATTTTATAAAAAAATATTAGTAGCTCTGTTATGTCTAGTTGTGGCAGGGTGCAATAATGATTTAGCCGAATCTGTAAAAAAAACAGATGACCAGGTGTATGACATTATAGATAATGCCTGGGCTGATAATCTGGGACCGGCTTGTGATTATACCATTTCTGTAGATCCTAACCAGGTTGATGATCCTGATTTAACTATTGATTTCTCTAAAATCGGTATTTTGTCTTTGCCGAAGGCAGTTGCTTTAGCTTCAACATATAATCGACAGTATGCATCAGAGAAAGAGCTTCTTTATTTGACTGCCTTGGAACAGGTTGATGTTAATCATTTATACGAGCCTATTCCGTTTGCCGGCCTGAACGGTGGGCAGGTAAAAGATGGTTCCGACGAAGCTGCCGGAGTTTCTGGTGATATAGGTTTCTCTCAGTTATTGTCAACAGGTGCCCGCATAGGTTCTAATATCAGTATTGGCTGGTTCGATATATTATCTGGCGATATGAAAAGCGGTCTGTCTACTATTGCTTCAGCCGTAATTACCCAGCCGCTGTTGAGAGGTGCCGGAAGAAAAGTTGCATTTGAGAATTTGACTCAGGCTCAACAAAATACGTTATACCAGATAAGGTCTTTTAATCGTTTTAGAAAAGAGTTTATTACTTCTGTAATCTCTGGTTATTATCAAGTTTTGATATATCAGGAAAGACGTCAAAATGCTCTTGAGCATCTTAATAATCTGCAGGATACCTATAATAAGTTCCAGAAACGCGCAGTTGCAGGAAAAGTGTCCAGACATCAATTCGATCAGATAGAACAGGATATTTTACAAGCTGAATCTGAATATATAACCAGGCAAAAAGAATACGAGAATGTGTTGGATACTTTCAAAACTTTAATGTCTGTATCTCCTGATACAGAATTAGAACTTGATGCTAATGAGCTGGCTGCTTTGAAAGATTCAATTTCTCAAAATGTTGATATGTTGTCAATAGACCAATCCATTGATATAGCCTTAAATCAACGACTGGATCTTGCTAATGCCGCTGACAAGGTTATTGATGCTGAGCGTAAGGTTGATGTGGCCGCTGATGCTATTCGTGCAGAGCTCAACCTGGTCGGTTACGGTCAGACTCATGCCGGTAATAAAAACAGGGGAGCGTTTGGTGCAAGTGTTGGTCAGCTTTCTCGGGCTCAAAGCGAGTTTGAATTAAGCTTGCAATTAGACTTACCTCTTGACCGGGTTGCCGAAAAAAATGCCTATCGCAGAGCCATGATTACTCTTGTCCGGATGCATAGAGAACATCAGCAGGTAACTGATGATATAATTATGCAGATCAGAAATTCGTACAGACGAATGAAAGAGGCGCGGTCAAAATATCAGGTTGAATTACAAAATCTTAGAGTAGCACGGAAACGCACTGATAATTCAGTTTTACTGCTGCAATATGGAAGAGCATCAACTAGAGATATGTTAGATGCCCATGAAGATCTATTTGAGTCAAAAGATGCAGTCGCAGAGACCTTAGTCGAATGTATAACAGCAAGTCTTGATTATTATAGAGATACCGGTATGATGAAAATTCGTCCCGATGATACCTGGGAAAACGAGATTCCAGCTCAAAATACCGTGTCTAAGTCTGAATAATTTGATTTTAGTCCGTTTATTCGCTTTTTTACCAATTATAATAAACTGGCTTCCTGATTAATACGATATAAATCAAATGTTTATATTCTATTTTTTTATAGATATTTAAGTGAATATTTGTTTATATATTAAATATGTAATCAAGAGTCGTATTTTCTTTTTACGATTCATTTATTATATGATTTGTGTTTATTTATGAGGAGATTCACTAAGCAAAGGTTACGCTATTTTTTCATATTTTAAACAAATAATGTTCATATATGAACCAGGCTAGTGTGTTCTTAAAGAAGGAAAAGAGGTAACATGAGAAGTTTAGTCAGAATTGTTGTTGTAATAGGATTGTTATGTTTTTCAGTTAATGCTGAATTAGTGCATCGATACAGTTTTTCCAGCGATGCTTCTGATTCAGTCGGTAGTGCTGATGGTGTTTTGGTCAACAATGGAGTTGATGCATATTATACCGGTTCATCCCTTGAAATGGGAAATACTGAGCAGCCAAATTCAAACAGTACTCAACTTAACTATGTAGACTTGCCAAACGGTATTATTTCCAGTCTTGGCTCCGGGGCGACATTTGAAGCCTGGGTTACCTGGCATGGACCTTCAACTTCATCCTGGCAGAGAATATTTGATTTTGGGACAAGTGATGCCGGAGAAGACTTAGCTACCGGCGGAACAAATTCTACATATTGTTTTATGTCTCCTTATTCAGGAAGTGGTACATATAGATTTGGACATCGTCGAGGAGCTGAATTAGGTGATGTTGTTGAGAATGTTATTGATTCTGCTACCTTGTCGGTAAATACTGAGGTACATGTAGCTGTTGTCTGGGACGATGTATTAGAGACTGTATATATGTACCAGGATGGTCAACTGGTTGCAAGCGGACCGTTGATTGTTAAGCTTGCTGATATACCTGATGTTAATAACTGGCTGGGACGCTCGCAATGGGCGGATACTGCGTTTAACGGCAGTTATAATGAGTTTCGTATATATAATGAAGCTTTAAGTAGTGGAATGATACAGGCCAGTTATGAATCAGGACCGGATTCTCCGATTACTACTTATATGATTCCAACTGACCCGTCTCCGGCTGATCAGGCAAAAACCGGGACTGCAACTCCGCTTCTTTCCTGGACCTCTGATTCCAGCAGCGATATTTCCAGTCATAATATTTATCTCGGAACAGATTACGCTTCGGTTCAAACTGCAACTACTGCTTCGACCGGAATATATCAAGGTCAGAGTTTATCAGGAAACACCAGCTTTCAGATTGTTAATGAGCTTGTTCCCGGCCAGACTTATTACTGGCGTGTTGAAGAAGTAACTTCCGGATATACTTTTAGCAGTCCGGTCTGGAGCTTTAAAGTTGTGAGTACTAAGGCCTATGCTCCTCTACCGGCAAATAATGCTGATGGCATAGCTGTGCTAAACTCTATTCTGCAATGGCAGCCAGCTGAGGATGTTGTTGCTCACAGAATTTTATTGGGTACATCTGCAGGTTCGCTGCAAATAATAGAAGATAACTACGCTAATTCATCGTATTCTCTGGAAAGTCTTGATTATCAGACACAATATTATTGGCGTGTTGATGAAATTTATGAAGATACATCTGTAGTTACCGGTAATGTCTGGTCTTTTATAACAAGACCATCTGTTATATCATGTTTGCCGGGTGATTTGAATGGCGACTGTAATGTTACCATCAGCGACCTTGTGATATTTTCTCAGCAATGGCTCAATCAGGCTGGTTGTGTTGGTTATAGTGGTGATTGTGCCGATCTGGTTGGAAATGACGGCGTTAAGAACAATGATTTCGCAGTA
The DNA here is from genome assembly GCA_963666285.2 of Sedimentisphaerales bacterium. Classification (GTDB taxonomy): domain Bacteria; phylum Planctomycetota; class Phycisphaerae; order Sedimentisphaerales; family SM23-30; genus JAFGDI01. Next base: position 2,191,024 of record OY762711.1, read on the forward strand.
ATGGCTGGCCAATGGGAAAATCAAGGTGAATTTTCAGTTGTAATAAATGAAATACACTATCATCCTGATTCAAATATCGAACAGGTTGAGTTTATTGAATTATATAATGCCGGTGTTCAGCCGGTAGATTTGAACGGCTGGTCTTTTGATGGTGCCGTGGATTACGATTTTCAGGGTGTACCGTTGTTGTATCCTGATGGTTATATTGTAATATGCAAGAATCAGGGAGACTTTTATACTAAGTATGGTTTCAGTGCGTACGGACCTTTTGAAGGTAAGTTAAGCAATGAAGGTGAAAATCTGATTTTAAGAAATGAGCTTGGTGATAAAGTTGATAGTGTTGATTATAATAGTGAGTTCCCTTGGCCGATAGCTGCAAATGGTGAAGGGGCTTCCATGGAATTGATTAATCCTCTGCTTGACAACAATCTAGCCGGCAGCTGGAGAAGTTCTGGCTTCAATCTAAATGAACGACCCGAGTTATCTTTTGGCTTACCTACACCTGGAGCTGTTAACAGTATATATTCTGCCCAGGTACCGCCTCATATTCGCCAGGTTAATCATAGCCCCAGTCAGCCTCTTTCCAGTGAGTCTGTCATAATAACGGCAAAGGTTACCGATCTTGATGGTGTTAGTAGTGTTGTCTTGAAGTATCAGGTAGTTACCCCCGGTAATTACATCCCGGCTTATCTGCCTGTCGAGCATAGCTCACTTTTAACCGATCCGGATCAATTATGTCCGCAGAACCCGGATTTTGAAAATCCTGAAAATTGGGTTGCTGTTAATATGGTTGACGATGGCAGTGGGTTTGATGGAACAGCTGGTGATAATGTATATACAGTTGTTCTGGCCCCTCAAATCAATCGTACTTTGCTGCGATATAGAATTGAGGCCTCAGATACGTCTGGTAATTCAGTTCAAGTACCGTATGCAGATGATGAATCTTTGAATTTTGCCTGTTTCGTATATGATGGAGTTCCGGACTACGTCACAACCGATGCTTCTGTCCATTCCGATGGTGTTGGACATGCTTATAGCTCGGAGACGCTAACTTCGCTTCCTGTCTATACTCTGATTACCAGGAACGAAGATTTATACGAATGTAACGGGTATAATTCGGCTGACCAGATAGACCAGTCAACAGCTTCTGCTGCTATTCAGGATGCAGGTCGAGCTTATAACTGGGAAGGCTGTTTTGTATATGACGGCAATGTTTATGACCATATTGGATATCGTCTTCGCGGCGGAAACGGAAGATACAATAATGGGGCAGCTGGTAAACGCTCTATGAAATTCCGTTTTAACCGTGGAAATTATTTCCAGGCTCGAAATATATATGGTAAAAAATTCCCATCTAAATGGCAGCATCTGAATACTGGAAAAATGTTTGGTAACAAGATTGTTTGGGACTATTACCGAAAATATCCTTACGGCTTGAATGAAGTAATGAATATGCTGGTATTTGATATTGCTAATGTACCGTCAGCTCATACTTACTGGATGCATTTTCGTGTGATCGATGGCCCAACTGAGACACCTCTGGTAAGCGGCGGCCAATATAATGGCGATTTCTGGGGCCTTTATGTTGCCTTCGAAAATTATGATGGAGCTTTCCTTGACAGGCTGGGTTTGCCAAAGGGTAATTTATATAAGTTGTCTGATAAGGTTTATGAAGGTGAACGTCAGCTTCGTTATCAGGGACCGGATGCTGTCAGTGCTTCAGAAGATTATGAAAATATTCGCTGGAATCTTAATCATAACTCTACTGCTGAATTTATTCGAAATTATATGGACTGTGGTGAATGGTATCGTTATCACACGGTAATCGAATCTATCAGGTCTTTTGATATTTTCTCCGGTGCCAGCTGTGTGCATTGTCTTAAGAACTCTGCCTGGTATTTCTATCCTGATTATACCGAAGCGAATAATAATTATGGTAAAGTCCAGTTTTTGCCGTTCGATGTTGATGATACCTGGGGACCATTCTTTAATTATGGTATTGACCACGGCAAAGCGGCTGTTCTTGATCAGTCTTTTGATAATGATCATGTTTTAGAGTATTTTGATCTGCAGCCGGAAAAATCATCGCTAAGACAGGAATATCGCAATTATATCCGCGAGTTCCGTGATCTGGTCTGGCAGCCTGAGGTGATTGATACGCTTATTTTGGATATGGCGTCAGTTATTATGGATTTTGTACCTGCTGATCGTGATCGATGGAAAGAAGATCCTACTTCCGGTGGTGCGATAGATAACGGTCCTTTTGATGACGGGCTGGCGTTAATGCAGCAGTTTGCATGGAGCCCTGGTTATTTCGATGGAATGTATTACTGGGAAGGTACTTCTAATCATTTGGACAGCCTTGCTGGTGATGAAGATGATGATTCCTGTATTCCCTATACCCCGACTGTTAGCTATATAGGCTCAACTGGCTATCCGGAAAACGATTTATGGTTCCATACTACAGCTTTTGCTGATCCTCAGGGAGTCGGTACTTTTGCCGCTATGAAATGGCGTATTGCTGAAGTCGAACCTTCTTCCGGACAGAGTGGACCTTATACTGTTAACCTGATCAATAGTGAGGAAACCGATTGGAAATACTACAGGGCAATTGACAGCGGCCCATCGTATCCGGATGATGCGTGGACTGCCGCTGATTTTAATGACAATTCCTGGCAGATCGGGCAGACCAGTATTGGTTATGGTGACAACGATGACAATACAGACTTGAATGATCAGTCACCGGAAATGCAGGGGAATTACTATACGGTATATCTACGTAAATCATTTGAGATACTTAATATGGATGATATTAGTTCTTTTGCTATGAGCTTGTATGTTGATGATGGTTGTATTGTATATATTAATGGCGTTGAGGTTGTTCGGCATTATTGCTCTGCCGGGGAAAAATCATGGAATTCAACTTCGGGCCAGACAGTAGATAATCCATCCTGGGAATCTGTGAAGCTTCTTTCTCCATACGACTATTTCGTTGAAGGTGACAATACAATCGCAATTCATGTATTGAATCAAGGGATAAACAGCTCAGATTTATCTATTGATGTCGAATTAACTGCGACATATGGAGGTGATTCGTCAGAAGCTCTTCCACTGGCACCACGGAAACTTGAAATTGATGCCCTATGGGAAAGTGATGATATAACAACTTATGACAGTGATATTTTAATGCCGGCAAATGGTGTCAAGCCGGGCCGCACATATCGTGTACGATGCAAGATGAAAGATGATACCGGCAGATGGAGTCACTGGTCGGATCCGGTCGAATTTGTCGCTGGGGAAGCGATTCCAAGCCCGCTCAGAGAACATCTTCGTATTACAGAGCTTATGTATAACTATGATGATGCTGAATTTATTGAACTGTATAACAGCGGCACAGAGATATTGGATTTAAGTGATGTTTCATTTACCAGCGGCATAACATTCAGCTTTGCTGACTGTTTTATTCAAGCGATAGAGCCGGACAGCTACATATTGGTTGTTAAATATCTGGATGATTTTGAAGAACAATATGGCACCGGCTTCAATAATATTATTGCCGGTGAATATTCTGGTTCTCTTTCAAATGGTGGTGAAGTTATCAAGTTGGAAGACACCTGGGATGGCACTTTATCCGAATTTGAATACAATGATGCTCGAGGATGGCCTTTGGCGGCAGATGGTGCAGGGCACTCTCTTATCCCGCAGGAATGGGCTATAGAAGATGAGCCGCTTGGTACCCTGAATTATGGTGGTAATTGGCGTGCCAGTTCCTTTATGGGTGGTTCGCCGGGTACTGCTGATCCGACTCCTGTTGTTAATGTTGTTATAAATGAAATTATGGCACACACTGACTTCAGTGACCCTGTAAATTACCCGGACTATGACAGTAATGACTGGATAGAGCTGTTTAACAGCAGTGATTCTACGGTTATTTTTGATGGTAACTGGTATCTTAGTGATGAAAGTGATGAGTTAGATAAATGGTCATTACCTGTATCTTCTTTGAATTCTCAAGATTATGTCAGTTATGACGAAATCTCTGGATTTCATTGTCCTATTAGTTCAGGATTTGGATTAGACAAATCTGGAGAAAAACTTTTCCTGTCATATTTACCGGGAGATGGTCAGGATCGTGTAGTCGATTGTATTGAGTTTAAGGGCCAGGAAAATTCCATTTCTATTGGCAGGTTTGCTGATGGCAAACAATATTGGTTTAGTTTTGATCAGCCGACAAAAGGCAGTGAAAATCTTAATCCGGCTGAGCATATTGTTATTAGTGAGATAATGTATAATACGGCAGATGGGCAATATGAATACATTGAACTAACGAATGTTACAGATTCGTCTGTAGATTTAACTGTTGATCTGCCTTTGGGCGGTGTTAGAGGCTGGGCTGTTGATGGTGCTGTTCAATATGAATTCCCTGCCAATGCTTCTATTAGTGCAGGTGAAATAGTACTTGTTGTTGATTTTGATCCGGCTGATTCAGCTTTACTTGACGATTTTGAGGCTTCTTATGGCATAAATGGCTTAACTGCCGGTGTCGATATTTTCGGGCCTTGGGATGGATCATTGTCAAACGATGGTGAACGTGTAACCTTTGAAAAACCTCAGGATTCAGATGACCCGTTAGAACCTCTGGAAGTGTCATGGGTTATTGTTGATGAGTGTATTTATAATGACTATTGGCCTTGGCCTGTTGATGCTGATGGTACCGGGTTATCGCTTCAGAGGATTTCGAGTTCTGCTGCTGCTTCAGGTAATGATCCGGATAATTGGCAGGCAGCTGAGCCGGACCCTGGTCAGTAATATCTGGTAATCATCCATTTTTATTGTTTTTATACTCTGTTTCTGTTATTCGAATAATGGAAACAGAGTTTTTTAATGTCCGGAATTGCTGAGGTTGGGGTTAGTTGGTTATATAAATGACGTAGATGTGGCTAAGTGTCTGATATTAAATGGCTTGTGATGTGTATAATATTGTGTCTTTAATTTTTTGAAAAAAAAGTTTTTTTTATGTGTGAATTATCGGTTGGGATGCGGTTGCTTATTAAGAAGTTACTAATTGCATATATATTCTATTATGCGAAAATAATCATATATGGAAAATAATCAAAATACAGCTTTTGTAGAGTTATATACTACTAATTATATCAGGATCAGGGCATTTATTCTGTCTTTAGTTCCTAATATTACTGAAGCGGATGATATCATGCAGGAAACATCACGCGTGATGTGGCAGAAGTTCGACCAGTACCAGCCCGGCACAAATTTCGCCTCCTGGGCTGTTACTATCGCTAAATATGAAGTTTTGAAATACAGAAGAACCTATAATTCCAAGGTTCCGCTCGGCTCTGATGTTATTGAAATTATGGCTGATGAAACTAAAGGGCCTGATATCGAGGAAAATGAGAGACTTGATGCTTTAAAAGGCTGTTTGAAAAAATTAAATGAAAAAGACCATAGTCTGATTCGTCATCGATTTGAACAGAAAACAACTGCTAGGGAATTATCAAAGCAGTATGGCGTTGCCATGAATACTATATATCGAAATGAGATTAGAATTTTACGTGTTTTACAAAGTTGCATAAAGAAATCACTGAGGGCAACTTAATTATGACTGATAATAATCAATATAAAGAGCTGGAACTCCTGATTATTCGTTCATTAGATGGTACTATAACTTCTGATGAGTTTAGCAGGTTAAATGATATCCTTAGATCGGATGTTCAAGCCCGCAAAACTTACCGGTCATTTATGACTATGTATTGTGATCTGGAGATATCTTTGGGGATGTCAGAAGAGCTTAATTCTTCGGTTGCTTCGGATACGAACCAGGATATTAGCCAGGATTGCCTGGTCAGTCTCGCTGAATACGAAAATAACGCACCGGCGATAGAAATTGAGCCGGTAGAAGATAATTCCGGTATTGTAGAAGAAGTTCAGATTGTTAAAGATAGAAAACAAAATAGTAGATTTTATAGAATCTTTGATAAGTTTGTGTATATAGCCGCCGCTTTCATGATTATTTTTATTATCTATGCCGAAGTTTTTTCTCCTCAGTATACTGTGCCTGTAGCGTCTGTTATAGATCAAATAAATGTGAAATGGGGGAACGGTTCACACAACTTAAATAATAACGATAGAATACTGACTAATCAACCTCATTATGAAATTGAAAAAGGTATTATTAAAATCAGTTATGACAGTGGCGTGGATGTGATTATTGAAGGGCCTGCACGGTTTCAGTTTGAAAAACAGGGTATTGATATAAAGTATGGCCGATTATACTCTTACGTGTCAAATACAGGTCGTGGTTTTACCGTTGATACCCCAAACAGCCGCTTTATTGACCTTGGCACTGAGTTTGGTGTTTTTGTTGATAAAAATGAGACTTCTGAACTACATGTATTGAAAGGTGAAGTGCAGTATTATTCCGGGCGGCCCGGCACGGATAAGGTTAGCAGGACAATTAAAGAAAATAATGCCAGGAGGTTTAATGCTGATACTGGCGAAGTTCAGGCAATCCCGGTAGCTGAAGAGTATTTTGCTCGCCAGGTAAATTCTAAAAGCGGGATGATATGGCGGGGACAAAAGTCGCTTGACCTGACCAGTATAATTGCCGGCTTGGATGGTTTCACTCCGGTTAAATCTGCTAAAGGTATTAGTCCGCTCTCCGGCACATACGAATCTCCTTACTTTTATAAAGATACTGTTACTAATAATAAATATAACCTGTTCAATGATTCTTTATTTATTGATGGTGTCTTTGTGCCTGACGGAGGCAAAAACCTGGTTACTGTATCTTCGACTGGAATTACATTTAACTGTCCCAATACTTCCGGAAAGTATTCTCATAATATTTGTGTCTTTCGGGGTGGTTTAGGAAAGACTGATTCGACTATACTACCGCCGGTATTTAATAATCAGGATTATTCTCTGTTAGATGAACCTGTTTTATTCATGCATAGTAATTGTGGTTTGACTATTGACCTTCAAGCTATAAAAGATTCTAAACCGGAATTGAATCTTGACGGGTTTACTGCCTGGGGGGGCATCACTGAAGCGGCCAAAGATGTCGAAGACGAACCTGATGTTAATTTCTGGATTCTTGTTGATGGCCAGATTAGATATAAAAAAGAGTTTCTAAAAATTGATGACGGTACTGTGGCTTTTGATATTGATATTTCAAGCCAGGATCGTTTTTTGACAATCATAGTGTCTGACGCTCTAAAAGATCCTGATCGCAGGGATTATCCCTGGGGCAATGACTTCTTTTATCTGGTTAGCCCGCAAATTGAGTTAACGCATATTATTGATAATTAGAAGTCGGACGCTATTTTAGCAAAAGTATTATAATATTTGGAGGATAGTTTATGTAGTGTGTCGCATTTGTTAGGGTATTTTTCTTACAATTATAGTTATTTTGATTTTGGAGATTTTAAGATGAAAAAGTTTAGAGTTGTTCTTTTTGTTGGTGTTTTGTGTCTTATGGTTTCTGCCTTGTTTGCTTTACCGCCGATTACAGATGGGCTTGTTATTCAACTGGATGCAAGAAGTCTGTCACTTACAGATGGCGATCCTGTTGCTGTATGGTCAGATCAATCTGGCGGGGGTAATGATGCAACTCAGGAAACTGCAGATAATCAGCCTGCATTTATTGTCAGTTCGGAAGAGTTTAACAATAGGCCGGTAGTTCGCTTTGATGGTTCTAATGATTGTTTGTTATTACCTTCAGATACAGATTGTCCTATTGATGTGACATCTTTTACAGTATTAATATATGCTAAATTCAGCTCTATCGATGCAAATGCATATCTTATTGCCGGTCAGGCTTCTAGCGCAGATAATGGACGCCTGCGTATTTGTAATGACGTAGCTGGCGGTGGTTTCTTGTTCCGTGTTGGTAACTCAACCTGGAAAGGAATTGTCGCAACTGCCGATACTGACGTTCATAAATTCGCTGTAACTTCTACTGTTGAAGGTTTTGTCGATGGTGTAAGTATAAATACAACTACAAATACCTCTACTGATTATCCTCAGGCATTTAATCTTGGTTCATACAATAATGGAGAAAAAGACTTTTTTAATGGAGATATAGCTGAAGTACTGGTTTATAACCGTGTTTTAACTACCGAAGAATTAGAAACAATCAATACTTACTTCGAAGAAGGGTTCCTGCCAAATCCATCTCCGGTCGATGGTGATATATTAGTTCCTCTTGACACTGCTGTCTTGGCATGGGATACCCCGGATGTTGGTTTTACTCCTTCTAAATATGTTTTGACTATGCGAGCTGATGATCCTAACTTCCTGGATACAGCAAACAATACTGTGATAGATCCTGTTGTTGACCTGAATTCTGATGCCGGAAGAGTTGAAGCTGCTATGCCGGTTACTTTGGACTATGGTATTTCTTATTACTGGCGTGTTGATGTTTTTGATGGCGATACTGAATATCCTGGAACTTCTCTGAAATTTACTACAGCTCCTCTGGATAAGTTCCCTGTTGTTGATGCCGGCAGTAATTATATTACCTGGCTGGATAACCTTCCGCTGCAGATTACCGGTAGTATTGATGACAGTGGTGAAGGTGATGTTGCCGATGTTGATATTGAATGGTCTATTGTTGGTTATCCGGGTGATCCTGTAGATGCCGTTGCCCGCGTTTTGGATCGTGGTGTCGATTCGTCTGTTGCTGCTGAACTTAAAGATGCTGGTTATGATCCAAATATGCTGTCTGATTGGATTGGAACTGATGTTTCTCAAACTGGTAATCCACTAGTAATTACTTTAAGCGATCTTCCTGCTGCAACTTATAGCTGGAAGTCATATCATCATGATTATAGTGACCAGACTGGTACATTTAATGTATATGTTAATGGAGTTATGGTTGAAGAGGATGTTGATATTTCTGATGAAAATAATACTCCAACTGAATTTACAACAACATTTAACACTGATGGTACAGATGTTGAGCTGATATTCGAAAAAAATGAAGATGAGTATAATGCTAATGCTCCTGAATATAAAATCTTTGTAATAAATGCTTTTGAATTATCTGATAGTTCAAATATATTGAAGGTTGACTTTAATAAATTTGTTCCTTCTACAGTTGAAGGTGAACCTGATACGATATCTCCTACCGCAACTGGTTTTGTTGCTTATAATGCAACTAATGCTGATTTGTCTTCATTTATTTCTCAGAGCTATAGTTTGGGCTCTTCTACTGTAACAGTTCTGTCTGAGTGGGGAGCTATGGCTGCTGGCTTGATAGATGCCGCTGTTACCAAGACATCTTCTGATCCGTTAAACCCGGCAGCTGAATTAACTGCAAATTATCCTGGCGAATATACTATCCAGTTGGCCGCTACAGATAGTGCCGGACAGGCAGATTCTGATACTATGGTTGTTAATGTTGCCGCTGATGCCTGTGCAGCAGCTCAGCTTTCTGACAGCTGGGTAGAGTTCAATTACTTTGATTTGGACCAGAACTGTGTTGTTAATTTAAGTGACTTTGCTGAATTTGCAGTTAGCTGGCTGGAAGACATTTCAGCTGTTTCTGTTGAAGCGTATTAATGTTTTTCATAAATCTTCTAATCGTTTGATTAGATCCTCAAATGAATTGGCCTTATTTCTCGTAATTGAGGCCAATTCATATATTTAATTTTGGTTATCTAGGGTATTTTTATCTTAGGTGTTTCTAGTGTGATATTTGTTTTTGTTTTAATTAATTCTATTTTCCAAGGAGAAAAGAAAAATGAAAAAGTTTGTACAATTTCTAATGATTTTTGTAATGATGGTCGGTAGTAGTTATGCAGCACCGATTGATATCGTTAATGGCGATTTCGAGACTGGTGCAGACAATGATGCTCCTTCCGGTTGGACCGACACCTCTTCTTCTATCAGCTTTTGGCTGGGGATGGCTGATGAGACAGGAAACCCTACCCAGACTGAATGGGATGCTGCTCCTGCTTCTCTGGGGGCGTTTATCCTTACCACAGCACGTCAGTCTGCCGGAGTAGGGTCACAGCCTATTGACGGTCAATTAACTCAGGTAGTGGACTTATCTTCGTTTGCAGCTGATATTGCTGCCGGTGACCAGGTCTTGAACGTTGATTTTGTCTGGGCCAGTGATGACTCACGTGATACCGGTGCTTTCAGTCTGATTTTCTTTGACGCTGATAACAACCAGCTTGGCGATGGTTACAGTGTCGCTTTAGATGATGGCGATGGTTATTCTTTTACCGGATGGATTGAAGAAACTGTTGGCGGGCTGGTACCTGTTGCCGCACAAAGTGTTATGCTGCAGATTGATACCACCAGAACCGGCGGTTCTGAAACCAATATCTGGATTGATAATATCTCAGGTAATATTGCAGTTCCGGAACCTTCTACCATGATTCTTTTGGGGCTTGGCGGTCTCGTTCTAAAACGTCGTAAATAAGTATTTGCTTACGTGTCCGGCCTCATTTTCTTAGGAGATGGGGCTGGGCATTTATAAATCTTACTTGTTTGCCATATTGATCAAAAATAGAGCTTATAATGAATAAATAAGTATCATAATTCATTTATTTTTTACCTGTCTTCTGCTGCTGTTTACTCCTGCCATATTACTGTGTTCAATTTTTGATTGTCTTATTGAATTGCAGTCTGATAGATTCCTTTGAGAGAGGTTTATTATGAGAAAGTATGTTAACATAATCGCAATTATCATAGTGCTTTGCATTTTAGACAACGTTTCTGCCGTGCTGCCGGTGACAAGTAGCCTGGTAATTCATCTTGATGCTGGAGATCTTACTGGACTAAGCGATGGCGAAACAGTCAGTACCTGGCAGGATGCATCTGGTGTCGGCAATGATGCTATTCAGCTGAATGCGGTTAATATGCCTATATATATTGCTGAATCTGATGCATTTAATAGTAATCCATGCGTTTGGTTCGATGGATCTGATGACTGGTTGTCATTACCGTCTCCTGCTCCATTCAACGTTGGCTCGGTAACAATGTTTGCGGTTGCAAATTATAATTCTTATGTCTCAAACGATCAATATATTGTCGCAGCTCAGGATGGCAGTGGCAATGACCGCATGCGTTTCGCCTGTAATAGCGACAACAGCTTCGAGTATCGTATTGGCAGTACCGGCTATAAGGCCATAAATACCGGGCCCGGTAATGCCGATCTGAATGTCCACATTTTCGAAATCAATTCATCTGCTGAAGGGTTCCTTGATGGTGCTAGTGTCAATATTGCATTAAATACATCTACTGAGACTCCTGTTGCATTAAATATCGGCTCATACAACTTTGGTCAGAAAGACTTTTTCGCAGGCAACCTGGCAGAACTGATTATTTTTAGTCGAGTATTAGATGATGATGAACGAAATGCTGTTGGCGAATACCTGGCGATAAAATACGTCTTGGATACCGAATACGGCGGCGATTACTTACAGGTATTCTCACCGCAGCCTGCTGATGATGCTGTTAATATTTCTATTGAAACCGAGCTTAGCTTCCAGGTGCCTGATTCACTGCAGGAACCGCTATTCAATATATATCTTGGCACTTCGGTTGACAATCTTCTGCTGGTTTCTGAACTACAGTCAGAATCCGTCTTCAAACCGTATCAGTCAGCTCTCCTGCTAAATGGGCAAAAATATTACTGGCGTGTTGATATTGCCGGTCAGGGCCCAGGCAATATATGGAGCTTTTCTACCGTTCCGGAGGCTTTAGCCTCTCTCGATGCGGATATTAATGAAGATGGTTATGTCAATATGCTGGACTTGAACCAGTTATGTGAAGCTTGGCTTTCACATGAACTTATTTATGACAGTGTTATGGCTGATATGACTGATTTTGCCTGTATCAGCTCAATGTGGGAAAAAAATGGACCGGTCCCAGGCAGCTATGTTGTTTCGCGGGCCCGGGCAGAAGATTTTGTTATCAAATATGGTAGTGAAATTGCCTCTATTTATGTCGATGCCGATGATTTCGCGGTATGCCGAATTGCTGCTAACTGTCTCGCTGACGATATACAGGCTGTTTGCGGCATCAGGCCTGAGATTGTCAATGATATTAGCGGGCTCAACGGTAATGTTATCTTTATTGGCACTATTGGCCACAGCTCAGTTATTGATAGCATGGTCGCATCTTCTGTTATAGACATTACGGATACATCTGGCAGTTGGGAAACTTTCGCTCTTGAGGTTGTCGATCAGCCAATAGCCACTGTTGACAAGGGACTCGTTATCTCAGGCAGCGATCGGCGTGGTACTGCCTATGGCGTTTTTGATCTATCCGAAAAAATGGGCGTTTCTCCCTGGTTCTGGTGGGCTGATGTACCGGTTAAGTATCGGGACTCAATTATCGTACGTAACGGCAGATACAAGCAGGGGCCGCCATCGGTCAAATATCGCGGTATTTTCATAAATGATGAAGATTGGGGCATACATCCCTGGGCTAAAAACACTTTCTCGCCCGAAGATGGCTATATCGGCCCCAAGGCCTATGAAAAGATATTCGAGCTCCTATTGCGTCTAAAGGCCAACCATATCTGGCCTGCCATGCATTCTTGTACCAAAGCATTCAACGCCTTTGATGAAAATAAGTATATTGCTGACGATTACGGCATCGTTATGGGTTCTTCCCATTGTGAGCAGATGCTCCGCAACAACGTTTGGGAATGGTCACGCTGGACCCCTGACAGTGGTTCTCAAGGCAGCTGGGACTGGTGTACAAACAGCAGCCAGATCGTTGAATACTGGCAGGATCGGGTCGAGGTTAATGCTCTGTTTGAAAATATCTTTTCTACTGGCATGCGTGGCATACACGATGGCTCTATGCCTTGTTCTGGTGCAACCAGTGCCCAGAAAGTACAGAAAATGGAAGATGAAGTCTTCCCGGCCCAGCAACAGATTATATCTCAATTTGTGAACGTAGATTATTCTTCTGTCCCTCAGGTATTCTGCCCGTACAAAGAGGTATTAGACCTCTATGACATGGATATGCAGGTTCCTGAGCATATGACTCTTCTCTGGCCCGATGACAACCACGGCTACATCAGGCGACTGTCTAATACCTCCGAACAAAGCCGTAGCGGCAGGGCGGGTGTCTATTATCATATGTCATACTGGGGTTCACCGCATGACTATCTCTGGCTCTGCTCCACTGGTCCGGGTCTTATCTGGGAAGAAATGAAAAAAGCATACGATTATGGCGCAGATCAGGTATGGGTCTTTAATGTCGGCGATATCAAACCTGCTGAGATTAGTATGGAATTTGCCCTGCGTTTAGCATGGGATGTCAGCTGCTGGGACAATACCAACCTGCGGGAATATCTGGAATACTGGGCTTGGCGTGAATTCGGTCCCGACCATAAAGCCCAGATTGCTGATATACTTATCGAGTATTATAGGCTGGGTTTAACCAGGAAACCGGAACATATGACTTCCAGTGGTGCCGGATTCAGCATGGTTAATTATAACGACGAAGTTCAGTTGCGTATTGACGCATATAAGCAGCTGGACAGCAGGGCGGACGCCATATACCGGTCATTGCCTGTCATTTACAAAGATGCCTTCTATCAGCTTGTCTTATATCCTGTCCGCGGCGCCAATCTTATGAACCAGAAGATTCTATACGCCCAGAAGAGTATTACTTATGCTTCACAGGGCAGAGTCAGTGCCAATGAATATGCCCGGATGGCCCAGTCGGCATACGATCAGATCAAAACTGAAACTGATATCTATAATACTGTCATTTCCGGCGGTAAATGGAACAATATGATGAGTTATAACCCTCGCAGCTTATCCGTATTTGATATGCCGGCAACAGGTTCCGTTGAACCGGTAAGCGGTGCGGCTATGGGTGCGGTCCTCGAAGGACAGTATACTGATATTGCCGCCTCAACAGGTACTGATGAGCCTTTTAACGACGATTTCTCAGATGGCAATGCCGATGGCTGGCTCACACTTAATTCTGACAGGTGGGAAGTTCGATCAAACGGTTCCATTATGGAATATGCCATTAATACTTCGGATTATTCCAACCTCTCAGGAGATCGCCTCGGCGAAATGGCCATGATCGAAGATTACAGCTTCGATAACTTTAATTTCACTTGCCGGCTTCGCACTGCCGATGATCTTTCATCCAATAGCTCTGCGGATCTTGCTGTTATCTTTGGCTATGTAGATGAATACAACTATAACTACCTGATTTTAACGACTAATTCCTCAAATTCCGCGTTATACCGTGTCCAGAACGGATCTCGTGTATTAGTCCAGTCACTGAATATCGGTATCCCTGACAATAGTTTCTACCCTGTTGAAATTGAAAAAACTTCTACAGAGTTATCTATAATATATCGCGGCCAGACCATACTCTCAACTAGCCAGCAGTTTAATCGCGGCATGATCGGACTCGGCTCCTATAATGATTCCGCGGCTTTTACCGATATAAATATCACTCCGCTCGAAGGAGCATCTGGTAACTCGTTACCTTGCTTTGATGTTTATACTGCCGGTTCTCATTTTATTGATATCTTCAACAAGGGAGATATCCCTTTAAGCTGGTCCGCCGTTCCTTCTGAATCATGGATACTTTTGGATTCTTCTGCTGGCACAATAGCTTCTGACCAGCGAATATGGGTCAGTATCGACTGGCAGAATGTTCCTTTCGGCAGTAGTAATGCATCTATCGATATTGCTGGTGCCGGGTCAAGTTTTGCTGTCGGGATTGAAGTTTTTAACCCGCAATCTCCTCGTCCGAATGATATTAGTGGCTTTGTCAGCTCAGATGGCTGTGTGAGTATCGAAGCCGAACATTTTTCTAATACGACTGCCGGAAATAACGTCTCTTGGGAACTGATCTCCACTCTGGGCACTTCAGGCGATACAATGACCGTTCTGCCTTTTACCGCTGCAAGTCACACGGAAATATCCGACATTATCGCCAATAGCCCGGTTCTCGAATATGATGTCTATCTATGGGAAACTGGCACTCTGCCGGTTACCGTTTTGTGTCTGCCTACGCACGCTGCTACTGATGAACGAGGATTACGTTATGCTGTCTCATTCGATGATCAGCAGCCTCAGATTGTTGAATTTGATACTGCTGAATGGAGCTCTCAGTGGTCCCTGAACGTTCTTCAGGGTGCCGCCATTACCCAAAGCGAACATCAGGTTCAATCTGCAGGCAGCCATAAACTCAAAATTTGGATGGTCGATCCCGGCGTGGTACTTGACAAGATCATTATCGGTGACTACAAAACCAGTCGCCTTGGCCCTCATGAAACCGCTGTAATTTCTACTAATCCATAATTTCTGCCAGCTATCTCTTTGCTGATAATCATCTACCTCCCAAAATACGATTATCTGCAAAGAGATAGTTTTATGGAACTTAACTCTATGTCCAGTAATGCGTTATGTTGTGACTTGGTCCAATGTTTGTTTCTGACTCTTTGCTAATTCCGCTTTCAATCTCATTGACAATTACCTGTTTTGTCATTAACATTAAGCCATACCTTCACATCGTTGGAATATTCCAATGATGTGCCAGAGTGCGAAGCACGTATTTCCTGTTTGCTGGCCGCTGTTCGCTCGTAGCTGATTGCCTGTTCTACTATCATTTGTTCTAATTTTAAACAAGCCGTGAGCCGTTAGGCGAACACCTTAATTTTTCACTTTTAATTATTCATTTTTCATTTAGCGTAGCTCGTTGCTGTTTAGCTGTTTTCTGCCTACCGTGTTTGTCTGTGTTTGTCCGTGTCAGTCAGTGCTATATTTAAAATGATATTTTGCAAATCTTGCCAGCTTTCCCTTCTCTCTTCTCGCTTCTTTCTTCTAACTCTTCTCATCCTTCAGGTGCCGCAATTTTGATTAAACTTTACCTATGCGTCAGCCTTAAAACAAGTCGTGAGCCGCAGCGAATTATTCCTGATGTCAACGTACATCAGGACACCTCCTTTACACTTTGATGCCGCTTCGCGGCATCTGGTCCGCCCACAAACCAAAAATAACAACTTACAACAAATCACGTAAATTTCTCAGCCCACCGCACTACCTCCGAGACCTGCCCGGTCAACTTCGCTAACCGCCTTCACTTTCGCTTCAACACATAAAAATAGCATCGCCGCTAGGCGATACCTTCACATCATTGGAATATTCCAATGATGTGCCAGAGTGCGAAGCACGTATTTTCTGTTAGCTGATTGCTGATAGCTCGTTGCTATTCCCTGCTCACCTGTTCTAATTTCTAACGACCTTCGGTCGTTCGCGCAGCACGTACTTCCTCTTAACTGACCGCTGGTTGCTGGTCGCTGGCAACTCGCTGCTGACAGCTCTCTTGATTTTATATACTTCATCCTTTATACTTCAGAAACGCTTTCCATTTCTTTCTTTATCAGTGTGCATCGGTGTTCATCAGTGGTTCTCTTTTTTTTAAGGCGCCAGCCGCTTAAAATAAGCCGTCCGCGAAGCGGACACCTCAACTCTTACCTCTTACCTCTTACTTTTTACCTGCCTTCCCATCTCCGCTTCGTCCCCGTCCGTATACCGCCGCACCCATTCAACGTTCCGCCGTATACTGCCCGCGGCCCGCAATTCGCCGCCGCTCAAATCCATTTGCCTTTTCACCGCCGTCAACCCGCCGCGATGACTCGTATACATGCCGCACACCTCCCGTTACCCATCAATTAGCCGCGAGCGATAGCGAGCAACCTTCCCTGGCACCTGAAACCAGATCCCTGACCCCTGATTTTCTCGAAAAAATCACCGCGTTTTTACAACCACCAAAACACGAAAATCCAAAATCTTAAAAATTATTATCCACTTTCCCTCCAACGCCTTACAAACTTCCAAGCCAACCATCCCACCCAAAAAATCAGCGCACTTTTGACATACCGTCCAACAGTAGAGAGCCGACAAAAAATGAGAACCAGCAAAAATCAGCTCTCTCTAAAACATAACAACGACGAAAACTTCGTCTTTAACATAAAAACGCTCAATAAAAACTGAATATCAAAACGGTAAGCATTCACAGGTGCGTTATTTGCGTCAGACTCTGTGTTTGCGGAGCTTTAAAATAGGTCGCGATAAGCGATACCATAGCTTATTTCTTTTTACTTATATCTTATTATTGTAACCGTGTGAACGGTTACTTAAAACGATTTGTCACGGGCCTTTCCGTTCAGAATGAACGGTTATTAGACATTACAATTTCAATTCGTCTCCGAGCGAAGCGAGGCCTAGTCCAGACTATGTCTGGTCCGAGCAAAGCGAGGTCTGTTCCAAACTTTGCTTGGTCTCCGAAGCAGCTCGCCTGCGCTGAGGTCTAGTCCAGACCGTGTCTGGTCAGGTTATTTCTTGATTTTGGACGGTAACTATCGATATAATGATACCTTATCATGAAATTATTATATCTAATATTATTATTGTTTGCGTTATCCTGTATCACAGGCTGTCAGGATATTTTTCAAGGCACAACTTCTGACATTACCATCAGCTCACTTCGCTGCGAATATCGAACTAACCCTTCAGGCATCAACAGTCAAAATCCTCACTTGAGCTGGATACTGAATTCAGACCGGCATGGCAAAAGTCAAACAGCTTACCAGGTCTGCGTCGCTTCCAATCTTCATAAGCTCCAGATCAATGAGCCGGATATATGGAACTCAGGTATCGTAAAAAGTGACAATACAATTTCTGTCTCGTATACAGGCACAAAACTAATCTCTGACACCGAATATTTCTGGAAGGTTCGTATATGGGACAATGATGGTAACGTTTCTCAATGGAGCGAACCTGCAAAATGGTCGATGGGCCTTTTGGACAATAGCGACTGGCATGCCAAATGGATTGGTTTCGATGTTAAAGAAGAAGTTATTCCTGCACCGACAATAATAAAAAATGCAAATTGGATATGGTCTGAGCCACAGTCAAATACAGGTACACAACCTGCTATTTTATATTTCAGAAAGAAATTTGATCTTCCACGAGGCTGGATAATCAAAAAGGCGGTAATATTCTACAATGCGGACGATTCTGTTTCTCTCTTTGTCAACGGTACCAAGCTGCGTTCATTCACTAAGCGAAAAGTAATACATGAAGTTTCCTTATCCGACCTGATCAAACCAGGCCCCAATATCCTGGCATTTCAGGCTCAAAACGAAGGCGAAAAGAAATCTCCTGCCGGGTTTATCGCTACGGTACGAATTGAATCTGAAAGCGGCGAAATTATCGAGTTTGCAACTGACGACCAATGGATTTTCTCTACCCAACAGCAGGGCGGTTGGAAGTCAATTGATTTTAACGACGGTAACTGGTCTCATGCCTGTAATATTGGCCCAATTGGAACCTCTCCCTGGCAGACTAACACACCGATAGAGAAACTTCTTCCGCCGGCACGTTATTTTCGCAAGGAGTTCGACCTTGCCGATAAGCCAGTTAAACGGGCAACTGTTTATTCTACTTCTCTAGGCATATATCAGCTTTATCTTAACGGCATACATATCAACCGCGATTACTTATCGCCCGGCTGGACCGATTATCGTAAGCGTGTTATCTATCGCAGTTATGATGTGACTGATATGCTTGACAAGCCTCTTAATGCTATTGGTGCTGTTCTTGCTGACGGCTGGTATGCCGGTTATGTCGGCGGCAGTCATCGTCGCAATCATTACGGTCACAAAACTCGTATCCTTGTTCAGCTCAATATTGAATATTCTGACGGTTCAACACAGGTTATAGCGACCGGCCCTGATTGGAAAGCATCATTGGGGCCGACTATATCGGCTGATCTGCTGCAGGGTGAAACTTATGATGCTCGCTGTGAATTCCCCGGCTGGAATAACTCAGATTTCGATGATTCCTTATGGAGCTCTGTAACAGTAAATGATACCGAAGTCGATCCAGAACTGTGTGCCGCGGTTACTGAGCCGGTAAAAGCTGTTGATACCATCAGGCCGGTTTCCGTTACCGAACCAATTCCCGGCAGATATGTCTTCGATTTGGGTCAGAATTTCGCTGGTGTCGTCAGGCTGAATGTCAAAGGAGAAAGCGGGCACGAAATTATAATTCGTCACGGTGAGCGACTAAATCCTAACGGCACTGTATATACTGCTAATCTGCGTACTGCCGCTGCAACAGATGTGTATATCTGTAATGGCAGCGAAGATAACACCTTTTGGCAGCCTCAGTTTACGTATCACGGCTTTCAGTATGTCGAGGTCAGAGGTTTAATAGATAAGCCGAATCTTAATTCTCTTGTCGGCGTAGTATTCAGCAGTGATACGCCGCGTGCCGGTTATTTCCGGTGCAGTAATGAAATGGTAAATCAGCTCTATTCGAATATATTCTGGACCCAGCGAATGAATTTTGTTGATATTCCTACCGATTGTCCACAGCGTGACGAAAGATATGGTTGGACCGGTGACGCTCAAGTGTATATAAATACAGCGTGTTATAATAACGATGTCCATTCTTTCTTTTATAAATGGCTTACTGACCTGGCTGATGCCCAGCGAGATGACGGCCAATACCCAAGATATGCACCGCTAAAGATAAAACCAACAGACGGCGGCCCGGCATGGACTGATGCCGGGGTGATTTGCCCTTGGACAATATATGCAATGTATGGTGATAAGCGAATACTGGCGGTGCATTATGATGAGATGAAGCGATATGTTGAGTTTAATCTGAACCGCTGCTCTGACAACCTCTTACCGCCGGAGAAATTTCACTGTTTCGGCGATTGGCTGAATATAAATGATGAAACGCCGCATCATATAATATTTATGGCATATTTCGCTCATAGCGTAAATCTGATGTCGCAAATTGCTGATACCCTTGGCAATGCTCAGGATGCTGCCAGGTATAATGAGCTTTTCGAAAAGCTAAAGCAGTCTTTTTCCAATACTTATATTCAGCCTGACGGTAGAATCGAAGGCGATACTCAGGCTGGCTATGTCTTGGCAATTGCTTATGATCTTCTTGACAGCCGCCGGCAAAAACTGGCTGGTGAGCATTTGATACGCAGGATTGAAGAGTGTGACAATCACCTTTCAACTGGTTTTATCGGTACAAAAGACCTGATGCTGGCACTGGCAAAGATTAACCGAAACGATATCGCGTATAAGCTGCTGCTAAATGATACTTTCCCTTCCTGGGGCTTTACCATCAAAAATGGTGCTACCTCTATCTGGGAACGATGGAACGGCTGGACACCGGAAAATGGTTTTGCTGACCCGGATATGAATTCTTTTGCCCATTATTCTTTCGGTGCTGTTGGCCAATGGATATTTGAAAACATCGGCGGCATTAAATCTAACGCACCCGGTTTCAAACATATAGTAATACATCCTCAACCGGGCGGGGATATTACCTGGGCTGATACTTCATACCACTCAATTCGGGGAGAGATTGAGTCTAATTGGTCAATTCTCAATGACATCTTTTCATTGGAAGTAACTATTCCGGTCAATACAAGTGCCCTTGTATATATTCCGGGTAACAATCCATCAAAAGTTGTAGAGTCCGGGGTACCGGCTTCTGACTCTGATGGTGTCACATATGTCGCTCAGCAGGATGGTTATACTGTTTATAAGCTCGCATCGGGGCATTACTCTTTTGCAGCACCATGGCAGGCAAAATAATAATTCAATTGAAATGCCAGGCTGAATGTTTAGGTAGTCTTAAATCTCAAAACTGAAATCGTACTTTCCTGATTGAATTTCATATGCAGCACATGCTTTGGAATGACCAACATATTTAATATATTGGCTGGTTTCTATTTTATTTCCGGATTCTGTGATCGAGTTAGTATCTGAAGTCGGTATGTAGACTATAGCAGTCGTATTAGCTGGGATTTCGACCTGAAGATTGCAGGTATTACCGTCTATATGCCATTCGCTTTTAATATTTCCGCGGATAGATTTATAGTTTGCTTTGACATATTGCAGTTTTTTAGTGATTACCGGTCGGATAATAATATGTTTAAATGCTTTTTCTGAAGTATTTTGCTCCTGGGTTATACCGGCCAGGTTCTTATAGAACCATGCACTTATATCGCCAAACATAATATGATTTCGTGATTCTGTGCCAGACCATTGTTCCCAGAGGGTGGTAGCACCTTCTTTGATCCAGTAGCCGTAACTTGGCCGAGTTGTCTGCATCAGCATTTGGTATGCAGTGTCAAATGCACCATTTTCAGCCAGGACGTTATATATGGCTTTAGCTCCCAGAATACCGGTGTCGATGTGATAATTTTGGGATTTTATATTATCAACCAGTTTATCAAGTACTTTATCGCGTTCTTGTTTAGGCGTAAGATCATAATACAGCGGGAAACATAGGGCTGTCTGGCTGCCTTTGTCGTATATGCCGTCACCTTTATAGAATGTTTTATTGAATGCCTGCCTGATATTGTTAGCCAACTGGGAATATTTAGCGGCGTCATTATCTTTGCCGAGTATCTTAGCAGCTTGGGCTGTTATCATAGTATCAATGTAATAATATACAGTAGAAGTAACAGCAGCCTGGGTAGTGGTCTTGGCCGGTGCCCAGTCATTTAAGCCGATAGAGACAATATTGTCTTTGGCTTTTGATGAAAGGTAATCTACATACAGTTTGAATCTATCGTAATGTGTTTCAAGTATTGCTGTATCACCATAATATTCGTACATATACCATGGTATCAGGAGAAAAGCACTGTCCCATGCGGGCCCATTACCCCAGCTGTATCCCCAGCCGCCTGTCGGCACAATTCCTGGCAATTCACCGGTTTCTTTTTGTTCATCATGTAAATCCATCAGCCATTTGGTATAACCTGCACCGTTCGCCCAGTTGTACATTGCCTGTTCGGCAGCTAAATGAGCGTCACCGGTCCAGCCGTTCTTCTCGCGATGAGGACAATCGGTTGGGATACCATGGAAATTGCCTCTGTAAGACCAAAGAGTGCAATCCTGAATCTTGTTTATGAGTTCGTTTGAACATTCAAATTGAGCTGTATTTTTGAATGTTGTGTGTACTACCCGGCCGGATATTGTCTCAAGAGTTGGTTTGCCCGGACATCCTGTGAGTTCAACATACTGGAAGCCGTAATATGCAAATCTTGGTTCCCATGTCTCTGTTCCTTCGCCTTTGAGAATATAAGTGTCAGTATGGAAAGTGTCTTCGTAGGTATGTCTTTTTATTTCGTCCTGGTCGATTGTACCGTCTTTTTTCAGGCGTTCGGCGTAGCGAATCTGAACTTTTGTACCTTTTGGCCCGGAAACTTTCAGCCTGGACCAGCCTGCGATATTCTGGCCCAAATCGTAAACAAATACCCCTGGTGTGGGTTCGGTTATTGATACCGGAGTTATTGTTTCTGTAACTTTAATCGGGGTAATCATTTGAGCTCGTAATTTACCTTTTGGAGCCGGTACTATATCAGGTTTAGCCCAGTTCTGGTCGTTGAAATCAGGGGTTGACCACCCCGGCATCTCTTTTCCCGCATCATAACATTCGCCCTGGCGTATTCCATCCTGGATAACCGGTCCGGTATTGGCTTTCCAGCTGGAATCACTGACAATCATCTCAGAAGAACCGTCAGTATATTCAATTCTGAGCTGTGATAGCATTTCTGGTTTATTTCGCCATGGAGCTTCGTTGAAATCCCATGCGGCATCAGTAAAGACATTATACCAGCCATTGCCAAGCATTACGCCGATTGCGTTAGAACCTTTATTGAGCATTGATGTTACATCAAAACTGACATACAGGCAGGCTCGATCGTAGCGGGTAAAGGCCGGGTCCAGAACATGGTCGCCAACTTTTTTCCCGTTTATATAAGCCTCAAACAGGCCAAGCCCGCAAATGTGCAGGCTGGCATAAGAAATTTCCTTTTTAGCCGAAAAAGTCTTTCTAAATACCGGAGATGGAGCTTCCTGTTTCCATTTTTTTGCTTCTTTACTGACATTTTCAGTTTTCCTGGTATAGCCAAGCCATTTACCGGCCCATTCATTTTCTGAAAGAATACCCATTGACCAGGAAGAAGGCTTTGTCCAGGATGAAGGAACACCATTTTTATCCCAAACTTTCACTTTCCAGAAGCATCTCTGGTATGATTTAAGTGGTTTGCCTTGATATTTGATATGTAAGGTATTATCTGACATTATTTTGCCGGTGTCCCAAAGGTCGCCGGTATCAGAATCTAGTATTTTTTGCGAAGATGCAACGATGATCTGGTAAGCGGTCTGGAACTGGCCTCTTTTGCCGGATTCAACATGCCAGCTAAGCCTGGGGTTGACAGTGTCAATACCGATTGGATTGCTAAGATATTCTACTTTAAGGTCTGCGGCAGTTAAATTATTGCTGGTTGCGGTGTTATTTTGAGCTAAAGTATCGCTGCAAAATGAAATAAGAGATAGTGCAATAGTTAGATAAAGTGATAGTGTAAAAAAAACTGCATTTTCTTTAATCATGATCAATCCTTTTTCTTTGTTGCCGGTTTATTGCTATATGTAATTAATTAAACGAACGAGTATTATAGCATTAGAAAATTTACAATGTTGAAATTATAAGCAAAAACCATGAGTATTGCCAAATTATTATGACATAAATAATTACATTCAAATTCAAATGATTAACGGGATTTATGATTGCTAGTAAAGCATAAGTTGACGCGTGCTTATACTCATGAGTGTATTTCTATTGGGTGGTTTTGTCTGGACCGGGCGAGCATGTTTCTGCAGCTAATGGTGATCCTACAGACATGACATCGTTTGGCTCATGCAGCCGAAAGCTTTTAACGGCTATTGTCTGGCAATAGTACGGAGTAAAGCTGGCAAACCCGGCATATTTACAGTCTCGATATCTTCAGGTTCAATCGAAAGCACTTCATTAGAAATAAAAACAGTTGCTGCTAAGGCAGAATGAATAAATGTTGTAAAGTATTGATTTACACGCGGATATGTGTTAATAGTTTGCTATTTCAATTGTAGTAGCCTGTTATTTTTTTAAATATCAAAAAAAATGAAAATATTTGTCCAATTTTATTCAAAAAATACAATTACTAACATGATTTAGGTTTATTTTTCATATGAACTTTTTCATTTTTTTAGTTTTTCAAAGTATTGGACGAAATTTAAATATCATTTAGATGGATAATTTTAAAGAGATTAAGGATTCAAATACTTCCCAGAGTATTAATTATGATTTTGTTCGCAAGCTGGTTCAAAGTCAAAACAGAATCTATGCCTTTATCCTGACGCTGGTACCAAACTGGGCGGAGGCAGAAGACATACTTCAGGATACCGTTGAGATTCTCTGGAGTAAGTACAGTAAAAGCAAGGAGTTAGATAATTTTACTGCATTAGGTATTGGTATTGCCAGAAATCTGGTCTATTCATATTATCGCGAAAAGAAAAAACAGGAATTTTTGTTAGAACAGGAAGCCCTGGATAATATTGCCAGTTATTCGGAGAGTATTTCTCAGGAATCAGAAGATCGGGTTCGTATACTGCGGAAATGTCTGAGGAAGTTGTCTGAAAAAGATATGGAACTGATCAGGCTGCGTTATGAAGAGGGGATGAAAATAAAAAATGTGGCCGAGATATCTAATAGATCGGTTGCAGCGTTATATAAAGCTCTTGGAAGAGTACACGATGCGATATTGAAATGTGTTAAGAGCGGATTAGTTCGGGAGAATTACTGTCATGACTGATAGTCAGGAATATGATATCAAAGGTCTAATCCTGGAGCTTTTGGACCAGACTATCAGCTCTGAAAGGAGACAGAAGCTCCGGGATATTTTAAACAGTGACCCTGAAGCGCAGAAATATTATGCGGAATATATAATGTTGTGTGCATCATTGAGGCAATATGGAGCAGCAACAGCTCTTACGCCTTTATGCGACAGTAAAGATAATTTTGATTACAGCTTGCTGGAAGACCTGGCAAATTCCGAGGAAAGTGCACCGGCAGCTCCGATAGAAAAGGCCGTCGAAGTAGAAGAGGTAAAAGCTAAACCGGTTAAAAAGAAAAGATCGAGAAAGATACTGCTGGCATATGTTTCCATTGCCGCATTAATTTTTATTGTTGTCAGTGTAAATAATCTGTTTAAGGCCAAACCGGTGGCAGTTATAAAAGATTCCATAAATGCAAAATGGTCTGATATGGACTTAACAGAAGGATGCACTTTATTTGATTCTGACGGCTTTCTAAAGCTGGAGTCGGGAGTGGTAAAACTTGAGTATAAGGATGCCACAGTAATCGTGGAAGGTCCGTGTGAGTTTGCCAGTAAGAGTAATAACCGAATCAAAATGCTAAGCGGCAGCGTTTATGTAAAGATGGTTGAAGGCCGGAACGGTTATGTGGTTGAGACCCCGGTATCTACGATTGTTGACCTGGGTACTGAGTTTGGAGTCCAGATTCATAATGGTAATAGTACCGAGGTTCATGTTTTGAAAGGCAAGGCATCGGTGTCAGCTTCATGTAAACCAGATAAAAGCCAGACCTTTGAGGCAGGTTCTGCCGGTCTGGTCAGCAGCAATGGAGCAGAAATTACAGGTATAAACCTTGATAAGTTTAAGTTTGTCAGAGAAATTGATTCAAATACTAATACTATATCAAGAGGCAGGACGCATATTGATCTGGCATCAATAACTACCGGGTGTGACGGTCGGATGGCAGCTCTGGATAATTACTGGCTGGACCCTGAGCTTGGTCTTACTGAAAATGCGTTAAAATCACAAGTGCATGATAATAAGTATATGCCACTTGAATTTAATCAATATGTTGACGGTATTTTTGTACCAAAGGGTCCGGGTAACCAGATAAGTTCTACAGGTATGATTTTTGAGGATTGTCCGAAAACCTGTGCTGATTATTATGCTAATATTGGAGTTAATCCCAAGCCTGAATTACTGGAAGTTCCCGATAAAAGAACCGGTAACATTATTTTTAATGGTAGAGACTATGGTAATGCATTGAATCCATGTATTGTGATGCATGCGAATATTGGAATAACATATGATTTGAGAGCCATAGCCAAAGAATATCCGTATCGCAGGATATCCAGGTTTTATTCAAAGGTCGGTATAGCTGACCTGGATGAGCCTTATCCGTGTAATGCTGATATATGGGTACTTATCGATGGTCAGGTGAGAAGTAAAATTGCAGCAGTCAAAGAGAAGGGTAAGCTGCTTGATATTGAAGTTGAGATAAATGAGAATGATAAGTTTCTGACACTGGTTGTAACAGATGGTGGCGACATAGATATCATGGAAGCATACAAGCGGGCTATTACATGTGACTGGTGTGTCTTTACCAGCCCTGTTTTAGAGCTGTATTAAATTTTTATTTGTTTGCTGAAATGAAGTTAGAATGTTTATATGGTATAGTTAGTTTTTAACTGTTCACTTATTTTTAACCAAAATTGGAGGTTCAAAATGAAAAAACTTTTATGTCTTTTGGTTGCATTGTGTCTGGTAGGAAGCGTAAGGGCTGATTTAGTCATTACAAATGGTGATTTTGAAGAAGGGGGATTGACTGCCAATCAGAACGATGTTCTTAGTTGGTTTGATTCTGCAGGAAATTCAGATAACACAGGTACTGATCAGTGGTGGTCAGGTTCCTGGTATGGTCCAGGGGTTTCTCCGACAGGTACATCAGGTGTTGGTTTTAGTGCCTGGAATTCACCTTGGATTTTTCAGAATATTGGTGTTAATGATCTTGGCAGGACAGACCTTGAGGTTACTTTGACTATTGGTTCTTTCACAGATGCTGCTCAGGCACGTGACCTTGAAGTATTAGTAGAAATTTATCAGCCGGGCAGTGGTTTTGTTCCAGAAGAAGCCGTTGATATTGCTGATAGTTATACTGCTCTTGATTCGTTTAGTATCACAGGTACAGGTCTTGAAGCTGGCGATACCGTAACCGATTCCGGTACTCTGGATCTTTCTGGTGCAAATGCGACAGACGCAATTTATCTTCGCATTTCTAATCCAAAAGCTATTGAAGATAACAGTTCTGATAATCAGTCATGGGTTGGTGTTGATAATGTTTCAATTCCTTCTTCTGTGAACGTTGTTGCTCCAGTAAACGATCCTTCTGGAACAATCCCTGTTCCTGTGACCCAGACTTTAGAGTGGAATGTTGTTATGGATGGAATTGAATATGTAGATATTTATCTTGCAGATGCAACAGAACCAAATCTATCAAATGATCCCGGAACTAAGGTACTGGATTATGCACCTGTTGCAACTACCACATTTACTCCGTCAAACCTGGAATACAGCACACAATATTATTGGAAAGTTGTAATGTATAAACCTGATGGTAATGGCGGTTATATGAGCGGTAGCGGCCCAGTATGGAGTTTTTTGACAGTAGATGAGCAGCCGACAATAGGTGTAGTTGAGCCTGTTATTACTGTTGTAGAAGCAGGCGAGCCGGCAATTATTAAATCTATAGGTGTTAATGTTAATGATTACCAATGGTACAAAGTTGGTGACTCAGCTCCATTGCTCAATGGTGATGATTATGACGGTGTAACAACTGACACCTTGACAGTTAAGAATGTTCAGGTAACTGATGAAGGTTATTTTTATTGTGTAGGAACCAATTCAGTCGGAACTGCTTCAAATGAAGAAACAGGCACCGGTCGAGTGATGGTTCGCAGAATGGTAAATCATTATAAAATGGATATTACCTCAACTGATGGAAAATCAGTACCAAATGAAGTAGCAGGTAGTCCTGCTATGGAATTGGTTTCTGATGATGAAGTTGTCGTTGGTTATCCTGTGCTGGACACTGATGTTGTTGATCCTGTTCTCGGCAGCAGCCTGAATATTGTAAACCTTGCAGAAAATGATCCTAACGGACAATACGGTCAATTACCGGCTGGTGATATAAACCTTGCTGATATGACGGTTTCTGTTTGGGTTAAATGGACAGGTACCGGATCATACCAGCGTATCTTTGACTTTGGTAATAGTACTAGTGAGTATATGTACCTTGCAACCAATGTCAGTAACAGAATGCGTTTTGGAATAACAACTGTTGGTGGAGCTGACGAAGAAGATGTATTGACATCTGATGCAGCGTTGTCAACTGATACCTGGACATTTGTTACTCTTACTTTGTCTGGCGACACAGGTAAATTATATGTTAATGGTGAATTAGAAGATACAAATACTTCAATGCCTATCGACCCGATTGATTTCAAGCCGGCAAATAACTACTTTGGTAAGAGTCAGTGGGCTGATCCATTTTTCAACGGCTTCATTGATGATGTCAAGATTTACAATTATGCCCGTACAACAGAAGAAGTTGCTCATGACTATCTGGATGTTATTGGTGGCTGGGTTTGTAATAATGAAGTGGATGCACTTCCTTATGACTATAATGATGACTGTGAGGTTAATGTAGCAGACTTTGCTGTTTTTGCAGCTACCTGGCTTGATAGTAATCGTATTTATGAATAAAATTAAATTACTTTTCTGATAATTGTTTTCGGGTGTCTAAAAGATGCCCGAAAACATGTATTTTTGAAATTTTGTATATCTTTATGGTGAGGATATTTATTTTATTTAACTTTTTGTCTTTGGAGGATAAAAGAATGAAGAAGTTGTTTGCTTTAATTTTGGCTTTGTGTGTTGTATCTGCTGCTCATGGATCATTAGCTATTACTAACGGTAATTTTGAAACTGATGCTCCAGCTATTGCAGATGATATTAATCAGAATGATGTTGTTGGCTGGTTTGATTCCGCAGGAAATACAGATAATACAGGTACTGATCAGTGGTGGTCCGGTTCCTGGTACGGTCCTAAAGTATCTCCAACTGGAACATCAGGTGTTGGTTTCAGTGCCTGGAATTCACCTTGGATTTATCAGGCAATTGGAGTTAATGATCTTGGAGATACAGAGCTTTATATTAGGGGTACCATAGGCTCGTTCACTGATGCCGCTCAGGCACGTGATCTTGAAGTCTTATTTGAAATTTTCCAGCCAGGTAGTGATTTCACAGGTGCGGAAGATGCGGATATTGCTGACAGTTATACTGCTCTTGGTTCAGCAAGCATAACAGGTGCCCAGCTTGCTGCAGGCGAAACTGTTTCTAAGACAGTTATGTTTGATCTTACCACTGCCAATACGACGGACATGTTGTACCTGCGTATTTCAAATCCACTGGCAATTGAAGGTAGCAATTCTGATAATCTGTCATGGGTTGGCGTTGATAATGTAAGTGTTGTACCAGAACCTGCAACACTGATTCTTCTTGGTGTTGGCGGTTTGCTGATACGTCGCAAGTAATTGTTTAAATTAGATTTCGTTCTCTATAAATATAACGATACTGCAGGAATAGCCTTCATGTAGTATCGTTATATATTTATATTAACAGATTTAGTTGTTTGGGGTAGAAAGACATGATGGTGAAATATCAAATCTTATTAAATTTATTTGTATTTTTGTTATTAGCGGCAGTATCGGCTTATCCTGCCTCTTTGCAGCTGGGTACAGAACAGCCTTCTATTGCTGCGTCAGATGTGGCAAATCTAATTGGAGCTGCAGCAGACCATGATAATGTTGGGAATTCAACCGCCGACGGGAACGGCAATGATTCTACGACCTATATATCTTATGACAGGGCTGCCCAGGGGCAGACATTTAAAACTCCCGGCAGTGCTCTGGCCTACACGCTGAGAGCTGTAACAATTCGTCATACCGGTTATACTTCTAATACTGACGCTACTTGGTACAGAATGTCAGCGGGAGGCACATTTACTATAAGAGTAACAGACCCGTCGTTAGGCGGATCATCGGCAATGGTGCTGAGTTCTGAAACTTATGCTGTGACTGGCTTAGAAGATAATATATTTTCTGTTAATACTGTATCAAGTTCTACCAATGGAACAGGCACATGGTTTACTTTTAATTTGGATACACCGGTAGAACTTGCTCCAAATACATTATATGGCTTTGATATAAGTTCAACGGATTCCTTTTTGGAAACTGTGGGTATAAAAGATACTGCTTCTGGTGGGAATCCCTATGCTGACGGATCTGCATATATCAGTGGATCAGGTGGTGCCGGAGCTAATACCATTAGTGCAGCTCCAGGAGACCGTGTTTTTATTGTACATTTGAATGCTATATCTCCGTCAGACGGAGATTTAAACTATAACGGGAAAGTAGACTTATACGATGTTGCAGTATTGGCAAATAATATAGAATATCAGGTTTATCTCAATACTCTCAAAAACATTGCTGCCAATTGGCTCAATGTTAATCCGCCTGTATTCAAAAATGATATAATAACCGCAAGAGATGCAATTATAGACGAATCATACGATGGCGATATATTTGATGAAGTAATCTATTATAATACTAATGCCTTAACATTTGAAAAAAATGATGGTCCTGAATGGCTGACTATTACACCTGATGGCATTTTGTTAGGTAAACCGTTGGAATCAGATGAAGGTTTAAATACGTTTACGGTTCAGGTGATATCTGAAAAAAATATTGCAGTTCAGGTTGTATTACAGATAAACGTAATAAATGATCCAACTGACGTTAAATTTCTGGAGTCGGTACCATTCACAGACGTGGCTTTTGAGGACGAGTTCTGGCGGCCTCGTCTGGAAATTAATAGGGAAGTAACCGTACCATATATTTTCGATCAGCTGGAAGGTAAATACGATTCGTCGCACAATAGAATTGACAATTTCTCAATTGCAGGCGGACTGATGACCGGTACTCCTCAGTATGATTTCCCATTTGATGATACAGATATTTATAAAACACTTGAGGGTGCCAGTTATTCGCTTATGGTTTCACCAGATGCCGAGTTGGAACAGTATCTTGACGATTTGATTGTTAAAATTGCCGCCGCCCAGGCAGCCGAAGGTGATGGATATTTATATACAGTCAGAACAAATGGGTTGGCTAACGATCATTGGGGCGGTACCGCCCGCTGGTATAGCTTGAAAATGAGTCATGAGTTATATAATGCCGGTCACTTATTTGAGGCTGCAATAGCTCATTACCAGGCAACTGGAAAAACATCATTGCTGAATATTGCCAGGAACTTTGCCAATTTGCTGGTCGATACTTTTCACGATGGCGGTGTTGAAATTCCGCCGGGACATGAGATAGTAGAGTCTGCCCTGGCACGATTATATGATGTTACAGGTGATGTTGATTATTTAAATCTCGCTAAGTATTTTCTAGATATTCGAGGTACTGTAACTGATGATTATAGCCCGTGGGGTACTTACCATCAGGATCACTTACCGGTGCTTCAGCAAAATGAGGCAGTTGGACATGTAGTTCGAGCTATATATATGTACCTGGGTATGGCTGATGTTGCTGCCAGAACCGGAGACTATCAGTATCGAGATGAGCTGATGGCCGCTCTGGATAGAATCTGGCATAGCGTCAATGACACCAAGGCGTATATTACCGGCGGATTAGGCGCTTCTCATGGCGGTGAATCTTTCGGCAGTCCATATGACCTGCCTCATGACGGATATTGTGAGACTTGTGCCCAGATAGCAAATGTGATGTGGAACCAGCGTATGTTCCTGTTCCATAAGGATGGGAAGTATATCGATGTTTTGGAACGTACACTTTATAACTCTGTTACCAGTGGTGTTTCACTTGATGGTAATAGATTTTTCTATCCGAATCCGCTGATTTCGACAGGGGGATACACCCGCAGCGGCTGGTTTGATTGTAATTGCTGCCTTGGCAATATTGCAAGGATGATTCCATCGGTACCGGGCTATGTATATTGCAAGGATGAAGATGAGATTTATGTGAACCTCTATGTTGCCGGCACCGGCACAATTGCTCTGGTTGATAATGATGTTACTCTTACCCAGACTGGAAACTATCCATGGGATGGTGATATGTCAATAGCGGTTGATCCCGATACGACGGGAGCGTTTACCATAAATATGCGTATACCCGGATGGACGCAAAACCAGCCATTACCGAGTGATCTGTACTATTATGAGAATCAAAGCACTGATGTTGTTGCATTGGATGTAAACGGTACGTCGGTTCCATTAAATATTAATAAAGGTTATGTTTCTATTAACCGTACCTGGCAAGCCGGTGATACAATAAATATCTCTTTGCCGATGGCTGTTCGGAAGGTGCATGCAAATTCAAAAATTGCGGCATGTGCCGGCCAGGTTGCACTGGAACGAGGCCCGATTGTATATTGTGCGGAATGGCCCGATTACGACAGCAAGTCAGTATTTCATTTGTTTATTCCGGATGAGGTTCAGTTCGATGTAGAATACCTGGAAAATATGCTGGGTGATTCATCCATAACTAATAAGGGAAATGTAATCACCGGTGTTGTAAAAGGCATGTTCGAAGATGATGACGGTGCAATTATCCAGCAGGATGAAGTTTTCCGGGCGATTCCATATTATGCCTGGGCGCATCGCGGGGCAGGCCAGATGACAGTATGGTTTCCTGATAATCCAGAGCTTGCTACTCCGGTTTTGCAGCCTACTCCAAAAGAAATATCAGGATATTGGTGTTTTGATGAAATCAGCGGTATCACTGCATATGACAGCAGTGGTAATGGTATCGACGGTGTATTGAGTAATGGTTTGACTTTTGATACCGGAACCGTTAGCGGGCAAGTTGGGAACGCTTTGTCGTTTGACGGTAATGACCAGTATGTTGATTTACCAACCGGATTAAGTGATTTTACCAAAGGCTGTACAATTTCGTTATGGGTATATCCAACAGATGTTCAGAACTGGTCTCGTTTTGTAGACTTTGGTAATGGCTCATCTTCTGATAATATCTGGTTTGGCAGGCGATCCAATTCAAACGATCTGGCTTTTGAATGCTGGTCTGGCAGTAGCAGTAACGGCCTGGTTTATGCCGAAGATGTGATTAATCTGAATGAATGGCAGATGTTTACCGTAACGGTTGACAGTACCGGCAATGTCAGGCTATTCAAAGACGGCAGCCTGATACAAACCGGGACATCTATGCCGACAAGCGTAAACCGTACAAATAATTATCTTGGCCGCAGTAACTGGCCTGCGGATGATTATTACCAGGGCTATATGGATGATGTGCGGGTATATAATTATAATCTTACCGACAGTGAGGTTATGGCTGTATTTACAGCTTCAAACTGATAAGTTTTATGATACGTTTAAAATGCTAAACAGGCCTGGAAATAATTCCGGGCCTGCTTAACATATAAGTGTAGTATTGTATAAAAAATTATTAGTCTGTTTTATTTGATCCTGAACCAGTCGAAATCGGCATAGCCGCCATGATGGCTTTTACTGCGAATTCGATCACAGAAGATTCCTACTTTGGCACCAATCCACCTGTTAGGTTCAGCGGTAAAACTTTTACCTATAATAGAATATTTCTTATCATCAAGACTGTAGCTGAACTGGCATTGAGCGTCAGGTCCGGATACCTGAACACGCAGATATACAGTATTACTGGCGACAGCAGCTTCTTCAATAACTTCCTCCGAATTGCCTTTGTGACCGTCAATGCAGACAGATTGAGTAATGACTAACTGATCATCTTTTAGCGAGAGAGTCAGGCAGGCATAGCTATAACCCATAATAGTCAAACCTGCGCGAGTTTCGCGACCCATAGGTGTCAGGGTCATTTTAGTAGTTGCAATGAAATCCGGTGCAGGAAATTTCTGTAGTAACACATTTCCGGCATCACGCAGGTTTACCGCATCTTCAGGAAGAGGATGGGAAAACAGCCTCAGGTATTCTGTTTGTGTTGATAGGGTATGCCAGGTCATTTTGGGGTTTGCCTGCCATTGCCATTGCAGACCAAGTGTATCTGAGTTAAATTCATCATCTGTCAGAGGGCCCATGACAGGCATGGCTCCTGGTGCAGCAGGTTTATTGTGAGTTTTTACTGGTTCAAATTTGCAGATTGCCTCGTTGAAGCTGCCTATTTCCGGCCAGTTGTCTTCCCAGGTCATTGGCTGAAGGTGGACTATGCGGCCGTAAGCGTCACGGTCCTGAAAATGGATAAACCATGAATTACCGGCAGGAGTATCAACCCAGCCGCCCTGGTGAGGTCCGTTAATGGCAGTTGATCCCTGTTCCAGAACGATTTTATCTTCATAGGGGCCGAAGATATCTTTTGATCTTAGTGCGGCCTGCCAGCCGGTTTTTACACCGCCTGCCGGAGCCAGGATATAATAATACCCGTTACGCTTGTATAATTTTGGACCTTCTATTGTTGGGTGGTGGTCATGCCCATCAAAAATATGTTTACCTTCATCTTCAACTTCTGTACCATCACTATTCATTTTACGAATAGTTAACAGGCTTTTAATACCGGCTCGGCTGGCTGCCCAGGCATGAACAAGATAAGCCTGGCCATCGTCATCCCAAAAAGGACATGGGTCAATAATCCCGTTTCCTGGAAGCACTAAAACCGGTTCTTCCCATGGTCCGCGTATGTTTTTGGTGCGTACCATAAAGACACCATTATCAGGATCACCCCAATAGATATAAAAGTAATGATTATGATAACGGATACTAGGTGCCCAAACACCTTTTCCGTGTTGAGGTCTGTCAAATTCCTTAACGGGATATTTATCCAGTGCGTGTCCAATTAATTCCCAGTTCACCAGGTCTTTCGAATGTAGAATTGGCAAACCTGGAATAGAAGAAAAGCTCGATGCTGTCATATAGTAGTCGTTCTCAACTCTAATAACATCAGGGTCGGAATAATCAGCGTAAAGAATAGGGTTGCTGTAGGTTTCATTGCCGTTATCAGCAATCCAGCAGTCAGAGGTGTATGGCAGACTGCTTTTAGATGAACTCTTTTCATCTGATAAAAGGATACTGTCAGGTTTGTTGTTTTTTGATCCTTTAATTTCCGAGTTGTTAATAATATCAGCCAAAATACAGCTTTCCAATACCGAAGTAATAATTATAATAACTTGCCACACAATAAACCTTTTGTCTTTGTAATCATTCTATTTCATGCACTTACATATATAATTACATATTTGACATGCATAAAAAATCATCCTTGAAAATAGAATTAAATGCTTATCTCCTATGTGGTTATTATGCTTAATTTCAGTAGTTAAAACAAGTTGAATTCGCGCATAATTGGAGGTTATTTCGCGCATTTACATTTTAATAAGAGTTATTTAGGGGGAATTAATTTTAAACTCATATATTAATAAAAGTATATTAATAGTTTAATTTCGCAGTTTTTAAGTTGCATTAACGAAGTGCCTCTGGTAAATCGCCTAAAAGGGCCTTCCTGCAATGCTTATGTTTAAAACAAAGCGTGAGACGATAGTCGAACACCTTAATTTTTCACTTCATTATTCATTTTTCACTTTGTTGGCCCTGTTCTGGCCTTTGTGCATAATAATGAACAGTCAAAAGTGCGATGCCGCACTTAATATATGGAAAATATGAGGATTATGTGGAGGGTTTTATTCGGTATCAGTTTTTGCAGAATTGTGTGCCGGACGATGCTGCTGGCGGTATTTATGCGGCAGCATGCCGGTGATATCCAGAAATGTGCGTCGCATATTTGAACTGTAATGGAAACCGGAACGCAGTGCGATAGCGTCAATAGACAGATCAGTTTCCAGTAGTAAATTTCTGGCAACGAGGAAATGAGCGTGGATAATTTTATTATGAATTGATGTATTGAGTGTCTGATGAAATTTCATTTGCAGCGATCGTTTGCTGATATTGACATGCTTGGCGACATCATCAACCTGCATAGGCTCGCTGTTGTGAGCGCGAACATATTTTAATGCTTTGACAACATCAGGGTCATCAATTGCAAAAATATCGGTAGAAATACGCTCTTTTACCTGTTTAGGATGTATATTTATCCGCTGGCCGCTCATTGTTTCTTTCCCGGTAATAATCTGTTCAAGTAGGGCGGCAGCTTCATATCCGGCTTTATTAAGGTTCAGGTCGATACTTGATAGATAAGGTATGCAGATATTGCACATAGCTTCATTGTTATCTATGCCTAGTATTGCAATATCATCCGGGACAGACAAACCGCATTCCTGAGTGGTATAGCTTAAATGGCAGCCTTGTATATCACAGCTGGCAAGTATAGCAGCAGGCTTGGGCAGCCCTTTCAGCCAGTTAATCAATTCCTGCTGGCTGCGTTTCATAGTTGTGTCAGTCCATAGTTTGGCAAAGGAAAGCAGGTCGTTAGTGACATGAATCGAGTCGCCTTCAAAAGTATGCAGAGTTTTTCCTGCTTTGGCGACAATGTCAGAGAACTGACTTAACCTTTCATAGGTCCATCGGACATCAGTCATGCCGAAGAAGCCGAAATGTTCAAACTGCTTTTCTGATAAATAATCAAATGCCAGCTGGGCTACTTCGCGTGAATTGGTGCTTATATATGGTATCTCATGCATGTCCTGTAAGGTTGCATAAGCGATCACCGGCATGCCGGTGCTGGTAAGTTCTTTTGCTTTGGCATAAGTAGGTACGCTGGCAATAGCTCCCTGGCAACCCAGTTTCTTGAGAAATGCTAAAGACTCCATTGAATTGTCCGGCCATGGTATCAGCTGAATACGGCCGGTATTTCTGACATATTGAGTTATGCCGGTGCTAAGCCCTTTATCGGTATGGCCGTTTTCATTATGTGCGAATGCTATTTTTATCTGATTTTTCATGATATCCAGAGAGAACCAAAATTCGAATATATAAAACACGTCCAGAAACTATAATTCCTACAAAATATCAGTTTTTTCTCTGATAGTCAAGCCCTTCTTGCAAAAAAGTTGTCAACAAACCTTTATTTTGCGCAAAATAGATTTTTTTTAGGCACAATAATGTCTTGTTGAATTTCTTTTTTTTTAGAGAATGAAACTAAGAGTATTGGCCTGTAAATATCTAAATAATCTGTGTTATTACTGCGAAGGAAAATTAGCTGTAATTCTGTGTTAAAAATACTAAAAGGTAAATAGTTTTACATCTATATTTGAATTGTGTATATATAGTATCATATTAGTATGATGAATTCTTGAGTAAGGAAGTACTTAATAAAATGATAAGAGGTCGAAACAGTTTATTCAGCCTGTTTGGCATGATTTCACTGGCGTTTTTTTTTTCAGTCATAAATTGTAATCTAATTGCAGCAGTTCCGGCTGGTATTACAAACGATATTGAATATGGAAGTGCCGGAGGGCAAAAACTTCTGCTGGACGCTTTTGTGCCTGTAGAAGGTGATAATCATCCAATTGTTATCATGATCCATGGCGGAGGCTGGGTTGGTGGTGATAAGCAGGATATGAGTCTGCTGTATCATTCCTTGATCGAATCTGACTTTACCTGGTTTTCAATTAATTACAGGCTGGCTCCGGAGCATCGCTGGCCGGCATGTCTCGAAGATGTTCAAACTGCTATTAAATGGGTAAAAGCAAATGCATCGGATTTTAAGGGCAATCCCGATAAAATAGCATTAGTCGGGTATTCTGCCGGTGGACATTTAGCCTGTTTAGCTGCAACCAAAGAGTCTGTGCAGGCAGTTGTTGGGCTTGCTGCACCGACCGACCACCTGGCAGATTCCGGCCGTCGCGGCGGTGCAAGTGAGTGTATGCAGAAGCTTCTTGATTGCCAGAAGAAAATTGATAGCAATGTTAAAAAGAAGCTTAATGATATTTCACCGATAAACTATCTGTCAGCTGAATTGCCGCCTTATTTGCTTATTCATGGTACCGAAGATAGGAGTGTACCTTATTCTCAGTCTATTAATTTCCAGGCAGGTCTAAAAAAGCTGAATGTTCCATGTGATTTGATGACAATTGAGGGGGCACCTCATAGAATATCAGAATGGAATAAATATTATGGAAAAGATTTCAGGCCTGAATTTGTCAGTTGGCTTAAGAAAACCCTGGATAGTGGAAAAGTAACTTCAGGTGATCTGGAATCCCAGACAATAACAGTCAGTCAGGATGGAAATGGTGATTTTAAGACTGTGCAGGCAGCCGTTGATTCGGTAACAGATTTTTCCAAGAATAAGACGGTTATAAAGATAAGGCCTGGTAATTATAAAGAAAGGATTGTTATCCCGCGATCCAAATGTTTTATCCACTTTGTAGGTGAAGATGCTAAAAAAACAATATTGACA
Source organism: Sedimentisphaerales bacterium (assembly GCA_963666285.2). Taxonomy (GTDB): domain Bacteria; phylum Planctomycetota; class Phycisphaerae; order Sedimentisphaerales; family SM23-30; genus JAFGDI01. The sequence goes on from OY762711.1 coordinate 2,229,154, forward strand.
TATGATCTTTATGCCGGGATTAAGGGTGCTGACGGAAAGGAAATAGGAACATTCCGGACACCGTCTGTGACGATTGAGGCAGATGATATAGTTATGGAAAACATCACAATTGAAAATAGTGCCGGTGATGTTGGCCAGGCGGTTGCTTTAGCTGTATTAGGAGACCGGATTGTCTTCAGGAATTGCCGATTGCTGGGCTGGCAGGATACTCTGCTGGATCAGGCAGGCAGACATTATTATGAGAATTGCTATATCGCCGGGCATTGTGATTTTATCTTTGGCGGTGGCACGGCATTCTTCGAAAAATGTCATATACATTGTATTTCTGCCAGTTATATAACAGCTGCTTCTACCCCGCAATATCAGAAATACGGTTATATATTTTCCAATTGCAGGATTACCGGTGAGCCGGAAAAGGCCAAGGTGTACCTGGGCCGACCATGGCGAGATTATGCTTATGTTGCATATCTGAATTGTGAAATGGAAGATATGATACGGCCGCAGGGCTGGCATAACTGGGGAAAGCCGAATCGTGAAAAGACTTCCCGTTATTATGAGTATAACAATTCCGGGCCGGGAGCGAATCAGGATAAAAGAGTATCCTGGCTTAAAGTGTTAACAGATGAGCAGGCAGAGCAGTTAACGCCGGAAAATGTTTTATCCGGTACAGATAGTTGGAATCCGTTGACAGGTATATCTCAGCCGTCTGTTGAGTTGAGCAGAACTCAAGGCGAGGCTCGTGAACTGGTTGAAAAAGTAAAAAAAAATAAGAATGTATACCTGGCTGTTAATAACAGCAGTGAAAATAGTGATGGACTATATCTGACATACAGCTATGATGGCTTTAAGTGGGAAGCACTGGGAGCTCCACTTATTACTGTTCAGCCGGGAGACCGGAAAAAGATGCTGAATGCCGGTCTGTTGAGAGATAAGGATGGTACTTTTCACCTTATCTGGCAGGCTGGTGAGAGGCCGGAAACCGGTTTTGGTTATGCCTGGTCTAAAGACCTGAAGAACTGGTCCGAACAGAAATATATCAATCTTATGAGCGAGCATAAGGCTTATGATCTTATAAACCCTCATATTTATTATGATACCAATCTGTCAAAATACATAATAACCTGGGCTTCGACTCTACCGGGAAACTACTACCAGGCTTACCAGGAAGATGCAGACAATAATCCCCGTTTATGGTTTACTGTAACAGATGATTTTGAAACTTTTGCCCCGGCAAAAAACTTTATTGAACCCGGATATCGTATCGATGATGCGATAATAGTTAAAGATGATAATCAGTATGTGCTGGTCCATGAGGACAGCAGGAAAAGATATCGTACTTTGCGTTTTGCCTTTTCCGATTCGCCTTTTAAGCCCTGGCAGAGATTCACTGGCGGTCTAACCTTTGATTCAGTAAGTTCTCCTGTTGTGCTGGAAGAAGATGATATACATGTTGTCTATTACAAGAATGATAATGATGGTTACAATGCATTAATTACTGAGGATTTCAGGCATTGCACCGATATTTCAGATGAGATATCGATTCCGACCGAGGTAAAGCTGGGGGATATAGTAAAAGTTGACCTTGCTGCTTTACAGGGGCTGATGAAATATGCAGAAAGGGCAACTGGAGAAAACAGCATTGTAACCAGGGAAGAAATAGAGCCGATAAGGGCACCTTTCCCTATGCCGGAGTTAAAGAGACCGGAGATTCCCGGAACAATATTTGATATTCGTGAATATGGTGCTGTAAATGACGGCAAAACATATAATACAAAAGCTTTTGCTGCTGCAATAAAAGATTGTGTTGAAGCAGGTGGTGGGCGGGTGCTTGTGCCGTCAGGAAAATGGTTTACCGGCCCGATCCATCTTGCCGGCAATATAGACCTGCATCTTGCGGAAGGTGCCGAGATAATTTTTAGTGACCGGTGTGAGGATTATCTGCCGGTTGTTCTTGTCAGGGGCGGCGGTGTTGAGTTTTATAATTATTCACCGCTTATTTATGCCCGAGATTGTGAAAATATTGCGATAACAGGTACCGGGAAACTTAACGGTAATGCCAAAGCCTGGTGGACTATGAAAGGAAAGGAAACCGGCAAGTTTTTTGAGATGGCTGCCAAAGGTATTCCAGTTGAACAGCGGGTATTTGGAACAAGAGAAGATGCAATCCGTCCGAGCTTTTTATGTTTGTTTAATTGTAAGAATATACTGCTGGAAGATTTTACGATCGGCAGCGGGCCAAACTGGACGGTACACCCGATATACTGCGAAAATGTGATTATTCGCAAAGTTAAGGTAATTACAGACGGGCCGAATAATGATGGTATTGACCCGGATTCCTGCAGGAATGTCTTGATCGAGCATTGTCTGTTTGATACCGGTGATGATTGTGTGGTGCTTAAATCAGGCTATAACGAAGATGGATGGCGGGTTGGCAGGCCGACCGAAAATGTGGTTATGAGGTATTGTGCCAGTAAACGCGGTCACGGCGGTCTGGTAATCGGCAGTGAGATGTCGGGTGATGTACGTAATGTATTTATGCACGATTGTGAATTTGAAGGTACTGACAGGGCTGTGCGTATAAAGTCAAAGCGAGGCCGGGGAGGGGTGGTTGAAAATGTATGGGCACGTGACTTGAAGCTGAAGAATATGCAGCGGGAGGCTGTTATTTTGAATATGGTATACGGTTCAGACAGAAACAAGGTTTCAAATGAAAAGGCACCAACGTTCAGAAATATCCATATAAGTAATCTGACCTGTGAAGGAGCTCCTGCTGCGATCCAGATGCGTGCATTGGATGATTCGCCGATTGAAAATGTTACTCTTGAAAATGTTAGTATTATCTCAACAAAAGGGGTAATATGTGAAAATATAAAAAATGTGGTTTTTGACCATGTTAGTGTAGTACCTGCCAAAGGACCGGTTTACCAGTTGTACAATGGTTCTAATCTGCTGATAAGTAATAATTCTATTGCAGATGGAACAAAGGTATTTCTGGAGGTTTCAGGTGACAAGACTTCTGATATTGTAATAAGAGATACGAATCTGTCAAAAGCTGTTCAGGCTGTTGCTGCAAAAGACGGGGCCGAAATTACGGCTGTAAAATTTGAATAATAAAGGAATATGAATGTTTGGCCTTGAGATAATTGATATTATTGTAATTGTTCTTTATTTTGCGGTTATGATCGCGATTGGTTTCTGGTCATCCCGCCGGATAAATAACCAGGAAGATTATTTTCTTGCCGGGCGACGTTTTGGCAAGCTGGTACAGACATTTGCTGCTTTTGGCCAGGCAACATCTTCGGATAATGCGGTAGGGGTAACAACAACAACATTCAATAATGGTATCGCAGGTATATGGAGTTCTATGCTCTATTTGTTTGCTACGCCATTGTACTGGCTTGTAACCCACTGGCCGCGGCGTATGCGTGTTCTCACGCTTGGCGACTATTTTTCCGAGCGGTTTAACTCAGTCAAAATGGGAGCAGTATATTCGCTGATTGGCTCAGTTGGTATGATGGCCTTTATTGCCCTGGGTTTCAGTGCGATGACCAAGACTATTCTTGTTATCACCCCCAAAGATGCGTCAAGCTATACGCAAAGTGAAATTGCCCGGTATAATAAGGCTTACGAGTCAGAGAAGATATCACTTGAGGCCGCAGGAAATGCAGTTGATATACTGACATTTGAGCAGTTGCTGGAACGCCAGCAGATCAGGGGTATTGATGCTTCTGAACGAAGTGCCGACCAGACAGCCCGTCTGGCGGCTCTGGATGAGTTTAAGCCGGCAACTTTAATATCACATCTGTCCGAAAGTGTGCTGATCTGGTCTGTATGTGTAATTGTATTGTTGTACGCGGTTGTAGGCGGCCTGGAAGCGGCATTTCTCACCGATATGATACAGGGGGTATTTATTATTATCCTTTCGGTGATGCTTATCCCATTCAGCTGGGCAAAGATAAATGACCTTTACGGCGGCAGTTCGATAGTGGATGCCATGCATACGATACACCAGAAGCTGCCGGAATCATATTTTAAGATATTCGGTGCTCCGCAGACACCTGATTTTACCTGGTACTATGTGATTACCCTGTCATTTATGGCAGCTATTACCGTGGTAGTACAGCCAAACGGTGCAGTTCTGGCCGGTTCTGCCAAAGATGAGCTGTCGAACCGTTCCGGTGTGGTAATGGGAAATTTCCTGAAGCGGTTCTGTACTGTTTTCTGGGCGATATTCGGGCTGGGTGCAATTGTGTTGTACAGCGGTAAAGTTATTCATTCCGATCTGGTCTGGGGTTATGCTACTCTTGATCTGCTTGGATCTTTGAATATTGGACTGGTAGGGCTGATGATAGCCTGTCTGATGGCGGCCCTGATGTCGACGGTGGATTGTTATATGATAACCTGTGCGAGTCTGCTGACCCATAACTTCTATTATCCGCTTGTTTCAAATCGCAGTCAGAAGCATTATGTCTGGGCAGGTCGGTTTTTTGGAGCATTGGTAGTGCTTGGCGGTGCGTGGGTGGCATTGCAGTTTGACACAATTCTGCAGATATTGAAATTTATCTGGGAAATCAATGTAATGCTGGCCCCGGCATACTGGCTTGGTATCAAATGGCGCAGGGCGAATCGTATTGGAGCCTGGATGTCGATTGGCATTGGTGCATTGCTGTTTCTGATCATACCGGTAATGGCACCGGTAATTAGTACGCAGATGCGTTACCAGGAATCTCTGCTGAGGACTACCCAGCCGGCACCGAGAGTTGTTGTAGAAACCGCAAGCGAATTTGATGTTCGGCAGAGAAATGAAGAAATATTACGCTGGGAAAACCTGGATAAACAAGGTAAGGCAGCTGAAGCCAAACCGGCTGTACTCAATATTGGAGATGAATTTGAGCAGGAATATACATTTTCAAGTAGAAGTATTTTCTGGACTCAGGGTATCAAAGCAGATGCTGACGGTAAATTATACGGTAAAGGCCGGTTCAATATAGAACTGTGGATAATGGAAAAGTGTGGCTGTAACCTGCAGACCAATCCATATGCCCTGAATGAGACCTTGCGTATATTATTCCGTACACTGCTGCCGTTTGTAATACTGATTGTTACGTCGCTGCTGACAAAACCTGACCCGGAGGGTACCTTGGATAACTTCTATGCAAAGATGCGGACAAAAGTTAATCCTGACCCTGAAATAGATGCCCGTGAAGTTGAACTATCGGTGCAGAATCCGGCCCGTTATAATAATTTACTGCTGCTGCCGAAAACGCAGTTTGAATTGTATAAGTGGAACAGGCAGGACTGGATAGGTTTTATCCTGTCAGTTGCAGGTGTCGGACTTGTACTATTGTTTATATGGATAGTTGTGGTGGTTGGAAGCTGAAAGAGCAAATATTATTTTTGAGAAAGGTATATTAGTATGTTTAGATTAAAGAACTGGTTCATATTCTGTTTTGTGTGCATGGTTGGCTGGAGTTCTATTGTTTATGCCCAGATTACAGACGAGCAGGGCTGGAAGATGATGCCGCAGATACTGCAAAATATTCAACCGCCGGTATTTCCAGGCAAAGACTTCGTTATTACAAAATATGGTGCTCGGGGCAATGCTGATTATGATTGTACTGAAGCTTTCAGGAAAGCTATTGACGCCTGTAGCAGTGCCGGAGGTGGCAGGGTGGTAGTACCGGCAGGTACGTATCTGACCGGTGCCATTCATTTGAAGAGCAATGTCAATCTGTACCTTGAAAAAGACTCGGTTATCAGCTTTTTTACCAATACCGATGATTATCCGATGGTTTATACCCGTTTTGAAGGTACTGAATGTATGAACTTTTCCCCGCTGGTATACGCGTTTGAACAGGAAAATATTGCGATTACCGGTAAAGGTACCCTGGATGGTAACGGCAGCAACTCTAACTGGTGGCGCTGGCAGTGGACCCAGAAGCAGGATGTAATTTCGCTTTGTAAGCAGGGTGATGATAATGTACCGGTAAAAGACAGGATATTTGGCAAAGGTCATAAACTTCGACCGAATATGATCCAGCCATACCGCTGTAAGAATATTTTGATCGAAGGTGTTACAATCAAAAACAGCCCAATGTGGCATATTCATCCTGTTTTGAGTGAAAATATTACAGTTCGAAAAGTCACAGTTGTCGGACATGGCCCAAATAATGACGGTTGTAATCCTGAATGTTGTAAAAATGTGCTTATCGAGGATTGCCATTTTGATACCGGAGATGACTGTATAGCAATCAAATCGGGAAGAAATAACGATGGCCGCAGGGTCAATGTTGCCAGTGAAAATATTATTGTCAGGGGCTGTGTAATGAAAGACGGTCATGGCGGTGTTGTAATTGGCAGTGAGATTTCAGGCAGTGCCCGTAACATTTTTGCCGAAGACTGTATTATGGACAGCCCGAACCTGGATCGCGGCCTGCGTATAAAGACTAATTCCGTTCGCGGCGGAGTTGTAGAAAATGTTTTTATGCGAAATGTGGTAATGAAGCAGGTAAGAGAAGCGGCTTTAAAGATTAATTTCCATTACCAGGAAGGTGATAACGGAGATTTTCCACCTAAGGTTCGTAATATTTTCATGACCAACGTTCATTGCTATAAGAGCAAGTATCCCTGGCATATCCGTGGATACGATCATAACCCAATTGAAAATGTCGTTTTAACTGGCTGTACCTTTGAGAATACTGAAAAAGAAGGTCTTACTGAAGGGATCAAAGGCTTAAAGATTATACCGAAGAAAGAGTTCAGTATCTATGACGATTGGGCCGAAAAAATGACCTATACGGTCATGAAAAGAAATGCCGATCTCAAGACTGTCGATTTTGGTACCAGCCTCAAGTGGAGTTATACCTATGGACTGGTATATAAGGCGATGTGGCATGTCTGGGAGAAAACCGGCGATCCAAAAATACTTGCCTATATCGAAAGCTATTATGACACGATGATCGAAGATGATGGCACTATCAAGACTTATGATATTAAAAAGTACAATATTGATATGATCAATGCCGGTAAAGCCCTGATTTATCTATACGATGAAACAAAGAAGGAAAAATATCTAAAAGCTATCAATACTCTCCGCGAACAGATGAAGCATCATCCGCGTACCAGTGATGGCGGTTTCTGGCATAAGAAGAGATATCCGCACCAGATGTGGCTGGACGGATTGTATATGGGGTCGCCGTTTCTGGCCCAGTATGCGAAACGTTTTGATGAGCCGCGGCTGTTTAACGATGTAGCCAACCAGATTATTCTTATGGAACAGCATGCACGTGACCCTAAGACGGGATTGCTTTATCATGCCTGGGATGAGAGTCGTGAACAGAAATGGTCTAATCCGGAAACCGGTCAGGCTCCTCATTTCTGGGGGCGTGCTATGGGCTGGTATGCAATGGCTGTTGTTGATGTTCTTGATGATTTGCCTCAGAATCATCCCAAACGCGGCGAGATTATAGCAATACTGGATCGCATGTTTACCGCACTGGCTAAAGTGCAGGATAGTAATACTGGTCTCTGGTACCAGGTATTGGACCAGGGCGACCGAAAAGGTAATTACCTGGAAGCGACAGCATCCAGTATGTTTGTTTATTCAATGGCCAAGGCGGTTCGTATGGGCTATGTAGATAAGAAGTTCCTTGATGTTGCCGAAAAAGGGTATAAGGGGATTCTCAATGAGTTGGTTTCCATTGACGAAAATGGCTATGTCGATCTGCATCAGTGTTGTGCAGTTGCCGGTTTAGGTGGTAATCCGTATAGAGATGGTTCTTTCGAATACTATATTGGCGAAAAAGTGCGTAAAAATGATCCGAAAGGTGTAGGCCCGTTTATTTTAGCAGGTCTTGAGTTTGAAAGGCTAGCCAGGTAATGAATTTGTGCAGCATTCGATTAAAAGTTCAGTATCTTGCATTATTAATTTTGATGCCGGGGTTCTTTTCAGGTGTGAAAGCTTATAATCCTCCTGAAAGGATTATGGTTAACTGCCCGACTTTTGAAGGCCAGACCGGGCGGGAACTTAGGTATCAGCCGGATGGTACTGACTTTGTGATCGTAAACGGTAAAGAATCGTTTAACCGTCCTCTTTATGGCGGAAACTCTGCCCTGAGGGTAGATGCCGGCGATGTGCCGGAGTTTTCCTTTTATATGCCGCGTCATGGCGGAAATGTCCGTTTTGGTGTGAAGGGAGATAATGGCATAAAATGGCTGCTGAATGCCGATAATATTGTCAGCCGCTATCGTCCCGGATCGATGGTGTATGAAATTACTGATCCTGTTTTGGGCGACAGCAGGCTCATCCTGACGGTAATCAGCTTATATGAAACTGAAGGGCTGGTTGCAAAAGCCGAAATAGATGGCGATATTACAGTCGAACTTGTTACTGCTTATGGCGGTATTGGAGGACGTAAAGGTAAACGCAGTGGTGATATCGGCTGTGAAAGTGAACCGGTAAGTGAGTTTTTCCGGCTGAAACCTCAATATTGTAAAGATAATAAAATTGAAATCTTTAACCAGAAAAGCTTTTTGATTGATAGCAAGTTTGCCAGATTTTACGGAGCTTTTTCCAGTAAAACAGATATCAGAATAGTTGATTCCAGGTGCTGGTCAAATCTTTCTGATCTGCTGGATTCAGCTGGTGAAGAACTGGAGTTACCGCTGGTTCTCGGTAGTACAAGCTTATCAGCTGATAGGCCTGTCATTTTTGCCTTGCAGAGGAATGAACGGTTAGATACTGAGGTTTTGGATCAATTATTTTCAAGCAGTGATTTTAGCCGTAAGGAAATAGCTGACAGGGTAATTGTAGAGACACCGGATGATTATATCAATGCTGCTTCGAAGGCTTTGTGTATCGCAGCGGATGCTATCTGGGACGGAGATATTGGTTCGGTGCTGCATGGCGCTGTTGCCTGGCGGAGCAAGTATCTCGGTTGGCGCGGGCCATATGCCAATGATGTTTTGGGCTGGCACGATAGAGCTGAAACTCATCTGAAATACTGGTCGTCCAAACAAAATACAAAGCCGGTACCTGAAAAGATCCTGCCCGCTGATCCAACCGCTCACCTGGCTAGAAATGAACCGTCATTACATAGTAACGGCGATATGTCTGGTAAGCATTATGATATGAACCTGGTTTATATTGATGCATTGATCAGACATATACTCTGGACCGGTGATTTGCAGTTGGCTGAGCAGTTGTGGCCCGTTATTGAACGGCATATGGCATGGGAAAGACGTTTGTTCAGGAGGACTTATAGTGATGATGAACTGCCGTTATACGAGGCCTATGCGGCAATATGGGCCAGTGACGATATGCAGTATCATGGCGGGGGAGTTACCTATACTTCGTCGTATAACTACTATCACAACCTGATGGCAGCTTGCTTGGCGGAAAAACTGGGTAAGGATCCATCGTCCTACCGGCAGGAAGCGGAATTAATTATCCGGGGCATGAGAAAATATCTCTGGCTTTCAGAAAAGGGCTGGTATGGCGAATGGAAAGACCTGCTCGGTCTGCAGGAGGTTCATCCGGCAGCCGGTTTGTGGAGCTTTTACCATACCCTTGACTCAGAAGCAGTCTCGTCAATGGAAGCATGGCAGATGTCGCGGTATGTCGATACCGGTATTGCCCATATACCCGTTCATGGCGGTAGCATTCCGGAAGGTAAATATCATACTATGCCTACTTCGAACTGGATGCCTTATACCTGGTCAACTAATAATGTCGTTACCGCGGAGGTGGCTCATACTGCACTGGCATACTGGCAGGCAAATCGACCTGAAAAAGCGTTTTCCTTGTTAAAGGGGGCAATTCTTGACAATATGTTTATGGGGATTTGCCCGGGTAATGCAGGCATGACTACCTATTTTGATATGGCACGCGGTGAGTCCCAGAGGGATTTTGGTGATGGTGTCGGCTGTCTTTCACGGGCTATTGTTGAAGGCTTGTTTGGTATTAAACCGGACATGTTGTCTGGTGAATTGACAATAGCTCCCGGGTTCCCGATTGAGTGGAAGCATGCTAAAATCGATCACCCTGATATCTTTTTCGAGTACCAGGCCAGCGGAAATTCTGACAGATATTCTATCAAGTCGAGGTTTCCTGTATCTCAATCTCTCAGGCTCCGGGTACGTGCCCGCGGAACCGATATAGAAACTGTTACAGTCAATGGCAGTCCGGCGGATTGGACTGTCGTTAAGGATTCGATAGGTTGTTGTTATATAGAAATAGAAAGCAGACCGGCTAAGGATTTCGATATTAAAATTACCTGGAAAGGTAATGCACCTGATAAATCTTTGCCGCTGCAAATCGCAAATAATGGTAATGATATAAAACTAAGGTTTCAGGATGCTTCTATAATTGAAGTGTCTGACCCTCAGGGTGTATTGGATAATATCGAAACTAAAGCAGATTCAATGACAGCTCAAGTGAATGGTGAATTGGGTTTCAGAACTGTATTTGCCAGGCTTCAGCAAGGCAATATGAAATGGTGGCAGCCGATTGAGTTTGAGATAAAAACACCTTACGAAATTGTTCCGCTTACCGAACAGAAAAATGATTCTCTAAGCTTCAGAATACAGAATAATACCGGTCAGGCTGTAGCCGGCAAAGCGATAGTCCGAATCGGTCATATATCAAAGAATATTGCAATAGATATTCCTGGTTTTACAATATCCGATACAATTGTTCTTTCTGGAAAAGACTTTTTATTGATACCGGGCACTAACAGTATTTCTATTGATATTGGCAAGGATGTTTGTATATCCGGAAATGTTACCAACTGGCATATCACTAACTCAGAAATTATTACTGATTCAGAGCCTGTAGATCTTGGCTGTTTTTATAATGATAAAATAACCCGGATATTCCAAAATGAGTACTTGAGCCCTCGTTCTCCTTATTGTTCGCTGGCAATTCCAAAGCAGGGTATAGGCAGCTGGTGTAATTTTGCTAAAACTTTTGAGGTTGACGATTCCGGCATACGTCAGGCGGCGAAATCGGGGCTGTTTGAATTGCCGCAGGGTGTGTCCTTTAAGCTGCCGTTGGATAGTAATAAAGCGAATTGCATATTTACTACCCAGTGGGATAATTATCCCGATTCTATCGATATTTCTCTTTCAGGTAAAGGCAGGCATTTGTATCTGCTTATGGCCGGCTCAACTAATTCCATGCAAAGCCGGTTTGATAACGGAGAAGTTATTGTAACTTATACGGATGGTACTGCCCAAAGGCTGGCTCTTTGCAACCCTTCAACCTGGTGGCCTATCGATCAGGATTATTTTATTGATGACTATGGTTTTAAGCGTCCGGACTCTATTCCTCCGCGAATAGACCTGAAGACAGGAAAGGTCAGGGTTTATAATTTAAGCGAATTTAAAGGTAAGGGGGGCGAGGTGCCAGGCGGGGCCGCTACAGTTCTTGACTTACCGCTTGATGATGGCAAAGAATTAGATAAGTTAACAGTACGAGCTCTTGCCAATGAGGTTATTATTGGCTTAATGAGCGCAACTATTGTCAGATAAAGGTTATTACAATGAGAAACAAGGCGTATATTAGCGTATTTTTAATACTTGTGATTTCATTTTCTGCTTTTGGAAGAGGGTTTCCATGGCAGCGTTACAGGGCTAAATCGGATTCCTGGTATAAAACAGAAGAAGCCCGGCAGGTAACTGAAAATGTACTGGCGTCCCAGGATGAGTATGGTTCATGGCCGAAAAATATTAATACTGCCATGCAGATACCTGCTGATACAGAAGAAGACCTGAGAGGCACATTTGATAATAGCGCAACCACCGGAGAAATGAGATTTTTAGCCCATGCGTTTAATGTTACCGGAGATAAACGCTGTAAGGATTCATTTATTAAGGGGCTTGATCTGATATTTAAGGCACAATATCCTACCGGAGGCTGGCCGCAGCGATATCCGCCAGGAAAATACTATCACAGGCACATTACCTTCAATGATGGTGCCATGGTCAGGCTTATGGATTTTCTCAGGGAAGTATATACTTCGAGTGACTATGAATTCATTGGTGATGACCGTAGGGAATCTGCCCGAAAGGCATTTGATCGCGGCATAGAATGTATCTTAAAGTGTCAGATTAAAGTAAATGGTAAGCTTACCGTATGGTGTGCTCAGCATGATGAAATTGATTACAGCCCCCGACCGGCCCGGTCATATGAGCTGGTTTCACTCAGTGGTGGCGAAAGTGCTGATATTCTAAAGCTGCTTATGAGCATCGAACCGCCGACACCGGAAATTGTTAAGTCTGTTTCTGCTGCTGTACAGTGGTATCATGGATCATCAATAGACGGTCTGAAACTAATAAGGGCCGGCGGCAAGTTCCTTGTTGACAAAAATCCGGATGCCAAACCTGTTTGGGCCCGGTTTTATGAGATTGAAACGAATCGTCCATTCTTTTGTGATCGTGACGGCATAAGAAAATATAACTATAATGAAATAGATCAGGAACGAAGTACCAGTTACGCCTGGTACGGTCAGTGGGGAGAAGAAGTTTTTGGCTACTATGAAAAATGGTCGGAGAAATGGTCTCATTTATTGTTGCCGGAAGGGACAAAGATAATTGCTATTATTGGTGATTCAACGGTTTGCGATTACCCGAAAGAGGGCGTTAGACGAGGCTGGGGGCAATTTATCCAGGAATATCTGGATGATTCTCTTAGAGTTTATAATTTTGCTAAAAGCGGTCGCAGTACAAAAACTTTTATCAAAGAAGGGCTATGGGAACATACTCTTGCTGTAAAACCGGCATATATTCTGATCCAATTTGGCCATAATGACTCGCACGCCCCGGAAAACCCGGAATCAACCGATGCTAATAGTGATTATCGTGAGTATTTGCGTCAATATATAGACCAGGCTCGTAATATTGGTGCAGTTCCGGTATTAGTTACCCCTATGTATCGCCGTAAATTTGACGATGAAGGTAAAATCAAAGATAATTTGCTGCCCTATGCGAATGCAATGAAAAGTGTTGCCCAAGAGAAAAATGTGCCGCTTATTGATCTAAATACTGCCAGTGAAAAGCTTTATCTCAAGCTTGGCCCGGAAAAGGTAGTAGAGTTTGCTAACTCTTCAACTGACCAGACTCATTTCAACCAGAATGGGGCAAGAGTTATGGCCGAACTGGTAATGGAGCAGTTACCAGTAGTTGAATCTTCCATAAAGCAATATCTCAAACAAGATTAAATGCGTCATATGGGAAATATAGGAAATCTGTTATCTTACATATAGGAGCTAGCTAGATTACCGTATTACCATCTTTTAACACCTCTAGCTAATTATGGCATGATACAAATAAGATAAAATTCAATATAACTATAATCATTTGTTGAAATATACAAGATAACAATTTATAGACAATTTGTCGTATTGTAACCCTTTCACAGAGTTACTGTTCCTGCGCGAAATTGAGTAAAATAATTCGCTTTTTGATGGTTTTCTGCATGTATGTGTAATTATGGATTATTAAAGTTTAGTATACATTTCAAGAAGTATGCTTTTCAATTATTCCACGTGTAATATATATGTTCTTATAACCATTTTTTTACACGTAGAAGGTTCATAATTGGATATGTTCTGTTTACGTAAGAAATTACATATACTATTTGCGCGAAATACACTTTTATTGTTCGTTATATTAGCTTGTTTTGGTGATATTAATTGCCGATAATGGTGACATAAGCTTAAGGAATTTTCTTTTTTATTTTTATAAGTTTTCATTCTCGAGAAATCGTATGTCTTTTGCCATATCCATATGCAAAAGAGAAGTTATTCAAATATTTTTTGGAGGTATTTATTGATGGTTAGAAGATTTTGTTTTGGAATGTTTCTTGTCTTTTCCCTCGCAGTTTTATGTAATTCTGCATCTGCTATTACTGATCCGAATATGATCACAGGTATTGCTAAGACTAATAGCGTTGCTGAAGAAGATCTGTTAATTCACAATGGTGGTTTGCAGGTAGATGCGGTATCACATGTTGACCGTACTTTTGTCATTACAGATACCGGAGCGTTAGGTGGTATTGATTATGTCCAAACAGCAGTTGATGACAAAACAAATGCTAGTTTACAATATGATGTAACCGTTGACACAGCCGGTAAGCTACTACTGCTGTTTGATAATCGCGTAAATGGTGACGGTTCTAAAGATGCAACTACTCCACCGGATCTAAGTGGCATTACTGAAGCTGCCTGGGTCGAAAATGATGGTTTTGTTCAAACTGCATATCAGATTGTTGTTAATGATGTTCCTATGACTGCTTATGTTAAAGATGTTACTGCCGGTACTTACTCTACTTATTCTCAGGGTACAAGTAGCAGCTATGTTACTTACCTTATTGCAGCTGTTCCAGATGGCTACAATCTGCCTCCAGTGGTAGCAGGTGTACCAGAAAATGCTTCAATTGCTCCAGGTGAAACTCTTGATATAGATGCAACAGCAACAGATTTGTTTGGATCAAATACAAATCTGACTTTCAGCTGGGTCAAAACATCAGGTGATGCCGTTACTTTTTCACCAAATACCGGTTCTGAAGATGTATCGGTTTCTTTTGCTGCTGAAGGTGAATATACTTTGCAGTTGACAGTTACTGATGGTAATAATACACAGGTTGTTAAAACCATTGCCGTTTCTGTAGAAATTCCTAAGTTTGAGCTTGATATAGCTCAACATATTGAAGTTGGTAATGACAATAAAATGAGTTCTACCAGCCATAATACTAGTACTCCTATGAATATTAGAAATTACAATGGTACAGATCAATGGAGACATCGTGTAACATACTTGAAATTTGATATTTCTTCTTTGAAGGAAGAAGGGAAAGCTTTTGCCAATACCTTTATCAATTTCTATTATCGTAAAGGCTCATCTTCGGCTTCTATGTATGTTTATGGCTTAAAAGAAGACCTTGATGATGTTGATTTAAGTTCAGGCACCTGGGCAAATATGCCGGGCGTTCAAAATAGTCCGGTTCCGGATTATACTACCCCAATTACTATCGACAGTGTTGATCTTGCAGATCTTTCTCCGGTATTGCTAGAGGTCCATGGCTTCCAGGCCGATGAAACTATAGATAGCTACCATAAATGGTGTGCAACTGATACAGCAGCCGGTTTGGATGAATTTATGAATGCTGATTCCGACGGTATTGTTATTTTAATGCTGGTTACTTTTGCTGAAAGTCCTGACTTTGAAATTTGGAGTGAAACCTATCTGTCTGGCAATATCATTGAACCTGATTATGCTACTGGTCCTACACCTACTATCAACGAAGAAGTTGGTGCTGACCTTCCTCAGTTGTCATGGAATAATCCTTCTGGTGAAGGCACAATTACATCTGATGTTTATATTGCTGAAGGTATTTGTGAGCCAAATGATGTAATTGGTAATGGTGATGGATTTGAGTCATTAGTTGAAGATACTACAGATACATTTGTAGCTCTTGAAGAAGGAGATATAGTTGGCGGCACAGCTTACAGCTGGTTGGTAGTATCAACAGATAGTGCGACCGGAACTCCTGTAAGAGGTCCTGTCTGGACATTTAGTGTTGTTTCAGATCTGGCTCCGGAAGTTAACATTGTTAATGATACCGAATATATCTGGTACGGCAATACCGATAATGCGGCATATGCTGAGGTTACACTGGTAGGTGAAGTTAGTGATGACCACGATACTGTTACTCCTCTGTGGGAAGATGTATCTGATAATGGAGGTAATGTAATTCCTGCTGGTGAAGAAAACAGTTCTTCTATCACTCTTCAGCTTGCTGATGTTGGTACTTATACCATTAAGCTTAGTGCTACAGATAATTCAGAGCAGACTTCTTATGATTCTGTAACAATCGTAGTTGCTGAAACCGCTTGTGATGCTGCCAAGGAAGTACCTGGCTATGAAGCGAATCCGGCCGACTTAAACAATGATTGTAAGGTCAATTTTGCCGACTTTGTTAAATTGGCAGAGTCTTGGCTGGACTGTAATTCTTTGGATTGTGACTAATATTACTATTGTTTTTTGATAGTAAGTAATGATGAATAGTATGGTGGCCGGGCACAGTAATGTGTCTGGCCACTGCTATATAATTGTTTTTTTTGACACATCTTGGGGTGAAGTTGGGCTGTTTTATCGTGAGCTGGTGGAGCTTGCATGTTAAAGAGAATCTTAATTTATAGAGTAGAGCGTTAAGAAATGAAATTAAAAGGGATAGTGTTTATTATATTATTATTTTTTTGTACCGGTTCTTTGTTTGCTGATGTCAGCTGGAATGCCAGTTCAGGAGATTGGGAATCCGATGGTAACTGGAGTACCGGAAGTAAACCAGATGGCACCCAGAATATCGTTATTGGGTACAGTTCATCTTCTGTATGTACTCTGGATACAGATGAAGGCATGCTGGGAGTTCGAAGTTATGTTAAAAACGGACAGACATTAAGGATCGTAAGCGGCGGCAGATTTGGCACTACCTGGACAAGGTGGGCTGATGGTTCTTCGGCAACGATAAATATGTCGGGTACCGGCACATACCAGATGAACGATGATGACCTGTACGTCGGTTTTGCCGGTGGTAATTGCGTTCTAACGATGAGTGACTCAAGCACTATTACTATTAACGATGATACTGATGATGAAGAAGAGCTTTATATTGCCTGTGGCGGTGATGCTTTGTTCCGGCTTAACGGTTCGAATCTTACCGTTGAGACAGATCAGTTATTTATCAGCCGTATGCGTTTTGGCGAAACATATGGGGTCGCTACCTTGGAATATGTTATGGATGCAGGCGGAGCGAGCCCAATCGTAACAAAATACTGCTATTTGGGTGAAGCAGGAATTTCCGGAACTGCAAATTTAGTTGTATCATCAGCTTCTAACCTGGCTGAAGAAGATATTGTACTTATTGATGTTACCTATACTTCGGCTATTACCGGTAATGGTGTTTTTGATACCTTAAATGGTGGTGCCGCTTCTGAAGGTACTGAGATTCTTTTAGGAAACAATGTTTATGCTCTGACATATCAATATGATGCTGAAAATGATGGAGCTGATAATGATGTTGCTCTGGAATTTGTCAGGTCAGCAGATTATATGGCAAAATCACCAGCCCCGGAAAATTCGGCTGTGTTGGGAATGAGCCCGTCAGTTTTAAGTTGGACAACTCCAGAACCGGCTGATGGCAGCAGCTCTGTTATCTGTATTGTATATTTCGGAAAGCAAATGAATCGTTCGGCTATGGATGCTGCAATAGCTCCGGAAGGAACTCTTTCAATTGAAATTTCAGCAGATAATTTCCCAGTTTATGGCAAAAAAAATCTTGATGACTTGAATACATACTATTGGGTGGTTGATTGTTTGGATACCAGTGAAGGAGCTAGCACTGATGATGGAAAGGGACTTTTCTGGACCTTCTCAATTGACTACAGTCTGCCGCCGTATCCTTATGCAACTGAGCCTTCACCTGCTGTTAACAGTTCGGTAGACCCAGAGAGTATATTATCATGGCAGCCTGGCGAAAATTCTATCCGTAGTGAAGTTTATTTCGGGACAAGCTCTGATGCCGTCAGCAATGCCCAAAGATTAAATGGTGATATAGATGGTGATGGTACGGTTGACCTTTTAGACTTGAACAGCCTGGTACAGCAATGGCTGGGAACTCCTTCCTGTGTCGGTTTATATGGAGAAGGAACAGTTGATATGTCAGACTTTAATGCTGTTAGTAAAGAGTGGCAGAATTCAGCAGATTCGACTTTTCTTGGTTCTACTTCAGGTTCTATGGTTGACCCCGGTGTTCTGAATAATAATACTTATTATTACTGGCGTGTAGATTCTGTTAATTGTGACGGTGTTGAGGCAGGAGAGGTATGGAGATTCAAGACAAAGCTACCGGCATTTCCGGGTGCTGACGGTTTCGGAAAATGGGCGACCGGTGGTCGCGGCGGCAGTGTATATCATGTTACCAACTTGAATGATTCCGGTGAAGGGTCATTCCGTGATGCGGTCAGCGGTACAAACCGGACAATTGTTTTTGATGTAGGCGGAATTATTAATATCGACGAAAGAATAGTAATGAGCAAGGATATTACTATTGCCGGTCAGACAGCACCTGGTGAAGGTATTATGATATACGGCAATGGTGTTTCTTATACTGATGCTAACCGAACAATTACTCGGTACATGCGTTATCGAATGGGAAGATATGGTACTGCTGATAAAGATGCCGTTGCTATTGCAGACGGTACTAATATGATATTTGACCATTGTTCGGTAGCGTGGGGCAGGGATGAAAACTTCTCCATTAGCGGCGGAACAGGTGAGTCTCCGGGGCTGATCACAATCCAGGATTCTATTATTGCCCAGGGGCTTGTCGATCACTCATGTGGCGGATTAATTCGCTGTTTTGAAGGTGGTGTGAGTATTATCCGTACACTTTATATTGATAGTGATACTCGAAATCCTCAAGTTCGTGGTATAAATGAATTTATTAATAATGTCGTTTATAATTGGGATGATGCGGCCTATTCAATGGG
Source organism: Sedimentisphaerales bacterium (assembly GCA_963666285.2). Classification (GTDB taxonomy): domain Bacteria; phylum Planctomycetota; class Phycisphaerae; order Sedimentisphaerales; family SM23-30; genus JAFGDI01. Next base: position 2,247,702 of record OY762711.1, read on the forward strand.
TAAATCCTCTGAAGCTATATCGTATGCTAACGTATTTAATAATTATATGATTAAAGGGCCGAATTCTGATGCTGTCCCATACAATTGGGGTGCTCCCGGATTTCATATTTATCCTGAAGGTAACATGTATGATAGTGACCGGGACGGGATATTGGATGGATATCTTTTATCTGATTCCTCCTATTCTGACCAGGAAGCAACGGTTGTATCTCAGCCGTATGATTATCCCTCTGTGAATACAATGCTGAGTGCTTCAGCTTCTGTTAAATATGTAGCTTCTCAATCTGGTGCTTCATTCCCGGCAAGAGACCATACTGATAAATATTTGTATAATGATTTATTGTCTTTTGGAACCAGCGGGCAGCTGATATCAAACGAGAATGATTCTCCATTGTACGGTGTTGGTACTTTAGAAAATGGTCATAATCCAATAGATACCGATCAGGACGGCATACCTGATTACTGGGAAGATACCGTTGCCGGTCTCAATAAATATAATGCGGATAATAATGGCGATGTTGACGGTGATGGATATACCAACCTGGAAAATTATATCAACTGGTTAGGTGCCCCGCATGCAAACGTGCAAAAGAATGTAACTAGTGAAATTGAATTGAACAAGTTTACTTCTGGGTTTACCGATAGTGCTGCATTTACTATTACTAACGTAACTCATGGCAGTGCCGTTATGCTTTCGGATGGTTTTGCCGCAAATTATACGCCGGAAGATGATTATACTGGTTTCGCCGAACTGACATTTACAGTTGATGATGGTGATGTCGTATCAATAACTGTTAGCCTTTTTGTTTCTGAATATGGCGGAGTGCCTCTTGCTCCGTTTTATCCGACTAACCTTGAGAATGGTTTGGAATACAATTATTATGAAGGCAGCTGGGTTTATTTGCCAGACTTCAGTTCTTTGACAGCTGTTGAAAGCGGCAACTGCTCAGACTTTGATATTGGCTTAAATGAAAAAGAAGATGGTTTTGGCTACGAATATGAAGCCCTGATTGATATTCCGACTGATGGTCTTTATACATTCTATCTTGTATCTGACGATGGCAGCCGTTTATATATTGATGATGGCGTCGTTGTCAGTCATAATGGAGTACATGGCTCAACCAGGGCTCATGGCAAAATTGCTCTTTTAGCCGGTATGCACAAGATACGCGTTACATATTTTGATTACAGTGGCGATCAGAATCTTGTCGTCGGATGGGCTGGTCCGGGATTTGCCAAAGGAAAAATTCCTGCTACCTCCCTGTATCGTGGTGCGGTTGACATTGTGCCACCTGCAAAACCGGATGGTTTATGGGTGTTCGGCAGTAATAACTATGTAGAATTAGCATGGGATGATAATACCGAGAGTGATTTATTAGGCTACAATGTGTATCGAACAACCACCACCGGCACATCTTACGTTAAGCTGACAGATGAACCGATATCTGCTTCCGGTTATAATGACTCAGAAGTTACAAACTCTGTATTTTATTACTATATTGTCACGGCAGTTGATACTTCATATAATGAATCAGAGGTTACCTATGAAGCTTTTGCTCAGCCTGTCAGCAGTGGCATGAGTATTGGTATCCAGGAAAATATGCTTGGTTACTGCGGAGTGGATGATGGCGGCAGTGTTGATAATAATAATGCTGGTTTTACCGGCTATGGTTTCATTAATACGGAAAATCTTACCGGTGAAGGTGCTGACTGGACTGTCTATATTGAAACTGCAGGGAATTATACTCTTACCTGGCGTTATGCCAGCAGCAGCGACAGACCTGCGGATCTATATGTGAATGGCTCGCTATCGGTTTCCGGAATCAGTTTCCCGACCACCGGCAGCTGGACTACCTGGAGTCAGGTAAGTCAATCTGTATATTTACCTGCCGGTGTTACGTCGATTAGATTGGAAGGCACCACCACAAGTGGCTTAGGTAACATTGATTATATTATGGCAACAGGAGCAAATGTTATCCCTTATACCTGTAATTAGTGATAGGAGTTAATAATGTATAATAAATCGATTTATATTACAGCATTGCTGGTTTTAATTATGTCAACTTTTGTGGCAGGAGATCACATTAAGGTTGACTTTGATGCTCGCTACGATGCAACTGCCGCCGATTTTTTATCTTGGCAGGCGGCAGATGGAGCTACTAAAACATTTGGCGATGTAACAGTTACTTTGAGCTTTGAAAATCCTGCTTATTCTCATGGGAAAATCAGCTGGTATAATAAAGATGGCTTAAATAATTATGAACTGGCGATGGATTGCTTGTATGTAAACTTTGATGATGGTACTCAGAGTCACCCCAGCTATCTCAATACGCCGCTTATTCTGAAAATCTCAGGTTTAACCGAAGGCAGCCATACTTTTATCACGTATCATAACGCGCCTTGGCCTGAGAGTAAGTACAGCAGAACAATTGCCCCGTGCAGGATATATGCTGACGGTGTAGAAATATTAACCGTTCAACCTTCTCAGTATGTGACCAATGACAATGATGTGGAAAGCACCTTCTTTACTTTTTCTGCAGTTGAAGGTCAACAAGTTGAAATTAAAATCGAACCTTATGGTGATGAGGCAACCCAGATTTGTTCGGCGATATTGAACGGTTTTGAAATTGATAATCTGGCTTCTGTTGACAGTTACGCTGCCGAACCGGTTCCGTCAGACGGCAATATGCATGTATATGCCAATAACGATGCTGCTGTTGCCGGTTCTTTTGGTAGCGGCCACACTCAGATTAGCTGGACACCTTCCGAATTCGCTGAATACCAGGATATTTATTTTGGTATCGATGAAGATGTAGTTACTAATGCAGATACTAATACTTCGGGTATTTATAAAGGAAGGCAAACATCCTCAGAATCTTTTTGGAATGCTGCAGGACTGAATAGTAAAGATACTTACTATTGGCGTATTGATACGGTTAAAGCTGATGATTCTGTTACCAAAGGTTATGTCTGGTCGTTCAAAACCAGGCACCTGGCTTATTCGTCTGCCGAAGGTTACGGCAGGTTTGCTACCGGCGGTCGTTATGGAAAAGTTGTTGAAGTGACTACCCTGGAAGATTATGACCCGGGTTCAGAGTCGATTATTGACGGTAGTTTGCGGAAAGCTATCGAAGTTGAAAAATATCCGCGTATTATCGTTTTCAGGGTTGGTGGTACAATATTTCTTAAGGCCAAACTTGTTATCCCTTCTGACGGCGGTGATGTATATGTTGCCGGTCAGACGGCGCCGGGTGAAGGCATTTGTGTTGCCCGCTATCCTTTTGGTATGCTTGGGGCAAACGATGCAATAATTCGTTTTATACGTACTCGTGTTGGTGACTATGCCCAGATATCATTGGATGGAATGGGTATGGCCAGCTCTGACCACTGCATTATTGACCATTGTTCTATAAGCTGGAGTATTGATGAAGGGCACAGCTCTCGTTCTGCACATAATATTACATTTTCTTATAATATTATTGCGGAAGCTCTGAATAATTCCTATCAGTATGCCAATCATTCTTTTGCTGCTTCCATTGGCGGTGGAATTGGCAGTTATCATCATAACCTGCTTGCTCACTGTACCGGTCGAAACTGGTCTCTTGCCGGTGGTTTGGACCAGAGCGGGCAGTACGACGGATATTGCGATATTCGCAATAATATTGTTTATAACTGGAAAGATCGCACCACCGATGGCGGTGTATACAGGTGTAATTTTGTCAATAACTTTTATATTCCAGGGCCTGTCACTACTCTGTTTTTGCTTATGCGTCCGGATGGTGATCAGATGGGAACCGGTGATCCGCAAATGTTCTATATTGTTGGTAACAAGCTGGAAGGTTATCCTCATTTTGATGCTGACAATTGGGATGGTGTTTCGCCGAATTATGCTGTTGAAGCTGAAATCCGAAGTGATGAACCTTTTTACCCATCCTATACGACCACCGAGTCTGTTGAAGATGCATATACAAATGTCTTAAATAATGTTGGTGCTATTCGTCCTCAAAGGGACGCAATTGATACCAGGATAATAGATGATGTTGTCAACCGCAGCTTTACCTATCGCGGCAGCAAAGATAATCTGCCCGGCATCATTGACAGCCAGGAAGATGTTGGCGGATACCCTGTATATGCCGGTGGTCCGGTTCCGGATGACACAGATCATGATGGTCTACCCAACTGGTGGGAAGAATTGTATAACCTGAATCCGAATTCATCGGAAGGTGATTTTTCTGATACCAACGGCGATCCTGACCTGGATGGATTTACCAATATGGATGATTATCTGGAATATCTTGCCCAGGGCGGTAACCCGTTTTATAAATGTACTTCAGGCTTGACGGCGGACTTGGATGATAATTGTCAGGTAGATATTGATGATATTACTATAGTAGCATCCAATTGGCTGAAAGGCACAACCAGCCCGGTTTCTGGTGAGATCCCGGCTGATCTCGACAGTAATTCCAAGGTTGACTTGATTGATTTTGCTATTTTTGCCGCTGGATGGCTTAACTGCAATAGAAGCCCGGCATCTGAATGCTGGCAATAATATTACGTTAGGATTTTGAAAATGGTTGCAGGTAGATATTTGTTAAAGTTTTTTGCTTTTTGTATTGCGATATTGTCTGTTAATGTCCTGCATGCAATTGACGCATTTCCTGGTGCCGAAGGTTTCGGTCGTGATGCAGAAGGCGGCAGGGGTGGAAAGGTATATATTGTAACTAATCTGGATGATTCCGGTCCCGGTTCTTTTCGCGACGCGGTAAGTAAAAGTAATCGTACTGTTGTATTTGCCGTTAGCGGTGTGATAAATATCAAGAGCAGGATTGTCGTGTCTGATCATATTACTATTGCCGGCCAGACCGCTCCCGGAGTTGGAGTTTGTGTGTACGGTAACGGGTTATCATTTTCCAGTGCTGACCATTCAATAGTCAGGTATATGCGTTTCCGAATGGGGGCAAATGGTTCTAAGGGAAAGGATGCCGTTGGTATTGCCAAAGGCAGTCCTATGATTTTCGACCATGTATCTGTTTCATGGGGGCGAGATGAAAACTTCTCAATTAGTGGTGAAGATGGTTTCTATACCATTCAAAACTCCATTATATCCCAGGGGCTCCATTCTCATTCCTGCGGTGGTCTGATCCAGAATTGGGGGGGTGTCAGTATATTGTGTTGTCTTTATATTGATAATCATACTCGTAACCCCAAGGTGAAAGGGAATAATCAGTTTGTTAATAATGTCATTTATAACTGGCGGGTTGCAGGTTATATTTTAGGTGGTGGAAGCAGTGCCGAGTCAAACGCGAATGTTGTTGGAAACTATTTTATCAGCGGCCCCAATACCGGCAATACACCTGCCTTTACCCGGGCAAATGAGAACTTCAAACTGTTTGCCGAAAATAACTACTATGATTCCAACCGTAATGGTCTACTTGATGGCAGTATTATCCCTCGTTCGGTATATGGTCCGGTAACCTGGCAGGATCAGAGATTCGATTTCCCGGAAATCTCTTGTATATTTTCTCCCGATACCGCTTATAAGATAGTAGTCTCCCAGGCTGGTGCGTCTCAGCCGGGACGTGATCCGGTTGATAGTTTCCTTATCCGGGAGCTGACAAGTCTTGGAAGTGAAGGAAATATTATTTCTGGTGAAGATCAAATTCCGACCAAAGGTCCCGGCATAATAAAGCAGGTCACGGGCCCGGACGATACTGATAAAGATGGAATGCCGGATTTCTGGGAAAAAGCCGTCAAGGGTTTAGATTTCGAAAAGCCTGACAATAATGGCGATATCAATAATAATGGCTATACCAATTTAGAAGATTATATCAACTGGATGGCAATTTCTCATCTGGTTGTCAAAAAGGGTGAATCTGCCCAGATAAATCTGAAAGATTATACACAGGGTTTTGGCGAAAATGCTGAATATTCAATTATGAGCCAACTTCCTGGTGTTATGCTTTTAGATGATAAACATACCATACGGTTTGATTCATCCGGCAGGCAGCCTGGTATATATACCTTGGATTATGCTGTTTCTGATGACACTAATAAGCTTTTTCCCGGCATGATTAATGTGCTGGTGACTGCTGAGTAATATTTAAGATTTGAGTATTAATATAACGAAGGATTATTTGCAATGAAAAAACTATTTTGCTTATTACTGCTTGTTAGTATGTCGCTTTCGGCATATGGCAAAATCGACCGACATGCTTTAGTGAACAGGCATAATGTTAAAATTGATAAAATTCATGCTTTCTCTCCGCTTTCTGTTGGCAATGGAGCATTTGTCTTTACTGCTGATGTTACCGGCCTGCAGACTTTTCCTGATTCTTATGCTGATGGTATCCCGCTAACTACAATGGCGGAATGGGGGTGGCATTCTTTCCCTAATACCGAAGGATATAAACTGGAAGACTCATTAGTTATGATTGATACTTATGGCCGTGAGGTCTCATATAACCGCAAGCAGAAGTCACCGGCCGGCAGTTATCTGCGTGCTAATCCTCATCAGATAACCCTGGGGCACTTAGGGCTGGAACTGATCAAGAGAGACGGTTCTATTGCTTCTGCTGATGATGTAAAATCTATTGATCAGACCTTGGACTTATGGCAGGGGCTACTTATCAGTAAGTTTGAAGTTGAAGGTACTCCGGTTACTGTCAAGACATGTGTGCATCCTCAGGTTGATCAGGTTGCTGTTAGTATAGAGTCTCAGCTTATTTCCGAATCTCGCTTGAGAGTGTTTCTTAAATTCCCTTATGCCGCAGGCTCGTGGGGCCGCGACCCGGCCGAATGGTCTGCTCCCGAAAAACATCAAACAACTATGACTCTGAAAGGTTCTGCCGGGGCTGTATTCAAAAGGGTTATGGACGATAAAGTCTATTATAGTTTCCTGTCAGTAGCATCCGGCTCACAGATAAGTGAGTCTGGTTCTCACCAGTATAAAATCACACCTTCAGAACAGTCAGATGCTTTTGAATGTTCTGTTTTATTCCAGGAATCGAGCAGAAACTCTGCTTTTAATGATTTTGAATCTATCGCAAAAGCTGCCAGTCAAAGCTGGCAAAATTTCTGGAATACCGGAGGTGCTGTTGATCTGTCATTGAGCAAAGATCCTCGCTGGAAAGAGCTTGAACGGCGTATTGTACTGTCTCAGTATCTTACCGCGATCCAGTCAGTTCAGAAATATCCTCCGCAGGAATCCGGCCTCACATGTAACAGCTGGTTTGGCAAGTTCCATCTTGAAATGCACTGGTGGCATAGTGTCCATTTTGCTCTTTGGGATCGTCTGAATATGTTAGAGACCAGTGTCGGCTGGTATAATGAGGCTTTGCCTGCTGCTCGAAAAATTGCTCAGCGGCAGGGATATAAAGGTGTTCGCTGGCCCAAGATGACTAATCCAAATGGGGAAGATTCACCTTCCGGTATTGGCCCGATGCTTATCTGGCAGCAGCCGCATCCGATATACTATGCCGAACTTATATATCGCCAAAAGCCTACTGATGAGACTTTGGACAAATATAAAGAGATTGTTTTGGAAACTGCTGAGTTTATGGCTGATTTTGCTCATTGGGATGATCAGAATAATAGATATGTACTTGGACCTCCGGTAATACCGGCTCAGGAAAACTATGAACTTAGTGTTACCTGGAATCCTACCTATGAGTTGTGCTATTGGAACTGGGGACTCGAAACTGCCCAGAAATGGCGTGAGCGGCTCAATATGCCTCGGGATCAAAAATGGGACCAGGTTATCGGCAAGCTGTCAAAACTGCCGGTCAGGGAGGGTGTATACACAGCTGTTGAGCCGGAACCATATACCAACATTACCGATCATCCTTCAATGCTTGCGGCATTGGGGTTACTACCGAAAACACCACTGGTTAACGTCGATATTATGCGAAATACTGCCGAACATGTTTACAAGACATGGCAATGGCCTGATACCTGGGGTTGGGATTATCCGATGCTGGCTATGACTGCCGCACGGGTAGGGCTGCCGGAACTGGCGATTGATGCTTTCTTTATTGAATCGAAAAAGAATCTTTACTGGCCGAACGGCCACAATTACCAGCGTGAGAACCTGCCGACTTATCTGCCCGGTAATGGCGGTTTGCTTACCGCTGTTGCCATGATGGCGGCCGGGTGGGATGGTGCTCCGGATAAGAACGCACCAGGTTTTCCTGATAATGGACAGTGGACGGTACAATGGGAAGGGCTAAAAAGAATGCCTTAGCCAGCCAGTGTTTCTAGTTAAGATAGGTTTGTAGATAATAGATATTGTTGCAGAGGAATTTGTTATGAGTAGGAAAGAATGTTTGGTAAGTGTATCTAAAAAGTCATACTTGGTTTTATTATTTATTGTTTGCCTGATTGGAATGTTTGGTGTTTCGTCAGCTGTCGCATCCCATGTTATGGAAAATCTCGACAGGGGGGTAGTTGCTGTCAGGACTGGCAATGGTATCTTTCTCAGCTGGCGTATGTTTGGTACCGACCCTGATAGTATCGGGTTTAATATATACTGCAATTCCACGCTGGTAAACACTTCTCCGATTACCGGCTCAACAAACTATATAGACCGATCCGGTAGTGTTAATGATATATACCAGGTTGTGCCCGTTTTGCACGGTATCGAACTGGAGGCTGCTGAACCGGCGTCTGTCTGGGCCAATCAATACTTAGAAATACCTCTTCAGGTTCCTCCCTCAGGTACTACGCCTGCCGGAGCTAGTTATACCTACAGCCCCAATGATGCAAGTGTTGGTGATCTGGATGGTGACGGCCAGTATGAAATAGTGCTGAAATGGGATCCTTCAAATTCACAGGATAATTCTGTTTCCGGTTATACCGGCAATGTTTATCTTGATGCCTATGAGCTTGACGGCACAATGCTCTGGAGGATTGATTTAGGGGTAAATATTCGTGCCGGGGCACATTATACCCAGTTCATTGTATATGATCTCGACAGTGATGGTTTTGCCGAAGTTGCCTGCCGGACTTCTGATGGTACTATTGACGGAATCGGTAATGCTATTGAAGATCCGAATGCTGACTATCGCCGTTCTGATGGATATATCTTTACCGGACCAGAATATCTGACTATATTTGACGGCATGACCGGGGCGGCAATCAGCAATTCAGATTTCTATCCCAACCGTGTTAACGTCAGCCAGTGGGGAGATGGCTACGGCAATCGCTGCGACCGTTTTCTGGCTGGTGTTGCCTATCTTGACGGTCGGTATCCTAGTTTGATTATGGCCCGCGGCTATTATGGCCCCAGGGGTGGTTATTCGGCTCGGAATGAAATTGTAGCTTATAACTGGAGAGATGGCACACTTGAGCAGGTGTGGTACTTTAAGGCCCATACTTCCGGTCCTAATGCCGATTATATTGGTCAGGGCTGCCACAGCCTGAGTATTAACGATGTTGACGGTGATGGCAGAGATGAAATAGTATATGGTTCATGTACTATTGATGACGATGGTACCGGTCTGTATACGACCGGTTTAGGGCATGGTGATGCCCTTCATGTAGGTGATTTCAATCAGGACAACGGCGGGCTTGAAGTATGGCAATGCCATGAAGATTCTCCTTATGGAGCTTCCTTGCGTAACGCGGATACCGGTGATATTATCTTCAGGTTTGAAGCTTCTGATGATACCGGTCGTGCCTGTGCCGGGGATATTACCGCAGACTACAGTGGTACAGAGGTATGGGCCTCCGGTGGAGTACCGCTTTCTGCTGTATATGGAGTAAATCTCGGAAGTCATTCCAATCCGGTAAACTTTATGGTCTGGTGGGATGGCGACCTGCTCCGGGAATTCCTCGATAGCAATGTAATTAGCAAATACAAATATGGAACATTGTTAACTGCTGGTGGCTGCTCATCAAATAACAGTACCAAGTCTACTCCCTGTCTTTCAGTTGATATACTCGGTGACTGGCGTGAAGAGGTAATTTGGCGTACCAGTGATAATAGTGCTATCCGAATTTATACTACAACAATCGAAACCAGCCACCGCCTTTATACCCTGATGCACGATTCTCAATACCGGGTAAGTATTGCCTGGCAGAATACGGCATATAATCAGCCGCCGCATACCAGTTTCTTCCTTGGCGATCATATGAGCTATCTCCCTGTCCCGGATATTGAGCTGGTTGATGGCGCTGTTCCTGGTGAACCGGCAGTATTAAGTGAAATATGGTCTGATATTTCCGGTGATACAGTTAATGATCTAACGTCAAGTGCCGGTTATCCTGGCAGTCCGGATACGATTAATTATATCTCGAGTTTTGAAAAAACTGCTGATACAGCTGATAATTATGGTACTCGTTTAAGAAGTTACCTGGTACCTCCATCTGATGGTGATTACATTTTCTGGATTGCTGCCGATGAATCTGCTGAATTATGGCTCAGCTCAGATGCGTTTGCCGCTAATGCCGCGAAAATTGCGTCTGTCTCAAGTGCCACAGAACCTCGGCTGTGGGATATTTTGCCTGAGCAGCAATCAGTAACTATTTCTCTGCTGGCAGGCAGAAAGTACTATATCGAGTTATTGTATAAGGAGTCTGTTGGTCATGACCATTATTCAGTTGCCTGGCAGGGACCAAATATCACCAGGCAGGTAATTACCAGTGATTACCTTGAACCTTGGGTATATATCGATTATTTGCGAGGCGATTTTAATAGCGATTATGTGGTTAATCAAGCAGACCTTGCCGATTTCGGCGTCATATGGTTGGATTTCGACTGCGATTATGATATGAGTGTCGATTTTAACGGTGACTGTATTATTAATATTAGTGATTTCTCTGTTATTGCCGAAAGCTGGCTCGCCGATATTGCACCCCAGGTCATAACTAAGCTTATCCAGGAAAATGAGGACGGTTATATAGGTGTGTTTGATGGGTCCGTTGATAATAACAATGCCGACTTTACCGGGGCAGGTTTTGTCAATACAGATAATGCCTATGACCAGTACATAGAATGGCAGGTTGAGGCTCTTGCTGATGGCTATTGTCAGCTTCAATGGCGATATGCTAACGGTGCTTCGGCTAACAGGACCGGAGCCGTAAGTATAAATGGTAATACTCAGGTTCAGAATATTGATTTTACTGCAACAGGAAACTGGACTACCTGGGATACAGCATCTCCGGCTTCTGTTATGCTTTCTGAAGGAACCAATACCATTCGCCTTATTGCTGAAACATCGTCGGGCCTGGCCAATATCGATTGGTTTCAGATTACCGGTCCGGTTGCGGAATAATATGTTTTTTCAAACTGACCATCGAATAGTTTGAGTAATTAATTAAAGGAATATCTTATGATTGACAGAATTGTGAAGAGGAACTTGCCGAAAATAAGTATTATATTATTTCTCTGTTCTGTGTTTTTTGTTAGCTCTTGTACTTCTACAAAGCAGACTAAAGTATTAATGAAAGACTTTCCCGCGGCGAAAGAAGTATTGGCTGATATGGAACTGGCCAATAAATATTTCATGGACAAATGGCCTGATCCCGGCAAACCTATAGTTACCAATAAGAAACGCCCCAGCAATATCTGGACACGTGGCACCTATTACGAAGGCCTTATGGCATTGTATGGAATTGACCCGCAAAAAGCTTATTATGACTATGCCGTTGAATGGGGTGAATTTCATAAATGGGGTCTGAGAAACGGAAACGCTACCCGTAATGCCGATGACCAGTGCTGCGGTCAGACTTATATTGACCTGTATTTAATTGATCCCAAACCTGAACGAATAGCAAATATTAAAGATAATATTGATAGAATGGTCAATAGCACCCAGGTTGACGACTGGTGGTGGATTGATGCCCTTCAAATGGCGATGCCTGTCTTTGCCAAACTTGGTGTTATCTATAATGACAATAAATACTTTGAAAAGATGTATGAGATATATAACTACACCAAAGTTTCACATGGCGATAACGGCTTGTATAACCCTCAACATGGTCTCTGGTGGCGTGATAAGGATTACGATCCGCCGTTTGTTACGCCCAATGGCAAAGACTGCTACTGGTCACGCGGCAACGGCTGGGTGATCGCGGCAATGGCCAGGGTTATCGATATTATGCCGAAAAATGCTCCGCATCGGGATGAGTATTTGAATATGTTCAAGGTTATGGCAGAGGCTCTTATCCCTTTGCAAAGAACTGATGGGTTCTGGAATGTCAGTTTGCATGATCCGGATCATTTTGGCGGCAGGGAAACTACCGGTACCGCTTTCTTTGTATATGCTATGGCATGGGGTGTCAATCAGGATATTCTTGACAGAGAGACTTACCTGCCGGTAATCGCAAAAGGGTGGAATGCCATGGTTAATGATGCCCTGCATGATAACGGCTTTCTGGGCTATGTGCAAAGTACAGGCAAAGAACCGGAAGCCGGTCAGCCGGTAACTTATGACAAGATACCGGACTTTGAGGATTACGGTCTGGGTGCCTTCCTTCTTGCTGGCAGTGAAGTTTACCGGCTGGTAAAATAGATCACCGCTTAACAGGCACCTGAAACTGACAAATATAATGTCTGACATCTTTTAAACTGACCATAAGTCAATTTGAGTTAATCGTTTTTTATAGACTCTGATAAAGGACAGTTCTCTAAGTGCTGAATTGCTTTTATCAGGGTCTTTGCATTTAACTCTGCCCCGGAAATCGAGGTATGGGTATGATACTTCGGAAAATACAGTTCGTATAGCTTATCTTCTGTGTATTGTTCATATATGTCAGCTACTAATTTGGTTATCTATTCCTGAGCGATTTTCTTTAGCGGGGCTATTGTGACAGGCCCGATTAGTCCTGAGTCAAATAGCGGCCAGCCTGAAGCGTCAAAAGGTTTGTAATCGATATTAACTATATTGATGTCATAGAAATATTTCCAGTTTACCTTTTTTATGTCCAGGTCTCTTACCCTGTTTGCCGCAAGGTTGGTTACTTCTACTTCAAGGGTATTGGTCCCGTCATTTAAATATGGCCCGACATTGATCTGGAAAGGTTCAGACCACAGTGTACCGAGATATTTTCCGTTCACTGTTGCCTTGGCACTGTTGCATACCTTTCCTAAATCAAGTGTCCAGTCATCTGCTTTTAATCTTGGAACCTCAAATTTAAGAGTATATCGTGCTGTGCCGTAGAACCGGTCGACTTCGCCATCTTCAAATTCTGTCCAGCTGGTAAGCTTACTTATTTCCTGTTTGGCCGGCAGGGCGGGGCCGCCGTCAATAAATTCAACCGTCCAGTTCCCTTTAAGCTCAATAGGTTTGACTGTAGTGTTTGTATATGACCATTTTCTGCCTAAGTGTTGGTCGCTGGCAAATGTCCTTAGAATAAGCGATTCATGCGGTTTCATTTGAAGGTATATATCTGTTCGACCGTTAATATTTCTAACAGCCGCTTTACCAATACGGTTTTCATATAACGGGTCCATAAGCATCGCATCAATCGCTGGTTTGCCTAATGTTACCCAGCCATCAAAGCTGTTATCCTGGTTAACCAGAAAATAGTCAAAGCCGTTTTCGCTGCGCTTGCGTATAAAGCTTATCCCATTTTCCGCCAGGCTTTCACGTGTAATTGTCGCCTGTTCCAGCATCCAGGCCAACTCTGCCACCATTATCATTCCCTTACCGTGAGGAATCTTTATGTTTGCCTGATGGAGCCTGTTCAGGCGAGACTCTCTTGAATCTTTCTCCGGCATTATTTTATCTATAAGGATCTTTCTTTTTGTCTTTCTAAACCTGAAATCTTTCAGACCGGGCACATCATCAGGTATTTTTTCCTGGAATAATACGCTGGCACCATCTTCTGCCAGGGAAAGCAGCTTTTCTATCGTCTTTTCCGGCATAAATCTGGTATAGGGGATTACTATAGATTCGTATTCGGTATCATTGATTACGATCTTGCCATCTACACATAATGCCTTCTTCAGGTAGCTGTCTGATACCGCATCATAGCTGTACCCGTGTTTGTTCAGCTCTTCCGCTGTCCGGGCATAAACCGATGGATGCAGCCATTCATTCTGGTTATGGATAGTGAATGTCATATGCAGTTTATCTTTATTGTACCAGTAGTCGTACATAGGGAAATACAGCAGAATATCATTATCGGATTTTCTGGTTTGCAGAATACTCTGGCAACGGGTTACATAGCTGTTATATGTCGGTAGGTTTTTCCATAGCCCGCCTCCGGAACCGAAATTAACTGATGCGTAAAATTGCCATCCCGGCCATTCTGCTTCCTGGGGTGAATATGGTATGCCGTGGAAGAAGATATGGTTTACCCCTGCCAGAAACATAAAATCAGTAGCACTTTTCAGATCGGACGGAGCAGTCTGGAAATGTTCTTTTAGCCAGGTGAATGTCTCTGATGATACCAGGTTGCAACCGTTCAGGTGAGCTGCCGAAGAGCTTAACTTCAGCATCGTCATCTGCTCTTCTTCAACTTTGCGAAATATCTCGGTTTCCGGAATGTCACTTGCTCCGTACAGGTCAATCAGGTTTGCCGGTGCACCGTGTGCCTGGTTTCTCGATTTGCTGCCGTGTGTGTGACACCATTCTGTCCATTCTTTGATATATTCCAGGTGTAGATCGTTTATTGTCTCATGATAGTCACTCATTACCCTGCAAATAGAATCTTCCATGCCGATACCAAAGAGTGGTTCCATATTGTCACGAAGGTCGTAACCGCGTCGATTCTCAAACTCTGCAAAGAAATCAGGTGTCCATGTTGCACCGTAGTATTCAAATGAGTCGTGAAATTGGCATCTTGGTGAACTGTTAAGTTTACTTAGTGCTTCATCAAAAGGTTCGAGATACGCCTTCAGGGCATCTACTGAGTAAGGATTAACTACATAACCTTCTCCGCCGGGGGCGGCTCGCTTTACTCGCTGGACTGGTATTTTCATCGCCGCCGCCAGGATAGCCCATTGTCCATCTGGAGCATCCCAGGCAAGCTTGCCGTCATTAACCTTATCGATAAGCTCGACTTTCTGCCCGTCTTTGGATATCGCTGTCAGATATATCAGTTTTCCTTTTGGCAAATCTTCTGACAGTTTGTTATCCTTATATGAAATCTCTTTGAGAATAATACCTGCCGATGCGGTCTCTTTGCTTACCATGGGCCCGCCAAACGGCCAGCCGGTTCCGGTTGTCAGGTCTATTCCCATGCCAAGATCGGTGGCCTCACTCAAAGTGTGGCCCAGCATCTCTATCCATTCAGGTGTCAAAAAATCTATAAACTTATCTTCGTAACCCTTTACCCCGTAAATCGGACATATCTCCATCCCGCCTATGCTTGCCGCATTATATTCATTCAGCAAAATTGAAAGATTCTGCTTATCTACGGCACTGCCCATCCACCACCATCTCGACCATGGCTTCATTTGTGATGTTGCCTCCGGCCATTCTGCTGCTGAAGTTCCAGCATAAACTGTCCCGGCAATAGCCATATAAATTATGAATACAATAGCTAAGCTGTTACGAATAGTTCTTTTCATTTTTTGATCCTTAATGATATTAAAAATCATCGCTGCGGAACGGTGAAGCCGGTAGTCCGTCCTTATTATACAAACTTGTATATGGGTTGTCGTTCCAGCCGTATCGTACGGCGATTGGACTGATTACTTCCGGGCTGGATACTACTATTGTATCACCATTGATCTCTGCATCTGCCCAGACAAATTTATGATCTTTGCCGGCAACAGCAAAACCTTGCAGTTTTGTGGTTTTGAAGATTAAGCCTTTTCCTATACTGTAATCTTTGAAGAAAACTTGTATTTTGTTGCCGTCTATTATTATGTGGTCAAAAATAGGACCGGAATCGGTAACTGTTTTGTCATATACTCTGTTTTCTGCCAGTAATGACAATCGCCTTCCAACTTCCTGTTTATTCTTCGGGTGGATATTCTTGGCATTGCCGATATCAACAGATACTGCCATGCCGGTATTTGGTATAGACAGATTCTTCAATTGGCTGTCACGAACTTCGGTTGTTCCGCCGCCTTTACATGGCTCGTTTGATTTATATCTGAAATTTGCAAGTTGAACAAAATAGAATGGAAAATCTCCTTGTCCCCACTCGTCTCTCCAGCATTCGATTAGTGTTTCCATTATTACATCATAAATATCTGCTGTTCCGGCATTAGATTCGCCCTGGTACCAGATTGCTCCTCTAATGGCATAAGGGACCAATGGTGCTACCATGCCATTATAAAGCAGGCTTGGATTGTGCTGGTCTGTGTGAGGGTTTCTTGGCTTGCCTGGCTTTTTGGGTTCTTTTTCACCTGCGGCTTTTGCTTTTTCTGACGCTGCTTTCCACTCTTCCAGTTTTGCTTCATATTCTTTGATAGCACTTCCGCTGTCATAGTCGGCACATTTTTCGGCATAATTATCCAGCAGGAATTTTAGCTCTGGCTTGGCTTCCAGTGCCTCCCGGCTTGTCCACGCTTCTGCCGTACTGGCACCATAAGCTGTTGTTACCAGGCCAATTGGTATATCAATACTCTTTTGCAGTTCCCTGGCAAAGAAATATGCTGTTGCGCAAAAATGCCCTACAGTCTTGGGGCTGCAAATTTCCCATTTCGCTTCAAGGTCTGTTTGTGTCTCGTCTGTAATCAGGGATGGGGCGTTAAATACTCGAATCATTGGGTAGTTGGCAGCAGCTTCTTCCTGCTCCTGGTTATTTACTCCGCACCAGTAATATCCGCCTTTCTCTGTTACTGTCATTTCCATATTGGATTGACCCGAACAGAGCCATACTTCACCAATATAGATATCTTCATACGTAACAGTATCGGCTGTACCTTTGATTACCATTTTGTATGGGCCGCCGACATTCATAGAGCTTAAATTTAATTTCCATTTACCATCTGCACCGGCCTTGGTACTTACTTTCTGGCCATTGAATATTACCGTAATTGTTTCGTTGGCAGCTGACTTGCCCCATATCGGTACTGTCCGGCCTTGCTGAAGTACCATGTGATCGCCAAATACACCGGCAGGTTTTACCTGTGCAAACAGGGTGTTTGGTATTGTTATTAATATTAAAATACAAAGTAGTGTTCTCAAGTTGTGCATAAAAAATATTCCTTTAGTAAATGTCTCAATTTAAGCCTGTTATATTTGAACAGTTTTCCAGTTTGACCTTTGAATTATCAGCGGCTTTTATATTTACATTTTTGAATGTCCAGTCTGTCGCATTTTTGATCGTTCCTGCTTTTGATGAAGTAATGTCAATATTTTCAAACGTAAAGTTTCCGGCTGGCTGATTCTTGCGACCGTTAACTTTTATAGCGTTCTGGCAGTCTGCACCCTTTACATTGGCAATCCTGATATCATGAATATAAGGCGTCCCCTTATCTTCCGGCACAACCGTCATAAGTTTTTCCCAGTGCATAGGTAGCTTATCACCTTTGGCCTCGATTTCCTTCCTGACTTCGTCTGGTACTGTGTTGTACGCAGGGTACCAGTCGTATTCCAGTTTTATCGCGTCCCTGACATTGTACATGTCAATATCATGGATATACGCATTTCGTACCGTTCCGCCTCGGCCCTGGGTAGATTTGAACCTTATGCCGGTACTGGTACCGTAAGCTTTCAGATTGTAAACTTCGACATTATACATGCCGCCGGATGTTTCACTGCCGAAGGTTATCAAACCATGTCCTTTCCGGGCTATACAATCGCGAATGACAACATTATAAGTAGGGCGGTTTACTCTCAAGCCGTCTGAGTCACGACCGGCTTTTAGGCAGAAATTATCATCATTACAGTCGATATCACAGTTTTGTACCAGGATATTATTCGATGAATCGATATCTATGCCATCTGAGCTTGGGCCGACTTTCTCGTCCAGGTTTGCCCGGATTGTCAGGCCGTCAACTAGTACGTTGGAACTATAACAGATATGGACTGTCCAGAAGCCCGGCTCTTTTAATGTCAGGCCTTCTAGTGAAATATTAGAGGCATTGTAGATGAGCATCAGCCGCGGACGTTTGCAGTCGTAATCGACCACCCATCGCAGACCCTTCGCATCATATTCGCGACGCATATTCCAGTATTTATCCCACCAGACAGAACCGGATCCGTCAATTGTACCTTTTCCGTAGATCTTGATACCGGTTACATCATAGGCATTAATCAATGCCGCCGGCCATATTGTCTCTATTCCGGCTACTCTGGTATATACATCCGGGTATAGTGACTCATCCTGAATACCTTTTATCAGCACATTTTCATCTACTCGCAGATTTACGTTATCTTTCAGGAAGATCGAACCGGTCATATATGTGCCCGGGTCGAACACAACCGTGCCTCCCCCGGCTTCTGTACAGGCGTCGATTGCCTTTTGGATCATCTTGGTATTATCTGTTTTTCCATCCGCTTTTGCTCCGTATTTGCACACATTAAATTCGGCAGCTAATACCGGCATTGATAATATCGCAAGGACAGCAGCGATTGCTATTTTCTGATAAAAACTTTTTAACATGACTACTCCTATTCTTTAGTGGTTTGCGTAAACAGTTTTTTCAATAACATTCCTTTGATTATTACTTATTTATGATGTTTTTTCCCTGTTAGTTCAAATGGAAAAAGCTTCTCTACAGTACCTTTATTGTTCTCTGTGTTTGATGAATTTGTATAACTGCTGTGAGGTAAAATAATGAATGTTAAGTGGTATATTCCCCCGACTTCGTATTATGAATTCTTTTTAGCGAATAGATTAACATTATAGAGTCTGGGGCTGTTATTATTGCTGAAGTATTTACTTAATTATCACTTGCTGTTCACTAAGATATATCATTGCATTTTACTTGAAATATCTCCTGTACAATTCATTTCCTATACATAAATAATTATATTGATATCTCATTTATTTTCAATATTTTATTGCATCAATTTGTGATAAAATGAGATCGTTATCACTCGTATTTTATAAGCTGTGACAATCGTCAGGATATGTTTTTTTATTGCATCTTGAATTAAGTCATAACCTGAGGCGATAGTGACAAATTTTTCCGCTTAAATTGGTCCTGTACCGGTCTTATACGAGTGATATTATTCAGTCAGATGAGCAAAACCGCACAGAAATATGAAATTGTATTTTGACGATTGGTTAATTAAACAAATACTATTCGTTTTTGAAGCCAGAATAATGCAAGCCTTTTGGAATATACTGCAATGTTTTCCTTCCTGTTTTTCCTGTTATGTATTTGTCTGAATTGCTGATTTGGTCTATTGCAAACATCACCAATTAGCGATTTGATATAAGTATATTTTCTGCAATTATTTAATATATGATTTTTTGTTCTCAAAAATGTTGAAATCATCACTTTTTACTGGTATGATGTAATTAAATAATTTAGAATGATTATTTGTAGGAGGATAATTATTTCTTGGTAGTTTTACCTGAGTTAACTTTCGATGTTTTTAAGTTGCATGAATAGCCTAAAAGAGCCTTTCTGCAACACTTTGAATTAAATATGATTTCGAGATCTAGCTCAAAAACACAATTAAATGTATAGTTTCTCATTTACATGGCCCTTTTACGGCCTTTGCGTATAATGTTGAATATGAATAGTGCGAACTGTATCCTGAGTTATGTGAATTGTAAATTTCGGCTTTATTGTTTGCATCTTGTTTACTGAAATAATTATTTAAGTTTTGTTGTTTTAATATTGAAGGTTAATCTAAAAATGGTGTTTTCAGGAAAGATATCTATATTTTTGTTTTTTGTTGCTACTGCTGTCCAGGCATCAATTTCTTTACCTGTAATGTTCAAAGATGGCATGGTTTTCCAGAGAGATGCACAAGTTGCTATCTGGGGGCAGGCCGATGCCGGTGAGGCTGTTCAAATTCAGTTTGGCCCACAAAAAGCCAGTGCAATCACCTCTGATGATGGTAATTGGCAGGTTGATCTGAAGGCTATGCCGGCAGGCGGACCTTATGAATTGGCCATCGCTGGAACAAACGAAAAAATAACTCTCAATGATGTATTTTTGGGTGATGTCTGGGTCTTTAGTGGTCAGTCAAACATGCAGGTTTCGTTTAAATATTTCCTCGATCTTGATAATATAGACGAAAAGTACAACAGTCGTTTCAGAAATGATCTCAAAAATTGCGATCAGGACAGGCTCGTCCGAAACTATATGGTTGCTACCAGGGATTTTAGACGCGAAACTATCAGAAATTCTGCTGAAAACAAATGGGTATGCTGTGACCGGGATAATATTCAGCATTGTAACCCGGTTGCCTATTATTTCGCTCGGGAGGTATCCCAGCGGACTGGTGTTATGACTGCCTCGATTAGAATTGCCTGGGGCGGTACTCATATAGAGAAGTTCTACAGGGGCGGATATGTATATGAAAATATGCTCAAGCCTTGGGCGAAATACAGGATTAAAGGAGTTATCTGGTACCAGGGGGAAAACAATCTCCATAAAGATGGTGACAGATTTGCATATGCCCTTAAGTTGCAATTATTGATCAGGGATTACAGGGAACTTTGGAATAATTCGGCATTACCGTTTTATATTGTTCAGCTTCCGCCTGCGGATTATGCTTCAAAACGGTTTAACGACGAAAATAGTCAGTCTGTTTTTCTGGAAGCTCAGCGGCAGGCACTGGCAATTCCTTTTACCTCAATGGCGGTAGCTTCTGATTTAGGTATGGCTAATGGTTTGCATCAGCCGCAGAAATACGAATTGGCCGTGCGGCTGGCAAATCTTGCTTATGCTAATGTCTATAACTATCAGGATTATATTCCTGCCGGACCGCAGTTTAAAAATATGCAGGTAGAAAATGACAGGATAATTGTAAATTTTGAAACTTTTGGTTCTGATCTTACCACGAATGATGGTAAGGAACCGCGTTTCTTTGAGATTATGCCCGTTGGGAAAAATAAGGAATTTCTTCCGGCCAAAGCCAGAATTGATGGCAATAGTGTTATTGTATGGAATGATGATATCGACAGGCCCTACGATGTTAGATTTGCTTTCAGGCAAAACGAGTTGATGAATATTAACCTTGTCAATACTGAAGGGGTGCCTGCGGCTGTCTTCTGGGCCAGGGCTCCGCAGCAGCTGCATCCTGGCATCTTGGCCGACATGAAAAAATAGAAGAAATGTGGACTGGTAAATGGAACTGTCATATTGCGTGTATTATAGTTCCAGGATTTTAACTTTTTTTATCTGTGGATGACAATATGAAAAGAATCATGATTATTGTAGACACCTCCCGAGTATCAGGAAGGAAATTTCTTGTTGGTGCCGAAAAATACATTTCTGTCAGGGCTGATTGGGAAGTTTATATTAAATCTCCTTCCTATTTGAGAAGTGATCAATCCTACAGCCTTCTAAATATTCCGTTGGATAACCTTGATGGATTATTGATTAGAGATGCTGTTGATTCTGATCATATAACAAATATCAATGTGCCAAAAGTGGTTAACGATACCCAGCGGGAAATCATACCTGGCACCTCTACTATCGTAACAGACTCGTATGAAATTGGCGAATCTGCGGCAGAATACTTCTTAAACCTTGGGTTCGAAAATTTCGCCTATTGCGGTTTTGGAGATATAGCATGGTCCAAAAAGAGATATCAGGGTTTCAGTGACTACATTATGAAACATGGTATTCAGTCTGTTTCTGATTTCAGCTATAAATACAATGATGATCTCAAGGGCGGTTATGAAGTTCAGGAAATGCAGGAGAGAATGGAGATGGCTCAGTGGCTCAAATCTCTGCCTCGTCCGCTTTGTGTCTTTGCCTGCAATGATGACAGGGCTATCTCGGTTTTAGAGGTGTGTAAGACAAGCGGTATTTGTGTGCCTGAAGAGGTGGCGGTTCTTGGTGTGGATAATGACGATTTAATGTGTAACCTTTCTTCACCTTCTTTATCAAGCATCGAATTGGACTTTGAAAGAGCAGGTTTTTCTGCTGCTCAGCATCTGAATGAGTTAATTAATGGGAAATCAGGCAATAAGACTATTCATGTCGCCGGCATAGAGATTATCAAACGGCAGTCGACTGATGTATTGGCGATAAACGATGAAGAAGTGGTTGCAGCCTTACGCTATATCAGGAACAATTTCCATAAGCTTATTCTTGCTACTGATGTTGTCAATGCAACCTGCCTGTCGAGAAGAGAGCTTGAACGACGCTTCAAAAAATATCTTAAACGGTCAATCAAAAGTGAAATTGAGAGACTTAGGATTGAGATGATCAGGAATATGCTGCTTAAAACTACTGCTCCTGTTTATCAGATAGCCAGTGAACTTGAGTTTACTGATCCGGTACATTTCTCCAGGTATTTCAAAAATGCTACAGGCATGACTCCGTCACAAATGCGCAAAAATTTTGAATCTAAATAATCTGATTGAATTTGTTAACAGCGATATTGTGGATAGAAATTGTCGTTTTTTTTGTGTTTTTTAACGTATCACTGGCCATTTTTTATCTTTTTAGCGTGATTTTCAATCAATTAATCCTCGCTTATGGGTTCTAAACCGGACCAATTGCATTCTTGGATAGGTTTATTTTTTACGATTTTTCCACATATTTTACTTGTCGCAAACTGGTGATATAAAAGCGCGAAATGGTCTTCCTTGCCTCGGTGTTCTAGGGTATAATTAGATATCAACTTTAATATATAAGTTCGCTTTTACACATTACTTACGTGTCAAACGGTCATCATGACCTAAATTATTATAATACAGGCGATATTCTATATTATTCAGAAGTTACTTTTTGTGAATTAATTCCCTCTGAATGATGTTTGATTAACTCGAAAAACTATGATTAGAAATTTAAGCACTATAATAAATCTTAAGCTTCTTTCTCTGGCTCTTGCTATGTCAATTGGCATTTTGAATGTTTCTCTTGCAGGCGACGGGGCAGATATTGATTTGACTGTAGATTTAGATCGGCCTTTACATTCTGTTAGCCCCTTACTTTATGGCTTGTTCTTTGAAGATATTAACTTTGCCGCTGACGGCGGCTTGTACGCCGAGCAGGTTCAAAATCGGTCTTTTGAGTTCGACGAAGCTCTTTTTGGCTGGGAAATCACCAGGGATGCCGGCTGTCGGGTTGAAGTCACAGACATTGAACCTCTAAATACCGTTAATATTCATTACCTGAGCCTCTCTATTGCCAATAAAAATGATGTTTTGATCAAAAATTCAGGTTTTGGTGGTATTGTAACCCAAAAAGGTTTAAGCTTTAATTTCTCCTTTTATGCCAGGGCCAATAACACTTTTCTAGGTAATATTTCAGTTAATCTGGTTGATAGAAATGGCGATAATATCGGTAGTGTTCAAATAGGTAAAAAACTTTCTGCGAATTGGGAAAGATATACCGGCACTATCACAGCTGAGGCAGATGAGAATCTTGCCGGTTTGGTTTTGCTGGTTAATGGAATAGGTAATTTAGAATTTGATATGATATCTTTATTCCCGTCAAATACCTGGAGGTCTCAGGATAACGGTCTAAGGGCGGATCTTGTACAAATGCTCTACGATCTGAAACCTGGATTCTTCCGCTTCCCCGGTGGTTGTGTTGTTGAAGGGTATGATCTTACAAATTCTTATAACTGGAAAAATTCTATCGGTAATATCTCTGCGAGAAAAGTAAACTGGAATAGGTGGCGTAGCTGGAACAGGCCGCCGCAATACTATCAATCGTTAGGGCTCGGGTTTTACGAATATTTTCGTCTAAGCGAAGATATTGGGGCCGAGCCGCTGCCGATTATAAATTGTGGTATGGCCTGCCAGTATGAAACAGGGCAGCTTGTACCTTTGGATCAGCTTGATCCTTATGTGCAAGATGCGCTGGATCTTATCGAGTTTGCTAATGGCCCTGCTGACAGTACCTGGGGGGCAAAGAGAGCTGAGGCCGGTCACCCGGAACCATTCAATCTCAAGTATATTGGTGTTGGTAACGAACAGTGGGGCGAGGAATATTTTAAGAGATACGATATCTTCTACAAGGCTATTAAATCTGCCTATCCTGATATGAACATTATTTCTACTTCCGGTCCTTCTTCCGATGGGAAATGGTATGACCTGGCATGGAATAAGTTTAAATCTGGCACACCCGCTGATTTGGTTGATGAGCATTATTATCGTTCTCCAGGATGGTTCCTGCAAAATGATAACCGGTACGATTCTTATGATCGCACCGGGCCCAAAGTATTTGCTGGTGAGTATGCTGCTCATGGTAATGGAAAAAGAAATACTTTGTACACGGCTATCACCGAAGCGGCATTTATGACCGGCCTTGAACGAAATTCAGATATCGTTGAAATGGCTGCTTATGCACCGCTTATGGCAAAAGATGGCTTTACCCAGTGGACCCCTGATTTGATCTTTTTCGATAATACCAGGGTGTTTGGTACTCCTTCGTATTATGTTCAGAAATTATTCAGTGAATGCAAAGGTACTGAATATCTCAGTTCTAAAATTGATGATAAACAGACTCTTATCGCAAAACCGGCTGGCAAGGTAGGGCTTTCTACCTGGAGAACAGCAGCAGAGTTTAAGGATGTGAAAGTCGTTTCTTCTGGAAAGGAACTTATCTCTTCGCCTGCTGCTTCTCATTGGCATGCCGGACCCGGAAAATGGAGTTTTGGTAATAATTCTTACATACAGGCTGACTCTTCTGTCGATGGAGCTGTCTGTTTTGTTGGCGATGCCGGCTGGGAAAATTACACTCTAACTCTTAAAGCTAAAAAGATTTCCGGACAGGAAGGATTCATTATCTGCTTCAGACGTGATAATAATGATGACGGTCTGCAGTGGAATATTGGCGGCTGGGGTAATACCAGGCATGCTGTTCAGGCTGTGGATGGCGGATCCAGTTCTGTCTTAACTGAACGTGACGGTAGTGTTGATAGTGACAAATGGTATAATGTTAAAATAGAGCTGAATGGCGAAAATGTTAAATGCTTCTTGGATGGAAATCTTATTCACGACCTTGATATCCCGGTTAGAGTTTCAAAAAGACTTTATGCTTCATGTACCAGGGATTCTGAAAATGGAATTGTCTATATCAAGGCGGTTAACCCTACAGCTGAACCTTTAAACTTAAAAGTGAATCTTCGCGGCAGCATTAAACTTGCCTCACAGGCGTCAGTTGTATTATTCACTGCGGATGATCGCGAAATGGAAAATTCATTGGAAATGCCTCAAAATGTCTATCCTGAATCTTTTACATTTGACGGAGTTTCCGATAATTTTGAATATCCATTAAAACCTTATTCTTTAACTGTAATTAAAGCGAGAGAGCGATAATGTTTTTTATTCTAAAAGATATTTTTCATGGAACTTTGTTGGAAAGGAGGTTCTGTAGACTTAGATAGATTTTTGAAATTTTGGTGGTGCCGGTAATTAGAAGATACAGGCCGGTTGTTGGTAAGCAAATACTTATTTTATGGAGAACTGAAATGTATAAGAAAAATGTAATTTTAAGTGTGTTTCTGGCAATGTTTATTTCTTTGCCTCTCTCTGCGGCAACTGTCGCTCATTGGACTTTTGAAGATGGTGTTCCCGGCGAGCCTTTCACTGACTCTGAGGCCGGTGAAGCTGATGGTAGTGGCGGTTCTGTTGATCTTATCGGCGGCTATTTAATGCGGGGTTGGAGTGACTATTATGGCCCTTACTTCTCTGACAATACTCCCTGGGGTTCATTTGTGGCTATGTCGAATGCTGATAATCATCAGGATGGATATTGTACTGACGAAGCTATTACCGGCTGGTCTCCATCTGTATGGACCATTGAATGTTCTATTCTGCTTGAAGAGATTGATGGCTGGGAAACTTTTATTGGTCGTGATGGATCAACGAACGGTGATACCGAAGCTGATTTCTATTTTTCAAACAATGGTGAAGATGACAGGTTCCGTATAAATGTCGAAACTATCACTAGCGAACGCTGGATTCTCGATGGTGACTATACTGTTGAGACTAACAAATGGTACAATATACTCGCTATGAGTGATGGTGTCTCATTGTCAATGTGGCTTGATGACGGTGCCGGTTATCAGCAGATCGGCAAGATGGACATTTCTTCGCAGAGTATTGCAGATAATGCTCTGGCTGTTAACAACTTCACATGGACATTTGGTCGTGGCTGGTTTAATGGAGACTATGTTGACCATATCGATGGTGGAATGGATAATATCCGGTTTATGGATACTGCAATAGTTCCTGCCTCTGGTGGCTTTGCTTCCAGTCTTAATAATGATGGTAGTGTAGGTACTCTGCAGCAGGACGAAACAGTTAATCTTGAACTCAACTTCAAAGCTGCTGTTGACCCTAATGATGCTGTTGAGTCTACGCTGTTAAAACATTATATTTATCTGTCTAGCGGTACAGATACTGATCCGAATCTTGTGCTTTACGCTACGGTTGACCATACTGATTATAATGATTCAAGTGTTACCTATTCAATCAATGGTCTTACTAACGGATCTACTTATTACTGGGCTGTAGAAGAAGGGTTTGACAGTGGAAATGGCACTGCTTATCCCGCAGGAAATAGCAATAATATCACTAGTGTTACATGGGAATTTACTACTATTGGTTTAACTCCTTCTATTGTTTCCGGACCGGATGATGCTATTGCCAAGCCTGACGCTACTTTTAGTGTGCAGGGCTCTCCTGTTGCTGAAACCTTCCAGTGGTTTAAAGTTGATGAAGCTGGCGATATTATGCTTACAGACGATGCTGTTTTCTCTGGCACTGCTTCTACCGATCTGACAGTTACAGGTGCTACCCTGGCAGAAGAAGGTCAGTATTATTGTATTGCCTATAACGGGCAGACTCCTTCTGCTCCTTCTCGTGCTGCTTATCTGTGGACTTCGCGTCTGATTGGTCACTGGAAATTTGATGACAACCTGGCTGACTCTGTAACTGATATTGTTGCCGGGGTGCCTGTTCACGATGGCGAAGTTATAATCAGTTCTGCTGCAACAGCTGCTGATGGGGCTGTTAGCTATGAAGCCGGTATTGACGGTAATGCTGTCAGCTTTAATAACGATGGTGATATTGTTCAAATTCCGAATTCTGAATACTTTAACTTCTTCCCTGGCGATATGACTGTTAGCATATGGTACAAGGTAAATGAGGCAAAGGGCTGGTTGCTGCCTATATCTAAACTTGATGGACAGGTTTCCGGTTGGCTGATTGGTACTAATAACGAATCGACCGCTAATGCTGCATTTATTCTTGAAGTACCTAACAACTGGTTGGATGGTCGTTCTGAAGTTGATACTGGTGACGGCCAGTGGCATATGCTGACTTTGACTTATGACGCCGAATCTGAAACTATGACTGCCTATACTGACGGTGAAAGAGATGCTTATGCGACAGGTGTAGTTATTGCTCCGGATCTTGTCCCTGCTGCTCCTCTT
Organism: Sedimentisphaerales bacterium; assembly: GCA_963666285.2. Taxonomy (GTDB): domain Bacteria; phylum Planctomycetota; class Phycisphaerae; order Sedimentisphaerales; family SM23-30; genus JAFGDI01. Next base: position 2,275,127 of record OY762711.1, read on the forward strand.
TATATCGGTGGCTTTGAGTCTCAGTTGTCAATCAACGGTGCTATTGATGATGTCAGGATATACAGTTATGACTTTACTGCAACTGAGGTTGCTGCTCTGTATAACGAGATGAAACCTGATGAGTATGTTTGTCTTGCTACTTTAGAAGATTCTCTGGTGCATGACCTTAATGACGACTGCCGTATTACTGTTGCTGATTTTGCAATATTTGCACAGGATTGGTTGGTTTGTGAACGCTATCCAGGCGATTCTTGTGAATGGTAATCCAGAGTTGTTAATATTTTAGATTTTTACAATAACAATGATATATTCACTCCGGCATGTTGCCGCATGTCGGGGTGGATATTTTTTTAAGAAATTATGAAAGAGTTATTTATGAACAATCTGTGCAAATACTTTATGTTTTGTTTGATTTTCTTTCTATCAAATACGCTTTTGATTGCGGATAATACAGTTATTAATAATTCAGATACTGATGTTCAGAAAGATCAAAAATCTGCATTTAATCTTTTGTATAGTTCTTTTAGAGGTAACGGACAGGATGGTTTGCACCTCGCTTATAGTGAAGATGGGCTGGCATGGACTGCTTTGAAAGACGATAAATCTTTCCTCAAGCCGCTGGTGGGCGGTAAATTGATGCGAGATCCTAGTATTTGTCAGGGGCCGGACGGCATGTTCCATATGGTATGGACTACCGGATGGTGGGACAAAGGTATTGGTGTTGCCCATTCTGCTGATTTAGTAAACTGGTCTGAGCAGAAATTTCTTTCTGTTATGAAAGATGAACCTGATGCAAAAAACTGCTGGGCTCCTGAAATATTTTATGATGAGCCTACCAAAACATACTTGATTATCTGGTCAACTACCATACTTGGCAGATTTCCGGAAACTGAAAATTCTAAAGATGACAATAATCATCGAATTTATTATGTGGCTACTAAGGATTTTGTGACATATACACCTGCAAAGTTGTTTTACGATCCTGGGTTTAACGTAATTGATGCTTTTATTGCAAAAGACGATGATAAATATATATTGTTTATTAAAAATGAACAGAAAGTTCCTGTTGCAGAAAAGAATATTCGGATGGCCTTTTCCAGTAAAGCGGTAGGGCCGTATGGCCCCGCTGGTGATTCCATCTCGACTTCATGGGTCGAAGGACCTTCTGCTGTTAAAATCGACGGGAAATGGTTCTTATTTTTCGATGGATACACCCGTCACCGTATGGAAGGGCAGGTGTCATCGGATCTGAAGAATTGGACTGATATTACTGCTAAACTTAAGTTTCCTGCCGGTACCAGGCATGGAACCGTGTTTAAAGTATCCAATGAAGTTTTGAATAATCTTAAAAAAGTTAAGGAATAGTAACTTTTGCAGTTTTCAGAGGTTGCCTTAAGTTGCAATTATTTTCAGAGGCTGCCTGAATAGTCAAAAGTGCGACATGTATCTGATGCGAAATATAAATCGCACTTATAAATTATACTTATGTAAATGCCTGTTGGAGCATAATGGATAGATTGCATAATAAGTTATTTGTTTTTATTTTATTATTTGTATTTGCTGCTGTTGCATGCGCTGATACTTATAACGAAAGAGACAATATATCTCTGGCTGGTACTTGGCGTTTAAAATTAGACTCTGAAAATGTTGGTATCGAACAGAAGTGGTATAACACTGAGCTTGAAATCAAAATTGTGCTGCCCGGTATCTTTCAATCTCAAGGTTATGGTGATCTCATTACCAAAGATACCCCTTGGGTGCTTTCATTATACGATCGTAACTGGTATTTGAGAAAAGACTATAAAGACTATGCCCGTCCTGGTAACACAAAAGTTCCTTTCCTGTGTCAGCCGCCCAGGCATTATCTTGGCAAAGCCTGGTATCAAAAGAATATAAATATTCCTGAATCCTGGGCTGGAAAAAGAGTGGGGCTATTCCTGGAAAGAACCCGCTGGGAGACTACTATATGGCTGGACGGCAGCGAGATTGGCTCTTGTGACAGCCTGGTTGCCCCTCATGAATATGAACTTGGTATTCTAACACCAGGACCTCATAAACTTACCGTTTGCGTTGATAACGGTATGCTGATGGGCTATCGGCCTGACGCCCATAGTGTCTCAGATTCGCTTGGCAGTACCTGGAATGGTATCGTGGGAAAGATTGAACTGTTCTGCTCCAGTCCTGTCTGGATTGATGAGATTCAGGCTTATCCCGATATTCACAAAAAAAATGTCTCCTTCATGGTTAAAATCGCAAATATAACTGGTAATGACGGCTCAGGTATAATTCAGGCCGGCAGCAAAAGTATACCGGTATCCTGGACTGCTTCTGGCGGAACTGCTGAATTTGAGATTCACTATGGTAATATCGAGCTGTGGAGCGAGTTTAATCCTAAAATATATCAGCTTGATATTTTTCTTAAGGGTAATAATATAGCAGATTCACGGCCTGTCAGTTTTGGTTTTCGCGAAATTAGTACAGATGGTAATGTCCTTTTGGTTAATGGTGTCCCCAGTCATTTCCGCGGTACTCATTCTGGTGGCGATTTCCCTGAAACGGGTTATCCTGCGACCGATATTGACTATTGGCGTAATCTGTTTAGAATTTGCAGGGATTGGGGACTCAACCATATGAGATTCCACTCTTTCTGCCCGCCTGAGGCTGCCTTTTCCGCTGCCGATGAGCTGGGTATATACCTTCAGCCGGAAGCTGGCATGTGGAATGTGATCAGCCCGAATACCCCGATGGAAAAACGTATGTATGAGGAATGCGAGCGTATGATTCGTCACTATGGCAATCATCCTTCATTTGTCCTTTTCTCGCCCAGTAACGAACCAAAGGGACACTGGAAAGAGTCCCTTACCGATTGGGTTGAATATTATCGCAAAAAAGACACCAGAAGACTTTATACCACCGGTACCGGCTGGCCTCTTATCGAGAATCCCGGCCCGGTTAAAGGTGCTGATTTCCTGGCTGTACATCGTGTTGGCTACAGACCTGTCAGGGATGATCGTGCCTGGTTTGGCCGTAACTTCCTGAAATCGGTTGATGGCGTGGATGTTCCTGTTATTGTTCACGAGCTGGGTCAGTGGTGTGCTTATCCTGATTTTGATGTCATCAGAAAATTTACCGGCTATATGCAGCCTGGCAATTATGAAATCTTCCGTGATTCTATGGCTAAAGCCGGCCTTCTTGATATGAATAAGAGGTTCGCCGATGCGTCTGGACGCCTTCAGGCGGCATGCTACAAAGAGGAAATTGAAGCCAACCTGAGGACTCCGGGGCTGGCCGGTTTCCAGCTGCTCGACCTTCATGACTATGTTGGGCAGGGTACTGCTTTAGTTGGTGTTCTGGATGCGTTCTGGCAGAACAAAGGCTATATCCGGCCTGCTCAGTGGCGCAGGTTCTGTAGTCCGACTGTACCCCTTGCCGTTTTGAAAAAACGTGTGTTCACGACTGACGAGCCGTTTGATATCGACATTCAGATTGCCCATTATGGTCCTCAGCCGCTTAAAGATGCAATAATATACTGGCAGGTCATCAATACCCATGGCAAGATTGCTTTTAGCGGGGAATTTCCTGTTGATAAAATCAGCCAGGGTAGTGCAATTGATGTCGGCCATATAAATGCTGATCTGGCCGGGTTAGCTGCTCCGGCACAATATCAGCTGGTTGTCGGTCTTTCAGGCACAAATATACGTAATGACTGGAACTTCTGGCTCTACCCCGCAAAAATGGATACTGCTGTTGCTGATAATGTCTTTGTTACCAGGTCGTTTGATGACGCCGTTGCTGAACTATCAAGGGGCCGCAGGGTATTACTGATACCCCGGGCTTCTCAGCTCCAATGGACTTGTCCTCCGATTGGCCGCAAGCCGATATTCTGGAACCGACTCATGGGGCCGAAATGGGAACGATTCCTGGGCTTGTTCTGTAACCCGAACCATCCGGCTCTTAAAGATTTCATTACCGAAAAATATTATCAGTGGCACTGGCGACAGGTATTTGAACCTTATTGCAGGGCAATAAACCTGGATAGTCTCCCTGGAGAACTGACACCGCTGGTCTGGATGATTGATGACTGGAACAGAAATTATAAACTTGCCGCTTTATTCGAATGTAAGGTTGGCAAAGGCCGCCTGCTTGTCTCTGCCGCTGATTTAGAGACTAACCTTGAATCCAGGCCTGTTGCTGCTCAACTTAGGCAGAGTATCATCAATTATATGAGTTCGGAACTGTTTACCCCTGATGTAGCAATATCTGAAAAGCAGCTTATGAGTTTACACTACGATAATCAGGTAATGCGTAAACTTGGTGCGGTTGCCGGTGCTGACTCAGAAAATGGGGCTTACAAGGCAGCTAATCTTATTGATGGTTTTCCTGATACTTACTGGTTATCTGCCGGCCCGAAGCAAAAAGGTAAATATCCTCATGAAGTAAATATAGAATTTCCGCAAAATGCTGATATTACCGGCCTGCTCATTATGAATCGTCAGGATCAGAGAGAGCATCAGGGTGACGTCTTGGAATATACTGTCGAAATTAGTAATGATGGCAATTCCTGGCAAATAGCAGCTAAAGGCACACTTGAATCAACTTTCGACCTTCAGGAAATTGACTTTGGCAAAAAGGTATCTCCAAAACATATTAAGTTGATTGCCGGCTCTGGTTTTGCCGGTGATCAGTATGCTTCTTTTGCTGAAATCGGTGTGATTTATGTTGGGCCGCCTCTTCCGGATAAACCTGTTTCAGCTGATACTGCTCCTGGTATTGTTTCTTCGGCAACTGAGGAAATGTACGAGGCTGTTGATATACTGCGCAGTTCAACTAATCAATGTGCAAAATATATTGAGGATATTACAGCTGACTCTGAATCTAATACCGATCCGGTTGAGTATGCCTTTGACGGCAACCCGCAAACTTTCTGGCATTCTCAATGGCGTCAGAGTTTATCCGGCCACCCGCATTATATTTCTGTCGAACTCAAACAATCTATACTTATAAACGGATTACGATATTTGCCTAGACAAGATCATCCAAACGGCAGGATCAGGGATTATTCCATTGAAACCAGCTCAGACGGCAAGCAGTGGATTACTCGGGCAGATGGAAGTTTTTCTTCCGGTGCCGATGCTCAGATTGTTATGTTCGATAAGCCGGTTGACGCAAAATATATCAGGTTAGTAACTGAATCTGAACAGCGAAAACAGGATTTTGCCTCTGTTGCAGAACTTGTTATCCTGACAGCTGACAGCAAGCCTGCTCCCAAACCATTATATCGCGACCCGGTTTTTGATGGTGCCGCTGACCCGGTATTATGCTTCAACCATGACGAGAATAAATGGTTCATGTTCTATACCAATCGTCGTGCCAATGCTGAAGGACTCAGCGGCGTTTCCTGGGTACACGGCACACCTATCGGCATCGCCGAATCAGCTGATGGCGGTGTCACATGGAAATATCGCCAGGATGCCAACATTGGTTACAAGAAGGGTGATGATACTTATTGGGCTCCGGATGTAATGTATTACGATGGAACTTATCATATGTATCTTACTTATGTGCCGGGAATTTTTAACGACTGGTCGCATCCGAGGGATATTATCCATCTTACCAGTAAAAACCTGCTCGATTGGGACTACCAGTCAACCCTTAAGCTGGCCTCTGACAAGGTTATCGATGCTGATGTTTATCGACTGCCAAATGGTAAATGGCGTATGTGGTACAATAATGAAAGAGATAGAAAGTCTATCTATTACGCTGACAGCGATGACCTTTATAACTGGCAGGATAAAGGCAAGGCCGTTGGCGATAGAGCCGGTGAAGGGCCGACTGTTTTTCAATGGAAAGACTACTATTGGATGGTAGTTGATAATTGGCGGGGGCTTGGCATTTACCGATCCGAGGATTGTGTTCACTGGGACCGGCAAAAAGATAACCTGGTCCAGGTCCCCGGCACCGGTACTGATGACCAGGTTAAGGGCGGCCACCCGGATGTGGTGGTAAATAATGGCAGGGCCTATCTGTTCTATTTTACACATCCCGGCAGAACCGAAGATAATCGCGGTAAGGATACTTCAGAGCAGAGAAGAAGCTCGATTCAGGTTGTCGAACTGGAATATAAAGATGGCTGGCTGGCATGTGATAGGAATAAACAAACGTATATAAAATTAAAATAGTGTCATAATTTAATATTGCGGAAATTGTAAGAATTGTAATGTCGTATCGTGAGTAGTTTTTAGTGAAACAGTAATTTTTAATAGTTTTATTATTTCGAGGTGATTATTATGAAGAAAAAAGGTTTTACATTGATTGAATTGTTGGTGGTAATTTCTATTATCGCTCTGTTGGTTAGTATTCTGATGCCGGCACTTAATAAGGCCAGGGAGCAGGCCCGCAAAACTGTTTGTGCCAATAATCTGCGGTCTAATGTTTTGGCGCTTAGAATTTATTCAGGACAAAATAACGATAAATTACCTGCTGGTACTAATGTTAATTGGCCGTGGGATATCAGCTACTGGACAACTGATATTATTCTAAAAAATGGTTCGGATCCGGAAGTATTCTATTGCCCGGCCAATAAAAACATGAGTGAGGAAAATGATTATAACTGGAGATATAGTGAAGCCTACAGTTATGGTGATATGAACTTGACCATTGCTGAGCCAACTAATATTACTCAGCGTAAAGATCGATATCGCGTAACCAGCTATTTCTGGATTATCGACAATGCCGCTGAAACAAGAAACACAGATCAGCCTTTGGACGATCCGGACAATAATAATGTATATGTCTTCCCTAGACGTAAATGGGTATCCAATCTTGGAAAGGTTAAAACTCCGGTTGAAACAGAATTAGTTACTGACTGTTGTATGCGTGCCGGGGCCTATACTCTTGGAAATTATACTAGTATACAGGGCGGTATTTACGAAAAATGGCAGATATTCGATACCTCAAACCATGTCAAGAGTGATGGTGATCTGGTTGGTGGAAATGCCGGTTTTGTTGACGGCCATGTTGAATGGAGAGATAAAGAAGGCTTGACTGATATTACTCTTCCAAAAACAGAACCTGTAGACAAAAGATTGCGCGCTCGTTTCAGAAGTGGTACCTATGATGGCCAAATTCTGGATTTCTTCTGGTAATATTTGTAGTTAATGTTGGCTGCAGGAAATATAATTTTGTTTTATGTTTCCTGTAGCTTTTTTTATATTTTTCCGATACGATACGACTTTTCATTTTTTAATTCTTTATGTAAATGTGTTTTTGTAGTTGTAGATAGGAATTTTATGAATAACTTCAGGTATTTTTTTATTGCAGTGTTATCTGTGATTTGCTCTGTATGTCTAAGTAACGCTCTGGCAAAGTCTTTCAATGTCGCCTCTCCTGATGGCGACCTTGTTGTGTCTGTCTTTCTCTCTGAGCAGGGCGTGCCCATGTATAATGTCAAATGTCAGGGGATGGATGTTGTCAAACCGTCACCACTTGGCCTTGTTTATGATGATATCTCGCTGAACAGTTCTCTTGAGATGGTTAGTGTTTCACAGTCTGAAAAGGTTTCCGATAACTATCAGATGATCGCCGGTAAGAGAAAAGACTGCCACTATTCTGCTAATAAAAGAACGGTTTCCTTCCGGAACTCGTCTAACAACCAGTTGGATATTGTATTTCAGGTTTCTGATGATGCCGTTGCTTTTCGCTATGCCATTCCTGGTGCTATCGGCAAACGAGTATCTGTTAATAAAGAAAACACCTCTTTTGCTTTTCCATCTGATGCTATCGCCTGGCTTCATCCTATGTCTGTTGCCAAATCCGGTTGGTGTAAAACTCAGCCTTCTTACGAAGAGCACTATTCAATCGCTCAGCCGGTCGGCAAGCCGTCTCCCATGAATCAAGGCTGGTGTTTTCCTGCTTTATTTAAAACTCACGACAATATCTGGGCTTTGATCTGTGAAACGAATGTTAGTGGCGATTATACCGGCACACGCCTTGCCCATGATTCTACTGATGGTATTTATAAAATAGACTTTTCCCAGCCTCAGGAACACAGGGGAGAAATTGATCCGATTGCTCCCAGTGTGAAACTGCCTTTCGTTTCTCCTTGGCGCGTTATTATTATCGGCAGCAAACTTGATGCTGTTGTTCAGTCAACTGTTATGACCGATCTGGCTGAACCTTCCAGGGTTGCAAATATTGATTTCGTTATACCCGGCAAAGCCGCCTGGCATTGGATTCGTTATGGCGACGATAGTGCCACTCTGCCATTTGCCGATTCCTATCTTGATTTTGCTGAAAAAATGAAATGGCAATATATTCTTATCGATAGTAATTGGGACCAATTCATCGGTTATGAAAAGATCGCCGAGTTTGTCAAAAAAGCAAACTCCGGGAATGTAGACGTTATTCTTTGGTACAATTCAAACGGTCCGTGGAATGATGCTCCTATGACCCCTAAAAATAAAATGCACGAACGTGATGTTAGACGCAAGGAATTTGCATTACTCGAGGAAATGGGTGTCAAAGGTGTAAAGGTCGACTTTTTCGGCGGCGATAAACAGGCAACCATGCAGCTTTATTATGATATCCTGACTGATGCGGCTGACTTTGGCATTATGGTAAACTTCCACGGCACCACCATACCGCGGGGCTGGCAGCGCACTTTCCCAAACCTGGTGACTATGGAAGCTGTCAAGGGTATGGAATACTGCACCTTTGAACAGAAAAACGCCGACCTCCAGCCGCAGCATTGCACGATCCTGCCTTTCACCAGGAATGTTATTGGTTCCATGGACTTTACCCCGATGGCATTCAATCCTGGAATCAGGGCGGTCAATCTAAAAACTACTTTAGCTTTTGAACTGGCTTTATCTGTTGTTTTTGAATCTGCTGTTCAGCATTTTACCCTTTCCCCTGATGAATATCAGCTTATGCCGGACTATGTTGTCAGATACCTTCAGGATGTCCCTACCACATGGGATCAGACAGTGCTTGTCGATGGCTACCCTGGCCAGTTCGCTGTTTTCGCTCGACGAAAAGCTGACAAATGGTACGTGGCAGGAATTAACGGCACAAATATTGCCAAAACTCTTACTCTTGATCTATCATTTATTCCTGCTCAGACCGGTGCTGTTCTTATTACCGATGGAGCAGATAGAACATTTAATAAAACCGAACTTAAAGCCGGAACTTTCAGCAAACTGGATATTGAGCTTAAACCTAACGGTGGCTTTGCGTTTGTGACAAAATAGTATATTACCCCAAACTTACTTGCGAGTATTACTAATGAATAGATATTCTTTAAAATTCAGGCGTCTTGTTATTGCGATTCCGGCATTTGTCTTTCTTATCGCGGTTACCGCATCATTCGCAGAGAATCCTATCATTACCGACAAATTCACTGCCGATCCTGCTGCACTGGTTTATAACGATACCGTCTATCTTTATGTCGGCCACGACACCTGTCCGGACCGAGAAAATCGTTACGTTATGCCCGAATGGCTCTGCTATTCTTCGACCGACATGGTCAACTGGACCGAACACCCCGTTCCGCTCAGGCCCAAAGATTTCAAATGGGCCAGGGGTGATGCTTGGGCTGCTCAGGTTATCCATAAAGATGGCAAGTTCTATTGGTACGTTACCGTATCCCACGCAACGATCCACGGCAAAGCTATCGGAGTTGCTGTTTCCGACAGTCCTACCGGTCCTTTCAAGGATGCCAGGGGCTCGGCTATCATTACCAACGATATGACCACAGACACAAAAATATCATGGGACGATATCGACCCGACTGTCTATATCGATGATGATGGTCAGGCATATTTATTCTGGGGCAATACCAAATGTCGATGGATAAAGCTCAAGGACAACATGATCGAGCAGGATGGTCCTATCCATACTATCGATACCCTGCCAAACTTTACTGAAGCGCCTTGGATCCACAAAAGGGGGGAATGGTACTACCTTTCATATGCCTATCAGTTCCCCGAAAAAACCGCTTATGCCATGAGTAAAAGTATTACCGGCCCCTGGGAATATAAGGGCATTCTTAACGAGGTTGCCGGCAATAGCAACACCAACCACCAGTCTATTATCAATTTCAAGGGTAAGGACTACTTCATTTACCACAATGGTAGTATTGTCACCAACGGTGCTAGTTTCAGACGCTCGGTTTGTATCGACTACCTTTATTACAATCCGGACGGCACTATCAAACGCATCATTATGACCTCGGAAGGTGTCAACCCTGCCGAATAGAAAAAACACTTTTTCCCTCCTTTGATATAACCGTCAGTGCTGACTGACGGTTTTTTTCTTTCCATAGCACCGTTGATTATGGTAATATATTAAATATGTACAGTATTTCTGTATTTTGTGGATTTATTATTTAGCTTGTGTTGTATGTTTAGTAGAGTCTGAATTATTACCCTCTCTATTTCCATTCACCACAGTAGCTTAACGTATGATAATACGGTACTATATTGTTGTGGGATTTACCGTAAAGTATTGTTTTTTAATTGGTTACAAAAAATAAATAAGATTTATTGCGTTAGCTTTTAAAATACGGTCCGCCTGTGGCGGACACATTAGCTTATTTCTTTCTTATTAAAGGAGTGTCACATGAGTGCTAAATTGAAGTTGTCTCTGGTCGTTATTTGTTTGTTTTCTAACCTTATTTTCGCCGCCGGAGGCGTTCTCCCCGGCACTGGCACCGCCGCCGATCCCTACCTCATCGAAGATTTCGAAGATTTCGATACTTTTGCTGGTAACACTGATTATTGGGCTGAAGGTGTTCATATTAAACTTATGACTGATGTTGACCTTTCCTCTAATTTGCCTGGGAGAGTTATTTATGAAAATGCTCCAATAGCTGGTGATACGGACAATGATTCTAGTTTTGACGGAACCGCTTATTTCGGCTTTTTTGATGGAAATGGACATACTATTAGTAAACTCACGATTTATAGAGATTTGTTTGAAGAATTGCCACACTATAGTGGTTTGTTTGGTTATATTGGCTTAGAAGGTAGTGTATCAAACCTGAATTTGGAAAACTTTGTTGTTGAAGGTCAATCCCCGTCAGGTGGATTATGCGGAGCTAATTATGGCAACATATCTGCATGCGATCTTAGTGGTTCAGTATCCGGTCCATTGCCTTATTACACAGGAGAGCGTATAGGCGGACTGTGCGGGATTAACTATGGTACTATAGATTTTTGTAAGGTATCTGCATCAGTAAGCGGAACTGATACTTCTCTTATAGGTGGATTTTGCGCGTCAAATAGAGGCAGTATAAATTCATGTTGCTTTACTGGTTTGGTAAGCGGTGAATATAGTGTTGGCGGTTTTTGTGCAGGTAATATTGGCAATATAACAGCATGTTATGCTAATGGAACGGTAACAGGTGACTTTACTGGTGTAGGCGGTTTTTGCGTAGCTAATAGTGGTAATATAACAGCATGTTATGCTACCGGGTCGGTTGATGGGTTTGAAGGAGTATGTGGGTTTTGCTCCAATAACAGTGGGAGAATAACTGCATGCTATGCTAATGGAACGGTAACAGGTGAGTTTGATCTATATGGCCTATGTAGTGAAGGAACAAGTGGTGTTACATCAAGTTTTTATAATACAGAAACCAGTGGAATTCCTGACCCTGAAGCAGGAGCAGCTGACACCAATGGAATGGTTGGGATATCTACAGCCGAAATGCAGGATATCAACACATTCCTAAACGCTGGCTGGGATTTCACCGGCGAAACTGCCAACGGCACAGAAGATATCTGGTTTATGAATGGATATCCGGAATTATGTTGGAGTAATGTTGATGTATTTGATCTGACAGAGTTGAGTGACTTAACTACTACCTGGCTGGCCAATAGCTGTAATTATGGTACTGAATGCTATTATTTTGATTATAATAACGATTCAATGATTGATATTGCCGATTTTGCATATTTAGCCGCAAACTGGCTTGAGCCAATAACAATAAAAGAACCTCCAAAACTTATTGCCCACTGGCAGCTGGATGAAGTAGGTGGAACAGTGGCGGTAGATTCAAGCATTTATGGCAATGATGGAACACTTTTTGGAGATCCGAGCTGGACTGCCGGTATCAGTGGTAATTGCCTGCAATTTGATGGTGAAAATGATTTTGTCGAAGTATCTGACTCTGGAATATTTGACTTTTCTGATCAAATTACAATTTCTTTATGGGCTAAGTTAAATGATGTTAACAGTAGTTGTTCAAAAATTATTGTCAAGCCCAGTGACACTTCAGGGGCTGACCCTTGGGAGGTATTTGCTATAGACCTTGGCTCTAGTGGAGTTACCCCTCGCTTTATTCTTTCAGAGGGTAATGCCGGAAGTTGGAACGGAGCATATGGCACCGACCTTCAACTAAATATTGATCAATGGTACCATATCGCAGGAACTTATGATGGTTCTGTGATGAAACTGTATTTGGATGGTGTTCTTGTTGCAACCAACTCGACCAGTATAAGCATTGGTACCAGCGATATATCTTTAAGAATAGGAAAATATATCGATGGACATTTCTTCGACGGTGCAATCGATGAAGTAAAAATCTTTAATTCTGCCTTATCTGCCTCTGGCATTGCCGATCTTGCAGTTGTACCTGAATAAATTAAGTATTTTATGAACACATTTTACATACCAAAGCCGCATCGGAAATACCTCCCTTGTGGCTTTTTTCATAGTTTTTTTTACAGCCGTTATAACATGACTGTATTAGTCAATATTTACCGTTTTACTATTCTCTGCTCAAATTCCTTTGCGATCTTTGCGGACTTTGCCAGAGTCAATTTATTTCAAAATCGCTTCAACTTCAACATTCCTGTTTCCAACCAAACCAACATCACCACGAGCAGGTAGCTTAGCCTTTCCCGTTGAAAATCCTGAGTTCGTCGAAGCAGCTGAGCATAGCGAAATCCCGATGTACATCGGGATTATAATTTCCAGCAGCTTGGCTGCCTGCTGTTCGCTCGTAGCTCGCAGCTGTTTGCTGATTTTCGGTAGCCCCCCGGTTTCAACCGGGGGAATAAACTAGTCTCCCCATTATTTTTAAAGCATCCTCGCCGCCAGGCGATACCTTCACATCATTGGAATATTCCAATGATGTGCCAGAGTGCGAAGCACGTATTTTCTCTTCACTGACCGCTGGCCGCTGATAGCTCGCTGCTGCTCATCTGTTCTAATCTCTAACGACCTTTGGTCGTTCGGCGTCAGCTTTTAAACAAGCCGTGAGCGACAGCGAATTATTCCTGATGTCAACGTACATCAGGACACCTTAATTTTTCACTTTTAATTATTCATTTTTCATTTAGCGTAGCTCGCCGCTCCGCGACATCTGGTCCGCCCAATGCCAAAATCACCCGATTTTACCAAATTTCAGCCCAATCCGCTGCCCGCCGCGCTCCTCCGTTCGCCGCCGTTCTCGTTCATCGCCCGCCGTAAGGCCTCAATTCATCGCCGTTCGCCGCCGTAAGAGGAGCCAATCTGGTTGCATTTTGGTATTTTTTTTTAATTTCTTGCATATATTTTTTAATTATTTTTGTTCGTTACAATCCCTCTAAACATACCTTTTTTTCTTGACTGAGAAGGACTTAAGTAATATTATGTACTTCATCAATATGCCTGATTGTAGTTGAGGTAGGCCCACCAAAATCAGCATACCTGATAACTTAACGTAACTTTGTGCTGGATAATAACTTATAATTATCCGGTCCCGCCTTCCCAGGCCCCAGAAACCAGCATTAGCTGAAACTTTCCGGCACAAGCTGTACCCTGCAGGGACGCAGATTTACAATTATACTAACGGACTTAAATACAGCCATATCGGAGATTTACGGCTGTTTTAACTGACAATTTTACCTGTTCTCGCCGAATTATGTCTTATTACATATTTTTACTCGGAGCAGGCGATTGTTTTAAACCTGACAATGGAATGTCTATAAAATAGAATTTTTATAAGCCCAGGAGATACAATATGTTGCGCAAAATTCGCCGCCAGTTCAACAAGGCCAGACAACTTCGCAAAAACACTCCAAAATCTAACTCATCTCTTAAATTCGAACCTCTTGAAAATCGACTGCTGCTCGACGTCGCTGGATATTGGTCAGAATTAGGCTACCGCTCAGGAAGCGGCGGCGGCGTCAGCTGGGACACCACCAGCGATGTGGGAGAAACGCAGATTATCACCTCAGAAGATGGCGATCCGGTAGTATTCTGGGTTGAAGGTAACTATAGTGATTTAACCACTTTAGATGCAGATGCCGATCCTGTGCCTTATAGCTATTATCTATCTGGAACCATACATGCTCGTCAGTATGCTGGCGAAGATTTAGGCTGGTGGGACCTTGACGGAGGCAGCGGCGATTCTGCAATCACATCAGGCGGACAGATCGATGTCGTCACTGGCCCAAATGGTAGAATTATTCTGGCTGGTATCAGTAACGATCAGGTATTCGTTATGCAATGGGATGGCGCTGACTGGACAGATATTTCGAATGCCGGCGTAACAGTTAACCTTCAAACGGTAGTTGCAACTGCTATTGATCCGGATGATCCAGATACCCTGGTTGACGTAACTGAAGGTGTTACAGCAAGTAAGCCTTCAATTGCTGTAAATGATGCAGGTGAAATTTTCGTTTCTTATACCGCTGAATTTCCGGGTGCAAGCCAAAGTGAAATCGTTGTCATGAAGTATGGCTTTGCCTATGATGACAATACTGTGGGTACACCATTACAGAGCGATTTGGGGTGGACAGAGTTGACAAGCACTGAAGTTGGAGAATTTGGCCAAACAGCAGGGCAGATGACAGGCGGTGCAAGTAATACTACCGGTAATTCTTTTGACTCTGCAATAACAGTTGACAATAGTGGAAAGCCTATTATTGCCTGGACTGAAGCGGCTGACGAAGTTAATGGTGAAATCTTTGTAAAACGTTGGGATGGCGATAGTTGGGAAGAGATAGGAGAAAACTCCGCCAGTTTTAATGAGGCAAATGGTAATTTTGGTATATCAAGTAATTCTTATCAGGATCTGCAACCTGATATTGCCGTCAATAGTGATGGCGATATTATTGTAACCTGGGTAAGCTGGCAAAACTGGACTAACTACACTAGTGACGGTCAGGCCGGCATATTTGTTCGTTATCTGCCGGGAAACGACACAACTGGACCATGGCGTGCCTATACATTCCAAGTTGATGCGGGCGGGGTTGATTCTGACAAAGATGCTGGTGTAGCACAGGGTTATGGTGTTCCAGAAGGTCGTGCCGGTTTAGGCTGGTATTATCAGCCGGAGATAACTCTTGACAGTTCCGGCAATGCTGCAATTACCTGGTTTGGTTGGGGCGAGAGTGAAAATAATGCTGTTGACAGGGATCACGAACGTAATCCATATGTGGCTGACGACCCTTATTGGGGGGTTTTTGTAAGCTACTATCATGATCATGATAATAATTCAAATACTGCTGATACCTATGAGTTACTATTTGAAGATTACGATGAGACCACTTATGAATGGAATTCTGACACTGCAGCGGCACATACAAATGTGCAACGTGCAGTTGCAGGAGAACCAGACAAGCTTGCCTGGGCTCCATCTCTGACATTTGTTGGTGATCCCGGAAGCGAAACCCTGGTATTCAGTTATGTTCAGGAAGATGAGATTGATTATGAATTCCAATATGACCAGGAAACTTACGTTAAATATTGGGATGGAGACAGCTGGGAGGAATATGGTCTTGGAGCAGCTTCTAATGGTAATACAGTAATATCTGATTATCCTACAGATGCTGACTTTGACACATCTGATATTGCATACTTTGAATTTAATTCAATTTCAACAGATGATTATGATGTTGTTACAGCTAATGCAGACTATACCACGGAAAATTCCAGCAAAATGTATGTTTATGATCGCCAGACAGGTTCCTGGAGTACCAAGGAGCCACTCACTGCCGGCGGCGATGATATTAATCTGATCGACCATGATGGTGATGGTGTATATGGTTTTGGTTGTATTTTCGATTTAAAGGGTGAGCCTGAGATCGAGTATTCAGACATCAAAAATGGAAATCCTCTTCTGGCGTTCCTTGACGATACCGATGGCATTCCTTATGTCTACCAGTATTCTATTGCAGGTGGATGGTCCTTAGTAGGCGGAGTTGCAGCAGGAGATATAGCAGGTAACTTTGACTATGACAGTGAGGATGTTGGCATTAGCGTGCAGATGGGATCTGATGGTTCTGTCCTGGTGGCATATGTTGCCACAAATCAAAATGGATCGGTTGGTGATACAAGCGATGACTTTGATTATATAATTACTCGTTTATATAACCCTACAACAAACACATGGTCGGATGCAGATACCGGAGAATTAACAGTTGCTTCTGTATTAGAAACAACATATTTTGCTGATTATAATGGTTACGATTTTGATGAGGTCGGTGATCTGTCAGATGGTGATTATGATGATAACAACAGGAGGGTATATGAGACCGGTCAGTGGAATTTCTGGGGCGTAGAAGATGATGAAGTTGTATCTGCAGACATAACTTCTTACTCTGATACAGACCTGGCATTTGCTATTGTTACCGATCGGTTATTTAACTGGTTTGACTTCCAGGATACTGATGATCCATACAGACAGGCGGCTATAGAAATAGCATTTAATTTTGATGCCGAATCAACACAGAATTTTGCTTACGGGGATGTTGACCATCAGTTCGAGCTTGTTGACGATGGTGATATTATAATCGAATTTGATGCATCTTTGGATGCTGCCGGTGCAATTGAAAGCGGGTTTGCAGTTGATCCGTTACAAGATAAAGACCTGTATTTGTATCTTACGATTGATGGTTCTATAGTTGATGTTAATCCAAATGACTCAGCGATTAATACCACTTATGTTCCAAGCAGTATGACTCCTGTTGCGGTAGCTGCTGCAGGTGAATTGCTTGAAATGACTTCATTTAAATTCGATTCAACAGAGCTGTATGATATAAACGGTGATCCAATAGAACTTGACGGCGGCGAACACCAGGTAGGTTTTATTGCTATTGCTTCTGATAATGGTGGAACGGCAACTGCAGATACGGCTCAGAATGGAGCTGTTCGGATAGATAATGTTGTTGTTTACCAGAGGGTTATAAGCGAGAGTATGTTTGTAAGTGGATCAACATCAACCTTTAATGATGGGCAGTATGCTCTTGGCGGAGGTACATGGTCTTACGTTGATGTGGTAGCCCCTGCAAGTGCTAACGGTGAGATTGAGCTGGGATCAGGGCGTTCTGGTGATGCTGATGACGACGTGCTTAAAATGACATTGGGTAATGCTAATGGTGCTATTAATACTTATGCTGTTTCTGGCCAGTTTAAGCAAGAGTACAGCTTGACAGAAACAGGATATATTAGATTAGATTTTGATTATAAAATAGAGACCGACAGTGATTTTGGTACTTCGGATGAGGTTGAGTTGCTTGTTTGGGCTGATTATGATAATGATGGGGTTATGGATGCCGGAGAACAGTTAAACTATGATAGTGATTCTGCTGACACTTTGAGTACATATATTATAACAGGTGCTGATGGAGACAGTAACTGGGTACGTGTATCTTTAACTGCATCGTTAACAGACAGTGCAGATTGCGACATATACTTTACCGCAGGAATAACAGATTACGGCGGAAGTGATTCTGGTGAAGCAATAATCTACATAGATAATGTTGATGTAAGCCATTCGTTATCTTTAGATTCATTGGTTGTTGGTGATGTTAATGACCCGAATAGTAATGATGCTGACCAAGGGAGCTGGGTGTATTCAGAAGCTGATACTGGAAATTTGATTTCTATAGATATGGCTGGTGGTGCAGATGATTATATCCAGATGGAATTTGAGGGTGGAGTTGACAGCAGTTCGTACGGGCAGATTGGGTATGCATTTACTACATCGACTAGCAGTAGTGCCTATTATTCATATGTTAGTCTGGATTTCTCATACAAGATTGATCTTGAAGGTGAAGGCCCTTCGGCTTTAATATTTAACGATGGTGCTGTAAGCCTTAGTGACTATGGCGCAGTTCAATTATACCTTGTAGAAGATGATGGTGACGGTATTCTTGAAGATTCTACTGCAGATTCATATACCAGGATAAGTGATGAGGGTTTATATAGATATTATTCTGATGGTATGACGGACTCCAGCAGTGGTTGGGTAACAGTTAGTGATGCGACAATAGGTCCGCTTGATCCCTCAACAACATATTACATTGTTTTCCGTGGACTGATTAGTGATAGTTCAGTTGACGCTGATGGGGATACTGATAATTCTATGGTATCTATTGACGATATCTCTGTTAAGTTTACAGGGTATACACAGTGGGAAAATGATGAAAGTGGAGGAAATACAGGTGGAAATAATACAGTTGGTCCGGTAAATGATGATGGTGTATACAGGTATGAAGATGTGTTCCGTGGTGATATACATGCTTCTAACGCGTATAATCAGGATATTGGTATTCAAAGCCAGATGATCACTATACCGGACTATACTCAGACAATTGCTGGCGATGCCAGGATATCATTCAGATATCGCTGGGTAGATTCTGTTTCAGCAACTACCGGATTACCTGACTTGTCAGATATAAGGCTGCTGATTGATGGAGTTGAATACGATTCATCTAATTCATCACGTTTGCTTGGTGTTAGCTATTCTTCCAGTTACAGCTGGTATGATGGTATGGTCAACAATCCAACCTACACTTTGGTTGAGATTGATATTACCGGCCTTGAAGCAGGTTCGCATGATATCAGTATTGAACTAGTTGGAGCATCTGATGTTTGGGTTGATAATTTGCTAGTACAGGGTTCAACGTCTCTAATTGACAGTATCAATCCTATTGTTAAATTAGGAGCTGTTGGTAAAGAAGGTGAACGTCCATTCATTGTCGGTGCCACTTATATTGCAAATGATATGGGTGTCTATCCGACTACAGACGCGACAATATCAAGTAAATATTCTATTCGAAACTATATTGAAGCAAACTCGATGGGTTCGACAAGCCAGGAGATTTATCCAAGAAACTTCCTGGCTGACGCATATTCATATGCGGCTTTGTATGAACTCAACAATAACACTTGGGACCAATATGGCGACACAATTATGGCTACTGTGTCTTTAAACTTTTTAGGTGTTCCAGGAGCATCTACAGTCAATCCTGCTGCCGATTTGTATTATCTGCAAGATTTTGCAACTGGTCCAAGTCAGGCACAATGGGTACTTGTTGAGAATGCAGAGACCGAAATGGTTGATGTGACTGGTAATGGAGATTATTATTATGATGCTCATCCATGGGATTATCCCAATCCGCCTGAATACTGGGGAGATCCTACTTCATTAACTACTGAGATATGGCGTTGGGACATTACTGACGATGATGACAATGATAAAGAAGACTGGGTCATAGTTGCTAGCCCAATGACTTTGTATGCAACAAATGACAATGATGATATATTTCGTAATGGCCAAATAATAAGTGGACCGAACCAGATGCCGATTGTAGCCTGGACAGATTATTCAGATGCCGGTACATATTTAAATAATGGCTCTCATGCAGTTCGATATACCGGAAATAATACCTGGGAAGCAGTTGGTCCTTCTGCAGATGGAGATATTCAAAATGGCGGTTTGTCATGGGGAGCAACAACTCTTCATGAAATGATACGCGATGAGAATGGTTTACCGTTAATTTCGTATTCAGGTGATCATCTTGACGTGTTTGCTATCCGCGAGTTTGTGACTGATCTTGAAGATGCTGATGCCACGTTCCTTGATATGGATGATGTCGAGGGAGATTTAGTCTTAGATTACGGTGTAGTTGAAGGTGGAAGGGTTGCAGAAAGATTTTCCATAACTAATGATGGCGCAGGTGACTTGTATATCCAGAATATCAGTTTTGGTGGTCTTGGAGATGCTGAGTCTGCCTTTAATATAACTAATGATCCTGGAATTGGTACAGAGGCTTTGATTCTTGAAAGCGGTGAGACTTATGTATTTAATGTAGAGTTTGACCCGAACAATGTTCCTGTGGGAAGTTATCAAGGTGTTATTGTAGTTCAGACCAATGAAGGTGAGTCTGACGTACATCCATTTGATAATTTCCAGGAAATAATCGTAAGAGTTGAAGTGGCTAATGATGGAGATATAGTAATCGAAGACGATCAGGGTAACAGGACAGACCGGTATCTGTTCTTTGACGATGCGACAATAAATATGTCATCTTCTGTATGGCAGACACAGGTCATTACGATACGAAATGAAGGTACCGATACTCTTGATATTTCTGATCTGGTATATACTGGTGCAGGTTTTGAAATTGTTGGAATAACCAAGAATGGTACTGTAGATCTGGATGCCGATGATGATGGATTATTAGATGCTGCTCAGATATTAGCTGTTGATGATACAATTGAAATTACTGTTGGTTTTAACCCCAAAGAGTCTTTATTGTATGATGAGACTATTTATATTGTGAGCAATGATACTAGTGAACCATTAGTTCCAGTTCGTTTACTGGGTTACGGTTTATCAGGTGGCGATGTTTCTATTGAAACGTCAATTGATGGTATTGAGTGGACCACAGTATGGTTAAGTAACGATCCAAACGGCCTGTTAGATGATGTTGACCAGGCATTGGAATTAGGCAGTACAGTCTGGGGGCAGACTGACGCAACACCTCTCTATGTAAGAATTAATAATACAGGAAGCAGTGAACTTCTAATTGAGGAAGTAAGGCTTCAGAGCGGAACCTCAGAAATAGCATTTGGTCCCGATAGCAGGATCGCGGATGTTGAAATAGCTTCCGGAGACAGTTATACATTCTCTATGACTTATTCGCCAAATACCGGCAATGTTCAGGATATTACAACAGATTTATTGTTTTTAAGTGAAAACCTCTTTATTCTTACTGATTCAAGCGATGAAGATGATGCCGAAATATCACTAGCGGTCGAAGGCTATGCTGTTCCGGAAGCACCAGTGGTACAAATTGTTGACCCGGACACAAATGAGGTGATAAGTGGATGGATACCTGAAGCCGGTGTAGTAGTAGATGCTTCCAAGGGTCTTGACATGGGTATTGTAAATCTTGGAACCGGTTCAATTGGCTCAAATAGTTTTACCAAGACTCTTTACATAAGAAATTTAGGCGGCGAAGCATTAACTATTGAAGCTCTGCAGGTTGGATATTTGTCTGGAGGAGACAATGCTTCAGATTACAGCATAACACCTGTGAATATAGCGGGCAGTTCTTCTGATGACATCACTTTAGCCGGCAGCGGTTCTTTATATTCAGTTGTAGTTACATTTACCCCAACTGTGACTGGAGAAAAAACAGCCCTGTTCTACCTGGATTATAGCTGGGATTGGAATGGCGACGGAGTGCCGAATAGTTCTCAGGTGTTTGTGGAATTATTTACAGATGTAACAGATCAAAGCATAATGGTTAGTGACGATGACGGCAAGAGCAATGCTATCCTTGATTTCACATCTGTTGGTACCGGTCATTATAAGGAAGCAAACGTAATAGTTTCAAATACCGGAGAAAGTGATTTAACAATTTCTAACTGGGAATTACTTGTTTATAACGGCAGCAGCTGGGTGACGGCTGGTGCTAGTGATCCATTTAGTGTAGCATTATTTGAGGATTCATTTAAGGTTGCCGGTGGTGGAAGTCAGATGATCCCGGTTACGTTTTCTCCGACAGCAATTGGGAATTATGATGCTATTCTGAGAATATATTCTGATGATGCCAGTCAGACAGATAATGGAGACGAAACGTATTATACAGATTATACTTTAAGTGGCATGGGAGTGGCTCCAGGTGTAGTGGAAACCTATGATTCAACAGGTACATCTGTAGTAAGCAGCCTGGATTTTGGAATCGTTGAATATGGCGAATTATGGTCTGATGGCACTGATTTCCGTAAATACTTCAGAGTTGTTAATGATGGTGATGCGGTTATCGATATTTCACGGATATATACAGATAATAATCTGTTTACAATATATGTTGATGGTGTAGCGGGAGGTTTAAGTTCAACAGCAGATACAGATGATGTTACTCTTGAGCCGGGAGAATATGTGACGGTAGGTGTTGCTTTCTCTGCTCAGCAGCCATTTTTCGATACTGATGTAGTTGGTTTGCAGCATGTATATATAGATTACGATGACAATAGCGGATCTTCAGAGGTACAGGCTGCTGTAGCCCTTGAAGCGAGCGTGCTTATGACTTCTTCACCTGATCCGTCCACTGGCTCAAGCAGCAAGGTTGTATGGAGTGATGATGATGGTGATCTTATCACTGTTGAGTTAATTGGTCCCGGAAGTTTTGCGATTAAGGCTGTAAGTACCACTAACAACGATATCGGTGTAATTGAGTTAACAGGTACCACTCTTAAGAGTATCTTAAAGATAACAGGAGAGAAGGGTAATCAGTATGATTCTGTTATTGGTGCTATTTTAGGTGAAAATGGTGAGGCAATTGATGAGCTTGGCGGCATATATATGAAATATGTTGATATCGATGGCGACCAGGGTGATTCTCTTGTTTCTGAACAAGCCCCGGCCGATGCTGGTGACGGTGTTGCTGACAGGCAATATGCAATAGCTATTGAAAACCTTGACAGCAAACTTATTCTAGGTGATATTTTTGACCAGGCTGATATTTATATTGGCAGTGTAGAAAAATCTTCAGGCCTTGACATTATTACCGGTGAAATTTCTGGTGGAACAGAAATTTATATTGATGGCAATGTTAAGAGTTTTACTGTTTCAGCAAATGATTCAAAGGATAGAGTTGATGTTTTGGCTGATACTATTGAGATAACTGGAGATCTTGGCAGTTTCACTGTAAAGGGATATAATGCTGATATTACATCCGATTTTATCGTTGGCGGCTCTCTTAATAAGATGAATCTGAACAAGGCTGGCGGTTTTACCGGCTTGTTATCTGTAGATGGAGACTTTGGTTCATTCAACATGCCAAGCGGCACATTTACCGGCATGCTTATCTCTGACAGCCTTAAGAAGTTTGTTGTGGAAGATATGAATAGTGGTACAATTGCTGTTCAGTCAGTCATAAAGTCTGTTAAAATCAATAATGATATGATTGATTCCATGATTTTGTCAGGTGTTAATGTTGGCGATGATAATCTTGTAGGCGGACTTGATGACAGCCTTGTAGGTGGATCTGAAATTAAAAGCGTGACTGTTAAGGGTATGTACAGCGACAGTAACATTCTTGCCGGCATTGGTGAGAATTCAAGCGGGAACTATGATGTTTTCGGTCCTGATGTTCCTGTTGATACAGCATCCGGCAGTATTGGTACTATTAAATTTGGTTATGTAGATTTTGGTGATACTCTTGATGAGTTTGGTATTGGTGCCGGTACCAGTATTCAGTCACTGAAAATGAGTTTGATCGAAGGTGCCAAAGCTGTTACTTATAAATCGCCTTTTAGTATTGATCTTGATGACGGGGATGAATTCTTTATGAAACTGTTCTAAAGTATTTCAATATAGTTTATAGAAAAAAGGCTTGCCAATTTGGCGAGCCTTTTTTATTGTTTTTTATGCATGAATGATTCAAATAAAGTAGTTTGAAGTATTTGTGGCGAATCAGTAGATCCGGATACTATCATAGCTTCAACATCTTTCAGTGATTCGGCCAGGGCGATAGCTTCTTCAGGTGCCATAACGGAAAACGCGGTTGCTAATGCGTCTGCCTGTAAACAGGTAGGGGCAATTACAGTTGCTCCAGATGCCTGCTCGGCAGGGTAACCGGTTCTGGGGTCAATGATATGGCTGAATCTTTTATTTTCTATCATAAAGTATTGTCGGTAATTTCCACTTGTTGCAATTGCATTATTTGTCAGGTATACTACCCATGTATGGCTTTCTGGAGATATTGAACTTTCAATTTCAAATGGGTCAGTTATGCCTATCGGAAATGTTTTAATCTCTGAATATGTAGATTGCTCCTGATATTGCCTTACTGATTCCAGATATGGAGAAGATTCGGTTTGGTTTTCCATCCCCTCAGGGTAGTCAAATAAGTTGTCAGGGGGGTAATTCGTATTGTATCTGTCTAAATCTGTATTGATTGGTTTTTGAGCATAATCTCGATCAGGCAGTGGAGTATTGTTGAAACATACAATTTCTCCACCTATATTAACCATACCGGAATATACACCAGGAATGTTTTTCATAGCATTTGCTGCCAGGTCTGTAATATATCCCTTGGCAATTGCACTGACATTTATTGATAAATTTGGATTTGTAATTTCTAGAGAAGG
Source organism: Sedimentisphaerales bacterium (assembly GCA_963666285.2). Taxonomy (GTDB): domain Bacteria; phylum Planctomycetota; class Phycisphaerae; order Sedimentisphaerales; family SM23-30; genus JAFGDI01. Next base: position 2,299,502 of record OY762711.1, read on the forward strand.
AGCAGAATATTGCTCTGGCTTAGTTAATCTAATGTATTTAGAACCTGTATTAGCCAGAACATCAGCTATGGTGTGATATTCTGGAAATTTTCCTTCCTTTTGAGCCTTTTTCCATAGCTCTGAAAGATTTGATATTGTGATATCAAATGCATCATCCGTTAACTCGCTGTATTTTAATGATTTGTCCAGAATATAATACAGTGGTATCGATATACTAACCGGCCCATTTTTGGCTTCTGATACGGCTCTTGATATTTCAGATTTATCAGAATAGGAATTAAATATTAGATTTGCATCGTCAATAGCACTTATCGCGGCATTATAGGCGTGAACCGCAGCAATTTCATCCTTAGATATTACCTTAATCTGGACAATTGTGCCAAGGCGAGTTACTGGTGTAAATTCTTTTTCAAATACTTTTGGTTTAGGATGATAGCTGCTAAATATAAATAAAGCTAAGATTACTATTATTAAAAGTACTTTTTTTAGGGTGTTTCTTTTTTTTCTCATTTTAACATAATATAATAAAAAACTAACAATTTAGGTCAAATTTGCTTGCTCTTAAAGAGCCTAATGTATATATTAGAAACTTCGTTATTTATATTCTAATAAGAGTAATTTCGTTTTAATCGAATTTGAAGTTAATTTTTAAAAATTTTTATCTTTTTTTTGTATTATTTTAAACCGGAGGTAATATGACGAAGTATTCCGTTGAAGATATCCGCAATGTAGTATTGGTTGGGCATGCGGGGGCCGGTAAAACCACCCTTGGAGAAGCTATTCTTCATAAGTCTGGCATTACCAATCGTTTAGGTAGTGTTGATGATAAAACCAGCATACTTGATACAGACGATGAAGAACGTGCCGGCGGGCATTCTATTGATTCAGCAATCATGCATGTTAATCATAAAAATAAAGAGTTGAATCTTATAGATACCCCAGGTTATCCTGATTTTATCGGTGCCGCGTTGAGTGCTCTACCGGCAGCTGAAACTGCAGTAGTTGTTATAAGTGCATCAGCAGGTATTCAAATGAATACCATCAAGATGTTTAACCAGGCAAAAGCTCGCGGTATGGCGTGTGTTATATTGATTAACAAAATTGATTCGGATCCTGGCAATCTTACAGATCTGTTAGCAAGTATTAAAGAAACATTTGGCTCTGAGTGTTGTTGTGCCAATGTTGCTTCATCTGATGGCAGCAGTGTTATTGATTGTATCATTAATGAAGAAGGTGATGGCTTTATTGATATAGCAGATGCCCATACAGAATTTCTTGATACAGTGGTCGAAATTGATGAAGATTTGATGGAAGCTTATCTTGGCGGCGAAGAAATTGCACCTGCAAAGAAACAAGCGGCAATGAGTAAAGCTATTATCAGTCAGCATCTTGTACCTGTTCTGTTCTGCAGTGCAAAACATGAAACTGGTGTAAATGAATTTGTAGATTTTCTGTCTGATTGTTGCCCCTCTCCGGTTAATGGATTAAAGGCGAAACTCGTTAAAGGTGAAGGTGATGATACTGTTGAGACAGAAGTGGCACCTGATGCATCTGCTCCGGTTGTGGGTATGGCATTCAGAGTTTGTGCCGATCCAAAAACAAATATTAAGCAAACTGCTATAAGACTGTATAGTGGACATATAGAGTCAGATACTAACCTGCTTACAAGTGCTGGTAAAAAGATGCGTGCCGGACAGGTTCAGAAGCTTCAAGGCGATACACTTGAAAAAATGGATAGCATTGAAGCTGGTGATATAGTAGTATTAAGTAAACTGGAAGACCTGCATATCCTTGATACCTTATATTCTGGTAATGCTGATCCAGGTGTAGTAAAACTTCCTAAGCTTCCGGTGCCTATGTATTCATTGGCGTTGGAACCTAAAAGTCGTGGTGACGAAGGCAAGATTTCCGGAGCTCTTCATGAAATAGCAGCGTCAGATCCTACTTTTATTATCTCGCGCGATCCGCAGACACATGAGACTATTGTAAGTGGTGTAGGAGAATTGCACGCTAGAGTAGTTCTCAATCGGATGAAGCATAGACGCGGTCTTGAAGTTAATACCAAGCCACCACGTATTCCATATAAGGAAACAATTCTAGGGTCAGCTAAAGGTATTGAATATACTCATAAGAAACAGTCTGGTGGTTCAGGCCAGTTTGCTCGCGTTGTTATAGACGTAGAGGCAAATCAGTCTGGAGCTGGTTATGAATTTGTTGATAGTATTTTTGGCGGTTCTATCGATCAGCAGTATCGCCCGTCAGTAGATAAAGGTTGTCAGGCTGCTATGGAACAAGGTGTTCTTGCCGGTTTCCCTGTAGTCGATGTTAAAGTAAACCTTGTCGATGGTAAAACTCATCCTGTTGACAGTAAAGATATTGCATTCCAGACTGCCGGTCGTGAAGCGTTTAGAGAAGGCTTTTTGAAAGCAAAACCAACTTTGCTGGAACCTATAGTTCATATGGAAGTAACAGTTCCATCTGAAAAGGTTGGTGATATTTCTGGTGACTTGTCTGGCCGCCGTGGCCGCGTTCAGGGTCAGGATGTGTTGCCAGGAAATATGACATGTATAAAAGCTGAAGTTCCGTTATCAGAGGTTCAGCAGTATAGTTCTCAGCTTAATAGTGCTACAGGCGGAATGGGAAGTTTCTCAATGGAGCTTAGCCATTATGAGCCTGCACCGCCAAATGTTGTTCAGCAGGTGGTGGAAAAAGCAAAAGCTGACCAGGAAGCAGCACATGCATAATTTCGTTTTGTAAAATTGGATGTTTGGTTTGAATATAAAAAGGATAGCTCGTTAATAGCTATTCTTTTTATTTTTTTGGAATATATGAATTGATTTTGCTTATTCTGGTCTTTTCAAGGTTACTACTGCCGTGTCATCGAATCTTCGAGTAAGGCCGGTAAATTTCCTCATAATCCATGTAATATTATTTGCTGCTTGTGAGGCAGTCATGTTTGCTGATTCAGTTAAGGCAGCTTTTATTCTTTCCATACCAAATGATTCGTTGTCAAAATTACGGGCATCAGTTAAACCGTCGGTATAGGCTATTAGAAGATCACCGGGATTAAATTTAACCGTTTCCGGGTCGCATTCATAGTCAGAAGATATCCCAAGAACCATGCCGCCGGACTGAAGTTTTGAAATGTTGCCATTATTATAGAATAAAGCCGGTTCATGTCCGCAACTACAGTATTCAAGAATATGGTCTTTTAATGAATATATGCCAAAAAATGCAGTTGCAAACTCTCCGGACAGGGAATCATGATGCAGGCTGCGGTTGACACGCTGAACAAGTTCTTTAACTGATAAATCCAATTCACCGTATGCCCTTATAAATGCACGGATAGAGGCCATCGCTAATGAAGCGGGTATGCCTTTACCCATAATGTCGCCGATAAAGAAAAGGACTTTATTGCTTTCTTTTAAGTAAACAAAATCATAAAAATCACCACCGACATCATAACATGGGGCATATGCTCCTCCACATTGAAGCCCATCAAATTGAGGCGGATTAGCAGGTAGAAGCTGTCTTTGAACTGTGCCGGCCAGTTTCATTTGGCGTGCAATTCTTTCTCCTTCAAGCGCTTCTTTATATAATCTGGCATTAACTATAGCGGCAGCAGATTGAGCGGCAATAGTCTGGGCCAGTTTGATAGCGGCCGGGGGAAAATATCTTTTCTTCTTGCTGTATAGCCTTAGTATTCCAATACCTTTATTTCTATGAATTAGTCCTATACTAAGGCTGCTCACAATACCTTCAGACTTGATTTTATCATGATAGCGGGTGAAGTTGGTGTCAGCTTGCATATTATTGACTATAACGGGTTCTCCGTTAAGTGCTTTAATGTTGAGCTCACTTTCGGTGGCTGTCACAGGGCCTTTAGTGATATAAGCATCACTGAGCTGGTAGGTCGCCTTTAGCTCCAGCCTACCGGTTTCTTCGTCAAGCAGCCGTAATCCGGCGGCATCCAGTCCGAGAGATTGAGTAACTGTTTTTACAACAATCTCAAGTACGTGTTTAATGTCCATTGGGCTGGTCAGTAGTTGTGATGTTTCATAAACTTCTGACAGACTTGTATTTAGGAGTTGTACCTTTCTGTCCAGTTTGCTTTGTGTTTTATTTTCGGCGGGCATATCCATTATTTCCTGTTCTATTCGCTTCCTTGCGACTAATTGTGACCATTTGCCTTGGATATTATCGGCAAAGGCAAATGGAAATCAACAAAAAACCGTATTTATATATAATATGGCAATTTCATGTTTTTATTCTCAATTTATATAATTTTTTATGTTATTTTAATCATAATAGATAAATTTAGTTTTTATAAATCCTCTCCTGTTATAGATACTATAAATGTCTGTCCTATAATAGGATGTCCAAAAAAAAATATAAAAAAAACACTGCTTTTTAGTAAGTTCTTATCTTAATTGATATTAAAGGGTTACATTAAAACAGGCTGTTAAGGTAGGTAAGTTTTGACTATTTATTTGAGAAATTGCTAGCCAGGCCCGAAGATATTTATATAATGATGAGTCCCCGGAGTAGCAGTTACGTATTGATGTAACCAACTGCTATTCCAACAAGTAACAACATACATTTTAACCCACCTTATAGCGGAGGCTTAAAGACCAATGGCACAGAAAGTGATGAAAACAATAGATGGTAATACCGCAGCGGCTCATGTCGCGTATGCTTTTAGTGAAGTAGCGGCCATTTACCCAATTACTCCATCCAGTAATATGGGTGAAATAGCTGATGACTGGGCAGCTTATGGCAAGAAAAATATTTTTGGCCAGGTATTAAAAGTTAGTGAAATGCAGAGTGAAGCCGGCGCTGCTGGTGCCGTACATGGCTCACTATCTGCAGGTGCCTTGACTACAACTTTTACCGCTAGTCAGGGCCTTTTGCTTATGATCCCAAACATGTTTAAGATTGCCGGCGAAATGATGCCGACTGTTTTCCATGTTTCTGCTCGTACAGTAGCTGCTCATTCTTTGAGTATTTTTGGCGATCATTCTGACGTTATGGCAGCTCGTCAGACCGGTTTTGCAATGATTTGTGCTGGTTCAGTACAAGAAGAGATGGATATCGCTGCTGTTGCTCACCTGGCAACATTAAAGGCAAAAGTTCCATTTCTATCTTTCTTTGACGGTTTCCGCACAAGCCATGAAATTTCTAAAGTTGAAATGACTGACTATAGTGTTTTTGCTGATCTGGTTGACAAAGATGCAATTGCAAATTTCCGCAAACGTGCTTTGAATCCTGAGAACCCGCAACTCCGTGGTACAGCTCAGAATCCAGACACTTTCTTCCAGCACCGTGAAGCTTTAAACAAGCGTTATGAAGGTGTAGCAGATATTGTTGATGGCGTTATGAAGGAACTGGGTGCTAAGGTAGGCCGTGAATACAACCTCTTTGATTACGTTGGTGCTCCTGATGCCGAAAAAATCATTATTATGATGGGTTCTGGTGCAGAAGTGGCTGAAGAAGCAATCAACTACCTGAACAAAGGCGGCGAAAAACTTGGTTTGCTCAAGGTTCGTCTGTATCGTCCGTTTAGTGCAAAACACTTCCTTTCTGCTATCCCAGCCAGTGTTAAGAAGATTGCTGTTCTGGATAGAACAAAAGAGCCGGGTTCAACTGGTGAACCTCTTTATCAGGATGTTGTTATTACTGCTCGCGAAGCAGGTAAAGACTGGACTATCGTTGGTGGTCGTTATGGTCTTTCTTCTGCTGAATTTACTCCTTCAATGGTTAAGGCAGTATATGACAATCTTGATCTGGCTGAACCAAAGAATAATTTCTCAGTTGGTATCAATGACGATGTTACATTCCTGTCGTTACCTATCAATGAAGTAATTGACGCTACTCCTGAAGGTACAGTACGCTGTAAGTTCTGGGGCCTTGGTTCTGATGGTACTGTCGGTGCTAATAAGGAAGCGATCAAGATTATCGGTGACAATACTGACCTGTATGCCCAGGGCTATTTTGCTTACGACAGTAAGAAATCAGGTGGTTTTACAGCGTCTCACCTTCGTTTTGGTAAATCTAAAATTCAGTCCAGCTACCTTATCGACATAGCTGATTATATTGCATGTCATAATCCTGCATATGTTCATCTTTATGATGTTCTTGAAGGAATCAAAGAAGGCGGAACGTTTGTTCTTAACTGTGCCTGGTCTTTGGAAGATCTAGAAAAAGAACTTCCAGGCGATATGAAGAAAGTTATCGCTGAAAAGAAAATCAAGTTCTACACAATTGATGCTGTTTCAATTGCTGAAGGTGTTGGTCTTGGTAATCGTATTAATATGATCATGCAGACAGCTTTCTTTAAGCTGGCTGATGTTATCCCTGTAGACCAGGCTATTGAGTACCTTAAGGGTGCAATCAAGAAAGCTTACGGTCGTAAGGGTGATGATATTGTTAACATGAACTATGCTGCTGTTGACGGTGCTCTTGACAAGCTTGTCGAAGTTGCAGTCCCTGCAAGCTGGGCCAGTGCTTCTGGTGCAGTTGTATATAAGAACATTGGCGATAAGTTCGTTGACGAAGTTATGAACCCGATTTTGGGTCAGCAGGGTGGTAAACTACCTGTCAGCGCTTTTATTGGCGAACTGGATGGCAGTTACAAATCTGTTAGTGCTGACGGTACATATCCAACAGCTACCAGTCAGTATGAAAAACGCGGTATCGCGATTCACACTCCATGCTGGATCAAAGATAATTGTATCCAGTGTAACCAGTGTGCTTTTGTTTGTCCACACAGCTGTATCCGTCCGGTACTGGCTACAGAGGAAGAGCTTAAAAACGCTCCTGAAACATTTGAAACAGTACCTGCTAAAGGTAAAGGTCTTGAAGGCTTGCAGTATCGTCTGCAGATTGCTGCTCTTGACTGTACCGGTTGTGGAAACTGTGCCGATATCTGTCCTTCCAAGCCAAAATCTCTGGAAATGAAAGATCTCGATTCTCAGCGTCATCAGGCAGAAAACTGGGATTGGGCTCAGAAGAATGTTGCATTTAAGAATCCTCTTGGAACAGGTAATGTAAAAGCCTCTCAGTTCGAACAATCTCTGTTTGAATTCTCTGGTGCTTGTGCCGGTTGTGGTGAAACACCTTATATCAAAGTTATTACCCAGTTGTTTGGCGATCGTATGGCGATTGCTAATGCTACTGGTTGTTCCAGTATCTATGGCGGATCAGTTCCAAGCTGTCCATATACTAAGAATGAAGCTGGCCATGGTCCTGCATGGGCTAACTCACTGTTTGAAGACAATGCAGAATACGGTTTCGGTTATAATCTGGCATTTGTTCAGCGTCGTGCTAAGTTGGCTGAGGCTGTTCAGGCTGCTCTGGAAGCCGGTGTATCTGATGATATGAAGGCTGCTATGACTGAATGGCTGGAGAAATACGAAGATGGCGAAGGCTCTAAAGCTGCTGCTGCTAAGATCAAGGCTCTATTGCCGAAAGAATCTGGCGATGCTGTTGCTGAAGTTGCTGCTAATGCTGATATGCTTGTTAAGAAGAGCGTATGGTGCTTTGGTGGTGACGGCTGGGCTTATGATATCGGTTACGGCGGTCTGGACCATGTTCTGGCCCAGGGCGAAGATGTGAACATTCTTGTTCTGGATACAGAAGTGTATTCAAATACTGGTGGTCAGTCTTCTAAGTCTACTCCAACCGGTTCTGTTGCCAAGTTTGCCGCTTCCGGTAAGAAGACTAAGAAGAAAGATCTTGGCATGATGGCTATGAGTTACGGTTATGTTTATGTTGCATCTGTTTCTATGGGTGCAAACAAGAATCAGTACTTCAAAGCTATCAAGGAAGCTGAAGCTTACCCAGGCCCATCCTTGATTCTGGCATACGCTCCTTGTATCAACCATGGTATCAACATGGGCAAGACTCAGGAAGAAGAACAAAAGGCTGTTGAGGCTGGCTATTGGATGTTGTATCGTTATAATCCAATGCTGGCTGAAGAAGGCAAGAATCCATTCACTCTTGATAGTAAAGAGCCAACCATGGACTTGATGGACTTCCTGAATGGTGAACGTCGTTATACTACTCTGCAGCGTCAATTCCCTGATGAAGCTAAGAAACTTAACGCTGAACTTGTTAAGGAATACAAGAAACGCTACGAAATGTACAAAAGACTTGCTGACTAATTAAGTCTGAGTTTTGTAGTTTTGTAAATAATCTAAGCCGGATGGTAACAAATGTTACTGTCCGGTTATTTTATGTCATCTTTGTTTGTTAGTGTTATTTAGTAGTCGAGTAATGTAATCAGCCGCATTTCAGTAGGGTATTTACAGATATCTGTCATTTTACATTGACATTATATATTTTTAAGTTATTATTCTATTATATATTGATGGTCGGATAGAAATTCCAGCGACCAGATATATTTACTATTGTATGCTAGTGCTGGCCCCAAAATTTGAGTTCAGCCAAATTGAGGATTTATACAAATTACATTGGAGTGAAAGTTATGAGATTGTTAAAGGGATATATTTTAAGCTTAGTCATCTTATCATCAGTAATTTCTGGTTCATATGCTGCAAATGGTATTTTGCCGGGAGAAGGCACAATTACAAATCCATATTTGATTGAGGATTACCAGGATTTTGTTGCATTTTCAGACATAGATAATGCATTTAAGTACTGTTCTGCAGGAGTTAATGTTTCACTTATGACTGATCTTGATCTTGATCCTCAATTGCCAGGTAGGGAGGTGTATAGTGAGTCGGTGGTTCAGGGAAGTCTGCATGGTATTATAATTGGTCCGATCATATCTGATCCTGTTATTATTTACCCCGATATAGTAAATCTAAATCAGGATTGTGTAGAGAATAGCTTTGATATTTATGAAACTGTTTTAGATGAACCGGATTATGGTGTCATATCATCGAGTATATTCGAAATAGTACGACTCAATAAGTTTGAGTCTGGTTATGCTTATGCCGGTACATTTTGGGGTAATGGTCATAAGATTAAGAATCTAACGATTTATAATAATACGGAACATAGCAATGGGTGTGGTTTGTTTTCTACTATTCTTGATACAGGTGCTGTATATGACCTCTCCTTAATAGATATTTCAATATCTGGTAAGTTTAATTATGCAGGTGGTATTTGTTCAGTGAACGAAGGTGTTATCGATAATTGTGTTATTAAAGGGGAGATTGTGTCGGAGTTTCAATGCCATTCATTCGGAGGTGTTGCCGGAGATAATTTTGGTACTATTTCTAATTGTGTATCTTATGCCAGTGTTCTTTCCTTTGCATATGCAGGTGGAATATGTGGTAAAAATGCAGGCTTGATAACTTCTTGCAGCAGTCAAGGTTCTATAATGGCTACTGAAGCTGCCGGTGGAATAGCCGGCTCAAATGGTGCAGTTTCCATTAGTGATTACGAAGGGCATATATTGAACTGTTATTCAACTGCTAGTGTTGATGAAGTCATATTGGATTATTGGTATTTGGCAGAACCTGAACTTGAAGGTTTTTACGATGGAACTTATGTTGCTGGAATATATGCTTCTATATGCGGTGTCAACCTTCAAGGTTCGATTGCAAACTGTTATGGCAATGATATTATTACAAGTAAGATTTGTGACGTGTGTGATGTTAGCAATGATATTTATAACTGTTTTTGGAATAATGACTCTAACGTAAAACCGGAGTATGCCGATGAAATGTGGGTGTCTAAAAGTGAGATGCTTGTTACGGATACTTTTATTGCTGCAGGTTGGGATGAATCAGTCTGGATGCTAAATGCTGGTTCTATGCCGGAATTATTTAACATATACCTGAAAGACGTTGGAATTGTTGGTATTGAAATAGATTCAGATAGTGATGTTTTGTTTGCTGGTGATTCAATAACTGCATCTATTGTATATAATAATGGTATGAAGATGCATGGCAAAAATGTTTACTGGAGTATTGTTGATGGTTCAGATAATTTGGAAATATTCGACGGTAGAATTGAGCAGTTAAATTTCTTCTTCGATCCTGTCGTTATTGAGTTTAGGGCCACAACGTACGATGCCGGTGAATATTATACAGCAAGTGAGCAATTTACTGTTTATCCGTATGGCTGGAAAACCGATTCTTCTATTACTTCCATGCATATATATGCTTCCAGTGTTGGAGTTCCAGATCAGTGGATATCGTTTACAGTTGAGGGTATTGATTTGGGTCAAAATGAGATTAGTTCTATTGGTGTTAAATTAGCGGACTATTCAGGTAGCATTGTTGCTTCAAAATCAGCACTCTCCTTAGGCTCTGGTGAAAATACTTTTGCATATAATGCTGCAAACCATACTCTGGAGGCGAATATAAAAGGCACGTATGACTTTATTGGTATTGAGTATCCTCTTATTGTTAATATTTCTGGTGCAGGTTTCAGCAAAACATGTTTTGCTTTTGACGAAGAAGTTGTTTTCCAGATGCCTGACGGGATGAATGATGCTTCTTTTGACGATGTGGTCATTTATCGCCAGGAAACTCCAGGGAATGATACTGATATGAATTGGAAATCTGATTCTAATTTAACTATTCTGGTAGATAATTTTATTGATTATTGTTCCAGTGTGCCATTGCAGGTTATATTTACAAATGAAAATGGTGAAATGGTTGATGTGACCGGATCGGTAGAATTTACAGTAGGTATTGGTGGAGAATACGGTTATTTTGATAATGGTATGTTATATAATGAAAATGAGTCTAATATCCCTAATACTATTTTTATCGCATGTAAGTACATATTGGACGGCACTGAATATCGTACCTGGAAATCAGCCCATTTATTACCTGATTACCAAAGTACGCAATTGAATATCAGGAATGTGACAGTTAAAGCTTCTTCAAATAGAAGTAAGCCCAAAGATCGTTTAGAGATGGAAATAAGAGATTTTATTATTCCTACAAGCTATCCAAAATATACTCAGTGGGCAATTGATGTCAATTCCAAAGAATTTGTTGTTTCCAGAGAGCTAACCATTGCTATTGAAGATAAAAACGGCATAGCCGTTAATGGTTTCCCAAGGACATATCAATGTGATGAATACATAAGAAATTATATGATTGATGACATGAAAGTTTATAGTTCTAAAGATGAAAAATTCGAATTCAGATTTGCTAATAATGCAGCTGCTCAGATCAACGGCTATCTGAATATTAGCTTGAAAAATCAGAACCTTACCGGCTTGTCAGCTCCGTTTAAGGTGATTATCAGTTCTGATAATCCTGTAAGCGGCTTCAAGGCAGAAGGATTTGCCTACGATTCAAGTCTCAGTGTGAACGTAGATGGGCAGAATAAACGTTACAGTGATGTTATAAATAAAGATAAAAACATGCCTTGTATTCTTCTTAATGGAAGAGAAGATAGTGTGTTTGTTTCTCAAATAAAAAATAAGATTGGTAAAGGAAGCAATAGTGACAGCCTGAAAATATCAGGAACGTTTACTGTTGCTGATATTGACAACTTCGATCCAAAATTGCTGTATATTAAATACGGATCGCATGAGGATTATAGTGATAAAATCACAAAAGTAAAAAATGGCTATGTTGTCAAAGAGAAAGTTTACATTGATGATATTCATTCGGAAATACCCGGCAAACAAAAGAAGATATTTGATTTATATGCAATGTTTAACATGAAGACTATGAAGTTTAATATCAGGATAAAAAATGTTAATGCTCCATATAAACTGGATGATGAAGAATTCAGTTTTCAGTTTATTGATGCTGATATAAATGATGTAATTGACAATAACTTTACAGTTATTTATACGGCTGATTAGGATGCGGTAAGAATAATATAAAGGCCGGGGATTATTTATTCATATCCTCGGCCTTATCTTATTTATGGAGTTAAAATTTACTGTTTAGTAATTATATGTTTACTTTCGCACTTTTTAAGTTGCAATAAACGCCTAAAAGGGCCTTCTTGTTGCAGTTTGAATTAAATATACTTTCGAGATTTAGCTTCGAAAATGATAAAAAATCAATTTTCATTCACAAGGCCCTGTTCTGACCTTTGCGGATAACGTTGAACAGTCAAAAGTACGCCTTGTATAAGATGCGAAGCATAAAGCGTACTATGTTATTTTTGTTTGTATTTAACTGAGCAGCCGTATGGCTTGGTTTCTTTGACAGAAGGTTCTTTATTTGTCAGCAGATCATCAACTACTTGCTTGACATAGTTAACTCGCTCTGTCTCCGGCATGTTTCCACGCGGGTCGTTATCAAAAGCGCCTTTATATACAAGCTTTCCGTCAGGGTTAATTATAAACGTATGTGGAGTTGACTTGGCACCAAAAAGTTTTCCTACTGTGCCTTGACTGTCATCAAGTACTAGATGGGTTACACCTTTTTCTTTCGCCCAGGCTTTATTTATATCCTGGTCATGGCTATTAGTGCTGTTTATGCTTAACCAGACAACAGGTTTGTTTTTGTACTCATTTACAAGTTTAACGGCGGTATTATATGAAGGGCTGTAATGTCGTTTGGTAAACGGGCAATCTGGGTTAACCCATTCCAGTACAACAATTTTCCCTTTAAAGTCAGATAGTGAAACATCTTTTCCATTTTGGTCTTTCAAGGTAAAGTCAATTGATTTGCTTGCCTTTTCTTCAGATTTGGCGGCAAGAGTCATGGCATTAAAGCCTACTATAAATGCCAATATTCCAGCCAGCCAAAAGCGTATATTAGATTTTGCTTTGTTCATGACTGTTATTCCTTTCATGTTATTGTAATGAGATATATGGCTCTCATTTGTAACTGCTTTAGCAGTAATTGTTTAAGTTGAATTTGAATACTGTGTATTCATTCTGTCTTACTATTTATGCAATTATAGTCGGCATACGAATTAAGAGTCAAAACAATGGATAAATATCTATATCAATATTGAGCATTATACAGGTGGTGAGTAAGTCGTTTTGGTAATACCTTAGATTGTATGTTGGTATAAGTGTTTGTATTAGCAAAGTTTACGTTAATGCCGGTTTATGGTCGGCAGGTTTCCGATTACATATTGTATGCCTGGTATTATCCCTTTTTTCATTAAATTAAAGGCTTTCCCTTTAATATAATAATAATTAATAGTTGTATATATGAATGTCCGATACTATTATTAATAGCTTTGTAGTAGAAAGTAGACTATAATTGGAATAATGTCCCTTTATATGCATAAGTATATATATAATAGAAATTTGCGTTAAATTAGTAAGAGGTTGTGTAATTTATGGCGTTTCTCGAAAAAATAGGCAAAGGCCTGACGAAAATATTTGGTACCAGTAGCGACAGATATGTAAAAAAGCAGGCTAGCTTTATTGCCGCACTTTCTGAATTGGAAGTTAAGTATGGTGCATTGACTGATAATGAATTAAAGCAAAAATCCGAAGAACTTAAACAACGGATTCAGGAATTTCAGGATAAGATTCTGGACCGACCTTTACGTGAAATCCTGAAGGAGATACCTACACTTACTGAAGGTGATCGAATTCCGGCCAAAAAACGCATAACTGAGCAGCTTAGACAAATATGCGATGAAGTTCTCGTTGAAGCTTTTGCTGCGGTTCGTGAGGCGTCTGACCGCCACCTGGGTGTCAGAAATATCTTTAACCGTGATCTTGGATTTGATAAGTCAATTCTATCTGCCGAAATGCAGACTGTTTATGATGAAATTGTACTAAAGATGTCACAAGGTCAAAGTGTACATGATTTGGAATTACCTCCTCAGATATATTCAGAGGTCAGGGCAAAGTTTCCTGTCGAAAACAGGCCTCCTTACCGTTTCAGACATTTTGATGTTCAAATGATTGGCGGTAGCGTATTGTATGAAGGCCAGATTGCCGAAATGGCTACCGGTGAGGGTAAAACTCTTGCAGCTACCTTGGCGGCATATATTGTCGCTCTTAGCGGTAGAAAAGTACATGTTATTACAGTTAATGATTATCTGGCACAGCGTGACTGTGATTGGATGGCACCTGTTTATAATGCATTAGGACTCACCGTCGGGGCTATTCAGTCAGGAATGGATACTGCCGGCGATACGCGTCGCCAGATGTATTCCTGTAATATAACTTATGGCACCAACAATGAATTTGGTTTCGATTATCTGCGTGATAATATGAAAGGTCGACTTGAAGATCAGGTGCAAGGTCCTCTTGATTATACTATTATCGATGAGGTTGACTCTATTCTGATCGATGAAGCTCGAACTCCGCTTATTATCTCCGGTCCTGCTAAGGATGATACGAACAGATACCGCAAAGCCGACCAGATTGCCAGGGAAATTATTCGTATGCAGAAGCCGTATACGGATATTGAAAACCAGATAAATCAGCTGAAGATGGATGCTGCAAATGCTGCCGGTGAGCTTTCTGATGCTAAGAAGAATAAAGACAAAACTCGTGAGCAGGTTGCCCATAAAGCAATAGAAGAGTGTGAGTCGAAGATAGATGAGCTTGAAGCGCAGCTTGCTGCCAAGACTCAATATTATGAAGTTGAATATGACCGACATAGTGTTCAGCTAACTCATGAAGGTATTGGTGCTGCCCAGGATATTGCCGGGATTGGAAGTTTTTATGTCGGTTCCAATATGGAATGGCCTCATTTGATGGAGCAGTCCTTGAGGGCTCATGTTGTCTTTGAGAAAGAAAAAGATTATGTGGTACAGGACAATCAGGTAATTATCGTTGATGAGTTTACCGGGCGACTTATGCATGGCCGTCAATGGTCAGATGGTCTTCATCAGTCGGTGGAAGCTAAAGAGGGCGTTTCAATTAAACAGGAAAGCCAGACTCTTGCTACAATTACTCTGCAAAACTTCTTTAAGATGTATCAGCAGATTGCAGGTATGACAGGTACTGCAATGACTGAATCTGATGAGTTTATGAATATTTATAATCTGGGTGTAGTTGCTATTCCAACAAATAAGCCGATTATTAGAGATGACCGTGATGATCTTGTCTATCGTACTATACCGGAGAAAGATAATGCGATTATAGAAGAGATATTTCGTATCAGTAAATCGGGGCAGCCTATTCTTATTGGTACCGCTAGTATCGAAGCTAATGAAAATCTGTCGCGTCAGCTGGATAAAAAATATGGACTTGAGCATGAAGTTCTTAATGCAAAGCAGCATGCTCGTGAAGCTGCCATTGTAGTCAAGGCCGGTCAGCAGCATAAAGGCCGTAATGGCGAAATGTGGGGAAATATTACGGTGGCTACCAATATGGCCGGACGTGGAACTGATATCAAGCTTTCCAGTGATACTCTTGCTAAAGGGGGGCTTTATGTATTGGGAACTGCTCGCCATGAAGCTCGTCGTATCGATAACCAGCTTCGAGGTCGTTCCGGTCGTCAGGGTGATCCGGGCTGCAGCCAGTTCTTCCTGAGCTTCCAGGATGATTTGATGAGGATTTTTGCTCCTGACTGGATTATTAAAGCGTTTGAAAGAATTGGCTGGGAGGAAGGTGAGCCGATTGTCCATAAACGTATTACCAATTATGTAGAAAAAGCTCAGAAAAAAGTTGAGCAGCGAAATTTTGAAGCTCGAAAAAGCCTCCTGGAATATGATGAGGTTATGGAATATCAAAGACAGGTATTTTATACTCGTCGCCAGCGAATTTTGGCTGGTGTTGGTATTGAGGATGATATCTGGGAAATGATAGATGATATCATTGCCGAACGGTCTGAAGAAATCATGCATGGTGATTATCCGTATCAGTGCATTAGTGAATGGTCTCGATCAGCCTTAGGTGTTGACCTTGAAATTGAAAAATTAAAAAATACCGGTACAAAATCACTTGAATCTCTTATTAGAAGTCATGCGCAAAATAATACAGAGCAGGACATCTCGATTACTATTGGTGAATATATGAGTCGCGATCTTGATTCCAAAGATTGGGATCTCCAGGGACTTAGCCAGTGGGCTATGAGTAAATACAAGGTGAGTTTGTCCAAGAGAGAGCTTGGCAGTATGGATATTGCTCAGGCCAGGGAAAAAATCACTGAAGGGGCACTGGCTCATCTTGAAAAATTTGATTATTCTAGAATATCAACATTTCTTGATCCGGAGTATGCTGCGACTACGCTTACTGACTGGGTTAATCAGAAATTTGAATTAGAAGTTAAATCCGAGGATGTCAAAGGAAAGAATGTTGAAAATGTAGTTGAAATCTTATGTCGTGCCGCTCGTGATAAATATAAAGAGCGTGAAATCGAATATCCGGTAGATTTTATTTTGAGTGTTGCTGCTCATCGCCATCAGGCAGGCAGCAGCTATGCCGCACAGGAAGTGTGTGCATGGGTTCAGAATAAGTTTTCTATAGTATGGGATATTGATGAAATACACGGTTTGAATTATGACCAGATGCGAGCGAAGCTTATCGATCTTATGCGAACACGCGGTAATGGTACCTTTGATAAGGAGATAAAGGATATTATCGATAATGCTTCTGGCGATCAGCAGGGAATTGAGCAGCTGGCAGAAAAACTTTCTGCAAGATATCATAAGGATATTAAATCCTGGCAGATTCGATCTGACCAGATAGCTGAATTTGTCGAACATACTGCAAATAATTTTATTCGTGAAGAGTTAACCGAGCTGGAACGTTATGTTCTGCTTCAAATTTATGATTCAACCTGGAAAGAACATCTATACGCGATGGACCATCTCAAATCCGGTATTGGCCTGAGAGGGCTTGCTGAACGCGATCCTAAGATGGAATACAAACGCGAAGGGTTTAAGATGTTTGGAGAGATGCTCAGCTCCATACGCGATAAAGTTACAGACATGATATTCAAAGCACGCCTTGGTGGTGAAGAAGAAAGACGCTCGGTTTGGAATATCTCTAGTGCCGCTCATGATGAGTTCAGTTTATTTTCTCAACAGCAGCAGGCAGCTCAGCAGCCGCAAGGCCAGGCTGCTATGCCGAGAACTGTCCGGCATGAAGGGCCAAAGGTAGGGCGTAACGATCCATGTCCTTGTGGTAGCGGTAAAAAGTATAAGAAATGCTGCGGGCAATAATGAGTCGTGATATATTATGCTGATAATGTTGATGAGCTTAAACTTTCTCAAATAGAAGGTTTTTTCGCAGGATGGAAGATGCCTGTTTCTCCGGAGCTGCATCTGCAGATTTTGCAGAGCAGTTATGCAGTATGGCTCGCATTTGATAATGATAAATGTGTAGGTTTTATTAATTCTGTATCCGATGGCTTTTTTTATGCCGGCATTCCATTGTTGGAGGTTTTGCCGGAATATCGAGGCAATGGAATCGGTACCGAATTAGTGAAACGAATGTTAACTACTTTAGAATCTTTATATGCAGTTGATATTGTCTGTGATCATTCTTTAACTTCGTTTTATTCGAAGCATGCTTTGATTCCTTCAAATAGTATGATTAAAAGGAATTTTGGCTATAATCAATAATTCTGCTAATTTGATTGGAATTTACATTTGGCTTTACGTTTACTTGAAATGAGAGTTCCACTTGATCGCCGGGAAACAATAGACCAGCTTCTCAAGCAGCAGGATATTATTGACACCTGGCACTATCCTGTCGATGATAAGCATATGATTGTCAGAATTCTTGTTCCCACCGAAATAAGTGAGGATGTTTCTGATATTTTTGAAAATCGTTTTCAATCTCTTGAATGTTTTCGGCTTACCATTCTTCCTGTTGAAGCTACAATTCCGCGGCCTGTTGAAGCAGGCAAATCTCAAGCTGCCTCTACTGAACCTAAGAATAAGAGAGTGAAGCTTATGCGAGTTAGCCGAGAAGAGCTGTATCTTGATATTAACAGTGCAGCCAGTCTTAGCCCGGTCTTTATTGTTATGGTTGCATTGTCAAGTGTTGTCGCAGCGGTTGGGTTGTTACGCAGCAATACAGCTGTAGTTATTGGTGCTATGGTAATAGCTCCGCTTTTGGGCCCCAATGTAGCCCTTGCGTTGGCTGCTACTCTGGGAGATATCAAGTTAGCACGTAAAGCTCGCCAGTCTGGCTTTGCGGGGCTGGTTATACCATTGATTTTCGCAGTTTTGCTTGGGATGATATTAAATGTAGATATTAACGTTCCGGAAATTGCGTCTCGTACTTCTATTAGCTTAAGTGATATAGTCGTTGCTCTTGCTGCAGGTGCTGCCGCTACTCTGGCATTTACCACAGGAGCATCCAGCACTCTTATTGGTGTAATGGTCGCGGTGGCGTTGCTTCCCCCTTTAGTTACGCTTGGCCTGCTGCTGGGCTCAGGACATTTCTCGCACGCTTTTGGGGCCGGGTTGCTTCTGCTGGCAAATATGATCTGCGTTAATCTTGCCGGCGTATTAACTTTTCTGCTGCAAGGTGTCAGGCCGCTGCGTTGGGGTGACCAGAAAGCGGCAAAAAAAGCGGCACGCAGGGCGATTATTACGTGGGTTATATTATTAGGTATTTTATTGGTGGTATTATATTTGTCCGGCCAGAAATAGATATGTTTCCTGTCTGGCA
Source organism: Sedimentisphaerales bacterium (assembly GCA_963666285.2). Lineage (GTDB taxonomy): Bacteria > Planctomycetota > Phycisphaerae > Sedimentisphaerales > SM23-30 > JAFGDI01. The sequence continues at coordinate 2,317,995 of OY762711.1, forward strand.
TTTATCATGTTTCATTATTATATTGTAAATACTCCAGAAAAGACTATAATTTTTAATGTATAATATATGAATATTGTTTGAGAAATACGAATTTAATTCATTATGTATTAATGGTTTAGATAATGGAAAATACTGATAAGACAATGCAGCTGCGAAATGCGTTTCTATGTACTGTACTGACAGCGGTGGCATGTATTGCTGTAGGTATATTGCTTATTATTTCAACTATGAACGAACGCAGGGTAAATGTTTTTGAAAATGATAAACTGGAATCGGCCAAAACCCAGCTTCGCGACAATCCAGATGATGAAACCCTGCAATGGACTGTTCGTGAACTCGACCGTCAATACCGTCAGGGATACATATATAGCCGTGAGCTGACTGAAAGAGCCAGGTATTTGCTGGTAGTTTTTCTTTTGGCATTTATTGTTTCGGCCAAGGTTTATATTAACCTGCGAATTGAGCCGGAGGTTCCTGACACAACTCAATGCAAATGTATTGCTGAGCAGACCAGGCTATATACAAGTTGGGGAATGCTGGGAGTGGTAATAATCTTCTTTGTTGGCTCACTGGTATTTATTATTTCTTCAATGGTGCCCGGACAATTGCCAGAAAACCGGGATGTTGCAGGTAAAGCTCATGTAGAAACAAATTCAGATTCTGATATTGAAACTGCGGCATCGCAGTTCGCTTCCGTAGATGAACTTAAACAAAACTGGCATAGATTCCGCGGCTTTGGTGGAACTGGAACAGCTAATTATACTAATATTCCTCTTGAAATTGATCCGGCTGGCGGCAAAAACATCCTCTGGAAGTTCGAACCTGAATTACCTGGATTTAATTCAATTATTATTTTCGGTGACAAATTCTTTTATGCCGGTGCCAACGAATTAAATCGTAAAGTATATTGTCACAATCTCGAAGATGGAAAATTATTATGGTCGGCTGATGTAAAAGTATCTGGGGACAATTCTGATACTGTTCCGGAAGTTATGGATGATACCGGGCTGGCGGCATGTACTATGGCTACAGATGGATATCGAGTTTATTCCATTTTTGCTAACGGTGATCTTGCCTGTCATGATTTTGATGGCAAGGAAATCTGGGCCATGAACCTGGGAATTCCGGAAAGCTCCTATGGTTTTGCTGCTTCTCTTGATGTCTGGCATGATAATGTTCTGGTTCAATATGACAGCGGATTTGACCCGGATTCCCCGCTGGCTAAAATGATATCTGTTGATGGACCAACAGGAAAAGTTGACTGGCAGCAGTCTCGTCCTGTTATTAACAGCTGGACTTCGCCTATTGTCGATTATACCGGCGGTAAATGGCAGTGTATTACCGTTTCTGCTCCGTGGGCTATCAGTTACGATCCGGCCAGTGGCAAGGAGCTGTGGCGGTTTGGGGAATTGCATGGTGATACCGCACCATCTCCGGTTGTTTATAAGGATATGACTTTTATCCAGATTCCTTATGAGTCTATTGCTGCTGTCAATACCACTCTGGATGGCGATATAAGTGAAACTGGAATCTTATGGACGGGCAGCGATGGAATTCCTGATGCTACCACTCCTGCATTATACAATGGTAAATTATGGCTTCTCGATTCTTATGGCACTATCACTTGTTATAATATTGAAGATGGCTCCGTAATATATTCTGATAGCATTGATGGGGAATATTATAGTTCACCATCAATAGTTGGTGACAAATTGATATGCTTTAGTCTGGCCGGTAATGGTAAATATTCTGTTTTAGGTACTGGCGAAACTTTTGAATTGCTATATGAAGCTGAGTTTGGTGAAAAAATAGGTACCAGCCCGGCTTTTGCTGATGGTAAGATGATTATCAGGGGTGTCGAAAATATTTATTGTATTGGAGAAAAGAAATGACTATTGCTGCTGCCAGAAAATTTATAGTGAAAGCTTCACGAGAGCCTGAGTGGGTACAGATGTTGAATACCTCAGAGTCAGCCTCTGAACTTAATAGCAAGCTGGCAGATGCGGATCTCGTATTTTCCTATGTGGAATTTGATGAGGCATATAATAACATTCTGACTAAATGCCAGTTTCATGCACAAGCTGATGCTTTAGAGCAAATCAGAAACTGGTACGACTTGCTGCTGATGTCATTTAATGAGTAATCTTTTCTATATCTAATATTTTGCCGGTGTTTTCAGCTGTGATCTTGTATCCTGGCGGTATTATTAAAAATTCTTTATCAGGCCAGATTCCACTAACCAGATTTTTCAAAATTGTAATTGAACCTTTAACAAGCATGAATTCCAGCCCTTTCTGGTGTGCCTCTTTTTGGGCCAGTTCTATATATTTCTGATCTATTTTGAGACCCATATCGATATATGCTAAATATTGATATTTTTCTGTCCAGTTGCCCATAGTCTCCATTATATAATCTGCGTTTGCTTCACCATATTTTTCAATATATTCCTGTCGGTTGAAATTCAGGCCAAGCTGGGTCATTACAGAATCCTCTGGGCTATAATCCCTTTCAGTCCAGCCGCTCGTTCTATAGTAAGTACCCGGATGAGTATCAAAGAATTCTTTGTACTTGTCACAACCGCCAAAAAAAATACCTATACAGTCATGTGAACGGGGGATAACAAGAGGGTAATGATCGGTATATAACCCTGTAAGACCATCATTGCACCGGGCATATGCCAGCAGTATTGCTTCGTATGTATCTGGCTCTGTATTGTTGACTGCTTCCTGTATCGTTGCCAGCATTTCTTTTGTTTCGATATCGTGCAGCCCCTTGCGAAGAAATTCAATGTCGATCAGGTGATCTGATTCGGATACGAGTTTACATATTTCCCGGTAAAATATCTCACAGGCAATCAATTTATACCGTTTTTGCCCTTCGGGTTTTAGCGGCTTGTTGTTGTCACTTATTCTATCATCGTTATTTTGCATATATTTATAGTATCTTTCGCATGCGTGTAATGTCGAACACGCAAAAGTGCGATACCGCATTTATATGAGTCGAATTGTTTTTATCCTGTTAGCGATCCTCTTCTTCATCTTCGTATTCTTCTTCGTCCTCATCCTCATCGAGGTAAGTTACCGCATCAATGAATTCCTCATCATCTTCATCATCTTCTTCTTCATATTCCTCTTCCTCGTCGTATTCCTCGTCTTCTTCTACATATTCATATTCTTCTTCGTCCTCATCTTCATCTTCTTCGTATTCGATCTCGTCTTCTGGCTCTTCTTCTATTTCGTCTTCTATTTCTTCATATTCTACTTCATCGACAGGATCGGGTTCCGGTTCCTCTTCTTCTATTTCGTCAGTACTCGCAGTACACTGATTATCGACTTCTACTCCTTCTCTTAGTTTCAGGCTTACAGCATTTGGCACTATCTGGCCATCAGTCGTTTTTGCGATATTATCTGATCCTGGAACAGGCTTGGTCTCTTGAATCGGCGTATCTTCATCAAGCTCTATGGTAGGCTGGGTCGGATCGGTAATATGCTCAACCTTTATTTCCAGATCATCTGGTTTTTGCTGCATATCCTGATAACCGTTAATAGCATCTATTTCCATTTGACGTTTGATGGATTCATATTCTTGAAGAGTCATTAGCACTTCACGAGCTTGTGAACCTTTATATTCTCCAACTAGTCCTGCCTCGGCCATCTGATCAATCAAACGACTGGCACGGCCATAACCGATAGAGAATTGTCTCTGTAGCAGAGATACACTTCCACGTTTGGTTTGCAGTATAATCTTTACTGCTTCATCAAACAATTCATCACGTTGCGAAGCATCACCTTGAAGTTTATTTAACTGCATCAGCTCGGCACTGTATGATGGCTGCGATACTTCTTTCAGATGTGTAGTTATCCTGTTTATCTCATCGTCACTTATATAAGCACCCTGGCAGCGTGTCAGATCACTTGTACCTGGCTTAAGGAATAGCATATCTCCCTGGCCAAGTAATGTCTCGGCACCGTTAGTGTCAAGTACAATTCGGCTGTCCATTTTTGCTGCCACGCGGAAACTGATACGGGCAGGCATATTACTCTTAATCAAGCCGGTAACTACCGTAGCCTGTGGTCTCTGGGTCGCCAGGATAAGATGAATGCCTACAGCACGGCTCTTTTGTGCCAGTCTCACAATGTAGCTTTCAACTTCCTTGGCTGACGTCATCATTAAGTCGGCTAATTCGTCGATTATTACAACCAGATACGGCAGTTTTGTTGGTGTTCGTACTTGCTGTTCTTCCGTTTCTGCTCCCATCCGTTCATATATTTCTTCTTCTGTCAGTTTATTAAAGCCGACAATATTTCTAACTTTTGCCTGGGCCAGTAATGAATATCTCTCATCCATCTTATTGGTTAGCCATTCAAGAATCTGTTCTGCGCGTTTCATCTCAGTCACAATAGGACACATGAGGTGAGCAAGGTTAGCAAAAGCGTTCATTTCAACCATTTTCGGGTCAACCAGTATTAGTTTGACCATATCAGGTCTTTGGGTAAGCAGGATACTTACAATGATTGAGTTAATACACACACTCTTACCGCTACCGGTTGTACCTGCAATTAAACAGTGTGGCATAGCGGCAAGATCTGTTACCAGTGGGGCTCCGGTAGCGTCTTTGCCTAAAAACAACGGTATTTGCATCTTGCCGGGTTTATCACCGGCCAGCTGCAATAGTTCTTTGATTCGGACAGTCTCTTTCTGACTGTTTGGCGCTTCAATACCGATTGTCTGTTTACCGGGAATCGGTGCTACTACTCGAATGGTAGGGGCGCCCAGTGCCCTTGCTATGTCATACTGCAGGCGTGATATCTGCGAGACCTTTGTGCCTGGAGCCAGTTTAAGCTCGAACATTGTAATAACCGGACCGGTCTCTGTAGCTACTACTTCCGTTTCTACCCGGAACTCACGTAATGAGGTTTCTAGTATTTTTGCTCGCTTTTTAACCGATTTTGCAAGTATCTCATCATAGCCATATACCGGCTCGTCAAGCAGTTCTGCTGGGGGATACTGATACTTGGAATAGTCCGCTGTTTCACCAGCACCGGCAAGAGAAGGGGTGCTGGCTTTCTGGCCAAGCATACGAGCCAGTGCTGATACTGTTGGCCCGGTAAATTCCTTCATCTGTTTCTGCCGTTCTTCGTGACCGGCTTTTTCCTCTGCTATTTGCTCCTCTACTGTTGGCTCAATAGCAGCTTCATCATCAGTAATGTCATCATATTCATCTTCATATTCCAGTTCGTCGTCTTCATCCGCTTCTTCTTCATCCTCTTCGCTTTCGCCATCCTCTACGTCAACATATTCATATTCGTATTCATACTCTTCGTCATCTGCCAAATCATCATCAACCTCAGTTTCATCGGCAGGTATTTCTTCAAGTAGCTCTTCTGGTAATTCATCACTGTAGCCTTCAAATTCGTTTTTCTTTTTCTTTTTAGAATTTTTAGGTGGTTCTGCCACTGCGGCACTGCTTCCCTTGGATTGCTTGTATATTTCGTAATTACTTGAAGGTTTGGATTGTTTCTGTCCACGCGAAATGGCCTTTTTACCAATAGAACCTGCTGTAGCCAGGATTGGACCGGCAACCCGGGTTTGATCAACAATATATAACAGGAGTTTGGGCAGCATTAGCACCAGGTTGTCAGCAGCTAGCAGTAAACCGACAATAAATGTGGCACCAACGATAAATACTGCGCCTCCCATAGCGGTATACGTAAGTAAAAAATGACCTGCTGCAATACCCAGTATTCCTCCATTACCGCAGCTTAATGACATCTCATCGCCGGGATTATATAAATATTTGCCCGCAGATACGGCTAAACAGATTAGTAATATTCCAATCCAGCGGAGAAACAGCTGTTCGACCGGCTTTTTCATACTGTACATTACCAGGAGCACGCAGCTGCTGATTAGCATAACTAAAAAGCCCGGGCCAAAATAATAATTAGCTTTGTATGCAAGCCAGGCACCAACTCTTCCACAGGGATTTTGCGGCTCTATCGAATTTGCCAGATAATAATCTGCCTGGTTGTGCAGTTGATATGTGGGGGCGACATCAGGATTTGGCCAATCATAGACACTATAGCCAAACAGACTGATTATTGTAAAAATACAGATAACCAGCCCCAGAAAACTCAGTGCTATCCGGTTTATATAGCGTGTCTCCGACATACTAGTAAATTACCTTTCGTAAGTGATTATTATAAAAAGCTTTACATTCTTGGTTAGCTGGACGGCAAAGCCGGTAGGCCCTGTTTGTTTCCAACTCTATTAAATATCGGAACTTATGGTGTTTTTTCTCCAGTTTTTCCAACTTTTTTAGCTGCTTTCTTTTTCATATTAAATCATTGCCGATTATTGATTTTGTGGTGACAAAATGGATATTGATATAGTGAAAAAACAATACTTTGACAACTTATCGGATTTAGTATTGCGGTTCTAAAAACTTGTATTGCTAATTTGATTTTGAAAAATATTTTGGCTCTAATTATTCCCTGTCTGCGGGTAATACTTATGAGTATATGAAATCATGATTATCGATTTTACCCGCTGTGCAGCCCAAGCACTTTTTATTGTCTTTTTAACCACAAAGGAAATTGTATGAAAATCAAATTGTCTGGCATGTTATTTTTATTCATTGTAATGTTATCTGTAAATTCCTATGGTGCAATGTCTTCTGCTGATATTGATCTCAAGGTTAAGGTTTTAATTGATAAAATGACCCTTGAGGAAAAAGTCGGCCAGATGACTCAACTAACCGTGGAAACTATGCAAAAGCAGGGAATGGATGAATTTACTGTCGATATAGAGAAAGTCAGGAAATTTGTAAAAGACAACCATGTCGGCTCTGTCTTGAATTGTGGCGGCCAGGCAAACCATATTGATACCTGGCTTAAGATGATAAATACTATTCAGAATGTTGCCACCAAAGAAACCAGGTTAAAAATTCCTGTTCTTTACGGTGTTGATTCAATACACGGCGCAAATTACATTCTTGAAGGCACTTTATTTCCCCAGGCGATTGCCATGGGGGCGACAGGTGAACCTTCTCTTGTAAAACGTGGTGCAGAAATTACCGCTATGGAAACCCGTGCTATTGGTATTCCATGGAATTTTAACCCTGTACTTGGGGTTGGTCGTCATCCTATGTGGTCACGCCTCTGGGAAACTTTTGGGGAAGATACTTATATAGTTAAAACTATGGGCCGGGCATATATTGAGGGACTTCAAGGCGACGATATCTCTTCTGTCGATCGGGTTGCCGGCTGTATGAAGCATTATTTGGGCTACAGCATACCCAGGGGCGGGCGCGACCGAACTCCCGCCTGGATACCTGATCGAGAATTACGTGAAATCTTTGTCCCTCCTTTCCAGGCCGCTGTTGATGCCGGTGTTGTTACCGTTATGGTAAATTCAAGCGAAATAAATGGTAGCCCGGTTCATGCCAGTCCATATTATCTTAAAATGTTGTTACGCGATGAACTCGGTTTTGAAGGCCTGGTTGTTACCGATTGGGAAGATATCAATAATCTATACACTCGCGAAATGGTAGCTCCGGACCAGCGAACTGCTGTGAAAATGGCAGTTATGGCAGGCGTAGATATGAGTATGGTGCCTTACGATGTGAGCTTCTACAATCATCTTATAGACCTGGTAAAAACTGGTGAAGTACCTGTGTCCAGGATTTATGAGGCTGTAAGTAGTATTCTATACGTCAAATACAAACTAGGTTTGTTTGAAAATGCCTATCCGCCAAAAGGACAGGCGCAAAAGATTGGTTCTGACAGCAGTTGGAATGATAGCTACAAGGCTGCTCAGAAGGCTATGACGTTGTTAAAAAATGATGATAATGTTTTACCGCTTTCAAAAAAAACAAAAGTTCTTGTTGTTGGACCTACTGCAAACTTACTGAAGGTTTTGAATGGCGGTTGGACTTATGTCTGGCAGGGAGACAGGGAGGATCTTTATCCGAAAGACAAAAAGACCATCCTTGAAGCATTAACTGACAAAATAGGATCTTCAAATGTTACCTATGTCGAGGGTGTTAGCTATGATAAGTATATAAACCTGGAGGATGCTGTCAAAGCTTCAGCTAATTGCGATGTAATAATTGCGTGTCTGGGAGAAATGACATATTGTGAAGGTATGGGCAATATTTTTGACCTGACCCTGCCTGAACCGCAATTGAATCTGGTGCAAACTCTCGCTAAAACGGGTAAGCCTGTTGTTCTTGTTCTTGCCGAAGGACGCCCGCGTGTTATTCGAGAAATTGAACCTCTAGCTAAAGGTATTCTTATGGCGTATCTGCCTGGCCTGGAAGGTGGCCCGGCCATAGCAGATGTTCTGTTTGGTGACTATAATCCGGGTGGTAGGCTGCCGTATACCTATCCAAAGTATGCCGGCGGCTTTGAATGGTATGATTTCAAAAAGAGTTCCTTTCCTGACGGTAAACAATCTCAGGCCCAATGGATCTTTGGGCATGGTTTGTCATACACCAGCTTTGAATATTCAAACTTGAAGCTTTCGGCTGATAAAATGGCTCTGGATTCGCTTGATAAAATTTTTGTATCTGTTGATGTGAAAAATTCAGGTAAAATCGCTGGTGATGAAATTGTTCAGCTCTACCTCTCAGATGTAGTAGCGTCAATTACACCGCCAAATAAACGTCTGAAAGGTTTTCAGCGTATTTCGCTTCAGCCGGGCCAGACCGGGACAGTTAAATTTGTGCTCGAACGTGCAGAATTTTCATTTATTGATCATGAAAGCCGACCTGCAATTGAAAAAGGTAAGTTCATTGTAAAGATTGGAGATTTACAAAAAGATTTCTGGCTTGAATAATATATTGCAGCTTGAAGAAAATATATTTCTGGGAAAGGGCGGATAGCACAAAGTCGTTATTCGCCTTTATCTTTGTTGGCTTAGTAATCCAGCGGTAGGAAGTAGGTGCCTGGTCCTAGGCCGTCTATGTATGGAACCGTTCCGTCTTGTGACAGAGATACTTTTATCTGAAATGTTTCTTTGGGGCTGTAAGATTTTACGCTTCCATTTATATATGCTGCATTCAGTGTTATTTCTGGCATTGTCTCTTGGGCATAGGTTTCATTGCTTGCCCAATATGAAGACAGAAGCCATGTCTCAGGCACCAGGGTTGAAGATTTGAATTTCTCACAGCTGCCGTATGTGCCGGGACTTCGCCAGTGATCGTAACCCATGTAGTCGCAGGCTAACAGCTTGCTGCGTTTACGGTTACCTGAAAGATTACCAGGGCCGTAGTACGGTCTTCCGTTGGCAACCTGGTACCCTGTATAATTCCAGAAATAGCAAAAAGTACCGCCAAGCGGGTCTGTGTCCAATATGGTGTCAGGGTTATTCCAGCTGTCTCCGGCTTCCCAGGCTTCATCCAGATACTGGTAGGGAGGTTTAGGTGAATTTGCACAGTACATTGTACTGGCATCGGTAATATAATTGCCTAAATATTCACTTATCGCTCGGTGTTTGGCCGGACCATCCATATTATTACCAATCAACTTGGTCGGTTCTGCCCAGTTCCAGCTGCTACCATATCCTACTGTTGCGATTGAAGATGGGCATCGATCGTGGTTGTCGCCGCCATACATTGTTACCGATGTACTTATTGTGCGTTGATTGGCAATATTTATTACCGTTCGTGCTTTATATCTAACTTTTGAATAAACCGGGAGCAATATACTTAGCAGCAAAGTAATGATAGCTATAGAAACCAGCAGCTCTACCAGTGTAAAACCTGAATATGTATTTCGGAAGAACTCGTTCTGGCATTTATTTTTGTTGTATTTATTACTGCCCATAGGTTATATCATGCAGACTGCCATACTTCAGTCAGAGAAATTATTCAGAAATTTCAACAAAAATGATCAAATATATTCATTTTAATTATATATCAATAAATGCCAGATATACAATATTATTTTTTATAAAAACATGAAGTGCGAATTGTTATTAGTTTATATCATCTTTATCTGTGTTCCAGGGTAATTGTCCTAGCCAGGATTCAGATATTTGAATTAAATCTTCAATATCAATTATATGATCTATTAGTATTCCATCATTATTTACCGTTTGGTTAGTCATCCACAGTTTTGAAATAATGCTGAAATCAGATATGTCAACTAGTCCGCTATGGTCAAAATCTCCTAATAAGCTCCAAGGGTTTCTGCTTGCAAAAATTGTCCCGCCATGAGCGCCGATATTAATACGTCCGCCATTTGGCATACTCTCTCTGACAGGATTAATATATGGGTCACCTGCATCTACACAAGGACTGGACATATTGTCATTAATCCACAATTTCGAGAAGTCACTCACATCATTAGGGTCATCAAATCCGCTGAAATGTCCATATTTGCTTGGCAGGGTATAATCATTTGATTCTATACTGGCATCAGTATATAACGGTGAATCGTAAATATTATCCTTCAGGTTAACTGTATCCCCAGTTGTCGGAATCTGTATTCTATCCTGGTCGAATCGACTATATCTTATGTCACAGCCAGATGCTTTATCACAAAATATATCTACGTTGTTGTCCCAGAAAATAGTGTTACTAATATAAGGTATTGAATCTCCCTGGATTACAAGACCATTTTGGTTATTAACAACAGTAAGGTTTGCTAAAGTTGGACTTGTATGTGTGCAATATATCGCATAGGTACAATTCTTTATTATCAGGTTTCTTACTGATGTGTCTTGTTCTTCAGCATTAAAAAATGCAAGGCCGAAACTGCTGTCAGGTGTTATTATGGCTGGTTTTGCTGCACTTTGTATCAGGAGTTTTTTTCCAAGCGGGTTAATTGTTTCGCTATATTCACCTGGCCATATTAGTATCATATCGGTGTCATTTGCATATCTTATCGCCATAGCTATGGTTCGTAATGCATCTTCACAGCTTTCTCCGCCGTTGGTGTTTAATCCGTTTGTACCGTCAACATGATAAACTTTACATCTGTTGCTTTTACTTGCCTGCTTTGTCTGGCCGTAAGCACCTATATTGCTTCTCAGACCGTTTGGCCATGGTTCAAAGCCTGTAATTCTTGTAGGTTTACCTGCGTCAATACAAGGACTGTCAATCTGATCATATGTCCATTCTTGATTGCTGGTATCGTATCTCCCTTCAGTTGAGAGTAAATGGTAGTCAGCTTCAGAGTCAGAGTCGCTTACAGCAAAACCTGGAGCTGTAGCAATATTATTGGTGCCGTCATATCCGTTTAATATATTGCAATATTCTACAATACCGCAGCTAATTTCATTATCAACTAATAGTTGTTTGTAATCCTTGTTCCAGATAATTGAATTCTGTATCGAGTAGTTTGCACTGGATATCTGGATGATTCCACAAGCATTAGGGTCTTCTGTGTTTATACAGTAATTATCAGCTACAGTACAGTTTGCCATCAATATAATACAGTCATTGCTTTCTGTATTTTCGATAAATATTGCTCCGCCAGAAATAGCGGCATTATTGTATATCAGGCAATTTCTGATAACTGGTGCGTAACTATCTATCAAAGAGATTCCACCGCCTTTGATATTATCAGAAAGATTATTGTCGCATATTGTCGTGTTGTATATATGAGGGCTGCTTTGATAACTATATATAGCTCCACCAAGACCTGATTTGCCGCACTTGTTGTTTCTGATTCTGCTGTCTGTAATTTCTCCACTGCAGTCAAGTAGCAATGCGATTCCGCCGCCAGCTGCCGAGATGATATTTTTATCTGATTGTTCGGCACTGCAATCCTCAATAATGCAGTTATATATTGTTGGCTTACCACCAACGCAGCCTATTCCGCCGCCTGTTTGAGCTTCGCAATTAGAAATTATGCAATTTGAGATTGTTGGGCTGGAATACTCACAGAATATCCCGCCGCCGATTGAATAGCTTTCCGAACTGTTCCATGTTTCTTTTAGGTCTGCTGTTTCACCTGAGGTCGTGTTACCGTTTATGATAGTAAAACCCTGGATTATTGTCTGTGCTGTTTCTCCATTATGAAAGTAAAATCCTCGCTGTAGCTGGTTGCCGGACTGTGTTTTGCAGACAATAATTGTTTCATCCGGGCCGGCTTCACTTCTTATTGTTATCGCTTTACCCTTGGTGTCAAGGTTGCAATTACCTGTCCCGCTGTATTTACCCGGCATAACCTCTATCGTTTGGCCGTCTGTTGCATTATTAATTGCATCTTGAATTGTTTCATAATGCTCAGGAACTATTATATCTGGTTCCAATACGTCAAAGTATATATACAAGTCGTCGAGGGCAGTTCCTTTGCCGATAAATTGTACGTATATTTTGCCGGAAAAAGAAAAGAAGGGTATTTGGTTCTGACCTGCCGTTAATCTAACTGGGCTGCTCCAAATTTCTCCTGTTGGCGAAACTCTGCACTTTAGTGAAGCTTTACTTTGGTTTGCAAAGGGAAAAATTGCCCGGCAGTTGATATATCCTTTTATGCTTTTATTGGTAACATTGGTCTCTTTTAACGGCAAACAATAACTGATATCAGCTTCAGTTTCATTGGAGTCCATAAATACGAGTGTTCGCTGGCCGTTTGTTATATAGCTGCTGTAGAATAAGTATGGATGGGCAGGGGGATAGGCAGTCTCCGGCCACAGCATTGAATGACTTATGCTGTCATACATTGCCTGCTCAGTATCGAAACTGTCAGAATATTCGTATGACCATGCTTTAGTGTTATGACAAATTGCTATAAATAATAGCAAGGTCAATATATATGTAATTCTCTTTTCCGCTCTCATATTGCTATTGATTAATGACTTCTGGTAAACTCGTCAGCCAGTTAATTCCGGTGCTTCTAGCAGTTTTAGATGCAGCCGGTGATATATTGTCCAGTTTTGACAATGTGTAATCATCTTTTTCTGTAGTATAACTAAATGCGATTCTACCATTACCATCACTGCTTTCAATTATAATCTCTTTTAGTAGGTCCTTGTATAAATCGATAGTATATATTAACTTGCAGCTAACATCTTTTGTTACTGTAATCCTGACATCCTTGTCGCCAGGTAATAGCTCTGTCGTAAAATGCAGATTTTCTTGTATGGCATCCCGTCTGATAGTATCGATCGTATGCAGTCCGCTCCATGGCCTTCCTAAGCCATGGAATAAGCTGCCGCCTGAATATGCGGCTTTTTCTGTTCCTCCGACTTTGATTTCGGCATAAATACCGGTATCAATTATTGTCGCTTTACCTCCAATTTTCATTTTTAACTGCGGCCGGTTATGATTATAACTGGTGTAATTGAATGGGATTCTGCCTTCACCTGTAATCTTGTTATTGCCAAGATTTCCACTTAATGTAAAATATGCCCAGCCTTGCTGGTGGATTTCATCTCTCTGGTCAATAATGACAGAGTTTATCGGCCAGTCGCATTTGAAGTAATCTTCACCCAGAAGGTTATAGTTCCTCAGCATTTTCCATTCTGCTTTGCTTTTGTTATCTTGAAAACCTTCCAGGACAATAAGAAGGCCTTTTGTCGATTTATTACATCCAATTGGCGGATTGGCCCATCCTTGATATCTTTCTAATTTATTCGTAAAAGCTGTCGTGTCAGTTGGCAGCTGCATTACTGACAGGTCTGGGTAGAAGTATTTATAACTCTTAAGGTATATTTTATTATCTGAATATGGGCTGAAATAGCTTCCCAGGTGATTTTGTAAAAGCAGGCATTGTGACACATGGTTCTCAGAGTCTACGGCTATCTGCTGGCTCATTACCGCTCCGTTTGGGCCCTGTGGGTAATAATACCAGTGTTGGATCGGGATATTATCTTTTTTGATAAGCCTTAAATCGGAGATAATTACATTTGCACTTTTGCTGTTTATATCAGTTGTATTAGGTAGTAAATCTTTGTTAAATATCAGATTCCCGCTGTATAAAGCTGCAAGTACTGTATATGCTAGTATTGCGGTCTTTCCGCTTAGTATGCTTACTGTCGTTGCTGTTGTTCCTACGGCCAGGGAAGATGAACTGATTGTTATATTTGCAGCCGCAGCCTCAGTCCCTGCTGTCATCTTACCAAAGACTGTCAAGGCAATTACTATTGAAAGACCTGAATAACCATTATTGGATAGGCGTTTTGCTAGTGATTTCTTTGCCCGAAAGAATTTCATTCTCACGGTGAAAATATTGAGACCAAGTGCTTCTGCAATTTCAGCATATTCCATTTTGTCATAACAACGCATGCTTAAAATTGCCCTGTGTTCGGGCTTAAGGCTTGCGATTGATTTGGAGATGGACTGTTGCAGCTCATTTGTAATTACTGCTGCCAGCCCGTCAGTATCTTCCTGGCATTCCGGTGGTCCATCAAAATCATCCAGGGATAAGGTTCTGTGTCTGGAGGCACTTCGTTTTGCATGCCTGATCTTATTAAATGCTATTCCATATAGCCACGGCCAGAACCTGCTTGGTTCTCGCAGCTTGTCGATAATCTGGCACATTTCCAGTAAAACTTCCTGGACTATATCCTGTGCCAGCTCTTCTCTCAACACAATTCGATACACGTGTCTTTGCAGCGGCGCAATTGCCAGCTCTGACAGTTTCTCAAGACTCTGTTTATCTCCTTGCCTGGCTTGCTTCACTAGGCTGATTGAAATGTCTTCTTTTGCATACATATTTACGATTCATATTGCTGATTTACCCGAATTAGATTAGCGGCTGTTTAGTTTCGTTTTCCTTTTTGTTTTTATAGATCGGGTAATTCGATACATTGTAGGTGTATCTATATATATGTGCCTCAAAAAATAGGAATATAACGCGAAATAATAAAAAATTTATAAATTCTGACAAATTCATTATACAAAAAAGAAAAATCATTAAAAAATGAAAAAATTTTGTTATATCTTGCTGTTTTGTGGAACAAACATTATGAACGGCCTTATTTTTTACTGTAAGTCTTACAAAAGGTTTTTTGCGGATAAGCTTCTGCTTGTCCTGGTTGAATTATTGTAAATTATTGTTAAAGGAGCACTTACCATGTCTAAACGAAAACTTACTTTCTTTTTACTGCTTATATCATTAATTTGTTCTCCGGTTTTTGCTCATTGGGTACCGGATGATGGGCACAAAATGCATTACCCGCAGCTGCCTGACCCGAAAGGCTGGGATGTGCCTTTATATCCTATTATGCTGGCAGATGATTTCAAATGCGGACAGTCCGGTCTAATTACAGATATACATTTCTGGGTTTCATGGAAGGATGATGTTGTAGGTGAAATATATGATTGGTATATTGCAATTCATAAAGATGCCGATGGTAGGCCCGGAGATATCCTGTGGAAATATCAGGGAGGTGAAATTGCTCTCAGGCATGAAGAACCTTCTTTGCAAGGATGGATAAATCCTTTTGGTGAAACTGATGATGAAAAGTTCATTCCCGATAATCATACTAAGTACACTCTGGTCAATGTGACTGAAATTGAAGAACCTTTCAAGCAGGAAGAAGGCACTATTTACTGGCTGGTGATTTATGCTTACAGTACGATTGACGCTGATGGTGTTGCCTGCTGTCAGCCCGGATGGAAAACTTCACTTGACCAGTTTAATTATCCGGCAATGTGGTCGCCGGGGCCATGGTCTGCCAGTCCGATCGGTTGGCAGCCTATTCCAACTCCTTCTTCATTGGAACAGGTAGATTTGGCATTTGTTATAAATTATACGGAACAGCCTCAGCGATTACTGGATTTTGGTGATGCTGATGAAACTAAATCTAATTCTTATCCAACTACTTTATTGAGAAATGGTGCCCGTCATTTAATTGTTCCAGGCGTGTTTATGGGCTCTCCATTGCTGACGTATATTCAGATTGATGATGAATCTGACGGGCAGCCCACTCCGGCATGTAATGGCGATGATTTGGATGGAACCGATGATGAGCAAGCTGTAATACTTCCAGCCTTACTTGTTCCCGGTACAACTGCTGAAGCTGATATTTCTGTCTCTACCAAAGGCTTTATTGATGCCTGGATTGATTTCAATGCCGATGGTGATTGGGATGATATTGGTGAAAAGATTTTCTATAGCACTCCTGTTGTTGCCGGTTCTAATATATTAAGTTTTTATGTTCCTGCAACCGTTTCTGATATTGAAGATGGTGAACGTTCGACTTCTGCTCGTTTTCGTTTTAGTACAACTGGTGATCTGAATTATTATGGTTTTGCATCTGACGGTGAAGTAGAAGATTATATTGTTAAAATCGGCCCTGACCCTCAGCCGCTGATGGATTATGGTGACGCTCCAGATGGTGATTTTGTACCCGGCGGATATCCTACTTTGTTAATCAATAATGGTGCAAGACATAAGATAAATTATAAAGTCTTTCTTGGCAGATATATTGATCCGGAAAAAGATGGCCAGCCAACAAATGCAGCCAATGGTGATGATATTACAGATTTAGCGGATGAGGATGGGGTGTTATTTGCCGGACCACTTGTCCCGGGAGAAAAAACTGAGATAAAAGTTATTGCTTCTTGCAGTGGACTTTTGTATGCCTGGGTAGATTTCAATGCCAATGGCAGCTGGGCTGATTCAGGCGATATGGTTTTTATTGGTGAACCATTAGTTGCAGGTGTTAATTATTTGCAAATACCTGTTCCGGTTATAAATCAGGTTGAACCATATGCGACTTATGCCAGGTTCCGTTTCGTTGCTTTAGACACAACAACTGTACCTCTTAGCTATGATGGACCGGCAAATGATGGCGAAGTTGAGGATTATATTATCAAAGTCGTACCGGAGCCTTTATACGATTTTGGTGATGCTCCTGAGCTTAGCTGTGATGATCCTGACGTTATCGGGTGCACCACTTACCCTACGACTCTTGCACGTAACGGGGCCAGGCATTTAGTCAACCGCAGTATTTTCCTTGGTCATCCGTATGCTGATTGTATTCAAATTGATGAAGAATATGATGGTCAACCGACCATTGCTGCTGATGGTGATGATCTGGCTGATATTGATGATGAGCAGGGTGTATTTTTCCTTACTCCTATAGTTTCCGGCATGCCGGCAAAGGTAACTGTTTGGGCGTCTGTCGATGGTTTCCTTGATGCATGGATAGATTTCAATAATGATGGCGACTGGGATGACTACGGCGAACAGATATTTGCTAGCCAGCCCCTTGCTCTAGGCGAAAACGGTCTTGTATTTACTGCTCCGCCTTATCCTTATACTGTTGTGACTGATACTGAAACCTACGCCAGGTTCAGGTTTAGCACATATGGTGGGCTGAATTATAAGGGGCCTGCCCGTAATGGTGAAGTAGAAGACTATACTGTCAAAATTGAAGAGCCCGGGCGTCAGTGTGACCTTGGCGATGCTCCCGATAGCACTAACAGCTTCGGCATACCCATGACCGCTTATAGTAGTGTAGGGCCGCTGGATGTTGTTGTTAAGGCCAACTATCCGACTGTATATGAGATTGGTTCTCCTTCTCATGGTCCGATACATTTCAATCCTGTATTGATTGCACATTTAGGAAAAGGGCTCACCAGAGAGTATGAAGCAGACTATGGTTATGATCAGGATCCGTTAAATAATCTTATACCGCCGAAGGACAGGGCAAACCTTGATAAGGCAGATGATGGTGTTCGGCTGCCTGTTAATCTGCCGCATCATTACTGGACCGATTTCGATTATATTGTTAGGGTTTACTATCCTATGCGTAAGCTGTATGTCAATGCCTGGTTTGATTTTAACCGTGATGGCGATTGGGATGACATTATTCCTTTCAGTAATGATAATCGCGTTAGGGCTAATGAATGGGCCGTTCGCAATCAGCTGCTGGCAGGGCTGGTTCCTGGTGTTCATACTATTACTTCCTCACCGTTTATGTCATGGCAGCCGGACTTTGCCGCAGAACAAATGCCTGAAATATGGATGAGAATAATGATCACAGAAAAGCCTTGGGAACCGCAGATTTCTGCCGATAATGCCGAAGGTTATGGTGGTTCTGGTCCAAAAGAAGGCTATTGGATTGGCGAAACCGAGGATTATTTCTTTGTTCCTACTGCTGAAATCAGGAAACGTGCCGACCTTAACGACGATGCACGGGTTAATATTATTGATTTTGAGATTCTTGCTTCCCAATGGCTCGATGATCTCAACTAAAATTTATACTAGCTAACAGTTCACTACAATGTCCCGGGAAAGTAGATATTGCTTTTGCTTAACCGGTATTTTTATTTTAATATATATACCCATAACAGTTGAAAATGTTGAACATTCAAAAGTGCGCCATGTTTATGATGCGAAGCATAAACCGCACCTATATCAAATGGTCCTGTTTTGAGAGCCGTTTGATTATATTATGTTTGAATTATTACTTTTTTGAGTAGAATATTTATAGATGGCTCATTTCAGTTCTTTGGCAGTTTTGGGTTATGTTATTAGGATATCAAGTGAAATCAAAATTATTAAGAAACTTTGTATTGTTTGTCTTGCTGACTTATGTTATTGCCCCAACTACGCTTCTGGCCGAAGATGGATACAGGTTATGGCTGCGATATGAAACTGTTAAGAATTCAATGCTTGCTCAGGATTATAAGCAAATAGTCAAACAGGTTGAAATATCGAAGTCTTTGGACAATTATGATGTTATTAAAAATGAGATAAGTTCAGCTTTAACTGGCATGTTGTCAGGTCAGTTCTCCTTATCTGATACCATCACAACCAAAGGTACATTATTAATCGGTACCTTTGATTGCTCAAAATATATCTCCCAGTCAATAGATCCTGATATTATTGCTGAATGTGGTTCTGAGGGGTATTTGATATTATCAACCGGCAAGAGCGATAGTAAGCAAATAATTATTGCCGCTAATACCAGCAGGGGGCTGCTTTACGGTACTTTCCATTTCCTGAGGTTAATGCAGACCGGCCAATCATTGGAAAATCTTTCCATATTGCAGAATCCTCGGTTACAAAAGCGGTTACTCAATCATTGGGACAATCTTAATGGCTCTGTAGAACGTGGTTACGCCGGCAAATCGATTTGGAAATGGGATAATCTTCCTCAAAATATTGACCCGCGAATAAAAGACTATGCTCGTGCCAACGCTTCTATTGGCATAAATGGTGTCGTATTAAACAATGTTAACAGTCAGGCCGAGATTTTAAGACAGGACTATCTGGCAAAAGCTGTCGTTATTGCCGACATTCTGCGACCTTACGGCATACAAATATATTTTAGCGTCAAGTTTACCTCGCCAAAGCAAATCGGGGGACTGGATACTGCCGATCCTTTAGACCCGCAAGTTATTCAATGGTGGCAGGACAAAGCAGCAGAAATATATAAGATTATCCCGGATTTCGGCGGGTTCCTGGTTAAAGCCTATTCCGAAGGCCAGCCCGGCCCCCAGCAATATGGTCGCAGCCATGCCGATGGTGCCAATATGCTGGCCCAGGCTCTGGCTCCTTATAATGGTATCGTAATGTGGCGTTCCTTTGTATACGATTTGTCTATTGATTCTGACCGTACCAAATGTGCTTATCTGGAATTTGTTCCCTTGGATGGCAAATTTGATTCAAATGTATTGATCCAGACCAAAAACGGTCCTATAGATTTTCAACCCCGCGAACCTTTCAGTCCTTTATTCGGTTCCATGCCAAAAACCCCTCTAATGATGGAGCTGCAGATTACCCAGGAATACTCCGGGCAGGCCCAACATCTTGTTTACCTTGCTCCGCAATGGAAGGAAGTTCTCGATTCCGACACTTATGCCAACGGTCCCGGCACAAAAGTATCTTCTATTATTGATGGTTCCGCCGAATCGCATTCTATATCTGGCATTGCCGGTGTTTCCGGCATAGGCTCGGATCGTAATTGGTGTGGCCACCATTTCTCTCAGGCCAATTGGTACGCTTTCGGCAGACTCACTTGGGCCCCGGACCTTAAATCCGATGATATTGCCCGAGAATGGATAAAAATGACCTGGTCCGATGACCCGAAAGTAGTTGATACTCTTTCTGAAATTATGGCTTGTTCATGGCCCGCATGTATCGATTATATGACACCGCTCGGCTTGCATCATCTAATGCATGAAGGTCATCATTATGGCCCTCAGCCCGATTACGTCCATCCTGTCAGGCATGACTGGAGCTCTACATATTACCATAAAGCCGGCAAAGATGGCATTGGCTTCAATAGAAGTTCCACCGGAACAAACGCCGTTAATCAATATCATCCGCCTTTGAACACTATTTGGGATTCACCTGAAGCATGTCCGAACGAATATTTGTTATGGTTTCATCATCTGCCATGGTCCTATCGCATGAAATCAGGCGATACTCTATGGCATCAGTTACAAACCCGCTATAATTCCGGCGTTGACGAAGTCAGGGATATGCAGAAAATGTGGCTGTCTCTATCTGGCAAAATTGACCACGAACGTTTCGAACATGTAAAAAAGAGGTTACAGCTGCAGCTTGAGAATGCCGAAATATGGCGTGATACCTGCTTAAAGTATTTCGGGCAATTTGCTGACAAATCTGTTACGAATTAAGAAGTCTATGTGCAAACCGAACTTCAAAAAATTTCGATAAAGGAAGAGATCGGCTATGGTCTGGGCGACACCGCCTCAAATCTGATCAGGAAGCCGATGTTATTTGCGTTATGGCGTCATACATCGAAATTTACGGCATACCTTCTAATACTAATCGATGGCTCTTACTAAATGTTCTCCGTGATGAATGGGGGGCAAAGGCTATGTTGTTTCTGATTATTATGCCGTGCGACAGCTGAACAAGTGGCCGGAAATCTTCGGCCGGTTCTTCGATCAATATGGATTATGTCGTCGAACCCGGTGAATTTGAGATTATGATCGGCTCATCTTCACAAGACTCATATAATTTTGACAGTCCGGTAGTTTATATTGAACATGGTAGATACTATTTGCACATCTTTTTTCTGTATTCAAAAGGTGTCATACCTGTTTCTTTTTTAAATATCCGGGAGATATTTTTTATATTATTAAATTCCATCCTGTATGCTATTTGCTCAATAGTTAGATCTGTTTTGACGAGCTGACGGGTCATTTCTGCGATTCTTTCTCTGCGGATTTCTTCGGATATGCCGCGATTCAAAACTTTATGAAATCTCAATTGAAGTGCTCGCAATGATAACAGGGAATTCTTTTGTACATCAGAAACAGAGATCGATCTTCTTACGTTATTTCTGATATAATGAATGGCATTTGCAACCTCTTCATCATTGATCTCAAGAATGTCAGTAGATGCTCTTTTTATTATTCTTATCGGGCGACAGGTTAGTTCTGAGGTATCTATTGCCTTTCTTCCGATCAGCATCTTATCTATTATTTCAGCAGCATTGTATCCTACCGCTTCAAAATTCATTTCTATACTGGTTATCGGTGGGTTTGAAAGTGAACAGATCATATCATCATTATCGACTCCGATGATTGCTACTTGTGATGGAATCTTTAAATTACATACTCGGCATGTTTCTACTAGTTTGTATGCTCGTTCGTCGTTACATGCCATTATTGCAACTGGTATCTTCAATGACTTCAACCATTTGATTAGGCAGTCTTTGTCGACAGAATCGTCTGGTGCTATTGAGTAATTAAAGTTTGCCGAACATATTGTTTGAGAAAATGAACGTTCGCGAATCTTACTCCAGCTGTATTTCATACCACAAAAACCAAAATTCTTGAATCCTAGGCCGATCAGATATTCTGCCGCCATTATGCCGGTATTAATATCCTGTGATAAATTAATTATTCCGTCATTAAGTGTCGAAACAGGTATAGCTACGGTTGGAAATGATTGTGAATGAATTTTATTTAGTAGTATCTTATCGTCTGGTAGGTATCCAATTAAACCATCAGCGTCAAGGTTAATGAGTTTTTGCCATATTTCATCGCTTGTTGAATTTCCGGAAAACGGCATTTTTTGAAACAAAGGGCTAAATCGATAAAAATCCCATTCGCCACGAAGATTAGCATAATTAATTATACCGCGAATAAAACCTCTGTCTGCGGCACGGGAACTGTCTAACATTAATATGATTTTACGTTTTTTCATATAAACAACCTGATTCAATGAATTTGAATGCAATATACCAACTGGTCTGTTCTGTGTCAACGGTTTGCGCATATTGATGAAAAAACATGCGCTAAATTATCGTTTAGTTTAATACTATTAACCTTATTTGTTTCTGGTTTGTGATATTCATACAGTATGATCTTTGCAATCATTATCTAAATGATTTTGTTGGTTATGTTGTAAAGCCTTTCAAAAGTTATAGTTAAATGTCTCGTGCAACATTTGCTATAACCGCATTCTTAGTAGCTGCATACTATTGTAATTTCGTATTTGGAATTGATTCCGGTCAATTCAAATAGCCACTAATTTTGTTTACATTACTTTCTATTGCGCATATGTACGATATTATTGCGCACTTTGGGGTACTATCTATTTGTGCTAGTGTTAGAATATTATTATCTAATTTTTAATCAGATAATTGTGTTCACCAAATATATAGGAATTAATCATATGGTTAAACCTAATGCAAAAGCATTTACTCTTATCGAATTATTAGTTGTAATTTCGATTATTGCATTGCTTGTCAGTATTCTTATGCCTGCACTTAATAAAGCTAAACAGCAGGCTACTATGGCGGTTTGTCTTAATAATGAAAAGCAGCTTGTTGTTGCCTGGACTATGTATGCTAATGAAAATGATGATATTATGGTCAGACCGCAGGCACTAAACGGTGACTGGGGTGACTGGGTTAGCTGGCCGCAGAATATTGATGGAACTGATGTGCCTTCTTCTTCTTTTGACCAGTACGCTCCTGTGTGTGGCTCGGAAGAGGAAAAAAACGGAATTGAAAATGGTGCGTTGTTTAAATACTATCAAGATCCTGAGCTTCTGCATTGCCCAGGAGATAAACGTGCCTTAAAAGAGCCTGCTGCTTCCGTTGCTAAATCTTCTGGGATGGGTGCCTGGCGAACATATTCTATTGTCGGTGTTTTGAATGCCAGGGGATACGGCACTAATAACAACCTTTCTAGCGTTTCAGGTGCTAAAGTCATTAGAAATGCTTCCCGTATCAAGATACCGCAGGAAAAATATATATTTATCGAAGATGGCGATACACGCGGTTACAATCTTGGTGGCTGGGAAATCGATCCTTCTCAATCTCCTTACATGCAGTTTATTGATAATATCGGGATTTACCATAACGATAAAGGTACTTTTGGTTTTGCTGATGGACACGCAGATGTTCATCAATGGGAAGATAAAGATACTATTACACATTTTCGTGATATGCTCCAGACTGGTTCTGGTTTCTATTGGTCTGATACAAGTGCTAATCTTGATGTTGAATGGCTTTGCAGGCATTATCCTTCAAAATAGTCGATAATGTATTTTGTAAATACGTTTTGCATCATTATATATATTATATTGTTCGGTAATCTGTTGGATGTATTTCAGTTACTTTATTCATCGCTGGCATTTCTGGCTGACGTTGATATTTATTGTCACTTTTTAAGTTGAAAGGAAAGAAAATGAAAAAGTCAGGTCTGTTATTAGTATTATTAACCTTTTTGTGTGGGACTGTTTTTGCAGCAGATTCCAACTGGAATGTCGAGTCCGGCAATTGGTACGATGACGAAAACTGGTCTGGAGGAAAGCCTGTTCTGTCTGACACCAGCGGATATATCAATATCAAAAAGAGTAGCACTTCGGTTTGTACTCTTAATACCGATGAAGGATTGTTCAGCAAACGTTGGATTATGCAGAATGGTCAGACTTTAAATATTGAAGATGGTGGATCATTTGGTGCTACTTGGTCTCGTTGTGGCCGTGGGTCTGCTTCATTTGTAAATCTGACCGGAAGCGGCACATTCATTATGAATAATGATGATTTGTATCTTGGCCTGGAAAATGGTTCCATGGAATGGAAAATGTATGATTCAAGTACGCTTTCTGTCCAGGGCGATGACGGTGATGATAGTGATGAACTCTATCTGGGCGAAGATGGAGGCACTTGTTTGTTCCAGTTAAATGGTTCAAGCATAACCGTTAATGTTGATCGGGTCCATGTTACTGCCAATAGTGCCGGTGGTTCTGCAACTGTGGGCTATGTTATGGATGCCGCTGGTGCCAGCCCTATTGTTACCCAGCGTTTATATATTGGCGAAGCTGGTACAGCGTATCTGAATGTTTCTGCTGCTGAAGAACTTGCTCAGCAGGATATTGTACTTATTGAAGTTACTTCTAGTTATTCAATCGGCGGTAATGGCGTTTTTGATGCTTTGAATGACGGTCCTGCTGATGAAGGTTCTCTCATTCTTCTTGGCGGCAATCTGTATTCTCTTACTTATTCTTATAATGCTAGTGATTCATACAATAACGATGTTGCCCTGGTATTTGTTAGAGCTGCTAAAAACATGGCAAACACACCGGATCCGTATGATGGTGAAGTACTTTCAAGCAGTCCGTTAACTCTAAGCTGGACTAATCCGGACCCTAATGATGGTTCCAGCGATATCGTCTGTACTGTATATCTGGGTACTTCTGAGGATCGTTCCGCTATGGAATCTGTTACTCTTGCACCTAATGTGACTACAGTTGATATAAATGAAGATAATTTCCCAACCTGCGGTATTCAACCGTTGCCGGATGCTAATGACTATTACTGGTATGTATCTTGTGAAGATGCCAGCCCGGGATTTGATTCTGAGTCTGGTATTGGGCTTACCTGGACTTTTTCTACTGACTATAATTTTCCACCAGTAGTTGATGCTGGTGCAGATCAGGTTATATGGGGTTTACCAAATGTAATTAGTTTGGAAGGTGTAATAACTGATGATAATAAACCTGCCGGGGCTTCTATTACAGTTGAATGGTCTCAGGTTAGTGGTCCTGAAGTAACTATTGATTCTCCTGACCAGATAGAGGCCACTGTATCGGTCACTGAAGCAGGTATATACGAATTTATGCTTTCCGCTGATGATAGCGACAAGCAGGCTTCTGATACTGTTGAAGTTATTGTCGGTTCTGATTCATGTGAAGCTTCTTATCTGTCTGGTACCCCATATAATACCTATGACTTCAATCAGGACTGTGTTGTTGATGTTCTCGATTTTGTTGATTTCGCCGAAAATTGGCTGAATTGTACCAATACCGAAGAAGGTTGTAATTGATTTTATAGATAAATATTATCTTTATTTAGATATATATGGAAAGGAAAGAAATAATGAAAAAGTATGGACAAATATTAATGTCATTATTCTTGATGACATCTGCATCGTTTGCTGATGTAGATTGGAACGTTGAAACCGGTTACTGGTCCGATGGTGCAAACTGGAGTACTGGCGTCAAACCTGATGGTTCTCAGGCTGTTAACATAGGTAAAAGTTCTACCTCCGTCTGTATAATAAATACTGACGAAGGCTTGATTGGGGCTAATAATTATATCCGCAATGGCCAGACACTTGAGATTGTCGACGGCGGTCGCTATGGAACTAAATGGACCAGGTGGGCTGATGGATCTTCTGCGACTATCAATATGTCTGGTAATGGAACTTACGTATTGAATGATGATGACCTTTATATCGGCTTTAATGGTGATTGTGTAGTTACTATGAGTGATACAAGTCTGATCACTGTACAGGCGGATGATGGCGATATGAGCGAAGAATTATACATTGGTGATGGCGGAAATGCTCTTCTCCAGCTTAACGGATCTGGTGTAAAGGTTGAACCTGACCGTATCCATATCGGTTATCAGAGATTCGGCACTTTTGGCGGGGATGTGACTCTTGAATATAATATGGACGCCGGTGGCGCAGGACAGATTGTTGTACAGCGGGCCTATATTGCTGAAGCCGGTACTGCTAATCTATTAATCACTGCCTCAGATATCACCCCCGAAAGTGACATTGTCCTTATGGACGTTACTTCTGGATATTCTATTGGTGGTAATGGTGTTTTTGACACCCTAAACGGTAGCCCGGCTGTTGAAGGTGCTGAAATACTGGTTGGCGGCAATATATATGCTCTTACATATTCTTACGATGCAACTGGAGATTCTGGCAGTAATGATATTGCATTGCTTTTTGTCAGATCAGGTAAATATATGCCGATTTCTCCTGAACCTGCTGACCGTAGTTCTGTTGAAACCAGTCCTTTGACTCTAAGCTGGAACAATCCTGATCCAAATGATGGCACCAGTGATATTACTTGTACTGTATATTTCGGATTATCGAACGACCGCTCTAAGATGGAATCTGTCACATTGGCTCCAAATATATCAATGGTTGATTTAGATCAGGCTAATTTCCCGACCTATGGTATTCAGCCGCTGCCGGATGCCAATGACTACTATTGGTATGTTTCTTGCGATGATGCCAGTCCGGGTGTTGACCTGGAAAATGGTGTTGGTATGACCTGGACTTTCTCTACGGATTATAATTTCCCACCTGTTGTTGATGCCGGAGATGATCAGGTCCAATGGGGACTGCCGGGTGTTATTAATCTGGTTGGTGTTGTTACCGATGATAATAAGCCCGCCGGAGTTGAGTTGACACTTGAATGGACCCAGGTTAGTGGCACGGAAGTTTCCATAGATACACCTGATAAGGCAGAGACAACTGTTTCAGTTACCTCGGCTGGGGTTTATGAATTTCAACTGACAGCTGACGATAGTGTCAAACAGAGCTCTGATATTGTCAAGGTTGTTGTTGGTTCTGACTCTTGTGAAGCTTCTTATCTAAATGGTATTCCGTATAATGATTTCGACTTCAACCAGGATTGTATCGTTAACCTGATCGACTTTGCTTCTATCGCGGGGCAGTGGCTCAATTGTACCGATACCATAGTAGGTTGTGACTAATATAAGAAACTCAAAGTGACAGGTTTTACATTTGGTTTTGATGTAACAAATTCTAATACAATTTGATATTAACAAAATAATAGCCTGTCGCTTTGCGGCAATCCATGCCTAATAATTAAAAAATCTAATACTTAATACCTCTCAAACTGACCATCGGTCAGTTTGAGAATTTAAGAATAATTTACTTACGATTTAATTCTGTTATGTCCCGGGTTTGCTTTACATTGAGCATTCCCGGGATTATTTTATAATTTGCAGACTCTCTTGCATACACTATACAATTGCGAACATTTTTATCTCTTAAATTGAAAATTTGCTTCATGCCAGTTTTCGAAAATTATTTTCGCCAAAAACTTCTAACTTCTCGCATCTTACTTCTAACTGAACTTTTGCAAAATTAGGGTAAAGCTAATTGTACTTTAATACGTTTAAAACTTGTTCCGTTGGATTCGATTTGATCAACCACCCAAGCGATTGTATTGCTGAGAGTTTCTCGCATAACTGCCATACAAGATTGTCCTATGGTCGTCAGGCGTTCTCGTGCCCATTCACACACACGGTTCTGCTGCATTTGAGTCAAAAGTACGCTATACGCCAGAAACACCATGTACATGTGTCTTGTCTGACCCAGGCCGCTTCTAAGCTGACAGTCGCCCATGCCCAAATACTGCTTGCCGTCTCGATGAAAGCACTCTGTGCCTTGCCAGCGGCAGCGATAGACCTTCAGGATACGAATCGCTTCCCAGTTGCATCGATTGCAAACCAGAATCTTTTTAGGTTCAATATCATTCTTTTTATGCCAGATAATCAGGATACGTACTTTGTGGTCTACACCAGGAATCCTGATACTTTTAGTAAAGTAATATTGGCGATGCTTGCCAATAGTTATGAGTTTTTTGATTTCAGGGTCAATAGATTTGGCTACTTCTTCAGCCTTTATTACTTTGCCCTGAAATATAGTCTTACGATTTGTTTTCAAATCACCAACATAATTACGTTCATACTGGTTTATATGGTTAAGGTTGTCGCTATGGGTAAACCAGCTATCGAAGGTAAAGTCACCGGGAATATCGTTAGCTACAGTCCAGTCAACCAGATTGCGGAAAAGGATATTATGATCCTGAAATTCAATGCCCCGTTCCAGACAATCTTCTTTTTTGACAAATCTGTAAAACTCCAAAGGATAATGTTTCCCGGAATTACAGACATAATTGGCTATCAGGTAATCATGGGCTATTTTATTACGTTGATCTGCATGATCCCAGAAATATCCTACATCCTCAATATGTTTACCACTATGGTCTATCAGAACATTATCAAGGGCAATAACCCCAGAATCGCTATATCTGGTTTTAGGGTCTTTCTGCAGCCACTCCAGTCTGGCAGTGTTAAGCGATTCTTCGTCCCATTCAACATCGGTGAGAAACCGGTTGAGACAGGATTGATCAGAGGCAAATGCAAATTCCCTGTTGATGGCAGAGACGTTTTTCTTGCGGGCAATGATAAGACCGGTGATATACTCAGCAAAATGACGACGTTCAGGCTCATTTTGAAAATGATCGCCAAATTCATCGACAGCTTGCTGGACTACTGTAGGGTATTGTACTATAGCTGGCATACCAAAATCCTTTCTGGGTTTTCGGAGTGCTCTGCTATCAAATTTTATCGGTCTATACCACATTTTAACGTTAATTTTTTAATTTTGCAAAAGTTCAGTTCTAACTCTTCTCATAATTCAGGTGCAGCAATTTTGGTATGAACTTTTCTTACGCGACAGCTTTAAAATAAGTTGTGAGCGACAGCGAATTATTCCTGATGTCAACGTACATCAGGACACCTCAATTCTTCACCCGCTTGCGACATGCGAAGCATACTTAACTTTTCGTTTTTCACTCAATTATCTGGTCTGCCCACAATCCAAAAAAAACAACTTACGTCAATCTCCGTAAATTTCTCAACCCGTCGTTATCCTTACCGCACCCGTTATAACATCTCCGCACTCTTCAATTTCATTCCGTTTTTTTAACTCTTCCTTCACCTAAATACTCTCACTTATAAATCAATTAGCCTTGCCAAACCCGTTTAAAAAAGGTCGCGCAGCGACACCTTCACATCATTGGACAAGTCCAATGATGTGCCAGAGTGCGTAGCACGTATTTATCTTCCTCCTGTTCTACTGTTCTACTGCTCATCTGCTCTAAGCTCTAAGCTCTAACGACCTTCCGTCGCTCGGCGTAGTCGTATAAAACAAGCTGTCCGCGAAGCGGATACCATAATTTTTCACTTTTAATTATTCAGTTTTTATTGAGCGTTGTTTATATTAAAGACGAAGTTTTCGTCGTTGTTATGTTTTATCGAGAGCTGATTTTTGCTGGTTCTCATTTTTTGTCGGCTCTCTACAATTGGACGGTATGTCGAAAGTGCGCTGATTTTTTTAGTGGTCGTGTTGGTTTGGAAGATTGTAAGGTGTTTGTAGTAAGCGGGATAAAATTTTTTGGAATTATAGATTTTCGCGATTTGGTTGATGTAAAAACGCGGTGATTTTTTCTTTGAAAAAATCAAGTGAAGAATTGCGGTGTCGCTTCGCGACGGCTAATTAATGGGTGACGGGAGGTGTGCGGCATATATACGGGGAAGCGCGGCGGGTGGACGGAGGTGAAAAGGCAAATGGATTTGAACGGCGGTGAATTGCGGTAAACGGACAGTATACGGCGGAGCGTTGAATGGGTGCGGCGGTATACAGACGGGAACGAAGCGGAGACGCGATGAGCTACGCTAAATGAAAAATGAATAATTAAAAGTGAAAAATTAAGGTGTTCGCCTGGCGGCTCACGGCTTGTTTAAAATTAGAACAGATGACAGTAGAACAGGCAATCAGCAGCGAGCTACGAGCGGCCAGCTGTCAGGAAATACGTGCTACGCACTCTGGCACATCATTGGACAAGTCCAATGATGTGAAGGTATCGCCTAGCGGCGGAGCTAATTTAACATGCTAACGCATATGTGGGGTAGGTTAGCGATAATTGACTAGTGGGTCGGGGAGGAGGTGTGGCGGAGGAAGAAATTTACCGAGATTTGTCGTAATTTGTTATTTTTGGGTTTTGGGCGGACCAGATAATTGAGTGAAGAACGAAGAACTAAGAGTGAAGAATTGAGGTGTTCGCCTAACGGCTCACGGTTTGTTTTAAGGCTGTCGCGTAGGTAAAGTTCAATCAAAATTGCGGCACCTGAAGGATGAGAAGAGTTAGAAGAAAGAAGTGAGAGTTTTAAACCGGTTCGTTCAGGACATGGGTAACGGTTGAGTGTCAATACATAGGTAAAATAGCTTATGTTTTTGAAATATTATTATCAAGACAATAGACATTACAGTATAATAGCAAACTTAGTGCCAAACAGGTTTGGGACGGCCACTATAATTTCTCTGCCAGGAAGAAAAAAATATTATGAAAATGCCAAGAAAAATAAATAAACAATTTGAAAAAGTTCTTTTATTACTTTGTTGTGAAGAGGCTCAACTTTGTGTTCTATTTTTTTTGATAATAATAGACTCGATAGTTAGTTTATTTACTGTAACAAATTATAGGTATTTTATCATAATCTTTCTATTTTATAGTATTTTTTGTTATTATATAAAAAAGAGTTATTTAAAAGATATATGTCTGTCTGAAAACCTTTTGTTTTTCTATAGTTTTATGCAAAAATTTTTATTTGTAACTCTTTGTTTGATATCAATTATTGGCATGTTTTTTACTATTTAACAAGATGGTATTTAAGGTGTCCGGCGTCTACCAGAAAATAATTTAGATGAGGTGATATTATTCTACGCAAACCCTACTGATATGCAATAGTGTGTTTCATGTTCTAGTGAATCATAACCTTATAATATTTATACTATTGCAGGAGTTGTTGGTAGTTATTTGAATAAAGGAATTGTAGTAAAATGAATATAATTAAAGTAATAGCAGTTTTAATTTGTTTTCATTATTCTTGTTGGAGTCAAGCAATTCAATTAGAAGATGTTGATTCTTTGTTTGAAAATATTGGTAATAAGGTTGCGATTTCAACTAAGTTTCCTATTAAAGAGGAACTTAAAAGGCTCAGTGAGTATTATCCAGACCTTGTTGTTCAAGAGAAAGTAATGAATAATGTTTCTGGATATTTGTGTTATTTAGGAATTATTTACTCTCTTGATAAGCATGGAATCAATGGGGGAACTTTACGTGAATGCAACAAAGATTTATGGCCGAATCTTGGCTTTGAAATAAGTGATGAATTTTCTCTCTTTGGTGACTATGATATCGAATTGTCCATGGGGATTAAATCAAAAGCTATTGTGCCAAGTTTCAAAAATAACTGTGGCAATAATACTGCCGAATATACTCGCATGTTAAACGCTTATCTTATTGATGTTTACAAAGGAAGATCATGTATTGACTTTTGGAATAAATATATATCCAGGAATCATAATAGCATCGATGATTGGAGGGTTGATGGTTTACCTGAGTATGATATATCTCTTTGTTATGCTTGTTTTATCGGAAAAATAGATTTAGTAGAAAAAATTCTAAATAAGGGAGCTAAACCTGAAGATTACATGCTAAACCGTTATGATTATATTCCTTTTTCAATTCAAATAGCCGCCCAAAAAGGATTTGATGAAATATTGGCTTTACTTCTTAATAAAACACCATCGAATGTTCTGGAAAACCATAAAATAAAATATATTGATTTTACATACTTGAATAATAGGATATCCTTTTCTCCAGTCATTTCCGCAGCTGCAAATGGAAACTTAAGCTGTCTTGAAGTTTTAAGTGATTTTGGTTTTTACTTAAATATAAAAAATACTTTTGGAAATACAGCACTACATCGTGCTGTTAGAATGAATCGGAAAGAGGTTGTGAAATATTTAATAGATAATGATCTAGATCCACTTGAAAAAAATATGAAAGGTGAAACATCAATAGATATTGCTAAAAAATATAATGTCGATGGTGAAATACTTGAGATGTTGATTGGTTCGAGAGTGCAGTTGAAGGAGTCCACATCCGATTAGGCGTAAATTTGGCTATCATAAGAGACCAAAACCCGTTATTATTATAATGGCCGGCAGCTGCTGCTTGAGGAAGTTAAGGATTCAGCGGATGTTGTATCAGGCCGAGAATATGTTTCCGGTAATGACTTGGATGATGCTTGTACAGAGGCAAAGGCATATGCGGCATCTAGTCAATGTTTATCTTACGTTGCGGAAAAATATCGTAGTTCGCGCCCTATAAATGCCCGTTTATCATCGGAGGAGCAGGGAGTATACGATGAATTAATGCGTGCTTCTATGGATGATTTTCAAGCCGCCGTTAACAATAAACAGAAATGTGAATTATATCAATTAAATCCTGATTTGGTGGAGCCTTTAAAATCGAGGTAAACATAATGTCATATTTTAAATTGCTAATAACAATATTGTTTTGTATTGAAGTATTTTTTTTAGAGGGGTGTAGTGTATCCAATTTTTACAGTAAAGCTGAATTTGAAATTGTATTAGCTAAATATCATAGTTTAATTGACAATGAAATTAGTGTAAGTAAAATTAGTGGAAATTGGGATAGCGACTTTATTATATTAAATAATAAAAAAAATGTGGATTCACCTTCAACGAGAGGGATTTTCAGCATAGAAATTATTCCTGATATAGATGTTTTTTGCAATGGGTGTAAAAATGCTTGTGTTAATAATATTAAACTATGTATATGGGAAAATGGAGATGTATTCTGGAGTAACCGAACAAATACATTTTACACTAATATTGGCAAAGAAGTAGTTAGTCTGTGGCATGAATGTTTAGATAAGAAAAAACTCTTTTCTGGTAAATTTTCATCAATACAGTATTATGGGGATAAAATCAACAATAACTTTCTTCACTTTTATAGAATTTCCATACGTAATAGTAATGAATTTGTATCTATTGGTTTGGTTTGTGAATGGTGGAATGATACATTTTTTACCGGCAATATGAAGACTCATAAAACTGAATTTGTTTACGATAATGATATAAAATGGAATAATATTATATCATTTTTGAATTCCATTAATTTGAATGAGCAAGATGTTTATGTTTTAGATAATGATAAAGATTTTTGGATAAAAAATGTTGCATTTTATAATTTATTGCCATATCCAATGTTTTGGATAAATCCAAAATTAAATAGTGGATATTGTAAATGGAATGAGGCTGTTGAGCGAAAATGGCTTGATAATCAATTGAGTTTTGAGCTAAGCAGGCAATTTCCGCAATAGGCAAATAAGTATCCGACTGTAAATAATTGCATTTTAATTGATTTAGATCCAGAAATTTGGTTAAAAATAATGTTTACGATAACTTTCTGGATGAGGTTCTGTTACATAGGGCTACTGACGGAACTGAAGTCAGGTATTACCTGCACGATCATTTGAACAGTCCGGCAGCGTTAGCTGAATGTACAGAAGAGCATGAACAACACCATGTAAGTGATGAAGGAAGATATATGAGAGCGCCAAGCGAAGCTAATGTAGTCAAGCCGGCCAATCCGGCATGGGTAAGGGCTAGCCACCCGCCCATTACAGCACCGGGCGTGCAGAGAGGTAACGAACTGTACGAAGCCCCGGGAAAGGAGTTTGTCAGCCACAACGCAAGTGAAGGTGTTGAGCCCCGAAATTATTCCTTATCGCATCCGGGCCAGGGTTTTCATATGCCTGAAGCCAATATCGATATATGCGAAATACGGCGAGCATCTATCGACGAGCCGGGGTCTGAGTCCGTAGCGGGCAAACGAACTGACTGCATTGGAACTTGGGAGAACCGAAGTGCTCCGAAAGGAAGCGGCCAAGGAGCTGAAACCGTGACGCGGCCGTATGGCATTTTGGTAGTCGGACTGACTCATAGTAGAGGAGTAAACAGGGTAATGCCTGTTGAGTTTCGAAGTTTGAGGCACTCGAAGGGGTCAGCATTAATGTGTAAAGGCGAAACAGGATATTGGCCAGGCACTGAACTGGAAGAAACCATGAACGTTCCACAGCGTCTTCTATCGGAGACTTCTACAAGGCACATTACTTTGCCTTATGTAGCCGTCAAAGTGAGCATTAATGAAGAGCCGGATGAGGGAAATCTTCAAGTCCGGTTCAGTGAGGGGCATGCGTTTCCTTGCACAAAATATAATGAAACTCAGAATTTGTTAAATTAATGAAAGGAGGCGACATGCCTACTCGACACTGTTTAGGCCAAGACCCGAACCCAAGAAAAGGAAATAATAGGGAAAGAGCGTATTCAGACGCATGTTCTGAGGCAGGAGCATTCGATGCGAGTTATCAATGCCTCATGAAAAATGCTGTACTTGCAAGAGAGCTAGGAATTAGCGATGAGGTAATAGAACGTTTGGAAGCTCAAGCAAATCTAGATTCTAAACAAAGTAGTAGGCAAGCAACAAGATGTAGGCAGATGGGAGAAAGATATGGTTATAACTGGTGAGAATTGTACTTGATTTTTCTACTCATGTTTTTGGATATGGAAATATGAAAACTTGAACATTAAACATAAGTACGGCAAGCTAAGGAATTAATAATAAATTATGAAATATATCATTGTGGCTACATTTAGTATTATTTTATTATCTGGTTGCAACAAGCCAGAAACAATGCAATTGTTATCAGAGTATCAGAGTGCCTTTTCTCCAGATTATTGTTCAGCAATTAAGTTAGACTTGACATATTTTGATAACCAATCGCTAATTCAAATGGCTTCAGAGTCAAAAATACCAAATATTAAATATTATGATTTTTTTGCGTTGGAAATATTGGACAAACATAACTCAAAATCCCCAAATAAAATACCTAATTTAGACAAGTTACTCTTACCAGACACGAGGGTACCTTCTAATTTAGACAAGTTGCTCTTACCTGACACAAGGGCGATTATCGAGATTGCAGTTAACTGTAGTAACCATTGTTACAATCATTGCAGTTGCAATGGTTCTGTCGGTTGGCCAAGAGTTTGCATATGGGAGAATGGGGATGTATTTTGGAATCTCAATCGTTATGTTTTTTATTTTAAATTAGAAAGAGAAATAGTTAATAAATTTCACAAAATAATTCAATCATCGAATTTATTTGACAAATGCAATAAGGATTTATTTGTTTATTGCGATGAGAAATTTCCTGACTCATTTTACAATAGAGTTTCAATAAGGTTGGATGATAAATTTATATCTTTGTGTTCCTTCTCTTCTTGGTGGAAAAACGGTTTCTTTTCTCCGAATCTCTATAAAGATTGTTATTACATAAGCAAGCCAGAAGTTGATATCTTATATGATTTGGGAGAAATTTTAGCTGACATAGATTTGTCAAAATATGAGGTTTATGTATTATATTTAGATAATCAAAAAAGTTTTTGGTGGGATAAAATAGGTTCGCGAAACTTATTACCATACCCAACTATTACGTGTCTTACTCAATAATGTGTGTCACGAAGGTAAGTGAAGGGTGCGGGGATATAAGAATGAGGGTATGGCGGGTTGCGGTGGTAGTGCGGCGGGGAGGGGATTTTGCGAAATTTGGCGTAAGTTGTTATTTTTGGAGATTGGGCGGACCAGACAGGTGCCGCTATGCGACAAGTGAAGAGTGAAGAATGAAGAGTGATGAGTTGCGGTGTCCGCATTCGCGGACGACTTATTTTAAAGCTGGCGCAGGAGTAAAGTTCAATCAAAATTGCGGCACCTGAACTCTGAGAAGAGTTAGAAGAAAGAAGCGAGAAGTGAGAAGTGAGAGTTTTAAACCGGTTCGTTCAGGACATGGGTAACGGTTGAGTGTCAATACATAGGTAAAATAGCTTATGTTTTTGAAATAATACTATCAAGACAAAAGACATTGCAGTACAATAGCAAACTTAGTGCCAAACAGGTTTGGGATGGCTCACTTTGAATCCTTTCTTTTGGCAGTGCTGTTTGGTTAAAATGGAATTTCATTATCTACTATTGGTTCATCGTAGCGTTTGATTGAATCAAGTCGTGTTTGCAAATTAGCAATAAAGATTTTTTGTTTTTCAAGTGAAGAAGTTTTTAATAGGTGTAGAAAAGATTTGATTTGGTTAACCGGAAACTTTGAGTTTCTTTCAAAATAATATCTACCATCTACAAAGCATCTTACAATATGTGGGGAATAAGGGACGTATTCTTCTAAGATCATTTTTCGGTACGCATCTTCGAGTTTTTTTAATATTTGAGGTATATCATCATAGTATTTTGCTCCTTTTTCAATTCTTGATATACAACATAATAGAGAATCAGCGAAAAATCTATAAGATAATTTCTCATTTTCATTGAAATCAATTTCTAAAAACATATTGCTATTAATACTCTTTTCAATGTCGAAAAAACTTTGTATTCTTGTGGCGTCATCTTTGTTACACATTTGTAGGAGTAATTTATTATATACAAAGGATTCTATATTGTTTTCAATAATAATTTGTTGGAATAATTTACCAATGAAATATATTTCAGTAGTGAAATCGTATAGAGCTGAATCAAATTCGTTTGGAGGTTCGCACCATGAATTCACACTTGTACTTTTATAATAATCTGTTATTTCTGTGATTTTTTTACTAAAGCCAAAATCAATTATTTTAACATTTCCATCAAATGTGATCATGATATTTGATCTGCGTATATCGCGGTGTAGAATTTTATTTTTTTCCAGGTGACTAAAACCGTCTATAACTTGAATGAAAATTTCATTAATTCTTTCTGGATTTTCACTAAGATAAGCTTCGAAGTCATCGCCGTCAATATGTTCCATAAGAATAAATCCAGCACACTGATCTGGATATAAAAAATAATTGAATACTCTAACAATATTAGTATGGTAAATCTGATGTAGTAATTTAATTTCTTGTCTAAATTTATTAAAAAGTAGTATTTTTTCTTCTTCGTTACTTGGTTGAAACTTTTTGCATACAAATCTTTCTTCAATTAATGGATCATAAAGGAGGACTGTTTTACCGCATGCACCTTGCCCTAACTCTTTTATAAGTTCGAAGTCTTTAGCTCGTGTAAACTTGATTATATCATTTTCCATTTTATGTCCTAAGTCTCATGAAAATATTTGTTGAGTTATCCGCCGGCGAGTTTGACCTTGTAGCCAAGAGCTTCGAGTTCGGATTTGAGCCTGTCGCGGTTGTCGCCCTGGATCTCGATCGTACCGTTTTTGCATGTTCCGCCGGTTCCGCATTTGGTTTTGAGCCTGGTGGCGAGCTGTTTGAGTTCAGCTTCGGGTAGGGGGATGCCGGTGATAATGGATACGCCTTTGCCTTTGCGGCCCTTGGTTTGTCGGGCGATGCGTACAATGCCGTCAGTGGCGGGTATAAGCTTCGATCCGGCCTTGCAAGAGCATTTGTCTTTTGGTTGGCCGCAGTCGGGGCACATTGTGCCGTGGTCGGTAGAATATACTAGTCCTGAGTTGTTGTTTCTGTTCATTTGCGATATTTTAATGGAAATTGAGATATATGGCTACCTCAAAAATTTCATTTTGGGCCAGGGGCAGACGTCGATAATTCAGTAGTGAAGCAGGGGTGGTGTGTTTTTTGCGGAGAGGCTTGATGGTGAATATATGTCATGGAAAGATTTTGGCCGGTGAAGATTGCAGGGGGGAAAAGAAAAGGCGAATATGCGGTTTGCACATTCGCCTGTGGATATAATTAAAACTGGTGTAAGAGTTATTTCCATTCCTGTATATCGGGCATAAAGGTTTGGGCCCATCCGCTATTGGCAAGCTGCCTGATGCTGTCGCCAGATGAAAATGTTCTGACGCTAGCGTCAAGGTAGCCGGCGTTAAGTTGTATTTTTTGCAGGGTCGTTTCGTTATCTATATCGTTTATAGTTCCTGCGCCGGTAGATCCTGCATAATAAGGAAAACCGTCGATTATCTGCTTACTGGCACCTTTGAAATTATGAGTACTGTACCATGTGTTTTTCGGGCTTAAAGCGCCAGAGAAATTGAAAGAATCGGATACCAGAAGTTGATTTTTTGAGTTTTTGCCAGGCCCTTTGAACGGTTTGGACGGCAATCTGGAATCCGGATCATTATCAGAATTTATGGCAGGTAAGTCAGCAAACCTGTTATAGTTCCAGAATAAATTGTATGAGCAGTAAAAGTCATCACTTATATTGTTGAACCAGTCATCGATATTCTCATATATTTCCTGGTAAGTATATTCCACACCGCCAAGATTCTTTGTCATAGAAGAATCAAAACCTGATACCGGGCACATGAAAATGCTTACATCCTGAAGGTATTTACCCAGATATTTGAATTGATAAGTATCGCCAGAAGCTTTATTTCTTGCCAGCAGGCACGGTCGAGCTGCATTAGAGGATGATGGCGGGAGGGTGTCACTATTGTCGGCGGCATAAGTGCTGACACCAATAACCAGTTGGTGAATGTTACTGGAGCATACAACCATCTTTGCCTGTTGGCGAGCCTTGCTTAATGCCGGCATAAGGATAGAAACCAATAGTGCGATAATAGAAATAACTACCAGCAGTTCGATAAGGGTAAAAGCCTTGTTTACTTTTTTCATATGCCATTCCTCCATGGAAGCAGGGTTTATATTAAACAATTATTAATAATACCCCCTCAGATATAATTAAGGCTGCTTTTACGATTTTATAGTTTTTATTTGTTATGTAGTGTTTGTGGCTCTTTATGTTAAAATAATGTATTTAATAGTTATATTTTCTTAATGTCAATGATAGCTTATATTTATGGTAAAAAACAATAGACATAAGTAATGGGATGATGGATATTCGTGTTGAATTGAGCGGAGTTTCAGACTTTGCGTGGTCATTTATTGATAACAATACATATAATGTGTGATTTTCTCCGATTGCCCGGAATGATAATGTAATCATTTATACCATGCTCAAACGGGCATTTTTAACTGTTATAGGAATAATCAAATATCAGAATATCATTTGAAGTGTTTTGGCAATTGCACTTCAAACATAAATTGTGCATAATATCCATTAAACTTATGGGCAGCAAGGCTATTTTCTGTAACAGAAAAATTAAAGTCATTCAGCTGCCTTATGCTATATGGTAATAATATGTGAGTAATAATAATGGCAGTTAAGAGAAAAACAAAAATCAGTCTTTTGCGTGCAGTGATAATGATCGTGGCTGCGGGAGTAGCGTATTTCTATTTGTTTCATTATTATAACATAGTGCAGCCGGGAGATTTGTCAAAATGGAATAAAAATGAAAATGGTATCTGGCTGAGCAGGAACTGGTTCAGGGAGCCGGTGAGTAAGATGACAGATGATGAGCTTGAGGGTAAATTAGCCGAGTTTAAACGAAGGGGGATAAAATATCTTTATCCACATGTTTGTCCGATGGATAACAGCGGAGAACTGCCGGAAGTTAATGATGAACAGGTGAGACGTTTTTTGAGGGCGGCAGGTGATTATGGCGATTTTTTTGAGATAATGCCCTGGGTGGGCGGAAGTTTGAATACGGTCGATTTGTCAAATAAAGAGCAGATGGAAACGTGGAGTAAAGCGGTTAAAGAGCTGGTGGAAAAGTATGATCTACCGGGAGTGAATGTAAATATTGAGCCTTTGTCGCATGGAGACGAGCTGATATTGTTATGGCTGAAAACATTGCGTGATAAGCTTGGAGAAGATCGCAAAATTTCCTTTTGCGGGATGAGGTCTGAAACAGAAATTCCGCTTGGAGGAGAATTTGCACTTTGGACGGTGGAAGATTATAAAAAAGCAGCAGGGTATGTTGACCAGATTACTGTGATGGGGTATGACACCGGTCGCCGTGCATCGTTGAAGTATGTACGATGGGTAAAAAGGCAATTGAAAGATGTGGTGGATGCAGTTGATGAGGGAGGGGCGGGAAAGTGCAGGCTGCTTTGGGGTGTGCCGACGTATGAGGATAACGCTGATTATTTTGATCCCAAAGCAGAGAATATTCGGACGGCATTTTGCGGGCTTCAAGGGGCATTGAAGTCAATCGGGACAGATTCGTGTTTTGATGGAGTCTGTGTATATGCCGGGTGGACGACTGATGATAGTGAGTGGGAGATATATGATAAGTGCTGGCTGGGAGCGGATTAGATTAGGGTTGCTAAAACTGGCAGGTCCAGTTATGATGTAGTTTTGCAGATATGCCAGAAAGTGCTAGAAACAGAGGTAGAATGATGTCAGATAAAAAGACAAACGGCGTGGATAAGAAGCGGATTGAAGCTGCTGTGCGTGAGATATTGATTGCGATAGGTGAGGATCCTGACCGTGAGGGCTTGCAGGCGACGCCAGAGCGGGTTGGGCGAATGTATGAGGAGCTTTTCGGCGGGCTGCATTCCGACCCTAAAGAGCATGTTGGAAAGGTTTTTACCGAGCAGTATGATGAGATCGTATTGTTGAAGGATATTCCGTTCCATAGTATGTGTGAGCATCATATGCTGCCGTTTATGGGTACTGCACATATAGCGTATTTGCCGAGAGGGCGTGTGCTTGGCGTTAGTAAGCTGACTCGTATATTGAGCTGCTTTGCGTTGAGGCCGCAGGTTCAGGAGCGGCTGACGAACCAGATAGCACAGTTTATTATGGATGAGGTTGATGCACGCGGGGTAGCGGTAGTAATTGAAGCTACCCATACTTGCATGACTATCAGGGGGGTAAAGAAGCCTGGAGCGGTAATGGTGACATCTTCGATGTTAGGGACGTTCAGGAGCGACCCACGCAGCCGGGCTGAGGTAATGAGCCTGATCAAGGGCTAGAGGCAGTATATAGCCTGGGCATGGTGTTAATATAGGAAGTGTGTGTTGGTGATGTTAAGGTTTTTGGTTTAAAATGAGTAGAGTTTGCGGATTATGATGCCGTGTGAGAGTAAAAATTTTGCATGTTGTTTTTTTAAGCATTATAGTGAACCATTTACCTTGACAGTGCTAGTGAGGTTTTATTAAAATAAATTTACATTCAGGAGTTAATCTTGTATTTCTCCTATAATAGAGAAATCTCTGAGTAGAATATCTTTCTGTTTAAGAATTAGTGAAGTTTAAGATTTTAAGGAAACCTTTATCAGGATTTTTGTTCATGCAACAAGAGCAATTTCCATAGGTGTCCTTGAGGATTTTTTTGATATTATCCTGATAATATTTCCGGGTAGTATTTTAAAAAAGATTCTTGCAGGAAGTTATTGTTACGCGTTATGCGTTTGTTTTTTTTAATTGAAATTTGTTTTGAAGAGGATCGAAAAGATGAGAAAACTGATTTTGTGTTTGATGGCTTTAGGAATTTCAGCCGCGAGTGTAAATGCATCGACAATGGCCTACTGGCGTTTTGAAGATGGTGCAGCAGGTACCCAGGTAACACACGGCGGCGCATCTGATGGTGTGTATTATGAGGGTGTTACGGATAGTTCGGGCAATGGAAATGGCTTGTCAGTCTGGGCAGAAGGCTGGGCCGGTTTCGAGTACAGGTCAAGTGTTGGAATAGACACAATTACATCAACAGGCGAAGATAATAATTACAGTGTAAAGAATTCAGGTTCATATCCTGCAATGTTTACAGAAACCGGTTCTGCACTGCAGACATGGTCTCCAAGTGAATGGACAATTGAGGCGTCGTTCAAGCTGGAGAATGGCGGGCATAAAACTATTGTTGGACGTGACAGTTGGGGCGCAAATGCCGGCAATCAGGACCTGGCTGCTTTATATTTGCAGGCAGTACCAGATAATGGTCTTGCGATCAAATATTGTGACGTTTCAGGTGTATGGCATGAAGCAATATCCGCTACAAATATCTTTGTAGGTTTTGACTGGGCATCTGATCCTGATGGCACAGATGCTCCATGGTATAGCGTTGCAGCAACGTGTGATGGTTCTACATTGTCACTTTACCTGACAGATATGAGTACAGGTGTCTGGAATCTGATAGCTCAGACCGACCTAACACTAAGCGGCAGTGCTGACACAGCACTTTCAGCGGGTGCCGG
This sequence comes from Sedimentisphaerales bacterium, assembly GCA_963666285.2. Taxonomy (GTDB): domain Bacteria; phylum Planctomycetota; class Phycisphaerae; order Sedimentisphaerales; family SM23-30; genus JAFGDI01. The sequence continues at coordinate 2,359,929 of OY762711.1, forward strand.
TGACGGCGGTGACTGGGACGCCGGTAATTTCTCAATAGGTCGCGGTCTTTATGCCGGTAATCATGGCGATAGAGCTTATGGTTATATTGATGAAGTTCGTCTAAGTGATGCTGCTTTGACAGTAGATGAATTCCTGGTACCTGAGCCAACAACAATGGCTCTGCTGGGTCTTGGTGCACTGGCAGCGTTAAGAAGGCGCAAATAGTCTTTTAAGGCAAAAAAACGTACGATTAAATAAGCAGGCGGCTCTTTTGGGGCTGTCTGCTTTTTTTATGGGTTGGTAATGAGTGTTAGTAGAGGTTTGGAGCGGTAAGCAATTTATCTCCTGTGGAAGAATTTAATATGCTATTACATAAAAAATAAATACACAAATGAAATTTAATGATATGATAAATGTTTGTGTAATTTGAGATTTTTTAGTAATTGCATCTTAATATGACAAAACAATATGTCTATGCTTTAACATGATAGTTAAGTTTATGAATATATATTATTACTCCATGAAGAGTTAAGTTTTTTCTCAAGTTTGTTTTATTGTTGTCGCATGTATGCAACAGTACAATTCTATATATTACTCCTGGTGTTGTATTAGGAAATTATTTAGATAAAAGTATAACCTGCAGGGAGCTAAGATGACGGTGAAAAAGATAAAGATAAAGAAAAAGGCAATTATTATCTTGATGTTTGTTGTGGTGTTCATGCCGTTACCATTGAGTGAAAGGACGCTAATGTATGTAATGGATTTCTCTCTGGATGCGGTAATAAATAATAAGCCAGTTTTGACAATAAGAGGGTATGAAAGGTTCATAGAAGACTACGATATAGAAAATAATGGAAAATTGTATTATGTAAATGATATTGGAATATCTGATGATATATTTCTAAATCGTAATTTATTAAAACTGCCAGAAAACTATTTTCCTAAATATGAAAAAGGTGAAGCTATAGTTGGTTTTACGTATTTTGATTTTGAAGGAAATAAAAAGACATTATTGGAATTCAATTATGAATATGGTTTGCTTGCAGGGCAGGGGTATGATGTGGTCATCTATCGGACATTATTTTTTACAGTTCCTATTTATATACATACTTGGGTTTCTTGATCTAAAATTATAATTTTTTCTAATATTCTGCTTGCCTTGTGACGATGAAAAGTATATATTAAATTGAAATGGAAACTAAAACAGCACAAGTAAAAACATTTTTTAACGGCGTTAACAGTCGCCGTGCAAATGTTTTACGCGCTGAACTCCTTCCTCTCTTTGGTCTCGGTCTCCTAGCCCTTTTGGGCTAATATTAATCAAACCACGAGACATATTTGTAATTCCGCATAGATTTTTGTATATCCGCTTAGGTTCTGGATTTTTAAATCAGAAGGCGTTATAATACACAGTTCGTTTGTGTCTGATATGCAGAAATGCGGAGCTAGACCAATCATAACCAATTGAAAATATTGGAGATATAAAATGAGCAGTAATAAGAATAGAGTAGTAATTTTTGACTCGACCTTGAGAGATGCCGAGCAGGCGCCGGGGGCGAGTTTGAATATTCCCGAAAAACTGGAGATAGCACAGCAGCTGGCGAGATTGGGAGTTGATGTGATCGAGGCAGGTTTTGCTGTAAGTTCACCGGTGCAGTTTGAGGCTGTAAACCTGATTGCCAAAGAGGTAAAGGGCCCTGTAGTAGCGTCGCTGGCACGAACAGTGCAGAAGGATATTGATGCCGCGGCAAAGGCACTTGAGCCGGCTGAGAAGAGTCGTATTCATACTTTTACCAGTACCTCCCCGGTACATATGGAATATATGCTGAAAAAGACTCCTGCCGAGGTATTGGCCAGTGCAGTTGAGGCGGTGAAGTATGCCAGGAAGTTTACTGATGATGTTGAGTTCAGTGCCCAGGATGCTTCGCGAAGTGACCTGATGTTTCTGCGAGAGATAGTAGAAGCGGTGATTGAAGCCGGAGCGACTACGATTAATATCCCTGATACTGTAGGATATGCAGTACCGGATAAATTTGCGGCGATGATAGCAGACCTGATTGAGAATGTACCGGGTGGTAAGGATGTAATATTCAGTACACATTGTCATAACGACCTGGGATTGGCAACGGCAAATTCACTGGCCGGCGTTCATGCCGGTGCTCGTCAGATAGAATGTACGATTAATGGTTTGGGCGAACGTGCCGGAAACGCATCGCTGGAAGAATGTGCGATGGCGATAAAAGTTCGTCAGGATTTCTATGAATTGTATACCGGGATTAATACAGAAGAGATTTATCGTACCAGTCAGATGGTGTCGCGTTTGATGGGTATTGAGGTTCAGCCTAACAAAGCGATTGTAGGTGAGAATGCATTTGCCCATGAGTCAGGAATTCACGTTGATGGCTTGCTGAAGAACCGTGAGACCTATGAGATTATGACACCTGAATCAGTAGGTGTGACTTCTAATCGTATGGTAATGGGTCGTCATTCCGGCAAGCATGGTTTCAAGAAACGTTGTGAAGAGTTAGGCTTTGATTTGACAGCCGGTCAGATTGACGAAGCGTTTGAAAAATTCCTGGAGCTGGCAGATAAGAAGAAGGAAGTCTATGACGAAGATATCTGTTCGATCCTGGAAGTTGGGATGGATACCGCTTACAGTACATATAAGCTGGACTATTTGCAGGTAAGTTCCGGTTCCGGTACAATACCAAGTGCTACCGTGCGTATAATTCAAGGCGATCAAGTTCTTCAGGCGGCAGCCTGGGGCGACGGCCCGGTTGATGCAGCGTATAGTGCAATTGAGCAGGCGACCGGTTTGGATGTACACCTGGATAAATACCAGATACGTGCGGTTACAGGAGATTCAGCGGCACAGGGTGAGGCAGTGCTGCGTATAACCAGTGACGGTAAGATGTTTACCGGTCATGGTGTGAGTACAGATATTGTCGAGGCTTCAGCTAAGGCGTATATAAGTGCTTTGAATCATATGCTGCGTTTCAATGAGTTGAATAAGAAGTAGATAATCAAACTAAGATTCGGTTTGAAATAAGTGAAAACAGGAAGTGAAGTTGCGTTATTAGCCTGGCGGCTCACTTTTGATTTTAGGCTGATGCCTGGTGAAACTCTCAATGAGTCAGGTTGATCCCTAGCAGATATTATTGTAAGTGAAAGACTAATGACAAATAGTTCAGGTGCTGTTTAGCGTTCGAACAAAAAATATAAGGTATAAATACCGAACAATATAACAGGAGATCAAATTACGATGCCAATGACAATAACTGAAAAAATCTTTGCTGCACATTGCGGCGAAAATGAAGTTAAGCCGGGTCAGTTAATTGAAGCGGAAGTTGACATAATGATGTGTCACGATGTGACAACACCGCCAGCGATTTCAATGCTAAAGAATGCCGGAATCCCTCCGATTTTCGATCCGGACAGAATTGTAGCTACCCCTGACCATTTCCAGCCGGCTAAGGATATTAAATCAGCCGAGCTGCTGAAGCGTTTTGATACATGGTGCCGGGAGAATAACCTGAAGCATTATTATCCGGTAGGTAAAGCGGGCGTATGTCATGCGCTATTGCCGGAGCAGGGTCATATTCGTCCGGGTGAGATCATAGTAGGCGGCGACAGTCATACCTGTACTTATGGCGCGTTGGGAGCGTTCAGTTCCGGTGTAGGTTCAACAGATCTGGCAGCAGCAATTGCAACCGGCAGTTTGTGGTTCCGTGTGCCAGAGAGCATGAAGATCACATTGAAGGGTTCGCTGAAGCATGGCGTATTCAGTAAGGATATCGTGCTGGATGTAATCCGCCAGATCGGTACCGATGGTGCCCGTTATATGGCAATGGAATATGTAGGCGATACATTAGCCGAGCTGAGTATGGAATCCCGAATGACAATTACCAATATGGCAATTGAGGCCGGCGGCAAAAACGCGATTATGGCAGTTGATGATACCGTTCGCGAGTATCTGAAGGGGCGTTTGAAGAATGATGCTCCTTATAACGAGTATCAGTCAGACCCTGATGCCGAGTATGCGAGCTTTGTAGAGGTGGATTGTGATAAGCTGGAGCCGCTAGTAGCGTTGCCGCATCTTCCAAGTAACGGCAAGCCGATTGGCGAAGTAAAAGGCATGGCAATGGACCAATGCTATATAGGCAGCTGTACAAATGGTAGAATCGAGGATCTTCGCCTGGCAGCTCAGATTATGAAGGGCAAGCAGGTTGCAATTCGTACCATAATTGTGCCAGCAACACCAGATATCTGGGCGGCAGCTTTGAAGGAAGGTCTGCTGCAGATATTCTACGATGCAGGCTGTGTGGTATCAGCTCCAACTTGTGGTGCGTGTCTGGGTGGCTTTATGGGTGTTCTGGCAGCAGGCGATAAATGTATCAGCTCGACCAACCGTAACTTTGTTGGTCGTATGGGTCATCCTGAAAGTGAAGTATATCTGGCGAGCCCAGCGACAGCGGCAGCGTCTGCGATCGAAGGCAAACTTACAGACCCTCGTCCGTACCTGAACTAGAGTAACGCAAACAGAAGAAATCAAAAAGAACAACTTCATGATTGGAGATGATAAATAATGGCAACAGCACATGTATATAAAAGAGATAATGTAAATACAGATGAGATTATTCCGGCACGTTATCTGAACACAGATGATCCGGCAGAGCTAGCGACGCACTGTATGGAAGACCTGGATAAAGACTTTATGAACAAATGCAAGCCAGGCGATGTTGTGGTTTGTGGAGATGACTTTGGCTGCGGTTCGAGCCGCGAGCATGCTGTATGGGCGATTAAAGGAGCCCAGGTTAAGGCAGTTATAGCCCAGTCGTTCGCACGAATTTTCTTTCGCAATTGCATTAATTGCGGTTTTTATCCGATCGAGCTGAAAGATGCGGTTAATCTTATAAATGATGGTGATGATATAGATATAGATCTTGTAAACGGAGTTATTAAGAATAACACACAAGGTAAGGATATAAAGTTCAATCCGCTTCCCGAGTTTGCAATAAACATAATTGACAACGGCGGGCTGTTGAAACACATCAGTAAGAAGCAGTAATACGATATTAATGGTATGATTGAACTTATGGGCAGTCTCGGCAAACATCCGGGACTGCTTTTTTATGCGCTGATAAGAAGGATGGTCGTGAAATGATCGGGTGGGCAAAAGAAAAACAGTCCCAGAGGTATAGAGCAATTTAATTTTTCATGTTCGCCTTATGCCTGTTGCGGCATAAATCAGATCAGAAAAAAATAAAGTACTCTTGTCTGAGACTGTTTTGGTATTTGAGTGTGGATGGTATCTGTAAAACTAATCGTTGGTAGTTTTGAGATACTCTTCGGAAGTAACAAGTGAGTCCAGGATTTCCTGCAGCTCTTCCTGGGTTGTAGCACCGTTAATAACCAGTGCCGGTATAGTTTCAGAACCGGTCCAGATAAGGAAGCCTTGCCGATCTTCTTCAGGGGTGATTGAACAGCTGTCGAGAACGACTTTAGTCCACCATTTTTCCTGAGGGCCGCCGTGGTAGATGTAGTGTGTATCGCCAGAACTCAGGTAAGCACTTGTTCTGTCAACGTCATCTTTGAGAAACTGAACAAACATGCCATTGTAAGATTTGCTTTGGATAAGCATTACATGTTTATTGTCATTTTTGTTGAAATAGTCGATAATGAACATGCGATGTCCGGGGCTAGGCGGGTCAACCACATCATAAATCTTTCGTTCAGTACACCATTCTGGTTTTTTATTGAATACATAGGTTGGATATGCTGCTTTTTCTGCCATGTGTTTTACGGTAACGTTATCTACATACATGTCAGAATTCATTGACACAGAAGAATCGGCAGCATTTTCGGTGTCAGCGTCAGCTAAAGTCCAGGAGTCGCTGTAATTGTCGATCTTTTCAGTGAGTTTGCGTTTGATGGAAATATGCTTGTTATCGGCTATGTAAAACTCCAATTCAGCCAGGCAGTCAGTATCGGCTTCGACTTTGAAAAGCCAGTAAGTATGTACATTACCATTTAGATCTTCGAAACCAGACCTGAATAGATTAACCTCTCTACCGTCTTCCATGGTATCTTCGCCGATTTGTTTGAAATTAAATTCACCTTCTCCGCCTTTGACACTCTGGCATATTCCCGCGGTGAACCCGAGGAATTCGGCAGGGGTAAGAGGTGCCCTGAAACTGTCTTTGGTCGGTTCTTTAATCCTTCTGATCTTACCGTTTTCACTGAAGGCTTCATAGACATCTATACCGTCCCAGGCATTACCCATTATTATTTTTCCGTCCTTTTCCATAACTCTTTTAAAGAAACCGGTGGTCGGATCGTACCATGCCTGATCGGTAATAGTGTAAGCTTCAGCAGTATCGCGAGCCAGTTTGAGCTGGTTCATTCTGAATTCACCATCACTTTTCAGGCTGGGGGTAGGCATCCAGTTATGGTTAAACCACAGGTCGGGTCCGGACAGTTTTTTTACATCGACATCAGGGGTAAGTACACTTTCTTTGCGGTATTTTTCCGGTAGAGGTAAAACTTTAATTTCGGTAATAATGTGTGTAATGCCGGCGCTATTAAAGAAGGCATTTTCAGCCTTACAGACGTTTTCCAGTATATGTAACGGATTGACTGTATTGGTGCCGGTGGAAGGCCAAAACAGGCCGATAGCGATAAGCAGCACAGCGGCTGCCGCTATATGAGTGATACGATTTTTCATGATACTACTCCATAGGTAGTGAGGCTGCTTTTGTTTTTCGGCTGCCGGCACATACTTTTCGAGCAGCAATTTTTCCAGTTGCTCTTTATGCTGATGATTAACATTGTCGTCAAGCGGCAAGCTTATTATAAAATCTTCGAATTGTTTTTCGTTATTAAACAAGGCCTACCTCCTTTCGAACTTTATTAGTAAGTTTTTTATTATTGTCGTGTTTGTTCATCAATTTACGCAATTTATCGAGTCCACGGGAAATTCTGCTTCGAGCGGTAGCTGCGCTGCAGCCGACAATATCGGCAATATCCTCAGATTTCATTTGTTCAAAATAACGTAAAGTGATAACAGTCTGGTAATCTGGTTTTAGTTTAGAAATAGCGATTTTCAGATTGAGTAGATTTTGCGAGTTCTGAGAATTATCATTCTCAGTATAACAGTTGGGTGCAGTATGGCTGAGATCTTGCAGAATTTCATTTCTGCGTCTGTTTTGTTTGATATAGCTGTTGATCTGGTTGGTCGCGATACGAAACAGCCAGCTGCCGAATTTGCTGTCGTCGCCATTAAACTGGTAAATATTTTCCATGGCTTTAACGAAAACAATAGCAGTAATATCTTCGGCGGTGGAGCGGTCGAATAATCGATGTTGACAATAGCGAAATACCTGGTCGTAATGACGGCGGTAAAGTTCGATAAAAGCCTGCCGATTGCGTTTGGCACGATCAACCAGTGACCGGTCTGAAATTTTCAATTGTGGAGAGGCCTCTCCGTCTGACATAATTTATACTCGCACTATTTTCAATTACTCATAATATATTGTAAATACATTATACGTAAAAGGTTAAGGATACTTAACTTACTTCTTTTTAGAAGTACCATCTGTTACCGTAAATAATAACTGTCAAAAGGTAAAAATGCGGCAATAAATATAGAAAAAACAGAAAAATATCAAATAAGAGGCCTTTTAGCGATTTTTTCAACTTAAAAACTACGAAAATCAGGATGTGATTATTTAATGTTTTTAAGGAATTCGACGAGTTTAATCTGGTTACGGCATCGCAGGATATTGTGGGTGTTGCTGCAGACCTTGAAATAAGTATCTCCGTTCAGGTAATCAGTCAAGAATCTGCATGCCAGAATATAGGTCATATACATGCCGCCAAACAGCAGGTGGTCTGTTTCGCATTTAGTGAGATAATCTTTGCCGCCGTCGATAAACCCTTCGATAATAGCTTCAATCATATCGAGTCTGAACATTTCATCAGGCAGTTCCATGTTTCTATCGTTATAAAAAGATGTGAGAGTAGACCTGATGATATCACCAATATCGTACATTACGATACCAGGCATAACGGTATCCAGGTCAATAACACAAACCCCTTCACTGGTCTGGTCATCAATCATTATATTGTTGATTTTAGTATCATTGTGAGTAATTCTAACGGGTAGCTCCCCGGAATTTACCAGGTCAGAGATGACATCAAAAATCCATCTATTATCCTGTATATATTTTACTTCAGTGATTACAGAGGGCAATCTGCCGGCAATGTTTTTTTTGACAGCTTCCTCAAATTGTCTGTATCTGGGTTTGCCATCGAGGAAGTTTGGTATGGTGTCGATTAAGGGTTCGCCGGGCAGGTCTGTAAGTTGAGAAATGAATTTGCTGACAGATTTTGAAGCTTCATAAGCCTGTTTGGTGTTATGATATTCATTGTGAGCGGTTGCCCCGTCAATAAATTTGCATAATCTCCAATAGTTGCCGTTATTATCCTTGTGGAAATATTCGCCATCATTACCACAGAAATAAAATCTCATTACCCTGCGATTAATATCCTCTATTCCCTGGTCTTCCAGCTTAATCCTGATATGTTCGGTAACCCGAATAATATTAGTCATAACATCTTCGGGCCTGGTGAAGACATTATGATTGATTCTTTGCATGAAGTATTTTTTATCTGAGCTGCCACCGGCATGAATAAGGTACGTGTCATTGATATTTCCATCACCGAATTCATTGCAGCTGATAAACTTTGATCCGGTGTCGAATTCACCGAAAATTGTATCTAAATTATGAAGCATGGCCTAATATTTTACTTTATTATTAATAATTTGCACGAATATTCTGGTAATAAACTTTTGATATAATAACAGGTATTGTATTTGTGCTTGACAATTGCCGGTATCTAATATAGGATTGCCATAAGAGAAGGTTTTAAGTGTTAGGTATGAGTGTTTCCGGTTTGCTGGAAACAAAAAGTAATCTGTTAAATAGAAACGCTTGTGCTATGCGCATGCCGGTATCTGTAATTTTATCCGGTATATTTGAAAATTCTATATGTCCCTCAGTATTTATGAATTCCCTATATAAGATATGTATTCTAAGGTGTTGGTAATACTTTAGTTATTTAACATTGGTTTATTGTTTTTTTGATATTTAGGAGCTTTGCAATGGATAGAAGAAGTTTTATAGCCGCAGGAACAATAGCAGGAGCTGCCCTTGGTGCAGCAGCGTCAAGCAGTTCAGCTCAGCAGTTAGAAAATGGCACCCCATTTAAGTTGAAATATGCTCCACATCATGGATTCTTTAAGCATCATGCCGGGGAAGACTATCTTAGCCAGCTGCAGTTTTCGGCAGAGGCAGGTTTCAGGGCATGGGAAGATAATAGTATGATGGGCCGACCTGTTGAATTGCAGACAAAGGCCGGTGCTTTGATGGAAAAGCTTGGAGTTGAAATGGGTGTTTTTGTTGCCCTTGCGGATTTCGGCAATAATGATATGGTTACCAAGACAGATAAGGAATACCAGGATCATTTACGCGGTATAATGAAGAATGCGGTAGAGTGCGCCAAGCGAGTAAATGCAAAATGGTGTACGGTTGTCCCAGGAAAGGTTAATAATAAACTTGAACACGACTATCAAATGGCAAATTGTATTGAGAATCTGAAGGTTATGGCAGAAGTATGTGAGCCATCAGGCTTGGTTATGGTTCTCGAGTCTTTGAATTGGTGGGCTAATCATGACGGTTTATTTTTAACAAAGATACCACAGGCGTATCTTGTCTGTAAAGCAGTTGGAAGTCCATCATGTAAAATACTGGATGATTTATATCACCAGCAGATTCAGGAAGGCAACCTGATCCCTAATATGGAAAAGGCCTGGAGTGAGATAGCCTATATCCAGGTTGGTGATAATCCAGGCAGAAAAGAGCCGACATCAGGTGAGATTAATTATAAGAATATATTCAAGTGGCTGCATAATAAGGGCTACCAGGGTATTGTAGGGATGGAGCACGGTATGAGCAAAGGCGGCAAGGAAGGTGAAGCAGCCTTGATAAATGCGTACAGGGAATGTGATAGTTTTTGATAAGAGAGCGATATTAAGGCAACCTCTGAAAATTGATTTTGAGCGACAAGTTTTTCTTTTGCCTGCTGACACGCATCGTATAAAACAGTGAATATAGCCCAATATGCACGATTTAATATTCCTTGTCAGCAACCAAAATCTTAAACTATTGCATCAAAAGCAATTTTCAGGGGTCACCTTAATCTTTAGTATAGAATTATGAAATTGAGATATATAATAATTATATTTCTGGCAAGCCTGTTGTTTTCCGGATGTCAGCTATTTAAGAAAAAAACTGTAGCAATGTATGATGACCGGATCATCGGCTGGTATAAACTCAGCACTAAGACAATAGATGATGCTGTTGTAGAGGATGATGATACGCTTGTGCCGATACTAAAGCGCAATAAGCAATTTTATACAATTTGCCGTGGTTTTGAGATGCCATTGAATACATGTTCAGCCGGTCTGGAATGGGGTTTCACTCCATCCAGTATGGAAGGGACCATGTTTGTATTTTGCGGTCCGGGCTGGCCGTGTCATCTTAAGATATATGACAGGCAGAAGGCGGTTTTTGACTGGTATGAGCCAGGAAAGAAATACAAGCTGATAAAGGTTGCTGAGCCAGAAGGTCTGTCGTATACGGTTGAGTCAGCACCGGAAAATTCAGACGGTTTTATAGGAATATATCAGCCGGTATATTTCCCCTGGATGAGGGTGGAGATATCTAAGGAAGCTGACAAATATAATTATAAATATTCCGAGTTGAGGATAGTTCAGGAAGAGGCGAAATGGATAGCTATGGGAATGGCGGAAAGTGTATTGCCGCTGGATGAAGCCCAGGGTTTTCTGGTTATTTATCAGAAGGCAAAAAATTACTTGCTTTTCAGTAAGGAGCTTAGCAGATTTGAGGTGATAATTGGAAGTACGGGTTTGCGGATGCCAATGGTAAAGCTGACTTCTAGCGAAGAAACACCTCAAGTGCCAAAAGTTAATCTTGGCATACCAAGCTGGAATTAGATTGTTTGATATAAGATTATAAAATATAGTGCTTTACAGAAGATGAGTTTGAATGTTTTGATAATATGTAAAGAGTTCATTTTGAAATGTAGACATTTTGGTTTCGGTTTGCTAGAATGATCTCCAAACTGCAGCATCTTGCCTGTGACTAGACTTTCAAATTCCGGCTCATATGTTTAAGAAAGAATCTTTATATTATCGATTAACAAAGGAAAAAAGTATGAGATTTAAGTGTGTATTGTTATTTTTGGCATTTGTTTTTGCATCGAGTTCTATTTTAGATGCAGAGACGGTAAAGATGGTTCCATTTCAAAAGGTTAAAATGGATGATTCTGTCTGGCAGCCGAGAATAAAAATGCTGGTAAAAGATACTCTTCCCCATGCTTTTAAGAATACAGAAGTCGGTTTGAACCGGTTGCGTATGTGTGCAGAATACCAGGAGAAAAGCGGAGGTCCCAAGCCGGAGGCTCATCGTTTTAATACATCCGATCTGTATAAGGTAATGGAGGGCGGTGCGATGATGATCCAGGCTGAGCCTAATCCAGAGATAGAAGAGCTGATGGATAAGGCAGTGGATATTATCGCCCGGGCACAGCAGGAAGATGGATATCTTTACGTTTCGCATATATGCGGTAATCCCATAGAGCATGAAATGGGGCCAAGGCCTTATTCTTACGTTGTCCACAGTCACGAGCTTTATAATATTGGTCATTTATACGAAGCGGCGGTTGCTTATGCCCAGGCAACCGGCAAAACTAAACTGCTTGATGTAGCAGAGAAAAGTGCTCAGCATGTCAACAGGGTATTCTTTGAAGGCGATCCACGTTATAATGACGGCAAACCTGTTATGCAGGCACCCGGCCACGAGGAAATCGAATTGGGGCTGGTAAAGTTATATAATTATACCGGTAAGCAATTGTATCTGGATATGGCCAGGAAATTTCTTGATATTCGTGGAGTTACATATGTTCCTAATGGTTCAAGAATAAATTCACCTGAATATGCGCAGCAGCATGCGGCAGTTTCAAAGCAGACAGAAGCGGTTGGTCATGCCGTGCGTGCAACATATTTATATGCGGCAATGGCGGAAGTTGACAGCCTGTTGAATTCAGATAAATATTCAAATGCATTAAATTCTATCTGGCATAATATTGTTGATACCAAGATGCATATAAGCGGCGGTCTGGGAGCAGTTCATGGAATTGAAGGCTTTGGCCCAAGCTATGTGCTGCCGAATAGAAATACATACCTTGAGACATGTGCGGCAGTTGGTAATGTCTTTTTTAATATGAGAATGTTTCTGAAATATCACGATGCCAAGTATGTGGATGTGGCAGAGGTGGCATTGTTGAATAATTGTTTGAGCGGCATAGGTCTTGATGGAAAGAGCTTTTTCTATCCAAACCCGTTGGAAGCAGATTTCGATCATAACCCGCGTTCGGGCTGGTTTGGTTGTGCGTGTTGTCCGTCAAATATTGCCAGATTGATACCACAGGTTTCTGGATATATGTATGCTACAGATGGCAAACAGCTGTGGTGTGCCTTGTATGGAAGTAACGAAACCAGTATCAATCTTAATGGAACAGATGTCAATATTAAGCAGAAGACAGAGTATCCTTATGACGGCAGGATTATGTTTAATGTTGACCCTGTCGATTCAGTTCAATTTGATCTGAACCTGCGTATACCAACCTGGGTAGGCAACCAGTTTGTTCCAGGTGAGTTGTATAGCTATGCCGGCAGCCCGACATATTGGAGTTTGAAGGTTAACGGCAAAAAAGTTCGTTCGACAGTGAATAAGGGGTTTGTCTCTCTGGGCAGAACATGGAAAAAAGGAGATGTAGTTGAGCTTGTATTTGATATGCCAGTCAGGTTAAATACCTGTATTGACGAAGTGAAGGCAAATAATGATCGTGTTTCATTCACTCGCGGCCCTTTGCTGTATTGTGCAGAAGGAGTTGATAATGGCGGTGCGGTACAAAGGTTTTATATAGAACCAGAGAAGGTTTTAAATGGTGCAAAAATAAAAGAAATACAAAATGGTGTTTTAGTCGGTTTGCCTCAGATTATTATTCCGGCCAAGCAGAACCAGGGTAAATATTTTTCCGATACCAAGGTAAAGTTGATACCTTATTATGCATGGAGCAACCGTGACCGCAGTTCAATGATTACCTGGTTTGGCACAAAAGCTTCAATGACCCAACCTGATCCGAGGAGTCCCGGAGCAATGAAGTTTGCGGCGGTGAAAGCTTCGCATACATGGAGTGGTGATACGACAGATGCTATTCGTCTGCGAAATAATCCAGAGTCTTCAGCTGATACCTCAATCAGGCGGTGGACCAGCTGGCCGCAGAAAGGCAAAGCTCAGTGGGTGGAAATTTTGCTGGAGAAAGAAAGTACAATCACTGAAGTCGGTGTGTACTGGTATAACGATAATGGCGGAGTGCAGCTACCGGGTAAATGGCATATTGAAGTGCCGGCTAACGGAGGTTGGCAGAAGCTGGATATATATAATACAGATCAGTACAGCTACCTGGCGGACTGTTATAATATGGTTCATCCTGCCGAATTGCTAAAGACAGATAAGATTCGTTTAGTGATGGAACCGGTCCATGATCAGACTTGTGTAGGTATATTATCCTTGAATATAGGAATTGAATAAAATGGAATTGGTTAGCATGTAGTTAGCTGATTAAATCGCGTAATTGTTTTATATTGCTCAAAGAGATTGGAGTTTTACATGGAAAAAGGCGTTAATCGAAGAGATTTTGTAAAAAGTGCTGCAGCGGTGTCTCTTGGCAGTGTTTTAATTTCAGGCAGTAATTTATTTGCTGCCGGTTCTGATAGTATTCGTGTGGCTGTCGTAGGCTGCGGCGGTCGGGGTACAGGAGCCCTGGGTGATTTTCTTAACGCCGCCAAGCATATGAATATGCAGGTTGAGGTGGTAGGCCTGGCAGATTACTTCATGGGGCGTGCAAAGGGAGCAGCTCAGAAATACGGCATATCAGAAGATCTATGTATCGAAGGGCCGCTGGCATATAAAGATATCATGAAGACAAATGCAGATATTGTAATCCTGGCAACACCGCCAATTTTCCGGCCAGTTCATTTTGAAGCAGCTGTTAATGCCGGAAAGCATGTGTTTATGGAAAAACCAGTAGCAGTTGACCTTCCCGGTATACGCCAGATAATAGCAGCCGGCAAGATTGCTTCTGAGAAAAAGCTAAGCGTTATAGCCGGAACTCAGCGTCGTCACCAGCAGCAATATGTTGAAACATACAATGCTATTCAGGCTGGAGCAATCGGCAAGATTCGTGCTGCTAATGTCTGGTGGTGCGGCGGTAAACTATGGTATCAAAAACGTAATCCGGGCGAAGATGATGCATCTTACCTGATTCGAAACTGGGTGAGTTTTGCAGAGATGTCCGGCGATCATATTGTTGAGCAGCATATTCATAATATTGATGTAGCGAACTGGTTTATCGGCAGGACACCAAAGGAAGCTAATGGTTTTGGCGGTCGTGCCCGCAGGCAGACAGGTAACCAGTTTGATTTCTTCAGTATCGATTTTGACTATGGAGATGATGTAAAGGTTCATAGCATGTGTCGTCAGATTGATGGATGCTATACCCGAGTTTCAGAGAATTTTGTTGGTACTGATGGTTCAACATGGGGCAGTGGTCCTGACAGTCAGGGATATGCTAATAATGTTACCTATGCAAAGATGCAGGGGTATGTTGGTAATCCTTATGTACAGGAGCATGTTGATCTGTTAAAGAGCATTGTTGGTGGTAAAGCAGTGAATGTGTCGGAAGATGTGGCAGCATCAAATGCGACAGCGATTATGGGTCGAATCAGTGCCTATACCGGTAACCTGGTGCGTTGGAAAGATATTATGGAAAACGAGAAATCTCCATATTACAATATGGCAATGAGTCCCGGGCCGTTAGATTTCGAGACAGGCAGTGTAAAGGCACCGGCTGATGATGTTGCTCCTGTGCCAGGTAAATGAGTTCAGGTTTGACACTTTTTGAGTGTGTGAAGATATATACAAACTAGAAATATTCGGGCTGAAAATATATTTGGCCCGGATATTTTTGTATATTTAGTCCTATAAGCGACAATCGAAGCCCGTTTTTTTGTTGGGGAAGCTCAATGTGTGTCCCATAACTAATTCCTTAAAATAATACGCTTATAATGCGTTTTATAGGCTGGTTTTAAGAAAAGGTAGGTGAATACACTTATTTCGTACTAAGTGTCATGGGTGGGTTTCAAGTTTAAGGTATTAGCTAATTGCCATTATGTGGCGAATATTAGAGATATTATTGGACATATGTGTATTGGTTAAAAAAACAGGGTACTCAAACCGATTCTGCGACGTGCAGTTTGAATACCCCTTATAAGAGAGAAGAAGTTGTTAAGTTAGTATTACAATCGGTGAGGAGGGTAGGGAACTTAATAAAAAATTATAAGTTTTCTTCAAAAAAAGTATCTTTTTGACAAGTTCTTTTATTTTGAAAGGTTAATCAATAGCCAAATTAGTATATCGGGGCCCTCAATTATAAATTTTGTTGAAATTCAATTTGACAAAGCTTATACATAGCACTACAATGTATAAGTGTGCTAGGTATTAAGGAGTATTAGTATGAGTATATCAAAAGATTTAGTAGCAGCTTCTGCGACTCCGATGGTTCTGTCAATATTGTCAGAAGGGCCAAACTATGGCTATGCTATTATAAAAAGAGTTCATGATTTGTCCGGTGGGCAATTGCAGTGGACTGATGGGATGTTGTATCCTGTTCTGCATCGACTCGAGAAACAAGGATTGATTGAAGCTGAATGGGGTAAGTCTGAGGAAGGGCGAAAGCGAAAGTATTATCATATCAAAAAACAGGGAACCGAAAGGCTTGTTGGCCAGAAGGCTCAATGGGAAGCGGTTTATTCAACATTAAGACAACTATGGGAGGACAAACCATGTTTGACCTGAATAAAGAAGTTGCAAAATGGAAAAAGACTTTATGTGTAAATGATACATGCAGTGCGGCAGATGTTATTGAGCTGGAGAGCCATCTTTATGATTCGATGGCAGAGCTGAAAGCTAAAGGCCTAACAGAGCAGGAGGCATTTTATATAGCATTGCACAGGCTTGGGAGTCCGGATGTATTGGCTCATGAATACGGAAAAGTAAATGGCTCAAGAAGTTTATTGAATAAGCTAGTATATGCCGGGTTAGGTATTGTGGTATTAAATATAATATCTAATCTTAGTTCTATTTTGACAAATGGAATTCGAGTTTTATCATTTAGTATAGGCTTCAGGCCGAAAGATGTGGCATACCTGGGTATTGCAGCGCAGATAATTATTTTATTGTCTGTGCTGATATGCTGTTATTTTCTGTTAAAATATAAACGGTATGGTATTGGAACTTTTTTGAGTAGTGTTTTTGGTAAAGTGTCTTTGGTGTTTCTTACTTTAGTACTGGTTGTTGGAAGTAGAGTATCGTCAATGTTAGAATCGCTGTTATTGGTGCGTTCTATTGGAGCTTCTGAATTTGGCCAGATTTCACTTATTTCAAACTATTTCTACTTTGGTTATTCAATTGTATTTCCTATGGTGATAGTCATATTTGTTATGGTTTTTTGGCACAAAAACAGTGTTGTAAAAGGTTGATGTTGGGTTAGATGGCATTAGATTCTTGGTTTTCTAATAGTCTGGTCCTGATGCCTGGCGATATTGATAAGCAATCCCAGGGCAATAAAGTTGCAAACCAGACTGGTACCGCCGTAGCTGATAAACGGCAGAGTCATGCCGGTAACAGGTGCCAGGCCGATAGTCATTGAGACGTTGACAAAGGTTTGAGCGGCGATAATCGCTGCGATACCAACGGCAACTAATTTACCGAATGGGTCTTTTTGTTCTGACGCTATTTCAGCGGCGCCAATGATAATAAGCAGATATAATCCCAGGATTGAGCTGCAGCCGACAATACCCCACTGGTGGCCAATCATAGCAAAGATAAAGTCGTTATGTCTGTCGGGCAGGAAGTCGTATTTAACAAACAGGCCATCTTGACGCTGGCCGCTGATACCACCGGATCCGATACACATTTTTGACTTGTGCAGCTGGTAGCCTTTATCGTTGAGCCAGTCTACATCGGTAGTGTTTTGTTTGATGAGTCCTAAGATTCGCATTTTCTGATAATCTTTCATGAATAAGAGTCCCAGGGGAGATATCAGTAATGCAATCAATATTACCATGACAATATGCTTAATCTTTGTGCCTGCCATGAAGATCATGGCGAATAAGGTTGGGATGAAAAGCAATACTGTTCCCAGGTCAGGTTCCAGCAGAATCAGTACCATCGGGACGGCGCCCAGGATGAATGGGAATATGATGCCGTTTTTGAATAAAGAGCATTCTCTATCCTTTAGGAACCAGGCCAGAGAGAGGATGTATGACAGTTTTGCCAATTCGGAAGGCTGTATTCTGAATCCGGCAAGGTTAATCCATCTGTATGAGCCGCCGATCATGGGAACCAGGGAAGCGATACCAAGGTATTTACCAGCCAGTACAAGAGCCAGTAAAGCAATGGTTATCATATAGAGTAAGCTGCTCATCCGGCCTAATTTTTTATAAGGTATATTAGCTGTGGTTAGTAATGCAAAGAAAGAGATACCGAGCCAGAAAATTTGTTTCATAAACTTGTTGGTATGGCCACTGGCATAAATACATGCCAGTCCGGTTCCAACAAGTCCGACAACAGCTAAGAGCATGATGAGTCTTAGCCCGCCAAGTTTTCCATTCCATATCAGGTTTAACATGCTTGTGTGATTTCTAGTTTGCTGCCTGGAGGTGAATATGTGTTTGTCGGAAAGAGCTATGGCTAATCTAGTCTCTTGCGAGTAAATTACAGGAGTGTAATCCGAATCAGGGCACTTGTTTTTCCAGGCAGTTTCTGTATATTTTTGTATTATTTCGTTAATTCGGGGCTAAAGAGCCGGTGTTTGTAAGTCGATGATTTTATTGGTACTTATATAGCTTATAGCGATATTTGCAAATAAGTTTCAATGTTGGATTTATTATATAAGAATAGTAATTATTTGTCATAACAAAATTTGTTTAGAGTGAATAATTATCGTCTTATAATATAGTCTTTACCAGTGGTAATTTTAGCGATAAATTACTAATTTGAGTTAAAATGAGTTGTAGGTGGGTTAGGTGACCTTAATTTTTGTTGTACTGTCTGGCATGATTTTGACTTTAGATTCGTTTATGTTCAAAATATTGCCGGTATGTGATGTGTTGGGCCCAATAACTATTTTGCGGCAGGTTTGATTCGAATTAAAAAGGGGATAAATGAAACTATCTTTCAAAAAAATTTATTTAATCACTTCAGGGGCTATTCTATTTGCCCTGTTTGTGTCTTTTTTGATAATATTTATATATTTCAATAATATGGATAATTTTGTTCAAAAAGAGCTGAAGAAATATAACAACGGTTTGGTTGCAAGTTCTGCTCTTGCGTATGAGATGTCTCTATTGTATAAAAATCTTGATGGTATTGAACGCAGGCAGGAAGATAATATTAAAGAGGCAATTGATGCTCTCGACAGGATAAGAAATATTCTTTTAGGTCCTGCTATGAGTAACATGGATAATTCCGAGTTTGTAGAACATATGAGTAAGAATGAAAGTACATGCAGAAATACTATTTATTCTTACAAGAATATGCTGCTCAATGATTTTGCTGATAGTGTTGCAGAAGATTCTTTCGCTTTAATGAGAAAGTCCTTGATTGATGCTAAAGCGGAAGCAATGGCTTACAATATTCAATGTTGGGAGAATTTGAACAGTAGATCCGGGATGCTAATTGATCGTATCAG
Source organism: Sedimentisphaerales bacterium (assembly GCA_963666285.2). Classification (GTDB taxonomy): domain Bacteria; phylum Planctomycetota; class Phycisphaerae; order Sedimentisphaerales; family SM23-30; genus JAFGDI01. The sequence continues at coordinate 2,378,869 of OY762711.1, forward strand.
TTTCATTAAAATTATACTTATCTATTTTGGTGTGTTTATTTGTTTGTTTTTCTTTCTTGTTATGTGGAGCATGTATAGAATTCTCAGGTTCAGATTAAATTCCATTGTCCAGGTAGCTGAAAAAATCAGGCATGGAAACTATTCCTGTCGAATAAATATGCAGGAAGATGATTTACTTGGTACAGTAGCTAAAAGTGTTGATTATATAGCTGACCATTTTGACAATAATGAGAAGGAAATGCATGAGGCAAAATCAGAGTTGGAGGAGTCATTGATTGCTGCTCGAAAAGCGGATGTGGCAAAAAGTGAGTTTCTGGCCAGTATGTCGCATGAGATACGCACTCCCATGAATGGAGTGGTTGGTATGACAGACCTTATGCTGACAACGGATTTGGACCAGGAGCAGTTTGAATATATGAGTGCAATTAAGGAGTCTGGCGAGACTCTTCTTGCTATAATTAATGATATACTTGATTATTCACGAATAGAGGCTGATAAACTTGAGTTGTGTAACGAGCCATTTAATCTATATAAGTTAATATTGCATATAAAAACAGTAATGCAATTAGCTGCCGAAGAAAAGGAAATCCAACTTATAGTAGAATATGATAATCGGGATATTAAGGAATTTAAAGGAGATGTTGTTCGTATTGGTCAGGTATTAAATAATCTGGTCAGTAATGCAATCAAATTTACAGAGAATGGATATGTGAAAATTGCAGTTAGTATCGGGGAAGAGCAATTTGGCTGTAAATATCCGGTGAGTATTACTGTTTCCGATTCTGGTATTGGTATGGACAAAGAAACAATCGGAATAGTATTCAATAAGTTTACGCAAGGAGATTCCTCTATAACCCGTAAACATGGTGGTTCAGGTTTGGGGCTATCTATTACAAAAGAACTTGTAAGTGCTATGGGGGGAGAAATTACAGTTGATAGCAATTTGGGTAATGGCTCCATCTTTAATGTGTTTATAATGTTGGAAAAAAGTGATGATGAAAATTACTTTAATGAAATTGAAGATCGTGCAGTATCTGTTAATTCAACCGGGGTGAAATTACTTGTTGTTGATGATAGCAGGACTAATCGTAATCTTGCTTTGAAAATGCTGAAGAAACTAGGCTTTGATGCAGATTCTGCAGAAGAGGGTATCAAAGCGGTTAAAATGGCAGCAGAAGAAAGATATGATATAATATTTATGGATATTCAGATGCCTGGGATGGATGGTTTGGAGGCAGCGAGAAGAATAATGTCATTCAATAAAGAGAATCCGCCAGTTATAATTGCTCTTACGGCAAATGTTTTTGAAGAGAACAGGCAGGCATGTCTTGATGCCGGCATGGTAGATATGATATGCAAGCCGGTAACTTTGAAAAAGTTTAGTGAGAAGTTATACAGTATGGTCGAGGTGGTGTTGCCGGATATTGATGATATGGGTTTGGAATCTGCGGGTCAGGATAATACTTTTTTGGGGGGTTCTGAATCAGGAAAGCTGCAAGAAGATGATGTTATGAAATTGTATCTTCCTGGTAATGAAGAACTTAATGTTGAGCAGGCTATGAATTCCGTGGAAAGAGATGTCGAAAAAGTTAAAAATAGTTGTATAGATTATGAATCATTAATGGAAAATATCGGTGGGGATAATAAGGTTGTTCTGGAATTATTCGAGAATTTCCTGGTAGAATCCCAGGAGTCTCTGGTGAAGATTATCAGGTGTTTTGAGCAGAAAGATTCAGCCGGTATTGGAAGTCAGGCTCATGGTTTGAAGGGGATATCTTGGAGTATAAGTGCTGAAAGACTCAGCGAAATGTGTCTGCTGGTAGAAAAGGCCGGGAAATCAAATGATCTTTCTACTGTTAAAGAGTATCTGCCTAGGTTAAAAGATGAAATGCGAACCGTATTGAATGAAGTAAGGGAATACCTAACCAACAATAGCAGCGATGATTAAGGTTGTGTAAGTTGTGTAATATAAGATGTTTGCGTAAAGCTTAGCAGGTAGAATGTCTATCGATGCTATGCCACCATTTGATAGCAAATTCTTTAAGAGAACCGGAGTCAACCAGGTTGAATTTGGTTTTAATATTGGCCCGGTGTGATTCTACGGTTTTAGTGCTGATATGAAGTTTTCCGGCTATGCTGCTGGTGCCCATACCTTCTCCAATTAGTTGTAAAATCTGGAGTTCGCGATCGGTGAGGCATTCTTCTGGGATAGAGCTGTTTTTATTTCTATTGCCAACAATTCCTGAAACCAGGTATTTGGAGATGTTTTTACTGAGGTAGATTTCGTTGTTTTTAACGGAATCGATAGCCTGTTTGATGTCTTCGAGTGGAGCGGATTTCATGATGTAACCCTTTGCGCCAGCACGAATTGAACGTTCAGCGAAGATTTTTTCATCTAGGAATGTTAGTACGAGAATGTGTGTGTGAGGTGATATTGACCTAAGTTCTTTGATGAGGTCAATGCCGGCGAGAGAATCAGTGTGGGAAAGCTCTATAACAGCAAGGTTTACATTGTTGTTTGATGTAGTTTGTATAGCATCCCTGACATCTCCGGTTTCCAGGATGATTTCGTGATTGCCGATCTGGTCTAAAAGAGTTATAAGTCCTTGTCTAAAAAGAGGATGACCGTCGACGATAATGGTTTTGACTGTATTATTTACTGACGTAGACATAAGCGTCTCCCTTTGTAATTGGTACTGAACAACCAAATCTAATTTGAAAGAATTTTCACTTCTATAATCGCACAAAGTTTGAAAAAAGACAAGTGAAAAAAAGGTGTTAAAATAATTTTTTTGTATTATTTTTGTAAAATGTTTTTTAATAAGGATATATATCTTGTTGGTATTGTTCGCATTATAATAATAATTGCAGGTCTGGGTTTCGTATATGGAACAAAATTATAAGGGTTAAAAGGGAAAAATTTCCTATTTGAACTTAAGCTCAAAAAAAACATATATATTATTGATGTTAAATTGATGTTTAGTGTCAAGAGTATATGTATTGATTGTAACTTTTTTTTTGGGAGCAATTTATAGAGAATATAGCTAGTATTTATGTATAATAATTGTCTAAGAATTTCCCATTATTACAGGTAATTAATAGAAGGAAGAATTGATATTTGATGTATCAAATTAAGAAAAGAATATTAAAAATATTAGCCGAAAGTGAAGAACGGGTTTGCGACGAAGATGTGGCCGCAAAATGCGGCGTCAGCGTGGAGCAGGTGCGGAGTGTATGCGAAGCTGTCGCGGCGGCAAGAAGCGTTCAAATTGAAAACGGCGGCGAACGGAATGGCGGCGCCGGTAAGCGGAAAGCAACGTCGCTTATGCCGACGGTTATCGAAGAGTGTGCGGAGGGTGTGTTGTTTCGTGAAGTTGTGCTGTTTCCAGAGACAGAAAGTACTAATGATGTGGCCTGGATGCATGCGGGCCGACCAGATAGCACAGGTCTGGTAGTGCTTGCCGAGAGTCAGCGTAAAGGTCGTGGAAGATTTTCTGATCGAGTGTGGCAAGATGTGCCAGGTTGTTCGATTTTGATGTCTATGCTGCTTGATGGAGAGCAGGTAGATGGAGATATGCTGAGTGTTGTACTTGGTCTGGCGGCAGCGAAGTCGCTGGAGAAGGTTTGTGGTTTATCGGTTGGAATAAAGTGGCCAAATGATATCGTAGTGAGCGGAAAGAAGCTGTGCGGGATAATGGTGGAGTCCCGGTTTGTGGATGGCCGTCAGTGGTATGTGCCGGGTATTGGAATTAATTGTAACCAGGGAGTAGATGATTTTTGTGACGAGCTGAAGGTTTCGGCGAGTTCGGTGTATATTGAGACAGGTAAACTTGTTGATCGAAATGTGTTGGCGGTATGGGTGTTGTGTGAGATAGATGAGCTGCTATCGGGAAGGGTAGCTCTAGATGAGGTTGTGCGGCAATGGCGTGAGAGAAATTGTGATGTTGGTCGTTTTGTGTGTTTGGAGTGTGATGGTGAGAGGTTTAGCGGTGAAGTTGTAGATGTTGAACCGCTGGTGGGGATAACATTGAAGCTGGGAGATGGCAGCGAGAGGGTGTTTGACAGTCGGACGACGACAATTGTGCCGCAGGACGGCAAGCTTTGCTAAGTGAAAAATGAATAATTAAAAGTGAAAAATTGAGGTGCTCGCTGGCGCGAGATTATTTTGAATCGCCTGCGGCGAGCCGGGGGAAAAAAGTAAAAGGTAAATTTAAAGTGTAAAGGGGTGCTACGAATATAGGTAAGAAGTAAGAGGTAGGTGTTCTACGACGCAACGAAGACACGACATATTTAAAAACTTGCTAACTGGGGCATAGGTCTGCTGGAAAATCTCAAAGAAATGTTTAAGACTCTGCATAATGCAGATAAATATACAATAAAAGGCTATTCCGGTAAGATGGAGAGAATAAAAAACAGGTTTCTGAACAAAGTTAGCCGACCACCGGACCATAAACTTGCTAAAAAGCTTAGTCGGCGATTTTGGGATGATGCCTGGAAAACATACTTTTGCTTTTTGACCAAACCTGAAATCGAACCTACCAATAATGGTACAGAGCGAGAAATTCGCCATACCGTCATTGACCGCAGGATAACGCAAGGTACCCGCGGCACCATCGGCATGCACTGGTGCGAACGCATCTGGACTACCATTGCCACCTGCAAAAAGCAAAATCGGAATGTGTTTGAATTTATTCATCAATCTATTCTGGCACATCAAAATAACTACAACCAACCTAAACTTACGTGAACGGTTACTGTTTTCGATATTTCATCACGTAACAGGCAAATAAGTATTCGAATCTAAATATTGGTTGTCCTTTTATTCAAACCAGCCTGCGTGACAAAAAAGTGTCTCAACGGTGCCCCTTTGTTGTACGTTTTGGCTTCAGTTGGTCTTCGCTTGGTGTAATAAGTTTTTATTTGTCAGTCATTAAGTGTTTATTTGGAGCTACTTAGAAATTTCGAATCAAACTCTTATCCGTGGTTTTTAGGATCGAGTCCTAAATTGCGTATTTAATAAAGCCTTGTAATTCAATGAGTTACAAGGCTTTCTCTATTTTAAATATTCCCTGAATAATGGCTGAGTACACAAGTGAACGCAGTTTTGACTTGGAATAGAGGAAAATAGAGTGGGAAATGAGGTTGTCCACCTAAAGACAAGGAAAAGTCAAAAGCTGACTGTCGATCTAAGGTTGAGGGTTCGAGTCCTTCGGGTTCAATATGCGCAGAGGATTATTATCATTTATTGTCTTTTCAAGAATTTATTTATAGAGTGACACAAGATAATGATTAGGAGTTTTTTTAATATCATGATATTTATTGTGAATATAAAGTTATTTTTATGTTATCTTTCATAAGTGGTTATTGGTAATGTTGTTACGTAGCAGTTATCAATTATTGCTTGTTGTTGATATGATTTGGTGTTTTTGATATAATTAAACAGATAATTGTATGTTGATTGCAGTATGTGTATCTGGGGGTATTGATCGGAATAATGTTTTCTTTTTTGGATAAGCGGTAGGATTTGAAGAAAGCTGATTACTGTGGAAAAATGTTTCTCCAATAAAATATTAAAACTTTATTTAGAAGGTACTTGTTCTGAGTTTGAATGTGATAAAATTGCTAAACATATTTTAACTTGTGATAAGTGCAGAACTAAATTAAGTGAACTTGAGCAGTGTACACCTGATGGGCTGGATGGAGTATTGGTTTCAAGTGATGATGTTGATGATGGTAGAATTCCTGTTTCTACATGTTGCGGCACCATGCCAGATGTAACCAAGACGTTGGAAACCATGTCAGATGGATATGAGTTTTTGGGAGAGATGCCGCGAGGTGGGCAGGCGGTGGTTTATAAGGCAGTACAAAAATCAACAAAGCGTGTGGTTGCTGTTAAAGTATTACTTCAAGGCACTGAAGCTCCTAAGATAGCAAGGTATAGATTTGAAAAAGAAATAGAACTTGCTGCCAGTTTAAAGCATTCGAATATTGTAACTATTTTTGATAGCGGCATTGCACAGGGACTATATTTTTATGCAATGGAGTTTATAGATGGTGTTCAACTTGATGATTATGTGCAAAGAAATGGTTTTTCTGTTCGGGAAATTATGGAATTGTTTTTACAGGTTGTTGCCGGAGTTTCATATGCCCATCAGAAAGGTGTTATTCACCGTGATTTGAAACCAGGTAATATCTTAGTAGATACCAGTGGAAAAGCTCACATTCTTGATTTTGGCTTAGCAAAGGTGGTAGATAATGATTCAACTACGTTTGAAGGTTCTATCATGACATCTATAACTGGACAAGTATTAGGTACATTAGCGTACATGGCGCCAGAGCAAGCGATTGGAAAGGTTGATGATATTGATGTGAGAACAGATATTTATGCACTTGGTGTAATCCTTTATAAATTGATCACAGGTAAATATCCTTATGATATTTCCGGCTCGGTATTAGATATTGTTAGGAATATTCAGGAAAATGAACCCGAAAGGCCAACAAAAAATGTAAAACTTCATAGTGATGTTGAAATAATAATCTTAAAGTCTTTACAGAAGTTGCCACAATATCGATATCAGAGTGCATATGATTTATATAAGGATATTGAAAGCTGGTTGAATGGATATCCAATTGCTGCAAAAGCAGATAATTTACTCTATATAATCATAAAGCTGATCGCCAGATATCGTTATAGAGTTTCAATAGTGGGTTTAGTTACAGTTATCGTGATTGCTTTTGGTGCAATTTCAATTCAGCAATACTTAGAACAGCGTTTTGCCTGGGTAGCATACGATCAATTGTCCCAGGAAGCCCAAATTCAAGAGCAATTTAATGAATCATTAATAAAGAAAAGCATGTTAAATATGTTTTTAATCGCATGGGATAAAGGGGATATGCAGCATGCCGCTGAAGTGCAGTTGTCTTGTATGCCTATATTTAATGGAGATAAATATATAAAAAAGCTGGTATTGTCGCTAATGGAGTATCAGCAATTGGAAGAAAGAAGTGTAAGAGATTTTTATGGTCAAGAGTATTGTTGGATAGCAAGTTTTATATTTGCTGAGAAGGAGCAAAAGGAAGGGGATTCCGAATTAGCGATTGATTTATATGAGAAAAGTCTGGAAGAATATTCCAATTCAGAAGAGTTAGGTAAACATGGATATGAATGGTTAGTGGAAATAATAAGAAATCAAAAACATAGCCTAGAGGTGGAATGTCAATGATGTTTTATAGGGATGGAATAAAAAAACATATTCATGGCTTTACTTTAATTGAGTTACTGGTGGTAGTTTCGGTCATTGGTCTGCTGGTGGCTATTATGATGCCTGCCTTAAGTAAGGCGAAAATCGCAGGCCGAAAAACCGTATGCTTAGTTAATCTAAAGCATATTGCGGCCGGCTGGATAATGTATCTGGATGATAATAATGAACAATTCTTGCAGGGAGTAAATGTGCAGCGTACCTATGGCGGCTGTCGGGGAACTGAGTATCCGGATGCAGAGAGACCATTGAATAAATATCTGAATTATCAACGGTTAGCTAAGGAAGCTGAGGTATTTCATTGTCCAGAGGATAATGGTAGAAATGCCAGAAACGGTAGGAATTATTATAAGGAGATAGGTTCGAGTTATTTAACTAATCAATGTCTGATCGGTAATACTTCGGTTTCTTTACCGGAGGCGGACATTAGAGCTAAGGTTAACAACGTTCTGCCAGGTTTGACTTTAGGGAAAGTTGTTAGGCCAGCAGAAGTGCTATTGCTGGGCGATACTGACTGGTGGACTCAGCTTATGTCAACTGGGCCTCAGGGACGATATTGGCATGGGAAAGAAGATTGTTATAATATGGCCTATTTGGATGGCCGTGCGATGGATGTTAAGATAGAAAAGGGTAATTATATTACTTGTAATTATAGAGTTTTGCCTTTTAAATAATAAAAAATACGGGAATAATGATTATGACAAGTGGCTACCAAAAAAGAATAGTTATCAAATTAGTTATGTTGGTATTGTTGTTTACTTCCATAAATTCCATGGCAGGATGGGTTGAAATTACGAAAGACTTATACGCATATGACATTAATTCATCTGGTAAATGGGAAAATGATTCATATGCAAAAGGAGATAATGATCAATTTGCGAAAAATGATGCAGATACTGAATGGTTGAAAGTAGCATCTTTTGAAAATCTTGACATTAGCTCAACAACAATAATCAAAAGAGTAGCTATCAATGTTAGTTGTAGATATGACAATGGAACTTCTGGCTATATTGTTGGAAAGCTGAGAGTCCCATTAGCAGGTTATGAAGGACCAGAATTATTGTCAAATAATTTTACAACTTCAAATTATGAATTTGCATTAAGAATGGGTGGAAATGCAGATGTTACTAATGCTGTTGCCTGGAATGAAGCAAGGTTAAGGGATATTCGCTACTGGGTACGTAGAAAAGGGCTAAACAATAATAATACTCCATTAAGAATTAAATGTATACGTTTAAGAGTTGTTTGTGATATGCCTGATTGGGATAATGATGGGATACCAGATGAAGATGACCCTGATGATGATAATGATGGTTTGCTTGATCAAAATGATGATTGTCCCAAAGAATATCATCCTGGAGATAATGATGGAGACCATATCTGTGATTATCATGATACCGATGATGATAATGATGGAATACCTGACATTTCAGATAATTGTCCCTGGCATAAAAATTCTCGACAAAATGATTGGGATGGTGATGGACAGGGGGATGCCTGTGATGACGATGATGACAATGATGGAATAAAAGATAGTAAAGATATATATCCTTATGATTACGATAATGATGGCGTAAAAGATGATGTGGATAATTGTCCTTATAATAGTAATACAGAGCAAAAAGACTATGATGAAGATGGCCAGGGAAATGCTTGCGATGCAGATGATGACAACGATGGTATTCCTGATGAAGATGATCCATATTTAAGAGATGAAGATAATGATGGATATAGTAAAAGCGAAGATAATTGTCGATGGATATATAATCCTGACCAGAGTGATTTAGATAGAGATGGTCAGGGCGATGCTTGTGATGATGATATTGATGGCGATGGCATTCCAAATGGGAGTGATCCATTACCTTATGATTTTGATAATGATGGTGTTCCAGCTTCTTCAGATAATTGTCCGACTGTTTACAATCCAGATCAGTGGGATTTTGATGGTGATGGAAAGGGTTTTGCCTGTGATGATGATATTGATGACTATTTTTATGCAGAGGCGATTTCTGCAGCTGGCGCATGGCAAAATAAAGATGCTGTTGTTGGTAAGCCCAAAACAGAAGTCTGTAATGTTTCGCCGCCAACTTATGCTTATAATGAAGATGGTTCAGATGAGACGTATCTAATTGCAACAAGGTTTGAAGAGATTCCAGACCTTCCGGTCGGCTTGGCGATCAAAGCAATCAAAGTGAATGTTTTGTGTCGGTATGATAGCGGTACTGTTGGGCATGTAAAAGTTAGTGTACAAGTGCCGGGTGATAGGGTGTTGGTGTTTGACTCTCCTGCATTTACAAGTTCAGATGATTGTGACTGGGTAATGTCGCAAGTTAATATTACAGATTATGTTGCTTTTGATTTTGTGAGACTTAACAGTTTGCAAATAGGTGTCAGGCGAAATGCAAATACAAACAATAGTACGCTTAGGGTTAAAGGAGTGCGTATTAAAGTTATCATTGAGCCAGACGCAGACTTTGATGGAGTTGGTGATTCAGTTGATAATTGCATGTATACAGCCAATGTAGAGCAGTATGATTTAGACAATGATTCTGTGGGTGATGCATGTGATGATGACATTGATGGCGATGGAATAGCAAATAATAGTGACACATTCCCATTTGACTTTGATAATGACGGTTTTAATGATTGGGTTGATAATTGTCCTAAAGAGTTTAATCCAGAGCAGATAGATCGGGATGGTGATGGTAAAGGCGATTTATGTGATAATACACCATTCGATATGAAGCCATTATATGCTACTTTAATCCATGCAAACCCAGGATGGGAATATGGAAATGAGGCGACAGGTGAGCCTGCAACAATGAAATGTGATAGCGAAAACGATACCCCTCATTATGCGATAAATTCAAATGATGGTGATAATTATGACAATGCATTGACAGCAATAGATTTTGACGAGTTAGTTCTTCCTGAAGGTTCAGCGATAGATAATGTCTATGTGGATATTCTTTGTCGATATGATAAATATACAACAACGTCAGGACAGATAGAAGTAGAGTGTATTATTGAAGACTCAACTTGTGGGGAAAGTGATAAGAAGGTGACTGTAAGTATTGGTAATCCTAATTCCGAAGGCGATTGTGAATGGTTCACAAGCAGAATAGAAATTAGCAGGCTAATCAATGGGGAGTCAGGCAGGGTAAATAAACTCAGGGTCAAGGTCAGGAAGCTAGAGGCTAATAATACACTGAGAGTAAAGGCTTTCAGAGTTGATGTGCAGGTGACGGAAGGGCTTGTATATAATGAAACAAAAGGTGCCTGGTATGCGAAAATACAGCAGGCAATCAACCATGCAGAGAATTATTCTGTGATAAAAGTTAAGAAAGGCACATATTATCAGTCGATTGATTTTAGTCCTTGCGAGGAAGGTGTGGGTAAGTCTTTGCATCTAGAAGCAATTGAAGAAGGTTGTATAATAGATGCCAGTGGTGAAGATAAGCCTGTGATATCGCTGAAAGATAATGGTTGTGCAGGCTCTGTGATCAAGGGTTTTGAACTTGTGAACGGGAATGCTGTGAGTGATGGCGGCGGCATATATTGTGCAGCAGGTGATGTGTTGATTCAAGATTGTATTTTTGCAAGTTGTAAAGCAGGTCGAAATGGAGGAGCAATATATATACAAGGAAATGGTGTTATTGTTAAAAATTGTATTATAGACAATTGTATTGCTAGTGACAATGGAGGAGGGGTGTGCAATCAAGGAACAAATTGTTTAGTGCTGGATTCATCTATTTATGGTGGGACTGCAACGAGTAATGGTGGTGGCATATATTCAAGTGGAAGCATATCGTGCTCTGGTACAAGCATAGATAATAATAAAGCTATTGATGGAGCAGGAATATGGTCTTCAGCGGTTTTAGAATTAAGTGAATATTGTTCAGTAACTTCTAATGTTTCTTCTAGAAATGGTGGAGCTTTGTATAATAGTGGAAATGCAACAATAATTTCTTGTGAAATTAAAAATAATAGTGCAATAAATCAAGGCGGTGCATTATATACAAATGGGGAGCTTGATCTTATTGAATGTAATCAAGGTTTGGCTTTAGATAGTCAAAGTTATAGTTTTGTTAATGATTCTGAGGTTTGCATTACCGGTTCTAATGTTGGAAATGTTGATGCAGATGGTGCAACGTTATTTCTATCAGGGATAGTTAATCTTGGAAATAATAGTAGCTTTGATGATACTATCGTAAGTTTTCAATCTTTATCGCAGCTGTATTCTGGCTCTATAAGTTTATACAATTGTGATTTTGTGGGTGTAACAAGCTCAAATAATGTCATATTCTTAAATCCATCATCCAAGTTGATATTAAGAAATGGGGATGATCCAATATGTAATTTTAATAATGTAGATATAAGAGTTAAGGTGGGTACAATTGCAAATTGGCCAGACATTCGGGTTGAATTGGGAGCTCAATTAGCTTTAAATTCTTCAGTTATAAATTTGAGTGGTTATGGTGATGATGAATGTTATATTGGTGATGGGCGAACTGTTGGTAAAATTAATATTTATGGTGAGATATCTGTTGGTGATAATTCTAAAGTTCATGCTGCAGATATAAATGTTTATTCATTAGAGATGGATGGGAAACAAAAAAATAATAAATTGAATATCTTGGAAAGTAGTACTGGTTATGGCGGTCAATTTTATGTGCGGAATAATAGTGAAATTACTTGTAATTATATTGTTTCAGAAGGTGACAGATATTTAGACTTTAATCCAGACCCAAGTGATCAAGTTTTGCCGATAATTGAAGATAATGTTATTGATATAATATTTAAAGAGAGACAATTATCTGAGTATGGTACTATTCTTGAATTAAGGGCAGGTGATTATACCGATGAAGGCATTAGAAATGGATTTGAAAATCTATCTGGGGCACACAGATTATCGGAGTTTCCTGTATTTGAAAGTTGCTATGCAGACAATTGGGTTATTAACCAGATGGTTTTGAAAAGTGGGTTTGATAATAATAGGTTTATGGCAGCTAAAGTTAATTTAACAAATCGCCAAGGTTTTGATTTTCACCATGAAAAGATTAATGACATTGATCCGGCAAATCGTCTGGATACAATTTATGTTAATGACTTAATCATGTATCCTGATACAGTGCTTAATACAGGGTTGCAGACTCTTTATTATAAAAACCTCACATTGGTTGATGAATATGGGTGTGAAGTTGAAACTAATCCTTCGTTTTCAGTAGGTGAAGAGATGCAAAATGGTAGTAAAATTGAAGATGTACCGATGCTTGGTTTCTCGCTTGCAGTAATAGAAATGGATGATCAAGAAGAATTTGAAGCAAGAGTTCGTACCGGAGTTAGTGTTGATGGAGATGGGGAAGCAATAAGAGATTCTGAAAATGATGTAGCTTCTGGAGTAATGTTGATGAGTGCAAGTAAAGGTGAACTTTATGCAAAAGGAGCATTTGCTAGGGCAGGTGAAGAAGATATTCTTGTGCAGTTTGATTACAAGTTTGGTGTTGGCTGTAATAAAGATACTGAGCTTCTAGTTTACATGAGTGATGAACCAAAGGTGATATTAAATGGTCGAGAAGAAGGAAATTGGATCAAGCACCATAAGATTCTTGCAAAAATAATTCCGGCTAAAGATGGACGGCCAGGGTCTGTGAAAGGTGAAGAATATGGAGTCTTTTCTGGAGTATTCAAAAAGGGCCAGTTGAATTTCAGGTCTGGTACATTTATAGAGCTAGTTTTGAAAAATGGAGGAAAGGTTCGGATTGATAATTGGGATCCCAAGGTAGAATGCTTCAGTGGTACTTGTGGTGATTATGCTGGCTGGTATGCTGGAACTGAAAATGCAACTGAAATGACCGACTATTTATTGCTTTTGTCTGAAATAGGATTATTAGATCCATCATCTCATGATAAGGGTTGTCTTGACTTATTTCACGATGGTGTTGTTTCAGTTAATGATGCGATGTATTGGGGTACTCCAAATATGAAATGTGAACAACAGGAGTTGCAAAATATTTTATACTCATTTTCTCCATTGGAAACTACATTTGAGAATCAGGATGAACCAAATTATTATGATCCCAATAATAATTATCCTGTATTAATTAGTGGTATTCCTGCAAATCCTGATATTAGTAATAGCCAAAGTGTCAAGGGTGAAATTTATGGCACATTTTCCGGCGGAGATTTATTTTATCAAAAGAAATCTATAGCTGCAGGTCAATTTGTTTCCAATTCTTTAGGAGAGGTTTACCAGGTGGGTGCCGAAGGGATTGTAAATTGTGCAAATGGTAAATATCTTGTTAAAGCTAATTCTTTTGATGGCGATATAATTGCCGATGATATTTTGACCGTTGATGTTGGTTTAATTTCAAATGGTGGTAGTGTTTTGTGTGACGCTGAATTTGCAGAAAATAGAATTGATGAGTTATATGTTGTACCTGTTGTGGTTAATACCAACACCGGAAGTTATAAAGCTGCAGCACGCTTGGTATTCAACAGTGAAGAAGACTACTATGTGGACGCTGTTTATGGGGTTAATCAATGTTATGATCCAAATGCCTATATGACAGATCCTAATCAGCCTAGTATTAATCAAGAGCAAACAGTGTTTCTTTATGAACCACTAAATTCGGCAAATGTTGTTTTTGAGCCTGATTATCAAAGGGTGCGTGAGGTCGAAATTGATTCTATGGGTAATATATATTTGCTGACTAGTCATTATCTTAATAATAATAACTGGATATTGAAGTTTGCTAATGATGGTGCATTGATTGAGAGAAAAGACTTAACAGTATGTGGTGTTACTTCTCCAAATGCTATGACAATTTGTAAAACAAAAACAGGCGAAGAAAGGATGTTTCTCTCAAGTTCTGTTGGGTATACAAGTATAGATCCTTGTAGTTTAGAAGTTGAATTGTATAGCTTCGGACTTGAACGGTTTGGGGAAGCTTTGCCCGTTGTCTCTAATATATCATGCCCGGCTCCTGATGTTAGCGGTATAGATTATATTGATCATTATTCTGCGTTTGTTACTTCTATTGCTCAAGAGGAAAGTTCCTTAAATATTTATGTTGTTGGGTATACGGCACCGAAATTTAAGGAAGATATTGAATGGAGTGATATTTCCTTAAAAGAGGTATTTACAAGTGCTTTTCTTGCCGAGATTTCTTCTATTGATGGTGTAACCGATGCAGGTGGTTTAATTTATGAAGTAATGAGTATTGATCGAAGTAAGATACGTTTTCCATTGTCAATCAGATGTGTATCTCAGATTGATGTTGAAGAATGCTCTTATAGCGACCTAAACCATGATGGTTACATTAATATGCTTGATTTTGCAGAGTTTTCTAAATACTGGCTTGATAATAACACTCTGGCAGATATTTTGCCATATCCGTATAGTGATAATATTGTTGATGTATTGGACCTTAAAGAGCTGATAAGGTGTTGGCTTAAAGAATAGCGTGTCCACTTTACAAACTCACAACGGGTACTTTACCGAACGGAAACGAATAATTCGCTGTCGCTCACAACTTATTCTAAAGCTGAAACATATGTTCGTTTAGTTTGAAACTGCTGTAATATTTAGATTTGCAATTACTTATGAATGGCATCTGTAAAACGATACATAAAAAACAAGAATACGATGGATAGTAGTGCTGATAAGAATTGATATGATATTTTGACGACTGTGAAAAGGGCGAAAAACACGAAATATGAGGTAAGAGTGAAGATACTAAGTTTTGATATTGAGATATCTGATATTTTTGATCTGAAGCCGGGCGAGGATATTGAGAAGTATGCTCCGTTTCATATATCGGTGGCATCGACGGCGATACCGGGCGGTGAAGAGAAGGTATGGTATTCGGAAGGTGATGATGGTGTGCCGTTGAAGACTGTTAGCAAAGAACTGGCTAATGATTTACTGGTGTACCTGGAAAAGATGCAAAATGAAGGGTATATGGTGTGTGCGTGGAATGGTTTGAAGTTTGATCTGCAATGGATAGGTTATAATGCCGGGAATTTTGAGCTGGCGCAAAAGGTGGCGTTGCGATCATACGACCCTATGTTTCAGTTTTTTAATGCGAGAGGGTTTCCGGTTGGGCTGGGGGCGGTGGCAAAAGCGTTGAGGATTAACCAGGAAAAGCTGATGACAGGTGATAATGCCCCGATAGAATGGGAGAGGGGGAATTATCAGCTGGTGATGGATTATGTTTTAGGTGATAGCCAGATTACTAATAAGATAGTTAGTGAGATTATCAATAGAAAATCGATATCGTGGGTTACTAAGGCAGGGAAGGTCAGCAGTGAGTGGATTGGAAAGCTAAAGACAGTTGAGCAGGTGATAAAAGAGCCGGGACCGGATCAGTCGTGGATGAGTACGCCGATGAAGAAGGAAAGTTTTTATAGCTGGTTTCGGTAAAGAAAAATGTTTTTTAGTAGAACCACTGATAAGCTATGGTAACCGGAGCCTCCCGGTTAATTCAGGATCGAGTATAATATAATACGACGTCCTATTTTAAACGTGCTCGAAGCACAAACAATAAACCTTATTGGAGGCCCCAGTTATGATTAAGTATATCGGATTAGATATGGATAGCAAGAAAACAGTTTCAATGGTATATGAAAATGGTACAGAGAAGTACGCGACATTACCTCCTGACATTGGCAGTTTGCAAGATTTTTTGATAAAGCATAAGTCTAAGAAGAATAAGGTATTTGTGGCGTTTGAGGTTAGCGGTTTGGCCGGTTGGATATATGATCAGATAGTTGACCTGGTGGATGAAGTGAAGGTAGTGAATCCCACCAAAGCTACCTGGATATATCGTACCAATAAGAAAAACGATCGAATAGATGCGCGTAAGATGGCAATTTTGTACAGTATTGATGAATTGCCAAGTGTTTATATGCCAGATAAGGCGGTAAGGCAATGGCGTCAGATGATATTGCATCGCCAGAAGACGGTACGTAAAGTTGGTCAGACCAAGAATCAGATAAGAGCGTTGATAAAGAGCAATGGCTATTTAGTGCCAGAGCATAAAGGCACCTGGTGGAGCAAGAAGAATCGAGTCTGGATGGAGAGCTTAACAAAGTCAAAAGAAGATGTACTGTGGAGTCTTCAGTTGGAAGATTTACTTGAACAGTTAAAATTACTGGAGAATCAAAGAGATAAGATAACAGCCAGACTGGATGAGAAGATAAAAGATAATCCTGGAGCTGAATTATTGATGAGTATTCCCGGGGTTGGTCCAAGGACAGCTGAGGCGATGCTTGCTTATACAGATGATATAGACAGGTTTAGTAACTATAAGCAATACAGTGCCTACTTTGGCTTAACGCCAAAGCTGGATGAGAGCGGTTCGACTCGCAGATTGGGACATATCAGCAAGCATGGTCCGCAGGTAGTGCGATGGGCATTATGTGAGTCAAGCTGGCGTGTTGTGAGGTTTTGCCCGGCGATAAGGCAGTTTTATGAGCGGGTCATGGCCGGTCAGGACGGCAGGAAAAAGATAGCGATAGTTGCGGTAGCACGTAAGTTAACATCGATAATGAGAGCCATGTTGAAGACAGGCGAGATGTTTAACGCAGAAATGATAAATCAGGCTGCATAGAAGACAATATAATAAAGGCTGAGCGACTATGCCGTAAGATCCCGGTGAATGTCAATTGAAGTTTAAGTTTACTTAAAACCTCGTCACGAAGAATGGGAGTTATGGTCTGTATAAAGTTTAATGTGCCGCCGAATAAGGTGAGTACGAATAGGAGGTTAGGTCGTTGAATGCCTGCCAAAAGCAGCTCAGTTAATAAAATATGAGGCCTCTGCCTCAGCTCAAAAGCTAACAGGGTTAGCCCCTGTAACTTCTTACGCCATCGGCATCAGCCCATGTTTGGGTGAGAGCTGACGCCGAGGCGACGAAGCTACAGGGGCAAAAACCCAGGAAATTTGATAAAAATGTAAAAAAGAAGAAAAACAACTTGAAATGCTCCGGTTCATAGGATGGATACGGATTTAAGAATTGATATGATAGTTTTACGACCACGAAAAGGGCGAAAAGACACGAAAAAACTGTTTTTGGGATTTTTGCTGGATTATTGTGAGTTTGGTGTTAAAATCGAGTGTGTGTAGTAGTTAATGGCAGGGAAGAATGTCTGTGCCGATAGCTATGATATATTGGGTAATTGTGGTAATTTGAAAAAGAAAGGTAAGGTTATGGCTAAGATTGCAAAGAAAGTAAATGAAAGATTTTTAAAGTCGGTAAGTAAATTTCAGAAAGTCTTACAAATTGCAAATGATCGGGATGTCAATGAGTCTGATACAGTTTCTATTTTGACAGATATTTTTAGTGAAGTATTTGGTTATGATAAGTATCTTGAAATTACAAGAGAGTTTGCGATCAGGAATACTTATTGCGATCTAGCGTTGGTAGTAGACGAAAAAGTTCAATATCTAATTGAGGTTAAAGCCATTGGAATTCAATTAAAAGATGACCACATGCGGCAGGCTTTAGATTATGGTGCTAATCATGGTATTGAATGGATTATCCTGACAAATGGTATTGAATGGAAAATCTATAAAATTAGATTTGAGAAGCCAATAAACTATGATGTTGTCTGTTCGTTTAATTTTATGGATTTGAGTGCCAGATCTGATAAAGATCAGGAACTGTTATTTATTATTGCCAAAGAAGGTTTAGTTAAAAATACTCGTAAAGAATATCTAGAAAAAACTCAAACCTTGAATCGATTTATTATTGGCGGGCTGATTTTTAGTGAACCTGTTCTTAATTCTATTAGAAAAGAACTTCGGAAGTTGTCAGATGGTATGAATGTTAATGTGCAGGATATTGAGAATATCATTAAAAATGAAGTTCTTAAACGGGAGATAGTTGAAGGTGATGATGCCAAGACCGCTATGTCCAGGATAAATCGATTCTATAAAAAAATGAATAAGGAAGCTCAAAAGAAGAAGGTTAAAGAGGTGAGTGAAGTGAAGGAAGGTGATACTGTTACTGAGGGTGAGGGGAAGGTGTTAGAGTAATTGTGTGTAATATCTAGTGCATAAGAAAATGGTATTTATAGGGCATTTAGAATGAAGGATTGTCAATCCCGGAATTTTCACCATGGATTGGTAAATATTATATTTAAGTCTGGTAAATAATTTGAGTTATATTAAAGGAGATTCTGGTATGATGTTTTACTGCGGACCATACGAAGAAACATACACTTCAACAGGAAAACTGTCTGGTTATAGGGTAAGAGTTAAACATACCGGATTGAATGAATATAAATATCTATCTGCAAGGGACAAAGATGTTCTTGAAGGTAAAATTGATAATCAGAAGAAAAACTGGGAGAACAAATGGCAAAGACATCTTGAAAGATTAGAAAAAGAAAAAGAGTTGCAGGCTAAGTTAGAGTGTGAGCAGTTAGCTGGCGAAAAAACTAAACAGGCAAAAGAATCAATTCAGCAAATTGAAAACATATTACTTTATACATTAGACATTGATGATGCAGTTGATTGGGATTCAATAAAGAACACAACACCGTTTAAGATTGAGAATCTAAAACATGAATTTCTCATTTTTAGGGAATATGATGGATATCCACTTGGTGCAACTAAATTAGACATTCCTTTCATGCCAGAAAAAATTGATTACATTAAATCAATACCATTCTTTAAAATGATTATTGGACAAAGGGGAAAAATCAGGGCGGAACAAGAAACTCAATTTTATAAGGCGACAAAAGCATGGGAAAAAGAAAAAAGTGCTATTGAAGAAGAAAATGCGAAAAGAGATAAAGCTGTTATTGTGGTTCAGGATAGGTGGGAAGCAGAAAAAAAGAAATATGAGGATAAACAAGCTGCTTTCAATCAAAAAGTTGAATTTTTAAAAAAATCATATGAAGATAAAAACGCTGATGCCATAAAAGAATATTGTGAGATCGTATTAAATAACTCAGAATATCCAGATTCGTTTCCGAAAGATTTTGACCTTCAGTATAACCCAGAAAACAAAATGCTGCTGGTTGACTATCAATTACCTTGCTTGAATGACATACCTAAACTTAACGTGGTAAAATATGTTAAGTCGAGGGATGATTATGAAATTAAATATTTAAGTGAATCCGCACACTGTAAACTATTTGATTCAGCAATATATCAGATAGCATTAAGAACGATCCACGAGCTTTTTGAGGCAGACGTTATTAATGAGATATCTGCGGTTAATTTCAACGGAATAGTAACTGATGTTAATCCCGCAACAGGACATGAAGAGTCAAAATGTATTATATCGGTTCAAGCCCAAAAAGAACCATTTTTGCAAATCAATCTGGCACAAGTTGACCCAAAACAATGTTTCAAATCATTAAAAGGTGTTGGTAGTTCCAAGTTAAGCTCCATGACGGCAGTAAGTCCAATTATGGAGATAGATAAAAGAGATAGACGTTTTGTTGAACATTATGCTGTTGCTTCAGAAATAGATGACACATGCAATTTAGCTGCTATGGGCTGGGAAGACTTTGAACATTTGGTCAGGGAGATTTTCGAAAAAGAATTTGTTGAGCAAGGTGGTGAGGTAAAAGTGACGCGAGCGTCTTCAGATGGAGGAGTGGATGCGATTGCATTTGATCCAGATCCTATTCGAGGAGGTAAAATTGTTATCCAGGCCAAACGATATACAAATACTGTCGGAGTATCAGCTGTTAGAGATTTGTATGGAACGGTAATGAGTGAGGGGGCGACAAAAGGAATACTTGTTACCACAGCGGATTATGGTCCCGATTCATATGAGTTTGCCAAAGGGAAACCTCTAACATTGCTTAATGGATCTAATTTGTTATTTCTTTTAGAAAAACATGGCCATAAAGCAAAGATAGATATTAAAGAAGCAAAGAAAATATTGAAGGATAAAGTATAATCAACATATAGTTGATTTTTTCCGTTACTTAATGAAATCTGACTGTATCTCAATAAGACTTATAAATAATTATTTAACAGTTTATATGACATATAAGGCGTTTTATGAAAATTGGAATAAGAAAACCTTCGGTAAAAAAATAATCAAAGCTAGAACAACAGGAAAATTAAAAAGGAAAGTTAAAAAAAGTATTAATCCACTGCTGTGATGATGTAGGGTTGCGGATAATAATGGGACATATAGGACGTATAAGACGTATAGGAAAATAGTAAGGAAGAATGGTGGGAAAGTCTGTAGGGCGGTTAGGACGATTGGGACAGTCAGGGCGGATGGTTGCAGGTAATGCATGGTTATGGTAGTAGCAGTTAGTGGAGAAGGTTGCTGATCGTGCTTGATATATATATGCCGAGCTCCGCCTGAGGCGGATTTCATTCAGCTCGGCGTTCCCAGGTTTACCAGCCGATGTACATGGCAGGTGGAATTAGGTCGAAAGTGATGGTATAAGTAAATGGAACAAAAAGAAGATGTAAAGAAGCGGGTAATTATCTGGCAGATATTGCTGCTGCTGTTGTCGGTGTATGTGATAATCGAGATGGCGGTAGAGTTGTTTGTTAAGGTACCTGATGATACAGCAGAGCTGTTGTCTTATATTGATACATTTATATGTATTTTGTTTTTGATAGATTTTGGGAATAATGCGGTCAGGGATAAGCTGAAATATTTGAAATGGGGCTGGGTTGACCTGATCTCGAGTATACCGCTGGTGGGTCCGCTTCGTTTTGGCCGGATATTCAGGATTGTGAGAGTATTGCGATTATTAAAGGCGTTTAAGAATACCAAGTCGGCGGTTTCGGCGATATTTTCAGATAAGGCTACGGGAGCGTTTGGTACGGTTGCTACGATCTCAATATTTATGATGATATTTTCGTCGGTAGCGATTTTGCATGTAGAAAAAGCGTCAAATTCCAATATATCAACACCTGGCGATGCGTTGTGGTGGAGCTTTGTGACAATAACAACGGTAGGCTATGGAGATTTTTACCCGGTTACAGATGAGGGGCGAGCGATAGCTGCGTTGCTTATGCTGACAGGAGTGGGGCTGTTTGGTACGTTTACCGGATTTGTCGCTACGTGGTTTATCGAAGACGAGGAAAAGGAACAGACAGAGGAAATGGAAGAAATACGGCAGGAACTGGCAGAGATAAGGAAGATATTGGAGCGTAAAGAAAATGCATAAGAAATATGGGGGGAATGGGAACATATAAGATGGATGGGGAAAGCAGGTAAGAGGTAAGGATTAAGCATCGCAGATGTTTTGGAAGGATGGTTACAAGAGTTAGCGATGGGGATAGCGGGGCGATGGAGGATTTTTGAGTGGTTATGTCGTTGTTTCAGGTTTGTCGAGTTTGGTGGTTGAGTGTGTTAATGGTCAAAATAATGCAGTTATATGCCGGGTAACAGCCTGTTAGACGAATAAAACTTACATATGTCCATCATGTCGTAACGATAGTCCATTTATTTTAAATCTATCGATGTGCTACAATTGCCGATGGTATTTACGGACAGTTAAGTATTGTAAAGTTCAATTATATTTGTATAAAGATATTTGATGTATGCTTTAAGTTTTGCTTCTTGTTTAAGGCATAATTTTAGAGTATGATATAATTTGTTTAGAGTCGGTAACAGGCCGATATATCTGAAAACAAATTGTGAAAGTTAATAATTAAGGTGTTTGAATATCGTCTAGAGCATTTATACACATTGGGAGAGTATGATTTTGCCCGATTCTCGTAAGGTAGATAATGATAATGTGGATCATTTATGCCAGGTTCGAGTGGGTAATTTCAGCTGTTATGGGGATATATGCAAGAGGGGGGCCTTTATGGACGATATGTCGGTGCCACAATGGAGCGTTGTGCTCGTTGGATTTTTGATATTAAGATAAGCATGTGTTGTAGGCATGTAATCTGTTTTAAGGCCTCTATCGGCAGGACAATTTTTAAAAGGAGATTTTAGGGATGAAGCAAAAATTTGCATGCCTAATAGCGTTAACGCTAATTTTCTCAAACTATCAATTCGCAAAGGGTAGTCTCGTAGCTGAATACAGTTTTGAAGAAGGTACCTATTCTGGAACAGAAGGTGCTTTAACGATAAGCGATAGTTCAGGTAATGGCAATGACGGCACAATTAAAAAAACAGGAACAACTGTTGTAGTTGATGAAGATCGCGGCAGTGTTCTGAATATTTCAAGTGAGTCCAGTGGCGGAATGCATGTAGATATTGATCTGCCGGAAGGCGATAAGTCAGTAGCGTTCTGGTGTAAGACAGCAGACCGGGATGGATATGTATTTGATAACCAGAGCCCTCGCAGTACCCTGTCTATGGGAGGCTCTACCAGCGGCATGTATGGTTACAGTTATAATGGCAGCGGCTGGTGTGCCGGTACAATTGAATGTCTATCCGACGATCAGTGGCATCATTATGCCTTTACCTTGAATCATGCTGAGACTGTTATGACGGTATACCTGGACGGGTCCGAACTAGAGACTATCAGTATTCCTACCGGAGCCGGTGCTATGGTGCCAGCCAGTACGACAGTATTCTTTTCGCGATATTCAGATAATATGGGTGTAAAAGTTGGAAGTTTTGATGATCTGTCAGTTTACGATCATGTATTGTCAGCAGTAGAAGTAAGCGGCATGTATTTAGGCGGGTCAGCGGTTGCTCCGACTCCTGAAGATGGCGAAACAGGCGTCGATGTGGAGATTTCAGCATTGAGCTGGGGTGCACCAGGAGCCTATGAAAACGGGACATATGATGTATATTTTGGAACAGTTGAGCCAAATGAGCTTTTGGCTGATTATGGATTGACAAAATTGACAGCATCGCCGATAAGCGAAACAAGTATCGATCCAATGCCGGCAGGAGACCTGGAGTATAATACAAAATATTACTGGATTGTGGATTCGTTTGAGCCGGGTAATTCCGAGGCATATCAAGGCAAAACATGGTCGTTTGTGACAGCGTTGGAAGACAGATTTCCAGTAGTAACACCCGGCAGCAGCTATATAACCTGGCCTGATATTCTGCCTCAGACAGTATCAGCGACGGTAGATGATAATGCCGAAGGCGATATTGCGGATGTTACCTGGACGATTTCCGGTTATCCCGATCAGTCTGAACCTGCGGCTATGCAGCTGCTGGACCGCGGTATGACATCGGAAGCGGCAATAGCTCAGAAGGCAGCCGGTTTTGATCCTAATATGCTGTGTGATTTTATCGGGACAGATTCGCGTTCAAGCGACCCAATGACATTGACGCTGACAGGTCTGCCGGCGGGCAGCTATACCTGGACATCAGTTCACCACGACCTTGGAGACCAGACTGGTAAGTTTGATGTATATGTTGACGGTGTGCTGGTAGATGAGGCAGTAGATATTTCGGCATCAACCGAGGAAGTTACAGTATATACAACAACTCTGACGTCAGACGGTACTAATCCGATTGCACTGACATTTGACACTCTGCCGGGCAGTAATGTAAGGGAGATGTGGTTTGTGATGAATTGTTTTGAATTGACAAACGGTGTCGATACCATGAAGGTGGACTTTACCGCAACAGCAGACCCACAGGAAAAGATAGCTCCGGGTTACCAGGGTTACCTGGCAACACATGAAGCTGCCGATAGCTTTACCGCACAAGATTTCAGTTTTGGCTCTGCAACAGTGACAATAGCACCAGCGTGGGATCCGATGAATGCCGGATGGATAACAGCAAGCATTGAAAGCGTATCTGGCGATGTGCTGGCACTGGCGGCAACCTTTACAACAAACTATGCTGGTGATTATGAGTTGACGTGTACGGTAACAGATGCAAGTGGTCAGTCAGATTCAGCAACAGTGACAGTACAAGTTGTTGAAGATGCGTGCGTGGCAGCAAGTATGTCCAGTGACTGGAAAGGTTACAATTCATATGACATAGATGAAAATTGTGTTGTTGACCTTTCAGATTTTGCCTTGTTTGCGGCTGAATGGCTGGAAGATATGGCAAAGACAGAAGCAGTTGCCTACTAGGTTTAGCATTATCTTTAGATAACTAATTTCGTAACCGTTCACACGGTTACAGTAATAAGATATAAGTAAAAAGAAATAAGCTAAGGTGTCGCTTATCGCGAACTATTAAAAAGCTTCGCAAACTCAGAATCTGACACAAATGACGCACCTGTGAATGCTTACCTAATTTCTATAATATTTGATGAGCGTTTGGTAGAGTTAATCATACTCAATCATCGCTCATCATTTTTTTGCAATTTGCTTGAAAGAATTGATAATGCGTTTTTGGCAGGTGGCAATTATGAGAGATGTGCTTTTGGATGTTCGACATTATCAGTCAAGGTCGGAAAAAGTTCGATAAAGAGAAAAGCCAATAATGAAAAGAATGGTTTTGGTGTTATCGATTTTCGCATTGTAATTGTTTAAGCAGTTAACCTGTTAAATTAGTGAGTTAGAAAACAAAAAGTTACATATGTCCATTATGTAATAACGTTAATCCATTTTACAAAACGATAATATTATTATACTAATTATTAGTGTAGTGTAAAAGCACAGCTTTGCGCTTTCGGTAATATATAGCTGAATTTTGCCTGTTGATAAGATTGCAGGCAACATCTGAAAAGTGCAATAATACCTAATATCCAATAAACAGGAATGAAGATGAGCCAGAGAAAAATTAAAACATTGAACCGGGCATTTACTTTGATAGAACTTCTTGTTGTTATTTCAATAATAGCATTACTGGTTAGTATTTTGATGCCGGCGTTGAATAAGGCGAAGATGCAGGCTACCAGTGCGGTATGCCTGACCAATATGAAACAATTGTCCACAGGCTGGTTTATGTATGCAATGGATAATGATGACAGTATTATCAGGGCAACAATGGGCGAGTCGTCTGAGATTAAAGGCAGTTGGATAGGCTGTCCCCGTGATGAAAATGGGAATTATATGACGCATGAGCAGGTTACTCCGCCAGTAGAAGATGAAGATGAGATACGAGGGATAGAAGAAGGAGCACTATATAAGTATGTCGATGTTCCTGAAACATATCATTGTCCCGGCGAGAGGTTGAGTAAGCGTAAAAGCAAATATGACGGGACGACGGTTTTTGTTTCTTATGCAGTACCTGAATGTTTGAATGGAGTAAATAACCAATTTAAGCAAGTAATAAAATTAAATAAGATTAAGACGCCGTCTGAAAAATATAATTTTGTCGAATCGGCTGAGGAGCGGAATTATAACTATCGAGCTCATTTTGTGATTGGAACACCAGAGCTTTCCAGTGCAGGAGGAGTCTGGCATTGGTGGGGTCCGATGGCTATTAACCATGGGCGAAGCGGTAATCTTGGATATTGCGACGGTCATGCAGAGAATAAAGTGTGGGAGAATCAATTTACTATTGATCGAGTAAAGAAGCTTAGTGCCCAGTCGGTTGCTCTCTATAATCTGGAACTTCCGGAAGGTGGAACCGAAGATCTTGAATTTATGGCACGAGGTTGGCCGGCAAGTCAGACATCATTTGTGTTTAAGAACAAATAACTCAAACCGGTCTGAGGCCATTGAAAGAGATAAGGGATTGGGAAATAGGGGCAGGTAAGACAGAGTAGCGGTTGTGTGAGTTCGGGGCATAGGGTGAGTCAGGACATGGGTATCGGTTTGTCTATACACAGGAGTGTATGATTTTGACTGGTTGTTTGGAAGGTAAATAATGGTAATGTAATTATTTATATTACGCTTGGACGGGTATTTTCAATTGTTATGGGTACATCCTGGCTATATCTCAGCGTTCTGGAAAAGCAGAAAGTATTATATTGTGTTTTTGGAGGAGGGGTGTAAAAAAAATAGGGGTTATCCGTTATGAGTAAAGCAGGCTTTTTACTTATAAACTCTTTGCCGGG
This sequence comes from Sedimentisphaerales bacterium, assembly GCA_963666285.2. Classification (GTDB taxonomy): domain Bacteria; phylum Planctomycetota; class Phycisphaerae; order Sedimentisphaerales; family SM23-30; genus JAFGDI01. The sequence continues at coordinate 2,405,001 of OY762711.1, forward strand.
TAATATTTATGTAACATTTTACCGGTCGGGTGGTTTTTGTTTGTTTTTCATGTATTGTTATGATAAAATTATCAATTGTAGAGTGAATTTTTGAGTAATATTGAGTACTAACTGTCCTGGAAAATTTGACGTGTAAGGTCATGTTTCCCGGATAGGATAACTGAGTGGAGAAACTTAAATGAAGAAGAAGTTGTTTGTGCTTGCGGTTTTGGTATGTTTAATTTCACCTGCAGTAAATGCGGCGATAGATTCGGTTACATTTGATGTTTCAGATCCATTATCATTTTCGATGAATGCCGAGCAGTATTTTATCAGCTGTGATATTGATATAAGGGTAAGTGAAAATGATACAGCGTTAATAGCTGATATTTTTGACTGGGACAGTTTCGCATCGACCGAGACATTTACCGGTTATATGTTTGGTGAAAGAGAGATCGAATGGCTGGTGCCGGCAGCAATCATTAATACATTAACACTGGATTCCGACAGTTATGCAAATGTAACTTGTACCGCAACATCGCCACAGTCAAGTGTGTATAAAAGTTCAGAGATGTTTAGTGTATCATTTGCGGAAGGCTGGGGCTATGCAGGTTTGGATGAGCCGGCGATAGCGACAATAGAGATTTATGCTAAAAGTATAGACTCATTCCAGACAGCGGGCGATTACTCAGATGTAGTAATTGGCAGTTTTACCGTCGTGCCTGAACCGTTTACTCTTGGCCTGTTGTCTGTCGGCGGGCTTGCGGTATTGCGAAGAAGAGGATAATACAGGCTGTTGGAAATCGGCAAGTGAGAATAGCGGCAGGAAAAGCTGGTTTGAAATTTACAATCGGATAAGATGCAGACTGCCTAGGGCAGTTACGCTGATGTGATAGTAGTTTAATGCCAGCGTGTAATGAGGTTTATTTATATAGGCCGGTTAAGTTGTATTGAGATAATAAAAAAAGGGCTGGAAGTAATATTCCAAGCCCTTTTCATTTTATATAATAATAACCTGCGGTAAGACTAAAGTTTGAGTCCTAGCGGGTTGTCGCTGCCATCATGGCCGCCGATGCCGCCTTTGAGGTTCTTCTTGCGTTTTGGTTTGGCAGGAGCAGCGGTAGTATCTTCTGCGGTTTCCTGCGCGGTTTCGTCGGCAGGAGTTTCCATGAGAGCCTTGATGGAAAGAGCGATTCGCTTGCGTCTAGGATCAACTTCCAGTACCCTGACTTTAACCTCTTCGCCTTCAGAGACCGCGTCTCCGGCACGTTTGATGTGTTTGTCAGAAAGTTCTGAAATGTGAATAAGTCCGTCAACGCCAGGTTCGAGTTCGACAAAAGCGCCGAAGTCGCTGAGACGAACCACCTTGCCGGTGTAATCGTTTTCCGGAGCGTATTTCTCTTCGATATTTTCCCAAGGGTTGCCCTGAACGGCCTTGATACTCATGGATATCTGTTTGTCTTCCTTTGAGCATTTTAGAATCTCAACATCGACAACATCGCCTTCTGAGACCACTTCTTTTGGATGGTTAACTCTGCCAAGCCAGCTCATTTCGCTGACCGGTATAAGACCTTCTATGCCAGGTTCTAGTTGAGCGAAGGCCCCGAAGTTCATTAGTCGAACGATTTTAGCCTGGCAATGCATGCCGACCGGGAATTTCTGGTCAACAGTTGCCCATGGGTCGCCTGAAACCAGCTTCATGCTGAGAGCGAGTCTTTTCTTTTCCCGGTTGACTTCTTTAATGAAAACATCTACCTGCTGGCCGACAACGAGGAATTCCGAAGGTTTATCGATGTGAGCCCAGCTGATTTCGCTGACATGAACAAGGCCGTCTATGCCACCGAGGTCGATAAACGCACCGTAGTCCATAATGCTGCGAACAGTACCTTTGCGAATCTGTCCCTGTTCGAGCTGGTCCCAGAGCTGTGCAGCGTTTGCCTTATGTTCTGCTTCGATAATTTTGCGGCGGCTGATAACGATATTACGGTCGTTACGGTCAGCCTGGGTAACAGCACAGATAAATTTCTGGCCGACAAGTTTATCTTTATCTTCGTCTTCGATTCGATGAATGTCAATTTGAGAAATCGGCATGAAAGCCTTGATGCCGCCCTTGATCTTCATATCCAGTCCGCCCTTATTGGAACCGGTAACAGTTGCTTCGACATGGTCGCCGACCTTTAGGTTTTTGAGCATGATCTGCTGGGTAGCGGCGTTGCGGGAGAGAATGACGATGCCGTCTTTCGGGTCGCGTCCGACAATACATACATCAATCGGATCGCCTTCCTTTAAGACTTCGTCCGGCTCAAATTCGTCTTTTGGCAGAAAACCTTCCGATTTGCCGCCCAGCCCGGTAATAAAAGCACCGTCAGCTTCGACTTTATATATTGTGCCTCGCAGAATTCCCGGAATTGGTTTATCGTCGGTAATATCGGCAGCAGAATCAGCAGGTTGGTCTTTTGAAGGAGCCGGTCTGCTGAGATCAATATCCATAAGTGACACATCTCCAAGAGCTTGCGCGACTTCCGCTTCGATATCATCATCTTGCTCCGGCCCAGGAATAGCGACCTGGCCATAACTCTGAGCAGCAGGCGAGTCAGGCTGAGGCTGGAATGCCGGATGCTGGTCTTTTGGTAAAACGACCACGTGGTCAGGAGTTTTAATATCTTCTGAACCAGCGACAGGCTGCTGTTCTGTCTGATCAGCGTTTTCAGTGATATTAGCATCAGCTTCTGAACTTTGAGTTTCAGGAGCAGGATTCTGGTTCTGGTTTTCAGCATTTTCAGCTGGAATTTCTACATTATCGTTGTTTTTTTCTGGGGTTTCATTCATTTTACTAAAGACCTTAGTTAATACAAAAGTATAAATATATATATGGCAAGTACTTATATTTTAATGGTGATAAGTGGAGCCAGTTTCTCATTTTTCTAACAGCAATAATCATATTGTAAGAAATTAGATCGACAAAAAACTACCATTGGATTATCAAAAAATCGAAAAGGAGGCTTAATGATGGCTAATTATCTCATCTTAACTTGTAATTAGGCTTAACCCAAAGAGCAAAGCATTATAGCTGTCTTTTGGTGGTTTGTCCATAACTAATTGTCAGAATATAATCGTGTTTCGTCGTATTTTGGCAGTAAAATGTCAGCTGTGGGAAAAGATATAGTTCGGGGAGTTAAAAATATGATTATATGGCTTGATAAAGGCAGTATAAGTGGTTAATATGTAAAATGTATGGATACAAAAACAATTAATTACGTAGCGCTTGGATGCGCCAAAAATCAAATTGATGCCGAGAAAATGCTTGGCTCACTCACCTCAGCCGGATATGTCTTAGTAGGCCCGGATGATCATGCAGACGCAACGATAATCAACACCTGTGGATTTATAGAAGATGCTCGCACTGAAGCAGTCGCTCATATCGAATGGGCATTGGAACAGAAGAGCAAGGGAAATGTAGGTTTTGTTATTGTTACCGGATGCCTGGCCCAGTTATGGGGTGAGGAATGTTTTGAAAAGATCAGCAGTGATATTGATGCCATTGTTCGCCTTGATAAGCGAGACAAGCTGGTAGAGATCCTGGGAAGCCTGCTGAAAGGGGATAGTAAAGTCGGTCAGGTTCATGGAGTTGAGAAATGGAGCGGGGTGTCGAGCGATCACGAACGAATGAGGCTTACAGATCGGAGTTGGGCATATCTAAGGATAAGTGAAGGGTGTAACCGCTGGTGCAGTTATTGTACAATCCCATCGATCCGGGGCGAGTTTCGCAGTAAGAGTATGTCCGAGATAGTCTCAGAGGCAAAAGAGCTGATAGCGGATGGTGCGATTGAGATTAACCTGATCGGCCAGGAGACGAGTTTGTGGGGAAGCGACATTGAGGGCAGCGGCGGGCTGGCCGCTTTGTTGAGAGAGCTGAATAAATTGGAAGGTTTGCTCTGGCTGAGGGTAATGTATACCCATCCGGCCAGTTTGAGTGATGAGATAATAGAAGCGATGGCGGAATGCGAGAGAGTGGTACCTTATGTCGATTTACCACTGCAGCATATCAATGACAGGATTCTCAAATTAATGAATCGCCGTGTAGACCGCGATTATGTTGAAGATTTGATCCAGAAGCTGCGTGAGCGGATCCCCGGAGTGGTTGTCAGGACAACAATGATAGTAGGGTTTCCATCGGAGAGCGAAGCAGAGTTTCGCGAGATGGTTGATTTCGTAAAGGAAACCGAGTTCGATATGCTCGGAGCGTTTGCGTATTCGGCGGAGCCGGGAACGGCAGCGGCGGAGATAGAAGGTCATATTGATGATGAGTTAAAAGAGAAAAGGCTTGAGGAACTTATGCTGGCACAACAGGATATAGCCTTTGAGAAAGCCGCTTCGCAGATTGGCAGTGAATATGATTGTTTGCTGGTGAACTATATATATGAGGAAGACCTGGAAGAACTGGGGCTGGATAAAGAGCTGCAGTGGTTTGAGGGCCGGTCGGCAATGCAGGGGCCCGAAGTTGACAGTGCAACCTGGGTTGGGATAGATGACGCAGATGAGATAGTACCGGGAATGATAATCGAAGTTAAGGTAGTGGATGCCGTGGATTATGACCTGGTAGCGGTACCAACAGGAAGATCCTTGTGTTAATGTAGTCTTGAAGTGTTTCAACTTGCAGGCTTTAATCAAAATGATAGACTTAAGCAGTCCGATAGGCAGTAAAAGTGTAAAGTCGTATAAATAATGACAAAAGATAAATATAATATTGACAGTCATAAGCTGATGTATCATCCCGATATACTGGGAAGGTGGTTGGCAGGAGAAAATATTTATCCTCTATATATTGAGGTAAGCCCGGCCGGAGCATGTAATCACAGGTGCGTGTATTGTGCACTTGATTTCATGGGTTATCAGAATCGCAGGTTAGATACAACTAAATTTAGGCAGCGTCTTGAGGAAATGGGCAATATGGGTGTAAAAAGCATAATGTATGCCGGGGAAGGTGAGCCGTTTTTGCATCCTGATATGGCTGAGATAACAGAGGCGACCAAATCGGCGGGGATAGATGCGGCTTTTACGACAAATGCAGTATTATTCAAACCGGAGATTCACGATCGAGTCCTGGCTAATACAGAATGGCTAAAGGTAAGTATTAATGCCGGTACGGCGGAGACGTATGCCAGGATTCATCAGACAAAAGCGTCTGACTATGAGAAAGTGATGGCGAATCTGAGTAGTGCTAATGAACTACGTAAGTCCAAGGGGTATAGATGCATACTGGGTATGCAGATTCTGTTGTTGCCTGACAATGCCGGTGAAGTTGCGGGACTGGCAGAGCAGGCAAGATCGATTGGGATGGACTACCTGGTGGTAAAGCCGTATTCTCAGCATCCGCAGAGCGAAACCAAGATTTACGAAGATATCAAGTATAGTGATTTTATGTACCTGGCAGATGAGCTGGAGCAGTATAATACAGACGAATTCAGCGTAATATTCCGGGCGAATGCCATGGAGAAATATGATGCAGCGGAAAAGGATTATTGCCGATGTATGGCATTGCCATTCTGGAGTTATATAGATTCTGGTGGTAATGTCTGGGGTTGCAGTATGTATTTAGAACAGGACAGATTCAATCTGGGTAATATAAACGATACCAGTTTTGAAAATATCTGGACAGGTGAGAAAAGAAAAGATCTGATGCAATGGATTGCTCAAGGCGATTTTGATGTCAGCAGTTGCAGGTTGAACTGTCGAATGGATGAGGTTAACCGGTATCTATGGCAATTGAAAAATCCTCCCAGTCATGTGAATTTTATTTAGTATTATTTCTATTATAATAAAAATGGATTTGAAAAAAGAAATAGAAAAAAGAGCCTTGTCGATAAGGCGTAATATAATCGAGATTGCGGCGAAGAGTCGAACAGCTCATGTAGGATCATCATTGTCCTGTACTGATATCCTGGCGACATGTTATTTTGGTTTGCTGGAGATAGAGAAAGACCAGTGGAAGAGCAGGGATATTTTTATATTAAGTAAAGGCCATGCCGCATTATGTCTGTATTGCAGTTTGTATGAGAAGGGGATGCTGAGCTATGAGAAGCTGGCAGGGTATATGCAGAATGATGGAACTTTGCCGGCTCACCTGGACAGGTTCAGTGCAGATGGAATAGAGGTTTCTGCAGGTTCACTGGGCCATGGATTCAATGTCGGCCTTGGAATGGCATATAATTACAAGCTTCAGGGTGACAGCCGCAAAGTAGTAGCAGTAATTGGCGACGGTGAAAGCCAGGAGGGCAGTATCTGGGAAGGTGCTATGTTTTCGTCGAGCTACGGGATAGATAATTTTACGGTATTCATAGATCATAATAATTTGCAGGGCTATGGCAGGCCGCTGGAGATCTGCGGATATGAGCCGATTGTTGAAAAGTGGCAGAGCTTTGGTTGGGATACTGTTGCGGTGAACGGTCATGATGTTGGTGAGATGCTGGAAGCGTTTAACCGCAGGCGTGAAGGTCGACCGAGAGCTATAGTCTGTAATACGGTAAAAGGCAAAGGAGTGTCATTTATGGAGGATGAGTTGAAATGGCATTATTATATCGTAACCGATGAGTTAAAGGAGCAGGCATTACAGGAGTTGTCTCTGTAAGAGATAAGCAGAAAACGTACTATGAGAAACAGCACGATAAACCATTTAACAGAATATGCAGCGGCAGATGATAATATCTTTGTAATTGCCGGCGATGGAGGCTATGGTGTATTAGATAAATATCAGCAGGAGATGCCAAAGCAGTATTTGAATATGGGAGTCGCAGAGCAGAATGCGATAGGTTTTGCTGCCGGGCTTGCAATGACAGGTCGTAAGGTATTTGTCTATAATATAACCCCGTTTGTTTTGTATAGATGTTACGAGCAGGTTCGCAACGATATCTGCTATCAGAAGGTGCCGGTTGTACTGATAGGTATTGGCAGCGGACTGGCGTATGCGCCGGGCGGAATGACGCATTATTCGGTAGAAGATATAGCGTTGGCGAGGACTATGCCGGGTTTGGAGATAATATCACCGGCAGACCCGGTTGAGGCATGTGCGTCGGTAGATTATGTTATGCGAAGTGATAAGCCGGCATTTATACGGATAGCGCGTGGTGGTGAGCCTAAAATTCATAATGAAAGAATAGAAGATATAAGTAAGCCGATTCTGATGAATAAAGGTTCGCGGACTGCGGTATTGTTTCATGGCGCTGTGTCGGTTGAGGTGATGGAAATGTTGAAAATGGCCGTGGAGAAGCCGACAGTGATATCAATTCCAATGGTTTCGCCGCTGGATTTTGACTGCCTGGAAGATATGCTCGAAGGTGTAGATCGGATAGTGACTGTTGAAGAACATTATGTAGTAGGCGGTTTGGGGTCTATAGTTGGTGAGTGGATTCTGGATAATGATAAGCCGTATAAGCTAAAAAAACTTGGCGTGGATTATGAGTTTATCCATCAGGTAAAGAATAATAAAGGGATGCGTGAGTTGTTTGGTATAAGTAGTGATAAGATATTGAAGAGTATATATGGCAAATAAGACAGTTGACAACAGGACATGGCTTGAACGTGATGAGCGTTTGCTGAGAAAGGGTCTGGCAGGAGAGGCAGGCCCTGTGTCAGTAGAGGTGGGCCCGGTTAACGGGTGTAATCATGAATGCCTGCATTGCGGCTATACGCAGCTGTTTGATGAAAGTCGTGCGAATCAGATTATACCTCGTACAGAAGTTTTTTACCGGTTTCTGGATGATTTTAAGCAGCTGGGTGGAAAGGAAGTTTTTTTTGCCGGAAGCGGAGAGCCGACTTTGCATCCTGATTTGTTTGACTGGTCAGATTACGGTCATAAGCTCGGGTTGCTGATGCAGCTGAGTACAAATGGTATCGCGTTTACGGATAAGAAAAAAGAAATTGCCGTAAAAAGCATGCAGTGGATACGTTTTTCGGTTAATGGCGGTGATGCTGATACCTATGCCAGGGTTCATGTGACAGATATAAAAGATTTCGACCGGCTGAAGTCAAATCTGAAGGATATGGTTTCGATTCGAAACAGTACAGGTGCAGAGTGCAGGCTGATAATGCAGATAGCGTTGTTTGAAGCAAATTATAAATCTTTTGATGCACTGGTAGATTTATTTAATGAGAGCGGGGCCGACCAACTGGTAGTAAGAAGGGCCAGGTTCCAGGATAATGCTGATGAATGGATTCCGGATAGTAAGTTTGCGAGAAAATTGCGAGAATATGATACAGTTGAAAATATCCAGGTTCGCTGGGACTGTTTTAGCGAGAACGAGAGTATCAAGAAATGGGAAAGATGCCTGGCGCCGAACTTTAAGACGCATATGGACTACAATGGGAAATTGATGGCCTGTGTCAACCCGGATTCATATAGCTATATCTACGGTAATATTTGTGAAGATCGTTTTAAGGATATCTGGTTTTCAGAGAGGAAGAAGGAGATATTTAAGGCAGTTGAAAGCCTGGGCGCAAAGTTAAATTGTTATAATCTTTGCGGAATAGCGAGGGATAACAGGTATATTAATAACACAATAAGCATGTGATTTATGCTTCGCATTATATGCCAAGTATAACACTTAAAAAAACAAGAAGTTAATGGATAAAAGTATGGAAGATAAAATACACTGGTGGAACATCAATCTTTCAATTGAAGAGGTTGGTTCGGTTACATCGGCCATTAATGACCGGTGTGTCAGTATGGGGCGGTTGACAAAGGAGTTTGAATCGCGGCTGGCTGACAGGCTTGGAGTGCAATATGCCGTATGTGTTCCAAATGGTACTATGGCGCTTATGGTGGCGTACCTGGCATGTGGTGTAGGACCTGGCACAGAGGTTATTGTGCCGGACAGGACGGCAATAGCAACAGCGCATGCGGCGATGCTGTTAGGTGCGGAAGTTGTATTTGTGGATGTGCAGAAAGATTTGCCGGTAGTAGACTGCGGTCAGATAGCAGAGAAGATATCAGATAGAACAAGGGTGATCGCCCCGGTTCATTTGAGCGGATTTCCGTGCGATATTTCGAGAATCCTTGATATTGGAAAGCAAAATAATATTGATATCGTAGAAGATACCTGCCAGGCGGTGTTTTCATCGGTAGACGGCAAGAGCCTTGGCAGCTTTGGCCGGTTTGGCTGTTTTTCGCTGGGTATGGTGAAAATGATGACCACCGGTCAGGGAGGATTTTTGTGCTGTAACAGTACATCGGATTATGAACTGCTAGTGAGTATAAGAGATCAGTATATGATAGCGGATTATCCGGCAAGTTATGCGAGGCAGGTTTCGGGTAATTTTAAGTTTAATGATATCCTGGCGTCAATCGGTCTGGCCCAGTTTGACAAGGTAGATAGAAAGATAGAGTCTCAAAAGGCAATCCATAAGGCGTATAGTGAAGGTTTGTCAGAAGCAGGCTCAGTGAGGTTTCTGGAGGGAGATTTAGATAGCGGTATGCTGCCTTTGAATGCCCTGGCTGTAGTGACAGAGCGTGAGAAGTTTGTCAGGATGCTGGAAGCAGACGGAATCGGCTGTAAGCCGCATGTACGCAGCATGAGTGAGATTGCTCACCTTAAGGCATGTGGAGCGTTTCCCAATTCTATGTTTTTCAGCGAGCATGAGGTGTGCCTGCCTTGCGGGCCGGATCAGCCAATAGAGAATATAGCTAAAACAATAGAAGTAATAAAGAAAATAGATGTTGAACTTAGACCCTGGTAAGCAATGGAACTGATACCTGACAATATAGAAGTCAAGCCAAACTCTGTGGCAATAGTCGGCTGGGAAGAGGGCGGTGCCGGTCAGATACATGAATGGCTGCATAAGACAGGTGATTATGAAGTATGCTGTTTTGTGAATCCGTCTGATGATGTGCCGGATATTGATATAGCCTATGAGCGAAGCAGACGAGATTGTCAGTTGTTTTCATATCCAGAGAAGAACAAGTTTAAGGGGCTGCCGCTGATAACATCGTTAAGGTGGGATAATATCTTGTCAGAACTTGGGATATCGATGGTAATAATAACCACCAGCGACAATCGGGTGAAGCTGGGGCATATTGAGCAGGCCCGTAAAGCTGGTTTTGAATTGATTAATGCGATACATCCAACAGCGAATCTGCTGGAGAAGTCGGTTTTGGGCAAAAATGTAATAGTATTTGCCAGGGCGATAATCGGGTATAAAGCAGAACTTTGTGATGGAGTGCAGGTTGGTATTAATGCCCAGCTGGACCATCATTGTATTGCCCGGGAATGTTCAGTAATCGGTCCGGGGGTAGTTGCCGCCGGTAATGTGACAATAGGAAAATGTGCGACAGTATGGACCAATGCTACAATAATCAACCGTATACGTATAGGTGATGATGCGGTTGTCGGTGCTGGTTCGGTGGTACTAAAAGATATTGATGCCGGTGATGTAGCAGCAGGAGTTCCGGCACGAAGTATAAGGAAATAAAATGGGCGAGTTATTAAATATAGTTAATCCCTTACATAAAAGAACCAAGCGTGATTACGTGGCACGCATGGTGGATGAGAAGGTTCATTGTATGGGGGTTGCGAAGCAGTATGAAATGGACTATTGGGATGGCGACCGTCGATTTGGCTATGGCGGGTATAGTTATGATGGCAGATGGTCGGTCGTGGCAGAAGCGTTGATTGAGAGATACGGGCTGCAGGATGGATGCAGGATACTGGACTTTGGCTGTGGTAAAGGATTTTTGCTGTATGAGTTTGCCAGGCTGCTGCCGGACGCCGAGATTACCGGTTTTGATATTTCCCGTCATGCTATTGAGAATGCCAAGCCTGAGATCAAAGATAAGTTATATCTTGCAGATGGCCGGGAGAAGCTGAGCTTTGATGATGACAGTTTTGATCTTGTTGTTTCGCTGGGAGTCCTGCATAATTTTAAGAATTACGAGCTGGCATCGGCTTTGAAGGAAATCGAGCGAGTCGGCAGGAACAAATATATGATGACCGAAAGCTTTCGCAGTGATCAGGAACTGTTTAATCTGCAGTGCTGGGCTTTGACCTGTGCGGCATTTATGATGCCAGAAGAATGGGAATGGTTTTTTCAGCAGTGCGGATATACCGGAGATTATGAGTTTATTTATTTTGAATAGCGAGCAATATTTTGAGCCAGAAATTATATACCAGGTATAAGATTTTTCATTATAAGGACAAGCTTGATTCGCTTCCAAGAGAAGCTGAAAATATCAAGCCGCCGCTGCATATACGGATAAAACCTACTAATGTTTGTAATCATAGCTGCAGCTATTGTGCGTATCGGGTAGATCAGCTGCAGCTGGGATGTGATATGGATGTTCGAGACAGTATCCCGCGTGAGAAGATGTCTGAGATAATCGATGATATAATTGATATGGGCGTAAAAGCGGTGACATTCAGCGGCGGGGGCGAGCCTTTTTGCTATCCGTATTTACTGGAGACTGTGAAGAAACTGGCAGACAGCCCGGTTAAATTTGCGTCCCTGACAAATGGGGGGCTGCTGAAGGGAGAGGCAGCGGAGGTATTTGCCCATAAAGGCACCTGGCTGAGGATCTCTATTGACGGTTATGACGGTCCGAGTTATGCCAGGTATCGCGGGGTTTCCGAAGATGAATTTGCGAAAGTAATCACAAATCTGCGGAATTTCAGGGCTTTGGGTGGAAGCTGTTATACGGGTGCAAGTGTTATAATTGATGAGAATAATGCCGAGCATTTGTATAATCTCGTCAGCTTATTGAAGGATACCGGAATTAACAGTGTGAAGTTGTCTGGGTGTGTGATAGATAATGATGGAGCGAAGAATAATCAATATCATCAGAAGTTCTGGAATGTTGCTCGTAGCCAGATAGATATGATAATGAATATGCTGCCGGAAGAAGGGTTCGAGATATATGATACGTATCATCTGCTGTCTGATAAGTTTGTCAAGACATACAGATGGTGCCCTTATTTGCAGATATTGACGGTGATCGGGGCGGATCTAAATGTATACACATGTCAGGATAAGGCATATAACCTGACTGACGGAGTTGTCGGCAGTATCAAAGATAAGAGATTCAGAGATTTCTGGATGGATGGTAAGGATAAGTTTTTCAGGGTTAATCCGCTGGTTAACTGTAATCATCATTGTGTCTCGAATGACAAAAACAGGATGGTTCTGGACTATCTTGAGGCAGATAAAGAGCATTTGGCGTTTGTGTAATTTGACGCTGACACAAAAACATGAAAAAAAGAAAAAGGATTTATGTTTTGAGTTCTGAATTATTAGAAGAGCAAAATTTGAAAATAATGCTGGCTCTGCTTTGCGAAGATAAATATGATATGCTGGCAGAAGCAGCTGAGTTAATGGCAGCAAAGGCTGTGACGGATTTAGAGAACCGGCTGGCAGAGATATTTTCTGCATGGTCTGTCAAAGATAATTTGAAGGCTGTAGAACTGTTCTATTTACTAAGCCAGAATCAGTATTTATTTGAAGATAATGATTGCCGAAATTTACTTTTGCCGTTTTGGATCAGGTCTCAGCTATTGATACCGCACCGTTCAAATCCGTCATATAAGCAGATATTTAAAAATTACAGGGCGAATCTTCGAGTTTTGAAGAAAATCGATCCGGACCTGACAAAAGAAATCGAAAGTTCAAAGATGCCGGAGAACCTGGTAATTATTTATACCTGGAATGGCCTGACCGCTTATGATTACAGAAAGAATGCCTTACTTGATTGTTCGGAAGCAGAGTTTTCGCAATTAGATGTGGTCTGCAACCAGATACAGAATATTGGTTTTGCCGGGGTTCAGAAGTGCAAGCATATAGCATATTGTCTGTCAAAACAATATAAAGGATTGTATGGCATGACCAGGCTCCATTATGTTTTTGAAGAGGATATTTCCCAGTTGAGGCTGTTTTTAAGTCTATATGATTTTTCTAGTTATTTGACAACGAATGAATTAAAAATATTTGGGGGCGCAGAATGGTATAACCATTTATATGAATTTGTGCGGGATGGATATTATTTACTGCCCAATTCATTGGTGGCCGATGTAGACGGTAAATACGATTCGAAGGTAGGAGATATTCACGATAAGATATTTAATGAGTGTGAGTCAGTAAAAGAAGAGGTTTACTCGTATTATAAGTCAGAGGAATTTAAGTCTCGTCAGCAAAAAATAGCAAAAGGTGAGCTAATGCCGAGAATTCTGGTTATCACCTGCCGCTGGACAACATTTCTTAAATATGCGGCCAAAGATTTTCAGCTAGCGTTTGAAGATGTCGGCTGTGAGACAAAGTATCTGATAGAAAAAGATGATGTTCAGTCATTGTCCTTAATGGCTAATTTTAATGAGATATCCGGTTTTAAGCCTGATGTTTGTTTTTCAGTCAGCCATGCCAGGCCGTCATATTCATTTTTTCCGAAAGAGTTGCCGATAATTTCCAATATACAGGATAAATGCGGTAAGTTAAGTGAGATTATGGATATCTCAGAATATTACAGCGAGAAAGATCTTTATGTCTGTATTTCACCGGCCCATTCAGAATATGTTGCCCAGAAAAATGTGCCGTCCGCCCAGATCATAATCTGGCCTATGCCGGCAAATGAGAGGTTATTCTTTCCGTTAGGTGAAGAAGTCTCGGTTCCAGCCAGATATATTTCAGATATAAGTTTCGTTAAGCATTGTAACGGCTGGCATGAAGATGTAATGTCAGAATTTATCCAGAGTATCCAGAATGACATAAAAATTTCAGAAGATGGCCGCAATTATCTGAGCCGTTTTTTTAATGATGTTCATGAGATAGGTAAAAAGAACGGGACCAAACGGATATACGAAGATGAGATAATTAGACAGGCATGTCATGTTTTTGATGTAAATGTTGAAAAAGATAAAGAGAAACTTCACATTATCAACCAGTTTTGTCATCATTATTACGTTGGTCCATTTTCTGATTTATGGCGAGGATTATTTATCGAGGCTCTGGCAGAAAATGACTTTGACCTGGCTTTATATGGTAACGGCTGGGATAAATATCCAGCTGTAGCAAAGTATGCAAGGGGTGGTGCGAATAGAGATACAGAGCTGAATTATGTTTATAACAATACAAAGGTTAATCTGCTTATCAGCCAGGCGGGGACGCTGCATGTAAGAATTGCCGAGTGTGGTATGGCTAATGCTTTTATTATGATAAGTGACCATGACCAGTCAAAAGACTGGGGCCCGGCGAGAGAATATTACGAAGAGGGCAAAGAAGTAGTCTTTTTTGATGATAGAAAAGATCTGATAGAAAAGACTAGATACTACCTGGAGCACGAAAACGAACGAATCGAGATAGCGACAAACCTTCATAAAAAAGTAATGGCGACAATGTCATGCAAGTCGGTTGCAAAAATGATACTGGAAAAATGGCGGACGCTGTTATAAGGAGAATAGTGTATGAATCAGGCAGAATTTCCGCCTTATATACAAATAGAAACATCATTTGCATGCAATGCCCGCTGTAATATGTGTGTTGTACACAAAGCAGAGAGGGCTGCATTTATGTCGGATGAGCTATACGATAAGATATTGGCTGAGCTGTCCGGTAAAGCTGCCGAGATCAGGAGAGTGACGATACAGTTTTGTGGAGAGCCTTTGTTGGATAAGAAGCTCGCGTATCGGATAAGAAGTCTTAAGGAGGCAGGTATACCAGCTGTATATTTCGGTACAAACGGTTCTTTACTGGCACCAGAGAGGTGTGGAGCGATTTTAGAGTCCGGTGTTGACCAGATAGATATTTCAGTTGACGGAGCGACCGCCGAAGTATTTGAAAAGATCAGACTGGGCTTGAACTACGGTGAGGTTAGCGAGAATATAAAGACATTGATAAAAATGCGAGATGAAGGTCAATATCGAACAGCTATCAGGTTGAGGTATACAATTCAGAAGGAGAATGTACACGAGGTCGATGATTTTCTGGGTTACTGGGAGCCGTTACTGAAATCTGGAGACCGGGCGTATGCGAAATATATCCATACTTTTGGAGGAGATAAACAGCTGGAAGAACTTTTTCCGGATAAAAGGCCATCGGATGTTAATCTGGATGACAGACCATGCATTTCTCCCTGGCAATCTTTTGTAATTTTAACTGACGGCAGAGTAGTACTTTGCTGCAATGACTATTCCGGTCAATATATAATGGGTGATTTGAATAGGGAAAGTATTGCGCAGGTCTGGAATGGCGAAGAGTTTAATAATATTCGCAGTAAGCATGCAGAGTCAGGTAGGAAGAGTATTGCTATATGTCGGGGATGTACAGTTTGGGACGATGTCTCGCAACTGCAGTAAGTTTCGGCAGGCAAGATCAAATATGAAATGACGTTGATTTTTGCTTTATAAAAGGATAATATGCTGTAGTTGAAGGCGTTAGTAGATGAAAGTTTACGTTACGAAAGGTAATATATGGAATTAATACCACCGGATATTTCAGTTAAGCCGAATTCTGTTGCGATTGTAGGCTGGGAAGCGGCTGTAGCCGGTCAGGTTCATGATTGGCTTGAATCAACAGGCGATCACAGTATATGCTGTTTTGTTAATCCTGCGTTAGAGCCTCCTGATGTTGATATAGAGCTGGAAAAGACAAGACGCGATTGTCAGACATTTTCGTATCCGCATAAAGACAGTTTCAAGGGTTTGCCTTTGATTACGTCGCTAGACTGGTATAATGTGCTGGTTAAGTTAGGGATAAAAAAAGTGCTGGTAAGTACCAGTCAGCTGCATGATAAGGTTAAGCATATCCGGCAGGCAAGGGATGCCGGTTTGAAATTTGTCAATGCGATTCATCCAACAGCAACCCTGCTGGAAAAAAGTGTCATTCATGAAAATGTGATTATATTTGCCAGGGCTGTTGTTGGTTATAAGGCTGAGATATGTACCGGAGCGGAATTGGGTGTGAATTCGCTGCTGGATCATCATAATATAGCCAGAGAATGCTGTTATATTGGTCCCGGTGTGACAGCGGCGGGTAATGTTACTGTTGGTGAATGTGCATATGTATTTACTAATGCGACTTTGGCCCATAAGGTAAAAGTAGGGAAAAATGCAGTTGTAGGGGCTGGTGCAGTTGTAACTGAGAACGTTCCAGAGAACGATACAGTTGTTGGGGTTCCGGCTCGCAGTATAAGGAAATAGCGGATATTATCATTTATAATTGTCTGCATAATATTTTGATTTGGCAGGAAGAAGCTTGAAAGTACCATTTTTAGATTTAAGAGTGACAGATAGCGAGGAGCGGGAGCGACTGCTCGCTTCGGTTGAGCGGGTGTTGGACCATGGTATCCTGATTAATGGACCGCAGGTAGATGAGTTTGAGCAATTAGTAGCAAACAGCTGTAATCGTCAGTACGGGGTAGGTGTCAGTTCTGGTACAGATGCTTTGTACCTGGCTTTGCGGGCCCTGGATATTGGTCCGGGGGATGAAGTGATATGTCCATGCTGGAGTTGGATTGCGACGGCAAATGCAATAGCTCAGACGGGTGCATCGCCGGTTTTTGCTGATGTTGATGATCGGTTATGTATTGATCCTGTCAGTGTCGAGCGTTTGATTACTGAAAAGACAACAGCAATTATTCCCGTACATTTTGCCGGAAGTATCTGTCAGATAGATAATATCGTTGATATTGCCAGGGAGCGTGGGATATTTGTTATTGAAGATTGTGCGCAGGCATATTCTGCAACATATAGGGAGAGGCCAGCCGGTTCATTTGGTGATATAGGCTGTTTCAGTATGAATACGATGAAGGTATTTGCTTCACTGGGAGAGGCCGGAGCAATTGTAACTGACAGTAGTGAAATATCAGAGAGAATAAAGATATTGCGTTATAATGGCATGATAGACCGCCATACGTGCAATCATTCCAGCCATAATGGTCGTCTAGATACTATCCAGGCCTCGATTCTGCTGGAGCGTCATAAGACATTGCCGACTCTTATTTCTGCCCGTCGAAAAGCTGCTGATTTATATGATCGGCTGCTGACAGGGATAGTGCTGACTCCGTACAGGTGCAGTTCGCGTTGCGATTCGTACTATACCTATACTATCCAGGCAGACTATCGCAATGAATTAAAAGCATACCTGGCGGAGCGTGAGATCGAGACTCAGATACAGCATCCTTTGCTGATGTCACAGCAGCCTGCATATCGGAATTGCAGAAAAGATTCTCTATCTAATGCGCTGCGGCTTCTGGATAGAGTTTTATGCTTGCCGGCAAATGAAAAGACAACAGATCGGCAGGTTGAGTTTGTAGCAAACAGGATTCGAGATTTTTATAAGGTGAAATAAATGGCTTCAGTACTAAAAATTGAAAATCCCGATGTGATATCGCTATGTCATAATGACATGGAAGAACTGAAAAAGAATGCGAAGAATGAACCGTTGCGACGCAGCAGGTATTGTTTGCATACAGATAATACCCAGTTGGTTCACGAGATGATCATAGCACAATGTTACGATACATATAATCCTCCACATCGGCATGTAGGTAAACCGAAATCATTTCATATGATTGAGGGTAGGATGAAGGTTGTACTTTTTGACGATGGTGGCAATGTTACAAATTCATTTGTTATGGCACCGCCCGGCAGTCGCGGTGTTACTATATTTCGACTGAATAAGCCTTGTTATTTTACCGTTGTACCGCTAGATGATATTGTGATAGTTCACGAAACGGTACAGGGGCCGTTTGATCCATCAAAAAAGGATAATGCGCCTTGGGCACCGCCCCAGGAAGATATAGCGGCTGGTTTGGAATATCTCAGCCGATTGCCTTAGAACCTCGAAAGTGTGATCTGATAGCATAAAAAAAGACCGCCTGTTTGTTGCAGGCGGTCCAACTGGGAGAATCAAGCCCGTGAGGGCCTGGAATTTGGGAGCATTCATATATTAACTGCAGCCAAGTGAATTGCCGCAATTGAAGCACTTATAGCAGTTACCATTTCTAACGGTAATCGATCCGCAATTGTCGCATACCGGAGCGTCTGACTGGAAGTGTGAGAACTGCTTGTTGAATTTTTTCATCTGAGCTTCACCATCAGTGCCGACTGTAACTTTTTCGGAGGTTTTGTCAGCCATTTGCAGAATTTCGTCGATACGATTGCCTATCTGGGAAAGTTTTTCTTCCTGGCTGCGATTGCTAACATCACGATTTCCAGTTCCGGCCGGCCAGATTGGCTTATGCTCTTTGTCAGAGTCGCCTCTGTCAGGGGTGTTGGCTTTGCGATAACCATCAATGAAGGTTATGCCAAGCCATCTTGCTATATAATCGATGAGGCTTTTCGCCATTGGGATGTCCCGGTTGTTTGTCATGCCGGCCGGTTCGAAGCGGGCATGGCTGAATTTTGCAACCAAGGTACTTAGCGGCACACCATACTGGAGACTCATAGAGATACATGTACCAAAAGCATCCATAAGACCTCCGACGGTGCTGCCCTCCTTGGCCATGGTGATAAATAGCTCACCGGGCGATCCGTCTTCATAAAGTCCCACCGTCAGATATCCTTCGTGGCCGGCTACATCAAATTTGTGGGTTATGCTACGTCGAGTCTGAGGCAGACGCCATCTTTGCGGACGGCGTTCCATGATCTCTGCGGCATCGTTTTCTTTAGCCGACTGCTTTTTAATATCTTTAGTAGCTTCTTTGCTTTTACTTTCTTCAGAAGATGTATTAAGCGGTTGGGTGCGTTTTGACCCGTCCCGGTAAATTGCCAGTGCTTTAATGCCGAGCTTCCAGCCTTCCATGTAAGCATTTTCGATGTCTTCGATTGTGCTTTCGTTTGGCATATTAACTGTTTTACTGATTGCACCACTGATGAACGGCTGGGCAGCAGCCATCATCCTGATATGACCCATGTAATTGATCGAGCGTTTGCCTTTTACAGCTTTGAATGCACAGTCAAATACAGGAAGATGTTCCGGCTTGATAATTTCAGAAGTTTCGATAGTATCATCTTGTTCGATAGTCTTTTTGATGCTTTCGATTTCTTCGATAGTGTATCCAAGCTGTTCCAATGCCATGTTAACTGTCTGGTTGACAATTTTGAGCATGCCGCCGCCTGCGAGCTGTTTGTATTTAACAAGAGCAATATCAGGTTCGATACCGGTAGTATCACAATCCATCATAAAGCCGATAGTTCCGGTAGGGGCGAGGACGGTGGTTTGAGCGTTGCGGAAACCATTTTTTCTACCTTTGGCGATAGCATCGTCCCAGGCTTTGCGAGCTGCTTGTAAGAGGTTGTCAGGACAGTTGTTATCGATATTTTCTACTTCAGCGCGGTGCATTTCGATAACGTGAAGCATTTCTTTGTGGTTTTCTTCAAAAAACTTGAAGCTTCCTCGTATACCGGCAAGTTCAGCACTAGTAGCATAAGCGGTACCAGTGAGGATAGCGGTAACGGCACCGGCAATACCACGTCCCTTGTTACTGTCATATGGCATGCCCAGGCTCATGAGCAGTGCACCCAGATTGGCATATCCGAGTCCGAGCGGACGGAAGTCATGACTGTTTTGTGCGATTTCTCTGGTAGGATAGCTGCCGTGGTCAACGAGAACTTCCTGGGCAATAATCAATATACGAATAGCTTTCTGATAGCTTTCGACATCAAAAGAGCCATCCGGCAGTCTGAATTTCATCAGGTTAAGACTTGCCAGGTTGCATGCAGAGTTGTCAACAAACATATACTCGCTGCAAGGGTTACTGGCATTGATTCTGCCACTGTTAGGGCATGTGTGCCAGCGGTTGATAGTAGTATCGTATTGTACGCCGGGGTCGCCACAAACATGTGTACCTTCAGCCATATCGTGCAGAATTTCCTTGGCGTCCAGCATTTCAACCTGCTCGCCGGTAGTAACCGCGATAGTATTGAAGCTAGTACCCTGCTCGGCAGCTTCCATAAACTCGTCAGTCACTCGTACAGACAGGTTTGCGTTCTGGAACATGACACTATTGTAAGCTTCACCGTTGAATTCGCCGCTGTAACCCTGTTCGATAAGAGCCCATGCCTTCTTTTCTTCTTCGGTTTTACATCTAACGAATTCCCTGATATCAGGATGGTGAACTTTTAGAGACTGCATCTTGGCGGCACGCCTGGTCTTACCACCGCTTTTAACGACAGCCGCAATCTGGTCATAAACCCGCATAAAGCTTAGAGGTCCGGAAGGTTTGCCGCCGCCGCTGAGTTTTTCACGGCTGGACCGCAAAGTGGATAGGTCGGTACCAGTTCCGCTGCCATGTTTGAACAGCATAGCTTCGCTGACAGCGAGATCCATGATATCTTCCATGGTATCATCCACGCTCTGGATGAAACATGCGGAAGCCTGTGGATACTGGTAAGTGTTTGGGCAGTCCTCAATGGAATCAGTTTCCGGGTTCCAGAAATAATTATGTTTACTGCCTTCAACGCCTTTGACATCGTAAAGTCCAACGTTGAACCATACCGGTGAGTTAAATGACGCATACTGGTTTAAGCATAGCCAAGTAAGTTCGTCATAATAAAGTTCAGTCTGTTTTTTATCTTTTAAGATGCCATCCTGGTGAGCCCAGTCGGCGATAGTTCTAGTAACTCTGTGAATAAGTTCCTGTAGTGATTTTTCTCTTTCATTAGTGCCATTTTCGCCGTAGAAATACTTGCTGACTACCACCTTGGTAGCGAGCTGAGTATAAAATTCCGGCATTTTGACATCTTTTTGTTCGAATACAACATTACCTTTTTCATCTGCTATTTTCGCGATTCTATTAACCCATTTAACCTGCTCAAATGGAGAGATTTTTTCATCGCTGAAATACCTTTCGACATTCAATTGCTTTTTCATTCCTTTTGAAATATTCCTTCCGTTCGTGTTTTTTGTAATGGTCTGCCTGTCCTTGGCCGGCTCTGTCATGGTAACACTCCTTTATACGTATCCAGTTGTCAAGTAAAGGTACCGGTAGCACCTGTGTTTTTATTAAAACCAGCAAAATTTAGACTTAAAAATGAAGTCGCTGATTTGAAACCTATACCCGCAATGCAAAAGCATAAACCGGTATACCAAAGTATTTCTCTTTGATAGTCCCTTGCGTGCGAATTCAGCTATGGCGAGCGCCATACTTCGCTGTTTCTCCTTACGCAACAAGTCGCTAACTGTATTAACAAGTAACTCTTGTGACGATGAGCTTATCCTACCACAAGATATTGTATTGTCAACGTGTTTTCATCTGGTTTTTTTTCTGCAATTCAATAACTCATTGAAAAATAAGCAGTTTGATTTTTATATTTTTTTTACTTTTAAAACTGGTACTGTAATTTTCTGATGTTAGCAAAAGGTTAAAGTAAAATAATGACATAAATTCTTTTATACTAAAGTATATTATTAATACTGATAATAGGTATATTTGAAAAAAATAATTAACAAATTGCCCGTTAGTAATATGTGTACAGAATGAATTTAGGCTAAAGATGAGAGGTATAAAGTACGAAAATGTAATATGTGGAACTATTTATCACTATAGATCAATTAAAAGCGATTAAAGTAAACGCCGAATCAAGATAGAAAGAAGTTCAAAATGAATAATTGGAGATGCCTGCTGATAACAAAAGAGGAAATTTGCGGAATAAGCAATACCATAGCAGCGGGTGAGATAATTGGAATTGAGCTTCAAGTGTCTACGCCGGATGAGGCGATGCAGTATTTGAAGGGTCGTGATCTAAATGGTCGTGATGTTCGTTATGGGCTGGTGATGCTGGTAGGCGACTTGTCAAAGTGGTCGGATAAGGTTGAACATGAAATAGTACAATTATGTGAGAAGCAGCGAAGTAACATAATTGTAGTATCTGAATCCGAGCAGGATTTTATCCGGGTGAATGCCAAGATTACCTCGTCCGAGCCTCGGTTGTGTGTAGTGTATGCCAATATAAAAGAGCAGGGCGAGATGTTAGCCGGTCGAATAAGTACTATGCTGGAGATGAACCACTGGCATATTCAGAACCGGATCGAGATTGAGCGTTTAAAAATGGTAGGCCAACCGTTGAGTGACCATTTTAACGAGGTTACAGAAGAGATGCATCTTGCTAGTCGATTGCAGCGAGATTTTTTGCCGAGAGAGCTGCCGAAATTGCCGGGAATCAAGTTTGGAACAGTGTATCGTCCTGCGACCTGGGTGAGCGGCGATATCTACGACGTAATGAGGCTGGATGAGAACCATTTTGCGTTTTATCTGGCAGATGCAGTTGGACATGGTATGCCCGCCGCGTTGCTAACGATGTTCATCAAGAGGGCGATTGTGCCTAAGCGGATTAAGGGTAAGAGCTATGAATTGGTACCACCAGGAGAGATCCTGGCATCTCTGAATGTGGATATGTGTCAGCAGGGTCTGAGCGATCAGCAGTTTGCGACCTGTTGTTATGGCATAATGAATTTCCAGAATTATACGATTCAGTTGGCAAATGCCGGTCATCCTTACCCGCTGCTGATGAAGTCAGACAAGCAAACTATTGAGGAATATAGAGTTAAGGGCGCCTTGCTGGGAGTAATAGAAGATGCAGATTATGAAACGAAAGAGTTTCAGATGGAGCCTGGCGATAAGCTGCTGGTTTATAGTGATGGGGTAGAGGCAGCGTTTGATATGACAAGTGTTGATTTGGATGGCCCACCGAAGTTCCGTAACGAGTTTGAAGGGCTGGTTGATCTGCCGATAAGCGACCTGGTAGAGAAGCTGCTTTATCAGATTGATGCCGAGATCGGTTCGCTGCATCCTCGAGATGATGTGACAGTGGTGGGTATAGAAGCGGTAGCTGAGTGAAGAATTGAGGATTTTTCCGATGTTTCTCGATGAATCTGGATTTTGCTAGACTAAGTATTTTGTTTCACAATATATTATGAGTTAGGGATTTATAAAAAGTTTAAGGGTTTAAGCCGTTGCTTTATACTTTGCACAATGGGCTATGGAGGATATATTGTGACGGTAAAGTTTGATGCGGCTCGATATTGATCGGGCTATTTTTTTTTGCTGAAATATGGCAGGGGCGACGGGTCGATTATTATATTGTTTTTTGAGGTTCGGTTACATTGCCTGGAAGTTTGGGTTAAAATAACTTTAGAGATTATAATTCAGGGGAGATGATGTATAGAAAATGGAGTGGAAAGAAACGGGCGAGCGGCGTGGTATGTTGGAAGGTGTACGGATGGAAACGGGGGTAGCGCGGGGGAGCAGCGGCGAAAGGTCGGGCAGCTTCGGGGAATGTCGGCGAACGGCGGGGAATTGAGCCCTTACGGCGGGCGATAAACGAGAACGGCGGCGAACGGAGGGGGCGCGGCGGGCAGGGGATTGGACTGAAATTTGGTGAAATCGGGAGATTTTGGCGTTGGGCGGACCAGATAATAAGTGATGAGTGATGAGTGATGAGTGAAGAATTGAGGTGTTCGCCTAACGGCTCATGACTTGTTTTAAAGCTGACGCCGAACGACCGAAGGTCGTTAGAGATTAGAGCAGGTGAACAGTAGAACAGGCAATCAGCTACGAGCGGCCAGCGGTCAGTGAAGAAGAAATACGTGCTTCGCACTCTAGGAATTAGAATCTCGATGTGCATCTGGATTTCGCTATGCTCAACAATCGGTACGGCTAAGTTGTCTGCTTGCGGCGATGTTGGTTTGGTTGGAAATATGAAAGTTGAAGCGATTTTGAAATGATTTATCTCTGGCAAAGACCGCAAAGATCGCAAAGGAATTGAGTAACGAATAGGAATTGGTATTACCGTCTGGCTAAAACGGATGTAATTGGTACTAAGGAAAAAAGCCGCAAGGGAGGTATTACCGATGCGGCTTTGTTATGTTTAATGTATATTAACAGCAAATTTTAGGATTATTCCGGAATGGTGGCGAGGTCTGTGATTTCTGATGCCGATAAGGCAGAGTTATAAATTTTGACTTCGTCAATGAGTCCGTCAAAAGGAAATGTGTATGAAGGGTGAATTCCAATTGTCATTACACCCTGTTCGCCGTTATAAATTGTTCCAGCATGTTGAACCTGCCCAGACAGTTGTCCGTTAATGTAAATGTTCAAATACTGACCGTCATAGGTTTCAGCGATATGGGTCCACTGGCCGACTGTTACCGACTCTGTAGAATATGCCGAAACGCTTTGGTCAGGATCATTGTCAAACCTAAGCTGTGCCCGCCATTTATTGGTTACATAATCTGCAGTTAATGTCCAGGTGCCAGGCTGGTCACCTATTTGGCGATTGATTATAAACATTTTTTCGGAAAAAGATTCAGGTTTGACCCAGGCAGTTATAGTTATTTGCTTCTGAATATTTAATGAACTGTTAGGCTCCTCAACTATAAGATAATTGCCATTATCCAATTCAAAATCCAGGCAACTACCGAAATAACTGTCATTTGTGTTCCATTGAGGAAGATCAGCTCCAGGTGCAGCAGTTCCCATAATGCAATTATTACCAAATCCGGTGGAGTCGGGTGCAACAGTACCAGAGGATTCATTCATTGGCCAGCAACCAACAAGCGGCATGCCGGCAAGGGCCTGAATTTTACCGTCGGATAAAGCATAATTGCAGATTCTGACATCATCGATAGAGCCATTGAAGAAGCCTGTAGCACTATAATCTTCCGAATCAATTTTTGGATAATAGGCACCAATCAGAACATTTCCTATCAATTCGGTATTGATAACAGCATCCAGTTCGGAACTGTTGGTGGATACCTCAACGCCATCGACATAAAATATTACCTGGTTGATATTGTCAGCATCCTCCGGCAGTACAACTGCAACATGATGCCAGAGACCGTCTTCGAGGTCAGGACCACCGATTAGACGAGCCCCCCAGATGGCCAGGGCAAGCTGACCTGTAGTTTCGTTGATCATAACAACCCACTTTTTGCAAAGGTCATTTTCGTCTCCTTTTCCCCATGATGTAATGATATAAGTATTCTGGTCAGAATTTGTAAGATCTTCATCCAGCTTAATCCAGGCAGCAACAGAGCGAGAATAACTGCCGGGGATGCCCTGATAGCCTTCGATTTCGACATAGTCATCAATGCCGTCGAAATTGAGACAATTATTGATTATGCCAGGGACCCAATTGGGCTCGCCGTGGATAGTGCCATTGATCTGGTATTCAGAAGAATCGTATGCTATTGAGCCAGAGTCTTCATCGAAAGGCCAGTAAAGCTCATCAATATCTGAAGGCGGTATATAGCCGCCCAGCCACTGATCGACGAAAATCAACATATCTGAGATGTCTATACTGCCAGAGCCATCAAAATCAGCAAATGTTGAATAAGATGAATCATTTTTACCTGAAAGCCAGGCAGGAGCAAACATAGAGAAGTCAGTCAGGTTAACAATAGAGTCACTGTTCATATCGGGTACGCCAGACTGCCAGGCGAGTATTGGATAGCTATTAGCAGACATTTGCCAGATGTCATCAGTGCCGTTGGCGGTTTCGCCGACGAAGTCCCATCCTGCATCGAGGAAGGTGTTGATGTCGAATGTGCCGTCAATGATAGCAGGTAAGCTAAAGAGTTCATGAGAAATAATTCTATCATTATAATGGCTAAAACCATCATTTGAAATAAAATAAGAATTTATCAACGTACCATAATAAAAGTTAGCAGTACAAGCAGATCTACGACCTACTTTCGAAATAGGGACAGGGCAGGAAGTGTAGCAATTTATAATAGTGGCCTTAGGTTCAGGATCCAAATTGAAATTATACCCCAGGTAGCCACAAATGCCGCCACCGGTGACATTACCAGTTACATAACATTGGCTGATGGTGCAGATGTTATTTGCATTATCGGCAGAACCGCAAATACCGCCAGTATATACAGAATCTGATGAAGAAATAGAAGCATTTTCCAACCCAATTTTCATAACGATCGCATCCGGCCCTAACCTGCCAAATAAGCCGCAATGAGAAATACCATTAATAGTTAAATTATATATAATATGTTCGTTGCCATCAAAAATACCGTTGTATACAGGGCCATCAAAAATATTTGAAAGATTTGTATCATCCGTATCAGGTGCTATTGGCGCTCCGGAGTATTGAATGCCAGTGAGGTCTATATTGCACATTAGTTTGGTATGGATACCTTCGGCCCAATAATCAACATCGTGATAATTGGGATCAGAGAAGGTAAGAAAGTTAGCCATATTCTGAATCAGGAATGGGTCGGATTCTGTGCCAGTTCCTTCGAGTGGTACTATCACCCCCAAAGAAACGATAAAGTTAACTTGAGTGCCTGAAGCAACAGCAGAATCTGCCTCCGGTATCTGTGAGATGATAAAGTTTTTTGTTATAATCGTATCGCAGGCATAAGATATGTTACCGACAGTCAGTCCTGCGTTTGTGATAGCTATCTGGGCTTCAGCTTGAGTAAGTCCGGACAAATCAGGAACTGTTAGCCAAGGACCGAGTGAAACGACCAAATCAACAGATGTGTCGGCAGCTACTTTGGAAAGAGCAGTTGGAGATTGGTTTACAACGTGGCCAACAGCTATAGTATCACTATTTATATAAGAAATGCCACCGACAGTCAAATCAGTATCAATAATCATTTGACTGGCATTTTCAATGGTTAAGTCAACAACGTCAGGAACAATCGACCATGGGCCAAGTGAAATAACCAGGTTAACAGCGGATAATGGCGGAGCTAACTTTTCAGCAGCAGGAAAAGAGCCGCTAATAAAGCCTTCCGGTATGACATCATCAGATTGATAAGATATAACACCTACACTAAAACCAGAACCGGTAATCAACGCCTCTGCCTGTATTAGAGATAAACCCGTGATATCAGGTACTGTCACCCAGTTAGATTTGTCCTGCCATGATAAAGCTGGATAACCGTTCATGAACCATATTTGCTCGGTTCCATTGGCGGTTTCGCCGAAGAAGTCCCATCCTGCAGAGAGGAATGTGTTTGTATCTTGCATATCGGATGTGGTAAGACCCTGAACGTTGGTAATTGTTCCACTATTTAGATTGTATCCAACAGATAATCCTGAAGTTTGTGTATCCCAGAAAGAGTTTGAAATATTGGCATAGATTCCATATTGATATCCACAGAGTCCGCCGAGATAAACATCGCCGGAAACGGAGCCAGTGGCATAGCAGTTGCTTATAGTGCCAAAATAATTACGCCCGCATAGTCCGCCGAGATAAACATCGCCGGAAACGGAGCCGGTGGCATAGCAGTTAGAGATGGAGCCAGAATTATTTTTTCCACATAGACTGCCGAGATAATCATCGCCGGAAATCGAGCCGGTGGCATAGCTGTTAGAGATGGAGCCAGAATTATTATATCCGCATAGTCCGCCGAGATAATCACCGCCGGAAATCGAGCCGGTGGCAAAGCTGTTAGAGATGGAGCCAGAATTATTATACCCGCATAATCCGCCGAGATAATAAAATCCATCTACAAAAGCTTCAGAAAAACAGTTGTTGATGTATGAGTTGTTGGCATAACCGCATACACCGCCAAAATGTTGCGTATAAGAATAATCCTTCTGAGGATATATAAAGCCGGTTGAGCTGCAATTGTCTATAGAAATACCATTGGCATAACCGCAAATACCACCTATATATTTTTCACCGTAAACTGTTGCGTTGACATTGCAGTTAGTAATATTGCCTTGAGAATATCCACATAGTCCGGCACAATAACTGGAAAAGCTTGTTCCTCCGGTTATTTGGAAATTATCGATGTATAGATTTGATATTGAAGCATTACTATCGATATACCCAAATAGTGCCAGATAGTCATGGCCGGAATTTGGTACATTGATTGCAAGATTAGATATGGTTTTATCATTGCCGTCGAAATGGCCTGAATAGGGAGTGCCGTCAAAATCTTCATATAGGGCACAGTATAAATCAGGGGCAATTGGAGCCCTGTAGCATTGTCGAGAAGAAAGGTCGAGGTCGACCGTAAGTTTGGTATAAACGCCTGCGGCCCAATGATCGATGGTGGTATTGGGATCGGCGAAAGCATTGAAATCGTCAATATCTTCGATGAGGTATGGGTTGGATGCAGTACCGGAGCCGGGCAATATGCCTCCGGCGGCGAAGATAAGGTTAGTAAACAAACAAATAATTACCAGAGACAGCTTCAATTTAGCACTCATGTTACACTCCTTCAGTTAGACACAGAATTTCATAAAGACAATAAATAATAATCTACTGTGAAGTACGGCTATGGTGTTTGTGCCGGAAGGCAAGTTGAACAGACAAAAATAACGATACAACACGAGCAAACTATCAAAATCCACATAAATATAGAGTTTCTATATGATTACAATTATAACAAACAGGATATCGGTAAGTAAATAAAAAAAGTTGCAAGGGAGAAAATATTAAGAACTTATTCTCTGAACTTTTGTGTTACAAACCTTTTGTCAAGATATATGTCCATCGTTGTTGTATTCTTCTAGTTCTTTTTCATCAAATAAGTAAACAATGTATCTTGTATTTGGCGGTATTAGGACGTGATCTTCCATAGTAACACCAGGGGGCGATTGTGGGCCAGAAACGGCCATTGTTGGGCGAGGTTGTTTGATTCGGAATTGTTTATGAGGCAGTCACCATTTATATCTGGCGAGGGCTGTTTGTATTTGATTGTGATAGCTCATAGAAAAGCTTTTTGGATGTTATTGCTGCTATTGGTTGTCAAGTGAATAAATTTAACACATTGTTAATTACTTTAAATATTTACTCTTGAACGATGGGTGCGAAAATGCTACTATAGTACTTATAAGAGAAATTCAGGAGAAAAAAAGATATAAATGGCCTTCCTCAAATAACTTACCTATTTATTACCCATGTATGAAAAATAGAGCTAATGAATAATTAATCAGCCCCCGAACAGCATTTTTTCATGATTTTGAGGTTGTAATCATCCGATAACACAAAGTATACAGTCTCACCGGCAATGGTGTTGTCTTAGATAGAAACAATAGAAGAGAGATATTCCCAAAATAATTCAAATGGTATTTCAGCCGGAAAGCTGGAGTAGATTGCTAATTATTGGGGGATGTAGTTGGAATAAACGTGCAAATTTGGAAAAAAGTATAAAATTCAGAGCCTACATTAAAATACAGATTTGAAAGGAAGTGATATATGGTCTTTATGTCCAGAATTATGAGATATGTCGCAATATTAGCTATTGCAACTAGTTTATTAAGTAATTATGCAATGGGTCAAAATAGCGGCAGTTTTGAGGACAGTACATCAGTAATCAATGTCTGGCTCAACGGCAAGGAGATTCAATATGAAGCTCAAATGAGTGTTGGATTTGTCGGTGACGAAGCGATATTTATGCTGAACAAAGATCAGAGTTATGTTTCTCAGTCTGGTCAGCCCAAGCTGCCATTTCAAAAGATTCGCCTGTTACTGCCTGCAAATGCAGTTATGAGCAGCATTGATATGCATCTGGAAGCCGAATATAGCGAAGTTGAAGGTGAGTGGGATGTGTCCCCGATGCCTCCGGCTTCAATTGTAGACAGTAATGGAGAAGAACTGATATGGCCAGAGTCAGCAACAATAATTGATGGTTATGATGCAGATATATATGGAGCTGACAGTTTCTGGCCTGAGTCAAAGGCTGTAGAAACGAGTTCCGGAAGTTTGAGAAGCTATAAATTGCTGGAACTGGCAATACCATTATTCAGGTATAATCCATCAAGCGGTAATCTGCAAAAACTGGTTGAGGGAGATTTGACAGTATTGGCCCCGGAGAAAAAAAGTACGACTACAAAGAGCCAGGTTGTCGGTAATGCAGAAATTAACGATCGAGTTAGCAGTCTTGTATCGAATTATGATCAGTTTAGTGAAGAATATTCAGAGAGTGTTGTTAGCAAGTCTCCAAATCTGAATGACAAAGGGTATGTGATTATTACAACCAATACGATTGTGAATGCATCGAGTAAACTGGCAGATTTTGTGGCTCATAAATCAGCAAATTATACAGTCAGTGTAATTACAGAAAGTCAGTATGGTTCTGGAAGCGGCGATACCGCTTCAAATAACATCAGGGCATGGCTGCAGTCAAACTATGCAAATGAGAGTTACGGTTCGGGCGGAATATTGTATGTCTTACTGATAGGTGACCCGCGGACAGACAGCAGTAGTGTTCCTATGAAGTTGTGTCGAGATGACCTCCCGACAGATTATTATTATGCCGAATTGACTGGCGACTGGGATAGTAATAATGACGGAGTTTACGGTACAGATGATGACAGTCCGGAAAAATATTTTGAAGTATATACCGGTCGAATTCCATATTACGGCACTATAAGTGATACCGATAATATCCTGCAGAAGTTTATTGACTATGAGAATTCCACAGATACAGATTGGCGTCGAAATGCATTGCTTCCAATGGTTCCGCTTGATGACAGCACGCAGGCTTATCAAATGGGCGAGCAGATTAAGTATAATTGCCTGGAGTCCAGGTTTATAACATCAACTCGAATATATGAAGAGAGCTATGGTTTGACTCCTCCGGCAGAATATTTACTTGACGACAGGTTTCCAGCGACTGAATGGAGTGAAAATGCATACGGTATGGTTATCTGGCAGACCCACGGCTGGAGTCAGGGAGGATCCGGAGTTATTAGCAGCAGTAATACCGGCAGTCTAAACGATGATTATCCAAGTGCGGTATACCAGGGTTCCTGTATGACAGGTAATCCGGATGCGACAGACAACCTGGGTTATATGCTATTGAAAAACGGAGCAATTGGTACAATAGCTGCCAGTAGGAATGGTTTATACTGGGTAGGCCAAACGAATTTTACAAATACCAACAGTGTGGGCGGTATAGGATATCAATATGCCAAGCGTCTGGCAGAGAAAAAGACACTCGGTCAGGCTATTTTTGACAGTAAGGAATCACTTGGTTTCTGGCTGCAGAATTACTATGTATATAATCTATATGGTGACCCGTCTATGGTTATAATGCCAGAAGAACCGGATTTTGGAATAGTACCAACACATAGCCTAACGTTTAATACTGTATATGGCGGGATAAGTGATGACTCATTGAGTATTTCACTAGTGAATAATTCATCATCCGGTATGAGTTGGACAGCGAGCAGGGGTAATGCTACATGGTATGATCTTTCCAGTTTAAGCGGCAGCATAAGTGGAAACAGGACAGCTAACCTAGTTGTAAAATTGAATAGTAATGTTGAGTCTATGCCGGTTGGTACACATACTGATGTTATCACAGTTAAGAATAATTCAACCGGTCAGACAGAAAGCCGCACAGTTACATTGACAGTGTCGCCAGTGAGAAAACTGGTACACTGGACGTTTGATGAGACAAGCGGCGAAACGGCTGAAGATGTGTCGGGTAATGGATATACCGGTACACTTGTGAATACAGATTTTAGTACGGCGTCAATTGCTGGTAAGTATTCCACAGCAATGCTGTTTGACGGGACAGATGATTATGTTGAGGTTTCAGGTTTCAATGAAGATATGTGCGGTATGACTATATCTGTGTGGCTGTATCCTGATGACTGGAATGGTAATCGTCGAATAATCCAGAAGGGCGGCGACGGCAGCGAGTTTCGGTTGTTGCGGGAGCGAGGATATTTTGTATTTGAGATAGGCAGTGCCAGGCTGGAATTATCGTCATTGCCTGCAATAGGCAGCTGGACACATGTTGCAGCAGTATATGACGGAAATGAAATGAGAGTCTATTATAATAAGGAATTAAAGGGCCGTTTCGTCCGCAGTGGAAAAGTACCAATCAGCAGCAGTACGATGTACATAGGGGCAAAGAATGATAGTTCAGCAGCTTCTGACTTATTCAAGGGCGGCATGGACGAATTGCAGATATTTAATTATGCCAAGGATGAGTCAGGAATAGAAGCGTTGTATAACGGCATTAATCAGCCGGAAGCATTATGTCCGTATCATGGCGCAGGTAATGTGACTCTTATAACTGACTTGGAATGGCGGATGGGAATATCTGCGGTTAACAATGATGTCTATTTCGGCAGTAACTATGATTCTGTTTTGAATGCAACAACTAGCTCAGATGAATATAAAGGCAGGCAGACCGGTGAGAGCTATTCGCCAGGAACCCTTGTGATGAATTCTGATTATTACTGGAGAATAGACCAGATTGACACAAGCGGCGCAGTTACTAGCGGTCCGGTCTGGAAATTTACAACAGGAAATGGAACCGGTGGTATTACCTGGGATGTATGGTATAACATTTCCGGAAATTATGTAACCAATTTGACGGGCAATAGTCGTTATCCAGACAGTCCGGATGATACAGAAATTATGCCAACTTTTGAAGGTCCGAGAGATTTTGCAGAGAACTATGGTTCAAAGATGTATGGATTCCTGATACCGCCTGAGACAGGTAATTATACTTTCTGGATAGCCAGTGATGACTATTCAGAGTTGTGGCTGAGTAGTGATACAGATCCTTCAAATGTTTCCAGGATAGCGTATGTTTCAGGATACAGTGGCTACCAGGAATGGGAGAAGTATACTTCGCAGAAATCAGCAGCAGTGTATTTGGAAGCCGGAGTGCCATATTATGTAATGGTATTACATAAGGAAGGAGGAGGAGGAGACTGTGCCTCTGTAGCCTTTGAAAGCCCAAGTTTTGGCAGGAAGCTGATTACAGGCGAGTATATTATGCCATACGCGGAAGATTATAACTGGGGGCCAGTATTTGAGTCAGGTCGAATAAAAGGTGAGACAGCCTATGAAGGTGATGCCGGATATGCCGGGAGTCTGTCTGAATATGTGTGGAGTGCATCGAGCAGTGACTTGACGTTCAGCAAGATTGCCGGCCCTGAGTGGCTGACAGTTGAATCAGATGGAAGTTACCATGGTACAGCATGGGACAAGCATACCGGATTTAATCTATTTGAAGTAAAGGCAACCGATTCTAATGGTTTGTCAAGTACTGCGATTTTAGAGATTAAAGTTGTAGATATGTTTACCGGTGAGAATGGCATGCAGGACTTTTCTCCGTTCAGTGAAGGGTGGATGAGTCAGACACAAGGATATCATGGCTCTGATCTGGATGGAAATAATTCTGTAGATATTGGAGATATGGCAGAATTTGCCAATAACTGGCTGATAGAAATATCATATGGTATAGAGCGATTCTACTGGCCGTTTGATTATGATGCAGACGAAGTGTTAAATGATTATGAAGGTATATTTAATGGAGGAGCTTCTATAACTTATGAAGGTATTACTAAATTGCCAAATGGTGATGGAGCTTTATTATTAGATGGAGTAGATGATGATCTGGCAGTAAAAGATTTTGTCGGAGTATGTGGTACTTCCAGTCGCACTTGTATGGCTTGGATTAAGACATCTTCAACTGTTGGAGGGACTATTGCTTCTTGGGGGGAAAATAATAATGGCGAAAAATGGATGTTTAGGGTTAATGTAGATGGAAGTATTGGTGTAGGTGTATGGGGTGGGTATACACACTCTCATGTGATAGTTAATGATGGTGAATGGCACCATGTTGCTGCAGTACTATTTGATGACGGCACACCTGATGTAAATGAGTTGACTCTATATGTTGATGGTAGAAAAGCTGAAAGTTATTCAAGTGGTAGTAGGGCAATAGATACCGCAAAAGCTGATTTTATTAGGATAGGTTCTTATGTTAATGAGAGCGCCATTGGTTTCTTTGACGGCTATATTGATGAATTTAGGCTTTTCAATGAAGCATTAACTTCAGATGACATTAATTCATATGCAGGCTTTGACTTGGATTTGTATTTTCCATTAAATGAGAGTTCAGGCTCTATTGCTAATGATTATTCATTGTATGGCAGAAATGGAGGATTGGTTAATGGACCAGTTTGGCAGAGTGGCAAAGCATTATTATTTGACGGTGTAGATGATTATGTTCTTGTAGATGATTATGTTGGAATTGTTGGTCAGGCAAGCCGTACAAGCATGGCATGGATAAAAACAGATTCAACTCAGTCAGGTGTAGTACTAAGTTGGGGGCAGAATGACGCTGGTAGAAAATGGATGTTTAGAGTTAATTCAGACGGTAGTTTTGGTGTAGGTGTATGGGATGGATATGTGCATTCAAATGCTGTTGTTAATGACGGAAACTGGCATCATATAGCCGCAGTTTTGCAAAATTATGGAGAATCTGATCTAAGTGATATTGTTCTGTATCTTGATGGAAAAGAAGTATTATCTTATTATTCTAGTGAAGTTACAATTAATACTGCGATTACCCCGGGTGTGCTTATTGGTACGTATGACCACACTTTGAGTTTGGGCTGTTTTTCGGGGCAATTAACCGATGTTAGGATATATAATAGAGCTCTATCACAAGACGAGGTTGAAGCGGTTGTTACAAATTAGCAAATCCACAGTATCAATAATTAAAAAAAGCTCTGCTGATATGGCAGAGCTTTTTATGTTTATATGTCGGATTTTGTCGGTTTGATTATTTTAGTAATATATCGCCGAAACTGGTGGCGGCTACGATATTACCAGAACCGTTACCGATTTTCCCTTTCATGTTTTCTTTATTGATAGAACCAGATATGGTAACGGGTTTGTCGCATGTGACTTTGCCGAAAGAAGTTGACAGTTTTACATTTCCGGCATAATTATCCAGATTGCATATCTTGATATTGCCGTAAGATGTATTCAAATTGCAGTTGAAGTCTTCCGGGAGGTCGGATCCTGAGAAGTTGATACCGCCAAAAGATGTATTTACTTTTGCTGTCTTGCAGTGATGGTTTTCAACATTGACAGTACCGTATGAGGTGTTCAGGTCAGGGTTACCTTTACAGTTTTTGACTGATATGTCACCGAAACTTGTATCAGCTTTAACAGGTTTATTGATATTTTCAATAGAAACTTTACCAAAAGAAGTGTTAAGGTCGAGAGTAGTGCCAGTAGCGAGAGTTACAATGAAGCCGGCTCCGATAGTTTCATTATGTTCTTTTGAGATATTGCATTTTGGTTTAGCGATGATTTTGTCACCGCTGATTTCTATGATAATCTCGGTATTATCTGCCAGTTCCCGGGCTCTTTCCTTAGTTTTTGCCCTTGCGATGATTTTGCCGGAGATTTCGCACTTATCAGTATCGCTACCGGTGATTTTAATATCTCCGAACTGGGTGTCGCAGGCAAATGTTTTGCCGGAGGTGTTTTCAGCGGTCATTTCAAACGGTTTTTTTACCTCTTCTTTACATGAATCGCTGCATCCGTTGATATAAATGCAGCCGCCCATTGATATAGAGACGAGAATAAGCAACAGGGAAATCTTAATAAGTTTGAACATGGTTTGACTCCTATTCCAAAAAAGTTTTATAAACTATATATTCCACACAACAATACAGTCGAACAGATAGAAAAAAAATATCATAATATTTTGGTAATTTATCTGGTACGATTTATGCTTCGCATCTTATACAAGGCGTACTTTTGACTGTTCAGCGTTAACCGCAAAGGTCAGAACAGGGCCAACTAAGTGAAAAACGAATAATGAAAAGTGAAAAATTAACATTAAGGTGTTCAACTATCGTCTCACGCTTTGTTTAAAACATAAGCGTGGCAGGAAGGCCCTTTTAGGCGTTTATTGCAACTTGAAAAGTGCGAAAGTAAACTATCTGATATATTGAATCTATCCAATATAAATGCAACCGCCCATAGCAAGAAGGGTAGTTACTGCAGCAATCGCGAGGAAAAGCAATTTTGATAATTTCATAATAAGCTCCTGATAAAAAAAGGTTAAATGATTCTTAAGGTTCATAATACCTCTCAAACTGACCGATGGCCAGTTTGAGAGGTATTAGGTATTAGTTATTTGGTATTAGGTAAGGTTTGCCGCAAAGCGGCAGGCTAATTAAATCATTAATGTAACAATTTGCATTGAATTATGTTACCACAATAAAAAATGTAAAATCGGTCACTTTGAGTAATTAATTTAACTGATATGAATACATCCACTTGAAGCGAGCGATAAAACAACAAACAGTAATGCCAGGAAAAGTTTTTTAATTGTATTCATGGTAAATCTCCATAAGTAAATAACATACATAATTACACGTCAAGGGTAGATTATAATATATTTGACGTGTTTGATAGGAAAAAGTTACAAAAATAATTATTTTTTTGCAAAAAAGTGATGATTACTTAGGTTTTTAGTTCAAATAAGAAACTAAGTAATATGCGAATTCTGTTTGGGTATACTTTATTTTTCAATTATTTGTAAATTGGAACTCTGGTGAGATTATGTAGAAAAACAATTGTTTCCCGTACTTTATTGCGTTGCAGAAAGAATGTTATTCCTTATAATGTAAAGTGTTAAATCTAATGGCAATTTCAGAGGTAATCAAAAGTTTTTGATCATTGATAAAAGTAATAATTTGTGAAAGAGTTGATTCCTAATGAAAAAGATAACAATTTCTTTACTATTGTTTGTGATTGGTACGGTTTTGAATGCAGCCGGAGGTTCCAAGCCGAATGTTATATATATCCTGGCTGATGATCTGGGCTATGGCGATTTGAGCTGCTATGGCCAGACCAAGCTTCAGACGCCTAATATCGACCGCCTGGCTGATGAAGGTATGAAGTTTACCGCCCATTATTCCGGTAATACAGTATGTTCGCCGTCACGTGCGGTGTTAATGACAGGTATGCATGCCGGACATTGCCATGTTCGCGGGAATATTGGAGAGGCGGGATGTGCCCTTGACCCTGATATGGCGGTGCTGGCAGAGTTGTATAAGCAGGCGGGCTATGCGACCGGAGCATACGGCAAATGGGGGCTGGGCGTAACCTGTGCCGGCGGCAATCAAAGTCCGTTGAAGCATGGTTTTGATGAGTATGCCGGGTGGAAGAGCCAGAGTATTGCACATACCTACTATCCGTCAAGTATAATAGTAAACGATCAGGAGATACCATTAGCTGAGGGGACATATATTCACGATATACTAATGAATATGGTTTATAATTTTATCGAGAGAAATGCCAAGGCAGAAAAGCCGTTTTTCTGTTATGTGCCGACGGCGATACCTCATGCGGCGATGCATGCCCCTAAAGAATTGCATGAGAAATGGCGAAAGGTGTTTCCGCAGTTTGATAATAGGATAGGTCGGTATGGAACAGGCAGAAATGATGAGAAATGTGCTGATGTTGTTAATCCGATAGCGGGTTTTGCGGCGATGATAGAGCATCTGGATGATAATGTCGGTCATATACTGAACATGCTAGAGGAGCTGGGAATCGATGATAATACAATTGTGATGTTTGCCAGTGATAACGGAGCGCATGCCGAGGGCGGTCATGATATGCGGTTCTGGAACTCAACCGGCGGCCTGCGTGGTATGAAGCGTGATATGCATGAAGGCGGTATCAGGAGCCCGTTTTTGGCACGCTGGCCGGGAGTTGTTGCCGAGGGCAGTATTAGCGATCATATAAGTGCGTTCTGGGATGTAATGGCAACCTCGGCTGATCTGCTGGGAGTGGCGGTTCCTGGGCAATGTGATGGGATATCGTTTCTACCTACTCTGACGGGGCATCCAGAAAAGCAGAAGCAGCATGAATACCTGTACTGGGAGTTTCATAAGGGCCGGAATCTGTTTTCGCGTGCATTGCGGATGGGAAAATGGAAGGTGTACCTGGAAGAAGGCAAACCGATAGAGCTGTTTGACCTGGAGAATGATCCCTATGAAAAGAATGATATTGCTGCCGATAATCCTGAAGTGGTGAAAAAGGCTGAGAAGTATATGAAAGAGGCGAGTAAACCAATTTAAGTGAAAAACTTAAAATTAAAAGTTAAAAATTCCGGCGTTCGGCTATCGCCTCACAATTTTGTTTAAAGCTAACGCAGATCGTTAGTTCTTTTTTGGTTGATTGTATTTGTAGTTTTAGAAAAGACTCGTTAATGGACGTATTGATATTTAATATAGTATTTTTGGCGGTAGTTGCAGGTGGAGTGCGGTTCTGGTGGGTAAGTCAGAAGGAGCAGCATAACTTTCATCATACGCTGGGAATAGCGATGCTGATCTTTATGCTGGGTTTTTTCCTGGCGATGGCGGCTCCGGTCGGGCTGTTTTATAAGATGCAGCTGCTGACATGGGTGATGTTTCTGCATATTCCGTTGTTTTTTGCGGTGGTGTCGCTGTCGCTAATCAGGCGAAAGTGCAAGTGGACGCTGGTTGTGCTGGGTATTTCGCTGGTGATAATAGCGGTTGGCGTTGATGCGGTATTGGTCGAGCCGAACTGGCTGGAGGTAACGCATTATGAGATCCGTTCGGATAAGATAACCGAGCCGGTGCGGGTGGTGGTAATTGCCGATATCCAGACTGATACGGTTGGAGATTTTGAAGAGAATATCTTGCGGCTGGTAAAGGAGGCGGAGCCGGATCTGATACTGTTTGCCGGAGATTATCTGCAATTAGAAGACCTGGATCTGTACCGGCAGGAGAGTGAAAAGTTCCGGGAGCAGCTTTTGCAGGCAGGTTTGAAGCCAAAGCTGGGTATGTATGCGGTGCAGGGAAATCACGAGCATGGCAGGCCGTGGAAAGGTATGTTTGAGGGTACCGGCGTAGAGCTGCGGGCGTATACGGATACGATAGATCTGGGAGAGGTTAGTCTGACGTGTCTGAAATTTGAGGATTCCTTTCACCGGGACCTGGAAGTAGAGAGTCAGCGTGATTTTCATATTGTGCTTGGCCATTCGCCGGATTTCAGCATGGGCGGTATTGGCGCCGATCTGCTGGTTGCCGGGCATACACACGGCGGGCAGGTGCAGCTGCCGTTTGTGGGGCCGCTGGTGACGTTTTCGCAGGTTCCGAGGGGTTGGGCATCCGGATTTACCGAGATTATGCCGGGAAAATACCTGCTGGTCTCACGCGGGCTGGGTGTGGAGCATAACGGGGCGCCCAAGATACGCTTTTTCTGTCGGCCGGAACTGGCAATTATTGACCTAGCTTGCGCTAGATAGTAGAACAGGAGATCAGTAGAGCAGAAGAAAAACATGGAAATATTTCTTGAGAGAATGTTTAAGTTTTGTTAGAATTGTAAGTGCTGTTAGAGGCTAATCTTAAATTAGTCATTTTCGGCAAATTGCAGTGAATCGGGGCGTAGCTCAGCTTGGTAGAGCGCTGCGTTCGGGACGTAGAGGCCGCTGGTTCAAATCCAGTCGCCCCGAGTTTGGGCTGTTCGACATGCTTCTGTTGGACAGCTTTCTTTTTATGGTACAAAAACTCACATAACTAACTATTCTGTTTGGTTTTGGGTTAAACCGAGTCAGAAATATGACCGATAAACCGAATAGAACGCTTATTCCGTTTTTGTTGGGATTAAATTCTGTTCGTAAAAGGGATGAGTGAGGAAAAGAAACGTTAATATGTAAAAAAGGAAAAAGGTTGATGTACAAATTGTATGTTTTGATTTGTTTATTATTAGCAAGCGTATGTTTTGGAAGTGAAATCAATGTGCCGGGGGATTATTCGACCATTCAGGCGGCGATTGACGCAGCCGGCTCGGGTGATACCGTGAGCGTTGCCGCCGGGAGGTATGTCGAAAATATCACGATTATGGAAGGCATTGCCGTGATCGGGGCGGGGTCGGATGTCTGCACCATTGACGGCGGCGCTGCCGGTTCGGTTGTGGTCTGTTCAGATTGTTCGAGCGAAACGCGGCTTGTAGGCTTTACGATCACGAATGGCACTGTAAAAAATGGCGGCGGCATGTACAACAGCAATTCCACGGTTGCGGTTGCCGACTGCGTTTTCGAATCTAATACCGGCACCTACGGCGGCATAGTACTGAATGACAGTTCCACGATCACCTTCACCGGCTGTACCTTCAGCGGCAATACTGCTACCACCGGCGGGATGTTAAATCGAAACGCCTCTGACGTGACTCTTTTAAATTGTACCTTTACCGAAAACACGTCAGAAAATAACGGCGGCGCGATGCGCAACACGAGCAGCTCAACGGTGACCATCACCGGGTGCAGTTTTACTGACAACACCGCGACCAACACGAATGCCGGCGGCATCTATTGCGAAAGCGGAACCACGGTTACCGTCACGGATTGCACGCTATCTCGAAATTTCCCGCAACACATCACCGGTGATTACACCGACGGCGGGGGTAATTCCGTCGATTACTGTGTTGATAGCGATACTGACAATTCAGCTCATTATAGAATTATCCAGGCCGCCATCGATGCGGCGGAGGACGGCGATATCGTGACGGTCATGCCGGGTACGTATGTCGAGAATCTCGATATGTCCGGCAAGGCGATTACCCTGCAAAGCAGCGACCCGACCGATGCGGAGGTGATTACGACAACGATTCTTGACGGCAACGCTTCCGGTTCGGTGATCAAATGCATTTCGGTTGAAGGTGCCGATACCGTTATTACCGGTTTTGTGATCACCAATGGGACAGGAACAGTTGGGGATCGTGATTGTACCTACGGCGGCGGGATCTTCAATCGCTACGGTTCTTCACCAACGATCAGCAACTGTACCTTCAGCGGCAATATATCCGACTACGGCGGCGGGATCTTCAATCGGAATTCTTCTCTGACCTTGACGAACTGCACCTTCAGCGGCAATATATCCGACTACGGCGGCGGGATGTGTAATTTCGAATCTTCACCGACGGTCAGCAACTGTACGTTCTGGGACAATACCGCAACCGAAGGCGGCGGGATGTGTAACCTGGACTGTTCGTCTGTGAAGGTCAGCAACTGTACTTTCAGCGGCAATACCGCAACCGGTGGCGGCGGGATGTATAACCTGGACTGTTCGTCTGTGAAGGTCAGCAACTGTACTTTCAGCGGCAATACGGCAGATGGGACCGGCGGCGGGGTCTATAATACGTCGGGGTCTTCCCTGCAGATGACAGACAACTCTTTCTGTCTTAATTCACCGAATGGGATTTCTGGCAACTACACTGATAACGGCGGAAATGGTTTCGGTTTCTGTGTGAGCCCGGCGATTTCTACGATGACCATTACCGGCGACCTCGACGGTGACGGCGATGTGGACCTGATCGACTTTGCGGCGTTTGCGGAGAATTGGCTGATGGTTTCAGAATAGACCGGCAGCGAGAATTATCCGACTATTTTTATAAATTCTTGCAATGAATGGAGTTGAAAGTTATGCCGAAGGCCCATTTTCAGGAAAGCATCAAGCAATGGTTCAAACGAAGGACATTTGCCACGAAATTTTCAGCTAAGCTGAAAATTTAGAGCAGTTGGGTAGCAGGACAAATAGTTTTGAGTTTTCTAGATACCCTTTATCATTTCTTGACAATTTTCAAACATTGTAGTATAAAATATATACACAATTTGAAAGAAAGTATTTCCCAATACCACACTTGTAATATTCATATTTTTCATGTTTTTTAATATTGTTCTAAGTCTGGTATTTATAGAAGGTTAAGGTTAAATGAGAGTACAGAAAGTAATTCTACCGGCCTGTCAGACACTAATTTTTTGTGTAATTCTTTTACAGGTATTGTCTGTATCAATCACAGCAGCTGAAATTCATTGCAGGCATTTCAATACATGGCCAAAAGCAATGATAGAACTTAAAGCTGAACTTATTAAGCATAGTGATTCCGGAAACCTCAATAAAGACGGGTATCGCCTGCTTAAAGAGCATCAGGACATGTTTCCAATTGAAATCGATTGGTTCATACAGGCGTTAGGTAATGATTTGTCAAAATGGTTAAACCGGGAAGATAATAGTTTGTTACCTGAATTGGTTTCATCTGCACTAACAAATTTGAAAGATATAGTCGGTGAACATAATCCTGAATTTAAGATATTACAGGAAACTCAAGCAAATGAAGTTTCCGATCAATATAAATTATTTCTGAAGATATGTGAATTTCGACGAAAATATCGAATAGCCGATAATAATGCATTGTCAGCGGAAATAGTATATACGAAACACTACAATCTTGGCGGTTCTCATTATGCTTATACAGAAGGACAGTCAGATGCCCAGTCAGAGTCGCATTTTCACGGCGGCTCATCGTTGTGTATTATGAAGATTAAGGATAGTTCGGTGTCATTTAGAACAATTCTTGAAGATCCCAAGGGAGTTATTCGTGACCCGGACGTATCGTTTGATGGAGAACGGATATTATTTGCCTGGAAGAAAAGTCATAAAAACGATGATTATCATTTGTATGAAATTGGTAAAGACGGGAAGGATTTGCGGCAGTTAACATATGGAGAAGGGGTGGCAGATTATGAAGGTATATATCTGCCTGATGGTGATATTATTTTCAACTCGACGAGATGTATACAGACTGTAGATTGTTTTTGGACAGAAGTGTCGAATCTATACAGGTGTGATGGTGAAGGAAGATATCTGCGCAGACTTTCGTATGACCAGGTCCATACCAACTATCCCCAGTTATTGCAGGATGGCAGAATAGTATATACCCGCTGGGACTATAATGACCGAGGCCAGATATTTCCTCAGGCTTTGTTCCAAATGAATACTGACGGTACATTGCAAACAGAGTTTTACGGCAATAATTCGTGGTTCCCAACAACAATTATGCATGCCAGGGGGGTGCCCGGTAAGAATAAAATAATTGCAGTTTTGTCAGGTCATCATACAATACAGCAAGGAAAGCTGGCGTATATTGATCCAACGCCGGG
The DNA here is from genome assembly GCA_963666285.2 of Sedimentisphaerales bacterium. GTDB lineage: Bacteria > Planctomycetota > Phycisphaerae > Sedimentisphaerales > SM23-30 > JAFGDI01. Next base: position 2,447,673 of record OY762711.1, read on the forward strand.
ACGCCAGGAAAATGAGGGTGTACAGTTAATCTCGCCCAAGCGTATTACGCCGGCTGACAGGATTGACCAGTATGGCCAGGATGGCGAACTTTTTCAGTATCCATATTCTATAAATGAAAATGAATTTATTGTAACATACAGTCCCTTTGAAGGAGATAGAAATCTTCACTCCCGTCATTATGCGATTTACTGGATGGATGTTGACGGAAACAGGGAATTATTGGCATATGACCCGGATGTTTCATGCAGTCAGCCAATGGCATTATCTGAGCGTCAAGGATATCATCAGCGTCCGGAGATGGTAGATTATTCGAAAGATTATGGGATATATTATGTTAAAGATGTATACGAAGGGCCAGGGCTAGCCGGTATAGAAAGAGGGGCGGCCAAATCTATCAGAGTTGTTGCCCTTGACTTTCGAGCGGCCGGAATTGGCATGAATGGCAGTCATGGAGTAGCAGGAGGAGCTTTGAGCAGCACGCCGCCGGCTGCCCGGAATGCCAGCTGGGATGTGAAAATCGTATTGGGTACCAGCCCAATTTATAGTGACGGGTCAGCAATGTTCAAGGTGCCTGACAGGACCCCGGTATATTTCCAGGTTTTAGATGAAAAGAATCATGTGATTCAAACGATGCGGTCCTGGTCTACACTTCAGCCGGGAGAGATATTCTCCTGTATTGGATGTCACGAAAGCAAGAATTATGTTCCTCCTGCATCCAGTCATACGACAATAGCGATGCAGGAAGGAGTCAAAGAGCTGGATGAGTTTTATGGATCGGCTAGAGGATTTAGCTATTTGAAAGAGATACAGCCTATTTTCGATCGCAGTTGTGCTGCCTGTCATAATGGAGACAAGATATTCAGTTTGTCGGCCAAGGAAGTAGTTGATGAGCAGGCAAAACGTAAATGGACCGAATCATATCAGAATCTAACCAGTATAAAAGGTTCTTTTTATGATGCTAAGGATAAAAATATGCTGGTTAACTGGATCCCGGTTCAGTCTGAACCATCGATGCTGCCGCCGTATTATGCGGGTGCGGCCAAAAGTAAGCTGGTTAGAATGCTTGAGAAGGGGCATAAGGATGTAAAGCTGTCGCAGGAGGATATGGACAAAATTGCCTGCTGGATTGATTTATTAGTGCCATTTTGCGGGGATTATATGGAAGCAAACGCCTGGACAGATGAAGAGATTCGTAAATATCTTCATTTTCTTGATAAGCGAGAGAAATATGCTGAGATTGACAGGGAAAATATTGAGGAATACATGAAAAGTAAGAAATAGAAACTACTTGATAAGTGTGATATTTAACAAATAATTGTTTGCTGTAAATTGGAGTCTGAAATGAAAAAATATCCTGTTTGGCTGATAATGACAATCTTGATATTAGTATCTTCTGTAACATTAGCTCAAAAGAATTCTGAAGATACCAAGGAATTGTGTCCAAACTTTATTGCCGTCAGCCCGGATGGAGAGCAACTTTATGTTGCTTGCGAAGGAGAAAATGCTATTGCAGTATTGTCAGGAGATAATAAAGAGCATATCCGCTTAATTAATCTCCCTGCCAGTCCTAATGGTATTGTAGTTTCAAAGGATGGGAAATATCTTATTGTGGCATGCGGTACAGAGAGCGGTGTATTATGTATGATAGATAGCCAGAGCGGTGAAATCAAAGTCACTGTTCCTGCCGGTCATACGCCTATGTCACCAGTAATGACTCCGGATGGGAACAGTTTATATGTATGCAGCAGGTATACTAATAGCGTTATGAAGTATACTGTTTCGCCGGATTCTCTGGCAAAAAGCGAGAATAATATTCCAGTATTGAGAGAACCGGTATCGGCAGTTGTAACCCCGGATGGCAAAAATGTGCTGGTTGCCAATAATTTGCCAAAAGGCTCTGCCCTGGATGTTTTGATAGCAGCAGAAGTTACAATAATTAGCACAGATAACGATTCTGTTGCCGCCAATATTAAGCTGCCGATTGGTACTACCTCGATTATGGATGTTGCGGTATCGCCTGATGGCAAATATGCATATGCCAGCCATGTTCTGGCTCGGTTTGCGTTGCCTACTACCCAACTAGATCGAGGTTGGATGAATACGAATGCCTTATCCATTATAGATATTGCCAATAATGGGTTGTTGAATACTGTATTGCTGGATGAGCCGGATCTTGGGGCCGCCAACCCTTGGGGTGTCAGCGTATCACCGGATGGTAAAATAATTTGCGTGGTCCATGCCGGTACCCATGAGGTGAATCTGATTGATGCAGCCGGGCTGCATGCAAGGTTAAATGAAGCTGCATCGGGAAAACAGGTAACACCGGTGACTGCAAGCAGTGAAGATGTGCCAAATGATCTTAGCTTTATGACAGGTATTCGCAAAAGAGTATCATTAAATGGAAATGGTCCGCGAGAAGTCTGCTATGCCAAAGACAGGTTTTATGTCGTAGAATATTTTTCCGATACGGTTTCTTCCATTGCCATAGATGGTAAAACATCTCAAATTCGCCTGAATGACAATTTGCAGTATTCGCAGGTTCGCAAAGGAAAAATGTATTTTCATGATGCCAGGTTCTGTTTTCAGCAGTGGCAAAGTTGTGCCAGCTGCCATCCGGGTAATGCCCGTGTTGACGGTTTGAATTGGGATCTGTTAAATGACGGGATAGGCAATCCTAAAAATACGAGCAGTCTTTTATATTCTCATCAGACGCCGCCTGCAATGGTTACCGGTGTTCGGGCAGATGCTGAGACAGCCGTTCGTGCCGGTATGAAATATATCCAGTTTGTAACACGTTCAGAAGAAGAATTGAAGGCAATTGATGAATATTTACGAGATCTCAAACCAGTTCCAAGTCCGTATTTAGTAGAAGGCACATTAAGTAAATCTGCGGTGCGCGGCAAAGTTGTTTTTGATAAGGCAGGGTGCGGTCATTGTCATTCAGGGGCACTTGGAACTAATATGAAGCAGTATGATGTCGGGACAGGAACAGGGAAAGACAAAGGCATAAAGTTTGACACCCCGTCTTTGAATGAGTTGTGGCGAACTGCCCCATATCTTAATAATGGATGTGCGGCAACGGTCAAAGATGTGCTTACCAGGTATAATATTGATGATAAGCATGGCAGAACATCTCAATTATCACAACAGGAAATAGATGATCTTGCTGAATTTCTCTTGTCTTTTTAAGAGGATGATGTAGGCGGCAGCTTAGGTAGAGGGTAAAATATATTTGCCTGAAATTATTTTTGCCTGTATCTTATATAATGTTAGTGGATTTATCTGGAAAACATTAAGGAGTTACTTATGGTAAAAACAAAAATAATAGCCACTTTGGGTCCTGCCAGCAGCAGCGAAACAATTTTACGTAAAATGTATAATGCCGGACTTGATATTGTCAGGCTTAACTTTTCTCACGGACTTCATAGCGAACATATAGAAAAGATAAATACAGTTCGTGGTCTGAATAACAAAATGAGACGTTCCATCAAGGTTTTACAGGATTTGGCGGGATATCGTATACGCGTAGGGTATCTGCCGGAATCGATAAAATTAAAAAAGAAGAAATGCTATTATTTTACGCAAACGGAGATACAGGGCGAGGCGGATCAGATACCATTTGATTACCATGGCGATCTTGGCAGGATTAAGCCCGGTCATCACATTTTTGTAGATGATGGAAAGCTTGTTTTTGAAGTTCTTGAAATTCAGAGTGGTCAGTTGAAAGTTTTGTGTCGGACAAGCGGAGTCCTTAAACAGCGTAAAGGGATAAATATACCGGAAGCAGAATTGGATTTTGAATCTTTGACAGAAAAAGATAAAGAAGATATTGCCGCGTTGGCAGATTTTAAGGTTGATATAGTTGCTCAGTCATTTGTCAGGAATGCTGAAGATATATGTGCTGTTAAAGATCTGGTATTGCCCGGAAATCCCGAAGCTAAAGTTTATGCAAAAGTAGAAAGTCGCGAAGCGATAGAAAACATTGATGAGATTATTGAAGAAGCAGATGGAATTATGGTGGCACGGGGAGATATGGGAATTTGTCTGCCGTATTATGAAGTACCGTTCTGGCAAAAGCAGATCATTGCCCGATGTAATCAAAGAAATAAGCCTGTTATTGTGGCTACCCAGATGCTGGACAGTATGACTGAAGAGGTTATACCTACAAGGGCTGAGGTAAGTGATGTTGCCAATGCTATTATAGATGGCGCCACCCACCTTATGCTCTCAGCTGAATCAGCAGTAGGAAAACATCCTGACCGGGTTGTTGATACAATGAATCAGATAATCAAGCGATACGAGCAGTATCTAAGAGAAATTGGCCGGGGCGAGTAAACGGGCATATAAAATAAAAAAACAGCTCTCAGCAAAGTCGCTAAGAGCTGTGTGAGTTGTTGTGTAATTTTTGACATTAGCTTGCCAGGGCTATTTGCCGTAAACTTCAAATTCATATATCCTGACAGCAGTGTTGTCGTCCTGGGCCGGTTTGGTAATATAAAGTCTTAGGTATCTAACTTTGACAGGATCAACTATATGCCTGGAAACGCTTTTAGAGTTGCCTTTAACATCAACCAGGTTTGACCAGTTATCATTTCCATTTGGGCTGGTCTGTATACAAAAATCGCAGGTATTCCAATGTAACGGCTCACTGCCATTACCGGCATGACGTATTACAAAAGTGTCAACTGTATATTCCTTTTCCAGGTCTAAGACGAGCCAGTGTGCATTATTTGTTTTATCGTTCACACACCATTTACTGTTGTTACCTCTTTCGCCGTCAACGATATTTTCTGGTTCTTCATTGGGATTGAAGCTGTCTGCATGTACCGGTTTGTTCCAAGCCAGGTTGTTTCTGGTCTCCGGTTTTGAAGCCAGTTCAGGCAGGTAAGGCAGTTTGTCAATTTTTTCACTGGCAGGTGTAGTGCTGTTGGCCGGTACATTTGCCAGGGTCATGGCGAATATTACAATATCTTCATTGTCAGGTAATGTAATTGACTTTGCTCCCTTTGGGAGTTCTATTTTGTACTGGAACAAATAACAGAATTCATATGCCTGGTTGCCTTCAGGGCTGTGGCGGTGTGTGCCTACCCAGGCAACGGTATCATTTTTGATATAAGGAGCATCTTCTTCACGGCCCCAGTCGGCGATATTTTTATGATAGTCCTGTATTTTAATGGAACAGGTATTGCCGGAGATATTGAACTCACCGTTAATATCACCATTTTTAGAAGCTGCCAGTATGTAAAGTGATTCATAATCCTGGGAGCCAAGATTGATAGTCTGCCCTGAACAGGAAAGTGCATTCATGTTATTATCCAGACGTGTACCGATTTTGTAGTTAATATTGGCAAAATCGAGTGAGTCTGAAATCAATTCAGCAGGGTATGTAAATCCATTTACAAAGTCGCCATTGGCTTTGTCGCTATCGAAGCTGAAAGCGTCGATATTAAATGGCAGATTTACGCGTGCGGTACTGACAGAATCTGTAATAATCGATGGCTTTTCTAATATTAGAGCAAAAGTTTTTGGCTGATATTTAGTCATGCTGAACTTGAGTTTACCATTGACGACTGATGCAGGAGCAATATCTCGTTCACATCCGTTAACTTCTCTGGCTGATTTAATGCCATTTCCTACATTGACTAGTACGTTTGATGCAGTAGAGCCGATTTGTTCCTGGAAGCGAATAACCAGTTCATCAGTACGTTGAGCTTTCTTGACAGCTTTAACAAAAACGTTTGGATTGTCAACTTGCAGGAATGAATATTGTTTTCCAAGCTTACCACTATGTTTATCTGACTGGTATGTAATAAGAGGCTGGTTCAAGCGAGCAGCTCGATTAGGTATATCTCCGTCTATCCAGTTGCCGGTATGCGGGGCAATTGCATAAGTTAAGATATGCTGACCGTGATCCAGGGTGGTCTGGTCGGTATAGCTTTTATCAACCGAGGGTGTATGCAAAAGCGTAAGTCTTAAAATATTGTCAGCCGGTTTGTCCCAGCCATATCGACTATCATTTAAAATAGAAGTACCAAATGAATTATCATTATTGGTGATATCAGCCCATTGCTGTGCAGGCACCTCGTATATGTTTTCTTTATTATTACCTCGCTCAATTGTGCCCATGCCAAGATCGTATGCAGCATTGGGGTTCTTGGCTGTTAGAGGAAATGAAGCTTTTAGTAAAGTACCTTTTGCCCGCCAGTCGATTTTACTGGTAACGTTAACCTGTCCGCCGGCATTGCCAGAAGCAAGTGAAAAGGTCTGAATGAAAGTAGATTTTTCTTTATCCCCGTAGGTGCGGGTGATTTGTAAACTTACCCGGGCAGGGCCGTTATCAATGATTTTTACATCGGTTGGTCCAGAAACGTATGCCATTGGCTGCTTCTGTAGATCTTCATAGCGAATTTCCCAGGCCGGCCATTCGGGTGAATAATTCGGCAGCAGTTCAAGTCTGCTTGGAGCAGCAAGTATTTCTTTTTTGGCTTGTTTGTCCCAGATTGAGGCTATATCGCCATTTTGGTCGATTTTAACCAGGAATTGTTTATTTTCCAGAGTTGAAGTAGTAACTTTGAGACCTGTCTTTATCTTACAGGGTGTTTTAGAAGACCTTACATCGAAAACATTGAAGCCGACAGACGGGGCATCTGCAATAAATGCAATAGAAATTGAATTGTTATTGCGTGATATTATTTGCGAAGGTACTTCTTTTGATCCGTTATATACTTTGATATATTCTGGTGCTGTGGTTTCGTATGAAATTGTAGCTTCGGTAATATCCTGCCGAGAAATTCCCAGCGGGTTGAATACTATAACGGGCTTTCCTTTTACAGCGGTGTCAAGAGCCTGGGCTATGCTTCCCACGCCATAATCCAGAATTGATGAAAACTGGTTAAGAGAAAGAATTTCATCGTTCCATGAAATATTATATGCTTCAGGAATACTGGTTCCAGTCAGGTCGTCATGAAAACTATGCCAGAGGAAACGGATCCATGCATCATCAAGATTTTTTTGCGGATATTTGGCAGCCCCAAACCAGTCAGCAATGACGGAAGCTCTTTCGGCAGAGTCGGCAAGCAATTCGTTCTGGCGGTTCCATCGCTTCATAGCGGCCTGTGCGGTATAACACCCGGTGCCATGGATACGCATCAATAGTTCCCCGTCATAAACTGGCAGCTTAGCTTTTTGTTCCGGGGTGATATCATTATAGAGGTCATCTGACCCGGCGCTGAGTACTTTTACAGGACCGTTACCGGAAATACTTTTTTCCAGCCATTCACAAGATTCGGCAGCAGGGGCACCGCCGGTGTCGCCGGTTCCAAAGTAATGGTAGTCAGCAAACAGTCCATAGTTTTCACCATTCTGGTTTATTCTTTCCAGCCATTTACTGTCATTACTTAGATCTGTTTCTATTTTACCGCCATAAGAGCCAGGTTTTAGTGCGGCAATAATTGAAGAACCGTCTGGACCTTTCCATACGCCCACACTAAATGGAGCTGGGATAATTCCTCCCCAGGATAGTTTTTGAGAAGAAAATCCGTTTATGCCGCAATGAGATGCCCATGTAGGCATAGTGTATGAAAAGCCAAAGCAGTCCGGCAGGAATATATCCGTGCTGCGTTTGCCGAATTCATCTTCAAAATAATTGTTGCCTATTAGTGCCTGACGGATAAGAGATTCCGGAGAAACCACGTTCATATCACCGTTTTCCAGGGTGGTGCCGCCAACATTCCATCTTCCATTGGCAATGTATTTTGACATGATATCATAGCGTTCAGGATAGTATTCTTTGATAAGCATATATCTGAACGGACCTTCAAAGCTGAAATTATAGTCCGGGTATGATTCAAAATAAGAAAAGTTTGTATCAAGAGTCTTTGTCAAGTATTCGTTGATAGTGGTTTTTACTGTCCATCGCCATTGGGTGTCAAGGTGGGCAGTAGCAACGGTATAAAGTGTTTTAACTTTTGAAAGATCAGTATGTTCTGCTTTTGAGATGTGAGAAAAGGTGAGTATAATAACAAATAGTGTAATAATCTTTGCTGCCTGTTTGGATCCAATACTTAATTTATGCTGCATAATTGTGCCTTTAAATACTTGTAAATAATGATTTAGTGTTATCTTGTCTAAATTGTATTAGTAAATAGTCATATTTTCCTTTTTCTAAATCTAAGAAGAATTATAAGTGGTGAAAAATAAGGCTTGATAAAAATTTTTAAGACTAAAATAATATCAAATTTGGAAGATAATATCAAGAAATATCCACACCTGAGGTGTTATGAGTAAATTTATAGATTCTTTTCAGTTTTGCTGCAAATTTGATTCACATTAGAAAAATAGGTAAAGTTTATTAGCAGCAAATTTGCCATTAAATAATGTAAGCCTATCTACTAGAATATCTTGCAATAATTTCAAAGCTGCATTATACTTGCCAGACATATGAGCGAACAAATGTATTTAATTATGGGCTGTACTGCCGGCGGAAAGAGCCGTCTAGCTTTTGAATTAGCCAGGAAAATTGGCGGCGAAATCATAAGTATCGATTCTATGAAGGTTTACCGAAGAATGGATATCGGCACAGCAAAGCCCTCAAAAGACAATCTTGATGCTGTTGTCCATCATATGATTGATGTAGTTGAGCCTTGGGATTATTTTGTATCGGCGTGTATATGGAAATGGTAGAACCAGTTATTGAACGCCTGCGTAGAGAAGGAAAGCCAGTCATAGCTGCCGGAGGCACAGCGATGTATATTCGCGGTTTGATGGAAGGGATATTTGACGGGCCGCCAACAAATCCGGAAATTCGTACAAAATTGGAGGAAGAAGCAGACCAAAATGGCACAGCTTTTTTGCATGAAAAACTTAAAAATGCTGATCCGGAAGCAGCAGAACGGATACATTCAAATGACCTCAAGCGATTGGTAAGGGCTTTGGAGGTGTTTGAACTGACCGGTAAGCCGATTTCTTCATTTCAGAATCAGTTCCGAAGTGGCAATTTGAAATATCCATGGAAGATGATAGGGCTTGCCAGGGAAAAAGAAGCAGGCAACAGGCGTATTAATGCCAGGGTTAAGAAAATGGTTAATGATGGTTTAGTAGATGAGGTTCGAGCTTTGGTTGATGACCCGCGTGGATTAAGTGACCAGGCTTCGCAGGCAGTTGGTTATGCAGAAATAATAAAATATTTTAATGGTGACTGGCCGCTTGATCATGCTATAGAGCGGATAAAGATAAATACCAGAAGGTTTGCCAAGCATCAACGCACCTGGTACAGGGGATTTCAAGGAGTCAACTGGATACATCTTACCAAGGATGATACAGCCAAAGGTGTTGCAGAAAAGGTCTTAAAAGAGTTTGGATAATATTATGTCTGGCCAGGTAAAAAAAGCAATATGGATATATGCTGATCTTGAGGTAAGTCCTATAGGAACTCGCAGTCGCTTGTCGGATGAGCTGGCCGGGAAACCGGTATTGAAGCGTACTATAGATCAGTTATGTAAGACAACTGAATTTGATGTTATTACTGTATTCTGTCAGAACGCATCTAAAGATGAAGTAATTACTTTAATTAATACAACAGATGAAAAGGTGGAAGTAGTCGGCATTAACTCGCCGGTGAAAAGCAAATACATCAAATATCGTAAATGGTCAATTGAATGTTGGCGTGGCGGAGTCGGTGAATATACACAATTTGATGAAGATGCCGTTTCTCCTGAGATGGTTAACTATGGCATAGACAGTAAGCATAATGTTGTCATGATTTGTCCCGCGGCTTCGGTTTTAATTGATCCGGAACTGCTGGACGGCATGGCAAGGCATTATGATGAGCATCGGGACGAAATGAGGTTTATATTCTCACAGTCTCCGCCGGGTTTATGCGGTTGTATGTATAGGCTTGATTTACTGCACAATATAGTACAAAGTGGGCTAAGTATTGGTAATGTTATTGCCTATGACCCGGAGTCTCCTCATTCAGACCATATAGCACATGAATGCACCTACAAAGTAGGGGAAAACATATATTCATGTTTTTCCAGGTTTATCGCTGATAATTGGCGAAGTACTGTACTGCTTAATGAAATTCTTGATACATATGAAAATGTGCCTGGAGCGGTAGAGCTGGTGTCGTTTGCCAATAAGAAAACCCAATCAGGTGTGTACGAGTTTCCTCGTGAAATTGAAGTAGAGATTACCAGTAATCCATCGCTAAGATATTCAGGTTATCCGCATACAGTTAAAGATAGAAGCAGCTGGAAATGTTCCAGGTCGGATATGCAGTTTGATATATTTAAAAGTATAGTCGATCAATGCCGGGACTATGATGATTTGTGCCTGACAATAGGAGGTTTTGGTGAGCCATTGCTGCATTCGCAGTTAGTTGAGTTTTCATCTTATGCCAAACAGTCAGGTATCTTTGGTGTTAATATAGAGACCGACGGTATGAATTTGACACCTGAATTATGCGGTCAGTTAATAGCAGCCGGTGTTGATATTATTACGATCCATATTGATGCCTGGGAGGAAGCAACCTGGTCCAATGCTAAAAATCAGCATGGAGGTTTTGGCCAGGTAATCTCGCATGCCAAAAGTGCTGTAGAGATGGCCAAAGGTTCTGATACAATAATTGTATGCTCAATGGTAAAGACTCGAGAAACACTTGCAGATATGGAGCCTTTTTATAATGAGTGGCGAAAACTTAAGGGTGTTTCAATCATCAAAGGCTTTAATGACTATTGTGGTTTTATTGAAGATGAAAATGTTATGAATATGTGCCCTCCAGCCAGATTTCCATGCAATTCATTGCTGAGGCAGTTGATGATATTGGCTGATGGTACGATTTCGGCCTGTCCACAGGATTTCGAAGGAATAAATGTTTGCGGCAATGTATCTGAAGACAGTCTAAAATCTGTATGGGTGGGTGGGAAGTGTGCAGCAATGCGGCAAAATCATTTTGGAGGAATTTTCACTGACGAATTATGTAAAAATTGCAAAGAATGGTTCAGATAGTAATGTACTTTGCCGATAATTGTAAATATATGTAAAAGAACTGCTATTTTGGAGATAAAAAAATGAAAAATGCAAAAATATACATAATTTATATTGTAGTTGTGCTGGTATTGAGTTATGCCTTTACTTATGCAATGAGAATATGGCAGTATAAGGGTGGATTTGATAATGCCAGACCATTTCTTGAAATACAGTATGATGTTGAAAGCTGGAAAGCGGCAGAAGGTTTGACTTTGCATGATTTCGGCACATTTAGCATGGGGCTGCCAGACGAAGATATGCAGATGATTTCTATCCCAGTAGCTCCAAATGGTACAGTAATTGAACCTTTTTTCTTAATAAGTGCTAATAGCGGTTCATTTAAATTTTCTCAGCCCACTTCTGTTGATATCCAGAAACAGGACATGGAGAAGTTGAAAAGCCTGAAGCCTGATGATGAGAATGTTCAGTCTTCAGTAGTCAAGGATTATGATTATTATAAATCTATGCTTGACGTAAAAGAGTTAGGATATTTTGAGTATCTAAAGCTTGATGAAAATGCAGTTAAGGCATATATAGAAAAAGTAAATGAAAAGGTAAATTTTATTCAAAAAGCAAAAGATATAGTGCTGTTTGAAACCGAAGATCTGAATGGGGTTTTGATCCAAATAGAGGGAGTTGTTAAGCATAAGGACGAAGCTGTTGATGAAGGTAAATCATTTGCAAATGCTGAAGTAACTGTTTGGAGTAAAACTGGTGATATAACACAAAAGTTCTTTGTCACTGGTAAACCCGGTGAGCTTGGAGCCTCAATTGAATTGATTAAAAAGGTAATTCCTTCAATCAATTATGCCGGCAGAGAAATACAGACTTTAGATAAACAGATGCCTGCTTGTTTGAATGCAATTAAGAACCTGGAATGGTTTAAATATCTCAAATTGAAGATGCCTGAAGTAGAGGGTCCCGCTGTGCCGGCTAATCCGGTTGGTGAAAATGAAGTAACAAATTAGTAATATTAAAGAGAAGCAATATTGAATATATTAGGATTTATACCAGCTCGAGCAGGCAGTGTAGGCGTGCCAGGTAAAAATATACGCATGTTATGCGGCAGGCCGGTAATAGCATATACAATTGATATAGCTCTGAAATCCAGTTCCCTTACAAATATAGTTGTCAGCAGTGATGATCAAGAAATCAAAAAATACTGTGCTGAGCAGAATATTAATTTTATCGATCGTCCGTTAGAGTTAGCCGGTTCGGATTCTCGCATAGATGATGCCATTCGTCATGGGATTTCTGTAGTGGAACCAGCTATTGGTAAAGTCGATTTCATTGTCTTGTTATATGCCAATATACCGGTTCGACCGGCAAATGTAGTAGATGATGCCGTTGATATGATGATAAAAACAGGAGCTGATTCAGTTCATTCCATATCTGATATTGGCAAATTTCACCCATACTGGCTTTTACAGAAAGGCAATGAAGGACGGGTTAGCAAATATATTCCTAATAATATTTATCGCAGGCAGGAATTACCGGAATTGTTTGCTATTGACGGTGCTGTTTGTGTGTTAAAAAGAGATATCGTTATGGCTGCTGAGGGAAGTGAGAACCCTCATGCATTTTGGGGCAAGGATATTCGCGGGCTCCCGCTGGCACCTCATGACACTATAGATATTGATTCCGTTCGTGATTTTTTATTAGCGGAATCTGTCATTAGGCATAAAAATGGCGAAACCAGTTAAGGCGACATGGCATAACCACTTGTCATTTATATGTTTACCATTATTTACTACTGGTGTCGTATCAAATTATCTAATCTAAATCAATCTTTATATATAGTACCATTTTGTCTGGACAGTGTATAGAGTATCTGATATACTGTATCTTTTGTATGTAAATGTAATTGTTTGTGATATAATAGTTTATGATCTGATTGGAGAAGCAGAATGTTAAAAATAAAATTATTTGCGATGGCTCTTCTGCTATTGTTTGTTTTTAATGCCGTTTTATATTCTGAAAACAATGAAGCAGCTGACAATAAAGATGATTCAGCAGCTAGCGTAGATTTAGGAGCAGTTGCTGTTAAAGTCAACGACTTTGCAATTACTGAAGGGGATATTGAAGCAGCAATTGTCCAACAATTGTCCAGCAGGCCTGATATTATGAAAAATGAAGAGCTTTTTGCTCGCTACAAGCAGTCATTGCGTCGAAGAGTCTTAAGTAGTCTTATAAACTCAGCTTTACTCAACCAGGCGGCAGAAAGTGAAGGACTTGCTTTAACAGAAGAAGAAATAAATGAAAAACTTGATGAAATTGTTAAGCTTGGGATGCAGCAGACCGGGATGACCAGGGAAGAGCTTGCGGCTGATATACTGAAAAATAAAAAAATGACGATTGAAGAGTCATTAAATCTGTATAAGAAAAACAAGCAGTTTTTGGATGTCATTTTGTTTGAAAAAATAGTATCAGCAAAATTCCCGAAGGAAGCGTTTGTTTCAGAAAATGAAATCAAAGAATATTATAATAAGAATTTAGATGCCAGGTACAAACAGAAGGCTACTGTTACCGCCAGTCATATTCTAGTTACTACCCTTGATGAAAAACGCCAGCCACTAAGCGAAGAAAAGAAACTAGAGGCTAAAGCGAAAATTGAAAAAATCAAAAAAGAATTATCTGAGCCTAAGGCCGATTTTGGCGAACTGGCAGAGAAGTATTCTGATTGTCCCAGCGGAAAGCGAGCTAAGGGATCTCTCGGAGCGTTTCCAAGACATGGTGCAATGGTTGAACCGTTTGCAGAAGCTGCATTTGAGTTGGAGCCGGGTGAGATTAGCGATATAGTTGAGACTCAGTTTGGTTATCATATTATTAAAGTAACAGATAAAGCTGAAGAAAAAGTTACTGCTTTTGATGAGGTTAAAGACGGTATAGCTAATCAGCTTGCCAAGGCAAAGAAACAACAGGTTTTGAGTGAATATGTTCAAAAGCTTCGCGAAAAAGCACAAATTATTTATACGAATACAAATGACGACCCTGTAGAAATTATGAAACAACAGGAAGAGTTAAAGAAACAAATTGAAAGTAAGCAGCAAGAAGAAGAAAACAAGAAAGTAGCTTCTGATGACAATAATATTAAAATGATAGAAAAAAAGCTTAATTCCATTAAATCTAATGAAAAGCGGAATAGTAATGCTTTAGAATCTTCAAGGCAATTAAATTTAGATAATTTATCATTAAATCAGAAGATAGAGTATTATGTGTCTACTAATCAGCCATCAAGTGCTGCTGCGATTGGGAAACCAGCAGTGAAGCCATTGATAGCTTTTCTTGATAATACTAATCGTGAATTTTGTGTTACTGCTGCAAAAGCATTGTGCGAAATTGGAGATTTAGAAGCAGTTGATTCTTTAGATAAATTTTTTAATTCGTCAAGTTTATTTAACAAATCTCCAGCATTAAATTTTACTGCTTACCATGGTTATGCAAAAATATTTAATGCATTGATTGGTAAAAATCAATATAAAAATGCACTTGAATCTTATGGTCCTAATGCGTTATTATGTGCTGCTGATCAGGGTCATGGTGATATAGTAAATGAATTGTTATTGAAAAATATCGATGTTAATAGTATTGCCCCTTATAGTGAATATGAATTTGCTTATATTGTTCATGACTTGTCAGAGAACGGTATAACTTTGATTGGTAGCCAAGGTAAACGATTGCCAATAATGAATGCTGCAGATAAAGGTTATAATAAAATTGTTCAACTTTTGATAAATAATGGAGCAAATGTTAATGTGAAAGACGAGAACGGAATTACACCGTTAATGTTTGCTTCGGCTAATGGGCATACTGACGTTGTAAAGCTTTTGATAGAAAATGACGCTGACCTAGAAGCAAAAGCAACATGGGTTATAACAGAGTATGAAAAGTTGAAGTTTATTAATGATGTTACACGGGTAAAAACTAAAACTATTGAAGGTGTTACCTCTTTAATCTTAGCTGTTAAAAATGCCCATACGGATGTAGTTAACCTTTTACTTTCAAAAGGTGCAGACGTTAATGCCAAAGATGCCAATGGAAAAATGGTGCTTGATTATGCAATAGAAAGTTGCAATAAAGATATAATCAAACTTCTAAAACAGTTTGGTGTTCAAGAATAAATATATGTTAATTCTTTGCCTAGCAAATTGATGATTCTGTTAAACTAAAATATAATAAACAAGTGAGGATAATATATCATGTTTACCGGTTCACTGGTAGCTTTAGTAACGCCATTTAATAATGGCCAGGTTGACTATGACAGTTTGTCAAAGTTGATTGAATTTCATGTAGATAACGGCACAAACGGTCTTGTTCCATGCGGCACAACCGGAGAGTCTCCAACATTGTCTACTCAAGAGCACAAGGATGTGATTAAGTTTGTAGTTGATAAAGCTGCAGGGCGTTTACCTGTGATTGCCGGTACCGGTTCTAACAGTACTGAGGAAGCAATAGATCTTACTCGTTATGCCAAGGAAGTCGGTGCAGACGCGACCTTGCAGGTTTCTCCGTATTATAACAAGCCTAGCCAGGAAGGGCTTTATCAGCATTTTGCCGCTATCGCAAAATCTGTTGACCTGCCTATAGTACTATATAATATTCCCGGACGCTGTGTTGTGAATATGGAACCTGAAACAATTATCAGGTTAGCCGAATTAAAGAATATAGTTGCCATAAAAGAAGCAACTGGAAAAATGGATCAGGCATCTTCTATCTCAGTCAGCAATTGTGGATTGACAATTCTATCTGGTGATGACAGTTTAACCTTGCCTTTGGGCTCTGTTGGCGGCCGTGGTGTAGTTTCTGTTGTAGCTAACATTGTTCCTGTGGATGTTCGTAAGCTTACTGATGCGATTTTGGCCTCAGATTTTGTAGAAGCACGCAAATTGCATGATAAGCTATATGGCTTGGGTAGTGCTCTATTGGGTTTGTCAACAAATCCTGTCCCAATTAAGGCTGCAATGGCCATGCTGGGAATGTGCAGCGAAGAACTTCGTTTGCCTATGGTACCTCTTGACGATTCATCAAGAGCTAAACTTAAGAATATACTAACAAACTACGGCCTGCTTTAGTTTTGAGAAAGACTACCTGAAAATCAAACTGTAGTAATGACAGTTTGTATATATTATGCTATTACCTCTAGGTACCGACAACAGATTACGCAAAACACCAATAGTCAATTATGCTATCATTGCGCTAAATTTGATAGTATTTGTTCTGGCTCTTGCAAGTAAGCATGCCCATTCAAGCGAGGATGAGGTATTTGCTCCATATTTGCTATATCCTTCAGTTCCGGCACTTCATCAGTTTATAACTTATGCTTTTTTGCATGGGAGCTGGATGCATATTATATCCAATATGTTGTTTTTATACATATTTGGTAATAATGTGAATGATAAGCTGGGGCATCGCGGGTATCTCCTGTTTTATTTAGCCGGAGCTGTATTTGCCGGTGTAGGGCATTCATATGTTAGTGATTCCCCGGTTTTAGGTGCTTCCGGTGCGGTGGCTGCCGTTACAGGTGCTTACATGGTACTATTTCCGCTTACACGGGTGATGGTATTGTACTGGTTGTTCTTTATAGGAACGTTCGATGTTTCGGCATGGATTTTCATAGGCTTGAAATTAATCTTTATTGATAACTTCCTGGCCAGGGGGCCAAATGTGGCATACGATGCTCACATTGCCGGATATTTGTTCGGTATTGTATCGACATTGTTATTATTGCATTTTAATTTTCTGCCGGCCAGTCAATTTGATATGTGGGCTATGATAAACCGTTGGAAACGCAGGCAGGAATTTAGAGCAGCGGCAAGAGATGGGTTTGGACCTGATAACAATGCCAGGAAAGTAGAAGTTAAGGTCAAAGATGTCGATCCGGAAAAAGCTGCTCAAATAGAAAAATTACGTAATGAGCTATTTGATTTCGCCGGAGCAGGAGACCTGAATTCGGCATCAGATGTCTATTTGAAATTATTGGAAATCGATCCGGAACACGTTTTGCCTCAGCAGAGACATCTGGATATATCGAATAAGCTAATGCAGCTTGGTAACTATGAGAATGCTGCGATTGCGTACGAATTGTTTTTAAATCGGTTTACTCGGTATCAATTTGTTGAACAGGTTGAGCTTATGCTCGGTTTGCTGTATGCTAGGTATCTGGAAAAGCCAGACCGTGCAAAAGAATTACTCAACAAGGCAAAAGATAGATTAACTGATCCCGGTCAGATAAAATTATGTGAAGATGCACTTTCTTCACTTGAGTCATAATCTAAAAAAAAGCGTATGATACGATACCATACGCTTTGATATTTATTCGGTTTTTTAATAGCCTAGTCAGCCAGGCTTAGCAGAATTTCTGAATTAGATGATTCTATTTCTACTATATCCATTATTTCAGCTATTTTATCAGGTGTCAGGCTAAATTCTTCACGAATTTTACTGTCATAAATTGCGGCGTAGTTTCCACTGTCGCCAATATTCTGATTATGGCATATATAGTCTGCCAGGTGAACTAATTTAACCAGCGGGAGATGTTTTTCATCCGGGCAGCTGGTCGGATCATGGTGATATTCCACTACCGCTTTCAAATCGTCACCCAATCTCCATTTATCTGCCAGCCATGCACCGGCTTCATTGTGGCTCATTCCGACGAATCTTGCTTCTTCCTTATCCAGTGGAAGATCAAGTTCTTTACCACTCTTGATAGCCTGGTGGAACTGCTTGTTTGCGTATTTTTCAAACAGGATTTTGCCCATATCGTGTACAATACCTGATAAATGTGCAATGTCCCTGGTAATTCTCTGGTCTATATGATTAGCACAGAAATCGTATAATGTGCCGGTAATGATACCGACAGTTATAGAATGCCGCCAGAATTCTCTTCTATCAAAAACCGGCTGCTGAGATTTGCTGAATGCCTGGAAAACGCTTGTGCTTAGAGCAATGTTAGTAATGGTAATAAATCCAAGCCTTGCGATTGCAGGTGACAGCTGGGTTATCTCTGCGCCATGGGAAGGGCGATAGAATACTGAGTTAACCATTTTCAGCACCTTGGTAGATATTGAAGGGTCATTTTCGATGATTTTGGCAACGTCTCTGGCATCGCTATATGGATCATCTACAACCTGCTGCAGTTTCAGGGCTACTTCAGGTAATGTTGGCAAATCTTCTGCATTCTCGAAAATACTGATCAATTTATGTGAATCAATAGGTGCAGACTGTTGTTCTGTCATTTGGTCAAATTCGCTCATTTTCGTTATCCTTAAAAGAAAATAGATTTTTTCTTAAACTCTAATGTCAGAATACTTTTCGTCATGATTAAAGGCTATAATTAGTAAACTTATTCAAAGAAGTTAAAATTACTGAATATTGAGGTTTTATTTGTAATATATATAAATTTATAGGACTTTTGGTAATGTTCACCAGGTATTAATTGAATTTTGGTGATAATTATAGTATCATTCATAACAATAACTGAATATTGACCATAATAATTGCTTTAGGAGTATTTAAGAATGGCGAATGTAAAAACAATAAATGTATCTGTTCAATATAAAGAATTAGCCGGTGCCAAGGAAGACCTGCTGGTATTAGGTGTTTTTGAATCGGCTAAAATGCCTAACGATCTTGTTGAGCTTGACCGTCATACAGATGGAAGTATAAAGAAAGCTTATTCATTAGGTGATTTTACCGGTAAAAGCAAACAATCAACAATGATATATTGCGGCTGTAATAAATGTTCCGGCAGAATATTACTTTTAGGGCTTGGCGTCCAGAAGGATTTTGAGCTGGATGTACTTAGAAAGTCAGCGGCATTGGCAGTAAAACAGGCCGATAAAATCAAGGCCGGCAGTATTGCTATTTGTCTTGACGTGCCAAAGTCCGTTAGTCCACAGGATAAGGCAAAAGTCATATCCGAAGGCCTGGTTATTGGCAGGTACGAATATGTTGAGCAGTTTTCTGAGCCTGCCGGCAAGCTTGGCAGCATGAAGGCTGTTATTGTCGCCTGGAATCAGCAGGATGTTGCTCCAATGAAAAAAGGTGCAAAAACAGGAATAGCATTAGCAGAAGCGCAGAATTATGCCAGGTATCTGGGCAACAAGACTGGTGCCGAGATAAATCCGGTAACATTGGCAAATGAAGCTCGCAAACTGGCCCGCAAAGTCGGCTTAAAATGCAAGATATTTGATGATAAAGAGCTTACCAGTCTTCAGATGGGCGGGATTTTGGCCGTAGGTCAAGGATCTGCTACTAAACCAAGGATGATAATGCTTGAGTACACTGGAAATAAAAGCTCAAAATCTCCTGATGTCGTTATCGTTGGCAAGGCAATTACTTTTGACAGCGGCGGTATTTCTCTTAAACCTGGTGCCGGAATGCACGAGATGAAATTTGACAAATGCGGTGGTTGTGATGCCTTTGGTATTATGCAGGCAGTTTCTTCGCTTAAGCTGAAAAAGAATGTAGTTGCGTTGATACCTTCGGCTGAAAATATGCCTGACAGTCACAGTTATCGTCCGGGCGATATTATAAAGACCTACAGCGGTAAAACTGTCGAAATTCAGAATACCGATGCCGAAGGGCGTATGATTCTTTGCGATGCTATCTCTTATGCAGTCAAAAAGTTAAAGCCTAAGGCTGTAATTGATATGGCAACTTTGACTGGTGCCTGTATCATCTCGCTTGGCCATCATAAAGCGGCATTGTTTAGCAATAATGATACTTTAGTTAAAGAGCTTGTTTCTGCTTCAGAAACAGCAGGCGAGCCGGTTTGGCATATGCCATGTGACAGGCCTTATGCCGATCAGTTGAAAAGCGATTGTGCTGATTTGAGAAATATTGGCGGTCGCGAAGGTGGATCTGCAACGGCAGCGGCATTTTTACGAGAATTTGCCGGTGAGGAAATCTCTTGGGCACATATTGATATTGCAGGTGTTGCCTGGACAACTAAGCCAACTGACATTGCTTCGTCAGGAGCTACCGGCTATATCGTAAGAACAGTTGCAGAATACCTAAGTAAATAGTATTCTATACTTATTGATAAAAAAGCTCGTCCTGGAATCCAAGGCGAGCTTTTTTTATTGTTAATTTGCCCTTTAAGTCATTGATGTATAACGGGTTAAATGTATAGTTTAAGGCACTCGATCCATTTGCTGTATGCCTGGACATATTGTTCTGTTAGTTCATTGTTCGGTGAGATTTTATCCAGGGCTGTCAGGCCGACAAAAGCATCTTTTTGGTCTTTATAATAACCAATTCCAATTCCGGCTCCGCGTGCTGCTCCCTGTGAACCGTCAGTATTATACAGTTCAATTTCAGCATCGGTAATGGTTGCAAGTGCTTCTGCAAAAATTCTGCTTTGGAACATGTTTGCTTGTCCGGCTCGTATATTAGTTACCTTCAGGCCCATTTCTTTCATAATGTTCATGCCGTAATTAAAAGCAAACACAATACCTTCCTGAGCAGCTCTGGCAAGGTGAGCTTTATTATGAATATTGAAATTTATCCCGTGTATTGATGAATTGATCTGCTTGTTGCCGAGAGATCTCTCTGCTCCATTACCAAATGGGAGAATGCTTATACCATCCGATCCGGCTGAAACCGCTGTCGCCAGCTCATTCATTTCCGTATATGAAAGAGTTTCACCAACAGCCTTCTTAATCCAGCTGTTTAGGATGCCGGTGCCGTTGATACACAACAGTACTCCCAGGCGTTTCTGGTCGCTGGTATTATTGACATGTATAAAAGTGTTAACTCTTGACTGGCTGTCAAAACAGGCACTATCAGCAACACCGTAGACAACACCGGATGTCCCGGCTGTAGCGGCAATTTCACCCGGCTCCATAACGCCAAGTGAAAAGGCGTTATTCGGCTGGTCACCGGCTCTGTATGATACCGGAGTGCCGGCAGCTAAACTCAAATCAGCTGCGGCAGATGAAGTAAGTTCACCATGTATGCCAAAAGTATCATATGTATCTGGAATCAGGCTGTTTTCAAAGCCAAATGCATCCATTACTTCCTTTGATAATTCATCATCTCTTATATTCCAGAATATACCCTCAGAAAGACCTGATTTTGTTGTAACGATAGAATCGGTCATCATCATGGCAAGATAATCTCCTGGCAGCATGATTTTATCGATTTGGTTATAAATTCCAGGTTCGTTTTCTTTGACCCAGGCCAGCTTCGCCGCAGTAAAATTTCCCGGGTGGTTGAGCAGGGTTTCCAGGCATTTTTTATCACCAATACTATCTGTTGCTTTTTGCCCGTATGGGACAGCCCGGCTGTCGCACCAGATAATAGAAGGTCTCAGAACATTTTTGTTTTTATCGATACAGACCAGCCCATGCATTTGATAGGTTATGCCAATGCCTTTGATATCTTTTGCGTCAATATTAGCATCTTTAAGCAGGATAGCGGTAGCTGTTTTAAGGTTAGCCCACCAATCGCCGGGGTTTTGTTCTGCCCAGCCGCTCTGGTGTGATATTATCGTCATTTCCTTTTCAGGATATGTAGCTGACGCTACAACTTTTCCGCTTTCACCTTCCATAAGAGTAGCTTTTATCGAAGAGGTCCCAGAGTCATAACCTATAAAATACATATCAGATTTCCTTTTACTTTATAGTTTCCAAAAAAAATGGTTGCAGCTGGTATTCAGCAATGTTTTACTAAGTACCAGCTTACAACCATGTTAATATATTCTATTCTGCAGATATCTCTGCATCTCTAAAGATGCTTAAAATATTATTACCAGAAATACCAGTAGAAAACACCAGTGAGAGCTAGAATAATTGCAGTGTGAACTAAGTCCCACTTATTCCAGCTCTGTTTGGTTTCTGCTAATTGTTCTTCAGTTGCAGTACCCATCACCAGTCCTTTAATTTTTTCTGGATCTGGAGCCTTGGTGAGCAAGCTGACAATTATCACAACTGCTAGGCAGAATGCCATCATGCCACCGCAGAAAAATAGCCAGTTAACTTCATAAAAATAATGAAGGAACCAGTTGTTTACACCTGTTTCTTCAGCCCATCTGGTAACGTCACCATTACCGTCAGCATCAAGAAAATTGGCGCTTTTAGCAGTTGTTGTATAATAAACTTTTGCTCCAAGGCGAGTTAGTCCAACTACCATACCAGAGATAAGTCCCCACATACCGCCCATAGCGGATGTTCTTTTCCAGGCAATACCCATCAGAAATGCTGCTGCAATACCAGGAGCCAATACAGACTGAACATCTTGTAGATATGTATAAAGCACATCTCCAATACTTTTCATTATTGGAATCCATAAAATACCAAGAATTACAATTACAACTGTTGCAATTCTTCCAACAAGTACCAATTTAGGTTGAGGTGTGTCAGGCTTAAATTTCTGATAGAAATCAATTGTAAATAGCATTGCAGATGAGTTAAACAGTGATGCCAGTGAACTCATAAGTGCTGCGAGGATACCGCATACAACAACACCTTTAATACCGGCCGGCAGTAATTGTGCCACTAAGCTTGGGAATGCCGCATCAGGTGTTTCCATGCTGAAAGGTACGTCACCAATCATGATGTTTTTCTTAACCATTGCAAATGCAATCATGCCTGGAATAAGGAATAAAAATACCGGAGTCATCTTCAGGTATGCTCCAAAAATTGCACCGCGTCTTGCTTGTTGCTGGTTTTTGCCGGATAATACACGTTGTACAATAAATTGGTCAGTACACCAGTACCAGAAACCAATAATTGATGATCCAAGCAATACACCCAACCAAGGGTATTTTGCGTCATCATTACTTCGTATCAAGTTTGCCATCGAATCTCCATGTTCATTAACAGGAGTGGCACGTACGACTTCCATCATCTGGTCCCAACCTCCTAATTCTCGGAGGCCTAGGACTAGTATTACTAGTGAGCCAAGAAGTAGAATAGGGGTCTGAAGAACTGATGTATATAGTACTGATTTCATTCCGCCTAGTACTGTATAAACCGCTGTTATCAAAACCAGGCCAATAGCTGATATCCAGAAGAAGTCAATACCCCAAAGAGTTTCAATTCCAAAAACCTGTTGGAATACAAGACCACCGGCATATACTGTAACGGCAACCTTTGTTAATACGTAACTAATTAACGAGATAAGAGAGAGGATTGTTCGCGATTGAGAATTGTATCGCCTTTCTAGAAACTCTGGCATTGTAAGGACCATACTGCGTGAGTAAAAAGGCACAAATGCCCAACCTAAAATAAGAATCATCCAACCCTGTATTTCCCAGTGAGCCATAGCCATTCCACTATCTGCACCAGCACCTGCAAGACCAATTAAGTGTTCAGAGCCAATATTAGAAGCAAAAATAGATGCACCTATTGCCAGCCAACCGGCATCGCGGCCCGCCAGAAAGTAATCATCCGAGGTTTCTTCTTTCTGTCTTGTTACCCAGACAATAATACCAATCATGGCAATAACAAACAGAGCAAGTACACCCCAATCAAGACCTTGAAAAGCTGCTGAGGCAAGCATAGAGTCAATCATTGCAAATATCTCCTAAACAAAAGTAATAAAAATACACATACATAAATTATGATGTCATAATGACAGATATAATTCTAAAATAATAAGGCTTTATGAAACAGCGACTTACATATTCTACATTAAAACCGGGCTATTTAAATACCATTTTGCGACAAAAAACATCCAAGTCACGCAAACTTAATTACAAATTGATATTCTGTAGAACTTATAGAACAAACTTATAATACCTATCAGTCTGCTATATTTAAACAATAAACTTGTAATATAGGTGAAATAGATAAGTTCTTTTTTCGAAAATACTATAATCCAGCACTTATAAATTAGCAGTTTCAATTGTCTGTTGTCTGGCAATCAGGCAGGTTTATATATATGTATTTAGAATATTTTCCAGCATTTCCTGGCGTCCGGAGACTATTTCTGGTTCACCGTTTTCCAGGGTAAATTTTTCCAGTTCGGCAAAATTTAATTTACCTGATTCGATTTCGGCACCGATACCGCTATTCCAGCCGGCATAACGTGTTTTGAGATTGTCTTCAAAAACACCGTCTTCCAGCATTTTAGCTGCATTTTTCAGGCCGCGGGCAAAAGCGTCCATTGCTCCTATATGTGCGTGGAACAAGTCGTCCGGACAAATGCTCTGACGGCGTACTTTAGCGTCAAAATTCAGACCGCCAGTGGTAAATCCGCCGCCTTTGAGAATAGTATACATTGCCAGGGTTGTGTCATAAATATCGGTAGGGAACTGATCTGTGTCCCAGCCAAGGAACAGGTCGCCCCGGTTGGCATCTACCGAACCTAAGAAGTCGTTAGCAACGCAAAATTCCAGTTCATGCTGGAATGAATGGCCTGCTAATGTAGCATGGTTAGCTTCGATATTCATCTTGAAATGGTCGAGGAGGTTATATTTTTGCAGAAATGCAAAGCAGTTTCCTGCATCAAAATCATATTGATGCTTGGTTGGCTCTTTTGGCTTAGGCTCAATATAGAATTGACCGTCAAATCCTATAGATTTTTTGTGATCAACGGCCATTTGCAGTAGTAATGCCAGGTGATCGAGCTCTCTGCCGAGATCTGTGTTCAATAATGTTTCGTAGCCTTCGCGACCACCCCAGAACACATAACCTTCGCCGCCTAATTCTTTGGTAATTTCCAGTGCTTTCTTTATCTGGCTGGCGGCATATGCAAATACTGCCGGAGATGGATTTGTTCCTGCACCGGCCATAAAGCGACGATGGCTGAAAGCGTTTGTTGTGCCCCAAAGCAGCTTCATGCCATTGTCATTTTGCAGTTTTTTGGCTAATTCGACTATTTTATCCAGCCTTTTGTTGGTTTCTGCCAGGTTATCGGCTTCAGGAGCAATATCTCTATCGTGGAAGCACCAGAAATCAACACCCAGTTTGGTAAAAAATTCAAATGCGGCATGCATGGTATCTTCAGCCACCTGCATCGGGTCATTTGAAGAGTTGTATTCGCGAATTATTGTTGGCGGGCCAAAAGGATCGCCTCCCAGTCCCTTGAATGTATGCCAGTAACAAACAGCAAAACGGAGGTGTTCTGCCATGGATTTTCCCATAATCTTTTCATTTGCATTATAATGTCTAAATGCTAATGGATTTTTTGAATCTGGCCCTTCGTATTTTATTTGACTAACATTTGGGAAATATTCTTTCATTATTGCCTCCGAAAATATATATTGAAACCAAGAAATATTATGTTATCAGTTGAAATTCTATAAATATAGACATTTGTTAATTATTTTTTTCATTATAGTTCAATATTGTTTGTTTACTAGTCCATTTTACGTTAAAATATAACCATGTTGCGCATGATTTAATGGAGGCAATTAATGAAAAAAGTACTAATACTGATTGATACTGCCCGTGTTGTTGGCAGAAAGTTTCTATCTGGTGTCGAGAGGTACATCAATAGTCACGACCAATGGGAAGTTTGTACCTTGCTGCCTGATTATCTAATAAAAAATGGCCAGGAGCAGTTTACATGGTTCAAGCTGGATGAAGCAGACGGCATTATTGCTTTGGATTCCAAATTTACCTCGGAGTTTTTGAAACTCAATGTGCCAATACTTGTCAGCGATACAATTCTTGAGGTTGTTCCAGGCTCTACAAGTATATATACCGATTCTGATAAAATAGGGAAAAAAGCGGCTGAATATTTTGTTGGTTTAGGTTTCACTAATTTTGCTTTTTGCGGTTTTGATGATATTCCGTGGTCAAATAAGCGATTCACTTCATTTTCTGAACAAATTGCGTCTTCTTCTATTGGTAAGGTTTATAACTATTCAGATCACCCAAATCGAAATCCTGTTGGAAGTTTTTCTGACAGGGTAAGTATAGCAGAGTGGCTTGAAGGTTTGCCAAAGCCTGTTTCTGTCTTTGCCTGTAATGATGACAGGGGAATAAATGTATTGGAAGCCTGCCGGATTGCCAAATTAAAAGTTCCTGAAGAGGTTGCTGTGCTGGGGGTTGATAATGATGAGCTGGTATGTGGCTTGTCATCGCCGCCTATGTCTAGTATTGATATGAATTTTGAAGGGGCCGGTTATGAATCAGCCAGGATTCTGAATGATCAGATGAATAACGGTCCTTCAGTAGCAGATATTACAGTTGAACCTTTTGATATAATTACCAGGCAGTCCAGCAATATTATGGCAGTGGATGATTCTGAATTGACTGACGCTTTGGTATTTATCCGTCAAAATTACCAGAAAAATATCCAGGTACAGGATGTTGTAAATTCTACTTCAATTTCACGTCG
Source organism: Sedimentisphaerales bacterium (assembly GCA_963666285.2). Classification (GTDB taxonomy): domain Bacteria; phylum Planctomycetota; class Phycisphaerae; order Sedimentisphaerales; family SM23-30; genus JAFGDI01. Next base: position 2,473,993 of record OY762711.1, read on the forward strand.
AGAACTTGAACTAAGGTTCCAGAAACTGCTTAAAAAGTCCATAAAAGATGAAATTAATAAGCATAGGATACAATTAGCAAAGAGAAAACTGATGTATTCCAGCCAACCAATCTATGTTGTAGCAAATTCTTTAAGCTTTACCGACCCTGAACATTTTGCCAGATTTTTCAAGAAAAACACAGGCATGTCGCCAAGGCAGTTTAGAAGTAATTATTCATAACATTTATTGCATACCAGATGATTGATAGCGGCTCATTGTTATGGTTTTATAAGGTGTTTAATAACAGTATATTACGGTTTAATTTTAAACCATTTGTTAGTCTTATTTGAAAAACTGGTATATTTTTTGTATAATTCTTCGGATTAGTACTAATTTGTTGATTGACAAATAAATATATGATTTAGAAAATATATAATATATTAAAAATAATAAATGTTCGAAAAGGACTATTAAATGACAACAAAGTCAAAATCATATCCTTTGATAAATGAATTAGAATGTAAAGGATGTGGTAACTGCACTTATGCCTGCCCGCTCAATTTACTTGAGTTGGGTGATGTGATAAATAAACGCGGTTATGTTTTTGTTCAATATTGCGGAACAGGCTGCATTGGATGCGGTAATTGTTTTTATGCCTGCCCTGAATTTGGGGCTATTGAAGTAATTAATTCTGAAGAAGAATAAGACCTGTAAAATAGCAATATTTATGTGAAGAGGGTATTAAAATTCAGGTTAGTATATACCCTTATTTAACCTGAAAAACCAGATTAGATGGAGTTAATCTGGAATACAACGGAATGGAGCTGATATGGCAATTCAAATGATAAAAGGTAATGCAGCAGTAATAGCTGGTGCATTGTATGCTGGGTGTGATTGCTATTTTGGTTACCCGATAACTCCTGCCAGTGAAGTTTTGCATGAAGCTTCTCAGTTATTCCCTAAATTAGGAAGAAAATTTGTCCAGGCCGAATCTGAAGAAGCAGCGATAAATATGGTTTATGGCGGAGCATCTGCCGGTCACAGGGTTATGACTGCATCGTCCGGTCCGGGAATAAGTTTAAAACAGGAAGGTATCTCATATTTAGCCGGGGCTGAACTGCCATGTGTTATTGTTGATATCATGCGAGCCGGTCCGGGTTTGGGTAATATTGGTCCTGAGCAGGGTGATTATTTCCAGATTGTTAAAGGTGGAGGCCACGGCAACTATAAAAATATAGTCCTGGCACCAAACTCTGTGCAGGAAATGTGTGATATGACAATTACTGCTTTTGATCTAGCATTTAAATATCGCAATCCGGTTTTTATTTTAGCTGATGCTGTTTTGGGACAAATGATCGAACCTATTAAATTCCCTGACTATGCAATTGAACCGAAAATTGATACAGATTGGGCTGTATGCGGCACTTCGGCTACAAATGACAATCTTATTACATCCATATTTCTGGATTTTGACCAGTTGGAAGAATTAAATCTGAAGCTTCAGAAAAAATATCAAGTTATCCAGGATAATGAAGTAGATTTTGAAACCTTCATGATCGATGATGCGGATATTATAATCGTAACTTATGGGATATTAAGCAGAATTGCCTGTACTGCTATTGAGATAGTTCGAGAAGAGGGCTTAAAGGTTGGATTATTCAGGCCTAAAACTCTTTTCCCTTTCGGTGCTGACCAGCTTAAGGCAATTGCTGAGATAAATGATAGTAGGATATTGGTTGCTGAGATGAGTAATGGACAGTTTTTTGATGATGTCAGACTTGCAGTGGAATGTTCCCGACCGGTCGATTTGATCAGCCGCTGCGGTGGGAATTTGATATCTGTTGCCGAGATGATTGATCGGCTGCGTTCATTGGCTCCGGTACATTGAAAAATATCTGATTGAGATTGATATGGTAAAAAAGAATTTTAAAAGACCAAAGTCATTATATAAACAATTTACTCGCAAAGGAGGGGCAGCTGATACAGCCTCTCATTACTGTCCGGGATGCGGGCATGGGATTATCCATAAACTCATCGCTGAAGCTATTGACGACTTTTCTATTCAAGATAGAACTGTTTTGATTAGTCCGGTAGGATGTGCTGTTTTTGCATATTATTATTTTAATGTTGGAAATGTCCAGGCTGCTCACGGCAGGGCTCCTGCTGTTGCTACCGGCATAAGTCGCACAAGGGACGATGCGGTTGTAATTTCCTATCAGGGTGATGGAGATTTGGCTTCGATCGGCTTAAATGAGACTATTCAGGCGGCTAATCGAGGCGAGAAAATGGCTGTAATTTTTGTTAACAATACAGTCTATGGCATGACCGGCGGTCAGATGGCGCCAACCACTCTGATTGGTGAATCAACAGTTACTTGCCCGGAAGGCAGAGATGCTCAGCAAGCAGGGTTTCCGTTACATGTTTGTGAATTGCTTCAGACTTTGAAAGCTCCTGTTTACATCGAGCGGGTAAGTATATCAGACATCAAGCATATAAAACAGGCTCGTAAAGCTATCCGGAAAGCATTGGAAATTCAGCGTGACGGCAAAGGTTATGCTTTTGTCGAGATTTTGACTGTATGCCCCATTAATCTTAGGTTTGACACAAAACAGTGTTCGGACTGGATAAATGAACATATGGAAAAAGAATTTCCTTTAGGTGTCTATCGGGATATTTCTGACCAGGTTAAGCCGATTAAGAGACCTGATTCTGATTTTACCCTAAAATCGCTTAATGAGCTTTACCAGCATGATACAAAAGGTATTTCCGAACCGGTTTTTGATCCGGATTATGGCACAATAGCTCTTAGAGCTTCTGGTTTTGGCGGTCAGGGCTTATTAAGTATGGGATTGATTATGGCTCAAGCGGGATGCAAGTCTTTAAGGTTTGTTTCCTGGCTGCCTTCATACGGTCCCGAACAGCGTGGCGGCACTTCTAATTGCTCGGTAATTGTATCCGGGCAAGTAGTTAGTTCTCCTGCTTTTAATAAAAGTGACATACTGGTTGCTCTTAACAGACCTTCTCTGGACAGGTTTGTTTCTGAAATCAATCATGGTGGGGTAGTAGTATATGATTCTACTATTGGAGATTATGAATTTCCATCTCACCTGAAAGTTTTTTCTGCTCCCGCTCTTGAAACTGCTCAGAAGCTTGGAATTCCTAAGTCGGCTAATGTCTTTATGCTTGGGATACTGTTTGCCTTAGATGTGTATAAGATCGATTTGGAGATTTTCAGGGAAGCTATCAGCGATATGTTTGCCGGACGCAAAAAGCTGACCGAAGACAATCTCAAAATCTTTGATTATGCTGTCAACTGGGCCGCGGCAAATCTTATTGCCGTTGAACATTAATAATAAATATGTCTTATGTTTATAACAAGAGCTGTTAAAATATATTATAGGTCTAGTGATGGGAAAATATCTGCATCCCGTTCAGGTTTAAATTTGCTGGAATATGTTCCAGTCAAATTGTGGCTCTCGTTTGAAGGCCGGGTAAACAAATCCAGCGGCTTAATTGTAAATGTCAGTCATATCAAGAAAATGGTCAGGGCGTATCTTGAAACTCATGATGTTTACTGTACCTCTATATATGATATACTCTCATGGGCCGGTAGAAGTTTTGTCAGCATTTTTGACAATTGTACGCTCAGCAAAGTTAAGTTAGAGTATGATGACAATAATTATTCAGTTTTAACCGGATCGCTAAATATGATTACTATTACCAGGATATATGAGCTTGCAGCAGCACACAGACTGTGGAATGACCAGTGGGACAGTGAAAAAAACTTTCAGGAATTTGGTAAATGTGCTAATCCAAACGGCCACGGCCATAATTATACCCTTGAGGTGTCTGTAAGATGCGATAAAGATGATATAAATTCTTATGGCTTGGAAGTTGATCAGCTGGATGCCCTGGTTGAAATGCATGTTATCGATAAACTGGATCACAAAAATCTGTGTCTGGATATTCCTGAAATGAAGGGAATGGTGCCAACGGTAGAAAATATGGTAGTTGTGGTGTGGGAAATGCTCGAAGATAAAATCATTAACGGAAAATTATCTAACTTGAGAATCTGGGAAACACAAAATACATATGCAGATTACTCAGGAAGCTAATTACCATAATAATTATTGTTTGTCGGTGAGTTAATTCTACGCTGCTGAAATGCTCTGCCAAGGTTGGCAACTGCTAATTTTCGTATTTCCCCATTTCCCTGGGAACTGAATACTGTCAATTCCTGGGTATTTTTATTGGCAACCCAGAGTAAATCCGGCACGCTTGTTCCGGATGTTGTAGTGGTCACAATGTAATACCCGGCTCTCGTTGTTGAACCAAGCGGACTTAAAAAAGGCTGGTCACCTATTGCTGCCCAGCAGGCAGAAAGAACTGCCAGACTGAACAATAAAAACGCTATTAAAGAATTCTTTGAAATAAATATATTATCACACATTATATTGCACCTGACATTTAGTATCTTATCTTTGTTTACGGCATATTGTTTATTGCAGAAACCTGGCCCCAGTCAATACTTTTAGTTTCATAATTATACATGCAGTTAGTTACCTGGTGTGTTTTTAGATCTATTACCCAAATGAACTGCTTTCCAAGAATATGATTACCGGGAGTGAGAATGTAGTCGTTTTCAATTACTTGGCCGTAAGCTTTTGGCGTGGGGTCGAAATAGTGAAAAGCTATAGAGGTCAGAATAAACAGATTCAAAGAAACTAATATTAGAATAATATTATCTTTTGTGATTTTCATTACCGACACTCCTTTCGTAAAAGTTCGATAACAAAGAATTATATTGAATTAATAATTTAAGATTTAATCCAGGTGAGTGCGTTTGCTGTTTTTTAAGCCGACAACAATTGCACCTGCACTGAGGATAGAACCTACGAACCATGGACCGGCAGGGCCTGGTCTGTCATCTTCAGGGATCGAACTTACAGAATTTCCATATTGTGCCTTAACATTTCCGGTCAAAATTGCACTATTAATGAACAGGGCGACAAGTATTATTATGGTCTTTGATGCAAATCTTTTCATAAGTTAATGTCTTATAATGCTTTATGGGTGATTAGTGTTTTAGTCACGTACATATCTATTTATAGTGATTATAATCGAAAGGTGCGTGGTTTTTAAAGATAAATTTGTAGTTTATTTATTCTTTGTCTAGAGGGATTAAACTATAAATATTTATTTTAACAGATATTGCATCATTTTGGGCTATTTCTATCGTGGGATTTCCAAGGCTGAGTTCCTCGGATGTTTTTATTAGGGGGGCAATTTGTTGGGTTTCCAGGTTACGCCCGTCTATGTGGTATGTAATTAAATTGAATGGGCCAATTTGTTCGGGTACAGAGCTTTTGATACTAAACTTATCCTGAGAATATATCTTGGATATTTTCAGTTTCTCAATTATCAGTGCCTCGTTAACCGGATTCTTTTTGTAGTTTTGTTGTAGCATATCGCAATATTTGTTAAATTTATCAATATTTGAGCTGATAGCTTCCATTTCCTGTTTGATTTCGATTTTATTGGGAATAGTACGTTCCAGCTGCCGGTTTTCTTTAATCAGGGAATTGGCATACAGCATACAGCCGAATATGATTATTAATAACAGTGCTATTATTTTTTGTTTCTTATTCATACTGTTTTTCCATATTGATTGTGACTAAGGCATTATTACTGCTTGTTGTTACTATTTCTATTCCAATATTGCCGGACAAATCTAATATCGATTTTTTAAAACTTTCTGTAACATCTTTTTCTGCGATTACTGCTATTTTGATGGAGTGACCTTCGAATGAAATGTTATCTATTGTCATGACGCCCGGTTTGGCTTTGGCTATATTGTTCAGCATTAAAAGCCAGTCATACTTTTTGCCGTCAATTTCTGTTAGTCTTTCGTATGTTTTTGATATACTGCCTTCCTTTTCTTTCATTATAGACAGCATCATTTTAGGGACCAGTTTTTTGTCATTTTGCCCTGGAACTGAATTATTAAATAGCGATATAATATCAGAATTTACCTGATTGTGAATTTTATTCAGTTTGTAGTTATTCAAAACCAGGTTGAATATATATGCAAACATAACCAGAACTAAAAGTACAGTTGTAATCCTGTATTTTGAAGTATTTTGTGCACCACCGCTTTCTTCCTTTATAGTTTTAACCAGATTCATACCTATGTATTCGTTTGGCTTAAAATATATGTTTGCTGCGGCTAATGGTATCACAAATTGCTCTGGTGATTCGATACTTTTATCATATTCAGTTTCCTTTACTTGAATTACCGGCTGAACCTGGCATCTAAGATTGCTTCTTATGAACGAATCCAGCTCCGGGTATTCTGTGTGGTTATTTATTACTACAACTTTTGTATCTTCTGGGATGTGTATTCCAAAGGCCGTCCGCCAGCTTAATTGCAGTTCCTGTGCAACTATAGAACTGATATCAACTTTTCCAGGTAAAGGTACATTTCTTACCAGCAGCAGGTTTTCATTACTCAGGACAGCAATTGTTATTCTGCTGTTTGTTACATAAAGCTGCATCCAGCCGCTTTCGCTGCCATGATTTTTATAAGCTGCCATCATGGCAAAAACAGGCAGCTCGATTCTGCTGCAGGATAGGTCATTGGCTTTGCATAATTCCTTGATATTTTCAATACCATCTTTTTCAACGGAAATTAGAAGAGAAGATGGTCCGCTGCTGGCAAGCTTATGAATTTCAGGTAAATGTATCTGGACGGAATCCGCCATTTTTACAGCAGGGCTGTTCTTGGAAGTATCGTCTGGTGAACTTGTTATATCCTGATCACTTTCTATGTTCATATAATGGCATTTGTCAGGAGAAACAGTTATCACAATCGGCAGTTTTTTATTAAAGCCTGCTTGCTGCATTTCATCAGAAAAACAGCCATATTTGTCCTTGCTTATTATAGCAGCCTTTTCTGCATACACGCCGGATGATGTTCTTCTCACTTGAACCAGATTGCAGCTGCTGCCGTTATATTCAATTGCGATACATTTTTTGCTCATATTATTATTTTATATATTTGTCAATAACGTAAATATCTTTATTATTGCTGATGTCTGCCTTAAGTTGGTATTTTTGACCTCTGTCTGTGCATTCGGCTGTTACGGTGTAATATATCTTTTTAGGTGCTGCTGTCAATATTCCGGCCAGATTATTACTGTCTGAAATGTCCAGCTCTGCTGCCGCAATAAAATCTGCAACTGTAGTATACTTTGCATCTTTATCAATAACTGATAACAGCCTGGCTTTTTCATCGGCCATATTTACAGCTAAGGATGATATAACCTCCGGATTTGCGGAATTTATATCAATTTTCCCTGTATTTTTAACAGTCAGAAGGTCAGCTAAATAGTTAAAACTGTTTTTATTTGCTCCTGTGAAGTCTTTAATAAAATATATTTCCGACAAATCTGTAAGTTTATTGTTTTTGCATTGCGGCAATCCTTTTTGCCGGTAATATTTGTTTTCGGCTCCTATATAACTTCTTCCGAATATTTTCAAGTTTTCAATATCATTATCAGTATCTATTGCATCTACCAGTGCAGGGATAAAGTCATATGTTATCTTGTCATCAGGATATCTTTTGTTGTATGATCTTATAAGGTTTGACATAATCGTAACATATTGATCGTTGGATTTGTTATCAGTTGCGATCAGGTTGTTGATATTAATTTTGCCATTATCACAAATAATATTCAATTTACAGGCTATCCCGTCAATATTTATTGAGAGGTCTTTTATGTTAACTGCCTCATCATTCTGGTTTATAATACCCAGTGCGTAATTAATAGCACTTTTTGCAGTATGTTCTAATCTGTTTAGTTCGAAATGTTGTGACATCAGCTTATTGCTTGTTGATATCGTCTGGCTGCTTGCCAAAACAATTGTAGTGATAACAGATGCAATTATAACTGTTATCAATAACACAAAACCTGATTTTCGTCTCTTGTTAATCATTTGGATGTTAATGTGTGTGAACTATTATACTGTATTCGTTTTCCTGGTTGCCGTCATTTGTTATGAGTTCAACCTTGACTAATTTAATTTCATCTAATGATACCTTGTTATTGCTTAACTGTTTCCAGGTATTATCAGAATAGAACATAATGTCCAGCTTTTTTACATTTTTTGTCAGTAGTTCGCAATCCTTGATATTAGCAGTTGGTACTGCAAAGTTTAGTTCGGGCTTTTGATAATATCGGATTGTACTGTTACTTTTGTCAAAGATATATTGTATTATATATGGTCCCAATGGGTATTTGTCATCCTGCCATAAACCTTTATGAGTAAGAATAGTTATTGTAAATTTACTGCCGCTGTACGAGCATTGTATAGGCACATCTTTACCATCAATACAGGCAAGTCTTTCCAGCTGCTTTTTTATATTATCTATAATATTGTAAGCTGTATCTGTATTATGCGACATATTAATACAATTTCTGGCAGAGGCATTGCCAGCATGCCATACTGAGAAGACAGTAAACATTATTATAGATAAAATTACTGAAGAGATCATTAACTCTATCAGTGTTGTTCCTTTGTTACAATGTTTTGCCATAAATGTATTCTTTTATGCTAATTTCTTTCTTTTCTGATTTACATTCCCAGCTGACTGTAATTATTATTTCGTTCATGTCAATATTATGTTCTTCATTCATATCATTGACTTTTACTACTGAATTTTGTATGTCCCATTGAAATTCGGTATTATTTATCTTCTCGCTGCCATGATTCAATATTATCTTTTTGTCAGTGGCAGATATTTCTGCCAGTTTGCTTTCTGCCAGCAAATGGGCATCTGCCATCTGCTTATTGTATAATGCATAATTAATATTGTTAATGCTTGTTTTAGCGATTGCCGTTGCAATAACAGTGATTATCATTACCGCAAAGAGGACTTCTATAAGGGTAACCCCTTTGCATTGTCTTTTATATGTGTTATTTATCAAGGTTCCAGCTCTCTATGTCTGCGTCCAGTCCTTCACCGCCGTCTTCACCGTCTTTCCCATACGATTCTATATCAACTTTCCCATTCGTCCCCGGGTATATGTATACATAGGGGTTGCCCCATGGGTCTGTTATCTTGTCCAGGTAACCTTCCGGGTCGTAATTATCTATATTGCCGGGATCGTTAACCAGGATTTGCAGACCTTCGGCGGTTGTAGGATATCTACCGGTATGGGTATAGAACATATTCACGGCATTCATTATATTGTTTATTTCGATTGCCGCCTTTTGTCGCTTAACTTTGTCTGGGTGATGTAGAATCTTTGGCACGATAAACGTAGACAATAATCCCAATATAACCACAACAATCATTAGTTCCAGTAATGTAAATCCTTTATTACGCATATTATTTCCTCGTTGCTTTCTTTTGTTTCCCAATTAAATTTATAAAATACCTTCTTTAATGTTGATATTTATATTCCAATTTTCATGTTTTTGAGTTTATAACGTCGAATTAATCTCAAATATAGGTAACAGCATCGCTGCTACAATATATCCTGTCAGGAGCCCCATAATCAGCATAATTACAGGTTCCATCATAGTTGTTATGATATTAGTTTTATGGTCGATTTCTTCATCCAGGATATCGGAAATTGAAGTTAGCTGTTTTTCCAGCTGGCCGGTTGCTTCTCCAATTGCTATTGCATGGTGCACCATTGGTTGAAACACTCCGTATCTCCTGAAGCTTTCTTCTACACTGTAGCCTTTTGTTAAGCCTTTCGAAATACTGTTTATCGATTGCTTTATATATGTATTCTTTATTGCACCGCCTGCAAGTTCCATAGAATCGACGATTGTCAGGCCGCCTCTTAACATTGCACATAATGATCTGCAAAGACGTACGGTTTCTATTTCCAAAAGATATCTTCCCATGTATGGTATCGTTAATATCTTTTTATCAGTCTGAATTCTATTGTCAGGTTTCTTGATAAATATTCGAAATCCAAAAAATACGACAATTGCTAAAACTATAATATATGGTGTTGTCAGCTCCAGTGCTTTGCTGGTGAAGATTAATGACTTAGTTATGAATGGTAACTCTCGTCCTGTTTCCATAAATAATGAAGAAATGTTTGGGATTACCGTTGTCATTAAAAACATAATCACTAACGCAGATACTGACAGCATTAATGCCGGGTATGCCAGGGCACGGTTGACCTGGCTGCTGATTTTATTTCGTTTTTCAAGCATATCAGCAAGGTATTCCAGTGCTTTGTCCAGCTGACCGCTGGTTTGGGCGGAATATACAACATTGATAAACATTTCAGAGAATGTGCCCGGATATAATGCCATCGCTTCTGCCAGGGATCTTCCGGAATTCACCTCATTACGAAAGTTCATAATGATTTCTTTCACCTGTGTCTTATTGGTTTGTGTTACCAAAATCTCAAGTGCGATTGGTATTTCCATGCCGGCTTTTAACAGGTTCGACAATTGGCGGGTAAAGTTATATAAGTCTTTACTTTTCAGGCATAGTCTGCTGTTATGCACAATTTGTTTTTCGGCGGTCTCTTCCCTGTGCAATATCTCTGGCATAACAGGTTTTACAGTCTGCCGATTTTGTTTGTGTTTCTTATTCTGTTGTTCTGATTTTAGCTCTAGCATATATAATTACGTTATAGTTAAAATATCTATAGTTTACTTTTGCAGTTTTTAAGTTGCAAAAAACGCCTAAAAGGGCCTTCCTGCAACGCTTTGAATTAAATGTACTTTCGAGAATTAGCTCGGAAATACATTCAAATATAAAGTTTTTCATTCACAAGGCCCTGTTCTGGCCTTTGCGTATAATGTTGAGCAGTCAAAAGTGCGATACCGCACCTATATATAACAGAAATTAAGCTTTTTCCTGTGTTACGCGTATAACTTCTTCAATACTGGTAGTACCAAGCAGGGCGTGTCTCAGGCCGTCATCTCTCAAGGTCAGCATACCTTTTGCTACCGCGTTATCCTTAATTATGTGAGATGGGGTCTGTTTACTTATCATTTCTCTAATATCATCATCTATTATCAGCAGTTCCGCTATTGCTATCCTGTTTCTATAGCCGGTTCCGGCACAGTCTTCACAGCCGGTTCCGGTGAAAAAAACCGGCTGGCATTTAACTGATAACGGACTTTGCTTTAACAGCTCATTTGTATTGTATTCCGTTTTACATTCTGACTTACATGTCGGACATATCGTCCTGACAAGTCTTTGTGCCATTACACCTGATAGTGCCGATGCGATCAGATAAGGTTCTACGCCCAGATTTTCCAGCCTGAAAATAGCAGATGCTGAATCATTTGTATGCAGGGTACTTAATACCAAATGCCCGGTAAGCGATGCATGTGTCGCTATTTCCGCGGTCTCACTGTCTCGAATCTCACCTATCATAATCACATCCGGGTCCTGCCTGAGAATATGTTTCAGGCATACCGCAAATGAAAGCCCTATTTTAGGCTTTATCTGCATCTGGCCGATACCCGGCAATTCATATTCTATCGGATCTTCTACTGTCAGTATGTTTTTCTCATTAGTATTGATCTCATTGAGAATACAATATAAAGTAGTGGTTTTACCGCTTCCGGTAGGCCCGGTAAGCAATACCATGCCGTGAGACTGATTGGTCAGCCCCAAAAGTTGGTTTTTTATATTCGGCTCTATCCCCAGGGTGTCGATATTTACTTTTTTGGTTCCTTTTTCCAATAATCTCAATACCAGCCTCTCGCCACCAGAGGCAGGAATCGATGATATTCGAATGTCCATATCTGTATCGCCGATCTTTACCCTGAATTGACCATCTTGCGGCAGTCTTTTTTCTGCAATATTCATGCCGGCAGTTAATTTCAGCCTGGATATTAATGGTAGTACCGTTTTATTTGTAAGAGACATATTGTCCTGCAGGACACCGTCTATTCTAAACCTCACTTTTGCATCATTTTCATAAGGTTCTATATGAATATCGCTGGCCCGGCAATTTACAGCTCTGAATAATATCTTATTGACAAGTTTGACTACGGGCGGCAGGTTCGCGACATTTAATATGTCTTCTCTTTGCTTGCCGACCAGGCTTGTTTCGATTTCCAGCCCGTCATTATTTTCATTTTGCTCGGGTTCGTCATTCTTTTTAGAGTCAAAATACAGCTGGCTGATTGTATTTTCCAGGTCTTCGGTTGACGCAATTGCCTTCTGGCAGTATTCACCTATTATATTGGAGATACTATCTATCGCTTCAATGTTCAATGGATTGTCTATAACAATAAGATTACCGCCGCTTTTTAATTTTACCGGCAGAATCTTTTTGTCTTTTAGAAAACCTATAGGGACCCTGGAGATTATGTCTGTATTTATATTGCTCAACGGGATATTGTCAATAAACGGCATATTCCATTGGATTGCCAGGGCACGGCACAGCTGCTTCCTGGTGATAAAACCTTTTTCAACCAGTAAATCACCCAGGTTAGGCTTTGGCCGCCTTGTCTGCTGAATCCTGAGGACCATATCAAGCTGGTCCATGCTCAAATCAGTCTCTTTTAGTAGAATTTGTCCTAATGATACTTCCGTCATTATTTTATTTCTGTATTATCTCTTGTTATTGTATCTAGTTTCATCTCACTGATGCTTGCGGCATCGGCTGGTCTGCGAATTATTCTTGGAGTAATAAACAGCAGCAGATTTGTTTTCTGCTTTACTGTTTTTGTTGATTTGAATAAATCGCCAATTAAAGGTATATCGCTTATCAACGGTATTCCGTCAACTGTTTCATTTGCTTCTTCGCGTATCAGGCCGCCTATCACAATTGAAGCTCCGTCCACCATTATTATCTCTGTATTGATCTTACGTTTCGATATCGTAGGGGTTTCTGCTCCCAGCCCGGTAAGGCTGTCTTTCTGCTGGGTAAATTCACTGTCAATTTCCAGCTGTATCAGTTCGCCCTGATTGATATGAGGTGTTATTTTCATATCGATACCAACATCTTTATAGTCGTAGCTCTTTATGACTGTCGGGTCTGTCGGGTCTGTTTCTGTTATTCTTGAATCTTTCAGGTACGGTATATTATCACCGGCCATGAAGCTTGCCTGTTTATGATTAGTTGTTGTAACGTTTGGTGATGATATTACATTGCTGGATGTCAGACGTTTCAGTGCATTCAGAACTGATCCGATCTTTGTGTCATCTCCTACATTCTTAAACGCACCCAATGCCAATCCTTCGTAATCGCCTGATATGTAGTCCAGGCGAGCGCCAAAGTTGGTAGAGCCGAAAAACCTTATACTGTCACTTACAGCTTCGTCTAAGGTTGCCCAATCGATACCAAGTTCTTCAAGGTCGCCTTCGCTAACCTCGACTATTAATAAATCAATCGATATCTGTTCCTGTACAATATCAAGCCTTTTTACAATGCTTTGTATTACATTGAAGTCCGGCATGGCAGCGGTCACTATCAGGGTATTAGTGTCAGCAAAAGGTGTTATCTTGATCGGTATTGTATCGGTACTGCCTGATCTGGGGATATCAATCTGTGCCAGGGCATTGGCAATTGTCTCTGCTTTGGCATTAATCAGTGGAATTACATGGATATCGTTATTGTCCGCCGAATGAATGACATCCAGCTTTTTTATCATATCGAATATTATCTGCATATCCCTGATACCTGCTATTATCATTAATGAGTTTGTTCTGGTATCAGCCTGGATTTGAACCGCATCTGGGTTTGCCGCTCTTGCTCCGACTCCTGTAGATATGGAATCCTGTTTGTTTATCATATCTAGTATTTGTTTACTCAGCGTTGATGCTGATGCATATCTTAGCGGTATTCTTACAAATTCTTTTTTTGACCCAGGTACGTCAATTTTACTAATGATCTGTGCAGCATTATGTATATTTGCCGAAGTGTCTGTTATTAGCAGAGTATTGCTTTTCTTGTATACATTAACGTTTGCAGTAGAACCCAGTTTTGGTTTGATCAATGAGGATATCTCAGATGCATCTGCATATTTTAACGGCATAATTTGCGTAATTATTGTATCGCTAATTGCTATCTGGTCAGGATCGCTTCCGGTATGAATCTGAATGTTATAGCTGGCAGCATCTTTTTGCGGCACTACTTTAACGTGATTTTCTGTAGGTATCGCAGCAAAACCATGTACTTCAAGGATCGACTCTAAAAAGGGATACAGTTCTTTTACTGTAATCTCATTTGGACATACAACAGAAACGTTTCCTTTTACCTGCTCATCAATAATAAATGTGATACCGGTTATTTCACTGACAGTCTTTATTACTGTTTTGATATCTAAATCTTCGAAATTCAATGACAGTTTTTGATTGGCAAGTTCCTGGTTTGCTAATATTCTGTCAACAGGATTAAGTTCTTGCTTTAGATTACGTGCTGTTGCAGATGGATTAGCCTCTTGAGCGTTTTGCGGAAGATCAAATCTTTTATCCCAGTCATAATCGTCCGTAAAGTCTGCTTCTGGCGTATATGTCGGGCTTACATATTCTGAAGCTGTATTTCGCCTATTCATTTCCAGCATCTGTTTTATGTATTCTGAAGTGCTTACGTCAAGAGATGCTGAGTTTGCAGCAAGGCTGTTACTCTTACGCGAATTCTCAACGGTATCGCTGGTTTCGTTTTTTCCGTTATTAGCTTCCTGGCATCCGCTAAGGAATATTAAAGCTATTAGCAAATATTTAAATATTCTAACCATTTGTTAACTTTCTCAGTTTTGAGTTGCAATAATTGCCAAAATGGCCTTTATGCTGTTTTTAGGTTAAATGTACTTTCGAGAAATATCTCGATTATATATCAAAATACTTAGGTTATTGTTTACAAGGTCCGGTATCGGTCTATGCAAATAATGTTGAACGGTCTAAGGCCAAATTCTCATCATTATTTTTCCTCTGTGTTATTGATGTCAGAGTCAAATTTGATTTCGTTTCCATCACGTTTGACAATAATACTCAGCTTGTTTTGCAATTTGGCTTTTTGTAATACCTGGTACGTTTTCTTTATATTCGACAGTTTTTGACCGTTAATGCTTACGATTGTATCATTAGGTTTAACGCCTAGTAATGCAATTGGACTTAAAGGTTTTATGTTTGAAATCTTCAGACCTTCATCATTACTTCCACTTGTTGACTTTTCTACTATCTCCCATTGAGCGTCCAGGTTGAGACTATCAAGTGTCTTAACCAGGTTTTCACGAGTTTTAGGCATAGCCAATTCTAATGGTTCGCTGATTACAGTTTCTTGTATGTTTTGTGTGCTTTCAGGCTGTATTGTTTTACCGTTACCTGATTGTATCCAGAGCTTAACTTCCTGTTTGTTGGCTGTCAGTACCACGTAATCTTTTTGTATGTCTTTTATGACAAAACCACCAAGTTTTTCACCTGTCTTCAATATCATTGTTTTATCTTCGCCTTGAACTGATATCATTGCTCTTGCGATACTTTCCGGGCCTGTAATTGTGCCCTTAAGATATATTCCTGAGGGGAGGGTTGGCTTACTTGGTACATCCTCAATTTCTTGTACCGCGTTGTCGTTCGTATTATCGAAAAGATTTTCTAAAACGCCGTTGTCGATTTCGCCAGCGGGTATTACATTTTCAGATAATGATGAATCTTCTGTACTTACTTCAGCATTAATTTTTTCTGTATGCGTGTTATCTAAGCTGCTTTTTTTAGGAGAAAAGATACTGACACATATCCATACCAGGATGCCCAACAGGCAAATATTCAATATTGTTAATGATATTTTTTTCATAATTATATTCTCAATAAGTACTTTCACACTTTTGGTGCAATTGTATGTTCAGAATTATTATCGTCAGTTTCTAAAGGCAACTTTTGCAGATTTAACTATAATATTGCTAAAAGCACTATCTGTAAGATGCTGTTATATAAGCAGATATGTAAATATTAAGTTGTAAGCTCATTAACTTGCAAAAATAGTGGGATTTTTGATTATAGGGATGGCCGGATCGGACATACGGAAATTAGATTATCGCCCATCTGTGACCGGATTAGCAGGGTGATAGGATTCAGCTTACAGTGATTCCTGGGAATTATTTGTCAGATTATTTGCAGTTATACTGAAATACGTATAAGCTGCGATATTATAAGGAGTTACTAGGTTCTACAATTGGACGGATTCCGACATTGTAGCAACTGGAGCCGACTTGCCGGTAAACAATTCAAATTGCTTAACTGCCTGGTTAATAAACATGTCCAAGCCGGAAATTGGCATTGCCCCCGACTCTACTGTATATTTTAAGAGTTTGGTTTCTAGCGGGGCATAGACAGTGTCAAAAACTGTCATATTGGATTTTATGGTAGTTTTGTTCACAGGGCAGGTTTCAATTTCAGGCTCCATACCAAGAGATGTACAGTTTATTATCAATTCGGCAGACGTAGAGTCTATTTCGTCTGAATTGGCATAATTGCAGCCGAAGGTTTCTGCTAAATGCTTTGCTTTTTCTATGGTCCTATTATAGATTGTTACATCTGCTTTATTATCTACAAGCGCAGATACTATTGCACGCGAAACGCCGCCGGCGCCGATAACAGCTGCAGGCATTCCTTCAAGTGATTTTCCTGATTTGCTTAATCCATCCAAAATAGCTTTCAGAGCACCGTGGTAATCGGTATTATATCCTCGGAGTTCATGGTCACCGGTTATTATTATCGTATTGATTGCACCTATTTTTCTTGCCGGCGGATCAATGAAACCGTTGTTATTATCAAGATAGTTCATCGCGTTTTGTTTATGCGGCAGGGTAACACTAAAACCGCTAAATAACAGCCATGGACGCTTCAGGCACTCATCCATAAACAAATCAAACTCGTCTGCCTGGATAAGCAGAGGCATATACATGCCGTTAAATGATGACTCTTCAAATGCACGATTATGAATTATTGGCCCTCTGGAATGGCATACCGGGGCACCTATTATCCCAAAAAGACGGGTGTCTGAATTTGTTTTATCAAATCGGTAAACTTTTTTGATTTCTGTTAGATTAATCTGACCGTCTGCTGTTGAATCTTCATTACTCAGCGATGCAAATGTCAGCAGGGCGTTGAGCTTTTTTGCTAATAACCGGGTAATTATCCCTTCATAACCCATTGCAATTGCTATCATTCCAGGATTGTCACGCATAATGTCAAGTGCGGCAAATGAGTCAGCAATACTGTTAGCCTTAAATGCAATCTTAGGTATTGCATCCGACGAAAGATTCTTAATGCTGTTAATTATGTCAACAAGGTCTATTGGCTTTTCTTCAAAATTATGGTGGCTGATTATTACCTGGGCCGGACCGAATTCAGGCAGAAATTCTGCTACTGCTTTTAATTCAATATCAATATAATCGGCCCTGGCGGAAGCTGCTTTTTGCAGTATCTTGATTCTGTTTTTATCTGGTCCATCGTATTCGCCGCCTTCCCAGTTTGCTCGGCATGTAGCAATGACTTTCATGCCGTATTCACGGGCGATAGTAACAATATCAACAACTTTTTCTTCTAACCGGATTTGGTCCGGCCAGTAATCAAGTCGCAGTTCGATAATATCGGCACCTTTGTCTTTTGCAGCCTGGGCTTGTGTTTTTAATTTCTCTATTGATTCTACTTTTATTGGTATAGCAATGTATGTCATTTTTCTGTCACTGGTTTTTATAATATTATTTCTGTTTTTTTATAGTCTCTGCGGCTTCAATTCCTATTTCAACTGCATTTTCAAGCTTACCGCAAATTTCCGCATATGCTATATTTTTGCCGTTTACATCGCCAGAAAATGCTTTTATATGCAGCTTTGTATTTTCTACCCAGCTGTAAGCACCCATTGGGACCTGGCATCCTCCACCCATCGATGCAAGAAATGATCGCTCAGCATCAGTAGTAAGTTTTGATTCTTGATCTTCCAATGGTTTCAGTAATTTGGCGGTTTCCGGATCATTTGCTCTTATCTCAATCGCAAGTGCACCCTGACCGCAGGCTGGTAAAAAGACTTTGGGGTCCAGTTTGTGTGATACCAGGTTGTCCAGTCCCAGCCGCGCTAGTCCTGCGCTGGCAAGTATCATTCCGTCAATCTCGTCATTCTGCAGGTATTTTTTTATCCTGGTTTCTATATTTCCTCGAACATCTGATATCTGCAAATCTGGTCTTGCGTGTAGCAGCTGACATTTGCGTCTTAGAGAACTGGTAAAAATTTTTGCTTTTTTCGGTAAATTTTGTATTTCACAGCCGCTTTTACTAAAAAAGGATTCTGAAGAATCTTCTCTGCTGGTAATTGCGCCATATGTCAATCCTTCCGGCAGATCGGTTGGCAGATCCTTTAAGCTATGGACGGCCAAATCTATTTCTCCGGCAATCAGATTATCTTCTATCTCTTTAGTAAATAAGCCCTTACCGTCGATTTTACTCAATGCCTGGTCTAATATCTTGTCACCCTTGGTTTTGATTATTTTTATATGTAATTCGATATCGGGGTGTAGGTTTCTAAACAGTTTTTCTATATGCCTGGTTTGCCATAATGCCAGATTGCTGCCGCGTGTCCCAATTGTCAGTACTTTCGCCATTTGTCCTCTTAAATAATAATTAAAAACAAATTTTAATAGCTAAATACAGCAATGTCAATTACATATGAAATGAATTTATTAGAAAGGAGTCGGAGTTCTGGAAAGATATGTCAAATTGTGCAGGGGTAGTCCTTTTTGACATATTTCATTTTCCAGTTGTCGCTTTCAATACTGCTTAGTATGATTTCTCCGTGCAGTGTCTCACTCTTGAGAACTAACTCGACTTCATCAAAAGGCAGGCAGGACATAAGTTTGCCTTTAGGGTCAAAATATTGACCTCTTATAACGATTCTCACAAAACCGCGATTCTCAGAAATCGGTCCTTCGTATGTCAAATACTTAAGCCTGTGGTCAAATATCTTTTTACAGTTAATCTCGCTTTCTGACCACTCAGTAGGGTGAGTTTCTATTTGCCAGGTAAGCAGAATCTCCCCACATCGAACCATTAAATCCCAATGAGTATGATCATCGATAGTATGCTCTTGTACGACAAAATCATTCATCAATTGAATTATATCTTTCTGTTTTATGTTTGTCCATAAAACTTAAACTTATAAATTGAGATTTTAATGCCGACTGTAACAGTTGTATGGCTTTACTGCAAACACTAATGCATATGCTGCCTGCTGTGCATAATGTGTTGTCTCGTAGATGTTTATGTTGATTTGGCAGTAGTTTGGCCTTGCTTTGTTGTGGCTCAGAATTTGATTGAAATCGTACTCAATAAATGATACAATTAATGTTCTATATATATTCTGTTATATGGAGTTATATAGAGCTAAACAAAACACCACACCAACACACCCCGGTTTCAAGACTAGGCAGGAACTACAAAAAATATATGGATACCAATTTTATAAGAAATTTTTCGATTGTAGCGCATATTGATCATGGTAAAAGTACTTTGGCTGACCGTATCATGCAAATTACCGGCGCTGTTTCTGAAAGAGATTTACAGGAACAGATGCTTGATAGTATGGAACTCGAACGCGAAAGAGGCATCACAATAAAAGCTTCTGCTGTTACTATGAATTATAAACATTCAGACGGTAATACGTACATGCTCAATCTGATTGACACTCCGGGACATGTTGACTTTCATTATGAAGTTTCACGTGCTCTGGCTGCTTGTGAAGGTGCTTTATTGGTGGTAGATTCTACCCAGGGGGTTGAGGCACAGACTGTTGCCAATGCTTATCTTTCCATAGATGGCGGGCTCGAAATCGTGCCTGTTATAAATAAAATTGATCTTCCTAGCGCTCAGCCGGATGTCGTTGCAGAAGAAATAGAAAATATTCTTGGGATAAAAAAGGGCGAATGTATTTCTGTTAGTGCCAAAAGTGCTGCAAATATGGCTGAGCTGCTTGAAGCGATAGTTACTTTGCTTCCCGCCCCGGAAGACTTGCATGATGAACCTCTAAAAGCACTTATTTTTGATAGTCATTATGATGATTACAGGGGGGTAATACTTTATGTCAGGATTGTTGCCGGCAAGCTAAAAAAGAATGACTCTATCAAGATGATGGCTACCGGACGAACTTACCAGGTATGTGAACTTGGTAAATTTACACCCAAAATGACACGCATTGATGAAATCGGTTGTGGTGAAGTAGGCTATGTTGTTGCTTCTATAAAGCAATTGAATGAAGTTACTGTTGGTGATACGATAACTCACCAGCACAAACCTTGCGTCAAACCGCTGCCCGGCTATCAAAAGCCTGTTCAGATGGTTTTCTCTGATTTCTATCCTGGCAATTCAACTGATTATTCGAAACTGCGGGCTGCTTTCGATAAGCTTGCCCTGAATGATTCTTCTTTTACCTTTGTCCCACAGAATTCGCCTGCTCTTGGTTTTGGTTTCCGTTGCGGTTTTCTTGGCCTTTTGCATATGGAAATCATTCAGGAACGTCTTGAGCGTGAAAATGATGTGGAGGTCGTTCAGACAGCTCCTACAGTTAGTTATGAAGTTGTTACTACCGAAGATGAGGTTATCAGGATTGATTCTCCAAGCCAGATGCCTGACATGTCCCAGGTAAAAGAGTTGCGTGAACCATTCGTCAGGTTGGAGATTATTACTCCGGTAGAATTTATTGGTTCGATTATGACCCTTGCTGATGAGCGCAGATGTATTCTTGTCAAGCAGGATTATCTGAGCCAGACTCGAGTCATGATAGAATTTAAAGCACCTCTTGCAGAAATTGTATATGATTTTTATGATATCCTGAAGGGTGCTACTCGTGGTTATGCTACCATGGATTATGAACTGCTGGCATTCGAAAAGTCAGACCTTGTGCGGGTTAACTTCCTTATCAATGGAAAAGCTGTTGATGCTTTGGCTATTATTATACACAGGCAAAACTGTGAAAACAGGGCCAGAAAGCTCCTTCTTAAGCTTCGTAAGGCTATCCCGCGTCATCAATTTGAAGTTCCTCTTCAGGCAGCTATTGGCGGCAAGATCATTGCTCGCGAAACCATCAAGGCTTATCGCAAGGATGTAACCGCTAAGCTTTACGGCGGTGATGTTACACGAAAAATGAAGGTGCTCAAAAAGCAGAAAGAAGGAAAAGCCAGGATGAAGACTATCGGCTCGGTTAATATACCACAGGAAGCCTTTATGTCTATTCTTGACAATTCCGAATAAGTTACAGCCTTAAATCCAGCACCAGAGTTCTATACAGCCAGCTCATAAAGGTTTGCCCGATAGTTTTGTCTTCATAAATGATTCTTATCCGGCCTGTCTGGCCATCCCTTAAACCTGTGGAATCAGATTGGGCTATAGGCAACACCAGTTCATAAACGTTGATTGCGGGCTTCAGTATTTCTTCTTTGTCTGTTGTGGGCAACGTAGGGATATCTCCCTGGTACATGGTAGAAAACGCAAGACTGCTTAATATTTGCACCTTGGTATCCGGTATGTTTTTCTTTTCTACCTTGGATTTTACTGTTTTTGCGTCCATTGCCCATAGCTTTATCTCTGCTTCTAAGCCGTCCGAGATAAACTCCATATCCTGGGCCTTGACAGCTGCTATTGCCTCAAAACTGTCTTTCTTGCACACAGAAAGTAGTTCGGTACCGGTCTGGATGAATGCCCCGTTATATTTTTCAAACTGTATTTGCGGGTTCAAGACTATAATGCCGTCCATTGGCGATATGATGTCAAGATGAGACTTTTCACTTTTCGCCCTGTCGAGATACAGTTCCAGTGCTTTAAGTTCTTCTATTATCTGTTTCTCTTCTACTGCTTTACCGATATTCCTGGCCTGGTTCAAGGCTATCTGCTTCTGTTTTTTCTGAAGTTCAAGATCTTTTACCCTGTAAATCAATTCAGGGTCAGACAACTGTAATATCAGGTCGCCTTTTTTAACTGCCATTCCATCGTCTGGCCATTGGCTCTTGTCATTGTTAAGTTCTAAAAATCCTGGCCTGCTTACATATAGGGGAGTAAGTTCGGCCGGTCTGATTATACACTGCGTATCAACACTCTGCTCGATAGGAATCCATAGTATCCCTACAATACTTGAACAGATAAGAAGTATTATTGCTGTTGCCATAACCGGGTGAACATGAATAGAATCCCATTGTGCCCCCAGGAATTTAAGAAATTTGAAAAATGGTGTAATAAAGGACGTTATTATTGTTGATATAGCCATTATCGCAGCGATACTTTCGAGTCCGTATGGTTCCAAAAATTTCCAGACCATGGTAACGATCGCAAATATAATGAACCAGCGATAAATTGCACTGCAAATTGCGTAAGCCAGGATACCGGATTCTCTGGTATCAAGGTCTATCGGCTTTTCCGCTTTTTCCATGCCTAATACGTATTTTTTGCCTAAATACCATAGATATTGCGTGGCTTTCTGTTTCATGTTAGGTATCTCAAGCATATCCATAACGAAGTAATAGCCATCATATCTCAGTAAGGGATTTCCATTAAACATGATTGTATTAATACTTGCTGCCAGCATTACATTTAGGGCAAACTGGTTTATCATGCTGCCGGGCACTGTTATCGCCCATATTATTGTTGCAGCCGTGGCCAAAAATACCTCTACCGCTATTCCGGCGGCTGTTATCCATACCCGTTTGTGTTTCTTGCTTATCATCCAGGCATCCGACACATCGCAATACATACAAGGCATAAATACCAAAAATAGTATTCCCATTTCATGTACTTCTACGCCGAAATGCTTGGCTGTTAAGCCATGACCGAATTCGTGAATTATTTTAATACAGAATAACGCTGGAAACAGGAACATCAAGTTTGTCCAGCTTAACAGCGGCTGTCTTTGCCCCAAATTGTCAATATTGGAAAACAGCATATATATTGCAACAACAAACATTATCAGCGTAAAGATTATCATTGCCTTGCTGTAGATAAACGATCCTATTACCCTGTCCATTTTTGTTAGCAGCTTATCCGGGTCCAGCATGGGTATCTTGAAAAACATATATTCTGTTTTTATTCGCTGCCATATGCTGCGTGTAAGCTGCTGTTTGCGTTTCATTAAGTAGTCAGTTGTGCTGTCGCCGGTTGCCTGCAATAAATTACCGCCGCGCATCATTATTATAAAGCTCATTACTGACTGTGCATCAAATGTGTCGTCTGGAAATCGGATTGCTAATGTTTTCAGTACATCCTCAAGAGTTGTTTTACCGTCCAACATTTTAAAAATTGTATATTCTGGCGGTCTAAGGCGATAGTATCTTAAAGAAGTCGGATCTTTTAAAACATAACATGGATTTCCATAATACACTTGTTCGGTTATTTCCAGGTCCGCTCTTGCTTTTGGCAATACGCCGGTTTGAGCTTTACTGGATTGAGATGAAATTTTATCTATATCAATATTGTTGTTTTCAGGCATGGCATTTCCATTGTTGTATTTATCTAAATATCTTTATAAACATATTCTAGCAAAAAAATATTCACTAGTAAATATCGACATATATTTATAGCAACTTATGATGTTTAGAAGTTATATGTTTTACATTATCTTTGTGTGGTAGTACCAAATAGCGTAACGGTAGGGTAGTTTAAAAAAAAGAAGCCGGGCTACAAAATATAACCCGGCATTAGGTTGTTCGTGAGCTATCACTATAATGGATCTAAATTACCCAAATCGTTAAGATCCGAATAATCCGCCTAAGCAGGCCCACTCCCAACATAGCGTACTTTTATGTCTATTCTCTTTAGAAATTTCCTCGTCCTTATCTATAATATATATGACATTATCGGACATTTCAATATGTTTTTTAAAATTTAAATATTTTTTATTTATTGTTAATAAAGAAAATACGATTTCGCAACAAAATCTGGGCTTTCCATTCGCGGACTACTTCAATATTTGGCACACACCCAACTATGGTAGGTCCAGCTATTTAAGGTGTATTAAATTATGTTCTCTTGCATAATGGAATTTATAACTGTTCCAGTAACCCCATGCTATCCCTAAACTGCCAAATACTGCGTATGTTATTGGAAGAATAGTCAAAGTTGCATAACCGGGATGTATTAGATGAGCTGGAACTCCATTGCTTGCCAGTTGGTCCCATAGGCCGTTGTTTCCTCTGATATAAAAGAAAGTCGCTACTATAATTGGTAGCGGAATAAATGCTTTTCCTGTGGTCCTGGTAAATTGGTGGGTAGCCATAACCGCAATAAAAAAGGTTGCTGTAACTGCAAATGCCTGCTGACCTATAGAGACTGCTGTGGAAAATTTCTGAGGCGAACCTGCTACCATTATTTCAGCTGTATCTCCAAGGCAGAGATATGGCAATATTAAGATCGATATTATACTTGCCGCAACTGCTGATAATATACATTTGGGAATATCTGTACCAAATTTAAGCTGACTGTTTTCCTCGGTGTTTTCTATGGCAGTTTTTTGGGGAATAAATTTTTTGTTTAGAATAACTACTACTATAAGTCCTGTAATTATAGGTATATACCACAAAAAAGTATCAACTGCCATCTGGTTGAACAAGCTTGATCTGGATGACCCGCTCTGGTGTAAAGTTAGCAGTTTGTTCATATTTGGAGAAAAAATAGCAGGAAGCAGCAGAACAAAAGGCGCTGCTAAAGGGGCTATATAACGAGTATTTTTACCGCCTATGAAAAACGCCAGAATTGTCGCCGCAATGCAGATGATGTTTATATATAGATATGTCATGAATGAGCTGTTAGGATTACCTAATATTGACTGAGGCAGGTCGTTATTATTAAACAGTGTGCCCTTACAGGTCATCCAGTATAGTCCGGCGGCAATTAACACTATTATTGTAATACGAATCTTTGTTAATATATGTAGTTTCATAATTTATAATATTACTGCTTTTTTAGTCAATAACAAGATAATTCAATATTAATCTTGGCTGCTTCTCAAGCTTTTATCAAAGATTATTTTACCTTCAAAACACGCTATATACCAATTATTTAGTCATTGCTTAAATTTATTTCAAGATAGATTTTACCATTTTAACTATTATTTTCTTTCTGTATGTATACTTGTGAAATATACTATTATTTTTACGGCTTATATTTAGTTTACTTTCGCAGTTTTTAAGTTGCAATAACGAAGTGACTCTGGTAAATCGCCTAAAAGGGCCTTCCTGCAGCGTTTTGAGTTAAATATACTTTCGAGAAATAGCTCGAAAACACAATTAAATATATAGTTTTTCATTCACAAGGCCCTGTTCCGGCCTTTGCGTGTAATGTTGAACAGTCAAAAGTGCGCCATGCATATGATGCGAAGCATAAACCGCACTATTACAAATTTGTTTTATATAATATTAAACTATTTTGAGGAAATCGTTTTGCATAATACTGTTAGTAACATCCCGTATCCTGTTAATGAACCTGTGTTTTCATATGCCCCCGGTTCACCTGAAAGAGAAAAATTAGAGGCAGAACTCTCTATACTCGAAGCTCAGGAGATAGAAATTCCGCTTATTATTGGCGGAAAGGAAATCAAAACAGGCAAGCTTGGAAAATGTGTACAACCGCACAATCATAAAAAGACTCTTTGTACCTTCCATATGGCAGGTGAAAAAGAGGTTGAAATGGCAATTGAGGCGACTCAAAAAGCCAAAAAAAGTTGGGAAAATCTTCCTTATGTTGAGCGTGCCAGGGTATTTTTAAAAGCGGCTGATTTGCTCGCTACAAAATATCGCTATAAAGTTAATGCTGCAACAATGCTGAACCAGAGTAAAAATGCTTTTCAGGCTGAAATTGACAGTGCTTGCGAACTTATTGACTTCTGGAAATTTAATGTGTTTTTTATGCAGCAGCTTTATCAGGACCAACCTTTGTATTCTCCTGCTGGAATGCTTAATTCTGTTGAATACAGGGCTTTGGAAGGGTTTGTCTTTGCTGTTTCTCCCTTTAATTTTACCAGTATCGGGGGAAATCTTCCCACTGCTCCGGCAATGATGGGCAATACTGCTATATGGAAACCGGCTTCTACCTCGGTTTTCTCTAATTATTTCATTATGAAGCTGCTTCAGGAAGCAGGCTTGCCGGACGGTGTTATCAATTTTATTCCGGGTTCTGGTCCGGAAATTTGCCAACAGGTAATGAGTTCGCCGCTTTTTGCCGGCATACATTTCACCGGCAGTACTGCAGTATTCCAGGGCATGTGGAAGATGATTGGTAATAATATCGATAAATATATCTCTTATCCAAGAATTGTCGGCGAGACTGGCGGAAAGGATTTTATGGTAGCTCATTCTTCTGCGGATATCCAGGAAGTTGCTGTTGCCATGGTTCGCGGCGCCTATGAGTTCCAGGGCCAGAAATGTTCAGCTCTCTCTCGGGCATACATTCCGGAAAGCCTCTGGCCTGGTATCAAGGAAAGCATTGGAAATATGCTTGCCGAAATTAAAATGGGCGATGTGAAGGATTTTACAAATTTCGTTAATGCTGTTATTGATAAAAAGTCTTTTGACAAAAATAAGGGATATATAGACAGGGCCGCTAGCTCCAAAGATGCTGAAATTGTCTTTGGCGGCAAATGTGATGATTCCGTTGGCTATTTTGTTGAACCAACATTAATATTAGCCAATAAAGCCGACTATGAATCTATGGTTGAAGAGATATTCGGCCCGGTTTTAACTGTATTTGTCTATCCGGACAATGAATTTGAGCAGATTCTTAATACTTGTGATACTACTAGTATTTATGCTCTTACCGGTTGCATTATGGCTCGTGACAGGTATGCCGTTCAAATGGCTTTAGACACGCTAAGGCATTCTGCCGGCAATTTCTATATAAACGACAAACCAACTGGCGCTGTTGTTGGACAGCAGCCTTTTGGAGGCAGCAGGGGTTCTGGAACTAACGATAAGGCTGGCTCTATGCAGAATCTGCTCAGGTGGGTATCTGTAAGAACGCTCAAAGAAAACTTTATCCCGCCGACAGATTATAAATATCCGTTTATGGGATAATCTGGTTACCAGGATTTATTGCTAATAAATTACCTGTTTCATTTAATTGGCATGTTTCGGCCTTTGCGTGTAATGCTGAATAGTCACAAGTGCGTCATGCATATGATGCGAATCATAAATCACACTTATACAACAGGCTGTATTATAATAATACAGCCTGTTGCATTTTCTTATCAATTGTCTTTAACATTTTCGTATTATTTTTTTATAAACTTATTTTTTGCGTTTCATTAATTTTCGATATTGGGCAGGTGTCAGTCCGATTGTTTTTTTGAATTGTCGTGAAAAAGCGCTTTGGTCTGCATACCCGCAATCCAAAGCTATTTCTACTATTTGAAGATTGGTCTCTCTCAGTTTCCATAATGCAATTTCTATTCTTGTCTTCTGGATAAATTGACCTGCTGTCAGCTTGAATATCTTCTGCATACGCTGTTCATATTGATAGGTCGACATACACGCCATTCTGGCCAGATCATCGACCATCAGTGCCTTATTATAATTATTCTTTATATATGTGACGCTTTCGGCTATACGCTGATAGTCTTCGTGTTTTTTCTTTTGTGGTATTAGGTCTCGCGATACGCCCGCTATCCCTACAACTTCACCTTTTGCGCCATGAAGAGGCACTTTTGTCGTAAGGCACCAGGACAATTCCTGGTTTGGCGTCATATGCAGTTCCAGCTGATTTAATATCGGGGTACCGTCTTTGAGGATTTGGTCGTCCTGTTTCCTGTATTCGCTGCCAAGCGATAATGGATATACCTGGTCTGATGTTTTTCCAATTAACGCTGATTTGTCGGTCAGGCCGCACCTTTCAACCAGGGTCTGATTAACAACAATATATTCGCCTTTATTATTTTTGACAAAATATACTATGTCGCTGAGTTGGTCAAAGAGGGTTTCGCAAGTGAAAGGCTCGTAGAGTAAGTTAAAGAAATCTGCTTGAAGTGAGGTATTTTCCATAAGATTTTTGTACCGTACCTAGAGATAGTTAATATTAGCATTAAACTTATAGTTAACTTTTATAGTTTTTAAGTTGCAGTAATCGCCTAAAAGGGCCTTCTTGCAACATTTTGGATTAAATAGACTTTCGAGAATTAGCTCGAAAATACAATTAAATGTTTAGTCTTTCATTCACAAGGCCCTGTTTTGGCCTTTGCGTGTAATGTTGGAAAGTCAAAAGTGCGAAACCGCACCTTATACCATTGGAATATATTTGAAGTGTTTTTAATCTAAATCGTGTAATAATTACAAATTATGGCTTTTACCGCTCTCAAATATCTCCTATAATATATTAGTAAGAATACTACTAATTTATTTGCAAGGCAAGTATTTTTGTTAGACTTTCATTATAAAATTTGATATTGTAAAATATTCAATTTATGTATCGAATTTGCGCATATTATACCAAATGAAAAACTAGGTAATATATTATGAAAATAGGTTTTATCGGTTGCGGCCAGATGGCACAGGTGTTGGTTAACTCTTTTATTGAAAGCGAAATTGTTAGCTCTTCGCAGATTATTTGTTCTGATGTTAACCACGAACTATTAGAGGAAACCCGTGACAAATGTGGTGTCTGGATCACTATGGACAATAGCTATGTCTTTGAAAATGCAGACATTATTTTTCTCGCTGTTAAACCTCAGGCTTTTAATGATGCTGTCGTTGGTTGTAAGGACAAGATTCGTAAATCGCACCTTATCGTTTCTATTATGGCTGGTGTGACTATTTCCAGGATCAAGGAATCTCTACCGGCTCCCGTTGTCAGGGTTATGCCCAATACTCCCTGTATTGTCGGTCATATGGCCGCAGGTTATGCCGTTGGTAAAGATGTGACAACAGAAAAGCAGGAGTTTGTTGTTAAGCTGCTGTCTTGTACTGGAATTGCTATCAAGGTTAATGAGTATGATCTTGATGCCGTAACTGGTCTTAGCGGTTCTGGTCCGGCCTTTGTGGCGTATCTGATTCAGCAATTTATTGATGCCGGCATTAAAGAAGGATTGTCTCCAGATAAGGCCAGGGAGCTTTCTGTGATGACATTTATTGGTACCGGCATTTTGATCAGGGAAAAGAATATAGCACCGGAAAAGCTTATCCAAATGGTATCTTCTCCCAATGGTACTACTGTGGCAGGGCGGGAAATTCTGGAACACTCCGATATTGCTCAGATTATTCAGGATACAATTGCTCGGGCTTCTGAACGAAGCAGGGAATTATCAAAATAAATGCTACTGATCCTGACTATGAACTTTGAAATAGACTCTAATCATATATAATAATAAGGGATGTTCACTACCATGAATATCCCTTATTTTATGTTTACAGCTTTTCAAGTTATCATTGCTACATATCAAGGGCTATATCAAGATTGCGAACTGAGTGTGTTAATGCCCCGACTGATATTCGGTCTACTCCTGTCTCCGCTACTCCTCTCACTGTGTCAAAAGTTATTCCCCCCGACGCTTCCAGCTGTACAAACCTCGATTCTTCCTGCATCCTGTCACGAATTTGTACGGCTTCTTTAAGGTCTTTATTCGACATATTATCCAGAAGGACAATATCTACTCCTTTTATTGCTAATACAATTTTTAACTGTTCCAGTGTGTCAACTTCTACTTGTATAAAGTCAGGTTGCCTTTCAAATTTCCGTATTCGTTCCAGCATAAGAAAAACTTTATCATGTAGAGACTCACCCTTAACTGCGGCCAGATGGTTATCTTTCACCAGTACCGCGTCAAATAAGGAGAATCGATGGTTCACTCCGCCTCCGCAGCGTACCGCGTATTTCTCCAGCTCACGCCATCCTGGAGTTGTTTTGCGGGTATCACATATCCGGGCCTTTGTTCCGCGAACTGCTTCTACATATTTATTTGTTATAGTAGCTATTCCGCTTAACCTTTGGATAAAGTTTAATATAATTCTTTCTGCCGCCAGTATCGAACGCATATTGCCCGATAACAGTCCTATTGCCTGGTGAGCCGCTATCATGTCACCATCATGAGCAAAAGGGGAATATACGATCGAACTGTCATAATAGCTTAAAATATCTTTGACTACCTGAGAACCGCAAAAACATCCCGGCTCTCTGAATACCAGATTACCTTCCCCGGATAATTCTATCGGGATAGTCGTCTCTGATGTTATATCTCCATATTGATAGTCTTCTCGCCAGGCCAGCTCAATCAGCGGCAGATAGCTTTTGGGATCTGGTATTTTCATATTTATCTTATCTTTAATTGTTTACTTTCGCAGTTTTTAAGTTGCTGGAAGGTCCTGTTTCGTTGTATGCGTGTAATGTTAAACTGTCAAGAGTGCGATATTGCACTACTTCTTCCTTTGCGAATATTTTTCTACTAAATCTATTATCTTGGGCTGATCCGGATCTAATTCTAGGGATTTATGCCAGTAGCTAACCGCCTCACGTGCAAGATCCTGTTCTTTTTCTTCACTATTGATGAATTGCATCATTCTTACAACCCCCATTCCATTATAAGCATCCAGGTTATCTTTCTCTAAATCCAAAATACTCTTGTAAAAATCATATGCCTCTGATAATTGCTGGTTTGACAGGTGGCAGTAAGCGATAGATACCCTCGCTTTTACACTCTCCGGGTGTATCTTTATTGCTTTATTCAATATATACAATGCAGGCTCATATCTTTGCATATTTGTATATGCCAGGCCAAGCCCTATCATGGCATTCAGGTCATATGTATCTATTTCTAGCGATCTTTTATACTCTGTGATCGCTTTTTCATAGTCTCCGCTTTTGCTGTAAATATCTGCCAGCCCGGCCATATATTCAGAATTATTCGGATCGATCTCAATCGCTGCCCGGCAAAATTCTTCTGCCTTACCATAGTCATCTACTTTATAATAGCAAACGCCTAACCTGTAATTGACTTCACTACTCATCGGTTTCAGTTTATGGGCCTGGCTAAGAGTAGTTATTGCGTCTTTGAATCTTTCTAATACCTGGTAAACTTTTCCAAGCTTGAGATGTGCTGTGAATCCCCATGGATTAATTCGGCATGTCTTTTCATAGGATTTTGCCGCGTTTTCGTATTCACCGTTTTCTGCATATATGTCGCCCATCATTGAATGAGCCAGCGAAAACTCACTGTCTAGTTTTACTGCCTCTTTTAGTGCATATAAGGCATTTTGATCAAAATCGGTATTCTTCAGTGACATTGCTGTAACATAATACTCAACTGCTTTCTCATGTTTCCAGTTGCATCCTCCAATAATAATCAACGCTAATATTAAAAGTGATAATATGTGTCTATGCATAGTTTTGTATCCGTTTAATATTTATATATCATTTAATGTGTTTTCAATATCATACCATATCAAAGGTATAGATGTTAATTCCTTTTCCAGCCTTCATCTGCCGGCATTTTCCATGAATTTTCAGTACTTAGCATTTTCTTTTGCAGTAATATACTCATTATTACGCAGAATAATAGCAATGCGGGTAAATTCATTGGCATATCTATCAGGTATTGTTTCATCATAGAAGCGAATGGGGTTTGATTCTTCAATATTGCCATTAACCCTATGATAAGCATTGAGCAGCCCTGTACAGAAGTAAACATCATTACCGTATACTTAAATGAAGAAAAGGCCAAAAACGCTCCTGCTACCATTCCCGCCAGTCCGCCGGCCAGTATCAAATTGTCCATTCCCATAAAACCTTTCCATAGTGCCGCTCCTATGGCTGCCCCGGCCATTCCTCCCAGGATTGCCACGCAGTATTTCATGAAAGGGTATGTCATTGATACGCAGAATATCGCTCCCAATACTCCGCATAATAATATTATATTAGGCTGATTTGACTGGCTGCCCGCATATCTGCCCAGGTATAATCCTAAATACAAAAAGTTCAATGCCACTAGCAGCCGGAATAGTCGCCATCCGTACAATATGAAAATTGCCGCGATTGTAATAGCACCTAAAGCCTGTATCGATGATACAGAGTCCAGCTTTACCCAGAGTTCATTAAAATCTGACAATCTTTGCAGGCTTGACGAAAAGTTCTGTGACGTTTCGCCTTCTTCAGCTCCATTTGCCACTTGTGCCAGCAAAGTAAAATCTAATCCAGTGAAATTCATTTTTGCTGCTCCTTACTATACATTTTCAGAGCTCTCCTTCTTTTGTTTCGATTGTTTCATTCCGCCTGTCATCAACTGGAATAACCAGCCAAAGGCTACCATTGCTCCGAATACTATTGTCAATACTTTATGGTGGTTTTGTAAATTCGACCAGACTGGCGTTCCTTTTGCTATTATAGCCAGCATAAGGCCGGTTATCATTGCTGATGAGCCTACTACGCTGCAGCAAAAGCCCATTACTATCAATTTTAGTAATTTTGCCAGGACCAGGCCGATAATTCCTCCAACTACGCACCACATAATCAAATAGCCGGCATTTTTACTTACTGTTGGCTTTAATTCATTATATATCTCTTGTAATTTCTGGCCAAATGAGTTGGCATATTTTCCGGCTTTCAATGCTGTCTGACTGGCTTTATTTAGTTCATCCAGGCGGCTGCCTTCCCCAAAAGGACTTCCGGAGCCAAATAGACCGGTTCCGTTTGAAGATGCATCTTCATCATACAAGCCGGTCTGGGAACTTTCATCAGATACCCTGGTCAGACCATGTTTGCCGATTGTGTAATCTAAATATCCTGTTCCAAAAGCAAATGAAAATATCATTATTGCCAATATGAATATTATTACCTGCTGTGCTAGCATCGCAATAAACGCACAAAGGGTTGCTGATATACAAATCGTAGCAGCAGGGTGGACATCTATATATGACGATATCATAAAACCGATTGCTGTTCCAATACATGCACCGATAAAGCCGGTTACGGCTTTAAGGTATCTCAATCCGCCAATCCACAGAAATAAACCGAGGATCATCAGTGTTACACCGGTCAATACCACCGGCGCGGTATTGGCTTCCAGGCATGCCTGTTCTATTTTTAATAATTGCTCGTTCAAATCTTACCTATTTTAGCTACTGTTTCTATCTTTACAGATTTTGACCCAATTCATTATATAATATCGGCTTACAGCATAAAATGTCACCATAATATTAGGTTTTTTTCTCCATTTTAGTCGGCTCTATTACGCTTTTATTGCATTTGCGATTATTTATCAAGACTAATTTATTAATGAAGAATTACTATGCCATTGATAACAACAAAAATATGTTCAAAGAAGTCTATGGCAGTTGTTCAAATAGCTCAGAATCTATGATAATGCTAGCAAAACAATTCGGGAGACATTACGTCATCTTTCCCCAACTGACTATTTTATATATAGTTACCTCGCTGTGAATTATAAACCTGTTTCCGTTCGCTAGTTTAGTTTTGCATTAATATTCTTTTCGGGTATAATACCCCAAGTTTGTATTTAATTAGTTTTATTAACTTAACTTATAGAGGCAAAATATGAGTATCCTAGATATTGTAAAACCAGGCGTTGTTTCTGGTGAAGACGTGCAAAAAGTTTTCGCTTATGCGAAAGAAAATGGTTTTGCACTTCCTGCGGTTAATTGTGTTGGAACAGACTCTTGTAATGCTGTAATGGAAGCTGGAGCAAAGGCTAAAGCTCCTGTTATCATTCAGTTTTCTAATGGTGGTGCCAACTTCGTTGCAGGTAAAACTTGCGATAACGGTAAAGTTCTTGGCGCTATCTCTGGTGCTATTCACGTTCACACTGTTGCTGAAGCTTATGGCATCCCTGTAATCTTGCACACAGACCATGCTGCTAAAAAGCTTCTGCCCTGGATTGATGCACTGTTAGATGAAGGCGAAAAGTATTTCGCTGAAACTGGCAAACCACTATTCTCTTCTCATATGCTTGACCTTTCAGAAGAAACTCTGGAAGAAAACATTGAAATCAGCTGCAAATATCTTGAGCGTATGGCCAAGATCGGTATGACTCTTGAAATCGAGCTGGGCTGTACTGGTGGCGAAGAAGATGGTGTAGATAACTCTGATATGGATGAATCTAAGCTTTACACTCAGCCTGCTGACGTTGCTTACGCTTACGAAAAAATGATCAAAATCAGCCCTAATTTCACAATTGCGGCTTCTTTTGGTAATGTTCACGGTGTTTACAAGCCAGGTAATGTTAAACTTACTCCAACTATCCTGCGTGATTCCCAGACTGAAGTTTCTAAGAAGTTCGGCCTTGGCGATAACCCGCTGGACTTCGTATTCCATGGCGGTTCTGGTTCAACTCAGGCAGAGATCAAAGAAGCTATCTCTTACGGCGTTATCAAAATGAATATCGATACAGATACCCAGTGGGCAACCTGGAAGGGTGTTCTTGATTTCTATAATGAAAATAAAGATTATCTTCAAGGTCAGCTTGGCAATCCTGAAGGTGCCGATAAGCCTAACAAGAAGTTCTACGACCCACGCGTATGGCTTCGTAAAGGTCAGGAAAGCATGGTTGCTCGCATTGTAGAAGCATGCGATAGCCTTAACGCTACCGGCAAACTATAATTGATAGTTTATCGAAAAAATTAAAAGCCATGCCATTCCGATGGCGTGGCTTTTTCTTTAAGTAGCACAAGCGTCCCCGCTTGTGAATTATTTATCTTCGGCGCAGCCGAAACCTTAAAGAGTCTTTTAGGGCGAAATATGTGGTTTGAAATTTTTAAAATAACGTCGCGCAGCGACACCTCAAGTAATTGTTGTTAACTCCAAAAAGGTGTTCGTATGAAAAAATATTACCTGATTATTCTTGCTATCTTGGTATCCTCTACCTATATCTCTGCCCAAACTACCTCTATCACCAGCTACGAACTATTTCTCGACACCGACGGCAACCACATAAACGCCCATGGAGCAGGGGTGCTGTATCATGACGGTGTTTATTATCTATATGGCGAATACAAAAAGAGATGGGCCAGCGCTCTCGGCGTCAGTTGTTATTCATCCGGCGATCTCTATAACTGGCAGTTCAAAGGCTTGGCCCTAACAAACATCGACCGACCCGGCCACGATATCCAACCCGGAGCCGTTATCGAACGCCCCAAGGTCATCTACAATGCCAAAACCGGCAAATTCGTCATGTGGTTTCATCTGGAACTGCGAGGCAAGGGGTACGAAGCTGCCCGTACCGCTGTTGCCGTTAGTGACTCTCCGGAAGGACCATTCGAGTATATCCGCTCTCTACGGCCCAATCCTGCCATATGGCCCATGAACTATTCCCAACAGCTTTACAACGCCTACAGGGAAAAATCGAACGGTTCAGATAAAGGTTTTTTCAACCCCGGCACAGTCGGCGACTTCCTCGCACGCGACCTCGATTCCGGCCAGATGGCACGTGATATGACCCTTTTTGTGGATGATGATGGCAAAGCCTACCATATCCACGCTTCCGAAGAAAACCAGACTCTCCATATTTGTGAGCTTACCGACGATTATCTCGACTTCTCCGGTCGCTACACCCGCGTTCTGCCCGGCCAGAGCAACGAAGCCCCGGCAATATGCAAATTCAAAGGCATGTATTACATGATCTCCTCAGGCTGTACCGGTTGGGCACCCAACCAGGCTCGTTCTGCTGTCGCTCCTACTATCTGGGGACCCTGGACCTATACCGGCAACCCCTGCCAGGGCACCAACCCGCACAATAACTTGGGGCCGGACAAAACCTACGGCGGTCAAAGCACATACCTTCTCCCAGTACAGGGCAAAGACAATGCCTTCATCGCTATGTTCGATGTGTGGCGGCCACACAACCAGCAGGACAGCCGCTATCTCTGGCTCCCCGCCCGCATCAAAGACGGCAAGCTCATCGTCCGCTGGCAATCCAGCTGGAACCTCTCATTTTTCGATCAGCAGTAATGCAATAGTGTTGCATAAATAATGAAAACAAACCATTTATCAGTTTGAGCAGTATAACTATGCTTATCAAGTCATTTAGTATGAGCTGCAAATCTTCTGCATATGCATTTTTAGCGTCTCGATTTCTGTAAAGATCATATCAGGCATAGACTCCTGCAGCTCTGATATATTTGCGGTACTGCTCCACGCGGCTGACCAGATTGCTATTCCCGCATCCCTGGCAGATTTTATATCACTTGCCGTATCTCCTATATATACTGCTTCTTCAGGCATAAGATTATACTTGGCAAGAACTGCTTGTATCCCTTCAACCTTTCTGGGGCCTTTAATCCAGCCAGTTTCCACCATATCAAACATATCACTTATGCCGTAAATCTCCAGTGTTATTCTGGCACTCTTATGCCCTTTACCCGTCACCAGTGCCGCAATCAACTCGCTTGACCTCAAATATTCAAGCAGCTCTACTATCCCGTCAAAAGGGGACATACTCATGCTGTGCAGTTCCTGGTAGTATTTCAAATAATCTTTTACTCCTTGTTCATAATGGTCTGGTATCAGCTGTTGGATCGTTCCCTCTTCGCTTGGACCGAATGTTGCAATTATCTCATTGTCTGACAGCTTCTTGCCTGCCAGTGGTTCGATTGACTTCTTGAATGCTTCTATACATAGCGGCAGTGTGTCACCTAATGTGCCGTCCAGGTCAAAAATTACTGCTTTTATCATCTACTTTATCTTTCTTTATTTCCTTTTGCTTTTTCTATTCTTAGTTACTGTTTACTTTCGCACTTTTAAAGTTGCAATAATGAAATGCCTCTGGTAAATCGCCTAAAAGGGTCTTCCTGCAACGCTTTGAATTTTAAAAAATGTGAGACGAAAGTCGAACACCTTAAATTTTCACTATTCATTTTTCATTTCGCGATGCTTGCCACTTCCTCATCGCTTCTCGCTTCTAACTTTTCTATCTCTTTACGTATCTCCGGAAAGATAATATTCTCTACCATAGTATAAATAATATTCGCTAAAGCTCCGGCAACAACACCATCCGTCTCTAAATGAAACATGCCGCCGTCCGCCAGCCAGCAAATATCAGCCGGCATATTTTTGTACAAATGTGAAAAATCAAATTCTTCCGAATTATCCTTATTCAACCTGGAGGTAATGTCTTTTTTCAATTCATATGGTAAATATTTATTTAATGCCGTATTCAATGTTGCCCATAAGGTTTCGGAATCAAGATAATGCATATAATATATATTTTCAGGAAGATCTTTCGTTGCCCTAACAAACTTCGGACTTGACAGTATAGACTTCGATATGTCCTGAGATTGCCATAAGCTGATCATTTCAACTGCTGCCTGTTCGGATGTTGACAAAACAATGTTATTAGCATCAAGAGCAAAAATTGAAGGCTTAATAATATCAGATAAAACCGGATATGAAAAAGAATAAAGATCAACCCCGTTACAATCTTTTACAGAAAGATCGACCCTTTCTTTATCCTTAACTTGAGCATTCAGTGCCTGAATAAACAACCCGGAATCATTGACTCCCAAAATACAAGTGATATTATTATTTCGTAGATTAACCGCATCATCCGCCTTAACAGTAACAAGCATAGCCCAGGTCAGATTGTTAAATATCCCCTCTAAAAAATCATCACCAACCAATTCTTTGATATTGGCAGCCAAACGCTGCATCTCCTGTGGAGTAATTTCTCCAAACTTAACAGATGAATTCATTAAAGTGATAAAACTTGTTTTATAATCATAGTTAAATGCTGCCATACCAGTCACATCTGCCGGAATTACAGAAAGCAGCTTACGGTTAAGTTTTGTTACTTTCTTAAATCTGGGGAAAAAGTTTGAATCAATATTAAAAAATTCTGTTTCGTATAAAAATGCATCTTTTTCTAATTTTACATCATAGGCATCTATTACAGTTTGCCTGTCTTTGAAGCTGAATCTGTAATAAGATTTTCCTGATTGCTCCCGAGGCGTCAAGTTGCGATATTTTATAATTTCATTTGGCAGCTGATAGCTGTTATTCTTGAACTGGTTTACAACAAATTCGTTGTTTTGCATAAATATAATGTCATCTCCTTGAAAACAATTGCTCTTGAAGCATTCAATAGTTTCAGAACGAGACGAGATCGATTTCGCCATAGCTACCAGGCTTTGCTCTACTATATTATCCAAAGTGGCTATCGCAATTATGTATTTGTCAATAACACATAAACACAATACCGGACGATGCCGATAAACCATTATATCTCCGGTCAATATTATAACGTTTCCATATTCAGGATATTTAACCACCTCAATAGCGGTTTTATTGTTTGCGAAGGTATTAAATTCTTTTAATACTTTAATATATTCATTCAGCTTTGCCTGATCTCCCGGGGTAATATAATATACGTAACTATTTGCACTCTCAATATCACGTGAAGAACTATCAACAACAAGACCAAACAATGAAGGATCTTGCAGCAATTTAAGATCGATAATCTTATCTCGAATCTCTTTATATTCGGAAGTTTGCCGATAGTGTTTACTTATTATACTTTCCGGATGTATTGCTTGACTTAGCAGAGACTTAATATATTCATCTTCAAACACATCGTGCAAAATTGTTTTGTCATAATCATCTGACAAATTATCAGTTCCGCTGCTGGCAATATAAAAAAGGGAATCGTCGGGAGCAAGTGCCGCCAGCTCTTTAGCCAAAGAACGCGAATCCGGAGATTTAAAAGAGAGGTCAAACTGCATCGCTATCGCGACAGCAACAGTCAAGAAGGTAATAAACCCAAACAACTTCAATTTCATAATAGATAATCCTTTATCTAAGTTATTCAAAGTGACCGATTTTACACTTTTTATTGCTGTAACACAATTTTATGCAAATTGTTACATTAATGATTTAATTAGCTTGCCGCTTTGCGACAAACCTTACCTAATACCTCTCAAACTGGCCATCGGTCAGTTTGAGTAAGTTAATTTTCTCAGTTTTTGAATTGCAATAACGAATTGCCTTTTGATAATTCGTCTAAAAGGGCCTTTTTGCAACACTTTAAATTTAAACGAAACGTGAGATGCGATGTTGAGCAAAGCGAAATCCCGATGAACATCGGCAAACACCTTAATTTTTCACTTTTCTATTCATTTAACATCATTACCGGCTCATCAATTCCATTGCCATATAAGAATTCCTGTGCCAGGCATGCTTCTGAAGCATTATCCATAGAAGCATAATCACCTGCCACTCATCATTATGGTAACACCAAACCGTTTTGTCAACATCTTCATTTTCATCATAGAAAACTGCCAAAATCCGCCTGCCAAGGGCATCATATTCATATTCAACCAGCAAAGAGAACTAAAAGGGGTACGTCCCTTTTTCTTTATCCGCGACCATCTGTTCAACCTTTACTCCCGCACCAACTTTAAAACAAGTCGTCCGCTAATGCGAATTATTCCTGATGTCAACGTACATCAGGACACCTTCACCTCTGGGAACGCTGAGCACCGGCTCGGCACATTATTTAAAACAGGTCGCGTAAGCGACACCTTCACATCATTGGATTTGCCCAATGATGTGCCAGAGTGCGCAGCACGTATTTCCTGGCAGCTGGCTGCTCGCCGCTGTTGGCTACATTCCTGTTCTACTGCTCTCCTGTCAACTTTCCAGCGACCTTCCGTCGCTCGGCGTCAGCTTTAGAATAAGGTCCTGTACCGTACGGTACAAGACACCTCAACTCTTACCTCTTACTTTTACCTGTCTTCCCGCTTCCGCTTCGTTCCCGTCCGTATACCGCCGCACCCATTCAACGTTCCGCCGTATATTGCCCGCAGCCCGCAATTCCCCGCCGTTCAAATCCATTCCCCTTTTCACCGCCTTCCACCCGCCGCGCTGCCCCGTATATATTCCGATTACCTCCCGTCACACATTAATTAGTGGTCGCGAAGCGACACCGCAATTCTTCACTCTCAACTCTTCATTCTTCACTTGATTTTTTCAAAGAAAATATCATCTCGTTTTTACAACCACCAAAATGCGAAAATCTGAAATCTTTAAAATTATTATCCCGCATTACCCCAACCCTTTACAAATCTTCGGGCCAACCATCCCGCCACAAAAATCAGCGCACTTTCGACATACCGTCCAACAGTAGAGAGCTAACAAAAAATGAGAACCAACAAAAAACAGCTCTCTCTAAAACATAACAACGACGAAAACTTCGTCTTAAACATAAAATATGTTATTGGATTGTAAATTTTTAATATATATCAGTCGATAAACATAGTAATATATAGCGATTACTTAATTATAAGGATATATTATGGCTGAATATGTTAAAATAAATAATTTATGTCACTTCGTTTGCAAACAGGTTGAACTTCGCGGCTGGCTATATAACGCCAGGTCGGGTGGCAAGGTCTTATTTCTTGTTGTCAGGGACGGCACAGGCTTATGTCAGGCCGTTTTCGAAAAAAACGATACTAATGCTGAACTCTTTGACAAGGTCAAACATTTGGGCCAGGAATCATCTATTACACTTACTGGAACCGTTAAGGAAGAGCCTAGAAGTGTAGGGGGGTATGAGCTGGCCGTTGACAACGTTAACATTGTTCACGAAACCTCTGATTATCCTATCACACCCAAAAGTCATGGCATTGATTTTCTGATGAAAAACCGACATCTGCATCTTCGCAGCCAGCGTCAATGGGCAATCGCTCGTATCAGACACACTATTATCGATGCTATTAGGACTTATTTTAACAGTAATGATTTTATTTTGGTAGATACCCCGATTTTTTCACCTGCGGCCGGCGAAGAGGAACAGTCACTATTTAATGTCGATTATTTCGGCGAAGATGTGGCACTTTCTCAAACTGGACAGTTATATTTAGAAACAGCGGCAATGAGTCTAGGAAAAGTTTATTGCTTTGGACCTACCTTTAGGGCGGAAAAGAGTAAAACCAGACGGCATCTTACCGAATTCTGGATGGTTGAGCCGGAAATTTGCTATGTTGATATAAATGACCTTATGAAAGTTGGCGAAGGTTTAATTTGTGCTATTGTGGATGCTTCAATTCAAAAATGCAGTCATGAGCTCGATATTCTGCAGCGTGATTTATCTGATTTACAGAAAATTAAGCCTCCTTTTGCTCAGTTAAGCTATAAAGAAGCTGTAGATATGCTTCATAGCACCGACATCTCAGATTGGCTCGACAGTCAGCTGGAAGCTAAAATTATCGAAAAAAATGAATTAGAAAAAAATATTTTGGAATGGACCGACCAGCAAAATCAGGCCAAAAAGCAATGGCAGAAAGATAAGCTTGCTGCCCAGATTATTACTGCTAATTCCCAGGTTTCAGAGCTTACCGAGCAAATCGAAAATATGCCAAAACATAAAGAACTTGCTCTTAACTTTCAATGGGGAAAGGATTTAGGTGGATCTGATGAAACTATTATATCCATGCAGTTTGATACTCCTGTATTTGTCCACCGTTATCCCAAAGATGTTAAGGCCTTTTATATGAAGCCTGATCCCGATGATTCTTCCGTTGTTTTAAATTTTGATTGCCTTGCTCCTCAGGGTTATGGTGAAATAATTGGCGGTTCTATGCGGGAAGAAGACTATCGGGCGCTACATAACCGCATTCAACAGTTAGGTTTTGATCCTGATAACTATAGCTGGTACCTGGATTTAAGAAAATATGGGTCAGTTCCGCACGGCGGCTTTGGTTTGGGGGTTGAAAGAACTGTCGCCTGGATTACCGGTGCCAAACATATTAGAGAATGTATCGCTTTTCCGAGAATGATGGGCAAGGTCTTCCCTTAATAGAATTTGGAATAATACTACAAAAGAAATATTTTGCGTATTTTCCCATAATTTTTGTTGTTTTATTATTTTTTGATACAAAATCGTTAGGTTAAAGCTGATTATTTTGTTATAATGACTCTTAATAAGTGAAAATCAGTAATTTATAAAAGAGAAAAAATTCAATTAATATTATTTTTAATATTGACTTTAAGTTTAATATCTGTTATAAATTACTATAGAAGTGATTAAAGTGAGTTGCAGAAAAGGCAATATTTACTAAATGAGAAAACGAACTTTTTTGGAGGTACG
The DNA here is from genome assembly GCA_963666285.2 of Sedimentisphaerales bacterium. Classification (GTDB taxonomy): domain Bacteria; phylum Planctomycetota; class Phycisphaerae; order Sedimentisphaerales; family SM23-30; genus JAFGDI01. Next base: position 2,516,011 of record OY762711.1, read on the forward strand.
TAAAATTATGAGGATAGGTTTTTTAGCTTTGTTGCTCATAGCTGTAGCAAGCGTAGCGAATGCCGCCCTTTATGAAACTGTCTATGATGACAGTTCAGCTAGCTCTAAAAGTGTTATTATATTTAACATTGATAATCAGGGCTTTACAAATGACGGCGCATACGACTGGATCGGCTATGACTTTGAAATCTTAAGTGGTGGAGAATTTGTTTCTTCTAGTGCTTCAAGTGACATGTTTAGTACTGTTACTGAAGTAGTAGATGGTGGTGGACTGTTGACCAAGCTTGAATTTTCAGATGGCACAGTTGCTCCTGGTGAAACAGTCAAATTCTCTTATGATATCGCAGTTGATTTGACTAATGGTCTGTTCGGCGTTCAGCTGGAAAGACATGAAGTAGTAGTTCCTGAACCTGCAACTGTTGCTTTGACAGTAATGGGTGCCGGCCTGCTGCTAAGAAGAAAATTCTAATATTATAATTTTCAAAAGTACTAAAGCCGACTGGTAGTATTACTGGTCGGCTTTTTTATTTTAAATATCCATATTTACCATGAGCGATAATTTACTTTAAAATATCGCTCTAATCGGTTATATTTTAACGACTTGAAGTGCTTGCTTAAAAGGTAATTATATATGGATGAGACATTTGAAATTGTTGAGCCTATTGGTAAACGTGTCGTTATTCGCAAGGATGAGGATAAAAAAGAGACCAAAGGTGGTATCAGATTGCCGGATAATATTGAGATTCCTACTATCACCGGAAGGATTGTTGCTGTTTCAGCGGAAATAGAATCTGACCCAATGGTGCCGTTAAGAAAATATGATAAGGTGCTGTTTAACCCCAAAGGTGCAATTCCAGTTGATTTTGAAGGTACAAACAGGCTGTTTGTAATTGAACTTGATAGCGTTGTAGCTGTTTTTCGTAGGGCTGGTTCTGATAACTAAACATTAGAAAGAATAATATGGATTTGATTGCAATTGACATTGGTAATAGTTCGCTGACAGTAGGGGTATTTGCTGGCGGAGAGCTCAAAGAATCTGCTAGTATTACAAAAGAGGTAATTGCCAATAGTTTGCCGGAGATCTTAATAAAGTATAGAGAGATTTGTGGCCCTCAGAAATTTGGCGCCAGGACGGTACCAATTGTGGTAAGTTCTGTAAATATTGATAATCTGGCGGCTGTCGAAAAAGTAACTGTTGATATTTTTAACCAGGATATCCGTCTTGCCGGACGTGATTTTTCTGTTGATATGCCTGTTGGAATTGAAGATAGCAGTACGTTAGGGTCAGATAGGCTGCTTACGGCTTTGGCTGCTTTTCAAGTCGTTGGAAAAGCTGTCGTTATTGCTGATTTTGGGACTGCTACCACAATTGATTTGGTAAATGACAGTGGTATTTTTCTGGGCGGAGTAATTTTTCCTGGTTTGGATTTAGCTTCGCATTGTCTTGATGAGCATACTTCAGCTCTGCCTTATGTTAAGCCGGGAGTTCCGCTAGAACCTCAGGCTTATGGCACTAATACAGAGAAGGCCATACAAAATGGTGTCTATTATTCTACGATTGGCGCTCTTAGAGAACTGGTAGAGCGTTATGCGACTGAGCTGGGTTATTGGCCTCAGGTTGTTGCGACAGGGGGGTATGCTAATATGATTTCTCAGAAATCTGAAATAATAGAAAATGTTGTTCCCGGACTATGTCTTAACGGCTTGTTTTTAGCGTATTCTGGGTGGCGTAGCCACCAGGAGTCACCGGAAGATATATTCTCAAGTGAAGATATAGAATAATGTTAGATATTTGCGCAAATTCTTTGCGAGGAGGCCTGCTTACACCATCTGGCTATGGTGGTATTGCAATATTGCGTATTGCAGGACGAGGCTCTCTTGATTTAATAGGTAATATATTTGTACCATATCAGAGTATCTCTATCCAGGATATGCTTAATGACCATATTTATCTGGGTGAAATTAGGGAGGCAGATCAGGTTATAGACCAGGTTATGCTGGTTTTGGATAGGCAAAACTCTGTTTTTGAGGTTCATTGTCATGGCGGTCCGCGAATAGTTCAAAGGTTGCTCATTTTGTTCGAAAGTTTAGGAGTTGATGTTATATCATGGCATAATGCTGATCCTGAACCTTCAATTTTAGCTGAAGTTGAGTTTTTTCTGTCTTTCTGCAAATCTGAAATTGCGGTAAAAGCTATATCATGTCAGGCAAGTTCTGGATTAAGCTCATGGTGTAAACAAACAATTGAGATTCTTGCAACAGGTAATGCAGATATAAGTGGCTTATTATCCCAGATAAACCAGATTGCATTTACCTGGAATACTGCACAGTTATTATTATATCCGCCGAAAATATTTATCATCGGCCCTCCTAATGCCGGTAAAAGCGCTCTCGCTAATGCTTTAACTGGAAGGAGCCAGTCTCTGGTCTCCAGTATTCCCGGCACAACCCGGGATTGGACTTCAGAATTAACTGAGATGGCCGGCATTGCGGTTGAATTGGTAGATACGGCAGGTAAAAGAGTTACTGACGACCATTTTGAAAGCGTCTCACTGCAACGTCTGACCGTTCAGGTATCGCATGCCAAGCTTTTTATACTGCTAATTCCAGCTGATTATCCATCAAATGTAGAGCGTTTATATGATGAACAGGTTGATGGTTTGCCTGATGATGCAAAAGTCATAACAGTGATAAGTAAGTCTGACTTGTCAGAAAGTCACAAGTACTCAGGTTTAGCTGACTTAGCTGTATCTGCTGTAGAGGGTACTGGTTTGATCCCGCTTATGAAACTTGTAGCAGAACGGCTTGGATTTGGTGATGAGTTTGATTGCAGGAAGCCGCTAATATTTACACAGAGACAGTATGAGCTTGTTAATAAAATGACTAACATCAGTAGTTTAGAGTCTTTACAAACGCTCTTATATGAGATCAAAGGTTAGTTGATACATTAACTGCCAGATACAATTTCTATTGCCTCTGATACTGAAAATTTGTTTTCGTAAAGAGCTCTACCGGTAATAATTCCTTCTAGAGGAAGTGATCGCAGATTTTTAATATCGTCCAGAGAACCAACACCGCCTGAAGCAATGACAGGGATTTTACAATTCTCAGCTAACTCTTTTGTTGATTCTATATTAGGTCCAATTAACATTCCATCTTTGGCTATGTCTGTATAAACAATAGCAGCAAGAGGGAGAGAGTTAACTTCACCTGCCATTTCTAATACAGTCATTTCACCTGTTACTGTCCATCCATGAGTAGCTATATAACCGTCTTTTGCATCCATGCCAAGTACTATTTTACCAGGATATTTGTTGACCATGGAGTAAAACCAATCTTGCTGTTCAAAAGCTTTTGTGCCAATAATCACTCTATTAATTCCGGTATCAAGTAATTTACTTATGGCCTCTTCATTGCGTATACCGCCGCCAACTTCAATGTTAAGAGAAGTATTCTGACGTATGTCCTTAAGAACAGCGAAGTTATACTGATCACCATGTAAAGCACCGTCCAGATCAACTACATGCAGCCATTTTGCTCCTTGTTCTTCAAACAATTGGGCTTGAGAGACGGGAGAGTCATTATAATTGATCTGACGATCGTAATCTCCTTGGATGAGCCTTACACATTTACCATCTCTAAGATCAATAGCAGGCAATATATACATAAATAATCTTTCTTTTAATAACAGTTAAATTACACTATTTTTCATTGGAATTTGCATATTCGCTTAATCCGCTGCTGTCAGCTTTAGTAATGATCTCAATAGCTTCCTTTGGATCATCGGTTAAATCATAAAGACTGATATCTTCAGGTGATATTGTCTTTTCTTTCAACATGGATGATTTAACCCAATCAAACAGGCCTGACCAGTAATCTTTGCCCATTACAACAACAGGGAAATGCCGCATTTTTAGTGTTTGCATCAGAGTTAGCGATTCGAAGAGTTCGTCAAGTGTTCCAAAACCGCCTGGCAGTATAATAAATCCCCTTGCATATTTTGTAAACATAGTTTTGCGTGCGAAAAAGTATTTAAAATGCAACTCAAGAGTTTGATAATCATTGGGCTTTTGCTCCATTGGCAACTCAATATTGAGACCTGCACTTTTACCGCCAGCTTCAAATGCACCTTTATTGGCAGCTTCCATAATTCCGCCACCGCCGCCAGTGATAACAGCAAATCCTGCTTTAACTGCTTCTGTTGCAGTTTCTTCAGCCATTTTATAATAAGGGCTGTCAGGACTTGTTCTTGCTGAACCGAAGATTGAAATGGCAGGTCCGAGGTAGCATAGTTCTTCAAACCCTTCGATAAATTCGGCCATAATACGAAAAATTCGCCATGTTTCTTTATTTAATTGTTCATTTATTGGCATTTATATCTCCCTTTTTAGTTATTGTTTCATAAAGGAAATCTATGACTTCCTGAATATTCATATTGGAGGTATCAACTATAAGAGCATCTTGAGCAACTTTAAGAGCACCTGTGTCACGATTGATATCGGCATGATCTCTTTGTATTTGAGACTCTAAAATTTCGTTATAATTAGCATTTATCCCTTTTTGTAACATTTGCTCGTGACGGCGTTTAGCTCTAACTTCAGGAAGAGCGTCCAGATAGAATTTAAACTTGGCATCTGGAAATACCACTGTAGTTTGATCTCTACCTTCAGTAACTAGTGATTCCAGTTGTTTGCCAAGTTCCTGCTGCTGTTTGACCAGGATTTCTCTAATTTTGGGGTTAGAAGCGATAGATTTTGAAGCATTTGTGACTTCTTGGGTTCGTATCGCAAAGGCAATATCCTGTCCATTATCCAATTTATCTTTGCCATCAATTGTTAGTGTGCTAATTCCATTGATGTTAGTAAAAGACAGTTTAGTTTGTTTAGCAATTTTAACTAGATTATCAGGATTGGAAAAATCAACTTTAGCTTCGATAGCAGCAAGTGTAATTCCTCTATACATAGCTCCGGTATCCAGGTAAGAGATGTTAAGTTTTTGAGCCAGTTTTTTGGCAATTGTGCTTTTACCGCTACCAGCGGGACCATCTATTGCTATTATCATTATAAACCCTGACGATACATACAGAAATAAAAACAGACGGATGAATGACAGCCGCCTGTTTTTATTTAATTACTTATTTTAACTACCTTCTACCAGCATTTCTTAATTCACGTTCCTGGTCTTTTCGCCTACGTTCATCAGCTGTATAAGCCCTGTTAACATTAGTATACATTTCTCTAAAAGTATCAGACCAAAATGCATTGTGTGAAGTAATTGATTTTGTTTGACCATATTGATCACAATATACAATCTCACCACAAAGCTCAGACCTTAGCCCATTGTTGGTTTTATACCATCTAGTAGTAGGAGTTTTAATTTCAAGAACGGTAGCTCCAATTGCATAATCTACTTCAATCTCACTTTGATTTCCAGTTGCGGGATTCTGGCCCTGCGGCATATCGCCACCTTCCATTCCAATATTCATCATCCCAGGATTAGTATTGGGTGTATTGCTGGAAACATAAGCAGTTTGTGTGACAGGGAATCCGATAGACGATCCTGGTGATACGGAAAACGAACGTTTGAACCATTGGCCATTTTGGAATTTGTAAACTTCAATGCGAGCAGAATTTTCATCGTTAATAGATCTTGGAATAAATAAAGAATCCGGAGGTGTCAAGACTGCATTTTCAGGCATAGCAACCGTTGAAGGGAAGACCTGGCTTAACCTCCATTGTTGACTAGATTTATTTAACCAGTTAGTCTCAAAGCATGGATTAAAGAAGCAAACTTTCAATGCATAACTGTAAATTTTACCAGGTTCAACAGTTTCGTCATGTGCCCATACTTTGAAATCATCAACCACCAATTGTGTGTTGATTCTGTTGCCAGCTCCGGCTCCATACATGCCTGGTACAGCCGGTCCAGCTTGGTTTGGTTGGACTCCAGCTCTAGCACCTCTTCTATCTTCATCTTCTTCGCTTGCAGCTTCTCTAGCAGTAGGATTGAGCCATCTGTCGCCAATAAGTTCATAAGGTCTAGGCTGAAGCATTTGTAACTGAATGTCAGATGGCATATTATCCTTCATTGCAATTTCATGTTTTGTTTTAGACATATGCGTGAGTTCATCAAATGTGAAGTTGTTTTTCATAGGGTCATTAGACATTCTTGGGATGTAGACAGGGGCGGACCATGAACCGTCATCAAGCAACTCTTTTCTTACCAAGTCAACAGACGCAACAATTGGATGATACATCTCTTTCATTTTTTTTGTAACACGTTGACCGGTGAACGCCTGTTCAAATGTTTCATAAAGAGCACTCATGTCAATGGTTGCTTCTACAGTAACAAAAGTAATATCTTTAACTTCGTAAGTTAAAGATCGATTACCACCAAATGCAGCTAAAGCATTATTATCGTCGGATTCAGCTTCAACAGGAACAGAAGCTTGTGCATGGGTCAGCAAAATTTTAGGATCGCTAAGTACAGGTTGTTCCGGCATAGCGTAATTTCTAATATCTTGCTCTAAAATAAGCTTTCTGATATCAGGTGGGGTTAATAATATTTTATCCATTTGTACAGGCTTAATGTCTGCCATTACATCATCGCCTACAGGTTCATATACAGTAAGACCTTCGAGAGGCCCAGGTTCGCTAAGCTCGTCAACTACATTTCGAGCTATTTTAGCACCTTTTTCGGCAGCTTCTGTTGCACTCATTTTCTGTCCTGAAACTTTTACGCCTGGAGCATTAAGTATACAAGAGAATACAACCCATGCAACAAAAGCAATTGCTAGTGCTACTATTATTTTCTCAAAGTTAGCTTCTAAAAAATTCATTGTTTGTTTTTTGGCCATTATCTATATCCTGATTTAAGCTTTATGTTTTACAGCATTGATTAATTACATAATGTCTAAAAGACTGTACCGGGATTAATATGTCTGCATCATAGTTTTTTGTGAATCTTCTGAAGGATTGATCAGCTGATCAATTGATGTAGGAACAAAATCACTATAACCATCTTTGAAAAATACGTATTCACAAACATATTCTACTTTTGAGATAGCACCTGAACCATAATAATAGCCAGATAATTCTTCAGTTTGGACATTCACCGGAATAATATTATATTCAAGTACCGTAATCTGGTTTCTTTGGTTTGTGCCATCAATATTAGCGCGTGGGCTTTGCAAGGCATTTATGAATTCATTAACATCATCCGAAGCCATTATGACAGATATGTTGAAATGCAAAACATCAATTAACTCATCGCAAAAACGATTTGACCATGGTGTAGCAAGAGAGTTTTTATAAGGTGAACTTGTTTCAGATGTATTACTGCTACTGCTAGGCTTAATTACATAGCCCGGTAAAGTATTTATGCCGCCAATTCGTGAGATAAGGCTTCCACTGGTTAGTTTCCCCATTGCAGGCATGGGCATTCCACCACCAGCCATTCCACCACCTCCAATTTTAGCATTAGCCGAACCGGTTTGCGTCTGCAGGCCAGCAAAACTGATTTCAACAAGTCTTTTAATAGGATTTTCTTTTACAGATTTATTTTTATCATTAATTTTATTGATTGAAATTACTACGTCTTCCTGAATCCAGAACGCTATCTGGCTTAACCAACTGTCAATTTGAAGAGTTGTCGGTGTTCCGGATTTACCATCATGCAATTTCCAAAAGTCATATAAAACAAATGATGTTTGATCAGCATAAATGCTAATATCATTCGCTTTGTTTTCTCTATATTCAGCGAGAAGTTTCTGGTCAGCAGAACCTGAAGCATTGCCCATACCACCAGTAGCATAACCAATTTCCATTCCAATACCGGCTCCACCTCCTCCGGTAGTTCTGGTTCGTCGTGAATCTTCCAGATAGTTCTTTTCTTCCAGTTGCGTTGGTTTATCACCGGCGTTTAGACCTGAGTTGCCATATAGTCTATCTATGGCTTTGGTGTATTCTTCTGCAAATCTGATATAATGGATTTTGCTTTCATCAGCTTTTGCACTTGGAAATACATTTTTGTAGAGTAATGGTCTACTGCTTGTTTTTGTACAGAAGTTGTTTACAGTTTCTTCATCGGTTTTAGCTTTAATCAGGTTGTCATTCAAGAATTTCAGTTGATTATCATGTACTGCTTTTCCACTTAAGCTCATTGCCGTACTGTAATCACTTTCAATTCCTTTGAATCCCTGAATATTACTACTGTTCTGCATAACACCCAGGATGTAGATTCCTATAGATATTAGGACAGTAAGAATATAGATACCGTAAATATAATATTTCTTAATAAATTGCATCATATCTGTCTTGTCTTTCGTTGAATATATAAATTGTTTATCATTATGATGTCAGCTTTAGTTAGATTCTGCATTTGCAACATCGCTACTATCATTATTATCTTTGAGTGCGATTTTCATTTTAAGTCTGAACCAGTAGTCATTCTTAATAGTTACAGGTTCTCCATTTTCTAAGACTATATCACCCTCATCATTTTCTTTGTATTCAATGCTAACAACTTCCTGAGTAAAAGGGTCGATGAGTAAAGGTAATTGGTTGTTAGTTCTGTTTCCAACTCCACCCATTACCATTCCAGCACCTTCATATCCAATGTTGCCCATTCCAAGTGCAGCAGAACCAGTTTGGTCTTCTTTAATTTTCATCACACCGATGCCAACCGGCTGGCCCATATTACCAATTCCAGAGACATAGCTACCTTCATTTGTATCAAAGTATAACTTTAATTCATTCTGTCCAATATAAGATTCGAACATCAGGTTTGATGCATATTCATTTTGGTTTTTCTGATAATCATTTTGCGGAGCATCATTTATTTTAAAAGATTTTTCTTCCATAAGTTTTTTTATCTGTTTATCAGTTTTGCCAAAATGATATAGCCTATTGAAAAATCCCCAGGTTTGCCTATCAAGTCCAACTCCGGGAACATTGAGAAATTCAAGTCCGTTTTTATTTGGTGTACTTCCTTCAATTACAACAACAAAACCAGGTTTCTTTCCTTCATTGTCCTGTGTTGAACCTGTGCTTTTATTTGCGTTTCCTAGTGGTGAAGGATTACCTAACATGGGGGTACCAGGCATTGTCATTTGACCGGGCATTGTCATTGGGCTGGTCATTGGTGTAGTGCCGCCACCCATTTCACCCGCTCCATAACCAAAGCCACTACCAGCACCTCTCATAGAATTAGAAGCTAGTATAGCTTCAAAACTTTTACTTAAATCATCAGTATACTTAGTCTTAATACCTGAAATAAAGACTTGCTTTCTTTCTTTTCTAGGTGTTTGTTTCAGTTGGTTTAGCTGGCCATTAAGAAAAGCCTGGTATACAGCGGCCTGGTCAGGATTATGCTCTGCATTAGGCAATGCCTGAACTAAAGCCTTGTGAAGTTTTTGGACGACAGATCTGTCACTATATACTATTTTATGTTTTTGAACATTTTCTCTTATCTGGTTTATCTGTTCTTCTTTTTCATTTTTTGCATTGTTAGTTTCATTTATCTTTGCAGCAGAACTTGAAATAGGCATGGCAGCAGTTTTAGCATTAGCAATGTCTGCTTTGCCAGCTTGAGCATTACCAATAGCAATTATGCCGCCTATCATAAAGCAAGCACATGCTGCGATAAACCATTTGTGTTTGCGTTTCCATTGAGTTTGCCGAATTGTTTCTTTGGGCAATAGATTACCGTCGATAACACCTTCACCGATACCCTGAAGGGCAAGACCGTAAGCGATAGGTAGCCTTGGGATGTGACCTGAAAACTCGGCAACGGAAATATCATCCGCAGGAATTGATTTTTCAAAGGAGTCCAGACGTTTGATAGGTAATGACAGGCTTTGTTGTAAGAATTTCAGCAAACCAGGGAGCTTCATGGCATTACCCATAGCCAGGGCTTCACCAAATTGAGTATCACGGTTTCCGCTGCTGTAAAAACCTAAAGAACGTTGAATTTCAGCGGCTAAATCAGAGAAGACAGGACGCATTGCCTGGAATATTTGACGTGCGTGTTTGCTGGTGTTTGCAGTACGCTTTATATTTTCAGCTTTCTGGAAACTAAGCTTAAATGATTTTTGAACTGCAGCAGTAAAGTGGTTACCACCGATTTTAATACTACGTTGCCAGACTCTTCCTTTATGGGCAATAATTAGATCAGTATTTTCAGCACCAATATCAATAAGTATGACAGCTTCTTCAGAAGAAGATAATTCTGGTTTATCATAACTTAAGAAGTTGAATAATGCCATTGGTCCCATTTGTACTGTATCAATGAGACAATTGATTTCTGTGTAGGGATATAGAAGTCTTTTCGCTAAATCAGTTTTGATTGCAAAAATACCAATTTCAATTTCTTGTGCTTCTTCATCTTCGCTTAGAACCTGCCAGTCCCATTCAACATCATTTATATCAAACGGTATTTGCTGCTGAGCTTCATAATGAACCATATTAGGCAGGTTTTTCTTATCAACAGGCGGCAATTTTGCAAATCTGGCAAAACTGCTGTGACCTGGAACTCCAACAACAATATGGCTGCCGGATATATCATGTTCATCGACAAACTTTTCAAGAGACTTATTGATAAGTTCAATTCGCTGTTGAGGATTCACTTCAGGGGAAGTAAGAATGGTATCATGCTCTATAACTGCATAATCAAGCACTTCAACATTATCATCGTCTCCAGTCGCAATTTTGATTGCTTTTAGAGCGCTGTTACCGAGGTCAATACCCCATGCTGTTCCGGCTGCTTTTGCCATGTCAAATTCCTTAATCTATTTCGTTTGGTTAAATTACGTCCCGGCATATAGCAGGATGTTGAACTGTCATAATTCTATTGGCAGTTCAATTAAAATTGTCAAGGTATGCCGCTTTTGTCGGAAAAGTGAGGATTACCGACATAAGTCTTTGTGTAATAACTGATAACGGTACTATTTTCACCTATCTGAATCAGCAATAATAATTTTAACAAAAAAAATATTTCTTTCCAGTTTTATTTTCGGCCTAAAACAATAAACCAGTTAGATTTAGTGTTATTTTTCATTATATTTTTACATAACTCGTTTGTATAGAGTTTATGAGTAAGCTCATATTAAGATTATATGCCTATAATCAAGCAAAAATAATTGGCTGTTGTTTTTGACCAAAGCCCAATGTTAAGTTATAATACAAAATTCTTTGAGTAGATTTCGTTTAAGTATGGAATTTGCGTTAAGAGTATTAAGTAGTAAGGATTATCGTAAAGGTATTAAATATAAGGAATTACAATGACTCAATATCAAAGTGCCAAAGCTGGAAATATCACAAATGAAATGAAAATTGTTGCAGAGAAAGAATCGGTCTCTGCTGAACTGATAAGAAGTGAAATAGCATTTGGTAGAATGGTAATACCAGCAAATATTGTTCATCTACAGAAGGGCTTGAGGCCAATAGGTATTGGGCGTGCCATTTCTACGAAAATTAATGCAAATATTGGAGCTAGTCCGTTAGATTCTGATGATTGTGGTGAGTTGGAGAAGATGAATATCGCGTTAGAATACGGAGCAGATACAATTATGGATCTTTCTACAGGTGGTGATGTCGATAAATGCCGCTGTAATTTAATTGATCACTGTTCTGCACCAATTGGAACAGTTCCACTTTATGAGATGATAATCGGTAACAAGCCGATAGAAGAATTGACATATGATACGATTTTAGATGTATGTGAAAAACAGGCTAAGCAAGGAATAGATTTTTTTACTATTCATGCCGGTTTATTGCGAAGTCATGTTCCTTTGGCAAAAAAACGTCTCGCGGGGATAGTAAGTCGTGGAGGAGCGTTGATTGCAAAATGGATGGAATACCATCAAAAAGAAAATCCTTTTTATCACGTTTTCGATGATCTTTGTGATTTAATGGCTGAATATGACGTTTGCTTTTCACTAGGAGATGGTTTAAGGCCTGGAGCAATAGCAGACGCATCAGATGAGGCTCAGTTTGCAGAGCTGGATGTGCTGGGAGAACTAACCGAGCGGGCCTGGAAAAAAGGATGCCAGGTAATGGTAGAAGGTCCCGGGCATGTTCCTTATGACCAGATTGAGGAAAATATGAAGCGGCAGCAAAAGGTATGTAAAAATGCTCCATTCTATGTTCTTGGCCCTCTGGTAACAGATATTGCACCAGGTTATGACCATATTACCAGTGCAATGGGGGCAGTAGCTGCCGCAATACATGGTGCTTGCTATTTGTGTTATGTTACCCCAAGAGAACACTTGGGGCTGCCTGATATTGAAGATGTCAAGCAGGGAGTAATTGCTTATAAGATAGCTGCCCATGCTGCTGATGTTGCTTTGAAAATTCCTGGTGCGAGAAAATGGGATGATGATATCAGCACCGCAAGAGCAAATCTTGACTGGAAGACCCATTTAGGTTTGGCGATTGATACTGAAACCGCTACGAGGATGCATACAGAAAAGAAACTGGATCAGACCGATCATTGTACTATGTGTGGAAAAGAATGGTGTTCGGTTAGGATATCCAGAGATCTCAAAAAGGTATAAAATCCTGATTTTGAGATGTTATATTAAAATTTTCATATATTCAGATACAGCTTTTTGCCAGCTTTGCGGTTGCCAGCCAATAGTATGATATGTACTACTGCAGTCTAGGACGGACCATGCAGGTCTTTTGGCTGGCCTGGGGAATTCATCTGAGGTGCATGGAGCTAGATCGCAGTTTATTCCAGCCTGAGTAATAGATTCTTTTGCTAGATCGAACCAGGTACATGCCGGACCATTGCAGAAATGGTATATTCCCTTAGCAGAAGTGTTGGAGATATCAAACATGCATTTTGCCAGGTCAGGAGCCCAGGTAGGACAGCCATTCTGATCGTTAACTACCTTCAAACTGTCTCTATCTTTTGCCAGGTTAATGATTGTGTTTATGAAATTTTTCCCTTTTGGTCCAAATAGCCATGCTGTTCGTATAATAATCCATTTACAGTTACTTTTTTGTAAAAGCTGTTCTCCGAGAAGCTTACTTCTTCCATAAGCACATTGAGGATTAACGTCGTCTTCTGGTTTATATGGAGTATTGGCATCACCGGAAAAAACGTAGTCAGTACTTATGTGTACCAGTGTTGCGTTATGTTTTTCTGCTGCTATTGCAAGGTTTTCAACACCATAACCGTTGATCAGATTAGCAACTTCTTCATTTTCTTCTGCACCGTCTACATCAGTAAAAGCTGAACAATTGAATATGACATCTGGTTGATTTTTGGCAACCAGTTTCGACAAACTGTCTTTATCTGTTATGTCTACTTTTATTTCATCTTTACCTGGCATTATGTCAGCAAATACAGCTTTTGTGTTCTTGCTGTTTTTTATAATTTCAGTCAGTTCCTGACCAAGCATTCCTCTTGAGCCAATAATTAGTGATTTCATGATTAAGGGGCCTTACAAGCTAAAGTTGGTATTTATTTAGGAGTTTTGCAACTTGTTCAACGCATTCTATACAGGGGAGTAGTTTTTGTGATCGAATATCACGACAGGTATTTGCTCCAGCGATTGTTTCAAACTCTTTAAGTAATTTTTTGAAATCATCTTCATTCAGCAGCTCACGTGCAGCATGAAGTGCTCCGCACAGTCCACCCGGGGCTCTACCTCCTCCATGAGCTCGATATTGCTCACCAATTTGCTCATCAGTCATACCGGTTTTATCTGAGAAGGCTTTTAGGACAGCCTGACAACAGTTAAACCTTTCTTTACCGTGAAAATATTGTGCTGCAATAGTGTTATCGTTTTCCAAGTTATCAATTTCTGTTTGCATAATTGTGTATTATAAATGGCTTATAAGTTTTGAAGGTTCTTCAGGGCTTTTTGTTATTGATGAAAGGTACGCAGTGTTTATTAATGCAATAGTTTCCAAATAAGATTTTGCACAACAATTCAATATTAAATCTGGGTTTTCCAAATGCCCGGCAAAGTTTTCCAGTTGAGAGATGGTTAAATCTATATTGTTGCAGTCAGATGTGAAATATTCTATTTGTTCGTTCTGTCGGTTGAGTAGTCTGAATTCACTATCTGTAGCGTGAATAGAACCTTCCGTACCGTAATATGAAATTGTTTCTTTTTCAGTTCCCGCCATCCAGCCGCAGCAAATATTTGCTATTACATTGTCGTTGTATTCCATAGTTACAACGCAGCTGTCTTCGGTCATATATGGCGGTATAGAATTTTTTTTGCATAAGTCACTTTTTATTGCAAATACTCGATTTGGCAGTCCCATAGTCTCTTTAATTAAGTCGATTTTATCACAAACACCTTCCAGAAGAACACCTCCTCCGGAAAGTTTAGGTTCTCCTCTCCAATCAAAAACTCCTTTAAATTGTGTGAAATAATTTATTGAGACAAGGTATACTTTGCCGATTGTTTTGTTTTTGATAGTGTTTATTATTTTCTGAGTGATAGGTTTAGTTCTATTAATGCAATTTAAGGCAAGGACACATTTTGCTTTTTGTGTAGCAGTAATCCATTCCTGGGCTTCTGAGATATCTCTTGCTAAAGGGGGGCGTTTGATAATATTACATCCTATTCCAGCTGCTGTATGGATTAGTTCGCCACATAAATAGTTTGGCAGATTAAGAATAATAATATCCGGTTTTTCATTGAGTATTAACTGGCGGGAGTCGTCATAAGATGTAATATTAAATTGTTCGTGGATTTGTTCACACTTTGTTCGCGATTTTTCAGAAATAGCGCAAAGATCAAACATTTCGTTTTGAAGTATATGTTTAATGAGATTTTCGCCATTAATGCCTAAACCAATAAGTGCAGTGCGGTATGATTTCATCTAATTAATCCCTGGAATACAGAATTGAAAATTATCCATTCAGTTTCTTCTTTAACATTTCAGAAACATATTCAGGCACCATCCCTGAGACGTCACCGTTGTGCTTTGCAACCTCTCTGATTAAAGAAGAGCTTATAAAACCTTTGGTTTCGCTTGTCATGATGAAAACAGTTTCGATACCGGAGAGAGTTCGATTGGTTAATGCTAACTGAAATTCATAGTGTATATCTGACAGGTCACGCAAGCCGCGTACAATTACTTGAGCATCAATACGTTTGGCAAAGTCAACTGTGAGATCAGGGTATCTTTCAGCACTAACTTCTGGTATATCCCGTGTTATGTGGTTTATCATATCAAGTCGCTCATCGCCGGAAAACATATATTCTTTTTGCGGGCTGTCACCTACTCCAATAATTATTTCATCAAACATTGTAGCTGATCGCAAAATAACATCAATATGACCGTTTGTAATAGGGTCAAATGAACCGGGGAAGAGAGCTCTAACATATTTATTCTGCATAGTGAGGCTAATTATAGTCAGAACCTTCGATTCCGTCAATTGTTACATTTGCATCAGGAAAATCGTCATTGGCTCTGTTAATTTTCTCTGCATCAAGAAATGCGGTATGGCTGTCTGCAAATATAAAGTTTCTTTTCCCTTTCCAGTTCCACCACCCATTATCGTAATCAATAAGAGCATGATTACTGTTCCATTCACCAAAAATGATTTTTTGGGACGGATTTTTAACAAATTCTGATTTTTGTTTAACCGGTGGGATTGGTGCAGCGTCACCATATGTCTGGCTATATTCAGATATGCTGTTGATTTGTTCTTTGCTATGATAAAAGCTCATAGAATATACATAACTGCTGATTTCGCTATTTGTAATTTCATCAGAAGCAGATGGGCAGTTAAAAATTTCTGGCTCAGAAACATACGGCTCCAGTAACTTATTCCATTCGCTTCCCATCCAGATTCTGGATCCTGAAGAATTAACAGGTATGCCAGAGATGTAATAAGAGTCATTGTCTTGGGTATAAACCTCGGTAGCTAGTGAGAAGTTTTTGAGGTTAAATTGGCAAATTGTACGTCGGGATGTAATTTGAGCATTAGATAATGAAGGCAGAAATACTCCCACCAGCATAACTAAAGCTGTTAATGCTACCAACACTTCTGTGATGGTAAAGCCTTTATTGTCAATATATTTACGCATAGGATAGTTCTGTTATCGGTATTTTCTAGTCCTATCTTAATTTATTTATTCTGACAATTTTGTAAAGGCGATCGTGTAAACAGCAATATATATAAATTATAGGACAGATGCCTTATTGATGGCAACAGGTTCTACCGGTACATCTGCATATGGGCCGACAGTATGGGTCTTAACAGCGACAATTTTGTCTAAAATATCCATACCATCAACTACTTCACCAAAAACAGCGTACCCATTTGGGTCGTACATTTCCGGGTCAAGCTTGCCGCTGTTGTCAACGACATTGATAAAAAATTGTGAAGTTGCACTATTGGGATCAGAAGTTCTTGCATAGCTTATTGAGCCTCTGATATTGCTTAAACCGTTTTGGGCTTCATTGATTATTGGAGATTTTGTATCTTTTTGAACCATATTAGCGTCAAATCCGCCGCCCTGAACCACAAAACCAGGAATAACTCTATGGAATATTATTCCGTCATAAAATCCTTCTGTGACATAGCTTAGAAAATTTTCACATGATACAGGCGCCTTATCTGGATTAAGCTCAATGATGAAATTGCCCATTGTGGTTTCAAACAAGACCTTGGTTGCGGATCCATCGGACATTTATATAATTCCTTTCCAGAGAAAGAGTGTTTTTTAGCTTTTTTACTATTTAAAGTATACGATTCTTTACTTAGATATCACAAAACATGTTTATTATACCGTCTAGTAGTAAAAAAACAATATAAATATTTGTAAAGTATCTATTTAGGTAAATTAGACCTTACAGGCATCATATTCCATTGAATCAAGATCTAAGATCACAACGTTACCTGAACCGGTAATCCAATCAGTAGCTTCACCTGGATTTATTACCAGGGATTTACCTTCCTGGCGGATATCCTGACTGTGGGTGTGGCCGTAAATTATTAAGTCGAATTCCTGGCATTGGATTATCTCATGTAAATCAAAAGGCACGTGTGTCATAAAAATCTTTTTTCCATTTATTGTGCCTTTGAAGCAGTATTCGTGAATTTCACCGCCAATAGAATCAAAAGTCTTTTTTAGTGCCAGTTTTTCACCGTCATTGTTACCGAATACTGCAATAATCTTTCTGCAATCCAGATCGTCGAAAGCTTTTGCAGTAAAAGGAGATACGATATCTCCTGCATGGAATACGATATCAACTTTCTTTTCATTGAAAAGTGCTATTGCATCTAATACGCTTTTGTGATGGTCATGAGTATCGGAAATTATACCTGCAAGCATTTATTGTTCCTCAATCTAAAAGTCTTCTCAAATAGGTAGGGTGGACAAGGTTATATATACCTCATCTTACTATTTTTATCATAATATAGCAATGCAAACAAGTCTAAAACAAAAGTTTATGAACAAATTAGTGTGAACGAACTTTATTATTGTCATAATTCTTTTATATGATTATGATTATGACTTCTTGGCATTATATACGTAAGGAGTAAATATGAATTATTTTGAGGTTAACGGCCCTTGTCGTTTGAATGGTGAAATTGAAATCAGTGGTTCAAAAAATGCAGCATTACCCATCATGGCGGCGGCATTGCTTGCTCCAGGAAAATCCGTTTTGAGGTCTGTACCTGATTTGTCTGATATCCGGGTATTAAGCAGTTTGATTGAATCACTTGGATGTAAGGTTCAAAGACAAAAAGATGGTTCTTTAAGTATTGATGCTACAAATATTTCCAATCCTCACGGTGATTATGAAATCGTGCGGCAGTTGCGAGCGGGTATTTGTATATTGGGGCCATTGCTGGCCCGATGTCGCAAAGTTGAAGTTTCTATGCCGGGAGGATGTGCGATTGGCAACAGGCCAATTGATATACATGTTCGTGGGTTACGTGAACTTGGTGCAAATTGTTATCTAAAGGGGGGGTATGTTATTGCCGAAGCTCCGAATGGATTAGTTGGTTCTGAAATCTTTCTAGGAGGCCCCTGTGGTTCAACTGTTCTTGGTACAGCAAATATTCTTTCAGCGGCAACTTTAGCCAAGGGAAGGACTGTAATAGAATCAGCTGCATGTGAACCCGAGATAATAGATTTATGCAATATGCTTGTAAAAATGGGAGCTAAAATCGCAGGTATTGGGTCTCCAAGGTTGACTGTTGATGGAGTAACTGAATTATCACCGGTTAATCATGACGTGATACCGGACAGGATTGAAGCCGGTACTTTTATGTGTGCCGCAGCTATTACGGAAGGAGTCTTAAAACTTAATAATTGTAGAAATGATCATTTGATTGCGATGGTTGATAAACTTCGCGGCATAGGTGTGACTATAGATAAAACGAAAAATGGTTGTGAAGTTTCTCGTCGAGGGAGGTTAAATCCGGCAGACGTTACAACACAGCCTTATCCAGGATTTCCTACAGATTTACAGGCTCAATTAATGGCTGTTCTTGCAATAGCGGATGGAAATAGCGTTGTTGTCGAGAAAATCTTTCCTCAGCGATTTATGCACGTTGCCGAACTTAATCGTATGGGAGCGAGTTTGCGTAAGGAAGGTGATATTGTGGTCGTAGCAGGAGTTGACAGGCTTAGCGGTGCTCCAGTTATGGCTTCAGATCTGAGAGCATCTGCAGCTTTAGTTATTGCTGGGTTGGCTGCCGAGGGTATTACTACAGTTAAAAGAATATATCATATAGATAGAGGTTATGAGCATATAGAAGAAAAACTTAATAGGGCAGGAGCGTCAATTACTAGATTGGATGAATAAAACAAATCGATTTTATTGACTGAAGTATTTTTAAATAATTAATTGTCATATTCTTCAGGAAATTCTAAATCTTCCTCATCAATTTCTACTGCCGGAATGGAGTATCCTTCAGTAAACCATACCCCCAGATCAACCTGCTGACATCGTTTACTGCAGAATGGCTTTAATTCGCCGCTATCGCCATTGCTATTGCCGCAGATAGGGCACTTATCAGAATTAAATCTTGCTGAATTTGCCAATGTTAACTAACCTTCTTGTCGTTTGAGGAAGATTTGCCTGTGTCGCATTTCTTGTCAGATTTTGTCTTGCTTTCGCTTTTGCTGCTGTTTTTTTCACTGTCTGCACTTGCAGCCTTTTTATAGCCTTCGCTGCGATAATCAGTCTCGTAAAAGCCGCTGCCTTTAAAGATTAACCCGGCACCGGTACCTATCAGCCTTTTTAACTTCAATTTGCCGCATTCTGGACATTTTTTTAGCGGTTTAGAAGTAATCGACTGAAATTCTTCGAATGTGTAATCGCATGCATCACATTTATAGTCATATGTCGGCATTTTTACTCCTCTGAATTTTCTTCCTGGCTGCCTTCGCTTTCATTGTTTTCCGGCTCGGTTATTTCCTGAACAGCTTTTGCTATTGAAACTTTGGCCGGACGTAGTGTCCGCTCGTTCATTTCATATCCAGCTGCCAGTTCCATGATAACATGGTTAGCTTCAACTTCGTCGGACTC
Organism: Sedimentisphaerales bacterium; assembly: GCA_963666285.2. Classification (GTDB taxonomy): domain Bacteria; phylum Planctomycetota; class Phycisphaerae; order Sedimentisphaerales; family SM23-30; genus JAFGDI01. The sequence goes on from OY762711.1 coordinate 2,535,528, forward strand.
AACATGCATCATAGCCTCATGCTTGGTAGGGTCAAAAGCACAGCCTTTTTCAACTGTGATCTTTCTCATACCGGCTGTTTTCAATGTGTCATACATGTGGTCATATACAATCTGCATTCCCTGCATGATAGATACAATGTCGCCGGTGTCTTTTCCTTTTTCCAGGGCATGCTCAAAATTATCCAGTACAGGCAGCAGATTTTTGATAATTCTCTCGGATGCAAAATCTGATGCCTGCTCAATCTGGCGTTCGGCACGTTTTTGATAATTTTGATATTCAGCTGCCATACGCAGGAGCTTATCCTTCATTTCATCAACGGTTGGCTCCTGTTTTTCGACATTTTGTTCTGAATTTGAACTTTCATTATTGCAAGTTTGTTCTTCTTTGTTGATTTCGGTCTCTTCAACTACTTCCTGCTTCTTTTGTTCTTCTACTTTATTCTTAGCTTTCTTTTTCATAATCCATTTCCAGCTATAATAAGTCCTTTATTATTGTTTGCCTAAATTACCGTACCGGTTTCAAAGACTAAAAATACTCTTTAAGTTTATCCAAAAACTTCTTACGCTCGGGCATAACATTTTTGTGTTCTGTTTCAGCGTATTCTCTTAACAGTTTTTCCTGATCCTTACTTAGCTTTTCGGGTATTTCAATCAAAACCTGCACCATTAGTGAACCTCTGCGTCCACTTCTCAGATTTGGCAGCCCCTGGGCTTTTAGTTCAATTACTTTGCCATACTGAGTTCCTTTGGGAACCTCAACTTCTATTTTGCCGCTCAATGTCGGTACTTCTATTTTAGCTCCTAACGCAGCCTGGGTGAAGCTGATAGGTACCCTTACAATCAGGTCATCATCCTGACGTTGGATAATCGGGTCTTCTTTTATTCGTACGTAGCAGTACAGGTCGCCGCGTGATCCGCCCAGAGAACCTGGTTCTCCTTCACCTGTTACTCTAACCGCCTGACCTTCTGCGATTCCGGCTGGAAATTTAACAGCAAGTCTGCGTGTTTGATTCTCTGTTCCGCTGCCGCCGCACTTTTTGCATGGGTGGGTAACTGTTTTGCCTGCACCTTTACAGGCAGGGCACGTTGTAACCATTCTGAACAGTCCGCCCATACCGCTTTGTGCAACCTGGCCCTGGCCTCCGCATTGACTGCATACCTGCAAATCATGACCGGGTTCACAGCCGTTACCGCCGCAGGTGCTGCATACTTCGCGACGCCTGAATTCCAGTTCTTTTTCGACACCGATTAGAACTTCTTTGAGGGTCAGGTCAATTTGAGTTTCGATATTTGGACCACGCCGTGGCCTGTTTGCCTGGGCACGGCTTCTGCCGCGACCGCCGAATATGCCGCCGCCAAATATGTCGTCAAACATGCTGAAGATATCATCCATACCCATATGGGTATAATCATGCATCCCGGCGCCACGTAGTCCGTCATGGCCATACTGGTCGTAGCGAGCTTTTTTTTCTGCATCACTTAATACTTCGTAGGCCTCGGCACATTCCTTAAATTTGCGTTCTGCTTCTGCGTCACCAGGATTCTTGTCCGGGTGATACTTCAGGGCCATTCTGCGATAAGCACGCTTGCATTCTTCAGCGTTTGCATCCCGGTTTATCCCTAAAACCTCATAATAATCTCGCTTGGAACTCATTTCACAGCCCTTCGGTTAAATAAGCAAATCTTTTTTGCGGGTAATTAAATCGCTGCATAATATATTTGCTCTATTTTTATATAACAACCGCAAACCACATTAGGTAATGCGGTTGCGGTCATTATTCTAAAATCTATAAATTATCTAATCATAAAGTCAGTTCTATCGCCTATCTTTATGTGATTAGCAAATTGCGCCGGCAATTGGCTCGACTTCTTCGTCGTCATCAATATCGGTTACCATAACATTGGTAGTCAACATCAATGCCGATACACTAGCAGCGTTCTGCAGGGCGCACCGTGTAACTTTAGCCGGGTCTATTATGCCTGCTTCGTACATATCAACATATTCAGCGGTAGCTGCGTTATAGCCCGCCGAACCTTTCTGGTCGAGCAGTTCTGCAACTATGGTAGCTCCATCTTCACCGCTATTGTCAACAATTTGACGAGCCGGGTATGTTATGGCTTTTGCAACAATATCAAAACCTAAAGATTCATCACCGGCGATATCCTGCTGGGCTTTCTTGAGATCTTTAATTGTTCTGAGATAAGCAACACCGCCACCTGGAACGATACCTTCTTCAACAGCTGCACGGGTTGCATGCAGGGCATCTTCCAGCAGGTCTTTACGCTCTTTCATTTCGACTTCTGTTGCTGCACCGGCACGTACTATTGCAACTCCGCCGGTAATCTTTGCCAGGCGTTCCTGGAGTTTTTCGCGGTCATAGTCACTGGTAGTCTTTTCGATCTGACCGGTTATCTGGTCGATACGAGATTTGATATCTTTCTTTTTGCCGCCGCCTTCAACGATCGTTGTGTTATCTTTAGATACTACAACTTTGCGAGCTTCGCCCAACATCGATAATTCGATATCTTCCAGCTTGACACCCAGGTCTTCTGTGATTACCTGGCCGCCGGTTAATACAGCGATATCACCCATTATAGCCTTACGACGGTCACCAAAGCCCGGGGCTTTTACCGCACATACGTTCAATATGCCGCGAAGCTTATTGATTACCAAACCAGCCAATGCATCACCTTCAACATCTTCAGCGATGATCAATAACGGCTTAGATGAGCTTGCCATCTTTTCAAGTACCGGCACTAGCTCACGCAGAGAACTGATTTTCTTTTCATAGAGAAGAATATAACAATCTTCCAGTTCAGCTTCAAGGGTGGTTGTTTTTGTCATAAAGTAAGGGGACAGGTATCCTTTATCAAACTGCATACCTTCAACTACTTCCAGTTCGGTCTCCATACCCTTGCCTTCTTCAACGGTAATTACACCATCGTTGCCGACTTTTTCCATTGCTTCTGCCAGAAGTTTACCGATTTCAATATTATTGTTTGCTGAAATCGCTCCTACCTTGGCAATGTCATCAGGACCTTTTACTTTCTTAGACATTTTTGCGATTGAATCAACTACAGTTTCAACTGCCTTATTGATTCCACGCTGTATCGCTGTTGGATTGGCACCGGCAGTAACATATTTCAAACCTTCACGGTAAATAGCTTCTGCCAGTACGGTAGCTGTGGTTGTGCCGTCACCGGCAACATCGCTTGTTTTGCTGGCAACCTGGTTTGCCATTTTTGCTCCCATATTTTCAAATGGGCTTGGCAATTCAATTTCCTTTGATACACTTACTCCGTCTTTGGTCACTCGTGGAGTTCCAAAGCTCTTCTGCAAGACTACATTGCGGCCCGTTGGTCCCATTGTAACCTTTACAGCATCTGCAAGTTGTGTCAGACCTTTCAGCATCTCACGTCTTGCATTATCATCAAACATCATTTGTTTGGCCATTTTTATTAACTCCTTATATATATTTCCAATCTAAATATGAAAATATGATTTATACTCGGTTAGCTTTAAACTTATTCAATTACTGCAAGAATATCTGACTCACGCAGGATAACATATTTTTCGCCGGAAATCTCTACTTCCGTACCTGAATACTTGCCGTAGAATACTTCATCACCTTTTTTGACGCTCAATGCAGCCCGTTCGCCGCTATCCAGGAGTTTGCCTGGGCCGAGAAATTCAACTTTGCCACGTTGTGGTTTTTCCTGGGCGCTGCCTGGCAGGACAATTCCGCCGGCTGTCATTGCTTCTGCTTCACACTGTTTTACGATTACTCTATCATCTAAAGGTTTAATAGCCATTGTATTTATCTCCGTTATATTTTTATGTTTGTTATATATTATTTGGTTTCAGTTTATTATGGGCGTAGCTTACATCATTCCCATTCCAGGCATTCCGCCCATTCCGCCCATGCCACCCATTCCTCCCATACCGCCCATGCCATCCATGCCGCCTGGCATAGCTGGTTCTTCTTTCTTAGGCTTATCTGAGATAACGGCGTCTGTTGTTAGCAGTAATCCTGCAACACTGGCTGCGTTTGTCAATGCAGAGCGAACAACCTTTGTCGGGTCAATAACACCGGCTTTAACCAGGTCTTCATATTCCAAAGTTGATGCGTTAAAACCAAAAGTTTTGCTCTTGTTCTTTGATACTTTATTGATGATTACATTACCTTCTTCACCGGCATTTGTTGCTATCTGGTGCATCGGCATTTTTAGGGCATTATATACAACATCGGCACCCATCTTTTCATCACCCTTAAGCTTAAGTTCATTTACAGCTTCACGACAATGTAGAAGTGCTACGCCGCCGCCTGGAACGATACCTTCTTCAATAGCTGCACGAGTTGCGTGTAATGCATCTTCAACACGAGCTTTGATTTCTTTTAGTTCCATTTCGCTGGCTGCTCCAACACAAATCTGAGCTACACCGCCGCTCAGTTTTGCCAGTCTTTCCTGCAGCTTTTCACGATCGTAATCGCTGCTTGTATTTTCGATCTCGACTCGTATCTGTTCTATGCGGCCCTTAACGGCTTTTGCTGTGCTGTTGTCTTCTTGCACAACTGTTGTGTTGTTATTATCAATTGTGATCTTTGTTGCTGTACCAAGGTCGGCCATGGTAATGCTTTCAAGTTCAATTCCTAGATCTTTGAAGATTGGCTTTGCTCCAGTCAAAATCGCAATATCTTCCAGCATAGCTTTTCTGCGGTCACCATAACCGGGTGCCTTAACAGCTGCAACTTTCAGTATTCCGCGTAACTTATTTACTACCAGTGTAGCAAGTGCTTCGCCATCGATATCTTCTGCAATGATCAGCAGTTCACGTTTGGAATTTGCCGCGGCTTCCAGGATAGGAACCAGTTTCTGGGCCGAAGAGATCTTATCTTCATAGACAAGGATCAGCGGTTTGTTCATTTCTACTGTCATTGTGTCCTGGTTGGTGACAAAGTTTGGAGACAGATATCCGCGGTCAAACTGCATACCTTCAACAACGTCAACATATGTTTCCATTGTTTTGGATTCTTCTACTGTGATTACGCCGTCTTTACCAACTTTTTCAAACGCATCTGCCATTGTTTCGCCAATAGCTTTATCATTGTTTGCACTGATAGAGGCAACATTGACAATATCACCGCGTTTAGAAATGTTTACCGGCTTGCTTAGTTTACTTAGCTCTTCACAAACCGCGTCAACAGCTTTTTTCATACCGCGGTTTACGCTCATTGGGTCAGCGCCTGCGGTTATGCTTTTTAGTGCTTCTTTGAAAATGGCTTCAGTTAGAACTGTAGCTGTTGTTGTTCCGTCACCGGCTACATCGCTTGTTTTACTGGCTGCTTCCTTAACCAGCTTTGCACCTAGATTCTGAACCTTATCTCTCAGCTCTATTTCCTCTGCTACTGATACACCATCTTTTGTTACGGTAGGGGCTCCCCAACCTTTATCAAGCACTACATTGCGACCGCGCGGGCCCAATGTGCTCTTTACTGCGGCGGCCAACTTGGTTACGCCTTCCAGCAGTTGCTTGCGAGCTTCAATCTCAAAAGTCAGATCTTTTGCTGCCATAATATTAAATCTCCTTATATGACTCTTAGTTGTTAAACATTAAGTACTTATATCATTTTTACGGTAGTGTGTCCGAATGTATGCACATCCTGACGACTATCTTACATGCAAGATTTATGCCATTTGTGGCTTGTAGTCTAACTCTTTGTTAAGTGCTTTGTATGCAATAGATTACGCATATTAGTGAAATGTTGCCCTTCATTTAGGTACTGCCATACTGACAATCTGTCACCTGACTCTGCCACATGTGGCAGGAAGCTATAAACCGGCATATATGGGGGATTAAAATTTGATTTGATATACCGAAAATGCTATAGTTTAAGTTATTCTTTTAAGGAATTATGCAAAGGGGATCTTAATAAACAGCCTTTTGAGTTCAAATTTACTATTTATAGGTGTGTGCCTTAATTCGTTATTTTATAATGTGTTATATTTTTTTGTTTTTTGGACTCTAAATTACTCATTATTATGGGTTTATAAATATAGGTGACCACTGGAAATTGCTTCTGATGCGATAGTTTAAGATTTTGGTTGCTGACAAGGAACATAAAATCGTGCATATTGTGCTATATTCACTGTTTTATGTGACGCATGTCAGCAGGCAAAAGTAAAACTAGTCGCTCAAAATGAATTTTAAGTGGTTGCCAATATACAGAGTACTATCGCACATAGAGAGAAAAGAAAATATTACCCTATCAGTCAAGGAAATCCTGATGTGTCAGTTACCGTTGAGGAAATTAGTTATTGTTTCTGCTTTTGCAGCTTATATATGTTTATCATCAATTGCTTTAGCAGATGTTGTCTGGTCCGATGAATTTGATGGTGATACTATTGATTTAAACAAATGGACCTATGATGTTGGTACCGGCAGCTGGGGTTGGGGCAACGGAGAACTGGAAAATTACACAGCACGCTCTGAAAATGCATATATTGAAGATGGCAGCCTTGTAATCGAGGCCAGGCGCGAAAATTATAATGGCAGCTCTTTTACTTCGGCTCGCCTCAAAACCATTGGCCGTATGTCTTTTACCTATGGTACCCTTGAAGCAAGAATAAAAATACCAGACCTTGCAAACGGTCTCTGGCCGGCATTCTGGCTGCTTGGGGACAATATTGGATCACAGGGATGGCCGAAATGTGGTGAGGTTGATATTCTTGAAATGGGCATGGCCGAAGCAATTTCTGCCGGCACGCAAAATAAACGACATAATTCTGGTGCGTTCTGGGACTATCAGGACAATCTTGCCAATTATGCTCTGGCTGTAAATGCCCCGGCTGTTCTTAACGATGATTATCATCTATACAAGCTTGAATGGTCTCCAAATGCTTTAATTGCATATGTTGATAATGTTCAGTGTTGGGCAATGACAATAAATAATCCGGAATCGAGCAGCCTTGAAGAATTTCACAGGCCTATGCATATACTGCTAAATCTTGCTGTTGGCGGTCAGAACTTTGTTGATATAACTGACCCTGCAGCAATAACGGCTCCATTGCCTGCCAGGATGTATATTGACTGGGTTAGGCTTTCTGATAATGGTTTTACTCAGCTGCAAACAGACAATACTGTGGAACATGGCAATTTTGGAATCTTTACCGAAACTACTTCTGTCGAAAATCAGGTTAATTACGGTACCGATGCCGATCTTTATATATGGAACAATATGAATGCTGCTGAAGATACACCTTTTGAAGGTGATAAAGCCTGGGCATTTAGTGTTGCTGCCGGTAATTGGTGGGGGATGGGCGTTGCATGCTCGGTTGACCGCAATATGAATAATTATTCTGATGGTTATCTTCATCTGAATATGAAAACTGCTTCAACCCAAACATTCAGGATTGGCATTAGCAGTACTGCTGCCGGAGAAGGATGGCTGAGTTTCGTTGATGGTGCTGAGCAGTTCGGTTTGGTTCGCGATGGTAGCTGGCATGAAGTACTTATTCCGTTGAATCGGTTCGCCAATGTTGACTTTCCTACTATTAACCAGCTTTTCATGATCGCCGGTGATAGCGGCTCGGCATTTGATATCGCTTTTGATAATGTTTACTGGAGTGAAAGTCTGCCGCGGCCGGTACCGGCAAACGGCAGTTATGGTATTTTCACCGAAAATTCTGGGCATCAGGATGCAGGGGCCTTTGAACTTGGGTCTGATGGCAATTTCTTTATCTGGGAAAACACTCTCGTTGCTGCTTCCGGTTCTCCTTTCGATGGTGAAAATTCCATTGCCTTGCAGTCAGCTCCGGGGCTCAGTTGGTTTGGGGCTGCTTTTACTGCCAATATCAAACACAATTTGACCGCATTTCGCTATCCGGAAAGTCGCCTGCATTTTGCTATGAAAACCAGTTCTACCGCTTCCTTCCAGGTTGGAATCAAAAGTGGCAATGTCGATGATATCGGTCAAAAATGGATTACTTTCCAGAATGGTAACGACCCGTACGGATTCGCCAGGGATGGCAATTGGCATGAAATAGATATTCCAATGTCTGATATTGCCGGTGATGTGGATCTTTCTCAGGTTAGCCAGATTTTTGAAATTCTCGGCGTCTCTGGCCCTATCGGTGCATTCGAAATTGATGATATATGTTTTACTGGTGGTGGCGAACCGATTCTGGATGATTCCGAATCTAATAGATTGCCAACTGTTTCTATTACCTGTCCCATCGACAATGCAGTATTTGCTCCTGCTTCTGATATAATTATTAATGCTTCGGCAAGCGATATCGACGGCGTTGTGACTAAGGTGGAATTCTATGAAGGGGACAAATTACTGGCAGCTGATTATACCGAACCCTATTCTTTTACATGGCAGAATGTTGTTGAAGGTACCTATACAATTACTGCAAAGGCAACTGATGATGAAGATGCTGTAACGACTTCATCTTCTGTTAGAGTTTTCGTTGGAAATCAAGAATTGGCTGCTATTGAAATTTCACCTTTGCACTGTTCGCTTTCTGTTGGAGATACTGAGCAGTTTACGGCATCGGGACTCGATCAGTATAATTTGCCTGTTGCTGCTGATATTGCCTGGTCTGTTTCTGGTGGTGGTTCGATAGATAATGATGGTTTGTTTACCGCTTCTTATCCCGGCGGACCTTTTGTGATCACTGCAAAATCTGGTAGTGTTACTGCTAATGTAAATGTTACTGTTTCTATGCCGGCCGGGGTATGTACCGGTGGACCGGCAAACGGTGATTATACTTATGAAGTTAGTGGAGATAATGAAAACCCGACTTTTACTTTTATTCCTGGCTATACCGGTGTTGGCGACAGCCTTGTGCTTCTTTATTACGGTAATACACAGAATGGAGTTTTCCCTGGTGTATTCGTTAAGCCTAACAAGCCTTATTCTCTTACTGCTGCCGAAGGAGAGACTGTCTATTTCTACTATACCTACAGTGTTCCCGAGGGTGGTCAGCGAAATACATCCAATGAACGTCATTTCATAACTGTCGGCCAGTGTGGCGGCGCTGTTTCTGGTGATATTACTGGCGATGGATATATTGATCTGGATGATCTTGGCATGCTGGCTTATTACTGGCTCAGGTCGGATTGTAACATAAATAATGATTATTGTCTCGGTGCTGATACTCAACCGGACAGCAAAGTTAACCTGTTGGATTTGGCTTCTATTTCTGCTGCCTGGCTTCAATAACTGGAATTTGTCAGAAAACTTCCTTTTATCCATATCCTGCTCAATCTAAACCTTTTCTTCCGTAAGTCATTGGATTTTTTGTGTTTATGCCAGTTGTCTACGGCTTTTGCTCTACCTTGATTTCTTTTTTCGATTTTTCAGGTGCATTTTTCTACATTTAGCGCAGATACACTATATAGAGAGAGATTATATGTGTGATTATTGGACCTGTCGCTGGAGCTCCATATCAACTGCATATAGTCTATTCTTTATTATCATGCCGTATTTGGATATTTGTATCTTTCATATTGAAATAAAGCTGAAGAGATTTTGGAAAGGTTAGAAGAGATGAATTATATCAGAAATGTATTGGCCGTTGCGCTCGTTTCAGGATTTTTCCTGTTAAGTACGGCAATGGGAGCTATTACGTATATTGATGCTGAGCTTGGTAATACCACAGTTAATGGTGAAGCTCTTTCTAAAGGTGTAAATTATTCTACCAGCTACGCTGATATTGATAATTTGTGGGGGTGGCGTACTAATCGAACAGATGTTAATGGTGCTGGTGTATGGGTAAGTGACGGTGGTTCTGATGGTAGTGTGTCTGATCGGGAAAATACCGAACCTCTTAAAATTAATATTTCTCTTCCGCAGCCGGGAATCTATAAACTTTATGCTATTATTATGAACAATAACAGCGGTTCAGGCCATTGGGATGTTGCCGCTCGCATTGGTGATTCTGGTTACTTTTCTTCTTATAATAAATACAATGATGCTGTATCTAAGGCAATTGCGTCTGACTTTATCGGCACTGTAAAAGTTTCCGGCAGTGGTGATATGACTTTCAAAGTTATGATTGGTACATATTCTGCACATACCGCTAATGAGATTGTTAGTATATATATAAATGGATTGGACGGCTGGGACACTCAGACCGGGCTGGACCAGAGAACTCGCTTTGATGGCTTAGGCTATGAGAAAGTTTCTGATTTGCAGCCGTTCGCTCAAAATGTATTTCCTGCTGATGGCACAAATGATGTGTTAAGTGTTAATCCGGTACTGCAATGGCTGGCTGGTAACGATGCTGCCGGTCATAATGTCTATCTAAGCACTGATATGGATTCTGTTGAATTTCGTAGTGATATAAATGCAAGTACTGTTGTTGATATGGCGGATCTTGCTTTATTGGCTTCTGATTGGCAGAAAAGCTCAGCTCTGGCTTCCGGCTCTTCAGATTTAGATCAATCAGGTACTATCGATATTGGTGATCTTTCCGTTCTGGCAGTTGACTGGCTTGCATCCGCCGGGATTACCTTAAAAGGTTCATTCCCTTTAGCAACAAATACTTTTGATGCCGGTCTGCTTTCTCCCGACCAGACTTATTACTGGCGAATCGATGAAGTTGGCAGTCAGGATATTACAAAGGGTGATATCTGGGAATTCAAAACTTTCAAAGGTGATGGTTTAACAGCATATATATATGATGATATGTACCTGAGTGACTTAAAGGTTACTCGGGTTGATAGCCGGGTTAGTTTTAACTGGGCCCAGGGGTCGCCCGATCCGTCTGTTGATAGCGAAACTTTTTCAATTGCCTGGAAAGGCGGAGTTATTGTCCCGGAAGAAGGTGAATATACTTTTTATACTAATTCGGATGACGGATTAAGGCTTTATGTTAATGATTTGCTTATTATTGATCACTGGTCTGGTCAAAGCCTGACCGAACACAGCGGCAATGTTTTTCTCAGGCCGGGAACAGTCTATCCTATTCGCCTCGAATATTATGATAACACTGGTTCTGCTGCTATGTATTTGTCATGGTCTGGACCTGGCATAACCAAGCAGATTATTCCTTCTGAATACCTCGCTTCAACAGTAGCTGAAGTTCGGCCAAATGATATGTGGGTCATCGATTTGGGGTCGATGCCTACTGCGATGCGTTTTACCGCTCTCACCTTGCAAGGTCTGGTAGCAAAAGATAAGCCTGAGATTCTTGTCAAGCAGGGCGGTTTGACAAGTTATATCAGGACTCAAATGGAGCAGGAGGGAACTGTTTTTCATGACAACACCTCGGTATGGTGGCTCTTGAATAAATACAGAGACTATATTGATGGTATTGTTGTTTGCAGTTCGGACTTGAACAGTATAAACTGCGCCACATCTCTTTGCGGCCCGATGCGTGCGATTGGTGTATATGCATCTAATCTTGAAGCAGTCCAGGCTCGTACCGGATTACCTGTTCTGGCTGATGTTCAGGGTCTCTCTGAAGCTGATATTTTTGAAACTTATAAAGACCTATTTGATAAGGAAGTGCTTGTTGATGTCAACAAGATTGATTTCCTGCGAGATATTTCAATCACTCGAAATGCATTCACCTTTTATAATGTTGAATCTGCTGCTCGCAGGCAATATATTGCTGATCTAACTTCTCAGGGACTTGTTCTGGGTTGGGGCAGCAACGCCGAGTATAACTGGATAAAAGATGTCAGCTCTGCTAATGCAGCTGGTGTCCCTGCTGACTGGTGTAAGAATCTTTCTACCCTGTCAAAACTTAAAACTTCGATTCCAAAGCCGCCGCGTAGGTATCCTGAACCGGTTAAAGATGGTGAACGAATTATCGCTTTCTCGATGAGTGATGGTGATAATCTGCAAATTATGGCTGGTGGCGCTATAAATGATAATATTTTCTTTGGTAACGAACATCGCGGTTCATTCCCAATGTCGTGGGAATTCCCGCCTTCTATGGGATATTTTGTTCCAAGAGGTGTTCGCAGTTTCTATGGCGAAGCAACTACTGGCGAAAATCTTGATTGCTTTATTGCCGGGCCGAGTGGTGCCGGTTATGCTTTCCACTGCTATATGCCGGGTAGTCATACATTTGCAAAAAATACCGGCCAATCTATGAAATTATGTGGTCTTACTGTTGCTTCTCTTATCAATGATAATAGTGGTAGCATGGCTGATACTGACCAGTTCCTTGAACGACCTGAAATAATGGGTGTTGTTTATAAGGACTGGGTTCCTTATAACAGGCGAAACGGTGCCATATACTGGCACAACGGAAAACCATGCGTCTCTTACAAGTTTTTGTTGTGGGGCGGCACGGTTGGCGATCCATCTAACTTAGGTGACTGGGAAACAGTTTCCGAAGGGATTGCCGCCATGCCATCTTCTCCTGCAACTGATCAGGGCAGTTATGCCCTCATAAATGCTAATGCCTGGTCTTTCGGCGATTATGGCGGTCCGATGCAGGCTATTGTTAACACAATTGAATTGTTACCGGAAAATACCAGGTTAGTTACCGTCGAAGAGCTTATTATTCTTCTTCGCAATAACTTCGGTGACTCAATTACGGAAGAGGAATATTTGGGTATGTAATTTTAGCAAAGGTTTTTTGTAATCGCCAATTTAAATAGTACCACACATTATTTTAGCGACTACAATACTGGCGAGGTAATGGATACGTTCATGCCTCGCTTTTTTTATTAATTTACCATCTTTTTCTTCATTGACATTTTTGCTGTAATTAGTATTTTAGTATTACAGTATCGTAGTATCGTACAGTAATATTTGAACAATAAACTTTATTTGACTTAAATTTTATTATATTTATACTGTCAAGTCTATTAATTTTGAACACAAGTATTATTTGCGTCAGTAGCTCAGCTGGATAGAGTACCGGATTTCTAATCCGGCGGTCACAGGTTCGAATTCTGTCTGACGTGTTTCATCAAAGCCCTGTTTTTGACCTAAAATCGCTGATTTTGGTTCAGAGTCAGGGCTTTTTTAATATCAATTATTCAGTTTTTATTGAGCGTTGTTTATATTTAAGACGAAGTTTTCGTCGTTGTTAAGTTTTATCGAGAGCTGGTTTTTGCTGGTTCTCATTTTTTGTCGGCTCTCTACTGTTGGACGGTATGTCGAAAGTGCGCTGATTTTTTTGGTGTGATGGTTGGCTTGGAAGTTTGTAAAGTGTTGAGGAGAAGCGGGATAATGATTTTGGAATAATTATATTTTCGCGTTTTGGTGGATGTAAAAACGCGGTGATTTTTTCAAAGAAAAAATCAAGTGAAGAATTACGGTGTTGCTTCGCGACGACTAATTGATGGGTAACGGAGGGTGTGCGGGATATATACGGGGAAACGCGGCGGGTGGACGGCGGCGAAAAGAGGTACGTATTTGAACGGTGGTGAATTGCAGGCTGCGGACAATATACGGCGGGACGTTGAATGGTTACGGCGGTATACGGCGGTATACGGACGGGAACGGAGCGGAAACGCGACGAGCTACGCTAAATGAAAAATGAATAATTAAAAGTGAAAAATTAAGGTGTTCGCCTAGCGGCTCACAACTTGTTTAAAATTAGAACAGATGACAGTGGAACAGTAGGAAGATAAAAACGTGCTTTGCGCTCTGGCACATCATTGGAAAAGTCCAATGATGTGAAGGTAGCGTCTAACGGCGAAGCTATTTTTATGTGTTGATGTATAAGTGAAAACAATAAGCGAAGTTAAACGGGCAGGCCTCGGAGGTAATGCGGCGGGCAGGGGATTTTGAGGAATTTGGCGTAAGTTGCTTTTTTTTGAGATTGGGCGGACCAGATGCCGTGAAGCGGCATCAAAGTGTAAAGGGTAAAATAAAAGGTGTAAAGGAGGTGTTCGCCTGGCGGCTCACGACTTGTTTTTAAGCTGACGCGTAAGGTAAGTTCATGCCAGAATTGAGGCATTTTAAACATGCCAGAATTGAGGCATTTTAAAGATGAGAAGAGTTAGAAGAAAGAAGCGAGGAGAAAGAGTTTAAGTTCAATGAGGGGCGGCAAGCTTGGCTAAGTGAATAATTCAGGTGGCTGCATTTGCGGACGGCTTGTATTAGTGCCGGTGTGTACGAAGGCTTATGCCTAAATTGTTGAGGCAGAAGACATTTGAAAAATCTGTTTTCTAGTTGAGGTTGTAACTGTTTTAGGGGCAAGGGGTTGCGTGGTTTAAATGTGAATTCTTGTGAATGTTTTTTAAAAATAATATTTTCTTTGCATAAATTTCCCGTTATAGAGAACTATTAAATTTAGAAGAAACTGAAAAAGGAAATTTTATGTCTATTGACCAAAATCCAAAGGAAAATCCTGAAAGTGATCGCGGTGACCGTTTTATGAAGTTATATACCGCGGTACAACGTCGTTTGTATGGTTATATAATGGCGATGGTTCCAGATGAGACAGCGGTAGAGGATATAATTCAGGAAACGGTTTCATATATGTGGAAGCATTTTGATGATTTTGAGCCGGGAACCGATTTTGCAGCGTGGTCATTTGCGATAGCGAAATACCGGATTTTCAATTATATCAAGCAGAAGCAAAAAGATAAGAAGACGTTTAGCAATAAGACCATCCAGGCGATAGAGGATGTTGTTATTGCCAGGACACAGGAGCAGGAAGACAACCGGCTTGACAGGCTGCGTAACTGTATGAAGAAACTGTCAGATCGGGACAGGAACCTGCTATCGTTGCGATATGAAGTGAACTCGAGTGTAAAAAATATATCAGAAAGGGTAGAACAGAGCGTAAATACGCTTTATAACAGGTTGTATCGGATAAGAATCTCGCTTTTGAACTGTGTAAATAAAGGTTTTGACCGAAATTACTAATTTATGACTCAAGATCAAAAAAAAGAAATATATTATCTGCTGAACTGCCTTTGTGAAGGCATAATAAAGGATGATGAATTTGACAGATTAGAGGAACTGCTTAACTCAGACAGGCAGGTACGAGAAATGTATGTAGATTTCATTTCTTTATGGTCTGATTTGAGAACATTCCAAATGTCGGTTTCGCCAAGAAATGATGGAGGTATTTCAAGCATCCAGAATGTTATGGATACGCCGTACCAGATAAGTGATACCGGGATATGGGAGGCACTTCTTAAGGCAGAGAAAGAATATTCAGCACTTGAGATAGCAGAAGAGCCAGAACAAGAAGCGGTAGTGGGACTCAAGCCGTCGAATAAAAAACCGAGCAGATTCTATTCGATATATAATAAAATAGTCTATGCAGCGGCAGTATTAATGTTTGTTCTCATAGTTTATAATTATGTATTTCCGCCAAAATATACAGTAGAGGTTGCAACAGTAAGTGACCAAATTGGAGTATTATGGGGCAACTCATCTGAAACCATGGATATAAATGACCGTGTCTTGACAAATCAGCCTCCATTTATACTAGATAAAGGGCTGGTGAAGCTTGAGTTTGATGATGGTGTTAATGTGTTGATTGAAGGCCCGGCAGAATTTATGGTGGAAAGAAAGGGTCTTTCATTAACATACGGTAAATTGTATTCTCATGTGTATGAGACAGGCCGAGGATTTACAGTTGATACTCCCAATACACGTTTTATCGATCTTGGAACCGAATTTTGTGTTTTGGCGGAAAAGAATAAATCATCAGAGCTGCATGTATTGAAGGGAGAAGTTCAATATTTTTACGGCTTGCCGGGTGCAAATAAGTCGAGCAAGATTATTACAGAGAATAATGCGAGAAGATTTGACGGCGACTCTGGAGAAGTTCAGGCAATACCGGTAGCAAATACCTCATTTGTGCGTCATTTAGACTCTAAAAGCGGTTTTATCTGGCGAGGCCGAAACAGGATATCCTTAGTGAACATACTATCAGGAAATATATTTACTGCATCGCCGGACGGTGTTGAGATTAACCCGGTTACGGGAGAATATGTAACACATGAAGATTATGTGAGCGGAATTGAGAGAAGCGGCGGACTAGAGTATCAGGAAATGGACAGTCCATTTATCGACGGTACATTTGTGCCGCAGGGTGGTCAGCCGCAAGTGATAACGTCAACTCAATTGAAATGGCAGGCACCGAAGACAAGTGGTTTGCTACATTATAACCTGAGCGATCGTAAGATTATTTATGATGGTGTTTCGGATAAGAGGTATAATCTCTCGCTGAAAGATGATCCCGGCGATTCTCCTTCATTGTTAATGCATCCGAATATGGGCCTGACGTTAGACCTTGGAAAAATACGTAAAGAGATTACCGGAATGAATATTGTAAGATTTTCTGTGAGGTGCGGTATTGCAGATGCCATGGATGAGGTTCTCAGTACTTTGTATCCGGATGGAAAAGTTCCTGAATTACAAAAGCCGGAAATGGCTTTTATAGTCTTACTTGACGGTAAAGAATGCAAAACAGAACGCGGAATAAGCCTGGAATCCGGGGCAAGAAAAATTGATATAGAAATTGATTCTGAAGCACGTTTTTTAACCTTAGCGGCAACAGATGGAAATCAATCATTTGTGTATGACTGGTTTTTCCTGGAAGACCCTGTGTTGGTAATAGAATCTCAATAGTAGAATGCTTGTGTGTTATTTATTGACCAGCATCAAATGCGAGGCCTTTACAGGGAAATAAAGTGAATCCAGTTTGAGAACAATAAAAATATGAATAGAAAATCGTTTGCAGGAATGTAGACCTGCGAAATAATAAAGGCAATCTCTGATAATTCATTTTGAACGACTAATTTTACTTTTGTCTGCTGACATATTTGACATAAAGCAGTGAATACAGCCCAATATGCACGATTTTATGTTTATTGTCAGCAATCAAAAAAGTATAGACTATCGTATCAAATGTATTCAAGAGGTCAGCTAAAATATTCTTTGGAGGAATAGGTCATGAAAAGATGTTTGCTAATTGTTATCGTTGGAATCATATCATCAATTGCGTCAGTAAGCCATGCGGCTGTAATAAGCTGGAATAATGACACATATTCTACGGTTGGCGGTGATGGTGCGAGTAGTCTTCCTGCCTTGTCAGAAGTGGGTGGTGCATATTCAGCCGGCGGCTGGACTAACAACTGGCCGGATTATGATTATACCGATCTTCGAGATAACACAGGAAGTGAAACGACAATGGATCTTGCTATTTCCAATAATGGCGGAACATGGGTAGCCTGGGACTGGAATCATCCTGGACAGGATGCAGACGGATCCTGGAATAATGAAATGCTGAATGGTTATCTGAATGGCGGCGGTTCTGAAAACAGTGTAAGTATTACTTTGAGTGAAGTTCCTTATGCCGTATATGATGTATATGTTTATGTTGTTTCTGATAACAATACACGTACAGGGACAGTAACTGACGGTATAACAACGTATAGTTTTGGCGTTCTTGATAATATGATCAACTCAGGCGGAAACGCATTGTTAGTACAAACAACCGATATTAGCGGTGCGAATCCAGAGGCAAACTATGCCGTATTCAGCGGTCTTAGCGGAGATACCCAGACATTCTCGACAACATTTTATAATGCTGATGGCGGCTTTGATTATGGCGGGATCGCAGGATTCCAGGTAGTTGAAGTTCCGGAACCGGCAACATTAGTCATCATGGGCTTAGGAGCTATGATTATACGTCGAAGATAAGATTATGCTTACGTGCATTTTCAGTATATGGCTAGTATGAAAGTTAGCAATAACCATATGAATATGTATAAAATTATCTCAAACTAACTGATTGGCAGTTTGAGCATGCTATATTTGTTACAGCAAAACAAAGTGTAAAATCGGTCACTTTGTGTAAATAGTTATGTTTTGTTTAAGGAGAACTATAATGAAGAAATTGTTATTGGTAATTGTATTGTCTATTTCATCTCTAAGTTGGGGGCTGGTATTAAACAATGCAAATTTTGATGCACAGACTATAGCAGATGGCGGATGGTCATCACCTGCCGATGTTGCAGAATGGGACTTGAACTTTGGGTATTCACATGCGCAGAATTTACCGCAGGGTGATAGCGGCGGTGCAATGACTGTGCCGGCACAAAGCGGTGAGAACACCTGTGGCCTTAATGGTGATGATGGTGATAATGGCGGTACCTATATATCTCAGATAGTAAAGGAAGACGATGGTGTAACCGCAGTATTGGTAGAGGCAGGAAAGACATATAAGGTAACAGTATGGGTTGGCAGAAGGTCAGGTGACCAGGGCACCTATGCTGGTATTCTAAATGTTTATCTGCAGGAAACCTCCGGTGAAGAACCAACAGATATTACCATGGCTTCTTATGATCTGATAGCCCAGGAGCAAAATACCTGGACACAGCAGACATTGTACCTGTCGACCGGTGATAGCCCGGCCGGAATTGGCAGTGAGTTGAGGTTAATGCTGAGAAATGTTGGCGATCGAACAGACACTCACTGGCATCAGCAGGTTGTATTGGATGATGTTACGATAGCTCCTTCCAATATAGCAAAAGTACCAGATCCTTATAACGGCGAGATTAAAGTAAATATTGATACGGCTTTGAACTGGGAAGCACCAGACGAGTTTGTACCGGTTGGATACGATGTCAGGATTGGTACTGATCCTAATATGACAACTGTTTTGGCAACAGGTACGACTGATACTACTGTTGACGCATCGCCAAGTGGTGACCTGGCATATAATACAAAATATTACTGGCGTGTTGATGCGGTAGAATCAGACGGCGGCAGTACCGTAACACATTCAGGTGAGATGTGGGAATTTACAACAATTCCGGAAGCACCAGTATATACACTACAGCCTACCGTATTTGTTGCAGCACCGGGAACTGATGCCGAATTTGAAGTGTCAGCATTGAATACCACCAGTTATGAATGGTTCAAGTCCGCAGATGCAGTTGTTGGTGATGACACATCGGCAGGTACCGGAGCCAAACTGGTTCTGACAGAAGTAGATGTAAATGATGAAGCATATTATTATTGTGTAGCAACAGGCCCGGCGGGATCTGAGATATCAGATATTGCTACATTAGCAGTAGAGCGTAAAGTTGCACATTGGACCCTGGATGAATTATCCAGTGGGCAATATGCCGATATCAGCGGCGAAGGTCATAATGCGGATCCAAACGGAGCACCGACCTTCTCAGCCGGAGCTATTAATAATGGTGTAACAATAACAGATACTAACGGATGGGCGTCAGCAGGCACCTGGAATCCATCAGAATATTCGAAACAGCTGACGATTTCCATGTGGGTTAAGACAAGTGGCGATTTTGGTAACTGGCGAGGATTGATATCTAAGCGTAATTCATGGGGGACAGATACCATGATGTGGCGTATGGAACAAGATAGTGGCACAGGAAATGTTGTATTTGGCAGCTCTTCCGGTTCTATTGTGTCAGCTACTCCATTGCCGGCAGGTGAATGGGAGCATGTAGCAGTTACCTTTGACGGGTCAACGGCAACTATTTACCGAAATGGTGTAAACAGTGTAAGCGGTGCAGTGACATTCCAGAATAAAACCGATGCTAACCTTATGATTGGTGCCGGTGAAATGACAGATGACGGCACAGTAAGCTATATTTATCTGGGTGACCTGGATGATATTCAGCTTTACAATTATGCGTTAAGCTATACTGAGGTTGCAGATCTATACCTGGAATCGCCTTTATCAGAACCATTTGTTTGTGTAGAATCTTATGCTTCGGACTATGATTATGACAACAACTGTGTTATTGATGTCTATGATTTTTCAGTTATAGCATCTCAATGGCTAAGCTGCGGTCGCTATCCAGCATCTGAATGTAACTGATAATTGTGTTTGATTGCATTTTTCATGAAAACAGAGGCGAGCTAAACCTCGTCTCTGTTTTTTTATGCAAAATGAGACTAATTGTGAGTGTATTTAGGCCAGAGATGATCTTATGAATGATAGTATAATCGTATGCGAGAACAGGTGGTATGGAGAAAGTATGAAAGTATATACGAAAATGGAAGTGAATCGAGTAATGAAATCATTCTTTAGTTTTATGCTTGTTTTGACAGTGCTGTGTCAGGGAGTGCAGGCAGTTTTGCCAGAGCCGTGGCAGGGCCTTGATGTTGGTAATGTCGGTAGTGCGGGAAGTAGTTATTATTCAGATGGAACTTTTACTGTAAGCGGGTCAGGTGCCGACATATGGGATAGGGCAGATGAGTTTCAATATGTTTGCCAGCCTTACACCGGTGATTTTCAAATTGAAGGTACAGTAGTATCACAAACTGTTACTGACGGATGGGCCAAAGCAGGTTTGATGATACGTGAGACGCTGGCGGATGATTCCTGTCATGTAATGATTGTTATTACCCCTTCGAATGGCAGTTCAATGCAACATCGACCGGAAGAAGGCGGCGTATCTTACCATATTACGCCAGGTAATGGTATGATAGTGCCATGTCACCTTAAGTTGATACGGGTAGGAGATGAATTCAGTGGGTACAGCTCAAACGATGGTGAAAACTGGGTGTTGATTTCTTCTGTAACGGTATCAATGGCAGCAGAGGTATATGCCGGTTTATGTGTGACAGCGCATAATGATGGTCAGATATCAACAGCAGAGTATGTAAATGTATCGATAGTTAACGATTCAAATCCTCCGGAACCAGACCCGGCAGGTTGGTCGGTAATGCCATATGCCAGCAGTAGTAATTCAGTTGAAATGACTGCAATAGCAGGAACGGATATCAGCGGCCCGGTGGAGTATTACTTTGAAGAGACAAGCGGAAACTCAGGGGGAAACAGCAGCGGCTGGATTTCAGAACCGGTATATAAGGATTTGGGGCTTCAAGCGATGGAAACGTATACGTACGTGGTTCGCATGCGAGATACAATGGGTAATGTTGGCAATGATTCTATACCGGTTTCAGTAACAACAGGCCCGATTCCTGATTCTGATGATGATAATGATATTGATTTGGCGGACTATGCATTTTTTTCGTCAAACTGGCAAAAGACGGATAGTTCGAAGGTTTCATGGGGCGGTGGTTCAGATTTTGACCTGAACGGTGTGGTTGACATTCCAGACCTTGAGATTTTGTGTAGTGCGTGGCTGGGAACGGGAGATTTGGGACATTTTTATGATTGGGCTGTTACGCCTCCTATGGGCTGGAACAGCTGGGATTGCTTCGGTTGTAGTGTTACGGAATCCGAGGTGAAAGCCAATGCAGATTATATGGCAGCACATTTGAAACAGTACGGATGGGAATATATAGTAGTTGATATACAATGGTATGAGCCGAAATCGGATTTAAACAGTGCGGATCCATACTCGTATCCCTCCGTTCTCGATACAAATATAGACGAATATGGTCGAGTATGGCCGGTTGCTAATAAGCATCCATCTTCGGTTGATGGGAATGGTTTTATGCCACTGGCGGACTATGTCCATTCACTTGGTTTGAAATTTGGCGTTCACATGATGCGAGGAATACCAAAGGCGGCTTATGAGTCTTATACTCCAGTAAAAGGCACAATATACAGTGCAAGGGATATAGCAGATATATCAAGCACCTGTTCCTGGAATCCAGATATGTATGGCGTAGATATGAGTAAACCAGGTGCCCAGGAATATTATAATTCTGTGATAGATCAGGCTGCCGGATGGGGAGTGGATTATATCAAGATCGATGATTTGAGCCGCCCTTACCATCAGGATGAGATAGAAGCTATCAGGAAAGCAATTGATCAATGCGGGCGGGCGATAGTGTTTAGTACTTCTCCGGGAGCAACGCCATTAACATCAGGAGAACATGTATCCCAAAATGCCAATTTATGGCGGATTAGTGACGATTTCTGGGACAGTTGGGGGTATTTGGATGATCAGTTCCAGAGACTTTACGACTGGAGTGTATGGAGAGGAAATGGCCATTATCCGGATGCTGATATGCTGCCGCTGGGAAATGTACGTGCCCGAAGTAATGGCTGGACGAATTTTACAGAAACTGAGCAGAAGACGATGATGACATTATGGGCAATTGCCAGGTCGCCTTTGATGATGGGCGGTCATATGCCAAATAATGATGCATATACTCAGTCACTGCTGACTAATGCGGAAGTATTAGAGGTAAATCAGCATAGTGAAAATAACCGTGCTATTGTCAATAGCAGTTATCCGATATGGGCGGCTGATGTGCCGGAATGTGATGATATATATCTTGCTGTGTTTAACCGTACATCAACAGGGCCGACCAATGTACAGGTGATATTGAGTCACCTGGGAGTAAAGCGATGCATGGTGAGAGACTTATGGCTGCATACGGACTTAGGAGAATATTCTGAAACATTTTCGCCGGATATTGAAGCGCATGGTGCGGGCCTATATAGAATAACAATACTTGAAAAGACTCCGGTTACAGAACCGGTAAAAGATCTATATTTAATTAATCCGGATTTTGACACGCAGGTGATTGGAGATGGCGGCTGGACTGGA
The DNA here is from genome assembly GCA_963666285.2 of Sedimentisphaerales bacterium. Lineage (GTDB taxonomy): Bacteria > Planctomycetota > Phycisphaerae > Sedimentisphaerales > SM23-30 > JAFGDI01. Next base: position 2,557,972 of record OY762711.1, read on the forward strand.
GCCGGAGATATATCAGGCTGGAATGATGATACCGGCGGATGGGCCCATGCCCAGAATCTAAGCTCTTCGGCAATTGTGCCAGAATCTCAGAATGGTGATAACACCTGCGGGTTAAACCAGGGAGCCTGGATAGGCCAGAATCTGAGTTATACAGACGGCAGTTCGGTAGTGATTGAGCCTGAAAAGGTGTATCAAGTATCATTATGGGTAGGTCGCAGGCTGGGTACGGAAGGTACAGCAGCCGGAATTTTAACGATTTACCTTGAGGATACAATAACCCGTGAGATTTTAGATGAGTATGTTTATGATCTGGAAATTCAAAGCCAAGGAGAGTGGGTGAGTAAGGAATTTGAACTAACTACAGGAACAGCTCCAGGCGGAACCGGCAATCCATTGCGGCTTGGCATGAAAAATACCGGAACACGCGGCGGTGAATTCTGGTATGGTCAGGTTGTTATTGATGATATTGATTTTAGCGAAACTGAATAGGCAGTATATTCGAGATCTAATTCGTTGGGTGCATAATTCTTATTAGATTTTGGGTGTATCCTATACACTGTGCAGGTTAACAGCTTACACAGTGTATATTTTTGACAGTGTAATCATTTGAAGCATATTATAAAGAAAGCCCTGTAATCATTCGATTACAAGGCTTTATATTTAGTAGGAATGTTCTTATGTTTGAAAGCATAAGGGCCTATTACTGTCCCGGATTTGGCTGTAGGGCGGACCAGTTAGCAGGGTCGTTGCCGTAAGAGTCTTCATATATCCGATTCAGGCTGGTACCATCACTGTCAGGAGCGGTAGGCCAAGGCAGATAGTCATCATATTTGACTTTATCAACACAGATCCAGAACCTGTCGCTATCCCATTCCTGATCGCCAGGCATTGATAGCTGGATAGTTTCACCATCGTTAGAAAGTGAACCACTTGTCCATTGGAATATACGAGTTCCAGAAGGAACAGTTGAATAATAAGCGTTAAAGGCTGCGGCATCCTTCACCAGTAAAATACGTTCACCGGCAGATAGGGTAGTATTGGCCGGGAATGTATATTCAATGCCGTTAGTGACACTCCATGGAATTGAATCGTTGGTAATTTGAGACGGGTCAGGTCCGAATTGAGTGCCGACAGTTGAAAACAGGTCAACGTCAGATGCTGTGATATTGACAAGCTCAAGATATTCAAGTGCGTTGTCTGTTGGGTGATACATAATCTCACTGATAACAACAGGTCCGACAAGCGGATCGGAATTAACATCACCATCGGTTTTTGAACTCATCGCAACAAAATTATACTCGCCTGTGCTGTTTTGATATCTTCCAAATGAAACATCGGTCTGTGATGCATCAAAATCTTCTTTCGTACGGTATCCGGTAAATTCACCGGCAGCGGCAGAGTAGAGATAAAGGGTTTCACCGCCTTCACTAAGTCCAAATCCTGTAGGAATGACCAGTTTGCCGAAATGAATATCTTCATAAAATACGACATAATCACCTGACTGAAGAATAGTATTTTCAGGGATTTCAAATTTCTTCAGATCAGCCTGATCATCACTGATGTACCAGCCGCTTATGTCGATTGCATGTTCAGAACTATTAAACAGTTCGATCCAGTCAGCAGCGTCCGCGTGTGAGTGGGCAAGTACTTCATTAAACACGATCGTTTCGGTGTTGAGTGAGCCTGGTGTCGGGATATTGAAGAAAGCATACTCGCCTGAATTTTCCGGATTGGCACCTTGCGATACACCCGTTGTCTGAGGCAGATACAAGATACTGTCGATAATGTTCAGGTCTGAATCGTATAGGGCAATAAACTCTTCATCGGCATCCAATCGGAAATTAAGATGACCAGGTGCATCGCTATTATCTGCTGTTAACAGCATTAAGCCGTACCCGTCAATAAAATTCAGGTCAGCAAATTCATATTTAGTCTGCTGGTTTAGCGGATTGTCAGTGATGAAAATTCCGCTAACATTTACAGGATGGCTATCAGCGTTATAGAGTTCGATGAAATCATCACCAGACTGTACAGCATCAGCAAGCCATTCGTTTATGCTGAGATTATATATATTGCCAGTCAAGCGAATGATATTGTCTGTGCCCGGAGTTGGGTAATTAAGGTTCCAGCTTTGGTAAGGTCCAGTTCTTCCGATAGAGCTGCCAGAGATCTGGTTACCAAATGTAATGGAGTCAAGAAGATTGCCCACTGTGTCATACAGGAATACTTCTTCTCCAGAAGCACTGAGATTGAAGCCGAGACTGATTTCACCGTCTACAGGGTTATTATCAGCGTATAGCAGGAGATATTCTCCGGGGGCAATTGCAGCATTAGAGTCAAAAACATATTTTTCCGGGTCATCTGCACTGTCAGTAATACTCATACCGTTAAGGTTAACGGCAATATTACCGGCATTATACAGTTCGATCCAATCAGAATCGAAAGAATTAGCGTAAATCTCATTGATCAGTATTTTGACCTGTGAACTGTCTACGGTCCAGTTCCAGACGGTAGCCTGTGCCGGAGTTTGCCATAGATTAGCAGAAGTCTTGCCAATTACTTCCAGGGTGTGGTTAGTATCAGAAAGGCCCGTCAGGTTAATGTCTTGTTCCAATGGAAATTCACTGCTCCATGAACCGCCATCTAGACGATACTTGTAATAGGTCATGCCAGGGGCGGCAAGCGTAAATACTGCATCAGACAGATAAGTTTGAGCAAGTGGAGTAGAAGTAAAAATGATACCGCTTGGGATAAAAGCCCCCATATCCAAGCTTTGAAGTCCTGCAGCTATGCCAGGAGAGCCAGGAACAAGATTGAAATCGGCAATATCCGGATTGGTAAAGACAGGCGTGCTATCTATATTATCATTTCCAAGTACCAGTAAGGCAGTCGGGACTATAGAACGATGGATTTCTGCAGTGGAAGGTCCAATAACTTCCGGCAGAACTGCATAGTTATTATAGAAAATACAGCTGTCAATATAAACGCCTCTGCCAGGTTCAGCCGGAGCTGCACCAAAATATATAGTGTCAGCTGATGTATTGGCGACGGTATTATTTATAAAGTACAAGAAGGCATCGTCTTTAACCTGAACGGCATGCTGACAATTCATAAATGTATTACGAACCATTGTATAGGTCTGACCTCGGCCTGCAGAAACAATATTTGATTCTTGCGGATCGGTGTTGAACTCATCTTTGATATAATTCTTAAACAAGTTGCCTTCAATGTAAGCATCGGTTTCAAGGTCAAGGGCATCGTCACCGCCACCCTGGAATATATTGTTAAGAATATGAGGTATAGGAGTTTGCGGCAAAACAGAATCAATATCGATAGCGTCATTATGTCCAGGTGTTGTGCCGAAGATATTGTTTTCAATGATAAGATTGCCGCCTTCCGGCACGCCCTGGCCCCAGATATGTTCACTTGAATTATCTGTTGGGGTTTCACCAGAACGGCAAATGTCATCAAAAACACAGCCACGAATAGTAAGTGAAGAGTTGAGGAACTCAACATGTCGAAGCGGAGTTTGAGAATCAGTTCCGGTGTATCCGAGCCATGAATTTTCAAGAATGAGGCTGGAATTTACAAGTCCTATCATACCCTCATCAGAGCGGGATTCATCAATAACAGTGTTGCTGATGATGTTATCCTCCATTGTGTCAACAAACTGTATACCAGCCCAGGTTCCAGAGTTGGAATAATATTTAGTAAAGAATATTTCTTCCTGTTCTGTACCTTGAGCTAGCATTTTTCCGTTGATAATCAATTGAGTTCCATCTTCAAATAAAACCGAGACGCCAGGTTCGATTACTAAAGTGAGGCCAACCGGTACGGTAATATCATCTGTTACAAGGTAAGGTGAATTTAATGCGGTCCATGTAAGGCTGTCTTTGCGATTATCAGATATTTCCTGATAGGGGAAATATCCCATATCCAACCTGGAACCATCCGTGTCAAATAATAATGGATCGCCAGAATCAATGCATTGTGAGGTAACCTGAAGGTTGTAAATATTGTTGTCCGGGTTGACAAAAAGCGGATCGATGTTTATATTGCCAGTACCAGACCAGTCTTCACCAAACAGACATGAATAGTTAACAGTAACATCAGATTCCAAATATGGAGCCTGAACGTCAATTGGATCGGTAGCATCTATGATAGAGTTGGTAATATTCCAAATAATAGCTCCTTCGGTTTCGCCCTGTTTATTATGAGATTGGATACCGTAATCGACAACGCCGTCTGTCTTTGTAGATACCACAGTAGTGCGGTCAACGTCAACTATTGTAGTACTGCCGCTTGTGGCTTTTGCGGCAATACTGGCTACTGTCGGGTCTTCCGGCAAGCTGTTGTTGTTGACAACAAGGCATTGTATTATCTGGCTGTGTCCATCATAGACACTAATTCCTTTGTCTTTACAGTCTCTGACAATGAAATCCTGAATTGTTACATCAGAGCCAAGAGTATCGATTCCATCGTCGTCTATTACGGCAGCGACACCTCCAGCGAGAATGCATTGCTGACCGGTTTCCTGGGAGTGGATGTAAATGCCGTCAGCGTCATCATTGCCATGCATGTCAATAATCCATGTCCTGGCAAGGTCCAATGAAGTATCGGAAATTTCACACCCCATCCATGATCTTGCCCACAGGCAATCATGGAAAAGCAATTCTGATCCATCGGTGACATTACCGATTTTACCGACGTTGTCGGTGATGTTTGTATAATCAAAAGCAACAGTTGACCCAGAGCATCTGAAAGCAGGACCAGTTCCTGAATGACCGACTCCCGGACTATTGCCGGCCTGGGTAATATTCGTGTAGAGGAATGCAGAAGGTTCAGCATTTTGGAAGTCGAATTCGCCCCAGTTGCTACCGCCGGCATAAGCAGTAAATGTAACAGGTGAGCTTTCGGAACCAAGTGACGTAATAGAGCCATATACGTCGATATCAAGCCCGCCGGTGCCTGAAGACACACCGTCAATCAGGATGAGCGAACCAGGTTCAATTGTCAAATTAAGTCCGTCAGGTACATAGAAATCGCTGCCGGAAATGTGGTATATACCATTCCAGGTTTCATCTGCTGTTATAGGTGAAGTTACCATATTAACAGGTTCGTTCTGGAGGTCAGTAAGAGTTTTGGTGATCTGGTTGCCAATGACATCAACTGTCAGGTTAAAATCACCGGAACCGTTAAATGTTACCAGGGCAGAACCCATTCCGTTATATAATTTGATATTATTGACATCAAGAGATACGTCAGGGTTGTCAACAGAAAGAGTTGCCTGCATGTCCCATATATCCCTTTTAATATTATCGTTCTGATCTCTCAATTCAACACGAACCAATACCGGAACAGAAGGCAGATAGCTGTCCCTGACGATAGCGTGGACTGTTCCAATATCATCGAGGTCACCAATTAGAGAACCAGAAACATTAGTTGTATTTCCAGTATCATTGAAAATATCAATGTGTTTACTGTCGATTTCATTTCCAGTTCCGTTAGGCCCGTCAAAAGCCTTAACATCAATACGATTCATGCCGGGTTTCAGGTCAGATGTATTGTCTGAAACAGCGACATAACCTACCAGTTCGAGGTCAAAACCGATATCAGAACTTGTCAGGCTGACCTGATGGACCTCTGCAGCAATTACATTGGTACCGGATAAAAGTAAGGATGGATCAACATCTTCTTCGAAGAAGGTTGTTTCATCGTCACCGCCAACAGCGGGACTTTGAGCGAATGTGGAATAAGTAAATCCTTCCGGGAGTTTGTGTAATAGAATACGAGTTCCATTGAGGAATACGGCCGCACCATCGTCACGATTGAGCAAAACTTTAAGTTGAGCGTATTTTGAAGCATCATCAACTTCGAAAGTCTTTCGGAAATAAGTAGTAGTATATTTATTAGATGAACTTGGACCATAACTAACAGTTGTTGTTTCGTTATTGTCGCCATAACCAAACTTTGCCTGCGATTCCGGTTTGAAGCCGGAGTCGTCAAAGTCTGGATGGCCGTACCAGTTAATGCCATCAGAAATAGTTTTCTGGTCAGAGCCATCATCAAGATATTTCCAGTAAGAATGGCGAGGAATGATCAATTCAGTATAAGTTGCACCGCTTACGTGCGACCATGTACCGTTCACCTGGTCCCAGTTTGCGTTGAGTACAGGAGTGCCGTTAACAGTTATTGAGCGAGTGGTTGCGCAGTCAAAACCACCGGATAGGCTATATGAGCTTGTTGTGCTGTAATTATTGCCGGAAACTGTAAATGAGGTGGCTGGGACCTGCGGGTCGGTACCGTACAGCACATTATCAGCCCTGTCGTTTAGAAATGCCTTTATGCCGGAACTGCCATTTATTAGACTATCAGGTGCCCAGTCAGTTAAGATTTCGTCAATAACAGGATAGATGTTTTCAGGTGCCAATACTGTTGTAGACAGCTCATTCAGCTGCTGATAATATAAAAACATGAAGTCCGGATGGTAGAAGAGGCGTTGCAGACCTGAGACGCCGCCAAAGCCGAATATTGAACTGCCGACACTGGAAGAATAAGAGCTGCTTCCCTGGCCGAACAGTGTGTCAAGGTCGTGAGAGACCAGGATGAAACGAGGGTCGTTAACGCCACGGTATAAGGCGTAATCATCACCAGTTCCAGAATATAGCCCGCCTTCCCGGTTGCCAATTAATGTATCAGTAGCCAAATACCTGGCCCATTGCTCAATATTGACGACTTTAGCGACTTCCGAAATGAAATCATCGTCTGATAATTCCTGGTTATTCAAGGTATAAGTAAGAGCAAACAGGTCGGTCCAGTCGTCCTCTTCTTCGTTTGTTTTTTTAATGTAGTTGTCGCTGTAAGCAGCCGGGTCTTCACCATGATAGGATAAATCAGCATAAGTGCGAGGGCTGACCAGGTCATAATAAGAACAACGGTAGAAGTTTCCATCGCTATCGTCAGGAATATGTTTTTTGAGATAATCACTATTATATGATTCCAGAGCAGCATAAGAACCATATGTTCTGGCAGTGTCTGTTGCGGCCAGATTTTCTCCGTTAACTCTCAATTGAACAGCTTTGGCCTCAGATGAAGGAACACCAGCCAGTCTGAATACTGCAGAGCCAAGAACCTGGAGATGGGTATATTTGCTATTCAGATTTAATGCGACCATGTCTTTCCATGGTTTGTCATGAACGAAATTTACATGGAAATTCATAGGTGGGTTATATCGGCTGCCGTTACCCCTGTTTCTGACACCAACATTGTATCTGAGGTTCATACCAGTGCCGTCGACAGAGATAAAGGTAGCGTTCATTTCGGCATCAGACCTGAACTCATCATCAGTATATACATCACTACCTATATCAGTAAGATGCTCTTTTTCGCCATTTGTCATAATAATACGATAAATTGGCTGGTCGCCAGGAGTCCATATGCTTGACGAATCGAAAGTATCGTCAACCTGGTAGAGTAGATCGGCTACCTGTTGTTTTACCCCATCTACATCACAAGCGGCAGGGTAAGTGCAGCTGCCGTTAGTATTTGATGCAATAATGAAGAACTCGACAATTGTATTATTGGCTTGTGGAGGAATAGAAGCTGTGAAAATACCGTTACCGCTATCAGTCATTTGAACAAATGTGTAGCTTGATTCATTGTAAGCAGGGTAGGTATCGTCTACATAGACAGACTGGTCGATACGCCATGCCAGTTGGGCGGCAGCCTGCGAGGCGTTGTTGTTGTTTATTGTAGCAGTTACTACAACCTGTTGATCGGATTGAGGTATAGCAGGTTCATGTATTACATCAGAAACAACAGGAAGGAAAGTGCTTGAAAGTGAAGAATTTACTGTTCCCGGGGTACCGTTATTATTTAAGCTAGCAGTCCAGTTCTGACCAAATTCGTTATTTAATTCAGGGTTAGTAAGTTCGAGAGATTTTCCGTCACCATCGTGTGCCTGGCTCCATTGCCATCCGCGATGAGTATAGTCATAAGGACCGAGAATTCTTTCCGACCAAACGCCCTGGTCAGAGTATTCGACAGTGTCGCCAAGCAATCCCTGATTGTTAACAAGTGTTATTTTGTCAGATCTGTTGTGCAGTGAACCAGCCCAGCCGCCAATAACCTGTGAAGTTACAGATGGGTAGGTAATTCTGAATTGAGCCATATCTGCTGCAATAACAACATATCCATTCGCTCCAATAGATATATTTGGGAAGACAAAGTCTATACCTTTCGAGAAGCTCCAATCCTTAAGATTTACAGTCTGAGATGATTTATTATAAATTTCTATATATTCATCCAGATTGTTTTCAGAAGAAGGGTGGTACATAATTTCATTGATGACTATAAAATCATCTACAGTAATTCCGCCATTTGGACTGCCAGGTGTGGGCTTGCCATCAGGTTCAGTAGAAACAAGTTGGAAAGATTGCCAATTGTCAGCCCCGTCCGGCAGTCGACCTATAGACATATCGTTGCCCTGGCTTTCAGTGGGAAGTCCATCAATCATTACGGCAGTGCCGTCATTGTCCTTGTAATAAATACCTATGAACTCGCCGCCATTATTACTAAGCTTGAAGCTTGAATGCAGCGGACCTTGCGAAAGGTCATCATCGGCCCAGATTGTAAGGTGTCCACCAGATGGTATTGTCGTTTCAGCAGGATGGCCAGTCGGCACCATCCATAATAGCGGATCAGCCTGATGGTCAGACATATATAGTCCCGCGATATCAATCGGGTTAGGACCGTAGTTGTATATTTCTATCCAGTCAGGATAAGAGCCCGGTTCATCAGGATCTTCGATGGTATTTTCATTGTCAGACATATATTCATTTATTACCAGCGGATACCCGAATTTTTGCCATTCGTAGGAAAGAACTGCAAAGTCGGCGATGTTAACGATGTCAGTGCCGGTAATGTCGGGGCATCCTGGGCCAGAACAGTCCGGGGAATTGAGCCATTGGTTTGACAATATAATCATGTCTGCTAAATCGACAATGCAGTCGCCGTTCAGGTCGCTATCCGGGCAGTTGCCGGCAGAAGCGACAGGAACAAAGATACATAATGCTGTAATGATATGGAATTTGATAATTCGGGCAAAATATGTCATAAGATTCTCCAGTGATATACGATATAAGTTGTTGTGGTAAATGAGTTTAGTGACTAAAGGGTTATTCCTTACGGATTATGTCCTTTGCGTTCTAAAAAAATCGAAAAAAAGAAATTAAATGTGATAAATCATTTAATGACAGAAACTTATTTTCTCAAACTCTTTCCAAGATAAAATACAAAAATAATAGTTACCTACTTTTCATTATATATTATGCCAAAATCGGAGATCAAAACAAAGCGAAATGTTTTTTTTTGACCGGCGCAGGTGTGGCGTGTAACTCATTTGTATACAGGGCTTTATGTATGAGAGCTTTTTGCGGCTTATGTGGTTAACAGAAAATATTAGATATATATTAATTCTGTATTATAAGCGGGTTAGATTTTGGCGACTAGAGTGAAAAAAATGGCACATCGGTTTTTTTGCGACAGTTGGCAATGTACTGTGTAATTTTTGATGATAGAAAAATTAAACACAAAATTAATAATGTGTAAATAATTATTGTCCTAATTATCTAATGAGTGCAGATATATATGATAGAAAAATAAATCTTAAAACTTAACAACTTATGAATAATGCTCCAACAAATGAATTTTTGAACCTGTTTTTGACTAACCAGTCCCGGATCTATACATTTATCCTGGGGCAGCTGGGAAATTATCATGATGCAGATGATGTCATGCAGGAGACGACCAGTCTGTTGTGGCAGAAATTCGATGAATTTGAGCCGGGCACAGATTTTCTAGCATGGAGTCTTAAAGTTGCTAAATATAAAGTCCTCAATTTCCTTCAGAAAAAGCGGAGGTTAAATGCCAGAGTTATTTTTGATGATGATGTTCTGGAATTACTAACCCCGCGAATAGATAAGATTAATGACAATTTAGAAAAAAATATCGATATTGTCAGGGAATGTATGGGAAAGTTAACCGATCGCGACCTTAAGTTTGCCAAGTTAAGATATTACAGTAATATAAAACCAAAAGATTTATCTCAGCGTTTTGGCATCAATATTCAGAATACCTATAAGAGATTGGCACGCATTCATGCCAGATTGCTAAAATGTGTGAGACATAATATTCAAATAAGTTAATTTATGGATAGCAAATTACAACAATATATAGACGAGCTTTTAGTGATAGCTTTAGAGGGGCATGCAGATGAACAGCAGCTGGATGAGCTTAATCATTTGATAAGAACAAATCCTGAAGCACAAGAATATTGCAGTTATTATTTAGCTTTGTCATCCAAGCTACACCTGTCAGATAAGCTGGCATTGCCTTTTGTCAGTCAGGACATAAATGAATATAAAGAATATTTACAATCGTTAAAAGAATTGGAGCAATTGGAGAATTCGGCACCTGAAGTAATAATAGAGAATACACTCCAGGCAGAAAGTCAAAAAGAAATAAAGGAGCCTCGTTTTAATGTATCCAATAGATTCGCCAAGGTATTTAACAGAGTTGTTGCAGCCGCAGCATTGATATTTATCGTATTTATAATATATGCAAACGTATTTCCACCGCAATACTCCGTTCAAGTTGCAACTGTATTGGATCAGATAGATGTTAATTGGAGTAAAGGATCAGCCAGATTAGAAAATAATGATACTCTCTTATCTAACCAGGCTCCTTATTGTATTGAAAGGGGTACAATTAAGATAGCATATAACCAGGGTGTTGATGTTGTAATAGAAGGTCCGGCAAAGTTCGAGTTTGAGCGGGCGGGTATTTTTCTGGAGTATGGTCGTTTGTACTCTCTGGTTTCAAAAAGCGGTAGGGGTTTTACTATAAATTCACCTTATGCTCGATATGTAGATCTGGGTACTGAATTTGGAGTTGAGGTTGATAGTTCCGGTATATCTGAGCTGCACGTACTAAAAGGAAAAGTACAGTTGTATGCCGGGTTGGATGACGAAGAAAAGGAAAGCCGAACCGTACCGGAAGGTGCAGCAATCAGATTTGATGCCAATAACGGAAGGTTAGATAATATTGTTATTAATAAAAATGCATTTGCCAGAGAATTAGATTCAAATTCAGGAGTTATCTGGCGAGGTCAAAATTATATTGATTTAGCAGATATAATTGGGGGAGGAAACGGTTATGGTAATGGTAAAATCCAGAATGCGATAGATCCATTGACAGGGAAAATGAGAACATGGGAGCTGACATCTGAAAATACCGGGAATCATAATTACAATCTTGTTAACCAGAGTAAGTATATAGACGGCGTATTTGTGCCAGATGGAAGCGATGGCCCGGTTAAAGTAACATCTATGGATAATACCTGGGATTGCCCGGCAACATCAAATGCGTTTAAGTATCCTGTTGTTAATTCACTTCAAATACCAAATGATTTAAGTCAGTTTGAGTTTTATACAGGAGATGCTCCCAAAGAAGATATAATCCTGGAAAAAGCTTTGAAAACCAGTGCCGTTCGGTCGATGAGTATAAAAAGTCCAGATTACCGGTACAATGTCGATGATAAAAACATATTTATGCATTCAAATCTTGGTATAACTTTCAACCTGTGGGAAATTAGAAAAACATTACCCGATGGAAACAGAGTTAAACGATTTAAGAGTGTATTTGGCTTAAGTGAAATTGCGTTAGATACCAAAAGCCTGGATGTCTGGGTGTTAATTGATGGTAATCCTGTATGTGTAAAAAAAGATCTGGATAGCAGCATGTCAATTGATATAGATATAGAATTAGCCGACGATAGTGACTTTTTGACTTTGGCGGTTACTGAGGGCAGTGATCAGTTCAAGCATTATAATGATTGGGGAGTATTTATAAATCCAAGGCTAATTATTGAGTAGCAAAATAGCAAGAAGTGATAAGAGAATCAATTCTTCTTTTTAATTGTTTTGATAGTGGATATCTTTTCATATAAATGATCATTCATGTTTATGAGTATCCTGTTTAGTTGTATTTAATGCTTTCCTACTTTCATAAATGAAAAGTAAGGCTGAAATGTCAGCTTTAATGTTCTATTGCTGGCATGCCAAGGATATTTTACCGAGTAAGTGTATAATTCTTATTTCTATTTTTGAAATAGGCTGTAATCTTTATAATATTTTTTTGGGAGGTAATGAAACTATGAAAAAGAAATTAGTTGTATTTATGATGGCACTTGCAGTTGTGGCAGCACAAGGTATAGGGTCTACTGTTAATAACGGAACATTTGAGGACGGTTCCTATGATTATGGCGATGGAACTTTAATGGGTGTAAACTGGGAGAAAACCGGTGGGGGGAGTGATGCCTGGAAAGTGTATTGGGAAAACGATGGTACAGACAGCTATAGCGTGGTATCAGTTGCAGGATCAAGCGGAGGTGGAGGTGGATATTCTATGCTATTTCAGGATGATCCTGAGAGTCTGATATCTTTTGAAGGTTTATCAGATGGTGCTACAGTTGTTTATCTTGCTGACGTTAAGTCAATTGATGGTGCCAATGGCCCCGGTAATTTGCTAAGAGTTGACTGGTTTGATGCGAATAATAACTGGCAGGCTAATAGCGATCTTTATTGGTTTGAATCGATAAGCGATACATGGACAACATATTCAACGGAGTTTACAGTATCATCACCTAAAGTCAGGCTTATGTTTGCTGTAAGTACAGGCTGGGGCGGAGCAAATGATACAGATACAATAACTGCCGTTGATAACATAAGGATAGCAATGCCGGCAGGCAGTAAACCTGACAATCCCAGCCCAGTAAGTGGAACAGTCAATCTTACCGCCATTACAGATGAGCTGAAATGGATAAATCCTCTACCTGTAAATATGGATGATACTATTACATGCAATGTATATCTTGAAGCAGATGATGGAGATGAAGCATTTATTTCTGAACCTATTGCAACAGGTTTAGCTGATGACACAATCAGTTTGAGTGAATACGGTATTTCACTACTTCCAGGGACTAAATACTACTGGAAGGTTGATTGTGTTGATCCTAATTCAGGCAGCCCGGCTACAACTGAAGGTTTGACCTGGGATTTTACGACAGCATCAGATGTAGCACCTGTTGTAGATGCAGGTGCCGACTTGTGGCGTTGGCTTGACCCTGAAGATACAAGTCATGCTACTATCGATCTGGATGGAACAGTTGAAGATGACGGCAAGTCAGAACTAACTACAAAATGGACATTATTGTCAAAAGATCCGTCAGATGCTGTAGTTATTATTGATGATCCAAATGCTGTAGATACATTTGTTACAGTTGACAGTACTGGGTATTACACATTTCAGTTAGAGGCAAAAGACGAAATATGGACAGTTAGTGATTCTTTGGCTGTAATAGTGCACGAAACTGCTTGCGAAGCTGCTTATAGTGACCCTGACGATATACCTGCTACATATTCCGGTCTGCATGGTGATATAGATGGAGACTGTGATATAGATTTGGTTGATTTTGCTTATATGGCTAGTCATTGGTTAGACTGTATGAGCGTAAAGCTTGGATGTGTTCAGTAATTATTAGTTTTTGGATATTTTAAGTAAGAAGTATAATTTATAGGCGGGAGTTGTATATACGCTTCCGCCTTTTATTAAACTTTCTAATAGTGCTGTTTATGCTACGCATGCATATGCATGGCACACTTTTGGCAGCCAATTGTTAAGTGTTTAGTATTGAAGTGTAAAGCATAGAGAGTCGATATACATAATATTAATTTAAGGCAGCCTCTGGAAATTCATTTTGAGCGACTAGTTTTTCTTTTGCCGGCTGACATGCGTCACATAAAACAGTGAATATAGCCCAATATGCACGACTTTATATTCCTTGTCAGCAACCAAAATCTTAAATTATCGCATCAAAAGCAATATCCAGTGGTCACCTTAAGACTGAATTAGTGTTATAAAAGGTAGGATAGATATGAAGCAAAAAGTAGTGTTGTTCAAAATGAGTAAATATTATCTAATTACATGCTCGGTATTACTTTTGTTTTTTAATACAGCTTGGGCCGATAACCTTTTGGAGGATGGAGGCTTTGAGAATACCGGCAGCTGGGCTCAGTGGTGGGGAGGTAATACAGTATTATCTCATACCGACCCTGTTGAAGGAGATAAATGTGCAGCTGTCTGGTTTCAGAATGATGGTATCTGGCAAAATGTTGGTTGGGTTTCAGCAGGCACATATGAATATGGGGGCAAACTGCTGGCAGGAGCAAATCTTGTCGGAAAGCGAGTAGTTATTCAGGTAGAGATGGGAGATGGTGCCGGTACAACCTCATGGACACAACAACTTAATGTTACTCCGGGTATAGCTGAAGATGTCTGGCATTCGGTAAGCGGTAAATTGTTTTTAACAGAGAGTTATTTTGTCAATATTAATTTAATGCTCGTTGACGAAAACGGCTCCAGCGGCGTCGGGCTATTTGATGATATATATTTCAGAAAGGTCAACGGAGATATAGAGACAGGCCGGTATAATTATGGTGCCAGACTTGAGCCTGAGAACCATGTTATGCATTCAGGAGGTCAAAATATACCTGACTTTTGGGAATACTGGTGGGCTATGAATTCGGATGAGCGTCGCCCGGCATGCTATATGTCATATTGTAATTTAACTTCACCCTTTCTGCCGGCATTGCAGGCTGACCTTGAGCGATATCGAACTGAATTGTCTGATGGAGTTTACATGCCGGTGCAGATGGGGCTCTGGCTGCCAACAAATGACAATAGCGAACTAAATAAGGTAGCTAACGGTGAGTATGATGGAGATATTCAACGGTTTTGTAACGATCTAAACAAGCTTGGATATCCTGTTTATCTACGCATTGGTTATGAATGCAATGGCAGTCATAACGGCTATGATCCAGCTATATTCAAGGCGGCATTTATACGTATTACAAATGCACTTCGGGCGAATAAGGTTGAAGCGGCAACGGTTTTCAATGTTATCCAGGGCCCGTATCTGGCATATTATCCGGGTGATCAATATGTCGATTGGATGAGTATTAATATGTTTGGCAGCGGCAATATTAAAAGTCCGTATACACCGGCATTTCTTTCTGATGCTGAAACACGTGGTAAACCGGTACTTATTGGTGAATGTGGTCCGGTATATGTGCAGACAAGTAATGGTCAGGCCAGTTGGGACGGCTGGTTTGTGCCGTATTTTAACTTGATAAAAAGCTGGCGCGGTATAAAGAATTTCTGTTATATTAATGCTGACTGGGGAAATAACGAGCTTGGTTGGGGCGATTGCAGGCTTCAGCCATATCCTGACGTACTGGGTTTGTATCTGAATGAGTTGGATTCGTCGCTAATTCTAAACGGGGTGAATGAACGGGCATTCCGTAAAGAAATATCAAAGGTTAACGATACAACTGCACCCGGCAAGGTTACAGGTATTGCAGTTGATACAGTAAATTCTCCGGTAATGATAACATGGCAAGAGCCTGAAGATGATACAGGAATCAATCGATATGAAATACAGCGAGATGATCAGCTACTTGGTTATTGTACTGCAAATAGTTATGCAGACCAGGATGTTGCCGCCGGTAAAACATATATATATCGTATTACCGCTATAGACAGTTGCGGGAACCGCGGAATTGTTTCTGGTCCAATCAAAGTGGTTACTTCGCCGACTGTAGAGATGATTATTAACGGCGAATTTGATCTTGGACATTATCCGTGGTCAACAACAGGTAACGGAAACTTGCAAACCGGAATTGATACAAACTCTTTACTGTCCGGTAAAAATTCATCGAAAATATTTATCAATTCTGCAACAGGCAATTTCTGGGAGCTGTTGTATAAACAGAATCTTGATACAAAAGCCGGTTTTGTTTATCAGTTAAGTTTTCAGGCAGTTGCGGACGCAGATACTACTATTTGGGTAGCATTGCAGGAAACGCACAGTCCATGGAGTTCATTTATTAATAAACAGATCAATATAACTACTACCCCACAGACGTTTACCTTTAGTGCAGCAGCACCTGATAATGACAATGTTGATTTAAACTTTATGTTGGGAAGCAGTGCTTCCCGTACTATATGGCTGGATGCAGTAAGCGTGAAAGAGACTTCAAATGATCCAGACCCTCAAACATGCCAGGACGTTCTTAATGAAGGTGTACGTCTGGATTCAGATTTTACCTGTGACTGTTATGTTAATATTGATGATATAAACCTTCTTATTCAATATTGGTTGAGCGACACATTCGGCAAGCATGGTTTTATTGATTTGACTGAAATTGCATTAATTGCAAAAAGTTGGCTTGAATGTAATCATCCACAGGATTATAATTGTATTTCTACTTGGTAAAAGATAATACATACAAAGATATACTAAGCTAATGGAGAGGCATATGAAATTAAAATGTTATATACTAATATTCACTTTATTAATAATTATTTATCCTGCTCATGCTTTTGATCTTGACCAGGAAACTGAATTGAAGATAGATAAGCTTATCCAAAGTATGACACTGGAAGAAAAAACCGGGCAAATGAATCAGATAAGTCATGAATGGCAACCTGGTACAGTTGATGTCGAAGCTGAGCTAAAGAAAGGTAATATAGGCTCATTTCTATTTGTAAAGGATGTTAATCTTAGAAATCATTACCAGAAATTAGCTGTTGAACAAAGTCGTCTCGGAATTCCCGTTATATTTGGCTATGATGTTATCCATGGTTATAGAACAATATTTCCGATACCTTTAGGAGAAGCAGCGAGCTGGGATCTTGATTTAATGGAAAAAACGGCTTCGATTGCTGCCAAGGAAGCAAAATCTGTCGGTATTGACTGGACTTTTTCTCCAATGGTTGATATTGCCAGGGACCCACGCTGGGGACGAATCGCAGAAGGAGCAGGAGAGGATACGTATTTGGGGGCACTTATAGTTAAAGCAAAAGTTCATGGATATCAGGGTGATGACCTGTCTGCGTCAGATACTATTGCAGCATGTCTGAAACATTTTGCTGCTTATGGTGCAGCTCAAGCCGGCAGGGAATATCATACCACAGATGTGCCAGAAAGAATACTCAGGAATATTTATCTGCCACCATTTAAGGCAGGAGTTAATGCCGGGGCAGCTACTTTGATGAGTGGATTCAACGATCTTAACGGCGTTCCTGCAACCGGAAATAGATTTATTCTTACTGATATTCTGAGAGATGAATGGAACTTTAATGGTTTTGTAGTTAGTGACTGGGAATCAGTAAGGGAACTTATACCTCATGGTTTTGCCAAAGATAAAGCTCATGCCGCCATACTGGCATCAACTGCAGGTGTTGACATGGATATGGCCAGTCAAAGTTATTATGAAAACATACCAGGTTTGGTTAAGGAAGGGAAATTATCCGAAGATGTGGTAGACGAAGCCGTACGAAGGATTCTCAGAGTTAAGTACGCTTTGGGTTTGTTTGATAATCCATATATCGATACAAATTTGCACAAAAAAGTAATTTTGGCTCATGAACATAGATTGATAGCCAGGCAGGCGGTTCGAGAATCAATTGTATTAGTGAAAAATGATGATAGTCTTCTGCCTTTAGATGGGACTGCGAAATCAATAGCAATAATAGGTCCTTTGGCTGATAATAAGCCGGATTTACTTGGAACATGGTCAGTTGCGGCAAATGCTGACGATGTTGTTTCGGTAATTGACGGATTAAGGCAAAAGTTTGATAAAGAATGCGAAATCAATTACGCTAAAGGTTGTGACATAGAAGGTGGATCTACAGATGGTTTTTCTCAAGCAGTAGAGACTGCAAATAAATCAGAAATTGTTATTATGGCATTAGGTGAAGGAGCGATGCATAGTGGCGAGGCACATAGTAGAGCAGAACTCAATTTACCTGGTTTACAGCTGCAGTTGTTGAAAGAAATACAAAAAACAGGTAAACGAGTGATATTGCTGTTATTTACCGGCAGACCTCTAACAATAAACTGGGAAATGGATAATATTTCAACTATATTGATTGCATGGCATCCCGGGATTGAAGGTGGAAATGGAATTGCTGATGTATTGGCAGGAGATTACAATCCATCAGGTAAAATAACAGCAACATTTCCTCGTCATGTTGGTCAGATACCATTATATTATAATATGAAAAATACAGGGCGGCCGTTTAATCAGGATGTCAGGTATACGTCTCGTTATATTGATATGCCAAATGCACCGCTGCTGCCGTTTGGTTTTGGCTTAAGCTATACTAAGTTTAGTTATGCCAATTTAAGTATAAAGAATAATAAAGTTAAGATACCTGGATCAGTTGCAGTATCTGTTGACATTACAAATACAGGCAATTATGACGGCCATGAAGTAGTGCAAATGTACATTCGAGACCATGTTGGTTCTGTTACGAGGCCGGTTAAAGAATTAAAAGGTTTTCAGAGAATATTCCTTAAAAAAGGTGAAACAAAAAAAGTAGAGTTTGAGCTAAATACCAGCGACCTTAAGTTTTTTGGTCTGGATATGGAATATACAGTAGAGCCAGGTGAGTTTACAGTTTGGATAGGAACGAGTTCTAATGAAGGTTTAGAAGGTCGATTTGACTTATACTAAACTTTTGTATAAGTGCGGTTTATGCTTCGCATCAAATGTTTTACAGCATTATGAGGCTGTCGATTGGTTCTGTAAATAATTGATTTTACAGCAATGTCAAATTTATAAAATGGAATTGTCATGATTAAAAAACAAAACAGTATTAAGCTTGTTGTATATATTATATGTATTCTTAATGTGTCATGTCTTGTAGCAAGTAATTCAATCAAAAATGCGTATGAGCTTGATGATATATTTTCTGCGCAAATGGAGCTTATAGATCAAAGACGTGTTTCATGGCTTGAAAAAGCAGAACAAGCAATGCCAGAGTTAAATCATAAGATTATTAAACCTGTTTCGATTGTTTCTGTTGAGAAAGATACCGGCAAAAGCTTTCAAGGGTGGAAAACAGTTAAGGCCGGTGAAGTCTCATCTGTCTGTAATAAGCCATTTGCTCCAGGTGACAGTTTTATTCTTGATTTTGGTGACCATTATACAGGGAACTTTTGTTTTTCTTTATGTAGCATTGACAATCCAGTTGATGCTCCTGTAAGATTAGAGTTCATTTTTGGTGAAGTACCTGCAGAGGTTGGCGATTCATTTGACACTTATTGCGGTTCGTTGTCTCGTTCCTGGCTACAGGATGAAATTGTCAATATTGATGTTGTGCCACAAACAGTTAAATTGCCTCGCAGGTATGCGTTCAGGTACGTTAAGGTTCGGGTTGTCGCCTCAAGTGTTAGCCGTAAATTTGGCTTTACCGATTTTGAAGTAGAAACTCTTACCTCAGCAAACGAAGATAAATTATTACCTTTTACTCCAAAAAATGAACGGCAGGCTGAACTTGATCGTGTTTCATTAACAACACTTCGAGATTGTATGCAGACTGTATTTGAAGATGGTCCCAAAAGGGATCGAAGGCTGTGGCTCGGTGATCTCAGGCTCCAGGCACAGGCAAATTATGTGACATATCAAAATTATGATCTGGTTAAACGGTCGTTATATATACTTGCAGGTACTTCTGATAAGAAAGGTATGGTTTCAACTTGTGCATTTGAGTACCCCAAGCCAGTTCGCGGCGGTGATAGCATTTTAGACTATACGGCATTGTTTGCACCTACTTTGCTCGATTATCTGGAAGCAAGTAATGACAAAGAAACAGCTAATGACCTTTGGCCTCTGGCTGTCAAGCAATTGGAGTTTGTTCTTGAACATGTAAATTCAGATGGTTTATTTATTGATCCAGGAAACTGGTGGCTGTTTATTGACTGGAATAATGACCTGGATAAACAGGCGTCAGAACACGCTATTATCATTTACAGTCTCAAGGCTGTTTGCCGTTTAGCTGAGCTGCTTGATAAAAAAGAGCAGGTTTCATTTATTCCGGCTATGGTATCAAGTATGAAATCCGCTGCAATAAGTAATTTGTGGGATAGTAATCTGGGACTCTTTGTTAGTGGAGCAAATCGTCAGATTTCCTGGGCCTCTCAGTCATGGATGGTATTGGCGGGAGTAACTTCATCTGAGCAGGCCAGGATGTGTATGGCAAATATTGAAAAATACACAGATGCTCAGAAACCTGTTACGCCATATTTACATCACCATGTTGTTGCGGCATTAATGGAAGCAGGCTATCATGAAAAAGCTATGGCATATATGAATAATTATTGGGGAAAAATGATAGACCTCGGTGCAGATACTTTCTGGGAAGTGTTTGTTCCCGGGCAGGATTTCTTGTCTCCTTATAATGGATATCTGATTAATAGCTACTGTCACGCCTGGAGTTGTACGCCAACATATTTTCTGCGTACTTATAAAAATTGATTAGTCAAATTGAATTTATGAAGTATCTTAATGAATAACTTTCATTTGGTGACTTTGGCTATTCATTTTCTCAAGGTCGGTTTATTGAATTTTAAAAACCAGTTGTTTTATATATAATACTAAGTTAATATCATACAAGATTTAATTGCAATTGTTTCTGATTGAAGAAAATGATGGTTTATCTGTATTTATGGAGTTAAGTATGAGTAAACTTTCGCACTTTTTGAGGGTTAAAATTTGAAAATATAAACAAAAAAATATCGGCGATCCGATGTCTTTAATGATTGATAACAATAGGACACGGAGGCCGATATGTACTATCAATATTATTCGACATGGACGCAATTTATTCAACAATTTTTTCCAATTTTTACAGAGCCGGGGGCACAAATCTTCTGCCGGGTGGTAATTGGTTGGATATTGTGCACTACTCGCCGCACGATAACAGGCATAATACCCTACGCAGACCCGCTGGGCGAACGAGCTCACGATGCATATCATCGTTTCTTTCCAGATTGCCGCTGGTCTCTGAGCCGGATGTGGAAGATGCTCACCCTGATTATGGTTCAAAGATTCTGTCCCAAAGGAACAATCACTCTGTCCATGGACGACACCCTGTTTCATCGAAGCGGTCCAAAAGTCCATGGAGCCGGATTCTGGAGAGATGCCGTTCGTTCTACCAAGAAAAGAATAGTATATGCCTGGGGTTTGAATTTGGTAGTAACGTGTCTGCAAATTCAACCATCTTGGGGTGGCGAACCTCTGGCACTGCCGGTCAATATGCGGTTGCATCGCAAAGGAGAAGAATCCTTGATTGAACTGGCGGTACAAATCATTAATGAAATATGCCAATGGCTTCCAAACAGGCGTATAAGGCTTGTAGCAGACGGGTTTTATGCTACTCTGGCTGGAAAGAATCTTGAGAATGTTACCATTATCTCTCGAATCAGGCGTAATGCCGATCTGTTTGAGCTGCCGCCTAAAGTTAAAGAGAAAACCCGTGGCAGACCTCGCTGTAGAGGGCAAAAACTGGCTAAGTTGGAAAAAATGGCTGCCCATATCAGAAATTGGAGAACAGTTGAGTTTAGTCAGAGAGGTACGATTATTGAAAGGCTGGTTTATACTCGTATTGCTCTCTGGTATAAGGTAACTCGCAAACCAATCCTTGTTGTTATATGTAGAGACCCTGAAGGTAAGGAAAAAGATGACTTTTTCTTTACGACAGATATTACTATGGCGCCTGAGGAAGTTTTGACCTGTTATGCCGATCGCTGGGCTATTGAAGATACGTTCAAGAACACTAAACAGCTGCTCGGTGTTCAACAGCTGCAGACATATAAGGGCAAAGGACCAGAAAGAGCCGCTGGTCTTGGACTCTGGCTGTACTCGATGGTCTGGTTGAGGTATCTGACCAAGAAACCCAATGAACAATACTTCTTTGTTCAGCCATGGTATCAACACAAAGAGACTCCGAGCTTCGCCGATGCTATCGCTGACCTCCGAAGGGAACTTTGGAGTGAAAGAATTAAATATATGTTCGGTAATTCGGCCGTTCATGATAAAAAATATACGTTTCTGCTGGATGCTCTGGCTCCAGCGGCTTAAATACACTATAAAAAATGCGAAAGTTTACTATGAGATCAATTTATTGTATTATAATATCAATATTCACCTTACCCTTTTATTGTCTTGCTGAAAACGCTGCCAATGGTGAAAGCCAGATTATTGCAGATCCTAATGTCAATATTGTCAAATTGGCAATGTGTCAGATATTTTGCCTGGATGGTGACCGTGAAGGGAATTATGTAAGAATCGAAAACGCATTGAAAAGAGCTTGTGCGCAAAAAGCAGATATAGCCTGTTTTCCTGAAACGGCATTGTTAGGATGGGTAAATCCTGCCGCTCATGAATCTGCATTTCCGATTCCTGGAGAAGATTCTAACAGGTTAAGTCAGCTAGCGAAAAAGTATAAAATATATATTTGTATAGGTTTGGCAGAGAAGTCTGATGGTAAGCTTTATGATTCTGCGATACTTATTGATGACAATGGTCAGATTATCTTGAAGCATAGAAAGATTAATGTGCTTACCCATTTAATGGAACCGCCGTATGCAAAAGGGGATACAACTGCAGTAATAGATACAAAATTTGGAAGAGTAGGTATATTGATTTGTGCTGATACTTTTGATAACAATGCGTTATCCTTAATGAAAGAGCAGGCTCCAGATCTGCTGCTTGTGCCTTATGGATGGGCTGCTGATGTAAAAGAATGGCCTGAGCATGGCAAGTCTCTAGAAGCGTTTGTAAGAAATGCGGCACAGTTGATAGGTTGCACCTTAGTTGGGACGGATTTAGTTGGTTCGGTCAGTAATGGCCCTTATAAAGGCAAGGTCTATGGCGGCCAAAGCGTGACTTCTGACAAATATGGAAATATTATCTCTTGTTGTTGTGACAGGGATAGCGATCTTGAAATTGTAACACATAGAATTTCTGATTGATTGCCAAAGTATTTGAAGTATTGCAGTCGTATTAGTAAATGATTATTCTATGATATTCTGTATTTAGACGGGCTTATACCTGTATGCTTCTTAAAAGTTGCAGAAAAATAATATTCATCATTATAGTTAAGCCGCTGAGCAATTTTTTTGATCGGCATATTAGTATTAACGAGAAGCAGTTTGGCTAAATCGATCTTTTTCTCTAACATATAGGCATAGGGAGTCTTTTTTACTTCCTGTTTGAATACTCTGATAATGTGTTCAGCAGATTTACCTACATGATCAGCAATTTCGGTCATAGTAACGTTAGATTCGATATTCTGAGTGATAAAAACAATTGTATTTCTAACAGTTGAGCTGTAGTTAACCATACTTTCGTGGCTGGAATTTTTGAGTTTGGTCAGGATTTTATGAAACAGAATAAAAGCAGTATCATGAATGCCGGGCAGGTTTTGGTCAGCGATTTTCAGCATTTTGCGAAAATGGGCTTCCAGTCGACAGTTAGGTATGTAATAACAGTCTGACAGGTTATAAGCTCGCAGCATTTCTTCTATCATCCATCCGCTTACATCAAAATATAATTTATGCCATGGATTATCAGGTTTTGTTTTGCCTTCATGTTTCATCCCTTTTGGCATAATGAATACATCTTTGGATTTAGGATGAAATTTTTCATTTCCCACAGTAACAGTACCGCTACCGCTTATAACGTAGTTGAATGTGAAATATTTATGATCATTTCTTTTGAAATGTTCGGTTGGTTTATTACTGAATTCAGAAGCCAGCAGCAGGTTAAAACATGCACGATCATCCAGGTTTAATACGGGATTATAAATTTCAAAAAAACTCATTGTTACTTGAATCTCATCAACGGCATTAAAATTTTATATAGAAATATAGTTTATTAATATATTTCCATTATATTGATGGCTAACAACTAAGTCAATATATAATAAGATTGCTTTTGTGTTAGATAAAGCATTAAGCTGTTATGGATATAATATAAGTGATATAAATTACCTAGTTTAGAAAATGGTAAATATCTTGTAAATAATATATTTACCTCAAAACACTATAATAACTGTACTTAAAAGCGTAATGAGATATTTACGATGCGAGATGGGGTGGCAAGATGTGATTTGATATATTGATATTACTCTGAATGATATAAATACAGCAAAAAACACAAAATATGTCAATATATCATAAGTATATATTGCTATCTCCTATTTTTTTTGGAGATTTTATATGTTAATATTTTATTATCACAGTTAAGAGAAAATTCTTTAGATGGAGATCTACTCATTTGCTTAAGTTTTCGGAAGATAATTGGAATATTATAGAAAATGACTTTTCTTTAGATTTAGTTATGGCTTATGAAGCACTTATGTCTCAAGGCAATGGCTTTATGCATATCAGGGGTTCACATGAGGAACAACTTGGCAATTATGATCCATCAAGAGAGTATTGGAGAATGCCTGCAAATGTTACTGCTGAAGATTTTTCGGAATCTGAATGTAAGTATGGCTTTTATATCCCTGGAATCTATGGAGAGCATCCAATTTTAGGGCAGGAATTGGTAAATCTACCACATTTCCTGAGAGTTTCTTTTTGTGCTGATAACGAAGAGTTATCTCTGGATAATTCGAAAATATCAAATTATTCACGGGTTTTTGACTTAAAAACGGCGACATTAACAAGAAGTTTTATATGGCATACAGTTTCTGGTGCAAATATATCCTTAAAATTCTGTCGTTATATTAGTGCAAGCCATCTAAATATCTGTATGCAGAAGATTACGATAATTAGCGATATTGATATAGATATATCAGTTACATCAGAGATTAATGCCAATGTTCGCACAAATGGATTTAATCACTTCAAACAAATAGATTTAGAAGAAATAGAGCCCAATATAGCAGGCTGTACTGTTAAAACAGACAATGATACGGTAAGTATTGTCTCCCGAGTTATTGCTCATTCAGATAAATAT
The DNA here is from genome assembly GCA_963666285.2 of Sedimentisphaerales bacterium. Classification (GTDB taxonomy): domain Bacteria; phylum Planctomycetota; class Phycisphaerae; order Sedimentisphaerales; family SM23-30; genus JAFGDI01. Next base: position 2,582,904 of record OY762711.1, read on the forward strand.
TTTAATCAAAATTCAGGGAATAAAAATCAGATAAGATTTGTTCTTAATATTAAGGCAAACGAAGAAAGTATTGTTGAAAAACATACTCATGTTGAAGCATCGAATAATATAAATGCGGCTGGTATTTTTCTGGAGAGCGAAGAGGTAACATTTGACAGCTTATATGATTTACATGTCGCGATATGGCAAAGCTGGTGGGATAAAGCTAATATTATAATTGAAGGAGATTCGAACTCTCAGTTTGCAATCAGGCTATCAATATATCATTTATTAAGATGCAGGGTATTGAAACAGGTATCTATCGACGCAAAAGGCTACTCTGGCGATGCATATTTCGGGAGGTTTTTCTGGGATACAGAAATATTTATGCTTCCGTTTTACCTATACACTTTTCCGGAAACAGCAAAGAATCTTCTTCAATTCAGGGTGAACACACTCAGTGGCGCCATGGAAAATGCGCAAAAATATGGGTATTCAGGTGCAAAATATGCCTGGGAATCATCAATGACCGGCGTTGAGCAATGTGCTTGCTGGCAATATGCAGACCATGAGATACATATAGGTGCCGATATTGCATATGCCCTTGATAATTATCGCAGAGTTGTGGATGAAAACTTTATTGATGATAAAATTGCAAAAGTTATTGTTGAAATAGCCAGGTTTTATCTATCCAGGATAGATTATGATGAAATAAATGGTAAGGCAAATCTTTTCGGAGTTATGGGGCCGGATGAGTATACCCCAATTTCAGATAACAATGCTTATACCAACTGGCTGGTTCGGTTTACTTTAAAATTAGCAGCCAACATAGGAAAACTGGCCGGTATAAGCGATATTGAAAAGGCTAATTTTATAGATAATGCATTGAATTTATGCATACCACGTAAAAATGATGATTTAGTTCTGCAGTGTGATAATTTTGACGAGTTAGCGGAATTTGATTTTGATAAATTCTGGCCTGAACGCAAAGGTGTAATTGCATCAAAGGTGTCACAAGAGCGTATCTACAGGTCAAAATGTCTAAAACAGGCAGATGTTATTATGCTTATGATGTTATTCAACAAGCATTTTTCTCAGAATGAGATTCTTGCAGCCTGGAATTACTATTTGCCCTTTACCACACATGATTCATCTCTGTCAGTTGCAGTTCACGCAAAAGTTGCGTTGCTGCTGGGTAAAATTGGGCATGCTATTGACTTTTGGAAGAAAAGTATAGCGATTGATTTTGACCTGGCAGCAAAGGGTAGTGAACAAGGTGTTCATATAGCCTCATATGGGATGAACTGGCAATTAATGGTATTTGGTTTTGGTGGTGTAGATAAAGATTCAGAAGATGGAATTTTGAGAATCGCGCCAATATTGCCAGACGAATGGAGCAGGCTGGCATTTCCATTGATCTGGCAGGGCAATAATGTATTTATTGACATTTCCCAAACTGAAATAATTGTCGCTAATTACGGGCCAAAAGCATTTGATTTGCAGTATAGAGGAAGATTAGAACATATTTCCTCGAATAGTTATATAATAATCAAGTATAATAATGGAAGTAACGATAATGATGTTATTTCTGAAATAAAGAGAGTAGAATATGATAAAAGGGGTAATTTTCGACCTTGATGGTGTGATTGTTAAAACTGATGATATGCACTATAAAGCCTGGAGCAAGATTGCCAGTGAAGAAAACATATATTTTGATATGAATATAAATCATAAGTTAAGAGGTGTAAGCAGGCTGGAAAGCTTAAATATTATTTTAGAAAAATCAAATAAAGACTATAATTCTCAGCAAAAAATGGAACTGGCAGATAGGAAAAATAATTTTTATAAAGAATATATTAGCCTATTGAATAGTTCTGACCTGCTGTCCGGCGTAAATGAGGTATTGTCAGAATTAAAAAATAGAGGATTTAAAATAGCAATAGGATCGTCAAGTAAAAATGCCGATTTTATTATAAATAAAATTGGTCTTGAGAATATTTTTGATATTATAATTAGCGGCAAGGACATAAAAAAGACAAAACCCGATCCGGAAATATTTAGCCTTGCTGCCCAAAAGATGATGCTTGAACCAGAGCATTGCGTTGTAGTAGAAGATGCAGAGGCTGGAATTGAAGCTGCAAAAGCAGCTGGAATGAAAGCTGTAGGAATAGGAAACCGAAGTATGTTAAAGAATGCAGATATTGTAATTTCAGGATTAGATGAGCCTGGTGTCCTAGATTTAATATTATGTTGAAGGGTTTTATGTGTATGCTAGCTGAAATGAAATTAAGTACAATTGACCTGAGTATCCTGGTTGGATATTTTATCCTAATTACTGTAGTTGGGCTATTAGTATCCAAGAAGGCTTCAGGTTCTATAAAAGAATATTTTCTTGGTGGAAGAAGTATTCCATGGTACATACTTGGATTATCGGGTATGGCTACTTTTGTAGACATTTCCGGAACAGCATTTCAAGTCAAATATTTTTATCTTTTAGGGGTTAAAGGTTACTGGGTCTGTTATATGGGAGCAACCGCTCTGGCTCTGGCATTTTTAATGATATTTACCGGTAAATGGTTGAATCGCTCGGGTGCTATGACAAATGCTGAATGGATGGCCTTCAGGTTTGGTAATGGTATCCAGGGACGTTTGGCACGTTTATTATCTGCGATATCCATAACAGTTATAGTAATTGCATTCCTGGCATACTTTTTTGTAGGTGCGGCAAAAACATTACACCGTTATGTGCCATTTTTTGACAACCCCAATTATACAGCCCTTGCATTTTTTATTATAGTCATGTTGTATACTGTGGCAGCAGGTTTTTATGGCGTAGTATATACTGATATGATTCAGGCATTTCTAATTATTTTTATTGTTGGTTATATTACCTATAAAGCAATGGTAATTGGTACTCCTGAATATTACGGACAATATGCCGATACCGGGTGGAGGGAGTATGTTTCAAATGACATGAATAGTATAAAAACAGACTTTGGCCCGCTAGGAACAATGATAATTATCTGGTTTTTCTTCAATAATTTCTTCCAGGGATTTGCGACTCCTTTTGATGCGTGGACTTCCCAGCGTTATTATGCAGCTAAAGATGAAAGGGAAAGCTCTCTGGTAGCCTGCCAATGGATCAGTCTGTTCAGCTTGAGGTTTTTACTGATGATGGGTTTTGGTGTTTTAGCCATAGGAATAAAAGATAAAATATCTGACCCGGAGATGGCTTTATCTGCTGTGATAGATAATCTTATACCCATAGGACTGAAAGGTCTACTGTTAGCAGCTCTTCTCGCTGCTGCAATGAGTACTCTTGATTCTTTTGTCAATTCTTCTGCGGCATATTTCGTAAAAGACATTTACCAGGAATTTATAAATCCTACCGCCTCAGAAAAAGAATTGATGAAAGCCAGTTATATTGTAACTTTTACAGTTATGGTATTAGGGATAATCATCGGCTGGAATGTAGAGAGCATAGGCAATATCTGGGGTTGGATATGTATGGGGCTATTTACCGGTATGCTGGTGCCAAATATTCTTAAATGGTTCTGGTGGAGATTTAATGGTATGGGGTTTGTTTTTGGAATGGCAACCGGTCTAATAATTGCACTAGCGCATGATTATGTTTTTGGCAAATGTTCGGATCATATGAAAGCCATTAATATTACATGGGTTTCTGCTGTTGGAACAATAATTGGTGTTTATGTTGGTAAACCGACAGGTATGGATGTTTTAATCAATTTTTATGAGAAATCAAGGCCATTTGGATTTTGGGGCAATGTTCGGAGACATTGTAACCAAGAGCTGGTTTGCGAAGCTGTAAAAGAGAATAAAAGAGATTTACTGTTGTTGATACCTGCTTGTTTATGGCAATTAACATTATTTTGTATGATGACTTCAATTGTAGTTAAAAGATGGGATGTATTCTTTGTTTCTGCATTTATTGTGGCTGTATTAAGTGTCGTGTTATATAAATACTGGTATAAAAATTTGAAAACTATCTAAATTAAAAAGGGCCTTAGTTATTATGATAAGTATGAAAAAGATAATTCAAATACTATTATTGCTGTCAATAAACTTAACTCTGTCGGCATCAGAACTTGTTCTGAAACCTGATAATGCTGAGTTGAATGGCGATGTTGGATTAAGCCAGGGCCTGATACAGTTCTGGCATGGCCTGGATAGCAGTGTTTCATGGAATGTGATATTTAATGATCCAGGAGAAGTTAATGTTTCAATCTTCGTGGCATGCCCATCTGATTTCAGCGGCAGTGTAGTTGAAGTAAGCCTGGCCGGTCAATCTATCAGGTGTGAAATTACAAGCACAGATAGTTGGGCTGATTATCAGGAAAAAACAATTGGTAAATTTACAATTTCAGCTGCAGGTAAGTATAAAATATCTGTTAACCCGGTTTCAAAACCTAAAAGAGCAGTTGCCAATTTATCAAAAGCAATTTTATCCGGTGATGCTGTTAGAAGTGCAAGTGTAGGTAAAGTGCGAAGAAGAGATATTGTTAGTACATTCGGGTGGGATGGTGATAAAGATGCAGCGATTGCTTATCCCGGCAGCTTTCTAATTCGTGATGGCAGACAATTTGAGGTTGGTTTCGATGTTTTTGAAAAGCATACTACATATAAGTGGTACAATCACAGTGGTTATCTTCCCTGTTTAGTTACTGATTTTGATTATGATAATTGTAATATTAAAATAATGAATTTTGGTGATAAAGTATGTATAGATGGAAATGATTTTGTTATTGCTTATAGCAGGGTATCAATTACTAATAATTCAGTTGAAACAAAAAATATAAATCCAGGCGCATCAGGTCGTTTTATCAAACTTAATTCAGCAGGTAATACGATTCTTGCCGGCAATACAGTTAATCATGATTATGCTATTGTGCTTGACAGATTTGGCAATTCATTTTCTTTGCCAGGAGATGATGATATTTGTGCTGCCGGTTCATGGGATGAACATTTTTTGCATATGAAAGCGTATTGGAATCAGAAACTGTCTGAAATTGCAATTGTTGAAACGCCTGATCAGGAATTAAATGATGCATACAAAGCCGGTTATATTTATACATATATAGTAAAAGACGGATTAAATACCCATGTAGGTGAAAATGGGTATGACCAGATGTGGGATCATGATGCTGTTGGTATTCTGGCAACGCTATTAACAATGGGTGATTTTAGAGAAGCCAAGCAATTGTTAGACGTATTACCTATAAGTCTTCAATATGACGATGGAACCTGGAAATATTCATGGCCATTTGCATTATATTTGCTAAAAACAGGTGATAAGGGGCCGGCATTAAAACATTGGAAAGATATTAAAATGTCTGCACATAAGATATCAGCAGACAGAACCGGTCCTGGTGGTATCATGAAGGTTACAAATGATATCGATACCCATGGACTTTGGACTATTGATAACTGGTCCGGTATGTTTGGACTGGCTTGTTATAATTGGCTATGTAAGGAGTTAGGTGAAACGGAAGAAGCATTATGGGCTTCAAAGGAATATGCTGAATTCCATGATGTTGTGAATAAAACATTAGAAAATACACTAGAAGAATACAATATCAATTATATTCCTGCGTCTATCGTTGGGCCAAACAGCAAAAACAGGTGTAATACACCAAATGACGCAAATTGGGCAGCCCACTTCTTTTTTGGCCGATGGGCCTGGGACGGCTGGCTGGCAGGTGCCAAACAGGCAGGTGCCAATCTTGATTTAATTGATGCAACGTATGATTATGGATTTGGCAGATTAAAAGAGGCTGGATATCCACCTCATACCTATGGCGGTTATGCCGGATATTGTACAGCATATAATGCCGGTTATGCCGGTGCGGCTTTGCGAGGCGAGCGATATCGAACAGAAGGTGTTCGGAACTACCAATTTATGATATCAAATGCCCAGAGCGGGCCATACTCATGGTGGGAAGGTATTTTGAATCCATCAGATACTGAATGGGAGGGAATACATCCTTCCGGCGGTACAGGTTCATGTCCGCATATGTGGGGGCAATCATGTATTTCAAAAGTTCTACTGGAGTCGATTGCAGCCGAGTTTTATGATGGCACATTATTAGTTGGTAGAGGTGTGCCAAGTGAATGGCTAAGTAAAGGTGAAATCATTAAAGTGAATAATTTTCCGGTAAACGGCAACAATAGAGTTGATATTATGATTAAATCTTTGTCGCCAAATACCATACTGATGTCAGTTGACGGAGAAATGAACAATAGCAATAATATTATTTTCAATCTTCCTTTGATGAAGGATAATATCAAGTCAGTATCGGTCGGCACTTTTGATCAGAATGATGGAAAAGTGATATTAAGTCCTGGTAATGATAATGTTATTGTAACGCTTAAAAAGAATTTGTATTGAAAGTCATATGTTTGACTTTCTTAATGTTTTGAAAATATATCTTTTAACACTGATTGAAAGGAGGAGTAAATTGTATTTTAAAGGTGAATTGTTTTATTTAGTTTTAAGAATTCCTAATTTGTCGATGGAGGTAACCATGTTTAAGAAAGTTTGTATTTGTTTGTTGTCTTGCTTATTATTTGTTTCATCTTCATATGCCGTTGAATCATCATATGAAGGATTTGAAGGCTATTCAGAGGGTAATTTAGTGGGGCTGGAAGTTCTTGGATCCGGGTATGCTGCTGATGCTGTATGGAAGTCATTTGGCAGCGAAGTTACTTATCAAGCGGAAGGCCTGACTTATCCGGGCTTGCCCACAACTGGTGGATCAATTATTACTATTGATAGCAGCAGTGCATTGTATGCCAATCTGGATTTATCGGAATCTGGTCCTTTTGCTGACCTTATCGGTATATCTGGCGAAACCACATTAGTTGGTGGTGGTGATTTTGAAGGTCAGGTTTATATTAGTTTCCTGGTACAGGGTGAATATAATAACAACTGGGGTGGAATGACACTTTACAATCCGGGAGAAGTTATATTATTTGGTCGCACATACCAGAATACCTATTTTTCTACAACGCTTAGTGGAGATCCTGCAATTGGTGATCCCGGAACTGTATTTGACACTACCAAGACTCATTTAATTATTGCAAAAATAGATTTTAATGCTAATAAAGATGACGTTGTAAGTGTTTGGATTGATCCAGACTTGAGAGTAAATGAAGCCAGTCAGGCTCCTACAATAAAAACTGTCGGTCAAAAATCTGATGTAGGATTTAATTTTGCGGTATTTCGTGGTGATGGAGAATGGCATTATGATGAGTTGAGGATTGGAAAAGCATGGCGAGATGTTATTGGTGACAGAAAATCAGCAATAGTATCGTACCCTCCAGATGGAGGTAAAGATGTATTAGTTAGTTCAACTCTTGCCTGGACTGCCGGTGAAGAAGCTGTACCATCGGAATATAAAGTATATATATCAGATACAACAGATCAGCTAACAGAAAGTGACTTTGTAGCAACTACTTCAGATGCCTGGTATACACCGTCTGTAGAGTTTGGCAAGGATAAAACATATTATTGGCGAGTTGATTCAATAATAATGGAAAATAACGAGCCAAATACAATTACTGGTGCTGTTTGGAATTTTGACACAGAAATGACTGTACCAGTTATTAATTCCATATCCGGTTCACTGTTTGGTGCAGTAGGTGAAACAGTTTCAATTGAAGTTAATGCGACTGATCCGCTTGGTGGAGAGCTGAATTACTCCTGGTTTATTGGTGAAGCGGGGGATACGAGTACTCCAACAGGAACAAACAGTTCTATATTAGATGTTGAAATTACCGATTCCAGCATATTTTCTAACAAGTACTGGTGCCAGGTATCAAATGCAGGAGCTTCAGCTAATACAGAATCTGTCATGATACTGGAAAAAATCATGCTGGCTCATTTGCCTTTAGAAAGCACGACTGACCCTAATAATATAGTTAATGGTGCGCCAAAAGTATCTGTTTATATAAATCCAAGCAACAGCTCTGGTAATGTCAGCCAAGTTGATGGTGTTGTAGGTAAAGCAGTTCAGTTTTATCAGTCAGCAATCGTTTTTGATCCTCAAAAAGCGAGTTACTTTGACACTATGAATAAATATTGTACTGTAAGCTGCTGGGTTAAGACCGATAGAATTGACGACTGGAGAGCTATTATTTCACGTCATGGCGAATCTAATGGCTGGCAGTTACGTGAAGTATGGTATTCAAAGACCTTAGGATTTACCACTCGTGGAGTGGAATCTAGTACTGATGGCAGCGAATCTGGATTCATAATCAGTGATGGTCAATGGCATTTCGTTGCGGCAACATTTAATAGTGGTACTGGTTATAAATCTGTATATATTGATGGCCTTAAAAGGGTGACAGATTTTACTGGATTACTGCCTATTTCTGATTCACCTGCCCCGGTAGTGGTTGCTGCCAGGTCGAGTAATGACGGACCGACAAGTTATACGATTAACGACTATTGTGACAATTTAATGATTGATGAAGTTAAATTGTATAATTATCCAATGACTGATGCTGAAGTTGCCGATCAATATTCTGCAGTTGTTGGTACTTTCTGTGTTAACGATTTGCAGGCAGACATTAATAATGACTGTAATGTAGATATAGTTGATTTCTCATTATTGGCTTCAGAATGGCTGGATTGTTCGGCATATCCAGGCTGTTATGAATTCTAATAATATTCAAGTCAACATATAGATTATTTAGAGCCTGGGGCTGGGTATATACAATGTATCCAGCCCTGTTTTTTTATTGCAACAGGTTTAGAGTGCGGTTTATGCTACGCATCATATGCAAAGGCCAGAACAGGGCCAACTAAGTGAAAAATGATTATTGAAAAGTGAAAAATTATGGTGTTCGACTATCGTCTCACGCTTTGTTTTATACATAAGCGTTGCAGGAAGGCCCTTATAGACGATTTACCAAAGGCACTTCGTTATTGCAACTTAAAAACTGTGAAAGTAAACAATACACTACAATAGCAAAATTAGTGCCGAACAGGATTGGGTCTTTCATATTAATTCTAGTACTGTACTAATAAAGCCGATATAATGATTGATATCGATAAATATTATATTTAAGATATGCCGATTAGTAGTTCTGAAATTTGAGATAAAGTTGAAGGAGTAGTCATGAAGAGCCTGGCGATATTTTTTACGTTACTTATGTTGTTGTCAACACTTGCTTTAGCCGATATTGAAAGCGGGCTGGTTGGCCATTGGGGTTTTGACAATGGCAGTGGTTTGGTTGTTACTGACTCTGCCGGCTCCAATGATGGAACTATCGTTGGTGAATCGAACTGGAATAGCGACGGATACCTGAACTTTGATGGAGATCAATATGTAACTCTTGATGGCATTAGCGGCCAGCAGCCAGGCGATGAAATGACTATCTCTGCCTGGGTGCGTCTTGATAATCTATCTGGTGTTAAAGTTATTTATAACTGTAACAGCTGGTGGGCCGATGGTTTATTTCATTTTCAGATCTATAATGACCATATAGAGTTTGCCGTATGGGGATATGAAGCATTAAGTGTCCAAAGTTTTAATGATGTTGGTTCCTGGTATCATGTAACGGCAGTATATTCAAATTCAAATAGCGATAGTGCTATCAAACTATATGTTAACGGCGAAGAAGCCGCTGCTATGGCTGCTGATCAGACATTACAGGTTGATCTGAGTAATGCGGCCTGTATCGGTGCCTGGGATAACGGTACTGCTGTCGAACGTATATTCAGTGGCGGGATTGATGAGTTGCGAGTATATGATCGTATGTTGTCTGCTGCAGATATTGCAGAGTTATACGACAGTGATGGCGATGGTATAATCAATATAGATGATCCATTCCCTTATGACCCTGACAATGATATTGATGGTGATGGTATCAGCGGTGATACAGACAACTGTCCAACTACTACGAACAGCGACCAGCTCGATACAGACGGTGATGGCATTGGTGATGTTTGTGATATGTATCCGAACGATCCTGATAATGACATAGATGGCGATGGTATAAGTGGCGATATAGACAACTGTCCAGTTACGTATAATCCAGGTCAGGAAGATGCTGACGATGATGGTGTCGGCGATACTTGCGATGATGACAGCGATAACGATGGAGTGATTGATATTACTGACAACTGTCCTGATACAGCCAACAGCGATCAGCTTGATGCTGATGGTGATGGAATTGGCGATGTTTGTGATGTGTACCCGAACGATCCGGATAATGATATAGATGGTGATGGCATAAGTGGCGATATCGACAACTGCCCATATACGTATAACCCAGAGCAGGAAGATTCAGACGGTGATGGGATCGGTGATGTTTGTGAAGGTATAGAGTTTATTGTTGACCATAATGCAGATAATCCTGATAGAGATTTTGACTGTATTCAAACGGCGATAGATTTTGCTCGTGACGGCCAGATAATTACCGTTATGCCTGGAAGGTATTATGAAAACATTAATATGAATGGTAAAGCGATAATATTGCAAAGCAGCAATCCGAACAATACTGAAATCATCTTGGCTACGATTATTAATGGCGACCGGGCAGGTAGTGTAATAACCTGTAATAGCGGAGAAAGCAGCGATACAGTAATAAGCGGATTTGTGATTACTAATGGCAAAGCTGAAAAAGGTGGCGGTATTTATAATTCATATAGTTCCCCAACAATAACTAACTGCGTGATCAGCAAAAATTTTGCAATGGGAATCAGTGTGGGTTCTGTGACCAATACGAATACATCTCTTAATGGCGGTAGTGCCTATGGTGGTGGAATATACAACCAGGTCAGTTCCTCCCATATTGTCAATTGCACAATCAGTAATAATGAAGCAACAGGTGGCGATGGTGGTGAAAGAGATGATGATAATGGCGGCAATGGAGGCAATGGCTATGGCGGTGGTATATATAATTACTCAGGTTCGTCTATACTGACTAACTGCACAATCAGATATAATGAAGTAACAGGTGGCGATGGCGGCGATGCTAAAGGTGATTACCTAAGTTATGGCGGCGATGGCGGGAATGGCTATGGTGGAGGATTGTATAATGCAATTTCCTCTCTCCAATTGAACAAATGTGAAATTGAAGAAAATTATACAAGTGGCGGAGAAGGAGGTAGTAGAAACAATGCTCCGTATGAATACGACGGCGAAGATGGCTATAGTAGAGGTGGTGGAATATGCAATGCATCCAGCTCAACCTGGTCAATTAGTAACAGTATAATTTGTAATAATACAGCCGATAGCGGCGGTGGTGTATATAGTACAAGCAATTCTTTAGAATTAACAGCTTGCAACTTTTGTGCAAATTCACCTGAGGCAATTTATAGAACATACACTGACGGCGGCGATAATGTATTCACATTATACGATATTCCGCCAATACCAGGTGTTGTCACAGATTATTTTGGTGATAGTGATGGCGATGGCGATGTTGACCTGACAGACTTTGCGGCATTTGCAGCAAACTGGCTAAAGTAGAATAGCGATGTTGTGTGTTTGTACCATAAGAATCAATTCACGACATTGCACCCAATATGATTAATTTTGTAATATACCAAAATATACCGCAGCCAAGAAGTCAGCATTCCAGCCCTGGATACAATGGCCGCCGGTGCTGCCGTTAATTGAGTTAATGTATTCGTATGGCAGGTATTTGTTGTTATTTTCTAATGTTGCCTTTGCACATTTCTTCATTAGATTAATTCCATCATCAGTTCTCCCGGATTTAAGCAATGCCCAACTATGAATGTAATTGAGGTAGGGCCACATTCCGCCGTTATGGTAACATCCCTGGGGATAGCCGAAGCTGTCAGGGTAGAATGGCATTGTTTCAGCAGTTCCATATTCGGTAATTGAGGCATCTAATGCATTTAATACCAGGGTTGCGCGTTCTTTAGGCATTACATCGAATACAATGCCAACAACCTGATCCTGTAAAAGTTTTTTATTTGTCTGGTTTTTGGCGGTATCATTCCATGTTTGCTGGTAAAATTTACCGTTCCACAGTCCGCCGGATTCAACAGGTAGATTTATGAGTTTATCAGCTTTCGTATACATAGCCTGATATACTTCGGCGTCATCAGAGTATTCTAGTATTTTTGCTGCATTTATCATTTCTTTCAGGGCGGCAAGGTATGTGAATGCCATATGGGGAGCGTATTTCCTTCCTTCTATGCCGTTAACATCTTTCCAGTCGGCCCAAAATGAGTGCTGCTGCGGCATTCCCTGGTTATTTATGTCAAGTGATTTAAGGAAACCGATTGCGTTTTTCATTGCCGGGTAGCAATACTTTAAGAATTGTGAATCTTTATGATGGTTATAATATCGAGCTGCCCTGAGTATAAAATAGCAAGTAATATCGATATCGTCATTGCGTTCTATCGTTGGGAGTATTGTGGTAGGAATTTTCCCATCATTTCTTTGATGTTCAATCGATTCAAATATCATTTTCTTCTCCAGTTCAGGCCAGAGCAGCAAATGAGCGAAACTTGTCCAATATGAATCTCTTTGGTTTAACTCGGAATACCCCATGGTTAAAACATTGCCGTCTTTCATTGTTTTAGTGAGTATTACTGCAGGAATCATATGCCAGCGGAGATAGCGATTGATTTCACGGTCGTTTACAACGGGTAATTTTTTAGTGAAGTCATTTGTCTTATTTTCAAGTAATTCCAGGTTATCTGAGGCGTAGGCCAATATTTCCTGCGGTGAATTAAAAGCCTGGGCGGATTTACTCATATCATCGTAAATGCCTGTAATAATATGTATTGTTTTTGCTTCTCCTGGTTTTAAGATTACCGGAGTTGAAAGCCGGTCAATAATATAATTAACATTTTTCTGATGCAAGACCGCGACAAACTTGTTGCCGGAACACAGCATAGTAAAGTCTTTGTTCGATCGATCTATATAATAAGGGGTGTCAATATATTGGCTTGTTTGAAGATTTAGTTCCAGCTGTTTTGTGTCTCCAGAGTTAATAAAGTCAATTTTACTTATTATAAAAGGGAGCGAAGATGTGAAATCGTCATTATACGCTATTGGTGCATAGGTCAAGGTGTTAACCTGGATATCATTTATTTTGGGGTCCGATTGCTCTGTCTTGACAAAAGGCCAGTTCCGGTTAATTGTTTTATTCTGGAAGTCATCAAATTCAATAGAATTTGTGTTGTATGTGATACTTGCAGTTATGTTTCCTAAACTGCTGAGCCACTGTCCGTACCCTGAAGGGTTGTGGATTATATTGCCAAATATTTTGCCTTCTGCCGAAATATTGGCCCCAATTTTAAAATTACAACACGGGTAACCATCTACACTGTCTATTTCATAAGCTATTAAATGATTACATACAATTAAAAAGCAAAATGCGTACATCGTAAATTTCATATATGGACTCCTGTTTGTGCTTTATTATTACTGCTGCTTAATTATAAATGATCAGCGATTTCAAATAAATGAGATATTATGAGTTGTATTTGTTTTATATCAGAATTACTAACACAAACTGCCAGACAGTCAGTTTGAAAGGTATTAAGCGAGGGTTTCCTGAAAGCGGTAGGCTATATATTTTTTATCCGACATATTGTCTTAGGGTTTGTGACAGGAAAACAAATATAAAATCGGTAACTTCGATTTACTAATTGGATTTCAAGTATATGAAAATTATTATTTATCAAAAGTATCAAGATATAATAAGCTATGTTTGGCGATCAAATTATCCTTTGTGAAGAGTATTCGCATGTAATGCCGCATATAATGAAGTATATGGGTGTTTTTGCGATATTTCGACAATATCTTACATATCAATATATCAAAGGCAGAGGTCACTATTTTCTATTCATTCAATAATGAAATATGTTATAGTTGATAATGTGAAATATGTGATATCTTTTATTAATTTCTGTTAAATATAGCTCTAAAATATAAATCTTTTTACGAGAATTGTATGAAGAGGCATATTCGCATGTTTTAGACGAAGGTGTGGTTAAGCACTTTTGGCTGTTCAACATTATTATAACATCAATAACGATATTTAATTAATGCTAATACGTAAACAATTATGGCGATCTAATTTGAAACGAGGTAAATGATGAAAAGTAAACAAGCTTTTACATTGATAGAGCTTTTGGTAGTAATTTCTATAATTGCATTATTGGTGAGTATTTTAATGCCTGCCCTAAACAGAGCCAAAGAACAGGCGAAAGCTTCAGTGTGCCTTGGTAATCAGAAAGCACTAATAAGTGCCTGGATTATGTACCAGGTTGATAATGATGACAAGCTTGTTGGCGGAATCGTAAGTTCATATGACTCCACAGCGAATGCAAGTTACTGGGGAGGAGCATTGGACTATCCTGCAAAAATATCGTGGGCACATGCCCCGCTTCGCAGTGATTTGAGAAATGCAACAAAAGATGATCTTATATCGACTGATGGGCTGAATTGCAGGAAACGAGGGGTCGAATATGGCAAATTATGGAAGTATACAAAAACACATGATGTTTATAACTGCCCAGGTGATAGAAAATTCAAAAATAACCCACCATATGATACTTTTGTATCATATGCCATTTCAGCTACGATGAATGGAGAAGAACATACCTGGAATGGTAATATCAAACCATATATCAATAATAGCCAGATTAAGATACCAACCGAAAAAATGGTATTCATAGAGGAAAATCCAATCGAACAAGAATGGCTGGCAGGTTCATTTGTGCTTGATTCAACAGGAAGCACTACAATGCCAAAATTAATCTGGCGAGATTATCCGGCACCATGGCACATTAAAAAAGCAACTGTTAGCTTTGCAGATGGTCACGCTCAGACAACAGACTGGAAATCTAAAACAACTCGTGAGCTGGTTATGCATGAGACGAGAATGACATTTAGTATTGGTGATGAATTCTGTGCCGATAATCTTGATCTCTTCGATATGAATCAGTGGTATGGAGGAAGATAAGCCTTTTATTGGCATAATAGTGATATCTTTGACACTTTGAAATATATTAAGTTACTCAAACTGACCGGCGGTCAGTTTGAGAGGGAGGGGAGGTGTTGGTTTTGATATCAGGTCCAAAAGTCGAGTACGACAAATAAGATTAGATTTTAACGCAATAGTGTATATACGGGCATTGCAGCAATATACGGCCTCAGGCTGTTGTTATGCGTATATTTTAGCAATAAATCCGAAATGCAATTAACGAGTATGTTTCATAAACCATGATATATATAGTGCTTATGAATGATATTGGGGAGCTGTGACTTATATGTTTGCATGATTATTTTATTGTTTAATGGCGCAATTCCGGGGTTTAATAAATCTATTATCAAATCTTTTACTTACATAAAGTATTTCTAATTCTATTAATCTATAGTCTTATCTTGTATTGAGTTACATTCGTTTGCATTCATGTAAATATGATATTATTCATATTTGTTAATGAATGATTTAATATTATCTATATAAATGTAAAAAAGGTGTAACTTTATCTACATATGAGTGTAAAATTAATAAAATGATTAATAATAATGACTTGTATTTCTCTTGACACTTGTATGGTCGAGAGATAATATCAGTAGAGTTATTGAGATTGTTTTAAGAGATTTAGTATTCCAAACATGGTTTGCGCCATCCGTGTGTGATGGGTAACTGCAAAGCATTTTGACGATCAGGCGGTATCGAGAATACCCGATATTCAGCCGTCGTCGGTTATTCCAGTGTGTGTTTCTGGAAGCCTAATATAAGGAGTATTACATTATGGGACTGTTCAAACGTTTACACAGAATCACCGTAGGCAGGATCGAAGCATTTTTAGATCGCGTAGAAGATCCGGAAGTTGTATTTCCAATTCTAGTAAAAGAGATGGAAGCTCAGCTTGAAGAAACGGCCAAAGCAGAGTCGCGTGCGAGCGCGAATTTGAAGCAGGCTCGTCGTGAGTTGGAGCGACATCAGCAGCGATTGGAAAAATACAATCAAGGTGCAGTGCTGGCGATCAAGAAAAATGACGAGCAGACGGCACATTTGGCGGTAGAGGCTCAGATTGACCTTGAACGTGTTATCGAACTGTCGCAGCAGAACTATGACAGGGCCGTTGATGCACTGGAACATGCAACAGCAAGTCGTCAGCGTATAGCCAGGCAGCTGGAAGAGCTGCGATCAAAGAAACAGGAGTTGCTGGCGCGTGTCAAGATAGTAAAGGCACAAAAGAAAGTGCAGCGTAGTGTCTCGGGCGGGATTGGTTGTTCAGATAGTATTTTAGATTCGGTTGCCAGATTGGAAGCTAATATCGAAGAAGCAGAGTCAAAACTCGAGATACAGGCTTCATTAAATGGCGATGATTTACTTTATAGTCCGTTGGACAGGCAGTTGCGAGAGCTGGACCATGAAGCAGAAGTTCAGCGCAGGCTGGATGAGGTCCGAAAGCTGGCAATGAGCTAAAAAAACGGATAGTATTGGAAGCTACTTAGAAAAATAATTTATGCCGGGCTGCGGCATGATTTGCAGCCTGGCAGTAAATATATTTCATGAATAACAAATGATGGTTAAATACCATCGGGAGGCAGCTATGGCTATTTTTGAACGAATAAGCAGGATTATCAAAGCAAATATTAATTGGATGCTGGATATTGTTGAGCCTGCTGAAAATGAGTTAGAATCTAAAATAAAAGAACTAGAGGAAATTATCCATGAGGGCCGTGAAAGTGCGGCAATGTATGGTGCAACATACAGGCGTCTGGAGAACGATCTTGCCGAACAGGTCAAAAGTCGGGATAAATTGGCGGTTGAGGCAGAAAACGCGATTATGGCCGGTGATGAAAACCACGCCCGAAAGCTATTGGGTGAGAAAGTCAGAATTGATGAAAAAATCGCACAGCTTGAACCGAGTGTTGCGAAAGGTAAGAAGTCTTTTGAGATGCTAAATGCAAATATTCAGAAACTACAAGGTCAGCTGCGAGAATCGAAGATGAAGCTTCGAAATTTGCAGGCCCGTAAGGATATTGCTGATGCCCAGAATGAGTTTGATAAGAAGTTGGGTGCTGCCGGTATTGTAGATGGTGACAGCGGCTTTGAGCGTTTAGAGGATGAGGTTTTGACCAGTGAGGCAGAAGTAGAAATACGACAGCAGATGCGGGGTGAGACTTTAAGTGATTTTGACCTTGAAGAGCGTTCGCGTGAATTGCAAATTGAGGCTGAATTGCAGGAATTAAAGGAAAAAATTGAAAAGAATTGACTTTAATAATTACAGTGTTACTACTGTGACCTGATTTACTAATCTTCGGCCAAACATACCGTATTGTAAAAGGTGATTGATATGCCAGAATTATTACAAGAATCATTTTTGTCGGTGAACCTGATATCTACCACATTGCTGATATTGGTTATTATATATTGGCTGATGGTGATACTTGGAGCTTTGGATGTCGAATTATTTGATTTTGACTTGGATGCCGACGCAGACGCAGATATAGATATGGATGCTGATATAGACAGCCCCGGCTTTTTGCGGGCAGTATTGGAGTTTTTCTATATTGGCGAAGTGCCGATTATGGTGCTGGCAAGCATATTTATTCTTACATCATGGGTGATTTCTGTTATGGGTAACTATTATCTTAATCCGGAAAGAGGAGTTTTGGTCGGAAGTGGTATTGCAGTTGGTAATTTATTTGTAAGTATAATATTAACAAAGATATTTTCTATGCCGGCCAGGAAGGTATTTAAGATGTTTGATAATGACCCTAATGCACCGAAGAAAGTAATTGGAAGAATAGGTGTTGTTCTGACCAGCCAGGTTTCAGATAAAATGGGGCAGGTTGAGATAAAAACCAAAGGCGCCCCGATTGTGCTGAATGCCAAGACTGAGGATGGTACAGTATTAAAAAAAGGTGAAGAAGCGATCGTTGTAAGGCAAAATGAAGAAAAAACGTTGTATTATGTCATGCCTGTAGAAGTAGAAAAAGTATGAATATAAGATATATATAGGCATAAGTCGAGTAACTTACCTTTTTCTTAACATACTGAAAAGAACAAATTTAGATAGTTATGTTAGCAGAACTTTCAAAACCTATTATAATAACAATGGCAGTTTTCGTCGGCTTGAATATTTCTACTTTCATTATGCTATTGTTATGCTATCGAAAGGTACCGCAAGGTAAAGCTTTGGTCAGGAATGGATTCAGCGGCTTGAAAGTTACTTTTAATGGTAAAATCGTTATACCACTATTGCATAAAGCTGAGTTTGTAGATGTTACATATAAGCGAATATTGGTGGATTGTATAAGTGATAACGCCTTTATTACTAAGGATAATGTACAAATAAATGTTCTGGCAGCTTTTTTTGTACGAATTAATAATACAGAAGAAGATGTAATAAGAGTTGTACAGGATTTGGGGTGTGAGAATGCATCTAAAATTGAGGTTATTGCAGATTTATTTAGCAGCAAGTTTAGAGAGAAATTACGAGATGCAGCGAGACAGTTTAATTATATTGATTTGGATGAAAACCGTATGGCGTTTGGTAAAAGGGTTATGGGTTTCATAGATAAAAATCTTAACGGATATATTTTGGAAAATGTTATTATTGAAAATGTTGTAAAGATGGGTAATGATGTATAACATCTGGCAAAGCCAGAGTGAGTATTAAAAGAATATGATCAGGTACAGGACAAATACTTTGGTCGGTAAGGAAAACTAGAGACAAGGAGTTAAATTATGTTAGCAGCAATTGGATCAGAAATTATAATAACAAGTATTGCTATTATAATATTATTTATAATAGGGTGTCTGGCATTATTGATGAAATGCTATAGGAAAGTCTCGCAAGGTGAGGCTTTGATTAGAAATGGTTTCGGCGGAACCAAAGTTATTTTTTCAGGTAAAATTGTTATTCCGATTTTGCATAAAGCGGAATATATGGATATATCTGTTAAGCGTATTGAAATTGACAGACGCGGCGAACAGGGATTGATCTGCAAGGACAATCTGCGTGCTGATATTGTAGTTGCTTTCTTTGTGCGGGTTAATAATACGGTTGAAGATGTTAAACAGGTAGCACAGGCATTAGGGTGTAAACGAGCTAGCAGCCAGGAGGCCCTGGTAGAGCTGTTTGATGCAAAATTCAGTGAAGCCTTGAAGACTGTAGGTAAGCAATTTGATTTTGCCGAGCTTTATACGAATCGTATGGCATTTCGCGAGCAGATTCTGGATATCATTGGTACTGACCTTAGTGGATATGTCTTGGAAGACGCGGCGATTGATTATTTGGAACAGACAGATAAATCCATGCTGAAGCCTGATAATATACTGGATGCCGAAGGTATTAAGAAGATTACCGTGCTGACGGCTGAGCAATATGAGCTGGCTAATGCTCGTGAACGTGAAAAAGATAAGACGATAACACAGCAGAATGTTGAAGCGCAGGAAGCTATTCTGGAGTTGAATAAGCAGCTGGCGGAAGCTGAAGCCAAGCAGAAACGAGAAGTGGCGTCTATCCAGGCACATGAGGAAGCCGAGACCAAACGTGTGCAGGAAACAGAGCGTGAGCGTGCCGAACGAGCGCGTATCACAGCTGATGAAGAAATTGCAGTTGCGGAAGAGAATAAAAATCGCCAGATAATTGTTGCGGCGAAAAACCGTGAGAAAACAGATGCGGTTGAAACCGAGCGGGTAGAACGCGATCGTGGTCTGGAAGCAACAGAACGTGAACGCCTGGTAACGATTGCCCAGGTTGAAAAAGATAAAGTGGTGGAAGGTCAGAAGAAAGAATTACAGGCTGCTATTCGCGAGCGTGTGACAATTGAGAAGACTGTTGTTGCCGAACAGGAACGGATTAAGGATACCCAGGAATTTGCCGGTGCCGATCGTAGCAAGCAGGTTCAGGTTACCAAGGCAGAAGAAGTTGCAGAAGCAGCATTGGTTAAAGATATCAAGGCAGCGGAAGCATCTAAACGAGCCGCTGAGTTATATGCCGAACAGCAGTTGATCGAAGCGGATGCCAACCAGAAAGCCGCAGATAAGAATGCAATTGCCAAGAAGACCCTTGCCGAAGCGTCAGTTAAGGAAGAGGCTGTTAACGGTGTAGCGGAAGCAGAGGTAATGGAAGCCAAGGCTGCGGCAATAGAAAAACAGGGAACGGCAGAAGCCAAGGTCATGGAGCTTAAATATCATTCTGAAGCAGATGGTATTCGTGATAAGGCTGAAGCGATGAAGATATTCGACAGTGTCGGTAAAGACCATGAAGAATTCAAACTGCGTCTTAACAAGGACCTGGAAGTTGATCTTGCAGCTATTCATATCCAGAAGGATATTGCCGAACAGCAGGCGATTTTGATTGCAGAAGCATTGAAATCAGCACGAATCGATATTATCGGTGGTGATAATACCTTCTTTGATAAGCTGGTCAGCTCAATAACCGCCGGTAAGAGTGTTGACAGGATGATTTCCAATAGTGAAGTATTGAGCGAAGTCAAGGACACATTTATTACAGGTGACGCGGAAGAGACATCAGGTAAGATTCGAGAATTTGTCAGTCAGTTTGGTTTAAGCAGTGAAGATATCAAGAATTTGACAGTGTCAGCTTTAGTGGCCAAGATGGCAGGTCTGGCTGATAATGAACAGAAGCCTGTTTTGGAAAACCTGCTTAGTACTGTTAAATCTTTGGGTATTGGAGATAAAACTGCCAAGCAGTTCTTGAAGAAATGATAAGGCATAAAGGGCGGTTAACGCCTTTGGCAAGCCTAAAATAATTGGTGTGGGCAGTATTTCTTCGGGAATTTTGTCCGCACTACTGAATGAATATGCGTAAGGATTGAGATCATGGTTGATAATGATTCTACTGCTGATGTACAAAAGCCGGTTCAGGCTGATAGTACTGAACAGCTGCAGGGTGGTACATATGAGATATTGCGTGACAGATTGCTGAGTCACGGCAAGGAGCTTCAGGATCGTCTTGGGAAACTGAATGATGACCGCAAGAGCGTCTTTGGCTCTATTGAAACTAAATTGCTAAGCAGTCAGCGAATAAGTACCGATAACAATTGTGTGCCGCGTGATATGGTGCCGGTTGGCAATAAGTTTATCTTCGGCTATAATGTTTTTGTCGGGCTGCGTTCTGAGATGCAGATATCAGATGTTTTTGCTGTTTACAGCTGGCAGGACGGGCATTTTGCGGCGGAATCATTATCGCTGTTGGAAGACGAGGAATTCGCGACAGACTTTTTCAATCTGTACAAATATTATCGTAATGCTCGTTTTGTAAAATTTGCAGTTATCGGCGCTTATCTGTATATGGTTTTTCGTGTAGGTAAGTCGGTAAATGATATCAAGACATTCAAGTGGCTGATGAAGGGCGATAGCCTTAAATATTGTGATAACCGCAGCGACCATGAATATGTTTTTCCGGCTCAACATGGTTTTGAATGGAAAAAAGCTACCCAGGATATGCACCGTTCCGGTTTGAGCCCGCATATATCAATAGAGGACATTGTTTTTGTCGAGACTATCGGCGGTGATTTAACTATCAAGATCGAAGATAATACCGAGTCCGGCGAGGGCATATATTCTGAACCGGTTGAAAATCCTGACCAAACGCTTGCAGATGCAGAAATATACTATTCCATAATCGATCATATGGTAGTTATGAAGATACGTCCATACCAGGAGCAGAAATTCAGGTATTTGATATATAACTCCAAAGTTGAGCAGGTAACTAAGGTTGATTCGATTAAAGATGCCTGTGTTTTATTGCCGGAAAATCACGGCTTGATATTTCCCAAAGGATATTATCTTCAGACTGGTGAATGCAAGAAATTTAATATAGATATCAATGATATGGTTTTTGAAAAGCAGATAAGCTCGCCAAATGGTGAAGATTATTTATTTGTTTTTTATAACAGAGAAGACGGTGTTTATGTTTTATTGTCTTATAATACAATTAACCAGTTGATCGAGAACCCGTTTATTTGTAACGGCTATTCCTGTTTCGATGATGGTACAATGCTGTTTTTTAAGGCTGATCAGGACCCGCAGAAACATCATGTTGTGCAGGTGTGGCAAACGCCGTATTACGGCCCTGATTACAGTATGGA
Organism: Sedimentisphaerales bacterium; assembly: GCA_963666285.2. Lineage (GTDB taxonomy): Bacteria > Planctomycetota > Phycisphaerae > Sedimentisphaerales > SM23-30 > JAFGDI01. Next base: position 2,604,983 of record OY762711.1, read on the forward strand.
TATTCGGCATGATTCCGAGCTGTACAAGATAGGTAATAAAGATATCGTCCGGTGTATGGCTGAATGTTCGGCACTGCTTAATCTGATAGATAAAAAAGAAGGTTATGTAAACCTATACATGGATATTAATAAGCAGTCGCAGGATATACGTGATGCTTTTTTCTGGCTTGATTCTGAAGTCGCATATAACCTTGTTGAGCCATTGGCTGAGATATCTATTGCGGCGGCAGCAGCGGTAGATGAATATGAAAAAGTTGTCCGAACACGGGAGAACACACGCAAGCAAATAAAAGATGTTCATAAACGGGTGACGGAGCATCTTGAATCGATTGATTATGGAGCGTTGAATGATGTAGATGTGTTTGTGGAACATCTTGCTACATTGCGAGGTTTGCGAGGTGAGATAATCTCGCTCAAGGATTTACGTTATGCAGATTTGGAGCTGATCGAGAAGCTGGAAGAAGATGTAACCGTAGAGACAGACAAACTTAGTGACCTTTGTGTTGAATATCTGCTGCAGCCAGACGCACTTAAACCTTATAAGATTCGTGTTGATAAGTTGGGTAAGGTAGTGCCGGAACTGAAAAAGGTAACCGATGTAAGAGATAAAACCGAAGAGGTTAATCAAATATCAACAGAACTGGAGATGTTGACAGAGATTGTAAGTAATCTTAATATCTCCGATGCTACTCATACGACCGCAATTATTGACGCAATATCACTGGTTTTTGCGGTGGTGAACCAGGTTAAGGCGGCATTAAAGAATAAACTTAACGAATTAGCGGTACTTGAAGGTAAGAGCGAGTTCAGTGCCCAGATAAAGCTGCTGGATCAGTCTGTTATTAATTATCTGGATCTATGTGATACGCCGGAGAAATGTGATGAATATTTGTCTAAGGCATCAGTACAGCTGGAAACTCTGGAAAGCAAATTTACTGATTTCCAGGAGTTCATTTTAGAGCTAAGCGAGAAGCGAGAGGAATTATTTAATACGTTTGAATCTCGCAAGGTTCAATTAGTTGCGAAGCGTAATCAGCTGGCAGACGCTATGATGACATCCGGCAAGCGGATATTAAATGGTATAAAAAAACGTATTGCTTCACTGGGTGATGTAAACGCTATCAACGGTTTCTTTGCATCTGATATGATGGTTCAGAAACTGCGTGAGACCGTTGAGAAATTATTGGAACTGGGTGATTCAGTTAAAGCTGATGATATTAACAGCCGGTTGAAGAGTATACAGCAGGATGCGGTACGACAGTTAAAAGACAGGCAGGCCCTGTTTGAAGACGGTGATAATGTAATTAAGCTGGGCGAACATCGCTTCAGGGTGAATAAGCAAAACCTGGAAGCAACGATGGTGGTTCGTGATGACCAGATGTATTATCATCTGACTGGCACAGGTTTTTTTGAAAAGGTCGCAGATGAGCAGTTGAACGGGACGAGAGAAGTCTGGCAGCTTGATAGTATTTCCGAATCCGTCGATTTATATCGGGGTGAATATTTAGCTTATAAGATGCTGGAACATTTGAATAATGATGATGTTAAGCTGAAAATGCAGCTTTGCCGGGCAGAGTCAAACAAGGTTCTTGATTTTACTCGTGAGTTTATGGCACCAAGGTTTGCGGAAGGATATGTGAAAGGAGTTCACGATCATGACGGCAGTATGATTCTGCATAATTTGCTGCAATTAGAAAATGAGATAGGGCTACTGAGATTTTCAACTCAGGCTAGAGCTATGGCTCTATTATTCTGGCAGCAGTGGCCTAACTTAGTTCAGAAAGAGATCCTTGCCGCGAAGATAGAAAGTGTCGGGCAGTTACGGCAAACGTTCAGTGCCGAACAGGCTAAGTGTAACTATATCTGCCTGCTGCGAGATTGTATGGAAGAGTATTTCGAAGGAACAGGTTTATTTGATATGAATCTTTTGGATTCAGCTTCTGAGTACCTTTTTGAAGAATTGGCAGATAATGACAAATGTTGTGTCAGTAAAGCTGCCAATGATATTGTTAGTGATTTTGAGAGACGTTTGAGTAAAGATCAGCATGCAAAACTGACCGAAACCATTAAAAAGTTAAAAGATGATACCTTAGGTGGTTTTATGTTGGTGCGAGACTGGGTAAGGAGTTTTGTTGAGCAGGAGAAAGGCAACCTGGTTTATGCCGATGAGGCTGCTGTATTGATCCTGGATGCCGACCGAGGCAAACGTTATATTATCAGCCAGGATATTGAACGCAAGCTGGAAGGACTAGTTGGTTCGCATAGATTAATTGATAACGGCAATTATGTTTTGAACTATTGCGACTTTTCGGACAGATTGAGTTATCATGAGAAGGTTGTTGTTCCTAAATTTAACATGTATCGCGACCGCAAGAGAGAGCTGATCGACCAGTTTGCTGTTGATATGAAGCTTTCAGAGTTTAAGCCCAGAATATTGACTTCATTTGTACGAAATCAGTTGATAGACAAAGTTTACTTGCCGCTGATTGGTGATAATCTGGCTAAGCAAATAGGTGATGCAGGTGAGAATAAACGTACTGATTTGCAGGGTCTGCTGTTGTTGATATCACCTCCGGGCTATGGCAAAACAACATTGATGGAGTATATCTCCAACCGGCTTGGCTTGATATTTGTAAAGATTAACGGTCCGGCAATAGGTAATAAAGTTACCAGTTTTGACCCCGGTGAAGCGCCCAATGCTGCCGCGAGAGAAGAATTGAACAAGCTCAACCTGTCATTTGAGATGGGTGATAATGTGATGATCTACCTGGATGATATACAGCATTGCAATCCGGAACTGCTGCAGAAATTTATTTCTCTTTGTGACGGTCAGCGTCGCGTAGAAGGTGTTTATAAGGGTAAGAGCCGTACTTATGACCTGCGCGGCAAGCGGGTTTGTGTTGTGATGGCTGGAAATCCTTATACTGAGAGTGGTGAGAAGTTCCGGATTCCTGATATGCTGACCAACCGTGCAGATACTTACAATATAGGTGATATTGTCGGCAATAATTATGATTCTTTTGTTTTGAGTTATATTGAAAATAGTATAACTTCCAATCCGGTACTGGGTAAGCTTGCCAATCGCAGCCAGAAGGATATTGCCGCTGTTATAAGGCTGGCTCAAACGGGTCAGCGAGAAGGGCTTGACTTTGAGGGAAGTTATACCAGTGATGAGTTAAACGAATATGTATCGATCATGAAGAAATTATTCAAGGTTCGTGATGTGGTACTGAAGGTAAATCGACAGTATATCGATTCTGCGGCACAGGCTGATGAATATCGTACTGAACCGCCGTTTCTGCTCCAGGGCAGTTATCGAAACATGAATCGTATTACAGAACGGGTATTACCTGTAATGAATGATGATGAGCTTTGGACACTGATAGAATCGAATTATCAGCAGGATGCCCAGACACTGACCTCCGGGGCGGAATCCAACCTGCTTAAGTTTGCCGAACTTGTCGGCAGGCAAACAGAGCAGCAGGCTGCTCGCTGGCATGAGATCAAGCAAACCTTTGGCAGAAATCTGCTTCTGGGCGATGAAACACAGGATAAGGTGGCAATGGTTGTAAGGCAGTTGAATGCTTTTGGTGCCGGGCTGGATTCGATCAAGGATGTGTTGGCAAAAGGGGTTGATTCTATGGTGAATATTCCTCAACCTGATCTAAATATGAAAGAGGACGAGGACCAAAGTAAAGCGTTTGCCGAGGCATCGGCAGCAATGATTGATAAACTTGATTCTGTTGTGGGTGAATTACATCAGAGTAGAAAACAATTTACCGAGCAGGCTGAGCAGTATAGGGCGGTTGATGTTGAAAAGAATGCGGACATGTTGCTTTCTGTGCTGCAGGAGCAATATAATACAATGGAGACCTGGCTGATGAGGGTTACCAGGAATCGTAAAGGTCAGCTTAAGTATGTAAATGAACTTGTGACACGATTTGAGAATATGATTGAGGGGTATAGCAATATGATAGAGTATTTGCGGGGCAGGTATCTGACAGATAGCAAAACAAAGTCGGCTGATGAGAATGATAAAAAACAGTCAGATGAATAAAACTATGTTTTGATAAATAAGCAAGAGAAAGCAGTTTATAGAAAAACAGCATATGTCATTAATAAAAAAATTAAAACGAATAACACTTAGCCGTATCGAGGCTTTTCTTGACACACTGGAAAATCCGGAATATATTCTGCCGCAATTGCAGAAAGAACTTGCCGGTAAGTTGGATCAGGCGATAAACGCGCAGGCAAAGTCTTTGACTGCGGTTAAATCGGCAAGGCGAAAACTGGATGAGCTTGAGGGGAAGCTGTTGAGATATGATAAACTGGTTACCGCGGCTGTTGCGGAAAAGGATGAGCAGTTGGCGCGTAAGATATTGTCGGCTCAGATACAGGTTGAGGAAGAGAAAGGCAGGCAGCAGTCTCAATTGCAGGGTACTGAGCAGGCATATTTACAGGCGAAACAGGTATGTGAGCAACTTAAGAAAAGCCTGGATAGCTTAAAGCAGAAAGTCAGGGATTTGAAATATCGGGATACGATGACTAAACAAATGCAGGCAATGCAGAGAAAAGCCGGCTGGACCGACGATTGCAAGGCGGATTCTATCCTGGAAGCAGTCGCAAGAATGGAAGAGAAGGTAATTGAGAGGGAATCAGAGGTAGAGGTTCGGCAGGAGATGACACATCTGCTTCTGGATGATGATTCAATTGAAGAATTGGAGAAAAAGGCAGAAGTTGATCGGCGACTTGCTGAGCTACTAAATAATAACAAGAATAACTAAATATTAGTATCTGTCTGGTGACTTACCTAACTCCTTTACCTTTGATAATTTATAGTTAATATCCCTGAAATGCAGAAATGAATTGTCTAAGTTATTGTAAAACAATGCTTTAGGGGGGGGGTTCACTAAGCGATCTGTACGTTAGGCAGTATCGTTTATTCAATTCTGGCAATATCATATAAATCAGCCTCAATTTGTACCAGGCGAATCATGCTATAACACTTTATCTAACAATGCTTTATATTAATCTTTTCAGTCGAATAGGAAGTGTTGATTATTTATTGGGTTGATAATTATGTGGTTGGACTGATTATATATATGTGTGATATTAATTTAGGAGATTATCTGTAGAAAGAGGATATTCAATTCTTGTCAGTTTCACATGATTTGGTGGCAAAAGGCGAAAATTCTTTTTGAACTATATTTACAGTATTATCTATGATTTATCTTTGGAGCAAGGTGGAAATATGACCTGTAACATGAATTTGCCTGTATTAATTTGTATATTTATGGTACTTTTCTCAGGGTTAAGTTCGGATATTTATGCTGACAGTGTTGTTACTTTTAATGAGATTATGTATCACCCGGAAGATAGCCAGGCTGATAGTGAATGGATAGAACTGTATAACCAGATGGCTGTGGATATAGATTTATCTGGCTGGGCTATTAAAGGAGCCGTTAAATATACATTTCCAGAAGGTACATTTATATCAGGCGGGAGCTATATAGTTGTCGCAAAGCTACCGGATGAGTTAATTTCACTAGCCGGAACAGAAAATGTTTTCGGTCCGTTTGATGGCCAATTATCTAATAGTGGTGAATCGCTCAGGCTGGAAACAGGCAGTGGTCGAGTGATGGATTCTATTACATATAACGATAAAGGCAGCTGGCCGATTGGTCCGGATGGCTCCGGGGTATCACTTTCAAAGAAAAATAAGAATCAGGCCAGTCTATATTCTCAAAACTGGACTCATAGTCATCAGGTTGGTGGTACTCCAGGCGCTGAGAATTTTCCGGTAAAGGATCTGAGACAAAATCGTGTTGAGTTAGTAGGAAAAAATGATGTTTGGAAATACTGGGACTGGGGAATAGATTTGGGTACTGAATGGAAAGTTTCAGGTTATGATACTACATACTGGAGGCAAGGTGCAGCTGGATTTGTCTTTGGATATAATGTTGAAACGGGTGAGATGGAACCCGTTACGACTTTATTTAGTACAGGTTTGGATGATGATGGCTTTCCGCTTACTACTGGAAGTTATGATTTGCATTATGAATTTACAGCTACCGGCGAACCTGTTTATGCTATGATTAACCATTCGGCATGGCTTGCTAATGACAGCAGTTCACAATGGATTGGATTCAGTAGTTCAGGAACTGATTCGCAACCTGTTGGACTTTTTCCAATTTCGACAACATTTGATCTCGATGGATGGGACCATGAAACTGTTGGTATAACGATGTACATCGCAGTTGACAATGCTGTTGGCGATGTGCTGATCAATGGAATTAGTACAGGCATAACTTGCAATGTTTATGATAGCTGGTGCGGTCCTTTTGTGATAGATTCCGGTTTTGTTGCAGGCCGGAATGAATTGACTTTTAACTTTATAAATGAAGGTGACAGTATTAATCCGGCAGGTTTGCGGGTTTGGATGGAAGCCGAAGCAATGACCAGCCTTGGTAATACTGAACTGACGTCCTGTCCTCAAACGTGTTATTTTCGAAAAAACTTTCTATATGATCCGACTGATGAGACAACAGTGGGGTTAAGTCTGGATTTTACTGTTGATGATGGTGCGGTATTTTACCTGAATGGTCAGGAAATATATCGCTATAATATGCCTGACGGAGCAGTTGAATACAGTACGTATGCCGAGACAGATATTGTAGAGATTTTATCAAATGGAGAGATTCAAGTACCGGCGGAAGCATTGGTTGCAGGAGAAAATATTTTTGCTATAGAGGTGCATAATGTCGCAGCAGGAGAGAGTGATTTTTATTTTCAGGCTGAACTAACAGCAATTGAAACTCCAATAGATACAGCAGAAACAGTAAATCTGGTATTTAATGAATTATCTGCTTCTGAAGCTGGTCCTTTTTGGGTTGAAATGGTGAATTATGGAAATGAAACGCTTGATTTGACAGGTGTGGTAATTCACCTCGATGGTCAAGTAGACCAGGAATATGTGTTACCATCAGGGGTATTAGGTGCTGGAGACTATATAGTTCTGGATGAAACAGTGCTTGGTTTTTCTCCTGAAGTAGATGATAAAATGTATCTTTACTGGGCAGGTAAACAGTTATTGATGGATGCCGCAATTGTTAAGGATGTCCTGCAAGGTAGAGAAACGCCTGATTCGGACTATTTTTCTTATCCGCAAATATGTACACCGGGTGAAGATAATATTATTGGAACTAATAATGATATTGTCATTAATGAGATAATGTATCACAAGGGAGATATCTTTGCCAGTCCTGGTGTCTACGAAACAGTTGTACTTGTCTCGAAAGGTCATCAGGCCAAGGTTTTGGTACCTTCTGCCAGTCAGGTCGATACCTGGACTGGTGCAGATGAGCCGTTTGATGATTCTTTATGGCAAGATGGATATTTAGGAGTCGGCTACGATAACGAAGGTGACTATAATTCTGATATTGGAATAGATATTCATGATGATATTTATAACCAATGTCAAACTTTTTATGTTCGGACCGAGTTTGAACTGACAAATACTACAACTGTGGGTTCAATGACATTGAGGATGAAATACGATGATGGATTCATCGTTTATCTAAACGGAATTAAAATTGCTGAGGTGAACGCACCTGATGATCCTGATTGGACTAGCAGTTCAACTGGTTCGCATGAAGCAAGTGAATATGAAACGTTTGATGTTTCTGATTACGTAGAGGCATTAAAAAACGGAAGTAATATTCTGGCCATACAGGGTTTTAATTATGGTGTGACAAGCTCTGACTTGCTGGTTCTGCCTGAATTAAGCATTGTAGATGAAATTGTAGCTCCAATTGAAGCCGATGAATCCTCTGAAGAATGGGTAGAATTATATAATCGGGGTGCAGATACAGTTAATCTTGAGGGATGGGAATTAGATGGAGATATATCATATGTATTTGAAGCTGCTACTCTGCTTAATGCCGGTGATTATTTGGTTGTAGCGCGTGATCGCGAGGCATTATTGACGGATTGGCCAGAAATTAATATCGTAGGTGATTTTGATGGGCGGTTGAGCAATTCTATTGGTTCAGTTATTTTACGTGACCCGCATGATAATATTGCAGATGAAGTAAAATATTATGATGGAGCACCATGGCCTGAGGATGCTGACGGTTATAATGCCAGTCTTGAATTATGTAATCCTTTTGCAGATAATAATTCGGCTCTCTCATGGTCGGCAAGTAACGAGCAGGATAAGTCATCATGGCAAACTTACACTTACCGAGGTATAGCAAGCCCGAGTATAATATCACAACCAGACAGTCAGTGGCGAGAATTTGTATTGGGCATGCTGGATGCCGGAGTGCTGCTGATTGATGATATTAGTGTTGTAGAAGATCCCGATGGTACTGCGATTCAGCTTTTGCAGAACGGTACTTTCGAAGATACTCCGGGTGAAAATTCCTGGCGATTATTGGGCACCCACCGCCATAGTTCTGTTGTTATTGATCCGTATGACTCGGCAAATCACGTCTTGAAGCTGGTTTCGACGGGTACAACTGATCATATGCATAACCATATTGAAATCACTCTGGCAAATGGTAAAAGTGTTACAAATGGACAGACATATGAAATTTCGTTTCGAGCCAGGTGGGTTTCTGGTTCAAACCAGCTAAATACACGCTTATATTTTAACAGATTAGCAAACACTACACTGGTAGAAAAGCCGCGTTTGAATGGCACTCCGGGCACATTAAATTCTCAATATGTCGTAAATCCCGGCCCTGTATTTTCTAATTTTAGTCACTTTCCAGCAGTGCCTCGCTTTGATGAAGACATAACAATTTCTGCAAAAATAAGTGATCCGTCCGGCATAGCAGGCGCAATAATGGAATGGCGTATCGATGGAAATACATGGAATTCAATCTCGATGACCACAAATGGTGATAGTTTGTATTCGGCTGTAATTCCTAAACAGGCCAGTGGTTCAATCGTTCAGTTTTATATCAGAGCAAGTGACCTGCAAGGGGCAATATCTGAATATCCGGTAGGCGGTCCTGATTCGCGGGCATTGTTCCGAGTCGATGATGGTTTAGCATCTGAAAATGGACTCCACAACATGCGTATTCTCACTACCAGTGATGATAATTCATGGCTGCATACAGACATTAATGTTATGAGTAATGACAGGATAGCTGCTACTGTAATTTATGATGAGGAAGAGATATTCTACAATGTTGGTATTCGGCTGAAAGGCAGCCAGCATCATCGTACACCATCTAACGAGGTTGGTTTTAATGTACAATTTCATGCTGACCAGCTATTTCGAGGTGTGCATAAAACTGTTGCTATAGACCGGTCACAGGGAGTAGGCTTCGGTCAGCGTGAGTTATTAATAAATCAGGCAATGAACCATTCTAATGCCGTAGCAAGCAAATATACCGACCTGATCAAATTGATGCCAAATCTGGCTGTACATACCAGTACGGCAGAGCTGCAGCTTGCCAGGTTCAATGATGAGTTTCTTGATGGTCAGTTTGAAAATGGCAGCGATGGTAACTTATATGAATATGAACTGGTTTACTATCCTCTCGCGACCAATAATGGTGACGAAGAAGGGTATAAAATACCACTTCCGGACAATCCCGTTGGGGTTGGAATTTATGATTTAGGTGTGGATAAAGAAGCATACCGTTGGCTATATCTGGGCAAAAATAACAGGGCCTGGGATTCGTATGATACTCTAATGGATTTTTGTAAGTTTTTCGGTGATTCATCCAATGTATACTACGAACAACTTGATTCGGTAATCGATATTGACATCTGGCTTGAGTCGTTTGCTATTGCAGTTGCAAGTGGTTCAGGTGATAATTATGGTGGTGACAATGCCGCACATAATGCGATGATTTATGTTCGGCCAGAAGATGGACGTGTATTATACTTCCCTCATGATCTGGACTATGCATATGAAACAACTCGTTCTATTGTGCCAAACAGTGATTTAAACAAAATGATTGCTAATCCAAATTTGGAACGCCTGTATTATGGTTACTTGTATCATATCCTCAACAGTTCTTATAATGTGACATATATGTCACATTGGACTGACCATTTTGGCGAACTACTGGTGGGGCAGAACTTTGATTCTTATCTGACTTTTATCGGTGAAAGATATAATTACTTGTCAGGAGAGTTGAATGCCAGGATCGCGGCTGATTATGGCTTCGTAATAACTGATTTAGATAAAGTTGTTGATAGTGATTCGACTACTATTGAAGGAAAAGCATGGATCAATGTTAAATCAATTCGATTGGTCGGGATGGATGGTGACCTTGATATCTCATGGAGTAAAACAGGCAGTGGAAGCAGTTCTGAATTCCATTGGCAGGCCAATGTGCCTTTAGAGCCGGGCGTTAATAATCTTGTTTTTGAAGCTACCGGGTTTAATGATGAACTGATTGGCCAGGCATCAATTATAGTAACCAGCACGCTTGAGGACAGACCGCTACGAGAATTCTTCAAAATCAGTGAAATTATGTACGATCCACAAGGTGGAACAGATTATGAATTTATCGAGGTTACAAACACTGGACCTGAATCTTTGGACTTGACCTATGTTTCATTTAATGATGGGATTGATTTTGCCTTTCTAAACAGTAATGTTAATAGTATAGATCCCGGTGAGTATGTTGTAATAGTTAAGGATATATCGGCATTTACATCACGGTACGGCTCGTCCGGTATTGTTGTTGCAGGTGAATATAGCGGCAAGCTGAGTAATGATGGTGAGAAACTTTCTATTATTGGCCAGTGGAATGCAGAGCTTGGCACAGTTACATATAATAATGGCCGTGGCTGGCCACTGGCAGCTTCTGGTGCCGGGCATTCGATAGTACGGGATAATAGTTTTGACGGCTCCGATGATTATGGTATGAATTGGAGGGCCAGTACTTATATGAATGGCTCTCCGGGGCAGGCTGATGTACAGTTGTGCCAATCTGTCGTAATTAACGAGATAATGGCACATACTGATTATTCTGATAATGATTATCCGGAATATGATTCTAATGACTGGATCGAACTTTTTAACCCTGGTTCATCTAACATTGTCCTCGACGCTGGAGAATGGTATTTAAGTGACGATGAAGATGATCTGAAAAAGTGGGAATTGCCACAAACAAATATATCAGCATTTGGTTATGTAAGTTTCGATGAAGTCACCGGTTTTAACAATCCGATTGGAACCGGTTTTGGATTAAATAAATCAGGTGAGAAACTTTACCTATCTTATCTGCCGGGTAATAATATGGACCGAATAGTGGATTGTGTTAGTTTTAAAGGTCAGGAAAATGATATTTCACTGGCACGATTACCTGATGCCGGAGTCTTTTGGCAGGCAGCAGTACCAACCAGGGACTACCAGAACCAGGTTGGCTTACCTCATGCTGTTATTAGCGAGCTAATGTACGATCCAATTGTTGACAATTATGAGTTTGTTGAGCTTTATAATCCAACAAATGATACAATATCGCTCTGGGATGACGAAACTAATAGTGGGTGGAGATTAGACGGAGGTATTTCCTATGACTTTAGTACAAACTCAGAAATTCCCCCATATGGTTATCTTCTTATTCTTCCATTCGATCCGACCGGCCTTGAGTATGAAGATTTTCTTGTACAGTATGGTATTTCACCGGCCGTATTGGAAGGTCCATATTCAGGTAAGCTTTCAAATGATGGAGAACGAGTAGCTCTGGAAAAGCCTGAAGCTGCCGATGACGGTACTGACGATAATTCTTGGGTTATCGTAGATGAGGTAATATATTCGGATATGGTACCGTGGCCAGGGGGAATCGCCGAGACCGGGTTAAGCTTGTGGCGTTTTGATAACTCAACCTCTGGTAACAATCCTGACAGCTGGAATATTGCATTAGCAAGTCCCGGGGCAGCAGTATGCGACTTTAATGCCGATGGAGTTGTTAATATTGTCGACTGGTCCCTTATGGCCGACAATTGGTTCGTTTCTTCTACTGAACAGAATACACCATTTACTGGTGATGTAATAAATACAGATTCAGGTATTGTTGATTTTGCTGACCTGGCTGTCCTGGTAGATATGTGGTTAAAGGGAAATTAACTTTATAAGTATATTATTTAAGGTAGGAATATTTATGTGCCCAAAACTGTAAATTGTGTTTTATTTATCTTTAACCGTTAATGCGGCACAGAAAATGCATTTTTGCTTAAAAGCAGTTATTTAAAATAAATTGACATATTCAGTTTTTAAAGAGCATTTATATGTTCAAGACGAAGTTTTCGTCGTTGTTAAGTTTTATCGAGAGCTGATTTATGTTGGTACTTATTTTTTGTCGGCTCTCTACTATTGGACGGTATGTCGAAAGTGCGCTGATTTTTTTGGTGTGATGGTTGGCCCGAAAGTTTGTAAAGTGTTGGGGATAATCGGGATAAAATTTTTGAAGACTTTAAATTTTCGCGTTTTGGTGGTTGTAAAAACGCAGTGATTTTTTCTTTGAAAAAATCAAGTGAAGAATTGCGGTGTCGCTTCGCGACGGTTAATTGATGGGTGACGAGAGGTGTGCGGGATATATACGGGGCAGCGCGGCGGGTGTGCGGAGGTGAAAAGGCAAATGGATTTGAACGGGGCCGAATTGCGGGCTGCGGGCAGTATGCGGAGGAACGTTGAATGGGTGCGGCGGTATACGGACGGGAACGGAGCGGAAGCAGGGAAGTAGGTAAAAAGTAAGAGGTAAGAGGTAAGAGTTGAGGTGTCGCTACGCGACCAATTTTAAACGGCTACGCCGAAAAGCAGAACCACAGATTCACACCGATGCACACTGATAAAGAAAAGAAATGGAAAGCGTTTCTAAAGTATCAAGTATAAAGGATAAAGTATAAAAAATCAAGAGAGCTGTCAGCAACAAGCTGTCAGCAACAAGCTATCAGCGGCCAGCGGCTAGTGAAGAGGAAATACGTGCTTCGCACTCTGGCACATCATTGGACAAGTCCAATGATGTGAAGGTGTCGCTTACGCGACCTGTTTTTATTATCGTGCCGAGTTTGTGCTAAGCGTTCACAGGTGTGAAAAGGTGTTGCCTTCGGTGAGGCAAATTGACTTATAAATGACAATAGCGGGGTGAAAGAAGGGTTAAAAAACGGAATGAAATTGAAGGTTTCGGGGATATAAGAATGAGTTCATGGCGGGTTTTGGAAAGTGTGCGGCGGGAAGGGGATTTTGCAGACATTATCGTAAGTTGTTATTGTTGGATTTTGGGCGGACCAGATGTCGCAGGGCGGCGAGCTACGCTAAATGAAAAATGAATAATTAAAAGTGAAAAATTAAGGTGTTCGCCTGGCGGCTCACGGCTTGTTTAAAATTAGAACAGATGAGCAGCGAAATAGCAACCAGCTACCATTAAGCCAGCGAAGATAAAAACGTGCTGCGCACTGGGGCACATCATTAGACAAGTCCAATGATGTGAAGGTGTCGCTAGTGCGACGGTTGTTTTATGCTCAGCGTCTTCGACGAGCTCAAGATTTTAAACGGGGACGAGGTTATTGCGTAAATGAGAGATATTTTATATCAAACTATTCTTCCTTTATTTTTGTTATTGGATGTGTATTATATTATACTATCACATGATGGTGGTTCATTTAGATAACAAAGGTTACATGATGGCTAAAATCTTTATAAACAATAAATTTCAAAAAATTAAAAAGCTAGTTTACTTGCACCTGGGCTTACTTCTGAGTATTATATTATATTTTGGCTTCCTTAATTTCTGCTTTTTTCAAGCAGGTTATGCAGCTGCCATAAATGACAGTCCATATTTCAATATAATAATCTATACAGCATTTGCTTTGCCACTGTTTTTCTTAATACTCTTAGTCATTTACGGAGTTGTGCTTGTAAAGATCGGCATTCGATATATTTTTTATTCATTAGCTTTATGGATATTGTCTTTTCTAATTTATTGCTTAATAGGTTATTCTCTTAGTTTCTTTTTGAATTTTCCTATCGCAAAAGGTTATTATTGCTATGTTAGGAATAATGTTGATATCTCTGAATTACAGACATGGCTAGCAGAATATGAGCATACAATTACAACTCAGGATAAATATAGCTCAGATAGAATATTCAAAGATAATTGGCCTGCTTGTATCAAAAAACTCAATCCAGTAGATGTGAGAATTTCAGGAGAAGAGCCCCAAAAATATATTCGAATCCAATATGGGAGTTTTGTTATTCCAAGCTTTGGTTTGTGTGTTATGGAAAAGCCCGTTGATATACCCTTAGATTCATATTATGATTCTGAGTATCGTATAAAACTATCTGATAATGCATTTATATGGCAACAGATAAAATGATTTTTATGGGTAAGAATTAAAGGATATTTAAGGTCGTCAGACATGCTCTGTAGAAAAGCTCTTTAACAAATGAACAACAACGATGTTGTGTGTTAGAACCATCAACATCAATTCACGGCATTGTGCCCAGTATTTGCACGCATAGATTGTATCGCCAAAGTTACGTTTGATCATGCTGATTATTGTATTCAAATTGACATCGATATTTCAGGTTTAACAGATTTTAGTGATCTTCAGATATTTGTTTCATTCTGGCTTGAATGATTATCGAAAGGGTTGTGAAACTGGTAATTATTTTGAGGCGATCGCAGTCAGTTTAGAACCAGATGCCGGAGGTTTCCCGCCTGATTCTGATTTCATCAATAACACCTCGACCAGATTTGGAGGCGGCTAAAAACAATATCGCATCAGCAATTTCACCAGCTTGTATGAGCTGATCTTTATTTATATCAGGGCGTACCTGCCCAACCATGTCAGTATCAACACCACCAGGGCAAACAACATGAACTCGAAAGCCTTCCGGCTTTAATTCCTCAGCCAAGGCGATTGAGAAGCCACGAACGGCATGTTTTGATGCTGTGTATGCCGACTGTAAAGCATAACCTTTAACACCAACAACACTGGAAATATTGATAATAAGGCGTAATTCACCATTTCTCAATAAATCGAGGCATTCGCGACACATAAGGAAAGTGCCACGTGCATTTATTGCCATGACCTTATCCCAATCTTCTGTTGAAGTATCAGCGATTGAACCGGAATGTGTTATGCCTGCATTATTTATCAGGCCATCAAGCTGTCCGAAGTCATTGTGTATCTTTTCGGACAAGCTGATAATATCCTGTTCAACGGCCATGTCAGCAACATAGTATTCAGTTTGGGATTTCGAAATAGTAGAAAGCTGTTTTGCAGCATGTACAAGAGAAACTTCGTTTCTGCCACTAATGATAACTCTGGCACCAACTTCAGCAAAACATCTGGCTATCTCAAAACCGATGCCACGGCTGCCGCCTGTTATCAAAAAAACTTTATCTTGTAAAATTGAGTAATTAATCATAATAGAATTTTAGCTGAAATTAATCAGCAGAACAGTATTTTTTTACAGTCCGCCAATTTAACCCTGTAATTTTTGAGACTTCCTGGTAGCTTTGATATTTATCATAGAGCTGACGGCAATATTGAGCGGTCAGGTCGGAAACTGTTAGCTCTTCAGAAAAAATATTATTTGAAACAGGGGGGGCAGAGGTATGAATCTCTGGCAATTTGCATGTTTTCTTAATAATTATCCGGCGGATTAATTGGGCCAGTTCTCTTACATTGCCAGGCCAGGAATAATTAAATGGGATTTCGCGTTGTAAAGTATCAAGAATTAGATTTATTAAAGAACTATCCTTATGTCCAAGCATTCGTTCGAATAGATGCTCAACAAGGTCAGTTAAATCATCAGGACGTTCGTCCAGACGCTGTCTCAATGAAGGTACATTGATAACATCACTGCAAAGTCTATAATACAAATCGTCTCTGAATTTTCCTTCGCGACAAAACTCGTCAATGGGCTGGTGGGTTGCACCTATAACACGGCCTTGAAAACGATTAACCGTATGGCTACCTAATGGTGTGTATGTACGTTCTTCCAGTACTTGTAATAATTTAACTTGAGTATGTAATTGTATTTCAGCAATTTCATCCAAGAAAATTGAACCATATTGATTGCAACGTGAAAACATGCCATTATAACTGTCAACAGCACCGGTAAATGCACCTCGAGAGTGGCCAAATAGCTCAGATTCTACAAGTGTTTCAGGAAACTGAGAAAGATTGACAGAAACAAAGTTTTGCAAATAGCTGACATCAAACCGTTTCTTGTCATAATTAAAAGGGATAAAACTACTATAACCTATAGCCTGAGCGGCAGCACCTTTGCCGCTGCCTGTCGGCCCGAGAAATAAAGTAGAGAAATCTTCCATTCGGTACCAAAGTGTTTTAGTATAAATTTCAACGCTGCTGGTAAATATATTATTCCATAATGCTGCTCTAAAATTCTGCATGCATGAAGAATTACCTGAAAGACGTGTAGTAATAAACAACCAAGATCTTCTTAACTGATAAAAATAACTAAAAACCATACAAGTATGCTCTAAGTCAAAACCGCGATTACATAACTGCCCAATAATATTATCAGCAAATGGAACAGTTAACGATTTGTTTTCCTGAGATAATTGTTTGAGTGCCAGCTCATCAAAATCAAAAATGCAATCATGATATAGCCGAAAACAAACGCAATAATAGAATAATTCACGATCCTTCCCAGAAAAATTATCCAATACGGCAGGGCGGCCCAATCTGGTGTCAATGTCGGAAATAAATTTATCAATTACGATATTGAACCCATCAGCTAAATCCTTACCGTCAAGCGGACCTTTATTTCCGGTAATGGCAATTTCCAATTCTAATGAATAGTCAGTGAATGGATTAACTAAAACCTTGGAATATATAAGATTAAAAAAATTACGTTCTTTTGCTTTTAACTCGATCATACAGTCATTTAACCTCTAAATCATAATATGTACAAATAATGTACATAGGATTATGCTGTATTACAAGATTAAAATATATACCATATCGAACAATATGGACAGGCAGTATATTCAAGGTATATAATTCGGCTTCAATGTAATTAATGAATATTTTTAACAGAACAGTGACTTGATAAGGTGGTTTTAATGTAAAAGGGGCATTTTCTCCATATACCTCCAAGGTCCCATAATATATATTATGTTTCATTAGGGGTGGTAAGCTCAATGAAATCTATCTTATTGAAAATTCAGTAGTTATGAAAAGATAAAGTGACAGATTTTTAGTAATTAATGTGACTTCTCGAATATGTTACATTACAAAATGATTTTGCGTATATTTGACCCTGGGCCTATTTTTGTATTTCAGCCAATCTATAACAACGCATTTCAGTGAAATCTCTAACTACCAGTAAGCCATCGGCAATTGCCATTAATCCCCAGGATTCTCTGCCAAATAATATTTGCTGCCTGGTTAGTAAATTATATTTATCTGATGTTAATTCAACCAGACTTAAAGTACCATGATCATCGAGTGCAATAAGTTGGTTATTAACTATCATGAACGGGCTGTCACCATATTTGTCATTAACAGGCGATTCCCACATTATGTTTGCATCGAAATCAAGACATACAAGTCTTTTGTCTTGCCTGATGCCATATATATGGTCATCGTAAATAACCGGAGTGTGTTGAACGGCACCAAAAACGGTTGCAGGCTTGGTATATACCATTTGAGCCGAGTAATTAATGTTTTCATAAGTGCTTAATGTTTCGAGATTTGTGTTTTCTGGTAAATTATCTGATTTATCAGAATCGACGTTTTTGGTCCGATAAACTTTAAGTAGGGCGCATCCCTTATTATACCCTGCACAGAGAAACAGACGGCCTTCGCCGATATATATGGGTGTTGGGACATTTGTTCTCATTGACCAATCATAATTAACCCATAATTTCTTTCCAGTCTGTGCGTCGATACCGCATATGCCGCCGTCACCGCAATATACATACATTTGATGACCGTCAAGCTCTATTGGCATAATACTTGAATGAGTCATTGCCCATTTATCATCATTTGGTGTTTCCCATATAATATCTCCTGTTGCACAATCAACAGCGATCATTAGTTTAGAACCGGCTGGTGCTAATATTGCTTTATTGTCTATGATAATTGGGCATTGTGAAGCGTGCCAGAGCGGAACTTTTGTGCCGTATTCAGCGACCATATCTATATGCCAGAGTTTTTTGCCAGTTTTTCTTTCCGCACAAACCACATGGCATCTGGGGCCAATTGTTACAATGAACTCATCAGTTACTGCCGGAATTGAACGGCTCATGCCATGATCACGTTTAACTTTGATCGGGTATGATAAATTCCAGATATCAGTTCCGGTTTTTAATGAAATTGCCCGGATAACATCTTTTTCCTTTTCGGTGTCATAATCAAGCATGTAAACAATTCCATTGTATATTGTAGCTCCAGCATAACCTTCGCCAACCGGGATAGCCCAAATTGATTTCAAAGGATCAGTTTCCCAATTCTGGATTACCTGGTATTTATCATTTTCCCAATTTGCATTACGATTTGGTCCGCGAAAATGCGGCCAGTTTTCGCTGGGAATAATTTCAATATGCGGTAACTGCGTTGGTGCAGGAGTCGGATCCGGCTGATAAGCTCCGGTAGGGGTCGCCAATATATTAAGAGCAAATTCGAGCTCTCCCCCCTGCTTGTTTGCCCCCCCTTCCGGTCTATTATCCAGACCTGGGACCCTCACAGGTAATGTTACAGGGTCCGGAATGACAACTTGCCAAGCAGCAATAGTTATCAATAAGGTTGAAACTATTACAACTATGATTGTTTGATATTCTTTCATTCAGTTGCGTTATACTTAAAAATCTATATTTTTTATCATCCCTTTAGAATCGAATTCCATTCTATCAACACAGATTTGCCTGGTAAGCTCTTCGGGGTTATAAGGCAATGCGTGACGATGGTAAAATATGTACCATTTATTGTTATATTTCAAGACTGAATGATGCCCGGGGCCATAAACGTCGTTTTTGGGGTCAGATTTGAGGATTGGGCTGTTTTCTGCCTGTTTGAATGGCCCAAAAGGATTGTCTCCGATAGCATATCTAACTTTGTATGTATCGTTTATACATTTACCATCAGAATACATTAAATAATATTTCCCGTTATTTTTGACCATAAATGGAGCTTCAAAATATCCTTCAGGGGTAACCTCTTTAACCTCACTAGCAAAAGAACACATGTCTTTGCCAAGCTTGACGACTAAACAATGACCGTTTACCCAATTCCAGCCAGATCCCCAGTACAAGTATGCCTGACCGTCATCATCGATAAAAGCTTCAGCATCAATTTCATGTACGCCATCTCGGAAATCACCCGGGATAAGTGGTTTGTCACCTAATGGATTATGCCATGGACCTTCTGGTTTGTCAGCTTTTCCTACCCAAACTTCAGAACCCACTGAGACATACATGTAGAATTTTCCATCAGTGCCTTTGATAACTGACGGAGCCCACACAGTATGCTCATTTGAAGTAGGTGAAGTACACGCCTGTTTTGTTGGCCAGTTAAGCTGCAGACGCTCAAAGTTAATCATGTCAATGGTCTTCAGTAACGCTAATTCATTACCGCCCCATGGATCAATGGTTGCGTAAATATATAAATACCCATCATGAACGACAACACTAGGATCTGCAAACAAACCGTCAATTAAGGGGTGTGCAGGCTCAATTGAATCTAATTTACCTATATTAGATGAATTACAGCCGGCGATAGCAATTAAACATGCTAAAAATAGAAACATACAACACTTTTTCATTTAAGTCCCTTTCGATAATGATTATGTTCTTTTGAACATTTTCCGTAACTCGTTCAATGTTATAGTAATTGTAGTTGGTCTTCCATGCGGGCAATTTCCAGATCGATTTACAATTGGACGCTGAGCCAGTAACTCTCGAATTTCATCTTCTGAAAGCGGGTCACCAGCTTTAACAGCAGCTTTACATGCCATCATATCTAAAATGCTGTGTAAAAGTTCTTCACGAGATAATTTACCGGAGTTTTCACTTAATTTATCCAGCATCTCAATAACTATTTCAGACGGATTAGCCCTGTCCAGCAGTTGAGGGAATGAATTGATTGCAACGGTATTGGGTCCAAATTGCTCTAATTCTATGCCAAGTTCTTTCAATGTTTCTTGATTTGATTCTATAACCGCGAGCTGGTCAGAAGTAACATCGACAGTTTCAGGGATCAATAACCGTTGGGCCGGCATATTCCCGGATAGAAATCGTTCATTCAATTGCTCATAAATAATTCGCTCGTGTAATGCATGCTGGTCAATTATAGTAACACCCTGGTTGTCCTGTTCGATAATAAATGAATTATGAACCTGCAATACGGGTAGATTGAAACCTGGCTCATCAGTTATGAGATCAGTATTTTGAGGATTAACAGAAGGATTAGATATATCAGAATTGATATTGGAAACAGACTCATATTGTCTATTGTTTGCAATAAATGGTTTTTCAGCCTGCCTTAAAGTTGGATTTTCAGTTTTACTATTTATCGAAGGGTGAGCAGCCGTAAAGTTCATCTGCTGTTGAGGTTGGGATTGAGTCGGCGTGTTCTTAAAGAAGTCCAGCAATGCTTTACGAGTTTCTACAACCCTGGGATTTTCAACTGTATCACTAGCGGCATTGATATCTGATGTTTGACGGTCAATATTCTCTATGGCCGGCGATTGCGGCTCGGAAGATTTGGATATTGATTCCGCCTTGACATCTACAGTCATACCTCCGCCAAGCAGTTTGTCGCGGATAGCAGCCAAAACCTGAGAATGAACAGAATTGGAGTCGGCAAACCTGACTTCTATTTTGGTAGGATGAACATTAACATCGATCTGATCAGGTGCCACATTTATAAAAAGAAAGACAACAGGCTGACGGTTAACCTCCATAAGTGACCTGTATCCTTCCCGGATAGCGTGAGAAACAAACTTGTCGCGTACGAACCTGCCATTAACGAACACGTACTGCCATTGACTGCCGGATCGTGCCTGCTGAGGGCGACCGATTAAACCGCTGATAGAAACACCACGATCGTTTCTAGCGATAGGGATCAAATCGGCAGCTAAATCGTTACTGAATAAAGCAGCGATACGTTCTCTCAGGCCCTGGCCGCCGGGCAGATCTTTTAATTTTCTGCCGTTATGGGTTAAGGTGAAATGGACAGCTTCATTTGCTAAAGCAATTCGGGTAAACTGCTCACTTATATGATTCATTTCGGTATTAGCTGTTTTGAGGAATTTACGACGGGCAGGAGTATTAAAGAACAGATTTCGTATGGAAAATGCGGTGCCCTGGGGACCGGGAGCAGGAACAGGTCCGTTAATATCACCACCAAAATCAGTAATTTTGGAAGCTTCTATTTCCGTTTCAGGTCTGCTTATAATCTCCATCTGGGAAATTGAGCCAATACTGGCAACAGCTTCGCCACGGAACCCCATGGTGGAAATATTAAATAGATCTTCCTCGCTGGATAATTTACTGGTAGCATGGGGCATTACACACTTTGCCAGATCGTCAGAACTCATGCCAATGCCATCATCCTGTATCTGGATAAGTTTTTTTCCGCCATCTTCAATGGTAACATCGATTCGCATAGCACCGGCATCAAGCGAGTTTTCCATCAGTTCTTTTACAACACTGGCCGGACGCTCGACAACCTCGCCTGCAGCGATTTTATTAACTAAATTTTGCGGTAGTATATTTATTTTTGACATAATAATATGGTTATATTCCAGTAAGCTTTCGTATTATGCAGCTTGAAAAGTGCGAAAGTTAACTTCTGTTTGGGGATAATTATTCTTTACTTTTTATATGGCAATCACTTACAATTGCATTTTAATAATTGTAGCTGAATTTTCTGCCAAAAGCAATTACAGATTGTAACACAGGTGTAAATAGTTGGAAATTAAGAAATTAGATGAACTGACAAGTTTATTGTCAGCAGAAAACCCACCAGTAATCGATACCGTGGATTGTGAAGTCAGTGTATTTGAACTGGCAAAAAACGATTGCGTGAAAGCACTTGAAGATATTGCAAAAGCTATCGAACTGGCCGGGCAGCTGGAAATGAAATATTGCAATGCTAATCCAGACCGTAAAAGTAAGTTAAATCCCCATCAAGCCATAGCCGTAGTTATCAGGGGAATCAACTCAACTGAAAGTCTGCCTGGGTATGAAAGTGGTATGAATAATCTTTACTTTTCATTGGAAAAGCTATGTGAAATAGTTTCTGTTAAGGGTATCTGGCTGCTAATTGAGAATCCGTCAGAGAAGTTATTGTTTTCACCTCTGGAATTGAGAGAGTTAATAGATAATTTATCATGCCCATGGTTAGGTATATTATTTAATGAGAATAACGTTCCAACCAGCAGTAATATTGATGACTGGATAAAGATACTGGGAAAACGAATAAGAATATTCATGAAATAATTCTTAGTGCTGCAAGTCTGGATTATCGTATAATTACATTTACTTGACGTAATACTGAATAGTTTGCGGGCAATCAAAAAGCAGATAATTGTTATAATTTGACACTTTGGCCCGGCTTTAGAAAATACAAATAACAATTAGAGACACTATTCCCGGTAATTTCTTTAACCGCCCTACTGTAAAAATCAAGCTGGAATTTATAGTGTGCAGCCCGTTTTGAAATCTCAACGCCTTTGACATTGTCAGTTTTGAAATCGATAATTGTATAAGAACGGCCATCCCAGACAAGACAGTCGATAATACCACGGACAATTACAATATCATTATTATGATCGATTATTTGCATTATTTCAGGGTATACTTCATCAGCAGCAGCAACTTTTAATGTAAATTCCCATTCTCGATATACAGTATCGTACCTGGAAATTAATAATGTACCAATATCAGAATTAAACAACGTTTCAATTGACTCTAAATCAATATTTTTTGCTTGCCTGGCGGTGAAATTTCCTGAAGAAACCATGTTTTCCAGCTGTTCTGTCAGCCCGGATGTATCTAATGCAGAAGTCAGATCTAATAACTCTATAAATCTATGTGTCAATACTCCTTTTTCCGCAGCGGAAATCTTACCGGAACCGGTTTCCATAAATAACGGCTTTCGAGAAAAATCCAATATAGAATAACTCTCCAGGGTATCGTCAACAATTTTCTGGTGGTCAATAATGTCGTCATACTCAATTGCACTATCCAATGTTGCATTCATTGCTGTAACACTTGCCCTGGCCTGGCATGAAGTGATATTAAGGTTTGGATATTGCCACTTAACCATCCTGCTGATGTTGTCTGAATCACCTGAGTACTGATCTGTGTCTAATACTGAATGAATATTTATGTCTGTATTAGAAGTATTTGATGATGATAATAATTTACTACCTATATCATTAATAATGTCAGAATTATATACTTGAACTGCTACGTGAGGAATATTGATATTATCGCCAATTGAGATGCCTGAAATCTGTTCAAAATCCGGATGGCCGGATAATGCAGCAGCATACCAATCCAAAGGACATTTGGCTGATGCCAGAAGATTGGCAGGTAATACAGTTATTTTTTCTGAACTATTAGGAGCGGCAATATTGGCTATTCTTCTTTCAGTTATGATATCTGAACAATAATTGGATAATTTATCTATTGAAGTATCAGCAAAAAGAATCAGGTGCTCCTTGGCGCGTGTTAAGGACACATATTGTACCCTCATTTCTTCATACAAACATTTAAGGCGTTCTTTCTCAGTTAAGATAGCATACGGCAGAGTTTTCCAGGATTCACCAGTTGCCGGATCACGCAGCCTAAGAGCTATACCCCCCTCTTCTGCCTGGGCAAAGAAAACCGGCTTTGACAGGTCTCTCAAATTAAACTTTTTACCTAGTCCGGCAGCTATAACAACAGGAAATTCAAGCCCTTTACTCTTATGTACACTCATTAACTGGACAACATTGTCTGACTCAGATAAAATATGAGCCGGGCCAAAATCTTCTGAAGGCTGACTGCTCAAGTCTTCTATAAATCTAAGAAACCGTCCTAGCCCCTGTGTACTGAATGAATCATAATCTTTTGCAGTATTATAAAGATGAATAAGATTGGCATATCTCTGTCTACCATCAGGCATCCCTCTATAGTGCGTCAGCATATTAGTGTGAGAATAAATATTACGAATAAGGGCAGCAAGAGTTCCGGAACGTGCCAGATCTCTCCATAAGTTAATATCCTCCAGAAACATAGCTAACCTGCTACGCAAAGAGTCGTTAGAGCCTTTATCAATATAAACCATAACTGCAGAATAGAACGAATTATCTGGAAATGCATCTCTAATATGAGCCAGGTTATCTTCAGTTAAACCAACGTAAAAGCTTCGTAAAGCTGCGGCTAAGGCTATATCCTGTCGTGGGTTATCAATAAGCTGCAAAATACTCATGATGTTTGAAATTTCCACCGAATCAAAAAAGCCCCCTTCCTGCTGTACAAATAATGGTATTCCGCACTGATCAAATACTTCTGAATATATTTGCGCCTGTGATTTTGGGGATCTCAATAAAATCACAATGTCTTTATATGTGACAGGTCGTATTTGCCTGCCAGAAGGACATAAAATATTGAACTCTGAACTATCAACTATTTGCCTGATGCGATTGGCAACCATAGCTGCTTCTCGTCTTGTAGAATCACAAAGCTCATTATTATCCGAGTTAAGTTCACAGTTATTATCAATCAAATGGAGCTCAATCGGAGTGTCGTACTTACCTTTATAATTATCAGAATGCTCATCATAAAAAGATGCCCCAAACAGCATACGACCATCGCCGGAGTAGTCATATCCGCCAAATTCCTTACTAATGCATTTTTCAAATACATAATTCACAAAATTGATAATTTCTTCCCTGGAACGAAAATTCTTACTCAGTTCAATCCGCGATGGAACTCCAGTGGATTGCTCCAGTTCAATTTCACCATCAAATGTCGGTTGATACGATTTATGTTTGCTCAAAATTATATCAGGGTCAGCCTGCCTGAAACGATAAATGCTCTGTTTTAAATCGCCAACCATAAACATATTACCCTTTTGAGGGTCAGGCTTTTTTATGATTTCAAATAGAGCTTCCTGTAAAGGGGAAATATCCTGATACTCATCAACTAAAATATATTTATATAGTTTCTGCTGCTCAATTGCAGCTATTGACGGTCGGCCATTATCATTTAATATTGCCAAGAGCTTGCGGCTTATGTCTGAATAGTCTAAAACCTTGTTGGATTTTTTATATTGTTGATACCTTACATCGAACTCAGTATAAAGTTTAATAATAATCTCTATATGCGGGGTTACTGCATTGATTTGGCGAATTAAAGTATTCGAATCAATCAGTAATTCAGCAGGTATTCTTTTTAACGTTTCTTTGACGTTTTTAATAATATACGTAATAGCTTCTTTTTCATTTATATCGACACCTTTACTTTTAGAGGAAAGTCTTTTTGAGACAGGTAAAGTGTCGATATTATTTAATATATTTTTACTTACATCACCAGAATAAGATTGAAGCTTTCTATGTGCATCCTGCAATATTTCCAGAGTAGGTGATATGTATTCTCTATAGTGCCCTACTGTAGAAAATACTCCGAGGAGATTCTCACCTATGCTTAATTGAGATATCAGTAATTCGATATGATTTGTTAATGCTGCATGCTGGATCTTTTGGAAGTAATTATACTTATCTTCTATTTGACAAGAGCCTGGCTCGCAAAAATTCAATAAATTTTCACTGTCAATTAAACTATCAATAAAAAATCCTAGCGAACGAATTATTGCCGGAACCTGCGAATCATCTCTGCGTCCTCCATAAGCACGCACAAAATTATAGAATTTATTGATATCAATTTCAGCTTGACCGGAATAAAACTCTTCCAAAATCTCATCTATGAGATTAGATAAAATTAGAGATTTTTCCTTCGGATCAATAATTTCAAATGAGGGGTCAATATCAGCAAGATAAAAATACTCTTTCAGCAATGATGAACTATATGAATCTATAGTGCAGATTTTTGCACAGTTCAACATAGATAGCTGTCGCCTGGCGTGAAAATCATTAGGATTGTCTTCGACATGCTTGAGTAAACGGTCACCAATACGTTTGCGCATTTCAGCTACTGCTGCACGGGTAAATGTAACTACAAGTATCTTGTCAATATCACAAGGATTTTGAGGGTTAATTATCAGTTCGAGGAACCGCTCTGTTAATACTGCAGTTTTACCTGATCCCGCGGAAGCAGTTAAAAGTAAGTCAGAATCTGTCTTATAAATAGCTTTTTGCTGCTGAATAGTCCACATATAAAGAAAAAAGCCGGACATAACCGGCTTTAAAATACTAAATAATTATTCGTACCTGGCTAAAAGGCTTTCAATATCTTCGGGCTTCACACACGCATGGACATCATCATTAATAATAACTACCGGTGCTAAACCACAGGTACCTAAACAACGTGAAGCATCAAGCGTATAAAGCTTATCTTGTGAAGTCTCGCCTGGCGTTATACCTTTAAGCTCAGTAATTTTGTCAATAATCTGCTGGGCACCTTTAACATAACATGCAGTTCCGAGGCAAACATTAATGATATTTTTCCCACGCTCTTTTAATCGGAAAAAATGGTAAAAAGACGCTACTCCGCTTACTTGTGATGCCGGGACATCTAATAAAAGTGCAACAGCATCAAGCTGCTTACTGCTAAGCCAGCCATTTATTGCCTGAACCTTGTGTAAGACGTTAATTAACTCACTTTCCGATCTTTCTTTCTGAAGACACTCGTTAATAAACTCAACAACTTCAGGTGTCAGCGTTGCTTTGGCTTCATCATAGACTTTATTGATATTTTCATTTAATTCTTGCATGATTCTATTCCGTAAAATTATGAACATCTTAACTATTGAATATACTATACACCCCTGGGATAATTAGGTGTATATGACGTATGTAGAAGCTCATGAGCTTTGTGACCGCCCTGCTCACCAAGATAATCTTCATAGAGTTTTACAATATCAGGGTTTTCATGTGAAGAACGATACTTTTTATCTTTATCAAGCTTATAAAGCGCTTCAGCGCGTTTTGCTCTTAGCTCTTTATTTAGCACATATTGCCCTGTCGGCGGATAAGGTTGTCCACCACCATTGATACATCCACCGGGACATGCCATAATTTCAATCAGATGAAACTCTTTTTCGCCACTCTTAACAGAATCAAGTACTTTACGGGCATTGCCAAGCCCATTTGCTATAGCCAGCTTAATTTCAGTACCAGCTACATTGACTGTTACTTCACGAAGACCTTCTACGGCTCGCACATCTTTAAACTCAAGTTCTTCAAGTGGTTTTCCTGATAGTTTTACCGCAGCGGTCCTCAAAGCGGCTTCCATAACGCCACCTGTAGTACCAAAAATATCACCGGCACCTGTTGCTAAGCCCATTGGTGAATCAAACGGCTCATCTTCAAGGGCTAACATGTCAATTCCGTAGCATTTAATCATCCATATAAGTTCTCTGGTGGTAAGTACTGCGTCAGTATGAGGAGTGCCGTCAGCATCAGCCAACTGCGGACGTGCCATTTCATACTTCTTGGCTGTACATGGCATAATTGCAACGTTAAATATCTTTTTAGGATCTATATCTTCATGCTCTGCATACCAGGTTTTAGTTAAAGCAGACATCATACTCATTGGTGACTTACATGATGAACAGTTAGGGATAAATTCAGGATAGAATTTTTCGACAAAATTCACCCAACCTGGCGAACAGCTTGTCAGCATAGGCAACGGTCCTGTTCCCTTTGTAACCCTTTGCAGAAATTCATGAGACTCTTCCATGATAGTAAGGTCTGCACTGAAATCAGTGTCAAAAATTACGTCACATCCAAGTTTTCTTAAGGCGGCAACCATTTGGCCCACTATAGGTGTGCCAGGTTCCAATCCAAATCCTTCTCCAATAGCAGCACGTATCGAAGGCGCAATCTGAACAACAACAATTTTTTCCGGATCAGCGATTGCTTCCCATACACGTTCAGTATGATCTTGCTCCAAAAATGCTGCTGTAGGACAGACGTTTATGCACTGTCCGCATTGTATGCATACAGATTCATCCATATTTACGCTATGAGCAGGAGCAACTTCTGTATTAAAACCTCGATGCTGCTGGCATAAGTTGCTTACCGATTGAACTTCTTCGCATACACGGAAGCATCGGCCGCAAAGTATACATTTATTAGGATTTCGAACAACACTTTTACTGGTATTATCAATAGGAAGATTTTTGCGTTTGCCTTCAAATAATCTTTCTCTTACACCATGTAAATATGCCAATCTTTGTAATTCACAATTTCCATCACGCTGGCAGGTTTGACAGTCTTTGGGGTGATTATCAAGAATCAATTCGATAATATCTCGACGAGCCTCACGAATTTCAGGACTGCAAGTATTGATTTCCATACCTTCCCATACTTTTACAGAACAGGATGCCATAAAAAATGGTACCCCTATCACTTCGACAATACATACCCTGCAGGCACCTTCAAGTGACAGGTCTGGATGATAACAAAGTCTCGGAATCCGTATTCCAATACTGTCAGCAGCTTCCATAATTGTTGTTCCGTCGGCAACACTTAACGGTTTACCGTCAATTCTGATATTAATCATATTTTGTGCCCCTTGACATATATGTCATTTTCATAGACAAAATAGCTATAAGTTTCTATTGCCAATAATTTTAACCAGCAAACACTAAAAATTATAGTAAAAAGTATAGATAAATTTCCATAAAAATAATTAATCATCTAAAAACATTCATTCAAGTCGTGAATGAACATTCATATGATTGTACCTTAAGTATGGCAATAAAAATATATTGCTACTACTTGTTTATTTACTGTAAGTTAGATATTATATGTCTATGCACACTATTTACCTGGCTTTAAAATATTTAACAAGAAGAAAAATAGCATTTTTTGCTATTTGCTCGGTTGGCCTTTGTGTGGCATTAATGATCATTATTACCAGTCTTTTTAATGGTTTTCTGGATAAATTTGAAGAATTCTGGCAATATGAATACGGGCAGATAATGCTAATATCCGACAATGATGTGCCGGATATATCTGCCGCAGCTGATTATCTGGGTGAAATTCCTGAAGTGGAAAGCACCAGGATAAATATTACCAGCGGCGGCCTGCTTTTGCTTGGCAGAGGTAATGTAAAAATGGCAATTGTAAAGGGTATAGATCTTGAGAGAGAACTCCGGCAGGAGCATTTTAGAGACGGTCTGGTAATAGATGAATCCTGTACAAATGAATTTGAACTGTCTGATAAGCAGATCGATTTATCAGAAAAATGGCTGGAAAAGAAATTACGCCGTGAAATTACTGATGCCGATCGACCTGTAAACGTAGTTCCATGTATAATGAGCGTTGGCTTGCTCACTGAAGAAGATTCACAATCTGACGGGTATGATTACAGCAATATCAAACAAAAGTTAACCGACTGGAAAAGCCCTGCTACACTTTTTAGCGGCTCTATCGATAGGGCCGAAGATGGAGTTACCCAGGTAAAACGAAATCAATATTATTGCTGGCCAATAAATGCTGTAGAAGTCGGTTCATATCAAATCGACAAAAATACGTTATTTCTGCCCTACGATTATGTAATTAAAAATTTTAATGTATTGCCGCAAATTTTAATTACCGGGAAAAAAGGAATTTCTGAGCCTGAACTTCAGGAAATTGTCAGCAATGCATGGATTAATTACCGACAAAATGTCTTAAAACTGCCAAGTAGAGATATTTACAGGTTCAGATGCGTAATTTCAACAGAAGATCAATGGTTGCAAATGTTTATTGGTGAAATCCATAAACAATTGATGATTATGAAAGTAATTCTGGGTTTTGTCTGTCTCGTCGCCGGTGTTCTAATATTTGTAATACTGATGATGGTTGTTATAAACAAGAAAAGAGATATTGGTATAATTCGTGCATCAGGTGGTTCAAGATCTTCAGTTTCCGGATTATTTTTGAACTATGGTTTATCAATCGGTGTTTGCGGGACAATATTGGGATTAATCTTTGGTTTTATAATCGTTAACAAAATTGAAGTATTAGAAAATTGTCTATCAGCTATCCTTGGATATAATATATGGTCAGCTAAAAGTTACGCTTTCAGTAAAATACCAGATCAGGTTCATTTACAAAGTCTTTGGTGGATAATATTATCCGGAATTTTGACTGCCGGTGCTGGAGCGGTTATTCCGGCCTATAAAGCGTCAAAGATTGAACCGGCTGAAAGTCTTCGATATGAATGAGCTTACTCTTTGATATCAGTAAGAAGCCGATTAATAATCGTATCTGCATCAATTCCTTCGCCTACAGCGGCAAAATTCAGAAAAATCCTATGCCGCATTACAGGTAATGCGTATCTTCTTATGTCATCACAGCAAATATTATACTTGCCGTTTAGTACTGCGTGAGCTTTGGCAGCAAGGATTAATGCCTGTCCTGCACGCGGTCCGCTGCCGTATCTTACCCATTTTTTTATAAACTCAGGGCAATCCTCATTTTGCGGACGAGTAGCCCTGGCAAGCCTTGCAGCAAAATTGGCGACATGTTCGCTAACCGGCACATTCCTGACCAGTTTTTGATAGCTGATTACAGAAGGAATATCGATAACAGGCGTTAAATCTTCCGGATCTTCTCCAGTAGTAGATAGAAGGATTTGCCGTTCATGTTCGAGATTTGGGTAGTCGACCTTCACCAGGAATAAAAACCGGTCAAGTTGAGCTTCAGGAAGAGGATATGTGCCTTCCTGTTCTAACGGATTCTGGGTAGCCAGCACACAAAACGGGTTCGGAAGTGGGAATGACCGCCCTACCGAGGTTACGTGATGCTCCTGCATCGCTTCCAGCAGCGCTGCCTGGGTTTTGGGCGGAGTCCTGTTTATTTCGTCAGCCAGCAAAATATTGCAGAAAACGGGCCCTTTGTGGAAGATGAACTTTCTTTTACCGGTTTGCGGGTCTTCTTCCAGGATATTAGTACCCGTAATATCGGTTGGCATCAGGTCAGGAGTAAACTGTATACGCTGGAATACCAGATTCATAGTCTGGGACAAACAGTGAACCATTAAGGTTTTTGCAAGTCCCGGTACACCAAGCAGTAAGCAATGCCCACGAGCAAAGAAAGCGGTAATTATCTGATCGATTACCTCATCCTGCCCTACAATAATCTTGCTAATCTCTGAAATCATTTTCTGCTTAACAGCGGCCAGCTGTTTAACAGCCTGCACCGGGTCTCTAAGGATATCAAGCGAAGAATTGTCAGAATTATTAGTATTCTGCTTTTTCTGAGGTTGCATCTGGAGTAATTCTACCGGACTGTCGCCGGTAAACTGCCCCGCAACGAGGTTTTCAGGGCCAACGTTAAATTCAACTCCGCAAGGACATTTAACCAATTGACCTGTTTTTAGATTTGCAAGCTCATACAGATGGTTGCATGCCAGGCATTTTATGATAATTTTTGATTCAGACATAACAGGCCTCGTTTAGAATAGAACAATCTCTTATCGATCAAGCAGTTTTATCGTGTTTAAGTTTTTCTTTAAGAGGGCTTAAAATACTTTCAGTAATAATTTCAGCCTCTGTCATAATGCCGTCAATTCGATTTCGAAGAACCGATAAGAAGAATAAAGAAGGAATAGCGACAACGAGTCCAAGGCAGGTTGTAACCAAAGCTTCGGATATAGCTCCGGCCAGCTGAGCCGAGCGTGAAGCCCCTTCCAAAGCGGCGATAAAGTTAAAAGCTGATATCATACCGGTTACGGTACCCAATAAGCCGAGCATCGGAGCGGAATTGGCAATAAAAGACAAATATTCCAATTTTCGATATAGAAATCCAGATTCGCGGCGGGCCGCTTCTTCAACGGCCTTTTCAATATCATAATATCCCATAATTGAATTACGTTGAGAAAGGCCAAAAGCTAAAACCCGGGTTAAGAAGTTGTCGTAATTATCGCAAATTTCTACAGCTTGCAGAAGCTCATCTTTGGCGATATGTTCGCGAATACTATCACTGAGATCTTCAGGCAATAATACAGATTTTCTTATGGTTAGCATATGCTCGATAACCAAAGCAGCTGCACATACACTCATCCCGATAATTATATAGCCAATGATACCACCTTTTGCAATAGTCCCCCAAAGCGTAATTGTTTCAGAGGTTTCTGCAAGCACAAGGTCAGAACCGGGAGCATCTCCTGCCAGCAATATTGCAGAAGAAATAGCGATAATAAATGTAATAATAACTAAACTGATATTTTTCATATATAGAACTCTCAATTACTTCCAATAGGAATAAACCTGTATTTACCACCATTCTGAGTTGCGATAGCTCGCAATTGAACTTCTCCTTCATTGCTGCCAAAGGCTAAGGTGTGAATTTGTACACCTTTCTTATTTGCTTTTTTGATTGTTTCGACTGCTGTCTGATCAAACTGACCATCAGAGAGCAACCATATTGAATCCGGTTTCAAAGATAAAGCTTTTAGCATAGCTTCTGTAGGATCGGTACCACCCTGCGGCCCGATACCCTGGGCCCAATGCAGAAATCGAGACTTATTAGACCTGGAAGCACTTACAAGCGAAGATGCGTCCATTGTTATAAACTCAGAATCATAAAAGATTATATAGAATGTCATATTTTCGCTAAGCGAATTTACAGACCGGCATAACTCATCAATAGCCGTAGAAAGCCTGATGCCTGCCATGCTTCCGGACCGGTCAATAACATAGACGAAATTGGTGCCGCCAGCAGTTAAGCCAAAGAAACCGGCAGTACCGGATGTGTCGCTACCTGCAAGTGACTCGGCAAAAGAAGTAGAATCAGCAGGTGAAATGGCCTGCTCGATACTCTGGACCGGAAGAACAACATCAGTAGAATCGACAGTATCAACAATAATGTTTTCAGTTACTACCGGAGTGACAACAGTTGATACAACAGAAGAATTGGCCTGCTGTTCAGTAGGTTCAATAGAAGCAGTAACTGCCTGATCTGGTGTTTGTACGCCAAGCTGGACCTCAAAAGATTCCGGCTCGTTGCCTGAACCAGTGTTGTGCCGGTACAAGGTAATAAACATCAATAAGGCAATCAGGACCAAATGGACAGCAACAGAAATAGTCCAGCTAATAGCAGAAAACTCTACCTGGGTTGTGAGAAATTTTATCCTGCTTTCCTTTTTGGCCTGCTGCAACAGCCCGCTCCATAACTACCTGACAAAAGGCAAAGAATAACAATAAAAAAGTTGAGGTACATAATCGAAACCAGTACCTCAACATTAAGTTTAGAAATAATAAATTTAAGCTAATCGTTCGCAAATACTGTCAACTGTATCCAGCCCCATCCAAAGCTCAAATAGCAAATCCTGGAAGGTGTTAGTCGCATTAATA
This sequence comes from Sedimentisphaerales bacterium, assembly GCA_963666285.2. GTDB lineage: Bacteria > Planctomycetota > Phycisphaerae > Sedimentisphaerales > SM23-30 > JAFGDI01. The sequence continues at coordinate 2,638,448 of OY762711.1, forward strand.
GTACATGGAACATTAGCCGGTATAGCGTCACGCGTTTGAGCAGTAAATACACCTGCAACCGCCTCATCAAGGCCAGCGTTTTTCATGGCATCAAAGTTAAGAACATTTCCATGTACCGGAAGCAGTAAACCGCTACCAGCAATGATTTGCTGATGACGGAGAATCAGCATATTGCGAATAACATCTTCGATAAGCTGATTTTCTTCCTGACTGCGTAAAGCGAGAATAATAAAACCACCGGTAATGCTTGAACCAGTGCGAGCGCCAGGTAAACAAGCAACGCCAAATTCATCGCCAAGCGCCTGCCTGTATGGGTTCAAATAACCGATACCGTCAATTGCCATAGCACAACGACCATCGGCAAATAAGTTGACCTGTCCTTCTTTGTCGAGTCTTGGGGTAACGTCATCTTTAAGAAGAGTATTGACATATTTCATAGCCGTTTTAATCTGCGGCATACACTCCTGGTTGATTTTGCCCATACCATCAAACAACTCACCGCCGAAGCAAGATACAAGTGATGCGAAGTGGCTAAATCTAGGACGAATCTGGAAGCCGTAAGATCCTTCAGAGCTACAAGCTTTAGCTATATCAGTAAGCTGATCCCAGTGCCATTCACCCATAGGAACATTGAAACCCTTTTCGCCTAGAATTTTACGGTTATAATATAAAACCATCGGCGAGATACCGCATGGGATGCCAGACAGCTTGCCATTGACAGTGAATTTACTGCGAAGTTTATCCGGGATGTTTACATCGTTTACAATAGAGGTAGAAAACGGTTTGAATAACTCAGGCTGATCCCAAACGCAACCAGCATATTCAAAATTGCAGACGAGTATATCAGCGCCACTAGTGGTTCCAGTAGCTAACTGGTTCAGAGCGTCTTTTTCTCTCATGTCTACAAGATTGACCTGAGTGCGATGCGGCATTAATTGCTTTTGAGACAAAGTTCTAAATAACCCGGCAAGTTTTGAGCTGCTGCAAGCTATTCTCAAACTAGGAGTTACGTCTCTTTTGATTGTGACAATAGCACTGCGACGATCACGGCGAGTGATCAAGCCTTCCTGTTCGATATGCTGAAGTGCAGTTCTAACAGTTGCGCGAGAGGCGTCAAACTGAATAGCTATTTGTCTTTCTGAAGGTATTTTTTGACCAGGTTTCAATTCACCGTTTGAGATTTGACGACGAATATCTTCTGCTATCTTTCTATGTATAGGCATTGCCTTTGATTCTGACATTATTGTGGTCTCCTTAGCGTTATGAATGTCCTTATCACTCAGTTTACATCCTTGTATTTATATCAGAAAGCCTCATAAGGGCCTACCTTTTATGATTTTAATTATATATATCCTAAAAGCAACTTAAAATTATATAAAAAGTGATATGCCGTTGCAAATAACATTATTATTAAATATTGCCTAGTTTTACATTATGGCGTAAATATCTATATAAAATAGACTTAAGTGATTGTTATTTTGAAAACTATCATATTTATAATATAAAACCATGTTTTATGAGAGGCCATCCGGGTATTCAGGTGAGACAAGTATAAGGATATGCATTGCTACGATTTGGAGATCAACTGCAATATTAAGTTTTTATAGAACGTTTTTATGTTAAAGACGAAGTTTTCGTCGTTGTTATGTTTTATAGAGAGCTGATTTTTGTTGGTAATCATTTTTTGTCGGCTCTCTACTGTTGGATGGTATGTCAAAAGTGCGCTGATTTATTTGGTGCGAAGGTTGGCTTGGAAGTTTGTAAAGTGTTTGTAGTAAGCGGGATAAAAAATTTGGGGAAAGTTATATTTTCGCGATTTGGTTGATGTAAAAACGCGGTGATTTTTTCGAGAAAACCAGTAGTCAGGAATCGGGTTTCAGATGCCAGGGAAGGTTGCTCGCTACCGCTCGCGGGTGATTGATGGGTAACGGGAGGTGTGTGGAAAGGTAACGGGGGCATCGCGGCGGTGGGATGGCTGCGAAAAGGGGTACGGATTTAAACGGCGGTGAATTGCGGGCCGCGGGCAATATACGGCGAGACGTTGAATGGGTGCGGCGGTATGCGTACGGGAACGCGAACATAGGTAAGAGGTAAAAGTGATAGGTAAAAGGTAAGAGTTGAGGTGTCTTGTACCGTACGGTACAGGACCTTATTTTAAACGGCTACGCCGAACGACCGAAGGTCGTTAGAAATTAGAACAGGTGAGCAGCAGAACAGGGAAACAGCGGCGAGCGACCAGCAGTCAGCTAACAGAAAATACGTGCTGCGCACTCTGGCACATCATTGGACAAGTCCAACGATGTGAAGGAGTCGCTTACGCGACCTGTTTAAATAATGTGCCGAGATTGTGCTCATCGTTCCCAGGAGTGAAGGAGTCGCTTCGCGAACTGTTTAAAACGGCTTCGGCGAGGCTAATTGAATTATAAATGATAATGGCGGGGTGAAAGATTGGTTAAAAAACGGAATGAAATTGAAGGGTATGGGGATGTTATAACGGGTGCGGGAATGATAACGGCGGGGAAGGGATTTTGCGGGTATTTACGTAAGTTGTTATTTTGGGGAGTTGGGCGGACCAGATGCCGCAAAGCGGCATCAAAGTGTAAAGGGTAAAATAAAAAGCGTAAAGAAGGTTTGCAAAATATCATTTTAAATATAGCACTGACTGACACGGACAAGCACAGACAAATACGGTAGGCAGAAAACAGCTGCGAGCGACCAGCAGTCAGCTAGAAATTTTAATCCCGATGTGTATCTGGATTTTGCTATGCTCAATAATTGTGATGGCTAAGCAGTCTACTCGTGGCGATGTTGGATTGGATGGAAATGATATTATTGTGGAGGAATATTTTGGTTGCTCGCAAAGGCCGCAAAGTTCGCAAAGTATCATTTTGAATATAAAACACTGACTGACACGGACAAGCACAGACAAACACGGTAGGCAACAGCAGCGAGCTATCAGCGGCCAGTGAAGAGGAAATACGTGCAACGCGAACGACCGAAGGTCGTTAAAGATTAGAGTAGATGAGCAGTAGAACAGGAGGAAGATAAATACGTGCTTCGCACTCTGGCACATCATTGGACAAGTCCAATGATGTGAAGGTATCGCCTAGCGGCGAGGATAATTTAAAATAATGGGTAGGTTTGTCCCCCCTAGTTGAAACCGGGGGGCTACCGGGTATCAGCAAACAGCGGAGAGGTACGCTAAATGAAAAATGAATAATTAAAAATGAAAAGTTATGGTGCCCTGGTGTACGTTGACATCAGGAATAATTCGCTGGGGGGCACAACTTATTTTAAAGCTAAGGCATATGAATGTTTTTCACGAATTTGTTGATAAATGTATCAAGGATGAAAAAATGTAGATGAAAAGAGAGGAATAATTGGGGAAAGTGGTTTGGTATATAGGATGGAATAAGTGCGAAATGGGGGTTTGGGGTGTGTTTATGCCGGAGCTGCGGGAGACGGAGGAACGGTAACTTTGGGAGATGGGCGGGTGTATTTGGGGTAAGTATATGATATGGCGGGTTTTATGCTGGTTTGGAATGGTTAAGAAATTGTTAGATCGGACTTGACAAGGGGTAACTTGTTATCTATACTGTTTAATCCTTGATTTGATCAAGGGCAAGAATACATTTTGCCCCCATCGTCTAGCGGCCTAGGATACATGGTTCTCATCCATGTGACAGGGGTTCGAGTCCCCTTGGGGGTGTTCGCTGTAAGTTGTTGTAATTGCAAGAGTTAGCAACGTTTTGCAAAGTCTCGCAATTACTATGACTTACAGCACTTTTTATGAAATGGTCAATATTTTCTTTCGAGTCATTACGAGCTAATTCAGCTACTTGCTGCGCTGTATTTTGCGCTGCTTTTCGATAGTGATCTTCTGTAATTTGCAGATAATGCTTTTTAGCTATTTCCGGACTGTTTCCTATCCATTCTGTTACTACGTGAATTGGGAAGTCTTCAACTAATTCCGTCTCTCCACTAGAACGCAAATTCTGGAAAGTCTTTGGCCAAGGTGTTAGCCCCGCCCTTCTGATTATCCTGTGGGCTTGTGAACGTAAGTTCTGACTATTAGCATCATACTTGGTTATTACTCTGCTTTCGCCCTCAGGTGCAAGCTCAAAGGCTTCTTGAAAGTATGGCAATAGTTCAGTAAACAACGGAACAATACGAGATTCTTTGCCCTCTATATGTTCGGTTTTTGGGCTTTGAACAATAAACCGCCCTTTAAGTAGTGTAATGAAATTGTCCTGTTCAACTTTGTAGATTAGTCGTTGCCATCCATCAGTAATTTGGTTGGCATATCCTTCGCGTTTAGGTAATTCTTCAAGAGAAGAGGGGAACTTGTGATGTTCCTTAAGGTATATATGCATTCTTACAAAACTTTCAACAATGGTTGATTTTCTCTGCATCAGGAGGAATAACGCAAACAAGCGATTATGACAACCAAATACTAAGCCTATAATGCTCAATAATAAGACCAAATTGTTTTTCATTTATATGATCCTTCTATTGCATTCCATTAGCGTCGGTTTCGGGAACTAAGTTACTCTTTTTCTTCAACTGCCATAGAAAAGTAGTTCCTGTGAATAATAATGGGCAGAGTGATGATGCTAATGAATTCACAATCCATGCAGCCCCCATTTCATCCTGAACAGATTGACTGAAAAAGGACTCAAGAAAAGCTTCGTGGTATGATGCATATAATAAAAACAGGGAAATAATTCCTCCGATAACAAACATTATTAAAGCAATTTTTTGATGAATTATACCGAGTACGCTCATGATCACACTATAAATAATCATAGCACTCCACATTTGTAGAGTTGTCGGCATCTTATCTGCAATTTCAGCAAGAAATATCATTATAATCCTTTTCCAGTTAAGTTTGTGTACTTAAACAGCTACATGATATAAACTCTTGATTAGGTTTAGGAGTATATTCTTTTTTTTACACCTCCGCATATAAGTAACAGCATAACTACCATTATTTATACGATCAGTATTTTGACGAAATTGAAGAATTGCTGTTTATTGCTATTTTAACTGATTCTGAGTATTTTCTGTCCGGGTTCAACCCGTAAAAGGAACCTCATAAGAAAATGAAATATTTTCAGTAGCGATTACGCTTTTTTGTTTTTTTGGAAAGCGGTTGAGATACCGAAGAAGATAAGTACAATGCCGCCGATTTTCAGGTATCTAGAGAAATTGCTTCTAGTTGGAACTTCGTCGGCGACCATAGTGCTGTTATCACGGAATGTATCAGCGGCCGCTGAGCTGCTGACCTCGTCAGAGACAGCGGTCAGTTCAAGATTGTCGTCAATCATCTGGATCAAATCGTCTAAACTTTCCCTGCTGTCAGTTGTAAGGTTGGCGACGATCAGATAGTCATTGTGTATTTTTGCCAGCTGAGCGGCGTAGATATCGATACCCTGCAGGCTGTATTCGATATCAATTAAGTAAAAATCTTCGTTCCCCAGTTTTTTTGGGGTGATACTGCCGGTTTTTGAATCGAAAAGCTGTTTTATGCCCTGGGTGGCCAGCCTTAAATAATCGGCCCCGGAACTGATTTCGCTCTCAAGTGTCCTGGCGTTGAGTACCATAAAGAGAATATTCTTATTTACGGAGTCAGATTGGCTATTTAAAGGGCGTTCAGAAATAACCAGTATAACTTTGCCGGGCATCTGGTCCATAATTGAATCAAAGGACGGATCGTCAATATCCATGATTTTATCGGCGTTATCGAAAACATCCACAATTTCAGTATCTGCGGCAACATACCATTGCTCGGGAACTGAGAATTTTATTCCGACAAATTCATTTTTGTAAACGTTGCTATTGGAATCATCAACGGCGAAAATCGGATTATTGACAACAAAGAAAGAAATAGTAAATAGAAAAAATGCCCGTTTCATAACCATACTCCTCAATTAAAGTTAGAATTAAAAAACCATATTCAAACTGATTACAAACAGTTTGAAAGAGTAAAGAATGCGACACTATTATAAATATTACGAACTAAAATACTTATAACATAAATTTTAGATTTAGTAAATAAATTAATTCAGGACGGACAAGTGGGCAACCTAATTAAGGTATTAGGTGCCAGTTCATAAAATTTCAATCCTACAATTCAGCATTTGCTGAGTGTGCGTATTGGCGTCAGCAACGGTTTATGATGAGCAGGCAGATTTTTAGCTGTGGTGCTATTATTCCGGTACTTTGGTGAGTCTGAGCAGATGCGAATCGTGGGCCTTGACGTTTGATTCGAATTTGTGAGAAAATGTGCCCAGGTCGGCCTTGTCCCACAGGCTGCGAATTTTGTATTTACCGGAAATGCCGAGCTCGCTAAAGTGGAAAATAATCGGTGATGAAAACTCAGGATGAGTTGGCGGAATGGTCGTATAGATAAAACACTGGATAGAAGCGCCTTCTGTTTGGGCCTGGTTGGCACCGCCGTCGTCAAGAGCAGCCGAACCGCTGAGAGACTGGTATTTTCCCTGGGGCAGGTCATATTCGATAATGGATATCGAGTGGGTACCTATTCCGTTTTCGTATTTGGTGCCGTTGACGAGCAGATCATTGCCGGAAATGCTTTTGTTAATGCCTATGTCGCCCCAGCCTGTGGAGGCTTTGTGCCAGGTAAGGTCTGTCAGATTGGCAGTGTTGCCCTGAGAATCGGTAAGTTTCATATCCAGCCAGTCGGCATGGTCGCAGGCAAAGCCGTCGAGGGCATCTTCGACGATAAGATAAAGTTTGCCGGAGCCGTTAAGATTGACATTAAACGGAATGATTTTGCTATCAGATTTGCGAGTAATAACAGGCCCTACCCATGCGGCAGCGGGAGTATCATAAATAGATTTATCCTGGGCGTTGATCAAAGCCACGAAAATGTCTTCGCTGTTGCGGTCGTTGGCGGACCAGACGATGAGGTCGTCGTTACGTGACAGTTGTTTGCCATTTTTGCTATGCTGGTTGACGTATATTATTTCCTCATTGGTGAGAAGTGAAAGAGTGTACTGGTCGTTATTGGGCATATGGCCGCCCATCATATACGGAGACCGGGCAATGGCCCATGTAGTCATCATGGTTTTCTGCTCGGTGGTAGTGAATCTAGTCCAGCCTTCTTTGCTTCGTGCCCGGATATTGCCAAGAGGAAGCATGTCGGCATCCGGATAATGGCCGTCATCGCAAAATTTGGACCAGTTATCGAGTCTTTCAAACTGATCTTTGAGCAGCCGCCACTGATCCCAGAAATCATCGCTGATACGCCAGAGATTAGCATGGGTTGAGACATGCGGTCCGGCAGTAAGCGGAGTAGCGCCGGGTGAGGTGCTGAATACCATAGGGCGTCCGCAGTTGTCAATGGCGTTGCGAATAGCAGTAACCTCGGATTGATGATATGGTCTGCTGAGGTCGTCAATTTTGACATAGTCAACATCCCAGGATGCCATTAATTCAAAAATAGAATTGTAATATTCCTGGGCACCGGGCTTAGTCATATCAACGCCGTACATATCCGGGTTCCAAGGGCAGGTACTGGAGGTATCGGCAATGTCGCGGGCGGTAAAATCAGTGCCCTTGATTTTTGTGTTGCGTTCGTATGCCAGCTTGGGAATTCCGCGCATCATATGTACGCCGAATTTAAGCCCTAGAGAATGGACATAATCAGATAGCGGTTTGAAGCCTTTGCCGTCGATTGATGATGGATGCTTGTTGGCAACAGGCCATACCCTGCCGAATTCATCGATGTTGGTGTCGAGTTTAGGTGGATATGAGTAAGGGTCCCTGCTGTTCAGATCAGATTTTGGTTCGTACCACTGTATATCGACGATAATATATTCCCAACCGTACTGCTTGAGATTTTGGGCCATATAGTCAGCGTTTGCTTTGACTTCATCTTCTGTGACACTACATCCGAAACAATCCCAGCTATTCCAGCCCATGGGCGGTGTTGGGGCAAACTGCCAGTAATTGGTGTTTTGAGAGAAAGCAACAGAAGATGAGATGAATATAGCGGCAAAAAGTAAAAATAAGGTTTTATAACCCGTGTTATTATTAGAAGATATATGCATTAGTACTCCAATTTAGCAATATGCTAAGTTCAATCAAAACAACTATCGCAAAACTATCATTTTTAAGCTTAGAATACTATAAAATGATATATTGAATTAATCAAGCCGCAAATAGACTTTACGTAATTCATTTTTGTAAATTTACAGCGTCAATCTGATCGGAAATTCGATAAAAATCAAAGTCAACATAGCCGCCGGGAGTTTTGGAGGCATAATTGAACAGCCCGAAACGATATCCCATAAAATGTGGTAAAGTGTATTCCATTTGCAGCATAGGGCCGATTGGAGACCAATTTGAGCCATCGAGGCTATAATAAAAATATGCTTTGTCGGTACGGTCAGTGAAATCGCAATCGATTCTTAGATGTATATTGTTGGTATTTAACGGTATGGTATGGATTTGCTGATTGCGGTCTGACTGAGAATTTGCCATGGTAATGAATAAATCAGGGCCGTCCTTTTTTACTCCTACATATCCGTATTTTTTCTGGAGAGCGATCAGCCCGGCACAATCTCCATCTTTCATGTTTGAAGCGTCAATTTTGATGGAAGCAGAACAAGTCGGGCCAAAAGTCCGCTGAGTAAGCATATTGCGGGCTTCGAGTACGTTATGGTCTACTCTGCCTGTTGTTATCCTGAGGAAACCGGGCCGCTGGGAAAGAGACCAGTTACTATTGACCGGATTATGGTTCCATTGCCAAGCCAACGGCATAGATTCGCCTTCTTTTCGGCTGAATTCATCAGATGCGACAATGTTTGCCATGGAGCGATTGTTGCCCGGAATGTCGAGCTTGACCGGAACCTTTCCATCTATGCCGAGGATAGGCCAGCCATCTTCCCATTTTACCGGAACCAGAAACGGAATACGCCCTACCGCACCATGATCCTGGAAAAGCATGGCATACCAATTGCCATCGGGTGTGTCGATTAGGCAGCCCTGGGCGATTCCCTGGTCGTGTAGAACGACTTTACCTTCGTAAGGGCCGGTGATATTATCGGCACGATGAATGATCTGGGTACGCATGTCATTCCTGGGCCAGGTAATATTCATAATGTAGTATTTACCGTTAACCTTTAACATCTGTGAGCCTTCGGCGCGTAATCCTATGTTTGGCCCGGCGACAGCACTGGCATTTTTAATAATAATATCATTGAAGCCATGGGGTTTGATGCCTGAAAGATCTTTATTTAGCTCAACTAACCGTAGATCACCAGCACCGTAAACCATATATACGCGGCCATCATCATCGAAGAAAAGCGAATGATCGTGCAGTGATGGTGAAAATGAGGTTTCGTGCCACTGACACTTATCGATATCTTTGGTGGAAAATATATGAGTTTTGCCGCTTGTGCTGGAAAAAGTAGAGACGTAGTAAGTGCCGTTATGGAAACGGAGACTACTGGCCCAGGAACCGGCCCCATAGCAACTTTTGCCGTTTTCAAGGTTCATGAGGTCGTTATCTACTAATGTGTCGTAGGCGTAGCCAAGCATCTGCCAGCCGGCCAGGTCTTTTGAAGTCATAATCGGAAGGCCGGGATTCATGTGCATTGTAGTACTGCTCATATAATATGTATCGTTTACTCGAATAACGGCAACATCGGGTACATCGGCCCAGATAACAGGATTTGAAGCTGAAAAGGCATTTGAGCAGAAAGAAAAAATGGAATAGAACATTAAAATAAAAAGACGGTAATTTCTCAAAACAGAACTCCTAAAAAAAACACAATATCTTCCTAAAACACATACCCGTCACTCAAAGGCAAGAAACTTTGACTGGTAATGACAGGGATTCAATCAATTAAAATACTATATATCAGAACAAAATAGAACTGAAGCATAATCAATATTACATAGCAAATCAGCAGCAAGGAGCTAAAGTAAAGTATATTGCATTGAAAATCAATTACAGTTGAAGTAATTCTTTTGCATAGTCAACATCATCCTGAAAAACAATAAGATCGAAACCGCCGGATGAAAAAGCGATTTCAGGTCTAAGCCCGCCGCAATCGTCCCCTTCAACAATTGCCCTGATATAGTTAGATTCAAGAAGTGATTTGGCCATTTCGGCATCAACTCGAGTAGCATACGATTGTATAGTGACAGTCTGGCTCATAATGCCTCCCTTATAAAACAAAGACTAATTGTCGTCTAAGACTTCTATATCCTTCATATGGGCAATGTCGCCCCAGGTGTCAAGAACCCAACGATTATTATCAACTGTAAACCTTGAAATACAAGCATTAAAAAGCGAAAAACATCGCGGATTGGAAAGGTCCATGCCGACAGCATGGTGGAAGAAGCTGCTAAGCACTCCGCCATGGGCGACAATTAAAATAGTCTGGCCTGGATGATTGGCACAAATGTCATTTGCAGCAGAAACGCACCTTTCAGACCGCTGAATAAGACTTTCACCGTCAGGGATAGGCCAAGCAGGATCAAAAGTAAGATATTTTTTGAGACGATCGGGAGCTATTTCACCATACATTTCATGGGTGAGGCCTTCCATTTCGCCCATATTGCGTTCTCGCAGTCGAGAATCGATATTAACCTTCACTTTAAGCCGATCAGCAATAATGTTGGCGGTATCAACCGCCCTTTTAAGATCACTAGAGTATATAAGCTCTACATGTCTACCGGCCATGCCTTCGGCGACTGCCCGGGCTTGAGCGAGACCTAAATCAGTAAGGGGGCTGTCGTGCCAGCCCTGCATTTTACCGGCCCTGTTCCATTCGGTTTCACCATGTCTTACGGCATACATAATAGTCGGCGAAGTACCACCCATATTCATATCTCTCTTTCATTAAATGGTTTATGGAATTATCAAAAAGATATTATATATAATTATCAGCTTTAAGCAACGATCAAAATTGTGTAAATTTGAAACAATGTTAAAGATATTATCAGAGAAGGAATTTTGTAATCTTGACATATTTTATCAAAAGCCTATAATTATCCTATTTGTGTTCTCTAAGTTGAATTATGATGGACACTTATACATGATTTATTAAGAGCAGGAGCATATGACAACCATACAAAAAACTGTAGCAGAACTGGCAGAACACGTCGGCGGCACAATAGAAGGTGACGAAAATGCCATAATAACCGGAGCTTCAACTCTTTCGGAAGCAGGCGGAAGTGATGTCAGCTTTTTAGCAAATTCTAAATATGAGAAAGAATTTGAAACATCAAAAGCCGGCGTAATTGTAGTAGATATGGAAATACCAAACAACGGAAAGAACGTAATCCGGTGTAAAGATCCATATTACGCATTTATGCAAATGGTAGTATTGCTGCATGGTCATCGGGAGCATAAAGAGACAGGAATAAGCGAAAAAGCCAGTGTATCGAAAACCGCGAAAATCGGAGAGAATGTCGATATCCAGGATTTTGTTTATGTATCAGAAGATGTCGAAATAGGTGACGGAACAAATATTTACCCTAATTGTACGATCGGACCTGGAAGTAAAATCGGCAAAGAGTGTATCATTTATCCAAATGTGACTATATATGATGGATGTGTTATAGGTGACCGAGTAACAATTCATGCCGGAACAGTCATAGGCCAGGATGGATTTGGCTATGCAACTCATGACGGCGTTCATCATAAAATACCTCAGATTGGCGGAGTGGTTATTGAAGATGACGTAGAACTTGGTGCGGGCTGTACAATAGATCGCGGCACATTGGGTGACACGGTAATTGGTGAAGGAACAAAAACCAGTAACCTGATAGCGATCGGACATAACACAAAGGTAGGAAAGCGTTGTCTGCTGGTTGCACAAGTAGGCATTGCAGGCAGTGTCGAAGTAGGCAACTATTGCGTATTTGGCGGCCAGGTTGGTGTAGTAGGTCATATAAAGATAGGTGATAATGTTCAGATTGGCGCCCAAGCCGGGGTAACGCATGACCTGGAAGGAAATCAGGCCGTGGTCGGCTCACCAGCAATACCGATGAGTCAGGCACGTCGAAGTTATGCATTACTGAAAGATCTGCCGGAATTTCGTAAGAAGCTTCGCGCAATAGATAAGCAGATAAGCAAGATGGTTTCTGATGAAGATGAATAATAAAATCATCATCGTTCCTATCCAATATATTCAGATATGGAAAAAGAAATAATAGGATTAATTGCAGGTCAAGGAAGACTACCATTTATGGTCGCACAAGGAGCCAAGCGTGCAGGTTTGAAGGTTGCGTGTGTTGGCTTTCGCGATCAGGCAGACCCCCTGCTAGCAGACGAAGTTGATACATTCAAATGGGTTTCGGTAGCGAGACCGGGTGGCTGGATCCGCGAGCTTCGCCGCCAGGGTGTAAGTGACACAATAATGGTTGGCCGGGTGGCAAAGACAAATATCTATACCCCATTTCGCATAATTCAATACCTGCCAGACTGGCGAGCATTTCGTGTCTGGTATGGCCGCCTCGGAAAAAAAGATAAACGAAACGATACATTGTTATGTGCATTGGCCGATGAGCTGGCCGGAGGAGGTGTTGTACTGGTGGATTCGACAAAATACATAGAAGAAAATATGGCCAAAGAAGGCGTATTAACAAAATGCAAGCCATCCGAGACAATAGCCGGTGATATCGATTTTGGCTGGACTATAGTAAAACGAATGGGCGACCTTGATATAGGCCAGGCAATAGCAGTTAAAGAACAGGAAGTTATTGCTGTCGAAGCCATTGAAGGTACTAATAAGATGATAAAGCGTGCCGGCGAATTATGCAGAGCCGGCGGCTGGACCTTGATAAAAACGGGCAAACCCAGTCAAGACATGCGATTTGACGTACCAACAGTAGGCCCGGACACAATCGAGAAATTGCGAGACAGCGGCGCAAAATGCCTGGCAATAGAAGCAGGTAAAACAATAATAGTCGACTTAGAACAAACCATGGCTCTGGCTGATAAGAATAAGATTTGCGTGGTAGGAGTCGGTGATAAATAGCTCTTTTTGGTTTACTTCTTAACATTTCATGAAAATTAATATCCATAATCAATTATCAGGATGCCAAAGCTATTCTTGCATTAATTGCGGTCATGGCTGTAAAAGTTTTATGGTACCGGTTTCTATTGATGAGCAACGAAGCATTATGGATTTAGAAGACTGGTTTTCAACCTTGAATACCGATACACTCTTTGTTGACATTTCAGCTCCCGGTTTCACTGACGGAGCATTAGCCAAAAGGACGGATAAAAGCTGTGTATTCCTGGATGTTGAAGACAATTTATGCATGATCCATAAGAAATACGGCTTTCAGGCCAAGCCAAAAGCGTGCCAGTTGTTCCCATTTGTAATAACTCCCTTTGACGGAGAAATCAGAATTGCTCTCAGGTTTGACTGCAGCGGAGTGTGCAAAAATTCTGCAGGCAGGCTTGATGATAATATTAAAGATATCAAAAGACTGGCACAATCAATCTATTCCCCTGCTGCATTAGAGAAGATACAAAAAACATCGATTCCGCCGATCTATGGAAACATGATAATAGAATCAGATAAGTTTAACCATATTAATGATTCAATATTGGCTAAGATCGTAACAAGACAATTACCTATTAATAAATTGGTGTTGTGGCTGGTGAGTTTTGCAGAACACATAAGTAAAGTTAACTGGAAAAATGTCGAAACAAATGATTTTAACGGTTTACTTAGTCTCCTTGCTGACGGCACCTTCAAAGAAGCAGAAAATCAAAATATAGAGACAGGATCGGTAACAGCCAAAGCCAGGGCAATGTTCGGTCAAATACTGTATATTTTATGCCGAGGGCCAGAAATTATAACAGAAGACAAGATAGGTTATATAAAAAGACTCAAAAACCGATTATCAGATGCTGCTGCATTAAAACAATTCGGGAATAATAGAGGGCCAGTACCAAAACTATGGGATAATTGGGAAAAACTGGATTTTTCCGAGATGGAGAAGAGTTATGGAAAAATGCCAGAAGAGGCGACAGATTTGCTTTATCGGTATTTAATAAATCGAATAGCCGGATTGAATTACTGTGGGCCAAACTATTATAATTACAGCATGGTCAACGGAATTTACAGTCTGGCTTACGCAATATCAGCTATAGGCTGGCTAGCCAGGGCAAATGCCGCAATTAATAATAGAACTGAGTATCAATATGATGATTTTGCCAAGGCAGTAATGGTTGTGGATAGTAATAACGGGTATGGATCAGCTCTGAATGCCGGTGGTGCCGGTTTACGATTAAAATACCTGCATAACCACTGCAACAGCATAATTAGACAATATATAGATTAGTTTTGAATAATGCCAGAGATACGGCCTGAAAACAGTTATTAACGTAATCCCTTTCAGCAAAAGAGATTATATTATTCTTTATTTTGCGATAATGTTAAAATAGCATAGTTCAGGATTTGGAGTTGCCAGATAATTATAAGGGTATTATAATTTTTATAATATAGCTGTCTTTCAGATAGTCTAAATATGTAAATTGAGTATGATACATTTAATTTGCATATAAGTTTAGCAACAAAAAAGAAATTAAAGCACACAAAGGACTGTGCTTTTTGGTGCTCAAAGCAACTATTTTAAACATGGAGGTAAATTATGAGTCCCCAATCAAAATGCATTGGAATCTTAACCGCTGGTGGCGACTGTCCCGGTTTGAATGCTGCAATTCGTGCAATCGCCAAGCCAGCACTATCCATGGGAATGACAGTGCTGGGAATCAATGACGGCTTTCGCGGACTGATCGAAAACAGATTTATCTCTTTGGATAATAAAGCAGTAAGCGGAATATTAACAGAAGGCGGGACAATTCTTGGTACCAGTCGTACAAAAATCCATAAAGTAAGAGTTGGTGATAAAATAATTAATATGACCGACCTGGCAATGGAAAACATAGAAAAGAACCATATCGACTGCCTGGTATGCCTGGGAGGAGGCGGAACCCAGAAAAATGCCCTACGATTAATGAAAAAAGGCGTAAATGTCGTAACATTACCTAAAACAATAGATAACGATGTTTGGGGGACAGAAGTAACATTTGGTTATGATTCAGCGCTTCAGGTCGCAACAGATGCAATTGACAGGCTGCATACAACAGCAACCAGTCATCACAGAATCATAGTCTGTGAAATAATGGGGCATAAAGCCGGCTGGCTGGCATTGTCGGCAGGGATTGCCGGGGGAGCTGATGTAATCCTGATACCCGAGATCCCCTATGACCTTAATGTAATAACAAGCTACATTAAGAAACGTCGTAAAACAGGCAAGCGTTTTTCTATAATAGCTGTTGCAGAAGGTGCTATAAGTGTTGAAGAAGCCCAACAGCTAGAGGAAGAAAATAATGGTAAAAAGAAAGAATCGAACGGCAATAATACATTTGATTCACTCAAGGAAGCCGAAGAAGAACTGGCGAATGCAGATGACAAGATAGTAGAAAAACGCATTGATGGTGAAACAATGACATATCATCTGGTGAGTGAACCAATTGCCAGCAAGGTGGCAAGAAATCTACAAGAAATGACCGGAATAGAAGCCAGGGTAACTACCCTCGGTCATGTACAGCGAGGCGGATGTCCATCAGCGGCAGACAGGCAATTATGTACTTTACTGGGTACAAGTGCGATAGACCATATATCCAGGCAGGAATATAATGTTATGATTGGCTGGAAACACAATACATGTAAAGCATTTGACCTTGAAGATATAGCCGGAAATCGTAAAACAGTTCCACTAAATCACTCATTGGTGAAAGCTGCACGAATGGTTGAATCATGCCTGGGAGATCTGTAAAAAGTTTAGAACCTAACGCAAATTATAAAGGCAGCAAAATAGATACACGCAACATATAATAATAAAACTATCAAATGATATATTACATATTAGAAAACCATCTTAGAAAATTCATGTTTGAAACCCTAGGTTTTTATTCATGGGAAGAAGTATTGTTAAGATCGCTATTGTCCATGCTTACCAGCCTGCTGTTAAGCCTGTGGTTAGGTCCCAAAGTTATCCGATGGCTGAAGAAGAAAAAAATTGGCGATTGTCCTAACTTTGACCATGACATATTAAATCAAAAAAACAGCCACAAAGATCAGACACCCACAATGGGCGGCATTCTCATTTTATTGAGTATCCTGATAAGTACGTTATTATGGGCAGATCTATCTAATCAATATGTAATAAAAGCAATTGTAGTTATTATCTGGCTTGGCGGTCTGGGCAGTATCGATGACTGGCTGAAACTGACCCAGGCAACAAAGAATCGATCAAGAGACGGTCTGTTAAGCTGGGAAAAAATAATGTTCCAGATGGGTTTGGGAGCCCTGGTAGGAATATTTTTATACCAGTTTGACTTTAAGAATATTGAAGACGGCCAGAAACTCTGGATCCCCTTCTGTAAAACAGGTTTTGATATTGGTTTTTTCGGGTTTATGGCAATATCAATAATAGTAATAACAGGTACAAGCAACGCCGTAAATTTAACTGACGGTATGGATGGACTGGCTTCCGGCAGTGTAGCAATAGTAGCCATAGTTCTGGCAGTATTGTGTTACCTGGCAAGTGAGCCCCTGTCAATATCAAATAACCAGTCGTGGGCAAGTTACCTGCGTCTTCCGCAAATTCCCGGTGCAGGCGAACTGTCTATAGTATGTACGGCAATGCTGGGGGCATGTTTTGGTTTTCTCTGGTACAACTGTTATCCCGCCGAGGTATTCATGGGAGATACCGGCAGTCTGCCGCTGGGGGGACTAATCGGCTACACCGCGATAGTGACCCGGCATGAACTATTATTAATCATACTGGGAGGCGTCTTTGTTATTGAAGCGGCCAGTGTAATCATACAGGTCACCTATTTCAAGAGGACCGGAGGTAAGAAGATATTTAAATGTTCGCCGATACATCATCATTTTCACTTAATAGGATGGAGTGAGCCAAAAGTTGTAGTGCGATTCTGGCTGGTATGTATAGCTTTTGCCACATTAGCATTGGCAACACTAAAGTTGAGGTAATATGCCGAAAGAATTTGAAATAATCGACTATTTCCGTAAAAACAGCCATATAACGGGTGAACATCTAATAAAAGGCCCCGGAGACGACATGGCCGTAATGAAAGTTGGCGGAGAGGAATTACTAATAACCGCTGACACACTGCTTGAGGGAGTTCATTTCGATCTGTCAACAGCAACGCTCGAACAAGTAGGCTATAAAGCGATGGCATGTAGCTTGAGTGATTGCGCAGCAATGTGTTCAAGCCCGATAGGTGCGATAGGCTGCACTTCGTTTCCAACATATTTAACCATGGCTCAAATCGAACAGCTCCACAGCGGAGTGCAAAAAGCAGCACGGAAATACAATTGCCCGATAATAGGTGGTGATGTAACCAGTTGGGATAACCCCCTGGCAATCAGCATAACAATGTTTTCCGTAATGAAAAACGGCAGAAAACCAGTATATCGAAGCGGAGCAGTTGTCGGCGATAGAATTATGGTTACCGGCAAACTGGGCGGCTCAATAAAAGGCAGGCATCTGACATTTGAACCGAGGATAAAGGAATCAGAGTTGATATACGATAATAGCGACCTGCATTCCATGATGGACATAAGCGATGGTCTAGCCGGCGATTTGCGACATATTTGCAAAGAGAGCGAAGTATCAGCGATATTAGACCATGCATTAATACCATACAGTGATGAAGTCAGTACAAATAATGACCCCGTCTCAAATGCATTAAGTGATGGCGAAGATTTTGAGCTTCTGTTTACAGTAAGTGAAAATGATAGCGTGAATTTATTGAAAGAATGGCCGTATACAAACGTATCACTAACGGTAATAGGTGAAATTATCCCTCAAGTTAACGGTCCGGAAATATTCATAAAAAAGAATAACGAAAAGTTGTTATTTACCGGAACCGGCTGGGAGCATTTGACGAAATAACAGCCTATTTTTTTTGCTGTTTAAATGAAAGAACGGTTTTTTGATCGGCAATATTGATGGCAGTTAGAGTGACTGATATTTTATCATCATCCGGTTTTGTTATGACGGGAGACAAAACAATGCGTTTATTTTTAAGCAGTTCCGGTAATTTTTTGCCAATATATCGTCCCATTTGAACATTGTAATCATCATCTTTTTTATCACTTGTCTTTTCGAGAGATTCAGAATATTCTTTTACCGTATTAGCTATCCGGATAAGGTATTTATTGATTGTACCCATTGGCACTCCAAGAGCACCAGATTTGACTTTTACGAGATCAATAACTAACTCATTATTTTCAATATACGGTTTGAGCAATATACTAACAACAACAGTCTGATCATAATATTTCATAGTAATATAAAATATTAATAATCCATCTCTCATACTGATTTGAGGCAGTTCCAGTGATAATTCCGAACCATCAAATTCATCTTCAAGCAGTCTGCGTAGATCATCATGAAGCAGGATCTGGTTAATTAATCTGCTCTCGAAGGTTTGGGTAAACTCAGTTTCGGCGTATATATTGTTATGGATATCAGCGACCAGGGCAATCGCCTGATCTACTGCCTGTTCCTGGATATCCCGGCTTATAGGCACAGGGGCATATTCAGAGGGTTTGTAAACAGCCATCAGGTAAGCAGTAATGGCTATGGAGACAACAATAAACACAAAAACAAAGAGTCCAATAACTATTTTAAGGAAAAGCTTTTTTTTATTTCTCGTCCTTCGGATCATATCCGAGCTCCAATCGCATCTGGTATCTATGATATTAACAAAGGCCAAGATTCAAATAACATGCCGTGTTAATATAAAAATCAATATAACTGTTATAATTTAACTACAGGATATTATTATGATTTTTTCGAAATATAAAAGATATATTTTGCTAAATACCATAATTAGCCATTCTGAACCTTTATTAAAATTCAGCAAATCAGTCACGAGCTACCTGATAACGACAAATTATTTAGGATTTAATATTAATAATTCGGTTAAACATTATTAAATAAAGAGTTATGCGTTTAATTAGAATTCTTCGATTATAAGAAAGTTGAATAAAATTTACTATATAACTTAATTATCATTTAGATAGTGTCGATAGGCTGATATATGAGTGACTCATAGTATTAGTGTTTATTAGCTATGAGACCTTATGGATGAGATATCAAAGGAGAAGAGATCAATGTTCGAGGTGATGGATATGCCAGCTACCCAAGATCAAGTAACAGAAAGTAAAATAGTGTTGGATATGGAAGCTATTTCGCTTCTAACAAACAATGATTGGATCTTCAGCAGATTTGACATTGATGAAAGACACTATATCTTCCATTTACCAGAATCTGGCGATAAAATAACGTTATCAGTTATTGGTGATGACGATATGTTCATTCCCTACGAAGAAATGCTGGAGAAAATACCATCACTAAGCGAATTATTAGACAAGATAGTATTCACGTCGATAACTTCCGACAATCTCGATACTATTTCAAAGCTAAATAAATTTGAACTTGCGATATCTCACCCCGATGACCTGGAACACGATCTGTTTTTTATCACATTTGCGACCCTCAACTTTCTAAATGGCGGCGGCGGATTAATATTTACCCCTCAGGATAATCAGTCAGATGCAATTTATGATTTAAAACGCTTTATAATAGAAAAAGTAGATGCAAGTGATAACTTAGGAGTAAGATTTCATAATTTCTGGCATAATATCTCCCCCTACCTGGAAATATTTATGACTCATGCAGCAAACATAAGTATCCAGGAGCAAATGACTAAATTAATAGATGAAAATGATGAATATTCCTGGAAAGCAATGGAAACATCACTATTTAACTTATTCCTTGCTATGAGTGAAAAAACCGGAATAGGCATAGACAAAAGCAACCTGGAAATAGGCAATTGCAAAGCATTGGCACTACAGATGTTGTCAGGTTTTAAGAATAAGAGATTTTATCGAAAATTATTGTCGCAGCAGACGTTTGAAGAAACCAAAAAGAAAGATGCCTCAGGAAGTTATTACAATAAACTGAAAGACCCTGCAAACTATCCTATACCAAATAAAAAGGCACTGGAAGTATATTTTCTGGCTTGTCAGGATAATACAGATTACAGCGAATTGACTGAATTGATCAAAGAAGATCCTGTTCTGACAGCCAAAATACTAAAATTGCTTAATACTCCAATGTTCAGGACAGCTAATACCATATCCAGTATCAGTATTGAAGCCTTGAGTGTTTTTGGCCTGCAGCGGATAAAAGAGATGGCATTGAATGTAGCAGTTGATTTTCGTGATTTTAAGCTTCAATGTCCAGCTTTTGATTATGATGTGTTTTACCAGGACTCTCTGGCTTGTGCTATAGCTACAAGAAATATAACAAATTATGTAAATAATACTAAAGAAGGCGAAACATTATTTACACCAGATGAAGCTTATACGGTCGGCTTGTTAAGCCAGATGGGTAAGCTTGCATTTGCCTCAGTATGTCCGCAGGAATATAATCGCATATTGACGTCGGCCACCGATACCGGTCAAAAGCTTTGCGAGGAAGAACGTAAAGAATTTGGTATCGACCATTGTGAGATTGCCGCAGAAATGCTAAAAGAATGGGGTTTTCCGGAATCATTCTGTAAAGCAATCAAATATCAATATGAATACCCTGAAAATCAAAATATGTTCGAAGATGATTCGGTTGCGAACTCATTTGCAGCAAAATTAAAAACAGCCGGATTTATGCTGCGATGGAGCAGAACTATCAGTAGTACATTACAGGTAGGAAAGTCACTGGAAAAACAAAGTGTGCTCAAAACCCTGGACAAAGGTATCAATGAATATGGTATTTGTCCCGGCAATTACCACAGGCAGGCACTGGCAACTCATAAAGAATGGAAAAATGTAAAATCAGCGTTAGAGAGTTAAATTAGCAACGAAGTAAAGCTGAATAAAAATTTTTCAACAAAAAATTTATAGTGTAATTTTATATAATTGCCGGTTTTACTGAATTTAACCATATTTTTTCAGATTTTTCTTTAAATTTGCCCAGACATAGCTTCTTTAATCATAAGCACTTAAGAAACAGTCCCATCTTTTTGGCAGAAAATAATATATTTTTTACTAAATTTACAATTATTTCCATCCGATTTCACTAGAATTATGTTAAAATAATTGGTCTCATCTTTTTGACAGTCCCCCTTTTATGATATATACTTTAATGTTTATTAGCACTGTACCAGAGTGCAGATGGACAAATAGTATATTTACCCCGGCAGAAAACTTACGGAGGGCAGTTGACAACTTACTTTGAGGAGCAACATATAGGTCAGATATTACAGGCGACAAATATAGTCGACCTGATAGGAACATATCTGGCACTGAAACCTCAAGGTAAAGATTTGGTCGGCTTATGTCCGTTCCATAATGACAGACGGCCAAGTATGTCTGTGAGCCCTGCGAAACAGATATTCAAATGTTTCGCCTGCGGAGCCGGCGGTGATGCCATAAAGTTTATTATGCTGAAAGAAAAGATGACTTTTCCGGAAGCGGTAAAATACCTGGCAGAAAGAGTACATATACAATTGCCTGAGCGGCAAAGACAAAGCAGTGATAAGCCGCAATTGGACAAAAACAAACTGGAAGAGATAAACAGATGGGCTGCAAAATATTTTCGCAGCCATTATGAAAATGAAAAAAATGGAAGCATAGCCCGCGATTATGTTCAAACTCGTGGCATAACAGAAAATATCAGTCGCAAATTTGGGCTTGGTTGGGCACCAGGCGGCTGGGACAATCTGTTAAATGCGGCCAAAAAAGACCAGGTGAGCTTAGAAGCCCTGGCACAATTAGGATTGTTGATAGAAAAGGATACAGGCGGTTATTATGACCGTTTTCGCGAGAGACTAATATTTCCGGTACTAGACGGACTAAAAAGAGTTATAGCTTTTGGCGGCAGGACTCTAGCTAATGATCCTGCCAAGTATCTAAATAGTCCGGAAAGTGCACTATTTGACAAAAGCAGCAGCCTTTACGGATTGCATGCTGCTAAAGAAGAGATAGTAAAGAGTAAAACGGCTATAATAGTTGAAGGGTATACAGATTGTATGATGGCCCATCAACAAGGGGTATATAATGTCGTCGCAACATTAGGAACAGCGATGACGAAAGAACACGCCAGAATGCTGGGGCGTTACGCAGACCGAATAATACTTATGTTCGACTCAGATCAGGCCGGAATAAAGGCAGGAGACCGAGCGATCGAGCTGTTTTTTGGATTGCAGGTAGAAATAGAGCTTATTTCCTTGCCGGATGGGCAAGACCCCTGCGATTTTTTACTGGCAAACGGTAAAGAATCATTTGAAGCCGAACTGCAAAAAGCACAAAATGCGATAGATTATAAATGGAATAACCTGCTCAGCGAATTTGAAAGAGCAGATGCGATAAATGGACGAACTCTGGCAATAGACCAGTTTTTGAAAATAATAAAGCAAATGGCAACAGAAGGAAACCTGGACCCAATAAAAGAGGGTCTGGTGATAAACAAGGTTGCCGGGCTGGTAAAACAGCCAGCTGAGACAATACATAAACGGATGGCAAGGTTAAAATCTGCCCAGAGTTTTGAAAAAGTAAATAATGATAATGCCCGGAATAAGATATCATTTGTGAATCTGGACGCTGTAAGTAAGTGCTATCTATATATTTTAGAAGTTCTTTTGAATTGTCCCGATTTATATTTTATGGTTATAGAGAGGATTGGTGCTATTACCGAGGTAGAGCACCCGGTCCTGAAACAGGTAGCAACAAGAATAGCTCAGTGCTGTGAAAGTACAAAAGAGCCAAATATTGGAACTATACTGGGCGGCTGTGAGAGTACCCAGCTATGTAATGTTATTACAGACATGGCTTTAAGTGGTGAAAATCGCGGTAATTATGAAAATACCTTAGAGGGAGCGTTTGCTGCCCTGGAAAACTTTAAGGCAAAACAAGAACGAAATAATTTAAAGGACATGATAACTAACTCGGCAAAGACCTTTGACAGAGACACTTTGGATGTCATGCTGGCTGATTTGCAAGCCAGGTTAATTAAAGACAAAACAGAGTCTAATTGAATTAGTTATAAAGCATATGGTTTATCCACTAAGTGGAGCAAAATAAAAATAATACTGGTTTGTAGACAATAATGAACGGAGAGTTGAAGTTGTCAAACGAAAATAAACTAATTGATCAGATAATTGAAGATAGCTTTAAATCGCTAATTGAAAAAAGCAAAGAACGTGGTTATCTGACCTTTGAGCAGATGAATGACGAGTTGCCTGAAGAAGCAACAAATCCCGACCAGCTCGACAGCTTTTTGATGACATTAGATGAAATAGGCATAGAACTCATTGGAAAAGATGAAGTAGCCAAGAGAGAGTCTCAAGAGTCTGAAGAGATGGGATCGTCAAGCAGTGACGAAGCCATTTTAGAGGCAATGGAAGATGATGACCATGATGGCGAATTTGAAGAAGACACTGATGATGACCTGTTTTTTGAAGAGCAGCGAATAGATGACCCTGTGCGTATGTATTTGACCCAAATGGGTGAAATACCGTTACTTACACGCGAACAGGAAATAGAGCTGGCCAAGACAATTGAAATGTCTCGTATGGTCTTTAGAAGGCGTATACTGGAAAACGATTACTGTATTAGTGAATGTATCAACATTCTAGAGCAGGTTGCGGTCGGTGACTTACCGTTCGATCGTACCATGCGTTTATCATCAAGCAACAATACAGTTAGAAACAGCATTATCAGCCGTATCCCAGGTAACCTTGAATCCCTCAAAAAGATCTTAGACGAAAACAGTAAAGCCCGAGATATAATCCTTACAAGTGACGATTCTGAGAAAATATCTCAGCTCAGGCTGGAAATGAATCTTCGCCGTCAGCGAGGAGCACGTTTACTGGAAGAAATAGCCCTGCGAACCAGCCGGGTCACTCCATTTATCCAGAAGCTTGAACACATCCTGACCAAGATGGAAAATCTTGAAGTTATGCTGGCTAATCCAGAAAAGGAAGGCCTGGCAGAAGATGATATTGAAGTTATTCACGAAGAGCTGGATGGTCTTCGTGAAATGATAATGGAAGACAAGGAAGAGCTACGCAAGCGAGTCGGACGAATTCGCAGAGCGTATAAACGATATGAAACAGCCAAGAGAAAGCTTTCCGGGGCTAACTTGCGTCTCGTAGTATCAATTGCCAAAAAATATCGTAATCGCGGATTGAGTTTCCTTGATATAATCCAAGAAGGTAATACCGGACTAATGCGTGCGGTAGATAAATATGAATTCCGTCGCGGTTATAAATTCAGTACATATGCCACATGGTGGATACGCCAGGCTATTACCCGCGCGATAGCGGATCATGCCCGTACAATTCGTATTCCTGTCCATATGATCGAAGCAATGAGTAAGCTGCGTAATATCAGTAAAAAGCTTCAGCAGGAGCTTGGTATCGAGCCAACAATAGAAGAGATAGCTGAGAAAGCCGGTATGCCAGTATCAGAAGTACGCCGGATAATGAAGATATCGCGTCATCCGATCAGCCTCGACCGCCCTGTCGGTGAAAGTGAAGACAGCTACTTTGGTGATTTTATCGAAGACAGCGGAACCGAGTCTCCGGTACATGCGGCGACCCAGGAAATGCTCAAAGACAGAATCGAGTCTGTACTTAATACGCTAACCTACCGCGAACGTGAGATTATCAAACTGAGATATGGTATTGGTGACGGCTATACCTACACACTTGAGGAAGTAGGACGTATTTTTAAGGTAACACGTGAGCGTGTTCGACAGGTTGAAGCCAAAGCAGTACGCAAATTGCAACATCCGGTTCGTTCACGTAAGCTGGAAGGCTTTATGGACAAAATTGACCGAGATGCCATGCAGTACGATGAAGAGTTTGAATAAAATCATCTAATAAGACAAAAACAAAAAACCGGCAGAATGTATAAACTGCCGGTTTTTTTATAAATTTATTTATCTAAGAGGAATACCGGTCGGGCCTTACCGTGATTATTTTTTTCGGCAATATCAACCTGTTCTAAAAGTACTTCAACAGCTTTATTGAGTTGAGGGTCATTTCCAGAAGGAATATCACCCGGTTTAGGCCAGACAATATAGTCAGGAATAGCACCATTGAGCTCCATATTCAGCTCTGTACTAAGCGGATACCATCCAATAAACGGCATCCTGACACTTCCAAGACCAACGACATCTCTTGAACCAGTAGAAATCACACCGCCGGCAGTTGGTACCCCAATTAATTTTCCACGTTTGAGAGTCTTTATAGCATGACTGAATATTTCGGCGTTACTAAAACTATCCTGGTCACAAAGTACAACAATAGGTTTATCCCAGGTATTGTAAACTCTCCTGGAAGAAGTATATCCCTGGCCGGCACCACCACGCGGGACAATATAGGCATGAGCAGGCTGGCACAAGACAGTAAGAATATGATCCGTGGTAAAACCGCCGCCATTTCCCCTGACATCGATAATCATGCCGGATTTACCGTTTCCTTCGGCAAAGATTTCTTTTTCAAAGTCGACAAATTCATTCCACATCATACGAGGAATATACACATAGCCAAGTTTACCATTAGATTTATCATTAACAGCTGTCTTACAATTGTCAACCCAAAACTGTTTCAACAGTGGTTGGATTTGAGAATATGTATATGGCCTAATAGTTACATCTCTTGTTTGATTATCAGCACCGGTAACTTTCAAGAGAATATCTCTCTCCTGAATGCCGGTTAGAATTGCGTATACCTCTGTTTCACCGGTAATTTCCGTTCCGTCAATATGAGTAATTATATCACCTGGGAAAAGTTCTGACTGTTTCAATGACGCCGGGCTATCAGGAATGATATCGCGTATCTTTAGTCCTGGACCAGGATAGCTAAAATCAAACCGGGCGCCCAAATGAGCCGTAGCATCATGCCATTTATCCTTAGAATACCAGCGATCATCACTTGCCGGAGTAAAGCCCATGTGTGAAGCGTTTAATTCGCCAAGCATTAAATTTACCACCCTGCCAAAAGTGGCATTATCTGGCGAGTTTATAGCTTTATCGAGATATTTTTCGAGAATAGAATCCCAGTTCACTTTTTCAATTATTTCGCTACTGTAGAACCCATCTCTCATATATCGCCATGCAGTCTTAAAGCCTAATTCGTACCAGTCTTTTCTATTGAGCTCAGTCTTTACCGAAAACTCATATTTAGTAAGGTCCTTTCCTGTTAAAACGGCTGGTTTGCCGCCATTTAACAGAGATATTTTTTTAGCTTTTTTAAGCCATTTCGAAGAATAAGAAATGCTGTTATCTGAATACTTTTTGAATTCAAGCTTATCAGGAAATTCTACGGAATACGACTTTGTGCTATTTCCATCCCTTTGGTTGAAAATCAGTTTATTATCCGATATCCACAAAGGGCAGGATTCAGATTTATCATTCGTTTTGAACTGCTGCACTCTTTTATACAGATTATCAAAATCAATAATCTCCTTATCTTCCTGCTCAGGTTCCTTGTCTTCTTTTTCTTCTACCTTGTCAGCTTTCTCTTCGCTTTCCGCAGAATCAGTTTTGTCATTTTCATCTTTTGGTTCATCAGCTTTCTCTTCTTTTGACTCTACATTATTTTCTTTTTTATCCTTGTTGTCTCCGTTATCCTTCTTTTTACGTTTATCTTCCATAAGCTTCACAGCTTTTTCAAGAGTACGGTCACGTTCAGTCTTATCGGCTTCATCCTTCTGCAAGGGAGCATAGAAAATATCAACCTGGTCACCAAAAGAAGTACCAACCCATGCGAGATATTTACCATCCGGCGACCATTTAGGCGAATGATCGTCTCTTGGATTGCGTGAAATATTATACGGAATTTCACTACCATCAACCGGAGCAATCCAGATGTTTCTTCGAATATCATCAT
Source organism: Sedimentisphaerales bacterium (assembly GCA_963666285.2). Taxonomy (GTDB): domain Bacteria; phylum Planctomycetota; class Phycisphaerae; order Sedimentisphaerales; family SM23-30; genus JAFGDI01. Next base: position 2,665,440 of record OY762711.1, read on the forward strand.
CATTAGCCGCATATGCTATATATTGAGATTTTGGCGACCAGTCATAATCAACAGAAGTCCAGTTATCAATCAACTTACGGGGGGCGTTACCTTCGATGTCGCATACCCATAACCCATTAGAAGCTATTTGATAAGCAATAGATTTACCATCAGGGGAAATCGAAAAGTCAGTAATATTATCATTGCCAAATGTGACTTGTGTAATAATGAAAGATTCATTTTGCCACCAATAGCTGTTAGGGTCCTGGGGATTAGCAGAATATATATTTGATATGACGCCATCGTCCGATAGGAAATACAGTTTACTGCCTTTATCATTAAAGATAAGATTTTTCTCGATTTTTTTAGGAGTATTGCAAACAAGAACAGGCTCTTTTAATTCTGTGTCCATAACCCAGATATCCCTGTCGGCTACAAAAGCAATCTCTAAAGCGTCGGAAACAAAGTCAGCTTCAGCAACACCTTTAGTAACCAGGTTGACAATTTCATCCGGCATATCAGCTTCAGGTGCCAATAATTGTATCTTTTCAGGTTCTGAACCACGATCAGGAGAAATGCGATACAGGTCGAATAGCTGCCTAAATACTATAACAGATCCGTCAGATGAAGCAGAAACACCGATAACCGATCCATCATCAAAATTTGTGAGCTGTCTCTGAACACCCGATTCCAGGTCATATTCCCACAGATTTTCAGGTGAATTATCGTTTGAAGCAGTGTAATATATTTTTTTGCCTTCTGCCCCCCATTCCGGATAGTCATAATCACCATCATGTCCAAGAAGCAGGCTGAATTCCCCTGAATTCATATCGTAAGTCCATATCTGACCATTCTGACTGCCTTGATATCCCTGGCGGTACCACCTTGAACCTTCTCTGACAAATAATATTTTTGTACCATCAGGCGAAAGTCTGCAAGTCGAGCCGTATGCATCAAAAATCAAATCTTCCTTGAATGAAGGACTCGTACCAATCATAAAAAAGCGACTGCCCTTACGCCAGAAGTAATCTCTGACTCCACTTATGATCATATTATCGGATGTCGGCCATTGCTCGATAGAAGCACCGGAAGTATGGAATGTTATTTGTTCGGCTAATCCACCATCCGCATCCATAATATATACCTGATTAACGCCGGTGCGGTTGGAAGAAAATGCAATTTTGCTGCCATCAGGAGAAAAAGATGCCCCATATTCAACAGCAGGATGGTTACTCAGGATCTTAATGGTACCACCTGATATTGGAACCGAACAAATATTTCCCTTCCAGGAAAAGATAACAGTTTTACCATCCGGTGAAACAGCCTGGCGTGAAGGTAAAAAGACTTGCTCACCATAGGCAGAATGGACATAAATACATAAAAAAACAGGGAGTAATACGAGAATTCTCTTAAGCACTATAAAGCTCCTAACAAAAAGGCATGAATTATACTGATTTTCAAGGTAAGAACTTCAGTATAAACCAAGTCAGGAGCAAATGCAAATATTATAGTGTCAGATAATTATGCAGTTATGTGTTACTTGCCGGACAGGCAAAATGCCATATCAACTAAAATTGCAATAATAGAAAAGAAGAATATAGCAAAGTAATTGATATTTTCCTTGGATTTTTCTATTGAACCAAGCAAATAGAGCATTGCATCTCTCTGTTCGCCAGTCAGAAATGTATCCTGTCGAACGGTTTCGACTAGTCGATAATACCTGACAGCTCTACGTCTTTTACTTGATATATGAAAACGATATAAGAAAAATACAAAATAGCCAATAACCCCGGCATACCACATTGGCCTGACAAGTGAAGGTTCGCAAGTTTTAAGAATTGTAAGCGACCTGAAAGCTATGGTACAGAAAATACCGAGCGAAAAAATACTGTAGGTTTCAAGGCGACCGCTTGTCTTCATTATAGAAGATTCCATTTTCATATTCCCTAAAAAAAAGTTTATAAAATACAAGTACAAAAACGTTGGAGAACAAAATTTACCACTAAAACATTTTATTATATTCACTTGTCATTTGTCATTCTATCGACTCAAATATATCCAAGTCAATAGCCTATTTTGCAGGTATTTTTGGTAAAGGAAGAAGTTGTGCGCATTGAAAATAATGTTGTTTTTCTTAAGCACAAATAGACCGAAATCAGGGGAAATATTTTTGAAAAAAGATAGTTATAGGTCTGTTTTTTTTTATAGGGAGATCATGAAATAATCGATTAGCCTTATTACTCTTCCAACTCAGCCAGCTCTTCACCGGCAATAGTCCAGAGATCGAAGGTCTGTTCGAGCTCATTCTGGATATTATTCAGTTCTTCTGAATAGATACGCCCCTGCTCATGATTACCAGCGGTAAATGCCTCAGCTGCCAGAGCTTCTTTTTCCTGTTGAAGTGATTCAAGTTGAGCAATTTTATTTTCCAGGGTTTCGACGGTCTTTTTTGCTTTTCTGAGTTCGGCATTTTTTGCCTTTCGCTGAGCATGCTGCTGTGCACCGGATTTAGTTTTTTCCAGGGAATCAGTATCTCTCAATTTACCCCTGGAAGAAATACGTCCATCACCTGTATTTTCAGAGCGATACTTAGCTGTCATTTCCCAATAGGCGGTAAAATTAGCATGATATTCAAATATTTTACGATTGCGAACCTCAGCGACATGAGTAGCGACTTTATCAAGGAAATATCTATCATGCGAGACAACCAGTAAGGTGCCGTCAAACTGCGAAAGTGCTTCTTCTACTGCTTCGCAGGTATATATATCCAGGTGGTTTGTAGGTTCATCAAGAATCAGGAAGCTGGGTTGAGTATATAGCAATATTGCCAGCTGAAGCCGATTGCGTTCACCACCAGAAAGGTTTTTAATTTTTTTGTTCACAGCTTCATCGGTAAACCTGAAACGAGCCAGAATATCAAATACTTCCTGCTCAGAAATGCCCGGTAAATTGTACAATTCTTCAAAAACGGTATTGTCACTGTTAAGGATCTCCTGCTGCTGTGAACAATATCCGACAGTTAAGGAAGGGCCAACTCTTATAGTTTCATTGTCCCATTTACCATAATTAACTATGTTTTTTAACAAAGTTGTTTTACCACATCCATTTGGACCGACTAAAGCCCAGCGTTGACTGCCCTCCATCTGCCAGCGGGCACTCTCAAATAACACATTTTCGCCAAAAGCTTTGCTATAATTATTCACCTGTAGGGCAATATCACAACGAGTAGCATCACTATTAAAATTGATACTCATTTTATTGTTAACTTCAACAGGTTTATCAACCTTTCTGGACATTTCTTTCTCAAGCTGACTTCTCCTGGCCCGCAAACGCTTACCCCAGGTATTGTCACTGGCATGGCCCTGGGCAATATCGGCAAATTTCTGGACAAGCTGTTTAAGATGGTCTACTCTCTGCTGCCAGGCTTTATGCTGTGCAGCCTGCGATTTAAGTTTCTCCTCTTTCTGTACGCGGAATGCCGAGTAATTCCCGGGATAAAAGTCAACTTTGCCATTTTCGAGTTCCAGAATACCATTTACGGCCCTGTCTAACAAATACCTGTTATGCGATACAATTATAACAGCTCCCCTAAATTTACAAATAAAGTCATCCAGCCAGGCGAGGCCCTGATAGTCCAGGTGGTTTCCCGGCTCATCCAGTATCAACAGATTGGGATCGGCAAGCAGAGCCCGAGTCATACATAATACATTTCTCTCGCCGCCAGAAAGCTGCCTGGCCGGCTGATCGCATTTATCATTTAATCCTAGCGCATTTACAAGCCCTTCCGCACGCTGCGGATAGTGATCACCTCCGATATGATCGAACTGATCACGGATTTTCTGATATTTAGCCATAGCATTACCATGCTCAGCTTCATCAGATTGGGCCATTAATTGCTCAGCATCTCTAAGCTGTTTATTAAGATATTCATATTCCTCAAGCAGATATTCCAGTACCGTTCTATCGTCATCAATCTCTACATGCTGAGGAACATAGCCAATCCGGACATCAGTACCAATCTGTACTTTACCGCTATCAGGCTGGATTATATTATTGATAATATTCAGAATGGTTGATTTGCCGGAACCATTTGCCCCGATTAAACCAATTTTATGATTGGCGTTGACCTCAAAACATGCGTTATCCAGAACAGTTTTGCCGGAAAATTCTTTGTTTATATTCTTAAATTCTAATATTGCCATGATATGTAACTACGCTGCCTATTCTTCAATTAATGATGATATCTGCCTTGGATTAGTGTCAACAGGCTGTAACTCAATTATTTTTTTACTAGAGGAGACACCAAGCTCATTAAAACGCCTGGCAGAAACTAATATCCTGCTCTCAAGAGAGCCAACAGACTTATTGTAAGCAGAAACAGCCCGATCAAGCCCTTTTCTCATTTCATCCAAATGGCCGGACATCTGACTGATGCGTTCATACAGCTGCTGGCCAAGTTCACATATTTTACGGGCATTCTCGGCTATTTGTTCTTGTCGCCAGCCATAGGCAACGGCTTTCAACATGGCAATAAGAGTGGTAGGAGTAGCAATAATGACATTCTGGCTGATGCCATATTCTATTATTTCAGGGTCTCGCTCCAAAGCGGCACTAAAGAATGATTCGCCAGGAATAAACAGGACTACAAATTCAGGACTGCTGCCTAAATTATTCCAATAAGCTTTGCTGCCCAATAACTTAAAGTGTTCTCTAACTTGACGGGCATGGTCTTTCAGGAGAGACTCTCTGACAGAATGGTCTTCTGTTTCAATAGATTTCAGGTATGCTGAAAGAGGTACTTTAGAATCAACAGCAAGGCACTTACCGCCCGGCAGTTTGACTATCATATCAGGCCGTAACCTGTTACCTTCGTCATCATGAGTAGTGTACTGATTAACAAAATCACAATATTCCAGCATGCCGGCAAGTTCAGCTACGCGTTGCAGCTGCATTTCTCCCCAGCGTCCCCTGCCTTCTGGCCGGCGAAGAGCCTGAACAAGGTTGGTTGTTTCCAGATTTAATTTCTTTTGACCGTCGGCCAGCTCTTTAACCTGTTGTGACAGCCCGGCATAAGCCTGGGTCCTGGTTTTTTCGAGTTCTCGAAGATGCACGTCAACCTTAGATAATGTTTCCTTAACCGGGGTAATCATCTTATCGCCGGCCATTTCAACAAAAGACTTATTATTTTCTTTTAAAGCTTCATTTGATAACGCTTTGAAAGTGTTAACCATTTCCTCCCTGGCAGACTGAACAAGCTTGATCTTTTCCTCAGCGTTTTTCTTCTCTTCTTGCGCCCTGGTAGATACTTCAGCAATTTTTTCCTTTAAACATGATAATTCAACCTGAGCATCACTTAATTGCTTTTGAAGAGTCTCAACCTGAGAACCAGTATTTTCGGCACTGCTGCGAAGTTCGATTTCCTTTTGTAACTTCTGGTTCAATTCAGATATTTGAGATTTAGAAGTATCAAGCTCAGCCATGAGTTCAGATATTCTGTTCTCTTTATCTGTTATACGCTGCAAATTGAAATCATCAGCAATTCTGGATTTTTCAGTTTCAGCCTGCCGGAGAACATTTATTTTTGTCCTGAAAATGAACCAGCTTACTAATAGGCCGGCACACAGGCCTGAAAACAAGTACAGTAATTCAGCCATTTTCTCTATTCCATTGGTATATATATATTTACAATCAACAATAAACCAATATTATAAAGCAATCAACTCAAAATCTCCACAAAAAATCGGGACTATAATAAAGAATAAAGATATCACAAAATCATTTGACAGAATAATGCAAGTTGTTGATAATATGAACTTTAAGTGAATTTGATTATATATAAATATAATATTCAGACTGGAGTATGAAATGTCATCACAAATATGCGGCCCGAATCAGGATAGTTTAACACCATATAAATCACGCCAATTTGTGCCGGGATGTGCAGATCTGACTTGCCCTGAAACGATAAAAGATCTCTACCAGAGATTAATAGATTGTAAGATTGACTCATCAGACGATCTTGAACGTTTCCTGCTAAACAGGTCCGAACTTTCTGCTTCGGTTGGCCAAACACATTCTCTTCTTCATGTAATGATGACATGTAAAACAGAAGATAAAACTACAGTCGAAGCATACCAGCATTTCACAGAAAAGGTTGTGCCGGTAATGAAACCTCTGGAAGATAAGCTTGACAGGAAATACCTTGAAGCACGGGAAAGATTTCCAGACAAATACGGCCATTATGACCTGCATGACCTGCACCTGAAAACAGATATAGAGTTGTTTAGAGAAGAAAATATAGAATTGGGTACAAAAGAGTCGCTGCTGAGCCAGGAATACCAGCAAGTATGTGGTGCAATGACAGTAGAGTTTGAAGGTGAAGAGAAGACTTTGCCTATGATGCGTAAATATTTGCTTGAAAATGATCGCGATATTCGTGAAAAAGCCTGGCGAGCAGAATGGCAAAGAAGAATTCAGGATGCAGAAAAGCTTGATTCTATATTTGACCAGTTATTTGAAACCAGGAAACAAATCGCTCAAAATTGCGGTTTTGATAATTTCAGGGATTTTCGATATAAAGAATGGTACAGATTTGATTATACACCTGACAATTGCCGGGAATTTCATGCCGCAGTTGAGAATCTGGTAGTTCCTATGGTACGTAAAGAACTGGAAGAGCGAAAGAAACAATTAGGGGTTGATAAACTGCGTCCATGGGATCTGGCTTGTGACCCGGAAGGACGCGCCCCACTAAAACCGTTCGATACCGCCGAAGAACTGATAGGTGGATGCCTCCGCATATTTAATAAAGTCGATAAAGAGCTTGGCAATCAATTTGAAAGTATGGTTAAAGATGGCCTGCTCGACCTGGCTACCCGCAAAGGCAAAGCCCCCGGAGGCTACCAGGCAACTATGCTGGAAGCAAGAAAACCGTTCATATTTATGAATGCTGCCGGTACCAATAGTGATTTAACTACTTTGTTGCATGAGGGCGGACACGCTTTCCATATGTTTGCCAGCCGTCACCTTGACCCAATAAGTTACCGCCATGGGCCAATGGAATTCTGTGAGGTAGCATCTATGTCAATGGAATTGCTAGCTCTGCCATATATAAGCGAATTCTATGGTCCTGCCGAGCAAAAGCGGGCTACAATAGACCATTTTCAACGAATATTAGAACTATTATGCTGGATATCAACGGTTGATTGTTTCCAGCATGAACTTTATGAAAATCCCGGACTGGATATTGAAGGACGGCATAAAAAATGGCAGGAAGTCACCAGCAGATTTGGCGACGGAGGCTTGATCGACTGGGAAGGACTTGAACAAGAGAAAAAATATCAGTGGCATCGTCAGATACATGTATTCCAGTATCCACTATATTATATGGAATACGGAATAGCACAGCTAGGCGCCCTGGGAATCTGGCTTCAAACCAAAAATGATCCAGGTATCGCATTGAAAAATTATAAAAATGCACTGAGTTTAGGCGGATCAAAATCATTAAAAGAGCTGTTTGAAGCAGCAGAATTAAAATTTGGTATGGGAGAAGAAACATTCAAGCCACTGATTGATGCTATTTCTAGTGAACTCGAAAAGCTGAATGATTAGTTAAGCAGGTTCGAAGTCGAATTCCGCTTGAGTGTTTGAGCAGCTATCAACTTCCAGCAGCTCTTCCTCTTCATATTCGACTTCTTCAGCGATACGTGGCCTTGAGGCTTGCTGTTTTTCCAGTTTTTCAGCACGTTTCTGAACAACTTTTAGAATTTTACATATTTGCTTTGCCAGGGATTTACTTTTATGGCCCCCTTTGACGGATCTGCCATAATATATAGTAAGAGTAAAATCGAACTGATTCAGATCGTCAAGTAACAAAGTTATATATATTTTTGTATATTCAGATTTTGAGGTAAAAAAGGAGTTAAAATAATATTTTATGCCGGAGGAAGGCGGCTTTGCAGAAGTTTCTTCCAACTCGAACTCAAGCAGCTGCCTGTAATCTATGACCTGTACCCCTTTGAACGCTCTTAGCAGGCATATCTTATTCTGTTTGGCATCAATAGCAAGAGCTGAAGAGTGATCACAAGAAATCCACCAGTTTTTATCGAAATCAAAATCTGTTAATGAATCCAAAGCTGCATCAAGGTCAGGAAAATCCTTTCGCTTATCCTGCCAGATTGCAAAGACCAGCATAAAAAATGAAATTAGATATGCTATCATATAAAAACCTTCTATTGATGATTACGCAACTCAATTCCAGAAGTATTTATATCCAAAGTGCCGTAATCTCTAAAATCACGGTATAATCTGGTTAGTTTGGTAGTAAAATCAGCTTCCCAATACGCCTTTTCACGCCCAACGGCAGCCCCCCAACGAATCTGGGTATCTTTATGTGTGTATAAATTAATGTGAGAAATGGATGGATCGTTACGCCCTTCAAAATTTGAAACATCAATAACAGCTAATTCTGTCCAGATAGCATCAGAATTATTGGTTAAATTATTGTCAACAAACTGGATTTTTTTCAAAATATCCAAAGCAGCTAAAATGTCGGATTGTTTTACCTGCATACCGGGCTTTGGTAATGCCTGGCGACTACCTTTAATACATACCAAATGTCTGTCAATCGGAGCATAGGGAATTACAATACCTTCCGAATCAATATAATATATCTGGTCTCCTTTTATCATTTTTGCAACCGGGCATCTAAGCGAATAGTCAAATTGAATAATACCGCTATAGCATTTTCGTACAGAGTTGACAGACTCTACCCACGGATTGACCGATATGGATTTATATGCTTTATTTACCAGATCGTCGTCTAATAAGAAGTCGTCAGAATTGATACCAGAAGATAAATTGATATCAGAAATAAGTTCAAGAGGAGCCCAAGTTGGCTTTTCACCTACAAATTCTAATTCAATACTAATACTTCGTTCTGCAGCAACATTTTTTACATAGCCTTCTAAATATCCCAAACCAACAGCAATCCCGGTTAAGACAAATACTGAAGGAAGAAAAATAAAAAGGAACTTCCTCATCAATAAAAAGCGTGTGCCGGTAAACATAGCCTTTATACCGGCAAAATAATCATTTTTCTTTTTCTTTGTTTTCTTTTTTCTAGCCATAAATTATATTATCGGCCGACCGGCAGCATTTTGTACAATTTTATCACATAATTCCGGCATAGAAATCCCAATTTTTTGTGCAGCCTTAGGAACAAGTGAGTGGTCTGTAAAACCAGGTAAAGTATTGACTTCCATTAATTCAGGCTCAGAACCAGATTCCATCATAAAATCGATACGAGTCAGATCTTTACAACCAAGCAATTGGTATGCCCTAAGAGCAGAGCTGCACATTGCATTTTTTGCATCCTCAGATAAATCAACATCATATTCATATCTGGTATCATCCCTCTGGTATTTTGCTTCATAATCATAAAAATCAACAGCCGGCAATATTTGAATAATTGGCAATACCTGGTCACAGACAATACCAACAGTGTATTCATTGCCAGAATTGAATTTTTCAGCAAGGCAATCGCCAAATCTATCAAAATATGTTTCCAAAATCGAGGTTAATTCACTAATATCATTAACTTTATATACGCCAACGCTACTGCCGTCAGAAACAGGTTTTAATACAATAGGTAAGCCCATCTCTGAAATTAGCTTTTCAGCGGTTTCGGCAAAAGGCAATTGTGAATAATCGTCAGCAGGTAACAATTTTCCTTTTGTAACTGAGATTCCATTCTGCTCAAATAGCAATTTAGATGCCCATTTGTCCATTGCCAATGAACTTGCCTTGCTGCCACTGCCGACAAAAGGAATCTTTTTCTCTTCGAGTATTTTCTGCAACTGTCCATCTTCGCCAAAAACGCCATGCAGTACTGGAAAAACGATATCGTAGTCATTTTTATCCAAGGCTGTCAGATTATCAGGAGAAATGTCAGCTGTAATAACCGTATGCCCGGCAGTAATTAAGGCATCAGCTACAGATTTACCGCTGGAAAGAGAAACTTCACGTTCATTACTGATACCACCAGCTAAAACAAGGATTTTAAGCGGATTTGACGTATGAAATACTGACATTATTTCCTCCATGAAATAATTGTGCGGTTACGCACTTTTGACTGTTCAACATTACACGCAAAGGCCGAAACAGGGCCTTGTTAATTAATAATTTACATTTAATTGTATTTCTAAGCTTATTTCTAAAAAGTATATTTAATATGTTACAGGAAGGTCCTTTTAGGCGATTTTCGCAACATAAAAAACTGTGGAAGCAACTAATTACAAAAGATAATCAATATACTAATACCTGGACAGTAGCCGATTTTGACCTTATTGAAGCTTTTTCCCTTAACGCTTCGATTCTCTGCTGGTCGATCTGGTCTATGAGCCCCGGGATTAACTCAAGGAACGGTATTACAAACGACATTTTTGTAACAAAATGCCTTTGTACCGGCCATTTGTCACTTTCCGACTGACCGGGTTCACCTTCAAATTCAGAAGCGAAAATCCCTATGACAAAGTCACTTTGCCCAATAACAGCTCCTCCGGCATTACCCGGCCCTGCAGCACATTCAACTTGACAGAATCTAATATTAGGTGCAGATTGAGAAATAATATTCTCTTCCTGTGATTTTTGCTTCAAAATAACTTCTTTTTGCTTTCCATATTGAATACTACTGTCACCAGATAAAGAAATGACTTTACCATTAACAAAATCGGCAGCAGCTGAAGTTTTGACTGCGGTTTTATAACCATAAGTCCAAATAGGTTCATCCAGTTTAATGTTATAATCCGGGTCAGCTATAGGCAGTGGACGACAATTTACATATCCTTTTATTTTGAGTAATGCAAAATCTACAGTACTGTCATACATGACCAGTTCGGCCGGTATGATTCCAAGCTCTGATTTGACCTTAATTTTTTTCGTGTCTCTGATAATATGGTATGAGGTCAGTATATAACCATCCTTAGTAATAAAAAATCCAGTTCCTCCCCTAACCGGTCCGTCAGGAATAATTTCACTGGAGACATTTTGATTGACAATTCCATCTTTTTTAAGCTCATCTATAAAATCACTGGCAAACTTAACGGCTTTTTGTTTTTCATATGTGCTTAAAGATTGCTCAACAACCGATTTCAGAGCTTCAACGTCAATATCATTATATTCCGCCAGCAAAAGCCATTTATATGCAGAAATATAGTCTTCATTAACACCTTCGGCAACAAGAAATAAGCAGCCAAGAATATATTGAGCCTGACCATCATTGTTTTTAGCTGCCCTGGAAAACCACAAAACCGCCTTATCGATATCCTTGTCAATACCTATGCCACGATAATACATTAATCCCATGTTATATTGGGCACGAGGATATTTTTGTTTTGCAGCTTTATGGAAATAGTCAAATGCCTTTTGATGATTTAAATCAACCCCTTTTCCCTGATAGTATAAATATCCTAGAGTAGTCTGACATGCAGGATCGTCCAGTCCTGCACCTTTTTCGAACCAGATCGCAGCTGTTTTATGATCCTGTGCTACCCCTCTACCATTATAATACCTGGAGCCTAATTCGTAACAAATGTCAGGATCAACATTGTCTGCCTTTGCCAGCTTTATTAATTCATCGTTAGGAATGTCCTGAATAGCCACATCCTTAGGTTCAGCAACCCCACCACCAATAGCAAATGGATTAGCAATAGCAGCATAGGCATTGCCAGAAAATAATAAAATAAGATATACAAATGACAAGAAAGTTAAAAAACTAGACGCAAAATATCTATTATTGGCTGCGACCTGGGTTTTCATAGGGCTTTCCTTAACAGTAATAATAAAGTTTTACTAGTAATTATGCTTACATTATAATATATGATTCAAAAGTAAGCAAGTTGAATAATTACACATAAAATATTTAATTACAAATAGATAAAGGAAGAAAGATGCCGGCCTTTAATACTACTGACTATAATATTTTGCGAAAACAATTTGAAGAGCTGAGAAATGCGACGCCTAATATCGTATCCAGGATGAGTACGCTCGCAGCCTTACTTCACCACAATATGCCCCAAAATTCATGGACAGGTTTTTACTTATTGGAAGGTAGTGAATTAATTGTTGGACCATTTCAAGGACTAATTGCATGCCTGAACCTCAAAAAGGATACCGGGGTTTGTTGGGCATGCGTGAACCAGCAGAAATCCATAGTAGTGGCAAATGTGCACGAATTCCCTGGACACATAGCATGCGATTCAAAAAGCTGCAGTGAAATAGTAATTCCATGTTATAGCGATAATAAAATATTTGCGATACTAGATATTGACAGCCATGATTTTAATGCTTTTAACCAGAATGACGCCAATGAACTAGAAAAAATAGTATCACTATTGTAATTGTAAAAAGGATAAGAATGACAAAAAAAACAAAAGCAATCAAGGTAGGCCCACTCCATATAGGTGGCAATCATCCCGTTATTGTTCAAAGCATGACCAATACCTATACGCACGATATTGATAAAACTATTGGCCAGATTAACTTACTGGCTAATTCGGGCTGCGAACTTGTCAGGGTTGCAGTGCCTAAGCCGGAAGATACTGCTGCTTTGCCTGAAATAATTAAACAGAGCCCTGTACCAATAGTTGCCGATGTGCATTTTCATTATAGAAGAGCAATCGAAGCGATCGAAGCCGGAGTAGTAAAAATAAGGCTTAATCCCGGCAATATCGCAGACAGGAAACAGGTAGATGAAGTTATAGCGGCATGCAAAATTAACGGAACCGCGATAAGGATAGGAGTAAACGAAGGCAGTATTGTTGACCTTAAGGATAAGCAGCAAAAAAAACAGGAACTTCAGCGTCCTATGCCGGAACTGATGGCGGAGAAAATGGCCGAATACCTTGATATTTTTGATTCAAATAATTTTGACAACTTAGTTTTATCAGCCAAATGCCACGATTCTCAAACCACAATTGCGGTAAACAGGCTAATCTCGGAGAAATTCGATTTTCCGATACATCTTGGAGTAACGCATGCCGGATTGCCTATGACGGCTGCAATTCGCAGTTCAGTTGCTCTTGGGGTATTATTAGATGAAGGTATCGGTAATACTATTAGAGTCTCAATTGCGGGTGACCCAAACATAGAACTGCAAGTAGCCTGGGAGATACTCACGTCGCTCGGATTGAGAAAGCCATGGAAACCGGAACTGATTGTATGCCCTACCTGCGGAAGATGCGAAGTGGATCTGCTTGGAATGGCCGAGAAAGTTGAAAAAGCCTTGGAATCTGTTAGAAAGCCGGTAAAAATAGCAGTAATGGGTTGTGTTGTAAATGGCCCAGGAGAAGCTGAAGGAGCAGACCTGGCGATTTGTGGAGGCAAGGATAAGGTAGTTTTGTATAAAAATGGGGAGTTGCTTTGCACTGCAAGTGTAGATGAAGGTATCAGGGTGATGCTGGAGCAGATTTCGTATATGAAATAAAAAGCACAGGAGAAAATAGTGGCTGAAGGCAAAGACGTAATTAGAAGTAATATTAAGAAGAAGATTTTAGCTTATTCACAAGACGAAATTAATGGTTATAGCCGCGATATTTGCAATAATCTGCAATCAATAAATGAGTTTATTGAAGCTAATGTGGTTATGGCTTTTATTAGTATTCCAGGCGAGGTAAATACATCTTACATTATAGATGAGTGTTTCAAGTTAGGTAAAAGCGTAGTTGTGCCAAAAGTAAACTGGGAAAATAATACCATGTTTGCCGTTCAAATTGCCTGCAAAGATCAGCAATTAAAACCTAACAAATACGGGATTTTTGAACCAGAAAATTCCGACGAATATTCTGTTGAAGATATTGATTTAATAGTAGTTCCAGGCCTTGGATTCGATGAAAATTTAAATCGGCTTGGTCGCGGAGGAGGATTTTACGACAAATATCTGAGCCAAAACGGGTGCAGAGCCTTCAAATGCGGGGTTGCGTTCGAGATTCAAATGCTAACCAATATGCTGGTTTGCGTGCATGACCAGAAAGTTGACCTGTTAATAACGGAAAAGCGTATAATACGTTAAGTTGTTTCAAAATAGTGCACTTACAGGGATTATTTTTCATAATTATTGAAAATAACTGTTGACAAATATATACAAAACACTAATATTTATAATTCTCAAATGAAAGAGAAATTCATTTTCATTTGAGATGTCGGTTTTAATACCGGTGGGGCCTATAGCTCAGTTGGTTAGAGCATTCGACTCATAATCGAACGGTCCAAGGTTCGAGTCCTTGTGGGCCCATCAGCTGTAAGTTATTAGAATTGCAAGATTTAGCAACTTTTCGCAAAGTCTCGCAGTTTTCCTGACTTACAGCTTTTTTTATGCGCTCCCCTGTTTTTTCATTCGAGCCGCTGCAAGCCAATTCTCGCATATTCTGCGCCGCATTTTGCGCCGCTTTTTTATAGTGTTCTTCGGTCACTTGCAGATAGTGTTTCATGGCAACCTCTGGCGTATTACCTAGCCATGCAGTCACCACCTGTATCGGATAACTTTCTACCAATTCAGTTTCCCTGGTAGCTCTCAGGTTTTGAAACACCTTTGGCCACGGGTTTAACCCTGCTTTCTCAATTATCCTGTTAGCTTGTGTACGTAAGTTTGAATTATTCTCATCATATATAGTAATTATTCTGTTTTCACCATCGGGAGCAAGCTCAAAGGCTTCTCTCAGGAGCGGCAGCAGCTCAGGAAATATCGGCACAATTCGCGTTTCCCGACCTTCAATATGCTCGGTTTTTGGACTGCGAACAATAAATCGGCTCTTACTCCAATTAACATTATTCCACGTCAAGCCGAATAACTCGGAAGGAATACGCAAACCGCCATATCTGGCAAATGCAAATATCAGCCGCCATTGAACATTAGGACAGGCTTCTATAACCTGCTGCATCTCATCACGGCCAATAAATACCATACGGTCGTTTGAGGTGCGGTTTGCAGTTGCAACATCAGCAAAAGGGTTCTCGGTAATAATACGTTTCTTAATTGCAGCAGCAAAAAACTGCTTTGCTATTTTACTACGTCTATGAACTGTCGGCATCGCGAGCCCCTACTCGATCAGATACGACCGAAAATTCTGGGCATCAAACGCTGTGAAGTCTTTAACTTGTTTATCGCCCGCAAAGCCTCTAAGATTATTAGCGGCACTATTCCAGGTCTTTACAGTTGATTCCTTTACGTCAGTACGACTATCCATATAATCGGTAATCCACTTGCTTACTGTTGGATTTCCTTCGATCTCCAGAGGCCGACACAGTTCAACCTTTACCAGCTTATCCCGCAAAACTGGGCTGATCTCATTAAGCCATTCAGCATCTAACCGAGAAGGCTCAACACCCTGAATTTTAGCAGACAGTAGGCTTTCGAGCCGTGTTTTGAACGATTCCGCATCACGAACTGAACACTTGCCAATCCTGATCTGTTTGCGGTTGCCGTTGTGATCAACGAACGCAATACGCTTTTTGCCACCTTGATCTTTAATTAAACTCGCCATATTAACGTCCTTACTTGATTTCTGAGCGTTGAATAAATTCTCTGATCGCTGTTTCTGAGATTCTAACCTGGTTACCTGCCTTAAACGCCTTCAGGCTTTTATCTTTGTTTACAAGGTCCCAGACTCGCCTTTCTGACAGCTTCAACTTGTCAGCAACTTCCTTGTAACTGTAAAACTCATCCATTAATCTTATCCTTTCTGTAATAATATGTCATTACAATTTTGTAGTGAATATAATTTTTTTGCTTACGCTAAAAATATGAGCCAATAAATCTGACCGCGATTAATAATAGTCAATCAACACAGCATCACTTTCATTTATTATCCCATCCGCCCATTCAAATGCAATGTGGCTTGCCGCGTACAGCTCACAAGCATGCATATGCCATTGCTCGTTTAAGCCGCCGTAACAGTTCATATCAATAGCAATATCTATCATGGTATCGCTTAATTCTTTTAGCCTTCCGGCTATTTCCTGTTTGCTTGGTGTATTTTGATTCATATGTTAACCTTATTGGTTTTGTATTGTCTAACCTGGACGAACGAACAGTCCGTAAAAAGGCCGGGGTCGATATGCCGCAGGTAAAAGACCTTTAGGAAGGACCCGCTACATTGCCTTTTTGAAACATTGCCCAATATTATCACATTTTGGATTATCATTTATAGCTTTTAGACAATAATCAAGACCTTTTAGTAGTAGTGCCTGTTGTACGCTTTTGTAGTCATTTATATCAAGCCTGACAATTTTTTTGCTTTTCCGATTTTTATTCCATCTATTGATAACTGTCTGAATTTGGTCTGAATATTCGGGTTTTAAGTTGGGACTGTATTCGTAAGAAATATTATTTTTTATTTCTTTTATATTTTTTATATTATTAATATTATGGTTGGCTGTTATGTCCCTGTTTTCAGACAAATTGTCCCTAGTTTTGGACAACGTGTCTCTATCACAAGACAAAGTGTCCCCGATTCCAGATAGTGTATTATTACTTGATGGATGCTTATTAAACAGCAGCATGATCTCATCGCTAGCTACTAACACCCTGCGGGAATGACTACCGGTATTAACGATATATTTACTGTCTTTAAGCCGCTTAATTACCCGATTAATAGACCTTGTATGAGTATTAAACAATATTGCTAGTTGCTCATTACTTTGTTTAAGACCTTTTGGCAAGGTGGCTGATAAGACTAATATCTGAAGCTCATATGCCGAAGTAATACCAAGCCGATTAATTGCTATCGGAAAACTACAATATTTTAAATCGCTCATAGATGCTTACCTTTTTTGCCTGCCTGATACGCAATGAAACGCTCAATATTAGGCATATCCAGCTCTATCCACTGCATAATCTCTGCCGTTTTCCAAAATCGGCTTTTTCCTATTTTATAACTTGGTGGTATTTTTCCACCTGCCCGCCAATCTCTCCACGTCCTGGGGCTTACTCCAACAAGTTCTGCTACTTCTTTTTCACGCAATAAAAGCGGCTCTTTTATTGTTTTGTTATCACCTGACATACTTACCTCCTCACCTGCATATTAAAGCAGCCTTGTTTAATCTGGATTGCCTGGCTTTTACTAAACAGCCTGATAATACCGATACGCTTTTTCGGCTTAATTCTCAGCTTACGTATTATGTAAGCTACCCGCTGCGGCGGCTCTTCAATGAAATCTGCAATTTCAGAAAGTGATAGAAGGTTAATTACTGCTAGTTCTGGCATTGGTATTAACTCCTGTAAAATCACGCACGCCTCCTGCATAGCAGGAGGTCTGAGGAAGGCCCCTAAAAGGGGCCGTTGGGTTCACTTACTTCAAATTATCTTCATTACGGTCTTTTATTAGTTGATTCTTGACATAATTCCTTATTACTTCAATGTCAAGTCCAACTGTACTTACATTATAACCTCGAGACCAAAAGCTCCTTCCAAACAAGTTACCTTGATGGCGATCAAGTAGCCTGTTTATGCGGATAGCACTTTTGCCCTTCAAAAAACCTATCGCCATTGCAATACTATACTTAGGCGGAACACTTAAAACCATATGAACATGATCCTTAGCTAAGTTTCCCTCTATTAGTACAATATCCTTTTGACGACATAATTCTCGCAATATCTCTCTAATCTGAGTGCGATTCCTTTTAAACCTTTCTATCCTACGATATTTTGGTACCATTACTATATGATACTTACAGTCCCATTTGACATGGGATTGACTTCGCCAGTCTTTCATTTTGGTTCTCCTTTCGCCCCTTCCAGGGCCTTCCGGAGAACCATTTTATACGCTTACTACGGCAAAGCCTTATAAATTCTCACCGGCAAAGCCGGTGGTTTACGCGGTTACAATTAAATATAAATCTCAAAACTCAATGTAAAATAGCACGTCGCAATAACCGATTCAATTGCTAATTAAAATCGATTGCTGTATATAGCAATTAATTTTTGAGATTGCTATATATAGCAATCTTTTTACCTCAAACCGTTAGGGCTGACTAATTTTGAACACGTTGTCTAAGCTGATTATTTGTACCGAGCCTGCTTTGGTGTAAGCATTAACTCCTGTAAAAATAATCACAAATTACAAAGCTAAAAGTAAAATAGCACACGGCAAAACACGATACAATCGCAAAATAAAATACAACAGCATATATAGGGTTATTTTTTTTGAGGCCATACGGTAGGCCCTTTTTGCCACTTAAAACTCGTTATTTTATCTGGATTTTATAACGAGTAATTGTTGGCAAATCAGATTAGGATACTAATTTTCCACAGCTAGCCTCAAAGTATTGTTAAATAGAGACTTAATATTTATTTGCACGATTCAAGCGTAATTGGTATATTAGTATTTTTATGCGATTTTTAGGTAAATATGCCTGAAAAATGGGAATAACTTTGGCTAAATTGCTATTATTGCAGCCTGTTCCAGCCAGGTTGTAATTACTTGTTATGTAAAGGATTATATAATACATGGAATTTAAGCTTACATTGGCTCGGTTAGAGAGCCTGTTAATGACCGCTTGTGACGATCTGCGCGGCAGCATGGATGCAAGCGAATATAAAGAATATATATTCGGTATGCTGTTTCTCAAGCGTGCCAGTGACTTATTTGATCAGCGTCAGGCAGAACTTAGAAAAGAGTTGTCAGATCAGGGAATGTCTGATTCTGATATAGCAATAGAACTTGACGACCCGGATAACTATTCCGGCAAATACTTCTATGTACCTGCAAGGGCACGGTGGAATGTTGGTTGGTCAGAGGAAGTTATTAAAGATGGTGAGACTAAGACTATTGAGCACCCGGCTTTGAAGCATGTAAAAGAAAATGTCGGTACAACTCTGAATAAAGCTTTAGAAGCTATCGAGGATGCTAACCTTGACGCACTAGAAGACGTTCTAAAAGGTATTAACTTTAACCGCAAGATTGGCCAGCGTACCCTGGACGATGATACATTATCGAATTTTGTCCAAAACTTTGAAAAAATACCTCTAAAAGACGACGACTTTGAATTCCCTGACCTGCTTGGCGCAGCTTATGAATGGCTGATAAAATACTTTGCTGATTCTGCCGGTAAAAAGGCCGGTGAGTTTTATACACCTACTGAGGTTGTAAGGATATGCGTAGAAATATGTAATCCTCAGGAAGATATGAGCGTCTATGACCCTACTGTTGGTTCCGGCGGTATGCTTATCCAGACCCGCGACTATCTGCGTGAAAATGGCAAAAAGGCCGAGGAGGTTGCATTATACGGTCAGGAAAAGATTGGTACCACCTGGTCGATCTGTAAGATGAATATGCTGCTGCATGGCATATCACATGCCGATATACGTCAGGAAGATACCATACGAGAGCCGCAACATTTAGATGAAACCAACGAGCTGAAACGCTATGACCGGGTACTTGCAAATCCTCCATTCAGTCAGAACTATATCAAAAAAGACCTGAAATTCCCCGGTCGTTTCCCGGTAATGATGCCTGAAAAAGGCAAAAAAGCCGATCTTATGTTTGTACAGCATATGCTCTCTGTTCTCAAGCATAATGGCCGTCTGGCGACGGTAATGCCGCACGGTGTATTATTTCGCGGTGGTGAAGAAGCAGAAGCTCGTAAATATTTTATTGAGCATGGCTACCTGGAGGCAATTATAGGCCTGCCGAGTAATTTATTCTATGGTACTGGCATTCCCGCCTGTATCCTGGTTCTGAATAAAGACGGTGCAGCTCAACGCGATCACGTGTTATTTATCAATGCTGATCGGGAATATCGTGAGGGCAAAGCCCAGAACCACATCAGGCCTGAGGATATTGATAAGATTATCCATGCCTATCGCAGCGGAGAGGATATTCCCGCTTATGCCCGAAATGTGCCAAAAGCAGAAATAGCTGACGAAGGTTATAACTGCAATATTCGCCGATATGTAGATAATGCACCTCCGCCGGAGCCGCATGATGTGCGGGCTCATTTGCATGGCGGGGTACCAATTGTTGAGGTTGACAGCCTTGAGCATTTCTGGTCGAACTATGAGGGTTTGCGTGAAGATTGCTTTGTACCGCGAGATGAGACCTATCTCGATATTGCCCCGGCAATCAGTGAAAAACGCGAAATAGCAGATTTTATCAAAACGCATAAGTCTGTTACAGTCAGACATGATCAATTTATGCAGCAGATTGAAACATGGTGGCAGAAGAATCTGCCAATAGTAGAGTCACTTGCTCCAGATGCTGAAAATCAGAGCGAAAGCTCTGGAAATGTTTATATTATGCGCAGCAGCCTGCTGCGTAGTATTGCCGAGGAACTGTCAGGCCAGAATCTGCTGACTAACTTCCAGGTAAGAGGTGCATTTGCGAATTATGTTGATATCTTAAAGGCTGATTTCAAATCTATCGCTGCCAGTGGTTGGGGGCCAGAACTCATCCCGGATGAAGATATATTACAAAGTCAGTTCCCGGAAGTTCTGGAAGAATTGGAACAGGCACATAGTCGTATAGCAGAGCTTAACGCTCTCTTTGCTGCTGCCGATGAAGAAGACTTTGAAGATACCGAAGATACCGGGGTATTGCCAGGCTCTGAGGTGAAAGCAAAAAAAGAAGACCTGAAAGCCGCCATAGCCAAATGGAAAGCACACCTCAAAGAAATAAAGGCTCTGGCTGGCAATATTTATATCGAACTAAAAGCAGCAGGACAATTACCTAAGGATAAGAAAAAGGCATATTATTGCAGTGAGGGTCTGTCTCAGACAGATCCGGAGTTTGATAACGGCAATCGCATACTCGAATTAGCAGAAACTTCTGGTCTTCAATCTGAATATACTTCTAATATGGCCGATGAGATCCAGCAGGGCAAGGTTGCTTATAGCCGGGCTCAGTCTATATTGAACAGCCTTACCAGACACAAAAGGCTGGAAGATGAAGCCAAAGAGCTAAAAGCCAAAATCAGAGCTATCGAAAATAAACGCGATGAACTGGTAGAAAGTGCCAGGCTAAAGATATCTGACGATGAGGCCAGAGGTGTTATACTTGAACGGCTGCAAAAGGTACTGATGCGAACCTATCAGGCTTATCTGCGAGCTGATGAACGGGCTTGTATAAAAGCAATAGAAAACCTCTGGAATAAATACGCAGTAACAGCTAAAACCATAACAGAACAGCGTAATGCAGCTTCTGATAAACTGAATGAGTTTATGAAGGAGCTGGGTTATGAGTGAGTGGGTAGAGGCTACAGTAAAGGATGTGACAAAATATCAGAAAGCTGGAGGTACACCAAATACTAGTGTTAGCTCATATTATGGGGGCAGTATACCTTTTGTAATTATTGAGGATATGTCAAGCTGTTCGAAATATCTAACTTCAACGAGAGACACGATAACGCAGTATGGGCTTAAAAATAGTTCTGCCTGGGTTATAACTGAGCCACATGTACTATATTCAATGTACGCTACGGTTGGAAAGCCTGCAATTAACTGCATATCTTGTGCTACTAATCAAGCCATTATTGCCCTTAAAGAAAATTCATTAATACTACGGGAGTTTTTATATTATCAATTGTTATTTATTAGGCCATTTGTATACAAGTATACTTCGCAAACGACTCAATCTAATCTTAATGCTACTATTGTTAGAAATTTACCAATTAAGTACCACAGGGATATTTTAGTTCAAGATAAAATAGCTACCATTCTCCAAACTATCGATGATGCTATCGAAAAGACCGAGGAGCTTATAGCTAAATACCAGCAGATTAAGGCAGGCATGATGCATGATTTGTTTACCAGAGGGCTTACACCAGATGGTAAACTGCGACCAACCAGAGAGCAGGCCCCTGAGCTATATTATGAAACACCTATCGGCTGGATACCGAAAGAGTGGGAAGTTAACGCTTTTGGAGCATTGTTTGATATTCAGCTAGGAAAAATGTTAAGTAGAGCTGCTAAAACAGGAAAGTGGAATGCTTTTTATTTAGCAAATAGAAATATTCAGTGGGATGATATTGACTTTTCCGATTTAGAAGTTATGGATTTTCTTCCTCACGAACGTGAGAAATATAAACTATTTGAAGGGGATTTACTTGTTTGTGAGGGTGGAGAAGTTGGACGGACTGCGATATGGAGAAATGTAATGGATAATTGCTTCTATCAGAAAGCTATTCATAGACTAAGAGCTAAATCAAATATTTCCCCTGAGTACGTATTACGATATATGCAATATGCAAAACTAAATTGTTTGTTTAATAATTATGTGTCACAAACCAGCATAGCACATTTAACACGAGAAAAGTTGTCTCAAATTTTAATGCCTGTTCCCCAAACAGATGAACAAGAAAATATTAAAAACTATTTTGACGGCATTGATTCTAAAATTAAATCAGAAAAACAATTCCTTAATAAGCAGATATTATTAAAACAAGGCTTAATGCATGATCTGTTAACCGGCAAGGTGCCGGTTAGTGTAGATGAAGAGGTTGATAATGTCTGAATATACAGAAGTTGAGCAGCCGTTTTTAGAGCAGTTGACCGATCTGGGCTGGACATGTATCGATCAGGGGCCAGATATACCACAAGACCCTGCGGTGAGCCTGCGGCAAAGCTTCAGGCAGTTGATCCTGCCGGATGTTTTTAGTCAGAGTGTCTCGGCGATTAATACCACCTCAGATGGCGAGCAGTGGCTAACCGGTCGCCAGTTACAGGATTTACAGGACCAGATCGCCCGCCAGCCTAACCGTACACTGCTGGAAGCAAACGAAGATATACAGAAATTGTTATTTAAGGCTCAGGTTGATTTCAACGAGCTAACAGGCGAAGAAGACCCGGTTGTTAAACTTATTGATTTTGCTAACCCTGAAAATAACCAGTTTCATGCTATAAATCAGTTTCGTATCGATACGCCCGGCGGGGTTAAAAAGTTTATCATTCCTGATATTGTCTTATTTGTTAACGGCATACCGCTGGTAGTAATAGAGTGTAAAAAAGGCGGGCCGGTATGTTCTGACCCTATGTATGAAGCTTATATACAGTTACAGCGATATATGAGCAAACGCAAAGAGGCTCTGGAACAGGGGTTAAAAGAGGGTGAGCCAAAATTATTTCATACCAATATGCTGCTGGTTCGGACCTGCGGCATAGAAGCTGACTATGGTACGATTACTTCCGGGATAGAGCATTATTTCCCCTGGAAAACACAATGGCCGGAAAGTGACAAAATTGCAGAAGGTATGACGGCCCAGCAGCAGCTAATCAACGGCATGTTGAATAAGGATAATCTACTTCAGATATTGCGAACATCATCGGTATTTATGGATACAGATAGCGGACCGCGTATTAAGGTTGTATGTAGATATCAGCAGTTTAGGGCAGCCAACAGAATAATTAAGCAGCTTCGGACAGGTCAGAGCTGTATAGAAAGAAGCGGGGTTATCTGGCATACACAAGGTTCAGGTAAAAGCCTGACAATGGTATTTGTGGCCAGGATGCTGCGAGCTTCCGGTGATTTGAGTGATTATAAGATTGTTCTGGTCAATGACCGGGTTGACCTGGAGGATCAGCTATCGCAGACTGCGACTATTATCGGTGGCCGGGTAAATATAATAGAAAACACCCAGCAGCTACGTGAACATTTATCGACCGATAGTTCAGACATAAATATGGTGATGGTGCATAAGTTCCAGCAGAGAGATCAGAGCCTGCCGTTATCTGTTGCTCAGGCATTAGGGACATATCAGGCAATCCCTACAGCTCAAACATTTGGTGTTGTTAATAATTCGTCCAGGATAATCCTGATGATAGATGAGGCTCATCGTACCCAGGGCTCAGACCTGGGCGATAATGTCTTTGAGGCTTTCCCAAATGCCGCACGTATAGCCTTTACCGGTACACCGCTTATAACTGCCCGACATGGCGAGAAAAAGACACATAAGCGTTTTGGTGAATATATTGATACTTACCGTTTAATGGACGCTGTTAATGATGGTGCCACGTTACAGATTCTTTATGAAGGCCGTACCGCAGATTCAGCCTTGAACGATAAGAGCGGTTTTGAGGCAAAATTTGATAACCTGTTCAAAGACCGCAGCGAAGAAGAATTATTGGCTATTAAAAAGAAATATGGCGCTACCGGTGATATCCTGGAGGCTCAGCAGCGTATTGATGAAATAGCCAAAGATATGGTTAATCATTATATCAAGCATATTCTGCCGAATGGTTTCAAAGCTCAAGTTGTATGTCATTCAAAGCTGGCAGCCGTTCGATATCAGCGAGCTATAGAAAAAGCCCTGAAAGATAAAATCGAACAGTATAAAGCAGCTACAAAGCCAAACCCGGAACTGATCAAAAAGATCGAGTTTCTAAAGGCTGCTGTTGTTATCTCTGGCGATGGAACTAATGAAGCAGCTTATGTGACCAAAGCACGCAGGCAGGCTAGGGCGATGAATGCGGTTGATAATTTCTGCAAAAACTTTGATATGGATGACCCTGATAAACCATATACTGGTATTGCATTTCTTATTGTATGTGATATGCTGCTTACCGGTTTTGATGCACCTGTTGAGCAGGTAATGTATATTGATAAAAAGATTACCGAGCATACACTACTTCAGGCTATAGCACGAACCAATCGAGTTAAAAAAGGCAAAAAACGCGGGTATGTTGTTGATTATATTGGGCTGACTGAGCACCTGACCGAAGCATTAACATTATATGCTGCGACCGATGAACTGGATGAATTGGCCGATGGCTTGAAGGGGCTTGAAACAGAAATGCCTGTTCTGGAAGAGCGATATCAGCGGTTATTGCAGCTGTTTTCAGAGCATAAGGTTAAAAACGTTGAGGAATTTGTTCAGGGTAAATTACCAGATATACATGCTGAAGCTGAGGTTGTTCACGAAGCGGTTAAATTGCTGAAAGATGAGAGAATTCGAGCAGATTTTGGTGTATATTTGAAGACTTTTCTAACCAGCCTGGATATAATACTACCGCACCCTGTTGCTTTTCCTTATAGAGTGCCAGCACGCAGATTCGGTTATATTCTGCGAGTGGCCAAAGAGCGTTATAAAGACAGCACTCTGAACCTGGGCGATGCCGGTCAGAAGGTGAAAGACCTAATTAACGAGCATCTGATCAGCCTTGGCATAGACCCGAAAGTGCCGCCGGTTGAGTTGCTGGCCGATGATTTTATCGAAAAGCTTAACGGGCATTCAGGCGGTAATGCTGAGGCCAGGGCCAGTGAAATGGAACATGCGATACGTAAACATTGTACTGTTCATCATGACGAGGACCCGGCATTTTACCAAAGGCTCTCTGAGAAGGTTGACGGCCTTATTGAGCAGCATAAAGATGAATGGATAAGGCTTGCTGACGAGCTTGAGAAGCTGCGTACAGAGGTCATTAAGGGCCGTGTAGTCGGTAATGATGGCATGAGTAAAGAAGCCAGTACTTTTTACGACCATATTGCTAACGAAGCATTTGAAGACGGTAAAGTGCCTGCTGCTGATAAACAAAAGATGAAAATTCTAATGGGAGCGATTGTTGAGACCCTACAGGACAGTATTGGCAGTATTGACTACTGGAACAATGCCGATAAGCAAAAACGTACCCGCAGCACAATTAAAAAAGCCCTGACACTGACGGGTATCGAGCAGCTAAAAGAAAATCGTGAGCGTGTTGCGGTTGAGATTATGAAGTTAGCTAAAAACAGACATGATGATTTGATCAAAGGATTACAAGATCAAGATAATGAATAAACGAAGAATAAGAGATATAGATTATCAGCTATTGCCAGGTAGTGAGCGTAAAACAACCGATATTGTTATTGAGCGTAATGGTGAAGTTGTGGTACGTCCACCGCAAGGGTTTTCTGCCAGGGAAATAGATGCAGTTGTTGAAAGTAAGCGTATCTGGATATATCGTAATCTGGCTCAATGGCGAGATTTGAACGCAACTTCAGTCGTTCGTGAATGGGTTAACGGTGAGTCCTTTTTATATTTGGGCCGGGCATATCGCTTGTCACTGGTAGCTGGCCAGGAATGCGATCTAAAGCTTAAAGAGGGTAGGTTTTGCCTTAAACGCAGTTTGATAGATGATGGCGGACCAAAAGCAGCAAAAAAGGCTTTTGTTGATTTTTATTGCGAGAAGGGGCTATTGCGTATCAAAGACCGTGTTAACTACTTTGCACCAAAAGTTGGAGTAAAGCCAAACCAGGTTAGCGTTAAAGAAATCGGCTACCGCTGGGCTAGTTGCAGTAAAATAAACAATCTATCCTTTAACTGGAAGTGTATGATGGCACCGCTGACAGTTATCGATTATGTTGTTGTTCACGAACTATGCCATATTCATCACCGTGACCATTCTGACACATTTTGGAATGAGGTAGATAAGATTATCCCTGATTATCGACTTCGAAAGACCTGGCTCAAAGAGCACGGTGCAGGACTTGATTTGTAGCTGGGTATAAAATCAGGCATAGGTTATGAAAATAATAGGAGTAACTGATGAAAAGAATCAAAAATCAGAATAATAAAAGATTTGTTGCTCATTTTGATATTCTTGGTTTCAAATATCTGACAAAAAATAAATTCGATGAAGCCTGGGGAGCATTATCTGACTATAGAGCTGTAATGGATAAATTAACTAATGATACTATTGTACTAGATACAGAGACTAAAGAGAGTCTTCATAAACGTATCAAATTGTTTTTATTTTCAGATTCGATACTAATATTTTCTTTAGGTTGTGAAGCTAGTGACTTAAAGGCCATGCTGGTTGTAGCAACCGAATTGTTTAAACAATCAATGGAGACCTGCGTTCCTTTAAGGGGTGGAATTGCTTTAGGGGATTTTGCTTTTAACTATAAAACAGCTCATATTCTTGATAACAAAGACCCGGATTATGGGAAAATGATATATGAGCTCGGTATGTGCTGTGGCCCAGCTTTTGTAAAAGCTTATGAGATCGGAGAATATGCTCAGTGGATGGGGATAGTCGTTTGCAATGCGGTAAAAGAGTTAATAAAAACAATGAATCTTTGACTGCCGGAATTAATAGCGTGGATTGTTTGATTGATTGGGATGTTTACGAGCATGACGAAAAGATTACAACTAGAAGCGTTGTTAACTGGCCAGCGATATATTTTAGTGATACAAAAGTTAAATTGCCTATATCTGTTGAAAGTTTTTACCAGCCTTTTGAAAAAATGTTCGGGGCTTTCGAAACCTTGCGAGAAAAAGACAAGCAAAAATATATAAACACTGTTGATTTTTTTAATAAATTAGCTGGCAAATGATTTTGTGACTGGAGGTTTTAATGCAAAAACTTGGACGATTAACTAAAATTGACGATTTACGGGACATTTGGCAGAATGAAGCAGGCGATTTTACGCCCTGGCTTGCTGCTGAAGAGAATATTACCTTATTGGGAGATACCATAGGACTGGAGCTTGAAGTTGAGGGCCAGGAGCAGAATGTAGGGCCTTTCAGGGCAGATATATTATGTAAAGATACGGCAAATAATAACTGGGTACTAATCGAAAACCAATTGGAGCGGACAGATCATAACCATCTGGGGCAACTTCTTACTTATGCCGCAGGATTGGAAGCAGTAACTATCGTCTGGGTGGCGCAGCGTTTTACAGATGAACATCGTGCGGCACTAGACTGGCTTAACGAAAAGACCGATGACGATGTTAATTTCTTCGGGCTGGAAATCGAACTCTGGAAAATCGGCGACTCTGATATAGCACCGAAGTTTAATATAATATCTAAACCGAATGATTGGAGCCGAACAATAAAAACAACAGTGGAAAAAGCTGAAATTTCAGAAACAAAGAAAATGCAGCATAATTACTGGTCCACTTTTAGGAATTTTGTTGAAGAATCCGGAAGTTTTATTAAATGCCAGAAGCCGCTTCCTCAGCATTGGACAAATATCTCAATCGGTCGGTCCAATTTTTATCTTGTTGTTAGAATGAATACTCGAGACAAACAAATAGGTATATATCTTAATGTTGCTGGTCCAGAAAAGAAGTCCTATTATAAGATATTGGAAAATAAGTACAAAAATCATATAGAACAGCAAATTGGTATGCCAATCGACTGGCGTGAGTTACCTGATGCAAAAGAAAGCCATCTGGAAATATATTTTGAAGCTGACCCCGGAGATCAAAATGATTGGATAAGGCAGCATCAATGGCTGAAAGATAACCTCGAATTATTCCACAGGGTATTGCAGCCGATAATAAAGAATCTTGATCTGGCAGAGCTGGATGAGATAGAAAAAGCTTCGGAATAGCTATATTATGTTAAATCATAAGTACTTGATAGCAGGCTATGTTAAAATCTGTTCACTTAGCATTTTCTATTAACATTGACCGTATCGAAGCTAGAACAGTTTCCCGCTTCTCAGGGGTGAGTTCAGGCCAGATCGATATAATTTCTGCTAATATAGCGCATTGCACGCCGTATTCTACGCCGCCCCCTACCACACCCTTTTCATAAATACTGTCATATCCATTACTTATAAAATCTCTTTCGAGTCCTTGTGGGCCCATTTTACTTAACTCCTGTATAGATACGAATTTAGAAGAATCTAACGGTAAAGTATCGAAAATACAGGAGTTAGCAAAGGTATCTAATATTTGCGAATCGGTATAATTACCATTATTTTCCAAGTCTTCGTCTATATGTCGGTACTGGATTCAGTACTGTTTGCTCAACTCTCTGTTACCTGTAAAAAATGCTCCATTGCTATAGCTGGAGAATTGCCAATAATCTCACATACTATAGCAATTGAAGAAAATATATATCGTTAGTCGATACATATTATATGAAATCTTACCCAATAGAATTACGCCAACTTGTGCTTGATGCAGTAGACAGTAATCAAGGCACTCAACAGGAAATAGCAGAACGTTTTAGTGTTTCAGCAATTTGGATCAGAAAGTTGTTATATAAAAGAAAGGGTTCCGATTCAATAGAATCAGCCAAACAGGCTGGTCGTATGTTGCGTAAGACGACAGCTAAAATAGACATCGGCAAGGCAGAATGCAAATACTCTGTAAGTGACGGTGCGGTTTGGATAGAGAAACAATATAAAGGCAAGTTGCCTATGCTGGATGATAACATACTGGATGTATTTCATTTTAAGGACCATCTTACTAATGCGTCTCATTCGCTATATGGGGAGAATAGTAAAGAGTCAGTTCATTGGCGTGACAAGATGAAAACGGTAGCATTAGAAAATGGTTCTCTGGTTTTACTTGATCGTTTGAAAGAATGCTACAATAATCTTGATGATACCGACAGTCGCAGTGAGATAGATAGCCTGAGGAATTATATATCCAAACGAGTAGCTATGACAGATTATCCGAAGTTTATCGATAAAGGGTATGATATTGGCTCTGGACCCACGGAATCGTTTTGCGGATGCCTCACAAAGAGGCTGAAAGGGCCAGGCATGAGATGGGATTCCGACAATGCAGAAGCTGTAATGGCTTTAGGCAGCATATATTACAGCAACTTATGGGATACATACTGGAAAATGCAAAGAAAATCAACTTAAAACATGCCAGAAATAAATGTCACACACCAGTAATATTTGAACAATAAATTTTATTTGACTTAAATTTTAATTATATTTATACTGTCAAGTCTATTAATTTTGAGTACAAGTATTATTTGCGTCAGTAGCTCAGCTGGATAGAGCACCGGATTTCTAATCCGGCGGTCACAGGTTCGAATCCTGTCTGACGTGGTAGGTTAAAGCCTTGTAACTTACTTAAGTTACAAGGCTTTACTTGTGCGTCGGGCACGATTCAATGCACATGGGGTTCAAGTCCCCTGCGGGCCATGATGAGCGGAACCGCAAGTCGAAGGCAACTGCGTAGCGGTGACGCTGCATTTTCCAGATCATTTATACGGGTTTTACCGGGTATTCGAGGGACTTCAAAGCGATTTATGCCGCAAAACCATTGATAGAGGTCACTATGCGATAATGCCAAAGAGAATTTACGCAAAGATAAGTTTAGACGCTTGTGAAGAATGGATATCCTCAATGCCATAATAGCTTCAATATGGATATTAAGACGATCGTAATGCGTTAACCTGACAGCTTTGCCGGTACCAAAATATTCTATGGTCTTTTCAACATAGGATCTATTGAGAAAATACTGGATGAATAAAGTCTCAATACCGCTGGCTTCAACTATCCGATCAATGTTGATCAGGAACTGACGCTCCTGACGATATTCAAAATTGCCAAATTCCAGTGGAATATCTTTGTCAAATAACTGCTGAACTGGTAAAACCTCTAACATAGGTGTGGCTCCTTTTTTAAGGTAAAATGATTTGCAAGACCATTTTATAACACACCTATTTTATTGCTTTTCAACAAAAACGCACCATATAATTCTAAAATTATGGCGTAACTATCTCAAAAAAATAAACTTACAACTATGGACAGACTCTATATAATTCAAAGTTTTGAGATTAGGCCCTTTGAGGCGATTTATGGAATTTAAAAAGTGTGGAAGTCAACCCCCAGATATAAATAATTTTTAGAAGAACCTGCCGGTAGATGTCTTAAGCTGAACAGCAATAGAAAAAGTAGTCGTATCATAAAAATTTTGGGTGCTGAGTAAAATATTGACATTTTTGTAACTTTGTTAGATAATGGTACTTTTAAGAGAAATATACAAACATAAGCATGTAAGGTACAAAAATGCCAATACAGATATTAGATACAACCAGTGAAGACTTTTGTGTAAACTGGCAGGCGTATAAAGTTAAATTCTCACTTGAAGGCGTTTTGCTGGAGCAGCAGGACAGACGCAAAG
The DNA here is from genome assembly GCA_963666285.2 of Sedimentisphaerales bacterium. Taxonomy (GTDB): domain Bacteria; phylum Planctomycetota; class Phycisphaerae; order Sedimentisphaerales; family SM23-30; genus JAFGDI01. The sequence goes on from OY762711.1 coordinate 2,696,264, forward strand.
CAGTTCAGAGTATAATTGAACGAGTGATTACCGGTGGTGATCGGGCTATTGCTGAGATGACAGCTGAATTTGACGGGGTAGAGCTTGCGCCGGATAAATTCCGGGTAAGTGAAGCAGAACTGGAGAAGGCCCACAAAGAACTCGATCAGGAATTGCTGAAAGCATTGCGGGGAGCGATAGCTAATGTCAGGGAATATCAAAATGGAATAAAAGTATCAGCTCCGGCAGACTGGACAAGAGCAACCGGGGAACGGCTGGGAGTACGTTATACCCCACTGACCAGGATAGGAGCTTGTGTGCCGGGGGCATCTGCCCCACTGCCATCAACAGTAATCATGTCTGTGGTACCTGCCCAGGCAGCGGGCGTCAAAGAAACAGCGGTAATAAGTGCACCGAGGTTTGAAGGTGATATACACCCGGTAATTAAGGGAGTATGTTTTGAACTGGGCGTGACGGATGTGTATAGAATTAGCGGCGCACAGGCAGTTGCAGCATTGGCATTGGGAACAGCCACAATCAGAAAAGTTGATAAGATAGTCGGGCCAAGTAATATATGGGGCCAACTGGCGAAAAAGGAGATGTTCGGGCTGGTAGATATAGACAGTTTTGCAGGGCCAAGCGATGTACTGGTACTGGCAGATAAAACCGCCAAAGCAGAATATGTTGCCGCAGATATGCTGAGCCAGGCGGAACACGCACCGGGCAGTGCTGTACTGATAACAGATTCCTCGGAACTGGCAGAAGCGGTATCAGCGGAACTGGCGAAACAGTTGAAACAACTGGGCCGGGCCGAGGCTACGAGAAGCTGTATCGAAGACGACAGTATAATCATAGTGGCAAAAGATATGGATGAATGTATTTCTCTGGCAAATGATTTTGCCGCGGAACATCTGCAAATCGAATGTGATAATGCAGATGAGATAGCCGGAAGAATCGAAAATGCCGGTGCGATATTCATCGGGCACTACTGCCCGGTGGCCTGCGGTGATTATTATGCCGGGCCAAGCCATACATTGCCGACCGGCGGCTCATCAAAGATATTCGGCCCGCTGAACGTAAACGACTTTATCAAACAGTCGAGTATAATCAGCTATAGCAAGGCTGCATTATCCCAAGCGGCAGGCAATATTCAGAAGATAGCGGATGTTGAAGGTCTGGACGCACATGCCAGAAGCGTCACAAGGCGACTAACTTAACAGATACCTGCTGTGTCGGTCCAGTGTTTCTTTGATTTCCGGGTTGTCTGCCTGGAAAAGCGTAGATAGTTTTTTGCCGCAAAACGGGCAAAATTCAATCTTCTTCTGCATTTGCATCGGTAAAGAAATGCCAAGAGGTTTTGGGATAGATTTGATCTTAGCAAGAAATTCCTCGTTAAAATCGAAATCGCAGATTCTCGACTGAATATAATAGCATATTTCATTATTTTCCCTGGAAGCAATAATAGAAAAGCCTTTTTTGCCGGCATTATCCAAGGCATGAAAAAACGGATCGCAACAGTACTTCATATAACAGCCCCCATAATAATTATAATTTCATCTCATCAATAACCTTGTTATATCCCCTCTTCAAGAGCAGCTCGGTTATGTATGGATTGTCAGCATAATCCATAACACTCCAGGAGCGGGTATCGATATAAGTATCTTCAAAAGACAGATTCTGCTTTTTATAGAAGAACCAGTCATGTTCGGTAACAACAACTCCAAGAACAAGAATAGAAATAATAACAACCGAAATAACAATGAAATCAGCCAGTAACAAATATCGAAAGATAGATTTTTTTTTCTTAGCCATTTAATATTCCCTTAATTTATAACTTTATAACCATTATCAGAGCAAAGAAAACAAAATTACCGAATAACAATTACATTCACTAGAGTTTATATATTAGTTGATATCCTAAGCAGCGTAGAAAGAAACTATACAACCTCACAAACTATTCTATTCTATTTAACGGGGTGTTAACCCATTAAAAACAAAATCAATCACAAAGCCGCTTTTATTTAATAAATCTTTATTATCTATATCTTCAAACCAGCTATCCAGAAAAAAGTCAATGCAATAATCAATCTGTCCGGCAATAAATCCGGGTTCCAAATCATTTCGTATCACATTTGAATTAATCAATTTCTGGATAATATCAATTAACTTAGTATTCATTTTTTCAATTAGCGGCCCTATAGCCTCAGTCCAAAGCTTGTTTTTCTTAAAACGATCACCCAAATGATCCCGCATGTAGAGCTGAAAGAATTTGCTATGCCTTTCAGTCAGGCCAAACCTTTCCTTAATGTATGCTTCAAGCTGCTGATATGGGTCATCATATGCCGAAATCTTGCCAAGCAGTTCCAGAACACATTTTTCGGCCCTGGAATAAAACATTGCCTGATATATCTCATCTTTACCGCCAAAGAAATTATATAATCCACCAACAGAAGACTCCGCCCGTGCGGCAATATCTTCCATTGTACATTCGTGAAAACCTTTTACGGCAAAGCAATGTTCGGCAGCCAGCAGTATCTCTTCGGCACGTCTCTGCTTTTCACGTTCTTTGCGATTTTTTCCATATGAAGCCAAGTTTCACCTCTTTGAAGAAATGAGCCAATTATTTGTCTGCCAGACAGTTACATTAAAACAAGACAAAGCGTCAGATGCCAGAGTAAGATTTGGCCCTATAATGCCATAAATATAATAGTTTACAGCGAGTTAAACAGAAACTCATAGAATGAACTCAGATTCACATTATAAAGTGGAGTTCAAAAAACGCAAAGAGATTATTAAAATAATTTATAATACTTTAAGCTACAGAAAGTTACAAAAAACAAAATGCTTGCTAAAACAAGACGAATATGCTAAAAAGAGTCTATATGCATTCATAAGATGTCCCGCAAATTGAAGAAAAGGCAATAATATGAAGAGCTAACTGGAGAAATATACAACTAAGAATAGACGAAGTTTATTCTTTATTAGTTCTGGAAAATCATACCCCAGAACAATAACCATAATCCACTACAGTTGTAATCGTTATAACACACCGGAGAATAAGTAATGACCATTATTAAACAGTTATTCGCTCTCTTACTGGTAATAACTATCCTGCCAACAGCATATTGTGCAGACCCCCAACCCGTCGAAGCTAAAAAAGAAGAAGCAATTAAAGCCAGCTGCTATTATCCAGACCTTGAACCTAAACAGCTATTCCAGATGCTATCAGAGACATATCATGTCCAATTTGACGGCATAGAGCTGGTTTCCGGCCAGGTTACCCTGATAAGCAGAGAAAAAGTAGATGTAAACGGGATGATCACCCTGCTGAATGAAGTTCTCATAAAACAGAACCGGAAGGCTAATTTAAACGGTCAGATAATCCAAATTACTCCGATCCAGGATATAGATAAAATCATAAAACTTAATAACCTGGAGCCGGCGCAAACAGTTGAAATACTAAAAAAACGATTTATGGGCGATACCAAGGACGGTGACAGCAAAAACAAGCAGCCCAGTATGATTGAGCCACATCCAAATGGTGACTCTATTATTGTTCGCGGACCGGAGAAAGTAATAGCAGAAATCGAAAAATATCTGACAGAAATTGACATACCTTCCAACCAGCCCAAAGATCCGCAGAAAGACCCTGTAATAATAACACAAAAAACTGACAGTGACGGTAACACAGAAACAACTGTAAAAATGTCAGAAATCGTTATACGCAGTATTGATCTAAAAAACGCAGTCACTGATGAAATGATCAATTATTTGAAAGAAGTATACCTCGCAGCGGAAAATGCCAGTCTGGAAGAAAAAGCAAGAAAAGTATATAAGATACACAAGCATCCAACGCAGAGAAAAATCGTAATAGAAGGTCCATCGACAGTTATCGATGAAATTGAGCAGGTTGTAAAAAACGAGTTAGACATCGCACCGCCGGGACCGCCAATAATACAGAAATATATTAATCTGGACTACATAAGCGTGGAATATTTTCAAAAGCTAATGGAGAATAATCCAAGTCTGAAAGATAAATATCAATACCGAGAAGAACAGAATAATGTTATAGTAGTTGAAACAGAAGATGAAAAGATCTTCCCAATAATAGAAGATTTGAAAAATAAATTTGATATTGATAAAAAAGAACTCAGATATATTCCGCTGGCATATGCGAAGGCTGACGATATAACAAATATGCTGAAACAGATCTACGAGCAGGCAAAGCAGGAAACACCAAAAGAACTACAGCAGGCAGAAGCGGAAGCCGGCAGCGAAGACGATATAACAGCCGAAAAGATTAAAGCATCATTAAGTAAATCAGGCATAGATGACGCATCCCTGGCAGACCGATTGAGCCAGTCATTGAGCCTGGTAAGCACTTCTGAATACACCATTGTATCAGATAAAACCAGAAACGGTTTGCTCATATATACATTTTCCAGAAATTTCCCTAAGATCCTCCAGATGATCGGTAAACTTGATATACCGGAAAAAATGGTTTATATCGAAGTATTTATTACCCAGGTAAACAAGAGCAAAGGCCTGGAGCATGGCGTAAAGATAAACTATGCTGATGATTTTATCATGAGAGGAGATAATACGCCATTTACCCTGGGCCAGGATTTTACTAAATTCTCAGACATAAACGGCTTGAGCTATGAACTTCTGGACCAGGATTTCAAGTTATACCTGAGAGCAATGGAAACAGCCGGAAATGTTGATGTTATATCCAGACCTCACCTGGTAACAAAAAACAATGTTGAAGGAAAAATCACCCTTGGCAACAAGGTTCCCCAACTGGAGAAAATAATAACAAACGCATACGGCGTAACACAGGGTACGGTATCCTATACAGATATTTCTACCGAACTTAAGGTTACCCCGCAAATCCATCCGGATAATTTTATATCAATGAAAATCACCCAGACAGTTGATGATATCAGTACTGAAACATTCCAGATATCATCAGATTTTAACCCACAGATTTTTAATAAGCGAGAAGCAAACGTAGAGCTGAGAATAAAAGACGGCCAGACCGTCTGCCTGGCAGGATTCACCGGCGACAAGCAAACAGAATCAGAAGAAAAGATTCCACTGCTTGGCAGCATTCCGCTACTAGGCAACCTATTCAAATACAGAGAATCAAAACGGGAAAAGGTAGAAATGATCATTTTCCTGACACCTCATATCCTGGAAACCCCGGAGCATTCGCTAAGAATGACAAATGAGCAAAGAGAAAGGTCAATTGCCGAACACAGGGAAGATGACATGATGAAAACCCTGGAAGTGAAAGATTCGCTTGTTCTGCCAAAATATTCAGATGAAGCGGAAACTCTGAAAAAAGTTATGAAATCAGCTGAGCTTGAAGAGCAAAATCAGGCTACTGAACCAAAGAAAAAGAAACGCCCCATAATTAAAAGACGCTAACGCGTAACGCTTATGCGTTTTAATTGCGGCATGAAGTTGCCGGTAGAAATAGAAAATGCTCCATCGAATGAATAAGAAAGCTAGTAAGAGCAAAGGACGCACAGCGAGCTGGCTGACATCTATAATACTGCATATTCTTATTTTGGCCGTTTTGCTGATATCAACAAACCCTGAGATAAGAAATAAAATCAGTGATGCCCCGGTAAAAATAATTAATAACTATAATGCAAGTAACCTGCTTGAAGAAGTAAAAAGCGAAGAACTTACCGGAATACAAGTAAACCCGGTAAATATCAGCCAGCAGCCGATAGCCTTAGCAGCCAGCCCGGAAATATTTCTACCTGAAGCACTAACTGTAAAAAGCAAAAGCACTTCTTCAGACAAAATCGTCGTTAGAACATCCAAAGGATACCAAAGCTCATTTTTCGGCACTTCCGGCGAGGGTGAGCGAATATGCTACCTGGTAGATATATCCGGCAGTATGGTAATGGCAATAGAATATATAAAAAAAGAGCTGATAAATTCCATCTCGCGATTAGAGCCAGACCAGTATTTTCAAATTGTCTTTTTTGCCGGAGAACAGCCAATAGTATTTTCGCGATCCAAACTTACAAGAGCTTCATATTTCGATCGGCAGGAAGCCATAGATTTTATCAAAAAGATTGATATCCAGTCAGTACCACCTGGAATAGAAAGCTGGCGTCCGGTAGCAGCGGCACTTCGATCCGGTTTTGAGTCACAAAGTAAGGATTTTCAGTACGCAAATCTATTTTACCTTTTTACCGATGGAGATTTTGATATCAATATAACAAAATCGATCCTTGATAATCTGCAGCAAAGAAAAAGCACCCCTGCTGTAATCAATATCCTGCAATGCGGCAGTCATAAAAATGATTTATTCCTGAAGAACCTGTCAAACAAGTATAAAGGGCAATATAATTATCTTACAGACGAGGACCTTGTCAGGCTGCCGGCAGAAAGCAATTTGCCGGGATATTCCCGGAAATATCTCAACTGAGCTTAATATTCCTAAACTAAACCAATAGCCAGTTAAAAGTATTATTAAACACGGATTGCCGCAAAGCGTGTACGATTTAACTTTGAGTCATTTATTTATGTGCTCTGCTGACCTTTTCCCTCAGATAAGCGGCTATAAATCCTTCCAAATCACCGTCGAGTACAGACTGCGGATTACCAACCTGAAAATCAGTACGATGATCTTTGACCATTTGGTAAGGCTGCATTACATAACTTCTAATCTGGTTGCCCCATGCAATTTCACCCTTATCACCATACATCTTGGCCATTTCATCATCACGTTTCTGCTGTTCCAGACGTTCGAGCTTGGCTTTCAACAGCGCAAAGGCCAGCTGACGGTTCATATGCTGACTTCTTTCTGTAACACAATCTACCACAATACCGGTAGGTTTATGCAGCAGCCTGACGGCAGAAGCAACCTTGTTAACATTCTGACCACCGGCACCACTGGCTTTACAATAAAGTTTCATCTCAACTTCATTTTCATCAATGTCAACATCTCCTTCACCTTCGAAGTCAGGAAGAACATCGACAGCAACAAAACTGGTATGCCGCCTTTTAGCTGAGTCGAACGGGCTGATTCGGACAAGACGATGGACACCTGTTTCACAGGACAGATACCCAAATGCATAGCTGCCTTTGACCCTTAAGGTAACAGAGCGAATACCGGCCTCTTCGCCAGGAGTCATATCAACTTCTTCATATGAATACCCAACACGCTCAAAATAACGGGTGTACATCCTTAGAAGCATACTGGCCCAGTCACAGGATTCCGTTCCACCGGCTCCGGCATGAATACTGAAAAAACAGTCTTTTTCATCGTTTTTACCAGTAAGTAAAGACGCCAGCTCCACCTTATCTACTTTATCAGAAATCCCAGATAATAGCTCGGCAACTTCGGTTTGAGTCTGCTGATCCTTTTCCTCTTCAGCCATTGACCAAAGCAACTGGGCTTCCGCAATTTCATCAGCACAGGAATTAACCGGGTCAATGAGCGATTTCAGGCTTTTTAACTGAGCAACAGTCTTTTGGGCCGCTTCCTGATCATTCCAGAAGCCGGGAGCAGCCATTTTTTCTTCAAGTATTTGTTTTTGTTTTATTTTTTCGGGCAAGTCAAAGAGAGTCACGAATTTTTGTTATTCGTGCCTCCAGCTCGTTTAAAGTTGGAACTATATCTTCAAAGTTGATCATAAAAACCTCAATATATCCTGGTTATTTGAAATTATTACACTAAACATGTGTATTGTTTGTTCTAAAGAGATAAGTTATAAAAGAAAATAACACCTTTCATATCTCAATTACATACGTATCGAATGCGGGGACAATTAAAATATAATTCACAATATATAAAAGTACTCGCAAAAAAAAATATTTCATGCTAAATTATACAAATTCAGTATCAGGTTGCAAATTACTTACAACTTGACATAAACAGAGTAATAAGTTAAGGTTATAATATTAAATAAAAATAGAAATATTGTAAAGAGAAACAGTAATAAACATTTGGAGATCGTAATGAAAATTTACTGCAGCAAAATATGTCATATTTTCTTAGTACTTGCTATTTCAGCACTTATAACAGGAACAGCCTTTTCCCAGAGCAGTACTGCCGTTAAATTATCTGAAATAGAACAAATCCGCAATCTTACACTTTTGCAGCAGGAAAATATGGACCGGCTGAAAAGCTATGTTGAAAACGAATTCCAGGAAATGTTTGAAGCCAGGGATCCATCAGATAAAGCCCAGGGTTTACTGAAAATAGCCAAAAGCAATTCCCGCCAGGAAGAAGTCAGGCAAACTTATTCTGACACTTACACTCTGGCAGTACTGGAAGCGGCAAAAAAAGTACAGGCCCAAAGTCTTAGCAATGGAGATAAAAACTTATTCCTGCAAACAGTAATAGTAATTGCAGGTGCTGATAATAAACTCTCAATACCAACTCTGTTAGAACTGATAAAGAGCGATATTCCTGAAGTAAAATACTGGGCAATCTCTGGTTTCGGAACAAAAGATATATCGAAGTATTTTCTCTCAGACGAGGGTAAAAGTGATTTTAATAATGTTATTTCTGCATTGAACGGGTTGCTGGAAAATGAAGATTCTCCGAATGTAATAGGCAACATAGCAAATATTGCTGTTCTGACTACTGATGAAGGAATAGAGCTTCTTGACAGCTGCGTGAAAAAACGGGCAAAGCAATACCAGGCATGGAAAAATGTTGGTAATGAAATGATTGACTACCAGATGTTCCAGAAGGCAATATCTGTTGTAAGAAGCGGGGTTCATAGAGACTTCAAACGCAGAGAAACAAAATTGATGCACATAGCAAGTGAAATATACTGGCTTGCGTGGCAAAGATACATGCTTGGCAATTCAGTTAAACAGGAAGGTTCAGACGCAGAAATATCAATCCTGGAAAACTCCAAGAGCCAGAACAATTTACTGACAATCCTTGTCGAAGGTGAAAAGCAGCTGCTTACTATCGCGGCAGATCCCGGCGATCAAACAGATTACAGGATGACAAGCAACTATTTAATGAACAATAGCTGGGCTGTGTTAAACAGAAGAGTGGAAAAGCTGGTAGGCAAAACCGGAATGGTACAAAATAAATTCGATATATACGGATCAAAAACAGAAATAGACCTGGCAACCGTGGAAGCCCCTCCAGCCGAGCTTGTCGAGAATGCAAAGAATTATGCCAAGGTAAGAAACAGTCTTATCCAGGCAGAATACTAATACCGATTTCAGAACTAAAATATTATGCCCTAGAAGCTTTCAATTAGAATGTATTAAAGAAATACAATCTAATTTGATTATTAGACGCATTTCAAAGCCACCCGGCTAAACATTTTAGTAATATTTAAGTATATACTTAACCCTATAATTATATTTGCCGATTGTAAGTATAATACTTGCAGAAAATTACAACTTGAAAACAGGAGTATATCCGGGTAACTGCCGTGTAATAATCTATACAAGGCACAAAAAAAACACAAACATCTGTAAATTAAAGGGCTAGAGTTTAAGTTGCAAAAAAAAATTACAATATTATTTCCCTGTGTTGGCAGAAGAGTAAGTTTGCTGGAAAGTTTCAGAAGGTCAGCCGGCGAACTTGGCATAGAATGTGAAATAGTAGGAACCGACATCGACAACAATTCCCCAGCCCTCCAATTATGTGACAAAATGCACATAGTAGGCCGTATTGACAGTAAGGACTATTTCGGGGACAGCCTAAAGATAATAAAAAAATATGATGTTGATCTGGTCGTACCAACTATTGACCCTGACCTAAACGTTTGGGCCAATCATGTCGAAAAACTCCAGGAATTTAACTGCAAAGTTTTAATATCATCTCCGGAAGTTATATCTGTTTGCCAGGATAAAAGGCTGACAAATAAATTTCTGACCTCAAACGGATTTGACACTCCTGCAATATTTGATATCGAAGAATTGCTAAGCGGTAATGACTCTCAATATCCCTACTTCCTAAAACCTTGGAATGGTTCAGCTGCCCGTGGGAATCAAGTAGTAAAAAACCGTGAAGAGCTTGAATTCTTTTCTAAAAGAATACCTAATTGTATAGCCCAGGAATACGTTAAAGGTGTAGAATACACAATTGACAGTTTCATCGACATAAAAGGGAAAATAAGATGTACCGTCCCCAGAAAACGAATAGAAGTTCGGGGAGGAGAAGTAGTAAAAGCAGTAACAGAAAAGAACCTTAACCTGATAGAACAAACAGATAATATGCTATCGCAACTAGGTGCAGGTTTTGGCGTAATAACAACTCAATGCTATCTAAACAAGGAAAACCAGGTCAAGTTTATAGAAATTAATCCAAGATTTGGCGGAGGTGTACCATTATCAATAAAAGCAGGTGCCGCCTTCCCAAAATGGATAATTGAGATGACTTTCGGGATGAAATCTTCAATAACAAATGAGATGTGGCGTGATAATCTATATATGTTAAGATATGATGCAGAAGTGTGGAAATAACTCACTCAAGGATTTTATATGTTTGGAGACAAAATAGCCCCATTATCCATATTAAGCCATTACTGGATGATACTGCCATTATCATTCCTGGTAGCTTGTCTCATGACCCCAATATTCCGTATTATCGCTTTGAAAACTGGGATAATGGATATGCCGGACGAATCGGTAAAAACTCATAAAGAACCAACTGCCTATCTGGGCGGTCTTGGTATTCTTTCTGGAACATTAGTTGGCATAGGAATAGGTGCCTGGGGCGTTCATACAGGAAATATCCATACAGCTATTCCTAAAGAAACAGTTCAAACAATTTTACCGCACGAGCCTTGGGTTTTAATCCTCGCAATAGGAATTGGTGCCGTAATAGCATGTATTGTAGGCCTGCTCGACGACTTATATGACTTAAAACCCGGCAAAAAATTTGCCGGACAAGCAGTTTCTGCTATAGTGCTGATCGTAGTTGGAATCCGTCCGGATCTCCAGGAAATATGTAAAGCAGCAACTGGCTGGAATATGCCTGAATGGCTGGAAATAACCATCAGTGCCCCTATCGTTCTGTTTTTCATACTAGCAGCAACAAATAGTTTGAACCTGCTGGATGGCCTGGATGGTCTTTGCGGCGGTGTCACCGCTATTATTGTGCTGGCATACTTTCTGCTGGCCTGGTCTCTGGCCACCTGGAACCATAACCCAAGCGGCGATACTACACGAATGATTGTATCATTATCACTGGTGGGAGGCGTACTGGGCTTTCTACCATTCAACCGCCATCCCGCAAAAATATTTATGGGTGATGCCGGAAGCATGCTGCTGGGATACATAGCAGGCGCTTTAATGATACTCTTTGCCGCTAAGTCAGGAAGATGGACAGTCGGCTCTCTGATAATCTTTGGACTGCCGATACTTGATACCGCAACAGCATTGATAAGAAGATATATAAACAATAAACCATTGTTTCTATCAGACCGAGGTCACATATATGATCAGCTAGTTGATCGCGGAATTTCCAAGGTAAAAACCGTAAAAATATGCTACCTGCTAAGTATAGTATACGCTATTGCCGGCCTGGGTATGTCTCTGATCAGATTTCGATATACAATAGTGGCATTTGTATTCATCTTTGCCGTATCATTTTATATAGTATGGCTAGGTGGTTTTTTGCAGATTCCTGACAAAAAAGAGAAAAAAGAGTGATAAACATAACTTTTTTTTAATAAAACCTTTACATCACCACTGTTTCTATACATCAGTATTTTTACTTGCTAAAATCCCCCTTTTTGCTTATACTGGAGTTCTATATATTCTACCATATTTGACTTATAGACAGTCAAAGTTTATATTGACCCATAAAAACGACACCTGAAAGGAAAAGAACTATGTTTGGATGTCATTTAGGAAGAAATTTCCAACTTTCTGTTGCCGGTGGATCATACCAGGACGGGCTGACAGCTATGGTACATGGGGTACCGGCCGGGCTTGAATTGTCAGAACAGGAAATATACGGTGATTTACTTTTAAGAAAACCCGGTGCCGATGAACTGAGCTCGCCCAGAAAAGAACCTGATATCCCTGTCATCTATACCGGCGTAAACGCTGCTGATACAATAGAAGACGCAGGAAATAAAGGCCTGACAAACGGTACTCCGCTTACACTGCTGATACCAAACCTTGACAGACACTTTATCCATATCAAACAGTATCAGGATACCAACCGAACACCTCGTCCCGGTCACGCATCATACGCATCTTTTGTGAAATACGGTCCCTGTGATGATGCCATCGGTGCCGGTATTTTCAGTGGTCGCTACACATCAACAATCGTAGGCGGCGGCTATATTGCCAAAAAGATACTAAAAAAATGTGGCATAAGAGTGTTTTCATATATTAAAGAAGCAGCCGGTGTGAAATGCCCGGAAGTTGACCTGGAAAAAGCATATGAATACACCGAAGCATATAAACAAATGCGTTGGGATTACGATCCATTCTATCAGAACCTGTATATCAATAAGCGTATTACACCTGAAATGCGATTCCTGGAAAAAATCGCGGTACTTTCAGAAGTAGAAGGCCAGATAGATGAAATTCGGGCCCAGCAGAAGGAAATGAAAGCAGATGAGATAGCAGATAAATACGGCGTTCATCATGTAATCAACAGCCCAGACCTGCAAGCATGCAAAGATATGCTGGAAGCATGTACTAAGATAACAGCAACAGGTGATTCATCTGGCGGTACGGTTGAAGTTGTAGCACTTGGCGTTCCTGTCGGGCTGGGCGAACCTGTATTCAATAAGCTGGACGCAGAATTAGGTCGCATGCTGGGAATAGGTGCCGTAAAGGGTGTTGAAGTTGGAGCAGGTTTTGCGGTAAAAGATATGACCGGTTATGAATGTAACGATCAGATCAAATGTGAAAACGGTAAAGTCGTATTTGACAGTAATAATGCCGGTGGTATAACAGGCGGTCTGACAACCGGCCAGCCGGTTATAGCCAGAGTGGCAGTCAAGCCAACACCTACAATTGACAAACCACAGCATACAATCGACAAATACACAAATGAGAACACAGACCTGGCAGCTATCACCAGACGTGACCCAACAATTGTTGGCCGCATCTGGCCGGTCGCAGAAAATTACACTGCACTGGTAATCCTGGACGCCCTAATGCAGAATTGCGGGTACCAGGAAGTAATGAAAATGATCCAGGCCTAAGAGATATTTAATGAAAACTACAAAGGACGACATATACCATGTCGTCCTTTTTTTATGAATAGAATCAGCAAAACCTTTCTTTGCTACCGCAACAAATAAATCTATAAGCAAAAGCTCCAAGCACGGCACCAAGGATAGGCCCTACGATATACGCAGCCAGGTGAGAAAGTTCACCGGAGATAAGAGCCGGCCCGATACTCCTGGCAGGATTCATTGATGCTCCGCAAACAGGTCCGGCAAATAATGCTTCCAGCGTAACTGTAGCGCCAATAGCAATACCGGCAAGCTCCCCTACCGCTCTTGTATCAGTTGCAACCGAAACAATAATGAACATTAAAAGAAAAGTAAGAATAAGCTCCCACCAAAATGCAGTAAAAAACATGTCATTTATGGGCTGGGTTATGCCGTAATGAAATACGATATCTGGATACTTATGCAATAATGCCGGTATGAGAATGAACTTGTGTAAAAGACTGGCAGATATCGCCCCCAATACCTGTGAAGACCAATATGGAACCACATTTTTTTTAGGAAAATTCCTGGTAACCATAAAAGCAAGTGTTACAGCCGGGTTAAAATGCGCCCCGGAAATATGGCCCAAAGAATATATCATGACCATTACTGCAAGTCCAAACGCTATCGATACACCGAAATGAGATATTGGCGATTCCGGCAGCTGTGTAAGCATTGCCGCTCCACATCCGGCAAATACAATAGCAAAAGCTCCTAAATATTCTGCGACTGATTTTCTTACTAATTCCATTCAAATTACTCCTTACCAGGAGATTGAAAAGGTACTATTTTCTGAACTTTTCTATTAGCCAGTGATTTACTTACCTCATCATATAATTCTTTTTGAGCTCGAACGCCTTTGCCAGCCGGCAAAGTCCAGGTCCCGTCAGAATTGAGCTTCCAGGCAGTTTGTTTATCCTTGAAATAAATATCAAGCATTGCTTTCAACCTCGTCTGCTGCCATTGCCCTTCGACAGGAAACAAAATCTCAAGCCTCTTATCAAGATTTCTAGTCATCCAGTCTGCACTGGAAAGATAATATTCCGATCTTCCACCATTCCCAAAACAGAAAATCCTGGCATGCTCTAAAAAACGATCAACGATTGATATTACTTTTATATTTTCAGAAACACCTTTCAGTCCGGGCTTCAGACAGCAGATCCCACGTATATTAAGCTTAATTTTAACACCGGCCTGGGAAGCACTATACAAAGCCTCAATCATTTGCCTGTCCTGCAGTGAATTCATTTTTGCAATAATAGTTCCGGATTCACCTTTTTCAGCCAGCATAATCTCTCTATCAATTAATTCAATTAGACGACTCTTTAAGGTAATTGGAGCAACAGCAATTTTTTTCCATCTTACAGGTTCGGATAAACCGGTTACCAGATTAAAGAAAGCCGAGACATCAACAGCGATATCCTTATTAGACGTCATAAGCCCAAGATCAGCATATATTTTAGCAGTTTTGTCATGATAATTACCAGTTGCGAGATGTACGTATTGACGCAGCCTGCCAGCTTCTTTTCGCACAATCAAAAGAGCCTTAGAATGAATTTTATACTTTGCAACTCCATAGACAACAAAACATCCGGCATCTTCAAGCCTGCGAGCCCATTTGATATTCTGCTGTTCATCAAATCTTGCCTTCAACTCAACAACAACTGTCACCTGTTTACCTGATTCAGCAGCACGTTCCAACGCCCTGATAATTGGAGAGTCTCCACTGGTGCGATACAGGGTCTGCTTAATCGCCAATACGCAAGGGTCATCAGCAGCTTTATTTATCAAATCTACTACCGGTTGAAATGACTCATACGGATGAGATAAAAGGATATCTCTTTCCTGTAAAGTTGCAAAAATATCAGTTGAATCAGCCAGTCCCAATGCCGGCTGAGGAGGCCAGTCAGGGATTTTCAGATGGTCAAACCCAATGCAGAAACAAATAGACATAGCCTCATTTGCTCCTATCAAGCTGGAGATTCTAAAAGTATCAAGCTCTGTCAGTTCCAAAGATTCATGCAGCCAGTCAACAATCTCATAGTCCAGATCATCTGAAACTTCAAGCCTTATCGGGCTTCTGCGACGTCTGGACCGTACTGCCTGCTCAACAGTAGCCAGCAAATCAGCAGCTTCATCATCCTGAATATCGACATCAGCATCCCGGGTAAGCTTAAAATAACCTCCGGATAAAATCTCAAAATCTGGCAGCAGCTCCTGGGCATTTGCCAATATGATCTGCTCCTGAGGAATTAGAATTCTTTCGTTTACGGTATTTGTTAACGGAATAAATCGAGGAATCGCAGACAGCAGAGGGATAATCACATAACTTAATCCATCTTTGTCAGCAAAAGCCGACTCTTCATTCAATGGCTTAACCTTTAAGATCACGTTAAGTTGACCGCCGGGCAGCCAGGGCAGCTCACGATCTGACGGAATGGTTAAAACGGTAACAGCAGGTTTAATATCAGAGTGGAAAAAACTCATAGCAGACTCTATTTGAGCTTCGTCACATCCGGAAATATCCAGTATCCTGATACCTTCAGTAGATAAATGTTTTATTATCTGGTTAAGAATTTTACAGTGGTTAGTATTTAATTCCTGTATTTTATCACTTATTTCAACAAGCTGTTGAGAGGGAGTAAGCCCTGATAGATCTTTTTTTCTGACAGAAGAAGCTATCTGCTGTTTGAGACCGGCTACTCTAATCATATAAAACTCTTCAAGATTAGAACTGAATATTGCAGAAAACTTGAGTCGTTCCAATATCGGAAGGTCATCCCGACCGGCCTGGTATAAGACCCTTTCATTAAAAGCAATCCAGCTCAATTCCCTGTTAATAAAATGTTTTTCGGTAAAAATTGATGTCATTTCTAACTCTCATCAGCACTAATAGAAATACAAAAAATATCTTCCAGTATCTTGGCAGCGCGATTTATCTGTTTCATTCTGCTGCCGGTATTGCTAAAGGAAGTTTCAATTTGAATAGTATCATTATTTAGTCTAAATTTAATTTCATCTTTAATTCCGACAACTGAAGCCAACGAAATAGCAAAACGTAAAATCGCCGCCAGTTTGTTAACGGTCATTCTCTGAGCTCTTGGCAATGAGATATAATCAGTATGTGAATTTTTGGGCAAGCTCCTTCGATGGTATCTGGCAACCTGTGCAACCAGATTGAGGTCGGCATTATCCAAACCAAATATTTCAGAGTTTGAAATTATGTAATATGTATGTTTATGGTATGCACGGGTAGAAATAAATGTGCCTACGCGATGTAAAACAGCAGCTATCTCAAGTAAGACACAAAACCTTGGGTTTAAATTATGCAATGGGGTAAGATCATCAAACAACCGTTTACACCAGTGTACAACGGTTTCGTATTCTTCTGAATTGATAAGATACTTATCTGCAAGTGCATGGGCAGAATGAATGGCCTCCCGCCAGGTAAAATCCTGCTTTGCCCCAGATTGGGTATTGAATATATCAGCCAGAATCCCTTCTCTCATATTAACCATTGGGACATATATTTCCTTGACTTCAGTCATTTTGACCAGAGCCTGGTATATTGCAAATGCCGGATTCAAAGTCTCAGCAGTCGACAATGTAATTTCACTGTACTTCATCGCCAATTCTGAAGGAGACATTTTCTGCATTTTTTTTACATACTTCTGAAATACTTCGTTTGATACGGTTACAACACCATCGCTTTCTTCCTGTCCATCGCGATGAGCAACAAACCGTATATCAGACCCAAGCAGAACAAGCTTATCTACCTTATTCAGCGATATTAGACTGCGAGTTGTATCAACAAAAGAATTCAAACGATATACTGCCTGCTGATATACTTCCGACCAGGCAGACTGCCAGTTATAATATTCTTCCAAAAGTTTTACCGCACCAAGGCCAATGGTATGAGAAGCAATAATATCACCATCGTGAACTAAAGTTAAAAGGGTACTACCTCCTCCGGCATCAACTACCAACACATTGCCCTTAAGCAACTGGTCATTACGGTCGATTTTACTGTATATTGCCATAACCATAAGACGGCTTTCTTCTGAAGTATCGATAACCTCAACCTCTACCCCGGTAGCTATCATTGCCCTATCAAGAAAGACATCAGCATTTACTGCTTCCCGAACCGCACTCGTTGCTACTACCCGACAATAATTAACTTTATAGGCTTTGAGAATTCCGGTAAATTCTCGTAAGATGCCAATAGCCTTCTGCATGACTTTTCTGCCAATACGACCACTGCTAAATGTGTCGTGGCCAAGCAAAACAGTCTTATGCAGACTTTCAAGTATCTCTACTTCCCCATCAGGAGCCTTCTGGCCAATTATCATCCGAATAGCATTTGAGCCAATGTCAATGGCTGCCGCGGTAATTTCATCCAGGTTATTATTTTCACAAAATACTTTATTAACCATCACTAAATAAGTCCTTTCATTATAACTTATTACAAAATAGTATATTAGCCAGAATGAAGAGATTCAATGTTAATTTCATATTAAGTTTTCGTTAACAATTCCAGAAAAAATGTTTTGATAATTTCCCTACGCTGCCGATAATAAAAGCTGATGGAAACCGAACAAAAACTTAACATACTGGCAGATTCGAGCAAATTTGACCTGGCATGCTCATGCAGACTAAAAGATGAACCAGGTCGAGTTCGCGGCGAAGCCGGTAAATGGATTTACCCGGCCTCCCTGCCTGACGGTCGTAAAACCTTTCTAATGAAGGTCTTACAGTCAAACGAATGTATAAATGACTGCAAATACTGCCCTTTTAACGACAATCGAGACCTGCAAAGATGCAGTTTATCGCCGGAAGAGCTGGCAAATAAGTTCATAGAGCTATATAGCGTCAAAATGGTCGAGGGATTATTTCTTTCGTCCGGAATCAGCTGCAGTGCCGATCAGACCATGACAAAAATGATCGATACGATATCGTTATTGAGATACAAACACCATTTTAAGGGATTTATTCATTTGAAAATTGTTCCCGGGTGCAGCGATGAAGCGATCCGACAGGCGGTAAACCTGGCAACAAGGGTTTCTGTCAACATTGAAGCTCCAAATGAAAAACGTCTTGGAAAACTCAGCAGCAAAAAGAATTTCAAAGACGGCATTATTCACAGCATGAAAATGATCAATCATTATCGTCAGAATTTGAATAGACATTGCTGTCAGACTACCCAGTTTGTGGTTGGAGCTGCCGGAGAAACGGATAAGGAGATACTTTCTGCCACCTGGCGATTATACACCGGCTATGAAATGGAAAGAATATACTATTCAGCCTATCAGCCGTTAATGGAAAGTGCAAAACCGGCATCGGGAACTCAAATGGCTTTATTTGCAGATATTCCCCTGGCTAATCCTAAAAAAGCTAATTCCAGCTTTATACGTGAACACAGGCTATATCAGACTGATTACTTGTTTAGAAAATACGGTTTTTCCGAAAATGATATTCTACTCGATCCTGAAGGCAATCTCGACCTTGAACTAGACCCAAAACAGATATGGGCCAACAGCCATCCCGAGTTTTTCCCAATAGATATTAACCGGGCAGACTATTATGAACTGCTAAGAGTACCTGGAATTGGACCAATTCTGGCAAAAAGGATTGTAAAATGGCGAAAAAAAGGCATAATTCAATATTATCATGCAAAAAAGATAGGAATAAACTTAAATAAAAGCGGTAACTATATATTTTGGAAGAAAAAATGAACCATATTATCATCGAAAAATTTGGAAAATACCCTGAAATTAAATGCCTGGACCATGGCTTTGTAAAATTAATCGACTGTATGCCCGGAATGCTCCCTGAAGGTGAAGATTCTGCCGACTATGCAATTGCAGAAGCTGCCAGGTGCAGTTATCAGAGAGGCACCAAAACACTTAATGACGATAAAGAACTGATTCGCTATCTAATCAGGCATCTGCATACATCTCCGCTGGAAATGGTTGAATTCAAGTTTCATATCAAACTGCCGGTTTTCGTTGCCAGGCAGTGGCTTCGCCATCGCACTGCAAGCCTGAACGAACTGAGCGGAAGATATTCCGAAATGCCAGAAGAATACTACCTGCCGCCGCTCGAAGAGATGCGTACCCAGGGAAAAACCAATAAACAAGGTTCCGGTGAAGGCACTATCGAAAATAATGACAAAATCAAAAAAATGATTGAAGATACCAATAAAGGCAGCTTTGACACTTACCATAAATGTCTTGAAGCCGGACTGGTTAGAGAATTGTCAAGAACGGTTCTGCCGCTGGCGGTCTATACCGAGATGTATTGGAAAATGGACCTGCACAACCTGCTGCATTTCCTGGACCTGAGATGTGACAGCCACGCCCAGAAGGAAATACGGGTATATGCAGACGCTATGCTGGAGTTAATTACCCCGATTGTACCATACACAATTGAAGCCTGGGAAGACTACAGCAGCTACCGGGGCGGAATGACTCTAACCGCAAAAGAAATTAAAAGCCTGAAGGAATACATGGCAGACCCATCAGAAGAGGCATTAAAAATAAAAAATGCGGGTAAAATTGAAAATATTGAATGGCAGAATAAATTAAAAAAGATTCTACCAAATGATAACTAATTATCAGTAAATAATTACTAAGGAGCAACGATGGACAGAAGATCATTTGTAGCAAGCAGTTTAGCGCTGGGAAGTGCATCAATAATGTTAACCGGGTGCAGCGTACCTAAATCCGACTGCTGTAAAAAAGGTAAATCCTTTTTTCCCAAAGGCGGCACAATACTATTTCAAGGTGACTCGATAACCGATGCACATAGAGATCGTAACAAACAGACAAATGCTAATGACAGCGGTGCGCTCGGTAGAGGCTATGTATATTCAATTGCCACCCAGTTGTTAACCGACCATGCCGAAGATGATCTGAAAATCTATAATACCGGGATTAGCGGCAACAAGGTCTACCAGCTGGCAGAAAGATGGCAGAAAGACTGCCTGGACTTCAAACCGGATGTACTTAGCATATTAATCGGTGTTAATGATATCTGGCATACTTTAAACGGTAATTATAACGGAACTGTTGAAAAATATGAGAAAGATTACAGAGCGTTACTGGAACGTACATTAAAAGCTTTACCAGATGTAAAACTGGTAATCTGCGAGCCTTTTGTCCTACGCTGCGGAGCAGTCACCGATAAATGGTTCCCGGAATTTGATGGCTATCGCGCTTCTGCAAAAAAAATATCAGAAGAATTTAATACACTGTTTGTCCCATTCCAATCCATGTTTGATAAAGTGGTCGAAATGACTCCTCCTCAACACTGGGCCGCTGACGGTGTTCACCCCACAATGGCAGGTGCTTATCTTATGGGCCAGGAATGGATAAAGACAGTGCGAGATGCCTAAGCATTATTACCGTATCAAATCACATCCAGGAAAAACCATGCTTGACTCTGGCCAGTTTCTATTAAAGAATTGGCCAGGGTTTCAAGATTTTTAATTGAAGAATTCAATGGATCCGCTACCTTAACCTTTTGAGGATTCCAATTTCCACTGACCGCACCAATAAGTAACCTGTCATCACCAACGATCGAAACACTGCCAAGCGATGCTTTTTTGATATTGCCGGCAGCAATAATCGAATTTAATGTTGATATACTGTTGGCATCAACTGCCTTTCCGGTAACCAGAATACTGCGAATTTCGGCATTATCATCGAGATATATCTCTGGTACGCTATCAAGCAGATTATCTGTTGACTCTACCCCGGCCAAAAGTTCAACCCCGTCTATTCCACCGCATTTGATACTTTTAATATTGCCGCCGGAATATATGCTGCCGTCCCTTAGCCAGCCGGCAGTTTTTATAGAGCCTATTTCATTTGAATAAAAATAAATATCTCTTATATCATCTACTGCTTTCACTGTATTGATTAAACCAGCCGAATATATATCAAGCTCACTTATCGACTGGGCTTTTATCGACTTCACATTATCAACATTTGCAATTTTCAGATTATCAATTTCGTTTTTTGCCAAAACAGTTCCAATATCACAGTTGAGATTCCAGGTTCCATCTGAGATACTTGTTTTTGCCTTGACTGATTTCACTGGAATACTGCCATTAACGGTAATCATGCCCTTGATATAACTATTAGAACTAATAGTGCCAAGCGTATCTGCTACTAATTCAGCATCAGACTCCATAGCATTAACTTTTATTGAGCTGATACCACTTGAAAGCATTATTGTGTTAGTAAATCCATCATTATCACCAAAAACATTTAGCTGTACTTTTGCCGGTATATCACCAGAACCGGTTAAAATAATATCAGCGTCATTAACAATATATCCAATATCCAGGCTCGCAACTGAACCGACGCCATAAATACCGACACCATCAACTACCAGTCCCGAAGCTTTCAAACTGGCTAAATTTGCCTGTATATCCATTTGCTGGATACTGGTATTAGCCTCTTTAGCTGTAATAATTTGAACATAACTCACTCCAGGAAGAACAACCATCTTTCCAATATCGACGTTTGTATCCTCAGAGAAATATAATTTAGCTATCCCTGAATCCACTTTTACTGTCACCTTGTTGTTATTACTGTCAGTAAAGATATAAGGATTATCCGGGGAAACTTCAACTTCTTTTTCATATGCAACCTGTACATATGCAGTCAAAGTAATTTTATCTCCCTGCATATCCAATAATGTATATTCAAAGCTATCCAGACCGGTATATCCGGAATCAGAGATATAATGCAAAGAACCATTCTCTAAGGCTGCTATCCCATGAGCCGGCTGCTGATAAGATAGCAAGGAAACATAAACACTGTTAACATCACCAACAATCTGTCGAATTCCGGTATCAGTTTTAACCGCAGGAATACTTTCAACCGGATTATCTTGTGAAGGCGGTACGATCAAAGTCAAGCTCGCAGCAGATGGACTGGAAATAGAATCACTCACTGCATACGGAATATAGCATTTATTCTCAGAGATAATAATATTATCACCATTACGTGCAGCAAATATAATATCCATACCGCCATCATTATTCAGGTCGGCAGCAAAAACACAATATGCCCCGTTTGCCTGATCTGTTATTATTTTTTCCGAGCTGAAATCTCCATTGCCGTCATTTTCATACCATGCGATCTTATCATCATTATATGAGGCTGAAACTACATCTATATCACCGTCATTATCATAATCTGCGGCATAAACACTTCTGGCACCATCAGCCTGGTATGTTATCGTTCTTGCTATGTTAAAGGTTCCAGTTCCATTATTTTCATACCAGGCGATTTTATCATCAGCACTTGAAGCGGACAATACATCCATATCACCGTCATTGTCAAGATCTGCGGCATAAACACTCCTGGCTCCGTCAGCCTGGTATGTTATCACCTGGACATTAAAACTGCCAGTTCCATCATTTTCATACCAGGTAATCTTATCATCGTTAAATGATGCAGACAAGACATCCATATCACCATCATTGTCAAGATCTGCTGAATAAACACAGTAAGCTCCGTCAGCCTGGTCTGTTATGATATTCTGTGCAGTGAAACTCCCTTTTCCGGTATTCTCATACCAGGCAATTTTATTGTCATCATATGAAGCTGCCAAAACGTCCATATCACCATCATTGTCAAGATCAGCAGCATAAACACTGGATGCAGCGTATGCCTGGTCTGTAATAATAATTTGTATACTGAAATTCCCATCACCATCATTTTCATACCAGGCAATTTTATCATCAATATATGAAGCTGACAAGACATCAATATCTCCATCATTATCAAGGTCAGCGGCATAAACACTCCTGGCCCCATCTGCCAGATAAGAAATTACCTTTTGAGTAGAAAAACTGCCATTACCATTATTTTCATACCAGGCAATCATATCATCATTATAAGAAACTGACAATAAATCCATATCTCCATCATTATCGAGGTCTGCGGCATATACGCTAACAGGTTCGTCCACCTGGTTAGTCAGTTCAAAAGATGAAAATTGATCTTCTAAGCTTAATGTTACAATATCTACCCCAAATGAATTATTGTCAGAAATATATCTAAATGAACCATCTGAAAAAACTTCAAGTCTGCCAAGATTTGTATTATATTGGCCCGCTCCAATAATTGACAAAGGTGAATTTTCCGGATCATAATCATTAGCCAGTAAACCATCACTACCGGAAACATTCAAAGTGCTATTGTCCGAAACAATATAAATATCAGGAACGGTAACCGGAGACTGGTTTTCTTCTGTTACCGATATATACACAACAGCAGAATCAGTATTAGATAGAACATTATCTGTTATCGTATAAGTAAATGAATCAAGACCAACATAGCCATAATCCGGGGCATAAACAAATGAACCATCTGAATATAATTCCACCTGGCCGTGGGATGATGCAAATGTCCCGGGATTGGATACCGCAAAAGCATCACCATCAATATCAGAATCGTTAACCAGCAAACCATGCTCTACCGTAGCATTTAATTTGCTCCCTCGTTCTACCTGGTAATAATCATCTTCTGCCGCAGGGGCAGTATTTTTAGTTGTTATATATACAACACCAGTATCATAACTATCATCATTATGATCGGTAACTGTATATATAAAATAGTCACTACCGGAATAGCTGCTGCCTGGTGTATAAACGAAAGAACCGTCAGCATACAATACAACATGCCCGTGGGCAGTAACCAATAAACCAGGATTAGAAACCGATAGATAATCTCCATCAGCATCAATATCGTTGCTTAATACACCGTCAGCAGCATCCACTGTCAATTGCTGGATCTGGGTCAGTCGGTAATTGTCATCAACCGCTTCAGGAATATTATTTTCTGTTTGCGTACCATACGCATAGCTATTTGCCAGCGAACTGTAATTTGCACCGGCCAGCAAAACAGCAAACTCATCACCTGCACTAAAGCCATATTCAGTCAATAAAATTGCTATTTCTGTACTTGTTTCATAAGGGGCAAATTCAATAATTCCGGATTTCTGCACATAATCTTCCCCGGCAATTGCAGTCATATCATAAGTAGAATAATATACACTGGCAGTATTAGCTGTTGGCTGAGACAAGGTAACCGGAAATACCATTTCTGCGCCCTGGCTGCTGCTTCGAATGTACCCATCATTGATTTCAATAGAAGTTTCTGTGCCGCCCGCAACTAGACTGCTGGCATTATTAATAGTAGTAACTTCAGATATGTCATTATCACAATCTACAATTACCGTAATAGTATGATTACCCGGAGAAGCGGTCCATGCTCCCCTGCTTACTTCTGCAATTAGAGATACCTCCGGGTTTAAGATATCATATGGCTGAACAGTAGTAGTTAAACGCGTTTTTCCCAGGTCGTACTCAGAATCCATGCCATAATCGACAATAAACCTGACATTGAAATTCTCTGTAGTTCCACCTGTCCCAATATTATCAATATTGGCATAGAATGTTACCTGCTGACCATCCATAGGATTTTCCGGCAGCCAGGATATCTCAGAAACCACTAAATCCGGATGTTCAACTGAAATCACATCAAAAACTTCATTGTTCCATTCATTGATCTCATCTATCTCGTTAGCTGTATCAATAACAGCTTTAATTTCGGTAACATCATAATCCAATGTAAAACTATAAGTTTCGGTTTCCTTGATAGTCAGATCATTAACATCAAAATCACTTGTAATACGATCTGAACCAACGTGTGTCCAGCCGGTGCCGCGATTGACATACCAGCTGAGACTACAGTCACGAACCGTACCGCCCGGTCCAAGGTTTTGCACGGTTGCGGTATACGTTATAGATTCACCTTTTATATTACTATTTTCTGTATGAGTCAATGATGTTACAGCAAGATCAGCTTTAGGTATGGTAAACGACTCGGTTGCACTATTATTGTTCTCTGCTACCTCAAAGATGTCATCATTGATATCAATATTAACTTCAATATCAGGGAAATAACCTTGATAGATATAAGCCTTGGAAACCGTTATTTTTTCACCTGACGGAATATCTTTTGTTATCAGGAAACCCTGACCATTGGTCAGACTGGTACCATTTGCCAGAAAATCAACATAAAAATCATCGGTTAGAGTCTCATCTCCAATATTATAGACATCTGTCATAATATTAATAACTTCGCCAACCTCCGGCGTACCATTATCAAACCCTATAGGGCCATGAGTTAAGTCAACACTAAGCAGCAGCCGACTTTCTAATGAATCAAAAGCTAATTGAGTTTTTTTAAATAAAGGAATATCTTCTCGATTAAATCTTTTAATAAGCTTAGATATCTTCATTATTTACAACCTTTTACATTCAGAAATACATGTTCATAATAGTGCAGTTTCGCACTTTTGACTGTTCAGCATTATACGCAAAGGCCAGAACGGGGCCTTATGAATGAAAAACTTTATATTTAAGTGTATTTCCGAGCTAATTCACCAAAGTATATTTAATTCAAAGCGTTGCAGGAAGGCCCTTTTTGGCGATTTTTGCAACTTAAAAACTGCAAAAATAAACTAATATATAAAGCACTTAAATAATGATATCGACATTAAAGCTCAATTTTAACTAGCAAAAATGCTAAATTGGTTCAAATTTGGCTGCGTTTGAGATAATCAGACAATAACATAAAGGCATTTAATATAATAGCGATAGAGAAAAATTTCTAAGAAACTAGATGCTATCCATTTTGCTTAAAAAAATGTCAGCAAATTAAATAAAGAGATAGTTATAAAAAAACACAGTGGGCCTGTAAGCCGGGTTCTGTATCCGCTAATAGCGGATGACGGTCATTTATCTAGATCGACAGTTACCTGCCGACTCCTGGTAAAACCAACGCGATCTACCCGAATCTCAATGTGCCGGGCCGGCACTCGATTCTGCTTGATCTTGCAGGAGGTGGGGTTTACCATGCCGGAATCTGTCACCAGCTCCGCGGTGCGCTCTTACCGCACCATTTCAACCTTACCTGTGACCGAAGTCCATCGGCGGTGTATTTTCTGTTGCACTTTCCCTGGGGTCGCCCCCGGCGGCCGTTAACCGTCACCCTGCCCTGTCCTGCCCGGACTTTCCTCTGATATGCATGCATACCAGCGACCGTCCAGCCCACATGTGTATATTTTTATTTATCAATCGTCTTTTTCGCCAAAAACATCAGCTGTAAATAGCAAAACCTCAGCCTCTGTATCTTTCCATGATTCCCATTGCAAACCGGCTTTCTGGGTACAGCAATAACCCAGAAACTCTTCTTTAGACCATCCTGTCTCTGTCGCTACCTGGGGCAAAAAACACCCTCCCTGATAACCATGCTTAATATAGATTCCATGTTTACCAAGTTCAAGAGCTAAAGGATCATCGGTTTTTTCAAGCGGTGACAATACAGATATCTCGACATCTATTTCCGATAGTTCCGCAGGAGTGACCGGATTCATAACAAACCTGGAATCCCGGCAGGCAGCCTGAGCCATTTCGACAATAGTGTCAAGAAGCGATCCTCGCGGCATAAAATTGCCGATACAACCTCTCAACTGCCCGTGATTATGGATTGTTACAAAGCACCCCCTGGACTCGTTAAAGACCGGGTCATCTGATTCGAAATTACTGACAGGCTCTCTCTTTATTGTCGATTCAATAACTTTTCTGGCAACTGACAGCAGAGATTCTTTCTGCTTTTCTGAAAGGCTGTAATCAGACATAATAGAACTCCAAATGTATTTAAGTTAACCTAATCCAATACCTTTAAAGCAAGTACATCCTGTACATCAATTAAGCCTACCGGCCTGTGATTCTGGTCTACAACAGGAATTTCGTCTATCCTTCTTTTCTTGAATATAGCCATTGCCTCACTGGCAAGCGTTTCCGGAGTAACAACAATCGGATTTTTTGTCATAAGCTCTGCAACTGGTAAATCGTGTATTTTCTGCTGCTGATTTTCGATACCTCTTCGTAGATCTCCATCAGTAAGAATACCTGCCAACCTTCCTTCACCGTCAACAAGCATTATACAGCCATGTCTGATGCCGACAATCTTTTCAGACTGAACCAGAGCCTGCTGGACCGTACACCCTTCGGCTGCAACAGGCAGTTTTTTACCTCTATTGAATAAGGCGGCCTGCTCAACTGTTATCAACTGACGGCCAAGAGCTCCGCCTGGATGGAATTTTGCATAATCTTCCCTCTGGAAATCACGCAGCTTCATAATTGCAAGGGCCAAAGCATCGCCCGCTGCAAGCATACAGGTCGTACTTGTACTAGGTGCCAGCCCAAGCGGGCAAGCCTCTGTAAAATCTCCAAGCCATAGGGTTATGTCACTATACTGAGCCAATGGTGAACCCCTGTCGCCTGTCATTCCAACAATAAAGATATCCAGCTGTTTTAGATGCTCAATCAGAGTAACTATCTCTCCACTGGAACCACTATAGCTTAAAACAAAGACGATATCATCAGCTCTGACCCGTCCCAGATCGCCATGTATAGCTTCGGCAGCATGAAGGAAAAAACTGGGCGTACCAGTTGAGGCCAGGGTAGCAGAGATTTTTTCTCCAACTATACCGGCTTTACCAATACCAGAGATTACAATGTTTCCTTCACATTTAAGAATTTTTTCAACAGCTTGAACATAAGAACTATCTACCACATCTGCCAGTGCTTTTACTGCCCTGGACTCATGCGTTAATAGTTCCTGTAATTCCTGAATTATCTGTTCTGATTGTATTTCCATATATATCAAACTAAATAGAGGTTATATAAGTCTTTATATTACAAATGTTATTACAAATTCCAAATCTGAATTATATCAAAATATCCAGCTATTTAAAGCGGAAAATACAATATGTGTTTTCTCCGTAAATATATTTATATTATAAGTTTGACTTATTGTAGCATTATGCTTAAATTAGTGGACTATTAACTGGATTTCTGAGGAGGCTTAGTTGGAAAGCCAAATCTATTTGAATATAATCAAGACAAATTCAGGTTGATAGCACGCCGTGTTTTTTTTTACGATCCAACATGAGAAATGAAGATATAAGTGTCAAAACTGCCAACTTTATCCATAGGAAACCTAAAAGTCAACCCACCGATTATTCAAGGTGGAATGGGTGTAAGAATATCACTCTCAAATCTTGCCAGTGCTGTAGCCAATCAAGGTTGCGTAGGTGTAATAGCAACTGCAGGCATTGGCAGCCAGGTAACCATACCAGGAAAAAGCTATACAGAGCTTAACAAAGAAGCACTGAAAAATGAGATACGAAATGCCAGAAAACAGACGTCAGGCATAATCGGCGTTAACATTATGACCGCCCTGACTGACTACGAAATGCTGGCTAGAACTGCTGCTGAGGAAGGTGCAGATATAATTATTTCAGGTGCCGGACTTCCGCTGGATCTGCCGCAATATGTTGGTAATTCAGACGTTAAGTTAATTCCGATCATCTCTTCCGTAAGAGCTCTAAAAATTATCTGTAAAAAATGGCAAAATAGTTACAATAAAACACCTGATGCTGTTATAATTGAAGGGCCGGCAGCCGGAGGACATCTGGGTTATAAATTCGAAGATGTCCAGGATGACAAGGCGATGTCCCTCGAAGATATACTTGCCGAGGTATTGCCATTTACTAGAAGTTTCACACCTGAAATACCTGTTATTGTTGCTGGCGGCATATTTGACGGTGCTGATATCGCCCATTTTCTTAGTCTGGGCGCTTCAGGCGTTCAAATGGCAACTAGGTTTGTCTGCACACACGAATGTGATGCAGATGAGGAATTTAAAAAAGCTTACATCAATGCTGGAAAAGAAGACATTACGCTGATTAAAAGCCCTGTAGGAATGCCGGGCAAAGTAATAAACAGTCAATTTGTCAAAGAAATTAAAACAGGAAAAAAAGTGCCCTTTAAGTGTCAGTACAAATGCTTAAAGAGCTGTGATTACAAAGAAGCCCCATATTGCATTGCTGAAGTTCTACTAAACGCTGCTGTCGGAAAGCTGGACCAAGGATTTGCTTTTGCCGGCTCTAAAGTATATAAATGTAACGAGATAATCTCTGTTGAAGAGCTCGTGAATAAAATTAAAGACGAGTATGATCAGGAAATAAAGCGTTTAGGATGAGTGTCACGTTGACCCCTCAAGATTGCGTTTAATTTCACCTGAAAAAGGCGGTTCTGCCACTTTCTTATATGGCCTGGAAAGTACTTTATTTATTAAGGCCGAAAAATACCCTACATGGAGAGCTATTATGGGTAAGAAACTGTATGTTGGTAATTTGAGTTATAGTATTAATGAGGGCGACCTGGAATCATTGTTTAGTGAACATGGCACAGTTGAAAGCGTTAACATCATTACAGATCGTGAGACAGGCAGAAGCAAAGGCTTTGGCTTTGTCGAAATGAGTAACGATAGTGAAGCTGAAGCAGCGACATCAGCTCTAGACGGTAAAGAATGCGACGGCCGTCCCCTTAAAGTAAATGAAGCCAAACCACAGGAAAGACGTAGTGGTGGCGGCGGCGGTGGTCGTGGTGGTCGCGGCGGTTTCGGCGGCGGTGGTCGCGGTGGTCGCGGTGGTTACGGCGGCGGCGGTGGCCGTGGCGGTTACTAAGCCAATAACATATAATTAAAAAGGCCCTTACTTTTCAGTAAGGGCTTTTTTTTAGTTTATCACAAACAATCATTCAATTGTAAATACCAAAAATTCAATGCCTAATCAGCACTATAATGGTGACATTCACAGATATCATTCACAACAATTGAATTTCATTTATCCTGCTGCTTCCTTACTTCTCCCTATCCATCAATTTACTACTGATATATCAATGTTCTGACCAATAAGATAAATTGGAGCAGTAGACAACTTGAATCTATCCTGGTCAATTTCAATTCTATTACCAAACAGATCGTAAGCTTCAGTAACTTTCCCTTTAACTTTGAACCTGATACCATCCTGCTCTACAGTCGACCATAGACTAAATACTTTTTTACCATCAGGCCTTACCCAGCCTGGATAGTATATATTTCCAGTATGCCAGTCATTTTCTATTGCCTCAGCTTCGGCAGGTACCATCGTACTTAGAACCTTAAACGTCTTATACGCTGGTTTTGCACTCAAGTCATTATGAATAATACCAAAATTGTCTTCGTTATAATACGGATTATTTTCATGAGCTCTCAAATTATACCAGAATATACTATCAACGCCGGAACGCATTGAGATCATATATGTCCTTGGCAATATCTCTGCCTGATCCGCTTCCGATACACCCTTGGCATTAACATCAATTGACGATAATATTACACCACCCTTTAAGTCACTGTCTAAATCTATTACCGCTGCGACTGTTCCGGTAAATTCTCCCTCTGACGCCTGGACAATCGGCACAAATTTATCACCATCTTTTAACCTGGAGCCAGTAAAGAAACGGCCAACAGACGGTATATCACCAGGAAGCTTTAACTTTTTAGAAAACTGGTCCGCTGTATATAACTTTTTCGCCCTTTCCGGCACACCCTGCTCAAACCACCATGCCTTCCAGCCAATATGAAGCCTGTCTTTATAACTATTATCCGTATTACTGGTTTCCCATCTACCTTCGGCATTTTTACTGGCAGTATAATACAAAGGCACTCCCTGCGAAAAGACAACTATCCCACCTTCTTTCACATATCTTTCTATTGAATCAAACAGCCCCAGCGGGATACTTTCATCATGCGGCAGCATAAAAACATGATATTCATCAGGAGAAATTGACTTCAAATGCTCAATATCCAGATAAGATACCTGACCGGTTCCCGGCAGCATACCTTTAAGATCGCTTTTTGATAGCATTACCTTTGACGGGTAATCCGGCTCGGCAAAAACTGCCAGATTCCAACTGGTCTTTTCCGGATGCAAATATTCCAAACCACACCGCACAATACCGGCCAATGTTTCTGTGCGGTTCTTATGCGTTGGCCAGCCAATCTCTGTTATCCAGACAGGTTTGCCATCATCTCCGTATTTAGCCATCAACTCACGCAGTTTATCCAGATCTTCTTCCAAAGATGCATTTTCCGGGTATTTGGGATATCGATAAGGATGAACTACCATAATATCAAAATAATCAGCAGCTCCAGCCTTATAAACACCCTCAATATAGCTATATGGTATGCCGGAAAATCCGGAAATCAGAACTGTCAAATCCGGATCGATCTTTTTAATTTCATCATATGTTGCTTTTAATAAAATTGCATACTCTGCCGGGTTTGGCTTATTATACCAGAAACCTGCGCCATCCGGCTCATTCCAAACCTCCCAGTATCTCATATTATCCTTATATCGTGTCACCGTCCTGCGAACATACTCCAGCCACTCATCCAGATGCTTAAAAGCAGGTGACGCCCAAGGCACATCATAATCCAGGATCGGCAATATTTTGACTCCCGCCCGCTCGGCCTTTGCCACTGTTGCATCCAGTTTAGAAAAATCCCAACTGCCGTCTTTCCGCTGCACTCCCGACCAGTCAAAATCAGTCCTTACCCAGTCAATCCCGGCATCATTCATAATTTCCAGCTGCCTGCCGGTTAGATCGTATTCACTTTGCCTTGATATATGGGCACATATACCGTATGGTGATATATTATCAGCTGCCATCAATAATCCGGAACTAATAAAAACACAAATCAAAACGATCAATAACAAATTACTTTTTTTCATAAAATGTCTCTTCATATAAAATTGCCTGCAACCTGATTTTAATTACTACTATATAACTTTGCCAGCCCACCCATTGCTGTTTCCTTGTACTTGCTCTGCATATCTATCCCTGTCTCATACATGACCTTTACTACATCATCAAAATTGATCTTATTCTCGATATTGGTCGACAATACATAGATCGAACATTCATAGGCCCGTAATGCAGCTAATGCATTTCGCTCAATACATGGTATCTGCACCAGGCCCAATATTGGGTCACAGGTTACCCCAAGGAAATGTTCCAAGGCCATCTCGGCAGCATATTCTATCTGTGCCAGGCTACCTTTTTGAAGATAAGTAGCAGCTGCTGCCGCCATAGAACAGGCTGAGCCTATCTCTCCCTGGCAGCCAACCTCTGCACCACTAATCGACGCATTATTTTCAATTAGCCTGCCAAATAAACCTGAAACCGCCAATGCCCGAACAATGCTTTCATCATCATACTTAAGGTTCTGATTAAAATAATACAAAATCGCAGGAATAACACCACAGGAACCACAAGTTGGAGCTGTTGTAATTATACTGCCGTTGGCATTTTCTTCTGCTACTGCCAGGGCATAAGAATGGATAAGTGCCAGATCGCGAGGCAACCCAACAGCTTTACAGGCAAATTCATAAATATTGGATGCTCTTCTTTTGAGCTGCAGCTCGCCCGGTAAAATACATTCTCCTGCAGCCAGCCCTCTTTCGATAGACTCCTTCATGCTTTCCCATATATCCGCAAGATAACTGCATAACCCCTCACCCGCAGTATTTACTACAAAATCATCTAAAGCTACACCGGCCTCCAGGCAATGCTGCTTAATTTCTGAAAAGAAATTGTACTCTGAGAAACCATTATTGGCTAATTCGGTACTTATTATTCCCTGGCTGTCAGATATCTCACCACCACCAATACTATATACCTCCCACTCCTGCAATATCGATTTATCTGTTGATAGCTCCCTAAAAACCAAAGTATTAGGGTGCTTTAAACCGTCAAATGAATAATTGAACAGAATCTCAACATTATCACTTTCCAGGCTGCGAATAATTGCCTTATCTGTCAAGTGCCCTTTACCAGTCAAAGCCAGACTGCCAAAAAGTTCAACCTGAACCTTTGAATTTTGGCCACTTAATCGTCCCTTAAATATCTCTGCCGCCCTGGCCGGTCCCATGGCATGAGAACTGGAAGGCCCGAATCCGGTCTTGTATATTCCTCTAATTGTCTTCATTTTAGATTGTTAGCTTCCTGATAATGTCAAAATAAAATCCAATTCAAACAGAATATACTAACAATACTGCCCACAATAAACAACACTTTTACTAAGAAATGGAATACCAATTTACCATTTCATGATATTTACCAGAAATATCGCAACAGGCAAATAAATGTAAAGATGATAAAGTAAATTCAAGGCAAAACACTAACATCATTACCAAGAATAGTCCCTACCAGAGATAAACAAGGCTGGTATCGACATTCTTTTTCAATATTTAGCTTATAATTCATCCCACAAGCATTATATTTCCCACCTGCAAGTTTATTATACGGCAATAACTCAATTAAACTAAAATTACTAAGACTGCTAACAATATCGATAATCCCTAAAATATTATCATCTGTATCTGTAATATCCGGTATCAAAGGCACCCTGACAGTATATGACACTCCGGATTTATCCAAAAGCTCAAGATTATTATGAATTACCTTATTGTCACTACCTGTCCATTTTTTATGTAAACTTGAGTCAGCAATCTTAAGATCAAAATAGACATGATCAACCTTGTTAACAATAGTTTCAAATGCCTCAGACGAAGCATAACCAGAAGTGTCCAAAAGTACATGTATCTCTTTATTGAATAAATCAATAACCTCTGATAAGAACTCATATTGCATTAAAGGTTCACCGCCGGAAAAAGT
Source organism: Sedimentisphaerales bacterium (assembly GCA_963666285.2). Classification (GTDB taxonomy): domain Bacteria; phylum Planctomycetota; class Phycisphaerae; order Sedimentisphaerales; family SM23-30; genus JAFGDI01. The sequence continues at coordinate 2,730,080 of OY762711.1, forward strand.
TACTCCTCCCCCGGCATATTTAAGCATTTCTGACTGCCTTTCAATTTTCTGAAACAATTCAAACGAACTCAGTATATAACCATAAATACGCTGCCCCCCTTCTTTAGCAAACACTTCTATCTCAGGGTTCAAACCTTCCGGATTATGACACCATTGACATCTCAGTGGGCATCCCTTCAAAAAAAACGTTGTCCTGATACCAGGACCATCATTAACAGCAAATTCTTTAATATCAAATATAGTACCACTTAACACTATTTCACCACCATACTTTACGTACCCTTTATGTCGCACATCCCATCCAAGGGTAAACCTATCCATACCTGTACGCAAATTCCGTTAGAGCTTGTTTTATATGCGACACAGCAATGCCGGACAAAAATAACTAAACTGAATTTCACCAAAAGCAAGTGCTTATTGCCAAACAAACAATTCCTGGTAACTCTAGAGATTTATCTCCCTTTTTTCCTGGTTTTCAAAAATTGATCAACAAATACACTCAGAAGAATTACAAAGCCCATCACAGCAAAATCCAACGAACTTGGAATACCTAATAAAATAACCAGATTACGCAACACACGCAGCAAAGCCGTACCTATAATAATACCAAAAATTGAGCCTTCGCCGCCTCTCAATGAGCACCCACCCAAAACAGCGGCTGCAATAGCGTACAATTCGTAGAAATTACCATGCGTTGAAGGTGCCACAGAATTGCAGTAAAAGGTAAACAAAATCGCAGAAACACCTGTCAGCAAACTTGCAATTACATATGCAAACAGAATCACGGTTTTGGTATTTATCCCTGAATATCTAACAGCCTGCTCATTTTTGCCAATTGCCAGCAGATACCTTCCGTATACAGATCTGTGCAGAAGAACCCAGGCAACTAAACCGATAATCATTAACAGGATAAATGGCATAGGTATGCCGGCTAAAGTACCGGTAGCAAGAAACCGCAGGCTTTCAAAACCTTCACAACCGCCAAAACCCTTTGTTGAATCACCTGATATATACCTGGCCGCACCTCGATAAATCAGTAAACCGCATAAAGTCGCGATAAATGGCTGAATCTTGCCAACTGTAACGAGCAAGCCATGAATCAACCCTAGTAAGGCTGAAATCAAGAGGACCAATATTACAGCAAAATACCACGGCATTTGAAATGGAATTAGAAAATAGTATAAAACAATGCCTAGCAAAGCAATTACAGAGCCTACTGAAAGATCTATCCCACCTGTAATAATAACAAAACCTACACCAATACTGAAAATACCGAAAATACCTATCAGTCGTGTCAGATTCTGAATATTATTAACACATAGAAAAGACGAACTCATACATGCGGTAACAATGCATATCAAGCAGAAGAAAATAGTAATACCGATATCTTTTTTCATAGCACCTCTCTATTATTTAGATTTGCTGAACTCTGAACGATCAATTTCATTAACCGATCTTCGGACATATCATCTCTTTCAACAATGCCGGTTATCCTACCTTGACACATTGTTATTACCCGGTCACTCACACCAATAATTTCTTCCATATCAGAACTTACCATTATTACCAGAACCCCCTGCTCTGTCAGCTTCCTCATGACTTTATATATATCAGATCTCGCTCCAACATCTACTCCACGGGTTGGCTCGTCAAATATAATAACCTTCGGGTTCTTCCTAAGCCATTTCGCCAGAACCACCTTTTGCTGGTTACCACCGCTAAGATTAGCAGCTGACTGTTCAACAGAGTCAGCTTTAACCGAATATTCACAACAGACTTTTTCAGCTAAAGCAGTTTCTATTTTAGAATTTACAAAACCAAAGCTGCCGGATTCACACATCGAAGGTAAAGAAATATTATTTTTAATAGACATTTCCATTATCAATCCGGAATTTCTGCGATCCTCCGGTACAAGATATATACCATAAGCAATAGCACCAGCCGGTGACTTAACATTTAAATCCCGCCCTTCAAGTTTGATGCCGCCGGAAACTGCCTTATCAATACCGGCAATAACAGAAACCAACTCTGTCCTTCCTGCACCAACAAGCCCGGTAATCCCCAGGATTTCACCTTTAGCAGCAGAAAATGAGATCGGAATATTTGGCCAAGCATCCGTTCGGACATCTTCGACGATGAGATAATCGGCTACCGGAGAAATTGTCGGAGGCTGATAGTTATTAGAAATGGTTCTCCCAACCATCACCTTAACCATATTATCATAATTAATCTGGCTGGAATCCAGCACACCAGAATTTTCTCCATCTCGCAAACCTACTACTCGATCAGCACATTTGGTTATCTCTTCCAAACGATGAGAGATATAAATAATACTAACACCTTTTCTCTTCAAAATGTCAATAATCTTAAATAACTTTTCACTTTCCACCATCGTCAGACTTGATGTTGGTTCATCCATAATCAATACCCTGGCATCCAAAGACAAGGCCTTGGCTATTTCAACCATCTGTTTTTGTGCTATGGATAATTTTGCCAAAGGTGTATCAGCAGGCATATCAAAACCTATCTGCTCCAAATATACCTGAGCCATCTCATATATTCTGGATTTATCAACCAACTTGCACCATTTTCCAATAAGCGGCTCTCGACCCAAAAAGATATTACCGGCAACATCAAGATTCTCAATAACATTTAACTCCTGATGGATAAATCCTATGCCATGCTCTATTGAGCTAATTACATTAGGAAAATATACTTCCTTTCCATTCAAATATATTTTACCGTCATAATCCTGATATATACCGCCAAGGATATTCATCAATGTGGACTTGCCTGCTCCATTTTCTCCTAATAATGCTACAACCTCACCGGGATAAACAGACAAATCGACATTCTTAAGCACAGAAGCATTGGCAAACTTTTTCCCAATCTCTCTCATTTGTAATAACGGTTTAGCTGGCATAATAACTCTTAAAATCTCTTAAGCAACTTTGGCTGTTTTGACGCCGGCAGTAATAGCAGCAAGCAACGTCCTGTCACTCCTTGAATTACAACTTACGTATCTCTTTCATTTTTGACATAAAACTTCCGGCCTGCTCCTGTTTAATTACGGCAGTTGGAATTTCTATAACACCATCTTCTGGAATTGACCCGGCATGACCTTCCAGATATGAACTTATAAGTTTAATCGACTGATATCCAAATTCAAAAGGCTGCTGCACAACTGTAGCATATATATAACCCTTTTCAACCCCATCCAATACGGCTTCTTCTTCATCAAAAGCCACAATATTAATTTTTCCTAACAAATTAGCATCCTTTACAGCTTCAAGTATCATTGAGCCATTATAACTCCACAGGCCAACCAGACAATCAACCTCTGGGGACTTAATTAAAGTTTCACTAACATTCGAACGCGCTACTGCATAATCAAGATTATCTGTTCGTATATCCAGTATCTTGATTGAAGTTCCATTCAGCTCTTCCTGCAGCCCTTGTATTCGCTCTTTCGCATTCTGGGCATCTGTTTTGCCAACGAAAATTACAATTTCACCGCCATCAGGTAAAATTTCTTTAACTAATTTACCTGCTTCTTTACCGGCATTAACATTATTTGTTCCAATATAGCACAATCTATCACTCCCAGCTGCATCACTATCTGTTATTATTACCGGAATACTCGCAGCAAGTTCGTTCACCATCAGGCTTTGATTATCAGGGTCAAGAGGAGTAAAAACCAAACCATCAATACCCTTTACCATTAAGTCATCAATCATACTTTTCTGCTCTGCCGCTGTACCATTACTCGTAAAACGAAATTCCACATCAATATTTGGCAACTCAGAGTCAGCTTTATCACAACCTGCTTTGGCTATAGTCCACATATCTGTAGCTGCACCGGCAACAAAAGCGACTTTTTTATTGCCACTTTCTACGCCATCCTTATCACAACCACATAAAGATACAAATAACAAAACTATCAGCCAACAACCAATTCGGGGATTTTTCATAAAAGCTATCCTTTCAACAATTATAATTAACTGTAATCAGCATGCATTATTTTAGGCAAGATAAATATTAACTTAATATTTGATAACACAACTACTGCAACTACTCACACATTATATTTTACTCTCTGGATAATTTGTCTCTGATATTCATCACCCAGCTCACAAAAATACCCACTCCAGCCCCACACCCTGACAATAAGATTTCTATAACGAACAGGATCTTTTTGAGCTGCCTGCAATGTCGCTTCATTTAATGTATTGAGCTGAAGCTGCTGACAGCCCAATTGTGTAAAGATTTTGATTAACATTGCAACCTTTTTCAATGAGTCAGATTTATCGAAAACACTTTCTGCCAATTCCATGGTTATTGGCCCGCCATTATTAATACGCTCGTATGGAACTTTACTAAAAGATTGCAGGACACTCATAGGGCCGCCAGAAACCGTTGATAAAGCCGGAGCCAGGTTTGTCCCAAAATAATCACCGGATTTTCGACCATCTGCGGTAGCTCCCAGCTTCTGCTGATTTGCCAGCCAAACAAAATACATTGCCGAACCTGTACCCGGCCTGAATCTGCCTCCTCGCCCATTATCACTATATTTTTCACATGCTTTTGCAAAAGCATTGAATAAAAATACCATATGCTGATCAGCAGCATCATCGTTATTTCCTATTTTAGGTGATTCATTTAACAACTTATTCCTGATATTATCATAACTTTCATAATTTAAATCAATTGCCTTTTTTAATTCGGCTAAAGAAATATCTTTGATATCAAAAACATGCTTTTTAACGGCTGCCAGGGCATCTGCGGCATCGCTGACGCAAGCACCATGAATACCAAAATTGTTATACTTGGCTCCCTGAGAAATATCTTTGCCGGCCTCTAATGCATCCGTCATCAAAACTGAATAGTACGGTGCCGGCGGCAGGGTCAAATCATTCATTCGATTTGCTATTTTATTAACCTGGTCTGCTATATTGCTGACAACTTTTTCCTGGATCTGATTAAATGTATAATCTTGTTTCGCCCCCTCGGTAAGTGCATTATTCACCGCCTCAGGCATTGAAACAGCTCCAACATTTACTACTTCCATTCCCTTACCGGGAATAATAAATTCCCAGCAAGCTGCAACGCTATAGTCACGAGCATCTCCGCAATCATAACCAGATGCAACTAAAGAAGGAATAACAATATCATCATTACTGTACTGAGGAAAACCAAGCCCCTTGCGGGTCAATTCGCAGGCAAAATATAACAGATCCGGATCTGTGTCACGATTAATCCGCAGATTGATTTTTGGATCAATAAGACATAAATCCTTAGCTACCTGCAAAACGAGAGTCGTTAATGGATTTATACCGCAAGAACCATCTCGTTTTACTCCTCCCAGCATCAAAGATTGCCCATTATCCCCTTGCTGAATGCCTGGATACAAATCGCTATCCTTATTGAGTGATATAAAAAACTCGGCAAGAATATCTACCGCACCCTGCACTGATATTATATTCGATTCTAAATCATGTTTCAAATATGGCCACATATACTGATCAAATCTTCCCAGGCCAACATGATAATGAGAACTCATCCATAATACCGAATGACATATACGCAGGAATTGCAAAGCTTCCTGAAAAGTTCTCGGTTTATGCGCTGGCACTCTACCCAGCACTTGAACCAGATCATGCCTGCCTTGAGCTAAAGCTGCATCAGCATACCGTTGGGTCAACTCTAAAACAGCATCAATAGCTGATACCGCTGAATTTAAAAAGATCTCCTTTTCCAAATTCCCAGTAAAGATTTTCAGACTTTTTAACGCTGTTCGTTTTCTTTCCAAAAGCCCAGATTCTAATACCATCTGCCAGTCAGCACAAATATTGCTTATAGGACCAAGTTCGTGAAACACATTTTCTTTCTTTATGCTCTCCCACTGATCTATGGAAAAAAGAAGTGGAACTTCCGTAATTGTCCTGCTAAAAACAATATTGTCTCCAGGTTCTATCACAGCAATTTCAGCCTGACACATTCTCTCGGTCAATAATGCGGCCCGCTGCATCCAGTTAAGATTATGCTTGTCAGCTTCTGCAGCAATATCTAAAGTAATATTTCGCCTGCACTTCTTATAGCCGCCTCCCCTGACATAGTCACGCAGCTGCATGATATGTTCCGATGGAGAAGGCCAGAAATATATCTCTCTCCCATTGGATTCAATACTTTCGCATTGATTATTTTTCTTATCCAACTTCCTAACATCAACCTTCATTATTCACCTTCAAACAAATGACATCTTTTTACTTAGATAACTTAAGTTAACTTTCGTAGTTTTTAAGTTGCAAAATCGGTATACTTATTCAATTTTACTACTAAACAAATATTCCTAAATGAACTTTTCACATTGCATCAAGCAGTCATTATATACCAACTTAAACTGTACTACGAAAATAACTTTTTTTGCACAAGCAAACTCAACTAAAGATTAATTATTTGAGTTCGCATTTATATTTATAATTGTAAACGAATAAGGAGGAAAAACATACTCACCGATACCCCCACTAAAATTAAGATCTGCCGTCATCTTTATCGGAACTATTTTTTCAGGATTATCCGGAGTATTTTTATCTTCCAGATTGCCGCTTATTTGCTCAATCGAAACTTGCTGCTTCATTGGAGAAAAACCTGATATCCTGATATCCGTATCAACAGCTCGAAAATCCAGATTGACAACACGTAAAGATAACTGCTTACCATCCTCGCTAATGCAGGCTGAAACATCCAGGGCATTATTAAAACTGCTGCTCATACTTTTTACACAAACAGGCAAATAGTTATCGGCAAACATCTTGGTTACATAATATGAAGATTGTCCCCATACCTGTGAAGGATTCAGGAAAAGCATCCCCTGATCCCACCCGTTATCGTTTTGTTTATCCGGCTGAAGACAATTCGCAGCACACAAAACCGGCATTTCATATTCAAATCTCTGAATTTCATTAATTGTATGAGCATGAGCCAAACCACGATAAAACAAATGGTTAAATGCATTTTCCTCAAAGATTGTCACCTTAAAATCTCCATCCGGGCATAACTGTTTTAAATGATAAAACAAATCACTCATCCCAAACATACCATGCTCTTCAATATCAGCATTACGCGGACGATTATTATTAACATGCACATCAAACCAGACTGATCTGCCATGCTTTGTGGCAAGATCTACAATCTTTTTATGAATATCCAGATTGCTTACTGCTACACCTCTAAAATTCGATGGATCAATTATTCGTTCGTTATACGCAAAATCACCTGCTATTATTTTTATGTTGGCATCTTTAGCCCATATAGCTTCAGCCATAGGCTTAAATTTTGCCCAATATTCTTCATTTAGACTTTCTTCATTTCCAAGCTGAATATATTTCAGGTTATACGGCTCTGGATGACCATGCTGTACCCTTAATCGCCCCCACTCTGTGTTAGCAGCACCGTTAACGTACTCAATAAAGTCAACCATATCTTCTACTGTCTCATCGATCATAAAATCGGGAATACATTCAAATCCGGCGGCTTGACACATCTCGATAAAATCAATGATCCCCCAGCCATTAGAAGAATAGGTATACCAGAAACCTCTATAAGGCGGCCTCTTATCTCGTGGACCAATCATCTTTTTCCAGTTATATTCAGACGCCTCCGCCATACATCCACCATATCGCAATACAGTTATGCCCTGGTTTACTAATGCATCCACAACATCTTTCCTGCATGGTAAATTTTTATACCTGCCCCAAACACCAGGCTGCAAAAAGACATGACCATAAGTTACAGCTCCTTTTTCTTTCATAACAATATTGAAATCTGCATCGACATCTTCTGTATCCGGTATGATATTAAAATCATACCTATTCCATTCTTTGCTGCTGATCGTTATTTTCTTTTCGGCATAATTTTTCTTATTCTCTTTATCAGCCAATACAAGAAATATATCTACCGGCTTTTCTGCCCTGGCCCATAAATAACCTTCGTACTCCTTACCCTTCCGGTAACACATCCCCCACTGATTTAACCCTCTATTACTAATACCAACCTGCCCGGCACCGGAAACAAACTCCACATATTGGCTTTGTTTTCCATTATAAGTACCATTTTTAACCAGTTGATAATTTGCTTTCACATCTCCATCAACTACAGGAATCCACATCCCGCTAACTTCTCCCTGGTAGTTCACACTTTCATGCTTTACAAAGCCAGGTGTTATTTTTTCCCCTTTACATTCTATCCAAAAATTGCGAATGTTTACATTTTTATGCCAGGACCTGAAACCAATTTTACCTGCTTCCAGCGGGTTGGATGTATCAGTATAAACCAGCTTTTCTTCGCCATCGACCAAAATACGCAATGATTCTTTCTGCATCTCAACCTGTAACTTCACCCAACGATCGAGCGGAACCTGACATGGTATTTCTTTTATTGGCTCCCAATTGTTTCTATGCCTGCCCAAAATCAGGGTCTGATCTTTAGGATTTAGAGATATTTCATATCCATAAAACCTGTTAACCCCTTTGCCTGGATCAGATACTTTTGTAATAAAACCGGCATTACCATAATCTATATCTGAAAACGATAATTCCATCCCAACCTTTCCAACAGAAAAATCTGTATGCCGATATATCAGTTTGGAACCGCCATCAGCACCTACTTGCAAATAGTCTCCCTTTATTTTCCATACTCCGCCATATCCATTATAATCCCTGAACTGCTTATTAATATCGGGCAGTTCTTCAAAACTTTCTCCAAATATCATCTGGCTATATATGCCGCCATATATTTCATGGTTCACATCTTCAATGCATGCCCCTGTCGTCAAACGACTGATTTTATGGCTTACCTCATCCGCCATGACACAGATATCACCAGAAATTGTACTATCCCCAATCGCAGCATTACCTAACATAGCTATCACAATTAAAAAAACAAAACGAGGCAACATATAATATCTCCTGTTGATTACTCTTTTATCAGCTTCAAAGCCTCAAACATATGAACAAAACATTCCAATAATTACACTTGTATAAATCGGCCTGACATAAACCGCATAATTATATAATAATCTAAAATAGTCAGATTAGTAATAGTTATCTTTTACAGTTTTTAAGTCGCAATAACGATGTGCCGTTTGGTAAATCTTCTAATAGGGCTGTTCTGAAACATTCACTGTCTAATAATAAAAAACATCTTAAACTGATCATCTGTAAGTTTAAGTAAGATATGGGCATCTCAAACACTTGAGACGCCCATACTGATTAAGGTTTTACATCAATAGCAGCTTGGATAAAATCCACAATCAAGCCATTGACCTGCCAATATTGCTAAATCTTTAACATCGACAGTACAGTCGCCATTAAGGTCAACACCAGGCTGCTCCAGACAAAATTCTCCGTTTATCGATGAATATTCTGCTGCAACATCTAATGATGATAATGGGTAATTATAATATTTAACTTCATCTATTGCACCTCTATAATAATTACCCCAGGAAGCTGCTGTCTTACCTATTAGGAACTTATCAAACTCTTCACTTACTTCTGCTACTAAACCACCATCTGAAATCTGACTGTTTAGTTTTCCATCAATATATACGCTTCTGACATTAGAATACATATCATATACACCTACAACATAATGCCAGCTGCCGTCACTCCAGCTTCCATAACCGGCTGCATCGTCATCGCCTTCAGTACCACGCAGAGTTAACAGGAGCCTGTTTTCTCCACTATAACGACGCAACTGCCAACCTTGATTTGATTCTCCCATCCAGCTGACAAAGGTCTCCCAGCTATTACTTGAACTATCTTTTACCCAGCAGGCAACACTAAAGGCATCTCTTAGTTTTAGCATGTCAAAATTAAATACTTCAACGTAAGTGGACCCATCAAGCTCTAATGCTTCACCTTGAACTCCATCAACCCAAACTGGATTACCCGCTGAACCATCCGAACCGGCAATAACACCGCTCAGTGATGAATCATTTGCTTCAGCTGCACTTCCATTTAAAGGCCAGTATCCAAGAAGAGTTTTAATTCTCAAACCAATATTATCTGATACTGCGGTTCCGGCAATATTAGATGCCACACAATATATCTCAGACTTTGCGTGAAGTTCAGATATGGACTTAATCTGCAATGTATTTGATGCAGCTCCGGCATAGATATCATTATCTACTAACATTTCTTCGTCACCCGAAACACTACTGTTAGGATCAATATACCATTGATATGATGCTGCATTTGAAGCCTCTACTGTAAAGCTGGCCTCTTCACCCAATTCAGCAAAAACATAATCTGACTGCTTAGTCATTATTGGAATTGCTAATTCGGTCGTAAATTTCCAAGATTCACTAATATAAGAACTGCTTTCTGACTCAAATGAAGTTACTCGCCAGTAATATTCTGTCTCATTATCCAAATCACTGCTCAACTGAACTGTTGTATCGGAATCAACAGTTAACACACCTATTGGAGTATCAACATTCGGATCGAGTCCATAGCAAAGCTCGTATTTCACCGGTTCAAATCCTTCTGGTTTCAACCATTCAAATGTAGGATTTACGGAAACTCCGGTTGAGCCACTTCTTGGAGATACTGCCTTAGCTGCCATCGGATCAACACTCACAATCTGAATTCCGGCTATACAACCTGATAAATTATTCGACCGATCCTGGCTTTGGATCTGTATTTCTGAACCAGTTACGTTTTCCCACACTAAAGCATTCTGCCCAACTACCCAACCATCTAAATCAGGATTATTATCATAATAATCCTGGAATGGATAACAATATGCGCCGCTATTCTGCTTTATATCATTCACCCAAAAATCTCCCCAGGTAAAAGAAGTGTTTCCATCTTCAGATAAATATAGGATAACTTTATAATTAACAAAAGGAACGTTACTTATCGTTATATCAGTATCAATTGGCACTTCAACTCCATCATCATACCTTGAACCAATAGCTGGACCTGCAATATATGACCGTCCAAGCATCTGATCGGCACTGGAACCTGATACAGCGCAGCCCCATTGTCCTCCGGCCTCATACCGCAGAATCGTACCGCAAAGATCACCGGAATCATCAACTAATTCAATATCAGCCAACATATTATCTGGTGAAATTATATTATTCCAATTCCAGGCCTTATCGCCAACCAAACCAGCAATTCCATCTGGTGATATCAGGCCATCTGAATAAGCTGCTCTCTTAAAGTTAATTCCTATTGAGCCGGCTGTAGCTGTAGCAACAAATACAAAAGATACAAAGATTGCTGCAATTTTAGTTTTCACTCGACACATTTTTACCTCCAAAAATAAATTAGTTTTATAACCGGTTTGCCCGGCAATTAATATAAATATCAAACAATAATTTTAGTAATAAATCACGGATGATCCTTACCAGTAATGATATGGCATTTGATACCTGACAGTCATTTCACTATAATCACGCCAGGATACATGACCATCTACATACAGAATATTGCCTCCCTGAGGTTCATCACCCTTCATATGGTTGGTTCTATCTAAATTCTGCCATAATGTCCAACCTCCGCCTTTAACACAATCAAAACCTTTTTTATACTCCTCGCTAATTGTAGCGTCTGTTACTAATTCAACTGAGTCTGGAAATTTCACAATCATTTTGCGCAACCAGTGCTTTGGGGATTCTATTGTATTACCCTTTTCATCTTTTCTAAGTTTAATTGACTCAACTCTTCCTTGATAAGTGTCAATCAACCAAAAATAACCGGTTACACGATGATTTAATAACTTATCAACTCCTTCCTCTGACAAATCTCGCGTTGAGGGAGCCATATGCGATGCTTCAAACTGCGTATACTGCCATCGATGTGACATTTCTGGTGTTTTTGTTTTATCTGATGGACAGTAAAACGTTTTCCGATCACCACCTGTTTTTATTATATAATCCGCAGTACTGTAAGCAATATCCCAAAGCCATACCCCACGCATATTCATTGGGAGTTTATCATTGTTTGTCCCAGAATACATATGTAAAGATAAACCGATCTGCCTTTGATTTGATGCACATAAAAGACGCCGCGCCCTTTCACGAGCCTGATTCAAAGACGGCATTAAAATACTAACTAGTAAAGCGATAATCGAAATCACAACCAGAAGTTCTATAAGCGTAAATGCACGCTTGTTTATATTTTTTACCATGATCACTCCTTATTTCAAAGTCAAAGTAATCCAAAACTTTAATTAAACTTTCACAAATTAATAATGCGGCAGCTGCTTATCCTGTAAAATCATTACAGAAAAACAGGTGGCTTAAATTCTAATTTGACACGTGTCAACGGTTGGCCAAAAAAAATATGTATCTACAAATATACTTATACAACATAAATTGCCACGTGTCAAATTAATTCCATAATATTTTCCCATTAGATCAAAACAATACATAAGACTTAGATTCACGCACTTTCAAATAATTAGACTTGTTCTTTTTATTTTAAATCCGCCCTACCTTGCTCAATGATTATTAGCTATTGCAGTTCAACAATTTACGAATAGTCAATAATCCAGCGCCAACCACTTTTTTTCACCTTGTTAAAAATTGTTGCTAACTTATGTTGTCGCTCTAACTCATTACTTAACTGTGATCAATAGTTAAAGAGCTATATTCAGAGCATGTCCAACATAATAAAATTTAAAAGCCAAGATTTCGGAGTTTTTCTTCGGTGATCCCGCCGGAAATTATGCCGTCGAGTCGTGCATTTATCATTTTTGCAACTATATCAGCTTCAAGATTTACCTGGTCACCACTCTTTCGTGAGCCAAGATTGGTATCATTTAAGGTAGTCGGAATCAGGCTGACATAAAACTGTTTACCAGTAATATCAACAATAGTAAGACTGATACCATCAATAGCAACCGACCCTTTACGCAGCATATGCTTAAACATTTCTTTGGGCGGTTGAATATAAATCAGGCATTGGCCGCCCTGCTGTTCGATACGAGATATAGTACCAATACCATCTACATGGCCCTGCACAAAATGACCGCCAAATCGCCCGTTGGCAGCCATCGCCCGTTCGAGATTAAGCCTGTCCCCTACCTGAAGGTTTCCGATAGTGCTGACATTAAGCGTTTCAGCCATAACGTCAAAATCTGCAATTGAGCCATTTAAGGTTGATACAGTCAGGCATACACCATTAACTGCAATACTATCACCAATGTTTGTACCTTCTGCCAGATCTACCAGGTCAATCGTAAACCTGCGGCCTACAGATGTACTGGTAACGGATTTGATAGTTGCTACTTTTTCTATGATACCGGTAAACACAAATTACCTCAAAGCATGATGTTTTAATTTATTACTTATAGCCAAAGTGCGGCTATTTTATTTTATATGACATTAAAAAGTCACCATGGCGAACGTATAATGAGCCATTTGAAACTACAGGATGAGCCCAATGTTCTTTTTCGCCTTTGGTGATAGAAAACATGCCATATTTTGTAAAATTCTTACCGTCAAATTTTACCAATGCTACCCTGGAAGATTCTCCATAACAAAACAGTTTACCGTCTGCCAGAATCAATGCTCCTTTGTCAACATACGGTTCACTGGAACCGACAACATTACCGGTTTTCAGTTCGATTGCATAGAGATTTCCCTTTTCACCAATACCGTAAATAAGACCATCTTTATACGAAAGACCACCAAAATGGCAGCTGAGTTTTTTTTCATGCCAAAGTTCCTCAACCCCAGTTGCATCAGAGTTGATCCTGAAAGCTTTACCGCCCAGCTTGTACCCATTAGAGATATAAAATATACCATTATCATAAATAGGTGTATTGGCATTGATGTCATATGCTACCTTGTGAGGAGTTTGCCACATAAGTTTTCCATTTATTGCATCAATTCCAACTATCATTTTATCTAAAGCAGTAATAAGTATCTTTTTACCGTGGTAATCGACAAGTAATGGTGAACAGTATGCGCTTTTAGCATCAAGGTTAGTTTTCCAGATAATACTGCCGTTATTTTTGTTTACTGCTATTACTGCGGCATCTTTGGCTCCCGGAGTAGCGTAAACCACATCACCGTCAACTAAAACACTTTCTGCTATACCCCAAGTAATATTTCTTGCACCTAATGTATTTTGAGTGTCAAGCTGCCATACCACATCACCATTTTGAGCGTTAAAGCAAAGCAGCCTGCCTGTCGAACTGAATAAATACAGTTTACCGCTATCAAAGGCAGGAGTTGTTCTGGCCCCAGGAAAATTCTTCCACCAGACCGGACCATACTGCTTTTGCCACAAAACTTTGCCGGTATTTCGATTTATTGCCGTCAAAAAACCGTTCTTATCCTTCATGCCTGTGATATAAATAATACCATCCACTTCTATCGGCGAAGAATATCCAATTCCAATATCATTTACAGACCAGTTTTCAGTTGGCCCCTGATCGGGCCAGCTATTCAGCAGATTTGACTCATGACCAATGCCGTCACGATTTATTCCTCTCCATTGAGGGTAATCATCTGCTGAGACATATACTGAGGCAGCTGTTATTACAGCAAACAGGAAACAAAATCTAATTTTCATAAAGCAGGCTCCAAATAATCATTAACTGGTTATTTCACAATTAGAACTGATGATATATGTAGTAGTAATTATTGTCAAGAACAGACATTTCGGACACAGTCCATAAAAAAACCTGCTTTCCATATTATAGAAAGCAGGTTGAATGGGCAGAACTGGACTTGAACCAGCGACACAGGGATTTTCAATCCCCCGCTCTACCAACTGAGCTATCCGCCCGTTAATTTCACAGTGAATATGTACTTTATCAACTGAGCTAAGCATTTTACTATAAAATATATCGGGTTGCAAGAGGAAAAAACATAAAAATACGTAAATATAACGCTTTATAATAAAAATAGTTAAAAAAATATGATTAAATAATGCCCCAAATACTCTACTTTAGACAAACACATGTTTTACGCTTCACAGATAAAAGATTTTTGTTATAATTTTGTAAAATATTAGCGTAATTACATGATATGGAGCGTTGTTATATGAGTTCAAAAGACATTGAAGTACTGGTAATAATGGGGTCGGATAGTGACCTGGCGACTATGGATAAATGTCTGGATGTATTAAAGGAATTCGGGATCGGTTTTGAGTGCCGAATTTCCAGTGCCCATCGCACTCCGGACGAAACCATGAAACTGGTTACATCGGCAAGAAATCGCGGAATCAAAGTAATAATTGCAGCTGCAGGCATGGCCGCCCATCTGGCGGGAGTATCGGCAGCTCATACCACATTGCCTGTCATTGGCGTTCCGATGGTCTCAGGCAGCATGCAGGGTTTAGATGCCCTGCTTTCAACAGTCCAGATGCCGCCGGGGATTCCAGTTGCCACAGTTGGTACCGGAAGTGCCGGAGCAAAAAATGCTGCTTTGCTGGCTATTCAGATCATGGGAGTCACAAACCTTGAACTTGCTGATCAAATGGCTGAATACAAAAAAGATATGGCCGAAGCAGTAAAGAAAAAGGATAAAATGCTGCAGGAAAAGCTGAACGAAACAAATTAGCAGCTTTCAGTTAAGCCAAATCCTAAATATATATCAAAGCACCCTCAAAAAAAAATTTTTAAGCAATTTATAGAGCGGGTCTAAAATATTAGCCGCGATTGGACGCACGTTCGATCTCGGTTATCATTTTGCCCTGCCGCCAGACGCGTACAGTACCGGTAGATTCGCTGATAGTAACAACAATACTATGAGTTACAGTGGTAATCGCTGCTGCTGACGCATGCCTGGCACCAAGCCCTCGCGGCAATTCTTCACCAATTACTCCTGGCAGCAAATATGTGCCGGCAGCTACTATCGTGCCGGTACCCTTTATTATAAAAGCTCCATCTATAGCAGAAAACTCTTTTACCGTCTCTATCATTTCGTCGTCAAGGATATTGCACTGATCCTCTGGGTATCCTTTGAAGGGGTTCAAAACCATCTGACGGGAATTTTCCAAAACCTTTGTAGTATCACCCAATACAAATATTGAACCGATAGGCTTGCCTTCCCGTCCTTCCATGGCCAGCTGCAAAGCTAAAGAAAAGACTCTCTCAAATACAGCCCTGCGTATATGTTCTGTTATTGGAGGCTGATCAACCGACTGAAATATCTCGTATTCTCTGCCTACCTCAAGGATCATAAGAGTATCCAGCTCACCGGAAGTAAGGCCGGTAAGAAATACAAATCTGTCACCAGGTTCAAGCAGCCTTTTGGAAAAACTCAACATAACCGAAAGCTTAATCTGGCCCATTCTTGTTAGGGAGACTTCAGGCAAAACCACTACATCTTTAGAATATTTATGAGCCAGTTTCTGCAATTTCTTATCACGAACTATCAGGATTACCCGGTTCAATGACTTAAAATCAACCTGATCCAATACTGCAGGGTCCTCAAGGCCATCAACATAAAGCAATAAAGCCTGTATCTGACCGCCGGCTAATATTGCCTTACCGGCTTCCAGCATAACCTTAGCAGTATGAAACTCACTTGTGTCTGCAGAATAATTTGTATTTTTATGCTCTGCCATAATCTTTCATTAAATATTTTCGGCAATTATCAGTTGTAACCTGAGCAACTATTTGCAATTCAATTTGTTTTAACTCAGCAATTTTTGCTGCTGTATGTACTACCAGTGCCGGCTCATTAGGTTTCACCGATCGTTTAGGTTCCGGACTCAAATAAGGAGAATCAGTCTCTACCATTATCCTGTCAAGCGGAGCAAAAACTGCCGAGGCCTGGATTTCAGGAGCTTTTTTGAAAGTTACAGTACCGGCAAAACTTATCAGACAGCCAAGATCCAGTACTTTACGAGTAATATCAGGGTCTCCGCTGTAGCAATGAAAGATAACTGAGTCAGGTTTCGGCGAAAATTCATTCAAAATTCCCAGGCAGTCATCAAAAGCATCTCGACAGTGAATTATAACTGGTAATGAATGCTTCTGTGCAAATGCCAGCTGAGCCTGGAAAATGTCTTTCTGCTGCTGTCTGGGCGAATGATCATAATAGTAGTCCAGGCCGGTTTCACCAATGGCTAAAACATAATCATTACTGATAAATTCACTGTATCTTTCTATATCATTAACAGTAAAATTTTCTGCTTCATGCGGATGTATTCCAACTGCTGCATATAAATTATCGTATTTGCCAGCCAGTTGAACCGCGGCACAACTATCATTATAATCTGTACCTACGGTAATTATTCGCTTAACACCAACATCAGCGGCACGAGCAATTACCTGGTCAACCCGGCCGGCGAAGTTATCGTATGTTAAATGCGAATGAGTATCTATAAATTCCATTCTATAATGCCTTATATTTCTACTATTCTGTTTCTCTTAGTGCGGCTTATGCTACGTGCCATATGCATGTCACACTTTTTACTGTTCAACATTACACGTAAAAGCCGAACTGGGCCAATTAAGTGAAAAACGAATAGTGAAAAATGAAAATTTAAGGTGTTCGACTATCGTCTCACGTTTTGTTTAATATTAAAGCGTTGCAGGAAGGCCCTTTAGGCGATTCTACAACTCAAAAACTGCTATAGTAAACTCTTACAAACATGAAATTATAGCGACTGATAATCTAAAAGTATATCATAAAAAAACCCGGCTACCAGGCCGGGCTTATGAATATTATTATATGAATATAAGTTTTACTCAATGAGTGTCCTTACTACTTCCAACTCAGCCTCAACATTTTCAAAAACATCATCGAGAGCACTCTCTGACAATTTAATCTCTTCCAGTATTGACTGATCCAAAGGAGGATATTCCTGCTGGATTTTTACGATACCAAGACCTTTTTGTGTACAAACATGATCAGCAACGTAAGTAACACATGCCAATAGCCTGTTTTCCTGCGCTAATTCAGTAGGATTATGGTGATACCCGGTAACAAACTGGAACGACCTTGGGAATTTCCATTTAGCGGCCAAAAGCGCCCCTATCTCCTGATGATTTGCTCCAAGAACTTTTTCTTCTGCAGTAAGGATATCAAGTCCGCCTGCACGCATTGCCTCTACAATTTTAGGTATCTCCTGGCTGCAGCATTGCAACTCGGCAACGATACCAATATCATGAATCAAACCAGCCAGAAAAGCTTCATCTGGTAATGCAAGTCCAATTGCCTGGGTAATCAATTTATTGGCTGCCCCCACAGCGACACTATGAGTCCATAAGTCTTTACCTGTCAAATCGTCATGAGTAGCACCACTGCGGAACATCTTGCTCAGAGAAGCAGCAATGGCAATATTTTTTACTGCATTCAGCCCCAAAAGCATAATCGCCCTGTCTATACTGCCGATTTGGCCGGGTAACCCATAAAAAGCCGAATTAACAACACGCAATACTCTCGAAGATAATGCCGGGTCATTTTTAACAATCTCATGAAGATCATGCGCTGTACTGCGCGGGTCCTGGACCACTTCGATAATCTTCATAGTCACTTCCGGCAAGGTTGCAATTTCAATTGTATTGTTTGCAATTTTTAGTGCCGCAGTTTCGCTCATTAGTTACATCCTTTGCAGTTAACTGTGCGGATTTTGAGCCGCCACAATATAACGGATGCTCAAAATCTAGTACGAAATAGTTTTCAGCCTTAACTTGTCATCAAGCTTAACATCAGCCAGAACAGAAGCAATCCTCTGACTGCTGCGACCGTCGCCGTATATATTATCGGGCTTGGTCTGCTTTTCAGAACAGGCTCGTTTAAGCATTTTATTCACGGCATTGTCAATGGCAGCCGGATCATTGTCACAATGTATCACTTTGCGACTTCGTTCACGCCCTGCCTGACGCATGCCAACATCAACTACATCGACATTTAGACAGCTCGCCTCAACTATTCCTCCCGAACTATTTCCCACCAGCCCTTGACTACGGACAAGCAAACCGAGGTAAATATCTCTGGGAAGGTGCCTTACAACGGAAAAATCATCTCTATCTTGTATATTCTCAATTGCTGAGATTATACCGGTGTGCCCGGTATCGCAATTCGGATATAACACTAGCTTATGCAATGACTTACTACCACAAACCGAAAGAATATCTTCCATTCTTTTTTGCTCAACAGCAGCAGAAGCACCGGATGAATGAAACAGAATTATGATGAATTCCCTGGTTAGATCAAAATCTACGAATGCATTTAACTTTTTTTTACACTTACAAATATTTTTAAAAATTCCATCAATTGAAGGAGACCCGGTCCGATAAATGCGAAATATATCTTCTCCCAACCGCTCAATACGCCGTGCTGACTGATCTGACGCTGCAAAATGAATATGTGATAACTTGGTCATAGCGTGACGATAGCAGTCATCATTTATCCCGGTAGCCCGGTCTCCGCCATGGATATGAGCAATAATTTTTTCACATGCGGCTGCCGCGGCAGTTGCGGCAAACTGCTCCAGCCGGTCACCAAGAACAAGGACTATATCAGATTGATTATTTATATAAATCTCGCTGAACTTAGTAATTGCCTTACCCATACCCATCGCATGAGCAAGAATATCGTCCTTTTCTGACTGGAGCCTGACTTTCCCAACTATAGGCCAATTATCAGACTCAACCTCTTTATATGTATAACCAAACTTTTTCAGCAGATGCTGACCGGTTATCAATACCTGCAAATTTAGCCGCCTATGAACTGAAACAGCTTTGATCACCGGCTTTAATATACCATATTCAGCTCTGGTGCCGGTAACAATAGTAATATTTCTTTTTTTATTGGCCATTATTCACTATCTGCCTGGGCTTTTACAAATTCATCTATTACTTCAACTACATTGGTATGCCCGTTATTAGCGGCAAAGTTTCTGGCGGTATCACCGTCAATATCTGCCACTTTCCAGTCTGCATTATTCTCCAACAGCAGTTTAACTACCTCGGCCTGACCCTCGGCAGCTGCAAACATCAGGGCTGTAAAATGCTCATCATTATCAGCAATATTTATATTTGCCCCGGCATCAAGCAACAATTTAACTGCAGAGACATTTGGACCACTGGCACAATATATCAAAGCTGTTCGCCCGGAAATATCCTGGGCATCTAAAGGGCACCCTTTTTTAATTAGCAGCTCCATAAGTTCACTATGACCGTCAAAAGCCGCCAGCATCAAAAGAGTAGATTTACTATCCGGAACTTGTGTATTTATATCAAGTCCTCCATCCAATGCCGCCTTGACAGTCGCAACATCTCCTTTAAAGCATGCTTCAAATATCGCCATCTCATCAGGAACGGTAACTTTGGTGTCAGGTTTAACCATTTGAACTGTTTCAGGTACCGGCTGTTGTTCAACCTGCTCAACAGATACTTCTTCAGCAGGCTCTTCGCCAGCAACATCTATTTTGTCACTATCCTTTTGCACCTGAACACCAGCAGGTGCAGCTTTTACAGAATCGGCTTCTTCTTGTTCATCTTTACACCCATTGATAAATATTACTAATGCCAAGCAAAGAAAAGTTTTAGTTATTTTCACAAAAAACTCCAAAATTTATCTTGTTATTCTTACAGCCAACTATGCGTTCAGCATGTCAGCCAACGCTCTATAATCCTGTTTGCCACTGCCCAGCAGCGGCATATCATCAACCTTTCTTATCTCTCGGATATTATGAAGACCTGATAAACCACTATCGCGTATGGCGGTATTAACCTGCTCTCGATCTATTTCAATAGTAGTAAATAGTAGAAGCTCAGGGTTTTCGTCAAGATTCGAAGGTAAAACGGCAAAAACCGGGCCTTCTTCAGACATCTCAGATGTAACAAATGCCTTATTCAATACTTCTTCAATCGCGGGCAGCGAAATCATTTCACCGCCAAGTTTTACAAATCGCTTGAGCCGACCGGCAAAAGTCAATATTCTATCACTATCTTCGATTACCAGGTCGCCGGTATTGTACCACATCTTGCCATCATATTCAACAAATGGCGAACCACCATCGTATTTAAGATAGCCATGAAATACGTTTTCGCCGCGCACCAGCAGTAGCCCCCTCTTACCTTGCTCAATGACAGTAAACGAATCAGGATCGACAATCACATATTGCATACAGCTGATTATCTTACCGATTGTCTCTCGTTTTGGGTTATCATATGGATTAACGGAAACCCCTGGCGAACATTCTGTTATGCCGTATGCTTCCTGGACTGTTGCATCAGGACAGGCTTTCTCTAAAGCATCATATACATGCGGCTGGCATTTTTCAGCGCCTGTTATTATCGTTTTTATTGATGAGACCGCACCCGGGGCTGCTGCACGGACAATACCGTTCAAAAATGTCGGCGTGCCCAACATGAATGTCGCCTTGTAGTGATTCACAGTCCTGGCAAGAACCCCGCCTTCATTGGGGTTCGGTGAATATACTGCTCGAATACCTAAAACAGTCGGCACCACAATTAAACCGAGAAGGCCAAATGAATGAAACGGGGGCAAAATACCAAGCATAACTTCATTTTCACCAAAATTAAAATATTCCAGCAGCGAATCTATATTTGCCATCAGGTTTCTATGCGTCAAAGGTACTGCCTTGGGAATATTCTCCGAGCCGCTGGTAAATAATACAACCGCAGTCTCATCAGGCACTGCCTTATCCAGCTCAGCCCAGCAAACCTTAGACTTAATCTTAGCCCATATCTTTTTGGCAAGACTAATATTTTTACCAATATCTTCCAGGCAGCAGAATTTATCATCTATGCTATCGAGCTGAACTCCCTGCCCTTTTAACTTTTCCAAAAGCAGCTTTGATGTCAGAATAGAAGAAACCTCTAATTTATCCATCAAAACCTTCAGGTTTTTCCTGCCTTGAGTCCAGTTAACCATAACCGGTATTTTACCGGCAAATAAAATCGCCAGATACAGCACCGTCGCACCTGCTGATGCAGGAAGCATTATTCCTATATATTTACCTGGCAAACTTTCTATTACCGGCTTTAATACCATTATGGAAAGAACTATATCTCGATTTGTTTTCACACCTGATTTCTGATCGGCCAGCATACTTCTATCCGGTTGGCGGCGTGCCTGATCAAGAAAACCTTTACATATAGACAAATCTGCCATATTGTCCGGCTTGTAATATGAAGGAGGCTCCTTAAACCATTTTTCCGGAACAGGTAAAAGATCTGCCCTGGCTGCTGAAACAGCCTGTCCGCAGGCCGCCAGCATAAGATCACCAACACTCTGGAGAGATTCGATATCAGTCTGAGGGAAGCCAAATTCATTCTCTATCCAAACGGCAATATCTGAAACCGCAAGCGAATCCATACCCAGATCACCTGCCAGTGAACTGCTATCATCAAAACTGGAAATGCCTATTCTGTCGATAATATAATTAGTTACTATTTTTCGAGTTGCCGACGGCACCATAGAAGTATCATTATCCGCTTTATGAACTATCGGTTCAGGCAATTCATGATAACCACTGCGATCCCAGATAGAATACGGCACATATTGAGCAGTTAACGCTCCTTTATTATAAAAGTCTTCAAGGTAGGTGTTTATTTCCCTGCGGTCACCATGAACCGGAAAATCTTTCGGCTCCTCAAATTCAAGAGTAACTTTCCTTTTAGGCATAAAGAAAATACCGCTCAACAGTAAGCCTTTTATGCCCCGTTTCAACGCCCTGCCGGCCAACGGATTAACACCTTCATATCCCCAGCTGAACATGCTGCCCCAAAGACCGCGATTGCGAATAAGGACAATCTGAGCGTCCGGTACAGCCTTTACAATCTGTTCGACACCACTATTGGTACCAATCTTTTCGTATTTACTGCGATACAAGGCACCCGATGGATACATCAGGACATTATCACCGTTATTTAATGCTTCAATACACTTATCTATAGTCTGTTTGATAGCCGCGGCACCACCGACACCTTCCTTTGCCAGCGAAGGCATTGTCAAAACCTTCATCTTGCGTGCCGTCCAGCCGATAACAGGCCTGTCAACCTGATCTGCATGCCCAATCGGTCGTATGCGAAAACGTCTGAACAGTGTTGCTACTACAATAATCGGGTCCATTAATGCCGGATGGTTCGGCAGAAACAATATCCCTTTATTGCCAGTCTTTTTAATCTCGTCTAAACCCTTAAAAGTGATTTTATAACGCAGCCTGACAAGAAAATTAGTTATCAATACAATAATATCGGTAATAAACATAATCAGCCCTCCACCTCTTCTGAAACAGAAGCAGTTTCAGGTTTGACAAAATAAAATATTACTGCACCAATCGCAAACAATATCATTACAGAAAAAATGCCGTAACGTGAAGCTTTTTCCGGCTCTGCACCCAGGTAAAGTGAAAAACGTTCACCATAGACAACCAATAGCGGCCCTAGAAATGCGGCAAATTTACCCAGCATATTATATATACCGAAAAATTCACCTTGCTGACCTTTCGGCACAAGGCGGGTAAAATAAGACCGACTTAAAGCCTGAATGCCACCTTGAACTAAACCTACCGCTATTGCCAGTGCATAGAACTCCCTGGCCTCATTCATAAACGCTGCCAGGAATGTGATACACATATATACAAAAATCGCAAAATATATCCCTTTTCTTGAACCTACCTTCTGGCCGACATAACCATATATAATAGCGGCAGGGAATCCGATAAAATTGGTAATAAGAATTGCAAGTATCAAATCAGAACTATCTAAACCAATGGATTTTCCATACGCTCCTGCCATGCGGAATATTGTGTCGACACCATCAATATAGAACCAGTAAGCAATCAAAACATAAAAACTGTCTTATGGTGACGGAGTTTTTTGAAAGTATCAAACAATTGCGACAAACCTTCAGCAACAGCGACTTTAATTTTCTTTTTGCCCATTTTAGTGTCTGGAACATAAAGGAACAGCGGCAAAGAAAATATTGCCCACCATATACCTACAGAAATAAAAGAATACTTTATCGCTTGACTATCATCTGCAATTCCAAACCATTCTTTCTTAAATAACATTAACACGTTTAATGATAACAATATTGCTCCGCCAATGTAACCAAACGCATACCCAAGACCGGAAACGAAATCAACCTTTTCTTCATTAGCGACATTCAAAATTAGAGAGTCATAAAATGTCAGCCCACCTGAAAAGCCGATTGACGCCAATAAAAAGAGTATAAATGCTATTTGCCAATCTCCCGCACCGACACTTGAAAACATTATAGTTGCAAAAACACCTAATAATGTAAAAGCTCCTAAAAACACTTTTTTGCCACCGGCTCTATCGGCAATAGCGCCCAACACCGGTGCAATAAGAACTACAATAACACATGACAGTGAATTTGCAACCCCCAATCTTGTATTACTATCGCTATTGCTAACACCAGTTCCGCACCAGTAATCCTTAAAAAATACAGGGAAAAAAGCAGCCATAACAGTCGTGGCATAGGCAGAATTTGCCCAGTCATACATAGCCCAGCTAAATATCTTTTTATCTATCTTAATCATTAATGATAATCCTTTATCTGCGATATCCTTATATAAGCATTTTATACGCTATCTAATAATTATGCCAATAAGAAATATCTTGCATAAATCATTATATACACTTAAATTATTAAAAATAATACACGTTATAATATTACTTATTACAAATGAGATGCCAAAAACAAAGATATAATACAACTTATTGATATAAAGACACTTACACACAATACGTCAAACACAATCAGACGTCAGGCCTGACATGGACTGCATTAGCCTGCAAATTAACATACATTTTATGTATATATGAAAATTAACCTGAACATTATATTATTGGCTGCAGCATTAGTCTGTATCCTGTTTTCTGCTTCAACAGATGCGGTTCAAAATTTCCCACCGCCTGATTTTGAAACAGACTACACGATGCCAAACCTGGAGATACCGGAACCTCAATTCAGACTGAACCCCGTTATTGACATCATAGCATTGACAACAGCATTATCTCTGGCCAGTTTTTTCTCTCTTAAGACGAGATCGCGAAAGGCCCTGTTTTGCCTGATGATTGCCTGTATGCTGTATTTCGGATTCTATCGTAAAGGATGCGTCTGTTCGATAGGAGCAATACAAAATATCTCCCTGGGGCTTTTCGATAGTAACTATACCGCCAGCCTGTTAATCATTGCGTTTTTTGCCCTGCCAATAATCTTTTCATTATTCTTCGGCAGGGTCTTCTGCGGCTCCGTTTGCCCGCTAGGTGCCATTCAAGACCTGGTAACCCTCAAACCATTAAAAGTTCCTGCTTGGCTGGAAAACATACTACAGATGTTTGCCTGGATATATCTCGGACTTGCTATTTTACTGGCAGCAACAAATACAGCCTTTATCATATGCCGCTATGACCCATTTATATCCATTTACCGCTTTACCGCAGGGTTTGACATTATCGTACTTACCGTTGCATTTCTCATCCTGTCAATGCTGGTAGGCCGGCCATACTGCAGATTTATCTGTCCATACGGTGTTATCCTGCGGCAGGCATCACGATTGGCAAAATGGAAAATATCTATCGTACCCAAAGGTCAGGAATGCGTTCAATGCAGATTATGCGTTGCAAAATGTCCATATGATGCTATCAATGAACCTTACCAGGCTCCTGTTAAAACCAGTTATTCTGGAGAAATACGCAAGTTTATTCTTTATATAGCTATTACCTCAGCATTAATAATCGTTGGCATTTTCAGCGGCTTAAAACTGGGACAACACCTGGCACAGGGTAATATAAACGTTATTACTGCAAATGTCATCAGGGGAACAGCTGATAACATAAGTCCGGACGATCAAAACGCGATCCTTGAAGCCGTTAGAGCAAATAGCCTTAAAGAAGAAAACATTTTCCTTGCCGAAGCTGATATTATAAAGAAATTTCAGCGGGGAGCCGTTTTGGTCACAACCCTGCTTGGCCTTATTGCAGGACTGAAACTTACCCGAACCATTATTTACCGCAGCCGAAAAGATTACGAGGTTGATGACGGTAAATGCTTATATTGCGGCAGATGCCTGGATGCCTGCCCCGAAGAAAACACAAATACAATAAATTTATCCGGAGCTAAAAATGGAACAATATAAACAGGATTTTATCGAATTTCTCGTCAATTGCGGCGTGCTGACTTTTGGTGATTTTACTACTAAAAGCGGGCGAAAAACTCCATATTTCGTCAATACCGGCAACTATAAAACCGGCAGCCAGCTGGGAAAGCTTGGCGAGTTCTATGCCCAGGCAATTATTAGCCAATACGGCAATGATTTTGACAATTTATACGGCCCGGCCTATAAAGGAATACCGCTTTCTGTCACTACCGGCATAGCGATCAACAGAAACTTTGAGAAAGATGTTACTATAACCTATAACCGCAAAGAAGAAAAAGACCATGGTGAAGGCGGGTCAATTATAGGATACAAATACAGTGGAAAAGAAAAGGTAATTATTATCGAAGATGTAATAACTGCCGGCACCAGCATACGAGAAACCATGGCACTGCTTGAACATTACAATAAACCTCAGGTTAAAGCCGTTATTGTATCTGTTGACCGTATGGAAAAAGGTACCACAGACCTTACCGCCATCGACCAGGCAAAAGTCGATTACGGCATAGATGTATTTTCTATCGTTAATGTTCGCGAGATAATAGAATATCTGCATAACAGAAATGTTGGTACTGTTCTTATTGACGATAACATGAAAGACAGGATGGAAGATTACCTTGACAAATATGGTGCCAAATAACAGAGCGTTCACATACAAGCATAAAGGCCGGAAGATTTCTCTTTCGGCCTTTTTATATATCGATAATGTCTAAGAAGATTAGTTTCTTGTAATTGCTAGTCTATCAGCCATTCTTCAGCTAATAAAGCAAAGTCATTCATATCTACAATGCCGTCGCCATCTGCCGGGGCAATATCTGCCTGCAAACCATCTCCGGTTGCAAGCCATTCGCTGCTCAATATAGCCAGATCATCATTATCAACATTCCCGTCATAGTTTATATCCGCCCTGTGAAATACCCCAAAACTGGCATCATATTGTTCATTACTTTCAAAATCTGTAGCCTGTACTGTTGATGTATCAACAAAATACTGGGCGCCAAGTATATTAAGCGTCAGATTGTGAATTCCAAGTTGACTGACAGTGTAACTGCCTTTGCATAATATATATTCAGTGCCATCGTTGCCAATATTATAAGTACGCGGCAAACTCTGGGCAGCAATCATATTTGTTATTTTTGTATTACTGTTTACAAGTGCGCCCTGATAATTAATAACAAAACCTTCAGCAATACCATATTCTGTATCTGTAAATTCACTTCCACTGATCTGAGGAAGCTGCAAAGACTCACCAGCGGTTTCCTCTAAATCCAGTGAAATTGAGACAATACCGGCATTATCTCCTGTGCTGGCCCACGCCTTGATTGTCCAGTTTATCGTCTGGCCGATACGATAGTTCAAACTGTCAGTCTCTACCCTAACATTAAACACCGCTGCTGAAGCAAATGCAGCAAAAACACACAAAACAAATGAAATCTTCTTAAACATTATCGCATTCTCCTGTTATATTATTAAACATTATTACTATATACATAATTGATTAATTAAACTTACCATTATTAAGTAAAGTATTATCTATCATCCATTTTTCATAGCTGAATTCAACCTTGCCAGATGCAGGTTTAATAACCCTTACCTGATTTAACGGTTCAATAAATTCGAGCCCGGTACTTCTATGTACAGCTTTGCTTCTGGCACTCACTGCACTTTCAGACTTGTCGCTAACCTCATTAATCTCACCGATAAAGGCATCATCCATTTCCATAGATTCTGAAACTCCAGGCTGAAGTACTGATTTTGTCTGTTCAACCTGAACGTCAACGATATCGAAATTGCTTATTGCATTTTCCGGGCGTTTTGCAAATCTGACACGTTTTTCGCTGTTTGCAGTCTCAACCAGTACATTATCTAATAAGACATTTTCAACCTGAACTTCTACAACCGGTTTAACATCAATCACAGGTTCGCTTAAGACAACAAATTCCGGATCATCCGCTAAAGTGATTTCGACAACAGGTTCGATGGTATCCGCCTCAGATTCGTCAACGGTTTTTTCTGACTTCACATCAGGTTCAACTATAGTTTCAGAAGCAAGTGAAAGAGGACCATCCGTGACATTCTGCTGCCAGATAAACATATCCAGGGTATCAACATTACCATCCAAGTTCCAGTCACCTTCAGCAACAGTATGACTCGCCAGATGTACAGGGTCAAAGTTACTCTGCCAGATTGATAGGTCATCCTGGTCAACTTCGGCATCACCATTAGAATCAGCTTTCAGAGCAAAGAAGTCCTGGCCTGCTGCTCCGGTACTCCTGTCAATAACAAGTGTACCATCAGCAGTACCATCATCATCTGATAGTATATTACCAAAACTGTCAGTTACCGCTGCGGTATCAATTTCGACTTTATATCTGCCATTTGCCAGACCGCTTATTTCCGAACCACCAAATCCATCGGATGTCAGATCAATATACAAAGTCAACTCAGCGGCATTCCAGCTGTAATTTGCCTCAGTCAGCCAACCCAGCGGACTCGCATCATCAATTAGATCATAAACCCGGACAACATCGTCAATCGTGCCACCGGCTATCAAGTCAGGAATATTGGTCTCTTCATCGAATGTGAGCTCTATGGCAGTTACATTAGAACGCTGTACCTCACCATTATTAACTACAACATCTGACACTGATGGAGACTGGGTATCTGTTACCGGCTTCACATTTTCCTGCCACAACAGCATATCAATAGCGTCGACCTTACCGTCAACATTCCAGTCTCCCTGCTGAACATTATGACTATACCTGCCACCTGGATCGAAATTACTCTGCCAGTATGCCAGGTCAAGTTCGTCAACCCAGGTATCACCATTTGAATCACAAACCTGACTGAACAGATCGTCAAAAGATGCACTTGTACTGCGTGAAATAACAAGATAACCATCTGCAGTACCATCATTATCACTTAACATATTACCGGCCGAATCAACAAATGCTGATACTGTCAGCCTAAGTTCGTAAGTACCATCTTCCAGGAGGCTCTTGACACTGCCATAGAAACTGTCAACTGTCAAGTCAATAGTCAAACGCTTGTAATATGAATACCAGCTGAAGTGAGACTCATCCAGCCAGTCAACAGGCTCATCAGGATTATCAACCGAATATAACTTGACATAGTCGTCAATTGTATGATTGTTTATCAAGGTCTGAACATCTAACGTCTCGCTAAAAGTAACCCTGATCTGCTCGATATTCGAACGCTGCGCCGAACCGCTATTTATAATCACTTCATTAACCAGCGGAGCTTCTCTGTCAACTGTAAAGTAATAATTATAATCGGTTCCATCGTTTAAGTACTTACCAACTTGGTCTGTTATACCGTCAGCGTTCAAAGTAATTCTATACTGACCTTCCAATACGAGGTCTGTATCAAAACCTACTGTAACGGTATTATCAGTCCAGATTATCCTGTCCGGCACAATAACACTTGAGTCAGGAGCTATGACAGATATATCAGCAGCACTGCCTGCTACCTGCTCATTAAAAGTAAATACAATCTCCGGTGTTGCGTCAGTTGTCTTACCATCTGTACTGCTAACACCAGTATCATCGATCAGTACAACGCCAGTCACGCCAGGGGTATCACCGTCAATATAGAATTCTTTAACATAGTCATCACCGCCAACGCCATCTCCATCACCATCCAGAGACAATCCCGCAAAGTCACGCAAAGCAGTACTTATTACCGTCAGCATATATCTACCAGATGCAAGCGTCCCGGTATTTGAACTCAGCAGAATACTGCTAGTTCCCGGGGTATAATACGGTGTCAGGCTGATTGTACTGTCATCAAAATCTCCAAACACTCCATTTGCACCGGCATTAACTAGCTCGTAATTAACAGCAGACAATGCATCACTTGCGATCAACGGTTCTGACAGCAACAATCTGATAGAATCAGTACTCACCAGGCTCACACCTTCAACATGGACATATTGTGGATTTGTATCGACAATTGTCGGTGCTGTCACATCACCGCCGCCTAGATATTCATACGCACCAATATCTCTTATTCCAGGTGCAAAAGCAAAACTAATACTATCTGCATTAGCCAGATTTGCCTGGTCATTATAACTGGTAAGAACAAAGCTTCCACCATTACCAGCAGAAATACCGATAGTCGGAGTTAAATTAGCATTACCGTCACCATAATGGAAATCAATCGTACCATCTGTATGCAGAGTTACAGAGAAATTAACCTCAGAGTTATCAGCCTCCAGGTATGCCGCCCAGCGGATCGTAACTTCATCTGCAACAGAACTATCCATATATACACCACCGCCGGATGTTTTCAAATTATCCCAAAGCGGAGCTATACGTTTACGAATCTTCAGCAGGTCAGCAGAATTATCTGCCTCATAAATATTACTGTTGCTGCCGAACTGCAGGAAGCCTTCAACACTTACCCAGACATCATTGTAAACCTCACCATAGAATGGGAAGCTGATAGGCAGCGTAACATTTTTATAGGAATTACTCGAATTCAAGCTGATAGAATCACCAACAATAGCAAATCCGCTTGCCCCGGATGTCTGAGCCCAATAATCATCACTACCAAGATTAGCGGCATTAGGGTCATCAACTCTAGGGGCTCCGATATAATCTGTTGCCGGTCCGATCCAGGAATATCCACGATCAATCGCGGGAGAATCTGAGGTCAGGTAGAGGTTATCGTCTATACCGCCGTCATATCCAACACCAACAGTACTGTAACCAAGAACATTATCCGCTCCATCTATATCGACAAATTCCGGATCTGCCTGGATACTATTTGCATCGAACCCAGGACCAGCCTGCCACGCGGGCAGATCGTCATATACAGTCGTTCCCCATAGACTTAGCCGTGCATTTACCGTTGCCATGTTATACAGGTTATAATCAATATCAAGATCAACCTGACTATCTGAGGCAATATTTAACGCATAACCAGAATCTACCCAGAAAATGTTATTCATTATAATAACATCATGTGAAGAACTCTGAATCTTAACTGCATCACCAATTGTCTGGTATACCGTATTATTGGCAATAATCGGAATGTCTGAACCGGATATTCCACCGTCCAGCAACTGAATACCTGTATCAGTATTATCATATAAGACATTATTTTCAATCTCGCCATAATAATCACTATAATAGCCAACCGCATAAATGCCAATATTATTTGAATAAACTTTATTGGCATAAGCGTTTGAACCCCGTCTCAGGTAAATACCGGTTGCATTATTATAAACCCTGTTATTTTCCACTGTGGCATTTGTATCAGCATAAATACCCTGATAGTTACCATATACTACATTATTGCGAACATAGTCTGAATCGGCTGTAAATATACCAATATCACCACTGTCGTCATGCCCGTAAACTGTATTGCCGGTAATATAAAGCACATTATTACTGCTTGAATTGGCATGAATACCTCTTGTACCGTTATCATACACAACATTACCGGTAATATATGAGTCAGCAGCATTTGTCGACATATAAATTCCATAGGTATTATTACCGTAAACCTGGTTATTCCGCACTGTCAATCCGCTGCCGCTTGCATAAACGCCATAACGACTGGAGTAAAGGATATTATCTTCAATCAAGGCATTATTACCTGAAGTCTCTATTGCTTCCTGGCTATTGGCATATATCTCATTACCGGAAGCAAACAAGCCATAAGCTTCTGACCTTAAACCATCAACATTGTCATGAATAATATTGTCTTCAATAGAAGCATAGTCATTAGTTGATCCAATGTAAATACCGTAAGTATTATTATCATAAACAATATTATTACGGAATGTAAGGTTATCACTATCACTATCGGCAGGCAGCAGCATTGCGGTCCCGGCACCAGTAAGGCTCAGATTTTCAATTACAACATCATCAGCATTATCCAGGCTTATCACAGATGTTGCCGATACCTTATGCACCCTGTTTAGAACAGCTTTGTAATTCGAGTCTGACGGCCCCTGAAGTACTACGCCACTATCATCACTACCGATTACAATATCTACCGGAATATCATAAGTACCGGTATCCACATGAACTATATCGCCATAATCCAGGTCATACAGTCTGAACAATGCCGCCAGGGACGCCATAGGAGCATCAGGGCTCTTACCACTGTTAGTGTCATCTCCAGAAGCTGTAGTAAATTGATTGTCTGTCAAATCAGAATCGTTTGCTATATTAACATAATAATCTGTTCCGTCATTTACAATCTGGAATGGTCGTAACGACTGACCGCTGGCATAAATACCCTGATTCGATGTAACCCTGATATAATATTCACTATCATAGGTAACAATACTATCATCCGGAACTGTCCAGTCATATCTGCCTGATGATGCTACACCAGTTGCTATAGTATCAATAACAGTACCGGATACCCCGTCAATAAGTTCAATGTCGACCAGGTCAGTTCGTGCATTATACTGATTTGCAATATCCTGGGCACTTAAAGCGTAACCATAAATACTGAACTCATCAATTGACATCCCTTCATTTGTATAATAACTCGAATTTTCACCGCCTGCACAGTTCAAATACAATGGATTATTGAAAGCTATCATATCTGTTCTTCTAACAGAACCTGAAGCAATTTCTTCACCATTCAGGTATACTTTCATTACACCTTCAGTTCTATCTACCACCGCAGCAACATTATACCACTGTCCGGCTTCAATTACTGAAGATGTTTGTAAATACTGATAACTGCCATCAGAACTATAAAGCGTAAGTCTTCCGCTGCTGTCAAGCCACAATGAGTAAGAACGCTCACTACTCGAATTGTCTCCTTTGTAAACCAACGAACTGTTCTTCATTACATCTGTCTTAAACCACATCGTAAATGATACTTCACGTTCAAAATTGAGTTCGCCGCCTGCATCCGGGATCTGAATATAACTGCTTGTACTGTTGAAGTTCATAGCAGTATCAAGTCCGGCCCCATACACACCTTCTACCTGGTAATTAGCACTGCCGTTAACACTGCCGTCATGACCGTTACCGCTAAGATCTAAAACGTCATCATCCAATGCAGTGTTAAGCCTGTAATATGCAACAGGTCCATTATCAAGAACAGCCTGCATATAATCATTATCAGATGTGTTCAGACTCGGAATTCCTGAATTATTCCAGTAGATAGATACTTCCTGACCCGCCTCAAACTTTTCGTATCCAGATGGGCTGATTACCTGCATTATCTCATTAGTGCTAAACGCCGCTTCTGAAGTATTGCCATAAGCCCCGGCATTAATTCGACTGCCGTTCGGCAGTAGCTCTTCGCTGTAATCGAATAACGGATCACCGAAATCTACCGCTGGCGATGTTTCAGCAACATGATAATTGTCATCCTGCCCACCGTTACCTTCTATTTGCTGCAACTGCACAGCATCTGCGACAATTGTATTATTAGCATAGTCGTCAAATCTCACTTCAATAGTGTCAGAGGCTGCAATTACTGTAACTAATAATTGGAATCCACCATCACCATTTGATGCGTATCTCTGGTCAACCTGTGCCGCTCCAAGAATCTGACCGTCTGAATATACTTTATAAGCAGCATCATAAGCCCTGTTATATGTCCCTGGCCATGAAGCAGATACCTGGTATACTGCCCCAGGTGTTAATCCGCTAAAGGTCCACACTGCATAGTCTTCACCGGAACCTTTAGCACTTTCTAATGTATCGCCTCCATATCCTGACACACCTGAAATCCAATCACTACCTATAATAACAAAACCGGCATCACCATCATCAACGACTATAGGACTTCCTACAACAGTTGTACTGTAACCGGCAATATTATCAACTCCATTTACATCAATAAATTCCGGTGAATTTAAGATGCTATGGCTATCCTGACCTATATCATAGAACCAATCTGCTAGTTCATCATAGACAAAACCACCCCAGTATGCCAGGTTACCGCCATCTGTAATATTTATTATATTATAATCACTTGTAAAGTTGACCTGTGCATCAGAACCAATATCATAAGCCCTGCCGGTTCCTACGTTAATAATATTACTTGATATAACAATGTTATTACCATTATGGACTCTTATGGCATCTCCAACAGGCTGATCAATTGTATTATTGTATACCCTGCTGTAATCATAGCCGTTCTTAGCCGGAGTCACTACCCAGATAGCAACATCGCTGTTATCGTAAACTATATTATTACTAATTAGTGAGTAATTGCTACTATAGTAATTGCCGGCATAGATACCAACCTGGTTTGAATAGACCGTATTTCCTACAGCATCGGTATAATTGCGAACATCTATACCTGTTATATTATTATAGACAATATTGCCCTGCATCACACCGCTAGAGTTGGAATATATTCCTTTATAATTATCGTATACGATATTATTAACCGCATCACCATAAGATTCAGCAATAATACCAATATCATTGCTTCCGTTATGACCGTAAACAATATTGTCTGTTATCAGCATCCTGTGATCGTTATTATATCCGTACGCTCGAATACCGGCATACGAATTGGCAAATGATCTGTTACCAGATATTAACGAATCATACCCTGCGCTTACATAAATACCAGTATCCTTGTTTAGATAACTGATATTATCTTCAATATCAGACTCCCAACCAGAACTGTATATTCCATAATTATTCTGGTATGTTTCGTTTTCGAGAATTTCAGCCCATCTGCCTTCACTCTTGATACCTTCGTAAGTATGACCATATACCGTATTATTAATAATTTCAACACGAGAGCCGCGGGTAACTATACCACGATAATTATTCAGGTACACCTCGCTGTCAGTAATCAAGGCATCATCACTGGTATTACCAAGGTAAATACCAGCCTGGTAGTTGCCATATGCCTTAACATTAGTAATAACAATATTATCCGAATCCGAACTATCAGCTGATATAACACCATACTCGCCGCCAATAAATGTCAGATTTTCCAGGGTTACATCATCAGCAGAACTAAACTGAATTGCATAACTGCCGGTTGTTGTATTGCCTCTGTCAAGCACGGCCTCATGACCTGCCTCGGTTGGGCCGGTGATAGTCACACCTGAATCTTCAAAAGCCAGAACAATATTATCCTGCAGTGTATAAATGCCTGTATCAACATAAATGATATCACCCGGCTCAAGATCATATTGTGCCAGAAGAGCGCCAACTGACGCCATCGGATAATCAGGACTCTTACCTGAATTATTATTATTACCGGCGGCATTAGTATATTCATTGTCACTAAAGTCTGTATCATCAGCAATATTGACATAATATTCGTTGCCGTCATTAGCAATATGGAACTGACCATATGAGACACCCGAAATACCACTGCCCAGATTAGTTGTCACCCTGACCAGATAATTCCTGTCAGCTGGAACATCTGAACCTATAGTCCATTTGTAATTCTGTAATGTAGTTACATCATCGGCAATAGTATAAACAACAGAATTTGTCAGAGGATCGAGCAGTTCGATATCAACGTTATCAACAAATGGCGAAATATTATTTGATATTTCTTCTGCAGTCAAAGCTCTATCAAAAATGGCCACTTCATCCATCGAAATATTCGGATTTGTCGCATAGCTTTCACGACTGCCGTTCAAATATAATGAATAACCGGTAGAATCTACAAGGTCAGTCTGACTAATTGACTGTCTGGCAACCTCTTCACCATCTATGTAAATTGCCATCGTCCCTATATTACGATCTATCACACAGGTTACATTATACCATTGCCCTGCTACAATACTACCTGTAGGAGAATTCAAAGTCTCATTTCCGCTACCGTATGTGGACAAATGGAGATATCCTCCTGAATTAACCCACAATGAATATTCCCTGTTACTCGAACTGCTAATACCTTTATAAAGTAACGGATTCCACGTTGTGGTTAACTCATCGGCTTTGAACCATAAAGAGAATGAAACCTCTCTATCAAAGGTCAAATCACCATCCGGATCTGGAATCTCGATATACTTGCCGTTAGCATCAAACAACACAGCACCGTCCAGACCAGAACCGAAGACACCCTCAACATCATACACCGGATCATTAACATAACTGCCGTTCAGTCCGTTTCCGCTGTCATCTGTAACTGTAGAATCAGTATCGCCAAGCCTGTAATAAGCTACAGGTCCGTCATTTAAGATAGCCATTTCATAAGCAGAGTCAACGCTCTCTGTTGAGCTGTAACCAGAAGAATGCCAATTAATATCTACAACCTCACCGGTCTGATATTTCTCCATTCCACCCGGCAGCAAGACCTGCAGAATCTCATCCGAACTTAATGCCGCCTCTGCAGTATTACCATAGGCTCCAAGGTTTATCCTGTCACCGTTTGGCTCAGGCTCATTACTATACTCAAATGTCGGCTTACCTCGATCTATACCTTCTGAACCTGCCATCAGGTGGAAATCGTCATCACTTCCCATATCACCATATATTTCCTGCAACCTGGCAGCATCCGCTACTGTTCTGGTATAGTTCTCAGCATTTAACACTACTACAAAACTGTCAGTCTCTGCTACTATTGTTGCTATTGTTTGCCAGCCATCACTGGACTCTCTCTGACTGGTAACAGCAAACGAAGCAGCATTATCGCCGTCATATACTGTTGCATATACCGTTGAGTCATTGTAACCTGAGTCATACGGCCATGTAAGCGCAACCTCATAAGTAGATCCCGGAGTCAGACCTTCAAATGTCCAGCTGGCTGTGCCGCCGCCGGTATTATACTCCAACCTCTTATATGTGCCACCATAACCGCCGTCCCTGTCTATCCACATTCCGGATAAACTGAAACCAGGATCTGTATTGTCAACAATATATGTTGCAATCACATCCCTGCTGAAGCCCTGTATATCATCTGCACCGTCAGGATCAACAAACTGGGGCATATCATCTATACTGTACTGGTCGTAACCCAGTTCATAGAACCAGCTTTCGCGGTCTGCAACTGAGTAACCGGCCCAATCTGCAACTGTCGCACTACCGGAAAGGCTCAGCATATTATAATTAGCATCAAACCCTACCTGACTGTCAGACGAGATACTGTAAACCGGAGCGTCAATAACCTGGAATATATTATTATATACTTCAACATT
Organism: Sedimentisphaerales bacterium; assembly: GCA_963666285.2. Taxonomy (GTDB): domain Bacteria; phylum Planctomycetota; class Phycisphaerae; order Sedimentisphaerales; family SM23-30; genus JAFGDI01. The sequence goes on from OY762711.1 coordinate 2,767,328, forward strand.
TTCACTATTATCCAGCTTCAATGCCGGTGCATCTATCTGGTAAACAGTATTATTATATACCTGAGGATAATACTGACCGTTTACATTAGAATCTCGCAAATGAATTCCGGCATAACTGTTATTATATACTACATTATGGTCTATTCTTCCATAAAATACGCTATAATAATCATCAGCATAGATTCCGGTAGCATTGTTATATACAGTATTGAATGAAGCGTGCGAATAATTATTAACATATATACCAACCCTGTTTTCATACACATAGTTATTCTCTACAAAGCTGGTATTACGAGCATAAACACCAAAATCATTTCCATACAAAATATTATTACTGGCTATCGCATACTCAGCCAGGTTTATCCCTGAATCATTACTTCCGGAATGATCATACACAATATTACTATCGACAACAACCAAAGGCTGACCATTTTGACCGTCAGCATATATACCACTTGTGGCATTAGCGTACACCCTGTTTTCACTTACGGTTGAGCCATAAGCGTTAACTATATATATACCATAAGAATTATTATTATACGACCTGTTGCCTGTAACCTCGCTATAAGGACCGGTTACATATATACCATAATTATTACTATATGTACTGTTACCCGATATCTCATTACCGGATCCGCTGCTGTATATACCATAAGAACCACTGCTCGTGATTTTATTGCCGCTTACAACAGAATCACCAACTTCGATTCGTACACCATAATACTGACCGTACATTGTATTATCAGTAATGGATATATTATCATTGCCAGTTCCGACAAATATTCCATACTGATAATTATTTGCTATTTCACTGTTACTGATTGTAACATCGTCACTATCAGATGATGCTGAAAGGTTGATACCGGTATATGCTCCAACAATCTTCAAATGGTCAATTGTAACACCATCAGCATTGTCAAGTTCGATAGCGTAATTGCCGCTGCCGGTATTTCCACGGTTTATAACTGCATCAACACCAATATTCGTTGGTCCTTGCAGCATTATACCGGCATCATCAGCAGTGATAACAATACTTGTTGTAATATTATATTCACCTGTATCTATCAGGATAGTGTCACCTGACTCAAGATCATATGCAGCTAAAATAGCAGCTATAGAAGCTTTTGGCTGATCCGGTCTCAGACCACTGTTTGCATCGTCACCAATCGCTGTTGTATACTGGTCACCTGATGTGCTGCCGTCATTTACATAATAGTATCTAATTGGCTCGCTTATCTCAAATTCGTCATTACTGTCATCAGTCAAAACCGGCTCATCTGACCTGGTTACCACAATCTTATAGTCATCTCCTGCAGGTATAACAGGTGATATATCATCCCATGGTATCTGCCAGGTATAAAAACCGTCATTCAATACATTGGTATCAATTACATATTCGAATCCGGGGTCACTCGTCCTGACCAGGGTGATATCAACATATGTCGGATTATCATAACTGCTCAGATAATGTTCCATAACCTGGCTGCCGGTCAATGCAGTATCGTAAATAGCAACTTCATCTATTGAACCGTACCAGCTGTAGCTGCTGCTGCCTGTCCCCTGACCTATCAACAGCTGAGTTGTTGAATGACTAATCGGTTCGGAATAGCTAAGAGTATCTACCTGTTCGCCGTTTACATACAATACCAGTTCGCTGCCGTCATATGTAGCTGCTACGTGACTCCATTCATCAAGCTCAATCGCGGATTCAACCTGTGCCACGGTATAATTATTTACATAAAACTTAATCATACCGTCATAATAATACAATCCATATCCATCATTCCAATTGCTGTTACTGGCCTTGCTTAATACAGAATCCCAGTTGGCAATACCGCTGGATGGATTAATCCACGCTTCTACTGATATTACTTCAGGTTTAAGTACTGCGTTATCTGCGATATTAATATAATCCCCGCTGCTGTCCATATAATACGCGGTATTGGCGCCAAACCATCCAGCCGTCTGCTGAGTTCCATAATGATATGTACCGTTCAGTCCGCTTACAGAGTAATCTATCGCAGTACTATCGGCATCATTCAGCTTCCAATACCCAACAGGTCCATCAGCCAGCACAGCATCTGAGTAATCATCTGCTTCGCCGGCACTTGCATTTGCCAGAATTGCATCTGAACGCCATTTTATCTCGAACACCTGTTCGCCCGGCCAGATCTCTCCACCATCAGGACTGATCACCAGTACGTATTCTAGCTCACTCAAGGATGCCTGTTCTGTATTTCCGTAGGCACCGATATTGATAAAGCCGCCATTTGGCAATGGTTCATTTGTGTTTGCATATTCATCATCACCGCGATCAATCGCAGGAGAATGAAGCGTGTCAGGTACTGCACTTACTGTCATAGCAGATACCGGGATAACTCCGCCTGCATCCAGAACCGCTGCCAATGATCCGCCATGGAAACTACCCGCAATACTCTGTACATGGAAATCATCGTCCAGGCCGCCGTCCGCCCCATCGTAACCAAGTATACCATCAGCTCCGTCAGGATCAACAAATAATGGATCCTGCTCCAGGCTGTTTGCGTCTTTGCTGGTTGCTACTCGCCATTGCAATACTGATTTCTGGTCAACTTCCTGCCATCTGCCGACATAGCCGTTTGTGCCTACCTGGAATATATTATAGTCACTGACAAAACCTACCTGGCTGTCACTTGCCACTTCTATTCCATAACCATTATCTACCCAGATAATATTATTCGATATCTGAATATCCTCAGAACCACCGCGAACACGGATAGCATTACCAGTTGGCTGGTAAATAGTATTATTAACAACTTGAGTACGTTCTGAGCTGTTCATATCGGAATTCCAGATATCTATCGCGCGCGATGCGTTAGCGTAAATAACATTATTTGATATAACACCCCTGTAAGTTGAATAATAATCGGTAGCTGATATTCCAGTACTATTAGAATATATTACATTTTTTTGAACATCTGTCTGATTAACTGCCAATATACCGTTACCGACATTGTCATATATACGGTTACCAATCAGATCGGCATCTCGACCTCGTATACCATTGTCATTGCCGTGAACAACGTTATAAATTGCCTGACCTTTATAATCAAGGTATATACCGTAAGAACCATAGTTATCATACACATGGTTACCGGCCACTACAACATTTTCATAAGTGTATATACCATACTCGGTATTATCATGGACAACGTTACCTTTTCCATCATCAACAGTTTCACCACTGCCAAAACCTACATATGTTGTAGCATTGGAACTGCTGTTCCTTGCATAAATACCATAACGGTTGCCGTAAACCTCATTATTCTGGACAACTATACCCTTAGCCTGTTCCAGCCTGATACCTGCCTCGGTATTATTATAGGCAATACTGTTAATCAAACCAACAAAAGTGCCCGCCAGGTAAATACCGTCAAGCCCGTTATCATACGCAACCAGGCCGTCAAAAGTAGATATAACCGAATCTGATTCAATTCTGAAACCTTCATATGCATGACCATATGATACGACATGGTCGGCATTAAAGTTTTCACTGCTGTTTCTTACATAAACACCTCTCTGATCACCATATAATGTCAAATTAGAAATACTTATAAAGTCAGCATTGTACAGGTCAAATATCGCACCGCTCTGATCACCTGGTATTGCCGGATGCATACTTGCTACTTGCGTTGCATCTGCAGGACCTGTCACCTCAAAACCTTCATCCAGACCATAGTCAAGATCAAGCGCTCCGGAAATTGTCAGACGATTTATCATCGGGTAATCACCGGTGTCAACATAGATTATGTCCTGGCCGCTGCGCAGATCGTAATTATACAGTATATTTGATACATTCGGCTTCGGTGCGCCTGCTATCTTACCTGTATTACGATTTGACCCAACTGCTGTCGGTGTAAAATCATCATTAGTATTATCCAGATCGTCTACATAATAATCTGTTCCGTCTTCCGGTATTGCAAATGACTCTGCCGCACGGTCCATTACAGCTTCGGCACCAACAAGTGAAACCTGTATTCTTAATCCATATACACCGTAATCAAGGTCATCACTTCCCTGTAGCGACGGAATCCAGGTATAACTGCCGGTATCCGGCACAGAATCTGCTATTGTCAACAGATATTCCGGACCATCTGGCGAATCGACATATAGATCTATCTTAACCGGTAAATCATCTGTATTTCCATATGTTTCCCACTTGATCTCATGAGATTTCTCATATTCCCAGTCAGTATATAGATCTGGCCATCTAAGGTTAATTCTCGCCTCGGCTGTATTCACATCCAGGTAATTATTGCCATGCGCTCCAATATCTGGGGCATTATTCTCAGAAACAACATAAACAAACGTATGATCTACATAGCTATCGTTTGTAGAACCGGAATTTCTGTCGGCCTCAAACCGGAAGGTAATAAACCTGGTTCCTACCGGAATATTTACTGATGAACTTACCAATTCCCACAAGGTCGAATAATCTTCAGCCTCCAGCAAAACAGAATGAATACCTAAATTACTGCTGTCTTTGAATACCAGGTGAATTCTGCCATGGTCTTCCGGCCATTCTGAACCGCAGCGGATTCTTCCGCCAAATACTACTCTCAAATCACCGGAATCAAGCTCAGCCTCAGTATAACCTGCCAGCAGCAGATCAATATCCTGCTCAATATAGCCTTCCTGTTCCGTTCCGGCATAGAAATATGATGATCCTTCATGCGGCACCGGGCTGCTTGACTTGGTGCTTGCCCCTACGCTGGTATCCCAGTCATTCAAACCATCTTCCAGACCAGGGTTTAGCAATAGATTTGGATATAAATCACCTAAAATCTGGTACGAACCAGGATCGCCGGCATCAATCGTCGGACTGGTCATTCTCAGCTTTCCTGCTACTGATACAATATTGAAATTATCAGCATCAATATCTGCAAACTGTGGATTTGACCATCCAGGATTAATTATTGTTGTTCCTACTGAATGCAGGTCATAACGGGTTATATCCTGCTGCCAGTCAAGAATATCGTAGAAATCTTTTGTCCAGTAACCAATCTTACCTGTACCTGTTATATGCATCAGGTTATAATCACTAAAGTATCCGCTCTGGCTGTTATTGTTAACATAAATATCATATCCGCTTTCAGCCCAGAGAATATTATTCCTGATCTCTACTTCACTGGCACTATTTGTGAGATGAATATTATCTCCAATCGGGGCATATAATGTGTTGTTAACTATACGAACATCATTTGCACCCGATACCAGGATACCATAATCATTATTGCGGTATATCTCGTTATAGAATATCTCCTGGTCGTTACTGGCTGATATACCTGTATCGTTTCTTGCTATCCTGTTATACTGTATCAAACCACTAAAACTGCCTATACCGGTTCCATTACCTTCAATCAGGTTAGCATGGTCAAAATCACTGCCGCCTACCTGGCCGCTGCCGCTTATTCCAGTGCCATTTTCAAATATATGCTGGTCCTGCACCCACGCATTTACAAGATTAACACCAACCGTATTACCGTAAATTTCATTTGCTATACTGCCGACAACAAAGCCTAAACCGTTCACATCTCCGCTTACTGTTGATCTTATACCAATGCTATTGTCATAAATATAGTTTTCATTAACAAGTGCACTAGCACCGTATTCGATACCAACTGCTGCACCGTGAATACTGTTATGTTCGATCATACCGGCATAAGCATCGTTAATTTCGATACCGGTCAATGATGACAGAATATCATTATCACTTATCAAGCCGTCTGATTCGCCGCTCAATACCACACCGGCAGTACCTGCCATTACGTTATACTGTACAACAACATCACTTCCTGCACCTATATTCAATGCTGTACCGGTATCATCCGAACCATCATCTATAATAAGAGTATTATGCATTATTTGTGACGACAGACTGCCGTTCAATGACACATTTCCATCTACCACTGAATCTATAAGGCCGAATCCTGAAACAGCACTTACTGAAACATTACCGATTATTGACAATCTCTGAAGAATAACATCATCAGCATTTACGAATATATCACCTTCGATTGCAATATCCATTCCGCACCAGATCAATACCCCTGCATCTTCGGCTGCTACTGTAAATCCGTCGTTACTGCCGGAAACTACAATCACATCACCTGGATCCAGATCATTTCCATCCAGAATTCCCTGGACAGTGGTAGTTGTTCCGTCTGCGTAGAATATTCCATGTCCGGCAAGTTCACTTACTTCAAATAGATTGCCCCGTACATAAACTTCCGGCTCGCCAGAAGAACTGTCCTGCCAAGCGACAAAAGGTCTGCCGCTGCTGTCAACGCTCAAACTCAGGCTCTCAACCTCTCCACCGGTTATGCTTATGCCTGCACCACTGGCATCACCTGGCAATTCCTCGACAAAATCGGTTCCATCCCATACTTTCGCATACAATGCCGCTCCGTCACTGCCGGCCGGACCAAATGTATCCTCCCATACCAGGTACAATTTCCCGCCACCGGAAGCCAGTCGCGGTTCTGATGCAAAACCGTAGGAGTCTGATATTCCACCTGCCGCCAAACCGTCAGCACCTGCTGAAACAAAACTGCCTGCCACACTGTCATAGCGTACAGCATATATATTAGATATAGTATCGCCCGCCATACTGCTTGCACCTTCCCAGGCAACAAACAGTTCACTACCAAAATATGCTATCGCAGGCCGTGCCCAACTGTAATCTTCACTATTCAAGCCGTCTCCAGTTGCTGAACCATCAAGTTCAACAAACGAGCCGCTATCCAGTACTTTCAAATAAATATGATCGTACCCATTTACTGTCTCCGTCCAGCTTACAGCAATATCTGTTCCATCAACAGCAACCGCAAAATCAGTAACATTACTGGCTGAAACACTTATGCCGCCACTGACGGCACTGCCTGATGCCAGTTCCTGCCAGTTTGCACCGTCAAAATATCTGGCATACAACTGGCTCGTTCCACTGCTTACATCCAGCCATACAACCACTGGGCCAAGGTCAGAATTCACTATTATTGCATCATCAGCATTACCGCTTGAACTCATACCTCCAATTGACATTGAGCTGCCCATCGCAACCCAGCCGCCTGTTCCGCCATTAGCTGAAGGGTCATATTTCGCAGCATAGATATCGCTGACTATACCATTCGATTCTGTCCACGCTACTATCGGGTTGCCGGAACTGTCCAGCGTAATAACCGGCGCTGTCGAACTTCCGCTGGTGTTGCTTATACCGCCTTGCTCTGCACTTCCGCCTAGCTGCGACCAGCCAGTACCGTCATGGACGGCAACATAGATTTCGAAATTACCGTTTCTGCTGTCCGCCCAGGCTGTATACTGCTCGCCGCCGCTGCCGGCAACGATAGAAGGCTCTATCGAGCTGGAATTAATGCCGCTCAAACCAACACCTGTCGCAGATCCGGCAAACTCTGCCCAGCGGCCATACTGATCATAGCCTTCCGGCAAATCAACTGTCGCATATTCATTTGTCAAATCTGCTACTGTTAATGTAGGTGCTGCTGTTGCCGATGGAGCTGTAAATGAAGAATCATCACCTGCATCACCATAATCCACCAGGTCAGAACTGCCTGCCCCGGCATCAATATAGTCATCCTCACCCTCACCATACAGCAAATCATTTCCGCCGCCGCCGTATAGCATATCCTGCCCAGACCCGGCTTCCATCCCATCTGTACCATAATCACCAAACAAATAATCAACTGCATTATCATCAACTGTCACATAATACAGATTACTGTCACCATACAGAATATCATGATCCCCGGCACCTACCAGCACATCACTACCGGAATTACCTTCAATTATATCATCTCCGTCACCACCTTCGATGATATCATCACCATCACCACCGGCAATTATATCGTTACCTGCCATACCAAATATACGGTCATTTCCATCATCGCCAAGTATTATATCTGCTCCATCATCAGATCCGTACAATGTGTCATCGCCAACACCTCCATCAAGCATGTCACCTGTGCCATAACCGGCATATAATACATCCATACCGGCCTGGCCGTAGATTTCATCTACACCGAAACCGCCGTCAATCCAGTCATGGCCGAGATTTCCATAAATCTCATCATCACCAAGGCCGCCGTAGATAGTATCTGAACCGATACCCGCATATATTACATCATCTCCCCAGTCACCAAATATAGTATCATCAGCACCATCATCTGTTGCTGAAGCAGCATCAAAGCCCCAGATGGTGTCATTACCTTTACCACCGTAAATAATATCTGCTCCACCCTGACCGGAGATCATATCATCTCCATCGCCACCACTGATATAATCATCACCGGCTCCGCCAAGGATTGTCTCATTTTCACTTGAACCGTAGATAGTATCATCGCCGGCTCCGCCATCAATAGTCAGTGTTGCTGTGGTTTTCCATACATTAAGAACTTCTATTCGGTCATCACCATCACCGGCCATTACTTCAACACTGCTGCCAATAGTATCTATAGGACTGTTTGAATCAATCAATATGTGATCTTCAAGCGAAGAGCCAAGTATATATACATTCGCTCCGCTCAAGCCACCAAGAATGGTAATATCTGTACCAAAACCGTCCGCATTACCGTTGCCGCTGCGTAATGTTAAGTCATTTGCCGCACTTACCAGCGAATGCAGCCCGGTCTTAACATCATCGCCGGCATTTAACTGTACCGAACCGGCCAAAGAATCAATCGATATATAATCTGCAACTATCAGATCATCACCGGTATTCATGCTTTCTGACGCTGTTAACACAATATCATTTCTGGCTTCAATATCTTCTGCCACATATATCGGACTGCCATTGATAAAGCTTATCAGTCCACCGGCGAGCATTCCATAACTGCTGTCGATTACTCCGCCAATAACAACCGCACCTGTATTAGTCATCCAGGTACTGCCGTTTACTGACTTGCTCTCAATGTTACCAACAACCAACTCTATAGCATTAGTCGCCTGACCAATATCAGTTCCGGCATGAAGATATGCCAGACCTGCTGAAACATTAATGTCACTTCCATTGCCATCTAACAAGCTGTCTGCTAATGCATAGATATACGCTGTGGCATCATATCCGGCAGTCACTATATTAAGAGTAAGATCGCCAACCGGCTCTGATACATTTGTGTCTAACGCACTTGTTGCTGTCAAAACACCCGGACCACTATGTGCAGAATCAATATCAATATTATCATTCAACACACCAATAGAACCGTTAATCGCTGTCATAGTGATATTATCACCAATTACATCAACAGACGGACTACCACTAACACCCTCATATGCATCCAGAATCGAGCCATCGGCGATTAAAGTGACATCACCCATTGCAGACGAGATAACTCCGACAACCATATCACCTTCAACTTCATTCAGGTATATGCTTTCCTGAGCATCGACATCAACCGGACCACTATACTTGGCGTTTAGGTCCAGGAAGTTCAACGCGGTACCAACACCGCCGCCGGCTGTTATTGTTATGCTGCCTGTCAGAGGATCCGGCGAATCAAATGTATTAATATTTACTACCGGTACACTGACATCATCAAAGAAATCAATTATATCACCCTGTGCTATCAATTCAACTGAGGTACCGGATGTTATCCGGCCAACTATCATATCTCCTTCATCTACATCCAGTTTTACTGAGCCGCCCGCGGTAACAGTCGATACTGTCAAATCATTAACAACATAAGGTACACCACGAATTACGGCATCCTCGGCAATCTGCCTGATATTCATATTGCCGGTTGTTGTTGCGTTCAAAATGCCGCCAACTGCCATCTGGATACGTAATTCATCTCCGGCCGCTCCGCCGCTGTCACCCTTAATCTCTGTCAGCGAACTGATATACAGATTTCCGCCCAGCGTTATCGAGGCATCAGAATCCTGGTATGTGTCAATTATTGAATCTGCTGCTGACAGCCTGATATCATTACTTGCTATCACCTGGTTAAGATTTAGCTGCGACATACCTTCAACAGCAATATTATTACCGGCATCAAGTGTTACTGAACCACCGGCATCTATTTCCAGGTCATCCCAAACTCTTAGTGTCAGGTAATCAACAATAAATTTGTTCTCAACTACTGTACCATTTGCAATGTCAACCGTACCATCTTCGGTATTGTAATCAGAACTGATCTTCTCCCACCTGGCAGCATTACTGAAGTCCTGCTGGGTCAGATCTATGCCGCCCGATACACCGTGATAACGATACAATCCGTATTCTTCTTTGCTGTACTGCACGAGCACTGTCTGCCCAGTTGCTATTTCTATGCCCTGGCTTGTACTGCGGTCAAATCCGGTAATGTAATTCGTACTTAGCTTTTGCCATTCACTTCCGGAATAATCCTCTGCTTCCAGGTCCACTCCTGTTGCACCACTGCCGGTATATTGATAGAACTCATAAGTGAAACCGATTATATCCTCAATCGACGCACTTGCCAGGCCTACTACCTGCTCCAGCGTCATCAGATCATAGCCCCTCGACATATTCAACAGCATTGTCGGTGATACTCGACCAATATCACTATCGTTACCACCCGCATTTACATATACTGTTCCACCGGAAATGTTAGCCTTTTCTGCTTCAGGGGCATCTGGAATATTACCCAGCATCTCGGCATGAGGATATAAATACTGCATCATACCAGCAGATAATGGATAATCCTGCTTGTCTGCGGCAATACTCACACCATCAGCAATATTTGTGAAAATATAAATATCACTGCCAAGGTATTGCGATGGGGTAAAGTTTTCATAATATGCATCATAAACTGACCCATTAGCAGTAGTAAGATATACATTGCCATTGGTCGAAACCACTGAACCTTCATTAACACTAAGATTCTGGGGTTCTATAAGTTTCATATCACCATAGGTCTCATGCAGGAATATACTGTTCTTGGCATATGCCGCCAAACCACCTTCATCACCGGTATAACTATCACTATTTACTTGTATGTATGATAGATGGCTACCAATAGAACCACTACTTGCAGATAGCTCTACTCTAACACCGTCTACACGTGAAAGTGAATCTGTATCCGCTGTTATACCATTTGGTGCTGTTATAGTAACATCACCTGTACTGGATATTATTTCGCCAAGCTTTAATTTACTACTTATATTATCATGCGATACAGCCGCAACTTCTATATCAGCCCCGGCATATATATTTAAGGTACCCTTATCACCCTCAACATTAACCTTAACCTCTCCGTCAGCATAAATTGTCGGACTGACACCAAAAATCGCTACCGAATTACTTGCAGTTACATCACCATAGATTGATTCAAGTGAAATAGAACCATTTTCAGGAGAACTTATATTATCCTCCATATATATACTGCCGTTTGACTCTATATTAATATATGGTGTTGTTGCACCTGCGATAAAATTAATTGCAATTGGATAATCGGCCTTGAGTGTATGGGTATAATAATCCTTCTTACCTTCAATCTGAGTAGTCAGAGTATGAACAGTCTTGGTTCTCAGCCATCCGCCGCCGGTTGTCCATTCATCAACAGTTATACTGTAATTCTTGAAATCACTGTCATATTTATTCGCTGCCGGATTCTCAAAATCTGTTCCGGTATAATCGCTTACATATACCCAGTCCGGATCAGCTTCAAAGTCCACAATCGGAGTTACTACTCCGGTTTCCTCATCAACTGAAACCAACGCTACTTCTCGGGCAATAGCTGATGCGTCGAATTCATATACTTTATTTGTCGCTATATCTCGAACCTGTGTAACACCCGGTATTGCATCAATATCAATATCAGTCTGACGCTCATAATATATGGTATATATTGTACCGTTGGCATAACTCGGCATCTCGTCATCACCTGGTGCTACCAGACTCTCAGATTCCAATAATGGCATATCGTCTGTAAACTCGATTGTCTGCCACTTATAACTGTTATCACTGCTAAGCCAATCTTCAAAATTTGTCGCTCCGCCAAACAGGTTAAACGTTTTCTTCTCGTATTTCCTTACTGTTGTCTGGGTAAATTCCTGCCCCTCTGTCCAGACATACTGCAAACCTTCCCTCGGCTCATAATATATATCATCTGTCACATTGTGGGTATCTGTTGTAGATAGTGTATATTCAATTCGAGAAATAACTCCATCTTCTACATTTGGATCACCTGCTACCAAAGTTCCAGTATATACTTCTTCTGAAACCGATGAACCGTCAACCTCGTATACTGTTTTCTCCAGCGTTGCTGTATCGATAATCGTTATCTTACCGACACGCTCGGTTGTTGTATCTATGCGGTTTAATATCAGGTCATACGAACTGTTGTTATCTATATCTACACTTGTATAACCATGAGCCACTCTGATCTCACCGTTACCGGTACTAAATATCTGGCCTGCCAGTGTCACTTTACCACCCTGTGGTACTATCTCATCCAGTACAATTGCCTGCTTCTCAGCGTCAAAATAACCATCAACCGGTACATTATCTTCTCCAAAGCTCATTCCGTCCAGAACATTGCCGTCATCATCTACAAAACTGGTGGTTGTATCTCCCGGATCAAAATCAGCTGCTATTTCCAAAGTAATTACATCAACTCCACTCTGGATCAAGCCGTTAATGTTCAAATACCTGGCTGTTACGGTAACTGATCCCATTGCCAGAATCATTGATGTATCGGAATCTATCGCTTCATCAAGTCCTTCAATCGGGCCGACAAAATCATTAAATACTTCACTGTCGACCGCACCGGACTCATTCCATACCTCACTTCTTAAAGTTTCATAATCCAGGTACTGGCGTGGATCTTTATTGGTATGCAGCCAATCGTCAGTATTCAGGTTAAAGTCGCGTGCAGCAATGATATTAACATTCTCACCGCGAATCTCTCCGGTTATATTAATGCTGCCGTTCTTATTCTCTATTGTGATATCACCATCTTCATTAATTACATCACCGGTAATATACAAATCCTGATCCAGAGGCGGCAATGTCAGACTGCCAAGGTCATAACTGCTGCTTGCTAATGCATACTGTAATATATTAATCTCTTTATCTGAAACATCTGACACGCTGGTAAGAGGGGTATAGTTCAGATATACATTTCCCGGCTCAAGTACTAAACGTTCGCCTTCATTCAAAACTACCCGGTAATTATCTCTCACCACGGTATCATTCACATTCATCGTAAATGGTGACTGGTTGAATATCTCAATGCCTGCCCCGGAATGTGCTATTATCTGGTTGCCGATCATGGAATTAAACGCACCCGCTGACTGACCGTCTGAATCGATAAAGACCGAACCAGGTGCCGCATAAATCTCCGGCAGATCCATAAATATAAGGTCTAGTTCTTTGCGAACTACAGGATTTGAAGGGTCTGTATTATCAAACAGTCCAAGCTCATCAAGAATAGCATCCAGTTCTTCCAACTGAACCTGGTAACGCGCTACCGCCTCGGCATTAGTCGCGTGATTTGCTATCCAGCTCAATATTTCTGCTCGCTGTTCAAATAATATATTGCCAAGATTAACATATGATATCTCTGGGTCTGCCATTGAGACCGGCTTAATTACATAAAACTTACCATCCAGTTCATTTGCAAACATCTGGGTAATATTACTGTCATATACTGCAAATTCATCTTCTTCCTCTGAAGTCAGACTTGCTCCCAGATTCTTCCATTTTGATGTATTGGAATAATCTTCAGTATTCAGAACTATATCTTCGCTAAAATCTTCCGTCTGATGTTCGTAATCCACACCTGGAATATCTGTCATATACTGATAATAATTACCGACAACTCCGCCGCCGCTTGCTCCGGATATTACATGAATTATAGTACCCTGGTTGATCTTGAACTCAATATCAGTCAATACCAGCGGGGCATATTCATAATCCAACCCGGAATCAATTCCCAATAATCCCAGCTCTCCGGATGTCAGCAGGGTTCCTATCCTGCTTGGATCTATCTGGTTTGAACCATTTACCTTGACCGGCCTGATCTGGATTACGCTCTTATTATTAATTCCGGCTTCAACCTGTGCGTTTGTTCCAATATTTACATTATTGTAACTATTGATAACTGTATTATTTGGCACATCGATTCCATATGGAATCAGGGACAATGACAATACCAGGCCGTCTGTACCGCCTCTCTCACTACCGCCAATACCTTCCTGTGCTGTCAAGGTCACATCTTCCAGGGCAAGCACTTGCGATGTCCCATTAATATTTACTGTATTATGCTCGTAAATTCTTACCCGAGGATCCGGATCGTTCAGATTAGGCAGCAAAGAAAACGCAGTAATCTCGGTATTAGCAAAACTGTACAGAATATTTGGTACCGCTATCTTGTTCTTGCCGGTATATATACTAACATCGCCGGCCTTAACAGTCGCATTGTTCAATGTAACTTCATTAAAAGCGTTCTGGGTAACGTATGCCTTTGCTGTTGATCCGCTGGTTACCGCACTTACAACCATCAGGTTAGCACTTGGGTTAGCCTTGGAAATCGTATGAGTTGTCAGATATATATCACCTGAATTATTTTCCAGGTAAGAACCGTTTAATGCAATTTCCGCCTGCGTATAGGTAGTTATATCTGTCTTGGCTATTGTTAATGCAAAGCCGGAAACACTTTCGACCCTGGCATTATCAACCGCAAACACGTCTATCAGTGATTCTACATTGAATATGCCTGGATTAGCATTTGTTCCCTCGGCAATAATATTTGTTCCGCTGCCGACTGTTATTACACTTTCAAACCTGTTACTGTCCTGACCTATCTGGGTCTTGCTCATCAGCAAACCAACAACGCCCAAACCTGCCGAACCGGAATTCAGGTTATTGTCATTAGCAAACTGATTCTTGTCAAAATCATTTATAGTATTAAAGACAATTGTCTTGGCATTAATATCTACATCATCACCAACGATAATATTTGACTTAGTCGTATTGACACTGTCAACCATCGCGCCACTTCCGGCTGCCAGACCGAAACTGTAAGCATCTGATTTAGCGTCAAAGATATTATTATGCTCTGAGGTCAGGTATATTACACTTACATCAATATCGGAATCGTCGCCTATCCTGGCAACCGCGGCATTATCATTGTCCATACTGGTAAATGCACCCGCAATTCCTGCCAATACCCCGCCGCCGCCGGCCGTACTCTGCGCCAGGATATCATCTTCGCTGTTTGCCTTCAACCGCAATGCATTTGCTTCGATAGTTGTATTTGAACCTACTCCGGCCACAACCTCATATACACTGTTACCTTTACCCAGATCGATACTTGCATACATTCCGCCAACTGAGATTCCGCCAAAACTGGTTCCTAGACCTGTTGCATCGCCGTTAATCTCAAAATCTGAAAATACATTCACATCATTATTGACATGAATATCTGAATTATTGCCTATCAATGCTTCTACCGAATGGCCGACAACAACATAAGCAAAGTTAAGCGAGAAAGCCCCGATTCCGGTTGATATTCCTAACGTATGAGCATTGATTACTATGCTACCATCTGCATCTACCAGCAAATCTTCCACGCTCTGACCTGAACCTGCAGCAATATTAACATTATTGCCCACATATGACTCTATCGCCAGGTTAGATGTTAGCCTGATAAATGACGCTCCTACACCTACCACTCCGTTAGAAATCTCTCCGGTATCACCGTCAATATCCTGGTCGCCGTCTGCAAAAATGGTAATCTTATCTGCATTGCGTACAGTAGCTCCATCACCCAGGTATGCCTGTACAGAACTGTTATCTTCCAGGTCAACTACCGCAGCGCCCAACGCTACAAAACCGGCGGTACCGGCTAATACCGTTACACTGACTTCCTCATCCAGTTTCGCAGTAATACTAATATCATCACCCGCAGTTAGTATGCCGTCGGCGTGCGATACTACACTGGATGCTATATTTACCACCGAAACTGCCGCTCCAACACCTACCAGCCCGCCGCTGCCGGAACCAACCAGGAAGTTCAGCTCGACATATTCATTTGCATTGACATTAATATCGTCACCGGCAACAATTACTGCATTGGATTCTATTGCCGCTCTTGTACCGACAGTATCTACCGGTACACTGTTGATATCAGCCTGTATTGCAGCACTGCTTGGAGCTGCCGCTGCCAGACTGTCTGATGCTCCCTGGGTTGCACTGCCGACATATTTCGTACTGCTGTTATTTGGATTACTCTCATCCTTATCATAGCTGCCCAACGCGCCGACAACTTCACTATTTGTCGCTGCGGAACGATTGGCTGCTTCAACATCAGCAGTTTCATCTACTTCAACTATTTCTCCTTCTTCATTTTCATAATCGCCGCCCTCCAGAGGATTAGCTGTGCCTCCATTATCATCTGAATAACTCTTATCTATTGCTTCACCCAGAGACCACACAGAAACAGAGGCGGCCAGACCAACAAAACCACCCGCGGCACTAAATGTATATGCATTCAATTCCTTGATACTGAGTGCATTTACCTCAACATCATTTTTCGCTGTTACTATCGCTCCATTGCGTATATATGCTCCAACATCATTCTTGACACTACCGATCTCAACCGCTCCGCCAACTCCAACAAAACCACCCGCTACACCACCGGCAAAAGAAGTTATATTGTAATCATTCGCTGCATTAACATACACACTCTGGTTTGCACTGGCACCTGTGTTATTTCCTTCCTGGTTAATCTCGGCATAAGAGTCAATATATGCATCGGTGTCACTGTCCAGCAACGTTACTGTAACTGCACCAGATACTCCTACAAAACCTGCTCCCGCAGCAACAGATAAGTGGAATATATCTTCCACACTCTTAGCCTGTACTACCAGGCCATTTACTGTTTCAGTGCCGAAACCGCTGCCCCCTGAACTTATTGTCCCGCTCAACATTCCGCCCAGACCGGTTCCATTACCCAGTGCTGTAACCTCGGCATTTGTCGCAATATATGAATTTGTATCCTTATCGATTGATACTACACCCACTGAAGCACCAACACCAACAAAACCACCTGCCAATGCACCTGAAATGGCATCTAAATCTGTCACATCCGTTGCATATACCAGTACATCGCCACCGGCATAAACCCTTGCCCCACTGCCGATCATCGCGGTTGACTCATTATCTATTGTCAAAACATTTACCGCGCCGCCAACGCCAACTACTCCACCTGCTATTCCAAAACCTATCAGCACCAGGTCTTCACTCGAATGAGACTGAACATAAACATCATTCTGTGCTTCCAGGTCAACATTAGCACCTATATAAGCTTGTGTAGTATTATTTACAACATTTACATCTGCCGCCGGCGCTACGCCTACTGCACCGGCACCGATTGTACCGGCAACCGCAAGATTATAGAAATCACTGCCTGCCGCTACATTAACATTCTGCAGTGCATCTTCGCCGCTGCTGGCACCATTAATCGTTGCATTATCACCAATATATGCGGTGGTATTTGCTGTTACAACGTTCACCGTTGCTGATACCGCTACACCGACTGTTCCGCCGGCTATACTCATAGTGAAAGCTTCGATATTATCCTGATTGGTCGCCGTTACCGATAAACCGCGGAATCCTGTCATTGTGTTCTTAGACAAAGTTCTCTGCCCGCTGAACGATGGATCATTTACATCATTTCCGCCGCTGCTGTCAATGTTCATTGATGACAGTTGCGGCTTCTTTACCTCACCACTGTTACTCATGGTCGCAGAACTGTCTGATGTTACACTTGAATTATTCGCTTCGATCCCCTGACCGCCTGCATTATTCGGGTCAAATGATGCTTCATAAACCGAACCGACATTAAAACCTCCGGTTGATACCGTAAAGTAGCCGTTAACACCATCTGCCTGGACTAATGCCCCTTCACCAATAAATGCATCTGTTGTCTTATGAGATACTGTAACACCACCCGCAGCGCCAACTCCAACATAGCCGCCAACCGCCAGCACACCGACTACCTTATCCAGCTCACTGCGGTCATTAGAATCTACTACGATACTGCCCTTGGCATGAACATTACCCGGTCCTGCCGAACCGATACCATCTTCATCACCTATAAACGCTCTGGTCGTCAGGTTCAATGTATGAACCGATGCATCCAGCCCCACACTCACAGATCCGCTTACGCTTACACCTGCCGCTACCGAGGTAATATCTTCATTTGAGTTTGAACGAACCTCAATATCTCCTTCAATATCAGCTATTACTCCGGAATCTATATATGCCTTTGTTACTTTATCGATTACCCCTACATCTGCTCCAAGACCGACCGCTGCTGTGCCCGCTGCCGCCAGGGAACCGGCCACAGATACTATCTTGGTATTATCATAAGCATCTACCTTGAAATCCGGCATATACCAGGCCGGACTGTAAACTGTCACATTCGCCAAACGGCCGACTCGGGCAATTGTCGTCTCATCCAGCACCGTCACAACCGCAGAACCGGCAACTGCTACATCACCGGCTGCTCCGCCCGCAGCTGCTATTGTTATAATATCCTCTGATGAATCCGCTTTCACTAGAAGACCATTATACCCTCCCGCTTCTACTATCGCCCTGTCGCCAATCCATGCCTTTACTTCATCAGTATGCACCAGTGTGGTATTAGATGCTCCGATACCGGCTGTACCGCCAACACCAACAGCACCGGCTATCAGCTTAATCTTCAGATCGCCGTCTGCTGTAATATTAAAGTCACCCGCTGCTGATACTACCGCAACGTTACCAACTGTACCATCTGCAAGGTACGCCTGGCTCTTGGTGCGTATTACCTGGACCGATGCCGAGCCTGCTACACCGGCCGAATCACCAATACCTAGATTCGCAGCAATTGAAAGTATATCTTCATCCGAATCCGAACTTATTGTTATTGCTCCGCCCGAAGATACTTCTGCATTCGCCGCAACATAAGCTCTCGTATCTTTATCGATTATGTCCAGGTCCAGGCCTGCACCTACACCGGCACCATCAGTTGATATTCCTACCGCACCGGCTGAACTGTTTATCTTTGTATTATCTATCGCACTTATTGTTACAGACTGGCTGGTTGAACTGGATGCCTGGTTTACTGCCGCACCGCTGGCTATATATGCCTGCGTCACATGGTCAAACAGGTTAATAGTCGCCGATCCCGCTATACCAACATCGCCGCTGCTCGCTCCCGCTGCCGCTGCTACAGAAGTGATATCTACCGAACCAATAACAGGTATATCTACCGATAGCGGCGTAACCTTCGTCTCGGCCTTCACCAGCAGTGCATTATCAACATCAACATCCGCATTTCCAATATAAGCCACAGTCTCATTATCGATTACATTCAACGCAACCGCCGCGCCAATACTATTGCCCTCACTCAAAGCTGCCGCACCGGCAACGTTCTGGATACCAATATTAACACTGGCAACCACAGAGGTATGGCGGCTGCTGTCTATTGTCGCACCATCGGCAATATATGCCGTTGAGGTCGTATCTGCTATTATTATCGATACCGAACCGGAAATACCGTTATCGCTGCCGTTACTACCGGCCATTGCCCAGGACTTATACTCATTCTGCTCGCCCGATACCATTTCTGCTTTAATCATTACATCACGACTGGTCAAAGTCGAATCGCCTACATAAGCTGTATTGTTCGCTGCGATCTTATTAACTGATACCGCTGCCGCTATGTTAGTATCATTCTCGGAATCCAGTGCCTTACCTATCGCTTTTACATATGAGTCTGTATGACCGCTTGCAATTACCTCGATATCTTCAGCACAGCTGATAGTAACGCCATTAGCAACATTTGCTGTATTTGTCGTGGTATATACATTCACTCCTACTGCCGCCGCTATACCTACACCGGACGATCCGCTGCTTGACTCTTCACTTGCACTATCGCTCGCACTGCTGGTCTCATCGCTTGCCGACGGCAGACTCTGGCCGCTTGTGTTCGAATTGCCATTTGCCTGTTTATTCGCTTCGGTATCTGCATCATTACCACTGGAACTGTTACCCTTGGCACTCGCCAGGATCTCCATATAACTGTCATTATTATAGTTTGACCGTACCTGTACATCACCGCTGCTGGTCGTTATATTCCTATGCAAAGTAGCACTAACAATTTCATCACTAACCGCAACTCCGACCGCCGCTCCAACACCAACATCGCTGCCCGCGGCTTCTGCATCTGCCGTCGTGATAACACTTGAACTATGATCTGCCCGTATCTCTACCTTACCCTGCGTATTCAGCGTTGAACCGCTTGTTCCCACTCTTGCCGTTGTGGTATTTGCTGATATTGTTATCGCAACCGACGGGCTTACCGCCACATCTCCGGCCGCACCGGCAACTGCTTTAGTACGAACTATATGGTCCGCTTCTGCAACTACTTCAACCGTACCGCTATTAGTCAGGCTTGCACCATCCTGAATCTCGGCCCTGGTTATAGTATTCTTGGGCGTATTCATCGCTACCGATGCACCTACACCAACATCAGCACTGCCGGGAACCTTGGAATTTGCCGTGGCTATACTAACTGTCGAGCTTACCGCACGTACTATCACATTCTGGCCGCTGCTGCCGCCGTCTGTTCCATCGGCACTCACTGCTGCACCGGTATGCACTGAAGCTTCAGTCTTAATATTAACCTTGTTTAAACTGAACGCACCGGCAACACCAACATCTGTAGCGCCGGCACCGGCTGTAGCCTCGGCTATATAAACATCAACAACCTCGAAACTATGCTCCGTTCCGGTTGCCTTGCTCTTATCCAGATCTATCGCCTCGTCCGCATTTGCATCTGCTATAGTCTTGGCCAGTTTGATCTTCTCTGGGGCATCCTTATCAAAGATCACATAGTATACTTCACCATCTTTCAGACCGCCAATCGCCTTATTACCGTCACCGGTATGATACACTACGGCATCGCCGGTCTTCAAGCCATGATCGTCACCCAACTCGATTGTCTCATTACCTTCGGTATCAACCACATCATTTGTCGGATGGAAATTATGAGTCTGGTTATCTTCCAGTACATCTACTACCACACCCTCGGCATTAACCGTAGCTGCTCCTATCACAGATTCTGACACAACATCACCGGCATTAATCGCTACCGCAGCTCCAATACCAATCTCACTATTTGTTGCACTACCGTCTGCAATTGCAATATTATCATTATTCGCCGTTGTTACCAGCCGAAAATCGTCTGCTGCATTAATAACCACACCATCTGCTATGCTTGCTGTTGCACGTGCATCTGCTACATTAATACTGATCGCCGCCGCTACTACCACCGCCCCGTCAGAGCTTTCCGCTGACGGTGTTTCAGTTGTACTGCCTTCGCCGCCGCCCTCGGTTGTAGAACGACCTTCAGCCGCTGTTCGCTGGTTGCCTGCTTCCTGATCAACATCATCCGGCTGGCTCGCATCACTATTACGGTCGCTCTCTGTCTGGGCTCCCGCAGCACTAGCCTTTGCATGTGTCACCGTCTTAGTATCTGCATCTGTTGTAAACCTTACATTACCGCCGGCAGTGATCGAGCGGTTACTGGTCGACAACGCTATATCTTCCATGCTGTTCAGCGCCAAAGATGCTCCTATCGCGGCATCCTCACCCTCGGCATCACCTTCAGCTACTGTATCTACCACGCTGGTATGGTCTGCGTTCAGCTGCAGGTTACCTGTTACCGTTAACGCTCCTGCTCCACTTTCCACTATCGCAGTGGTATTATTATTCGCTACCAAAATCGCAACTACTGGGGTTATAGCTGTCCCGCCGGATGCTTCCGCGCCGCCTTTTGCCTCGGTATCAATTGCATGGTTGCCGGTCGCCGACAATGTTACATCATCCGCATTTGCCAGTATCACACCACTTCCAATAGAAGCTTTTACATTATTCGTTACCAGGTGCGTTACTACCGACGCTCCCAGCCCCAGGCTCTCACCCGATGCTCCTTCGTCCGGTAATGCCCTGCCGCGGCTCCGGGTCTTACTGCTCGCGGTTAACGCTATATCTGCACCATTAACATCCAGGCTGGCACCGGCATTAATTGTCGCCACTATATTAGTGTTGATTATATTTATCGCCAGTGAACCAGCTACCCCAACATCACCTCCACCTGCTCCGGACTTACTTACTGCCTCCATATAATCCTTGCGGCCAAAACCATGATTGGTTCCGGTTGCCGCCGTTCCGTCAATATCTATTGCCGTACCGTCTGCCGCGTTATCTGCTGATTCCGCCAGCTTAATCAAATCAGGATTTGAGTCATCATAGATTACATAATACTTCGTACCGTTTTCCAACCCGCCGATTGCGGTATTACCTTCACCGGCACTGTAAGTTATTACGTCACCGGTTCGCAAACCATGGTTTGCGCCGAGATTAATCGTATTCCCGCTGCTGTCAACTACATCCGTCGCCGTTGGGTCAAATTCATAGCTTCGGTCATTCTTTCTCGCTTCAACCGTTATCGTACCGGCTGTTATATCAACATTTCCCAACCAGGCTTTTGTATCAATATCAACATAATTGATTGCAACTGCTACACCAACTCCCGGATCACCGTCTGTCGCACTGCCGTCCGCCCAAGCCGAACCCATCTCAGAGCTTGCTGCACGAACCGTTACATCGCCAGCTTCAATTGCTCCCGTACTGCTGATATATGCCTGGGTCAGACTATTGAAATCCGTTACCGCCAATGCCGCGGCTATCTGAACATCACCATCACTAGTCTCGGCATCATTAGAATCAAGCTGCTGCTCAGTTTCGCTGTCATTACTGGAATCCCCGCCGCTGCTCTCCGCACCGCCTCGGGTCGATATCGCCTGACTGCGAACATTCGCCGTCGAATCTGCCAAAACATTAATCGCTCCCGCAGCTGTACCGGTATGAACTGTACCATCAATATACGCCTGAACATCGCCGCCCATATATGAAAACGCCAGCGTCGCACCTGCCGCTCCGCTGCCGCCCGCTGTACCATCCGCCAGAGCCAAACCTGTCACATTACTACCGGCATCAACCGTTATTGTACCGCCTACATCCAGCTGGGTATTTCCGGATATATGTGCTAATGACTCGGTAAGCAATACATTTACTGCAATCGCCGCATCAACCGTTGAACTGCTGCCGGATTCTGACTCTGCTTTTGCAAATGCATCAATAATTGTATCTGTTTCAATTGTAAAATCGCCGCTAACCGTTATAGTTGAGTCGCTTATATTTACTTCAGCATTAGACTGACCAACAATTACTGCTGTTTTGATGCTGCTCAGTGAAAAACCGTCCGTATCAACGTCTAAATCAGAAACTGCCGATAGGGTTACATTAGACGCCGTAATGGTAGCACCAGATACGTCTATCGAAGCATCCGCCGTCGATAACACAACCTCGTCAAAATCCAGACCCAGATCAAGGCCAAACGTCGAATCTGTCCACGCATCCAGCATGCTCCGTGCATCAGCCGTTGCCTTCAGATCTAAGTCATCAACAATAACGGTCGAACCAGATGCAACCGTTATCGACTCTGCATTAGTTACCTCAAGGTCAAACGAACCCATATCGATCGAACGGATCTCAAGGCTGTCATTACCACCGCCAAGGTCAATGCTCACATCCTCGGTAACCTCAAATGCGTACGTATAGCTGCCGCCATGCAGCTTCAAACGCAGAGGATCACCCGGGTATGCAGAGTCATGCTCCAATACCAGGTCATTGTCTGAGTCATTAACCGTGATCGCTCCATCAAGCAGCAATCGCTGTTCTAACTGCTCAAGACGCAGATATGGATTTGTGTTCTTGTTATCTTCCCGTAAAGACTTCTTCAGCTTCTTTAATAGTTTCCTGTAACCCATGACAGAAACTCCTTCTCGTAGACCGTGAATACAGCCTATATTTCAAATTTTCAGCAGTTCATCACCTGGAAATCCAGGCGCAATAATTCTCATCAAAATACTAAAATAGCGCAGTCAACGTACATATCCCCTCGATACTTACCTTGACAAAACACCAAATTCCTGAACCGGAGCCTAAAAAGTTGAGGTGTAAAGTTTTTCTTTCGTAATTGAAAACTCATGTCAAGAACATCAGCCAATGCTTCATTACCCGCTGCATAGCTTACTTTCCTTCATGCGTTTTCATAATCAAAGCAAATTCTAAAGTTTTCTCAACAACTCCATTTCTCCTTATTCCTTGCATACAATAGCCTTACGACTTCTTGCACTCAGCAACAAACTGAAAAGTATTATATCAAATTCTAGACATGTATGTCAATGTATTTCAAGTAGATAAGAGAAAATTTGCCCATTTTTTAATCAACTTTTTTTATATATACCATTCATATTACCCGCTTATTATCAAATTTACCACCCCATAACATTATAATTTATTAAGCCGAACTTCCAATTATTTCACACCTCCAACCTGTCTTAATACTCTCCCATAACCAAAGCTGACAATATTAACAAAAATATAGCGTGAAACAGTATCACCATCTCACGCCGGCGTTTTTTTTACATGCTTTGATCAATAAATTATTATTATTTCCGTATCAAAGACAATATCTGCTTATCTTCGTCTTGCTAATGCCAGCCCGCCCGCACCAAACATTAATAATATACAAGGTTCTGGAATGGCGGTGAATTGTAAATCAATGGTTCCTGAATCATATAGCACTAAATCACCAGCATTAGTTTTGATTCCTGTATGATCTTCCCATTGCATAAGCTCACCAGTACAAGTAATCCCCAAAATAGGGGTTACCAGATCCCAGCTTTCGAAAATATCTATAGGGCCAAGCCAGATTAGATCTGAACCAGAGCTGCCACTTCTTGAAAATCCTGCAATCTTACTGTTATTATTTATAAATGTACGTGTTGCTGTTGTTATCTCATAGCTGCCAAGGCCGTCAATATCAATATAAGCATTTACATGATTGACATATTTACTACCAGAATAAGATAACACAATATCATCAGTGTCAGCATAAGCTTTTATTACGAAGTTTCTTCCCAAAAAAGCTACTCCATTTAATGTTCCGGAACCGGAACCTTCAAAAACATACTCCAATGGAGCCGACTCTAGACTTTGACTATTTAGAAATACCACAAACAACACCAAAAGCAGACACAACTTCTTCATCTGAATTTCTCCTGAAAAATTACTTACTCAAAGTGACCGGTTTTACACCTTGCTTTATTGTAACACATTATAGAGCAATCTGTTGCATTACTAAATTAAATTTGGTTGCCGCCTGCGCTGAGTTCATCAAAGGGCTGCGGCATTCCTTGTCTAATATCCAATACCTGGCAACTAATACGCAAAATAGATCTTCAAAATAAAACTATCACATATTCAAGCAACCACACTGCAAAACGCATTTTTAGATTTACTCTGATATTATACCATAATTATGTTAAAAGATAATAATCTATTCAATAAATTTATATGCTTTCCATTACTATCTATTTTTTAACAACTTACCTACTTTTTCGCCTCCACAAGAGCCTTGTCGATATTACCGTAACCTTTTTCCCACTCATTTAGACGGGTAATATTCTTTTTCTTCGCTATCTCAACAAATCGAACATAAACCTCATCAATAGATTCTGGCATCGGCCACTTGATTCCGCTCTCGTCTGCCTGCTGCCTCATTTCCTTCCAGCACATCATAAATGCATACATTACCGGCAACTCTGCACATTGCACCCGAAACCGCAGTACAGCATCATCACTTACCGATTTTTCTGCCGACTGCAAATAATTCCACGACTTAGCCATAACCTCATACGAAATAAACTTTGATGATGCACCATGCCAGCCAACATTAACTTTTGAATTAGCAATACCGGCAAAACAGCCCAGATAGTCACCTGCCTTGGCTGACTCATTATGTATCAATTCAAGATATGCTTTTATATCTTTGCCCGCCGGCCCATAATACCCCGCCAGAAATTCATCTATCAGCTTCTGGCTGTCAAGACTCGGGTCCCATAGCAGCTTGGCCAGCACCCACGCCCGCAGCTCTGCCATCTCTGCCCCGTTTGTTGAATACGCTCCCTGCTCAAATATCCCTTTTGCTCCATGATCGACAAGAAACTTCACATTTGGCCCCAAAACATTCAAATTCGGATGCGGTAAGACATGATGCTTGAAATTTGTCACATAATCCCAGATATACAACCGGTCACATATTTTAGACCACCCGATTATATCTTCCTGAAACGCCTTGTTTCTTTCATGTTCAAATGGCACACCAAAAGAACATTCAATCGAACATAAACGCACAATTACATTTTCTCGGGGCTTTACCAGCTTCGGCGGCTTGCGAGTATACTGATACGCCAGGGTACTGATTGCCACTTCAGGAAACTCTTCCTCGATATCCTCGGCTACTTTATTAACAAACCGAATCATCGCTCCCGCCTGGCTGCCTTCTTCGGCATAAATTGCCGAACATTCTGGACAAGTACAATATCCATACCAGTCATTCTGCGAAACTGATGCTATCGTAGCCTCAGGCATACTGCGAAGCTTCTCCTTAAGGTTCTTAACCAGCTCTTTTCGCATTTGCTCATTTGACAGGCACAGCTGGGCCCTTTCTGTTTTTCGCTTACCCTTAATCTCGCTAAACCATTCCGGATGATCCTTAAAATACTTATCCGGTGGTATCAGCGAATAAAATGTATGCACAAAACCACAGTACACATGCTTGCCGCCATGGCGGCTCTCCAGGCTCGGCCGATGCCCGTTATTCTTATTTCGGGCCGCCCAGTCACCATTAAACGCATCATACCAGTACGGTTCACGATATTCCAGCGGAGGGTTATATACCAAATCATAATCCTTAACAACTATTTCCGGCTTACTGGGAATTGTACTCGCATCTGACGACCACCACCGGCATCCCAGATCATCCAAAAAGGTATATACCGCATACAGCGTGCCTCTCGGCGGATCACCTGCCAAAATCAGGTTCCTGCCGTCCGTCTGGATAATTATTCCATCAGTCTCTAGCTCTTCTATTGGCAAATCTGGCTTGATCTGCCTGGCCGCCTTCTCGCCAACATAAATATTGACCTTATCAGCATCCGCTTTATCTGACACCTCATATTTCGCTCCCGTTATCTCGCCTAAATATTTCGCCAGCTCATTCGATGCATACTGATCTGCCTCAGGCGAATCTGCTCCCAACACGATAACTGCACTCCCGCTGCTGCCGCCTATAATAATTGCACCACCATCTGATGCCGCTGCATTCCCACAACAGCCATAAACAAACACCGGCACCAAAAACAAAAACCTCAGCATTTTCATTTCCAAACTCCTGTATTTAGGGTACTTCTAGAAATTGCTTTTTGTTGCGAAAGTGAGGAGTTTTGTTTGCTGGCAAGAAAGATAAAATCGTGCATATTGAGCTTTATTCGCGGTTTTATCTGACGCAAGCCAGAAAGCAAAAGAACCATCTTTCGCTAAAAATAAATTTTTAGAAGTGCCCTTCAATCATATATCAATACCTGACAACTAACACTTCTCAAACTGGCCATCGGACAGTTTGAATTATTTATAGAGTCCGTATTATTACCGCATTTGTCAAGAACAAAAGCTGACAGTCATCTTGAAATTATCGTGAAATAATGTAAAATGTTAAATTCACTCTTTCCTGGATGCAATTGTTGCCCAAATAACAAAAAAAGTATTAAATTAGGAATTTTGCTATGAATATAAAAAACATTTTCACCATTATCATACTGTCAACTGCTTTCGCTATCGCCCAGCCAACCACCGCCGACACCAAGCCGATCTCATTATCCTATACAAACCCCGTCTGGGATGGCTACCTGGCCGATCCTCATGTGATCAATACCGGCGGATTCTATTACGCCTACGGCACCGGAGAAGCCAAAGACGGCAAACAATTCCCTATCCTAAAGTCAAAAGACTTCCAGACCTGGGAATATGTAGGCGGCGCCATTGAAAAACTTACCTCTCCTGCACTCAAAGACTATTGGGCACCTGAAGTTGCAGAGTGCAACGGCAAATTTTATCTGTATTATGCCGGTGACATGAAACAGAGAGTCGCCATTTCCGATAGCCCGCAAGGACCGTTCAAAGACACTGGCAAATTGCTATTCCCTGATCTGGAATTCTCTATCGACGGCCATCCTTTCAAAGACCCCGTCTCCGGCAAATGGTTCCTTTTCTTCGCCAAAGACTTTTTCGACCAGCGACCCGGCACCGCTCTGGCTGTCGTTGAGCTTGCCGACGATATGGTTTCTGTCAAAGGGCCGGTCCATACTGTCATACGTGCTTTTTCTGACTGGCAGATTTACCAGCGAAACAGACACTGGTACAACAAAGATTGGCCCGCCTGGCATACCATCGAAGGCCCGGCGGTAATATACAAAGACGGTAAATATTACTGCTTCTACTCCGGCGGCAACTGGCAGACTCCAGGCTATGGCGTCGGCTGCGGCATATCTGATTCTATCACCGGACCATACCTCGACAATTGGAGCAAGACCGGCGCATCTGTGCTTAGCTCTGGTAGCGGCGACCTGATAGGACCAGGCCACAACTCCGTCATACTTGCACCGGACCGGCAAACATATTTCATCGTTTACCATTCCTGGAACAAACAACGATCCGCACGACAGATATGCATCGACCCTATCGAATGGACCGAACAAGGCCCCAAAGCCTACAAACCTTCCAGGGGCAAAAAAAACATCACCATCCCGCTCAGTAATATAGTAGATTAAACACCACAAACTGATACTTTTTTCGTTATATACCCCTGGGAACGCCGAGCTGAATGAAATCCGTCGCAGGCGAATCCTCCTAGATAATTTATACTTAACACCTTGAATCCGCTTAGCGGCACGGTATTCTCATTGAAATCATCGCCTCACACTTTAGTATATATGATTCAGAGGTGTCATACTTGGTTATATTTACATCATTCTATAGCTCAAACAAAATAGTTTGTATATATATTAAGTGCAAATATTATTATTTATCCAGTTTCAAAAGCAAACAAATGATATTTACGAAAATATTGAAATATTGTATTTCTTGACATTTTAGCAATATAAGAGTATTAGATATAATAATATGTTTAAGTTTTTTAAGAAAAAGAATAATAACAATATGCAAGAATGGGAATACAAGTTGCTTGACAGTGTAGCTTGTATTTTACCTACTAAATACTCGTTTTTAACATTTCAAATTAATAAAGAATTTATTTTGGACAGTGTCCCAAACGACTTTTTAGGAAACGGATGGAAGAGAGTCGTTTATAACCACAAGTTATATTCCAGCCTTAAAAATATTAAAATTAATTATAAACTTGTTGGGATATTAGTTTATGATTTAGGAATTAATAATTATATAGAAATAGAACTTGATTTATATGAAGGTATTATCATCGGATATAAAATTGAAAAAAATAGCAATGTTTTCAACTACGAAAAAATAGATGTCAATAATCTTCGAGAAGTACATTATGCGAATAATGACCGCAAGGAGTTAATAAATATTATTGGTGATGTAAATAATGTTGTATTATCTCAATTAGATATTGATGACACCTTTAAGATTGAAATTACTGAAGGAGAATTTTATGTGATTAAGGATTATGGTGATGGAAATTACCTTTCAATGAATACGCAAGGTGCGGTCTTTGGGATGATACATGATCCTTATGAGGTGGAAATGTTATTTGCAGATAAAGTTTCTTTTATTAAAGCTATTGAGTCAGGAAATTTTGATTTACTAGGATATTATGACAAAAAAAATTCATAATATAGATTCTACGATTTGCACAGATGTTTCCCTGCTGCTGCCGCAGTTGCAGTTTTAAACATTAAATTTCACTTAATTTAATTCAACAGAGCCTTTTAGCCCGATTTCTTCTGCTACTTCACGCATACCCGCAATCGTCTCTCGAAACAGTTCGTTCAGCTCCAGCCCCAGCATATCCGCTCCCTTCTGAACGACCTCACGGTTCACGCCGGCTGCAAAGGACTTCTCCTTCCACTTTTTCCTGACCGACTTGGGTTCCATATCCAGTACCGACCGCGACGGCCTCACCAGCGCATTAGCTGCTATCAGCCCCGTAAGCTCATCCACCGCATAAAATACCTTTTCCATCTGCTCTTTTGGCTCAACATCCGAACATATCCCCCAGCCATGAGAGACAACCGCACGAATATAGTCGTCCGGCCAGTTAAGATCATGCAATATTTCAGCCGTCTTGGCACAATGCTCTTCGGGATACTGCTGATAGTCAAGATCATGCACCAGCCCGATCACTCCCCACTTTTCGGCATCCTCGCCATATTTTACCGCAAAATACCTCATTACCCCTTCCACTGCCAGACCATGCCTCACCAGGCTCTCGTCTGAATTATATTCCTTAAGCAATGCAAATGCCTCTTCGCGTGTTGGTACATAATCTGACATATCATACTCCGTTAAAATGTATTTCTCTGAAAATTACGTTATTCATAAATATATTCTACTACCATTTCAATAATAACCGCCTCCCTCAAAACTAGGTTGAGCTTACCAACTTCATCTTTTAATAGAACGGAATATTATAGTTGTCCGCCAACCTTTAATTTCTCTCTTCCCTACTGTTCACCTGTTCTAGCGATCTTCGACCGCTCCTCCTGCTCTAGCAGCGATTAGCTGCCAGGCAATCCCGGCAAACCAGTATTTTGTTTTTATCTTTTCAATTTCTATCATAATGTTTCCTTGTTTGTTTATATTTATATATGTTTTTTAATTCGCTTCTCTCTAAATACGCATCTAACACCTTTAATTACTTTTTAAATCACTTCCAGCAATCTCTTATATTCAAAAAACTTTTTGTCAAAATATGATTTTGCGGCATTATTCATAATAACTTCTTTATTTATAAAAAAAGTGCAATGAACTTCATCATCGTTGATATTAAACCTTATATTTCCTTTAGGAAATACTGACATGTCGGTTATATTAATTGGTATGCGAAAATTTTCTTCAACTTTAACCGTGTAACCTGCTCGGTTTATATAGTCATCAAAATTACTGCATTCAATTAGTTTGTTTATCGCCTCATTAAACGATAAAGTAGAATACTTAACTATATCTTTAAGCGGTGAATTATCTGGATCATTAACAAAAAAATCGATGGTTTTCTTATAATCATCTCCCTGACCGTCCAGGTCTGTCATTATTGCCTTCAGAATATGGTCATAAACAGTGGAATCCCAGTCGATGAAATACCGTTGATCCCACAATTGAATATATTCATAAAAATTATCGGCTAAGACAATTTCAGTTGTTTTGGGGCGATCACAAAACATAACATACCACTCTTTTGGCAACAAATATATTTGCCCAGACAGGCAGTCAATAAACTGCGTTGCGTCATTACATGGTTGATATTCCAGCAACGGAAGCCAGTTCTTAGCTTTCTGATACAGTTTTTCAACTAATTCATTATATACTGGATCGTATATGCTTAGATTACTTAAATTATCTTCACGAAATTCATTTAAATCATCGTCCCAACGTTCTTTGCTTTCGAAGGTTTCCTCCAAAGTGTCTATCCCACAATAGCCTTTATAGTCGAGCTTTTCAAATTTAAGAATACAACCGTCAGAAAATTTCGTATAAAAGTCACGAAATGCTCTGGGCAAAGTTAAACAATAGTTTTTCTCATAAAGCTTAACCTGCTTATTTGCTACAGGAGCTTCAAAGGATTGATAGATCGCTACCCCAGTATTTGAATACCTGTCGATTATTTCAGTAAAAAGTTTACGGTAATTATAATCGGATTTAAACATTTTGACACCTAGCATTAAACCAACCTAAATAACAAGTTTTGACTTTGGATTACTATCATCTGCCAAATCGAATTCCTTTACCCAAAAGTAATATGGATTGAAATATGGCTTCAAAACATTGTAAACAATCTCATTAATTATGTATTTGCGGCACCATAAAATCGGGTGTTTTTCTATAAGCTCTACTGACAAGCCCAACTTTTCGATGTAAAATTCTTCACTATTATCCATTGCCAAATTGTATTCACTTAAATTATTAAAATTATTTACAATATCCTTATATTTGTAAGATATTATTTCGAAAAAGCTATCTATCTTGCATTTTAGTCTATTGTTGCCACGAACTTTTTGGGCAAAATTATACGGGATGTAGTCATAACCTTTAATATTTTTAAAAGAGAAATCATTTTCGCAAAAGGGATATTCAAATAATTTATAATATTCAACTTCATGGTATTTAATATTTGGCAAACCGGATAATTCATCCTTTAGCTTACTTGATACCACTACATTCATTCTGCCTGGCATAAATATCTCGCCAATATTATATACATTTTTAACCAGTTTAAGCGGTGCAAGAATCTCATCACCTATAACATATATTATTTCATTATTATCTATTTTTCCTCTTAAATTATATCCATGATACATTTCGTCATGG
Organism: Sedimentisphaerales bacterium; assembly: GCA_963666285.2. Classification (GTDB taxonomy): domain Bacteria; phylum Planctomycetota; class Phycisphaerae; order Sedimentisphaerales; family SM23-30; genus JAFGDI01. The sequence goes on from OY762711.1 coordinate 2,799,864, forward strand.
AAATCATCAATTGGTTTTGGGTCGGCAAAATCAAATTTGTCTTTTACTCCAAATATATATACTTTCATTACTTAACTCATCTATGCAATTTGGACTATTAAATAACATATTTTAATAAATAGCTAATAACAGAAAATATTATTGCAGTTTTCTTTAGCCATCCTCTTATTTATCAATATTATTAATTTTTAAAAAATCAATTGGACTGTTATCCCAAAAATCAAAGCAATCTTCATAATCACTCTGCTCAATATCCTTAACATATACATTAAACAAATAAGGAAATACATCAATAAACACTAAATTGATTTTCCCACTTACTGATCTTGTCAGAATGGACATGCAAGGATAACAAAAGTTACTTACTAATTTTATTATCTTGCTTCCTTTTATTTGACCTTCATTGTCAGCCAAAAGAAGTTTACCTAGCTGTTTTAAATGAATTTCATATAATTCTAAATTATCATCATCAAATGCAATTAATTCAAAGGCTATTCCATTGGCAAGCTGAACATAAAAATTACATATCGAAATATCTCCATTATTGTACATAGTTCTAAAGACATGCTTAATGACCTGCCCTTCAATATCGTCTCGAGTAAGGCGTTTCTTCATAATAATATTTTTATATACCTCAGATTAATACTTATTATATTGTTTACAACTAAAAAAACAATCATGCTTAAAAAATGTTGTTAATTGCCATATGATTTAGGTTCTTCTGGACTAATTCTTTAAAATAAGTGTAATTGATAATTTTCTCAACCACCAGGTACCTCTGGTGCATTTCTAAATGTATTAAGTTGCACGGATGCGGCATCTACACTTTCTAGAACATCATTCCTGCTAGCCAATCCCAGCGGATCAACTCCATTAACGCCCATGTAGGCGTTGTAGAGGTTAAGTCCGTCGGCGAATTTGCCCGTGCGGCTTCGCACCCTGCCGGGTCTTCGCTGAGCCATCGGCCGTGGAGCGGGTCATACTCACGGAAATGGGTGTGGTATAGGCCGGTGAACTGGTCGCGGTACATGCCGCACCATCCGAACGGGATGAATTGCGAGCGGCCGAGGTTGAACCATATTTGACTAGATTTCAAATGAAAGTTCGGTCGAGCAGTATGCGAGACAGGTGAGGAAATTGCAGTTTCAAATGGAGTCAGAGCATGCTTGACTTGCTCTGTAATGTGCAGGCTTTGCCTGCCCAGTTGAATTGTAATAGAGCTTTTCGATGACATTCCCGGCACTGTCAGCCACACCGACTATTGTGCCGCGATCATCGCGAATCGGGACATAACCAAATTTCTGGCCCGGGCAGTCCGGATCATCATACCGTTCTACCAATGCCAGATCAGTCAAGCCGTGACCATAATAGTAACGGGAGAGGAGCAGATTGTCAATGAGACTATATTTTATGAGTCTCCGATCTATCTACATACGAGATTAGTATTAAAATCCAGACAAAATCTTTGGACAAACTATCACACCCTAGACGTATAACCAAGTCTTCGGCTCCGCCGACAACAACTTCTGACAACACCGAGCGAAATGTAATCCGCCTCAGGCGGAGCTCACCACATACTGGCACCAGACAGCCGTCCCCGTTGAAAATCCTGAGCTCGTCGATACCCCTGAGCATAAAACAACCATCGCACTACCTCCGAGACCTGCCCGCTCAACTTCGCTTATTGTATTCACTTATACATCAACACATAAAAATAGCTTCGCCGCTAGGCGATTCCTTCACATCATTGGACTTGTCCAATGATGTGCCCCAGTGCGCAGCACGAATTTATCTTCCTCCTGTTCTCCTTTTCTCCTGTCAACTATCCAGCGACCTCCGTCGCTCGGCACGTATTTCCTCTTCACTGGCCGCTGGTCGCTGGTCGCTATTTCGCTGTTTTCTGCCTACCGTGTTTGTCTGTGCCTGTCCGTGACCGTCAGTGTTACATTCCACAATAACACTTTGCGAGCTTTGCGGCCTCTGCGAGCAACAGTATTTTTTTTCGTGTTCTTTCGTGAATTTCGTGACAATCTTTTTCAGAATTCTGAATTTAAATTTGCGTAAGCTTTAAAATTAGTCGTGAGCCGCCAGGCGAAAACCATCTTTTCAGAATTCAGACTTCAAACTTCAGACTTCAGATGCCGCTTCGCGGCATCTGGTCCGCCCAAAACCCAACAATAACAACTTACGTTAAAATCTAAAAAATCCCCTCCCCGCCGCACACTTTCCAAAACCCGCCATGAACTCATTCTTATATCCCCGCACCCTTCAATTTCATTCTGTTTTTTAACCCCTCCTTCACCCCACCATTATCATTTATAAATCAATTAACCTCACCGAACCCGTTTAAAACAGGTCGCGTAAGCGACACCTTCACATCATTGGACTTGTCCAATGATGTGCCAGAGTGCGAAGCACGAATTTATCTTCCTCCTGTTCCACTGTCATCTGCTCTAATCTCTAGCAGCATGGCTGCTCGCTGGCCGCTCGTTGCTATTTCGCTGCTTATCTGCTCTAATCCCTAACAACCTCCGGTCGTTCGCGTAGCACGTATTTCCTGACCACTAGCCGCTGGCCGCTGGCAACTCGTTGCTGACAGCTCTCTTGATTTTTTATCCTTCATCCTTTATAATTGATACTTTAGAATCGCTTTCCATTTCATTTCTTTCTTTATCAGTGTGCATCGGTGTGAATCTGTGGTTCTGCTTTTCGGCGTAGCCGTTTAAAATAAGGTCCTGTACCATACGGTACAAGACACCTCAACTCTTACCTCTTACCTTTAACCTCTTACTTTACCTGCCTCCCCGTCTCCGCTCCGTCCCCGTGTTTGGGCTTCCGCACCCATTCAACGTTCCTCCGTATACTGCCCGCGGCCCGCAATTCGCCACCGTTCAAATCCGTTACCCTTTTCGCCGCCGTCCACCCGCCGCGATGCCCCGTTACCTTTCCGCACACCTCCCGTCACCCATCAATTAGCCGCGAGCGGTAGCGAGCAACCTTCCCTGGCACCTGAAACCAGATCCCTGGCCCCTGATTTTCTCGAAAAAATCACCGCGTTTTTACATCAACCAAAACGCGAAAATCTAAAATCTTCAAATATTTTATCCCACTTCCTACAAACACCTTACAAATTTCCAAGCCAACCATCCCACCAAAAAAATCAGCGCACTTTTGACATACCATCCAATAGTAGAGAGCCGACAAAAAAATGAGTACCAACAAAAATCAGCTCTCGATAAAACATAACAACGACGAAAACTTCGTCTTAAATATAAATATCGCTCAATTAAAATTGAATATATATTAGATCACAGCTATACATTACAGCTTAAATTCATTCACGCTCGAAGTCACCAGCTGTTCAAAAAGCTCATTTGACGCTTTTTCTGAATACTCTTCATCGCCATAAAAGCTGTAATATTGATCAAACGATTTCTGTAAAGACCTCGACTCCGCATATTCGCGGGCTGCTGATCCAAAACTGGTTATTTTATCACTATTGTCAGCAAAATCATGCATCGCTTTGTACAAACTCTGAACACAAAGACCTTCAACTATTACTCCGGTCTGGTCTGGTATAATATTTTCTCGTGGGCCGCCCGAATCACTGACTATTACCGGCAATCCGGCCGCCTGCGCTTCCAATACAACGTTACCAAAGGTGTCAGTCGTACTTGGAAAAACAAATACATCACAAGCATTATAAATTGTCTGAAGGTCATTTCCTGACAAATAGCCCGTAAAATGCGTTGGAGTATCTGCCATATTATCACGCATCTGCTTGAGATAAGGGCCGTCACCAACAACAATCAGGCTTACATCGTCTCTCAAGCGGCATAACTGCTTAAATGACTGTTCCAATATTGGCAAATCCTTTTCCCGCGATATACGACCAACAAACAAAAATCTGGTACCCTCCGGCAGGCTCGGACCAGTATAGCTATTTTCCGGTGAAAACTTGCGGGTATCTACACCACGAGGCATCAGACGTATCTTGGTCGGAGAAATTCCTTTATCGACTAATTCATCATATGTTGCCCGTGACGATGCGAAGATTATATCTGACTGATCGTAAAACCATAATATAAACTTCCAGGTCATTTCTTCAATTGAGGAATCTTCTGTTAGATATTGAGCATATTGAGGGATAGCTGTATGATATGTTGTATAGAATGGAAGTTTCATTATACGCGATATTGCCAGCGCCAGCAATCCAACCGGCCCGGGAGTAGCTGCGTGTATATGAGTATAATTCTGCTTAAATGCATACTGCATTATCTCAAGAACTGGTGGGAAAAACAATATTTGCTCAGGATATTCAGGAACCTCAACGGTATTAATTGCATTAAAGAATTTTCGACATTTACCGCTATGCTTATGGGCATCTTTTTCTACACAACTTATTACGGTAAATTCTTTTCCTGTTTCCCACGCCATATTTGCTTGATTTCGTAATGTATGAGCGACCCCGTTGACTTCCTGGAGTGTGTCTGTGAACAAACCAACCTTAGTCTTCCTGTATGCTAGTTCCGGTTCAAAATGCAATATTGCTTTTTCCGCTGAACGTCTGTTACCGGCATAAACTGAGTATGATATAAAATATGGTGCCATTATCGCATACAACGTTGCTGCCGACCCGGCAGATTCAAAAATACCAAATAAATTCGCTTTACTTATACGTTCCAGGCTTTGGGTTCCTAACTGCTCTAAAATAGAATTAGATACTGTTGATACAAACCTGAACCACATATTGTCACGTTCATTATGATCCACCACGTCCTTTTGTAACGCTGCTGAAAAATGACGATCTCCAACTATTAACTTATGCGCCTGACTCTGTATAACATCAAATGCACGTGAACTGCTGCTTTTTGTAGAGATTTTTGAGTTTTTCATTAACTTAAAGTGGATCTTATTAATTATACCTGACACTTTGGGGGTCTGCTCTGGGTCCAGCATAAGATCTAAAAAACGCATTAGTACATGTCGATCTCTATATTTTGTTACATTAAACTTCGTACTGTAAAACTGGTATGCCACGCCATATATGTTATGCGCCATTGCATTTGGCTCTGGCTCAGCTTTAAAATGTGCTTTCGTCTCACGGTCATTATATTTCTTCCAGAATTCCTGTAAATCAGAAGCCTTTTCAATTTCTGTGTATGCTCGCGATATATTTAAACCGCTATGATCATCTGAGCCTCCTATAAGGCACTTACGCCATGGCATATCGCCGTAAGGACGAATTCCGTGACGATCTGCTATTTTCTCCAGTTTTTCCTCTGTAATATTAGTAATAATTGTTTTCACCACCTGGTTTACATAATTATCCTCATCACCATTAAGCTCAAAATGATTAAAAAGTAGCATACACTTTTCGACATGTTCGACAGTAAGTCTGTCATTTGGTGAATAAAAAGGATGTGCCAGGGCATAATATATACCGCTATCGGCAAGATATTCTACTAGATTATAAATATTGCCCCTGATCTCATCAATTTCCTTGAACTGAGATTCGGTTATATCATAAACGAGCACATGAACCTTGCAGCGATCTTCTGGAAAATATGCTGTTACCTCACAACTTATAAATGTATTGGGTAAATCAAGAATCTCCAGACATCCGCCAATAGCATTATGATCTGTTATTGTTACGGCATCCATACCACCTGCCAACGCTATATCATACAACTTACGCGGCTCAGTATAACTCTCGTTACAGCCGATTTTATTCAAAAGCCAGATAGATGAATGGGTTGAAAATCTTGAATGGACATGCATGTCTACTTTCATTATTTTTCCTCGTACAAATATATTAAGCATCGCGCGACATACAATTAGCCGACAGCAATTGCCGTTGTTTCTTCTCTTTTTATTCTGTTAAGTTCTTCTTTTACAAGCCGTAATGTTTTACTAGTTATTGCATTATCATTTTGAACGAAATACTTGGCTATTTTATCGTAACAAATGTTTTCTCGCCCGTTAAAGAATCCGCAAGCTCGATAATATGCCAGATCCTTTCGCCACAGCTTATAATGAACCTTATCTGTCAGCTTTCGACGGAATATATGCATCTTATTACTCCTGATATCCAATACCGGACCAAGCAGCTCTGATGGATCCCGAAAACACTCCCAGTCACAACGCCGGCAGTCAATATCCACATCAATCTCACTCATTTCAATTTCAGTGTACTTGCCTAATGTGTCATCACTGCGGAACCCGCAAGGCCATGCCTCGCGGCTTTGAGCATCAATAAAAAAGTAATCAATCCCACCACGACATGGATACCCATATTCTTTAGAACTCGATTCTTCCAAACTCTGCCGATATTGATTTATCATCATATAAAGACTGGTTTGAGGCGAAAATATTCTGAGTTTATCGCGGTAATTGCCTAAAACGTCAAACATAGCCTGGAAAATCAAGGCTTTCTCCTGACGGGTAAAAGTCACAATATCATCACTACTTGCAGCTCCATATACATTCCCCAGGCCATTGTCTGTATTTATATCAGAACTCATTGGATAACAGGCGTTTACTATAGTAAAACCTATATCCAGAACCTTCCGGTAAAATAAATGAAAATTTTCACAAAATGTCTCATAAAAGCTATCTACATCTGTAGTTACAAGATGACAGGATCTGGATGCACCACCCGTATTGCGATTTATGCCAAGGTTAGCACTTGGAAATATTCCTCTTTCATGGAATATCGGCAAGGCTTTTTCCATACCTCTGACAACACCTTCAAGCCCACGCATTTTTTCATGAGTTACTGAATCGCTTGAATCAAGACTAAACCATAATGTATATAATGGACTATCAGCCAGCTTGTCAGCTAAATTAGCTACTTTCTTCTCCCAGTCTGGCTTATCGCTGCCGCATAGAAAGTAACCGTTAGTACCTGTCCTAATGTATGGTATGCCCGCTTTACCGGCATAGCAAATTGCCTCTATAAGATCATCAGCAAAAAGAAATGGTTCGCCCCCGGTAAAAGACAAAGCCTGAACTCCATTTTCTGCTGCTTTATCTATTATTTGCTTTAGTTCATCAAGTTCAATTCTTGCTCTCTTAAACTTGGAAGTTACTCTCAATTCGCATTGAGGGCATTTTGCATTACATGCGTCAGATAATTGTATTATCAACTGGCCAGGCGTTCTGCTGTTTCGTGCAAACAACAGGTTAATTGCCTGAACTACTTCACTTTTCTTTTTCAATAGTACATCCTGTTTTCATCCAGGTAACCAAGTAATAAAGATTACCTGTCATAATCTGCTTTTTAATAATGATATGCTGGCTTGTTTTATGTAATTGCACAACATTTAACACTAAATTCTATCTATATTATCAGTTTACACTTCATATAAGCAGAACATGTTAATTATTTATTATTTTTTCATTAACCCGAAGAACGACAAAAATATTTAACTGCTTGTATTATTTGCTATAAAGGCATATATCATGATGTAATTTTATCGAGATATCGAATTACACACGTAAGATTCTAATAGACAATTATTTATGTGCAATATCCACATTAACAGCATATTTATACCATCTTAATCATTTACTATTAAACTATTATTTTCATTTTTACATGAAACAAATTCTAAACTAATGTCAGTATGGTATTATTTGCATAAGAATTAGGAATGATTATTTTATGCCAAAGAAAACTGGCGGATGAGAATAATGCAAAGGGGAAATGAGATTAGTGAAAAGAGAGATTTTTGCATTTTCTCTCCAGCCAGTTAATAATCACTAGTGATATATACACCAAATCTTTGTAACAGAGCGGCTCGTTGTTTGAGTCGCTCTCACTATTTTAAACTATCGACTCAGCTATAAACATATATGTATTAGATTATTAGACAAAAAAACACACAATATTTCTTAAAATATTGTGTGTTTTTGCACAAACGATTCAAAACTATATGGCTATTTGCTAGTTTTGGATATTTTTTCAACCTGAACTAAAAACTCTCTAACATTTTCTCTAGGCTTAATATCCTGAGCTCTTTTTAATAATGGTAGAGCCTCGTTATATTTACCTGAACCAACAAGCAGCTGGGCATGCCGAACCTTGGCATCTGCCTCATATTTTTCGATATTTGCTGCCCTCTCATAATAAAATATAGCTTTTTCATTATCACCATTACGTTGATAGTTCTGACCTAATAGAATTAATGCTTCGCCATCCAGAGGATCAATTTGTACTATCTGTTCCAGAACCTTAACCTCTTCTTCTGCAGCTCCGGAAGCTACCGCTAACCTGGCACGAAGTTTCAAAATATCTTTATTCAAATCATCACTGATATTGCCATTAAATACTTTATCCAACTTTTCAATTAAAAGACCGGTCTCTTCCATCGCACCACGAGCAACCAGCACTTTTGCTGAACGAACAGCTCTGTCTGGCGTAGCACCTTTTAAATCCATCGCCTTGGAATAAGACTGAACCGCTAATTCATAAAGCTCCTGGTTAACATATATATCACCAAGCATATTCAGGCTATCTAAAGTTGAGCCACCCATAACATCAACAATTTCATATATTTCAGCTGCTTTCATTGGTTTTTCTAAGGCAATATAGGCATTTGCCTGAAGCAGCCATAAACTCACATTTTCAGGATCATCTTTAATCAAAACATCACACAAAGCAACTGCATCAGCATATCTGTTCTGCTTGAAGAAACAACGGGCTAATCCCATTTTCCAGTCAAATGTTTTAGGATCAAGCAAAATTGCCATTCTATAAGCACTTTCAGCCGAGATATTATTATCAATAGAAGAATAGCCATATCCTAATAAACCATAAGTAATTGAGTCATTACCGCCAAGTTCAATCACTTTTGTCAATGCAGGTACGGCTTTAGAAAAATCTCCCTGACGAACATGAATCATTGCCATATTCTTCCAGGCTCGCCTGAATTTGGGATACTTCTCTACAGCAACCTGATATAGCTCTAAAGCTTCATTGTAATTTTCCTGTTGAAAATAAATATTTGCAAGAGTAAAGTCAATAACAGCACTAGCAGCTTCTCCCCTGATCTTCTGCAAACGCTTAACTGCATTATCCATCTCATCAGCAGAAAGCATTTCCATTATTTCCTTCATGTCTTCAAGTTCAGTAACGGTTACACGCGGTTCAATCTCCGTTTCCGCTATATAACTTTTTGTAAACTGCGTCTGAAACTGTTTGCTATTCCAGATTTTTAGCTGCAATTCTGACATTGCAGGCTCCGAAGCGGCAGTAACAGCACTTAAAATAGAGACTAATGAGAATAATAACAATGTTTTGCATTTATAATAATTTAAGTCCATCTTATCTTTCCGAAATAATATAGTTTATCTAATTTCCTTTAGGAAATGTTATAGGTATACGCATGCGGAACCTGACTGATTTCCCACCGCTTTTACCCGGCTCAAACTTCCATCTTTTAACAGCATTTATTGCACTGCGATCAAATATAGGATTAGTTGATGTTTGCACTTTAGGATCTTCAACTCTTCCGTTTTTATCAACAATAAAAATAACATATACCGTAGCCGGAGTATTGGCTCTCATTTCCTTGTTAAGAGTCGGGCCAGGCTGATAAATTACTCGTGGTTTCTGATCCAGATCGGCAATGGAAAATAACTGGTCAACATTATTACTTCCTGCGGTAACTACATTAAGATTAAGAGTAAAATCACCTTCTGTCCAACCACCTACTCCACCTGGATTTAACGCTAAAGTTAACTGCTCCAGGGTCAATGGGGTTGTCTCAGGCTGCAACTCCAGCTTTTCAGGTTCTTGAGGTGGTTCTTCTTCATTATCCTCTTCAACGATCGGATCCGGAGGAGGAGGCTCAACCGTATTTATTGACTGTACCACCATATCTACCGTAGGAGACTTTGCAATAGTTTGCATAAGCGGTAATACTAGAAAAAATACCAGCGTAAGGGAAATTGCGCCAACAACTACTATCATATTATGTAATAACTGGTTGGCAATTGAAATTTTTCTTTTAGTACTCATAGAAAAATTACCCTTTATTTTTCTTGCTGGCGATACTTACCTTAATAGCCCCGGCCAGCTTTGCTTCATCAATAGCACGTACAGTTAATTCCGTGGGGACTGATGAGTCAGCCTGAATGATGACCGGTACATCTTCTTTCTGAAGCATACGCTTAACCAAAGGTTGTATCCCATTAAAACCAATTTCTCTACCACCATAAACCACTTCGCCATCAGCAGTAATAGCAATCATAATACTAGTCTTTTCAAGCATAACAGCAGATGCAGCCTGTGGTTTATCAACCTCGACGCCTGTCTCCTCAACAAATGTCGTAGTAACAATAAAGAAAATAAGCAAAATAAAGACACAATCCATCAAAGGGGAAATATCAATGCCTGTTTCATTACTGTCATCAGAAGCTATTTGACGAAAACGTCCCATATTGTCCTCGCAATCAGAATCATCCAGTTATTAAAAGTTTAATTGATCAAGCAACCTGGTTTTTTGTTTGTTTCTTATACTGTATTTGGGTACATACTGTCTCGAGATGAGCCAGAAAAGCTTTATATCTTTCTTGTTGGCGAGATAGTAAATGCTGAAAAAACAAACCAGGCAAAGCAATTACCAGCCCTGTTTCAGTTGTTACCAGGGCTTCAGAAATACCTTCTGCCACCAATCCCAGCGTTTTATCGCCACCCGAACCATTTGCCAAAGCATCAAAAGTAGATAACATACCGGTTACAGTACCAAGCAAACCAAGCAAAGGGGCTGCACTTACACAGATCTTCATAATTTTCAAATCGCGTTCAAATGGTGCAACCTCAGTTATTCGCAATTCTTCAAAAAACATAGCAGTAGAAGCTAATGAGCTGCCGCCTGTAACAAAGTCCAGCAATTCACCTATTGGCCCTTTACGCTGCTGTGGATTATCAATCCAATTCCGCCATTTCTTTTCTGAAACCTTTAAAAATCCTTTAGCTTTTAATCTAAGGTACATATTAACACCTATAGAAAACATAGTTAGCGATACAACAGCAATTGCAATCATTGCCCAGCCGCCGGCAAGCCATATTTCACGAGCCTGGTTCCATAATTCTATAAATTTATGTTCTAATATTTCCATGATATTATCTTAAGCTCTCGAATGCATGAATAATTAAATTTAAGCACTTACAAGTTCTTTTTTTGAATCTAATTTAGCCTTGCTAACCTGATTAACAAAAGAAACGGCACACTTTTCCATTTCATCAACAATGCTTTTAGCTTTTCGCGATAAAAATGCATAGAGGAGTAATGAAGGTATTGCAACTATAAGTCCAAACTCAGTGGTAATCAAAGCTTCAGAGATACCGCCAGAAAGAGTTTTAACATCACTAGAACCAAATACTGTAATCAGCTTAAAGGTGTTAATAATACCGGTAACTGTTCCCAGCAGACCGAGCAAAGGTGCTGATGAGGCACTAATAGAAATAAACGGCAGCAGCTTTTGCAGGTTTAATTTAGTGGAAAGAACAGTTTCAAACATGACTTCTTCGATCAAATCAGTTGGCTCATTAAGATGTTCAGCACCTTTAGCCAGCATCTTACCCGCTGGGCCACCCACTGCCTCTGCCCATGATTGGGCCTTATCATAATCATTTTCTGTAACTGCAATCAATAAATTGTCAAAATTCTTTTTCGATGGATTTCGCATAAACAGAAGATGAATCCACTTTATCAATGCTACCAGCAAAGCAAGTCCCGCCATACCAAGAATCGGATACATAACCGGACCACCTTTGGCTATATGCTCTGCCAGAGTTTGTTTAGTTTCTTCAACTACATGAGCGTTACCACCAGTTGGATCAAAAGGTAATATTCCTTTATTATCAGCAATCAGTTTTTCAGCTGCCTGTTTATCCAACAGTTCACCAAATGTAACCACTGAAGGTTCCAATGAGCCAATGCGAAGTTCAATTGTCCCTAGAATGGAATTGTCATTGGCTTTAAATAGTGCTATTGGACCAAACTTTACAAACTTACCGTTTTTTACCAGGCCGGCATTGTCTACTGCTTTCCCTTCAAAAGAAGTGCCGCCAATAGCCTGATTCATGCGTTCAAGCGAAGCAAAAAGTAAATCAGCCTGAGTAATATATATCTGTAATTCAGTCAAATTGCTATTTTCCGGGGCCAACCTGGCTTCTTTTAGCAGATTTGCATATCTCTGCACTTCAGATATATGCAAATGAGACTCAAAATTCCTGATATAATCATTTAGAAGATTTGATATATAATTTGCCTGATCCTGCCTGACTTTCAACTCACTTTTCATATTTATAAGATCAAGCTTTCTGGTATCAAGAGTTCTGATAGTCTCTTGATAATCCATGCGTACTTTGGAAAGTTTATTTTCCAGTTCACTAACTTTTCTACTTAAAGGCAGCTTTTCATTTACAACCTGCTCTCTCAACCGGTTCAATTCATCAATACTTATTTCCAGCTTATTTTGAATTACTTCCGAAGTTTGTGAAAAATTCGAGCTGTCAGATGTATCTTGAGCCTGAGAAAAAGAAGAAAATGATATAACTACAGTTGATATAAGCAATAATAATTTCATATTCATTCATGCACCTACTTTATTTAATCTCTACCGGCAACTTGACATAAGATGCCACTTTTTCATTTTTCAAAATAGATATAACATCTGAAACTGCCGGAGCAATTTCATTGTTCTCTGTCCATTTCCAGCCTTCATCTGTTAAATTCCCGATGCCTGCAATATCACCAGTGGCATTAACAAAATATGCCTGCCCCAAACCAATATAAACAGTAGTAACTTCAACTGAATCACCAGTGTCAAGATTTCTTACCTCACTGACTATTGATATTTCGCGATTAAATTTATCAACTTCATTCAGTATGCCAACAATATTCTGAAATCTTTCAGACAATGATACAGTTTTTGAAGTATTTTCCGGATCAGGTAATCTTTGGCTTAACGGTTTTATGTGGCCATTAACATTCTCAGGCAGCTTTTTAATTACATCACGCACACCATCTTCCAATCTTCCGACAATGTTCTGTAATACAGTAAAATTATTATTGTATTCATTATTATCTTTAAGAATTTTCTGGCGTTTTATATCAGCATCAGAGATGTTATCTTTTGCAGTTACAATTTTTCTTTCCAACTCCTCAATTTCTCTTTCTAACAACTTGATTCTTTCATTCAGCATTTCTTTTGAAAGTTCAAAATCTCGTTTTTCCTGCGAGATTATCCTTTGAGTTTCAACCCATTTTTCCAGTGTTGCTTTTGAATTTAGAACATCCTGTTCAGTCTTTGTTTCCTGTGCAAAGGCAATGGAAAAATTAATGCAAATAGATATTGATATTAAAACAGCTATACATTCGTAATTATTTATAAGCTTAATAATATTCATCTTCAGTGTATCCTTAATTAAGTTCTCATTATGGTTTCATAATAACTCAGGTTAATAATATACCAAAATACTGTTAAAAATGTGCTAACTTAGCGATAATGTTATGTTAACTTAGAGTTAATCCTAAAAAGTTGCGCTTACACTTAGTGAAAAATCCATACCTTTAGAATAAGAAGTCTTAACTCTTTCTTCACCAGTTATGTGGTTACGATATACTGTCTGTATATCAGGGTCAAGCAGGTTCTTAGCCTTAAAGCTTAACTTCCATGTGTCATTAAATTTATGCGACAAGGTAAAATTAAGTGTGTCATATTCTGTTTCATAAACATTAGGGATCAAATTACCTTCATTTTCTGCTGCACCTGCAACAAGAGTATCACCTCTAACTGTATAGAAAAGACCACATTTAGTTGCTTTATTGGGAAAATCATATGTCATAAAGATATTATATAAATGCTCAGGAGCATGACTCATATCTCTGCTATCCATTGAAACACTATCAAATTGTTCAGACTTTGATATAGATACCTCTGAATCAATAATAGTGGCGTTTGCCCCTAAACCTATGCCGTCAAAAGACTTCAAAAGAATGCCTAGATCCTGGCGAAATTCAAATTCAAATCCAGTTAATATACCATCCGGGTAATTAGTTGCAGTGGTATAACTATAATCACCAACTCGCTGCACATATTCTATTGGATCTTTGACATCTTTATAAAAATAGCTCAAAGACAATAAACCCTTGTCAAACGGCGTATAATCAAAACGAATGTCATAATTTTTAATTTGGCTCATTCTTAGTTCTGGATTACCTACAAACAAATCTGCACCAAGATATTCCTGCTGCTCAATTGGAGCTAATTCCTTGAATGTCTGCCTGGCCAATGTTTCACTATAGGCCGTTCTGATAGCAAATCTATCTATCGGCTTAAATACAAAGCTCAATGAAGGAAGCACGTCATCCTGGCTATAATCTACATCTGCATCACCAGGATTTAATTCAGCCGGATATGTCTGCCCCGGAGGCAGCCATGTAACCTTACCTTGTTTGAATGTCTCTCCTGATTCCGGCTCGGCATCAGGAAAATTTACTATTGACAATTCAGTTGACTCAAATCTGGCACCACCAATAACACTTATCTTTGATGTAATTGGGAAATCTGCCATCGCATAATATGCCTGAATATCTTGTTTTCCGTCGTAATCAACATCAATTGCCGCTTCAATCAGAGGGTGATCTTCTCCCGGAAAAGAGTCTGACCAGTAATCTTCCCAGCTTCCTTCATATGTAGGATTATAACTGCTCCCTATAGGACGGAAATTACTGTATGAATCCTGGTTATAATCACGATCTACTTTATCATAAAAATATCCAAACTTTAGATAACCATCACTTTCTGACCATCTCTTAAATGGAAACTTCATATTTAACGATAATTGATCTGATTCTTCACTCACAGATCTCCATACACGCTGTAGATTACCAAGATTAATATTTTCAGCTGATTTATATTGTTCATAATATGATGGAATAATAGCTTCATCTATATATGGAGGCATTGCTTCCTGATACTGATCACCATGCCAGACAACGCCAAACATACGTTTGTCAGGTTGATCCATTTCAGCAGTATTATGTGACAATGTCCAATCTAATTTCGGCTCCTCAAATTCAAGAAAATCTCCAAAAGCAAAATCTGATTCTGAAAATGTATGTTCACCTCTAAGATGTATAGTATGAGTAGTCCTTTCAGTATATTCCAAAGTTTGTGTTCTTATATATGGAGCGGCATCAGTAGAATCTGGCAAATTGCCCGGACTATAAGGATTATTGGGATTATATCCCGGAAAATAATAACTTTTTCCACGTGTATCTTCAGCTAGAACTGCTTTGTCTTCAGCTGCCCTGGTATACATATTGACTAAAGTAAATTTATGATTTTCAGTCTCTAAACCAAGAATTCCAAGCGCTCCCCACTTTACCTCTTCTGACGCTTTATTTACATCAAATAGTTTTGTAAAAAATCTTTTACCTTCAGGGCTATCTCCTGGTGTATCCTCTCCACTATATTGCGGAGACATTGTATTTTCGCCTTCCAGTACCCAGTATTTATCATCAATACCGTCATTATAGAAAGAACTGTCTTTTTCGTAATAAAAGCTACCAAAAGCACCTATGGTAACTTCATCATTCAGTAATTTTTTTCCACCACCAGAAACAGACCATTTATAGTCTAAGGGGACATCTGTTACTGATACACCTACAGCATCACCATCACCCTGGTATGGATCATCTACATCCCTACTGCCAAATGTACTCACCCCTCCACCACGATAAGACAGAAAGTCACTGCCATAAACATTAGTATTAATCCCAGAGCCGGCACTGAAATTAATAACTGTTTCATCTGGAATGCCTTTAAGAACAACATTTACTGCACCGCCAGACGCATCTCCCTGCTGGTCAGGAGTAAAAGTTTTACTTACCTGAATGCTCTCAATTACAGCAGCTGGAAACTGATCTAATTGAACCGCACGTTTATTAGCATCTGCAGTAGGAAGCCTTATGCCGTTCATCTGCGAATTAACATATCTATCTGGCAAACCTCGAACTACAGCATATTTTCCATCCTGTACTGTAGTACCTGCAACTAATTTCAAAGCGTCTGTAGCATCTGAAACTCCAGCCATTTTCATTAATTCAGAACCGACAGAATCCATTAATGCCGGAGCATCAAATCTAAGCTCAAGTAATGCTGCTTCAGAACCTCCGCCAAGTTGTATGTCCTGTACAACAAACTCTTCCATATCTGTGTAATCACCTTCTAACCATATATCGACATCAGTCATTTGGCCAGAATTAACTATAATATCTGCTTTAACTTGACGAATATATCCATTTTTTGTATAGACTAATGTATAATTCCCAGGCGGCATATCAGATACCAGATAATTTCCTTCTGAAGAAGTCAAAACAGTTTCAGACGTTTCGGCGATTGTCACCTTTGCTTCTAATAAAGGGGCATCGAAATCCTTGTCATAAACTACCCCACGAATACTACCATTTGGAGCAGAAAATGCAACATTTATGCCAAAAAGCAAGACTATCAGATGCACCATAATAGTAAATCTAATATTATTTATCATTATTTAGTCAAATCCTTGTAAATCTTTTTGATCGTATCCATTAATTGTTCATCAGGTTTAATCCCATTCGATGCTAGTGAACAACATATAGAAGTAAGATCGGCTGCCTGAGGGCGTTTATTGGGGTTTATCACAGCATGTTTTAACGCTAACTTATATATCATTAAAGATGTTTCAAGATCATTAGCGGTATAATAGGACTCAGCCAGAATTCTAAGAGGTCTCCCTCGGAACATAGCTCCAATTTTCTCTCCCTCAGCCATAAAAAGGTTATACGAAACTTTCAATTCTGCTATAGCCTTTTCTTTAGAACCAGCCCTAAAACGTAAAGCGGCAAGTTTGGCAGAAAGACTTATCTTATCTTCCAATCTCCATTGAAAATCCGGAGTATATACAATGTCACTTATCTGATTGATATACTTTACAGCTGTTTCTATATCATTTTGCTGCAAAAATATATTGCATAATTCGACCAATGAATTGAAACTGTATATATATGGCAAATACTTCATTAGCCCGGTAATTTTATCTTCCAGGATTATTCTCTCACGTTGTGATTCATAAAAATGTTCATACATGTTTACTAAAGCTTCTTTGGAATGTATGAGGGGATAGAATTCCTGAGAAGAAATATATTTGTCAATACTGGAAATTGCTTTATCAAATACTACTGCATCACCGGATAAAGCTTCTATTGAATTAACTTTGACAATATGGGATTCTTTATCCAAATCATTTATATAATCATATGCAATATCAAATTCATTAAGAAATGCATATGCTTTGGCTATAGCGATACGAATTTCATCATTTCGCCATTCCTGATCTTTATCATACAACTCTTTAGCAGATTCAATATAATTCTGTGCTAATTCAGATTTTCCCATTTTAGAGTAATACAGAGCAATCTCAGCATAACACTTACTACGCCGCCAATTTTCGATTTGCCCGGTATATTCTGATGCACGTTTTAACAGGCCGAGTTCAATACAGGCCATAACAACTTGTTCCTGATTTCTGGATTTCTCCTTTATGAAAGGATTTGAAGGCAGGACACTTGCAGATTTAAATGCAATTTCTAATAAATCAACTTGATAATCTTCAATTACAGGCTGATTTTCAGCTTTTGACGGTACCTGACATCCAAAAATACAACAGCAAAGTGCAAGTATAAATATTAATCGAACACACCAATTACTTATATACATAACCAAATCCTGTAGAGAAAGAATCTGGTGACAAAGAAAACCTTTGCCACCAGAATATAACTTAAAATATACAACCACAAACTAAATTAGTCTAACCAGCTTGCAGCCAGTTCAGAGAAATCTGACAGGTCAACGTTACCATCACCGTCAATGTCAGCTGAACCAACAACTCCTGTCATTCCATATTTATAAGCTGCTGTCCAACCAATTAACCAGTTATGATTCGGTGCGAAACCACCGCGGAAGTTAGAACCGGCTGGAGAAAGTGGAGATGAAAGTGACTCACCTGCAGTAAGAGCATCATTTGCCGGACATGGATCTAGAAAAGTAACCTGAACCATACCTTTGCCACCTCTAACTACTGCATCAGCACGTTTAATAGACTTGATCGGGCTCGCTGATGCACGGATATTATTATTTGATGCATTGAAAACACCAACTTCTGAATATTTATCGCCACTGTCACTTAGATCATCATAAACTACACTACTCTTGATATAACAATCGCCATCTGCCCAACGGTCAGCCCAAGACTTAGTTCCCATATATCCGTACCCTTGTGCGCCGTCACCATCTTTATCATCAAACCGTACAAGTTCTTCACCAATATCCATAAATACACAGTTATGGTATTTAACATTTGCATTATCACGCCATGTTGTAGCACCATCACCCGCTATTGGCTGACCAATCACAGTAAAATTAGCAATTTTTGCATCAGTTGATGGAGTTGCATTTGAGTTTTCTGCACCATCGATTTCAATACAGTTGTCACCTACACCTGAACCCTGGCTGGCATCTGTGCTGTAACCCTGCACAATCAGACCATACTGAGCTGAACCTCTCCAACCCTGGTCTGCGTCAAGACTATCATCACCAATATTCCAGATGCTGACATATTTAAGATTAACTGTACCACCCCATATTTCGATACCATCATCAACGTTATTCATGATTTCAACGTGGTTTATATCTGTTTCACTACCTATAGCACCCAATGACAAACCATTTAGCTCATTAGCAAGACCAACTACGCGGCCGCCATAACGTATAGACAGATAACTTATTGAACCACTATCATCCTGATCATCTTCACCACCGTACAGGTTTTTTGTATCTCCAGCAGGTACTGTCAAACCTTCCATTTGGGCCTGGGTGCCAGGTATTGAAGAGTTTACATCGGCATAGGCAGGAGTACCAGCACCAGGATCGGCATAAGCTATTACAGCTTTACCCATCAATGTAAGGTTACCCCATTCATTACATCCTTCATGCCATGTATCAAGATTATCTGAGCTTGAAGTCATTATAACCGGATCATTTTCAGTTCCCTGTACAAAGATTTTAGCTCCACGGCATACAGCCAGGCTACCGGAACCATTAGCTGTTGTATCACTTTGAACCAGAGTGCCAGCTTCAATTGTCAGAGAAGCACCTTCAAGTACATAAATCTGTGTTGTCAGATTATATGTATTATCAGCAGTCCATACTGTATCAGTTTCAATGTTAGCAGAAACATTTACTTTAGCAGCGCTAACACCACCAGCCATAGCAGCAAGCATCATCAATGCAGCAATCATTTTTCTTTTCATCATCGTATTCCTTTTCAAATGAATTCTCTTTTTATATCAATTACAGACAACACATCTGCAATTACTATATTGATTTTTGATATATTAAAAAGGAAAGAGGTTTACATTGGATTAAACATATATTAAATTTACATTAGAATTGAAGGTGAAATTTGCCCAACCCAATACGATAGGCCTACGCAAGAAGTCAAATAAATTGATAGGAATTTAACGGGTAAGATTTGGGATATACCCAAATTATAATTATTCAGCGAAGGTTTAGGAAATTGTTGAACAGTATCAGGCTCATACCAACGACTTACGTTTGTCGAAGCTTTTCTTAGGTTACATTTCCCACAACTTATTACCAGATAAGAATATAGCAGTTATAACAAAATATCAACTTAGCATTTCACGTACACAATTATAAATACTTACATTGATTCATCCAGACTATATATTATTTCATATCATACCAGATAAAATCAGCTGAACCGGACTGGAAAATAGATATTTCCAGCTTCAAATAACAGAGAAGAATCAACATACAGAAATTTTATTCTGAACTCCAAAAGAATTTTGCAACCGTTCACGGTAATTAATAAAAAAGTTAAAAATATTTCGATAATTTTCTGTTTAAACATTCAAAAGTTTGAATAATAGTCGTTTATGGATGCCAGAGACACTATTATTGCAGAGCTTAGAGACCAAAATATAATCATGGCCAAGTATATATAACAACTCGAAGAACGAATTGCGCAGCTTGAAAAAGGCTGTGCTTTTGACCCTACCAAACATGAGGCTATGATGCATGTTGAGTCCGACGAAGTTGAAGCTAACCATGTTATCATGGAACTTTCAGCTGGATATGAAATGAACGAGCGGACACTACGTCCGGCCAAAGTTTCAATAGCAAAAGCAGTTCAGGAAATAACCGAGCCGGAAAACAATGAAAGCGAAGACAGCCAGGAAGAAAATTCAGAGGAGTAAAAAATGCCGACATATGACTATAAATGTGACGCATGCGATTACACATTCGAAGAATTTCAGTCGATTACTTCTAAACCGCTAAAAAAATGTCCAGAATGCGGCAAATTGAAGTTAAAAAGGCTGATAGGTACCGGTGCCGGGTTAATCTTTAAAGGCAGCGGCTTTTACGAGACTGATTATCGCAGCGAAGGCTATAAAAAGGCCGCAAGTGCAGACAGTGAAAAAAACGGCAGCAAAAGCGACAGCAAGAATAAATCCGACAAGAAAACTGACTCCGACAAATCTGCCTCAAAAGACAAGAAGGTTTAACATTGGCAAATTCAGCAAGATTTAATTCTGATAAGTGCCCTATCTGCGGTAATAGCAATGTCGATAGCGGCGAACTAAAGCCATTCTGCAGTAAACGATGTCAGCAGGTTGATCTGGGGGTATGGTTTACTGAAGGATACTCCATTCCGGCAGTAGAAATTGATGAGGAAGATTTAGAATTTCCTGAAGAATATGACAATTAGTATTAGAAATTTAAAAAGGCAGCTCCGAGTTTATGAAGAGGCCTCCCTCAGTCTTTATTGATTTTATGTCTAGCATGGCTCTCTTTCCATTTCACTACACTTCTCATTATAAACAAACCCACCAATACCCCTAATATCAAATCTAATAGGACTATATTAATTGTTACACCAACTTCACCAGGCGTATAGATATTCATATTACTATAAGTAAAACCTCCCCATAATCCACATATACAGCCGGTAATATATAGAGTTTTCTTGCCTTTAATAATCAATATAACAAATGCTAAAACAAACAGTAATGGAAGAAATTTTCTAAGGTATTTTTCCATCATTTGCTTATTTTTATATTCTAAAAGTTTGTCCTTATAATTCTCTTTCAATTCACTTGTCAAATATTTAATTGGAAACACCAATTCTCCATTTTGATTGACTTTTGTTATTTGTTGCACCTTAATAATTTCGTCATCATAAATTCGTACCAAATATTTTGAAATATTATCACCAGTCATTTTCTCCAGTTTAGCATATGATGTTTCTTGCAAAGGAAAGCGAATAGTTTTGTTTCCATCTGCGTCTATTTCTTCAATGCCAAATCCTCTAAAATCACCTTTTTCATATATATCATAATCTTTTCGGTAAACTAATACTTGCAAATAGCCATTTTTGTATCGAGTGACAAAATTGCCGCTGTCAATAATATCACTTTCAATGTAAGGGTTTACATTAAACCAAATACCAGAAACTTTATAATTATCTAGTATAACATCAGACTGGCGACTCTTTGCTTTTTCTACAAAAATAGAATCCTCCCTGCTCACAGCTATATGAAACTCATTAAAATAAGGAGAAGCTATGCAATGGCAGCTTATAAATAGTAGAAAAAATGTCGAGAGATTGTATTTCATCTATGCACCTGTAAATGTCTATTTACACTTATTACAATAATCTTTACATACTTTTTTAGGATCTTCATTCTCCTCTGAAACTTTACATGAATATGCGCCTAAATCATCAATAACTACTTGTCCGATTACATAACTCCGCCATTCTGTATCTGTAGGCAAATTACAACATTTAACCTTACATTAATACATTTTTTTACATGGTATTATTATATTATCTGGATTCCATATTTTAGTAAAATAGTACTCATCTTACAGCCATCCTCCAAGCTATTAAATTTCAAGGATTTATTTCCAAATAAAATGACATAAGTTACACTGTAATCGCTAAACAACAGCAGTAACTTATGCCGCCACTTAAACACAAATATACCATACTCAAACAAATTTGCCAACCTATTCCGGCTTTTCTTGTTCCAAAGTGTGTGACATTTATTTATGACATAGTTTAAGTGGCATATTTTCTTTGCTTTTCCCAGTGTATATCCCATAAATTGCTGCAATATACGCTTCCTAAAGCCATTACAGCTTCTGTGTTGTCCCCGCCCTATCTCTTTACCCGCCCCTTTCAGCCTCTTTGTAAGGCATCAGCAAAATGATTCTGTGTAACCAAAGCCAATATCATACACTTTAGAGAAAGCCGGAATTAAATTGACCTCTTGGAGAGTGATGGAACTAAAACTATGTATGAATTACGTTTACGTTACCAAATGACCAGGCAATACACAGCAAACTACTCAAAATGGATCGCAAACAGCAGCAAATCTATGCCCTGTTTTGCTGATTGGGTGTCTCAATGTTGAATTCAGGAAATATATATTGTTATAAAATAAAGGCAGCTCCAGAAGGAACTGCCTTTTTGCATTTGTTATTGTTTATAATAGGAATTACAGGGTACAAACATAAATATCCGGCAGGAAGCTGTGAGAGCTAAGCTCTTTAAGAACAGCATCTGTTGGCGGCTGGTCAAGACTAACGGCAAGGATAGCATCCTTGGCAACACGCCCAACACCCATAGTACCAATATTGATCTCATTCTGTCCGCAAACAGTACCGACTGCACCGATAACACCTGGACGGTCTTCATAGAACATAACCATAATAGAACCTTCAGGGGTAATCTCAAGAGCAAAGTCATCGATAGAGATAATCTTTTCGATACCTTTGCCAACAATTGTACCAGTTACCGAACGCCGCTTGCGGTCTGATGTAGTAACAGTTATTTCAAGAGCACTAGTATAATGTTTAGATTCAGAGCTCTTTGATTCAGCGATCGCAAGGCCGCCTTTATCAGCAATATTACGAGCATTAACAGCATTAACAGAAGCACCTTCAAACATAGGCTGCAGGATACCGACTAATGCGCCTGTTGTGATACTACTGACATCATAGTCCGCCAGTTCGCCGCGACAGGCAACTTCGACTTTTTCGATTTTGCCTTTACTGGTACTGCTGGCAATATTACCAATTTTTTCGCTGAGAGATTTATACTGCATAACGATCTCAGGCATAGCCTTATCCTGACCAGGGACGTTAACAGCATTTCTCATCTGTGTGCCGCGAATAGCATCTACCAACTCTTTAGCAGCATCGATAGCAACTTCAACCTGAGCCTCTTCAGTACTGGCACCCAGGTGAGGAGTAACCAAACAATTGTCAAGACCTTCAAAGCCACGATTATCTGGCGGCTCTTTTGAAAATACGTCAAGAGCAGCGCCAGCGATAACATTGTCCTTCAAGGCAGCATAGAGGTCATCTTCAACAATAACCGCACCGCGAGCAACGTTGATCAGTCGAGCAGTAGGCTTCATAAGCTTTAGCATATCAGCATTAACCAAACCACGTGTCTGGTCTGTTACCGGGACATGCAGAGTTACATAATCCGCCTTTTTGAATACATCCTTAACATTTTCGATATATTCAACACCATCTTTAGAAACAGCCTCAGCTGAAGCCATTGGGTCGAAACCAATGACTTTCATCTTCATTCCAAGAGCACGACGAGCGACAGCCATACCAATACGTCCAAGACCTACTACACCAAGTGTCTTGCCCATAAGCTGTGTACCCATAAATTTCTTACGGTCCCAGGCACCGGCTTTCATGGTATTATTTCCACCAACAACATGGCGAGAAAGAGCCATCATAAGTGCGATAGTATGTTCTGCAGCACTAATAGTATTACCATCCGGGGTATTCATAACTACGATACCCTTTTCAGTGGCCACCTTAACATCAACATTATCAACCCCAACACCGGCACGAGCAACAGCTTTGAGCTTGCCTGGATTTTCAAGCACTTTAGAGGTTACCTGAGTACCCGAGCGAATAATTAAACCATCATATTCGCCAATTATTTTAGCAAGTTCATCTTCAGATAAACCTGTATTAACTTCTACTTCCATATCATCCTGGCTGACGATATAGTCCAGGCCTTCTTGAGCCAGCTTGTCAGTAACGATTACCTTATACACCAGCAACCTCCATTCTGTAAAATGGTTATTTAATACCCGCCCAAAAGGTTCGGCAATGCCGGCAAATAACGCATTTGCCAATTCAAAAATACCGTCCTTTGAACAACTTTTAAGTTCCTTGTCTTTAACTATATTAAATTTTAGCTCAAAGAACAATTTAAATCAAGCTTATTTGATATTTATTTATCTATTAAATAGATACTTTTGTATCAATATGGGATATTTCCTAGCAACTGACTGAATAATAAATACCATATGTGCATATATATAATGCATTTATGAACTTCATTTTAATTGATAAATATTTCGTAATTAAATCCATTTTTTATAAAAAAATTCGTAATTTTAAGCCATTTATAATAATTAAATTATATATGACCGGGAACTATTGCAATCAAATAATAATTCAAGAAAATGGCGTTGAAAGACCGATAATTAAATGTTATTATCAAAGGCATAAAACACATGTGTTCTTTAATATTATGACAGTTATTTGCTGAAAAGGATTTAAGCAATGTCAGATGTACTAGACCAGGATGAGGTAGATGCCCTACTAAATGCTGTAGCAGGCGGCCAGATAGAAGGCAGCGAAGATGATTTAGGTGATTCAGATTCGATGATGGCAGCCGAATCAGGCGGTGAGGTTGCCTATGTCCAAAAAAACATCAAAAGTTACGATTTCAAAAGACCTGAAAGGGTAAGTAAAGACCAGATTCTGGCTCTCGAAGGACTACATGAGCGATTTGCGCGTAATTTTGGTGCTCTACTCAGCGGGTATTTAAGAACAATTGTTGAATGTAAAATAAGATCTGTAGAACAATTAACGTATGCAGAGTTTACATATTCGCTACCGACTCCAACCAGTTTTTCTCTTTTAGACGCTATCCCACTTGACGGTCAAATATGTCTGGAAATAAGTCCGCTTATAATCTTTCCTATTATTGACAGGATGCTGGGAGGTGGTAATGCAGATATGTATGTACCCCAAAGGGCGATGACACAAATTGAACAGAGGCTGGCTAACAGAATCCTTGACAGGGCTTTAGATGCATTAAAAGAAGCGTGGAATAATGTAACAGAAATAGAGTTTAATGTCGTTCAAAACGAGTCAAACCCCCAGCTTATTCAGATTGTAGCTCCCAATGAAGTTGTAGTAGTAATAGGATTTGAAGTTAAGATGGGTGATAAGTCAGGTTCAATGAGCCTGTGTTTTCCGTTCAATGTAATTGAACCTATAATGAGCAGATTGACCAGCCAGGACTGGTTCAGCTATAAGAAGAAAGTCGATAAAGAAGGTTTCCGCGATAGTATGATTGAGAACCTTGAAAGAGCTAAACTTCATTCACGCGTATACCTTGGTAACACAAAGATTAGAGTAAGTGACCTGCTGAACCTCGAAAACGGTGACCTGCTGAAATTAACTAAACCGTCAAATTCTGACCTTGTTATGCAAATAGAAGGTAAAAGTAAATTTGCTGGCAAAATCGGCCAGTTCAAAGGCCATCGCGCATTTAAGGTAACACGTAAATGTTTTGCCGGAGAAAGAGTATAATATATTATAATATGATTACTATCAGGATCTTTATAAGTTTAATCGAGACCTGATTTATATAAATCGAAGGGTAATAATTGCCCTCCATTTCCTATGTCTTATGGATTTATTCAGCGAAAGTGAAGAGAAAAATATCAGCGCAGCCAGACCCCTGGCAGTACGAATGCGACCGGAAGCGATCGAAGACGTTGTCGGCCAGAGTCATTTTCTCGCACCAGGTAAGCTGATGTGGAGAATGCTTCATGCCGACAGGCTGACCAGTCTAATATTTTATGGACCGCCAGGAACCGGTAAGACCACTTTAGCCCATGTAATAGCAAATCACACCAAGGCAGAATTTATTGCAAAAAACGCGATATCTGCCACAGTTGAAGATATTCGAAAAGTATGTAAAGAAGCACATGACAGGTTAGCAGCAGAAGGCAAACGTACCGTTTTACTTCTAGATGAAATCCACAGATTCAATCGAGCCAGGCAAGATGTTTTGCTTGCCGATGTTGAGAGCGGTACGATAATTCTTATTGGCGCGACAACTGAAAATCCGTTTTTTTCGGTAAATTCTGCCCTGGTAAGCAGAAGTACCCTATTCGAATTTGAGCCAATAAATGAGAATGATATTAAAGAATTGCTCCGGCGTGCCTTATCAGATACCAATCGCGGTCTTGGAAAATATAACGCAACAATTTCTGATGAAGCCCTGTCATTTTTGGCTGTAAGATGTGATGGTGATGCCAGGAAGGCTTTAACCGCCCTGGAAGTAGCAGTAGTCAGCCAGCGTGCATTTGATCCGGATAAGGCAATTGAAATAAGCGAAGAAATGGCAGCAGAGTCTATCCAGAGAAAGTCTCTGGTTTCAGATAAGAGCGGAGACACACATTACGATCTGGCCAGCGCCCTGCAAAAGTCAATGAGAGGAAGTGATCCAGACGCAACAGTTTACTGGCTAGCCAGGCTTATTGTCGGAGGAGAAGATCCCAGGTTTATCGCGCGTCGAATATGCATATGTGCCGCTGAAGATGTCGGAAATGCAGACCCAACTGCAACAATCTTAGCGTCAGCAGCCGCTCAAATAGCAGAATTTACAGGCTTTCCCGAAGCTCAACTGCCATTGGCCCAGGCTGCGATATACGTTGCCTGTGCTCCTAAAAGCAATGCAGTTACAAATGCTGTAATGTCAGCCAAAAGTGATATCGAAAACGGCAGAACAGCACAGGTTCCCGCTCATCTGAAAGATGCTCATTACTCCGGAGCCAAAAAACTTGGCAGAGGTGAAGGCTACAAATATCCTCACGCTTATCCGGGAGGATACGTAGTTCAGGATTATATGCCGGAAGAGTATAAAAAGAAATACTATGAACCGAAGAAGCAAGGAAGAGAAATACGAATCGGCGAATACCTGGCACAACTAGATGAATTTATTAAGAATGTAAAAAAAGGCAGCTGAATTTAATAACTCAGCCGCCTTGATTATAACAACATATCTATATCGATCTTATTTGCCTGAAACTTCCCTGGCAGCTGCAACAACAGCCTCAACAGTAATGCCAAAGAATTCAAAACACTTGGCATACGGGCCAGAAGTTCCAAATGAATTCATACCAATAAACTTACCGTCAAGACCAATATATTTAAACCAGCCGCTATCGACACCAGCTTCAACACCAACACGTGCCCTTACAGCAGGCGGAAGCACTGAATCTTTATATGACTGGTCCTGTTTCTCGAAAAGTTCCCAGCTAGGCATAGAAACAACCTGGGCTGCAATATTTTCTTCTGCCAGCTTAGCAGCAGCATCCAGTGCCATACTAACCTCTGAGCCAGTAGCCAAAAGAAGCACATCAGGTTTATCCTGCTTAAGCACAATGTAAGCACCCTTCTTAACGCCTTCAACACCATCAGTTTTGGCAACTTCCATAGTCGGCAGATTCTGACGTGTCAAACAAAGAGCAACCGGCCCTTCAGCATTATTAAGAGCGTACTGCCATGCGTACGCAGTTTCATATGCATCAGCCGGCCTGAAGACTGTCATGCCAGGCATGGAACGCATAGAAGCTATCTGCTCAACAGGCTGATGAGTTGGGCCATCTTCGCCAACACCAATGCTGTCATGTGTATAAACATATGTAACAGGGTGTTTAGATATAGCAGCAACCCGCATAGCCCCACGAAGATAATCGCTGAATACCAGGAATGTACCGCCATAAACCTTCAGAATCTTAGAAGCTGCGATACCATTCATGATAGCACCCATGGCATGTTCACGAACACCAAATCTCAGATAACGACCATCCGGAGAGTCCTTCTGGAAATCTGACATGCCCGGCCAATTAGTAAGATTAGAAGCTGTCAGGTCAGCACTACCGCCAAGAATAAGCTCTGTCTTTGGCATGAACTCGCCAATAGTCATCTGGGAAGATTTACGCGTAGCAACCGAGCCACCTGCTTCAAATTCAGGTACAATATCATTAACATCAAAATCGAGCTTGCCGGCAAGAGCATCTTCAAGAAGCTTAGCTTCCTTAGGGAAATCTTTTTTGTATGCATCAAATAGAGCCTGCCATTGAGATTCCAGCTCAGAACCTTTATCGCAACAGTTCATCTGGGCATAAGCTTCATCCGGCACATAAAAACTCTTTTCAGTATCCCAACCAAGATTCTGTTTTGTCAACTTGAGCTCTTCTTCACCCAGCGGCGCTCCATGAACCTTTTCAGTTCCAGCCATATTTGGACTGCCGAAACCAATAGTTGTTTTAATTTTGACCAGAGACGGTTTAGATGTTTCAGCTTTAGCCTGCTCAATAGCCTTCTGAATAGCTTCGGTATCATTGCCATCGGGCAATTCGATTACCTGCCAATCTAAAGCTTCAAAACGCTTAACAACATCTTCTGTAAACGATACGGATGTGTCACCATCAATTGTAATGCTGTTATCATCGTATAGAACAATAAGTTTGCCCAGACCAAGATGCCCGGCCAGAGATGCTGCCTCATGAGAAACACCTTCCTGTAAACAGCCGTCACCACAAATAGCGAAAATATTGTAATCAAAAATATCAAAACCGGGCTTGTTGAATTTAGCAGCCAGATATTTTTCGGCAATTGCCATACCAACACCATTTGCAATTCCCTGACCTAAAGGACCGGTAGTTACTTCTATACCAGGAGTAGAATGACCGAATTCCGGGTGACCGGGAGTTTTGCTGCCTATCTGGCGGAAGTTCTGTAAATCTTCAATGCTAAGATCGTAACCGGTCAGATGCAGCAATGAGTAAATAAGCATACTGCCGTGGCCGGCCGATAAAATGAATCGGTCTCTATTTAGCCAATCAGGGTTTTTAGGGTTATGTCTTTGGATTTTTGTCCAAAGAGTATATGCAGTGGCCGCCATACCCATCGGCATGCCAGGATGACCACTTTTTGCCTTTTGCACACCTTCAGCAGAAAGGATGCGTATAGCGTTGATACATTGTTGTTCTACAGCCTTATCAGCCATTTTGATACTCCTCTATGTTTCAATAATTACTATGTTCAGCCGACATCTGACAGCTTACAATTAAAAACCTATTCACATTAGACAATTCAACAAGAAGTTGTCAAATGAAATATAATACAGACATTTGCCCTTCAAATCAAGCGTTAAACTGATTGTTTGCGTACCATTTTGCGCAAACCAATAACCAATTAACGCCAACTGATCATAATTAGAGCTTGTCCGCAAATTATGATTTTTGAATAGATAGTATTTTCGGCATGGTTTCCGGTGGTATTTTTGGCTGTAATTACACAGGCAATGTATTTTGCTGGTGCACTTGACAGATTTGTCGGTTTCAGCGCGCAGTATTTCTATGGAATTATCAAATAGAATCCAGATTTAAGCCACTTTTCCCCGTTCTTTTTCCTGGGCAAGTTTTATTCTGGCCAGAACCCAGAGATTATGAGACAAGATACTTAATCCCATGTGGACTTCACGGTTATCAAAACCCTTCTGTTTCATAGGCGAACCACAAAAACAATTACTCAAAATACTGATTCTTGCTTCTGTCTGACTGCGTCTTATTTGAGCCTGCCTGAAAGCATCTTCCTGAAGCCTTTCTGCCAGCAATGCCGGATCACATGGACAAACCGCATTGAATATGTCATTTTTCTTCATGTATTGGCGATTCTTTGCACTATCAAAACCACGGTCACCTGCCAGCAGATTGACTTTACAGCCAAGCTTATCCTTAATACGTTTATGACCAGACTCAAGCATTGTTTTATCGGCAGGTGTCTGATCGCGATAATACTTCCAGGCGACGATCAAACCGTCAGGTTGTTCTGCTAGATACAGCTTATTGCCAAACTCAGTCTCAGCTCCGGCTTTGCGGCGAACTATCACATTGACATCAGGTTCGTATATACTCAATATCTTATCTTTATTGTCAACCCTGCGGTTTCCGATTATGCGTTCATGAGCTTGTTTTACTGCATCAGCAAGTTTACTTATAACTCCGGTAATATAACCATAGACAATGCCATTTGAATTTTGGCGAGTACAATAAGAAGGAAGTTTGAAAGTTGACATTTCGCAGCCCTTTCTAAGTAATTTGTATGCACTGTGCATACATTTTCATACTTATAACTGCTATGCCAACCGCTGACAGTTAACTATAACTCTTTGTTTCAGCTGGAGTTAAAAAAATGGGCGGTATTGGACTTGAACCAACGACCTTCTGGATGTCGACCAGATGCTCTAGCCAACTGAGCTAACCGCCCCAATAGTCGAAGATGTTAAATAATAACGATTTTAACGAAAATCTCAAGGATAAATTACAAAAAATATAACTATAAATATCTGCCCTGTTTATACCTAAATCTTAGCTTTACCTCGGCTTTGCGCAAAAACACTCTAAATATCAGCTATTACAGGATTTAATAACGTGCTGATGCCTTGATTATCAAGGGATTTTTAGTGTATAATCGTGGGATGGATATAGAAAGTATAGAAAATGTCTGCGCCTGCAGTAAAGAAAATGTCATTACAGGCACCATCTTTGACATTAAAAGATTTGCAATAAACGATGGCCCCGGCATACGAACCACCGTATTCCTGAAAGGATGCCCGCTCAGATGTCAATGGTGCCATAACCCGGAAAGCATCAGCCGAAAACCTCAACTGACTTTCCGTTCAGGTTTTTGTATTCAATGCGGCACTTGCATCGATTCTTGCCCAAACAATGCAATAAAAATGGAAAATTCTGATAAAAAGATATCGATCATATCTGAATTATGCACTGATGATGGAATATGTACACAAGCTTGCCCAACTGATGCACTAACCCTGACAGGAAGAATTGTGACATCTGATTATATTTTATCAGAAGTTATTAAAGACTCTGTGTTTTATGAGCAATCAAACGGCGGGGTTACCTTTTCCGGAGGAGAGCCGCTAGCCCAGGCTGATTTTCTATGTGCATGCCTGAATTTATGTAAAACTAATAATTTACATTGCACAATTGATACTTCTTGCTATGCAAAATCCGACACAATAAAACGTGTCGCTCAATATGCCGACTTGTTTTTATGTGATATAAAGCATATGGACCCAGATATCCATAAAAAATATACCGGTGTGGATAATAGTCGTATATTAGAAAATATTACTTTGCTTTCAAGACTTGGAAAGCAAATTATTATTAGAGTACCTTTAATACCAGGTATAAATGACTACCTGGAAAATCTTGAAGAAACTCAGGCATTTGCTGATAAACTTGACAACGTAATTAAAATCGACCATTTGCCGTATAATTCAGGTGGTAAAGAAAAAAAGAAAATCCTGATCAGTATGGCATAATTTCATAATTGTTTTTTGCTGGAGTTAAATGATGTTGACCGAACGAGTAAAAATGCTTAGAAAAATCAGTACCAAAACTGAACCATATATTTCAACTGAAAGAGCCGAATTAGTAACGCAATTCTACAAAGAAAATGCTTCTGCTGATTTGCCTAAACCAATTTTACGGGCGAAAAACTTTTTCAATATCATGGCCAACAAAGCTGTGTATATCGGTGACGGAGAACTGATTGTGGGCGAAAGAGGACCTGCCCCAAGAGCTGTTCCTACATACCCAGAAATATGCTGTCACAACATCGATGATCTTGAAGCATTAAACAGCAGGCACAAAAACCCGTTCAGGATCAACGACCAGGTTCGTAATACCTATACAAAAGAAATAATGCCCTTCTGGTATAATCAGGGCAAAACTATGCGCGAAAAGTTATTCGATTCTATGACCCCAAAATGGATGGAAGCTTTTGAAGCTGGTATTTTCACTGAATTCATGGAACAAAGAAGCCCTGGACATGCTATTTGCGATGACAAGATCTATAAGAATGGCATGCTTGACTTCAAAGCCAGAATCGCTGATGTTCGCTCGAGTCTTGAACCTCAAAACAATGATGAAGACAAGTCAAAAGACATCGAGTTACAGGCAATTGACATTGCTGCTGATGCTATTATTCTCTTTGCCAATCGTTGTGCTAAAAAAGCACTTGATCTGGCTTCATTAGAAAAAGATCCGGACAGAAAAGCAGAACTACAGCTTATTGCCGACACCTGTAGGCATGTACCGGCTAACGCGCCACGCACTTTCCATGAAGCTCTGCAAATGTACTGGTTTGTTCACCTCGGAGTTATTACTGAAACTAATCCATGGGATTCATATAACCCTGGCAGACTTGACAGAAATCTCTATCCTTTTTATAAAAATGACATTGAGAATGGTACACTTACCGAAGAGCAGGCACGTGAATTATTACAATGCTTCTGGGTTAAATTCAACAACCATCCAGCACCGCCAAAAGTTGGAGTTACGCTGGAACAAAGCTCAACTTATACTGATTTTTCTCTTATTAATGTTGGCGGCCTG
Source organism: Sedimentisphaerales bacterium (assembly GCA_963666285.2). Taxonomy (GTDB): domain Bacteria; phylum Planctomycetota; class Phycisphaerae; order Sedimentisphaerales; family SM23-30; genus JAFGDI01. Next base: position 2,832,554 of record OY762711.1, read on the forward strand.
GATCAAAACGGTGAAAGCTGCATAAATGACGTCTCACATATGGTTCTCGATACTATAAAAGAGATGAAAATGACTCAACCAAGTGGTTGCATCCAACTGAGCGAAAAAAATCCGGACAGTTTCTTGAAACATGCATGTGAAGTTATAAAAATTGGAATCGGACAGCCATCATGTTTCAATACTGAAACTATTGTCAAAGAAATGCTTCATGATGGTAAAACATTGGAAGACGCTCTAAATGGCGGTGCCAGCGGCTGCGTCGAAACAAGTGCTTTCGGCAAAGAAAGCTGCACTCTTACCGGATATCTTAACTGGGCTAAAATTCTTGAGGTAACCCTTAATAATGGTATTGACCCTAATACCGGCATACAAATTGGAATTGAAACCGGCGACCCAAAAACTTTTACTAATTTTGATTCTATTCTGGAAGCTTATCATAAACAGCTCAGATACTTTATTGACGTTAAAATCGAAGGAAACAACACTATAGAGCGATTATATGCTGACAGTTTCCCTGTTCCATTTAAATCACTTCTGGTTGATGACTGCATAGCCAAAGGTGTAGACTACCACAATGGTGGTGCCAGGTATAATACAACCTATATCCAGGGCGTCGGCCTTGGCATTACCACTGACTGCCTGAGTGCGATAAACAAGCATGTTTTCCAGGACGGCAGGTACAGTATGGATGAATTACTGGATGCACTAAGCAATAATTTTGAAAATAATGAGATCATGCGGCAGATTCTTTTGAATAAAACTCCGTGCTTCGGCAATGATGAACCAGATGCTGATTCTATAACGGAAACAATTTTCAAATATTACCTCGACGCCATCGACGGAAGACCTAATACCAAGGGCGGCAGTAATCGCATTAACCTGCTGCCAACTACCTGCCATATTTATTTCGGCGAAGTTACCGGTGCCCTGCCTAACGGCCGCAAAGCCGGCATACCTCTCAGCGATGGTATTTCACCTACACAAGGATCCGATAGATTAGGACCAACTGCGGTAATCAAAAGTGCCGCTAAAATCGACCACGCAAAGACTGGTGGAACTTTACTGAACATGAAGTTCAGCCCTCAAATGTTCAAAAAAGGAAATATCGAAAATTTAATGGCACTTATCCGGGCATATTTCAAAATGGGCGGACACCATATCCAATTTAATGTAGTCGATGTTGATACTCTTAGAGAAGCTCAACAGCACCCCGAACAGCATAGAGACCTTATTGTACGTGTTGCCGGATACAGCGATTATTTCGTCGGGTTAGGCGAAGGTCTGCAAAATGAAATTATCAACAGAACAGAGCAGCAGACACTGTAAAAACTCATATAACCTGTTTTCAGTTAGCTACATTATTTCGATAAAATAATTTTGCAGCTCGACGGCACATCCTTACCCAATACCAGAATTTTAAATACTAATCCCACTTTCAAACTGCCCCGCCAGTCAGTTTGAATAAAATACGCTATGAGGCTCTGATCTCTTTTACCGCACAATATAAAACTGGTACGACCAGCATTGTAAGAGTTTCTACAAGCATACCTCCAAATACCGGTATCGCCATAGGAACCATAATATCTGAACCACGTCCCGTTGATGTCAATACAGGAATCAATGCCAGGATTGTAGTTGCAGTGGTCATCAGGCAGGCCCTGACACGCCTTCTTCCCGCCTGGATAACTTTATCTCTTATTGCGTATTTATTATCTGGACATCCTTCTTTGAACATCTGTTCAAGATAACTGCACATTACCACACCATCGTCAGAAGCTATACCAAATAGTGCCAAGAAGCCAACCCAGACTGCTACACTCAAATTGATCGGCCCCATCTGGAATAGCTCACGAAGATTAACGCCAAACACATCAAAATTACAGAACCAGCTTTGAGAATACAGCCAGATCATGATAAATCCGCCTGCCCAGGCAACAAATATCCCGCTAAACACCAGCATACTTGTCACTATTGACCGGAACTGTAAATACAAAATTATAAATATAATTAATAATGCTAGCGGGATTACCAGCCGTAATGTTTTCTGAGCATGCAGCTGGTTTTCATACGAACCGGCAAAAGTTAAGCTAACACCTTCAGGTCTTTGAAATTCTCCGGATGATTCTTTTTCAGACAGATACTTTTTACAATTTTCTACCACATCAACTTCGGCATAGCCTTCTTTCTTATCGAATAAAACATACCCCAGCAGAGAAGTATCTTCGCTCTTTATTGCTTGCGGGCCACGTTCATACTTTATATCCGCTATCAACCTCAAGGGTATCTGAACATCATCCACACCTGCAACGATAATATTTTCCAGGCTCTCGATACTGTCACGAAGTTCACGCATATATCGGACTCGTACAGCATAACGCTCACGTCCTTCTACTGTTGTAGTAACATCCTTGCCTCCAATCGCTACCTCAATTACCTGCTGAACCTTTGCAATACTGATTCCATAACGTGCGATCGCATCTCGATCGATAGCTATCTCCAGATACGGCTTGCCTACTATCCTGTCAGCAATAACAGCTTCAGACTGAACACCCTCAACATGCTTAATTAATGACTCCAGTTCCAAAGATACTTTCTCAATCGTTTCCAGGTCCGAACCTTTAACCTTTATACCCATCGGTGCCCTCATACCAGTTTGGAGCATCACAAGCCTTGTACCAATCGGTTGCAGCTTGGGAGCACTTGTACTGCCTGGTATTTTTCCAACCCGAACAATCTCATTCCAGATATCATCAGGAGTTTTAATGTGGTCCCGCCATTGCCGTACCATATTTCCATTCTCATCCTGCTCATACTCCGGCTTATAATTAATTATGGTTTCTACCATGGATATTGGAGCCGGATCTAATGGCGTATCAGCACGACCTATCTTTCCTACCACACTCTCAACTTCAGGTATCGACTGAAAAGCAATATCCTGCTTCTGCAGAATATCAAGTGATTCTCCTATTGAAGCATGAGGCATAGTTGTCGGCATATATAAAAATGAACCTTCATCTAATGGAGGCATAAATTCTTTACCTAAATTCTGCCAGATATGAATACCAAAAGCCAAAACACTTATCGGAAATAATATAAATATAAATTTATGATCAAGGCACTTTCGTAATATCACCCTGTAAAATGACTGAAATATAACAAAAAATAACAGCAGCCCCCCTATAACAAATACTATAAAAACAAAATTCAGTAATATTCCCTTTTCCAGTCCTAAAGGCATCCAATGTTTAGCCAGCAATATACCAACGAGCATTACCAGCACAATATTCAGAATAGGTCTCAAACGTTGTTTCATTCCATTATCTTGCTTAGGGCGTCCAATTATCATATGGGCCAGCACAGGTAAAACAATAATAGCTACGATCACAGATGCAAGTAATGCATATGTCTTAGTATATGCCAGAGGTTTAAACAGCTTGCCTTCTGCACCGGTCATGGAAAAAACCGGCAAAAAACCAACTACTGTTGTCGCTACTGCCGTTACTACTGCACCACTGACTTCTCTAGATGCCCTATATACAATTTCAAGCGAATTCTCTCGAGTGTTGGCTACCTTAAAGTGCCGGACAATATTTTCTGTGATAATAATGCCCATATCTACAATAGTTCCAATTGCAATTGCAATTCCTGACAATGCAACTATATTAGCATCAATCCTAAACATTTTCATTGCGATAAAACATAACAAAACAGTCAGCGGAAGCATGGAAGAGATAATCAGAGAACTGCTTAAGTGCATTACCATCACTACGACAACAATTACTGTTACCAGCATTTCGTCCCAAAGCGCCGACTCTAATGTTTGAAGCGTCTCTTTTATCAAACCTGTCCTATCGTAAAAAGGTACGATTGTTAACTTAGACACCTTACCATCTACCAGCTCTTTACTGGGCAATCCCGGCGTTATCTCATCAATCTTCTTCTTCACATTCTTGATTGCTTCCAATGGGTTATACCCATAGCGAACAACCACAACGCCACCTACTGCTTCTGCCCCGCCTTTATCTAACACTCCACGCCGCAAAGCCGGACCTAATGATACATTTGCTACTTCACTTATCCTTACAGGTACATTATCATGTACTTTTACAACAGTCTTTTCAATATCTCCTGCACTTTTAACAAAGCCAAGACCGCGTATTACATATTCAACCTTGTTAACTTCAATTGTACGTGCGCCTACATCGATATTACTTGATTTTACCGCTGAAATTATCTCTTCAAGTGTAACTCCATAATGACGCATGGCATCGGGGTCAACATCAATCTGGTATTCTTTTTCAAAACCGCCAATAGAAGCAACTTCACTAATACCTTCGGCACTCATCAGGCCGTATCGAACATACCAATCCTGGACACTGCGTAATTCATGCAGATCCCAACCTCCGGCCGGGTTCCCTTCTTCATCTCTGCCTTCCAGCGTGTACCAGAAAACCTGCCCTAATGCAGTTGCATCAGGTCCCAATGTTGGCTTTACTCCTTCTGGAAGGGTACCTGGAGAAAGTGAACTCAGTTTCTCAAGTACTCTGCTCCTCGACCAGTAAAATTCAATATTTTCATCAAAGATTACATAAATACTGGAAAAGCCGAAGAATGAATAACTTCTTACCGTCTTAACTCCGGGAACTCCTAAAAGCGATACTGTTAATGGATATGTTACCTGGTCTTCAACATCCTGCGGCGAACGGCCCATCCATTCTGTAAAAACTATCTGTTGATTCTCTCCTATATCTGGGATAGCATCAACCGGCACTGGTCTGCGCTCAACATAATCAGATTCCCAGTCAAACGGCGCAACAATAAATCCCCATCCAATCAATGCTATCAGTACCAGCCATATAAGAAGTTTATTTTCAAGGCTGAACCTTATCAACCGACTTAATGGACTTGTTTGTTTTTGATTGTCATTATTCATATTATTCAGGTATTGTTGCAACTGAAATCGTCCGTTTTAATACTTACACAACTTGAAATGTCTACTTTTTAGCTTCCTCTTTGCCGCCAAACTGTGGAAGTTTAGCCAGATACTTCTCCGGATCCTCTTTAAATATCTTGTCGCAACCAGGACAGCAAAAATATACTTTCTTGCCCTTATATTCTACAAATATGTCTTTATTAATCGGGTTGCCCATTACCGGACATATTGTCTGCTCGCCCACTGCTTCCATTGCCTTTTCAGCACCTTCCTCCATCATAGCACTATGATCATGCCCTTCATGATTCATATCCTTATGATCCATTGGAGTTTTATTTTCCTGAACGCTTGCTTCTTTCTTGTCGCATCCTGAAAGAAATACAGCTATAATAGTAAATACAAACACAAATAGTTCTTTTTTTGAAATTTTCATAATATACCTCTTAAAATAAATTATTTAACTTTGTTTACATCTTTAAACTGCGGCAATTTATCCAGATACTTTTCAGGATTTTCTAAAAACATATCATCGCATCCATCGCAGCAGAAATATACTTTCCTGCCTTTATACTCAACAAAAATATCTTTATTGATCGGATTGCCCATTACCGGGCATAATGTCTGTTCAATCTCATCATTATCATCTACTTTACCTACTTTAAACTGGGGCAGCTTGTCTATATATTTTGCAGGATCTTCTAAAAACATATCATCGCAGCCATCACAGCAGAAATAAACTTTCTTGCCTTTATACTCAACAAAAATTTCTTTATTGATCGGATTGCCCATTACCGGGCATAATGTCTGTATACCTTTGGCGTTAAGAATAGCATTTTCATCTGGCTCACGTGGATTCATCATGCTATAATCAGCCTGTATCTGTAAAGCTGAATCTATCTTAAAATTACCATTTGTTACTACCTCATCACCTTCATCAAGTCCGGATACTACAAGATAAAATCCTCCGGCTCTTGGACCGAGCACTACCTCTTTACCTGCGAACGTAGGCTTCATTTTTCCTGGTACCTTAATATAAACAATAGCCCTTTTCCCGGTAATAAGCGGCGCTGATACGGGGATAACCAGCGGCAGCTCTTTACCGGCTTCTGGCTTAAAATATCCTAAAAATTCTGTTGTAACCAGATCCATCTGGCATATATCACATATATCCTTGCTTTCTTTTACTACTGAAGGATGCATCGGGCAAATCCATTTCCCTGCCATTTCAGGCACCATAACCTCTCCTTCTGCTACCACCTGTGATTTAATCGTAGCCCTAACAAACATATCTGGTTTGAGCCGCCTGTCTCTATTATCGACATTAACACGAACCTTTATACTTCTGGTTCTTTCATCAACTACTGGAGAAATAAAACTAACTACACCGTTAAACATTTCACCTGGGTAAGCCTCAGTATTAAATTCCACTTGCTGACCATACCTTAGCCATTGTAAATCCGGCTCATAAGCATCTAGCATCACCCACAAAACACTCATATCAGCAATTGTATATATTTCAGTACCAGTTTTAACATATGCACCTTCATTTAAATGTTTTTCTATTACTATCCCACTTGACGGAGCATTAATTGTTACGAAATCCTCTGGCTTGCCACTCTCTTCAATAGATTTAATCTGAGCTTCTGTCAAACCAAGCAATTTCAGTTTCTCGCGACCTGCTTTGAACGTAGCCTGGACAGAATGTTTAACCAAATCTCCATCATCATCGTTAATAGTGTCATACGATGCTTTAGCTTGCAAAAACTCAGCCTGGGCGTTTATCAATTCAGGACTGTATATTTTAACCATATGATCACCTAAAATAACCCTCGTACCGGTAAAATCAACAAATAAACGCTCAAGCCGCCCAGCCGTCCATGACGTTACATGTTTAATCGTAGTTTCATCAAAAGTCACTCTTCCCGTTAATCGAACTTCAGAAAAAACGGATTTCCGTTCAACCTTCGCTGTTTGCAGCTCCATAAGTTTGATAGCATTCTCACTAAATTCAATCTCTCCCGGCATAGTTTCGCCAATTGAAGAATCTTCCTTTATCAGATCCATGAAACATATAGGGCATTTGCCCGGTTCCGGCTGGCGTATCTGCGGGTGCATCGAACATATCCATACTTCCTCTTGTACTGTCTCTGAATTCGACTCAGAATTATCAGCCTTATTACTAAATAGAACAGAAGCATAAAATCCAATAGCAAGCCCAGCCAAAGCAACTATTAGATAATAAAATACTTTACCTGATTGTCTGTATTTATATATCATTTATCCAACTCCGGTTCTTCATAAGACAATGTACCGCCAGAAAGCTTTTCAAGTTCAGATATTTTTTGCATATAATCCACAACAGCTCTTTCGTAATTAAGCTTGTATTTCAATTGCAGCCTTTGAGCATCTATCAGAGAAAAGAACTCAAGAGTTCCTGACCTGTACGCGGCCTCACTGGTTATCACCAGGTCATTAGCTTTCTGCCCCAAAACACTGCCATATAGCTTTATTTTACGTTTTGCCTCATTAATTTCATAAATCAGCTTTTCTGCCTGACTATACCTGTCATTAAGCTCTTGCTGCCTGCTATACTCTCGATTTCTGGCAACGGCAGCTGCCTGTGACTTAACTGCATTATTTTTGCCTGACCATAAGGGAATATTCATACCAAACATTAATGCCACAGCATCTTTGCCGCCGTTTTCAATTTCAGTATCTGGTTTATCAATATTAATCCAATCCACTCCAACAGTAATATCTGGATAAGTAGTCTTAGCTGCTAATTTTTCATTTGCCCTGGCCGCCTCAACTTTTTGACCAAGTCCCAGAATCACAGGAGAATGTATGATATTAGACATTATTGCCTCTTGATCCATATTTACTTCATGCAATTGTAATTTTACTGGCCAGTCGAATTCAATCCTCTCTGCACCTTTATCTAAATTCATGGCATTCTTCAATTCACTTACCAGGGGCTCCTGTAATCCCTGTAAGTTTTGGATTACATCATCGATTAATGCCAATTCTATCTGAGCTCTTATTACGTCTGGATGCATAGCTGTTGATGTCTGATACTTCGTCCTTGCTATGGATTCATAATGCACCAACAGCTTTTTATTTTCACTGGCTATTTTCAATGCTGTTCCAACATATGAATATTCATAATATGCTTTTTTCACTCGATAGAATAAATCAAGCTTTTTGCTTTCAAAATCATACCGGACTGCCTCAGCCATTGCCGTTGCCGAATCCTTTTTAGCATCCAGCTTCCCAAACCATGGAAACGCCTGTGCTATTCCAATCTTACTGCTTTGGGGGCCAAGTCTGGTTTCAATTTCTTCGACAAAATAAGTAAATGTAAAACGCGGATCACTTAATGCCTCAGCCTGCGGCACAACCGATAAAGCCGCCTTCCAGCTTTCAAATGCCGCCTTAAGTCCAGGATTATTTTTAGCTGATAACTCTAAATATATTTGTAAATCATTAGTATCCCCAAATACTTCAACTTCCGGCATATTGACACTGGCTGTTTCCTGCGCAAAAATAAAACCACTTAAAATAATTTGTAACATCAATAATATAAATAGATTTCGCATGAACATACCTCATGTTATTTTATTCAAACACCCACTTATTACTAGGTCGGCATATTAGCATTTGCTCTCAAGATTATTACCTTTAAGTTCCATAAAATCAAATATTTATAATAATTATAGGTCTATAAACTTATATTTGCAGGAACTTTAAGAATAATTCAATCAAATATGAATACATATTCATACTATGAATGTAAACTTTATTAAAGAATGGATATTCTTATATATCAGTGCATATTATCGAGGAAATAATTTTAGCACCGTTCCGGGTTGATTCAAAACTACATAAATCGCACCATCTGGCCCACAGGCTACATCTCTTACCCGACCGCAATTTTTTAATATCACCTGTTCGTGTATAACACGATTATTCTTTATATTTAGAACTCGAACATCTTCATATTTTAATGCACCAACCAGCAATCGATTCTTCCACAACGGAAATAGATCACCCCTGTAAAAGTCTATGCCGCATACTGCAGTTGAAGGCTTCCAGTAAAATATCGGCTGCTCCATACCCGGTTTGTCAGTCAGTTTTGTTATGCTCGATCCGTCATAATTTCGACCATATGAAATTACCGGCCAGCCATAGTTTTTCCCGCCTTCGACTAGATTTAGCTCATCTCCCCCAAGCGGGCCATGCTCCGAAATCCATATCTGACCCGTTAAAGGATGTGTTGCCATACCCTGCGGATTTCGATTACCATATGTATATATCGTTGGCAACGCATTAGCAGCACCGGCAAACGGATTGTTTTCCGGGATAGAACCGTCTCTATTGATTCGATGTATTTTACCATTTGGCCGGTTTAGCAGCTGTGCATGGTCCATCTCTCCCCTTTCACCTATTGAAAAATATAAATACCCCTGCGGATCAAAAGAAATCCTGCATCCATAATGGTGACGGGTTTCAAGGTACGTATCATGCGGTGCTTCATATATCACCTGCTGGTCAATCCACGTATTACCTGCGATCCTGCCGCGAACAATTCTTGTCATTGCCGGCGGCCTGTCTCTGCCGGGTTCACTCAGCTTATGGCTGTATGATAAATATATCCAGCCATTCTCATCATATTCAGGATCAACTGCGACATCCAGCAGCCCACCTTGCCCTTCAGCCAATACTTCTGGAACTCCAGCCACCAGCTCAGATAAGAGAACACCATCTCTTACTATTCTCAAACGCCCCGGCCGCTCTGTAATTAAGGCATAATCTTTACTGACAAAATCTATCGACCAGGGCACCTCCAGGTTTTCAGCATATTTTTCGATCTTGATCTCATAATCCATCGTCTGAACTGAATCTGGAATTGGCGGCTTGGAAATACCCGCAGCTCGCTCTGATTTAAGCAGATATTCAACCACTTGACTTATTTGCCGGTCAGATAATGATTTATTATATCCCGGCATTCCAAGATGCTGGATACCATACCTGATATTCTGCCCTATCGCCCAACTACCTTCACCATACTGCCAGACACCGTCTGCCAGACTTTGAGCATTACCACCCTGTAAATCTATACCGTGACATGAACTGCAGGATTCTACATATATAGCCCTACCGGGATGTAAATCCAATTCCTGGGCCATTCCAAATGTTACAGAACCAAATACAATTAACAATATAATGCATTTTTTCATTATTTAAGCCCCATCGTCAATTTGAAATCTTCAACTCTCAAAATATCTGCACAACCAAACCAGTGCTGTATTGCAGTCAAAATTTCGGCACTCAAAGATATTAGACATAAAAACACGCAAAACACTATTTTATGGTAGAAAAGCATTATTAGACACTAAAGAATAAAGCGAACGACCGGATTCGAACCGGCGACGTCCAGCTTGGGAAGCTGGCATTCTACCACTGAATTACGTTCGCATAAGTCATTGACTTTCAAAAGAATATAACATTTTTCCTGCACTTGTCAAGCACATTTTTACCCCTCTAGCGGCATTTCTGCGTCAGAGTTGATTGCACTTTTACCTGTCTTGTTGTTACTTAATGTAAGTGCAACTCCGACGGAAGTTGAGTAAAATCCTTAATAAGCCAATCTGGACTTTCATCTGCTAGTTGCATTTCTGGGAATGTGGTTGCTAACGCCAGACATTTAGCACCAGCTGCTTTGGCGGCACGGATACCAGATATGGAATCTTCGACCACCATACAATCTTCTGTAGAGTATCCAAGTGTCGTTGCCAACTTATTATATGGTTCTGGATCAGGTTTGCCATTTATAACGTCCTCCGCGGTTATGATCACACGAAAAACATCTGCCAATCCTACTTTTGCCAACGCCAAATGGGCATTATCGGGAATGGCACTGGTAGCAATACCTACCGCTACGCCAGACTCGACAAGTTTTACTACAAAATCCACAGCCCCCGGAACGGCCGATACCGGTTCATTCTCCAGCAAGCTATGAAAATACTTCTCACGTTCAAACGTTAATGTCGCAACCTGACTGGCTTTCAAATCACCGCCTAACAACTGTCGGATGTTCTCCTCTGCTCGACGCCCGTTAGTAGCGAGTATCTGTTCTTGAGTAGGCTCGACACCATTTAACCTGGTGAAATCAGTCCAGACTTTATAATGCAAATCAGTAGTATCAACCAAAACGCCATCCAAGTCAAACATAACTGCTTTGAATGGATAATTATTTATCTTTATCGTCAACCTAAAACCTCATAAATCATTAGAATCGTTTTTTATTGATATATAATCTACTAACCAGAACTTTTATACATTCTAATTAGCATTCTCATATACAACAGAGTAATAGTACCGGAATCAAATATTTGGTTCAAGTTTTTCTTATGGTTCGAAAAATAATCTCTTTACAATAAAAAAAGGCAACCGGAATGAATAATACCGGCTGCCCTTATAAGATATTATGTTAAATTAACCTTAAACTAGTTACACACTAGTTATCAATCATACACCCCAGTTTATCACTCATACATTCAAGCCAGCTTCCTGCCATTAAAGCGAAATCTACCAAATCTGTATCACAATCACCATCAATATCACCATGACCGGCTGGATAACCGGCGGCAATATCAGATGGGTCTGCTTTGGCCGCTTCACACGCATTTACATAAACACCAACATTTAGCTGATCAGTTACGGAACCAACCACATCAGAAACAGTTAACTGGAACAGGAACCAGCCGTCACCATCTATATCCACTGTTGTTACAACGGAATCAGGACTGTTTATTGTCACAGTTGTGCCCGGTGCCTGTTCGAGCGGATTCGATAGATCTTCCCATAATATAGTAACTGGACTCTTTCCATCGTCATTATAATTCCCCATTAAGGTGAACTGCGTATCCCCGTCTTCCAGCCATACATATTGATCTGCACCGGCATACACATCTGTTGGTGCTGAATCTGCTGTCTGGAAATACCACACAGGACCTGATGCTGTAGTACCCATACTTGGATCAGTTATATACACTTTCCAATAATAGTGTTTATTAGGGCTAAGTGAAACTGTTGCTGACTCCTGAGTTTCGTCAACTACTAGTACTTGCACTCCTTCATCATACAATTCCGGGCCCATATTAGGATCGGTCGCCATTTTTACATCACTTTCATACAAATATGCCATAGCGGTAATAGGCTGTGCCGGATCATTTGGATCTGGGTTTGACCAGCTTACAGTAGTTGACGTTGCAGGATAACCACTATTATCTGCCGGCACCGGATTCTGCGGCGGTTGTCCGCCATAATAACCAATTGTCACACCAGTCATTGCTTCAGATGATGCCGGATCTACCGGAGGAGCAACAATCTGGAATCCTACCTGCAGAATATATCCATTATATGATGGATCTATATTTAGCTCTAATTTATGATCTCCTGCTGTAAGATCTTCAGTGTACATGCCGATGAAATTATAACCGGGGGCAAAGACCTTAAAAAAGGCATAAGCCGGAGTACCTGCCGGCAAATCGTTCGATTTTACTCTGAATTCAAATATTGCTTTCTCTCCGGCAAAGTCTATCCCATTTATTTCATAATATAAATTAGCCTCAACCTGCTTATTACCCAACCCTGTTGTAGGATTAACCCAGTATTCATCGCCTGGAGCATAATTATTTGTATTCAGCTGCATATAAATCATATCATTTTCAACAAAACTTGCTCGCAAGTCTGCAATTCCCCAGGAACTACCCCAAAGATACCCGCCGCCGTTGGCTGGCAGTTCATACACATTCACATATCCGTTCCATGATTCATCGGGACCGGGTATGAATGTAACATCAGCTTGAACAGATGAAAATACCAAAAACAACATCGCAAACACTGCAATTACTTTTTTCACTTATGATACCTCCAATTTAAAGAGTTAATCGTTCACCTAAGCCAAAATAGTCTAGGCCTTAACAAGAAACAGGACATATATTACCCACTAAAGAGTAAAATATTTAAAAAGTCGATTGCGATAAAAACTAGTTCAATAAAATCTATATATCACTGATAAAAATATACTTACTTTGAATAACTATAAGAACGTTTTGAAATCATTTTAAGCTTTCTATATATATAATACTTGATATCCAAAAATTTAGAGCCAAAAAATACAAAAAAATACAAAACAGTAAAAAGTTTAGACTGTGCACAATCACCAAAACAGCAGCAATAGCCATAAGCAATTGCGATACAACAACTTAAACAAAAACTCGAGCGATAGCAATTATTTTACCGGCATACATTTCAAAAAATATTTTTATATTCTGAATACCCTTGACCAAAGCTGTAGAAATATGTAATATAATCTTATGAGAAGTTTTGCGATTCTTAATATTCAGTTTTGTCGATAGCTGATTTTTTACTTTCTTGAATATCTATATATTTTTAATTTTATATAATTCTATTTTAATATCACTTTTTTCGGAGGAAAGAACATGAAAAAGGTAATGGTTTCCTTATTGTTGCTCTGTCTTGTATCACTTTCTCAAGCTGCTCTTGTTACTGTTGACGAAAATGCTTCCTGGAATGGCTACATGAATGTTTTTGACACAAGCGGTAACTATCAATGGGGCAGCGGCTGGGGGCTAGCAGACCTTCCCGCTACTTTTGAAAATGGTGAACTTGTCCTAAGAGCAAACACCAATGTATGGAATGCTGACGACGCATACTGGGTCGATCAGACAACAGGTTTAGGCAACAAAATTATGAATGCTAATTTCTACCAGGAATTAGGTACTGGCTATAACGGTCAGACTATATCTCTGGAATACGAAGTAACAGAAAATACTTTAGCCGATGCTGGTTATGTGACACAGGCATTTATTAAAATATTTAACTCAAACTATTCTATTAATGATGAAATTTATGCAGATTTGACATTTGGTACAAATACTCTTGAACTGACTGTCGCAGACGATGCTTCTTTAATTGTTCAGGCTGGATTTGTTATCCACGGGTTAAATATCGACCCTGCTTCTCCTGAAGCCGCTTTAGACGTTTCTATTGTAGCTGTCCCAGAACCAGCTACCGTTGTATTGCTTGGTATCGGCGGACTCCTTCTAAAACGCAGAAAATAAGCAAACATGGCAATAGTTAGACCTTAACTACTTAACAAATATATAAAAGACTTCTCAAGTATTTTGAGAAGTCTTTTAATTTTACACTAACTGACAATATATTGGTTTGACCTGTTCATAATCAGCCTTCATAAATCAGCTATCGTAATCCTGGATTATTAGACATAAAAGTATTCTGCTATTATTGTTCAAGGCGTTTATATACACGCACATAATCAATCATAAATTTCTGCGGAAAACTATTCTCATCTATTATCCTGGCTTCATCCGGCCACCAGTTTGATCCTATTGCAAAATTTAATATTATAAAAAACGGCTGATTAAATGGTGCCGGATAATCACCTGTACTGCTCCACCAGCTGGAGCTTGAATAGTAATTCACATCATCCCAATACCATCTTATCTGGGTTTCATCCCATTCTATCGCATAAACATGGTAATCTGACGACATATCGCCAATCGTGGTATCCTCACCGCCATTCGAATTGTGGTTATAAGGATCAGAGCTCCCGTAGTGAATCGTGCCGATTGCTTTACTTCCATTTTCCATCATTTCAACAATATCTATTTCACCACTTGACGGCCAGCCTACACTGGATATATTATCGCCCAACATCCAGAAAGCCGGCCATATGCCATAACCGCCCTCAGGCATTCTTATTTTTGCCTCTATCCTTCCATATTTGAAACTCTGCTTACCCTGAGTCTTAATCCTCGCTGAAGTAAAATGCATACCGCCATAGTCTTCATTTCGAGCTTTAATAATCAAAAAACCATCTTCAATTCGACAATTTTCTTCGCGTGCTGTATAATATTGTTTTTCACCATTACCCCAGCCGCCGTTACCGGTACCAATTTCATTTGTCCAGTTTGCAGTATCCAAAGATGTCCCGGTAAATTCATCTGACCACACCAGTTCATAGTTTGGCTTAACAATAATATTGTTTAACCATGCTGCTGCAAGTACATTCAAATCAATTATATCTATTATTTCTTCACCGCCCAGATTATTATCTTTACTCTCAATCTGCCATACACCTGCTATTTTGGCAAAATCAAAGTTATTGACTTCCTCATCTCCATTTAGGTCTGGATCATTAACTACAGCTCCCCTATACAGCTCGATATTATCCCAAAAAGCCTTGCCTGTTGAACCATTTCCGGTTGATGATGTTAAACACCCTATCCGAACTTCCTTGGTTCCAGTTGGCGCAACAACAGTTTGCGAAAAGTCATACCACTGCCCCGCCGTATGCGAAGATGTCAGCAAACCCACAGCTGTGACAAACAAACGTGTTCCATTTGGAAAATAATCATCATAAAACTCAAGGGTCATATATGCATTCTTGTTAACCAAAACCTCGTCTGCATGATAAATCATTTCGCATGATGCAATATATTTCTCTCCCTCGGACGCAGGAAATGATTGACCTAAACCGGTATCATTTGCCCAGATCGCTATCCCATAGCCATCCCGGCGATAACCGGCATCTGAATGATGCCATCCATTTACACCCCAGCCACCCCATCCTTCCGGGTAACCATTGGCAAAATGACCTTTTATAGTGCCGCTTTCAAAATCACCGTTTACTATTAAATTCTGTCCAAACATGAATGTTGGCAATGTTAACACAAAGAATAAAGATATAATTGCTTTACTCATTGAAAAACCTCCATATATCTTAAGGTAGGATTTTGGGCCAAGTTTCGCTTATACTATTATATTCGTCAATTAGCTGTTTTTAGAGGTATAAAATATAAAAATGCCTAAAAACACTTACCTCTTAAATATTTTGTTTCTATTTAATATTGAAATCACATAATTATTTTATATTATTAGAGTTATCTTAAATATTTAATGACGACATAGGAGAATATTATGAAAATAAACTACCCATCAAAACTTACAGTATTGGCTCTGTTTACATTATTTTTTCTTCATTCACATTCATATGCAAACGAACAAGCTATTAGTATAAATCAACAGAATAATTTGAAAATATGGTACCTGCAACCCGCACAAAAATGGAATGAAGCTTTACCTATTGGCAATGGACGTCTGGGAGCAATGGTATTTGGGGGTATACTTAATGAACGCATCCAGCTTAATGAAGATACTATGTGGGCCGGCCCTCCAGTTTCTCAAGCTAATAATGAACTTTATCCTGCTATTGTCAAAGCCCGTGAGCTGATTTTCGCTGGTAAATTTCAGGATGCTGACAAAACTGTACAGAAAGTTATGCCCGAAAGAATATCGCCCAGAAGCTATCAGCCACTGGGAAATATAAAATTTGATTTTGACATTTCTGGAAAAATAGAAGATTATTATCGTGAATTAGACCTAAGTACAGCAATAGCTCGTACAAGTTTCAATGCTGATGGTGTTAACTATATTCGCGAGGTATTCAGTTCACCTGTACATAACGTACTAGTGATTCACTTTAAGGCAGACAAACCCGGCAATATAAATTTTACCGCGACACTTGACAGACCGGCAGATTATACTCTTGAAACTCCTGGAAGTAATACTCTTGCAATGCATGGACAGGTTAGCCATAATGGCAAACATCTCGGTGTGAAATATTTCACCCGGTTAATATGTATTCCAGATAATGGCTCCTGCTCTATTCATGACAATAAACTCGCCGTGCGTAACTCAGACAGCGTAACTCTTTTGCTTGCTGCAAAAACAGACTATAATATTGAAAATCCATTTAATCCACTGCACACAGATCTAAAATTACTTGTCAACTCCGAACTACAAACCGCAAGCTTAATAAAATACGATAATATAAAAAGCAATAGCATTAGTGAACATAAAAGACTTTTTGACAGAGTAATACTTAACCTGGAAAAAACTGAGAATTCTAACCTGCCTACAGACAAAAGGCTGGAAGCCATAAAAAAAGGCATATCTGACCCTGATTTTTCTACCTTGTATTTTCAGTATGGCCGCTATTTACTGATATCTTCATCAAGACCCAGATGTATGCCTGCCAATCTGCAAGGCATTTGGAATGAACACATGGAAGCTCCGTGGAATGCCGATTATCATGTAAATATCAATATGCAGATGAACTACTGGCCCGCTGAAGTTTGTAACCTTTCTGAATGTCATGAGCCTTTCTTTAAATTTATTGAAAAAGTGGCTGAAAACAGTAAAGATTCTGCCCTGAAAGTTTACAACTGTAGAGGAGCGGTTTTACACCATACAACAGACCCTTGGATGTTTTCTGTACCACTGGGGCACATTCGCTGGGGACTATGGCCTATGGCCGGTGGTTGGTGCGCACAGCATTTCATGGAACATTATCGATTCACAAACGACAAGTTATTCCTGCGTAACAGGGCCTGGCCAGTCCTGAAGGACACTAGTCTGTTTTATCTTGACTATCTGGTAAAAGATCCCCAAAGCGGTAAATTGGTCGCCGGCCCCTGTGGTTCACCAGAAAACGCATTTATCGCACCAAACGGCAAAGAAGGTTTTTTAGATATGGGAGCCAGTATGTCTCAACAGATCATTTGGGACTCTTTCACCAACACACTTGAAGCTGCCGATATCCTTAATATAAAATCTGATTTTGTTAATGATATTCGTTCTGCACTGGCTAACCTGGCATTACCTGGTATTGGTCCTGACAGCAGGCTTCTTGAATGGTCGCAGCCATTTAAAGAACCTGAACCTGGGCATAGACACATATCTCACGCTTATGCCCTTCACCCAGGCAGACAGTACTCCTACGAAGATACTCCTGCTGAAATCGCTGCATTACGAAAAAGCATCGACTATCGGCTGGCTCATGGTGGTGGCCATACCGGCTGGAGCAGAGCATGGATTATAAATATGTGGGCCAGGTTAAGAGAATCTGAAAAAGCTCATGAAAATCTAATTGCATTATACTGCAAGTCAACCCATCCTAATCTGTTTGATAATCATCCTCCATTCCAGATCGATGGCAACTTTGGCGGAACAGCCGGTATTGCTGAAATGCTACTTCAAAGTCAAAATGGGAAAATCTTACTGCTGCCTGCCTTACCTGAAGCATGGAAGAATGGAAATGTGACTGGCCTCCGTGCGCGAGGTGGTTATGAAATTGACTTAGAATGGGAAAATGGGAAACTTACAAACTACAAAATCAAATCAGATAAAGGAATTTCTGCTGATAATATAAATATTATTGACTGCACAAAATAAATACTGAGTTACCACTTTTTTTCAATGTAAATCCTTTATTGATTTTTATATTTCGCGGCATTATAATTTCTATATTGAAACTAAAAGTATTGTACGCCGTATTTTGCAACAGAATCGGCATAATCAGAAATTACTCAAATTAGAGGTAACTTATGAAAAAAAGTATTGGATTTAATTGTGTTTTATTATGTCTACTGATTTCAGCTGTTATTAATATTACAGCTTCAGCTGAACCAGCAACAAATGGGAAATCTCAATATGTCAGACCATTAATCGGTACAAAAGGTGAAGGCAATGTTTACCCTGGCCCTTCTGCACCTTTTGGGATGATACAAATCAGCCCGGATACCGACAAAAATCTTTGGGCTACTGCTTCCGGATACGAATATTCTGACCCCACGATTCTAGGTTTCAGCCTCACCCATCTTAGCGGCACCGGCATACCGGACCTCGGCGATTTCCTCTTTATACCTCAGGTTGGTGAACCGCAGCTCATTTCTGGCGAAAAAGATAAGCCTGAAGATGGATATCAGTCTACTTACAGTCATAACAGCGAAGTAGCAACTGCCGGTTATTATAAGGTTAAGCTCGATAAACCTGGCGTAACAACAGAACTTACTGCAGGCGTGCGTTCTGGTATGCTTCGATTCACTTTTCCTGCTTCCGAACAGTCATCAATTATGATCGACCTTGCCCATGTACTAAGTGGTGGTCGCTGGAAAGTTGCTCAATCACGTGTCCGAATTGAAGATGAATGCACTATTACTGGTTTCCATCTCAATAATGGCTGGGCAAAAGAAAGATACCTCTACTTTGCTGCTAAATTCTCACGTCCTTTTGACGAAGGTTTAATATACAGTAACGGAAAGCCGGTAATTTATGACAGCCACGCTAATTACCGTTTCCGCAGCCGCAAGGAAGCTGCCGGCAAAGATCTGCGTTTTCTGGCTAAGTACAATACCGCTGAAAATGAAATGATTACTGTGAAAGTTGCTGTATCAACAGTCAGCACCGCAAACGCCCAGTTAAATCTCGAAACTGAAATTCCTCACTGGAATTTTGATAAAATCGTCCGTGATACCTGTATACTTTGGGACACAGAATTAGATAAAGTTGACATCAAGGGCGATTTACAAACTAAAGAAACATTCTATACCGCCTTGTACCACGCTTTCCTTATGCCCAATACTCATCAGGATGTAAACGGGCAGTATCGCGGATTTGACCAGAATATTCACACAGTTTATGGTGCTGATAAATATACTATTTTCTCTCTTTGGGACACATATCGTGCTACCCACCCATTGTTCACCTTAATCCAGGCTGATCGTAATTCCGACATGGTCAATTCATTGCTTGCACACTACGACCAGAGCGTTGACAACCTGCTCCCAGTTTGGGAACTTCAGGCCAATGAAACCTGGTGTATGATTGGCTATCATGCCGTTCCGGTTATTGCAGATGCTTTCCTCAAAGGCTGTACTGGCTTCGATCCGGAACACGCTTATGAGGCAATCAAAACTACGGCTATGAATCCTCATTATGATTCAGTTAAGGAATTTGCCGAACTTGGCTGGGTTCCTTTCGACCAGGAAAATGAAGCCGTTTCAAAGACTCTGGAATATGCCTACGATGATTATACTATAGCTCAAATGGCACAAGCTCTTGGTAAAACAGAAGACTACAAATACTTTATGGAACGTGCCGACAACTACAAAAATATTTATGATGAAAAAACCGGTTTTATGCGAGGCCGTGATTCTAAAGGCAACTGGCGTGAACCATTCGACCCACAAGGATTCGTTCAGGGCGGAGACTTCACTGAAGGTACAAGCTGGCAGTACAGCTGGTACGTACCACATGATGTGCCCGGCCTGATTAAACTGTTTGGCGGTAAAAAAGCTTTCTGTGAGAAACTGGATAAGCTTTTTGTACTAAACTCTCCCGAAGGTGGCGACTCAGAAGTTGACGACATTTACGGTCGTATTGGTGAATACTGGCATGGTAATGAACCTAGCCATCATATAATTTACCTATATTGCCATGCCGGCCAGCCCTGGAAAGCTCAAAAACTGCTAAATACTGTTATAAGAACACAATACGGTAACGAGCCCGGTTCCCTTACAGGAAATGATGACTGCGGACAGATGTCCGCATGGTATATTTTTACCTGCCTTGGTTTCTATCCTATCGCTCCTGCAAGTAATGTATATACAATTGGAGCTCCGCAAATTGAAGAAATCACCTTAAATCTGTCAAATGGTAAAAAATTCACAATGAAGGCTGACAAACTCTCCCCTACAAACATATATATACAGTCACTTACTGTTAATGGCAAAGATTGGAACAGCCCTTTCTTGCCATATGAAGAGCTCAAAAATGGTGGAGATATCCATTTTATAATGGGGCCAAAGCCTAATAAGAACTGGGGCGTCAGGTAAGACTGTAATACCCAGGTAATTTGTAATATCTTAAAGGCAGCTTCCCAAAGAAGTTGCCTTTTTCATTATAAATAGATAACCTGTATATGTAATATTTTACATTGTCCCCAATATAGCTGTTTTTATCAATATTGATATATAATAGTGTCTATACAGCCATACCACACCTTAGAATAATAAAAAGTATTTGTTTTATATAAATTAACTCGTTGAGGTAAACTGATATGAAAAAATCTCAAATTGTATTGTATTTACTAACTCTATTATCAACTTTAGTTAATAATTTACCTGCAGATAATAGACCCAATGTCCTAATTATTCTCGCTGACGACCTTGGATACTCTGATCTGAGTTGTTACGGCAGTGAAATACCAACACCTAACCTTGATAAAGTTGCTGCTAATGGTACCAGGTTCAAATCTTTTTACACTTCTGCTCGATGCTGCCCTTCCCGTGCGTCTTTAATGACCGGTCTGCATCCGCATCAGGCTGGAATTGGTTCTTTCACTTTTGATTCTCCTCGACCCAATATGGGACCGGCATTCACTGGCCATCTGCTGCCGAACTGTGTTACCCTGGCTGAAATACTTGGCGATGCCGGGTATTCTACCTGGATGGTCGGTAAATGGCACATTGGCATACCCGGTCCTATTAAACGGGGGTTCCAGAATTATTATGGTTTCAAAAACTTCCTGGCACACTCAGAAGATCAATGGGATCAGGATAAATATGTCAGATTACCTCAGGACGTAGAACCTGAACTTCAATACAACAATAATGATTTTTATGTAACTGATGTTTTTTCTGATTATGTCTGTGAATTCTTATCTCAGGCCGAAAAGCAGGATAAGCCGTTTTTTATGTACCTGGCATACTCCTCACCACATTTTCCAGTCCAGGCACCAAAGGAAACAATTGACAAATACTACAATACATACATGCAGGGTTGGGATAAGCTTCGCGCTGAAAGACTTGCCAAACAGAAAAAGCTTGGCCTGTTCGGTCCAGAGGTAAAATTGCCGCCGCGATCACTGGTACCTGTTGATAGAGATGATATAGCAAATGGATATGCCGGTAAGCTCAACCCGGCATGGGATGACCTTGAACTGGATCGCCAAAAAGACCTGGCCAGACGTATGGCAACCTTTGCCGCTATGGTTGAGCATGTTGATCAGGGCGTCGGCAGAGTAGTTGAACAATTGAAAAAATCCGGCAAACTTGACAACACTCTTATTTTATTCCTTAGCGATAACGGTGCTTGCTACGAATGGGGACCTTTTGGCTTTGACGGTACATCACGAGCTGGTTATACCAGACTGCATAAAGGAACCGAACTTGACCAGATAGGTCAGTTCGGCACTCACCATTCATATGGATCAGCCTGGGCTAATCTGGGAAACACACCACTTAATATGTATAAACACTACTGCCATGAAGGCGGATTGTCCAGCCCGTTAATCTTTTCATGGCCCAAAATGCTAAAAAATACCGGTAGGTGGATAAACGACCCGGCTCATCTTATGGATATTGTTCCCACTATCCTGGAAGCTACTGGAGCTGAATATCCCGAATATCGAAATATGA
Organism: Sedimentisphaerales bacterium; assembly: GCA_963666285.2. Lineage (GTDB taxonomy): Bacteria > Planctomycetota > Phycisphaerae > Sedimentisphaerales > SM23-30 > JAFGDI01. The sequence continues at coordinate 2,854,856 of OY762711.1, forward strand.
TAAAGATTCAACCTATGGAAGGTGTTTCTTTACTTAATGCTGCCAAGGGCAATCGCATGGAAACAAGAATGATTCCTTTCGACCACCAGGGTGCTCATGGCCTGCGCTGGGGTAAATGGAAAATTGTATGGAGCAAGCGCCAGCCAACACCGGTTACATGGGAACTCTATGATCTTGATATCGATCCGTCGGAGCAGATAAATCTTGCCGGCCAGCATCCCGATCTGGTCAAGAAACTTGTTACAGATTGGGAAAAATGGGCTGTTAAAGTTGGTGTTGAAGGCTATTGGAAAGATACCGACACATCTGATGCTTCTCCGGAAATTGCCAATAAGGAAATACACATCTCTGTTGAGGCCAATCCGGACAATGGTGGTAACGGCGGAGTAATTATTGCTCACGGTGGTAACAGGTATGGATATGCCGTTTATATATCAGAAGGCAAAGCTGTTTTTGATGTTAGAATTGATGGCAAAATAACTTCTGTTACCTGGCCTGAACCAGTTAGCAATAAAGTTCGAATTGAAGCTGTCCTGGCAAAAGATATAATGTCAATTTCCGTAAATAATTCTCCTGCTATTGAAATTGATTCTCCCGGACTTATTCCTGTCCAGCCTCTTGATCCTATGACTGTAGGTGAAGACACATTATCTGCTGCCGGGAATTATTATACTCCTAATAAATTTGAAGGCACAGTTATTTATACCAGGATAATAGCCGATGGAAACCCGCCTGCAGTTATGCCTGCAATGAGTAAGAAACAGGTTAGAGATGGCTTGAAATCTCATAACAGAGCCTTATATGTGCTTGAAGGGTGGATACGAGATCCTTACATAATAAAAGGACCGGACAACTATTTCTACCTGACAGGAACAACTCCAAACCCTGGTGACCCACGCGAACAAAGCGACCCGTACAATACTGGCCTGGGCGATGAATCTCTTGTTGGGTGGAAAGCCCAGGTATGGCGCAGCAAAAACCTGGTTAAATGGGAATATCTTGGTACCCCGTTTACTTTGCAGGATGGTATATGGTATACAGATAGACCGGAACGATTCAACGAAGTTGATCAGCTGCAATGGAGACTTTGGGCCCCTGAATTGCATTGGCTTGGCGACCGCTGGGCACTGGTACACACCAGCCCTTCGCCAGTCAACGCCGCCAACCTGGCACTCAGCAATGGTTCTGAAGTAGCCGGCCCCTGGGAAAATCCTATGGGTACTAAAATTAAACGTAAACACGATCCGTCATTGTTCAAGGATGATGATGGTACCTGGTGGATGATCTGGGGTGCTACTGAAATTGCACCTCTCAAGCCAGACTTCTCTGACTTTGCCGGTCCATCTATAAGGATCAGGCCTGCTGGTGACATGGCCAAAATGGGACACGAAGGCTGCTTGATACAAAAAATCCACGGAAAGTATGTCTTGTTTGGTACCGGCTGGTCAACAACTAAAGGACGCCGAGGCAGCTATAACCTGTATTATGCCACGGCAGATAAAATCACCGGACCATATAGCGAACGTAAATTTGCCGGTAGATTCCTCGGTCACGGCACCCCATTCCAGGATAACCAGGGAAGATGGTGGTGTACTGCTTTCTATAATGGTAACGTACCACCTGTCAGCTCTGTAAACATCCAGTCCCGCGACCTGAGTACTACTGCTTATACAATTAACCAGCGAGGAACAACCTTAGTTCCACTAGAGGTTAAACTGCTGGATAATGGTGAACTGTATATTCGAGCCAAGGACCCGGCATATGCTGTACCCGGACCAGACGAATATCAAAAATTCTAAGATACGATTTAACCAAATCACCTAAAGGTCTGTCGGAATAACCACAGACCTTTATTTTTTCCTAACCAGCAAATGATCAATATTTAACGAATACACATTTGCAGCTTTCAAATCATCCAGAAAACGCATGCCATCCTGATAGTAACCAGCTGTCGGCTTAAGGCCGGTAACCCTAGAAATGAAATATTTATTCAGCTGTTCAACCATAATTTCACGTACTAACTTACTTATCAGCGACGCAAGCGCTACCGTAAGCTGCTTCTGATCTCCCTTGGCAATAAAATGTGTTTTCATCGAACGTTTACCATCCACAATATGGTAACTACTCAGATGTGGTGTACGTTTCAATTCATTAATTTGAGCATATGGAAAGATTTTTTGCAGCTTATCACGATAATTTGACCTGCCGCCCTGCTTATCTATGACTATATTCAGTTTTTCATGGCTGTAGTTTTCCCATGCATAAAAAATATGTTTACAGGCCTGGTTAAACAACACTACTGATTTATTGCCAGTTAATTCAACAGCATCATTATACTGTCCTACCGGCATAGGAATGGCGTACATATACTCGATACTTATATTTAATTTTCGCATCGTGCGCCACATACTGCTTGCGGCAATAGAAATATCTGAATCATCATATGACAGGTTCTCGGATAGCAGATTTTGATACCACAGATACCCGTTAAAACAATCTGGATTGTCAAAATTCAATAATTTTAAGAGTTCCCCAATACTTTTCGGTAATGGCATTTCAGCTGCTGATTCTGTTGCTGCTGCCCGACATGCTAAAACAGAACGAGCAAGCAATGAATAATCACCGGCAGAATGATGAAGTTTCTTACTGTCATTAATTACTATCCTGCCTTTGCTGCCTTTTTTTGTCAGACTGACCGCATCTTCCAATAGCTGCCAAAGTGAAACAGATAGCACATCATCAGGAACACGTATCGCAGATGATGAAACAACAAGCGGACCCAACAATGGTCCATATCCAGCTTCATCTATTCCTACTATTACTGCCATTTTACCAAACCACAATTACATTATTATTGATCGCCATCCACCTGCAGATACCATCCCCTGAAAAAGAACCCAACCCAGAGGAGCTGCAAAATAAGGAGAATCAATCAAATCCAGAAAACCACCAAATTCCGGTATAAGGCTCGCCGAATCTTTTATTCCGGCATCTCGTTTGAACATACTCTCTACGATATCGCCAAACTGACCATAGACCGCCAGAATACAACCAAAAACAATTGCTTCTGTTATGCTCAACAATGAAAAAGTATAAGTTCCAAGGCCTATGGCAATTATAGTTGAAAATAACATTCCGCCTGCTAGTCCTTCCCAGCTTTTACCCGGACTTATACTTGGCACTATCTTTGTTTTTCCAAGTTTCCTGCCTATCAGGTATGCCCCTATATCGGTTCCTTTTACTACCGCCAGAAAAGTAATTATATATCCCGACTGTAAGGCAAAACTGTTTGAATAAAAATCAAACAGCCTCATCTGGATAAGAAAATACCCGCCAAAACCTATATAAATATATCCGAATACTGTTGCAGCAATATTTGCTATAGCACCTTCTGTTCTATATCTTCTGGCCTGCTGGATAGCAGCTAAAAGAAACACCAGCATAACAAACAATGCCAGATGCAAATGTTCATGAGGGTTTTGTTTATGAAATGGTATTGCGGTAATCAGAAATAATCCCATAATTGCAGGAAAACAGAATATCTTGATATTTCTTCCTGCCGCAAGCTTTCGCAGCTCAAGGACACAAAATATACTAACAATCAATACCAAGCCGGCAAATCCAAGGCCGATATTGGCGGCATTACTGAAACACCAGTAACCTTTAGCACTTGCATACCCATCTAATATCAATCCGGCTGCCAGTATGACAACCATGATTGTACCGAAGAATAATCTTTTTGCGTATTTGGAATCCATAGTTTAGGGATTGTTGTTAGAAGAATATTATATATACTGCCTGTTATAAACTACTAGGAGATTATTTTGCCAAACCGCCGAACCTGCGGTTCCTGGTAGAGTACTCTCTTATTGCTTCATGCAAAGCTTCTGTATTAAAATCAGGCCAGTGGATATCGGTTACATAAAATTCTGCATAGGCAATCTGCCACAGCAGGTAATTACTTATCCTCATTTCTCCTGATGTGCGGATAAGTAAATCTGGATCAGGTAATCCCGCCGTATCCAAATGATCACTTATCAACTGCTCATCAATCTGCGATACATCCAATTCGCCGCTTTTGATTTCAGCTGCTATTTTTTTGAATGCACAAATCAGTTCTGCCCTACCTGAATAATTCAATGCCAGGCAAAAAGTCATCCCGGTATTATCTTTACTCATGCGTATGGTCTCATGCAGCTCTTTCAAGACAAAATCTGGCAGATTGTCTTCCAGTCCGACATGACGCACACGGATATTTTTAGACATGATTGTCGGACGCTCTTCAACAAGATACTTCGCATATAACTGCATCAAACCGGCTATTTCTTCTTTTGGACGGCGCCAGTTTTCTGTACTAAACGAATATAGCGTCAAAGCTTCAATACCCAGGTCTGCACAATCGACAATTGTCTTTCGTACAGAATTACTGCCGGCTGCATGACCTTTTAAGCGAGGCTTGCCCTGGGCTTGTGCCCAACGACCATTACCATCCATAATTATCGCTATATGTCTCGGAATCTTCTCATATGGAATTCCGATAATAGGATTTACATTTTCAGAATTTTCTATCATAAATCTTTTCGTATTTTCTGGTATTCACCGGGGCTTGCTTATAATCTAAGCGTTATTTTGTACTCAAGGTCTGCTCTCTGCCCGGACCAACACCAACCATTGTTATTTTTGTACCTAGTATTTCTTCAAGACGGGAAACATAAGTCTTTATCTGATCGGGAAGATCTTTATAATCAGTCTTTTCACGCAGATTTTCAGTGAAGCCCGGCAATGTTTCATATTCACATTCTACCTTCTCCAGGTCACATGCTTCTGCAGGGAAAAAGCCCACCGGCTCACCGTCAATCTTATAGCCGGTACATATTTTTAGTTCATCCAGACCGCTCAATGTGTCAAGATGCTGAAGAACTATTTCATTTATACCGCCAATTTCAATTGCATATTTTACTGCAACAGCATCGAACCAGCCGCAGCGACGCGGACGCCCGGTTGTCGTACCAAATTCATGGCCTTTTTCTCTTATATAATTTCCAATTTCATTATCTTGCTCAGTTGGAAATGGTCCTGCCCCAACTCTTGTGCTGTATGCTTTGGCAACACCTATCCATCGCTCAACAACTTTGGCCGGAATTCCAGCTGCCGCAGATAGTCCGACAGCACTTGAGTTACTTGAAGTTACAAACGGAAATGTGCCGTGATCCAGATCCAGCATTGTACCCTGGGCTCCTTCAAAGAGAATATTTTTACCCTCCGATACAGCCTTATGCAAAATTGCGGTAGTATCTGTAATAATCGGACCTAATATCTCAGCCCAGAATTTACACTGTTCAAATATTGGTTCAAATTCCAGGGGCTCTTTATCTTCATATAAAGCTGCAAATAGCTTGTTTTTTATTTCTATTACTCTTTTAAGTTTTACTGCCATGCCGTCGAGGTCAAGCAAATCTGCCGCACGCAAAGCTGTTGATCTGGCTACTTTATCACCATAGCAAGGGCCGATTCCACGGGCTGTGGTACCTATTTTTGCCTTACCTAAAGCTTCCTCACTTAATATATCCTGCTTTTTGTGATAAGGCATCACAAGGTGAGCCCTGCAGGAAATAAGTAGATTCTTTACCGGGTCTATACCGCGGGCTTTAAGACCTTCGATTTCTTTTATCAGTGTTTCTGCATCCAGTACAACACCATTTGTAATAAGACATTGCGTGTTTTCCCGCAGAATTCCGCTAGGCATAAGGTGCAATGCAAAAGATTCCTCATCTTTGTTCCTTAAAACAGTATGACCGGCATTAGCTCCGCCGCTATATCGTACTACGATATCTGCACCTTCACCAAGGATATCTACTATCTTACCCTTACCTTCATCTCCCCATTGCAGCCCTACTACACAAGAATTCATCTTAGTCCTTTAATCTTAAGTGTTTAAATACTATTTACTTTCTTACCTCGCAGTACTTTCCCAAGTATGCGCAACAAGCATAACAGTATAAACTGAAACATACAAAAGGTCAAGAATGTTATCATACGGTTAATTCATATTTGACCTTCTGGGGCAACATAGTATAATCCAAATCTTATTAGTACCTTAATAACCGATATTAACGTGCAAATTCAATTTGCAATTTGAAAAACAAACAAATCATCGTTATAATCCGTATATTATTGTAATACAAAAAGACTAAACTATAACTTATTATGAAAGAATGAGATATGGATACAATTCAAAAAGATCTGGTTATTGTTGGCGGCGGACCTGCCGGTCTGGCCGCGGCGCTTTACGGCGCTAGAAACAGGTATGATACTGTTGTTATTGAAAAATTCGCTCCTGGCGGTCAAATAAATCTTACCCATCTTATCGAAAACTACCCCGGTATTGACGCTATCGGTGGCGCAGACATGTCAATGGCTTTATACCAGCAGGCACAAAAATTCAATGCTGAAATCGCTATGGGAGTAGAAACAAAGGGATTAAAGAAACTCGATAATGGAAAAATTGAGGTTACTACTTCCGGAAAAACCTATATTGCAAAAGTTGTCATTCTTGCTCCAGGCAGCAGCTATCGCAAACTCGGTGTTCCAGGGGAAGAGAAATTCACTGGTACCGGTGTCTGCTATTGCGGACCTTGCGATGGTCCATTCTTCAAGGACAAAGAAGTTATTGCCGTTGGCGGCGGTAATGTCGCTGTTGAAGATGCTATCTTTTTATCAAAATATTGTAAAAAGGTCACACTAGTTCACCGACGTGACCAATTCAGAGCTGAACCCATACTTGTTGAGGAGCTTCTGGAAAAATCGAAAGAAGGCATCATACACATCAAATATGATTCTGTCGTTACCGGCATCAACGGAGACAGCAAAGTAGAATCTGCTACTATAAAAAATGTCAAAACTGACCAGGAAGAAGATTACCCTTGTGATGGTGTTTTTGTTTTCGTTGGTACACTGCCAAATACTGACTTCTTAAAAGGCATTGTTGATCTCGACGATAGCGGATTTATCAAATGCGACCCTGCCGACTTAAGCACTTCCATGCCGGGAGTATTTGTAGCTGGAGACTGTCGCGTTGGTGCTGCCATGCAGCTTGCTACTGCCATCGGCGATGGTGTCGGTGCAACAATTTATATGAAGCAATATTTACAGCAAAACGCTGCTCAATGGTAATATTAAAGATATTTAACTCAATTTAAAACTAAAAGAATATATATAACTAAGAATATGTACGATAGAGATAATTTAACACCCACTGAAATAGTGGCCGAACTGGATAGGTTTATTATTGGTCAAAATGACGCTAAACGTGCTGTTGCCATTGCTATGCGTAACAGGCGGCGAAGACAACAACTCGGCGAAGATATCAGAAATGAAGTAGCCCCTAAAAATATCATTATGGCCGGCCCTACCGGCGTTGGCAAAACTGAAATTGCTCGAAGACTTGCAAAACTCGTCAAAGCTCCTTTTGTAAAAGTTGAGGCAACTAAATTTACAGAAGTTGGATACGTTGGCAAAGATGTAGAAAGCATGGTTCGTGATCTTGTCGAACGATCAATTCGTATCGTCCATGATGAAATGAGCGTTGTTCACGAAGAAAAAGCCGCCGCCGCTGTTGAAGAAATAGTTATTGACAAACTCCTACCTGTTCCCGTATCACCAATGGGCAGTTCCGACGAAGAACTTGCCGAGATTGAAGAAAGATACGAGAGAAGCCGCAGCAAACTCCGCGAGCAGCTTAAAAACGGTGAACTTGATGACCGTGAAATTGAAATCACTGTCAGTAAAAAATCTGATGCTCCTATTAGTATATTTAGTAATATTGGTATGGACCAGCTTGAACCGCAGCTGCAGGATATGATCGACAGGATATCTCCTCCTTCAAAAGGATATAAAAAAGTTAAAATTTCCGTTGCCAAAAACATTATCAAACAACAGGAAATGGAAAAACTTATCGACAGGGAAAAAATGATTGAACAGGCTGTTGAACGTGCTGAACAGACCGGTATTATCTTCCTTGATGAAATTGATAAAGTCTGCTCCAGCAGTAATCTTGGCGGGGAAGTCTCGCGAGAAGGTGTGCAACGAGATCTATTACCTTTAGTTGAAGGTTGCAGTGTAAACACTAAACATGGTATTGTAAAAACTGACCATATTCTTTTTATCGCTGCCGGTGCCTTCAGTAGCAACAAACCTTCTGACCTGATGCCTGAACTGCAGGGAAGGTTCCCTATTCGTGTTAAACTCAAAGATCTTGGCGAAGAAGAATTTGCCAGGATATTAACCGAACCGAAAAGCTCTCTTACTACTCAACAGATAGCTCTCCTGCAAACTGAAGGTGTTGAATTGGAATTTACTGAATGCGGCATCAAGGAAATGGCTAAAAAAGCCTTTGAAATTAACAGTAACCAGCAAAACATTGGTGCCAGAAGGCTTTACGCTATTATGGAAAAAGTACTGGAAGAGGTTAGTTTTAATGCACCTGATAAATGCGAAAATAAATACATAGTCAATGCTGAGTTCGTTAACAATCAGCTCAAAAATGCTACTGATGATGAAGACTTGAATGTCTTTGGATTTGCTGCTGCTGTTAAAAAACAATAGGATACTCAATGTATCTATTTTGACCATGTTTGGTAATAAGTAAAAATGAATACTCAGTCTGACAAATTAGTTTACACTATTAAACAGCAGCTTGAATGCGAAAAGTTGCTGGGTGGAAAGTGGTTGCCAAAAGGTAACCCCAGAGATATTGATATTCCCGCCAATACAAATCCTCAGGATTCTGACACCTTAAACTTTATGACACCACAAGCCGAAGAAATAATGAACAAATCTCAAAAACTTAAAAAAATTGCCGCAGAAGTATCTCAATGCAAAGCTTGCGAACTTCACGTTAACCGTACAAACGTTGTCCCTGGTGAAGGAAACGCAAATGCAAGGCTGGTATTTGTCGGTGAAGCACCCGGACAAAATGAAGATGAGCAGGGCCGACCATTCGTCGGAAGAGCGGGACAATTGCTGGAAAACATCATCCAGGCAATGGGATTAAAACGTACTGATGTTTATATTTGCAATATTTTAAAATGCCGCCCACCTGGCAACAGGGACCCGCTCATAGGCGAAGTTGAAGCTTGTAAACATTTTCTTTACGACCAGTTAAATACCTTAAAACCGGAAATCATCGTTGCGCTAGGCACACACGCTGCTCATAACCTCCTGGAAACTAAAACCCCTATAGGCCAACTGAGGGGTTCTACCCATATTTACCACCCTGAAGGACTTAATGAACCTATCAAACTGGTAGCTACATACCATCCGGCATATTTATTAAGAAACTACACAAAAGATGCTCGACAAAAGGTTTGGACTGATATGCAATTAGTTCTAAAAGAATTAAATTTACCAATTCCTAAAAAAAGTTCTTAACAAATCAGGTTTTTTTGTATATGATAATTTCTCTGGGAATAACCACAAAGATAATAAAGATACAGCTATGCAAGAATTTGATTTTAGTATTATTAGGCATATTCGCCAGAAAAAAGGTATTAGTCAGGAGCATTTAGCTAATCAATGCGGTGTTTCAGTGCGTACGGTAATAAATGTTGAGCAGGGAAAGATTTCCCCTTCTCTCAATTCTATTATTTATATGACTCAAGCACTCGACCTGAAACTTACTGATTTTATCAGGATGTCATATCAGGTTCCTCCCAGGATTATTAAATCTGAAAACGTTTCATACTCTTCTGTTCCAGGCATTGGCTTCAATCTTTTCGAATTTCAGGGGCTTTATCTTCTTCATATTAACCTCGACCCTCGAGAGGCAAAGATATCTAACAGATTCCCTCTATTTGACATTTATTTTCACTATATCGAAGGCGAAGAACTTGACTTTACTATTGATGGGGTCCTGCATAAACTCAATCCAGGCGATACTGTCTGTTATGACGGTATGAGCTATAGAAATATTGCATGTAATACTCCTGGAAAAGCCATTGCTTTTGCCATTCCTCAAAATAACAATATTCAAGAAATTATTGGCATAAGCGATAAAAAACGATTATTGCAATTTATGGCTAAGCAGTACAAAGTGAATGAAACTCTTGAATCTGGCATGGATTTCTCCGTTATAAAAGTAATTCGCCAGGCACAAAAAATCAAACTTGAAACTCTTTCTGAACTTTCTGGTATTTCTATTCCTGCGATTTCTTCTATTGAACTTAATAAGAGAACTCCAACCTTATCCTCTTTATCTATGTTGGCCAAGGCTCTTAATGTTCGGTTAGACGATTTAATGGATTTCGCTTGGCACAAACCCGTAGAAAAGACTAGTCTCATTGATGTTCCGGAACCTGATAAATCTGAAATTGCAAAATCTGACCTGGTTTTTAACTTCACTGAAATCCATGGCATGCAATTGGCACACATAAGGAATACAAGCAAGGATAATATTGCAACCTACCACGAAAAGACTCCTCTCATGGAGTCTCTTGTTACTGTCATTTCAGGTGAACTTACAACTCAAATCAATGGACAGGAATTTACCTATAAAGATGGAGAAGGCCTGATTTTTGATGGAAATTTCGACAGAACTCAGGTTTGCTCACCTGGATTTGAAGGTTTTGCCATCAGGATTCCTAAAAGCATACTTCGCTAGCCCAGGGATTCCAGCATTTTCAAATAACTTTCATAACGTCTGGCTAAAACATTATTAGCTGGTAAGGCAGCTTTTACTGCGCAGCCCGGTTCATGGGTATGAGTACAATTTGAATATTTGCAACTATCAGCAAACTGATCAAATTCATCAAAATACCAGCGGAGTTCCGAAGGTTCCATTTTCCATAAACCAAAACCTCGGACTCCTGGCGTATCGATTATTGTTATGTCACCCGGTAAATGATATAGGTTGCTCCGAACCGTTGTGTGACGCCCTTTGCCGGTTGCTCTTTGAACTGTCCTGGTTTCTATCCCAAGTGCTGGATCGATAGCATTCAGAATAGAACTTTTGCCTACTCCGCTATGACCTACAAATACTGCCGGTTTGCCATATAGATGCTCTTTTAGCCTTTCAATATTCAGACCTGACTCAGCAGAACACTTTACGATATCAATACCTAACCGTCTGTATGCCTCAAGAGCTTCATCAATGCACATAACCTCTTCATCATTTTCTACCAGATCTATTTTATTCACACAGATCAATGGCTCAATTCCGCCTCGATTGATCGCCAGAAGGTACCTGTCTATCAGGTTCGGATTGAGTGGAGGTGTATGTACTGAAGCTACAATTACCACAATATCAATATTTGTTACGATGACTCTTTCTAATCGCCTGTCATGCGGGTCGGGACGGCTCAAAACAGAATGTCGGGGCTCTACAGACTCGACTATATTTATTCCGTCAGAATTAACAGAGTACCTAATCCTGTCACCAACCGCAAGGTCACTCTTTTGAGCCATTGCCAGTTCAGGCCTCAGCAGGCACTTCAAACGCTTATCCTGGTCTGTTACTATACTGCACTCACCTGCTTTTACTGTAATTACAATACCCGGATGTGTCTCTTGGGCGGCATCGGTATTAGCCTCTTTTTTATCAAAATCCTCTTCGGCTAGAAGCTTCAATACCCAGTCTTCTAGCGAAACCGGCCCTTTAGACTTTAGCTTTTCTAAGCCGCCATCAATATGCTTTTTACCCTCGCGAAAACCTTTTGTTAAATCACCCCGGTTCTTACGATTTTGAGTTGCTGCGGCTTTACGTTTGCGGGCGGCCTGTTTATATAAACGTTGACGATCCGCCGGACTCAACGCATTCAGCTTTTCCTCTAATTTCTTTTTATCACTTTTGCGCATATCTAGGTTCTTGTCAAACCTCTATATAAAAACAGGTTCAATATTGTAACAAGACCAATCCCGGACCACATAAATATCAAACCGCCTGATAGATCACTGCTGTTTTCTGCTATATGCTTGCCGGTAAACAAAGTTATCAAACAAAAAGCTGCCGGCACAAAACTTATTCCAAACGCTGTCAGTAAATGCCCGCTCTTAAAGACAATCCCCAGTGCTGTCCCCATTATCGTTAAAACAATACAGCTTACTCCAAAAGCCAGGCGTGAATGTTTTTCCGCTGCTATTTCAATCAACAGGCTATTACATTTATCATGCAGTCTCTTGGCATTCTTAACCAGTTTTTCTGAAACAAATTCAGGCAGCACCGGCTTATCGATAAAATCATTTACACTTATTTGACTCGATTGCTGAATAACCTGTTTTGGCATGTTAATTTCAGTTATTTGGAAGCTTTCATACAGTATTGGGATATCGCCTGAGTTGGGTCTTACTGCATTCACCATATCCAGTACTATCTGCGTAGAAAACTCACCATATTTCAAGTATGCCTTTTCGCAAACATAACTCTTTCTGCGAGTTTGATCTGTTGGATCATAATATACAACCTTGATTTCACCGTTAGTAGAAAACAACTCTGCACTGTAAGTACTTTTCTTTTGATTCATTTCCGGCACAATACAGCCCGTCGCCGTTATGCTTACGATATAACCATTTTTACACGTAAATGAAATGATTCCTTTCTCTGACAATATTTGATTTGAATAGTCAAACATGCTTTCCAGGGTCAATTGATCTAGTACTTCTTTATATTCCTGCCTTATCGGGCTGAATGACATCAAATTAGAACTGATTTCTTTTAACTCATCGAGATTCTTGAATTTTATCTTATCTCTGAATACTGTTGGTATTGGATATGACGGCTCAGAATCTCCAAACCGACCGAAACACTCATCTACCAGAGCCTTGGCTTCCAACAGTTTCATTCGCATGTAGTTATCACCGGTTAACGGGTCTTTTTCAACCTTTAACCTCACACTCTTTGCAGTGAATACTGTCTCAACCTTATCCTTATCTGTTACCAGCAAAGTAACTCCTCGTAGCAAATTTTCTTCCGGTTGAACATAATCAGCTTGGATCACTAATCCGGGAAACATATTTGAAAGATGACCGTTTTTCTCGATACCGCGAAATATCATCGCTTCGGCATCTTCTGATATGATATTCTCAAAGCGAGAAATAAAATATGGTATCGTATGAAATCCCAGTAAAAGACTTGCCAGTCCTATCAAAAGCGCCAGGGTACCGGCTGGATATATTAATGATACAACACTTATTCCACTACTGCGACAGGCATTAATCTCATTATCAAATGCCAGACGCCCATAAGTCAGGGTGGTTGCCAGAAGTGCAGCTATTGGCAGCACCATCGTTATTGTTATCGGCATTGTATAAGCGACTAGCTGTGGGACCTTCATTGGGTCGATATTGTAACTTCGTAATGGTTTCAGCATCATGCCTAAACCCATAACCAGCGACAATACTATCAATGCTAGAAAAAACTTTTTGATCAGGTCAAAAAATATATATCTGTGTAATGTAAATACCATCTATTATTCTAATTATCCAAATTTCTAATAATTATGTTACACCATTCCTATGGTGTCAACTTCTTTTATTTCAAACATTTAAACTAAAATCTCAGCAAATGTCAATCATTATTATTAAGTGACTAATATCTAAAATTAGTATATTCACAGCATTTAATCTTATAATTCCCCCCCAAAACTGTTATTTTGGCAAAGGACGGTTTTATTAATTTGACGATCAATGGTAAATATACTCTAATTAGATAGAGTTTCCATTGGTCACAATAATTCTTATTATGAGCAGACTGAATTATATCCTTAATCATGCCATATTTCATTTTGGCGAATTACTTTACCCGCCAGTATGCGCTTCATGCAATTGCAGGATTGTGAGAACAGATGATACTCTATGCCCGAACTGCTGGAATACCCTTAGAAATGCCATCCTATCGCCGGCATGCCCTAATTGTGGCAAATCTACTTCTCAATATGAAATTTTCAATGGAAAATGCCATAACTGCCAGGATACCAATTCAAAACTGGATTACCTGGTCAGGGTGGGAAATTATCATGGCGCACTCAAAAACCTTGTCTTATCATTAAAATACCATCACCAGAGCAGGCTTGACAAATTCCTGGGTAAACTTGCTGCTGATGCTGCTATGGCTCGTAATGAGACAAGACATATCGATTTTCTGGTGCCTATCCCCCTGCATTGGCGTAGAAAACTTATTCGGGGATATAATCAAAGTGAAATTATCGCTGTTCAAATTTCTAATTTCCTTAAAAAAGCCGGACTTTATATCCCGATTAGAAACGACTTGGTTCGTATAAGAAACACTCCTCCCCAAACAACTCTTCCGGCAGGTCAACGCAAACAAAACCTCAATGGTGCTTTCGCTGTTAGGCAGGATGCCCCATTCAAAAATAAAAATATCTGTCTGATCGATGATGTTACAACCACCGGCACAACACTTAATACTGCCGCAAAAGTACTAAAAGATTTCGGTGCTGACTCTGTTTCGGCTATCGTTATAATTGTCCCCGATACTACTACAAACTCTTCTCAGAATACTTTGTAATCATTTATTAAAACTGCCCGCACCCTGCGTTTGAGCAATAGATTGGCCGGAATACTAGGATTATACAAAAACAGGCCCATAGCACGTCAGCACTATGGGCCATTCCTTTATTCCACATCCTAATGAAGTCTTCATAGGATTATTTTCAAATAGTTACCCCAACTTCTTCTGGCTCTGAAACTGGCTTTACATTTTTACCAACATAAACTAGCAGAGCTCGTGGGCATTTTTCAACACCTTTTTCTCGTGACTCTTCATCACCATAACTTTCATAATTAATTACTGGCAGGTTATTTTTCATCACAAACGTATCTGGTGCAAATTTCGCACATAATCCGCATGCTACACAACCTACCTGGCAGTATTCTTTTACATCTTTTACTCTATCCAGCGTAGAACAGCCGACAACTACCAGCGGATCTGAAACCATAGGTACAAGTTCAATCAATTTCCTTGGGCAGGTATCTACGCAGGCTCCACAACCAACACACTTTTCATAATCTACTACTGCTAACCCGTCTTCTACTCGCAAAGCATCAAACTCACAGGCATTTGCACAATCTCCATAACCTATGCATCCATATGGACATCCAATAGGTCCAGGAATCATCTGTGCCTCAGAGCAGGTATGTGGCCCATTATAGTTAACCCTTTCAATCTGGTCTTTCCGATGTGCACTGCAATGAATAACAGCTCGAATCGGGGCTTGTGCTTCTGCTTCGATTCCCAATATAGCAGCTATTTCATGAACCAGGTTTTCGCCTCCAGGGCCACATTTACCGAGCAGACCATGATCATTTACTATCTCTTCTGCATAGGCTCCGCAACCTGCTAATCCGCAACCGCCGCAATTGGCGCCGGGCAATATATTCTCTATCGCTTCAACTGTGGGATCTTTTTCAACTTTTAGCTTATTCCAGGCTATTGTCAAAATTACTACAAATACTAGCCCGATCACCAACAACACAAGACCGGCTTTGACCGATAATGCATAATCTATTGAGGATGCCAAAATGAGTAAATTATTTATCATATTTATTTCTTAATTTCTGCTGGGTTATCAATAACCTTAAAGTTTTATAAATAATAAATTTGTATAATACATACACTCTATTTGAACGTCAAGCAGAAATTGACGAACCATTTTTTACCAAATTGTTGCTCATTTGCGATTTCTTATGCTATACTTTAAATAGAACTGCGTACTACTATGCTTAATATAATGTAACTATGCTTTTAAGCAGTTTGTCTGTTTTGGACATAACTGTTAAGACAAGTCCGCATAGTTGTACGCAATGCCGGAACAGGCGAAATGCTGGCATAACGCATACAGGAGGGTCTCGTAATGTATCACATAACAGACCTGACAAGCTGGGCTCACCATCTGCATTTCCCAGGCCATGATGCTTTGGTATATGCAGAAAATCTGCTCAAAAGTAAAACATTTTGGGCTTTTGTCACTTTTATGACTATCATTATAGCCCTAAGCATCGTGGCAATATTTGCACCTACGGAAAATACCTTTAGGGCGTTTTCTCCATACAGCCCATACTACCCATATTATCCATGAGAAGAAAGGAGTTCTCGGTAGTATCGAGCAGGTGTTTTTACTTGCCGCAAATGTTTTACTTCAATCATTATGTATGACGGTATGCCTCCGGCAAACAGTCTCATAAAGACTGTATAATAAAACCATGCAACTTATTAGCTCAAAGAAAGCTGGTACCTTGCATGGTTTTTTTATTGTTTTTAGTTCTGTATATTCTTAAACTTATAGTTCTATGAATACTAAGAAAAAAGTTTGTGTTTTAGGATCTACCGGCTCAATTGGTGCAAACAGCATGGCAATTATTGAGCATCTTTCAGAAGAATTTGAAGTTACCGGCGTTAGCGCACACAGTCGCTGGCAAGACTTGGCTCAACAAGCGAGGCAATTTAACCTCAAAACCGTTGTTGTTACAAATCCGGACTTTGAAAATAATCTCAAAAATGAACTTGCAGATACCAATACGAAAGTCATAGCCGGTCCTGAAGGGATGGTGGAACTTGCTACCGACCCTGAATGTGACATCGTTATTGCTTCTGTTGTGGGTGCAGCTGGTTTACCGGCTGTTTTAGCTGCTGTCAATGCCGGAAAAACTATTGCAGTGGCCAATAAAGAAGCACTGGTAGTAGCTGGCTGCTTGATTATGCCGCTATCTAAAAAAACTGGTGCTACCATTTTGCCTATTGACAGCGAACACTCGGCTATCCTGCAGTCAATGCACTCTGGCAGCCATGATGAGATCGAAAAAATCATAATTACTGCTTCCGGTGGTCCATTTAGAACCTCTTCTCTGGAACAAATTAAAAATGCTACTCTTGAAGATGCCTTAAATCACCCGACATGGAACATGGGGCCTAAAATAACGATTGATTCTGCCACTATGATGAATAAGGCATTAGAAGTTATTGAGGCCAAATGGCTCTTTGATATGCCGGCTGATAAAATTGAGGTTCTTGTCCATCCCGAATCTATCATACACTCTCTTGTGGAATTTTGCGATGGTTCTGTTATCGCTCAACTTTCTCCTCCTGATATGAAACTACCTATACAATATGCACTTACGTACCCAAGGAGACTCCCGTGTCCTACTAAAAGACTCAATCTTCATGAACTGGGGTCACTTAATTTCGAAGAACCGGATATCAGGAAATTCCCAGCTGTTAGACTTGGGTTCGAGGTTGCTTCTCGTGGCGGAACATGTGGTGCGGTCTTCAATGCTGCAAACGAAGCCGCTGTTAACCTTTTCCGCAACAGAGAAATCAGTTTTGTGCAAATTTCTAATTTAACCGAATCTGCTTTACATAATCATTCCTTTGTCCAGAACCCGGACTTGGAACAGTTACTTGAAACTGACCGCTGGGCCCGCCATTTCGTAAATAATAACTATTGAGATTATTTCGGCTTAATTAACATAACTTTTTTTACTTATATGGACCACAATGATCACTTTGTGCAAAATATTTTTCTTTTCATACTTAAAATACTGGTCGATATACAATATAATCTGACCTTTTTCGTTGGTTATGCGTAAAATAAGTAACTTATTGTCGGATAACATGTAAAACAGATAAGTATTTGAATAATCAATAACACTAAAAGGAAATATAATATTACAATGAGTGAAAACAATAACTCGAATAATACTAGTGCTGAAACAAACAAAAAAAATCCAATATCAAGCCTGATAAATATCGCCATTCTGGCCGTTGCCATATATTACATTTGGCAAATGCCTATGATTCTTATGGTTATTGTCGGTTTCGGGGCAGTTGTTTTAATCCATGAACTCGGTCATTTTATCGCCGCTAAATCTGTCGGTATCAGAGTAGAAGAATTTGCTATTGGAATGGGGGCTGTTCTAGCCGGACTCAGCAAACAGGAAAAAGGGCTGCAGCTAAGAGTTCTACCTACAATTATTTGTGACAGCAAGAGCAATCCAAAATTGGTATTTACCTTACCTTTTCTGGGCGGCAAAGGCGGTGAAACAGAATACCAGGTTAGGCTGCTTCCACTTGGCGGTTTCGTAAAAATGCTTGGCCAGGAAGATATGGGTGCTGATCAGGTTTCCGATGACCCAAGAAGTTTTGGCAATAAAGCTATATGGCAGAGAGCTATTGTTGTCTCTGCCGGGGTCTTTATGAACCTTGTTAGCGGTGCCATAGCGTTTATGGTCGTATTTGCCAATGGTGTTGAACTTTCTCCGGCTATTGTCGGTGAAACAATACCTGGTTCTCCTGCTGAACAGGCTGGATTAATTCCCGGAGATAAGGTTTTAAAAATAAATGGTGAAACCGGTTCTTTAATGAATTTTATGGATTTGACTATCGCTAGTGCTTTCACCAGTAAAGACGAGAAAGTTGTATTCAGTATTGAAAGAAAAGATGGGACAACTAAAGATATAGAAATTTCGCCGAAAATGAACCAGGAAAAAGGGATGAAAATGCTTGGCATCGCCCCTCCTGAAACTCTGACTATTGATACAATTAAAAGTAATACTGATGCCGGTATGAAGGCTATAAATAAATTAGCCAATCTTGGCTTTGAAGCCGGTGACACAATTACTCATGCAAACGGTCAGCCTATATCTCTTTATGGCGAACTTAAACAGTTCTTCAAACAAAAACAGGATGGTGTTGCACCGGAACCTGTTACATTTAGTGTAGTTAAAGCTAACAATACTCCAACAGAAGCGGTAATTAAACCGAAACTTATCGGTTTTGACCCTGAAGCTGGTTTGCCTGACCTGTTCAATCTTTATGGCATGTCTCCTCGTATTTCTGTAACCTCAGTTCTGAAGGATTCTCCCGCTGAAACAGCTGAAATTAAAGAAGGAGATATTATTATTCGGGCAGGTTCGATCGGTTGGCCTACTGCCGAAGATTTACGAGAAACATGTGAAGAATATGCTAACAAGGAAATGCCTGTCACGGTCATTAGAAATGAAAGTGACGGTAGTATCAAAGAAGTTGAGATAAAGGTGATACCGAAGCGTAAATTCTCTTTTGTTAATATCCTCAAAATGAAAAGCTCACCGGCTATGATCGGCATTTCTATGGGAACGGATCTATCTGAAACCGTTGTAGCAAACAGTGTTGAATGGATAGATGAAGAGACCAGTGTAGATTCCAAACTGCCAACCGATACTACCGCTATGCCTAGAGGTGCGAAGATAGTAAAAGTCAATGGTACCGATATCGCAAGCTGGCAGGATATTTACATTCAAATGCAGCTTGCCAGAAATTCCAAATGCGAAATTGCTTTTATCGCTCCGGGAAGCCAGGAAATTCAAACTATTGATGTTTTCATCCCGCAGACTAATAAATGGGAAACCGTTACCTGGCAGCCGGATTTTGGTGATTTCCAGCAATTACCGGTTAAAAAACTGGAGGAAATGTTCAAAGGCGAATCTATGGCACAAAGCTTTAGCATGGGTATCGATGCTACAAATGGGTTCTTAACCCAGACATATATGACAATTAAAGGCATGCTTACCGGCAGTGTCAATATGAAGGCTGCCAGCGGACCTATCGGTATTCTTGGCATGAGTTACACTATTGCCTCAACCAAACCGCTTGAATATTACGTTTACATGATGGCAATGCTCAGTGTTTGTATCGCTGTTTTCAATTTCCTGCCATTACCAATCCTTGATGGTGGTTTGATGGTGCTTTTAGTCGTTGAAAAATTCATGGGCAGACCTCTTTCTATGAAAACCCAGGAAATTATCAATTACATTGGACTGGCACTCATTTTGACGCTCTTTATATCTGTCACATATAACGATTTACTGAGAGTTTTAGGCGGCTAATATCCTTTTAACTCCTATATCTGGACTCGCCAAACAACATATTTTATAAGTGACAGCAAAATAGTAAGTTACAACTGTACCGCTATTGCATTGCATTCAGCCTTTTGCCTCAATAACCAATTGACACATCTATTGTCTTCTGGTATTATATTCTATTTGAGTATTTTCGTTGCATTACGGCACAATGGCAGGCCCAGCTGCTTGTTCAACCAGCCTACCAACCTTATACACACCTGAGATCAGGAAATATTGAAATGACCAGAAAAACTATCCAATTATTATCTACTTTGTTTACCTGCGTTATACTTGCGGTTTGTATCTCTGGATGCGATAAATCTGAACCGGATAAAGCTGCAGATCAGGCTAAAGATGCTATCTCAAAAAGTAACAGAATGATCAAAGCTAGCTCGGATAAAGCGGCTTTGAACCAGCAGGAAATGGACAAAATTAAAAATATCCCGGCTGCTGGCAGTGATGCTGTATTAAATCAACAAAGAAAAAAGATTGCTGAAGACGTTACTAATCGTATTACTAATGCAGTTGGTCTGTTCCCATTTGATGATCTTAACGCTAAAATGGAAGAACTTAAAAATGCTCCTATAAATTCCGATCAGGACTTTGAAAACGTCTGTAACGGCATGATTGGCGTTACCAACCAGATTATCGAATATTCAAACTCTTACACTAAAGCTCTTAATGAAATCAGCGGCAATAAACTCGACGCCGCCCTCGCTGAATTGAGTAAAGCGAACAACTCTATCAACAAAAGTCCTACCGAACAAGGCAGAAGAAACAGCTTAAAGAACGCATCTAACCTGGCACTTACATCGATATATCTTACTAAAGCTAGAGATATCAAGGCCAGACTGGCCCTCAGCGATACTGACATACACCCTCTGCTATTAAAAACAAACACCCTCATTCATGAAGTTAGAAAATGTAATGTGGATGTTACCGCTGCTAAATCTTCCAAGCCTGATAAAGCCATTGATGGATTGAAAGAGCAGCTTACCGCTGCAAAACAACAGTTGAGCGGACTGACTGATAAAATCTCCAAAAGCCAGTCTGAATACCAGTCAATGGAAGCTGAATATAATCAATATATGAAAAAGGCTAAAGAGTTTAGAGATAAATATCTAGAAATTCGTAACCAGGCTGACAACGCTGAAGGTAGTGAAAAATATAAACTCCAAATGGAAGCTACCGTGCAGCGTGTTGGATCTGATAATATGAAAAACTGGGCCATGGACTGGATCAAACAGGGAAAAGACTCTGAAATGGAATCTTTCATTAACAGTAGTGCTGAAATAACCGGCGGAATTCATTACGAAACAAAGGCCGAACTCGTCAAACTCAAGATGGACAGCCTCAAAACTCAAATTGACTATTTCACTTCACTGGGAAACAATACTGATAATAGAATAATTCAGCTGGAAAATGTTATCAATAAGCTCGAAACTTCTCCTGAAACCACTACTGAAATAGCCTCCAGGATTTCTGATGCTGAAACCAGAAAGCAATCTATTATTACTAACATAAATACCGCAATTGAAGAACTCAAGACATTCGAAGCTTCACACGCTGCCGCGGTACAGGAAGCTATTGAACTTTATGAAAATGCTAAATCAAGCCTGGAACAATACACTGGAATGGCGCGAAGCTTTGGCGAATTCGATCCTAAGGAAATTGACAACATTCTTCTAAGAGAAATCCAAAAGCTTTGGGAGCTTGATGTTGACTTCTATAATTCTTCCATTGGAATACTTGACAGCATCAAAACCCTGCCTGAAATGTCTGACGCTGTTGTTACTATCAGCGACAGTTTCACCCAGAAAGCTTCAGCCTCTCAAAAGGCCTCTGAAGACTTACTTCAGATACAGGTTGATAATGTAAACGCTGATATGCCTGACGCTATGGAAACTGAAGACACCATAGAAACAGAAGATACAATGGACTTAAACGAAGAAACTACCGATCCTCAGCCGGAAGATACTACAGCTGACGACAATATGTAACTTTCTATTTTGGCGATAGCTCCAGGTTGAAATTGTGAGGAGTGCAAAAAATAAGATTTTATCAAACAGAGCTCGCCAAATTATTTTTTGGTTGAGCTTTCTTTTTTTTATTTTAGCAGTTTTTACCCAATACAGCATGTATAACAGAAATTCGACAAACGACTGGGATACCTACCACAACAACAGGTTCATTGTCAATCAGGTCAACGATGGTGATACTATCTATCTGGACTTGTATGACAGTATAGCATGTCGTTCTAAAACCAGGGTAAGACTAATCGGTGTCGATACTCCGGAACTTGCTTCTGATAGATCTCCTGCTATGCCCTACGCTGAAAAAGCCAGGGATTACGTTACTCAGCTCTGCCTGAACAGGGAGGTTATCATAAAGCTGGAACCTAACCGCAGTTGCCACAGGGACAAGTACAAACGCCTGTTGGCATATATCTACCTTACCGAAGACAGCATGCTCAACGAAAAGCTCATACGCGAAGGTTATGGTTGGGCTGACATACGGCACGAACATTTATACGACAAAAGATTTGAAAAACTTTACAAGATAGCCAGGAAAAACAAAATCGGGCTTTGGGACCTGGCCGACCCTCAACTGCCAGGCTACCTTGAAGAATAAACAAACAAAATAGCTACAATATGAATAATCTATCTGATATTATCTCTCACAAACTCCTTCCTAAAGTCAGTAACCCGGCCCAGTATATCGGCGGCGAAGTCAATCAGATTCGCAAAGATTGGGATAATTGCGATGTTAAAGTCGCTTTAGCCTTCCCGGATGTATACTCTATGGGCATGTCCAACATTGGCTTTTCAATCCTGTACCATGCCATTAACCTGCTTGACAATACCCTTGCTGAACGTACCTATTGTCCCTGGTTTGATGCCGGAGACATCATGAAACAACTGGGCATCCCACTTTTCTCCTGGGAAAATCGTATGCCCGTCAATGACTTTGACTTCGTTGGCATTACCATGCAGCATGAGCTCAGCTACAGCAATATTTTGTACTTGCTCGACCTGGCACAGATTCCATTTCGTGCCGAAAACAGAAATGACAATAACCCAATTATCATTGGCGGCGGACCTATTGCTGATTGCTGTGAGCCGGTAGCAGATTTCTTTGACTGTATCCTGCTCGGTGACGGAGAAGAAGTTTTCCCTCAGGTTATCGAACATTATCGTCAATGCAAAAAGAATAATCTCACCAGGAAAGACATACTTCTTTCCATAGCACAAAACTTTGATACTGTTTACGTACCTCAATTTTACAAGTTCGAGTACGCAGAAGATAACACAATCTCTTCCAGAACCGTTACCGAAAAAGGCGTACCGGAAATCATCAATCGAGCCTGTGTGTACGATATGGACTCTGCCCCGTACCCTATCGCCCCGCTGGTAGCTAATACCGATACCCCTCATGACCGCATTGCCCTTGAAATCATGCGAGGCTGTCCTTGTCGATGTGCCTTTTGCCACGCCGGCCACACCAAGGGTAACCTCCGATCAAGAAGCATAGACAGTCTTCTGAACATTGCTTCCGAAAGCTACACTAACACTGGTCACGATACTGTTTCACTACTCAGTCTTTCCAGCAGCGACTATCCAAATCTTCACAAGCTGGCAGAACAAATGTACGATCAGTTTGAAGGCCGTAACCTTAGCATCTCTCTGCCCTCTCTGCGAGTTGACAAACAGCTCCATGAACTGCCTGCCAAAATTACAAAAACTCGCAAGGAAGGACTCACCATCGCCGTCGAAACCGCCTCTGATACTATGCGTAAGGCCATCGGGAAAAAAGTTACCGACAGCGATCTTGAAGAAACCATGATTGAAGCCTACAAGGCCGGCTTCCTGAAAGTTAAACTATATTTTATGATCGGATTCCCCGGCGAAACCGAAGAAGATCTGCTAGGTATTGTAAAACTGGCCTCTCGTATTTCATACCTGCGCAGACAGGTCCACGGCACTCCCGCTTCTGTTACCGCTTCTGTTTCATGGTTGGTACCCAAACCGCATACACCATTTGCCTGGGCTGCTCAACAGAACTTCGATTATTTCATGAACGCCAGGCGACTTCTCATCGACCAATGCAAAAAACTCAGAAAAGTCAGCGTGAGAGTCAAATTCCATTATATGGAACGATCCATTCTCGAAACTATCCTCTCTCGTGGAGATAGAAGGATCAGCTACGCAATTGAGGAAGCATACAAACTCGGTGCAAAATTTGATTGCTGGGACGAAGGCTTCGAATATGACCGCTACCTGCAGGCCTTTGACAAGTTTAATATATCGCCGGATTTCTACACCGAAAGAGAAAGAACTGTCGATGAAATACAGCCTTGGTACCATCTTGGTAATGACAGTCTTGATTCCCTGTACAAAAGATATCGCAGGATAATGGAAACTATCGGCCAACAGTCCGAATAACTTATCCATTATACGTTTTATAGTACCCTGCTTATATGTATTGATAAATATACTATCCTGTCAGCTGTTTGGCCGGACCATACACATCTCGTTGTCAAACCAGTACTTAAAAACTGCCTGCTGCCTTTAATGCCGGTCTGTCTCCCAATCTCAATCTCCAGTTTTATACGATTGCCATTCCTCCTCGCTTATTATATGCCTGTTTTCAACCGAAAACACTTAATGAATAATGAAAATGATAATCTTATTATAACGGAGATACATAATGGCTTTTATAACATGGAACGATTCCTATTCTGTCGGTGTTTCATCTATTGACAATCAGCACAAGAAACTCTGTGATCTGGTTAACCAGCTGCACGACGCTATGGGAGCTGGTAAAGGTACCGATATTGTTGGCAGTATTATCGCCGAAACGGTTAAATACACACAGCAGCATTTCGCCTATGAAGAAAATTACATGAAAAGCATTAACTACCCATTACTTAGTCAACATAAATTACTTCATCAGAAATTAATCGCTGAAGTTGCTGATTTACAAAAAAAAGTAACTAACAAAGAACGGATTAACGTAATTGCTACCTGTCAATTTCTAAAAGACTGGCTTACCAGCCATATCCTGAAAGAAGACAAAAAGTATTCTCAAAACCGACAACCTGCTTCTGTCTAATCAGAAATTGTCATACTAAGAAAATGGGCTAATATATGGGTGCTGGTAAAGGTAGTGATGTATTTGCTTCAATACCGGTAAATTGCTGCAATACACAAAAGAACACTTCAAATTTGAAGATCAAATGTTGCAGCAAATGAACTATCCAAAACTTAACGATCACCACAAAGTACACAAATACCTTACAGACCAGGTAGCTCAAATTTATAATATGCTCAAAGCCGGCGAAAAACTCAACCCGATGCTATTATCAGATTTCTTGAAAGACTGGGCTTGAAAATCTTATCTTAAAAATTGATATGCATTATGCTAAGTTCAATCAAGGCGTACTTGTATAATTATTTTTTCTCCAATAATACCTGGTACCTCTCAAACTGACCACCGGTCAGTTTAAGTTATTTAACAGATACAGTTACGATGGACTTTCACCATAACAGCCTTTCTTATTTGCATTCTGTTACATAATGTTGCATAATTATATTGTGTTATTTTCTGACAATCACTAACAACTGACTGATAACTGTACTATGAAAAAATACGAAATGATTATGGATCGTGTCATCGGCCTGATTGACGGCGGTATCATTAACGAAGGCGACAAGGTTCCTTCTGTTCGCGCTATGTCCGGTCAGATGAATGTTGGTGTTATGACCACACTTGAAGCATACCGCAGACTTGAAGCTAAAGGGGTCATAGAAAGCCTGCCTCGCAGCGGATATATCGTATGCCCGCCCTCGCTCAAACGGTTTGATATCAGCATAAAGCTTCCAGAAGCCAGACTGAGCGATATATCTGTCCAGGAAAAAACCGTCAGAATTCCGGAAGAAACAGACGCTCTCTTCAAGTCTGTCACCCAGCCCGGCATGATTCCTCTCGGCGCCGGCATGCCCGACCCTTCCGACCTGCCTAGCGAAGAACTCAGCCAGTCGCTCGCACGCGTATCACGTACATGGCCGCTTGATAACAATCAATACTTCCTCGGCTCTGGCGACAAAGGGCTTGTCAAGGAACTTAATAAATGGATGATCCAGACTGGCTGCACACCTGCCCATGACGAACTTACTGTTACCCAGGGGATAACCCAGGCTCTCACCCTCGCACTGCGAGCTGTTTCCAAACCCGGCGACACCGTCCTGGTCGAATCGCCCGGATATTATGGTTTCTACACCCTGCTGGAATTCCTTAGCTTAAAAGCTGTCGAAGTACCGGTTGACCCTACCACCGGCATCAACATTGACGCCCTCAACAAAATGCTGAAAAATAAAATCAAGGCAAAAGCACTGCTCTGCTCGCCTACTTTTTCAAACCCAACCGGTGCCGTTATACCTGCTGACAATCGACAGAAACTCATCGAGCTTGCCCAAAAGCACAAGTTTGTCATTATCGAAGACGACACCTACGGGGAATTATATTTTAGTAAAAAACGCCCGGAACCGCCGCTTAAAGCTATAGATCCGGAAAACATTATACATCTCGGCAGTTTCAGTAAAATCATTGCCCCCGGCTATCGCATCGGATGGGCTGCTGGCGGAAGATACACCGAAGATATACGCAGATGCTTCAGAATGTCGGTTCTAGCCTCACCTATTGTCATCCAGAAAGCCCTCGCTGACTATCTCAAACGCGGCGGGGTCAAACAGCATATGCGCAGACTACGCGACAAATACCGGCAGAATGTAGCTCTAACCCAGAGCATTATCGCTGATTTTTTCCCTGAAGGTACCCGCACCGCAAACCCTGCCGGTGGTCATTACTTATGGGTAGAACTGCCAGAAAATATTGATTCTGTCATTCTGGCTGAAAAAGCCCTTAAAAAGAAAATATCGATCGCTCCCGGCGTACTGTTTTCTTCCCGCAAACATTATAGAAACTATCTGAGACTAAACTGCGGACTCAAATGTTCCGAGAAAGTCATTAAAGCTCTTAAAACCGTCGGCGATCTGGCGAGAAACTAACTCCAATAAGTCCGAAAAAGTCACTTCACCTGAATCAAAATCAATAACAACTGCGATATATTGGCAATACATTTTGCATCGAATTTGTTGGAAAAACAAATACTAAAGCAAATATGCCAAAAACAAAAATGATTGATATGCCAATAATCTTTGTTTTCTTTTTCAGAGTTGTCATAATTCACAATTCATAATTTACCCAAACTAACTGATTGGGGACTACTTACCCTTATGCCTTATCTCTTATCTCTTATGCATTATGCCTCTCAAACTGACCATCGGTCAGTTTGAGTTATTTAATTTTCACCTGACAGTTCGTCTGCATCGAAATTTTCAGGAGCTGGTGGAATATCTGATGAAGACTGATTAGCTGCCGCCGGCAGAATAGCCGACATTTCCTGGTAAATATGAACATCTCGCTGTGGGAATGGAATTGAGATATCGTTATTGTCAAACCGTTCTTTTACTGCACGGGTAATATCCCAATATACTTTCCAGTAATCAGAAGTGTTGGTCCACGGACGACAAACAAAATTAACCGAGGAATCAGCCAGCTCGTGCATGCGAATTACCGGCTCAGGGTCTTTAAGGACAAGTTCGTGAGACACAACAATATCTTCGAGAATTGATTGTGCCTTGGAAATGTCATCAGAATAGCTGATACCAAACACCATGTCAACCCGACGGGTGCTGCTGCCGGTAACATTAGTTATAACTCCGCCCCAGATAGAGCCGTTAGGAACAACAACGATCTGGTTGTCAAAAGTCTTTACCGTAGTGGTATTAAGATTCATCGAAGCAACCACACCAGTCACTCCTGCTGCACTTACTACATCACCGACATCATACGGACGGTGCATAAGGATCATAATTCCCGCGGCAAAATTGTTCAGTGTCCCCTGCAGGGCAAAACCGATAATAAAACCTATAGCTCCGATACCTGCAACCAGCGGGCCGATATCAATTCCCAGCATTGAAAGGGCAACAACAAAACCAATTATCATGGTAACTTTTGATACTGTATTACTGAAAAATTCCTTGAGCAAATCAGAACTGCCTTTATGAATTTTCATCGCATGGCGGGTCATCGAACTTAGGAAAACTGCCAGGATCTTAAATACAACAACTATCAGAACAAAGCAGATAATATTCCAGCCCCAGCGGATCCCGCCTTCTGGCGAGGTCAGCCAGCCGATTATTAAAGCTTTTGTTGCCGATACATCCTTTACATCAACCTTTATACCGGAAACAGCTGCTATATACTTTTCGTATTCATCGATCTCACCGCCTTTGCCTTTCAATGACTGAATGACAATTGAGCATCGGTCAACCAGTGCGGTCTGTTCTTCACGCAATTTATTTAATTGTGCCAGCAGATGTTCTTTTACCTTGCCGTGTAACTCTACCTCGGCATCTGCCACTTTTTGAACCTTATCCTCAATCTTTATATCTGCTTTTTCCAGTGACTCGGCTGTCTCCTCCAGTTTGGCCTTTGCTGCTTCTACTTCTCCAGCACTCGCAATCACTTCTTTTTCAGAAGCTCGCACTTCTTTACCTTCACCATTAGCAGCTTTATCAGCAATAGCTTGACTCACTTCCTGAGTTTTCTGATCGATTTCCTCGGTTTTTTCCTTGAGAGCCGCTATGTTTTTATTCAATTCTTCTTTTACAACCAGTTCATCAGTTGATTGATTTCCTGCTGCATCTGCCGCCTTATCGCCATTTTTAATCTGGTCAATTTTATCTTTCGCTCCATCTATCGCCTTGGTGATGTCTCGATTTACATTTTTGACCTCGATCTCCTTCAGACCTATCTCTCGAACTTTTTCTTCCAGCAGACTAAACCACGCTTCGGTTTCAATAAGAAGCTGCTCTTTCCGCAGCGGCTTAAGTAATAACCCAAGATCTTCTACCGGGATATTAGGGTTATCAACCGTCACTGCCGCATCTGCACCCTGCTCCGCTGAAAACGCAGGCATAACATTAAATACCAACAGAAACAACACGAAAATCTTGATAGTTTTATATTTCTTAATCATTTTTCTTCCTATTTCATTCAATTGATGTATGTTTTTTTCACACAATATTGTTCAAAGTTAAACAGAGCTTATATATATCCGTAATTATATGAAACTCTGATACAAAAATTATTAACAAAACAGCATTTCATGTCAAATTAATAATGCAATAAAGTTTAATTACTCAAAGTGACCGATTTTACATTTTTTATTGCTATAACACAATTCATTGCAAATTGTTACATTAATGATTTAATTAGCCTGCCGCTTTGCGGCAAACCTTCCCTAATACCAAATAACTAATACCTAATACCTCTCAAACTGGCCATCGGTCAGTTTGAGTTAATTATTACCGTATGCCTGTTCGCAACTTGTTATTTTTCCAGAATAGCATTTATTACTCATTATTTATTTACCCTTCCCCCTCTTTTTCTTCCCAATTTCCGGTGCGTCTTTCAATTCCTGTATCTGGTCTCGCAGTTTGGCAGCTTTTTCGAACTCCATTGCCTCAGCAGCAGCAAACATCTCCTTCTCAAGAGTCGCCAATAGCTCTTCACGGTCGTATTCGCTGCCATCCCGGGCGATAACTTCCTCGGCCAGCTTCTTCGCCTGGAACTCTGTCTCAAGCGATTTACGTATAGCCTTCTGAATCGTCTGTGGTGTTATGCCATGAGTTTCATTATATTCAAGCTGCAACTGCCGTCTGCGCGATGTCTCATCCATTGCCCGCTGCATCGAGTCTGTTACCTTATCGGCATACAATATTACCTGGGCATTCACATTACGGGCTGTACGACCGATTGTCTGGATCAGCGAGGTCTCACTTCTCAGGAAACCTTCCTTATCAGCATCCAGGATACCGACCAGCGATACTTCCGGCAAATCCAAACCCTCTCTTAGAAGGTTTACACCTACCAACACATCAAATTCTCCCTCACGCAGCTGCCGCAGGATATTCACACGCTCCAGCGTATCAATTTCACTATGCAAATATGCACACCGGAAGCCTTTATCTTTTATGAAGTTACTCAAATCCTCAGCCAGCCGTTTGGTCAGAACCGTAACCAGAACTCGCTCATTTTTGGCAACCCGTTTTTCGATCTCACCCAATAAATGCGGAACCTGCTCACTGGCCGATTCGATTGATATCTCAGGATCCAGCAGCCCGGTCGGACGAATTACCTGCTCTACCACATGCCCGCCGCATAGGTCAAGCTCGTACGGACCAGGCGTTGCAGAGACAAATATTACCCTATCCCAGCTCTTTTCAAATTCTTCATATTGGAGCGGCCTGTTATCCATCGCACTTGGCAAACGAAATCCATGATCTACCAGTACCTGCTTTCGGCTCCTGTCCCCGGCATACATCGCTCGTAACTGCGGTATCGTGACATGTGATTCATCTATCAGCATCAAAAAATCGTCCGGAAAATAGTCCAGCAGCGTAAACGGCTTACTGCCTGGCTGCAGCCCGGCCATATGCCTGGCATAATTCTCTATACCGCTGCAATAACCAACCTCTCGGATCATTTCAATATCATAACGGGTACGCGCATTCAATCTCTGAGCCTCCAGCAGCTTACCCTCATTCCGCAACTGGTACAACCTGCTCTTCAGCTCTTTCTCGATTGATGCTGTTGCTTCCTCTATCCTGTCTTCAGGCATAACATAATGTTTGGCCGGATAGATAAAATACTGCGTTTCCTCGGCCAGCACCTCTCCACTAACAGGATTAATCAGTGAAATACCCTCGATTTCATCGCCAAAAAACTCTACCCGAACGGCAAATTGGCCGTATGCCGGCCAGATCTCAACCACATCACCTCGTACACGGAAATTACCACGCTCAAATGCTATATCATTTCGTT
This sequence comes from Sedimentisphaerales bacterium, assembly GCA_963666285.2. GTDB lineage: Bacteria > Planctomycetota > Phycisphaerae > Sedimentisphaerales > SM23-30 > JAFGDI01. Next base: position 2,885,693 of record OY762711.1, read on the forward strand.
CATAACTTATACTCGTCAGATCGAGCAAAACCTGGTCTCGATCAACTTCCAGCCCCACACGCAACGCTACAATGTAATTTTTATAGTCATCCGGACTGCCCAGACCAAAAATACAAGACACGCTGGCAACCACAATCGTATCAGGCCTGCTCAAAAGCGACGTTGTTGTACTCAATCGCAGCCTGTCCAAATCATCATTACGGGATGCGTCCTTCTCTATATAGATATCTCGCTGCGGAATATAAGCTTCCGGCTGATAATAGTCGTAATAACTGACAAAATACTCTACCGCATTCTCCGGAAAAATCTCCTTAAACTCTTCATACAGCTGAGCCGCTAATGTTTTATTATGACTTACAACCAGTGCAGGTCGATCATATTTTTCTATAACATTAGCCATAGTAAAGGTTTTACCGGAACCGGTAACACCCATAAGAGTCTGAAACTTACTCTGGCTATTAAGGCCTTCATACAGCTCTTCAATCGCCTTAGGCTGATCTCCTGCCGGACCATATTCACTTCTTATCTTAAATACTGACATTAATATTTATTTCTCTCTCTGCGGCATTCCCTGCCTAATACCAAAAAGCTATATCTGATACCTTTCAAACTGACCATTAGTCAGTTTGAGTAATAGACATTATTCAATCTCGTTTTCAGTTCTGTTGTTAACGTTTGTACCACACTGGGTTCTTTTTCAGCCAGATTCACTGTCTCTTTTTCTTTTGTCCTGTGGTCATACAATCTTACATCTCCATTTTTATTGAGTATAAGACGGTAGTTTTTAGACCTGATACTTTGGAAACCTCCCCAATACGATACAGCATAACCACTTTCAATTTCAGGACTTTCCAGTACAGGCTTAAGCGAACTGCCATCTGCAAATTCAGGTACTTCCAATCCGGATAACTCGCATAGTGTTGGGAAAATGTCAATAGTATTAACAATTGCATTTGTTTCACTGCCAGTGTTTTTCATTCCCGGATAAGACAAAATCAGAGGAGAGTGTAAAGCCTCTTCATATAGAGTATGCTTACCCCAGATATGATGCTCGCCCAAATGCCACCCATGATCACCCCACAAAACAATAATGGTATTTTTGTCTGCTCCGACTTCTTTCAATTTCTTCATCACTTTTCCTACCTGGGCATCGGCATAACTCACACAGGAGGCATAATGACGTCTTACCTCATCGGCAAATTCAATATCAATATTAGGATTTTTACCCCAGCGATTGTATTGCATAAACTCGCCGGATCCATGCCAGATAAAAGTATCTTCCGGCTTTGCATAAAACGGTATCGCTGGTAGCTTCATATCCTTATAGATATCATAATACTCTGCCGGACAGCCAAAAGGCAAATGCGGCTTGATTATTCCAACTGCCAGGAAAAATGGTTTGCCTGAACCTGCCAACATGTCCAGCTGTTTTAACCCTTCTTCAACTATTAAACCATCAGGATAAATAGTATCTGGCCCTTCAACAGCCTGAAAAACATCAGTTTTACCGGATTTCTCGCGTTTCTCGCCGTGGGCCAGGCCGTGCATCGCACCTCGCGGATGCTCCCATTCTCCCACCGGCATAAGAAGCTTATCCCAGGCTTCCGGCATCTCAATTATCAATTCGTCATCCCAGTTATTTCCACCCATCCCGCCCGGATGATGCGAGACCTTTCCTACAGATACGGTTGTATAACCATGCGTCTTAAACCATTCAGGCATACTTGGAGGAACAGAAGCAGGATCTTCCTTCATTTTCTTAGCTCTGAAAAATAACGCATTGTTATTTGATGTTGATCCATATTTACCAGTAAGCATCGCATATCTGGAAGGCCCACAGCTGGGAGCCTGCACATAATGACGATTAAACTTCAATCCATTTTCAGCCAGGGAATCGATATTCGGTGATTTTATAAATGGTTTTCCAAAGCAGTTCAGCTCGGTGCGAAGGTCATCAATACATAAGATCAATACATTCAACCTCTTAGACTGATGTTCCATATTTGACTCTAAACCAAATGCATTTACTACCAGCATAAATATAAATATTACAATTAGCTTTTTCATTAAATTCCTACTAATACGTCATGATTTTTTATTTTTCCCCAACTTTTTCCATCCGTTCACATTCCCGGCTTATTTCACTCAATAATGAGGTTTCATCTGAAGTATCCTGACTAATCTCCCAAATCATAACACCACCAATATTATTTTCACAACAATAACGGATTTTCTTTTGCATTGTATCCGGTCCATTAAAGTAATATCCACCTACCTCATCAACATCCCTTTTGGGATTATATTTCTCAACTAACTGATTGTACCCCATACTATTTCCAAAATCTTCAATCATGCGGCCATAAAATGGTACTCCCAAACACAATTTAGAACGATCAACACCATGCCCCATAAAAAAATTAAGACTTTCGACTGCTTTATTATAAGTGGAATGTCTTTTTCCCTGATCATATGCCATAATATGCACTCTATCTAAAGCCTGGTACGCTTCTTTTGATAACTTCTGCCAGGGTGATAACGCGCATGTTACTAATATCCCATACGACTTTACTGCCTGCGATGTTTCAACTATCAATTTATTATAAGCCTGCTTCTGCTGCTCATTATCCGGAAACTCCCAATCATAATCTATCCCGTCAAATTTATATTTAAGACAAAGTTGATGTAAATCATTAATTAGCTTCTTTCTTAAACCATCATTTATACAAACAGATGCAAAATTCTTACATCTGCCCCAACCACCTATAGCTAATAATAGTCTAAAACCATGTTTTTGCTTTAATGAATGCAAATAATCGATATCAGATTGCTTAAGCCTTGATGTGTCTATTGTACCATCTAAAGAGGGCTCTACTGAAAAATATATAATATCTGTCAGTTTACCTGCAATAGAATCGTCTACCTGCTTTACGTTATATGTCAAAAGATAACCAACAACTAGAAATTCGCGGTCTGATGAAGAATTGATTGATTCTCCTTTACAGAAGATAATTACTGCAAACATAAAGCATGTAAATACTACATATCTCATTTATTGTTTACCACCGGCGAAGCAAATCATAAATCGTTACTATATAAACAGCTACACAAATATAACATTAAATACAAATAATAGATATTAAATGATTTAGACAATCTTTTCAAGCATAGAAAACTTACTTAACCAATTATGTTCTCATTATTCATAATTATTATCTAAATCACTATTTATCAAAAAAATAAAGGCGAATAGTTCTATTCGAGCTATTCGCCTTCTGTGCTTCAGTAAATTAATACTGTTTTTGGTCTTATAAGAAAAGTAAAAGAATCTCTTTACTTCTTAGCCTTCGCTTCCTGCATTTGCTTACGTTTTGCAATTACTTCTTCAGCAATATTTGGCGGAACCTGAGCATAACGTTTCATTTCCATACTGAATGTTGCCATACCTTTACTCAAACTACGAAGTATGGTAGCATAGCCAAACATACTGGAAAGTGGTACTTCAGCTTCAATATTTGAGACATTTTCACGACTTTCAGCATTCATAACCATTCCGCGGCGACTGTTAAGATCACCAACAATAGCACCCTGGAACTCGGTTGGAGTCTCAATGTCCACAGACATCATAGGCTCCTGCAGGCATGGTTTTGATTTCAAAAATGCCTGGTTAAACGCATCACGAGCAGCAATACGAAAAGCCATTTCACTTGAGTCAACATTATGGTAAGTACCATCATCAAGACACATTTTACAGTTAACTATCTGATAACCGGCAACAGGACCCTTAACCATAGCATCTTCAAATCCCTTGTTTACAGCAGGGATGTATTGTGATGGTATACGGCCACCGGAAATATTATCTTCGAATTCATATGGAGTTTCAGCGTCATCCGGCAATGGTATAAGACGACCTACCACATGACCATACTGACCTGAACCACCAGATTGCTTCTTATGCTTGTAATCGTATTTAGCTTCAACTGTCGGAGACTCACGGTAACTAACACTTGGAGCACCAACTTCAACGTCAGCACGATATTCACGTCTCATACGTTCAATATATACATCCAAATGCAACTCACCCATACCAGCAATAACTGTCTCACCTGTTTCAGGATCTGTTGATACTCTGAAAGTTGGATCTTCTTTCATGAAACGGTTAAGAGCTTTACCCATTCTATCCTGAGCAGTTGTATCTTTAGGCTTAATTGATAGACTAATTACAGGCTCAGCAACATAAATACTTTCAAGTGAGTAGTTAATACCATCACCACAGAAAGTGTCGCCACTGGCACAATCAACTGCAAGCAATGCAACGATATCACCAGGACCGGCTGAATCAATATCTTCACGATCGTTAGCATGCATTAGAACCATACGACCTACGCGAATAGGCTTGTTTGTACGTGCATTTTTATACATCGATCCTTTTTCAATCTTACCTTGATAAATTCGAGTATATGTCAGCTGACCAAAAGTTTCATCAGTCACCTTAAATGCCATTGCACATAGAGGAGCATCAGGATCGCTAGTTAGAGGCACTTCAGCACCATTATTGTCGTGATCACGAGCTGTGTTAATTCTATCAACCGGACTAGGAAGAAAACGACATACTGCATCCAGCAGAGGCTGAATACCCTTATCTTTGAACGCTGTACCCATCATCATAGGTACAATATCACGATTGATAGTAGCTTCGCGAACAAGATCATAAATACGATCTATAGTTGGAACCTGATCTTCAAGCAGCATTTCCATCAGCTCATCATCAAACATGCTGAGATTTTCCAGCATTTCATGACGTGCTTCTTCAGCTTTATCCAGATAATCGGCAGGAATATCATTTTCAACAACCTTTTCACCACGAGAACCTTCAAAAGTAAGGAACTTCATTTTAATCAGGTCAACAACACCTTTAAATTCTTCACCAGCACCAACATTAAGCTGTAAAGGCACAACATTCAGACCAAGCTTTTCCGCTATATCCTGCTTAACACGTTCAGGATCAGCACCTGTACGGTCCATCTTATTAATAAATGCAATGCGAGGAACCTTATAACGCTTCATCTGGCGGTCAACAGTAACAGACTGACTCTGAACACCACCAACAGAACAAAGTACCATGATAGCTCCATCAAGAACACGCAAAGAACGCTCTACTTCAACTGTAAAGTCTACGTGACCAGGAGTATCGATAATATTTACTGTCTTATCCTGCCATCTAACCTGAGTTGCAGCAGAAGTAATCGTTATACCTCTTTCACGCTCCAGTTCCATAAAGTCCATAGTGGCACCGCCATCGCCGCCTCTAACTTCCTGGATTTTATGAATACGACCTGCATAGAACAGCATACGTTCTGTTAATGTGGTCTTACCCGAATCGATATGTGCAGATATACCGATATTCCTGATGTTTCTGATATTTTCCATAATTTTTTCCTTGTCGGCATCCATACTTAGGTACCTTCTACTTTTCTTTGATTACCAAAAAATACTAATTTACTATACACATTTTTCGCGATATCAATATGTCGCACAAACATATAGACATTTTCCGCGATTATACAATATCTTAACTATGATGGAGGGAATAAATCCCATCCCCAATCTTCTCGCAGTCATTTGTAAATCTAAAGGTGGGCTAGACTTACAGCTCTTTGCTTACCGCCCCACACGAGCAAAGAATAGTTATTTTAATAATTTCACTACGCGGTGTCAATAAAAATATTTAATTTTCAATAATTTTTTCATCGTAATTATAATTAATATAATTTAATTATATTAAGATAAACAGACACCATAAGGATTATAGCAATTACTGTAAGGTTTTAGTTAAAGAAGAGTTAAATAAATGCAAATAATGCCATATGTTTTTGCAAAAACTCTTACAACCGTTATAATTGATACAAATTATAAGACCAAATTAAATCGTTTTCAGGAGTGCAATCAAATTGTTTAGCAAAAATATAGAACCCAGATTTGGTGATACAGATTTCCTTGGACACATAAACAATGTAGCGATAGCAGGTTGGTTTGAGCTGGCACGAAACGATTTATATCGAGAAATTGTGCCTGACATGGGACCGGAGAATTGTCCGCTGACGATGGCGGCGTCGAGCTATGAATTCAAGGGTGAGACATACTATGGAGCTATGGCAGAAATACAGACTTATATTGCCAGAATCGGCAACTCCTCTTTTACAATAGCACATAAACTATTTCAAAATGGTAATTTATGCGTAACCGGCTCTACGACACTAGTATATTTTGATCATGAAACCAAGCAATCAAAGCCAATTCCAGATGCAATCAGAGAAGTTCTACAACTGCATCTGGAATCAACTATTTAGTTTTCAATATGTTACAGCACAAATTATGTTAGAAGCGCAACTGATCGGCTATAGCGAGTATAAGCTCAAAACTAAAACAACATAAGTCTCTTAATGACAAAGAACTACAAATCAGTTGCTTAGCCATTGGCCTGCAATTACTGCCAAATCCAAGAGGTCAACAATTGAATCATGGTTTATATCAGCGGAGTTATAAGTTCTTATTTGCGGGTAATTACCTAAAGACATTATCCAGATACCAGAAAAATCTAAAGTTGTAAATGATTCACTTACAAGCATTTGCGATTTGGTTAGTGGATGAGCCATACTAAAAAGAGCGTATTCGCTATTGTAGGTCAAATAATAGCAATCAGCTGTATATTCTGTGTTAAGTCCAAAGTAGGCGAGGTTCTCACAGCCAGGCGATAAATTTAGCTTACCACTGCAATAGCAGTTACTTACGTTGCCAGCTAATCGTTGCCCGCAGAAGCCGCCAACATAAGAACAATTGGAATTGCATGATATATCTCCTGTGCAATAACAATTGGATACAGTGGCATTTTCGTCGACAATACCACAGAATCCTCCTGCATAAGATCCTTGATACAAGGCACTTACATCAGCGGTAGAAAAACATTTCCGGATGGATCCTGAATTCTGACCACAGAAGCCTCCGACATAAGTTTTGCCGGAGACACATTGAGTGCTGTAACATCTTATAATTTCAGCAGATCCGGAATTCATGCCGCAAAAACCACCTACTTGCGAGTTACCTATAACGGTAAAGTTAGAAGCGCAATTGCTTATATAACCACAATTTAAGCCACATAGCCCGCCTATAACATTGTTTTGTCCGCCGGTTATGATCCGGCCACTAACTGTAAGGTTTTTGATGACTGCCATGTCGCCGACCAGGCCGAAGAACCCCAGATAATCATTGTCATAAGTTGTTCCATCACCATAATTTAAGGTATCAATAGTTATATCTGAAATTTCATATTCAGCACCATCAAAATTACCCTCGAAGTTTCCTGGAATGCCGCCTATAATAGCCTTTTGATAGGTATAATCAGCCATGGATATGTTATCAACAAGCTTAAAGCTCGAATAGAAATCCTCCGGCGAATTACTTAGAAAAACGATGTCCGAAGGGTTAGCGAGCAGAAACGGCGACTCCGCGGAGCCATCACCACCACTGTACGGCATACCGCTGGAAGCGAAAAGCGTAACGGCGCTATCTGCCGAAACATAACAGCCTGCGGAGGGCTCAGAACCGATAACGGCGCCTTCGGGAACGGTCCGGGACGGTTGGTAAACGATATCGGCAACGATGAGCGAAGCATTAGCGATTTCAGCTTCAGCCTGCGAAATGGTCAAACCAGATAAGGGTGGTACTACCACATATTCTATCTGCCATTTTAGATGCGGATACTCATTTGACTGAATCGCCCATACGGCCGGGCTACCATCAGAATCAGAGAAATCCCAGTTAACAAAACTTTCGGCCAGACACATCTGCTGCTGAGTAAGAGGAGCGGCATCGTTTGAAGCTTCCTGTTCGACGATATCAAGATAATAGCAGTCAATTTCACTGCCATAGTCCATGCCGGCAATTTCTCCCGGATTATATTCCGCAGAGATAAAAGAAGCGGAATAGCACCTTGAAATAGTAGAACTGACATTTTGTCCGGCAATTCCACCGATGTTGCTGTTACCGGAGATCAGCAGCAGACTATAGCAATCAGAAATAGAACCATTATAACATGTACCACAAATACCACCAACATTAGTATGACCGGTAACAATCAAGTCAGAAGCAGATAATTCAATAACAGATTCGTTCATGCCACAGATTCCACCAACGTAATGACTGGAACTAAATTTGAATTCTCCCTGAACCGAGCACCGGGATACAGTACCATAATTATAGCCAACAATTCCGCCAATATAATAAGTAAAATAAGTTTCGTTTGTGTTCAAGGCCGCCCTGCAATTATTGACTGTACCATGGTTCTTCGCCGCTATCGCTGCCATATAATTTGTATTTTCCTGGGGTTTTAACATTACCGAATCAACTTTAAGATTAGAAACCTCTGCACCAGAATTAACAACACCAAATACAGCCAGATATGATTCTGAACCATACAAATCCCAAAGTATAAAGTTTGATATTGTATGGCCGTTACCGTTGAAATGGCCGGAATAGCCAACACCCTGAAAATCCGGGGTTGATTGATAAACAACATCTTCGCCACCGATAATAGCTCGATAGAACATTTGGTCATTCAGTTGTATATCACAGTTTAACTCTACATATACATTAGCAGACCAATACAAATCAGCATTGCTATAATCAGAAAACTGCTGAAAATGCGAAAGCAGCTCGATACGGTAAGGGTCAGTTGAGGTACCAGAACCGGGAAGAACAGCATGACTTACGTTAACAAGTAATAATACAAAAAGCAAAGCCTGAATGACTATGAACTTTTTCAAGGATGAAGAATGGATAATGAAGTATAAAGGATGAAGTATAAAGGATAAAAATTTATAAGGTGTTGCTTCGCAACTTATTTTTAAATATACAGATAAACGATGTGATTGACCAGACGTACCCTTCATGATATTACTCCTTTTTCAATTAAAGTAAAAGTTCCCGAGCGGCACCCAATAACACAATTTTGGCCACTCTAATTTAAAAATGTAAAATGTAAAATAAAAAGTGTAAAGAAGGTGTCTGCCTTAGGCAGACCTTATTTCTAAAGCCGACGCATAAGCTTATACTACTCTAATATACTTGATATCTAATGATTAAAAAGACAGCAGCATAAACTAATAATTGCTTTGCCTCAGTACACCATAAATACACACAACAATACAAAAGAATAAAACTCAAGATAGAGACATCAATGCCAGAACATATTTGATTTTATTGGATTTACGCTTTATTGCAATAATTAAAAACTTAAATATGTAAAAAGAGATGGAAGAGATATATATAAAGTTATAAATGTTAACTATTTATGTATTTCGGCAAAATAATATGATTCTCCGCCATTCAAAAGTACCCTTTAAAGATAGATGTATCCCAAGAAAAAAGCCACTCCTGAAAAGAAATGGCTTTTTTGATTGTCACAGAATATTATTTGATTACTCCATTGAAACATCTACATATACAGAATGGTAGCCGTAGGTTTCATAGAACGGCTTGAGTGTAACGCCGTTAGATTCGAAGGTCAGGGTTGACGAATCGCCTGAGATCGATTTCGAGATATCATCGGCATTGAGTGTAAATTTTCGCCAGGTTGTGCGGGAGTCCGGTTCCTGAACAGCCAAAAGTACCGGTCCGTAGAAGATACTGGCAATATTGGGCTGGTCCATAACCTGAGAGAGATGGAAACTCATAGGCATTTTGATTTCAATAGTGTCGCCTGATTTCCAGTTCTGCTGAAGTTTGACATATGAACCAGGCTGAGCAGATACCTTTTGAGGTTTACCGTTGACGGCGACAATAAAGCCGTTAACCGCCCATTTTGGATAGCGGAAATAGATGGGGAATTTACCGCTGCCGGAAATTTTGAGCGTGGCGGTATCGGCATAAGGGATGGAAGTCATCTGGGTAAGCGTAACGTTCTTTTCAGCCCAGTTGAGGGTAGAAGGAACGTATAGATTGACATAGAGAGCACTGTTGTCGTCAGCTTTGAAGTAGATAGAATCCTGCAGTTTGGTGCTGCTTTCAATGCCAGTTCCATTACAGCAGGTGAAGCCGTTCATATGTGAGTTACTAAAGCTTTTATGAGAACCGGGATTTAGCGGTACATGATAGGTATTGCCGGGGTTATCCTCATCAACAGAAGCAAGGATATGGTTATACAAAGCCTGTTCGTAGTAGTCCATGTAGCGGGCATCCTGATCGAACATGAAAAGCTGACGCGACAGCTTGAGCATATTGTAAGTTGCACAGGTTTCGTTCTGGCCGCCCTGCGAGAAGCCGTTTGTGAAAAGGGTGTCCGGCTGAGCGGTGAAGCATTCGGCATTATTGGGATTTTTGGCACCGGCAACACCGCCAATGGAATACATATAACTATGGGTAGTGATATTCCAGAAGTTTTCGGCAACATCATAATATTCGGTTTGCCCGGTACCTTTGAAGGTTTCAAGAGAGCCGGTAATCTGTGGAATATGCTGGTTTGCATGTTTACCGCGGATAGTGTCGACGTTACATGCCAGGCCGTGTTTATGCTCAGCGTTGCCGAAGAAGAAGTCGATATTATCGAAAAGCTGGGCACATTTGAGGAAACGATCGTCTTTGGTGATAAGGTACAGACGTGCCATAGCTTCGTTCATGCCACCGTATTCGCCGGCAATATACCTGTTCCACATATGTATGCGAGTTTCAGTTGGGACAGCGTTCAGACGTTTATAAACCCAAAGTCCCATGCCACGGGCGATCTCTAGTGCCTTGGGATTACCACCGACCTCGTAGCAGTCCATGAGCCCGGCAAGAATCTTGTGCAGGGTGTAATATGGCGCCCAAATCTGGTTGTTTCTACCGCCGTAGGTAGCACCATTTTCTAGCATTATGAACTGGTCCGGCGGATAACCGGAGATGAACCCTTCGCCCCAGTTCCAATAGTCTGTCCTGATGCCTTCATGGCTGAGGTCTGAATCGAAGCTGTCTTTGCCGGGACCGACAGGTACTGTAAGAGGATCGGAATTGCTTGGGCCGCCCTGTTGGGCCGGTTTGCCGGACATTTGCGACAGTTTATAGAGATTATCTATCATATAGTCCATCTTTTGACGGAAGTTGCTATGGAGCGTGTCATCATATGTAGTGCTTGCATATGCCTGTGCGATAGCAGAGAGATAGTGGCCGCTGGCATGGCCGCGCAGGCGGCAGGTCTGGGTGTCCCATACCCCTAGTGGCCGAACACCGTCTGGTTGAGGCTGACCAAATGCATCCCGGAAGTTATAGAGGAAACTATCGGGGCTGGTTTTGGCAAGGGTAAGAATGAATTTATCACGATTTTTGATAAATGGCGTATCACGACCTTCTGTATCCTTGTTGAGTATAACACTGCCAAGAGGGAAAGGCGATAGTTGCTGATGATTGGATCTATCATGAATAGATCTGGCTATGACCTTAACAGTGGCAACGGGAGCGAAATCAGTTCCAGGTACAGAACCGGTAATGGTATAAGAGCCGGTCTTAGCAACATCATCATTGTTTTTGGGAGCGGGCCATATAACGCGAATATCCGGACCTGCAGAATTGTCACTGTATATACCGGGCAGGTAGAATGGCAGCTGCGGCAACTGGCCGACAGATGTAGTGATCTCAATATTTTCTACGCCAGTGAGGTTTTGCACCAGCTGGTGCGGTCCGTAAATGCCGGAATCAAGCTTGGTGTCTGATTTTTCACCTTCGACAAAAGTAATTTTGTCATCAGAAATTGCGTTGTGACGTATGACAGCGACCTGTTTTTTAGAAAGAGGGATACTGTAAAAACGAACATCATACAGGCGGCCTGACAGACATTCATCTTCATCATAAAGAGATTTACCGAGATAAAGATGGTTGTTGGCGGGGTTGTCCCGGTCGAGTATATCAGACAGCTTACAGGATATATTTTCTACTTGGTCAACCTGAATGCTGTCAACAAATATACTGAGAGTCTTTTTCTTGGCATCGAGAACCACGGCAAGGTGTACCCATTTGCCAGTAGAGATTCTAAATGCAGCCGGGCCCTGCTCATTGCCGTATCCAGCAGATGTTATCCTGGATCGATAACCAGCGTCACGTTCTTCGCCAACCGGAGTGCAATAGAAGTAACTGTTGGTGCTACGGCCAAGATCGAAGAATCTCTGCCATGGGGTAAGTTCGTTAAGGTACACCCATCCGGTAATACTAACACTCTCGAGACCATTGAGTGCATTGCCGGGCAGCTGCACATAAGAGTTATTTGATTTTCCGGGTAAAGAGAGAACTTTGCCAAACTGCTGATCTTCAATAAAACTAATATTTTCACCTTTGAATGCAGCATGTAGGTTATTGCGGGTCCAATCTTCGGGATTGCCGTTAAACAGATAGCGAGCGACCAGAGCGGTTTCGCCTATGCCGTCGAGGAACTGGTCGCCTTCAGTAGTATCAGCATAAAGAGCGGATGAGAAAATCAGAATAACAGCTAAGAGCCAAGTAAAAGTTGTCATTTGCATAGTACACCTTTAATTTATTTGTTTGTTATTTCCTAAAACCAATTATATGGTTTTATTTTTTTTTTACAATTAGTTTGAACCAATCGAACTCAACCCAGCCTGTTTCATTATCACGATGAATGGACTGGGTAAGGCCGGCCTGAAGCGGCAGGCCATCCATATCTGATCGCCAGATCGGTGTTTCCGGCAGCGGTTCCCAGTTTTTACCGTCGGGACTGGTCCTGAAATGGAAAATATTACCGGCACGTTGTATCTGAAGGTACATATCACTATTATAAGAAGTTCGATTGAAACCCTGACGGCGGCCCCTGCCGTCTTTACTGGTCCAAATATTGCCGCAGTCCCAATATGGGAAAATACCAGAGCGAAGATGGTCTTCACCGGGTCCGGCATCTGAATTATTAGCAACACGAACCATAATTGCAGGCTCGAGCAATCCGGGCGGCCTTCTGTTATTCCAGCCCTGATACGGAGCAACTTTGGCTTCGATTATGAAATCGCCGTCAATGTTTTTATATAATAAAGGAGCACCATTGGCCTCATCTGCAATTGCGCCGGTAGCTTCGAGGCGGAACATACCATTGGAAGTTTTGGCCTGAGTAACTGTCATTTTGTCGGAGATATTGGTAATCAGGCCGTCCCAGATTGTACCTTCAGTGCCGTCAGCGAGAAAATCATGGTCCTGGCTAAAGTCGTCATAAAATATAACAAAATCATCAGGACTGATTTTAACTTTTACAGGTTCCGAGGCTTTTGAGACATTACCATGATAGTCACGAACCTTGACAGTATAAGCATATTCGATATTTGGCTGCAAACCGTAGTTCTCAAAATAATTATCATTAATCCAACCGCTGGTTTTGCCGCCGGGATTACCGGAAGTTTCCTCAAAATAATATTGGACACGGCCACTTAGATCGTTTGCCTTTTGTGCTGACATGCGAACTGAAGACAAAGTCATGGCTGTTGGTTCAGTATCAAATTGGACAGGTGCCGGAGGCTCAAGGTCCTGAGTATGAGATTCATAAAAGCCGGCAATATCACTTTCAGTTAATGCCTTATTAAAAACAGCAATATCAGTGATAGCCCCTTTGAAATTTTTACCAATCGATAATTTTTCACCAACCGTTAGATCCAGAATTGCTTTTCGTGTTGAAGGTACCATTTTGCCGTCGACATATACCATTCCATTGCTGGTTATGACAACATGAGACCATGTGTTTTTAAGTTTTACCGGAAACGGGATATATTTATTATCTTTTACCCTGTTGAAGAAAGCTGCCTGATTTTGCGGATCACTGATAACAAAGGCCTCTATCGAGAAACTGCTGCCAATGTCTACACTAGAATCGCTTATAAGCTCCTCGGTACCGTCAAAATAGAGAGCAATTCTGCCATCGGCATCTTTGATAACCGGCGGCTGAGAAACAGCAGTAAACTGCCCTTCCATAGATCCTGAATTAGAAATACTTTGCAATGGGCCGTAATCCAGGCTACTGAAATCGAGTTTGGCAAATACTTCTGAATGAGGTTTTTGCGCGGCTAATTCGCTTATCTGGCCAGAATCTAACGCCTGATCATATATTTTCAGGGAAGCAATTGAGCCGGAAAATAAACCGGACCTATCATGGCTTCGCCCGATGAATATTTCCTCGGTCGGAGTGATGTGCAGCATTTTTTGGGCCTGATTGTCAAGTTTACCGTCGATATAAACTTTTTCCATATGGCCGTCAAATGCCACCGCAATATGATGCCATTTAGCAGCTTCCGGAACCTGGTTATACCGCATATCGGCCCAGCCGTTATGAGCAATCGCACCAAGATCTCTATTGCGGCCATAGCCAAGGCTTGCACTGGTAGCTTCCAGGCCACCGTACCGCCCCCAGCTGACCATTGTTTCAGTGTCTGCGATTTCAGGATTAAACGCCCAGACAGCAATGGTGTAGCTAGCATTGCCATAGAGTGATTTTGGATACTGGAAATCAGACCTAAGAGAATCTTCACCTTTGAAAGTAACTGCTTTGACACCGGCAACAAGTTCAACAATCGGAACAGAGCCCTGCGGCAGGAATTTTTCTTTCAGCAAGCCATTATTAAACCACCTGTCAACAGTTCTGCCTATTTCAAGGCCGGCAGAATCCAGATCGACAAGTAATCCTTTTGGTTGGGCAGCAGGCGGAACCGGTTTCTGGTAAGGCTGCTGCATAAGATATTCAATTTCAGACGGATGAAGTGCACGTGCATAAATACGAAGTGAACACAACTCTGTTTTATTGTTTTGGGCTAGAGAGGTAAATGAGAATAAGTCATTTAGAGGTTTAGTAATCTTTTCAGTATCTATAAGTTTACCATCGAGGTAAGTCATTAAGTTTTTACCATCGCCAACAGAGGCAATCTGCTTTATTTTGCCGTCATCACAGTTTACTTTGATAATCTTTGTAAATACCTTGTTATTTATAATGGTGTCAGGGACCGGTTTATTCAATGTGATCGAACGCCCGCCGGAAATAACAATCGCATTGTTGTGGTCAATATTGCCCACAATAGTGAGAGCATCAGGAATGAACGCCCCACCCATCATGCCGCGATGATTGGAAAGCTCTTTACATGGCCCTTCCGGCATATCATTCGCTTCAAGATGTACCAGTAATTGCGGCGGATCGTATGTGGCACCTTCGAATGCCTTAAAGTTCCAAATAGCAGCAGACATGCCGGGCTTTTCCAGGCCGGTAACAGTCAAACGCAGATACCTGGCCCGAACGTCAGCAAAATCAACCATCGGACAGCCTTCAAGAACATTATTTCTTTTATCAGAGAATATCAGCCAGTTAATACCATCAGTTGAATATTCGATCAGATACTGATAGTACCAGTTTGGATACTGGAACTGTATCCTGGTGCGTTGAATATTTTTTACTTGCCCCAGATCAACTTCAAGAGTTTGCGGCAACTGGTTAGTCTTTGCCTTCCAGAGAGTGCCGTTATTATCATCAACAGCAAATTCCGGTTTGAATTCCTCGCTGTAATAAGAAGAAGCCTTTATATTCTTCTGTAACAGCAGATTGTCAAACGGATTGGTATTTTCGCCAAGATATCCTATGCCGGTGTGAGTCGGTTTGACTTTTTTGATCGTATTATTGGGTCCAAACTCTAATAGATCGGCAGCAATCTGGCGATGCATGCCATGATTAGAATGCGGATTGTCATGACGATGATAGATGATATAATACCGGCCATCCTGTTCGAGCATGCAATGATGCCCCGGTCCATGTATGGAACCGTCAGTGTTGGTTGACAAAATCGGGTTATTCACATTATCGAAAGTGTAGGGTCCCCAGATGTCTTTGGCGGTTGCATACTGGACACAATAAGTATCAGTGTGGCAGGAACCGGAAGAATACATGAGATAATATATCCCATCCTTTTTGATCATAAAAGGCCCTTCAAACACATCTTTAAGCTGGGTGTTAGGTATAATGCCTTTGGTACTATCGATTGGCAGCATATCAGGACCGACCTCGACCATACCACAACCATGGCCGTTATAAATTGCCCAGGTACAGAATTTGCCGTAGCGTTTACCATCATCATCTTTGAAAATCTGCCAGTCGAGAGTGATAACGGGATCAACATACTTATTTGGAATTATCATACCGTCCATATTGACATCTCGATCAGGTTTCATACTGGTCCAAGGTCCAAGAGGTGACTCGGAATAGCCGGCATGAATCTGGCATGGCTGCGAATAATAAAAATAATATAGACCATTATCATCCTGAACGACATCCGGGGCCCAGATATATTGAGATTTGGGCCAATTCATGGAAAGGTTGGTCCAGTTAACAAAATCTTTACTAACCCACACCTGAGAAGGACCATTGCCGGCAGCAGTACCGTCAGTGGTGGCATACATATAAAATGTATCGCCGAATTTTCGAACGGTAGGATCGGCATAATAACCAGGCACAATCGGATTGCCCATACCCGGACTGTCATGTGCAGTATCACCTGCATTGACAACCAGGCATAGATTCCCAATAAACAGCAAAAATAAGCTTAAAATAGTCTTCATATAAAATTCCAATCACAAAAGAGCATCACACATTTATATAATACTTTAGGCAACCAAAATCTTAAGCTATCACAACAAAAGCAATTTCAAAAGGCCACCTATAAACTCAATATTGCGTGATTGACTAACAAGAATGTTTAACAATGATAATATATTAGAAATATTTGATGTTTATGTAAACATTAAATATCTATCACTACATGAGTTAATAACACAGATTCTGAACCGGTTAAGTACAAAAATCAGAAGAAAATAATAAAGGCAAAGTAAAAATGTTTAATTAACCAGTAGTTACTTTAATTTTAACACAATTGAATGATAGAATTTTAACCTCATGTATAAAAATATTTATGAAAAAAATGTATGATTTGAAGTTTTTTTTTGGAAAGATTTTCGGTTATGAGCAGAAAAAATGCAAGTTTGGCAATACCTCTGGCATGTTCATATTTAATTCTTAAAATAATAATATTCAACCATTATATCTATTGAATACGTCAAGCCTTTGATAAACAAACAGTTAGGCTTGACTTGTTAAACCACAATGAATTACCGAAAGGCAATTATTTAGGATGATATGGAACCAACTAACTGTAATTCTTTATAATACAAGCACATATATACAATCAAGAATTTGTGACAGGCTAGTAGAAAAAAAATAATTACAAAAAAAGGCTACTAAGGATATTTTCATACCTAAGCAGCCTTATTAATATAATACAGTAATTTTGTTATAATAAAATATAACATCTACACTACGTTAAAGCGAAGCAGGATTCCATATGGAAGGTTATAGCTTATCACATACTGCTACACCTACATAAGAATCAGCAGTACCATAGTACAGATACCATTTATCCTTGAAATAAACCAAACCTTCGATAAATACAGTACCATCGGTGTACTGCCCGCTTTTTTCAAAGTCTAACTCAGGCTTGAAGAAATAGTTATCACATCGATCAAGAACTTTAGTCGGGTTATTTACATCCAGCAGCAGCTGGCCGGCAGAATAGGCACCTTTGCCAATAGTTTTATCAGCACCACTGTTTTTGCCGTTATAAAGCAGAATAATACCATCTTTTGTCACAACAGCAGGAGGACCGGCTTCAGTTAAAAGACTATCGAACTTGTCACGCCTTGGCTTAATAAGAGTAAGTAACTCACCTTTATCATCTAAAACAGGTTTCCAGTCCATCAGATCATCTGAAGTAGCAGCCAGAATGCGATTTTCGCCCCAATACATCCAGTATTTACCATTGATCTTTATCGCTTTAAGACGACCATCCTGAATTTTAGTAACAACAGAAGCAGCTTTATGCCAGCTATTCAGGAATTTACCATTATATGCATCTTCAAAAATAGGCCCGTGTTTTGTCCAGTTTTTGAGGTCTTTGGAACTGGCAACACCTAACCGAGCAGAACGTGAAGTACCAAAAGGATTGTCCCTGTTCCACATAGTATAGTAGATATAAAAAGTTCCATCAGGGGCTTCAACAACCCTGGGATCTTCGCAACCACCTTTCCATTCAAACTGCCTGGAATTGTCGTCAGCAGGATAAAACACCGGTACAGGTTCTCTTTTGAAATTTATGCCGTCAGATGAACGGGCAAGTCCAACACGAGATGTATGACCACCAAGCGATTCCCCGCTGCCATCTTCGGCACGATAAAGAACACATATCTGGTCCCGGTATACAACAGCGGCAGGGTTAAAAGTGTCGCTACTTTCCCATTTTACCATTTTACCGGTCATAGGACATTTAAATGTGGTATCAGATCGCGGTGAAATAATCGGGGAATCTACAGGCCTTTTAAACGGGCCAAGCTGCCAGTCAGAACCAGCATAAACAAATGATACATTAATAGATAAAATTACAGACAGACACAATAACAATGTGGTAAAGAAAGATTTTGATTTTGTCATATTATTTTAATACTCCTTTTTTTCAATTTATTGCATTGACTGACAATATAACTTAAAAAACAATATAAATCAATAAAAAAACAAGTCGAAAGCAAATGCATAACACATACTATTCGACTTGTATACATATAAGGCACCCTTAAAAATTACTGCGAATCAATACATCTCAAATAACTCAGATGTATTAGTACCCAGCTTTTTGTTTGGTTCAGGACCCATTTGGAATTCCAAGACTCCTCCCTTAATGATTTCATCGTGTTTTATCCAAAGTCTCTGCAAATCCTTACCATTTAGTTTTACAGACTGAATATATGTATTAACTTCAGAATTATCAATAGTTCTAATCGTAAATGTTTGCCCATTGGCATATTTATCACTAAGTTTATACGTAACACTATCAAACAATGGACTGGTCAGAATATAAATGCCATCACCAGGGCATACAGGATGCATACCACTAGCAGCAAGAACATACCATGCAGACATTTGACCGACATCTTCATTACCGCACAAACCATCAATGCCAACACCGTAAGCATTTTCACAGACAATTCGGCTCCATTTCTGAGTTAACCACGGCATACCGACATATGGGAACATAAACGCAACCTGATGTACCGGTTCGTTTGGATGATTATAATAATCATTCCAGGTAAATTTTTTCGGTGCTTTTTCAAAAAATGCAATGAGTTCCTGAATAAAATAATCTTTACCAAAAAGCTCAATCAAACCTTTAATATCATGAGGGACAAACCACCCCTGCTGATAAGGATTGCTTTCTACACAGCCCTGACCATGTACAGTTTTACCTCGCCAGTCATACCACTGCCCATCAGCTTTACGAGCATGAAACCATTGGACAGCCGGATCGTAAATATTTTTATAAGCCTGTCCTCTCTGATAGTACTTTTCAGCATCCTGGCTATTATTCAATAAATCAGCAAATCGGCCGACACACCAATCAGTATAGGCATATTCCAGCGTCTGGGATATATTACCCGGTCGATATCCCTTGGGAGCATTACCGAACTTTTCGACAGAATTTTTACAATAAAGATAAGCTTTGTCAATATCGTAATCTCTAATCCCCTTGGTATAAGCATCAACAATAACGGAAACAGCCGGATTTCCGATCATACAACCAGAAAATGAATTCAATATTTCCCATCGCGGATAATATTGTTTGCCACTTAACTCAGCTAACTGAATAAGAGAATTTATTTCATCATTAACCATTTCGGGGTTAATGATTGTCTGAAGTGGAAACTGGCTGCGAAAAACATCCCAGCCGCTAAAAATAGTACGATACTGAAATTTATCAGAAGAATGGATTTTGTTATCAGCACCACGATATTTACCATCGACGTCAGAAACACAACGGGGATCAATCATTGTATGATACATTGCCGTATAGAATATTTCTTTCTGCTGTTCGGTTCCACCATCGACATTAATACGAGATACGGCACGGTTCCATTTTCTGGCAGCCTGATTGCGAACCTGATCGAAATCCCAGTTTTTGATATCTTCTTCAAGGTTTTTACGCGCACCATCCATACTAACAAAAGAAATGCCGGATTTAACCAGAACCTGACTGCCTTTCTTTGTCGGAAATTCGAGGTAAAAGCCAAGATGTTCACCCTGTTTTTCTTTACAGCCATTTTCAACAATTGCTTTGGCAACCAGATCTTTATAACGAGCACTGGTAACATCATCTCTTTTTCTATTCCAGTCATCAGGTATATCAACAGACCAAATGCCATATTGCTTCAGCGGAACACTAAACTGACAATAAAAATATACAGTATAATCAGCTTTTCCATCACCATTACCCCATCCGCCGCCTTTAGGCGGGCATTTCATCCATCCCTGAATGGTATTAGAATCAAGGATCTTTATATACTGCTCGGTTGAAGTGCCACCAACTCTCCTGGCAAGATCGATCTGAATACGAGCCTGATCGGTTTCCGGAAAAGTAAACCTTAATATGCCGGCATGGGTTGCCGCAGTCATTTCTGCCTGAATATTATAATCATCCAGTATTACAGAATAATAGCCTGCTTTGGCGATCTCTGTATCATGGATAAATCTCGAGCGATACCCATTTTCCGGAGCATCAGCAGGCCCATTTACTGTTTTCAGAGGTCCGATTGTTGGCATAACAAGGAAGTTACCCAAATCACCATACCAGCCAATACCACTCATATGGGTAAAACTGAAACCCTCGATAGTTTTATGATGCCAGGAATAACCCGGACCATTATCGCCACCAGTTATAGTATCAGGACTTAACTGAACAAGCCCAAAAGGAGTTGTTGCCCCTGGAAACGTTTTACCAAGACCATGTAATACTCCGGCGGCTTCAGTTGAAGTAGAACAACCTATCATCGGATTTATATATTCTACGGGCTGTTTAGCATAAAGAGCAGACTGTAATACAAATAACACTATAAAAACATTAAAATACCAAAACACTTTGCTTTTTTTCAGAAACATTATAATACCTCTTCGAAAAATAAATTAGTAAATACGGATGGTTCGTACACCAAAACGCGGGATATTAAGTTTTAACTGCAGTAAATTTTCATTAATTTTAACAGGAACAATATCCTTTATCAACTTGTTATTGAGCTCGACTAACTGAATTTTTTCGGGTTTATAATGCAAATTTACAATAATTTCATCAGCATCAGCCTCGGCATTAAAAAGCCTTAGATAATACTGATTATTATTAACCGTAACCGATGTTAATTCGACACCTTTTGTATCAATTTCCAGCAATGATTTACTTGGATTCTTAGGTCTGTTACCAGAAATTACTGCCAATAAAGGCTCGTTCCATGAAACACTTTCTGCATTTATGCCGGCCTGGACCCATAGATCATAATGAGGTAATAATGCATATTTGATATCAGCAGGTCCATGAGTTACATAATTTCTTCCCCAAAGAGCTCGTCCTATATACTGAACAGTTAAACCAAGAGGCATTTCCGGACTATTTATATAACTTGTTGTATGATCCGAAAATAAAGCCATGCCATATTTACCGGGATTGTCTGTTACATCCACCCAGTTTAATATTACATTATGCTTGATGGTATCCCAGCTATCAAAATATGTATCATCTAATTGACTTTCGCAAACATCAAAAGGAGCATTTTTGAATACCCTGCTGCCGAGACCTTTTAACGGGAAGCGAACCTGCAGCTTATATTTATCATTATAGAATGCCTTTTTCCATTCTTCAGCTTTATAATTATGCTTTTGAGAATAGGCCCCTATACCTGGCTGGTTTTGCCAATCGATGTGCAAATCAAAGTCAATTCGAGGTTTTTGGTCGTAAAAAGTTATATGCTGAATATAAGGATTTCCAGCTAAATTACCTTCAACTTTCAAACGTATCAGTAAAGGACCGCATTCGACAATAGAAACCCGGACATCATTGTCATAAGTAGAAATATACTTTTGCTCATCATAAAAATATCCACCCAGGTTATTCAAGCCTTTCCCTTTATCAACCAGCTGGATATTATTCATTTTTTTGGCGATAAGACTTGTTATGCTCCCGCCCTGGGAAGGATTTATCACAGCCTGATAATACCTGGTATCAAGCCGGTAAGAGTCATTTTCGAGCGATATAATGCTAATGGAAGTTTTTTCATTGCAATTGGCACCTTTTTTGAGCTTATAAGTTGAATAGCCAAAAGCCGGAACAGATGCTTCAAATATAATTGTCTTTGTTTTATCCTGCTCAGTAACAAACTGCGATGGTACATCTCTGCCTTTGCTGTCCTGAACAGAAATATCTTCAGCATCAATACCATCAGGCAAATTTATAACAGCTAAATCATTTCTTGCGCTTCCCAGAGTGTTAAAAACGGTAATACAGCGTTCATCAGTTGAATCACTTTCAGAAATGCCACGTATAGAATCATATATTATTGCATCTGCTATTTGATTAGATTTTCTGGTCCATTCGGTAACATTAGTGGCCCAGTTGCCGCCCGGTCGGCCATTATAGGGAACAATCCAGCAATCATGGTGTTGAGAAAGCATCAAGGTCCGCCATGCTTGATCAAGCTGCTTATCCGGATATTCACCGTGAAAGAAATTATTATTAAATGCCGCAATCTTTTCGGCCATAACGATTCGATTTTCAGTAAACCTGACTTCCTGAGCCAGTTTTTGCAGGATATGTGAACCCCAAACGAGTCCCGGCTTGACATCCTCAATAGTAAAATTCCAGTCAATAGGAGTTACCTTAGAAGCAGCCATATTGATATAATCAGTCCAAAGAACATATTCACTTGGCCGGTAAAACTTTCGAATAACATTTTCCAGCCAAGGGCCATGCTTCCATCCGGCATCCTGAAAGCACATGCCGACAGGATATTTGACATCACTGTCAAAACAAGACTGAATAAAAGAATTAGAATTATTCCATGATTCAGTCTGCCAGGTAGAGCCTTTTACCAGCCCTTCACAGGCATATCGGGGAACAGTTAGAATTGAAGAACCATCAGATGACTGCCAACGAACCAGATCATTGCCGAAAGCAGAAGTATACCCACCCCAGCAAGTGTCAGGATTCCTTAAAACTGCATATTTGAAGCCAAGAGAATTAAGCAACTGCGGCAGACAGCTTGTAAAACAAGGTTCTTCGCAAGAATAGGTTGTGAATTCAGCATCCGGGAAATGCTCTCTGACCTTCTCCATGCCGTATTGAAATTGCCTGATAATACTCTCACCGGAGATATTATAGCAATACGGCTGGGCATAAGCCGGATTAACAAATTCAATACGCTTATCAGACTCATTGTCAGAATAAATCTTACGAAGCTCAGAAAGGCTATCCGGAGCCCGATCATTTACGACATCCCAGCTTTCAGGCTCAATTTCCAGATTGATTTTCCAATCAGGATATTCCTGAAGTTTATCAACCATAAACTGAGTTTGCCACATAGGATAATGGCCGTAAATACCGCCATGATAGCCATCGGCAAAAAACGCCTGCTGACCGCAGCACATATGTACTGCAGACAACAGAAAAGCTACAAAAATATATCTTTTATACAGTGCGGTTTCGCACTTTTGGCTGTTTAACATTATACGCAAAGTCCGGAACAGGGCCTTGTGAATGAAAAACTTTACATTTAATTGTATTTTCGAGCAATTTCTCGAAAGTGTATTAAATTCAAAGTGTTGCAGGAAGGCCCTTTTAGGCGATTTATGCAACTTAAAAACTACAAAAGTAAACATACATATAAACCTGATTATTTAACTGTTGTTGGTGTACGGTATTGTTTTATAATGATTTTCGGCTTACTTCCTTTTAATAAAGCCGGATCAAATTCCATATTTACTTCATGAGACTGGCCCGGAATTAATGAGAAATAGTTATCATCCATAAAAACAGGTAATATTTGTTCATCTGTACGACTATTTACGAGCATAACTCGCACAGCAAAAGCAATATTAGGAGCATTACTCGGACAGCTAATCGCTGCTGTTATTATTTGCATACGACCATATTTCCTTGATTTGGATTTCACGTTCAGATCTACTTCGGAAAGCGTATTTAAGGCCGTATAATCCTGGTATTCATTACCACGCCAATAGAAGTTTTCAGAGATAAGGTTACCTTGTTTGTCATGCAGCTCTAATTTAATGAAGTGCACGTCAGAGAGAGGATTAACCTCTTTTATACTTCTATCTTTATTGAAAACCTTAAATTCCCAGAGAGAACATCCCCATTGAGTAGCTCTTTTGATACCAAGCATTCGAACATAGCGACATTTTACAGGATCAATTTTTATTTTATCCTGGTTGCCGTTACCATCGTTACAGGTGTAAACATCAGTCCAACTTTTTGCATCGTCAGAAACCTGAAGCTTATAAGAAGAAGCGTAAGCGGCTTCCCAGTCGAGATGGATTTCATTAATCTCCTGAATTGATTCCAAATCAACATAAATCCACTGCGAATCAAAATACATACTGCTCCAACGAGAACCGGCACCGCCATCAGTAGCTTCTGAAGGCAATGTATTATCAGCAGAAGATGAAGCAAAGGTCGGTTTCTTGTAAGCAAGATTATTCTTTTCCTCAAATCGAATGGTAAAACAGGTAACAGCTGTGTTTGACTCGGCATTAACCTTAGATGTGTACTGGAAGCCGGGAACTTCTTTGCCGTCCAGATTGTAAACAGTAGCAGAAGCAACAGCATCGTCCAGGTTATCTGATGATGTATTAACTACCCTGATGTCATTATTTGAGCAATTCCAAAGTATATGGACCGGCTCGCAACCTTTCTTAGCACCCCAATATGCGCCGGTAAGATCATAATAGTAGTCATAAGTCTGCCAGACAAATGATGGATATGCACTCTGGCTCATCCAGATAAGAATCCCAGAGGCATCGTCCCAGATTCGGTCAGCCCACCCTTCATACATCGCTTTATTAGTTTCGATATTAACCAGCTGGGCCTTCTTACAGAAATCTTCAATATCCCCAGGCTCGCCATACCTGTCGACAATACTATCGTAATAACGGTCAGGACCGGCATTAGCGGCTGATTTGCCAAAGAAATGTTTATTCCACATTTCGTTTTGCGGCCACCATTTATCTTTAGGAATAAATTTTTTGAAACTTTCGAAATTAGAGAATACAGCGGTACCGATTTCGGTTCTAAGCCCCCATCCTTTTTCACCGCCAAAACCAAGCGGCGGGCTGGCAAAATAACCCTTTGGTTCTAAATTTACCCATATACCACTTCCTGTCAAAGCATCAGAATGGGAGTTAGGATGATACCTCCTATCATTACCATCATAAACCTTTATATCTTCGCGCAGCCATTCATTCAAAGGCTCCAGCGGATAACCTTCATTGTCACCACACCAAACAGCAATGCAGGCGTAGTTACGCAAACGTTTAACCTTCTCAACAGCATTTTTATTAAAAGCAAATACATCGCGGGGAAGGTTTGGGTGTGAATTGAGCCAAAAGTCATCCCAAACCATTATACCGTACTTATCACATGCATGGTAGAATTCTTCATCTGTAGTAGAGCCTATCCAGTTGCGAATCATATTATAGTTCATTTCCTTATGCAAACGAATTTTGGTATAATACTCATCACCACGACATCGCAGCATGTATTCAGACATCCCCCAGTTTCCACCTTTCAAAAAAATCCTTTTGCCATTAACGGAAACATGAAGCACATTATCTTCGGTATCGTAACTGTATTTACGAATACCAAACTTTACTTTTTTAACATCAGAGACAATCTTGTCTGCCTCAAACTTGAAATTGCAAGTATAAAGCGGCTGATCACCATAACCACTTGGCCACCACAAGCGGGGATTATTTAACGAAAGAACAGAATCACTTGAAGAATCAAAATATATTTTACTAAAATGATCTGCCCGAATTGATACATGCCTGGAAATTTTGATATTGCCAGGATTAATAATACCAGTTAAAACACCTGAAACATCAGAACCAGTGGAATTTTGTAGTTCAACTTCAATTGACAGATCAGCAGAAGAACCATCAAGCTTTTGAGTACGAATCCATGGATCTACAATCTGGACAGGACCGGTACAGCTCAAATACACATCATCAGTAATACCACTGAGTAAACCAGGGACATATGGCATCCAGTCCCAACTGGCACTCGAAATATATGTTGGGCCGGCATAATTGGGAATCGGCTCTACCGGACAATATACCAGCACAGCCAGGACATTCTGAGAATTTCTTTTAACGATTCTGGAAATATCAAATTTACCCCGCTCGTAAAATCCATTCAAACTGCCAACGTAGGTACCATTTACAAAGACATCAGCCTTACGGTTAACACCTTCAAAATTAAGCCAGACAAATTCATTTTTAAATTCGGCAGGCACTTTGAACTTTGTGCGATACCAGAAATTTCGATTGTATTTATCCTTATCAACATGATAAATATTATCACCGAATTCCGGGGTATCTTCCAGCCCTTCATTTACATAAGAAGCGAAAACAGTGCCTGGCACAACCGCGGAAACCCATTTTTTATCATTGTAGTTACCTGCATTTATATCTGCTCCATCTAACTCGTCAGCAGCCTTAACCTTCCAGGATATTTCATCACTATTGAGGCTTGTTATCTGCTGTGAAAATGATGAGTTTACTATAAACACAGAAGTCAAAACGAAAAACAATACTTTTTTTCTCATGTTCATTTTAATTAATGCTTTCTTACATGTATTAACACTATTTATAATATATCTAAATCAGATTATTCTACTGCAATAATCTTAATTGTATGAGTAACCGGCTTAAAAGTTCTGGCAATCTCATCAGTAAAAGTTTTTCTTGCTTTTTCAGATATATTTACAACCCCTTCCATATCCGCCTGACCTTCCGGCCCATGGAAAAGAGACTTGATCTGCTTGGTTTCATAATCCTGCTTTTTTCTGACAGCATCAGAAACAGTTTCAAAAGGTTTTGAGAAAGGATTTTCGGCAAAATCTGCTGCAAGGTTTATACCTGCCTTAAGCTGCTGATCAGAATATGTTTGCTCCCATGTCCCCCAAACAACTTTATAGCTTTTTGCACCGGCATTTTCAACTTTAAGAATGAACCTGTTGAGATTCTCATTAAATGGAACAAGATTCATGCCGGCCCGGGTGCTGCCAAACTGGTCCGGAGCACCTTTATCACAGAAAGGATAACGGCTACTTTCGATTGTAATTATTCCATCATTAGAACTCAGGACTTTATGCCCGTCACCAGTCCTGGCTTTACCAGATTGCAAATCAACTTCAATTATTCCTATGTTGCCATCCAAACCTAATGCTTCCAGAAACGCATATGCCATAATCAGATGGCCCGCCCAATCCGGGTGAACACCATCATCTCCGGCAACTTTGAAATCTGAACCATAAAGAGTCTGGGCCTTATAAGTTGAAACAAACATAGGCAAATAGACATCTGCAAAAGCTACATTATATTCAGCTGCAATTTCAATATCCATATTACGCAATTTGAGAAGATTAAGGTTTAATGCCTTAGTTGTGATTTTAGGATCACCCTGCCACCAAGGTTTTTTACCAACACAACCCGGAGAACCTAAGACGACTTTTGTGCCATTATCTTTGAATTTTTTTACTATTGCCGACATACTTTTGTTATATTCCTTTCCAATTTCGTCGGCATACGGCACGTAGCGATGATCGTTCATACCATAGCAGGTTGTCGCAACATCAGGCTTAAACCTTAAGCAATCATTTTCCATGCGTGCAAGGAATCCAGGTGCAGTCTCTCCGCCCCAACCATACTGACGCACTTTGATCTCAAGTGCAGGCTCACATACTGTTAAATAATTTTCAATCATAACAGAATACATTTTTTGTTCGGTAATAGAATCGCCGCAAATAGCAAGCCTATCGCCTTTTTTGAGTATCAGCTCACTAGCCTCAGGAGCATCAAGAATCTTAAAATCAGCAAAAATTGAGTTCAAATCTAAAGAATGATATTCCTGGGCATTTAATGAAATAGAGTAGGTGACAGCAATTAAAAACAGAACAATAATTTTTCTCATAAGATAGCTCGCTTGTTTTGGAAGTTATAAAATGTATTTTAAGCTCACCAAAGCTAAAATTTTCAGATATTAAGTATAACTAATTTATCCACATTTTCATTTATTTTCTCAACAATTGCATAATATTAAAACTTCATTCTAAAAGCATTATTTCAAGGCATATATCCGAATATACTATATCTGCCTAAATCACTTTGAATAACTAATGAATGCTTATCAGGTATGTGTTAAGATTTATTAAAACCTCATTATTTATATGACTGCAAAAAGTTAAATTTAAACGTAAATTCTCAGGTAAGGATGCCAATTAATATAATATATCGGTGATTTTCATAATGTTTCAAGTATAACAAACAAACATTGCCATAAATACAACTCTAAAACACAATGACCATACAAAGCTGATTACAACATAAGAAGTTACCTATCAGACACTTACATTATTTTGGCAAATTTATACCATTCTGTACTTTTCTAACTTAAAGATCTTTGGAGACACTTGCTAAAAAATACGATAATTATACAGGGCTTAAATAACCGGAATTATACTAAACAATTTTACAAAACAACCATAATGCATTACTACAAAAACACTTATAACACTTAAATAATGTAATTTGATAAAATCTTTTTATTGCGCTTAAATTAAACTGGAATTTGACGTATATATATAAGCGGATGTTGAAATATGCAGCATCTGCAAGGCACCAAAATGAAAAAAAGTGAAAAAGACAAAAATTCAAACAGCCTAAAAACCGAAGAGTTTGTTGAATTACTTACGGCTAACCAGAGAAAGATATTTGCATATATAATGAGCCTGGTTATCAATATCAATGATGCAGACGATATTCTCCAGGAAACAGTCAAAATTATGTGGAATAAATTTGATCAGTTTAAATCGGGAACAAATTTTTTAGCCTGGTCAACTACAATTGCTTATTATCGTATACTTGAATTTCGCAGACAAAAAAGTCGGAATAAAATAATATTTGACGATCAGGTTTTTGAAAATCTTCAATACCAGGCATTATCCCAGACACAAGATTCTGATGAATACCTGGTATATCTTAAACACTGTCTGAATAAATTAAAAGAATCAGATCAGGTCATTATAAAAATGAGATATACAAACGGTTCAACCTTACAGCAGATAGCTTCTCAGCTAGGCAGAACCTTTCAGAGTGTACACCGCAGTATATGCCGGATACAGGGCCTACTCCGTGAATGCATAAACAGGCAAATAGCTACGGAGTTGAGACGATGAGAAATGATTACAATAGATTTGAAATGCTATTTATAAAAGCTCAAGAAGGTATAATTTCTTCAGAAGAATGTACAGAGTTTAATATTCTGCTGAAATCAACCGAATTTCAAAAAATATATTTTGAGATGATCAAGCTGAATTGCGCCTTAAGCCAGCTTGAAATATCAGAATGCCAGTTGAGTAATCCTGTAAATGGCAGTCATAAATGCGATATCAGTGTGTTAATGAAACTGGCAAGTGGAGAAACATTAATTCCTGAAATAGAGATCACAAGCAAAATACAACACCCTAAAAAAAGAAAACCTTCACCTGTTATTTTCAGTATATCTGCATCAATTGCTGCAATCATTACAATTATATTTTGCCTACAATTTTACATGCAGCCTCAAACGGTAAGTAATGCTGTATTAGTTGAATGCATACACGCTTCCTGGTCAGGAATATCTACATCACCAACAATTGGAAGTAATTTGAATTCAAAAAACGGACTATACAATCTGCACGAAGGCGTTGTAAAGCTCCGCTTTAGCAGCGGTGCTGATGTAATAATCGAATCCCCTTCAAGATTTGAAATATTGTCAAGCAATAAGATGCATTTACATGATGGGAAAGTATATGCCAAAGTTCCCAAGCAAGCTAAAGGTTTTACTGTTGTTACTCCAAAATGCAACATTATCGACCTTGGAACCGAATTTGGCGTAAAAGTTGGTTCTCTTGGGATTACTGAGCTGCATGTAAACAAAGGTAAAACCGTAGTTGAAACTCAGAATATGAAAACCAAACAGAGTATGGAAGTTAATGCCGGATCGGCCTGTTTGGTTGAAGAAACAAATATAATAAAAGATATCACATGCCGGAAAGATGTATTTGTACGGGAAATAAATCAGGATACCGGCATGATCTGGCGAGGTAAAACAAGAATAAACCTGTCTGATATAGTAGGCGGTGGAAACGGATGGGGAGATAACACATTTGCAGGGGCGATAAATCCAGTTACTGGTATTTTTGGTGCCTATAAAACAGCGATAAGAGAAGGTAACGGACAATATGCCAGAGTAATCACCACCCCATATCCTTATATTGATGGAGTATTTGTGCCCGTTAATTCAACACAAATTATCAGCAGCAAGGGTCACGTTTTTAAGGATTGTCCGAAAACCAATGCACAATACTATTCAGAAATCCTCAACAATGTTGGTCTGAAAATGTATGACACAAGCAACAAACCAGCTATCAGGAAAATTGAAAATCAGAATTATAACAAGACAGATTTCTCATCAATTATTATGCACGCTAATTCAGGAATAACATTTAACCTGCAAAATATCTGTCACGACATACCAGGAAAAAAGATAACCTGGTTTACATCAGATGCTCTTATTTCGATGTATAGGCCAGTTGAAAACCAGAACACATCTTATATACCCAGGCAAGCAAAGGCTGAAGTTTGGATTTTAATAGATGGGAAAGTTGTTTTTAACGCTAAACTAGATGAACCTGGTACAGCAAAACATATAGATATTGAAATAAGTGACTCTGCCCAATTCCTTTCACTAGTTGCTACTGACGGTTCCAACTTTGAAGATTCAGATCTGCTAAATATACCTACTAATGAATCAGACTGGTGTATTTTTGCCAAACCGGAATTAATGTTTTCTGTCGGCAACTAATAATACGCTTTCGTACTTTAATCCTAGATTCTGCCGTTGATCGATAATAACCATTTTCAAATCATTTATGCTTCATGTTTTGAACCAGCACGCCAGATTAAAAAATGCGTTCTAAGATTCTGCTATAAGTACACAACCAACAGGAAAAACATATTCATATACCGATAAGTATGTGCCAGTTAAGCTTTTAACAATAGATACTTGTGTTAAAAGAACATGAGTTGATGATGCATATGATACAATACGCATTATCACTGCTTGGCTCTGGCTGGAATTCCAGTTTGATTTTATTTCTGCTTTTCAAATAGAGCTTCACCATTGCCTATAAGAAAAATATCAGGTTTAGGAGGATCTTTCATCTTATCGCCAAGAAAGAAGCTGGTATGAGGTGGTTTGTTATAAACCACATTCTGCCAGGCAATTGAGAGCCGATATTGAGGATTATGCATCAAGGTATAAATGCGATGGCTGGTAGGTATGGTAGTAGTATAAAGCCTTAATGAACTGTTGTCCGGACCGGTAAGCAGTAACTCTTCACGCCAGTCACCAATAAAATCTCCCATAAGTTTAGGGCGAAAGTTTCTCCATCCTCTTTCACCTGTTGAGAATAATATATCAGGGAATTTATCCGATCCCCGCCATTTGTATATGGTGGAACCGCCCAGAATTTCACGCAGCAGGTCACCATCCCACCAGATAACAAAATCCCGCATCCGGGGAGCATGGCCTATGACATTACCATCTTTATCACGTAAATTACCGGTACTGTCCCAGGCTTCAAAGCCGGGGTAATCGGCATCAATATCAGCAGCAACTCCCTGACCAATATCAACAGAAATACTGTGTTTCCAGATAACTTCGCCGGTCCTCGCATCTCGCATAACAGCACCGGGTGTCTTGAACCGTACGGTTTCATCTTCATTTTCGTGAACAGTAAATGCTTCAAGACCGGGTCGATCCGGATACATATCAGCAACATGAAGGGCGTCACCGTGGCGGAACCCGGTAGAATAAAGCCCTTTGCCATTATCATCAATAACCATAGCATGATAGACGATCTCATCTTTCCCGTCACCATCAACATCGGCAACGGAAATACTATGTCCGCCCATGCCGGAATATTTAGAAGCATTTTCAAATGGCGGATAGCTAATACCCGAATCAAAAACCCAGCGGCTGGTAAGTTTATTATCACGCCAGTCCCAGGCAGCTAATACCGTTCGGCCATAAACCCCACGGCACATAACAACGCTTGGCCGACTACCATCCAGATAAGCAATACAAGCGAGAAACCGGTCGCAACGGTTACCATAGTTGTCGCTGCCGCCATTACCACCAATGCCGCCCCATCCATCAATAGGATCACGAGACGGGATATAATCAACCGTTTTCAATTCAGCACCGGTCTGCCCGTCAAATATAGTGAAATACTCAGGACCTTCAAGTATACGCCCGAATTTCAGGGTACTATCATCATGAATACGCCAATCCCTGTCCTTATCACCAATAATCCTGCCGGTACCATCTTTTGTGCCATCAGCGGTTTTACAGGCAATCTCAGCTTTGCCGTCACCATCAAGATCATAAACCATAAACTGGGTATAATGCTCACCTTCCCTGATATTAATGCCAAGATCAATTCGCCACAATAGAGTACCATCCAACTCATAGGCATCCAAAACGGGCGAACCGGTAATGCCTTTGAAAGAATTATCCTTACCTCTTGATGCCTGATGCAATACGATTTCATATTCACCATCACCATCCAGATCGGCGATAGAAGCATCACCGGGCCAATAGCCATCAATATTATTAATCGGAATTTCAAGGTACTGCTCATCCCAGACGCTGACCGGTTCGCAAGACTGAAGCTCTTTGCCATCGATTACGGGAGCAACATAGTATTTCAATGCTGAAGCAGAATTTTCTAGGCTATCAATATAATTTGTAGAGTCTGTGACCGGCTTAGTATTAATCAATACCGGTTTGCTATCTTCAGCAACACGATAAATATTGAACGCAATATCATCCGGATCGGTTCCGAAAAGACGCCAGCTGATATATACTTTATTTTCCGGCTGTTTAACAGCGACAACTCCACGTTTAAGATTTTCCATCTGACGCTGGGCAAAGCAGGCATTGCCGGAATAAATCAGAACCAGAAAAAATAATAAAACATGATTGAAGGTTGAGACAGTACAGATAGATTTTATAAACAAGCAAAAATCTGTAACAATTCTATATCCAAAGCGATTGCTGAACACGTCATACTCCTATCAAAAATACAGACGATTAAACATAAGGTGTGAATAATTCGAAATTCAATACATTCTTTCAATACAATTATTCAATTATGTCAGGCAGGTAAATAAATATCAATACAAAAATCCAACTTAATACACGACGTAAATAACTGCTGTCAATACAGTTAACTCACACCCTGCCATCCGGAAGCCAAAAATAAGCATAATTCCACAATATTAAAACGGCATTTATGCCAGATTTATTTCATAAAAAAGGCCTTGCGAAAGAAATATGCCGCAAAGCCAGAATAATAAAAACTACTTAGATAATATGAAAAAATTATTTTATAAACGAACTGTCAATGGTCGTACCAGACAATTTAATCTTATAAGGCCACTGTTCATCCTTAATTTCCTCTGAACCAGGCCTTCTCCCCCATCTCATAACAATCGGCCAATGTTCTGTTGGTGCTCCCATTACCACCAGCCACAGATATTCGGTATTATCAGGCACTTTAAAGGATAAAGTACCATCATTATCTTTACCAACCATGCCATAAACCCGGCTGCCGTCTTTTAATGAGGCAAGAAAACCATACCGCCATCCGGCTTTGTCGCTTTTGACATTGCTATATCCCTCGGCATCAGTGATACCTTTAAAATTCAAAACAACATTTGTATTGGCAGGCGGAACATTGAGTTTGATGCCATTGTAACCATAATTCTGAGGGCATAAAGAAGCCGGAATCTGATACCAGTCATCGCCGATATCTTCAAGCAAACATATATGCTGATTGGCATATTTATGGGCAACTTTTTCTACACGTTTCAGATCCCAGGTAATAAACTTACGCGAGGCATCAAACATTTCATCATTAAACTGCTGCTGATCCAAAGAATTCAAGCGTTTGTAAGTAGCGACAGGATCTTCACCATTTTCAGTCTTGCGGCATAGTTCCCCAAAAAATTGCTTGCCATGTTTTTCTGACCAGTATTCCAATACATAAGGAGAATGATACATATTAATCGGATGAAGAAAGGCATAGTGGGTCTGCTTCATGAAATCCACCAGATGGTAATTTTCAAAAGTCATCCATTCAGGATATACCTGCCATAGCATATACTGGGCAGACATTTCTATAATAGATCCGCCAGGGCCATGACCGGAATCAGTTCGGGAAAAACTCTGGAAAGAGTGCCCCATTTCATGAGCCAGAACACCGTATGGAGTATTATTTATTCTAACAGCAGGTGTCCAAAGAGCACCAATTTCATCACCTATCGCGCCGCCGTAGGCTGTACCTTCATTTCCACCAAAAACAATCATAATCAATTTATATTTATCTGAGACAGACTCTCCTTTTTTCACCATTTTCAAGACATTAACATAATAATCATAGAATCGTTCACACTCCATAAGAGCTGTCTGTGGGTCAAACCGCTTCTTGACATCCGGGTTTGCTATAGGGTCATCGCCATATTCCTTGCTCCATAATAAAGCAATGTTTTCGCCCTCAACCATGCGGCTGTAACTGAATTCGCTTTCTTTATTATTAAAGTCATTATTTTGCGGCACCCTATCAATACCATCCGGTAGATACAATTCCTTTGCTGCATAGACATAACCAGAAAACAAGAATGAAAATACAAAGACCGCTAATAGGGTATTGGTACTACGGGATAATAATCTCATTGAGCTGCTCCTATGATTTAGAATAATAAAACACAAACCGAATCAATTTCTTATTTACAATAGTGCGGTATCGCACTTCTGACTGTTCAGCATTATACGCAAAAGCCTGAACATGGCCTTGTGACTGAAATACTTTACATTTAACTGTATTTTCGAGCTAATTCTCGAAATTGTATTTAATTCAGATTGTTGCAGGAAGGCCCTTTTAGGCGATTTTTTCAACTTAAAAACTACGAAAGTTAACCAATATTAACCAGTTGAGAAAGTTAAAACAACATGAAAATCACAGGCTGCGAAACCATCAAAAACGATAATATACAGCCGGAGACAAACGTTATTCTAGAATAGCTCGATATGTGCGCATATGCCTATCTATTGCTAATGCAACGGCATAAAGCCTGTGGTTTGTTAACCGCCTTGATTTACTTTATGAAAAACATATAATTAATGAAATGATAAAAAAAGATATACTAATTACCGGTTTCGAACCATTTAATGAATTCAAATCAAATCCGAGCGGACTTCTTGCCGCGGCAATGGAAGAGCAATTCACCAATAAGATCAATAGTACAGTCTTGCCTGTTGATTACTTTTCTGCCAGACAAAATCTGTTGGCTCTACTGCAAAAACACAAACCGACAGTATGCATTTGCATGGGGTTAGCCAAAGGCGATACGTTCCGTATTGAAACCAAGGCCCGCATACCCAAAGAATACTCATCTATTGACGGTCGGAATGAATACCTATCATTGATACCGGAAAACATTAAAACATACTGTGATAGAGAGTGCAATTTCATACTATCAGCAGATTGCGGGCAATATGTCTGCGAAGCGACTCTCTGGACCTTGCTTGACTTTGCTGACAAAAATGCTATACCTTCAACAGCGTTTTTCCTGCATGTTCCCGCTATAAGTCAAAACTGGCCGTATTCAAAAATTCAAAGAGTCGGCATGGATTTCCTTGAGTTTATAACAAATGAGTTATCACAGTAAGACAGTTGGTTTTCCTACAATTTTAAAGCTTGTTTTCCAACCATTTTTTAATAATTCCCGAAATTTACTACATCTATAAAATATACTATCGTAACCATTTCTGAGAATATCATTAAATCCTACCTTAAAAACATATATAGTATTGTAATATATTTATTGCCATGTAGTTACGTACAAAATGTACAAATAATACAAATATATGAGACTAACGAATTTAGTTATTTACCCTTACAGCCAACAAATAGTTTTATATTTAAACCATCATTAAGAATAAAATTGCACAAAAATCACTTTTTTACTGCCTAAAATGATTTTTACTTTTTTTTGTTTTCTTTTGTAGTAGAGTATACTTTATATATATCCCATTGAAAAAAAGTCATAAGTTAATATTGGCATTATAATCAACTTAACGGTTTCTCATTTGAATACACACGTGGACTCCGTGAAAGTAGTCTCTAATAATTTCTAATAATACTCGGAGGTATATGAAATGCGTAAAGATAAAAAAGGTTTTACATTAATTGAACTGTTGGTAGTAATTTCAATCATTGCTTTACTGGTAAGTATTCTTATGCCTGCCTTGAATAAAGCTAAACAGCAGGCATACACAACAACTTGTCTCGCTAATCAGAAGGCATTGATTATGGCATGGACTATGTATAACGATGACAATAGTGATACGATGGTGTGTCACTATGTAATCTCTGATACTATGAAAGGTGGCAGTCGTCCTCACAGCTGGGTAGAGCCTCCGCAAAACCCTGAAACCGGAGCCTTTTTAGGTGGTTGGGGGAATCTTGAATCTTTTCAAAATTCCGGCGGTAATATCCAGAAAGCCAGAGAAGCAGGTATTGAAAATGGAGCGTTGTGGAAATATATCAAAGATGTTGAGGTCTATCATTGTACAGGTGACAAACGTTTTCAAGATGCTATAACAGATGCGCAAGTGTATCGTACTTATGGTATACCGGCAGGGCTGGGGTCGGCAGGCGATTTTAGATCTGAAGGTGGACATAATTCATCTACATACATCAAAAAAGCGTCAAGTATTAAATACCCTACAGAAAAGTATGTTTTTGGTGAAGCATCGTATGATTGCTTTTTCGGAAAAAGAGACAATTCTGGTACGAATTATCTCGATCAGTATATTTTGGACCTTGGAACGTATTACCATTGTTTGAAGGATGGTCCAGAACTTTCATTATGGATACCAAACTCAATTTGGCATAACAATAGCTCAACTTATGGTTTTGCTGATGGTCATGCAGACTCGCATAAATGGTTGACAAAAGATATAATAGAACATTTTAAAGATCGTATAACCAATATGAAACAAACCCTGGAAGTTCCATATACAAATGAAGATGCAATATGGCTCTTTAGACACTATCCTAATTCTCAGAATTTTTAATTTGTTTTAACAAAAATAGATATGTTAGTTTAATCATAAAAACGCCTGATGTTAATCGGGCGTTTTTATGTGGTTATGGATTGAATAACCGGCCTCGCAATAATTATCTCGTTGAATCTTTCTGTTTGATTTGATAATCTATACTCATAACAGTTGAAAATGCCTGTTCAAGCGTAGTGTAGGTGATTACATTATCATTACTTACCTTTCAAGCAATCGGACAAAAACCATACACTATGTGTATAACTGAAAAACAACAAGAACAACAGCTAATATGACTCAACAAGATAATATGCATAGTAATACAAAAAATACCACTATAGTACGATGTGAAAATATATCTTTTCTCCGCGGAGATAAAGAAATATTACAAAACGTTTCATGGGAAATTGAGCCAGGCGAAAACTGGGCGATTCTAGGCGCCAATGGTTCCGGCAAAACTACATTTCTAAAAATTATCACTGGTTATGAATGGCCGACCAAAGGCAAAGTAGCTGTTTTAGGCAATGAATATGGCAAATGCCAGCTGCATCAGGTACGTAAAATGATCGGTTGGGTAAGTAATAACATATCCACAATAGTACCACATAAAGACACCGCAATCGAAATAGTTACATCCGGCATAGAAGCGTCTATAGGGCTGTATCGACAATACAGTGAAGAGGAATTTGAACGAGCTATGGCATCTTTGGAGATGCTTTCTTCAGCTTATATTGCCAACCAGAAATATGCCACACTTTCGCAGGGCGAGCAGCAGCGAACACTTATAGCCAGAGCGTTGATAAATAAGCCTAAACTTCTAGTACTGGATGAACCTTGCAGCGGGCTTGACCCGGCAGCCAGAGAGCATTTTCTCAAGGACATTCAAAGCATGGCTAACCATCCTAACGCCCCGGGGATAATCTATGTTACCCACCACATCGATGAACTACGGGAATGGATTAACAATGTTCTGGTTATCAAATCAGGTAAGCTACTTGCCGCCGGTAATAAAAACTGCGTCTTAACAGATGAAATTCTCAGCCAGGCATTTGACTGCAAATGCAGAGTATTAAATAAAAGCGATAATTATTCCCTAATAATTGAGAATATTTAAGCCAGCCTTTCATCTTATTATTCAAGCCATAGTCTCTTTCCAAACAATCTCCAGAAAATGAATCCTAATTCAGCTTTCGAACCATGACTTCAATATCCTTCCGGTCTTCAAGCAGTTTCAATAATCCATTTACATCTGTTTTTCCATAATGGTAGGGATAAAGCATTTTAGGCTTAAACGACTTTGCGGCATCAGCAACCATTTCCGGGGTCATTGTATACGGCTGATTCATCGGCAGAAAAGCAATATCAACCCCCTGCAATGTCTTCATTTCAGGTATAATTTCAGTATCGCCGGCTATATACACCTTAGTTCCGTCAAAATCAAGAATATAGCCGTTTCCCCTGCCTTTGGGATGATAAGGTTCGCCATCAGAACGCTTACTAATAATATTATAAGCAGGTACCGCTTTAACAGTAATACCCTCGTACAACGGGCGACTATCGCCATTTTTCATTAAAATACCATCGGCAATCTTCGCTTTGCATGAATCTGTCATAATAATACGACAATTATCCTGTCGAGCCTGCTCCACAGCCTTTGGGTCAAGATGATCTGCATGTTCATGAGTTATAAGAATAACATCAGCCTTAGGCAACTTTGAATAATCAGCCAGCCTGGACCACGGGTCAATATGGAATATTTTTTCATGGTATTTAATCATTAATGTGCCGTGACCGATAAAGGTAATTGCCATCTTCCCTGCATCAGTTTCAATAATATCAGTTTTAAAACCGGCAACAGAATCAGACTTACTAAGAGTACGCTGAAAAAACTCGATAACAGGGTCATTAACACCTTCAATACCCCAAAATCCATGACCGCCGCCTTTTACGACTATCAATTTAACATCACAACCTGATTCGTTTAGTTTATCGTTTAGTAATTGACTTTGCTTTAAAGGAACAATATTATCCTTGTCACCATGCATAATTAAAAAGGGAACTGCATCTTTATTGACATGTGTTAACGGGCTGGCCAGTTCTGCGACATGTTTTTTTTCAGATAGTGTGCCGCCAAGTAATCTATCCATAGGCGAAGTTCCATTTTTAAATATTTTATTGGATTCGGGATCATTCGGCATAGACAGTAATTCTGACGGTCCATACCAATCACATACCGCCTGAACATCACTTGAAGTATCCAGGTGTTCGCCAACAGTACCTTCGAGCTCCTTATTACCATTTGTTGTGCCCAACAGAGCAACCAGATGACCGCCTGCTGAATCGCCCCAAACACCAATGTGATCAGGATCAATGCCATATTGGTCAGCATTAGCCCGGAGATATCTAATAGCGGCCTTGCAATCGTAAATTTGGGCCGGAAATATGCCGACATCAGTCAGACGATAGTTAATACTGGCAACAGCAAAACCATGATTGAGCAAAGGCAAAGCAAGACAGAAATCCTTGCTGCCGGCCTCCCAGGCACCACCGTGTATAAAAACCACCAGCGGCATCGGAGCTTCAGCTTTTGGGGTAATGTATAAGTCCAGGGCCAAATCCATATTATCCACTGTCGCATAAGTGATATTTTTTTTCACAGTAATATCTTTACTATAAGGCTGGGCCTTACAGAAACACCAGCTGCCGGATATGAGAATAATTGAAATAGAAAAGTAAATTGAAAATTTCTTATAAAAGTTGTTATTTAACATAGCCATATATCTCCTTTTGTGAACATGCCTTAACTAGCAGTAATATTTGATGTTGGTTTAAGCGATTGCATAATTGCATCTTTTCATATATATTGACGTTATTGTGTTTAGAAGTCAATAATTGTTTTCAATGAACAGGAGCTGATATGTCAAAAACCAAGAACTACTTCAAATCGACATATGCTATAATTTCAGCACTCATATGTATGTTTATTTCCGGATGCTCACAACTAAATCAAAATAGAAACCCTATTGCCAATGATAAAAATATGGAAGCATACCTGCTGACATATTTCTCAGATGATACTCACAGCCTGCATTTCGCATTGAGTACAGACGGCTATACTTTTACGGCAGTAAATAACGGAAAACCTGTTATTGACGGCAAAACCATTGCCAGCCAGAAAGGCATTCGCGACCCACATATCACCCGCGGACCAGACGGTGCTTTTTACCTGGCAATGACTGACCTGCATATATTTGCTAAAAGAGAAGGATTGCGTGATACGGAATGGGAAAGACCGGGAGAAAAATACGACTGGGGCAATAATCAAGGTTTTGTCCTGATGAAATCATTTGACCTGATAAACTGGACCCACCATAACGTTTTGTTAACCAGGGAATTTCCGGAACTAAAAGAGATGGGTTGTGCCTGGGCACCAGAAACAATCTACGACCCGGAAGCCAAGAAAATGATGTTGTATTTCACAATGAGAATGGGGCACGGACTGACTAAGCTGTACTATGCTTATACCGACGACGATTTCACAAAACTTACCACCCTGCCGCAGCCGCTTTTCGAGTATCCAAACCCGAAAATTCAGATACTGGATGCAGATATTACCCCTCTGCCGGATGGACGCTACTGTATGATGTACGTGGCCCAGGAAAATCCCGGCGGTATCAAGATGGCATTCTCTGACAGCATTAACAAAGACTATGTATATAAACCTGAACAAGTTGATTTCGAGCGGGGATCCTGCGAAGCTCCAAATGTCTGGAAACGTATCGGTGAAGATAAATGGGTGCTGATGTATGATATCTTTAGTATTCGCCCGCACAATTTCGGTTTTTGCGAGACTAGTGACTTTGTGACTTTTGAAAATCTTGGCCGTTTCAATGAAGGGGTAATGAAAACCACAAATTTCACCTCACCGAAACATGGTGCAGTTATTCCAATTACCAGGAAAGAAGCTGAGACACTGGCAAATCACTGGCAAATGAAACTGGAATTTTAATTTTTTGTACGGATTGAAAAATGAAAAAGATTATTGTTGCACTAATATTAGTATTTATCCTACCACCGGCATATTCTCAATTCAAAAGGTTTGAACCAAAAGAGAATATAGAACTGAACTCTATAAGGCTGAGCGATCCCTGCATCCTGGCAGATAAAGATACTTCTACTTACTATATGACCGGTACCGGCGGCATGATGTGGAAAAGTAATGACCTGAGGAAATGGGATGGTCCTTACAAAGTTGCAGAAACCGATCCGGATTCATGGATGGGACCGAGACCGATGATCTGGGCCGCGGAACTGCATGCCTATAAGGGCAAATACTATTATTTTGCGACTTTTACCAACAGGGACGTTGTTATCGATACGGTTAAAGGAAACGCTATCAACCGACGCGCAAGCCATGTACTGGTCAGTGATAAGCCTGACGGCCCTTATGTGCCAATGGCAGACCCTATCTATCTGCCGGCTGATAAACCAACCCTGGACGGTACATTCTGGGTCGATACAGACGGTAAGCCATATATGGTCTACTGCTATGAATGGCTGCAAAACTGGAACGGGACAATCGAAAAGATTGAATTAAAGCCGGATTTAAGCGGCAGCATCGGGCAAAGGAAAATACTGTTTTTTGCCAGCGATTGTCCATGGAGCAAGACAAGAGACCAATACGACAGGTATCTATTCAACAAAGTAACCGACGGACCTTACCTGTTTAAGACTCAAACCGGCAAACTGGGCATGATATGGACCAGCTGGGTAATGGGCGATTATACCCAAGGTGCGGCATATTCAGAAAGCAGCACACTGGACGGGCCCTGGATACAGGAAAAAGAACCAATTACCCCGCCAAACTTCGGACACGGCATGCTGTTTCGCACTTTTGATGGCAAACTGCTAATTAGTGTCCACAGCCATAAGGAAGAAAACGGACGAACAATTCGAATTCCACACCTATTTGAAGTTGATGATTCAGGTGATAAGATCGTTGTGGGCAAGGAATATTGATATCGACCTGTTAGCTCAAGATTTTACACCTTGCGCACAAATTCAGACTTGAGCATCATCGCGCCGAAACCGTCAATTTTGCAGTCGATATTATGGTCGCCCTCTACCAGCCTGATATTTTTGACCTTTGTACCTGCCTTTATACGTGAGCTTGACCCCTTAACCGGCAGATCCTTTATCAAGCTGACAGTGTCGCCGTCAGAAAGAATATTGCCGCTTGCATCCTTGAATACCGGGCCAGACGGTTCGGCTTCAATGGTCTCAGGATTCCATTCATAGCCGCATTCCGGGCAAACAACGAAATCTCTATCCTGATAGGTATAGTCACAATTACATTTTGGGCAGGCGGGTACTTCGCTCATAATCTTTCTTCTTTCTCTCTTAATATCAACGGCTCTACAGCTTTCTTCAGCTTCGCAAAAGTCTATAATATAACATATTTCGCTGAAAATGTCACTAAAATTGGCATTTTGAGTTTGAAATACGGGCACCCTGCTGTATTTCCCTATAAACGAAATAGTCGCGTCATTACCATCCGATAAAGCCGGTCGTGTCAGTTATCTTCGACAATCAACTGCCCTGAATCCACATATGCGATTCTCTTTTTACCTTTATAAATGCCCTGAATTGCCGGGCGACTATTGTGAACTGTAGCCGCAGGCTGTTGACCGCCAAAAGAAACCGGCTTACCAATCAGAGCAAAACCGCCTTCTGCCGGCTTATAAAATGCTGCAACATACTGTCTATCAGGGTTTTGACAGATTAGCGTCTTGCCGTTCTCCTGCGAATAACCATCCTCCAGATGATAAGCAGTATGTACACCCCAACAACGCCGAGACTGGCCGCCAGGGACGAATGGGTTTCTAACAAATCATCAGTTCCAGAAATAACCACCGGATATTCTGGAATATTACTGCAGGATGCTAAAAATGTTAGAAACACAAGAATTATTAATGTATAAATCTTCATATTGACCTCCAAAAAACATCAAGATTTTTTGAATTCAGATACAGGATTATACACCCTATGCGGCGTAAAACTCCCTGTCCTACACTAGTTATATAATTATTCATATTTGAAACTTTAGTTTTATCTTGTCATTGAATACGGCCTGGCTTCCTGCGACACCGCCCATTTTCGATTGGGAACAGGCCCCATATTGAAAATCAGCTTCCCACCGGCAACTATCTCTTTATGCCACAGATAGCATCGTTCCAGAGACCTGCCATTGAGAGTCACGGACTGAATATATATATTATCAGTAGTCAGCTCTTTTGCCTCAATAACAAATTGTTTATTATTTTCCAGATTGATCACGGCCTTATCAACACAAGGACTGCCAATGACGTACTGGCTACTACCAGGAGCTACAGGATAGAAGCCCAGGCAGCTAAACAGATACCACGCCGACATCTGACCACAATCGTCATTACCACACAAACCGTCAAATGTCGGTTTGTACATAGTGTTAACAATTTGATGCACACGCTCTTGTGTCTTCCATGGCTGGCCTGCATAGCAATACAAATACGGTACGTGATGGCTGGGCTCATTGCCATGCACATAATTACCGATCATGCCCACACGTGTGACATCCTCACTGCCGGCTATATCCTCGTCAGAAACTTCCATTGTAAATAGAGTATCCAACCATGTTACCAGCTTTTGGTCTCCGCCAAGCAGTTGGATAAATCCCTTTGGATCATGCGGAACATAGAGTGAATAGTTCCAGGCATTACCTTCAATATAACCCTGGC
Source organism: Sedimentisphaerales bacterium (assembly GCA_963666285.2). Classification (GTDB taxonomy): domain Bacteria; phylum Planctomycetota; class Phycisphaerae; order Sedimentisphaerales; family SM23-30; genus JAFGDI01. The sequence continues at coordinate 2,929,845 of OY762711.1, forward strand.
CATGGGTACTCATCGGGTCAAATGGTGTTTTGAACGAACCATCGGATAACCTGGCACGTATAAATCCAGTTTTCGGATCAAAAATATTTTTGTAGCTGTTAGCTCGTTTGTAAAATTCTTCGGCAACGTCATGCTTACCAGTTTTTTCGGCAAATTGAGCTATAGTCCAGTCATCATAAGCATACTCCAGGGTCTTGGAAGCGGAGCTGCCGCTCTTATCTTCAGGGACATAACCACACTTTTCATAGGCATCGATCCCGTCATAAGGACCGTATGTAGCACTGGAGACTACCGCTTCAAATGCAGTGTCAATGTCAAAGCCGCCAATGCCCTTCATGTAAGCATCCACGATCACCGGCACCGCGTGGTAACCAATCATGCACCAGTTGTCATTAGCATAATGAGACCATACCGGCAAAATCTTATGTACGCTCTGCTGGTAATGGGCCAGCATAGAGTTGACCATATCGCCAGTACGCTTCTGCTGTACTATTGTAAAAAATGGATGGAGAGCTCGGTAGGTATCCCACAGGGAAAAGATGGTGTAATTGGTAAAATCCTTCGGCTGATGAATGTTTTGATCCAGCCCGCGATATTGGCCATCTACATCCGCATAGATAATCGGACTCAGAAAGCTGTGATACAGTGATGTGTAAAAGCTGACCATCCGGTCTTTAGAACCTCTCACCTGTATTTTAGACAGTTCCCGGTTCCACTTATCTCGAGCAGATGCAGCCACTTTTTCAAAATTCCATCCCGGCATCTCTTCACGCAGGTTGTTCATCGCCCCCTGGCTGCTCACCGGTGACAAAGCAACCTTAACCAGAACTTCTGAACTATTCCTGGTATCAAAGTCAAAGTGACACTTGAGTTTTTTACCGGTACGTTCCGGAAAATTGTCATCCAGCTTAAACTTGCGCCACCAGCCGGTATATGTCTCCCGCTCATCATTTTTCAAACCGTAAGAGATAAACGGTTGAGAAAATTCCATGGCAAAATAGACATAGCGGGTACGGGCCCAGCCATTAGTCTGACGGAAGCCCGTGATCAGATGGTCATTTTCCACCCGGACAGAAGACCAGACCACCTTGCCGTCGTAGTTATAGATACCCGCGGTCATATCCAGGATAACATGAGCATCGGCCCCCTTGGGAAATGTCACCTTATGCAGACCAACACGTTCGGTTGCAGTCAGTTCAACGTCAATATCATAGTCGTCCAGATGCACCGAATAGTAACCGGGTTTTGCAGTTTCCTTGTCATGGGAAAACCGGCTTCGATAGCCTGTCTCAGGAGCTTCCCGGGTGCCCGGCTCTAATTGCAGCGGTCCCACTGTCGGCATAACCAGCAAATCTCCCAGGTCAGAGTGGCCCGTACCACTGAAATGCGTGTGACTGAACCCAACAATCGTGCTATCCTGATATTGATAGCCCGCACAATAGGCATAAGCGTTGGGATTATAGCCGTTGCCCAGGCTGTAAGGCTGAATATCTGTGTCCGGGCTAAGCTGCACCATACCGAACGGAACAGTAGCTCCAGGATAACAATGCCCCATATCGTGGGTTCCAATTATGGGATCGACATAATCTACCGGATTTATCTCCAATCCGGAAGTATTATCGAAACTCTGACACCCTGCCAGAAACATACCCAAAACCATCAGCGTCGCACTAAACATACTTTTCATTTTTGTTGCTTTCAAATATAAGTAATGTGAATTTTAACTATCCGAGCCGCTTTTGCACACTCTAACCGACTCTTTACAAATCTTTTTTTCAGAGTAAATTATAACAATTTTGCAGGTTAATACAAGCAGGATAATTCCACAACACTGCGGCCGGGTGCATCCCTTGCCGGAAGTAAAATATGTTGTGGATCGATGGTAGTTGGATTATAATCATTATCGGTCGCATCGTTCACTGGCATATATGCCCCGGCAGCGTTCGCTCAGTTATGTGTCGAAACCAGCTGCTGCAAGGATAACACTAAGCCGGAGAAAATGGAACTGAATTAAGGAGTCAATAAGAATGGATGCATGGATTAAGGATTTGATGGAAGACTTAAAAAACTCAATGCGAAAAACTGAGTTTAGTGGTGTTGTTTCTTTGAATGGGCCGGGCTTTGATGGCTTTATCGATGCGTTGGGTTATCGTAATGTCGCGGAACAGTTACAAAACAATCCGCAAACTCGTTTTGGCATTGCCTCCGGGACAAAGCTTTTCACTGCTCTAGGGATAGGTAGACTCATTGAAAAAGGTGCTCTTTCTTTTGAAACAAAAGTCGCTGACATAGATAAAAGCTATTGTGGGTTTGTGGATCCGGATGCAACGATTGAAGAGCTACTCACTCATACTTCTGGAATTTTTGACTACTTGGATGAAGAAATCATTGAAGACTTCGAAAATTTCTTTGTAAAAATCCCCTGGAACAAGCTGGAATCTCCTACTGATTATTTTCCTTTATTTGAATTTGAAAAGAAGAAATTCAATCATGGCCAAAGGTTTTCTTATTCAAACGGAGGCTATGTCTTTTTAGGGATCGTGATCGAAAAAATAGCGAAAATGAAATATGCTGATTTCATGGAACAGGAAGTCCTTGGCCCCGGTAAGATGAGTAGAAGCGGTTTTTTTGCTTTTAACGATTTGCCTCACAATACCGCACTTGGCTATAAAAAGAACTCTACACAGACCAATGTTTATAACCTGCCAATACGTGGAGGTGGTGACGGAGGCATGTATACTACCTGTGAAGATTTGGAGAATTTTTGGAATGCCCTGTTTAATTTTGATATTTTATCTCCCGGGCTAACAAATACGTTTTTAGAAACAAAACACCGGTTTAATGAAAAGAACGGGTATGGATGCGGCCTCTACAAGCGTTGTGACGATTCTATCTTTAGAATTGTTGGCGTGGACGCCGGTGTCGGGTTTGAGTCTTTGCATTTGCCGCAGAAAAAAATTACTATCACCGTTTTTAGTAATGTATCTGGGGGAGAACAGGCTGTCAGAGAAGTGATAAAGAGTCATCTTCCATAAAAGAATCAAAATCTTCGGGCAAAATTTTGTCTGTTAACCCAATTTACTCAGTGACTCTTTTGCTATTAACCAGCAGATTTGCATGAAAAATAGTAACCCAATGGTTAACAGAGTCATAACAGATTAACCTTTTTCTGCACACTTGCAAATAATCCAAATTCGTCTATAATAAGCATTAATCGCATGTGACAAGTTTAGAACGCAGCTTATAAACACCCTATTCTTATAACAAAATGCCCATTTAGGATTACTTCTCTTATTCACTTGTCAGATTTCCGAATTCAGTGGAACGGGAAGGGAAGTTGCCTTATCTTAAAACCGTTAAGCGATGCTCTATGGTTAATCTCTACCTGGAAGAGAACTGTCATTCTCATTAAAAGATAAAACAAGATTATTGAAGTTGCTATTATACTCAGGCCCCACAAAGAAAAAACGATCAATAATTTGCTCCTCTTGTTTATAGCATACATATACAGCCATCGTTATCTCACTTGGAATCGATTTAAAACTAAAGCAACCTGTTTTAGTTGTGACAGTTTTATATGTCCCAGTGTCCATACTAATATCCATAGCATGGATACTAACAATAGCGTTACTTATTGGATTACCCTTATCGTTTAGAACTACCCCATTTAACGTATCATAATCAATTTCCAATTCACTATTGATACCATATGAATATATATATTCCTTATCAATTATGGAAACACGGTTTAAAGTAACTAATGATATGAGAAAACCAGGATTATCGATCACACTGAAATTAGGTTTATTAAGAAAGTCTGGCCAACTTCTACCTTCCTTCAAACGAACTTCAAGTAAAGGTGACCAACTTTCAAAATATCGATAATCTACATTTGCAATAACCCCTCGCTTAATATTAAACTTACTATCAACATAAATACATTCTTCACCCACAGAATTGTATATTTTTTCTACACAGGGCAAATAACGAAATAATAAGCATGCAAATATATGAAGTAAAAATACTATAACAAGTAGGATAGTAAAAAATACTATAAACAATTTAATGAATTTAATATTGACTATCATATTATAAACACCTGTTTTTTAGTAAACTTTTGCACTTTTCATAGTTTATTTAAGCCGCTGGAGCCAGAGCATCCAGCAGAAACGTATATTTTTTATCATGAACGGCCGAATTACCGAACATATATTTAATTCTTTCGCTTCAAAGCTCCCTTCTGAGGTTAGTAATAGCATCGGCGAAGCTAGGAGTCTCTTTGTGTTGATACTATGGCTGAACAAAGAAGTATTGTTCATTGGGCTTCTTGGTCAGATACCTCAACCAGACCTTCGAATACAGCCAGAGTCCAAGACCTGCGGCTCTTTCTGGACCTTTGCCTTTATATGTCTGAGGCTGTTGAACACCGAGTAACCAGTTTGACATAAAACAAATGCTTGAAAAAATTCCCAAGCTGGCTAACCTTTTATCTCTGTTTTGGACGTAAGTGTATTTTTTCAACCTGCTGGTTAATAGAGTAGAGTCATTGTTTTTCTATTCAGTTTTTAATGAACTATTAATTTGCTGTGATATAGCCGAAAAGCTCTTTCTCTGAGCCGTTCCAAAACTCAACACTGCACTTATTAATGAAGAGAGCTACTCGTCTTCTTTAGTTAGAAATTTAAAAAGACTACTCTCCCAGCTTTGGTTGAGATAATCAGAAATTGAGACTTTCGACCAGTTCATAGCACCATGAGGCCTAACCGACCAATAGTAATTGAGATTATTTTTAAGTTGAATTGGAAGTTGATATTCAATGTCAACAATTTTTTCGACATAATGAATGCGTTTGCCAACAGCATATCTTTTTTCCGAAGGAATCCAAATTGATTCCCAGACAGCTAAGTCATAGCTTTTAGAATCATTATACGGTTTCCACTTTAATATTGGAGTCAATGTCGGCTCAATTAAGTCTGGTTCCACATAACTATATTTTGTAGAGACGCAACCACTTATAAATACGACATATAGTATTATTAAGAAATACTTTTTCATACATTTATTGTTCACTTTCAGTATTATTTGTAGTGTTGATTACATAAACCTCTTCATTCGGCGATAGATTCTTAACTATATTTTTCATCTCCCTATCTAAACAATATATTTTGCCAGATTCAGGAATGGTAAATAGTTGATCAACATGGCTAGATTGTATTGTATACCCTGTACCATAATATGTAGTTTTGGTAAATCCAGATAAAATATAATTACCTGGCTCTAAACCAAAAACAAAAATACGCTCATTTCCTATATTTAATGCAGATGCTATTTCAAATTCCTTTTTTGTTTTGGTATTCATAATATTAGCCCGTTCCTCAACCCTATGCCATGATTCTTTTCTACTATCAATTGAGCTAGCAGAAACAAAAAGCAAGGAGCTTGTATTCTGAAACTGTCTTTCTGTAGCATATGCTTCTAGTTGTGCCATTGCAGTTTTAATACTTGCTTTCAAATTATCCCAACATGGAAAGAAAGGATGAACGCAATTTCCCCGACTGACTGTAGAGTGCATTATATAAGATCTAAATATTTCATTATTGGTTTTATTATCACAAAGCTGCCAGACTGAAACAATTGAAGGACGAACACATTCTGGACATAGGTTATCACATATTCTTGCAGATATTTTCAATTCAAAATCTGCATCATCTTGAACAGTGGAAAATTGATTAGAACTATCAAATGATTCTATTACATTTTTTTCATATTCATTAAGTAGTTCACTCATTTCCTCATCACCAACATCAGAGCAAAGTGGAACAATGGAAATACTAACAGTATTATCAAAAGGTGTTTTAGACACAAAATCTTTAACAGGAAATGAAACACATCCGGTAATACATGTTATGGATAACATCAAAATAATTAAAAATAAAATCTGCTTAAATATAATTTTATAAATTACCATATAGGCTCCATTTTGTAACTCAATAATAAGTAAATATCTAATTTGTTAATGTACCAAGCCAAAATATGTATTATTACTCTTTTTGACTTAATTGCAATAAAAATCCTGCACCATGTGAGATGCAGGATTATGCACCCTATGTGGTGCATAGCTCCCCGAACTGGACTTCCGCCAGAGGCGGACGATGCTCCCCTGTATCCTAGCGGTTAATCAGCCTGAGGCGAACTCGCGATACCGAATTTCTTATCCAGCCATTGTTTGCCTTGGCCGGATTTAAGTTGTTTCTCACGGTTCATTGCTTCTGATCGGGTATCAAATAATTCTTTGTGAAGAAGTTCCCATTTACCAGGATATTTACTGGTATAGCGATGTTTGTTTTGGCTTAGACCATTATGCTCAGCGATTCTTCTTTCCAGATTGTCAGTCTGGCCGATATAACGCTTCCCAGCTTCTTTGTTGATGATTACGTACACCCAAAACATTAATACACTCCATTAAAAAAGGCACTGCAAGATTTACTCTCACAGTGCCTGAGCTCGGCAAACCATCCAGCATTTCCAAATGTCTCTATTCTGAGACTCAGAGAGATGTCTCTAATGCTGTTAACCAGTCGGTCAGCCAGTTTCGGTCAAGCTACGATTGCCATATTTGAATCTATAAAGGCTATTTCCCCGTGAATGTGCCAAATCTTATAGTGCATCAGGGGTTAAAAAAGGAACACATCATAACTCGTCTGAATTAGTTTCTTCTTTAGGAAATTTTTCTTTAAGCCATTTTTCAAAATTTCTACTAAGACTTCCTGGGTATTGAACTTCATTTTTCTCGGTAGTAGGTGGCAGTTTATCAAAGATTTTCTTATGCGCCTTTTCAAAGTGATCTCGCCATTCCCATAGAGACTCAATTAATCCAGTACCAGTATAATCTTTATCATAAGATTCTATGCACTCAAAACATTGTTCATGATGAGTTCTCTGTACAGCAATATCTTTGTGGCATTCATTACAAATAAACAACCTAAAGTTCAACCATTCATCACCGGCATAATAGGTGAATCCTTCTCGATAGCTAATTTCTTTTTTACAAATGCCGCAAACTTCTGATTTATCATATTTGGTCACAATAAAACCTCGTTATTTCTTAAATGTTGAACCTAAAAACCTCGGCCACCATCCTGCATTTTCAAATGTCTCTAATGCCTGTTAACCAGCTGTGCCACAGCTTTGGCTAGACTCCGATTGCCATATTCAAACAAGTTTGTCGCAATACCATGTCGCGATATGTCGCGATCATCTATATTGCTATGTATTTTTTGTTCCATTAGGGTTCCCCAATAACATTTTCTTTTCCAAATATATGTTCAATTTGCTCAATTGCACTCACAGAAAGCTTTTGAGTGAAGAGTAGAGCAAGTCTCTTTTTAGCCCGTGAACAAGATACATAAAACAAGTTTCGATTACGTTCAAAGGCATCTTCTTTTCCAGCAGGCACACCATTTTTGAACCATTCGAGTAATTTATTCCAGTCATAGTGATTCCAGCCACGACCGCAAACAACGAGAACTTCGTCAAACTCAGCACCTTTAACGCCATGTTTTGTTGAAAATGGTGTTTTGTCTTCTACGTAATGGTAAAGATTGATTACTTCAGAATAAGGCACTGCTTCTAACTTGCGTATTTTTTTTGCAAATTTTTCATCAGCCTCTTCAATATCCTCTCCAGCAACCTCCGCATTAGATATTTTTACCAATCTTTCTTCTGCGGCAGCAACTTTTGCTGATAAAAGAGGATGAGACGTGTCATTTAGAAGCTTGAGTACATCGCGTATTGTACCAATTTTCCGAAGCTCTATAAGTTTCTTCAAATCAGATGACCATGCAATCTTGTCTTGTTGACATGAAAGTCTAGGATGTTTTTTGCCGAGGACAGAAAACATCTCTCCATAGTGCCCAACTAAAAAGTGCTCGTACATAGGTTCTACTGTTTCCAAGAAAAATTTAATATAATGGTCATTCTTTTTTAGATAATCATCCGTATCTCGAAAACATGCAGTTAAATTACGGTAATTTTGTTCAGATGCCAAAACATTATTTGTCAGCATTAAAATTTTAGAACTGTCAGTGTTAAGGCTCCATCCACATGCCTTTAAGTTTGTGATTGCCCTTTCAAGGTATTCGTGAGCGTTTGTTTCTGGCAGGTCTTGTTGCCAGTGGTTTTGTGTCCTTCTCTCACCCTGATATTCATTAGAATGGAATACATAAATACTACCGTTTGAATTTGGGTCCATTTCATGTTGTGGAAGGTCTGGTCTCATCCGATTCAAACATTCTACAATATTCTTCTCTGAGCGAAAGTTGGCATTTTTTCCGATAACCTGAATCTTTTCGCTTTCTATAAGACCGCATGCTTTAGTCCCATAGATTTTTTGCCAGTGATCACCGAAAAGCCCGACCAGCATACCAGAAGAGTTTTCGATAAGGTTAGAAACCAATGAGGCAGCAAGGCCAATATTTGTATCCTGATATTCATCAATGAACAATACAGGATATTTAGATTTCAACAATGATTGAAATTTAGGTTTCTCAAGAAGTTGAGCCATTATTTTGATTACATCATCATGGTGAAGCTCAATAATGTCTTCGTTGGCTTTTGGATATCCAAGGTCATAAATTACTTTCTGCGACTTGAGACCTCCTGCTTCTTCAATGCGGGCTGCCCATTTGTCGCTTAGGTCTGGCACAAGTAATCTTATTGCAGATTGAAATCCTTTTAATAAACTCCATGAGAAAGCATGGATGGTGTCAGTGAAAATTACAGGGTGATTGTCAGTCCGATCACGTATTTCGTCGGCTGCAACATTGGTATAGGTAATACACGCAATTTTTTGCCCGCTCTTTTCAAACTCAGCAGCCCTGTTGTCGATGTAATACTTTAATGCTTCTACTAACGAATAAGTTTTACCCGCACCTGCACCTGCTTCTACGCGAAAGCAGGAATTTTCATTTATCGCAGCGAACATTTCATCCGAAGCCCTTTGTGCTGCCTCTAATGCTGGATTAGTGTCGCTCATTTGTCCTCTCCCTCAGTTTCTTCGGCAATAAGCTCTACTTCATCTGCCAGCCAGACAAGGCCTTCTTCAATATACTTGGGAATCTCCCACTCGGTTTCTTCAATCGCGTATTTGATAGCAAAATCGGGCTTGCCTGAATCGCCGATTTTCTTAGCTTTATCAAACGCTTCTTTTTCAAGTAAAGTATCGTCAGTTTCTGTAAGGTCAAAGAGTGATTTGTTAGCTAACATAAATGCGTCTTCAAAACTTCTGCCGCAGGCGGTAGAGCTATCCTCTGGTACTTGGTAAGATAACCGCCGCTTTCCATTCACCTTGTCTTTGTCGCCTTTTTCTCTGATCGCAGCTAAATCCATATATCCATCTTCTCCAAACCAATTAGAGATTCCCGTATTACTGGAGTGTGTTCCATCACTTACAGGGGCACCGCAATAACTGGTTCGTTCGACGTCGTTTTTGTCCTTCTTTGTTTCAGATTTCACAGAATCAAGATCGGTGATAATCAAGGTTTGCAGTTCTAAGAAATCAATGAATTTGAAAAAACGCTGGGCATATGCACCGCCTATTTCAACTATTGACATGTAGCTACGTCGCAGATTTTTAGAATGCTTCTCGTCAACTTTTTTTATAATTTGGGGTGTTAAAATTCTTTCCGTAGCACCTTCGACAAAAACGGCTTTATCTGCGAAATACAGATCGCATTTGGTAAGCGTCATATATTTATGAACGAAGTCTCGATCTTCTTTCTCAGCCTCCGGGTCAAATATTGTACTTAAGTCCTTTACCTTGGTACCGGCTTCATCTTTCGATAGAAAATAGCGTACTTTATTAAAATCAACCTCATTAGCCAGGTGAGTCGAGTGCGTACTTACCACGAATTGGACCGGCCATTTGTGGTAAGAGTGGAGGCTTTTTTCAAATTCTGCAACAATCAGGTCTAACTGCCGTATAAAAACTTCCTGCATTTGCGGATGAAGGTGTGCTTCAGGCTCTTCAATAAAAATAACGTGTCCTTTTGGTGTCTGTTCTGCTGATTGATATTGCCTGAAAAATTCATAAATTTGGAATAAGATGTAAATAAGATTTCTAAAACCAAGGCCGTTATAAGTTTCTGGCAAAGTAAAGTGTTCGCTTTTCTGGTAAAAAACTCGGGTATTACTCTCAAGCAATGATTTTACATTCAACTCTGTCTGTGCACTTAGATTAGGGTCATTAAGTCCAGGATAGCCGAACAATTCAAGGGACGGGAGCAGTTCTTTTAGTTTTCCCTGAAAATCAGTATCTACTTTAGTTTGCAGTTCATCAACAACATCATTTATCTCAGATGATTTAGCTTTGAACTCTTCAGGAGCACTTTCCGATGACGCACTTTTGAAAATATTCCCCAGAGACTTCCCCAGTACATCTTTTTCGTTGTGGGTTTCGTCATCAAGACCACGCTGAGCGTTAATGAAATCCGACAAAAGAACCCGTTTAACCTTAGCGAAATCAACGGATACAAAGTTATTTACATTGCCTGGCTCAACAGCAAAAGCTTTTATTTCAAAATACTTGGCAATCCGTTTTTTTAGGTCTTTGGAATAAGCTGACATGTTTTCCGTTTCCAGCCCCTCAAGTAGTGGCTGGATTTTCCCATCCTTAACTTGGTAACTGATACGAATAATGGTCTCAACTCTGGTCTCATCAAGATCAAGAATAAAATCTCCGAGGGTGCCGTAGTCGTCTTGATTGTCTTCATAGTTCAGTAATATCTCTAACTCTATCGATGGAATAAGCTTCCTTATGTCTGCTTCATCATGTCCTCCTTGGGTATAAACAGCTTGTGCATTTTTAAATTCCATAAGCGATGCAATATTAAAGTCCTCGTAGCTGACCTTGGGAGGCTTATCTGACAGAAAACTCCTGAAAATTTCCGTAAGCGATGTTTTCCCTGTATTATTCCGCCCAACTATAACAGTACTCTTATCTGAAAAGCTAAGAGATACATCTTTAAGAAGCCTGTAATTTTTAACCTTTAATTCTATGATTTTCATAATATGTCACTTAGCAAAATTTTGTGTATTTTCAAATATACTTATGATATGAAGCAATTGCCTTTGCTTCATATCATATTTCCTACGCCTTATTTCCCCTGGTTAACCTTCTGTTAGATAGTTTTTTCCAGATGCTATTTGCTAGTGCAATTTCATTTGAAGTAAAACCATAATGTTTTTGCAGAATAACTTTGTTTGTCACTTCTAAAACTTCCTCAATGGTTTTCCCTGCCCTAATCATCTGGTCAATATTCTTTAACAAAGATTTATTGTCTGCGTGGTACGGAAGCATAATTTCTTCAACTTCATTTGGCATCAATTCTAAAACTCCACCTCCATGGCTTCGACCACATATTTCTGCAAATGCAAGAGATAAGGAATTATAATAACTTGCAGTCAACGCTTTAATATCTACTTCTGCCCCAGGAGTGACTCTGTGCATAGTGTCAGTTGTATAAGCTTTAGCTTCATTAATAATAAGTTTGGGATATATATTGTTTCTTCGAATGAATAATGCATCAGATATCCTTAAGGAAGGGACTATTTGCCATTCATCTCTTATCCTACATTTATATCCTTTATCGATTCCATGTTTCTGCCCCCAGGCTAAATACTTTAAGGCCCCATTGTTTTTCCTTAATTTATCTTTTGTAGGAAAAGTCAATAAATGTGCTCGGGCCTCATTATCTCTATTAAACTCCCAGTCCATTGCAGTAAATATTGCACTTGGAACTTGAACACTTCTTCCAACTAATGGTTTTGCATATTTCTTCAAGTTATACATACTTATTGTAGAACTAGGTACAGTAAAAAAAGGATTTGCGCCTGTTGTAATTCCAACTTCAACGGTAGCATATTCACCGAATAAAGGAACAGTCTTTTGTTCTTGTAACCTTTCAAGGAAATTAATCTCTTTCTGACTCAAAAAATAAAAAGTCCATTTGTTTGACTTAAAATCGATTGTTTTTCGGGGACTTCTTAACTTGGTCATGTCGATTTTTGTTAAGTCGTCTGCATCCTTAAGCTCTAAGTGCTCAATGCAATGTTTTTTTGATTTATTTTTTTCACATAATAAGAGAACGACTTCTTGTTGGATATCAGGAAAAACTAATTTCTTGAATGAAATAACATTGATCTTGTTATAAAACTGCGAAAGAAATTGGCGAAGCGTTTTAGCATAAGAGACTTGCAATATTTCAGCAGGAAGAACAAAACCAATCTTTCCGCAATCTTTTAATAATAGACTTGAACCTACAACAAATGAAACCCAAGCGTTTGTAAGCTTAGAGTACTTTAAATTTGCTCGTTGAAATATCTGTTCAGCTTCATTTCGCTGCTGCTTGTCAAAGTACTGATATCGTATATATGGCGGATTCCCAACAACCAAATCATATTTCTTGTTTGTTTCGTTACAGAATATATGAAAATCTTTACAAATTATTTCAGTCTTAGAGAGACTGATCTTTTTTGCCTTACCAGCTTCTGTTTCGTCTAGCTCAATTGCATCTACGGATTTATACGGATAGCCTGCTTCTTTAATTTCTTCCAGAAACACTCCATCCCCACAACTTGGCTCTAAGACATCATGGCCTTTACTTCCATTAAAGCCCCATTTCAAGATAAATGATGCTATTGCAGGAGGAGTGTAAAAACCTCCTCTGAGTTTTTCTTCACTTGCTTGATTAATCAGTTTCATATAACTCACCAATTAGTGGTATTAATAGGTCCTTGCCCTTTAGCCCATATAGTTTTTTTAGGAGGTTACACATTGCATTCTTTTGTAATTCAAAAGTTTTTTGCAATGGTTCCTGCTTCCTCTTGTTGCCATCATTTTGACCAATCGAGTGGTAGATTTCAATTAATTGTTTTTGAACACGTGATATTTCATCATGGACTGAAACGTCATTTTTGTCTTTAAAATTAATAGCTCGTATAGGGAGACGCTTAAGCACTTTAGTACCACGAGCAATGTAACCGCCGCGAAATACTTCACCATATAAAGCAGAAAACCACTCGACGTATTTTGAGTTAAGTAATGCTTGGATGTAGTAAATAGAGTATTGACAGTCATCGGGCAATGTGATCATACAATAACCTGCAGTGCCTCCAGAGGATATAAGAGTGCCGTAATAATCAATGGCATACTTGTCACCTTGGGATAAAACTCCAACAATAATTTTGGCGGGAACATCACATTTATCTAAACACTGATGCCTACCATATCGGTACCATTCATTTTCAGCTGTAGGTGGTGGACTAATATTCCGTTCAGTAAGTTTATCCTTATATGCTCTCAAGTATTCAAATGCCTTGGGATATTGCTTTCTCAACACATCCAGCTTAACAAAATCAATACTATCGTTCTGTTTTATATAAGGGTAGATGACAAATGAATTTGGGGAAAAGGGGCGATACGTATTTAGATTGTCAGCCCCACTTGATGTTTGGAAGTAAGGTCGTGTTAGTTCTTTCTCTATCGCCCATACTTTCCCATCTTTACGAAAGTAGTAATACTTAGAATCGTCACTAATAGGAATATGGACGTAAATACTATTGGCACTGGTTTGTATACCATTGTAAATATTGCTAGGCCCAAGCAAGTCACCAAGTTCTACGCTCTGATTGCCAATGGCATCGTAAATTGGTTTTAGATCACTTGACACAAGCACCCAGCCGTTATTGTCTAGGTCGTCATAATTTACATTCTCATAAGCCTTGGTGGTTTTACGAGTCATCCAACTATCAAGGTCATTGTACTCTGCATATTGCAAAAAATCTTGAGTTTGCTTTTGAGCGATTAGTAAGCATGTATATGTCGTCTTATCCTGAAAAACTTGATTAGCACCAAATGAAAGTATTCGGCTTATATAGTCATTGTCTTTTAAGTATTTTCGAAGTTCCTTTCCTGCTCCGACTTTTGTAAACTTGCTCGGGACTATATACCCCAAGTGTCCGCCATCCTTTAACAAAGAGCAAGCACGTTCTATAAATAGAAAGTATTTATCGAACTGCTTATGTGATGTTTGATAATACTGTTTATATAAACCAAACTCTTTTGGGGTTAGGTTTTTCATGTTTTCTGTCGAAAGGTAAGGTGGGTTGCCAATTATTATGTCATATTTATCTTCGCCAAAATCATGCGGATTGATTTCTTCTCTATTAGAATCTTGGACATGCGTACTATCAAGCAAGCTGTTTCCGAAATGAATATTTGAAGACAAGTCAGGAAGTACAGGGGTCGGCACGCTTGAATCAGTTTCATCTTCGATTAACTTGAGAAGCAAACCAAATTTACATGCCTCTACTGCATTAAAATCTTTATCAACTCCAAAAATGCAGCTTTCGATTAACTTTCTTTTAATTTTATATTGAAGCTTATATGTTGATGTGCTTTTCTGAATCAATTTCCTAGGAGATTCTCTGATATAATAGTCAATCAATATGTCGTTTAATAATTGATATGTCTCTAACAGAAATGCGCCGGAGCCACATGCTATATCAGAAAAACGGTAACTTAATATTTCCTCGTCTGTCTTTCCTTCACAGTACTCTTGGACTGTTTGCCGCAATATATCCTTGATTATGAAAGTTGGGGTTGTTATGACATCTCTGTCAACATGTTCTGGTTTGTTTTCTAGAACAATTACATTGTCTTTAATTACAAGATGCTGCCCAATAAAAATTTCATAAATATTTCCTAATATATCAGAAGCAAATACTGCGAAAGAATAAGTGCTTGCAGGAAAATATAATTGCTCAATAATTGACCAAAACGCAGACTGGTTATTTTCTAAAACAGCATCTGAATACTTATGATCAAATAGGCCAGAATTGTATTTCTTGTCAGCCTCCTTGAACTTTTTAATTAGGGATTCAAAATCCTTTTCTTTAGCACATTGCAGTAAAAATTCATACTCTTCAAGATTCCTGTCTTCGCAAACACGAAGAAAAATAATACTATTAAGGTAGCGATGAACGATATCGTTCAGCTCTATCTCGTCTATATCAGGTCTATGTGAAAATATCTCTTCGCCTAAAATAACACGCCATTGATTAATCTGGTCTAGGAATATCTTGTCAATGCTAAAAAGTTTCAATTGTTCTTCAATGTCTTTCCAAATTTCATCAAATTGACCACTATAAACACTTTTCTGGCTTAACTGCTTTTTAATCTCATCATATTTTTCAATATATTCAGTGTAGTGGTATAAATTAATACGAGAATGAGAAGCTATGTCGTCAGCACCAACTTGTTTTGAACAGTCATAAATAGCTAGGTGTTCAAAGTTAGATAGGACACTAATCTTTAATTTTGCAGTAAACCCATATGCTCGTGTTTGCCTTGCTGGCTCTGGATTTTCATGGATTTTAACATTTGGCTTTTTAGCCTCAACAAAAAACTTTCTGGTGTCGAATAACCTAAAAGTATAGTCAGGTTTTTTGGTATTTGACGAAACATTTTCCTTTAAAGGCTCTTCAACCAAAACCTCTCTTTCATTTGTTATTTTCCCAGATGCATTCTTTATATCCCATCCCAGTAATTCAAAAAAGGGTTCTAAAAAATCAGTTCTAAGCTGAGATTCGTTGTATTTGCTTGATAGATAATGAGTCCTATTATTTTCGTATTTCTCAATAAGTTTATTTATGCTCATAACAGATCTCCATATCTTATTTGTCTTCCTGCAACAAGAAAAACATTAGTGCCTATGCAATAGTACCCAGCGGTAAATGCTGATAAATCGTAAATCCTTTTAAGTTCTGAAAATAAACCTTTTCGATAATTGGATTGCATCGTAAATTATATATCCCATAGCCACATAGACAAAATCATTCTCAGGCATAGGTTTTTAAATCTTTTCGTCAGGAAGCTTTCCTTTTTCGCTCAGCCACCGATCAATGGTTTCCTTGTGAAACCGCCAATGCCGCCCAACTTTCTGACCTGGTAATTTGTCTTCCTGAGCCAGTTTATAGAGTGTAGACTTAGCGACCTTCAAGTAAGTTGAAAGTTCGTCAATTGTCATTACACTTGTATTCTCTTCAAACATATTATTCGCCTTGTGCATAAATTGGCTATTTTAGAGGATAGTACAGCTTCTAAAGCCTCGGAATGCCATATATTTAACAGTTATTAATGCTTGCTGTCAATTACTAATTACCAGATGTCCGATTTAGAGTACATAAACTTGATTTTTTAAGCTTAATTTGTTAAAATTTTATTAAAAGGTTCAGAAAAGACGTGAATTCTGAACCTTTTTTCACGTCGATTTTGCAATTTTTTCTAAGAAATCCATATTTTCAGCCCCTTATGAGGCCATTTTCCACTTTTTGCCCGTGTCATCCAGAGCAAGAATACATTTACACTGCCTATATCTGGCAAGCCTATTATGCACATAAATGCTTATTAGTAAAGCATATAAGTGCAAATCAATCTCCATCAAAGGTTCATATAACACGTCTTAGATGAACTCAAGTGACAGGAGAAGTATTTTGATTAAAAAAGCATGATAACCGGCAATTGGATTCTGGAGCCAAGCAAGTTTCTAAACAGGAGTCAGGCTGGCGATTTACTTGGTACCGCCAAAGAGCAAGCTGAGATTTCACAGGCCAGAAGCGAAAAAGTCGCTGTTCGGGACTACTTTGTAGTCCATTTTAATATTGGAACTGGCCTGAGAGTTGCGGAACTGGCAGATTTGAACTGCGGCGATCTGTTTATCAATGGCAAATCGAGTTCTGTATTGGTCAGGAATGGCAAAGGCAGCAAGAAGCGATTGGTCTTTATTAGTGAGTTATTGGCAAGCCACTGTAAGGAGTATCTTCGGTGGAAAAAGCAGATCGGGGAATCGGTCGAAGATGATTCGCCATTATTTCTGTCAAGCAATACCGGCAGGCACATGACTTCCAGAGCTTTGCAGAAAGCTTTTAAGCGATGTGCCAAGAGAGCGAATTTGGACTCAAATTATTCGATTCACTGCCTTAGGCACACATACGCCTGTTTTTTGCTGAAAGCCAGCGACTGGAATCTCAGGCTTGTTCAGAAGCAGCTTGGCCATGCCCGGATATCCACAACACAAGTATATGCTGACGTAATGATGCCTGACATCGAAAAGGCACTTAACAAACTGCACTTATAAAAGATTATTCACCGTACGGTGGTAACAAGGATAAAATTTATAAGGACAATCGTTTTCCAATAATAATAAGAGAGGATATTAAAATGAAACTTCCAGATTTTATTAAAAAGCCATTAACTGGGCTTGCTTTACTAGCTGCGGCAACATCCGCAAATGCTGGGGTGACTACTGATCTACAAGTAGGAAATTATAACAATCTTGACAATGGTTTTAATTACACCTTAGCAATCACCAATACATATCCTGATATTACATTCGATTCTGGATTAGTTAAAAGTGATTTTATCAATGGTTTAGCTGATAGTATCGCAAACTACAATCCTAACGTAGATAAGCAGAGTGTTGTTGATGAATTGAATTCTACTATCGGCTTTTTTCCAACTAGTGACTACAACGGAAGTACCGGCTGGTTCAACTCTATTACTCCAGCGGGAGACATTGAGTTGACTAATAATGGAATAATTCCAGGAGTTACTTACAATGAATGGAATCAGGACGGCACCGCTGTTCTTCATGGATTCGTGAATGCAGACCTGCTTGATGTTGATGGTGTTACTGGGTACAATCCTGTTACTGATCTGGGCTTAAGAATTGATTCACTAAATCCGTACATCAATGGAGTTATTGGAACAAGTACTAACAACCTACGGTACGGTGGGGATTTAGATCGACTTGAAGCTACCCCTGTCCCAGAGCCTTCATCGTTAGCACTTGTTGGAATGGGAGCATTAGCATTATCAGGTTACAGAAAAAGAAAATAATATTAATTTTGGAAAGTTTCATAATGAAGATTGGTGTCTTGCCGGTCTTCATTATTAGTTCAAAACATGAGTTTTTGAAATATTGTTTAGAAAGTCACCCTCATAGTAAAACAAGTCTCCGTAATCAAATAAACCGCTTTTACTGTCATCATAAATTTTAACTATACCGCCTCTTCCTGATATATTTGCGTAAGATCCAAAAGAGTTTTGAGAAAATATTTTGTATTGAATCTCATCCATACTATCACTCACCGTAAATCTTCCAAGCACACAGCCGCTATCATCACAGCCGTCCTGCACAAAAGAATATTTTCCCATATAATAAGAAGTATTCATAACTACTCCATCAAAACTATTGTCAACATCTACTAACCACCAACTATCGCCATAACTGGCATTATAATCATTAGTCAGGTCAGTAGTGAATGAGTAACTGAAATTATTGGCGACAGAATTATTAAACCAGTATTGGTTATATCCATCTTTGCCAACAGAAACTAAATTGCTTAAATCTACATCTGACAGATTAATTGGTTCATTAAAAGTCAGATTCAACTCGAAGGTACTCAACTCGAAGGGACTATTGACTAAGGAGACTTTCAGATTACTCACGGTGTCAATGTCATGAAGCAAAGTATAATTTCTGAAATCGGTCATATGACTATTGTTTTTTGAATAGTCCCATTCAGGAATATGGGTTTCAATAAATGTTATATTTTCAACCGCCGAATCAATACTCATCAACACTGTTTCATTAAAATATTCAAAATCAGTATCAAAGCTGAAATTTAATACAACAGAAGTGCCATCCCACGTCATAAACCAACCCGAGACATTCTTGCTAAGATCAATATTGCTGCTGCCTAATGAATCTGAATAGCTTCCTGATAATTGGATCGGATTTCCAGTGGAATTCAAAAATGAGATCGTTGAATAATTATAAACATACCTGTTTGCGAAATCAATTGCTTTGGTATTCGACCCATAGTCATATATAGTTCCATCAAAAGAATTGACCGTCATTCCTGACAGATTGCAGCCTTCTAACTTCACTTCTGACTCGCTGCTTCCCGTGAAGACAACACCGTTAATAAAACTTACATTTTCAAATCGTAATACCCCTAAATCAGTTCCGGATATATTAATGCTGCTTCCATTAAAAATCGAATTTGAGACAGTACCGTTTGACTCACTAAAATTAACAGATGCATTGAACACAACCTGATTTATATTGACTCGGACATTATCAAATTCAACATTAGCAACAAAATCTTTTCTAACAGATCCTGAATAATCACATCCGCTCGCAATAATAGCGATTCCAAGACTGAACGGCAGATCGTAATCTGCACATCTGGTTTCATCGGTTATTGTGTCAGCCAAAATCATAGAATATTGATTCGGTGCAAAATCTATAGCAAAAGAATCGTCTGAATTCTGGTTAAAAGTATAGAGGTTAGATTTATCAACCAGATAGTATTTCAGATTCTGAGACGAATCATAATAATCATTTCGATAAGTTCGCCCGACCATATTCACCTTAAAGAAGTAATCGTTATAGTTCCATCCATTGACAGTGTTAATGTCTGAAAATGTGAAATTAACTATCGGAGAAGTTTTATTGACATTAATTTTTGCCGTATATTCTGTGCTCAGGTTCCTGAAATCTGAAATATTATTGTCTGCAATTTTCAACAACCGATTGCCGCTGATATAGGAGTAGATTATTTCCGAGTCAGAATCATTATCGAAATCATAGTTTGCTGAAACGTATGCGGGCGACCAATCAAATGTTTTAGTTGTCAATGAATTTACAAGGTAGATTCCTAATACCCCCGAACCCTTAAAAGCATGGTATATGAGATCATAATTAGCATCTCCCATAACGTCTAATAATTGTGTTTCGTAAAGAAAGTTTAGGCCAAAATCAAATGATTCTTCCAACTCCAATCCGCTTCCGCTGTAATTATACCAGTAGACTCCATAATCGGTGCTATCCACACCGATTTCAATATGTCCATCCGAATCATAATCTCCTGCGAATATTGATTTGACATCAAACCCGTTTGCATTAATATAATAATAGTCCCATTCAGAAATGTTCATGGACAAGTTGTTTCGATGAAATAATTTGATTTGATTCGGAGCTGAAACATCATAATAGCATATTACATCTTGTATCGTATCTTTGTCAATGTCGATAATCTTCATATCTGTGCATTTATAGTTTCCTCCAGAGACAATCTTAGTATTAACAGGGACAAATGCGTCTCCATCTAAACTATAATAATTATATTGCCATTGCCCTCCGTCTGCACTGGTTGCATTCAAAACCAATACATCCTTGTAAAAATCCCCATCAATATCGAACGCGCTAAACGACAAAATATGATCCATGCCGTCAACTACCTGAGCACCATAATTAAACCTAAAACCATCACCATCAATCGCCCCAAGTAATAAATGGATATCACTCTTGTTGCCAATCAGAATGTCACCGATTCCATCCCAATTGAAATCAGTGATGAAAAACTCTGCGTCATTATTCATAACAACACCTGTAGCTGGAAGTGTAACTGAATTCAAAATCTCTCCGGCACCTGAGTAATTCGCCCGAACATTAACTCCATCAAAGACAAGAAGGCCATCATCTTCAAGCACAATTAAATCGTCAATACCATCCAAATCTATATCGTAATTGCCAAGCTTAAATCCATTAGCAGATGAAATCCCAGAAAATGGGTTAGAGTTTGAAACCGAAAACTGCGGTTCATAAGGCTCAACTGAAACATAACCACTGCCATTGTACCAGCCGCCAGAATATGAGCAGTTGTAGACAAGGTTTATATTGTCCGAATTACTATATGTATGCGTGTAGCTCTGCACATCCGAATAATCATTACTGTCAATTGAAATGTCACAGGAATCAAAATCAATTGTGCTTCTATCAGATTCAACATACCATGAAACAATTTCGTATTCATTTTCGATATATTGCATTGGAGAATAATCAAAGTCTAAGTAAAACTTTCCCTGCTGGTTATAAGGCACAGTCCAGTTTAAGAAGTAGTCAGTGCCGTTTGAACAATTGAAATACAAATAAGTACCATTTATGAAAGATATGGTAAAATTGTACAAATTGCCCGAACTTCCATTTGCTTGATAAAAAGTTGCATTGTCGTAACTGAACGAACAGTTATTCGAATTTTGCAGAATGTTAGAAGAGTAGAGACCGACTGTTAAATTGACATTGTCATTTTTGTACAAGTCCATCCAAAATGGATTTTCAATATTTGTTACATTGCCTTGAATTGTATTTGCAAAACATAAGCTAGAAATAATTACTGCAAATACCAAGCAAAACGTTATGCCCCTCATATTGTGACTATCTGGTTAAGCTTATATAAAGATTTTGTTTGAGTATTGGTCTACGTTATTATCGGTATAGCAAAAACTTAATAAAGCAGTTAATTGTTCCAAAAATTGGTTAAAGTCGTCATTAAGCTTCCTTTCGGGGAAACTTAATGGCATTTTCTTTCTGGTGAATAGCCCCAGTTAACTGCGACAAGCCTCCATAAATATCAGATTATTCATCTATGACTACCATTGAGCCATCATTAAATAAATCACCCTGATAAGCAATTTCCATACCAGGAATTGCTTTGGGAGATTTGCTGATAAGGGTATCGTTATCGACTGAGTAAGCAGTTTCATTTATCGCTATTTCAGAATCATCATTTGCCATGATGGTGCATCCTGAAAGAAGTAATAGTATTGTCAATACAAATATTAATTTCATGTCAATAACCAAAGTCGCCATATTTAAAAGCATTTTGTTCTTAATTTTTCTGTTGGTTATTATTTGTCGGCAAACCGTAAGTGAATACATCTAAACATGCTTGAATCCTTTCCATTCCTTCTTTTTCTGATATTTCTTTTCTATCGTAAGCATCAAGAATCCGTCTTATCTTTTTGATCATTTTAGTGTCCATTTACACATTTTCTCCTTTTTGGCAATCTATTTAGGTATTAAGCTAGCTTATAAAGATGAAGTGTCATTTATTCACGACCTCTGCATAATTATGCAGTGATAGTATAAAAAGGTATCTGTTTAATTATGCAGATATGCCAAGGAAAACTTTATCTCAGATATCAGCATCGATTCAGTCATTATTGCAAAGCGAAGGCGAATTATCCGTCAGGCAGATAGCCCGGCTTACACATACACAGTGGCGAACAGCTGATAAAGCACTGGAACTTTTAAAGTCACTTGGCCTTATTGAGGAACGAAGATCAGATAATAACAAAAGAAATGAACGCCTGTTCCGCTTGATTAAATAAAATCAACATATCATGCTTAATCAGCATTAAACCCGATATAGCTGATCATAGAGGCGAACAGGCAGATAATCCCTAACTGCAGTATCAAGGCCTTCAACCATATGCAAAGCCTGGGGTAGCTGCCCCTGAACAAGAGCATCATAAACATCCTCCAAGTCCGCAACATCACTAAATGTCGTGCCTGCGATGTCATATTGCTTACGTTTGATATATCCTTTACCATCATCGATCAGTCCGTCGATCTGTGTATGAAGCGATGCGACATCTTCAATATACTGACCAAGCAAATATCCCTGCGGCAGTCTTGATTGCAAGATTGACTGTTGTTTTTCAGTTAGCTCTTCAAGTGAAAGACATTTATTACGCTTACTGGCCACTGTCTACACCTCGAAAATAATTACCTGCAAGCTGCTCAATTGGCCGCATATACATATCAATACCCGCTGCGTCGGGCCTGTAACCTTCCAGTTGATGATATATATCCGCAGCAGCAATCAATTGCTCAACGTAATTATTCGCAGGAACTGCACTTTGAACCTCAACTTCCGGTGTTAAAAGCTGGATGTCTATAAATTCAGATCGCATTCTCCTGCTGAAAATAGCGTAATAGCCATCTCTCCCCTCTATATCAATCTGCGTATATCTTGGGTGCTGCAATGTCCCGCGATCCCGCCCAGCCATATATGAAGCAACCACTATATCATTCACCAAATCATTTTTATCATCACCGGCATTGAACCTGTTATGGTATTGTCGAACAATCCCTTCGATAGTTTCCCGTTGTATTGGATCAGTCATCGTATATCATAAAGCAAACCCAATAATTCATTTAATAATGTTCAACCGATTTGGACTGCATGTTCATCGCCTGCATCTGAAACAACTGTTGCTGGAGCAAGAGCATTTGCTGCTGAATAGCTTCTATTGATGAAATATTACCATTATTGTTTACCTGTATATTGGTGACATTTTGTGTAGTTTGAACATCGGTTGGTTGCGCCATTGTCTGCTGTTGAAGATTATTTTTTGAATACACATTTTCAACTAAAGCTTTTTTCAAATCATTGTTATCCAGATGAACATATACATTTTGATGTTTACTTCCTGGGGCATGGCCTGCAAACTTATTATGTTCAATGCCCTTAACTCCAAGTTTGTATAATTCTGTTAGCCGACTGTGCCTGAGTAGATAGGTATTGACTTTTCTTTTTATCCCAACTCTTACAGCCAACCTCTGGATTATTCTATTGATATATGCTGTTGAAATCGGTTTTTTCCGTGGCTGGTTTGCTCGTGCCATTGCCGGAAATATATAGTCATCATATTGAGGGTCAGGATAAGCCCATTGCTCATGCCACATTTTTAAATATTTTATAGAATTATATATCGGCAGATCACGATCATGCGTTGTCTTGGTTGAGTAGAGGTGGACTTCTTTGTCATCCCAATTGATGTCACCCCAACACAAATCTCTGATTTCTTGTGGCCTAGCTGCAGTTTCAGCAAGAATCGCAAATAATGCCTTATCTCGCAGACGTTCGGCCAGGTGAAGCATTTGTTTTGCTTCTTGTGGCTTAAACAATACTGATTTGTTTATCTTTGTAGGATTCACCAGAGGACCGATAGGGTTTTTCAAGCATTCTATCATATCCAGGTTTCTGTAAAACCACTTTAAGAAACGCTTAATGGTTCTGCGTATCATTATTTTCGTAGCGTTTTCATGTTGAGAATAATTTACTAACCCCCAAAAGTCGATAGCATCGTCTCGAGTTATCTGATCAAGAGGTTTTTCCATTACATCAATGAACTGCAGCATATATCGGCGATAATCTCTTACCTTTGTTGGGCCAGCGGTAGTAGCACAGAATCTCAGATAATCGTTAAGTATTTTCTTGTCACTGTCAGACAGGTTTTGAGCCAAAGGTTCAGAGTCTCTTCCGTACATTCGGTATTCACTTTTCATAGTGCCACCTCTGGACAGTAGTGTTTTTGTGGTTTGTCTCGATTAGGACGGTTTAGAATGCCGTAAATGAGTGTTTCAGAAAAAAGGGGCTGGGGAGACAAAATGTAAATGCCCAGGCCGGGCTGACTCAATTTGACTCCACAGCCACTTTTACGGTGCAAATGGATTGTTTTTATCATGCTTTTTCTTAACAATTACCCATATATAAATTATTCGTTTCATTCTACAAATCTGTTATAATACTCTTTTAAATAATACATCAAACATTGTTTACTACAAAACAATGTCTCATCATCTAATTTCAGGAATCCTCTTGGTCCGATTACTCCTACTTCTAAATTAATCGCATTTTCTCCCAATCTTAAAGATTGTTTGCATTTTTGGCATTGCTTCATTTTTGCATCAATGCTCGAGAGTAATAGATTTTTTATAAATGATCTATCGATTTTGGCGGTAAGATTTCAATGGGCATTTATTTACGATGCCCAAATATACTTTTATACGTTGGCAAACAGAAGTGTTCTGCTGCTCTTAATCCGTGCAGGTCACGAATCAGTAGATCAAATTCAGAGATTTCTTTAGGAACGTGAAAAGATAAAATCAACATTTCTGAACCAAGAAATTTGATAATTGTCTCTGGATTACCTTTTTCTTTTGGGAAGCTGCAATAATGTCCATCTTTACTTTGAAGCACAATGTAATCCATGCTTAACTTATAGCCATCAGTAAAGCCATTGTTAACTATACGTAATTTCATAGTCAAACATTTCATCTTACTCATCATATTTTTTATACTGAAAGGATGACTAAGGCTTACAAGCTTTACTGCCAGATGGTTATCTATTGAAAGTTTATTATTGGCAGGTACTGTTTCATTCTTCTGTATGGTTGTAAGCATATTCTGGATAACATGCATCTCAGCGGATACAGTATCTATCCGTCTGGATATTTCATTGACTATTTGGTAATTCATTTTGCACTCGTAAAAATGACCAGAAACATTGTTTGCTGCAAAATAGCATTTCATCGCCCAGGTTCAGAAAACCATGAGAGCCTATTACTCCGATTTCAAATTTAATGACATTCTGTCCTAATCGAAGGACACTTTCACATTTATGGCATTGCTTCATAATCAATCATCACTGTAAGCCAAAGATTTGTTTATAAATAAACAACCGGTTTGGAGTGTTTTTGCAATTGGGATAATTCTGTTTTAAAAAATGCCACAAAAGCTAAATAACGTCTATATAGCCAATTGAAGGTGTTTGGGAATGAGAAATTCTCACCGATATAGGACAACTTCTGTTAGCGATTTTCAATATTTCGCTGGCAAAACTCATTTGTTTTTTTTATTTGCCCTCCAAAAAGGTTCAAAGTTGTTATTAAGTAGTGATAACAACTTTGTTATGAACTTTGACCGAACCGGCCACTGGCTTTTTAGGAGCAATAGACGACAAAAACTGCTTAGGCAATTATGTCAGCCTATGACAGCAAGTCAATTAAACACAAAAGTAAAATTGGCACGCAAAGATTGCAGTTTTGTAATTGCTGGCATGAATAGGCAGAACATTATTTATTGCCTGAACCCCGAAGCCAAGCGAAGCAGACTGTATGGTCTTACCGATTTGGGAAAATACTGGCGAAAACAGTTTTATCCTCAATTAGACGAATATAGTCAGCCTTCTGATATTGACTGGAATTTATACGGTTCTGTTTGTTTTAGCTATCGGAAGACTATCATTTTGGCATTAGATGAGCCGCGATACCCAGCTGACATCAAACGATACGCCAGATTCTATAATCCTGACATCAAGATGAGTTCTAATAATGTTCGTAATGTTATACCTGGACTTCTTGACAATGGAATAATTGTCAAAGTTGACACCAGAGGTGCATACCCTATGTATGACTTGACCGACACAGGCAGACAATTTCAAAATTTGCTGCGAAAAGCAGTGTCTAACCTTCAAAATGATAAATAAAATCCACCCTATCGATGCCCTTGAAGGGCTTAAAAAGCTGAAAACCAATAGTGTTGACTTGATCATAACTGACCCGCCATATAATATTGCATCCGGCAATGCTCTGACAATCCAGCAAGGCAAACTTAAGAGTACCAAAGATGCCTGGGGGCAATGGGACATACACCATCCTTTCGATTATGATGTGTTCATGTGTCAGGTAATCATCGAATGCTACAGGGTTCTAAGGCCGGGCGGCTCTTTTTATATGTTCACTGCTCAGGAAGATAACGGTTATTTTATTCGTCAAGCCGTCAAAAAAGGATTCCAGCTTCGAAGAGTTATGGCGATGGTCAAAAAGAATCCACTGCCAAGTATGAGCAAAAGAAACTGGAGAAGCAGCTTTGAACTTTGCATGTATATGACCAAGCCATCGTCTGGTAAGAATGCAGGCTACAAGGACGTAACCTTCAATTTTCTTTCACAGCAAGACTGCATTAATGTATTTCAATATGCCAACGGCAGAAAGCACACAAAACATCCAACCGAAAAGCCTCAGGCGTTTATTGAATTGCTGGTAAACATCAGTTCTAATCCCGGCGATGTCGCACTTGATCCATTTATGGGTGGCGGAACAACGGCAGCGGCAGCAAAAAAACTAGGGCGTAAATTCATTGGTTTCGAGTTGAACCCGGAATATATACAGATGGCTGAGAACCGTTTGGAACAGATTGATTCGGGGGCGAAACAATGAATACCTTGAAATATATTCGAGCTGAACCACAGTACAATGTAAATGAAAGTTCTGTCAGCAAGGCAGAAGAATTGCTAAGCAATACGCTGGCAGAGTTTGGCACACCTAACCAAGATTACGAACCATCAGATAATATTGTAAGTGGAATCGAAAAGGCAACTGAACTTGTGCTTTGGCAATTGTCCAGGTTAAACAAAATGCATAAACAGACAATTGAAAGCATTCTTAAGGCAGAATGCAAGGCATCAACCGATCTTGAACGACTTCACCAGTTGGGATCACGTTTCATCAATCCCACCGACACAAGAGCTGCACAGCTAAAGGATAGATTGGTTACTTTGGAAGAAAAAAGAAGACAGGCTGAGCTGGCATTCTTCGAAAGACAGTCAAAATGCCTTGAGAAACTGACAACACTGGTTGGCAGACACAAACTAATGACTCCGCCTCAGCACAGATGAACATAGAAAAACTGGCCAAATGGCTGGAACCAATCATGCCTGACAAAATCAAGACATGGTTAAAAGTGCGAGACATGAGTGACCCAGCGACAAAACAGTTAATAGAAAAGCAGATCATATCCACCGCATACAGTGTTTTTGGTGACCCCAGAAAAGCTATGCTACTTTCATTGCCGCCATCAAAGGTCACGGACAAGCCTTTGAAACTTGGTAGCGTGTATTATGAACGCAGGCGAGGGGCATTCGGTCTCAATAATCAACAATTGCTGCAGCACACAGCTATTTTTGGTCGCTCGGGGGCAGGTAAGAGTAATGTTGTTATGAACCTGTTTAGGCAGTTGATTAACCGTAACGTGCCAGTATTGTTCCTTGACTGGAAACGCAATGGTCGTGAAATAATCCCTCACGTCACGCGAAAAGTACAAGTCTATACCGCTGGTCGTTCGGTTAGACCTTTTCCTTTTAATCCTTTTATCCCACCGCCTGGCATTGAGCTTAACGTCTATACTCAACATGTTGTCGATGTTTTAGCTGATGCATACACGCTTGGTGATGGTGCAAGAAGTCTGATGCAAAAAGCCATCATCTCTGCAAGTAATAAATATGACAATGCCCCGAATGTGATCCAAATAATTCACGAATTGGAACAGGTAAACGAATCAGAAAAGCTAGACCGCAGTCGAAGTCGAGGCTGGAAAACAACCGCAATGCGAGCGTTAGAAGAACTAAAGTTGGCCCAGCTGACAGGCGGTAATGCTCAATCGCAGCATAAGTTTGCTCGAAATCTTGCTGCCGGAATCAATGTCGTTGAGCTTGACAGCTTATCCCAATCAACGCGTAAATTCATTATCCCATTACTATTTTCATGGGTATATCAGGTTAAGCTAGCCGATTCAAAACGTGAGAAATTATCACTTGTATTAATCCTTGAAGAGGCTCACAATGTTCTTTATCGTGGTCAAGGTTCTAATGAGACACTGACCGAACAATTACTTCGTCAGTGTCGTGAAATTGGCATTGGCGTTATACTTGTAGATCAGCAACCCGGTCAATTATCTTCATCGGCTTTGGGAAATGTCCACAGCAGCATTTGCCTTAATTTAAAAGATCCCGCTGATATCACAAAAGCAGCAGGCTTGTCTTTGCTCGATGAAACTGAAAAGAACTATTTAAATCAACTTGAGGTCGGCACTGGTATCGTGAAACTGCAGACACTGTGGCAACGGCCCTTTATGGTGCGGTTTGACCATCTGGAACTTGCCAAGGGTAAGGTCACAGACGATGTATTGATTCGCCTGATGCGGGGCAATCTGCCGCAGTCTACCCTGAGTCAGCGGGTTTGCCCCAATACCCCACGCAGTTCGCGCCGTCGCCTGCTTGATAGCGGCTTTAATGGGGACCAAGACCATGTCATTGGTCTTATACATGACATCTTACACCATCCATACGATGGTGTAAGAGTCCGCTATGAACGCATAGGGCTAAGCGTAGGTAAAGCCAATAAGCTCAAACAGGAATTACTGACTTTAGGGTGGCTATCTCAAAAAATGGTTTCTCAGGGTAATACTCGGAGAGTTGTCCTTGAAATAACTGATGCAGGTCGCAGAGTATTTGATTTGCCAATCACCCAGAAAAAGCCCGATCCGATCCTTTCTGTAAAGAAAACCACCACTCCAAAACCTGCCAGAAAAGGCTGGATCGATGTAGGCCTGATAATTGACTATATCTCTAATGACAAGTCAGCTTCGCATATTCGCCGTGAATCTTTGGAACACTCCTACTGGAAAAATCGCTACGCTCGCCGCTTAATAGAGCTTGGCTATGATGTTGAAATGGAAGCAGCAGTTGAAGGTGGTTTTGCCGATGTCGTTGCACACAAGGCCGGACAAACGCTGATTTGTGAGATCGAGACTGGACGCTCGGACTTTATCAAAAACCTGCGACATGGCCTTCAATCGACTGACCTTGTTATCATCGTAGCAACCTGCGAAAAAGCCATGCAAAAAATCGAACGCACGTTAGCTGAAAAAGAATTACTGATACCCAGCAGGGTTGAAATTGTCCTCAAAGATCATTCCCGATTTTTTGGGGGGAGAAAAATAAGATGAAAGATGGATATTTGAATAAGACATACAGGCAAACAAAACAAGATGTATATAATATGCTTGACTTGCTAAAAGATGAACTCAAAGAAGAAGAAACGAACGATATTAACTGGGGCCATGTCGGCAATTTGGAACATGTTCGTGAAAATCTGATGGAGTCTTATTGTTTCGTCTCCGGCAAAGAAGTCGAAGATGTCAACCAAGAATTAGCCGACTACCGTCAGAACCATACATATCCCGGATTCCAAATTGACCTTGAATGCCTTTCAGAGCGAATAGCCAATTGCCAGTATGAGTGCGATATGGCTGCTGAAGGTGGAGATGTGAGCAGATCGCTACATCAAGAATGTGACGTCAAATATTTAACGGATGTTCTAAATGCAGTCAATGATGGCAATTATGGTTCAGCCTATGAACACATTGAAGGACTTACACCATTATCGGCAGATCATGTCCCGCTGCGATTATGCGAATTTTTGAAGCAATATTATTCAGGATGATTTTGGATCAATACTGGAATGTTATTTTTCTTAATTTATTGTAAGAAAGAAAATTCGGTTTGGTATCTATACCTCTTACAGTTATGAATTTTCCAAAGCACCGCTTTCGTATAATCTCTTGAGGGAATACAGATCATCCCGATCAGATATTGTCAACAGATTCCGCCTAGCAATGTCTTCTATTTGATCTTGGCTGTCATTCCCTAAAAGTTCTATCGCTAAGTGAGCAATGCGTTTGTCAGGGGAACTACCTAAAGATTTGAATATTGAAATTGTATGAGAATCATATTCCAAATCCAAAGTTTTCATAGTCATCAGTGTTTTTATGACGACTTTTTGTTCTGGATCGCCAAGCATGTGCTTTATAGTCATAAAAACATCATTAGCTGTAAGAATATCTTTATGGAATAATTCCTCAACGGCTTTGATTGCGACACATCGCACTTCACTGCTATCATCTTCAAGTTTTCTTATTAGGCTTTCAACGATTTCCTTGTGTGAGGAATTTATCATTATTCTGAGACTGTCCACTGCTTCACTGCGAACTTCTTTATTAAGGTCATCTAGTTTTTCTAAAATTGCTGTCACTGCTTTTGGGAAGTTGTCTTTAAGGTATTGGTGAAGCTCTCCAAGTGTATAAATCATAACACTTCGTACAGCTGAATCAGGGTGTCCTAAATGGTTAATAATACTTTTCATCGCTTTTGGGCTAATAGCTTTTTTGATGTCATTGCTTTGCTCAATCGCTCTTAAGGCTTCAACTCTCACAGACCACTCCGAATCACTCAGCTTATTGACAATTAAGTCTGCGACATTTGCTTCATATCGATCAAGCATTTTCGCCAAAGCTTTTATTGCCGCGCATCGAATGTTAGCTTTTTTAGACCTATGCCTTCTTAATAGTGTATTTGCGTTTTTGTCACTTATATGTTCTTTTATTTCTGCAATTGCTAACATGGGCCAATATTGATCTATTTTTTTATCATTGAGCATTTCTGTTATCATTGTTACAATTTCATTGTCTTGATCGCCGATTTTAACTTTATACTCTGCCAGAAAACTTATCACAGAATGTTGGACATAAGCACTTTTATTTCTGATTTGAGAAATTATTCGCACTGCAATGTCACTATTTATTTTATCTTTCAATACTCTCAGAGTGTCAATAGCACTGCTGGCTATCATGCCATCAGCATTTTCAATCAAGGCAGCTATTTCAGAGATTATTTCTTCATCTATATAATCCTTTAAATGTCGAAAACCTGAAAGAGCAAAGTGGACAATAACAGGATTAGAGCCACATATGTCTTTTTGCAGATGAGTCACAACTTTTCGGCCTTGAAGCCTTACCATTTCTTCGAGAGTTAAATAATCATAGGCATGCTCATTTTTTGTCTCTAATTGTACAATAGCTTTATCAATATCTACATAGCAAAGATGCCTGATCGCTTCGCTGGCAAAAAGCGAGTCATCTAACAAATCTTCTAACTTGTTGACTATTTTGTTTTTGACTTTCTGGCTTATATATTTTACTTCTGGAACTAATTCAGCCGCTAAAAATAACTTCGAATGAATAGCATTGTCGTCTTCATCAAGGATGTCGGCAATGATATTTTGTCCTTTAATTCCAGTTATAAATTTAAGTACTTCTTTCCACTTTGGATTCCATTTTTCCTGTAGCACAAGTGCAAAAGATTCACCGTTTTCCGAACAATATACAGCAGCTAAATATTCCTGATACGATTGATGATTAAAAACAAAAGATTTGTTATTTGTGTTTGAAAATAAATTAGCAAGCCCCAATTTGGGTAAGCGGTCTAAATGTATACCTAATGATTGATGTGCAATTTTAAGCGGGATATTCTGGAGGCAATGCTGTTTGTTGGCAATCGCATCATAAGAAATCTTTTCATAAGCCTTGCGAATATCTGTTATTTCACCAATCCCGAGATTAAGACTTTCATGTCTGTATTGTAGAGGATCAAGCAAATAATTGATAAATCTTTCATATAGTCCGGAACGATTTACAACCTCTTGAGTTAAGTCTTTATCAATAAGGGTTTGAACCATATAAGCAAGCATCGGAATTGTTAACATCTCGGGGCAATTAATGCAGAGTTCTTTTGCTGCCTTATAATCATCGCCAAAATATTCATTCACTAACCTTGGCGTAAATGGTCTTAGTCGCAGAAAAGATGCTTGCCCATCTTGCTCCAGATGCGAAACTGCAGAGGGACGTGAAGCAATGACAATCTTGTCGCTGATGGTTGTAAGTATCTTTTCTGCCAAATTTACATATGTGGTTCCATAGCCATCTATTTGATCAAGGCCATCTATTAGAAAAACTATCCTTTCTCGATATTTAAGAAGAAAATGTTCTACATTTTCACTGCCAAGGTAACCATCAAATAGTTGGGCTACCTGTTTCAAGAAAGTACTAGTATTCCTTTTGCTTAAATTAAAGTTCGCAATGTTGTCGGCATCCAAAAAAATAGGTATCAAGCCGTAATCGCTCTTAAGAATATTAAGCTGTAAATCCCTTAGAAATATTGTTTTCCCAAATCCTGTATCAGAACTAAGAATGTATTTACCATGTAAATTCAAAAGTTCTGCTATGTTAAGGATATTCCAGCTTCTTGTAGATTTGTTGGAGTCATCAACCAAACCTATTTCAACCACCATGGAAATGGGTTCTTTGCCGTACAGTCTGGCAGTTAAATGTTCTGATGCCTCATACTTAATATTGTTGCAAAATGTTACAAACTGCTTGTCATCTGGGGCTTTTTCGGTCAGAAGATCTGTATTTAATATTTTTTTAAGCTTACCCTTAATTCCTAGCTGACGGTATTGTTTAATTAGTTCATCTTCATCAAATAAACATTTGCCAAACAAAACATCTAGAAGTTGCCTTAACTTAACCCCTTCAATTTGATTGCCGCCGTTGTCCATGAAGGTGACATTCTCAGGTAAGGCACAGAGCCAACCTGCCGCTAAATTACTATAATTACCTGTAAAATTAACAAGGTCATATACCTGTCCATTACTTGACAAAAGCCATGCCTTTTTTGTTTCTACTATTGGGGTGCTGTTGATTTTGTTGTAAAGAGCTTTAAAGGCAGAAGTATTTTCTGCTTTTCGTTTAATGGAATTTTCGGCAGTAGTTCTAGTACCCCACTTTGATCTGACTCGGTCAATTTCAAAAGAATGTAACATCCTACCGCAATCACATAATACCCCTTCATAAAGGTAATGAGAGTATTCATTGTCTTTACGTAAAGCATCATATTTTAATTTGGCGGCTAGAAGAAAAAAAAGTTCTCCGACACGATGTTTATCTATGCACTGGGCACGCCTGCCATCAAAGTCCTCTTCATCGTACATTATTTCATTGTATATTCGCAGAATATGAGATTCATAGCTTATGGCTATTGAATCATAAGGATTTATCTTGTTATTCTCAGCAGTATCGGGTGATACAAGCCAATCTTGATTTAAATATAAGTTTAGATGATACTCCTTAGGCTTGTAATCATCATTCATCTTCCTTTTGCTTATATATAAATCTCTCAGTATTTTGTGAAGAACATAACTCATAGCGAATCTCATAAATATGGCTAAAATTAATGTAGCCCTGCATTAGTTGTCCGTAAGAAAGAGACTGATTATATCTGATAACACAGGCTGTGACAAGATTTTATATGCTTGCTGGCGAAATCAAAAGGGATTTCTACGTTGATCAGCAAGAATGTATGTTTAATGACGTCCAGTTATGTGATATCTATGATAAATATGTTCATTCTCGGGAGCTGACAATATTGCCATAGCATCCACGTTGAACCCCATAGAAGCATAACATTTTCCCAATCTTCTATGTGACTCGAGATCTTCTAACGCCATATTCTT
This sequence comes from Sedimentisphaerales bacterium, assembly GCA_963666285.2. Classification (GTDB taxonomy): domain Bacteria; phylum Planctomycetota; class Phycisphaerae; order Sedimentisphaerales; family SM23-30; genus JAFGDI01. Next base: position 2,963,786 of record OY762711.1, read on the forward strand.
ATAAGCTTTCTTAAAATCATTACAGGCATCTATTAATCTACGTATATTCCTATTTTTATTGTCTCGCTTTGATTTTTCGTACAATTCTTCAGAAAACCCCAAACCAAACCCACATTTTAACTTGTACAGATGAAAAATATCCCCTGAATGATCAAAATCTTCTGGGAGAACCAAACAATCGTGGGTTTCTATTTTATCAACAATGCCTTTGAAATCATGTTTTGCACCATAGTAATTTTCAAACCAAAGACAGGACATGGCCTCCTCATAATTAGCTTTCATAGTTGAATATGGATAAGTTGTCATCAGGTAGTGGGAAATTTGAGTCTTTATAAAAATTGTGTTTGAGGTGATTTTGTAATCATGCTTTCAGGGTGAAAAAACAGTTTTCACCTTCCATAATTACCTCATGAAATCACCTTTTTACTCCTTTAAATTGAGATCTGAGCATTAGATTAGTCAATTAACCCAATTTTAAAGGAACGTAAAATGAGCCAAATCGATCTTAAAAATAACACTACAATTATCAGCAATATTTCCAAATATGTGGTCAGTGACATCATTTTCACTTGTCCTGACGGTTTTACTTTGGATTTATTTAGCTTTGATAAGCCAATGCTCGCCAGAAGGTTCAATCCTGAACAATACATGGTGTCACTTGCTGGGTATGAACAAAAGTATGCGGGTATCCCAACCTATCAAGATATCTCATCATGGCTGACTGAAAACTACGAACAAGCTACACGTTTTGGACAGTATGTCGGTGGCTGGTCAGACCAAGACCTTTTCTACTTTGACATTTCTATCGCAATTAGTGGTTTGGGAAATGCTTTAGAGGTAGCCAGAACCAACCAACAATTGGCTATATACCATCCTGCTACATCTGGGACGATTCATATTTCAGATCATATTTTGCAGGCAACTGCTTAATCATATCCACAGAAAGGTGTCCAATTAATGTCTTGGAAACAAAAAATCACTGACAGTATTCCTGACTTATTCAGGCTAATTATGGCTTTTATTTTCTGGCTGATCCTGCTGGTGTGGGTGTTGTTTATTCTCTGGCTCTCATGGAAAACAGTGCCTCAGTTAATGGACTATCTCAGCAGGACAATATTTTCAAAATCATGGTAAGGAAGGTGAATGATGGAATCCCCACTTAGACGAAAAAAGAAAATCACTGTCATTCGAGACCCTAAAACAGGTGAAGATAGGGTTGTTAAATCACTCGAAGAAAAGAATGTGTTTCTGGACGGCTCACTTGATTCAACAGAAGTCGAGGTACTTGTTCCGCTCAAGTGCGGTTGTATCAATAAGGAAATAGCAGGTACCTGCTTCCAGTGCGGCAATGTTGTATGTGCCGACCATATTTACTTCTGTGCAGACCCCTGTTGCTGTCAGCCACTTTGCTCAGAACATGTCTACTTCGTTGACTCTGAAAAAAACGGCAAACTGCCCATGTGTAAATTTCATTTTAAAGCACATAGACGCAAGACAAGCAACCGTAAAATTCGCAACTTCCTTCTGGCACCATTTTTTGAGTTTGAGGATTAATCATGAAGAAATCTTATCCATATTTGGCAGAGGAAATCGCATGGGCCAAAGAACAGGGACTATTCAACGACACAAAAGGCAAAGCTTTAATCCGTCTTTGGGAAGAGAAGCTCGTTGATGAAACGGTTGCCGGGATGATTATGTATCGCATCCAAAAAGCTCAGCTTCGAGAACTGTTTAACGAGCATCCATTCAAAACACCGGAGGGCAAAATATGATTATAGGCTATAACAACAGAAGAAAACCGGTGATAGTTGATCCTCAGATTTTAGCAGAACACATGCTTATTACTGCTGGCAGCGGTGCTGGTAAAACTAATTTGCTGATTTTTTTCATAATGCAGCTTGCTGCTGCAATCTACGGTATGTGGATATTTGATTTCCGCAAGCGTGAATTTTCACCTATTAAATCAGCGTTAAAGCGGAAAGGCATAGATCTAATTGTCCTGTCCGGCGATCTATTAAGATTTAATATGCTCCAACCACCTGTGGGAGTAAGCACAAATATCTGGGCGGTAATCATATCTGACTTGCTTTGCGAAGCGATGGTTTTACCCCAGCGAGCGAGCAAGCTGCTCCAAACTAGGATCATGAAACTCTACTCAGCATTTGGCGGTCATGAGCAGATGGAAAAGCAGAAGTCTTATCCCAATCTGTTTGATTTGTCAGACTCAATCAAAAGTGATATGAAAGCCAATTATCAGGCGTCTCGAGCAGTAATCGATAATTTGGAACCCTTGCTGATTGCTCATGGTGATATTCTGGCTTGTAGGTACGGCTGGCCGGTTTCAGAATTGACTGACAAACACATTGTATTTGAACTAAACGGCCTGCTTGAAACCGCAAAAAATCTTGTATTGGGTTTTGTACTAATATCTGAATTCACTCGCAGGATTGAACTTGGTTTCAGCAATGTACCTTTAAGTCTTGTTGCAATTTGTGACGAAGCTCAAAGGCTGATTTCATCAGCCGGTTCTATTGGCGCAAATGTAATTAAGTCGCAAGTAGGGCTTATCAGGGGGACTGGACTCGGTATGCTTTTCTCAGCCCAGAGCAGCCACGACATTATTCCCGAAATTATCTCCAATACGGCAACCAAGGTAATGGGTAGATGCGGCAGTTTTCAAGATTACAATTCTATGGGTAAGGCAATGGGACAGGATCACAGACAAATCAAATGGTCTCAAAAAAATCTCAAAGCTGGGAAATTTGTAGCCCAGTTTGCCGGTAGTAGTTTTAGAGAGCCGTTCGTTTTTACTGTTCCTGATATGGCCAGCAGCAAAGACAAGAACCCTCAGCCAGCCGACAGCACTTCACTTGATTACCTTCAAGCTATATCAATGCAGACCGAATCTGAGGTTCAGAAAGATCAGGCCCAGGGTCAATCTCAGCACAGCGAACCTGCTCATTTATTTGAGACCCCGCAGGAATATCGACTCTGCAAGGTCATCGCTGACAGTCCAATGCAGCCAAGCAGTTCATATTACAAACTCGCCGGAATCAGTTCTAAAACCGCGATGAAAGTTCGCAAGTCGCTGGCGGCCAAAAAATATCTCAAAGAACACTCACTGGGCACCGGCACAACCGGCAGGAGCAAGATTCTAATGGAAGCAACCGCTGCCGGTGTTGAAGCAATCAAAGCATATGAAAGGCAGGGTAATTAACATGAGAGGACAATCTTTACATGATCTTTCAGCCCAAAAAACAGCTAACTTCTTGGAGTCAGACGGCTGGAAGGTCAGACTGGAATATCCAATACATATGGCAGATGGCAGGAAAAACTATGCAGATATTGCGGCATGGAAATCAGGTAAAATGCTTCTTTGCGAAATTGAGACGAGTACACGTCACATGTTGGATAACATATTCAAAGCCGCCGCTTTGAACCTGCCCCTTATCGTAATTTTACCCAATAGCAAAACGCTAAATGCCGCTAAACGCAAGTACAAAAGGTGGAAAAAGCCGCCCCGAAGTCCGCCAGTTATTTTTCTGCTGATTTCTCAATTATCAGCCCAGAAAACGCGTTTTTGGTTGGAAAAGCATTGTTTTTCCACCGGCGAATACAGAAACGGAAACACTGGAAAAAAGGAAAAATACCATGAAAACACACAAAAATAATCTAACACGGTTTGCTGCTGCGATTCTTTGCTGTGTTTTGGCTCTGGTCGGAATCAGTAACATCCTGGCCTTCTTCGAAGCAGTTGCAAATCCCGGAAGATCGGGAAATGAACCGGCAGAAATATTAATCGGAGGCATGCTCTTTTCGCTGATTCTTTTGGCGGTCGCAGGAGTATGCAGAATCTTTTTCGAGAGAGACTAACCATCATATTAAAAGGACATTTAACAATGAAATTACAAAATCTAAAAGCTTATTCCGACATTGGCGGTCGCAAAGACCAGCAGGACAATTACCTTCTCTGGCAGTCCAGAGATAAGCGGCTTAAATGCATGGCCGTTCTAGATGGTGCTGGCGGCTGCGGTCATGGAGCCAAGGCCAGCAAGTTAGCTAAAATAATTATTGAGTCAAATCTAAAGAAACTTTCAGCTGAAATATCGCCCGATAATCTGGCAAAGTGCCTTGCTGCAATTGCTGTCAGGGCACACAGAGCCCTGCTGGCATTTACAGAAGAATCTCCAGAAACCGAGGGCATGGCAACAACTCTTGTACTTGGCTGTATTCAGGATGATTATGCTCATATCACCTGGGTCGGTGACAGCCGGGCATATTTATACCGTCAGGATAATCTGACCTGTCTGACTTCTGATCACAGCCAAGTCAATGAGTTTGTGATTCGCAGAATGATTACTCATGAACAGGCAAGAGTAAGTTCGGAAAAGAATCGAATTACTCGAGCTATTGGCGCTTCTAATCATCAGCCCGATGGCCTTACTGTCAAGCTGGAAGATAGTGATGAGATTCTACTAGTAACAGATGGTGTCATAGACGTTCTTTCCGACACTAAAATTCAGGAAATCATGACAGATGCCAAAGATTACGACAAGGCCGAGGCGATAGTCGAATCTGCTGTCACCAGCGGCACTCGTGACAACACCACCGCCATCTGGTATCAGCACGATTTGAAATCGACTGATCCGGTCAATAATAACTATCAGCTTCAGGCTGCCAGAGCTGCCGAGATTCCTGTTGCCCCTGCGGACACAGAGCAGTCTTACAGGATAGATGTTGTTGACAACTATGGCAATAAGCAAAGCTGTAATGTTGTAGATGAGGATGTCGTCATCGGCAGAAGTGTTCGGGCAGGAGTTTCTATACCTGGTGATCCATATCTAAACCCCAATCACCTGCGAATCCAGAAAGATGGCGATGCGTTTATCGTGTCTGACCTTGATACTCATAACGGCTGTTTTTTGAGACTGACTGGTAAACCGATGAAGCTCAAAGCTCCTTTTGAATTATTGATAGGCACTCAGCGTTTAAGTCTTTCAACCAACGAAAAAGGAGGTGAATCTGATGTTGCTCACTAATGGACATAGGGTATTAAACATTTTGAGGTTGTGAAACCACGAGGCGAAGGTGGACAGGCCTACACCTATGAAGGTATTGACATCCGGACAAACAATAAAGTTCTGATCAAAGCCAGAAAATCGTCAAGCAACAATGCCGCTGCAATCGAAAGGTTCAAACGTGAAGGTGCAGTTTGTCTCATCGACCCTCACGTTGTAATGCCGATTGCCGGTGATGGAGATTATATCGTGTTCCCATTCATTGACGCTTTAAGCCTTGAGGAAATAATGAACGATGGGAAGTATCTGCTCAAAAGCGATGATGCATTGATCATTATGGTAAAGATTGCTCAGGCCGCTGCCGCAATACATCAGAATAACATGATCCACCGCGACATCAAAACGGCAAACATCCTTTACAATCCTGAGACTAAGCTGGTATATCTGATTGATTTTGGAGCCGCTAAGCATTTTGACCTGCCGACGATGACAAAATGTGACAATGTAATCGCCAGTCCATTGTTTGCTTCGCCGGAGCAGCTTAATAACCCATCAAAGGTTGATGCAAGAAGCGATATATTCTCGCTTGGCTGTACTGGTTACAAAATCCTTACTAACACCGATGCTTTTGAGGGGGCAACTATTGCTGAGATCACAACCAAGGTACTCAATGATACGCCGCTTCCTATACGTCACTTTAATCCTGGAGCCCCAGAGATTCTGGTCAGTACAATAGAACGAATGATGGCCAAGGATCCAGATGACAGGTTTTCCAGTATGGATGAAGTTATCATTCATCTGACCGGCCAGAAATCTCAAAGCACCGACGGTTATTACTGCCTTGCATGCGGCCATAAAAGCGGCCCTGAATCATGTCCGTCATGCAGTCGCAAATTTCTGGATAAGAAGCTGGTGGTCAGGACACCTGAAAACCAAAGGCGTATCTACAGCATACCAATTGGTGATTACTGTGTTGGTCGTGAGCAGCTGGGAAATCAAATGCATGTATCCAAGAGTCATTGTAATTTTAAAGTCAGTTCAAATGGCTCTATTCGCATCTGTGACAATCACAGCACGAACAAGACATACGTAAATCGGCAGTATGTAACACAGCCGGTGGTGGTTTTACAAAGCGATGTAATCGAAATAGCAGATTTAACGGCGTTTGTCGTAAACGCAAAAGCTAACTAACTATTTTTACAGGAGATTTATCATGGAAAACAACACTAAAATTATGACCAGTCTGGCCATTAATTCGGATCAGTCCTTTGACCATCGTGGGCAAACGGTAATCGACACTTCGATTATAGATCGACCTTCCCAGGAACTGATTCATGCGGTTGGGCAACGCAGATGGATTTATGTGCCGGACAACTCTGGAAGTATGAATGAAATGTGCGAAAATGCATGTACGAAAATCATGGCCTTGATATATGGTTTAGTACAGAGTATCGGGGTGGCCGCAAGGCTTATGCCTGACGGAGAAATTGCTTTAATCTCTTTCAACAGCAAAGCTACAACTGTATGTGACTTTGTGAATATTGAAGAAGGTTATTCACAGCTGATAGATGCAACACAAAGTCTTAAAGCAGGCGGCAATACAAACATCCCGCGAGCTTTGGAAGCAGCTCTTAGTCTGCTTGGAAAAGATGCAGGCCCAAACGATACGATTATCTTGATGACCGACGGTCATGGCGGCAACGGCGTCCCAGTCGCTGAAAAAATCAAAAAACTTGGTGTAACTATCAAGGTCATGGGTTTTGGCAAGAAACCATCAGATGTAAATGAAACGATGCTGAAAAAAGTTGCTTCTGTTGCAGATGGCAAGCCGCTTTATACGTTTGACACTGACAAGAGAGGCTTTACAAAAACAATGATCGAAAACACTGTTACGCAGTAAAGGAAAAAGCCATGTCGATTTTGGAAACACTAGATATTGTGCTTAAAACTTTCTTTTGGTTGGCGATTGTTGTAGTTCTTGGATTTATCGCTTCGAGTATGTTTTTTGCAGTTCTCGAAGGGTTAAAAACATTTCGTGAAGAACTCCGGAAATTCAAGGACAGCAGCGGCACTCAAAACCAAATATCACATAACCCAAACAATAATTCTGATGGTTATGGAAATCAAACAGTAGAAGATTAACTCGTAAATAATAACCTAAAGCCGGACACTTCAGATGTGAGGTGTCCGGCATATCTGAAAGGAATTTATTATGGCTGTAATTACTTCATTTGTCATTTTCTTAATGGTTGTATATTTCGTATTAAAATCAACAGGGCTGAATCTTGACTACAATAAGATGGCATATATGGGCCTTTTGATAGTTGTCATCAGCCTTTTGGGATTAATACAACCTGATCTGCTGAAAAAATCTTTTACATTGCTGGATGTCGCAAGCGTCATTTTTATATGTACAGCTCTAACAATTGCTGTAAGCAATATTATCAGTCTCACCGACAACATAGTTAGGTGGCTTAAAAACAGGTCAATTGCTCGCAATTCCCAGAGAACAACTGATGTCAATAGTAAATAAGCTAGCAGAAGTCGGCAACATTGACCAGCGTCTTGATGAACTTGCCATGCTGTTTGGAACGGCCATATTACGGCTCCACCAGCGGCAAGCTTTACTTCCTGATAATAGTGTAATATTTCATCAGAATCGACTTGCTATCTCCTGCGATTCAGTGATGAATGTGACACAACAGTTAACTCATCAACCTAAACAGGAGTAAATGAATGAAGCAAGGAATTGACAACATTGTCACACAATTAAAAACGACGCCAACTAAAGATTTGAAGCGAAAATACGCTGAGCTGTTTGGGCATAAGCCCAGTTCCAATAATAAGGCGTGGCTAGTGAAGCGTATCGCATGGGGCGTCCAGTCTCATCATCAAAATTTGGATATATCCAAGCGAGCCAGAGAACGGGCGATTGAACTGGCAAAAACGAGTGAAATACGGACAACAATACCAAAGTTCAAGGAAATTGAACCGGAATCAACTACTGTAACCAAACCAATTCGGTTTAATGTTGATTCACGCCTACCAATGCCAGGGGCGATCCTAACCAAAAACTACAAGGGGCAGAAAATTGAAGTTACGGTTCTTTCAGATGGCTTTCTTTACCGAGGTCGTCACTATCGCTCGCTCTCTGCTGTCGCCAAGGTAATTAGTGGATCGCATTGTAATGGATTTGTCTTTTTTGGATTGAAGAAAGGAAATTGATTAAGTGATTGCACCAAATGACAAAAATCTTCGATATGCTTTGTATTGCAGGGTCTCAACTAACCACGGTGAGGAATTAGACTATAGCTCAATAGACCACCAGGAATCATCAGGGACAAAATGGCTTACGCAAAACAAAGGAGCTTTGCCTGAAAATATTGACGTGTACAAAGACAGCGGCTTTAGTGGCGGCAATACTAATAGGCCTGCATTTAAGAGGCTTATGAAAGATATTAGAGATCATAAAATTGATGTCGTTCTTGTCAATAGGTTAGATCGGATTAGCCGATCTCTCTTTGATTTTCTTAAAATGCAAAAAGAATTTGAGAAATACAATGTCGGCTTCATTTGTGTAGAGCAGCAGATTGACACCAGTACCGCAGCGGGCAAACTTATGCTATATATGCTTTTCAGCTTTGCTCAATTTGAACGTGAAACAATTTCGGACCGTACACGCAGTAAAATCCGAGGTGCTCGCATGCGTGGAGATTATACCGGCGGTAGACCTATCTTAGGATACGACATCGAAAGGCTCACTACTGGCTCTCAACTAATAATCAATCCAGAAGAAGCACAGCAGGTTCGAGAAATCTTTTCGCTCTATCTTGAAAAGCAATCTCTAATGCTAACTGTCAAGGAATTGAACCATAGAGGCTGGACAAGCAAACGGTGGACTACTCGCAAAGGCACCATTCAAGGCGGAAAGAAATTCAATAAAAATATGCTGCGAACACTACTAAAAAACGTCACCTATATTGGGAAAACCAGATGTGGAGAAGAAATCTACGAAGGCAGGCACGAAGCCATAATTGGTATGGACACATGGAAAAAGGTCCAGCAGTTATTTGCCAAAAACCTTCATTGTGGCGGCATAACTGACAACACAAATCGCCGAACCGTTCTTTTGAGAAATCTGCTGTTTTGTTCGAAGTGTGGCCAGCCAATGGGCCACACTTATACAGTCAGAAACAATATTATGTATCGTTATTATCTCTGCGAAACAGTCCATAAAATGGGCAAAGACGCCTGTGTTACTCGTCGCATTCCAGCTGTGGAAGTCGAGAAATTCGTTATTGACCAAATTAGAAGTATTACGAAAGACCCGCAATTATTTCTACTTGCTCTCGAACAGGCAAACTCAAAGGCCATCAGTAAAAATGAAGAACTCGGTGCAGAATTTACGCAGCTTAGCAGAAAAGCAAAGCAGCTTAATCGTAAAATCCAGGCATTATGCAATAATCCTGACGTTGAAATTTCAGATGGTGTAGTTGAACTCAATGAGCAACTTCACGAAACAGAATCTCGCCTACAGCAGATCGAAAAAGAACTAGCCATTCTTGATGGTAAACGAATCAACAGCAACGCCGCCATGGAGGCATTTCAATCCTTTGACGCCGTCTGGGATGCATTATCCCCGAAAGAACAGGCTCGCGTTTTGCAACTCCTGATCGAGCGTATCAATTACGACAGCACACCGAATAAACAACTTATGTCCATAACGTATCGACCTAATGGCATTATGAATATGGGCAATGGAAAGGCGTAAATATGGAAACAGTTACCGTAGATTATCCCATCAGCTTTGAAACACATGAACATGGCCGCAAGGTCATTCAGCATGGGCACAATATCGTTCCGGAAACACCCAAAGGCCGACCTCAGCGGATTTCGCACCTTATGGCCTTAGCGATATACTTCGAACAACTTATCAAACAGAGAGTCGTCAAGGATTATGCCGACATTGCTCGTCTTGGCTATGTTACCCGTGCCCGCTTAAGCCAGATCATGAACCTGCGTCTATTAGCTCCTGACATTCAAGAAGCCATCCTTGACCTGTCGCCAACAACCAAGGGCCGCGACCCAATCATGGAAAGAGCCGTTCGCCCAATCACTCTTCAGCCCAACTGGACCAAACAACGGCAAATGTGGGAAAAGTTACTTGCCGACTCTTAATGAGCAAAGATATTATCGTATATTTCTTTCTCTTGTAGCTGTTTTGCCAGCAACTTCAAATCTACTCTGCCATAAGCATCTGATCTACCAAAAATCACCATCATGCTTTGTGCTTGATCTACTTCCCATTTCCCGCCGCCCATGATATGCCATTCATTATCATGGATATTGTATTTTGTTTGTGCGGCATTGTATGTCCCGGCAATATTATGCTGACGGCAGAATCTTTCAGCAATATTAGCATGCCACTTCGATAGTTCAGCAGGCGAAAACACCGCCCATCGACTACTGCCATTAGCAATAAGAATGAATTTCCCCGATCTTTTATCTGGCAGTGGCTCGTTATTGATATCGCAAAACCACTGCGATGAATAATCAACATACTCTAAGTTCAAAACTAACCTCCATGTTATTCTTAGTTCTCTCCCTCTAGCCACTGGCAGGCCAACATCGCTAAATCTTCCAGATCCACATAACAGTCACCCGTCAGGTCAGCGGTGACGCTGCAGGGTTTAATGCTGAATGGTTCACTCGTTCCCAGAATAGCTGTACCGTCGGCGGCGGTTGCCTGAATGATACAGCTTTCGCTGTCAATCCCAGCGGGGATATGCCAATACACCGGCCCGGCTAAGTGCAGACTGTTGTCGATGCTCGCAAAGGTCACACCGTTGTCGATAGAGAATTGCAGTTTGGTATAGCCCGATGTGTTATTACTAAAACCAATGGCTATGATGTGATCGCTGTAACTCAGATTGCCGCTATTGATAACAATCTCCGAGATCGGCGGGACAGCTTCTATTTTATCAATATTCCCACCATATTGAGCTCCTCCAGCAGTTGTCCCAATTACTCCATTAATGTATGGGTTGTTGGTATCAATGCTTAGGGTTAGGTCTTGAAGTGAATTATATACACCATCTCCATTGGAGTCAAGATCTTTTAGGTCTCCCCAAACGTTAAACATCATTGAGTTTCCATTTCCAAATGTTTCGTAATCTCCAGGTCTTCCGTCCTTATGCCCTGCACTGATTACACCATTTGTATCCATTGAGGTGTACCAACCGTCTTTAACATTACTACCTGTAGCTATTTGTGTAAGCATATTGTCAATTACAGTTTGTTTGTCTGTGTATGGGTTATTTTGTGCAATGCTGTCTGCTAGGCCTTCGATTAGTCCAGTAATTTGTAAGCTGTCTAATTCAACACCTTGGTAGTCATTAAGAATATTAAAGTGGATACCATATCCGCCCATTCCAGATGGGTTGTATAGGTTTGATTGTTGAGTAAATACAACAGTAGTGGTATTTCGAGCCTCAGCCCTATGTGGCAGTGCAATTGCACAAAGCAGTATTAAAAGTATGAATCTCTTTGTCACCATATCGTTTTCCTGTTTTCTCACCAAATTGCAATCTCAATAATATAGATAACTTCCTTTGCTAAATCAAATTAGGCATAGTCAATTATACAAAATTCCGGTAGGAAATGCAAATTTATGAAGCTCAATCAATCCCGTTGTGTTCGGGGTTCGATTGCAACGGGCCTGTTAACCAGCCGGGGGCAAATATTCAGAGAGTTTGAGAGATTTTCTGGTATTGATCGATATTCGTTCGTAACACCGGCGGTTTGCATCGGTTGTGCAAGTCTCACAATAAAAACACAGAGAGAAACCGGAAAAGGTGAAAATGACGCTAAGTCTTTACACAGAAGGGGTTAAAAGAAAAAGGCCACAGGGTTTATCCTGTAGCCTTTGTTGTTAACAAGTGGGTCGCTAAGGTTAGCGACCCAACATAAAGCTCCCCGAACTGGACTCGAACCAGTAACCTAGCGGTTAACAGCCGCTCGCTCTACCAATTGAGCTATCAGGGAATATATTGGTATAAGTCCGGCAATAGCCGGGATTTATTTACTTGTAATTTTCGCCGGTAATTAACTGACGAGTTACATATCATATAAATATATATCAGTTATGTCAACGTTAAATATTAGTAAAATACTGTTTTTTTAGAAATGCCATAAAATATTTACCAATAGTAACTTATCTTAAGTTATGGCAATTAAAAACAACAAATTATGACATAATTTCGACAAAAACCTGAAAATTGTAAATATTCATAAGTATATATTCCATCAGCAGTTCAAGAACATATTACCAAAATGCAGCTTCTGCCGCCCTATCATTCTGCCTGCTCAAGTCTGATATAATCTATGCCCAGCATATTACCAGGCTTAGCCTTTGGATTCGGCTTCAATACCTGGAATCTAAATACATGTTCTCCTTTATCCAGCTGGAGAATGCCCAATTCAATCTGTCGCAAATTTACCCCTTGCGGCACATAGAAATCCTCACTCTTGATCAGTTCCCGCCCATCAAGAGTAACGCAAAAACAACCATAATCAATCGCAGTTATTGTCTGAAGCGTTGCATTGTAACGCCCTTTACCTGGCAGCTGGAAGGCAAATTCCAGCACATCACCGACCTTTGCATCTTTCCACCATAAATGCGTGCCGTTACTGGTGCCCCAGTTACCTTTCTGCGGCTCGGTAAAGCCGCCGGAAACTCTACGCAATTGAGTATCTTCACCTTCGATAAGCAAATTATACTTGCCAACCTTAGCTGCCGCCATTTCCGGCATGACTTCGCCATTATCAATGGCCCCGCCAAAAGCATACCAGTAGGTTGTTGAAGCATAATCAATATCAGTAGCCTGCCAGTGCCAAAGCTCCATATCAAATTTAATCGATTCGGTAAAAGGTATAATATCGAGCAGCCTTACGCGGGTATTTGTACTATGACCGACTTTGCTATTGCCGAAACCCTCAGGCTGGGCATGAAACGGAGAGGTAAAATATTCGGAACAGCACCAGGCATAGCCAAAATAATCTTCGGTACCGGTACCAAAATGAGAAGGAAATTGCTCTCCATCAACAAATACTTTCTCATCACCTTCCCCCCACCATGCATTCGCCCGATTGAATACCGCCAGGGTATCTCCGGCATAGACACCTTTACCTTTAACTGTTATAAAATTCCAGTCCGACATTCGGGAACGATCAGAACCGTAAACCGGTATTTGCTCATCAGCCCGCCAGGAAGCATGAAAATACATGGTACGATCTGTCCATTGATATTCTGCGACACCAATCTCACCAAGCTCTACACTCACATCAGCGTTTCCATAATTGGTAATAGTAACGCTCGCTGCATCCTTGTACGGCATAGGCCAGTAACAGCTCATCCATCCATCAGAACCAACTTCACGCCACCAGCCTTTATAAGGTTTCAACCCAACTCCGGTACCAAAGAATTCGCCTATCGGCACCCAAACCGTTTGTTTCCCATCAAATTCAGCACTAATGACAGTTGATCGCATAGCCTGCTCGATATTTTCCGCCCCTATCCTGATTTTTAGAGTGCTGATACAGCCGGAACCTTTCAGATCACGGTTAATCGACTTACCGACAGAAAGCACTGTTTTCTTACCGGTAACAGTTTTCGAGACTGTCATTCTATTGGCCAGCGGTTCAAGCAATTGTTTCTGTACATTCTCGATCAATTCAGAGTTTTTCTTGAAATCAGCCATTGAGAATGTCTGAATATCTGTACCTTTGGGATACTGCCGATAATTGATATTATAATATATATTATCATTAAAATCTTTGCTTTCCCTGGCATGCGGGCCATCATAGGTTATTTTACAGTGTTTGCGATACGGTATCGGCAGATAAAGATTACGCCCCCTGGATGCCTCGGCATTAAGCGGAGGACCTAACAAAATACCACCGCCAATCAATTTATCTGCTTTTCCCTGGAATACAGGCTCATCTGAGTCATCCAGATAAACGCGAATAGTGCCTTTATATTTGAACCCGGTAATCCACCAGCGGACAATCACTCCCGGACCGTCAACATCCATCATTACCCATTCACGTCTGCCATTTATCTCATCACAGCGAACAAAATTCGACCAGTCATCGTTGGCAAACCAGTCCGGATTACCGGGAGTTTTACTCTTAGGGTCATAACTGCTTACCTGCCTGCAAGTATAGTCACCAGCCGGATATTCGGCAATAGAATTACGATCCAGCATATCTTCTAGTAAACTGCCAAGCGAAATAACTTCGGCATTAACAATATTAACTGAAAGCAAACATATAATTACAAAAATACCTTTTTTCATTTGGCCACCTCAATAAACAGGATTTTAATTCATATAATTATACAGTTTATAAAAACAAAACCCACCTCAAAATTCAATTTCTTTGAGATGGGTTTTTATTTACGGTCAAAAATATTTGTTTACCAGACTGGGTTCAATTCATAAATATCCATATTTTCAACTGAAGCATTGCCATTAACGCTTAACTCCAATGTATTTTGATTTTCAGATATATCAACACCAATAGGCATGTAAACACTGCCGCCATTGGCAAATATCTCAATACTCATACGGTCAACAAGCAATTCCAGGCTGATCTTTCCATCCACCAACGCCAAAGAAGCGGTCTTACCCTGACAGTTAAGCTGCTGCGATGCAACATCGTATGTTACCGGCACACCGCGGATAACAAATTTCACTTCTGCTGCTTCCTGCGGCTTAATTTCAGACTTAATATGGAAAAGTTCACCTGATAATGAAGAAAGTAAATTACTGCCTGACCGGACAACCTGATTTTCCCAATGTAAATGATTCTTATGCAAGGATGTAATTTCTTCTACCGGGTTCACAAATACTCGCAGACCGGCATTTGTTGTATGCAGCGTTAACTCTACCGGAAAGAGGATCATCTGGTTGAAAGGCATGCCATGCATTTCAATCCCACGTCCCCAGCCCATCTGGATACGTCTGCCGTCTGTTTCAGGTATATTATTAAAAGTCTGAGATGCGTAGAAACAATTTCCATATTCAAATTTAATCATATCAGTTTCCGGAATAAATGTTTCGCCATCAAAGCTGCCTATTTTATAGTCGCCGCTTGCTCCGTAAACCACCCATTTGGTATTGCCGGAATCGCCATCAACCGGCAGTTCAAACAGTTCAGGACATTCAAAGAAACCTTCGATATCACTCTTTCTTTGCCAAGATTTAAGATCACTGGAATTAAAAATCGAAAGAGTAGAACCATCAATATAAACAACCATTACCCATTTACCGCTGACTTCATGCCAGAACACTTTCGGGTCACGAGTACCTCCGGCGATTTGAGAAACAACGGGATTATTAGCAAATTTGGACCAGGTATGACCACTGTCATTACTATATGCCATAGACTGTGTAAACGGCTGACTGCTTGACCAGCGACTGGTACCGCCGGCAGAAGTATAGAAAGCAACCAATGTTTTTTCGCTGCCGGATTGCAGCCCGCTGGTATTATTATAATCAACCAGAGCCGAACCAGAAAAAATCGTACCCAGCTGGTCTGGATGCAATGCATCGCCCAACTCCTGCCAGTGCAGCATATCCGTACTTACCGCATGTCCCCAGGTCATATTCCCCCAGCCCCATCCATAAGGATTATGCTGATAGAATAGATGATACTGACCATCATAATAAACCATACCATTAGTATCATTTACCCAGCCCCGACGGGTTGTATAATGGAATTGCGGGCGTTTACTTTCATTATACATTTCTTCCATCCCCGGAAATGTATCAGAGTTTTTTACGGCATTAAAACCTAATTTCCAATCGGAAGTATACCTGTCTATCCTTACCACACCGGCTTTACCCTGAAACTCACTTACATCCAGATAAACCCAGAAATCGGCTTCTTCAATCGCAAGTTCGATATCAAACTCCCTTACCATTACTCCATCAATAAATAGACTAATCCATCGTTTGGCTGCCCCATTCTTTACAGGAAAGATAAGGTATTTATTAGAAAAACTAATCTCAATATCTTTATCTAAAACCACTTCCTGTTTTTTGCTACTTTGAACTATGTGATCGATGTTTATATGACCCCAACCGCCGGTACGATTATCAACTATCTCTATGTTAACCTTTTTACCCATAAACTCAGCAACATCCCAGGAGCTCCAATCCAGGTATTCAGTGCCACCGGAAGCTATATTGGGCCCAACTGCCGTCCTGACAACCTGCCCATCTAAAAGGAGATTTATACAGGTTTCACCTTCATAGCCGCCACCGCCAATAAGAAAATTGATATAATGACGCACTACCTTGAATTCAGGTGAAGTTAATTTACCAACAGTTCCATCTCCACCAAAATATGAATTAACTAAGCCACTGCCTTTATAACCGGAAACCTGCATCTGGTCGGGAAGTGTTCCCTGGGCCGGGCCGGAGCCAAAGGCTTCACCTTCAACCAGCCAGCTGCCATAATCACTGCCTTCAAAGTCGGCTATTATTACATCATTTGTATCAGCCTGCCTGAATGTCTCGTAAGCCAGCACTTTTGCAGACGCCGACAAGACCGGAATTAACACCAGTAAAAGTAAATATCTAATAATCTTATTTTCTGCTTTCTTCATACAATACAATTCCTTTTGAGATATTTTAACAAAAAAATACCAGCCTTCTGCAATAGACAGCCAAAGGCTGGTACAATTTTAATCATAATAATTGCTTATTCAATAACATTTGTGCATGTCGGCAAAAGACCGCAATCAAGCCATTCTGACATAAACATTGCAAAGTCTTCGAGATTAACTTTACAATCATTATTAAGATCATAATTAAGCTCAACAACACATAGATCGCCACCGGCAATAGCTACATAAGATTGAGCTACATCAGTTGCAGATAATGCATAATTATACACTTTCACTTCATCCATTGCACCTGCAAAGTATTCACTATCATTTGTAGTATTTGTTCGGCCAATATGGAAGTTAATACTTGAAGGAACTGCATGCGGCTGTGGATTATTTGAGCCGGCCTCAATACCATCTATGTATATTACCTTTGTGACGCCATCATAAGTTGCAACTATCTGATGCCATTTTTCATCTGCCAGGCTATAACCGCGACTGGCAGACAAATCATTATCCCACCAATAGTTATTAACCCAGTCAGGAGCACCGGAATAAATCGCAATTGCATTTACCTGGTTATAAGTGCCATAATTGCCCCATCCAATAAAGCCTTCGCTCTTTGGACTTGTCTTAGCCCAAACAGACATAGTATATGGTGAATCACCAACTGGTATATCGTTCATTGTACCATCTGCCTTTTTGGTCCCAAGTGAAAATTCACCATTAAATACAACTGCACCACTCTCTGAACCATCAGCACCGGCAGTCCATTCGAAAGTATCAGGAACAATACTCAGAGCTGTTAGGTCATTATCAGAATCTGAAAGATCAAGCCATAAATAATTCGGATCTGTTACTCCCGGATCATCCAGGTCCCAATAACCTACCAAGCGACTTATCTTCAAAGTTACAGTATCTGATGCAATAGTACCGGCCGAATTTGTAACTTCACAATAGAACGAATCTTCATTTGCAATTTGAGCTCCGGTAATTAACAATGTAGCAGTTTTAGAACCACTGACATTCCCACTATCACTGACAGCACCATCCAGATTGAACCATTGATAACTGGCAGTAGAAACAGAATAAACATCAAAAGTAAACTCTGCATTTTCACCGGCAAATACCTGTAATGATTCCGGCTGCGACTGAATAACCGGGTATGTCTTATTTGTATCAAATGACCAGATCACACCTGGCACATCATAATTCGGATCATCAGCAACTTCTGACTCTACCACTGACCAGTAATAAGTTGTATCAGTACTCAAACCATCAACTACAATACTTTCTGTTGAAGGATTACCTTTCAATGCTGCTGAAGAAGCAGAAATTACTTCATCTATATTATCGCTTACATATACTTTATACTCTACAGGCGATACATTAGTTCCAGAAATCCAGCTAAGAGTAACAGGCTGACTCGAATCTACATCAATTCCGCCATCGGCAGGTACCGGAGTATTGGCTTTTGCATCTGTGTTATAAAATCTAACAGCATCTTTATAAGTAGAAGCTACACAAATTTCATCAAACTGAGCTACACGGCCGGCCGGATCAACCCAGGTTGCAAAAGTAATTGCATTAAAAGTCATATCACCGGCATTTACCAGATCGGGATCTTTTACCGGCTCTGCATCAAGCGATGGCTGACGATAAACAGTTACATCATCACCATCTGCTTCAAAATCAATCTTTACAACATACAATTCAGTGTCTGTTGTGCCGTCACCCAGATAATTCAGATGCACGCCTATATTACTTGGGTCGGTATTACGATCTCTATAAGCACATACCTGAATAGTGCTATTCATATCATTACCAATATATAAAATTGCTCCGCCATCACCAAGGTCATTACGTTTCAATTCGAAAGCAAAAAATGGTGACGTATAGTTCGTTTTCATCAGGAAACTCAGATAAATAGTCTGACCATTATTACCAATTACACCACCATTGTTGTATTCACCCAAAGAACCTTCAACATCAAGAAAACGCCCCGCACGAGTACCGTCCCAAACAGGCACATAAGCCTGAAACATACCGCTGCCATTTTGATAAGCGGTATCTACACCCGGATAAATCAAACTTTCCGGCAATACTGTGCAATTTGAGGCAATACCGCCACCTGTTCCCCAGGAACCGGTAAAGCCGTATGTCTGAACTGCTTCATCCACTATTTCGCCAGGAGCATAAGTAAATGTATCATAAGCATAAACTTCACCAAACACAACATTAACCATACTGAACAATAGTACTAATTGTAAAATTGACAACATTTTCTTCATTGCTTTCTCCTTAAATCAAATTATTCACATATTTAATATTACTTTTTCTATCATAGTCACATCTTAGCCATATATTTGAACAAATATACTTTTTCATTTCATTTAATTAACCTCCGTAAATTATATATTTTTTTCGTTATTTAACATTTTTTACCCAGCCAATACCACCCCATAACGACCTGACAAGTTTATCAATATCCATATTTCCGGTTTCTATCCTGCGCCAATATGAAGCATCGTTAGGATTCTCAAGCTGGTCAGCCTCTTCTGCAAAATCGAGTGTGCGTTTATCATCCCATTTCCAATGTTCGGCGTGACCATCAATAAAAGCAAATGTTGTACCATTTCCATGACGATTTGGCACAGGATCCCACCATTGCTGTGTGGCATACATTATACTCCACGATGCTGGTGTAGCCCAACCTTCATCAATAAACATCATGCGCTCTGAAGGAAATTTGACTCTAGTTAAATTTTTTACTAATCCTGATTCCGGGGCTCCACTAACTGCAAGCAAACCCAGATTATCATATGCAAAAGAATCTGGAATCGAGTATGATCTCGCCTGACCCTTTCGCGATGTTGGACACCTGAATAACTCAACCTGATCACCGGCATATCGCCATAACAAACCACGCTCAATTGCTTCCATTTGCTGCTGTTCTTTTTCGATACTATTATCTAAATTGTAATAGGCAAGACCGCCGGAATGGTCTACCCAGGCAAAGTCACCATCAGTACTTCCGGAAGGAACCTTATCGTCATTGTCATTTGCATATAAAACCATAATAGAAGTTAAAGATTTCAAATTCGACAAACAGCTTATTCGCTTACCGGCTTCCCTGGCACGACTTAAGGCCGGCATTAATATCGAAACCAGTAAAGCAATTATTGAAATCACAACTAACAACTCGATTAACGTAAAACCATTCTTTTTTGATTGATAATTCAAATGCAACCTCCGAAATTTACAAAACGCAACTTAATTGTTATATATAAAATAACATCGTTTTACATATATGTCAATAAATTATTACTTTTTTTTATAAATATTTCTCTTTAATTACACAAAATACTAAACATATATTACTATAAACGATTACATTACAATTTGTTACAACACATCACCCCCACCCTGACACGCCCAAAACAAACTACCCCAATATGTAATTTTATATTTGACATTTACCTTTACTTGTTGTATTATTTCATTAGTCAATCATAAGCAATAATTATTTTCACACAGAAAACAGGTAAATAATGATACATAATACAAACCATCCAACAATCGTAGGGATAGGCGAACTACTCTGGGATATGCTGCCGGGAAACCCTAGACTTGGCGGCGCACCAACAAACTTTGCCCTGCACTCAAACGCCTTAGGCGGCAAGGCCGCTATTGTCAGCGCTGTCGGTTCAGACAAACTCGGACAAGATATCCTCAACCAACTACAAGCCAAGCAAATCGAAACCAGATACATAGAAACCAATACACTGCCAACAAGTCAGGTAGATGTCCTGGTCTGTGACAAAGGGCATCCAACATACACTATTCACGAAAATGTGGCATGGGACAACCTAAGCCTTCCCCCTAAATCTATAGAGCTTGCTAAATCATGTAACGCCGTCTGCTTTGGCACCCTGGCACAGAGAAAACCTATATCTAGAACTGCTATACAGAAATTTCTTGCAAATACAAACAAAGACTGCCTGAAAATATTCGACATCAACCTTCGACAAAATCACTACACTCCCGACACAATCTACGAATCACTCCAAACGGCAAACATCCTGAAACTTAACGACGACGAACTGATACTGCTACAAAAATTATTCAACTTGCCGACTGACACAAACTCTGCCCTTGAATCTATACTTAATCACTATAAGCTAAAACTAATCGCCTTGACCAAAGGAGCCGAAGGGAGTATTATGATGGACAAAAATAGTATTTCATACTGTCCCGGATTAGAAGTAAATGTAAAAGATACCGTTGGCGCCGGAGATTCGTTCACCGCAGCAATGACTATAGGCTTATTATCAAAAATGCCGCTCAATACAATCAACCGGGCTGCTACACAAATTGCTGCATATGTTTGCTCACAACCAGGCGCAACCCCAACCCTGCCTGAAACTTTAATTTCAGAACTTAAATACAATATGCCGACTATAATTGAAGAAACTAACACTAAAACAGCTAATTCAAAAAAACATTTCAAAAACTAACAGCAACATAAAAAGTATTTCTTACAGGAAAATCACATGCACAGCAAAAAGCTATTTATATGGGCACTAACATCAGCCCTGGCAGGTTTTTTATTCGGTTTTGACACAATCGTAATATCGGGAGCAGAAAAAGACTTTCAGGCCTTATGGCAGCTGGACAGCTTCACCCACGGACTGGCTATGAGCATGGCTTTATGGGGTACCGTTATTGGTGCAATATTCGGCGGAATACCCACCGCCAAGTTTGGCCGCAAAAAAACACTCGTTACAATTGGTTTTCTTTATTTTATCTCTGCCGTACTGTCTGGAATAGCTCCAAATGTGTCATTTTTCATGTTCGCACGACTAATCGGCGGATTGGGAGTTGGGGCCGCTACCGTAGCTGCACCAATGTTCATATCGGAAATCTCCCCTGCACAAAGCCGCGGAAAACTTTCCGGCATGTTCCAGTTTAATATCGTATTTGGCATACTTGTCGCTTTTTTGTCAAATTTTATCATTGCCAAATGTATCGACAGTTCAGTTGCATGGAGATGGATGTTAGGCATCGAAGCTGTTCCGGCCCTTATCTATACAATATTATCATTCAGCCTACCCGAAAGCCCTAGATGGCTCATAACACATGCCAAAAACATTGAAAAAGGAACAGAAATTTTCAAGCAAGTCAACCCGGACTACAGTGATGCTGAAATAAATGCTATGGTTCGCGAAGTTGAAGCAACCACTATGGATGAGAAGAAATCTAATGGCTTCTGGTCAACAAGATTAAAAATACCAATACTTTTAGCGTTTCTCGTTGCATTTTTTAATCAGTTTTCCGGAATTAACATTATCCTTTATTTTGCTCCGCGACTATTAGGTCTGGCCGGTATGGAAAACGCTTTACTTGCTTCATCTGCATTAGGACTGACAAATTTAATATTTACCTTTGTCGGTCTATGGCTTATCGACAAGCTTGGAAGGCGATCTCTACTATATATAGGTTCATTTGGCTACATCCTGTCACTGGGCATTTGCGCCTACGCATTTCTTACCACACCACTGTTTGAAACCTTTTCAACCGCTGAAAACACAATTGCCAGCACTAAAAATGTCCAGGCCATTGAGAACGAAACTCGATATTTCTCAGAAAAAGACAAAGAGAAAATATTAAAAGATTATAAAACTAACCTGTCATTACTGGAAAAAGCTACACTGATAGATGAATACAGCGGAGATAAGATAGACATTGCCGACAGTACGGACACTGCATCTGTACTGGAAATCGCAAAACAGGTAAAAACCCAGGCATCAGAAGGCCTTGGCATCAAAAGCTCACTGGTACTTGTGTGCCTGCTGGCATTCATCGCTGCTCATGCCGTAGGACAGGGAACTGTTATTTGGGTCCTGATCTCAGAAATATTCCCTAACGACCATCGAGCCGCCGGCCAGGCTCTGGGCAGCTCTACCCACTGGGTATGTGCCGCCGGACTTACATTTTTGTTCCCGATTGCACTTGACTTCTTCGGCCCTGGAATACTTTTTGGCTTTTTCTGCTTCATGATGATCTTGCACCTCATCTGGGTTAAAACTATGGTTCCGGAAACCAAGGGAATATCACTGGAGCAGATCCAGAAAGAACTTGGAATTGAATAAACCATGAAACCACACCGACATACTGCAGCAAAGAAAAAAAATGCTTTTCAGGTCATTATATTTTGTGTAGAATGTAATCTTCGCATAAGATATGTTTAATTAACAATTTACAGATTGACCGTTCTTCGGTTGCAATATGGAATTCCGATGTGTGCAAAAAAAACGACACCTGATATCAGTTTTGACTCAAATCAAAAATTCTACAAGCTATACAAACTGCTTAAAGATGATATCGAGAATAATCTTTACTCCGACTCTAATAAACTTCCAACCGAAATCGAGCTCGCAGAACAACATAGCGTTTCCAGACCGACAGTAGCAAAAGCCCTCGAACTTCTTAGACGATCGGGATACATCGAACGAGTCAGCGGCGTTGGTACGTTTGTCAAATACAAACCCAACTCGGATATCAAAAATTTCGCCCTGCTTATCCCGGGCCTCGGCGAAACCGAAATATTTGAATCTATCTGCAGCCACATGTCAAACCTGGCCCAGACCAGAAACTTTAATCTTATTTGGAGCGGCTCAATCCAGGAAGATGCCGAAATGCGCCGCCAGCATATCAAACAGCTCGCTCAACGCTACATCGAACAACAAAACATAGACGGCGTTTTCTTTACACCACTGGAACTCACCTGCGAAAAAGACCTGGTCAATATGGAAATTGTCCAACTTTTTGACAAAGCAGGAATTCCCGTAATCCTAATGGACCGCGACATTGTCTCATTTCCTTTGAGGAGCAACTACGATATTGTCTGTGTAGACAACTTCAGGCTGACTTTTCTCTTAACTCAACATCTGATCCAGCAAGGGTGCGAAGATATAATTTTTGTTGCCAGACCATACTCTGCACCCACTGTCCAAATGAGAATTTTTGGCTACAAACAAGCCATGAATGATACCAAGCCGAATGCAAGGCCAACCAGGGTCGCTATCGAAGACAATTTTAACACCGACTTCATCAACAACCTTCTAAAAGACTGCTGCAAACCGGGAATAATATGTGCTAACGATACAACCGCATCCAAACTCATGCACGCAATTGAAGAATGCGGCTACTCCATACCAAATGATGTTAAAGTTGTCGGCGTAGACGACATAAAATACGCCAACTACCTGCGCGTTCCGCTAACTACCTACAAACAGCCATGCAAAGACATCGCAGAAGAAGCGATAGAACTCATGTTCAGTAGAATCCAGGAGCCGGCACACTGCGCCCGCACAGTTTACCTTGCCGGCGAACTGATCGTTCGCAAATCAACGTCAAATCAATAATTGAGTATTCATAAAAAAAGCACTCATCCCAATTCACAATCAGGATGAATGCTTTGTTATTTTATCTTATTCTACCCAGACAGTTTCTTGTCCTTCAAAACCCCTGCCTGAATAATAACAATCACTTATCAGTCTTCCAATGGTCTTATCCAGATATTCCTGAATCTTACCGGATTGCCATGGTCCTGTAACTTAATCGGCAACGCATCATCATGCGGAAAATATTCCGAAACTGAATGATGACCTGTCCAGTTGGTACCGCCAGTCAAAAACACATGGTCCTGAATCAGTACACCATTATGAAGAACTGTAAAGGTAGCCTGACGGATAACCTTGCCATCATCTCCAAAAATCGGACGGTGGAAAATAATATCATATGTCTGCCACTGACCCGGACCGCGAGATGCATTTACTAACGGCTTACTTCTTCCATATAGCGCCCCGGCCTGACCATCCGGATAAGTTTGATTGTTATAACAATCCAAAACCTGAACTTCATAGATACCCTGCAAAAACACCCCGCTATTACCCCTGCCTTGGCCGTCACCTTTCACTGTTGAAGGAGATGCCCATTCTACATGCAGCTGACATGAGCCAAACTTCTGTTTGGTCTGAATCATACCGGCCTTGTCAACCGACTCAAGCGCTCCGTCAACATACTTCCACTTAGTCTTACTGCCGTCAGTCGCTTCCCAGTTTTCCATAGATTCCTTACTGCCGTCAAACAATACAACAGCATCGGAAGGAGCACTGCCGACCTTATCGCCACAACTAGGCTCACCCGGAGTCACTACTTTAGGCTGCGGCTGCTTGGCCGGGTCTGTCTCATGAACCAGGACTCCGTTAATTGACGTCATCTCATGAGTTTTACCTTCACTATCTGTTACAGTCCATTTTTTTATAACAGGTGCAGTTTTGCCTTTACAGCTTTCACATAGCTCTGCCGTAGCATTAGCGACCAACAATGAAAACACCAAACCCAACTGTAATACAGCAATATAAAACTTCATAGAAACTCCTAAAAATAAACATACATTTTTTCAAAAACAGAAAAACTTTAAACACAGTTACAAACAGATAACTGAGAATAATACTATTGTATAAACCTCAGAAAAGAAAACAAGAAAAAACAACGCATAGTACAATATTAGCTTACTATCTGCAATATAACAACAAATATCAATAATGCATAAGATTGTGCAAATTTATTACAAACGTTCTAAAACTGCCTCCGACGACGCCTATGAAGTATAATAAAAACGCCAAGAACCAGGCTGCCTACTACAGCAGGTCCAGGAACATACCCTACCACATAACCCGGAACAATATCACCAAAATCGTTCCGATTTTCTCCTTTGGAATTACCGCAACCATAGCTTACTTTCACAGTTTTAAGTTGCAATAACGAAGCACCTTTGGCAAATAGCCCTCATGCAATGTTATCGCAGCCAGACAACCTCCCGCTGATTCGGCAGCCGTTTTTGCATCACCCCCCAAAATACTCCCATCAATCACTACAACCTTATACCCATAACCACTACTCGCTTCAGACCGCTCAAACAGATCTGCATGCAAACCTGAAACAAACAAAAAATAGACAACAAAAATATCAAACTTCTCATAACTCCACCATCTCCACCATATAATAATCAGGAAACTTAAGAACCTGATTTTATCACATATTGCACCACCACTGTCCACATATGGATCACATTCACAGTTATAACTACTTATGCCACACAAGCAATACCAGCTTAAAATCAACATATAATAAGCAAACATAAACATCTGTCAGCCTGTCAATATAACAAATTTATTATTAAATAGTGAAATACAGATATATATCACTAATCTACACCCTTGGATAATTAACAAATAAAGTAATAAATACGGACAAAACCTATCTACTTCACCCACGGTCCCCAAGCAATAATCACCTTAAACTATTTATTTACCATACTTTGCGACGCTGCTAGACAGGAAAGTAAAAAATATATCAGAAAAAATATATTATTTAGGAAAAATATAATGACTCTGCCATATGGATTAATGTAGTTGATGATTTTAAAGTAAGCTCTCTTAATTAATTTGTTTCTGTGATATTTATTCAAAAAACAATAACCTGAATATGGTGATATTTTGAACAGATTTAGAAATCACATAATAACAGCCTGTCTGGCAGCATTACTATTGACCATACATTCAAGCTTAATGTTGCGTAAAACCACACCGGCTATTGCAGAATTTACATGCCACACAGATAAATCTGGCAGTATAGATATCTTCTATAATGTTGTACCTGTACAATTCGGAACAATACTGAAATTCTCCCAACCGGCATCAGCCTGGTCAAACCAATACCTCGAAATACACCTTCAGGTTCCGCTAACAGGTACAGCAACTGCTGGATATTTTTCTAAATACATATATACAATCAATCTACCCGTTAAAATTGTAGCAAACAATAGAATGTATAACAGCTTTAGTAAAACATTAAAATCAAAAAATGATATTACTGAAATTGTATTGCTTGGTGCCAATCCTAACGAATTAGATCCTCCGACACCAAGTCCAATGTCATGGGCAGTTGCTTCTTATACGGACAGTATAAGTTCTACCGCAATAAGAGCAACTGTCACCTCTGAAATAAAAAGTGAAGAATACGATTGTTCAAACACTTATAGCAGCAACCTGATTTACACTATTAAAGATAAAGCCATAAATTATTATAGAAATATACCTGTGAGTGTATAAGCCTGTAAGAGCTTATTTTGAAAGTAGAGTATTAGCTTCTAGCGAGTAGATAGATGGAGAGACTGAAAGTTAGATAGAAGCAATTATCCCGCTTGTATGATTTTTTGTGCAAGCGGGTATTTTTTTCTTAATATTATTTATTGAATTCCAATACTACCGCTATTATTATTTAAGGATACCTTTGGAAATTGCTTTTGATGTGAGAACTAAATATTTTGTTTGCTGACAAGGAAGGTAAAACTGCTCATATTTAATGATATTTGCGGTTTTGTATGACGCAGTTCAGCGAGCAAAAGAGTAGTTCGCAACACAAAATGATTTTTTAGAGGTGACTCTATAGTTATCTTTCACAATTTTCAAGTGGAAATTTATATTTTACAAAAGGCTACTTATGTTTACCTCAAAAACAATTACATATTATTTGATAATCAGCAATATACTGTTTATTGCTATCAACAGCGGCTGCCAACATACAAACACATGTTCCCAAAAGGTACCTTCCCAGAATTCTGACAATACCGCATCCTCCTTTTCTGATAGAAATTTTGATTCAAACTGGCATTTCCTTCGCGGCGACGCTGCCGGCGCAGCATTACCGGATTTTGATGACTCCCAATGGCGAATATTAGATGTGCCTCATGATTGGACCATCGAAGATCTTCCAGCCCCGAAAAACTCCGTTCCGGAGCTGTCGATAGTAGCAGGACAATGGCGGTTCCAAAAAGGTGATAATGCCGCATGGAACTCTCCTGGATTCAACGACAGCAGTTGGCAGCTGGTAACTTTACCTGACAACTGGGAAGCTCACTCTAATTACACCGACGAAAACGTCTACGGCTGGTTTCGCCGTAAAATAAATATTCCTTCATACTGCATCGGCAAAGACTTTAACCTCCTGCTCGGCTGTATCGATGATGTAGATCAGACCTGGCTCAATGGCGTTCTTATCGGCAGTACCGGAACATTCCCGCCCAACTACCAGACGGCATGGAATATTGAACGAAAATACCTTATACCCGCTTCCCTGGTCAAAGGTGATGGCACAGATATTCTTGCAGTTCGGGTTTTCGACGGTAGCGGCAACGGAGGCATTAACCAGGCTGGAACGACTTTCACCCAAATCGGACCGTTTAACCCAGCCATAAGTCCGAGCAAACATTTTACCGGTAACACCGTTGGCGGTACCGGCTGGTATCGCAAACACTTTACCCTGGACGAAACCAACAAGCAGGTATCCGTAATCTTTGATGGCGTTTACATGAACTCAGAAATATGGCTTAACGACCATCGCCTGGGCGAACACCCTCACGGCTATACCGGCTTTATATTCGACCTTACACCTTATCTAAATAAACCGGGCCAGGAAAACATACTTGCCGTGAAAGTTCGCAACGAAGGACGCAACAGCCGATGGTATTCTGGTTCAGGCATATATCGTCATGTATGGCTGTCAGTAAATGAACCGGTACATATCCCTGACTGGGGAGTTTTTATCACCACTCCGAAAGTCTCTAAACAAAATGCACAAGTAAATATTTCAACTGAAATCAAAAACAACACACAATCAACTGTTAACGCAAGTGTCAAAACTAAAATACTCAATCACTCAGGCCAGACTATAGCAAACATTCAAAATACGGTTTCTATTCAGCCCAATGCTATGATCACCCCTGAATATTCAATCGAAATAACTAATCCGCGACTATGGAGTACAGACACTCCCTATCTGTATACCGCAGAAACATCCATTATCGTCAACGGTAAAATCAATGACATAAAAAACACGCCTTTCGGCATCCGCAAAATTGAAATTGATACCGTAAACGGGTTTCGACTTAATGACAGCAAAATACTACTCAAGGGCGGGTGCATCCATCACGATAACGGCCCGCTTGGCTCTGCCGCTATTGACCGCGCTGAATACCGACGAATTGAGCTGCTCAAAGCCAACGGTTATAACGCTATCCGCAGCAGCCACAACCCGCCCTCTTCTACTATGCTTCAAGCCTGCGACCAACTGGGAATGATGGTTATCGATGAGGCCTTTGACCAGTGGACCGTATCAAAGGAAAACAACCCGCAGGACTACAGCAGTTTCTTTAAGCAATGGCACACCCGCGACATTGCCGCTATGGTACGCCGCGACCGCAACCACCCATCCGTTATCATGTGGTCTATCGGTAACGAAATACCAGAACAATTCAATGCCGAAGCCACCCAAAAAATGCTACGCGAAGAAGTTCTTTCGCATGACAATACTCGACCAATCACACAAGCCATTAGCGTCACCCACGATTGGGCCAAACGTTCCGACCCGGCATTCAAATACCTGGACGTCGCCGGTTATAACTACCTCCTCCAGCATTATGAAGCTGACCACACCCGCAACCCGGAACGTGTTATTCTAACAACCGAATCATACCCCAAAGAAGCTTATGCCAATTGGGACAAAGTAGAAAGACTGCCATTCGTAATCGGCGATTTCGTCTGGACCGCCATGGATTATCTCGGCGAAGCCGGACTGGCACACAGCATTCTCAGCAACGAACAAAACAGCTTCTTTATGCCATGGCCATATTTTAATGCCTGGTGCGGCGACCTCGACCTCTGCGGATTCAAAAAGCCTCAATCTTTATATCGCGATGTCGTTTGGGGCCGCAGCAAAATTGAAATGGTTGTTCACGCCCCTATCCCTGACGGCCTTACCGAGGTTCTTAGCTGGTGGGCATGGCCAAATGAATCTCAATCCTGGAACTGGACCGGCAATGAAGGTAAACCACTACAGGTCTCGGTATATTCCAGCTGCGATACTGTCAGACTCGAATTAAACGGAAAAAATATCGGTGAAAAGTCTGTATCAGGCGAAACAAACCTTACCGCAAAATTTGACGTACCCTACGCCCCCGGCCAACTCCGTGCTGTAGGGCTGACAGATGGAAATATCGTCTCAGAAACTTCCTTAACTACCACTGGCAAACCTGTCGGAATTAAACTTACTGCCGACCGCAATATTATCAACGCCGACCGCAACGATCTTTCCTATATCTCTGTTGAAATTGTCGATTCAAATGGCAATCGCGTCCCAAATGCCGAGATACCAATACGCTTCTCTGTCAGCGGTGCAGGAACCCTCGCCGGACAGGCCAGTGCTGCCCCCAATAAACCGGCAAGCTTCCAGTCACCTGCAAGAGAAACCTTCCAAGGCAGATGCATTGCTATTGTTCGCCCTACCGGCTCAAAAGGGACTATTACTTTAAATGCCGCAGCTGAAGGACTAAAAACCGCTGCTATTACCATACAAACCAAATAGCACAACTCATGTCATTATCCTCCAATAAATAGTACATAAATTGCATTTTATATCCCTGTTTTAGTAATTATAATCTAATACATGTCATATTGAGCAATATATATAATTTTGACTCAATGTGAGCCCTCACCCAAAAGAGAATTATATTTACTAAGGCAATGATAGATATGAAAAATGCATATAACGTTACACAACCGGACCTGGAACTCAGCCCTTTCACCGGCATGACCAGGACACACTATATTGACTGTGCTAAATACGTACTCGAACGAGCCTTCACCAAACACGTAAAATCATTTGAAGATCCGATTGTTTTCCCTACGCTGCCCGGCAGTAAAACATACCCGCTGCCAGGCGCCCCGGCATGGCGGCATCGCTCACACGAATGGGAAGCGTTTGAACGAACCTTCACTCTTGCCGGACCGCTTATACACGTTGACCCTGATATCAGCATCAACGGCATTAAACTCGATGATTACTACAAGCATCATCTCTATCAGGCCCTTACCCCCGGCAATCCCACCAGCCTGCCACTGCCGGAAGAGCTACCCGACGCAACCTACCAGTTCACCTGCGAATTCGGCGGACTGGCCAAAACGCTACTGCTCCTGCCCGACGTACTATGGCCGTCTTTCACCCGACAGCAGAAAGACGAAATGGCTGTCACACTATCGAAATGGGCTCACCATCGAACAACCCAGAACAACTGGCGGATCTTCAATATCTGCGTACTGTCGTTCCTTAAGCTTAACGGCTATACCATCGACGAAGATCTCCTCAAAAGTCATCTCCTGTGGGTCGCCTCCTACCACGCAGGTGATGGCTGGTATCTCGAACAGACTTACAACTACTACACCATCAGCCTATTTGTCGTTTACGGGGCTATCTGGTGCAGGGCTTTCGGCGATCAATACTACCCGGAAATTGTCGAAGTACTCGAAAACAGCTTTCAGCAACTCATGAAAACATACACCAATTTCTTTGCCAGGGACGGATATATCAATATGTGGGCCCGAAGTATTTGCTATCGACTCTGGATCGCCGGCGGATTCCCCGTGTCGTTCATGCTTAAAAATAAGGCTCCGCTCGATCCGGGTTTTGCCCGCCGACTTTGCTCCGGAGCCATACTGCAGTTCACCGGCCGGGAACAGTTCTACCACAACGACATACCCAGCCTGGGCTTCTACGGCTACCGTGAATATGCCCTGCAAAGCTACAGCTGCCCCGCCAGCCCGTTTATTATGTTCCTGCCGTTTATCAGCCTGGCCCTACCCAAAGATTCGCCTTTCTGGACCGCTGCTGAAAACGAAGGCTACTGGCCCGAACTCGGCAATAAATCCCAAAGATCGGTTCTAACCAAACCCGGCCTGGTACTGGTCAATCACGGCAGCACCGGCACCTCTGAGATCATCTCCGGCAAGGTTTACGACGATGACCACAACTATTCAAAACTAGTTTTCAATACCCATTTCCCATGGGAAGACCACAACCCGGACGGCGGCACATCACAGGAATACAGCTTCCGCAGCCTCGACCCGCGCGACCTGGAAGGCGTCGATATTAACTTCTACCTTACCGGCAAAACCGTTGACAACGAAGCCTCCAAAAAGGCTGAGTTTACCACCTCGCAAAGCATCCTGTTCAACGGCGTCCGCGACAACGTCCTGTACCGCCAGCTGATTATGCGCAAACCGCCCTTTAACGGCGTTGGCTACATTATCGACCTGGCTGAAATAACCATCCCCGGCGGCGTTATACGCGTCGACCGCTGCCGACTCGCATTTGAACATGAAATGACTCTCGGACATTTCGCTCTGCCGCATTTCGACGGCCAACCCGCCGAAATTGAGCAGATAAACGACCAGCACAAAACAGCACTCATCGCCTCCATCCCCGGCAGAAAAGTCGCTCTTATCGCTTATAACGGCTGGGACCGGCTCGAAACCCTTCAGCAGTCCGGCCGCAACGCTGAAGCCGACGAAAGTACCGTACTCTACGCTTATCGTAAACGAACCGAGCAAAACCCCGCTATGGAACTCATGATCACCGCCATGCTGCACAAAACCGATGATATTCCCTGGACCGGCGACGAACTCAACATTGTCAAAAATATCAAAATCATGGACATTACCCCTACCGGCTCGGTACTCGGTGCCATAATAACCCTCTCTGACGACACGACATATTCAGTAGACTTCAAAGACATCGACGGCTATAAATCATGCTGAAATTACAGATCAAATCAGCTGCTGCTAAAACTTCTTCATTATCGTTATCGCCAGATAATAGCATCCGATCATTATCCCGGTAGCCACCGTCATCGACAGAAAAAAGTTTACTCCGCGACTAAGCAAATACGGCAAAGCCAGGAAAAACACCAGCGACGGTATCACCAGCCAGAATATGTCTTTGGATAACGCTATGATCGGAGTAACATCTTTGTTCTCGCCATACATCCACAATATCGCCAAAAATGAGGTCAAAGGTATAGAGGCCAGTATCCCTCCCATCAGCGAGCTCCTCTTGCCAAATTCCGATATCAACACAATCAAAACTGCCGATACAACTAACTTAATAATGTAATATATCATTCGCTATGCTTCCATAATGGTAATCCAAAATGCTCAGAATAATGAAAATATACTATATCATAAAGCTAAATCGAACTCAATAACTCAAAACTACTTCTGGAAATTGCTTTTATTGCGAAAGTGAAGTGTTTTGTTTGCTGGCAAGAAAGATAAAATCGTGCATATTGGCTATATTCGCGGTTTTATCTGACGCAGACCGGCAAGCAAAAGATCCATCTTTCGCTAAAAATGATTTTTTAGAGCTGCCCTAAATACATTACAAGGATATAAATATAGAACAAAAGTTAAATAATTATCTTTTAATATCAGCCTTCAGTTTTTCTGCATCAATAAAATCATCTAATGATTTTTGGCGATATTCTTCATTTAACTGTTCTGCCAGATGTTTTTTTACCTGTTCAAATGGAACTGTTTGTTCTGGAGATTTATCTATTACACGCGCGATATGCCATCCAAATTCAGTTTCAAATGGTTCACTGGTTGCTCCCGGTTCTAATGCAAAAACAATATCTTCAAAAGCCTGAACCATATGCCCGCGAGGAAACCAGCCCAGGTCCCCGGCATTATCCGGACAGGATGAATACTGTGATGCTATAGCTTCAAATGAGACACCTTCCTGAATTTGCTGGTAAAATTCAAATATTTTCTTTTGTAACTTATCTCTATCATTGCCGGAGCCGGGGTGAAGTACAATATGGGCGGCATGAACTAATTCCGGCTGGATAAACTGCTCTGGATTCTGTTCATAATATTCTCTGAGATATGATTCGGTCGGCTTTATTGAATTTTCCAGGATTTGATTATGCAAACGTTGAATTTTTAGACTATCGCATATTTGTTCGCGAAGTGTTGATTCCGCAACACCGGCCTTTTCCAGAAATTGCTCCTTGCTTTCAGATTGACTACTCATTTCCTGGAATATTTCGTCAATACTTGCCTGATCTACTGGTAATTCATCAGCTAAGGCAACCTGCCGAAACAATACCTGCTCGATAAGATTTTCACATGCCCACTCATATAGCTGAAATTGCTTCTGTTCTCCAGTTAAATCTGAATCGAGCCTGTCATAATGAGGTTTCACCCTTTGGATTTCACGTTGAATATCGCTGTCAGATATTTCTTCACCGTTCACAAAAATTGCCATTATTTCTCCATACTTGTAGGGACTTCTTCTAACAACAGGCGGATTAAATACCTCGATATTCCTCTTCAAGAACCATTGTCGGCAGTAAATAAAACTCACCCTTAAACTCGTCGATTCTTCCTGAAATCTTATATTTTACCGAACGGTTATTCGCCCGAATAGCTGACTCCATTAATTCCAGATACTGACAAGGTTGGATTATCAGCGGCTTCTGACCGGTATTTCCATCACCACTTTCAAACATGAAATAGATTCGCCCCTCTGACTGATTGGGGACCAAACGGCCAACTCGATTGGTTATTGTTGTATCATTCTCAAACTCATCAATTGCTCCCTGAGTGTCATTAATTGTCACGGAATCTTCATCAATGCTTTTCATCTTAAAGGGAAAAGGCATAACGTTGACCCTGGGAACCTTCATTAGTTTATCTCTAACATACTGGGGAACAATACCCACATCTTCAGGATTTTGTTTATTGTCATTTTCCGGTTGGGTATAATAAAATGGTGATGTCTGAGAATCTTTTTGCTTTGCAATCGCAGCTTCACTAAAAAGAGATTCAGTAGCAACCATAGTCAGCATAATAAAATTCCGCTTCTGGTATGAGGTAGCTTCACCCCATATGCGAAATACAATTCCATAGTCTGACTTATTATTTACTACTCGCAGCATAGTCTCCAGCCAACGGGAAGGTAACACTTCAATAACTGAAACTTCAGGATTCTGCCTTACAACATCTAAATCTGCCTTCCCGTCTGAATTCGCCTGAATTTCGGTAATTGCCTTCTGTGTGTCTTTTGTAAACACCAGAAACCACTTGTCACCATCAGGATGTTCTATTAAACGAGCCTGCCTTCCAGAGAAGTAAAATCCTTCATTATATAGTTTATCAGTAATTGTCTTTTCTTTTACTGCACTAATTTGAGATTTCGACTCTTCTTCCGCGGCAAAACAATTTGAACTGTAAATACAAAACAGTGCAAATATTAAACATGCTAAAAAAAGTGATATCGGTTTCATATTAAATATTTCGATTCCAGCAAATCAATTGCTTCTTCTACGTTATCAACACAATCTATATATCCTGATGATTTGTCATCATGATTAATTACCTCACATATGACATTTTTCCAGGATTGACCTACTAAAACAAATGGCCTGGACTTAATGAACTTTTTATTCATCATTTCCCAGACCATTGATATTTCCAATAAAGTGCCAGTTCCACCAGGCAATGCAACAAAACAATCTCCAAGCTCAATCAGTTTCATTAACCGATCATTAAGATTATCAGTACGGATTTCTCTAGTCAACCACTTATTAGGACCACTCCTGTCAAACGCTGTGCATGTCACTCCAATTATCTCAACTGGAAATGAAGATGCTCCATATGACACCGCTGCCATGGTTCCTCCATAGCCACCATTGCTGACATTATATCCTTTTTCCGCTAAAATATGACCCAACTTATAAGCTTGCTCATATTCGGCTTCTACAGGCAATGGTTTTGATGATCCAAAAACAGTTATTGTTTTAGAGATAGCCATCTTAATGCTATATCCGGATTAATTATTATTCGGCCTGAACAGACTGTGCCGGCATAGAAGATTCATTTGCATTTTCAGAGTTATTCACAGGCTTACTTGGCTTTTCGGCTTTCGCAACAGGACCAAGTACCATGTTCATTCTCCTGCCGGCTCGTTTCGGCAGTGAATCCACCTTACTGCAATCTGAGAGTTCCTTAACAATAAGGTCGAACATTTCATTTGCCATGCCAAGATGCATCATCTCACGACCCTTAAACATCATGGTAAATTGAACCTTATTACCTTTTTCAAGGAACTTTCTGGCATTATTAATCTTAGTATCCCTGTCATGCTGGTCAATTTTGGGCCTTAACCTGACCTCTTTCAGAACAACATTATGCTGTTTGACCTTAGCTTTATGCTCTTTCTTTTTCTGGTCGTATTTCCATTTACCGTAATCCATC
Organism: Sedimentisphaerales bacterium; assembly: GCA_963666285.2. Lineage (GTDB taxonomy): Bacteria > Planctomycetota > Phycisphaerae > Sedimentisphaerales > SM23-30 > JAFGDI01. The sequence continues at coordinate 2,999,692 of OY762711.1, forward strand.
AGTCTGCAAACCGGCGGTTTACTTGTCGCTGAAACCTCTACCAGATCAAGCTCTGCTTCGCGGGCCATGCCCAATGCTTCTACTGTTCTGATGATACCTACCTGATTATTATCCTGGTCAATCAACCTGACCTCAGGCACTCTAATACGTTCGTTGATTCTTAAATCTTTGGAAGCTATCGCTGTATCTCCTTGTTAATCAATAACTTAACCGAATGACTCACACTGAGCCCTTTTTACGGTATTTATAATACTGTTGATTCTAGCGAGCGACTGGCAATTTCACAAGTGATTTTTTCGATAAAGTCTTGTAGTGCAATCGCTTGCTGATCTTCACGCCCTCGGACGCGAACAGTTACTTTATTATTTTCGGCTTCATTTGGCCCCATGATTAGCATATAAGGAATTCTTTCATTATAAGCTTTCTTGATCTTGGCATTAATCTTATCATCTGCCAAGTCTAATGTTGCCCTGACACCGGCATCCTTCAGTTGTTTACAGACTATTTGGGCATAATCATTGGTCTTTTCACTTATAGGCATAACCCGAATCTGTTCCGGTGACAGCCAGGTAGGAAATGAACCGGCGAAATGCTCGACAATAATACCGAAAAACCTGTCTAATGAACCGTAAAGTGCTCGATGCAGCATTACCGGACGTTGTTCTGTATTATTATTATCTGTATAAGTCAGGTCAAAACGCTCTGGCAAGGCAAAATCACATTGAATTGTACCTATCTGCCAGCTTCTGCCCAGACAGTCACGAACATGAAAATCGATTTTAGGCCCATAAAACGCCCCATCTCCGGGATTTAGCTGGTAATCCAGACCTTTCTCTTCTAGAGCATTTTTTAGAGCTTCTGTTGCCATTTCCCAGATATCATCACCGCCAATAGATTTGGCCGGTCGTGTAGATAACTCCAGCTTGATATCTGTCAGCCCAAAAGCATTATATATCCGGAATGCCAGATCAATTACTTTCTTTACCTCATCTGTAACCTGACCTGGTGTGCTGTAAATATGGGCATCATCCTGGGTAAAACGTCTAACGCGGAACAATCCATGTAAAACTCCGCTGGCTTCATGACGATGAACAGTTCCCAGCTCGGCACAACGAATTGGAAGCTCGCGATAAGAGTGATGACGAGATTTATATACCAGACATCCGCCAGGACAGTTCATTGGCTTTATAGCGTACCTGTCATCATCTATGTCAACAAAATACATGTTTTCCTTATAATTATCCCAGTGACCGGATTGATGCCAAAGCTTCTCGTTTAGCATAGTAGGTGTACTGATCTCACAATAATCATCCTTGGCGTGTTCTTCACGCCAGAACTTCAGCATTTCGTTCCAGATTACCATACCCTTCGGATGATAAAACGCAAAGCCTGGACCTTCTTCATGGAAACTAAACAGATCAAACTGCTTACCAATAGTTCTATGGTCACGTTTTTTCGCTTCTTCAAGCAAATGTAAATACTGCTTAAGCTCTTTTTTATCAGCAAAGGCGGTACCATATACCCGCTGGAGCATCTTCTCGCTGGCATCACCTCTGAAATACGCACCGGCAATACTCATAATCTTATATGCACCTATCTGTCCGGTACGTGCTATATGCGGGCCGCGGCATAGATCTTCAAAACTACTCTGTTCCCTGCTGCCGGTAACGTAAAAACTTATTACATCGCCTTTCGCCGCTTTGGCGTTTTCTATCTTGTATCGATTACCCTCATTTTCGAGATATGGCATCGCATCATCGCGTGACATTTCATATCGCGTAAAAGGACGATCTTCCTTAATTATAGATTTCATTTCAGATTCTATCTTACTGAAATCATCAGGAGTAATTGGCGTATCTAAATCAATATCATAATAAAAGCCATTTTCAACTGTTGGGCCGTAAACCAGCTTAGCCTCAGGAAACAGCTTACAAATTGCTTCCGCCATCACATGTGCACAACTGTGCCTGATAAGCTCTAAGGCCATTTCAGGATCACTCTTGGCTGTTATAAGCTCAAGACTAAAATCACAATCCATTTGTCTGGTTACATCTGTTAGTTCACCATCTATCTTAGCAGCCAAAGAAGCCTTCGCTAAACCTGGACTAATATCAGACGCTACATCAAATGCTGATACAGGGTTTTCATATTCTCTTACAGTTTTATCCGGTAATGTTACTCTTATCATGTCTAATTCTATTATTCCCTTTTATAGATAGGATTATTATCTATATCATTATTATTCTTGTGTGATTATTTTATATACTTCTTCCGCAGTCCAGTCTTTACCTGTATCCGGGTTAATATCGTTCCATAGTTTATCACGCACGCCCGCAGTTGTTATTATTCTGGAAATACCGGCTAGAGCCTGAATATGCTCTCCGGTCTTGGCTGTCGGGCTTATCAAAAGAGCTATCAGCTTCACCGGCTCTTTATCAATGCTGTCAAAATTAACCGGCTCGGCACACCTGCCAAAAGCAAGGACTATTTCATCAACCAGCATTGTCTTGCAATGCGGAATAGCAAATCCCTTACCAACACCAGTGCTTCGAATATTTTCCCTTTCCATTATTGCATTAAATACGCCGTCACGACTGGAAACTAAACCGTTGTCACAAACCAGGTCTACCAGTTCCGCTATGACAGATTTTTTATCTGTACCAACCAGTGGCGTCTTAATGCTCTTTATATCAATAACTTGTGATAATATCATAATTTTCTTCTATCAATAAATTCATTTTCTTTTTTACTTATATATATAATTTTTCTATTTTAATGATTCTAGCTATTATATATAGCATAGCAACATAAATTTATATATTTTTTTTGATTAAATTATTATAGTAGAAGAACTTAATCACATATAGACCTGCTTAAAGCAACAGTCAGCTAACTCCCTGAATCTGGCTTCTTAATTTAAGCGATTTTGCTATTTTAATTGTCCGGGCAAGCAATACGGCTATCCTTAGATTTGATTGCACCCTTTCAGACCACACAATAACCTTACTCCCTTGAATCTCAATACTTACATGCTTTAACATGGACAATCTTTCCAACACCTTATCGTCAAATATTTTATCCAGCAAATGAAGCTGCTCTGAATATATGTGATATTTACAAAAATGGGATAAAACCGATTTCTTTTGAATTTTACCGGCATATGCTTTTATAAAGTCCAATCTATGAAATGATGAATATTCTCCAATAGGAGAAATATGGTGTTCTGGCAATATTAATATATGCGGCAATCGTAAACCGGTCTCAGCTACAAAAACTGTCTTATATTCATATTTCCTGCGAACCTTACTTCCTAATTCGTATTCATAATCAAAAACGACAACTGGAATATCTTTGTACTTGCCAACAATACTTGCCGAGACTTTTCTTGAATGCCCAAAAGCTCCATGATAGATGCCGGTAATAACAGACTGAAGTCCGACATAATCTTTCCTGGAAAATCGCATATTCCAGCGCAATGCTAACGCCCCAAATAATAAATCCCTTTTATTGGCAGTTACTAGTCTGCACAATACAGGTGCAGTAACTATTACAAATAAGGATGTTATACTTACTATAGAGACATAAGTTGATGCTGATCCCAACATAAAGCTATACCATTTTGTTTAATTGTCGTCATAATCATCGAGCCAGTATGCATTAGGATTTGACTTGAATACTAAAAATGAGGCCGAATTGCCATCCTGTGCTGCTCGATGATACTTAAAATAAACATGCCCATCATTAACACCAACAATTTCTATTTTGCCGGTTCTGTGTGACATTACATATCTCGCACGCTTAGCCAGACCGGAAACATAAGATCTGGCTTTCTCAAAAATATCATAACCCTTTTCCAGTGGTACCGCATAATCTTTATTACCCATCGCGGGACGACACTGAAATACATAATAAGGTGGAACCCCTATATCTGCTAGAACAGTAAACAGTTCAGCAAGTACTTCTGAATTATCATTTATACCACGAATTATCGGATTCTGGTTTGTCAAAACAACATTTGCATTCATCATGCTCTTTACTGCTTTTATCGCTAGATCTGTTAACTCATTCGGGTGACTAAAATGGTTCATTAAATATATCTGCTGATGAGTATTCTCATTATGATTTTTTAATATACTTAACAGATTGGTGTCATCTACTACTCTTTGAGGATTGAATGCAAGCATTTTCGACCCAAACCTCAGTATTTTAACATGTTTCACTGCTTGTAATTTGTCGAGAATAATTTCCAAGCGGGAATTGCTCAACATAAAAGGATCACCACCAGTTAACAAAATATTATTAATCTCTTTATGCTGCTGAATATATTCAATCGCTGAATCTATATTCTGAATAATTTCATCTTCTATAAACACCCGTTTTCGAAAACAATATCGACAAATCCCTCCACACAAATTACTTATCAGCATTAAGGCAGTCGATGAATATTTATGTTCCAAACCTGGCAGAATTGTATACTTCGCCTCATCTGATGGGTCAGCGGTACCCCATTCTTCCAATTCAGAAAGGTCCGGTATTATCAACCGGCGGATTGGATCATTTGCATTACTCCAATCTATTAAAGAAAGATAGTATTTACTTGCCTGAAAACGATATCTATTGGAAACCTGATCTATTTCCTGCATAACATCTTGTGGGATTTCAAACTTTTTCGATAGAGATTCCTTACAATATATCATAGACTCTTTCATTAGAATACCTTAACTCCCTATTTTCAAAACGCTTATGTGTTCGGTAATGAAATTAATTGTGTACTTATATATTATTGCTTGCGTTTTCTTATCTGGTTTAAAATCTCAACATTACCGTAGCAAGGCTATTATAAGGCAAAAGTACAATTAATTCAAATTCTAATTTAACTTCTTATTCCACAGAACATTACGATCTATTCCATGACACATTCACCTCAAAACGGCTATCTCTGACTGCCTATTGTAATCATTCCACTGCTTGCAGCGTTACCAACTATTATCCAACCTACAAACCACATACTCAAACCTTTAATATACAATTACTTATAAAATTAACAGATATTAACTCGTACCCAATATATTCCTCAAATCATTTCTTAAACCTTAATAAATACTAAAGTCGTCATGAAATAATATCGAAAAATAATCTGGATAACCAAACTATAACTCTTTAACCAGTTAGGTATTGCAATGAACACAATGGGGAATATTTTGCCAAGAATAGTCGTAATTGGAGGTGGAAGCATTGACTATAGTTCGAGATGCTCTAAAATTCCTTCTACAAACGAAACTGTACCTGCAAGTGAACATATTTCTAACCCTGGCGGAAAAGGTGCAACTCAATCAGTAGCAGCTGCCAGGCTCGGGGCTGAAGTTCACTTTATTGGATGCCTGGGTAAAGATGAGAATGGAGATAGAATACTTACAACCCTAAATGATTCCGGGGTCAATACAGAGTTTGTTGAACGTTCTGCCAAACCTACGTCATCCAGCCTGGTAATTGTTAATTATGATGGAGAAACTATAACTGCTTATCATCCTGGTGCTAACCTGGATTTATCAGTCAATACAATTAACAATGCAAAAGGAATAATTGCAGAAGCCGATATTGTTTTGTGCCAGTTAGAAAACCATAACAGCATTCTCGAACACTCAATTGCTACTGCAAGACAATTTGGTGTACCGGTTATATTAAACTGTTCACCGGCCCTACCTTTTGACTCTAACCTCTATACAGATATTTCTGCCCTGGTAATGAACCAGGTCGAAGCCGAATACTACACTGACACTGAAATACTAACCGTTGAAGATGCTAAAATCGCCGCCAAACTATTGTTGGATGAAGGTGTAGAATCTATCGTTTTAACATTGGGAAGACTTGGCTGCCTGGCCGCTGACAAGAGCAGTATGAAACATATAGTCGTATCTACAGCCAAAGTAATTGATTCAACTTCTGCTGATGATGTTTTCGCCGGCGCTTTGGGGTGGTCAATAGCAAAAGGCTATGAACTTGCTCAAGCATCTGATTTTGCCTGCAAATGTGCTTCTTTGTGTAAAAAACAGCAAGGAGCAATCCAATCTGTTCCGGATCTATGTGAAATCAACAATATATTTGGCAACTCACTGGAACTTGAACATAGCTTGTCATAGTACTGAAAGCACTCTCTTTCATTATCGTAATATAAATGACAATAATAGTTTTATCTGTTTAATCCAATAGCTAACTTTCGCCGTTTTTAATCTGCAATCTATGGGTTAATCACCTAATAAGTACTTTTACTGTAATATTGAAAAGTCAATAATTACGGTACCGCCCTAATACTCTCTCCAATAAAGATAATTGGGAGTCATAGAAGAGACATCTACCGTAGCTTCAACTGTATGGCTGACATTGGAATCATTACACATGCCAACAGATACTATCGTAAATACATTACCTTGAACTGTAAGTTTACCAAGTATATCCTTGAATTGCTGAAAATCAAGAACTCCTGCTGAAAATATCTCAGCCGGCGAATAAAAACCAGTAATTAAAGAATCTCGTTTTTTTATTACTTTATCTGCCTGCTCTTCTGTAATACCCAGAAATGCCGCTAATACTTTCTTGCCGGCTGTGTTTATATTGACTTTACCTGGAATTATAGAGTCATCTAATACAGTTATTTTATTAAATATACGCCTTAACGTTTGCACAGACAAGGGCGCAGAAATTATTTCTTCTGTACCATCTTCATTTAATTTTACCTGATTAGCCTTTTGGGAACTGGCTGTATTGTTTATATCACTATTAAAATCTTCAGGTACAATATTTACAGGAAACAATTCAGCCACACTTTCATATGGAGAATTTTCAACAATCCACATTGCCTCTGAAAGACTAATCTCTAAAATATCTGACAAATCCGCCTCACTGGCAAAGTTGATATTAATCCTGGGTTCTCCATCACGATCGATATTTCTCTCATATGAATACAATGTAGAATAGTGAAGTAACCCGGTTTCTAATCTGCCGTCTGCATTGTCACTCGGAGGAAATACAGCACCATCATTTTCATTCCAATCGAGTATACCGTTTAAATTAATGTCTTCACCAAAACAATCTTCCAGGGATAACTGACTGTCACTGGCTATTATCCGTATATTTTTTGCATAATACTCAGAAGCCTTCAACTCTTTCAAACTTTTACTATCAGTAAATCCTGACAAAGTTTCCAGGCCAGAAATATTAAAATTTTGTTTTACTGTATCTGGAGAAACTTTTAATAACTCTGATATTTGCTTGTCGCTGGCAGTCAAAAGATTGATCTTCGACGACTCATCGCTAATACCGTTTTCTACTTGTTCTATATTGGGATTATATACATACAGTGAAAAATAGCTTTCTGGTGAAACTTGTCTTTTCCCGGAACCCTTAAACTTTTGTAAAATATAATACGAATCATTAAAGCTGGTTGGATTTTGCGTAATTATATCCACTGCATACTGTATACCTGCGCGAGCTGACCACTTCGCCCTAACTTCCGCTTCCTTATTAACAGCACTAAAACTATCTAGTCTGCTTATGTGCACTACACTCATTACAATAATTATCATTAGCACGAGGAGCCAGATACACAAAACCAGCACCATAGATTTTATTTTTTTATTCTGTTTCATTATCATAAGTATGAATATCGTCAGGTATTGGTAATAGTGATATCTGCCTGCTGATAGCAGACTGTCCTGTCGCCCAGATATGGCCATCCAATTCCAAAGTAACTCTTACCATTACCGGTAAAGAACCATTCAGGGGTGAAGTTCTAAGCCATTTTTCTCCATCCCAGCATTCAAAAAGTAAAGACTTTATCGAATCAGCTATTACGATAACTTTGCCTCGCTTGTTACCAGTGGCCCTATCATTTACCACTCCAACTCGTTTTCCCAGTTGATAGGAATCCCGTTGATCCGATGATTTCAATAAACCGTACTCTACTTCATATATATAGGATTTGTTTGCAGTAATATTGTCTCCAACAGTATAAAAACATATACGATCACATGCCGTTTTAACGCTCCCTCCTACTTTTAATCTAAAACTATAACGACCGTTTTGTTTTTCGCGACAAATATTAGACAAGTCATTTTCAATTTTATCCAAAACATCCAAAGCCTGGGTCAGGGCTCTGTCATGTATTTTGATCCGGTTTTTCATCTCAAGGATAGTTCGTGTTCCAGCAGCTGCAACAAGTATTATTATTGCAGTTAGCATTACCGCTAACATGAGTTCAACTAAAGTAAAGGCCTTATCTTTATTATAATTCAATGTTTACTACCTTTATGAAGTAGTGTTGATATTCGGTAACTATTAGCCTTACCGTTTAACTCCCATGTGACCAATACATTCACTTTTAGTAAATCTCCGTTTATCGTCTCTAATTTTGCTTCCCAGGAGTAATTAGGATAGTTTTTTGAAAAATCTCCGGAAAGACCGGTAGCTTCCTCAGGCAAATTCACTAAACCGGCACTAATGCGGCTCAATGTTTCGTCTGCAAGGACAACCGCTATTTCCTTACCGGCCATTTCACTATGAATAAATACCGAACGATTAACTATTGAAAACAGTAATACCAACCCGGCAGCTACTAATAATGCCGCTAATAATGCTTCTAATATTGTAAAGCCTTTATTAAAACTTGTAATTTGATTGTATTTTCTATTTAAAAACATCATCAACTGACAATCCAAGCTCATCTAAATCTATCATTCTGGAATACAATCCTTCACTTTCTTCGGATACTATTCCAGTATATGGACATATTAAATAATTTACGACTTTATCTCCTACTATTATTTGAACACTGGCTCTATCTGATGTCCCATTAGGATAAAACTGTACAATGTCTGGCACAAAGGAAGTGCTGCCATTAGCTATCTTACCTATCTTGACAGAAGACGGTGATGTGTATGATGTCATTATATTGATTACATCCGGCACTGACTCTTTTCTAACAGGCACATTCGGTGAATTAGGCACAATCAAAGAAATTGTGTTCTCTTCTCGGCCAAAAGCCATGGCAACTGGTACCCCATAAGAACAGCTTAAAAGTTTGGCATTATCGGCAAGATAACTTATTTGCCCCTTAACGGTTTCTTCTGACGCCACTTTGACATGCCTGTAGAGAGTCACGGCTACCGGAACGGCTAAGATGGATATTATCATTAATGATAACAAAATCTCTATTAATGTAAACGCTTTAATCTTCATAAATAAATACTATTAAATAGTTTATCGAACAATAATGTTGCTGTCGAGAATAAAATTTTTCTTAAAATACCACCAATAATATACCACTAATAATAATTAATTACCTTATCTATTTACAATTTTACTTTGTTGAATAAAGGTTTATATATTATTGCCTGTGTACTTTGATGCCAAAAATAGGTATTGTCTACTCACTTTTTTATTGACTTAAACGATACACCAAATTTATAATTATGTAAAAGACAAAAGGTTAAACATAATATATAATTTGGAATTATATTGCCTTCACTATCTCGAAGGGAGAATTTGAAACTAATATGCGTTGTCCGTTCTGTAAAAATGATGATGATCGGGTTGTTGACTCTCGTTCAGGTGAAGGTGGCCAGATAATCCGTAGGCGTAGAGAGTGCCTTAGTTGCAAAAGACGCTTTACGACTTATGAAAGAGTCGAAGAAATAATTAAACTTACTGTCGTTAAAAAAGACGGAAGCAGGGTTCCATATAATAGGGAAAAAGTTAAAGAAGGTATTAGAAAATCCTGTTATAAACGCCCTGTTTCTGCTGAAGAAATTGCAAACACTGCGGAAGCTGTAGAAGATGACATTCTCCATTTGAATGCCCTCGAGGTAACTTCATCAAATATCGGTGCTATTACTATGAAGCACCTTAAAGATCTTGACAAAGTAGCATATATCAGATTTGCGAGTGTGTATCAGGAATTTGAGCAAGTTGGCCAGTTCATTAAAGAGGTTAACGAAATCATGCATCCTGACGGAGACTGAATTTGTCTTTAACTGTTATAAAATCAGATGGTTCAACCGAAGCGTATATTCATACGCGCGTAATGGCGACAATTTCATCAGCTATCAGCGACGCTGGATGCTATAGCGAGCAGACTGTCAGCGCTCTTGCAGATGCTGTTAGAATGTACATAGAAGACTGTCGTGACGATTCTTCAGTTAACCTGCAAATTTCCAGTGATGATATTTATTCCATGATTCTTGCAACCTTACAGGAAACTGGTCATGGCCGTGCTGCTGTTATTCTTAAGCTGCACAGAATTAATCGGCAAATTCATAGACAAAGACAACTGGTGCTGCATTGTCTTGCCCCACATTTACCTAAGGAAGACATTTTAATTCATGAGTGCTGTCTGGACAATTTTAAGCAGAGCTGTAACGTTGAAGACTGCCCTTATCTTGAACTTGAACCATGGAATAAATCCAGGCTTGCCGCCAAAGTATTAAAAGACTATAACCTTACTAAAAATGCCGCTCGTGTTGTTGCCGCTAATGTCGAAGAAAAATTATTCAGGCTTAATATTAGCGTTGCCAGATGCATGCTGATTAAACAACTTATCCTAAATGAATTATTCTTATTTCGCAATGCGCCTGATTTCATTCGCCAGAGCACAAAAACTAATCCAACAAAGACTATTGATATTGATGAAGTGCCAGGCAAAAAGGCCGATAATGCCAACCTGGTTTCCAACCGTGATTCAAAACCTGAATAAATACAAAGAATCTTAAATTACATGCACTTCTTTTACTCTCAAGTTTTATTTTAATAGAAATAAATACATGTTTACTAATAAACTGAATATATCTTCGATCGTGATTTTATTACTAATATCCTGTAATACTATTATCGCTGGAAATACTAATACTGTATCATATCGATATTCTCCCTCGTTAACTGGCAATGCCGATGTCATTATTACTCAAAAGCCTAAATATAAATGGAATATTCAATTACCTGATACAATCAACAGCTGCCCGATAATTAATAATGAAAAAATGTTTGTTGGATGTAATAATAAAACTTTATATTGTCTTGATTCAACAAATGGCAAAACTATCTGGACATTCACTACCGATGGCGGCATTGAAGCTTCTCCGGCTATACACAACAATATTGTACTGGCATGCTCGGCAGAAGGTACATTATATGCTCTTGATAAGAATGATGGAACCTTGCTATGGAAATTTACTACCGGGGCTAAAATTGCTGGAGCTGCAAATATATTTATTGACACAGAAAATAATACTGCCTTCACTCTCATTGGCAGCTACGATAACAATATTTACTGTATTAATATATCAGATGGAAAATTAAAATGGAAATACGAAGCTGATAATTACATCAACAGCATGATTTCAATATACAACACAACAGCAATTACTGGCAGCTGTGATGGTTTTTTATATTTTATTGACATCAGAACTGGAGAGCTAAACAAAAAGATTGATTGCGAAACTTACATACCCGGATGGGCAGCTGTCAATAATGATATATGCTTTGTTGGCAATTACGATGGAAGCTTTTTCGCCTATGACACTAAAACTTACACCCTAAAATGGGTTCAAAAAGCAACTGAAAGCCCTTTCATGGAAGGTCCGGCAGTAAACGAAACTATGGTTATTGTCTCTGACAACGATGGAAAAATAAATGCACTCGACATTAACAACGGCAATGTCAAATGGAGTTTCTCTATTGATAACAAAAGACTATTTGCTCCTTGTATTGCTGGTCAATACATACTGACAAGCTCAGAAAATGGCAACCTGTACATAATAAACATTAATGATGGTACCATCTTCTGGAAATATCTCATAGGCGACATATTAAGCACCCCTGTTTTTGTCAACTCTAAATATATTATGGTTGCTGATTCCGGCGGCAGAGTATATTGTTTTTCTTTTTAACGCCCCCTCCGATCAACACCTTCACTGGAACGCATTATCCTTGTATAAGGAAGTCTGCCAAGCGAATCCAGGCGTTTTTCAATTATTTTTGAGGTCTCACTGTCTCCACAATAATAATATGCATCGGCAAGCCATAAATCATTTATTGAATCATAATTCGATAAAGAATTTGCTTTATTCAGGTATACCTTCGATGTTTCAGGAGATTTATCATATACAGAAATAGCTAACAATGAATAATTTCTTATTGCTATACTGGCTCTCATCACCTCATTATCTAGCTGTAAATTAATTTTCTCAAATACTATGTCAGAAAAATCTTTTATATCATCTGGATCGACATCTGCTAAAATATAATCATAATAAAAATAATCATCATCCTGATTGGTACGCCCAATACAATCAGAAACTATATTCTTAAATATATCCATCTTACCTTTTCTTGCGCAATATCGTAAAGTTTCTTCTATAAGCATGTGATCTTTACTTATCGTGTTAATGATATTATCTATAATATACATAACCAGTTTATCGGCTTCATCATCATTGCCGCAGAGCATTAACAATTTTAATTTTGCTGCCAATGCAGAAGATTCGTCAGGATTTTGTCTCAAAAAGCAATTAAGTAAATTTAGACTAACATGAATTCCATCTAGTTCTTTTTCATGAAGTTCACATAAATAATACAGAATTTCATGATAGTTAATTCGATACAGATTTTTCCCATAAGAAAAAACGTTAGAAGCAAATTGCATTTGCGCATACCTGATTGCCTTTTCGTAATCTGCATTGTTATAATATGCTTTGGAAATTAACATCAAACCATCATCAAAAGCTGTTAATAGTACGCCAAAAGAATTTTCTACCATATCGCAATGTCGGTTGTTCGTCAAATGCTTATGATAAAATAATGAAAATATCAGATAATTATCTATAAGAGAAAGTAATTGTTTCTTATATCTATATGATAAATCATCCTCAATTTTATTCAATAATTCTGGATCATATAGATATCTTGCATATGCTTGTGCATATGTTAATATATTAGTATTATTATCATCAATAACCGTCATCCAGAATCGTTGCAATTCTCTGAAAACTGGTTTGTTTTGAGCTATTTTATAAACTAACTTATGTTCAAAAGGCATAATAACAGTATTATCCAATTGACGACTGGTTATTCCACCAAAAGTAAACATTTCTGGCCATTTACACGCATAACTGCTCGTAGAATTAGTACTAAATGAATCTCTAAAATATTGAAGCATAAATTCATTATTAGACATTAAATAATAAACTGTTAAGTAATCCATTTTTCTTAGTTTATCAGGAACATTTTTCGCCATTTGAACTGCTAAATCAGATTTTCCTGCAAGACTATAATATCCGACTAAATTGTGATAGACAATAGGAGTAATGCCAGCCTTAGGTTCCAAGTTAGCCCTGAATATATCAGCTAATTCTTGATAATCTCCTGTAGATTCGTATATACTGGCAACATTTTTTCTATATACTAAACAATTTGGTTCTTTGATATAAGCATAACCGGCATATACTTTTGCGTTTATATAATCACCTTGATAATAATAAATTAAAGACCTTAAATAATCACATGCAGCAATATTTTTACAATTCTCCCATTGAATATTATCTGCAATAACTAATAATTCTTTTGGAGATAAAACTAAAACAAGAGTTTCTAGCATACGTGAAGAATTAACATTAATAATGGAATTATTAATTATATTTTCTATTGAAGCTATAACATCAATAATATATTTATCCCTATCGTATGAATATTGAAAACATTTCAATTTAATAACTTGATAAGCAGGTTCTGTAGGATATTCATCAATTAGTTTAGTAATAAGCAGTAATGATAGATTCTTATTAATTACAGCACTGCTAAAAAAATTAATATAATCGTTAAAAGTATTTTCTGCATTTTCATTGCTGAATGAATATGTTTTTATCTTCTGTTCTAACAAAACGGATATGTCATCATCAATATTGGCTCCTAAATAGATAATCAATTTAAGAAATTGTAACGCAGCCTTATCTCCCAGGCTCTGCAAAAAGCGATTAATTATATTTTCGTACGATGTCATGGCTGATTTGCTTAATATTTCAATTGTGCTGATAGCAGGATCACTTGTAATATTAATAGAACTCAAAATACAATCGTCTGGATATTGTCCTAACACACCTGAATCAAGTTTAATTAGAATAACATAATGATTATGCTCATAAGAAACACCTGCTACCACATCATAAAATGCTAAATGCTGCTCATCCGACAATCTACTCCATATCGAATAATAGAATTGCCTGATTATTTTCTTATCAACATTTTTATTTATCTGTAGATTTTCCAAAAACACTTTTGCCGAATTAAAAACAGAATTATTTGACTGCATAACCGCACAATTGCTTAAATATAACTTTAATATATCATTATTGACAGAATAGTAGGACAACTTGGAAAACTCAGTATCAATATTAAAGTCATCAGATGCAATGTTAAAACCTGCTGGCTCCAAATCTTCAAATATCTTATCAAAGAAACTCTGTAGTTTGTCATAACAATCAAAATTGACTACTCTAATTTTATCTGCTAGTTTTAGCAAATACTCATAGCGGGAAGTCTGTCTGCAAACATAAGTCATATCCAGTATAAACTGCATCATTCGAGTGTAAACATTTTGATCACTGCAATATTCACAGCACATCATTATTTCATCTTCAATCAGGCTGACAACTTGACGATCTATATCGCTCGCCGAATACATCATGCCGTTTAGCACGGTTTGCCTTAATTTGTTCATCTCGGCATAATTTGATGTTTGAGTTTCTCCTGAAATAGAAACTGCATAATTCTGGTATATTAAACGAAACAATTTAAATGCTTCCTGGTATTGGCCCTCGGATACATATGTATATGCCTGCATTAATAATAAATCGTTATTATCTGGACTATATGTTAAAGCTTCCTGGAGAATCAAACGGCATCGATCTGTCATGCCTTCATTTCGATAATATTCTGCAACATCCATATATTCTTGCGGGTTATACGTATCACTTAGATAACATTTTAGTACATATTCAGCTTCATAATACATACCATTATTTAACAGGGTCATACATATCCCAAAATAATCCTGACTGGATAATTTGCAATTTGTTATGAGTAATATTCTTGACAAATCAATTCGCAAATCTTCAGGAATATCAGCATAACGCAGCGCATGTCTGATGAGCTGGTAACTTCTATCTGGCGCATAAACCATCGCGGTCAAAACAACATTTGATATAAGTTCATATTGCTTCATCGAATCAATTATGTCAAGAGCAAGATAATATAACATTGTATTTTCAGGCGAATGAGTTATATATTCATACACAACATATAATGTATCGTAAAGTTCTTCTTCGGCAATATCCATATTCAAAATTGAATCTACCGCATAACTCAATAATACAATATCTGGATTGCCATGTATAACTTCTTTTACCCTGGATAGTGCTTCAGCCTGCTTACCTGCTGCTATCGAAGCATTAACCCAGGAAAGCAGCAGTTCTCCATTATCCGGATATTTATCTAACATTGGCTGCAAAAGCTGCATTGCTCGCTCGTGATCTCCGATCAAACCGGCTGCGCAGGATTGTTGATATACTTTAATTAAATTGTTAATCGAAATCTCTTTTAGCTCGTTACGGACAAAATTAATTACTCCTGATTCACCTCTGAGAGAAGCCAATACTCCAAGCTTTCGCAAGTACATATCATAATTATCTTTATCTTTTTCAAGAAGCTGCATAAGCATTTGTTCGCACAAATTATAATCCTGGGTGATTAGATATGCCTGATGCTTAATCTGCAATGATTCTACTGTATCACTACCGTAATACTGATCTATCAAATCTGTTACTGAAACGGAATCCTGGATACTAAGATATATTGACATTAGAAGATAAAAAGTATCTACATCTTTTGTTTGTTCATATTCATATTCGAGATCAACTGTTAATTCCGGCAGTTTCCCTGTTTTCCTGGCAAGATCCAGTAGCTTTGTCTCTGCCGATACACCATCTGAATTTTTTGTCAGCTTCCATATTTCCTGCCATGCCTGATACGCCTTATCTAAATTATTAAACTTCTCGTATAGCATAGCTACAGACACATAATATTTTATATCAGAAGACTTATTGTATGCTTGTTTTAAAAGATCTATTGCTTTTTCCGGCTCGCCAACTTTCTCGTAAATTTGTGCAATTTCAGACTGCAAACTGTAAGGAAGAGTTTCCGATTCTAATAGATATTCAAGTATTTCAAAGAGTTCTGTTTTCTTGTTTTGCGCAATTAAAGATTCAGCGTACAGAATAGCCGCCT
Organism: Sedimentisphaerales bacterium; assembly: GCA_963666285.2. Taxonomy (GTDB): domain Bacteria; phylum Planctomycetota; class Phycisphaerae; order Sedimentisphaerales; family SM23-30; genus JAFGDI01. The sequence continues at coordinate 3,016,021 of OY762711.1, forward strand.
GAAAACCGATACCCTGATCTATTTCCATCATTTTTTTGGCGGCCTTTTCTGCTGTAGAAAATAAGGAATACCTCAATGAAAAATATGCCAGACTTATCAGATTGTCAGTATCAATATTGGTATCAATATAATCACTTAACATCTGACCGGCCTCATTTCGACGCCCTGCCATTATTTTCAGTCTTGCCTGAAACAAAATACTCAGCTTGATATCTGCAAATAATTTACCTACTTCATCATGCATATCGTTATCGGAAATCGAGTATGCTGATATTAATTGCTGATCCCAGAATTTATTATTAGAAATATCTGATTCCTGCTTGTTCCTTTGCCTGTTATAGATATTAATAAATTCACGATATTCTTTATTTAATATATATGAGACGGCTATCATATCCGAATATTTTCCACTGTCTTTTTCAGGTTCGGCGACAGCTTTTATAATATTTCCCATATGCTGGCCGTTTTTATCGGCAGACAGCAATCCCCAGGCTAAAACCATTCTCCCAAAATAATACTCCAAATCGCCTGTAAGTATCTCGCTGAACATATCTGTTGACCTGGTAAAATCACCACACTGATAATGAGCGATTGCACTTAAACATTTCAAATGATCATCATCAATGTCTTTATAATATAGGTCTTTAGTGGCAGCAGAATAATCACCATTTAAAATAGAACTCAATAAATAATTCTTAGATTGGGCCGGATTTAGATCGCTTCTATCTAAATCTCGTCCCTTATCGTTAACTTCACCTGCAATGGTGTTACCTGCCAGTGATAATGTTAAAACTATAAATATCACAGCATTGAGAAATTCGACATTTTTTCTTCTGAAATATATGCCAAACAAAAAGATAGATAATGAAATCAGGACAAAAAACTGCCAGATGTTTATACTTTCCGTAATATCCACCTCATTTACAGATCCTATTTCTGGCATATTATCATTCCATGGCATTCTATTTTTTTCGTTTATTAAATTATACGAACACTGAGCGCTGTCTAACACTCTGCCGCTGGAATCTGCTATTGCAACCGAATAAAAACCTGACTCCAAATCATCAAACTCAGCATGCAAACTAATGTTGCCGGTAGATGAGCAATACATTTGTTGTTCTGCTATTACCTTATTATCCATGATTAGCCTCGCTTTGGGCTTCTGAATACAGCATTCTACCCCTGCTTCTAATCTATATTTTATATTAAGTTTATCTCCGACCTGGGCATATTCAAGAGTATCAGTTTTGTTTTTCCTGACTAACTGCTTACATAAATTCTGAAACAAAATGCTGGTACTATCATTATTATAAAAAAGAGTATTTCCGGTACAAAAAACCACCTGTCCCAAACCATAATGCCTTATACTTAAAACCGGGTTACCGTTATTGTCATACAAGATATTCTGGCTGTCCTGTTTAGATTTTGAAAAATAATAATTCTTCGATAAACTGAGACCGGCAAAATCAACATTGCTCATAACCCTGTGTGGTAATCCAGGTAATAGATTAACTGAATCTATTCCTGCTGCATCTCCAATATTGGAATATACCGAGTTAAAATTTAACACCGGCATCGAAAACCTGTCTCTGGAATGGAAGAAAACCCCTTTACCAAGATTACTGATATTATACATCTTAGAGGCATTGACAGAATTATTAACACATATTGTTGAAAGCGTAATTTTATCTTTTGTGATAAGATTTATATCTCTGGACAAATCAATCTTTTCTATATTCCCGTCTGTAATAACGACTATATGCCTGGTAGATGAGTTAACATTTAATAGACCATAATAAGCTTCCTGCAAAGCTGGATATAATATTGTCGAACCTCCGTACGTGAGCCGATTGATTGCACGGTTTATCTCTAATGTGTTTGCTGCAGACTGCATTGGCGCTGCCCAACGCCTATTACCATAAAATTCGACAATTCCGGCCAGATCACGTTCTGATAGATTAGCAATAGTATTCCTTATTATCTCTTTTGCAATTAATAATCGGTCACCCTCCATACTTTTTGATGTATCAATTACAAAGACTATTGCATTAGTCGAAACGGCATTCTGATTCTTTTGGTAAATATCAACCGGAAGCATTTCTTTCATATCTTTATTGTTTATAACTTTGTCATTAAAGAAGTTAGGACTTGGCAGAATCAACAACCCCATTCCTTCAAGCAATCTCTGCTGTATTACTTCAATAAATTCACTAATATTATTATCGATTCCCATATCTTGTACTACCAGTAAATCGGCTGAGAGCAAGTCTGACACTTCATTCAATCTGCTTAGCTCCAGGTATCCGCCCAGTACTTGCTGAATATTTTCATAAACAGCGTCTTCTTCAACAAGCACAGAAACTTTGGGCATATCGCAGGCATTAATGGACTTATAAATTCTATCATTAAGAATATCACATTCTTTGCCTTGAAGTTCAAATTCAAGATTTACATTTTTATTACTGACAGAAACCGGAATATTTATAATATTTCTGCCTTCAGCAATAAGTAATTCGCCATCAATAACAACTGGATTATCGTTATTTTTTACTAAAACAGTAACATTGCATTCAATATTTGAATCGACAACTAATCTTGCCGTTATATTCTGGCCAACTGATATCGATGCTGGTAAAAATACATTTTCTAATGAAATACGTGGTTTCTTATCGGGGCTGGCAAGTTCAGTGTGAACCGATATGCCGGGATATACTCTGGCCAACTCATGAAAATTAATTATATTCTGAGTTTCAACTCCATCGGTATATAAATATATATCTCCTTTCCCTTCTAATATACTTACTGCATATAGAACAGCATCCCTGATATTTGACTGGTGAAAATATGTATCTGATACATTAGAAAATATCCCGCTCTTTCGCTTCCTCATATCTGGAAGTCTGCCTGTGTTTACATCATTAGAACCAACATGCAATGGCTTTTCTGCAAAAACTATATATTCCAGCTGATCGTAGTATTCTTTTTTCAATTCACTGGAAACTAATTCATTTGCACTATCTAAACCATGGTCGGTTATGCTTGCTGACACATCTATCAAACCTACAGCTTTCCTTGCTTTTTTTGTAAAACTGAGAACTGGCTGGCAATAAGCGGCAAAAATCATAAATATGCATGAAAATGTAATTAATAGCATTATCTTCCGGCGTCTTTGCAATTTTAAAAAGAACACCACGCTTAATATTGCAAGTGATATAAATAATATGACATAATTATTCCCTGCAAACATTACTCGATAACCTCCCTTTGATATAAAACCGATTCTAATAGCAATAAAGAGATTACTAGCAATGAGAATATTCCGTATAGACTTTTATGTTTGGACTTGAATATATTACTATCCTTTATTTTCTCAGTATTTGTGCTTATTTCATAAGTATCGAGTAACATATCCGCATTAGATTTTCCTGCCAATTCACTAAACGTATCACTTATCATATAATTCATAAACTTTATATAACTGCTTTGCTTCCAAAAACTCGATTCTAAATCAAACAAGGCCCCTGAAATATATAAATTCTCAATTTTGCCTATTTTACTTTTTGCAGCCAGATACTGACCATTTGCATGCAATAGATACGGCCAAACACTAATATCACAAGAAAAACCGTCAGTTGATTTGATAAATATATTATCATATTCATTACTATATCCTGGAGAGTCAAAACCCATAGCAGGAGTTGCTTTAGAGTATGATTCTGCTGTTTCGTATGGCTTGACAACTATCCGAGAGTGTGTTTCATCAGCATCATCAGCAGTTATTAGAATGTCTGCATTTGTCTTGGTTTTTACCGACTTAAACCTGATATCCGAATCCAGATAAAGCTTCAAAGAAACCGGTAATTCTATTTCAGAATAATAATTAACATTGCACGTTGCATCTTCTAATGTGTTATCTCCGGGAAATAGGTCTTTACTCAGCAATCGAAAAACCGGCTCGTGCAAGCCAGTGGGAATTGTGTACGCGAAGGTCTGATAGGTACCGCTTTTCATTTTTTCTGGAAATGACAATACCTCCTGATTACCATCAAATAATTTAACAGTAAAATTATACTCTTGCTCATCCGGACCAAAGCATACTAATGACAACATCGCTTTGTCAATTGCTAATTCTTCGCTTGTAATTATTTTGACATCTAAAATCGCAATATTGAAATTAGTTTCAATCGGGTTTAAAACATAAAAACCGCCATAATCGTCAATATCTCCCGCTATACCCAAACCCTTGTCAGAAAATACAAATACCTGTGTTTCAGGCATAGAACCGACAATTGACTTGGCTGTAGCAAGGGCATAAATACAACTGCTGTCTCCGGAGTTTTTTCCAATTTTCAATTGAGCGATATTATTTAAAACTAAATTTTTATTACCTGATTGTTCTGTGTATATATCGACAGTATCACTATAACTGATTATAGTTATTTGATCATAATGATCTATATTTTCCAAAAGATCGTAGCAGTCCAGTTTTGCCTTGTCTAAACGTGAAATACCTTTCCCGGGTATAATTTCACCCATAGTATCTCTGGTATCAAAGACAAATATGTAATTTTGGTTAATCCCACGGGTTATTACCGGGTGCAGTAGTGTTATACAATAAAATATTAATATCAGTATTAAAAATAGAAAGGTTCTGATATTATAAAATTTACCGGAGATTTTATTATATTTTACACCGCCGGATACCTGACTCCAAAAATATAATCCAGCTACTGTAATTCTTCTTCGCCTTGTATGCAAAAAATGACAGCAAAACAATACTACTGCGCTTATTAGAAACACCAATGCAGTAATATATATTGTCAAACCACTAAAGATCAATCAGCAAACTCCTAATAATATAGATAACCTCTGGAAATCGTTTTGATGCGATAATTTCTGGTTGCTGACAAGAAACATGAAATCGTGCATATTGGCCTGTATTCACTGTTATATGTGGCACATGTCAGCAGACATAAGAAAAACTTCACGCTTCTAATGAGTTTTCATAGGTTACCTTTATATATATAACATACCATTTGTAGTAATCTGTTTTAAGTTATCTATCATATCCAAATCTGCATTGATATCATAATATGGCCAGTTATTCCTGGCTGCGCAATGCCTGATTATCTCAAAATACTTTCTATAAATCTTCTTATACTCTGATATAATATCGTTATCCACAAAGACTGATAGTTGGCTGTCATTTTCAGCATCATCTAATATATATGAACCAGATAAGTCAGGTTGGGTCTCTATACCGGTAAAAATATTAAATATTACGGTCTGCTGACTTTTGCCTGCCAATGCACTTAACAGATATTCCGGGCCTTGTGGGCATACCAGATCTGAGATAATGATTAATCTTTCTCCTGGCATAACAGTAGATAATGATTCCTTTATTTTACCGGCACCTTTATCACCACCTGGAATCATATTTTCTACTACGTAAAACAAATATTCTGCATATTGAACCGGTAAAGTACTTACTTTTGAAGGGATATCAGCATTAACTAATTTTATTTTCATATTGTACTGCAATAAAAGATATATCAATACGGCTGCCGTCTTTTTTACTGCTAATATCTTTTTCTCACCTCCACATACAACTGAATCTGACAAATCTATATAAATACTAAATACCGGCGATTCTATGCGTTCACGTTCTTTTAGCACAAGCATTCTTTTGTCTGTATAATGATGCCAGTCAATATTTCTAATATCATCACCCGGCATAAAATGCCGGTAATCTGCAAAATCATTATTACCACCTGCCCGTGAATTGGTAATACCGCCTTCAAAATTCAAACCAGCTGATTTATTGAAACTGACTGAAAGTGATTTTGTTATTTCTAATTCTTCTTTACTTAAAATCAAATTTTCCGGCCCTCATTTATAGATCAATTGGCATTGGCTTTACCTTCACCGTTCATCCAGAACATCGATTATTTCAGTAATAAGCTTATCAATATTCCCAGTTGTCGAAATAACTGAAAAATGTGTTAACAATCTGTGTCTTAGAACTGCATGAGCCATTTTCTTTATATCTGACTTGGACACAGCTGTCCTGCCGTCAATCAGAGCCTTGACTTTACCGGTCATTACCAGGGCTTGAACTGCTCTGGGTCCGGCTCCCAGCACAATATCATCCCGGACTGATGTTAACCTGCTGTTTTCTGGCTGTGTATTCAAAACCAGTTGTACGGCAAAGTCTAATACGTCGTCAACTATATGCACACTTCGTACCAGTTTCCTCATCTCCATTAACACATCAACATCAACAACTTTTACTGGCACATATGTTTTTAGTGATGTTGTTTGTGATATAATTGCCCGATAATCAGACCCGCTGGGATATTGAACCTGAAGTTTTACCATAAATCTGTCAACTTCTGACTCAGGTAAAGGATATGTTCCTGAATGCTCTATTGGGTTTTGTGTGGCAATTATCAAATTTGGTTGCGGTAAACCATATGTCTCTCTGCCTATTGTTATCTGCCCTTCCTGCATCGCCTGCAATAATGCGGATTGAGTCTTCGGCGTTGCCCGGTTAATCTCATCTACCAGGACGTAATGCGCCATAATCGGACCCTGCTGAAATGTTAACTCGTGTACGCCTCCTTCGGATTCAACCAGAGTTTTATACCCCAGCACATCTGCCGGCATAAGATCAGGCGTACATTGGATACGTTCAAAAGTAAGATTCATTGAACGAGCCAGGCTGTGAGCAAGTACGGTCTTGCCAACTCCCGGTACTCCTTCTAACAGCACATGACCTCCTGCAAAAAAAGCTGTTAACAAATTATCAACCAGCTCGTCCTGTCCGTAATAGGCCTTTTGAACCTGATCTTTTATTCTGTTATATGTCGTTACAAATAATTCTATTTGCTCTTCAACAGACATGCCGCTGTCTATGAAATTTTTTCTCATCATACATATTCCAATTATTGTAATAAATTCTGAATGCTAATTACAACCAGCAGCAGAATTGCCTGAAGTACTGAAACTCTTTCTAACCAAATCAAAATAACGTTTTTGTTGTTTTATGAAATCAGTTGTATACGTAAAATTTTCAATAGAATTCTCTGATGCAGTTCCAACTATGGGTGTTTCAAACTCGTCACTTGATGCCGGCTTTACTGCATTTACTATTCCAATATGTTCGCCTTTAGAAACCATAGGTGTTACATATATATCTTTTGTTATGCCTGTCAATACCATTGATATTGTTCGAGATTTTTTTATTTGAGACTCGTACTTTACTGTTGAATTTGTTAACCTGTTCTCATTTCTGTTACCAATATTGAAACCGGAAATATCGCTATTGGTATCTGGTAAAGATACATCACGCCTATTATTCTTATCATTTTGAAATAAACTCTGATTTTTTAAGCCGGATGAAAAATTAAATGTAAAATATTCTGGAGAATCAACCTGCCAGTTGCCCTTTTTGCTTTTAAGCGAAGAATCTACAGCATCTTGACTGCCGTCCTTTGAATTCGTGCCAAAAGTCTGGTTAGTAATATCGCTGGGAATTGATTGCTGGTTATTATATCTGTCGGTATTATTATTTACTGCTGAAGCAAGGTTAGTGCCTGCTATTTTAGAATTTGTGTGAATTTCAGCTTTGCTGTCAATAAAACCCGAATTATCGGGAGCTGCATAAGGAGATTTAAAACCGGAAATATTTGATACTTTTAACGCTGCAGAATCGCTATTTTTTAATGATTTACTATCAATTATACCGGTATTTTCCAAAGATTTAGTATCAATCGCAGTTGAAATTGAATATATTTCATCCGGCGTTTTATCAATATCCAATGAAACAACACTACTATTATTTACATTCGATTTCAATATAACATTGTCAACCAGACTGACAGCACTCAAAATAGAAATTAGAACAATATTAAAAACCAGCAGCAATGGTAAATTAATTTTTTTCTTTTCAATTAAAACCGGAATATCATTACAACCCTGCAAGCATCTTATACCTTTATTTATCGCGTATAATGCATAATTATCTTTTTCTTGACTCTTACTTAAATAATATGAATTCAGAATAACATTGTGTAAATTGGATTCACGATCAATGACTGATATTATTTCTTCATCTGTTATTTTTTTTAACATTGAAAAAATCATTGTGACAACTATTGCTGCAATAAAAATGCATTCGTTGACAGCTATCATAACTACCCATGAAACATCGTAGTCCAGCATTAGAACAAAGCACACTTGCAATATGGCAAAAATCACTATCAATGACATAAATTTAAAAATATTCGTAACAACATTATTCCATATTATTCTGCGATGATATCTGTACTTAAAACCTGATGCCATCTCGATAATCTGGTTGTGATAATTATTATTAGAAATATTCATAATAAGCCCTTGACTCATCGATAAAATTGACTTTTGCATATGCTATGCATTTTTTATCAGCATCATAAAACTTAACAATCAAAAAGCTGCGACCTGTAAAAACAGCGTTTAAGGTTTCATCATTTTTTAATAATTCTTTATTTTCAGTATTCAGATTATTTCTTTGCCAAATATAAAAATTATCCGGAAATTCTTTAATAGAATATACAGAATCAGCCTCCAGTTCAGTTCTTTCGATAGCAACAAGCATATTTCTATGAGTCCATCTATAACTTCCTGAATAGTTATCATAAAAACTAAAACCATTAAAAAACAACAACTCGGCTTCAACTGGTTTATTGCCGGGCATTTTACTAATGTCAATTTCTACAGCTTTGATTTCATCTGCGATACGTATTATGTTACCTTCCAGAATACAGGGAATAAAGGATCTGTCACGGTCAAGAAGCTTTTGAATACCTAGTTCCTGATTTATTATATCTTCTTCGTGCAAATATATCTTGTCACCATTAATTACTATAATTGCCGGACAATCTGAAATGTCAGGCATAAGAGATTCATCCTGATGATAACCGAATGGATAATCAACCAGGTCTTTAAATTGATAATTTACAAATAAAAGATTCTCAAATTCAAATCTCTTCATAATATTTGAAAACAACTTTGATAAATTTTCTTCCTGTCGTTTATATGCATAATGATATACTTCAATGCTTACAATATCTGAAAAGTCAGATCTGATTATTTCAATTTTCGGCTCTACTTCATGAACTTTAGTCAGATATTTTGGTCTATCATCCGACTTCATAAATAGATTTGTAAATGTTGTATCGTTACATACAGTTTCTATCTGCTCCAGATAATCATCATTATAATCATCTCCAATGCAAGCTTTCATAAATCTCGACCTTGCTCGAACAAATAAACCTTTTTTCAAAAAATAATTACCCAATGCAAAGTTATAATTAGACTTGGAAGGGTTAACAAACAATGCCGACAATAATTGCGTATATCCTTTTTTTAATTCATTTTGATGCAGGAATATTATGCCTAGACTATAATCTATGTCGCTCACTAAATACGGGCTTACTTCGAATTCCCGAACATATAATTTGCTGGTTTCCAGAATTTTTATTATATTTTTGGAATACGATTCATCTAATATGTATTTATCAACCTTCAGGATTATAGTTCGTATCGCATGTTCCTCACTGTAAAGTCTCACTAATGCATCAAGCACACTCTTATATAGAGACAGATCGGTTATTTCACCTCTAAATATTTTGTCTAAAATTAAATCAATTCTTTGCGAGGCTAACAGCGACTCTGAACAACGATCAAAATATCGTTTAATTGCATTATAGTCATTATTATTTATGGCATTATTAAACTCAAACTCTAATATATCGATACTGGTACCAGAATTATGAGTTAAGTGAAACTGACGAGCTTCTTTATCTATAAATAATAAATAGTCCTTTAAGTAATTATTCCCAATTTTAATATCTGAAAAACTCTCGCGTATAAGATTACTATTATCCGCGGCTTTATATGCATAATTTATTGAACCCAAATGATCAAAAACGATTTTTCCATCATTACCGTCAGAAAGCAAAATATCATTAGATAACTGGCATAAATACGTTGTAGTTTTGAAACTAAAAGTATAATCATTTTCATTCTGCAAAGTATCTTTGAAACAGGCAAAACCATTATTGCTCTTATAGTCAAAAGACATGTCATAATTATCTGGAAACTCGACATTGTCATAATATATTATCTTATTGCTGAAATCATATATTATTTTATCCGAAAATAGATTAGCCCCTATAATTCCAACCACTGGATACCCTGTTGTATTAAGTATCTTTATTATCGATTTGACATTATCAGTACATTTTGCAAAACTGGCATCTTTTGCAGAAAATTTATTCCCGGTATCTGTTTCAAATATATAGTCGGCTTTCTTATCTTGCTTAAATTCTCCCTCATAAGCACACAAAAAGCAAAAGGAAGTTTCCATGCCAACATCAATCAGAAATGATACATTATATTCATATCCGGCTGCATTTAATTTACCAGTAACATATGATACGTCCTGGACCACCTTAAATTCCAGCATCTCGGCATGACAGTTTAAATTAAATATTATTAAAATAGATAAAATAAAAAGATGCAAAAATTTATTCTTATGTAGAAAATGTAAGCTCATTTAAATGATTGTGTATGATACACATCTGAAAAATATAATATCAATAATGTTTGATTGCACTTTCAACTATCTTGTCAATAACTGAATTCGATGCTGCTGGGCTGTTTGTCAATACCGAAAAAACAAGCCAATTCCCGGCATCAGTCTGGCAGTAACCGCTTAAGGTATTTGCGCCGGAAATATACCCGGTTTTGCCATAAAGCCTGCCTGTATAGTCACTGAACCGTCTTTTCTTAGCAAGTGTACCTGACTCAGGGTTTGCTAGTGACTTTTTATATATTTCGTAATACTCTGATTGAGAAATCTTTCGTAATACCTTGCAAAAACCGTTTGCACTCATTCGATTTTCATGGCTTAAACCGCAGCCGTCATCAATAATATATTCATTCTCAGGAACTCCTGCTCTTTCCAGGTAATCCATTACTGCCGCACGACCGTTTGCCCAGCTTCCCGGTCGATATCGTTCTCCGGGTTTACCTGGATGATCCATTTCCGGATGACTATAAACTCCTATCGTCTTAAACAGGCATTCCGCAGCCAGATTCAAACTTCGCTTATTGCTCTCGTTAAGCACATCTACAATTGATGTTTTATGTGCGTACAATTCTTCAAATGCTGCCGGGATATTCCCAGCTTTATCCGTTAACTGGCGAATTACAAGCTGGCCTTTTATCGCTATCCCGTATTTCAAAAGATATTCAGCAAGTAGAAATCCATGATACGCCGCCGGACGATCAACCGTAACATATATCGGTACTTTCAAAGCCGTCCGGCATTTACCTATCAGCATAACCTCGTTAGTATCAAGTTTCCTCACAGCTCCAACCGCAGTTTTCCCGCTGGTTGTCGTCTTACAGGTATTCTCAATCGCTAAATACCCTGTATCTGGAAAAAGCTTATAGTTTGCAGGCTTACCTTGCGAGCCCGGACTAAACAATATATCGACACAATTGTCATTAAAGTTCAGACCTGAAACCTGGGCTTCATACCAACGGTTCGCCTGGCTTTCCGGCCAGGATGGATGAAATCTAACATCATCAAAGATAAATGAGTCAACTACCAGGTCTCCTTCAATCTCTGATATTCCTTTAGCCGAAAGTGCATTATATACTGCACGAAATATCTCAAATATATCACTGCCGTTCCTTTCCGCCAGAACCGGGTCTCCTGTCAACGGATCTCCTGACCCTATTATGACCAGGTCCTTGCCAAACAGGCCGTAGCGGGTAACATAGTCAAAATCTTCACCCAGTACGGATAATGCTGTCGCTGTTGTCAAAAGCTTCAAGTTACTTGCGGGTTTCAGCGGCGTACTGCTGTTATAACTGTATACACTTTCGCCAGAATCCAAACGGTTAAATGAAATCGAAAATTCCGGCTTCGCCTTAGCTTTTCTGGCATTAGCAACTATCGAATCTATGCTTTCGGCATATATAATACCTGAAAGCAAAAATACAAGTATGGGAATAATCTTTTCTTTCCTGCTAACATGTTTCATAGCTGATAAAAGAACCTTCACTGATTAACCCTTGTCTACCTTCCAGCAAGCGCACCAGTGTCCCGGCTCAACCTCTACTAGAGGCGGTTCTTCTGCGAAACATTTTTCAAAACCCTGACAATGCTCGCATCTGGTATTAAACTTACATCCTTTGGGAAACTCCAGTGGATCTGGCACCACACCCGGTATCACATCCAGCCTGTCACGCTTCTCGTTAAGCTTTGGCAGGCTGTTCAGCAATCCCTTGGTATAAGGATGCAGTGGTTTCTTAAACGTAGTAACAACATCAGTCTTCTCGACGATCTTGGAAGCATACATTACTGCAACCTCATCGGCATTTTCTGCCACTACCCCCAGGTCGTGCGTTATCAATATTACACTCATATTATTCTGCTTCTGCAGGTCTTTTATCAAATCCAGAATCTGTGCCTGTATTGTTACATCCAGTGCCGTTGTCGGTTCGTCTGCTATCAGCAGTGCCGGATCGCAGCTTAGAGCCATTGCTATCATAACACGTTGACGCATTCCACCCGACAACTGATGGGGATACTCATTTACCCGCTTTTGCGGATCGGATATACCAACTTTTCGCAGCATTTCCACCGCATGCTTCAAGGCATCATGTTTATTTTTATTCTGATGCAGCATTACTGCCTCGGCTATCTGGTCTCCAACCGTATAAACCGGGTTCAGCGATGTCATCGGTTCCTGGAAAATCATTGCTATATCATTGCCGCGAATACTCCTCATACGCTTCTCGGTATAGTCCAGCAGGTTCATCCCTCGAAACAATATCTTGCCGTTATCAACCATTCCCGGCGGCATCGGAATCAGCCGCAAGATTGACATCGCCGTTACGCTTTTGCCGCAACCGCTCTCTCCTACAACTGCCAGGGTCTTTCCTGAATATGCCGAATAACTTACATCATTTACTACTGTCACCTTACCGGCTTCTGTCTTAAATGATACTGTCAAATTTCTAATTTCCAGTAATGGAATCGATTCTGTCATTTTTGTCACCAAAAAATACTATTAAAAATATATTTACTTTTGTATTTTATTCTAGTTCAGTTCCGCATTTTGCGAACACCTTAACTTTTCAATCATACAAGCTGGACTTACTGCCTGTCTATAAATTACCTGTTCTTTAATCTCGGATCTATCGCATCTCGCAATGCATCTCCAACAAGGTTATAGCTAAACACACCAAGGAATATAGCTATACACGGTGGATACATCAAGTGCGGCGCTGTTTGCAGATAAGATGTTGCCACCCGAAGAATATTACCCCACGAAGGCGCCGGTGGCTGTACGCCAAAGCCAAGCCAGCTCAATCCGGCCTCGGTCAAAATCGCAGCAGCGATACCAAAAGTTATACTTACCATAACCGGTGCCAGGGAATTCGGCAGCATATGCTTGAACATTATCCGCAGATCACCAAAACCCAATGACTTCGCCGCTAATACATAATCTGCATTTTTCAGCCTGATAAACTCACCTCGCGTATACCTCGCAATCGAAGTCCAGCGAGTCAAACCTATCACTATCATCACATTATTAATATTCGGTTCCAGCCATACCATAATAATTAAAATAAGGAAAAACAGCGGAAAACATATCACAATTTCTATTACCCTGCTTATGATTATATCTACCCAGCCGCCGAAATAACCGGCCAGCCCGCCTATGAAAATTCCAACTGCTGCCGCAATCCCCATTGAGATAAATCCTACCCGGACCGCCACACTTGTACCATGTATCATTCTCGACGCCAAGTCTCTCCCGACATGATCTGTTCCCAGCCAGTGCTTCGCTGATGGTGGTGCAGGCCAGCAGCCACAGTTATCATCTATCTCGTATTCACCAAATGGTATCAGCGGCCATATCGCCCAATTGTCTTCATTTGCTTCCAGGGCCGCCTTGACATTAAATGACGGTTTATCGAAATCGCCGCCTATCTTGATCCAGTGATCCACCAGACCTCTTGACTGAAATATCTGGATTATACCGGGAAAATACATCTTCCCTTCATATTTACAGATTATCGGCTTATCATTCGCAAGTAGCGGGCTGAATATCGTTACCGCAAACATCAGCAGTACAAAACATAGACCTGCCATTGCCCGGCGGTTCTTTTTTAATCTATGCCAGATAATAGCGCGAAAACTTTTTGATTTTTGTGTTTCTTCTTGTTGTTTTTCTTCCATTTTTACGCCTTTGGTAAGTCTTTTGCCTTTTGGCTAACACCTTGACTTTAATTCATTACATTTTCTAAACCTGATCAATCATATTTTATTCTTGGATCTATCAGACCATAACTCAAATCTGCCAGCAGTGTGCCAAGCAGTACCAATGACGCCGTTATTGTCGTCAATGCCATTACGGTTGTAAAATCCCTAATCATTATACTCTCAAACATCAAACGCCCCATGCCAGGCCAAGAAAATATCGTCTCCAGTATTACTGAACCGCCTACAATTGCCGGCAGTATCATACCCATCAAGGTCACTACTGGAATCAAAGTATTCCTGAATACATGTTTTATCGTTATATCAGCCTCGCTTACTCCTTTTGCCCTCGCCGTCCGAACATAATCCTGCCTTACAACTTCGAGCATGTTCTGGCGTACAAATCGTGAATAATACGCCCAAGCTCCATAACTGCTGCACAAACCTATCAATACATAATGTTTTGCCAGGTCAAGAAATTGCCCCCACGCATTCATCTCATCAAAACCTTCTGACCGCATACCCTGAAACGGCAATAGCTTTAATTGAACCGCAAAAATCAATATCAACGGCAAGGCCATTACATAAGAAGGCACGGAATACAGTGCATACAATATAGTACTCGATATTTTATCAAAAGCACTATCCTGCTTCATAGCCTGTAAAATGCCTATTGGAATAGCCAAAACTAAACTTGAACCTATAGCAAGTAGGGCCAGAGACATTGTAGCCCAAAACCGGGAACGCCAGAATTCGCCTGCACTCTTACCAAACATCTTTTCTGATACCGGCCTCCGGTCTGGCGCCATAGATGTTCCAAAATCGCCAAATAGCATGCCCTTAACACGATTTTCTTCATTTATTACTTCGCCTGCTTCATTATACTCCTTCGGATGACCTACCAGCCAGTACCAGTATCGCAATGGTATCGGTTTATCAAGCAGCAGTTCTTTACGCAGCATCTGATATGCTTCCTGGCTCATATCACTGCTTATCTGACCTCCTGCCTGGGCTGCAATCATCGCCGGGTCACCAGGCGCAAGCGCCATTGTCAAAAATGTTATGACCGTTATACCGAACATTGTCGGTATTGCTAATAATAATCTTTTTAGAATATACTTTATCATTAGTTTTCTTTCACATTTCAATTTGATACTAACGCAGTGAGATTACGACTGCACCGTATCTATTAACTGCCGCTATTTATCTTTAACTGGCCGCATTTCCTCACCCTTCGGCACCCACAGGCTTCTGAAACCCGGCGCCGTGGTACTGCAAAAACCAAAACTGTTAAACAACATGCCACGCATACGTTTGTGTACTATTGAAACTGATAAGCGATTACTGGCAAATAAATATGGCTGGTCATCATAAATAATCTTATGTATCTTACGGTATATCTCTGCCCGTTTCTCATGATCAAATTCCAGCATCCCTTCTTCATACAATTTATCTACTTCAGGATTGGCATAACCTCCATAATTCCTGCCATTGTCATAATCGATTATTCGCCAGCAGCCTTTACCGCCATCTGGATCAGTACCCGAACCCCACGCTGCCCCCCACGACTGCACATCATGCTTGAGAACTCTGTCCATAAAACTGGTCCACTCCATCAGCCTTACTTTCATATCTACCCCAATTTTTCGTAAATCCGTCTGATATACAGTTGTAGAAGGCCTCGGCAGACCATTCGATGGTGTTGACAAATATGTATATTCAAACTTCCTTCGCTCTTTTTTCTCTTCTTTAACCTTTTCGCCATCTTTACATTTGTATTCTGAATCATCAGCCAAAAATACTTTTCTAATCTTTGTTACCGGATCTCCCGTCAACTCATCAACTTCCTCATTTTCCACCAGTACGTACCGAACATCCTTGTAACGCCAACCATCACTTTCCAGCATCCATCCGGCCTCGTCCAGCATCTGGGCGGCCTTTTCCAGATCATAGTTAATTGGATCTACTTTATCATTAAACATCCATGACGTTGGATGATAGTTGCCATTGCATTTTGTTATCAGGTTATAGTACAGCTTGGTCTTTATCAGATCAAAATTATACGCATGAGCCAAAGCTCGTCTAACTTTTTTATCCAGGAAAAATGGATTCGAACCATCCATGTTCCATCCCTGATAGTCATATATCCACTCAGGCATCACGTACTTGCGGCCTATAGCGGCAAATTCTTCATCATTGGTCTCTCTCGCACACTGCTTTGCTAACAGCACATACATAGCATCAATATCTCCTGACTTAAACGCCAGCAGCGCCATCGAAACATCTGGTACTATCTTATAAATAATTCTTTTCAGATATGGTTTTGGTCCGGGGTAATCTTCCCAACGCTCAAATACAATCTTATCATTTTCTACCCACTCAATAATCTTATAAGGACCATTACCAACTGGGTTCACTGCAAGGTTCTGATAGTATTTGCCCTTCTTCAAATCTGGGTTAGCTTCCATATCTTTTTCAAATAAGTGCTTTGGTATCGGACATCCGGGATACGTCACCAGTTCCCGCCTGGTAGCCATAGGTTTATTTAGATAATACTTTACTGTAAGTTCATCTATTGCCTCTGCCTTATCAATATTAACTACCTCTGTCTTGAATGTATAACACGGTACCTTATCATTTTTTAGCATATCAACTGTAAACACAAGGTCCGCAGAGGTCAGCGGATGACCATCCTGCCAGGTCAAACCTTCTTTCAGTTTTACCGTGATAATCTTGTGGTCCTCGGTCTCTTCCCAACTTTCCACCATATTAGGATTATGGTACATATTCAGCTTGGTATCTACCTCGAAAATACCATCATAAACAAGCGACATCAGAATATTATCGTAACCAGAAGAAACAAACAGCGGATTTGCTGTACTTGGCCCGCTCCTAAACGATATTATAAACGTTTCGTCCATCGCTATCTTACTTAGATCGTCCGGCGCCTGCTCAAACATCTCCGGAGTATTTACCAGCGGATCCTTATCCGGGTCATATTCACTATCATACTTCTCAGTACATCCGCCCAAAACGGCAAACAATGCCAATACCAAAACAAATAATGTTTTTCTAAATATTTCTTTTATCATACTAAACACTTAATAAATAATATTGTTATATAAAATCGATAGCAAAAACTTATCTATATTTCATGAATTGCTTACTTCCAATGCACCGCGCCTATATCAGCACTCGTCCCGTCATCCCACTTATGCTCGCGGATCTTCTCTCCTATCATTTCTGCCAGCTCCATTGCCATTACGGCATCTTCCGCCGAAACCTCCGGTCTGGACTTCTCCTGAACTGACTTGACAAACGCTTCCTGCTCCAGCCTCAACGGCTCGGAATCATCTATATCTAAATTCTCAACTTTTATCATATTCGTCCAGTCAGCACCATTCAGCTCAAGCTCTCCTTCGGAGTTCATATGCTTGCGTATCTCCTGCAGCATATCAATATTAGCCGTCTTACTGATCACGGTCCCGGTCTTCTTGAAATAATCCAGCGACAGATAAGCATCCTCGCTGAATACCCTTACCTTTCGTTCTGTCTTTAACGCCAGACGCGATGCTGTCATATTTGCCACACACCCGCTCTCAAACACTATTCGCACATTCGCGATATCTTCATGTTTGCCGATTACATTCACACCCGCAGCCGAAATACTTTTTATTGGCGACTTCGCCATCGATAGGATAATATCAATATCATGGATCATCATATCCAGAACCACGCCAATATCTGTCGAACGGAAAGTAAACGGTGAAATTCGCTGTGACTCGATAAACCTGGGCTTGAAATTCAATCGTTTCATCGCCTGGGCTACCGGGTTGAACCGTTCCGAATAACCTACCTGCAATACGCAATTATTAGTCTTCGACAACTCCAGCATCTCACGGGCAACTTCCAGGGAATCTGCCAGCGGCTTTTCTACCAAAACGGCAATTCCTCTTTCCAGAAACGGCTTCGCTATCGAATAATGATGTTCGGTGGGAACCGAGACCGTTATAGCGTCAATCTGATCCAGCAGCTCTGCCGGATCAGAAAAAGCTGATGTACCATATTCGGATGCGACCTCTTTTGCCTTTTCAAGGTTCGCATCAACCACACCAACCAGCTCTACCTGGTCCATCTGGCTGTATATCCGGCTATGCAGTTTCCCCATTCTTCCTGCACCAACCACGGCTGTTTTCACTTTATTTACGGTCATAATATGACTTTTCCGTATATTCGGTATAAAATATTGACAATAAATGCATTACATAATATTAAACTATATATTTCAATGGAAATTAGCCCTGTTGTCAAGACAACTTTTCTCCCGTGTAAAATAAATTTTACTATCAGACTATTATTCAATTTTTCTGAATTATTCTTTAATTATTCTCTTACACATTAGCCACTGATAAAACTATTTAACATGTCTTCAAATTTTCATCTCAACTGCAATATGTTCGTTATACGCTAGCCTCATACCTCTGCTTATTTCTTATTACTTCCCCCTATCCCATTAACAGTTAAAAATGCCCGCTCGAGCCCGGTATAAATGATTACACTATCATTATTTACCTTTCTGGCGATCGGGCAAGCTCATACACTCCTCCTGCAATTACTCAAAATAATATCAATCTTTTATGAAAAATATTTGACTAAAACCAAAACAAGAGATATAGTTTGATAGTTGGTTAACAGATAACTGATGAATGTTGCAATTGCAAATGACCGAAAACCTCAGAGTATCTACAACGAGGTAGGTCGGTGCGGTGGTTGATCGATTGTAGGATCGTCACGCTAAACATTTACCGCGTAATGCGGTTTTGTGTGTTGGACGCTTGAGTGTTTGAGTGTAAGTTATGTATTTCTTTACACTTAACTCCTCAACATCTCCCACACCAAACTCCTGCGCGAGTTAATGTTTATAAATAGATGATATAAGATACTGTATATCAGATATTTAGATGCTTTCCTGCACACCTGCAAACTACGATCTTGTGAGTATAATGACAGAATATGTACGCCTGTTAAGCCGGCTTCTGATGGCAAGGCTGTCGGTAAATAAATCGCCTGACAATGGCAATTTACGCAGGATTGCATATTGAGACGAAACCCGCCGTGAAAGAGACTCACCATCATGGCATGTGTCCCGGCAAAACACCAGGAAATATACAACGGGGTTCGTAGGCTGCTGATTTTGTCGGCAATCTTTGTAAAATGCTTCTTCAGGCCGGCATTATCGACCATATCCGGAACTTTCCGGGCATGAGAAAGCAGCAAACGCGGCACAAGGAACGCAACGGAATAGGTTATTGTCATTATTCCGATTGCAAGAAATGCTTTGTACTGCCAAAATAGATTGAGGAATTGCCAGACGCAGTGTACTCTGCTTTTGGCCGGTTACCCTCGGTTATTACCGGGAAACCGCACCATATATCTTGTTTCTGGCATAACAAAGCTCAATGCCCGGAGAAGCTCACGCTATTGCAGCACGATTCAGTTTTCTGAAACCAGCTAAAACTTAAAACTGAAAACAAAACAAAGAAAGGAAACACAGTTACCCGCAAAAACCTGATATACATGAATAACAAAAATAATCTTGTCACCTCAATGGTTGTTTTATAAACTATTCAACAGTAAACAACATGAATAGGATTTCCATATGTGAACCTTTGCGCGCGAGGCGTTTATATATTCTCATAATTTACATCAATACATATTTGGAAATTGTCTATCTAATTTTATAGGAAAGGCAGCCATGAGATCTAATATTCAATTATTTAAAGCTCTATCTATCGTACTGGTTTCTGCATCTCTATGTACACAGCTTTACGCCCGAACCTCTGAATCTTTCGACAAAGGCTGGCTGTTCGCTCGTTTCGGCGACACCCCTGCCGGTAAAGTTGACGAACCTGCCAATCTTGAAACTCCAAACCTTGACGATTCCTCCTGGCGAAAACTCAACGTCCCGCACGACTGGGGTATTGAAACTGATTTCATCGAAAGTGAAGAAAACAGTACCGGCAAACTCATGTTCTACGGCATAGGTTGGTATCGCAAACACTTCTTCGTTCCTGAATCTGACAATGGCAAAAGCTTTTTCATCCAGTTTGACGGTGTTATGAGCCACCCTACTATCTACCTGAACGGCCAATTAGTCGGCCAATGGGAATATGGCTACAGCTCTTTTGGTTTCGACCTTTCACCCTACATCAAATTCGGCCGGGAAAACGTCATTGCCGTCAGAGTCGATAACCCGCCCAAGTCTTCTCGATGGTATCCAGGCGGCGGCATATACCGTCACACGTGGCTCACTAAATCCGACCCTGTCCATGTCAGCCATTGGGGAACTTACATTACAACACCGATAATCAGTAAAGATAACGCTACTGTTAAAATTGAAACTTCTATCGATAACTTATACAACACCGATGTCATTGTTAACATCAGCCATGTGATCAAGGAAAAGAACACCGGCAAAGTCATAGCCGGCTCTTCCAGCCTTGAGTGTGTTGTCCCTATGGGCACTGAAACTAAATCCTGCACTCAGGATATCACAATTAGCAATCCAAATTTATGGGATATCCAAAACCCGAACCTCTATATCGCTGAAACCAGGATTGCCAAAGATGGCTTTATTGTTGATACTTACCAATCTACTTTCGGTATTCGTTCTATCGAATGGAATCCCGACAAAGGCTTTCTGCTCAACGGTGAAATTGTAAAACTCAACGGCGTTTGTCTTCATCACGATCTCGGACCGCTCGGTTCGGCCGTTCACGACCGGGCTATACAGCGTCAGATTGAGATCATGCAGGATATGGGCGTCAATAGTATCCGTACCAGCCATAATCCGCCTGCCCCGGAACTTATCAAATACTGCGATGAGATGGGCATAGTCGTCCTCGACGAAATGTTTGACTGCTGGGAACGCGGCAAAACCGATAATGATTACCACAAGTGGTTCAAAGACTGGTATGAAAAAGATATTACAAACCTTATCAAAAGAGATAGAAACCATCCTTGTGTTATCGCATGGAGCAGTGGTAATGAAATACTGGAACAATGGAAAGGCAACCATGTCTCACAGATGCTTACCGACCTTTACCATAAACTGGAACCTACCAGGCTGGTTACCGCCGGATGCAATAGCACCTCCAGCTATAAAACTGGTTTTAATGAAACCTTCGACGTCTACGGCTTCAACTACAAGCCTCACCTGTACGCCGAATTTAAACAAATGCACCCCAACCAGCCGGTATACAGTAGCGAGTCTGCGTCCTGTATCAGCTCTCGCGGTGAATATTACTTCCCTGTCAGCGATGTTAAAAGCGAAGGGTTCTTTAATTTCCAGGTCAGCTCTTACGATCTCTATGCTCCCGGATGGGCAATGAAACCTGATATCGAATTCTACGGCCAGGATAAATATCCTTTCGTTGCGGGCGAATATGTTTGGACCGGATTTGATTATATCGGCGAACCTACCCCGTATAACAATGACAAGACTCTGCTTATC
Organism: Sedimentisphaerales bacterium; assembly: GCA_963666285.2. Classification (GTDB taxonomy): domain Bacteria; phylum Planctomycetota; class Phycisphaerae; order Sedimentisphaerales; family SM23-30; genus JAFGDI01. Next base: position 3,037,860 of record OY762711.1, read on the forward strand.
AATTACCATACAGAAGAAGAACGTAAAGCCATTGAAGAAAAACTAGCTAATATCAAAGGCAGCCCTTCTCGAAGTTCTTATTTCGGCATCGTAGACCTGTGCGGATTCAAAAAGGATAGATTCTATCTGTATCAGGCACGCTGGAGACCGCAGCTGCCTATGGCACATATTCTCCCTCACTGGAACTGGCCCGGCCGTGAAGGTGAAATTACACCTGTTCACGTATATACTTCAGGCGATGAAGCTGAACTGTTCCTGAATGGAAAATCTCTCGGCAAAAAGAAAAAAGCAATCATTGGTCAGGCTGAATCAAAAGAGATCATGCCAATCTCACTTTCCTCAAAGAAAACTGCCTCTGCTTCCTCTGTTCAGGAAGGCAACCTGGTAGCAAATGGCAACGACAACAATATGAAAACTCGATGGTGTGCAAGCAGTGAAAACAAAAATGAAGCATGGACGACCGATCTCGGCAGTATCCAGCCCGTCAAAAGCTGTGTTATATACTGGGAAAAGCAGGCAGGCAACTACTCATATACCGTTGAAGTTTCTAATAACGAATCCGACTGGTCTGTAGTAGCAGAATCGAAATTCAAAGGCAAAAACAACTGCTCCATCCATACTTTCGATACAAATGCTCGCTACCTGAAAGTCAATATCAATGACCTTAACGATAGCACCTGGGCCAGCTTCTACGAATGCCAGGTGTTCAATACCGATAAACCGGATATATACAAGGTTACCAGCCCCGAATACTATCGCCTGCGATGGGACGATGTCAAATACCAGCCCGGCACACTAAAAGCTGTTGCCTATAAGGATGGTAAAGTATGGGCAACTGACACTGTCAGCACTACCGGCGAAGCTGATGCTGTCAAACTCTCACCAGACGCAACCACCATCAAAGCCGACGGTTCTGACCTCTGCTACATAACTGCTGAGATCATCGATTCAAACGGCGAAATGGTGCCGCGCACAAACAATTTCGTCCAATTTGAAATCTCTGGTCCTGGCGAAATAATCGCTACCGGTAATGGGGACGCTACCAACCCTGATTGCTTCAAAAACACTGGACGCAATGCCTACAACGGCATGGTACTGGCTATTGTCAGATCGATTGAAGGACAAAAAGGAACGATCACCGTTACCGCCAAATCTGAAGGGTTAAAAACTGATACTGTCTCTTTCAAGGCAAAATAGCAGTAATTCAAAGCTAGAATAAATGGGCGTATTGCTTCAATGTAATCGCCCTTTTTTATAATTTGGGAGGTCGCCTGAAACGTACTTTCCACACAACTGCCAAATTGTTAATATTAGCTTGCCGCTTAGCGGCAATCCTTCCCTAATACCAAATAACAGGGTTATGCAGTATATAACTCTGATTTTTTATTTTAAACTCACCGCTTATTATTTGACTTCTTACATAAAACGTTACTATATAATAAATTAAATATTCATTTTGTTTTTTAACCTAAACCCCCACACCCTATATTGCCCATATTAACACTTATTTGATTTGATAAAAATATAGCGATTTTTTTACCTACATATCTCGTTTTATTACACTTACTTACATCACACCAATCAATCTAAACCGCCAGTATCGATAAAAAAATATCAGATAATCCTTGCTTTTTTATCGAACTCGAGTTACATTATTATTATAGATATTCGATACTTGATCGTTCAGCGCATTATCATCTTGCTATAACTTTCTGTTTTTTGCGCTTTGGTATAAAAAGTTTTTGGGCTTTCTTAACATTCTATTTAGAGAAAGGTTTAAGCTATGTTTGTTACTGAACAGCAAAACCTGATAAATGAGATAAGCCAGCTGGTGAAATCTCATGGGACCAATCGCAGTGCACTTATTCCTATCCTGTCACAAATCCAGAAAGAGTATTCTTACATATCAGAACACGCCATGTTGGTAGTCGCTGATATGCTTGAAATTCCACCTGTAGAAGTATACGGTGTCGCTTCTTTCTACAGCTTCCTGGACCAGAAACCAAAAGGCAAATTCATCATCAGGCTATGCAAAACTATTTCTTGCGATATGCTTGGCAAAGATAAAGTTGCCGGCCAGCTGGAAAACGAACTGGGTATTAAATTTGGCGAAACCACTAAGGATGGCAAATTCACTCTCGAATGGGCGAACTGCCTCGGCATGTGTGACAAAGGCCCGGCCTTACTCGTCAATGATCAAGTGTTTACTTCTGTTACTCCCGAAAAGGTCTTTGACATTGTTGAAGGGTGCAGAAGTATGTTAAACTCTAACGTCTTACAATAAGAGAGCAGGAGCAATATCATGACAGCAGATCTTAACAGCTTCACTTTCGCTACTATCAGACCGGAAGAAGGCATAAAGACTGTACTCAAAAAAAATAGTACAGATATCATAGAAATGTTAAAAGAATCCAGGCTTAAAGGACGCGGGGGCGCCGGTTTTCCTACTGCTCTGAAATGGGAATTGGCTGCTAACGCTGAACGTGAGCCTAAATATGTAGTATGTAACGCCGATGAAGGCGAACCTGGAACTTTCAAAGACAGGTTCATTCTCAATCATTTCCCCGACCTCGTTATTGCCGGCATGACTATCGGTGCTATGGCTATCGGCTCAGAAAAAGGCGTTATTTACCTCAGGGGTGAATACTCTTATCTAAGAAATCACCTGGAATATGTACTTAAAACCAGACGCGAAACCGGGCTTCTCGGTGAAAATATCTTCGGCCGGAAAGGGCTGAATTTCGACGTTGAAATCAGAATGGGCGTCGGCGCTTACGTATGCGGCGAAGAAACCTGCCTGATCGAATCTCTTGAAGGATATCGCGGCGAAGCTAGAAACAGACCTCCTTTCCCGGTCAACGCAGGATTCATGGGCAATTCTACCATCGTCAACAACGTTGAAACTTTTGCCTGGGTTACCAGTATCGCTGATAAAGGTGTTGACTGGTTCAAAAATATCGGAACCGATAAATCCAGCGGACTGAAATTATTCAGCGTATCCGGCGACTGCGAAAAACCTGGTATCTATGAATTCCCTATGGGAATCACCATCGAAGAACTTCTCAAAACCGTTGGTGCTGAAAATACCAAGGCCGTTCAGGTTGGCGGTGCTTCCGGGTGCTGCATTCCCGCTGCCGAATTCAACAGGACACTTGCTTTTGAAGACTGCTCTACTGGCGGCTCTATTATCGTTTTCGGCCAACACAGGGACATGCTCGAAGTAGCTGAAAACTTTCTCGATTTCTTCGCCGAAGAATCCTGCGGACAATGCACCCCATGCAGGGAAGGCAATGTCAAACTGCTTGAAGGAGTTAAACTACTTAGGGAAGGTAAATGCCCTATGAGATACCTGCAGGAACTATGCAGCCTCGGTGAAACTATGCAATTGGCTTCTAAATGCGGCTTAGGGCAATCCAGTCCTAATGCATTCCTGTCTATAGTTAAAAATTTCAAATCTGAAATTATGGGTCGTAAATCATCAAATGCTATTGCTGGATAAGCATGAAAGGGTACAAAAATGATACAGAGAATATTCAATAAAAATAAAGCTACGGCGAGTGAAGCTGTTGAAACCGTTCAGCAAGTTAGCAAACAGCAGACTGAAACTATTCATGTCACTATCGATGGCAAACCTATCGACGTTGAGCCTAGAACTACTATTCTTGATGCCGCTAAAAGACTTGGTATTCGCATACCTACTCTTTGCCATCATGAAGACCTTTGTAAAGCTGGCGTTTGCCGTGTTTGCCTCGTTGAAATCGAAGGTGCTCGCACTCTCGAAGCTTCTTGCTCATATCCTATTACTCGTCCGCTTACTATTCATACTCATACCAGGAAAGTTCGCAAGGCTCGCAGACATATCATCGACCTTATGCTTTCCAGTCACTATGGCGAATGCTATAGCTGTACCAGGAATAACAATTGTGAACTGCAGGCTCTGGCCAAAGAGTATGGCGTTGACTCGTTCAGGTTCGGTCATCTCGAGAAACCTCGCTACGAAATTGACAGCTCCAGTTATAGCGTTGTCCGCGATATGAACAAATGTATTCTGTGTCGCAGATGTGTTAATACCTGTAGCGAACTCCAGGGCGTAGGCGTGCTTGGCGTTGCTAACCGTGGTGCTGATACTAAAATCACTGCTTTTGCCGACAAACCACTCGCTAATGTTGTTTGTATCAACTGCGGTCAGTGTATCAATCGCTGCCCTACCGGCGCACTTAAATCTAACGACTCTACCGACGAAATATGGAATGCTATCGACAATCCTGAAAAACATGTTGTTATCCAGACTGCTCCCGCGCCGCGTGCCAGTATCGCAGAATGTTTCGGCATGGAACCGGGCACTCCGCTTACCTTCGAGATGAACTCTGCTCTCAGGCTTTGCGGTTTCGACAAAGTTTTCGATACCAACTTCACCGCTGACCTCACTATCATCGAAGAAGGTACCGAACTGCTCATGAGACTATACAAGGCTCTCGTCGAAAAAGATGAATCCGCGGTTCTGCCTCAGTTCACGAGCTGTTCTCCTGGCTGGATCAAATACATCGAACATTTCTACCCTGAAATGCTCGGCCATGTATCTTCTGCCAAGAGCCCGCAGCAGATGTTCGGTGCTGTTATCAAAACATTCTATGCTAAAAAGCATAATATCGACCCTAAAGATATCGTTACTGTCGCTCTTATGCCTTGTACCGCTAAGAAATTCGAATGTAACAGGCCGGAAATGAACGACAGCGGATACAAAGACGTCGACTATGGCGTTACCACCCGCGAACTCGCTCAGATGATCAAGGAATCAGGCATTCACCTGCCTGACATGCAGAAATCTGATTTCGATAATCCGTTCGGCAGTGCTACCGGCTCAGGCGTTATCTTCGCTGCTAGCGGTGGCGTTATGGAAGCTGCTCTCAGAACTGTTATCGAACTGGTTATGGGCGTCAAGGTCGAAAACGTATTCGAACATGCCGACATCCTTCCGGTTCGTGGTTTCAAGGGTATCAAGATGGCAGAACTCAAAATCGAAAACGTCGGCCCTGTTCCTGATATTCTTAAGATGCACTTCAAAAACTGGGACTGGCTCAAAGGTGCTACCCTTAAAGTGGCTATCGCCCACGGCACTGCTAACGCAAAACTCGTTCTGGAAGACATCAAAAACGGCGGCGAATTCAGCCAATGTCACTTTATCGAATTCATGGCTTGTCCGGGCGGTTGCCTCGGTGGCGGCGGTCAGCCAAGACCAACTAATGCTGACATTCGGAAAGCTCGTGCCAAAGCAATTTATGCTGAAGACACGGCATATAATGTCCGGAAATCGCACGAAAATCCTGCTGTCGCAGAATTGTACACAAAATTCCTCACTGATGGACCTTGTGGGAAACGTAGCCACAAACTTCTTCATACTCACTATACATCAAGAGGTAAATTTATTCCGTAATCTACTTGCTCCTCTCCTGGAACCTCTTTTTAAAGATGTTCATAATGTTGAGCCTTTAAGCGAAAAGCCTTGTCTTTCACGACAAGGCTTTTTTCATACCTATCTGCACCAAACATCACATCATCGACACCTTTATATATTCGTATTCCTTACCACCGATCTACCACATACCGCAGTAGGATAATCAGCTTTTTTGACTTTATCAATGTTTTTAACATATGTATCATAATACGTTATGTCATTATTAAATTCTCCTCAAAGAATCTTTTACGACTTTTTCTGCCATTAATATTTAAGTAAAAAAAAGGTTTACCTTTATTTTGATGCCACATTATATCAGTAATCAATGCATTTTCACGAGACGCTTTTAGTAGGTGAAATGATCATCGCCGGTGAAGTTGCCCCGACTGTCGTGAACACGCGGGATTACCAGGCTGCTTAAACGCTCTTCCTCTATTTCAATAAAATCTATGAGAACAGAAGATTAGCTGTATTCGCCGTCGATTTGTTCGCTGCCGGAAAATATTCACTCTTTCCAGGTAAATGAATTTCTGAATTTAACAATTTCTGCTTTGTTTAAAATGCCAGGCTTAAACATATCTCTATATATACCGACAGGTTAAACAAATACACGCCAATAATTACTACTTTAAATCTCAGTACCAAGAACCAACACATTGGGTAAGTTTTCTTTTAAATATTCATAACCATATTTTGTGATAGCTGTTCTTTCTACATTTAAACTTTTAAGGTTTGGAAAAGAAATAAGATTCTGTATTGATTTATCTGTAATAATAGTTCCATCTAAACCAAGATGTTCAATTTTTTTATTATTTACTAACAAACCAACGCCTTTATCTGTCAAATGGGTATCACTTAGAATCAATTTATACAGTCTTTTTAATTGGCTAAAATCCTTCAATGCATCATCATCAATATCAAGTTGGCTAATAAACAACATCTCTATTCGTTTGAAACTAGATACTATTTTTACCCCCCTCATTTGAAACTTTAGTTCCAGAAATCCCCAACTCATAAAACTCGACAGTTCTCTTTGCCATTTCCGCCAAAGCAATATCACAAAAGTCTGTCTTGTTTAATCTTAGGTAATTCAGACCGTACAAAACACTGTTTAGCTTCAATATACCATGAGATGATATGCTGTTTTTTGACAAGGTTAAAGCTTTTAGATTTGAAAGATCACATAAATAATCTAACCCTTCATCAGTAAATATGTTTTCATTTAACCAAATATCTTCTACTGATATTATCTTTCCAACATAAGCCAATCCGCTATTACTTAGATTAACATTACCTAAATCCAATAATTTCATATCAACTGATTCTAGATATTTCAAATCATCTTCATCAAACCGTGAGTCGTGCAGGAAGACGGATTCAACTTTATTTAATTTTGAAATCACTTCAAAAATGGTTCTATCAATTTGACAATTTTCTAAATGGATAGATCCAATAGCATGGTATTTTCGTCTACCTGGTAACCCCCACATATCAGGCTCTTTGAGATTATGTATAACCTCAATATAACCACCGGCAGACTCAACTGCATTTCTAACTTCTTTTAATACTTTTTTATCTTCCATAAATCTCCAAGCATTTGAAAATACTAATATAGACCTTGATTAATATCATCTTCAAGACCTATATAATTATTTCAATATGTTACACTTGACCTATAATAACCATTTCCAATCCCATCCAGAAACATATTGCCAAGAATTACACCTTCACCAAACCCCAATCCGTGAATTTCTTCAGCAGACAGCATGAATTTAGATTTTACTATATACATATCATTTCCAGCAATTTGACTATAGGTCTCTGTTATCTCAACATCATAATATGTAACCCTATCATAATATTCACGTGATGCGGTCGAGGTTGACAGCGGGAACATCGAGACGCATTTTTGGAACATCTACTGTGCCGGTATAGTCGTAAGCTTTGCCTGCCCTGTTGAATTGTAATAGAGCTTTTCGATGACATTCCCGGCAGTGTCGGCCACACCGACTATTGTGCCGCGATCATCGCGAATCGGAACATAACCAAATATCTGACCCGGGCAATCCGAATCATCATACCGTTCAACCAAAGCCAGATCAGTCAGTCCCTGACCATAATAGTAACGGGAGAGGAGCAGATTGTCAATGAGACTATATTCTATGAGGATCCAATCTATCTACATACCGAATAAATATTTAAAATACAGACAAAATCAATGGACAAACTATCTCGCCCTAAGCGCGTATAACCAAGTCTTTGGCTCCGCCGACAACACACTTTTGAGAACACCGAGCGAAATGTAATCCGCCTCAGGCGGAGCTCACCACATACCGGCACCAGACAGCCGTCCCCGTTGAAAATCTTGAACTCGTCGATAACCCTGAGCATAATACAACCGTCGCGATAGCGACACCTTCACATCATTGGACTTATCCAATGATGTGCCCCAGTGCGCAGCACGTATTTCCTCTTCTCTGGCTTACTGGTAGCTGGTTGCTGATAGCTCGTTGCTATTTCGCTGCTCATCTGTTCTAATTTTAAACAAGCTGTGAGCGACAGCGAATTATTCCTGATGTCAACGTACATCAGGACACCTGTCAAGTCCTGATTTAAAGTTGTCACTTTCCGTTTCTATTTACTATTGTTTTTTGATGATATATTCCGTAGTGCAGGGAGCCCGAAGGGCGACCGGAACGGAGGAATATATCACGCCGCCATATGCACTTCCTCAGGCACACGATATCCCAAAGCAAAATGTGGACGACAGGTATTATACAGTTCTATCGCCTGTTTAACCGCAGCATGAACATGAGCTTTTTTCTTAAACGTATTCTTCAATCCATACTCGTGCTTCAATATACCGTTTAACCTCTCGGCCTGGGCATTCTCATAACAATGATTATCTTCGGTCATACTAACTCGCAGCCCATTTCTTTTAAGCTTATCTATATATCTATGGCAGCAATACTGACTGCCACGATCTGAATGATGTATCGTATTACTACCTTTGGGCAATTGCTTTATCGCCTTTGTTAATGCACGCAAACAACCTTCTGCTTCCAAACTATCACTACAGTCATAGCCAACTATCTTGCGACTAAATGCATCCATTATCAACGACAGATACATAAATCCTTCATCTGTATATATGTACGTTATATCACTTACCAGGGCCTGATTGGCTCCTGTAAGCTCTTCATCTTTCAGTATATTCTTATAAGTCTTAAAGTTATGACGACTGTCTGTCGTTGTCACACTTCGCTTTTTACGCTCTATCAACATATCTGCTTCTGACATCGTTTCATAAAATCTATCTCGCCCTATACTAATACCGGCTTTTGCCAGTTTGGGCTTTATACGCTTCAAAACCTTTCTGCAACCCATCTCAGGCTGCAATGATCTTTCCAGCCTGGCCAAAGATATTATCAGGTCTTTTTCATAGTGCCGCCTGCGCCGAACTTTATGTGATTTATAATAATTCTGACGACTCATGCCAACAGCTTTGCATAAGGAAGTTATCGCTATTTTTTCCTCTTTCTTTTCAACGGTTGCCTCGGACGCTTGTTGAACCGTTTGGTATCGACTTTTTTTTTATACTCCTCGGGATCCAGCCCGTATTCTTTACAAATAACCTGAAACCTGGCTTCACTTACAATATTCTCTATATGGCTGTCTGCTAACGCTTCTTTAAGCTGCTTAATCTCTGATTCTAACTTCTTTACATGATCTTGTTCATCTAGTTTTTCCACGCGTATCACCTTTGGTATCAAATGGTTACGGCCATATTTTCTTAGCCAACTCTTTACTGTTGTTGTACCAGAAATCCCATAGCGGGAATTAGCCTCATAAATACTGCTTAGCTTACCAGATTCAAGATCATTTACCACCTGTAATTTAAAGGCTTCGCTGTAGCGATTATAAGTTCGTTTACTTACCAACATTGTTGTCTCCTGTTATTTGTTAAAACATTAAATCTATAATGTGACAACTTATCACAGGACCAGACAACCTCCTTTACACCTTTTATTTTACCCTTTACACTTTGATGCCGCTTCGCGGCATCTGGTCCGCCCACAAACCAAAAATAACAACTTACAACAATTCCCGCAAAATCCCCTCTCCGCCGCAACTCTTTCCTAACCCCACCACGCACTTATTATTACATCCCCGCAACCTTCAATATCATTCCGTTTTTTAACATCTCCTTCACCCAGCCACTCTCACTTAATATGATAATTAGTCTCGCCGAAGGCGACACCTTCACACCTGGAAACGCTTAGCACAAACTCGGCACATTATTTAAACAGGTCGCGTAAGCGACACCTTCACATCATTGGACTTGTCCAATGGTGTGCCCCAGTGCGCAGCACGAAGTTAATATACTGACCGCTGGTCGCTGATAGCTCGTTGCTATTTCGCTGTTCTAATCTCTAACGACCTCCGGTCGCTCGGCGTCAGCTTTAAAATAAGGTCCTGTACCGTACGGTACAAGACACCTCAACTCTTACCTCTTACCTTTAACCTCTTACTTTATCTGCCTCCCGCGTTTCCGCTTCGTCTCCGTGTTTGGGCTTCCGCACCCTTTCAACGTTCCGCCGTATACTGCCCGCAGCCCGCAATTCGCCGCCGTTCAAATCCGTTACCCTTTCCATCGCCGTCCCACCGCCGCGCAGTCTCCGTTCCAAACCGCACACCTCCCGTCACCCATCAATTACCCGCGAGCGGTAGCGAGCAACCTTCCCTGACACCTGAAACCAGATCCCTGGCCCCTGATTTTCTCGAAAAAATCACCGCGTTTTTACAACCACCAAATCGCGAAAATCTAAATTTTCCAAAATATTTATCCCGCTTACTACAAACACCTTACAATTTTTCGGGCCAACCATCCCGCCCAAAAAACCAGCGCACTTTCGACATACCATCCAATAGTAGAGAGCCGACAAAAAATGAGTACCAGCAAAAATTCGCTCTCGATAAAACAAAACAACGACGAAAACTTCGTCTTAAACATAAATTTGCTCTTTTGACAATTAAATATCGTGTATCTGCTGCTTAGAATATACCGCCCAATAGATAATGCAAATCCTATTAGTATCAAAGTAAAACTATGCCTGTTTAGCTAATCTTTCCAGTTGGTAAGCCCTACACGATCCGACCATTTCTGCCATTCATCAGCAAGTTCTTTTACTTTTTCCGGATATTTACTCGCCAGATTTGTCGTTTCCGTAATATCTTTTTTGATATTATAAAGTTCCCACTTGTCAGAAGTCCCGCTAAACGCCGATAGCTTCCATTCGCCCTTTCGTACGGCCCTGCCATTTTCGTGCTCAAAACAAATTACATCATGCCCACCTCTGGTACCGCCATTAATAATCGGCATCAAACTTATGCCTTCAACCGGAGTGGATTTCTTGCCATTAAATTCTGTCGGATATTTAGCTTCCGCCAGCTCCAAACATGTCGGCATTATATCCATCACATGAGCAAACTGCTTTGTAATCGAACCTTTCTTTGTTTTTAAACCATCTGGCCAGTGGATGATACATGGCGTATTACAGCCGCCTTCAAATGATTCCTTCTTCCAGTATCTAAACGGCGTATTTGCTGCATTCGCCCATGCCTGACCAATACAGTTATAACTCATCTCAGAACCAAGATCTTCTAACTTTGTTTCTCTCGCATATGGAATCTTTTTACCTTCTCTTGTATATGCCGTACGATCATAACCCGGTGCGTACATCACCTCTGGCGATGCTCCATTGTCAGCAAACAAAAATAGCACGGTATTATCATACTGACCTGATTCTTTCAACACTTCAATAAATCTGCCAATACACTGGTCAACCCTGTCAACCATAGCGGCATGAACTGCCATCTTACGGGCATTAAATTCCTGGTCTTCTTTACTTAGCTTATTCCATTTAGCGCCGCCATCCATTAGCTTTGGCTTCTTCGCCGTCTCAGGATCAAATAAACCCATCTCTATCTGACGGTTGTAACGGTCATCTCTCAGCTTCTGCCAGCCGCCCTTATATGTATCTTTATATTTTGCTATATCTTCAGGTAAAGCCATAAGCGGCCAGTGTGGAGCACAATGGGCAAAATACATAAAGAAAGGTTTATCGCTCTTACTGAAATCCTTAACATATTCAATTGCTTTATCTGTTATCGCATCTGTAAAATAGTAATCATCCGGCACATTTTGTACTGCTTTGTGACCATCAACCAGTGAAAATGGATCAAAATAATCGATAACGCCCCAGATTACACCATAATGCCTGTCAAATCCGCGATCAATCGGATACGTTCCTTCCGGGCCAAATGGTTCATGGTCATAATGGTGGTCCAGCCATTTCTGGTGCAAATCACCTTCCAGTATGATATTTCGCGACAAATGCCATTTACCTACCATCGCAGTATCATAACCGGCAGTTCTCAGAACTTCCGCTATAGTAGCACTATCCTTCGATAAGCTTCTGCCATTCCTTACCAAACCCACCTGGTGTGGATACTTACCCGTTAACAGGCTGGCCCTAGTCGGGCAGCATCTGGCAGTATTATGAAACTGGGTAAACCTCAAGCCATTCGCTGCCAGTTTATCTATGTTAGGTGTATTAATCTCACCGCCGTAACAGCCTGGATCAGAAAAACCCATATCATCAACCATCATCACAATTATATTAGGCCTGGTATCTTTAGCCGCGAAGACAATTGAATAATCAAGTAGCAGTAAACAGGCAATAATCAAAACAAATATACTTTTTTTCATAATAAGCTCTCCGATAAAATTATAATGCGTCTTATTATATAATGTCTTCTACACCATAAAAGTAAGCTAATATTATAAAAAAAGTTGTTAACAGGTATAAACAAACCCGCTAACAACTTTATTTTTATAAATTGTAAACTTCAAATCAAACGGACTTAAGTTACTTTGCTATTACTTAGTGCTGAACTTATGGATTGTTGTTGTCTTATAAGTCTGGCCCGGAAGTAATGTTACACTTGGAAATTCAGGTTTATTTGGCGAATCTGGATAATGCTGGGTTTCCAGGCAGAACGCATAACGATGCTTGTAAACCTTGCCATCCTTACCTGTCAGAGTACCATCCAGGAAGTTACCTGCATAGAACTGAATTCCTGGCTCATTTGTATCTATTTCCATAAAACGACCTGAAACAGGCTCATAAACTGTTGCTGCTACAGACATTTCGCTGCCCTTCTTGTTAAGAACCCAGTTGTGATCGTAACCACTACCGAATTTCAACTGTTCAAAATCAGCATCAATCCTGTCACCGATTCTTGTTGGCTTGGTAAAGTCCATTGGAGTACCGGCAACCGGTAAAATCTCACCTGTTGTAATCAGGCCTTCGTCAACCGGGGTGAATTTATCAGCGTTAAGCATCAACTCATGAGAATAATTATTTCTTCTTCCCTGTCCAGCCAGGTTAAAGTAGCAGTGGTTAGTCAGATTACATACAGTTGGCTTATCTGTTGTTGCAACATATTCGATAACAAGCTCATTTTTGTTTGTTAAGAAATATGTTACTGTCACATCCAGATTACCCGGGTATCCTTCTTCCATATCCTTGCTTAGATAATGCAATTCCAGACCTACACAGCAATCTTTCTTAAATGGCTTGGCTGTCCATACTTTTCGGTTAAACCCTTCGATTCCGCCGTGAAGATGGTTTTCGCCATTATTAATTGCCAGTTTGTCATAAACCTTGCCGTCCAGGGTAAATTTTCCTTTGCCGATACGGTTACCGTAACGACCTATAAGAGCGCCGAAATATGGATTGGATTCATCTTCATAGCCTGAGACATCCTCAAATCCTAGACAGCAATCTTCCAGCTTGCCATTACGGTCAGGCAGCCATAGCTCTACGATTGTTCCGCCATAATTTGATATTTTTGCTGTTATTCCATTAGCATTTTTCAATGTGTACAGATCAACTTTTTCGCCATATTTGGTTTTGCCAAAAGATGATTTGCTTACAGAACCCTTTCCAGAATCTCCAATCATTCCGCAACCTGAAAAGATAAAAGCTGCAGATAACATTAGCACAACTAGACTTAGCTTGTTTAACATTACATAATCTCCTTACAAGAAATAATAAAATTATAAAATTATCAAAAAGATCTATATGAACTCAGAAAAGTATTATTATATTTTAATTCCTTACTATTGAAAGCACTTTTTTAAGCATTTTCAGTAAAAGAACTTACAATTAAATACAACTTATGGAGTACATTGTATCTCGATGACAACAATTACAAATAGCAATAACGTAAGGCATTATTTAAGCTGAATATTCAGTGAACTGCCGAATGTTTCATTTCTTCCACCTCGCTTTTGTCCACTATTTTTACCAGCTTTTTCAGCCATAACCGGCTTATTTCCGTTTCTGCTTTGCTTTTTATTTTCTTTTGAACCGCCCTGCTGAGCTTTCTTTTCTGTTTTCATGCTCAAGGCGATTCGCTTGCGATCAATATCAATCGACGTAACTCGTACTTTTACCTGTTGCTGAACCTTTACAACTTCGTTTGGATCGCTAATATACCTGTCAGCCATTTCACTTATATGAACTAAACCATCCTGATGAACCCCGATATCGACAAAACAGCCAAATGCCGTTACATTGGTTACTATGCCCGGCAGCTCCATACCCTCTGCCAGATCTTTTATATCATTAACACCTTCAGCAAATTGAAATACCTCAAATTTCTCACGCGGATCACGCCCCGGCTTGCTCAATTCACTCATAATATCCGTCAACGTGGGCATACCAACAGATTCTGACACATACTTACTCAAATCAACTTTATCACGTAATGACTGATCTGCTATCAAATCCTGAACATTGCAGTTCAAATCATTTGCCATTTGAGTTACAACAGAATAACTTTCCGGATGCACAGCACTGGAATCTAATGGATTTAAAGCGCCTCGAATACGTAAAAAACCGGCTGCCTGTTCATATGTTTTAGCACCCATGCCTGAAACTTCCAGTAATGATTTACGGGAAGAAAATGGACCATTCTGCTCCCTGAAAGTCACAATCGCCCCGGCCAAACGAGTACTCAGCCCGGACACATAGTTTAGCAGCTGCTTGCTGGCTGTATTGACCTCAACACCCACGCTGTTTACACAGCTTTCCACGGTGTCATCAAGCGACCTTTTCAGCATATTCTGGTCAACGTCATGCTGATATTGCCCAACACCGATACTTTTAGGATCAATCTTAACCAATTCAGCTAAAGGATCCATCAAACGGCGGCCTATCGATACAGAACCGCGTACAGTCAGGTCATAATCAGCAAATTCGTCCCTGGCTGCTTCTGAAGCCGAATAGACAGAAGCTCCAGACTCATTTACCATCACAATGGTAACATCATTTAGCTTCAATTTACGTAAAAACTCTTCTGTTTCGCGACCGGCAGTACCATTACCAACAGCAATAGCCTTTATGCCGTACTTCTGACACAAAGCAATTACCGTATCACCTGCAGCAATCTCTTGTGCCTGACCATTATGCGGATAAATCGCCTCATTATGCAGCAATTTCCCTTGCGCATCCAGACATACAAGCTTACATCCGGTCCTGAAACCCGGATCCAATGCCATTACAGGCATTTGGCCCAGCGGTGCCGCCATTAAAAGCTGCCTAAGATTATCTGAAAAAACCTTAATTGCAACCTCATCAGCCTTTTTCTTGGTCTCCAGACGCATTTCTGTCTCCATAGACAGCGATAATAATCGTTTATATGAATCTCCCGCAGCCAGCCTGACCTGTTCACCGCATTCGTTAGAAGATTTGACAAAAAGCTGTTCCAAAATATTCAATGCATATTCTTCAGGAACACTAATACGCATTGAAAGCATCTTCTCATTTGCTCCACGCCTCATCGCCAGCACTCTATGTGATGGAGAAGACACCGCAGGCTCTGTCCAGTCAAAATAATCGCGATATTTTGCCGCTTCAGGGTCTTCATCCTTGCCGGAAGCTACTTTACAAACAAACTCACCTTTTTCCAGGTATAGCTTTCTAAGCAATTCACGCGTATTCTGATCTTCACTTATCCATTCTGCAATGATATCTCTGGCCCCGGCTAAAGCTGCCTCGCCATCTGTAACCTCTTTTTCTTCATCGATATATTTTGCCGCTTCTTCATTTAAGGCAAAATCACCCTGTTCAAAAATCAATTTTGCCAGCGGTTCCAGGCCTTTTTCCTTGGCAATAGTCGCCCTCGTACGACGTTTAGGCTTATAAGGCAGGTATAAATCTTCCAGGACACTCATAACTCTGGCTTCTTCAATCTTCGCCTTAAGTTCATCGGTCAGCTTACCTTGAGAAGCTATTGATTCAAGTATGGATTCTCTACGTTTATCCAGTTCTGCCAGTTGATTAAGCATATCACGTATTGTTTGCACCTGAACCTCATCCAGAGACCCGGTAGCTTCTTTTCTATACCTGGCAATAAATGGTATGGTACCACCTTCTTCCAGCAATCCGGCTGTTGCTTCTACCGACTTTACCCTAATTCCAGTTTCTTCAGCGATACGTATTATATGCTTTTCATCCATGCCTGCATAAACTCCTGTTAATAATATTCATAAGTACCTTTTCTAAAGGATAGTTATTGGACATAATCTCATTAAAACTGTCAAGGTATTTTTTAACTGATGTAGGAATATTACCGACAATATAAGTATTGACGTATAAATATGATGTGAAAACTATAAATCGTTTATTTTTCTAGCTTTCAGATGAACATACAGCTAAAATTACAGTATTAATAATTGGTTGTATATAACTTACACAACTAAGCACAACTTGACATAAATACTTACCAATACACAAGTTCCACACACAATAAGGACATCAGATGAAAAGATTATTGAAACTTACATCGATATTTGAACAAAAAATACAGATCCTGACCATATTTGCAATCATTTGCATTAATTCATTAGTAAATGCTGGCAGTCTATCAGATGTTACAACTCAGATTGCCCAGGGAAAACTTGAAAAAGCTATTGAATTGTGGGATACAGTTCCAGAGGCAGAAAAAGTTTCTTCTGACGGGATAATAGTAAGTGATATCATCAAAAACTATCAGTCTATCACGGATATACTCATGCAGGCCCGTGAAAAAGACCAGAAAAAATATCACGTTGAATTAGATAAGGCCTACCAAAAAGCTTTATGGCAGGAAAAACTCCTTGAAACCAGCAAAAGTTTCGATTTTGAAGCCGAAGAAAAGACCGAACAGGAAACCAAACTTGCCGAAGATACAGACAAATATTGGCTTGAATCATTAGTTAAATTGTATGATGTTCATGCTTTTTCCAAAAGAATGGACATGGATGAAGGTGTTAACCCTGACACCAAGCAAACCATTGTCAATAAATGCCTTACAATCGCAGAAAAATTAGAAACTGAAGACAAGGAGCTGGAAGCATACAACAAAGTATATTTCTTTGTCGGGGAAGTTACCAACCAGCCTAACAAATACGACCAGATGTATCAAGAGCTGGAACGTATGGCAATTATGGAAGCTACCTACGTCAACGATCCTAATTCTGAAGGAGTTACATGGGAAGAAAGGCGTAAGGATATTACCCTTGATATAATCTATATAGCCCTGGCAACCATTGACATGGATTATGTAGAAAGCCCTCCATACCAGAATATGATAGAAAAAGGGATAGATTTCTGCCTGCTTTTAACTCAAACTGATAAGATAGACAACACTTTTGAACAACTCAAAGATGAAGACAACGAAAGTATTTTTAGACTCAAACTAAAAACATTACAGAAAAAACTTCGAAACACATCTGTAGAGAGTATTAATTACAATGAATGTGTAAAATACCTTGCTGAAATTCTCAAAATTAACAGCACAACCCTTGAGCTGCCAAATAATGTTATTATGGCTGAGTACACAGAAGGCATGTTCGACGCCCTGGACACACATACTTCGATAGTATGGCCACAGGCAGTTGAAAACTTCCGTAAGCAGATGACAAATGAATTTTCCGGTATCGGAGTTATTATCAAGAAAAATGATGAAGGTTATATCGTAGCCGATTCTCTGATAAGCTATCAATCTCCGGCCTGTATAGCCGGACTTGATGCCGGTGATGTTATTATGAAAGTTGACGGAAAGCCTACCAACGACTTAACTACAGAAAAAGCTATTGACCTGATAACCGGCCCGGACGGTACAGACGTTGTATTAACAGTAATGCGCGAAGGATTCGAAGAGCCTAAAGAATTTACCGTCACCCGCAGGAATATTGTTGTCCCAACAGTAAAAGGCATATCCAGAGATATGATGGGTGACTGGAACCATTTCCTCGACGAACAGAAGCAGATAGGCTATGTTCGACTAACAAATTTTAGCGGAAACACTGCCGAATCCATGCTTTCAATAATGACTAATCTTAAAAAGCAGGGTATGAAGGCAATGGTACTTGACCTGCGAAGTAATACTGGCGGCTACCTGCAGACAGCCGTTGAAATCGTTAATTATTTTATTAGTGAAGGTAGAATAGTCAGCAGTAAACACCGAATAGGAGGCGACAATGAAGATGTTTACGATGCAAAACCTTCTAGAGTGTTTGACGAAGAAATGCCTCTTGTAGTTCTGGTTAACTCTGTTTCTGCAAGCGCCTCTGAAATTGTCTCTGGGGCATTGCAAGTCAGAGACAGAGCCATAGTCGTCGGCACCCAAACCTACGGAAAAGGCAGTGTTCAGACAATAAGAAATGTTGGC
This sequence comes from Sedimentisphaerales bacterium, assembly GCA_963666285.2. Lineage (GTDB taxonomy): Bacteria > Planctomycetota > Phycisphaerae > Sedimentisphaerales > SM23-30 > JAFGDI01. The sequence continues at coordinate 3,056,101 of OY762711.1, forward strand.
TTTACGCCGGCTGAAATTAAAATGACTATTGCCAAATATTATCTCCCTGATGGTAGATGTGTTCACCGTGACCCTAAAGACAAATTGAACAAAGATTATGGCGTCATCCCTAATGTAAAAGTAGAACTTACCACAGAACAGATTACCGATTGGGCTGAAATGGTAAGAAACGCCGACACATTGCATCGTCATGATATTCCGGCAGAAAACAGAAACTGGGATGTTTGGACTGTGGATGAAGTATTAAATGTTGATCCTCAACTTCAAACAGCAAAACTTATCCTTGAAGCACAGGTTGAAAAACAGCAATTCGCTTCTAAACAATAATCACATTTTCATTATGTACAACGGTTTTATCACTGCGTACAAAATTTATGAACTACAAAATAATTACGACAATATTACGAAAGGAACTGCTCGAAACACTTCGAGACAGAAGAACTTTATTTGCTATGATAGGAGTGCCAATCATCCTTTATCCGGCACTTTTTATCGGCATGACACAGTTTACACTTATCCAGCAGGGAAAACTGTCATCCCAAAAATCAAAAGTCGCGGTAATTGGTGAAAATTATTCAGAATTTCAGGAATGGCTGGAAAACTATCAGCCAGAAAATGAAGATGATAATAACGATGAAATATCCAAAAAGCTGGAATATGTCTCCCTGGAAAATGATATAACTAATAGAATCCAGAACAATCTGAGTGATAACAGTTCTATCAACACCATTTTAAAAGAATACAAGATTGACTCTATTGCAATCATTAACAAGGCGGATGATGATAAAGAAGATAGTAATTCACGTTTTACTAACTTAATTGCACATATCAAATACGATAACACAATACCATCTTCCGATCAGGGAAGAAAGCGACTTATCAGGCTTATCAATTTATACGGCAAACAGTTAAAAAAAGAACGCCTAAATGAAATTGGAATCAGCAGTAACGATATTCAGCCATTAACAATTCAGGCAATAGATATCGCCCCACCAGAAAAAACGGCAGGTTCCATACTTGGACGTATTTTACCTATGCTAATGATAATTAACCTTGCTCTTGGCGCTTTTTACCCTGCATTAGATCAAACTGCCGGAGAAAAAGAACGCGGCACTTTTGAAACTCTGCTGAGCACCCCTGCTCGCAAAACTGAGATAGTCACCGGTAAATTTCTTGCCATTTTTTCACTGGCTCTTATTACTGCTGTTTTAAGTCTGACTAGTATGGGCCTGACAATGGTCACTCAAATCGGGCAGATGGCTAATGCTGCCGGTGCCGGTACTGATAACCCGCTTGCCGCCATTCAGATATCTGCCTCAACAATTGTAATAATGTTTCTAATCCTGATACCGCTGGCATTTTTTATCTGCTCGGTAATGATGTCTATTGCACTATTTGCTCGAAATTTCCGAGAAGCACAGCATTACGTAACACCTTTTTACTTAGCCATTACAATGCCGGCAATAGTAGCAAGCTTCCCTACAGTAGAACTTACCAAGATTACAATGCTGCTGCCAATCCTGAATGTTGCGTTATTATTTAAAGAACTGCTGATTGGTAATTTTGCACTCGATCTGATAACAGGCGTATTTATTTCAACAGCAGGCTGGGCTACACTGGCATTAACAATCTCAGTTAAACTCTTCCAAAGCGAGCAGCTTATCCTCAACCAGGAAAAAGGGTTACCGATAACTCTGAAACGTAATTTAATTAAGCCGTCTGACAAACCGGAAGTCGGTATGTCACTTGGCCTATTTGCTTTATGCCTGTTAACACTTTTCTACTGTGGTACATATTTTCAAAGCAAAGGAATGATTTCCGGCATAATTATTACAGAATGGGTATTTGTATTTGTTCCGGTACTGTTGATACTCTGGTTTTATAAAATCAACCTCAAACAAACATTAAGTTTAAAGCTGCCAAAATTTTACGAACCAATATTGGCAATATTGCTTATTATCGGGGCTAACATTGTAGTAATGCGTTTAGGTATCGAGCAGTCAAAATATATTCCAATGCCTGAAGCTCTTAGCAAACTGGCAGAAACCATGATGAGTAATGATAAATCATGGTTGGAAACAATTAAACTCCTGTTTGCTATTGCATTTTCTGCCGCTGTTTGTGAGGAAATCCTGTTTCGAGGTGCGGTATTCTCCGGACTTAACAAACCAGGTAAAGGATTGATGGCAATTACTGTTACTGCCGCACTATTTGCTATTATGCATATGAGCATATATAGGCTCATGCCAACATTTTTACTTGGCATGGTGCTGGGATATCTTACCTGGAGAACCGGTTCTATATTTAACAGCATGCTGGCTCACTTAGTTAATAATTCAATTCCTGTTCTATTGTTTACTGGAAAACTACCGGCTCTTAAGATTTGGTTAGATCAATTTGAAGGGGATAATCCTGCAGAAATAAAACCAGTACCAATATGGCTCATAGCTGCAGCAGTTGGAATAATTCTGACAGTTATCATAATCCTAGAAACTACAAACGAAAAAAAGACTATACAATCCTGCGAAAATGAAAATTGAAGATTTCAAAAAATGTAAAATAGGTGAATGTACTACAGAAATTCGAGTTCGTTATTATGAAGCAGACCGTCAGAATGTAGTACACCATAGCAACTATGCCCGTTACTTTGAGTTAGGCCGTACTGAGCTATTGCGGGCCAATGGTTACAACTATAAAGACCTGGAAGACTGCGGAGTGATGCTGGTAGTAGCCAAGCTTGAGTGCCGTTTTAAGTACCCTGCCAGCTATGATGACATACTTGAAATCCATACCAGAGTTTCAAGAGCAGATAAAGCCAGGCTGGAACACTCATATATTATTAAAAGAAAAGCCGACGGTAAAGTTCTTACCGAAGGCTCTACAACTTTAGTACATGTTGATAAAGAAGGAAAACTCCAGCCAATGCCGGAGTTCCTTCAATCTTAATCAACTTAAGCTTTTGTAACCGTAAACAGTAGTTTTCCTGTATCAAGATCAAGTTCTGCTGCATCGTTTATCGCTTCAACAGCAATAAGTTCATCACAGAGAGTTTCGCTCATTATATACTCCCCATGTTCTGCCATGGCAGTCTTAATTGTATCATTTTCACTTGACCAGTGTACAATAACATGATCCTGAATTTCCAGCCCGCTGTCTTTGCGAGTCTGCTGAATATGACGTACTACATCACGGGCCATACCTTCACGAAGCAATTCATCAGTAATTTCAACATTAAGAATCACTGGCGGGTCATTACTGTCATTTACAGCCAGAGTATCATCAAACTGCATCTCAACAAGAATGTCTTCAGCATCCAACTCAAATTCACCCAGCGTAATACTTTCGCCGGAGTTGGCTTTAAAAGCGATATCTGAAGGATTTGCATTGGCGATGAGTTGTCGGATCTGGCCCATATTTTTACCGACTTTTGCACCCAGGGTCTTGAAATTAGGTTTAATTGTGTAAGTTACATAATCGCCCATTTCAGTACTGAATAACAATTCCTTGATGTTGAGTTCATCAAGAATGTGACCTTCGTATCGTTTGAGGGATTCCTGTTTGGCAGGTCCAGCGACAGCAGTAACACTACTTAGCGGCTGACGAACGCGAATCTTTTTCTGTTCACGGATGCTCAGTACACGACTGACAATATCAGCAATCATATCCATATCCTGGGCAACGCTTTCATCGTATAGTTTTTCATTAAACTGCGGGAATTCGGTGTGATGAACACTTTCAGGAGCAGTTGAATCTATACTGCGTACCAGGTTCTGATACATTTCCTCGGTAATAAACGGGCAAACCGGGGCAAGAATTTTTGCCAGATCAACCAGCACTTTATATAAAGTCTGGTATGCCGCTAGTTTATCGATATCACTATCGGATTTAGCACGCCAGAATCTGCGGCGGTTACGTCTGATATACCAGTTACTCAGTCGTTCGATGAACTTCTCGGCTTCTGCTATCATGGCTGAAACGTTGAAATTGCTAAGGGCGTTATGGGAAACCTTAATTAATTCCTGCAGCTTGCTAAGCAGCCAGCGGTCGATATCCTGAAGCTGATCATATGGCACCATATCGCGATTTACGTCAAAACCATCGAGTCTTGCATAATTAACGAAGAAACTGTAAACATTCCACCATGTGCCAAAGATACGCTTTTGTATCAATTTACTTGGCTTATATCCGAATTTCAAATTATTTGTCGGATTCTGGCCGCAATACATCCAGCGCATCACATCTACGCCCATATCCTCATGATCAGCTGCTTCTTCAAACCATATAGCATTTCCAGTTGATTTATGCATCTGTTGACCATTTTCATCTAACACCAATGCATGGCCAAGTAAGGTCTTAAACGGAGCGGCGTTTTCCATCATGGTACTCATAGACAGCAGAGCATAGAACCAATTACGGAACTGACCGGGGAAGCACTCGAGGACGAGCTCTGCCGGAAACCATTCTTTCCAGTAATCGCGGTTACTGGAATAGCCCATAGTTGAATACGGTACAATACCGGCGTCAAGCCAAGGGTTGCCTACATCAGGAATTCTCCCAACCAGCTTACCACACTCTTCGCACCTGATACGTATATTATCAATCCAGGGGCGATGCGGACTGTTGCCATCGAATTTGTCCCAGCCTTCGACTGTGCGTTCTTTTAATTCTTCCTTGCTGCCGATAACATCATACCAGCCGCATTCACATTCAAAGATCGGCAGGGCCAGCCCCCAGAAGCGTTTCTTGGAGATCATCCAGTCCTGCATATTATCAAGCCAGTTCTGTTCCTGATCGCGGCCCCATTCGGGGATCCAGCGAATCTGGTCAACTACCTTTTTGATATCGTCACGCCATTTCATGTTGATATACCATTCATCAACCGAGCGGAAGACCAGCGGAGTTTTACAACGCCAGCAGTGAGGGTATTCGTGGCTGAACTGTTCTTTTTTGTAGTAGATGTTCTTTTCTCGGAGTTTATCGATAATCTGATCGCCTACTTCAAAGACGTTCTGGTCGGTCAGGAAGCCGTAGCCATCCTGGTAGATGCCATTGTCGTTGATAGGCATAAGCATAGGCAGATTAACGTCTTTACTCAGATCGAAGTCTTCTTTACCACAGCCAGGAGCGATATGGACGATGCCAACACCGCAGTCAGCGGCAACTTCGGACCAAGGGACAACTTTGTGTTTGTATGAAGCCTCTGTAAATACTTCGCTGACAACAGGATGTTCATCGAACGGACCGGTATATTCCCAGCCGACCATATCGGAGCCCTTAAGGGTTTCGACAACCTCGAACTTGCCCTTTTCTTTCATGACATTAGTCAATGACTCGGCCAGATAGAAAAACTCGCCGTTTTGTTCGGCCTTAACGTAGGTAAGTTCAGGATTTACGGCGGCGGCCACATTTGCAGGGAGTGTCCAAGGGGTTGTAGTCCAGATAAGGAGGTTTTCGTTTTCACGGCCTACCAACGGGAATTTTACATAAACTGCGGTATCAGTGACAGTCTTGTAGCCTTCGCGGCGTTCCTGTTCGCTAATGCCTGTTTCGCAGCGAGGACACCAGGGCATAGCGTCCAGCCCCTTATATATCAAGCGTTTATCATGGCATTTCTTTAGAAAGGACCAGATAGTGTAGTTGTTTTCGTCACTGATAGTGTAGTAGCTGTTGTCCCAGTCCATCCAGTAGCCAAGGCGTTTGGATTGTTCGGTCTGGATAGCAGAATACTTGGCAACACGCTCTTTACAAGTGTTGATGAACTCTTCCAGGCCGTATTTTTCGATATCGGCCTTGCATTTGATGTCCAGCTGTTTCTCGACCTCTACTTCGACCCAGAGCCCCTGGCAGTCAAAACCGTTCTGATAGCGAAGTTCGCGGCCGAGCATGGCATGGTATCGCTGGTAGCAGTCTTTGAGGGTACGTCCCCAGGCATGGTGGACACCCATCGGGTTATTAGCCGTGATTGGCCCGTCAAGAAACGACCATTTTGGCTTGCCTGCGTTTTGCTTACGTAACTTATCGAAGCTCTGGTTATCTTCCCAGAACTTTAGCATATCATGTTCGAGTTCAACGTGGTTACAACCGGAACCTGCCTGTTTGAACATATTACTTTCCTTGGCCTACTTAAGCCTCATAATATCAATAGTTTAGGTTGAGCAGATATCATCTGTTGCGAGTTCGCGTGCAGGTATAGTATCTGCGAAAATCTCAAGCTGTACTATTATCAATATTAATACAGATTAATCAAGCCTTTACGGAAAGAGAGAAACAGCAATCAGCAGCCAGCAAACAGCGGTCAGTGGTCGGTAATCAGCGGTATGCGGAGATATGAAAAAGAGTTAATCAATAAAAAGGTCAGCAAGTTATGCAGGAGACATATAAAAAAGAATATGCAATACAGGTATAAGAAATTGATATATAAAAAAACAGATATTTTATGTTTGCAGTGATGGCAGGATTGATGTTAAGTGTTGTAATAGCTATATTTTACGATGTATCAGGTCGACATGTCGGTGGGGAATTTGTGCTCTAAACACGGATTGGTCTAGCGATGAACGGATTGAAACGGAAGGTAAGCGAAGAAGAACGGAGGCAGCGCGGATGGCTATAAAGGGGTACGGATTGGCAGCGATTTTTTGATAAAAAATTGGTGATTAAAAATACAAATATCGGGTATAAAATATGGGTTTAATGGGAAATAATGAAGGTTGGCTGACGGCGGGGTATTTAGTTTATAGCCGAACGCATGAGATTTTGGGATTGTGGGCGGACCAGATGTCGCGGAGCGGCGAGCGACCAGCAAGCAGCTAGAAATTTTAATCCCGATGGGCATCTGGATTTCGCTATGCTCATTGGGATGGCTAAGCAGTCTGCTCAGCAGCGAGCAGCCAAGCTGCCAGTAAACAGTTATTGTTCTAGCTAACAAACAGCTAGTGTTTGCAGGTCGGTGATGGTGTATGTGTTGAGCCAGTTTGACGATAGTTCGCTGAAGTAATATCTTTTTGACGATATAATTCCTGCAATATCTCTCAAATCTGAATACGGTTATTTTTAAACCTTTCCATCCTACTATATTTTGGTACCATTACTACATGATACTTACAGTCTCATTTAACATGGGATTGGCTTCGCCAGTCTTTCATTTAAAAAGTCGATGGTATAAATAAATATTGTACCATCGACTTGATTTTTATAATCACAGGTTTTAACTTATTAAATCAATTTGAAATACGCTACACAAAGGTTGGCACAGTTTGCAATAAAAACATCAGAATAAACATTCTAGTCTTTCTGCCGCCTTAACATGCGAAAATATACTACCTTGGACGATAGCCTCTGGCAAGAAAATCAACATCTACATTGCCTCCACTGGCAGCTGAACTTGTAATAGTGTCTGCTTGTCCAATGTAAGAAAGAGCAAACTGTACAGTGCGTTTATCTTGCCAGTCTCTCATTTCTGCGTGGCCATCGGCATAACTAAAAGCATTTTTCTTAGGATGCCAATATGCAATAGGATCAGAGAATTCATCTGAGTTTGTGTTAAAAATCCACGACCCCATATTCCATCCCCTATTATCAAAATCATCCATAAATACAAACTTATCTACAGGTGCTTTAATCTGAGTATCTCTTGTCACATAAATATTCATATCACTCTTATCTTCACCATTCATAGGACCAACTATACTATATGAACGGAAAGCAGGTTCTTTTACAAGTGACTCATATTTAGTACGATTATCTGAAGGACACTTATACACATCAAGTATATCTAAATATTTATATAGTGTACCACGCATGATACCACGCTGCTCATCTTCCAATAGTACCGGAGTGTTGCCACCAGTATAGTTACCACTGCTGTTTATAGGTGGCTCCACCCAAGACCAACTATCATCAAATAAGTCTCCACCACGAAGGGTGTGTCCGTCCGGAATCACACCATCATGGTCAGCTGCATACATAGTCCAGGCCTTAACTAAACTACTGTGGTTTGTCAAACAAGTAACCATCTTTGCCTGCTCTTTGGCTTTGTTAAGCGCCGGCATAAGAATCGACACCAGCAAAGCTATAATAGAGATTACAACCAGTAACTCGATTAAAGTAAAACCCTTTACCTTCGATGGTTTAAACTTATTGCTACAACGTATGTTTGTAAAACATACTACATTAGAATCACTTTTTTCATTCTGCATAATAAAACCTTTCTTTTCAATACGTGTTTTCTTAAAATGCTGCAATACATATAACAATTAAGTATATTTACTTTATTTCCACCTCCTGAGAAATTATATTCCATCCATCTATCATTACCACAGAAGAAGATAATTTATCAAAAGATTCTATCTCAACAACTTTTTCTTCACCTGGTAATAAACTAAAATAATTATCAGAATAAAATACAGGCCTGACGGGTCTGCCTGTATTGGCATCAGCCAACACAATTCTAACCATAAATGCCAGGGCATTTGTTTGGTTTTTTATGGTAACGCAATATTTGCCATCATCATAATCATAAACTGCCGCAGCTGTCAATTCAATTTGTGACAACTTCTCTAAATCACTAAAGCCTGCATATAACGGACCGGTATAAGTTCCTTTTCCTTTATATTCGCTATTAGAACGCCAATAGAAAGTGTCTGAGACCGGCTTATCATCCGAGTCAATCACATCAAGCCGAATAAAATGGACATCTGTAAGCCCTGTCGGCAAATCAACTTCCATAACATCGTTAGCAATATCATCGGAATCAACAGAAACCTGAACACTATCCTGGTATTTCAATTTCATATCAAGATCAAACACTCGAATAGCTACAGTACCAGCAAACTTGTTATAATACTCGTTATTAACAGAAACGCTGTTCTTTATGAAATCATATTGGGCATGAATCGGCTCATGAGCATCCTGAGAAAAATACAAAGCAGCAGTAGGTTCCAATGACCAATCCCACATCCGACCACATACCTGTCTGGTTGGACTGTTGTGATACCAGAACCAAACACCCGTAGTAAACCTATCGCCATTATTACCCCTATTGTATGTCCAGCACTCCCAGATACTTCGATATCCAACCGCACCAACCATCTGCCCCTTCCACACCATCTCTTCAGCTGTTTCAATAGAGCCGTACTGCTGCATGGCAGGGACATATTTTGATACAATATCATGGAATCCACCACCATCATGGTAGTCCCAGACTTTTTTATTTATCGGCCAGATATCCTTCTTTTCCATCATTTCTTCAAGACATTCTAACGTCGGAAGACATGAAGTTCCATATTCGGGACAAAGCCCGTTGATTCTGCTGCCTCGTTCTGAAGCCGTATCGTCATAATAAAACATCGGATTGACATATTTATACGGGCTGCCATCATGAATACCTTTAATTTCAGACGCTTCCTGGTATCCGCGAGTACCGTCTAAGCTTTCAATCAAATCATTTATTTGTACAATATTGTTGGTGTTTCTCTCATTAGCCGATATATAATAGGCTAAAGAAGGATGATTCCTGATAGTCTTAATGGTATCAGCAACATTTTCTCGATAAAGATCATGGTCTAAAGGCAATTCGGTATCCCCGGTAAGCCAGAATTCCATAGAAACCATAATCCCAATTTCATCACACAAATCAAAGAAATAGTCAGATTCAGCAATGCCACCGGCCCAAAACCTGATAAAATTAATACCTGCCTGTTGTGTATATCTCATTTCTGCATACATACGTTTATCTGTTTTCCGAAGCATTGCTTCCGGAATCCAGTTGGTGCCATGCAGAAAAACAGGTCTGCCATTAACATAAAACTGCCTACTTTGGTCAGGAGTTTTGCGATCACTTGAAATATTGCGTACTGCAAAACGAGTTTTGCATGTATCTTTTTTAACACCATCACTTACGAACGACAATTTCATTTCGTATAAATTCTGAGGGCCTTTGTTAATAGGCCACCAAAGCTTTGGACTCTTATAGATTAAAGATTTAAATTCTTCTGGTGACAATTTAACCAATTTTTCTTCATGAGGCTTTAATGTTACACTTTTATTAATTTTAACATTCATGCCATCAATTTCAGCGTTGATCTTTCCAGAAGTTTCTTTATTAGAATGATTTATAATCTCTACAGATATTTCCTGGGTACTGGTATCCATATCCGGCATTGATAAAATGCTTTTTACAAAGGGATCTCTCAGTTCGACCTGATCTACAGGATATATAACTACATCTTTCCATATTCCGGTATTTCTATCACGAATACCATCGGAAAAAGTAAAATCCCAGCCAACTGACATAAGCATTGATACATTATTGCCAATTTTACCGTCCCCACCATTTTTATTTTCTCCGACCGCCCTTGCTTTCTTGTATTTATTCTTGAAACCTCCCGGCACGTCAACTGGGCGTACCAGAACAGCTAAGACATTTTTTCCATCACGTTCGACAAAATCGGTAATATCGAAAAAGCCTCTCTGAAACATGCCTGCCATGGAACCGATCTCATTTCCATTCAGCCAGATTTCAGCACGATAATTAATACCATCCAGTTTTAATATTACATTTTTGTTTAAAAAGGAATTACTCAACTCAAACTCAGTTCTAAACCAATAAGTATAAAAATCAGAACCAACGTCGGTAATATCTGGTATAATTGATTCCTCTTTAGCATTATTGAGGCCAAAATATGGTTCCGGATAGACTTCATTATGCACAAGACTGTTCAAAACAGTTCCTGGCACAATAGCATCATATGCAAATGGTGAACTAAATTTCAAACTTGACACCGTTACCCCATCTTTAGCTTCAGAAGAACGCCTAATAATCTGCCATGGATATTGGCCGTTATGAAAATCAGTTGAACGTAATACAAGGGCATCTTTTTGGGCAAGAAATGGGCCCCGAGATAAACCCTTAACGCTATCTCCATGTAGTTTGGCTACAAAAACCAAAGAAACTAAAATTAACAATACCTTAATCTTCATAGAGCTTTCAGATAAATGCTGCATACTTAGAATATCCTTTAATATACACTATTACTTTACTAATATCAATAGTTTAATTGTTATCATTCACTATCAGGTTGTATCCCAACCTGCTGTGTTCACAGATAAAAAATAACAATTCCGTAAACTTGCCGATTGAAGCAAGCAGATCACAAACAAATACAATACAGACATTTACCCCTGCGCAATACTAATCCGGTAAAACAAATTCCAAAAGAATAAGTATTATTCAGCCAATATTATATTAAATCGTATTTTTTCCCCGACTATCCAGCAACAACACACCATATTATTTTTCACATTCAGATAAAGGATATAGTCCGCAACTCAGCCAATTATCCAGCAATACCGATAGATCTGAGATATCTACTATACAATCAGCTATATTATTAGGCCCGGAAAAGTCAAATTGCCTCCCCTGCCAGTCAGTGTTACACGTACTCACCTTATGTAATGCTGCCCCATTGTATGCCTCGATAACTCCCGCTTGATCTAAGACATAATTATATATTCTCACATCATCCAATTGCCCCTGGAACGTCCTTCCCCCTACATCGACACCAAGCTTTAGTATACTATCAGATCCGGTACCCATATTTACCATCCCACTATTTACCAATTCCATATCTACATATAATTGTGCTATATGGGTTTCAAGATCATATGTTACTATAAGATGGTGCCATTCATTCATTCTAAAACCGGCCTGATCAATTGGTGTTTGAAATTCAGTTGAACCGACTGCTACAAAATTTATCCTGTTTGTTGATGGATTAAGCCCCCATACCCACATCATTTGAGAAGCATCCCAGCTATCAGATTTATCCATGATAATACTTGTCTGATTTCCACCGGTCCAGAAAACCCAACATGAAATACTGAATTTGCCAGTACTTTCAAGCGGATTCCATCTTCCAACGATACCTGTTCCGTTAACAGACGTTAAGGATATTGCCCCATTTTCATCATTGTCGGCACCGTTCAAAAAAGATGGTGCACCTGTTGCCGCAACATTTCTATCATATCCAGATTCATCCAAATAGTATCCATTTGAATAATCTTCAGCATCAAGAGACCAGTGAGCCAAAAGTTCTTTAATAAACAAACTGGCAGTCTGCGAAACAATTGAACCTACAGAATTATCAATAATACAATAATAATCACCTTGATAGTCACTATCAGATGAATTGAATATTAACCTTGAAACATAATATCCTTTTTGGTTATCATAAGCCGGTCCATCTTCTATTATTTCACCCATAAAATCAGTTACTGGTATATCATTTCCTTCTGCAACACTCTTATACCATTTCGCTGTTGGCAATGTGCTGCTTTTGAATCGACATTCCACAATATGATCATCAAATTCTGAATTGTTTATATACAAATCCTGCGGTTCTGAAACAATAACCGGCATTAAAGGAGATCTACCTAATTTGACTATTTCCAAAGTGTTAAGAAAAGCTCTATAATCTGCTGCTGCTAAACCCTCAACAACGACAACCAGATCTTTGTCATCAGATAAGCTGATTTGCGATATTGCAAAATTTTTATCAAACAGCCAGGACTCATATTCCTTAGTGTTTTCCAATAAAACGGAAGCTTTATCACTAAAGTCTGAATCAATAGAATCCAACTCAACATCAAAAGAATAAATATTATATGTATCATGAACTGTTGTGTTTGTGTTATTTGCAGTTAAATATAGTCCGTAAATTCCTGCATCTAATCCTGAAATTCTTATGCCTAACGAAACATGGCTATCTTTGCCATCATTTACAAAGATCGCACTTCTGGCATTTCCAGAATAGATACCAGTATTATAGTCAATTCCAAGGCTGCTGTTATTGAAACCATGTAAATCCCAGTCAATAATCTTTTGGCCGGGTAAAGATTTACCCAGATTAACACTCAAATTTGTGCTGTTTCCATTTGAATCGAATATTCCTGAACTTTTATCTGCAGTAACCAAATTCCAGCTTATTCCGGATACTTTGCCAATTTCATGTGCCGGGCTATTAGCATTATCAGCAATTTGTGATCCAAAATTTAACAGTACAGAAGGAAAGTCAGACGAAAATGTTTCTTTCAAACGCTGACCATCTTGTAATAACTTAATGCGAAGTAAATCATAAGGTACATCCTGAATATCATATTCATAATCAATTGCCAGTGAAGCTGCTGTAGCAGCAGACTGCCCTAAAATCATATAAGTTGGCTCCATCCTGATACTACCAAAAGCAGCATGGCTCGCTGACAGGCAAACAGGTACAAGTAAATTTGCAGACTGCTGTCTTTGAGGAAGTATCGATCTGTAACTTATCGGATAACCTGTACTCCACCAGAGATAAAAACCACCTTCATCCCAAATTGCACCATCTATAACAACACGACGCACAACATGAGAATCCAATGAATATGAACCCTGGCCAATTGAATCATAAATGGTATAACCTGAAGCCATTTTAACATGATGCTCAGTCATAACCATTTCACCTTCTAATCTCCTAGCTTCCCGGACATAAGGGAAATAAGGCCAATGATCGTTATCGATAAACTCATCTTTGGGCAACCCCCATTTAATCCGGCTATTTCTTGAAGCTGCCGGCACACGCGGATGATACAGCATTGTCCATAACAACCCCTGCTGATAATCCCTTTGACGCTTAACATAATTTATGCGTTCTATATAATCGGCCTCCGAATAATTCCAGTTTTTTTCGATAGAATAGTTTCCACCCGGCCAATCCAGCGACATCAAACCACTATTATTGTTATCTGTTTTTAAGTTTGGCATACGCTGGTCGGTAAAGCCGGGATTCTGCCCAGCTTCATAAAGACGAAACAAAAGTTCATAATCTTTTTCATCGTAGCTTAAAGGCTTTGAAACAGGAACTCGGTTTGAGCTGACATCTGTCATACACATCCTGAAATTGAATGCCTGGAGCCTGTTATCTGCTTTACCTATCTGACTGACTTCAGTAAATTCATTTTCTATCTGCGGAATAAGTCCGCTCGTTGGGTCTCCCGGCACCCAATATGGGTCAATTCCACTATATGGTGATTTACCCGGACTCAAATCGGTTGATTTAAAATATATCCCATTTAAGGTTTCATTATACTCACTATTTGAATCTCTGCCTATACGATAGGACACACCGGAAGAAGCCATAAGATCACCTTCATATGAAGCATCTATAAACATCTTCCCTCTATACGTTTCTGCCGGCGAAAAGCCAAAATCCTTGTCATAAGCCAGTGTTTTTATAGCAGTAATCATATTACCATGCTTCCGGACGCCATCAGGACCTCTATCAAGCCATCGGTTACGCACAACAGTAACATTTTCTTCACTTAGCCATTGATTAAATACTTCTTCAGCAACATGCGGCTCAAAAGTCCACATTGTCTCGGTTCCATCCTGAATACCCGCACCCGCCTGCCAGCTGACATTATAAGAACTGCGGGTTTGGTAAATCCACGCTTCAGGATCATTATAATATAACCAGATGCGATGGTAAAACTCCCTGGACAAACCTCCGATACAGTTTGTATCTTTTGTATCAGTCCAACCAAGCCCGCTAATGGTTAAGCCGCCCAGATGTTCTTCCGGACATACCAAAGCGACATTTTTACCCATTCGTTTTGCCTGAATAGCCGCGGTTATACCTGAACAGGTACCACCATAAACTACAATATCAAATGAGTTATCCGCATATGAAGAGCCACATGCTGTCATAAGGACAACTAATAATAACGAAATAGATTTGACTAATTTAACCAAAACTTTTTCTCCATACTTTCTACTTAAATCAAAGAGCGGGCATAACCTGAGATATGCCCGCCTTGTTCTATATTAATGAGAACAGTCATTAATAACAAAATGAAATGAATTATTTACGATATCTACGCAGCATTCCAATCAAACCTCCAAAGCCAAGAATAGCCATTGATGCAGGCTCTGGAACTAAAGTTATATTATCCAGGTAAACACCGGTACCATCTGCACCATTACCGTCTGGAGTACCGTCAACAGAGCGGATCTTTACCTGTACCTGAGCTGTTTCACCTGGTGTTACAAAACTAAAAACAGGCGATTTCAGCCAATCTGTAGTAGATAGAATTGCGGAATCTGTTTCTTCATCAGCATCAAACAGAACCATACTAATCTCATCACCTATCTGGTTTCCGTTGGCATCTTTGAACTTGATATAAACATCAATTTGATCGCCGGTTTCATCCATTTGCCAGTTTTCGTTCGTATCACCTCGACCATACAGCCAGAAGCTCAAAGCTTCCCCACCAGTAAAACCAGTAATTGTCTGATGAAGCATACCATAGCCATTACGAGCAGCAATCTTATATGAGTACCCCCCGTCATATACAATATCATTCTTAGCGGCATAATAAACTGTTGCACCAGTGCCTTTATACTGCGACCATATATCCGGTGCTAACGGATCACCTGACATAGATTCAAAACCAGGATTCAATATATAATTCGCATTAGCAGCAGAAACCGCAAAAACCAGTAATAATAAAAACAACTTTTTCATCTTTTAACCTCCAAAAGTAAAATAACAAAAGCTAAAACTTTCACCAATAAAAACAAACTGGCAGAATCACCTGTTAAAGAGATTCTGCCAGAAATACTTCTTTTTTAATTATCGCATGCCGGGTACAGTCCGCAATCAAGCCACACACCTGCCATAGCGGCAAAATCATACATATCGACTCTACAATCAGAAAATTCCGAACCTACACCCTCTGGGCCAGCCAGGTCAAATGTTGAAGCATAGGAATTCAGACAAAGTGACTTTTCAATCACGGAATATTGATTATACATATCCAACACTTCTTTATTTGTCATCGGATAGTTAAACAATACAAATCCGTCTAAAGAGCCGTTATAAGGATTATTTATATCTCCGCGTGTATTGCCGGCACCAAGTACCACAGAATACTCCCATGCCGCAAACTCTTCATTTATGCCCAGACCGCCGGAAGATCCAATTTCTTCACCATCCATATATACCACGGTATCGCTGCCTGTAGCATAAGTAACTGCCACCTGGTGCCATTGCCCATCAAACAGACCATCTGCACTGACCTGTACAGTTGTAAATGCACCGGACTCTGCTCTAATAGAAAAATATACTCTTTCTGATGTCTGAAGCGACAGATTAAAACATGTAGTAAAACCGTCATTATAAGAAGAAATCACAGTTCCCGTTTCCGGATCGTCTTTTTTCACCCAGCAAACAATAGTTCCACTCTTTAGCCCCTGACTGGCATTTGGATATGCATTTTTGCTGAGATCAGAATAGTTCTCACCATCAAATATAACTGAATTGCCATCAATACCAGCTTCATAACTTACCGCACCTGCAGCATTTGGATCAATATTATCTGCAATACCATCAAAGTTGCCCGCTGAATCCGTTAGCTCATTTTCAAAGTCATATTTCAGCAATATACCCTTAACAGCTAAATAAGCCCTCTCACTAGTAGTCTGCTTGCCCTGGCTATTGGTTAACAAACAATAGTAAGCTCCAGATTCACTAATCATTGCATCTTCAAATACAAGTGTATCTAAATCAGCCCCTGATGCTATAAGCTCATCATCGGCATTAAACCATTCATACATAACGATAGGATTTGCATTACCTTCGGCAACAATTGCAATTTCTGCTTTTTCGCCTTCCATTACGGTAATATCCTGAGGTTGAGCAACAATCTCTGGGAAAGAACTTTCAGTATAGAAAGTCCATAAATTGCCCTGAACAGTACTTGGACTGCCGACAGAAGAACCATTTATACTTTCATCAACTCGCCAATAAACAATCTTATCGTAACCAAGATCCATACCAGAACCATCTGGATACGCTATACCTGATACTGAAACAGGCTCAATTCCGGGCCAATTAGGTTCGCCCGGATCATTAGCAATGTCATAACTGTCAATATAAAGATAATAACCGGTAACATCTGAGTTAGGAACACCTTGCTGATATGGATCGTCTCCCGGTTCCCAGCTTAATGTTAAATCACTGGCAGCCTGCTCAGAAGCTTCATCGCCAGGAGCAGGATTTTGTGCCGGCAGCGGCAAAATATCAATTGTCAAATCATCCATATAAATAGCTGTTCCATCACTTAAATTACCATCAATAGAACCATCGACGCTACGTATCTTGATCAAGAATGATGCCGTATCTTCTGGTATTCTAAACCGGAAAACCGGTGATTTAAGCCATTCAGTTGTATCTAAAATCGGAGCTTCAGAATCCGGATCAGCATCGAAAAGTACCATACTTTCTTCACTGCCAATCTGTGTGCCAAGTGAATCTTTAAATTTCACAAAAACATCGACTTTATCACCAACTTCATCCATTTGCCAGGAACTACTGGTATCACCTTTTCCATACATCCAGAAACTATAAGTTTCGCCGACGGTAAAACCACTGGTAACCTCCTGGTAGGTCATACCATAGCCTTGTCTGGCAGCAATTTTATATGAATACGTTCCAGAATGAACAAAATCATTCTTTCCAGCAAAATATACTGTTGATCCAGATTGAGCATAGTTTGTCCAATTATCCGGTTCCAACCTCTCTGTTGACGGATTTGTGGTCATTTGCTCAAACCCAGAATTGACAAATTGGGCATCAGCCAGACAAATAGATGCCGTAAAAATACAAGAAATAAACAATACAATAGATTTCATTATTAAAACTCTCCTCTAAACTAGATGTGTTAATAAAAACTAATTAACTCGATTCATTATGTATTATCCCGAGATGCTATTTATTACATAAAAACTTAAAAAATATCCCAAGATGCCTTAAAGCTAAATACAGCAATAACCTCATTTAATATAGAGACTTACGCTATATCAAACTAATAAAAACCGTTATAACCATGAAAACAAATGTCCACAAAACTAACTCAGAAACAGGATAATAATGATTAGAAATGCGAGGTATTTATAGATTTTGAACAGTTTACTCTAAAACAATCTCAGGATTTACCAGATAGAAGAAATCATTAGACCATGGACCGCCCTTAGATGCATCTGTTTCTCGAAGCCCGTCAGTAACAATAAAAGTCAAGAAACGATCCTGCTCTGCCAGGTCTATATCAATATCAATAGTACCGTCTTTGACCTTTAGCAGTTCTCTCTTATACCGTATCTGCCCATCTACAAGAATGAAAACGTCAACATCAGCAGCTCTTCCTGCCATACCATCAATAAATTCAGATATTCCTCCTAATGACCTGAATTTTGACAGCTTATTACCCGGCATGGAAGTTCGTATAGCCTCCAGATCAAAAGTAATGCCGCAATTACTATGAAGGCACATAATTGATTCTGGATTATCTTCAAGATTCTTGCCATTAAATATAACCGGTGCAATCTTCGAGTTTTCTCGTACGACACCACTTCTGAACAAGCATATATTATTAGTAAACCCACCACCAGTATCCGGACATGCAAACTTATCACCTGCGGAAGTTATTGTTACCTCACCATTTCCACCGTCCGGGATAAAAACGCCATCAATAAACTCAGATGCCTCAAAAGAATTATAATGATTATTATTCTTAATAGCCTGCCTGAAATTAGCATCTACATATTTAGCTTCAACCGGGTGAATGCCAACAGCATCACCAATTTGCCATGAATCTTTTTTGCCAGCAGCGATTTTAACAAGGTCAAGATTTTCCTGCCCGCGCCAAACCAAGCCTGTTTTAGAGTCGACATGTCGAGCGAACATTTCATTAGCAACAGGAATGGCCTGTATTTCAGCAGTAGAAGCGTCAAATCTAATTGCATTATTTCTGGTGATTACCTTGCTGGCTTTTTCGGCACCAGGAAGCCCTGAAAAATACTGCACTTCACCTTTAAGTACATGAAGTTCAGCTGAAGCAGAATCGTCAACATAAATACCAAACTCTGTACCAAGATCGACAAATCGACTATTTGGCGTATCTACCGTAAAACCTCTGCCGGATTTATCGACATAGGAATAAAGTCTGCCATAAGATAAATCAATGCCATTTTTTTCTACTCTAAATTTTGATGGGCCTTCAACCAGTACATCAACACCTTCATCGTATTTCAGCTTAACAATGCCTTTATCCAATATGAAAGGAGCCTGGTTAGTCATCACTCTTTCTTCGTTAGCTAATGTCTGAGAAGCATTGTTCCACTTTGCTCCAACCTGTTCAGCAACAGTCGCAACCGGGACAAAGTATTTAGGCGGAAATAATTCAGCATAAATAATAAACAGAAACATTAATACAGCAGCAATAGAAACCAAAACATTATATGCACGGAAAAACTTATTGGTTTCAGCCGACACACTCGGAATATTATTTATCTTTTCTACTAATTTCGCACTCTCAGCTTTTTCAATTTCAACAGATAGTGCATCCTGTTCCTGTTGACGAAGATCCATTAAAAGACTTTCAACCTGGCTGCGGTCAGATTCGGAATCCATAACCACAGAAGCTCCTTCTCTGCGGTATAAACGAGTAAACAGCATAATATACTCAACATATTCCTGCTGCAGATCCTGATCGTTTTCCAGAGCGGCAACCAGCCCGGCCTGCTGTTCCATGCTTGCAGTGCCGCATAATGAGGCAAAGAACAAATCATATATAGTATCTTCACGCATTGTTTAACAGCCTTCCTCTGATTTTGCTTGTTTAACACAATGCAATAATAATTGATGTATCTTGCTCAAGGTATAAAAAGTCATCCTGGCGGATTTTGAAATATTGTCACCTATTTCCTTGAAAGTCATTTTATTATCATAGCGCAGTTTCAATAGATATTTCTGGCTATCGTCAAGTTTTTTGACACACCGGTTAAGGGCGTTTAATTCTTCTTCCATGTCGGGGAGTGATTTTTCGACCACTTTTTCTATTGATTCCAGAAGAGATTCACTATAGCAGACCTTAGAATTTTTCTTTTTCTTATAAAAACTTAAAACCTGGAACTTAGCAATAGTAAGTCCCCAGGCAATAAAACTCAGTTCAGGATTAAAATCGGCAAATTTTCTCCACATTACAACGGTTGTTTCCTGCATAATGTCATCAGCATCGCTGACATTGGGCACCAGCGACAAAATATAGGCATAAATGTTCCTGTCATTATGCATTAACAGCCTGAGAAACTGCTCCTGATTGTTATTACTGCTATTTTCCATATTTAATAACTAATTATGTGATATAAGTATATATCCAGAAATAAGAATTATTACATAAATAAATTATATTAAATAATTTACAAGGGAAGAATTAACAGACAAAAAAATTGTGAAAGGATTAGAAACAGGATTAAACAAATAGTATAAATGTCACTATTGTTTAATATTTTACAAATAAATTGGCTTTTACAGCAATGTGGGACACTATAGTGCAATTAACAGCATAATGGGATCAAGTCTATCTTGATAAATTGATACATTCAGCATATGTATTTTCATGTACTATTTAATTTTAAGTGAGCAAAGTTTTATGTTTAAGACGAAGTTTTCGTCGTTGTTATGTTTTAGAGAGAGCTGATTTTTGTTGGTTCTCATTTTTTGTCGGCTCTCTACAATTGGACGGTATGTCAAAAAGTGCGCTGATTTTTTTGATGCGAAGGTTGGTTTGAAAATTTGTAAGGTGTTTGTAGTAAGGGGGATAAATTTTAAAAAACATAAATTTTGCTCTTTTGACAATTCAATAAACTTAATCGGATATTTATGCTACAATACCCATATGCAAAATCAGGGCGAACAATACCTCAAAGAAATACTTCATAATATAACTATCGAAGGATACGAACAGTCGATCAAGCTATCAAACGGCAAAATTCTCACCGACCGCTGGCTCTTTGGCATAATCCCTGACAAACTAACAAGTAACAAGCTTAACTCAATCTTCGATAATATCAACATGCCAACAGAATATCAGAACGATTTCTTTGCCAATATCAGCAACGCCAACCAGATACTATTCGGCTACGAACATGACGACACAGGCATTATCATAAAAGCTTACCTCGAATTCTGGGACCAGGTCTGCCAAACTGTAATAGCAAACGAACCCGCATATAAGCAATCCGGCACCAAACCCGGCCCGCAACTAATGCACAAAGGTTATAAATGGCTGCCGGACAACCCTAAAAAATGTAATATTACAAGTTATTACTGCCTGCCTCTGCTAACCCCGCGAGAGATTAGTCGAAAAATTCCGGCAATTTATCCTGACAACAACCCTACCCCATCTCAAACCGCAGCCCTGGGCTTCCTCAATCTCACCGCTTCAAAATCTCCTCACACTCCAATCATTTACCTGGAAGCAGGCGAACAGGGCAACCCACGCAAATCGTTTGACCTCAACCTGTACAAAGCCGACCTATCTGTAGAAACATTCAGCAAAATACTGGATACTCTAATCGCAAACTACAATATTCCAGAATCGCAATGGCTTAACTCTTTCGCTCCCATCAGGCATCACACCCTCGGCCACATCTCAGCAGGAACAAACAGGAATGGTAACGATTTTTTTACTGCATATTTCGAAATAGAATAACTATAACCTTCTTTTTTAGCTCGATTTAAATAACATAAATATAACGACATAAAATTCAACTTCCTGCTGTCTCTCTATTCCATTTATCTTTTAACCGCTACAAATACAACGGTTATAATGCCTGCATTAATCGGGTAAATTAAGAAATCCTTATTTTGTCTTTTTTTCCATAATCGTAATATGCATTTTAGCTTTTTTAACGTTATATTTTAAGGTGCAGTAAAAAATATTGCCTATATTATCAATATTATCATTGGCAAATATTAATATACTATTACCTGCCAGGGCTCAGAATACTCGGAGGCAAAATGGAATTTTCCCGCAACGGGCGGGATTGAAATAGTCATCCTTTATTTTGAGGAGATTTTCGGTATGAGCAGGCTTACTATCATTTCTCTTGCAATGTTACTTCTGCTGGGCTTTGTAAATATTGACCTGGCGTCCGCCAAACCATCTAGACAAGCTAAACCCATTGATGCGGTAAAAGTAGCGGCACGAACAATTAAACAAATGGAAAAAAGCTCAGAAGCTGCAATTGCTGTTATTGAAAGAATCGAAACGCTGGGGGCTGCCAGAATCGACGGTTTTTACGCAAATGGCAAAGATGAACTGGCACAAAAATTTGAAAGCCAAATTGTCAAAATGATTACTCGCACCAGTGAGATTACTATCCAAAGGATGGAGATGTTCAAAGACAGGACTGTAGAATATCTTGAAAACTCCGGAGAATATGAACTCGCTGCTGAACTTGAATACCAATTTGAATTATTAGTAGAAATAATTGTTCTTGAAACCGAGCAAAGCATCGCTGCTGTCACTGGAGATGTTATCTCCGATCCGGATCCTGAAACTGCCCCTGATATTATCGACGCTGAATAATGTGGTATTAAATATTAGAACTATATTTGTAAACTTTCGCATTTTTTATAGTGTATTTAAGCCGCTGGAGCCAGAGCATCCAGCAGAAACGTATATTTTTTATCATGAACGGCCGAATTACCGAACATATATTTAATTCTTTCACTCCAAAGTTCCCTTCGGAGGTCAGCGATAGCATCGGCGAAGCTCGGAGTCTCTTTGTGTTGATACCATGGCTGAACAAAGAAGTATTGTTCATTGGGTTTCTTGGTCAGATACCTCAACCAGACCATCGAGTACAGCCAGAGTCCAAGACCAGCGGCTCTTTCTGGTCCTTTGCCCTTATATGTCTGCAGCTGTTGAACACCGAGCAGCTGTTTAGTGTTCTTGAACGTATCTTCAATAGCCCAGCGATCGGCATAACAGGTCAAAACTTCCTCAGGCGCCATAGTAATATCTGTCGTAAAGAAAAAGTCATCTTTTTCCTTACCTTCAGGGTCTCTACATATAACAACAAGGATTGGTTTGCGAGTTACCTTATACCAGAGAGCAATACGAGTATAAACCAGCCTTTCAATAATCGTACCTCTCTGACTAAACTCAACTGTTCTCCAATTTCTGATATGGGCAGCCATTTTTTCCAACTTAGCCAGTTTTTGCCCTCTACAGCGAGGTCTGCCACGGGTTTTCTCTTTAACTTTAGGCGGCAGCTCAAACAGATCGGCATTACGCCTGATTCGAGAGATAATGGTAACATTCTCAAGATTCTTTCCAGCCAGAGTAGCATAAAACCCGTCTGCTACAAGCCTTATACGCCTGTTTGGAAGCCATTGGCATATTTCATTAATGATTTGTACCGCCAGTTCAATCAAGGATTCTTCTCCTTTGCGATGCAACCGCATATTGACCGGCAGTGCCAGAGGTTCGCCACCCCAAGATGGTTGAATTTGCAGACACGTTACTACCAAATTCAAACCCCAGGCATATACTATTCTTTTCTTGGTAGAACGAACGGCATCTCTCCAGAATCCGGCTCCATGGACTTTTGGACCGCTTCGATGAAACAGGGTGTCGTCCATGGACAGAGTGATTGTTCCTTTGGGACAGAATCTTTGAACCATAATCAGGGTGAGCATCTTCCACATCCGGCTCAGAGACCAGCGGCAATCTGGAAAGAAACGATGATATGCATCGTGAGCTCGTTCGCCCAGCGGGTCTGCGTAGGGTATTATGCCTGTTATCGTGCGGCGAGTAGTGCACAATATCCAACCAATTACCACCCGGCAGAAGATTTGTGCCCCCGGCTCTGTAAAAATTGGAAAAAATTGTTGAATAAATTGCGTCCATGTCGAATAATATTGATAGTACATATCGGCCTCCGTGTCCTATTGTTATCAATCATTAAAGACATCGGATCGCCGATATTTTTTTGTTTATATTTTCAAATTTTAACCCTCAAAAAGTGCGAAAGTTTACTATTTGCTTTTTATATAAATGTTGGGATTTTGCCTCTGAAACGGGGCAAAATCCTTTTTTATCCTGTAAAGCTATAGTTAACTTTTGCAGTTTTAAGTTGCAATAACTGATTGCCTTTGGTTAATCGCCCCTATAAATAACCAAATAAACTCACCCAAACGCTTCAATTAAATTGTGGGTTCAAGATAGAAAAATAATCCCTTTTTAGCCTTCGAACCACCACAATTTCAAAACCAGGAGAACACTTAAAGACCCTTCCCTTATTACAATGATACTTAAGGGCGTGACCGGGACCATATATATAACTTTTACCATCGATAAGAGTTTCTACCTGCCCCTTTAAAGGGATAGCAGCTATTTCCATAAATGGATCAGCAGGACAAGAAATTTCAGATTTTTCTTCTGTCATATTTTTTACATAATCTATGATAATATCGCCTAATACTACCCTGCTCGCTATAACATCACCTTTTACCGTCTCTCTATAATCATGTAAAAGTTGAAATTCATACGACTGAGGATCTCTTCGCCAGGCAAAATCCATTATATCGCTTATTGATATGTCGAGAGCCTTGGATATATTAGAAATAGTCGACAAAATTGGAGCACGTTTATTCAGCTCAATATCAGAAATTGCCTGTTCGGAAACACCAGATTTATCGGCAAGACTTTCAATGCTTATATTACGAGCTGCCCTGATAAGTTTCAAAACCGAGAAATCGAGGCCATTTAATAACTGTGAAGACGGGGTAAAATCTTGAGCAAGTGATAAAATTCGATTTCTGGCATTCCCAAAAATACGTGTAAACTGACACAAACGAGGAACTGCTACTCCAATTACTTTTCCTGGTTCATCAATTGTTGCTATCCTGCCCGACATCCCGTCATGATACAATGCGGTATTACCGTTCAAATTATAATTATGTCCGTCAACAGAAATATGAAAATTTCTTTCACCTATTGATATTAAATATAAATCACAGAGAGGGAAACGGTGATTACAAAAATCCTCACCCGGTAAATAATCAGAATTCAACACCATCATAGAGTTAAAATCAAAAACTTTACAGTTTTGACGCTCAATTCCAAATGTACTGGCAGAAGAGCAGGAAAACAGTTTCGGATCACTCATACAGGCATAATCAACCAATTCAGCAAAGTCGACCTCCAATGCGCGAGCAATTGAGGTAACAGTTGATAAAGAAGGAGTATAACGCCCCTTTTCCAAGGCACAAATAGTCTGAACAGTAATTCCGCAGGACTCAGATAACTGAGCCTGGCTTACTCCCTTATTCTTTCGCAATTCTCTTAATATGGTAAAATCAAAATTTTCCATAACTATCCCTAGTAGAGTAAATCAGTTTTCAATTAACAATTTGTAAATTTTATGTATATCTAAATGATTAAACAAGCATCTTTGTTTCACCAATGAACTGCTACCCCTTACTACTTTTAAGTGTAGTTACTCAATAACAAATTTTCTGCATCATTTATTTATATATTAATATAACCACACACAACCAGACTACTACTTCTTAAGGCACTGAAATACATACACTTAAACAACACACCCTCTCACACCAATAAATAGTTCGCGATGAATACTTATCTATAAACATGACCAAACCGGATAAACTAACACTATATTTGTCTGAAATATGTTAAAAAAGATTTATATATTTTATCAAATTAGTACTAAGGGAAATCCCTTAATTTACATATTAACTGTGAAATTTATTTCAACACAATATTTCAAACTGCTACTTAAATTTTACCACTAATGTACTGTATTAACTAGAACTCTAAGTCAATTATTTCAGGCAATATTTATAACATCAGTTTTAGCCAAGATAAATACTACCATCAATATAGAATATACATAAATAATTATATATAATAAAACATGATCAAAAAGATGACAAATAAACATGCCAAAATATAAAAGTAAACTTTACTAAACTAAAATTAACAACAATATACTAACTCTGTTCGTAATATATACTATGCAAACAAAAAAAATCGAATTACTTGCGCCGGCTAAAAACTTTGAAACCGCTGTTGCTGCAATCAAATGCGGTGCAGATGCTATATATATTGGCGCCCCCAGTTTCAGTGCCAGGCAGGCAGCATCAAATTCAATAGAAGAAATTGAATCGGTAATTAAATATGCCAATCAATACTATGTCAAGATATATGCAGCACTTAATACAATACTCACAGACCAGGAACTATATGAAGCACAGATTATCATTGAAAATCTTGCTAAAATTGGAATTGACGGCTTAATTATCCAGGATATGGGTCTTTTGGAAGTTGATTTACCTGATATCCCTATAATTGCCAGCACCCAAATGAATAATTCTACCCCCAAAAAAGTCAAATTTTTAGAGGAAATTGGAATTAGCCGTGCAATACTGGCTCGCGAACTCAGCCTGGAGCAAATAAAAGAAATCAAGTCAGCTGCCAAAGAAATTGAACTTGAATGCTTTGTTCACGGAGCATTATGTGTCAGCATGAGCGGGCAATGCTATATGAGCTATGCTGCCGGAGGACGCAGCGGAAACCGTGGAGAATGCGCCCAACCATGCAGAAAATTATACACACTAAAGGATAAACAAGGAAATATTATCGCCAAAAACAAGTATCTGCTTAGCCTCAAAGATCTTAACTTAAGTGAATATTTAAATAACTTGCTAGATGCAGGCATAACCTCATTTAAGATTGAAGGCAGGCTCAAAACACCTGCATACGTAGCCAATATAGTTGGATATTATCGTCAAAAACTTGATATTCTATTAGCTCAGCGGCAATTGGAAGCCTCTTCATCGGGCAAAGTAGAACTTGGATTTTCTCCTGACCCCGCAAGAACCTTTAGCCGAGGTTTTACTGACTACGGTATTGATGGTTCTCAGGGCAATATGGCTTCCATCCATACTCCTAAGGCAACCGGCGAGTACATTGGCAAGGTATCGGCTATCGGTGCTGATACTTTTGAAATTGACAGTACAATTCCCCTTACAAGCGGTGACGGAATATGCTTTCTGGACTCCCGTAACATCTTACAGGGAACAACAATAAACAAGGTTTGCGGCAATATTATTCAACCTCAATCTATGGAATATATTATCATTGGCTGCAATATATATAGAAATTTTGACCATAAATTTAACAAACAACTTGCCAAACTCCCTTCAGAAAGAGCTATTCCTATTATTATGCGGGTTTTTGATGATATAGGCGGTATCGCCGTTGACGCAATTGACCAGGATGGCAACCATGTTACAGTCGAATTATTGGGAGAATTTGAACCTGCTAAAAATAAGGATAAGGGTATAGAGACAATAACCCGCCAATTATCAAAACTTGGAAACACCGTATTTTCATGCGATGAAGTAAAAATTGACCTAAATGAGGTTTACTTTTTCCCTGTATCACTGCTCAATAACCTTCGAAGGGAAATAACTGAAGCTCTTCTTGAAAAACGTCTTTTAGCAAAACCAAAAAAACATTGCCAATTTATAAAAGATTCCAAAGCAAAATACCCTGAAGCTAAGTTATCATATATGGGTAATGTGCTAAACAAGAACTCTGAAAACTTTTATAGAAGACACGGTGTAGATGAATTTGAACCCGCTGCTGAAACAGGCATAAATATGAATGGCAAAAAAGTCATGACTACTAAATACTGTCTGAGATACGAATTAGGAATATGTCCTAAACAAGGTAAAACAAATAATGCTGACGACCTCATACTGGAAAGCAGAGAAAGAGACACGTATAATGTAAAATTTGAATGTTCAAAGTGTGGTATGGAAATTTTCTATGAATCAGTTGAATCTCTAACTTAATCACCTATTCTGATTACATCCAATTGTAAATCTTCTAAAATTTCACATAAGATGTCAGTTTCTCAACTGCCTCATTAATCGCCTCTCTAAAAGCGTCGACACCTGCATCTTTAGGAATAAATTTATCAGCACCATAGCTATAAGCCAACTGTTCATCATCATTTTCATGTACAGTCAAAATAATTACATAGACAATCCGGCCATCATTGCGTTCTTTGACTTGCTTACATAGGTCAACTCCATCGACACCAGGCATATCCCAATCTAAAATAGCTATCTGCGGAGGATTGTCAGACATTAAAATCTTTCTGGCATCAAAGCCATTATTAACGACTTCAGGCTCACATTCCAGCTTACGTAATATATTACAGATAATTTTCTGCATAACCTTGCTATCTTCCGCATACAGCACTCTGTAATGTTTGATATTATTATCCATAATATTACTCCTGATTCATATAATGCTTAATATCTGATAAAACCTTTTCCAGTCCAGTTTCAATATCAGGATACAACTCCTTGACTTTTTGCATATTACCTTTTTTCCCAGCCTTTTCAGCAAATAAGCATAAATCTTTCAGTTTATCTGCCCCAACTCCCCAGGCAATGCCTTTAAGAATATGGGCAAAGCGACCGGCATTTTCAGAATTATTTGTTGCAATAGCATTTTCGAAATTGGATATTACTTCAGAAGCTTCTGTAACAAAAGTTGCAAAAATATCCAAAAGTAATTCTGTGTCACCCTCAACATTTTCCATAACCTTATCTATATCAATCCCAAACCCTGCATTCAGCTCAGTTTTACTTTTGAAAGCAGTATCGTGGATCTCACTTCCATCTGTTGAAATGCCGCTACTTTCATCATTGCCAAAAAGAGTATCTGTGATACTCTTTGCTATTTCCGGCAAAGCTTCAATTTCCGGTTCTACAACGATTATCTTATTATCATCAACATTACGAATGATAGTACTTCTCAACTTCTGCATAGTAATAGGTTTACTCATGAAGTCATCCATTCCGGCATCTAAACAATCTTTACGATCTTCATCAAAAGCATTTGCGGTCAAAGCAATTATTTTGGGGTGTTTATCAGGAAATTTTTCTATTATCTGCCGCGTCGCTTCCAACCCATCCAACTTTGGCATTTGTATATCCATCAGTATAATATCGTACTCTTTCCTGCCGGCCATCTCTATGGCCTCAAACCCATTTTCTGCAATTTCAGAATGCAAACCAAGCTTTGCCAGCATTTTAACTGCCATCGTTCTATTATTTAGACTATCATCAACAACTAAAATACTTAAGTTCTGACTTATTTGCAAATCAGCACCTAAAATCATATTAGATTCAACTTCTGACTTCTGAGCTACTTCCAAATTGATAGACACTGTAAATGTGGCACCTTTACCCTCAGCGGATTTAACAGATATATCTCCCCCCATAAGACCAACTAACTCTTTGGTGATAGCCAAACCAAGACCCGTACCTGCAAATGACCTGTTATGAGCACTCTCTACTTGAACGAACCGCTCATAAATACTTGAAATTGCAGCCTTGCTCATTCCAATACCAGTGTCAGATACTATGAAATCAATAGAACAACTATTTAAGCGATATTCTTTAATTATAATTGCAAGTTTAACAAACCCCGAAGAAGTAAATTTAATTGAATTACTCACCAGATTATTTATTATTTGTCCAATACGAACCTTATCACCAACAAAATACTTACAGTCGATATCAGGAAAATCCAATATAAGCTCTAACCCTTTTTCCTCTGCCAGTGGAGACATAAGCTTTTGGGATTGATTGGCAAGTACATACAAATCAAATGGCTCATTTGACAATTCCAGCTTACCGGCTTCAATTTTAGAATAGTCCAAAATGTTATTGATAATAGATAGCAGACTATTGCCAGAATCCCTTATGGTACTTACAAACTCGAACTGCTCTGGATTAAGATTTGTTGTCATTAGCAGATCAGTCATACCAATAACACCATTCATCGGCGTTCGTATCTCATGAGACATACTGGCAAGAAAACGACTTTTAGCAACATCAGCAATTTGAGCCAGTTCGAGTGATTCTTCAAGATTGTGATTAGCTTCAGCCATTTGCTCATCATGCTTTTCAATCCTCTCTGCCATAAAATCAATACTGCTGGCAACAACCCCAACATCATCTTTATACGGCATATTAATACGATATGACACGTTTCCATGTCGAATGTTATCAGCAGCCTCAATAATTGTCTTTAACCTGCTTCTCAAGACCTTAATAACAAGGAATATCATTGTTAATATTATAATTGAACCGGAAACAAGCATTATCGGAATCAAAAGATTAAAAATGCTCAAACGTGCTTGCAGTTTCCTGCTTAGCTCATTAAGTTCTTTCCAATTTGAAATACAATTGAGCATTGTTTCATTTTTGGAATCTTTTATTACCGATTTCATCTTTAATAATTCACTTTTAGCTCCATCACGAGCAGGATCGTTAAAATAGGTAGACTTATATGCAAATATGACCGTGCGGCATTTTCTTTCATTCAATTTCATACGTTCAAGAAAAACATCATTATCTAAATTTGCTATAGCCGGACCATTTAAAACATTTCTGATTTGATCAAGATGTTTAATAGCAATTTCTACTTTCTCTCCATGGTCATCTTCATAATAAATCGTATTAAATAACTCAATAGTCTCCGAAAACTCATATATCAACGAAGTAATAGCGATTAAACCATCATTATAAACCTTAAGATCTTTTTTAAGATACCCGGAAACAGATCTGGCATAAATATATGACACTAGAGTTACTGCCAGTAAAACTGACAAAATAACGAAGGTGGCTAATGAATAGATTTTAGTAAATGAAAATCTCATAATTATACTTAGTAAAAATTCAATAATATTAGAAGATGATTTCTTAATTACTCTAACGTCAAGCTTAAAATATCAAAAACATCTCCTGTTCTGAATAAAGGTTGTGTCCATGAATCTTCAATCCCGGTTGCAGCCATTTCATAGAGACAAATTCCCAAAACACACTTTTTGTCAGCCGATATAACTATATCATCTGTATGACCGGTATCAAGTTTTCTGACAAACTCAATAGTCCAGAAATTATTATCCCATTTCCCTTGTGCTTGTATGTCAGCTCTACTGCCCTCTGGTTGCCTTGGATAATATTTATGCACCGCATCTCCAATATATTCAAAAAACATCTTCTCTTCGTAAGCACTTTTGCCACTATCTCCTTTTCTGGTAAGATATAGAGTTCCATATTTTTCGGAAGGGAATGCAAAAGCATCATCACTGTTGACTTCTGAAATTGCCTGATATTTATCATCAAAATAACCGGCAGGATTAGTTCTTCTCGCTTTCCAGAACCACACATCAGCAGTATGAGGCTCGGCCAACTCCGGATTGTAAGACATATTACCTCCACTGGTCTTCCACTTTAACACCAGGCAATCTTCGCGGTCATTACCTTCAATATAGATTTTCTGAGTTTTATCCCATATCCATGATTTATGGGTGGTTGATTTGGATAAATCAATGAATTTAACCAGAAAATATATATTCTGATCATCATGACAACTTTTTATTTCTATTGGACGCTGAGAAGAATGGTCAAGTGTCTCAACAGCTTCAATTCGCTGCCATATATCATCATTGGCATTGCCATCTATTACAGGAGCTGTTTTAATTGCAGCTGATACAATTGATATTTCTTTTGGTTCTCTCTTATTAGCTACCAGTTCTCTATATTCTCCCGGATGAGTTATCGGAACCTCAATTGTATTACATGTACACTTAGCATTTTTACAAACCTGACATATGTCGGCACTGTCGCTTACACTTACACGAATGTCTTCAAGCATATTCTCTGTCTGAGTTGTTTGTTCTTCTGAATCATCCTTGCAACTTCCTATAAAAACAAGGATACCAGCTAAAACAACAAGCATTATTCTAATATTCATATTTGTCCTATTCTGGAATTATAATAAATCTTTTCCTCGCTGGAATTAATTCAACACAATAATCTTCTATAATGAAAATTATCGACTGCAATATATAAGTGCTTTAGCTGTATATATTATTGAATATTAGAAAACAAACGCTTCATCGCGTTTAATCAGACGAGGAAAAGACAATCTCAGAAGACAGCAAAATTAGTAACCGTTCACACGGTTACAGTAATAAGATATAAGTAAAAAGAAATAAGCTAAGGTGTCGCTTATCGCGAACTATTTAAAAGCTCCGCAAACACAGAAACTGACACAAATAACACACCTGTGAATGCTTACCAAAATTATATATTAATAGCGAATAAAAGAAGTGTATAATAGTAAACTTTCGCATTTTTTATAGTGTATTTAAGCCGCTGGAGCCAGAGCATCCAGCAGAAACGTATATTTTTTATCATGAACGGCCGAATTACCGAACATATATTTAATTCTTTCACTCCAAAGTTCCCTTCGGAGGTCAGCGATAGCATCGGCGAAGCTCGGAGTCTCTTTGTGTTGATACCATGGCTGAACAAAGAAGTATTGTT
This sequence comes from Sedimentisphaerales bacterium, assembly GCA_963666285.2. Taxonomy (GTDB): domain Bacteria; phylum Planctomycetota; class Phycisphaerae; order Sedimentisphaerales; family SM23-30; genus JAFGDI01. The sequence continues at coordinate 3,088,425 of OY762711.1, forward strand.
CATTGGGTTTCTTGGTCAGATACCTCAACCAGACCATCGAGTACAGCCAGAGTCCAAGACCAGCGGCTCTTTCTGGTCCTTTGCCCTTATATGTCTGCAGCTGTTGAACACCGAGCAGCTGTTTAGTGTTCTTGAACGTATCTTCAATAGCCCAGCGATCGGCATAACAGGTCAAAACTTCCTCAGGCGCCATAGTAATATCTGTCGTAAAGAAAAAGTCATCTTTTTCCTTACCTTCAGGGTCTCTACATATAACAACAAGGATTGGTTTGCGAGTTACCTTATACCAGAGAGCAATACGAGTATAAACCAGCCTTTCAATAATCGTACCTCTCTGACTAAACTCAACTGTTCTCCAATTTCTGATATGGGCAGCCATTTTTTCCAACTTAGCCAGTTTTTGCCCTCTACAGCGAGGTCTGCCACGGGTTTTCTCTTTAACTTTAGGCGGCAGCTCAAACAGATCGGCATTACGCCTGATTCGAGAGATAATGGTAACATTCTCAAGATTCTTTCCAGCCAGAGTAGCATAAAACCCGTCTGCTACAAGCCTTATACGCCTGTTTGGAAGCCATTGGCATATTTCATTAATGATTTGTACCGCCAGTTCAATCAAGGATTCTTCTCCTTTGCGATGCAACCGCATATTGACCGGCAGTGCCAGAGGTTCGCCACCCCAAGATGGTTGAATTTGCAGACACGTTACTACCAAATTCAAACCCCAGGCATATACTATTCTTTTCTTGGTAGAACGAACGGCATCTCTCCAGAATCCGGCTCCATGGACTTTTGGACCGCTTCGATGAAACAGGGTGTCGTCCATGGACAGAGTGATTGTTCCTTTGGGACAGAATCTTTGAACCATAATCAGGGTGAGCATCTTCCACATCCGGCTCAGAGACCAGCGGCAATCTGGAAAGAAACGATGATATGCATCGTGAGCTCGTTCGCCCAGCGGGTCTGCGTAGGGTATTATGCCTGTTATCGTGCGGCGAGTAGTGCACAATATCCAACCAATTACCACCCGGCAGAAGATTTGTGCCCCCGGCTCTGTAAAAATTGGAAAAAATTGTTGAATAAATTGCGTCCATGTCGAATAATATTGATAGTACATATCGGCCTCCGTGTCCTATTGTTATCAATCATTAAAGACATCGGATCGCCGATATTTTTTTGTTTATATTTTCAAATTTTAACCCTCAAAAAGTGCGAAAGTTTACTAATATAATGGTTTTCAAAAATAACAAAGGTATTTTACCCCAATATTTACTACAAGGAATTTTAAGCAGATTAATAATCATACATCAATAGAATCAAGGCTAATCAATTCACCTTTTTCTATTTGATAACGAGATCTCTGCCCCACAATTCTGTGTTTTTCTGCCGGTGAAATACCGGTTCCAGGCCGCTTGGCAGTCAGCATTTTATCTGTAATAATTACCCCTGGCGGTATTTCACAAGCAGCAGCAAGGCTTAGACGCGCAATATCACGTACAGCATATTCGCCGCCAGCCGGTTGTTTGATTCCATCACCCATAATTTCAGCCACTTTTGTAGCCAGTTGAACATACTGCTGAAAATCATCTGGAATAAGCGATGTTGAATGGTCCGGGCCAGGCAGAGCTTTATCAAGTGTAAAATGCTTTTCAAGTATTCTTGCACCAGCAGCCACAGCCAAGGCACCGGTAATTGTTTCTACTGTATGATCAGAAAAACCGGTAGGAACCCAAAACTCATCATGCAATGTTTTTATCGCTCTTAAATTAGCTTTATCAAATGGTGTAGGATACATACTGACACAGTGTAGCAATGCCAGCTGATTAACATCATCTAGAGCAGAAACAGCAGTTGCAACCTCATTAAGTTCGCTCATACCAGTAGAAAGAATAATCGGCAACCCAAAATCACCTATCGCTTTTAAAAAATCAATAGAAGTTAAATGACTAGAACTTATTTTAAAAGCACATAAATTATAATCAAGCAACAATTTTGCCCATTCAATAGAAAATGGTGTTACCATAAAATCAATTTTACATTGAACGCAATGGTTAGCCAGCAGAGCAAAACTTTCAGGTTCCAGTTCCAGTGACTGGAGCATTTCAAATTGGGTTTGCGACGGGTTCTCCGGATCATATTGATAACTGGCCTTTGGTGCATTTTCAGTTACAAGCTGTTCTGCTGAAAAAGCTTGAAACTTTACACAATCAGCTCCGGCATGGGCAGCATTTTCTATTAACTCAAGTGCCATATCTACAGAACCATTATGATTTACACCTGCTTCAGCAATTATATAAGGCCTACCAAGATAATCTTCTGCAAAAATGTCGTTTAGAGTAACCATGATCAATCCCTATGCTCCTGCTCAATAATGTCTTTCATTAGTTTTACGACTGCTTTGGGATCTACCTCTCGGGCATGCTGATGAAATCCGTTTATCAAGCTATGAAGATATTTATTCACAAGTCGTTTTACTGACGCATCAAGAAGCTGCCTACCGGTTTCGTCCAGGTCCCTTAAGTTTCGATTCAAATAATTCAACTCAGCTAAAGCCATGTTATGAAATTTACACCTCAGCTTTCCTGCCATCGGTCCAACATCCATAACACCAAACCAATCAAGAAAGCTATCTGTATCATCTTCTACAATCTGGCGGGCCTGATCAATATCTTCTCGCCTGGCCATCATATTATCCTTTACAACCTGAGAAAGGTCGTCAATAGAATAAAGATAAATATTATCTATCATAGATAACTCAGGAGAAAAGTTTCTTGGAACAGCTATATCGACTATCACTTTTTTAGAAATTACATATTCAGGAATATATGACCTGTCAAATATCATCTCACCGGCATTTGCTGCGCCAACAATAATATCAGCCTTGGCAATATAGGTTTTCAAATCATCCCAATCAGCATACCCTAAATCAAGTCTTTCGGCAATTAGCTGCGAACGCTTGATTGTGCGATTGATGATTGTTATATTTTCAACACCATTACTTTTGAGATGGCGTGTAATTAACTCACCCATCTCGCCAGCACCGATAACAACCGCTTTTTTATCAGTTAAATTATCAAATAATTTTCCTATATATTCAACCGCAACAGAAGCTACACTCACCCGCCGTTGTGAAATTGAAGTGGTCGAGTAAATCTCTTTGCTGCATGTAAAAGCACAATGAAATAATCGATTAATTACTTTATCAGTAGCTCCAACACGCGATGCAAGATAATATGCATCTCTAACCTGAGCTATAATCTGAGATTCGCCTAGAACCAGACTATCCAAACTGCCTGCCACCTCAAGTAAATGCCTGACAGCATCGCGTCCCTGGTAAGCATACGAATTTTCAAAATACTCTGCTAATCCTATCGCTCGCAAAGATATGAACTCATGAATTAAACTCTGAGTTGTAAGATTATTTTCCTTGTCAACAGAACAATATAATTCAGTACGATTACAGGTGCTTAATAAAACAAAACCACATTCAGGATGAGCTGATTTTAGAGTTTTTAACGCTTTTTCTGCCTGCTCATAATTAAATGCAAGTTTTTCACGCAAATCAACTGAAGCAGAAGTATGATTTAAACCGACCAGAATTATATTAGTCCCGGTAAGGACAACCTCTTGATCAATATCTTGATATTTTGAAGAACATTTAATACATTGCCCTTGTGAATAAGAGCATTTGTTTTCATTAGAGATATCTGACATAAAAGCTCCGGCAGCAAAGATATCAAACCATTTTCAAAGGAGCATCCTTATCATTTTTTGCCTTTGAATGAGACAGCCGACTCAATATCATTAGCTGTTATCTGGTCAATAATCATTTGTTTATTAGGTGTGAGTGAAAACTCCTGCTCAATAGGTTCCAAATTCATTTTTTCATCAGAGACTTCAGGTAGTTCTTCTTCAACTTCCTGAGGTTCTTCTGTTATCTTTTCTTTAACTTCTATTGTTTTATCATCCACATCAACTTTTATTTTCTCAGGCATTTCCGCTTCCAGTTCACTAACTTTCATATTAATAAAATCAGCTATCTCCTGATACTCTTTCTCGACAACATCATTTTCAACCAAATCCCTTTTGCCAGGAATAATTTCTTTTCTCATATTCTCCAGACTGGCAAGCATAAGATCTCTACAAGCAAGTTCCACTTCATCACAATCATCTTTAGCGATATTATTCCCCACTTGATTCTTCCCCCCAGATATCTCTTTTTTTCTACCAAATAACTTCATAATAACTAGTCTGATTGATAATATAACTTTGTATCAATGTATTCAAAACCAATAATTGAACGAAATATAACTAATAAGATTATATAACTGTATAGACTATATTGCAAGAAATTAGGACATATAAGTAATTTTCAGAAATAATAATGCAAAATTGTTAAAATAGGCAAAAAAAAAGCATTTACCGTCATGATAAATGCCTAATGAAAATCATAATTATAAGCTAAAATACAGCAAAATTACTACTTTTTAAGATTTCTTGCTTTAGCTTTACCCGACCTAACATATTGAACTAAAGGTATTTGCGCTGGGCATACATAAGTACAGCTGCCGCATTCTATACAAGACATCATATGGTTATCCAAAGCCTTTTGAACATCACGTGCTTTGATAGCATGTGCAATTGTTGTAGGAAGAAGCTTAACCGGACAAATATCAACACATCTGCTGCATCTTATACAGGCAGACTCATCTAACAAACGGTACTCCTGGTCCGTCATAACAGTTATTCCACTGGTCCCCTTCATAACAGGCACATCAAGCCTGTAAGCTGCCGGCCCCATCATAGGCCCTCCCAGTAGAATTTTACTGGCATTATCTTTTAAGCCGCCACAATGGGCCAGCAAATCTTCAACCTTCATACCAACTGGAACCATATAATTACCTGGTCGATTTATGCCCTGTCCCGTTACAGTAACAACTCGCTCTGTAAAAGCTCGACCATCAGCACAAGCCCAGGCAAGAGATGATGCAGTACCTACATTACTCACGACAACACCGGCATCCATTGGAAGCCCCCATATTGGCACTTCACGACCGGTTACTGCCTGTATCAACTGCTTTTCACCACCCTGTGGGTATTTGGTTTTGCAAAGTGCAATATGCAAACCTTCAATTTTCTTCACAATATCAAACAAGACATTTACAGCATCCTGCTTGTTATCCTCAATAGCAATAATACCTTTGGGTGCGTCAACAGCCTTCATCGCTATTCTGAGTCCAACAACAATTGACTCCGGACTTTCCAGCATTAAGCGATGATCACTGGTAAGATACGGCTCACATTCGCAGCCATTCAAAATGACCATATCAATAGGCTTTTCCGGATTTTTCATTAATTTAACTTTTGTAGGAAAAGCTGCTCCACCGGCACCAACCAAGCCTGAATTACCGGCTATTCCTGCCACCTTCTGCGGATCAATAGAATCTATATTAAAGTCAGCTGGAAAATCTTTCCACTGCTTTGGTTCAGGCTGCTCATCTGAGACTGTAATAACAACAGCTTGAATCTTTTTACCGTTTGGATGAAACAGAGGTAAAATATTTTTCACTGTTCCATTGCATGGGCTATGAACAGGAGCAGAAACAAAAGAATCAGAATCGCCTACAACCTGACCCGCAACAACAATATCCCCCTTTTCAACCGTTGGCGAACATGGAGCTCCTATATGCTGAACCATAGGAATAACAACATCATTGCCTGGAATTAGCGGCACTCTTTCAACAGCTGAACTCTCTGTAATCTTACGATGTGGAGGATGCACGCCGCCAGGAAAAGTACATTTACCAAACACTTTCTTTGTCATATCGATAGTGGCAGTCATAAGCTTCTTTCTTATAAGGGTTTATTGCCCTAATCACCTGTTTACCATAATGTAAACACTATATATTTTGAAAATATCACTAAAATCACAAAAATATATAAATACATTGTAAATAAGGAAATTACAAGAAAAAACTCCAACGAATCCAACTTCATAACATCTTATAACAATTATTAAAGACGATGTTTGACCAGAGTTTGGTACTTGAAACTAAGACGCATCTGCGAAAAAGTACTGTTATTCGATAAAGTATTGTGAATTATATCGATGTGTAATTATTTCAATAAATTTCATCCATCTTATCTAATTTCAAATCAGCCTATAATTGTTCATAACATGCTAAAATAGAGTAATTTAGCTTGACTGAGACCGCAAATTAAACTATAAATTAATAGATGCAGTTAATCCTGAATACATTAGCACTTTCTAAAATACAGAACTGGCTATGGCTCATTGGTCTTACTTTAGGGACTCTGGGAGCCATATTTTTAGCTATTTATGTATTAAAGAAATTCAGGAGCTGGTTAAAAAGCGATGTTCCCTCTTCTGCAGGAAACAATAAGGCTTTCAACCTGAATGAAATCAAAAATATGAGAGATAAAGGTTTGATAAGCAATGATGAATACAGCCAGCTGAGAGATGCATATATAAAATGCAAATAAAGATAAGAAAGGATACTTTCCTATAGAAAGGATTTTTCACACGAATGAGCAATAGTAAAGGAACAGGTGGCCGTCGCAGAATGAGTAAATGCAGTTTCTGCGGCAAAAGCGATAAGGAATGCGGTCCTATTATTGAAGGGCCAAATGATATTTTCATATGCGCAGAATGTGTTGATTTGTGTTCAACCATTATCCGCCAGGAAAATCGCAAACACAGCAGTAGCGGTAAAGTATTTAGCAATATACCGTCACCAAGGTCTATCAAAGAACACCTCGATAACTATGTGATTGGACAAGACTATGCAAAAAAATGCATTTCTGTTGCTGTACACAATCACTACAAACGACTTAATCAAAAAACTAACTCAGACGACGAAGTTGAAATAGAAAAAAGCAATGTGCTCCTGATAGGCCCAACTGGTTCGGGTAAAACATTAATAGCAAAAACTCTGGCAAAATTCCTGGACGTTCCATTTGCTATTACTGATGCAACAACTCTAACTGAAGCTGGTTATGTCGGAGAAGACGTTGAAAATATTCTCCTTAGACTTCTACAGGCAGCAGAATATGACATAGAGTCTGCTCAAAGAGGTATAATATACATAGATGAAATTGACAAAATTGGTAAAACAAATCAAAATGTCAGCATTACTCGTGATGTCTCCGGTGAGGGTGTCCAGCAATCATTACTAAAACTTCTGGAAGGTACCGTTGCCAATATCCCGCCTCAAGGTGGACGTAAGCATCCAGAGCAGCAATATATCCAAATGGATACATCACAGATTTTGTTTATCTGCGGCGGCACATTTGCCGGTATGGATGAAATCATACGTAAAAGACTGGGGCATAGCCAAATCGGTTTTAGTTCAGAAGAAAATCTTACTGAAGACAATGTAGATGAAACATTAAGAATACTCCAAAATGTTACTCCTCAGGATCTTGTTCATTTTGGCATGATACCTGAACTGGTTGGCAGGCTACCTATCATTACAGCTCTTTCTCCATTAGATGAAGAAGCATTAATCAGCATTCTTACTCAACCCAAAAACGCTCTGGTAAAACAATATCAAAAATTCTTTGAGCTGGAAAGCTGTGAACTGGAATTTACCAATGACGCTCTAATCGAAGTAGCACGCAGAGCTATGGAAAGGGACACTGGAGCACGAGCTCTTCGTGGCGTGATGGAAGATTTCATGCTGAACATTATGTACGATTTGCCTGAACAACAAACCAAGGGCAAATACACAATTACAGATTCGATTGTAAAAAAAGAAGAAGACTTGTTTGGCTCAGATGAGCAGCAGCAGGAAAAAAAGCCCGCATAATGTAAACACGTTCCCAAAATAAATCGAAAGCCGGATGATATTCTCATTCGGCTTTTAATATTATACAATTGTCATGTTATGGGCTGTGGACAAAAGGAAAAATGGTTTAAGTCTGAAAGCTGAAAATGCAGGTATAATTTTATAAATAAGAAGCTTTTTTTGCAGGATTCTACTCTTTCATTGGCTGGAGGCCGGCTTTATTGCATGCCTTTTTGTATGCTTTGAATATTTTTTTGTCGTCGGCGAGTTCTGGAAAAATGCTAAAACATTCTTCATATGTCTGAGCTAATCGTGTATGGTCTTTGAGAGTAGTGTAAATGTTGAGCAGAACCTGGAGCACAGGGAACCGGTCATTTGTAAGCTTAAGAGCTCTTTCGTAATTATCTCGAGCATTTTGATGGTCTTTTTTCTTTAGATATATTGAACCGAGAGACATAAGAGCATGGTGGCCGCTACGATCAGATTGTACCGCCTGTTGGTAAGCGGCCATCGCTTCGTCCAGCTTACCGTGAAATTCGAGAGACTCCCCTTCCAGCAGATAATACTGATACATTAACCCATTTTCCCTAAGAGCGGAGATGATCGAGAGTAAGTGGCTGTCTGACTGTAAACAGAGCAGCATTTCTACAGAATCTACCAGAGAAGATGTTGCCGATAAATTTGTGCCGTTGTCACTATATTCATTCCGACCAGCGATAAGAGCGTCTAAAGCATTTGTTGTGGCATCATGTAAATTGCTGTGAATGTTAAGTATTTCATTTACAGGAATATGCAAGCCGTGAGAACATTTTTTACATTCTTTCAAAACGCGAACGCGAGGCCCTTCAGGGATCAGAGGGATGAAGTACAAGTGGCCCCACTTTCGGCCATCGTAACTTTTGTTCTTACCATATACACCGCAGTTGTCACAAAATCCCCAGCCGTTAACGATGTTTTTTTTGCCATACATTCTCGTTCCAAAAACAATCATGTTAAATCTCCTTTGCAGGTATCTTATAGTACGCTTCGTACTTTTGACTGTTCAACATAAGGTGACGGACCACATAAATTTTCCTTTACCACATATGACCGATCTAAGCTATAATAATATCAACTGAGCAAATTAATGTCAATGAGATTAAAGTGCTATATCTGGATCTGAAATTCAATGCTCATTATCAACTACCAGAGAACCAGAGGCCGTCTTTAAAGTGCTTTCCGGCGACTATTGTTTTGTTTCGGAACTAAAATAAATAAACCTGTATTTCCCAAATAAATGCATTCAAAAAAAACTGAGATTTTGACGGTTTATGGCATGAGTGCTGCTTAATCCAGTTTTGCTGTTCAAATTTGGAAAGTCCTATGGGTAAAAGCATAAGTAATCAGATATTTTCTTGTGAATAATGATTGAACAATTGGAAAAGAGTTTGAAAGGACATAACGTGAGAAAGCAGATCGATCAGCGAATCTCTATATGGATTAGAATCGTAATAGTAGGTGTAATTTCATTAAATTGTCTTACACAGGCGGCGGATGTTATTCATTCAAAAGAAATGCAACAATGCAACCTGTGGACTCAGAAATACCTGCTGGATACCCAGGCAAAGATGCCCTTTTCGTTTATTTATGACGGACAAAAGTCAGACCAACTGCTCTCTGATTGGCCGAAAAAGATAATTCCCGCCGTAAAACTTGATGCTGTGCGAAGTCAGCATACCATGATTTGGACCGATTTGAAGACCGGCCTTGAGATTCGATGTGTGGCGGTGGCGTACTCTGACTATCCAGTAGTGGAGTGGACGGCATACTTCAAAAATACCGGCGACAAAAATACTCCTATTATTGAGAACATACAGGGATTGGACATACAGTTAAATCGAAGCGATGAAGGTGCGTTCGTATTGCATGGGATCAAGGGTGATTCATGCACAGCTGATAGCTTTGAGCCATATCATCTTACGCTGGTTCCCGATACAATGAAAAAGTTTTCCCCTCCCTCATCAGGAAAATCGAGCGATGGTCCCGATGGATGGCCCTATTACAACTTGCAGATGCCGGATGGCGGGGTCATATTGGCTATTGGCTGGCCCGGACAATGGGCCAGTTCGTTCACGTGCGACACTGCGAACGGATTACAAATCAAAGCGGGGCAGGAATTGACACATCTGTTTTTTAAGCCGGGAGAGGAGGTTCGTACCCCTTTAATTGCCCTGTTATTCTGGGAGGGAAAAGATGTAGTGGCGGCTCAAAACATCTGGCGTCGTTGGTACATGGAATATGTTATCCCGCATTTCGCTGGGCAACCACAACCACCCCTTGCCCAAATCCAGGTTGGGGGTTCAGACACTTCTTATGTCAAAAACTTTCTTGATGCAGGCATAAAAGTGGACATTTGTTGGCGGGATGCCGCGTGGTATATCAACAGTGGTAGTCCTTATAAAGACGAAGTTGCCTGGCTCAATACCGGGACATGGGAAATCGATCCGACAAAATACCCGAATGGATTCAAACCGTTTTCGGACTGGGTTCATGATCATGGTATGAAATTTTTATTGTGGTTTGAGCCGGAACGGGTGGGCGATCCTAATTCATGGCTGGCACAAAAACATCCTGAATGGCTGTTGCAGCCAGGATCTGTTGGCCTCATACTTAATGAGGGAAATCCGGAAGCCTTAAATTGGCTGATCAATCATACTGATGGAATGATCAAGTCTCAAGGAATCGATTGGTATCGTGAAGATATGAACGGTGGAGGCCCCTGCAGTAGTTGGAGGGCGAATGATGCAGAAGACCGTCAGGGAATAACAGAGAATCTATATGTACAAGGACACCTGGCCTTATGGGATGAACTCAAACGCCGAAATCCTAATCTGCACATTGATTCCTGTGCCTCTGGCGGACGGCGTAACGATCTGGAAACGATGCGGCGGGCAGTGCCGTTGTTACGCAGCGATTTCCAGTGGCCAAGTATGGGAAGTGTTCCGGAAGGCAATCAAGGGCAGACTTATGGCCTTTCATTCTGGCTGCCTTTTCAAGGTACCGGTACTTATTACTACGATTCATACTCATTCCGAAGTTTTTATATGGCCTCATTTGGTATGGGAGGATTGAATCCGGAAAACACAGCCGCACAGAAACAGGCATATGCGGAATGTCGAAGAATTGCGCCCTGCACACTCGGTGACTACTATCCTTTGACAGAGTACAATCGACAACTGGACCAATGGATTGCCTGGCAATTTAATCGTCCGGCTGAAGGCGATGGTGCAGTGCAAGCTTTCCGGCGTGAAAACTGTGCTACGACAACAAAAATCTTCTTCCTCAACGGACTTGATCCGGCTGCACAATACGAGATTACGAATTTCGACATAGCCGGCTCTATGAAGGCATCCGGCAAGGAACTAATGCAAGATGGGCTGGTTATAGAAATCAAAGATAAGCCTGGATCGGCTGTGATTGTTTACAAACGCCTTGATTGAGTGATTCTCCGCGATATAATTAAAGTTACTCGCTACTAGCGCTCCTGCCAGTTATATGCTGCTATGTTCTTACTGTGGCAGTGTTGTTAATGAGTTTAGGTAGTCTTCCAGATTAGTATATCCGTCTCGGTCCGGATCGTCGGAGCCGTCTGCAGGGTCGTCCGGTTTAAGGTTCATATTGATTTCCCAAAAGTCCGGCATACCGTCACGGTCAGTATCCCAATTGTCTGGCCGATGAATTTCGGGGTAGTCTTCCCAGCTGCCGACGTCCTGTTGAGAATCCGGCAGACCGGGCAGGCCGGAGATACTGCCTTTATATGCGGCGGTGCCGGTAATAACCTCATTTATAACACGTTTGTCGTGGTCGTCCAAAGTGGGTACATTGCAGCCAACATCGGCCAGAACGTTATTGTAAGCCTGACAGGCGGTATGAGTTGTGACATAAGATTCAAAAAACGGCTGCGGAACTGTTGCGGGAGCTTCCTGGCGGCCTTTGACCTTGACACCTTTGAATGGGCCGATTGGTCCTTCCGGCTGAGTTATGCCTTCTGTGATGTTGCCAGTAACATAATATTGCTGAGGGCCAAAATCCGGATGTTCAAATTGTGGGTTAAGGTAAGTTTTGATCTGTGAGGCCGGACCTGGTTTATAATAGTTGTTGACAAACTGGACCTGCATGGCACCGCCGTCGGTAGTACGGTTGTTCCAGTTATAAACTACCATATTGCGAATATCGAGCCGACCGGAATGACGACCGGCCTGATCGGTGCCGCCAGCCAAAGACCAGTTACGTCCGGCGTTATGTGCCAGAAGGCTATGATGAAAGCTACCGATATTGCCGCCGATGGAGCCAGCGTAGCCATGAGCTTTACCTTGTTCGTAATGGGAATGGCCGGCAATATTGAGAGCCTCAGAGATGATGTTTCGCTGAAAAGTAATGTTTTTGGCACCGCGTGAACTGAAAGCTTCGTCAATAGTCCATGAAATTGAGCAGTGGTCGACAATACAGTGATCACAACCGGCAAGGCCCATGCCATCCATAGTTTTACCAGTCAGATCGCCAAGCCGAAGGCGAATATGACGTATTATGGTATCCCGGCCGCCGAGTCCGCCGAAGGTATAATTGCGGATACAAATACCTTTGCCGGGAGCGGTCTGGCCGGCAATGGTAAGAAATTCATTTTTATCACGAAAAACAAGCTTTGATTCTAAACTGATAATTCCAGACACATCAAAAACGACTGTGCGCGGTCCGATTGCCTCTACTGCCTGACGAAGGGATCCGGGGCCGGAATCGTTGAGGTTAATAACGTGAATTACACGTCCGCCGCGACCGCCAATCGCGAATCTGCCGTATCCTTCGGCGGTTGGAAAGGCGAGATGACGCAGGCGGAAGTGCCAGATATCGCCACGAGTGATATTGCCATGACTATCTTCAGAATCGACACGCCAGGCATAAAACAACATCGAGTTATTGGGAACAATCGGAGCAGTATAGGTAGATCCGGTAAGTGTAGTTAACCTTTTTGCAGTTTCGAGCTTTTGTATTGCAGTATCAAGGTCGGTATCGCAGGCCAAATATAAATGATGGGCAACAGCAGATCTGGATGCTGTCCATTGGAGCGTAACTGTGCCGGAGTCACCGTCGGCATGGCGTTCAAGATTGGCAGGGACCGGTTTAATAGCTTTTTGGGCCGGATCTGAAATATCGAGAGCAAAACCGCTGAGGATAACACGGTTTCCGCTGACAGATTCGATATGAATAAATACAGGCCGGTTGCGGGCTGCCCGGAATTCAATATATGAAGTGCCCACCTCGTCGTTGTGGTGAGCCTGAAGGGATGATTTTATGCCGGAAACTTTATGGTCAGAAGTCGAGATTGAATATGTATCTTCGACATTGTCAAGGGCATGATGAAAGCCCACGAAGGAGTGCCTGCCGGGCGTGAGCCCGTCGATACGAATAACCATGACAGGCGGTTTTGTGTCGGTAAGAACTACACCATCAGCACCAACAGTATTGCCATAAACCACGACTGCTTTATTACCGAATAGCTCAAGGATGCCATTACTATCAACCGAGCTTATAGAAACAGTGGTATCGGCAAAGATATGACTCATATTGTCAGCTGAAGGAAGCCAGTTTATCCAGCCGTTAGTTTGCATGTCACTACGCAGTTCTGAATTGATATCCACGTATAACGGTTTCGCGTTCAACGGCAGTTCAAGACATAAAAGCAGTATCGTTGCCAGTAATAATTGTTTTGAATAATGTAATTTGTTAAACATAAACAATTCGCTGTAATAAGAAATTACTAATCCATAATAAATGCAATTGAACAGAGACAAATAATGCAAGAAAGCAAGCATTTATAATATTATAGCAGCTGATACTATTACTGTACACAAACAAATAGCCTGGACAGCTCAAGACTAAGATTCCATATCTGGATTGACATTATTGCTGACGATGGAGTGACATTTTTTGAGAGCGTCGATATTTTTGGGCCAATAGAGTATGGAAACAGCCTGATCGAGAGAGTACCAGCCCCAATCGGTGTGTTCATCGGAAAGAACAGGTTTGTCGGCAGGTGAAAGATGAGCGATAAAAACATCTTCGGTAATGAACTCCTGATCTGGATGAAAATTATACTTTGCCGCCCATTCAGGTCTAACGGTTATAGTATAATGTATTGAAGTTTCGATAATATTATTCAGGGAGATACCGGTTTCTTCGAGCATTTCACGCCTGGCGGCGTCAATGAGCGGTTCATCCTTTAGTGCGGCACCTGTGATGCCCTGCCAGAATCCACCGCGAGCCGGAGTGCGTTTGAGCAACAGCCAGTTAATATTGCCGGCAGAATCAATGTGGCAGCAATAAAGCAAAATCTGGTATGGTTGACGGTAAGAAGACATATATCAGATAAGTAAAGAATTGCAGCATCGCCTAATAAAGACAGCTAATTACAAAAAGCTACATATAAGCATATACCATAAAAACGTAAAGGGTAGTAATAAAACACTATTACCACCCTTTTGATAACATAATTATGCTGAATAAGCCTGCTTACATTTCAGATTCTGAAACATATTCAGCGGTGACCCTGGTAGTTATGCCGCCACGAGCATTAAAATCGCCACAAACAAGCATCCATTTAGGCTGGATGGCTTCTACAAGGTCGTTCAAGATGTCATTAGTTAGTTTTTCGTAGAAAATACCCTTGTTTCTATATGACTGGATATAGAATTTGAGTGATTTGAGTTCGACACAGCATTTGTCCGGGCAGTATGTGATAGTAACTGTGCCATAGTCAGGCTGGCCGGTAACCGGACATACGCTGGTAAACTCCGGGCAATTGATTTCAATCTCATATTCCCTGCTCGGATGAGGGTTATCAAAGGTTTCGAGCAGATTTTTTGGGTCCTGATCATTCATTTTTTGTTTTACCTCCGTTAAGGTAAGCCTATAATATCTGTTTGTATCGTAAAATAAATATTCAGTACGGCAGAGTAAGCTAACTTTGTCAATACTGAATCGAATATAATAACAAAAAGGCAGATAAATGGCAAGTGAGAGTAATAATAACGGAAAAAAAGCAGTTGTACTACTAAGCGGCGGACTGGACAGCTATACCTCAGCAGCGTATGCAAAGCAGGAAGGGTATGAATGTTATGCATTGACCGTTGACTATGGTCAACGTCATTCAGTGGAGCTTGAAAGTGCCAATAAAGTAGCGCAAGCACTTGGAGTAAAAGAACATAAGATAATCAAGCTAGATCTGCGAGCCTTTGGCGGGTCAGCGTTGACAGATGAGATAGCGGTACCCAAATCGGGCGAAAGCCAAACTGGGCAGTCCACAATACCATGTACGTATGTGCCGGCAAGAAATACTATAATGCTATCGCTGGCACTGGGCTGGGCCGAAGTACTGGGCTCATTTGATATATTTATCGGTGCCAACGCAGTGGATTACAGCGGGTACCCGGATTGCCGGGCAGAATTTATGGCGGCATATGAAAGACTGGCAAACCTGGCAACAAAGGCCGGGGTGGAATGTAAGGGTAAATTTAGAATACACGCTCCCCTGCTATCATTGAGTAAAAATGAGATAATCCAGGAAGGGCTACAGATGGGGCTGGACTATGGCCTTACCCACAGTTGCTATGACCCGGATGAGAATGGTATTGCATGCGGTAAATGTGATTCCTGTATGATCAGACTGCGAGGGTTTGAGCATGCACATGCAACAGATCCGGTGAAATATAAGAAATAAACAATAAAATTACCTGTTCAAAACAAAACTAAATTTTAGAGATTTTTATGTATCTTGAAACTGAAAGATTGATCATTCGTCCTCCAAAAGTTGAAGATTCTCTGGAAGCATATAATTTTATGAAAAATGAACAGGCAACTAGATTTGTAGGAGGCCAGACAAATCTTAAATTTAAAGAGTTTGATGTTAAATTTAAGATATTATGTAAAAAATATACTACTAATAGTATTTATGAATATTCAGTGGAATTAAAAGAAACAAATAAATACATTGGCTACAGTGGATTTCAAGATTGTGACATTTTGCATGATACAGCCTTAATATATGGTCTTAAGCCCGAATACTGGGGTTTGGGGTATGGTTTTGAAGCTGCAAATATAACCTTGGAGTACGGTTTTAAACAATTGAAGTTGAAGCAAATAAAAACAGCAGTTCATCCCGCTAATCGATCATCAGAACAAATATTAAGAAAACTGGGATTAAAATATACCGGTGAAATTGATTGGCCCAAGCAAGGAATTCTCAAAGTATATGCAATAACGAAAGAGGAATATGCTAAAGATAATTAACGTTGATCCTTATTATCGAGAGGTGTTAGCATATTTTCAACCTTTAATAGTTGCCAGCAATTTACTTGAGGTTGATGAGATAATTATGTATTTTTGAGGCAGCTTTTTTGCCATCACCCATCGCAAGAATAACAGTAGCGGCACCGCGAACTATATCACCACCGGCAAATACTCCGGGCATACTGGTCATTCCATTTTCGTTGGTAGTTATGTAACCTTTATCGTTCAGGTTTAATTCCGGGGTGGCAGCGGTAAGGATCGGGTTGGCTTTTATACCAATAGCCATAACAACCTGGTCACATTCGATCACAAATTCAGAGTTTTCAATCGGTACCGGTTTACATCTGCCTGAAGAATCCGGTTCGCCAAGCTGCATTTTCATACATTTCAGACCCCTGACCCAGCCATCATCATTACCGAGCACTTCAAGCGGGTCGGTAAGGAAGCTCAGGATAACACCCTCCTGCTCGGCATGATGAATTTCCTCGGCACGAGCGGGCATTTGATCGCGATCTCGTCGGTAAACCAAATACGATTTTTCAGAACCAAGCCTAAGGCTGGTGCGGACAGCGTCCATAGCGGTATTGCCTCCACCAACAACGCATACATTTTTACCAGCAGTTACGGGTGTATCAGAATTGCACTCGTAAGCACCCATCAAATTGTTACGGGTAAGATATTCGTTAGCAGAATATACCCCCTTCAGGTTTTCGCCGGGTATCCCCATAAAACTCGGCAAACCGGCACCATTTGCAATGAAAACTGCGGAATATCCTTCTTCCTGGATAAGTTCACTTATCTTAACAGTTCGCCCTACGATAACATTCGTTTCAAAAGTAACACCAGAAGCTTTTAGCTGGTTAATCTCAGATTCGACAATATCATTTGGCAGCCTGAACTCCGGTATGCCATAGATAAGAACACCACCGGACTTGTGGAAAGCCTCAAATACCCTTACCTTGTAGCCCAGTCGAGCCAGTTCCCCGGCACAAGAAAGGCCGGCAGGCCCTGCGCCAACAACTGCAACCTTTATTAGATCATCTTTTTCCTGGGAAAGAGCAGCAGTAGGGTTAATTGAACACTCCTGCTGAGCAAGAGAATCGGCAGCAAAACGTTCGAGCCATCCAATAGCAACAGAACAATCGACCTTGCCGCGAACACAGTTCATCTGGCATTGATTCTCCTGGGGACAAACTCTACCAGTGACAGCAGGCAGACTGTTTGACAGGCGAATCAGCTTGGCAGCATCGACAAATTTTCTTTCTGCAACAAGTTTTAAGAAGCCAGGAATATTGACACCCACGGGACAATCCTTGATACAAGGTGCGTTTTTACACTGAAGGCATCTTTGAGCTTCCAGAACGGCCTGTTCCTGGGAAAGGCCAAGGTTAACTTCCTTGAAGTCCCCTCGTCTTTCAAGCGGGTCACGTTCGGGCATATGCTGAAGAGGAATGCCGAGTCTTTCTTTTTTGGTTAATTCGGTCATAATAATAGAACTATTTATCGTCAAGTCTACAGGTATGTTTATGTTCGTAGTTATATAGTTCCCGCGACTCGTGATCTTTATAGGTTGAAAGACGGCCAATAAGCTCATCAAAATCAACAGAATGGCCATCGAATTCCGGACCGTCAACACAGGCGAATTTAGTTTCGCCATTTATCGTTACGCGACAACCACCACACATACCGGTACCGTCAACCATAATCGGGTTAAGTGAAACGATGGTTTTTATCCCGAGCGGACGGGTAACATCGCAAACGGCTTTCATCATAACGACAGGGCCTGCGGTATAGACAGCGGCAACAGAGCCATTTCCTTTGAGTTGTTCAACGAGATCGGCAAGAGCGTCTGTAACAAATCCCTGTCGACCAGCAGAACCATCATTGGTAGTGCAGATAACCTCTTCACTAACAGCACCAAGCCGGTCGGTCATAAGCAATAGTTCTTTACTGCGAGCACCGACAATGCTAATAATTCGATTACCGATTTTTTTAAGGGCAACAGCCTGCGGATAGACAACAGCAGTCCCAAGCCCACCGCCAACAACAACTACAACAGGCTCTTTGCCGGGTTCTACGGGTTGGTATTTCTTAATTTCACTAGGCTCGCCAAGCGGACCGGCAACATCCTGCATAAAATCGCCAATACCAAGGGTACTCATCTCTTTAGTTGTCTTGCCAACAATCTGAGCGATAAGTGTAATGGTACCGGTATCTTTATTCACATCGGCAATAGTAAGTGGAATACGCTCAGAATGGTCAAATGGACGAATAATAACAAACTGGCCACAGTGCCTAGCCTTGGCAATACGAGGCGCTTCAATTTCGTATAATTCCATATTAAGACCGACTGTACGACGATCTACAATTTTAAACATCAGGCAAACCTATTTCTTTCAAGATATATACACGGTGTGTATGATTTTATCCGATTACTCGGAAGGTAAGTAATAATAATGTAATTATTTATGCCACGCTCGAACGGGGGTTTTCACCTCTTAATTTTGATATAGTTTTATTTCCAAATCTGCAGTTCGAGTTCCAGCTCAACGCCAAATCTCTCATTGATTTTTTCTATTACCAAATCAATCAGTTCGAGGACATCTTTACTAGTAGCACCAGATTCCACAACAATGAAATTAGCATGACGTTCGCTGACAATAGCCCCGCCAACCCTGGTACCTTTTAGCCCAGCCTTGTCAATAAGAGCACCGGCAGACATAGCACGCGGATTTTTGAAAACACAACCCGCATTTCTTGTATCCATAGGCTGAGAGGATTTTTTGAGCATCCATACTTCCTTAATGAGCTGTCCGATACGTTCTGGGTCGTCAGGAGCAAGATGAAACTCTGCAGCGGTAATAAACCTTGCAGTGATATTACTCATACGATACCCGAAATAAAGTTCGTTAGCCTGCCAAGTAAATTCATACCCGCTGGAATCGATCAGGTCGACCGACTTGGTAAGAGACCCGATATCACCGAACCTGCCACCGGCATTGATCTTCAACGCACCGCCAACAGTGCCGGGGATACCAGCCATACATTCCATCCCGCCAAGCCCCTGCCTGGCAGATTCACGGAGCAGATGGCTCATAGAAACCCCTGCGCCAGCCTTGACGATATCACCGTTAAATTCAATCTTCTTGAAGCATTCGCTGGAAAGAGAAACAACAGCACCATCAACACCAGCATCATCGATAAGCAGATTTGATCCACCACCCAAGACATAAATATCAATATTATTTTCGTGACATCTCTTAATAACATCCAACAACTGGTCGTAATTGTCCGGTTCAATAAAATATTTGGCCGGTCCGCCAAGTTTATACCAAGTATATTCGGCAAGAGAGACATCAGTTTTTACAATCTGATCCAAATTTTCGAATAAGTTCATCGGCTACTTTCCATATATTACCTGCGCCCATTGTGACAATCAGGTCACCAGGCTCTGCATCGTTACATAATTTTTCGATAATCAAATCAAAATCAGCGATATATTCCGCTGATCCGCCGGAAGCGTTGATTTTATCAGCCAACTGACCGGCACTAACATCCTTCTTACTTTGCTGAGAATCTCTGACAAAGTAAATATCCGGCAGAACAACTCTATCTGCCCTGCCAAAGCTAACAGCAAAATCGTCCAGGAAAAACCTGGTCCGACTATGCTGATGGGGCTGAAAGACGCACCAAAGTTTTTTCGGCTTGTAAGCCGCCCTGATGGCTTCCAGAGTCACTTTAATTTCAGTCGGATGATGGGCATAATCGTCCAAAACGGTCACGCCTCGAGCCATACCTTTATAACTCATCCTGCGTCCGACTCCAACAAAATTTTCCAAACACTGCGATATTATAGCAGGTTCAATCCCCTTTCTATAACATAAGCCCGCTATTGCCAATGAGTTAGCTACATTAAACAGCCCTGGCAGGCCCAGCTTAACTTTTTCAAGGAATTCACCTTTATAGGTTAAATCATAATAAGCGTAACCATCTTTGAAATCAAGATTTAATGCCTGCCAATGAGCATTTCCAGAAACACTGAAAAACTCACAGTCGCATTTCAATCCATCAGTAATTTTTAAAACGTTATTATCCTCGGCATTGGCAATCAGGTAGCCGCCAGGGCCAAGGATATTGGCAAAATCCTTGAAAGCCTCAACAATCTCATCTTCATTTTTATAATAGTCGAGATGGTCAGCTTCTATATTGAGTATAGCAGCAAGTTTAGGCCTGAGATTTAAAAAAGAGCGATCATATTCGCAAGCTTCGACGATAAGGTCCGGCCCAACACCAGCACCACTACCACCGCCAAGCTGAGAGACGTCAGCACCTATAACAAAGCTGGGATCTTTGGAAGCCTGCTTGAAAGCATATGCCGTCCAACCGCTGGTAGTACTTTTACCGTGCGTGCCAGTAATAGCGATTGTTTCCAACTCGGCACTGAGCTTGCCGAGGGCCTCTGCATATTTGAGTACAGGAATCTTTTTCTTACGAACAAGTTTTAGTTCTTCGTTAGTTTCAGGGATGGCGGCACTAATAACGACCATTTCAACATCGTCCGGAACAGCTTCCTTACAATGCCCGATAGAAACAGGAATATTTCTGCGTCCCAACAGATCAATGACTTCGGAAGATTCCATATCACTGCCAGTGACTTTATGACCGTGCTGATGAAACACCTGGGCAAGGCCACTCATACCGCATCCGCCAATACCTATAAAATGATAATTCACTTATTACGCTTCCTTGCGTCTAAAAATCCATATATTTCAATAACACTTAATTCAGGTAATTAACCCCTAAATTATGACAGTTTTTTTGACCAATATTTCAGCTGAGCTTTTAATTGTTTAGCTCCGCCGGCACCAATAGTCTTGTATGATTTTGTAACATTTATCGGGTCAAGTGCCTTATACACGCCATTGTCTGCCTTAGGACATTCACCCTGAAAATGCTCTAAAGACAAATCAGCCAGCTTAATGCCATGCTGTTCACATCTGGCAACAAGTTTGCCGACAGATTGATGGGACTGCCTGAAAGGAACCCCGCAAGTAACAAAATACTCGGCAAGTGCAGTGGCGTCAAGGAAGCCCTTGTCAAGGCCGTTACCGATCCTGTCACCAATAAAGTTGGTGTTTTCAGCCATAGCGGCCATGATAGTAAGCGAGGCCCTGAGAGTGTCGACGGCATCGAACATTCTTTCTTTATCTTCCTGCATATCACGGTTATATGCCAATGGCTGGCCCTTCATCATGGTAAGCAGCGAGACAAGCGATCCGTAAACGCGTCCGGTTTTGCCACGGATAAGCTCAAGCATGTCCGGATTGCGTTTCTGAGGCATCATGCTACTACTGGTACAGAAAGCATCAGAGATTTTGATAAACCCAAACTCTTCGGACATATAAATAATCCAGTCTTCGGCAAGCCTGGAGAGGTGCATAGCAGCGGTAGAGCAACAGAAGACAAGTTCGATACAGAAGTCACGATCACTAATACTGTCAATACTATTCCTGGTAATGGCGGGGAAAGCAAGCAGCTCAGCGGTTTTTTTTCTGTTGAGGTCCAGAGTACTTCCGGCGAGAGCACCGCTACCTATAGGCGAAACATTTATTCTTTTGTAAGCATCTTCAAGACGCTGGATATCACGATCAAACATTTCGACAAAAGCGAGAATATAATGACCAGCCAGAATCGGCTGAGCCCTTTGCATGTGTGTATAACCAGGCATTACAACCTGTCCATCTTTTTCGGCAAGGCCAACCAATGAAATCTGGAGCTGTCGGAGCAGGTCGATAATAATTTCGACCTCATCCCTGGCCCAAAGCCGCATATCCAAGGCAACCTGATCATTTCTGCTACGGCCGGTATGCAGTTTTTTGCCAACATCACCGATCTTATTTATCAGAGCATCCTCAACAACCATATGTATATCTTCACAGGATTTATCATATTTGAATTTGCCGGATTCCATCTCATCGGCAATCTCAAAAAGGCCCTTTTTTATCTGGGAGAATTCCTTTTTAGTTAGAAACCCCTGCTCGGTAAGCATTTCAGCATGGGCAATACTGCCAACAATGTCATATTTGTATAATCTTTTGTCGTAACTGATAGACTCGACAAAATCTATCGCAAGTTCATCCTGGGCTACAGCCATCCGGCTCTGCCAACTTTTATCTTTAGCCATAATAGTTCTCTTAATACGTTTTCTTAATTAATTTTTTCAATAAGTAGAGCAATAAGTAACAAATTAAAAACTGCGAAAGTTATAACAATTATAAATCATAATGAAACATTACGATTTAACCGTATTGATTCTTTTTTGAAGTTTGGAATTTATTTCAACCAAATGAGATTCAGAAAGAGAGTCATCATCGAGCAAATGCTTGAACAGCAATACTTTTGCACGAGTAGTTGTCAACCTGGAAATAGTTTCCAGTGAATCTCCATCATCAGCTTCGTTAAGCAGTTCGGTATCGGACCAGGTACGCTCAATGAAAGCTCTCAGGGCGCGAGACTGTTCATATTGACGGGAACGAATAGATTCATAGCGATAGGCTCTTCTTTTGGAAGGTTGTTTACCATCGGAATCGTCAGAGTTCTCAGAAGAATTGTAAGTACCATTACGCTGCTTGATATGCCTGATAAAACCGGCTTTTTCAAGCTTCTGCATAACAGTAAGAATAGTGGTGTATGCCGGTTCACTATTTCGTATTTTAGCTACGACAGCGGCAACATCTTTAACTGTTACCTGGCCATTATCCCAGATAATATCCATAACAAGCCGCTGTAAATCTCCCAAATCATCTAAAGTTTTTGGTTTAACTGCCATTACTTTTCCTGTTACACTAACAAATTACTCATTTCGCAATATTCAACATCTCCCCTGCTGACCCCACACTACTACAAATTGTAGTAGAAAACAGAGCCGCCGTCAAGACAAAGATAGTAAATATTGTTAAGAAAAGGATTTAATAGCGATATGAAACATAAAATATAAGTGAAAAGGAGATGTTGCACAGAAACCTTATGAATAAACGCCTTTGGAGGAATAATCAGCGTGTTTAAGAGATTATAAATAAGGTCCAATGTTACTTGCGCTTGAAAAGTGGCGATGTAACCCTATAATATCTCGATATGAAACAAGGAATGTTTAATTTCGAAGATGATGAACCACAAAAGGAAAGTAAGCCTGAGGTAAAATCGCAAGCAGAAAAGCCGCAGGAAGTGGAAAGTATGCCGGAGAAAAAGACCGTCGAAGTAAAAAAAGAGAAGGTTAAAAAGGCAGAACCGAAGGTATATTCAGTTACCTACCTTAACAGGGAAATCAAATTTGCCTTATCAAACCTGTTTCCATCAAGGATATTAGTTGAAGGCGAAATATCCAACTTTAAGCAGCACGGAAGCGGCCATTTATATTTTTCACTGAAGGATGAAGGAAGTGCAATATTAGCTGCGATGTGGCGCAGCAGTGTAAGCAAGTTGAAATTTGAACCGGAAAACGGAATGGCAGTAATAGCAACGGCCCGTGTCGAAGTATATGAGCCGCAAGGCAAATACCAGCTGATAGTAGAAAAGCTGGAACCGGCAGGGATAGGTGCTTTGGAGCTGGCATTCCGGCAAATGGCTGAGAAGCTTAAAAATGAAGGACTGTTTGAACCGGAACATAAAAAAGAACTGCCGCGATATCCAATGACGATTGCTATTGTTACAAGCGGAACAGGTGCAGCTGTAAAGGATATATGCCAGACACTGGGCAGAAGATGGCCATTTGCCAGGAAACTGCTGTACCCGGTAGCAGTGCAAGGTCCAGAAGCAGCAGGCGAGATATCGGCAGCAATTTATGACATAAACAAACGCAAAGAAGAGCTGGGCGGAATAGATGTGATGATAGTGGGCCGAGGCGGCGGTAGCCTGGAAGATCTATGGCCATTTAACGAGGAGCCGGTTGCCCGAGCAATATTTGCATCGGAA
The DNA here is from genome assembly GCA_963666285.2 of Sedimentisphaerales bacterium. Classification (GTDB taxonomy): domain Bacteria; phylum Planctomycetota; class Phycisphaerae; order Sedimentisphaerales; family SM23-30; genus JAFGDI01. The sequence continues at coordinate 3,112,523 of OY762711.1, forward strand.
ATACCTGTGATAAGTGGTGTAGGCCATGAGATAGATACAACGATAGCCGACCTGGTAGCGGATATGCGAGCGGCTACCCCTACGGCAGCTGCGGAACTGGCAGTACCGGTGGCGGAGGAAGAGCTATCAGACCTGGCAGAATATGCCAGGGCAATTACCTTTGATATAAAAACAGCGATCAAGCAGGCTAATGATGTAATAGAAAGTTTGATCGGCAGGCCATTTTTCAGTAACCCGATGTCGATGCTGGATGTACCAAGACAGTCGCTGGATGAAACTCAAACCAGGCTGTCTCACGCGATGGCGACGAACCTGGCGAAATACCGGCGAGAGCTGGACAGGTTTGAAGGAATTCTGAAAAAGATCGAGCCACACAGCCGGATAGGTAATTTGAAGCTGGAGATAGAAAACGCCAAACACAAGCTAGAGAGGCTAACCAAACAGTCTATAGATAACCGGGGAAAAGTTCTTGACGGATATAACCTGAGAATGGAACGCAGGTTGCCATTGAATGAAGTTAAAATGAGCGGCCAAAAACTTGACCATGTGGCCGCAAACATGCATTATGCGATTAGGAAGAATTTGTCAGAGAAGACAAAAGAACTGGAGCAATATCGTAAACTGCTTAACAATCTGGATCATAGAAAAGTTTTAAAACGCGGGTACAGCCTGACCAGGAACAGTGATGGCAAGGTAATTGACAGTATATATAAGGTAAAAACCGGCGATATAATTAAGACCGAGCTGGCAGATGGAAGCGTAGAAAGCATAGCTAAGTAAATATTTAGAACTAAAAAGCTGCGAAAGTTAACAATATAGATACAGGAATAAATAATATGGCTGAAAATGAACAAAAGAAAAGTTTTGAAGAGATAAAGGCTGAACTGGAAAAGATAGTAACTGACATCGAGCAGGGAAATGTGCCGCTGGAAAAAAGTATCGAGCAGTACGCCAAAGGCATGAAGCTATATGAAATGGGACGGGAGATATTGACCCAGGCAGAGAAGGAAATTGAAAAGATTTCAAAAAAACAGGCATAAGGCATATCCTGAATAATTCATAATGTAAAATTATGAATTAACAGCATTTTATAAGAAACTTAATTCTTTGCATACGTTCATGGCAATCCCATATTTCGATATACTAAATTCAAGATGTTACAGAAAGACTCTCTTATAAGAGAATTTAGTATCAGGAAAAGTGAGAAAGTTGACTAAATACATGCAAAATAAATATTTTATACAGAAGATAATTCTAATATTTCTGCTAAGCTGCTTTTCAATTGCGTATTCGCAAAATACAGAGAAAATGTGTTGGGCTCATTATGTTTCCTGGGGCTTTAATTCGAATAATTTATATGACACGAAACGTCGTTTCACTCAACTGACAGATCGTTCAATATTAGGAGAGTGGGTATCAACCGATATTGGAGTGTATTCAACAACCCGGCTCCAAATTGAAGCAGCTATAAAATATGGTATAGACGGTTTTTGTATCGATGTAATTACCCCTGAAAGTTATATCGGGGCTATGAAGCGCATGTATGAGGCAGCTGAAGGATTTGATTTTAAGATTTCCATGTGTATTGACCCCTGGCATGATGTTGACACCATGACAAGTTTGTTAGAAGAATACTTTAAGAAATACGGGCATCACCCCAATAATTGCTATTTAGATGGAAAACCTGTTTTTTTTATTTACAACCCAGGACCAGCCAACCAACCGGAAGATTTTGAGCGATTCAAACAAGTACTCGATAAACTTAAAAATGATGGCTATGAAGGGTATTGGATTGTACAACCAATGCGAGAAAATACATTATGGGATAAGCCTGAAAAGCTGAAAGCATTTTTACAGGTTTTTGATGGGCTATATGATTTTGGCAGCAATGGACTTATGCCGGACCAATTAGATACACGGCTAGATAATGGTAGAAAGGCAATTGATAAATATCGGCCCGGAGGTATTCTTGTCGGAGGCATAACACCAGGCTATAATGGCCCTTTCACAGGTTTTTACAGACCATTTGGCAATACCAAAACATTACGTGATAACTGGCAGTCGTGTATAAATACCAATGTTGATTGGGTTTGTATTACCACATGGAATGACTATATTGAAAACACTCACTTTGAGCCTAGTGTCTGGAATCGTGATGTTCTGCTCAGACTTAATAAAGAGTATCTATATAAATGGCGGGGTGAAACTCCAATTTCCAGACCTGCCGAGTTAATGGTCAGCTATCACCAGGAATGTGACCTTGGTGATGATTGCACAATAGAAATAGTTGGCCTACCCTATACGACAGAACAATCATGGTGTGAAATCTGCCTGAAAAATGTCGATGGCAAAATTATCAAGAAATTTCCCGCAATAGAACTTAACAAAAATAATATAACAATTGAGACATTGCGCGTGCCAGAAATTGGCCTGCAACATGAAACACTTAGAATGAATGTATTTGCTCGATTAGTTACTGAATTAAATCCTGAAGCTCCATACAAACAATTATACCCAATAACAATTCGCCCGAGTGGAACTCTTCAGGTACGAACAGTTCGTTTTTTTCTCAATGACATATTGGACTGCCAGACCACATTTTCAGTCAATAAAGAAAGCAACAGGCTAACTGCCAAAGCAGGGTTTGAAAGCTGGTCATGGACAGGTAAAGCAGAACTACTATGCAATTCACATCCAATAGCTGAAAAGTTTATTGCAAAAGAAGGCTCAATAAGAACTAATGTGAATTTTGACATAAAAGACTGGAAAGGGGTTTATCCTCGTGATGAATTCATAATACGTTTCAGCCGGGCCGACGGTAGAATTTTCTTTACAAAGCCGATCTTGATTGATAATTATCCAACAGGTAAAAAAGTAAAAACAAACATCATAGTTACCGGCAGTGATTTCGATGAAGGATGGGGAATATGGCGTGATCGCATATCCAGACTCCCTAATAATATCATTAGAGAGCTAAAAGTAAATGAAAACGAGATTTTCAGTTGCGAATTCCCAATGGACATGCCGAAGAAAACAATTACCGAAATTGGCGGCTGGTCTGTTTTAACAGCACCCGGAAAAGCAAGTAAGTTTAAGATCGAAGAAGAACATAAGCCAAACTATATTGATATAATCGGCCCAGAAGACAGTAAGCGTCAAGCTCTATATTTTGATGGTAACGATATGATTGCCCTACCAGTTCGACTACTCCCCCATGGTTCGTTAACAGTAGAAGCATGGATCAGACCAGAAAAAAGCGAATTATCCTCAACAATATTTTCAGACCGGAACAATGGTGCCTGCCTGCAGATTGCACCTTCCGGGAAAATAGTTGCAAAACGGTCTAACTTGCAAATTACCAGCACAGAAAATATAAATGATGGTTTATGGTACCATGTTGCAATGGTATATGACGGCAAATCATTATCTCTCTATATTAATGGTAAAAAAGATTCAATGATGCCGGCAGAAACAAAACCTATACGAATCAACTCTATCGGTTCTATAGGAGCGGCTGATATTGGTTTGCAGAATTACGGTGAATATTATAAAGGATACATGGGAGGGTTGTGCATCACAGGCCGCCCACTAGAGCCTTCAGAGTTTAAGCTGAATTGAATATCTAAAAACTGTCGAAAAGCTCATTTGATATATATTGGGAACAATTCAAAAAAAATCCCTGAAATTTGCCAGTTCAGAGTGTTAATTTGTACTAGCCACTACTTTTTTGCATTTTATTTTTGGTATATTCCGTCAGAGCTCATTTGGATTTTCTTTATAGTACCGTCAGTATTATATACCATTTCTTCAATACAGACTGATCTGCTATAACTGCTGCCGTCAGTCTGGATAGCTCCATTGTGATAGATAAAATACCATTTGTTGTTAAATTGTTCTATTGCCTGATGGTTGGTATTACTATTACCTGCAATTTCATTAAGTATCCCCTTATACTCATAATCCCCTTCAATACTATCAGCCATTGCATATGCAATCTTTTCAGGAAAACCCGTGGCATAGGTAAGATAGTATTTGCCCTGGTGTTTATGTATCCATGGTGCTTCGGTAAAATCAAACCGATCGAACTTTATCTGCTTGATTGGCCCGTCAATTTCAACCATATTATCCTTGAGCCTGGCGTAATAGCATTCTCTATTACCCCAGAATATCCAAGGCTGGTCATCATCGTCAATAAAAACAGCGGGGTCAATACAAGCCCATGAGTGGCTTGACGCAAAACAATCCTTGTTAGTCAGTAAAGGCTTATTGATGGCATCTTTAAACGGTCCCTGCGGACTATCGGAAACAGCAACACCAATTCCAGTCCAGTTGGTACTGATATACCAATAATACTTACCATTTCTATAGGCAACGTGTCCGGCATAAGCATCACCGCTTTTAGCCCATGCAAAATCTGTTATCTTAAGAGGAACGGGATATTCGACCCATTTTTTCATATCTTTTGTTGAGAAAACCAGCCAATCTTTTAATTTATACCCTTTCTGGCCACCTGCAAAATCATGACCAGTATACAACCAGAGAGTATCGTCCTGAACAAGAGCAGCCGGATCAGCAGTATATTTATGGGTAAAAATCGGATTACCGGTAGGATGCAAAACAGAAACGGCATCGTCAGTTTGATCGTTAGCAGCAGCAAAACTAAAGACACAACTAACAACTAACAATATAAAAATAATTCTCTGCATGATATCAATATCCTTCCTATTTTTAATTCTTATGGCAACCACTGAAAACTCATTTTGAGCGACTGTTTTTTCTTTTGCTAACATGCTACACATAAAACAGTGATATAAACCAATGATGCAAAGCAAAAAATTATAAGGTTATAAACTTATAAAATCATTGTAAATACTAAAAAACACCCTGGAATTTGTCAGTCCAGGGTGTTGAGTATTTGGGGTTATTTTCTTAAGCTATTAATGATAGCGTCGAGGTCATTTTCGACCTCAGTGGGTTTATTGGAGAAGGCACCGTCGGTGTCGATATGATACTTGACAGTCTGGTTCGGGTCTTTGAGCTGATGGCCGGTAAGCACACAGGCAACTCTTTCATCAGCACCAATCACGCCTTCATCACGAAGGATCTTTAAACCGGCAATAGTAGCAGCGGAAGCCGGTTCACAGCCAATGCCCCAGCGGCCAATGACCGCCTTGGCTTCAATTATCTTTTCATCAGATACCCTGCGAACCACACCATTGCAAATATTAATGGCACGCAGACATTTAATCAGATTAACAGGACGTGAAATCTCGATAGCGGTAGCAACAGTATCCGGTGAATAATTAGCTGCGTCCAACTCGGCGTAATAATCACTGATAACCTGGTCACGATTTTCCGAATTAAGTGATACTCCCCTGTTTACAGTGAGTTCATAAAGGGTATCGGCACCATTAGCAACAATAATAGCGAGACGCGGGATGCGATCAATAAGACCAAGCTCCTTGAGCTCGGCGAATGCTTTGCCGAAAGCCGAACTGTTGCCAAGGTTACCACCAGGAACAACGATCCAATCCGGAACTTCCCAGTTTAGACCTTCAAGGATACGATACATAATGGTCTTCTGGCCTTCGAGCCGGAAAGGATTGACAGAATTAACCAGGTATAGTTGTTCCTGCCTGGCTACATCTTTGACCTGGCGCATGCAATCATCGAAATCTCCCTTAATCTGGAGAGTGCGGGCGCCGTAGTCGAGCGCCTGGCTGAGTTTGCCATAGGCGATACGACCGGAGCCGATAAAAACAGTGCTGTTCATGCCGCAGGAATGGGCATAAAGTGCAAGAGATGCCGAAGTATTTCCGGTTGAAGCACATACAGCATGTTTGGCACCGACAAGCTGAGCATGAGTAAACGCCCCGCTCATACCATTATCTTTGAACGATCCACTAGGGTTACAGCCTTCATATTCCAGGTATGTGCAGTTCGGGTTCATGCCGGCATATTCGCCGACTTTATCATTTTTCTGAAGGATAGTCTGCCCTTCGCCAACGGTGACGACATTAGCTTCATCACAGAAGTTGATAAGGTTTCGGAAACGCCATACACCAGAATAATCAAGCGGATTATTACGAGTAGACCAGCGGTTTTCAAACCATTTCAGCGAATCCGGGACTTCCATTATATCCCAGTTGTATTTAACATCCAAAAGACTACCGCAAGCAGGACAGGCAGGAAGGATTTCCTCAACACCATAAGTTGCCCCGCAACTGCTTTCTATACATTGCTGCCAAACTTTATCCACAATAGTACCTTTCTAAACAAAAAATATCTACTTATCTCTAATTTCAATTTTCATATTGCTTGAGCCAATAAACACATAATCACACGGAGTAATAGAGTCGATCATCCTGCTGTATGCCGTAATAGGCCGCTCGCTGGATTTTCCAGCAAGCAGCATAGCTTTTCCTGCAGGCAAAGCGGGAAGAGATTCATCTTCAACTGCCAAACCAGGCTCGTTAGTAACAATAAACATATATATTTTATCCTGACGATATTGATTTCTTTCATTCAGCACTTTAACAATCTTTTCTGTAGTGTCAGCAAAGCCTTTTTGTGGCTGACAGCGAGTGAGGTTAGCCAGATAAGCCCGTTTGTTACCAATTCCAAGCTGATATTCGCCAGGCGGAATGTCACCAGGCAGCACAAGCTCAGCCTTTAATGAAACATTAGGCAGCCGATATTGATAACAGTCGATATCAGCTTTAATAGTATCGCCCGGATAGAAAACGGTATTATTAAGACTTACCTTATCAAGCTCAGCAACCGAGGTTTGATTTTTTACCCTTACTTTTGATTCCACACTCTGAAGCAAAGGTTTGTCCCAAGGACTGTTTGCAACCAGAGATGTACCCTGGACAATGTCAAGTGAAAGATCAAAAGTTGAGCTATCTGAGGATATATCGGAGATATTCACAATACCATATTTGCCAAAATCCAAGACAACATCATATTCAAGAGTACACAGATCCGGCAAATCACCGCGATATAAAGTCGGAGCAACAACAGAAATCATCGAGGTACTAGAGACAAACATCTCATCATTAACCAAATTCATATTGAATTCAACAGTCTCGTCAACATCTGAATATTCGACAACAGTATGAGCCTTACAGGTATCGACTTTTTTGCCAAGCCTGCCGCAGATAGCCTGGACCTCGTCAGCTTCAACAGCTCCAACAACATCAACAGCCTGTCCCAGTTTAAATGACATTGACGTACTGCTCATAAAAGTATGAATATAGCCAGTTGCCAGCGGCCAGTTGCACTGGCCGGTACCATTAAACGCATGGCCGAAAGCAAAGACCCAATCATCGATAACCTCTGTAACAGTTCCAAGAGCAGCGGCATTATAATCGCCAGAAACAATCGGGATAACCAGAGAAGAGCCACGCTCAATCTTTGGCCGGTCATTTTCAAGCAAGTGATCTATATTACCGGTAAAATTGCTAACATTAGCTTTGAAACCAGGAAGAATTTCATTTATCTGTGAAGTGGCAGCATTATTAAGCCCGGAAAATGAAACCATAACCGGCAGCGTTGTCATTCCATCGGTAACAACAGGAGCTGAAAAACCAGAGGCCCTGGCAATAGATTCCAGGTCATTTTTAGACAGAATCTGAGGAGCTAATAACCTATTATAGACCTTCTCATCCAGGATTTTCACACCATTGGCAACTTCAGTTTTATTATCTTTGGCAAGAACCCTTTTATGGACGTTAAGCATCTGTTTAATTGGAGTAACACCATACAACGGTTCTTTCTGGAAATTCCATCCAAAAGACATAGCACCGGCTAATCTGTCATCGAAAAAAACCGGAGAACCACTACATCCTTGTACGCCGCGAGCAATATCAAAAACTTCGTTATCTTTAACTTTAATAAGAAAAGCATTTCTGCCAGCAGATTTATTAGAGATAATTGAGATAACTTCAACCTTGAATTTCTCCACCTTTGCGCCTTCGAATACAGTCAGGCCGTAGCCAATCATGCCACGGTGCAATTCATCTATATCAATATATTTTGTGCTGTCAAACTCCAGTTTCTCCAGAGAAATATCACCGGAAAATGCAGATGATGCAACCAGGCACAAACAAACAGCAATAAACAGCTGGGAAAATTTCATATATCAACCTCATTGAAAATACGCAAAGTATTTGTGGCGATCGACTTACATAAATTAGCGGTGTCTCTAGACACATTTAAATAAATGCAAAATAACGACTAATACCAAGCGTGTTCATGTAATAAATACCTTGTTTTTATATACAATTATGTACTGCAGCACATCGTAACATCTTTCAGCAGTCAAAGATGAGACAATAACAGCCAAAATATCAATAAATATATATAAGGCAAAATTTTACAAGAAACCACGAGGACAGTCAACGTTATCTTTTTGCTTTATTTATGCAATAAAAACCTTTATAATTCCATAAGTAGATTGACATAACAATATTGTCCAAAGTAGTTTAATAAGATTTAAAGAATGCCAAATGGCAGAGCCAAACATCAAAACCCGAATATTATATATAATGCTTTTTTTGTCAGCAATCTTCGTATTATTGCCTGATAAATACACAAATAAGGCCAATTTCGCATTATCAAGCCTGGTAGAAATCGCCTCATCCAAACCATATACAATTGCCTCAGAAACCAGCGACCAGATTGAAGATATAATAGATCAAGATGATGAATATAACGATTTATTGAGAAAATACGAGAATCTGCTGATTGAACTAAATAATACTAAAAGCGAAATGGCATATCAGCAACGGCATATCGAGGAACTCGCAAATATCAGAAACGAATTCAGTTTTGGGCGTGCCACACTGGTCCGTGCACATATCTCAGCTGAAGACACATCCATTTCACGAAAGAACAAGATAGTCAACCGCGGCAGCCGTGATGGAGTACGTCCAGGTTTGTTTGCCCTGGCAACATGCGAAACTTATGAAGAAAGTAACACAAGTGAAAACCCTACAGCAACAGTATGGAAATCGGCAGTTGCCGGTAAAATAATCTCGGTTAGCCTGACAAGCAGTGCAATCCAGATGCTGAACGACCCGGCATTTTCAGAGACAGTAATAATAAAGTCAGGTCGCGGCAGACAGGATAGCTTTGAATCAGAAGGAGTAATCTACTGTGACGGCAAGGGCAATATTAAGGTAAAGCATGTAGAAACTAACTGCCCAGTAAAACCAGGCGATCCGATTTTTCTCAAAGCTTCAGAAAAGACAATGCCAATCGATATTATCATAGGATACGTCTCGAACTGTGACTATAATCCAGACAATGCGGTTTTATGGAATATTACGGTGCAGCCGGCTGTAAATTTATCAGATATCAAAGACGTTATAATAGTCTTTCACGGCTCTGAAGAATAATATGAAATGGTCTTCGTTTATAATTATGGCAGCGGCAACTCTACTGCTGCAGGTTAGCATAATTCCATTTATTGCTATCGGCCCTCAGAATGTAAAGCCGGATATTCTGCTATTGACAGGATTGCTGATTGCGTTTCGGACAGATTCCTATGACAACGCCCTGCTTCAATGCTGGATAATAGGTATAATTCACGATATGAACAGTGCCAACCCATTTGGCATTTACAGTTTATGCCTTGGCTGCGCAGCATTGTTTGTAGTATGGTTCAGGAAATGGTTTATGTCAAATAACCTGCTGCTGATAATGCTATGGGTGTTTATATGCACAACGGGAATAGAAAATATTGCAATACTGGCAGTAATCTGGAAAAAACAGATATCAATAGAGAATTATAAAAACATATCTCAAATGATATGGTTTTCAGCAGCATATACATCTGCCCTGGCACCATATTTACAAATATTTATCCGTAGAAAAAAATGGAATCTCCAATAGGAATCGAAGTTAATCTACCATTTTTATATTGCCGCCGAGCGAATTCATAAGCGTAACAAAATTTGGAAAAGTAATAGCCATAGCCTCGGCAGTATCTATAATTGTTTCTCCGTCAATTGCCATACCGGCCAGTGACAATGCCATAACTACCCTGTGATCGCTATGGCCCTGCAGATTGGTTGCGGTGAGTTTTCCTGGCCGAATAATAAGTCCATCTTCCAGCTCTTCAGTATCGGCACCAAGTTTACGCAGTTCAGCAGCCATAACAGCAATGCGGTCTGTTTCCTTGAGCCTGGCCTGCGCTACATTGACAAGCCTTGTTTCACCCTCGGCAAAACAAGCAGTAACCGCCAAAGCCGGTAAGGCGTCAGGTATGGCATTCATATCTATTTCAATACCTTTCAACTGACTGGAAGCAATATGGACAGACCGATCTTCAATCTCGATATCTGCCCCCATATCCTTGAGTATCTGAGCAACCGCTTTGTCGCCCTGCGGGTCGTTAAAGTCCAATCCGGTAAGGGTAATGTCAGCATTGAGAACAGCACCGGCACAAAGGTAGAAAGTAGCTGAGGAGAAGTCAGCTGCAACGTGGAAATCCATCGGATTGTAGCTTTGACGTCCAGGAATAACAAAATGTTGAAGATCTTCAGCGGCAGTGTATTTGATATTCTGGCGATTGAGATAGTCCAATGTAATATTAACATATGGTTTCTCATTCAAAAGTGGTACAGTTATTTCAGTATCGTTTTCCGCTAGCGGACAATGAAAGAGAAGGCTGGAAAGATACTGACTGGTCTTGCATTCAATCGACAACTTACCTCCCTTTAAGCCTCCCCGTACAGTTAACGGAGGTTTACCGTCACAGGCGGCTGAGCTGCATTTTGCTCCAAGCTGAGTATAAGCATCTAAAAGCGGCCCCTGCGGGCGTGAGCGAATCTGATGGTCACCATCCATAGATACCTGCTGATCTGATGGAAGTAGAGCAGCTGAGCCAATGGCAAAACGCATAGTAGTACCAGAATTCCCAACATCAATAATATCGCCGGTGAGAACCGGCTTACCGCCAAAACCTTTAACAGTCCAACAGTCATCCAGCAACACGATTTCAGCACCAAGCACTCGATAAGAATCGACAGCTGATAGAGTATCAGCTGAATTCAGGGGAGCAAATATTCTGCTTTCACCATCAGCCAGGGATGCCATCGCAACTGACCTTATGGTGTGAGATTTTGAGCCCGGCATCGGAGCAGTACCATTTAATGATGATTTATGTACAATCAGCTTCATATCAAACCTTTTTTATGTTAGATAAGCAAATAAATATTTTATGTAACGTATTATTATATATAATCTTGCAAACTTCTCGCCAAATTTCTAAATAATGATTTGCCTGATATACTATTTAATCTTATATTTGAGTATGACTTCTTCATGAATAATTCTCAAGGGCATGTCAGAGTCCTAAAAAACGTAAATACCCGTCACAAGAGGCGGGCGTTTTTTTGCGCCTTGCACTAACGTCCGAATAACTCCCTAGTGCTCAGCAACCAAATCAGAGTGAATATCCAATTTTTTCATCAAAGGCTTCATAGTTGTACCCTGGACAATTAATGAAAACGCTACACAGGCAAAGCCGGCTAAAATCAATGCAGGTCTATATTCAACCAGCAGCAAACCCGAATCATTAGATGCAGATTGAGGCAGGTGTAATAATAATGCAATTGGAATAGACCCTCTCAGCCCGCCCCAAAATATTATATGTTTCCATTTATCCGGCCTAATAGTACCAACCTGATTGCTCATCCAATAAAAAACATAACTTACAACAGCTCGGGCAATGAGCATAGCAATGATGGCACCGGCTATTACAGTAAAAGTAGTAACCCCTTCCGGCAACCGTGAAGGTAACTCTTTGAGCTCAAGTCCGATGAGTATAAATAGCATTGAATTGAGCAGAAAATCTATTGATTCAAAGAAAGTTTCAACTGTACCGATAGTTTTCTCACTCATAGAAAACCGTTTACCATGATTACCAATCAGTATAGCTGCAGCTACTGTCGCGATAACACCTGAAAGATGAAAACATTCAGCAATCCAGAAAGAGCCATAAGCAAGGGTAATACAGATAGCATTTTCAAGCAAATGATCTTCCAGTTTATGCAGAAACAGAAAAGCGATAAATCCGCATATGAGACCAATGACTAAACCGCCACCAGATACTTTAACAAAATCAAGTAAGGCCTGAGTAACGCTTAAGTCGCTGCCGGTCATAAGAGCGGAAAAAATAATTCCGAAAACGACCACACCGGTAGCATCGTTAAAGAGCGACTCACCTTCGACCATGATTTTTAAATCTTCCGGGGCTCCAACCTCTTTAAATAACGCCAAAACGCTTACCGGGTCAGTTGGCGAAATCAAAGCACCAAAAAGCATCGCAATCATACCTATTTCTATACCGGTAGCCCTGCCAAAAACCATACCGCAAATAACCGTAGAAACTATAACTCCGGGAATAGAAAAAGAAATAATCGGCCAGATATTTTTCAACAACCGGTTAAGTTCAACATGAAATGCACCCTGAAATAATAATGGCGGCAGAAAGACAAAGAAAATAAGTTCATGGCCAAAACCAAACTCTTCCGGTGAAGGGCCAATATGAAATATGCCAACAGCCAGCCCAACCAATGTTAAAAAAATGGTATATGGCAAATGAGTAATTCTCTTGGCAATGGTTCCAACCAAGCAAGCCAGAATCATAAGGCCAACATAGATGCCAACGGTATGTTCTATACCGGAGGAATGAGTCGTAATTTCTTCAATAGGATTCTGCATATTATTTATATCTTATTCAATTCTTCTGCAAGCTTAATTATTTGCTTGCCAATATACTTTTTCGTTTTGTTCTCAATCAGAGTCCAATATCTGATATTACTATTTTTCAAGATATTGACATCGTTGCGAGTTGAACCCATAGCTGAAGGTGAATTCAGGACGATAGCATCGAGGTTCTTTTCTACCAGCTTCCTGCGAGCGTTGGTTTTAGCATTTTTGTCCTGAACGGCAAAACCAATCAGCTTTTGATCTAATTTGGATTTACCAAGCTGAGCAAGTATATCAGTTGTACGTTTCATTTTAACATCAAAATCGCCCGGTGATTTAACAATCTTGTGCCTGGCCGGCTTCGCCGGAGTATAGTCAGCTACCGCAGCAGTCATAATAACACAATCGACAAGCTCGAAAACAGAAAATACTTCCCGAGCCATATCAGCTGCACTAACCACAGGGATAAACTTAACACCATTTGGCTTAGCCAAATTGACCGGTCCGCTGATAAGAGTCACCTTGTGGCCCCTGTCAACAGCAGCGGCAGCACAAGCAAATCCCATCTGACCGGAAGAGCCATTAGTGAAGAATCTTACCGGATCGAGATATTCCCGAGTCGGGCCAGCTGTAATCAATATATGCATATGCTAAATCCGGCCTTACGCAAATAGGACTTATTTCCGGGCATCAATAATCTTTTTGGCAACAACCATAAGATCATCAAATAACGAAGGGGTCAATGCCTGAGGACCATCACATTTAGCACGCTCAGGGCAACAATGAGTCTCAACTATGAAACCGTCTGCACCGGCAGCCAGACCGGCAAGAGCCAGGTCAATAACAAAGTCTTTATGACCGGCGGCGTGAGAAGGATCGACAATTACAGGTAAATGAGTATATTTTTTGGCAACGACAATAGAACCGACATCAAGATTGAAACGCAATTCAGGTTCAAAGCCAATACTACCGCGTTCGCAAAGGATAACATCATGGTTACCTTCGCTTAAAATATATTCAGCACTCATTAACCAGTCTTTTACCGTACAGGATTGTCCCCGTTTAAGAAGAACAGGTTTGCGAATCTTGCCGACTTCACTAAGAAGAACAAAATTCTGCATATTACGTGCGCCAATCTGAACCATATCGGCATATTTAGCAACAAGTTCAACATTACGCGGGTCAGTAACTTCTGTAACTATTGGAAGCCCGTAAGTGTCGCCGCACTCGCGAAGAATCTTAAGCCCCTCTTCTCCAAGGCCCTGGAAACTATAAGGGCTGGTGCGAGGTTTGAATGCACCACCCCGTAAAATATTTGCACCAGAAGCTTTAACAGCCTTAGCTGTGGTATGACAATCTTCGGCAAGCTCAATTGCGCACGGACCTGAAATAAAAGCAAATTCCCCGGCACCAACTTTTACGCCGGAGACATCAACCTGAGTATCTTCTTTGTGAAGATCGCGACTTGCCAACTTATAAGGCTTCATAACAGGCACGACACGTTCAACACCCTCAATACTACTCAGCAAATCAGGTAAAGTATCATTCTCTTCACCCATTGCACCAATTATAGTGCGGAACTGGCCCTGGGAAATATGAGCTTTCAAGCCAAGGTCTTCGAGTCGTTTTACAACATGATCGACAGCATTCTGATCAATGCCGGTTTTCAATACAATCAACATATATTATTTTATCTCCGTTATTTTTATTTTAGCAAGCTATGAATTATAATATCTCAGGTGAAACAGGGAAACTTCCCATAACTGAGAAATGGGTACATTGCCTTCCGGCATGTTCTATAGCTCTTTTAACATTTTCATCATCACGATGCCCGATAGCATCGGCAAAGAAATAGAATTCCCTGGCATTTCTGCCAGGATTAGATTTCAAGTTTGTCAGATTTACTTCGTTATATCGGAACGCCTGCAGCACATCAACCAAGGCACCGGCCTTATCTTCAACGCTAAAGACCATAGCGGTTTTATCTTTACCGGAAGGTCTTGAAGGAGTTCGGCCAATAACAAAAAACCTTGTAACATTATTGGCATGATCCTCAATACATTCGCAGATCAACTTAAGACCGTATATTTCTGCAGCATGTTTGGAACCAATAGCCGCTGAACCCTCTTCGGTGGCAACACGCTGGGCAGCCGCTGCCGAAGAAGCAGCCTGAATAATATCGACCTCAGGCATGGTATTATTCAGCCAGATTCGACACTGATTAAAGACTTCCGGCTTGGAATAAATACGTTTAATCTGGTCCTGAGCGCAATTTGCCATTAAATTATGATGAATAGCAAGGTATAATTCAGCACAGATAGTTACGTCAGTATCTATAAGCATTTCCACGGTTTCAATAATACTGCCGGCAACGGTGTTTTCGAAAGGAACAAGCCCGAAATCACAATGCCCACGAGATACCTCGTTAAAGACAGAAGCAATATTGGGTAAAGTTTCATATTCAACACTTTCGCCAAATTTAAATACTGAAGCCTGGTGTGAATAGCTACCCTCCGGCCCCAGGCACCCTATGCGTAAAGGCCGTTCCAGGTAGAAAGAGCCACTCATCAACTCACGGTAGACAGCCATCAGGCATTTATCCGGGAGCGGCCCTTTATTGTTAGATAAAATCTTATCAATAACAGCTCTTTCTCTATCGGGAGCATAGATTGGCGGAGCTCCTTTTTCGGTTCTCTTATATTCACCAACTTCAACGACAACTTTTGCCCGTTCATTAAGAAGGTCAACAATCTGTTTGTCGAGGCTGTCGATTTTATCTCTCAGTATCTGTAGTTTATCCAAGGCATAACCTTTCAAAAATAGCGTACATATTTGTCAGAATACTGCTATAAACAAATGTTAGTCCAAATCCAAAACCGCATTTTACGGTAAAACCGCATTATTTTCAATGTTAAATCCATAATAACAAGGAGTTAACCAATCTGATCCAAACTTACACCAGCATGATAGCTACTGCGAACAAAAGGCCCGGCAGCGACATGTTTGAAGCCGATTTTTAAGGCATTTTCCTTAATTATCTCAAATTCATCAGGATGATAGAATTTTTCCACTGGAATATTATCCTTACCCGGGCACAAATACTGTCCAATTGTCAGCATTTGAACCCCATTTTTGTATAAATCCAGTAAAACTTCGGCAATCTCATCGTCATTTTCGCCCAACCCTAACATTAAACCGCTTTTAGTAAGCCATTTTTTAAGGCTATGCTTACTCATATAATTCAAAACTGCCAGTGAACAATTATAATCAGCCCTGCTTCTGATGAAAGGAGTAAGCCGCCTGGTAGTCTCTATATTATGGTTAAAAACATCAGGAGATGCTTGAGCCACAATGTCAAGAAGGGTAAATTTTCCGGAAAAATCAGGCGTTAGCACCTCCACCGTAGCATCAGGAACAGATTTTCTAAGCTCTTTTATTGTTTCGGCAAAGTGCTCAGCTCCCTGATCGGGAAGATCATCTCTTGTAACTGAAGTAACAACAACATGTTTCAACTTTAATTCAGCAGCAGCACTGGCAATCCTTTGCGGCTCATCAGCCTGTAATGGAGTAGGATCACTTTGATCAACGGCACAAAACCTGCAATTCCTGGTACAGGCCTTGCCCATAATCATAAACGTAGCGGTGCCACAACCAAAACATTCATTCTGATTTGGGCAGTGTGCACTTTGACAAACAGTTGCCAACTCGTACTTTTCGAGTAAAGCATTCACTTCATTGGAGCTACCAGGCGAACAAGATATGTTTTTTTTCATCCATTCCGGCAGCCGTCTAATATTTTTTTTATTTTGCATGAAAAAATTATATCAGGAAGGTAAGCCGATTTCTATGACAGAATATTAAACATCAATAAGCAAATCACAATAATAGAATTTTCATAAAGCGATATCAGGTAAGAAAATACGGTTATATATCCATCGAACAAATGTTTACCAAAATAAACATTCGTTAAAAACTGTATAAACGGAAAAGGTGCGAGAAACAGTACAGTGGATACGTAACACCTTAATTAACAGTCTGTTAGTGGTGTTTTATTTATTTTGCTTTGCATGGGGTATGATTCATTTGTTATAATAAAGTCATGATGATTACCTGATCGAAATCAGGGTGAGAGAAATAAGAGAATATTAAAAGACTATTTTATATGCCATAGGAGCAGTAGCATGGACGAAGCAACTTTCCAGAAAAAACTTGGTGAACTTGTCAAGGAAATCGGTACACTTCCAGCTTCACAGAGAAAGAAGCTAGAATCGCTTGCAGAGGAAACAAAACAACGACATGCTCAGCTTAAAAAGAGCGTATCTTCATTACAGGATTCGTTAGATTATCTTAGACTGAGCATCAAATATTTATTGTTTGATTTGGAAGCCACACGTCGCGAAAACAGCTATCTTCGCAAAATGCTTGAGGAAACGGATAATAATAAATAAATCTTGAAGTACTCAGCTACAGTTCGGTAGCTGCAATGGACATTAGCTGCTTTCAGGATGGAGCAGGAGCTGCCGGCTAATTGATGGATTCATTAAATGTCAATGCTGTATAAACAGGCAACGCGTAGTCAGCGAGGTTGCCTGTTTTCTTTTTAAATCCTCGACTTGTTTAACATAAAGCCCCACCCTAGAGCCTGCCTGACATACAAGATTCTACTAAAGCCTTTCAGACACAGCACTTAAAAATATTATTCTGCAAATATTGGATTTATCAATAACTAGCAAAACATTAACAATGTCTTAATAATTTCCTAACACAAGTGTATTAAATTAATTATAATTATTTTACACTAGACATTATATACAATAAGTAATTGTATGTAATTATAGCAGAACAAAAGACATAGGGAAATACTATGGCTAAAGACCTGATACTTGTTGTTGACGATGAAGAAGATGTCCTTGAGTTGATATCTTACAATCTTCAAAAAGATAATTACAGACTGGAAACAGCCCTGAGTGGTGAAGAAGCGATTGCCAAGGCAATATCACACCGTCCAAACCTGGTAGTTTTAGATCTCATGCTGCCAGGCATCGACGGCCTGGAAGTATGTCGAAGACTAAAGACAGATGACAAAACCAAAGATATCCCAATAATCATGGCAACAGCCAAAAGTGAAGAGGCTGATATTGTAACCGGCCTTGAACTTGGTGCTGATGATTACGTAACAAAACCATTCAGTCCCAAAGTATTAATAGCAAGAATCCGTAGAAGTCTTAGCCGTCAAAAAACGAAAAATATTGTTTCTGAACATATGACCGTTCATAACATAGAAATCAATGCCCAAAAACATGAAGTTATTGCCGGAAATAAAAAAGCAGACTTAACATATACAGAATTCGGCATATTGTGCGCACTGGCAAAGAGGCCCGGAATTGTATTTACCAGATACCAACTAGTAGATGAAGTACATGGAAGCGATCATATGGTTACCGACCGGTCAATTGATGTGCAGATTGTTTCATTACGCAAGAAACTTGGTAAAAGTGGAAAATTTATTGAGACCGTAAGAGGTGTTGGCTACAGAATGAAGGACACAACTTCAAATGGTTAAAAAAAAGCTATTTCGCCAAATATACATTCCATCTGTTATATTAACAACCATAGTTTTATTTGCCCTGGCAAGTTACACTACAAATAAATTTCGCGAATTCTACTACGAACAAGTTAATCAAGAACTTGATTCACAAGGACAATTACTGGCATCTCACATTGCAACTTTTTTAACCAATAAACAATTTGTCGAATTAGATGCATTTTGTAAAAATCGCGGCACACTCATAAATACTCGCATAACAGTAATTCTTCAAGATGGAACAGTTGTAGCAGATTCTAACAATAATCCAAGGCAAATGAGTAACCATGGAGACAGAATCGAGATCCAGGAAGCTTTTGAGCAAGGTTTAGGCCAGATAATAAGACCAAGCGGCACCGAAAACGCAAAAACATCATACTATGCCAGAAAGATCGAATACGGAGAAAATGAACATGCTGTAATACGCACCAGCCTACAAACACAATCGATAGAAAAAGTTTTTAACGAGATATATGTAAAAATATTTCTCGGTGCTATATTGGCCCTTGTAACCTTAGGTTTACTTAGCATAGTAATTATTCGGAAGATAACACAACCAATCGGCGAAATAAGCTTAGTTGCCAAGGAATTCGCTAGCGGCAATCTGCAAAATAGAGCTCCTAACTGCGAAATTGACGAAATCAACGATTTGGCAATCATTATCAATGATATGGCAACACAGCTTGACAGCCGAATCAAAGCTATTACCCAGCAAAAAAATGAGACTGAAACTATTTTTACAAGCATGTCAGAAGGCCTGCTGGCAATAGACAGTGAACGTCATTTGATTAATATTAATAAGGCTGCTGCTGATATTTTTGGTATCGATGCAAACCAGGTATTAAAAAATGATATAGGAATAGTTATTCGTAAAACTGAACTGGTCGATTTTGTTGAACAGACATTCAATAGCGATAAACACACAGAAACAGAAATTACAGTAACCAGCCAGCAAGATCATCACCTGCTCCTGCACGGTGCAAAATTTAAGATCAGAGGTGATGAAAACGGTGTAATAATAGTAATAGCCGACATAACAAAACTTAAACGACTGGAAAATATTCGCAAAGAATTTGTCGCTAATGTTTCCCACGAGCTTAAGACCCCTATCACCGCAATAAGAGGCTTTGTCGAAACCCTGCAAGACGGTGCAATGTCAGATAGCGAACAGGCAGAGAAGTTTCTTGGAATAATATCACGGCAGACAGATAGAATGCATGCACTCATTGAAGATCTTTTAAGTCTTTCTCGACTTGAAGATAACAGTGTAACAAATGCAATCACATTCAAACCAGAAAACATTCTAAGTATGCTTAACGAGATAGTCGAAACACAAAGCAGTATAGCGGAAAATAAAAGCATAACATTCAGTATCAGCTGCGACGACAATTTCACAATAAAAGCCAATAAACCCCTTCTTATTCAGGCAATAACAAACCTGGTTGATAACGCAATTAAATACAGCCCGGAAGGCAGCACAATCGAGATAACAGCGAATGAATGTGCCGGCAACAAGAATATCAGTGTAAAAGATTGCGGCTGCGGCATACCAACAATTCATCATGACCGACTATTTGAACGTTTTTATGTTGTAGACAAAAGTCGCAGCAGAAAACTTGGCGGAACAGGATTAGGTCTTGCGATTGTCAAACATATTGCCCGGGTACATAAAGGCACCGTGAAACTTGAAAGCATGCCTGGCAGCGGCAGCACTTTTTCTATAGTCCTGCCTGACTAATACATATCCCCTATAGTCATTTTTTTAATGGATACCGGCGTACATTAAAACATAGGTAATCCCCCTGAGTGTATGCCGATAAATTGCCATTACATACCATTGCATAACTTTAAATTCATAATCTCCAAATTCAAATTAAATATATAACTAATCATTACTTAACATAATATTAATAATACTGCATATAATATAGTTAATAAAAATGTTGTAAAGAAAGTATGAAAATACAAAGCGATATTAAACATTAAAACTAAAAGATTAAGGTATATAAAAAATATTTCAGTAAACCATCTCATCATATTTGACGTAAGGCATTCTTTTACAGGAACTTATACACATACAACCATCAATAACAATAAACAAACCCAGAATTAAATATAAAATAATCACAACTTAACAATACGTTAACATTTTCTTAACAATATGAAGTTAAACTTGTTCGCAAGTTATATAAAGTAATAAGATAACTTTAGGAGACAAAAAATGAAAAAATTAATGAGTCTAATTATTGTGGCAACTTTGATATTTGCCGGTTTTGCACAAGCCGAATCACTGAAAATCGAAGGCTCAACTACTGTTGGCCCTATCGCTGATGCTTTTGCTGAATATTTCAAAAGCAACCTGGGTATCTCAGATATCACAGTGACAAAAAATGGTAGTGGAAACGGCGCAGCAGCAATAGCAGACGGACGTGCTGACATCGGCATAATGAGCCGTTTTATGAAAGACAAAGAATTTGCAGCATGTGTAAGCAAAGGGGTTATGCCTGTTGCCCATGTAGTGGCAATGGATGGTGTCTGTGTAGCAGTACACCCTTCAAACCCTGTAAAAGCTTTGACTATCGAACAGGTACGTGATATCTATACCGGAAAAATAACAAACTGGAAAGATCTCGGCGGTCCTAATCTGGCTATCGTATGTATTACTCGTGATTCGGCTTCAGGCACATTTGAAACATTTGAAGGCCTGGTAATGAACAAGGAAAAAATGCATGACAAAACAGAAGAAGTAGCCAGTAACCCACAGATGCACAGCCGTATCAGTACAACAAAAGGTGCTATAGGATACCTTGGACTGGGTTTTGTTGATTACAAAGTCAGTGCATTGACAATAAATGGTATCAAACCAAGCCGTAAGACCATATCAAGCGGAGCATATCCTATTTCTCGACCTCTATTTATGTTCACAAACGGATATCCAAAACTTGGTTCAGCTGTTCACAAATTCATCAGTTTCCACCTAAGTGAAGAAGGTCAGGAAATTGTTGAAACCAAGGGCTTTGTACCCCTTACAGATTACTAATAAACAATTTCAATAAATAACGTTTTGGAATATAATAAATGTCAAAACCTGAAGAGGGAAATAAAAGTGTAAATAACGAACCAGTGACTCGCGGACGTGAATCACTGGTTCTCTCTTCGTCCCAGAACATGCGTGGATTAATCTATGCTCTTCTGGGAAAGTGGAGTTTACTTACGGTAGCTGCCTTATCTATTGTAGCTATTATTCTAATATTTGTCTTTGTTTCAAAAAATGCCTATCCTTTTTTCAAAGAGATTAGTATTTTAACATTTTTAGGGACAAACGACTGGCATCCCACATCCACCGACCACCCTTCCTATGGAGCCCTGGCATCTATTGTCGGAACAGTTTATGTAACCATCAACTCCCTGCTGGTAGCTGTACCAATAGGAATTTTTACAGCAGTATTTTTGAGTGATATGGTCAGCCATAAACTCCGCAATATAATAAAGCCTATTATTGAAATTCTAGCAGCAATCCCTTCAGTAGCGTATGGTTTTTTTGCGGTAAAGATATTTGCACCATGGCTCCAAAATGAATTTGGTATGACAACAGGTACAAATGTAATCAACGCATCAATAATGCTGGCGGTTATGGCACTGCCAACAATAATATCTGTTGCAGAAGATGCCATATCAAATGTCCCCAGAGAGCTTAGAGAAGCTTCATATGGATTAGGAAGCACACGAGCAGAAACTATGTTCAAAGTCGTACTGCCCGCAGCTCACAGCGGAATAATTGCGGCAGTAATCCTTGGCATGATGAGATCCCTGGGAGAAACAATGATTGTGTGGATGGCTGCCGGAAACGCATTAAATATTCCTTCGCCATGGTGGGATTTAAGCCAATCAGTAAGAACTATCACAGCTACAATAGCGGGTGAAACACTGGAAGCGGCCAGAGATACGATGCATTATTATTCACTATTCGCATTAGGAGTTATCCTTTTGATGGTAACATTTGTACTAAACCTGGTTAGTGAATACTTTCTGCGAAAAGCAAAAATCAAACATTAAAATATAAGAGATTTTCTGCCTGACATGAGAATTATACTGGACAAAATATTTACTATAACGGCATGGTTCTGTGCAATCATGATGATAGTTATTCTTGGAATCTATCTATTGCCGATGTTTTCCAAGGGAGTAACCGCTGTTGTATTCCAGGGAACTGTAGAATTCAGAGAACTGCAGCTGGTGAAGCATGGCCGCGGCGATGAAAAAGCAGTTCAGCAAGAGCTGGAAAAATCTGAAAAGCTGCGAAATGAGCTACGGGCGATAATTTCTGAGTTTAGAAAAGGTATGAATCGCGAAGCAATTGGAGAAAGAATACGCGATATATACAAAGACTATAAAGATGAATTGAAAAACAAAGGTATTGAAGGCGATCAATACCGAACACTATATTCAAAGGCCAAAGAAATAAGAAACGCCTTTTGCGATTTACTTGAGAGTAATGACAACAATTTTGTATTATCTGAATTAGATAAAATTCTGGCACAAAGGAATAACCTGAATTTTGAAAGTAAATTAACCCAGGAAATGTTTCGCTTAGCTGAGAATTATAAACATAATGTTGAAAAGATTGATTTAGCCAGGCAAAGTGAAAACGAGACAGCTCTTGTTGAAATTGAGGGTATATTAAATGTTTTGTTCGGTCCGGAATTAAAATCTGACTCTCCGGCTCCGCTACTTGCCAAAGACCAATTCGGCATGACAAGATGGGATATGGTAGAAAGACAGCTGAACCTTATTCTATACGAACATAAATGGGTAACAAATGAAGAAAATCCAGATGGCCCCCTGGTGATGGAATCTATCCCCAGAAAAGACATCTTCGCCGGAACAGTAATGGCAGATTTCTTTGTACGCCTGGAAAACGAAGCTGAAGATATATTCAAACCTCGGCTGACAATATACTGGAACTACTTTACGGATGATAATGAGTCAAGTTATTTTATTGGCGGAGTAGGACCGGAGATATACGGTACAATTATCCTGACAGTAATGAGTATGGTATTTGTGATACCATTTGGAATAATCACAGCGGCCTGGCTGGTTGAATGTGCCAGGGAGAATATATTTACATCCATAATCAGGATGAGTATTAATTCGCTTGCCGGAGTGCCAAGTATTGTGTTTGGCATGTTCGGCATGGCTTTTTTTGTGCTTTGGGCACAACCTCAATTTGAAATCGATCCAGAAGCGTGTATACTGGCCGGTTCACTGACACTGGCCCTGCTGACACTGCCTGTAATGATAAGGTCAAGTGAAGAGGCTATACGTTCAGTACCTCAAACCTATAAAGAAGCATCATTGGGACTGGGAGCAGGAAGAACGCGAACATTTATATTAGTTACGTTACCAGCGGCACTGCCGGGAATATTGACCGGAATAATATTAAGTTTAAGCCGTGTAGCTGGTGAAACCGCCCCGGTTTTATTGACCGCAGCGGTTGCTGTTGGCGAAGTACCGGATAGTATTCTCGACCCAACCCGAACTCTGGCAACTTCCAGTTACTATATGGCAATTGGCGATAGAATTGCAGCAATGGTACCACATAAGCAATTCGGAATGGTAGTAACCTTGATAACTATGGTATTGCTATTGAATGCTGCCGCTATTATACTACGTGCAAGAATTTTCAAAAAGCTAAAAGGACATTAGAATGCAGGGAAATACAATCCTAAGTGCAAACAAATTCAGTTTTTACTACGGTGCCAAAGCCGGTGTAAATGAAATAACAATGGACATCTATCAGAAAGGTGTTACAGCGATTATTGGTCCCAGCGGCTGCGGCAAAAGTACTTTTTTGCGTAGTATTAATCGTATTAATGATTTGATACCCAATACTTCCACTGAGGGAGAGATCATATATAAAGGTCATAACATCTACGATAAAACTACGAATTTGATTGAGTTGCGTCAGCAGATAGGTATGGTTTTCCAAAGGCCAAACCCTTTTCCAAAGAGCATATTTGACAATATTGCTTACGGACCAAGGCTCAAAGGAGTAAAAAATCGTTCTGAGCTGCAGATGATCGTCGAAGAAAGTCTCAAAAAATCAGCACTATGGGATGAAGTAAAGGATAATCTTAAAAAATCTGCCCTGGCACTGTCAGGCGGACAGCAGCAAAGATTATGTATTGCTCGTGCCCTGGCCACAAAACCGGAAGTCCTGCTGATGGATGAGCCGTGTTCAGCCCTGGATCCGATAGCAACATCAAAAATAGAAGACTTGATTGAAGAGCTGAAAACAAGCTATACTATAATTATAGTTACACACAGTATGCAGCAGGCTGCTCGAGTGAGCGATCATACAGCATTCTTCTGCCTGGGAAACCTGATAGAATACAATAATACCGATTTGATTTTTACAAATCCAGAAAACAAACAAACTGAAGACTATATAACAGGAAGGTTTGGTTAAACTTGGAAAATATGCCAAAAGAAAAGAACCATATTTGGAAAATTCGTACAGTTAAAAATTATTCAGAAGCCAGTAACCATATAATAATTGGTAAGGTTCTGTCATGTAATACAGCATTTATTCGTTTACATTGCAGGACATTTCATTTTAGAAAAAATGCTCATAACCCAAATGATTTCAGGATCGGTGAAGAAATGATCAGGATTATACCATGGTCCAAAGTTGAAATCATTAATGAACTTAACTCAGAATTTAACTACTTAAATTCTGAGCTTATATCAGGCGAAAACGACGAAGTATTACTAACAGACAATAAATATAAGTACACAATGCAATCAGTTTACGAAAAGAGTTTCTAAGACAGATTTGCGTGTAATAAAATAAAAAGGTGGCAATATGGCATTACATTTACACAGGGATATTGAAAGATTACAGGTAAAAGTGTCACGTCTGGGTGATATGGTAGAAACTTCACTGCATAGTGCGGTACAAGCATTTTTGACAAATAATACGCACCTGGCAGAGCAGGCTTACCAGATAGATGAAGAAATTGACGAACTGGAAGTTGACATCGAAGAAGAATGTCTTAAATTGCTTGCACTTCACAAGCCGGTAGCAGCAGATTTAAGATATATAATCAGTATATTAAAACTAAATAATGACCTTGAAAGAATTGGTGACCTTACGGTTAAAATTGCCAAAAAGAGAATGCCTGAGGAAAATCGTAATTATATTAATGTTGATCAGGAACTAACAGAGATGTCTGATTTGGTTAAGCAGATGCTGAAAACCTCACTCGACTCATTAATAAATTGCAGTGAGCCCAAAGCCCAGGAAGTTCTTAATATCGAGCCCAGGGTTGATGAACTAAACGGTAATATTCATCAGCGAGTACGGGATTTCTACAGTAAGAATATAGAAAGATTGAAATATTCATTAGAAATTTTAGCTGTGGCACGCACTTTGGAAAGAATCGCTGACCATACGACCAATATTGCAGAAGATGTTATATACATGGTTACCGGTAAAATCATCAGACATGTATCTAAATAATGTTTCTAAGATTGTATTAGTGCGGTTTATGCTTCGCATCATATGCATGTCGCACTTTTGATTGTTCAACATTATACGCAAAGGCCGGAACAGGGCCAACTAAGTGAAAATTTATGATGTTCGACTATAGTCTCACGCTTTGTTTTAAACATAAGCGTTGCAGGAAGGCCATTTTAGGCGATTTACCAGAGGCACTTCGTTATTGCAACTTAAAAACTGCGAAAGTAAACTATTATGCGGTTCTAATTGCACCACTCTACTTGCCAATACAAAAATTAGAAAAGATTTTACCTAGAACATCATCGCTGGCTATTTCACCGCTGATAGAGCCAATAAAATCCAGGGCTTCTCTAAGACTGAGAGCAATGATTTCTTCTTCGGTCAGACCATTATCAATATCTTCTGATAACTTCGAGAGTATCTCAGCTGTGCTGGCTAATGCAGAATACTGACGGTTGGTCAGAGCGATAGCTTCAGACCGGTCAAGGCTATCTGAAAAATGAAGAATTTCTGATAGTTTCTCTAACATTTTATCCAGATTCTCTCCGGTTAGAGCACTTACATATAGCCGGCATTCAGCGTTGTTATCCATTTCACCACAAACCTTATTTTTAGCATACAGGTCGCATTTGTTGGCAACAATCAAGGTATTTGACACATTTAATTTATCAATAGATACTAAAAGATCTTTCAATGCCTCCCTGCCTGAAGGGTCCCATACAACCATGACAAGATCAGCAGATTCGAGAATATCAATTACTCGCTGCTGACTTTCTTTGGCAAGAGGATCATCGACCTGACCAATGCCGGGAGTATCAATCAGCAGACATTCACCTAATGCCAGTTTTATCGGTGCAGATAAGATATCCCTGGTAGTACCTGCAATTGAGCAGACTATACTCCGGTCGAGGTTAGTCAGTTTGTTCATAAGAGAGCTTTTACCGGCATTGGGCGGACCAACCATCACAACTTTAGGCATATTATGCAAATCCTGCCAGCTTACACTATCAGCCAGCAGCTTTGTGATATCTGTATTAACTTCCTTAAGTTTTTCATTTAATATACTAAGTTCTATAAATGATATATCTTCCTGATCACTAAAATCTATACCGGCTTCTAAAAGAGCGAGCAATTCGGCTAACTTTTGACTGACCTGACTGCATTTTCCATGCAATGCACCCTTCAATAGATTTTCAGCTGCTTTCAGTTGTGCATCTCCGGAAGCATGAATAACCTCTGCAACAGCTTCAGCTTCAGTTAGATCAATACGTCCGTTTAGAAAAGCCCGTGCGGTAAACTCTCCTGGCTGAGCGTCACGTATTGCAGGCAGATTCCTGAAGCCATCAAGAACCATCTTGAGAAGTTTGCCGGAACCTGGCAAATAAAATTCTGCCATATCTTCTGTTGTATAGCTGTGGGGCGATTTAAATACTATCAATTTGGCAGGTATCAATATATCATCTTTTAATAAAATATGGCCAGGAATATATTGCCGAACAGGATAATCTATATTTTCAACGGTCGAAAAATCAGCTGAATCTGATTTCCAGATTTGATTGAGGGCCTTAAATGTATCCGGTCCGGAAAGACGAATAACTCCCTTGAGAGCATTTCCTGGTGCACTGCTTACAGCAACAATTGTATCATTCAAATCAAATATCATATTATTAAATTACTGTTTTGTCCAAATACGCAAATTAAGATTTAAATCATCAACAATACCAATGGCCAGAGTTAAATCATTATAATATTCTTCCATAGGTTCAAAACTGAGCAAAGTCTTAAATATTCTGGGCTCAAACATATTTTTATTATTTTCGATAGCAATAAAGACGCATGAATGGATAAAGCTCAGTCGAATATTCTTTTTTGACTTCTCCTTAAAATCCATAATTCGCTGCATAAGTGCCGGGGTTAGGATGTACCTTGCCTCTACCTGGTTATTACTATAAACAACAAACTTTTTTTCAAACTGTGGATTTTCAAGCTTAACCAGTTGTCCCCTGCCGCTAAAACTTTGTAATTTCTGGCCAAAACTGCCAAGTAAACCCTGAGCAATATCAGGTAAAACAAGGGTATAACCGTTAAACTCTTTATTAAAATCGGCTAAGAAAAACAAACCTTTGAATATTGTTACCCAGCTATTACGCTTATTGTTACGACTTTTATATTGAGTATGGAGTTCTGAAAAAGCCAGCTTGGTTTTACCGTACTGTCCTTTAATCAAATCTTCTCCGTTGTACCTTTCCAGGTCACGCATATACAAACGGCTGGCCATATATACGTCTTCTTTGATGTGCTGCTCTGGAAAATAATTTAAGCCGTCATCTACGAATCTAACTAACCTGCCGATTATATCATGTTTAAAGTTGCTCTTATATGAACTGATGAAATATTTATAGAGCCAAAACCATAAAACCGCAAAGACACCAATGACACCTATAAATAATCCCGGTAAATGTGTAAACACTGCAATCACCATAGAAATGATAATAACAAGAGTGACCATTATTATAGTGGTGTTTCTTATCTTGGCAATAACGCTAAGCCTAACATTCTCATACCTTTTGAGTAATGGAAGTAAATCTTTTTGATAATAATCGTATAGTTGTCCTTTGCTTTTCAAAGGCTAATATCCTTAATTACAACAGTTTAGTTTCATTTTACATTAAAAATATTATAGCTGATAATAGCCTAAGAAGCCAACATTCTTATTTAATACGGAAAAAATTGCCCGGCATCTGTTTGATAAGCCCTTTTAACTGTAAAGCCGTAAGGGCAGAATTTACTTTTCCGACACTTCTACCAGAATGAATTATAACATTATCTATATGCTGAGGTTCTTTTGACAATTGCCCCAAAACAATATTTTCATCATCAGACAGATTCAACTCGCCAGCATCAAAAAGAGTCTGTTCAACAGAAGCCTGAGCCTTGGCAGATTCTTTATCAACATAAGGTTTAATGGTGTTTCCAATAGCACCAAGCGTTTCCATAATATCATCTATACCGGTAATAAGCGTAGCACCGTCTCTGATTAGGCTGTTTGGCCCTTCACTGCAAGGATTATCAATCCTGCCAGGAACAGCCATCACGTCACGATTATATTCCATAGCCAAACGTGCCGTAATTAATGCACCACCACGCTTTCTTGCTTCAACAATAATTGTTGCCAGAGACAACCCGGCAATAATCCTGTTTCTGGCCGGGAAATTGGCTCCAATCGGCTCAAAATCGATAGGAAGTTCACTAACCATAGCACCATTATTAGTTATTATATCGGCCAAATCTTTATTTTCAGGCGGAAAGACTCCGCCAAGTCCCCTTCCCTGAACCGCGATAGTTCTTCCTCCTGCAGCTATCGCCCCCCTGTGAGCAGCAGTATCAATTCCTCTAGCCAGGCCAGAAACAATCGTAAAGCCGGAAGAGGCTAGCAAATGAGCAAAGCGGGAAGCCTGTTCAAACCCATACTGGCTGCAAGTTCGTGAACCAACAATTGCTACTGAAAGATTATCCTGTCTTAATATATTTCCTTTCACAAAAATAACATGGGGAGGATCGTCTATCTGAGAAAGCAGCTTCGGATAACTTTCATCTTCAATTGTAAGAACATCTATCCCAAGCTTTTGAGCTAAATCCAGCTCTTTTTTTGCTATACTCAAGTCTCTTATCGAATTGTAGATAAATTCAGCTTTTTTCTGAGAAATCCCCTTTACTGATGCCAGCTGAAAAATACTCGCATCATAAACACCCTGAATCGATCCAAATGAACTAAGAAGGTTAGCAAATGTTTTTGGGCCGACATCCTTGACCAAATGCAGATTAAGCCACTTTAACGTGTTTTCAGACCAATTTGCCATAACTATTGCCCCCTGAAACAAGTTAATATAAACTGAAAATCCAATGCAATATCGATTTCTATTATAAGCTTTTTAACAGTAGTGTCAATTTAAGAAATGATCTCCACGCCCTACTTCAAACCTGCTTTATTTTTCATTCTTTCTTCTTTGGGCCTGCTTTTCCAACGCCTGTGAACCCACCAGTACTGTTCCGGAGCCTCACGAATGAAGGATTCAATAGCAGATGTATATTCCGAAGTAATCCAAAGCAACGGCTTTTCCTGCCGAATCCATTGTTCAGGATAAATCACTTTTGAAATGCCAACTTTAAACTTATATCTATTGTCTATTCGTCTGCAATAACCTACAACAATAGGCAAGTTGTATTGCATAGCCAATAATCCAATACTTTTATAAGTACTTGCCTTTCTTCCAAAAAAGTCAACAAAAGCCCCCTTCTTACCCGCATCCTGATCTGCAATGAAAGCCAGCAGAGAATTTTCCTTTAATATATCAACCATTTGCTCTGTAGCACCTTTTTTATCGATAATTTTCTGCCCGCGATACTCCCGGATTCCCATTAAATAATTATTGATAAAACGGTTGTCAATAGGCCTGGCTACACTATAACTTTCAAGTCCAAAAACGGCCAAGGCAAAACCAAGAACTTCAAAATTACCATAATGCGCTGTTACAAGTATAGCGCCTTTATCGCTGAGCATAACTTCCATTGCTTCACTCATATCATCAAGTTCAATGTATTTATGCCAGGAACCGGGAGTAATATATCGCCCGCTTTTAAGCGCATCGAAAGCCAGCATAACAATGTGTTCCATTGCAGCTTTTGCAGTTTTTTCAATCCATTCATCATCTTTGTCTGGAAAGCTTTTTTTAAGGTTTTCCCTGGCTCTTTTTTTCCCACGAGAATATATTTCATAAACACCTCCTCCAAGCCACTTTGCAAAAGCAGTTGAAGTATCAGGAGGAAGCAGATTAATAAATGCAGCAAACAACCTCATTACCAGATAGAGCAGGTAATCGAGAATAATGTTGGTTTTTTTCTTCTTTTTTTTCTTTTTTACAGTCATAAGCAAATTATCTAATAAGGATGGGATATTGTAACAAAAAATGCACATAAAAGAAGAAAAAACGCTAATTCAAGCATATTGATAAGAGGTTCTGTTATGCTTTGCAAATCATATAAAATATATGTATAATGATAATCACGAAATGAACAACCAGATTGAGAAAGAACCGAACGAGCACGTAAATCATTGCTGGGAAGACACTTCCGTTAAAGCGAGATTTGTGAACGGTATGTTGGCAATAACATTTTGGGTAATTATTGTTATCGCCTGGAATATTGTTCCTTCTCAACAGGGTTTTGGAAGCCACCAGCAGATAGGGATACCACAATGCCAGTGGATAAAGGA
Organism: Sedimentisphaerales bacterium; assembly: GCA_963666285.2. Lineage (GTDB taxonomy): Bacteria > Planctomycetota > Phycisphaerae > Sedimentisphaerales > SM23-30 > JAFGDI01. Next base: position 3,143,621 of record OY762711.1, read on the forward strand.
AAGCAACACTCCTTGCCCGACATGTGGCATGACAACCGCATACAGCCTCACAGTCAGGGGTAGAATAGTATCAGCATTTTTGACACAACCGGCCGGATGCATATTTGCAATAGTACATATATTCCTGACGGGATTATTTTCCTGGATAGCAATATCAGGTAAATACCCCTTTTATTTTACTGCCTGGGTAAATTACAATACCTACAAAATAATTATATATGTGATATTATTAGTATTGTCAGGATGGGGTTTCACATACCTGAGAATAAAATATTTCAATTAAAAACACGGTAAACAGGATAATGAAATGTACCATACAAAAAAATTCAAAATGAAATTTGCATTGAGCTTAATACTGGTTTCTTTGCTAATATCTATGGGTTTTATGCTGGGCGGATGTGAAGCATTAGGATACGGCGCATATGTACTTGTGGGTGACCAGGGCCAAAAATCAAAAGCAATATATGAAGGACTTGAAAACCAGAAAGTATTAATACTCCTTAATACTCCTGCCGGCATGGAATACTCATTCCCCCAATCAAGAGAAAGCCTGCATCTGGCTTGCCAAAAGATATTAAAAGAAAAGGTTGACGGCATATCGTTTAGCGACTATGACATGGTCGAAAATTTTATCATGCGAGAGCTCGACTGGATAAGTATGCCGATAAGTGTATTAGCTAAGAAATTTAGTGCACAAAGAGTGATTTACATCGACATATACGAGTTTACACTTCAAGACTCAAACAGCATAGGAATATACCAGGGCCAAACCAAGGCAGAGGTAAAAGTATACGAATCTGATAGTCAAACTCCAAATACACCTGTATTCAACTACTATATAGATTTCAAATATCCTGAAAATCACCCTGTTGCCGCCAGCCCAGATGCGAAATACAGAGTCTTAACCGGAACTCTTAAACAAATTGCATACCAAACATGCAAAAGATTTTTTGTCCATAAAGAAAAACAAGAATAATATAAAATATAACTATGAAAAAAGTACTAATACCAACCATTATATCAGCCTTAATGATCGTAATAAACGGTTGCGGTCCGGCTATCGGACTGGTCATGGACATTTTACCCAAACCTGATATTCCGGCCAAATATACGATGGAAGATAAAAACGTTCTCGTATTCGTAGCCAGCCTGACTACATCCGAGACCGGCCCTGTATTTTCCCATGCATTATCTGATCAGGTCACCTCCGAGCTGGTTAAAAACAAAGCGGTTGCCTCAACTGTAAAATTTTCACAATTAAGTGACTTAATGCTAAACACCAGCGATATGATAACAGCAGAGTATGCAGGTAGAGAGTTAGGAGCAGACCTAATCTTAAAAATTGAAATCCAGCACCTGACGTTCGACTACAGAAGTGCTGATAACTGTCGCGTTGGCCAGGCGTTATGCTTCGTCTCGGTACTGGATGGAAAAACAGGCAAACGCTATTGGCCTGAAGATAAAATCAAGGAATCCTTGATGATCAACAGCAAACTTGAAATTAATGCTGACGATAAGCTCTCACTGAGCAAAATACAAAGAGACCTGGCCAAGAATGCCAGTCTGCAAATATCAAAACTGTTTTACAAACATAAAGACGAATAAATCATAGCAATATATTTTGATCCAAGTTTGTATAATTTCTTGACTTACAAATAATTTTAGATATCATTTTTGACATGAAAACAAATAGAATAATAAGTGAATACGAACAGGCAAGACTAGATAAACTGGTTAAACTAAAGGAATTAGGAATAGACCCTTACGGCGGATATTTTCCTGATACAGATACAATTTCAGACGTTCTGGCAAAATTTGACCCGGAAAATGAAGAAATAAATGTCTGTGCAGCGGGCCGAATCATGCTCCACAGAACAATGGGAAACCTGATGTTTTCCACTATTAAGGACTGGACTGGCAGCATCCAGATAGGTATCAGTAAAAAATTGGTAGGTGACGGCTGGAATATTGCTAAACTACTCGATTTGGGCGATATCGTAGGCATTAAAGGTGTACTAGGTCAAACAAAAACCGGTGAAATCACTATTTGGGTCAAAGAGCTTACTATTCTCAGTAAGGCTACCTTGCCACCGCCTGATAAGTTTTCCGGTTTACAGGATGTCGAAAGAAGATACCGCCAAAGATACGTGGATCTATTCACCAATCAGGATGTCATGTCAACATTCAAGGACCGCAGCAAAATTATTGCCGATATAAGATCTTTGCTCAGAAGCAAAAGTTTTATTGAGGTTGAAACTCCTATGATGCAGTCCATAGCAGGTGGAGCTGCGGCAAGGCCGTTTATAACACACCACAACACTCTGGATATGCAGCTCTATATGCGTATAGCCCCGGAATTGTTCTTGAAACGATTGCTTGTTGGCGGCATGGAAAAGGTTTTTGAAATCAACCGTAATTTCAGAAATGAAGGGTTTAGCACCCGCCATAACCCTGAATTTACCATGTGCGAACTTTACCAGGCATATGCCGATTATAATGTTATGATGGATATTATGGAAGATATCACATGCCATTTGGTAGAACAGCGATCTGATAACATGAAGCTTGAATACAATGGACGTGAAATTGACTATTCACGACCATGGCGTCGAGCAACTTACGCAGAACTGTTTAACGAACATTGCCCGTGTAACATTGATGATATCGGTGCTGTACGTGCAACAGCTAAATCAATTGGAATTGAAGAAGCTAAAATGGATGACATAGTTGTAATCAATGAAGTGTTCGAGCATTATGTCGAAGAACACCTGATAAATCCGACATTTGTCAAAGATTATCCTTCAGAGCTATGTGTACTGACAAAACAAAAGGCTTCAGACCCTTCAATCGCTGAAAGGTTCGAGCTTTTCATCTCAGGCATGGAAGTTGCGAACGCATATACAGAATTGAATGATCCGGCTGTCCAGGAAGCCAATTTCATGAACCAGCTTAAAGGCCAGGAAGAAACTGAAGCTCAAATGGATGAGGATTTTGTCGAGGCATTGAGATATGGAATGCCACCGGCCGGAGGTTTAGGTTTTGGAGTTGACAGGCTTGTTATGCTGATGACAAATAATCCAAGCATACGAGATGTTATCCTGTTTCCACTTATGCGGCCCCAAACAGAAGAACCTGCCAAACAGGAATCTGAAGAAAAATAGTTATAATTTGCACTTTTAAAACGCAGGACTAATCCTGCGTTTTTTTTTTGGGGACTCAATAAGCTATTGACATTCACTAGGAACAATATCTGCACCGTTGATCATTATGTAATCGATATTAGCCAGTCCGCCACTATTGACAGCCTGAAGTCGAATAGAATGGATCCCCACCGTCAGATATAAATCTTTGGAAACCTGTGACCAAGTCGTCCAGTCCCCTGTTCCCGGAAAACTCACCTCTTCAATACTAATAGCGTCGACAAGTATTATACCCGGACGATCACTGCTGCCGTTGGCATAACGCCATGAAATAGTATAAACACCGGCTTGAGCAACCTCAACAGACCAGTTGACGCCTTCTCCGACAGCATTTTGAGTATTAACAAAACCGTCTCCGGTAAAACCGGAATTGTTACTATCGATACTGCCTCCTGAATCAACACTGCAATAGCCAGATTCATTTTCCTGGATAATAATAGTAACATATGAATTTACTTCACCAGAAACAAGTACAGAAACAGTATCAGTGAAAATTACAGAATCCGTTTCAATAGTAAAATCGAAGCTGGCCAAGCCAACAAAGTCATTCGCTGGTATAAAGCTAACGGTATGGCCGTCTGCTAATAAGACAGCAGATCCATTATTAATATTTGAAATAGTATAAGTACCTGTTTCAAATCCACTTGTGTAATATTCAAGATCAATATCTATCTGAGTATTTTTATCTGTGTGGCCATGAGAACAAGCAAGCCAGTTAAGATATTCTTCAAGATTTGTATATCCATCATTGTCAAGATCCCCATTATTGTCAGCAGCCATTGAATTAAGACCGGCAATAGAATTTTCCCAATGATCCGGCATGCCGTCCTGATCGGAGTCCTGGGGAGCGATACCGCCAGAAATTACAGATGGTCCGCCGACATCCTCATAACTGTATATTATTCCTCCTGTCTGGGTGACAACCTGATCAATAATTCGCTCATCAGTAGAGTCACGGTCCTGCCAGCAACCAACTTGAGAAAGCACTCTCTGATATGCCAGTTCGGGCGAATCAGTCTGAACCGGTGGGAATTCATATGGAATAGAAACAATATCAGGTAAAGCATCCGGCTCAAGCATATCATATCCCAGGTCAACAGCATTTGCAATACCATCTCTATTTGAATCAATTCGATTATCATTGAAATAAAGATGGTAATTGGAATTACCGGTAATTACCATTATACCATCATCTGTCGTCGTACTTGATCCTGCTATGTAATAATTACCAATACAATTTGCATGGCATTGGGCTCCAGTATTTCCACCTGCAATATACGGAGCAAAACCCCAGTCATACGCAACATTATTTCTGTAATCAAATTCACCTTTATTTTTCGGATTTCGATCATTATTATGGGCATACAAACAATGATGCATTGACAGGACCGGCATCTCAAGCAGACTGCCCTTGGAATGCCCAAGAATATTCTGCCCTTCGGTGATCATACACCATTGAGCGGTAATATTTTGTGACTTATTCATTGAAAATACTTCATCTGTACCCCATGAGACAGATAGATGGTCATATATATTATCCGAACATGTATCATTCAGACTCAATGCATCATCCTGTTCACTATTATTGGTATACCGGATACGTAAATAACGCATTATTAAATCGTCAGCACCAATAGACACTCCGGGACCTACAATAGATATTCCCTCACCAGGAGCGGTCTGACCGGCAATGGTCAAACGGTTTGCAGTAATACTCAAACGTGAAGATAATGTAATCTGTCCACCAACATCAAAAACAATAGTTCGGTCACTCTGACTGACAGCATCTCTTAAACTGCCAGAACCAGAGTCATTTAGATTCGTTACATGATAGACTGAACCACCTCGACCTCCTTTGGCAAATCTGCCAAAACCTTCTGCAAAAGTAAATGCCGGCGTAGTAGTTGTAAACTGCCATACAGAGCTTATTGAAGTACCGGACGCACTAATACATTTTACCTGCCAGTAATATTTTGTATTTGCCTCTACCACCGGACTGAGTATAGACGAATGACTTGTCGTCATATAAAAATCAGGAGGATTTTGAGTACCAAAATATACTACAAATGAATCAGGCTGGAAACCACTATCCCAGCTTAGCTGCACTGCCTCAAGAGGATATTTTACTTCTGTCTCTCCATTCGAAGGGGAAGGAGATACAGCCTGCATTTGACCGGTAGTAAATCGCCAGAGATTGCCATTATAAATATTATTATCGTTTATTGAATCTATCCGCCAATAATAAGTTGTATTAGGCAATAATGAAGGGGAATAAACCTTACCTTCAGTGCTGGTAGTATAATATTCCGGCTCAATTGAAGTGCCAAAGTAAATATCAAAAGATTCAGCTCCAAATCCGGGAGTCCATCTCAACTCTACTGAATTTGAATCTACTTCAACATAAGACTCTCCATTTTCAGGCGATGGTGAAGTTGCCTGAGAAGAGCCAGTGGTAAACTGCCAGATATTTCCCTCATCAATTTCAGAGCAGTTTGCACTTGCAACACGCCAATAATAAGTAGTTTCTGGCAAGAGACTGTATATTTCGGGATCAGAAATAACCATTTCCTGAGTACTCCCTAAAAATGTTGAATCACATTCATTTAGCCAATCATAGGCAAGAATAGCCAAATCTGTAAAATCAACCTGGCCATTTAAGTCAAGATCAGCACAAGGATAAAACGGTTTTTGCTGCCATGATGATGCCATATGGCCGAAATCATTTATATCAACAAACCGACTGCCGTCAATATCCCCTGATAACTTTTGAGCATTATTTACAATGCTGCTGCTACCGCCGAAATAGATATCACTTGAATCTGCTACATAGCCTTTGGACCATTTCAGAGCCTCAGGAATTTCTAAAATAGTGGAATTATCTGCTGGAAAAGGCTTAAAGGCATAATGGGGTATATCAGACAGGTGAGTTATCTTGATTTCATCAATCATACCGCGAAAGTTCCTATTAGCCGGCTTACTTCCTACAGATGGTCTGGTAGAGCCAAATGTAATATCGGAGGAAGTCGCTTTTAAGTCATAACTGCCAATATCGGATACAACTTGCTCAATACCTGTCGTTGTATCGAGTATAGAAAAAATCAGATTATGGTTTTTATCATAAGAACCCTTAACATACAACCATCTATCTTTCAGGTCTCCAATTATTATTTTAGGGTTAATATTACCACTGCTGAGAATAACCTTAAAATTCATGTAATCACTTTCTACGCCGCTGCCTCCTGGCCAAATACCCATTTCAAATACAGAAGAAGAAAATAAATAAGTTACTGCAGCATCAAGCTCTGTTGGTAACGCAGAGATATAAATCATATATTCAATAAATAACTCATTGTATGAAGAAGACCAGAAAGAACCGCAGTTAGCAAACTGTCCGCCTTCGAACAATAACGCATTACCCTGATATCCCGGTACTACAGACGGTGGTGTTTCATTAAGTCCGGAGCGAAATAAAATGAAATTATGATCTCGACCCTGATTCAAATAATCATCGTCAGCCGTATAAGGCATATCATCACTATAGTAAACTGACTCCATATGCCAAAGGCCGACTGTTGCAATATCATCAGAAAGAGGAACTGCAAAAGCGAAAGTATAAAAAATGACCACTAGAAATAAGCTGCAAAAATATTTCATTAAACTTTTCTCCGTGAAAAATGGGAAGACACTGATACTCCTACTCTACAGATTTCAAATATACTATATTCATGACATGCAAGTCAAGATAATTTAATTACTGCAGAATATAACACAAATCAACAGTAATATCATTACGATGTAACTGCAAAAACACAATTATAAGACTCTAGGTATAATATATTTATGAACAACAACACATATGAAATCAACCGGAAACAATATGAGTTTAACACATAACTGGCTGCATTCTAAGCCATTTACATAGTAATAGGTTACAGATTCCATTGCGCAAGATTGCTTTTTTTTTGCGCAAAATACGCTTGAATTATAAGTAGTAAGGTTTAAAATTAAATTATAGTCATTAAGGTTAATTTCTGTAATCAATAGAAGCGGCGTCTTTGGATGCGGTATCTAGAGGCAATGTGTCTGGTAATATATTTGAGGTTTGGAAAGATGAAAAAGTTACTATTGGTCATTTTCACAACGGTATTCTTAACGCAATCACTGCATGCTGCTCTTTTGCCTGCTGAAGTAAGTGCGCGTACCGAACTGTACAATGGTTCAGAATTTAAAGCAGATGAGTCAAGGGATGACGCTAGCAAGCTCAGTGTTAGAGGTGATGCTAAAGCTATGAAGTCCTGGATCAGGTTTGACTGCAGTTCCATTGACATAAGCTCTCTGATTAGTGCCGAGTTAAGAGTTACTCTACACCAGGATAAAAGCAGTTCATGCTCTGTGTCTGTTGTTAATGATGACTACTTGACAAACATTGACTGGGAAGAGGGCGACATTACCTGGAATAATGCTCCAGGAAACTATACTGCCACATGGGACGAAGTTAATGAAATCGCTGTTCCAGACAATGGTATTTCTGATAATGATCTACAAAAGAATCTGGACCCGACAGCTACAACAGTGATCGGCACCCTGAATTATGATGGTGTTGCTGGCGACCAGTTTACTATCGACGTACTTTCAGCTCTTCAGGCTGATACTGATGGTATTGTTCAGTTTGTACTTCACGGTGCAGGCGGTAGCACAAGCTTTTCTACTCACGATCATCCTAGCGGAGCAGAATACTGGCCAACACTTGTATATGAAGTTCCGGAACCGGCTACCCTTGCCCTTATTGGCTTTGGCAGTCTGGCAGCATTAAAGAGACGTAAATAATTATTTTCAGATATTTTATAAATGACACCGGTAATAATACCGGTGTCATTTATAAACAAATAAAATAGAACAGTTATTAACATAACCTCTAAATTTCTTTTATAAATAGCTAAGTATTGTTTTTTTATCAAATAATGTGAGACAATAAGTTTCTACTAAGATATCGCTTTATTTGCTAAATTATTATATATATAGATTTTATAAAAGTAATTTTGAGGTTCATTATTAGTGCGGTATCACACTTTTGACTGTTCAACATTACACGCAAAGGCCAGAACAGGGCCTTGTGAATGAAAAACTTTATATTTAAGTGTATTTCCGAGCTATTTCTCGAAAGTATATTTAATTCACAGCGTTGCAGGAAGGCCCTTTTAGGAGATTTACCAGAGGCTCTTCGTTATTGCAACTTAAAGACTGCGAAAGTTAACTTTTATATAAATAATACAATTGCAAATACTTATTATTACTGAGTATTTTTATATATACAACAAGTATCGTTTATAATATTAATTACGAAAGAATTCTTATAACCTGTAGTTCTGAAACAGGTTGAATCCGGCTAGAGTGTTAACAACTTATGACTGTCAGATCAAATAATTTTGTTGTGTCTAGATTTTTCTTTTTTATCTAAATTGAAACTAAGCTGTCTACTAAATCATAGTACGTATATTCCATGTTTTATAGATAGATAATATTTTGAATTAGATGTTAATTATGAATAGGTAAGAATTTATGCCTGGTTTTTATGCTGGCGGGTGCGTAGCCCAAAACACCAGGAATTAAATGATAATATTTTTCACTTTCAGGAGATCTGCTATGAGAAAATTATGGTTTTTCCTTCTTATGTTATGTGTGGTTTGCAGCAGTAATCTGTCTGCAGCCTCACTAGTTGCGGTAGACAGCTGCAGAACGTCATTGAATAACGGTACAACATCCGATGCTGATACCGTAAAAGCTGATTCGAACAAGCTTAGTGTTCGCGGTGATGCAAAAGCAGCAAAATCATGGATAAAGTTTGATATAAGCAGCTTGGACGTAGGTTCGTTAACAGAATGTAAATTACAGATCAGTTTGTATAAAGCCAAAAGCAGCACCTGCCTGCTATCGGCAGTTAACGACGACTATACCACCAATATCAGCTGGTCAAATGCTGACCTGACATGGAATACCGGTCCAGGTAACTATACCAGCGCAGATGGTGTAAATGCAGATATAACAAGCGTTTCACAGGGTGATTTACAAGATAACCTTGACCCAAGTCAAACAACACTGATAGGTACAGTAGACTACACAAATGGTGCCGCAGGCGATAGTTATCTGATAGATGTGCTACCAATCCTACAAGCTGATACAGATGGTATTGTACAGTTTGTATTGCATGGATCTGGCGGATCTACCGATTTTGCCACTCACACTGCCGATTCAGGAGAAGAAACATATCCTATGCTGGTATATGAGACAATTCCCGGCGGTGATTGCCCAGACTATGGTACTACCTATGTGAACTACGCAAGCCAGAGCTGTAGAACAGAGCTTTTTGACGGAACAAATGCAAGAGTAGATGATGTTAGAGCAGATAACAATAAATTATCTGTCAGAGGCGACAGCAAGGCCAGTAAATCATGGATCAAATTTGATATAAGTGATCTTGGCATTGATACAAGCCTGGTAAAATCTGCTACTATAAGAGTGACACTTTATGCGCCAAAAGACAATACATGTTTGCTTTCTGCAATAAATGATGACTACCTGGATAATATCGACTGGACAGATGGCACTCTGACCTGGAATAACGCACCTGGTAATATTACCAGTACAGATGGCGTAAACCCAGAAGATACAAGTTATTCTACCGATGACCTGCAGGACAATCTCGATCCAGGCAAAACTACGCTAATTGGAACGGTTGATTACTCAGCAGGGTCAGGCGGTGTAGCAGGCGATCAGTACTTCCTGGATGTAACATCAATTGTTAAGTCAGATACAGACGGTATAATCCAATTTGCACTGCATGGTGCAGGTGGATATACTACATTCGCAACTCACGACATGAGTACTGTTCCTGTTACTGATGGAGAAGCTGTAGATTATTATCCTCAACTGACAATATTAGAAGGTCCGGCTGGTGCAGATAATCCATATCCATGCCAGGATGATATAGTATCCTCAGATTTAGTAGGCTTGTCCTGGTCAAACCCTGACCCAAATACAGTTTCCGGTGCAATTACCCCTACTGTTTATCTGGGAACAACAGATAATAAAGCCGAAATGGACAGCGTAACCCTGGCTCCTAATGCACAGGGCGTATTACTAAATACAGCTAATTTCCCAAATTTTGGAAATCTTCAAAATCTAACTGATTACTACTGGACCGTTGATTGCTATGATAACAGTCCGGGTGAAGAACACACCAAAGGCGGTGATACCTGGCATTTCAGAGTCAATAATAATGATGCTCCAATAGTTGATGCCGGCCCAGACATTACCGTATGGCTAGGCATGAGTGGAACAGCCGGTCAGGAAGCTGTAGATGTTGATGCTACAGTAACCGATGACGGTCTGCCCAATCCACCAGCAGCATTTACAATGAAATGGACACAGGTCGATAATGGTGCCGCTCACGTTGGTATTGACCCTAATGACGTTGAAGATATTTCTTTAACATTCAGTGAACGCGGCGATTATGAATTCCTGCTAACTGCTTCTGACGGAGCGGTAGAAGGATCAGATACAGTTCGTATTGTTGTTGGTGATACACCATGCGATGCATCGCACATGGAAACAGGCGAAGATTTTGCAGCAGGCGATTCAAATGATGACTGCCTGGTAGATCTGCAGGATCTTGTTATGCTGATCATAAACAACTGGCTAGATTGTACAGATGCTTTAACCAACTGTGAAGACTAGAAATTACCAATAAATATATCAGGAGAAATATAAAAATGAAAAAATTAAGTTTTTTATTAATATTGTGTTTTCTTGCAAGCAGTGTATGGGCTGACGATACAATCATATCCGCATCAGTCAGTTGCCGTACAGACAAACTTCAACCAGATACTAATCGTTCAGATTCAAGCAAACTTAGTATCCGGTCAGACAATGAAGCTGCAAAATCATGGATCAAGTTCGAAATTACCGATTTTGCTCCAGAGACATATCGCAAAGCAATACTACGTCTGGCCTTGCAGGATCATGGAGAGACAGCATCAACCTTTAGCGTTTCAGCAGTAAATGACGACTATCTTGATAATATCGTCTGGGCAGAAAGAGATATAACCTGGAATAATGCCCCAGCTAATGACACAGCCAGCCAGACAGATCTATTGCCTGGTACAACTACCCTTATGGGCAGCATTTCATATCCGGATGGTACAGTTCAAGGCGACCAGTTTTATATCGATGTAACAGATGCGATACTAGCTGATACAGATGGTATAATACAGTTTGTTTTGCATAACGGTTCAGGCTTGATCAATATTTGTACTCACGATCATAGTTTAGGTGCCGATGTATGGCCAACATTAATACTGACACCAAGACCGGCAGGAGCAGATTACCCTGTTCCAGATTATGATGAAGTTGTAGCACCAACATTATCAGAGCTATCCTGGAAGAATCCTGATCCGAATGACGGAGCCAGCCTGATTACCTGCGATGTATACCTGACGACAGATCCAAATATGTTAACAATGGATATGGTTACCTTAGCGGCCGGTGAAAATTCGGTTGCTATAAACACAACAAACTTCCCGAATTATGGTAACCTAGCTGATAATACCATGCATTACTGGAAAGTAGACTGTCATGATCCGAGTAGAGATAATATGATTCCGGGCGAACCATGGAATTTCTATGTTGGTGCCCCTCCTGCAATTGATGCCGGTGAAGACCAGATATTGTGGCTTGACGGTGCTTCAGAAATAACTGTTAATCTTGACGGAACCAGTTCAAGCAGTACAACCTATACTGTTGAATGGACTCAAGTTACAACAGGTGCCCCTACAGTTGCTATTGCCCCTGCTGATGCTGATGATACATCGTTAACAATAACAGCTCGCGGTGATTATGAGTTTATGCTGACAGGTAATGACGGCATTCTTGTTGGCTCTGATACCGTTCGCATCGTGGTTGGTAATGATGCATGTGATGCATCACATATTAATTTTGGTGATGCTTACAATGAAGCTGACCAGAATCAGGATTGTGTAGTTGATCTGCTGGATTTCGTGGCACTTATCGCCTCTGACTGGCTAGGCTGCACAGATACACTTACAAATTGTAATTAATACCTCCTGTTCCAAGAAGTAATTAAATCTTAGAACAAAATTGTATTACCGGGCTCGTAAAGTAGATTTACGGGCCCATTTTTTATATGTGGAAAGCTATATACCAGGCAAGGGATGGAACAGACCTCGCTTCGCTCGGACCAGACATAGTCTGGACTAGGCCTCGCTTCGCTCGGAGACGAATTGAAATTGTAATGTCTAATAACCGTTCATTCTGAACGGAAAGGCCAGTGACAAATCGTTTTAATATTCTGTTTTTATTGAGCGTTGTTTATGTTTAAGACGAAGTTTTCGTCGTTGTTATGTTTTAACGAGAGCTGATTTTTGCTGGTAATCATTTTTTGTTGGCTCTCTACTATTGGAAGGTATGTCGAAAGTGCGCTGATTTTATGGGTGGGATGGTTGGTGTGGAAATTTGTAAGGTGTTGGGGATAAGCGGGATAAAATTTTTGAAGATTTTAGATTTTCGCGTTTTGGTGGTTGTAAAAACGCGGTGATTTTTTCGAGAAAATCAGTGGCCAGGAATCAGGTTTCAGGTGCCAGGGAAGGTTGCTCGCTACCGATCGCGGGTAATTGATGGATGTCGGGAGGTGTGTGGGATATAAACGAGGCAGCGCGGCGGTGGGACGGCGGTGAAAAGGGTAACGGATTTGAGCGGCGGGGAATTGCGGGCTGCGGGCAGTATACGGCGGAACGTTGAATGGGTGCGGCGGTATACGGACGGGAACGGAGCGGAGACGCGGGAGGCAGGTAAAAAGTAAGAGGTAAGAGGTAAAAGGTGAGGTGTCTTGTACCGTACGGTACAGGACCTTATTTTAAGCGGCTGACGCCTTAAAAAAAGAGAACCACAGATGAACGCAGATGCACACTGATAAAGAAAGAAATGGAAAGCGTTTCTGAAGTATCAAGTATAAAGGATAAAGTATAAAAAATCAAGAGAGCTTGTCAGCAGCGAGTTGCCAGCGACCAGCAACCAGCGGTCAGTTAAGAGGAAATACGTGCCGAGCGACGGAGGTCGCTGAATAGTTGACAGGAGAAAAGGAGAACAGGCAATCAGCTACGAGCTGCGAGCGGTCAGCTGCCAGCAGATAAAATTCGTGCTACGCACTCTGGCACATCATTGGATGAGTCCAATGATGTGAAGGAGTCGCTGACGCGACCTGTTTAAATAATGTGCCGAGCTTGTGCTCAGCGTTCCCAGGGGGAAAGAAGGTATTAGGTGTTGGGTATTTGGTATTAGGAAAGGTAACGGCTTCGCCGAGGCTAATTGATATATAAGTGAGAGTATTGGGGTGAAGGATGGGTTAAAAAACGGAATGAAATTGAAGGGTGCGGAGATGTTATGCCGGGTGCGGGAAGAATAACGGTGGGCTGGGAATTTTGCGGGAATTGTTGTAAGTTGTTATTTTGGGTTTGTGGGCGGACCAGACAGGTGCCGTGAAGCGGCATCTGAAGTCTGAAGTTTGAAGTCTGAATTCTGAAAAGATGGTGTTCGCCTGGCGGCGAGCTACGCTAAATGAAAAATGAATAATTAAAAGTGAAAAATTAAGGTGTCCGCTTCGCGGATGGCTTGTTTTAAATGGCTACCGCCGAACGACCGAAGGTCGTTAGAGATTAGAGCAGATGATAGTAGAACAGGCAATCAGCGACGAGCTACGAGCGGCCAGCGGTCAGCGGTCAGTGAAGAGGAAATACGTGCTGCGCACTCTAGCGGCGAGCGAACAGCAAGCAGCCAAGCTGCTAGAAATTATAATCTCGATGTGCAACTGGATTTCGCTATGCTCAACAATTGGTACTCGTGGCGATGTTGGATTGGATGGAAAAAATATTATTCAGGAAGAATAAATCGGTTGCTCGCAGAGGCCGCAAAGCTCGCAAAGAATATTACTTGACCATGAAGGAAGTGAAGAGCTTGAAGAAAGAAGTTTAAATTAAGAATTCAAAATTAAGAAAACAATTGTCTGGTCCTGTGATAAGTTGTCACATTATAGATTTAATGTTTTAACAAATAACAGGAGACAACAATGTTGGTAAGTAAACGAACTTATAATCGCTACAGCGAAGCCTTTAAATTACAGGTGGTAAATGATCTTGAATCTGGTAAGCTAAGCAGTATTTATGAGGCTAATTCCCGCTATGGGATTTCTGGTACAACAACAGTAAAGAGTTGGCTAAGAAAATATGGCCGTAACCATTTGATACCAAAGGTGATACGCGTGGAAAAACTAGATGAACAAGATCATGTAAAGAAGTTAGAATCAGAGATTAAGCAGCTTAAAGAAGCGTTAGCAGACAGCCATATAGAGAATATTGTAAGTGAAGCCAGGTTTCAGGTTATTTGTAAAGAATACGGGCTGGATCCCGAGGAGTATAAAAAAAAAGTCGATACCAAACGGTTCAACAAGCGTCCGAGGCAACCGTTGAAAAGAAAGAGGAAAAAATAGCGATAACTTCCTTATGCAAAGCTGTTGGCATGAGTCGTCAGAATTATTATAAATCACATAAAGTTCGGCGCAGGCGGCACTATGAAAAAGACCTGATAATATCTTTGGCCAGGCTGGAAAGATCATTGCAGCCTGAGATGGGTTGCAGAAAGGTTTTGAAGCGTATAAAGCCCAAACTGGCAAAAGCCGGTATTAGTATAGGGCGAGATAGATTTTATGAAACGATGTCAGAAGCAGATATGTTGATAGAGCGTAAAAAGCGAAGTGTGACAACGACAGACAGTCGTCATAACTTTAAGACTTATAAGAATATACTGAAAGATGAAGAGCTTACAGGAGCCAATCAGGCCCTGGTAAGTGATATAACGTACATATATACAGATGAAGGATTTATGTATCTGTCGTTGATAATGGATGCATTTAGTCGCAAGATAGTTGGCTATGACTGTAGTGATAGTTTGGAAGCAGAAGGTTGTTTGCGTGCATTAACAAAGGCGATAAAGCAATTGCCCAAAGGTAGTAATACGATACATCATTCAGATCGTGGCAGTCAGTATTGCTGCCATAGATATATAGATAAGCTTAAAAGAAATGGGCTGCGAGTTAGTATGACCGAAGATAATCATTGTTATGAGAATGCCCAGGCCGAGAGGTTAAACGGTATATTGAAGCACGAGTATGGATTGAAGAATACGTTTAAGAAAAAAGCTCATGTTCATGCTGCGGTTAAACAGGCGATAGAACTGTATAATACCTATAGAAACGGAAAGTGACAACTTTAAATCAGGACTTGACAAATTGAAAAATAACCTCTCCATCAATAATCTTTAATAAATTATGCCATGACAAAAATGCCAGGCTTAAACATATCTCTATATGTACCGACAGGTTAAACAAATACACGCCAATAATTACTACTTTAAATCTCTACCAACAACTAGCACATTAGGTAAATTTTCTTTTAAATATTGATAACCATGCTTTGTGATACCTGTCCTACTAATATTTAAGCTACCAAGCTTAGGAAAAGAAATAAGATTCTGTATTGAATTATCCGTTATCTTGGTGCCATCTAATGACAGATTTTCTAATTTTTTAATCCCTATTAAATGCTCAACTCCAACGTCTGTTAGATTGGTATCACTTAGTTTTAATTTATACAGTTTTTCTAAATTCCGCAAATTTACAATTGCATCATCATCAATTTCCAAATTGGAAACAAACAACTCTTCAATATTTTGGAAATTAAATATTTTTTGCATTCCACTATTTGTTACTTGCGTACCAGAAATCCTTAATGCTTTAAGCCCTGTAGTTCTACTTAACATTTCCTCCAAAGCAATATCACAAAAGTTTGTTTCATTTGCATTCAAACAACTCAAAGCGTATAAAACTTTATCTAATTTCAAGACACCTTGCGAAGAAATATTGTTTTTTGACAAAGCTAAATCGTTTAGATTATGAAGATTGCCTAAATAAACTAATCCTTCATCGGTAATCATATTACCATCTAACCATAGCGTATCTAAAGACTCAATATTTCCTACATGTACCAAACCTTCATTATGTAAACTCACATTATCTAAATCCAGTAAATATATATTAACATTTTGAACTAATTTTAAAGCATCTTCATCAAACTGTGAGTCATGCAGGAAAACTGATTCAACCTTATTTAATTTTGAAATCACTTCAAAAATGGTTTTATCAACTTGACAATTTTCTAAATGGATAGATCCAATAGCATAGTATTTTCTCCAGCCCGGCAAATCCCACATATCCGGTTCTTTGAGATTATGTATAACCTCAATATAACCACCGGCAGCTTCAACTGCCTTCCTAACTTCTTTTAAAACTTTTCTATCTTCCATATACAACTAAGCCCTAATTATCTCTCTTTGTAAAACCATATATTTCTGAGTGATAATGATAAGGGGAAAATGGGAACGGGTCAAATGGTATTTGTAAGGTGTTTGGATGTAGGCAGATTAAGGTGAAAATACCAAACTTGGTTAAAAGGTGTGCCATGATTGACTTTTGGGAAAGTGAGGCTAATAATAATTTTACGGTTTTTTTTGGAATAATTTTAGCTACAGGAGATTATGTAATGTTTAAGTATGGTTATTTCATATGGTTAATTGTAACATTAATATCAGTTATAAGTTTTGGTGCGAGCTGTCCGCCGCTGGATTTCGAGGAGCTGCCGTTAGATACGGCAGTTACAAATCAATATACGGGCGTGACATTTTCGGTTCAACCACAAAGCTGCGTCGGTTCGCCAAAGCTTTATATGCGAGTTAAAGAGCCGACATCAGGCGGGACATCATCAGGCGACAATGCGTTGATAATCGATACCGGTTGTCCTGATTTCAGCAGTGATTATCTCAGGATGGATTTTCAGCAGCTGCAGAGAAGTGTGAGCTTCTTCCTGGGAGCGATAGACGGCGGCAGCGGCATAGCATATAATGTTCGCAGCTATGACTCAAACTATACATTACTATCGTCAGTAATATACGTGAGCACAACCGGGGTAAATAAGCTGGTAACCGTAGATAGTGATGATGGAACATTTAAGATAAAAAGGATCGAAGTGGAGTCAACTATTGGATACTGGGAGGCCATAGATGACCTGGTGTATGAGATGCCGGTAAATGTGATAATCGATTCTCCGACATTTCTCGAAACGGTCTGCGAGGAAGTAGACATCTACGGGATAGCCTGTTATGGGTCAGGCGAAGATAAACTGGAATATTTGAAATGTACCGACCCGCCCGGAACGGACTGGACGCTGGTAAAAGAATATCATAACCCGGTATGCAGTTCAGGTTTATTGTATACCTGGGATACGACCGGTTTGGACCATGGCTATTATTATGTAAAAGTTACGGCGACTAATAGCTGTGGGTATTCGGCTTCCAATACGGTAACTGTTTTTGTCGATAAGCTTTTTAATACGGTTGAGATCCAATATCCCCAGCATAAAAGCATAAAAGGCGGTAACGCCCTGTGTATTTACGGTACAGCCTGGGATAACCATAGTTTCGATGAGTATACAGTTGACTACAGCGAGGATGGGTCAACATGGATGCCGGTAGATGCCGGTTCGCCCAGCTACAGTTCATCGAAGATCAATGAACGGCTGGCAACCTGGGACACAACCAGTTTGGCTGACGGTATATACCAGATAAAGGTAACCGGCGTGGATGAGTGCGGTAATGCAGAAGATGAGACATATAAGATCATAATTGATAATACTGTGCCGGTAGTAGATATCAGCAATCCATCCCCCTGCGATACAATAATCGGACCGGTAACGGTAAAAGGGATAGCGTATGATGACAATATAAGCAGATGGGTTCTTCAGTACACAGGCGGACCGTATGATGGCTGGGTAACCCTCGCGAGCGGTACAAGCAGCGTGTGGAAAGATACACTGGCAGTAATCGATACTTCAGGCTGGGACCCCTGCTGTTATACCCTGCGTCTGCGGGTATGGGACCAGGCACAACTTAACTGCATGAGTGATGATTATAATTATAATGAATACCTGGTATCGTTCAAGGTTGGATATATTGCAGATATTAACAATGACGGAAGGGTTGATATGGCAGATTTCAGATACCTGGCGGAACAGTGGCTGCTGGGAACTTAATAACACGAACTTACCTGTGGCTAATTTGAGAGGTATCGTTGGGCACAAGGCGAAGAGTTGCTAAAGCAATTGATAATATAAGGTACTTCACAATATAATAACAAAGACATGTATTAAAAAAGGTCTGGCCCGTTACACAAACAGGTCAGACCTTGTATTTTACATATCAGGACACATTTGCTAGATCCTGGTCGGGAATAATGCTTTCAGATCGCTGAAAGATGCCGAACTGTTGTATGTGCCGAGCCCCATGCCGCCATCTGTGACGGAGGAATCGAAAGTGAAAGCAACAGTCTTTGAGCTATCCAGCATGATACTGGCGACATTACCATTCAGCACGAGTCTGAGGCTATAGTCGGTATCCTTTTTGAGCTTAGCAGAGACCCTGGAATCGATAACCCAGCCATCTTCGGTTCTATGGCCGATTACCAGTTTATTCTTTGAAGCATTGATACCGGCAAATTTGAAGTTAGTTTCACTGACATAGTCGAAGATAATATACCCTTCAATCGAATAGCCGCGGCCAAGACTGTCGATATTGACAGTAGCAGAGATTTCAGAATAGTCAGCAAGTGTGCCGGAATCGAGCAGCTGCATAACAGCCTGAGTTTTCTTTTCGGTAACGGCGACCGTAACAGCTTCGTCCAGCAGGTCAGACTGTGAACCGGCCGGCATAGAAGAAAGGTCCAGCCTCATGCCGATAGCATGGTTGAATACCAGCTCTGCCCTGTCGGATATGGCAGAACTCTCAGTATCAAGCAGTACTTTGCCCTGAGAATCGATAGAATTGAACAGGAGGCCGCCGATAAGCTCGTTATAGGTTGGTGAAAGAGTATTAGATCCGCCATTGGAGATACTGCCGAGAACGCTGTCGATCTGGTCTTTACCGGTACCGCCGATAAGAACGGAATCTTCAGAGGTTGATGTCATAACATCATCGCCCCACTGGCCCAGGACAAGCGAAGCACCATCAACACTAATATTTTCACTATCTATAGTGCTGGTACTGGCATCGTAATCCTGCAGGGTATGTTTAAGCTGCCTGGAAACATCCAGATTGGCAACATTAAATTTGATATTTCTGTCCGGCAGATAGGTATCAGACAGGCCAGAGGTGACAATGCCAAAGATAGAAGCACTATCGCCAAAGATAATGTCCTGAGACGATGTACTGACGATAGTATCATTACCGGCATTGAGGGTGATCTTTGTCTTGTTGCCGCCGCGATCGATGTAGTTGTTATGATGCCAGGTAGAAGGCGAGATAGAATACTGGGTGTCATACCTGTCATTGATAAAGGTTGACAGATCTTTGAGCAGGTTAGAAATATCCCTGTCAGCCAGTTTCTGATCTTCGTAACTGCCGAGGTCAACAACCGGAACTGCGATAACCGCAGCATTACCAAAGATTATATCCTGACCATCCTCGTTTTGGATGATATTGTTATGAATAGACTGGGTATAGCTGTAATCCCAGGTAATATCATCAAGCTGGTTGTTGGCATATTTCAAACTGTCGAGTTTGAGTGAATTCTGATGTTTTTTGAGATCCTTGAGCCAATCAGAAGCAGATTTGGCCAGTATGGAATCGACATTACTTACCAAAGAAGGGTCTATATCAGAATCATCACCGGCAGTATAAGGTCCGGCATCGACAGAAGCTGATATTAATGTACCATTATCGCCAACAACGAGGTCGTTACCCAATCCGGAATCGATAATGTCGTTATTGACAACCAGAGCATGAAGGTCAGGATCAACCTGGTCGGAAGCGGCAATCTTATACTTTTTACTGTTTTCGGCACCAACATCCTCGATCATATCACCAATAACCTGATGGTGCATCTGGAATAAGGCTGAATCGATATCGGTTGCTACCCAGGCAGCATCCAGCAGATAGTCTTGCAGCTGTTTGGCCTGATCCATATACCTGTATTCGAGGTCCGGCATGCCATTGACGAAAGATTTTACGATAAGACCGTCATCGCCAAAGATAATATCATCACCGGAACCGCCAATGACAGAATCGTTACCAACTTCGAGATAGTAGGTATCAGCATTTGCTCCGGTCAGGTATTCATAGTCAAGAGCCAGCCCTGAGAGACTGTAGGAAAGCTGCTGGATAGAATCCCAGACGGTATCCCTGGCGTCAGTTATGGAATCCAGCTCGTAGGTGAGTTCAGACTGGAAAGTACCGCCGTCGGCCATGACAAGGTCATCACCATCACCGGCTTCGATAATATCCCTGCCGTCGAGGACATCGGTATGCCCGGCGACATCAGGAATAATAGAGAAATACGGCCGGAGAGATGTACTGTCGTCGAGGGGTATATCAGAGACATCGTTATCCAATACATACTGCTGGACGCTATCGGGCAGGACCGAACCTATAGCAGAACTGTAAACAAACGGAGAAGCAACATTGACACTCTGCGGTTCAATAGTGACCGGAGAAGACAAAACAGTACCGAGCTGGCTAATAACAACACCAGAGCCTTCCTGGGCAATATCAGCAATGAGCCTGACACCGTTGTAAATATACGGGAGATCAGAGTCGGTAGTAACAATATTAGACGCAGAATCGCCAAATATGGTATCATTGCCGTCGCTGCCGTAGAGATAATCGTCGCCACGATAGCCGAAGATATAGTCGTTGCCATCGCCGCCATCAATAGTATTGGAGACAATCTGGAGGATATCTATGCCCAGCAGGTAAGTCTGCCAGGTATTGTCGCTGGTAACCTTGGAATTGTCCTGGTTAAACTGCCCTACCGCAATGACCATATCAGATTCGAACAGCATAGAGGCAATAAGCTGATCTGCCAGATCAAGTCTGCCGCTGGTAGAAATAATGGAAGTAACCTGGGCAATGTCTTCCAGCATAACATCTCTATGCCAGGAGCCGTCCTCGTTGATCAGCGGGTTACCGGAGTCATCATAGCCGCGATAAATAGTACCTTCATTGGCAATAAGAATATCGCTTTCGGAACCGCCTGAGATATCGTCACTGCCGAGACCGCCGATAATCTCATCGTTACCGGCATTGCCATAGATAGTATCATCACCATATTGACCGAAAATGCGGTCATCGCCGAGTCCGCCTGTGATAATATCATTGCCATAGACACCAGGGGTGACAAGATTGCGGGTAACATCGCGGATGACATCAGCAAATGGTTCTGGATAAGATAGCCACTGGTCGGAATCGTAACGCCTGCTTATGACAGCATTATCGCCAACAATAACATCTGCATCATCACCACCATCGATTGTATCGCTGCCGTCAACAGCGTCGAACATGTTGTGACCGCCGAAGATATCATCCTGACCGGCGTTACCATAGATAGTGTCATCACCCTGCTGGCCCATAATGAAGTCATCACCATCGCCACCAGATAAGGTATCGTTACCACCGGTGATATCATCGGCCAGACTAACCATACGTTCGTTTGGATCTGCGGTACTGTTGTATGAGCCGTAATCGCCAAGGATATGGTCGGAACCGGCACCGGCAGAGATGGTGTCATCACCAAGACCGCCAAAGATTACATCATCGCCCTGGCCGGTAGTTACAGTATCATCATCACCAGAGAGATAATCAATAGTTTCGATTGTAATAGACGTTATGGCGGCATCAAGCGTATCGTATTGAGCCGAGGCATTGTCAGCAGCAACAAAAGCAGCTGTTTCAGCTTCAGCAGTGACATTGTCTTTACCAGAACCGGCAATAACAACGGCATGGCTGGAAGTAATATTAACAGTATCATCACCATAATAATCCGGATCGACAGCCTGGACATTATACAGTACAAAACCGGTTTCAGAGTTACGGGAATACGTAATAGTTCCATTATCAGAAATAACAGAGCTCAGGCCGCCGGTAATAGTGATATCGTCACTGCCGGAACCGGCAATAACGTCGTTTATGCCAGTACCAAGTTCTATGGTATCATCGCCGCCGAGAGCAGTGTCTATTGCAGAGAAGTTTGTAATCAGTGCAGTATTATCGCTGCTCTCAAACTGGATAGAGGCCCGATCACCAGCGACAGTATGATTGCCGGTGGCAGCTTTGATGGTATCGGAGCCGAGCCCGCCAATGGCAACGAGGCTACCGATGAGTCCGTCAATGATATCATCGCCGAAGCCTGGTGCTTCGACTGAAGATATGTCGTTATAGAGCCAGATATTCTCAGCCGAGGTATTTACAGCGAGTCCATTACCAAGAACAAAGTTATCAGTTGTTACCAGGCCGCGGTCAGCAATAATAATATCATCAGCCTGGGAGCCGGTAATGGTATCATTGCCCTGGCCGCCGAAGATAATAAGCGGCAGTGTAGACTGAGAGGCCTCGACAGTATCATTATCAGAAGCAGAACCGGTTAACAGATTTCTGCCCTGGGTATCAACGATCAGCCGACCATCTGAGCTATCGGCAAGAGATATGGCAACAGAGTCATCGCCAAGACCGGTGATAAGACCGGTGACAGTCTGGATACCCTGGCGATAATGAGCGGCATCAATATTCACGGTATCGGCACCAGAGCCGAGGAAGTAAGTTATGCCGTTAACAAAATCGCCAGCCGGATTGGCGGAATAGCTAATAGTGCCGGGTGCCAGGTTTATGATGGAAATTTCGCCGCTGACTGCAGTATCATCTGGAGTGTTGGTAATCCTGATATCATCGTAATCGGCAGTGTCGGATTCGTTACTAACCTGGAGAGTATGGCTACCGGAACCTGCGATAATGTTCAGATTTCCATTTATGGCATTTACGTTGCCGGTGAGATAATCATTATGTTCGGCATTAGTCAAAGCCGCATCAGAAGATACATAAATACTTTCGTCACCATCATTCAAAGTGAGCGTGGTATTAGCAGAGGTAGATTTGACATTGACAATTTCTGAGCCAAAACCAAGGTTGACATTGAGGAAAGCGATATTGTAATAATTTATCGCATCTTCAAGGGACAGGCCGGTAATGGCGTCCGAGGTGAGATTCAGGATATCATCATCAGTACTCGCGGTATTGTCAACATTAACGGTATCAAGACCGGAGCCATTTATAACGAGCAGGCTGTTAATGTCTGCGACAGTACCGTTGGTATCCGGAGCATTTGTTCCAATATTAACCTGGTCGGCACCAGCAGAATTATTAAGCTCGGTATAACCTGAAATTTTCTTAATATTGATCTGGTCGTTACCGACAGCAGAATTGATAATTGTCTTTTCCAGGTGGGTATCGATAATGTCAATAATATCATTTCCAGAACCGGCCAGCAATTCAATCTGTTCGAATGAAGTGTAGAACAGTCCGCTTTCTGAAAGGCCAAAGCCAGTGATGATATCGGCATTAAGAACAGCTGTATTGTCAACAGTATCGCCGGAATCATCAAGATACAGGATATCTGAGCCGATACCGGCTTCCAATGCCAGGTAATCATCGATAGAATCAACAGTATTAGAATCATCGGATATAGTGACAGTATCATCATCGGCACCGGTATCGAGGTTAAGCTGTCCCTGGATAGTCTTAATAGAAACAATATCATTACCAGAGTGAGTATTGATAGAGTTTGTGCCGGTAATGATGCTTTCAACTGTAACATTATCTGCCGCTTTGCCGGTGTTCAGGTAGAAGGCTTCGAAATCGGCATAAGTGATACTTTCGGAAAGATTACTGATGCCGAAACCGGAAACAGTATTGCCGGTGACAGTACCAAGGCTGTCGAGAGACTCGTCGGAATCATCGAAGAATATAGTGTCATCACCACTACCGGCAGAAACTGCCAATGAACCGCTGATGTCGTTCAGCAGTCCGCTATTACCTGTAACGCTTTCAGTAGAATCATAGAGAGAACCAATGCTGACAGTATCATTATCATTACCGGTATCAATTTGGATTTCACCGCTGACAGAAAGAATTTCGACAATGTCATCGCCACTATTGGATGAGATATTTGCAGCAGTTGAATGGGTAGAGTGGACAGTAAACCTATCGGCACCATTGGAGAGGGAGATATCGATATTCTCAAGCTGTGAATAGTAGATACCAAACCCGCTCATGCCAAGACCGGAGATCAGAGTATCAGTAAGCTGACCAATATTGGAGTTGTAATCACCAGAGTCATCAAGAGATAACAGGTCGGTTCCGGCACCACTGCCGGCGTAGATATTCAGCCTGCCGGAGATACTGTCGAGAGTACCGGAGGTATTCGAAGAATCATGAGCATTGGAACCAACGTTAATCGTATCAGAGCCGCTACCGGTATAGATACTGGTAATATCGGTATCATTTCTCCTGACATTTATAATATCATTACCGGAGCCCAGGTAGATATTTGCATTTTCCATATCATGGAAGACTAAACCTGCCGGATATACAACATTACTAATAGTTGCAGAGTCTGGCAAATTGAAACCATAGAAATTATCACCGGTTAAAACACCACTCTGTGCGGAATTAACGCTGTCATTATAGATATTCAGGGTATCCTGAGACTCCTGCTCATTTATGTCAATGCCGGTGTTATTATCGAAAGACTCATCATCTTCGTTTTCACCCGGCAAAGTAACGGGATCATACAGGGCACTAAGATCATCATCCTGACCACTCCCACCTTCAATCCTGACAGGACCGTTTATGCCGTCAAGATTGTTATTGGCAACCAGGTTATCGCCAGAGCCGGTAACGACAAGATCGTTGAGATTTACACCTGCCGGTGCACCACCGATATTGAAAGTATCATTCCCGAAGCTGCCGAGCAGAACAGTTGAAAATACAGAGCTGGTAGAGAGAACATAGATACTATCATCACCAAGCTCACCGTCAAGCAGCAGGGTCTCAACGTTATTCATTTTAACATCAAGTCCTGCACCATAGATATGGTCCTCAGTGACAACAAAAATATCATCAAGCTCGGTACCAAAGAGTACAAGACGGTCGTTTCCATCACCACCATCAATATAAACAGGTGAATTTACGGCATATTTGAAGGTATCAACGCCCTGACCGCCAGAAATATTGGTTGTACGGTCAACGAAGGCACGAACAATAAAGGTATCATCGCCATCTTCGCCATTGAGGTTCAGAGTAGCAAGGTTATGATAGATATTAAATTCGTCATTACCATCACCAGAGTTGACAGTAGTTTCATAACTAACGCCATTGGTGAGATAACCCTGGGTAACCTTGATAGTAGCAGGTCCGGACGGCTGAGTTGCATAAAGCTGGCCGACCTGGATACGGTCTGCGCCGATTCCGGTGTTAATCTCTGTGAGAGCGGAATTATCATCTACTGCCACGGTATCATCGCCGTCAAGAGTATTGATAACCAGCTGATCGATAGCATTATTGTAAGAAATCAGCTCATAATCATCGGCATAAAGCTGTTTGCCGTACTGATTGAAGCCGTCCGGATGGACCAGAGCGATATAGTCCAGGCGTGACAGTAAGGTATCGTCATTGCCTGTGGCATTGACAGTGAGGGTATCAGAACCAGTTATGCCGGAATCGAGTATGCTTATATCACTGCTGCCGGTACCTGAGAGATTTATAGTATAGCTATCAGAACTATTAGCACCATCGAGCAGCCAGCTTTGAATACCGACGGTATAAGAGACTGTATTTATTACAAACTGATCGCTAGCGGTATTGCCGTATGCCTCGAGCGGCACATTAAACACATTGTTAATTTCGATGTAAGTACCGGCATTCTGACTGTCACTATCACCCTGAAGGACAATTTTCTGAGCGTTTTGGACACTATCACTATTGTAAACATAAATATCACCGGGAACATTAAACCTGACTGTGCCGGATGGAGCCTTGATAAGATTGTCACCACCGGACAGCGATAAATCATTGCCGGAAACCTTAGAACGATTAATAGTAAAGGTAATATCGCCGGCGGCCGATTCCATGACAAGATTATCAGTCAGGGTAAATGAACCGCTACTGTAAGCAATATCGATATTATTCAAGGTATTTATATTCAGTACCGGGCTATTGGCAGTATTGAAAGTAAAATCAAGGTCACTCTGGGCAGAACCAACCGCCCCGTTTGGAGCAGAGATAAGTATATTGTCAGAAATTAGATCTCTAACAGAATCGACGATATCGTCAAGAACAGAGCCGTTATCAGTGGATAGCACAATAGCAGTATCAGATGAAACAGTACCAACAATTATATTACCATTTGAGGTATGGATATCAACCGTACCATCAGCTGAAATTGTACCAATAACAAGGTCGGCAGCATTGAACTGTCTGGTTCCTTTGCTGATCGAACCTTCATCCTGATTGATAGTAATATCGCCCGGAGCATAAGCTGAAAGAGTACCGGTTGCGGCAATAGTAACATTAAACGGTGAAACACCGTCAGTACTTTCGATATCGCCGGAAGATATAAGTATAACATCATCCAACGTGGCAACAGCACCGCCGGAGGAAGCAGCATCATCGAGAATACTACCGTCAGAGACAATCCTGACTTTCCCATTCGAGTGAATTCCGGCTATAGAAATATCACCCTCTGTTTCCAGAGCAACACCACCTGCAGAATCAACAATTATGGTTCCAGAAGCTTTAACATTGACATCAGCCCAGGTTTGTAATACCAGGCTGGTAACAACATTTATATCAGCTACAATCTGGCCGGATTTGAGGTCGGCTGTACTGCCGGAGGCATTGGTATAGTCATAGCTGAAAGGTTTCCAGGTCTGCTGATCGGAATAATCCTGGGCAGCCAGGTTAACTGACCCGTTTGCTCCCTGGTATTCATACAGGCCATACCTGGCACTGTCATACTGCATCAGTACAAGCTGGCCGGTATTAATTGAAACAACCTGATCTGTTTTTTCCAGATTGGTAATGAAATCATAATTTATCTGAGTCCAGCCCGGATCAGTAAAGTCAACCATAGACAGGTCAACAGAATTTGCATTGGAGCCAGAGTAAACATACATGGCATACTGGAAGCCAAAGATATCATCAACGGTTGCAGATGCCAGCAACTGTTTCTGGCTGTCAGTCAGCAAAGGATCATCAAAACCATTTGACAGGTCGATATAAACCGGCTCGGTAATAAAGCCTACCTGACTATCAGTGCCAGAAGTTGTTATTGTAATATTATTGGCAGAAATATTCAGTAACTCTGCAGAAGAACCAGTACTGCCACGAACATAGGCGTCAGGATAAAGATATTTCATCAGGGACGGAGACAGAACAAAATCTGCACTCTGGAGTTCGCCGTCGGCAATTTTGGCCTGAACTTCAGGCGTCAGGTCGGCGGTATTAATCACTGAAGATGGGTTATACTGTTCGGAAATACTATCCAGAACAGAACCGGAAATCACATCAAGAACAACATCACCGGTTTCAGAAAGAATTGATATATCAACATTATCTCTATACTCAGGCTGAAGCAGGTTAAGATCTCCGGCGACTTCGGTAACATAGATATCACCATCAGACAGAACAGACAATCCTCCGGAACCGGCAACATCGCTATCGATCAGAAGCGGCTGAGCAGCAGAACCTACAGAGCCGTTATCAGCATATATTTCAATTCGATTACCAGAAATAATCGAGTTCTGATCGTAAGCGATAATACCATCAGGAGCATTAATATAGATATTACCATCAGTAGTGATAGACTCAACACGAAGCTGGTTGTCATCGCTGCCGGTAGAAATAACGTTAATAACAATATCACCGGTAGTATTGAGGTTAATCGGGTCATGACCACCCTCAACATTTATAACAACAGAACCTGCCGCCAGAACCGGGTCAGTATCAGCCTTGGAAACTGAAGAAGTTTTTGTAGTACTGCCGGTAATAATTGTCGGTGAAACGCCAAACACCGCTACAGTATCAACCCCAGAGATAGAACCGGATTTTGAATTTAAGGTAACACTGCCTTGCTCAGGAGAGGTAATATTTCCCTGCATGTAGATTGACCCGACACTGGTAATGTTAATCGAAGGTGTATCAGAGCCATGGACAAATGTAATATCAATCGGATAATCAGCTTTGAGGGCATGCGTATAATAATCTACCTTACCGCTGATCTCTGTTATCTTGGTATGGACGGTTTTTTTCCTGAGCCAGCCACCGCCGGTAGTCCACTGAACCACACTGTAGGAACTATTAACATAGTCCTTGTCATATTTATCTAAAGTCGGATCTTCGAATTGATCGCCAACAACAACCCCATTAGGCGTCCATAGAGTAGTATCAGTAAAATCTACGGTAGATAACAATACACTATCAATCTGTTCGGTACCGGTAAATTTATAAACAACAAAGTTGGTATCTCTTACCTGGGTAACACCCGGTACAAGGTCTACCCCGGTATTGTCCTTCTGCTCGTAATCAATGGCATACACGGTACCATCAGCATAGTCAGGCATCTCACTTGTACCAGCCATAACCAGTGATTCAGATTCAAGCAGCGGCTGACCGTCAATATATTTAGTTACCTGCCAGGCATAACTGTTATCCTTACTGAGCCAATCAGCGAGGGCATTATCACCGAAAAGGTTGAAGCTGTTCTTTTCATACTTAGTAACAGTAACATCAAGCAGTTCCTGCCCCTCGACCCAGACATAATACAGGCCTTCCCTGGTTTCATATTGAATACTATCATTTATGCCATGAGTTGCAGAAGCGTTTTGGTCAAGTGTGTAGCTGATGGTAGAGACAATACCACCTTCAGAAGAGCCGGTGGAAGTCTTTTCGCCATTATATACATTTTCCAGGACAGTATCACCGCTAACTACATATTCGGTTTTGACAAGGGTAGCAGTATCAATAATAGTAATCTTACCAACCCGGTCTGTTGTAGTATCAATTTCACCAAGTATAAGCTCATAGGCACTATTGTTAACAATTTCGACACTGGTATAGCCATGAGCAACACGGATTTCGCCGTTGCCAGTACTCATTATCTGACCAGCCAGAGTGATATTGCCACCAGCTGGAATAATATCGTCAAGTACGATAGCCTGCTTAGCAGCATCGAAATAGCCATCAACCGGAACATTATACTCACCGAAAGAAAGGCCATCCAAAGCGTTGCCTTTGGCATCTGTGAAAGTAACAGTCTGATTGCCAGGATTGAAATCAGCATCAATAGTAAGAGTGATAGTATCAACACCACTCTGGATCAAGCCGTTAACATTGAGATAACGAGCGGTAATGGATATGTTACCCTGGGCTAGGATAGCCGAACTGCTCTGGTCAATTGCATCATCCAGCCCGGAAACACCACCGGTATAACTATAATATGTAATTGGATCGGAGCTGTTGTAGGCAGATTCTCTGAGTGCGGTATAGTCGATATACTGGCGAGGATCGCTGCCAGTATGGAGCCAGTCGTCCGAGTTCAGATTGAAATCAACACCAGCATGGATTTCAACCTGCTCAGCCCTAATTTCGCCATTTACGTTAATACTACCCTCAACATTACTGATATATACATCACCATTTTCATTTACTATATCACCGGTAACATAAATATCCTGACTGATAGAAGGCAGATCAAGACTGCCCAGATCATAAGCACTTGCACTATAAGCATCCTGATTAACAGTGATTTCCTTGACGGTATCGGTATCGGTAACACTGGTAAGCTGGTTGTTATTGACATAGACATTACCAGGCTGCTGAACGGTAAATATACCATCAATAATAGTAACTTTCTTATTATCGCGGATTACAGTATCATTCAGCGACATGGTAAACGGAGTCTTGTTGAGTATCTCAATCTGAGCCCCGCTGCGAGCAACAAGCTGAGTGCCAACAAGATAGTCGTAGTCAGAAGAATCCTTGCCGTCAACATCAATAAAAATTGAGCCCGGTACAGCATATATTTCCGGCAGCTCAATAAATACTGTGTCAAGTTCGGTATTAATAACAGTCGTGGTCTGGCCGTTACTGGTAACGGTTTCAAGCAGGCCAAGATCAGTTAGAGCCTGGTCAATCAGGTCGAGCTGGACCTGGTAACGTGCCAGTGCCTCAGAATTTGTGGAATGGCTAACCATCCACTGGACGATAGTATTTCGCTGCTCAACAAGTAAATTACCCATATTCACAAATGATAAGGTCGGTGCATCCATAGCAACCGGCTTGATAACATAGAATTTACCCTGCAATTCATCCTTGAATATGGCAGTAACATCACTGTCATAAACGGCATTATCTTCTACCTGTTCATCTGTCAAGGTTGCGCCAAGATGTTCCCACCTGGAGGTATCAGAGAAATCTTCATTCTGCAGAATAATACTATCAGAATTGCTTTCCAGCGAATTCAGGTCAGAGTCAGAACCAGAGCCGATATAGCTGTAGTAATGATCGACAATGCCACCGCTGTTATAACCGGAGATAACTTTAATTATCGTATCAGATGTAATATTGAAGCTAATATCATCAAGGTTTATCGCGGCATATTCATAATTCAGACTGACATCGAGGCCTAAATCGGCTTTTTCACTATCAGTTAGAGGCTGGCCTAACCTAGCAGGGTCAAGCTGAGCTTCACCATTAAGGGTCATAGGCAGAATATGCAGGAGCGTAACATTGTTTACACCGGCTTCAATACTGACAGTATCCGCGATTGTAACATCATTTACACTGGAAACAGATTTTTGGCCGGTAACCTCTTCACCATAAGGGATAAGAGATAATGACAGCGATAAACCGCTGGTAGCGGCCCTGTCAGAACCGCCCAGCCCTTCTACGGCGGTAAGCTGAACATCTTCGAGCGACCGGATAATGGTGTTTCCGGTCAGATTGACGGTATTAGTCTCGGCGATATACGACTGCGGGTTCGGCAGTACGATATTTGGTGCCAGAGAAGCAGCTGTCAGCTCGGTATTGGCAAGGCTATCGATCAGATTTGGAATCAAACCGCTGCTTTGACCGGCGAATATGTTGATATCGCTGCCCTTGATAGTTGAATTATTAACTGTGATGCTATTATCAGCGTGAGTATCAGCTTTGGCCTCGGCAGAAACCAGTGTGGAAACGGCCGCGATAGAAAGCATATTAGCGGAAGGATTGGCACTTGAGTTTGTCTTTGCCCCAAGAGAAACATCGCCAGAGACGTTTTCCAGGACCGCACCATCAAGGTTAATGGAGCTGTCGGTATAGGTCGTAATAACAGACTCGCCAATCGAGAGGCCAAGCCCGGAAACAGTTTCGATCCTGATATTATCGATAGCCAGCACATCAGTTAAGGCATCGATCTGGATTATGCCGGGCGAGGAATTGCTGCCATTGGCTTTTAGCGTTGTGCCCTGTCCGACATTAACAACGGCCTGGAATTTATCATCAGATTTACCAATATCAGTAGAACTTATTAGAACAGACACATTGCCAATCCCGGCAGAACCGGTACGCAGGTTGCTGGAATCGGCATAGCGGTCTTTAACCAGCTTATTAACGGCATTGATAATGATAATATCAGCATCAACAGAGGTATTTTCGCCAATATTTATATTCGCGGAGGTATAGATATCATTGTAAGCACCGGCACCAGCACCAGCAGCCAGGCCAAAGCTATAACTATCGGCACTGGAATCTACATCCTGCAGGTGATATGCGGTCAGCTGGATAGTATCAACATTTATATCAATATTGTCGCCCAGCTCAACAAGTGTATCCAACTCATCTGAGATACTGGAATTTGCACCGGCGATACCAATAGCACCGGCTGCACCGGCAACAGTATGGACATGGAGGTCATCATCACTATCAGCATAAACTGTAAGGAATGAGGTGGAAATAACAGCGTTATCCTTAATAGAGGCTTTAACAGCCCCCTCGGTAACGCTAATATCAGCTACCATAGCACCAATGGCCACACCACCGGCAGAGCCGCCATCAGCACTGGCTTCAGCGGAAATAGTCGAGACAGCTTTAACCGTTACAGAGTCATTGGTATAAATATCAGAATTACCAATATAGGCATGAGCCGACGGATTAACAGTTACGAAATTAAACGCGCCTGTACCGGCAACAATACCGGCGGCACCGGAATATACTTCGGCCCTAATATCGGCATCGATCTCGGCAAAAACTTCAAGATCGTCAACGAGCGACAGAGTCTGCTGGCCAACTTCAACACCATCTGCAATATAGGCATTAACATCGGTTGTATAGGTTGATACAGCAACAACACCGCCCAAGGCAACAAGACCAAGCGAACCGGAAACACCTTCGGTATGGATATACGGTGAGCTTAAAGCGTGAACAGTTGCCTTTTGTGCCTGGGCGATCAGTGAACCTGAGCCAATATATGCATTAACCGAACTTTCGATAGTATTGACAACAACCGAGCCGCCGAGAGCAATGGCACCAGCCTGCCCGCTAAAGGTCAGGTTGTCAATTTCAGCATTATCCGCAGCGTATACTGTGATATCGCTATCGGTCCACAAATCACTTCCGTTTACATAGGAATTTATATCGATATCTATCGTATTTACCGAGATGGATGCTCCAACAGCACCAAGCCCGATCTGGGCAGCTCCGGCAACACCTTCGATATAGGAATTGTCTTCGGCTGAAACAGTTATATCGCCGGAAGCATAAATCTCTGAGCCATTGGTAATACAGGCCCTGGTATCGTTAACTATGGTATTGACAGAAACAGAACCGCCGACAGCTATCATGGCACCCTGACCGCTGGCAGAGATATTTTTGATATAAGGTGAATTATCAGCATAAACAGTCAGTATATTCACATCGGATACTTCAGTATTGTCAATATAGGCCTGCAGGTTGTTAGCTATGGTATTGACAGGTACCGCTATGCCATAGGAAGCCGCCGCCGCCAGCTGCACCGAACCGGCAATTGCCTCGATATGGGAATTATCAGTTGCAGTGACATATACCCCGTCACTAATCAAATCGGAATTTTCTACTGAGGTAATATTAGAATCGACAATATACGAATTGACATCGTTTACGACAGTGTTGACAGCTACCGAGCCTCCCTGTGACGCAGCGGCCGAGAGCTGGCCGGAAACCGCAATATTAGCAACCGAGGCATTATCAACGGTCTCGACGCTAACCTTTTCAGAAGCCTTAACAGTTGAATTTTCGATATAGGCGTTTATATCTTTAACCGAGGTATTTACAGAAACTGCAACACCCATAGAGGCACCACCGGCCTGAATAGCACCGGTTATGGCCGAGATTT
This sequence comes from Sedimentisphaerales bacterium, assembly GCA_963666285.2. Classification (GTDB taxonomy): domain Bacteria; phylum Planctomycetota; class Phycisphaerae; order Sedimentisphaerales; family SM23-30; genus JAFGDI01. The sequence continues at coordinate 3,177,230 of OY762711.1, forward strand.
TTGAATTATCATCAATTTTGACATTCAAAGTTCCAATATTAACATCAACTGAATCTGACAGGTATGCGGCTGATTCACTGGTGAGGGTATTAACTGCAACAGAACCGCCGACAGCAGCACCGCCAAGCTGACCGGCAACAGCAATATTATTGATCCTGGTATTGTTTTCAACTTGAATAGCCAGTTGGTTATCAACATTAAATACGGTATTATCTGCATATGCATTGACTGTAGAATCAAGAATATTCACACTTACAGCAATACCAACGGCAGCAACACCGCCCTGGAACGAGCCGGTGATAACGCTATTATTGGAATTGTCTTTGGCAAGAATTTCAGTATCACCGGCGGTAATATTCGAGCCAAAGATATACGACTCGGTTGTGCCGGCAACTACATTAACGGCAACAGAACCGCCAACACCTGCTATAGCGGCCTGACCGCTTATAACAATATTATATATAGTTGCTTCATTGTCAGATTCAAGATTTAGACTGTCGTAGGCAATCACTTTGCTATTGTCAATGTACGCATCTACTTCATTAGCAACAACTGAGACTGATAACGCCCCGCCAACAGCGGCAAAGGCTGCACCGTTAAAGGCGCCTGTAAAGGTGCCGTTCACAGAGAGATCATGAGCGTCGAGAGTGATATTGTCAGCAGTAACTCCTTTGTCACCGGTCGTACTGTTGGTAATATAAGCACTGGTATGATTTGCAATGGTATTAACGGCTATTGAACCGCCGACAGAAGCATAAACAGCTGCCCTGCCGCCAACAGCAACAGAGCCAAGAACAGCCAAGTTATCCGCTTTGATCATTATATCGTTTCCGGCAGACACTTCAGCCGAATCAATGTAAGCTGAGACATTATTAACAATGGTATTAACAGAAACCGAGATACCAACCGCGGCATATACCGCGGCCTGGACCGAACCACTGGCAGAGCCAATAACGGAAGTATTTTCTGCCATCATATCAATATTGTTATCTGCGTGAACATCTGCATTATTACTGATATACGCTTCGGTATTGCTAACGAGTGTGTTTATGGCAAAGGAACCGCCAACAGAGGCATAAATTGAAGCCTGACCGGCAACTGCGACATTACCAATTAAAGACATATTCTCAGCTTTGATTGAAATATCATTACCGGCATCAACGGTACTGCCGTCAATGTATGCCTTGACATCATTGGCAATGGTATTGACTGAAACACCCGCACCAACAGCAGCGTAGACTGCGCCCTGGCCACTACCGGATACACTGCCAATGATAGACATATCCCCGGCATAAAGCGAGATATCGTTGGCAGCATCAACATCAGCATCGCCGCTAATACCGGCTATGGTTGAATTGGCAATGGTATTGATCGGCAGAGAGCCGCCAACCGCGGCGTACTGGGCAATCTGACCGGCAACCGCAACATTGCCGATTACGGTGCTGTTTTCAGCATAAATATTGATTGTACCGCCGCCGGTACGAATGACCATAGTAGTTTCAGCGGCATCCGCAACATATTGCAGGTCAACTACTGACTCGGAGTCAGGATTGGTATCACTTAAAGTACCGGTAACCCGGATAGAGTAATCATCAACCACAACAACGTAATATGTTCTGCCGTCAATCAGCCCTGGCAGGAAACCAATGTCGTTGCTGCTGTAAACCAAAGTATCGCCGTCATTGAGGTTATGTGGTGATGTAAAGGTTATGGTATCTTCACTGGAAGAGACAGCGGAGGAAGGAATAAAGTCAAGAGTAATCTGTTTTTCAAAGGTATGATCACTCTCAGTAGCAGGCATTGATATAGTTACGGCATTGCCGGCAACAGCATCGGCATAACTGTCAGCGAGTTTGAAAGAATTTTCATCAACATAAATGACATAATATTCCTCATCCTGGTCAAGACCTGTTATTGTAACCTCGCTGCCGCTATGATAGGTAACGATATCGCCTGTAGAGAGTTTATGCTTAGCCTGGGTTTGAACGACATTATTATCTATATCTGAGCCAGGCTGTACTGTCAGGCTGCTGCTGTAATTGAACTGATAATACGGGTCGAGTTCGGCAATATCAATTGAGGTATCTGCCTGGGCATCGTCAAGTGATTCCGCCAGTTTGATGGTTTTATTATTAACCTTTATGACATAATATGTCTTGTTAGCAGAAATATTCTCAATTTCAGATACACCCTGGGTAAATACAATTGCATCACCGGTATCAAAACCGTGATTATTATTAAATGTGATAGTATCAAGAGAATCGCTGACATTGACATTACTAAGGGCAAAAGAATGGAGATCGGTTGAGGTTGTATCGGCAAAGACCTTACTATTTTTTATGCCGGAGAATACATCATCTGAAACGGTATTGACAGAAACAGCCGCACCAATCGCGGCGCCGCCAACGGCAACCTGACCAGAACCGGCGACATTACCGATAACGGCAAGATCATAGGCGTTCATATCAATATTACCGGTTGTATAAACATCCGAACCATTTATAATCGCAGCATTGATATCCTGGGCAACAGTATTGACAGTAACAGAACCGCCCAGAGCAAATTTATCAGCACCCTGACCGCCTAATGCCAGAACAGCAATAATAGAATTGCTATCTGCCAGCAGGTTGATATTAGCGGCAGTGTCGATAGTGCTATTGTCAACCAAGGCTTCAATAGTGTTGGCGACGGTACAAACCGCCACAGATGCCCCAATAGCGGCTCCACCTGTTGCAACTTGAAGCGAACCGGCAAGAGCAATGTTTATGGCATAATCCTCGGCAGTAAGCTCAATATCGCCATAGGAATCAGTGTATACTACTGAGTTGTTTTGTATCCTGGCCTGGGTTTCATTTACTACTGTATTGACCGTAATAGAACCACCGAGGGCGAATTTACCTGCACCCTGACCACTGATACTGCCTGAGACAATCTCGGAAACATTAAAGGCATCCAACCTTAGAGAGCCGTTGCGTGATGACTGGCTGCCATAAATAGTATTGTCAAGGAATGACCTGGTATCAGCCACAAGGGTATTAACTGCTATGGATGCACCAATAGCAGCACCGCCGGTTGCTACCTGGATGGCACCGGAAACAGCACCAACAACAGCACAATTGAGCGAATACATATCGGCATAGTCAGACAACCAGATAAAGCTGTCTTTGGCATAACTCTGCGTTTCTGAAACGAGGGTATTGACTACTAATGAACCACCGGCAGCAAATTTGTCTGCTCCCTGGCCGCTTATCGCGATATTGAAGATTACCGAGCCGTTTACAGCTTCCATATAGAGACTATCCCCAACATCGGAAGCACTGTTGATACTGCTGGAATCTATATATGTATTTGCATTGTTAACCAGAGTATTAATAGATATGGCCGCCCCGGCCGAAGCCTTGCCCTTGGCAGATATCTGGAACGAACCTGCAGCAGAGGCAACAACAGAACCATCGAAGGTCTTCATGGAAATGTCATTGGCAACAAATACACTTGAATCCTCGATATATGTCTCGGTATCGGAGGTAAGGGTATTAACCAGCACAGAGCCGCCCAGGGTAAATTCACCACCGCCCTGACCACTAACGGATAATGCAGCAGTAACAGCACCGTAGCTCGTCTGCATGTCGAGGTTATCACTGTCAGCCGAATAACCGAAAATGACATCGGAAAGATATGTATCGGTATCATATACAGTTGTACTGATAATAATTGAAGCTCCGGCGGCAACTTTGCCTTCTGAACCGGCTATCTGGATTGAACCGGCCAGTGAAACAATAACGGAGCCATCAATGGTCTTCATACCGGTATTACCAGATGGATTAACCGCGACATCATGCATAAAGGTGCTGACATCGGTAACAAGGGTGTTAACGAGAACAGAACCGCCAAGGGTGAATTTGCCACCGCCCTGGCCTGCAACGGCGAAATCAACAAATACCAGTCCGTTAACGGTAGTCATATTTATATCGTTTACAGCGTCAATAACAAGCTTCTTCAATTGATGAACAGCAGAATTATTATCTGATTGTGCCGGAGCAATATCGATGGCTGTACCTGAAAGAGCGTCTGCGCTGTCGGCAGCCAGCTTAATGGTCTGATTGTCAACTCTTATAACGTAATAGGTAGTACCATCTGAGAGACCTTCAACAGCAAGACCATCGCCATTGAGATCATAAACGACGACATCACCAGTTTGCAGGTAATGCTCAGAAGCAAATGTGATTGTATTATCGTTATCATTAACGGCTGTGTTTGATTCCGGGTCAAATTCGCAGTGTGTGCCTGAAATATTGGAGCTTACGTTTGCAACATAAGTCGTAACAACAACCGAAGCACCGGCTGCACCCTGGGCCTTGCTATCAGAATCCCCCTTGGTAGAGATGCCGAGAGAACCGGCAGCATAGACAACAACCGCACCATTGGTGGTATTCAGATTGATATCACCTGATGAATTAATATAAGTGGTACCACCATCTGCTGAAATATAGGATTCCACTTCGGTTACTACTGTGCTAACCGCAATAGAAATTGGCACAGCAACTCCGCCTTTGCTGAAGCCGCCGGCAAGAGCAATACCAACACAAACAGTAGCATCAATAGTATCTATATTGATATCAGCTGCATTTACGATACTATCAGATATATAGCCGTATGCCGATTCTACCATTGTGCCAATAACAATCGAGGCACCAACGGCAGCGGTTGTGCCGGATGAAACAGCACCTGCAACAGAAATAATACCACTACCATTTAATGAATAAATATTAACATTACCATTGGCTGTGACAATACTGTCATCGATATAAGCTTTCGTTGTCTGGATAATATTACCGGCAGTGACAGATCCGGCAACAGCTACCCCCTTTTCGGCACGACATATGCCAAGCGAGAAGCTAAGTTCGACAATGCCGCCGATAGTCATAGAGGAAACATTGATATCACCGGCAACCGAAACTGAAGAATTCTGGATATGAGACCTGGTACTGTCAACGATAACATTTATAGTAGCCGCCCCGGCAAAAGCAACGCCCTTCTTGGCTTCCTTTCCTGAATAAGCGACACTACCAGCAACAGAGACAATACCGGTAGTGTTAACCGCTTTGGCACTGAGAGAATCTGCTCCGGTAATATTAGCATAGTATACCGATGACTGAAGATTTTCTACAATTATATTTGCGGTAACAGAGCCTGAAATAGAAGTACCAAACTTCGGCTGGTATTTCTCAGTATCAGGCTGAGCATCTTGGAACTTCTCGTTAAGTTTGTCCTGCTGGGCTTTATTTATCTTGCTCCAATCGATAGTTTTACCGAATAGAGTACCTGTCTCACTAACGCCGTCTACACCGCCCGGCAGCTTAGTCAAAATAGACTTACCTATGCTGCGAGGTATAGACTTCAAGCTGTTTGAAATATCGCGCATGGTCTTCTTCGACTTGGATTCCTGACCGCTCTTGCCTTCCTGAAAAGTACCGGCGGCAGCAATAGCAACAATCCCTCCCATATTATCAGCAGAGAGAGAAACGTTACCGGCAGAATAGAGATACCCGGTCGGGTCAGCCTCGTCCAGATTGCCAATAATTGCACGGGTATTCCTGACAACAACATTGGCACCAATAGAAACACCAACGGCAGTGTCTTTACCCTTGGAAATAGAACCGGCGATATTGGCAACTATTGTGGTATCATCGGCATTGACCAATACCGAATCATTTGTCCCTTCGATAATTCCATTGCCAGTGGTAATCTGGGCATCACCATCAATATTAGCCCGGGTACTATTGACAATAACAATGATATTACCACTGCCGGATATGCCGGCGGATGAACCTTTGCCGGCAGCAGAGGCAATACTAACATTGACATTTGTAGTTTCGGCATTAACTTTCAGGGTATCGGCATATAGCGAAACACCGCCTTTAATATCCGCATTGGTGATATTAACATTAGCACCAATATAAAGTGAGCCGCCCGCGGCATTTTTGGCACCGGAAACGCCAAAGCCAAGCCCGCCGACACCTGTATTAGAAATAATAATAGAAGAAGTCTCAGCCTCAACTGTTACATCCTGACTGCCGGATCGGTTAAGGTCTGAGTTAATTACAGCATTTTCGCCAATGTAAGCATTGGCAACATTGACATAGGCACTAATATTAACAGAACCAGCCAGGCCGGTAGTACCGCCTGAAATGGACGATTTGACATTAGATGTGAACAATCCGCCAATTGAATCGGTAATACCATCCATAATACTGATATCGTTCAGATCGGTGGTAGTAACCTCGGTAAATACACTTTCTACCTGGGATACAATTGAATCATCACCACCAATATCCTGTAAAGAAGTACCGACACCTTCCCAGCTGTATTCAAAGTACCATTCATAACCGGATTCGGCATGAACAGTTATATCTTCATAGGCATCAACTACCGCTCCACCGGCAATATATGCATTTGTCAGATTAACATAACCGGCCAAAACGATAGAAGCTCCGATACTGGTCGTATTACTGTTTTTATCATTTTCAATTTCACTGGAAGCACCTATCTTTGGAGATAGCATATTTGAAGCATCAACAGAAACAGAGCCCATATCAGATTCTACTTTTGCGTTTGAACCGATATAAGCATCCACCATACTGACATGAGCCTGAAGAGCAAGAGCCGGTGCAAAAGCTATTTTTCTGGACTGAGACTGATTTTTCTGATCATCACCCGTTTTATTCGTGTCTTCAGAATTTGATTTATTCGCATCATCCTTGTTAGCTGCATTCTTCTTTTTGACCTTATTGGCAATACCCATAACGGCTTTCTTAGCCAGAGATTGAATATCGCCTGGATTATCGTTATCCTCCGGAAATTCAGTACTGGCAGAAAGGCCATCACTTTCCATGGTCTGGACGGCAGAAATTGTTACATTACCACCCGCTGTTACAGTACCGTTGAATGATGCCTGGGCTGTGCCAACAAAAACTGAAACTGCTACACCGGCAGCTACATAACCATCTTTATGCGTTTCCGCTTCGGCTTCGATACTGGAATCCTTGAATATCTCCGATTTCATATTGAAATCGCCGGTAACATCCAAAACTGCACCATCCTGAACTGTAGTAACAGAGGTAGGAACAGAGACACCAATAGCCAAAGCAAAATTGAATACCTGGAGTTTATCTAATTTTTCCGGTAAAGACGTTCCGTAAAAGATATCATGCTGAACAGAAACATTTACACCACTATAAGCAGAAGAGAGCATATCAAGATTGCCGGAAGCATTGATCTGTACCTGATCTTCGACAGTAACTTCGGCGGTAGGAACAGAAACCGCAACACCAACACCAACAAAGATAGACCCGACTGTCACATTAGCTTCAGAGACTGCCTGGGCATCAATAACAACATTAGCACCATCAATAACCGTACCAGAACCAATAGTAATACGTGAATCGGCAACAGAAACAGATACTCCGCCAATGAGCTGGAATATAGTAAGGTCCAGGAAGTCCTGTATATTACCAACCACTTCCTCGGCAACACTGTCTTCTTCCAGATCATAGATCATAGAAGTATCAGCAACAGCTTTAATTGTGATATTTTCGCCATGCAGGACTGCATTGTCTATATCGATGCTGACAACATCAACCTCAACTACAACAGGCGAGAATGTCTCCATTATGGCAATGCCTATATACTGCCAGATGGCCGAGGCCGTATCAATAGGAGTCTTGGTCGCTGTAAGATTTATATCGCCTCCTGCGATGCCGGAAGCTGTATCGGCATAGGTCAGAATTTGCGAGCCGCTCTTTAGGTATATATCGGGAGCTGTCAGATTAACTGCTCCAAACTGAGTAAGGACCCCAGAAGGATTGATACGAGTTGATATAGTAACATTTTCTGCTAATTCAATAGAATCTCCGCTGATCAGAGACAGATCGCCGGCAATGTTAATGTCACTGCTGATAGTAATCTTATCGCTATCAATAATGGTAAGTGAGCTGTAGTTTCCGTTGAAGTCATAAATATCATTACCTGTACCACAGATCAATACATCATTACCACCATTACCGTTAATAGTATCAGAACCACCGGCTCCGTAGATTATATTATCACCGGAATCACCGGTCAGTATATCATCACCTTCGGTACCTTCGATATTTTCGAAGCCTGATATGGTATCAGCTCCGGCAGGACCGGATACCTGGCTGGTTTCAAGGTTGACAGTCACGCCGGTATTAGACGCATCGATAGGTGTATTGAGATATGAGACAGTATCAACACTACCTTCGCCATAAAGAAAGTCATCGCCAAGGCCGCCAATAATTATATTACTATTGCCATCGCCATGGATAGTATCAACCTGATCGGTACCAATAACATTTTCGATATCAGTAAAATTATCACCCAGGGCATCATTTGTATTAGTACCGTTATTGCCAAGATAAACTGTCACACCAGTAGTTGAAGTTTCATATGACACAGTATCACTGCCGCCCCTGCCGTCAAACCGGTCACCACCGGCACCACCGATAAAGATATTATTTGAACTGTCACCATAGAAGAAATCGGCGTGATCTGAGCCCTGGAAAACTTCGATACTCACAAAATCGTCACCGGCGGCATGGTAAGTATTATTGGCAGGAATATTCAGGTCTATAGTAACGCCATTAGTTGAGTTTGCATAGGAAGCAATATCTCTACCGGCACCACCATCAAGAATATCGCCGGCATCCATACCTTCGAGTACATCATCGCCTAAACCACCATATATTTCATTTGCAGAACTATCACCTGTCAGTATATCATCATAATCAGAGCCAATCAGGATTTCGAGGTTAAGTAATGTATCAGTATATCCATTTTCTGAAGCTGTTGCACCAAGCGTTGCGGTAACGCCTGAAATTGAATATTCATAGCTTACCGTATCTTCATTATCGCCGCCATCAATGGTATCATTACCCCAGCTGCCAATCAAGGTGTCATTACCGGCAAGACCATAGACAAAATCAGAACCTGCTCCGGCTTTGATGATATTATCCCCGGCATCACCGTAGATCGTATCGCCATAGCTTGAACCAATTACATTCTCTATTCCGTTATAGGTATCACCTCCTGCATCACTTCCAGAACTTAAACCGTTTGCAGAATCCAGATAAACCGTCACCGGTCCGCTGTCCTGATATGACACCCAGTCGCTGCCATCACCACCAATTAATGTATCACCACCGGCACCACCGGTTAAGACATTGGAATATTCATTACCAATAAGTATATCAATTCCAGGAGAACCAATAATATTTGAGATATTGGCAATTGTGTCATCATTAGCTGCAGTCACCGGTTGAGCATCTGTTATTGACAGATTGACTGTAACACCGGAATACAGTTCATAACTTATAGTATCATCACCAAATCCACCATCGACAATATTGTCACCGTCATTAAGAATAATAAGATCGTCACCCAGTCCACCGGAAATATTACTGCCAAGCGAGGAACCGATAAGCCTGTCATTATACGGGCTGCCGATAACATTGGTAATATTTGTATAAACATCTCCTTCTGCATCACCGCCCAGGCCGGTACCTGCTTCCAGATCGACTGTTACTGCTTCTTCTGACCCTGCAAACGAAACCGTATCAGCTTTATTTCCACCACCGCCATCAATTGTATCAGCGCCACCGCCGCCAATAATTATATTACTTTCATCGGCACGCCCATAAAGAAAATCATTTTGGGCAGAACCTTCCAGGTTTTCGATTGAGTCAAATACATCGCCAACAGCATCACCTAAAGCCGGATTTGTGCCAGATAAGTCAACCTGCACCATTTCCGTACTATTGGCATAAGATGCGGTATCGGAACCTTCACCGCCATTTAGAGTATCAGCTGCCCCGCCGCGTCCTTCCAGTATATCGTCACCATCGCCGCCATTTATGATATTGTCTTCGGAATCACCACGCAGGATATCATCATAGGCACTACCGGTTAGATTTTCAAATCCCCTGATCTCATCATTATCAGCACCATAGGTGAACTGAGAAGTCAATATCGACAAATCAACTTCCACTTCCATTTCAGCGGAAGCATATGAGACGGTATCAATACCGCTGCCGCCAACCAGCTCATCATCGCCATAGCCACCCTCAACAATATCATCGCCATCTAATGCAGTAATATAGTCATCACCATCACCACCAGTAAGAATATTAGCTTCGTTTGAGCCATAAATAAAGTCATCATATTCTGAACCAATTGCATTTTCAAAGCCGGCTATAACTTCAACATTTTCTTCTCCATCAATAGCCTGACCATTAAGCAGATCGACCACAATACCGCTTATATCATCAGCAAACGATATGGTATCATTTTCAGAACCGCCATCAAGTGAATCAAGACCAAGGCCGCCCAGGATAATATCATCACCGGCCTGACCCAGGATAGTATCGTTGCCTTCACCACCATAAACTATATCATTACCGGCAGCAGCCTGGATATTATCATTTCCGCCAAGTCCATATATTATATTATCATGGTAATCACCGTAAATAATATCATCATATTCTGATCCGGTAACATTGCTTATACTGACAAGTTCATCGTTATCCTGACCAGTTTCATCCATGCCGAAAGACAGCCCAAGATTGACAATAACATAATTTTCCGAATATTCATACGATACTGTGTCAGAGCCATCCTGACCATTCAGATAGTCATTGCCATAACCACCTATAAGAGTGTCTGCACCGTTACCACCGTAGATTTTATCATCGCCTTTGCCGCCATCAATGATATTGTCATCACTATTACCAGTCAGAATATCATTATATACCGACCCGGTAATATTGGCGATATCTACGAGATTATCAACACCAATAAAGACACCCCAGGCACTTCCGGATAAAAGATCGACAGTTACAAAATTACTGCTGTCGACATATGAAATGGTATTTGAACCATCCTGACCGTAAATATTGTCATTACCAAGCGAACCGATTATGGTATCATCGCCATCGCCACCGTAAATATTATTACTAAAGACACTACCGGAGAGAGTATCATCATATTCCGAACCGATTAGATTATATATGCCGGAAAGAGTATCGATATTGCTATATCCATCTTCAGCCTCACCATCGAGACTGACAGTAACAGCTGATTCATCATTGGCATAACTTGCGGTATCGCTGCCGCCGCCGCCGATGATAATATCGGCTCCTTCTCCACCTTCAAGGATATCAGCAGCCAGACCGCCATAAATGTAGTCATTACCAGAACGGCCAAAGATGTAATTAGCATTTGAATCGCCGAAAAGGATATCATCATAATCAGAACCAATAATATTCTGAATATTAACATAGCTGTCACCATCAGCTTCATCACCGGTACCGGTAACACCACCGCTAAGTCTGACGGTAACACCAGTTGCGGCATCCGCAAAAGATATGGTATTGGTACCACCAAAACCATCTATAGTATCAGCCCCTAACCCGCCAATAATAATATTATCATTAGAATCACCAGTAATAGAATCAGCAAATGCCGAACCGATAATATTTTCTATTGAATCAAGATCGTCAGTATATATCCCATCAGAACCAGTAAACACGTCCAAGTTAACAGTTACAGCACCACTATTAACATATGAAACCCAGTCGCTGCCATCCTGACCGTATAATTTATCGCTGCCGGATGAACCTTCGAGAGTATCATCACCATCACCACCATAAATATAATCTATGCCATCACCACCAATTAAATAGTTATCTGCACTGTCACCTGTAATCGTATCAGAATATGCAGTACCAATTACGTTTTCAATTGATTCATAACTATCACCGGCAGCAATACCGGTATTATTAGATGGCGATGCCAGGTTAATAGTCAGGCCCTGACCGGCCAGCTCATAGGTAATTACATCGGTACCGGCATCACCGTAAATCTCATCTGCACCGGTCGAAGCAAAAATTATGTCATCGCCGCCGCCGGCACTAATTACGTTATCAGAATCATTACCGTAAATAGTATCAGCATAATCGGAACCAATAATATCGTTGATAAATACCAGGGTATCAACACCGGCACCATAAGTATTCTGACTGGAAGCTTTGCCCAGATCGACAGTAACCCCGGCAGAAGCACCGGCATAAGATACAGCGTTTGTACCACCACCACCATCAATGATATTTATACCTTCATTACCAGCAATAACATCGTTATCGGCACCACCATACAATTCATCATCACCACTGCCGCCATAGATCAAATCATCGCCGGCTTCGCCGTAAACAGTGTCATTACCACTGCCGGAGAAAATAATATCAGAACCACCGGCACCATAGATAGTATCATTACCGGCACCTGTAATTATTTTATTGCTTGCCTGGTTACCATAAATCGTATCATTTAAATCGGAACCTATAACATTCTGGATATTATACAGCTCATCTATATCATTCTGGCCATTATCCTGCTGCTTCTGGGTAAGCTTGATAGTAACACCAGTCATTGATTTCTGGTATGATACTGTATTGACACCCTGACCACCAACGATAGTATCATTACCCAATCCACCTTCAAGGGTATCATCGCCATCAAGACCGTAAATCTCATCATTACCTTCGCCACCAAAGATATAGTTACCTTCATCATTACCGGTAAGGATATCAACTTCATCGGTACCGGTAATATTAGTAATACCGCTAATTGTGTCCAAACCGGCACCGGTATCCTGGGCACCGCTGATTGACAGATTTACAGTAACACTGGTTGTCATATCAGCATAGGAGACTTCATCTGTGCCTTCACCGCCGGAAATGGCATCATCGCCAAGTCCGCCGTAGATAATATCGTCACCTTCGCCGCCTTCCAGGTTGTCGTTATTATCGCCACCATAGATTGTGTCGTCACCGGCACCACCAAGAACCGAATCATCACCGGCACCGGCATATATTACGTCATTTCCCTCACGACCTTCAATTGAGTCATCACCGGCATTACCGTATAGATAATTGTCTCCACTGCCGCCGACAATAGTATCATTACCGCTGCCGCCATAGACATTATCGACAAACCTGACACCATCGGTACCTTGAGCCTGTGCCAGGGTCTCATCATCCTGAACATCAAGATTGACTGAAATGTCTGTGGTATAGCTGCTGTAGTCAAGTGTCAATATGCCGTCAGTTGTACCTTCGATAGTACCGGCAAACTCTGCACCATCTTCAAAAGCGATAATTGTTGTGCCAAGAGAGGCAATAATTTTCTCTATATTTCCAATATGGCTAATTATGGTATTGTTATTTACAGCTAACGATACGGTCTGGTCTGTGTGAATTGTTATGGTAACATCTGAACTGCTCGTTGAAAAGTCCAGCACATCCTCTGAATCGCCCAGCGACTCTTCTGCATCATTTTCATAGTCCGGTGCCACTTCCAGTATTGTATCATTATCCCAAAGGTCGCCAAACTGATAGGTGTCACTGCCGCCGCTGCCTATCAAAGTATCATTACCAAGATATCCTTCCAGAATATTAGAGGTATTATTACCAACAAGGATATCATCAAATTGTGAACCGACCAACCCTTCAATCCCGCTTAGGGTATCCAGACCGGCTGATAAAGTGTCTTGTTCTTCGCCATCAGCATCAAGGGTAACAGCTACCGCAGAGCCGGAAAGCCTATATGATGCAATATCAATACCTTCACCGCCGATTATGATATCATCACCTGTCAGCCCTTCGATAATATCATTTCCTTCGCCACCATCAATGACATTATCCAGAGAACTGCCGGTTAAGATATCATCAAAAGCAGAACCGGTAAGATTGGTTATCTCGAAATACTCATCTCCATCATTACTGCTCCCGCTCGCCAGATCGGCAATAACGCCGATTGTGGAATATATATATGCGGCTGTATCGTTTCCGCCATTACCATAAAGCTTATCAGCACCGCCGTTACCAATAAAAATATTATCTTCGCTATTACCATAAAGAGTGTCAGCAAAATCAGAACCTTCGAGGTTCTCTATGCCGTCAAAAGTATCACCCAGGGCATAGCCGGTATTGGTACCATTATTGCCAAGATAAACAGTAACTCCGACCGGTGCAAACCGATATGACGCGGTGTCACTGCCACCACCGCCGGTTATTTCATCGGCTCCGGCACCACCGACAATAATATTGTCGCCAGAATCACCTGTCAGGAAGTCACCATAACTGCTGCCGTAGATATTATCTATCTTAGAGACAGAACCAGCTACACCATCCGCTGATTTAGATGACAGATTTACTGTAACTGAGCTATTGTATTGACGGTAATCCAGGGTTGCAGTACCAATCGTATCATCATTAGAACTGCTGCCAACTATATCACCATTAAATACCGCACCATCTTCGAATGTATATATATTATCGCCGGAACCGCCGATTATTTTCTCAATATTTGCCACATAATATAAACTGCCATCTTCAGAACTTACCGAAAACGTACCGTCGACATGGAAAGTAAAGACGATATCAGTAGTAACCTGACTGAAATCGAGAGTATCGGTTCCTTCATCGGCATTTTCGATAACAGTATCGACGCCCCAGCTGTCACTAAAGATATATTTATCGTTACCATCTTTACCGGTAAGGGTATCGTTGCCTTCCAGACCGATCAGTTTATTGTTGCCATCACTCCCCAGCAGTATATCATCGTAGGCAGAACCGTCCAGATTAACCACACTGGTAAAACTATCCTGCCCGGAATCACCGACCTGCTCCTGGCTGCCCGTGCCAAGATTTATTGACACACCGGATTCTGAGCCTTTATAGGATATTTCCGTATCAGCACCACCGATAATCGTATCATCACCCTGAGAACTAACGATAATCTCAATACCGCTGATACCAGATGTAGCAGCTGCTAAACCGGCAGGAATATCAACTGATATGCCGGTTGAATAAGCAGAATAATCAAGGGTATCATCTCCATCACCGGCAGCAATAGTTCCGTTAAGTACAGCCCCATCGGTAAAATCAAAACTGTCATTGCCGCTGCCGCTGATAATTTGAGAAATGCCATTATCGATCTTTATTGTGTTTATGCCGTCCGGGGCATCATACAAATCTGAATCAGCAGAAATAAAACCGGCACTATCTAAAGGATTTTCACCGTCAGAGATAAATATACCACCATCAACATCTATAGAATAAAATAAATCCGAATCTATGAGCGACAAATCAAGGATATTTTCATTATCACCATTTTCATAAATCAGATTATCTCCCCAAACATCACTATACAACTCTAAATTGTCAGTCCAGATATACTGATAGACATATCGATCTGCACCATCCCGACCGTAAATCCGATCATTTCCTTTGCCTATGTATATAGTATTGGCAAAATCATCGCCATAAATTTCATCATCATAATCACTGCCGATTATGATTTCAAAGTTTGAGACACTGTCAGTGTTATCAGCACCGTCAGTTGCCTCATTTTTGGCAAGATCAATCCATATACCGGCAGTATCATTGATATAACTGATAATATCGGTTCCAGCTTCACCGTCGAGAGTATCTGAGCCGACATCACCGATAATATAGTCATTACCACCACCGCCATAGATAGTATTGTCATACTGATTTCCGACAAGTATATCGGCGTAATTTGTACCAATTATCGATTCAATAGAAGTAAGCTCATCTTCATCACCAAAACCATCTGCAGCCTTATCTTCACCAAGATAAACCTCTACCCCGGATGTATCACCGGCAAAAGAAACAAAATCATTACCGGCACCACCATCAAGATAATCATCTCCACGACCACCATTAAGAGTATCATCACCATCGCCTGCCTCGATAGTGTCGTTACCAGTACCACCACTGATTATGTCATTACCGCCATTACCGACAAGGTAGTTATCTTGTGAGTTACCAGTGATAATATCATTACCTTCACCGCCAAAAACAGTATTAAAACCTGTTGCTCCGCCGGTATAAGATGCTGTACCGGCAGAAAGGTTAACATTTACATCATATTCACTGGTAAGATCCGAATAATCCAGCGTATTGCCAGAGCCCAAAGAACAGTCGATATAGCCGGATATGGAACCACCCGGTTCAAAGACAACCGTATTGGAACCGGTACCACCAATGATGTTTTCAATATTCGCCGCTTCCTGGATAGTATTTTCACCATCAGAAACAGATATGGAGCCATCTTGATGAATTGTAAAGGATAGATCAGCTGAAACCTGTGAGAAATCAAGAGTATCATTACCGCCATCAACAGCTTCGACAATTGTATCTATTTCCCAGGAGTCCTGGAATTTATAAACATCATTGCCAAGCATGCCTTTCATCAGATCCTGGGTATCCGCTACACTCAGCAGTATATCATCCGAATCTGTACCCAGGACTTCATTTAATTCATTCTGGTCATTGGAAGAACCGTTAAGCAGCAATCGCCGCTCAAGAAATTCGAGGGATAAATTTTTGTTTATGCCTATCTCGCGTATTTTATCACGACGGGAATCACGTTTTTTCTTTCTCCAAAATAATTTTTCTAAACGGTTCATGGCAGCACTCCTGGGTATTTCAAAAATTATTTTTAATGTGTTAAGACACTTATTTTTATATTATTATAAACATGCCTGATAAATAAATTTACAGACATAGATTTATATACTTTAAAACTGAAATAATGACCTTCAATAATATTTATTTTCTGTATTTAGTGAAAGCCGCACTCTTCTCAGCCCTGATAATTTTAAGACTCCCCAGGCAGAATAAAACCTTAACCGGCAGTTTCTCTGATCAAAATATCTCAATAATTTTTGCTAAGAGTAATTACCATCAAGATTTAAATCATATATTCTGCAAATATTAATTATATGAAATGAAAGAAGGAAAAACAAATTTAATTCCATTTTTTGCGACACCAAACAAAAAGATAACAGACGACACAAGAGGTTATTGAGCAATAGCTTATGAGCATTTACCCAATAAGAAAAAACCTAAATATACTTGCAATAATTGGAATTAAAATGCACAAATTAACAGACAATTTGCATTTAAGGTTTAAGATAGGTAATCTATGCAAAAAAAATGTCATTAGAATACAAGCATTTATTGTATAAACATTTAATAATTTATTAATATGATTATTTCATCCGCGACTTTGCTACTGCAATATGTGTAGTTTTTTTATTGCAATTCAAAACAAGTATCATCTTTCATAGGATCACACCATAGCCAGTATTTTGCCAAGATCGCCAGGTCAATAATATTAACAGAACAATCTTCATTGAAATCTCCCGGCAGGTTTACCCATATGCCACACTCATTTTCCCTGACTAAAGCTGAAACTGAAGCAGTATACCCATCGTAAGCAGTGTCTGAACTGGATGCAGAAACAGTTAAATCAGGATAGTATATCTGCGACTGAAGCAAAATATCATCAACAGCAGTCACCAGAACAGGCTGCGGCTGATCCCAATTCTCTGTGGTAAATTCGAGTACTGCCGGATCACATACTATCTCAGCAGGAACAGATCGATCGACAAGACTAACAGAAACATCACTTAAAGGTTCAAAATCAAGCGACAATTCAACAGTGACTGTCTGGCCTTCCTCAAACTCCAGTTCAGCAGGATTAACCACAACCAAAGGCGAGAAATATTGATCATAAAGCCGATCAAAAATCATCTGTAATTGATTATTATTAAGTTGCGTATTATAAATCATAATTTCCGCAATATCACCCTGGAACCAATCTGTTCCATAATAGTCTCCGCTAGTACTAAGACCATTACCAACGGTTAAAACATTATCACTTACAAGCAATTCGAAAACATTTTCAGAACCAGCAGTATTATTAAATACCTGCGGACTCAGGTTGTCAACATAATACTTAAGTGAATCGTAAGTGCCTCCTTGTGCAATCTGCAAAGCCACAATATGGAAACCAATAGAAACAGGATTATCGGAATTGACAAGTGACTTGCCGTTATTGAACCTGCCACCGGAACCACCGTCAGTGAGAGTGCTGTTGGTTGACATATCCACACCAAGAATGTGACCGGCATTGCTTTGCCCCTGCCCTATCTGCATCATGCGTTCTGCCGCTTCACCACTCTGATCACCAGTAGCGACAGTAATGACAGTTAATCCGGAATCAATATCAGGAATAGTAAATAAACTTCCTGCAAGGGCATCAGCACCGCTAAATCTAACCGCAGGATTGCCATTGAGTGCAAAAGATCGGTAAATGGGAGTGCCGACCCCGGATACTGAGAAAACATCTCCAGATACCGTATCTGAAGTTGCTGAATCAAGCCATGCAGTTACAGTATCACCATCGCTCAAACCTGATATATCAGCAGCACTAAGATGAATAATCATACTTTCGGTAAAATATTTGCGATATAAGTAATCATATACCTGCTGCATTTCAGACGGTACAAGCTGTTTGTTGTATATTATTATTTCTGCAATATCACCATGGTAGGCATCACTAGCCATAAGCACGCCCGTCACAGCATTACTGTAACCGGTTCCAATTGATAATTTATTATTATCCGTTATCAGAGATATCTCATTACCGGCTGACGCCGTATTGTTAAACACCTGCTCCTCTAGATTATCGACATAATATTTGGCAGAACTATAGGTTTGGCCCTGGTTAATCTGGGCTGCGACAATATGAAATGCGGTTGTAACAGGGTTACCATCTTTTACCAGCATTTTTCCATTATTAAACCTTACACCTGAACCTCCATCGGACAAAGTACTGTTTGTCGACATGTCAACGCCTAAAATATGCCCGGCATTACTTGCAGTCTGACCTAACTGCAAAACACGTTCAGCCGTCGCCCCGGAACCATCTCCGGTAGCAACTACAAATATCGTTAAGCCATCATCGACGGCAGGTATGGAAATAAAATCGCTGACTAGAGCGTCATCCCCCTGCATTCTAACAGCAGGCTGTCCATTCAGGCCATTCGAAATATAAACTGGTGTAGACCAGCCGAAAACAGCTGAAACATTCCCGGACACCAAATCCGCAGTAGCCGAATCTGACCATTGAGAAACCATATCACCATCATTAAGCTCTGTAATAGACCCGGCATCAAGGTGAATGATCAAACCATCCTGAACAGGAATATCAGCAGATACAACACAACAGTACAAAACTAACAATACAAAAAATATCATTCTAATATACATGGTATTCTCCTCAATGCCGCTTATTTCAACCAATTCTGTGACATAGTTTCTAATTCCCGGATATCAATTATCCCATCCCCGGAACTTTCTATAAGTTTAGGTACAGACCCACGCCAATCCCGTAACTGCCGAAGCATACTCATAGCTTTTTCCGGATGCTGCTTTTTCAAATCGGTAGTCTCCGACAAATCATCAGCAAGGTTATAGAGCTCTATTTTTCCGGTATCCAGCCTTTCAATCAGCTTCCAGTCATCATCCCTGACAGCACTCTGGTTATTATACGGATAATACCAGTAAACAGAGTCCCTGCCTATTGAAGCTTGAACATTGGTAAATAACGGCATAAGAGAAACACCATCTATATGCTGATTCTGCGGCAGGGGCAAATCCATAATTTCAGAAAATGTAGGATAAAAATCACAGCTTACCACTGGCTTGCTGCATACAGTGCCAGCAGAAATATGACCGGCCCAATTCATAATAAGTGGAATACGAATACCACCTTCATACAGGCTGCCTTTTGCTCCTCGCAAAGGAGCATTAGAAGTAACATCGCCGGCACCGCCATTATCACTGGTAAATATCAGAATAGTATCATCTAATATATTTAGTTCGGACAGTTTGCTTACAATCTGCCCGACACCCTCATCAATAGTATATAACTGGGCAGCCAGATGGGGATTATTTTCCGGGGCATATTGACCTGTGCCGCTACCTGGCTTACTTTCAAAATGGCTGACCAGATGAGGTTTACCATCGAGCTTTGTATGGACGGCATAATGACTTAAATACAAAAAGAAAGGTTCATCTTTATGCCTTTGGATAAAGTTTACAGCTTCATAATTGCAGCGATCAACCAGAAATTCTTCATCAGGATACAGGGAATCAAGCACTTCAGGTGCCTTCTGCAACTCAGGCATAATCCAATAAGGCTGC
Source organism: Sedimentisphaerales bacterium (assembly GCA_963666285.2). Taxonomy (GTDB): domain Bacteria; phylum Planctomycetota; class Phycisphaerae; order Sedimentisphaerales; family SM23-30; genus JAFGDI01. The sequence goes on from OY762711.1 coordinate 3,197,383, forward strand.
CAGTAATCGCCATTACCAATATATGTGGTAGCACCAACCATCACTTCATCAAAACCCTGCTGATCCGGAGGAATTGGATCCGGATCTCCATCATCAGCATAACAGGAAACATGCCACTTTCCAACAATACCAGTTGTATATCCGGCCGTTTTAAGCTGTTCGGCAACAGTTATGTACTGCCGGGGAAGATTTTTGTCAAAATCATTCTTATCAAGCCATTTCAAAATACCGATCCTTGCAGGATACTGGCCTGTCAAGAGACTAGCCCGATACGGCGAACAAACAGGAGCAGCTGCATAAGCATCAGAAAAACGCATACCGCCTGCAGCAAGACTGTCGATATTCGGCGATTCATTATAAGTATTTCCATAGCATCCCAGCTCATGCCAGCCAAGATCGTCAGCCAGAATATATACGATATTAGGCGACCTTGCCTCTAGTATATTTACAGAAACAAGCATACATAATAAAACAGCAAGATACCATTTTGTTCTCTTATCCATAAATTGAAATTTCATAAAATATTCCCCTCTAATTCATAGACTAATCTTAATCCGGATTAGCATATGTGCTGGATAATATACGGGAGGCCAAATGTTAGGCTTACAGTTCAACGGAGTAAAACTATAATCAATACCATAATAGTCGGGAAGAATATAATTCTTCCCGACTATTTAACTTCAAATGAAAAATAGAATTACTGATTGCATTCTATTGCTGGATACAGATTGCAGTTTAACCATTCCACTGAGAAAAGTGCAAAATCTTTAATATTAACTAAACAATCACCATCGAAATCATATGGATTTGAACTCATACAAACTGGTATTTCCAGCATTTCATAGTATAGATCAACAATCTCTTCGTGACTGCGAGCATAGTTATATATCCTTATATCATCGATCTGACCTTTGAATGGATTGACCAGACCTACAGTGTCATCCACACCGCTGCCGGAACGCTGTAGACAACCAACATACATTGGCACTTCAAGTTCGGTAACTGTAATCGGGTTAAGATTTTGAGCAGCAACTTCGCCGTTGATATAAACATAAGCACCTTCAGGGCCGGCAGTAGCTGCAACATGCAGCCATTCATTAAGTGGAAGCGGCTCTGCTGTTAAAGCTGCAGTAAAGTTAGGAGCATTCAACTGCAAATAACCACTTGTATTTATTTCCATATAGAAGTTACCCTCGCCAGAACCTATCCTGTTGCTGACAATCCCCTGCCAGCCGTTAATTTCCTCATAGTAAATCCATGAAGATATTGTTATCTGGCCAGTATATTGAGATGCCGCCCAGTCACCTGAATCAGCAGCAGCGTCACCTTCAATCGTTAGATCAAGGGCATTGCCAAGCTCAACCGGATCGGCACTGTTAGCAACAAACTGCTCTGCCAGAGGATCTGTATTAGGATCAGCCGGATAATTACCGGTCTCATCCGGGTACACACCATTTATACTGTCAAATGATTCGAACTTCCAATGTGCCTTCAAGCGTCTAACGCCCATGTCCGCAGCATCTGACATAACCGGTTCTTCGCCGGCGATAACCGCAGCATTAGTAATCTCGCATAAATAGCTGCCCTCATCTGCTGCAGAAACATCAGCAAAAGACAGAGTTGCGGTATAAAGCTTTTCATCAGAATCATATACAGGTGCAGCCTGACTGGCCAATAACGGATTTAACGGGTCAGACACATTATACCATTTTACGGTAGGTTCAGGTGAAAGACTGGTAAAGACACAAGCCAGAACAGCCTCGGCAGGATCAAATAATTCACTCTGGCTATCATAGGTCAGAGTATTAACCGGCTGAGTAACTATAACTGGTAAAGACTTCAATGTCTGGAATGACCATACCGTACCGGTTATAGTAGCGGCATCTGACGGAGCTGAATCATTAACACTTTCATCGACACGCCAGTAATAAACAGAATCAAAGTCAAGGGCTACCACCTTGGAGACTTCAAATTCACCTGTCACAGCTGGAGGAACTTCTATTGGGGTTACATCAACAAAGTTTGGCTCATTAATATTGATATATAAATAATGCTTGGTTATATCCGGATTCGGCAACTCGGCATCATCAAGATCACTTCCGGTATTCCAGGAAAGCGTAACATCAACACTGCCATTGTTAGACACTCCATAGAACCCCTGGTCATTATCTGCCGGTGTAGGTTCGGTAGCCATAGCCCTGTAGTATTTATAGTCAAGATAATCAAAGACCTGCTGCATTTGAGAGGTTGACAGCTGGTTATTGTAAATAACTATCTCAGCAATTTCTCCGGTGTATTGGTCTGTACCGTAAAAACCGCCGCTTGAGTTTAATCCATCACCTATTGTCAACAAATTTCCTGCCGCAATAAAATCGACAGTATTAGAAGGGTTGGCTGTATTATCAAACACTTCCTGAACCAGGTCATCAACAAAGTATCTAAGTGAACCAAAGTTTTCTCCCTGGTTGATCTGAAGAATTGCAATATGGTAGTTATTATCCAATGGATTACCTGTTTTAACGAGTGATTTACCATTATTAAAACGTGCACCTGAGCCGCCATCAGCCAGTCCGGTATCAGTTGAAAAATCTACACCCAGAATATGACCCGCATTGCTTGTCTGCTGACCAATTTGTAATACTCTTTCAGCAGCAAGTCCAGACTTGTCTCCAGTTGCAACAACAAATACCGTCAGGCCGCTGTTAATATCCGGAATAGTCAGCATATCACTTGCCAGTACCGCAGAACCAACAAAACTGACTGCCGGATTTCCGTTAAGGCTATTCGAGACATAAACAGGTGCTTCTTTGCCACTGCCCTGGAGGACATCTCCGTTAACAGAATCCGATACTGCAGAATCTCCCCAGGCTGTAATAGCATCACCATCACTAAGCCCGCTTATAGAACCAGCGTCCAGATGGATAATCATACCATCAGTTACCAACTGTGCCCCGGCAAAAACAGAAAGAGACATAACAATAAAACAACCAAGCTCTTTTGCATTTCAAATATCCTCCGAAAATGATAATAAGTTAAATTTTCAAATTATTCGCTACACAGCGAACATCAATCAATTTTCAATGTAGGTCGGCCCAAAACACACCAATCATAATCAGAATTCTTATCATGATCGGTTACAACAATACTTATAAATTCAGAACCAGCAGGAATAGGTATAGAAATATCAGCGATATGATCAACGGCATTAAAAAACCTGGATAATACACATTTGTTATCAACAAATAAGTAAAGGGTTAACTCAATATTTTTTCTTTTTATATCACCGCTATTGGATAAATGAATAATCTCATCCGGTATACCGCAAAATGCGGTAAAACTGATAGTTGAATCTACCGGATACAAACTAATTATATTGTTAATATCAAAGGTAATCCCTATATTTGAATGGAGATATAACGCCGGGGATTCCTTTGTGCCGTATGTAACACCATCCAGGGACAGATCATGCAGATAAAATTCCTTTTCTTTAGATACAAGCAAAGGATATTTGACCCTGTCTTTAACAGCCGGACCATTCATTATTGCAATACGATAATCACCGCGAGTTTCTTCAAAACTGCTGTAAGTGTCATTATTTGAATTTATTACAACATCTTCTATACCATTAGGAACAAAAACACCATCAATAAACGGGTGATCTACTTTAGTATAGGCATTTTTAACTTTAGGAAATTCGACCAAAGTCGGCTCTCTAAGATACTTGCCGGAACTTGGATCGATACCGGTTCCGATTTGCCCCTTGCCAAAGCCATCTCCGCCACCAACAATATCAGCAAGGTCGATATGTTTTTGGCCACGCCAGACAAAACGAGAGCTTGAATTTATATTCCTGGCAAAAGATTCCTGCTGAACAGGAATATCTTCCAGGGATTTATTCGCAGCGTCAAATCTCATGGCATAATTTTCATTTACGATCCTGGTCTCCTTCTTACTTTCTTTGAGACCGGCATACAATTGAACAGAACCATCCAAAACATGAACTTCTGATGAACCATTTTTCTCTACCTGTACACCAAATTCAGTACCTAAATCGATGTATTTCGCTGCTGTACTGTCCACGGTAAAACCCTGTCCGACCTGGGATACTTTTGCATATATGCGTCCATAGCCAAGATATATTCCATCTCTTTCAATTTCGAACTCGGCAGGACCTTCAATAACGACATCTACCCCTTCATCGTAAGCTAATTTTATAATCCCTTTTTCCAACTTGTAGGGTTCCTGGTAAATACGCACTCTTTCATTAGGAACGAGCTTACCTGAAGTGCTATCCCATTGTACACCTATTTGATCTACAACAGTTGCAACAGAAACAGAATGATCCGGCTTAAACACATGACCGAATATTATAAAGCCAATCATCAGTACAGCAGCAATATATACTATCTTATCAAATGCCTGGAAAAACTTACTTCGCATTTGCGGTTTTTCAGGAATACTAACTTCATTATAGACAACAACAGGAGGTTCCGGCTTAGCAACAAAAACCTCTGGTGCATTCTGTTCAAAATCTGCCAGATCTGCCAGCATAATCTTTTCATACTCTGATGTCCAGTTAGAAGAATTCAAAGCATTATTCATTGAGATAAGATCAAGGTAAAAAGAACGAGCTGCTGCATCTGAACTTAATAAATCATTAAGACGCTTAAACTGTATATCTGAAATCTCACCTGCCAGAGATAGATTTACAAGATAACGAACATCACTGATAATTGATTCGTTACTCATACGCCCTTCTCCTCAAATGAAATCGCCTGCTTGAGACATATCAGAAGCGAACCCTGAACACGTGAAATATTTCGGTATACAGTCTGTACTGTTTTACCCAAAACGCCGGCCATATCCTTTATTTTCTGCCCTTCATGATACCTCATCAGAATAATTCTTTTATCCTGTTCGGGCAGTTTTTGGTAGCAACTCTTTATATATGTCAAGAACTCATTGGTCTTATCCTGCCTTTTTTCCTGATCTTCCTGGAGAGATTCTAATACAGTATTATCAAACTGAATTTCTTTGCGACGCCTTTTTTTATTCCTGAACTCCAAAACACGATAACGCGCAATCGTTATCCCCCAGGCCAGAAAATTGGACCCTTCCTTGAAATCATCAAACTTATCCCACATCATTTTACTGGTATCCTGCATGATATCAGAGGCATCCTGAAAATTAGGCACCATCGATAAGATATATGACTGAATCTTACCTTGATATGTTGTAAGTAAACTTACAAACTGTTGAACTTTGTTTTGATGATCTTCCATATTGTTAATCTAAAAGAAATATTCTATTTGTCTACTATAATAGGAACCACACTATTCATTTTTAACGCAAATAATTATTTTTTTAGAATTACCAGCAAAGCCACATATCTAATTAAATAACAACCACTTACAACAAATACAGCTAAATCTTTTTTTTCAGCAAAACCTGAATAATTTTTAGGGTATACTAAATTATAATATTTAACTCTCTAACCATAGCTACTTTTGGAAGCCATCCAATGTATGCCTGCAAAGCTCTTCTTATAAATCTTGAAATCATTGAATTAGAAACAATCTGATATTTCACACAACTATAAATCAGCACAAATATTGACTGGATAGGAATCACCACTTGCACCGGAGGAATTGGATGCTGAAATCGTGTAATAGTAAACATCACCTGATTTAACATCAAAGTCGGAATATGCCGGCTGCAGCACATTTTCGGCTATGACATAATATGGGCCATCAGGTGATGCTGCACGCTTGACGGTATAATATTCGGCTTTAATGGCTGATATCCAGGTAAGCTCTACATTCTTAGCCCCCTTTTTGGCAATCAGCCCAGCTGGTGATGACGTAGAGTTACCATTTATTTGCTGCAGACCAGATTTTCTGGAAAAAAGCAGAGTACCATAGCCGGGATGGTCTGCTCCAGGTCTCCATTGTCCTTCCGGGCGAACCTTTGACGCTGCCTTTTCGGTATAAGGGGCAGCAATGTTAACCCTGTTGACATAATGATTATATACCATTTCAAATATAGCACGCAGTCTTCCCCGCTCTTTTGTTGAAATATTTTTATGATGGTATTTACCCGTTTTGTCAATTGTCTCGACAAAAGGAACATCTTCACCAAGATTATACTTAGCGGTATATTCAAATCCTTTCAGCAAACGATAATCCTCGTATGCATACAGGTCCAGTCCCTGCTGCCAGGCAATTTCACAACAGGCCGCCATCAACGCCAGGCCAAGTTGAGTATGCTGCTGGTCTCGACCGCTTTCCTGGCACTGACCTGCTTCATTGATAATATAATGTGTTATACAGCCATTACCGGAACCGTTAACATAATAACGCAATCCACGCTCAAAAATTGACCTGTCATCACAAAAAACTCCAATTGCCATAACAGTCTGTATGGCAGCGATATCCCAGTTGCCATTGGCAAATCCGGCAAAATCCTTGACAATCGGATAAATCACATCAAGAAACATAACCTCGCATCGCCTGATCTCCTCCTCCGGCCAGCCGGTATCGGTATAACGGAGTATTTCTGCGGCATTAACCATTTTGAAAGGTCCTAATCCGGCCATCAGGATCGCGTCACGGCCGCTAACTCGCTTGAGCATCTTTGACCATGAATTGATAATATCTATTGATTTATCTGCATAAGCTTTATTACCGGTTATAACCCACATCAAAGCTAATTGATAAGAAGCGTTGGCATCAGAATCAAATTCTCGAAACTTAACATTAGGGTTACGCCCTATTTCCTCTGCCGGACCGCGCATACGATACTCCAGTTGAGAAGCAGGGTCAGCCTTGAATACATCAAACCCACTCTTAAAGGGCTCGATATCCTGATTAACCATAGTCTTTATTCTGTTCAAATCGCTACTGCTATGCAGTAAACCGGGATGATTGAAAGATGCCATTAACGGAAAAGTTAAGACTGCTTCCAACAAACATATCAGAAAAATATGACAGCATTGTCTCTTCAAATTCTCACCTCATTAAATATCTTTTATTCTAAAAACTAATAATGTGTTTTCCTGGAACAACTACTCCATAATCACTTCTTCACCATTGGCAGTAAAGATAAGTCTATCTACATTTTTGATTGATACTGAAGCTTGATTACAATCAGTTAATAATTGCCCCCCAACATATATATCTTTCAGAAATAAGTTTTTAATATCAATAAATATAAAAGGTCTGGCAGGATCAGCAAACCAACAATTGTCAAAAATAACATGGCGAGGGGTAAAACCGTTAAAGTCGTTACCCACAGGTATTGCCACATTTTCTGCCTGGTTACCAGCAAAAGAGCAATTCATAAAAATCAGATCTTCATAGCAGGGATAACTCTTCTTTGAGCCGTTCTGTGCCCTGACAGCACTACCGGCATTACGTATTACAGAGTGAAAATTATTCAAAATATAACTCTTGAGCTTATAACTTTCATATTCCCCCGGCTCTCCTTTCCAGCGGGTATTGGCTCCAAGCCGCACGCTATTGGCAAAGCCGCTCCAGGCAAGAACATTATTAACCACGATCTTTTCCGAGTCATCTGTATCCCATTTAAGCCTGGCTTTATTGTAAACGGCGGCAGCAGCACAAATATTACTTTTCATTGCTTCCATCTTAGACTTGTCATCCCCCTTTGCCCGGTCCAAATCATCCAGAAAACGTCGCGGGAATTCATCTCCGGGATTATAATGCCCGGAGGCAAATGTATCATCATTGCCAAGCGTAAACGCTCCATTAACAGTAACATTACGACCACTGGTCAAATCCAGTCCATCTACCCAGGCATGGCAAAAAGGAGACAGCCCTTTAATATTATTATATGTCACATTCCTAACCGTATGACATTCCCAGTTCCACTGTTTCACATCTCGAACATATGTATCGTTGAAAGTGATATCTGAGCAATGCACCAGCATAGCACCACCCTGATGAGGAGTGTCCCTGGCATCCTTTCGATCAAGTTGAAGCGTATAACAGCCATTTCCGTCTATTATTCCACGGCCTGAAATATTGATATTTGAAGAATACCATATCCCTATTGCAGGCTCCAATGCCTGTTTACATTCCTGAATACGATTAACCAACAAAGCATCTTCACCCAGATATATATTCAGCTTCCCATCTGCACCGTTACCATTCCAGTTTTTTATGCAAAGACCTGACCATATGTATGTTCCCGCAGGAAAATAAATAGTATCCAGCCGGGGGCTTTTTCTAACCTTTTCCAGGGCGGCCTGAAATGCATCAGATACATCGTTTCTATCTCTTACCCGCTTATCTGGAAACTGGACATCCTTTTTCTGGGGATCAACATATATGCCGGCTTCATATCGCCAGGTAAACAACTCTTTGCTATTGCGACTGGTATCGGTTACTACTCCTGCCGGACGACATATCCGGCCTTCTTTATCATCGATAGGATGAGCCTGGAGATATTTGGTTGCAAAAGTCTTAAAATTAAGTACATTCTCGGCATTAATATCAGGTTTCTCCAATTCCGGCGGGTCTTTTATAACAGCCAGCATAGGTATCCCTGCCGTGTCCTTTAACGTTCCGTTGACATTCACAATACAATACGGCAGGTTTTCAGCCATATTAAAGGTTAATACACTTTTATCGCTGCTTATACTCAACTTTTCTGTTGGATAGTATCGCTCAGGATATATTTCAACACTTTTAATATCAGTACCATCTATTAACTTGATTTGAATCTGGGGAGTAGAATCTGACACAGAAAACCTTGCAATATCAAAATTATGGTATTTCCTGCTGTCATACCCTTTTTTATATTGATAAATTGAAATAGAGATCCCATTAGTAGCCATTTCATACTTACTTGATAACTGGTACTGCTTATTTCTTACAATATCGTCGCTGGCCACAATATCAGATTCATCTACATCAATAGTAGCGGGATCATCTCCTGATTTGCCATAATCATGCACCATGTTTCCTTCTGCATCCGCTGAAAAAAGTTCAGGAGGCAATATTGATATTAAGAAAACCAATACTGCCAATTTTATAAAAACATTGATTAATTTTATTCTGCAATCTGGAAATATGTTGTAGCTATTCATTATCATACTCATTCATATACAATAATTATGCAATCCTGGCAACTAATCGCCAAAAACGAACTAACGGAGGACTGCCATTATCAGTTAACCTCAAACACGATACGTATTTTATAAAAGACAATGGTTATTGTTAATATAAAAAAACAGCAAGAAATAGTACTCAGATACCAATCAAGTAATCACATAAGTACTCCTTAAGCCCTAAACCCCAAAATGGCATACAACTCAACCCAAACAACCACAAACCACACAACAGCTTACAAACAATACACTTACACAAAAGAGAGCCTTTATGCTTTATATCAAATACAGATTAAAGCCTTACATCACATTTCTATATATAAGCAAATTTACAATAAAACTAATGATAATGGTTTCAATTCCTATTGACAGGCAGGCTGGTATTTGCCATAAATATCACTAAAATAATAAAAAATGAAACCTATTATTAAGTGCGGTTTCGCACTTTTGACTGTTCAACATTATACGCAAAGGCCGGAACAGGGCCTTGTGAATAAAAAACTTACCATTTAATTGTATTTTCAAGTTATTTCTCGAAAGTATATTTAATTCAAAGTGTTACAGGAAGGCCCTTTTAGGCGATTTTTGCAACTTAAAAACTGCGAAAGTAAACTATTAATAGCAGTGTAAATATGTATAGTTAGCAAGGTTACATCATTATTTACGTCAAGAAATGCTAATATCCAAACAAACTCATACCGCCTGCATTTTTTTTATTATTTATGCAAACAACACATGATTTTACTGGATAGCATAGGAGCTAAAAATTAAAATACTTATACTTAAAACCTGCCGACAACATAGCTACATAAATTGAAAGTATCAATTTGTAATTCGACTATATAGAAATCATTTATAAATTTACAGGAATTATATAATGAAAACATTTAAACATTTATCAGCATTACTAGTTATATTAACAACATTAGCAGGAACTGCCTGGAGCCAAACCATAGAACTTGGAATTTTTGACCAGTACAAATGGGATCAGGCTAAAGTCATGGCAGATGCTGATACCGTGGGATTAGATACCTACCCCAACGCTGATACCATCATGATTTGTGACCATACTATAGATTATTATCAGCCGGATGCGACCTATGTAAGCTGGATGGACATGTATGAAAAAATACTTACCGAAAAAGGTAAACGCAGTAAACAGACCCTGACTCTGCCGTTCAATGAGACATATTCGACCTGGGAGGTATTACTCATCGAAATAATAAAACCAGACGGGACAGTTACTACCATAGATGCCGACAGTAATGGAAAGGTAATGATTGACAGGTCACAGATGTCAATGAATATTTACGATCCGGCTCAAAAAATCCTGCAAATCGGTATGCCCGGTGTAGAAATCGGTGATGTAGTGCACACTATAATCGCCAGGAATAATTACAAGCCGCGAGCCAAGGGCATATGGTGCACGCTGCAGGAATTTGAAAGTGATTCTCCGACACGCAATTTTGTCTACGAAATACACGAGCCAAGTGAACTGCCTCTTCAGCGAGTAGAAATAAAAGACCAGATTGAAAATACGGTAACATCCAGCACCAGAGAAGAAAATGGCCGAAAGGTCTACCGCTGGGAAGTAAAGAATGTCCCACAGATATTCGAAGAACCGGCGATGCCGGCATCACACACGGTAGCCCAGCGTCTGCTGGTCAGCACTGCCCCGGACTGGAAAGCCGTATCTAGCTGGTATTACAAACTTTGCGAACCTTTCCTGGCACCAAGTGACGAAATGAAGGCAAAAGTCACCGAGTTGATCGCAAACTGTACCACCGACAAAGAAAAGACTGAGGCTATATTCAAATTTGTCTCACAGGAGATACGGTACCTGGGAATTATACCCGAAGGAGAAGATGAGGCACCGGGATATCAGCCTCATTACGTAACAAAAACGTTTGATAACCGACATGGCGTATGCCGGGATAAGGCTGCCTTGCTGGCATCAATGCTCAGACTGGCCGATTTGGAGGCATTCCCGGTATTGATCAATAACGGCCCCAAAATGGACATGGAAGTTCCTTTGCCGTATTTCAACCATGCGATTACCGGAATACTAAATGCTGATGGCAGCTATACGCTAATGGACTCTACTGATGAGAACACAAAAGAGCTGTTTCCGGCATATCTGTGCGACAAGAGCTACCTGGTGGCCCGCCCGGACGGAGAAACATTGCAGGTCTCGGCAATAGTACCGGCAACAGAAAACCTGATGCTGGTTAATACAAAAGGAAAAATCACCTCAAAGGGTGACCTGGAAGCTCAATGCCACCTTGAGTTTAACGGCATAAATGACAACGCTTACCGCAGCTATTTCGCACGCAGCACCCCCGAACAGCGACGCCAATTCTTTGAATCTGTTATCAAAAGTGTTGTCGCAGGAGCAACCTTGAGCGATTGCGAGATTAAACCGGCAGATATGATGGACACATCCATGCCCCTGGAAGCAGATTTGACCTTTACCGCTGAAGATGTGCTGATAGGTCAGAATGATACTATCATGGTACCGGCAATTAGTATGGACCGCAGTGTCGGTATGGCAAACTTTGTACTGCGCAACACCGGGCTGGAAAAACGCAGGTTCCCGATGCAGACAAGATATGCCTGCGGAGTTCGCCAGACACTGGAATTGGAGCTTGACCCGGCAATTGGCCAGGCACTATCGATCCCTCAATATGATAAAATCGATGATGAGATAATTCTCCAGGAACGTAATTTCGATTTCAAAGATGGTAAACTCACAGGCAGCGGCACCTTCCTGATCAAATTAACCGAGGTAAGCCCTGAACAGTACCTGGTATTGAAAGATCATCTTCGAACAATGGAATATAATGATCGAAAAATGGCAATCTTTGCCAAGCCTTCTGATGAAGACACTGCTGAGGTAGTGTTCAAAAATATCGAGCATGTTTATAAGCTGACTGATGCCGGTAACTGGACCGAAACTGTTTCTGTAAAAAAACAGATCAAAACATATAACGGACTAAAAGAGAATGCCGAGCTGAAATTTAATTTCAACGAAGGCTGGGAAACTATAGAACTGCTGTCAGCTAAAGTTACTACCGGTGAAAAAGTTAAGGAAATAACCAAAGACGAGATAAATCTTATGGATGCCGGATGGGTAGCCTCTGCCCCGCGTTACCCGGCATCAAAGACACTGGTAGCTTCGTTACCCGGAGTCGAGATCGGCAGTATAATCGAGTATAAATATCAAAGGACTGTCACAAATATGCCGTTTTTTGCGATGACAGAACTTTTTGCCGCCCAGGACCCGGTAGAACATAAAATTGTAACGGTCCAGATTCCTGAAAAGCTCTCCCATCGCATAATTGTAGACAATAACGGAATAATGGAAGATGATAATGATGAAAAGGTTATTAATGAAACCAGCAATACAACCAACGGCATTCTGACTTATGTATTCGAAGCCGATAATCTTGAGCTGATACCGCGTGAAAATAATATGGCACCAAGCTACAGCTTTGGCCCGACAGTATTGCTTTCGACCGGTGACTGGGTAAAGTATGCCAGGGAACTAAAAAACAGGCTCTATAAGGCTTCTGCCGGCCAGAAAGAGGCAGAAAATAAGGCTAAGTCTATCGTTGGCAAGATAAAGAGTCGTTCGGATAAAGCTATCGCAATTCGAGATTTTGTTGTTAGAAATATCCGAAAAGTTGGACCGGGACCTGGAGCAATTACAAATGATGCCATTACCGCGGCAGATACTACCCTGGCCGACGGGTACGGTAATTCAACCGATAACGCTATATTACTATACGTAATGTGCAAAGCCGCTAAACTTAAGCCTGAATTCATACTGGCCGGACGTACATACCAGATAGAATCTCTGCAAAAGACACAGCTGGATTATTCTGAAGCTTACCTGTTTGGAACAGTCCTGGTACGCGTAAAGATAGATGGCGACTATGTATATTTAAACGATAGTAACCAATATGATAAGCTTGGCGTAACCGGATTTGATGACTGCCCTATTATGGACCTGGATAATGGTAAAATAACCGAGCTGGATGTTGCCGACGACCTCGAAGACAGGTCATTCCGTCAATACGATATCGCGGTTAATTCTGATGGCAATGCCAACTTTAAAATATGTAACCGCATTCAGGGCAATAGTTTTGGAAGCCGGAAACGTATGTTTGCCGAGATGCCGCCGGAAAAGCGAGACCGCTATGTTCAGCAGCTGGTAGCTTCAGTCTCCCAGTCGGCTGCCCTGACCGAGCCGCTGGAAACAAAATACGACAGCTATCCCGGCATAGAACAATTTGCGGTCACGGTTGATAAATACGCTGTGTGTGATGGTGATACAATATATTTTGAAGTACCAAACGCACTTGCCGTACTTGGACTGAGAACCGACAAGCATGAAACCCCATATTATATCGCAGGACCGGTAGAAAGCGATACCACCATAACAGTCAAGCTTCCGGAAGGATACTCCAAAATCCTTATGGCTCCTCCAGGCAAAGTTTGGCAGCTGCCGGACAATGCCGGTACTTTGACAAGCGAAGTAAGCTGTAATGACTCCGGCATCATGACTATCACCCAAAAAGTACGGTTGAACGAAGCTGTAGTCGATCCGGATCATTATGCAGAGCTTATGGAAATAAATCGACAGATAAGCCATAAAAACATGGAAATAATTCTTATTAAAAAATCTGACTCATCAAATTAGATCGTGAAAAGAATCAAAATGTTACAAATAACACTCAAGCTGGCCATCGGTCAGTTTGAGTCTGTTATTGGTATGCCTCAATGGCACCGGCAACTCCCGTTATAACCATCTGGACACCAATAACACCAAGAATTAGCCCCATAATACGCGTAATTACGCTTAGCCCGGTCTCGCCGAGATATTGGACCAGACGCTCTCCGTATATGAAAAACATATATGTTATCCAGCATAATACTCCGAAGGCCGCGATAGTAATCAGCATCTCCACTATCCCTCCTGAAGCCGTATAGTTCATGGTCGTTGTAATTGTACCCGGTTCGGCAAGAATAGGCATCGCCAGGGGAGATATTGCAATACTAAGCTTCGCCTCCAGGGACGACTGCTGACCAGTACCCGGCTGATGGACCGGTGATTGCTCGCCATGCAGCATATGATAACCAATCAACACCACTAATCCGCCGCCCATAATCCGAAAAGCCGGTAGAGTAATACCAAACAAATGGAAAATCAACTTACCCATCAAGGCAAAAAAACAACTATAATAAACGTATAAATAAGGGATTTAGCAGCAATAGTTTTTCTAACCTGGCTTGAGTCATCAGAAGTCAATCCTAGAAAGATTGGTGTGTTTGCAATTGGATTCATTATTGCAAAAAATCCCATAAATACCGATAGAATATGCTGTATTAACTCCATTGTTTTACTTTACTATAACATATTGTCTGAAAAATAGTTCTAGTCACCCACCAACGGCCTGACCTTCTCTACCTTAAAGTACACGGCACTGCCGGCTGTACCACATTCTTCATTATGTCTTTTACGCCTTCTCAAAGATTCGACAAATTCAGGATCATTATCCTCTTTTATCTTACTGAGATACAGCCGCTTTCCCTTATAACCATCTGCATCTTCAATAAACATATATGATGCCTGGGGATTAGCCTGCAAATTGGAATAACTCAGCCTGTTAGCCATTATCAGCACAATAGTTTCGTCATCGACAACATGCGGGCGGGCATACAACGCCTGGTCAACTTCTCCATCTGAGTTAGAAGTCGCCAGTATCCCAATGCCTTTCAACGATTCAAAATATTCAGATAAATTCATACTGTTATTCCTTTACGAAATTCCATATTAACGGTTCATTACACTGTCCATTTTGATTGTAGAGCCAAACAAATGAATATTTCCATTAGTTTTTAGAAATAATTCAGCATTACATAGACATGAATATTTGTCACCTTCTGTAAAATTCAGTAAAAAGATAAGGAATATTGTATAATGGGCAGGAAGCCATATATCTGGTAGTAAACCTTAACCAGTAAGACGTACAGCTGTGGCGGGCCGTTCTTGCACAATAGCACTTCTTAGTAGCTGGCAATTTAAAAATAATATTTTCACTTTTTTCCCCACGCCTGGTGCTTCAACATGGGTTGTGGTCGCACATGTTATACTCCCGGCAGAGTTGATATATCCAGCTTCACTGCCCGTATCATTACTTCAATTCAGTATGCCAGTTACATTCCTGTATTTTGCTGTCGAGCTGACGATACTCCTTGGCAACGTCATCGGCCATTTTTCGAATCTGGCTTATTTCTACATTTGGAACGTCTCGAATTTCTCGCTGGCTGTAACGGTCATTAGTAGGTGTCGCTTTGTCGGCAAGATTAGTTAAAATGAAATGACGATAATTCAGCATATCCTTTTTGACGATGGCTTCCATCATACTCAAATCTTCGGTAACAAATGCAGCATTATTAGTTCTATTTATCCTGGCGACCAGCTGTTCAAACTTTACGCTCTCCTTTTTAAGCTCGGCAATCAACTCCAGTGGGTTTTCAATCGCCTGTGTACCCTCCTGGATTTTGGCATTCTGATATATACGCTTTTTCAACTCCTCCATTTTCGTCTTGATGGCCTTACGTTCAATCAAAGCTTCTGCTAATTTCATATAATCCGTGTTTTGCTCACGCAGAGCAAGGGCTCGCACCCTGATAAATGTTAATATTGAACCAAAAGTTTATCTGAAAAATCCTGATTAACCAGTAAAAAATTATTTCCACATTCAACTAATTCTAACAAAAAGAAAATGCTGTGTCAAACCATTCCTGCACTGCATTGGACGCAGGATTATGCCCCAACGTGATGCAAAAATCCAGTTCTACAGTAATTTTCCCTCGTTTTGAAAACTGAGATATAGGACAAGTGCTGATAACCTACCCTGTTTTACAAAAAATGCACCACTTGGCCTTATTCACTAGTCAAATATTCAATTTCTTAACCGCACTGATATTATTGAGAAAGAAACCTGACATATACAATTCAGGTTTCTTTATTTTATACTTTAATTCTTTTTCTGATAAGTATTCCCCCTGCGGTCATCAAAATAATACTCAGAGGCTCAGGTACAACATATGCTATTCCTCTAATATCGAGATCGGGGGCTTCGATTCTAGTACCAGGAATAGCAAGGCCGGTACTAACATCTACCTCAACAAAAATATATTCCCTTTCTTTGTTATCATTGTTATAATCCGAGCCAAAAGCAAAAAGTCGACCATCAGGCGTAAAGGCAATGGAATATACAGAAGTCAAAATAGGAACATTTGAATTACCAACTTGAAATGTCTCTCCTGTTTCAGTATCAATTGTAAAAATTTTACCTAATGCCGTTCCATATAATACTCCTGTTGGACTAAAGTCTAAACCTTGGCATCCTCCAGTATCTGTAAAATTAGAAATTTTACGAAATGTGCTATTTTCTAAATCTATTACTCCCAATTCGTGATTGGATTTGACTCTACATACAAAGAGTTCATTATTACTATTAAATGCCATAGCACGGATAGGATAATCTGCAAAATCGCTTAAATTAGTATAATATTGCGTATCTCCAGTATATGGGTCTATCTCGAAAAAGCCTTCATTATATGAATCACAATAATATTTCCCATTTGGGGCCTGAGCTAAAGAGTTCAAGCCAGGTGGTAAATCTGTTCGAACCTGAACTGCCTGACCAAGCTCAGTATCTATGCGTACAAACTCACCATCATAACTAACACCAATAAAAATTGACGCAAATCCAAGGTTGTATATCAACAATAAACTTAAAATAAAATACTTAACCATATTCATTCTCACTTCTCTTGAGAGTTAAATTCAATAAAAGCTGATTTCCTCTATATAAAGCATTATACCAAAGTATAATAGACTTTAAAATAAAGAATCTGAAGGGTAAACAAAATAGTCACGTTCCCTTTTTCTTAAAATTCGATACTACAAGCATTTACACTTACCCTATGTGCCAGATTTCAGACATTGCTTCATACAAACATACTGTAATACAATTTGCTATATTAACATTAAATACCTGCCGCTACGCGGCTTTTCTTACCTGACACCTTCCTTTCAACATCCACCACATAATACCTCATACCAGTACAAACTAACCAGCGAAATATTGGGCAAAATGACATATAGACAAATGGCTCTAAATATAGATAATTTAGTAAGAATTTTTTTTTAAGATTTTGTAACTTTATATACCAAAGTAAGTATAATATAAAAACACTTATTTGGCCGTGGAGTAAAACAAATGGACTGCCCAGCATGTAAAAACCCTATGATGATACTTGAATTGCACCAGGTTGAAATTGACTTTTGCGATGAATGTGAAGGTATTTGGCTGGATGGCGGCGAACTGGAAATGCTCTTGAGTATGGCTGAAAGCTTTATTAAGCTCACCCCGGCTGAAAATACCAAAGAATCGCCCAGAAAATGCCCTATTTGTTCAACAAAAATGAGCAAGGTAAATTTCGACACCGGCAGCACTCCAGTACTACTGGACAAATGCCCGGACGGTCATGGCATATGGTTTGACTCAGGCGAATTGAAAACTGTTGTAAAAAACGCCGGTGGTAAAAACCACCCGGTAGTGAAATTACTGGATGAAATGTTTGGATTGTCGGAATAATATGTGAATTTTTGAGAAATCTGACTAATTATAAATCTTAAGGAAGGCAGGTTAATATGATAGCTCTATACATTATTTTAGGCATAATTGTTGTTTTGATCTTTTTCGTCATTGGTATTTACAACTCACTTGTCGGGCTCAGAAATCAGGTCAAAAATGCATGGTCACAAATAGATGTACAGCTGAAACGCCGTTATGATCTAATCCCGAACCTGGTCGAAACTGCCAAGGCATATATGACCCATGAAAGAGGTACTTTTGAGGCTATTACGCGTGCCAGGGCTGGTGCCATGCAGGCTGAAGGTGTTGCTGACAAGGCAAAAGCTGAAAATGCTCTAACCAGTGCTGTAGGTAACTTTATGCTGGCTGTTGAGGCATACCCTGACCTGAAAGCTAACCAAAACTTCATGATGGTACAGGAAGAATTGGGTTCTACTGAAAATAAAATTGCTTTTTCACGACAGGCTTACAATGACTCTGTTTTATTCTTCAATAATAAAATTGAAATGTTCCCGTCAAATGTCGTTGCCGGTATGTTTAACTTCAAACAGGCTGAAATGTTCGAGCTGGAAGAACCGGAAGCAAGAAATGCACCAAAGGTTGATTTTAGCTGATTATTATGCTTGATCTAAAAAAACATTAAAGGTAACCTCTGAAAATTGCTTTTGATGCGATAGATTAAGATTTTGTTTGCTGAAAAGGAATATAAAATCGTGCATATTGGGATATATTCACTGTTTTATATGACACATGTCTGCAGGCAAAAGAAAAACTTGTCGCTCAAAATGAATTTTCAGAGGGTGCCTAAATACATAGAACAGTTAACCCTTTAAGACAAAATAATTATACCTATGTGGGAACTAATAAGAGCAAATAAAAAGAAATCTATCTTCCTAGTAGTCATAATGGCATTTATAATGCTGATTTTAGGCGCCTTAGTCGGACAGGCATTTGGCCTGTACGTCCATGCCGGTCACCTGGCAGGAGACACATTCAATACATACTCAGATGCCCTGGAAGGAAAAGATTTCACAAATACAGGTCCTTTTTCTTTGTCTGGATTTTTTAGATCATTTATCGATAATCCTTCCTGGATGATAGGCATGGGTATTGCTTTTATTATTTGGCTTATCCAGGCCCTGGTAGCCTATTATGCCGGCGGTAAGATAATGCTGGCAGCAAGCGGCGCCAAAGAAGTCAGCCACGACGTACACCCAATGTTGTTTAACGTGGTTGATGAAATGACAATCGCGTCAGGAATAGGTAAAAGACCTAAGATATATATTATCCCTACTGAAGTGCCAAATGCTTTTGCTACTGGTACAAAACCGGAAAACGCCGCTGTTGCCGTTACCGCCGGTCTCCTGGGAAAACTCAATAGAGATGAACTTCAGGGCGTAATGGCGCACGAAATCGGACATATTGCTAACAGGGATGTTATGTTCATGACAATGGTTAGTATTATGCTCGGTACCATTGTATTAATATCTGAAGTATTTCTTAGAGGCATTTTCTATTCCAGCCACAGCAGATATCGCGGCAAACGTGAAAATAACGGTGGCCAGGCCATCATAATGATTATTGCAGTTATTTTTGCTATTCTTGCTCCTATCATTGCACAACTCGTTTATTTTGCTATAAGCAGAAAACGCGAATATCTGGCAGATGCTACCGCTGTTCGTTACACCCGATATCCAGAAGGGCTGGCCTCTGCACTTGAAAAAATCGCTGACAATTCTGGAAAAATTGAATCCGCGAACAAAATAACAGCCCCCATGTATATCAATAACCCTCTTAACAAAAGAAGCTTATCAGGGCTTACCAGCACACACCCCCCTATTGACAAAAGGATAGCTATCCTTAGAAAGCTTTCTGGTGACTCAGGATACAATGCCTATGAAAAGGCTTTTCAAAGTGTCACCCATTCCAGCTGTATCCCTGCCTCAGCTTTGGATGATTCAGATAATGTAACAACCAGGACTGCACAAACTACAACCCGGCCATTACCTTCAGATAGCATCAATGCCGCACGCAGTACGGGTGATATGATCATGGCACTAAACAACTTTGCATTTATCAAATGTGCCTGTGGTGTTAAATTAAAAATTCCGCCGGATTTTAAGAAACCACAGGCAAAATGCCCCAAATGTAAAGCCATACATAAGATACCAAAGGAAAAACTTGCAGCGGCAGCAGCGATTCTTGCTTCTACCGGCAATAATATAACTGGAATGAATAAGTAATTTTATCCATTCCAGCACACTTAAGTATTATTCAAATAAATTGGTTATTTCATCACCAGTCAGGCCTTTGTTATAAATTTTCACTTCATCAATTATCCCTTTGAAATAACCAACCGGGGTCTGAACTCCGGGTTCCATGTCGCTATCATATGCTCCAACCAGAACATCTTCTGTAAATGCGGTATCAATTACCGCATCTAAACCAGCGGCATTAGTCTCTATCTCTGCTCCATCAACATAAAGCTTAACCTGGTTTATATTGCCTGTACCATCCGGTAGTACCATTGCCACATGATGCCAGGTACCATCTTCCAGATCTGAACCTCCATACAGTCGAGCACCGTAGATTGCCAATGACAATTGCCCGGCTGAATCCAGCATTAAAATCATCTTCCTTTTCAGATCAACTGAATCCCCTTTTCCCCACGACGCTATGGCATGTAAACCTGTTTCGCTGTTTGCCAGTTCTGCATCTGCATTTATCCAGGCGGTAATGGTTCTTGATTGAGCATCACCAATTCCGTAGAAATCTGCAACCTGAATATAATCGTCAACACCATCAAATGACAAGCCACCGTTAAAATATCCTGATATCCAGGCAGGACCATTCATAAGCTGAGCTGTTCGATGGTAAAGTGAACTTCCCAGGGCAACATCGCCGCCGGTTTCATCGAACTTCAGATATAACTGTAAAGTATCATCTTCCACCCATGTTTGAGACATAATAGACATATCTGACAAGGAAACAGTATTATCACCGTCCAGACTGGCACCGTTACAGGCCGGAGTATCATCGCAATTATTTTGCAGCCATTGGGATGCCATGCCGGACAGATCTTCTATTCCCTGTGTTCCTGAATAGAGATTTGCCACCTCAATATGCAGTTGGGCAGTATCAAAAGAACCGGACTTATTATCAGCCCGAACGGTAAATGTATTAGTACCGGCATCTGAGTCACCTGCAATACCAGATAAAGAACCATCGGGAGATATATGCAGCCAGGACGGGCCAGATTCCTTAATAAAGTAAACATAATTTTCCGCATAAGCAGCCAGTGAAGTGCCAGTATATTCATTAAGCTCAATAGCATCTAAATTTACAATAGTATCTGAGGTAAATGATGGCGGAAGACTCAGCAAGGCAATCTCATCAACGCTTAATGCGTAATTATATATACGAAAATCATCTATCCTGCCGTTAAATAACGGGTCTGAAGACCATTGGCTGTCACCTATATAATTAACCTGTGGATTGAAATCACTAGGATTAATCGTCATTGAAGCATTTGTGGCTTTGAGAATACCATTTACATAAATACTACCAGTATCACCATTTATAGTTACTGCAACATGTGTCCATGCACCAGTTGATAATCCAGTGGTTTCTACTAGCTGTTCCGATCCTCCATTTTTGAAAGCGAATCTTAAAGTATTGCTCGAAGATGAAGGTGTCAGAAACATATAGCTGGAAGTTCCATTACCAAAATCAAATATACGCTGCCAGTTGCTGCCGCCATCCCAATACACCCAGGTTGCGATAGAAATATTCTCAGTATCAAAAATGCCAGCCGGTAAAATAACATAGTCACTTGAGCCATCAAGATCTATCGCTGTCCCTATCTTGCCAGTTGTATAGCCTGGTGAACCAACGGAAGTTCCATCATTTGATCCAGCAATATCTTTATCATTACCATCAAAAGGATATTCAGCAATCATTGAATAAATATAATCAACTGATATATTCAATATAGCTTGATCAAAGCCAAATTTACCATCAGACACTCTGATAATAAATGTATTAAGGCCTGAATCCGTTACCGTGGGAGTACCTGATAGAGTCCCATCCACGGCAACATCCAACCAGGCTGGACCAGATATTTTACTGAATGAAATCTCATCTGAATTATCTGAATCTGCTGCAAAGCCCGATATATCCCCCGAATAAGGAAAATCAGGAGTAGCGTCTCCGCCATCTAAAACGTCTAAACTAAACTGAGGAGCATGATTTAAGTATATTTCAGATATTTTAGATGCTGAAAGGGCATAATCAGCAAAAAATACATTGTCAAGCATTCCATCAAAAAGAGGATCTGCATCAAACTGGCTTTTACCAATATAATTATTTACAGCACTAAGGTTTGAAGGATTCAAAGTTATTGTTTCTACATCAACTTGTGAGCCGTTTACATAAAGACGACCAACATTACCTTCAAGAGTAACAGCCACATGCGTCCATTTCCCAACTGGAAACGACCCCGACTCTAATCGCTGCTCACCATTATACCCTGAAGTAGAAATTGCAAATCTTAATTGAGAACTATACGCACTAGGAGTAATAAACATATAATTACTGGTACCGGAACCAAAGTCAAATACACGCTGCCACTGTGATCCGCCATTCCAATAAACCCACCCGGAAAATGAGAAGTCATCACTATTACCCATATTAGTTGGCAATCTGAGATAATCATCATTACCATCTAATACAATAGCGTTGCCATCTTTACCTTCAGGCTTTTTGGGAGCTCCATATACTAATGGATGATTCCCATTTACTGAGATATCTCTAAAATTATCATCAAATAAATAGAAAGCAATTGCTTTTGAACCATTATCAGGAACCTCCTGCTGATACCCTATAGAAGATATTTTATCCCGATACACTTCACCGGCCGAGGTTAAAGAACCATCATCCCATTCAACCCTGCGTACATCTTCTACCCAGTTATACAAAGCATATCGTTCAACCCATGGAGTACTCTCAAGCATATCAACCATAGCACTAATTGCAGCTGCCTGCTGGGCATACGTCGGATCACTACAATAATCTTGAGTCCAGTTAGCTCCGTTATTCCATTCTGTAACCCAGATCGGCCTTCCGGTATTATCATGAACTGCCTTTAAATAATTATACATCTGGGTAGCTGCTCCGCTTGCATTTGAAGGGCTATAACACCAGTAATAATGAACAGCAACAAAGTCTACCCTGAGATCATCTGTGTCAGCCTGTTCAATAAAAGGATACAACCAGCTTTCTCGTCCACCATCAGTTGTAGCTGGTGAACCAAGTCGTAAACCTGTTGCAAGCAAATCCGGCCATGACCAGATTGCATCACCAACAGCAATATTTGCCTGATCTGAGCTATCAGGCTCATTATACCCTAACAAATGCGTCGCCCCACGAGTTTTCCAGTCCTGAGACAACTCCGGCCACCATCTCTTTTGACGGATAGGGACATATTCTTTATCTAAAGGGGAATTCTGGTCAAGATTCCAATCATACCACCATTTAATATCTAAATTAGAACCAATATTACCGGCAATCCCTTTTTTACTAACCCATCGCCAGGGAAAGATTCTAATAAATCTTACCTGCCCCTTAAGCTTTTCAGGTAAAACTCCTATTTCAAGGTCACAATCCTGGGCAACATAATTTTTGCTATAGCCTGAACCATCTTCGTTTTGGGCGAAGGTAGCGGTATACCCTCTTTTTAATATGAATGAACTAATTGTAGATGACATAGAACCCAAAGAAGCTGTGCCATATTCAGTATATTGACTAAGATACCTGAAAGAGCCGGCAAAATTGTCTTCGTCAAATATCTGCAAAGGCATAAAATCTGTTGAATGCGGTATAATAACAGCACCATCGGCATACTGCACAACTCGAACATTGTTATTAATAACACCCTGACTGCCATTTACTTTAACCTGGCCAAGGTACGATGATGCCGCAACAGATGGTATAATATTTTCCAAAAACAGCCAGGAATCTTCTGAGTTAAGATTAATAGTGCATCCGCTAAGCGGGGAAGTTGCATTAGTAACATGCAACTCTGAAACCTCGCTCATATCTACTACCGTATCAGTTAAACTGGCATAAACCCGTATATCATCTGAAATAGATATTGTTGCAGCTGATACACTTAATGTTAACAAACAAATAATTATTAATATGTTTTTTATATTGAATAATACAGAATTGTAATATGTATTATTTTTATTTTTACTTATTCTATCCATCTCTATTCTCACTCCAGTTAAAAATATTATTTCAAAATTCTCAAATCAAAGATACCGCCTGCATAATTGCCATTATGAGGCTTGAATTTTATAGTAACTACAGATTTCCCACCCACTAATGATGCAGAGATAGGATATACAACATCAACAAACTCCTCTTTTGACCACTTTTTAATGAGATTTTCTGTTACTAGTTTATTATCGTCGATAAATATGTCAAAAGTCCTATTGCCCCACTCATTCCCCCAATAAGTAACCATCAAAGACAGCTCCTCATTCGGATCAACTTTTACATCATAACTAAACCAGGCTGGTGCATTAGCATGCCTGAAAAATCTATTCCTGTAAGTACCAGACTCCGACCCGCTTGATTGAATATTGTGATCTGCTTCTGGCTGCTGCTCCCCAGGAATAACCCTGTCAATTGTTCTTTTATCCAACTTTATAAGCTTCTGTTCTTCCATATCAGCTTTAACTATTTCATTCTGATACTGCTCCATTGGCAGCATTTTCCAGTACATTTCATACCTGGAATCATGGATACGGAAAAATGGCTCTAATACCAGGTCTTTATACTTGTCAGGCTTAATCAGATTCTCAGTTATAAATTTAAGGCCAGTCTGACTCTTAATTTTTCTTATCTTTGACTGAATCTGCTTACCATCATCAATAAGAACAGGAGCTTCAGACAAAGGAAGCAACTCACCATGTGCAATATGAGCCCATCTGCTATCGTCAGCAACAAGCCCTTTCAAATCTTCTGTTCCCGTTTTAGCTGCTAAAACAATTGGACCATATAAAATTGCCACATATTCAGGAACATTTGGCATTTGCTCAATTTTGTAATTCATTGGAAATACAACTTCTAACCTATCGCCATTTTGCCAGAGCCTGTCTATTTCAGCAAAAGAGGAAGGCTTAGAATCCGGGTTCCAGATTCTATCTCCCAGCTTAAACTGCAGTTGGCCAGCCGGAACCCATTCAGGATGACGTATTTTCAAGACAAATCTGGTAGGAGCATCAACAGAAATAGTCAAGCTAGTTGAAGGTTCATCTGGAAAATTCGTCTCCTGGCGAATAGTAATACCTTTTTCGTCCCAATTCAGCTGAGAAGCAATAAATAAGTTAACGTACAAATTATCTTCTTGATGACAATAGATAAAGCGGCCATATTGGCCATGATTTTCCATACCCGTGCCAACACAACACCACATACCCTGGTTTGGAGCAGAGTAAACTCGATAATGCCTTGGTCGTGCCGGGGTAAAATATACATAACCGCCATGTTCTGGATGCTGGGTAGAAAGAATATGATTAAATAAAGCACGTTCATAGTAATCAACATACTTTACATCTTGATCCATACGGAATAGTCCTTCTGATAACTTTAGCATGTTATGAGTATTACATGACTCCGGCCCTTCACGTTCCTCTACCATTTCCATGCATGCATCGGCAGCCGGAAAATGTTCACGGCGACTATTTCCACCAAATGCAAGTGTCCGATTCTGAACTACAGTTTGCCAGAAAAATTGGGCCGCTTTACCATATATATCTCCGCCGCCAAGTTCGGCAATTCGCTGAAAACCTATCGCTTTTGGAACCTGGGTATTGGCATGTTTATTATCAAGTGAATCTACACCTTGGGACATTGGAGTAAGAAGCTGCCGATGAGAAAAACGCTTTGCCAGTTCCAGGTATTTTAGATCACCAGTAATAGCGGCAACATCCGCCAGGACTTCATTCATACCGCCATATTCCTGGTCCATCATTCTTTCCATTTGTTCGCTGGAAAAATCTTTTAAGAGAACATATGACCAATCTGCAAACTTGATAAGCATTTCTTTTGCTTTTTCATTTTTAGCAAATATCCAGGCATCTCTTAAACCATTATAAGTTTTATGAATATTGTACCATGGAACCCAATATTTATGAGTTGCCATAGGATCGCCCGCACTAACCTTACTCCAAAGCTGGCGACTGCCCGGAACTCCGCCAAGATAGCCATTACCATTAGCTTTCTGACAGGTTTCCAGCTCATCAAGCATATATTCCATCCTGCGTTTACATTCCTTATTGCCGGTTGAAGCAGTATATATGGCCATCGCAGACAAATAGTGGCCACCTACATGCCCATCAAGACCAATCCAGTTTGGATAACTCTCTGCTTTGGGCTGAAGTCCGGCTTCTTTAAGATAAGGAGCAAGCAATCTGTCAACATCATATTGCAACAGATGGTCAAGGTTAACATCCTGGGCATGCTTAAACGGACCGTCCAACACCCTCACCTGATCAAGGCGAAACTCACTGATATTACTCGAAGCCTTCTTCTTATTATCAACAGGAACAATGCCGGCATGAGTTGGCTTACTTCTGAGAATTTTTCCCGAATCATCAAATTCGAGCATATCAATGCAAGTTTCTCTATGAAAACCAGCCGAACGTCCCATCTTAATTCCTTCGGGATAAGTAAAACGATGATATACTATATACCATTCATCTTTTCCTGGAATCTGAATAGTAGAATTGTGGCCGGTAGCATAAATCCCTTGTGTAGGATCTTTTGCTATAACAAGATTATCCTGCGGAATTTCCAACGGGCCAAGAGGAGAATCTGCTATTGCATAACGAACCCTGTAATTTTCACTGCGAGTATCATCCTCAGACCACAGGAAGTAATATTTACCTTTTCTATATAAAACGTGAGTCCCCTCACGGAAAGTTCGGTCAGGGGTCAATATCTTAATATCACCTTTAAGTGAAACCATATCGTCATTCAGCTCTGCCGCGGCCATATATCCATTACCCCAGTACAAGTAATATTTACCTGTTTGAGGATCACAGAAAACATCTGGATCAATCTCCTGACCACGATTAATACCTGCAGGGTGAGAACTGATTAGAGCTTTGCCGCTATCGACAAAAGGACCTGCCGGATCATCTGCAACTGCTACACCAACCTTTTGTGCCGCGGTAAAATAATAATAATATTTATACTCACCCTCGACATCTTTTTCGATAATACATGGTGCCCATGCATTTCTGTCAGCCCATGAAACATCTTTATTGAGGTCAAGAATTATACCTTCATCTGTCCAGTCAACCAGGTTGTCAGAAGAAAATGCCTTAAAATATGTGCCAGACCAGCCATCAAAACCATCACTGGTTGGATATATATAGTACTTACCCGTTTTATTGGAGTAGATTATATCAGGGTCAGCATAATAACCATCTAATACCGGATTATGCCAGATACTGACAGAAACAGTAAAATCTTCCTTTTTTCGTCCGTTGAGTTTAGCGGTATAAAGAATAGGACCTTTAGAAAAATCAACAGCCCCCTTAGGATCAATCTCCATATCAAAAATCGAATTAAATCCTGGATCAAAACTGGAGATATCAGTTCCGCTCTTCACAGGCAAATGTAAATCATTACTGCCTGTTAAATTGACATTCAGTTTCTTTATTGAATCTGATTCTGCACTAATAAATAAATGCCTGAAATCACCCCATTTATCAACCAGTCGTGAATATTCTTCCCGTGTAATTGGCATAACAGTTCCATGACGAGGATGAAAATCCATAGAAATATTATGATCAATAACATCGAAATTAAGTAAATCAGAACTACGTGTAAACTGATACCTGCCGCTGGTATACATATCATACATAAGTATCCAGTCATCACTATTATTTAACTTGAATATACCGGAACCTTCAACCGGCCTTCGAGAGCAGTCCATTCGTTTGTTACTGTATAACTTGTAGCCTTCGGTCAACTTGTCAGAAATAGCCAGTTTTATTCCAGGATCACCATCTTCTGCTTTATAGAACAGATAATATTGACCATCCCTGGGAATTATATCCCCATCAATACAAGCTCTGGTATTGCTTTCAGAAGGTGGATAATACAACTGCCGGGGAGCAGATTCAAAACCGGTAAAATCCATATTCGCATACGCGTAATAGATAACATCAGGATCATTTCCTTCTTTCATAGAAAAATAAACCAAATATTTGTCTTTTTCACTATCATATATAGTTTGAGGAGCCCAAACCCTGTGTACTTTACCAAACTCATCTGGATAAGTTTCCGGAATATTAACTATTGACGACTGCCAGTTGATAAGGTCTGTGGACTTCATCAATACCATCGCAAAATTACTCCAACCCATCTTTGGAACATACAAATCGGTAGCTACCATATAAAAAGTCTTGCCGTCATTACATCGCAAAACATGCGGATCACGAACACCTCCTGAAGAGCTGATATCTTTCGATTCAATAATTGGATTATTGTTATTTAATGCTTTATAAGAAAAACCGTCAGGACTGACAGCAAATCTTATCTGCTCCTCACCAGGACCATTGCCAACAAAGTAAGTAAATAAATAAGCAGAATAACCATTATCTACAGCAGCAGCAACATTAGTCACAGATACAAAAGCAGTAACTATTGTCAGCAGCATCAAAATACTTTTTAGTTTATTCTTGATCGTCATATTATTTCATTCGCTCCATTTCGTATAGTATTTCTCTGTCGTATTTATTCTTGTTTCTAACGCATTTACTTCTTTGGCACTAATCTTATAATAGATAATGAATGAGCCGGTATATCATAGTCAATCTTATTTGAAACCTGCACCTTAGATGTTGCAGGCAGAATTTCAGGCTTTTTACCAAAACGATTAACCGCTTCAGGCTGACCGGTTAAAACGGTACAAACAGCCGAACTTTCAAACGATACCAATTTTGACAAATCAATAGATGCACTTAAATCCTTATTAGATTTGCTTATAATTTTTAGAATTACATCTCCTGTTTCTTTGTCGCTAACAGTAGAAACAGCAATCTCAGGTAACTGTTCAAAACCACGAGCATCAACTGCCTCAATAATAAGTTCTTTGTCTAGATAGCATTGTATATGCTTACCTTTCACTTGTATCTTGATATCATACCAACGGTTTGATTCAATCTTGCCTGGGACAAACTGGCTTAAATTGCTTTGAGATGTCTCAACATATTTTTCCAGCCGATGTGAAGTATTATTCCAGCCGCCAAGGTTTAACCAGTAATAATTATCTGAAACAATTACTCCAAAACAAATTATGAAACCTTCATTTCCACCGGTTTTCATCGCCCTGAGAGAAACGGTATAATCTGATTTTGCTTCAGCAGCAGAAAGAAGTGCCAAAGCCGGAGCAGCTCCTGAAGTCTGACAAAAGACTCCATCTTTGACCTGCCACTGCCCGCCCTGTATTTTCCAATCATCACTCTGCTTGCTAAAAGTATCAGATAATATATTTTTAGTTTTACTGATAACTTTAACATCATCATACTGTACCTGGGTATTCCATGCCCCCAGCATTACACCCGATCCTATTATTGAAGATTTTGATGTATCTATTTTTACTTCAGTCGGCAGATATGTATCACCGCTGTTTAAGCTGAATAATTGCTGAGCATAGTAATTGATCGAAGGTGTGACTACATGGTTGTCAAAATAGATCATATCAGGACGCCACTGAGTATGCCCCTGCTTTGCCAAAAGAGGAGCATATGAAGATAAATACACAAGGTCGCCATTTCGTTCCAGAGTCGTCATATAAGCAGCTTCTGCCAATGCCGATCTGAGAGTATTTTCACGATTGTTATCATGTGCGGCATATTCGCCCAAATATACTTTTGTACCTGTTCGCTGATACATATCAAATCTTTGCAAATTGCTCCAGAACCATGAAGGTGACTTATATCCATGCTCATCAACCATTGGAAGATTTTCCTTACGTGCAAATTTCCATCCATCCTCATAATCCACACCATCTGTCGCAGGACCCGTTGTGCCTATTACTATTATCTCTGGATATTTAACTTTGATAGCATCATTTATCATTTTATAACGAACCTTGAACTCTGGTGATATAACATCCTCATTACCCAGTCCAAGGTATTTCAGGTTAAACGACTCCGGATGGCCGGCCTCAGCACGCTTTGCCCCCCATTTTGAGCTGGCAGGGCCATTGGCCCATTCAATCAAATCCAAAACTTCCTGAACATATTCATCCATCTGATCCATCGGGATTGCCTGCTGACCCGTCCCCCAGTAGCGACCGCTGTTTTGACATGAAACCCCGGCAGCAACTACCGGCAAAGGCTTAGCTCCTATATCCTCACAATATTGGAAATACTCATAATAACCCAAACCAACAGTCTGATGATATCTCCAAATATTATTTTGCTCTTTACGCTCATGAACCGGACCTATTGTATCTTTCCATCGATACATATTCGGAAGGCCATCACCATGGACAAGGCATCCCCCCGGAAAACGAATAAATTTAGGCTCCAGTTCTGCAATTACCTGGGCCAAATCAGATCGCAGGCCATTTTTACGTTTTTTGAATGTCTTTTCCGGGAAAAGTGAAATCATATCAAGATAAACATAACCGCTTCCCTTGGCAAGCAAAGCAAGTTGAGCATTAGCTGCATCTGCATTTGACTTGATTTGAACTGAATACTGCTTCCATTCACTTGTTAAACCAGAAATGTCACCCTTTGCATACAATTCACCATCTTTTGATTCAAGTCTGACCTCCAGACTCAAATTGTGACCTGGCTGCTGACGGGCAAAGACACTAAAATCATAGTTATCTCCCTTTTTTAGAACTATACCGTCAAAACCAGAGTTTACCAAGACAACAGCCTGACCATCCCTACCGGCATTACAATTCATTTCTACATAATACGGATTATTAGGATGCAATGAATTTGCATTACTTATTACGTAAGATCCCCTCGCTCCACCTCGTAATTCGAATACCCAGCCGGTAAATGCATCCCAACCTGTATGATCAAGTGGTGTATACTGGAACGAACGGTTCTGAACCATTTCCGCATATAATCCACCATCGGCAGCATAATTGATGTCTTCGAAAAATATGCCGAAAAGATCAGGACAAATTGCTACCTCCTCGTTTCCAACCTTAATCTCAACAGTTTCTGCAAGACTAAAAGAACATACCGATAAAGCCAAAAACATAATTACAATCTTATTTACTTTGTTAATAATCAAACTAAACATTAAACTCCAGCCTCATAAAATAATAAATTAACCTGTTACAACATAGACTAGATATGAATATAAACATAGAGGTGACAAAAAAACGTCACCTCAGCTTACCACTTCATATATTATTCACTTATGATAATAGAATAAACTAAATCCATAGCTATAAACATGTCAAAGTCCGCATTTTTATCACCTCATTGCGCACTTAATTAAGTAAATTATCCAGAATATCACTTGTTACCCTGAATACCGTACCATGCCTGGTACCACTTGGAAATGATACCTGGCTCGAAATATTTGTCCAAATAACCATATCATCAGAAGCTAAAGCTCCCATATATCCGTTAGAATAAGCATCGAAATAAATAATCCATTCCTTTCCTACTTTTATCATAGATGGGCCTTCCACCCACAGTCCTGACGGCGATATAGAAGCTGATGCCGATCCATACGGACCGGCGGCATTATCACTAAATGCAAGATGGAAATTCTTGGCTGCAACTGGTGCCTTTGTTTCATCTTTTACGACCATTACATATCTATCATCATCTTTTGTTATAAATGCATCAATAACATTAAAACCAGGATCATAAAATAATGCCGTATCTGTGTAAGTCGCAAAGTCATCTGTTGAAACATAATATATTCTATGATTGTTGTCATCGTCAGGGTTATATGTTTCCTGAAACTCTCCATCAATTGTTGTCGCCCAAAAAATCAGATACTTATTGGTAACTTCATCATAAAATATTTCCGGAGCCCAGCAGTTTAATGCATTTGACTCATGAGCCATTACAGGCAAATATGTTTGCTCGGACCAATTGACCATATCTGCAGAATGAGCAATTCCAATACCATCATCCCACCATCCGGTAGTCCATACCATATGGAACATACCGTCCGGTCCCTGGCAGATACTTGGGTCTCGCATTAAATTTCCGCCAACAGAGGGAGTTATATATGGCACATCGTTATTCAACGCCGTAAAAGTCATACCATCTTCACTATATGCCAAGTGCAAACCATCTCCATTTCCCTGAAAATAACTATAAAGAAATTTTGTCTTATGAAGCTCTGTTGTACTAATTGTTACTATACCGGCAGAATATCCAGGCATATTAAATCTAATCGTCTGACTATCCTGCCCGACTAACTTAGATTGAACTCTTACAGCATCAGTTTCTTCAAGGGTATTTCTAGCGTATAGATCACCAGGAGAAACATAATCCATATAAGCAGATTCAACCACAAAAGTATTGTCAACCTCAAGTTCAACAGATCTGGCCGTTTCATCCGGATTTACTAATCGAACATATAGAGTCTTATGATCTTCTGATAAAACGGAATTTACATTTAAATAATCATCGTCGGCTTCAGTTTCTACCAGGTATGGGCCAAAATGGTCCCACCACAATTTCATAATAATATAATTTGGTGCCGCAAACCATCCGGTATGGTCAAAGTTTATAAAAGCATTGTCCCAACCGGTTGCAGAAGTATGCCTGAGGAATAATGCCGGGCCGCCAATTTTGAATTCGCCTCCATGACGTTCAAATACATTTAAGATACCACCGGCATACAGACCGGTACGCCAGTCAGTAGTTTGCAGGTTCCATTCCGAATTATATATCTTAACTTCGGGGTTCGACGAACTCGCAATATAGCTCTCCAGGGTAGTTAAGAAACTATCATATGCAATTGGACCTGACTTATGTTCTCCTGCATCATCATAGTTATGTACGCTGATAAAATCTATTACATCGGCACAGCTATCAATAATATCTTCATTCCATGCCATATCCAAACCATTTCCACCACACACTATAATCACAATTGGCGTGCCAAGCTCTTCAGCTTTAGCCCTCATCGCAGGTGCAAATTCCAGAACTTTTTCGGCATAAGAAGCTGAACCGGCAATCCAGGTCTCATTATCTATTTCCCAATATGTAACATTATACGGCTCAGGATGACCATTTTCAGCCCGCAAAGCGCCCCAGGTAGTCGTAACATCACCATTACAATACTCCATCCAGTCTAAAGCATCCTGAAGATACTGTTCATCTGAAAGCTTATATGGAATCGACACTCCACATGTTGCATCCAGAACTCCGCTGTTTACAACAAGAAGAGGTTCGGAATCTATTATTTCACACATTCGCAAAAACTCATCAGGACCATATGAGTTGGTATCCTGATCATCCCACAGGCTAATCGGATATTTACGATGTTCATATTGGGGACCAATACATTCTTTCCAGAAGTATGCTGAGGCATAACAGCCACCAGGCCAACGGATTATCGGAGGGCGAAGCTCTGACACTGCTTCCAGAAGATCCGGGCGATAGCCGCCAGTATCAATAGAATCCTGCGACATCATACTGACTTGATCAATATAAACGTCACCTGCACCTTGAAGTTGAATTCTTAAAGAACCATTGTCGGATTCACCGTTTGATATTATCGAAAATTCATATTCTGCCCAACTCGAAGTTGGAACCAGAACTGCAGACTGACCGAGAATAGTCTCACCGTCCAGCAATAATACAACTATACCTGACGGCAGACTGCCTTTCATCCAAAGTGAACCATGATAGGCTTGCTGACTAAACTTGAAATTACCCTGTTGTAAACCGGAAACGCCGTCACCAGATATTCCAACACTAAACTCATCATTCAACGCATCGGTACTCATTGATACATCAGCAGATCCATATTTTGTCCAGAAATCAGCACCAAAAGGTAGATTATCCAGGTCTGGAAGACCGCTATATAACACAGCCGGCTGCGCTGAAAGATCCGTTACTTCAATATTTCTAAAGCGGGCCTGAGTATTCCAGGTACCCACACCCACATTACCGCTTAAATATGGGCTGGAATCATCAGTTACAGCAAATATAAGAGTATCATCTAACCATACTTGAATTATTTGATTTTCACAGCGAATTCTAATGTCATACCATTGATCGGTAATAATACTGCCTGAAATAGAATCAAGTACAGAACGTCCACCGTTCACTTCCTTTTCGATCGCATGTTGAGTATTGCCCCAGCCACCAATATTAAGCCAGTACAAATTACTGCTGTCAGGTGCACGGAACACTACCAGGAAGCCTTCATCACCACTATTTTTCTGGGCCTGCAGTGATAATTCATAATTAGTCCAGTTTATATCACCAAACTCGATATGAACATCTGTTGCAAGGCTCGTCTGAACCAGCTCTTCTCCATCACTACCAGTTTCTATTGCCCAACTGCTTATACTGCTTTGACTACCCATCTCAAAACTGCGATTCCATATCATATCGCCCCAGAGACCGCCATTTACAGAATGATAGATGTGTTCCAGGAAATGGCCATAAACTTTTTCATCAATTTCATTTAATATATTGGCAGTATTTATAAAATAACTGCTTTCATTTTCCTTGATAACCCCTCCGCTGATTGCTTCATTGTAGGTATATGTATCCTCTAGCCAATATTCAGCAAAAGGTTCTAGCTCCAAAGAATCTTCAGTCATAAGCCAGAGTTTAGCTAATACAGAAAAGTCCACCAAATTTACCATGCAATCCAAGTCATAATCAGACTCAAGGTATCCCCAAATACCGCAGGAATCGTCAGAAATAACTACATTAATAGAAGGAACGAAGTTGTTTACAAAAGTTTCATCATTGCTGTTTACCGTATGCTCAATCACCATTGTATCAGAAAGCAGCTCCTGGCTACCGGCCATCTTCACTGTTATCGTTTTAGCCTGACTCCAGTCACTATCACTAAATGCAACATCCAAGCTTTGACCATCACCATTTCCTACATCTAATCCTGATGGCGGAACTACTGTTACTATTACATCATCTGACGGCTGTTTTGCCAGTACAATAGTATAATCATCGGAATAATCAGTATCATTTCTATACAACACTGTTATGCCATCTGACTCATTAAAAATCACCGGATTATAAAATAGAAACTCTGCTGGAGCTAGAACCGTATCTGAAAATCGTACATTATCAAAATACCCCACAATCTGGTCAACATTATTACCATTATACCATCCCCTGCCGAATGTCCAGCTGTTACCTGATTGAGCCAGAGCATTTTCCGCTGGCGTCTGATAAGAAATATCTAATTCACCTACAACCTGATAACCATTGCTATCAAGTTTATCACAATACATCGTTAAGGTTATACCATCACAAACCAATACGAAATGATACCAATGGTTAGTTACTGGAACAAAATCACTATCCAGAATCCACCGTTCTCCACCAACTGTTTTATAATTCAGTCTGAATCTGTCATCAACACCATTATTCTGAAAATAAAAATCTGACTCTGCTTCATTTTGACTCGAACCATCACGACCTATAATTGTATTCCAGTCTGACAAACTGTCAAGCTTGACAGAAATTTCAATTGTCCATAACTGAGGAGACCATGTATTCAAAAAGGTATCCGTAATATAACCATCTTGTCCTCCATTACAGTACGCACTCAAACCGCTCCCAATAGAGGTATCATCTGAAAATGTTGGACCATAAGTAGTATTATACCCCCTCATAATATAACCATTAATTAAATCTTCAGAACCACTGGAAGGCATATCAGAGAATGATAAACCATCCGTTCCATCATTAAAATCCCAATACGCTATTGTTGCACTATAAAGATTCACTCCCATGCAAATCAAAACAATAACTATTTTTTTAATTATTGTTATATTTTTCATACCAATTTCTCCTATTGCCAAAGAATAAATTACTTTTTAACTATATTCTATATTCTCTTTATACCCCTTTGTTTTACCACAAAAGACTTGAAGAATAAATCAATCCTACTCTAATACAATAACCGGATTCTCAAAAACTCCATAATCCATATCTATAGGTGTCAAAACCATATTATTATACTTTCGGCCTTCTGGGTCTTCACCATCGGTTACTATAAGAGTTAGAAAACGATCATCGTCCAAAATATCTATCTCAATACACCCGTCAACTTTTTGCTCGTTATATTGCACCCTCTTGAATCTCAATTCACCATCAATAAGAACGTAAAAATCTGCATTCAGCAACCGTGGCGGTCTGGCAATCAATCCAAACCCGCTTTTAAATTTCGCAATCTTAGTGCCAGGCAGCATAGCTCTTATCGCATCAAGATCATAAGTTACACCAAGATTAGCATGCATCAAAATATATGATTCTTTATCATATTCAATATATTCATATAAAAGTAAACGTTCGAGTTCCGTATTCTCCGGAGTATTTATTACTCCGGAATAAGTCATTCCACAGGAAACAGGGCATTCTTTAAAAACATGTCCATAAGAACTGACTATCTGTTCAGTTTTGCCATTCGGAACAAACACTCCGTCAATAAGAGGGTTCTGTGAAACAAACTGATATACGTTTGATAGTGTTCGATTACCAAACTCAAGCTTATATGATTGTCCTGTACCAGGATCTATGCCAACATTTCTTTTTCCGCTACCAAAACCATTGCCTCCACCAACAATATCTGCCAGATCAATAATATTGTTTCCACGCCAGACAAAGTTGTCTCTTGAATCAAATGATCTGACAAAATGCTCTTCATCAAACTCTATATCAGTAACTTCTGCAGTATTAGCCGCAATTTTTTTTGCCTGCCCTTTTAAGACATCAATGCTCGCTCTCCCTGAATCTTTACCTGCAATTAACGCAGTTCTTCCCTTCACAACCTGCAAATATGTATCGCCCCATTTGTCAGTTTCTACACCAAACTCTGTTCCCATATCAATTATTATCGCATTGGGTGTATAAACTGAAAAACCAATCGCTTCCTGAGGAACTGATGCATATAATTTACCAGACTGAAGACCAATCCTGTCAGTTGACAATACCTGGTATTCTGCCGGAGCTTCCAAAATAACCTTTACACCATTATCAAAATTTAACTTCACAAAACCTTCCAGCAATGTATACGAATCAAATACTTCTGACTCTCTACTTCCAGAATTTTTAACATTTTTCGTTTCTACAATCTTTGCATTATATTGATCTGAAATAGATGCATAATGAGGATGCTCCTGAGACAAACCATATTTCAAAATAAACACTACCATAAATACAGCAGCAACAGAAATAATTGCCCTAAAAGCAATCTTGGTTTTATTCCATACCCTTGGCTTAGGTGGCAAAATAGGATCTTCAAATCGAAAGTCATAATGCTTCGGAGGAAACAGTGGTGCTATATTTTCATATTCAGCTAATGCATTCAAAACAGATGGGTCAAGATTGTTACGGATATCCTGGTTTAGAATCTCAAATGAATCTCCTAAATATTCCAAGCCGATGTTTATATCCATAACTTCAAAATACAGCCTTCTAATCTCTGGATCATATAATAATTCTTCCAGGCGAATACCATCATCATATGTTAACTCACCTTCGGTATACAAGCTGACAAGGCGAACTAATTCATGTAAGAGTTTTTCTGACTCAGCCATTTATGCCGCCCTCATCTAAACGTAAAGTTAATCGGACACATTTTGCCAGATTTCCATGTATACGGTATATATTTTTATGCACAGCTGAAATCGAGTAACCTATTCGCCTGGCAATATTATCAAAGGTCAAACCCTTTTCATACCTTAGACTTATCAACTCTTTTTCCTTACTTGCAAGCTTGGAAGTGCACTTCTTTAACACATCTATCTTTTCTAACAAATTATCACATCGATGCTGTGATTCTGAATCGGTATGTAGTAATTCTATTACTTCAGTACCAAATAGATAATGATTTCTATTTTTTTTCTGAGAGTAACTCAATACTTTATATTTGGCGATTGTCATTCCCCAGGAATCAAAACTTGTACCATCTTCAAACATATGAAATTTATTCCACATCTCTGTTAAGGTTTCCTGAAGTATATCATCTGCATCATTCCTGTTGGGTACCAAATAGCGAATAAAAGTATAAATTCTCCTCTGGTTAGCAACCAGAAGAGTCATAAATCGCTCTGTCTCAATGTTGTCTTTATTATTTTCCGGCATCAAGGCTTTCCTTAAATATCCAAATATTTATATTCCATGAGCTTACATTTAATTAATTCGTCAAATGACTCTGATTTTCACTGAAAAATACCTTATATCTTCTGTAAATAATTTAAGATTTAATAATAGCTCTGTAAATAACTATTAACAAGTAACTTATAATAAATTTAATATCTAACTCATATTAGATTATTATCTTTTTTTTCAAATATGACTAATATCGGACTTATCTATTTGCAAAGTCTGCAATTTCTGTCGATGACAGGCCAGTGTTATAAATTTTTACTTCATCAATCATTCCTTTGAAATAACCAACCGGGGTCTGAACTCCGGGTTCCATGTCGCTATCATATGCTCCAACCAGAACATCTTCTGTAAATGCGGTATCAATTACCGCATCTAAACCAGCGGCATTTGTTTCAATTTCAACCCCATCGACATACAGCTTAACCTGGTTTATATTGCCTATACCATCCGGTAGTACCATTGCCACATGATGCCAGGTACCATCTTCCAGATCTGAACCTCCATACAGTCGAGCACCGTAGATTGCCAATGACAATTGCCCGGCTAAATCCAGCATTAAAATCATCTTCCTTTTCAGATCAACTGAATCCCCTTTTCCCCACGACGCTATGGCATGTAAACCTGTTTCGCTGTTTGTCAGATCTGCATCTGCATTTATCCAGACTGATATTGTCCGAGGATTGGCTCCACTAATACCTCGATAATCTTTGACATAAACATAATCATCTTCACCATCAAATACCAGACCACCACCAACATAGCCTGAAGCTGGAACTGGACCATTAACAAAATACACAGTACGACCGTAGATGGAATCATCCACAACTGACTCATTTTCAATAGTAGAAAAACTCAAATTTAGCTGAAGCGATTCATCAATCAGCCAAAATTGTGACATGATCGAAAAATCTAACAAATCCACCCGTTCATCACTATTAAGACTTGCCCCATTGCACGCAGGAAAATCTAAACAGTCATAATTCAGCCAATTTGAGACTAAGCCAGATAAATCTTCGACACCCTGGGTACCAGAGTAAATATTATCTATCTCAATCTGTAATTGAGCTGTATCATAAGAACCAGAACCGTTATCAACCCTTACCGTAAAAATATTTGTACCAACATCTGTATCAGAAGGCATTCCAGAAAATGACCCATCAGCTAAAACATTAAGCCAGTCTGGTCCAGAAACCTTACTATAATCAATGCCGTATTGAGAGTAGTTCGCTAGCGAATTACCTGAATACATTTCTAACTCAACACCTTTGGTATTAATAATCTGATCAGAAGTAAATGATGGCGGAAGACTCAGCAACGCAATCTCATCAACGCTTAATGCGTAATTATATATACGAAAATCATCTATCCTGCCGTTAAATAACGGGTCTGAAGACCATTGGCTGTCACCTATATAATTAACCTGTGGATTGAAATCACTCGGATTAATCGTCATTGAAGCATTTGTGGCTTTGAGAATACCATTTACATAAAGGTTTCCCGTATCGTCATTTAGAGTAACAGCAACGTGTATCCACACTCCAGTAGAAGGTGAAGAAGATTCCAAAATCTGCTCGGTGGCGCCATTTTTAATTGCAAATCTGATAGTAGAACTACTTGAATTTGGCGTTAAAAACAGATACTGGCTAGTATCATTTCCAAAGTCAAAAATTCTTTGCCATGTATCAGAAGAAGACAGGTAGAACCAGCAGGCAATAGTAAAATCATCAGTATTGAGAACGTTAGCAGGAACAGTCAGGTAATCGTCTGAACCATCAAAACTAATCGCCTGCCGATCGACTTTCCCATCGATATATGCCGGACTGCCATATTCGTCAGCATCGAAATTGCCGGTACTGTCAAGAGCATTCCCTTCGAAAGGATAATATGCCGTTGGTGTGTCAAAGTTTCCAAAGGTAGTTACACTTACAGGGCTGGAAGATTCTCCTACATTGCCCTGACTATCTCGCATTGTAACAGTATATGAATACTGAGTTAACGGCTGCAGGCCAGTATCAGAATAAACCGGTGAAGTTTGCCATTCGCTACTGGTACCTCCATTATTACCGGAAACTTCAGTAAATAAATATTCAATTTCGCCATAAGGACTGTAACCCGTTACAGCTGTCATAGATACGGAAAACGAGCTATTTG
Organism: Sedimentisphaerales bacterium; assembly: GCA_963666285.2. Classification (GTDB taxonomy): domain Bacteria; phylum Planctomycetota; class Phycisphaerae; order Sedimentisphaerales; family SM23-30; genus JAFGDI01. Next base: position 3,237,732 of record OY762711.1, read on the forward strand.
CGGTCGGCAATACGGTAAATCTGGCCGGATCAGGCGTAGGGCCGTCCGTTTCATCGCCCACAAGCTGAATATACGGAACAGGCGGATCGCTCATGCCAGCACCAATGTAGAAACCAGGATGAGGCGGCTGGTTATATCCACAGCATTGCCAGGCCATTGCCAGTCGATATTGCGGGTCATGCATAAATGTATATATACGGTATCCGGTAACTTCAGTAGAAACAAAAATTCTCAATTTTGTATTATCTGAAGATCGAAGTAGAATTTCTTCACGCCAGTCGCCGAGAATATCACCAGAAAGGCACGGGTTACCCTTGGTATAGTTATTACTAGCTGTACTATAAGAAGATGGGATATTATAAAAGCTTATCAACCTATCAACACCGTTTCCGTTCCACTTGTTAAGAATCGGGTTAGCACCGGTACTACCAACAGCATCAAGCAGCTCTCGCTGAAGGTCGCCGGTCCACCAGGCAAGGAAATTCATATCGGAACACCTAGTAGTGCTAAGTTGCGTGCCGTCAGCATTATAGGTGCCATCGGCAGCATAAGACCATACCTGATAACCAGTAAATCTCGAGTCAATATGAGCGGCACAGCACCTGCCGATATCGCCCTCACTATAATGGTCAATAAGAATCTCACCGGTGCCGGCATCTATCAGAGTGGCACCACCAAGCGTTGTTTCGATACACCGCCAGACTTCAAGGCCCGGTCGGTCAGGCAGCATATCGCCTAGATGGATAGCATCACCATGTCCAAGTGCAGTAGTATAAAGTCCGGTACCATCGTGATCTACACACATGCCGCCATAGACAATCTCATCTTTGCCGTCACTGTCCACATCACCAACGCTTAAATTGTGATTACCCTGAGCATCATATCCGGGCCATTGCTCGCTGGTAAAATGCCAGAGTTTAGATAGTTTTCCACCCCTGAAATTCCATCCTTCCATTTTGGTTAGACCGTAAATGCCACGACAAATAACCAATGAAGGCTTATAGCCATCCAGGTAAGCAACGACCATATGGAACTTATTGGCACGATGGCCATAGGTATCGCCCCACTGGCTGAGAGCCACTCTAGGAATGTAGTTTGCCCTATCCAATTCGACACCGGTACGCCCATCAAAGATCGATAAAAATTCAGGCCCGGCATCAATATATCCATCACCTTCATAACCGAAACTGCGATAATCGGTAATCCCATCGCCATTGGTATCACCAATGGTATTACCAGAATAGTCAGTCATGCCTTCACAAGTTCTTAAGGCTACTTCGGCATAACCGTCACTATCAAAATCATAAACGATAGGGTCAATCTCTACCATTGACAAGTGGTTAGGTCCAAGGTTAATCCTCCATTGGAAAGTTCCATCAAGCTTATATGCTTCAATAACCGGATATTCATCCCTGTCAGATGAAAATCTTTTTGCAACAATCTCATAAACACCATCACCATCAAGGTCACCAACAGCACAATCATTAAGCTCATAAGACCAATCGGTATCACCGGGAACTCTCTGCATATCAATGGTATAGAAAGGGTCGGTATTGACAGAAACCGTATTGGAAAACTCTATTTCCTGACCATCTAAAACAGCAGTAATACTATAAGTGGAAGAAGTAGAGCCAACACTATCAACATAATTAGTTGAGCCGGTGATTGGAGATGAATTTAATTTGACGCTTCCACGATAGACATTAAACGCAATATTTTCGGGGTCTGTACCAAACAAACGCCAGCCGATATAATTTGAAGAACCACTTCTCATAGCAATCAGGCCGCGATCGATTTTTTCCATCTTGCGAGGCTGAAGAGCAGCAACAGGTTTGAAAGACCATACCTGGCCTTTAATAACGGAAGAAGAATAAACAGTGTCAACTCTCCAGTAGTAAGTCTGACCATCGGCCAAAGTATATGGAACAGAAATAGAACTGCCAGAGGTACTACCAATAAATTCATCGTCAGATGTATCGGCATTATTAACTGCAGAAAGAACTGTTCCAAAATAAACCCTGCTTGAGACGGCTAAAGTACCAGGTTTCCAGCTAAGCGTATCAGTACCAACAACTTCTGTTGCATCCCATGGGACAGGAAGCGAAGAGCCTGTAATTTTTTCAGCAGTAACACATGTTCTATTCATTTCAGATTGATATTCGACAATAACCGCAGAATCAGCCGCGGTAGTGATTGTGCCGTTATCGACAAGATTCTGGAACCATGCAGTATCATTTCCACTAATATAGCAGAATCCGCCCTCTTCGATATATATATGACCGTAACCGCTACTGTAGCTAATCTGTGGACGAGAGGAGAAATATACAATCCCCTCCAATATCCTTAAGGTTCCATTACCTCCACTATATCTGCCAATATACATGGTATATTTGGAAGTTAAGTAACCACCATCAATAGTTACGACACCAGTTCCACTACTACCGATATAGACATAACCTCGCATATTAACAGAACCATTTTTGATGACAACATCACCATTAAGAGTATTATTACCGTAAGGATAATGTTCTCCACCAGTTATAGTAAAAAGAGCACCTTCGGTTGTACTAAGTGCATTTGGCCGGGTAGAAAGACCATAGTTTAGAATAGGGTCATAATTTGTGCCTGGTCCAATAGTAAGCACATCTCCGGTGTCATCAGTCACATCGACAACCGGATTCCAGTTAGCCGAATCTTCAAAATCAGTACTTACGCTGCCCTCCCAGGTTGCGGTATCAGCGTAAGTACAAGATAGTACAGAAACTAGAACTGTAATAATAAATAATGGTGTCCTATTCATTAAAATCGAACCTTTCTCGCTTAAAGAAATGCTGTCTCTCTATTCAAACACAAACACTTTAAGGTATTATACTTATCGGAAAAAAACAGGGGAAGAATTACCAGATACCAGATGATCACCATATAGTACCAGATAACATAAGCTGTTATAGAACATATTGTTAAATAGATCAAATATAACAATATGGCAATATTGAGTATTAAATACTATTCCCCTGCTAATATAATCTAACAGACAAACGAAATTAAGTTGTTCATAAATCAATATGTTAAAGTGTTGTTTTTTTCACTGATTTTTACAGATTTTGTATATAGTGCGGTTGCGCACTTTTGACTGTTCAACATTACACGCAAAGGCCAGAACAGGGCCTTGTGAATGAAAAACTTTATATTAAATTGTATTTCCGAGCTAATTCTCGAAAGTACATTTAATTCAAAGCGTTGCAGGAAGGCCCTTTTAGGCGATTTACCAGAGGCACTTCGTTATTGCAACTTAAAAACTGCGAAAGTAAACTATATATATAGATTATATAACAATTTAAATGGGCAATCCTACACCATTTTGCGTTATAAAAGGTCCTGATTACGACAATGGTACAGATATGTAGATTGTTCTGGTACAAATGACTTAAGATAACAGATTAAACAGAAATTAAAACAGTTGGCGATAGTCAATTGCCAGTTAAAGATAGAAGGTTTAAAAGTTAAAAATATTTTAGCTTAGACTAAATTTATGTGGCCTAAAAGCTGGAAAATAATTGATTATACTTTTCAGTAATGGTGGTACCAAATGTGCAAAAATGGGCGATTTTGCCCCTCTTACGGCGGCGAACGGCGATGAATTGAGGCCTTACGGCGGGCGATGAACGAGAACGGCGGCGAACGGAGGAGCGCGGCGGGCAGCGGATTTTGTGGATATTTACGTAAGTTGTTATTTTTGGGCATTGGACCTACCAGATCTCGCGGAGCGGCGAGCTACACTAAATGAAAATTTAATAATTAAAAGTGAAAAATTAAGGTGTCCTGATGTACGTTGACATCAGGAATAATTCGCTGTCGCTCACGACTTGTTTTAAAGCTGACGCGTAAGAAAAATTCATGCCAAAATTTCGGCACCTGAAGGATGAGAAGAGTTAGAAGAAAGAAGCGAGGAGTGAGAAGGGAAAAAAAGCCCGGCGGCTCACACTTATTTTAAAGCTTACGCGGGAGTAAAGATTATATCAAAATTGCGGCATCTGAAGAATGATAAGAGTTAGAAGAAAGAAGCGAGGAGTGAGAAGGGAAAAAAAGCCCGGCGGCTCACACTTATTTTAAAGCTTACGCGGGAGTAAAGATTATATCAAAATTGCGGCATCTGAAGGATGAGAAGAGTTAGAAGAAAGAAGCGAGGAGCGAGAGGTAAAAGGTAAGTGTCGGCATGCCGACGATATTTAAACGCCGAAAGGCGGAAAAAAGCTTTACCACTGATAAGAAGAGTTAGAAGAAAGAAGCGAGGAGTGAGAGGTAAATGCTTATCGCGAACTATTTAATAACTCCGCAAACTCAGAATCTGACGCAAATAACGCACATTTGAATGCTTATATTTATTGTTAGCTGACGCAAAAGTTGGCAGATTTTGAAATTGTTGTAAATTGTTCGGGTTTGGGGTATTATTATAGTTTGTGCCAAAGAAGATGAATTGTATAAAAATGGGTTACAATAACACAGAGTGTAAAACCGGTCGCGTTTTGAAGTGTAAATATCTGTAATATATAATCTTAAGAAAACAAGCCGGCCCTTATGCTATCTTTGTTGAGTTGCGATTGAGTATAATATTAAATATTTGATGTGGAGATTTTGTTATGAAGCGGACTATCGATGAATTTACCAATCTGTATTCTTTGAGTAAGACTTTGCGCTTTGAGCTTAAGCCAGTAGGTGAAACAGCGGAAAAGCTGGAAGAATTCAAAAATGAAGGATTAAAGACAATTGTCGAACAAGACAAAAATCGGGCAAAGGACTACAAGGAGATAAAAAAGATAATTGATAGCTATCATCGATATTTCATTGATGAAGTATTATCAGGAGAAATATTAACTGCTGATGAGATTGTAGAAGCCTATAACCTGTACAGCAATGCCACTAAACCTGGGGCCGCAAAAGAGAAAAAAGAAGAATATGCAAAAACACAAGAGAAGTTAAGAAAGAAGATTTCCGAGAGGTTTTCTGCTGAGAGCAAGAAATACCATCTTTATAAAGGAGACTTTTCCAAGCTCATCAATATGCAAGGGTCCGGTAAAAATAAAACTAAAGGCAAATTATGGCACTGGCTAAAAGATAGACTTGATAGCGGAAAAATAACAAAAGAAGAATTTGATCAAGCTGACGAGTATATAGCAGACTTTGATAAATTCACAACATACTTTGCTGGCTTTAATCAGAACAGGGATAATCTATATGTAGATAAGGACCAGTCAACTGCTATTGCCTATCGCATAGTCCATGAGAATATGGCAAAGCATTTTGAGAATTGTAAGAGAATAAACAAAATTGAAATGGAAGAAAGATATTCAGAACTATCGGAATTACTTCGCTCTCGAAAAGAGATATTTAAGCCTGCTGAGTTTGTGAAATATCTCGGACAAAAAGGGATTGATATATATAACGAAGCAATCGGTCATAAGGCGGATGATATAAATGCAAAAGGTATTAACCAGATAATTAATGAATACCGTCAGAAAAATAATATTAAACCGCGTGAACTGCCTGTAATGACGACATTATACAAGCAGATATTGAGTGATCGAGAAAACGGATTTGTGATTGATGAATTTTTGAGTGATAAAGAAGTATTTGAAGCTATTCAAGAAGTTAATAGAAGTTTAGTTGATTCCGAGCTTGTTGAAAATATTATGAACTGTCTGGATGAATATATGCAAGCAGGCAGCCAAGTTGGAATGTACATAAAAAATGACCTTGCATTGACAGATATTTCTCAAAAGTATTTCTGTGACTGGTCTTTAATTGGCAGGGCAATTAATGTTTATGCTGAAGAATCTTTAGGTCTTAATCTGGATAAGCGAGAAGCATTGAGTAAAGAAGATTTTTACTCAATAGAGTTTGTTCAAAAAACTGTTGATTATTACTATGATTCAATTAATATGCCAGATCAGAAAAAATATTTAGCGGAATATTTCAGAGGATTTTCAGTTGATGGTAAATTGTTGAGTGATAGTTTTTGTGAAGCATATAAAGAAGTAGAAGCAGTATTAAAACAGGAAGAACTGAATAAAGACAGGCGGGTCCCCAAGGATGAAAAAGACAAAGGTGGAAAAGGATTTCAACAGATAGAGAAAATAAAGAAGTACCTGGACAGCGTGTTGGCAATTCAACATTTTCTGAAACCACTATATATGATGAAAAGCGGCAAGATGATAGAGTTGGGAGAGAAAAACAGTGACTTTTATGACAGATTTAATCCGCTATATGAGAGTCTTTCAGACATTATCGGAGTATACAATAAAGTAAGGAATTATGTAACGAAAAAGCCCTACAAAACTGACAAATTTAAGATCAATTTTGAAAATAGCACATTACTTGACGGTTGGGATGTTAATAAAGAAATTGCTAATAATAGCGTTTTATTATTCAAAGATAACAAATATTTCCTTGGAGTAATGAAAAAAGATTCTAACAATATGTTTAATTACAGACAGGAAGCAGATGATTCAAAAAACAAGTTGGAAGCTAAGAAAGCAATAGAGAAAAAGATAATAGCAACTGAATCTGAAGAATACTATGAAAAAATGGTTTACAAGCTTTTGCCAGATCCATCAAAAATGCTTCCAAAGGTATTTTTTAGTAAAAAGAACATCAATTATTATAGCCCTACACAAGAAGTTTTGGAAATTCGAGAAAAAGGGTTATTTAAGAAGGCTGCAAACGACAAAAAATCAATGTATAAATGGATTGATTTCATGAAAGAATCTTTAGGGAGTCACCCTGAGTGGAATCAATATTTTGATTTCACTTTCACAAAAACTAAAGAATTTAGAGATAGTAGTGAGTTTTACAAAGAAGTTGCCGAACAGGGATATAGCCTAACATATGATAGAATCAAGAAATCATATATTGACGAACATGTTGCTAAGGGTAATTTATATCTATTTGAGATATACAATAAGGATATGTCGCCATACAGCAAGGGCAGGCCCAACCTCCATACAAGTTACTGGAAACTGTTATTTGCCCATGAAAACCTTAATGATCTTGTTATTAAATTAAATGGTCAAGCAGAAGTATTTTTCCGCCCACGATCGTTGAAAAAGAAAGAAACGGCAGTACACAAAGCAAATGAGGCAATAGAAAACAAGAACCCACTGAATGCCAAAAAGATTAGCAGATTTAACTATGATATAATAAAAGACAAAAGGTTCACACAAGATAAGTTTTTCTTTCACTGCCCTATCACGCTAAATTTCAAATCGGGTGGATTTGGCAAATTCAATGACAAAGTAATTGAGTTTTTGAGAAATAATCCAGATGTTTGTATTATTGGAATAGATAGAGGCGAACGTCATCTGCTGTATTATACAGTTATAAATCAAAAAGGTGTAATCTTGGAACAAGGGAGTTTTAATACTATAACCAGCAATATGACAAGTGAAGGTAAGAAAGTCCCAATGACGACGGATTATCATAATCTGCTTGATAAAAAAGAGAAGGAGCGAGATGCTGCACGGAAAAGCTGGTCAGCAGTAGAGAATATAAAAGAACTCAAAAGCGGCTATTTGTCTCATGTAGTACACAAGCTGGCAACACTTATGGTTAAGCATAATGCTATAGTATGCCTGGAGGATCTGAATTTCGGGTTTAAACGCGGCAGGTTTAAATTTGAAAAACAGGTATATCAGAAGTTTGAAAAAGCTCTTATAGATAAGTTGAATTACCTGGTATTTAAGGATAATAAACCGGAGGAAGCCGGACATTATCTGAAAGCTTATCAGTTGACGGCTCCATTTGAGAGTTTTCAAAAGCTGGGAAAACAGAGCGGTTTTTTGTTTTATGTAACAAGTGACTATACATCAAAGATTGATCCGGTGACAGGATTTGCCAATCGTATTAATACTAGGTACGAATCGGTCGAAAAGAGTTGTAAGCTTTTTGAGAAATTTGAGAGTATCCGGTATAGTCCAGAGAAGAATTATTTTGAATTTGTAATTGATTACTCACAACTGGAAGGAAGCGGGCTAGAGAAATGGACTATCTGTACGCACGGCAAGGAACGTTACAGATATAACAGGGAAAAACAGAATTATGAATGTTATGACGTAACTTCAAACCTGAAAGATCTGTTTAGGTCAGAGCAAATAGAATATACAGCGGGAAAAGATATAAGAGCCGACATTTTAGCTAGGAAAGAGAAGAAATATGCTGATTTCTTCAGGAAGTTACTATTCAACGTTTCATTAACAGTCCAATTGAGACATACATATAAAGTTAATAGCGAAGAGAAAGACTTTATTCTATCACCAGTAGCAAAAAATGGTAAGTTTTTTGACTCTCGTGAATACGAGAGTATAGAGAATTCGCAATTACCAATAAATGCAGATGCCAACGGAGCATATAATATAGCCAGGAAAGGTCTGCTGACATTATTAAAGCAAATTAATGAAGGAAATAAACCCTCAGCAATTAGGAATGCAGACTGGTTTGATTTTGTGCAGAAAAGATAAAAAATAATTTAGTTAAGTTCTTTGACAATTAAATACGATATATCATACAAGATATATAATTAATATGAGTGCAGTTCATTTGAGTGAGGTCATAGATGGAGAGCTATATACCCATATCATATCTGAATGATTTTATATTTTGTCCGAGGTCGATCTATTTCCATCAGCTCCATGGCCGGTTAAGCACGAAATTGTACCATGATGTCGCCCAGACAGCCGGTCGTGCAGCTCATGAAGCAATAGACAATAAGAAATATTCCACTCGCAAGAATATTTTGCAGGGTATAGAGGTATATTGCTCTCAATACAATATTGCCGGTAAGATCGATATTTTTGACATTAAAACCGGTTTACTGACTGAGCGTAAGAAGCAGATCAAAGCAATTTACGACGGCTATGTGTTCCAGTTATATGCCCAGTATTTCGGTTTGACAGAGGCTGGCTATGCGGTGAAAACCATTCGTTTTTACAGTCGTGATGATAACAAGGTATGGCCGGTAGAATTACCAGACAATAATCAAGAAATGTTTGCTAAATTTGAAGAAACAGTTCGGCAAATACACAATTATGACCTCAATAATTATCGTCAGACAAATATAAAAAAATGTGAGAACTGCATATATGAGCCATTATGCGACCAATCTTTAGCGTTCAGATAATAGAAGGGTAATGTTATGTTAAGCGCACCAGATTTCAAACAGAAGCAAATTATCTTTGCCATGTTAAGCCATGGTGAACACTTAAGCTTTAAAAATGACAATGTAATAATAAAAGACAGTGAAGGGGCGATCAAGCATCAATCAACATGCTACAGGCTGTTTGCTCTATTGATAGTAGGTCATATAAGCATAACAAGCGGTTTACTACAGCGAGCCGAGAAATTTGGCTTTACAATAGTACTAATGACCCATACCTTACGAGTTTACGGATTGTGGTCTTGCGGAGCTGAAGGCAATGTCTTGCTGCGGAAGAAACAATATGATTATGAAAACTTATCTATAGCAAAACATATAGTCAAGAATAAGATCTTTAATCAATTATCAGCACTAAAACGTATTCGAGGTAAAACAGAATCGCAACAAGCAGGGATAACAGACCTGCAATCATATTTGGAGCGTCTGGAAGAAACAAAAGATTTTGATTTACAGGAAATACTCGGTATAGAAGGAACTGCCGGTCGGTCATATTTCAAGAACATCTTTTCGGATTATAACTGGCAAGGTCGCCGTCCACGAGTAAAGCATGATATGACTAACTGCATGATGGACATAGGCTATACGCTACTTTTTAACATAATAGAAGCCTTGCTCAAGGTGTATGGTTTTGACTTATATCGAGGTGTATATCATCAGGAATTTTATCAGAGGAAATCGCTGGTATGCGACCTGGTTGAGCCGTTCAGGCCTTTGATTGACTGGCAAATACGGAAGTCATACAATTTGGGCCAGGTAAAGGAAAAAGATTTTACTATACGCCAGAATCAATATTGCCTATACGGTAAATCTGCAGGCCCATATATTGTAAATCTGCTTGAGCCGCTAATAAAAGAGAAGCAGAATATATTTCTCTATGTTCAGGGTTATTACCGCAGTTTTATGAAGGGCAAGGAAGCAGAAGAATTTCCATTTTATGAAATGGAGGCAGGTAAATGCTTATAGTGTCATATGATATAAGTGACGACAAATTACGAACACGCTTTGCAAAATACTTGAAAAAGTTTGGATATAGATTACAATATTCGGTGTTCGAGGTGCGAAACAGTCCTCGCGTTCTAAACTGCATAGCAACTGAAATAGACAGTAATTTCGGTAAACAGTTCGAACAGAAAGACAGTGTAATAATATTTAACCTAAGCCAACAGTGCAAAAAGTACTGTTACGGTTATGCCCGAAATGACCAGGACGATTTGATAGTAATTGATTGAAATGTAAACCCTGGTATTAATGGCCTGCGAACCGTTAATATAGTTGAAAATATGCCGATTATAACGATTATATCTGGATTTGCCTGTAAACTTACACAATCTGTAATGTTTGTACGAAGAATAGCCGTCTAGAAGACATATTAAATTTCTACTGTTGTAGATGTTTTAGAACCACAGATGGACACGGAGTCTAGAAGACATATTAAATTTCTACTGTTGTAGATTCGATTCCTTACCACCCGCAGAGCAAGTCTAGAAGACATATTAAATTTCTACTGTTGTAGATTACGATCAGCATTGGTTAAATCAGCAGGTCTAGAAGACATATTAAATTTCTACTGTTGTAGATTTCTTACTTGGTGTTATCTCTCAAATAGGTCTAGAAGACATATTAAATTTCTACTGTTGTAGATCTAAGTCGCATGCTCTGTGAATTACAGTCTAGAAGACATATTAAATTTCTACTGTTGTAGATCTGATATCATGGACGGATTATAAGCTTGTCTAGAAGACATATTAAATTTCTACTGTTGTAGATATAATAATTAGTATCTCTTTTGCTTTGGTCTAGAAGACATATTAAATTTCTACTGTTGTAGATTTACAATATCTTTTGCCTCAATATCTGTCTAGAAGACATATTAAATTTCTACTGTTGTAGATCGAACGTATACCCCCCTGTCTTCAGGGGTCTAGAAGACATATTAAATTTCTACTGTTGTAGATATAGTTTCGTGCCTTTCGTGTTTTTCTATGAAGCCAGAATGCAACATTAATTTTCTAATTTTATTCATTTTTGCTATAATTCCTTTATCTTGCAAAGGATAGGGCTCTGCTGAGGAGCAACCCGAGCGTTGCAAGTTGTCGAGAAGCCGGGGCGGTTTTACACCGCCTCGTTTTTTGCTTTTTGACCTTATGCGATAAACCTATTTAAAACAATTTTCGCGTAGCGAATCATTATTTACCTGATTGTTTCATCTTTCTATCCGGAGTGTCCGAGGCTGTATTTTACGCCATGGTTCCATTATATATATTGCGATACGGCTTAATTTTCGTGTCAGGTTCAAAACCCAAATGCACGACCAAGGTTCCGTATCGATTTCAATCGGGAAAAATCATAGGTAATATTTTATCTTTTACTTATATTGGTATCAAACACTTTGCAACTCGGGCATCTGCCAACTTGTCCCATCTCGCATCATCGCCCACAATCGTACGAACAACCGTCGGGCTGTAGCTACTATCGCTATTTTTGCACGAGTTTTACTTCCCCTCTTTATTCTTTCGTATGTTTCTTTTATCCATGGATTCCAACGCAAACCCAGCCAGCAAACCTCAACAAGTAATGCTCGCAATAACCTATTGCCATATTTACTTATCCGCCCATGACGGTCTGTATTACCTGATTGGTACTGACGCGGTGTCATACCAATATAGCTGCCAACTTGTTTGCAATTCTTAAATCTATGTGGATCATCAATATAAGCTGCAACTGCCTCTGCCAGACGTGGGCCAACTCCGGGAACAGTCTGTAATAGTTTTACTTTTTCATCAGTACTATTTAACTCTTCCAGTTTATCTTCAACTACTTGCAAAGCGTCTGTTAATTGTTCCAGTAATATAAGCTCGCTCCATAGATTGCCTTTCCAGAGCTCATCTGGTTTAACTTTATCCATTGGCATAGCCATACTTCTTAACTGTTCCAGATTCTGCTTAGACCAGCACTTTCTGCCTGACGGCAACGAATACGCCTGGGCATTTAATAAAGAACGAATAGTATTTTTTACCTGAGTTATCCGTTCTGTAAGGCTCTGGCGATAATTAATTAAAGATCGTTTCTCGCGAATTTCCTTTTTAGGAACATAGACAGTTGATAAATCTCCTAAAGCAGCACGCTTGGCCAGCCAAAATGCATCCTTTTTATCTGTTTTCTTCTTCAATTTTCTGCCAGACCATTCGCCGGTATTAGTATTTGCCACTTCATATTTTAATTCCAGGGTGTCAAAAAGGTCACAAATCCAGCCTATGATATCACAAGCCTCAAATACAATAAGATCAGCAGGGTGAGATACTGCCAGGTCATGAAGCTCTTGAGGGTTAGTCTTAAACGACTTATATGTAGCCTTACAGCTTTTTACCTCATAAAAACAAACTACACTCTTGAATTTTCCTAAATCAATTGACATAATAGTCTTCATAGCCAGAATACTCCGTATAAAATAGGTTAAATATTTGAGCGTCCCTGTGACAGCTCGTGCTAAAATTATTGTGTATTATAACACAAGCCATGCTACAGGAATATTCTGGCTTTCATTGTATTTTCGTGGTCTAGAAGACATATTAAATTTCTACTGTTGTAGATTCACATCATCGCTTATTGATGAAGATGGTCTAGAAGACATATTAAATTTCTACTGTTGTAGATTTGCCTTCTTTCTTTTAAGTTTTATAGTCTAGAAGACATATTAAATTTCTACTGTTGTAGATTAAAAAAGGTGACGTGATCGATTATGGGTCTAGAAGACATATTAAATTTCTACTGTTGTAGATTTGGCTCCGCCCTTAGAACATACGAGCAGTTGAACAGTAAAAAGAGGAGAGAGGCGGGAAGAAATTATAAATTATAAATGTTGAATTATGAAAAAAAATCTCATCTTTTATCGGATTCCATATAAGGGAGAACCAGATAAAAGATGAGAAAAGTTATATGTAAAGATCGCATTAAATCCACCATTAAACTAGTGGACCGGCAGCCCTGAGACAAGGCTATTTATTTTTCGTGGGCGGTGAGGTCCTGCCAGGTTTCTCGTTTGCGGATGACCTTGACGTCTGAGCCGTCGACGAGAATTTCTGCGGCACGCGGCCTGGAGTTGTACTGGCTGGCCATGACGAAACCGTAGGCACCGGCGGTGAAGACGGCGAGCAGGTCGCCGCGTTTGACCGGCGGCATGAGCCTGTCCTGGGCGAGGAAGTCGCTGGACTCGCAGACCGGACCAACGACGTCGGTTTTGACAGTGCCGGGCAGAGCCATGACATCGTCACGCTGTTTGGGCAGGAAGTCCGTGGTGACGGAAACGGGCCAGATGAAATGGAACGCTTCGTATAATGCCGGGCGGATGAGGTCGTTCATCGCCCCGTCGATAATGGCGAAGTTCTTTTCGCCGCTGGTCTTGGTATAGTTGACCTGAGTGACGAGAATACCTGCGTTGCCCATGATGGATCTGCCGGGCTCGAGTATGAGCTTGAGGCCGGTATCCTTTAGCAGCGGTACGATAGCCGCGGCGTAGTCTGCCGGGGTTGGAGACTGGCCGGTGATATAGTCGCTGGCATAGCCGCCGCCGATATCGAGTGTGTCGATCTCGAAGCCCTTGGCACGGAGAGCTTCGATCATGGTAAGTGTCTTTTTGATGGCCTGCACGTATGGGTCCGGTGAATAAATCGGTGAGCCGATGTGCAGGTGGATGCCGGCGATATGAATATTTTCGTTGCGGCCGTAGGTTTCGAAAACGTTAATGGCACGTTCGATATCGACGCCGAATTTTGATTCCTTCTTGCCGGTGGTGGTGTATCTGTGGGTTTTGGGGTCGACGTCGGGGTTGACCCGAAGAGCACATTTGACCTTTTTGCCCATCTGTGATGCGATATCGATGATATTTTCCAGCTCGGCCTCCGATTCGATATTGAAATAGCCGATGCCCTGCTCGATGGCGTACCTGATCTCGGGGTCAGTCTTGCCGACGCCGGCGTAAACTACCTTTGAAGGGTCGGCACCGGCCTCAACGACGCGGAACAGCTCGCCGCCGCTGACGACGTCGAATGTTTCGCCAAGCCGGGCTACCATTTTGAGGATATTTATATTACTGCAAACCTTTACAGAATAACAGATTGTGGTATCGATACCCTTGAAGGCCTGCTGAAAATTCTTAATGTGGGATTTGATAGTGTTGGCACTGTAAATGTATAGCGGTGTGCCATGTTCGGCTGCGATCTGCTCAACCGGCACATCTTCGCAAAACAGCTTGTTGTCTTTGTACTGGAAAAGGTCCATGTTATTTTTCTCCGAAAAAAATCTAAAAGTGAAGAATGCGGTTTATGCTTCGCATCATATTGTATTTAGCTACTTTATGAAAACATAAAATGTTAATTCAGTCACTTTAAGTAAATTTAAGTGTCAGGTAAGGTTATATGCCTTCTGTTCCTGTAAATATCGTTTAAGTCGTTAATTATACAGGAATAAGTGGGAATTTCCAGAGGAAACTTATCTGAAGGATTAAGTAAAAAGGATGAAAATAGTTTGAAGCGAGAAGTAAGAAAAAGGCTAGAGGCAGAAGTAGAGAACAGAGAGGATTGTGATGATCCACATGGTTGGTTTGATATCAGCGAATCTGCCGTCTAATACGTGGATGATGGTGTAGGAGATGAAACCGAATGCCAGGCCGGTACTAATGGAATAGCTGAGAGCGATCATGACCATGATGATGAATGCGGGCAGGCCGTGTTTGAGATCGGAGAAGTCGATGTTGCGAACCTGTTTCATCATGAATAATCCGATCATAATGAGAGCACCGGCGGTGGCGTAGCCCGGCACGACGCCGACGAGCGGCACAATGAAGATAGAAAGTAAAAACAGGATGCCGGTAATAACCGAGGTGAGGCCGGTTTTGCCGCCCTGCTCGATACCAGCGGCAGATTCGATATAAGATGTTGTAGTTGAGGTGCCGCAGGCAGCACCAAACATGGTAGCACAGGCATCGATAGCCAGAATGCGGTCCATCTTGTCGAGTTTGCCATTGTCGTCATTCAGTCCGGCAGCAGGAGCAACGGCAAGTACTGTGCCGATACTGTCAAACATATCGACGAAAACCAGGGTAAATATGCTGGAGAACATGCTCCATTTGAGGGCACCGGCGAAATCCATTTTTAGAGCTATAGATGATATGTCAAAATTGCACTCGAAGAATTTTTCAGGCCGCTGAATATCGCCGAACAAGGCAGCAAGCAAAGTTGAGAAAGCGATGCCTGCTAAAAGAGCACCTGGTACTTTTTTCATCTCGAGGATAATCATCAGGACCAGGCCAGCGAGCCCATAGAGGATGGTAGGTGATATTTTGGCAGCAGTGACAAGAGTTACCGGATGGTCGATAATTATGCCCAGGTTCTGCAGGCCGATGAAGGTGATGAATAAACCAATGCCGACCGAAATGGCAGAGACAAGAGAACGAGGGATCGCTTCGACGAGTTTCTTACGCAGTCCGGCGAGAGTGAGAATGAGAAAAAAAGCACCGGATAAGAAAACAGTCGCCAGTGCGGTCTGCCATGATACTTTTTGGGTTAGAACAAGCGTATAGGCAAAGAAAGCGTTCAGGCCCATGCCGGGGGCCATAGCGATAGGAGCGTTGGCAAACAGCCCGGTGGCAATTGTTGCGATAGCGGTGACCAGGCAGGTGGTGACGATTAATGCGGATTTGTCCATGCCGGTTTCGGAAAGTATGTTTGGGTTGACGAAGATTATGTATGCCATAGTCAGAAATGTGGTGAACCCGGCAATAATCTCTGTTTTGACTGATGTCTGATTTTGTTTGATATTGAAATATTTTTTGAGCATTACGGGAATTCCGTTTCAGGCAAAATAAGTCATGACCGCATAAAAAAACGTGGAGTTAAAAACCGCTACAGCACAGATTCCAGGTCGATTTCGTTTAGTATGGTTTTGCGTGACCGGCTGTCGCGTGCGTGGGTGAGTATCTTTAGCGACTGGTCACGGTCGAAGCCCAGGTCTGAAAGGCCGGCAGGCAGCCCGACCTGCTGCATGAAGGTCTGAAGCGATTTAGTATTTTTTTTGTGCAGCTTCAGGATGAGAGGTGTAGCGGCTCCAACCTGTATGCCGTGGTAGGTAGATTTTTCAGGGTATAGCTCGTCAATAGCATGGCTGACGGCGTGTTCGGCACCGCTGCACGGGCGGCTGCTGCCGGCGATCTCCATGGCAAGACCGCTGATAACCAGGCAGTATGCAAGCCGGCTGATGAAATCCTCAGAGCCAAACTCATCGGGATCGAGAGCAAGCAGCATGTCGCAGCTCATCATAGAGAGAGTGCGAGCAAAATCGTTGATATATTCGTTGTATTTCTCGGCGGCCAGCTGCCAGTCAAGCAGGGCCGACCTGTTGGAGATGACATCGCCTATGCCTGAACGGATGGCATCTTTGGGGGCAGATTTGACGACAAGCGTGTCAACAATGATACCCATAGGTATGTTACCGTTGGCCCTGATGCGTTTTGACTTATCGGAAAGAACGATAACGGGTGAATATATGCCGTCATTGCTGAGTGCGGTTGGAATGGACAAGAAGTTCATCGCGAGTCGGGTAGCGGCATACTTGACAACGTCGATAACCTGTCCGCCCCCTACCGCTAAAATAAGGGTATCGGGCGGGCATGACTCCAGATGCTTTATAAGTCGGTCAGCCTCGGGCAGGCAATAATTCTCTATCAGAAACACATCGCTGCAACTGCCATCAATATGAGTCGTAACGATATTTTTTAGATCCGGCATGGTAACAACCAGCTTATTGGGAAAGCTGAGGTTATGCCTGGAGATGATCTGGTCTATCTGGCCGAGGACTCCGGGGCCAATAGTGAGAATAACCGGTAATCTTGTCGCGTGGGTAAAAAGCATTGTAATAAAATTGTATCAGGTTTTAACAGGAAACTAAATTATAACAAATAATACTAATACACCTGATTAAAACCTTAAATAGTTAGAAGTTAGAGGTTAGCAAAAAGATGTTTATAAGGTTCTCGCTAACACTCGTGCTAATTAAACAATCCAAGGTTGGGATTATAACAGAAAAAATGAGAGTGAGCTATAAAAATGCCTTAAATGGCACAATATTTGCGAAAAGTACATGGTAAGAGGCAATATAAGCCTTTTATTGATAAATTACTGAAAGATATGTACTTAAAATAAATATAGAGAGAGTAGAAATAGGTACATATCTGTAGTTTTTGTTAACTTTTGTGAAATATTTGTAACTTTTGTTTCAGATTGTGAAAGAAAACAACATATATGATAAGTGCAAGAAACCAGATAAAAGGAAAGATAAAAAGCATATCTCGCTGCACAATAAACGCAGAGATTATTATTATCACCGATAGCGGGCTGGAAATTTCATCAATTATCACCGCAGGCAGCTGTGTACAACTGGGACTGGAGCCAGGTATGGAGATAATAGCGTTGATAAAGTCTTCAGACGTTATGGTTGCTGTTGGCAATGGATTTCATATAAGCACAAGGAACAATATCCCGGGTAAGGTAAAGAAGATCACCGGCGGGACAGTGAGCGATGAAGTTGTCATTGACGCAGATGGAACAGAACTGGTATCGGTGATAACCGAAGCCAGTGTAAAGAGGCTGCAGCTGGTTGAAGGAATGGAAGTGTCAGCTTTGTTCAAGGCATCAAATGTTTTGATAATCAGCTAGTTACTCAAACTGCCCGATGGTCAGCTTGAGAAGGATTAGGTATTTTTTTGTATTAGACAAAAACAGGAAGAAATCAAAATGAGAAGAGTAAAAAGAAATATTAAACTGGATATTTTTGCAATCTGTGTAATAATGGTGGCATTTATAGGCAGCTGCGGGAAGAACAAACAAGAGGCATCGGCGAAAATCCAGGTATTTGCCGCAGCCAGCACAACTAATGCAGTAACTGACATTGCCAAGGAATTTACTGCTTCGACAGGAATTGAAGTTGAAACTAATTTTGCGTCATCATCGACACTGGCACAGCAGATAGAAACCGGTGCAGAAGCCGATGTGTATATTTCTGCCAACCAGAAATGGGCAAATTACCTGGAAGAGAAAAAACTATGCCAGGAGCGAAAGACATTACTTGGCAACAGGATAGTAATAGTCGTTCCAGCGAAATCGGAAATAGCAGGAGATTCGCCAGAGATACTGCTGGGAGAAGAAATCAAGAATATTGCGATGGGTGATCCAAGCCATGTGCCAGCGGGCAAATACGGGAAGGAAGCATTGGAGAAACTTGGGCTATGGGAGAAATTATCGACAAAAGTGACAGCGGCCAAAGATGTACGCTCAGCCCTGGCATACGTTGAAACCGAGGCAGCAGAAGCCGGAATAGTGTACTCGACAGATGCAGCGATAAGCGACAAAGTGAAAGTAATATATAAATTTCCGCAAGGAGCAACCAACCAGCCGATATCGTACCCGGCAATGATATTGAATAAATCTGCTGAGCCGGAAAATGCGAAGAAATTTTTCGAATATCTGCAAGATGAAAAAGCAGATGAAATCTTCAAAGGATATGGATTTATGATTAACTGACCTAAACCGACCGATGGTAATTTTGAGCGGCATCAGGTGCCGAGTAAGGTATAAAAAAGGATAGCTGCGAAGCGGCGAACATAAGTTAACAGAAAAACAATGATATTAAGTCCGGAAGAATTTAGCGCTCTTAAGCTGAGTACGATATTTGCCTTGTCGGCAGCAACGCTGGCGATAGTGCCAGCGATATTACTTGGATACTGGCTGGCACACAGCCGGGCAAAGTGGAAATGGATCGTAGAGGCAGCAGCCAACCTGCCGCTGGTTTTGCCGCCAGTGGTGACGGGATATGTATTACTACTTTTACTGGCACCTTCGGGAATAATAGGAGCATTGTGCGAGAAGCTAGGTTTCAAGATAATCTTTACCCCCTACGCCGCGATAACAGCCGCAATGGTAGTAAGTTTTCCGCTGGCAATGCGAACAACTAAGCTGGCATTTGAATCGATAGACAGCAAGATCGAGCAAACAGCAAGGACACTGGGGGCAACGCGGCTTGAGGTATTCGGCCAGATATCATTACCACTGGCAAAATACGGCATATTAGGCGGCTGGATGCTGGCGTTTGCCAGAAGCCTGGGTGAGTTTGGGGCAACGATAATGATAGCAGGAAATATTATCGGTAAAACGCAGACAATACCACTGGCAATATTTTCAAAAGCAACTCAACCCGGCGGAATCGAGCAGTCATGGCGACTGGTGATACTTTCGATAATAGTGTCATGTATAGCGATAGCGATAGGCGAAAAACTAGGCAGGAAGCGAAAATGCGGTTAGATATAAAGTGCCAACATAGATTTTCAAATCATTTTGAGATCAATGTCGATCTAGCCTGTGATGTGCGCGCGATGGCAATATTCGGCCCTTCCGGCAGCGGCAAAACAACAATGCTTTCGACTATGGCCGGAACCTTTACACCCGGCATCGGTAAAGTTTATGTAGATGAGCAAACATTACTGGATACGGAGAACAAAATATTTGTGCCGCCGGAAAAGCGGTCTATAGGAGTAACTCCTCAGCATTCACTATTATTTGAGCATATGAATGTACGCAGCAACCTTGAATATGGAATGCCTAAAAACCGGAAATGGAAGCAAAAGTCATCGCTGATATGTAAACGAGAGATCAAATTTGATGATGTCGTTGAAATACTGGAACTGGAAAAACTGCTGGACAGGACACCGGATAATTTATCGGGAGGCGAACAGCGGCGCATAGCAATAGGCCGAGCACTGCTAAGTCAGCCCCGTATGCTAATACTGGATGAGCCGCTATCGGCATTAGACGAAAATTTGAAAATGCGTATAATGGAATATCTGAAAAAAGTAATAGACCACTGGCATATTCCAACGATAATAATAACTCACAGTAAAGCCGTAGTGCATGCGCTAGCCGACAATGTGATCATTGTAGATAATGGCCACATTATTGGCATAGGCTCTCCAAGTCGAGTACTACCAGTTAAAAGAAACGGCTGTACCGATTACGGCAATAATCTGATCAAACAGTTGTCGCAGCAGGAATATAACCTGAGCTGACATTAAAGCACTTAATAACAACTGATTATACTAAAACCCCGGCCTTGCGAGTTGACAGGTATGACTGTTTGCCGGCTTTTTCAGAATCAGAAATAATATAGTCCCTGTATTGTTCGAGCTTATCTTCAGAAGTAACAATACGATCAATAGCTTCATAATGCCAGAGATGATATCCCATGAAACCAGTAACCCTGTTGATTTCATTACTGGAGTATTGTTTCCAGCTCTGAACAATCTTATCAACGGTATTTTTACCCTGCGGAATAAAAATAACATGAACATGGTTAGGCATAATAACCCAGTAGTCCAGCTGATACTGTTCCTGGTCGAGATGTCTAAGAGCATCAACCACAATAGAATTACATTCAGGACGCCTTAGAATACATCCGCCATGACTATCATCAAGCCAATTTTCAATCTTCTGATTGAACTGTACATCGTATTCTTCCTGTTCGATTTCATTATAAGGTTTAGTATGAACCGCCATCCACTGCTGGCGAGCGAGATGCAATTTGTGCAGATCATTAGCCGGAATAGCATCAGCCAGTCTGAAAGTCACGAAATAAATATTCTGGTTATCACTCCAACTCGAACCATCCTGCTCTGCATCAATTTTGCTTTGAAAGAAACTATTCATTTTTGTACCCCGCATTTTTAAAGTAAGTATTAATAATTCGGCTTCAGGTAACGTAGAAAACGCATAAAGAAACTGAAGCAAACAGATCACAAAATATATTAAAACACTAATAAAAAAGACCTGGTGAAATCTCCGTTTTAAGGAATCTCGACCAGATCATGATGACTTGCAAGGTAAAAGAAAAATTGGCCGAGATTCATTAGTTCGGCCAGTCTCCGGTAAACACCTCCGTTGCCGGGCCGGTCATATAAACAGGACCATTATCACGGTCCCACATCAGGTTGAGGTCACCGCCGGGCAAATGAGCGAGAATCCGGCACGACGAGTTACCGGTAAGAACACCAGCAACACATACCGCCGAAGCGCCAGTCCCGCAGGCAAGAGTGATTCCACTGCCGCGTTCCCAGGTGCGCATAATAACTTCACCAGGCGAAACAACCTGGACAAAATGCACATTTATCCTTCGTGGGAAAAGAGGATGGTTTTCGAAAGCCGGCCCTATCTTATCCAAATCAATAGCAGCAACATCATCGCAATAGACCACCGCATGTGGATTGCCCATGGAAACGCAGGTCGTCAGCCATTTATGGCCAAGTACCTCAATTTCCGAATTGACAATGTTGTCACCGTCAAGAGAAACAGGAATATCAGCAGGAGTCAGAATTGGAAGTCCCATGTTAACACATGCCTGCTGAACAAGGCCGCCGGACGAAGCAATAGCAATAGGCAAAACACCATTGCCGGTAAGTACTTCGATAATGCCGAAATTGTCAGCGAGAGGACAAGATTTTTTGAGGGATTCTTCCATAATTGGCTCACTAAGCGGCCTAGCACACACTAAGCCTTTATCGATACTATACTTAGCAACACATCTGACAGCATTTCCGCACATTTCAGACTCACTGCCGTCTGCATTGAACATTCTCATTTGTACATCAGCTTTATCGGTCGGGCAAATAAGAACAAGCCCATCAGAACCAATGCCGAAATGTCTATCACTTACGGCGATTGCCAGTGATTTAGCATCAGGAACCTCTTGATTGAAGCAATTAATATAAACATAATCATTGCCGGCTCCATGCATTTTCGTAAATATCATCGTTAGATCCTTACCTTATTAATAAGATTTAACTATAGTTTATTCTACACCAAAAATATCAATTACGCAAAGAAATAATCGATATTTTTCATATTTTTTCACTCAAGATTCAAAACACAAGTGAGTTTTTCTCGCAAAACGGTTGCAAAACCCAGCAAAAAGCCAGATTGTAACCATAAATAATACAATAATACCAAAAATATCAAAATATTGATTCTATGCCTGTTACCAGGCGATCAATATTAGCTAAATATTGGGCTAAGTATTTTAATATATTATATTTCACTTGCAAAGTAATAAAAATAAAGGTTTAATCTATGTTTCAAAGTGCCGGGGTATAAAGCCCCAGACAGATAACCAGTATATCATAGAAAGGATTTTGTGAATGAGTAACCATTTTGCTGACAGGCTTACCCAGGCGATAAAGGACAAAGGCACTTGCGCTGCAGTTGGCATCGACCCAGTTTATGACAAGCTACCTAAAGCATTAATAGAGAGAGCTGACCTTAACGATCCTAAAGATCTGCCGGCTGCCCTGGATGCGATAGTTGAATTTTCAACAAAGGTAATGAAAATAGTTGCACCGATAGTCCCTGCAGTAAAGATCAACATAGCATTCTTTGAGAAATACCTCTGGGAAGGTGTAGAGAATTATTATTCACTAATCCAAGAAGCCGAAGCCCTAGGCGTAGAAGTCATAGGCGATGTAAAACGCGGTGACATTGGCTCAACCGCAGAATCCTACGCAAAAGGCCATGTCCAGAATTGCGATTTTGTTGACATGGAATACATTGTAGCAGCAGATGCAATAACAGTAAACGGTTTTGCCGGCATTGACGGAATCAAACCATTTGCAGATACAGCAGCAGAAGAAGGCAAAGGCATATTTGTCTGGACAAGAGCATCCAATCCATCAGCCGGTATTCTACAGGACTTTGCAGATGCAGAAGGCAAGAAATTCTGGGAACTAATGGCAGAACAAGTTGCCTTACTGGCCTGTGAAAATGCTTACATGGGCAAATCAGGTTACAGCTCTGTAGGAATGGTAATAGGCGGCACAACAGCTGAGCAGACAAAATCACTGAGAGAAAGATACCCGCACATTATATTCCTGGTTCCGGGCTATGGCGCCCAGGGAGCCAGTGCAGAAGACTGCAAGAAATTCTGCAAAGAAGATGGCACCGGGGCAATTATACCGGCATCAAGATCAGTAATATATGCCTTTAACGATCCGAAATATTATGAAACCTATGGTGCAGCAAACTGGGAAAAATGCATTGAAAAAGCAGCCTTAGACATGAAAGCAGCTTTACCATCATCATAACCCAAAAGCCCAGGTTACAAATATATAACTTATCAAAGCCTTGCCTGTTTACAGGTAAGGCTTTTTATACATATATAGTATGATTTTTTACGATCGCTCGGAAAGTAAGCAATGTTATACCACGCTCGAACGGGCATTTTCAACTGCTATGGGTAAAGCCTGTCCCAACACACTGCTAACAGGAACCAATCAAATTCAACTTTCTCATCTGACGGTTCATCTGGTTTAAATCGAGAGGTTTTACAAAATAATGGTTTGCACCACATTTATAGCACGATTCCATAATAATCTTCGGGTCTTCAACACATGAAATCATAATAATGACACTCTCATTAGAAGTACCTTCGGCAAACTCTTTTCTCTCAATTTCCCTGATCTTTCTAGCGGCATCGGTACCGTCCATAACCGGCATTTGAACATCCATACAAATCAAGTCATAGGTAGCCAGCGGCTTAGCATCAAAAGATTTTTTAACCGCCATAACAGCTTCATTTCCATCTTTAGCAATGTGACATTCGCCATATTTTGACAAAGCCGACACCAGCAGCTGGCGAGAAGTAAAGTCATCTTCAACAACAAGTATCCTGAGCGGCCTGTAAGTGTTTTTAGGCATCTGGCAGGAGTTATCTCTGTTCGGTTCAACAGCTGCGATATTGCCATCGATTTCGAGAACTATACCACCCCCACCAACCGAAACGCATTCAGCTATATCATCCCTGACTTTTCTGTTTTCCAGGTTGTTATGATTATTAGCATCATCAAATTCATTATCTTCATCATTCGGGATATCGTCACCAATGCCAGAAAGAATAACATCTAACCGAAGTAACAGTTTCTCAGAGAGAGATTCCTTATCGTCCCGGTCGGGATCAATAATTATATTTCTTAACTTGCCGACCAGGTGGTTAAGAGTATCAATAAACGCATTATCAACAGCAATTTCTTCTGCCCTGACAGCAGAGATAATATCTTCGAATTTAACAGCAATGTCAGCAACCAACTTCAAGTCAGCCAGATTGGCGTTCCCCTTAACATTATGGAATCCCCGTAACAGAGAATTAATGAGCTCTCTTTGAGAAGCAGAACTCAACCCTGAGATACTCGCCAGGATAATATCCAGAACATGCAGTATTTCCTGAATGTATTCGTTTTTGTGTACATCATTAGATTCATTAACCATACTTCTACTCCACCATTATCTTTGACTTTTGCATAAAATCTGTCAAAACAGCAATAAGTTTTTCAAATTCAATCTCCAGATCGGATATATTATTTTTCATATCGTCCAGTTTGCCTTCTTTACCGGCGACTTCCAACAAGGAGCTTATCGACCTTAATACTTCGCCCCCTATATTGGCAGCAGCACCTTTAATGGAATGAGCCTGACGGCCGGCAGCTATGCAATCACCAAGAGATATTAACCCCCTGAGTTTTTCAACCTGCGAAGGCATGTCGCGTAAAAAGCCATTAAGGACAATAGCCATAATCTTCTGGTCGTGCATAATCCGGTCCATAAACGCATCACAATCAAAAACAGGCAAATTATCAGATTCGCCAGAGAAAATATCATTATCTTTTGAACTCATAAGACTTGTATTACCAACATTTTTATCATAATTATTCAATTTAAAATTACTAAGATACTTATTCAATATTCCATAAAGTGTTTCAGGAACGAAAGGTTTGGAAACATAATCATTCATCCCAACCTCAAAACACCTTTTTTTGTCACTGCTAAAAGCATTCGCAGTAAGAGCAACAATTACAACCGAAGGATTTAATACGCCGGATTCCGGTTGGCGAATAATGGAGGTAGCTTCAAGCCCATCCATTTCCGGCATCTGAAGATCCATTAAAACCATATCATAATTTTTAAGCTTTAACGCTTCAACAGCTTTAATGCCGTTATCAACAACATCAGTCTGAATACCAAATTTTCCCAGAACAACAACCCCCAACTGCTGGTTAGCAAGATTATCTTCAACAAGAAGCACCTTTGCTCCCTTCCAACGGTAATTCCCAGCGTTGCGATTGGAATCATCATTTATCCGGCTATTATCAGGTATTTCTTCCATCACGGTCAAGTCCACAAAATATACAATTATACATATATACTGTTTTTCGACCGATATCCCAGTTGACTTAAGCTAAGAATCAAGTGAGTTTTGAAAATAATACCACAATCTCACTCATTATAGGACGTGGATTGCGAGCAAAACATATGCGGCAAAAAAACATACTTGTATTAAAATCTATGCCGGCGAGTTATTCGTTATTTATCAGCTTTCTGAGAAGAGACAGATTGAAAAAGCTGAGGGGCAAACTCATTAAGATAATCTCTCCAGTTAGCCCAGGTATGGGCACCTTCAGTTTTTTTATATACAATATTAAAGCCAAAATCACCCAGTAGTTTTACGGTTTTATCGGAAGTGTCGATAAGGAAATCTTCTTTGCCAACAGCAACCCAGAAAAGTTGCAGACCTTTTTTTAATTCCTGGTCGGAAAGCACATCCTGATATTGTTCCTGCCAAGGCTTTTGAGAACCCGCATTCCCGGCGTTTGCTCCCATAAGATCAAAAATACCGGAACTAAAGACACCAACATATCCAAACTTATCCATATTTCTAGCAAAGATATTCAGGGTATGCCATCCCCCCATAGACAAACCTGCAACGGCATGGCTACTACGCCCGTCAAGCACCCGGTAATTGGATTCAATATATGGCATAATATCCTTCTCAAAATCTTCGATAAAAGGCTCAGTTCCGGGTAATGCCTGCCCCATATTAAACGGACCGGTATGGCCTTTAGGCATAACAATAATCATCGGCACAGCTTCACCAGAGGCAATCAGATTATCAAGGATAATTCCTGCCCGGCCAACTGTAGACCAGGAATCATCAGAGTCAAAAGCACCATGTAATAAATATAACACGGGGTATTGCTGCTTGCCTGCCTCGTATCCAGGAGGGGTATAGACATGCATTCGCCGCAACCGCCCCAGAGTTTTAGAGGAATAATTAACTTCAGATACCGCACCATGAAGAACATTGCAGCTATCCATAAATTTACTGCCGGGAATATGGATCAGACTCCACATAACCTCGTTAGATTCACTTGTTGAAAGGTTTGCAGGATCAACAACAAGGACACTGTCAACAACAAATTTATACCTATAGGAACCAGACGCTAATGTATCCAGTTGAATTTCCCATGTTCCACTATCATTTTTCGTCATATCCAGCCCCTGCCAGATATTTGGAATATCACTACTGGAAAGTTTGACGGATTTAGCATCCGGAGCCTCAACTCTAAAGGCAACCTTGCCATCAGCCAGAATCTCAGGCGAATTTACCTGAGGCCGCTGAAACGGATTAGAATATAAGTTAAATACAAGCATTAAAATAAAAGAAAAGACACCAATCGACATTCTTTTGAATCCAGACATTTCCAGGCCTTTCAAAATGAGAGTTCAGATTACCGCAAATTACATATTCTTTACTGCAAACCAATACTTTGCACGGGAAACACTTAAGACTAAAACATATTTCAGAATAAAGCCTTGCCGGACATTAGTCAACAGAAATCCAATGCACCGCAAACTGAATTTTTGACAAAATTGAAACTTTTATTGAGATATCCACTGATCAACAAAGATAGTAAGATCGTTAATATCAACAACACAATCACAATTCAGGTCTGTTTCACAAGCATCTGAGTCCTGCCAATAGAAAGCCAGAGTGGCAAAATCCTCGATATTCACCACAGTATCAGAAGTATAATCCGCAGATAACGCATCTTCATTGTAAAGCTGCAAAACATCATCGGCGTTAAGTGCACGACTATATACCCGCACTTCATCTATGGAACCTTCGAATAAATGCAGTGGAACATCATCCATAATAAAAGCTCCAAGCACCAGGTCAGAACCCAAACCAGTATTAATTGAAAGAGAATTATTGCTGATAATACCTGCCTGAACACCGTCAACAAATAACTTAACTTCACTAATATTCGCAGAGCCGTCATTTTCAAGAACAGCAGCAACATGATGCCAATTATTGTCATTGACTGCCTTATTACTGGTAATAATCCCCCCCCAACATGCAACTTCAAAATAACCATCACTATTAACACGTACGAGCCATTTATTATTAATTGAATTGTCCCCCCACCCGATAATCATACAATACTTGTTTGAATCTGAAGTTTTAATCCAAGCAGAACAAGTACGGCTACCGGCACCAGCGATCCCCTTAAATCTACTAACATTAATATAATCATCAGTACCATCAAAAATGACTCCGCCACACGACTTGCCATCTCCCCAGTTCTCAATTCCCATATTATTAAATGTACCATCGTATTGATTCCCGGAACAATCTAAAACTATGTCGCCACTACCCTCATTGAACTTCCAGTGCGCAATAGGGGCAAACGGATCAGCGGTATTTACCATAGGTAAGCCAGCTAAACCTCTTTTATAAATGGAATTAATTTCAGGTGAAGTCAAAGGGCGATCCCAAAAGCCAAAATCGTCCATATTCCCCTTGTAATACGGATCAGCCCAATTGCTTTTCCCTATATAGTTATTTGTTCTGACGATAACTGGCGGAACTGGAATCCTGCCTGTTGCAACAAGTTCTCCATTTTTGAATATCCTGGCATATCCCAAAGGATTCAATGTTGCAGTGAACAACTGCCATTTATTAAGTTCAATAACGCCATCTGCATTTATCAAGCCGCTACTGGAACCGTCGTACACCTCAAGAGTTAAAGTATTTGAAACGCCATTACGTGCAAAAATGATATTGTTATTAGCAATTCCATTGCCAAAATCAATAAAACGAATCCAATTACCAACACTAGTGGGATAAGCCCAAACAGAAACAGTAAAACCATTAGTAAGATCAATAAAGCTATCGGGAAGGTCTATATAATCATCACTACCATCAAAAGCCAGAGCTTCAGGTAAGTATCCGGAAGACACAACAGAGGTACCAATAAGATTACCACTTAAAATCGTTCCTGTTGAGCCATCTATTATCGACTTGCCACTGTAAAAATCTGAATCCATATTATAATAAACCATAAGATTGTCAGTCGGCAGAACAGCAGTGGTGAAACTCCAGATATGCCCCTTTGAAATACCAGATGAAAAGACCTGGTCAATTCGCCAAAAATAAGTTGCTTCAGGTGATAAGTCAGGAGCGTACTCAGCCTGAGTTTGACGACCTTTATATTCAGATGAGCTATTATTCGCATTATCTACAGAATCATAATCAGTACCAATATAAACATCAAAACCAATTACATCAGAATCAGGCGTCCAGCTGAAAACCTGCGATTCGACGATATTCAAATAATTGTCAGCCGGTTCAGGATTTTCAGCCTGGCCCTTATTGAGATAGAGATGAATGACATCCTCATCCGAGAGCGGATAGTTATAGATTCTGAGATCATCCATTCTGCCTTTATAATTGGCGTCATCTTCCCAGTTACTTTTTCCAATATATGCATTCGTCCGAATAATATTAACAGGTATAGCAGTCTGGCCAGAAGCTACAGGGCTGCCATTTTTATATATAACAACGTTGCCAGACATATCCAGGGCAGCAGTGAACAGCTGCCATTTATTTAATTCTATAGCACCGGCGGCCTGAACTTTGCCACCACTTGTATCGCGATTGTAAACTTCAAAATACAGGTCGTTTGAAGAACCCCGTCTGGCCAGCATAATATTGTTATCATAAGGGCCATTACCGATATCAATTATACGGGCCCAGTTTTTGACTTCGGTGGGATATACCCACACAGAGACAGTCATGCCGGTTCTAAAATTAGCAAATCCATCCGGCAGATCAATATAATCATCGCTGCCGTCAAAATCCAAAGCACCATTCAATTTTCCGGCAACAGAACCAGTATCAAAAGAAAATGAAGAACCGGTCAGGATACCATCATTAGCAAATGAGCTGGAATCGTAAGCAACAGTACCACCGGCCTGATCAAAAGTCCATCGCCCTGCCATCCGGCTGATAAATTCACTATTGGTTGTCCATCCGCCATTAGTACGAGCCAAGGTAAGAAAAGACCTGGCAACAGAAGCATTATCAATGAGTGCTTCACTGTAATCACCATAAGTAATATTCCATACATCCGGATATAATCCGGTTTCAGGTTCAACACAATTGAGATATAGGAATTCCAGATATCCGGCGGCAAGATCAAGCCAATACTGGTTACCATCAAGCAGATACAGATCAACATAAGCGTTGGTCATATCATGTCCGCCCCATTTACCATGCTGATTAAGAGCATGAGTAGTACCATTGATGAACTCATCTTCCATAGAGGCAGCCATAAGCTGAGCATGACTAAAATATTGATCCTCACCTGTGATCTCAAAAAGTCGAACGGCATTCTGGGTCATAACACCGGTCTGATAGCCCAAAGGCCCCTGGTTTGTTTCGTGATAAATCCAGCGGGATAAACGCAGATCAGAATCTACCAGCCACCAGTACAGTCTTTTGCCGTTTTGCAGATAAGAATCAATACCGGTAAATTGATATGTCATCAGGTTAGCAAGAATTGTCGGAGCAGTAGAACATACAGATGCGCCGTTAGAATCGCTTTCATGCCAGCGAATACCACCTGCGGGGTTATTACCGGCACCGTTTTCACCGCTCATACAGAAAATGAGAATTTCACGAGCCCAGTTAAGATACTTGCTGTTATCGGTAATTTCGTAAAGTTCAAGAAATCCAAGAGCAATCCAGGCATTATCATCATAATATCGATCGCCACAGTTATACCTGCTGGCATTATAGGCCCAGTAGCCATTGTAATAACAACGGTATGATTTATACATCTCCTGGGCCTGTTTTTCGGCAACGGCAAGCCGACCGGAGTCAAGTCTGGCAGCGGCAACATTGGCACTGAGCGTTATGCCCTGCCCCCAGGCATATTCAGCTGAATTATCGCTTACAGATTTACCATATACGCCATCACTGCGGCCAAAATAGTTGTCAATCCTGCCTAGAACTTCATTACCCCATTGCTCAAACATTTCACCACTAATGGTTTCTGCCTGAATGCAGGAGACGCAAAAAAACGATATAATAATTAATAACAAAGTAAAGCAACGGGCATTGCTCATAATTCTCTACCTTCCATCCAATAAAAATTTTCAATGCTGGTCAAATACTATTTTTTCGTATATTGCAGATATCGTCAAAATTAATAGAGCGATTCACCAAAAACGGTAAATATTTTATAATTCATCACTTACAGCAATAATAATCAGGTGTGCGGGGAATCTACTGACAAAAGCCAGCAGATACAATCAGTTGTAACTGCATATATTAAGACAAGTTATAACTCATACGAAAATATGCAGATATTCTGATTTAATCGTACCAAAATAATAACATATGAGTCAAGATTATTCCAATAAAGAATCAGATTCGAGTGCATCCCACACCTGTTCGGCACTAAGTTTGCTATTGTAATGCATGGTATTTCATTCTGAGATTATTTTTCAGAAAAGTGCATAAAACTACCTATCTTAACTTGCGACTTGCGCAATTTGGTGCATGATGTATGCTATGACAGCATAACGTGAAGACATACTCGAATTTCAGCTCCAAGGCTTCAAATATTTCAAAGCTATCCCAGCTATGCTGGAATGGTTGGATTATGCCGGTTACGCTTTTACAATTAAAACGTTTACCAGCTATCAATAAAGTGTAAAAGCAGCAACCATAATTCTGTTATGGTTTTAGTATTGCGAGACATGCTTAATAATTAGGATACTAGCACATGCCAATAAAAATAATAACATTGTTACTATAAATAAAGCAATACATGAAATCTCTTTTATAAGAACTTTAACCTTATCATCTTTATGCAAAATATAATTTCCCCGACACTGTTTACATGATGCAATAATAGTATAGAACATACTATTCCATATTAATGTTGATATAAAAATTATAATAATGTTTGAGGGCCATTCTGTAACCTTTGACAATAAATAATTATTACTAAAAGAGGAATAAACAGCCCAACCGGGAAATAAAGTAATTATAAACAATAATTCAACAAAATGAGATATCCATAAAATAGAAAATGTGATAATAATACAAAACACTATTTTTTATTATTAGAGATAAAATCTTTAAATCTCCAGTATTTTAACGAAAGATAAAAAATATAAGTCCAGAATAATGAAGATATTATTATTAATATCTTCTCATCGATATCACATCGAGCCAAAAAGAAAAAGAAATGTATCGGATCAATGAAATATAAATATGAATTGGTCGATAATAAATAATTAACAAAAAGGAAAAAGAATATAAGTATAATGTTTTTTTTCATGGTAACCATAACGTCTCTTCAAATTAGTCATTTGAAAATCTAAAGCAACATAAGCAATGTCACTGCCGGTGGATTTAACAACAAAATCAATATCAATGCGATTCGCTTAAGATAACCAATCATTTTGAATAAAAATATCAAATATATGAACTCACATTATACCGGCACCACCCATTTAAACAATAAAAAAACCTCCGCACATATGAACGAAGGTTTTCTGCAACGGAGAGAGGGGGATTCTCGCTCCCCGATTTTTGTAAAATCATAAAAGAACTACACTTAGCTCTTAACTCCAAAAATGACAAAGATTTAGATTCTCTTGTTACTTTACTATCATCCCACGGTTTTTTACTATCTTTATAACTATTTTGAGGACAGATTGAGGACAGAATTTATTCAGATTTACCAATAACAGGGATTGTATACGTCCTGATCTCACCGCTTGAAAAAACTGCTATTTTACACGAATCTGGTGAAAACACCACACAATCTCTATACCCCGGCGTTCTAATCATGAATTCCACTTTTCCTGTTTCACGATTATACAAAAATACATTACCAGATACAACCGCTATCCACTTGCCATTAGAACTTATCTGCAAATCCGCAAAACCACCCATACGCTGCCGGGTGCCTACCATTTCGACAAGATTATGTTCTGCAATCACTTTGCCATCTTTCGCATCAAACTCGTACATTATTCCATTTGTTGAGCCGCTATAAACTCGACTGCCATCAGGAGTAATTGCAACTACGGTAGTATTGTGACAACTTTCAGGTTTAACCTCCCAGCGAAGCTCTCCTGCCTTAACATCTATCAGAGATGTCCCCCATCCGCGACCGGCAAGACCAATCAAACTACCATCATCCGTAACATAAGTATCACTAACATGAGTTGTTGCCTGGCCTGTTCCTTCTTCTCCTTCCAAAACACAAGCCTCCTTAAATTCATCTTTTTTTGTATCATACAAACAAACCCTTATTGGCCAGCCAAAGTAATGTTTTTCTTTATCATCCCATGGGCCACCTTGGTAAACTGAATAGTCCATATTAAAAACAATATAATTCCCATTATTCGATAATGAATAATGAAAAATCGAACTTCCTGGATTCCAATAATAAGGAATCCAATCATTCAATTTCCTCTCTTCTTTTAGGGTTATAATATCTATCACAGCCATTTCAGGATTATCATATAGCTGTTCCGCTGTCCGGACATATCTGGTAAATATTTTATTATTTGGCATCCAAAATCCATTTGAACAACCTTTTGGGGCAAAATAAGTCTTAAACTTAAACTCACCATCCTGCCATTGCCAAACCTCGGTATCTTTATAATATCCCCACCCTCTGTCTTGCCTGGTCGCAACCTGAATTGCATAAGCACCAGGAACATCATCTCGATAGAAACCTCCTTTCCAAGATTTTTCCTTTCCGGCCTTAAAAATGCCAACACCATTTTCACTCTTCAGCTCTGGAACACTGGCACAAGATGTCAGCGTTACAAAACTTAACATAATTGCAATAATTATCAGCTTTTTCATATCTGTTTACCTGTATGTATTGGTTACTGGATCAAAATCTACAACATTGCGATTATCGTAAGGAATTAAATCATCTGTTATTTTTTTTGGTTTGTTATATGGCTTTCCTCCGCAAGCACATGGACAATTTTGAGCAAATTCCAGAAACTTTTTATATAAATCATCTGCCATATCATGAACATCTGCACCAAATAAATCAGGGTCATCTGTTGATGTGGAAATCATAGTCAAAAAGCCACTTGGAATTCCAATATAAATACCAAAAATATTCCAGACACCTCTTCCATGTCCCATGCCTATATTGCCGTCAACAGGACGTCCTTGATGAGACCAGGAATCCTGAAAAGTATGGATCCCTTCTGAAAATAACTGCAAATCACATTTATCGATACCTTGATTCATAAATTCACTAGCATCACTACTTCCTGGATAAACTGTCCCATCACCACTTGCAGGAAAATGCCATCTAGCTCCTTCAAGAATTTGTTGTCGAATTTCTTCTAATCTTTCTTCGCTAAAATCGGACAACGGATTAAGCCTTTTTAACCATTCCGAATAATATCGATTCCATGCATCAATTGGCGAACGCCAATCTTCATCGGGTAGATTAGCCCATCCACTAACATCATCTACACAATTTCCAAAGCCTGCTAAATCTGCAACAAGCCCGGTTATCCCAACATGTATTCTCTCATCCCACAATCCTAGAGAATCTGTAAGAACAATAGAATTACTTCTAACATATTGATACATATTAATATCAGCTAAATATCCCAACGGATCACTACTCAAAAACCTGCCGGTTTCTGTATCATACCATCTGTTTTTATAGTAATTCATTACCAGATTTCCTTCGTCGAGAACATCGAGTCTCTGACCGGTAAATCCTACATTAGTATAGCCGCCAACGGAAGATTTCGCAACATAATCCGCATCATAGACTGTACGTTTACCATATGCATCATACTCATATCTATCAAAAATTTCACCTTCACTCCAATATGAACTATTATCATAACCAGCTATTAACGCTGCTGGACTGTATAAGTGGTCATGAGCGTAATATAAAAGACCGTCATTATGGCGATAATGATGAAAAACTGTCTCATCCAAATAATTACCATAGATAAAATCACGCATTGAACTAACTGTACCAAGTGAAATTTCTTCAGTCAACAGCTGCCAGCCATTATAAAATAAATTGAAAGTTAAACTAGCTCCAGTACTATTATACTCTATCTTCCGTACTCTGCGTCCAAAAGCGTCGTAAGCGTATTCTGCAACAGTAGTTGTGTCGTTATCCTTTGTAATCTTTGTCAAATGATTTTCATAATCCCACTGGTAGCTATACCCGCGATGGTCACGGGTAAGGTTACCGGCAAGATCGTATTCTACCTTACTTCCAAGTGAAGCGATTTCACTTTCATCCAACGCTCGATCATATATTAAGATATTGTCCATCAATCCTTTATAATATTCCCGATTTGAATCATAAGCTGCACCAACCCTAATATCATATGTAGAAAAATCATTCCTGTCACCAGTAGCTGTACTTTGTTTATAATATGACACCTCCTGTCCATCAATATATAGATACGTAATCATGTTTTTATGAACAGCAGTTATATTATACCATTGTCCGGCAGTTAGAACATCATTTGACAGACTGTCTGCCCTAACTCCTGAATAGTAAGTATATGATCTTATTTTCCCATTATAAAGGAATAGACTATCCGTCCAGACACTGGCACGAGATATTAATGGCCCATAGCCTGACAGACTATCCTGGTCAGGACAAATCCAGATAGAGTATGAATAATCTCCGGTCAAAAAGAACGGAGAGAGGGGGATTCGAACCCCCGGTACGGGAACCGCACACACGCTTTCCAAGCGTGCTCCTTAAGCCACTCGGACATCTCTCCTGATTATTTTAACTTTCATATTCATATCTCCATGTTATACATACAGATACGAATTGTGAGAATTTAATATATTAACAATAATGATTTAAATATGCAAGAGAAAAGAAGTTAATTGATATGCCGCTTTATCTCCTCGGCTATAATCGCGGCACTCTGAGCCAGCCTGAGGTCCACCGAACCGCAATCTATTCTTATTAAAGGACTTACATCCCAACCATCAAATAATTTTTCGTATTCCAGCTTCAATTTTGTTAGAAAGTCACCACTTATGCTCCTCTCAAAATCCCGGCCCCGCCTCGAAATCCGCTCCAGGCAGTTCTCAACCGTATCGTATAGATAAATCACCACATCCGGCACTGCAACTATCTGGTTAACGGTATATTCAATCTCATCATATATGGCCATCTGCCGTTCATCCAGGCTCATAGAGGCAAAAAAACGATTCTTCTGCATAATGTAGTCAGTTATCAGTAAATCAGAACTGTTCACATGCTCTACGGCCAGCTGATGTGCCCTCGTCAGCAAAAAGAAAAGCTCCGATGGCAATGCCGCATCTCCGCAGCCGCTAAACTGCCGGGCTAAAAAGGGATTCTCCTTAAACTTCTCATATACTACCTCACCATCCAGTTCATTCGCAAGATTATCGGCTAGTGTTGTCTTACCAACACCAATAATGCCTGCTATCGAGATAAGGCCACGCATTTTTTTTTCCGACATAGTAACCCTTACTCTCCTATTTAGCTGTTCGCAATATCGCCTTCTGATACACTGGCTCCGGCTTTATCTGGTATGCCCTCTGATAGCATTTTAATGCCTGGTCATTCCGGTTCAAAGATTCATACGCCACACCCAGATTATAATATGCGGCATGATCATCCGGGCGAGCATCAATAGCAAGCTTAAAATTTTCTATCGCATTTCCAAAATCGCCCTGGGCTAACTGCTTTCTGCCTAGAGCATCATACCCTGTCCACCCCTTTGCCACCGGAACTGTCAAATCCGATGCCTGGGAAAACTGGCTGAAGAAACCTGACACCATATCTTCCACTAAACCCTGAACCTCATTTGGTGAATCTACATGACCATGTAATACTGTTTTTCTTACAGTTGAATTGGTAGTGAGATTTATAAACTCCAGTTTTAGAATAACAAATAAAAGGCTCTTTGACTTTTCCTGATCTGCATATCTTCTGGTCAAAGTAAAATCACAATTCAAACCATAGCTTGCCAATAATGGGTCAATAGCAGCCAGGTTAGACTTTTCCAGTAAATCCTGCAATGAATGCCGGATATTCGTTGCCAGGTTTGTATCACCGGCTGTAACAAGATTTACCCTGGATTTTCCGATAAGGTCGCTGCCGGGATTCTTGATCGAAACATTCATATCAGGAGTACTGCAGCCGCTTAAATATAAAGTGAAACATACTAGCAAAATTATATGCATTCTGGAATTTTTCATAACTTTTCCTTTTCGTAATTATTCGTGACAAAACCAGAAACGTCTATTTCATGTTAATTATAAATATCAAATATATATATTAAAAGCATAATGTAATTATTTACTGCCCAGTCTGGTCACCATATCAGGGCTTATCAGAAAATCAAACTGATCAGAGCTAAGCAGCCCTAACTCGATTACTACTTCTCGAATAGTCTTCGATTCTCTCTTAGACTGCAATGCGACCTCCTGGGCCTTCTGATATCCAATCTCTGAAACCAACGCTGTCACAACCGCAGATGATGTCTCTATGTGCTCGCGGCATTTTTCCTCATCTACCTCTATTCCAGAAACACAAAATTCTCTGAAAATCCGGCATGACTCTGTCAGAAGAGTTAAACTTTCAAGCAGCGAATCGGCTATCAGCGGCATAAATGCGTTCAACTCCAGATTACCCATCGAGGCCGCTTGTGCTATTGATTGGTCATGTGCAAATACCCTCATGGCTGCCTGCGATACCGCCTCCGGTATTACCGGATTTACCTTGCCCGGCATAACTGATGAGCCGGCCTGTCTTTCCGGCAAAGATATCTCACCTATACCGGCATCCGGGCCAGATGACATAAACCGCAAATCTGACGCTACTTTCAGCAAATTGGACGCACAGGCCTTCAATATACCGGATACCTCGACGAACACATCCGCATTCTGGGTAACATCTATCATATTCTCTCCACGCGCCAAACCTAAACCGGTAATGGTACGCAATTCTTCTATCACATTGAATATATACTGACGCGGGGCCGACAATCCCGTACCAATTGCCGTACCGCCGATATTAACCACTCTTAACCGCTCCTCACATTTATATATTCGCCATCGATCACGGCCAAAAGTTTCCGCATATGCACTCATCTCACGACCTAATGTCGTCAATACCGCATCCTGCATCTGGGTGCGCCCAACCTTCACTATATTTGCGGTACGCTTTTCCAGCATCTGAAATTCTTCAACTAGCTTTGCCACCTGCTCCTCCAATAGTCGCAGCTTCCAGATACACGCCACTTTTAACGCTGTCGGATACGTATCATTAGTTGACTGATGCAGGTTAACATGGTCAAGCGGGTCAATAATATCATAACTGCCCGGTTTCTCACCTAAAATCTGCAGCGCCCGATTTGCTATTACCTCGTTGACATTCATATTCGTTGAGGTACCTGCCCCTCCCTGCAAGGCATCTACTATGATATGTTCGTTTAATACCCCAGAAAGCATCTCCTCACAAGCCGAACATATAGCCGACAAAATCTTTTCATCCAGCTTGCCCAGCTGACCGTTCACCCTGGCCGCCGCAAGCTTTACTGCTCCATATGCAGATATAAATTTGGCATCTATCATTTTACCGGTCAAAGGAAAATTCTCAACTGCCCGGACAGTATATATACCCCACAAAGCTTCCGCTGGAACCTGCATTTGACCTAAAAGATCTTTTTCTATTCGATATTTCTCTGACATGTCTATACCTGACTGACTTAATTCCTGGCCACAAATTTCACTGAATCACCACGCCCTTGACCAACTTTTCGGCCGATAGATTCAATTCGCTTCCTGATTTGTTCGTGAAAATGTTCCGCATCTTCATTTATACACGACTTGGCCGGATATATCTCATATAATTTTCGATATTCAAGAGGAGTAATATTTGGCATTATTACATTACCGCCGCAGTTTAAACCCTGCTCTCGACCGCTATCCGAAAGAGTTGACAGGGCCGTTGTGCTTGGCAGGTTTGTTTGCGGACACAATATCCGCGTTAAGGCTAATACCTTACATGTCATCTCCTGAATGTTTGGTACCTGCTCACTGTCATCTAAAACAATTATATCTTCACCTCTACCCAGCGAAGTATCCGGATGAGCAATATAGGGTCCGACTCCTATCATATGCAAACCAAGCTCTTTAAATGCAAGGATATCATTTGCCAGGATATCATAACTCTGACCCGGGATACCCACCATTACGCCACTTCCGGTTTCATAGCCGATGGACTTTAGCTGTTTCAATACTTCAAAACGATCTACATGCGTCTGACCCTTTACCGGCGGATGTATATTCTTATACAACTCCGGATCTGATGTCTCAAATCTTAGCAGATATCGGTCTGCCCCGGCTTTATGCCAGACAACAAATTCATCTTCACTTCTCTCACCCAGGCTCAACGTAATCGCCAGTTCACTGTTATCCTTCACCCATCTGATAAAACCTTCAATCATTTCCTTGGTCAAACCGTAATCTTCACCTGCCTGTACCACAATTGTACCATATCCAAATTTAACTGCCAGCTTGACACATTCCTGCATCTCGTCAACAGTCATACGATACCTGGGTATTTTTTGCCCCTGTAACGCATTTATCCCACAATATCGACACTGACGTACACATATGTTAGACGCTTCAATCAAGCCCCGCAGATGAACCTCATCACCTACATTATCTTTGCGAACCTGGTCTGCCTTTTCCCATAACTCTTTGAGTTTAGCGGGATCGGTTTCTTTTAGCCATTGCAGAATTTCATTTTTATTCATATCTATTTGATTCTTACCTTATGATACAAGTACCTGATTCACAATACAGGCATAAAGTGAGCCTGATAATATCAATTATTCTTACATAAAATTATATAGCAAACTAATTTAAAAGGAAAGCTGTTTGAACAACCAAATACAATTACTTGCTCAATAGCGCATAAAAAAAGGCCGCATATACAAATATGCAGCCTTGATATTTCTAATTCAATTCCTTACTGGGCAGGAATGATGTTTACTATACGATTATGAAAGTCCACTACACCGTCTTTAAGTGCAAATAGTGTATAATCTTTACCACAGCCAACATTCTTGCCGGGTTTGAAAGTCGTGCCAACCTGCCTGACAATAATACTTCCGGTTGTTACTGACTGGCCGCCATAAGCCTTGATACCACGATACTGCGGATTACTGTCACGACCGTTTCTCGAAGAACCCTGTCCTTTTTTATGTGCCATTTTTTATTCTCGCCTATCTTATAAATTATTATATATTATTAAGTTAACGCATTATCCATTCCTTGCGACGAAACAACATGACTTTTTTGTCCTGATTGTTAACGTCACCGGGAACGGTATATTCTATCATTAAAGTCTTACGAAGCAAGACTTTTTTAGATTTTTTTTCATTTTTGTCATCTGCTACTTCAATTGTCTGCGTTTCATTGGAAAACCCGCTGATAAAAAGCTTTACAGATGTAGCGTTAGGATCGAAATCGTCCAAAATACATACACAATCACGGGCATTATCTTCACCCTGAAGTATCCTGCCGGCAACCTGAATTTCCGGCTCCAATAGTGGAACTGATTTCTTATAAAGCTTTTCAACTGCTTCATATACAGGTTTAGAAGGTACTTTGCCGGCCTCATACAACATGAAGGTATTTGTCATTACCTCAAATGTCGGGTAAAAATCTACATCTTTACCTGTATTATTGGTAATAGTATACACCAAATACCAGAACCTTGTCGGAACTTCATCTCCAGGCAGCTTTACTTCCAATTGCTCTGGATTACCATGAAATTGAACATCTAACTGCCAGACATCGGTTGGCTGCAAGGCTGCCGGAACTGGAACGTCCGCTGGCACCTCAGCATAAGATACCGACATCATCACTAACAATGCTAACAAAAAAGTGGTAAGTCTTGATTTCATAATGGTTTGTCCGTATATGGCAGGTATATTTATCTGATATAAACAGACATATATAATAATTACACTCGTATATTATGTCAAGATTTTTACATAATTATCTGCTATTATATTATTTATATCTACTAAATCTACTCTTGAACATATTCTCCCAAGGCAATATAATGATAGCCCTTTGTGAAAACTGTTAATATTTTATAACTTAAACTTTTGATTTTACACGTTTTTTATGGCCCACTGCGACGAATCATTAAAACTTATCGGTGAAAAAATCGCCGAATATCAGAAAAACCATGATGGCATGTTCCCGCCTTCGCTTGACACTCTTGTCGAACTGGAAATGATTACTGTTTGGGAACTGGTATGCCCGGTTAGCCCGTTCCCGGTCGGACAATGCAGCTATTTCTACCGCGGAGCCGATTTATTTACCGGCGTTCCCAAGGAAATGGTCGTTGCCTACGACAAAGTCAACGGCCACAAAGAACGCCGTAATATACTTTTTGCTAACGGCAGAGTCCACCGACCGCCTGAAGGCGTATTCAACAGTTTCATTAGAAAAGATAACGAGTTCCGCAGACAAATGAACCTGCAGGAAATCAAAGCCGAAATCGTCTGGGTCGATCAGCTTAAACACCTGCGACCACATGACGACCTCGAAGACATCGAAGAATAGCTTCAGTCTATTATTATATCCAACCAAGCATATAATTGGAGTTCTTTTCTGTAATCCAATTGACATAGATATCTAATTGACAAGTAAAAAAATGTTACTCAACATAAAAAAATAATGACGCCCAATCCACATTGAGCGCCATTATATAATATACATATCTGATCACACATACTTAACCAGAATGTCAAAAAGACTTACGACTGGCTATCTATACCCCTGCTATTTGTCTTCCATCCTGCTGATTATGTTTTGAATTACTAACAAATCATACCAGTCTGTTTTTAAAAAGCATCCTAATGTTTCTGGTAGTTCTGGCTATTGGGAAAGCGATTGAAAAGCCATTCTAGATCTTCATTATCTGTAAACGACTCAGGCCTGCCGGCTGCCCTATACGCGGAACGATCCCTGAAATAATCTGCAATATCCTTGTTTAACCATTTTCGACTTTCTACATGACCGTCAGCAAAACCAAAGGTACTGGATTTACCATGCCATATTGACAAAGGAACCCATAAAGTTTTGGTCGCTGAATTTTTCAAGTTCATATCAATTATAAACTGGTCAGGGTAATTTTTTTGCCAGTTATTATCATATGATACTTCTGCAAAAATATATTTCTCACTTGAAAACTTAATTGCTGATGCCTTAGTGATAAACTTATCTGATGCTATACCGCTATTACTATTTTTAGCAGCACCTATTCCGGATGGAATGGCATATGTCCTATACATCTGCTTATCCAAATCCCCTTCTTTTTGACGCTTATCACCAGGGCAGTGAAAAACCTCTTCTTCTTTAAGATACTTCCACATTGCACCTGCACGCAACCCTGTTTTCCTCATACCTTCAGTTACATTGCTACCTACAGCACCTCTATACCTTCCTGATGGAACTAGTGAAAAATCCGGACCTGTTGAATCACCAGGTATTTGTGGTGGCTCAACCCATGAATGTGGATTGCCGGAACCCCTCATATGACTTTCTGTTACGTAATGGGCCACAATATTGTCATTGTTAGAATCATTATATTGAATCCAGGCCAATACCAGATTCTTTTGGTTTGATGAGCACGCTACCTGATACGCCTGCTGTTTTGCCTTATTCAAAGCCGGCATAAGAATACTCACCAGCAAAGCAATGATAGAAATCACCACCAGTAACTCTATCAAAGTAAATCCTTTAAACGTTTTTTTTGTACCTTTACTTTTTGACATTTTTTTCTCCTGTTAAAGAAATAAAAAATAATGAAAAATAAACCTGCACTAGCTCCATTTGCTTATTACAAACATTAATTTCATAAATTGCATTTTTTAAAAGGGGTTTATTTTTTCTATCTACTCTACTTACTTGTTTGTCTGCTCTACTATCCAGTTAATGCATTTTATTGTTGTTAACTTTCGTAGTTTTTAAGTTGCAATAACGAAGTGCCTCTGGCAAATCGCCTAAAACAGTCAAAGTGCCATACCGCACTTGTTAACTCTTTGCGTAAGTAAATTGCACTTATCAACAATATTGGAAAAACGCATTTCTATTTATTATCTGCACCAACTTGAAAAAAATGCCCTTAAAATATATTGATTTTAACCCACCCTAAATCGACCCCAAAAATTAACTCACATAATCAGTTAAAACACATACAGTTACACTTATACTAGCAAACTTAAGTGGAGAAAAATTTTAAAACTTTTTTTAATAAATTTCTAACCACACGCCTCAAATAGAAACACATAATTGCACTATAGTGATATGCAAAACTTACAGACAACATCCCTTTAACGCGTGAATATAGGCATTATTTTACAATTAAAACAAACATATGATGCCTGGAGAAATTAGTGAATTACATACACTAATTGCACAATAGCAATAATTCGAAAATTAAATAAACTATAATACGAATAGAGTTCCCAAAGATATAGATATGACTTTTACTTGCAGGATATTCTCTGTCTTCTCGCCTCATATAACATAATCGCCCCACTGCAACTAACATTCAAA
Source organism: Sedimentisphaerales bacterium (assembly GCA_963666285.2). Classification (GTDB taxonomy): domain Bacteria; phylum Planctomycetota; class Phycisphaerae; order Sedimentisphaerales; family SM23-30; genus JAFGDI01. The sequence continues at coordinate 3,280,804 of OY762711.1, forward strand.
CTGTCCATTTGGCCGACCATCGGTATATAAACCGAATTCTTTTCCTCTTGCAGCCACTCGTCCGGCAAACCGGTATGCTCGCTGCCAAGTACTATTGCTGTCGGGCGACAATAATCAACTTCCCAGAGACTTTTCGTAGCCGCAGGGCTGGTCAAAACAATCTGTACGCCGGATTCTTTAAGCAAAGCTATTACTTCTGCCAAAGGCAGACAAAACACCTCCAGAGTAAAGATAGAGCCCAGGCTCGAACGGATTGCGTTTGGATTGTACAGATCGGTACCGCCATTATCAGCTACCAGTACCATATCCACTCCCGCACCGTCTGCCGTCCTCAACATAGCCCCCAGGTTGCCTGGCTTCTCAACTCCCTCGATCACCAGTATCAGTGGATTCTCTGGCAATGCCTCCATAGCCGGTTCCTTTTCAGGATACCTCGCAACCGCATAAATTCCCTCGACATTCGACCGATACGCAATCTTATTATATACCGAGGCAGAAACTTCAAATATATGATCAACCGATGACGAGATTGCATCCAGCATACCCGGATACTCACTCAAGGCTTCATCATCTGCCAGTATCTCCGGACATAAATACACTTCACAGATATCTATCCCGCTGTTAAATGCATGGGCTATCTCTTTGCGGCCTTCAATAGGAAACAAACCAAGCTTACGCCGTTTACCACCGGTATTCAACGACACCACCCGCTTGATATTATCATTCTTTACACTTGTTATTATTTTAACTGCCATATAAACGGTATTTTATTATTTTATTACTCATGCGTCAGCTTGAATAGGTCGCGTAAGCGAATCCTGATTTTTCACTTTTTTGATTATTTAATCTATGATTCAATAATTAAAAATAGCTCATTGTCTCCGAAAAGACAAGAGCTATTTTAAATACTTATCATATCTGCACGGCATAAATACCATGCTTCATATTTAATACTTTCAATCTTTCATTATGCTGGCAGCAGCATGAACAGGAAGATAAAGCCTAGCAGACCTACTGATTCTACCAGACCCATCGCAATAATCAGAAATGTAAAGTTTACACCTTCTGAATCACTCAAAGCTCGACAAGCTGCAGCACCTACTTTGCCCTGGTACCACGCTGAGAATAGCTCGATCAAACCACCTGCCAGGCCAATACCAAATAACGCTCCTGGATATGCTCCTGCAAGAGCTTCTGTACCGTCGGCACCAAATGATTTTGCTTTCATAAATACAAATGCCAGAATAAAAGCATAAAATGTCTGGGAAAGTGGCATACCTGCCAGGATAATATAATTAAAATTCAAGGCTTTGCCTGCTTTGGCTTCCTTTGCCCATGCTCCGGCAGCAGCTTGGCCTGCAATACCGATACCAAGAGCACTTCCAACGGCGCCCAAACCCATAGCTAATGCGAGCCCCATCTGCCCCATTGTAATTGGCATTGTAGTAATAATATCCATTTGAAATCTCCTTATAAACTAAATAAGTTAATAAATACTTTTGTTATTTTTTATTTCCAAACGGCTCATACGCATAGCCGCCCCACTGAATACCGGCACCACCGGAAAATTCAAGCATATTTAAGCGGACGCCATGAGCGAGTACCGCAATTAAAGCCAAAAATATATTCAATACATGACCGAAAGCTATAACGATCGAGCCAAATACTACTCCAAATATCCCCAAGCCAAACAAGTCTGTTCCCATCTGGTTAAACGATGCCGCAAGGTAATAACTCGCCAGACCTACCGCCATCAGACGAATATAACTCATCATATCGCCGAAAGCTCCGATTGTCGGTAATATTGATGACGCCAGCCCAATTGATACTCTTACCGCTGGATTATTATGCGGATGAGTAAATATTACCGCTAACGCCAGACCCGCAGGCAGCAAAATCAATATCATACCCCATGGTATAACCATTTTGTCTGGATAGAACAAACCCCAGATTATGCCAAACATTGCCATCATAACCAATACCCAGCCAATCTCGGCAAAAGCTCGCTTATTAGGCCAGATAAATGCAGCCTGGCATAAATGTGCCAGAACAAGATGCACACACCCGATTACAAAACTCAGTTTGGTAACTTTGTTTATACCTTCTATTGTGTCTATATCCCAGAAAACTGCCGGCATCGCAAACAACTTGCCAAAACTGGTCAATTCACCGGCATCATTTTTAAAGTTTGCTGGTGTTACACCAAATATGTTGCCTGATAGAATTCCCCAAACAAATGTGGTAATACCAATTATCTTGATCAAATCTGCCATATCTTTTCCGGCAGCTTTAACCAGCTTATCTCTCATGCCATATGCAAGTGCTACAAATATCAGGCCATAACCGGCATCACCGATAATCATCGCTGCAAATAGTGGAAACGCCACCATAAAAAACTTTGACAGCTCTGGCTCTCTATAACCAGGCAAGGTTCCCAATACGCCAAATAATGCCTTTATCGGTAAAGTCCATTTAGGATAATCTACCTCGGTTGGTGGAAGTTCTTCTTCACCAGTCTCGACTATCCTCATGCCGCAATGAATATGGTTCTTATCAAGATCATTGCCCAGACTTTCAAACTTTTCTGTTGGAAGCCATCCCTGGATAGCATACAAATCTGAGTCATTTAACCCTGAATTTGCCGCGGTTGAATATTCGTGGACTGACTCCATATCGTTTACATACTTGGCAACCTTATCAAAATGGGATGCCAGTTTGTTGATCTCTTCTTTAGCTTCTGCCTTTTTACTCTCAAGCTCAGTAATCTCGGCTTTTAATGTCGGATTATCAAATTCCGGCATATGCACCGGCTCAAAACCTGAATCTTCAGGCAGTTCTACTTTTTCCGCTCCGACAACGGCTACCAGTTTCTTTCCCAGCGGAGCTCCGCTTAATGTGGTAACATATTCTGCGTCAAAATCTATCTCTGCATTTTCCGGAGCTACAAAAAACAGGAGGCTCTTACCTGCTGTTTTCAAAAATTCCAGGTCTGCCAGGGACAAATTACCCCACATATGCTGGTTGTCTATGGCACGAAGATTTGCTGAAATCTTATGCCTGCATTCGTCAATTATTTTCTGGTTTGCCAGCACATCAGAAAATACCTCACTTACTTTGAGGGATTCACTTGATGGTACTACCGGCTGGTGATGATTCAATATAGAATAAGCATGCTGGGCGTCAGCTAACTGCTGGGCCACCTGCTCGTCCGCTGCTGCCAGATCCGCTGATACAGGAACAACGTGCAACACTCCATATTTCTGGAGTTCGGTCAGCAGGCTGTCTTTGTCAGCCATACTTACTACTACCTGAATTTTTGACATATTTACTATTGACATTTATATAACCCTTTACAGTTTATAATGTCCATTCGAACTTAATAAAAGCTTTGAGCGAAGTTTATACTTCTACTTTCAACTCTTGTTTTTCACTATTTACTTATTTTGCCACGCCTCGCGAAGCTATCAATTAAGGTCGCGCCAGTGACACCTAAACTCTTCACTTAATCAAACTTGTGATGCGAGTTTGATTACGATCCATTATCTATCTCTTTTTCAACCAGCTTACTCTTGGCTATCTTGGCCCGACCTACCGCTGCCGCCATCTCATCTGAAAGCTGGATCTTGATCTTGCGAATATTTTCTTTCGCTTCCGGTATCTTTACCTTTTCAAACAAATTAACTCGCTGAATCAGCTTGGTTAACTCTTTCTGCAAAAGATCAAATTGACGCTGCAAGATTTCCATACGGGCATTACAGCGATTTACTTCTCGCAAATCTTCTATCGTATCATCTACCCAGGCCGGGGTAGCAAACAAGCTGTAGCTGGCTTCTTCAAAAACTACTTCTTCATAAACCGGAACGTTCACACCAGCTATATTACTCTGATGGGTCTTTATCTCTTTGCATTCCGCCAGAGATTTTACATTAACACCGGCAACATCATTGGTAATGGAACTATACCGATCAAAGATCGCTTCAGCCTTCTTCTTCGCTTCTTCTGCCTCGTCACGCTGTTGAGAAATCTTACGCATTGTCATCTGCAGCATCTGCTGTTTCAGCTTCAGCATAGGCAGATACCTGGCAAATCTCTTCAGATCGTCACGCTGACGCTTTAGCTCGGGCCTGGTAAATTTTATCTTTTTCTTTGCCATATTTATAATACCTGGTTATCTGTTCCTGGTACTTAGTTAATACAATTCAGTCTCAAGTCAAGTTCACTTTTGAGTTAGCTTAAAATCTGTTTCGCCTTGGCGAAATCAGCAAAACTTAACTCTTAGCTCTTCACTGACTTTAGCTTGCCAGTGGTTTCGGCCAGTGGTTTTCAATGATATTACGACGAATACCGATTTCTTCCGGCTCAAAACAATCCGCCAGCATTTCCCAGCAGCGATCCAAAGCGTCAAACAACGGAATATTCACTGACAGGTCCATAATACGCTCTTCAAACAGCTCACCATATCTGAGCAGACGACTATCCCATTTACTCATCTCAAAACCCATATCGCGTTTTTCTCGAGCTTCACGACACTGTGCGTACAACTGTAAACACGCATCCATAATTGCTCGATGATCGTCACGGGTCTTGCCGTTTACCTGCTGTTTCAAACGACTCAAAGAACCAAACGGCTCGATTCGACCGTTTCGCAGGTAAAACTGACCTTCGGTAATATATCCGGTATTATCCGGTACCGGGTGTGTTACATCGTCACCAGGCATTGTTGTACATGTCAGCAGGGTCATTGAACCACTGCCGTCAAAGTCTACCGCCTTTTCATAACGACGTGCCAGCTGACTGTACAGGTCACCCGGATAACCACGGTTAGATGGAATCTGCTCCATAACAATCGCGATTTCCTTCATGGCGTCAGCAAAAGCTGTCATATCAGTAATCAGGACAAGAACTTTCTTGTTCTGTAATGCAAAACTTTCACCTACCGCAAGGCACATGTCAGGAACCATCATACCTTCTACGATCGGGTCAGCCGCTGTATGAATAAACATTATTGTACGGCCCAGTACGCCGCCTTCTTCAAACGCTTTTCGGAACTTCAGGTAGTCATCATTACGAAGACCTACACCGCCCAGGATAATTACATCAGCATCAGCCTGCAGACCAACTCGGGCCAGCAGCTCATTGTACGGTTCACCCGCAACTGAGAAAATTGGTAGCTTCTGGGATTCTACCAGCGAGTTAAAGATATCGATCATTGGAATACCGGTCTGCACCATCTTGTCAGGCATACGACGCATAACTGGGTTTACCGCTGGTGAGCCTATCTCTATTCGCTCGGCTTCTACTTCCGGACGCCCGTCACGAGGCTTACCAGAACCGTCAAAAATCCGGCCCAGCAGGTCTTCGCTAAACGGTACATCCATCGCCTTGCCAAGAAAACGTACACGGTCACCGGTCGATACGCCCTGCGTACCGCCAAAAACCTGTAAGCTCACTCGCTCACCCTGAATATGCACTACCTGTGCCATTGATGTGCCGTGGCTGCTGGTTACTATTGCAAGTTCTTCATAACTTACATTATCAGCGATTACTGTTACCACATTACCGGCAATACGTACTATTTCGTCGTAATACTTTCTCATCGCATGAGTTTCCTGAAATTTATATTTCCAATTTTAGTCTAAAACTATATTATTCTAATCTTATCAGCCCGCCTCTGGCGGTTCTTCAACTATTAGTTATTTAGTTTATCCTCGCCCTTTGCTCTCGATAAACTTCTCGATCTTGGCCAGCGACTTCTTAAATTCTTCGCTATCTGTCGCTTCATAGTTCCAGTTACGGAACGTATCGGTAATTCCTACCATAGTCTTACGTGCTATTTCCTTATCATCGAAGTCAAAATCTGCTTCCATGATCTCCATAACTTTTCCGAACAACAGCTTCTGGCGTTCGGCAGGACAGGCTGAATCTACTTCATCAAATGAATTCTGCTGCAGGTATACCGCATCGAAAAATTCTGCTTTATGCATCGTTGTATAGTCTGAGGTACTCGTTCCTTCCTCACCTACAACTGTCATCATCTGTTTGATCTCATTTCCGCGACGAAGGATATCAACTGATCTTGTCACCATATCAGGATCAATAATTCCGCCATACTTGGTCCATGAATCCAGCGGGTCAATCGCTGGATAACGACGGGCATCGGAACGAGCTCGGTTCAAACCTAAAAACGCTCCCACTACCTTCAAAGTACCCTGAGTTACAGGCTCTTCAAAGTTACCACCGGCAGGTGATACTGTTCCGCCAATTGTCAGTGAACCTCTGCTGCCGTCTTTTAGTTCCAGCATTCCGGCACGTTCATAAAAACTCGCGATACGACTTTCTAGATACGCCGGGAAGGCTTCTTCACCTGGAATTTCTTCCAAACGACCTGATACTTCTCGCATCGCCTGGGCCCAACGTGATGTGGAGTCTGCCAGCAGCAGGACATTCAAGCCCATCTGGCGATAGTATTCGCCCAGAGTCGCTGCTGTATAAACCGACGCTTCACGAGCCGCTACCGGCATAGCTGAGGTATTACAAATAATGATTGTTCGTTCCATCAATGGCTTACCAGTACGTGGGTCTTCCAGTTCTGGGAACTCACGAAGGGTTTCCACAACCTCACCGGCACGCTCACCGCATGCCGCGACAATCACGATGTCTACATCGGCATAACGCGAGATTACCTGCTGCAATACTGTCTTACCGGCACCAAACGGACCTGGAATACAGAATGTACCGCCTAGTACCACAGGGAAAGTCGTATCGATAATACGTGTCTGCGTTACCATCGGAACTTCTGGCAGTAAACGCTCTTTACATATATTCAAAGCTCGTTTTACCGGCCACTGCTGCTGCATCGCAACTGATATTGTCTCACCTGTTGAATCTTTCAGGACCGCTATTTCCTGATCTACGGTATAATCGCCGCCAGACGATACTGATTCTACTGTCAGCTCGCCCTTAACCAGAAGGTTAAACGGTACCATTATCTTATGAGTAAACAAGCCCTCAGGTACTGTTCCCAGCATATCGCCGGCTGATACCTTGTCACCTGCTGAGACTGTCGGGGTAAATGACCATTTGACATCTTTCTTCAAACCTGGTAGATAGTTACCTGGTTTTAGGAAAAAGCCGACTTTCTCTGACAGGGCTACCAATGGGTTCTGCAAACCGTCATAAATCTGCCCCAATAGGCCGGGACCCAATGTTACAGACAACATCTCATCCTGGAACTCGATCTTATCACCAACCTTTAGGCCGCGTGTTTCTTCAAATACCTGCAAGTCACATTGATTGCCGCGAACTCGAATTGTTTCACTTAACAGTCTTGTGCCATCCTCGCGTACACAGTATGCCGTTGAGTTCTGCACAACTTTGTCACTAGTCTCTGCAACCACCAGGTTACCGTAAACAGCTACTATTTTGCCATCCACTGGTCAGTACCTCACGTTATAACAGTTATAATTACTAAACAAAAAAAATGTGATCAACTCGCTGCGGTTACTTTTCCACTGAGTCGTTCCCATCTCTTCAACAATAAAAGCCTGGCACCATATACTACCAGCTCATCATATGTAAACTTAAACCAGCTGTCATTTTCCGCCAGCCAGTTCCATCTTGCCTTATCCAATACCATCATACCGGCCATCGGGTTCTCCGCTCCCGACCATTCATTGATCAAAGAACTGAAATCCTGATCTCCTGACAGATCACGGGCGACATAAAATTCTTCCGGATCCAGCGACAGCTTCCTTGCTCGGGCGGTTATCAAGGCATTTCTCAATCCCACTTCGTAACCTATCCATAATTTCAGGAACTCACAACCATAATCGTTCGCAGTCTTCCAGGCATATCTGAAATAATCTTCCCACATCGCATCTGGTTTATCATATCCAGCTGTTATGGTAAGATATTCTGGCAGATCCTCTTCACCAATTGCCTGCATCTCGGTCAAAACTGATGGACTGACATGCTCGATTTCTTGTGCCTTTAAAGCCTGTACCTGCACCAGATCGTCACTCAACAACACTGATTTTACCAGGTCGTAGGCAACTGCACTTTCATCAACCAGATCAAGATATTCAGACCCGGTCACTGGGGCATCACTGCCAAGTTCCTCCAGTGAAGGTAATGAAGTTATCAAATAATAAAACTGGCCGGCCATATGACTGTTATACTCCTATAGATTACCAATTTAACTTTCCAATTTATGCCTGAATACGAATACTCGCTTATTTCGCGGCATCAAATATCTCACGAAGCTTAGGACCTACCAAAGACATCAGCAATTCGGTTACTGATTCCTGAGTCATCTCAACAGTTGCACCTGTTAAATTGTACTCAAAACCGGACTGCTTCAATGTGCCTTTAAGGTCAACACAAACACCGTCTTTCTTGGCATGTTTGCGGATCTGCTTTACCGCCCACTCTGCTAAAGCATGATATTGCTCGTCTTGAAGGGTAAGCTTTACATCGCCCGTTCCTTCAATGTCGGCTTCTACATACTTCATCATAATATCTGTAAGCACTGTCCTCAGAAACTCTGTATCATTCAATGCTTCATCTACCGGACCGGCTATTACTGCCTCCAGCGATTTTGCCAGAGTCTCACGAAGCTTCATTGCTGAATCGCGAGCAGCAAGCTCCAATTCGGTATTACTGCGAGCCAGGATATCTTCGCCCTGCTTCTTGGCGGCTGCAATTATCTTTTCAGCTTCGGATTTTGCATCTGCAACTATCTTTTCTGCTTCTGATTTTGCATCACCAACAATACTGTCAGCTTCTTTACGACCCTGCTCTACGCCTTCGGTTTTTAGTTTTGCAACAAAGGATTCAATTGTTTCGGCCATTTTTCAGCTCCGAATACTTACATTAAGTTATTGTTATATTCTACCGGATTATTACCCGGTACACTTGTTTATTTGCGACACCGTTCTACTATCTCGTCACTATTTCATATAACCTTTAAGGTTTCACAAAAATGTAACAGTTTCATGCACGCTTTCACTATGTAAACGTACATTAACCCTCATATATTAAACGATTTACAGCTTAATCCCCCGATTGCTACTTTCTGTAATATTTTCTCTCTATTCTTACTCTTAATTGTTATGGGTCTTAACTTTAGCGGTAATTTAAGTAAATTGCAATGATTATTCTGCTTATTTTGATAAATTTTTCTCAATTAAAAATACAGTAAATTATCCGGACGAATTTATACTATTGTCATATTTCTTGATAATCTTTGTTTATCGCTTTTCAGGGCTGTTTATGCAAAAATAAGCCAACCTCCATCATTATTCATGTGAAAAGTTGGCTTTATGTTTTTATAAAAATATTTTTACTACAGGGTGCTTCCGAAAATTGCTTTTGATACCATAGTTTAAGACTTTGGTTGCTGACAAGGAACATAGAATCGTGAATATTAGGCTATATTTACTGATATATTTGACGCGTGTCAGCAGGCAAAAAAAACTAGTCGCTCAAAATTAATCAATTCTTATGTGTAAGCTAACAATTAGCTTCCTGATAAACATCGGGATTTCCTTAACTTATTTCTTATTACTTTCTTTTGGTTGCGGCTTGCTCTTGTATTCATCAAACCTGCATATCAGTATCGATCGTTCCCATGCGATTCAATACCCTTAAAACCATAGCATTTGCAGATTTTATAAGTTTGTATCGCTCGCCCGTAAATATCTGTAATCGGACAATCCTCTACTTCAACCCGATCAAACAGCTCATATACTATATCCTTTATCCCTTTTCGAGGGATAAATATTGCGTTTTCACCTTTTTTCTCATTTAGATCCTGCCAGAGATCATATTGATTCATCCTGGTATTTCCGGTGTTAATATAATATACCTCTGGATTACCTTCACAATAAAAAGCCATCTCAGCTGTCACCATATAATAATCAGTCAGGACAAAAAACGGCGATTCCATCTCTGCCCGTTTGGCATCTGCCGCACTGGCCAGTTGCCGCCATCCGGTTAGCTTTCTTACCGGGTTAAGATCATTTGGCCACGGAACCAGCTCGACCAAAAACGGCATATGCAAAATTATCATTATTACCGCCGGAATACTCACAGCCGAACGGGACAAATTACGCCATCGGTTCTTAACATCCAGTTCCAGGTAACCAGAAACAAAATAATCTGCCATTGGTACAATGCCCGCTATCCATGCCGTGGCAACCCAGTTCGGCTGAACCTTACCCTGGATACTTTTTATCAGGAAACATATAAGTATGGGTATGCAAAACCAGAAACCCAGAGAGTAGCTCTTCCGTTTTATTATCAGCAGAACAACTATCAATACCGCTGTCACCGGCGTAACTATCATTAATTGACCGCCCAGGAAACTGATTAAATAACCAAAGGAAAAACTAACCCCTTCGGCAATATTTGTATGCCCCAGGTCATGCCTGAATGTTACCCAGTTGTTTTGACTGTTCCAATATATAACCGGGATAAAAAAAACGAAACTGGACAGAATTGATATATAAGGCCATGGCCCCCGCAAAGCCTTTCTGCCATTCTCACTAAAAAACATGTACAAAAACGCCGGTACGATAAAAAATACTATCGCATACTTACATAACATTGCCAGCCCGATCGAGACAGTTAACCCTGCCCAATATCGCTTTCTGCCTTTCTCTACTGCCTGGTAAAAAAACAGCAAACTCCAGCACCAGAACATTATGAGCGGTGAATCCGGCGTCATACCGATTCCATATAGGCCAAAAGCCGGTACAACCTGGAATAATACTGCCGCGATACAACCAGTGCGTTCATTATACATTTCCTTTCCCAAAAGGTACATTGCAATTGATGCAATAAAGGAACAGACTATTGCCATGAAACGAACGCCTAATTCATTATTGCCGAATATATGGGTACCTGCATATATAAGTGCTGCAACCCCCGGCGGCTTGGAATAAAAACACCAATCCATCCTGCGTGACCAGTCCCAGTATTGAGCTTCATCCCCACTGAGCTCTACCAGCCCCAACGCCTGTATCAATATCCGGAAAAAGGCTGTTATAGACAAAAATATCAACATCACTTTCAATGAGCTGTATTTTCCCAAAAATATCTCTTTTACTTTACTATCTATTATTTTCATTTTCTGACTGTTTCAAGCTATGGCATTTGCGCTTTTTGCACAACAACATTCTTCGAGACACCATTTTCCAGATTTGACAATCTGTATCTCTGGTAAATTTCTTTATCTGGTAAAACAACCAGGGTCCCTTCAAATTCAGGAGAACCCTGCCTGGCAAAACTGTGGTCTTCTTTTTCCAGCATATCTATATAGAATTCATAATTACCCGGTTCATCCGGTACCTGTATTGTATGACACACATTGACACTTTCACCAGGTTCTAGATCTTCAGATTTCAGCAGTGTACAGGTACTGTATTTCTCCCTTGGCTCCAGTATTTCATTGCTTTCTTTTATACGCGTAAACAGCCTGAACCTGCGATCTGTATCTCCCGCGGGAATTGTCTCGTCAGATAAATTTGTTACCTTCACCTGAAATTCTGACATCCCACCCGGCTCTGTATATATTACTTCTTTTGCCTTATACCCTACATAAAAATAATCCGGATGATAGATACGCCTTGCCCATTCCTCAAAATATATTCTATCATCAATATTATGGCTGGTTTTATCGCAATATTCTTCATAATCTGCAAAGATATTACTTATATGCTGCCCGGTTCCATTCCTGTTCTTCCATGGTCCCGGCATCACGAACGATTGCTTCTTAGCTTCTGTATAAGTATCAAAGCCAAGCAGCCATGAGGCAAGAGCTGACGCCGTCCCCGACCGGTCAACACCATGATTGCAATGCAGCAAAACCGGCATCTCTATACTATCTATGACATCCAGCAGCTCTACCAGCCTGTCACTCGGTATCTTTTTATAAGCGTTAAGCTTAACGTATAATATATTTATGTTTTTACCATCACAGACTTTCGCTTCATCTTCTGCCTGCGGAGCCGTCGGCCCCCTCAGATCAACCACTGTTTTAAGTTTATATTTATCAATCCATTCTGCTAGCTGGCTCATTTCCGGCTGACCGGAACGATAGATTTTATCCGCAACTACAACCTTAAAGTTATTGCATGTATAATATCTATAATACAATGAACTCACCGCTGCAATCACAATCAGTATTATAACTGCTTTTATATAAAATTTATACTTTGTATTAAATATCGAATTCATTATTCTATCAGATCAAATTTTAATCTGTCCTTTTATTAGTACGATTCTATCAGAGTATATTCCCCTTCACTTGCAATGCAGTATTTGCGTTTGCGTATTTTTTCAGGCAATTTACTGTAACTCTTCTTACTGATTACACATAATGAGTTATCTAAATTTTCGATATGATCTAAACTTTCAGATACAGATTCGTCCGGATGTGGCACAACCTTATCTTTGGCATAAAAGTACGCCGAATAAGGCACATCATGTACAAAATATATTCTAGCTCCATCAGATATATTTTTACAAATATCAATAATATCTTTTGTTGATTTATTCTGAGATATTACCGGGGCTGCAATTAATAAGGCAATTGCCGTACCCACACATAAGACAAAAGCATGACTACTGAAGGAATGACGTTTTACATTTTTCGACTCATCCTGTTTTTGTATCAAAAACGCCAGCCAAACAGCAAATGCCGGTACTAGCGGAAACAGATAAGTCATTAGTAACTGGCGTGCCATCGACCACAATAAAGTATCCGCTGCCACAATAAATAAGAAGAAATTCATATACTCGTTATTGAGAATTTGTTTTATTGAATAGAATCTCCGGCAATGAAACATCCTGAATATCGCATAAAAACTCCATGGACTTGCCGCTGCCAGCATCATCAAAATCGCTGTACCGCGAATATGTTCGTGTCCGCTGCCGTATTTATCTCCATAATCACGAACAACGAACCTGAGAAAGTTCTCGTTTACAAAAAAGTACTTTATAAAACCGGGATTCTTTATCTCCGCCAAAACAAACCACGGCGCTGTTATAAGTAGAAAAATTCCAAAACCGGTCAGCCAGGCATGGTGCTTCAAATCACCTGACCGGCGATAATATACTGTCCAGGCAAAAACAGGTACGCCAAATAAAAGTATCGCTACCGGACCTTTTACCATAAAGCCTATCGCTAGAAACAGAAATACTGTCCGACTCCATTTTTTTCGCAACTTTATATCTGGTTCCTTAATAAAAGCAAAATATGCAAAATATGCTCCTGCAACCCCCAGCGATAGCATTAAATCAACTATAACAAATCCGCTCGCCGCAAATATCACAACGCTGGATAATAACAAAAACACTGCTCGCCAGGCTATCTCTGTGCTTATATATTTCCTTATTATAATGAACATTATTAGGAGAATGTTTACAAATGATAAAAATCCCGGTAACCTCGCGGCAAATTCGTTCTGACCAAAATATTTCATACATATTGCACTGCTCCAGAAAAACAGCGGCGGCTTTCCCAGAAATGGTACCAGCTCCCCATTATGCCATAATTTGGGTGTTATCCAGTTGTCATAATCCACTATATTCTTGGCAATACCGGCATATCGGCCCTCGGTCGTATCGACAAAAGAAAAAGCCGGCAGCGTTACTGCTCTTATCATTAACAATAGAGCAATAATATATATGTATTTTTTATGTTGTTTATTTTTTTCCATCTTTAGGGGACCTCTGGAAATTGCTTTTGATGCGATAGTTTAAGATTTTGGTTGCTGACAAGGAACATAAAATCGTGCATATTGGGCTATATTCACCGTTTTATGTGACACATGTCAGCAGGCAAAAGAAAAACTTGTCGCTCAAAATGAATTTTCTGAGGTTTCCTTTAGTTAACTTTCGCACTTTTCAGGTTGCATAAAACGCCCAAAAGGGCCTTCCTGTTGCTTCTTGAATTAAATGCAAGTACGGTAAAAATTTAAATGCTGTCAAATTCATTCACAAGGCCCTGTTCTGGCCTTTGCGGATAAGGTTGAACAGTTAAAAGTACGCCTTGTATAAGATGCGAAGCATAAAGCGTACCTTTAATTAAAGCATACTTATAATTGCAAGGTATTGTTTCTTTATCCGCCTCATTATTTTTATATGTGTCAGCTTGATCATCAGGACAGTCTGTATCATTTTTAGCCCATCAGCAATCACCCTTACTTTTGAACCGGCTATATCATTCCATGTAATACCAATCTCACGTATCCGCAGCCCCCTGATATAGGCAAGGTAAACTATATCCAGGTCAAACTCAAACCCATCATATTTTGACAGCCTGAACAAAAGCCTGGCAACCTTCCTCTTAAAAAGTTTACATCCGCATTGAGTATCCAGGTATGGCAGCGACAGTGCCGCCTTGGTAAAAAACGAAAACAACCTTCCCAGGGTATACCTTCTGATATTCTGACGTTTGATCACCGCCCCGGGCACCCGCCTGGAACCAATAATTACATCCGCCTTCTCCTTCTCAAGCAGTCTGACTAGTCTTATCAATTCGATTGGCGGAGTTGAACCGTCAGCATCAATAAAAGCAACAATATCACCACCTGCCGCTAACATCCCCTTTCTCACGGCATATCCCTTACCTTTATTATCCGGGTAACTGATTACCCTGATCGGCAGCCTGCCCGACCACTCTTCGATTATAGAACCGGTATTATCTGTGCACCCATCACAAACAATTATTATCTCCAGGCTAATCTGGTCTGCAACTTCTTCGAAGAACGCCAGGGTTGAAGGCAACCGCTTCTCTTCGTTAAAAGCAGGTATTACTACCGAAAGATCCGTCTGCCCTGTAATCGCTTTTACTTGGAGATCTGTTTTTTTATAACTATCCTTCATATTTTGCTTTTTTATTAAAAATATAACTAGCCTTCCGTCTGCCCTGAGTTTATCGTAGGGCTGCGGCATTCCTTGCCTAATACCTAAAAACTCATACCTAATACCTTTTATTTCTTTACATACTTTTCCAGTATTTCAAAATATTCTACCAACTGAGCATTAAGATAAACTGAGCCGAACCTTAAGATTTGCTTAATTTTCCGCAATATCCGCCTTTTTTTGCATTATTTATTGAAAATCCGGATATTTAATGCTCTAATTATCTTCTGTAAATTACTCAAAGTGAACTGTTTTACTCTTTGCTTTGCTGTAACAAAAATTACATTACAATTTGTTATATTATATTTTTAATGGTATGACGCCTGCCCTGAGTTCATCGAAGGGCTGCGGCATTCCTTGCCTATTACCAAATACCAGACAACTAATAACTATCAAACTCGCTACCGGTCAGTTTGAGCAAATTACTTGGTCTTTTGTTTAGGCTTTGAGGCTTGATAAGATGCGCGTTTTAGTAATAGAAGATGAACCACAGCTGGCAGATAATATTGCACAAATACTCAAGGAAGGAGCCGGTTACGCGGTAGACATTTCTAACGACGGGACCGAAGGACTTCATTTTGCCGCTACCAACCCTTATGACCTTATCGTACTCGACCTTATGCTCCCCGGCATGAGCGGCCTGGACATATTGAAACAAATCAGGGACAAAGGCAACGATACCGCCGTTCTTATTCTCACCGCCAGGGACTCCAGTGATGACATTGTTAAAGGCCTGAACTATGGCAGTGATGATTATCTGACAAAACCTTTTGATATAGGCGAACTTGTTGCCAGGTGCAAAGCTCTTATCCGACGCTCCTACAGAAAACCCAATCCGGTAATAACATTAGGCGATATTGCTATCAATACCCTGGCAAGAACCGTTGAAATAAATAATAAATTGGTTGACCTCACCGCCACAGAGTACAAAACACTGGAATTCCTCGCGCTCCGCAAAGGTGAGGTTGTCACCAAAACTGAATTACTTGAACACTTATATGACTTCAACTGGGAAAGATTTTCAAATGTCATCGAAGTTCATATATCATCATTAAGAAGAAAACTCGATCCCGACAAAAAAAATAATATCATCAAAACTATTCGCGGTCATGGCTACATTATCAAAGGTGAGTAATTTGCAGACTTCGATCAAAAAGAAAATCAGTATTCATGTCACTGTTATGATTGTTGTTATTGTAACAATTCTGTCAGTGGTAGCTTATACCGAATTTAAGGAAGCTATGATCCGCAGCCTTGACGACCAGCTCCGTTCTTATGTCGGTTCTGTCAACACACAGCTTGGCAGCGACGCTTCCGAAACCGAAATCCGCGGCAATATCAATTCCATTCTTAACAACATGCTCGATAAGCATATAGCCGGATATGGCGTTTGGATTGGCGATCAAAATGACTTTATCGCACGCAGCGAATCATTTCAGGAAATGTTTGAGGCGATAAACTCAAAAGCTGCCTCTGATACAAACTCCGATGTTCGTAACATAAATTTTTACAATATCAATTCTAACGGCAAGCACTACCGGGCAATTCAGGCTAATTTCACTAAAAAACTGAAAATGTTTCACGGCGACCGGGATATAAATATTGTGGTTATCATCAACAGTCATAACACCTGGCATGAAATCGGCGAACTAATTAGAGTTTTACTGCTGACAAGCATTATTGCCGTGTCCATTACTGTCGTCCTTATCTTCTTTATCCTTAAATCTGGGATGAAACCGATCCATTCTATCACCGATCAGATGGCCGATACTTCCGGCTCCAACTTATTCGAACTCAAATTTAACGAATCTGAATCTCCCGTTGAGCTAAAGCCTTTTATCGTCGCCTGGAACCAATTGATTGCAAAACTCGCTAATCTGATGAGCCGGCAGAAGCAATTTACCGCTGACGCCTCACATGA
Organism: Sedimentisphaerales bacterium; assembly: GCA_963666285.2. GTDB lineage: Bacteria > Planctomycetota > Phycisphaerae > Sedimentisphaerales > SM23-30 > JAFGDI01. The sequence goes on from OY762711.1 coordinate 3,297,653, forward strand.
GCTGAGAACTCCTCTGGCAGTTATCAAAAGCACTCTGCAAATCTCCAGGTTCAAAAAGAGATCTCCGGAATTCTACGAGTCAGCAATCGATAAATGCCTGAACGAAATGGCCAGGATGGAAAATCTCATCAACCAGCTGCTCGAACTCGCAGAATGTGATGAAAACGCACTAAATAAAAACTGGCATATCGTAAACTTAAAGGACCTGATTTCCCTTGCCTCTGACAGATTTATTGAACCGGCCAGGCAGAAGAACCAGAATATCAAACTCGATTACCTTTTCGACTTATCCGTAAACTGCAGACCAGACTATCTAACCAGGGCATTTTCAAACCTCATCGGAAACGCCGTTAAATACGGCCCGGCCAACTCTGACATAAATATCAATATGAAAATTAACGGCTCCAATGTCACTATCTCATTTCAGGACGCTGGCGGAAACATTCCTGCCCAGGAATGCGAATCGATTTTCGACCGTTTCTACAAAGCTGACAAGGCTCGCAACCATAAATCTGGCGGTGCCGGGCTGGGACTCGCTATCACCAGGGAAATTATCGAAAGACATAACGGCTCCATTAGCGTCATGTCTAACCCCGATTCCGGCACAGTCTTCACCATAACCCTACCGGCATAAAACCTTCAATACTGACCACTACCTAACTCGCTTCTGACCACTGTTCGCTGATCGCTCGATACTATTCACTAATAGCACTCCGCTGTTTGCTGATTCCCGGTAGCCCCCGGTTTCAACCGGGGGAATAAACAACCCTCCCCATGATTTTAAAAGCATCCTCGCCGTCAGGCGATTTATGATAAGGTTGCGTAGCAACACATTCTTTACACTTTTTATTTTACCCTTTACACTTTGATGTCGCACAGCGACATCTGGTCCGCCCAAGCCAATCTCAAGCATCCCGCCCCCCCCTATTTAGAACTAAGTTCGGCAATTTCAGAAGCACTTAAATCTATATCATATATCCGCACATCATCAATTGATCCTTTAAAGTTCAACGTAGCCGACTGGATACCCGCTGTTGCATCTGTATCTAATGCACCTATAATTACATCTTCTGACAAACTTGTATTAATCTCTAAATCCAGTGCAGAAGCATTAGTTGATACTTCCTGACCGTCAACGTAAAGCAGCAGCTGGTTAATATTGGTTGCTCCATATGGCAGCACAACAGCTGCATGATGCCAGTTACCATCCTCTATATCCGGGCCGCCAATTATTCTTGCTCCCCAGACAGCTACTGAAATCTGGCCGGTTTGACCATCAGTTATCATAGCCCATTTCTTACCGTTCTCTCCAGAGCCCCATGAAATCATTGTATATACATTTGTATCCAGATTCGACAAATCCTCATCGGTCTTGACCCACATGGCAACAGTTCTCGGTTCACTGCCGGATATCCCCTGATAGTTCTCTATCTCAATATAGTCATCCAGACCGTCAAGTGCGATAGCACTCCCTGTATATCCATCAGCATCTTTTTCCGGACCATTTACTCCCAGGCAAGACCTGCCATAATTCGAACTGTCACTAATACTGCTGTCAGGCTCATCAAATTGTAAATGTAAATGCAGCGACCCATTTAAAAGCCATTCCGCCGCAAGAATACCAAAGTCTGAAATATCTACATCATTGTCACCGTCCAGGCTGGCTCCATCACAAGCTGGTACATCAGTGCAGTCCTGCATTAACCATTGAGCCGCAAAACCGTACAGATCTGATATCCCTAAAGCTCCGGAATATACATTGCCCACATTGATCGTCATTTGAGCTGTATCATAATAACCATCCAGGTCTGATACACGAACTGTAAATGTATTTATACCGGCATCATGACAACCTGGAATCCCTGATAGCCCACCATCACTCGCCACTACCAGCCAATCCGGACCACTATCTTTACTAAAAATAACCGTTTCAAGCCCTTGCTTATCTTCTGCAAACTCTGCTAACGAGCTGCCTGTATAATACCTTGACTCAATACCGTCAAGATTACTAATCGGGTCTGTAGTAAAATACGGAACCAAAGGCGTGACTGTTATCTCGTCAATATTGGCAAGATCTTCACCGGTTGATTCAAACCGGATGGTATTAACTTTTCCACCGTTCAGCGTAACCGTAATATACTTTGTCGCCCAGGCATTCCAGGCTGATGTTGAATCAAAAGTGACGCTTTGTATTACTCCATTTACAATCAGGTTTCCTGTTCGCGATCCGGCTGAACCATTTGCATATCGAATATCGAGTATTGCAGCTCCGCCGCCGCAGCCGTCAATCCCGCCAAATTCCAGATATCCGCCGCTGCTTGGAAAGTTTACATATCCGGTTTCACTATAACCGGAATTTTTATCTTCAAAAATCGCACCATCTCCATAAATAGCGTCTTCGGCCTGACCGCCTTCCGGATCTGGAATACCTTCATATAAGACTTCAATTCCACAAATTAATGAGTTATCAACAATCGTAGTAAACTCTACTTCTAACTCGCCGCTTGAATCACCCAGGACAGTAAATTCTTCAACATGCGCTTTATATCGTGCGCCTGTAATAGAATAAATATCATAGTCTGACAATACCGTTGTTCCATTAATTGCCACATCAAACACCCGACTGCCGGTTGAGCTATGATATATTTCTGCAAAATGTAAACGTACCTTATATATTACGCCATCAGCAATGCCCGGAAATATATAACTAAAGTTGCCATGACGCTCTACCTGGTAAACTGCTTCTGGTGCTGGGTCAGTTACACCGCTAAGGTCGATTGTTTCTTCTTTGGTATATGTGCCGCCGGCAGAATAATAGGCATCGGCTATATATGGACTCACTTCGTCTCCGCCGCAATTTATGGCTAAACTCAAACCTTCAACTGCTGCATATGCCTCATTGGAAGCATTAGACTCGTTAGAGGAAACATCAACTGCTGTAACTATATAATAATAGGTCGATCCACTCGACACACTGTCATCTGTATAACCACTGGCGGTTACTAATGTGGCAATTGTTGTGTATGGTCCATCAGATTCTGTTGACCGTTTCACATTATAGCCTTCCAGGTCTGCTTCTGTATTATCGTACCAGTCCAGCGTAACCTGACCTGCACCTGACACAACTATCAGATTTGTTGGTATACTCGGTGCGATATCATCTGACCCGGCTGTTGGCGTAGCTGTCGCCTCACTGGAATAAGAAGATTCGTTACCGTCAATATCAACCGCCGTAACCACATAATAATAATCTGTTCCATTGGTCACAGCATTATCTGTATAAGCAGGCATCTCCAAACCTGTTGCAATTACGGTATATGGTCCGCCATCGGTAATGCTTCTTTCAACACTATAACCGACAATATCCGGCTCGATATTATCGTACCAGTTCAGCCATACTACACTATCGCCCTGCACTGCCGACAGTTTTTCTGGTGCTGCCGGCGGTCCGTCATCAACATGGTCAGTCGTAACAAAAATTGCATATAGTTGCGTCCAACTGCTGCCATCGGCATCACTTACTGTAAAATTAAAACCGGCCCGACCGTAGAAACCTTCATCTGGTATAAATACGACAACTGGTCCGGTTGACGAAACAGTAGTACCATCTTGTTCATACTGTGTTACTGTACCGTAATAAGAAGCATCTATCGTAAATTCTGGGCTATCGGCAAAACCACGGGTATACCTGCTCAAATCTATTCTTATCGAAGACGGCTGGGAAACTGTATTCTTGTCTATCATCGCATGCGGCATTGCACAAAAATGCAAATACTCTTCCAGGTAGGTATAGCCCGCAGGTGTATTCGCAGGAAAGTACGTTGTCGCGGTAATTACTGAACCATCATTCGCAAAGACCCTATTATGGTCCTGAACTTCCGGATCTGTACCTACGATCATCTCCCAGTTATCCGGCATACCGTCTCCATCGGTATCAACCGGCGATGCCGTGGTATTCAACGTACCAAAACCGCTGTTGGTTATTCCATAATTAGTGGCCAGCAAATACTCGCCGCTAGACGGCGGAGCATCATCTACAACCGGACTATCCTTAGCCACCATAATACATTCCTGATTTTCTACACTTTCAATCAACAGGGTATCTAGTTCATCGCGCAGTGATGTCGCACTGGCATCCAGCCGCAACGGCCCCACGCTCGAAAGAACTTTCTTATAACCTGTCAGAGCATCATCTATGGTTACTGATACCGGGGCTCCTGTAAACGGTGTCGAAGACTTATAGTAGCTCTTAGTACCCGCGGTCGTTCCCGCTTCTGGATAGGGTGATCCCTCAACAATATCATAACCTCTGTCAGTTCCATCCAGAATACCATCATTATCATTGTCAAAAAGACAATCATTGAGATAAAGACTAAAATTTGGCTCTCCATCAGAAGCGACATATGCCTTAACCAGACCCTTACTCTGGACACCAAACCGATAGCTCGGAATCGACAGGTAATAACAGCCGATAATATTCGCTTTCCAGTCTATATCTGTCTGAGAGTCACCCATGATGAAACCGGTGCCAAAGTCAAAGGTCACATTATTAATCCATTCCAGCATACTCGGACGCGCCTTTGGATTACGAGTCGTATGATGAGCCCACAATGAATGATGACAGGTTCCCTGGTTCAGACTCCAAAGTCCGCCCGCATTATGACGCTCCATACCCCAGGATGTTGAGGTATACTGCATAGTGAAATTATCAGGGTCTGTTTCAAAAAATGAAAAATTCTCGTCAGTACTGAACATAAGAGAAACATGGTCAACCATCGTATCACTAACACCTTCGGCAATATTAAGACAGTCACCGCCGGTACCATATTTCCCATGACGAATACGAAAATGCCTCAGTACTGTATTATCACCAACAATATACATACGACCGCCCTGTAAACCCACACCATCGCCTGGCGCCGTCTGACCGGCAATAGTAACATTAGCTGGAACCTGAAAATTTGTGTCAGAATTGACCGGTATATATCCACTAACCGCAAAAACAATGGTACGACCACTTGAAGGAGCTGTTTCCAGGGCGTCTCGAAGTGTACCTGCTCCGCTGTTATTCAGACTTGTAACAGTGTAAACATCACCGCCTCGACCGCCCGTGGAATAAGCACCAAAACCTTCAGCTCCCGGAAATGCCGGGATTTCTGCACGGATTGATACTCCCAGGCATATCAATACCGCCGCAAATGTTAATTTCTCGATCAATCTGAGCATATATTCCTCCAAATGCTTATGCTGTAATATTCTTAATGTCAAATTCTTATGTGCTATTTTCTATTTTTCGGCTTTATACACTGGTAAAGTTATTTTAATTATTTGGCACTGATATTTGATGTAATCTAAATATATTACATCAATCTGGTACACAGCCTTACGGCTACCCTCCTCTAATACCAAAATAATAATACCTGATACCTCACAAATTGACCTATAGTCAGTTTGTGAAAGTACATAATAACATTTGAATTACAAAGAATATTTTTCCCAAATTCTACCTTTTCCTGCATTTTTACACAAAATAATCCATCGTTTTGCGCGAAATAGTCCTTTTACAGGCAAATCAGCTGTCCACTCTTTATAAATCTGGACAATACACTTATGAAACTTTTTTTGATTTATATAATTATTTTCGCTGCTATATTGACTGCAAATATTTAATGTATTATAATTGATTAACGCAAACAGCTAAGGATTTCCTTTAATTCGTGTTATTGATTTCCTGAACTGAATGCAAAAGTTTAATTTTTTATTTGTACTGATACATAAGGGTACGCCCGAATGTGAAGGCAATAGAGTTATAGACAATTGCTTTACAGCATGTTGCTGTTTTGAAATACTAAAACCTTAAGCCTTCCCTGGTTCTAAGGTTTTTTTATTATCATGGAAACACGAATTGCTGCTATTAGTATTATTGTTGAAAACCCGGAATCTGCCGAGAAAATCAATAAAATCCTTCACGACTATGGTGATTTTATTATTGGCAGGATGGGAATTCCATATCACAAAAGAGATCTGTCTATCATCACTGTTGTCCTGGATGCTCCCAGCGATGCAATTAGCGCACTTTCAGGAAAACTGGGTATGCTGCCCGACATTACAGTCAAAACAGCATATTCCAAATGCTTTTCCCAGGATGAGTAAACTACCCCTCATTTTATATCAGCACAAATATAAGTGATTAGATACGCTGCAGAATAGGTACAAAACTACTGTTGCACGATGCTACCTGCAATTAACCCTGCCCTGCAATACCCGGCCGAAAACAAAATGACGCAATTATTATTTACTGCGTCTGATTACTTATATTTTTTTTGAAAGGTTATGTACCATGTATAATGTCAACTCAAACGACTGTAATGAGTTTATCGACAATGATGAAGTCCTTCAATCTGTGGAATACGGTAAAAACACCGTATCTGATATGGCTGAAATTGATAGAATTCTCAAAAAGGCCGGCAATAGAGAAGGTCTAACCCATCGTGAAGCAGCCGTATTACTGGCTGTTGAAGATGACAGCACTCTGGAAAAAATGTACCATACTGCCAGGCAGGTTAAAGAAACTATATACGGCAAAAGAGTTGTGCTGTTTGCCCCTCTTTATCTATCCAGCTATTGCGTTAATGATTGCAAATATTGCGGCTACAAATGCTCAAATACTATCGGACGCCACCAGCTCACCCAGGATGAATTGCGTGAAGAAGTCAGGGCTTTAGAGGCTCTCGGACACAAACGACTACTGCTTGAGGCCGGCGAAGATGACAAACGATGCCCGATCGAATACATTCTCGAATGTATTAAAACCATATACGATGAAAAGTTTGAAAACGGTAGTATTAGAAGAGTTAACGTAGATATTGCCGCTACCACGGTTGAAAACTACAAAAAACTCAAAGATGCCGCCATAGGTACTTATATTCTTTTCCAGGAAACTTACCATAAGCCAACCTATGAAAGCATACACTCCGGCCCCAAACAAGACTACCAATGGCATACCGAAGCTATGGACCGCGCCATGACCGCCGGTATTGATGATGTCGGCATAGGACCTTTATATGGACTGTATGACTATCAGTACGAAACCGTTGCACTCCTCATGCACGCTGAACATCTCGAAGCTGCATTCGGCGTCGGCCCCCATACTATCTCTTTCCCTAGACTCCTTCCCGCTGAAGGTGTCAACTATGACAATTTCCCGCACCTGGTTAATGACCGAAACTTCAAAAAACTCGTTGCCGTCATTCGCCTGGCTGTACCTTATACCGGGATGATCGTCTCGACTCGTGAAAGCGTGGAATTTCGCAGGGAACTGCTTGAGATTGGCGTTTCGCAGATGAGTGCCGGATCTTGTGTCGGTGTCGGCGGGTATGCCGAAAGATTGAAAATGGACCTCGACGGAGTTGAAGAAAAACCGCAATTTAATCTGGCAGACCATAGAAAACCGATTGAGGTTATCAAGGATCTCGTCAACCATGGCTACATTCCTAGCTACTGCACCGCATGCTACCGCGAAGGCAGAACCGGTGACAGGTTCATGCCGCTGGCTAAATCCGGTGCTATAGGCAATATATGCCTGCCCAACGCCCTGCTTACTTTCCAGGAATACCTGATGGACTATGCCGACGATGAACTGAAACTCGCCGGTCGGGAAATGATCGACCGGCAAATGCTGGAAATTCCTAAACCTGCCAGCAGAGATAAAGCTGCACGCTTTCTTAACGATATCAGAAACGGCCAGAGAGACCTGAGATTCTAGAGCACTTTAATATTTTCTGTTCCGATTTATGCCTCTGTGAGGATGAGGCTAACAAAGAAGAAAACACAGTAATATTCATATATTGCGAGTATTTCTGATGTAGTCAGCCGAAACCGCAACAGGCAAAAAGCGAACACGCCACAAAGTGATGCGAAGCATAAAAATTAAATTGCTCTAATCTAACTCTGCCACTTTCGGCCAGCCGTCCGGCCAGATCATTGTAGATATCTTTAGTTCTGACCAGCCCGTCTGCCCGTCATATGCATGAAATATCAAAAAGTCTGTTTCCGGCTCCATATATATCCCATTATGACCCGGCCCCTTCCAGTTATCTCCCGTTGCCTTGATTACCTGGGTGCCGCCCCCTTCCATCATATCCCTGCCGTCTCTATCTACATACGGACCGGTTATACTCTTAGAACGTCCAACTACTACATTATATGTACTGTTCGCTCCCCGGCAGCAGAAATCAAACGAAACAAACAAATACCAGTAATCTCCATGCCTGACAATAAACGGGGCCTCGACCGCTCCCTCAACCGGCGGTGTCTGGTGCTCCTTCTCACGCGGTCTTGATGACAGTGAATACAAAGTCGTATCTTCACTAGACAGCTTACCCGTTGTCGGATCAATTCGCTTCATCTTGATTCCACTCCAGAAACTGCCCCAGCTCAGCCACAGCTTTTCCTCATCTTCGATCACCAGGTTAGCATCAATTGCATTCCAGTCATCTTCTCCCTGCGTAGATCGCAATACCATTCCCTGGTCTTCCCATTTATAATCTGGACTATCCGGGTCGAGCGTCTTATTTGTCACTAGCCCGATAGCTGAATTATTCTTGCCAAAAGTTGACACCGAATAATACAGGTGATACTTTCCGTTAAAATATGAAATATCAGGCGCCCATGCCCCACGCGTCCCCGGTATCTCCTGCTCGCACCACTCCGGCAGCCGAGCAAACACACTACCGCAACGCTCCCAGTTATACATATCTTCTGAACGACGGATTGGGATTATACCTGACCGCCTGCCGCCGCCGGTGCAAAATACATAATATGTTTCTCCATCCCTGATCATCACCGGGTCATGTACCCGCAAATCGCCGCTTAACTCCAGCATCTCTGGCTCTACCTGCTTACATGATACTCCAAAAAATACTATCACAAAACAGATGAAAAATAAAACAATACGTCTTAACAATTCCATACTACGCTCCTATTCCAATAATATGCAATTTCCATCAAAGCTGACACTTGCGTCAGATTTAAATACGTTGTGAACCGCGATGTTAAGCTTTGCATAATCCCGATAAACATCGGGACCGGACATTAGCTCTTAACTATTATTTTTCAGAGGTTGCCTTAACTTTTAACTTATCCTGCTGCTCTCCAATATGCATCAGCGGCACAGGCATCGGACTGTCACCATTTATAAAATATATCTTACTGGCAGGATCGTTTGAAATATCTGCCAGGGTTTTCAACGCCTCAAGCTGGATATACGCGGGGTTCTGCTGGATGGCATCATTGATCTTTTCTATCTCATAAGCCTTCGCATCCGCCAGCATTTTCACCTTCTCCGCCTCTAACGACGCCGCATCTTTCTCAGCCTGGGCTTCAACTACTACCTGCTCCTGCTCGGTCTTAAACCTGTCCAGCTCGGCTTTCTGCTTCTCTACTTCCTGTTCACGTTCTTTTTTAGCTTCGATGGCTCTCAGGATAAACTCCGGCAGTTTGATATCCCTCAATAGTACTTCTTCAACTATAATACCCTTTGGAGTCAGAAATTCTTTCAGATCTTCTGTTAATTTTGACTGCAGCTTACCCTGAACCTCATCCATAAAGAAATCTTCTGCCCGCTTTATGCTTTTGCCCTGCTCCCTCAGAATTGAACGAAGCTTAGGCACCATATGTACTGATATCGCCTGTTCGGCGGTACCCGTATCCTGCCATATCTTTGGTGCCATCTCACCGTTAATTCGATACTGAACCGAAACTTCTACATCTGTACGCAGCTGATCCTGGCTCGGCACCGCTGCTTTCTCTAGCAAAGTCTTCTGACGGGCGTCAAACAGCTCCCACTTATACAGAGGATTCACCGGGAAATGCAATCCCTCTTCATATGATGTCTGCTGAACCTTTCCAAACAATGAGGCCACACCTACATACCCTGGCGGTACAGTCTTGTACATCTGAAACGCCAGTATAACGACAATAATAACGACAACTGCTACTATCGGGTACCCCGGCTTTATCTTAAACTGCGGCACCTGGTTCCTGTTATATTCCATAATAATACTCCTTCATAATTTCCATGTTTAAGTTGCAATAACGAAGCGCCTTTGGTAAAGGTCCTTCCTGCAACACAATATTTTTAACAACGCGTAAGACTATTTACGCGACAGCTTTAAAACAAGCCGTGAGCGACAGCGAATTATTCCTAATGTCAACGTACATCAGGACACCTTAACTCTTCACTCTACGTTCTTAGTTCTTCACTTTCCGCTCTGCGGCAAGCAGCCATCAGTCTGTTTGAGTTATTTTGCAAGATCATAGCAAAATAAATTATCCTGATCCCGCAGATAAAGCTTCTTACCCGCTACTATCGGATGTGCCCAGGTCTGAGGCTTGCCAAATTCCGGCTGAATAAATCGGCCCTTCTCCTTATATCCTTCCGGTGTCGCTTCCAGCAGACCAACTTGCCCTTTTGTCTCCGCTCGGACATACAGCCGGCCGTCTGCATAAGCTATCGCCCCTTTTCCGATCTGTCCTTTTTCCGACCACATTATCTCGCCGGTATCAAACTTCTGACAGGTCCAGCCCTTCGCATCACAATGGCCGTAAATATAATCGCCAACGACTACAACTCCGCCAATCTGGTCGGCAATTGTCTTATTGGAATATACTTCCCTGGCACTGAACTGACCGCCAGACTTACTGACTTCAAACATATTGCAGCCTACACCATATCCGCTGGTAACATATACCTTATTTCCTTTTACTACAGGAGTTGGGATAACCGCTGTACGGCCCTTACGTTCCGCCCGCCACAATACCTTGCCATCAGTACCAACACCAACCACACTGTTCGGCGTCAACTGAACATATTGCTTTACGCCTTCTATCTCACAGATTACAATCGATGAATAATGTGCGTCATCATTGAATCCGTCCGTACGCCAGACAACATCGCCGGTTTTCTTATTCAATGCCATTATCGCACCTTTATTTCCGCCCGGCGTACAAATAAATTTATCTCCATCAATCAGCGGCGATTCGCTATAGCCCCATTCAGGCTGCTTGCCGCCGAAATCTTCTTTCATATTCTTGGCCCATACCAATGAACCATCACTCGCTTTCAAACACGCCAGCTCGCCATACTGACCTATAACATATACCATCCCGTCATCAACTGTCGGGGTACTTCGCGGACCCTGGAAATTACCCCACCCGGGTGCTCCCGCCTTACCAATCTTCTTACTCCATATATGTTTGCCGTCAGCAAGGCTGTAGCAATGTGCAATACTGTCATTACCGGCATCACCCATTGTGTAGAATCTATCGCCGGATATCGCTATTCCGCAATAGCCGATTCCCAGTCCGGTAGCTTTCCATGCCAGTGGCGGCCCGGCATTAGGCCATTCCTGCAGCAATCCCGTATCTGCTGATTTACCATCCCTCTCAGGCCCGCGCCATTGATTCCAATCAGCTCCAAAGGATACATAACTTACTACCATCAAAACGATTACAGCTATTTCCATACTTTTTTTCATCTGATTACTCCGTAAATATATAAATATTGATAGAATTTCAAGAGGTCTGCTCTCCCCCTTTTATAGCCCTTAATATAGTTGGAATTCAAAATTTATGCAAGCCCCACTTACCTTTTACCTATCCCCTAATTTTTATCTCTAAACGCCGCAAACCGGATCGTATCCAGCCCCGCAGCTCCAACTGCCTCTATCGCCGGACGCATATCCTCACAAGACAAACTCCCATCCCCACGCAGCCTCACAACCGGCTCTTTCATTGCTTTTTTCAGCTCCGTTATCTGGCAGGCCAATTCAGTCGTCAAAACTTCTCGGCTGCTGTATTTACTCACCGGATAATCCTTATTATCGACCGAATATATTATACTCCCGGCATCACCGGCACGTTCTGACCACACCAGGATCTCAATCTCGTTTTCCTTACTAACCTTATCGATCACCGCTGTCTCACAATCATCCGGCACGCTCACCAGCTCTTCATCCTGGCTGATAAACTGACAGATCAGCATAAAAAACACTATCAGCAGAAACACAACGTCAATCATCGGCGTCATATTAAACTGCGCCATCCTGTGCCTTACTTTACTATTACGTATCTTCTTAGCTAACATCACTATCTCTAATAATTTCCAAAATATTATTTTTCAATTCTTCACCATTCGCCGCCAATGTTTCCTTGGAACTTATTCTATGCTCATCTCCGCTAGAGTCAAACACTAAACCGCCGACTACCAAATATCACACCTTCCGCTATTCACAACGCCTTTGTTATTATCTATCTTAATTGCATAATCTAACAAAGCACCATCCAATTCACCTAAAAAAATGTCCGCCAACCGACGGACATTCATATTCTTTAATTTACTTGTGCGAAGCTGTTAAAACTAGTCGCGAGCATAAGCGAGTAACCTCAACTCTTCACCCGCTTGCGACATGCGAAGCATACTTAACTCTTCGTTCTTCACTTGTATTAGACATATAGTGTCTAATACAATGTCTTCTCCTTATGCAGTATCTCTATCGATTCCAACGCACTCGGCAGCTTCTCATCGGGATACGCCTTCATCCGACCGGCAGCTACCAGCCCGACAAACATCTCCTGCGGTGCCATCGGCACACTCGTCATACAAGGATGCGCCTGCGTTCCGATATAGAAAGGATGCTCCGGCAATTCCAGTATCTGCATAATCGGTTCACCTGGTGCCGTCCCCGAAAATACCAGCCCGCCGGCCTCCAGCTTCTCGATATAATTCGGATCAACTTCCAGCCTGTGCCTGAACCTCATCCGCACCGATTCTTTCTCGCCAAACATCTTCCACGCGATCGTATCTTTCTTTATCGATACATCTCGACCGCCAAGCCGCATATTACCGCCCAGCCCCTTAATTCCCTTCTGCTCCGGCAATATACTTATCACCGGCTCACTGCATTTCGGATCAACCTCGGTACTATTCGCTCCCTCTATACCGCACACATTCCTCGCATATTCAATCACCGCCATCTGGAACCCGAAACATATACCCAGGTACGGCAGGTTATTCTCACGCGCATATTTCACACACGCTATTTTTCCCTCCGCTCCACGCGCTCCAAAACCGCCCGGCACAATTATGCCATGCACATCTTTAAGCTTTTCGGCTACATTCTCATCGGTTATATCTGTCGTATCGATCCAGTCGATCTTAACCTTCGTATACAGGTTCGTTCCGCTATTCTCCAGGGCATGAATAATACTCGCATAACTGTCACGCAGCGAGGTATACTTCCCTGTTATACCAATTGTTATTTCATATTTATCTTTTTCCAGCTTATCGACAAAAGTTGTCCATTTCAGCCACTGCTGACGCTCATGCTGAAGGTTCACCCGCTGCTCCAGCTTCAACAACTTCAGCACCTCAAAGTCATAGCCCAGGTCTCGCAGCATCTGCGGGATCACATAGATACTCTCACAGTCATGCATACTAAACACCCGCCCCAGCGGCACGTTTGTATATTGGGCAATCTTCTGGCGAACCTTCTCGTTTACCGGCCTTGATGCCCGGCATGCGATTATGTGCGGCTGAACCCCCATCTCCATCAAACGCTTAATTCCCAGCTGAGCAGCCTTGGACTTCTGCTCACCCAGGGTTTTAGGCTCCAGAACATGCGTCAACGCCACAAAACAGACAGAGTTCGGCCCTTCCTCATAGGCCAGCTCACGCATCGCCTCGATATAATATGCATTCTCAACGTCACCAACCGTACCGCCGATCTCGACAAACACCACATCAGACTGAGACTGAACCGCCAGCTCGCGCAAACGGAACTTCACCTCACCGGTAACATGCGGGATCATCTGCACATCTCGGCCCAGGTAATCGCCATGCCGCTCCCTGTTAAGTACCGTCGTATATATCTGGCCGCTGGTAGTAAAGTTCTTACCACTCAGGTTCTTATTCAGCATACGTTCATAAGTACCCAGGTCCATATCACATTCCATACCGTCATCCAGCACATATACCTCGCCATGACGGAACGGGTTCAACGTACCGGAATCGATATTCAGATACCCTTCCAGCTTAATCGGCGAAATATTCAGCCCCTTATCCTGCAGCAGCTTCGCCAGCGAAGATGAAAATATCCCCTTGCCAAGCCCGCTGATTACCGTACCCATAATCACAACATACTTACAGCGGCCTCGTATATAGCCGTCAGGCATAAGTGTATAAAATTCTGTATCATCTGACGCCTGGCTTACACTATTTAGCAATTCTTCCGTGTTCAAATTCTAATATCCTTATCTTATTATTTTATCCTAAATATAACTGGTTTCTAAACTTTACTTCTACCAAATACCAACTTACCATACCTTAAACTTTAATTTACTCTCGGCAAAACCATTTCTCCCCTCATCCCATTTTATGCCTACGTTTTTTTATTAATTAATTCATGAGCGTTAGCGAATACCTTCTTTACACTTTTTATTTTACACTTTACTCTTTATTCTGAATTCGTTTCACGAATTCAGAATATTGTTCGGGAGTGTCTATCCCCACCGCCGTATGCTTAACCTCGCCCACCGCGATCGTAAAGCCATTCTCCAAAGCTCGCAGCTGCTCCAGCTTCTCGCTCATCTCCAGTGGAGTCTGCGCCAGCTTACTGAACTTCAGCAAGGCATCTCGTCTATATGCATATATCCCCAAATGTTTCCGATACATTCCCTGCCAATCCGCCCCATCTCGATTATAGGGGATCGTACTGCGTGAAAAGTACAATGCATGACTTTTTTTATCCAATACTACCTTTACAACATTCGGATCGGTTACTTCTCTTTCATTCTCTATCACCGCACACAGCGTCGCTATATCAACCAATTCATCATTCCGGATCAAGTCCACCAGCAGATCGATACTGCCAGGGTCAATCTCTGGCTCATCTCCCTGAACGTTCACGATCAGCTCGATCTCTGGCCGCTTCTCGGCAACCTCCGCCAACCGGTCAGTTCCGCACTGATGGTCATCTCGGGTCATCTCATACACTCCACCAAAGCTCTCACACGCCTCGGCAATACGTACATCATCCGTTGCTATCAATACCGAATCCAGGCTTTTAGCTTTACTTACCTGTTCATAGACATGCTCGATCAGATATTTTCCGGTCTCTTTTGCCAGCGGCTTACCCGGAAATCTGGTCGATGCATAGCGGGCGGGTATAATCGCAGTAATACTCACAAAAACATTTCCTAACTAAAAAATAATACTTTAAAAGTATCAAATTACATAATTTATGAGTAAAAAAATAAAGCAATCTTGCAAGCTACTTATTCATAAGTACTTAAATCAGACTCTGTGTCAACAGAAACCTTAAATTATTACTTATATCTTGTATCTTATCACTTTATTTTCCTCTTTTTTACTGCCCGAATATCTTAACCGAAACCCATCCCAATGTCAAAATCTATACTTATCATAAAAAAATTTACCCATCTAATCCAAAATCGGCATAATAAAACTATTTAATACGTTAAAACATAAATAGTTAGATTCTAATCGCCAATCGACCTTTCTCCTGACCTAATCTCTAACACGACCTTTGATAGTTTACTCCCCGTTCTTTCTCCTCGATCGCCGCTGTTCTTTTTTTCATTTTCTTCCAATATTTTGCGGTTATAATATTATTTACCGTATTTTCCAAGATTCAAATGATTTACGATAATTGTGTTTAAGAAGAATGCCCTTATGTTAAATATACAAAAAAATCCCATAAACTTATTTTCTTACGGCATACTATGTCTGGTTTTATCTGTCTTTATCAATGGCTGTAATACTCCTGCAGATACCATCATCGAAACTCATGATTCTGCTGCTGTTGCCCCTTCATTATTCATCGCCGGTGATTCTACCGCCAGCAACGGACAGGACTTCGGATGGGGCAGCCATCTCCAGAAATTCTTCGATCAAAACCAATTAACTGTCTTCAACCGGGCACGCGGCGGACGCAGCAGTCGTACTTTTATTACCGAAGGCATCTGGGACACTATCAAAAAACAACTTAAACCCGGCGATACCGTTATTATCCAATTTGGACATAACGATGCAGGAAAAATCAATGACAGCAGGCGTGCCAGGGCCTCAATCGCAACCCTCGGCGATGAAACTATCGAGATTGATAATCAGACCACCGGCAAACATGAAGTAGTCCATACTTTCGGCTGGTACATGCGAAAAATGATTAACGATACCAGGGCAAAAGGGGCAACTCCAATCGTAATGAGCATGACCGCACGCAACGTCTGGCATAAAGACCTGATCGAACGTACAAATACATTTTGCAGCCTGGCAAAAGAACTGGCAACACAGGAAAATGTAACCTTCATAGACCTGCGGAATATGATTGCCGACCAATACCAGCTGCTCGGCCCCGTACGCGTCCGCCAACTATTCCCCAAAGACCATACACACACCGGCCCGGACTGTGCATTTATCAATGCGGCAATGGTAGTTTCCGGGCTCAAAGCTATCGATAGCCCGCTAACTGACAAGCTCTCAGAGTTGGGCCGGAGTGTTACCCCTTATAATCCGCCTGTTATCGTAGAGCAAGTCAGGCAATGGCTGATCGCACCTTGGATGCCGAAAGCTCAACCTGTCTCTGACCCGGCCTTACCCGCCCTTTATGCTATCGGCGATTCAACTGTTCGCAACGGCACCCGCGGAGATGGCTCCAACGGCCAATGGGGCTGGGCTGCTCCTATCGCTGATTTCTTCGATCGAACCAGACTGAACGTCGAAAACCATGCGCTCGGCGGCACCAGCAGCAGAAGTTATCGTTCTTTGGGACTATGGCAGCCCGTCCTGGCCAAAGTCAAACCCGGAGATTTCGTCATTATGCAGTTTGGACATAATGATAGCGGACCGCTTAACGATCGGAGACGTGCTCGGGGAACTATAAAGGGCTATGGCGAAGAATCAGAAGAGATTGACAATATGCTGACAGGTAAGCATGAAACGGTCCATTCCTACGGCTGGTATATCAGGCAGTATATCAAAGAAACAAAAGCCAAAGGGGCCGTTCCAATTGTCTGTTCACCTATCCCTCGCAACCGCTGGGCCGCTGGCAAAATCAACCGGGATATCAACAGCTATACACAATGGGCCGCCCAGGTAGCACAACAGGAAAACGTGCCATTTATCAACCTGAACCAGTTGGTTTGCGACCACTTCGACGAGGTCGGCCAGGATACCGTTACCGCTCTTTACTTTGACAAAGGCGAAACAACTCATCCCAACGCTGCCGGGGCACAAACAATTGCAACCATTGTCGCAAAAGCTGTTAAGTCACTACCCGACTGCCAACTGTCCGATTATCTCATCATCGTCAAACCCCAATAAACTCACCTATTGAAACAACTGAAATATTAAAGACAGCTTAGCCGTCCCCGTCGTTCCTATCCTGAGTAAGTCAAAAGAAGTCGCTTAAGATATGTCATCTTAAACTCTCTCTTCTCGCTTCTATCTCCTAACTCTTCTCATCCTTCAGGTGCCGCAATTATGATTGAACTTTACCTACGCGTCAGCTTTAAAATAAGCCGTGAGCCGCCGGGCGATACCTTCACATCATTGGACTTGTCCAATGATGTGCCCCAGTGCGAAGCACGTATTTCTTCTTCACTGAACGCTGGCCGCTCGTAGCTCGTAGCTGATTGCCTGTTCTACTGCTCATCTGCTCTAAGCTCTAGCCATAATCATAAAATATACACCTTCATTAAAAAACATACAGGCTCCCAATCCATTGCAGATCAGGAGCCAAAAGCCTTATGTATAGAAGTTGAGTGTCACATCCTTCTAATTAATAATCCACCTAATCCTAGTAGAACTAAGGAGCAAGGTTCAGGGACTATAGTAAACTTAATGTTGTCAATCACTGGGTCATAGCCTGTTTGATTTTTCAATTCAATAGAAAAAGTATCATAGGAACCATCCCCATCATTATCAACATCCCAAATGCCAGTAATTAAGTTAGCAACAGAATCATCATATTCCCTACAAATGATTTCAATATGAGGTTGATAAACTTGATTAGGAGAATATGCATCTTGATAGCTAAATATTTTATTTATTGAACCACCTGATAGTGTAGCTTTTGAGTATTCTTCTAAATACAATCTATCTATATATCCTCCAAGGACTGAAAGAGTAGTATTGTCATTTAGAGTAATAGCTTCAATGCCACCAATATTAGCCTGAAGAGGAGCCGTATCGATAATGTTAATTGTTGCATAATTAAATGCTTCAATATGGTCTGCACCTCCTCCCGTTACTTCTATGGAATCGTTACCATATAAACTTACTTCGTACTCGTAACTATCAGAAATAGCATAAGCAGCAGCATTAGTAATACCTGCTAACAATAACAATATACATAACATCTTTTTCATAATTTACTCCTTGAATAAGGCTCCCAGTCCCAAGGGACAAGGAGCCTTAATCTTAATGGATAGAAGTTGAGTTACTTCTTTCTAATCAATAATCCACCTAATCCTAGTAGAACTAAAGAACAAGGTTCAGGGACTATAGTAAACTTAATATTCTCAATAACAGGGTCATAGCCTGTTTGATTTTTCAATTCAATAGAAAAAGTATCATAGGAACCGTCTCCATCATTATCAACATCCCATACTCCAGTAATTAAGTTAGCAATAGAATCATCATATTCCCTGCATTTGATTTCAATATGAGGTTGATGAACTTGATTAGGAGAATATGCATCTTGATAGCTAAAGATTTTATTGATTGAGCCACCTGATAGTGTAGCTGTTGAATAGCTATAAATATTAAAATCATTAATATCTCCACCCAAGACACCAAGCATGCTATTTCCTGAAATTGATATAGATGCTATTCCACCGACTCCAAATTCATATTCGGCTGTGTTTTGAATAGTTATTTCACTGTTTCCATTAGCTATTATTGATTCAGCTCCGCCACCAGTTACAAGTAGAGTATCATTATTATCAAGGATTACACTATACTCATAAGTTTCAGATATGACCATAGCATTTATTGAGCAAGTAAGCAAAAACAATATACATAACATCTTTTTCATAACTTTATTCTCCTTATTTAGTTTTATCTTTCTTAGTTTTTTTATCGTCTATTGAATAATAATCATTATACATTTCAGTTAGAATTTCTTCTAACTTGGCTTTCTCTGCATCTATATTTTCAATGGATATTTCAGAGTCTGGATTATATTTAGCTTCATCTAACATATCCATAATTTGATATATGCCTATTACAAGCATAGTCATATTTTCTTTTTCTGTAGTTTCATCAATACTATACTCTTCATCAATTGAGAGACTTGTTGTTTCTAATGACAAAGACATAGAGACCATCATCAAAGCCTCACCACCCAAAGGAGCAGTAATATTCTCAAATCTACTATCATAGCTATCTTTCCAACAGGCAGTCCAAAGCCACTCAGGAGTAAATAATGTAAGGTCTGATATGTCTATTTTGTAATCAAGATATAAATTACATGCCTCATTCCAGTTATCACAATAGTTAGATGGGAATGAATTAGGGTCAGCCACGTAAGCAGGGTTGTTTGGACTATTGGTTAACCATGCTTCAGACATCAATGCAAACTCATACAGGCTTACAACCCCATCTCCATTTAAATCTCTTTCATTATAAATATCATCTTCACTTAAATCATCGTCACAGGAATAGGCTTCATCGGCTCCAATATCAATCCAACTTCCCTCAATCCTATTTTCACTGTCAATGTCTTCATAACCGATTTCCGAATTAGTGAAAGATATATTTCCTCTATCTATCAATTCTGAATTATATGCGAGATGGATATTATTGGGGTCCCCAAAATAGGCAAACATTGGCTTACCAGAGACATTACCATCCCCATAATCAATGTAATCAAGTCCATTTGGGTCATTTACAGGGTCATAGATACAACAGTATTCAGGATACTCAATCCCAGACATTTGCTCTCCACCATCGTTATTGTAATATATAATACAATTTTGAACATCAGCAAAAGCATTAGGGTCAGATTTTACATAAGATAAGCCTTCATTATAATTATATGCAATAGTATTGTTGTATAATACTGGAGGTTCATTAGGGTCATATATTCTAACTCCATAATATAATTGATTTTCAGTTCCATTTTTTGTAATAACACAGTTCTTTAAAGTTAAACTGAATTTTTCATCAACATAAAAATACACCATAACTAAAAACTCAAGGCTCCCAATCTATTACTGATCAGGAGCCTTGAGTGCGTTACAAAGTAGCAATTACTTTTTTCTTAATATCAATCCACCTAGACTCAATAACATCAATGAGCAAGGTTCAGGGACTATAGTAAATTTAATATTATCAATTACAGGGTCATAGCCTGATTGATTTTTCAATTCAATAGAAAAAGTATCATAGGAACCGTCTCCATCATTATCAACATCCCATACTCCAGTAATTAAGTTAGCAACAGAATCATCATATTCCCTACAAATGATTTCAATATGAGGTTGGTGAACTTGATTAGGAGAATAAGCATCTTGATAACTAAAGATTTTATTGATTGAGCCACCAGATAGTGTGGCTGTTGAATAATCTTCGATATATAGACTATTCATCTCTCCACCATCAAAAAATAATTGACTGTAATCATCAAGGGTAATTGTTTCAATCCCACCAACATCGATTTGGAGATGAGCAGTATTTTCAACTTCAATGATACTATGATTATGAGCATCTATCTCATCAGCTCCTCCACCTGTTACTAAAAGGGTATCGTTATTGTATAGGCTAACTCCATACTCATATGTGTCAGAAATAACCATAGCATTTAACGAACAAGTAAACATTAAAAACATAAATAACATCATCTTTTTCATAACTTAATTCTCCTTATTTAGATTTATCTTTCTTAGTTTTTTTATAATCTATGGAATAATAATCATTATACATTTCCCAAAGAATTTCTTCCAGTTTAGCTTTCTCTGCATCGATATCTTCAATAGCAAAATCAGGGCTTGGATTAGATTGTTGCTCATCCAGTATGTCCATTAGTTGATAAATAGCAAGGACAAGCATAGCAAGGTTTTCTTTTTCTGTTTGTTCATCAATGGTGGTTTCTTCTACACTTGTTATACTTGATGTTGTATCTAGTGACAAAGACATAGAGACCATCATCAAAGCCTCACCACCCAAAGGAGCAGTAACATTCTCAAATCTACTATCATAGCTATCTTTCCAACAGGCAGTCCAAAGCCACTCAGGAGTAAATAATGTAAGGTCTGATATGTCTATTTTGTAATCAACATATAAATTACATGCCTCATTCCAGTTATCACAGTAGTTAGATGGGAATGAATTAGGGTCAGCCACGTAAGCAGGGTTGTTTGGACTATTGGTTAACCATGCTTCAGACATCAATGCAAACTCATACAGGCTTACAACCCCATCTCCATTTAAATCTCTTTCATTATAAATATCATCTTCACTTAAATCATCGTCACAGGAATAGGCTTCATCGGCTCCAATATCAATCCAACTTCCCTCAATCCTATTTTCACTGTCAATGTCTTCATAACCGATTTCCGAATTAGTGAAAGATATATTTCCTCTATCTATCAATTCTGAATTATATGCGAGATGGATATTATTGGGGTCCCCAAAATAGGCAAACATTGGCTTACCAGAGACATTACCATCCCCATAATCAATGTAATCAAGTCCATTTGGGTCATTTACAGGGTCATAGATACAACAGTATTCAGGATACTCAATCCCAGACATTTGCTCTCCACCATCGTTATTGTAATATATAATACAATTTTGAACATCTGCAAAAATATTAGGGTCTGATTTTACATAAGATAAGCCTTCATTATAATTATATGCAATAGTATTGTTGTATAATACTGGAGGTTCATTAGGGTCTATTATTCTTATTCCATATCTAAGCTCTTCATTGTTGCCATTTTTAGTAATAACACTATTTTTTAATATCAAGCTAGAATTTTCAACATAGACACCATGCCCACCATTTTGAGAAGAAATACTATTTAAAATTGAAAGGGCATTACTTGCTCCTTCATGCCTTATTCCATGTAAAATATTATTTGCAATTTTTGACCATTGCAAACTAATGTTACCATTTATAATACGAATCCCATATTGAGATTCTTTGATATAACAATTATTAATCTCACAATCAGAGTTATTTCCGTAAACTCCATAATCATTTCCATGCTCAACAACAAAACCATCTATAATACAATCATCTCCCATAGTCACAACAGTATCATTTATAATATTATCCCCAATTTCCCCAGTTAAAATTGTTTTATATTTATCAGGATTCCTATCTGCAAAATCACATCCGCCTTTCTTAAAACCACCATACATCTCAGTTTCATAAGGTAATTCAAAACTTAAAGCAGAACCATTACCAGGATTATAGATTCCCTCCGCAACATATATCTTATATCCTGTTGCAGAACAATTGGCTTCCCTTGCTCTAGTTAATGCATCTTGCAAATCAGTATAAGCATGAGTCCAAGAAATACCCGTATCAAATCCTATTGCATTTTTATCAACATAAATAATATCAGCATCCTCTGTCTGCCAGCAACAAACAGGTGTATCAACTTCTGCAATGCCTATTAGAATATCTCCAGTATAAATATAAGCCTTATTATGTATAAACATTCCTGCTGGAGCAGTTTCATTAACTCTTACTGTCAATGAAACACAACCTGTTAGATTATTTGGGTCTAATGTCCCGATGTTCCACGTATAAGTATTGTCCATGATATTATAGCTAGTATCAAACGGGTCAAAATCATAGTCAACACTATAAGGTAAGACATCAACAATTGTTACATCTTCAAAAGTTCGACTATCTATATTATCCCAGCAAATAGTATATTCTATTTCATCGTTTGGGTCACAGCAATCAGTTCCTGTATTGTCATGGTCTATTATAGTGAAATCCTTAGTGAATCCTAATCGTTCAAAAGGATAAACATCAGCTGCTATAGTAATAGTATCAATAATCTCTTCACCATTAGCTTCATATTCATTAAGTTCAAAAGGAACAAAACTTTCTCCCCAACTATCAAAAGTATTATGATAAGATGCTTTCCATCCATCCATATATTCTGGTTCTAAATCATCAAAAACCCCACTATTCTCACCCTCTACTGTAAATGATGAAACATCATCACCAGCATTGATTTGAGCAACAATTTCCCACTTATTGGGAATCCATGGGAACCCCCTTACATCTCCTAACGCCAACATACCTGTCCCTGTCCCTTGTAAGATATACTCTATAGATTGAGCCAAAAATCTATCAGCAGGTTCATAGTCAGAGTAGGCATTACTTACACCACCTACAGTATGAAAATCTGCGTCATGACCAGTTAATATCACTCTTCCTAATATACCATCTTCTATAATTGATTGTGATAAACTGTGAACAGTGCTTTCCTCATTCCATCCTACAATAAATATATCATGATTATTTAAGTCTTCTACTGTGATAGGAGTTGAGTTTATAGTTTTATAGGTATAATCAACATTAGGTCTATAATCAAATAATGAATCCATAGCTGCGACTATATCAGTATCATTCCCAAGATTATCTTTAGAGCCATAATCATAAACTATAAACGAATAGTCATCTGGATTAAAATCTATTGGAATATCTGCTGCAGAAGAACTCCCAAGCTCATTATCTAAAGTATCTGCCCATACCCCTGATGTAACTAACATTAAAGTAACTATTCCCAGAAAATACCTTGTGAAAACATTCCTCATTATACCATTCTTCCTTTCGTAACACTTAACAACTTCTATCCTCAAAACTGTTCACATTGAACAGCCTTTATGTAATCAAAGGCAGTCAATAAATGTGGGAGAAATAACAAGGAATAATTTAGACTTTCTCCCTATATATAAGTCCCAAATATTTACCAGTCTTTATTTTATGAAATTTAGGGTGGTTATGTCAATGGATATGTGTAATTATTAAAATTTCCCAATTATCCCATATCTTCAAAATAGGCTATATTTCCCCTTGTTTTGCATACAAGCATACAAGAAATTATGCATTAAATCCTTGTTTTTACACCTTTTATGTGGTATATTCCACTTATAAAAGCTCTTTAAAAGTACAGATTTTAGTACAGACAACGGAAGAAATGACCCCTTATAATAGCTCAAAAATGAGTTTTTTTTGAGAGATTTGGGAACGCCGAGCTCCAGCTCGGCACATTCGCCGTAGGCGATTTATAATAAGGTTGCGTAGCAACACTTTCTTTACACTTTTTATTTTACCCTTTACACTTTGATGCCGCTTCGCGGCATCTGGTCTGCCCACAAATCAAAAATAACAACTTACAAAAAAACTCACAATATCCCCTGCCCGCCGCGCCCCCTCCGTTCGCCGCCGTTCTCGTTTATCGCCCGCCGTAAGGGCTCAATTCCCCGCCGTTCGCCGACATTTCCCGAAGCTGCCCGACCTTTCGCCGCTGCTCTCCCGCACACCCTCCGTCCATCCTCTATATAGCTCCGCTCCACCGCCGTCGCCAACCTTTATTCCCGCCGTAACAATCCACAGCATTTCCCACCGCCAACCCTCTCCAAAATGCAAAAGCTAAATTTTCTTTACTTCACCATAAACTCTTATTTACTCCATCTAACGCCCAACCCCACACAAACTTAACCATATTTTTATCTCACTTACCGCCAGGCATAAACTCAAAAAATAAGTCCCGATACACTTCCCAACACCTCAATTTTTCACTTAGCAAATCTTGCCGCAACGCGGCTTTCCTCACTAAATACCTCTAATACCACTCAAACTGCCTATCAATCAGTTTGAATTATCAATTGACTTTACCACCAAAAACTATGATAATCAAAACATAACAAAAGACATAAATATCGATTTTAATTAAGGTTACTGATATATGGCCAAAAAGACCAACACTAAACCAACTCCGGGCATCGCATACCTCGTTGGCGCCGGTCCCGGCGACCCGGGACTTATCACCGTACGCGGCCGGGAACTCATACAATCCGCCGACACAATCGTTTACGACTATCTAGCCGACAAACAACTGCTAAACCTCGCTTCTGACGATGCTGAGCTAATATACGTCGGCAAACAGGCTGGCAAACACACAATGCCGCAGGATGACATCAACGAACTGCTCGTAAAACTCGTTACCCAAGGAAAATGCGTCGTTAGACTCAAAGGCGGCGACCCGTTCATTTTCGGACGCGGCGGCGAAGAGGCACTCGCACTCGCCCAGAATAATCTGCCGTTCGAAATCGTTCCTGGCGTTACCGCTGGTGCCGCCGTCCCGGCATACGCAGGCATTCCCGTTACCCACCGAGGCATGGCAACTAACCTCACTTTCATTACCGGCCATGAAGACCCCACCAAAGACGAATCTCAAATCAACTGGAACGCTCTAGCAAACATCGGAGGCACACTTGTTTTCTATATGGGCGTCAAAAACCTGCCCAATATCACCAAACAGCTTATAGACAATGGACTTACAATAGATACACCAGCCGCAATCATCGCTAACGGCACCAAACCCAACCAGGTCTCCGTTACCGGCACACTCAATGATATCGCCCATATCGCCAAAAAGGCCAATATTGCCCCTCCGGCAATCATTGTTATCGGCCAGGTAGCTTCTCTCAAACAGCAGCTTAAATGGTACGAAAATAAACCGCTGCTAGGCAAAAAGATTGCTATCACACGTGCCCGCGCCCAGGCCAGCTCACTCGCCGAAAACCTGATTAGCCTCGGCGCTGAAGTCATCGAATTCCCCACTATCAAAATTGAACCGCCTATAAATACCGAACCGCTTGAAGTCGCAATCGTCGACATTCACAATTACGACTGGATTGTTTTCACCAGCATTAACGGTGTAGACGCTTTCTTCGAAACACTTTACGAGCTCGGACTCGATATACGACGCATAAGCAGTCAACAGTTCTGTGCTATCGGCCCTGCCACCGCCGACAGGCTCAAAGACCATGGCATTATCGCTGACCTCGTTCCTGAGAAATTCATCGCAGAATCTATCGCCGACGCGTTCCTCGCCAAAGGCGGACTGAAAGACAAAAACGTCCTGCTGCCCCGTGCCGATATCGCCCGACCGACCCTGGTCGAACTACTGGAGGCCATGGACGCTTGTGTCACCAATATCCAGGCATACAGAACCGTTCCGGACACCGGCAACAAGGACCTGCTCATTGATCTACTTCAAAGCGATTCGCTCGACTGGATCACTTTCAGCAGCTCATCTACCGTCAAAAATTTCTTCGATGTCATCGCCCCAGAACTACTAAAAGGCAAAAAAGTTCAAATCGCTAGCATTGGCCCTATAACCTCCAAAACGATAAAGGAATACGGCATAAACCAATTCGCAGAAGCAAATGAATACACTCTGGACGGAGTAATCGATATCATTTGCGCAAACTAGCCCAAAACATCCATAATTCACTGGAATTACGGTAAATCACTATGGAATACTACCCGGATTTGATATAATTAACCTATCAAACAAATAAATATCCATATTTAAACCACACCTGCTGAAAATTTAGTACACTTTTTTTAATTTCATACTCTAATTTCATTCGTCAGACGGGTTTATTTATAGTAATTCATTTTTCTGTATTATTATTGTAAATATCTGAAATTTCTATACTAATGAAAAATTCGTCAAATAATGAAATCCCTCTGGTAAAATACGAAGAGTTTTTGCAATTATTTGTTAATCATCAGAGTAAAATTTTTGGCTATATCATCACCATGGTACCATGCCGAAGCATCGCCGAAGACATCCTACAGGACACTCTACTGGTTATGTGGCGAAAATTCTCGGATTTCACGCCCGGCACAAACTTCGCAGCATGGGGTGTCAAAATCGCCAGGCTTAATATTCTCAAATTTTACGAACGGGAACGCAATAGTCACATCAAGTTCAACAGCGAAGCGGTCGAAAATATATCTGAGTGCCTCAGTGATTTGAACAAGAAGGATGACTCTAACAATACTGAAATTAAAGCGTTACGAAGCTGTATGAATAAACTGACTGAAATTGACCAGAAAATGATTACTTTCAGATACATGCGGAAATACTCGATCAAGGAAATCGGTATCCACTTTGGCAGGTCCGCACATGGAATATACAAAACCATGGCCAGGATACACAACCTGCTTCAAAAATGCGTCGAACGTGAAGTGTCAATTTCGCAGCACTAAGCACTTCAAAACTGAAATTTTGAAAAAATGTATTGTATATTATTATGAACGATAGAATTAAAATCAGAATCAACGAGCTGGCTCTCAAATCGCTGGAAAATAATGTCACTCCGGAAGAATTTGCCGAGCTTAACAATTACGTGGCCGAAAGCAAAGAATCTGCCGGACATTATATCAACTTTATTAGAACATATAATAATATTTCTGATACAGGCGACATAATAGAATCGGCACAATCATTCTTAAATGAAGCCATGAACGAAATGCTTTGGCAAAACCTTGTGGAATCTGAAAACAATGCCCAGGCACTAATAGAGGAACCTGAAGAACAAGTCGATAATACCATACGAATAGAAAGAAAGGCTCCTGACAGGTCATCAACAATCAAAGTTCTGGTCCGGATCGCCGCTGTGCTGATTATTGGTTTTGTTATTATCTGGTTTGACAGCATAGCACGCAGGCAGGCTGCAAATGAAAATCTGATTAAGATTGCTAAATTGGATTCTACTTCAAATGCAGTATGGCAGCGTGAATCAAATTTCCCGGTTAAAGGCGAATGGCTCTGGACTGGCAACTATTACCTTAAACAGGGTTTTGTTGAACTTACATTTTCAAATAACGAAACTGTCGTGGTTGAAGCTCCAACTAAATTTTCTTTACGAACTCCTGATAGTATCTTTTTACATCATGGACAGGTATACGCTACTGTACCCAAAGAAGCGATTGGATTTACGATTGATACCGAAAATGCTAAAATTGTTGATTTAGGGACTGAGTTTGGGGTTTATTCCGATATAAACGGCAACACAGACCTGCACGTATTAAAGGGCAAAACCCAATTGCTGGCAAGAAAGGCTGAAAGCAGCAACAATACAGAAATCGTTGTTGCTGGCAAAGCCAGAAGAATACGACCGGAAACTGAAGATATTAAAGAAATTAAGCTTAATGACCAGTTGTTTGTCAGGGAATTTGATGACACTACCGGCAAATTATGGAAAGGTGAAAACCTGAACCTTGCCGATATCGTTAGCGGAGGAAATGGCTTTGGCGAGGGCATACCAGATAAAGGCGTCGATATCCAGAGCGGCCACTTAGTACAGGTACTCGATACCAGTGATATGATCGATGGAACTCCGTTTTACGTCGTTGTAGAAGGCAGCCCTTATATCGACGGAGTATTTGTTCCAGGCGTTATTGCTGATTCAACCCAAATCACGTCATCCGGTATTAAAGTTAAGGATATACCAAAGACAGACGGTAAATACTGGGGTTATATATTTAACGGGGCATGGCATGACTCACACAATGTTGCGAGACATAATCTCGTCTTGGATGGGCGGCCCATACCGAATGATATACCCGCTATTACCATGCACTCTAATCTTGGCATTACCTTTGACCTTTCTGAATTAAGAAAAAATCTGCCAAACGTTGACATAAAAAGCTTTAAAACGGATTTCGGCATCTCTGAAACTATGTCTATACTCATCGATGACAAAGATTTTGATTTCGGCGAAGGCCCGGCTGCTATGAATCTTAAGAAAACTAGAAAACCGTCCGTTGACCTTTGGGTATTTCTTGACGGGAAAAATATCTATAAAGAACGTATTAGCTGTTTCTCTCCACTCTATGATATAGAAGTCGAGATCGACAATGCCGGCCAGTATTTGACTATCGTGGTCTCTGAGTCCGACGATGGATGGGGACTCGACTGGGCCGTATTTAAGAACCCTCAGCTGGTATTAAGCAAAAAGCATTAACCATACAACCTAAGGAAACCAAATTTACAATAACCCACTTGAAATCCAAAGTATATTTTTGATAAAATATATTTAATATGTCTTAGATAAAATACTAAACCTAAACCTCACGTAATACAAAACTTATATCTTATATATAATACTAAGCATAAATATTATGTAAAATACAAAACCTGAATTTGCTTAATATGCCATGTAAAACTGAATTAATAGTTAATGTTGTTTTAAGATTGTAATTAATGTTATTTAAGCTTTTAGTTAATACTGTTTTAAAATTACAGTTAAATTATTTTTAGTTAGTAGTTAAGATTTATTTGAGTGCTGACATATTGATTCCACGGCAATATGTCACATATAATCCCGTGGTTTGGAGAGGTCAAAGATGAAAAATGTGTTTGTTTCATTGTTTGTGATGTTATTGGCAGTTTCGTCCGCACATGCCGTCATTATCGGCTCAGAATCATTTGATTATCCTGATGATGCTGTTGCCGGCAAAAATGAAGGGTACGGCTGGTCCTGGGTAAGTGCGACTCAATCTCAGGACGGTAATCCTTCTGCTTGGCAGAATCTGGCCGGAGGAACGGCAAATATTGTCGATGGTAAACTGGAGTTATACGGCGGTAGCGGCTGGAATGCTGTAAGACGTATATTTTCCAAAACTGATGAATGGGGAAACTCTTTTCAGAATGCCGGAATTGTTTATTTTGCAGCAGATGTAACAATTGATGAATGGCAAAACTGGCTTGGACTAAGTGCCCAGGACGGTGAATGGGATGAACGTATTAAATTCGGTATCCCTTATCAACCGAATGTAGCTGTTTCTTATTTTGGTATCAATAACGAAGTTACCGGAACCCCTGTTTATTCCGATATCCCGGTTGTTGTCGGCCAGACTTACAGACTAGTCGGCGTAGTTGACTTTGAAAATAACCAGGCAAGAATGTGGGTTGATCCAGACACAGGAGACTATGATCTATCACCCGAAATTACATCTGCTGATGTTGTATTAGATCCGTTAAATATGACTAACTGGATATCAGGTGTCAGACTCGGCAATGACGTTAAAGCAACCTGGGACGACGTTGTAACGGCAACAGATTTTATTGATACCTTCATTCCAGAAGATATTATGGGCAAGGCTCACAACCCTAATCCGGCAGTTGCTCAAGAGGATGTTGAGGTTGACAATCTTGTATTATCGTGGGACATCGCACGCGACCCATCTGATACCGCAAACGCCGCCCCGGACCTTGTCAGTCACAAACTATATATTATCGATCCAACAGTATCTCCCGATCCAAATATCGTTATTGCGGATGTTTCAGGCTGGGATGGTAACCTGAGAGCGTCATATACATTGACACAAAACCTGAATATGGATAAAACATATTACTGGCGTGTTGATCAGGTTATGACAGGCGGAACGATCGTAGCCGGTGACCAGTGGATGTTCCTGGCAGAAAAATCAACTCCAGAAATTACCGGCGACCCTGTCTTCCAGATTTTACCGGCTGATGAAACTGCAAGCTTCTCAGTAACAGTATCTTCTTTGACACCGGAAACCTATAAATGGTACAAGGACGGCAGTCCGCTTAGTGACGGTGGAAATATTTCCGGATCAGAAACAGCCACTTTAACCATTACAACGGTATCTGAAAATGATGAAGGTCTTTACTTATGTAAAGTAAACAATGACTCAGGTGTCGAAGTCGAATCTGCTTCTGCACCTCTGGCAATTCAGGCACTAATTGCATACTGGTCATTCACAGACGGTGATCCTAATAATGATATTACTGAAGCGCCGGCTACCAAAATATATGGTGACCCTGTAGCTGCTGCCGGTATTGTCGGTGAAGGATTTGCATTTGACAGCGATGCCGGTGCCGAAGATCTCATCTATACAGACCCGACAGATATTACCTATTTCAATATTTGTAACTATCAGATGACTGTTAGCTGCTGGATCAAAGCTAATATCTATGCTTCTTGGGGACCTATGGTTGCCAGGCACGGCGAAGGCAGCGAAGGTTGGCAGCTGCGTAACAATGGTGACAATGGCAATAAGATATGTTTCACCACTCGCGGCACAGGTAATGATGATGGCTCAGCTTCCAGCAAGACAGTATATGACGGCGAATGGCATTATGTCGTCGGCACCTTTGACGGAAGCGTCAAGAAAGTTTTTATCGACGGCGTGCTTAATGTATCTAATACTGCTACTGGTCCGGTTAACTCAACCCTGTCGCCGGTATCACTGGCCGGTAGAGTAACCGGTTCAGGCAGCGAGCTTTCATTTGAATCTGTAACTGCATGCACTCTTGACGAAGTTAAAATTTATAACTATCCGCGTGATGAGTTTGCTATTGCTCAGGAATATGCCAATATATCTGGTGTATCAATTTGCCCGGTTAATCCTGCTTACGACTTCAACAATGACTGTAAAGTCGATCTGCTCGACTTTAGCAGTTTTGCCGGTCAGTGGCTGCTGGACAACATGGTTCACCCTCAATAATAATTATTATATAACTAACAACTTTGAACTCCCTGTTGAGATTGTTTAACAGGGAGTTCTTACTTTGTTTGAGTGACTTAAAGAGGTAGAAAGAGAATGAAACACAAAACAGTTAAAAAACTGGTAGTATGCTTAGCTTTAGTTTTATTTATACAAATCAAACTTATTGCGGTAGAACCGTCAGCCAGGTCGGGTATGGGAGCAATTCCTTATAGCGGAGGCACCACATTTAGAGTCTGGGCACCAAATGCCGACTCTGTTCATGTGGCTGGTGAATTCAACTGGTGGAACAGCAGCTCCCACCCATTAGCAAACGAAGGTAACGGACACTGGTCAGCTGACATACCCGGAGCAATTGTCTCGCAGGAATATAAATATGTGATCAATGGCAATATCTGGAAAACCGATCCAAGAGCCAGGGACGTTGTCAGCTCGGTTGGCAACGGGATAATTGAAAACAATATATACAACTGGACTGATTATTCTCCGCCCGCCTGGAATGATATGGTAATCTACGAGCTCCATATCGGCACTTTTTACGATACAGTCACCAGCGATTCAAAACCGGGAACATTCAATTCAGCCATCAATAAGCTGGACTACCTACAGGCGATGGGTATAAATGCTGTCGAACTTATGCCTATTGCAGAATTCCCTGGCGATTACTCAATGGGCTACAATCCCGTAAATATTTTCGCCCCTGAAGGTGCATACGGCAGCCCCTACATGACCAAAAAATTCATCGATGAATGCCATAAAAGAGGTATTGCCGTATTAATTGATGTGGTCTATAACCACCTGGGCCCGGACGACCTGGGTACTTCTATCTGGCAATTTGACGGTTATAGCCTCAACAATAACGCCGAGCTTGGCGGCATATATTTTTACGAAAACAATAACAGGTACACGCCCTGGGGAAACACCCGCCCAAATTATACGACAGGTGAAGTTAGAAGTTTCATCCGGGACAATGCCCTTTACTGGCTAACAGAGTATAATGCCGACGGCCTGCGCTGGGACGGCACAGCCTACATCCGCGAACAGGACATCAACAGCAACGAAATCCCCGAAGGATGGTCGCTTATGCAATGGGTAAATAACGAGATCGATGCCATCTGCCCCGAAAATATCTCGCTTGCAGAAGATATGCGGGACAATGAATGGCTGACTAAAACTACCGGTGAAGGTGGTGCCGGGTTCGACTCTCAATGGGATGCCGGGTTCCATCATAAAATAGTCTCTGCTCTTACAACCCCAAATGATGTTGACAGGAATATGTGGGACGTTAAATACGCAATCGAGCATAAATACAACGGCTGGGACACTCAGCGAATAATATACACCGAGAGCCACGACGAAGTTGGCCTGTCTAGCGGAAAAAAAAGATTACCCGAACAGATTTGGGAAGGTAACGCTGACAGCTGGTACTCCAAAAAACGATCAACTCTAGGAGCCGGTATTGTCTTAACCAGCCCTGGTATCCCGATGCTATTTATGGGCCAGGAATTCCTGGAAGATGGCTCCTGGCATGATAATACTCCTCTGGACTGGGTAAGGTTTAGCAATAACATTGGAATCGCGAAACTATACCGCGACCTGATACACCTGAGAAGAAACCTGTCCAATAACACCCGCGGGCTGCTGGGTACCAATGTAAACGTCTTCCATGTGAATGACTCTGCCAAGGTTGTCGCTTACCACCGATGGTATAATGGCGGCGTCGGCGACGATGTAATTATTCTTGCCAATTTTGGCGATGTAAATTACACCGAATACGATATCGGCATGCCGCGTAAAGGCCTATGGCGGATACGATTCAATAGCGACTGGAACGGCTACGACAGCGATTTTGGCAATTGGGATGTTTACGATACCTACGCTTCTGATGGCTCAATGCACGATCTGCCCTATCATGCCAGTGTAAGACTGGGCGCATACAGCATGGTTATCCTTTCGCAGGGAACCGGCCCTGACCTTAACGGCAACGGCACCGTTGACCTCGTTGACTTTGCCTGGCTCGCCGCTCAATGGCTGAACACCTGTAACGACAATGATTCCTGTTCCGGAACCGACTATAATATGAGCGGATCAGTTGACATCGACGACCTGCAGCAGTTGAGTTCTCACTGGCTAAATTAGAGCTTGTCCGCAAATTATGATTTTTGAATAGATAGTATTTTCGGCATGGTTTCCGGTGGTATTTTTGGCTGTAATTACACAGGCAATGTATTTTGCTGGTGTACTTGACAGATTTGTCGGTTTCAGCGTGCAGTATTTCTATGGAATTATCAAATAGAATCCAGTTTAAGCCACTTTTCCCCGTTCTTTTTCCTGGGCAAGTTTTATTCTGGCCAGAACCCAGAGATTATGAGACAAGATACTTAATCCCATGTGGACTTCACGGTTATCAAAACCCTTCTGTTTCATAGGCGAACCACAAAAACAATTACTCAAAATACTGATTCTTGCTTCTGTCTGACTGCGTCTTATTTGAGCCTGCCTGAAAGCATCTTCCTGAAGCCTTTCTGCCAGCAATGCCGGATCACATGGACAAACCGCATTGAATATGTCATTTTTCTTCATGTATTGGCGATTCTTTGCACTATCAAAACCACGGTCACCTGCCAGCAGATTGACTTTACAGCCAAGCTTATCCTTAATACGTTTATGACCAGACTCAAGCATTGTTTTATCGGCAGGTGTCTGATCGCGATAATACTTCCAGGCGACGATCAAACCGTCAGGTTGTTCTGCTAGATACAGCTTATTGCCAAACTCAGTCTCAGCTCCGGATTTGCGGCGAACTATCACATTGACATCAGGTTCGTATATACTCAATATCTTATCTTTATTGTCAACCCTGCGGTTTCCGATTATGCGTTCATGAGCTTGTTTTACTGCATCAGCAAGTTTACTTATAACTCCGGTAATCTGTTTGATTATCTGCTGAACATTACCAAAGGTAATATCTGCCGTTTTCCAGTTGTTTTCCAGCTTTTCCAAGTGATTATTCGAATGTTTTGATACACGTCTAACCAGACGTTTCATCTTCCTTAAAATATTCTTACGCTGCTTTTTAGCCCCTTTTATACGTTGAGCAAATGTCATTTCCATGCAAAGCTTATTCATCTTCGAGATAAATCCAGATGGCTCAAAGGGCATGCGACATAATATACCAGCTTTGCGAATACGAGCTACAGCTTTCATCAATGTACGAGTAGAATCTCTTAATAATAACCAATCTACCGGATAGTGTATGTTAGTGTCTATGCAGGTGCAGTCGAAATATGCCTGACTAAAATCCAAAGGTTCCAATATAATTGAATCATTCTGTACCTCTGCAAATAGCATTCTTTCTACCTGGTCGATCAAATAAGGAGATATGGCATTTTCCAGATCATTTATACGAGTTTTACCGGGTATTCGAGGGACTTCAAAGCGATTTATGCCGCAAAACCATTGATAGAGGTCACTATGCGATAATGCCAAAGAAAATTTACGTAAAGATAAGTTTAGACGCTTGCGAAGAATGGATATCCTCAATGCCATAATAGCTTCAATATGGATATTAAGACGATCGTAATGCGTTAACCTGACAGCTTTGCCGGTACCAAAATATTCTATGGTCTTTTCAACATAGGATCTATTGAGAAAATACTGGATGAATAAAGTCTCAATACCGCCGGCTTCAACTATCCGATCAATGTCGATCAGGAACTGGCGTTCCTGACGATATTCAAAATTGCCAAATTCCAGTGGAATATCTTTGTCAAATAACTGCTGAACTGGTAAAATCTTTAACATAGGTGTGGCTCCTTTTTTAAGGTAAAATGATTTGCAAGACCATTTTATAACACACCTATTTTACTCCTTTTAACCAAAAACGCACCATATAATTCTAAAATTACAGCGTAACTATCTCAAAAAAATAAACTTACAACTACGGACAGACTCTAGGTATATTTCACATATAAATCATGGCTTTGGATATACCATAGCCCTGTTTGCCCACGCTTCCCATTTTGCAGATAGTTCTACTACTTTCTCAGGATATACGCTTTTCAAATCGTGGAGCTCTGTTCTATCCTCAGCAAGATTATAGAGTTCCCATTTGCTGGCGATAGTCGGGTCAGAAGAAACCCCGGTACCTACAAGCTTCCACTCGCCATCAATTATTGCAGCATTATCTTCATGTTCGAAATACAAAGGATCAGGACGATTAAGAGAACCATTGGCAAATGCTGGTCGCAGAGATATCCCATTAATCGGTTTAATTTGATTACCTTCGTATTCTTCAGGATATTTCGCCCGGGCTAAATCAATAACGGTCGGCATAATATCAATTAAAGTTGCTGCCTCGCGGTATAATCCGCCTTTGATCGTTATACCGGCTGGCCAATGAGCTATAAACGGCGTTGACATTCCACCTTCATGAGTATAATGCTTAAATTTACGGAAAGGGGTATTTGAGGCATTAGCCCAGACCGTGCCATAAGAAGGTCCAGCACCATAAGTATGCTCCCAAAGATCAACATCATATGGATTGGTATCACCTCCCAGCTCTCCGCCTTCGGCACAACCGCCATTATCTGAAAGAAACATAATCAAGGTATTGTCATATATTCCTTTATTTTTGAGCATATTTACCAGTTTCCCGATATTCTGGTCCATGCGGTCAACCATTGCCGCATAGTATGCCATACGCAATGCCATTTCTTCTTTCTTTTCTTGAGACAGGGAATCCCATGCCCTGGCAGAACGTGTGCTAAGCTGCCAATCAGGGTCAATAATACCCATCTTAATTTGCCTTTGGTATCTCTGTTGGCGAAGCTGGTCCCATCCCATCATATATTTGCCGCGATACTTATCAACTTCCTCCTTATGAGCATGAAGCGGCCAATGGGGGCAAGTATATGCGAGATACAGGAAGAAAGGACGATCTTTATCAGATTTCTCCTGTTCGATAAAATTAATTGCATAATCGGTATAGGCATCTGTTGTATAGAAACGTCGATCAGTAGTACTTTCCGGTGTAGTGATTTTTTCGTTTCCTAAAACAATGCCACGCGGATGGCTCGGATAGAAGAAGTTGGAAGCACCAGGAACAACGCCATAATACTTTTCAAAGCCACGCTGCATAGGCCAGCAGTTCTGGTCATTATAGCCGAGATGCCATTTGCCAGTCATCATAGTCGCATAGCCAGCCTGTTTAAGGACTTCACCAATCGTTACACAGTTTTTATTAATAAATCCGCGATAATTTGGAAATTCGGGACCGCTATCATGCTGAGTGCTATTTGGCGGATTAGTCATGTGACCAATTCCGGTTTCATGCGGATAGAGACCTGTCATAAGAGAAGCCCTGGTGGGACAGCATCTGGCAGTATTGTAGAATTGGGTAAAGCGTATACCGTCTGCCGCCAAGGCGTCAAGGTTTGGTGTTTCTATCTCACCACCATAACACCCAATATCAGAAAAACCCATATCATCAGCCATAATTAAGATAATATTGGGCCGCTGGCCTTTTTGAATCTCAATACCTGAATTGGAAAAAAGTGTATCTGCAAAAACAATATCTGCACATAGAGTAAATATAACTATCAAGAAAAATAATTTAACATTTCTATACATTTAAGCTCTCCAAAAAATAGTGCGTTTCGCACTTTTGACTGTACAACATTATACGCTAAGGCCAGTACAGGGCCTTGTGAATGAAAATGTCAGTATTAATTTACACTTTCGGGCGATTTCCCGTAAGTACATTTAATTCAAGATGCAATAGGAAGTCCCTATTAGGCGATTATTGCAGTTCTAATGACAACCAATCGTTTGAAAGGCATTGAATGTCTTTCAGATTGATTACATTATCTGGAATAGGGTCAAAAGAAGATATAACAGGCACTAAAGGCTGCTCAATAGTGGAATTTGGTCCGCTAAATAGGTAAACTACTTCCTCAGGAAGTATAGCCCGGCCATATATTCGAAACTCATCCAATTTACCTTTAAAGAAACCATACATACCTGATACATCGGAACCAATTCTGGAAATAGTAATTGCATTTCCATCAATTTCAAAAATTGAATTACGATCCTCAGCAACTAAAATACCATCATGATAAATACGTGAAATACCAGTAGCAGCATCTTTAGTCATACAAAAATGGTGCCATTGAGATGTTGGCTGGTGTCCAAAATATGTAAGTTTATCCCACTGAGCATCTCTATCAAGACCTGATGAAAATATGAGCGGCTCTCTGTTAGAAGCCTTTTCAGCATTAACCCAGAAACATACTGAAAAGCCGGTGCTGACACTGTCAAATACTCCATGAAGTACTACTACACTGGAAAACCCATCAAATTTCAGACAGCCATTACTAAATCCAGAAGAATTCCATAACAAACTGCTATCTTTAGTCTCAATAATGCCATGATAAGAATTTCCTGATTGATCATAAACATTCAAACCTCCAGGCCGGTCAAACGAATAATAAACCAGCGGCTCATCTAAACCGCCAGCATCTGCTATAACAATATAACTGCCTGACAGCCATTTTTCTGTCAAGAGTTTTAAATCATTAAGATCAGCAACACAATCATGATTGAGATCGGATTCACCGCTCATACCAATAATACATCTGGTAATATCCAATTTCAAATTATCAATTTGCAATTTACCACTGCCATATGCTGACGCATCGTTTTCAACACCAATAGCAATACCAGAAACACAACTAAGATCAACACCTGCATTTGTGAATTCACATAGTTTAATACGCCAGTGATTCCATTTGGACCATGCCGGTTGTACCAAATTGCATTGGCTACCAGTATAGTATACTTTCAGTTCATTATTATTCTTATCTGAAACCAGCAAATACAGACTGGCAGAAGAATTATCCGGCCACCCTCTGAAGGACAACTCTAATATTTCTACCCCCCATTTCAACCAGTTTTTACCCTTATCATTTTTAAGTTCAACCTCAGAAAGATAAGGATCAGATTGGTTATCATAAGACAAACACATTGACTGACCATCAGCATCAAAAAATAGAGATAACTGAGAACCGGTAAGATTCAATTCACCATCCGACCATTTGTTTTTTAATTCACTTTCTTCATTATAGTCATTAAAATCATCGACAATAAACGGCACCTCAAAATCTAAAACATGTACCTGGCTTGATCCTTTCAGCTCAGGATTATTAAGATCATAAGCATCAACACGACAAAAATACTGCTTATCCAGCTCCATTAGGTTTGTATCAACACTCAGAATAGTGGCAGCATAGTTATCAATATCCAATACCGTATGCATAAATTCCAGATCCTCAGCAATTTTAATATTATATAATGGCTGAACAATGTCAGAAGGTGGTTCCCAGTTGAGCTCAAGTGAATTAAGGTTCCCTGAACTACTTAGATTGCCGGGGGTAGTATTAAACGGCTTAGTTGTAAAAAACCAAACCGTGCCTTTCCATGGACTCCCGCTATCAGATTCATTTATTTCATCTATTCTCCAAAAGTATGCCGTTTCGCCTGATAGATTAATACTCTCATTGTCTAAAGATATTTCATATCGGCCATATTGATCCGGGCCAATTATCTGGGCATTTTCCAGATATACACCTTGAGGGTTATCAGGAGAAGCCGAACTTACGATATCTGAATTATCACCAAAATAGACATGATGTGACTTGGCCTTACTACCAGGCATCCAGGACAACTCCTGCTCTGAAACAGAGATAATATCAGTATTTGACGGGAGCGGAGACCAGGCTTTAAGCTGATTCATACTTTCTACT
The DNA here is from genome assembly GCA_963666285.2 of Sedimentisphaerales bacterium. Classification (GTDB taxonomy): domain Bacteria; phylum Planctomycetota; class Phycisphaerae; order Sedimentisphaerales; family SM23-30; genus JAFGDI01. The sequence continues at coordinate 3,337,062 of OY762711.1, forward strand.
ATTTCACTTGCGGTCAAAGCCCTATCATATATGCGCAGATCGTCCAGTCTGCCAGTCATCGCTTCTCTCGGAGTTGCAGAACCACTATATGCAGCAGCACCACCCAGCCTGACATAGCAATTATAATCTGTAAATTGAGTATTTATTATTCTATCAGCAAATGTCGCCAACGGTTGCAATTGGCCGTTCAGATAAAATTTCACTTCAGAAGTCTTGACATTACCATCATTATTAAAGTCATCAACAGCCAGGGCAATATGATACCATGTGTTTAATTCAAGGTCGCCACTATTTAAGGCAAGAGAATTGCCAGAGGCAACCTCCAAACGCAGCCTCCTGTTTTCAATTACCAGGCGAAAATATTGCCCCGCAGCAGCTGCATTTCCCCATTGTACAATTGTATGTCGATAATTATCCTGCGTAAGATATATCCATGCTGATACTGTACGTGGATTTGAAGATAAAATACCTTTTGAATCTGTTAAAATCCAGTCATTACCATCAAATTCAAGAACACTGCCTCTCTGAAGATCATTCACCCATTCGGGGCCATGACCAGCGCCGCTATCGGCTTCCATAAAAGTGCCTTCATTTCCACCGGAACCGGTATCTGAAACTGTTATCCCTGAACTATCATTAAAGATCCATTCATTATAGGGAGTTGATGCTATCACACCAGGGACACTAACAAAAAACGAAAAAACAACAATTAACCTGAAATTAAACTTATTTATCATATACTTTATCCATAAACTGGAAAAGTGATATTGCTATAAAGTAAACCTCTACAGCAATATCACAATATTAAAATCATATTAAAAATACTAGGCTTTGAACTTGCGACGCATAGCAACACCGCCAAGGGAAAGTAAAATAATAGTCGATGGCTCAGGAACAACAATCGCCTGAACTTCAACACAGCTTAACGCATGGTCGTAAACACGAACATCATCCATATTACCAATCAATGCTTCTCGCGGCTGCGGCACACCACTAAAGGCGTTTCCACCGCCAAGACGAATATATTCATCATCGATGAAAGTAGTGTTAACTACCTGATTTCTACCTGCTGACTGAGAAAGCTCATTACCATCTAAGTAAAATTTGATTTCAGAAGTTGTTGTTGAGCCATCAGAATTTAAATCATCGACAACCATTGCCACATGATACCATTGATTATCTACAAGGTCTTCTTTGGCAAGTGCAAGAGCATTACCACCGGAAACTTCCATCCTTAACCTGTTGTCTTCAATGAGCAACCGGAAATACTCCTGGGAAGCATTACCATTACCCCACTCGATCAAAGTATGGCGATATTTATCTTCAGTAAGCTTAAACCACATAGCAACAGTTCGGGCGTTACCCCCTAGAACACCTTGAGAATCGGTTAGAATCCAATCATTACCATCAAAAGCAAGTGCAGTATCTCTAACAGAGTCATTTATCCAGGTTGGACCTTCTCCGGCACCGGCAGGCAATTCATTTTGCATAAATGCAGCATTACTGTTTCCAGTGCCTGAATCCGACACAGACAAGCCACTTGCTTCATTCATTTCCCAATGATGCAGCAAACCTGCATCTGCCGAAAAAGAAACCACTAATAACACTGTCAAAAACAAAATAACTTTCTTCATCTTTTCCTCCATAGATATTAAATTACATGGCATACAGCCAAAATATAAAACCTATGCTGAGCCGCAAATAAGCAGCCCAGCAAGGTAACATGAAAAAATTGTCAAAAAAGAATTACTCATAGTAAGCCTGTACTAATTACAAGCTTGCTGCGGATATAGATTACAGCTTAGCCAATCAATTGCAAACTGGGCAAAATCGGCAACATTAACCATACAGTTTCCATCAAAATCCATTTCCGGTTGTGTTTTGCATGCAGGCATCCCAACAACTGAATAATAATCCTCGGCAAGAATTTCAAATGGAACCGGATAATTCCAGACTTTAACATCATCAATTAAACCACTAAACCGCTCCTGGCCATTTCGATTACAACCAACCTGGAACTGGCCAAAATCTATATCAGAAACAGAACTTTGAACTTTTACTATTCCATCCAGGTTATAGTAAACTTCAGTAGAAAAACCATCACAAACAACAGTAATATAAACCCAATCTGTCGACGAGGCAGGTCCAATTAACATGCCCTGGCTTCCCCAGTATCTGTACTGTCTATCAATACTAAAATCAATCTGGAAATCACTGCCGCCATCGTTATTATTGAAGATACCAGTATATTGCCCCTGGTTTTCAGTCTCAGCTTTAACCCAAAATGCCAAAGTGTATCCCGCATAGAAAGTTTTAGGTTCAACGGTCTCCGGATCACCATCCATATCAATACCTAATGGAGCAGTAAGCCGATCATAGTCACCATTAGATTCTACTACAAATTCAGCCGAATGACTGCCGATGGCACCCGGGATATCGTCTGATAATGAAGGGAATGTAATATTCGGGTCAGCCGGATCTACCTTAACAGATTCATCTATAGCATCATTGCCATTGTTAGACATATCCATAAATTCTGATGTTTCCATGTCCCAATATAAAACCATCCTATTGATAGTAAAATAAGCCGGTTCAGAAGGAACTTCCGTACCGCTGGCATTTGAAACAACACAGTAATAGTAACATTCATTAGCAACTTCAGGTATTAGAGATAAAACAGGTGTGTCAATACCAACCGGCGAATCATCAGCAGATAACGGATCATTATTGTTATCAATAGATTTATACCATTGATAATGCGGTGTAGTTAAGCTGCTAACCTCAATAGAAAAAGAGACTTCAGGATCACCTACAAATGCTGAATTATGCTCAGGCTGGCTAATAATAACAGGAATACTTGGTAAAGAACCAAACGTCCATACCGGGCCTTCGATTGTTGCAGGAGATGTTGGAGCAGAATCATTAACGCTTTCATCTACCCTCCAGTAATAATTCTTATCAAATTCAAGAGATAAAGAGTTTGTATTTGAAGACAACTCCTGAGGTACCACATCAATAAAATTAGGTTCATCAACACTAATATAGAAATAATGCTTGGTAATGCTTGGGTTAGCCTGAGTTTCGTCAGCAGGATTAACGGCGACATTCCAGCTAAAATCAACACTCACTTTATCACCGTCAATCACTCCCTGATGAACAGCATTATTGGCCGGACTTGGGGCCCAGGCCTTAACATTCACCAGATTAGCAATTTCCAGATCAGATAAAGCATTGTCATAAATACGAACATCGTCCATTAAACCAGTCAAAGGCTCACGAGGTAGATCTGATGCCTGGAAGGAATCGCCACCACCAAGACGAACATAATCATTATCTACAAATGCAGTATTAACCAGCTGATTTGCTCCTCCAGTTTGAGGAACTTCAGCACCATCAAGATAAAATTTAACTTCCGGTGTCCTTACCGCACCGTCATTATTAAAATCATCAATAGCTAATGCAACATGATACCACTGGTCTATGACCAATTCCCCGGCAGTAAGAGCTAAAGCATTACCGCCAGCCACTTCAAAACGCAACCTGCCATTCTCTATCAAAAAACGGAAATACTGTGAACTGGCAGCATTATTACCCCATTCAACAAGAGTATGACGATTTGATTCCGCTGTCATTTTTACCCATGCCGAAACCGTTCTTGGGGTACTGTTTAAGACACCCTGAGAATCAGTTAAAATCCAATCATCACCATCAAAGTTTAATGCAGTACCACGAACAGAATCACCAGACACCCAGGTCGGACCTTGCCCGGAACTTGAAGCAGGATTTGCCCCCTGCATAAATACCCCGGTATTACCGCCGGTTCCAAAATCAGCAGTGGTAAACCCGCTGCCCTCGTTCATTTGCCAGTGATTTACCAACTCTGCTTGCAAAGATACTGCCAGGCACAAAAGAGTAGTTGTAAGATATCCCACTAATTTCATTTTTAACCTCCAAAACGTTGAAAAGTATGTTTAACAGTCGAAAATTACATATTTCCGCGCGCACATTCCTTGTATAGGTCGCCGACAAGCCACCAAAATCTAAATAGTTTTAATTAAAGGCTGAATTATATAATGATTCAATTTGACGGTCGCTTAGCTGACCGGGAAACAAAATAATATCAGAAATCGCTCCATCCATACCTTTGATACCATCAAAATCTCCTCCAATTATGAAAGTGCTATAAGGAGCAACAAACTCTGCTTTATCATTTTCAGAAGCACTAACCTTCTGACCATTTATATACATGTATTTATAGCTAGTATCATTACTTGCACGAACAATGGTAATAAAATACCACTTATTGGTCTCAAGTGTTATGTCACCTCTTGCTGTTTTAGCTTTATCTGAGTCAATACTATAGGCAAAGTGCTCTAACTTACCTTCCGAATCTATCATATTAACACGCCAATTACCCCCTGAATCCGGACTATCGGCACAAATAAACTGAGGTTCAATTGAATTCAGTTTCACCCAATAGCCAATAGTATAGTAGTAATTTTTGTGCTGGGCGAGTGACCGCATATTATTAACCGTAACGGCAGGTTGGGAACCAAAAACTCTAAGAGCACTGGACTGTTTATTGCCCGTGAGAACAGGCCCGGAAACAGAATACATCTGCTGGTTGACACTAACATCTAAAGTTGAGCCAGGAATATTATTTTTAAGTATTGCAGGATGATCACCATCAACTTTGAGATGCATAATAGCACCGAGAGATTTAGCGGTTAAATCAAACCTGGTTGGCATATCAAAGGCAAAGCTAGTAGTATCAAGCTTGATATTCACAATTTGATCAGATGTTGCCCGGCATGCCTGATTGGCACAAAGTCTTACCGAACGTGACGACTCGTTGTCACCTGACGACACTGCCTCCATCTCGATGATGCCGGATTTGACATAAGCCTCAGTAACCTCCATACCATCAGTATATATACCAAACCTGGTACCAAAATCAGTTATAGATGCAGCAGGCGTATCAACAGTAAACCCTATTGCCTGGTGGGAAACATTAGCAGTAAGCCTGCCCTCGGCGAGATATATTGTATTGCTGGAAAACAGGTTGATCTCTGCCGGAGCTTCAAGAATAAGGTCAACACCTGTATTAAGATGTATCTGGGCAAAACCATTTATAAGTGTATACACACCGGGTTTCATATTACGGTTATCATTATCCGGATCGAAAGAATTTTCCCATTGGGCATTTATCTGGTCACTTACATAAGCAACATTTTTATTATTGCCGTCAGCGGTAAATCTGAGCCAGAAATCAAGTACAGCAAAAGAGATTAAAATCAGGATAACAGCAGCAGTTGAAAGAGCAAAAGAAATAATATTTGACCTGCGACTACGCTGGTCAGACTGGATACTGTCTTTAGTTTTATCTAACTCAACTGCGTTATTTTCTGGAATATCAATAGAAGGAGCCGAAGCCTCATACTTAGCCATTTTGTCAAGAATATCAGATTCTTTGACAGCACTTAACTGGAGATATAAGCCAAATTCATGGCTGATAGCCTTATCATTTTTTAAAGCGGCACACATAGCAATATATTCATAATAATATTTGCACGCAAGCTCATCTTGAGAAAGAATGTTATCAAGCTCAGATAACTGCTCTTCGGTTATCGTTCCTTCCCGGACCGCATCGCAAAGATCAAATAAAATTGTATATTTATCATCTTTCATACGTTGTCAGTCCCATTCCATCTTTCTACTAACACATTTAAACAATGCTACATGTATTTTTTTATACTCTTTATACAATATGTTTACGCTTTTTTCCGTTCTTCTCGCAATTTTCTGGACAGTCTGCCCATCTTCATACCTGAGAGCGAGCAGGTTTTTGCTTCTTTGCGAAAGTTTTTCTATACATTTGCGCAGTGCTTCCAATGGTTTTTGAGACTCCTTCGCAGAGACTTCGGCAATATCGCTAAGCTTTTCCAGAGTTGATGAGGTAAAATACTTTCTCTTTGTCTTATCCTTTTTAATATGAGAAAGAACCTGAAAATGAGCAATTTTAAACGCCCAGGCGAGAAAATCGGTGCCTGGAGTGTATTCTTGGAATTTTTCCCAGAGAATAACAGTAGTCTCCTGAAATATATCATCAGCTAAATTCCAATCAGCTACATACGACATAATAAAACCGTAAATTCTATGCTGATTCGGTGTTAGCAAGTGAAGAAAGCTTTGTATCAATTCTTGTTTGTAATCTTTGTTATCTACCATTTTGGAGCAATTAATAATGCATCTTAAAAATTATGATATAAGCATATATCCTCTCATCAAGAATTTCGCCATTTTTTTCAATAAAAATACTAGATTTTCCCTCAAAACTGCGCACACAGGCATTTTTTAGGGAATATTTTAAATAGAGAAAGCCTCATAAGTTATTTACTTACAAGGCTTTATTAAGTACGCCATTTAGGACTCGAACCTAAAACCCACGGATTAAGAGTCCCAAGCTCGGGTAGTGTCAAGAATCTTTCGCACATTTATTAGAGTATCCTTCATCCGGTCTTTTCCCGGTTCTGGATGCCCCCCTAGGGGGGCGGCGAGTTATCGGTCGCTAGCCAGTTTTTTTATTCATTTTTTGCTCCTTCTCAAGATCGTATAAATGCTCCATATTCAGATATCTTTTAGTACTCCATTTTGTTCCTGCTATATGTCTTAGCCGGGCAGTGGCTAACATCAAAGCACTATGACCGTCTGGAAAACTACCAACAACTCGGGTACGTCGCCGAATCTCTTTCATTATACGTTCCAGACCATTATTGGTTCTCAGTCTGCTCCAATGCTCATCAGGGAAGTTATAATAGCTCATAGTCTCCATGTAACCTTCTTCTACAACTTTGGCAGCTTCTTTCAATTTCATAGAGAGAAGTTTTTCAATTACCTGCCTGGCTTTTTCCTCTGCTGCTTTCTTGTCTTCCTGAGCATGGATAGCTTTAAGCATAGCCGCTACCTCACGAACCTTCTGACGTGGAACTTTGCTAAAAACATTACGATACCAATGTACTGTACATCTTTGCCATAGCGAGTCTGGGTAGTATTGCTCAAGAGACTCTACCAGCCCCATGCACTTATCTGTAACAAACAACCTTACATCTTTAAGCCCTCTGGATTTCAAATGCCTGAGAAATTGCCCCCATCCTTCCTTGTCTTCTTTGGGACCTTCCCAGCTGCCTAATACCTCTCGGTAACCGTCCTGATCGACTGCTATTGCGACCAGGACTGAAACATTGCGAACCTCTCCAGCCCAGCTTCTTTTTAGAACTATCCCATCCAGGTAAACATAAGGGTAATTGCCTTTAAGCTCTCGATTACGCCATTGTTCTATCTGACTGTAAACCTTCTTGTTGAGATTGCTGATTGTGCCGGGACTTACCTTTGTTCCCCATAACGTCTGAGTGATATCTTCAACCCTGCGAACAGAAACGCCTGCAAGATACATTTCTATTAGAGATTCCTCTACGGATGATTCACGACGCTTATAACGCTCAATTATGGCTGTCTCGAATGTGGTCTTACGCAACTTGGGCATCTTCAAATTGACTTCACCGGCTTGAGTTTGCAACTTACGATCATAGAAACCTGCTCTGGTATCTTTACGAGCTTCGCTACGCTCATATCGTGCAGCATTACAAAGCTGGTCAGCCTCGGCATCAAGCATGGTATTCAACGTATCCTCAACGGTGGTACGTACTAGATCTCCAAGCTCATGCTTTACCCGTGCCTCATCAATTTTTATGACATTATTCAAGTTCTTGTCATTTCCGGTCGATTGCTCTAACTGTTTCATTTGAAGTCCTTTCTTCTGGTTAATAATAATTTGTTCGTTACATTACTATCGACCGGATGAAGGACTTCTTTTATCACGTCCAATAAAATTGTGCGAAAAATATTATACGTTATCCAAGCTCGCTCTATATCCCCTATATTTACAGGCACTTACAAGCCTATTTTGGTGTAAAAATGGCACTTACAGCACAATAACAATACAACACTAACTACAATAACACGGGGTTGACAGTTGCGATTGACACCATTTTGACACCGCTTACTATACGTTAAAGTATCAAACGTTTCTCTTTCATTGATAATTAAAGAGAATTGTAATAGATTAAATGCTCTATTGAGATAGCGTTTCATTTCTTTCTAAATGTCTTAATGTTGAGTTTATTTTTGATTGTAACACTTTTTTTGGGGGAAAACGCTTCTTAAGCATTTCTATAACGCCAATGTCACCTTTATTTGCTACGCTAGTTTTAACGGCTTTTAATGCCCATTTAATTTCATAATCTTTATTCGATTCTTTAAGTACAGCATGAACTTCCGGCTTGATATCTTTATATGAATAATAATGAAGACAATAGATACCTTTCTGCCTTAGGGCTAAATTAGACGAATCTTTGATGATGTTTTTTATGATCTTTAAGTCACCTTTTTGAGGGTAAGTAACCAGATTCAATAATGCACCGATCCGCAAACCATCTTTTTCCTTTGTATCATTAATTACACCATACAAAAACTTTCTGGCTTTACTATTCTTTTGAGTCCCGAGTATATAAAATGCTTTCTTAGAAATATTCTCATCATCACCCTTCCAGCCTTTATAGCTGCCAATCAATAAAGAACTCACATCCGTTCTCTTACCAAGAATACAACCGCTCATAACAGCGTCTTTTAATATTTCATCCGCTTCTTGAGCGTTCATGGTTTCATACATCAGCCCAACATATTTATCACCTTTTTGACTTGCCAGGACATGGTAGCCCAGGGCTTTGACCTTATCAACATCACAGTTCATCGCAATTTTATACCAGAATTGGTCAGAACCAAATATTTTTTGTTTCATCAACTTATCATACATATCGTCAGGTACATCTGCTGGCAATTCCTCTTGAAACTTCCACAACCTTTCAATCATAAAGACCTGAACAATAAATTTCTTTTCCGGGCTGTCCTTTAGAGAAAACGGCGGCTGCCAAATATAATGCCCTGCCCGATCCTGCTGACATTCAGTATTATCCAGCACAGAAAAAGCCTTAGGGTAATCACTACGCGCTTTTAAGATATACGCTTGCAGCAAAACATCCCAGCTATCTGTCCCAATAGAATTAAGATCATTATTATATTCAAACTTTCCTTCAGCCAACAAAGCAGAATATAAATCCCCTTTTGTTTTAGCTAACAATTCTATCTGCCCATGATTAGTAGCGAAACAAAAACAACAACAAATCAAATTAGCAATAATTATATTTAATATATTCTTCATTTTTCACCTTTTCAATTATAAAACGTTTAGTTTTGTATTTCCGACCACCAGTTTATATTTGTTGGTATCACTCTTTTGGTATTACCGCCACAATGCACTTCACCGCTTTTTTTATGATAATACCAGTCATCAATAGCTACAACATCAATTGTACCTGGCAAATCAGCTTCAAATGTTTCCAGAATTATATCACGTTGCGTTTCAAGAAGCCCGTTACCATTTAAGTCTTCTCCTTGATCAAGAATAAAGTTGCAATTGACATCTTCATCAACACTACCAGTAAAATAACAAAAGAATGGATCCGGAGCTATATACGTGTCAATACTTATACCTTTAAAGACCATTCCATTAACTAGACCCGGAGTAGCCGCAAGTGCTCCTCCTCTATAAAACTCAAAAAGTACCGGTGCAAATATAATATCATTTTCAATGTCAAGGTTGAATATCTCAGCAACTGCGTTATATAAGCCATTTTCGCCGGTCAGATATGAAGAACTTATCTGTTCGTTATAAACTTTAAGAGTAACACCATTAGTTGATTTATTAAGAAAACTGCTTACACAAGATTCATAATCTTGTATACCATCTCCATCTACATCTTCTACTAGGCTAATTAATTTAGGTACATCTTGCCCATTAATATCATCATGTAAAATATCCAATGCCAATTCAGGACTCGCCATCAAAACCTTCCATCCATGGGTTCCGCTTAGGTCAGGGATAATAGTCATAAACTCATCTACATGCCCAACAGAAAGCCAATCAGTATCAAACTCAACAGGGCTTTGTATACCTTGCCTGGTCAGAAATGATTTGAGGTTGTCATATATTAAACTACCATAATATATCCTTCCATAAGGATAACTGATACCAGAAACGGTACAAGGCGGACTTACTTCAAGATTTCCAAAGGAATTGTATGTACTATGATGGGAATATCCCTCCTCTATTTGTATTTGAATATGACCTTTGTCAACACCTAGAAAACCACTAGGATAATTTGTCACAGGGAAATTTTTCAAATCTCTATCTCGAACAGAATCCAGAATTACGTGCATTGAATGATAAGGGGCTTTTTGATAGCATATTTGAAATTGATCTTGAGCCCACCTGTCTGTACTCTCGATAATGTTATCAATTACACTTTCCGGTGTTGCATCAGGAAATTCAATTAAACAATATTGACCTGATTCAGCACTACTATTCATTGAGACATAACTCTCAGCTACTTCATCCAAATGATGCAATAGTATCAGTGGCGCAACTTTAATTTTAATTTCATCATAATGAATAACTCTTTCCTCTGAATCAGAAATCGGGTCAACAAGTTCTGCTATCATTGTCAGTTCCCCGGCAAAATGAGGACCAAGTCCTTCGACTGCCAATTCTTTATCTTGACCATTAATATCATTTAATGAAATACAAGAACTTCCAACGCCACCAATTTCAAATTCAGAATCATCAAATCCAGTATTCGTACTTGCATCAAGGCCTAAAATTGCTTCAGCATCAATGCTCCTCTCTGAAAACACTCTAACAATATCACTTGCCTGAGTCCCCTCTTTAACATTTTCTGGATTAGACAAACGTAATCTTATATGCCAGTCATCTGGTACTGAGTATGACACAAGCGGTATCTTTCTAAGTATTACTTTAGCCATATCACTTAAATCGTCTTCCCCATCTATATTTGCATCGAGGCAGTCTTTTCCCAGTGGAATAGTATTAGAGTCAATCACATCTTCTCCTGGTGCTAAGTAATCATCATTATCTACATTACATAGAGTGATTATACCCCATTGATTATTTTCTGCCGCTATATTATCATCCTCATCATTATCATTAACATTTCCATCGTGATTTCCGTCGCCGTCAATATCCACCTTGAGAATGCATAATTCATAATTCAAAAAAGATTCCCAGCCGGTTGCTCCATCGCCGTCAGGATCAATTTCTACTGTTATTAGGTCATAATCCGGCACGGTACTTTGCTTAACAGCTTCAACATAAAAAGTCAAACAATTCCCTCCATTGTCAACATTCATATCTGAAACGCTATAACCGACATTGGACTTAATATAATCGCCGCCAATATCAGCAGGTGCAATTTTTCGACTTATATCTCCATTTACATTCCACAATCGCATTTTCCCATCTGGCAGTGTATATATATATTCGTTTCCTGCCAACTTAACCAACTGATCTGGATCTGATTCAGAATAAATAAACTTAATATAAGCAACATCCATATCTATATCATCAGGTAAATATGCCTGAACTCTTAAAAACTGACCTCCAGCTCCTATTCCATAATTTCTATACTTATCTATACCATCGGCATAATTAGGAATAAGATCTTTATCTTCATCAGTATTGTTAACACCAAGGTATTGTACTTGCCATTCATAGGCTCCCATATCAATTGAACCATGTGCTACCCTAGCATTTCCTGCTAAATCTTTTGGAATACTGGTATAGCTGGAGCCCTGGTTAACACATGGTGAATTACTCATAAGCTCATAATTCGAGTTAACAGAAGAAACAAAAAGTGGATCTTGGTCAATATTTCCTCCTCCATCAGTACCATATATAGAATTCCAGCTCCCACCACTCCCGTTACAATTATGAACATTACTGTTTTCAATTAATACATTATTCGAGAATGGACGAATTTCAATTGAAGACGAATCTATATAATTCCAAATTATACAATTCCTAATTAGTACGTCTGCTTCATTTCCATAAAAGCAAATATTTGGATACCTCTGCGAAATATTATCCACAAATGTGCAGTTATTGATTTCAATATCGTAATTAGAAACTAATGCACTATTGTAATATGCGATATTATTTGTAAATAAGCAGTTGTTTATAATAACTTTCTCATCTCCTATAGTGCCAGTATTATAAAATTCAACTGCACCAGAATACTTCGCAGCATTATTGTTAAAAATACAGTTTGAAATCAAAGGAGATACACCATCCAGACAACTTATTGCCCCCCCACAGTATAAGTTGATATATCCATTATGTTACTTTCAAAGATACAATTCAATATCGAAGGACTACCTGCTGCACAATAAATTGCGCCTCCAAGCCGTGCCCCATTTGAGTCTGGAGCATATCCTCTGGTAATTGTCAAACCGTTTAATATGGAATTATTTTCTTCATTATTTGCAAAAATGAAACCACGAGCAGGACTTTGTGCAGTACCATTACAATCAATTACTGTACTGGAAATAACATATTTATCATTTGGAGCAATACTGCGAACCGTAATCGCTTTTCCATTATAATTCAAATCCACGTTACCTGCACCCGTATATGTCCCGGGATATATAATTACTTCATCGCCATCAACAGCGGCGTCTATTGCTGACTGGATAGTAACTTTGGGACCATGAATTCCATTCCACTCCGAAGCCTGACCATCCCACACATCATTACCATTACCTGATACATAGTTAACATCTCCATAGGTAATATTAATTACCATAAAAAGTAAACTTGCACAAATCCTTCTCATACTCATAGATTTATTCTCCATACAGTTACAAAATAACAAAACATAGAAATCAGTAGAGCTTCAATTAATTTGCTAATATATCGCAACTCATAATTTGCAATCATTAATTCTATGAATTATTTTTTTGAGGTTACCATAAATTCAACCACAAATTGTATTTTACAACTTAATGCTAGCAAGGCAAATAGTTTTTTATATAATCTTACTAATAAACCTACATGAAAGGAATGTTCTAATAATGAAATACGGATAAATAATCCGTTGCTCCGTTTGATAGTGCCGCCCTACGCTCAATCATCGCTATTTCTCGCCAAATAATCCGTATGCTTTTTGGCAAAAAAGAGCAAATTTGGAGAGTGTAAAATACAAGTGACACTAAAATGACTCCATTGGTGTCTTTTTGCGATTTTCACATGCCAAGAAATTGATGCAAGTTATTTATCCACAATCTGTTATATCATCGCCGAAAAGTACGTTTTTTAGGCCTACCTAGTCTTAAGAGTACGATATAAGGGATTTTAGACAAAATATAAGTCACTAGAGAACAAGGACTTATATAGATAATTATTTATTCTCCAAATACTTACATCAGAAAAATAGTAGTTTAGTAGTAGATAAGTAGTAGACTGCAAATGCATACTGCGCACGCAAGTGCGCACATAGGGAAGGTTGTCCTAGGGAAGACAAAGCTTAGGACTATATATGGTATCCTCCAATAATTAAACAATACTCTGGCTATGATTAAGCTTGACATCAACTCTTCTGGCTGGATAATAACATAATCATTTATTTTTAACTGTAGTTTTTTTTATCCATAACAACATGAATATAAGCCAAGAAAAAATTATTCAAGCCAAGAATGTTTTCAAAAGAAATGGTGGCATCCTACGTACCACTGAAGCCCTCAACCAAGGCGTCCACCCAAGAACTCTATATTATATGAGAGATAACGGCATACTGGAAGCCTTATGCAGGGGTACATACCGCCTAGCCGAATTGCCCCCACTTGACCAACATGATGTTATAACAGTTGCATCAAAAGTAAAATCTGGTGTAATATGCCTCATATCTGCTCTATCATTCCATGAGATAACAACCCAGATTCCACATGAAGTATACACCGCAATAAGTCGCAACACAGCATATCCAAAACTTAGCTATCCTCCATCACTATTTTTCAGGTTTTCTGACGACTCTTTTAATGCAGGAATAGAAATTCACAAGATCAGTGGCATCGAAGTAAAGATTTACTCAGCAGAAAAAACCATTGCGGACTGCTTTAAATATCGAAACAAAATAGGCCTTGATGTCGCTATTGAAGCTATGAAATTCTGGAGAAAGAAAAAAGATATCAGAATTGACAAGCTGATAGAATACGCCAAAATATGCAGAGTATATAATGTTATCAAGCCGTACGCTGAGGCAATGCTATGAGCCAGAAAAATGTTAAAAATATCGCTGCCTCTATCAAGCAAAAATTGCTTAACAAATCAAAAGAGATGGCTCGACCATTCTCTGAAGTTCTTCAATATTATGGCCTTGAAAGATTCCTATATCGAATTTCAGCGTCTAAATATCAGAACAACTTTACACTCAAAGGAGCATTGCTATTCACCGCTTGGAGACAGTCTGCTATTAGATCAACTGTTGACATTGACCTTCTTGGAAAGGTTAGCAACAATCCCGACGATATAGTCAAGATTTTTCAAGACATCTGTAATCAAAAGACAGAAGATGATGGACTTAGATTTGATGATTCCAGCATAGTCGCTGAACAGATAACACTTGATGCTGACTATCAAGGCGTTCGAGTACTCCTCTATGGCTATTTAGATACCGCCAGAATTAGAATACAAGTTGATATCGGTTTCTCAGATGTTATTACGCCAGACTCAGAAGTTCTGGAATACCCAACAATACTAGATATGCCAGTTCCAAAGTTAAACTGTTATAACAAGGAAACAGCAATAGCAGAAAAACTCCAGGCTATGGTCAAACTGGATCTTCTCAATAGCAGGATGAAAGATATATACGATATCTGGATCCTATCTCAGCAATTTGAATTAAACAACCTATCTTTAGCCAATGCCATCCAAAATACTTTTGAACAACGTAAAACTAAAATAACTACAGATATTACGACCTTTACAGAAGAGTTTTATCTTAATGATGAGAAAATTGCTCAATGGAAGGGTTTTCTTAAAAGGTCAAAAGTAACTGGCACTCCCATAGAACTTGAAAAGGCTGTTCTTGATATCAAATCATTTCTGCTTCCTATTTTGACTAAAATCACACAAAAAGATGACATTAGAAAAAACTAGACCCCAAAGTCATCAATCTGACAATTCACAACTATTCAAATAATAAGCTAGATACCTAATTCGCTAAAATCAAGTTTCCTAAGTTTGAATTTAGAATCTACCATTTTCGATCTTTTCGGACCAACAGGTTCACTTTTTAGCTGTTCCTCAATCTCTATATATTTTTCTCTGACCAGTGTTACTTTCTTACTATAATATTTATTTCTAACCCATTCTAATTCTTCTGGTGTACATAAGTCCAAAGCGACCTGCGGCAACTCATCCAGATACAAATATTCAATGTAATCAGAACCATTTTCAACATCAGGTCGTTCCTGTTCGACGCCCAGAATATGAGGAATAAAGAATAGATTTGCTAACATAGCCTCAACAAGTTTGTCAGATGCTCTTTGCTCATTACCTACCCGATATAAAACAAGCATCCATACTAAATAATGAGCAGCATCTCCAATATCATCAGGAAACTTTTCTCCATACCACTGATAGTATTCCAATGCTCCATCCAAATCATCAATAAGCAGGTAAAGCAGACCTAGCAAATAACGTTTACCTGCCCCATCGCTTATCCAGCCATGTTCTTCTTGTTCTTTTTTGAAAGATCTTTTATATCTGCTAATTCTCTGTTTTAACTTTTTAGGATCAGTGGGTATATCATACATAATGGTATTCCTTCGCTTGCTTTTTCGCCTTATTTCAATATAATTCACCGATTAATTTATACATTAATCCTGGAGAAAGCAACTTGAAAATATTATATAGAGTAATCACTACTATACTGGTTCTTATCTTAAAAAATAAGCAGGCTCTAATCCTTGAAAATATAGCTCTTCGTCAGCAAATAATAATATTACAACGAAGTGTCAAACGTCCTAAAATAAATAACACTGACCGATTATTCTGGATATGGCTATCTCGTATCTGGGATAACTGGAAATCAGTATTACTTATCGCTAAACCTGAAACAGTAGTTGGCTGGCATATAAAAGGTTTTAAGGCATATTGGAAATGGAAATCCCGTAGAGTAGGCAGACCTAATATTGATTGGGATCTTATCAAACTAATAAGGAAGCTACAAAAGGAGAACCATCTCTGGTCTGCTCAACGTATTCAGGGTGAGCTTGCAAAACTAGGATACTCAGTTTGCGAAAACACTGTCGCCAAGTATATGCAAAAACCAAAACCTACTCCAAACCAAAGACAACGTTGGCGAACATTCATTAAAAATCACGCAAAACATATTGTCGCTATAGATTTCCTTGTTGTCAGAACAATATGTTTTAAGGCTATCTATGTTTACGTTGCACTTTCACATGATCGGAGGAAAATCCTGCATGTTGGCGTAAGTTCCAGACCGCATTCACAGTGGGCAATACAACAATTACGTAAAACATTCGCATTTGATGAAACAACCAAATATGTTATTCGCGATAATGACAAAATATATAGCGATGACTTTAAGCATGTAATTGGAAGTTTTGGTCTGGAAGACAAACCTACCGCCATACACTCACCATGGCAAAATGCTTATTGCGAAAGAGTAATTGGCACACTTCGCAGAGAATGTCTAGATCATATGATCATCCTCAATGAGAAGCATCTTCGCTCCATTCTAAATGAATTTGTTGTTTACTATAATAACAGCAGAACTCACATGTCACTTGCCAAGGATTCTCCTGTTGGCAGAGATGTAAAGACTGAAGGTAAAATCTTCAAAAAGCCAATACTTGGCGGCCTGCATCACGTTTACAACAGAGCTGCTTGATTATTGATATATACTCAATGGTAATTCAACCATACGGAGAATGTACGCTCTATTTTTACGAAAGCATCATGAACTTTCTCGATTTCAGCAATTTTCTCACCAACATCAAAATAAATATTAAATTCAGATTGTTCTACTTCAGAAGTAAATCTAAAAAGTGAACAATAAGTTGTACCGGTACCCTCCCAGCTGGTATTCTGTAGGTTAAGATCAACGTTCCAGTAACCAGGATCAAGTATTTCTGTTTTTTTGTCAACATGACCGCCATAATGGACAGGATCGACTTGGCCAGGCCTTGCACTCAATCTAAAAGCTCCTAAACAGTAATCATAAAGGCAGCGTATCCCTGCCAATGAATCACTGCCGTACCAATACGATCCTCCACCGGTGTCTGGAGATGAATGAATCATCGCATATGGAGCTCCAGCACCTGGCTTTGATTCAAATACCCTATTGTAAAAACCAGTGTGGTAAGTCGGATCCACTAACTGAACCGGCATTTCGGGATAATCTTCCCATCCAATATCAGCAGTCTCTTTTTGCCTTGAAACCAATCTTAAACAATCCCACTCAATATACGTCGAAGAAAGTGGTGTTAAAATTATTTTGCTACCTTGTTTAAGGTAATTAGAGCGAAAACGAACAGATTTCGTATCTGAATCCATCCAGTAACGATTTCTATAACCATTAATATCGATAAGCATCAACATGGCAGAGCCATTGTTTCTAGCTACAACATCTAAAACAAGCTCACATTGCATATCTGCCTGATTAACATCTACATTAAAAAATAATGTTAAGGGATGAACATAACCAATTTTTTCATTCGCCATATGCCTGGCCCAGACATCTTCAGGGCCAGGAAGATAAGCAGGAAACGAAACCTCAACATTGTCTTGACCAATTTTAAATGTAATATTTTCAGGATAATAATTAGTAAATCTCTCTTTTTCCCCAGAAATATGAAACTCACTAGAATTGTCATTATCAAGACCTATTTGCCAAAGCAGATCCCCCTGTTCTGCTAGAGTAATCGTGCCTGAGAAAAGAACGGCAACTATCAATACATACTTATTAAAATCTGTAAGAATCATCTTAATCCTTTCACTGATAATATCTTTCATGTAAATCATTATCATAGATATGCTAAAGTTAGAACTTACTTTTGTTTTTCTAAAGTATTTAAGCAATCGATCATTAAGAGTAATTGTATTAAAAGTGCATCCTAATATAAATCGTATTTCACGACAAAACCATCTTAAATTGCGACACATCCCTTTAAATATTGAAGTGTTAAATATATATGATAGACACTTTTCTAGAGGTCTCTATTTGCATATAATTCTTTCACTTTGATAAGCACCTAAACATAAGAACAAGTTTAATTTCTGCCCATACATACCAATCGACATCTGAAAGGCAATTGGTAAGAAATTACCTCTGACAATTAACAGCCCACCATTGAAAAATTGGCATAAGACACATATCTGCAATACATTACAACATTTCCACAACAAACAACATTGATAATTACATAATATTAATGTTGTTCAACACCCAAATAATCTATGTATATTTGCTTGATAATTACCTATACAGTTTTGTTGCAACGGTGTGAGAAACTAATGCAAATACCCCTAAAAAGAATGTAAATGACTGTCTAATATTGAAATTGTATTGGATTTGCCAAGTGATATTCTTTTTCATCTCCCGGATTAACAAGATATGGCAGCAGTCCATCCCATTCTATTTTCATTTTGGATAAATAATACGATGTTCCACCATCATTTGTCCCCTGGAAAAATAAGTACATATCTCCATTATCATCAGTAAACACTCCCGGATGACCTGATTCATCACTGTTCCACTGACCTGCCTCTCCGGCAGGTAAAATCGGGCTTTCAGAAAGTCTATGCCAGGAGATTCCGTCTACGCTGATTGCAACTCCAATCTGCTGAGGCTGGGCATTATAGGCACCTGCATAGAACATATAGAACAAGCCTGATTTATACAGTACTGCCGGAGCTTCGATACAATTCTTTTCCCAAGCTATTTCCGGCTTCAAAACGCTGTGTGCTGCTGCCTCTGTCCAGCTTGACTTGTCAAAATTAGAATTCAAAGGTGCTGTAGCCAGACCAATTTTCTGGATTGAATAAGACGTATCCCGTGTGGCATAGTACAGGTAAACCGTCTCATCGTTTTCAATGACATCAGCATCTATTGCTCGCCCGCAAGTCCAATCGGAAACGGCAGGATGGAAAATCGGATTATCAGCATTTTTGGTAAAGTTTATGCCATCATCAGACCATGCATGGCAAATCGCGTCCCCCGCACCATTACCATAAGTCTGGTAAAACAAATGAACCTGACCTTTCATGATAACCGCACAAGGAGCACCGTGTCCTTTTGCTTCATAGGAAGTGTCAGCAGGAAGCAAGGCAACCTGTCGCCAATATATTAAATCGGTGCTCTCTACGATAGCAATACCTAAGTTACCATTCAATGCCGAGCAGTACATATAATATTTGCCATTCCATGATATTACATCCGGGTCTTTAGCCCATATCCGATCACCATAATCATATGCATAATACATTTGCGGCAGCGGCATAACATCCTGGGTTGTCTGCCAGGTCAGGGATAAATGGCTGAAATCGAGCAGATTAACACTGCTATCATCATTTATATCTGTTCCGGGGCCATAACGATCAGCCTGCCAAATACGCTGATTATCCGGTGAAAGCCAATCGTCAAGGAATAAACCTAAATCTGAAATATCGACAACCGCATCACGATTAAAGTCTGCAACTGACCTGTCACCATAACCATACTCTGAACGAGTTTTAAAAGACCAAACCGGCCCTTGAAATAAAATCGGCTCAGAATCATCTTCAGTATCAACATAGGCATCCACACGCCAGAAATATTCAGTATTTAACGCTAGTTTAATTGCGGGGGTAAACATTTTACCGGTATGCTGTAAGCTGCAATAACTGTCTTTATTGTTGTTAACAGGTATGAAGTCAGCTTCATTAGCTCTAATATATATATCATACTTAACGACTCTGTCATCAAGACTTGACCAGCTAAATCCAGCATATGGCTCAATACCAGTACTAATATTTCCAGGACCAGGATTACTTACCACCGATGTAAAGGTACTAACATCTATATTGAAAAATTCGACCAGGTCAGGAACAGCAGAGCCTGTCTGCACAAGACCAACACGATTATATACAATAGGGGTATTTTCCGATTGTGGAGTAGTATCAACAACGGAAGTTGAATAACTATAACCGTTATTTCCACTTATTTGAGAACATATACTTAACCCACTATCGACTCTAATGATAGTTATATTAAAATTGTACATACTGTCCTGACCGCCAGTTCCGGAAATAACAGTATTTGCTCCTAAAACATAACTGCCACGTGATGAACTTGTAGAACCAAAATCGCCATCGCCTGTGCCGCTTTGTTCGAAAATTCCAACATTACTGACTTTATACCCCAGCCAGTTTCCTTGCGTACTGCTATCGCTTACATCAAACAAGCCATATCGGAAAAAATCTGAGCAAGCATTAGATCCTGTCAATTTCCAGCTAAAAGACAAATTGACCGAATCACCAACATTCTCCAACTCAATATCATCAAAAGAAGCCCAAAGAATACACTGCGCTCCATCACCACTTCCAGCCTGCCCTACCGAAGGACTATCTGTATCAGCTCCCACTAAATTTATGCCATATTGCTGCTGCCAACCCGTAACAGGCAAAGCTGAAACGATTTCGACAGCATAAAATAAACACAAAAATATCAAAATAATATTTTTAATCACTTTCTAATCTCCATACTATTTTAATAGCAAATAACTATTTCAAACCACATAAACAAAGTGTCCACTATTTTATTACTATTTCATTTATTGAACTCCAGTCACTATCACCATGGCCGTGACAAATAATACGTACGTGTGATGATTCATCTGTATTTGAAAATGGATAATACTCGTATCCCCCTTCGCTACGGCTATTACCTGAATACACATCTCTCCAGGTATTACTGTCAGTAGAAGTTTGCACTTCAAAAGAATAGCTTCTGGTACTGCCGTTATACCAGCATATTTCAATGCCGGTAACCTCTCTTGAAGATGGCAATTCGCAAGCGATCCATACATTTTCCTGGTCGCTGGCCCAGCGAGTTTCGAGATCATTATCAAATGCATTTGCCGGACCATTACCCGCCTGAGCATTTGAGGCACTATACACGCCCTCTACCACAAGGCCCCCGCGAGCAATGAGCAGCTTTTCTAATGCTTCCTCCGATGTATCATATGTCCATACAGCTTTATCGGTAAATACTTTGCCCTTATAAGAACCGCTAACTACAATCTCATTATCACCTTCGTTCAATTCAATATTATTCCATATTGCAATTTTGTGGTCATCAGGCTGCACCGAGCCGCAATCTGTACCATTAACCAGCAAACTGACTTCAGACAGATTTGTATAAACCTTAACTATTGTATCAGCGTCAACTCTTACCAAATTTCGTTTACTGGTCAAATGTAAAACCGGCCCAGTAGACCAGTTTGCCTTATAAAAGTAAAAAGCGTCCTTTCTGTTTTTTCTATCATGAGTAACCAATCCTTTATCGTTCACACCGGGTGCGGCACCTTCATCACGAGAATCACTGGAAAAATCAAACATATTCCATACAAAACTACCCCAACACCCCGGAGTATTATATATATCTTCATAATGACATTCATGCAAATATGCCTGCCATTGCTCCGGATGCCAGTGGCCGCCGGGAGATATTCTTTGCAGCAACTGATCCTGATGCAAAATAGAACCACCGGCTCCATACTCGCTTACTGCAATACCCCTATTATTACCAGATTCATTATACTGATCCATCGCCTGGTCCATTTCATCCGGTTCCATGTTATACCATCCAGGATATTTATTATAAGCTAACAAATCAGTAATATTATTTAACTCTTCTATTCTATGGTTAGTAGCCAGGACTGTTAATCGATATGGATCTTCATTTTTTGCCACATCGTTAAGTTCATTCAACAAAGGAATAGGGTCATCTGTCTGCTGATGATACATTTCATTACTTAAGCTCCAGGCAAAAATGGAAAAATGATTATAATTTTGCATTATCATTTCCATTAACTGCTGTCGAGCATTAGAAGCAAAACCGGAGTCATGCGTAATTTGATTCACCAGCGGAATTTCAGCCCATGCCATAATGCCAAGCTGATCGCATATTTCATATGAAAGCCAGGCATGAGGATAATGCGCCATTCGAAGAGTATTAGCCCCGATTTCATTTATCAACTTATAATCTTCAAAAATATCATCATCAGAAAGTGCTGCACCTTTGCCTTCACGATCATAATGACAGTTAACGCCTCGTAATTGATAAGACTGACCGTTCAGAAAAAAACCATTGTCTGGGTCAACACTATAATACCTCAAGCCAACACGCTTATTATATTCATCAACTTTATCACCATCATGCTGCAGCTCAACTTTAACTGTATATAAATATGGATCCTCAACACCATGCCAAAGATGGGGCTGATTTATTGTTACTTCAGTTTCAATCGGAACTACTGTTCCCGCACCGGCTATAGCACTTTTGTATCCTTCGGCAACAACTTTATCATTCACATCAGCGATTGCTACCCTAATTCTGACATTAGCATGTGCTGTACTGCCATTATCAGCCAGAACACGAATACCCAATTTTGCATTTGCACTATTAACATTCTTTTGAGATATATAGACTCCCGGTGAAGCGTAATCCATAGGAGAAATACATAATATGTTTTTCGAAATAATCTCAACCGGCCTGTGAATGCCGCCAAAGATAGTAAAATCACCTGATAAAGGCGCAACATCAGGACGATATGAATTATCGGCACGCACATATAACTCATGATCTTGATTTTCATGGAGAAAATCTGTCAACTCAAAACAAAATGCGGTATATCCTCCTAAATGACTGCCAACTTCATCACCGTTTAGATAGACATCAGCTTCTGTACCCACAGCATTAAAACGAATAAATGTGCGTTTATCAGTATTTATCTGATTCTGTTTAATAATAGTTTTGTACCAGCCAGGACCGCGGTAATATGTATCTCCATCCTGACCATCAGCAGCATTCCAAGTATGGGGAACCGTAACATCAGTCCAGCTTACACTATTATCAGCAACATCAATATCGCCTTTAACAAATTTCCAATCGGTAATCCGCTGTAATTCCCCACTTTCTACAAAAGTACTACCAAATGCTATGACACAAACCCCGCAAAGTACACAAAAAATGGTACAACCAGTAACAATCATATTTCGCTTCATCTTAACACCTACTTAATACTTCTATATCATTCATCTATAATTAGTTGAGTCATAAGGACTTAAATGTCAATTGCTATTATTCTGTAAATCCGTAATACAGATACAAAGCACCATAAGTCCAGTTTGCACCTTTCATGCCGGGATAATTCAATCTATCCATAGTAAGCGACAGATAAGGTGCAGAATAACCTTCCGGCAATGGAACTACATTAGGCCATATTCTAGTACCGCTTCGTTTAACCCATGGCGGCAGGTACATATCAAGTGTTCCTGCCGATTTAAGATCCGGATATGAATACACATAAACTTTTCTATCCGAACTGCCAAACAAGACATATCGTCTGTCACCAAATCTCTGAATCTGAGTTCCAGTACTGTTTACTGACACCGGCCCTGCTACCAGCGTATACTGACCATCCCAGGTATCAGATTCTCTAATAACAGCTTTATAGCCTTTACAGTTTTCACAAAGCACCATACGCCATTTACCGGCATCCGAATCATAAATACACTGCGGGTCTTCATAATCTCCTACTAAACCTGTTGCTTTGGCGTTCATTATTGAAATACCTTGTAATGGAGATTTATCACTATGAACTGCCCAGAGTTCTTTTTTTTCTTTTTTATCCGGATCACCATAAGCTGAAAATCCGGTAGTAAAGCCACGCCACTGGCTTGCTTTTCTATCAAAGAAAATATTTGAAGCCAGATCATTTCTAAGCAGACCATCAGAACGGTCAAATAATATTATACCTTCAAATTGAATATCAAATACAGAAGGATTAAAACTAAAAACACCTTGTAATGGATGGGGCAACCCGCGCCCACGGAGAGTTGACAATACCCAAAGCCTGTCATCTTTGAAATATGGCGAACCATCTTCATAAGTTACAAATCGTAAATCCGCCTGACCAATACCTGGTGATAGAGATGCCGTTAACCGGTCAATCTCGACAGCAGCTCCTGCATAAAGCATACTGTGCAAGCAAAACTCAAAATGCCGCATTAAGTTTTTTTTTCGCAAATCGAAATGTTTTACAAATTCAAAAGTTCCTATAAGTGAAATATTCTTATTCTGCTCTATAAATATATTTGCACCAACGGCAAGCATTTGAATTTTCAATGTAAGAGGTTTGTCACATCTTACAGCTTCTGTCAGTAGATATTTCTTTACATCTACTTCAGCTCCATTTTTGGTAATTGTACTATTAATAGAGTCGAATACATTATTACTCCCCACCAAGGTAATACTGATACTACTATCTGAATCTGCATCTCTAAATATAATACCAACCTGCCCAGTCCCGGTAAACTTACTTAATGTAATATCATATACCGCAAAAGGGGTAAAGCTTCCAGCCCAGCGAGTAACGACAGAGTACTTCTCAGAACTCATAGCTAGTTTGCCATCTCTTATCTTTAACTCAAGATTACCGGAGTTCTCACCTACTCTTGGATGCATAACATCAAGCCCTACAATCTTCGATGGATCAAGACCGGCAAGTGGAATATCCTGAGAAGAATCAAAAATCATTCTTTTAACTGCCTGACGACGAAAATGTATCTGATCAGGTGATATTGGATCAGCATAAATACCGCTAGAATGGCAACTAAAGAATACAATTAAACATAAATGAGTCAATACCTTACAAATTTTTATATTAAACATATAGCTACACCACAAATGAATTATCAGGATGTTATTGTATTCTTTACATGTTTGCCTACTATTTAGTAAACCACTAAAATTAATAAAACTGGCCCGAGCTCAGTTGCCGGACCAGTTTTTAACTAAATTTAATTATACTAAATTAGAAACCATTTGCCAACCAGTTACTCGCCATAGCAGCAAAGTCAACCAGATCAACCACACAATATGAGGCTGATGTGTTATCAAAATTATATTCATTGCCAACAAATTCATGGTTACTACAAGGTGTAACACCTAACTCGTTTAGCATAGCATATTCATCAGCAATATCATCGCCAGATATTTCATAATTATAAATCCGAACTTCATCTATTGCACCAACCATAAATCCGCCAAGCATATGACGATTAGGCTGACCGTTACGATAAGCACCGATCAGGTTACTTAATTCCCAAGGTACAAAGTTATTAGGATATGACTGAGAGTTCTGCGCAACCAGTTCACCGTTAATATAAACTTTAACTGTATTATTTGACCAGGTAGCGCTAAACATATGCCAATATCCATCATAAAATGAATAACCATCCATATATGAGTAACTGCCTTTTGCCTCACCTAGATATTCCCAGGAATCATCACGAACGATAATTCTTGCGGTATCATCATCGCTTAAATCCATAGCAAAATGATTTCCACCGGAATTATTACCATTTGCAATCACAACAGAACCATAGTCTAATTTAGCCCAGCAAAGAATAGAACCTTCATCCAGACCACGTCCTAAACCTACCCTGTCAAAATTCTCATCATCACGAATATCACCTAATGTATCAAGAGGACCGGCTTTAGGATAACCTTCTGAATCCAGATCAATATATTCATCACCGTCAAGATACAAAGCACTACCTTTAATACCTTCCACTATTGTTGGTTCAACTGTTATAGCAACATAAATGTTCGGATCATTTGCAGGAACAGTTTTAACTTCAGCCGCATCTCTTAATGTCCCAACTTCAGATGCAAATTCACCGGTATCTTTCATCGGATCCTCTGAATTATCAAATGTATATTCTGACAATAACTTCTTAATTCTAACTAAACGTGTAGCTGTCTGTACATCATCACTCGTTACAGTTGTACTAGCTACTGTATTCAATATACAATAATATTTGCCTTCATCATCCAAAGTTGGATTAGCAATAGATAAAGTAGCTGTTCCATCGCCAACAGTATCAGTAAATGCCACACTTATATCGCCACCAACTTCCAGCTTAACATCATCTTTATACCAGTCAGCTGCAACTACCGGATTCTTCGTTGTGTTAAATGAAACTGTAAATTCGACAACAGCGTCTGTTTCAAATGCACGCGCATCTACAGGCTGCTCAGTTATTACTGCAATCGAAGGTAGCGTTTCAAAAGACCATGTCTCACCAACCAGACAATAATTTGGATCAACATCATCCAAAGTATTTGCCATAGAGAAGTTGTGAGAATGCCCATCAAGAGCATCTACTACTGTCCAGTAATAAACCGTATCATAATCCAGAGAAACGGTAAATTCAGATTCAACTAATTCTGTACCAGGATCACCAAGCTGACCGAAAAAGTATTGATTATCTGTATCTGTACCAATAAATACAAACTCTTCAACTATATCAGAGTCGATATCGTAAATAGCCTCTGTATCAATCGCTGGTTTCCATTTCAAAGTCACATCTACAACATTACTGTTTGCAACCTGGCTTACTGATTCATCATAAGGAATATACAATAAATCACCCATATGAATATTGTCAATATACAGATTTTCCGGTGGTGCATAATTGCCAATACCTAGCAAAGCGACAAGATCACCTACAGACCCTGAACTTGCATTACGAAATGAAGAACCATAAGCAATCAAAGAGGCGTTCTTAAATATAGGCTCATCTTTTGCCATATATGCATCATAAGTATCATTTTCCTGGTCTATTATCGCCCAGACATGATACCAGGTCTCAAGATCAATAACAGTTGTATAAGAGGCTGAACCATTACGAACATAAATATTTGCCTGCCCATCTCCAGATCCGGTACTATCTCCAAAACCAAACTGTACTTCAAAATCACCATAACCATAGGATGTCGAGGAATCTCCATCCCTATCTGAAAGGCCAAAGCTGTTATTAACATCCTCACTTACCATATAGACGCTAAAGAACAATACCGTACCCGTTGTATTATCAGCTACAGTATCAATATTATTGTTAAATACACCTCGCGCACCGCTATCAAAACCAAAAATTAATACCTGGTTACCTGTACCGTCATCAACAATCTTAGTTGTACCGGTATTTGTAACTGCTGTCCATGGCGGAGAAGCTACTAATCTAGTTAAGCCAGTATTATAAGATTCAAAGTCATCCACAAGCTTTGCCTGACACGCAACAGATAAAACCATCAATAAAGAAATTACAATTTTTTTCATTTTAGATCCTCCAAAAAAAAGTGTTAATAAAGTTTTCCAAAACCAATGCTTATGCTACATCGCATTAACAAATTACGTTTAATTATTACTATCAACAAGCCAGTCACCGGCAAAAATATCCAGATCTAGCATATCTACAATTCCATCTGAATCAAAATCTGCCGAAGGGACAAAAGCAGCTTCTTCCAGCCACTGCTCAGAAAGATAGCTAAAGTCGTCCAGATCAACAATACAATCCATATTCAAATCCGCCATATATTCCCCAGGCGCACACCCGATAATTGAGACATTATCAAAAACCGCACCATTAATTTTAACGGTGCTATGAGAACATACCGCTAGTCCGACATTAAGATAGTCACCACTAATACCAGGCATACTACTGCCCATTAAAATCCAGGTATTGCCATCATAAGAGAAATAACAGTAAAACCTATTACCTAACCTTCTTATTTTCAGCCAGATATTATCAGTATCCGTATCAATTGTACTTAAAGATTGAGCTGTCTCACCACTACCACTTCGAACCACATACTGCAACGCCCCATCACCACAATAAGACAACATTACCATTGCTGCATCATTTGTAAGCCCGTCACGAAACATAATGGCAGCTTTATCGTCAGAACTGGTATAATCATTTGATACAAATCTCGCTGAAATCTGACCATCGCCGTACAATTCTCTATATACATAGTGAAAACTATCTTCATCATCCCAGACATCACTGCCAGAACCATTTATCGAAAATGTTCCTTCATTATATCTGGCATTGCCGGCAAAACTTACATCTCCAATATCTGTGCTTTTCCACGGCCTGGGCAACTCACCATTTGATATCTGAAAGCACATAATACCGTCAAACCTGGCTGTCACACTCTCTGTAAACAGGCCAATTTGTGATTCAGGAAATTCTATTTCATAAGACATGACTTCCTGACCATCAATGAAGAAATAGAACCTATCGTATAATTTTACAACACGTAGATTGTAGCTATTGGCACTACTAATTGGAACGAACTGACTAGCTAAAGCCTGACCGTTGAGCATCCCGGAAACCACAAATTGATTTTCAGCCAGGTCGAAACCGGCTTTAATATAATTATCCTGATCTATTACTGCAGCATAGATACCTGCAATCCCGTCTTCCTGCCAACTGGTATAAACCTGGGTAGAAAATTCATATTGATGCATTAGATTACCCTTAAATATTCTACTATATTTGCTAAGGGTAAATAAGCCATCGCCTCCAACTGCCCACAATCCTTGACGACTGATATCCAGGCCATCGCCCCAACCTCTTATACCTTCATCAAATTCATCCCAGCCGATAGTGTAAATAACACCATCATAGTAAGCGGCTGCATGGTCTGCATATAAGCCGGGAATACCATCTCCAGCAAAATCAGTTTCGATATTAGCAAAATCCGGCGGCAACACATCATCAATCAATACGCGAAACGCATTCCCATTTTTTTCAACGCGAATCTTATGATAAACTGAATAATCAAAATCTCCGTCAAATGAGCCGGCGCAAACAATCTGATCCGTTAAGTCAGTCTTTATCCGGCAATACCAGTTATCTAAATTATTGTCAGAACTGCGGTCCATACCTATTAACATCCAGTTATTTGCATCTTTGTAATATGCTACAACTCCGGCCTTATCTTCTACATCTCTGTCCTGATCAAATTTCATATTAGCTTCAAATAAATAATTTGTTGCAGGTTCGCGATTAGCCAGGTTAAAACTGAAGCATTCCTGACTGCTCTGATACGCCTGATATTCTTCAACCTGCCAGTTCCCTTCATTCAATCCGGGAGACAACTCCAGCCAGTCAGACTCAGGTAATGGACCATCTGGCAGATAAAATAAACTTCTTAACTGCGGCTCTACCGGCCCGGGGTGATAGCCAGGGAAAAGACTGATAGTAGGACCATCTACATAGAGATGCGTATCAAAGAAGTGTACCCGGTCTATACGCTGTGTCCTGCCGTTGCCTGTAACTCTTGGTTCTTTGGCAAAATAGCCTATCCATTTTTCAAAGCCATTTAATCCTTCTATCAGCCATGGTTGGCCAATTGTTTTGATTCTATATTCGGTACCTTCATGCGTATAATACTTCATTGTGAGAACAGGGTCAGGATATTTACCGGAATTTGAGAACCCATTCGGAGAATCAGCCTCTACGCAGCCGATTGCATATTCTGCCGCTCGGGTATGATTGCCGTTATACAGCATATAATATCTATCACGATATCTGAACACAAACGAACCTTCATTAATTTTCTCATCAACCAGCTCCCAATCATATATTGGCCAGATCTGAACATCCGGACTGCTGGTAAGGGTATAATAATCACTCATTGTACGATAATCATTATGATTATTACTGACACCACCAAACCTGGTACTATAATAATGTAAAGAGCCGTCCAGATCCTTGAATGTTTTGACATCAATACAACTGGTTTCAAAAGGTGCATCTACAGGTTCTGTATATGGCCCCGTAACACTATCACTTATAGCATGAACAATTTTTTGGTCCATATGGGCGTATAAATGGAATACACCATTGTCATAAGCAATATGCGTGCCATGAATATCTTTGTCACGATCATCATACCTTTGCTCATACCAGGTATTATCCCAGGAAAAGATATGCATACGCTCTCCCCATTCAGTAAGGTTACGAGATTGATACATATCGCCACTCAGCCAGTTTCCGGTAATATAATATTCACCATTATACTTAATAACATCACAATCATTAATTGATGTATCATAACTGAATGGATTATCTACCGCTTTACCGCTTGAATTTATAAACAATAAAACAGTAGCCAGTATAAAAATATATTTAGCTTTCATTTACTCTTTCCATCTCTCTAAACTATTTTTCAACTATTATACTTTTAATTAAATCTACTTCATCCTGATCATAAGCTGTACCGTCCGGTCTTATTATATCATGGAACCATATTTCCGGCTCAGCAGTATATTCTTTCTGCCATGATTCCCATGGATACTGCGTCTGAATTTTGCCTGCTACAAAGCCCCAATTATAAGATCCTATCTTATTAGCCTTAAAGTAAGGTAAATGCTCCTGAAAAGTACTGTCTGCTGTTCTTGCCATGAACTCCGTACATAGTAACGGACGACCAAAAGGCTTTATCGAACCAACCCGTTCTTTCATCCGATCAATACTATGATATCCATGAAAGGTAATAACGTCAGAATTTGCCAGCATAAACCTGTTTATCTCCGTTGCTTTTGGACCTACCCATTCGTTCACCCAGACTCCTGCTGTTAATGGCTGGGATGGGTTTATCTCCCGAGCCCAGATAAACATCTTTCTAAGCATAATAAGACCTATGTCTTCTTTTTCCTTTAACGAAATCCCATCTTCGCCATTACGGTTACCAGGTTCATTATATAAATCCCAGATTAACACTCGCGGGTCGTCCTTGAATCTGCCAATAATTCCTTTATAATAACCTTCAAGAGTGTTTTGCTTTTTGATATCAGTTAAAATATCAATATGAGGAGACTGTACCCAGCCGGAATTATGAACATGTGGCTTAGGGTCCGGTTGTATACCTAATTGAGGTCGAGGGTTCCATACACTGTCGCAAAGAACAAACATTATTCGTATTTTATATTTGTTAGCAACAGCAAGAAATTGATCTATACGTTTTATCAAACCTTCACTGTCCTGCTGCCAGAGCAGATCATGCAGAAAAACGCGATGGGTATTCATGCCCATCTCGGCTGACCAACCAAGTTCTCTTGAAATAGTCTCCAGGTCAAATGTCTCAGGCTGCCACATTTCCAATTGGTTGATCGCCGAAGATGGTGTAAAGTTAGTCCCAACAAGCCAGGGCTGATTAGCATACCATTTTTCTGCTTTTCCTACGGTCCATTGTCCTGGAATCGTAATTTCAGAATTTCCGGCAATAACAGAATCATTCAATAATGTCATTACTAAAGTAATAAAAACAAACCTGACTAATAAATTCATGCAATAATCCTTCACAAAATGATAAATATATAGAGAGTCTATTCAGATGCCGCCAGAATCTAATCTGACAGCATCTGGAAAGAAAAGGTTTTTAATTTAACATATTCCCCAGTATTAACTACTTTATGCGGCGGATTCTGCCGACAAAAGCTGTCCCAAAGACTGCAAGAACCAAAGCTCCAGGTGCCGGAACTGTACAAACATATTCACCAAGGCTTACATTGTCAATCCAAACATCCTGTTGATCCTGGGCTTTATATCCTAACCCAAGCAATGCTACAAGATCTCCAACTTCTCCTGCTGAGGAATTACGAAAAGCTGCATCATCTGCGATGAGAGTTGCTGATGATAATTCATCACCTGTGCTTAAATATGCATCATAGGTGTCATTTTCCTGATCAATAACAGCCCAAATGTTGTACCATGTCTTAATATCAATCTCAGTTCCTATTCCGGCACTACCATTTCGAACATAAAGGTTAACCTTGCCATCACCATTAGTTCCGCCATCTATAAGTCCAAACTGTACCTCATAGTCATTAAAACCAAATATTGTACTTGAATCACCATTTCTATCAGTAAGGCCAAAGCTATGGTTTATTCTTTCAGCATTAATATAAAGACTGAATGAAAGTAAATTATTTGTTGTATTATTGGCCACCGGATCAAATTTATTGCAAAAGACCCCTCGTAAGCCTTCACTCCACCCATATGCCAAAACTTGATTACCGGTCCCATCATCAAAAATATCTGCCTGCCCGGTATTAGTGATCGCAGTCCAAACCGAACCAGCAACATTCCTTACATTTGTTTGCGAACTAATATCATAGCTTTCAAAATCATCATTAAAACCTGCTCTACATAGTGCTGCACATACAATCAAAACAACCAATACTGCCTTGTTCATTTCTCCAATCCTCCAAAATAAACTAGAATTTAAGACTTATTCAAAAATCAATACAGGTTCTGCCCATAAAAACCAGTCAGAATAAATATTTGTCGGCTTTACATTCCTGCCACGTTTTTTATCATAGATCTCTGCATTTATAGGCGAGCCTTCTGTAACTGCTATTGTTAAGAATTTAGCGTTTTCAGGTAATTCAACATTAACATTCTCTATCTGGCCGCCCTCTACATTTTGTTTTCCATATACCAACTGGTTATCAACAAATATCCAGATATCCACTCCAGCAAGATCCAGGCCATTTGCGCTTTCACTTATACCACCTTTTGCACAAAATCGTCTAATTTCTACGCCCGGTAAATCGTTACGAATAGCTTCCAGGTCATATGTAACTCCAAGGTTTGCATGCATGAATATAGAATGATTTCGATTTGTTCCATACTCAATGTTCTCAAGAACAAAAGACCGAGCAAATTCGCTTAATGTCCCATATAAAAGATCACATGAATATAACCCGGATGTATCTGGAAATTCTCTGAATATATAACCGTTAGAATTGATTTGACTTGACCCGTCTGGAACAAATACACCATCAACATACCTGATGGCCTGAGAAATATGATATTTTGAATCACCTTGTCGAGCCTTAAACCTGAGTTCTTCATGCTTTAAGGATTTTAACATTCCTGTACTCGCTTCAATAACACAGTTTAGCTGTCCAGTCCCAAAGCCATTGCCACCACCAACAATATCAGAAAGATCCATTTTCTTTTGACCTCGCCATATTACGCCGGCATCTGAATCAATTTCACGTACAAAATATTCTTCTGCTAAAGGTATTGCCTGAATTTCATTATTATTGGCGTTAAACCTCCTGGCATGATTCTCTTTTAGATTTCGGCATATACTATCTGAATCTGGAAAACTGGAGTAATATTGAACTTCGCCCTTAATTACATGCAGCTCGGATGATTCATTTGATCCGACAAACACTCCAAATTCCGTCCCTAAATCGATAAACCTGGCATTTGGTGTATCGACCGCAAAGCCATGCCCTGATGACGGTACACTTGAGTATAATCTGCCGGAAATAAAATCAATACCTTTCTTTTCAATAGCAAACTCTGCCGGCCCTTCTATAATAACCTCAACCTTATTATCATATAATATCTTTACTATGCCCTTATCAATCTTATATGGAGGCTGGTTAATCTTGATCCTCTCATTGATTTCAATCCCATCTGAATTACTATCCCATACAACATTAACTTGATCAACCAGCGTTGCTACTGGTACTGAATATTGAGGAGGGTATATATTCGCATAAATAATAAAGAAGACCAATACTACAGCCGCTAAAGAAACAATACCATTGAATAAAGTAAAAAACTTGCTGGACTTAGAAGGTGATTTAGTGACTTCATTTTCGATACTGATCTGCTGAATATTGCCTGCTTCATCTTCTACAGCAGGAGCCTGTGTTTCATTTGCCAGCATCTCTCTTATAAACACCTGCGTGTCACAGTCTTCAGCATTTTCTTCAAGACTGGAAATACCTTGCATGGTGTTCATATTTATATGAGACCATAATACGTCTAGATAATAATCAACAGCTTCAGGGTGTCTTTTTAATATCTCCTCGAGTTTAGTAAATTCCTCTTCTGAAATTGTTCCATTAAGTGAACTAACAGTCAAGTATGATATTTCATATATTAGTTTTTCATCCTGACTCATTTCAAACCCTCACACCGTAAATTTCTACGAAAACAAATTGCCAGTTTTGCGTGAATATTAGAAATAATCCTGTGAATTGAAGGAGGTTTTTTACTGATTCTTAAAGATATCTGCTTCAAGGTTAATTCATCTTTATATCTCAATTTAAGCAAAGATTTTTCTTTATTGGCTAACTTTTTTACACATTTATTGAGAATATCAATATGATCATCAAGGTTTCCAATTCTGGACTTTACTCTTGCTGCAATTGTCTCACATATCTCTGAATCAAATTGCATCTTGCTGTTTTTGGAAGCCCGATAAAAATGGAAAACTTTATACTTGGCTATCGTTATTGCCCAGGCAGCAAAATCAGTACCAGGTACAAAAGTTTCATATTTATTCCACATCTCCGATGCCGTTTCCTGATATATATCTTCAGCATCATTAATATTTGGAACCAGACTAATGATAAAGGCTTGAATGTGTCTTTGATTAGCCATCAGCAGCTTGATAAAATCATTTTTATCAAAACCGGAATTGTTATTTGAATTTACATTACTCATAAAATACTCACTAAGAACATATATCAATCACATTAAGGATCAAAAAATTAGCATAAAAATATAAAACCATCATTCCATACAACATAAATATAATAATTATAATGATTTATATACATGACAATATTGTATGTTTTTTAAATTTAGATTTATCTGCCCCAAATCACTTTAGCCTATATCAGTCATCGAAAATATTAGCATGAACAATTTACTAATTTGTAAAAAATATACCTTCAACAAAAATATGAGGTGCTAAACAGATAACAGACACTTGTTGAGAGGTCTATATTCTAATATAAACAAGGAGAAGTTATCATTGGAAAATGTGTAAAATGCCATATAAGATAGATAGGACAATATCTGAGAATATCCCCCACTCATCCTTGTCCAAAATCAGACAAACCTCCTCATCCACCCTGTCCAATTCGTGCCCAATTCCCCACTCAAATTTCCCCTCTCCCAAGTCAAAACTGCGTACACTTGCGCACACAGCCATTTTTTAGGGAATATTTAAAATAGAGAAAGCCTCATAAGTTATTTACTTACAAGGCTTTATTAAGTACGCCATTTAGGACTCGAACCTAAAACCCACGGATTAAGAGTCCTAGCCCCGCCTCATAAAGCCTTTATTTACAGCACCTTATAAGCCATTTTTTGCGTAAAAATGGCGATTACAGGACAACAACAAGACAACACTAACCTCAATAACACGAGGTTGACAGTTGCGATTGACACCATTTTGACACCACAATCCTTGTTGAGTCCTTTCAAACTAAACGAAATTTCAAGTCGATAATACATTACCTAGAAAGCACTTAAACCCAATATGAGTTTTTGCCTATTACGCGACAGCTTTTCAATAAGGATAAAAACAAAGAGCATGCCAAATATAGAAACATTGGATTATTCCACAAAAAAATAAGGTTTGATGCCAAATAATGCGCAAAAAAACTGCCACTACGACAGTTACATTTCACCCAAACTGCCAAAGCGGCATATACGCGCAATTGATGATTATCAATTAGGTCGGCATTTTAACTACAAAACTTAAAACAAACAAGTATATTTTCCTATTATTTACTACTAATTACCATAAATAACTATATATTCCCCCTCGGATGACACCTTTTATGCTCTTTTTACAAATCAACAATAGTCAAATCACAGTAAACATTCGAGCTAAGCAAACTGGTATCCCCAAGCAAGTCTTTAACGTGCATTACATTAGCACGATTTTTCACCATATCTGTAGCACATGACCGGCGAAATGTATGCGGGGTAATATGCTTTGCTTAGCATATCTTACACTTCAACCATCCTATTTATACCATTTTGACACCGCGATTATTGTTTAGAGCTTTTGATTAACGCAAAACAATCCAAGCTATAAAGCATTAAATACAAAAACTTAAATCAAAGATGACTTTTTGCCTATTACGCCTCAAAGGCCTGGTTCGCAAAATCTGCTCAGCGAATTAAGTAAAAAGCGACTAACTTAATTTGTCTAACAGTGCAAATGTGCAAACAAAAACTCATGTGGTTAATTGAAATAGCAGATGGAACTAGTCGCTGCCTCTCTCAATTAAGCGAAACATAGATCTAAGCTCTTGAAAAATAAGATTAACCAACCAGAATGAGAATCACTCCGGCTGGATAATCAAAATATTTCATATATTACTTCACCCGTCCACTACATTTAGGACAGTGAATATGCCAATGCAACCCCTTAAACTCTCGTTTGAAATTCTGTGAACAATTATTACAATACCTAGCTCCGCATTTCTCGCATTGATAAACTCTTTTAGTGCTATCACACATTTCACATTTTGCCATAAAATTTTCCTTTCTTCAAAAAATATATTAAAAAAACAAAATATAGTTAATATCTTAATGTGGCCGACTTGGGCAAACCGATCCACCACAAAGCGGACAACGAGAAGTTTCCGGTTTTGATGCTTCATAAGAATAAGAGCATGATTGACATCTGTGCAACCACTTGCCATGCCCTGACCCGCCTTCTGAATATCTCATAACTTTTTTACAGTCATCACAAAATTTTGTTTCATTATAATCACTTCTCTCAGTAGCATTACATACTGGGCAAACATAAGTGTAAGCCATAATATTTCTCCTATTAAAAAAATAATGTAAAAGAAATAAAATATATGTTAAGTAATAAAAAATCAACTAAATTCTTCAAAATCGGCTCTCTTATCCCACTTTTTTGCGTCCTCTTCATAGTCTTTAGCAATACTATCCAATATTGATGCAGTTTTAATCCATTTGATTCTTATTTCATCAGCATACTCTTTATACTTTTTCGATAACTCCCATTCCTGCTTTCCACCTGATCCTCGAAAAACTGCTCCTCTTTGATTCAAGACTCCAACACCAAACCCATCATGTATAGCTTTATTATAAATATCTTCAATAACATCTCTAACTTCTACGCACGGAAATATCCCATCATCAGCTAGTGGGGCATGAGATAATATTTTTCCAATATGAGAATCGCAAAGTCCAACGATGCCAATCTTGTCAGCAAGTTCACGAGCCTCTTGTATCCACCATTTAAGCTTAGCAACATCAACACTAACTCCATCTTCAGTTTTGGCTAAACCTGGGATGGTGTGAATTCCATTAAGTAAGTGATATCCATGCTGTGCTATTCCGCTATCCCTTCCCTGTTCCATTTTATTTCCATCGTCATCAAGATTACAAATTAGTTTAAGTATGGAGATAAATAAGTCAGGAGAAGAACATACTGTGCTATAAAGTACCTTTATACCTCTTTTTGAATTTTCGAGTAAACGCAAATAACTCCATTCAAGGTTAGAAACTATATTTTCATCAACATCTAACGAATCTAAGTAGCAAAATAACTTTTCAATATAATAGCTATTGGCTTGCCTGTTGGAATGCCGAGAAACTGGTTCATTTTTAACTTCCAGAGCGAATTGTAATAAATCAGCCACGACTTCTCCTGAAGGTAGCTTGGCATGCTCCGATTCGTCACATCTTTCAATTAGCATTGCGAGTAATTCAATTGCATCACAAGGATTAGAATATTGTTTCCACTTTTCAAGTGCTATTTCCCATTGCTTTCTCAGTTCAAATCTCGTACCAACATTCAGCCAATACATTTTTTCTACATCACTGCCCCATTCCTTAACTTTATCCCATACTGCTTGAGAAGAAGGTAAACATAGTGCTAGGTTTGAATATATGTTATCATTCCAAACAATATTGTATTCTAACACTTTACTTAACCACTCCTCACTATTTCCAGATTGATTACAATCAGTACAGATATAGCTACGCCCAAACTGCAATAAAGGGCTACATGATAACTGGTCAGGTGATATTGATAATGCCTTTTGAAAAATCAAATTTACTTCTTCTTTTTCTAACTTGATACTTGCAGTTGTTTGTCCTACGTTTGATGGAATTATGACACTCTCAGCTAGCCTTAAAACACCGTCAATTCCATATTGATCATACACTTCATTACACGAGCTAATTCTTTTCTCACTAATCCATTTTTCCCATTCATACCCATAGCGTCCATCTGGGCATTCAGGATCATTGGGCTCCCATGTGAAATATGTCTTTACTTTCAACACAGAATCAGATAACTCAAATTTATTATTTATATCGTCAAGGTGAGACAGTGCATATTCATCCAAAGCCCAATCAGCATCATTATATGTTCTGTGCCGCTTGATCATTTCATTTAATGTTTCTTTTACAATAGCTTTATCATTGTCATCCCAAGAATTAACATCAATTTGCATTAGAGAGTCAAATATTATTTTGCCAACTTTTGGCGATCCTTTTTGAATATCCGGATACATCTCTAACAGTTCTGATATTCGATTAGGATTACTATCGCACCAGCTAACCATTTTTGTAACCAATACTAAAACAAACTCCCAATACTCTTTGTTTGTGACAACTCTCTCTTTTACTTCCCCTAAATAATCAGGTCTTACCGTAGGTGAAGTGATGGCATGCGATTTTGGTAATAATCCAATTGCAACTTTCCATGTTACGTCTGGAGAGCCCATATACATCCTATCAAGCACATTTACAGAATCATTTAACTCCTCTGAATGTTGAGGTCTCCAGGGAAGTAATATTCTTACTAAACTATCAAGAGGATTATTCCCGCCAATGTTATTTGGTGCATTTTCAGCAAGTTTTACGAGGATTAATAATACATTATGAAAATATTCATGCATCCATGCAAGTTGTTCCAATGCCCACAGTAAAAATACATGTGGACTTGTTTGGGTAAATATATCTTGAGTGCCTGAAGAGTCAGGGTAAAACATAGTGGGATTTTTCAACAGTATTTCTTCAAGAGAGTCTAAAAAAACAATAGGAGCAGCTTCAGCCAATTCCGAATATACATTTCTTAGTGATATCCACCTAATCTCGGCGTCAGGCAATGAAGGAGAAATCAAATCTCGAATAATTTTGTTTGCCCATCGTTGTCCTTCACTATGTACTATTGCTAATCTTGCTAGAGAATCAGCTAGTCCTTTACAAAGAAACCCTGAATATTTTCTAACCTTACCTAGAAGCTGAGCCATACCACGTTTAGAAACTTCAAGGTCTAATGATGGATCTCTTTCACCTATTACTTCAATCACAATTTCTTGAAAATTATCTAATGTGGACCTTGTTATTTTTGATGCCAACTGACTCCATACATACTCCTTTGAAGCTGATAGCCAGCATCCATCTTGGCATATCCAAGGTCCATCAGGTAACAATGTAGTATGTATCAGATTTTCAATTTCACGATAGCTCTTTCCTGATATTTTTTCAATAATCTTACGATCATTGAGGTTACTTTCTACCCAACCGCCAGCAAGTAATATTGATGCATGCACTGTAGCATCATTTTGCATTACCCATTTTGGCGATAGATTTGAATCCGCACCTAAGATCCAAAATAAAGCAGCTAATGATCCCTTTGAATCAACAACAATTTGCCTGACTTTGTGTTCAGAATAATCAAAATATTTTGATAAATAACTTTCAAGGGCAGCTCTATTGCATTTCCCAAGAGTAATCTGTTCGTCATTTCTGGTATTACCACTTACCCCGCCTGAAATCCTTGGAATAATTATGCGCCACTTTGGAACATTTTTGGCTTTGATTATTCCCAAAACTTCACAGTCCAAAGGGACAATTATTATGGGTTCGTTGTATGTCGCTAGTAAATTAATATTTGCATCTTTATCAGCAAAAATCATAGGAGGACATTGAGAAAAGTCGTCGCTTTTAACCTTTACTAATGAAGCTAGAAATAATGCTACTTCATCAACCGATTCTCCGTAAACTTGGATTTCATTTCTACTGCTAGTGATTGCCTCAACTAGCTCATCTTTAACCTTATTTCGGCCAGCAAAAACCAGCTCTGGAGATAACTCAAAATTGTATAATATTTCTTGAGTTTTTATGTATTGATTAACATCGTATAACCCTTTGGCAGGTAGTCCACAGACATCACAAAACCAAAGCATTACTACTGGACATTGCTCCATCCAACTTACAATATCAGTTGAATCATATACACGAATGTCTTTCCACTCTGAATCGTTGGTATTCTTTCTTACCCATTCATGGTAACCCCATTTTTGTGATGTGACAAATATGTAAGTTGAATTACTTGGTTTAATATCATCTTGCAGGTTTGAAAAATGCTTGGCTAGTTTTTCATCTGAACTCTTAAAATCATCATCGGCTTTTCTTTTTGGTTCTTTTGAAGTTCCAAATTCCCACAACGAAACACCATGCGGTATAAATTGATTATTGAACTGATTATCAGTAACCAATATCCCATCAGCCCCTGGAAGGTTAATCTGATCGCCATAAGGGAATCGCTTCCAATTTATATGTTTTCGATCAATGCTTGCAGTTACTAATTTGTCAATTAACTGAGCTAACAGTTCTTGCCCATCTCTTCTGTCTGATGATAAATATTGCTCAATTGTTGTAGCATCTATAAATGATCTCATGATTAATCTAACCTTCCCAATATAGTATGAATTTTGCTAATATTTATAAGTTCATATTATAAGCATATTTTATCAGATTAAAATAGGAATACAACCATGCCATAAACTGCATATTTCTGTTGTTCCGTTCCGTTTTTCAATAATCATGCTAGTATTTTGATAACTCACATTATAATAAGCACTTAAGAATATTGCTGTTGTTCCCGTTCCAGGGGCTTTATATTACGTTCCATATCTACACAAGCATTTTTCATAATTATTCATACATTATTCATTACTTTACCCGTGAACGAAGAGAGCGGGTTTCCATACCCATCTATCATCATTTACCCAATACATCCCACTATCAAATCCCATTATTCCAAAACCTTAAATGGCGATGAGCATGCGAAGAGCCTATTACGTTTTGGGCTTACCACAACATCAATTCTACCCATCTTTTCCTTTTCATTCCCATACATACACTTATTCTACTTCTTATCTCTTCCCCATTTTTCCCACTGTCACGCCCACCTTCACTCCTAACTTTTTCCCGACTTTTTACGTTTTTAGCGGAGCGACCCTGAAAGGGGAAAAACCTAAAATGGCGGTGCTACGCCAAACACATTTGAAGCTAGCCCGACCATTACCATTAAATAAAGGCAATAGAATTTTGTATTCTACTGCCTTTTCTATTACCTCAAAACTTACAAATTTATTATCAAATTCTATACAATACGCTAGTCACAGCCACTATCATTTAGCCCATCTTGAAAACCGTCTTCGTATATTTTGTTAATAATAATTTCCAAATCATCATCAAATACTGCTGTTTCAATTTTTAATAAATCACGTATTATTTGAATTTTACTTTGTGAATACTTATCCATTTTATGCTACTCCTTATTGATTCAACTCAAACTTTCCAGGCAATGCTTTCTTAAAGCGAGCATTATTACCCTTGCTCTTTATCTCCCGCAGGAAAGTCGCATACAAAGTATTAGCAGGTGTCTTGCCACCCTTGGCAGGTTCCCAGATTTTCCGTTCCAATGCAAGCTCAACAATATCCTTACAAGCCATCGGCTCTTTTGCATCCCGCAAGATTTCTATTGCTGCTCCAACCAAAGTAACCCTCTTATCCGGTGCTACCTTTTCAGTATCAGCCTTTACTTTATTAACAACTTTTTTAGTAACCTTTTTCTCAGCAGGTTTAGCTTTTTTAACAGTCTTCTTAGCTACCTTCTTTACCGCTTTTTTAACAACTTTCTTTTCCTCCTTTTTAGGTGCGACCGCCGAAGTTACCAACTGTCCTGCTGTCTTAATATGAATCGTTTTTTCTGTTGCGGTATTTATCGTATCCCAGCCTCCCGATTCATGTTTCCCCGTAATTTTTACCGTTACAAGGCTATTTCTAACTTTAGTCTGGTAAATTCCGCCAATTCTTACATCTTCTGCTTTCATTTTTAGTCTCCTAAAATATTAGTAATTACTTACAGGGCAATAACTTACATGCCCTAAAACGACTGAGACATTACCTCTGAAAGCAAATTGCATCAAGTCAATTATCACTTTTTTATCAAAG
This sequence comes from Sedimentisphaerales bacterium, assembly GCA_963666285.2. Classification (GTDB taxonomy): domain Bacteria; phylum Planctomycetota; class Phycisphaerae; order Sedimentisphaerales; family SM23-30; genus JAFGDI01. The sequence goes on from OY762711.1 coordinate 3,379,237, forward strand.
AAATTTCAAATTGTTTGATATCAGCTAAAAAATCGCGAATTATCCTTATACACAATTTCAACTCTATCCGGAATCATCAACTCTTTGGCAACCAAAGCCTTCTCTATTTTTTGCATAGCCTTTTCGTTAGTCGCTAACACCACAACAGAAAAGCCCGACAATAGCCCGTGTCGCAAATTTTTCTCAAAGTCCGACCTTCCGGTCTCAATCTCAAAAATAAGCGTTTGTCCGGCCTTGTGTGCGAAGACATCGGCAACACCGCTGCCAAGCGTAGCTTCAATCTCAACCGTATAGCCAAGCTCCCGAAGACGGTTGGCATATCTATGCTTGTAATAGTAATGCTCTAGCGACTCATTACGTATTTCCTGTGGTATATCATTTTTATCCCTGCTTGCATAATCAATGACCAAGCCAACATCAATCCAGCCCTTTTTATCATGCCTAGTAATACCATTGGTCCTGGGCAGTCCAACTTTTTGAATACCAAAATTCTGCCGGCCTTTATCTGTCAAATGCAAAATGGTCTTTCTGGTATTACCATCATTGACAATTCTCTGGCTTACCCAACCTAAAGCTAAAAGTTCATCCTTAATTTCATTACCTTTCCATACACTAATACCAAGACGTTTATATCTTACTTTTACACCATCATCTGGATGGAGTAAAATATCTTGTACCAGACTAATAATCACGTCATCGGGATTATTAGAGGGTATCCGACCACCGACCCCGCAAAACCTGCCCGAATTCGGCAAAATTGGCCGACCCTGCCCCGACCCCGCCAAATTCCCGGACATGTGCCGAACTACCACATCATCAGTTACCTGTCCTTTTGTCAGTTTTAGGTGGTCAAACGCCACTAGAAACGGGTTCGGCCAAGAATTCTGCAATTTTACAATTCCTGTACCAATTTCAAGCTGACTTAGGTAATGTTTTTCCGTATCATCAAGCAATGATAAACCTGCCGCTTTTGAAATATCAGAGGTATCTTTCAGGTTCAGGCAAATACTGGTGTGGATATTCCCTAGAGCAGATGAAGGCAACTGGCTTGGTTGCTGGTCAACCAACACAACACCAATACCAAGCTCACGACATTGCCGAAGTAATGTTTCAGTTAGTGATTCATTAGTACTTTTACTTCTGTGCAGAACATTATGAGCTTCTTCGAGAATTAAAACTAATGATAATTTCTCACGACTCGAATCTGCAAACTTAACCTGATATGCCCAAGAAAACAACAACGGTACAATAAACTTCCTTGCAGACTGTGAAATACTATCCAGTTCAACAATATTAACACCGTTTACCAGTTGTTTGGTAAAGCTTACCTGATCCTTTACAGTTCCGCCAGCCAATTTAGATAACTTCAATTCTTCCAATGCTCGAAGTGCGGTTGCTTTCCAGCTATAACTCTTGGTTTTATTACCTACCTTCTTTACCGCATGATCTATTCCTTCGATAACCTGATCTATACTTATTACTTTACCATACTTATCATAAGCCCAAACCATTGCTTTCTGGATAAGACTTCTGGCACCATCACCTAAAGTATAAGCATTGGCCAGAACATCTACCAAATGCTGTAAATAGATGCTTGGCTCTATGCCTGGGGGTGGCGAGAATGGATTAAATGGAAATGGACTAACCGAACGACCAACAGTATAAACATTAGCCTTCTGTCTTGTTTTGAGATATGGCAGTATGTCACGACCATTTTTCTTCCAATCGAAAAATAATACTGGCATCCTTTTATCAACCAACTGCTTAAACAAGTTCATGACAACATTAGTTTTTCCGGCACCAGATCTACCAAGTATCGCAGTATGTTGTAACAACTGCTGATAGTTTAAGCCAAAGGAATGCTTTTTGGTATCGTATATAACATAACCAAGTTTCAAAGGTTTACTGGTAACTTTTGCAGGTGGCAATGACAAAACCTTAGCTTTCCTGGGATCACCAAATATTTTATATGCAGTTGAGATAATCTGCTTTTCGATCAATTGCCTTGTTGCAAGGTCGCTCATATCACGAGCCTTCATCCATGTTTTGATTTTATCTGGCATTAAAGGCTCAAGCCAGAGAGCTATTTTCTCGATGTTCATGACTTTACCAGTTTATGTCTTCCAACTAATGATACCAGTTTTTCCAGACACTTGCACTGACGGTCAAAAAAGTCCATCTCAATTCGTTTCCTCTTTTCCCATAATATGTTCAACTGCTCCTTTAACTTCGCAGCTTGAGGATCGGCTGGATTGATAAACCGGGAACCAAGTAAATGCAAACGTTCAAGGTCAGTTGATACCTGGCATTCAGCTTTTAAGATACCGTCAAGTGCATCTTTTTGCATCTGGTTTAACTTGGAAATCTGCCATAAAATCAGTTCGGTCGCTTTTTCAATTCCAGAAGTGATAGAATCAGATGAGTTGTTGGGATTGTCGCTTGAATCTACAATTACTTCATTTAATACGACCTCTGCTCTACTGATAACATTATCCTTGCCAACCGAATAATCAGGCTCAGATTTAATGTATCTTAAAGCGTTCATTTACCAACCTCTTTTAATCGATCATTAGCCATTTGAATATATTCTGAATTCAGGTCAAAACCGATAAAGTTTCTACCGTGTTTCTTCGCAGCAACTGCGGTTGTGCCGCTTCCCATAAATGGATCAAGCACTAAGTCGCCTTTATTAGAACTAACACACACAAGCCGTTCTATGAAGTTTAATGGCTTTTCAGTTGGATGTTTGGTATATCTTATACCATTGGCATAGTGGAATACATTGATGCAATCCTGTTGAGATAAGAAGTTAAAAGTAACATCCTTATACTTTGAGCCTTTCTTCGAGGAGGACGGCTTTGTCATATACATACATAATTCAAAGCTACTCCGCCAGTTACGTTTTGACATACTAGGCAATGGATTCTTTTTAACCATAGCCATAACACGCCTAAGTTGAAAACCTCTGGCAACGGCCTTTTTAATGAAATAACCATTATCCTCCTGCGCGGTAAACATATAGAATGAACCGCCAGGTTTCAAAACCCTATAACATTCAATTATTACCTGACAGATTACATTAACAAAGTCAAAGGGATGGAACGTGTCCCACTTGCCCCATGCATCGGATGTACTTTTCAACTCTCCCTGCTGTATCGTCAAAGCATTATCAGATGCAATATTATACGGTGGATCTGTTACAATCAGGTCAACGCTGTTTGATTCTAGCTTCTTTAGCCCTTCAAGAGCATCAATTAGGTGGATTTTATTTATTTTTAACATTTTGAAGATTAGATACTGCTTTTCGCAATAGGTGCTGAAATTGTCTGCCTGTGGCAGTTAGGTCATACATGGGGTATGCACCATTAGAATCAACTTTGGAAATTATTCCGTTTTCAACCAGACCTGGAATAACATTGTGGACATTATTCGTACCCATCTTGATATCAGGGTTACAGAATTTAGCATAGCGTTTGATGTCAGCAGGATATCGCGGCTGGTCTAATGCTAAAATAATAGCCTTTCGATAAGTATAACACACATAGCCATACAACTTCCAATCAATATCAGATGATTGGCAGTATTGCTCAAATTGAGGATATAATAGTTTACGCCAGTATCTTCCAATATCAGTAAGGCCATATAGTCTGCTTCTATGTGCTTCTGGATTCACACAACAGATTATATTCTCCTGACATAAATCAGCTATAACATCACTACAATCTCTACGTGCAATATTTACCGTTGCATATAACTGACTTGCAGTCATGGGCTGATGGAGTTGTTTTAACAACTTTTGCCGCCTGTGACTTCTCAAAAGCCATTGTCCGGTTCGGTCAAAGTTCATTAGAACTATGTCGTCACTACCTAATAACAACTTTCGCCCCTTTAAGGGGGTAAATAAAAAAGAAAAAGTTTTGTCAGCAGAAATACAGCTAACAGAGATACTCCTATATCGGTGTAAGTTACTCATACCGAGAACGCCTTAAACTGGCTATATAGACGTTATTCGGCATTTATATCCCTTTTTGGCATTAGTTATCCTAAGAGGTTTTACAACCTTAACAGGGTTGGTTTTTATAAATAGATTTTAGGTATAAAAGTATTGATTACAAATGAAACAATGTCAACAATGTGAACTAATCCTACGACTAGGACAAAATGTTATTAAACTGGAAATAGGTGCAATAGGCCCTCACGGATTCCTGCCTCTCAGCAAAGAAATGCTATTTTGCAGTAAACAGTGCATAAGTTGCTTTATCCAAACCAGCACTAAGGTAGCAAATATACACTAATTTCACTCTCAAATAATTTTAAGATAAAATGAATAACAAAACAGTCAATGAAATATCTAAACGAGTAGATGGCGTTTATGCTGAAATGCATGTTATCCAGAATATGCTCATGACTATCCGAGATCAGGATAGCAAGCCTTCAATAGATAATCATCTTGTAATGAAAGTAATTAACATTCACCATCCATTACGTATTCAAAGCATATTCAGTAAAATGAGATGCCTGGCTGTGAAAATACGAATTACCAATAATGGCTTTACTGATGGCTATAAACTAAGCATGGATTACATTCTACTCCAGAGTAAGGATGAGCATTATTGCAGTTTTCCAAAAGAAAAAGACATTCCTGATACTAGAATTAAATTTCTTGGGTCAGAAACAATGGTTCTTACTTTCATAGTCCCTAAAGAAATTTCTGAATTTAATATTTTGATTCGTGACCTGCATGGATTAAGAGCAATAGAATCAATTTCTCAATAGAATATTTATGTGTATTTCTTGAACTATCATATTATACTTAGTTTACTGCCTAAATCGATGATTCTTTTATAAAAACTATTACTCTTCAGAAGTAACATGAATATAAAGCAATGCCAGAAATGTAAACAATCTTTAAGGTTGGGTGAAAATGTAGTTTGTTTAGAAGTAGGTGTGATTGGGCCTCGTGGCTTTCTAAGGCTTGATGATGAAATCTTATTTTGCAGCAAGCAATGTTTGTTAACATACTTAAAAGAGTTTTACTATAAATTTATAGAATAATATATGAAATGAAAACAACAGAATTTATTAGGTTTATAGAAGATAACATAAAAACAGGTCTTACCACAGAAGCTATCATGAAAAATGCCTATGCGATATTATCAAATGATAACAAATACCATACTATACAAAAATTAAAAACAGAGAATAGAAATACAAAAGGTTCCGGTAAAAACTGAACCTTTTGGGTAAGTCCCCCCTCCCAGATATGAACCATAAGGTACATATTTTACCGGAACTTTTTTATAGCAGTACAATTTATACAATAATATGGAAGCCAAAGTCGATCATAAAAGAAAATACCTAAACGCCAAAGAACGATTGTTTTCAGATGAAAATATATGCGCTGAAAATAGAAATTTATTCAAACGCTTTTTTACATACCAAGAAAGAAAACTTAAAAGAATCAACAGATTACAGAATCTTGATCCTTCAACTTACAAAACACTTTATCAATATGTTAACAGATTCAAAAACACAAATAAATGGTTTAACAATAAACCGTGGAAATCACTGACAAAAAAAGATATTGAGAAAGTATATAATGATTTAGAAGATGGCATTATCGTCAAAAGTAATGGCGAGATGTATAAAGACAGAGATGGCTATTATGATAAAGTTTTCAAAAGTAAACCATTTGACATGGCTGGTGTTGGCAAATACGCCAGAGAAGTAATTGAGTACTGTACGAATATCGCTCCACATGTTAGATTTGCTAGTGACGAAGAGTTTCAAAAGATTGTTAATATAACATCAAATCCTTTACAAAAATTATTATTGTGGCTCTCGTTTGATATTGGAGAAAATGTTGATTCATTGCTACAACTTAAAAAAAATGACTTCTATCGAGAAATTAATCAATTTACTAAAGATCCGGAATATAGAGTAAATCTTAGAAATGAGATTCTGAAACGTAGCAGAAAAGCTAGGGCAGAAATAACAATCTATAGCGAAACAGTTAAATTACTGGATTTGATTTTAGAAGATCTAAAACCTAACGACTACATTTTTAATTTTGGATATAGAAGTGCAAAGAAATTTTTAGATAGATTAGTAAAAAAAGTTAATGCAAAATGCTTACCAAACGGTGAACTAATCACTTGGAAAGACTTCAGAAGTGGTATGGCTTGTTCATTACTAAGAAAGGGATGGGTAACGGATGAAGTAAATGCTAGGTTAGGCCACAGACCTTCATCTAAAGAAATCGACAAATATGTTGATTTTTTAGCATTAGATCGTCATAGACCGAAACAAAAAGTGCAGCAATATGAAATGTCTCAATTAAATGATGAACTGCAAAAATATAAAGAGGATGCAAAATTACAGGCAAAACGTCGTGAAGAAGAAAAGAATAAAGCTAATGAGCAGATGATTCAAATGGTAGAATTGTTAACAGAAAGTCTTATTACTAATAGTCCAAAAATGGATCAAGATACTCTGAAAAGAAATGAGCCTATTTTCAATAAGTTGATCGATCTTAAGAGACATCTGATGCATAATAATACATAAGCTACCCCCATAATCGGTTAAATATTCATAAACCGTCTTTTTCTTTTTTTTATAACCATGTCTGACCCAATCCAAGAATATGCACTAAATGCAATTTACGAAAAGCATTACAGCACAATTGAATCAATAATTGATACAGAAGATAAAGAGATAATAGATAATGCTCTTAACGATGCATACGAATCTGGCTTAACCCGTGGGATTGCAGAACATCCAAGATATACACGTATAGATATCGAAGGCAGAGATGGATGTTATGCGATATACAGAAAAAAGCCTGAAAGCAACACGATTACAACAGAAGTCCTTACTCCTGGCGTTAATCTAACGATGAAAACACCTGTGGATGATACCGCATTACAAATGGAATCCGCTGATCTTATTTATGAACTTATTCAAGGTGGAGAGCCAGCAATAGATGAACTTGATTGTTATTTACGACCATTCGAACATTTGGCCTGTAATAAAAATACGGTCAGAACAAACAAGGAAACTAAAAAGGAGCAGCCTTCGCTTGAAAAAATAGCAATCGAGCATTCAGGGGTAATGAACGATAAATTACCTGAAGGATATTCTCCAATAGAATACTTAGAAGATATGGGAGAGTTGGAGTATGAAATAAGCGAACTGGTACAGGAAGGAAAAGAATATCTTGCCAAAAATAAATATGATATGGCTTCACTTATATTTAAGGACGTATCTAACCTGCAGAGCATACATGACAGCTTGACTGAAGCAGAAATAAAAGAAGTAATTGATGTTGTAGAAATTATGGATACTGCTGCAAGGGATCATATACCAAACAGGCTTTATAGTAATATCTATAAGATGAAATATTAACCCCCTAAATCAGTTAAATATTCATAAACAGTTTTCATATTTTTCGTTTTGATACCCATGACTGACCCATTTCAAAAAACCGCAATAAATGCAATATATCAGAAATATTACAATAAGCCAGGCACTTTAATAGATACAGAAGATTCAGAACTGATAAGCAATTCACTCAACGATGCCTATCAATCAGGATTAAATCGCGGACTCTTAGAACACCCAACATACAGGCAAATTGACATAGAAGGTTTGCTCGGACATTATGCCACCTATAAAAGAGAGCCAGATAGTAATATAATAACAACTGAAGTCCTAACCCCTGGAATAGAACTGGTAATTAAAACTTCTGTAGATGACTACGAAGAACAACGATATGCTACAGAACAAATTTATAGGTTACTGGAATGTGAAACACCAACAGACAAGGATATTGATAAATATATGCGACCTTTTGAACATCTCTCCTCCAAGACAAGCAAACAAAAGAATGAACCTAAACCATCCTTAGAAAATATTACAGCGGAGTATAATTGTGGTATTTCTAGTAAGCTACCTGATGGTTATCATTTAGTTGACTACATGGAAGATATTGGCGAATTAAAATTTGAGATTGATGAACTAATACATAAAGGAAAACTATCTGTAGAAAAAGCGAATTATCGTATGGCTGTATCCGAGTTTAAAGATGTTACTGACTTAAAGAGTATTCGGGCTTACTTATTACAAGGTAAATTTTCTAATGCAATATCTGGAATTGACAAACTTGATACCAAAGCGAGGGAACACATACCCAATAGATTGTATGGGAAAATATACAAGATGGAATAACAAACTTGCCTTACAAGTAAATCATCGTTAATATATTCAGATAACATTATGTAAATATGGAGAAATAACATGGAACTTAACATTATTGACTATTCATCACTCTGGTTCTGTGATATCAATAAAGAACCGCTTCCAGCTAAAAGGAATGGCAAATTCATCTTACTCATAAATGAAACTTCAAGGTGGGCAGTATTTTCTCCGAAGGCTCTATCCCCGTACCATGCTAATATTGCTGAAAGATTTTGTAGCCAACAAAATATCCCTGGGACATATAATGCAGCAAAATCTAAATATTATATCAGCGATCCTACCTGGAATATAAATGGTGGCGGCAGATGGGATATTGATGATGAGCAGAACTTGCTAACCATATATGGCTCTTCAGATGCTTATGGTAGCCTTGATCTTCACGGCTTATCTCGCATGATCGAAGAAACTGGTAAATATGAGAATGTGTGGGTGCGTTGAGAAAAAGATATAACCTCTCATATTCCACTGTTAATTTTATCCGCCAATGAGTCCCAATGTACACCAAATTCATTTACTAGCATTTGTACATCAATAGAACTTTTCATATTGAAAAGCTGACCTGCAATGTAGTGGAGTTCGTAAAGACAAATACCATAAATATGCGTTTTACTTCATAAGCGAAAAAATACGCTCCTCTCTTTTTGTTGTTATTCCTTTATGCTCTTTTACAATTCCAAGTGACTTCATTAACTCCAACGCTTTAATCGCAGTACGCCATTGTGTTTGCGTTTTTATGGAAATTTGCCTTACCGACAACTCTTTTTCTGATTCTAAGAGTGATTTTATCAAACCAACGATATCTGGCAATGTTCTTCTTATCATATCAGTATAACTATGCAGATACCTTTTTATACTACCTCTGCACAGTTATACATATATTGAATAAATTTTTCACTTTTGACTATGTTTCCGTAGTTAAAGGGAACTAAATATATAAAATGAAAGATAATACAGGTTAATATGATTGACAAAACAATAAAGGAAATACAGAAAATCATTAACATCTATGAGAAAAAAGAAATTTCCGAAAAAGAAGCAATAGAAAGAATCCAGGCAAAGATTGATCTAGTCACTTTTGGATATATGAACAACTAATTTCATACTTATTTTGGAATGCATACGACTTTGGAAAAACAAAATTCTTGAAACCCAATGTTTCCGTATTCTTTCGAATTCCCTGAATATTTAAGTCCACCAAATGGAATACTAGGATTCCAATGATTCGTATTGTTGATCTCAATTGTGCCAGCATTTAGTTTAGATGCAATATTAAGCGCAGTATTCTTATCATTTGTAAATATATTTGCCCCTAAATCAAATTTGACTGAATTTGCAAGCCTAACCGCCTCATCATCACTTTTGAATGTAATGATTGGTAAAATTGGACCAAACACTTCTTCGTTCCATACTTTCATTTGTTCATTAACATTAGATAAAAGCGTAGGTTGAAAAAATAATGGATTACTGTAATCTGTATTGTTCTTATGTTCAATTGCTCCATTATTTATTGCATCTTTATACTGCTCACAAATCTTTTTGAAAAAAATATCGTTAATCAACGGCCCAAGTTCTGAAAAGTTATCATTTGGGTCACCAATCTTCTTTTTACCAATACAGAATAACATTTTTTCAACAAATTCGTCAATTTTATCTTCATGAATAATTACTCGTTTTATTGCATCACAATACTGACCGTTATTAAAGAATCTCTCAAAATATATTTTGTCAATAATGCCATCAATGTCTGCATCATTAAAAATAATTGCAGGATTCGATCCACCTAGTTCAAGGTTTGGAATAATGTTTTTTGGAAGTAAATCCTGTGAAATTACCTTACCAGTCTCTCTACTGCCTGTAAACCAAACACCGTCAATATCTTGGCTAATCATTTTTTCTCCAAGAGTTTTATCTCCTTGAAATAATTTCAAATAATCAGCTAAATCAGTTTGAGATAATAATTCATTCATTATTTTTGAAAAATTTTTGCTATACTCTGAGAATTTAACTACAACCGTGTTACCAACAAGTAAATTTGGGATTACTCCTGATATAAATATTCCAAATGGAAAGTTCCAAGGAAGAATGACAGCATATAGACCCTTTGCTTGATATTAGATTTTTGATATTTGCTTTTTATTTTCAAATAATATTTTATCAGCAATTGACTTTTCTACGTTATTTAAGTACCAATCAAATACTTCTAAATTGAAATCAATTTCAGCCATAGATTGACCAATAGGTTTATTTGTATCAACCGTTATCGAGTTTGCAATAATATTTTTGTTGCTACAAATCAATTCAAATAGTTCCTTTATAATATCTATTCTATATTCCAAACCGTTTTCAGACCATGCGATTTGAGTATCCTTTAAATGTTTAATAGTTTGTTCCATTGTTATAACATAAATTTAGTTCTTTCGTATGACTTGTATAGTACAGCAATCCCTTTTTTGTCTTTGAGATAAATAGGGTATTTTTCAAAATCGAATCCATTAATATTCGCTTTAACACAATCACTAAATATCAATGAATAATTATCTGAATCTTGATGTTTTAAAGCCATATAGCTTGAAATTAATTCTGAATGGAAATTTGCTGATATATCAGATACTAATCGATTGCTAAATGAAGTATATTTAGGACTAAATATATAATCTTTATTATTGACCTTAATAATTAGATAATTGTGGGGAACGTATCCTAATTGGGCATATTTCTCGCCAGCAGGAGTTTGCTCAATTATATTTTTTTTATATTTTTCTTCAATTATCCCATAACCCCTAAGCATTTCAATGTTTTTACATCCTTTAGATATAAGAGCGATTGCTGTTGCGACTGAATATTGATCGCAACCTGAATAGAACCGCTCGTCAAACACTTCTTCATACAACCTTTTTACAAGATCTTTTTTGTGTATTGCAATCAGAATACTAACAATAGTTTCATCAACAAAATCTGGGTTGTAAGTAATTTCCGAAAATTCTTCCAACCATTTGTTATAGGCTTCATTGTCTTTGATATTTTCATTCATATAGAATTTTGATTCATGTTCATTCATGTTTTCCATTTTTCTTCTCGTAGTCCTCTATTAACCAGACACTCGTTTTATTCTCACTAATCATATTATCAATAATATTATTAATATTATGATTAGATAAATCATCAAAGGATGATTTGGTATAATCTATGCCACATAGCAATTGGTCTATTGACAATATAAACTTTTGCATACCTGTAGATTTAAGCCCTCCATTATCAATAATAATCACATTTATATTTATTCCTTTTGAGACCGCTTCTTTAAGTGCTAAGATCGCAGAATGCCGTAATCCTCCATCGCCTAAAATTGCAAAAACATTATTTTGACCAGATAACCTTGAACCAAATGCACTAGCTATTGAACCGCCAAGACACAGAATTGAATAATAACATATGTAATTCCTCTCTTCCTCAAAGAAGGATTAGATGTGCGTTTAAGTCTTCGGGAGATTCATTCAAGAATTATTCATTAGATACTTTTGACAGTATTTATGACAACCTTCAATTTCTAGATTTACCTTGCAAAAATGAGCTACATCTTTACACGCAGAGAAATATCCAAGATTAATGATGTCAGATTTTATTTCATTATCATAGGCATCGAAAACATCTTTGGTCAAGGTATTTGTAAAAAAGAACACATCAGTATCATTTAATGTAGTATTTAATGATAAGTTTAATGATGGATAATAGTCATCGCAGTATTTTTTACAATTTGGTGTAAACGGATATTTTTTGCAATGATTAATAATCTCTGAACATGTTGAAAAATATTCATTTGTTATTTTATTTACTTGTTCAGCTAAAGGTAAATCATCAAAATTCGATTGAATATAGAATTCTGTTCCCGCTGAATCACTGGTAATTACACTTTCAGTTGAGAAAATCCTTATCCTAAATAAAACAATTATCAACAATAAGGTAAAAATACATATCCCTATACTCAATGCAGGATGTAGCTCTGTATTTCCCGTTGCCATTTTATTAACTTATTATCATTTCTTTATAAACATTTTTATCGAAAGATTATAAAAATAAGTAGTAATGTTTATAAAGTTAGAATTCACAATTAAAATCTATGGGGGAAAATGATGAAAAATAGTTTAGCTGTTATATTAACATTTCTTTTTGTGCTTACATCTTGTTTAAGCGGTTGTACTTCACACGAATTAAACACAGAAAAGCCTTATTCTGAAGTTACAAACTTAGAGGCAACTGAACAAGAAAAAATAATTGTTGATGCTGAGTCTAGCGAAAAAAAGATAGAATCACAAGCCCCAACTTATATTGGTAATTTTAGAGTGCAAGACAACGATAGAGAATTAGAAATAATATTTAGTCTTTATGATCCTTCTAAAGCATACATGTCCTCAAATGGTTATGTATCCATAAGGATAGAATCAAATAATGGAAAGACTTTGTATTTAGATAATCATCGTGTTCTTGAATCTGACTTTTCAACATTTACCCAGACATTGACAGGAGAACAATTTGAAGCGTATTCATGGAAAATACCTCTTTCTGAAATTAATAAATCAGAAAGTTGGAGTGGTATGGCATATATTCAATTTAAGTCGGAAAATGGAATAATATTTGAAGAACTTTCTACATCAGTGTTTGGGTTACCTGAATATTCAAAAGATGAGTTAGATATAATTTCAAGCCTTGAATTTAGTAAAAATGCAGTGGTAATCAATAAAACTATTAAACAGGATGGTTTAGAAGTTACTTTAAAACAAATAGGGTTTTTCATTAAAAATGAGTATGATACAAAAACGACTTATTATAGAGCTGATTTTATTGTTTATAATTACGGAAGAGAAGCAAGTAGAATATCTTCTTATAACGGCTACTTAATTCATAATAAAAGTCAATACGACAGAAGTTACAACAGTAACCTTGATGTATATGACTTAAAAACTGGCATACAAAGAGAAGGATATTTACTTTTTGACAATGTTCCAAGTAATCTGGCAGGAGAAATAATCATTAGTGCAGGATCTGCATATGATCGCAACTATAATAATATCGACTACACATTTAGAATTAATCTTGATGACTACACTACTAAGTAAAATGTGCAAAACCGTTTTAACAATAAACTGGTTTTTTAAGATGTAGGCATAATGAAATTAATGAATGAATGTGGCGTAGTATTTTACGAATGCAAATGTATTATTATTTTCTTTATTTTACATTTATTTATTTATTTATTTGTATGCAAATACTCAAATAATACATGTTATTTGATTCTATGCCTTTGAATCCAAATATATTTTAAGGTGCTTATCCTTTGCCTTCAACTTAACATTCTTTAATGCAAGCCGCACATCTTCTTCATCCCATTTATTTTTGATGCAAAAATTAACCAGATATGTCAAATCCACATTATTCTCATAATGAGTCTGCAACCAATGAGTAAGTTTATTTATATTCGTCAAATTTGAATGTCTAGGATGCTTTTTTAGAGTCATGCTACTTAAGTTCTTTTTATTCTGCTGTAACTCAATGATCGCAGTATCAATGTCGCCCCATTCCCAATCATGTTCTCTTAAATGCTCTACAATTAAAAACAGTTCATGACCAGCCATTAGCTGTTTTTCTATATGATGTTTAAGGACTTCAATTTTATTACCGTGAAGATGATCATCATGCTGATGTAAATAATGGATATGATGATGACCTTGAGCCTTAATAATATGTTTTGGTAATAGTTTAACTAGAATATTTTTCCATTTTACAGGCATATACATATAAATCAATATCATCGCTGAATAGAAGTATATACTGCACAATGCAATTGCCATAAAAAATAGTACAATGACATTATTGATCCCTTGCAGAATTCCTATTAACGAAGAAGATGTAAATAAGTAATATAGAGATTTCCCAAGAAAGATAACATACATAAACAGACTTTGAATATATAATACATCATAAAATACAACTGCTACTACTGAAAATATAACTATAAGACTTGTTATTTCTTTCTTAGCCTTGAAATCAATAAATACTAATGGTAATGTTGATATTATACATATTATTCCTATTATAATCTTATCGTGAGGTATTGCTTTTGTTAATATATCAACACCTGCCAACACTCCTTGTTCAATATTAATTGCTTTGAATTCAAATGCAGGATTCAGTAAAAAAGCTGAAAAACTCATCGGGAATAAAAATGTTAAAATCATACCAAATTTATAATGCCAATTACTATCTTTATTTTTTAACAAGTTAAATATGGACATTTCGTTTAATGGTTTATTTTTATGCTTAAATTCATACGACCATATCCAAATCGGAATAAATAACACTAAAAATAATGAAATTATATTTAGTAGGTATGCAGTAAAAAACTGAAAAATAATTGGTATTGAAAACCCGACGATGCTGAGTGAAAATAAACTTTCATTTCCAAATACTGAGAATATCGGCATATGACCTGCTGAAAGAATATTTATATATACGGGGTCTAGAAATCCCAATGTATATGGGATAACATATATACCTATTTCAGTAAATATGTGCAAGACAAACATTCCTGCAAGTCCCAACGGTAAAAATTTTGGATGATGAAATAACTCAATCATCCTTTCATAAAAGGTATCTGGCGTTTCAGAGATTGACTCTATTATATGCATCGGTGTTTCTTTATAATGTCTTTTTATTCTTTTTGACACAATAGATATAAGTGAAAGCATTAACACAGCAACCAAAATAGGAGCATCTACTGCTATTGCCAGCCACTCAAACATAAGGTTGAAAACTAATATGAAAAAGAAAACTTCAACAAATAATATCTGGACAAATCTTATAATAAATCCTTGATGTGTTTTTGTATGATGTATAAATAATGCTCCAATCAAAGATTCTTTATGCACATGCTTATTAATAGTAAGATATATCGCAACAATAAATAGCCCTAAACAGCCCAATATAAATGTAATTGAAATCACATATGTGCTATGATTTATAATGTATGCATACAAATCTCTAACAAAGCTGGTTTCATTCCATGTAGCTTTTGCAACACCTATTAAGTTTTTTATCGTAAGTAGAAAGTACGATATCAATAATAGTATATCTGCACCAATTTTTCGTTTCCCAAATAAAACCTTAGTTATGCCAATATGATTAAATATTATTGCAAGCAAAATCCAGGATATGACTTTTTTGAAAAAATCAACATCACCTGGCAGAATTTTCATGAAATCAATAATGTTAAGTACAATAAGTGATAATAATATTAAAAATTCTAGTCCGCTTGCAGTTTTTATAAAGAAAAATCTTATCGGATGTTTTACTGCATTTATTGCCTCAGTGATTGCTTCTTTATCAGCATGATGTTCATCCAGATAGTTTTTTATTTGATCTAACGAATATCTTTTTCGTAATAAAATCTTAATTTTTTTAACTAATAGATATGCGTTTGGACTGTGTGGCTTTTCTCTTGTAAAATGCGAGATGGACATAAAGAATGTAATTAAAATTATTACAGCAATCAAAGGAGGGTACAGGTTTTCATAGCCAGATTCTTCCTGTTTTACTAATAATATATCTCTTGCAATAGCTAGAGTTTCCCCCTCATTCATACAATCTTCATCGGATATTTTCTTTATCTTAAGTTGAATCTCTTCACCCTTTAAGAGCTTATCAAAATGCCAAGCAACCATAGGGTCTTCATCAATTATTTCAAATTCCATGTTAGATTCTAACTCATCGCTTTGTTCTTTAATTATTTCCAGCAAACATTTTGGAATATATTCGAAGATAGATACATTATATAAGATTGTTTCATTGTCTTTGAAATCAACATTGATGTTGTATATGGTTTCATTACCTTTTTGAACATAAGTTTTGGTTAGATTAATAACCTCTTTAGTTTTCTCAGCATCTTGATGTAACTTTTCAACTTCATCCTCTGTAATATTATTGTGTTCGACAATAACTTGAATCATATCAGGATTTATATTTTTATTATTGAATGCGTATTGAAATGATATTTCTTTGAATTGATTAAGCTGACTTGTATTAAACTGTATTACTGGATCACGCTCTATTATGATGAAAGGATCTATTTTTATGATATCATCTGTTGTCTCGGCTACTGATTTAGCAATTTTTATTGTTATAGTCACATTCTTTAAATCAAAAGCTTTGGCTTTAATTATTTCAGTAAAACGTGTAACACTTCCAGCTTCTTCTTGTATTCTTTTATGTGAATATGTATTCGTGATTATTTTTTCTTCGACTTTTTGGTCTATTACTCGTGGCAATAATTCTTCATTTTTAGGTTTTGAAGTTTCAGTTTCAGGTTCAATTATTAGCTCTTCTTCTTTTACTTCAGGAGTTTCAGTTACTTCTGAAACAGGTTCTTGTCTTTCTGGTGCTGGCATGACTGACGCACTGGTTTCTCTGTTACTTTGAGTCTCTGATGTACTTGATGCAACCTTTTTGCTACAAGCAGAATTCTTCCATTCATATATATATGAGCCACCACTATCACCAGTCCCAATTATAAATCCCGCCTGAGTATCATCACAATCAATAAGATCTATGCTTAAAGTATTTTTTAGAGTAGCATAAAACGGACATGCCTGATAATCATAATATCCATCGTTGTCACTATCCCATGTTTCATCAATAAGGCCATCGCAGTCATTGTCGTATCCATCACATATTTCTGCATGGTTATTTATTAGCAACGAATCAGACCATGCGCCTTTTGTATATGATCCATCTATTGCCTGTACTGAAACATTGAAACACGAATCTGGCAGATTAAGATTAGCGGTAGTTCTTGAGAACTGATTTCCGTATTGACCTTGCGTTGGATTGCTTGACGTACCTTTTTCACTTGAATAGAATTTATACGGGCTTATTTGATCCCCAATACGCAAATTATATGTTAAAGCCTCAGCAGGTGTAATATCGTCACTGCTTTGTGTCCAGTTCAATGTAAGCGCACTTGTTACATTATTATAAGAACCATTTATAATCGGTGCTGTTGGCGGAGAGTTCGCCGTTGGTTGAGTGTTTTGGTATAGGATGGATATATATTCTTTGTTAATAGTTGATACTGCACCTGTCACAAATAAGTCTAGGTCATTATCATTATCTTTATCAAAAAGTAACGACGAACCTAATTTAACACCTTGTACTTGCACAGTTGATTTTGTTTCAGTAAAGTTCGTACCGTTAAAAATGTATGAAGTAGAAAATAGTCCAGTTTCAGCTTCTCCTATAAGAATTAAAGTTTGGTTTTGATTTATTTCACCATAAACAATAGAAGAAGATTTTAAGCCTGTTAACTGTTCTGATAATGTAGAATTTAATTGCATTACTCCTTGATTATTTGAATATATTTTTAGATTCCAATCTGACATTATAGAATCTCCCGTCTGAATCATATCTAAATCACCATCTAAATCATAATCGTAAAAAATTGATTCTCCTTCTTTCAATTCAAGATAATCATTAGTTTTATTAAAATCAGTACCGTTGAAGTAAAATTCAAAAGCCATATTTGTTGTGTCATCAAACGCACCTTGCATCACATATTCAGTTTTATTATCTAAATTGATATCACCATAGGATATTGAGCATTCTTTTAGATTTGGTAATGAATGACTTTGTTTTGTAAAACTTAGTTTTCTAAAATAATTTTCAGCAAGATTATTCTGATAGATTACAGTTTCAGGATTTCCTGACGAATTTTCACCGCATGCAATTATATCATTATCTCCGTCGTTGTCATAATCAGAAACTACTACTGAACCTTTTTTAAGCGGAGTTAATTGTGTTTTTAAGTTGTCAACTTCATAATAAAATAATGGCATTTCATCTTCATCACTGCCAAGAGCTACTAAATCATTTATGCCATCATTATCTAAATCAGAGATTGAAACTGAAGTAAGATACAAACTCCGGACATAGTTAGAATAAGAATAGGTTTTTCTTGGATACTCTTGATTTGAACCAGTATAAAACAAATCATCATTCCAAAATACAGACCCCAAATACACTCCTTCATACTCCTGCTCCTTTACAAACCATGCACCTTCGTCAATAATTGTGACTGTAAAATTTTCTTCAATTGCTTCAAATGAAATGTTATCAAAACAAGATACAGTAATATTTATCTGATTCCATTTTAGATCTGAATCAGAAAAAGTAATTGTATAATTATAGCCATTGGATATATTAAAATCCATTTGAGTTTCTACAAGACCGGCAGTTGTTATGTTACAAGTAGCGGTGATTTGCTCTGAGTCATTAGAATAATTGTGATAACTGAAGAATATATTCGTTGGTGTGTCAAAGGTAATATATGAATCATTCAATAATTCTATTTTACTGTTTGGTGCTGTTGTGTAAGTACTAAATCCTGTCACATTAAAGCTAACATTATTCGAATAATAATTAATTAAGCAATCAGCACACAATTCATCATTTTTCAGAATCACTGGCTTATTAGTATAAGATATTCCAAAAACAGTGACTGCCGCATTTCCAGCAGGGAATAGTGAATTGTTTACATAAACGCTATTTTCGGAGATAACAATCAATGAACTTAAGTTCTTTTCAGTTAAGTTAACTGGATCGTGAAATTGAATTTTAGCATAACTATTTGATATATTTACACTAGACAGGTTTGAAAATAATATTCGATCTTCCACTTCGTTGCCAGTAAGCAATGAAGTAAAGTTTGTAGTACTTAGTGATAGAAAAGAATCCCACAATGGTTCAGGAGTTCTTTTTAGCATAATTATAATTGTTTCATTTTCAGTCACATTCGCTGTAGTAACATTATTATAATAGTATCTTTTACTGAAATTGAAATCATAGGAGTAATTGGTTCTTGTATTGGACGAATCTAGGGTAAAACCTGTAAGGTTAATTGGATGACTAAAAGCAATTGAATTATTCTTTACACCTGATAATGAATTATCATATTGATCTTTGAATTCAAAATCAATTTCATATATGCTTTCAAAAACACTTGTAGAAGCAAAAGTAATATTATCAAATTTTACATCAAAAGATTTTGTATGGTTATTGATTTGGAGAATAGCATTTAAGAATTTAGATTCTGAAATATTCAATGGCCGATTAATTTCTAACCCAATATAATCTAGAATAACATAATCAATTGTAATGTTACCTGTATCCAATATTATATTTGAATTATTTCCTGACAAAGTTTTATGAGGAAACACAAACAATGTCCCGTTATCTATTGTAATGTTTGATTTGTATCCAATTGTAGCATCGTCTGAAATCTCAAAAGTTGCTCCATCTTTTACTGTAACATTTACATTACTGCTGATATTACCACTTAATGAACAATCATAATCTATTATCCAATTTCCTGAATTTGGCGAAATGCAATCATTAAATTCTTTTATTGCCCAAGCGGAATGAGCAAGACCGTTATCAATTGCCTGGACTTTAATTCTGACCGCACCAGTTGAAATATTGTTTAATGTGTAATTTGTTGCAAACTGCATATTACCTCTATATCCTTGTGCTGGATGGGTAGACAATGGGTATCTGCCTGAAAGCAGAATATCACCGTTTATCTTCTCAACTTGGAGGTTATATGATAATTGATCTTGTGGTGTTAAGTCGTCTATTGTTGCGTTCCATTCAATGAAAAGCTTACTGTTATTATATGATATATTTATTGAATCTGAATCTATCGCAATTGGTGGTTGGTTTAGTGTATATTCTGATAAAGTATTATTAAATAATTTAATAGGGTTTATTCCACCAACTCCAGACAAAGCTAAATCTAAGTCACCATCCGAATCATAGTCTGAAGCTGACAAAGAACAATCTGAAACGTTATAATGTGAACCATCTAAGATACTTTGAAGGTAATAGTTGGATTCATTATTTTTATAATAATACAAATACTTATTTGAATCATTTTCACCACACATGATAATATCATTTAATCCATCTGAATCAAAATCTGCAACGAATACATCTGATTCTGTTAAACCAGAAAAATTTGGCAATTCAATATTTATTTTATTGAATTCACTATCATAAAAATAATATTCATTTTCTGCACCATTATCTCCGAATACAAACAAATAAGGTTCTGTGTGATTCAGAAAATAATTGTATGTACAACTTCCAGACTGCAATTGATCTAAAGATCTTTGAAAAGTAAAATTACCTGTTTCATTTGTTAGCCATATACTTGTGTTAATATTACTTCCATCATTTCCTGCTAAATAGATATCAGGAAATCCATCTTTATTAAAGTCTGCGGTACAGACCATCCCGTTTTTTAGATTTGGTAGTGGCTGGGATAGTTGAATGAAATTATAAAAATAGCTTTTAGGATTTGCCTCAACATTGTTCCCAAATACAATAACATCATTAATACCATCTGACTTACTATCAATAATCACTCCTGAAGCTTTTTCTAAATCATGCAAAGAGGTATTAAGCTCTATTTGAGAAAAACTGTTAGAAGCATCAAATAAGTTTCCTTCGTTATAGTAAAAGCCTGTATAAAATAAATCGTTAAAGAATTTAGATGTTTTATGAAATTGTGCTAAGAATCCGTCATATAATTGATAATCCGAGTTTGCAAAAATACTTTGTTGATTTGAAAAGATTGATGTTCTTGAAGATAGATTTATTATAGACATTATTGAATCAGGAAAAACAAATGTAGAATAAGTCAATAATCCCGTGTCCTGTGAATTAGATAAAATAACATTACTTCGTTCATCACTTCCTGTGAGCAAGCTTAATCCCGAATCTTCGAGCAACGGTTTTCTATCTGTTACATCTACAGTAAAATTAAAAGAGTCATACCAATTACTACCTTTTCTACAACTTGCGTTTAGAACATGGTTTCCTACTGAATCAAAAGTAATATTACCATAATAATAATTTGCATTTTCAGCCAACAAAATGATATTACCATCATATTTAAGTTGACATTCATCAACCGTTGTATAAGGAGGAGTCAAGTCAACTCCTGACATATTTTGTATTCCGATCTTAAACTCTGCTGGAATGCCTTTTAATATATAACTTTTTGAAGTGTAATTAGTCTGATTTGAAATACTAATCTTTAATTGAGGATAAACAGTGATTGTGCCAGTATGTATATATGAAATATCAAATGAACTGTTTTCGCTATGGTTACAATAATAGCCAAATGAAATATTATTTGATGCTTTTGTAAATGTATAGTCGAAGTGATATACTTCACTGGCAGAAACATACGGTAATTGGGTTAATTGAGATGAAATATTTACATAGCAGCTACCAACAGAGTCGGCAAATACTGCATTATCCGTTTTGTTTGCATACCTTACAGTAAGATTTACAGATGTTGAAGAATCTAGCTCATCATTTTGAAAAGGTAGTGTTATGTTTATGGTGGAATCATCAGAACTATCCGAATGGACATGTTCAAATGAGAAAGATATGCCTACACAAAAGATTATCAATGCAAAAAAGCATATACTTCTAATTACCTTACTAATTGATGCCCCCATCTCTACTCTAATTTTGGGGCAGAAGTATTTATAAACCTTTTTATACTATTTAATTGGATTGGTTTAATAATAATTTGAAGTAATATTTATAAATTTAATATATTTAACAAAATGTATGGATGAAGGAAATAATAAACTTAATCATGTAATTTTATTGGATGGTGATTCTTCTGTTGACGGATTTCTTGGTGGAAAAGGTAAATCATTGCAAAAATTAAAAAGGGATGGCTTTCCATCTTTGCCAGGATTTGTTATTACTTATAGATATCTTAAAACTATTTTAGATTCCCCACAACTACAAAATGAATTAAGGAGCTTTGATGAGATCTCACACAAAGACTTAAAGTCCTTAAAAGAATTAAGCAAATCGATAACATCACAATTAGAGTCAATTTCAATTTCTGAATCTTTTAGAGAAGAAGTGTTTAAAGTATATGATGATTTAAACTTATCTAAAGTGGCAGTTAGAAGTTCAGCTTTGATGGAAGACTCTTCTGCAAATTCATGTGCTGGATGCCTGGAAACGTTTCTTAATGTATCAAAAAACGAACTAATAAAAAATATTGTTAATTGTTGGAAATCATTGTTTTCTTTAAGATCACTATATTATCTAAAATCAAAGAATATTCAATCTCAAGACCTTATTATGTCTGTTGTAATCCAAAAAATGGCAGAACCTCGTGTAGCTGGTGTTTGTTTTACAAGAAACCCTGTTACATCAAATCCGCATGAAATTCTTATTGAAGCCGGAATTGGTTTAGGGGAAGTAGTGGTCAATGGATCAATAACTCCGGACAGGTATATTGTTGACGAAAACTTTAATATATTATTAATAGAGGTTGGTAAGCAGGATACAATGATATCTACCAATAGTGATGGCATTGTAAACGAGAAATGTACTTTTGAAGAATCAGCTAGTCAAAAATTACCTGACAAACATATAATTGAACTTTCTAGGATAGCAAAAGATATTGAAAAAGCAAATGGTATGCCTATGGATATCGAGTGGGCATTGACTGAAGTTGGGTTAATTATTCTTCAGGCAAGACCAATTACAACATTATGAAATTTGTTGCAATACGTCAAAAACATCTTCAATAATTTTGATTTGTGCATCTGCATTACAATGGTTTGGGTTTTCATTGAATTCTATGCAAAACATATTTGCAGATTTTGCAGAGCATACTCCATACTCCGAATCTTCAATCACAACGACTTCATTATTACTTAGATTAAGTTGTTCTAGACAATTCAAATATGGTTGAGGGTCAGGTTTTAGAAGTTTACAATCATCTTTAGTTACAATTTTCTCAAAATAATGTATTAAGCCTTTTTCTTTCAATATTTCATAAACAAATTCTTTACTTGAAGATGTAACTAGGGCTAATCTATATTTTTGCTTTAAGCTTTCAAGAGTTTTGTGAACATTTGCCATTATTTCAATATTTTCATAAAATGAATCAGAGTTGATTATTGTTATAAAAGACTTTTCTAGTTTGTCTACAATTTGAATGTTCAGATTATTATTTTGGACAATACTTCTAAATATATTTATAGAAGACATCCCCTTAAACACCCCCCAATTGATATTATTGGTGTTTATGCCATATTCGATACATGTTTCTTTTTGTGCTTTGGAGTAAGCATTCTCCGAATTTATAATTACTCCATCTAGGTCAAAAAGTATTGCTTTAATCATTTAATTTCTTTAAGTATATCTTATCCGCTAAACAATTTTTTAATCCAGTCCTATGACATACTTTTGTTTCTGGAAATGGTATTTGTAAGTCTTTTGATATACTGATTCTTTTGTCCTGTGCAATTTGATAAAGGCATGGGATATAATAATCGTTGTAAATGTTTTTGAATCTGCATAGTTGGTTTTCTGATTGTTTTGGCAGATTATCCGTATATAAAACACCCTTTGTAAAAATGTCTAAATTCAATCTCCCTTCGTAAGTGTCAATTAGCTTTTGAATAATAGTATAATATTCATTAAATGGAATTATGTACTCTTGATTGTCATTCCAATAATCTTCCTCATCTCTAATTAGTCCGATTGTTAATGTTTCAATATTTGGCAAATTTGTTTCAACGTATTTTATGACTTCTGTAAGTTGGTTCTTATTATATTGAGTCATTAAAAATACTAATTTGACTTTGTAAAATTTAGAGTATTCGTTTATATTTTCTGTAATGTCTTTAAGTGGTTTGAATGATTTATCTTCTGCCTCTAAAGATTGGAAACTAATTCCTAGTTTGATATTTTTATGTTTTTTATCTAAATTACGCAATAAATACCCATTAGTATATACACCTACTGTTTTATTTTGAGATTCAAGATATGTAATAAATTTATTTATATCTTTATGGATTAACGGCTCTCCGCCTTGTAAATCGTATTTCTCAATTTGTGGGTTATTTTCGACGATTTTTTTGATATGCCCTAAATCCATAACATTTCTTCTAGCCATACTTTTGTTATTAAAACAATAAGCACAATTTAGATTACAATCACTTGTTATAAATAGCAGAGCAGTTTTTGAATAATGCTTATATTGCTCTTTCCACCTATTTGGATCAATTCTTAATTTGAACCTTTTATGATTCTTATTTGCAACTTGCTCCATTTATAAGTGGAATATCTATTACTTTATAAACATTATTAAGGCATTTGGATAAAACAGTGCCAATTAAAAGAAAACTTTTTAATAAGTTATATTTTGATATTTATATGGTCACTGTAGATGGAACAGAATTTAAGCTGATGGGATATGAACGCTTTTTTGAGGTACAGGGAGCTTCTTATTTATTTAGCAGTTTTTATGCAAAGCTTTATTCTGATTTAGGATTACTTATTATCAATAATGATGGTTTCGTTTCATTATTTTTGGATAAAAATAAGGTATCAAAAAACCAAAGAGATTCTTTTGCATTTTATAGTAGTTTAGATGAATTTCAAAACTATCTTACTTCTTTCAAACAATTTCTTTCTGAATCAGACTCTTTTTTTGAATCAATATTGTCTAAAGAGAAAATTACAAGCTTAGATTTAAATACTTATTTCAAGCAGATCATCAAATTCTTTAATTTCTATAAATGGACTGAATTCTTTTATAGCGACTATTCTTACATTGCTGTTAAAGATAATTCTACGCTAAAGAATGGTACACTTGAAAATAATTTATTGCAATTAGGGGAAATCAAAACAGATGGGAGAATTCTTTTGAATAAGATATTTAATAAATCCGATTCTTATTTGAATCGTTTTTTAGATAAAATTGCTAAACTTAAACCTATAAATAGGGATGATTTGAAACTGCTTACTTATTCAGAAATTGTCATTTACTTTGATAACGGAGTAGTGCCAAAGATAGATAACAGAAAAAATGACTTTACATTATTAACAAGCCCAGGTCTGAATTTATTAAAAAACGCCCTACATCAGGATTTTATTACGGAATTCAAGGAGCAGACTTCAGACGTTGTTAAAGGAATAGTAGCTTGTGAAGGAGCTATTGAAGGTACTGTTAGAGTTTTAGATTTCAACTTTGATAATTTTGATATTCTATTTGATTTAATTAATGAAATGAATGATGGTGAAATATTGGTGGCAGAAACAACATCTCCTGACATATTTCTTGCGTGCGAAAAAGCTTCAGCGATTGTTACTAATCAAGGTGGTGTAGGATCACACGCTGCAATTGTTAGCAGAGAAATGGGTATTCCGTGTATCGTTGGAACTAAAGATGCAACTAAAGTATTGAAAACTGGTGACTTGGTAAAAGTTGATGCGTTTAAAGGAGTAGTTCAATTTATCAAAAAAGTGCCAAGGAATGAAGATGGAAAATAAAATAATTGTTTTAGTTTCTTCTATTGCCATAAAAAATAACAAATTATTAATTGTACATAATAAATGGTCTGATGATAGATTTGGATGGACTTTACCTTGTGGACATGTTGAACCAAATGAAAAGCTGGATGTAGCAGTTAAACGAGAATTTATGGAAGAAACTGGTTTACAACCATTAGAGCCGTTTAAGTTTGAGTTTTTATTACAAGTGAAAAAAGCTACAACAATGATTTATCATTTTTTTTATTCAATAACTAGATTTGATGGAGTTCCGCATGTAAACAATGACCCTGATACTATCATTACTAATCTGGAATATTTTTCATTTTCAGAGGGTGTGTCTAAAATCTTATATGAAGATGTCAGATTTGCATTAAACAAATGGAACTCAAAAGAGACTGCTAGTCCATTATTTTATGACTTAACTACTCCTAGAGAACATTTATAAAATATTTGAGACTCCATATTAGTTATGAGTCCAGCAAAAAATGATTCAAGTGCAAGAGATGAATTGATGAGATACATTTCTGAGAAGGGATTGGTCTATGGCCCTAGCCCTAATATATACGAAGGTGGTGTTAGCGGATTTTATGATTTCGGCCCTTTAGGGAAATCATTAAAGAACAATATTGAAAATTCAATTAGAAAAGCATTTGATATCTTTTCTTTTTATGAAGTTGAATGTCCAATTGTTGTTCCTGAAAAGGTTTGGAAAGCCTCTGGTCATATTGATGGTATTTCTGATCCTATTGTAACTTGCTCTAAGTGTAATGCTGTTTGGAGAATTGATAATTTAATAGAAGAGCAAAATTCTGATATTGATGCTGAAAACATGACTACTAAAGACATGTCTGATTTCTTATCAAACAATGAAGTTATTTGTCCTAGTTGTAAGGTTAGGTTGCCTTCTGAAGTAAAAGAACATAATCTTATGTTAAAGACAACAGTTGGTTTTGGGACTCCTATGTATAATAGACCTGAAACAGCAACTACTACCTATTTACCATTCTTAGAGTATCTTAGATTTTTTAGAGATAAACTACCTTTTGGAGTCTACCAAATTGGAAATGCCTATAGGAATGAGATTTCACCAAGACAGCATTTACTAAGAGGTAGAGAGTTTACGCAAGCAGAAGCACAGCTATTTCTTTTTAAGGATCAAAAAGAGAACTTTGCAAAGTTCGAAGAAGTTGCAGATCTGGAATTACCGTTTTTAACTGCTGATGCTCAATTTAATAATGGAAATGTAATTACAATGTCACTGGCTGATGCAATTACTAATAAGGTACTTAAAAATAAAGCTTATGCCTGGACGTTGGGGATGACTTATAAATTATTTAGAGATTTAGGAATTCCTCGTGAAAATTTAAGATTTAATCAACACTTACCAGACAAGCTTGCTTTTTATGCTGATGATGCATGGGATTTAGAGGTGAAATTCAAAAGTTTTGGTTGGGTTGAATGTTGCGGTTGTCATGATAGAACCGATTATGACTTAACAACTCATAGTAAATTTAGTGGTAAAGAGTTAGTTGCATTAAATTTGACTACAAACAAAAAGGAAACACCTCATATCCTTGAAATTGCTATTGGGCCAAATAGGCTTCTTTTGGCTGTTTTAGACTTAAATTTAGATTTAGGAATTGAAGGTGTCAGTAAACCCAAGTTAAAGCTTCCATCAAGCCTTTCTCCTATTAAAGTAGCTATTTTACCATTGTCAAAAAAAGAGCATATATTGGAAAAATCCGAAGAGATTTATTTGAATTTGAACAAAAAGATGAGAGCTCAATTAGATGAATCTGGAAGCATAGGGAAAAGGTATTTAAGACAAGATTCTATAGGTACTCCTTTTTGTATCACTGTTGATTTTGATTGTTTAGAACAAGACAATGAGAATTATGGAAAAGTAACAATTAGAAATAGAGATTCAGAAAAACAAGAAAGGGTAAAATTTGACAATATTGAATCTTGGATTGCTACAAAGTTATAGAAATTGTATTTCTTTCTTTTTAATTATCCTTCAAGAAGGATTGATAAATAAATGAAAGCTAGCATACCACTAGCCTTCACAAATGAAATTCTTCCAAAACTTTCCATATGAATATCAAATAAAAACTAAGAAAATAAGAGATTAGTCTCTTTTTCTTCTACTTAAATATGTTAGAATTCCTGTTGCAGCCAAACCTAATGTTCCTGGCTCTGGTACAATTGGAGTATAGTCTTCTGAAACCATCACTCTTCCTGCTCTTCCGCCAAAATCATCTCCCGCTAAGTACATATTACTACCATCTATAGCAACATCAGTAAGATTTCCATAATCCCTTCCAAGCATATATTCAGCTACAATACCTTTACCAACTCCACCTTCTAAGATAGTTTGATTGTCAGTTGT
This sequence comes from Sedimentisphaerales bacterium, assembly GCA_963666285.2. GTDB lineage: Bacteria > Planctomycetota > Phycisphaerae > Sedimentisphaerales > SM23-30 > JAFGDI01. The sequence goes on from OY762711.1 coordinate 3,407,309, forward strand.
AAACAAGAAAGGCATACTTGCCAAACTTGAACCTGTACCGTTACCAAGTCCAGTGATTGAGCTTGTACTATTAAAAGCAAGATCAGTAGTTGTGATTGAACCATTTAATAGATTAAGCAAATCTAATCTATAATCATTATTACCAAGACTTTTTACTAATGGAGCATAATCGCTTCCGTTTAATGAAAAAGCATCACCAACACCCTTATATGCACTAGCTACACCAAATGAAGCATTATCGAACTCATTACTTCTATTATAAATTTCTAAATCTCCATTCTGAAGATCAAGTGCGTAATTAATACCATTTTTATTCCAATTACCAGTATCTTGTACACTACTTGCATTACCTACAGTAGTTTCAAAAGTTAAATCTTTTCCAGAATCTACAGCAGCACCACCAGTACCGCTAGCATAGATTTTATCATCAGTTGTAGTAATACCTACTAATGGACCAGGCAACAAAACATCCTTATCAATGTTTATTGTCTTTGTAAGTGCTGCATCTGCATTTGGGGCTCCGGCAATACCAGCAGCCAATAAAGCAAGCCCTGTAAGTGGCTTTTTTAGGAAATTTGGAGTTTTCATTTTATTATAACCTCTTTTGGTTTATGTTGTGGAATCAGACATAGTTTATATATCTTCTCCTTTTAACTATTCCTATGTGACTACACCCTGAATCAGTTAAAGCATTAGTCGTTCTAAAGCCATATCAGCATCAGAATCCATCACATCTGCATATACTTGCGTTGTTGTAATCCTGGAATGACCAAGCTGTTTTTGGACAAGTCGAAGGTTACAATCGCTTGCCTTATATAAAAAGGTAGCGTATGTATGCCGAAGACTGTGGATCGAATACTGCGAGTCAAGTTTAGCTTTTTTGGCACAACGCTTGAAAGCTTTCTGTAAGGCTCTGGTGGTCAAATGCCCGCCTGTCCTGGTAGATATAAGTAAAGGTGCATCTGCATCTGTTGGTTCGCCAACGCTTTCTTTCCATTTCAGAAACTGAATACAGAGTCGCTTTACCTTTTTGGGCATAAATACCAAACGCTGCTTGCCGCCTTTACCATTTCTAACAAGAAGTGCCGGCTTTTTTGTATTGTTCAAATACATATCACCGCATGTTAAAGCTGCAAGCTCCATTACCCGAAGTCCGGTACTGATGGTTAGATGTGATACAAAGAAATCCTTGTATGCAACTCGTTCAGTGTAGGTCTGCGGTATCCTTGCATCCTTTTTGGTGATTTCTAGCAGCCACAAAGCCTCATTTCTGTCCAAAAACTTGTTTGGTGTCAGAATCCAATCATCCGAAATTAAGTTTTTTTATACATATTCAATTCTCCTATAATCGAGTTCACATTTGGCGAGAAATATGAACTGAATAAAGAAGACTTGACTTATTTAAATAATTGACTATAAAGGAGATAGGGCTTTTTGAGAGTCTTAATGAATTGAAGACAGCTTAACTAAATTAACACTGGAGAAATGTTAAAAATAGCCTATTATGGGCTGTAAAGTTGAAATTCTAAATAATTTGAAAATATGAAAGAAAAAACCAGTTCATATTTCTCGCCTTATATGAACTGGCTGGTCTCCGATTATACCAAATTTAGCCCGATTTCTAATCAATAAAAATAAGGATTTATAGAAGATTTTCACTATTTCTTATGAATTCTAACGAAAAAATAGCTTGTGTCTTAGAACTGCTTGCTGTTAAAATAACTAATGGAAATACAGTAATTTCTGTTATAGCAGTTATTTTGGGAATTATTACTGTAGATTAGGTTGAGATTCGACTGGGATTCGGTCGGATTACTACAAGCAAAATATATATTATTCCAACGCATAAGTTAAGTTTATACGCTTTTGAAAGCATAAAACTTGATGAATACCATACGAGAAGTATTATGTGTAGAAGTCGGGATATTGGAATATCCCGGAATTTAATATTATTTCCTTCGTAAAGGAGACCATTATGAAAGTGATCCGTTTGTTAGTGTTACTACTGTGCTTAGCAACTGTAGTATCTGCTCAAAATACAGCACCCCTTACTATTCAGGCAGCACCAATGTCTGGGGGAGCTTCATCTTACCCACCTGTTCCATTTGACACAAATAAATCTTTTCTGATATATACCACTGATAATGGTGATTTAGTTTCAGCGATGAATTATTATGGTTTGTCATACACTACTCGTTCTGCTTCACAACCAGTTACTCTAAATGACTTAAATACCCATGATGTCCTTATTGTTGGATGGAATACTAGTGATAGTCCAACAACAATGTCAGGCTTAGACCCTGATATAATCTATTCAGGAATAACAGGAAGAGCTGTAATTACTGGTCATGATGCGGATTATCATGTTACTCATTCTCCCGAAGCTGGTAATGAAGTTTTTGAACAAATGATTAAATTTGCTCTTGATGGTGTAGGTACTGGACTTGTTGCTTTTGGTGACGATAAACGTGATTTTGAATGGTTGCCAGAAGAATGGGAAATAGTAGCAGACCATGCAGATGAGGGCGAATATGTTGACAGCATAACTGAAGAAGGACAAAGTAGTGGAATTTATGACAATCTAAAAGCTCATGCAGAAACTGGTGATCCCACCGGCATTATGTACCTTTCAAATTGGAGTAAATCATATCATAATATATTTGAAAGCTGGGGAAATGGTTTTGAACCTTTTGAACTACAAAGTAGCACTGGTAATGACGCTGTAACAATTGGAACGCCTTTTAATGCTAATGGCTTTATTTTTACAAAAGAAGACGATGTTGCTGATGATAGTTGCGTATCTCCTGAAGATGATTTAACATACACAATCTGCTACAACAACACTTCTGGTATTACTATTTATAACGCTAAAATTGTTGACTATCTGCCTAAAGGTGTTACTTACCCAGAGGGTTTCTGGAGTATTGATGGGGATATGAACCCTATACCACCAGATCCTGCGTATGATCCAAACTTCCATACTTACACTTGGGATATTGGTACTATTATACCAGATGAAGACCCCAATGCTCTGCATTGTGAATCATTAGATGTCGTTGTAAATGAAAATGCTATTCCAGGCATGACGCTTTATAATGAAGCATGGCTTATTGGCGAATATGAAATCATAGACCCTAATTCAAGCGACCCGAATAATCCCAGTACTCTACTTGTCGAAAGAGTATTTGCTATTGCAACAGAAGAAACTGATGTATGCTGTTGGACAACACCAACACCAACACCAAATATTATATACGTTGATAAATATGCAACAGGTGCAGATACAGGAATAGATTGGGAAAATGCCTATAATACAGAATTTGGTGTAAAGAAAGCACTAGTTCAAGCGTGGGAATCAACTTGTAGTGGCCCTTTCACAATCTATGTAGCTGAAGGAACATACTTACCTGGTACTGATTATGTGGATAGTTTTGATCTTCCAGAGGGAACTAAAGTCTATGGCGGTTTCTTAAGCGGTGGTTGTGAATTCAATAGTAGAGACCCTAAAGGATATGAAACTAGATTGTCAGGCTATTTAGCTCAAGCTGACGCTTTGCATTTAGTTACAATGGGACATAATACTTTACTGGATGGTTTCACTGTAGAGAGTGCTTCAGATACGCTTATTTCAGGTGAAGGTGCCGACTTTACTGTTGAAAACTGTGTTATTAAAGATAGTTGGCAAACAGGTGTTTATGCTGAAGGATGTAATGTCACTATCAAATATTGTTTGATTAAAAATAATGGTGAGCATGGTATCTACCATCAAGGTAGTGAAGTTCTTAATTTTGAATTAAATATATTTAATTCATGGATAATGAGAAATGAAGAACATGGCATACAATGCCTATATTCAACACCTACTATAAAAAACAGCATAATATCTGAAAGTGATATGGCTACTGATGGTAAAGAAGGTATTAGAGTTACTAATCCATTCCAAAAACCCATTATATACAATAACACAATTTCAAATAACAAAGGAAAAGGAATATATTTTGAGGATGATGGCAATGCTAGTGGCGACCCAAATGACGTAAGCCTTGATTATCCTGATATCCAGAATTGTATTGTATATTACAATAACAATAACCTAGTGCAAATGGAAGGATTCGACCCAAATACTAATGTAGCCTATAGTTGTATACAAAACTGCTTTGAGGTTAATAACAACATAAACGCTGCACCATTATTTGCTTATCCAGTTAATCCATTAGGTGCACCTGACCCAGATAATTATCATCTTGCTCATAACTCAATATGTCGCGATATGGGAAGTCCTTACCTTGATTATTCTAGTCAAGTAGATTATGACAAAGAAATTCGTGTTGCAGGCATTAAGGTAGATATTGGAGCTGATGAGTTATATAGCTGTGACGGTGACTATACTGAAGATGATTTCTCAAACGATGCCGATTGGAATGCTGATGGTATTGTAAATATGTACGAGTTCAGCATATTTGCAGGTTCCTGGCTTACTAATGACCCCAATAGTGTCGCAGGCCAGGCAGACCCCAACAGCACAATAGGTTGGGATTCAAGATGCAATTTTGATGACACTAGTAGTAGTGCCGACACCATTGATATCGCTGACTTTGCATTCTTTATTGGTGAAGTTCCATGGCTCTGGAAAGCTTGCTGGTATGATAATTACCAAGCAGTAATGGGGGGCGAAGCTGCTATGATGTCTACACCTGAAACTATATCTTTAATGACTGTTGAACCAGTTGCTAGAGCAATGGCCATGACATCATTTAATACCGACACTGGGCCCACCAAAACAGGAGTGGTTGGAAAAGCTGATCCATACAGTTATTTGACAAATGAACAACTAGCTATATTTGTAAAAGATATCTATGAAATTGAAGGTATGGTAATAGAGCAAATTGAGGCTGGAAGTGAAGATAAAGAAGATTTAACGGAAATATTGGTTTTCTTTGATGAAATCTTGGTTGATATTCAAGAAACTTTAACCAAATAGCACTTGATTTTACCTGCCGTCATTTGATAGAATGGCGGTGGGTAATTTTATTTATACAAACAACTTACAGGAGAGAAATATGAAAATAATGTTATTGGTGGTTATGGTATTATCACAACTGAGTTTCGCAGGTTATTTTGATGCAAACCATGTAACAGAAGATGGTTTACTTGAAGATGGTGAATATGGCATTGCAGCAAGAGTTGACGGTTCTAGTACTTTGACTGTTACTGGTGGTGGTGCAGAAAGCATAGATATTTTGGGTAGTGCTCATTTAGATGTAATATCGACCAAAATTCCTTTATCTGATTCTTATAATGGAGGTGGAGGAATTTATGATATTAATGTCGAGAATTACGCCTCACTTACTTTTTCTGGTGGAGTTGTAGATAGCATTGAAATTTATAATAATGCTACAGCAATACTTAATGGTGGAACAATAAACTCACTTGAAATTTATCAATATGGCTCTTTAGGCCAAACAGTAAGAATCGAATGCTGTGATGGTTGGAGCTGGATTTATGGTATAGAACAACAAATCAAAGGAATAACGGGTAATTGGCAAAATGGAACTCCATTCTCTATTGATTTTATAGATGCAATAAGACGACCAGATCTTAACCCACCAGTACATACTCATGTTGAAGTTGTAACTCCTGAACCTGCATCTTTACTGATGCTCGGCCTTGGTGGATTAGTCCTTAGAAAACGAAAATAAATCGAATTTGGAGTGTGCCTTATGAAATACATAATTATAATGTTATGTTTATGTTCGTCAATTTTTGCAGCAAACTTTGATTACGTTGTTTCTAATGAATATCGCAATGAAACTATGATGTTGCTAAATGAGTCTTTATTAGTTGAAAATGGTGGTGTTAGTGTAATCAAAGCATATGGGAATGAAACATATGTTAAAGTTACAAGTACTACTTCCTATTCATATCAAGAAGGCGGGATTGGTGGTATAAATATATTTGATAGTAAAGTTGATATTGATAGCGGTGATGTTGGAAACATCATTACAGAACGATCTAGTACACTTATTTATAATGCTGGCAATTTAGACTGGATACATGTTAAAGACAGTAGCACTGTAAACTTCCATGATGTTAATTTTACAAACGCACATGTTTACGATAATAGTTCATTTCACATGAGTGGTGGGCATGCTGACTATATGTTTATATTAGATAATTCATCAGTAACATTATCTGGTGGCAATATAGATACCATTCGCAATACTCAGTTTGTATCTTTAAGCGAGGATATTAGTTTTAATATTATATGTAAAGATTGGTCTTGGAACGATGAAACTAATATGCTTAGTGGACATTGGGAAGATGATTCAACTTTCAATATAAAATTAACAGATACAGAATGGGAAGATGATACGCCATATGTATTGTTTGACCAAATAGATTTTACTATAGTACCTGAACCCACTTCTTTAACTTTTGCTGCAATTGGCGGTTTAATACTAAAGAAAAGATACAAGAAATAATTTGACACTCAATTTTGGCTGGTGTGGTTCTGTTCAATTTCCCTTCTGAATCCCGACCATAACATCATAGAATGGGATCACACCGGCTTTTTATCAATAATCTTTATGGCTAATGTTTTAAATATCTTCAGGTGACACATATGTCCTTTGTGTTCGGGAAGCGACCATGAAAGTCAGTTATACCTAGTTCAAGCAAGTATTGAAAATATAATCGATTATCTCGAATTATCCTCAGAAATCATTATTTATGTCTTTTTCTGAACTTTTTAATTCAATTTATGAAATATGACCCTAATTTCAGGTTTGGGGAGAAAATACTCAATAGCAAAATAACGGTTGACAGAAAGCCTTAATAACTGTTAAATATAGCGTTATGTCAACGGAGCCGAAACTCCAGCCTCTTATTCCATGAAATGCATAGTTAGAGTCAAAAATGAATGAAAAAATGATAAATTACGACTATTGATGTTCTAGCAATATATTTGAAAATTGCCCAATTTATGCTATATAAGCTTGCTCAAGAAAGCAAATTCCGGTCATAAGATTGAACAACATTGGAGGTTTCACCAGAAAGCTGTTGATCACTTTGTGAAAATGGGTCATTGGCAGACAAAAAGATTTAAAAATCTGTACAAAGCAATTTGTTATATTATTTGCAGTTACGGAGATGTTTAATATATGGCGTTGAAAAAATCACAACTTTATAGTTCTTTATGGAAAAGCTGCGATGAGCTTCGTGGCGGCATGGATGCTTCACAGTACAAAGACTATGTTCTTACATTACTTTTCATGAAATACGTGACTGACAAATCAGGTCAACGTGATTTTTTGATCGATGTTCCAAAAGGTGGTAGCTTCAATGATATGGTTGCCCTTAAGGGCGACAAAGAAATAGGCGATAAGATTAACAAGATTATCGGTAAATTGGCAGAAGCCAACGACCTTAAAGGTGTGATCAACGTCGCAGACTTCAATGACGAAGATAAGCTCGGCAAAGGCAAGGAAATGCAGGATCGCCTTTCAAAGCTGCTGGCAATCTTCAATGACCTTGATTTTAGTTCCAATCGTGCCGAAGGTGATGATTTACTTGGTGATGCCTATGAATATCTGATGCGGCATTTTGCTACAGAATCCGGCAAAAGTAAAGGGCAATTCTACACTCCGGCAGAAGTGTCTCGTATCATGTCCAAGGTTGTGGGCATCGGGCCTAAGACAAGTCAGGACAAAACCATCTATGACCCAACATGCGGATCAGGTTCCTTGCTGTTGAAAGCTGCCGATGAAGCACCAAGAGGTTTAAGTATATATGGTCAGGAAAATGATAATGCTACATGGGCACTTGCAAAGATGAATATGATCTTGCATGGACACCCCACAGCTGACATATGGAAGGACAATACACTCTCTAAGCCGTATTTTAAGAATTCCGCTGGAGGCTTACAGGCTTTTGACTTTGCTGTTTCCAATCCGCCATTTTCAACAAAATCATGGTCGAGCGGCTTTAATCCCTCGAATGATAAATATGGGCGTTTTGAGTACGGTACTCCACCAGCTAAAAATGGTGATTATGCGTTTTTGCTTCATGTCCTTAAGTCCCTTAAAAGTACAGGTAAAGCGGCGATTATTTTGCCGCATGGTGTATTGTTCCGTGGTAATGCCGAAGCGGACATTCGAAAGAATCTGATAAAACATGGTTTTATCAAAGGCATTATTGGATTGCCTGCTAACCTGTTTTACGGCACTGGTATTCCAGCCTGTATTATTGTGCTGGACAAGAACAATGCACATGCTCGTAGCGGTATCTTTATGATTGATGCCAGCAAGGGCTTTATTAAAGACGGCAATAAGAATCGCCTTCGTGATCAAGATATCCATAAGGTTGTCGATTGTTTCAATAATCAGATAGAACTGGAACGATTCTCTCGAATGGTTCCGGTCAGCGAGATCTCAAGCCCTGCCAATGATTACAATCTTAATATTCCACGCTATATTGATTCCAGTGAGCCGGAAGATTTGCATGACATAGAAGCACATCTTCGAGGCGGGATTCCTAATCGAGACATTGATGCATTGGATGATTACTGGCAGGTTTTCCCTACTCTGAGAAAAGCGGTTTTCAAACATGGAGATCGTGCTGGTTATAGCTTGCCTAGAATTGAGAGCCGTGAGGTCAAGTCTGAAATTCTAGCACATGAGGAATACGGCGTTTTTGCTGATAAGGGTATGAAGATATTTACCCAATGGTGTGCCAAGCATGAACCTGCTTTAAAAGCTCTACGGAAAGGTTCCGTCGCGAAGAAAATCATCAATGTGCTATCCGAGGATATCCTTGAAAGGTTTGAAAGGCTGCCGTTGCTTGATGAATATGATGCTTACCAGCGGCTGATGGACTATTGGATGGAGATTATGCAGGACGATGTTTATTTAATTACTGCTGAGGGCTGGGCAGAAGCTGCCAAACCAAGGGGCATCATTGATGACAAAGAAAAGAAGATCAAGGAATCGCCTGATCTGGTTACCAAAAAGTCCAAATACAAGATGGATTTAATTCCACCATCTTTAATAGTAGCGAAATACTTTGCTGAAGAGAAAGCTGTAATTGATGAACTTCAAAACAAGGCGGAAGCTATTTCTCAAAAACTGGAAGAGTTTACCGAAGAGCATTCTGGGGATGAGGGCCTGCTGGAGGACGCCAAAACAGATAAAGGCAACCTGACCAAGGCTTCCGTTACTGAACGGCTGAAAGAAATCAAAGGTGATGCTGATTTTGAAGACGAATACAAAGTATTGACGCAGGCATTGAAATTAATTGAGTCGCTGGCAAAGGCCAACAAGGCTGTAAAAGATGCTCAAGAGAAGCTTGATAACAGAACGCTTGCTCAATACGGCTTACTTTCAATTGATGATATCAAAATCCTAGTCGTCAATGATAAGTGGTTAGCAAGCATGGAAAATGCTATTTCTGAAGAACTTGAACGGCTCATCCAAAAACTGGCTTCACGAGTAAAGGAGCTTGAGGATCGTTATGATGAAACATTACCTGAATTGACAAAGTTGGTTAATGATTATAGCAGCAAGGTCGAGGCTCATCTTGTGGAAATGGGGATGAAATGGTAGGTAACATAACAATTCCTGACGGCTTTAAAAAGACCGAGATAGGTCCCATACCTGAGGAATGGCATGTAGTACCTTTGTCTGCATTGGGACGTTTCTCAAAAGGCCGAGGTATTAAGCGAGATGATGTACGTGAGTATGGGCTGCCTTGCATTAGATATGGAGAGCTTTATACAGACTACGATAACTATGTGACTGATCCTAAGTCGCAAATACCCTTCAATGTAGCTTTGACAGCCTTGCCAATTAAATTTGGTGATCTACTTTTTGCCGGTTCTGGTGAAACTGCTGAGGAAATTGGTAAATGTATCGCATACCTTGGGGAAGATGCTGCATATGCTGGTGGAGATATAGTTGTATTGACTCCATATGCTCAGCACTCGTTTTTTCTTGCCCATCTGATGAACTTCGGCCCCGTTGCAGCTCAAAAGAAACGATTGGGACAAGGAGATGCTGTTGTGCACATCAGTGCAACTAATCTTTCGAAAATTAAAGTCCCAGTACCCCTGGAATCTGAACAAAATGAAATCACCAAAGCATTGTCCGACATTGACAGTTTAATTAGCAGTCTTAAAAAACTTGTAGCAAAGAAGCAAGATATTAAACTTGCGACTATGCAGCAATTACTTACTGGAAAAAAACGATTGCCTGGTTTCTCCAAAGATTGGGATGAGAAAAAAATTGGCGACTTCACAAGTTGTACTGCTGGCGGAACCCCAAGCACAAAAAATGCGAAATATTGGGATGGAGATATTAAGTGGATGAGTTCCGGCGAACTTAATATGAAATTTGTAAAAGATGTTGAGGGTAGAATTACAAAATTAGGGCTTAATAATTCCAGCACAAAATTAATCCCTTCTAAATGTGTGCTGATAGGACTTGCTGGCCAAGGAAAGACTAGAGGCACTGCAGCTTTGAATTATACCGAGCTTTGTACTAATCAGTCAATTGCAGCAATCTTTCCAAATGATAATTTTATTTCTGAATACTTGTATTACAATCTTGACATGAGGTATGATGAATTAAGGGGGCTTTCCACAGGAGACGGTGGACGTGGTGGATTAAATCTTAGGATAATCCGTTCTATTGCAGTGCCTTTCCCAGAGATTGCCGAGCAGGAAGCCATTGCCAATGTACTCTTAAATATGGACACAGACATTGAATTTCTGCAGAAGAAGCTTAATAAAACTAAATCTCTTAAACAAGGTATGATGCAGGAGTTGCTAACCGGAAGAATTCGTTTTGCAAAAGCTGCTGAAAAGTCAACCAAGAAGCATAACTGGGCAATTGATGAAGCGGTTATCATTTCTACACTGGTACATAAGTTCGGCAGTGTCAATTTCCCGCTTGGCAGAAAGCGTTATACTAAAATGAGCTATCTTTTCCACCGCTATATTGACGGAAAAGCAGAAGGATATTTAAAGAAGGCCGCAGGCCCTTATAATCCAAAGACAAAGTATGGCGGCGTGGAAACGCTCGCTTGTAAGAATGGTTATATCCAGAACTACAAAAATGGAAAGTTTAGTGGTTTTGTCTCAAGCGATAAAATTGAACAAGCTCTTGGTTATTTTAATCAATGGTATGGCGAGGAAGCTATGCAATGGCTTGAGCAATTTCGTTATGAGAAAAACGATGTCCTTGAATTATGGGCAACGGTTGATATGGCAGTGCAGGATTTAGAAACTGATGGTAAAGAAGCAACAGTTGCTAGTGTCAAAGATTTGATCAAAAACGATAAAGAGTGGAAGGCAAAGCTGAAACGAGACATTTTTTCAGATGACAATATAGCCGAAGCGATCACAAAAACAAGGGAACTACTAACGGAGGTATAAGGTATGAGCGAAGTCGGCCAGAGGGAGAGAGTTACTCAAGATCGTATCGTCAAGCTTTTCCAAGATAAGCTTGAATATCGATATCTTGGCAACTGGATCGACCGAGACAGTAACTCCAATGTAGAAGAGGCCTTACTAAGAGATTGGCTACAAAGTCAGGGACATAGTGAAAAGCTTATCGGCAGAGTACTGCGAGAACTCGATCAGGCAAAGTCTATTGGTGGCGGCAAACATCTCTATGATGCCAACAAAGAGGTTTACAGCAAACTTCGTTATGGTGTAAAGGTTAAGGAGGATGTAGGTGAGCAGAACCAGACCGTATGGCTAATCGACTGGAAAACCCCCGAAAACAATGTTTTTGCAATTGCTGAAGAAGTTTCTATCAAGGGAGAAAATAAAAAACGCCCCGATATAGTATTGTATGTAAACGGTATTGCTCTGGGGGTAATTGAACTTAAGCGTTCCACTGTCTCTGTTAATGAGGGCATCCGACAGAATCTTGATAATCAAAAGAAAACCTTCATACGACCATTCTTTACAACCATGCAATTGTTTATGGCTGGAAATGACACCGAAGGATTAAGATATGGTGTCATTGAAACTCCTGAAAAATATTATCTGAGATGGAAAGAGTCTAGTGACATAGAAAACCCACTGGACAAGGAATTGTGTCAGGTTTGTAACAAAAATCGCTTCCTTGAACTAATCCATGACTTTATTGTGTTTGATGCCGGAATTAAAAAGGTTTGTCGCCATAATCAATATTTTGGTATCCGTGCTGCACAAGGGCATGTTTCTCGACGTGAAGGCGGTATTATCTGGCACACACAAGGAAGCGGGAAGAGCCTGACGATGGTTTGGCTGGCTAAATGGATTCGCGAGAATATTAAGCATTCTCGGGTTTTGCTAATAACAGATCGTACTGAATTGGATGAGCAGATCGAAAAGGTATTCAATGGCGTTAGTGAAGATATTTATAGAACAACAAGCGGTGCCGACCTCGTTAGCGTGTTGAATACAAATACTGAGTGGCTGATGTGTTCGTTAGTTCATAAGTTTGGAACACAGGAAGAAGGTGATGTTGACGAGTATATCAATGATATCAAGGGTCATCTGCCAAAGAATTTTCATGCCAAAGGCGAGATATTCGTGTTTGTTGATGAATGCCATCGTACACAGTCCGGTGAACTGCATAAGGCGATGAAGTCCATTCTGCCGAGTGCGATGTTTATTGGTTTTACCGGTACTCCACTTCTTAAAAAGGATAAACAAAAAAGCATTGAGGTGTTTGGGCCATATATTCATACCTATAAATATAATGAGGCAGTCAAAGATGGAGTTGTGCTTGACCTGCGTTATGAAGCTAGAGATATCGACCAGAACATAACTTCTCAAGCAAAAATAGATCAGTGGTTCGAAAGCAAAACTAAGGGACTGAACGACATTGCAAAAGTTCAGTTGAAACAGCGTTGGGGAACATTGCAGAAAGTGCTTAGTTCTCAATCAAGGCTTGAGAAAATTGCTGCTGATATTCTTATGGACATGGCAACTCGAGATCGATTGGAAAGTGGATATGGAAACGCAATTCTTGTTTCAAGCAGTATCTATCAGGCCTGTCGATTCTATGAATTATTATCTAAGACCGATCTTGCCGGTAAATGTGCCATTGTTACTTCATACAAGCCATCTCCTGCTGACATAAAAGGCGAAGAGTCCGGCGAAGGAATGACCGAAAAGCTCAGACAGTATGACATCTACCGAAAAATGCTTGCAGATTTTTTTGATGAGCCTGAGGATGTTGCAGTTAACAAGGTCGAGGCTTTCGAGAAAGCTGTTAAAAAGAAATTTATTGATGAACCCGGCCAGATGAAGCTTTTGATCGTTGTCGATAAACTTCTTACCGGATTCGATGCCCCATCTGCTACTTATCTTTACATTGATAAGCAAATGCGAGATCATGGTCTATTCCAGGCGATTTGTCGTGTAAACCGTCTTGATGGTGATGACAAGGAATACGGATATATTATTGACTATAAGGATTTGTTCAGATCGCTAGAAAAATCCATTCATGATTATACTAGTGAAGCTTTTGATCAATATGATCCGGAAGATGTTGAGGGGCTGCTTACTGATAGGCTCGAAAAAGATCGGGAACGTTTGGAAGATGCACGCGAAGCAATAAAAGCGTTATGTGAGTCTGTCGAAGCGCCTCGTGACACTCAAGCATATCTAAGATATTTCTGTACGACTAATACTGCTGACGTTGACCAGCTCAAAGATAATGAACCCAAACGAGTTGCTTTATACAAACTCGCAGTTTCATTAATAAGAGCATATGCGAATTTAGCCAATGAAATGCAAGAGGCGGGATATTCAGTCAAAGAAACTCAGATTATCAAAGCTGAAGTCGAACACTATGAGAAAGTGCGAACTGAAGTAAAGATGGCTAGCGGTGACTATATTGACATGAAGATGTATGAGCCTGCAATGCGTCATCTACTGGATACGTATATTCGGGCAGAAGAAAGCGAAAAATTATCCGCTTTTGACGACTTATCGCTTATTGAGCTAATAGTCGAACGTGGCGAAGATGTCGTAGAATCTCTACCGGAAGGAATCCGTAAGAATCCTGAAGCAATGGCCGAGACTATTGAAAACAATGTCCGAAAACTGATCATTGACGAAATGGCAGTCAATCCGAAGTATTATGAAAAGATGTCAGAATTGCTGGATGCTTTGATTAAAACACGTAAACAGGAAGCTTGGGACTATAAGGCTTATCTGGCTAAAATCGTGGAGTTGACGAAAAGAGTCAAAAAGCCAAAAGCAAGTTCTTACCCAAGCGATATCAGTACCCCAGCCTTAAGAGCACTATATGATAATCTTAATAATGATACAGAGCTCGCTATTCAGGTAGACGCCGCAATAAGAAACGTCAAAAAGGCAAATTGGCGTGGAAACCGTTTCAAGGAGAAAGAAGTTAGAAACGCAATCGAAGATGCATTAGGCACTGATGGTGAACTTTTAAATTCTATTTTTGCAATTGCTAAGAATCAAAATGAATACTAAGAAGCATCAAATTGAAGTTAAGGGAATTAGAGTGGAGGTTGTTCGTAAGGACATAAAAAACCTGCACGTCGGGGTATATCCACCTAATGGACGTGTGCGAGTTGCAACTCCCTTGAGACTTGATGATGATGCAGTACGAATGGCTGTAATAACTCGTTTAGGATGGATACGTCGGCAAATCGATAGTTTTGAAAACCAGCAACGTCAGTCCGAGCGTGAAATGGTCACTGGAGAAAGTCACTATGTTGGCGGTCGGCGTTATCTCCTTGATGTTATTGAGCATAATAAGCCAGCTTTACTTCAAATCAAGAATAATAAGACACTGGAGCTTAAAGTTCGTCCAGGAACAAGTGCAAGCAGGAAGCAGGCTATCCTGCAAGAATGGTATAGGCAGCAACTCAAGACAAAAGTCCCGGAACTAATCGACAAATGGGAACCTATTATAGGTGTTAAGGTTTCTAGCTGGGAAATAAGAAAAATGAAGACCCATTGGGGTAGCTGTAGTATTGAAAAGAAAAAGATCAGACTCAATCTAGAATTGGCGAAAAAGTCAGAAACTTGTCTTGAGTACATCCTAGTGCATGAAATGATTCACTTGCTGGAACGTCTCCACAATGAAGCTTTCAAAAATCATATGGATTATTTTATGCCTCAGTGGCGAATGCACAGAGATGAATTAAATAGTCTACCGTTGGCAAATGAAGACTGGAAATATTGAAAATTATTTAAAAGATAAAAAGAAATTACGACATTTTCAGCTAATGTATGTGGATCTGATTTGTACAAAAATCCCGGCAGCTCAGTCCCATCTATGTCTTCGCTTCACATATAAACAAAGCTTACGTGTTGATTAATGAGATCGAAGAGCTTGTCAGGTTAGTTCCAGAGTTGAAGCATAAATTGACCGACATGTCATCTGGCGGTTACTGCCAAATCATACTTCATATTCTTCTTCAACAACAAAATCAAAACTTGCTCCTACCAATGAGCATATTTCATTTACTTTTTGATATGCCACTTTTTCAGCAGCTTTTATATCATTTGCCTCAATCCAAAAACTAAAGTTTGGTATTACGTTAAACACTTTCATAATCTTCCTCGTTATATTAAATCATATTGGAGCATTTATATACTCTACTCGCATACGTGACCAATGACCATTGAATCAAGCACTTCCATAACACATAAGCCTGATCACATCCCTCAATAGTACCTGCAATACTACCTGCTCTCCTTCATTAAAACTTTTAGTAAGTTCTTTGACTTTAATAAAGAAATTGCCACCACTTCGATTAACCCATATTTGTGTGCTATTGTCATTGTATCGATGAACAAAATCAACAGAGTCTTTTTTCCCTATCAATACATTTAATATTCCCCCAAGTTCTGAATCATCCATCTTAACTTTTTTCCAGTTATATTTCCCATCTGTTTTAAGCCCAAAATGAAAAAAGCAAACTTTCTTATCATTTAACAATACTTTAAGACAGCTAGTTTTTCCAAAAAACGCTTTGTTTACAACATACCCTGTTTTCTCTGGCATACTACTTTCATATATTTTTGTTTCCATTGTTTTACCCCGTATATATTTTCATGTACCACCATTCCCATCTATACAAACCCAAAAAGTAAAAAAGAAAATCAAATAAGTACCTTTGGTACTTTTCCTTTGATTGCTTCCAAATTCTTTTGCTCCATAAAGCAGTTTTTCATCTCAACAAGCTTAAGTGTCGGCTCAATTTTTACACCTAACTCATCCCCAAGATTCACAAGTTGCTCTTTTGTATATAATTTCAGAAATTCCTCATTCATTGAGAAGTGTTTTTCCCAATCTAAGCCAAAAGCTTTTGAGCTTTTCTCTGTTTCAGAAAAATCTAAGTCATACATCGCAACCTTTGATATTTCAACATACATCTGATCAAGCTTCGCTTCATCTTCTCCATAAAATATCTTCATGAATTTATCTGAATAAGGTGAAAAGCAATAGCCAAATATATTCTTAAACTGCTTTTCAATGCTAGCACGATAATTTTTCAATAGCTGATACAAGCATAGGACTTTAACTTGCTTCATGCCGTTTTTAGCAAGACCGCTCCCGATCTTTTTCATTTCATCATATTTATAGGCATGTATTCGAGACTTTAGCCGTTGCTCTTTTGTGGCAGTCAATTCCTGTTTTGGTGGTTCATTGTTCTTGAAAATTGGTTTAATAAATTCCCTGACTCTTCCACGCTCATCAACGCTAACTAAATATGATTTTGGGTTTCTCTCTTTACGAATTGCTCTAATTTCTGCTTTAGTTAAAATTTGTTCTGCTCGCCATGAATCTGTATCAACAAATCCTTTTGGTGTTTGGTAGTATTCTCCTTCCCATAACACATTCGCATATTCTTTCCGTTTAGATTTCACAAACCCACTTACTTTATTATAAAAGCACTTTTGGTTCATACATTTACCATTCAAGACTTTACCAGTTTCAAACAGTTCTGATTGAACAGAACCATTAAACTGACAACCTTTGCAGTCTTTAGTATCAAAACACGCATCGGCTAGTGTTTGAGAAAAACTTGAATACTGTAACGCTGTTTTTGCTCGTTCAACGCTGTGTTTATCTGTAATGATTACTTTTAGAAATTTCCTAGCTTCTACATTATTCATTTTCGCTAAAAGTAAAGCGTGTCCAATTTTGATTTTATTTTGAATAATCGCATCCTTTACCGTTTGAGAAAGATTAACAATTAATATCCTTCTTTTAACATAATCGACAGGCTTTCCAAGTTTCTTCGCAAGATGCTCCTCTGTGTGGCTAGTTTCTACAAGATACTTCTTAAACGCCACACCTTCTTCGACAGCATTTAATTCTTTTCGTTGGATATTTTCGATTATCTTTGCTTCCTCTGTTGCTTCCTTATCTAACTCAATTATCCGTACAGGAACTTTCGTAAGCCCGGCAATCTTTGAAGCACGAAGTCTTCTTTCTCCTGCAATGAGTTCGTTTTTGTCATTAACAACCAAAGGCACAATAACACCTTGTTCTTTTATAGATAAGACGAGTTCATCAAGTCCTGAAAAATCTGTTCGAGGGTTTCCAATCACTTTGATTTTTCCAATTTCTAAATCCATTTTACTAACCTCAAAAAGGAGAGCCGAATACCTCGGCAATCTCATCTACAAATCTATCAAGCATCATGCTATCCTCCCTTAAACTCATCTTTTGATTATGAGTAAACATTGTGCTTTCTTGATTTTCCGAAAGCTTTTTATTTAAGGATATTATTTCCTTTCCATTGGATTTATTTTGTATTTTGTGGTACATTTTGAATCTCCGAGTTTATGGGTGTTACCGCACCCATTTACTCTACTTCTTAGTAAGTTTAATCTCTTTATATACTCTATCCGCACACTTGACCAGTGCCGACGACAAAATAAAAAAGTAATGGTGATAAATTCGAGATATTGACTTATTAAAACAAAAATCAATCTCACTTTTTAGCTTACCCACTTGTTCAAATCGTCATTATGATACTTTCCTTTTTGTATGACGATATTATTAGTTGTGGTGCGTTCTATTGTTACCTTGCGAATATCATTATTTCTATAAGATTTATCGATATATTTGTCAGGGTTACATTGTAATTTATTGACTTGTTCAAGCATAAGAACAACCATATATCTATAGTCAGTCAAAATCATCTGAATCTTACACATTTTGACACATAATGAATCAATGTCACTCCCGACAAACTCAAAGTAATCAAGACCCGCCAAACCAGCTTCTTCAATAATTACTTTTTTACATGCCAAAAGCATCGCACCAGAGCCGACGCACGGCTCCATGATCGAACAATTTTTATTATCCACTTTAGCTTTTACTATTCTTTCTTTTACATTACCAAGATTCATTTTTGCCATCACTTCACAAATATGAAAGGGTGTAAAAAGCTGTCCTAATGCTTTGGATTTGCTAAGTGAAGCAACTTGCATATAAATTTCACCTAGATAATCCCATATACAATAATCATAACAAAATGCTTTTATTAACAGTCCGACAATTTCAGAAGCAATTTGAACTGCTCTTTTATCCATCTTGCTAACTGCCTGCATGTATTTTTCTTCTTCTTGTTGAAGTGCATAAAGTGCTAGGTCAATAATCTGCTCAAAAGTATTCGCCCAACCACCAAAAAGAGCATAATTTTTCTCAATCAATTTTATGATTTGCTGAACAGTATCTTTTGCGTTACCAGTTCCTTTAATTGGCTCATCCCAAGATTCGTTTATATTATCCATTTTTCACTATATCTAAACAATGTGGCTTTATACCACAAAAATTAATTTTCATGTTTTACGTTAAGGATAAAGTCTGCGGCTCTCTGTGCCTTACTAGCCGCCATCATTACAAGCCTGTTATCGTTTGATATAGCTTTTTTCCAATTCTCAATATATGCCGCCGAATTTTCTATTGTATCGTTTTCTATTCGAGTATGTCCGCAAAGAAAACAACTTCCCATTTCTGCCACCAATTCCTCTTTTGCATATTCTCGACTTTCAAGTTTAGATTTTTTCATTACTTCAAAATTTCTATTACATCGGTTTGGGTGTGCTGTGCTGTGTATCAGTTCATGAAACAAAACACTATAATACTTTTCTTTACAAATGAATTTACTTTTTTGTGGCATATGTATTTTATCTGTTGACGGTCTATAGTATGCCATGCCCATCCCTTCATGGTCGATTTCAGGGCAGTTTGGCATACTATTTATTACTTCTTCACATGTCTGTATTGGAGAAAATTCCAGTTTCTCGGTTTTGGCATCTTCTGGTATCTCTATTCCTTCTACTTGATCAGCATTAAATACTCTGTAATATTTAGGAACTGCAAAAGATCGTCCGACTTCCTCGCCGTTTTCGTCATCACTTTCAAACCATAACCAGAAAACAACTATTTCAGACTTTGCCCCAGCTTTAACATGTCCGCCTAACTCTTTAACCTGCTTGAATGTTAGCCAATATTGGCTTTTATATCCGTTTACAATTTGCGAAGCGTTAAGTAGCCAAGTGTTAATCCCTCGATACTTACGACGAGTTGTTAAGTTTTGTGGGAGTTCGTCATCATTCCAAGGTTGTTTCCAGGGAACGCAACCTTTATTTAATAATTCTAAAACTCTGTCTGTAATTATTTGATAAACATCTTTTTTCGGTTTTCTGGTATTATCTCTTTTCCCTTTCATTTTTATCACGTTAAGCCTTACTTGGCTATAACATATAAGAGATAAGTGACCTTTATATACCTCATCCGCACACTTGTCTAGTGACCGAATACATTAACACGACTTATTAAAACTATATCCGAGAAATTTCGCATATAATCAATATCGTTCATTAAATAATTCCATCATATAAACGAATAATGACGTGAAGACCTTTTGGTACATAACATATTTTTTCTTTCCAAGCCCCCCGATTCTTCTGGGGGTTGGAAGAGCAAAAATCTTATTAGAAATGAAGCGAGTGCAAAGCACTTTCTATAGTCAAAACATGGGTAGCGTTTCAATTACATTATTATTTTAACCTTCCATCTTATCTCATAAATATTTATAAACATTTGTTGCAAAAGCAACTTTATGATTTCCACTAGAAAACTAATAAGTCACCTTAAGTCTTTGCCTTCAGTTAAAGGGCTTGCCTATGCAGGAGGAAAATCAAAAGGATACTTTGACAAACATTCAGACATTGATTTAATTGTCCTAATCGACGGAGGCAATCCTAAAACCTTTTTTGACAAATATGTACATACTTTGGATATAGATGTTAGCCCGCATCCACATCTGTTTTCAGAATTAAAAGTAATTCCTATCAGAACCAGTTCTGATGACCTCGATTTCAAAATTATTACTGTTAAAGAATATAGTAATATTGCCAAAACTCCATCAGGCGACTTGTTTATTGCATACACCAAAGATATTAAAATAATATATGATCCAGATGGCATCCTAAAAACTGCAAAATATAAGAAAGTAGATGAAAAAAGTTCCAAGGAAGCTCTTAAATGGATCATTGCTCTTTTAAGGGCTGAACAAATGATGGAGGTTCTTATTGAAAGAGACGATCATGTCCATATAAATAATGCATTTTCACAAATAATTGTTCAAACAGTAAAGATTGTATATATTTTGAATAAAAAACCGTTCCTGTCAACGAAATGGTCTACAAGGGACATTGCAAAAATGAAAATTAAGCCCAGCAACTTTGATGAAGAATTAAGGATTCTAACTCTTCTCGGAAATTCTCCTGATGAAGTTAAAACCAAAGTTAAAATCATCCAAAAAGTAAGCAATGAATTATACGCTTTAATTCAGAAAATTGATCCTTCAATTGACAAAGTTAAAGAATATGCTGGCTGGAGATATTAAAGTAGGCTGTTAACTGCCTTTATCTTTTCTAATCCTTTAGGTATTCAGGATATTCAAATTGTAACTGACTTTTTGCGAAAGGGCATAATCCACGAACTAAGCCTTCAATAGATTCAGAATTAAGTCTTTCCATTTCATAATCTAACTCCATATTATTTTGATATTTAAGAGGTATTCCATTATATACATTAGTTTTCAAATTCGCTGATACAGCTCCATCTATATATCCTTGTATATACATCATATGCTCTGGTTCTAAAGGAAATACCCCAATCGCTGCATTATGATAGTATAAAAACGTATAAGTATCCTTAACCTGTGCCAGGTATATATCGCTATTGCTCACTGAAGTCATAAACAAAGGTAATTTTCCTACGTTTATAAACCTTATACATCATTCAATAGAATACATCTGTACTTTCTGCCAATATGGAAATCTGTGTGAATCATCATATATTAAACCTCGTTCCTGTTCAAGATAGGACAAGTACCCACTATCAACCCATGTGTTAGGGAATCTAAAAGGCACTTTTCTTTCCTTGCCGACAGGCTTAAGTTCTACATTAGCATTTTTAGCTGCAGATTCTGCTTCAGGTATCGCCAAATGTGAAAACTGTAAATATGTCTTTTTACCAATTATCTTACAGCGTTCAATAATATCGACAAGTAAATCAGTTCCGGCAACAGTGGTTTTCAGTTTTAACTCTTCAAACTTATCTAATACTGGCAGATACGGTGGATTACAAACTATTAAATCATGTTTATTAAAATTAGTATTCAGCTTAGATGTAAATATACCAAGTTCAGATTTCAAATTTACATGCTTGTACTTTGATTTATTTAGATGCCAGTTTGTTACTCCATACAGATACGGCAATAATAACCAATCTGATAGAACAACCTCTTTAATGTTGGGATTTTTACTGGCAAGCATTATCCCTAAAAACCCTGTTCCAGAACCCATATCAAGCACAGAATTATATCTTTCCTCAAAGACACCTTCTTCTTCAAGAGTGTTTAACATGTAAAATGAGTCAATTGATGGAGGCCATAGCGGGTCTTCGCATTTCCAATAGAATTTAAGCCCTTCATACTTAAACATTACATGCCCATATACAAAATTATAATGTACATCTTTACCATGAGGGCTACTGTGTATCTGGCATTCATATTTCTTTGATGATGGTGTTGGAATGCCACAATGACAATCCCACATAACCAATGGCTTTTTTACTGTTATTTGTTTGGTTTTTGAACATGAATATGTGATTCTAGCCAAAGTTTTTGGAATGGTAACTGTTAATTCCGGTGTTGGAATACTATTTAGAAAAACATCTTCAAGGCTTGCTGTGTAAAAAATATCATTAAAAGCCTTAAACGAGATGTTTCGCTGCTGTATATGTTTATCTATATAGTCATAGTATTGTTCTTCAATCACTCCTCTTGGAGCAAATTTATGGTCACGGATTAAAGGTAGCAGGTTTTCGTCTATTTCCTTAAACTGCTTGGCATAATAACTAAAACTGGCTGACACATATTCTTCAGCATTGTCATTAGAGCTTGAAAGTTCGCTAAGTGTAACACCTAATGCAGCAGTCAATTTCTTTAATGTATTTCCATCGTATCGCTTTTGGACATTACTCAGACTTTCAATCTTTTTAATTGTTTTTTCACTGACACCTGACTCATAAGCCAAATCATCGACAGTCCAGTTTTTGCGTTCTCGTAAAGTCTTAATCCTGGCTTTTATATCAGGAGTTATATCAACTCCACGACTACCAGTATCTTTCCCTATCTTTCCATTACTTTCCATTACTTGCCCTACATCTAATTTGAAGAATTTAATATGATCATATCTGTAATAATGATCAAAAAACCATGATTTACAAACAAAAATTATAGCAGATTGGATTCTAGTTACCAATAGAAAACTAACCTATGAACATACTGAAAAAACTCTTTAATACGCCCAAAGCACATACGCCTTTTGTTTTAGTGCCACCAGGAACAGCCAGCAAACAAACATTAAATGTTGCTTATAGTGAGGAAGAGGCAGATTTGCAGGTAATTGCTAATAGCGGCATCAGCTTCGGTACTACATCTAAGGTAATAATTGATGAAGACCAGAACACTCATAACATAAAACAGGCTAACTCCTATCTGGTCGGCTCTGCTAAAAAAGTAGTAAGTTCTTTAGATCAAATTGCAGGCGTTTGCGTATTCTGTGAAAAAGAAACTATCAAGAAATTAAAAAATATTTCTGATGATGAAGCAAGGCTCCTGGCATTAGTAGATATTGAGTCTGCTATTAGATGTCAAAACTGCAATTGCTTGATTTGTATTTCACACTCCAAACTAGTCGAAATCGATGGCCAAAGACTGCATGTCTGCCCAAAATGCCATAATAAATTCAAGCCTAAATTCGGGTGGTTGAAGGTATTATTCGCCTTTCTATTCTCAGGCTTAATTACTCTATTTTCTGAAGATTCATCAAGGGGTGGTTCTCATGAATAATAAAGTCAAGTTTGACAAACTGGAAGCTGAATTA
Organism: Sedimentisphaerales bacterium; assembly: GCA_963666285.2. Lineage (GTDB taxonomy): Bacteria > Planctomycetota > Phycisphaerae > Sedimentisphaerales > SM23-30 > JAFGDI01. The sequence continues at coordinate 3,430,764 of OY762711.1, forward strand.
AAAGCATCTGAACTCATATATGAGCCAAGTGTGGCATGCCTATTCGGAGTTCTTGAAAACAATTACAATCAAAACAAAAATCAAGCAATCTTTAACTCACTTTATAATCGTTTATCAGCAGTATTAAATGATAATAAGTATACCGCTAAAAGAGAACCTGATTTCTTTAAGCCATACGCACCTGAAGTATTCTGTAATGATGGTGATATACATGTTAGCACACAACCCGATGGCATCGAGTACAACATTGATGTGAACGCATTACTTAGATGTTCATTAGTATTAGGTTCACAGGGCAGTGGAAAAAACAGACTGTTAATGACATTACTGATTCAGATCAAGACACTATACCCTGCGATCAAAATATGTGTTATCGATTTTAAGAATGGATTTAGAAATTTACATCAAAAAATTAACGCCAAAGCTATCAACTTAGAAGATCTTAGCTTAACTTTAGACCCGCCTTCTGATATGTCACAAGAGGCTTTTCTATACGAGCTAACCAGTCAAATCGCCGAATCCACAGGCATCATTTACGGCGTTGACCTTATAAATACCGCAGCTGAAAGAGCATTAGAAAAAGCAAATGAATTGAAAAATATTACCAAAGCTGATGTCAGCTTATGCCTTAAAGATATTTTAGATGAACTCGGTCAAATCCAGACTAAAAGCTATCGTATTGGAGGATATCTGGATGCTGCAAAAACCGCATTATCTTTCTTAATCGGCAAATCAGCACTGTTTAGTTGCAGAAAAGGCTTATCGATAAAAGACATTGTCAAGCACAACTGCATAATTAACTGCCGATCTCTAACACATGATACCCAGGCACGCTGGTTGGTTACGCTACTATTATACTTTTTATTCCAAGAAGCCAAAAATGATGAAGAGAGCAGAACTCTTAAACGTATCATTGTCGTTGACGATGCAAATCGAGTGCTTCAAAAACAAAAGATGGGAAATACTATAAGTTCTCTCGGTAATATACTTTCTCTGCTTCGTGCTACCGGAACTGCTCTGATTGCGGCCTCGCAACTGCCAAGCCTTATAAGTCAGGATATTTTAAGCTTGAGTAAATGTATGTTTACTGTCGGTAGTATCAATGGCTCAGAGCATCTTAAAGTAATACAAAACTTTATGGGCTTAACATACGACCAAACTAACCAGCTTACACAGTTCAAAAACCGTCAATCGCTTACATATATATCCGGCTCATCTTATAGCAAACCAATACATGGATTTGTTCCATTCGTTGAAGATTTTCCAATAACACCTCAGCATTACGAGGATTATTCAAACTTAATAACTCCCTGGCAACCATTATCAAAAATGATAAAAGAAGCTTCAACCCCAACACCTGTAAAAGAAGTTGCCAAAGAGACTCCAAAACCAAATACCACATCAGATCGACTAATCTACGACTGCATAACTTATCCATACGAAAAAGTCAGAGAAAGAGTCAAGCGACTCGGCATGTCAGTTCGCATATATGAAACCTCAATGAATGCTGCAATAAATGAAGGTTATCTTGAAAGATCTTCCGCTGGTAAAAGTGTCTTTTTAATTGCTACACCAAAGGCGTTTACTAAATACAACATACCTTCTCCATACGCAAGAAGTACATCTATAACTCATGCTTTTTACACTAATCTTACTGCATATACACTTAAACAAATGTCAAATATTCAAAATGTGAAGACAGAACTTCCCATTGGAGCAAAAGGTCAAACCATTGATGTTGTTTGCACTGACTCAGATGGAAAGATGATGGCAATTGAGTTTACCCAGAGCACCTCTAATTTGCTCGCAAACGCATCTAAACTCCAGGATACCGCATATTCCACCATCATGTGGTTATGTAAGGACGCTGCAACTGCAAATTCTGTAAAGGCATATTTTAATAAAAACACTTCATTAAGTGAATCGTTCAAAAGTAAATTCAAATTCGTAAACATAGCTAACTTCATGAAAGGAAAGTTTTAATGAGTATAAAAAAGATATTTTCAATAGTACTGATTATTCTGTTTTTCATTAATTTTAACAAAATAGTCCTTAATGCACTCGAACCAATCTATGACTGGTTATGTAATAGCCTATCCTATATCAATCGTTGGGACAAGAATTTTCAATCTATTTTAGCTCTCATAATCGTAACTGTTTTTTTTGTTCTAATTATCAAACTATTTAGTAAATGAAAGGCAAATAATGCAACTTCCAAAGAACGGACTTCCCAAAGTTATCACTGGCATAATCTGTTTTACAGTAATCCTTGCAGGCAGTAACCACATTGCAACATTTCTGCGAGCAATAGCAAACCCTGGACGTTCCGGGGGCAGACCAGAAGATATCCTTATTGGTGGGATGTTGCTATCAATAGGTTTGATAGCGTTAGTCGGTATTTACAAACTATTTTCAAAATAAAGGAAACATACAAATGGACAATTACACAGCATTTTCTCACATCGGTGGTCGTAATGACCAGCAAGATAATTTTTTAACATTCTCGGACAATTACCGTACATGCATTGCCGTTATGGACGGAGCAGGTGGCCATAGTAATGGTGCATTAGCGAGCCAAACAGTAAAAGAGGTAATTGAAGCTAGTCTAAATGAAATGCCGCATGATATTACCCCAAATGAAATAGCAAGTAATCTGGTCAGTATTGTTGAGCTGGCAAATGATACGCTTATACAGATGAAAGAAAAAGGCACTACTATGGCAACCACTCTTGCAATGGCATACATTCAAAATGATTTAACTTTCATAGTTTGGGTTGGTGACAGCAAGGTTTATCTGAGACGAAATAATAAACTATTTTGCCTTACTGTTGACCATAGCCAGGTAAGTGAATTTGTCATAAAAAGAATGATAAGCAAAGGAGATGTTCAATCCCACCCGCAAAAGAACATTCTAACCAGAGCAATCGGTGCAAGAAATGCCGAACCTGATGGCATTTGTTTTGCCATTCAGGAAGATGATGAACTGCTATTAACCAGCGATGGTGTAGATGATGTATTCAGTGAAAGTGATATTGAATCAATCTTATCCAAAACTAAAGAATCGGACAAAGCCAAAGCATTAGTTGAAGAAGCAGTTAATGTAGGGCCAAAAGATAATATAACAGTTATACATTATCAGCATAAGCCTGATTCTACCCAACCGGTTAACAATTGCTATTCTGGGCAAGCTGCAAGATTGGCTGAAGTTGATGTTAAAAGTAGTGATTCAGAACACCAAATTGATGTATTTGGTAATTTCGGTTTTGAAAGCAGTCATAATCTTGTTGGTAATATAATTACAATTGGTCGTGATGCTCGTAATCAAATATCAATTCCTGGTGATCCATATATGAACCTCAAGCATATTGGATTGGAAAAGGATGGTGATGGTTATGTCGTAACCGACCTTAACAGCTTTAACGGTTGTTATGTAAAGCTGACAGAACCAACCAGGCTCATCCCTCCATTTGAACTTATCATTGGTTCTCGTCGTCTATGTATATCTTCAACGCAGGAGAAATAACAATGAAAAAAGGGCAAATAATATTTAATAAACATGAAGTGCTTGATTTCATTGGCGAAGGTGGACAAGGAATTACCGCTGTTGGGCTTAACCATGATACAGGTAAAAGAGTCCTTGTCAAAGCCTTAAAATATGAATCACTAAGCAACCCCATTGCTTTAGAAAGGTTTCAGCGTGAAGGTGCAGTTCGTATCAATAACCCTTACATTGTAAGCCCCATTGAAGCGGACAGTAATTATATCATTTTCCCGTACATTGATGCCTTAAACATTGTGGATTTGATGCAAACTGGAGAATGGCTACCAAAACCTAAAGATATACTCACGATACTAATAAAATCTTGTTTAGGACTTCAATGCCTTCATGACCATAATATAATTCATCGTGATATTAAGCCAGGTAACATCTTATATTCACCTGAGAATGATGTTGTTGTTCTAATTGATCTTGGTATTGCACAGTTCATAGATGATCCAAGAATAACGCAAAGTTGTCATAATATTGCAACACCACTTTATGCATCTCCTGAACAGTTAACAAACCCTTTAAGTGTTGATCCTCGGTCAGACATATTTTCACTTGGCGTTACTGCTTATGAAATTGCAACGGGCATGCCAGCGTTTGCTGCATCGACAGTTGATGAGATCGCTAGTAAGGTTTTGTATGAAAACCCTGACCCTATCAAGGTAATCACTCCTCAATTGCCAGAGTTTATTGCAGATGCAATTGAAAAAATGATGGCAAAGAATCCTGATGATCGTTTCCAAAGCACAAGCGAAGTAATTGATTTTCTAAGTGATACGGATATATACCACTGCCTTGCTTGTGGTAAGAAAAGCGGATTTCGTTCGTGTAGTATCTGTGGCAGAAATTACATAGCAGAAAAGCTATTGATAGTCACACCCGACAATAGAAGACGAACATATAGCATTCCTATGGGTGATTTCTTTGTAGGCAGAAAACAGTTAGCAAACTATGAATACGTATCAAGTGACCATTGCAGGTTTAGTGTTGATAATAGTGGTATTATCAAAATCAGTGATAACCAGTCAACCAATAAAACTTATGTAAACCGAAAGTTTGCAGGTCAACCAATACATATAACTCATAACGATATTATTGAAATTTCAAATTTAACAGCATTTATTTTAAGTGCCTAAATCATTAACCACTCATATAGGAGATAAATTATGAGTAATAACAAAAATTATGACGGTATTAGTACAATTCAAGAGCAAGACCTTCTGTCTCGTCAGAAAAGCCAGGGGCATGTTGATACTTCTATCCTGGACACTATCACTGAAAAGAATGTGTCAGTGCCAATGATAGGCAGGACAATATACTGCATTGATACTTCCAGCAGCATGAAGTGGAAGTGTGGACAGCATACAAAAATAGATTCTGTAAGTTATGCTCTGATATCCAGCTTTGGTATAGCTGCAAGATCAATGCCTGGGAATGAAGTGGCTTTGATTACTTTTGATTCATATTCAAAGACAGTATGTGGTTTTGTCAATATCGAACAAGGTTATCAACAGTTAGTCAAAACTGCAAAAAGTATGACAGCACAAGGTGGCACTAGCATACCAAATGCCCTTCAGACAGCACTTGATTTATTTGGGAATAATATATCATCTAATGACACCTTAATCTTAATGAGTGATGGTCAAGGTGGTAATGGTGTTCCATTGGCTAATGAACTTAAAGGGCATGGAGTTACTATTAAAGTAGTCGGTTTTGGTGGTGATAATGCTAACCTTGATGAAGCTATGTTAAAGAAAATGGCATCTGTGCAGGACGGCAAAGTTCTTTATGAATTTGCATCTAACCGAAACAGTCTGACAAAGACTTTTGCTGATTATACTAAAGCAGATGTTACTAAAGTATTGTGATGGAGAATGGTAATGAATTCTATTGATACACTTGATTTTATAATAAAGACTTTTTTCTGGTTGATGAATTTGTTTTTGATAACGGTAATGGTTCTTCATATATATTCATCAGTCTTTGGCGGAATTAATCTGCTAAATAGATTTAGCATAAAAAAATTCATTCCATCTAATAAATTATTCAATGCTCCAAAAGACTCTAATCAGAAGTCTGGAGAAATATACTTTAATGATTAAATCTGATTTAGTCGGACACTTTCAATTGCTGGGGGGTGTCCGGCTTTTAAATAAAATGACTATGGAAAATATACCAAATACATCCGATAGTGATTGGCCTAAAAGACCTGTTTCATTCCCAAGTCTTATGACACCAATTGAAGCTGCTATGTATCTAAGATTAGATGAACTTGGATACACTCCAAAAGCAGCTAAGCGTACTCTAAAATATTGGCGTGATCAGTACATGTTAAAGGCAACAAAGTACGCAAGGCATGTATGGTTTTTGAAGGATGAGTTAGATAATTTCTTAAAAGAGAGGACAGAAAAATGAGCAAAGATTTATCTTGCTATTTGTCTATTTTTGATCAAAGATGGACACGTCAGTCGCTACTGGTCAACCCCGGAAAGGAGTTTCCCAATGGCAACAATTAAAGTAGGCGTATATCGTAAATGGCTTGAGCCAGTACCTAATGACGCTGACGGCAACCCAATGCCTAAAGAATTATGGAATAAAAACAGACGCCATAACTGGGCAGTAAGATGGGTAGGCAATAATGGTAAGCGTTACGGTAAAATTTTCAAGACCAAACGTGAGGCAGAAAGATTTGCCCATTTGACACAGGAAAAAGTCAATAAAGGCAAAGCTGACAGGCCAAAGAATATCACAATTAAAGATTTTCGAATTGAACATGAAAAAATATTGAAAGGCCAAGTTTCACAATCCTCTTATATAGAGCATCGATATACCTTAAGGCTCTTTGAGAATTTTATAGGAGAAACTAAATTATTAGATAAGATTCATACTTGTGATGCAGAAGCATTTATTGCTGACAAGTTAGCTAGTAAAAAATTTGCTTATGCAACAATCAATAAGTATCACAGAACTCTTAAGGCAATATTCAATCGAGCAATTGATAGAGAATATATTGATGAAGGCACTAATCCTTTTGTTAAGATCAAACCACGAAAGGTTACTGCTACCCCTAATCATTATGTTACGGTAAAGGAATTTTTAGCTCTTCTTGATTCTGCAAAAAATAAATTGTGGTGGAAAACTTTTATTTCTATCGCATATAGTAGCGGTCTTAGAAGAAATGAAATTGTTCACCTAACATGGAAACATGTCGATTTTGTTAATCAGCGTATCGAAGTATCAGCTAGAAAAGGCTCAGATAACATAATCCCGTGGGAGCCAAAAGGTAGGACCAACCGTATTGTCCCTGTTTCTGAGGACGCTCTAAAATTATTGATTGATATGCAGGTAAATACACCAGAAGGCCATCCTTATATATTTATTTCCCCCAAACGCCTGAAACGGGTTTTGGAACGAATTGATGAGGGTAGCTGGCACGACAGAATTGAAGTAATAAATGGTATGAGCCGAGATTTTGAGGTTATTAGGGAAAACGCTAGAGTTACCAAGTGTACCCTCCATGATCTTCGCAGAAGTGCCATAACAAATTGGGCTGATAAACTACCTTTTCAAACAGTCCACAAGCTGGCTGGCCATAAAAGTGTAAAAACTACTATGGATTTTTATCTATCTGTCCGCCAAGAAGATTATCAAAAAGCTAATAATATTTTGAACGAGATGATCGAGGCGGAATTCCAAGTGACACCAAATTGACACCATCGGCCTTTTTTGAGGCTTGGCAGAAAAAGAAAAGCCTCGTAAGTCTTTGACTTACAAGGCTTTATTAAGTACGCCATTTAGGACTTGAACCTAAAACCCACGGATTAAGAGTCCGTTGCTCTACCAATTGAGCTAATGGCGCAGGTCATTCTCTATAACGTAAGAGAGCAACGTATTTTATATAAATTATGACTTATAGCAAGTCTTTTTTTATAAAAATATTATAGCAATTATATATCGTGCATAACTTAAAATCAGTCTGTTGATAAAGCTGATACTGAATTACAATAACAGATACCAGCAAAATCAGCCCGGAAGCTGTGGTTAACACCCGGGCTGTTGTTTATCAATTAAGCTATGTAATAGCAATAATTTACTTACTTTTTGCCAGAACTTCGTTGCGTTTACGAGCTAATTGAGCTTTTTTACGAGATACTGTATTTTTATGAATAGTACCTTCGGCTGCCAGTTTATCCAGCTTCTTCTGGGTAATACGATATTCCTTCTCAATAGCCTCAACATCACCGCTTCTCAGAAGCAAATCAAAACTCTTTAACTGAGTCCTGACCGCACTTTTTTTAGCACGGTTTCGCAAACGCCTTGTTTCGTTTTGGCGAATTCTTTTTTTAGCCGATAGTGAATGAGCCACTATGCAACTCCTTGTGTAAAAAGATGTTAACAATTATCATTATAAATACACTTCCCTCTGGGCAATCCAGAGAACAGCAAATTATATCAGGTATTGCATAAATTGCACGTAAAAAATATAAAAATATTGCTGACAATTCTTTATGACTTATAACAATTGACACTTTCGTCAAGACTGATATAATTATCAAAATAGCTTGGGAATACCGTGCCCTGCTCAGGCATAGCATCCCCGAATTATCGAACCATACCTGCTAAAATTACTATAACACAAACCGCAAAACACATACAAGGGACTGAAGTCGCGAAAGGAATTGTTAATGCTCGTTAAGAAATTTTTCACTCCCCAATTATTACTTACTGCCTTTTTCACCTTTTTAGCCATCACCAGCTCTTCATATGCCGGCAGAAACCTGGTAACAATAGAAACCAGTCTTGGAGACATCACTGTCGAACTTTATCAGGATGCCGCTCCAGTTACTGTAGAAAACTTTCTAGGATATGTCGACAGCGGTTTTTATGACGGCTTGATTTTTCACCGCGTTATTGAAGATTTCATGGCACAAACCGGTGCCTACGACCCAAACTTGTACGATATTGACTTTTCGGTTTATACCGAAGATGAACCTTTTGACCTGCAGGACCCAAATACCTACCGGGAACCCGGTGACCCTATCGAACTGGAAACTGATGCCGGCCTAAGCAATTTGCGAGGTACTATCGCCATGGCACGCACCAGCGATGTTGATTCTGCTACCAGCCAATTCTTCATTAATTTTGTTGATAACACATATCTTGATCCCGGAAGCAGTTCTGATGGATACGCAGTTTTTGGTATTGTTGTCGATGGACTGGATATTGTTGATTCGATGAATGGAGTAGAAAACATCGCTGACCCTGACGACGATGTAAACACAACAGAATACGATCATATTACCGGATATTTCAATGATATACCTGCCGATCCGATTACTATCACCAGGGTCTACAGGGTACAGGATTTTGAAGATGATTCCAGCTCAGACTTTGAAGATGTTGACTTTCTTAATGTCGCAGATGGCGGAATAAGAACTTTTGTTGGTGCTGGTGACAATGAAGGCGATATCTGGAGCTACGAGTTTAATGAAGAAGAATATCTCGGCATAAACTGCCTCAAATGGCACCATAATGCTCAAGATACCAGTATCCCGGACAAAACATATTATATGGCTCGTGACACTGATGGTGAAATTTTTATCCTTAAAGAACTTAAAGACGAAGGTTCCGACTCCGAACAAACTCTTTATGAAGCTGACGACCTGCTGGATATCAGGCCCATTAGCTACTATGCCGAACTGGATATGTATTTCAGATTAATTGCCGGTAGCTACGACGACTCAAATCTGGATTCTGATGACAATACCATTGTACTTGGTTCAGGCGGCAGTACAGAAACTGAAAAGATTATTGCATTTGACGCTTCCCTGTCTCCAAACTATACCGACGACGATGTTATTATTGTCAAATATTCACGCGGATTGGAAGGCAGCGAAACCCTGGTTGAATATTATTATTATCATAAAGATGATGGCCTGATTCTTTACCTGCAGGATGAAAACCAGGACTTGACCGGTGATGCATGGTGGCTCGATCAGAAAATATTTGATTCTGAAAGTATTGATTTCTCTGAAGTCCCCTTCCTGAAACTTGAAAACGACTTCGCCTTTACCAGGTATTTTGTCGCTAAAGGTGATAGAGACCAGAACTTCTCAACCAGTATCAGCTATCCAACCGACCAGTTCAACGGTGTTAGTTACATTACCTGGATCCAAAATGGCATAACCGAAGAAGGTATCAGAAACTTTGAAATTCATCTTGCAAAAGATACCAACGATACTGTATGGGTATTTTATTACGAAAATGATTTCCAGGTTATTTTTGAAGCCGAAACTCTCATTGAAGCGGTTAAACTGGAAACTTTTGCAAATGAAAATATTCACTTCGCCCTGATAGCCGGAGCGTACAACCCTGATGACATCGACGATTCTTCCAATACCGTAAGCAGGGTCGAAAATACTATAACTGTAAATGAAAAAATCATTGCTTTTAACGAAACTCTCGATCATATACCACACTATCAGAATGAATTAATTAAGGTCAGACGATGGGAAGGTGATGATACTGATGAAGATGACAATAACATCTGGTACTATCACGAAGACGTTGGTCTCGTGCGTAATTACCGTGACGGCGAAAGCGATTCGGACGGCAATGGCTGGGAAGTCGCTCACTTTGGCGGACTTTTCAAAAGTGATAGCAATGATTTCAGTGATATCAACTTTATCAAAGCTACCGTCGATGATGTTAAGCACTATTATGGCAGCAAAGATCTGGAAGATCAGAATTATTCCTACGAATTTACCAGTCTGACATTTGGCGGTATTGCTGCCCTAAAACTTACATGTGCTCTGGATGACAGTAGCAGCAATGAATTTGAGATTCAGCTTGGTAGAGATAACCTTGATACTGTCTGGGTATTCAGATACAAAATTGATGGTGATAACGTATTCTACGCTGGCAGTAGCTCTACCTCATATCTTTATGCCGAACCGCTCAGTAACTTCACCGATGATAACATGTACTTCAAGCTGATCTCCGGCGACTATGACCCTGATCTGCCTTACGACCCAAATGATGCAGCAACCGAAGTTAATAAAATTGCCTACACTCTCGATAGTGAACAAATTACCGAGCAGATTATAAGCTTCAACGCTTCACTTCCGGATGTGCCTTACTATAATGATGATCTGATCCTGGTTGAGTACAATAATGCCACAGATCCTAACGATAGCATTAGATGGAAATATTATCATCCCGATGATGGACTTGTCAGGGAAGTTTACGGAGAGACCAACTCCCCTTCAGACTTCGAAAATATCTCTACTTACCGACTGGCATGGTCCAGTAAGGCAAAACCTTCATTTGTTACTGATAGTGACGATTTCTCTGAAGTCGATTACCTCTATGCTCAGCCTGGCGATATCAAACTTATGGTTGGACAGGGCTACTATGAAGGTGAAAGCTATGTCGTTGAATTTAAACGTTCAAAAATACTTGATACTACCTGTCTGGAAGTCGCCAGCGATCTGACTCATATTGAAGACATCAATACAAAAGAATCTTACTATTTTGCCAGGGACCCGGACCTTGAATCACTCTGGATTCTTGCTTATTATGTCAATGACGAACCGGTATTCGCGACAAATTATCTGGATCAGGCTGTTCCTTTTGAAAGATGGCCTGACCTTCGCTGGCAGCTATGTGCCGAAACCAAAGAAATCGGTGACTCTGTTTCTCACAATGATTTCACCAAAACTTTCATTGCTGAAGAGGTGGAAATACCTCAAAGAGACGATCTCGATGACCAGCTTATACTGCTCAAACAGACATACGATCTGGAATCAGACCCTAACCTGGCTGTTACCGGGTACACCTATCTTGAACCTGGTGAAGGTGTCGTCTTGACCCTCTTGGACAGTTTTACTGATCCAAATGCTGATGACCCTAACTTTAATGATCCGGATGATATTGAAGTTGAAGATGCTGACGGTTTCTATCAGGCTGAAGAATCTGCTCTTGCCGAACTGGAAATTTCTATCAAAACATCAAAAAACAGAAACGCTGGCAAAATCTCTGATAAATTCAAATTAACCGGCGAGTTTGACCTGACCGCTTCTGAATTCCTTGGCCAGCCAATCAGTTTTGTTGTTGGTACCTGGTCAACTACCATAGATACTGAAAGCTCTTCTTTCAAGGAAGTTGCAGACCAGAGATATCGATATACCGGGACAGTCGGAGATAAAGGCAAAGTCTCTCTTTACCTGGACCTGCGAGAAGACAAAGACTCTTTCACTCTTGAAGCTAAAAATATCGACTTGAGCGGATTAGCCGAGCCGGTTGAGATTACCATGGTAGCTGGCGGCGAATTATACCAGAATGCTGCAACTGTTATTGGTAATATGCCGGTTTACCAGCTGAATAATACTTATGATAGCTTCGAAGCTTATAAATATGTCAGAAAATGGAATGAAAAACGTATAAATGATAAGTTAATTATTACCGGCGGTATCACTTCAGATCAAACCATTGACCTCACTGATATCGGCGAGCTTACAATCAGCTGGGGAAGCAGTGCCAGTCAGACCCTGGAAGCTGACGCATTCAAACAGTCTGGCAGTAAAAACCGGTACTATTTAAGAAAATCTGACAGCCCATTAATGCAGCTGGTGATTGATTGGGATAAATCATATTTCAAGGTGAAGTTTATGAAAAATTCCCTTTCAGCTCCTTCTCAGGATTTGACAATTACGATTACTGATACTGATGACGAAACAATTTTTGATCAAACTACTACCGTGGAATAACCTTCCTGGTTGTTTTTCTGTTAATTTAGGTGACCTCTGAAAATTGCTTTTGATGCGATAGTTTAAGGTTTTGGTTGCTGACAAGGAACATAAAATAGTGCATATTAGGATATATTCACTGTTTTATGTGACACATATCAGCAGGCAAAAAAAACTAGTACTTCAAAATGATTTTTCTGAGTTTGCCTTTAGATTTATCTTAATTTCGCTGTCCAACATTACAGCTTCATAAATCGAAAGGACATGTATATGCTCGGTTCATTTACTATGAACAAAAATATTAGAACAGCATTATTTTTAATTCTTTTCTCAAATGTAGTGCTGATCGCCCAGCAGAGTAATAATAAGGTGCCTACTTTAGATGAGCTTATAACATCTAAAAAACCTGTCTTGAGCATCGATAACGGTAAAGTGCTAAATCTTACTGTTGAAGATTGTATCAAAAATGCTCTGAAATATAATTATGACATACAAATTGAAGCTTATAACCCGTCAATCCAGATGGACCAGATTGTCGCCGCTGAAGCTTATTTTGATGCTACCATCTTCGGTTCGGCTCAAATAGAGAATCTTGACGAAAATAACATCGATGCCACTTATTATAACAAATACGTGAATCATAACGGAAACCTGGACCGGGAAAAAGTTAGAACTGACGCCTATGACCGTTATCATAACATTCAATATTCTCTTGGCTTGAGAAAATATCTCAGTACCGGTGCTGTCTTACAGATTACCGAATCTTTAAGTAAAAGCGATGACCTGCTCAAAAGTCAGGATACTTATTATTATACCCCTTTTATTGAGTATGGCCTTGCTATACAGTTACAGCAGCCTTTACTCAGAGATTTCGGCGTCGATGTCAATCGAGCTTCCATCAGAGCTGCTCACAGCAGGATGAATATCACAAAGCAGGAATTCCAGCTGCAAGTCATTGAGACAATGATAAATGTTGAATATAATTACTGGAGACTTTTCTATCATCGTCAGCATGTTAAAATTCGCCAGCAATTGATTGATCGGGCTGAAAAATCACTTGAAAGAGTTAAGGCACGTGCTCTATACGATGGAAAGAGCATTTCTGAAGCCAGGGCAATTACCGTAATTGAAGAAGCTAGAGCTGATATGCTATACGCTAAAAACTCTGCCCTTCGTCAGCAGGAAGCACTGCTGGAAAGTATCAATAATCCTGCTTGGCCTATTACAACAAAATGTGAAATTATAACTTTAGATAATCCGCAAAAAAGAAAATATGACATTAGCTTTGAGCAAGCAGTTGAAAATGCGCTTGAGCTCAGGCCGGAACTTATCGCTCAGCGAAATGGTATCGATATTGCCAACCTGGCAGTCGGACTTGCAAAAAATCAGGTGCTGCCTCGTGCCGATCTGTATTTATCTCATGAGATCACTGGGGCAGACTACCGCGACAATTCCGCACTCCAAAACCAGACCACAAATGATACTTACAACTGGACTGTTGGGATAAGTATGGAATACCCTATTGCCAACCGCGCGGCTAAAGCTTCTCTCAGCCAGGCCAAAAAACAAAAAGAACAGGAAGAATTGAGACTTAAATCTCTTCAGGAACAAGTATTATATGACGTTAGTTCTGCTCTGCACGAACTTCATCACAAATATGATGAAATTACTGCCAGAGTTGATTCTGTTGAAGCTGCCAGAAATGAGCTCCTGAATTATCTTACTATTCAGGACACCGAAAGAAAAGACAGTACTAACCCGGAATTCCTGAACTTAAAACTCAATGCTGACGACAGGCTAAGTCGCAACCAGATTGCCGCGATACTTGCTATGATTGAATATGACATGGCTATTATGAATATTCACAGAGCTCAAGGTGTTCTGGACAGGTATAATAATGTAGATATTGAAATGGAGTAATTTTTTTGATGGAAACAGTCTGGCATAGTGACAACTTCACTCACGATGAATATATTCTATCCGGTGATATTGGTGGTACGAACTCTACTTTTGCTATTGTTGGCAAAACTGGTTCAAAATTTGAAATCATTGTTTCAAACAGGTATCCCAGCCAGGAGATATCCGGACCGCTCGAGCCGATCAGGGAAACCTGGAATATTGCTAAAGATAAAATTGGAGACTTTAAAATTAAAGCCGGATGCTTATCTGCTGCCGGTCCCAAACAAGGGAATTATTGTCAGCCGACCAATATCGAATGGGACATTAGAGGAGACGAGCTGGAAAAAGAAACTGGTATAAATATTATTCTTATCAATGACTTTGAAGCTATCAGCTATAGCCTGCCTCTACTGGATGTTAATAATCCTGAACAGTTAATTGAAATACCGCATATCGATCAGGACCAGGTTAATCGTTCCGGCAACACTGTTGCTGTTGTTGGGGCAGGAACCGGTTTGGGTGTTGGTTTTGGTCTGATTAGCTCGCACGGGTATATTGCCGGTGCCTCTGAAGGCGGACACTGTGGATTCCAGGATTTCGATATCGAGACTACCGAACTGAGAAATTTCCTTATCGCTAAATATGACAGCCCGCCGGATGCTGAAAATTATGTCTCTGGCCAGGGAATAAATAACCTCTTCGATTATTTTATTGAAGGTAAAAAAGTTGCTATTACTGAAACATTACAAAACATTCTGGATACTCCGCGAGATGATCGACCTGCACTTATTTCACAGGCGGCAGACACCGATCAGACTTGTAGCGAAATCATGGCACTTTTTGTCAAGCTTTATGGAAAATTTGCCGGTGAAATCGCCGCTGCCTTTATGCCGAATATGGGTATGTTCATTGGCGGCGGTATAGTCACCAAAAATGAAAAGTTGTTTACCAGGGATAATACCTTTATTTCTTATTTCGAAGAAAACTTCTGTGATAATATCAACAGGGTTCTAAAAACTATTCCTGTATATATTATCAGAAACTATTCTGTTTCACTTATTGGCGCTGCTCATGCAGCTTACTGTATCTAACTTTTTATAAATTTTAAGCCGGTTCACGTGTAAGCTGCTCTTGTGTCCTGCTTGCCAGAACCGGATATATCTCTTTTTAAGGTGTTTTAATGGCAACCGACACTCTAAGATGGAACGGTGATTATAACGGTCAGGTAGAAATGATCGACCAGACTTTGCTGCCTACCCAATATAAAACTATATCTATTGGCGATATAGAAGCCATGTGGGAAGCTATTAAGGTATTAAGAGTGCGTGGCGCTCCCGCTATTGGCATTGCTGCTGCATACGGCGTTATACTTGGTATCCAAAAATCTGTTGATAGCTGCTCGCTTGACGATGTTAAACAAAAAGTCGTCCAATCCTGCGATTATCTCGCTACCAGCCGACCTACCGCTGTTAACCTCTTCTGGGCCCTGGATCGCATTAAAACAAAAGCTATTACCGGCAATGCTGCTACCTCTCAGCAATTAGCTGAAGAACTGCTGAAAGAGGCCAATGCTATAAGAGATGAAGATGCTCAAATGTGCCGGGCAATCGGGCAGAATGGTAAACACCTGATTCCGGATGGTGGTGGAGTACTAACCCACTGCAATGCGGGCGGACTGGCCACTGCTGACTATGGCACTGCACTTGCCGTTATGTTTGCGGCCCATGAAGATGGGAAAAAATTCCGGGTTTTCGCTGATGAAACCAGGCCGCTCTTACAAGGTTCACGATTAACGGCATGGGAACTTCAAAAAGCCGGTATTGATGTTACGGTTAACTGCGACAACATGGCCGGCTGGATGATGAGTCAAAAAATGATTGACCTGGTAATTGTCGGAGCTGACAGAATCGCTGCTAATGGAGATGCAGCTAACAAAATCGGTACTTATTCCGTTGCTGTTCTTGCTAATTACCACAATATACCGTTCTATGTTGCCGCACCCTACAGCACTTTTGATATGACTCTTCCTGAAGGTTCGGGCATACCAATTGAACAGCGAGACAAAAGTGAGATTATTGAATTCAGCCCCGGCAGGCGTACCGCTCCACACGACGTTAAAGTGTACAACCCGGCATTTGACGTTACGCCCGCCAAACTCATAACCGGTATTATTACTGAAAAAGGATTATTTAAACCCGAACAAATTGCTCAAAATAATATCTAGCCACGTAAGCACTTGTTAAATATGACCTTACAAAAGAATACGCTATAAAATCGCTTTTTTCTATTTTTTTTGTAACTTTATGCCCACTTAGACGTCTAACAATATAGAAATACAATTTCATTCAATGAGAATAACTGCCAATAATTCTCAATTCGCCGGGATTATATATTTCCCGGCATTTTTTTTGGCTCCTGCCAAGACTATTTCTTTTCTTCTGATGATGGTTTTGGCGAACTCCGACGTCTCCGCTTCCTTTTTTGACCGGATGGTGGCTTGTTGCCGCCTTCACCTGATTGTGAAGCTGGTTTACCTTCAGGCTTCTTCTTATGATATCCCTTTCCGCGACTATTTCGTTTTGCAGGCCTCCTTATTTCTGGTTCATCCCCAATCCAATTAGGATTAATCTTATTTAGCCTGAGTAATCTCTTATACCCGCCAAAATCCCTCACTGTTACAAAAGTCATTGCCACACCTTTGCGACCCATTCGCCCTGTTCTCCCTGTACGATGCGTATAAGACTCAATATTTCGGGGAAACTCAAAATTTACAACATGGCTTACATGGGTAAAG
Organism: Sedimentisphaerales bacterium; assembly: GCA_963666285.2. Lineage (GTDB taxonomy): Bacteria > Planctomycetota > Phycisphaerae > Sedimentisphaerales > SM23-30 > JAFGDI01. Next base: position 3,447,751 of record OY762711.1, read on the forward strand.
TCCAATCCTCTGCCGGCAACATCTGTTGCCACCATATATTTTATCTCTTTTCGCTTAAATCGATTAAATATACTGGTACGACGCGACTGCTCCATTCCTCCATGAATAAACTCGACGCTATTCAACTCTTTGTTCAAATGTTTGAACAGCTTCTCTCCGCCATGTCTGGAATTGGAAAATATTATCGCCTGAACAATATCCTGTTCGTTTAGGTAACCGATCAGCTCATGGAAATGCTCATGAGTATTCTTTAAAAACTTGAAGGTATGAACCAATGAGGATGGAGCTGCCTTTTCCTTGTTCAAATCAACCGTTACCGGATCTTTAAGGTACCGCTCTGTCAGGTGAAGAACTTCCTTGGGCATGGTTGCTGAAAAGAACAGCGTCTGATGATCCTGGATAATACAAGACATGATAAAGTCTACATCCTCGATAAAGCCCATCTTCAGCATCTCATCAGCTTCATCAAGCACAACTGTATTTACATCCTTAAGGGATAAATCAGAATTATATAATAAATCTATCAGCCGGCCCGGTGTCGCCACCAGGATATGCACCCCATGGGCTAGCTTTGACTTCTGAATGCTCATATCCGAGCCGCCAAAAATGGCAAATGGATTTACTGGTAAATCTGTTGATACTTTATCTATTTCATCTACATATTGCAGCGCCAGTTCACGGGTTGGTACAAGTATTAACGCCTGAATTGTATTCTGATCTACATCTACTTTTTGAACTACTGGTACTGCACATGCACTTGTCTTACCTGAACCCGTTTCTGCCTTTGCCAACAAATCACGACCTGCCATAACTGGCTCAAATGTCGCTTCCTGCACCGGCGTCAATGTCTCATAGTTCATCTTTACCAGCGCTGTCATTATTTCGGGTTTTAGCTCAAGCTCTTCAAATCTCGTCATATATATCCTGATTTACTTCAGTTTCTTTCTAGCTGATTATATCCAGCTGAAAGCGCTTTCCTGTTTAATTTCCTTCTTACTCTACTAAAACTGTTCCAGGAATCGCATATCATTTTCAAAAAACAGACGGATATCCGGAATTCCATATTTACGCATTGTCAATCGCTCAATTCCAAATCCAAATGCCCAGCCTGTATATTTCTCCGGATCAATCCCAACCTGCTCAAATACATTTGGATCAACCATACCGCAGCCGCCAACTTCCATCCAGAACTCATTGCCTTCCTTATCATGCAGCAGCATATCAACTTCACCGGAAGGCTCTGTAAATGGGAAGAATGATGGACGAAAACGCCATGTCGTACCTTCACCAAAAAATGCCTGGATAAACTGGTCGATCGTTGTTTTAAGGTCCACCATACTAACGCCTTCATCTACTACCAGCGCTTCGATCTGGTGAAACATATACATGTGGGTCGCATCTACACTATCCGGACGATAAACCCTGCCTGGCGCAACTATGCGTATTGGGGGCTTCTGTGTTTCCATCACGCGAATCTGCACAGTCGAGGTCTGGCTGCGCAATAATGTTTCATTATCGATATAAAAATTATCCAGCGGATCGCGGGCCGGGTGAATCTCTGGGATGTTCAACGCTACAAAGTTATGAAAATCATCTTCAACCTCTGGACCGTATGCCACATCAAAACCCATTCTGCCGAATATCTCCAGTAGCTCATCGGTGGTCTGAGTCAACAGATGCCTGCTGCCCTGCTCTGGGGCCTGACCTGGCAGCGTTACATCAAATAATGGGCCGCTTACCTTCTTACTGGCTCCCTGCAGATTCTTCTGCTTATCGTCAAACGCGGCCTTGACTTCGTTCTTGATCTTATTAGCTAATTGACCTGCTTCAGGACGTAACTCTGCCGGAAGCTTGCCCAGCTGACCTAGCAAGCCGGTTAATTCTCCTTTACGGGATAAATAATTGATTCGAAATTCTTCCAGCTCTGCGGCACTGCTGACTTTTTCCAAATCTGCCAATGCTCGCTGTCCTACTTCTTTGAAACTGTCAAGATTTTCCACAACTGTTCCTTATTTTCTCTGGTTTTAACTATGCTTTAATATCGACTTCTTTTCAACATTCTTAAATTCTGAACTTCTCATACTATCACAGCTTGATCCATTCAGACTATATAGAATAAAGGATAATGTACAAAAAGGCATGTAAATTTTATATAAATTTGGGTTTAAAGCTTATATATCCGCACCCAAAGGCTGTGTTATATAACATGAATAAATAACTCTTCTCGACGGGTTTGGATATAAAAAAACCCGAAACCACTACTATGGCTCCGGGTTGTTTTATCTTAATTGTACTGGAAGGCAACCTTAAAGAGCCTTGCGTGCAATTTCTACTACTGCATCAAAACCTTCCGGATCACTAATCGCCATTTCACTCAGTACTTTCCTGTTCAAAGAGACCTGAGCAAGTTTCATTCCGTGAATAAATTCACTGTATCTGATTTCGCGGGCTTTGCACGCGGCTGAGATACGAGTTATCCATAACTGACGGAAATCACGTTTCTTGCGGCGACGGCCTTCAAACGCATTGCATAGAGCCCTTACTCGGGTTTCTTTTGCTAGACGAAGATTCTTGCCTAACGGACCTCTATATCCTTTTACTTCCTTAAATAAACGCTTTTTGGCCTGAGTTCTAGCCGATCCTCTTGATACACGTGGCATTTCAGCTTTTCCTTTCTATCTGTCCTGTTAGGAGTTGTTAGCTCCAAGGAATGTTATTATACCGCTGTCGGCAAGCTGAATCGCCGGGAAGCGGAGTATAAATTACGTTCTTTTACTAAGCTTTTTACAACAAATCCTTATGCGCCCAATGCTCTCTTGGCCTTGTTGCCCATTGTCTTTGTCATTGTTGTTCCCTGACGCAAACCGCGAACATGATTGCCGGATTTATGGCTCATCAAATGACCGGAAAATGATTTCTTATATTTTACTTTTCCATTTGCTGTCACTTTTACGCGTTTCGACAGACCTTTATGTGTCTTCTGTTTTGGCATTTCATTACCTTCTTTTGCTATAAGTGCTTGTTATATATACAAATACCGCATCATCGCAGAATTCGGTTGTTCGCTTTTCGCACTCTAACTAAACATTTTCCATGCTCTGAATAGTCAGAGAGTCCTTTAATATACAGAATTTACATAAAACTTCAAGGTTTTTCTTGGGGACTTTCGCAGTTTTTAAGCTGCAAATTATGAAGTGCCTGGACTAGACCCTAAAACTGTGGTTCACCAATAAATTCACCGGCTACGGCCTTATCCATATTCTCTACCAGCTCATCTACACTTAGCGGCTTACTCGCAAAAGCATCCATCCCGGCCTGCTCGCACTCTTTGCGGTCTGCCTCCAGGGTACTAGCCGTCAACGCTATGATTGGGATATGACGTAAACCATTTTCAAACTCTAGCTTACGTATCCTGCTGGTTGTCTCCAAACCGCTTAGCTCGGGCATATGAACATCCATAAGAATCAAATCATAATAATCATGGCCCTCTGCGTCTAGCTTCTCTAATACTCCATGACCGTTACTCACTACATCGACTGTATGTTTCAGATGTGTTAAGATACCGACTGCAACTTCTTGATTAAATAAATCATCCTCTGCAAGTAGTATTTTATACGAATCGAATGACTTCCGCTCCCGAACAAATTCTTCTGAATAATCATCCTTTATATCTAGCTGATCTGTCATCTCAAAACCGCATTCAAGAGTAAATACGCTCCCGTGTCCGTAATCACTTTTAGCTTTTATGGTCCCGCCCATCAATTCTGCCAGTTGCTTACTTATTGTCAACCCCAGACCGGTACCGCCAAACCTTCTTGTTGTTGAACCATCTCCCTGGGTAAACTTATCAAAGATATTTTTCAGCTTTTCTTCCGATATACCAACACCGGTATCTTCTACCTCAAACCGTACTCCTATGTCATTATCCTCGGTATGGAACTGATCAACGTTAAGTTTTACATACCCCTGCTCTGTAAACTTTATCGCATTACCTATCAGGTTTATTAATATCTGCCTTATCCTGTTATTGTCTCCGACCAGCCAGTGCTTGACACTGTTGTCATAATCCAGCTTGAATAAGATACCTTTCATCTTTGCCATTGGTTCAAACGTATACCTCATCTCACCCAGCAATGCTGACAGACGGAACGGATGAATGTCTATCGATAATTTCCCGGCTTCGATCTTAGAAAAATCAAGTATATCGTTTATTATTGATAGTAAACCGCTGGCTGACTGACGGATTATTGATGTATATTTCTTCTGCTGTTCGTCCAGGTCTGTTTGGCTTAATAATTCCGCCATGCCTACTACACCATTCATTGGCGTTCGTATCTCATGGCTCATGTTCGCTAAAAACTCGCTCTTGGCCAGATTGGCCCGCGTAGCTTCCTCACGGGCATCTACCATCTCGATTTCAGCCTTCTTTCGACATGCTATCATATCATTGAAATATTCTGACAAAATACCTATTTCATCATTTGATACAATATCAAGCTTTTGATCAAGATCACCTTCTCCTGCCTTCTTTGCCGCCTCCATTATTCTTTTCAGCTGTACCGCAAATCGCCTGGAAATAAACAACGAAACCGAAAATATCAATACCAGTATAACAAATGCCAGGGCAAGACTATTCCAGATACTGTCTGTTACCTCATCGTAAATCATTTCCTTGGCAACCACACCTGACAAATACCATGGTATATCTAATCCGCTAACTGACAATGTACTGCAATATTCGATATATTCTTCAGTCTCTAGATTATGGTTGTTTGTCTGTTCATCATGAATAGTATATTCAACTAATATGTTTTTCTCCCTTGCTGTATCCCCAACGCTTTCTATCCAGGGTTTGCCATCTATCGATAGTATTAGTTCGCCGCTGTTATAGAAAAAATCCTCTGTCATTTCCTGTAACTTTGCCTCTAATGTTGACAATTTTATCGAACATCCAGCAACGCCTTTTACTTCTTCCCAGAGAATAATTGGGGTAAGCATCGACACCATATATTCTTCTGTATCTTCTGTCGTAAGAATATAAGGTGCTGTTATTACCTGGCTTCCCGATAAAACTGAGGCTATAACATTATCCTGCTTCCCACCGTATAGCTTTTCGCCATCTGTACTTACTATTTCATTGTAACTGTTTCGGAAAATATACGGCAAAAACCTGCCTGTAGAACTGCTCCCTCTGCTATTAATAAACGCTGAATCACTGCCGTTAAATGTATCTTCAAGCCAAAAAGTAAATACCGAATCTACTTCTTCGTTCTCACGCAACAAGTCTTTTAGCATTTCGATAACCTGGTCTCGGCTTGCCTGATTATTGGTATAGCTTTTTTTTAACTCTTCACAAGATAAGGCTATCAATCGGGATGTATTATGTGCCAATGATAGATCGGCACCAAAATGTTCGGCATAAGCAGATACTTCTACTTCAATTATTTCACCGGCTTCTTCAAATTCATCTGCACGATATGCCAGGGTTGTCAGTACTATCAGCCCCCCCACAACCATGGCCATGGTTAATACTAAAAACAGGGATATTTTAAAACTTATAGATCTAAATCGAGCCATTAATGCCTTTACCTGTAATAATCGTTTTCCACCTGTTGGCATTACCAAACCTGGACAATACCATGCTTACTGTAACATTATTGGCTTTTTTTGACCTTCATCTTAGTATTACAATACCTTTTCCGCGACTTATAATCATGGAATATGGATACTATTATTGTATTTTACATAACAATCCACTAAGCAATAAGATATGGACATCAATTTCAAATAATAAATATCAGGTATGCTAATATTTTAATATCTGTTCTATTTTACAGTAATAATTATAGGACCTGTTTTACCTTCTCAGAACTATCAATTAAAACACCTGATATTCGCAAAACCTGATTATTCTTTTATGACAACTCTGGATGACTGTTACATGAATTGTTTCTATCATTCATCACAATCTCTCTTTTCTAACGAAATTATTATTGTTGTTTCTGACAATTCCGCTGTTTTCCCATCCTCTGGCCCGCAACTGCTGCAGCTGCTGCAATCACTCGAACATCGTGACATCGCTGCCCTTACCTTGTTCTCCAATTCAAGCTGCAATATTACCGGTGTTATTTCTTCAACTGTTCTGTCAAACTGATCTGCCAGGTTTTTCAAAGACATCATCCTGCGCGGTGTAAGATAGCTCAGCAATTCTTCTTCGATTGTTTTTTCCAAAACTCATGCTCCCTGCTTGCGATTCTCGACAAATCTTATATCAAGCTGCTCGTCATCTCTAGGTTCCATTTCATAGGTACCGCTGTCTATTATTTCAAGTTTGCGAGATGCTCCCAACTCAGTTATTGTTTTCAATATTTCTCCCCGCTTGTCAAACTCACATTCCTGGTTGAAATACAGATACACCTCTTCACCTTTCTCACCCATTCGTAATAAGAAAGCATTATGAGATATGAATATCAAATCCTCATAGGCATATGTTACTTCAAGCCCCATCTCTTCTATCATCGCTGAGATCAATCCCAGCGGTCTATATGGCACAGTCATCAAATTCACCTTTCCTGTCAGTTTTGTCACTGCACTGCCGCATCATCCAAAAACAATCTGTTTTAGTTAACTTTCGCACTTAATCAGCACGCCTCTGCTCGCACCATCTCATATGTACTGCCCAGGCATATCCGCCTCGCAAAGTCACCGAACTCTATCAAGACTTCGGAAAATTCGCTATTTACGTCTTTATCTGCCTGAGATATCACAAAATCACTAAACGAACATATCCTCTGATACAATTCCAGCTTGAGTATCCTGCTCTTCAAATCCGGGTCTATACTTATATGCTTCTCTATACAGTACACCAGGTCGGAAAAGGTATGATTATCTGCCAGATCCTTGAAGTAATCCAGGATACCCATACTATAACTTTCCAACGACATTGATAACAGGTTATACACTACCACCGGTGAGAGTTTTGAGTCTTTACCGGATTTGCCCCTGCCTGCTCGTTCGTACTTCGCTCCTTCTTCCAGCCATTGACTCCAGGTTAACTCGCTCATTGTTTTGCCCTCATTTTCCATCGACCACAATGCTGTGATCTTTATGACATACCCATAACAGTTGAAATTGCCCGTTCGAGCGTAATATAAGTGACTACATCATCACTTACCTTGCGAGCGATCAGACAAAATCATACACTATGTGTATATTTCAAGTCAGGAAACCTGTTTTCCTGATCATTTAATTCAACTTTCTGAATCCTTACTATTGCCCTATATCCTTTGATAGAGATAGTAAACTAAGTGTCAATTTAGCGACATTATTCATTTAGCAATTACCATGCCAATACTGAAAAACCTGTTTTTCACTGCTTTTAGCAGACAATTATGTATAAATTGCCAGTATTTTGTGAAAAATATTTCCCAAACTGAAATTTCTCACTATTTTTTGAAACTTCTGCCCGGCATTCCGACTATATCACTGGGTTTAGATCGCGTTAATATTTTCTGTTCCGATTCCATACATTTGAGGCATAATTATGACTTACAAACTTATTCGTTCAATTTTATTTTCAATGCTGATAAGCTTTACCATCTCCAGCGTAAGTTCTGTAAACCCGCCGCACAATCTATCAGCCTCCAACCACAATCCATCCTCAATGGATGACAGGATTTTAGGTCTGGCTATTTCTGATAACAGTCAGGTTTCCTATGAACAGGCCTATGACAACGCCAAAGAAATGGGATCAGATTTCACTGAGTTCTCCATACACTGGGACGACATAGAAAAAAGTCAGAATCAATACTCACTCGAATGGTTTGAAATTATCAACTTATTCTACCGTGACAAAGATATCAAAATCGGTCTTTCAATCGGTGCTGTCGACATGGTTAGCGACCGCAGACCGCAATACCTCAAAAACATATCATTTGATAACCCATTAGTCACCCGGAAATATAACGAAATGACCATAATTGATATATCAACATCACTATCAAAAATGAAGGTGACCTCTGGAAATTGCTTTTGATGCGATAATTTATGATAAAAATAACATTTCCCGGAGCTGGCTGCTCGTTTATAGGTATCTGGTTCCGAACTATCAGTTCTCTCTCTTTATAGCCGGGCTGCCAAACCCGGCTTATTTTTACCGACATTAGATCGCTCCAATATACCAAATACGCCCAACTCACCTTCAACATCTAGCACGCCTCTAAAAAAATGGGATACATTTGAACACCGGCCGGTCAACGGCTATTTAGCGAAATATACCATATTTTTCTGCAGGTTGATAACCTTACCGCCGGGGATATACCAGAAACTCAGCCAGCCGAGCCGAAGATTATAGACGCGGCGAGTCACCAGCAGCCCGCGGCGGAAGAAGCGTGGTTTTTTTTCGTATTGAATTGTGTCCAGTTCAAAGATTAACATTAGATATTCTTATCCTCCTTCTCTGTTATGGGTGCCATGATAATAGATGCCTTCCGTTCGGTCGGATAATAATACAGGATAAATCTCTCGTTTCGACCGTTGACCACGCAAAAGGTAAAAGGTTTATCTTTTGCCCGGGCCAGGGCCGCTGCGTCAATAGTGTTATGGCAAACCGTTTCGGCAACTCTTAATATGTCAACTTCCTTACCTATTATAGTGAACTCAAACGCATTATCGGTTTTGTCCATCTTGACAGTTGCCGTACCGGGCCCTTTCAGCCAGGTGATATCTTCTTTACTGCCCGGTGCCGGTTCAAAACCCAATTTATATAGTTCCTCTCTGGCTTTTTCTGTTGTTACATGCACTAAGGCGATAAACTCATTTACCGACCAGCTGCCTCTAAATGTCGTATTATTCGATAGCGTTTTTGAGTTGCTGCAGGCGATATCTGAGATATATTTGACTTTCTGCTGTAAATCGCGGATATCCCTGTTCTGCAGGTATAGAAGCGAGCCCATAACCGTAAAAACCAAAATAATGATGACAGTCGATATTTTATTCATATGTTTCCCTTTCATACTAAATGTATATACCGCAAAGAGTTAATCTTGATATTCCATAAACACAAGCATGCCTCTGTTAATTATTCAAAGTGACCAATTTTACACTTTTTATTGCTGTAACACAATTTAATGCAAATTGTTATATTAATGATTTAATTAGCTTGCCGATTTGCCATACTTATTACTTATATCTTAGTAAACTTTCGCACTTTTTGAGGGTTAAAATTTGAAAATATAAACAAAAAAATATCGGCGATCCGATGTCTTTAATGATTGATAACAATAGGACACGGAGGCCGATATGTACTATCAATATTATTCGACATGGACGCAATTTATTCAACAATTTTTTCCAATTTTTACAGAGCCGGGGGCACAAATCTTCTGCCGGGTGGTAATTGGTTGGATATTGTGCACTACTCGCCGCACGATAACAGGCATAATACCCTACGCAGACCCGCTGGGCGAACGAGCTCACGATGCATATCATCGTTTCTTTCCAGATTGCCGCTGGTCTCTGAGCCGGATGTGGAAGATGCTCACCCTGATTATGGTTCAAAGATTCTGTCCCAAAGGAACAATCACTCTGTCCATGGACGACACCCTGTTTCATCGAAGCGGTCCAAAAGTCCATGGAGCCGGATTCTGGAGAGATGCCGTTCGTTCTACCAAGAAAAGAATAGTATATGCCTGGGGTTTGAATTTGGTAGTAACGTGTCTGCAAATTCAACCATCTTGGGGTGGCGAACCTCTGGCACTGCCGGTCAATATGCGGTTGCATCGCAAAGGAGAAGAATCCTTGATTGAACTGGCGGTACAAATCATTAATGAAATATGCCAATGGCTTCCAAACAGGCGTATAAGGCTTGTAGCAGACGGGTTTTATGCTACTCTGGCTGGAAAGAATCTTGAGAATGTTACCATTATCTCTCGAATCAGGCGTAATGCCGATCTGTTTGAGCTGCCGCCTAAAGTTAAAGAGAAAACCCGTGGCAGACCTCGCTGTAGAGGGCAAAAACTGGCTAAGTTGGAAAAAATGGCTGCCCATATCAGAAATTGGAGAACAGTTGAGTTTAGTCAGAGAGGTACGATTATTGAAAGGCTGGTTTATACTCGTATTGCTCTCTGGTATAAGGTAACTCGCAAACCAATCCTTGTTGTTATATGTAGAGACCCTGAAGGTAAGGAAAAAGATGACTTTTTCTTTACGACAGATATTACTATGGCGCCTGAGGAAGTTTTGACCTGTTATGCCGATCGCTGGGCTATTGAAGATACGTTCAAGAACACTAAACAGCTGCTCGGTGTTCAACAGCTGCAGACATATAAGGGCAAAGGACCAGAAAGAGCCGCTGGTCTTGGACTCTGGCTGTACTCGATGGTCTGGTTGAGGTATCTGACCAAGAAACCCAATGAACAATACTTCTTTGTTCAGCCATGGTATCAACACAAAGAGACTCCGAGCTTCGCCGATGCTATCGCTGACCTCCGAAGGGAACTTTGGAGTGAAAGAATTAAATATATGTTCGGTAATTCGGCCGTTCATGATAAAAAATATACGTTTCTGCTGGATGCTCTGGCTCCAGCGGCTTAAATACACTATAAAAAATGCGAAAGTTTACTCTTATTACTTGTTACTTATTATTCGCCTGTCCACACGTAGCGGAGCTGAAAGCTATTATATCGCTCGAACACCTTCCAGTCGGCAGCTCCGAAGTGTATATGATTGGACGAGCCGCGGCACGAAAGACCGCGTGAATGCAGAGATGTACCCTTAACAATTGATAATGCCGGATCGAGCGTGGTAAAAATAAATGCAAATTCATTTCAGCTTACATGCGATCAGACATAATCATACACGAGGTGTATATAGACCCTGACGACCTCAATTGATCAATGTCTCCGCGCCTATACTGCGCCCATACCGCACGCTCTCTTTGACAAGTAAATAGAATTATGCAGGCGTATAGTAATGAGTTCTGAGGATGGCACCTATAGAGTTTGATTTTGTACGATCACTTGGAAGGCTAGTAATGATAATAATTATTCATGCCAGGCTCGTACGGACATTTTCAACAGTTATGGATATAGCATGTATATCCATTTCGATGATAAAAAAAGCCGGCACGATCTTATCCTTATGGTGTTATGGTCGGGATTAAGAAGGGAAAGATTTCAGGACAAAACCGCACCAGCCAAAATTGAGTGTCTTACATTATTCGCTTCCATTCCTGATAAGTTTTGCATCGATCCAGTCACCATGGTCAAATTCATTACCATCATCCAGATCCATCAATACCAGGCGTAGCTCTTTAACGCCCTTGATCTTAAGCTCAATCAGCTGTTTGATATTTTCACCAGACATCTCCGGGCTTTCGAACACAAGCTTACCGTCGGCAAACACACGGAACATTACGCTGCCTTTATCGCCAACTTCATCATCCATCCCCACATGCCCTGCCAGCCGGTCAAAACTGCCATCTATCGTATAGGTAATCTCAGAATTGGCCTTCACGCCAATACCCTTTTGATATTGATGATCATTTACACTGATAGCGTGGCCACCGATACTCTTATCATATTTATATTCTCCCTTAACAGAAGCAGGCTCAATATCACTCAGGTAAACAGCCTCCTCAGGCAGCGATGGAGCATTAACATCCTGGAGAACATTAAATTCAGCGGCAGAAGCAAAACTATTTCCGTTAGTTTCACTGAGTATCTTAATCCTCACATACTCGCCCCACACAGCAGTGAAATTAACAGTCTGCATCTCTTTGATCTTTTCAAAGCTGCCTTTATAAACCGGTTCGCCAAAATTATCCTTCGTACGGCTGACATATATCTCAAAGTCTTTGATTGTACCGTTACCCAAATTCTCGCGAGCCATATACTGGAAGCCATTGACTGCATATAAACCATTCAGCCCGATATCAACAATAAACGGATGCTCGGTTACATCTTTACCGGGCTTTTTGCTGTAATTAGAATGCCATATAGTTTCCAGTGTGCCATCAAACGCATTATTTATGCTTCTATTTTGTTGTGAATTAGTTGTTACTGTAAATTCTGACCGGTCGAGCTCATCGGTAACCTCCGGAACGGGGTAATCGTCAGAGGCGGGAATCAGCAGACTCTCATCAATATCCAGATGCAGCTTAACAACAGTATCAGTTGAAACCCGGTTAAGTTTGACATGAACAATCCCCCGCCTGTCAGCAGCGTCATAGTACCATCCTGAGACAGCGTTAGGGTATGCCTGGGGCTCAGTAAGCTCTAACAGAGTCTTATTATCCATTGTAATTGACAGCGGCTTAAGCTCAGAATGAATCTCGAACTCATATACCCTGCTGGTCAGCTTTCCATCAAAATCACCGATACTCCTGCCAACTACAATATCAATATCGCCAGCCTTGCCTTCAGGTGCATTTACAGTAATAAGCTGCCTGGCAAACTGCCCCTGCTGATATTTACGAGTCAGGCCATCATCTTCATACATCTCAAACTCAGATTTGCCATACGGGTAAATATCAAATGTCAGAGGATCTTTAGGTTTCTGGTTATTATAAAGCATCTCCGGGTACATTGGAATGATAGCTCCCGCTTTTACTATCAAAGGCAGTTTTTCGAGCGTGACAGGATAAGCGTCGATAGTCCTGGGGCCTTCGACCACCCTGCCATCCCAGTAATCAACCCAGCGACCTTCCGGCAAATAAATATCTTCCTTTCGCCAGCCTTTGTTTATATTCATACTCGTATAAACCGGAGCTACGAGTATCCATTCACCCAGCATATACTGATACTGTGTTGATCTATCCCAGGTTTTCTTATCCTGAGGATAATCCCATATCATGCCGCGTACAACCGGAGAACCGGTATCATATGCCTCTCTTGTGTATTTATACATATAAGGCATAAGCCGCATTTTCATTTTGAGGTATTTTCTATTAATTGAACGATAAGGCTCATCATAAGACCACGGACTCTTACTGATATGGCTCCATCCGTTCATCGCATATAAGACAGGCGTAAAACACTTCCACTGCAAATCACGAGTATATGTTTCACTGCTGCCGCCGAAAATACCATCAACATCAGTTGTTGCATACGCCTGACCAGACATACCGGACCCGATAAGAGTTGGGATATGATACCTAATCAAGTCCCATGAACCATATTGGTCTCCCGTCCAGCAGACGGAATATCGTTGCGTGCCGGCCCACCCCTGAACAGTCCAGACAAAACCTCGACTGTCAGAATTAGACACCAGCGATTCCCAGGCCTGCTTATTGGCATCCAGCGAAAACTGATATGCCGGCCCGGTCCAGGCAACATCCAGCTTCTGCAGCCTTGTACCTGCGGTACCGACCTCCCATTTAGTCTTTTCCAGGCCCTTTTCAGTCCAAAGCCCGGTATGAAACCCAAGATCGGCTAAAGAACTGACCACTCGCGGCAGCTCAACATACCCGCAGCCATAACCGTCGTTTACCAACAGCCAGCCGCCGGGCATATCATATTTACGATATTGCTCCGCAACCCGGTCAATACAATCCGGTGTTATCTCGACAAAATTACCATTTTCATCTTTTAACGGCTCCTTGGTCTTTTTGTCACGAGTCATATAGGCGTCAGCCTCACCAAGCTCAAGTGCCCAGATAGGCACAAAGTTAGGCCTGCCGGTAAACTGGGTGTAAAGATCAATTATCCGGTTGAATGTATCGCCAACAAAATAATAAGCATCAAATCGTTTTTCCTTATGCTCCAATTTGATTGACATATTGCTAGTAAAGTCATACACACCCGGTGAAAAAGTGTTTCGCAACACACCATAACCCTTATTGCTCATATAAAACGGTGCAGGATTAGGATGGCCACCTTCATTCCAGTTTCCATCAGCCCTTATATCTATCCTGGTACCTTTATGAGAAAAATACCCGTTTTGCTGGCCACCGCCATAATAATATTCATCCAGCCCCGTACTCAAGGTTTGAGCGGTGCTATCACCAAATGTAATCGGCTCAAGTTCCTTAAAAATAAGATTTTTATCGCAATCGAAAAGTTCAAAGCTGCAATCGCCCTTTTCCATACGCAAAATCAGCTTGTCTGTGACAAATTCAATATACTTATCTCCATCAGTAATTTTTATATTTTTAATGGTATCAATATCATTTATCACAATAGATGCTTTATCAGGATTATTTAACGGATCCCTGGTGTTTCCACCCGGTGCGGCCAGAATACGGAACACGTCAGGCCTGTAGAATATTACCTGGATCACAATATCATTATCAGTGAATATATCGTATCTGCCAGAAGTGACATTCTGAACAAATTTAATTACATTTCCACATTGTAATGTTTGCGTTTTGGGATCATTTCCATCTGCGGCACAAACCGGCAAAATAAAAACACCAAAGCAACACAAAAATGCTATAGATAACCTATGGAAAACCATTCTGAGAGAATATTTATTTTTTTGCTGAGTACTTGTCACGGCCTCTCCATTCTTAAAAAATGTTCATATGCAACATTACAGGCTTAACTAGCTTGATAATAGCAGTAACGATATCACAATTAACAATTCCATTCAATAGACAGTTGTAATGCCATAATGGATATTTGTAAGTGGTTATGCTGCACCGGTATAAGAGCAAATTGGCCCCAACTGCCCAACAAAAACGAGTGCCCGACTTAAGTAATTACTGCATATACACTTAGGTATGCAACCAGCGTCTATAAACCACGCACTATGGTCCTATAACAAATGAGTGTTTGTAAAACTCAGGATTTCATAAAAAACAGCCAAAATATAAGACTGTTTACAATCATCCATTATCTAGTTACTCATATCTATTGCCGAAAACTCGAAAATGAATTAATCTTTTATATATAAGAATTTAACCAATTTGCAATGTGTGCTAATCAATAAATATTAACACAAAGCATGATTTCTCAACCTTTAGAAGATTATAGATATATCAATGCCAGATGATAACTACTTTAAAGATATTAAGCGTGCGGTATCGCCCTTTTGACAATTAATATTACACGCAAAGGTCAGAACAGGGCCAATGAAGTGAAAAATGAATAATTAAGTGAAAAATTAAGGTGTCCCGATGTACGTTGACATCAGGAATAATTCACTATCGTCTCACACTTTATTTAAAACATAAGAGATGCAGGAAGGTCATTTTATGCGATTTACCAAAAGGCACTTCGTTACTGCAACTTAAAAATTACGAAAGTTAACTGAGCTAAAAATTATTAAATAGCCAGAAAGAACAAGAACATTATAAATTAGGTGGAAGCAATATAAATGAAAAATTATAAAATATTCAGTTTCGTTGTTTACCTGCTATCTATTCTGAACGTACAGTTTTTATCTGATTGTGAAGCACAAATATCCATCATACCAGAACCCACCAAAATGGAGATAAAAACCGGATATTTTGAAATTAATTCGGCAACATCAATACTTACTACCAGGGAAACTCAATCTCTTGGCGATAAGCTGGTAAAAATACTGGCACCTGCCACCGGGCTAACATTAAAAACAAAAACCGATACAAATCAGCAAACAAACACAATACAGTTAAAACTGGACAAAAGTCTGGCAACAACAGGCGATGAAGGTTATAGATTAACTGTCAGCTCCAATACAGTTTTAATAGAAGCGGCGGAAGAGGCCGGTGTGTTTTACGGCATCCAAACGCTTCGCCAGCTGCTACCGGTTGAAATATTTGATAAAAAGCGAGCGTCAGGTGTAAAATGGCAGATTCCATGTGTTGTGATCGAAGATACCCCCCGCTTTAAATGGCGCGGCATGCATATGGATGTTGGCCGGTATTTCATGCCAAAAGACTTTGTAAAAAAATATATAGACCTTCTGGCTATACATAAGATGAATACTTTTCACTGGCACCTCACCGAAGACCAGGGCTGGCGAATAGAAATTAAAAAATATCCAAAGCTTACCGAAATTGGCGCATGGCGTAAAGAAACCGTTCTGGGCAGAAACACAAACAAGTATGATGGTAAGAAACATGGAGGATTTTACACCCAGGCTGAGATTCGAGAGATAGTGGCTTATGCCAAAGAAAGGTATATCACAATTGTACCTGAAATTGAAATGCCCGGGCACAGTGTTGCAGCTCTTGCCGCATATCCGGAATATTCGTGTACAGGCGGACCGTTTGAGGTAGAGACACGTTGGGGCGTAAAATCAAATGTTTATTGTGCGGGCAACGACAAGACAATTGAATTTTTGCAGGATATACTGCTTGAAGTACTCGAATTATTCCCAGGCGAATATATTCATATTGGTGGTGATGAATGTCCGAAAAGCCGCTGGGAAAAATGTCCTAAATGCCAGGCACGCATTAAGGCTGAAGGTCTGAAAAATGAGCATGAACTGCAAAGCTGGTTCATCAAGCAGATGGACACATTTCTGACAGAAAGAGGCAGAAGATTGCTCGGCTGGGATGAGATACTAGAAGGCGGCCTGGCACCGGGAGCAACAATCATGTCCTGGCGAGGAGAAAAAGGCGGAATCAGTGCCGCCAAAGCCGGTCATGATGTTGTCATGGCCCCGAACAGCTACACATATTTTGACTACTATCAGGCCCAGCCGAATAATGAGCCATTAGCAATCGGAGGATTTTTGCCAATAGATAAAGTGTATTCTTATAATCCAACTCCATCAGTTTTGTCTGACAAAGAGAAGGAAAGAATACTTGGCGTGCAGGCTCAACTCTGGACGGAATATATTCCAACAAGCAGCCATTTAGAGTACATGGCATTTCCAAGGGCATGTGCATTATCTGAGGTAGCCTGGACCAGTAAAGAGAAAAAAGAATTTTCTGAATTTTACGAGCGATTAAAAACACACTTGAAACGACTCGACTACATTGAAGTAAATTACAGAAAACCTGACCCAATAAAGATTATGCTAGGCAATTGGAAATCCGGCCAGACCACCGAAGAATTCAAGCCTACTGAATGGGATATCACGTCGCAAATAAATGAACCAGGATTGTACACAATAACGTTTCAATACACCGGAGGGGCACATCGGTTAGACATTCAAAAAGTCGAACTTCTAAGAGACGGTAAAGTTATAGCTAATGACGAACATACCGGCATTACAGGCAGCAAAACTGTGGACAACACCTATAAAATAAAATTTGATAAATACAGCAGCTCCAGCAAATACACTCTTCGTGCTGGAATTCGAAGTGATGGGGGAAGCGATTCAAACGGGAATATTTATATTTCAAAGCAGGAATGATGGAGGAGAGAAACAAGTGAATTATGATTTAAGTCAAATATGCGGTAATTTCCAAATATACGGAGACTTTGTTTCCGGCATACCTTACGGATCCGGTCATATCAACGATACATTTCTGGTAACATATAACCAGGCCGGCGAGCCGGTTCGATACATTTTGCAAAGAATTAATCATTATGTATTTAAAAATACAAAAGGATTAATGGAGAACATAGCAAGAGTAACCAAGCATATAACTAAAAAGCTAATTGCAGAGGGTTTAGAAGATGTTACTCGAAGAGTATTGACCCTGGTCGAAACTACTGATGATTTGCCATATTTTATAGATAACGATGGTAATACGTGGCGTGTATACCTTTTTATAGAAAATGCACAAACATATGATATATTGACATCAAACAGTCATGCCAAAATGGCAGCAAAAGCGTTTGGCCAATTCCAGGAACAGCTGGCAGACCTGGACCAGACAGAAAACCCACTTATTGAGACAATTCCCAACTTCCATAATGGTCCCTGGAGATACCAGATGTTTTTGGAAGCCCTGGAAAATGATTCATGCAACCGGGCAGTATCAGCAAAACCAGAAATCGATTTCCTAAATGAAAATGCTGGTTTATTTGATATATTCCCCCAGTTAATCGAAGCCGGTAAGATACCTATCCGTATCACCCATAACGATACCAAAATCAATAATATCATGATTGACGATGTAACGGGTGAGGCAGTTTGCGTAATTGACCTCGATACCGTTATGCCGGGACTGGCTCTTTATGACTTTGGCGATATTGTCCGAACGACCTCCTCAGCGAGTGCAGAAGACGAGCCGGATCTAAGTAAGGTATATGCGCAACTTCCTCGATTCAATGCAGTAGTAGACGGATATTTGGCCAGTGCCGGGAAATTTCTGAACCAGGTAGAGAAAGATCATTTAGTCCACTCCGGAAAGCTAATTACACTGATGATAGGTACCCGATTTTTGACTGATTACCTCTGTGGGGACCAGTATTTCAAGGTTCATCGTGAAGGTCATAATCTTGATCGTTGCCGAACACAGTTCAAACTGGTCCAATCTATCATCGATCAGCAGGAAGAAATGGAAAAATGTGTTGAATCTTTCGGTCAAAGTTCTATACTTGAAACAAATAGAAATAAGCAGAAAATAAATAATAGTTCAATTATTAAGTAAATATTTTGATATCCTTGTAAGATATTTTGACATTCTTGTAAGGAATAAGGCAGGAAAAGTATTATGCAATTAGCTGGTATTGACTGGATTATCATTGGAGTTTTCTTTGCAGCGATCATTTTGATAGGTCTAATAGTATCGCGTGCCGCGGGCAAAAGCTCGGCAGATTTCTTTTTGGGCGGCCGTAGTATGCCATGGTGGCTACTTGGCGTGTCAATGGTAGCATGTACATTCTCCTGCGATACTCCCAATCTAGTAACCGGAATGGTTCGAAACGGCGGAGTAGTCGCTAACTGGGGCTGGTGGGCCTTCCTGATAACCGGTATGGTAACAGTGTTTATCTATGCCCAGCTATGGCGAAGGTCAAAGGTCATGACAGACCTGGAATTCTATGAACTACGCTACAGCGGTAAAAGTGCAGCGTTTATCCGCGGTTTCCGTTCACTCTATCTCGGTATATTCTTTAACTGCCTGATAATGGGAACGGTAACTCTGGCAGCCATAAAAATCGGCCAGGTTATCTTTGACGTCGAGCCCTGGGTAGCAGTTCTAGCCGGTTCGATCGGAGTAGTAATTTACGCAACTGCTGGTGGTATAAAGAGTTGTATCTGGGCAGACTTTTTCCAATATTCCATAGCGATGTTTGGTGCCGTTTATGCAGCAATCGTAGCATGCCAACAGCCAGAAGTCGGAGGCTTGAGCCAATTAATAACACATCAGGATGTTGCAGGCAAATTAAGCTGGATGCCGGATTTCTCCACCTGGTTAGCCTGGGTGCCACTGCTGCTTATCCCTGTCGCGGTGCAATGGTGGTCGGTATGGTATCCCGGAGCAGAGCCAGGCGGCGGCGGCTACATCGCCCAGCGTATGCTTTCTGCTAAAGACGAGAAGAATGCTATTGGAGCAACTTTGTTCTTCAATTTCATGCATTACGGCATGCGTCCATGGCCATGGATTATAGTAGCCCTGGCATCAATTGTCTGCTATCCGACACTGGAAAGTATCAAATCAGAGTTTCCAGGTATTGACCCTACCTACCTGAAATCTGATATAGCATACCCGGTTATGATCTCCAAACTAGGTCCGGGCCTACTGGGCCTGGTGGTAGCGTCACTCATAGCGGCATATATGTCTACCATCGGTACACATCTGAACTGGGGTTCATCCTATGTTGTAAATGACTGGTACAAACGTTTTATGAAACCAGACGCCAGCGAAAAGGAACTGGTAACGGTAGGACGACTATGCACAGTAATACTTATGGCAATAGCCGCCATGTTTGCCCTAACCTTTTTGGAAGATGCCAACCAGGCGTTTGAGATACTGCTGCTGTCCGGAGCCGGAACAGGTGCTATCTACATAATGAGATGGTTCTGGTGGCGAATAAATGCGTGGACAGAAATTGTTGCAATGATTGCAGCGACAATAATTGCTTTCTGGATCGTGCTGGGTGTTGGCAATACCGGAACATTAAAGTGGTATGTAAACAATTCATCAGTATCCGAATATGTTCTCAAAATTGACGATGCCGCACTGGCAGATTCAATATCAGAAAAAATGGACAACTCATCAAAGAAGGCCGGAGAGTTTGCTCAGGCAGTCCAAGAAAAAGTTAGTGTCTGGCGACTCTCAAAAGAAGACAAGCTTGAGCGAGACAGATCAAGACTTGTTTACGACAAAGCCCTGGCGGAACAGGAAAGTTTTGCAAAAGCTAATACCGCAATTTCTTTATTGAAGGATTCGGCAAATATCAGCTATGAAGAACAAATCAAACCAGAGGAACAAGTAGCGGAACTTCTGAAAGAAACTGATATTTCTTATGATAATGTCGTGGTACAATTTGCACTTCTAACAAAAAATAAAGAAAGAGCAACTGATGAACTGATTCGTCTTGAGAAGTCTTATGAAGCCGCATTGGAAAATGCTAAAAGCTATGAAGATGCCGAACTGACAGCTGCTCGTGAAAGCCGGAAAGAAGCACAAAAAGCGGCAGACGAAGCCGCTGCTGAATACAAACGTTACTTTGACAAATATGGTACATCAATTGCAGTCAGCACTAATGCGGACAGTGTTTTATGGTTTGCAGATTTTAATAAGTTTGTAGAAAAATTCGGCACAGGAATAAAGGCAATTATCAAAGGCCATACTTTATATGTTTACGATTCAAGGATTGAAGACTTGAAGTTCTCCGTACAACTGCTGGTATGTGTAATAATTGTGTCAATAGTCTGGGTAGTGACAACCCTAGTGACAAAACCGGCAGATAAAGAGACCCTGCGTAATTTTTATAAATTGTGTCATCCCGGCGGGCCAGGCTGGAAGAAAGTTGTTTTAGAGGCCAAAGCCGAAGGTTTAGACATCGACCAGAAAAATGCAATCGGCGACTGGAAACTTCCAATTCAGATATTGTGTGTATTCATGGGATGCATAGCGATATATTCATCATTGTTTTCTATTGGAAATTTCGTTTACGGCAATATGTCGTGGGGTATCATCCTGGCAATTGTTTCTTTTGGAGCAACCCTCGTACTATTTAGAATGTTTGATAAGATCGGTGTAGAAACTGAATCTTCTGATTGATCGTATATGAAAAAAAACTATAAAGTGGTCAAATGCACTCAAAGCAATACTATTGATGCTGACTGGAGCAAACCTTTCTGGCAGGACATTGACTCTGCGGAAATCTGTCTATCTCACTGGCCGGTGCAAACCGAACACCAGCCTGAGACAAAAGTAAAAATTCAATACGACAATGACTATATATATGTTATCTTTCATGTGAAAGATTGTTATATCAGATCAGTAGCCTCAGAGGTTAATGATGATGTCTGGAAGGACAGCTGTGTGGAATTTTTCTTCTCGCCCAGCCCAGGCAATCCTGACATTTATATCAACCTGGAAGCAAACTGCTGCGGGGTAATACTAGCTCAGCGGCATACCGGCCCGCGTCAAAACAGCCGTTTTTTTGATATCGAAGATTGCACGAATATTCAAATTGCCACTACTTTTACCGAACCGATATATAAGGAAATAACCACCCCTACCGAATGGACCCTGGAATACGCGGTTCCATTTGACCTGATAGCAAAATATACAGATATTTCCCGCCCAGAATCCGGCGTTAAATGGAATGCCAATTTCTATAAATGCGCTGATGACTGTTCTTATCCTCACTGGATTACATGGTCTCCTATTGCCACAAAACAGCCAGATTTCCATCAGCCGGGATATTTTGGTATTTTAGAATTTTCTTGAATCAAAAACTTTTTTGTTAATAATGGAACAACTTATGAAAGCACTAGTAAAAAAAGAAGCAAAAGAAGGTCTATGGCTGGATGATGTCGAAGTTCCACAAATTGGGATTAACGACGTATTAATAAAAGTAGAAAAGACGTCTATCTGTGGAACAGATGTCCATATTTATAACTGGGACAGCTGGGCACAGAAAACAATCAAGCCACCAATGACAATAGGTCATGAATTCGTCGGCCATATCGTTGAAATCGGCGATAATGTCCAGGATTTCAAGATCGGCGACAGAGTAAGTGCTGAAGGTCATGTAGTCTGCGGACATTGCAGAAACTGCCTGGCAGGCAGAAGGCACCTGTGCAACTCGCCTCGCGGTATCGGCGTAAACCGTAACGGAGCCTTTGCTGAATATATCTCCGTACCGGTTACCAATACCTGGTATTGCGACCCGACAATATCATCAGATGTTTTCAGCTGCTTCGACCCACTGGGAAATGCAGTTCATACCGCCCTGTCCTTCAATCTTGTAGGTGAAGACGCGTTAATAACCGGGGCCGGCCCTATCGGCTGTATGGCGGCGGCAGTAGCAAAACAAGTTGGTGCCAGGCATGTAGTCGTAACCGATATCAACCCTGCCCGGCTGGAACTGGCTAAACGGATGGGAGCTACCCTGACAGTTGATGTCAGTAAGGAAACCCTGGCTGACGCCCAGAAGAAACTCGATATGAAAGAAGGTTTCGACGTTGGCATGGAAATGTCCGGCAGCCCGCAGGCATTGAAAGAAATGATCGCAAATATGGCTCACGGCGGCAATATAGCTCTGCTGGGAATCCTGCCTCCTACCGAGATAGACTGGGACTTTATCGTATTCAACGGTCTTACAATAAAAGGAATTTACGGCCGCCTGATGTACGAAACCTGGTACAAGGTAACCATGCTTATCCAGGGCGGACTTGACATTACCCCGCTTATTACTCACAGGTTCCATTACAGCGATTTCCAGAAAGGATTTGATGTAATGCGTTCCGGCAAAGCGTGTAAAGTTGTCCTGGACTGGACTGAATAATATACACAGTGAATGATCTGCCCGATCGCCCGGAAGGTATCTAATGAAAATGTAATCATTTATACCACGCTCGAACGGGCATTTTCAGCTGTTATTGATATTAATACGAAAAAGGGAAAAGCTTATGTTTTCAAATATGAAATCCTACCTTTCTGATCAATTGTCACAAATTGAAAAAGACGGACTATATAAAAATGAACGGGTAATAACCAGCCCGCAAAACAACCGTATAAACGTCAAGACCGGTGATTCGGTTCTGAACTTCTGTGCGAATAACTACCTGGGACTAGCTGACCATCCTGACATTATCCGGGCAGCTAAAGAGAGTTATGACAAATGGGGTTTCGGCTTGTCTTCGGTTCGTTTTATCTGCGGCACTCAACTTATCCACAAAGAGCTTGAAGAAAAAGTATCTGAATTCCTGCAAACTGAAGATACCATCCTATACGGCAGCTGTTTCGACGCAAACGGCGGACTATTCGAGACCATTCTCGGACCGGAAGACGCAATAATCAGCGACCAGCTCAACCATGCCAGTATAATTGACGGTGTCAGGCTATGCAAAGCTCAACGATACAGGTATAACAACAGCGATATGGCAAACCTGGAAGCTAAATTGAAAGAAGCCGAATCTGCACGTTTCAAACTTATCGCAACTGATGGCGTATTTTCGATGGACGGGTATGTAGCCAAGCTAGACGAAATATGCTCACTTGCCGAAAAATATGATGCATTAGTAATGATTGATGAGTGCCACGCAGCCGGTGTGATAGGTAAAACAGGCCGCGGTACAATCGAATACCGGGATGTAATCGGAAAAGTAGATATTATCACCGGTACCTTCGGCAAGGCTCTCGGCGGTGCCAGCGGCGGATTCACAACCGGTCGCAAAGAGATTATCGATATGTTGCGTCAGCGAAGCAGGCCATACCTGTTTTCCAACACTGTTGCCCCGGCAATTGCCTCAGCATCCATCAAGGCACTGGAAATACTCATGTCTTCAACCGAGCTAATAGATAAGCTTGCCGATAATACGGCATATTTTCGCAAATCAATTGCTCAGACCGGCCTGAATGTATTGCCAGGCGACCACCCGATCACCCCGATTATGCTGGGAGATGCCGTTATAGCACAAAAGATGGCCGAAAAGCTGCTGGAAAATGGGATTTACGTTATTGGTTTCTCTTTCCCGGTAGTGCCAAAAGATCAAGCCAGAATCAGGGTACAGATATCAGCAGCACACACCAAAGAAGACCTTGATTTTGCTGTTGATAAATTCCAGAAGATAGGAAAAGACCTGGGAATCTGCTAATAGAAAAATTAATCAAACTGGCTAATGGCCAGTTTGATTTGTATCATGTGTTTGGCGAAAAGTTCAGGATGGCAAGATTGCTGGGATGTAAAACTCGAGAGTCGTTGTATTTTTTGCCATAATCCAGCAATTGTGCGGAAAGCTTTTTAACGACGTCTGAGTACCCAGGCATATTATAGAAATTCTTCAGTTCGTCCGGGTCTTTTTCGAGGTCATAAAGCCATGGTTTTTCGTCAGGCTGAATAACAAGCTTATAACGTTTAGTTATCGCCGCTACCCAGTTATTTTCCGTATTGCCGGTCCCGCGAATAAACACTATATCATTCCAGTCAGACGGTGCCTTACCATTGAGGAATAGTTCTGAACAATCTCTACCCTCTTCTTCTCCATTGAGTTTTGCGTTCATTAAGGGCAGTATAGTCGGCATAAAATCAACGCAGCTAATAGCTTCATGTATAACCGTTCCCGGCTTGATCCTGGCGGGATAGTAAATAACAAAAGGAATTTTTGCAGAAGCTTCCAAAGGTATGCTCTTGTTGTGCCTGCCGTGTTCAAAGCACATATCACCATGGTCTGAGGTGAATATGATAATGGTATTATCCATCAGCTTCTTCGAACGCAGGGTATCGAGAATGCGTCCAACATTATCGTCGATACATTTAACCATCCCAAAATAAGAAGCCAACAGATTTTTGTTCATTTTAATGTTTTTTATTTCTTTTTTGGCCCAGCCCGGCAGCCCGCTATCATCTTTCAATGCCGTTTTAGGCAACTTAAAATCCAAATGCCTGTACATGGTATCATATGGCTTTCGCACAAGGTTAGGGCCATGCGGGTCCGGAATACTGACCATATAACAGAAAGGCTTACCGGCATTGAGGATGATAAAATCAATTGCTTTTGAGCAAAGCCAGTCGGTAGTGAAACTTTTGCTATCAGCTCCATCTACGAAATAGCCTGGCTTGCCTTCCTTATTAAGTGCGGCTACTCTCGGCCCCTTATCAGTATCTTCAAGCTTTTTCCAATGGCCGCGATTGAACATATAGCGATTATCGGCAAAGCCAAAATTTCGTTCCGGCTGCCATTGAGGTTTACCGGTGCCATCCAAATGCCATTTGCCGGCATACCCGGTAGCATACCCCTTTCGCCGCAGGACTTCCGCGAAAGTTACAATTCCATCTTTCATTGGAATATCATTATTATGCACCGGGGTATTCTGCGGATACTTTCCTGAAACAAAAGATGAGCGAGAAGGCGAACACACAGGGGTAGTTGCATAATAACTTGTACAAATAGCTCCTTTATCCGCAATCCAGTCAATATTTGGGGTCTCTACAGCAACGCCTTTGCCCCAAACATACCCCTGCTCTTCGCTCATAAGCTTGCGATAACAGCCGAGGGTACGGAAATTATGCTCATCAGTATGGATAATTACCAGATTGGGAGCAGTGATACTATTTGCATTAGCCAATACAGGTAAAGAAATGCCGGCTAGAGTGCTAAAACCGGACAATTTAAGAAAATCTCTTCTTTTCATGCTGGCCTGTTCTCCGTAAGTATCATCAATATTTATAAAACAACTAGAGTACGTTTTGCACTTCGCTTCTTATCGTATGTAATCTTAGAAGTGCAAAAATAATCCAGATAATATCCTATCTCATTCTATTAGAAGAAATCACTTTTTTGAGCAGTTTATCCAGCTCTTTAGCTTTGTCCGGGTGTTTTTCGATAATATTATTCTTTTCACTCGGATCCTCTGAAAGATTATACAATTCAGCGTTATTACCGGATTTGTTTGCATTTTTGCTTAAAAGATTACTTGGACCGACGTATTTCCATTCGCCTACCCGGATAGCAATCCTTCTGAATGCTTCTTCTACCATATATGGCAGTCCGGCAGAATCGATACCGAGGAAAGCATCCATCGTATCTCGACTGTCGGGAGCATCCTCATCGTTAAGCTTAACATTCAAAAAACTGGCAAAAGATGCGATAAAATCGGTCTGGTTTACAAGTGCCGTTGATACTCCCGGCTTAACATGATTAGGCCATCGAACAATAAACGGGACACGTGTGCCGCCTTCGTATATCTGATACTTACCACCACGATAAATACCAGAAGCGTCATGGCCGCGATCTACTTCCTTAGAAGAAGTGAAAACAGTAGTGCCGTCTTCATAGCCATCATCATAAACCGGACCATTGTCACTTGAGAAAATAACAATAGTATTCTCAGTTAAACCATTTTCCTCCAGTGACTTCATAATCTCCCCGGTAGCCCAGTCTAACTGAACCATGGCATCACCGCGATATGTAAGTTCACTTTTGCCCTTAAATCGCTTGTTTGGAGCCCTCGGTACATGAATATCCTGAGAGGCAAAATATAAGAAGAAAGGTTTTTCTTTATTGGATTCAATATAATTTTTCGCCTGTTCGACAAATACGTCGGCCATCGTTTCATCGTTCCATAAAGCAGATTTGCCACCAGCCATGTAACCTATCCGTCCAATGCCATTTATGACGCTGCCATTATGCCCTTGTGTACTTTTATAATATGTCATAGCTTCCGGGTTTTTCTTACCGTCCGGATATTCAGTACTGCCAGGCTTATCCACATTTGCTTTGCTCCTGCCGACAAACAAAGGGTCACCAGGATCAAGATTCACCACCTTGTGCCCTTCGAGATATACACAAGGCACGCGATCATTAGTAGAAGGCAGCAAATAAGAGAAATCAAAACCTAATTCCAGCGGGCCGGGCTTAACCTCGCCATTCCAATCGGTACTAACCCCTTTGGTACCAAGGCCAATATGCCATTTGCCGATAACGCCGGTAACATAACCTGCCTTTTTAAATACGCGTGGTAATGTCATAACCTCAGTTTCAATGGTAAGAGGAGCGTTAGGCGGTAAGACATTTACCCCTTTACGAAAACCATACTCACCTGACAAAAGTGAAAACCGAGAAGGCGTACACGTTGCAGCAGAACAATGACCGTCTGTAAACCGTAAACCTTCACGAGCCAGCCGGTCAATATTTGGAGTCGGGATAAGCTTCGAGCCATATATGCCAACATCACCATAGCCGACATCGTCACCATATATGAGAACCACGTTTGGCTGAGAACCTGCTAAAACAAATGATGCAGCCAGCAGGATCACAAAAACAGATAAGAATTGCATAATTTTCATTTCATTAAGCCTTTCATTCAATATCGATAAATCTTAGCTTTTTATAATTATAATCGCCGGAGTGAAATATAGATAGCATTTTATGAAATCTATTCATCCAGCAGCAATTGTTGTCAACCTGACAATATTTCATTATTTTTAATAAAATTATTAGGGTATTGGACAAAATATACGTAGCTCTAAGTGCGGTTTCGCACATTTGACTGTTCAACATTACACGCAAAGGCCAGAATAGGGCCTTGTGAATGAAAAACTTTATATTTAAATGTATTACCGAGCTATTTCTCGAAAGTATATTTAATTAAAAGCGTTGCAGGAAGGCCCTTTTAGGCGATTTTTACAACTTAAAGATTGTGAAAGTAGTTCTAATAAGCTGCTCATAATTGTATGGTCTTACAGGATAACTGTTTTTCCTTTTAGCTTAGTCACTACCTGTTCTATATCTTCACGATGTGACAAGTCAAGAACACCGTCACATATTTTTACTGTTTTATAGACTTCATTCATATTATTTCGGGTATATTCTACCGCATCAGGCAATTCAAACTCTCCACGAGGAGACTTTGAAATACTTTTACATGCTTTAATAATATTGGGACTGAATCTCCAGCAGTTCAAACTCAGGTAATGCGGCTCGGCTATAGATTCCATCTGATCTTCAGAAGGTTTTTCAATTATCTGTGTCAGGATATCATCTTGACCTGTTTCAACAATAGCAAAAGCCAAAACCCTTTCAGCCGGTATATTGCTCTGCCGAACTAATGCATCTCGCTCGAACCCAACAAGACCGGGACAGTCTAATTCGCTAAGCTTCTTTAAGGCCTCAACAGGATAATAATTATCCGAGTTAATCACTATGAAATGATCATCTTTAACGAAATCCTTTGCGGCAGCCACCGCATCAGCAGTTCCGAGAGGTTCTTCCTGGATGGCAAAACTGATACTAACCCTGTCGGCACTAACCTGCTCCTGGTAGTAATTTATAATTTCCTTATGCTCCGGCCCAACAACAAGACACACTTCTGTATAACCGGCTTCTGCCAGGTTGTGAATAACATAATCTAAAAACGGCCTGTCAATTGGAATCATAGCTTTTATGCCGGAAGAGGCTGCTTCAGCCTGCTTTTCGCTCAGCTGCACAGATTCGTTAGATTTTCTCATCCGGGTGCCAAGCCCTCTTGCCATTATAACAGCCTTATTAACTTTCGAATCGTTCATTATAATCTCCAAAATATCATGCATTTTTAATGTATGAAATCGTTTGACTTAACCCTTCATCAAAACAATCTTTTAATTCAAGTCCGGTAGAAGTCAATCTCTCTATTGATGCAACTGAATCTTTAATATCACCCGGACGATTATCCATATGGACTATTTCTGAATCTGAACATGTTAATTTAATAATTTTAGCAGCCAGCTCATTTATGCTCTGACTTTTGCCGTAAGCAGCATTATACACACCGGTAATATCAACATGTTCGGCAAGCCATACATTAGCACGCACAATATCTTTTACAAATATGAAATCACGAGTTTGCCGTCCGTCACCATAGATATGAATGTCATCATTGCTCATTGCCTTATTAATAAAAATCGGCACTGCAGCGGCATACGCACTGTTAGGGTCCTGCCGAGGCCCGAAAACATTAAAATATCGCAAGCATCCGGTGCTAAGCCAATTCTCTTTATTAAATAAATTACAATAATATTCACCATCCAGTTTTGTAATCGCATATGGACTTTTCGGCTCCGGAATCATGGTTTCAATTTTGGGCATAATGGGATTGTCACCATAAACAGCTGCCGAACTGCTTAAAATCAATTTTCTTGCACCTGCATCTGCTGATGCCTGCAATAAATTCAATGTTCCATTAACATTGATATCCACACATTCAAGCGGTTTACTCATCGACTCAGGAACACTCACCATAGCCGCCAGATGAAAAATATAATCTACTCCACTAACCGCAGCTTTGACTTTTGATTTATCAGTAACAGATCCTTCAATTAATTCAACATCAAAGCCGTCAAGATTGCGAATATAACCAGATCTGAAATTATCCAGGACACGCACATCTGCTTTTCCTTGAAAATGTTCGACTATATGGGACCCGATAAAGCCGGCACCGCCGGTAACTAATACTTTCATTATAATGCAACTCCTTCAAATATACATGCATTATTGTCAATTACAATTGATAAAAGAAAAATACGCAAAATCCGAATTATCTTATCAACTAATATCATATTACAATATAACAAGCCTCTCTCTTGCAGGCGAAGCTGTAATCAAACAGCTATAGAAACATATCTATCAACTATGGCAAGTCCCAGATTATCCAGATATCAGGACAAAATAACACCTGCTCCTTAAATGAGTTATAATTATTTTGATAGTATTGCAATAATCTGATTAATTTGCTATCATTAATAGTGCGTTATCGCACTTTTGACGGTTTTACATTACGCGTAAAGGCCGGAACAAGGCCTTGTGAATGAAAAACATTACATTTAATTGTATTTCCGAGCTATTTCTCGAAAGTATATTTAATCCAAAGTGTTACAGGAAGGCCTTTTAGGTGATTCCTGCAACTTATAAACTGCCAAAGTTTACTAATATATAATAATTAGTACCGGATTAAAAGAAAATGGACTATTGTATCAGAACAATGGATATATGTAATGCTCAGTGAGGTATATTATGAATAATATAAAGAAACAATATACAACGGAAAAACCCGGCATAGTATCAGATGCACAATATTTTTATTACGATACAGCTCCAAACTTTAATAAACAATTAGCCATTGTCTGCGGTGGTTACGAACAGTGTGCTCCCGAATACGATATCAACAGAATTAATTATCCTTACTACTTCATCAAATATACAATCCAGGGTAAAGGGATATTAAATATAAATTCTCAGACAATTAATATAAAGCCAGGAATATTAACCGGATTTGAATCAGGTACCGCACATCACTATACAGCAGACCCTGATGATCCTATGAAGCACTACTTTATTACATTTGTCGGCAGTGAAAGTAAATCACTTTTTTTGAAGAGCTATCTTAATAAGAAACATTATGTGGAAGTTGAAAATACAGAAGAGACATTGTTTCTCTTTCAAAAGATTATGGAACTGGGCAACTCAAGACCAGATAACTCCCAGGAGATATGCTGCAGCTACCTGCGAATTATCCTTCTAGAGCATGCACTAAAAAGTGTAAAGGCTAAAGCATGTTTTTCCATGTCCATGGTAACCTACCAGGAATGTAAACATTATATAGATTCAAATTTTTCTACTATTAGCTCTATTATTGAAGTTGCTCATAAATGCAAAGTTGATGCTAGATATATGTCTTCCCTTTTTAAACGGTATTGTCATATTTCTCCCAGCCAATATCTAATGAGACTCAAACTAAACAAAGCGGCAAACCTGCTTTTAAATTCTGATATGACTATCAAAGAAATTTCTCATGAAATAGGCTTTACCGACCAATACCATTTTTCAAGAAATTTCAAAAAATATCATGGCGTAAGTCCAAAGCACTATCGAAACAAACACTTAGGTGATTATAACAGTTAAGGGCACTTCCAAAAAGTCACCTCAAATAGAAGTAATTTTCAGAAGTACCCTTTAGGCAACCACTGAAAATTCATTTTGAGCGACTAGTTTTTCTTTTGCCTGCTGACATGCGTCACATAAAACAGTGAATATTGCCCAATATGCACGATTTTATGTTCCTTGTCAGTAAATCTTAAACTATCGCATCAGAAGCAATTTCCAGAGGTCACCTTTAGTATTATCAGCATGTGTCTTATTATTCAAGGTTAAGCGAGATAACAAATGGTCTATCCGCTTGCTTATCCTTTAGTATAATAAAGAACTCATCGCTGTCATATTTTTCTATCTCAAGAGTTGTGCCATCTTTCAGCAGATTGGCAGAAGCAATCTTTTTACCTTTAGGCAGCTGCACTTTGAGCCATCCGGAAACCGGGACATTACATACTACCATAAATAACTTTCCGGTATCCATATTTCTGGTATAGTAGCCCCAGTCCATCTTCTTAAGTCCGGCATAGCCGCAACCGTAGATAGCCGGGCTGTTAACCTTCATCCATTGGCCGATTTCCCTGGCGAATTTAACTTCCTCATCACGGAAGCTGCCATCACCTTTAGGCCCAAAGTTCAGCAGAAAATTACCATTCAGAGACACGCTGTAAACCAGCATTTCTATCAGTTCATTTGATGTTTTAACATGGCTGACACTCCAGTCTTTGTGATATCCCCACTGGTTCTCCGGAACAGTCATACAACATTCCCAGTCACGTTTTACCACCTTTGCAACCAGGTCATTATCACGAATATCAGGCAGACGCCGTTCGTACCCGGATTCATAGTCACCCATTAAATCACCATTGGAATCAAAGTGACGTTTGCCGAAATCATCTGCACGCATACGACTATTAACGATCAGGCCGGGGCGTTTTTCTTTTAGCAGCTTTTCTAACTCATACGAAAACTTACCATTCATCTTCCAGCATTTATCCCATGTGCCGTCAAACCACAACCCCTTTACAGACGGATATCGTTCTACTAGCTCAACCAACTGGTTCTTAGTAAACTCCTTAAACCGGTCAAACGCCTCTTCATCTTTTTCGGTCTTGATATTATAACGCCAGTCAGGATTGTACCAGTCCAGCACTGAATAATAAAAATAGACATCAATTCCGGCAGCCGTATAAGCATCGGTAAATTCCTTCAGAAGGTCTTTTTTATATGGAGTGCTTTCAATATCAAAATCTGTATACTTACTCGGCCACATGCAAAATCCTTCGTGATGTTTGGTAGTCAGGCAAACATATTTAACACCCAGATCTTTTGCCATTGCAGCCCATTCTTCAGCATTGAATTTTTCTATGCTAAACTGATGGCGTAAATCAGCCCATTCTTCTTTAGATACCTTAGCCGAAGCTTTGAGAAACTCCGCGGCGTAATTATATGTTTTCCCTTCCCAGATTCCTCCAGGAATTGCGTATAGTCCCCAATGGATAAACTGGCCAAACCGGTTATCCCGCCATTTTTCCATCGCCGGGTCAGTACGTTTTTCATAATTAAGCGGACCATACTGCAGTAACACCTTTTTGGATTGCCGTATATCTTCATGTTTAGCCTGATTCTCCTCAGGTTCACCCATGCCGGCTTTGTTGGCATCTGCCTGAAGAGAGCATGTATTGATAAATACAAAAGTTACAACTAAAAAGCATAATATTTTTTTACATATTTCCATATTATCTACCTTTCATCTTAAAAAATATATACATTTGTTTTTATTAAAATTATTTGCTGCCACCCCCACATGACACTGATTACCACACAAAAATGACTACCAGGTTTTATTACTGCGGCAACTACCGGCTTCTTATCTGAATATATACCATATTGAATCTTTTGCCGGAACCGTAACCTTGAGTTCTATCGAGTAATCTCTTGACATATTCATTTCGGTTACTTTACCATCCTGAAACTCTATTTTCACATTGTCCTTCAGTCCGGTATAATACAGCGGCACTTTAATAACCTTTTCAACCTCACAGTTCAGCGGATTATGTATAACAAGAAGCCCCTTCTCATCTGAAGACGGATTAACATGCATAATATAATCTATATCCCCGCCATCCGGCCTTCGCAAATGGATAATATCCGAGTCCAGTATCTGACGATGTTTTTTATAGAAATCAACCCACTTACTGACAACAGCCATGGTCTCCGGCGCATCATATAATCTCGGTCCGCGATAGGCTGCCTGTACGCCAGATGTAAAAAGAGTTCTCAGTCTTGTTTCATAATGATCAAGATGTTCTTTGAGCGGCTCAATCGTAGCAGCAGCACCACCGCCATGATATTGCGTTAACGGGACAAACATCCATCCCATTGAAGCAGTTTTATCAAAGGTGCCGTCAAAGATATTCTGTCTTTCGATTATCTCCTGATATTCACGCGGTAAAGACCAGTTGGTCTCTACATAGCCCATAGCTGTTTTGCTGGAGCCATTCAAAAAATACCAATCCGGAACGTTCAGATAAATACCCTGGCTCCTGCACCATCGATAGAAATCCCTGATCTGCTCCCATTGTTTCCATTGAGAGTCTTCATATGATCTATGCCCGAGATGGTCAGTAGAGGCACACTTGTCTCCCGGATAAGAACCATCATGTTCAAACACATTTAAGCCGGTTTCATTAAACAGATTACGCAGAGTATCGAAATAATTTAGTCCCCAATCGCTGCACAAACACGGGGATGCACCAAATTTAGCACCTCCGGGTTTACCGGACTTAACATCGATTACAAGGTTTTCCGGCTTACCACCGCGACTTGCCAGCAGAGAATATCCCCCCAGGGCAATCCCCCTGCTCTTGGCATAATCTGCAAGTTCTTTTATCTGGGCCAGATACTCCGGCGAACTGTTTTCAGCCTGAAAACCGCTCCAGAATGTCATGATAACCATTTCAAAACCAACCTCAGCGCACTGATCGATTGCCAATTTAACCGCTTCAGGCCTGGCACTGCGAACATGCATAAAGATCGGATTCTCCTGCGACCATGGTGCTATAGTACGCCACATTTTCCTGCGCTGCAAGCCTCTGCGTTCCAGGTCGGTAGAATCCTGCAGTAACTCGAACACCCGGAAAGATTGCCAGTTCCCACCAGATGCAATGTCAAGCTCCGGACCAAGCGGTGCCCTGCAGATAAGCCGGCACGGGTGGTACAAACCATAATACCTTATACCCGTTTTTTCATATTCAGGATGGTCATGTTCCCAGAAAACAGCATCATTGTCCTTCATTGCTTCCATGTCACCGCCAAACGCATAGTCTGTCACAACATGCAGCGGTGTAAACCTGTCTATCAACTCAACAGGATTCTCCGCATAAAGCTTTGGAGTAGATTCGACCATGGCCAGAATCTCGGCAGTAAAACTGTTTAATCTGACAGTTTTTTTACTGTTATTTTTCAACTCAACCCACTTAGACATCAATGGGATGCCGTCATATAACTCATAATGAACCGATATATCCAGATTTGCTATAGGAAGATCCGGATCAAAAACCTTTTCATCTTCCGGCATATCTCCCATCGCGATAAAATCACTTACTTTACAATTATGAATCTCGCCGATCGAATTATGATCGTTATTACCCCCGCAATGAGACATTTTACCGATCCTGACAGACTTCGGATCAGTCCAGAGCCAGCTAACATCTTTGGATAAGACAGTTTCCCACTGTTGGGCATCTATTGATGCGGAACAAACAAGTTTTCCCGGCTCAAGCTCAATCCTAAGATAATAAGGCCGATTTCCGGCATAATAATTAACCAAAGTTTCAAAGCTGTCTGGCGAAGAGCTGTTTATACTGAAACAATTCTGGCCCGGTCTCAAGCCGAATTTTATACCATGTTTATCCCATAACAATGCCAGCCCCGGCCCCCAGGCACAACTGCTGTCAGTTCCCGGCTCAACCAGGCATTGTACAACACGCGTGCCGGCCGGCAATTTTCTTTCGGCAAAAACACAGCTATGATCATGTGCCCTTATCGAACCAAAGACACCATGAAGTGTAAAGGTAGAATCCTTATCAGCTGAAGTAACAAATTGTTCCCATGACTTATCCACCTGAACCATTTTATCAGAAATCAAAACAGGTCTTTTTATGGAAGAATCTGCCTTTAAGCATAGTATTTTACCCGCCTTGTAATTGAATGTTAATGACACTCCCTTTGGCGGCCAGGAAAGATCCTGCGACATCCATTCCGGATGTTTCTTCCAGGGGAAACGTTCGGTTGTCTTGCCGATTTTATAATCAACTAACTCAAAAGCCAGCGGATTAGCTTTTAATTTATCAATCCAGTCTTCAAGTAAGAAATTCTGGATAGGCTGACCAATAAGCCCTCCTACCTCATACATCCTGCCGTCAATTGTCAAAAGTGCCTCTGGTCGAACGGAACGCAGTTCATTCGCACCGGTCATAAGGTTTTCCAGCGCTACCGTAGCAGCATTGGGACTAATGCGAAATACCCGCCTGACCAATCCATTGGTTAATTCCACGGTATTGTTATTTGCATTCTCAATAACTTTGGCATCAAAACCTGAAGGATCTAATATCCAGTCTTTTTTCAATATTGTCGGGTTATTCGCCAGAACCGGCACCGAACAAAGTAACAGTAATAATACCAGATTTTTGATACAATTTATTTTCACGCTATACAGCTCCTGCATTATTCATTCATATAAAATAGACTACTTTTTAAGTCCTTGAATATCTACTTCACATATCGCACTAAAGCCGGTCTTGTTATTGCCATGACAGCGTAACCGGATATAATTTGCTTCCATCGGCTGAAATTCATAATATTCCATACCGTTTTCCTGACGATTAGTTCCTTTAAAGACCTGCTGCCATACCTGGCCGTCAAAAGAAAATTCCACTTCAAAAGGATATATCCGCTCACGGCCTTTATACCATGCGATGCCAAGCTTGCCGATTTTCACCTCTTTTTCCATGACATACCTGATCCAGGGATTATCTTCATCCGTACTCCAGTATGTATTCATGCTGCCATCAATTGTATTTTCCGGGAGAGACTTCTTCGATTCCTCAAAGCTGCTTGCCAGGGCTATCTTTCTTGCATCTTCCTCTGCCCTGGCTTTGGCTAAAGCTTTGGCAGCCACTGAATCAACATACCAAGTACAGTTATCTGTATATGTTTTATCATCTCGAACAGCAGAAGCCTCAATGACATTTTTACCTTCTGACAATACTGCATCGCAAGTATAAATTGCATACCCTGCCGATTTAATATCAACATTCGTACCGTTTATTTTCAACCGAACCTCAGCACAATTAGAATACACCTTAATCTCAGCCATGTCCGATGAACGATCAATCAGTCTGCGGTCGCGTATATACAAAACCGGCTCATCAGACCAGTTTGCCTTATAGAAATAAAATGAATCCTTCTTAACTGAACGATCATAGGTAACAAGCCCTTTATGGTTAAGCCCTTTTGTGCCGCCTCTATTCCAGCCGGGCACACAGAAATCGAACATATTCCAGAGATAGCTTCCCCATATAAATGGATGCTGCTCAATTGCAGCCCATTGAACTTCATGCATATCAGTCTGATACTGCTCGGCAAAAAACTTACCGGAAATCGGATTCGCCTTAGTCGGATTTTCTGACTGATGAGCTATGTTAGCACCACAGCCGTATTCGGCAATACAAACAAAATTATCAGGTCTTTTTTCTTTTGTTCCCTTGATCCAGTTTGCCATATCATCACTTCTGCCATAATACCAACCAAAATAGCGGTTACAACCCTGTAGATCAGCATGAAGATCCATTGAACGTTCCAGGCTGCCAAACCCACTAACAGAAACGGTCCAACGATCAGGATCCTCAGTTTTCGCGATATCATGCAGCTCGCGGGTCAAAAGAACAGGATAGTCGGTCGATCTCTTTGCATAGACTTCATTATGCAGGCCCCAGATAAAAATTGATGGATGGTTATAGTTCTGTCGAACAAGTTCCAGCATCTGCTGCTTAGCATTGTCACGTTCCTGTCCGGTATAAGTATTAACAAAAGGTATCTCTGCCCAGACAACCAGCCCCAGTTGATCACAATACGAATATACATACTCTGCCTGCTGGTAATGAGCCAGTCTGACTGACGTAGTACCCATTTCATATATCATATCGAAATCTGTTTTGTGCTGAGAATCAGATAAAGCACTGCCGCAATCTTTCCATTCCTGATGGCGGCAAACGCCATAAAGCCGATACGGCTTGCCGTTAAGTATAAAGCCCATATCCGGGTCCATTCTGTAATAGCGAATGCCCAGCGGCTGAACAACAGCATCTACCAGTTTATTACCATCAAAAACTTCAACTTTAAGCTGATAAAGATAAGGATCCGGACGGCCGTTCCAAAGATGTGGGTTATCGATATGTAAGGTTTGACGTGCGGTTGTTACTACAGTAGGTATTACTGAATAGTTATCTTTCGCAGTAACAACAACTTTTCCACCGGCATCAATAATCGATGTTTTGAGGGTCAGGTCTTTTTTTAGAATGGTACCGTTTTCGAGCTTTGACCTGACATTTATTGTTGCCGAATTATGGCTTACATCCTGCTGCTGAATATATACCCCGGGCGAAGCATAGTCAATCGGGGTAATACATACCTCATCAGTTACAATCAGTGAAACAGGTCTGTAAATACCGCCAAACACCATAAACAGGTTTCGATTAACAGGAATTATGTCGGGGCGAGCTTTATTGTCGACCTTTACCAGGATTATGTTTTGCTCGCCAAACTTCAGTGCCGGGGTAATCTCAAAACAAAAAGCTGCATAGGATCCTTTGTGTTCGCCGACAAGTATGCCATTAACATAAACACCGGCAACCTGTCCAACACCTTCAAAACGAAGAAAGAAACGTTTATCCTTTTGAGATTTATCAACTAAAATAGTCTTCGTATAACAGCCTGTTCCGGAATAATATTTACCTCCTGATTGAGCATCTGTATCATTCCAGGTATGAGGCAGGTCAACCTTTTGCCACTCTAATACCGTGTCAGACGGAGCTGTCACATCAACGTCAGATTTAACAAACTGCCATTCGGCATTAAGGTCTTTAACCTCACGCGCATCCAGTTCCAGACAAATCACATTACTAAATACCAACGCTGATAACAGCATTATTTTTTGCAGGTATAACATTCTATAAGGCTCCTGATATCAGCATTTAGGAATGTTCTCCTAAATGCTAATAATATATATACGTGTGTAGCAGGCTTAAATTTTTATTGGTGTGATTTTAATCGTAAACAGCATATACAGGCCATACAGCAATTGGGCATCATTAGTTATATTGCAGCCAGTTACCTGTCATAATATTTAAGTCGATTAAATTTACAACATTGTCGCTGTTCAGGTCAGCACCAAAACAGGATAGATTAAATTGACAATCTTCTTCCAGCCATTCACTGGCAATTATTTCAAAATCCTTGAAATCAACGATGTCATCCAGGTTAAGATTACCGGCAACAAACATATTATCAGTTTCTACTCTTAGCTTAGGCTGATACTCAGCTACCTCATTCTCTTTTGAAGCAAATGACGTATAACTTCTCTGGACCTGAATTGGTGAATCAATGATAAAGGAAGCAATACCATTGGAATTTCCGGTCTGATTTAATAAATCTGTTACATTTATCTCATATGGCCGGCCAATAACAAGATCTGATCCGGAAAATATTACTTCTCCGGTTAATGGTACAGGCTCGGTATTCCATGTCATCGAATTCTCACCCCAAAGATCATCAGCATCGTCCAATAGTCTGACACGCAAAGTCGCTGTTGGTTGCGATGTAAGAGGTACCAGGGTAAGCAGCCCACTATTTACCGTTCCTGTTCCCTTGCTGTTATAATCAAAACGCATCAGCGCATGACGGCTATAAGAACCAATATCATTCTTAACGATCATTCCGCTGTCCAAACCATAATTGACATCGGCATAATCACCACTGCGAACATAGGTATCTGCTGATGGAACCAGCATCATGCTCAGTTCAGCCGCACCACCGGCAGGATTTTCTCTTGACCTGATAGAGAAATTTCCATCATTTGGGTTCCTGGTGAGAATAAAAGTTACTTCTCCATTGCTGTCCTGTTTCAAAAACGATACCAGCTTTGCGTTTGATAAGATAAATGTATCTTGAGTTGAACTACAGGCAAATGTACCAATCAATGAAATATTCTCATCCTCAGAGAAATCCGGCCTATACGGAGCATTATAGCCGGTAATAGTTGATTCTGACCAGTCGACTCCTAAAACATCTCCCTTTTTACCATCATTTACCCCCCACACTGTTATCGTACCGGAATTAACATCTGCACTATCAAGAGTAAATTCCAACTGTGCAGAACCGGTTACAGCCCTATCAGGCAAAGTGAAATGCATCCATGCTGTACGTGTATAGCTCGAAGTCTCTCCGGCAGAACTTCTTTTTATGATAATCGAAGCACTGCTGCCGTAATTATTTCTGGTCGTACCATTAACATAAGTATCAGCATCTGTTTGAACTGCCCACAAAGGAGGGATTGTTACATGAATCTTTATCAATACCAAACCTGTAGCGATCTTTCCGGAAGAATCTTTAACAGTATAATGGACATAGTCCAGGCGGTCTGATGCAACATTATCTCTATAGGTATATAGTATTTCATCTCTACCTTCAAGGCCGGTACCTTCGGATCTTGAAATACTGAAACCTAAATTAGAGGTTTCTTCAAAAGAAAGCAATTCAAGACCATCGGCATTAGCATCAAAATCGTTCGCTAATACATCTATTCTAATCTGATTTTCACGACCGAGATCACATGAAATTGCCTGCAAATCCAATGCAGCGTAAGGTGGAAACTCAACTGTCTGGTAAGCACCACCAATACTGTACAGCTTGTTGCCTATATATTTATTGCGATGTAATAAATGATCTCTTACTGATGGTCCACAAAAACGTGTAATGCCGTTACCGCAATTAATGGTAGGCCCTTCTGGACTACCGCCTTCGTAATCAGCACAACCAAAATTATGTCCAAGCTCATGTCTGCCGGCACCCATAAACCATCCGGTACTCTTGCACTGAGAAATATTATATGAGCCCGGACAATACGCCACCCCGCCGCCAATATTGGTTGTAGCCAGCATCGCTTTGAAACAATATTGCATTGCGTCAGATTGATTATTAGCCCATTCTGAAGCAAAGGGACTAAGCAAAGCTGTGCCGGAGATACCCTGGAAAGGACAATTCTGCTGTGAAGCTCTAAGAACAACTCTACCAATAGAGGGTTTCATCATATTGTCCCTGAGCTGGATAACTTTCCATTCGCACATATTTTTTTCAATATTCTCAAAGGCTTTGGCGGCATCGGAGCTATATATTTTGCTGTAGCAATCATAATCAACATCTAAACCCATTTCATATTCATAAACAATCTCACCGCCCATACCGGCTTCTACAGTCGGGGTAGTAGAATAAGAATAGGTTGGTTCGCGAAACACTTTACCTGTAATACTACTACCGGAGACAGTCCAAAGCCAGCCTCTGTCAAGGTAGATTCTCGCCCATAGTGTACCATCAGATTCAAGATATCCTGCAGCCACCGCATCATCAAGTTCATCAACTGTACCGATATATGTCCGCACTTCACCAGGGGTATAACTATCATACTCACCACTGTTATTCTGAATTTTTATATTAAAATTCGGACCGCGCAGGGTTTCTTTTACCATATGAAGAGTATATGTATTATCACCGTCAACAATTTCCTGAGTAAGCAGCTCAGGAACCTGAGCATACGCCTGAACAGACATAATAAGAACCAGATAAAATAATATATATCTTAATCTCATAATTTACTACTTCTCTATATAATCTACTTTTTGCAATAAATAAATAGAGAAAGGACTTACAGTCCTTTCTCTAACAGTAATATTAAAACTTCTAAAAGGTATAACATTATCTAGGTATCAAGCCGCTTTCCAGCCAGCTTTCTACAATTACTTCTAAGTCATACAAGTCAACCTGACAATCCTGAGTGCCGTCCGGACCGGAAAGATCCCATGCAGGGCGATACAAACAGGTTTTCACACCGGTATAATCAAAATACATACCAGCCACTTCGTCCATATCCAAGGCATAATTGTAAATTTGGAAGTCATCGATAGCTCCCTGCCAGTATTCACCACTATATCCTTTGCCAATGTATAAAGAAACAGCATCTTTCATAGGAGTGGTTTTACCAGTACCACTGGTAAATTCAGCTCCATTCAGGTATATTTTCATCTGACCGGTAGCAATATTCTTTGTTGCTACAACATAAGTCCAAACATCCTGAAGTTCCGAAGGTGACTTATCTTTAGAAATACGATCGTACCCGAAACTATTACCAGCATCCAAATAGATCGCATCTGACCATGGGAAGTTCATGGATATCATACGACTTCCAGATTCGTTATATGCACCAAATACAGTAGTTTTTTCGAACGAACCTACATTCGCCCAAAAAGCTATCGATATTTGCTGCTCAGTAACATT
This sequence comes from Sedimentisphaerales bacterium, assembly GCA_963666285.2. Taxonomy (GTDB): domain Bacteria; phylum Planctomycetota; class Phycisphaerae; order Sedimentisphaerales; family SM23-30; genus JAFGDI01. The sequence continues at coordinate 3,489,208 of OY762711.1, forward strand.
GTCAAATACACTTGCCGGGAATTCGACATGACCGGCACCAGTTAAGCTCAACGCCTCGCCGGTAACTTCCGGATCAAAACCATCAACAAATTCTAAAGTAGCATTAGGATCATTACTCGCCACCCATGCTCCACTGTTGCTTCCAATATTATCTTCCAGCGTTTCATTGAAAGTAAGATTTACCACCTGGCGTTTTACAACAATTATAGCGGTTTCTGATTCTGTTGTTTTGTCATTTGTATCACAGGTTACAATACACTTATAAGTGCCTTCATTTTCAACCTGTGTGCCGGCAATTATATACTCAGCGTCTGTAGCACCGGCAACCGGGCTGTCACCCAGATACCACTGATAAGACAAACCTTCTGTATCAGGCTCGAAAGGGTCGGTTGCTTCAACAGCCAAAACTGCCTGCTCACCGGCAAAGACAAACTGATCCGCCGGCTGAACATCAATTACAGGAACAGCAGGAATGGTCTCAAATGTCCAGTTCAAACCTCTCAGTATTGTACCATCTGAAAGTTTCTCATCAACACGCCAGGTATAAACTGCACTTCTCTTTAATTCAGGGCTATAAGAACCAGTACCGCTATTATCATCTGAAATAATAATTGGAGTCACATCCATCATATTAGGATCGTTTGCTGCACTCAAATATAATTGATGTTCTGTTACATCAAGATCGAGAGCTGTATTCCAAGTCAGATCAGAATCAATAGAAACTCCTTCTTCGCCATTTTCCGGCACAGGATTCCATGCCAATGAGTTAATGGTAAGAGTTCCATCTCCGGAAAAAGCACTTGATCCTGTCAGAGTATTAAGCTCAGCAGAAGTATAAGTACCAGGATCAACAGCAATGCCATCAAATTCAAGACCGCCAATTACAGAATCCTTATCGTAAATGTTCAACATGGCAGTACTGTCCATTACAAGCATACCACTGCCGGCATCAACATTTACTCTAAAATGAATCATACTATAGTAGCCCAGATTCATTGTACCAGTACCCCAACCGGCTGTTCCATAAAAGTGAACATTGAGAGTTTCAGCGGCTGTGCTATAAACATTCCAGTTTCCAGCATAACCACTATTATCACCATTTAGATAAACAGTTCTGCCAGAACCCTGGCTGGTACGATACATTTCAATATTACCATAACCTGAAATAGCTTCAGTAAACACTAACTGATAAGTCCAGCTGCAACGAACAGTGTCAACGAGAATAGTGTTGTCACCAAAGAATTTAACCGGACTGTCAATCAGCAGCTTTCCGGATGCATATCCGCAGCGTGTATCCAGGGTAGAATCTGTCAATGAGAAATCAGGAATAATGTTATGCTGCTCGCGACCGGAAAAACTTTCGATATTGCGATACAGAATAATCGTACCATTATTAACTGCCAGACTTTTTCCGCCAAAGGTCTCGGTTGAACTGGTTGAAGAACCACCATTATCCGGATTCTGTACAGTAAAACCGTCGACAATATAGTCATTCCCTGCCGATGGAGCAAGATCGTTATCCCAGTTTTCTACGGTGGACCAGATAGTATCAGCACCGCCGTCATCCCAGGTTACTGTACCGGCCATAGCACCAGCAGAAATTACCTGGCTGCCGAAAACGGCAGCAAATATAGAAATCATTATTTTTTTACAGTTTGTCATTATATAATCCTCCAGGAATTTATTATTAAGGTTAAATTATTCCGGCCTGTTGCCGTCTTCCAGCCATTCAGCTGCAAATGATGAAAAGTCAAATAAATCTACTACACAATCAGGAGTACCTTCCGGACCGGTTTTATCAAGTACCGGTGGATACAGACATATTTTACTTCCAGTGTAGTCAAAGTATAATCCGGCTACACCTTCATCATCGAAAGAGTAATTATAAACCTTGAGTTCATCGAGAGAGCCGTTCAAGAATCCACTTGGCACTCCGCGACCATTTGACGCACCTACCAGCACATCAAAATTCCATTCGCCAAACTCCTGAAATGCGGCGTTTGATGTAGCTGAGCCCTGATTTTGACCATCAACATAAATAGCCATACGAGCACCTTCAGCAGAAGCTTCCCAGGTGAGGACAACAAAATGCCACTGATCATCATTAACAGTACCAATATTTCTTTCAATTGAGGTCTGATCAATATCACGAAGATAACCGCGTACCTTACCGTCTTTGATATGACATTGGAAACCGGTCGTATAATGCTGCGGCTGGTTATTGTATATACCTAAAATATTACTGTCGGTATCAGCAGAAGTCTTAAGCCAACATGAAATTGTGCCATGCTCAAGTGAAGAATTATTCTTCGGATAAGCTTCTGTTCCAATATTGATATAATATGAACCGTCAAGACTCAAAGCACCGTCAGAATCGCCATTCCAGCCTTCTGAGTAAGCATCTGTAGCTGTATAGATGTTCGGGTCTACATATTGGTATGCCGCCCCGTGGTTACTGCCTACACCATCCTGCAGGTCGTTATCAAAGGCATAATACTGAACAACTCTTTCAACAGAAACAGCGGCAGAGTCAGAGTCAACAGTAGCTCCATTAGAAGCAATCTTAACCTGGCAATAGTAAATACCTTCATCTGACACCTGTGCAGAGGATATTGACAAAGCTGCACTGGTCTGACCGGAAAGTGCTTCACCATTTTTATACCACTGATATTCCAGGCCTGCACTTGATGTAGTAAATGGATTGAAACCTTCCACTTCAAGTTCTATTGCAGTATCCGGTTTTACCAGTAGATCGGTAACAGGTTGTACAGAAACTTCAGGAACAGAAAGTAATGTATAGAAATTCCAGACATCACCGGTAACAACCGAGCCATCATTTAGTTTCTCATCAACTCGCCATGCATATTGTGCATCACGTACAAGGGTGCCGCCAGGAATAACATGAGAGCCACTACCAGAACCATCAACTGCATATTCAACTGCAGTAATATCAGCTAAATTAGGGTCTTCACCATTTAATGCTGCTGTTGACACATATACCATATGATGAGTAATATCAGAATTTGGAAGTGATATATTATCAGGATCGATACCAGTATTCCAGGTCAATGTCAAAGCTTCAGTTACGGTAACATCTTCCTGACCTGATACAGGTAACGGCTGCCAGGCTTTAGGCTCAAATACTATATCTAATTGCGGTGCACCGGAAGAAGCTTCACGAGAATATAATGTAAAATTCTGATCGTTACTATTTCGGCTCAACAATATTGTGATCTCATCATTTGTATCCGCATTTATGAAATCAACCAGAGAATCTGTACTAACAGTAAAGATATCTCCATCAGCAGGAGCTGAGCTCCAGGAGAAACTACCTAAATTGGTAAGATTCTCGCCTTCAGCAAAGTCGGGCAGATATAGAGCGTTCCCGGCATTAATCTCAGTCTCGGTCCAGTCTGTACCAAGTAAATCACCGGGCTGACCGTCAATAACACCCCAAACAGTTACAGTGCCACTTCCAGCTGTATTACTGCCAGTACAGAATGCAAAGCTTAAAACAGCCTCATTGGCAGGAGGCTGGCCGGTCAGATCAAAATGAAACCAGCCATCTCGATTATACGATGAAGTAGCTCCGGTAGTCGACCTCTTCAGAACAATAGAACTTTCGGCTCCATGATTACTACTGTCACCCACTTTAACAAAAGTGTCAGCATCGGAAACAATTACTCCAGCCTGCACTACACATGAAAGCAATTGGACCATCAGGAAAGCCAGAAAGACCTTAACATAATTTGACATAGTCTTATTCCTCCAAAAAAAAATATTATTAAAAGCAACTAAACAATTAAATTCAAAATATACGTATACTATTGTCCGGGATTACCACTAAGGTATATTTCCTGGATTTCTTTATCTGAAAGTACCCTATCAAACAGTGCCAGTTCATCTATTTTACCATTAAAGAAATATCCATCTTTATCTGAACCGTCTGCCCCCAGAAGCAAATATGAATTAACCCTTTTCGGAGTAAAATCATATTCTTTACTGCCAATCAACTCGCCATTATAATAAAACCTTACTGTTTTATTATCGTGTGTTACAGTTATATATTTCCAATCAGTGCCATAACCGTCAGGCATCGTTTGCGATACTTCCTTACTAATACTCCCGCTAATATTTATCCTGAAAAACCTTATCAGGTTCTTTTCAACAATCAGTCTGTAATTACAATGCCCGCCCGGTATTCTATTGGAAATAACTGTTCCTCTGCTGCCAGAGCCAATCCAGGCAGATATTGTTATAGGCCCGGTAATTTGTATTTCCGGACAATTCAGATTTGCCAAAGACATATTTCTCAGGCTGAACGACTCGTTACCCGGCACTACAGCATATTGTCTTTTATCACTATTAAACTGCATGGAAAACTTGTTGGCCCATCTTCCTTTTGACCAAACAGGATTATTTTCCGACGAACTCTCACTTCCCAGTAAAGCATTTAATCTTGAACCAGTTGCCATTGAAAAGTTTTTCAAGTGCATCGTATCGTCTTGCGGCTTTTCAAATGTATAATATGCTACCAGATTGGGATCCCTTTTTATTTCATAACTATTGGCAAGCCAGCGGTGGTATGATGACCCTGCTTTGCTTAATGCCCGTGCTTCAAATTCACCCGTTCTAACAAATGCCAAATCATTATATTCAAGTTTTGACACTTCTCTATTATTATCAACGCGCCATGCATGGCCCTCGGTAATTAAAAGAGAATCATTAAAAGTATTTTGATCGACATTATCTGAGGCATAAGTTGCCATACTAACCTTACCGTCAAATACATAAGTATCTAATTGATCATTTTGAACCGACACACCAAACTCTGTGCCCAGATCTACTATTTTTACTCCCTTGGCATAAACAGAAAAACCAATTGCCTTAGGTGGAACTGAAGCAGATATCTTTCCTTGCTCAAGGTAAACTTCCCTTTCAGAACGAAATTCCAGTGCGGCAGGTGCTTCCAATACCAATTCGGCACCATCGTCCATTAAGATCGAAGCGAAACCTTCCTCTAGAGATAACTTACCTGTATATATATCACCACCAGGCGAAATCGAATTGTCATCCCAGCGGGCATCTAACTGCTGTACCAAAGTCGCCACTGAAACTTTATATTTGGGCGGGAAAACATTCGCATAAATGATAAAAACTATCATTAAAACCGCTGCGATGGAAACAATCACACTATAAAGACGATAAAATTTATTCGACTTGATTGTATTTACTTCATTTTTAGCTGACACATCTTCTTTATACGCGACATTCTCTGTACTTGGATAGCTTATTGCCACCTCGGGAGCCCGCATCTCATTTTCCAGGAGAGAATGCATTATTTCCATATCGAACATTGAAGAATCTGAATTGCTCTTTTTAACATCGTGTGAATTAAATAATATTTTATTTATTGAATTATCCGAGCTCAAAAGCAAATCATGTATTTCTCTTCGGAACAACATGGAATCAATGAACTTCCTGGCATTTTGCTGATCCTGCTTTATCCATTCAGATAATTCCTGAAACTGCTGCTCATTCATAGAATCAGGATCAAGCATATACCTGCTTAATAATTGTTCGATTCTATCTGTCATTGTTGAGCCTCGCTTAGTTTCTTTTCAACACAATTTTTTAACGCTAATCTAATGCGATGAAGTGAAACGAACACATTATTTCTGGTCATGCTTAATTGCTGGGCAATCCGATTAGGACTAAACTCATAGTAATAATGCATTTCAACAATTTTTTTCCATTTTGTCTTGAGTACCTTCAAGCAGCTTTTCAAGTGATTGCTCACTTTCTTTTTATGCTCCATAATACTCTGCAAATCATCCTCATATACTTCGGAGATAATACTTATAGCATCACTATCCAGCATCAGCCTGTTTTTACGCTTTTCGGCATAGTACATTAGTATTAAATTTCGTGCAATTCCTATAGCCCAGGCTGTAAAAGACCCACTCCTGTCGAATGTATCAAATTTATCCACTGTAATTACGGCGACATTCTGCATAATATCATCCGCATCCTGAAAATTTGAGACCTGTGCATTAATATAATTTGCAATCTGCGGCTGAGATTGTGCCCAGAATATTGCTAACTCTTTGTTTTCATCTTTATTCATTGGTTTATCAGAAGAAATTTAGCTGTTAAAAGGTATAGAATCTTATCTTCTACTATCTATTTGTGTTTTTCTGAATATCTTACAGAAAAAATATATAAAAACAAAAAAATGAGAAAATATGTTACAAAAGCATCGCCCTTTAGTTACATATGTACTTATACTAAAAGCAGTTACAAAAAAACACGCAATTATTTACATATTTTCTATGCCTTAAAAGCAAAAAAACAAGTGTTTTATAACTTAAACGCGAAGTAATATGCTTTCCTTATAACTGTATTGGTTATCGATACCATAATCCCCCTTGCAGGCAAGTCAAAACTTCCAGCATTGTATCATTCAACTATATAATCGGCCATATAGCAAAATAACTCTTGTATTAGTTACATGCTTATAGTCCTATAATCTGGCAAATTGCGTAATAATATATAAAACATCAAGCTATAATGCCGAGTTAATTACATATATCCATTATCTAATTACACCTGTCTATTGCCCAAAATACAAAGATGAGATAATCTACTAAAAGAGACATAATTAACTATTTTAGAATAAGTAATAACAAAAAGTAAAACCGGAATATGATTGACAAATACATAGAAGAATACTACAGATATGTACACTTTTCAGGCACTGAATGCCTTAAAGGTAACACCCTTGAAGAAGTTTCGTTTAACAGCCAGGATAAAGAAGAGTGTTTTGCCGTTATAAGCCCACATGATGATGATGGAGCTTTAGGAGCCGGCCTGCTTATGCAGCTTGCACTAGAAGAAGGCGTAAAAGTCCATGTAGTTATAGTAACCGACGGAGGCATGGGATATTGCTCTAATGAAGAAAAGGGAGTTATATCCGGCATCCGAAAGGAAGAAACACATAAATGCTATAAAACCCTGGGGATACCTGAAGAAAATATACACTGGCTGGGTTTCCCTGACTGCAATTTATTCCAACACCAGGGACGAAGAAAATGCCAGACAGGTGAGATGGGAGAATATGCGGGTTATACCGGACTGCAAAATTCATTTACCCAGATACTGAGAAAAGTACGGCCGACACAATGTTTTATTCCAACGCGAAATGACTTACACCCAGACCATAAATTGATCTACGATGAACTGCTGATCAGTATTTTTCATGCAACTGGTTCTATCTGGCCGGAACTGGGTTTGTCACTGGAACAGACTCCATCTGTACATGAAATTGCTGTCTATTGCGATTTCCCAGAACCGCCAACCTTTCAAATCAATGCCGATGAAAGCCTTCTTGAAAGAAAGCTTTATGCGATTAACGCCTTTCAGTCACAAAAGCAGATTGCCAGCTTGATCGAAGGAGTTAGAAACGGCGGGCCGCAAGAATACCTACGCACTATTGATTTTCGCTTTTATAATCCCAAAGTATACTCAAAAATGTTTCAGAAGATTTTGAAAGAATATGAAGCTTTAGCGAAATAGGCGAGATTAATGGCTTACAACATTTTATATCTTGGTGATACAGCATTGGATAATGCCGGATCTTACCTGGCTGGAATACTCTCATATACTGAAGTACAATTTGAATACATTCCATCTGATGTGCCGTTTAGAGATGCCCAGCTGGGAAATAATATTCATGCAGTGGTTATTAGTGATTATCCTGCAGTAAATTTTTCCAAAAGTCAGCTTGATCTGTTAACTGATAAAATCAGTGACGGTATGGGAATACTTATGATCGGCGGATGGGATTCATTTACCGGAATTAACGGAGGCTATCAGAATACTGTTTTACAGGAAATTTTACCGGTAAAAATGCAGGATTCAGATGACAGGGTAAACAGCGCCCAACCATGTGTAATAAGAAAAAGAGAGCGTCATGATATTGTTAATTCTCTTCCATTTATAGCGTGTCCGCCCTGCGTTGCCGGCTATAACCGTCTGGAAGCAAAATCTGGCTCTCAAACAATTTTGTCTATTGATAAATATAAAATAAATGACAATGGATCAGATTTGTCATTTATGCGGCAAGAGTCAGATCCAATGCTGGTTATTGGCAAATATGGCAAAGGACGAATGGCATGTTATGCCGGTGACGTAGCTCCACACTGGGCAGGCGGATTAGTAGACTGGGGTGAAAGAAGAATAAAATTAAAAGCACCCGGAGCAGAATTAGTAGAAGTCGGCAACTGGTATGTAAATTTTTTCAGCAATATGATTCGCTGGACTTGTCAAGAAAGTTAGGAATATGAGCATAATAAAAGGAAATGCTATAATCGGTCAATCTGGAGGCCCAACATCAGTAATAAATGCCTCCCTGGCAGGAGTTGTTGAGGCTGCAAATAAGTATGCCGGTATAGTCAAGATGTACGGCATGCGATATGGTATTGAAGGATTTATGTCTGAAAAGATAATAGATTTTGCAACTGTAAGTCCTGAGACAATAGATGGACTCAAAACAACCCCTTCAAGTGCCCTAGGTTCATGCCGTCATAAACTTAAAGACGATGATCTGCCGGTAATATTGGAACTTCTCAAGAAATATAATATTCGATATATATTTCTTATCGGCGGCAATGATACGATGGACACCATTCACCGCCTGGAAGAATATGCCAGAAAAGAGCAATACGACATGATCGGCGTGGGAATTCCTAAAACAGTAGATAACGATCTTTTTGGGACCGACCATACCCCTGGATTTGCCAGTGCTGCACGCTATATGGCTCTGTCAGTAATGCAAACCGGAATACTTGCACGTGACATGCAAAAAGTTGATCAATTCGTGGTTTATCAGTGTATTGGTCGTGAGGCCGGATGGCTGGTAGGAGCAACTGCTGCCGGTAAAAAAAGGCCGGAAGATGCACCTCATATTATGTGTCTGCCTGAAAGGCATTTTGAAAAAGATAAGTTCCTGGCTGATGTGCAAAGATGCTATAAAGACTATAGATATGTATCTGTCGTTTGCGGTGAAGGCATTGTTTACGCAGACGGAACACCTGTCTCAGCATCAAAAACTGCAGACAGATTTGGAAATGTAGAATTTGGTGCAATGGGTGGTACAAGTGCGGCTATGGCATTGCATCAGATGATATCAGAAGAGTTTGGTTTTCGCGGTGAGTTTCAGATTACTGAATCCCTGCCTATGTGTGCTGCTGACAGAGCTGTTCGGCTTGATATTGATGAAGCATACATGTGTGGAAAAAAGGCAGTTCAGCTTGCTGCAGACGGCATAAGCGGTGTAATGGTAACATTGGAAAGAAGCAGCGGCAGTGTTTACAGCTGCTCAACAGGTACAGCAGCTCTCAGGGATGTTGCCGTGCGGGCTAAACCCCTGCCGGATGAATATATCAATCATGAAGGCAACTTTGTGACTGATGCCTTTTTTGATTATCTAAATCCTTTAGTTGGTGAAATGCCGGATTACGTATCATTGCCAAAAGTTTGATATAAATAAACATTTTGTATTTAGAACTCAATAACGGTTAGTATTAATTATAATTGCAAAATACAGCTCAAATACACAACACAAATTGAAAAGGACCTTAACATGAATAAAAGTGATAAATACATGAATTATTCCCTGGTTCAGGAAATGATGGACACTCCCGACGTATTAAGAAATTTCAGTTTGGGAAACTGCCAGGAATTAATCGAAGAAATCAAGGCTGCGGGTAAACTTTTTTTAACAGGTGAAGGTTCCAGTAGAATATTCCCGGCAAAAAATATTATCTATTCTGCTTTATGCGAAGGGATAGGGTTAGATATTAAAACAGATGGCGGTCGGCAGGCAGCAGAATACAATCTTTCAGATTATGTGATATTTGGCGCATCTAACAGCGGTTCTACCAAAGAAGTAATTGCATTGCTCAATAACTTAAAAGGCAGTCATCAGAACCTTTACGGACTTACAGCTCGTAAAAACACAAAACTTGCTGAAATGACAAATAAAACATACACATTAAGTTGTGGCTGGGAACAAGCGGTAGCGGCAACCAAAAGTGTTGCCGAGCAAGCTCTGTTTTACCAGGAACTGCTGGCCCAAGTAACGGGAAAAACTCTTAAGGACCAATTTGGCGTGTTGGCTGATGCCGTTGCTGATGCTCTAACCGTAGAGATTTCACCTGAAATAACAAAAACCATATCCGAGGCCGGTACAATTTACTTCGCAGGCCGTAACGATGGTGTCGCGGAAGAGTTAACCCTCAAAACAAATGAAATTACACGAAAGAAAAGTGACTTCCTGGAAGGAACCTATGCCGTACACGGAATTGAAGAAGTAATGGACTCCAAGGATGTAGTTATACTGATCAACCCATTTGAAGCAGAACTGGAAAAAATCAAGGAAACTCTCGTAGATGGTGTAGGTTTGACAGTAATTGCAGTAAGCAGCAAAGAGACAATATTCCCAACTATTATTGTTAAAGACCCGGGAATGCTGAAAAATTATGTTTACCTAGCGGCAGGATGGAATATTCTGGTGGAAGTAGGAATCTATCTAAATATAAATCTTGACAAAGCAGAACGAGCTCGCAAAGTAGGTAATGAATTTGTAGAACTATAAAGCCATTCTATAAAACAACAACCATATATCCTTTTTTCTTTAATTGCACTAAAACCTTTTTTAAAAGAACTCATTGTGAATATATTACTTCAGAATGAGTTCTTTTTTTAGACTTTTTCGTCGGCTAATCCCCTTATTCCCTGAATACATGATTTATAGTTTCAACAAATATTATAGGCTAAATTGCAAACATTATGGTATTTTGTCATAGAGAAAGAATGTATTCGGCCAGGTCTTTGATTTCCTGGTCAGTTAGATTTTTCGTATTTCCGTGCTTGTTATTTTTATTGTCATTAGTAATTACATCTTCTATTGACTCTGCACGACCATCATACATGTAAGGAGCGGTTCGCCAGCACTCGATAAGAATCGGAGTTGCAAATTCACGATCTCGATCATTATCTGAACCAAGGCCTAAAACGTGTTTTGAACGGTCACCATAATACGGCGGTACATGACATTTTGCGCAATTTGCCTTACCGAAAAATATTTCTTTACCTCGTAAAGCCGAACCTGTTAAATTACCGTTTATATCCAGATAAGGGCTTGGTATCGGTTCAAGTGATTTCAGATACTCATTTACTGCTGCTTCATGCTGAGGTGTTGCCTGGTGAAACTGTATATGTGAGAAGCCTTTAGAGACGGCAATTTCCGCCGAAGCTCTGGCACCGGTAATCATTACCGGTGAGGTTCTATGGGTATAGAGCAGACTCCTTGACTGTTTGGGATTGCCGATACCATCATTTAACAGGTCCCAGTTTGTGCCGTCAGATCTGCTGTCAGGGTGACAGCTGGCACAACTCTGCCAATCCTGATAACAGAATGTTGCATCATTAAATGCCATCTCTCCTTGCCTGACAAGACCTGGTGCGATGTTTTCCTGCATAGGCAATGCAACTGCGGCCCCTGGTCCATCATCCCAGATTTCGAGCATGTTAACACAATCGGAAAAATACATCGGAATGTAAATATAATCATTTTTTACTGCAATAGAACGTGCTCCCTGCCCTTCAAGCTTAATCCTGGTTTTTGCTCCATAGAGAAACGACAGGTCATTAACAATTTCTTTAGGATCGTCTGCATTACTAATCCGTTTAAACATCTCTTTGATATCAATACAGATAATCTCATGGGTACCGGAAGCATTAACACATAACCATTTGTCATCATTTGTTACAGCAATTCCCCAGGGATTGGCAGCCCCCCGCATTATATCATCAAGGAGTACTGAGTTAATATACTTCTGCTCAGCCATATCAAAAATAGATACCGCACTGGTATTAATCCAACCGCGGTCCAGATGAGTGGTCGGTACTGTAAAACGCCCAATGGTATGGGTAACAAACAAATATTTACCATTGTTACTTATGGCAGAACCTCGTATAGCAAATGAGCCTGAAGGCATATCGAGCGTGGCTACAGGTTCAAGGTCGCTACTCCTGTAAATATTCAAAGAGGTAAAGACTTTTTCGAGATTAGCAGGCATTAGAGGAAGATGGTTTACTACCCAAAGATAATTGCCATCTTTTGAAAGATTCATGGTTACAGGTTCTCGAATAGCCTTGGTTGAAGCTGCAATTTTCCATGATTCGATATCCAGGGAATACACATCCGGCTGATCTTTTCTGGAAAATCGATTACAGAAAAAAACGGTTTTACCATCAGGACTTAATATGGGGTTCATCGGTGTGTGGCCGACAGACAAGCTTCGGAGTAATTCACCCGTTTTAGCGTCAACCTCATGAATCTTACCGTCAAATCCGCCACATGCGGCATAAATCCTGTCATTATCAGCAGAAAGTACTATTTGCCTGACACCTTTAACATTAAAACGAGCGGCTATTGTTTCTTTGGCAACATCAAGAACCTGCACACTGTCATCGGTTTCACAGGCAAGGTATAATAATGTCCCATCTCTGGATATTGCAATATCAGAAGGTGAAAGATATCTTTGCTCTCCAATTAACGCAGAACAAAGACACAATAAAATAATAACAAATCGCATTACAAGTCCTCAACAACTATACGGAAACCAACATTGAAAACCGGCTGCCATGGCGAATAATTCAAACGATAACTTGATGTTGCCCGGTACGGCCTATCTAAAAATGACCCGCCCCTGACAACCTTTTCTGTTTTACTGTCCATAGAGTTACTGCGATCATTATTATAAGGATAGCTTACATAATCACTGCGAGTCCATTCGGCAACATTCCCATGCATGTCATATACACCCCAGGTATTAGGCTGATACTGCCTGGTTCCTGAGACAAGAAACTGTTTATCATCATATTTAGAAACCCTTGGTAAGAAATCAAAGATCGGATTTCCAACCAGACTGTTATTAAAAGTTGGGTTTACACCAATAACAGCAAATTTTTCTATTGATTTATCTGCCAGATTAGCATAGTTGCTGAAATCAGACTCTATCGATCCATAAGCCATCGCTTTTTCACTTCCAGCCCTGCAAGCCCATTCCCATTGAGCTTCTGTAGGCAAAGCGACCCTGGCTCCGGCCTTTTGCGATATCCATTTACAGAAGTCATTTGCCTGGATCCAACTCACTCGTACTACCGGCTGCTCATCATAGCCGGCATAGTAGCCAAGACGAACATGGTCTTTCCATTGCTGGTCAAATACACTGGCATCGTGTTTAGGATTAAAAGTGAAAAATAATTTATTTGTTATCTCGCATTCAGATATCCAGAAGCCTTTTTCAATCTTAACCTGATGGCGAGGCTGTTCCCGGGGTGTTTCCCGGTCACTTCCCATAATAAATTCACCGGCAGGTATGCGTACCATCACAATCTTAAGTCCGTCGCCAATATCCATTTCCTTTTTCATCTGCGACCCTGCATCCTGCTGCATTTGTCTGGCCATTTCCGCATCAAAAGGCCAGTTTTGAGCGGACACCCGGACTGGTTCGCTCTTTTCCAAACCTTTGGTTTCATTTACCGAAACCGGATATGGTGATGACGGGGTATATTCCCAGTCAGAATCAACAAGTGCATATTTTAATCGTAAATCTGAAGCTATCTCAGAAATACTTTCAGTATAATCTTTTCGCCCTTTGTTACTACTATATGCATCTATCCAGCTTCCATAATAAGGCACATTCAGATCTACCCAGGTGTAAAGTCTTTGCCATGATTCTTCATCCAGGTTTACACCATAATGTCCTTTTTTAAGTAACTGAATTCCTTCAGAAGTAGAAACGTGATACTCATAAGGGACCGCCATTAAACCATTACTTTCCGGCCCCGGACGACGGAAATATTTATGGAAAGCAAAATATGAGTTGCTGAAATTCCTGCTGAAAGAACCTGGATTTTCAACTTTTGTATCTTTAAAGTCAGGTTTCCCGGCATCTGTGCCATCATGACAACGAATACAATATGCATTCAGGACTGGCTGAATTTCTGCATTAAATGAGAAACCTTCGACACGTTCACGATATGGTATAATCTGTTGCGGTTCTTTTAGGGAAGCAATAGTTTTGCTGGTAACAGGAGGTTCACTCGGTGATTCATGACAGCCTATACAAGAAAGCTTTTCACCCGGCATTCCTACCAGCCAGCTTCGGAAAAGCTGTATGGCACGGCCTTCTTTATCCAATGGCTGTAAAGAAATAGTAGTGTTTGCAGGTACATTAAACATAACCGAACCGTCTTGTTCTACTTTTACCGTACCCAGCATACGTTTAACATCCCATCCGCTTTCAACGCCAATATGATGGTGATTCCCCAAACGGAAATACCCGTACGCATATGTAAAGACACGAATACGATCAACTGTTCCTTCAGGAACACCTTTTAAGCCAGGACCTCTGTAAATATTCTGGATATAGCAGGTCGCTTCTTTGTTATGCAGGTTTACGCGATCAGGAATAATTGGTGGACGCTGACGTTTCCTTACCGGATATGGCTCAACCATATATTTATAACCGGAAGCTTCATTTGTTCGGATCGGTACAAAATTATCAAATTTATCTACCAGGTATAGTCCCCAATCGCTATCTGCTGTCAATTGGGCAACCGTCAAATAATACTCGGCACTAACAGGATAAGGCTGGAAGAATTGTGGATAAATACCATCAACCAGCCTGTCAAGATCAAGAGCCATCTCATCAGGATAATAATCACGAAGTCTTGGGTAGCATTTATTAAAGAAATCATTGTTTAATTCGTGATAATCTTTTCCGGCATTAGCTGAATCCGGCATATATTTATCTATCAGATCAGTCACAACGTTTTGAAGGTCGGGAAATTTTTCTAATAGCTCTTTCTTTACTGTCGGATATAGCTGATCAACCGTTACATGGGTAACGTCCTTACCATAACCTGGAATATACTGAACTACACCATCTGCATGGGCATAACCTTTATTGGTATCAAAAATAGTAAGCTTTCCGGTTCCGGCAACTCCATGATGACCGGAAACAACTGCCGAGAACTTACCCGGCTCACCAGGCAACGGGCGGGCATTAAACATTGAGTTTGGCCATAAACTCTGTGACCCGTAAATTGAACGCTGGTTGGTGCCATCCGGATTCATTGTCATCATTATTCTTGAGTAATAATGCATAATGTCGGTATACTCCCAACGAAGATACATTATCTTTCCGTCTCCGGTAACGGTAGGATACCAGTCTGCATCCTGCTCAAAAGTAAGCTGTCGAGTATTTTGGCCGTCAGGATCCATTAAATATAGATTTGGAACTAATTTGTCACCACCAATACAAGGCACTCCTATCATCGGTGCAGTAGAACTGAAAACAATTTTTTCACTCGGCAGATAAACTCCGCCATAGTTATGGACATTATCTCCTTCTATGGTGGAAACCCGGCGTAAATTAGAACCGTCAATGCCAACCTCCATAACCTGATACTTATTACTTGAATCAGGTTGAGAGAACAGAAGTTTTTCAGTATCGTAATGCAGGTCAAGTTCACAAACCAGAGCTTTGTCAGCAGGCGTGTAAACGTCTGTAACCTGGCCTGTATTCAGATTTAACCTGGCTATCTTATTATTATACCCTTTGTGGTTAATTACATAGGTGCCTAACCAATTTGCTTTTCTGACGACAGTATCTGTCTGCACCATCAATATCTCGTCGAAATCCAGATAAGGATTTTCCTTCACCAGAGCAGTGTACTTCAGCTTATCATATTCTTCAATAGCTTTAGCGGCTTCAGGATCATTGTTTTTCAGTTTTGTTATTATTTCAGGCATATCAGCTTTAATTTTTTCAGCTTGTTTAAGAAAAAGACGCCCGTTTTTATATTCCCTGGGTTTATTTTTAAGGATATGCTTAATAGAGTGTATCAGTGAATCAGGATTAGATAGTTCAAGTAATGCTTTCAATTCACTATTACTTGCCATTTTAGCTATTTGAATTCTTTGTTCCGATATGGGCAGCTTCTTATCACCTGGAGAACATACGGTACCAAGCTCCGAAATCTCACCCTGAGGATTTTTCACCGCCGCCCTGAGATAATTATCACCGATAAAATTGAAATACAGCAAATTTATCTGATGTTTTCCCGGCTTTAATGAAACTGTTTTTGATTTTGCCGTTTTAGCACGCTTACCATCATTATTAATGATTTCCTGGTTATCCAGAAAAAGAACACTCCCATCATCTGAAGTTATTGAAAATTCGTAATTCCCTTCATGTGAAACATCCATAATGCCAGAAAACTCAATATTCCAGAAACTGCCATATTTTTTATCTCCCATTGAAGTAATTTCTGACACATTGCCATGTTCAACCATTTTACCTTTGCCAATAAATACAAAGGTATCGATTTGACCATCATATGCAAAGTAGGAGATTTCGGCATTAACAGCTGAACTGAGAATACAAATACATAAGAACCAAAAATACATTTTTTTCAACATACTAATTTCCATTATGTAAACATAAATACATGTAATTTCAGACAAATTATCGTTAAGAACCATATTCATGTATTATATGACAGGCTCTTAATATTATTATTTAGAATACAATACCCGGAGTTGAGAAAACCAACCCGTCATTATCGTGGAAAGTGCCATATTCCGTAACGATAGCCCCTTTTGGTCCACCCATCATCCAGTGCATTGAACCTGCCTCTTTAAGCTGACCAACTTCACCAGGTTTCAGATCCGTTTTAGTTTTAGCAATCCAATATTGTTTTTCCACCTGGGGAATATCATCTTCAGCACCCGGAGTTGGAATACCCTCACTATAAAGAGACACAGAACCGTATCGACACTGCCAGGCTTCCATCTTGGCACATACACTATCTGTCTGATTATGCCCGTGCTCAGGAATACGCTGTCCCGGCAAAAGATATATTTCATGCCCGAGATAGCCATCTGCACTGTTAACCCAGAAAATACCAGCCATACCAACTTCTGTGAATCGACCAAGACCGAAATCAATTGCCCAGAACTCTTCGCCCTTAAGACGATCAACTATGGGATACCCATGGTATTTCATTAGTTCGTGATAAGCTTGTATTGCTTTTTCCTGGTTGAAAACACCATCGGCATTATAGTATTCTTTATTTTCGTAGTGAAACAATTTGCTATTTGACATAAGATATCCTTCTTAAACTTACTTACTTTCCTGCAAAAAATATTATATTAAACGTTGGGAAATCATATCTGCATACTCTTTAATCCGCTTCCCAAAAGATTCAAATTCACTCTCAGAAAGTCTTTCTCCCGGACCTGTTGTCCATATCGCTGCAATTGGATATTTTCGCCGGTCAAAAACAGGAGCGGCAATACAATGAACACCATCAAGCTGTTCGCCCCGATCTATTGCATAACCCGTAATACGAATCTCTTCGATTGCTTTTCGATATTCTTCATTATTTCTTATTGTACGACTGCTGTAGACCTTATATTCGATCCTGTCCAACAAACCGTCACGTTCTATTTCAGGAAGGTATGCAATTATCGCTTTGGCCGGAGCTGAAGCATGAAGTGGCAACCGAGCACCTATATCAAGCATGAACTTAAAAGGATAAACACCGGCAGCCTGCTCCATAACGACAAATTCATTTTGGGCAATTGTACCTATAAGAACGGTTTCTTTGATTGAATCCCGCAATTGACACATCAAATCAAATGACTTTTCGATAAGGCTATGCTCAGTAACAGCCAAAATACCAATCAACAGCAATTTCCTTGATATAAAGAAATTCTTTGAAACTTCATCTCGAAACAAATAGCCGGCATCTAATAAAGTTTCTGTAATGCGAAAAATACTGTTTTTGGGATATTTCAACTCTGCAACAATCTCTGAAAGAGTCATCCCATCATGATTTTCCGCTAATAGTTCAATTACCTGCAGCCCCCTCTTTAAGCCGGGAACAAGATAATCGCTATCTCCTGCTTTTTTCCTGTTATCAGTATTCATAATAATGAACCATTTGTTCAACAGACTAATGGTAAGCTCATGCCGAAACCAGTTATATATGTACTTCGAGAAAATTTAACAAAATACCGTTAAAACTCCTCTGGTTTTATATATAAAACACTGTTTTATTTTTAGATTTTAACAGATTTCAACTTACTCATCAAGTCTAAATAAACAAACTGGCTCATAAGCCAACATCAAAACTGCTCAAAAGGCGAATTTCGGAGAAACAGGCCTCTGCCGCATAATTGAAACACTTTGTCCAAAACCGGTCTTTAATGACAAATCTCATCATTAAATATACCACTAAATTCTTACCTATCAGACATTTACACCAAATACTTAAGCTGACCAGACTACCAGCCTTGAGTATTGGGATCTTATATATCTTAAAACTCTATTAATAAGTAATCTAAATGAATTTACGCGTTAAGGGCGGGTTTTCACATTGTTTTCTGGTAAAAAAAATGATTTCATAATTGATATATTTTATTGGCTCACACTATTACTTATCGTCATATTTACCGAATCTAAACCGCTGAATAGACGGCTGGGTCCGCCCTTGTAACATTATTTTTTCCAGTTCCCTGGCTATACCCGGATTGTCTTTGGCAATATTATTACTTTCTGAGATATCTTCTTCCAGGTTGTATAGTTCAAGCGGTGCATCCGGTTTCTTTTTCACGTTCTGCATTATACCTTTCCATTTCCCTTTACGTACCGCTACCTGCCCGCCATAACCGGCAAAGTCCCAAAATAGATATTCATGCTGTTTCTGCGTTTTTGTCTCTCCCATAAGAGTTGGCAAGAAACTTATGCCGTCAGAGCTGACATCAGAATCTGCATCGATCAAATCTGCCAAAGTTGCCATAATATCATAATGAGCGGAAAGATGATCGGTCACAGTACCTGGCTTTATCTTACCCGGCCATCGCACGATCATCGGCATGCGAATACCACCTTCAAATAATGAGCCTTTAAGTCCTCGCAACTCACCAACACTTTCAAAAAATTCATAATCCACCTGACCCTTGAGGTAAGTAGTTCCATTATCGGAGGTAAAAAATATGATAGTATCGTCTGCCAGGTCAAGCTCGTCAAGCAGAGCCATTATACGGCCAACCTGCTTGTCAATATAAGAAATCATCGCAGCATAACAACTTCTCGGTGTTGGATGCGGAAGATATGATTTACCGGTATATGGTGTCTCCTGCCATTGGCCAATATATTCATCTATATCTTCCTGAGGAGCCTGCAATGCCAGGTGCGGCAAAACAGTTGGATAATAAATAAAGAACGGCTTATCTTTATTGTCACGTATAAACTTAAGCATTTCGTCAGCAATAACCTTCGGCGCATAATTCTTGCCGGTTAGCCCGCGGGTATTACCTTCCAGTATTCTCTGGCCTTTGTTATCATTTAGAAATTCCGGATACAGGTTATGTGCGTGCCACTGGCAATTATAGCCGAAGAAGCGATCAAATCCCATATCCATTGGATCACCGGTGGAATTTGTTATGCCAAGCCCCCACTTCCCGAATGCACCGGTAGCAAAGCCATTCTGCTTCATTACGGTTGCAATTGTAACCGTGCCAGCCGGTAAAGGAAGCTGGCCGGGGAATTTTTCAGGACCGGTACCGCGAAAATTATCTCTCACATATGCATGACCGCCATGCAGGCCGGTCAACAAATTACAGCGAGACGGGGCACATACCGCAGAGCCGCAATAGTAGTCGGTAAATTTCATACCCTGCGATGCAAGCTTGTCAATATTCGGTGTCCTAATTTTCTTTTGGCCATAGCAGCCAAGCTCTCGATAACCCAGATCGTCAGCCATAATAAAGATGACATTAGGCTTTTCACCGGCAAATATGGTAGAGTTGAAGATAAACATCAACATATAACATGCGATAACTAATCTAGAAACTATACATTTCATACTTTAAGTTCCTTCTTTCACAATAAATAAAAAACTAAACAAATCTAAAACATTAATGCAAAGCGGCATTAAACACATTTAAGCAATTTTAATAGACAAACAATTAGCACAAAACCAAGTAACAATAAAATAGTTCTCCTTTGGAAATCTTACTTATATTTCTAGTCAATTTCATAAGCATTTTTATTCTTACATTACTCTTCAATTGTACTTAATTACTAATCGTTGTATAACAAAAATTATTTTTTAACCAGCGCAAACGCTGACACCATTAAATTTGGTCCTGACTTACATGAAGCCTTCAGTACCAACCGATTATCAAGCAAATCCTCTCGCAGCACATTCAGTTTTACCCACATACCATCTCCGTTATGCTTACCAAGTTCAAACTCTCGACCTTCAAAGTTGATAAAACCTGTTCGTCCGTTATTATTCCAGTCATGAAAATGCACATACAGGTCATACATATCAGGTTTACTACTTTCAATCTCTAAAGCTAGAGATGGAGAACCCCACCAGGCTGAAGATATACTATCCTTCCAAACTGCACCACAATCAACCTTATAGTTGAAACCATCATCGGCCTGAACCAAATCGACTTTGCGGTTCCAGTCAACATTGCCTTTACCCAGAGGATAAGCTCCCGCACGAACATACATCACTGCATTCTCAAATTCTTTCGGCACCTTCACCTTGGTTAATTCTTCGACAACCGGAAAATATTCCCTGAACTTATCATGGCTGATTTCAAATCCAGGTATAAAACTACCGCCTCCGACATAACTAAACAGACTTTTCCTGAGCTGCCGTGCTGCCGGACGCTTATCCAGGCCATCCACAATATTATACCCGCAAACCAGCAGTTTGCCGCCCTTTGCGGTCTTAAATTCAAATATTGAACCCAGCTTATGATTAAAATGAAAATCGCTTACAGGCTGTACAATAGGCAGATACTCTCCTGGCTGATCATCAAGCACAAAACCACGGGCGTCAGTACATATCTGCTTCCATTGCCAGTCGAGATGATCATCAGTAGGAAATTCAGCCATCGCGGCGTGCTTTGACTGTACCAATGCTCCCAGGGTATCACGGTTCTGACCTGGGAAAAATCTGGACGACCAGAACAACGGCATCCAGGCAGCATGCTTACTACTGCCAAATTTATGCCCCAGCAGTATCACTCGCTTACCTTTATCTAATTCCGCCCAGGCCTGTTCAGGATCATCTGTCACTATCAAATCACCTGCCGCTTCTGCAACCACTTCATCTGGGAATACCCATATGTCCCAGCAATTTCTGAATGCTGTTTGCTCCAGTTCAACCTCAAGCTTCAACTTAGCCGGCTTATCGATAGCGTCCAATAAATATGTTATCTTTTCTACATCCGTTACCTTACCAACACCAAAACTCATCATATCAGATTTACCATCTTTCAGTATGTTACGAGAATCATCTATCAGCTTCCAGCTCACCGTAGAATCTAAAGCCTTTGCACCCCAATGCGAAACCTGTACCAGCACATTAAACTCTTCACTGCTTGTCCAGACAAACTTATCAAATCTCGCCAGCGGAACTGTTGTATTGCTGTACTGACGAAAGAATTCCGGTGTTACAATACCTTTGCTCTCATAAAACGTATCCAGCCAGCCGACCAGTGCCTCACCCTGACCCGGAAAATCCTGCATACTCAGCCAGCTGACGCCTGCACACCCTTCCGAACGCAGCAAAGCCTCCATTTCATTCTTATATATTATCCGGTTCATCGCACCGGAAGCCATCTGTAAATCGGTACTCTGATGTTCAATCCCGTTTTTTCTGGCCATTTCACGAAATATCGAAAAATTAGTCGCCGCTAACGGTCCGGCGTACTTATCGATCTCATTCCAGTCCGGATACACCGGCATCTGCCCCGCTTCATGGGCAATTATCGGCACCGGGGCCCGCCCGTAATTCTTCTGATAATCCCAGTTGGTATGATCAACTCCCAGCCGATTCACCACCGAACCAATTCCAGGAATATTATGAGTATCTGAAAAGTCATCATACGGCGTTATTGTCCGTGCTGTTGAGGCGGCATATAAACGACGTGGATCACGCTCCTTCTCTTCCCTTATCCATTCACCAATAACCTCGAAATCACTAGAACCAAGCTCATTACCAATAGCAAAGAAACAGAACGAAGGATGGTTACCATATCTATCCAGCATACGTTTCATCTCAGCCCGAGTGTATTCATCGATTGTCCGGTCCGCTTTCCCAACACCTTTCGGATACCCCGGAGTATCCATATCCTTACGCTTGTTCGGCCCTCCCATCCACCTGTCGACCCAAAGTACTTCCGGCTCCAGGTACATACCCATCTCATCTGCCGCGATAAACGCCGCCTCAGGCGGACACCAGGAATGGAAACGGATCTGATTCAAGCCATACTCCCGGCAAACTTTATATACTCTGGACCAACCTTCAACCGTCATCGGCGGATGACCCGTCAGCGGATACTGGCCGCAATCCAGGTTGCCGCGCATAAATGACGGCCGTCCATTTATTATCAGCTTATTCCCATCATCGGCGATCGTACGAAATCCAAACCTTATCTGCCTGGTATCATTATGCCCATTACTTATAAATGTCAGATTTGCCGTATAAAGATTTGGAGAAAACTCATCCCATTGATCCGGCTCATCTTTTAACCGAACTACAATTCTTGCGATCTTTTCCTTAGAACAAAACTCCTGGAGCAAAACAACACAATCTGCAATTATTTTGCCAGACTTCTCTACTATATCAACCGACAGCTTTCCACCTGTTGTAATTCCTGTATCATTTATTATCTCCGCCTCAAATTCTACCTTTCTTCCTTCTGCATCTGGAAATAAACGCACCACTCCCAGCCTTGTCGGAGCCAATGCCCGCATCTCCAATCGCCCCACAATACCATTCCATTTACTCTGGGTAAACTCAGTATAGCAGTGACCCCGGTCGCCAATCGGATGAATCATCCTGTTGTCTACTCTGACCGTCAGCAAATGCCTGCCGGGTTTCAATGCATCAGAATAATGAACATGTGGGGTCCCAAGTGAATCCTTAGCTCCGCAGAAATTATCATCTATCCATACCCTGCTCTCCCACAATACACGTTCCAGTGTCAGTTCAATACTCTTATCGTTCCAACTTTCCGGTATGTCAATATAACGTTGATACCATGCAGCACCAATATACTTATGTTTACGGGTAAGATAGCCGGGATTAGGATTCTCTTCTCTAATGCCAATTCCGGCAAGATCAGTCGTACCAGGCAAGGAAATAATACCATCATTATCAAACTCACCATGATACCAATTCTGTTTTATTCCTTCATCCTCAGAATCCAGCTTGTACTTCCAATTTCCGGAAATATCTATAACATCCCCACCTTTGACAAATGAAAAGCACAAACATAATAAAAGTAAGATTAAATATTTTATATAATTACACATAATCGACATTATTCATAAATTCAACATACAGAATTCACCCAGGGATCGTTGTATTGGACCAGCTTCTTATCGAGGATTTTTCGCAACTTTAGAACCAGTTGCTGCTCATTATTTGCGACGTTCTCCAGTTGGTATGGATCTTTAACATTATTATGCAGGAAAACCTCCTCAGATTTGCCCTTTGTTTTGCTAACAACAAAAGTGTACATGGAGTTTCGTATGCCGCGTCGGCCCCACTCCGATTTACCATCATCTGCCCACATATACCATTGCCATTCCGGGCGGGTACCTGATCCTGTGAGGAATTGGTGAGCATAGCTTTTACCGTCCACTGCGTCTGGAATATCAGATTTAAACCCGGCCAAATCCAACATTGTTGGACAAATATCCATACCAGAAAACAACAGGCTGTCTTTACGAGGTTCGATCCTGCCCGGCCATCGAATTAAAAACGGTATTCTCATAGATTCTTCATAGTGATTATTCTTGGAAATCTCGTCGTGAATTCCAAGGCAGTTACCGTGATCTGAGGTAAAGATTACGATAGTATCCTGCTCGAGGTTTTGTTCCTTTAATGCAGCAAGAATCCGGCCAAACTGTTCGTCTACCCCTGTAATCATAGCATAATAATGCTTTATATTATTGCGATAATATTTGCCAAACCTGGTATCAGCATCCGGTATATTAAGCCGAGAACAAAGCTCTTCCAGAGGCTTGTCCTTATAAGAATTAACGTATTTTTGAGGAACCAGCTTATAGGGCATATGCGGCGGATTCATAGAGACCACAAGAGCAAACGGTTTACCGGCAGCTCGATAATTTCCACCATCATTATTAATGTATTTTATCGCCAAATCGGCTTCATGTTCCGGTGACCATTGATCGACATAACTAAATTCATCTCGGGAAACATCGGTGCTCCAATACATAGGTCGGTTGTGCTGGTCATATGTACCATAAGCATACCAGAAATCGAAACCGTGACGGCGGTTTGGCGGACACCACTCGTTCCAGGCAAATTTTTCACTGTTATTACTACACTTGATATAAGGTTTGTGCGGTGAATCCAGATGCCATTTGCCGATATAGCCAAGACTATAACCTTTACTTTTAAATACATCAGACCAGCATCGGTCGGTTTCCTGCAGCTCACAATCATATGGGGCACTGCCGGTATTGCAGTTACCGGTAACCTTATTGGCATGCGGGTAGCGGCCGGTCATAAGCATGGCACGAAACGGACTGCATACCGGATAATTGCTGACCGCCTGTGGAAGCACCAGCGATTCTGCGGCGAAACTATCCAAATTCGGCGTAAGTACCGGTTCCTCACCCAAAAAGCCCATCGCCTGACCTCGCATCTGGTCAGGAAATACAAATACAATATTCGGGGCATTTTTCCTGCCATTACTATAAAAGTCAACATTATCCTGGCAACCGTTCATGGTAGCTGCTGCAGTTAAGCCTACTGCCTTAAGAAAGTCTCGACGATCCATAATGGTTCCTTTACTGCTATCAACATCCTGACTTTTATATAGAAAACATATACCTTTCCAGGAAAACGCAATTTAGATTAAATAGAATTTTATTTATAAATTGGAGAACCATCATCTCTGGTTCGTTCGCCAGTACATTTAAAGGTTTTATGCCACTTAAGTGCCCAAAGATTCTTAAGTTCTACAGGACGCTGAGAACCATCAACAAAACCAACATTAATTTTACCGTCATGCCGATCTATTAGATATCTGCTCATTCCGCCGGCTGATGTTGTATCACTACCCAAAAGGTTAAATCCTGCCGGACAGGAATCAGTATCTTCCACTTTTGAGTCAAGCCATTTTGAGTCAGCAAAAACCGGAGTTAAACTGGTCATCTTTACCTGGCTATAATCTTTATATTTCTTTAATGGATCAAGGCTGTTTAAATTAGAATAGAACCAACCATTGATGGAATAACAACCTTCTTCTGCTATATCCATGCCGTCCCAATACCAAACCCAGCTTTTCTTTGCAGTTCCATATTGGTAACTCTTAATATCTTCCATTTTTTCCAACCTGGCCTTGGTCCTGTGGCACATACGGGCTTCATCAATTTCATCCATATATTTTGTGAGTTTATTCACCCATAATCCAGATCCATAACTATACTCCGGCATTTTTCCTTCATTAGCTTCCGTATACATAATGGAAGCAAGCTGCATAGTTTTAAGATTAGTAAGACACATTACATCTTTAGCACTGTTTCTGGCTTTGCTCAATGCCGGCATAAGTATAGAAACAAGTAATGCAATAATAGATATAACGACCAGCAGCTCTATTAGAGTAAAAGCTTTAGCGATTTGATTACGTTTGGAATTCATTTTCGGCACCTCGTGAAAATTGCATATATATTTATGTAGATATACTTACTCATAATGACAAGTTATCATAATGAGTTTTAACAAAAAATAATGCACACCATTTCCAGTTAAACAAATATTCAATAATATCAAAAAACAGGTTAACTGCGTTTGCATTATTTGCCGTCAATCCAATTATAGGCAAATATCTGCAAATCAGAAAAGTCAACATTTCTATCGTTATTTAGATCACATCCACCACATAATGGATAGTCTCCACATTCTTTTATCTGCCACATTGACGCAAAGTTCGCAAAATCTTCTAAACCCATATCCCCCCAATAAAGATTATGTACTGTAACATCAACATCAACAAGACTAACACCTTCCAGTGCATCAACAATTTGTATCGTTAACTGTTCAGTACCAATATCTGATGAGCCAGGAATACCTGAAATAATACCACCAGATGTGATATCCATCCAGGCAGGTCCGGAAACTTTGCTGAACAAAAGTGGGTCACCTTCCGGATCGGATACAAGAGAAGTAATAACTGCATGATAATCTATCCCTTCAAGACCATCATCTATATCAAATGGATCAGCAATCTTTGGCAGAGAATTTATCTTTTGGCGACCTAAATCATATATATCAGCTATCTCATTTGATTCAAGTGAGCGTTTCCAAACAGTAACTTCATCTGCATAACCTTTGAAAGATCTATATGAATAGTCACGCCCAAGATATGTTATACCATCAAACTCTTCTATATCGTGTGAAACATTATTAACCACACTTTTATCATTTACATAAAGAGTTGCTTTGGAAGGTTCGATTACCAATGCTATAAATGTCCACTCATTGTCTGGTATATCAAGGTTTGAAACAAAATTATAAGAACCGGCACTTCCATTCCAATGATAACCTAACTGGTTGGTAGTACCTTTGAAATTCATTCCGGCGGTCGTCGATCCTGCCCTGGAAAATAAGATGCCAGCATAACTTTGTTGACTTCCACTTCGTTTTATCCAGGCTGTCATTGTTACTGTATTGGAATCAAGATTGAGCGGAGGAATCTCGACATAGTTACCAGCGCCCCCGCAATATACAGACTGACCGACATAACCTGCCAGACCAAGTTTAGCATTGATATTAGAAGAATCATATTTATCCGGACCAGACATGTCTTTAATCGCATTTCCGGTACGATGATCATCATCAAATGTATAAAAGGCGACCAACTCTTTGCCAGTTACAGAAACTTTGATATTACCTGAAAAAGTATTATTATACCCATTTTTTACGGTATATGGAATCGTAGCCTCTCCTTCAAAACCGGCTTCAGAAGTAAATGTCCAGGTTCCATTTCCATTACTTACAACAGCACCATTAGTCGGAGTACCTATTGAAACCAAAAACTTGCTCCCCTGGAAACTGTAATCATTTACAGAAGGATCGGTGATTACAACAGAACCGCCAGAGGGCACACTATATGAATCTGCAATTACCTCAAGCATGTTCCATTCAGGTAAATCGTTAAGACTGCTGATCGCTGAGCTGCTGACACCAAAGTCCCAATCAACAAAGAACGGGCTAAGGTCGTAACCAACCTGCCTGGAGAACCTAGTCATAAACTGATCCCATTCCTGCTGATCAGTAGCAGGAAGAGCCGATGGATTGGAAACTTCATCATCCAGATATGTCTGAAAAGTAGCTTTGAACGCCTCCCAGCCAAAGATCTCCTTTAGCTGAACATACATATCAAGCCGTTCGCCAAGACCTGTTTCATCGAATCCACCTGCTGAAACTGCTGCTTCAAACATTTCGACTCGTCTGGAAGGGTTCCACATACGACTCCAGCCGTCAGAAGCCTTACCGGAATCACAAACAGATTCGATAGCTGCCATAGTAAATATATTAACGGTAACCTCGCCGGTTCGACCGTCAGTCCAGTATCCGCTCTGATGCAGATGTCCAGTCTCATGATACGCCCCCCAGCATCCGCCGGCTTCCATAGCGTCATAATCGCCAAAGTCCCACCCCCAACCGCCAATGGGGTATCCGGCATATCCGCTTCCCCAGGCTGTCTGTACCATACTGTACATTCTCATCGGGCGGGTTCTCTTGCCGGTCAGATTAGCAAGATCATCCTGGGCGGCAATGCCATCGTGCCAGAATGTCATAAGCTCTTCCGGCTTTGCGAGATCGATTATGTCAGTTTTAGGCACAGAAATAATCATATTTCCGCTTATCAGTTCTCCATAAGGTGCCGGTTTATCTCGTAAGGTATTAATCCAGTCTGCATTTGTATGATATCCCAGGACAAAAATCGGAGCCTCTATTGCATTTGAAATTGTAACACTGAAATCTCCGGGCACAGTATTCCTTGGCACAATGATATAAATAAGACCACCATAAGGATTACCAACAGAAACACTTGCCTGATCCAGAGAAAATTCCGTACTCGTGCCAAATGGCATACGGAGATACGAACCGCGACTGCTGACATCGTTCCAGTCACCATTTATCTTTGCTTTCAGACCATCGACGGTTAAAGATGAAGGAACACTAATTGTCACAATCTCACCGGGAACTGCAT
Source organism: Sedimentisphaerales bacterium (assembly GCA_963666285.2). Classification (GTDB taxonomy): domain Bacteria; phylum Planctomycetota; class Phycisphaerae; order Sedimentisphaerales; family SM23-30; genus JAFGDI01. The sequence goes on from OY762711.1 coordinate 3,517,631, forward strand.
ACAAACCGGTACTCAGCCATATTACACTATCATTGCCACGAGTATCCCTGCCTTTCTGGCTAACATTATAACTTCTTGTGATCGAAACTCTTGGGGCATCAGAAGGAATAACACCGTAGACAGGTACAGCTGACCTGTGAGCAGTCATTTGTTCAACCGGGGTATTTTGCAGTATCGAACATTCTCGTCTCAATAAAGCCTTGTCAAATGAATCTGAAACCGGATTGGAAGGAGAAGGTATTATACTGTTTATACGTTCATAAAACTTTTCGTCAAGTCTTGCCAGGAGATTATCACCTTCTTTAAGAACATCGAACATTCTACCCATCACAGTTCCACCGATATCTAAATTAGTTGAGCTGTAGCCGGATGAATCATCTAGCATCTTTATCACATCTTCAGCTGTTGTCTGGCCTGACGAACGACTTATACTCAGACTGCCGCCGCCTTCATTAGCAAAGCCAATACCCGCCTGACGTAATATCCTGTTCCCAGGTGCATTTTTTATACCGGTACCGGTCCACCACATAATATAACCCGGACCATAATCAGCCAGAAATAATGCACCGCCATTCCTGGCAAATTCAACAATAGCATCAACATCGCTCTGTGAAATACTCGAACCAAGCCAGCCAACAAGAACATCAGCATCAGCAAGAACAGAAGAATAATTTGTACTTTTTACAACATTGCTGTATCCCTGGTCAGCCAGCCAGACGTCAGCGTTATTGTATGCATTATTTGGCACAACTATCTTTATTGATTTACTTGAGGTGCCGGTAAGCCATTCAAGCGCATTCATATAAAATACACCATTATCTGCTGAGTCACCATAACTGTTCATATTTAACCATTGATGGTCAGGCATAGCCAGCACACGCCCGGCACCTAATGTTGATGCCGCAACTATCGGATCAGACCGGTTTTCACCTCCATAATTTCCAATACTGAAAGCTGTAGGACCGTATGCTACACAGCCGCTTGCCCCACTTGGATCTGCCAGGATACTCACACCACTTAATATAACTGTCCGGGCTGTTTCAACATCAAAATTTGCATTTACACTGATACTGACAATTCCAGTATCAGTTGCAGTACCATCAGTAACAGTATATGTAAAATAGTCAAGACCAACAAAACCAGACTTAGGATTATATACCAGAGTTCCGTCGCCATTAGCAGAGACTGTACCTCCTTGCTCAGAAGAATGATCAAAAGATTGCAATTGCAGCTGATCACCATCGACATCAACATCATTAACTAATGGGTAACATATTCTCCACGAATCCTGTGCAGTTATGTGCAAATCATCAACAGCCTCAGGGGCCGCAGCTGAAAGCCCTCCGCAAAAGAATATTTGCAAAACTAGTATTATATAAAACTTATTCATTTTGAACCTTTATTACTCTTTTCGCTCTCTCTTGAACATCTAAAAAGATTTTAATACTTAAGAAATACTTAAAATATTTCCACTCTCTAAAAACATATAAATTTCACTAATAATTATATACTTCATGTCTCTTGACATTCTTCAAGCATCATTATTTTAATCAAATAGATTCATTTAAATATAATAAGACAAGATATTTACTTTCATAATTTATTATACTAAACAAGTTGAATATTAAACAATAGACATATGTAATTAAACAATGTACATATGTAACTAATAAACAGAGATCAATACAGCTAATAAAAGAATCATAAAACATTCGTTTTATATTTGAAAAGTTGGTCCTGAATCACCGATCTCTTATCACAAATAACCTGTTAAATATAAATTGAATTTCGAATACTCCAAAGATAAATATTATGCTTATCGGCAATATAAAATAAACAGAACTCCTGGCGAATATGCCGGGAGTTCTGTTATTTTCAAATACTACCGGAATGTTATAAACTCAGGTTTTACAAATTCCGTGATTTTATTACATTTATTACAACTTCATCATGGACATTCAGTCTGAGGAACCCAGTTACATTCCATCCAGGATGATGCCATAACAGAGAAGTCCTGAAGGTCTACCTTACCATCACCGGTAATATCGTATTCCAGACTTACTACCGTTTCACCATCAAACTTGGCCTGAACCCAGTATTCACTCATAGCCTGATCCCAGACAGTATAGTCATCAACCCAGCCTTTGAGTGGTGTTTGAGTGGACTGATCCGCCCATACAATCCAACCTTCAGAGTTGATCTTGAATGCAGTTTCTTCAGTATCAACCAAAGTTAATCCGGTCTTTGTAGCAACAACTTCACCATCAACAAAGACTTTACCAACCTTCTTATCTGCATCATAAGTTGCAGTCAGCATTCTCCATTGACCATCTCCATACAGATTAGTTCCAGGCCAGAAGCCATCACCACTAAGTTCAAATTCTAAGCCATTATCCCAACTGGCGAAATGACGATCAGGATTACCATCGGTACCTTCATCCCATTCACAATCGCCAAAGCCGCCCAGGCTGACCATACCAGGAATACCATCAAATTTGAACCAGCAATTAATAGTCCAGTCAGATGTACCAAAGAAGATATTGCCTGCACCATTAGCAAAGTTATTAGGATCATTAGCAATACAAGTTACGCTCATGTTAGCAGAGCCATCCATATACAATGCCCCATCTCCGGCCTCACCGGTAACACCGGCATCAGCCTGCCATTGGCCTGTTGTAAAACCGCTGCCAAGGACACCTACATTACCGTTTCCACTTGCGTCTGCAACTGTTGTACCACTGGTCTCATCAAATTGCCAGCTGACAACATTGCCACTTTGGACACCAGAACCATCTTCTGTCCATTCAGGGAGCATCATAGCTAAATCAGCAGCGTCTACCTTACAGTCATCGTTGAGGTCACCAGGTACTGCTTCAACGCAAAAACTACTTCCAGTTAATGTGGCGTATTCATTAGCCACTTCCATTGGTGTCAGTGGATAACTGTAAATCTTAAGTTCATCGATTAGGCCTGAATAACCCCAGCCGCTAGTACCTGTCATATTATACGAACCGATAGTAACCGCATTGGTACTTGGTAACGGAACACCTGTCTTTGGAGTACCAACTGCAACACCATCAACATAAAGCTGAACGGTCTTAGCTGCTGAATCATATGACATCGCCAGCATGTGCCATTGATCATCATCATATCTGTCCAGCCCATCAGTCATAGAACCGATCGGGTACATATTTGCTTCAAAACTCTTGTTTGCATAAAAAGCGGTATCATACATATTCCAACCCGTACTTCCCGTGCGTTTAGCTACATAAGTCATATAACCGCCTAGACCTGTATAATCATTAGGTTTAACCCAGAATGTTGAAGTAAACCCTGCGGTGAAGAAGTTGAAATATTCTTCTGAGCCGGAAATCACAAGCTGGTCACCACTATCTCGAACAAAGCGAACTGATTCACCCTGAATACCAGGTTCATAAGTATTGGAAACATCTTCGTTGCCATTTACCGCATTCCAACCGGCCACTGCATCATTAGGATCACCATCAAAAGGCAAATATACTTCAAGTTTGCCTTCTTTCAGTTCCACAACATCTGTTGCTGTTGTTGCTGTACCCGGTATGCTGTTTTGAAGTGTACAATAGTAATAGGTGAAGTCTTCAGCCTGTGCACCAGTAATTTCCAGTGTATTTGATTCGCCGCTTTGTAGAAGCATATCATCTTCTGGTGTATCAGTAGCTGCATCAGCTGAACTATACCAGCTATAAGTATCGGTCAATGCAGTTTCTACTGTAAAGAACGTAGAACCTCCCAGCGGAGCTGCCACTGACCAAGGCTGTGTAAGGACAATTGGATCCCCCTCGGTATCAAAATACCAATAATTGCCGCTCCAAAGAATTGGGACACCATTATTAGGATCATGCACATCTACACGCCATACATACTGAGTATTATATTCAAATTCTTCAGAAGGGACGTAGTTAGTATCAGTAGTATTTTCCAAAACAGGTACAAGATCCCAGTTAGGATCGTCTTTTGCACCCAAATATAAATCGTATCCAGTTGGAGTAATCCCAGTTGGAGATTCCCAACTCAAATCAGCCGTTATAGGAACAGCAATAACTTTACTATCAGGCTGAGGATTAATCGCAGCCTTATCAACTGGAGTGTTAGATACAATCTGAAAACCACTGATACCTGAATTACCGGCACATTTGAATTCTATCAGTAAAGTTGGATCTGTTACATTTTCAAATACAGCCAGGGTAGCCTGAGGGTATGTGCCTGGAACTGTATTATCAGCTATAACCCAAGGCCCTTCACTACGACTAAATAAATCAGTAGTATGGTTGCCCACAGAAGCATAATAGAATGTCTGGTCTCCAATAGATATCTCTGAATTACGATTACTGGCATCAATTACCAACATAACATATACGTTATAGTTGGAATAAGGCACATCTTCTACTTCAACTAATTTGCGTTTTGAGCCTCCGCCACTGTGCCCAATACAACTATTAAAGATACGGGCAATATTCCTCTCTAAATCAGTAATTGTACCATATCCGCTGTCAACATTTATAGCCCAGGAATATGTAAAATTACGATCGACAGTCATGGTGGCTGTTGTAGTATTACCAGAGTTATCATTCAAAACAAGAACATCAGTATTACTCATCTTAAATGGCTCATTCCATCCGAGAACAGGAATATAACCGGAAATCGGTTCATAAGTATCTACATCATGAAGGGTTTTAAATATAGAGTCGTGATAACCCCAGCCACCACCGTCTACATCGCCTAGATGTCTAAAATTGACACTAATAGCCTGCACATCTGTCTGAGCAAACAACTGCCCTGCCATCATAAAAGATAAAACTAAACTCAGCAATAATTTCTTCATTTTGCTACCTCCAAAAGAATTAATATTATATTTGACACAATTGAGAATTACTGTTATTCACTATTTTAACCTAAATATTGCGATTCATTATAAAACAAAAAAAACACATAAAAGTAATATTTCAGCTATTTTAACACTAAATATTCTTACTAAATATTCACGTTAAGCGCAATGTCATCACAAAGCCAAAACTTAGGTCAGGCTTAGAATTTAGCACTTATGTCTTATAATACCCCTCAATTTATTTAGCTTATTTATTCAAGATAAAGCTGTTATTAAAATATATTAGAATTTATATTTTGAACGTAATTTATTATATGATACGAATCACTAACTTCACAATAGACATATGTAACAAGATGATGGATATATGTAATGAATGCAATAAGTTACTTATGACAGCCTCCCGGTTTAACATCATTGAAAAAACGGTTTAATTTGGTACAACCTCAATTCTCTTGCCATAAAGCACTTGCTCTTAACCGCTTAGACTATTTACATCAGAATATTCAAAAGATATATAATCACGCCGGAACAAGATAAAATGCCATAAGCAATTTGCGCATACTAATACCCACTACTGCAAAATTGCGTTTTTGTTATTATCAAAAAATGTAAATATGTAATTTATATTTATGTAATTTATTACAAAATTGTTTGATCAGACAATTACACCAAACAGAAAGCCCTAACAAGAATTTAACATAACGATATAGCCCTACATTAAAATTCATTTTATCTATATCTATTATTTACACATACAAACATATATTATGAATTTCCACGCGGAACTTTTCCACCCCTGAAGAGTATATTCTTCCTTAATCTAAAATGCCTTATTCCCTCCAGAGCCATTCGGTTGTAAATCTCTCTAAATCGTCCGGTTGAACCGTTCCATCCCGGTCCAGATCGCTCTGCAACAAAACTTTATCCCACAACCACTGCTGGGAAAAAATATACCAATCCAACAAATCCACACTTCCATCCCCGGTAAAATCACATGTATTCCCCACTTCCGATAGCGACATACTAGCCTCCGCAGATCCGCCATAAGCTCCCATATTCACCCGCTTCCCATGCGGCCATAACTCGCCTGTCCAATCAGTATTCGGATCGCCCGCATCAATACATGGGCTCGTCGTTGTATCCTTATTCCAGTATTTGTTGACAGGATCCCACCTTCCGCCTTGAGATTTCAAATACAAATCCCCTAAATTGTTATCAACGAAGTACGGATCAACATCAATATTCCCTTGACCGTCCGGCCAGCCGTCTTCTATATTGCTATAGCTGACTATTGTAATTGACTCGTTATGATTCTGAATTTCATCGCCGCCATTCCAGAGTATACAGTTGCGAACGGTCAGGCTGCTGTTATCATTACATATTCCATCACTACTGTATCCGGTAGAGTTTCGACTGAAGGTACAGTTAATCAGAGTCGGCTTTGATATCAATTCTCCTCCCAGGGACCAATTATACATTCCACCGCCCATGTTACTGGCAGAATTGGCGAAAAAGATGCAGCCAGTTATGGTCGGACTGCTGTTCAGGTTAAACATCCCACCACCATCTCTGTTATAGGTAAAGTTGTTGAAGAAAGTACAGCCGGTTATCTTTGGGCTGCTGCTAACATTATATACCCCTCCGCCAGAATATTTTGTAAAATTCCAGTAAAAGGTGCAATTGGTAACCGTAGGATGGCTTTTATAGTTATACATTCCGCCGCCTTCATTTTCAGACCAGTTATTTTCAATTATACAGTTGGACACTGTCGGTGAAGAAGATTTGTTATACAGCCCCCCTCCATAAGATGCGCTCCCATCTTTAATCAGAAATCCGCTGATGACGGTATTGGAATCTTCTCTGCTGCTGCAGGTAATGACACTGCCGGCTTTCTGGCCGTTTATAATTGTATGATCAACAATATTCGGATCGGTCGGATCGGTGCTGCGCAGAGTAATCGATTTGCCTTTCATATTTAGGTTTTCATAATATATGCCCGGCATGACAATAATCGTATCCCCTTCTTTAGCTATATCTATGGCGATCTGAATTTGGCTGAAAGGCATCGTTCCACCATCATCCACATAAAGCGTATCGTATAGGTAGATAAAGTTAGCAATTACCGTTTTGTCGGTATCCATGATAATGGTTTCAGGATTGTCACTGCCAGTGAGGTCGCCACTCCAGTAGGAAAAGGCAAAATCATCATCGGCAATAGTGGTCAGGGTTAATTCTTCACCCGGATAGTAATACGATTTATCTGGATCGACAATTACTCTACCGGCGGTAATATTTGTCTGCACATCCAGTGTATATAATTTAATATAGTTCGCTGTGATATTTTTATCCGTATCCATCGTAATGTTTGCCGGATTGTCACTACTGTCAAGATCGCCACTCCAGTGATCGAACATATACCCTTCCGGGATCGTTGCAGTCAGGGTAACTTCAGAATCAGGCGGGTACGATCCGCCAACCGGATCAAGTTCTACACTAGCGCCGATAACGGTCGGTTCTACCCCAACGGTCAGTTCATAATAATCTGTATTATAGACATTCACAACTTCCTGTTCGGTAAGCGCACTGTTATAGATACGTATAGTGTCCATCTGACCATCAAAAAAGTCTGTCGCTGTCGGACCACTATCCCAATCCATTCCAACTACCCAGGCTTTTCCTTCCGGATTTGTCATTACACTATCGAGCACCTGGCTCCACAGTTGTACTCCATTACGATAAACTGTTACCTGCGATTGAGTTCCATTCAGCTTTTCCACCACCGCTGCCAGATGCTGCCAACCAGCTTGAAAAGTACCCCCTGTATTTGTCTGAGAGCCAATTCGCACATGATAGCCACTATTGTAAAAACCAAAAAGGAAAATATTACCCCCTGTTGAGGTATGTTTACCGATAAAGTTCTGATTCGTATTGGTATCAGCCGGATTGATCCATAGACAAACGGTAAACGTATCGCCAACTGAAAAATCCGCCGTTTCCATATAGCCCTCACCCCCCAACTGGAGCACACCACCTCGACCGATCTCTGCCGTCACGGCGGCACTTCCGATCAGCATACCATGGTACCCATTCGGCCCGGAATCATACACTACAGCACCACTGGTTTCATCAAAGCCCCAATGAGCCACCAGATCGGCCCAGGCTGCTTCATTAACAATAAATAGCACAAAAACACACAGAATTGTTCTTATCATCTTCATTTATAACCCCTATTCATATATATAATCACTGAGGAATCATAAATCACTTCACTTTATTATTCATTTTTCCCTCAGTGAAGCTCGTTCTTTCTCTTCATTTTTAAATTTCATCCTCCTGGTGCCTCAATTTTGATATAAACAAAAAATCAAATGATATAAACACTCTCTTATTATTGTCTGAACGTAAGTACGGCAAAGAATTTTAAATCAGATAAACGCCTAATATTATAATAACATAACAATATATGAAATCCAGTTCAAAGTTTTCATGGGAAATATATGAAATGCCATATTGCTAGATACAGAGCAATATCTGATAATACCGCCCATTCCCCCTATCCTGTGTCCACTCAAATTCCCCTTCTACCCCAAGCGTTACACACTTATGCAAACAGCCGTTTTATAGGGAATAATTAAAATAGATGAAGCTTTGTAACTCATTTATCTGCTAGGCATTATGAAATATGCCATTTAGGATCGAACCTAAAACCCAAGGATTAAAATCCACCAACTTTTTTGACTATGACGCAGATTAATAGAAGTGAAAAAAACGATAATACTATACCTATCAATTTCGATAAAAATATTATACTTCCAATACCAAAACATAAACAAAAAACACTAATAATTCCTAGTACACACAAAACAAAAGTAGAATAAGAAGAATCTGCGATAGGAATATTATATTTCATATAAATATCACTCCAGCCAAACAAAGGCGGCCTGACTCTTTCAACAAATTTAGAAAGAACATCGCAATTCACAGGCTTAGTCAAAAATGTTACAGAGACCCATATAATCGTAGATACACCGACAATAATGAATAACTTATACGAATACGGCATGTCCGGATACTTTATCTCCAAAGTAATTGCAACTAAGCCAGAAGCAATCAATGATGATATTTCTGACCAGGCATTAATACGCCACCAGAACCATCTCAGTATCCATGTAAGCCCTGCACCACTTGTGAATGTCAGGATAAAAATCCACGCCTTAGCAATAGACTTCATATTCATAGAAACTGCCACACATATAAGAAGAAGTAATAATATCATGACTCTGGACACCCAAACATAATGTCTGTCTGAACCGTTTCTGTTAATAAAACGGCGATAAACATCATTAACCAGATATGAAGCTCCAAGGTTCAGGTGCGTATCAACTGTTGACATAAATGCTGCTATCAAACTGGCTAAAACAATCCCATACACTCCCGCAGGCAAGAGCTGCGTCAGCATATTAACATATCCAATTTCCGGATCTTCAATATTGGGATATATAATAACGGCACACAAACCTGTAATAATCCAGGGCCATATCTGTACGGCATATGACAGTATGGAATACAATAAAGTTGCATACATAGCATGCTTCTCATTCTTTGTTGAAAGAATACGCTGAATATACTTTCCTCCACCATCAGAATACTTCTGGGCCCACCATACAAATAATATACATGTCAAAAAAGTAACAATTGATTCCGTCGAGCTGTTGCCAAAGTCAGGAAAAAAATCAATATAATGACTAACATCATCATTTGAAGAAAAAAACGCAACAAAGGAATCAATACCACCAACATATTTTACAGAATAATAAGCTAATAAAATTGCCCCAGATAAAGCTATAAAATACTGTATCAGGCTTGTGTTGATTACTCCAAAAAAACCTGAAGAGCCTACATAAATCATTACAACAAAAACAGATACAACTAAGACGTAATTAGGATTTACACCAGTCATCGTTCCGAATATTTTAATTAAAGCTAAAAATACCCATCCAAGAACAAAAACATTTAAAATAACACCAAAATATAAACCTTTAAACAAACGAAGGAAAGAAGCTGACTTACCACTATATCGTAATTCGGTAATTTCTGCATCTGTCAAAACAGATGATCTTCGCCATAATTGTGCAAAAAAAAATGTTGCAATAATTCCAGATATCGCACTGGACCAATACAACCAGACTCCACAAATTCCTTGTTGATAGATAAAATTTGTTATAGCCAGCGGTGTATCTATTGAAAAGTTAGCTGCAGCCATAGAAATCCCGGCAATAGGCCAGGAAATTGTTCTATTTTTCAAGAAAAAGCTATCAACATTCACACCGGCTTTTCGTGTTCGCCAAACACCTACAAAAAACACTACCAACATGTAAATTGCTATTATTGAAATGTCCAGAGCAGTAATTTTCATTTATATATGGCCAAAAAAACATTATTAATATACGCTGCACACTGCATATATTATACAATACGTACTTTTAACAGTTCTACATTATAAGCAATACAGGGTCTCAGCAGGAACAATGTTATAAATTTTAATTACTTAAGAACTTTATTGTGCGGTATCCTTCTCATCATATACTTGACGCACTTTTGACTGTTCAACATTACACACAAAGGCCGGAACAAGGCCAATTAGTGAAAAACGAATAGTGAAAAGTGAAAAATTAAGGTGTTCTACTATCGTCTCACACTTTGCTTAAAACATAAGTGTTGCAGGAAGGCCTTTTTAGGCGATTTTTGCAACATAATAACTGTGAAAGTAAAAGTAAACTTTATTGTAAGTCTATTTAATCCATTATGCAATAGAAAGCCTCTTCGCTGTGATCATTGCAGCTATAACAATCCTTCAAAAAGTTGATTTTGATGCAAAAACTAGATATTAAATTTTGCTGGCAAGGTATTTAAAATCGCGACTATTCGACAATACCCATGTTTATGTTAAACACAGCCAAACCGGCTAAGAGATGTTCGCGGTAAACAATGCTTTTTAAGAGAAAGTCAAAACAATTTGCTACGCTATCTCGCAGTATCATTGTCTATGAAAAAATCTGTAGCAGATGGAGGACAATCTCCAGATGAAGCTCCCCATCTTTTTTGGGGGGCCGCTCCCAACTCTAACACAAGTTTGCCACCTTCTGCAAAATTTAAATGTGGAAACCAGCACTTGTTCCAATTCAGACCGTTCAACTTGGCAGATTGGATATAAATATTCTTTTCTGAATTATTTTTGGAAATAATTTCAAAAGTATTTCCAGGATAATAGCGATTATCCAACATAATTACAACGTGATCAAAAATCGGGCTTGTAATCTCATACGTCGGATAAATATCACAACCTCCATTCATTTCGAATAAACCAATAGCCATTAACACTCCAAGCGCCCCCATTTGCCCCTGATCTTCATCGCCGTTATAGCCACTGTCAGGAGTTATACCCCCAAATGTTATATCTTTAACTTTCCTGACCCATTTTTGCGACAACCATGGAGTGCCGCAAAAATTAAATAAATGAGCCATTTGAGTTCCAGGCTGATTGCTGTAATCTACCATACTATCTTTGCCTGTAAATCGTTTTGACTCCGAAAATTCAAAACATTGATTCAATCTATCAGAATAAACACTATTTCCCCCGAATAATTGTATTAGCCCCTTCATATCATGCGGAACATAATTTGAGTAAATTACAGATGAGCTTTCGCAGAAATCATGCTTTGATAACGGATCAAAATCCGGACTGAATACACCATCTGCTGTTCTAGGATGCATATATCCGACTTCCGGATCCCACATATTCTTATAATTATACGCTCTTTTCATAAACAATTCATAATCGTCCATTTTATTCAATGATTTTGCCAATTGGGCAAGGCACCAATCCTGGTAAGCATATTCCAAGGTCATCGACGCTCCATCGTTATGATAACCTTTGCTCTTTATATTGTCAGGAATATAGCCCTGTTTAACATAATCCGGCATGCCGCCACCAACAGGTTTATCAGTGAATTCATAGCTGGACCAGTCACGCAATCCTCCCGGAAATGCATTTTTTCGTAGCCCTTCATAAGCTTTCTGCACATCATAATTACGAATACCCTTATTATACGCACAGGCAAAAAACGATACAGCTGGATCACCGATCATTACATGGGTATAATTCCCCCCAGATGGGCCACGAGGGATATAACCACCATCCTCGTACATTGACACCATCGTATTGGCAAAACCATCCATAAGCTCCGGATAAACCATTGACCATAAAACATTCAACGTCCAGTGTACTCCCCACAAAGCATCAAAATTATAATGCGGAAATCGTGGTTTGCCATCTGCATCCAATGGTACTGTACGAACAATTGCTTTGCCGCTAGTCATATCACAATATTTACCATCAACATCACTGACAATTCTGCGTCCCAGTAATGAATGCCATAAATCTGTATAAAACTTTATTTTTTGCTTATCAGAACCACCATCAACCATGATCCTGCTCAACCACCTGTTCCACTGCCGCTGTGAATCATATACTACCTGATTAAAATCCCAGCCAGGCAATTCTGTTTCCAGATTTTTTCGAGCCTGCCCCATCGAGGTATATGAAATCGCAACTTTAAGCAAAACCTGTTCATCCTTCTTAGTAGTAAATTTCGCATAGCCCCCAATATTAATACCTTTAATTTCATCTGACTGAGCCAGAATTCCATCCTGCCATACGCCAAATTCACAGAATGGTTTATTAACCTCAGCAGAAAAATATATATAAGGTTCATGACATCGTCTTTTTGTACGCTTCTGAGCAGAGTAACCTTCAATCCTGTATTGATCTATCCTGCGTATATAAGCGATGCTGGTATCACTATGTGCCAGTACCGCTCCAATATCAAAAATAATATAACTCTTCGCTGACTCTGGGAAAGTATAACGGTGAAATCCTACACGCTCTGTTGAAGTCAATTCCGCCGTGATATTGTATGTATCCAAATGCACTCTATGGTAACCAGGCTCAACAATTTCATTATCATGTGTAAACGCTGACTGATACTGATCCATTCCAAGATGACCGTTAAACTCACCCGTGGTAGGCAAAACAGCAATTCCGGCAAGCTGCCAGGCATGAACGTGACTGAAACAGCGTATTTTCGAATCATGGTAAAGATAACCGGAATTCCAGCTGCCCTCTGTATCTGTATCCGGGCTTAAATTCACCATTCCAAACGGACGACAAGCAGATGAAAAATAAAACCATCTGGAATCACTTGTCCCAATTGTCGGGTCTACCCACTTCAAAGGGACCATTTGACTCGCACACCCAACGGTATCAGTTGTATCAATGCCAAAAGCAGTATTAAAGGCAAACAATACAATAAATAACAACACAATATTTCTGTTCATATGGATCATAAACTCTCAACTATAAAAAATATCACAAGAAAAACATCTTATTGGCCATACCAGAATGAAAATTCTGCCCAATCCAGAAGATTTACAACATTGTCATCATCTTTAACTATATCCGCTGAAACATCAGGGCCAATATATATATCACCATTTGTATCTGCTCCCGCAGCCAGATATGAAATCTCGCTTTCAGTTATCTGACGATCATAGATCCGCAATTCATCAATTGCTCCATCTAAATAACGACTAGTGGAATATTTACCTATTGCTAATGGCCCAAACCAACACGAAGTCATCTGGCTAAGGGAAACTTTACTATCAAGCTTACCATCTATGTAAAATTTAACTTCATTTGGACTTGTACTATATACTACTGCAACATGATACCATCTATTTGTCACAAACATATCAGTAGTATATGCAGTTTCTCGATCACTTGAATTATATATTTCAACTCTTATTGTATTATCATAACGTACACATATCTGAACACTGCCGGGATACTTGTTTTCATCGCCAATAATATTCATCATATAGGAAGCTACAGGTGTCATTTCAGGAAACCTGTCCATTTTGCACCAGAATGCAACTGTCCATTCATCCAAAACCTGTTCATATTCACTACCTCCGGAATAGTTTACCGACGATATTATTGCCTCATCTATACCATCAAAATTACATGCATTACCAATAACACCATCAGTCAATTTACCACTGCTTTGCGTATCATCAAAGGACCATCTGGCAATAAGACCATCATTGATAGTTGAACAAGACAGTGTCTGCCCTTTTGCAAGCCAATTCTGGCAAAAATCAGACATATCATTAATATCTACACTGTTATCAGAATTTAAATCAGCTTTATTGTAGCGTGGAAAATAAAGATGAGCCGCAACAGGATAATGATCCGATGGATACAATTCCGGACTCCCTAAAGTGCCGCGTTCAATGGAAACACCTGAACAAATGAAGCTACCATAACCAAAAATATAGTCGATCCTATTGCCTTCATATAATCCAGTATAACTACTGGTGGTTCGTTCTACAGTTTGTTCAATCGGATAAATCTCACGAAAGAAATCACGAAGACAAATTTCATTCTGATATTGCTGTGCAGTAAAAACCTTGTAAGGTGTATCATCTGCCGTAGAGTTCATATCCCCCATTACAATAATAGGATATTGCCCAGGATCAATCAACGTACTGATTTTATCCATAATAACCTGTGAAGCGTAGCCACGTGCTTCGTCACTTACATGCGAAAAATGTGTATTTAGAACAAAATAATCAAGATTTGTCCTGACATCGTAAAGTATAATCCATGATGCCACGCGATTAAATTTTGCCCCGGAATATATAGAAACTTCATCCGGTGTCTCACTCAACCAGAACGTGCCGGAATCCTTGCAGTTAAATCGCTCTTTCTTAAAGAAAATTGTATTATATGCATCAGAATGATAATCTACAACATACCCCTGATCAGATATGCCGGACCAGGAATATCTGTCATCCAGACTGTGTATCAAATCAACAAGATTAGTCTTTAACTCTCCATCAATCAAATACCTGTTATTGTTGTTTACTTCTTGAAAACCAATAATATCCGGGCCATCATCACCAAAAGACTGACTGGCAGAATTAATCATCTCAATCATTCTTTCTCGGCGAGGAGTGCTACCGGCAGGAACACTGACATAATTATTATACGAGCTGGTCTCATTGTTACCACCACCTCTTATATTAAATGTCATAACGCCAAGATGCTGCCAAGCAGAATATTTTTGAAACTTTAATTTAACGGCAGGCATATTAGTTGAAGTTTTAGCCGTTGGTCCACAGGCATGATCTGTATTCCATATCTGGGGATCTAAATCAGATAAATCATTAACACCAGCATATAAAGTCCTAACCAAACCCAAATCTTCAACATAACAATAAAAACTGGAGCCATTGTATTTACTGCGATTAAAACTTACATCAATAATAAGATTTTTTTGACCACTATAATAATAGGGACATTCAAAATCAACTCCTATCCACCCACTTCCCATCGGCCAGTTTCCATCATAAACAACAGTCCAACCATCGGAATCAAAAACGGCATCGCTGTAACAATCCAAATTAGTCTCTTTAATCCTAATCTTAAAATCGGTTATATCTTTAGTACTATTACATAAATTATAAGAAATGCCACTTATATAACCACTGGTATTTATTTCATCTGAATGATATATAGTTTGTGTTCGACAATCAAAATATGAATTATGAAAAGGATAATTCCAGGATTGCGAACTTTCACCAACAGTTACCTCTTGCGATAAACAAGGAAAAGCAATAAAGATCGAAACTATGCAAAAGAATAAATACTTCATATACAATACACCTCACCAAAAACTTGCTATTTTTTCTTCCACACTAAAAAATAGCTGCCGAAGCCCGTAAACTCCGGCAGCTATACTAATAAACATCGATTAGTAACACTCTGGATACAACCCGCAATCCAGCCAATCAGCAGCTAATACGGCAAAGTCGGCCATATCAATGCGACAATATGAACTACCGGTATTAACTACATTAAAGTTTGAATTTGGAGCATCAACACAAACTGAAACTTGAGTTTCATTATAATAAAGCTTTGCAATATCCAAATCTGACAATGCGTAATTATAGATCCTCAAATCATCCACACCGCCTGAGAAATTCCAATCGATTTCACCTCGCTTATTATCTGCCAGAACAGTCATGGGATGTTCCCATTCACCAAAGTTAACAACACTGCTAACATCACCAGTAGCAACCTTTTCGCCATCCGCATAAAAAGTAAGTGTTTCCCCGTCACTGGTTGCAACAATTAAATGCCATACATTATCTACAAGAGATAATGCACCACTATACATATTTAGAGAAACATTATTTTCATCTCTTATAAAACATTTGATTTTGGATGTATCAGACACACCAAATTCAATAGCACTGCGAGAATTATTATCTTCATCCGGCAACCCATTGAGTACACCAAATAATATACTGGTATCCATTTTTTCTGAAAAATTGATCCAGCAAGTATAAGTAAACTCATCCAAACCGTTACCAAAACCGGCCTTTGGATAAGAATCAGTAGTCAATTCAATATAATTTGCCCCATTAGGATCAGCTGCATAATACTGGCCATCTGTTGTGACAATACCACTGCCATATTCTAACGAACCATTTATCATAGTACCAGTATAACCGCTGACAGAATCCTCAATGCTCTGCTCAAACTTATATTCAGCAAGCAATTTTTTTATCGCAATATTAATTTCACTTGAAGGTTCTGAATTGCCTCCATTATTTGTAGCAACACAGTAATAAGCACCTTCATATGCTTCAGACATAGAAATAATATCCAGAATGCTTTCAGTATTCGAATAACTTATTGATATATTACTGTCATTGCCTGGGTTCAACTCCTGTCCGTTACAATACCAGGTGACCTCATATACAGAAGTTGCTCCACTTTCATATGAAGCGGTCAATTGGGCCGAACTCCCCACATCAAATTTACCTTCACCACGTACTTCAGTCATAATCGGAATTGCATTGGGAGTAGAAAACGACCAGGCCGGACCGGTAATTGTCTGCGAACTGCCAGTCACTTCATCTACACGCCAGACATAAGTTTTATCCATTTC
Organism: Sedimentisphaerales bacterium; assembly: GCA_963666285.2. Classification (GTDB taxonomy): domain Bacteria; phylum Planctomycetota; class Phycisphaerae; order Sedimentisphaerales; family SM23-30; genus JAFGDI01. The sequence continues at coordinate 3,534,575 of OY762711.1, forward strand.
CAATGAAATAGAATCCAAAGATGCAATCTCTGAAACCGGATCGCCGGCACTAACAGTTCCTACCAAAACCATATTTGGCTCACTTTCACCCAAGTATACTAAATGACTGACAATATCAGTATTGACCTGACCGGCAGTAGCAGCGTTCATACTCAAACCTGCATCCCAGCTCAGAGATACAGAAACCATGCTGTTCCCTAATGTTTCGCCAATATCTTCCTGAGTATCATATGGATTAGGATTATGCGCAAATGGTAAATAGTAAATATATGTCAGATCTTCTACTGCATCATATTCATATACTGTTGCCTCTGGAGCATTAAACCAGGTCGCTTCTGCAAGCCCGGTCCAGTCACCTGCAAGTACAATTTCACCACCAGCCAGAACAAATTCCGCATCTACGTCCTCTGAATAGAGGATAATACCACTCGCATTCAAAGTACCGGCTTCCATTCTGTAATAGCTACCCTCAGCTTCAGACGAATAACCCAAAGTTACATAACTGTCAACATTAACATTACCACCTGACTGAATAACCCTGCCGCGATATCCCTGGCCTACCACCAGCCCGCTGCCATCCATAATATTAACATTTCCACCATTGATTTCAGCATAGCCCATCTGACCTTCACCACCAATAGCAGTTGCTCCGCTATCAAGGTTTGTAATATTAAGCGTACCACCGTTAACAATTAAGCTTGCTTCTCCTTCGAGCGCAGTACCACTATCATCGTGGCCTACTGCAAATAGTTTAATACCTGAGAAATTTGCAGTACCTTTATCAATCTGAAATATCGATTCATTCATAATATATAAAGAACGTTCTTTATCTGGATTAACACTTGTATAATTCAACTCTCCGCCATTTACATAGAATGTTCCATCAGCTCCACCTTTACCTAAAAATTGATTGTACCAATCTGTAGTGCTGGCATTAGTAGTAACAGTAATATTTGCCTGGCCGCCAAGCAGATTATACGCACTACCATCTGTCGAAGCATTCTCCGTCACAAAGAAATTACCGTAAACATTTACATTCAATACTCCGCCTATCTGATTTATTGTGCCAACTGCGCTATTACCAACCCAGAAATATTTACCGGAGTGAGTAAAAACAGCATTATCAGCAATTGTAATGGTACATGCCCCACCATTTGCATTTCTAAAACGTTTATCACTTGGAGAACTTGGATTAGAGCCTAGAGTAAATGCGGCGTTATCAATAAAATAAGTATTTGCTCCACGATTAATACTATCAGAACGATAAACCACAGCATCATCACCAACTGTTACCTCATCTGAAGATTCGGGAACTGAATTTGTATCCCAATTTTCAGCATCATCCCATGACGTTGTTTCTGCCCCACCATCCCAGGTCGCTGCAGAGATATAAGATGTTACCATAAAACCAACACACAAAATAAACATAAGCTTTCGCACATTCAACATTTTACACAACCTTTCTTTTTGAATTCTTAAAATTAATAAAGAAAAACAATCAAAGCCTTTTAATAGTCAAAATACTAATACAACGTTAAATACATTTGCGGCGTTTTAGGAACCACCCACCAACCATCATAAGTGTTATAGCTGCCGGTTCAGGCACAACAGTAACTTGAAGAGTCTGCCCACCATCGACAGCATCGACCACTGCATAGGAAAAATCGACATCGCCAAGACTAACAATTTCCAAATCTGTAGTATCAATTGTAGTAGCAGACCACAAAATATCATAAACATCACCTATAACACCATCGAAATCAGCTAATGTGTCAATTGCAAAAGTCCCACCAGTTATACTTGCACCTTTATAACTGTCATCACTTGTACCAAAAACATTGATTAATGTACTGCCTTCAGAATCCAGCTCAATAGCAAGAGTTTCATCATAAATAGAAAACTGTGCTATCGAAATATTAGTTGCCTCTGAGCCGCTAACAGTAAATGCGGAATTGGAACCACTGTACATACTCAAATAATTACTTACATCAAAAGTGCCGCCAGAAATTGTTATATTACCGGTTCCTCTTGAACCACTATCATTATTAGAGCCCGCTTTGATGCGAACAGCACCAAAAGAGCCATCAGATAAAATTAAATCAGTAGTTTGACCAACTCCATTGAATCCAACATAAAGAGTTCCTGCAGTAACATTAACAGTTCCCCCTGTCTGATTAAAAATCGCACTTCCTCCGTTGCCAATATATGCATCATCACTAATAGCCAGGGAACCGCCGCTAATGTCATATACCGCCGAACCACCATCTTCGGAAATATACATCTTATTAACAGTTACAGAACCATCTGTCTGAGTAACTGTACCTGTTGTGCCTTCATCAGAAATATAATATTTATATGCAGAATAATCAGCAGATGTTATTAATGATCCACCATTAACATATAATCTTTCTACACGACCATCAGGAACTGAATCACTGGTGATACGTGCTGTACCGTTTTCAATATAAGCATAAGACTTATTGGATTTATATGACCACGTGCCGTCATTGTTTGGATTGCCATCAACCCAACCAGGAATCAGATAATCATTATCACCGGACCAATGGCCATCCATCCAATAACCGTCACTGCCGTCCCATGTAGATGAACCGGCATTTACAGATGTAAAACATGCCAGCAAAACCAAACAAATTAATAACTTCTTCATCACCTTAACTCCAATTAAACTATATTAATATTAGTAAAATACAGAACCTACTGTATATGCATTAACATTCAATCCTGTCATACTCCCTCACTACTTTGACGTATGCACAATCTTGTTGGACATGCAAGATGAACAACAGAACGCAATTCTCTTCTTAAATGCCTGTGTAATAACTCAGCACTGGAATATCCCACCTGTTCAGAATTCTGGTCGACACTTGAAAGAGGCACACTAACCCTTTCGCACATTGGTATATTCCCATATCCGGCAAGAAAAATATCTTCACCTATTTTAAGTCCAATTTCTTCTGCGGCAATATATATCCCTTTTGCTATATGATCTCCACTGGCAAATACAGAACATGGAAACTTTTTCACAGATTGCAAAAATCGCAAGGCTTCTTCTGTAATATCTTCTACGGCAAACCATTTATGGGTAAATAGCTCGGCCTCTTCCACTCCCAGCCCATGAATATAATTGTTTGTGTCATAAAATCCATAATCACACATCGCCGATTTCCACCCTTCAAACCAACTGCGAGAAGAGCTTGGTGATTTATACTGGCCAAAATAATAAACCGGCAAACCATGAACATCCAACAAATGAGAAACAATCTCAAATACACCCAAAAAATGATCTGCACTGACAGAGCTGGCATTTACACCTGACAGTGTCCGGTCAACAAATACAATTTTTACACCATCATTAATAAGCATATTCAATATTTCTCTATATTCATCTAATTCGTATGGAGTAACCAGTAACCCCTGATTATCAGCAACCGGATATTTCAATGCATCAAGATAGGAATCATGCGAACTGTTTGCATCACAAAGCGAAAAAGCGATATCATGTTCCAGGCAATACTTTTCAATACCTCTGGAAATTGCCCCCCATACAGAATTGATTCTTGGCCGAACAAAAGTTATCGCCAAGGTTTTATTATCCTCAATCCTTCGTTTTTGAGTAACAACAGCACCTTTATTTGGTATATACTTAACATAATTGTCACTTTCTAAGATATCATAAGCCATTTTCGCAGTACGATAACTTATGTTTAACATTTTGGATATTGTCGCTATTGAAGGCAAATTATAGCCATCATCAAGCTTTTCACTCTCTATCAAACCACGAATATTGCTTGAAATCTGCTGATATAATGGCTGTTGCTTGCCTTTACTCCGATCAAGCGGCATACTTTCGATATTATCTGTCATGCTTATCTCACTAAAACCAATATTTATACACAAAAAAGATAATATTAAGATAACATAAATAAAACACATTGCACGTTAAAAATACGTTATTTTTATGTTAGCAATTATTAACAATTAATATAATTCCTGCCACCAAACAAACATATCAAATTACCACACCATCTCTCTTCTCATTTATTACAACTTAAATAATTACTAAACAAATAGTTAACATATAATATCAATATACGCAACACAGAAAATACAAACACAAGAACACACAAACAAGCAACAGTAAACACATACCCTATGTTTTCTTTTTATTTGCTTTATTTTTTCTTTTTTTTGGAAATTTGAGCGATAAAAAATGAAGATTATAAGAAACTTGCTCTAATCCCTTGCTTTTACCTTTTATAATTCAAACAATCATTTTCACGCACATTATACCAAACTTCGCACACCGCTATCATTTAGGGATTATCTGAAATAGAGAAAGCCATGTAACTCATTGAATTACAAGGCTTTATTAGGTACGGCATTTAGGAATCAAACCTAATACCAACGGATTAAAAGTTTGATTCAAGGTTTTATAAGTATTTGCAAAAAAATGATTAATGACTACAAAACAACAACTTATGACGCCAAGCGAAGACCAATAGTAACCAAAGAAACAATGTTGGCACATTATTTAGCACGCAGGCTGACATGAACGACTGGCAAAACTAATCACTTTTCCCTACCTTCTGCAATCCTGAGAGCCTCTTCAGCAGGCACACGGCATGTCTTGCCATCTCGACAAATATCAGTGTTACTTTCTTACTGTAATATTGCCTTCTAACCCATTTCAATTCTTCTGGTTTAATTAAATTCATAACTTCAGATGGAAATATGATCAAGGTACAAATAATCATAATACTCAGAGCCATTCTCAACATCAGGTCGCTTCTGCTAAACACTCAATATACGTGTCCGTTCGGTAAAGTACCAGTTGTAAGTTTTGATTGAGCTGATAAAATCTGTTCTGGTTGATTGAATATACCAACACCCCAATCAGTACAGGATTATTTATGTCACAATCAGGCAAAAAACGCATATGAATCGTAGCGCGTAATTTGAGTAAAGCGAAATAAGAAATGATAAAATAGGAATATTTTTAGTTGCGAATAGGACGCAATTATTGAGCTAAAAACGATATTTTTATAGAAATACAGAATCGTTTATTTAAAACAAAAAATTCCTTATAAACAATTAAGCAATAAGGAATTATAGTAACGGAGAGAGAGGGATTCGAACCCCCGGAGGTTGCCCTCAACGGTTTTCAAGACCGCCGCATTCAGCCGCTCTGCCATCTCTCCAGAAAGCCCTTAGCAAAAGCGCTAAAGGCTTAAATATTCAATTGTTATAGAAAATACCAGCGAAAATTACTAATACTTTCGAGTCAAATATATTATATTAATATAATCGGCACGTCAAGGGCAAAATTTACCATAAATTTGCAAATTTGCTCATATCGAACATTATTTTTAGTCTTTTTTCGCTTCTGCTTCAACTGCCTTGCGAGACAGCTTAACTCTGCCCTGCGGGTCAATTGCGATTACTTTAACATCAAACTCATCGCCAACCTTACAGACATCTGAAACATTCTTGACATATTCTGTGCTCAGCTCACTTACATGACACAAACCTTCACGGCCTGGTGCCAGCTCGATAAACGCACCAAAATCTTTCACAGACACAACCTTACCAGAGTAAGTCTTACCTACCTGCATCGGCTGGGTCATCAGGTCAATTATATCTTTGGCTTTCTGATGGCCATAACCGCCAACACAAGAGATAAACACTGTACCGTCTTCTTCGATCTCGATCTTGGTACCTGTAGTTTCCTGAATCTTCTTGATCTCACGACCGCCAGGACCGATTATCATGCCTATCATATCTACTGGCACCTGGGTAGTTAAAATCTTTGGAGCATACTCTGAAGTTTCTTTTCTTGGTTCTTCGATTATGCTGTGCAGAACCTTCAATATCTGCATACGAGCTACCTTGCCGCGCTCGAATGTCTCTTCAATCTGGTCCATTCTTATGCCACGTGCCTTAAGGTCAAGCTGGATACCTGTAATACCATCTTTGGTACCGGCAATCTTAAAGTCCATATCGCCGTAATGATCTTCTTCACCCAGAATATCGGTCAGCAAAGTATGATTACCATCGGCATCGGTTACCATACCGGTAGAAATACCGGCAACTGGTGCAATTATCGGCACACCGGCATCCATCAATGCCAAAGTACCGGCACACACTGTTGCCATGGAGCTTGAACCGTTCGATTCAAGAATATCACTTACAAGCTTGATTGTATAAGGGAATACATCCTGACTTGGAATTACCTGGTTCAATGATTTCTCTGCTAATGCTCCGTGACCAATTTCACGACGGCCCGGACCCATTATACGGCGTGCTTCACCCACACAGAATGGCGGGAAATTATAATGCAGCATAAAACGCTGACCAAATTCATCCTGTAAACCATCAACCATCTGCTCATCCGAAGCAGTACCAAGCGTACAGCTCATCAGAGACTGGGTCTCACCGCGAGTAAACAGTGATGAACCATGATTCCTAGGCAATATTGCAACTTCGCCGCTAAGAGCACGAATCTCTTCATAACCCCTGCCGGCACTTCTGTTACCTGCAAGAATCATATCTCGAACTGTCTTTTCCTCAAAGTCTTCAATTGCCATGCGTACCAGTTCCGGTGTGTATTTCCATTCTTCTTCCGGTACATCTGCCGGCATAACCTCAGCCTTAAACGCGTCAAACAGCTCTGCTGCTTTTTCATAACGTTCAGTCTTCAGCTCCAGAGATTTTGATGCTTTATATTCTTCACCAATCTTAGATTCCAGCATTGATACCAGCTCAGAGGTATCCGGAACTTCAAATGGAGCCTTTTCCTTGCCGCAAATTCCCTGAAGCTCTGTTATCATTGAACAAACTTCCTGGATCACCTTGTGGCCCAACTTGATAGCTTCCAGAACTTTATCTTCAGGCATCTGTTTCGCTGCAACTTCGATCATATTTACAGCATCAGCATGACCACCTAAAACCAGTTCCAGTGTGCTTTTTTCCAGTTCCGCAGGAGTTGGATTTACTACAAACTCACCATCAACACAACCAACACGAACAGCACCTAACGGCCCTTGGAATGGAATGTGAGAGATCGCCAACGCCGCGGATGAACCGATCATAGCCAAAATATCTGGCTCATTGTGGTTGTCATAAGAATATACTATAGACTGAAGCTGTACTTCGTTAAAATATCCCTTGGGAAAGAGTGGACGTATCGGGCGGTCGATCATACGCATGGTCAACACTTCCTTTGTGGTCGGGCGACCTTCACGCTTCATAAATCCGCCGGGGAACTTGCCCGCCGCACTTGTACGTTCACGATAGTCAACAGTTAGCGGAAAGAAATCTATTCCTTCACGCGGCTCTGCACCTACAACTGTTGATAATACTACTGTTTCACCGTATCTGACCAGCACGGCACCTGATGCCTGCTTTGCCAGCTTTCCGGTTTCGATTGATAATGTCCTGCCTGCAATTTCTCGTTCTACTTTATTAATTACCGTCATAATTCACCTACTTCTTGTTTCCTACAAAATTTACACTAACCAACATATTTACATCAATATACTGCTAAATTCACCGTTACAAATCTTTACATCATCCGACAAAAATTGCAGCTTAGGTTTTTACCAATATTTACTTTTCAATTTCTCAATTTTTAGAATAACATTAATTCTTCAATTATCTCGTTTCCGCAATCTCCGGAAACGAAACAAAGAGGTCACCCTTTTCGAGCGGCCTCTTTGGTATATATCGTATTATTTTTTACAACAGATAAGATAATGCATATTTTTTTATTTACGAAGACCTAGGCGTTTGATCAGGGTCTGATAACGTTCTACATCTGTCTTCTTCAGATACTTCAGCAAACCTGAACGGCGACCTACCAGCATCAGTAGTCCGCGACGAGATGCATGATCTTTTTTGTGCATCTTGAAATGCTCGGTGAGCTCTTTGATTCGTGCTGTCAGAATCGCTACCTGTACTTCTGGTGATCCTGTATCACCGTCATGAGTAGCATAATCTTTAATTACCTGCTGTTTAATTTCTTGTTTAATCATTTTTGCTTCCTCTTCCCCGGACAACCCGAACAACGGCATCATCCAGCATGAAGTTTTTCCTTTTTATCTTAAGCTTATTCTTTCATGACAGGCAACTAACCCGCCAAAAGCTTTTCATACTATGTTATACAATCGCTCTGTATAATTACTTGCTGATTGAAGTAATTTCCACTTCCAGGTATCTCTGGCGGTGACCGATACGTCTGCGAGAGTTTTTACGACGACGGAACTGCATCGGATACACTTTAGGACCGTAAGCTGTTGTCTTTACTGTACCTGCAACCTTTGCACCGTCAACATAGGGCTGACCGACAACACTTGAGCTGTCGTCACGCACAAATAGAACCTTATCAAATTCTATTGCCGCACCTTCTTCAACATCACGTACTTCGATCGCTACGCTCTGTCCTTCTTCAACCTTGTACTGTTTACCGCCGTCTTCAATTATCGCGTACACTATTATATACTCCTGTTTTTGTTTATACCCATCAAATTTATGTCCTATCGAACGTGAGTTTTACACTTAATATCTCACTATTTTACCATCGATCGGCTTTTCTACACAATATGTGTATAAACTCTCTATCCTATATGTGAGTCACGTATTATTGCAAAATTCCGGATAATTGCAAGTTATTTTTGAAAAAACTTAAACTTTTACGCCAGACTTCCACAAACGGGACACATTTCACCTGCCGATACGATCTCCGAACAACTAAACTGGTTATCCCAGATATCATAATGCACCAGAGATGGTACTACCTCTTGGCCTGACAAATGCTTCAAGGCCCAGCTCACCTGCAATGCCGTAGTCATCGTAACTACTGGTGCTATAACACCTTTCGTTTGAGCAGTATCTACATCTGCCTTATTTCTCGGCGGATCAAACATACACCGCAAACATGGCTTACCACCCCCCGGAAAATATGCCGCCATACCCGAACTCCCGGCAACAGCTCCATAAACCCATGCAATACCACTACTTACTGCATATTCATTAATCTCAAAACGCACATAGATATCGTCTGTTGCATCCATTACTATATCAAAGTCTTCTGGATCGAATTCTGAAACCGTCTCTTCACTGAACCAACCTACATAACTGCTTAATACTACCCCGGAATTCACACCTGCCAGCCTCTCAACCGCAATCTCAGCTTTATTTCGTTCTTTAGCCGCATCCATTTCATTAAAAAGGGTCTGACGCTGCAAATTACTCAATTCCACCTTATCTGGATCAACTATCATCAAAGAACGGATCCCTGCTCGAACCAGCAGTGACGCAATATTTGTCCCCAATGCCCCACAGCCGATCAGTAAAACACGACCCTGGCTTATTTTGGCTTGACCGCTCTGACCAATACCATTAAAGGCTATCTGCCTGGCATACCGATTGTCACCTGATTCCTTTGTCATACCAATACCATAATTTTGCCAACTAACTACCGCCTCAAGTTAACAAATCATACATACCTATAACAGTAAACTAATTCTTATGGTGACCTCTGAAAATTGCTTTTGATGCGATAGTTTAAGATTTTGGTTGCTGACAAGGAATATAAAATCATGCATATTGGGCTATATTCACTGTTTTATATGACGCATGTCAGCAGGCAAAAGAAAAACTAGTCGCTCAAAATGAATTTTCAGAGGTTGCCTTATACATTAAATAAGAAATGAACCACATCCCCATCTTTCATCACATAGTTCTTTCCTTCAACTCGCAGCAGCCCGGCAGCTTTGGCACCCGCTTCACCGTTATGTTGGATATAGTCATCATAGCCAATAACCTCGGCACGAATAAAGCCACGCTCGAAATCCGTATGAATTACACCTGCCGCCTGTGGCGCGGTATCGCCCTGCCTGATAGTCCAGGCGCGAACTTCTTTCTCTCCCGCGGTAAAGTAAGACATCAAACCCAAAGCATGAAATGATTTATGGATCACCTGCTCCAAGCCGCATTCTTCTACCCCCATCGACTCGAGGAACTCCATACGTTCATCATCTTCCATCCCCACCATCTCTTCTTCCAGCTTCGCACATATCTTCACTACCTCGGCACCACGCTCCGCGGCAATACCGCGCAGTGTGTTAACATACTCATTATCCTCGGTTAGCGTATCCTCATCAACATTCGCCAGGAAAATCACCTTCTTCGCCGAGATAAAACCCATCTCCTTAAAGAATGACTCCTTAAGAATACCATCTGACCATTCGAAACTGCTCGCCGGTTTGGAATCCTCGAAATGAGCCTTTAACGAATTCGCCATCTCAATCACAGGTCCAAGCTTTTTATCTGTTCTTGCCAGTTTACCCATACGTTCAATTTTACGCTCAAGCTGCTCCAGGTCAGAGATTATCAGCTCAATCTCGATCGTCTCAACATCACTGGCCGGGTTAGGCTTCGCATCAACATGTACTACATCGTCATTATCAAAACATCGTACGACATGGATCACCGCCGCTGTCTCACGTATATTCGCCAAAAACTTATTTCCCAACCCTTCACCCTTACTGGCTCCTTTTACCAGCCCGGCAATATCGACAAATTCGACCGTACTTGCCTGTATCCGCTGCGGGTTCACTATCTTCGCCAATGCATCCAGACGTTTGTCCGGAACAGGAACTATCGCCTTATTCGGCTCGATCGTACAGAACGGATAGTTCGCCGCTTCTGCATTCTGTGCCTTGGTCAGTGAATTAAATGTCGTACTCTTGCCAACATTAGGCAAGCCGATTATACCCATACTTAACGCCATTAATATATCCTCTATCTAGCATTTATTTAACATTTTTTGTCGCAAACAACTTAATAATATACAGTTACATGCTATCCTACTCTCTCACAGAGTTTAGACAATCAGTGCAGTATTGTAACGCCAAATCGCTATTTTGCAAGTAAATAAGAAATATGCCGCACTTAACAGAGCAACACTTATGAGATAATATTTAAATAAAATCCAAGATAGCCAGAACCTTATCCAAACTTTTTGACATGCCTGCCCAGTTCAATCATAGCTAATCCCCCTCTCAAAATGTCATAACTGACACTTGTACACAGAAATTACGGAACAAATTCCTCTGGTGAATTATCATTGGTAATTGCAGCAAAGCTGAAATTCCTGAACTGCATCGATACCCGATTCAATCCGGTTACCTCCCACCCCAAAATAACTGATGTTATTTTATAATCGGCCAATTCTCTTGAATCCTTCAAATACCCTTTTTCCCACGCTGTCTCTAAGGCTTTCAGAATCTGTGGATAAATATCCTTGTCGATCGTTACCCACTGCCCCTCTTTGACCGGTTCAGACAAATAGGCCCGGGCTCCAGGATTGTAGATCATTTTTTGAGAGGGATCTGCAAAATCCTGCATTATCAACAAAGGCGAATATTCGTATCGATCATCAAAAACAGGTATCTGAAACCACAGAAAATCGCCATAGCCTGCTGATGCTTGATTACGATTCTGGATAATTAAAACACCAGAGATTTGTGCGCAATGCAAAGCGGTATCATACCCGGCCCTCTTTTCGGTTTTACAATAATTCAGTTTGGCTTCCAGATGATAAGTTAGCACCTTTATTGCTGCTAAAGACGGGCAGCAATCGACAATCCCCTGACTGACAAGCAGATGCGGCCAGGGTTCACCGGATTTGCGATAGCTGTCCTTATATTCAATAACCGAGTCTAGCGATAGTGTCAAATCCGACCAGTCTGAATCCGGCTTTCCGATGATAACTTGTTTTGCTGAATTTTCGAATATATATTTACCCGGTGTCGGATTTTTTACCTCAACACCTGCAATAGAATAACCGCTATGCCATTGAGCCAGTTGCCAGGCAGGCTCACGGCCTTCTTCCATTACCAGCTTATCGTCAACAACAGATTTGCCATGAGCTGGATTCAATACTTCAAGTCCCCCTTGAAAATGACAATCTGTCAATAATTGAACCTCCGCAGCCCATATCCCTTTAACCAGGATAAAAAAAGTAAATATAAGAAATCGTTTATTCATGTCTTATCCAAACCCTGCACTTGTTTAATATTTTAACGACTTATATAAAAGCAGTTTAGAGAATTTTAACTATAAGTTTTGAATAAAACAATACGAAAAACCTATCTTGAATCTCAAATATTTAAATTATGACAATATTCGCCAGTAACAGAGTATATTTCAAAAAAAAACGCATTCTCCCCTAACATATAAAGGGAGAACACGTTTTATAATCTGATATTATCCGAATTAATTGAATGGCCACATGCAATTAGCATCCTGCGGATCATTACAACTTAGCCAGTTTGCTGCTATTGCGGCAAAGTCGTTCAAATCAATATAGCAGTTCTGATCGACATCACCAACCAATAACAACCCGGCATCGATAACATCCTGGCATGTAGGATCTACTACAGTAATCACTACTTCGTCACTGATAGCTGCTATTGTATCATCAGCTGTCAGTTGCAAGGTATATGTACCTGGTGCACTAAACTCAACTACAGTCAATGCTGCATCAGCTGGAGAAAACTCCGGAGCTGCTGCTCCTTCTGGCATACTCAATACTGACCATGCAATAGATGCTGCTACCGGTTTGCCGTCATCTATTACGGTGCCGGCCAATGTCAGCCCTTCTGCATTTCGTTTATATTCAACATCTTCTCCGGCATCAACTATCGGAACTACTGGAGCCATTGCTGATAAAGCTTCCAACTCTTCCCGGCTTATACCATAATTATAAACTCGAACATCATCAATACCACCAGGCCAGATTCTCCCACTAGATGCTTCAGAATTTAATCCTATTGTTACCGGTGCATTCGTAACATCGATCAATCCTTCCGCTTCCATTTCCGTATCGAGAACTCCGTCTATATACAAACAAGCCTTTCTGGATACCGCTTCATAAGTACCAACCACATGATGCCAGTAACCGTCACAAAGCCCTGTTCTTGTGCTGTCAATTCGGGCTGTTGTTCCGTTACATCTGAAATGTACGCCTGTACCATCAACATTATCTGCCGACAGTCTCCATGCATTGTCCCCTTTACCTGCAATAAAGGATAGACCGCCAAAACTTTCACCTTCATACATTATCCAGGCTGATACTGTCACACCTGTCTGCAGGTTGAATATATTTGGATCACTTTCTTCTGGTGTTATTTCTACCCATGAATCACCAAACATATCTAAAGCCTTATTGCCAACCCATCCCGGTGTTATGATATTGGGCTCTTCAATATAAGAAGGTATTTCCAGGTCATCTTTCAAACCCGTAAATATACCGTCATTGCTGCCATAATCATCAACTACAGCCGTACCCGGATTAGACACCATACTATCAAAAGACCAGAGTGCCAGCTGCTTATTATTACTCGAGTCAACCACTGTAATAGTAACTGTATCACTGTCAACTTTATCACCATCGCTTACTGACAATTCTAAAACATATTCACCCGCGGCATCAATAGACACTACAGGATTGATAATAGAAGAATCATCAAACGTTACGATCCCCGGTCCGCTTAGCTTAGTCCATGCAAAACTGATATTTGCCGGCTCCGGTAAACCATCATCTATTACATCACCTTCTAATTGAACATCGACACCAACCAATACAACATCATCTTTACCGGCTGATACTTTAGGACCGCGATTAAATGTCGCTCCTGACATTTCATAAACAGCATTCATAAACATAACCTGACCTTGTGCATTCAGGTTCATTGTACCATCACCGGTACCTCCGGACTCAGCACTTGGGAAATACATACGTGGAGCAGAAGCATATTGCCCGGATCCTGGATAAAACTCCTGACCCGTTTCCCACCGAACTATCCATACCAGTGAATTAGTTGCTGTTGTCGCAACTAATGTACCATTTCCGGAATCCGTATAATCCACATAGCTGTTATTATTAAAATCAATGATATCTACCTGATCATCTTCGTTCAGCTCTACATAACTAAAGATCGGATCTTCTGTCACTACTGCCTGCATAGTATCACTCAGATTGATAACATTATGATAATTCAGCCAGCCCCAACGGTTATTTCTTACAACATGAGGATTCTGATTGATCATCGGTGTTGTTACCGAATTCCATAAACCTATCTCAGAAGAATTACTGGCATAACCTCCGCTATTCCCATGACGACCTACTACTACAAGATCAGCAGCATTCATCTGATCAACCTTTGCCTGGGTCAGATTCTGCGGATCCTGCATACGCGTAACTACATACCCTTCATCTTCCAGCATATTAATAAATTCGCTATCATGCGGTTCAGACTCATTGTAACAATCTGACACCCATACAATACTCTGAGCGTTTACATATCCCGCCAGACAACATAAAGCCATTAACATCAACACAATTTTCTTATTCATGCATTTCTCCTTTAAAGAATATATTATAGTTCTGCCGCAACTTACGACACTTTTTACTGCTTTATTACAATTTTTGTACAAAACTTAAGGTGACCCTGGAAATTGCTTTTGTTGCGAAAGATGGATCTTTCGCTATAAATGAATTTTTAGAGTGCCCTTAATTATGGCATTCCGTTTATATACATCTCTTCTATTTCCGAAGAATCCAAAACACTATTAAATACTGCTAGTTCTCCTAGAACTCCATCAAACATTTCATTAGTTGTCCTGTCCGTACCCATAACCAGGTCACCTTCAGATGATGCACCATTATAAATATAATCAACAGTATCTATCAGCTTGGCATCAAGATAAAACTTAATCTTTTTATTGTCATGAGTTACTGTTATAAAATGCCAACCTAAAATATCATTCTCAGGTAAAGTACCGGAATATTTTCGATTCTCTGGTATGTTCACCTTATATCTCACAAATTGTATCTTACTGTTCGCCCCTCCGTCATGGTGCTGATTATAGCCAAGCTGATAATTTACCGGACTATCCTCTAACCTGTTCGACAAAATATGGCCGCCATCTTCAAGCGTATCCAGCTTCACCCAGACTGCCAATGTAATATTATCACTAATATTCAATGCCTTATCAGAATCTATCAGGACATATTGCTGTTCTTTTGAATCAAATTCCAATGCCTGCTTTTCCGGCCACCTGCCTTCAACCAATCCTGAAAGCTTGCCGGTAGACGAAGAACTCATTAGTTTGCCCTGATATTTATCTTTTGTTACCCAGGCACTATTATCTAACATTTCACCTTCAAGATTCTCAAATGTATAATATACCAGCAGATCATCTCGTTTCCGCAACTGGTAGCTGTATGCCTTCCACTTATAATACGCCGAACCCTTTGCTGCCTTAATTTCAGCTTCAAACTGATCTTTGCGTACAAATGCATATGTATTGTTATGACTTAAGACATTACCATCAGTTGTAACTTTTCCTCCCTGGTCTTTTTCCAGCCTGAGAGATTTGTCATACTTAAGCAGATCTGAACCTTTACGAAGCTCTACTGTCCCTTTGAATACCTGCGTAGATGTATTACCGTTTCTATCTACATTCACACCAAATTCAGTACCATAATCAACCACAGTAGCGGTTTCAGTCCTTACCACAAACCGCTTATCCGGCACTTTATCTATATTTGCTACTATCGAACCTGATTCCAAAAATAGCAAACTGTCGCTTTCCAGGGTAAATTCACACGGACCTTCCAGGATCACCTCTGCACCATTATTCAATACTATCTCTGCTAAACCTTTTTTTAAGCTCATTGGCCCTGTATACAAAATGCTGCCGTCTTTCAACTCGACGGGTACTGCTCGCTCCCACTCCGCATCAACCTGGAAATTTACTGTTGCTACCGGCACATATAGCTCAGGTGGAAACAGGTTGGAATATACTACAAAAATAAGTAAAAAGACCGCTGCCACAGATACCAGCTGACTATATATCCTGAAAAATCTGCTCGGCTTAGGCACTAAGACCTCGGCTCGTACCAAATCTTTCTCTATGGCCTCTTCCTGAGTCTCTATTTCCACACTTGGTGAAAGTTGAGAATCGTTTAATAATTCATCTAAAATTTGATAATCTATACTAAATTCCGTTCCCTGACCATCCAATTCACAACTTCCGGCTACATGGTTCAGACCGGCATGAACCTCAAGAAAGTCAAGGTAATATTCCCTTGCCAATTTACTTTCTTTCAGCATCTGCTGTAATTGTTTCAGCTCTTCAGGGGCTATTGCACCCTCTATTGCTTTGAACAATATAATATTTAATTTATTTTCAAACTCTGACTTCATTGAGATATTTCCTGGAACCCTAATGATCTTCGGACACAGCGTAATAGACTGCCGTGTATAGAGGCAAACCTGCGGTATATCTGGTAGACAGACAAACCTGTACGGTCGGATATTATCTGGGTAGCTAATCCATCCTGGTATTTAAGCTCGACAAACTTTCGCTGTTCCGGACTCAACTTGCCGACACATTTCTTTAATGCATCAATCCTGCTCTGTACATCTACCGTCCTACTCTGACTTTCTTCGGCCAGAGTCTCAATAATTTCATCATCAAGTGGAATAACAAGTTTTTTCTTTTTACGATATTTCAGGACTTGAAACTTAGCGATTGTAAGAGCCCATGACACAAAATCAGTGCCGGCCATATATGATACCCTCTTATTCCAGATCACTGTCGAAACCTCTTGCATTATATCATCTGCATCTGAATGATTGGCTACCAGGCTTATTATAAATGCATATATCCGGTAATGATTCTTAGTCAAGAGATTGACTATTGCGGTATCATTTGGGTTTGTATTATTTAAGTTATTGTTTTCCATACAGTTATATGTCGTCTCAATATGCCTCTTTGTATAAATATCGCTGATATTCTTTCTCTATAAGCAAATATCCAAATTTAAAACCATTTGCGATAAAAATATAAAAATTATGATAAATTCAAAAAGTTCGAAAGATATCAAAAGATATGACTTTCCAGAAAAGAAAATTACCGCCAAAACACATAAAACCATAAATACTTATTACAACACAACTTAAAAAAACCTTTCACATGAATTCCTTATTATATATGTATATTAATTTATTTTTTATTACAATTTTGAGCCTCATTACTTATATCCCTTGTAAGAGGTCTTAATGAATAAAAACAAACATAGCAACAGGAAAGATCAGATTGACAGTCCTCACGACTTTATGAAGTTATATATGGCTGTTCAGCCAAGGCTTTATGGTTTCATAATGAGTATGATACATAAATGGAACGATGCTGAGGATGTTATGCAGGAAACTTTATCAGTAATGTGGCGTAAGTTCGACCAGTTTGAAGATGGTACAGATTTTGCCGCATGGGGGCTTGCCATAGCACGATATCAGGTTATGTCCTATTATCAGCGTCAAAAAAATCTCAAACTGAGATTTAGCGACCAGACCATAGATTTACTGGTAGAACAAGCAACTGCCAAAGAAGAAAGAGATAATGCCTTTATTGATGCCCTGAAAGAATGTGTTTCCAGGCTGCCGGAAAAAGACAGATCACTCTTGGAGCTTAGATACGAAATTGGCTCTGGGGTAAAGGATATTGCTGTCAGATTCAACCGCGGCATCAATGCAATATACAAAAGTCTGGGCAGAGTCCACAACATGCTGCTAATCTGCGTTAGAAGCAAAGTCTAATACTACAACAACATAATGAATAATAAATCTGAAAACAATAAAGAATTACTAAAGCTTCTTAATGAATTAAGAGAGCAGGTAATTACAGAAGAAGGCTTCAAGCGATTGGAAGAAATTATCGCTGCCGATGCTTCTTCGCGTGAAATATATCTTGACTATTATAAGATATGTGGTTTTTTGCATACTTTTCAATTAGCTAAGCATGGTTCTTTGGTCCAAATGTCAGATGATGACCTATCTGCCGAAAGCCCGGACATGTCGAAAGATATTCTGCTTAAGCTGTTATCCTGTGCAGAAGAAACTGCTCCCGAAGTAGAAATTGAAGATAATATTGAGCCTGAAAGTGATATTATTGAAACCATTCCTGAGCGTTCCGGTAAACCGAATAAGTTTTTTCGCATTTATAACTCGATCGTTTCAGTAGCTGCCGTTCTCATGATTTTATTTATTATTTATGCCAACATATTCCCTCCTCAACTTACCAAAGAAGTAGCCACGGTTAAAGATCAGTTACAGGTAGAATGGAATACTTCATCTGCCAGGCTAACAAACGATGAAAGAATTTTAACGAATCAGGCTCCTTATGAACTGAAAAAAGGAATTATACAGATTGCCTACGACCAGAACGTTGATGTTGTCATCGAAGGGCCTGCTAAATTCCAGTTTGAAAGGGCCGGAATATTCCTGGAATACGGCAGCCTCTACAGTATGGTCTCTGAATCGGGAATCGGTTTCAGAGTTGACACACCAACATGCCAGTTTATCGACCTTGGCACCGAGTTTGGCATAAAAGCTGACAACGATGGTTCCTCCGAAATGCATGTTGTTAAAGGTAAGGTACAGATGCACGCTGAAGGTAATTCCGGATTCAAAACGGTAAGGGAGTTTAATGCCAGCCGATATAATGTTAAATGTGGAGTGGTTAATGATATCCCATTTAATCCGGAAAATTTCGTCCGATACATCAAGTCGAAAAACGACATCATCTTACGCGGCAAAATGTGTGTCGATCTAGCTGATTTCGTTGGCGGCGGAAATGGGTTTGGGGCCGGTCTGTCAGGTGGTGGAATTGACCTGGAAACCGGAAAATTCAACGCTAGATATGTCCGCTATGGCCGAATGCACATTGCCGAAAAAGCTATCTGGTCACCTGTCCCTTCCAATTCTTTCGTTGACAGTGTATTTGTTGTCGACGGCAGCAAGGGGCCGCAAACTGTTAGCACCCATGGACATCAATTTGAGTTCCCAAAGACAGATAGACGATTCCATCATGATATTTTTTATTCTGCTTCTGCCCAGACAATGTTACCGGCTGACGAAATGGCAGATGATGAAAATCAAACAGAAAAAATGACACTTGACGGCATAAGTTATGGTGTCGAAAATCACCCTGCTTTGTTTATTCATGCTCCGTCAGGCATCACCTTTGATCTGACTGCTATACGAGAAAGCCTGCCGGGGCTAGAGATTTGTCGTTTTCAATCCGTTGTCGGAATACCAGATTCTGAACGTGAAGACGCTACTATAGATATTATTGTTCTTGTCGATGGCATTTCTGTTTTCCAACAGAAACATTACACTGTTGATGATTCTTCAATTGAGCTGGACATACCTATTACACCTGAAAGCAGGTTCCTTACTTTAGCTGTCACCGACGGCGGTGATGGTGCCTGGTGGGACTTATGCGCCTTTGGGGAACCCAATCTGAAATTATCGAATAAATAAAAGTATCCGCTCTATTTGTTACGAGCTGAAACATCATTATAGCTATAGGAGGGTATTGTTATCATTAAAAACACCTTATCGTATTTTAAATGCAAATGTTACTGTTATTTCTATTTGAGAGGTCAAAAAATGAAAAGAATTTTATTAGTATTAGTACTATTGTGGATTGCTGCTGCTGCCGATGCAAAAACTGTTGCATGGTGGAATTTTGAAGACGGAACTGACGAATCTGCCTTTTATCAAATGCCGAATGGCGGGTCCGTGGGTTTAATAAATGATATTACAATGTTTTGCGAAGGCGAAAGCGGCCCGGAGTTCTCCTCGGAAACTTTCTCCGGCACTGGCATAAGCGCTCATGTCTCAACTTCTGAAGAACAGGCCGGGTACACTACCGACGCAACCTTAAACACATGGTCACCGCTCGAATGGACCATTGAAATTTCATTCCGCATGACCAGCAGCTATAGTTCCAGCTATAAAACACTTATTGGCCGCGATGGTACTGCTTATGAAGATTCTGATGCCGCTACTTTCTATTTCCAGAGAAGAGGCAGCAGTTCCGGCAACTACGCTTTACGGTTGAGTTATGCCATCGCAGAAGGAGAGCATGTTGAATGTCTTTCCTCTTTTATACCTTTACAGGAACAGTGGTATCATGCCGCTATTGTTTGCGATGGGCTGCAGGTCAGAATGTATGTCGATAGCCTCGACGGAACCGGTTATCAATTAATTCAGTCAACCGATCTTGACACATCGAAAGACAATCGCCTGCTTGTACCTAATGACGGTGATGGCGGTAGCTGGACTTTTGGGCGTGGCTGGTATGGTGATGAAGCTACGGATTTTTGCTCGGCTTACTTAGACGATATCCGCTTTTCTGACGAAGCTCTTAATCCAACACAATTTATTCATTCTTATGGTTCCGCCTGGAAACCAACACCAACAGACGGTACCAAAAACTATGGCTCGATTGCTGCTGATGAAACTGTCGCTGCCAATTTATCATGGAATACCGGATTGGACTCTGTTGAACCAAGTCAAACTAATTCTGAAATTATAACACATTACGTATACATAAGTGAAGATCAGAATATCTCGAACGATCCAAACGTCTACTATTTCGATGAAGTACCCGCTACCGGCGAAACTGCAGTAATTACTCTGACTGGCCTGAATTATGACGGGCTCTATCTATGGCGTATCGATGAAGGAATAAATGATGGCAGTGGAAACGCTTATCCGATTGGCAATACCAACAATCTGGTTGGAAAAGTATGGCAATTTGGCTCGCTGCTTTCTGTTCCCGTGATTACGCTTCAGCCTGAATACCAAATGGTTGAAGCCGGGCAGACAGCTGTTTTCAATGTCGAAGCACAAAGCATATCAACTGTTCAGTATCAATGGTACAAATCTGACAACAATATCATTGATGATGCGGACCAGCCTATCGGCCAACCTGCACTGTCGGGCGAACTGACATTGACAAACGTATCTGTTTCGGACGAAAGCTATTACTACTGTATGGCCTTTAACGACGGCGGCATCGAATGTTCCAGCTATTCCGACGTAGCCCGACTGGTTATTCCTCGACAACTGGCACTTCTATCAATGGACCAGCTCAACGGCACCACATCGCCGGATACTCTCGGAAATTATGATTTGACCATCATGAATGACTCTTGGGAAAATTATCTGCCGACTTTAACTGATGGCTTCAACGAACAAAACGGCAGCAGTATGCTCTTTGACAACTGGGAAGATCCAAATTATTATGGCCAGTATGCTCAATTCGAGCCTGGAATCGTAAGTTATGAAAGCATTACAATTGCTATGTGGGTATACTGGAAAGGTGGCGAAACCTACCAGCACATCTTCGACTTTGCCGGCAGTTCAACCGAGTATATGTATATCACCCCGGAATCCGATGATGACGAACTGCATTTCTCTATCAAAAACAATGACAGCTCGCAGTATCTTGACGCACCTGCAATAACTCCTGACCAGTGGACTCATATTGCCTTAACAATTGACGGCATAAATACAACTGGTTGCCTATATGTCAATGGTGAACTCAAGGATACCAATACAAGTATGACATACCGGCCTGTTGATTTTATGCCGACTTCAAACAATCTTGCAATGTGCAGCTGGGCAGGAGACCCGATGTTCTACGGCATGATAGATAATGTACAGATATTCAATTATGCTGTTGACGAAATGGATATTGCCAGACTGTTCATCACCGATGCTCCTGATAAATCTGTCTGTGTCCAGTCAATTAAACCTGATGGCACATTCGACTTCAATGACGACTGTATCATTAACATCGAAGATTTTGCCATCTTCGCCGCCCAATGGCTCGATTGTTCGCTGCTGCCGGATTGTATCCAGTAGCTGTTATCCACAATTCTGATTATTATGTAAACCAACATTCCGCTGGCAGCTTTACCCCTGCCGGCGGTTTTTTTATTTATCAATCCAACTCAACCGTTACCCATGTCCTGAACGAACCGGTTTTAATCTCTCTCTTCTCCCTTCTTTCTTCTAACTCTTCTCATCCTTCAGGTGCCGCAATTTTAATTTAAACTTTACTTACGCGTAAGCTTAAAAATGTGTTGTGGGCCGTTAGGCGAACACCTCAATTCTTCACTTTTCATTATTCATTTTTCACTTAATTGGCCCTGTCCTGGCCTTTGCGTATAACGTTGAACAGCCAAAAGTGTGCCATGCATATGATGCAAAGCATAAACCGCACACTAATTAACCCAACAATGCTTAGCAGAACCTTTGACCAAACCAATACTGGAAGACATAGGGCATAAAACCTGATATTTTTTAACACTATAGTTCTATTTTCACTAACAGAGTTCCAAAAAAAACAATAGCTATATAACCAACATACAAAAAAAACAGACAATCAAAGAACAACCCTAAAATATCATTACGCAACACCTACATCTCCTCATATCACCATGATACACATACACTTACACCAACCAATCTTAACAAGCTTAATAAAACCCTCACAACATCCTTTTCTATATCCCAGATAAATATAATTGAAGTAGCGGTAAAAAAAACATGAAAATAACTTGTATTTTACACGCAAAACTGTATCGTATAGACTCATTCGTATATTTCATTTTCAATACTGTAAAAAGGAGATTATTATCAATGTTGCATGAACCCGCAGCCCAATCCAAAAGTGACCCTGCATCTGGCTTTAAAGTATCACTTGGCGCCTGGATGTTTCTGTTCTACGCTATTATCTACATCGGTTTTGTAGCTATAAATGTAAGCAAACCTGTCTTAATGGAAAAAATCGTATTCCTTGGATTAAACCTTGCAGTTGTCTACGGCTTTGGCCTTATCATCTTCGCCATGATTCTGGCTCTTATATACAACGCCTTGTGCACCGCAAAGGAAAAAGAACTTGAAGGCAAAGAATAGCAGTTCTTCAATCAACACTTCTTTTATTTTTTACTCAAATAAAACCACTTATATTGACAGGAGTTCCATATAACATGTATATACTAGCTGAAATATCAACTTTGGCTGTAATAATCTTTGCAGTCTTTGTAGGATTCGTTCTTTTCCTCAGTTTTTACCTTGGCAGCAAGGCCAAATCTTCCAGCGGATACTTTGCTGCCGGCGGCCAGATACACTGGTGCGTAAACGGTATCAGTTTTGCCGGAGACTACCTCTCTGCCGCTTCTTTCCTTGGTATCTGCGGCATGATCGCTACCATGGGTTATGATGGTTTTCTTTACTCTATAGGATACCTCGCCGGCTGGATCGTAGCTCTGTTCGTTGTTGCTGAGCCAATGAAAAAACTAGGAAAATACACTTTTACCGATGCTCTGGATTCCAAGTACAACTCAAAAGGCATCCAGCTTATCGCCGCTATCAGTACACTTGTTGTTTCAGTTTTCTACCTTATACCGCAGATGGTTGGTGCCGGAGCCCTGGTTACACCGTTACTTGGTTTCCCACACTGGATTGGCGTATCAATGGTAGGAATAATCGTTATTACTATTGTCGCCACCGCCGGCATGGCATCCACAACCTATGTACAGTTCCTTAAAGGGTCTCTGCTTATCGTATTTTCGATTATACTGGTTATATGCACCCTTAATCGCGGCTTTACCACAGAACCTAAAGTCGGCGGCATTGAAGACTTCTACAAATACAAATCAATCGAAGCCTCCATTACCGATGGTAAAGTCACTCCTGCCGATTCTTCATATTCTGTCACAAAAGAAGCTCACGAAAAAACTAAAGACGGTAAAAAAGGTAAAACATTTTTAAAAATGGAAAAAGACGGCATTCAAGGTTGGTGGCTCGCTCTTGAAAAAGACGGGGTTGTCACATTAGAAGAAACTCAATGGGTAACTACTAACTCTGATGCCACAAAAATCATCAATGGGGCCCCCGAATCAGAAGAAAACCAGCTCCGCCCTGTCGGCAACTGCGAAAAAATACTTGGAAAATCA
Source organism: Sedimentisphaerales bacterium (assembly GCA_963666285.2). Taxonomy (GTDB): domain Bacteria; phylum Planctomycetota; class Phycisphaerae; order Sedimentisphaerales; family SM23-30; genus JAFGDI01. The sequence continues at coordinate 3,558,483 of OY762711.1, forward strand.
GGCGACGAAGTTAAACAGGGAAGCGTTGGTATCTTTGAATTTCTTTCTATCATGGCAAGCAAAGACACTATCGTAAGAAGATGGGGCACAATGCCAGGTGCCGGCCTGGAAGGAATTGATGAAGATACTAAAATTTACTATCCAATCTATTCAGCAGGTAACGAAATTATGCGGCCGGGACAGAAATTCAAGGTACAAGGTACCCCTCTGCAAAAGCTAAACTTCATTTCGCTTATGTTAGCTTTATTCTGCGGTACCGCCGCATTACCTCATATACTCATACGTTATTACACTGTTCCTTCACCTGCCTGTGCCCGTAAATCTACTATCGTAGCTATCGGCTCAATCGGCCTGTTCTATATCCTGACCCTGTTCATGGGGCTTGGAGCTATGACAAACTGCGTAATCAATCTGGAAAGCAGCAACATGTCTGCACCCCTGCTTGCCAAGTCATTTGGCACTTTCCTGTTCGCCGTTATCTCTGCTGTAGCGTTTGCTACTGTACTTGGTACCGTTTCTGGTCTGATAGTTGCTTCTTCCGGAGCTATCGCTCATGATTTCATGGACAGATTTATGGCCATTAAAATGGAAGACAAGCAAAAAGTATGGGCTGGAAAATTAGCGGCCTTTGCTGTTGGTATTGTCGCCATTATTCTCGGCATAGCCTTCAAAGGCATGAACGTCTCATTCCTTGTCGGCTGGGCCTTTGCCGTTGCCGCTTCTGCTAATCTACCGGCTATCATAATGATGCTCTTCTGGAAAAAAACTACCGCAAAGGGAATTATAGCATCTGTTCTGGTTGGTATGGTTTCTGCTCTTACTATTATCCTGCTATCACCATCCATGTTCGAAAGATACGGATTACCAAAAGCTGATGCAGTAATACCACTGGACAACCCTGGCATAATCTCAATTCCGCTTAGCTTTATCGCTCTGGTAATTGTATCTCTTATGACCCAGAAAAAAGATTAGCCTGCATAATAACTAATTTCATAAAAAAACGACTATGGGCTTTAAGCCTGTAGTCGTTTTTTTTGATATACAAATTGTTCAACACTTATATGAATTTATTTTAACATTTCCTCTGACAAACCTTCTCCTTCCAGACTCAAGCTATGGAAATACTCCGGCACTTCTTTACCCAGCAGTTTGTCAACATACAGCTTAGCCAGATATTGCCCCAGCATGAATCCTTGACCGCGAAGACCAACGAACAGGCCACGCTGGGTATCTATTATTATTCTCGGCTCTACATAGTTGCCCGCCCACACTGCCTGCAGCCCAACCGAAGACAATTCAGGTATCCAGTCTATAAATACCTCAGAAATTATTCGCATAAAATCGTCAGTATTAACTTTTAGATCCTTGTTGACTTCCTGCGGATCATATAATGGCGTTGCACAGCCGATAATCTGACCGGTCTCCTGAAGCTGCTGGCCGTAAACCGCGGTAAAACCCTTATAGTTCCTACGGTCAATCAGCATACCCAGCGGCTTTTTATCTATTCCCATAAATGGCATTCTGCGGGTAATAAATGCCTGATGTTTCACTGCGTAAAGACCTGTACTATAGCCAAGTTTATCAGCAAATTTTTCTGCTTCGCTGCCCAGTGCATTAATGAAGTATTTTGCATTAATCTTATGGTAATGGCGATTGTGGTCATACACCAGCGCGGTATAACCGGTATCGGTTTTGTCGATATCTACCAACTTACAGTCTTCCAGTATCCTGCCCTCTTTTGCCTTGCCGATTGTTCGCAGCAAGTCTATCACTTTGCCCGGTGACGCCTGCCAGCATCCTTTTGTAATCATTGCGGCAATGTATTTTTTCAAATTTGGGTTCATGTAAGGACTGATATACCTGGAAAAATCGGACGGCTCAATCATAACCGCATCAGACCACGCTCTGGAGGCATCTAATACGTTATAACTTTCCCGATCGTGAACAAATGTCACATAGTCCGTTTCACAGTAATCAACGTTGGATTTTTTATTCAAATCTTCAAATATAGACTTATTCTGACTGGCAATCTCGCTCAGCTCTGGCCTGGTAAAAACATTGCGACCACCGGCAATATTACGCCATGACGCACCAAAACCATAGTTTACCAGCATAGGCTTAAGACCGGCCTCAGATAAGTAGCGAAACAAGGCACTGCCGCCTATACCGCCGCCGGCCACGAGATATTCTGTTTCAAAGGTTGGGCTTAGCTTTTGAGTATGAAGCACCTGAGGAACATCTTTAATATAAAGCTCGCCCATTGTTACCTGGTTCGATAGAGGTGCCCGCGGGGTAGCTTCGCCGATAACCTGGATACCCTTGGATGCCAGCAGAGGCTTGAGCCGTCCTATACATCGCTTGCCGCGACAGGCACCCATACCCAGCCTGGTAGTATGCTTGATCTCTTCGATAGTAATATAATTCCGTTTGCCGACCACATCCAGAATCTCGTCGAGTTTAACATCATCACAATGACAAATATATGTTACAGCTTCAATATCCTGGGTATTAGGTTCAAAGAAAAGGTTTTCAGGATAACTTTCAACTTCAATATAACCGCGAACTTGAAGCAGATCGCCATTATTGTCGCTATCGGCCTGGATCTTGACAATATTGGTCTTGTTGGGCTTTTTAATTATTTTCATTATGTGGCCGGCACCAAGCTTCCTGCCATCATTTCCTACCAGGTATACCTCTTTACCTTCTTCCGCTTCTCTTTCAACCGGTAAAAATAATATACGTTTCTGCAAATCATATCCAAACATCGCTAAACCGGGACACTGGCTGATACACTGCATGCACCCGGTACATTTATCATAATCAATCTCTGGCACTGAACTGGTAGAACTCTTGGAAATCGCCCCAAAAGGACATGCAAACGCACATGGATTACATGCAAAGCCGTACAGACAGTCTATCAATACAAATGGACGTTCCTGACGTTCTATATCCGGCAAAACCGGTGCTTCCAATATCCTCACCGGATGCTGCTGAGAATCGATATATTCTTTTGAAACTGCTAAATATTCATTGTGATCATAATCCAGGTTTAGCTCCTGGATTATCTCATATGCTACCCGCTTACCATGCAGGACCGCACTGGTACCTTCACCTATACGAACCGCATCACCTACTCCGTAACAATGCCTGCCAAATACTTCACAACCTTTTGTTAAAAGAGTACTGTCTGGCACCAGGCCGGTGCAGATATTAATTGCCTCAATACCACGAATTATCTTCTCTGTACCCTCTATCGGCTCAAAATTCTTTGACTGGGCAATTACCGCACCTACTATCCCGTCATGATTATCGTTGGGTATAGCCTTGATCAGTATGTGCTCTAGTAATATTGGCACACCAAGCCGCTTGATACGGTTGGCCTGTACTGGAAAGCCGCCTTCTTCGTCCTTAGCTTCCAGGATTGCCTTAACCTTCACCCCTGCCTGCATAAGCTGATATGATGTAAGATAGCCGATATTTCCAGCTCCGACCGTTAGCACATTCTTGCCCAGAAGTGTTAACTGTGTATTCATCATCTTTTGCACAACAGCAGCCGTGTAAACTCCCGGCAAATCGTCATTCTCAAACGGCGGCATAAACGGCACCGCACCTGTCGCTACCACCAGGAACTGGGTATCTATATAAAATATCTCACCAGTCTCAAGATTCTTAACCGCTACTCGATTATTCTCAAGGAGATCCCACACTGTACAATTTAAAAAGATATTGTCATGATTATCGCCTGCCAAAGAATCAGCAATATCAAAACCTCTCATCCCGCCATACTTTTTTTGCTTCTCAAAGAAAAAGAACTGGTGAGTCTGCATTAAAAACTGGCCGCCTATCTGGCTGTTGTTATCCAGTACAATATTGTGAACCCCTGCCTGCTGCAATGTCTCTCGAACTGCAAGTCCGGATGGCCCGGCGCCAATTATTACAACCTTTGTTCTATAAACATTGATATGCTCCCTAATCTCTGGCAACTGCACTCCCGGCTTATAATCAAGCGGAATATCTCGAACCTCTCTAACACCATCTACCTTGGTAACACAGATTCGCTTAATCTGGCCGTCTACAAGCATTTCACAAGCTCCGCACTTGCCAATACCACACTCCAAACTACGCTTGCGGTTGGTTAAACTATGGCTGTGAACCGGAAATCCTGCCTGATGCAGTGCCGCAGCAATAGTGAAGCCCTTTTCTCCTGATATAAGATGACCTTCATATCTGAAAGTAACTTTTTCTTTTTCTGTAACGTCTAAAATCGGATGAGTTGAAATCCTGTACAAAGCATGCTCCTGCTAACCCCCAATATCTGTTATTAATAAACCTACAAATCATAAGTAAAGATTTAACAAAAAATCAAAAAATCATTACCGGCACTTAATAATACTTATCAACAAATTCATAAGCATTTAAGGAAAGTCATAAAAACAAGAACCTTAATATCTACTAAAAGCTCTCCAGCAATTCCCTCAGCAACTCCAGCGGCAACCCAACAACATTTGACTCACTACCTATAATATTGTCCACAAACTTATCGCCGCCCTCCTGGTATGCATACGCACCTGCCTTACCCTCCCAGGCACCTGACTCCAGGTAAGCATCCAGCTCTTCATTAGTCATCGCACGCATATCAAGCTCTGTTACATCATGAGTAATTACCTTATGCCCTTTGGATGGACTCACTATCGCCAGGCCGGTTATCACTTTACTTGCTCCTGAAAAATAATGCGTCAGAATATGCTTGGCATGATCGACACACTTCGGCTTACCTATAATTCGACCGGAATGCACACAAACCGTGTCAGCTGCTATTATCACCGCATGAGGATGCGCCTGAGCAACTTCCGCTGCCTTCAGATACGCCAGCGACTCTACCCAAACCTCCGGGGCCTGAGACACTTCCCATCCAGGCACAGGCTCTTCTACATTTGCCGGTACAATATCAAAATCTGAGATTATCTCCTTTAACAAACCTGCTCGTCTGGGAGAACCACTTGCCAGTATAATTCTTACATCTGATTTCATATTATTTTCCTGGGCCTAAGCGAACACCATCTCTACCGCCCACTGCCTGCTCAATAGTGTCTTCCTTATATTTTCTCATGCAGGTATTTCTTTCCTTCCGGACCAAAATCCGCCACCGCATGACCGTTTCCTGCCATCAACCATTTATATATCGTTAAACCTTCCAGACCAACCGGCCCGCGAGAATGGATCTTTCCGGTACTAATTCCCACCTCAGCTCCCAGGCCATAACGGAAACCATCGGCAAACCTGGTCGAACAATTCCAGAACACGCTCGAAGAATCCACTAATGCCATAAACTCCTTCGCACAACCCTCGTTCTCCGTCACAATGCAATCTGTATGCCCTGAACCGTATTTGTTAATATGTTCTATTGCTTCTCCCAGGCTGTCCACCATCGCGATCGACAATATCATATCATTATATTCTGTCGCCCAGTCCTGCTCTGTCGCAGGCTTGCAGTTTATAACCTCACGCACACGCTCGTCTCCGCGGAGCTCTACATTAGCTTCTTCATACTCCTCGGCCAGCCGCAGCAATACGGTCTCCGCTATCGAACTGTGTACCAGCAAGGTCTCCATTGCATTACATACCGCAGGATACTGACACTTGCTGTCAAACGCTACCCTCACGGCTTTATCAATATCAGCCCCCTCGTCAATATATACATGACAGATACCATCGGCATGACCCATTACCGGTATCTTTGTATTATTCATAATATACTGCACAAATTCGTTCGAACCGCGAGGGATCACAAGATCAATATACTTGTCCATCGCCAGCATAGCCTTTACATCGTCACGCGTCTCCAGCAAGGCCATCCACCCTACCGGCATACCGGCCGCCAGCGAAGCATTATAAATCGTATCTGCCAATACTCGGTTTGTATTTGCCGCTTCGCTCCCACCTTTCAGCAGCACGGCATTTCCGCTCTTCAACGCCAGCGTCGATATCTGCACCAATGCATCAGGGCGGCTCTCAAATACTATTCCCAGTACCCCTATCGGGCAACGTACACGCCTCAAAACCAGACCTTCATCAAGTTTCACTGCATCCATCTGCTGACCAACCGGATCTTCCAGCTTTATCAGCGATTCAATACCGTCAATTACACCGTCCAGCTTGCCGCGGTCAAACTTCAACCGTTTAAGCAACGCCCCGGCCAAACCTGCCTTACGCGAATTTTCCAGATCCTGCTCATTTGCTCTGAATATTTTATCACTTGCAGCTTCAAGGGCCTTCGCCACCTCGGCAAGTGCGGCATTTTTCATTTCACCAGACAATGACGCCGCCTTGATCGATGCCTGGCGGGCCGATTTTGCGGTCTGTTCCATATATCACAACTCCAAAACTATTATATTAAAATCCAAATGATTATTTACTTTAAATATTTGATTATATAAAATCAGACCATAAAAGACAATAAAAATAGGAACCACGGCATGACACCATGGTTCCATTCTCTTTTTTTACGCTACATTGGAAAGTTTTCTTATCAATACATCAAACGCAAACCTAAATAATTCGCTTAAAATATCAATTTATTCCATCCTCAAAAGACCAACTGCTTACTGGCTGCTGCACAAATTCTCATAGAACTCACGATAGTTCTCCTTATCTGCTGAGTTTCTCAACGCCATCGCAGCCTTAGGATGCTCATTCAGCATACCGGCAATCGCATAAGGAATAATATAACCCCATTCTATTTCTTTTCGCAGCGGAACAAACTCACTCGAAATCAGCTCAAGGATCGGGCTCAGGTTAAACTTCGGATTCTTCAAAAAGCCCAACAACAGTTCCAGTGGACAGTTTCCGGCCGCACGACCAATTCCATATACTGTCGCATCCAGATAATTGGCTCCGTGAATAATACCTTCAATTGTATTTCCAAATGCCAGCTGCTGGTTATTATGACCATGGAAACCTGTCTCAATTCCGGCTTCACCCAGGATGCTCACAAATTTCTTCGTCAGTTCTTCCATTGACTCTTGATAAAGTGTTCCAAAGCTGTCAACAATATATACCGCATTAACCTTGGCCTCCTTGGCAATCTGCGCTAAGGCGGCATCCAACTCTGGACCCTGATCGCGTGAAATCGCCATTATATTAATACAGGTCTCATAGCCCAGACCATGAAATGTATTATTCATCGCTATCGCTTTATCTACATCTTTAACATACATCGCGGTACGAACCAGGCTAACCGGGCTCTGATCAGCCTGCTTGACATTATTCATATCAACCCTGCCTATATCTGCCATAACCGATATCTTGGTATTGGTCTCAATTCCATCAATCACCTCTTCCAGCAGATCATCGTCACAAAACTTCCAGGGTCCATATTCTTCCGGGCTAAACAGGTCTTTGCTGTTCTTATAACCCAGTTCACAATAATCAACTCCGGAAGCAGCAATAGCCTTATATACTGTACGCACAAATTTCTTATCGAACTGATGATTATTTATCAAACCACCATCTCGAATTGTGCAATCCAGAACTTTTATCTGTTCTCTAAACATCATCTTCACCTCAAATTAGGGACTCACTGAAAAAATGTCAACAAAACTGTTATTATAAATAGAAACAGCAGGATTTTAGATTATAACAATTATTTTCACTATTTCAAAGATTATATTAACCAATTTTCAAATTGAGTAATTAGAGGAAATGACACATACTAGCAACCAAACAACACAATAAATCAACTTAAGGCATTGCAAATAAACTATTTACAAAAACAAGCAGGCTGGTAATTAATCACACTAAACCACCTACCTTGATATCCATGGTTATTTAGTCATTAATTATCGAACGATCAAAAATATCTTCGTTATATATCAGGGTCGAACTCAGCCAGTCATAAGCCAGGTCGCTCAAATCCTGTATCGCATCCCCATCCAGCCAAACCACCGCCAGAAGCTCAAAATCATACATATCAACCACACAATCGGAATTAAGATCGCCAGGCAGATACCCCCACGTACCGCATACATCTTCTTCAATAGAAACACTGACCTCACGATAAATATCGTCGAAAGTGTCATCACTGCTTACCACATAATGACCTATCGTCTTAACACTACCCGCCCAGCTTCCTGGCTCTGTTATCGAAACAACTACTGTTTGCTCCTGGTTCCAGTTCGAACTGTCAAATGCCAGTGTCTTTACCACACCGGAACCTCGACCAACACTTATCCCGGAAGATGGAGCCACCATCACATTCACACTACTCACCGGCTCATTATTCAAAACCAGGGTATAACTGTCAGTATACGCAGCACTATTACTGTACAACCTCGTATTGCCATCTGTCTCAACTATTGTCACCGGCTCATAGAACAATAATTCGTTCTTTGCCAACGCCTTATCACTGAACCGCACATTGTCAATATATCCATCAATCTGATCGACCAGGTTGCCGTTATACCAGCCTCTCCCGAACGTCCACACTCCTGACGTTGCCAGCGCGTTTTCTGCCGATGTATATGCAGACATATCCTGGCGGCCTATCTCCTGGTATCCGTTTCCATCCAGCGCATCACAATATAAAAGCAAAGTTGCTCCATCACATGTCAGCGCCAAATGATACCATTGCCCGGCCTCCTGCACATAATCACTGTCCAACACCCATCGCTGACCGCCAACCGTTGCTAAATTCACCCGAAAACTGTCATTCAGGCCGTCATTCTGCAGATAGAAATCTGACTCAGCCTCACTTCGGCTCGAACCATCCCTGCCAATAATCGTATTCCAGCCGGCCAGGCTGTTCAACATAACTGAAACCTCAATCGTCCACCGTTCTGGCTCCCACCCATTCAGCGGGGCATCCAGGGTATAACCATCCTGAATACCGTTACAATAAGCTGACAATCCGCTCCCGTTATAAGTAATATCAGAATACGATGGTCCATAAGTCGAATCATATCCTCTGATCACATACCCGTTCACCCGGTCAACCGAACCATGTATTGGCATATCATAAAACGGCAAACCATTCTCGCCGTCTTCAAAATCCCAGTACCCAACTGTATTTCCCTCTGACATCACCACTCCTACCATATCGCCCAGCACCGGCCAGCCGGCCTGATCCCAACCCATCTCATTTACACGCAGTGTTGGTGTCCCGCCCAAATTACCATCATATACATGATACGAAAAATAATCCTGACCGTTTACTGTTGTTATATCGGCATGACCCGGCCCTATCCAGCGACCATTATTACCCACAAATAGCGTCCCGCCAGTTCCATAGAGCATTGACCGTCCGGCCTTGTCAACATACGGCCCAGTGATCGAAGTCGACCGGCCCACTACTATCTGATATGTACTGTCAACTCCGCTGCAGCAGCTGTCCCAGTTCACAAACAGGTAATAATACCCGTCCCGATAAATTATATACGAGGCCTCTGAGGCTGTGGAACTGTTACGCCTGGCCAGCTGATAAATCGTCGGCGGTGTAGTCGTAGGCTTAAGCGTACTGTTATTCAGAGGCGTCAGCATTATCCCCTCCCAGTACGAACCAAACACCAGCCACATATCGCCATTAGCATCCTCTACAAACGTTCCATCGATCGCGTTATAAGTCGGCGAACCGCTCGGCGGCGAACTCAGTATTTCACCTTCATCCACCCATTCATAATTCGAGGCATAAGGGTTCAGCGTCTCATTAGACAACAGCCCCAGCAGCGAAGTCTGCGAACCAAAAGTCGAAGCAGAGTAGCATATATAATATTTTCCGTTATAATACGTCACATCTGGTGCCCAGATATCTGACACTCCTTCCACCTTATCCTGCACCCATTGCGGTATATTCGGCATAACTCTACCCATATAATCCCAATAGATCAGATCCTGTGACCGTCGTACATCGAGACTACCGGTAGAATATACATAATAATAACCGTCCGAATAAATCATGGACGGGTCATGCACATTGCGCATCTGCTGATCAACGGAAATCTGACCATACAAAACAACACTAAACAGGCAAACTACTGTCAGACATAGAGATATGTAATTCCTCATCGTATTCTCCACCTATCAGACTCTCTCGTATTTCTTTTCCTGCCCTATCTAAATCACACATTCACAGGATTGTAGCTTCCATTTTACTTATCGATCAAATACTGTATCCAATTTAACACTTGAATAAAGAGAGGTCAACTTTTATCTTATCTCATTTACACACCAATACTCAATTGTAGATTCCCTGATTTATCATAAAACACTCAGTGATACTCCTCTACTATTATTCACTCCTGCCTTTTCTTTCAATATCTTCTCGCCTTCTCTTCCATAGCATTCCTATAATATAGCGTTAAAACAAGTAAAATGGTTATCAAATTTTATACGGAGTCAAAATGAAAAAGAACAATATCCTCAAACTCTTAAACCTGCTGCTCTTTATTTCTATGCTCTTTCAGGCAGTGCTGATCTTCGGCCACGATCTATTCACACGCGATGTATTTATGCCGACCCACATGTGGAATGGCAGAGTCCTTATCATTCTCGCCATTATCCACCTCATACTGAACTGGTCCTGGGTAACGGCAAACTTCCTGCCCAAAAAGAAATAAATACACAAAGGCAGTAAGCCAATTATAATTTGCCATCCTCCATATCAGTAGACAAAACATTGCCGACCACAACAGTTTAATATAAGAACACATCAACTTTAAAACATGAATTGAGGTGTTGACAAACACCTCAATTCTTCATTATTCATATCAGCAGGCAAAAGAAAAACTAATCGCTCAAAATTATATTTTCAGTGGTTGCCTTAACTCTTATTTTTACTCTTAATATATTTATTCGCCAACCTTCAACTCATCCCATAACATGGCAACCGTCTCCAGCACTTTCTCGATAGCTTTATCAACCGGAACCGCAACCCTGTCAGCTTCACGACGCAGCTTTATCTCGACCTCACCGTTTTCCAGGGTCTTCTTTCCAACCGTCACCCGCACTGGAATACCAATCAGATCGGCATCCTTAAACTTAACCCCTGCTCGCTGATTTCGGTCATCATAAGCTACATCAATATTATTATCCAGCAGTTCAAGATATATCTTCTCGGCTGCCGCTGCGACTTCTTCATCATTTGGATTTGCTGTCGTCACTAGTACTTCAAATGGAGCGATACTAATCGGCCAGATAACTCCATTATCATCATGGTTCAGCTCGATTGCTGACGCCATTATACGATTAATGCCAATACCATAACAGCCCATCAGGCAAGTCTTACGTTTGCCGGACTCATCCAAAAAGTCTGCTCCTAGTTTCTTACTATACTTATCACCAAGTTTAAATACCTGGCCAACCTCAATACCACGCTTAAACAGCAGTTTCTTACCCTGGTATGTATCACCTTCAACGGCATTACGAATATCAATTACTTCAATATTGTCTCCTTCCAGCGGAAAATCCCTGCCAGGTACGACATTGCCAATATGATAATCTGTTTTATTCGCTCCGTTATAACCTATCGCCATTGCAGCAATAGCATGATCGATAAACACACGCGATACTTTATTACAAATACCTACCGGACCGGCATATCCAATGTCGGCACCTGTCAGCTCAATTACATCTGCCTCATCCGCCAGATCAGGTGCTACTCCGCCCAGAGCCTGGGTCAGTTTCTCGATATTCAGTTCATGGTCACCACGCAATACACATATACACAGCTCATTCTTTTCGCCATACGAATATACCAGGCACTTCATCATTTCATGCGGCTGGGTCTTCATATATGCACAGGCATCTTCTATCCGACCTGCCCCAGGTGTATGCATATCTACTATCGCTGGCGCATTCTCAATCGGTGGCTGTTTAGGCAGCGGATCAACCGGCGCCTTTTCGATATTTGCCGCATATTCATGATCCTCGGTATATACAATAACATCCTCACCATTTTCACATGGTACTGTAAACTGATGTGAGCCGCTTCCGCCCATCTCACCGGCTTCGGCTACTACCACCACATAATCTACCCCGCAGCGTTCAAATACCCTGCAGTATGCATCATACATTGTGCGATAGCTCTTCTCCAGCATAACCTCATCGGCATCGAAACTATAAGCATCTTTCATTGTAAATTCACGGCTGCGAAGCACACCAAATCGAGGACGAAACTCATCTCGATACTTTGTATTGATCTGATACAGGTTTACCGGCAGCTGCTTATATGAACTGATCTCATTTGCTCCTACCACTGTCATTACTTCTTCAGCTGTTGGCGATAAAACATTCTCCCTGCCGTGACGATCGGTAAAATGACCTAGTGTCTCACCATAATCAAGATCACGACCGGTTGTCTGCCATAGCTCCATAGGCTGCACTATTGGTAATAGCACTTCCTGTGCCCCTGCCAGGTCCATCTCTTCCCGAACTATACCGATTATCTTATTCAAAACCCTGTTTCCAAGCGGCAGATAAGCATATGTACCACTGGCTACCTTACGAATCATACCGGCTCGAATCATTAGCTGATGGGATGGTATTTCAGCATCATTTGGAACTTCTTTTACTGTACCAAGAGCAAATTTATCTAATCTCATTATTTATTCCTTTTATCGATTTACTGTAAATCATTACAGACAAAACACATACATAAACATACATTATTCTGTAAACTTAAAATGATATACGAAAAACACCATAAAATCAAGCCATATCCCAGTTGCGGCTATCCTGACGGCATAATCCAACTTTTCAATCTAACATATTCAGCCCGAAATATCTCAGATGTTTACAATATAAACAGAGTAAGCATTCGCAGGTGCGTTATTTGCGTCAGATTATCTGTTTGCGAAGCTTTAAAATAAGTCGCGATAAACGATACCTTAACTTATTTCTTTTTACTGTAACCGTGTGAACGGTTACTAAACAGACTGTTTTTATCACATTTCTCCATCTTTAACTGAAGAGATCACATATGATCCGGGTTGAAACTCTAATACTACTGAAGCTGCCATTTTTGTTTTTAATGATATCTTACTATTATTCCCAACGAATTTTCCTTTTTTCCAGATCAACTCTCCATTGACATAGATTACAGAACCACCAGCTTGCTCAATTGGAACATGTATTTCTGAACTGGTATTGGCTGGAATAACTGTTGTAATCTTTAGACCTGAATCAATATTTGATTTGATGATCTTCTCGATTTTTACAGTTATATCTCCTGCCGCTGTCGGTATTACACCTTCTGCCCATTTCAAGTCACATAAATCTGGCTTGATACTGAATTTTTCCCAGCCGGGCAATAGCGGCTCAACACCAAGTACTTTTTCCGGCAGCAAAGCAGTCGGACCGGCACACCAGGAATGGGAGGTACTGCCCCACTCAGAATTCCAACCCTCAAACCATGCACCGTTAAAGTCATTGTGTCTGGTTTGCTCGCCCCAATAAGTCCGGATATAGTCCAGGACCCACTGACCCTGACCTTCGGTAAACATGCTGTTTAGCAGCCAGTACGAAAACGACTGTTCACATGAGCGGCCTTTGCTTTTTACAAAATCAATTACTCCGACTTTTCTATCTCCGGGTACTAATCCGTATTTCAGGGCATATACCTGGGTCTGCTGAGTTAGCCGTGGACTCTCATAGCCATCTTTATATACTCCATCAACTCCGGAAAACAATTGTTTATTTACTGCTCTTCTTATGATTTCACCCTTCTGCTGCCACTTGTCAGCTTGAGCTTCATCACCCATTACATTTCTCGCCAACCATGACGCCGAGTTGAGAGCTCCATAATAAAGACAGTTCATTGCCGTATTTTCACCACCTACATCCATGGGAAAAGTATCTGGATGATCCAGAACTACCCAGCCGGGAACTCCTCCCAGCAAATCATGCTCTTGATTAATGCATGTTTCAAAATATGACATCAGTTTCTTAATATTGGGATAGGTATTTCGAACCAGGCTATCATCTGCATAATACAGATAATATTCGTGAATCATCATTATCCACTCCAGCTGATAGTCTGGTATATATGTTGAGGTTGCAGGGCCTAGCAGCCAATCGGTCGGGTAACGCGAGCGAATCGAACCATCTTCTTTCCAACGCTGAGAAAAGGCTCCGCTTAAAATATTATACTTGAACAAATACTCAACCTCTGGACCAAAGGCATAATTCCCATAACGCATATCATATCGACTGTCACCGGCGATATACTGGGTTTGCTCACGCCAAGGTGTATCCACCAATGTGTCGTGTGAGCATATCTGTAAAGTCCAACACCCGATTTCCCAGTATCGGTTTAGATCACTATCCGAACATGAAAAGGAACCTTTATATTCTACCGGATACGAGCGAAACTCTGCATCAACACTTTCGATTCTAACCTGTTCTTTTTTCTCAATTGCCAGGTACCTGAAACTGCGCCATGTTATCGGCTTCCAGGTCTGTTTCCCTTTGGCCGTTATATATGTATCTGTATAATTCAGCTCCATGGTCATCTTTGGCATCTTTTCTGAATCTAATCTCTCAGCTGTGCCAATATCAAATTGAACTCCTTCAGCTTGAGAATCAACTAAAAATTCAGGGCTGGCAGAATACACTTTGCCAAAGTCATAAATTTGATACCCTTTACTTTCCCATGAAGCTATAGGCTTAATTATTTCTCTTCTGAGATATGGTCTCTTGACAACTACAATACCATTCCACGGGGCAACTGGTGGAATACCGGTTTCTGTGGCCGCTTCCCATTTTGAATCATCAAAACCTGTCGCTTGCCAACCCGTCAGGGCCTTGGTCGCATCATATTTTTCTCTGAAACCGATAAGATGATTTACATGCCTTTGCTCCGTTCTGCGATCCCAGGCCTCAGCACAACATACCCGCCAGCTTTTATCACTATTCAATTTAATAATATTGCCTTTGGTATCTTTTACCTGCCCCTGATAAAAAAAGCCGCCCCGTGCATTTATCCTGTGATGCATTCCAACACCATAATTATACACTAATGCCGCAATACTGTTTTCACCCTCTGCAAAATAATCCGTCAGATCAAATTTGTCATATACTTGGTATTCAGGATCTGATTTTACCGGCACACGTTCAACATGCTTCCCGTTAATATATAACTCCGCAAAGCTGCTGGCTGAGATATATGCCCAGGCTTCAGCTGCCGGGCTATCAAGGGTAAAATCCTTTCGAACATAAAGATAATAATTTTGAGGATTTCTCTCGCCGGAATCCCATATCCAGTTTGCTTCTGGAACAGTCCCTTCAAACTGAGTAGAAACAGGAGAGATATAACCACTACCAATATCATTCTTTTCAGCTGAACACTCTGCCAATACAGAAAATAATACTACAATAAATATATTTAATAATTGGATCCGCTTCAAAACAATACTCCTTTTTACATATTTGAATCGTATTTATTAATGAACGTTTCATAAACAAAATAAGTCACAAGCATCTATAATAAAATATATAAATGCCTGCCAAAACTTCTTCATAAATGAATATACTGTTACTGATTAATAAAATATAGAACAGAAATGATAAGCGAAAAAAAGACCTGAGTCAAGTGCAACCTGATTTACCCATAAAAACTAAAAGCTAAAACTGGAACTTACTGCATATACGGAATTGTATTTCTTTAGTTCTTAAATTTAACGCCCGGAATTCAATCATACAGTCCACTGCTGTTTAAGATATGCCATCTTATCGAATGCCGGTTTTGCAACCATATCAGCGGTTGCCAGCCCGCCGGCCAGCATAATACCGTCTTTTCGATCTGCCAGATCCTGCCAGCTAACGGTATCTACAAACGGCTTACTGAAAGCTATCTTATAGAAATTCTCCAGCCATTGAGCCTGTATATCAACATTCCAGTTTTCACGCCAGAAACCACTGTTACCCATGGCTTCCGAGTTATCCCTCGGATCCGGCATACTCGGCACCTGAACTCCGGTTATATGCAATGGTTTTCCATATACACCCAGTTTATCCAGCATGGTGGATATCTCAAGAAAATCTCTGCACTGCATACCGCCGCCGCCTCTGCCAAAAGACATACGAACTGATATTCCGTCAAATGCCATACTGCCTTGACAGATCATATCCATGTATACATGCGGAGGGATAGTTCTCGGGTTCCGGCTATAATAATCTCCCCACGGCTCTGTAACTTCTACCAGCACAAGTCCGCGAGTCGATGCTTTCTTAGCTGCCATAGATACTGTCCTGGTCATATCCAGCAGCTGTTCAAAACTGAAATTGAATGAATTTACCGCATTCAAACCGCTGCATACTTCCCAGGCCTGGACCTTACCGGCATAACGTTCTACGACTGAACCAACAAAGTCATAGGCCATATCACGGACCTGTTCAAAATCACTCTCCCAGATATACAGCCAGTCTGGTATCGCTGTCGGAGAAAATCGCACTAGAGGCCCGATTTTTATCACAATTTTATTATCGCTTAGCCATTTCACCCAGCGATCTAGCTCGTCAAAATTACGCTCCTGCTCTTTGGGCTCTATCTGACGCCAGGTTACAGGAATAGTTGCAAAATGAAAGTTATCCTTGATATATTCCAGGTATTTCTTATTGCTTATCTGGCTCATATCAATGCAGCAGCCAAAACAATGCTTACCAAAACGCTGAGTCTCAAAACGTTTCTCAAGGAACAAATCCGCATGACTCAATGCCATGGACTCGCCTACCTGAACCGCATAACTCAATGCAGAATCAGCAAGCTCGGAAGCTCGCTCCGGCTGTTCTAAATAACATAATGAATCTATAAAATTATCCAGCGCGTGGTCTAATAGATTATGCTGATCTTCTGTCAAACCAAGATTGCACATCTGCCATTCTTCACGCTTCTGGTTCAATCTCAGTAATTTACCACGTGCCAGCTCAACACTCAGATTATATGGCTTATTCCGCTCTGGCAGACGGGTAGTCTGCATCATCAACTTACCGGAATTCTTTACATCCCACAGAGTACTCATTCCAACTGTTATTTCTGTATTATGCCTCAGACCTACCAGCTCTCCAGGCTGAAATTTTATCTGAGCGCGAATTGGAACCTCATCCTGAGCAAACAGGAGGGTTGAATGCATATCTATCTCAGACGCCGGCTTACCTTTTTGAAAAATATTATATATCATACTCTCTCGGTGGGATATTTTTCTTTGACCCATATCTCATTGCAGGTCATATATATACATCTTTTTTGCAGGGAAAGATTATAGCAGAAAAGCTGCGGCTGATAAAGATTAATCCCTATAAAAGCGCCGGCTTGGCAGGATTATGCCATAAAACTTTTGTAATTAAGATGTTAAAACACCTATTTCTTTACTGGATTAACATTTACGACCACTTCTTCCAGCAATTTACCGGCATTTTCATTGTCGTCATGTGCAAGAGATAATCCACTTACTGCCGATACAAGGCTCGTCGTGTCAGCATCTGCTGGAATCACTCGACCACGACCTGAGAAATCCCTGTCTGAATATTCACTTTCGGGCCTGCCATCTACCAAAACTATCCGGCGACCGGAAGCCCAGGCATATTCAGCTGCCCATAACTCATCTGACAGCACCACTTCACTTGATGCCAGGGTTTTAACCAGATGACCGGGCACATTTACATAATTGCCATTAATTGAAAAATGACATTCCCGGTCTTTATCATCTGCTACTGCCAGCATAATTGGGGTAAAACCATTACTGGACAGCCGTTCAGATACCTCAACTGCCTTTGCACTTAAGGCTCCGGCATTATCCAAACCGGTTACAATTGCTATCTGACCGGGATTTCCTCGCCTTATTCCGGTATTTTCGATTACCGGCAATTGTCGCAGGTACTCCGCCTGGCAGATATCAAACATCTCACGGATTTTCTGCTGTCGATTCGTATACCGACCACTCTGGTCTTTCTTTTTCAGCTTTGGAAACAGCATTTGCTGCCAGATGGCTTCCGCTGCACTATCTATCGGGCTGCTGGTACCATCTTTCAATTCAAATCCATAACTTCTGCCGGCCTTTATTGCTCCCATTAGGGCTGCTCCTGTGCGGTCAAGCCCAAAATTATATGCCTGGTCAAACTTTTCATTATTCAGACGCATAATACTGCATTCTGATAATGTCATTACCTCATCAACATAATTTGGCAGCAACTCAGGCCAGTGAGTTACACAAGTGATCCTGCTGTTAGGATCGTTCCCCTTCATGTGGTTTAAAACCACACTGCTCCGGATAACATCGGTTCGAGAAGATAGCAGGATAAACAGCATCTTATTGCTATAGGGTGTATATGCGGCACAACGGCAAACAGCTCCGTCTCGTTTATGAAATTCACATGGGCCGTCCCCGCGATAATTCACGCATTCTTTGGCTACTATTTCTGTAAATTCATTTCTCTGCATAACTTACGCCTTTAACAACTACTTAATTGCGGCTAGATATTTTTACAATCAGAGTATTTTCTGTTATCTAACAACTCTTCTCAAAAAGTTTCTCTGCGGATTCCACTCCGCAAAAATATCTTCGACCGAAAAACTGGCCCAGTTTATTAGAAAAATCTGGAAAAATCGGAAATCTGTTAATAAATAGCATTATCGTTATAATTTAACACCAAAAGCGTAATATTTGCCCCTAACACGCTTACATCAAGCTAAAACGATGTATATGGTGATATGAAAAATGCCATTTAGTAGATTACTAAACGGCATTTAATCGATTTCTCAGACATATTCAACCGGCAGGTTAAATTAATCCCCTACGCCTCTAAATATGATGGCATTGGATAATAATATCCTTTTTCATTATTCACCCGAAGTTAAGTTATGACAATTCTCTTATTTCTTCGTATTCAGGCACTGAAACATCCCAGCCCAGCTCATTTGTTATATAATCAGCAAAGCTGTGAGCTACATTCTCTTCGCCATGAACTACAAATAAATGGCGTGGTGCTTGCTTCAGATTTTTCAACCATCTGGTCAGCTCATCTCTGCCTGCATGGGCACTAAAACCGTTTATCTTTGCAACCTGGGCCTCAACCGGGTAATTCTCACCCAGAATTCGCACTTCTTTCTCGCCTTCAAGAATTATTCTTCCCAGGGTACCCACCGCCTGATAACCAACAAACAAAATAGTATTCTCTGGCTGGCTTATATTATGTGCCAGGTGATGTTTGATACGGCCGCCCGTACACATACCCGAACCGGCAATTATTATTGTCGTACCCCGAACCTCGTTGATTGCCTTAGACTGGTTGGCTGTGCGAACCAATGACAAGCCGTCAAGATCAAATGGCGATGTTCCATCTTGCAGATGACCCACCATTTCTTCATCAAACAGGTAAGGGTGCTTCTTAAATACATCTGTTACCTTCACCGCCATCGGACTGTCAAGGTATATCATCATCTGCGGCAAGCAACCCTCATCAATCAGCTCATTCAGGTAATATAGTAGCTCCTGGGATCGCTCAATAGCGAAGCTCGGTATTATTATATTACCGCCCCTTTTGCGAGTATCATTAATTACATCACATAGCTGCTTCTTAACATCAACCACAGGCGAATGATCCCTATCACCATAGGTTGACTCACACAATACATAATCCGCCTGATCGATCGGTTCGGGATTCTGCAATATCGGAACATCCCATCGACCTAAATCTCCGGAAAACAATACCGTCCTGGATTCACTGCCCTGCGTTATTTTTACCCTTATTGCTGATGAACCCAGAATATGACCTGAATCAAAAAAAGTTATATCGAGACCTTCTCCTATATTTAATGGCTTATGATAATCTGCCCTGTACAACATCTCAGCACAGCCCTCGGCATCCTCTATCTCATACAGCGGTACCAGCGGATGCGGACTCTTGCGATTCTGTCTGGCATGACGTTTCTTCTTAAACTTGATATCTTCTTCCTGGATACGTGCCGAATCCAGCATTACTATACTTGCAATATCTGCCGTTGCAGAGGTGCAGTAAACCGGACCACGAAAACCTTCCTTATACAGCTTCGGAAGTAATCCGCAATGATCTAGATGGGCATGGGTCAACAGCACCGCATCGATCTCACTTGCCGCTATCGGCAGCGGATCCCAGTTACGATGCTTAAACTGACGCTCCTGGTATAAACCACAGTCTATAAGAAGATTCTTTCCATTTGCCTTTAATAAATAACGCGAACCGGTAACATTCTGCGCCGCGCCCAGAAACTGTAGCTTTATATCCATTTAATTTCTCCAATTTTTCTAAATAATTCAATGATCGTCATGGTAACATCTTAAATTTGCTTTTGAAGCTATAATAAAAAACTATAGCGGCCACCTTAATCATTAAAATACAGTGGTTTACGTATTGCCAAATAAACATTCATAAGTACAATTTTAGCTTTAATCGACATTGAAAACAAGTCAAAACACGCTCATTTAGATAACTATACCTTCTTTATTTCTCTATACAAATAACTATCCTCTAATTCGGCAAAATCAAAATTATAAAATATTTTCATTAATTACTTGTAATATCATCCTGCCTGACTCTATCATATTGCGCCTGCCGGATAGATTTGGATAGTTACAGGCACATGCACAATACATTTGCCGAAATAAGATACATCAAAAAAGTGTTATTTTGATATATATAAGTTTACTTTCGCTGTTTTTAAGTTGCAATAACGAAGTGCCTCTGGTAAATCGCCTAAAAGGGCCTTCCTGCAACACATTAAATTTAATAGCTTTGCATAGGCATCCGTATGAAATATGAAATTAGTGATATTGAATCTAAACTGGAAATAAGGGAAGCTGCTATTGACGATCTTGCCGCTATCTTCCATCTGGGTGAAAAGATATTTACTTCCCAGGAAGCGGCTAACCTTTACAGAACCTGGGATGAGTATGCTGTTACCAGCCTGTTCAACTCTGAACCGGAGTTCATGCTGATCGCTGAGGTCAATAATAAGGTAATTGGTTTTGCTCTTGGCACTCTAATCGAAAAAAACCGTTCCGCGTGGACCTACGGACACCTTCTTTGGCTCGCTGTTGAGCCTGAGTTTTCCAGGATGGGGGTCGCTAGCGAACTTTTCAGTAAATTTCGCAAAACAATTACAAACGCCGGTGCCAGGATGCTCATGGTTGACACCCAGGCTGACAACAAAAAAGCTATTTCATTTTTCCAGAATAAAGGGTTTGTTAATCCCATTGACCATATATATATGACTTTAAACCTCGAAGGCAAGAGCGGCACAAAAAATGGCAAAAACATCAACCGGCATAAAAAGTGAACGTCTCAGAAAACTATTCAGAGATATGGTAAACATTTACAGCCCTTCTGGTAAGGAATACGAGATTACCGAATATCTCGCAACCTACCTGCATGAGAAAAAGCTGCCTGTTACACTTAGAGAAGTAGATGAAGGCAGGCGGAACGTTGAGGTTGTATTTAAGGAATCAAAACTTGAAGTCGCTTTTATCGGTCATATCGATACTGTCCCGGCTTTTGACATCGAGAACTACGAATATAAAGACCGCGATGGAGAAATTTCCGGCCTCGGAACTGCCGATATGAAAAGTGGTTGCGCCGCTATGATTGAGGCTTTTGTCAGCAAATACGAATCCGGCACCATACCTCAAAATTGCGGTCTGTTCCTGGTCGTTGGCGAAGAAGAAAGCGGTGATGGAACCGCTGCCCTTATCAAATCCAGGAGTTTCCCTTGGGCGATTGTTGCCGAACCGACAAATCTGGTTTCATGCCTGGGACATTATGGCTATCTCGAAATGCTGGTTAGTATCTATGGTACCAGAAGACATGCATCTATGGCCGGACGCGAGTATAATGCTATTTTCAGCATGCTCAATATGCTTATGAAATTATGCGAAACTATACAGAACAAATACCCGTTAGCTGTTCTTAATATACGTGACATACATAGCTCAGAGTCTGGCTTTGCCGTTCCCGGCAGTTGTGAGGCCTGTATCGACCTTCACATCCCTCCGGAATATGAATCTCCGAAAGCCTTTGCCAGAAAACTCAAAAAGTTAGTTTCTGACAACCTCTCCGGTGACTCTATCACAGGCTGTGAAATCGAGTTTCCTATTGTTGCTGATGGATATAACCTGGAAGATACAGGATACATACCGGAAATACTCAAAAACACCTATAAACAGCATAACATGGAATGGTCGCCTGGTTACTTCAACAGCCACTCTGATGCCAATCTACTTATTGAGATCGGATGCAAGCCTATAATTTTAGGACCGGGCCAGCTGGAAAAAGCACATACACGTGATGAATCCGTCCAAATCGATCAGGTAATTAAAGCTGCTGAAATTTACCGCACTATCCTCGACAATCTATAAATCAATTGATATCTATTTCTTGGTTTCAATCGTTTTCGACTTGTTACTTTATATATCTGCTATTGATCACAAAAATAAAAAAGGCATGAGGATCATTTCCCCATGCCTTTTATTTCTACTGATCAACTGCTCTAATTTCCAGCGATTGCTTCGCTGCCGCTCACCATCCATGGCACAAACTCTGTCGAAACAGAATATTGTGAGAAATGAGTCGTTTCAAATGAGATCGCCTTCAATTCACTATTGATATCAAGCGTCTCAATATTACTCATACCGCTCTGTGAATATGAACCGGTCTGAGGATTATACCAGAACACAGTTACATTGGCATCGCCCAGTGTTGCCGGGTATGGTATTACTATATTAACAGCCTTACGAAATTCTCGCGTGCTGGATGGTCCAAAGTCATAACTAAACAGACTGCGGATACCGGTACTGCCTCCCGGAGGGTTGCTAACCCTGGCAATACTCATCTCGACATCACTGTTCAGAGCGCCGGCTGGAACTATCACGGTTACATCGTCGACACTATCGATATCCTCTATCCTGACACCTACATAACCGCCATTAACCGAATCTATCTTGTTCTTGCTCAGCATACGCTCGACAACTGAAGCACAAGCCATCTGGATTGTCTGGCCGCTGCCGCCCTGCTCCTGGAATACGATATAAGGAGCTCCGGAAATATTGGCTGCTGCTACCGGGGCTGACTGATAATTCAGTTCACTGTCGACCGTTGCCAGGATATTTGTCATAGATCCACGGTCAACTGATGCAAAATATATATCATAATCATTATTACTATCTGCATTTCTTGCGTCTGTCCACGCGATTATTGTTCGGTTTACTGAACCATTATTGAAATGGTAAACCGAAGGGCCGCTTTGAACCGAGCCGCTGCTGTCATCAATAACATTAACAGCTTCATATGTTTTTCCATCAAGAGGCAGAGAAACTTTACAATAATATATATCACCTTCTGACGTCCAGGTCGTATGCAGATAGTCACAACTTGAATCTACCGCTATATCAGGCTCGGAACCGCTTGATGCCAGCTTATAATTTCGCCAGCTGTTATTAAGCGAGGCTCCATATACTGCACTTGTACTGCCGTCACGGTAATCTTCCCAGGCTATATGAATATCACCGTCACTGCCGCTGGCTATTACCGGACTGATCTGATCGCCGCTATTAGTGCATACTGGGCTCTCGATAACACTGGTAAGATCGCTGCTGACCTTGGCTACATATATATCCTTGCCTGTTTTGCGTTTTACAACATAGGCTATATATATATCACCACTATCAGCTACAGCAATCACCGGCTGCGTTTGCTCATCTTCACCTGTTGATACTGTTGTGGTCATGTCCATACTTATGCCGTCACTGCTGCACCCGATATAAATATCCCAGTTGCCTGATATATTATTCTGCCATACAAAGTACAGCTCTCCACTATCCGATGCTGCCATATCCGGCTCTGTCATATCGCCAATACCAGGAATTACCCGTGAGGTGTCAAACTGACCGGTATTGTCATAATATGGTGCAAATTTGATCTTACGGCTGCCGCTTGTGCCTTCATTCCAGGCTGACCATACTATTCCGGCTGAACTTACTGCTACTGCTGGCTTACTTTGGCTTGTTTCTGTTGAACTGCTCTTGGTCTGCTCTACCGGCACAGCCTTGGCCATACTAAACATCTCTGTTGTGAAACTGAAACTGTACGGCTCCATCTGGTTACCCTGCATATCTTTGGCATTGATTACAATATCCGGTGTATAGTCATAGTCAAACATATCTACTGCCTGGTACTGGAATGTATATCGTGAAGCTGTTCCTGTACGAACAACGCTGCTTTCCTGGCTGCTGTACATCACCTGGTCGCTATCATCTGCTTCAGAAGACATCGCTCCACCGGTAAATACATTGACTCCATCGACCGAGATGGTTACTGATTCATAGTCAACACCTTCGCCATAATCTGCCAGGGTAAACGTTATCAGCGGATTTAACGGAATCTGGATACCGCCATTTTCTGGATATGTTGATACTATAAATGGAGGTTCCTTATCTGACGCCGCTGCCGCTACTGAAATCGTTACCGCAACGTTTGTACTCAGCTTACCGTCTGATACTACTACGGTTATCTTATATACACTTCCGCCGTCTGACTCGGATGTTGGCCAGGTCACCATATTACCTTCAATATTCATTCCCTTAGGTTCGTTCTTTAATGAATATATCAGGCTGTCGCCGTCTTCATCACTGGCGTCTATTGTAAGAGACACTGGCTCACCGGCGGTAAGTTTGGTAGCACCTTTCACTGATACGACAGGCGCAACATTTACATTTGTAACTTCCATATTTACCGGCATAGAAACCGATTCCTGGCCATCAGATGCCACAAAAGTGACTGAATGATTTCCTATATCACTCGAAGTTGTCAGCCATGAGAAGGTATTGTTCACAAAAACCGCTCCGGAAGGCATACCAACTGCTTCTATGGTTAAACTGTCATTATCAGGGTCGGTCACTTGAATTGCAAAGACTATTGTTCCGCCTTCATCTACCTGCTTATCAGGTACTTCTACAAATACCGGTGGATGATTTACAACGTAATCCGGATCATCTGTAATTGAAAAATCAATTGTTTTACTGACTTCTGTTATTCCATCAGATGCAACCAGAATTATTTGGTAATTTCCAATGTTTTCTCGGTCTGGCTGCCAGGTAATTTTACCTGTTTTACTGTTATATGTCGCTCCACTTGGAAGGTTGTTCGCCGAAACGGTTACACCGTCACCATCCTGATCGGAGGTTTTTACCGTCAAACTCAGACCGTCAGTATATACAGGACTTACATCACCAGATACATTTATCTCTGGCTTACGGTTAAGGTTATTCACCGTTACCGATACTGTCAAATCCGCTGTAAGCGAACCGTCAGAGGCGGTTACGATAAAAGACTGAATTCCGGCATCATCATAACCCGTCTGCCAGGTTACTGTACCGCCACTGCTAATTGTTGCTCCCAATGGAGAGGATTTCAGACTATAAGTTACAATATCACCATCTGGATCTATAGCCTTGGCTGTAAAGGTTACTGTATCTGTCTCATCTACCGCCGATACTGAAACCGGGGTAAATGTTGGTGCCTGGTTACCAAGACCTACCGCTATGCTGACTGTCAGGTTGTTAGAACCGCCCTTGCTGTCTGTTGCGGTAAACTTGGCACTATAGCTGCCCTGGGTACCGGCATCTGGTATCCAGGCAAAGCTATTACTGCTGCTGTCAAATGCTGCTCCGCTTGGCATACTGTTACATACTACGCTTACGGTATCACCATCCGGGTCTTTTGTATAGACTGTAAATTTAAGTTTATTGGCTGCTGTTACGCTATATGCTGACGATGAAGTAAATTCCGGGTTGCGGTTTACGTCCTCTACACCTAATGTTACTGTTTTGCTTGCTGAGCCGCCATTGGAATCTGTTACGGTAAAGAGTACCGTCTTGGAGCCGGAATCGCTATAACCTGGCTTCCAGCTGAACAAACCGCTGGTTGAATTCAGACTTGCTCCGGTTGGCAGGTTACTGCTGGAATATGATAAAGTATCTCCATCTTCGTCTGTTGCTGCCAGGGCAAAGCTGTTCTCGGTATTTTCTTTAAAACCTGGCACGGATAATGCACCAAATACCGGGTTGCGGTTTAGATTATTTACATAAATCACTACTTCAAGGCTATCGCTGCCATGGAATCCATCATCGACCTTAAACTCGGCAGTATAAGGACTTGATCCGGATGCATCATAGTCAGGCGTCCAGGAAAATGTCTTGGTGCTTGCATTAAATACTGCTCCAGATGGCTTGCTGGTACATGAATATGTTAATGCATCACCATCAGCATCTGTGGCTGAAATACTAAAGCTTAACGGGCTCATTTCCGTTACTGTTTTAGCTGTAACTCCGGCAAATACCGGTAAATTGTTACCCGCTTCAGAAACAGAAATCACTATTGTTTTTTCTGCCGTTTTTACCGATGTGCTATCATCAGTAGCCGTTACCACTACTGTATAATTATTTGCCTGATCTTTGTTAGGTGTCCAGCTGAAACTGGCAGTACCATTTCCATTATCTACAAATGTCGCACCGCTTGGTACTCCCGTAAAACTGAAACTGATATTATCATTATCTGCATCACTGGCAGTAACACTGAAAGATAGCGTTTCCTGGGCAATTACAGATTTACTCGATGAGGCACTTATTATAGGACTGTCGGCAACAGCCTTAACTGTCACATTCACTGTACCAACTGCGGTTCCGCCATGTCCGTCATTTACTGTATAGGTAAAGGAATCTGTTCCATTATAGTTTGACGATGGTGTATATGTTACCGTTCCATTACCATTATTAGTAACTGAACCATTGGTACCTTGTGTTATACTGCTTATACTTAAACTGTCTCCTTCAACATCAGTATCATTCCCTGTCAGACTGCCTGTAACAGCAACATCCTCACTTGTAATTAAAGTGTCATTAACTGCTGTTGGAATGTCATTTATAGGTAATATTAATACACTTACCGATGCTGTATCGCTGCCACCGTTACCATCATTAACCGTATAGGTAAAACTGTCCGTGCCAATTACGTTTGCCGACGGGGTATAAGTAATTGTTCCATCGCCGTTATTCACTACAGAACCCTTACTGCCCTGGCTGACCGAGCTGATACTCAACGTATCACCATCTAAATCACTGTCATTGCTAAGAAGATTGCTGCTTATCAAGACGGTATCTTCATTTGCAACCAGGCTGTCGTTGGCGGCGGCTGGTATATCATTAACTGCTGAAATCGTTATGTTTACTGTCGCTGTTGATGTTCCTCCGTTACCGTCGCTGGCAACATAAGTAAAGGTGTCTGAGCCGCTGTAGTTAGCCGATGGAGTATAAGTTACTACACCGTTACCATTGTTAACTACTGTACCGTGCGTACCCTGGGTTACAGAGGTAATTGTCAAACTGTCGTTATCTTCATCTATATCATTGGCTAATAAATTACTTATAACTTTTACTACATCTTCATTTGTAATAACATTATCATTAACTGCCGTTGGAAAAGCATTAACATTTCCGACTGTTACATTTGCTGTAATTGTATCTGTGCCGTTATTTGAATCTGTAACGACAAGTTGCAATCCTATCATACCGGCATCATCATAGCCTGGCTTCCAGCTGAATACTCCGCTGACCGGGTTTAGACTTGCGCCATCCGGTAGATTACTGCATGAATATGTCAATGTGTCACCATCTGCATCTGTTGCTGATACGGTAAAGCTGGTCAATGCATTTTCTTTAAATCCCGGTACATTGATAGTTCCAAATTGAGGGTCACGGTTGAGGTTATTAACATTAATTGTTACTTCAATCGAATCAGTACCGTTAAAACCGTCATTGACTGAAATTACTGCGGTATACGGACTTGCACCCGCTGCACTATAGTCAGGAGTCCAACTGAAAACTTTAGTTGATGTATTAAAGCTTGCGCCTGCCGGCTTGCTGTCACAACTATATGTCAGGGTATCTCCATCCGCATCTGTTGCTGAAACTGTAAAAATCAGCTGACTCATCTCGGTTACTGTTTTTGTTCCAATTTCCGCCAAAACCGGTAAATTATTGTCTGCCTGACCAACCGATATCTTTATTGATTTTGTCGCGGTCAGTGCTTGAGCACTATCATCTTTCGCAGTTACCTGGATAGTATAGTCACCTGCCTGGCCCTTCCCGGAGGTCCAGTCAAATGTAGCTGTTCCATCACCGTTATCCGCAAACTTTGCTCCCGCTGGCAAAGTAGAAAATGTAAATGAAACACCGTCATTATCCTTATCTGTTGCTGACACACTAAAAGTTAGTCGTTGTGTTGCCACCAGGGCCTGGTTTGCTGCCGCTGTAATTACCGGTGCATCTGGCTGTGCTGCTATTGTCACATTCACCGTTCCATTGGCAGTTCCGCCGTTTCCATCACTTACGGTATAGGTAAAACTGTCCAAACCATAATAATCGGCTTCCGGCGTATAGCTCACTGTACCATCGCCATTATTTACTACTGAACCATGCGATCCCTGGGTTACGGCAGAAATACTCAAACTATCATTGTCAGAATCTGTATCGTTTGCCAGCAGATTACCACTGGTTACTGCAGAATCCTCATTTGTACTGACTGTATCATTAACTGCAACTGGTACATCATTAGAAGATGATACTGTTACGCTGACTGTTCCAATATCACTGCTGCCGTTTCCATCACTTACGGTATAGGTAAATGTATCTGGACCACTGTAATTTGCAGACGGTGTATACGTTACTGTTCCATTGCCATTGTTGGTTACTGTTCCATGCGAACCCTGCGTCACAGCTGTTATAGACAAACTGTCATTATCCGCATCTGAATCGTTCGATAACAGGTTACCGCTGGTCTTTGCTGTATCTTCATCAACCACAAGAGTGTCATTAGATGCGCTAGGACCATCATTAACTGCCGCAATCGTTACAGATACCTGGGCTGAATCAGTCCCACCGTTTCCATCACTTACGGTATAACTAAAACTATCTGAGCCGCTGTAATTTGCTGCCGGGGTGTAAGTTACTGTTCCATTCCCATTGTTGGTTACTGTTCCGTGAGCTCCTTGCGTAACTGACTGAACTGTCAGAGTATCGTTATCTGCATCTGTATCATTGGCCACCAGGCTGCCGCTGGTTTTGGCTGTATCTTCATTAGCCTGAAGAACATCGTTAACCGCTATTGGAACATCATTTACTGCTGAAACAAAGACATTGACTGTTGCAGTAGCTGTCCCGCCATTACCATCATTAATTAAATAAGTAAATGAATCAGAGCCGGTAAAATTTGCTGCCGGCTGATAAGTAACGGTTCCGTTTCCATTATTTGTTACTGTACCATTACTGCCTTGCCCCACCAGGCTGATACTAAGTGTATCACCATCAATATCTGTATCATTGCTCAGCAGGTTGCCGCTGACCTTGGCATTATCTTCAGTTACTATTATGGTATCATTTGCCGCTGCTGGCAAATCATTCACATTTGTTACCGTCACATTCATGGTAGAAGTGGTGGTACCACCGTTCCCATCGCTGATAATAAACGAAAATGAGTCCGCGCCGTAGTAGTTCGCTGACGGGGCGTAAGTCGCCGTACCGTCTCCGTTGTTGGTTACTAAACCGTGGCTGGCCGCCGATACCCCGCTTACTGTAAGCGTATCGCCTTCTATATCCGACGCATTGGCCGTGAGGTCGCCGCTAACCTTGGCACTGTCTTCGCTTACCGTCATTGATAGCGCCGCGCCTGCCAACGGTGCATCGTTTACTGCTGCAATTGTCACTGCTACCGTTGCTGTAGCTGTCCCGCCCCTACCGTCACTAATATCATAAGTGAAGCTGTCAGAACCATTTACATTCGCAGTCGGCGTATAAGTCACCGTCCCGTTCCCGTTATTGACCACTGAACCTTTACTACCCTGCGACACACCCGTTATCACCAGTCCGTCACCGTCCGCATCACTGTCGTTAGCCGTCAATACACCGCTAACCGCCGCCGTATCCTCTACTACAGCCAACGTATCACCCACCCCCACCGGATTCTGGTTGTTTGCTGCTGCGGTTGTAAATGTATATGCTACATCCTCATACGTTTCGGAATTACCAAATTCATCTATACAGGTAATGCTATAACTATATTCTGTACCAGGTGTTAAGTCGGTTAATGTAATAGAGTGGCTTGTTGATGGGTTAACATCACTTGTCACAGTCTTGGTAACTAAACTTCCACCTGACTTACTTGTAGCTTTCGGCCAGTAATCTATCACCGAACTCGCCGCTTCATTCGTATTCCACTGTATTGGCTGACTGGTATCACCAGCTGCATTTACTTGTAAATCAACCACTTGCGGTGGCGGCGAGTTGTATATTATCCCAATTTCATCTGTAGTCAAAACTTTATTGAATATCTGTAAATTGTCCATATCCCCATTATAAAAGTGCCTTGATTCTGTGTAAGCACCAATAATTATAGACTTACTTGTCATGATTTTACCTGAAAATAAAAAATCACTACTCGGAACTATATTTCCATTAACATACAATCTAGCTTCAACACCATTGTAAACAAAACATACATACGACCATTCATTTAATGGAAGATTTTCAATGCTTATCTTTTCAAAATGTTCATTATTCTCGTTCATTAGATAGTATGATAGTTTACCATTATCAAAATAAATTCTTAAACTTCCAGCATTTAGTATGTAATTATCTTCAGTACTATCTATATAAAATGGATTAAGCCAAACTGATACAGTACATGAACTAATATTATTCAAATAGTCACATTCTGGGCTCTTAATGCAGTTTTTTCCATCAAATCTAGCACTTTGTTGAAAAATACTATCAACATAATTTTCTTCTTCAAACCAACTATATGTGTCATAATAACTGGAATAATTTAAAAGATTCTTATTGAAATTAAGGTTTAATAACGTTCCTGGAAGAATACTATTATCAATGATAACATTCTTTTTTTCTATTGATTCAAAGCCTTCATCATCTGTTACAGTTAATGTAACTTCATGCAACCCATCAGAAGCATATGCATGAGTAACAATTTTACCCGTTGCTAAATTTGAATCTCCAAAATTCCAGTTGTAGTTAGTAATATATCCATTGCTATCAGAAGTCTCAGAGGCATCAAAGACAATATTCTCATTTGCCCTAGTAACATCTGATGAGATATTAAATTTAGCATTTGGCTTCCCTTGCCAGTTGGGATTATAATAGCAAATACCAAATACCCCCGATTGCCATAACTGTTTAGATATACTATTATTATCATCTTCAGAAAAACTCACCATATAACTATTAGCAGCCTCATAAAAATTAGGAAACCGATGATTAACTAAACATAACTGAGGAAAATAACGAGGCAGTAGATCATCTTCACTCGAATATTTTACACCATATAAAACACCTTGATTTGCATTCATAAATGCCAAATCCATTGACGGATAATCATATGGAAGACCTGCAATGATAGAAGTGTTAGAATAAATATAAAAACAGTGCCCCATAAGTCCGTATCCATAATATCCAAGACGGTCGGTATAACTACCAGCAGGAAGAAGAGTTTCATCTCCCCTTAATAACTCTTCATTAGTAAACTGTTCATATAAGCCAAAATTATGAGCTTGATTGGGATATCCAGATAAAACGCTGGGATCATAAATACTAGTCAAAACGTCTTTCCAACTTTTAGGATCATTTGGATAAGGTGTATTAAGATGCGTAGCCTTTGTAACACCATCAAAACCACTTGTACCGTAATAAGGGGTATTATAAGAAGGCATTGCTAAACCACAAACATACATACCCATTTGCCTTGCAGCTCCCCACATACCGCTTTTATTTCTAAGTTTTGAATAACCATAATAATCACCCAATTGCACTAAGTTCTCTAAGCAAAATGCCGCAATTGTATCTCTAATCTTATACTCCTCGACGGGTGTTATTCCACCAGTAACTAAATCTGAACGATATTTTTTACACATAAGGTCATATGTAAAAGCCATTTGAAATATTACATCAACATCATAATAACCTCGGTAATTAATTTCTAAGCAAGGATTTGGGGCACCTATGTTGTCTCCAAAGCCTAATGGGTCAATTACCCTTATATTATCCAAAAGCATTTCTTTTGCATATTCGGCATAAGGCTTAACCTCCCCCTGTTTAATATAATTATAACCTTCTATTTCTGCCACAAAAACATTAGATAAAGAGGAAATAGGCTTATTTCTTTCATTTGATTCATATTCATAAGCATATTCACCTCCATGTTTATTGCTGTAATCTGAATCTCGTAACAATTCATACATATTTTTAGTTTCAGGGATTAAACCATTAACTCTTTCAACAATATCATTAAACTCATCTTCGTTTTTCCACAATAAATAACCATGGCCTATATAACTATTGTTTTGCTCATCAAATCTCTTTTCGTTAATTCCTGGATGTGAAGGATTCTTTATAATAGTTCTTGATTTGACATTATTTAAATTATAATAATAAAAAAAAGTATGCTCTCCATCAGCCAAAACAGATAAATCTACTGGATCTTGATACAATTGATAATTCCCACTATCAAATTTATAATAACAAGGACGATCATCCATAATATTATTCAATACCATATTAACACTACCAGAAATATATGTAGTTTGAGGATGTATAATAGGAGTAAAATATGTTTTTGCCGGAGTAGTGTAAAACTGTGCATCTACGTTTTGTGAAAAAAAACTAACACATGGTGTTTTAGGGTTAACAACCAAAAGTATTTGCTTTCCATCACTAGCTGTTCTTTCAGTTGCAACAGTTCTGAAAGAATCATCATCCGCATATGCTAGAGTATGCCACTCATCCCCAAATGGTCCAATAACTCCCCTTGTATCTCTCGGGTCGTCACTAATTGTACCAACAACAAAAGTTTGAGAGTCATCTGGCAAGTAACAATATGCCTTTAGCTGCAAAGGTTCAGTAAACGCTGGATAAAGAGATGCATCATTATGCTGAGCCCACCTTAAATATTCTCCAGATAAACTGTCAGAAAACTGTCTATCAAACCTATAGCGAATAATCCCTTCATCTCCAGATTCTGGTATTGCATCCTGGCCATTAGGACCTACTATACCAACTTCTTGGATGCTATTAATTTCGTTGTGAAGAAGCATTAACTTTGTAGTATCTTTAATGTAAACGATCTTATGATCATCAACTTTTTTATTGTACCAGAGATATTCTTCGGCCCAATCTACTCCTCTTTGTCCTTCAAAAAGCACAGAAATGCCAGATTTATAGTTAGCTAGCTGATTATCCCACACATAAGAAAATATAATATCTCCCATTTTAATAATTTTAACCGTATCTCCATTTGATGCGGTAGAATTTACGACATCAATTGTATTAAATGCCGTATCTGCCGATAGACCATCGCCGCCATCTTGTTTGCTCGGGTCGAGGTACCAGGTAGCAGACATGCAATTAGTTATCGAAACTAATAATATCAAAAAAAGTGAACGAAATAGACTGTTCTTATTGTATCTGTTAAAGGTTAGCATAGTTCTCTAGAAGCTCTCCATATTGCCCATTGTTGCCTTTTTACCTATTTTAACACAACATGTACAATTCTAAAATATAAATCGGCTAAAAACAACCTATAATGAAACATATATTGAACCACAAACTGATACGGATTTACACAGTTTATTTAAATATCTATAAAATATAGCTTTAACGCAAACATGGAAAACACAAAAAATACAACGAACTGTAATCTGCTTTGAATGTCAGCAATCAGATGAAACACTAATATCCGTTTATCTGTTAAATACTCACCCCACAAATACAATCCACAAGAGATACAAAGCATAATCTACACCAATAAGAAAGGTTCAATTGATAATTAATTTTGTTCATTAGTGTTTTGCGGACAATGTTTTATATTCACTTCAATATTTTTCTCGTATTCAGTGGTGTTTTAATTTTTGCATTATATAACCGTTCTTCGCCGTGCTTCTTTAAGTTCTATATTTCGTAAATAGCTTATATGCATAATCACAACTGCCAATGTTAAATTGTACCAATTATACCGTCTGTATTTCTATCGAATATTACCTGCTTTCAAGATGTTAAGGTGTTTTTGGCGAATTATTATTTATTAACGGTGTAATTCCGTATTGCCTCAGGCTACAAATAATATTCTTCATGTGTCATACAATATTCCACACATCGCTGTTATATACTGTTTTTTTACTGATTACTGTTTTAATCAAACATTATTAAAGTTTGGATAATTAACTATCTTGACATTAACATCTTTTTCACTTAAATATATAACTTTAAATTAAGTAGTTATGCCCTTTTACCGAAATTTACTTTGTAGCTTTACCAGGCTAGAATATTGAGAAGAAAAATCTCAAACTGACCAACGGTCAGTTTGAGAGGCCTTAGGTCTTTGGTATTAGTCCTTAGGAAAAGAAAGTCGCAAACTCGGCTGACTTATTTTCGGATTTATATATTGCTTTTTAATTGACTGAAATTATGATTATTTTTGAATATTTCAGTCGCTTTGAATAAATCACATAGCCCTGTAACGGTATCTGGAAACAATTTAAGTACACCGACAGGGACAGAGTGTGCGCTAACCACATTTTTTTATTCATGCATATTTTCTTTGAAAAATATCTATCAGGTACTTCTCTTAAAGCTCGCTTTATAAGAAGTTCTGCATGGCTTGCCATTGGTAATATCGCAGAAAAAATTATCGCTTTTATTAGCAAAGTCATGTTAGCACGTTTACTGATGCCTGAAGAGTTGGGACTTATTGTACTAATCCTTAGCATAAACGGCCTGTTTGAATGTTTATCTGAAATAGGTATCAAACAATGTGTTATTCAAAACAAAATGGGAGAAAATGAAGATTTTTTGAATATGGCTTGGTGGATTCAGGTTATAAGAGGAATTGTTATTTTTTCTACTGCCTGGGTGCTAACACCTTTAGTTTGCAAATACTATTTTCACAACAGAGATAATATTCTCAGTATTTATCATTGGAATGAACTATACCTTATGGTCAGAATTACATTTATAAGTGTAATTCTAAAAAGCTTGACCAGCCCTAAAGCATATATTTTAGAAAAGAATTTCAATTTTAAAATTGTTGTTGCTTATATGCAGAGTTCTGCTCTTATAGGAGCTCTCGTAACAATTGTTTTGACATTACTTCTGCGAAATACATGGGCATTGGTAATAGGATTTATATGTAAATTATTTTTGCAAATGACATTATCGTATGCTTTTTGTCCTTTCCTTCCTAGATTTACTTATAATCATATTTGTTTTACAACTATTTTTAATTTTGCTAAGAGACTTTTGGGAGCTCCAATATTTTCATATATTGCATACACAAGTGATATTCTTATTGGTGGTAAAATTGTCGGTCCTGAACAGATAGGTCTGTATGGATTCGCAATTAGCCTAGCATATCTCCCACGAGAATTATTCTCTCAAATAATATCACCTGTTCTTATGCCAGCGTTTTCTGAGCATCAAAATAATCCACATAAAATTAAAGTAATCATAACCAAGTTTACTAGCAATAGTTTGACTTTTGCTTCATTATCAATACCGTGTTTGTTCATT
The DNA here is from genome assembly GCA_963666285.2 of Sedimentisphaerales bacterium. Lineage (GTDB taxonomy): Bacteria > Planctomycetota > Phycisphaerae > Sedimentisphaerales > SM23-30 > JAFGDI01. The sequence goes on from OY762711.1 coordinate 3,594,122, forward strand.
TTTCATAAATATATTTTAACTACTGTATATGGTAAGAATTTTGAAAATACAAGTATTATATTACCTATAGGAAATATTACTGTCTTATTTATTATTATTAATATAATACTAGGCAACTTATTTACAGCTTTCGGAAAGCCTGAAATCTTTAGAAACTCAACTTTCGCAAGAACATTTGTTCTTCTTATAATAATAATACCTGCTTCAAAAGAATTTGGAATAATTGGTATAGCTTTATCGCAATCCATTGCAAACGCAATAATGTGTTCTATGTTTTTCATATATGCACATAAGTTAATTCAGATTAAGCTATCTGATTTATTTAACCCCAAATACAATATACTCATAATTACTATTTCAAAGTTAATTTCTCTAGGCACAAAAAGGATAATCAGAAAAACACATTTTTCCAGCGAGAAGGATTTATAGTATGAAAATCGCATTTATATTGCCTGGTAATGGGAGAAGTGGCGGAGTACGTTGTACAGTAACATCTGCAAATTTGCTTATTCAAAAAGGGCATAAAGTGAGAATATTTTACAAAAAACAAGGCCTTAGAAAAAGAATAAAAGAATATTTAACTATAGAAAATAGACAAAACTCCGATTGGCTTCCAGAATTCAATGGCCAAACAATACCTTTCTCTCACATCCATAATTGCTCATTTCAAAAAGGTGAATTGATTGTTGGTGTCGGAATGTGGAGTTCTGCTCAAATATCAACACTATCAGATTCCAATCCAAAATTACAATATATTCATGGTCTTACCCCTTGGGCTCCAGACTTAATGAAAACAGTAATTGATACTCCAATAAGTAAAATATTTGTAAGTACAAACGATGCCAGATACTTTGAAGAAAATAACTCGCAATATTTATTAGGTGTAGTTCCAAATGGTATTGATCTTAATAATTACTTTACAGAAAAAAATGTTGAAAAAAATGGATGGGGCCTGATATACTATGACCATAACGAAGCAAAAGACCCAAAAACGATTGAAGCAGTAATTAAGCAATTAACAGTTAAATACAATTTACCTGTTAATTGCTTTGGCACATCCAAAAGGCCATCAATACTTAATAGTAAACAATACACTAGATATCCGTCTATTGACACTTGCAGAAAGCTTTATTCTCAAAGTGAAATCTGGTTTCTACTTAGCAAGTCAGAGGGTTTTCCTGCCCCTCCATTAGAAGCAATGGCCTGTGGATGCTGTGTAATAAGCACAAAATGTGGAGGTATAAGAGATATTATTAATAATGGTAAAAACGGCTACCTTGTTGAAGTTGGAAATGTCAATCAAATAATTGAAAAGTTTGATTACTTATTAAGTAATAAAGATATCTGCACCCAAATTCAACGAAGAGCGTTAGAAACTGTTAAAGAATTTAGTTGGGAAAAACATATTATTAAACTAGAAGAATTATTATTGAAAGCTATATAAACTGCATAATAAAATGGAAATTATAATATCTGGAGCTTCATTTAATACTGGTAACCTGGGAGTATCAGCCCTGACAGTTTCCAGTATTAACTTATTAAAGCTACAATGGCCTGAGTGCAAAATTAGCATTATTGGTGGAAGAACATTTTCTTTACACAAAGAACAAATAGGTAACAAAGAAATCCTTATTGAATGCTATCCTGTAAGGTATTCTCTAAATATATTCAAGAAAAATCATATAGTGTGGATATATGTCACAATACTGCTCAGCAAAATTTTACCTTTAATTATTTCAAAAGATAATAACAAAACAACTTGTGCAATCATGAATGCTGATCTTACCTGTGATATAACCGGCGGTGACAGCTTTAGCGACATTTACGGGATGAAAAGGCTGGTTATGGGCTATTTGCTAAAAAGAATTTGTCAGATTACGGGCAAACCATTTATTATGCTGCCGCAAACATATGGGCCATTTAACTCTGAAAGGTCCAAAACACTTGCTAAAAAGGTATTACAACAAGCAGATAATATATATTCAAGAGATAAAGAAGGACTTGAAGTAATTGAAGAATTGATAGGAAAATCTGACAAGACTATACTTTGCCCGGATGTAGCATTTACGCTGGAGCTAAGAGAATGCGTACTACCAAAAGGTTTCCCTGCGGAAGCTAAGCATATAATCGGACTCAATATCAGTGGTTTGCTCTTTAACGGTGGTTATACCGGGAAAAATGAATTTGGACTGGTCTGCAATTATAAGGAACTAATAAAGGAAATAATAGATTACTTTGCCGCCCTAAGTGAGGTACATGTTATGCTGGTGCCGCATGTGGTACCGAAAGCTTTTTCAGTAGAAAACGATCTGGATGCATGCCAAGAGCTTTACCAATCTCTATCAGAGCAACTCAAGTCAAAAGTTTTTATAGCTAAGCCAGAAACAGATAATTTTTACGATCAATGTGAAATTAAATACTTAATTGGAAAATGCAGCTTCTTTATGGGCAGCCGTATGCATGCAACCATTGCTGCAATATCACAGCATGTTCCTACTGTTGGGTTGGCATATAGTAAGAAATTTATTGGAGTATATGAGACTGTAGGAATTGAGGAATGTGTAGCTGACCTTAGAAAGCTAAATAATCAGAAAGTACTAGAGTCAGTTAAAGCAATTTATTCAAAACGTGAAAACATCAAACAAAAACTAGAACATGCAATCCCCCAGGTAAAACAGCAGGTATATTCTATCTTTGACAATATAAATCTGTGATTAATGAGAATTCGTATTTTTCATATCAATCGTAAAACTAAATTTAGTTCTCCGTAAACAGCGTATTCAGTAGTTGAATATTGTTTTTTCGTAAAGTTAGAGAATTTCGTGGTTAAAAATATAAAAACAAATAAAAAGCTCGTCCGAGCAGACAGCATAGCAGCGTGGCGATTATGTATGGGGTGTGGAGCATGTAAGTGGGCATGTCCAAATGATGCCATAACATTGCAAGATATACCGGATAAAGGGATTAGACCTTTTATCGATGAAAGTAAATGTGAGAAATGTGGCAATTGCGCTACAGTCTGCCCAGGTAAAAAGTTGGAACACGAAGAGTTTACCGAGGGAGTAATCCAAGAACTTGCTAATGATTGGGGACCTATACTAGAGCTATATGAAGGATACGCTGCAGATCAAGATATTCGCTATCGAGCATCTTCAGGTGGAGTCGCAACAGCCTTGGCATTATACGCAATAGAGGAAGCTGGATTTACCGGTGTACTTCATATCAAAGCCGATCCAGATAACCCAATAGCCAATATCCCAACATATTCGACAACCAGAGAAGAAATCCTGACGACCATCGGTAGCAGGTACGCACCAGCGGCACCGTGTCAGGCTTTTGATATAATTAAACAGACTAACGGTCTTTCAATGTTCATAGGTAAACCGTGTGACTGCGCCGCACTACAAAAAGCTTGTGAATTAGACAGAAAACTATCACAAAGAGTTGGTCTGATTGTTAGTATTTTTTGTGCGGGCACACCAAGTACCAATGGCACCCTGGCAATCTTAAAGGAAATGGGAATAGATAACCCTCAAAAAGTTGAAACATTCAGATATCGAGGGTATGGCTGGCCAGGCATGGCTACAGCTTGCGGTAATAAAAACTACTTCAGCGAGCCTCATAGCAATAAGGTAAAAATATGCAATGATGGAAGCCGACAAATGACCTATGAAGACACTTGGGGAAATATTCTTTCAAAGCATGGGCAGCTTAGATGCAGACTTTGTCCAGACAGCACTGGTGAGTTCGCTGATATTTCCATTGGCGACCCTTGGTATAGAGAAACAAACAATGACCCAGGAAGATCTTTGATTCTTGTGAGAACAAAAATTGGAATCGTTTTTTTTAATAAAAAAGAATTTACTAATTTCATAAAATATGAGCAATCTTTTCAGAATAGATTGCCTGAATCTCAGAAATCTATATATAATAGGAGATGCCAAATATGGGGCAGACTATTGGTGTTAAGTTTATTACAAATCCCAATTCCAGTTTATCTGAATTTTGCATTAAAAGATAGTTGGAATGCATACCCATTTAGCAAGAAACTTCGAACTTTGTTCGGTACACTTAAGCGTATCTTTAAGAATAATTGGTTCATTAGTTCATGAGGAATACTATTGACATTATTACTTGCTATTTCTATCTCAATAATAATAATATTTTCAAAGCCATTTAATGGATTATTATTATATTATATCTCATTGGTATGGTATCCAACTAGTAACACCATTTACTTAGGAACTCTTAACTTTTCAGTATCTAGAATTACAATATTAGCCCTAATAATAAAAATTTTACTAGATAACTCCATATTACAAAAATATTCTATAAAAACTATTGATAAGTGTATGATATTATATTTTGTTGGTCAATTATTTTCGGGTTTATTTACCACTAATTTCATAACGGTACTTACTAATAGATCTGGCTTTTTCTTTGATGTTTTTTTACCTTTCATTGCCATTAGGCTTATTATTGATAGTAGAGAGAAACTGACTGTATATATCAATCGCATTGTTTGGATAACTGTTCCTTTAGGTTTAATTACAATATTTGAATCCTATACCCACTGCAAAAACATACTTTCATTTGGAATGATTGAAGGTTATGCTGACCCAAGATGGGGAATGAAAAGGGCTAGAGCAACCTTTAGTCATCCAATTTATTATGGCATTTTTATGTCTATAATTTTGTCTTTGGGTATGATTAAATTTCCCAAAAATAAGTTTTTATTATTCGCAATATTCTGTGGTGTTTTTTCTTCTTTATCAAGTGGCCCTTGGTTATGTGCGATTACCTGTATATTTATAATGTGTTTATACAGATTTAGATACAAATGGAAAACAATAATAATTGTAACATCATTAACATGCTTAACAATAGAAATAATCAGTAACAGACATTTCTATAATGTTATCGACAGATTTGCGTTAAATTCCCAAACAGCATGGTACAGGACCAGATTATTTGAAGTTGCTTTATTTGAAAACGGGATGTCAGGACATTGGCTATTTGGCTATGGTTTCAATGATCCAATGTGGTGTAAGAAAATAGATGGCAGAAATCATACAGATATGGTTAATCATTATTTATTGATATTGAGTCAATTTGGCCTAAGTGGACTAATTCCCTTCTTGTTAATCATTATGGCATCATTGAAAAATATTTATTACAATTGTCTATTTAGCTTACAAAGTGACCACTGGTTGCGTTGGGTGCTTGGAGCAACTTTAATTGGCCTTTTGTTTTCTCTTAATTCAGTATCTCTTTTTGGCCAAGCCTCAAATTTTATATTTATTTTATTTGCCCTAACAGCACCACTTGAAAAGATAAACATAAATACCAACCGCACAAATATAAAGCGATAACATCACTATGAAAAATATTATAATTATAAATTTTCATGGCATCGGTAAATGTTACCGAGAGTTTGAAGATGAAAGTGAAGAAAAATACTGGATATCAGAAAATTTCTTTGAATGCATTATAGATTTAATTCTTTATCACATTAAAAAGAAACAGAAAAAGATTGAGATAACTTTTGATGATAGTAACATTTCAGACTTCACAATTGCTCTTCCATTATTAAAAAAACATAATATAGTTGCTACTTTTTTCATATTAGCAACTAAAATTGGAAAACCAGGGTACCTGAGTGTGCAAAATATTAAAAATCTTATCAATCATGGGATGATAATCGGATCTCATGGTATGAATCATGTGCCATGGACAAGCTTGGATGAATTAAGCTTAAATTCGGAACTGTTAGATTCAAAGATTATACTTGAAGATATTACAGATCAAAAAGTAGTACAGATTTCCTGCCCTATGGGACTTTATAACAAATATGTCATTAATAAAGTAATTCAACATGGATATTCTACTATTTACACAAGTGACAAAGGATATACCAATTTAAAAAGTTCAATTAAATCAAGAAATACAATAACAAAAGATTATTCTATTGATGATATTAACTCTTTATTAAATAATAAAAATATATTCAATCAAATAATTATCGATCTTAAATCAACGATTAAACGATATCGATGACGAGGTTTATATGAATTATATAATCGAAATCAATAGCATACATGAAACAAAATGGGGTGAATCAGCTTCAGATTTTAGTGATTATAATATTTACCAAACTTGGGCATATCAAAAAGCGAGAGCTCTTAAATCTTCTAATAAATTATCTTCATTCCTTATCAGAGATATTGAAGATAATAATAGAATTATTTGTATGGGAATAGTAAGAATCAAAAGAATTCTTAATTATAACATTGGTTATGTTCAATCTGGACCACTTATATATTCTAACACAAAAATCAATTACGAGGAATTATTCATAAATTTTAAAAAAGTACTATGCTTACTTAATCTTAATATCCTTAGGCTAAATTTTTATAATTGTACAGGTTATAGCGAAAACTTTAATACTGCAATAGAAAACGCTAATATAAAAAAATCTGTTCACTATAGAAAAAATAGTACTTTCATTATTGATTTAAATAAAGACGAAGATGAATTGATGGCATCAATTCATAGAGATAATAGACGCTTAATTAAAAAAGCAATAAAAAACAAAAATATCGACATAGAATACGACAATAAAGGTAAATATCTTAAAGATATGCATCGTATGTATTTAGATGCCAAAAAGAGAAAAGGATTTAGTGGTGTTGATTCAGATATCTTTCTTAATTGCTACAATGATTTATCTCAAAATGAAAGATTTGAAATTATAGCAATTAAACATAATAACATTCCTATAGCCATCCACGCAACTTCTCATCTCGGCAATACCGCTATGCCACTTATTAACGTCAATAGCATTAAAAGTTTAGAAATGAAAATATCAAATTATATTTGGTGGCTAGCCTATCTTAGAGCAAAAGAAATTGGAATTCTTTATTATGACATGGGAGGATACGACAAAGAAACCAATCCACATGGTTATTTATTTAAAAAAAGAATGGGGGGACAACCACATGAATACTCTACTCCTTTTGATATATTTCATTCGAGACTTTCTGAACTAATCTGGCAATATATTTCAAAAAAATATTACAAATAAGTTGTAATCTCATATTTAATAGAATTGATGAAAAAAAATAACCAAATACATATATCCATTATTATCGTTAGCTGGAATACTTGTCAAACCACTTGCAATTGCATTAATTCAATTTATGAATATACAAAGAACTTACTCTTTGAAATCATAGTTGTTGACAATAATTCCTCAGATGATACAGTTAAGACAATTCAAAAAGACTTTCCACATGTTAAAATTATTAATAATAGCGAAAATCTTGGTTTTGGATGTGCCAACAATCAGGGCATGGATATTTCTAATGGAGACTACTTACTTCTTTTAAATAGCGACACAATCCTTACAGAAGACAGTTTAAGTAAAATCTATTTATTTGCTAAAGAAAACCCAAATGCAGGAGTTATTGGCTGCAAAATCTTAAATCCAGATAACACATTACAACATAGTTGTGTTAATTATCCAAGATTGAAAGATAAATTATTCTTTGCCTTAGGGTTATCATACTGTTTCCCCAAAAGCAAAGTATTTAATCATGAAAGAATGCAATGGTGGAAACATAATAAAGTTTGTGAAGTTGAAGCTATTACTGGATGCTTTATGTTAGTCAAAAAACAAATATTCGAGGAAACAGGCGGTTTTGATGAAAGATTTTTCATGTACTGCGAAGAAATTGATTGGTGCAAGAGAATTACAAATTCCGGATGGAAAATCATCTTTACACCATGCACTCATATCATTCATTATGGTGGCGTCAGTGCCTTAAAACATGATAGTAAGCGATCCTTATTAATTGACAAGTCTTACGTAAAATATATGTTCAAACACTGGGGAAGCTCAAATGCAAAAACAGGCATATTATTTATGCTTATTTTTTACATAATAAGAATATTTTTATTAGCTCCTTTATTTCCTTTCAAAAAATTTAATAACTCATTGAGAAATCATTGGGTAGGATTTAGGGGTTTATTGAATTACAAGGATTATTTGCAAGGAAACTGAAATTATGGTTAAACGTATATTGGTAACTGGTGGTGCTGGATTCTTAGGATCACATTTATGTGACAGACTCGTTGAACAGGGGCACGAAGTTTTATGTCTTGACAACTTTTTTACAGGACGTAAAAACAATATTGCACACCTCTTAAATAAATCTAATTTTGAGGTTATCCGACATGATGTAACATTCCCATTATATGTTGAAATTGATGAAATTTTTAATCTAGCCTGCCCAGCCTCTCCTATTCATTACCAACATGATCCAGTCCAAACAACAAAGACGAGTGTTCATGGCGCAATAAATATGCTCGGACTTGCAAAGAGAGTCGGGGCAAAAATAATGCAAGCTTCAACGAGTGAAGTATATGGTGACCCTGCTATTCACCCACAAACTGAAGATTATTGGGGAAACGTAAACCCAATTGGTTTTCGCTCTTGTTATGATGAAGGAAAAAGATGTGCTGAAACCTTATTTTTTGATTATTTTAGACAGCACAACTTAAGGATAAAAGTAATTCGAATTTTCAATACATATGGTCCTAGAATGCATCCTAATGATGGTCGTGTTGTTTCAAATTTTATTGTTCAAGCTCTAAAGAATGCTCCTGTAACTATATATGGAAATGGAAATCAAACTCGCTCATTTTGTTTTGTCGATGACTTAATTAGAGCATTTTTAAGTATTATGAATACAGAAGATGATTTCACCGGACCTGTAAATTGTGGTAATCCATGTGAATATACCATGCTAGAACTTGCAGAGTTGATCATTAAGCTCACAAATTCAAAATCTGAAATTGCTTTCAAGCCACTTCCGCATGATGACCCAAAACAAAGAAAACCAGATATAAGTTTAGCAAAATCAAAGTTGAATTGGAAACCGAAGATACCACTGGATGAAGGTATACAAAAAACAATAGATTATTTTTCAAAAATAATAAACAAAAACTGATTGATTTTACATAACTAAAAGTTTATTTGGACTGCAAACCAAATTATCATTACTATACTTAATGACAATTTGCCCTCTTGTAGCCAGCAAATCTGTCGAATTTGAGATATAAGATTATTGATCGACGAAAATTTGCATATCCTTAACATTAATGAACATTTTGTACACGATGTTCATTAATGTTAAATTGGGGCATGCAGGAATAGACATAATCTATCAGCCACAGATCACTTTTCATCGCAAGGTATCGCAAAACAAGTTTTTCACTCCAACCTAACGACTGTTTTTGTACTTTGATCGTACCCCAAAATTGCCCAACGCTTTAGATAGCAACCGACATTTTACCCAAATTGTGACTAAAAGGAATTTCAAACTCTCTTAAGTAATATATCAATATCACCTTACTGAACTGTGCCTTGAAAATTACATTCATGAAATTAATATCTAATAAAAAATCGACAGATATTTTGAAGTTAGGAAAATAGTCGTTTCGCTTTTCATTGTTTATATATCTTCGCAAAGACTTTCCATATTGCATTGGCGGTTTGATCCTATTTCTATTAGTAGGAACAATCATTTCAACACACGTTCTTCAAGCAAAAGTTTATCAAGCTTATCAGGATGAGATAGATCGGTTACCAGTTGAAGGAAAGTATGGTAAAGACAAAAGACAATTGGGTCAAAGACAAAGTTGGCAGAAACAGCTGTTAGCTCGATCTCTAAATTTATCATGATAAATTTAGAGAAAATCTTCACGTGCACTTCTATTTTTGCGAGTTATTGTGGGACTTGCTTGCTGCCATCATGCAAATTAGAAGTATAAACCTAGCAATTTCAATTGCAGCCCAACGGTAACCCCAAGCTACTATTAAAAATAATTGTTTGTTGAGGATACTCTAAATTGTATACTTACAATAAATATTTTAGCAGATATGTTTTGAATTTTCATCATCTTTCATTTATTTATGGGAAAACTATATGAGTAAAATTTCTGTACTAATAAGTGCTTATAAATTAGATAAAAATGACGTTGGAGAAGGAAATATGGCATATAGCTGGATTAAATATTTATCCAGAAAATGCAACGTTCATGTTTTATCTTGTGGTTCTAGAACTAACGACTATTGCGGATTGGAAGACTTGCCAAACATTATATATCACAAAATTATTGAAAATATAAGTTTTTATAAATTTGATCTTATCGATAGAAGTATTAAACCTGGTTATTTAGAATATTTCATAAAATCTTATTTTGCTAGTAAAAGAATCCTTAATCAGTACAATATTGACATTTGCCACCATCTCGCACCATTTTCATTAAGATATCCTTCCCCTTTACTCTGGACTAACAAACCTCTTATTGTTGGCCCTATATATGGTGGACTAAAATCCCCCCAAATTATTAAGACTCTAGAATCAAAAGAAGAATTATTGATGAAAACTAGGATGATTGACCCATTGAGATTAAAATTTGATCCATGGCTACATAAACACTTTTCTGTAGCAGATAATTACGTTCTTTCAGCTCCTTACGTAGATGAATTACTTCCAAAATATTCAAAATCAATGAGAAGTCTAATTTCTGGCATAGCTATTGACTCTTTTGATAGACCCAAATATTCTAAGAATAGTAAAGATCATCTTAAATTAGTTTCTGTTTCCAGACTTGTTGCTTCTAAAGGTATTGAGTTACTTATAAAAGCTATCTCTGAATCAAATAATAAACACAATATATCTCTGGATATTTACGGTAAAGGACCTCTTTACGACGATTATGTAAATTTATCTAAAAAAAATGGTTTAGAAAACATTATCAATTGGCATGGCTTTAAGCCTAATAACGAAGTAATAAAAAAGTACCCTGAATATGACGTATTTATCCTGCCAAGCCTCAAAGAACCTGCTGGAATTGCAGTTATTGAAGCAATGTCATCTGGATTACCTGTCATATGTATAGATGCTGGTGGGCCAGCATACTCCGTGAGTGAAAATTGTGGAATAAAAGTTCCAATCACCAATACTAATACTATGATAAAAAAATTGGCCACTGCAATTGACTTCATGTTTGATTCTCCAGAAAAAAGAGAGCAAATGGGGTTAAATGCACAACAAAGAATCATTGAGCATTTTACCTGGGATGCTGTAACAGACAAAATGGTAAATGTTTACAAAAATGCAATCAATAGCCGAAATATCAAATAGAAAATAATGAAACAACAGACTTTTATCATAATAACTCCATGCTACAATGAACAGAAATATATTGAATTCTCACTTAAATCTGTTGTAAACCAAACTATTAAGCCATCTAAATGGATAATAGTCAATGATGGATCAACAGACAAAACTGCTGAGATAATCAATAATTATACAGATAAATATGATTTTATAGAATACTATTTTCGTCATAAATCAACAGGACAAACATACTTTTCAAGCAACGTATACGCAATAATGGAAGGCTGGGAACAGGTGAAAGAGCTAGACTTTGATTATCTTGGAATCCTTGATAGCGATATAACACTGCCGAAAAAATATTATGAGAAGATAATAGCAGAATTTGAAAATGATATGAACCTGGGCGTTGCAAGCGGAATATATGAAAACCTGATCGACGGAAAGCTAGTGCCAGTTATAAACGACAGACGTAGTACACCAAAGGCAATACAAATATTTCGCAAGGAAGTATTTGAACAAATTGGCGGTTATCTCCCCTTGAAATATGGCGGAGAGGATACCGCAGCATGTGTAATGGCAAGAATGCATGGCTGGAAAGTATGGTCTTTCCCAAATATTAAAGTCATCCATCATCGCCCAACCGGTTCAGGAAACTCAAAAAATATAATTAAAGCTAAATACATGCTTGGACTCAATGAATATTTCATTGGTAGCCATTGGTTATTTGTGCTAATGAAATGCTTAAAAAGAGCATTCAAAGAAAAACCTTTTATAATTGGTGGTGTAGCTAGATTCTGCGGTTTTCTTTATGGGCATTTTATTAATGAAAAAAGACAAGTTCCAATCGAAATGGTACGTTTTTTCCGCAGAGAACAACTTAGAAGAATATTTCTCTTTAATAGAATATAACTGAGTTTTGGATAAAAAAAACAAAATTGCACTAGCTGCCTCTGCTGGAGGTCATATTTCTCAATTGCTTAAACTGTCAAATGCTTGGGATGATTTTGATATATTTTATGTAACAACTACAGATGTCCTAAAAAAGAAACTTGAAGCAAAAGCTCCGGCTTATTGCGTAGGTGAGTCAAATAGAAAACATAAGCTACTGGCGTTAAAAATCTTTTTCAGATGTCTTAGTATCGTGTTAAAAGAAAAACCAAAAGCGATCATCTCTACTGGCGCTTTACATGGTTGTTTGCTATGCTATTTAGGCAAGCTATTATGTAGAAGTAAAATAATTTGGATTGACAGTATTACAAATACCGAAAGGCCCAGCCTGTCTGGAAGGCTTGTATACCCAATTGCAAATTTGTTTATTCTTCAATGGGAAGAATTATTAACCAGATACAAAAAAGCTGAATTTCATGGTAACATTATTTAATATATGATATTTCTAACAGTTGGCACACAATTTGGATTTGACAGGCTTTCTAAGGCAATTGATGCAGCTATTTCGAATGGCTTGGTATCTACCGAAATCTTTGGACAAATAGGCGAGGGAAAATATATTCCGCAAAACTTCAAATGGTGTCGAAACTTAGAGAAAGAGATGTTTGATAAAACACTGGCAGATGCTGAAGCGATAATAAGCCATGCGGGTATGGGAACCATCACAATGGCCCTTGAACATAGTAAGCCACTCCTGGTTATGCCCAGGCTTGCTAAGCATAAAGAAGTAGTAAACGATCATCAAACAGGCATTGCAAAAAGATTTCAGGAACTTGGACATTTATTGTTAGCTGAAAATGAAGAAGAACTGCCTGCTAAAATTGAATTACTAAAAACCTTTTTACCAAAACCGCGTGAGAATCAGGCAGATAAGGTGGCCGAAAGAATAATACAATTTCTAGATAATCTATAATGAAAAAAACTTATTGCTAATAATTATTACGAGGTATTTATGGCAAAAACAACTTCTAAAAAGAATGTGAAAAAATCCCCCACTGTCGGCATCATCGGCCTCGGTTATGTTGGCCTGCCGCTTGCCATAGAGTTCGTCCGCGGCGGAGCATCTGTTATTGGCTTCGATATCAGCGATGCCGCCGTCAAACGAATTAACTCCGGCAAAAGCCCGCTCAAACACATCCCGCACGAGCATATTACCGAGATGGTCAAGTCCAAACGCTTCAAGGCCACCGGCGACATGAAACTCATGAAAAAGCCGGACGCTCTTATCCTCTGCGTGCCTACCCCGCTCACCGAAAACCGCGAGCCGGATATGTACTACGTCGAAGAGTCCTGCCGTACTGTTGCTAAATATCTCCGTAAAGGCCAGCTCGTCGTCCTCGAAAGCACAACCTATCCCGGCACAACCAACGAAGTTATGAAGCCAATTCTCGAAGCATCCGGTCTCAAAGCCGGCAAGGACTTCCACATGGCATATTCGCCCGAACGCGAAGATCCCGGCAACGCACATTTCAACACTCGCACAATCCCGAAGGTCATCGGTGCCATCGACAAGCCATCCATGGACTTCGCCCTCAACATATACAGCTGCGCCATCGACACCATGATCCCAGTAGACAGCTGCGAAACAGCCGAAGCTATCAAAATCGTCGAAAACGTCTATCGTTGCGTCAATATCGCGATGGTTAACGAACTCAAGCAGCTCTTTGACCGCATGGGCATCGATGTCTGGGAAGTCGTCCGCGGCGCGAGCTCAAAACCATTCGGCTACCAGCCGTTCTACCCCGGCCCCGGTCTTGGTGGCCATTGCATCCCGATCGACCCGTTCTACCTCACCTGGAAGGCTCGCCAGTACGGCATGCCTACCCGTTTTATAGAGCTCGCCGGTGAGATCAATACTAATATGCCTCACTATGTTGTTCATCGTACCATGGAGGCTTTAAATGATCAAAAAAAGAGTCTCAAAGGATCAAAAGTACTCGTTCTCGGTCTTGCCTATAAAAAAGACATCGACGATATCCGCGAATCGCCATCCCTCGAGCTTATCGAACTGCTGCTCGAAAAGGGTGCCAAAGTCGATTATAACGACCCGTATATCCCGCAGACCAAAAAGACTCGCGAATATAATCTCAAAATGAAATCAATCCAGCTCACCCCGGCCAATATCAAAAAATACGATTGCGTCCTTATCGCCACCGCCCACAGTGAATACGACATGGACATGATAGTCAAAAATGCCAGGCTCGTGGTCGATACCCGCAACGCCTGTGCTGATGTTAAAGTCGGCAGGCAAAAAGTCGTCAAATCTTAATTAGGAACTATATATGTCCAAAAAGAAAATACTAATAACCGGTGCTGCAGGGTTTATAGGCTCTAATTTTGTTAGGATGCTAATTACTCATCCAGAACAACAATATGATATAATCGCTCTGGATGCCTTGACTTATGCTGGTAATCTGAAAAATCTGGCCGAATTTGAAGGAAAATCCGGCTATAGTTTTGTCAAAGCAGACATCTGTGATGAGTCTGTTATAAATGAACTCATTCAGGAATGTGACATTGTAGTCAATTTTGCCGCGGAAAGCCATGTGGATCGCTCAATTATGGGATCTGAGCCATTCGTGCGGACTAATATCGAAGGAACACGTGTGTTGCTTGATGCCTGTAAACAGCATGGCATAGACCGATATCATCAAGTCTCCACCGACGAAGTATATGGCACACTTGGAAAAACCGGTTTCTTTACCGAAACCACCCCCCTGGCACCAAACAGCCCATATAGTGCTTCTAAAGCCGGGGCCGACCTATTAGTTAGAGCCTACCATGAAACATTTGGCTTCCCTGCCACAATTACCCGCTGCTCTAATAACTACGGCTGCTGGCATTTTCCGGAAAAGCTTATCCCCCTGTTTGTTACCAACTTAATTGATAACAAAAAAGTACCGGTATATGGTGATGGTATGCAGGTAAGAGACTGGCTGCATGTAACAGATCACTGCAAAGCTATCCTTTGTGTCATTGAAAATGCAAATGATGGTTCAATTTACAATGTAGGCGGTAACAACGAACAATATAACATAGATATCACCAAAATGATACTTAAACATCTTAATAAAGACGATAGTTATATTGAGCATGTTACCGACAGACTGGGGCATGACCGCCGCTATGCAATCGATGCAAGTAAGATAAAAAATGATCTCGGATGGGAACCGATAGTTAATTTCGAACAGGGCTTAGCAGAAACCATAGAGTGGTATCTAAATAATGAGTCCTGGTGGCGAAAGATCAAGAGCGGCGAATATATGAAATTCTATGAACAGTACTACGGTAATAGATAAGCGATTTTTTGATACAATCTCATAATATGAAAAATATTCATGCAATTATTCTAGCTGGTTCTATTGACTTTGGTAGATGCAAAATTGCCAGTAAAATACCGGTTTGCAACTGGCCTGTATTAGATAAACCTGCAATAATAAGAATCCTTGACTGGATACATAACAGTGGTATTAAGTCGGCTACCATATGTCTTGACGGAGACTATTCAATCCTTGAAAAAGAAATTATTTCATATTCTCCTGACATAAAAGTAGATTTTTTAACAGAAACAATGCCATGGGGAACAGCGGGCTGCATTCGAGAAGTTATAAAATCAAAAGATCTTGATACCTTTTTTGTTTGCAAAGCAGCAATGCTTCTACCACCTTCTATCTCTGATCTACTGGTCAATCATATTAATTCAAATAAATTATTAACTGTTGCTATTAACCCTGCTCAAAAACATATTCAAACATTCTATGAAGCCACAGGAGCTTATGTATGCAGTAAAGAAATAGCTGACTATATCCCCAAATTAGGTTATTGCGATATCAAAGAAAGACTAATCCCATATATGATACAAAAAGGAAAAAAAATAAATGCTTTTTTATTAGAAAAAAAGACCGGCCCATTCCGTGACCTGGAATCATATTATAATTCTATTCAAAATTCACTCTCTGACCTGATAAAAATATTTAATAAACCTGACAAATATAATATTCATAACAACAATATTTTAATAGCTAAATCAGCTAGCATCTCTAGTAATACAAAGTTATTTGGCCCTGTTGCAATATTGGATAATGTTAAAATAGAAGACAGTATCATATTTGGACCTACTGTAATTTCTAACAATGTCACCATTAATAGTAATTCGTTTCTGGAATCATCAATAATATGGAATAATACCACTATTGGAAACAAATCTTCTATTAGAAAATGCTTAATTAATACAAACGCCACACTCCCAGCCAAAACAGTAAAAAATAAAGAAGTAATATATAGCTAAATAATTATGAAAAAACATGTTACATTCATTTCCGCAATCTTGATTCTTATCCTTTCTGGTATAGCATACCAATATACTGAAAAGCTATACGGCAGTGGCTCTTTGCGCAAGATCATTCTACCAGTACCTTTAAGCTGTTTCCCTATAAAATTTGATAAATGGTCTGGAAAAGAAGTGCCTCTTTCAGATGCTGTCCAGAAAGTTGCCGGCAACGACGATTTCATTAATAGACAGTATACAAATATACAAGAAAATAAATGGGCTTCGTTTTACGTTGCATATACAGGTCAACCAAGAAACATGCTTGGGCACCGCCCGACAATATGTTATGTCGGAGCCGGATGGATTCATCAGGATACTAAAATTACTGACTTTACAAGTATAAATGGTACTACCTTTCCGTGCCTGATTCATTATTTCAGCAAACCCAAACCCGATTCTACATCAATTGTCGTATTAAACTACTATATTCTCAATGGCATTCCAACAAACAAGGAATCTGAATTCAACAGCCTGGCATTTCGATTGCCAAATGTAGACGGTGAAATTGCTAAATATGTAGCCCAAATACAGATAAGTTCAACTGTTGAGTCAAATGTTCTTGACCTTGCGGCAATAACTGCCGATGACATAATAAAATATCTGCCCAACGAAAAAGGAGTAGTTCCCATAACTATTGAAACAAAACAGGAGAATAATTCTGGAAAATAAATTGAACAATGGTATACAAAGTAAAACTCCTATAATAAAGTTTTACTTAACTTTGTTGATTATTTCGTTTTTATGGTCTTTTTTTCCGCACATTGCTGACCTTTGGAGAATGTGGATGAACTCTGATGAATACTCATCCGGATTACTTGTACCATTTATATCTGGATATATTTTATATTCCAGGATAACAAAGCAAAAAGATAATCAGATTAAAGTCTTCTGGCCGGCATTTATTTTTCTCTTGCTTTCACAAACACTTCGAGTAGCCGGTGTGTTATTGATGTCAGCTTTTTTAATGCGTATTTCTCTTCTTTTCACAGTATATTCACTATTATTACTTGTCCTTGGATATAAAATATGCTTAAAAAATTATGCAGTTTTCCTTTTTATGATATTAATGGTTCCTTTACCAAACAGTATTCATAGTTTAATCAGCCCGCAATTACAACACTGGGCAACAGAATCTGCTATCTTTTTACTGGAAGTCTTGGGATACAAGGTTCAAAATGAAGGTAATATAATCTATATAAATAATACCAGCGTTGCTGTCGCCGAAGCCTGTAACGGCCTTAGAATGATAACTGCTTTCTTTGTAACAAGTGGTTTAATAGCTCTTATAATAAATAAGCCTGTATGGCAAAAAGCTACAATCTTTATATCAACATTACCGATAGCAATTATCTGCAATACAATCAGACTTGTAATAACTTCTATTGCATTCACGTTAATTAGTGGAGATGAGTGGGAAAACCTTTTCCATGATTTTGGCGGATTTGCAATGATGCCTTTAGCTATATTATTAGTTGTTTTGGAAATCGGTTTTATGAATATTATTACTGTTAACGAAGGTCAAAAAGATATTGTTGATGACCATACCATAGAATTTAAGTAGGTGTAAAAATGCCGGAATTAAATCCATATCCAGAAAATTTTGTCCCAAGTTCAACAATTCAGCCTCAATATACCAGCTCAATTGTCCCTTATGACGCTGCCAATCAGTTACCTGAAAACATTAGTAGCGGCTCTCAAAATATTATGCCGAAATTGATTAGAAAGTGGCCTGTTATTGCTATTATTACAATCCTGATTTGCTCATTCGCAATCCCTGGAATATTGCTTTTTAGCAAAAATACTTTTGAGGCTCAAATTCTTATCGAAGTACTTCCAATTACTCCAACTGTTCTAACCGACCCTGATGACTCAGCTAAAACATACGCATATGATTCATATAAAAACACACAAGCCAAAAAAATACTCAGTGAAAGCGTCTTGCAAAAAACATCTTACGAACTTACAGAAATACCACTTGAAACTTTCATTATCCCCGAAAAAACCTTCTCTGGCCGCCTCAAACAAGCTTGGATATATAAAGATCTTAGCTTCATAACAAATCCAGAATCGGATATATATAACAAACTTCAAAACATGATTGCAAACCAGCAAATACAGGCATCTTCAGATAGACATAGCAATTTCATAATCTTATCGGTAACCACAACCAGCAAAAATGATGCTAAAGTTATTGCTGATCAGATACGAAACAGTTACAAAGAAATAGTCGTGAAAAACATTGACAATATCGACACAAAACTTAACACACTAAGAAATGAGATGGACACTTTAGCTAGTGAAATAGACAGGCAGGAAAAACAAATCTTAGTTTCTACCTTACAATATGGTAGAAACTTATCACGCAGACACGATATGGAAATATCAAAAATTGAAGGTATAGATGAACAGATCATATCAGCAAAAGAAGAAATGAACAGACTGGATAAAAGGGTAAAAGAACTAAAAGAAAGTGTTACAGAATTACCAACTCTTCCTGATAATTTCACAAAATCAATATCAGAACAACAAAGTGCTTATATAAACACCGATGAAAGAATTAAAAGACTTAACGAAAGTATAATGAAAGCTGAAGAAGAGCTTCTCAACGCTAAACAATATCTAAATGAAGACAACCCGGAACTAGAAAAAAAGAAAAATTTGATTCGAGAAATTGAAGAAAAAGTAAAGAAAAGAGAAGAGGAACTTACAAATAAATTCAACCAGATTGTTGAAAATGAGAAAAAAATGGCTCTGGCAGACATTCAAAAAAGAAATGAAGATGAATTAAAACAGGCAACTGAAATTTATAATGAACAAGTAAGTTATCTCGATAAACTTGAAGGTACAAGAGAGCTGGCTAATGAAGAAGCAAAAAAAATTGGCCGACTTGAAGTTGATATTCAAAGAAAAGAAGATGAATTGACACAAATCAAAACACTGCACCGGCAAATTAGCGACACTATTAATAAACTTTTAATTGAAAGCGAGCGACCTCAAAGAATCAAAGCAGATGGAATTGCTGCAGTTACTGATAGAGGAAATAAAAAAATTAAACTTCTCGGCGGAAGTATATTTGCCGCCTTAGCTGCCGGACTGGCATTTGCTTTTCTACTTGTGAAAACTGACAGTAGCCTGCACTCCCCTGATGATATTATAAAACAGGCAGGCTTAGCAATTGTAGGTACTACTATTGACACAAAATCAGTTAAGAAAAAAGACCTTACTCAATTTATGTCGATGGATTTCCAAAATATCAGGGCAAACCTGAAATTACTCAATGGTGGCGAAATACCCCAAAAGATCCTGATCACAAGTGCTGAACCAAGAGAAGGGAAGACTTCACTTGCCATTAACTTAGCTTCATCACTATCAAGAAGCGGTAATAGAGTACTTTTAATTGATGGCGATCTTAGAAAACCTGATTTACATCGCATATTGAACCTTCATGGTATAACAGTTGGTTTACGTGAGGTAGCAAGCGGTATCTGTATATATGAAGATGCCGTTTTCGAAGAATACCATCCAAATCTGGATGTGCTTAGAGCTTGTGGAAGCACAAATTTTGACAGTGTTCAACTTTTAAGCGCTCGCGGTATCAGTGAATTTCTGGAAAGAATGGAAAACAAGTACGATAATATTATAATCGACTCATCACCTGTTCTTGCCGCTCCAGATGCACTCCTTTGGGCGCGTCTAACTGACGCTGTTGTTTTAAGTTCGCTATCCGGACGAACAACCGGCCCTTCCTTAAAAACTACTATCGAAAGACTTTCAAAACTAAATGTTAAAATCCTGGGCAATGTTCTTGCCAGCGTTAAAAGCGGGGCCGGATATGGCAGCGGCTATTACTATGATTATACATATGGCAATGAGTCATATACAAAATCCAACAAGAATAATAATTATCGTAATTTGATTATTGACACAAACTCGCAAATATAATCTCTCATAGTAGAAAAACAAATTAAACAGCCGCGAATTTCCCCTAATATGGACTACCTGATACTACATCACACAGATAATTCTGACAACGTTTTACAAAATCTAATAGCTAGTGGCCTGTTTTCCAGTGCTTCTTTAACTAAATCCATAATAAACGCACATCCATATCTAGTGGAAAACGAAACTCATTTTGCTTCTTCTGCTATTTTCAACATTATCGAACAAAATAACTCTAATGTCTCTAGCTTTTCACACGAATCTCCATTACACTTAAATACAAGCAGCGTTGTGAATAATAGAATGATTTTATCCAACGCTCGATATATATTCGACTTTAATACTGAACCGTTAGCTTCAATCTGTAATAATATTCATTCTGATATAGTAACAATAGAAATCGATCAAAACCTTTCTGGTTTCCGGGAAAAATTTACTTTTGATTCAAACGGTAACATAGCAGGCATAAGACGTGTATTTTCTGATTCTATTGTAACAACTTCTGTTCCCAAAGAGTGGCCACATATAATTTACATTCAAAAACCTTCCATTCTGAACACTTCAAATATATCGCACCTTCCATTAGATTTTGATGAATTTATCTCATTATGCAACAGACATTCATTAACAGTTAAAAGTATTAGAATTGCTGGAAAAGCGTACGACTTATTTGAATGCGGCTCATTTCTGAAATTTACCGAACAATGCCTGGAACACAATTTCTTGAATAAGTCAAGGCCGGCAAATTTTCATAAATCATCCAGGATTTATGGGAATATAGCTTTTGGGGAGAATGTTAAAGTAGGTAGAAATTGTATTATTGTTGGACCATGTATTATTGGAAACAATATCACTATACCAGACAACACTGCTATAAGAAACTCCATTATTCTATGTCAGCCTAAAGTTACAAATAAAATAATTGAAAATACTTTTATCACAGATTCAAGCAACCACAAACAATATCACCTAGAGATGTCCCAGGAAATTAAGCTTAAAAAAGCAATGTTTAGATATTTTTCATCCTGGTCATATCCCGGAATATGGAAAAGATTAGCTGATATACTTTTTGCCTCAGTATTTTTACTAGCATCACTTCCTGTATTTATTGCCGTTGCTATCGCTATCAAAATATCGTCTCCCGGACCAGTTTTTTTCAAACATAAAAGGCAAGGGCTGCATGGAAAAGAATTTGGCTGTACAAAATTCCGAACAATGATTGTAGGTGCTGATGACATCCAAGACCAACTTAGAAAAATCAACGAAGTTGATGGTCCTCAATTTAAAATGGATGACGATCCCAGGGTTAATGCAATTGGCAAGTTCCTGCGTGATACCGGAATTGATGAATTCCCGCAATTTATAAATGTCCTTAAGGGACAAATGTCTGTCGTTGGCCCCCGCCCTTCTCCAGAAAAGGAAAATGCTTTTTGTGCGTATTGGCGTGATGCAAGGCTTTCTGTAAGACCAGGTATAACAGGATTATGGCAAATAAAAAGAACCCGGGAGGAAGGCAAAGACTTCCAGGAATGGGTAATACATGATACCGCATATGTAAAAAGAATTTCGCCCTGGTTAGATATTAAAATTTGTTTCATGACCGTCAAATATTTACTAAAATCATTTATTGAACAATTCTAAAACATAAGTATAATATAATACGTGGGATATAGTGTCATATCTGATATCGTATAATAATATTTTATAAAATAGAGATTTAATTGATTTCATTGAAAGAAATAATATGAGAAATAAAGGTAAAATAAACGTTATTCCTATTTTTGTCCTGGTTATTGCCTTGGCACTTTTAATTTTGGGAGCTGTTGCCATCCGGCATTGGAATAAGAGTAAAAAAATGAGTGAAGGACTTCGCCTCGGACTTATTGCGTATGAACAAAAAGACTGGATGGAAGCAGCCACACAACTTGGCTATTACCTTGGCGGAGCTCAGGATGATATCGAAATATTGTCTAAATATGCTGAATGCTTGACAAAAGCTAGGCCAACAGAACCATCAAGGTTAATGTCTGCAGCAAATACTTATAAAATCATATTAAGAAACGATAAAACAAATGTCAATGCAGTCGAAAAAGCTTCTGACATCTATATTGCCATTGGAAGTCCTGGCGAAGCCGAACTCATGCTCTCTAACGCAATTGAGTTGCTTCCTGAAAATGAAGATTTGCATAATAAATACGCTCTTTCACTGGCAATACAAAGAAAACTTGACAAGCTTTTAGAGCTTAAAAATCAATATCCAGATCAATTAAAAGCCTACTATCAGTTTATTGCTGAGCTGTGTACAGCCGAAGATAAATATTCTATTGCTTCCGATATTCTGATGCAGGTAATCGATAAATACCCGGAAGAAATAAGTGCGTATCAAAGTATGGTCAACCTGATACTGCAGAAGAATTACAAAAATAAAACTTTGCCGAATGTAGATAAAGTCAGTGTTTACAAGGAAATGGAGCCTTGGGTTAAACAGGCAGAAAAATCTTGTCCTGATTCGCCCAAATTATATCTAATGCTGGCAAACATCGCACTCTGGAATCAAGAGTTTAACCAGGTCCCAATACACCTGAATAAAGCCCTGGAACTGACAAAGGATGATGAACAACTTATAAAGATACAAATTGCATCAATTTACTCACAACTCGAACAGATAAAACCTGAAAACTTTAAGGGAATGACCGACCTCGCTATCAATATTTGCACTAACATAGTAGATAAAGATCCAGGTAGCCTGCGTGCCTGGAAGGCACTTATTGGGTTTATCAGGTTAGCCAACAACCAACAGCTATTAAATGAAATTACCGAAAAAGCCTTAAATTCTCTTGACAACACTTCAAGGTGGGATTTTATCCCCACTGCTATAGAAAATTACACTTCACTTCGTGAAAATGAAAAAGCCATGAAATTAATTAATGAAGTTGAAGAATCTAAAGTCATGGAAGCTCGTGTTGCATACTGGAAATCACTTATTGCTAGAAATAATAATGACAGCCTTAAAGAAATTGACCTGCTCAATAAGGCTATTCTACTTGGTTATAATAATAATCTAGTAAAAATACAATTAGCCAATGCCTATAGAAATAATAATGATATATCTTCAGCAATCCTGCACCTAAGAGAAGTTCATGAAAAGTCGCCTGATATTAGAAGCGTAACACTGGACCTGGCAAATCTGTATCTGCAAACTCAACAATTCAATGATGCAATCGCTACCGCTCAACAACTGCTTCAAAGATCGGAAAATGACGCAGATGCAATAGCCATTGTTCTCCAAGCTAATATTCAGGCTGCCTCTAAAAATGAGCTTAAAGATCCGGAAAATTCTCTTTACGCTTCTATCCTGGCTGAGATATCAAAACAAATGGACAAATTCGCTAATCCGCTGATCCCTAAAAGAATAATGTTTAGCCTTGCTGTTAAAGCTGAAAAGTTTGACGATGCATATACTATCATTGAACAGCTAAAAAATGACAAATCAGTTGAGCAAGTTGATATTGAAAACTTACAACTTAGCCTTTTTCTCAATAAATCGCAATATTTTGAATCATTAAAACAAGAGGAAGATGCTCAAAAATCACAAAATGAAGCTATCAAAATACTTAAAAAACAAGTAAATTCTAACCCGGATAATATCAGTCTAACTTCAAGCCTTGCCAGTTTACTAGCAAGTAATAATAAATTTAATGAAGCACTCTCCATGATTGACCATTCTCTTGAAACTGCAAAATCAACTGCAAGCAAAAGAAACCTTATTTTTACCAAATCAGACATAATTTTGGCTGAAGATAAAAATAACAAAGTTGATAACCCGGAAAATAGAGCATTAGCTGTTATCGAAAACTATTTGACAGATAATCCCCAGGATATCACAGCTTTAAGAAAGACTCTATATTTTAAGTCTGTTATTAATGATGCCGCGAAAGCTAAAAATACAATTGATTCAATTAAAGAAATAGAAGGAACCGATGGGCGTATTTGGAAAATCGAATTTGCCAGATACTGTTTACTGCAGGAAGAATTTAATAAAGCTGATGCACAGGATGCTATCACACAGCTAAAAGACATCCTGACCAAGAATCCTTTTGATCATGAATGTGCTGCGACCCTGGCTCGACTGTACGAAAAAGATGACCAGCTTCAACTGGCAGCCAACCTCTGGCTTGAAATTCATAATCGTTATTTGAATAATATCCAATTTGCAGACAGTGCAATCAGATGTCTCAGACGTGCCGGTCAAAATGATAGAGCAAATGATTTAATCCAGCAAATGCTCGCACAGAAGCCTGACGACCCTCTCATGCTGGGACACGAAGTTGTTAGATTACTGGAAACAAATCAAAGTGACAAGGCTGAAGCTATTCTGGAAAAATTATATTCTAATGGCAGCGATTCAATCACTCAAATTGTAACATTAGCAAACATGTACTACAATAAAGCTGAAAATTTCCCCAAAGAGAACACTAACGACAAGGAAGCATACTACAAAAAGGCTTTACAATTATGTAATGACATTATTGCAGACAATACATATAATTATGAGGCATATTCAATTAAAGTTGGTGCCATGTTAGGTTTAGGGAGAAATAACGAAGCTAAAACAGTCTGCGATAAAGCCCTGGTACAAAATCTATCCGCCCAAAGCTATCTGCTTATGGCACGTTTTTACCTAAACACTGATGATACAGATTCTTCTTTAGAAAATCTGGAAAAAGCTTGTACATTTGATAATCTGCTGGAAACTGATTATGCGAGTATTATTGTACTTTACACAGCCCTGCAAGATACAAATGATGCCGTTAAATATGGTAAAATGGCTCTAAATCAGTTTCCAGATAATCTTGTCCTGGCCCGCCAGGTAATATCATTATTACTTTTCCCTGCCACAAAACCTGCTTTATCAGCTCAACAAATAAACTCTCTTGATGAAAATAAACAGGAAGAATTAGTAGAGCAAAAAATAAAAGAAATGGCCAAAGAAGGTAAACAACTATTAGATACAACAATGACTAAACATCCGGATGATAACCTTTTAAAAACACTTAAATCAAGATTCCTGATTGACAGCGGCACGAAACCTGAACTTAGCACTGCTCGTAAACTATTAACAGAAGTCGTATCTAACCAAACAGATAATTTAGAAGCATGGCTGCTTTTAATCCAAATCGAGTTTAAAGGTCTACAATATGAAAGAGCAATTGACATTATCAATACTGCCTTACAGTATTTCCCTGAACAACCGGCTTTAATTTTCCAAAAAGCGGAGGCTGAAAGCAGGATAAACCCGGAACTAGCTAAACTAACACTCGAAAAAATATCTTCACTTGCTTCTACAGATGCAAATATTGGGATAAGACTGGCTAGCATATACCTGACTAGAAATGAACCTGAACAGGCATTAAAACTTCTGGATACCGCTGAAAAACTTACACAGAATAAATCGCAGCTTCAAACTATCACTATTCTTAGAATACTTGCTTCATACAAACAAGGCAATAAAGAAGTTATAAATGAAATAAACCAGATACTTTCTGAACAGCCCAATAATATTGATGCACTCATTGCAAAAGTTGATATGCTGATTTTTGATGAAAATTGGAATGGCATATCTGCAACCATATCTCAATGGGAACAAAACAATCCAGATGACCTACAATCATTATTAAACGTTGTAAGCATGTTATTAAGACACCAGAAAAATGAAAATGCCTATAATATGATTTTCGAGCTTACAGATAAAATCATTGCAAAAGAGCCGGATAATATTGCTGCCCTGCAGGTTCAGGCTGCATTATCAAACATAAACCAGGACATCCAGAAAGCCATCGAAAGATATAACCAGATTCTAAAATATGATCCGGAAAATACAGTAGCTATGAATAATTTAGCCTGGGTTCTTTCTGAGGAGCTTAATAAGCCGAATGAAGCTTTAAAGTTGACTGAAAAAGCTCTTGAAATTAATGAAAACTATGCGGATCTAAATGATACTACAGGTGTAATATATTTCAGACTTGGCAATTACGGCAAATCGATTGAAAAACTGGAAAAAGCTGTCTCTCTATACAATAATAACGATCCGGAACTGGTTAATACCTTCTTCCATCTAGGCAGATCCCATTACCTTGCTGGCAACAAGGTTGAAGCCGGTAAATTTCTACAGAGAGCAAAAGAGTTTAACGAAAGTACGAATACACTTACCGATAAGGACAAAACCGAGCTGAATGAACTACTCAGTTCTGATCAATAGTCGATATAACTCATTTAATTCGTACAATCACTACATCCATCATAAAAGACTTGCCTGTGCAAGTCTTTTTTTTTGCTGTATATAAATGTTGTTTTTATGCATCATTTTTTTTCAAATGTTGTTTTTTATATAGTATAATCTATTGAGTAATATGCAATTCAAGT
Organism: Sedimentisphaerales bacterium; assembly: GCA_963666285.2. Taxonomy (GTDB): domain Bacteria; phylum Planctomycetota; class Phycisphaerae; order Sedimentisphaerales; family SM23-30; genus JAFGDI01. The sequence continues at coordinate 3,620,951 of OY762711.1, forward strand.
AAATTTCGATAACTATTATCATGCAAGAAAGGCTTTGATATCAATAATATTATCAACAACAATAATGAACAACTTGAGGTTCTTGGCAGAATCACTGCCCAGGTAGCCCATGAACTAAACAACTCCATAGATGGTATGACCAGTTTTCTTTCCATGGCTCAAGCAAAGCTCAATGCCGGGCAAACAGATAAAACTGCCCAATATCTAAACAATATTGAGCTGGAACTTAAACAAATGGCTAATACTTTAACTAACCTTCTGTCTTATTCAAGACCAGATAACATCCAAACAGAAAATGAATGTATTAGTGAAATAATTAAACGTTCTATTTACATGTTTGAACCGGAAGCCCATAAAAAAAATATTGATATACATGCTGTTTTTTCTCCTGATGCTGATATCTTTCCACTGGAAACCGGGCTGCTACCCGGTGTCTTCAATAATATTATCAAAAATGCTATACATGCTACGGATTCAGGTCATATCAAAATTAAAACAATACTAAATGATAATTCTATAATCATAACTATTAAAGATACCGGATCAGGTATCCCTGAAAAATACATAAATGACATTTTCAGGCCTTTTTTTACTACCAAAGATAAAACTCATGGAACCGGTCTTGGCTTAGCAATCAGTAAAGAAATTGTTGAAAAAAGAGGCGGCACTATTTCTGCAAATAACCATCCGCAGGAAGGATGTGTGTTTGAAATAAGAATTCCTGTTAGCGAGAATTACTAATTATTTATTTTTGAATGGTTTTTTATGTCAGAAAAGAAAATACTTATTGTTGATAATGATAGATTAACCAGGAACTCCCTGCAAGAGTTACTTTCCAGAAATGGTTTCTTGTCGGAAGTTGTATCATGTTTTGATGATACAATTAAGGAACTGGGAAAAAACTCTTACAAAATCGTTATTATAGATATTAACCTGCCTGACCAGGACACCTTTAAACTATTGAAAATAATCAATAAACAATATCCCTTTATTAAAATTATTATCACTTCTGAGTTCGCTTCTGTCTCAAAAGCAGTTGAGGCCATAAAAGAAGGTGCTTTCGATTTCATCACTAAACCCATAAATGAAGAAAGTATGTTGCACAGTATCGATAAAGCCTTTCAAAATATAGAATTACTAAATGATGATAATAAAAATTCCAAAGAAAATACCTACAGCGGGCTTTATAATATCATGGGATGTGATAGAAAAATGATGGATATCTTCGATATTATCGAGTCTGTTGCCCCTACTAAAGCTACTGTATTAATCACTGGAAGTAGTGGCACTGGTAAAAGTATGGTTGCACGTGCTATCCATCAAATGTCAGACCGGGCTGATAATCCTTTCGTTGAGGTTAGTTGCGGTTCCTTACCGGAAACTCTCCTGGAAAGTGAGCTCTTTGGCCATATAAAGGGTGCTTTCACTGGTGCTATTGCAGATAAAGAAGGAAAGTTTCTTGCCGCAGACGGGGGAACTTTATTCCTGGATGAAATAAACTCTGCCAGCCCTTCGATGCAGGTTAAATTGTTAAGAGTTCTACAGCACAAAATGTTTGAACCTGTTGGCTCGAATAAAACACATGAAGTTAATGTGCGTATATTATTGGCTACTAACAAAAATCTTACCAGACTTATAGACAAAGGTATCTTCCGAGAAGATCTCTATTATCGAATTAATGTTATAAATATCGACCTGCCAGACCTAAACCAGCGAAACAACGATATTATAATGCTTGCTGAACATTTCCTGAAAAAATTGTCTAAATATCATGACAAATCTTTCTCTGGATTCTCTACAGATACTATTGATGCCTTGGTAAATTATCATTGGCCCGGCAATGTTCGCGAACTTGAAAATGCTATCGAAAGAGCTGTTGTTCTTGGTAAACAAAACACAATTACAATCCAGGATCTTCCCGGTAACATTTCAGAATCAGCTGCGGAAAGCATTTCCGGCAAAGATAGCCACCAAAGCTTAAAAAAGGCTTTGGAAATACCGGAAAAACAAATAATTGTAAACACCTTAAAGCAATGTAACTGGAATCGTAATAAGACCGCCGAAATATTGGAAATCAACCGCACAACATTATACAAAAAAATGAAATATTACGATTTATACGCAGGATAAAACAAAATCGGCTATCTCTTTCAATAGACTGTTTATTATTTATATCATAAAAAATGTCAGCACGAATACTTAAAAATTTCTTTAATATCGTCAGTATTATTCTTATCGGAGTGATAAGTTTCACTGTCTGCTACCATCTATTTTACCAGTACTGGACCACGGGCCAATTCGCTAACCCAAACGAAGAAATAAAGTTTGATAAAGATGTCGTCAACCGCTCTATTGCTTCCACGGTTTCTGTCGTCGCAAAGAATCTTAATAATTCAACTGTATCAAAAGGGAGCGGCTTCTTTATAAGCAATGATGGCACTGTAATTACCAATCAACACGTTATTGATGATTGTGACTTCATTATGATTATTAACCATAATGGAAACAAATACAAGGCTCAAATAGTTTCCTCTGATAAAAGGTCAGATATTGCAGTATTAAAGATCAATATTGAAAACTCTAACTATCTAACTTTTGGAAATCTTGAAAATGTTTATCATGGACAGCCGGTATTTACCTTGGGTAATCCATTAAATTTTGCTACTGACGGCAACGCCGTGGTATCAGTTGGCAGAATAACAAAGCTCAATAGTGCATCATTCCATACTCTTGACTTTCCAAATGACAGGTTTTATAGCAATCTAATCCAAATCAATGCCGCTACTTATATGGGTAACAGTGGCGGACCTCTTATAAATGCTGATGGTCAGGTAATTGGTATTATGACTGTAGCAGCTAACTCTATTGCTAATTCGAATATAGGATTTGCTATTGCTATCGATGATGTATTCAAAAAAATGATTAGTGATCTATCCTCTGGAAAAACCGTTAACCATGGATTTTTGGGAACAATTCATACCCCTGAAATACCTGCTGAAATAATAAGTCAATACAATCTCTCAGACCTGTCCGGGGCATATGTCAGTATGGTACTGCCCGGCTCCCCTGCCCAAAAATCCGGGATCATAAAAGGGGATATAATTAAATCTGTTGACAACATAGATATAAATGATCGTTCAGATTTGATTGCTTATATAAATACAATTCAGCCTGGTAATGAAGTGAATATTTCTATACAAAGGCCGCAATACAATTACACTTTAAAAGATATTTCTCTTACTGCTAAACTGGAAAATCGGACACTCAACAGCCGTAATGGCTATTTTGAAGAAGCAAATCTTCCGGAAACGGCCGCTTGGGGAATTACGGTAAAACCTTTGAGCCAATGGCGTATAGAAAAATCGCATATCCCGGCTGATATTGAGGGAGTGATTATTTATGATATTGAACCGGAAGGACCTTTGAAAATCATGGATTTACAACCTGGAGATATCATTACCCATATAAATGGTAATCCGGTTAAATCTATTTATGAGTTTAGCCTTTTCGCAAGAGAATCAGTCTTTACTCCTCAATTCACAACATGGAATAACAGGACCGCCATCGAAGGTTATCGCAAATAATACATCCGGACTAGCTTATATCAGCTTCATCCATATATCGATATAGTGTCGCCCTGCCTACACCCAGAATTTCTGCCGCCTTTGTACGATTACCTTCTGATTGACGTAATGCCTGGATAACCCTGCTACGATCGAGCTTACGCTTTCGCTTCCTGCTTTTTTTGCTGCTTGAATCGCTATTCTTTTTCACACTGCCGGATACAGCCCCCTGACCTATCTCTGGCGGTAAATGTTCCAGCCTGATCACATCTTCCTTGCATTTTACGAAAGAATACTGTACCGCATTTTGAAGCTCTCGGATATTACCCGGCCAGCTGTAATCTATCATTAGCTGCAGGGCCTGGTCACTTATATCCTTTATTTCACGATTCTGCTGTCCGTTAAACAGCTTTATAAAATGCCTGATCAACAGCGGTATATCATTCCGCCTTGCACGTAAAGGCGGAAGCTCTAGTGGCACCACACATAACCTGTAATATAAGTCTTCGCGAAAATCACCTGTAGCTACCATCTTCTTTAAATCGCGATTTGTGGCACTTATCACTCGAACATCAATATTAATTGACTTCTCACCGCCAACCGGCTCAATCACTTTCTCCTGCAGTACTCTCAACAGTTTTACCTGCATCATAGAACTAAGCTCACCAACCTCATCCAGGAAAATAGTCCCGCCATCGGCCAACTCAAATTTTCCCTTCTTGTCACGATAGGCCCCTGTAAATGAGCCTTTTACATGACCAAATAGCTCACTCTCCAGGATCCCCTCTGGCAGAGCCCCGCAATTAACCGCTACAAATGGTTTCCCTACACGATCACTTTCTCCATGGATAGCACCGGCTGCCAGTTCTTTTCCTGTGCCGCTTTCGCCATTAATCAAAACCGTACAATCACTGTCAGCCAAATCACGGATAAGAGCATATACCTCCTGCATAATCTTATCAGCTCCTATTATTCCATGAAAACTGAAAGTTCGCTTCATCGCATTTCGAAGCTGGGTAACTTCCGTTATATCATTAAAACATGCTATTACCCCTATTGGATTATCATCAAGATCTTTAATCGGGCTGATAAACATTTCGATCTTTTTAGGAATTCCGGTTTTTGTCGATGTATTCACTACATAATTCATAGCATCTGTAGATGCCAGATTCTTTGATATAGTATCAACATCATTGCAAAATTCACACTTACCGCCGCAAAATCCGTTAAGAAATATTTCATGACAATCATAGCCAATCACTTCTGTACGGGAATAACCCAATATCCTTTCCGCTGATGTATTAAACCAGTTAATCTTTCGATAAAGGTCATGTACTATAACCCCCGACGGCAGGTGATCAAGAATTGTTTCCAGCTCATGCTTAAATCCGGCTATAGCTGCCAGGTATCCGCCATTTAATAAATTTGTAATATTATGGCTCAATTCTCGCTCTAGCTGCTCTAATGAATATTCATTTTCCTCACCACATTCATTCAGATCCCAATTCAATACAATTTCTTTTCCTGGCAAGGATTTACACACTCTTTCTATTCCGGTTCCTAAATTGATCACTACATCTGCACCATTACAGTCACATTCTTCATAAATATCAATTGAAACCTGAATCGGATCAATGCCCAAATATGACAACTTTGCGGTATCAGATTCAACTTTATATGCTCCAGATATAACTGCTCTGATTTCCAATGAGGCCTTGTTGCCGCTTTCCTCCCAGAAACGCCTGGCTAAAGCAGCAGCAACTATTGCACGATGGCCTTTTTCAATGTCAAAAAAAACTAACTTAATCATAGTTAACTTTCGCTGTTTTTAAGTTGCAATAACGAAGTGCCTCTGGTAAATCTCCTAAAAGGCCTTTCTGCAACACTTTGAATTAAATATACTCTCAAGAATTAGCTCAAAAATACGATTAAATGCACATATTGTGTCAGATACCGAAGTTCATTATAATTTATATTCTATTGCAAGAAAAGGACTTAATGTCACTATTTTTTCTTGATTATTAAGACTATCCGTCATAATATAAATAATGGACAGTTAGCTTAAAAAGATTGAGGCCAATGACTTACGAAAGGTACAACTTAGATGAAATATTTACCATTTTTTATCCTGACACTATTATGCTGCCATTATACCTATGCTGCGGAACTGGCAGTACCATCTCAATATAATACCATTGAAGATGCTCTCAATGCCGCCACTGACAATGACGAAATCATTCTTGCTCCCGGAACATACTCTGGCTCCGGCAACACAGACATAACAATTAACGGTCTCACTGCGACAATACGCTCACAGGACCCGGAAGATGCGTCTGTAGTCGCCCAGACCATTATCGACTGCGAGGACAACTCAAGGGCATTTATTTTGTCAAACAATACCGGGGCTTTAACCATAAAAGGTATTACCATTTCTAATGGGAATTCTACTGCCGGCGGTGCCATTCTCGTTACCTCATCGTCACTATCCCTTTATAATTGCATTATTAATAGCTGCACCTCGAATAGTGATGGTGGTGCCATTGCTGTCACCTCTGGCAGTGTCATCATTTCTCAAGGCTCAATTTTTATCAACAATACCGCCGCTAACGACGGAGGAGCGATTTACTCAAGCGGTGACTCGGTTATCACTTTACAAGACTCTATCTTTTCGCAAAATAGTTCTGACAGGGACGGCGGTGCTATTGCCTGCAGTAACAACAACAGCGATGTACTTATCGACACGTGTTCCGTTATCGGAAATAAATCTACTGACTTCGGAGGCGGCATTAACTTCACATATTTGACCAGGACACAGATCCAAAACTCAGTTATTGCCGGAAACTTCGCTGATAGCCACGGTGGCGGAATTTATTATTCTAACTCTACTTACGAATCTGACACCCCTTCCAACCTGATTATCAACTCTACTATTACCGAAAACAGGTCAGCTGCCAATGGTGGCGGTCTCAGACTTTTTGATAGCGAGTTAGAGCTGGCAAATACTGTAATATGGAACAATAGTGTTACTGTCGATGGACAATATCAGGAAGTAGCGATTTCCGGTGATAACTCCTTACTGCAAATGGCTTTCTGTCTAATACAAGGATCGCTTGATGATGACTTCGATAATGAATACGTTTTCTTGGAACTTGGCTCACTTGTAGAAAGACTCGGCGGTAACATATCCGGCCCCCCTTCTTTTACCTCAACTGGCTCATGGGCAGATGAACAATGGACCCCCGGCAACTATCTGCCAACCAGCGGCTCGTTCTGTTTTAATGGTGGAAGTACGGATTATATCGATGAACAATTGACTCTTGATTTCGCAGGAGAAGATAGAATCAAAGGGCTTACTGTTGATATAGGTGCATTTGAAATGGACATTCCTGACGGCTCGGACCTGACAGCTACCCTCGATATCGATCTCAAATACACCGGAGATATTATCCCCGGCGATAAAGGCAAAGCTATTGTTACCGTCACAAATATTGGCAACGAAGATGCCGAAGGTGAAATAAGTGTAAGTCTTTATATGTCAACAGATCAATACCTGGACTCATCTGACACCTTACTCTATTCGCCATCCAAAAAAACAAAAGTCAAATTCCTGGTTGACAAACTAAAGCCAAAAGCATTTAAACTCTCATTTATTATTCCGGGTGACATTGATACCGGCACTTACTATATATTAGCCCATGTTGATGCTGAAAATGACATCTCTGAAGCCGATGAAAGCATGATTAGCAACATTATAGCCAGTGAGCAGCAGACTTTAGCATGGAAATTTGGCAGCTTCGGCACAAGGAATAATGCTAAACTTATTCTGGAAGACAGCCAGGGCATTACCAACCAATACCTTATCAAAGATGGCTGGGGTGAAATTGACTCCAATCGATCTGATATAAATATCACTAGTACTTCTCAAAAATGTACTTTAACCGTAAAACCAATGAGTAAGGATGGCACACCTGAACTTGGCAGCATTACATGCACCGGCGATCTCAGCATAAACGCTAAAACACATAATCTTGCTGGCGATATATATATAACAGGTACAATGCCGAAATTTGTTATCAATGATGCCATTGACGGCGATACTGGATATACAATCACGGTTCTGGGATCATCAACTGATGAAAAAACCGGAGCAACTATACAAGCTCTTAATATCAGTGACCTGAATATATACTCACCTGATTACCCGATTAAATCCATAAAAGTTAATAAATGGCTGAATTCTAGCCAGCCGCCGGTTATTGAAACTCCATGGATTAAATCTATTAGCTGTAAGGAAAACTTTGAAGCCTCATTGAGAATAACTGGTGAAAATGCTGATAAAAACATCTCGATAGGCTCCGCCAAAATCGGTGCAAATATTGAAAATGCCTCCTGGGAAATCGAAGGTGATATTAAATCTATTTCTGCCAATGCCCTTATAAATTTCGCACTTTTCCACGGAACATCTGAAGGTGTATCTGAGCCAACAGGAAATACATCTGATATCACAAATCAATACTCTCTTTCTCTTTCTCTCAAAGATAGTAATATTGCGATGCAGGATTCAACTATAATTACCTGGGAAGTTAGCAAATTCTCGTTCTCCGGCAGTGCCGTTGCCGAGGGTTCATGCTACTTTGAATTTTTCTCCAGTCGTAAACCGGTACCTTTGCCTGGCGGCGTATTAAACCCGGCTTCCAATTCTGCGCAAACTTCGCTTATGCTAAATCAGATTTCTTCCATCTGGCAGCCAGAACTGAAAAATATTTTTAATCTGTTTTAGATATAAATGCTAAGTTTAGTTCCGAATTTAATTTTTATCATACACCCTGACATAATCAATATAATATTTATGAGGAAACAGGCTGTCATCAATACCTTTTTGACCGCCCCATGCTCCGCCAATCGCAAGGTTTAGTATTAAATAATGCGGCTTATCAAACGGCCATTCATTATCTCCGGTACCTTCATTACGAAAAGTAAAATAATGCTTATTATCAACGAATGTCTCAATCCTGTCATCATACCACTCAATTGCATATAAATGATACTTATCCATACAGGTTGGAACCTTTATAGTAGCACTCTTCTGTGTGCCGATTACATGATAATAGCTCTTACAGTGAATTGTGCCAACGATAGTCTCCGGATCATAACCAACATTTTCCATTATATCGATCTCGCCGCATTTCGGCCACCCAACCTGACCAATATTTTTCCCCAACATCCATATCGCCGGCCAGGTCCCTTTCCCTGTTGGCAGCTTTGCCCTTATCTCAAATCTACCATAAGTCCATTCTTTCTTCCCTGCAGTATGGATACTCGCTGATGTATATTCAGCATTCTCTTTGTACCCCTCTTTTCGTGCCTCAATCAGCAAACTGCCATTCTCAACACGTGTATTCTCCAGTCTCTGCCTGGTATAATATTGCTTTTCATTATTTCGGATAAAACCAACCTCATGGTTCCACTTCTCAGCATCAGGCAAGCCCTGATAGTCAAACTCATCATTCCAGCTCAACTTCCACTCAGGATCCTCCGGTTTATTGTAGCCCTTTTCATCACAATGCAATTTTGAATGCAATCTTACTTTATTTACCGTATCCCCGCCATTTTGTAAGTAAAACCGGTTTTCCTTGACTCCGGAATCAATTCTATCTGATTTCGTATTATCTGCGGTAAAAACGGCACTTGTTAACGGATGCCATATACCATCGATACTCTTCACCCAGCCATTACCAAAACTTGCATTGCGGATTTGCTTGGCACTTTCGCCATTACGCCTGAAATCTTCGACAAACGAATAATACCCTTTTAATGGATCGCCAGCGGTTTTTGTCTGGAATGTAGCAAGATGCTTCCAGCCGCTCGTCTCGCTCAAACAAACAAAAGCTGAGTAAATTGTTGTGTCATTCTCTACCACAGCTTTGACTATACACCTTACAGTCTGGTTCAGCTCCCAATCAGTATAAAACATAGACTTCGCGCCCGTGCCTTCATTTCCAAACCTGCTTATTTTTACATCATCTCCGGAAAATATAACTTTAACCCGGTTTTCTTCTTGCACCTTAGCTGGATCATTCTGATCACCCGGATCCCACACAGAGAAGATTACTACTTTTTTCCCTCCCCATAACTCCTGGATTCCAAAATAGCCGTGATTAAATCCACAAACGCAAAAGTAACTGCCTGGAACACTTTTTTCAACTGAAACTTCATTATAAAATGCCATACCTTCCGGAGCGTCATACCACAAATGAACACTGCGGGCTGCTCTAGGAAACTCATTTCCCTGGGCCAAGACATTTGTTACTATTAAAAAACATATAAACAGGAGAATAAACGTATACTTTTGTCGAGTAGGCATGTCGCCTCCTTTCATTAATTTAACAAATTCTGAGTTTCATTATATTTTGTGCAAGGAAACGCATGCCCCTCACAGAACCGGACTTGAAGATTTCCCTCATCCGGCTCTTCATTAATGCTCACTTTGACGGCTACATAAGGCAAAGTAATGTGCCTTGTAGAAGTCTCCGATAGAAGACGCTGTGGAACGTTCATGGTTTCTTCCAGTTCAGTGCCTGGCCAATATCCTGTTTCGCCTTTACACATTAATGCTGACCCCTTCGAGTGCCTCAAACTTCGAAACTCAACAGGCATTACCCTGTTTACTCCTCTACTATGAGTCAGTCCGACTACCAAAATGCCATACGGCCGCGTCACGGTTTCAGCTCCTTGGCCGCTTCCTTTCGGAGCACTTCGGTTCTCCCAAGTTCCAATGCAGTCAGTTCGTTTGCCCGCTACGGACTCAGACCCCGGCTCGTCGATATATGCTCGCCGTATTTCGCATATATCGATATTGGCTTCAGGCATATGAAAACCCTGGCCCGGATGCGATAAGGAATAATTTCGGGGCTCAACACCTTCACTTGCGTTGTGGCTGACAAACTCCTTTCCCGGGGCTTCGTACAGTTCGTTACCTCTCTGCACGCCCGGTGCTGTAATGGGCGGGTGGCTAGCCCTTACCCATGCCGGATTGGCCGGCTTGACTACATTAGCTTCGCTTGGCGCTCTCATACTCTTTCCTTACCCGGCATAACCAGATGAATTAAAAAATTAAACTTATGGCCAAAATATCATTGTTTTAGCCATTCAAATGAAAATCTGTCAAAAACTATCATCTCATATGGATGATCATTTCCTTTCTCAAATAAACAGCCCGCTGTCCCATCAGCCGTCACTGCAAGACACGAATACGCACTGGCTCCGCTATATAGCAATTTTGCGACCGGCCAGGTCTTACCATCGTCATAACTCAGCCTAACAGTCATGTTAACACGAGAACTCATACTCGCTGGATTAGAAAACAGAAGATAAGGTCGTGATTGTGAGTTATCATCATCACTCATCCACTTCACAATACTCGCCTGGCAGATTGGCTCAACCAATTCAGAATCATAAAAAGTCTCCGACCAGGTTACTCCGCCATCGTCACTGCAGCTCACCGCACGGGTCCTATTCTCCCTGAAGTAATTTCTGCTATTCAGCATAATCCTTCCGTCCGACAATTCGACAACCTGACACTCATTTAACTTATCTGCCCGGGTTGAACCTCCCAGCTTCCAGCTGTTACCATGGTCATCGGAATAACTAACATGAGAATAATACTTCTTGCTACCCTTCTCTATATGATCGCAAGGTATCACCAATCTCCCATTAAACCGCCCGCTGCATAGCTGAATCCCGCAACCAGGCCCGGTTGCATACCAGCTCCAGTTTTCCTGCTTTGTCGAACTGGTTATATCAATAGGCTTTGTCCAGGAAATACCATCATCTGAACTGTGAGACACCCAGACTGTTCTGGTCTCTTTACTGCTGCCATCTATTATCTGCCTTTCGTGGTCCGAGCCAAGGTTGCGAGTCATAAGCAACCAGATAATACCGGTATCTTCGTCTACCACCACACAAGGATTACCGCAGGTATTTTCACCGTCTGACCAGACTATTATCTGATCTGACCATGTTTTACCATTATCTGTACTTCGCTTCAGTAAAATATCGATATTGCCGGCATCCCCTTTGTTTTCCCTGCCTTCACAAAATGCCAGGATAGTCCCTTTTGTAGTCACTCCCAAAGCCGGAATACGATAGGTATGATAGCCGCCACTGCCACTTTCGTAAACAGTGCATATTTCTCTCTCAAAATTACTTTCAGCCAAAACATGAAAATGACAAACCAAAAGTAATATTATAATTTTCAGTCCAAAATACATGTAATTATTCATATCTACACCTCGATAAGCTGACAGGCTTACTGTCTCGTATTGTTCACCTTGACTGCTTCAATTGTCATATCTTTCCATTCGGATTCAATACCGCGTAAATGATGATCGAAAAACTGCTTTGTATATTTAATTGTCTCCGGTCCAAATCCTTGACCGTGCCCTCCGTCTTTTACGGTAATCATTGTACAGTTTATTTTTGCTTTTCTCAAAGCAGTAATAAATAATTCAGATTGATTATACGGCACCAGCGGATCTTTGGTACCATGAATTATTAAAAATGGAGGATCATCTTTAGTAATATACCGAATTGGATTCGCAGTAGCAACCTTATCCTTATTCTCTTGTATGGCTCCTCCGATAAGTTCTGATTCCGGCGAATCTGGTGCATCGTGGCTCTGGATCGAACCTGCTTTATCCATCTGCAAAAAATCGGTCGGGCCAAAGAAATCTGCAACACATGAAACATGACTCGAAACGTCTTTATATTCTCCTAGTCCCCCATCCATAACCGCCGCTCCACTGCTCGTACCCAGCATTGATACCAGGTGGCCGCCGGCTGATGATCCCCATACCCCTATCCTATCGCTATCTAATCCGTATTTATTTGCATTTGCCCTTATCCAGCGAATGGCAGCTTTACAGTCATGAATTTGTGCCGGCCAAACGGCATCTCCACTTAACCTGTAATTTACTGTCGCCGCGGCATAATCTCCTGAAGCAACAAACGGTATCAGCTTTCCGACACTACTGGATTTATCTCCCGCTCTAAATGCTCCGCCATGAACATACACAATTACAGGCAAAGACTTTTCTCCTGAATTCTTTGGAATCAGCAAATCTAAACACTGTCTTTCATGACTGTTTTTTAGATAAGGTAAGTCTTTTATGTGTAGAACATTATCGCGGTTCATCTTATACTGCATACCTCTTTCCGGCCTTTCCCTGTTTTGTTCCTGCTGGCCGAATAGCTGAGCTGCTCCCAAAAATATAACCAGAATCACGATTATCTGTCTATTAATATCTTGTCGAGTAGGCATGTCGCCTCCTTTCATTAATTTAACAAATTCTGAGTTTCATTATATTTTGTGCAAGGAAACGCATGCCCCTCACAGAACCGGACTTGAAGATTTCCCTCATCCGGCTCTTCATTAATGCTCACTTTGACGGCTACATAAGGCAAAGTAATGTGCCTTGTAGAAGTCTCCGATAGAAGACGCTGTGGAACGTTCATGGTTTCTTCCAGTTCAGTGCCTGGCCAATATCCTGTTTCGCCTTTACACATTAATGCTGACCCCTTCGAGTGCCTCAAACTTCGAAACTCAACAGGCATTACCCTGTTTACTCCTCTACTATGAGTCAGTCCGACTACCAAAATGCCATACGGCCGCGTCACGGTTTCAGCTCCTTGGCCGCTTCCTTTCGGAGCACTTCGGTTCTCCCAAGTTCCAATGCAGTCAGTTCGTTTGCCCGCTACGGACTCAGACCCCGGCTCGTCGATATATGCTCGCCGTATTTCGCATATATCGATATTGGCTTCAGGCATATGAAAACCCTGGCCCGGATGCGATAAGGAATAATTTCGGGGCTCAACACCTTCACTTGCGTTGTGGCTGACAAACTCCTTTCCCGGGGCTTCGTACAGTTCGTTACCTCTCTGCACGCCCGGTGCTGTAATGGGCGGGTGGCTAGCCCTTACCCATGCCGGATTGGCCGGCTTGACTACATTAGCTTCGCTTGGCGCTCTCATAAAAACTCCCTTCATTATTCTATCGATCAATCAAATTTTAAACCTGTATCTTGCCGTTTTAGTGTAATATCTCGTAAATAATGATCAAAAAATTGCCAAACCTTATCTGTCACCTCTTCTCCAAATCCTTCACCATGCCCACCACCTTCAATAGTAACCATTATACATTCATTATTCTTATCTCGCAATGCCTTAGAAAGCAGCTCAGATTGAATATATGGTACAATGGAATCGCCGGTTCCGTGAACGATCAGAAATGGCGGCTCATCACCATTAATATATGTCATGGGATTCGCTCCCGCAATTTTACCAACATTATCTTCGATCGGTCCGCCAAACAGCTCAACTGCTGGTGATTCATCAATTTCATACTCTACGTCAGTACCAAACTTATCCATATGAAAGAAATCTGTTGGCCCATAGAAATCAACTACACAAGATACCTTACTGGAAACATCTAAACAACATTCAGGCTCACCCTCCAACGATCTCACCCCGTTACTCGTACCTAGCATAACGGCAAGATGACCGCCTGCCGAACACCCCCATACTCCTATTCGGCTGCTGTCAATTCCATATTTCTCGGCATTGTTTCGGATCCAGCGTAACGCAGCTTTACAATCATGGATCTGTGCCGGCCATATCGCATCACTGCTATACCGGTAGTTAATTGACACTGCCGCATATTGGCCTGACTCCACAAATGGAACAACGATAGGCAAACCAGTAGCTTTATCACCGGTTCGATATGCTCCCCCATGTATATATACAATAACAGGAAGCAGATCTTGTTCACGGCTTTCAGGGATCAGCAGATCCAGATTCTGCCTGCAATGACCGTTGTCAACATAGGCAATGTCCTGTAAATGCCTGACCCCGGTTTTATTAATATCATGCATGTTCTTTCTATTTATCATATACCAATTCAATTATGAAGAATTACAAAATCATAAAAGCCTTACTATTTATATTTTCATTTTTCCACTTTTGTATCTTTCTGATGAAATCTTAAATGAACATTTAGTTTAATTATATCACTCTAAAAACAATAAAAGAGGCTCGCCCCTTTTTCATCTAAACATTTACACCATAATTACTTATACTTAAAAAAACTAAATCAGTCAAAGCAACCGTTTATCTCATATATATTATTGTTTACTTTCACACTTTTCAAGTTGCAATAATCGCCTAAACGGCCTTCCTGCAACACTTATGTTTTAAACAAAGCGTGAGACGATAGTCGACACCTTAATTTTTCAATTTTCACTATTCGTTTTTCACTTAATTGGCCCTGTTCTGGCCTTTGCGTGTAATGTTGAACTGTCAAAAGTGCGCCATGCATATGATGCGAAGCATAAACCGCAATCTCACTTTTTTTATTTATTTCAAAAAAAATAAAAATCTATTTGCCAAACCCGCAGGCATGTTCTGTGTTTAACTAATAAGGCTGAGTAATTTGTTTGTCGATCGGGAATTTATCACCCATTCTTGAATATGTGTGCCACAACATGGCCTTTGATGTCGGGACCACTAATTGCGAAACCCTGGCATAACAACCTAAAAAATCAGAAAGGAGCATACAACGCGGGCACTACAGGCACCCGCTAAAAAAAATAAAGTGACCTCTGGAAATTGCTTTTGATGCGATAGTTTAAGATTTTGGTTGCTGACAAGGAACATAAAATCGTGCATATTGGGCTATATTCACTGTTTTATGTGACGCATGTCAGAAGGCAAAAGAAAAACTTGTCGCTCAAAATGAATTTTCTGAGGTTGCCTTAAGTAATGTAGGTAATATCAGAGCCGCGAGGTGAACCGAGCGGTTTATCTCGGCATAAGCCGATTTAATCAGTTTTCCGCCTTTGGCGGACAACCTTAGCTTATTTCTTATATCTTATTACTTGTTAATCGCCTGTACCACACGTAGCGGAGCTGAGCACTTAACACTCTAAATTGCGTACCTTCCGGTCGGCGGCTCCGAAGTGACAAGACCGGACGAAACGCGGCACGAAAGACCGCGTGAATGCAGGGATGTACCCTTAACAATTGATAATGCCGGGTCGAGCGTGGTAAAAATAAATGCAATTTCATTTCAGCTTACATGCGATCGGACATAATCATACACGAGGTGTATATAGACCCTGACGACCTCAATCAATCAATATCTCTGCGCCCATACCACGCACTCTTTGACAAGTGAATATATGAATAAACAGGCGTCTAACATTGTTTCTGACCGGCCATAGTGCCGTTGGTATTGTCTGTACTACCGACATAAAATAATGTATAATATCGGCCATGCCAGAACATACTGCCAGAAAATCACTTAGCCGCAATACCCTATGGTCGCTGATCGGACATATTATCAATGGCGTTGGAAGAATGTTGCTCTTTGTCCTCGCGGCAAAGTATTTCAGTGAGCATGACATGGGCATATTCAGCTGGTCGCTGGCCGTTGTTACCCCGATTGTATATCTGTTTAACCTGGAGCTGCGGTTAAGCTTCGTTACCGACACCTCAAACCGATATTCTGCCGGTGATATGGTTGTAATGCGGCTGATTGGCAATACTTTTGCCATAGCCATTATATCAGCTATCGCTGCATATATGGCTAAGTACGACTCCGCTCTTACCGCACTGCTGCTGATACTTTGCGGACTTACTCGCGGCACAGAGTGTTTCGCTGACAGCTATATCGGGTTCCTGCAGAAAAATGAAAAAATGCGACAGGCGGCAATCTCATATATGTGCCGAACCGGACTGGTACTTGGAGCTGCCATGTTCGCTGGTTTGTTTGGCTGGCCTATTTGGTCAATCCCTATCATATGGACTACCGCGGTAATAATACTAAACAGGTTCTATGAAGCAAATGCTGTCAGGCACATTGCTCCTATATCCATTAAATTTGACTATCATAAGCTAAAAACTCTTTTTTGGGAATCCCTGCCCCTGGGGATTTTCATGGCTATCGCCAGTCTCAACACCGAAACAGGTAAATATTTCATCAAACATGAACTCGGTAGCTCTTCCGTTGCCCATTATACCATCGCAGTAATAATTGTGAACGGCTGCATGATGACCCAAAATGGAATTAACCAGGGTGTACTGTATAGGCTTAGCCAATATTACCAGAATAACCGTCAACAGTTCTTAAAGATGCTTGGTAAGCTTCTTTTCCTATCAACAATTTTTATGCTTTTTATCTTATTTGTTTTCTACCAGTTTGGTCAAACTATAATTGCAAAGATCAGCCAGGAAAGTTACGCTTCAGCCCTGTTTGGTGATTCTCCAATTATGATGATCATGCTTTTCGGCGGAATGCTTATTGTTTGGGCAATGGTCATCGGTGATGCTGTTGTTGCATGTCGGGAATTTGCCGGCAGAATGACCTCGATGCTGGTAAGTCTTGTAATCAATTTTACTTTATGCTATTATCTAACTATAATAAAAAAAATGGGCTTATTAGGTATCGCTTGGGCTTTCTGGGGCTCTGCGGCAGCTAATCTGGCAGTCAATATTGTTTATTTGGTTAAATTGATCAGGAAATAGGTATGGAAGAAGATAAAAGAAAACTTACAGCGGCAATCCTAACTTTATCTGATACGATGGAAGGATTATTTTCGATCCTTCGCAAAGATTTACAATTTCGCGTTGAGGTTGAGGAAAGCAAGATAGTCGAAGACTTTTTGCCTGACAGAATGACACCCACCAGGATTAGATTTGAAAAATTTCAGAAAATTCTGGATGAACTGGAAAACTCGGAGATTCTTCCACTTGAAGATATCGACTTGGAAGTAAAAAAAGTTCAATCTAATAGTCATTACACTTCTAACGCCGCCAATAAAATGGATAGAGATGAAAGTCATCCACCAGAAGAATACGGCGTAAATTAAGGACCGGAAATTATAATTACTAACTGCTGACTAGAGGAAATCTGGTGGTAGATTTTACCAATAAGGACAATAGTGACCTGGAAGCTGAATCAGTTCTTCAGGCCGACCAGGATGGGCGTTTTATGCTTGAAGCTATCAAAGAGGCCAATGCCGCCTTTGAAGCTGACGAAGTACCGATCGGTGCCGTTATCGTTTATGATAACAAAGTCATTGCTCGGGCACATAATCAGCGAGAAACGTTAAACGACCCAACCGCTCATGCCGAAATGATAGCCCTTACTCAGGCATCCGAATACCTCGGCTCCTGGCGATTACACGGATGCACAATGTATGTCACCCTGGAACCGTGCCCAATGTGTGCCGGGGCTCTGGTTAATTCCCGAATCGATAGACTGGTATATGGACCCAGCGACCCCAAAGCCGGAGCTTGTGAATCACTGTATAATATTGTCGAAGATCAACGACTGAACCACAGAATCATGGTTGTCAAAGATTTTATGAGCGAACCTTGCAGACTACTTCTTCAGGAATTCTTTGCCAACAAACGCAGGCAGGGAAAAAAATAGTATAAACAGCTGACTTTTTTGTTTAGCAAGTGCAAAGTCACACTAATACTACAATAGCTCGTAGTCAAAAGGCTTGAGTTTCATAAGGCCGGGCATCTGGTTATCACCCACTACAGCTTCAATTACAGTACCTGCATCTGTAAACTCTTCACTGAAAACTTGTCCATAAGCCTTTACAAAAGGGATTACTTTACCATTTGAATAAGGACAGGTAATTTTAATTTTTATGTTCTTTCCGGTAACTCTTTTAAGAACACTCTCAACTAAATCACTTATCCCCTGGCCCGTTTTAGATGACACTGCAACTGCATCAGGATAAATAGCCCTGAACTCTTCAGCCTTTGTGACAGCCCCGGGTTTATCCATCTTATTCAAGACCAGCAGAATATCTTTTTCATCACAGCCAAGCTCACCCAAAACCCTGTTAACTGCTTCTAACTGCTGAAATACATGCGGATGTGAAACGTCCAAAACATGAAGAAGCAAATCAGCATGAATGGTTTCTTCCAAAGTAGCGCGAAATGAAGCCACCAGATGATGCGGAAGATCACGAACAAAACCAACTGTATCACTTAGCAAAGCAAAGTTATCACCGTCCAGCTTCCACTTTGATGTTTTTGTATCCAGGGTAGCAAATAGCTGGTCTGCTGAATATACATCAGAACCTGTCAGTGTATTCATAAGTGTGCTTTTACCGGCATTTGTATAACCGACAAGTGAAACCGTATAATGACGATTACGCGAACCGGCCTGTCGGCTTTTCCGCTTATCTATCTCTGATATCCGTGACTTAAGCTGTGCAACACGTTTACTAACCAGCCGACGGTCAATTTCTAGCTGGCTTTCACCTGTACCGCGAGTTCCAACTCCGCCGGTTGCAGCTCCACCGGTAACTGTATCAAGATGGCTCCACATTCGGGTAAGACGTGGGTAAGTATATTCAAGCTGGGCAAGCTCAACCTGCATCCTGGCTTCGGCACTACTGGCACGACGTGCAAAAATATCAAGGATCAGCTCGCTGCGGTCAATAACTTTGACCTCCATAACTTTTTCCAGTTCACGGATTTGTGCCGGTGTGAGATCATTATCAAAAATCACAACGTCAGCCTGACGTAAATGCACAAACTGTGCTATCTCTTCAGCCTTACCCTTGCCAATATATAACGAGGAGTTTATATCTCTTCGTTTTTGCCTGACAAATCCAACAACATGAACATCAGCGGCATTTGCCAGTGATTCCAACTCATCCAATGAATCCTTGGAATCGATTACAGCACCCGGCAAAATAACATGCACTATGATTGCTTTTTCAAAAGAACGTTCTTCTACTGCCATTTCTAATTAACTACTTCTCTCCCCGTATGTAATAAATAATATTAGAAAGTTAAACCAAAATTGAAACTGAATAACTGAGTCTCATCTTTGTCATCCTCAACCAGAGGAAATCCAAAGTCAAAATGCATTGGCACCTGCTGAAAAACCTGAGGTATGACAATCTCTATACCAAAACCAACAGAGACACGATATGGCCCTTCACTTACAAAACCACTATCACAGAATATTTTACCAAACAGAGTCTCTTCAAAAATTGGATGTGTAATTTCGGTTCCGGCCATAAAAATATAGCTGCTTCCCACAGGGTCTTCATCCCTGCCGCCGCGAGGACTGATACCACGATAATCAAAACCTCTCAGAGTGCCAATTCCACCGGCATAAAACTTCTCAAATGCCGGGGCATTTCCATATATTTTACTACCAGAAACCCTGGTTGCCCATACTGTTCTGCGTTCAACAATATCTTCATATAAAGTATTATAAAAAGTAATTCCTGAACTTAATTCTGTAAATGAATGATCACCGCCAAAAGCACCGAACTGCTCAACAGAAGTATTAAACTTATACCCTTCGGTTGGTCTAAAATATCTGTCTGTTGTATTCCTGCCAATTCCAAACTTAAAGCTGGTCAGCCAGTTATCTCCCTCAACACTGGTAATCTGATCAGGTGTGGTAACCTCTTTAAAAGGATTATTGGGATCTGTATAGTCATACCTATAGTCAAAATCACCTATCTCCACCAATTCGACTTTTGCCGTACCTTCAATTGACCAGTCATTATCAAAACGATGTCCTAAAGTCAACGAAGTTCCTCTTCGCTTCAATTTATGTGACTCATACCAGCGCCGGAATAAATACAGGTTATAATCCAGGTAGATCGGCTGGTCATATAAATACGGCTCGTAAAATTTTAGATTTCCACGAGTCATACCGGTTCCAGGCTCAATACTTAACCTAAGACGCTGACCTCCGCCAACATAAGAATTTCCGGTAAAAAACTCCTTTAGTGACTCAGGTTTACGTGAAGCATCAAAATTTCGCTGTTCAACAGAAAACTGCCCCAATACACCGTGATTTGTATCAACTCCGACACCAAACATAAGTAACCCGGTATTTGTCTCGGCAACTTCAACGATAGCATCTTTTTTATCTTCGTAATCACCTACAGGCTGCACATCAACAGACTCAAATAAACCGCTTCCAGCTAATCTACGCCTGGCTTTATTAGCAGCATCCTGGTTATATACTTCACCCGGTAAAAAACCATGACGATCAAAATCTCGCCTGATAACCTTATCCTTAGTTTCAAAATTACCTGATACTATTACCTTATTGAGATAATATTTTTTCCCCTCGGTAATAGAAAACGTAAGCCTGGCTTCTCCCGGCTTGTCAGTATATGAAATTAGCGGCACAGCATTTGCCTTGATATACCCGTTCTTTCCATAAAGGTCCTTAATGGCTTTTTCAGCTGACTGAATTTTTTTATCTCTCTTATAATCACCAGGAGCTAAAGTTACAACATTCTGAATTTCTTCAATAGAATATATCTCATTTCCTTTGAACGAAATTTCTGATAAAAAGTACCTTGGCCCTTCGTCTATCTGAAAAATAATCTCTACTTTGGAATTATCTTCATTAAACACTTCCTTTGCTGTTACATTGGCATCAAGAAAGCCTTCTTCATGATAAAATTGAGCTATTGAATCCACATCAGATTCAAGCCTGAGGTCATCCAATTTGCCTTTACTGAAAATACCAAACCATGAACGTGCCCGGGATTTAGTTTTCCCCTTAACCTTATATCTTGGAAAAGACTCAACCCCTTCAAATCGAACCTTATTAATTTTCAGTCTGGGGCCTTCTTCTATTTTATATACAATGACACCATCAGAATCCGCCCTGCTAGCATCAATTTTGACCTTTGAAAAATAATAGCCCTTATCTTTATAATATAGCTCTATATCTTTGGCTCCCTGGTTAACCAGGTATCTATCAAGAAAATCATCTGTTTCAAAAGGGAGCTGATCAGTCAACTTTTTCGACTTTATATTTTTATTTCCATCAAATTCAATTGAAGCAACAGATACCGCTTCAAGTATATCAAAAATAATATCAACTTTATCAGGCTGCCCTTCTACCGGAACAGCATACCACTTTACATTTTCCACCTGAGGCATGATAATGATTTTTCGAGAATCCTCTGACACAACTTTCTCATTAAAGAATGCATCAGGCCTGGAACGAACATTAGTCATAATAACATCATCAGGAGTATTATCATTTCCCTTAAAAATAATCTTATTGATAATCAAATTCGGGTTTTCTTGTTCAGCATATGCCGGGAATAAAATGAAAGTGCTCAATAAAGCAATCATTAATGAATAGTGAATAATATACTTTTTTGACACAGCAACAGTGCCAAAGAGACGTCCTATCATAATAAATCCTTTCAATCTTTACACCTTGTGCAAATAATAACAAGATCGCTCGCATATAATGTGATACAAATTTGAATTTGAAACAAAAATCATTTACACATTGAATGCTTTACAACCAGCACCTCACACAAGTTATTTATTTTACACAAATAAAAATGTAGGTGTATAATTTGCAATATTTTAACTAATTTATCACTAGTTAACTACAAAAAAACTCTGGAATTTATCGGAGATGAATTTTATACCCAAAAACAAAAAAATAAGGGTGAAAGACGGGACTCGAACCCGCGACCCCCAGAACCACAATCTGGTGCTCTAGCCAGCTGAGCTACTATCACCACTTATAATATAAGCTTTTTAATATCAGAGACTTGTGCATTCTTAACATGATGGCACTGATCTTGATATATTGTTTCGAGACGTGAAATAATATCAAAGGCAGATTATTTTGTCAATATAATTATCCGTTTAAAACTTCAACTTTATAACGCCAGCTTATATATTTCATTTATCAGGTCAATATCATAGCCTTCAACACCCCGTTGGATAAATGAATCAAACGCTAGAGTGGCCAGCTTATCAAGGTCCGGTTCCGGTATCCCGGCCTGAGAAAAAGTAACCGGAGCACCAATAGAATGATAATAATTAACAAACATATCTGCAACTTCTGATGAACTTCGACAATTCTCGCCAAAAACGTTACAGCCGAATTTACAAATACGATTTTCATGACGTTTGCCAACAGCTTTGATCCAGGCAGGTATTATAACTGAGAGCCCTGCACCATGAGCAACATCATAAACACCGCTCATAGGCATTTCAAGGCCGTGACATGGCATTTGAGCAAATGGAATACCCGCCTGCACAATACCGCTCCATGCCAGGGCTGCTGACCAAACAAACGCCGCCCTACCATCATAGTCATCAGGATCAGCAACAATTGACTTGTGCGATTCCATTACTGACTGAACTAGAGATTCTGTAAGACGGTCCTGTAGTATCAGCTCTTCAGCACTTGTAGTAAAGTACGCCTCTGTAAGATGAGATATAACATCGGCAGCAGCAAAGGCAAGTTGACTCGATGAAAGAGTTTTAGTCAACTCCGGATCTAAAATAGCTAATTTGGGATTCAGTACCCCGGGTAATACAAGGGCCACTTTCTGCTGCGTATGCTCATTTGTCAGCACAGAAATGCCATTTATCTCAGATGATGTTGCAGGAAGTGTGCTAACCGCTGCCAGCGGCAGAGTTGCTTCAATAGATGCTTCTTTAGTGTAGAATTTCCAAATATTTATATCTGAGACAGCACCGGCAGAAATTGCTTTTGCTTCATCAATTACACTACCGCCGCCAATTGCACAAATCCAGTCAACCTGAGCTTCCTTTGCCTTATTCACCCCCTCTTCAGCATGAGAAAGCAAAGGATTACCTTTCACCCCGGAATGTTCAACAACTTCAATTTTATTTTTGGCAAATTGGCTGACTACATTGCCATATAAACCTGACTCTTTAATACTTTTCTGACCATATACCAGCAAAATTCTCCTGGCACCAACATTCTTTAACTCCTCTGCAAGCGAATCGATTACCCCTTTGCCAAAAATAATCTTAGTAGGATTGCAATATCTGAAATTATTCATTCTTTTCTGTCTTATATTTCAATTAATTAAAAATATCCTCATCATCACCGGTACCGCCGACTTTACCGTCTTTTCCGCGGCTAATTAAATCGTAACTGCCAGGCTTCTCTTTGCCAGGGATAACATATTCAAAAGGATTTCCCCATGGATCCAGTAAATCTCCGTCATTAAGCAACGGATCTTTTAATTTACCTGTCAAAGTTGAAGGCACTTTAACCAGTACTTCAAGGCCTTCGGACTGAGTAGGAAATCTACCACAGCTGGTCCAAAAAGCAGTCAAAGCCTGCTCAACAATAGCCATCCTGGGTCTAACCAGAGTTTTTTTTGCACTTTCGGCCTGAGCGATAAACTTTGGCAGCATAAGAACTGCCAAAAGAGATATTAAAAACACTACAACGAGAATTTCTATTATAGTAAATGCTTTTTTCTGTTTCATTGCTGCACCTGATATATAAAAAATTAAAAATTAGAAGCTAGGCAGGTTGGTTTCTACTTGTATTATCGGCAAAAGGGTAGCCAAAAGTAAAAAACCAATAAAAATTGCCAAAACAAAAATTAATAAGGCTGGAAGTATTGCCATAAGCCTTTTAACTGCACGGTCTGTATCTTTATCAAAAGCTTCGGCTGAATTAATAAGCATTTCAGGTAATTTCCCGGTATTTTCTCCAACTGAAACAACCTGTATCAGAAGCGGAGGAAACAGACCCGATTTCTTGAGCGGAGATACAAGCGAAGCACCTGCCCGAACATGACTTACAAGAGAATCAATTTCACAGGCCAATACCTCATTATCCAGACAGTTACGTACCACCTTCAAGGAACTTAGCATATCAACTCCACTACCAATAAGAACTCCAAGCATACGTGCAAATCTTGCAACTGCCCATTTTCGGTTAACCTGCCCTATTAAAGGCAAAGAAATTCTTATGCGGTCAAAAACAACTCTACCGGAATTGGTACGCCCCCACCTTAAAAACAAGATAAATGCAATACCAGAACCAAACAACACTGTCCACCCTGACGGTGAATTCAAAAAATTACTGACATTCATCATCACTCTGGTTGGCCATGGCAGCCATTGTATGTCAACCGCAAGTGTATTTATTATCCTGGGGATTATCCAGGTCACCACAACCGTAGCTGATAGTAAGCCTATAAATAATACAAATAGCGGATATAACGATGTCGTAATAATAGTGTTATGTATTGTAAGTTCCCGGTCTTTTACTTCTGCAAGGCTTGTCATACACTCATCCAGATTACCGGCACTTTCTCCAACCCTAACCAGTGAAACATCTAAACGATCGAAGATATATTTGTATCCGGCCATCGCTTCAGAAAGTGACATCCCGGATCGTATATGCCTGGATAAATTATTTACCAGTTTTACTGTTTTTTTGCTTGGATTCTGCTGCGATACTACATCAAGAGCTCCCATTACAGGTACTTTTGCACGTAACGCCGTTGCAAATTGAGAGATAAATTCCTGCTTTTCCCTCTTTGAAAGCCTCAACTTACTACTAATTCTTGAAGGCAAAGGAGCATCTGCAACCTGATTATTTTCATTTTCTGATATTTCGCCAGAATCAGATATTGTAGAGACAAACCTACCCTGCTCAGATAAAAGAGAACGGGCAGACTGCATGTCAGCGGCTTCGATTTCGCCGTCAATATGCTGTCCTGCCCGATTTATTGCAGTGTATCTAAATAACGCCATATGTTTTTACTGGCCGGACGGTTGTGGGCCTACCTTTTGTCCCGAGCTGTCTTCCGGCTCTTTATCCTCGACTTGAGGTATATCTTCAATCAGCTCTGAGAAGGACTTAACCATGCTTCCTGCCTTCCATGACTCTAAAACATAAACCCAATCCTTATGACGGGCATTAAATTCCTGAGTCGACTGATAAACCTGGATCTGGTTATCCAGTTCTTCCATCGACTCTTTTGAAGAAGCATCAAAAGATATACTACCAGATTTTTGCTTATCCATAAACTCTTTATTTTTATATTCACTGAAACATTTTACATAATATTTATCCTGCCCCGCCTCAGATGACTTTGCAATTTTCAATGTCAACTCAGTCTGGTCTGCACATAATATCACATAACTGTAGTCAAATTTTACTGAGGCATCTATATCAGACACCTTTTTAATATCGCTGAACTCGATATTAGTAGCTGCCCCAAAGACACTTTCGTATTCGAGACCTTTAGCCTGTTTACCTTCGGGAATATTTGGCAGCGACAAATCTACATTTTCACCTTTTAATTTAGCAACAACACTGTACGAACCTTCAGGAGTCGTAACAGTCACACTTGATACATCTTTCTTTTCACATTCCAGCAGTTTCTTTTGTACATAGCTTATAGGGTTTGCCTGCAGCCATGCTGTTTTAGGTGCAAGATATACTCTGGCCGCCTCTTCAGGCTTTTCTGACAGCTTTCGTACATACACACCCGCTCCATTATCATCACGCTTACCCACAACAATGCCGGTAATCAATTTGTTGTCTTTATCAAAAAACTTGACGATATGTTTAGCATTTGATTCCAGAACTTCCAGCTCGGTATGGTTATCCGGGTTATCAGTCACCATATCTTCAACCTTAATATCCAGACAATCGACGATCAATTTATTTACGTTCTCAATCAATGCCGGATAGTTGTCCTTATTAGCTACTACAAAATTGTCACCATTTTTTTCCAGGCGGGCCTTTTTGCCGCTTCCTTCAACCTCAATCGCAGCAATATCCGTGGTATTCATTCCCTGGATAAGCGGGGTATCCTTAACAATCTCAGATACTTTTTCTGTACGCGGAATTGACACTACTATCGCCAAAACAGCCATAATAGCGGCAACAATACCTATTTTCATGAGATTTTTATCGCTCATTTTCGATTTCCTTTCAAACCAAACATTGTTTGGAAATAACCTCGGCACTCCAACTGCCTCGGAAGTATAACCTATGTTAATCCTGATAAACAACCTTTACAGCTGTACCACTTTCATTTCTTACCAAAATCAATAACATAATTATATTGAATTGTAGAGATGAAAAAGAGTTAATTACTCCTTAACAGTACTTAGATAGCTCCGTCTCTTCAAACTTCGTTGTACTGCAAGTATAATAGCAATTAATAAAATTACAGCCGGCGCTGCTATCGTGTTAAAATATTGCAAGGTTTGGCCTAAAGCCTCTATTTTTTGACGCTTAGACTTTTTCACCTTTCTCAGTTCATTTTCTTTTTCTGCTATATTAACTTCAAGTTTCTTTTGAGCCTCAGTAAACTTGGAAGCATTAACTACCATCTTACCCTGATTTCTGGCCTCACTCAGAACCGTATTAAGCTCATCCTGATATTTCTTAATATCATCCTGAATAGCATTAACCTGCTTTTCTGTTTCTTCTTCAGCCTGAGCTTCAATTTTATCAACCCTGGTAAACGGTCTTTTGAAATTTCCTCGACTGCGTATAGCAATCAGCTCATCAGAACCCAGCAGGTTATCAACTGTATTCATCAACAAGGAAGCATTATCATCTTTAGGAGAAGCTCCAAACGGAGAATTATTATACGCAATACCATCGGTAATAAAATCAACATCCGCAAATACCGCTATATTGCTTTTATCTGCCGATTCAGTTATCCCCGTTCTCTTCTCTTTAGTTGGCTCAGCTCCCTCTTCAGCGTTTTCATCAGCAGGCAGTTCTACTTCAATACCGTCAGGAAATGCCGATTTAAACTTTCCACTTAACAAACATCCAACCACCTGAGATTTATCACCCGGGGTAAATTGCTTCATCAAAGCAGGCGGATTCATGTATTTCAGATCATAAGGACCTGCGGGTTTCCAGGTATTACCCGCCGGAGTTGTTGACATCAATGGAGTAAACTCCAAATCGTCCGGGGCCGAATCAAGTTTTTCGATCACACTTGAAAAAATCATTTTCACAGTATCAAGATCTGAACTGATTACATTATTCTTATTAAAACAATTCTCGGCTTCAGATTCGAAACTCAAATACCCGATCAGTTTCTGAGGATTAGATGTCATACTCATCTGTATTGATTCTGCCAAAAGCTTATCTCCGGCAAACTCATCTTCAGGAACAGTAACCCCCCATGCCTCAAGAAGCTTGTTAATGGAAGACGCCTGGCTTTCCTGTTGCTGCATACCATACATCTGCTGCTGCTGAGGGCTAGGCATATCTGCGATACAATGAGGATCAACCAGAAATACAGCTCTTCCTCCATTTAATACATACTGATCGATAGCAAACAAAGTCTTATCAGAAAAGTCCTTTGGATGTATAACCAGCAGCATATCAACTCCGGTAATCTCATCCAAATCCTGTTCAACTTTAACTACTTCATATTTCTGTCCCAGATGCTGGGAAATAATCCATGGCTGCTTAGGCCTTTGCCCGCTCTGCATCATCATCTGCCTCATATAAGGAGACAAATCCTCACCAGTAACTTCAAGAGAACTGATAACACCTAATTTACTCTTTTCACGAGTAGTAAGAGTATCGAGCAGATAACTAACATCGTACTCTATCAAGTTCTGACGCTCTGGCGCAAAAAACTCGATGGACTTTGAAACCCCATACTCGGTCTTTGCAACTAAACCAAAGAAAAACCCTTCATCCTGGGTAATAGGAAAACGCTTCAAACCATATCGAATAGCATTAACTTCTTCATCTGAGTCTGGACGAGGATCTATAACCCTGAACTTAACATTAGGAGTTATTTTACTGTATTCTTCCAGCAATGCCTTAACAAAAAGATAATAGTCGTTATATCTCTTTATTGCATCCGGGGCCTTCAACGCAGCAGTCTCTGCATAATATAATTCTATCGAAACCGGCTGATTTATTCTTTTAAGAATAGTTTTTGTTCCGTCCGAAAGCGAATATAACTTTTGATCGGTGATATCCATCCTGGCAAAACTTGAAACTTTATCTACAATCACAATAGCACTTACTGCAATTACCAGGATAAATATCAAGGCTAGTATTGTTTTTGATGACCTATTCATTATGCCGCCTTCCTTTCTTCAAGAATCACAGAACTGGCCCAAATCCAGCATGCAATCATTACAGCAAAAAAGCCTAGATCGCCAAACTGAATGACACCTCTCTGCATTGATTCAAAATGGTTCTGGAAACTTAAATTCACAGCAGCATTTGCAAGCCCGCTTGGCAGCAAGGCGTTTAACATACTGACAGAGGAAGGTAAACCAATCCAATATAAAACAGAACACGCTACAACAGAAAGGATAAAACTAATCACCTGGTTCTTGGTCAATGCCGAAAAGAAGCAACCAACGGCCAGGTAACCACCGGCCATAAGAAATGCTCCAATATAACCTGCTACTATCTGACCTAAATCAGGGTCTCCAAGATAACACACAGTCGCAGGCATCGGAAACGTCAAACATAAAGCGATAGCCAGAAAGAGCCAGGCTGCAATAAACTTACCAATGACCGCCTGAATAACCGTTATTGGTAACGTAAAAAGCAATTCTATAGAACCACTGCGACGCTCTTCTGCCCAAAGACGCATGGCGACACTGGGAACCATAAATATGTACAAAATTGGTATCCACTTGAAAAACAGACGCATATCAGCCTGTCCGATTTCAAAAAACTTGTCCTTAAACGGCAGGTAACCGGCCGCTGCCAGGAATATCACCAGGAAAACATAAGCTACCGGGGTCGCGAAGTACCCTTTAAGCTCACGTTTACATACTGCAATAAATCCGTTCATAATTATATAACTCCTATGATTTTCTAATTTCCCAAAATATTAATCTGAGATTAGCTGACATATTCAACTAAAGGTGACCTCTGGAAATTGCTTTTGATGCGATAGTTTAAGATTTTGGTTGCTGACAAGAAATATAAAATCGTGCATATTGGGATATATTCACTGTTTTATATGACGCATGTCAGCAGGCAAAAGAAAAACTAGTCGCTCAAAATGAATTTTCTGAGGTTGCCTAAACTGTTATCTTTCTAAACACCTGATCAAAAGAACCGCCAAATTCATTCTTCAAATTTGCAGAAGTATCATTTGCCACAATTCTGCCCCTGTTAACAATTACAACACGAGAACACATAGCTTCAACTTCTTCGAGAATATGAGTTGAAATGACAATACATTTTTCTTTTGCCATTTTATCTATAAGCATCCTAACCTCATACTTCTGATTAGGATCAAGACCATCTGTCGGCTCATCTAAAATTAAAACGGGTGGATCATGGATAAGACACTGAGCCAGGCCTACCCTGCGTTTGAATCCCTTTGAGAGAGTCTCAATCGTCTGATGGTAAACTTTTTTTATCGAGCACATGTCAACGACTTTTTCGATTGCAGCCCCCCTGACATTCCCCTTGATTTCCCGGGCATCACAAACAAAGTTTAGAAAAGATGAAACCGTCATTTCACCATACGCCGGGGCGTTCTCTGCCAGGTAACCGAGTTGTTTACGTACACCTATGGGGTCTTTTATAATATCATGACCACAGATAGACGCAGTTCCGCTATCAGGAGCGAGAAAACAAGCCAGCATTTTCATGGCAGTGCTTTTTCCTGCACCATTTGGTCCAAGAAAGCCTAATACCTCTCCCTTGCCAACTTCAAAACTTATACCATCTACGGCCTTTATCGGTCCAAAGCTGCGTCTAAGGTCATTTACCTTTATCATACAACAGGATCTCCTTAAAACTTAAGCACATAAAATACAAATACTTACACTAGCATTTTCAATTTAGCAGTCGAAATAATCTATTATTATTTATTTTCGATGAATGTCAATACGGCAAAAAAAATAATCAGGTTCAACTATTTTTTTCACTAACATTATTTATAAATCTATATATTTTAACCTGATACACCTGACACACAATATCCACTAACTAAAAATCACACAAAACACTTAAAGATAAACACTTACATGTATTAACGAGCATTATAACCAAAAAACGCAACATCAAAACCATGAAAGAAAAATATCAAATATAGTCAAATATTATGAATTAAACTGTAATAAATTGATCTTAACCCCACACCTTTTCATATACATTTACTAACGCTTACTTATTCCTTTACCGATAGTTAGAATATCTTAAATATGTATATCTTTATTAACTGAAGGGAGTAACACAGTCAAATTTCTGACTAAGATCGGGAGATGAAAAATGACTGATAGTGCGAGCATCCAAGATATGACTACAACAGAAAAAAGGCACTGTTTTCAAGCGGGTTTTTTACCCGTCCCGCTGCAATCTGTTCCCCCTGAAAGCTTACAGGGGATTGAAGTCTTCATCTACACACATCCCACATACAGCCTTTATAAAAGTTGCGGGCTGGAATTTAATTTACAGGATTACAATCGCCTTATTGAGGCTGGAACAGAACACGTTTACATATCTACGAGAGATCATCAGAAATATTATGACGCTATCGAAAGTTCACTGAATGAAATTGTTTCTGATAAGAAGATTGCACTCAAGCAAAAATGCGATGTGCTTTATGCCACAACAATGGCTTTGACCAAGGAAATCACTAAAAGCCCGCCTGAAGGCAAAACCATCACTAAAGCAGAAAAACTAACCGAAAGTACCATAAAGCTGATATTAAATAATCCAAAAGCGTTTCAATATCTATTTAAAGTATCCAATCACGATTTCTTTACCGCTACCCATATGTCTAATGTAAGTATATTGCTGGTTTCTTTTGCGGAAAAAATTGGCATTAGAGATATAAGATTGCTTCATGATATTGGGACAGGCGGAATGCTTCATGATATTGGTAAAGTTTTCATTCCAAATGATCTGCTTAATAGTACAGAAAAACTCACAACTGAAGAATTTGACCTTATAAAAGGTCACGTCCAAAGAGGTTTGGATCACCTGCGAGAAAAAGCAGATCTATCAGAAAATGTGATTAAACTTGTGGCAGAGCATCATGAAAAAATGGATGGTTCCGGTTATCCAAATGCTCTGCAAACTGACGAAATATCAATTTTTGGCAGAATGATCACAATAGTCGATATGTTTGAGGCTATGACATCTGTCAGACCATATCGCGACAAGAGCTTCTCTCCGGAACAGGCAATGGATATTATTGCCGAAATGACACCTAAACAGCTGGATGAAAAAGTTGTAAATTCTTTTGTTCAGTTTATTGACTCCTCTTTACTGGGGATAGAACACCCGGAAGACGATAATGACGACAATAACTATATATTGTCAGCTTTGGGCATAAGCAAAGCTGACACTGATAATCCTTCTGGCAGACGCCACAAAAGGTATTATTTCAGAATTAAAACTTCAGTAAGAACAGTTTCAGTAACAAACAAACAATGGAGACTCGGTCCTGAAAAATCTGTTATTGCTCATAATATCTCGCAAAGCGGCATGGGACTTCTTAGTCCGAATAAGTATGAAATTGGACAAATAATTAGTATTTCGCTCTATGTGCCTAAATTGGGAAAAACCATAAACTACTTCGCAAAAATAGTAAGATATATGGACCATACCGATGGATGGTATACTTTAGGTGCTGAATTTGTTAAAGAAAAAACATATGAGCATGTAAATGAAATCTATATGGCACTAAAATAAATTCCTTTACGCTTTACTTAGCTTCTCAGTTTTTAAATTGAAATAACGCAGTGCCTTGTTCTTTTTTCATTTTCACTGAATTGTCCTTGTTCCAGCCTTTGCGAATAAAGCTAAACCGTTTTAAGTGCGTCATGTATATATGGTGCGAAGCATAAACCGTACTTTAAGAGAAACATTCAATCCGGCATATATTATCTTTATTTATAGATAGTTACATACATTTCCCTACTTCCTTATTTCGGCCACCACAACAGATGGTATAATAATCTTTTTCATATTCATATAAAATATTGTTAAAATTCAGCCGATATATCAATGAATTGAAATGATTCTAAAATGTTGCTGAGATAATTTCATAATGATGATATGTATAGAATTAACATGAGGAAGTTTATGGCAGATTCAGCTGTAATAGAAAAAGGAGAACAAACACATAATAAAAAAAGCTGCGTACAGGAAGGTTTTCTGCCTGTGCCGTTAGCATCAGTCCCCCCAGACAGTCTTAACGGACTTGAAGTATATATCTCTACTTCACCTTCCTACAGTCTTTACAAAAGCAGTGATCTTAAATTTTGTGCTAAAGATTATGAACGTCTTATTAACGCCGGTACTGAATATGTCTATATTGCTACAAAAGACCATCAGAAATATTATAACGCCATCGAAGACTCACTTAGCGATATTGTAAAAGATAAAACCATAGCATTAAATAAAAAATGTGAAATTCTATATGCGACAACAATTGCCTTAACAAAAGAACTTTCTTCTGCTCCTATTGAAGCTAAAAATATAAATAAAGCGGTTAAACATACTGAAAGTACCATTAGCCTGGTATTGAAAAACCCCAAAGCATTCCACCATCTTTTCAATATATCAAATCACGATTTTTATACCGCTACCCATGTATCAAACGTTAGTATTATGCTGGTAACTTTTGCCCATAAAATAGGGGTTAATGATACACAAATCCTCAATGATCTGGGAACTGGCGGACTTCTTCACGATGTCGGAAAAGTATTTGTCCCGCAAGAACTTCTTAACTGCACAGAAAAACTGACTCAGGAAGAATTTGAAATCATAAAAAGCCATGTCAAAAAAGGAGTGATATACCTTGAAGAAAATGCTGATTTATCTGAAATCAGCCTTAAACTCGTTGCCGAACACCACGAAAAAATGGATGGTTCAGGCTATCCCTACGGACTTGAAGGAGAAAACATATCCCCCCAGGGACGGTTGATCGCTGCCGTAGACATGTTTGAAGCTATGACTTCTGTGCGCCCATACCGTGATTCCGGTATCCCCACTGAGCAGGCAATGGAAATGATACGAAACATGGCACCCGAACAGCTGGATGAAAAAATTGTATGTTCATTCATGCAATTTGTCGAAAATTCCATAAGCGGTAATGATACTCAACAATCAGAACAATCTGATTTCCAGGTACTTGCAGCGTTAGGGATCATGGAAGGCGGCATAAAAAACCCTTCTGGCAGACGCCACGAACGTTATTTTTTCAGAGTTAAATCAACTATCAGAACCGTCTTCCACCAAAATAATACAATATACTATGGTCCAGAACACAATATCATCATGCATAATATATCTCAAAGCGGAATTGGTATTCTTAGCTATCGTAAATTTGATGAGGGGCAATTCATTAATATCGGGATAAAAATTCCTGGCAAGGACAGCGAAGAACACTATTTTGCCAAAGTAGTAAGAATAATTGACCATGCTGACGGGTGGTATACTCTTGGTGCCGAATTTGTTAAAATGAAATCAGCCGAGCAAATAATGGACATATATACACAATTGAAATAATCATTATAATCACTACCATTTATTATTACCACAACTGACTGATACAATCATCAAGAACACATATAATATTCTTATTTTTTCGTTTTTTTTACCTGTATTACACCTAAGTTCTTCTCAAATTCCACAATCATTCTACCGATACAATATCTAGCTGGTAAAAAAGACTTTAACTTTTTCCAGTGTTAAATATATTGCTACAGATAAACATACCGCAAAGGGAGAACTAAAGATATATGCCAGTTGAAACTGCCGTAGATAACTTGCAATTAACAGAGAATAAAAGTTGCATTCAGGAGGGTTACCTACCTGTTCCACTCAAATCTGTACCCCCTCAAAGCCTTAAAGGACTTGAAGTCTATATTTTTGCTTCTCCTTCCTACAGCCTATATAAAAGTATTGGTTTAAAATTTGAAATCAAAGACCATGAACGCCTTATCGAAGCCGGTACCGACTACGTCTATATCGCCGTTAAAGATCATAATAATTATTTTGCCGCTATAGAAAATTCTCTTAATAACATCATTAACGATAAGAAAATAGCTCTACGCAAAAAATGTGAAATTCTATATGCTACTACATTAGCTTTAGCAAATGAAATTTCTCGTTCAAATCCAACAAAAAAAGTTGTCAATCAAATAAGAAAAGTAACTGAAAATTCGGTTAAGCTTGTATTAAAAAATCCTAGTGCTTTCAGACATTTATTTTCCATATCCAATCATGATTTCTTCACAGCAACACATTCCACAAATGTTAGTGTAATGCTGCTCTCTTTTGCATGTAATATTGGTATTTCAGAACCGCAAATACTCAAGGAAATTGGTACCGGAGCACTTCTTCATGACACAGGTAAAATATTTATACCACAAGATTTGCTTAACTATAAAGAAAAACTCAATGAAGAGCAGCTGGCTACTATAAGAAGCCACGTAGAAAAAGGTGCAATGCACTTGAGAGCCTACTCAGACCTGTCCGAAGAAATTATCAGAATGACAGAAGAACATCACGAAAGAATGGATGGGACCGGGTATCCAAAACGGTTAAGAACAAAGCAGATCTCCGTGTATGGAAGAATGTTGGCCATTGTCGACTCTTTTGAAGCTATGACATCCGTAAGACCATACAGAGAAGGTTGCATGTCTGTAGAACAAGCCATGGACATGATAAACGATATGGCTCCCAGCCAGCTTGATGAGAAAATTGTTGAGTCATTTTGCCGGTTCATCGAATCTAATCTTTTGAGCCAAAATGAAGAAATTACACCAAATATTGATTACGGCATACTTAAAGCGCTAGGACTGGCTGAAAAAGATAAGGAAAATCCTTCCGGCAGAAGACATAGAAGGTTTTATTTCAGAGTAAGATCGTCTCTGCAAATTGTTCGCAGAAAAGATAACAGGTTTCTACTCAGCCCCGAACATCTCATTATTGCCCATAACATATCACAAAGCGGCATAGGGTTTCTATGTACCAGGGAATATAATCACGACGACATTATCAGGATTACAATTAATATCCACAAAGATAATAAAAAGATTACATTTCTGGCTAAAATTGTTCGGTGCCTTGATCACGCTGATGGCTGGTTCACGTTAGGGGCTCAGTTCATCGAAGAAAAATCCTCTGAAAATATTCACGATATCCACTCCAGCTTAAGGTAAACCTCTTATCAACAATGACTTAAACATCACTACCTTCCTCACGCAAATTACATTATTATTTACCTTAACCACACCTCAGAATTAACTTGACATATCTTTACATATCCTTTAAACTTTTCGACTTACTGTCTTTTTAAGATGATAGACAGAACATAGTTAATTATTGTGACCTGCAGGAAATAGTTGTTAAACAACTGTAAAATAATAGTTTAGAGAGATATAAAATGCTACCAGTAAAGAAAAAATCCAAGAGTCGCGTTCGTACAAGGCGCAGTCATCATGCTCTTAGACCGGTAAACTACTCTGTATGTTCTAAGTGCGGTAATGCCAAACTCCCACACGCTATGTGTGACAAGTGCGGCTATGTTAATGAATCTCTGAGTATCAACACAAACGAATAGTTTTTGTGATATTTGGCGCCTTAAATTACGAGGGATGTCTATGCGAATAGCAGTCGATGCCATGGGAGGCGATAATGCACCTGCAGCTATTGTTGAAGGTGCGTTAGATACTTTAGACTTCATTAGCGATGATGATCATATCATCCTGATTGGCGATGAACAGCAAGTGCTCCAACACTTGGGCGATGAATCAGTCTGGAAAGACAAGATTTCTGTTGTTCATGCGCCTGAAGCTATTGAAATGCATGAATCTCCTGTTGACTCTCTGCGAAAAAAGAAAAAAAGCTCTATCTCAATTATGGCTAAAATGGCCAAAGATGGAGAAACCGATATTGTACTCAGTGCAGGAAATACCGGTGCTTGTGTCGCTGCATGCCAAATGCGAATGCGTTTGATCAATTCTGTACAACGTCCTGGTATTATGGTGACTTTTCCAACCCTTGCAGGTCCGATTATAATTTGTGATGTTGGCGCTAATGTTGCTCCTAAACCATCACACCTATATCAATATGGACAAATGTGTGATGTATATGCACGGGAAGCATTTGGAAATGCCAATCCTACTCTGGGGCTGATTAATATTGGCGAAGAAGAGTCAAAAGGTACA
Organism: Sedimentisphaerales bacterium; assembly: GCA_963666285.2. Classification (GTDB taxonomy): domain Bacteria; phylum Planctomycetota; class Phycisphaerae; order Sedimentisphaerales; family SM23-30; genus JAFGDI01. The sequence goes on from OY762711.1 coordinate 3,657,535, forward strand.
GGGCTGGCTAAAGAAGTTAATAAAATGTTCAAAGCCGACAGCACTCTCAATTTTATCGGAAATGTTGAACCTAGAGAACTGCTAAACAAACCTGCCGATATTTTGATTTGTGATGGTTTCGCCGGCAATATTATCCTTAAGCTCACTGAAGGTATTGCTGAAGCAGTTTTTAAATTTATTGGTAATGAAGTTGCCCAGCAAAAACCTGAATTGCTTACACAATTTGCCCCAATTGTTGAACAAATATATAAAAAGCATGATTATAATGAATATGGTGGAGCTCCCCTGCTTGGAATCGATGGTACTTGCATCATCTGTCATGGAAACAGCGACAAAAAAGCTATTAAAAGTGCCATACTCGCAGCTCTTAAACATAGTAAATTAGATATAAATAAAAAAATTGCAGCTAAATTAGCTGAATAATCTTTACCCTTCCCAGGATACAAAATGCAAAAAGAATTTCGTGGAAATTTTTTCAGCAATGACCGCAGAGCTGTTATTGCTGGTACCGGCTCCTTCGTGCCGCCAGGTATTATGACAAACAATGACCTGGAAAAAATAGTTGATACTTCTGATGAATGGATAACGACAAGGACCGGTATCAAAGAAAGACATATTGTTGAACCTGGTAAAGAAACTGCTGCATCAATTGGTATCGGAGCTGCCAAACTGGCTTTGGAAGCAGCCAATTGTTCTGCTGATGAAATCGATTATATTGTTTGCTCTACTATAACTCCTGAAGTTCAGTATCCGGCAACTGCCTGTTTTATACAGGAAGGTATTGGCAACACACACGCATGTGCTTTTGATATTACAGCTACTTGTAGTGGTTTTGTTTATGCCAATAACATCGCTGCTTCGTTTATCAGTGCCGGCCAGGCAAAAAAAGTTCTGGTAGTTGGCACTGAAACCATGTCTACTTCGATGAATTGGAAAGATAGAAACACCTGCGTTCTTTTTGGTGACGGTGCTGGTGCTGTCGTACTTGAACTTGAAGAAAACTCTGAAAGAGGACTTATATACAATAATGTTCATGCTGACGGAAGACAATGGGAAACTATAGTTTGCCCAGGCCCTGGCAGCAAATTCCCTATCGAAAGCATATTAAAGGGTGAACAACAAAGGGTATATACAGAATTAAATGGAAGAGAAACTTATAAACAGGCTGTTAGCACAATTGTTGATACAATAACTAATTCACTTGAACAGACTAAACTTGATGTCAAAGATATCAAAATGATGATTCCTCATCAGATGAATGCCAGAATAATTGAAGCTGTAATGAAAAGAGTTGACTTCAAGGAAGAACAGGTATTTATTAATATCGAAAAATACGGCAATACTTCTTCTGCCTCTATCCCTATTGCTCTTGACGAAGCAGTAAGAAGCGGTAAACTGGAGAAAAACGATCTTGTCTTGCTGATCGCCTTTGGATCCGGATTTACTTGGGGTTCCAATCTCTTCAGACTCTAAAATCATATGATGATTATTGACCTGTTTGTTTTAATGGTCAATATAGAAGTGAATATTTTAATATTAAGAAAGGATCTTTGACTTGAAAACACTATTTATGTTTCCTGGTCAGGGTGCTCAAGTCCAGGGTATGGGCAAAGAGTTGGCTGATGAAATAAATGAGGTTAAAGAGCTATACAGTAAAGCTTCCGATATTTTAGGGTATGACCTGGCAAGTCTTTGTTTTGATGGCCCTCAAGATAAACTCAATTTGACTGAACTCGCTCAGCCTGCTATTTTTGTTACTAGCATCGCTCACCTGATCGCACTGCGGATGGGTAAATTATCTGAAGAACTCAAAGATATTGTCCCAGATGGTTATGCCGGGTTAAGCCTTGGTGAATATACCGCCCTTCACGTATCAGAAGCAATAAATTTTGAAGATGCTCTTAAACTCGTTCAGCTTCGCGGAAAAGGTATGCAGCAGGCCGCTGAACAATCTAAAGGTACCATGGTTTCAATTCTTGGCCTTGATGAAGCGAAGGTTGCCGAGCTTTGTAATAAAGTTCTTTCCGAAAGTATTACCGAAGAATCAGGTGATACTATTATTAGTGGTGTAAATTTCAATTGTCCCGGCCAGATAGTGGTTAGCGGATCAATTAAAGCCTGTCAAAGAGCTGCTGAACTCGCTGCTGATTTCGGTGCAATGAAAGCGGTACCGCTTGCTGTTGCCGGTGCTTTCCATACTGATATGATGGCACCTGCCGCTGAAATGCTGTCCTCAGCAATAGATAATTGCGATCTGAAAGATCCGGCTAAACCCGTTTTCTCAAATGTTGATACGCAGGTATATTCCGGAGCTGACGAAATTAAAGATAAACTGTTAAAACAATTAGTTGGTCCTGTTAAATGGCAGCACACAATCGAGAACCTGCTTAATGATGGTTATGAGAGATTTGTGGAAATCGGCCCTGGAAAAGTTCTTACCGGACTGGTTAAGAAAATTTCACGTGGCTCAAAAGTTAAAGCCGAAATTATTAAACTATAAATAGGAAATTATACTATGTCTGATAAAAAATTAGCTATCGTAACTGGTGGTACTCGTGGTATCGGAAAAGCAATCTGCTTTGCTTTGGAAAAAAATGGGTTCAAAGTTATTGCTATTGGTAGAAGCGAAAAAACTACCGCTGATATGGACCAGATAGCTCAACAGAACCAACTTGATATCACATCTCTACAGCTTGATGTTTCAGATGTTAACGCTGTAAATGAAGCATTTGAAAAGCTTGCAGAAGAAAATGATGGTATCGCAGTCCTGGTAAACAATGCTGGTATCACACGCGACAATCTGCTTATGGGCATGACAGATGAAGAATGGGACCAGGTTATCGATACAAATCTGAAGAGCGTATTTGCAACAATGCGTGCAGCCTATAGACCAATGATGAAAAAACGTTGGGGACGCATTATTAATATCGCCAGTGTTAGCGGTGTCGTTGGTAATGCCGGACAGGCAAACTATGCTGCCAGTAAAGCCGGCATGGTTGGTATGACCAAATCTGTTGCCAGGGAACTTGCTAAACGCGGCGTAACTGCAAACTGTATAGCACCCGGTTTTATCGCGACAGACATGACAAATGTTCTGTCTGATGCAATTAAAAAAGCTGCTTCAGAAACAATACCTATGAAAAAGTTTGGTAACCCTGAAGATATAGCTGCTGCCGTTGCCTTTCTTGCCTCTGACGAAGCTGGATATATAACCGGTCAGACTTTATGTGTTGACGGCGGCATGACAATGTGCTAAGTTCCTTATACTTACTTTTTTAAGCGAATCTTGTATAAGTTAATGAAATTTTTACCTTCTTAATTATATCAGATGTAAAGATTTGTCTATAAAGACTTTATATACTAAGAAATTACGCTATTTTTTACCAAATACAAGCAAAAAAGCTTGAATTTCGTCGCCCTTATGGTTATATTAGGCCGTTTCCTGAATAGGGCTGAAAATGTGAAGGCGGATACGGTTCCGTCAGAATTATAAAAGATAAGAATTAAATTTTAATCCAAATAAAAAATGCAAGGAGTTTTGCAGTGACACCAGAAGAAATCGAAGCTAAGGTAAAATCGATCGTAGCTGAACAAATGAATGTTGATGAAGCTGAAATTAATCTGGAAACATCATTTGTTAACGACCTGAACGCTGACAGTCTTGACACAGTTGAGCTTGTTATGGAATTTGAAGATGCTTTCGATCTTAGCATTCCTGATGAAGAAGCTGAAAAGATTCAGACAGTTGGACAAGCTATTGATCATATTTCAAAAGCGAAAAGTTAATCTTTTTTAATGATAGAAATATCAATGCCTTTGTAGCTAAATTGTCTGCAGAGGCATTGTTTTAATTTCAACATTTGCTTACTAATTGGTCGGCAAATATTGTTTAATTAATTACATTATTTAAGGGACCTCTGATATGACCAGAAGGCGAGCAGTCATAACCGGATTAGGCATAATATCCAATATTGGCGAAGATGTAAATCTATTCTGGAATAATCTGTTAGCTGGCAAAAGCGGAATATCGCCTCTTGAAGGAATCGATATTGATGCCTACCCTACCAAAATTGGTGGACAGGTTAAAACTTTTGACCCTGACAATTATATTAACCCAAGAGAATCGAAACGAATTGACCGTTTTGCTCAATTTGCTGTTGCTGCTTCTATGAAAGCTGTTGCTGACAGCGGATTGGAATTTGATAAAATCAATACTGAACGTTGCGGTTGTATCATTGGTAGTGGTATAGGCGGACTTGGCGAGATCGAACGTGAGCATGTTAAAATGCTTGACAAAGGACCTCGACGTGTCAGTCCGTTTTGTGTTCCCAAACTTATGGCAAACGCTGCCAGTGGTAATGTCGCTATTAACTTTGGCCTTAAAGGGTCAAACTATGCCGTTATTACTGCCTGTGCTGCTGCTACTCACTCAATAGGTGATGCTCTCAGACAGATTCAATTTGGCTATGACGATGTAGTTATTGCTGGCGGTGCTGAAGCTGCTGTAACGAATCTCGGCCTGGCTAGTTTCTGTGCACTGAAAGCTCTCAGCACAAGAAATGATGAGCCCGAAAGAGCTTCCAGGCCTTTCGATATCGAACGCGGCGGTTTTGTTATGAGTGAAGGTGCCGGAATTTTAGTACTTGAAGAATACGAACATGCTAAAGCTCGCGGAGCAAATATCTATGCTGAACTGGTAGGCTTTGGCATGACTTGTGATGCTAATCATATTACTGCCCCATGCGAAGATGGCAATGGCGCTGCTCGTGCCATTTCTGGAGCTCTCAGAGACGCTGGTATTAACCCTGAACAGGTGGATTATATAAACGCTCATGGTACAGGCACGCAACTGAATGACAAGGCTGAAACAATGGCTGTAAAAGCTGCTCTTGGCGAAGATTGTGCCAGAAAAGTTTCAATAAGCAGCATTAAGAGTCATGTCGGTCATTCGCTTGGAGCCAGCGGTGGTTTGGAAGCTGTTGCTACTGCTCTGGCAATCAAGAATGGTATTATTCCTCAAACAATTAATCTGGAAAATCCTGATCCTGACTGCGACCTTGACTATACACCGCTTACTCCAAAAGAAAAAGAAATCAAATTTGCATTGAGTAATTCGTTTGGTTTTGGTGGCCATAATGCTTCTATTGCATTAGCAAAAATATAAGATATAATAACAGCTTAAATTGCTCGCCCAGGTGGCGGAATTGGTAGACGCGCCAGCTTGAGGGGCTGGTGGGAGTTATTCTCGTGCTGGTTCGAATCCAGTCCTGGGCAATTAAGCTTGTAAAAAGCAGGAAAGCCTGACACTAATGTCAGGCTTTTTTTATTAATCTGCACTTATCTCATAACATACATTATTTGAAACCCACCTAAAAAAACACCTGGCATAGAAACCTATACCAGGCGTTTAATCTTTTTCAAATGTCAGTAACCTTCAAGTAACCTTAACTGACAAACGATAGTAACAGATGCCTGCTACCATTTGCCGGTTTTAGCATCACTTGGTTTTGGATAACCTTTCATTACTTCCACAGATTTATCTAGGTCTTCCTGTGGTAATGGATGATCTGCAAGGTTTCCTTCAAAATAGTTATGATAACCTGTCAGGTCCATCAGGCCATGCCCGCTCAAACAGAACAGAATGTTCTTTTCTTTGCCCTCTTCTTTAGCCTTCTTAGCTTCACGAATAGTCGCGGCAATCGCATGACTTGTTTCAGGAGCAACAATCAAACCCTCGGTCCGAGCCCACATTACTGCTGCTTCATAGCATTCTAACTGGTTTAACGCAAGTGGATTCAACAATCCTTCTGCTGCTGCCTGTGATACCAGTGGTGCCATGCCGTGATAGCGTAAACCTCCGGCATGAATTGGAGGTGGTACAAACCTGTGACCCAGAGAATACATTGGCAGCAATGGAGTCAAGCCTGCCAAATCTCCGTGATCATAGCTAAATGGTGCTCTTGTCAAGGTTGGACATGATGAAGGCTCAACCGGTATTATTTCAATATCTGCTCCATTAATTTTATCTGCCACAAATGGGAACGCCAAACCGGCAAAATTACTTCCGCCGCCGGCACATCCTATTACAACATCAACCTTCTCTTCTCCGATCATTGCCAGCTGTTTTTTCGCTTCAAGACCTATGATTGTCTGATGCAACATAACATGATTCAAAACACTCCCCAGTGCATAGCGTGTCTGGCCGCTCTCATCTGTTACTGCTGCCTCGACTGCTTCACTAATGGCTATACCAAGCGAACCTGGAGTATTTGGCATCTCCTCCAAAACCTGACGACCACAATTAGTTTCAGGAGATGGACTTGGTATACAATTACCTCCCCAGGCTTCCATCATCAACCGACGGAAAGGTTTCTGGTCAAAACTGATACGTACCATAAATACTTTACATTCCAGACCGCCAACCATTGAACATGCAAAGCTCAAAGCACTGCCCCACTGACCGGCACCTGTCTCTGTCGTCAGTTTTTTAATTCCAAACTGCTTATTATACCAGGCCTGCGGAACTGCGGTATTCGGCTTATGTGAGCCCGCCGGACTGACAGATTCATCTTTATAGTAAATCTTAGCCGGTGTACCCAACGCCTTTTCCAAGGCATACGCACGCTTCAGAGGTGCCGGACGCCACTTATACAGTATCTGGATTATCTCATCCGGAATATCAATCCAACGTTCGGTACTTACTTCCTGCTCAATCAAATTCATAGGAAATACCGGTGCCAACGCCTCTGGACTTATTGGCTTGCCATCAGGCCCCAAAGGTGGCTGCAGCGGCGTAGGTAAATCAGCCGCTAAATTATACCATTGACGTGGAATATCTTTTTCATCAAGGAAAATCTTCATCGACATACTAACAACTCCTTTATTAACAGATACTTAAAATAGCTTTAATATTATCAGTACAAAATTATTAATATTATTCTGATATTGCAGACATAAAAACACATAATTATTACATACAGATAAATTAAGTTAACATTTATTCAGGTATAAGTCAAGCTTAATAATAATCTTATCTATAATGACCTTTTGACTATTATTTTCACAATATTAAAGCTATTGTCTTCATTTGCATAAGATGGAGATGATTTCCAGCACAATATAATAAAAAACATTGGAATACCCCAAAACTGTCGTATAAAATTCCGATTTACTTTCGTTTTGAACTTGACCAAATTAACATTATGGAAAAAGCTCAGTTTTATTACTGAACTTTATAAAGACAAAAAGCAATGAAACTTGAGGGTACTTCTGTTATGAGGTACCCTTAAATTTCCTGGAATAAACCAAACCGGTTTAATTAAAAATTCCATGCTTTTATTGGAGACGGTACTCGAAGCTTACTAATATCTAACATGCGTTTGATGATTTCAGGATTATCTTTGGCTACATCTTTTGTTTCACCTATATCACTGCTTAAATCGAAGAGCTTAAATGGAGTATCAGGTTTCTTTTTCAGATTATTTCTATACCCCTTCCACTTTCCAATACGCACTGCTTGCTGATTACCATACTCCCAGTAAAGGTAGTCATGCTGCACTTGCTTTTCGTCTTGTCCTAATAATGTTGGTAAAAAACTGATTCCATCTGTATCTGCGGATGCCTTTGCACCGGTAATATCTGCCAGCGTGGCCATCACATCCCACTGCCCCGATATCAGGTCACTTGTAGTACCTGGCTTGATTCTGCCCGGCCAGGACGCGATCATAGGTGCTCGAATACCACCTTCCTTCAAAGAACATTTTAAGCCATTGAACGGGCCATTGCTTTCAAAATATTCGGAATCTGTTCCGCCATTGAAAGTCGGTCCATTATCACTGCTAAAAATAATAATTGTATTTTCAGCTACCCCCAGCTCTTTTAGCAGTTTCATCATCCGGCCAATCTCACTATCCATTCTCGTAACCATCGCTGCATAAGTGGCACGCGGTGTCTGATTCGGCAAATAACCTTTATCTCCAAGGTAAGGCTTATCTTCAAACGCATCCTTATACTGTTCAAGGGAATCTTCCGGAACCTGAAGCGAAACATGCGGAACAGGAGTAGCCCAGTATAAGAAAAATGGCTCATTCTTATTTTCCTTTAGCCAGGTCATGACTTCATTCGCCATTTTATCTGGTGCGTAATCATTCCCCCTGTATTTTTCATATGATTTAGATTCATTCGGATCCTTATCTTTTGGCAGCTTCTCATGAGGGAAATAGTATTCATTTTTCAATGGAACTTTCTTACCATTACGCCACAAATGATCCGGATAATAATTATGGGCCTCTCTTTGGCAAATATACCCATAAAAATGATCAAAGCCCTGTTTGTTTGGATCACCGGTTGAACCATACCAGCCAAGCCCCCATTTACCCACACAGCATGTCTTATAACCAACCTTTTGTAACATATGCCCTATTGTATATGTATCTTCCAGCAAAGGCCGCTGACCTTCCAGGCTGCGATCATGCCAGGTGTCGCCCCGTTCACTCATCTCATCATTACCGCGAATATAGGCATGGCCGGAGTGTTTTCCTGTCAACAACATACAACGTGTTGGAGCACAAACCGCACTTCCGGAGTAATGCTGAGTAAACTTCATACCATTTGCGGCAAGCTGATCTATAAAAGGCGTCTTTATCTTTTTCTGACCATAACAGCCTACCTCTGCATATCCCAGATCATCAGCTAGAATATAAATAATATTAGGCTTCTGAACCTTTTGCTTCCCAGCTGAGCTAATATTCGAACATCCTGGAACTAAAACGCTTGCTGCAGACAAACCGGCTGCTTTGAGAAAATTTCTTCGATTAAAACACTTGTTCATAATTGTCACACTTTGCTAATTATTACATCTGCCGCCTGAGCAACTGACAGAAATTATTAATGAACGGCAGAGTTGCCGTATGTCTTTATTAATTCTTATAATCTCACAATTTGAATCAATAATAATAAAATATATCACAGATTAAATACTTATGAAATAGACAGTTGTAATGCCGCAATGGATATTTGTAATTATTACTGTCAAATTCTCCCAAAAACAATGTTTTTTGAGACTAAAAGAGAAGTAGTGTATGCAAAGCACTCTACACAAGTTTTTGAATACGATCAGAAATGACATGAATTGCTTTATAGCAATATTTTATAAAACCAAAGATATGAGAAAGTCTGTTCAAAAAAAAGAAATTACTGCTTGTAATTTTTTACATATCAAAATACAGTCACTCAATCGGACCAAAAATCCGGACTGAGTGACTATATTTCAATTCGATCTACCATTTTAATACAGCACCGGTATCTGCAGAACTCGCCATAGAGGCAAACTTACCAAGAACACCATGATTTATTCGTGGCTCTGGAGCCTTCCATTCTTTACGGCGGGCTTCAAGCTCTTCATCTGAGAGCTTAACATTAAGAGAACTCGTCGCAATATCATATTCAATTATATCGCCATCACGTAATAAACCTATGGTACCTCCTGATGCAGCCTCAGGACTGATATGACCAATACAGGCACCACGGGTACCGCCGCTGAAACGACCGTCAGTAATGAGGGCAACTGATTCACCAAGCCCGGCACCCATTATATAACTTGTAGGACTCAGCATCTCCTGCATACCAGGACCGCCGCGAGGACCTTCATAGCGAATTACAACTACATCACCGGCTTTAACCTTACCGGCCAGAATACCTTCACAAGCTTCTTCCTGGCTGTCAAATATAACTGCCGGGCCGCTATGGCTGTGCATTGCCGGCAACACACCCGCTGTCTTTACTACCGATCCGTTTGGTGCTAGATTGCCTTTCAATATAGCAAGACCGCCTGTCTTGGAATATGCATTTTCGAGATTTCTGATACATTGCTCATCTTTAATATCAGCATCAGCGATATTCTCACCGACCGTCTTTCCAGTTACTGTAATACAATCTGTATTGAGCAGACCAGTCTTAGAAACCTCTTTAAGTATTGCACTTATACCACCGGCTTTGTCTACATCTTCCATATGATAATGACTCGAAGGTGAGACCTTACAAATATTAGGACATTTTGCCGAAACTGCCGCCATCTCATCCAGAGTATAATCCACCCCGGCTTCATTTGCCACAGCAAGTGTATGCAGTACTGTATTTGTTGAACCGCCCATCGCCATATCCAGAATCATGGCATTGTCAAATGATTTACGATTTACTATATCAAGCGGCCTGATATTTTCTTTTACCAGCTCCACAATTCTACGGCCGGCTTTTTCCCACAATTCTTTACGTCTTGGATCTACCGCAGGTATGGTTCCATTACCTGGCAACGCCATGCCAATACCTTCGCAAAGACAATTCATACTATTTGCCGTAAACATACCGGAACAGCTGCCGCAACCGGGACAACCTGCCTTCTCCAGTTCATCCAGGCCTTCATCTGTAAGAGTGCCGCTATTGTATTTTGCCACTCCTTCGAAAATGCTAATAAGGTCAACAGCAGAACCATCTCTCTTGCTACCGGCCAGCATAGGCCCGCCTGATGCAAATATAGTCGGTATATTAACACGCATAGCCGCCATTAGCATTCCAGGTACTATCTTATCACAGTTCGGGATACAGATTACACCGTCAAAACAGTGAGCTCTTAGCATTGTCTCAACCGAATCTGCTACTACTTCCCGGCTTGCCAGCGAATATTTCATACCGGTATGACCCATTGCAACGCCATCACAAACAGCAATGGAATTAAATTCAAATGGAACACCGCCGGCTGCTCGAATTGCTGCTTTCACAATCTGGCCAACCAGCTGAAGATGAACATGTCCTGGAACAATATCTACATAACTATTAGAAACACCTATAAACGGCTTGCCAAAATCTTCATCTTTTACACCACATGCTCTCAGTAAACCACGATGAGGCGCACGCTGAAAGCCTTTTTTAACTGTATCAGAATTCATAAAGCTCTCCTTCATATGTCAATCAAGCAGCTATGGCTCAATAATAAAATTTTTCAATAGACCATACTGCAAACTTACAGTTTATGCAGTATCTCTAATATTCTCTCGAGGATAATGTCTGGCTCACTCATGCGGCCTTCCCCTTCTTCTTCACAAGCTAACCTTCCGCTGTCCGGGCCAATGAAGTAATAACCGGCATCACATAGAATCTCAACATTTCGCTGGGTAATAGGATTATTCCACATACGTTTATTCATGGCTGGAGCAATAAGGACATCGCAATTCAAGGCACAAATTGTTGTTGTCAGCAAATCATCACAGATACCATGTGCCAGTTTTGCCAGGACATTAGCTGTCGCAGGCGCGACAATAGCCAGACGTGTTCGCATGCTAATTTCAATATGTTTGGAATCCCAGACATCATTTGCTTCCCACATATTCGAAAATACCTTGTTACCGGAAAGTGTACTAAATGTAAGCGGACTCACAAATTTCTTTGCATTTTCTGTCATTATTGTTGTTACATTAGCGCCATGTCTGGTAAGGTTAGATGACAAAACCGCAGATTTGTACGCTGCTATTCCACCACTAACCCCTAATAATATCTCGCAATCTTGTAATGCTTTCATAAAATCGCCTCACCCGGATAAACCGGAAAATAAATTCTCATTTTACCTGGGCAGGGTATACCTTTTCGCCAGGACTCACCATTTTCATTATCAATTACCAAAACCATAAATACATATCAACATGCAGAAATAAGCATTTCCTGTTTATACATTCAGCAATGCTTTAGCATTCAATATTTGTTAAGTTCTGGTATTAAACTTTTTTCTTGGGCGGAACCATATCCGAAGTCTTTTCATAATCGATCTCGATCTTATCCTCTACAATCTCCTGGATAACTATCTCAACCATATTTTTGCCGCGAATATCGTCAACTAGCGGACGAGAACCATCGATGATTTCTCGCAACCGACGCTGGATTAATGCTGTTAAACGAAATTTGCCGCCTACCTTATTCACAATGTCATCACTTTTTAACGCTTCAATCATTTCTGTGTTTTCCTCACAAAATAATTACATATTATCTAAGTAATTTGCTCATTACTATGCTATTTGAGTTACTATATTGACAATCTCTTTTTTAGCTGCCTCAAGATCATCATTTACAATTTCATTTCCATACCTACCGCTATGCCTGGCAGAATCAATTTCCCACCTTGCCTTCTCCAGTCTTTTCTGGATCACAATTTCACTGTCGCGTCCTCTGGTCTTCAGACGCTTTTCCAGTGCCTCTTCACTCGGAGGTATAATCAATATTCCTTTCGCCTCAGGCATATTCTCAAATACCTGCAAGCCGCCCTGTACATCTATTTCCAGGATAACGGTTTTGCCTTCTGCCAATAATTTTTTTACCGGTTCGGCCGGGGTGCCATAATAGTTATCAAATACTACGGCATATTCCAGCAGTTCACCTTTTTCTATCTTTGATTTAAATTCGTCATGACTAATAAAGAAATAATCTTTACCATCAATTTCTCCAGGACCAGGCTTTCGTGTTGTTGCTGAAATACTTAAAACAACATCTTCATTTGTATTTTTTAGCAGTGCCCTGGTAAGAGTCCCCTTCCCGGAGCCGCTTGGACCGCTTATAACAAATAACCTGCCTGCTTGTAACTGATCTTCATTCATATATTTTGACGGCAGGAGCTTCCCCCTCCCATTTGTCTTCTTGTACTACTTTATATTTCAATCTATTCGACGTTCTGAACTTGCTCTCTCAGGCGATCTATAGCCACTTTTATATCAACCACAAATTGGCTTATCTGAGCATTATTAGCTTTACTGGCAATAGTATTCGCTTCTCGCAGCATCTCCTGGGTCAAAAAGTCTAGCCTTCGCCCTACCTGCTCTTCATCAGTGCATATCTTGTCAAACTGTACCAGGTGAGCGTTCAGGCGGGATATCTCTTCGTTAATATCACATTTGTCCGCAAATACGGCAACTTCTCTCAAAAGAGTGTCTTCATCTACTTTAAGCTTTGCGCTTGCTAACAGCTCATTTACTCTGCTCTCAAGTTTATCTCGATATCGATTTACAACTTCGTGTGTCATTCCTTCAAGCTTATCGAGAGTAACTTTGATGAATTCGCAATTCTTTCTCAAATCATTGAGCAACGCCTGGCCTTCATGAACACGCATATCATTCAACTTTACCAGTGCCTGGCTAATCTGCTCAGCTAATATCTCCATGAACTGCTTATTTTCATCTTCACTGTAAACTTTAGGCTGGCAAACACCAGGGAGCATCAATAATCTGGCAAGATCCAGGTGCGGCTTGTCCATATTTGTACTGCGTGCAATCTCAAGCATATTGTCATAATAATGCATGGCTGCGGCATGATTGATGTCAGAAACATTAACTGTCCCGGAATCTTTCACATAAATATTGCAATACACCGAGCCGCGACAAACATTTGATTTGATAATCTTTTCCAGTTCTGTTTCAGCAAAAGATAATATATCCGGTAACTTGATTGATACTTTTAAGTACTTATTGTTTACTGTCTTGATCTCAACCATAAAGCTTAACTTCTCAGCTTCATACCTGGAATCTCCAAAACCAGTCATGCTCTTTAGCATAAATAAATCCTTTTCTATCAATCCGGATAATAACTTTCAATTTAGACAGATATGGCTGTAAAAACTAAAAATTACACGGTTCTGTAAATCGAGAAATGACCAGTGACTAATTTCAAACAAAAAGTCACTGATCATTCGTAAGTTTTTTATAAAAAACGGAATTAACCGAGTTATATATCAAATATTATTCTGTTGTGGTGGTTTCTGCTTCTTTTGGAGTTTCTTCAGGAACTGGAACATCTGAAGTATCAGCTTTTTCCGCTCCCTCTTCAGCAGTTACTGCACTATCAGATGCGGTTTCTTCAGCATCTGCCGCAGCGGCACCTGCCTTATCGCCGGCATCAGCTTCCGGTTTTGGTGCTTCCGCATCAACAGGCATTGAAGTATCATTGCTCTTTATGCCGGCACCCTGCTGAATGTCTTCGTCAAGACTGGCAGGCTTATAGCCCAGAGATAATGATATAGCTATAAGGAAAAATGCAACTACAATTACAATTGTTACCCAGGTAAATACATCACCTGTCTTGCTGCCAAAAGCAGACTGGCCGCCTTCACCGCCAAATGCTGCTGCCAAACCGCCACCACGGCCCTTTTGCAACAGAACCAGGGCAATTAATATCAGACAAACCGCAACAAATAAAATGCCAAGGGCACTTGCCCACCAAGATACAGCACACAACATAGTTGCAAACATATTATACTCCAAAAACAAAAACAGTTATTATTACACCAAGTGTAAACTTGTTTATTAAATTGTCACAATAATATCTATAATTTTGAATTTTCTTCAAAAAATCAAAAATAAACACCAATGCTTATATAAAATGCCATTTTCAGGAATAATGCAGTTTATTTGCAAGCACAACCACAGGAACAACCGTTACCAGGATTGATTCCGCCCTGAATAATATTCATAAAGTCTGTTGATTTCAGTGAAGCACCGCCAACCAGAGCTCCGTCAACATCCGGCTGTGACATTAGTTCAGCGGCATTGTCAGGCTTTACGCTTCCGCCATACTGAATTCTAACCGCAGCAGCAACATCAGCATTAAACATATCAGCAATAACACCACGACAGAAGACATGAGCTTCCTGGGCCTGTTCGGTAGTAGCTGTTACGCCTGTTCCAATCGCCCAAACCGGCTCATAAGCTATTGTGATATTCGCCATCTGCTCAGCAGTAATACCGGCCAGACCTTCGCGAATCTGCTCATTCAAAACTGCATCCATCTTGCCGCCTTCACGTTCTTCCAGCAGCTCGCCTATACAAAATACAACATCAAGACCACCAGCCAAAGCTGCCTTGATCTTCTTATTTAGAATCTCATGCGTTTCGCCGATAACATGGCGACGTTCGCTATGACCGACAAGAACGAAGTCACAACCAACATCTTTAAGCATCTGAACACTGATTTCGCCAGTGAAAGCGCCGTTACCTTCGTAAAATACGTCCTGGGCTCCCAGCATAACCGGGCTGTCGCCAAGGGCTTCTTTTACTGCTGCCAGGTAAACAAATGGAGGACAAACAGCTACGTCAACCCCGGCTTTATCCTGACAACCACCAAATTTCTGAGCCAGTTCAGATGCCAGAGTTTTTGCACCAGCGGCATCCAAATTCATTTTCCAGTTACCAGCAACATAATTCTTACGCATATCTAACTCCTGCAATTATCATAAGTTCGCTCTCTATAAATATTTACACAAAACCGGGACATACAGTCGCGATTTAAGTCCCACATTTTATCAGCAAACATGTATTAATGCAAGATTTATTCCATTTTTTAGGCCGGTAAAATGAAAATAATTGCTGTAAAGGCAATGAGATACAGCACTAACGGCTATGTTGGAAAAACGAGGCAAAAATAGCCCAAAAATCTAAATAACTGGTAGAAAAGACGTAAGGGAAATGTTAAAATAGTTAAATTATAGGAAATATGATGAATATGGTGATATCCCAGAGTGCATGCGAGATGATGCAGGGCCAGAGGCTTCGTGTCATGGCGAAGAGCAGCCCCCAGAAACCGCCGCATAACGCCGAGGCCGCGACCAGCATGAGGTTCATGGACGGAAGGTGCACGAAGGTGTAAAGAGCCGCGGCCACAAGAAACCCCATAACGGCACCTCGAAACCATATAGCGGCGAGCTGAAAAGCGGTAACGGAACCCTGAAACCATGGCGCGGCGCCCCACCGGTTGCTCAGTCGATACTGCACGAACCCTCGCCAGAAAATTTCTTCGGCAGGCCCAATTATGCAAAATAAAAGAGTTAGGATCACCCACGGATTCTGGGCAGCCCTGATATCATAAATCGAATTTACCTGCGAATCTGCAAAAGGCAGGATGCGAATCGCCAAAAAATGACCGATCCAAAATACCAGATACAGAGCGGCGGCTGAGATTATGCCGACCGGAATATGCCAGAGTTTGAAGGCATAAATTTCCTTGAGTTCTTTTCGACCGACGATCAATGAAGAAACTCCAAGCAAAGCAGTCGTACCAACCATCATCGGCCAGAACGGAACATGCGACTTGGTAAGCGGGCAGAACATTAGAAAGAAACATACTGCCGCAATTGAACAAAGAAAAATAACAGCTCTCACAGAAACGCTCCCAGTAGAATCGAGATAACCAGCAGAATACTGAACGGCAGATGCAGCTGCGCGGTCTGCACATCAAGAGTAGCGATGTTTTCGGGATGGTTGACATCGCTGGTCAGGGCAAGTTTGATATTTTTGACTGCCAGCGGGATAGTAACCAGAACGATAAGCGACCATGCCGGGAGTATACCGGTGAGGATAAGCGGCGGAACCGCTGCATAGGCCCCTATCAGCAGCGAGATATATTCGATACGAGCGATACCATGGCCGAGGACGGTGGCGGTACTGCGTATGCCTGCCTGGGTATCGTGCATGATATCGCGGAGATTGTTGGCTGTTAGGATGGCAGTTACCAGGAACCCGATACCAAGCGAGGTCCAAAGCACTTCGAGGCGGAATGTGCCGGTGAGTACGTAGAAGCTGCCGATGACCATAAGCGGGCCCATAAGAATAAATACGCCCAGGTCGCCGAGTCCGAGGTATTTGAAGCCGACGGGATAGCCGGTATAGAAGAACCCGCCAAAGAGGCCGATAAGGCCTAGCAACAGGATCGGCCAGCCATGGACATAGATGAATACCAGGCCGATAGCGGCGGAAAGAGCAAATAGTGCCATGCCGACGAGCAGGACTTTATAGGGCAGCAGATGGCCCTCTACCAGGATACGGCTGGAGCCGTAGGTTTCGGGGCGGTCGACACCATTTCGCAGGTCGAAATATTCACTAACCATATTTGTGCCGGCGTGCATCGCAAATGAAGCTATGATAATCAGCGGGAGAAGTACCCATCGTGCCGGGAGACTGTAGTATGGCACTAATGCGGCACCGAGTATGACTGGCATAATGGATGCGGTAAAGGAAAACGGCCGTGCGGCCAGTATCCAGTATTTGAGTGAGGTACATTTTTTTGATTTTGTCATAAATCAGGTATTTGGTATTAGGTTTTAGGGAAGATATCGCCTAAAGGCGCATCCTGTTTTTTAATTTCAATACTAAATTACACTTAATATTATACTATGTATTGTATGGTTGGAGTCAAGTATAACTTAAGACGATCACCTAAGAAAGGTATTTAGCGTTGGGTACTGGTAAATGTATCATCTAGCGGCGAGCTAAAAAGGCTTTACCACTAATGAACGCGAAAGTTACAGATTGTATTATCGGAGGCTTTATTTTGCTTCAAAAATTCTAATGTTATCAATCCAGGCAACATCGCTACCCTCGCTAATAGAAACATCTTTGGAATATGTCCACGTAAAAGTATGGATGCCGCTGCTCACAGGATAATCGACATTCTGCCAATCAAGTTCGCCAGACCACTGATCCAGCTTGACACCATCGATATAAAAACTTAAAGTATCCCAAATAGCTTCCGATGATACTTTACAGTTAAAACTAACAGTATCACAATCATCCGTATTTACAGTTATTTCAATTGAACTAGTCTGACTATCTGCGATTACACCACTTTGAGCAGCGTAACCTTCCTGGTAAGCAACCTGATTTTGAGCGAACCAGTCAGTATTACCATAAAAATTAAAACCATAAGAGCAGGCAGAGCCCGTTTCAAAATCAGCTTCAAAACCTTTATCAACAGAGACATCCTGCAACCATTGGTCTACAAATATATTTAGATCATTTAAATCAATACTGCCGTCATTAGAATAGTCTACATCAGAACATACCTGACAATCACATTCATTCAACCAGTAATTTGCCAATAATGAAAAATCAACCAAATCTACTTTATTTACTACATGTAAGCTAATGACCAGATATTGTTCTTGATTACTATATGTCCGTATTGGCATCAGGTAGATATAATTACCAACAGTCAAACCTGAAGAATCTAAAACAATCTCAACCGGATCACACTCACCAAAAGATGTAAAACTACCAAACTGTGGAGTAACAGAAGATATCCAAGGGCAAGAATCAATATCTGTAACCTTCCAAGCAAAATCATCATCTGAAAGAGAATACAAATCAATATTGACCACACCTGACTGATTTGGGTATAGATAGATTTCTGCAACACCTTTAATGTATACACCATGCTGCCATAAAAGTTTTGGATAATCATCGTTGATGATTATCCATTTTGAGTCTTCTGCCTCATTTATAGACCAATTAGAGCTTGAATATGTATAAAGAGACACCATTACACTTGTTGTTTTCCCATCAGCCCCATCACTAGTATCACAGCCAGAAGTATCTATATCCCAAAAGCAATCGAGAATTTCTGACCTGTTTTTGCCACAGAATCCTCCAACGTAGTTAAAACTAGTACCAGAAACAACCTGACCAGTAGAATAACTTGTTTCAATTGTTCCGATATAATTTTCACCACACAAGCCAGCAATATACGCTGAGTTGTCACCACTGGAGACATTGCCAGAAGAATAACAATCATATATCAACCCTTCGTTATTATCTCCGCAAAGACCGCCAATACGTTTAGAATTTGAACCGGCAGTAACAACTCCATTTGAGTAACAACCGCTGATCTCAGACCATTCATTATAACCGCATAAACCACCGATAGAAGCGGCATAGTCACTACCAACAATATTTCCAAGGTTATAGCTATTTTCAATCGTACTGTCACTATTTATGCCACAAAGACCACCAACACTATTTGTGCCGGAAACAGTTCCCAAGAAATGTGAATTTGAGATAGTACCATTAGCATTTTCGCCGACAAGTCCGCCAACTGGAACGGAGTTAATTGCTCCAGTTACAATAGCTGATGACTGGCAATAGTCTATCTGGCCATTATTGTTTATGCCACAAAGGCCGCCAATATGATCTGCACCATATGAGCTGGTAACAGAACCGGATGTACTGCAATTGCTGATAACGGCGTTGTTTTCACCGGCAAGGATGCCGATATAATATGCACGTATACCTGAGATAACGTTTGCGTTTTCGATAGTGAGGTTATTGACCTGGGCAGAGAAACCGAGTTTGCCAAAGAGGCCGATATAATCGTCCTCATTTTTTGATGAATTGATAGTAAGGTTAGATATTTTATGGCCAGTGCCATTAAATATACCGCTATAGGCTGTTCCCTGGTAGAATACCTTGTTAGATGTATCACGAGCAATAACAGCAGAAGGGTATGTACTTCTGCCGGGGTTGGCTGGGTCCAGGTCGAGATCGGTTGTCAGCTTGACATAGACACTTTCTGCCCAATAGTCTTTATTAAATACAAACGAATCAAACTCATGCAGGCTCGTGATAAGATATGGTTCTGATTCGCTGCCATTACCGGATAAATCAGCTGGAGGACCTAAAGAAACGACAAGATCAACTTGTGTACCAGCTAATACGTTGGTTAACACATCTGACTTGTGACTTATAATATGCCCTTCCGGGATGGAATCTGAGATAGAATACTGGACGTCTCCAACCTGAAGATCGGCTTCAGTAATCAGGCTTTCGGCATCCTCTAATGTAACACCAACAAAATATGCAACAGAGACTATATCTGACAAGTCGGAAAGAACCGGATATTCACCCATAAACCATGGAGCTTGAGGACTCTCATTAGAAATAAAATCCCAGCCGCAATTAACGAATGTTTGTTTCTCCTGCATCTGACCAGCGGTTTTGCCTATGATTAACTGGGAGTACAAGTTATTATAGTCATACTCATTACACCCATAAGATAGCCCAGATGTTTCAGTGTCCCAAAAACAAGACAGGATATCAACTCCATCGATATAGCCGATAAGCCCTCCAGTATAATTGTAACCCGAAACATCACCTCTCGAATAGCAATAGAAAATTGTGCCGTCAGAAGCAAGGCCAACAAGTCCACCAACTTCCTTTCCAGCAAATACATCACCGGCAGCATAGCAATTTTGAATGGTACCGGCAGAACTCCCGCATAATCCGCCAGCGGTTTTTTCTGCGTTAACACTTCCAGCAGCAAAACTTTTTTTGATATTGCCGTTATCTATACCGCATAGCCCACCGGCATTTTGCCCTGCTTCAACATTACCAGTAGCATAGCAGCTGATAACACTTCCGCTATTATTGCCACACAAACCTCCAATGTAATTTGTGCCTGCAACATTACCTGTAGCATAACAGCTGGTAATATTGCCACTTCTAACATAACCAACCAAACTGCCAACATTTTCAAAACCACTGACAGAGCCACTTGAATAGCTATTTAGGATAATGCTATCATCAACATATCCTACCAAACCACCAACGTAATTATTACCTGCAACACCTACATCTGCATAACAATTGTCAATTGTAGTAGAAAAACTACTACCCACCAGTCCACCAACACTCATCCCCAAAGATGATACATTCCCTAAAGCGAAACAGTTTTTTATTGTTGTGGAATTTGAACTGCCTGCAAGAATGCCTGCATTGTAACCCTCTTTATTATTCACAACTGAGCAGTTAAGCAAACCAAGATTGTCAATTTCAGCTTCTTCAACCCGGAAAAAAAATCCAACTGGCTCAGAATAGTCATCATCAGCACCAACCTCAATCTGCATATTTTTGATTACATGGCCATTACCATCAAAAGAACCATAAAAATATGAAATTAGTGAATGGTTATAGACTATTCCTGCCAGATCAATATCGCAATCAAGCCGCGTGTGTGTTCGGTAGGCTCTGTAATAATCGGAAAATTGCACATCACAGAAAGATTCAAAATCGGTCATATCATCGATAACAAACGGATCAGATTCTGTGCCCGTGCCGGGTAAAGGAAACGAGAGACCAATCGATATAACAGTACCTTGTGTAAGCGTTGATCCGGCAGGGATTGACTGGCTGATAATGGTATCGCCAAGTATAGCAAAGTCAAAATTATATGTAATATTGCCAAGGATAAGTCCGGAAGCAGAAATAGCTTCTTCGGCCTGGGCTCTTGAAAGGCCTGTCAGATCTGGAACTACTACTGCCCCTCCAGTATCCCAGTCAAAAGCGGGATAGCCATTCATACGCCAAATATCTTCTGTGCCGTTATCAGTTTCACCGACAAAGTCCCATCCGGCAGCTAAAAATGTGTTCACATCCTGCATCTGGCTAGTTGGCAGGCCAATACCAACCTGGGATGAATCTGCATCTATTCCAGATGTTTGGGTGTCCCAGAAACAGTTGCTGACAATTCCTCCCCGATAAAAACCACAAAGACCAGCTACAAGATGTCCACCTGTAACATCACTTGTAGAAAAGCAATTAACGATTGTACCTTCGCTTTCACCCACTAAACCACCAACATCACCTAATGCCACCACTGAGCCCGAAGAATAACACTGAGATATATTACCTTGTTTATTATCACCTACCAAACCTCCAACTTTATATGAACCAGTTACTGCAGAAGTTGAATATGAGCTAGAAATATTTGTGTCGTTATATCCAACCAGGCCACCTATCTGTTCGCCATTACTTGTTACGCTTCCAGATGAATAACAATCCGATATTTCACTATTTTGGTAATGATAGGCGACCAGCCCGCCAGAACAATAATTAGAACTGGAAACGGTTGCAGAAGCATATGAATTTGAAACATTAGAACCACCTGCAGTACAGCCAATCAAACCACCAATCAGCTCTAAGCCAGAGATAATGCCAACAGCTTTGCAATTTGTGATATCAGAACTATTTGCAACACCAACAAGTAGGCCAATTTCAACGCCTCCAACAATACTTCCCCTAACCGAGCAATTTGTTATTTGTCCCGAGTAACTAGTGCCGCACAGTCCTCCTAAGTGAGATATCCTTTCATTTCCATCAATTGTGATATTATCAAGGGCAAGGTTAATCACTTTCGAACTTATTCCATATCTACCAACGGAGCCAAAGAATCCAATATTGCTGCTGACAGAAACATCGTTAACGATCGTAATGTTACTAATGGTATAACCATTGCCATCAAAAGAGCCGTTTAAGCCCGGAAAGACATAATTGCTAAAGGTTTTGCCTGTCAGGTCAAGGTTGGTGGTGAGTTTGAGATACTGATCACAATCGAATTGGCCGTAATTGGCAACAAGATAGTCGAAATCGGCAAGATCTTCGATGAGGTATGGGTCGGTTTCGGTACCTGTGCCGGGAATGATGCCATTGGCGGCATTAAGTATTGCGGACAGGCAAAGACATAAAAACACGATAAAAAGACCAGATTTTTTCATAAACTCTTTTCCGGTAACAATAAGGCGGACAGTCAGCAGCTAAAGCGGCACTACTGCCCTATCAATTTTAAGTTATTATAATAAAGTAACTTATCGCAGAAATGAGATTTATAGAATCAGCATCCCGGCCAATAAGTAAATTGTTAAAAACTAAGGATTTATGATAGCAAAAATGGGAGGAATATCCAAGTAATAAAAATGCCAAACTGACCGATAGCCAGTTTGGTAGGTATTTGGTGTTGGGTACTGGTAAATGTATCATCTAGCGGCGAGCTAATTTAATCGCATGCGGCGAATGTGCCGAGCTGGTGCTCGACGCCGGCAGGATTAAGGAATCGGCTTCGCCAAGGCTGGTTTGATTCACAGGCAAGGATGCCTGTGCTACTATATCCTTAACGATGTTGGGTTGGTTGGAAATTGAAATATTGTTGTCCAAAGAACCCGGAATAGAATTAACTACGCCGGGGTTGAAATATCTTGTTATATTAGATTACTGAACTATTTTGTATTGATTATTGCTGTTGAGCCAGTTCGATATCATGGTATTCAGGTCAACAATATCGACAATACCATCAGCTGGGGCTGAAATATCCGCTGAAAGTCCTTCTGAAGATTGAAGCCACTGGGCTGCGAGTGAGTTAAAATCAAGCAGATTAACCTCACCTTCGCCGGTAATGTCACCAACAGCATGGGTTGCGATAGCGGCTGCGGTCATCTGCATTGCCGGCTGCTGCTGAACTGTATCGTAGTAGGCAATGTCCCAGATGAATTGACCATCATCAAGAGCAGTTGACATATCCAGCTGGATGGTAAAGGTATCTGATGTTATCAAAGACTGGCCCGCTGATATTGACGGTACATTTATGCTCCTGTCGCCAATAACGGCAATCTCATCCGAGTTGTCTATAAGTGACAGCAGGACATTAGAAAGGTCAGTTGTGCTGTTGTTTTTGATCTCAACAGCAACCTCATATTCTACTATTGATTCATCAATTACAGTTTCGCTGACGATCTGGTATCCGAGGAACTCTATTACGCTGCTTCTGGCTGCTTCTGGGGTATTACCGTAGGCTCCAAGATTTATTCTGCCGCCGTTTGGCATAGGTTCATTGCTATAGTCGCTGGATGTGCTACCAGTATCAATGCAAAACGATTCAGATAATAGGTGGTAATCGCCAGTAATATAAACATCATCAAGCCATATTCCATTACTTACAAAACTAACTTTATTATACTCTATTTTTGCATATTCGCATATTGACAAATCCTTAATATTCAATTCTACCGTATTTTCACCAGATGAGTCTAGGTATGCCTCAATGTAAAATACAGAAGAATTAATTTCATCAAAAGAAATAGACATTTTGTGCCAGTTGTCATCTCGAATAAGGTCAGCCTCTACCATTTGTAAAGAACCATTCTCGTGAGTAAATACTTTTAAAGCCAATGGGTAATTGTAAGAAAATTCAGGGGAACAAGAAGCCTTATAATCTAGGTTTAATTCAACTTTACCATTGAGCTCTATATTTGTGTTTAATGAGTTGGTTGCTTTTACTATTCCATAGTCGAAAAAGAATTCATCTCTAATCCACCCTGCATCAATAGATATGACGTTATTATTGCTACCGATTTCATAATCATAAAATCCACCTTCAGTATAATCAATTGACCAACCTAAAAAGTCTATTTCCTTAACTTGAAACCAGTTACTATGATAATCCTGTGAATCAAGCTCATGTATTGTTTTGGGTTTAATCTTAATGTCATTTAATGATATATTTGCCTGCCCAACTTCATCTAATAAAAAAGAAAAACTAATTTTATCCTCAACGATTTCTGTTGTAAAGCTATAATATCCAGAAGAAATGTTTAAGAAATGTAAACCACTGCTATACATAGTCATCGTATTTGTTCCATCCCCATAACCAGACCATTCAAGAGTAACATCATAGAAACCATCTGGGCATTCAATTTCAAATGTTTTTTCAGCTGAATGATTTACAATAGTACATTCTACCATTGACATTTCATCAAAAAAAGGTACAGTCTCAAGATAAAAACTATAAGATTCAAATGGTACATTTGATTCATATATATTGCCAATACAATTAGTAACAAACGATGGTGTAATATTGTAATCAATATTGTCCCCGTAGAACCAAAGAGCATTGCAGATGTTATTATAGAAATCTCTGATACCAGAAATGCCAATGCTTATAGGGTAATTATCTATTACTGAACAATTAATAATATCAACCTCATGGATTGAGTAAATGCCACCAATTGCATTTGCTTTATTACCAACTATTAAATCATTATGTAACAAACCAGAAATGCTATATATCCCTCCGCCATTTTCATTAGCAGTGTTAGTATGTATGTAACAGTAGGCAATAGTAGCTTCTGTCCCATTTCCATTGACACCTCCACCATTCTCTGCAAGCCCATTAGTTATAGTAAAACCAGAAAGCTCACAATCTTCAGTTTCTTCACCACCAAAAGTAACAACAGAACCATTCTGACCACCATCAATAACAGTTTGCTCTCTTATGGTAGAATTATCCGGATCAGTAGCAGTAAGAACAATATCTTTATTATCAAAACTTATATTTTCTACATAATGTCCCGGACTAACAATTACAGTATCTCCGCTGAAAGCTGCATCTATAGCTGTCTGGATAGAATCAAACGGGTGGTCGGCAGAGCCGCCCTGAGCGGTATCATCGGCATTATCGATATCTACATAATAAGTCTGTGGCCCCAGAAGGCAGACAGTGCATGTAGCATTATTATTTCCAGAGTTTGCTTCGCCGGTAATAGTACCATCCAGACAGATAGTGTAGTCATCAGATGGCAATAGAGAAGTATCCCAGCTGTATGTCAGGCTGGTCTGGCCGGTTATAGTTTCAACCGAGGTTGAGATAAGGCGGTTTATGCCTGAACTGTCTTCTGCGGTAAGGGTAAGTGTTGCCAGCTCAGTATGGTCTTCTGTGCGGTTAACAACCGCAGCAAACTGAACGGTTTCACCTACCCTGTAAATACGATCTTCCTGCGGGGTAATGCTTTCGATGATAAGGTCATGGACGGGCTGCGGAAGAACTGTAAGGGTAAGTTTCTGAAAGAAAGTAAAGTCATTTATTCCTGTCACTCGGATAAACCATTGGTAATCACCGGGCGAAAGATTGTCTGTATCGACATAATATGATAAAATATTACCATTAGATGTGTAGCTGTCTTTTCCATTAATACTATCACCATTGAACCAGCCGGTTAAAACATTTGCATTATAGATGTTTACATTGGCGTTAAGCTGAAATTCTGCGATTTCACCATGGATCACAGTTTGTTCAGCAGGCTGAGCTATAAGATTTTGTGTTGCAGAGCCAAGATTTAATACTGCTACATTTCCTACATTCATCCAGCTATCATAATGCACTACACAGTTTGCATTTCCAAAAGCTTTTGTTTCACCTTCACTAATAGTGAAATTATCCATAATCTCAGGTTCGATTCTTTCGACATTAACCAGTCCAGTACTTGTATTCAAACCGGTAAAATAAATAGTATATGGACCAAATGATACAGGCTGGTTAACATTGTCAAGACTGTAAATGTGTTCCAGTACCTCATGGCCTTGAGCGGCAGGTCTGTCGCCGACAAGGATATGATGCGTTCTGGTATTATTAGACCAGTCTTCATCCCCAACGTTACATGCAGCTGTACATTTAACTATATAATAACCATCATCGGAACCTGTTTGAATAGAAGCTTCGATGAAGGTCTGGTTACCGGCTGGTAATTGGCTAATGCTAAACTGCTGTTCTGTTCCAGTTGGGTTGTTGTCAGGGTCATAAAGCTGGATACTCAGGCTGCCAGACGCTATATAATCACCCAGATTAGCAACATAAATCTTTAATGTTACATCACTATCATTGTCAGCACTTGAAGAGCCTTCAATATCAGAAACAGCAAAATCATACCCTTCGATAGGATCAACAATGGTTAATGTACTCTCTACGGCATCATCTAATGAATATGCCCCATGATCGGCATTGATCGAAACAGTATAACTGCCCGCTGTGCCTGGTGCTGTAAGATCAATTGAAAAGTTACCACTGGTATTAGTTTTAGCAGTCGCCACCTTTGAACCATTCAAATTAACAATAATATCAGCATTAGAAACATAACTCCCATCCTGCGTAACATTGCCGCTGATCGTATATGATTGACTAATATTAGTTGTCCAGGGGCCGTCAGCAGTTAATTCTAGCGGTGTATTAAAGAGAGGGTTGTTCTGATAAAATGAAACCAAGTCCGAAGGATAATCCCATCTGCAATCGCGTGTCTCAGAAAAAACGCTATCAAGCTCATCTGTTTCATAATAACACTCAGTATATATTCTTTGTTGTTCTGGTAAGTTTTTAAGGTCAATCATAATCGCATGTGAAACAAGAAGGGCTCCACCAGAAGGGTCAGCTCCTTTTGCAGCTTCTATCAATATTTCCGTAAGTTGGCTCATCAGGTCTGTTTCAGGTAACGCCTGGACAATGGCATTACATAAAGGCAATCCATTCACAAGCCCATCTCTGCAATTCTGCCAGAAATACTTTGCCTCATGAGGTTCCCAGTCAGTACCTCTGTTTCTTATTTGTAATGCCGCAACACGCAGCTCTTGAGCATGTGTTGAGAATTGATTTTTGATTGAGTTTCTATACCATTCCATTGGGTCTGAAATAGCTGAAATTCGGTTTTCAATAAAGTTTTCAGCCAGCATATCTGCACTTTCTTCAAGAAGTACACTTGCTTGTGTCCCTAAAGTTACTCCACCCGTATAATATGAAGACAGAACAGCTCCCAGGCAGCCTGCTGCAGTATCGCGGATAGTCTGACCAAAAGCTACAACATCAGTGCCAAAAATGATATCTTCATAATCGTCAGCAATACTATCAAGTGCATCGGCCAATGAATCTACATCCCACTCTTGAATTTCCGCTACAACTGCTATTGTTGAATATAAATTCTCATCTGAAACTACACCATTAGGACCAACAACAAGCCATTTTGATTGTTGAGTGTAGTATTCTGCATCTGCATCATAATGCCACATTTTATAGCAAGTATATGAAATACCATTATACGAAATCTCTTTCTGCAATTCTGGAACAACAGACGGAGATATTATCCAGTAATTATCTGGCACAGAGACGATATGATCTAAGCAATCTACAATAGTTGCAGTACTTGAAGTAGCTAATGTGTCATATCCGGAACATTCTAGTTCGAAGTTAAAAGATGATTTTCCAATGATAGTAAATACCGGGCCAAAATCTATCCATATATTATTGTTATCGACATTTAGTTCATATATACCTGTAGATGTTTCAGTGAAGCTGCTGATTAATTCTTGAGTATCGTCATCGGAATATCCAGGCAGTTTTGCAGAACAGTTTATATTTACGCCCGAAATGAGATTATTTGTGCTATTGTCACGCACAATTAGCTTAATAGTAGAATTATTGCCAGATTGAGACAAGTTTGTTGATGATATGTCAGAAAAGAATTGTATGTCAACATTCATCTCATTTGCCGATAAGCAAGAAACAAACAACAGTAAAAACAGTGATATATTAAAGAAACATCTCATTTTGAAACATCACCTTTCAATTGGTTCGATAAATAATTATGCTAAAATCCACTTCCGACAGGCTGGTGAAATTATCTCCTTTTGCACCCAAACCTCCCAGATTTAATGTAGTCATTTTATCAAAATCAACTTTCATAACAAAATGAAAAAGATATACAAATTTCGTCATATTGACACATACCAAATGCCTAAATACTGTAAATATCCTATATGTCGATATTTACCGTTATCCACTGAGAGAGAAAAACCGCATTTTTTATGCTTAGCCCCTTCGATTAGCTCAGGATTTTCAATGAGGGACGGCAAAGCTACCTGCGTTGTTTTCGTTTGCTTGTTCGGACACGATACAATCGTTCAGTGAAACCGCCTTCGGATTCGAAGGATTCTGCCTGGACAGAAATCTGACGAGAGAGTAAGTAACTTGCCAGATTGATAGAGGCAAGCATACCATTTGCCACTAAAGCTGAAGAAGACAAGGACTGACATGGACTATCAAAGACTTTCACCTCAGAAGTGTCGGTCAGTGTTTGCCTGTGAGAGTCTTTTGCTATTTGCATCTCCTGATTTACCCACTCCCGTACATCGTCAACCGTTTTGCATTTCTTTGTTTTGAAGCGTTTCATAATCGGATCATCAAATGATAATACAACCATATTCCCCTGCCTGAGGTAATCTTCATAATCGAGGCGGAGCTCCTCAAGGCTGGCCCTGGCAACATTAGTCAGTTTCAGTTCGGTCTTTTTGGATGTTCCTGATGCCATTGAACCTTCAGCGATGTTCTGCACACCACTACGCGCGGCCTGGATCATCTGGTCGCGGGTACGGCTGAACTTATCGATATAAAGATCACAAAACCTGACTGTTACATCATAAACCAGCCTGGCAACCTGAAAACTCAACATTTTGCGATATCCACCGTGCTGAGTAATTAGTTTTTTCAGATCAGACATACTTTATATTTATACATATAATCCACATCATATAAAACAAAAATATAACATATACTGTCCAGACTACCTTACCTGATGTCGCTGGTGAGGTATTGGGCGGCGAAAGTGGCGAAATCGAACATATTTATTATGCCGTCGGCGGGTTCGTTGATATCGTAGAGGCTGTCCCAGGCGGGCGAAGTATAGTCCAGCAGCCAATGCTGAGCCAGTAGTGCGAAATCCTCAAGTTCGACGCGGCAGTCGCCGGTAAAGTCGGCGGTTAGAGTGCAGGTATAGATAGTAAACTCACTGTCGCTGATATCGAAGACAGTGCTGTCGGACCCCTTCGATACCTTCACCAGGCAATGGCTGCTGTTATCATACGGCACCGTCCAGTTATACGTGCCGGTATCAGGAGAAACAGCAATATCGATCCAGCGGACGCCGGAGTTTGCCGAATACTGCAGCAGGACAGAATCGACAGCACCGAGGCTGGTCCAGGTAATCTCGTATTGGCTGCCGGAGAGCAGATATATCGGTGTATTTGGTGCTGTAACGGTAATAGAAGGCGGATAATCGACGGAAATAGTACCGGTCGTATAGAGCTGTGAGGTGTTCCACAGCAGCCCCGGTGAAAGACCGGGCAAAGAGACAGCGTAAAATGAACCGGTAAGGTTTGCGGGAAGAAAATCGAAGATATCGAAACTATCACCGATGCCGGGCACGAACCCGTCATATAAAACCACTTCCAGCTGACCGCCGAAAGTAACATCGCTTTCGAAAATAATTTTGTCGTGTTCTGTGCCGGGTATTGTGCCGCCCAGCTCGATAAGTATATTCGATTGAGAGCCAAAAGAAACGTTGCCCTGGAAAGTTACGAGTCCGGGGCTGTTGCCGGGCGAAACACCGGCGGTAACCGTCAGGTCAGAGGCTAAAGTGGTATTGCCGGTAATGATATGGTCTATTACCTGCCCTGCCCTGAGAGGTAAAGTGCATGCCGTCAGCAGCAAAATGAATATATAGTATTTCTCGAATAATCTAAACATTGTATTCTCATGAATTCAGCATGGCACTGATTATTTTCTGCTTCTGCGAACAACAGCCAGCATGCCAAGGCCAATAAGACCAATAGAAACCGGTTCAGGAACAACGGTAATGGTTCCATCCTCATAGATATTGTCATAAGAGAAATACAATCCACCGCCCAGCTCAGGGAGAATTATATTATCGAAGCTGCCGGTATAGCCATCGAAATCGAACAGGTCGAAGATATCGCCGTACGATGGAACGAATTCGTTAATCAGGTTGACTTGCAGGTCGCCGCCGAAATCCACCGAGCCCTGGAAATCGATAAAGTCATATTGATCGCCGCGGATAGTACCGCCCAGCTCCATGACCAGCTCGCTGGTGCCGGTAAAGACGACATCACCTGCGAAGCTGATAGCCGCCGGGCTGGACCCCGGGCTGTAGTTTGCCAGGAACACGGTATTACCAAGACCGGTAAAACTGCCTGAACCAGAGACATCATCATAAAAAGTAAGGGTACAGCCGTTCTGGATATTTATATCGCCATTGTGGACGACTTCTGAGATGATGTCCAGATCGCCGCCGCCAACTCCTATATAGCCGACGTTATCCAGCAACCCGGCCTGGATAGTACCATTACCGACGATAGTGCTATCGATAAAGTTAACAAAATACATAGAAGGAGCATCATAATACTGATTATTAAAAGTGCCGCCTCTAAGGATAATATCACCAAAATTGGATGACAACCCCTGAGAAACAGCCAGAGTTGCCCCATCGTTAACCTGCATTCTGCCGTAATTCGCCAGCGTGCCGGCGAGTGTGAGAGTACCACCATCTGCAATGATTGTACCATTGTCATTTAACAAACTGCTATCGATACGTCCGGCACCCTGTATGGTACCGGTATTGGTCAAATCCATGCCGCTAAGCCGGGCGTTATCGCCCTTCATGCTAATGAGACCGTTGTTATTCCAAAAAGAATTAACCATAGCTGAAGCGTTATCATCAATTCTCAGCTCGCCGCCGACCTGGTTAGAAAAGTTTGCCAGTCTCAGGTTGCCGTCCTGGGCACGAACAAAGCCATAATTATCGACATAAGTATTTAAGGTACCGTTACCGCGAATCATGCCGCTGGTGCTATTGGTAATATTCCTGCCGTCAACAGAGTTGACCGCGCCACCTGCCAGCTCAACCAAGCCATAGTTGTCGGCATTGAAATAGAGATACATGACATCGCCAAAATCACCAACAGACAAAGTACCATTATTCTCAATATCGCATTTAATTTCCATGAAACCGTCTGCTGCGATCTGGCCGTTATTGGTCAAAGTTGATGATGCCTGCAAAAGCCCTTCACCTGAGATAGTCGCACCAAAATCATTCAGAAATTCACTGGCATAGATACTGCCGCCGTCCAGCGTAAAAGTAGACCTGTTATTCATTGCGGCAGCAGTAACCTTACCGCCAGACCGAAGAGCAGAATAGCCTGCATTTTCGTAGGTATTTGCCTCGACCTCACCTTCGTCAACACGGAGGGTTGCGCCCGGCATAACAGTAAAAGTTCCATTTATATCGAGAGTCTGAGATGAGTTCAAGTCGAGATAAGAGCCAACCGGTGAATCGCCAGCGATTTTGAAACTACTGTTAACTTCCAGCTCGCCGCCATAGAAATTAAGCGAACCGGCAATATCGCTATAAATTGTATTAGCAGCTAAATACCCGCCATAGAGGTTGACAGTGCCTTGTTCATTAATTGACAATGCCCCGTTAACATATACACTTGCCCCACTATAAATGTTCGCAACACCACTACCGTTGGCGTCAGAACCAACAACAATGTTTCCAGATAGAGTTGCAGTACTGCCGCTGCCGCTGATGGAAAAAGAGCCATCACCGAACCCCTGGCTTCCGACGTACATGGTACCGGCATACATATCAGCACCATCTTCCAGACTAACAGCACCATTACCATCATAGCCGACATATATCTGATTTCCAGTTGCGTCCAAAAGGCTGCCGCTGCCATTTACATTGATAGAGCCATAGCCGGAATTAAACCTGCCTAGATATAAGTTTGAATTTGCAAAAAGATCGCCACCGGCGGTAATATCAATATTTGCCTGGCCATAATAACCAACATATCCATAGCTGTCAAAAGTTAATGCAGAGGTGGAATCATCAATAGTCACAGAAGCAACACTACTATCGTAGAAGGCCAGGTAAGCATTATTAGTCGCCGTCATGGTGCTGCCATAGGAAATGGTCGTATCTGCATTTCCGCTATAACCAAAATACAAGTTGGAATTAACGATTACCTGCGAGCCGGAATATAATGTAGCAATAGTATAGGAAGCACTGTTATACCCCATATACATATTATTAGTCTCAAGTTGAGCTCCACTGGTCATATACAATTCGGTATTGCCGGTGTCGCCATATTTGCCAAAGATGAGGTCAGATACGCTATTACTAAAGGTAAGAGAGGCATCATAATACAACTTTAGCTTCCCGGTGCTGCCAAAGATGACAAGATCATTGGTTGAAAGATACCTGACATCGTAATTGTTAGTTCCAGATGATGAAATTGTTATATTGTCATCGCCGCTGGGCACAACACCGGTACTCCAGTTGGCAGAGTTTGTCCAACTGTCGCTCGAGGAGCCGTCCCAGGATACATAATCAGCATGAGCGGCAAAAGAAAGATTAAGAGCAAACAAAAACGCTAACAGACTATAGATTTTTTTGTTATTCATGGCTAATATTCCTATATAAAGAAAGACATCAACACTATTATTTGAGATAATATCTTACTCACTAAGATTTAACATTTTTATACAGCTAGATAAGCAAATCTTTGCACTCTTTGGCAATACAGACACGACAATTACATATTATATGCTTTTGGGTCGCAAATTTCCATAAAGATGTAAAATAATACTCCCAGAAATGGCAGCTTGAATAAAAAACAAAGCGTTTTGCCTATCTTAACATTCTATGCGGGTTTTAGGTTGAAAAAACGTCGTAGATTTGGAGTAGGTAATTCTCAAGCCGAAGTAGAACACAGCGGCCTTAGCTATGACACCAAAGGGGAATTAACAACAGCCCCTGACGTAATTTACAATCGCTCGAACGAGCATAACCATAAAGGTAACAATCTTGACCGGAAAGGGTAGGGCAGTAAAAAGCTCAACTCTTTTTTTATGCCTGCCGCAACCGGGATAAAATGTTTACTTGACAACAATATTCCGGATTCTGTCAAGCCATAACGATTTAAATTGCGGTTGAGCAGTATCATCGGAATCGAAGTCATTTTCGGCAATTATAACATCGATAGAATGCATTGCCTGACCGGAATCTCCGTTCAAGGCCTGGCAATAGATTCCCCAGTACCTGGATTCCCAGTAGAAATAACTTTCATCGGAATTTTCCGATGCTCTTACTTTATACCAGCTTTCCCTGGCAGAGCCATATTCACCGGAAACCATATCCTGCAATGCCTGGTTTCTCACCTTTTCCAGATGGCCTTCGGCAATATGCTGTCCCAGATCCCGTAAAATATCGGCATATTCAGACATAATTGTTTCAAGCTGCCTGCGATCGGTACATGAGCTTATCTGAAAAGAAATCAGCCTTGAATATAATACGGCAGACAACGGTTTTTCTTCCGCACTGCTCTTTTTATACATTGCATCAACCAGCGGTTTAACCTTGTAAAGCTCGCCTATAAGCCAGGGATAATCACCCTGGGCAACTTTTACCCGGAACTCTTTGCCCATATATGCCAGAACAAACTTCTGGGCAAACCTGACCAGTTCCGAAGAGCCATCTATATCGGCTGCCTGCAGAACCGGGGAGACTGTTTTGAGATATAAATCGAAATGGCCGGTTTCGAGGCAAGCCTCGCTTAGTAAAACCGCCGCATTTATAGTAATAGTATCATATTCCTTTGAAGATGATATCAGTGACTCCAGCGGTGAAATAACCTCACGTAACAAATCGCTTTTCTGATCAGCCTCAAGCCTGACCTGGTACCTGCAATATGCCTTATGGAATTCTACCGCACGGGCCAGTTCCCTGGCAGAGACATGAGAGAAGAGCTCAATTGCCTTTTGGTATTCCTTTATATCTTCAAGCATCAACGAATAATAAAAACAAAGCAAACTCACATCAGAAGAATTAGAGATCCCCTTAGACATATTTTTACTATTGATAAATTTTTCTACCGAAGGCTTCAAAGTATCAATAAGCCATTGCCTGCTGACTTTGTCATCATATAACTGCCTGACAGAAAGTAATACCCCCTGCAAGACACTCTGCCCCAGTTGATATTCCTGCGAGGCAAAGTCGATTATATCCAGCAAGGAAACAAAATCATTTAACGCATTTCTATAATAATCAATCACCCCATCCTTGCCAGAAGCGTTTTCCGCCAGTTCCAGGAAATAATAGCCACGGGAATAAAGCATTTTCGGAACAACGGTTTTATCTCCTGCCTTTTCAATCGCCTTAAAGAGCGTCAGTACTTTTTGGGACTCTGCCGGCCCCTTATTCTTATAGTAGAGTGCAGCCTGGTAAACAACCGGCTGATCCCACCCGGGAAGATACTTCAGCCACTGATCCGTATCTGCCTGTTCTAGAAGATAATAGCTGTTATATGAAATATATTTAATAATTCGCCCGGAAAGAAAAGGATACTCAGAAGCAATACGCAAAAGTTCCTTGTAACAGCCGGTGCCAACCTGTAAAGGAGTAATACCGCCCTGACCATGCGATGCATTCTCATAAATGTAATTATAACATAGATAACTCTCATATAAAGCCAGGCGAATAAGCAGCTCTTCCTTATCTTTGACAGGCAATTGAACCTGTTCGAGCTTAAACCTGAGAGAGTTTATACTCTCCAGGGCTTCACTGAAACTTAAAATACCATTAGCCAGGTAAACTTCATTTTTAATAAGCAGAAATTCGATGGAATCAGTAAAGGGCATAGCTCCCTGATCGAGACTGCTTATCATTTCTTCATAGCATTTAACCGGATTGGCAAACATTCCAGAATTATAATTTACCTTATACCACCAGACCAAATATATAGTCTGGCTGGTATCCGCATACAATTTAATGAGTTCATTACTGATCTGAGCGGCATCAAATGAAACCTGCCCAGGTTGAAAATCGTCCGTATTTTGAATATACAGAAACCAGGCAGCTTTTAATATTTCAGATTCTTCCCGAAGATTCTTTATTCGCTGATATACCCCGTTGCGGCCAAACCGGTCATACCAGTCATCATCTCTATACCTGTCGATAAAGGAATAATAATTCTCCAGGCAGTTTATATATACAGGGAAAATACCAGAGAGAACGGCAGACAGTTTCTTTTTATCCTCACCTAAAGGGCCATGACTGCCATCCAAAAAAAACATGCCGGATTCATGATACAAAGAAAAACTGTCCAGTAAAATCCCCCGACATATAGAAGACAGATTATTGATATATTCCATATTGCCAGACAGATAAAATTCAGATAATTTCGCTGAAAAAATCTCCGGGCCGGAATTATCTTTGATTCCAGCGAAAAGCTCAGACAACTCTGAATCCGTTACAGAATCTATCAAGGCAGCTGGAGGCTCATAAAGAAAGTTCATTTCCAGGGAGCCGACATCGGCCGCCAACAATCCGCAGGAAATGCCGCAAATTAAAACAACTGAGATGTATTTCAATAAACCAGAAATCATAAAATAACTATCATTAACGTAAACGTTGCCTTTCGCAATCTTCAAGTTTCAATATTCATCTAATAAGCCTTTACCGAGACAATTTCCAAATCAAGCCAAAGCTTTATGCAATTAAAATTGCAAAAAGAGAAATAACTAAAATATCTTGCCTCTCTTAACACACAATTAATGCCAGATTATAGTCTTATCCTGTAAATACATAAACGACAAAATCACAAAATACAGATTTAAGCTGATAAAAACTTGTGTCATATCTTAATGATTTACAAGACATTATATAAATAGCGAAGTAATTTTCAGCAAAATAATCGATTTATGAAACCACCATCAAAAACAAGCAAAAATGAAATTATATATTTTTTTTGCCAGAAACAAGAGTTAATCAAATTATCTATAACATATTTCATTATAACGATTTGCATTCATATAAGGTCAACAGGTTTTCTTTTCTATAAACCCCACACTTCCCATATTAACGCACATGGTTTTCGCATGTATCTCCTAAATTTGCTCGAGGGTCATTTATAAATTAGAATGGATTATATAGAGAGAAAGCTAAATTAAATTGTAATCAAAAAAACACACATGTAAAACAGACTGTAGAGTCGGTGCGTATACAGAAAATATGCCCATAGAGAGAAGTCAGTTTTGCATTGAATATAGATTGAACTTCTTATTTTATTTTTAAAGATCAGTCTTTATTCAAGAAATTACATTCAAAATTCTTAAGAGAAAAGAGAGAGATAGACTATGAAGAGTACTAAAAACATCCAAGGAATTATTTGCGCACTTATCGGCATAATAACCTGTTATTCCAATGCCGGCATCATTTCCCAGACAGCCCTTCCATTCGGTAATGAAGATTTCAGCATAATCAGAGAAAATCAATTAATCAAGTCCGGTAGCGATAACAGCTATGACCAGAGTGGTTTTTACAGTATCTCTGAACAGATCGCTGATGATGAAAACGCTCTATACGCAGGTAGCATAGTTGAAAATTCTAACACAGGTATGCGAATATACCAGCGTGTCCTTGCCTCCCCCAACAACACTGCTACCAAAGGTAATGTGTTGGAATATGAAGTATCCAGCACCGCAGGTATAAGGTCAACATATTCGCTTTCTGACGAATACAATAAAGGCAGCAAAACCAGGGTCAGCAACAGCAACACTCTACAGGATCCGGTATATATCTATGTAAATCAAGATTCTGACAATCCGCAAGTAGGCCTGCTGGCGAAATATGAAATTGAAGTTATAAGCAATAACGAAACTACCACCAAAAATGGTAAAACAAAAACAACAACCAAAAAACTAACCAGCGGCGGAATTAAGATCTATGGTAAAAAAGACGGGACGTTAAAAATAAAAACATACGGTTCACTTAAACGTGATAATATATCCATGGTTATAGACAACGATGATCCCAGCAACCCGCTTGTCCTGGATAAGCCTTCAGCTTATTCAATTTCAAACCGTGACATCAAAAACCTGTCAATTGACAGCGACAACATGATATTTGTCCTGGAGAATATTGTTCTGGAAAAAGCATTCTGGGTAAAATCAGACAGCATATTATCTGTTGACACAATCGTAAGAGGTACAGTTTATGGAGCAGAAGCAGAACTGGTTATGATAAATAACGGCCCAGCATCAATTCCTTCAGCTGATGTACCAGAACCGGCAACATTAGGGCTGGTATCTCTTGGCGGTCTTTTGATAGCCAAAAGAAGAAAAAATGCATAGTTCATAGTTACTTTCTTTTCTATATTACAAAAAAAAGAAAGCTTTGTCGGTCAAGGCTTTCTTTTTTTGCACATATACAAACAGTACATGATTTTGTCCGATCGCTCGGAAGACAGATGATAATGTAATCATTTCTACCACGCTCGAACGGGAATTTTCTACTGTCATAAGTATAAAATATTTAATTAGCCAGGCTAAGCCATACTGTAACATCTCTTTGCCACAGAATCAATAGCTTCACAAGTTGTCTTGATACAGCTTATCCCGTCGAAAGTATCGGCAAGCTCAATACCCTTGATCATACCATTCATAACAACCTGGTCAGAATTACCGTTTAGCACAATAATCTTTACAGAAACAAACATGGAAATCGCCCAGATAATCAGGTCGTTTTCTTTTGCACCCCAATCGGCAGCGATAACTAAATGCCTGACACCCTGATCAGCAAAATTATTTACTATATCGTTTGCCGCATGAGTGTTTTCAACACATGCTATTTCATACATTCCACAGCTGATCTGATTTAGATGATGTGACACTTTCTGCTGAACAGCATTGTCACTTAAAATACATATAGCTGCCGTTTTGTTTATCTTCTTATTGCCGATCACTATGTCATTAGAAAAACCAGCCGTTTTTGAAATGGCAGAATCAACAGCTTCGATTAACTTCTGAGAATCCCAGGGCTTGTAAATATATCCGTCCAGATTAATTGAGCTTTTAAGCTTATTGATCATTTCAGGAGGGATAAAGCCACTCAATAACAGTTTGACAATATCAGGATACCTGGCATGAATACTAGACAAAACACGATCACCAGTTGTATTACCTAGGTTAAGATCACAAATGGTTACAATATCATTAATACCATCAGATTTAAGCTTATCTATGATTTCCAGACCTTCTGAACCAGAACTCGAAAACTCGAGAATAAATTCATCTCCATAATACCTTTGAAGCTGCATTTTCAGGCAGTTTAGAATGGTATCTTCATCATCAATGCAAACAATTGCAACTTTCGACATAATATTTAAACTCCACTTCCATCTTTAACACAATAAGTGGATACCTTAAATACAAAATAAGATAATCTAATAGGGAGTCCACTTATCTTTCTCAAAATTCTACTTCTCTATAAGCACTTTAACTTAATGCCCCCTGCACAGCAATTTTACTGTACACAATCTTCATGGTAATGTTTATCGACTAATTACAATTTCTGTTGAATTAAAAAAAAATAAAATTGTCAAAAACAATTATAACATGAAATTCACAAGCACAAATGTTACTTTTATACTGAATATAACAGGTATAAACGCGCAGCAAATTACTTAAAGAAAACAAAAAGAAAAGGGTATTTTCAAGCCAGAGATAAACAACTATCTAACAAGAACTTAACATCAATTTAACATTACTGCGTGCAGAAAATCAACAAAAAGGTTTACTACATGCATATCAATAGTCAGATAATCCTTTTTAACACGGACTGTCACTACCTGAATATCAGGATAAATTATAACAAATAATGCTGTATAATATTTACAATATTATACAGATGGCAATACCAGAAAACGTACTACCATCTGCAATTTTTTATTCAAATAGCTAAAACTATCAATATTTTCACTCACAAATATCAATAAGTCTTTCAAGCCCTTTTTCGATTTTTTCATTAGAAGTGGCATAGCTAATACGAAAATGCGTGTCTTTCTGGGAAAATGCCTTACCTGGGATTACCAAAACATCATTTTCTATGGCTTTCATAACGAAATCACTGCCACTACCGCCTGGTGCCGGCACAAAGGCATAAAATGCCCCGCCAGGCTTAACCAAACCAAATTTGTCGGACAGACCGCCAAAAACCATATCTCGCTTAACCTTATATTGGGCAACGAGGTCATCAACCGGGTAATCAATTGCCGCAATTGCAGCCAACTGAAAAGGATGAGGGGCACATACCATGGTATACTGCTGCAAAGTAGCCATTTTGTTACATATCTCATCCATGTGTTTTGGAAATACCAGATATCCTAAACGCCAGCCGGGTGCTCCATGACTTTTCGAGAAACCTCCCATAATAATGGTATTCTCATAGTATTTGGCAATGCTTTCGGCAGGCCCATCATAACTAAACTCTCTATAAATCTCATCGGAAAGAACAATAAGATTGTTCTTCCGAGCGACCTCGGCAATTTCCTTAAGATGTTCAGGCTGATAGACAATACCACTCGGATTCGACGGCGAATTAACAAACAGGATCTTACTCTTTGGAGTGACAGCCTTTTCCAGCCTCTCCCCGGTAAGGGCAAAGTCAGGATAAGTATCAATATATACCCTGTTTCCACCGCACATAGCGGTCATCTGGTCATAAATAACGAAATACGGGTCCGGAATGAGTACATCATCACCAGGGTTTACCAAGGTGTTCAACGATAAGGTCAGGCAACCACTTACGCCGCAAGTTACGATCACCTGCGGATCTTCCCAGCCGGTTTCCGCTGATACCTTCTCGGCAATTTTTTCTCTTAATTCGTTTAAGCCGGTAGTAAGCGTATACCCATTCAGCCCCTGCTGTATTGCACTAATAGCCACTTCTTTTACAGGGCCGGGCACATCAAAGTCTGGTTCACCGATACTGAAATTAACAGGATCAACCATATTTTGAGCTAACTGCCAGATTTTTCGAATGCCCGAAGCATCCATACCTTTTACTCTATCAGCTATATAATCATGCATATCTGTATTCCTTCTACAAGTAATTGCAAGCAATAAACTTATCACATAACGCGCATGGAAAAACATGCTCTGATACGAGCATGTTTTATAATTAATAATTGGAATTTCACAGCATCAATAACCAATCGGGATATTATCCAGATCAGAATATCAAAACTGCTATTTTTCGTCAGGCTTTTTCGCAGGTTTCTTTTTCTTGCCGCCAACACTCTTAACACTTAACACTTTTGGCATACCAAGAATTTTGCTTTCACCTTCAACCCAACGTCCTTCATCTTCCATCTTAGCAAGACGCTCAGCTTTAGTTAATACATTACGGTGACGGGTAAGCCCACCACTTCCTTTTAATGAACGATCAACAGACATTTCAAACTCCTGTTCCTGTCGGCCATGTAAATACTTAAAATAAAACAACTTAAGCAACACAGAAACCAAAACCGGCAATACCGGAAAGCATAATCAGCTCTTGAAACTGGTTGCGAATTGAATAATTTAACAGAAAAAGTTATATAAATCAAGCAAAAACAGCATATAACACAAGTTATATTTTGAAAGAACATTTAATATTCCCAACCATTACCCTCAGCTCTGTCATTTTGGATTTGCCGGTATATTCATATTGCACCATATATAACTGATACACGAGGCTCTGCATCTCCCCCATATATCCAGGATTATTTGACAATATCTCCTTCGATAAATTACTGGAATTTATATGTTAAAGGTAATATAATCCATACTAAATGCAAAGAAACTGAGAATGCATTTTATGATTTAATGTACCTTTTTAAGCTTAAATGTAATACGTTCCATAATACCCTGGAACAAAATTTTGCACTATCCGGAGATTATTAAATGACAAGTGCTGAAGACAGCAAAAATACTACAGTCGAAATTCTGATCGTTGACGACAACGCACAGAATGCTGAACTTCTTGAAGCAT
Organism: Sedimentisphaerales bacterium; assembly: GCA_963666285.2. Classification (GTDB taxonomy): domain Bacteria; phylum Planctomycetota; class Phycisphaerae; order Sedimentisphaerales; family SM23-30; genus JAFGDI01. The sequence goes on from OY762711.1 coordinate 3,698,645, forward strand.
ATTTGATCCCATTAGAAGCGAATGTCCGTATTGCTTACGACGGCATTGATGCCCTGGAAAAAATAGCCGAGGTAAAACCCGACCTTGTCCTGCTGGATGTCATGATGCCAAGGATGAGCGGCTTTGAAGTATGTACAAGGCTGAAAAATGATCCATCCAATAAAGACATTATGATCGCTATGGTAACAGCCCTCCACGAAACCGGTGATATAGAGCGCGGCGTTGAGTGCGGTGCGGATGAATTCATACACAAACCGATCAACAAAACAGAGCTGCTTACAAGAGTAAAGGCCTTACTAAAAGTTAGAAGTTTGAGCAGCGACCTGGAACGTACCCTGGCTTACATGGAAGACCTGGAACAAAACAGAAGAAATTAAAATTAACCTCCTTTTCAGTTTGTATTCAAACAGGAGATAAATATGAAGAAGACAGTCACATTCACTTTAGCACTGGCTTTTATAGTTGCCTTTTTAGGTTTTGATAGCAGCACAACTGCACAAGAAAACAATAAAAGCTGGACTGCAAAAGATTTTCGAATAATAGATGAACCAGGTGAAATTGTTGCCAAGCTTGGTAACGGGCTTACTGTTATTGTTAAAGAAAATCACTCTGCTCCTGTTGCTGCTGTAAGGGTACATGTAAAAGCAGGCAGTATCTATGAAGGTGAACACCTGGGTGCCGGTCTCAGCCATCTTTTTGAACACCTGCTGGCCGGCGGCACGACAAAAGACCTGACAGAAGCCCAGAGCAAAGAGATAATAGAACAAACCGGCGCCAGGTTTAATGCATCTACAAGCAAAGGGGTAACTCAGTATTTTCTGACTGTCCCGTCCCGACACGTTGGGGTTGCTCTCAGCACACTTGCCAGCTGGGTAACCCGCCCCACCTTCCCGGAAAATGAATTCAGCAGAGAATGGGGAGTAGTGCAGAGAGAACTGGAAATGGATTCAACTGATGTTGATAGAGAGCAATGGAAACTCCTGGATGAATTACGTTATATTGTCCACCCTGCCAAATACCCGGTAATCGGTCATCAGCAAATATTACAGGCCCTTACCCGGCAGCAGATAATGGATTATTATAACACAATGTACATTCCCGACCATTGCGTTGTAGCAATTGTAGGCGATATTGACGCAGAAAAAATGCTCGAAGAGGTAAAGAAAGAATTTTCAGATTTCAACAGGCGTTTTGTCCCGACAATTAATCTGCCAGACGAACCGGAAGTAAGCTCACCAAGAAAAATATCCAAAGTACTTCCCTTTATGCAGGGACCGGCCAGGCTTACTGTAGCGTTTCCTTCTATTGACATACTGCACCCGGACCTTTATGCACTTGATACGCTTGCCGGTATAATCGGTGACGGTAAAAGCAGCAGGCTATACCAGAAGCTCAAAGAGGAGAAACAACTTGTAATAGGTATAGGCTCTTATAATTATACCCCTGACTATGCTGACGGCACTTTTGCAATTCAATGTGCTCTGGACCAGAACAACATCGACCCTGCAATTGCTGAAATCTGGAATGTCATCAATAGTATAAAAAGTAACGGAATCAGTGAAGAAGAGCTAAACAGGACAAAGAAACAGCTCCAGGTATCGCATATTCGAAGCCACCAGACAGCCGAACAGATTGCATCGACAATGGCAAATGACTATCTCTCAACCGGTGATGCAAAATTTTCTGATCATTATGTTGAAAATATGCAGAAAGTCACCGCTGCTCAAGTTCAGGAGATGGCCAATAAATATTTCAACTCACAAAAACAGCTCACCCTGATCCTAACCGGTACACCGCTCAAGAAAAATAATGAAAACAAAGCCCAGGCCGGTAAACAATCTGCAATCAAGAAAATTGTGCTGGACAATGGCCTGAGAGTACTGCTTAAACGTGACCCTACCACCCCGCTGGTAAACATGAGGTTTATGACTAAAGGCGGTCTTCTGGAAGAGACAGATGCCAACAACGGGATTACCGATATGGCTGTTTCGCTGGCAGTTAAAGGTACAGAATCTTTTGCGAATAATGATATCGTCAATTATTTCGACAACGTGGGTGGCTATGTAAACGCAGAATGCGGTAATAATACCTTTGGTTTCTCAGCTGAAGTAATGAATTCAGACTTTGACAAATCATTTGACATTTTTTCAGAAATAGTGCTAAAGCCTACATTCCCTGAAGAACAGCTGGCAAAACTGAAACCGGAAAAACTTGCAGTTATTTCCGAGGTCAAAAACAGCTGGCAGCAAGAGGCGGCACGACATTTCAGATCAAGTTTCTTCACAAACAATCCATACAAACGTTCTAAATACGGAACAGAAGAAACGATAAACAGTTTAACCCAAAACATACTCTCCGAGCATTACAAAACTTCGCTACAGGCAAAACGTTCTGTTATAGCGGTCTTCGGCGATATAGATATGAAAAAGGTGGAAGATCTTATCCGGGCGAAATTTGCCGGGCTCCCGGCCGGTTCAGAAATAGACCTGGAGAAATTTGCTGCCGACACCTACGATCAAAGACGTGTAATTGTGCAAAAGACCGAGAAAAACGGTTCTACCGTAGTTATAGGCGTTCCAGGCATGAGACTAATCGATACAACCGAAGTTTACCCGATGGAAATTCTTAACCAGATCATGGGCAGCTATACCGGCTGGCTGTTTAACATACTGAGAGGCAAGTCGCTGGTATATTATGCCTACTCTAATGACTTCAGGGGATATATGCCGGGCTATGTTATGGCTACCGCTCAGTGCGAAGCAGAAAAAGCTCCTGAAGTTATCAGTATAATCGAACAGCAGCTAAATAAAGCAGCTAAAGGTGAAATTACTGATGAAGAGATATCAGATGCTAAAAGCAACCTGGTAAATTCCGAAGTTTTCAAAAAGCTGACTGTTTCTGCCGCTACTATGAACGCAGCAATTGACGAGCTGTATTTCAATGACTGTAACTATTCCAGCGGCAACCCGGACAGATATATGGCTGTTACACCGGACCAGGTAAGAAATGTTGCAAAGAAATATTTCAGTCAGCCAAGAACAATTACAGTTAATACTTCAAAGCCTGAATTGATAGCCAAATAAAGAGTGCGTGCTTTTAGAGTATAGATAATGAAAGCTGATAGAATTGCAGGCCCGGCTTAGCCCAGCAACAGAATACTATCAACACTAATAGATGAATTGATTACCGGATCCTGGTTGTTTCTGCCTGTACCGGTTTCAAAATTGATATTCAGGTCAGCATAATTATATGCTTCCAGGAGACTGACAAAGCCGTTGTCATTACTGTCAGCATTTCCTGATAAGATACCATATTCTATCCAGTTGGCAAATATACCCCCACCGCGATATTCTACCGATGGATAATACGCTCTTACCTCATCCCAGGCATACTGGTCGTGTCCGGCAGACCCAATGTATAAGGTATTTGAAACGTTATCTGCTAACTCTGCCAGGCCGCCGGCAAAACAGCTGTCAATCATCACAACTTTATTGGCATCTGTATCAATCTGATTCAACCAGTTTTCCAGATCATCCTGATAGACAACATAATTGTCCGGCAGCAACAGACCTTCATTGTCATTTACATATGTACTGCGACCGGCATAGCCATGGCCGGAATAATAAACGAAAACATAGTCATTTGGGCCCGCATTTTCAGCCAGCCATTCAAAACCACGATCCATTGCATCGTAGTCTACGGTTTCTTCACTGGTTATCTGGTAAACATTTTCCTGTGGTACAGAATAATAATCAGTAAATACTTCACTTATCAGCTGGGCATCAACTATCGGCCCGTCAAGATCATTGATTGAGCCGTTATAATCAGAAATAGTAATCGATAGCAGCCATCCGGTTGCATCTGAATCTTCGTCAAATACTCCCTGGATATTACTTCCACTTGAATCATCCGAAGAAACTCCTGAATCTGACTCAGAACCGGTATCACCTGTATCGACAGTACTTTCATCTTCGGACACTACATCAAGATTGTCTATTGTCAGAACATATGTGCCAAGGCTTCTTTTCCAGCCGTTGGTTTTTATGTAAATTACATCGCCCTGTTCGGCAGATATTTCTACTGAAGAATCGGAATTGCTGCTGTCAATATCATCATTTTTGGCAATCTGTTTTCGATTTACATCGTAGACAGAAACTATACTGTCAAGTGGAGAACCTTCTGCTGATACAGTTATAGAGTAACTTGCAGTTTCCGGGACAGTAAAAGTAAAGTAATCTTTGTCTTTGGCTGGGTAAATACCCGCTTCAATACTTACATTTCCATACTCATCAGATAATTCATCAATATTATATGCTGTCTTTATTTTATTGGAATAATCAGAATCTTCCCATAGGGGTTCGCCTTCTTCAGGAGATTCGATTGTAATTCTGTAACTGCCGATACTATCTTTATAGCCGTCTGCTTTAACATAATAGTTCAGACCGCTTTCTACATAAAATTCTACCTGAGAATTTGTATCACGATAATAAACATCATCATTTGATGCAATTTTTTTACCGGTAGAATCATACGCGAATAGCATAGAATCAAGAGAACTGCCTCGACCGCTATCAGCTGCTTCCATCGAAATAGATAGCAGACCGGAACGATCAGCTGTAAAGACATAGCAGTCTTTATCGTTGCGATAATCTATCTCACTTTCAATTACAGTGAGCCCAGAGTCATCCAACTCAAAAGCCGTACTCCTCTTAACAGCAGAAGAAGGATCTTCATCAAATACAAGTGTAGAAAGTAATACACGACTTTCAAGCGTTTCAAACGAAAGGCGACCACTTGATATTTCACTTGATGAAATACCTTTAAGTTTTCTCTTTTTACCTCCAAATATCATACAACTGCCCTTGAATATTAGCAGAAAAGTTTTCTCTTATTGCTGTATTGTCCAGAAAGAATTGGACACAACGATTTACTACTAATAACCTTAGATGATTATTAACTTTTGTATTATAGCCTATTAATCTCATAATAAATAACAAAAATTATATTTTTTCCAGTCTTTCGCTTTGGGCCCACCAGAGTTGTGGTACTTAGTAACGATTAAACAACTTTTAACGATAATGCCACCGCATTACAATTGTTCTTTCGACTGTTACCCGCCCCCATTTAAGAAGATATGAAAAAAAGATAATAAAAAATTCAAAATATTATAACGAAATGAAATAGTTGCCCACTGTCAATACTGATAAATGCGTTTAACTGGCAATAATAAAGCGAAATTAAAGATAATATAAATCTATTTATTAAAGACATTTAAGTTATATGGACCTATATTTGCAATTAACCGGAAAATTGAACGCTGATTATCCCAGGTTAGAAAATATACACAGTTATGATTTTGCCCGATCGCTCGGAAGGCAAATAATGACAATGTAATCATATATACCAAACTCTAACGGCAGTTTTAACCGTTATGGTTTTATAACGAAATTCCCCTAAAAATCTGCCACTGGTAGCACCATTTATCAATGGCAAAAAAATACTAAAAGCGACTGTTTTGACGCTTTTAGTATCGATTCGCTATCCACACCCCACTATAGTGCGCAAATTCATGTCTGCTTGTTGGCTAATTATCCTCTGGCTCCACGCAATATCACCCTGTTACCATCGGTCCAGTTATCTCGGTACCATGTAGAAAGCTTATTCTCATCCGATATAGAAGCCATTTTGGCCGCCATCTTATCCCGCATTGACTGCAAAGTTACGGCATAAGCGGAATCATCGGCCAGATTATTCATCTGGAACGGGTCGTTTATATTATCGAACAGCAGCTCGGAATCATCAACATGATATCTTGCATAGGTAAACTGTTTGCCCCTGATTGCCCGCCACTCATAGCCGTTTTCCCAGCTGGCACAAGCTCCTGTATTCTGCAGAAATGCAAATTCCGGCTCAGTTCCATCTTTTCCTAAAGCTATGTGACTCAAATCATCACCCTCAACCCTGGGCGGCTTTGGCAAACCCATCATCCCCAGCAGCGTAGGCATAAAATCAACAGTGGAAATACAAGCATCAGATTCTATTCCATCAGACGGAGTATGCCCCGGCCATCTAACCAGAAACGGTATACGGGCAGCTTCTTCATAGAAAGTATTCTTGGCACCTCGTCCCTGCGAACCAAACATCTCGCCATGGTCTGATGAAAAGACAACAATTGTATTATCCGCCAAACCGCTTTCTTCCAGGTAATCGATAATACGACCGAAATTCCAATCCATATTCTCAGTCATTGCATAGTAAATACGGCGTACCTGCTCCAGATTGGCTCTGGAAGCGGCACTCATGTCAGACCAGGCATCAGAGTACGGCTCATCATTATCCGCCTTATAATTGGGCGGATTCGGTAGACTGATATCAGCAAATCTGTCCAGGTATTCTTCCGGAACATTTCCTGTATTCCATGGCGCATGAGGTGTACCGTATGATAGAAACATGGCAAATGGTCTTGATGACTTGCCACCCCTGCACTTTAACCATTTCAGAGCCATATCTGTCTGGGCGTCCGGCTCATAGGCATTATTATCATAATGGATCTTCTCTGTTGATTCGGTGTGGTAAAAAGCATTTTCACCGTAATACTCATGGCGGTAATTATATGCGGCCCAATAACCATTAAAACCTAAACGATGAATTCCCCTCGGAATATATGAATTTTTCGGGTCAAAATGATTACCCAGTTCATTGGCATATAAATGCCACTTGCCAATATATGCGGTATTATACTCTGCTCTGGTTAATACATGACCGATACACTCATGGTACGGGTTCATTCTAAGTTCGTTTATAACCACACCGAGAGTTGTAATATATTTGCCGGTAAACAGACTGGCACGATACGCCGAACAAACCGGTGTGTTCGATACACAATTCTTGAAGTTTACACTTTGAGCCGCAAACTTATCGACATTCGGAGTTGCTGCATGTTCGGCATTAGGGTAATTCTGACCATTCCAGTATTTTGCATAACCGCAATTGTTAGTTCCAAGCTGATCGGCAAAGATATATATCAGGTTTGGTTTACTTTCAGGTTCGGCTCCGGATACTGACGACAAGCCGCCAAGGGTCAACGCTGCTGAAGCCAGACCGGCACTTTTCATAAATGTTCGACGATTCATTATATAATATCTCCAGTAATTAACAGGGATAGATTTAGCGGTTTATCAGGATATTAAAACTGACAATCAGGATCGGGGTTACTGCATTCAATCCATTCGAGGGCAAAGAAAGCAAAATCTCTCATGTCCACAACACAATCCAGATTTACGTCTGCATAGCTGAAACCGTGACTGCCGCAATCATTATCTTCGATATATACTTCTATATCGTTAAGTGATATACCGTAATATGGTGATGTATCGGATGCTGCAACGGCAAAGCTTAGCCTGGTATCGTGTGTCGGCCTTTCAAAAAATACATCATCAATCGCACTTACTGTTATCTCAACAGCATTCTGCCAGTTTGAAGAGTTAAATGTAACTACTGCGGGAGTAATTTCAACCTGATCCGGTGACAGATAGTCTGAAATAGTAATTTCAACAGGAGCATTACCCGGGTCTGAAGTGATACTAATATTAAAAGATGCTGGATGACCATCTTCGGTAACATTCATATCACCGGAAGTCTCAACGGCAATAGCAGCCGAAGTAAATGCCAATGCATATTTCTGGCTCAAATATGTACCTGTCTGGTTCATCTCCGCCATAGACAGCTGTTTATTATAAACCAGGATTTCCGCAATATAACCATCATAATAATCAGGATACCAGGTACTGCCCGGTGCCATACCGTTTCCTATTGAAATATGATTTCCCGCGGCATCAAACACTATTGTATTGCCGGGATTATTGGCAGATACGCTCTCAGCCTCCAGGCCGTTTACCGCGTAAAACAGGCTGCCGTGTCCGCCATTCTGTGCCATCTGCCTGACACCGATATGATACTGCCCCGCTGTCAGTGGATTATTACTACCCGTAGCTAAAGCATAACCGTTATTATACCGGCAGCCTGAGCCGGAAGAACTGGTGGAAGTATCGACAGCTATCATTTTTGATGCCGTACCGGCAGCTGAACCAATCTGAACAGCCCGCTCAACCCCGGCCCCATCACCTCCGCCTGTACAAACAATAAATACCGTTAATCCGGCAGAAGGATCCGGCAGATTCCATGTACCGGAAACCAGAGAATCTTCTTCCGAACGGATAAATCTAACTGCCGGAAGATTATTTATACTACTTGAAACATAAACCGGGCTGCCATACCCGGCAGTGGCAACTGAACCATCAACAGAATCAGATACAGCTGAATCAGTCCAGGCTGCCACTGTCTGACCGTCAGTCAAACCTGACAGGGAATCGGCTTCCAGATGAATTATTAATCCATCTGATACCGGATCTGCTGCAAAAGCAAAACTCGATAAAATCAATAAAAACATACTGAAATATTTCATTTCCATTTCCATTCTACTTCTTTGTATTTTATAACTCATCCATCCATTCCAGTGCAAACAGGTATAAATCCTGGATATCTACCTGGCAATCATTATTAAAATCGCCTTCGGTATAACCGGCCCATGTGCCGCAATCATTTTCGAGAATCTCTATTGTCACAGGTTCAATTTCAAAACCATAATATTGAGACTCTATATCAGTTATTACTTCAATATTATAAATAGTCTCATGATAACGAGCCTCTCTCAAGCTGTCATCCACAGCTGAAACATTTACGTTCCAGGTTGACTCCCAGTTACTTGTATCAAAAGTATATTCAACCTGGGCAGGTGTCAGCTGTGTTGAATCATCGGCAGTAAACCTAACCGTTACAGGATAGCTTCCCGGATTATCGGATAAAGTAATCGATACGCTATCGGTATAACCGCCCTCCTGTACATCAACTTCTGTCTTGGAAACAACAATACTGTATGGCTCAACATTTTCGGGAGCGGGTATGGCAAAAATCTGCCCCCTGACCGCTTCTCCTGAAACTCCGGTAAAACCTGTTACCAGGTAGGCATCCAGTAAAGGATTACTGACACTAATAGAATTTGTCATACCGCCCAGCCAGCCCGGATCTGTAGGAACCGGTGCAAGAAAGGTAACAGATTCGTTACCGGATAAATTAGCTGTCCCGCTGGTACCCGTTATACCAACAGAACCATATTCACCATTCAATGCATAAGTCAGTACACCATTAATTGCATCAAGAGAGGCAAAAACCTCGGTAGCTGTGCCTTCCTGAACGACTCCTAATGTAACGGCTGCCGCATTATCACTTACATCTGTATCATTAAGATCGGTTTGAACATAACTGTTTCCACTTACGCCGCTGGAACCTTTGGTAGCGAATACGATATTGCTGCTGCAGATATAAAGACCACTGCCGTAAGATGTCCCGCCGCATTCCAGTATAACCACTGCCCCTGAATCTGACGCTGACAGATCCTGCGAAGATGCTGTAAACCTGGCAGCAAAGGTAATATATCCCCCGGTTTCCCCTTCTATCGCCGGTATGGAGTCTGAACCATTATATAAAGCTGACTGGTCAAAAACTGCCGCCGAATCATCAATACCGGGAATGATATCTCCGGCATTGACCACCGCAGTTAAAAACAGCAGAGGCAGCAAGGCAAGAAACCTATACTTTTCTCTTTTACATACATTGCCAATTCTCACAAAAATAGGATTGAGACGGATCAATCCGCCTCAATCCAACTACATATAAGTAATTATAATTTTAGTTAATACATACAAACCGGATAAAATTCACAATTCATCCAGTCACCGGCAAATTCTGCGAGATCAAGAATATTAACCTCACAGTCATTATTTGCATCCATAACAAGAGACAAATTATCAGGATTTACACATACTGCGACCCCGCTTACTGGGTAATAATCATCTACTACTTCTTCATGGCTCAAGGCATAACTGAAGACCTTAACCTCGTCCATCTTGCCGTTGAATGTACTGGCAAATTCAGTTGTTTCTCCGACACGGTCCAAAGCACCGATATTCAGTTCAATTCCTTCTAACTGTTGAATAGCAACAGCAGTTGTACTTGAAGCCACCGGAATACCATCGTAATAGATTACCATTCCTTCACCACCGGCTGTAACTGCCAGATGCACCCATTTATCAGTCGGCATAGGATCGGCAACCAGGCTTGTAAAGTTAGGGCCGCCTATCTGAAGATAACCGTCAGGCCTTATTTCTATCCAGAAGTTAGATTCTGCAATACCTGTTCCGGTACGATTACTGACAACTCCCTGCCAGCTGGTAACACCTTCCCAGTACAACCACGCACTTACAGATACTTCACTGGTATACAGTGATGGAACCCAGGCACCGGAACTGGCCGCAGCTTGACCGTTAACTGACAAATCTAAAGCATTACCGGTTTTAGCAACATCAACACCATCAGTAAACTGTTCCGGGGCCGGATCATCATTAGGATCGGCATGATAACCGCCAACGATATCTTCATAGTAGTTAAATGTTGTACCTGTCGTTAAAGAATCCAGTTTCCAATGAGCCATCAGTCGTTTAAGACCAAGCTGAGCAATATCTGAGGCTGCTTCACCACTGGTATTAGATGCAGCACAATAATATTCACCCTGATCAGCAGCTTCGAAATCAGATATTGTCAAGGTAGAGGTATAAACATCAGCGTCATTAACTGTCTCTATAGTTATATCTTCATCAGAGTCACTTATTGGATCAACCTGCCCCTGTTTGTACCATAAAACTGATATTTCTGATTTACTGGTAATATCACAGTAAAGTTTAACCGGCTCACCGGCATAACCCAGCGTGTCTTCCGGAGAGCTGGTAATTGCAGGAATTGATGGTAATGCACTGAATGTCCACAAAGGACCGGTAATATTAGATGCAGACCCCTTAGCCGCACCGGAAACCTGCTCTTCAACATTCCAGCATACTACATCATCCAAACCAAAAGTATATGGAATACTGACCGGATCGGTACCGGCAGCCACAAATGTTTCCATCAAAACTGGTTCAGCCAGGTTAGGCTCACCATTATAAACTTCATATACTGTAACATAATGACCTGTTATATCAGGGTTGGTTACTGTTGGATTTTCCGGATCTTTGCCGGCATAAAATGAAAGTTCTGTAACTGTCGCAGGATCGACAAGTGCTGCATTATCAGCCGGGCTTGGATCTGTAGGATATTTTACCGTATCCAGTGCCGCATAGAACAACTGGGCACGAATGCTGCCGGTCTGCTCTGAAACATTTGTACAATGATGCCAGTCCCATAGCGGATTAAAGTCTGGATTAGTATCATCTCCTTCATATTCAATCAAGCCGCCAAGACTGCCGTCATTAGGCACATCACCGCCCGGCGTAATACCCAGAAAAGTAACAGTAAGGTTACCATCAATATTGATACTGGCAGGTACTGTCAGATTAAAGACTTTTACTATACTATTAATTTTACTGACTACCAAACCATCATTGGCATTAAAAGAAACATACACGCTATAATCACCTGCAACTGCCGGTGCCAGGCTCAAAAGAGCCGCACCATCAGTAAGATCGGTATCGTTTAATCCTGTAGGCACTCCATACCTTGAAGCATTTTTTATAAAGAATACGAACTTTCCGTCAGACAGATAAATACCGTTACCATTTGATGTTCCGCCATTTTCGAAAATTACAACAGGACCATTCTTGGAGTTTGCAATATCTGTTGCTGCCAGCGAAAACTGGGCGGCAAATGTAACATAATCATTAGCTGAATTATCTGGAGTGTTGACTCCGTCATCATTATCTGAAGTTGCGGTAATATCAAATGCCGCATCTGCATCATTAAAGTCTGGGACTAATGTTCCAGAAAAAACTGTACCGGAAAAAACTAGCAAAGAAAACGAAATAAGACAAAAATATAAACTCTTAGTATATTTTGTATTCATATGAACCTCCGAAATCAAAAATTATACCTTTTCCAAAATTAACCTGGAAGGGAACTACTGCTCCCTTCCAGATTCGATATCACAAACTATTAATGACAATCTGAAGCCGGATACAATCCGCAATTCATCCAACCTGCAGTAAAGGTAGCAAAATCTATCAGATCTACCTTACAATCATGATTGAAATCATAATCAAGGGTTTCAGCATCTCTATCCAGACAAGCTGAAATCTCAGTAACATCATAATACTTCTGAGCAACATCTTCATTAGTAAAGACATAATTATAGATATGGACTTCATCAATCGCACCGCTGAATGGATCGCGAACATTAAGACCATCGTACCCGGCACCACCAATGAATACCAGAGATTCATTCTGATCGATACTATACAAATTAGATAAGCCAACCTGCTCACCATTAACATAAATCTTACCAACTTCATCGGCAGCAGAAGTCAGGGTAATAAATACCCACTGACCACTTTCAACTGAAGGATAATAGTCGGCAGTATTGCTGTTATCAAATGGATCGTAACCAGGAGCATTAGCACTGATATATCCACCATCATTATTAAATTCAAAGAACCAGTTATTTACCGGATTATTACTGCAAACCAGACCGTCAAGTGAAGTATCACCTTCTGTCGGAGTCCATTTAATCCAGGCAGTGATAGTCAGTTCATCGGTATAAGCAGCCGCGGCAAACGCTTCTGTTACACCGGCCAGCTCTGCATTGGCAGCAACATTAAGAGCATTGCCAATTTTACCTTCGATAAAGTCAGCTGCAGTCGGCATTCCATTTGGATCAGCATCATGACCGCCAACCATATCTGCATAGGTACCTTCTGCTGTCGCTTCGTCCATCGGCCAGTATGCAATTTCACGCTGTACGCCAAGTGCAACCTGGGCTGACTGAGATGTACCGGCACTGTTTGATACTTCGCTATAATACATTCCTTCATCTGCCACAACAAGATCAGATACAGTCAAAGTGTATTCATAAGTATCAGTACCAACCAGGGTAGGACCTGTTACCTGATATCTGCTGTCAGTTGTCAGGTCAGTACCTTCACTGCCGACTTTAACCCATACAGAAGACTCTAGCGGGTTCTTACTGATAATAGTACAGGTAAACTCAACAGAACCACCAACAACATCGGCATCAGCCAGAGGCTGCACGGTGATATTTGGAACTGAAGGTAACGCACTGAACTTCCAGACAGGACTTGAAATTGTATCTGTACCGGTATGAGCATCTACTGACCAGTAAACTACATCATCCAACTCCAGGAATGGATCGCCAAAAGCACTAAACGGACAGGTTGTACCTGTTACCTCATAACTTGCAGGAGCTGCCAGGTAGTTCGGCTCATCTCCGTACATATCGTATACATTAACTGTATAACCGGTAATACCGGAAAGATCCGTCGCAGAATCTGCAGGATCTTTTGGTGCGGCAAATTCAAACTGGGTAACTGTTGATGGATCTACATTTATTGCATTATCTGCAGGAGCTACTACGGTCGGCATCCAGACAGGTTCAATATCTAAAAAGAAAATCTGGCCCAGAACTGATGAACCTTCTGCCAATGTAGCATTTACACAAGTATCTTTAAAATATACACCGGCACTTGAATCATCTGTTAAACCGCCTAACCAGCCAGCAGAAGCCTGAGCGGCGATTGTTCCAGGTGTAGTTCCCAAAAATCCAACTGAATGATTTCCATCAATATTTAATGTAGACGGATTCACAATATCAGTTATTTTACCAACACCATTTACATTTGAAATAACCCTGGCATTATCATAGCTAAAGCAGACATACATTTCTGTCTCAACACCCGCTTCTGCCGGAGCCAGTATAATTGCTGCTACTCCATCGCTAAAGTCTGTATCAAACTGCGATGCTGCACCACCGGCACTATTACTTTTGATCAGAAATTCAATTTGACCATCAATTATATAGATACCATTACCATTTGTTGTTCCGCCATTTTCCAGAATCATTACCGCTTGTGAAGCAGAATCTGTTATGCTCTGTGCATCCAGGGTAAATCTGGCGGCAAATGTAACATAACCGTTTCCATTATCAGCTATATCTGTTGTCAGAGCATTGTCTTTTACTGCTGTCAGCTCAATCTTCGCATCAGCATCATCAAAAAACGGGACAATTTCCCCTGCTGCGGCAGATGCGGCAGAAACGCCTAAAAACATAAGAAATAACCAATTTAAACAACTTGTTTTCATGTTTTCCTCCAAATATAAAGGTGATTAATATAACTCAACTACTCCTAAATTTAGACACGAGCATACTCGTGACTGACTGCTGTTTTTACACTCAGTTAGTTATCTGATTCCAAGACCAGTGCCGGGCCTCCAAATAGACACCAGTCATTATAAGCGGGACGCCCTTCCAAGCTTTCTACCCCGCCATCTGTAGCCATCAACGTCAGGAATCTGTCGGTTGGTTTAATTGGAACATGCAGATAATCGCTTTCCCCTTCTTTGACACCTCTTTTTACAAAACGCTTCTCTCCATCTACTAATACCCAGAAATCTGCTAATGCCATTTCCGGTTGCGGGGATGCCTTATCGCATATCCCGTAATTAGCTGTAAACTCAATAATATTCGAAGATGAATACGCATGTCGAATCTTATCAAGATCAAAAGTAATACCGGCATTGGCATGCATAAACAAACATGTACTGCCTTTAAAGCCATATCGTTTGCCGCCTAGCGAAATATTAGTACCCATAACAACACCGGACACATTAATAATACCTCCCCAACCGGTGTCACAAAGAGCGTAATCCATATCAAATTGATTTTCATAAGAATCAACTACAAACGCTCCTTCAGCATTATATGGAATAAATACACCATCTATAAACTCATTTGAGACATCTGTTATATATCCCTTGCTAAACATTTTTGTCTTTTTATCGTCGTAAAAACCATTAAGCGCCTTGGCCCATTTGCCTGTTGAAGTATCTATGCAGGCTCCAATAGTGCCATTGCCAAGCCCGTTTCCACCACCAACTATATCAGCCAGGTCAATTCGATTCTGCCCTTTCCACAAAACTCCTGATTCGGAATCAATGTCGCGGGTAAACAAGGCTGTATTACTTTTGGCATCTTCTACAGAACCGGTTATTCGGTCTATTTTCTTGGCATGCCCGGCAATTATGGTAGCATTAATCTTTGTATCATTATTTTTTGTTACTAAATTTGTACTTCCCTTGATCACATGAACTTCTGTCTGTCCGGTGGCACTTTCCTGAACACCAAATTCCGTACCAAGGTCAATTATTTTAGAATCTTCGGTACTGACAGTAAAACCGTATGCTTCTTCTGGAACACTGGCATATAACCGGCCATAATGTAGCTGAATCTGATTATTGGTTAAAATTTCAAATTCGGCAGGACCCTCAATAGTAACCCTGGTATTATTGTCAAAATGAAGCTCTGCATAACCAGCCCTTAAGCTTAATGCCGGGCTGGAGGTCTTCAATCTCATATCATTTTCTATTACTGTCGGATATTCACCCCACCTGGCTTCTATTGTATCTGCCAGAGTTGCAACTTCCTTGCCGCCCGTTTCCGGGGTAAAATGAATCGTTAGAAAGATCAAAAACATTGCTGCTAAAGAAGCAACCGCTGATATACTTATATATTTCAACCGGGCAATATTACGCCGTGATCTCTCCTGTGACTGCAGCCACCGCAGCATATCACCTTCAGGGTCTTCTTTGGGAGTGTTAATGGGAGGAGCAACTTTTTCCTCTCTGCCTAACTCAACCAGAATATTAATAAAGTCTTTGACATTTATAAATTCTTTACCTGTTGTATCAGGCACCATTCCTTTTACTTCTTCAACACCGGCATAAGTCGCTAAAACATCGAAATAAGATTCCATCGCCTTCGGGCTTGTTTTCAAAAGATGCTGCAGGCGGTGAAAACCATCAGCATCAAGGGCATTATCCAAAGCCTTGATAACAAGTTCACTTATTTCAAATAATATTATATCTTCTTTAGACATTAGATCCTCCGGTACTGAGCCTGTGCTTTACACACTTCACTAATGCTCCGTGTATGCGACTTACAGTCCGGTAAACACTTTGTTTTGAAATTCCAAACTCAAGACCCATTTTTTTGAAAGTTAAATCCTGTTCGTAACGCATTTTCATGATCTTAAGGTCTTTGACCGGCAATTTCTTCATACAAGCTTTCAATGCATCTATTCGATCTGACATATCTGCCAGCTGAGTTGACTCCGATTCAATTAAACTCAAAATATCTGAATCAAATTGCAGCTTTGAGTTCTTATTCTTCCTGATATAATTCATTACTTTATAGCGGGCTATAGTTCTGCCCCAGCTTATAAAGTTTGTGCCAGGCTCAAATTCATCAAATTTCTCCCACATCGTTGTCAATGTATCCTGCAGGATATCATCAGCATCTGAAGAAGAAAGAACCAGGCTCAGAATATAAACATATATATCTTTCTGACAGGATAAAACCAGACTTATGAATCTCCTGTTATCCTCGTGTCGCGAATAGTTATTCATATCTCACTTCATTCTATAATTGATCTTATACCCATATATTTCCCTAACAATAATATCGTCACCTATAAAAAATATATTTATTATTTAAAATTTGGGACAAAAAGTCATACACCCGCCATAACCCGCAAATTTATAATTGCTTCACCGACAAAAATGAGTAGTTTCAATAATGAAATTAACTGCACTATAGTGCAATAATTTTCCACAACACTACCTAACAAGCTGACAACAAGTTTCTACATAAAACAAAAACCAAAACATAAGACTAATAATTTCAAGATGTTATAATTATTTAAAAATTCCGCCCGCACATTATCTTTAATAATATAATTACAGTTTTATTTACTTTGAGTCAAAAAACAGCTATTCTACAGATTTATTAGACTTGACATTTTAGGCTGATTTATGTACTTAAATAGAATACTGTTAAGTGTTAGTATTGTTACTTTTTATATGGAGAGTATTATATGAAATTCTATCAAAAATCTCTTTTGTCATTGTCGCTGGCATTGATCCTTTCAACTTCAGCTGTTGCAGCTGAACCATGGATGAGCATTTTCAATGGCAAAAACCTTGCCGGCTGGGAACAGAAAAACGGAAAAGCTAAATATGAAGTCAAAGATGGAGCTATTGTGGGAACTTCCACAAAAAACACCCCTAACAGCTTCCTTTGCAGCAACAGAATGTACGACGATTTTATCCTGGAGCTGGAATTCAAAGTTGATCCAAAACTGAACTCAGGAGTCCAAATCAGAAGTAATAGTTTTCCGGAATATAACAATAACAGGGTTCATGGCTACCAGATTGAAATTGACCCTTCTCCAAGAGCTTATACCGCAGGTATTTACGATGAAGCTAGAAGAGGTTGGCTATACAACCTTTCTGATAACGAAAAAGCACGCAAGGCTTTCAAACAAGGTGAATGGAACAAAATCAGAGTTGAAGCTATTGGCGATACTATAAAGACCTGGATTAACGATGTGCCTGCCGCTAATCTGGTTGATGACATGACATATAGCGGCTTTATCGCACTACAGGTTCATGGCATTGGCAATGACTCTGCAAAAGATGGCACCCAGGTCTGCTGGAGAAACATACGTATTATCACCCAGGACCCTGCCAGATATGCCAGGGAAACTACTATACCGGCACAAAGCTGGTACAACAAACTCACTTCTGATGAGAAGAACCAGGGCTGGAAACTGCTTTTCGACGGCAAAACTACTAATGGCTGGAGAGGCGCGAGACTTGACAGCTTTCCTGACCACGGCTGGAAAGTTGATGACGGTCTGCTGGTTGTTATGGAATCAGGTGGTGGTGAATCTACTGCCGGAGGTGATATTGTCACAACTCAAAAATACGGTAACTTTGAGCTGAAAGTTGACTTCCTTATCACTCCTGGCGCCAACAGCGGAATTAAATACTATGTGGACACTACCCTGAACAAAAGTACCGGCTCTTCTATTGGATTGGAATACCAGATACTGGATGACCTGCTGCACCCTGACGCCAAGCTTGGCAACCACGAAGGCAGCCGCAAAGTTGCATGCCTCTACGACCTTATCCAGGCAAAAGATAAATCACCAAGACAGATGGGACAATGGAACCATGCTCGAATTTTTTCAAAAAATGGGCATGTCGAACATTGGCTAAATGGTCGTAAAGTCCTGGAATTTGAACGCGGAAGCAAGGAATTCAGAAAACTGGTTTCTGAAAGCAAATACAAACAGTGGTCGGAAGAGAGTATCAAAAGAAATCAGCCGCAATTTGGCGAATTACCTGAAGGCGAAATTCTTCTCCAGGACCATGGCAACACCGTTTCATTTAGAAATGTAAAGATTCGCGAGCTATAAACATAATTCGCTTCGATTAACAAATAAAAAAGGGTATCTCTTGACGAGATGCCCTTTTTTTATTCATCTTATTATTATAGTGCTCAAGCTGTTATATTGATTTAAGGTGACCTCTGGAAATTGCTTTTGATGCGATAGTTTAAGATTTTGGTTGCTGACAAGTAACATAAAATCGTGCATATTGGCTATATTCACTGTTTTATGTGACGCATGTCAGCAAGTAAAAGAAAAACTTGTCGCTCAAAATGAATTTTCAGAAGTTGCCTTAATTATGCTCCGCCCTGAGAAACAAAACCCTGGGCTTCACCACCGGTCTCTGCCGGGGTACCGGCAATTCTCGCCAGGTAAGCTGCACCTAGTTTTTCGATATGCCCGGAAACATTATCAAAATAGTTAAAATGCTCCTGTTCTTCATCAATAATCTGATCAAATAACTTCACACTTAAGCTATCACCATTTTCACGGCAAACCTGCAGAAACTCGTTATAAGCCGCAACTGTCTCATCCTCTAGACCTGAGTCAAAAGGAAAAACTTCCTCAACCTCTTGTCCCTTGGTTACAGGATCTGACTTCTCGGTTGTCGGGTCGCCGCCCAGCTCTTTGATTCGTTCGGCAAACATCTCGGCATGTCTCATTTCATCAATCGCAATCAATTTAAGATTCGCCGCCAGCTCACCATAATCCATATCATCCAGACTGTAATGCTGATTCATATACTGATGAATAGCGTGCAGCTCCATTGAACGTGCCTTGTCTAATACCTCGATAACATTCTTTTTAGCCTGTTCTCTTGATGCCATAATTTTATCTCCTATTAGCGTCAATATATATGTGTTGTAAGCATTCACAGGTGCGCTATTTACGTCAGATTCTGTGTTTGCGAAGCTTTTAAATAGTTCGCGATAGCGACACCTTAGCTTATTTCTTTTTACTTATATCTTATTACTGTAACCGTGTGAACGGTTACAATGCGTTTAATGTGAATTGCATTTCGCAAATACCATTCTGCCCGCTGACGTCTGCAAGGCAGAAGTAACCATTACTCTTTGCTCTTTACCAATAAATTGTTTACCGTTTTCCACTACTACCATGGTACCATCGTCGAGATAACCTACCGCTTGACCGGCCTGGTCTCCTGCTTTTACAAGGTGTACATCTAACTCTTCACCAGGTATAACTACTATCTTTAGCGATTTTGCCAGCTCATTGATATTTATAACCTCAATACCTCGAACTGTCGCTACTTTATTCAGGTTATAATCGTTGGTCATCAGCTTACCTTCAAGCCTGCGGGCTGCGGTTACCAGCTGCAAATCTGTCGGCTCAGTTCTTTCTTTCGCAGTCATATCAACATCCAGAATCTCAACATCTATGTTCGGATTCTCCTGAAGCTTACTGACAATATCAAGACCTCGACGCCCCCTGTTTCTCTTTATCTTATCAGCCGAATCTGCTATCAGTTGCAGTTCGTTAATAATAAATCTGGGGATAATGAACGGCGAGTTAAAAATCTTTGTCGATGCAATATCTGATATTCTTCCGTCTATAATAACAGATGAATCCATTATAAACGGTCTGATTCCCTTGGACTGCTTACTGAATTCAACATATGGGATAATAAACTTAAACGAATCCTTGGTCTTCATAACAAACGTTACCGACCAGTAACAGAAAAGCACCGTCATTACCCACACAATAGTCGGCTTTGCCAGTAAAATCGCACTTTCATTTGTAAGTTTATAGGTTTCCAGAATCATCTCAAGAAATAAACCAAAAGCCAGACCGATAAATAAACCAATAACTACCCCAAGAATAATACCGGCAAAAGCCGCTATATTCTTCTGCGATACTACCAGGTCAACTCCCAAACCAAAAAGTAAAAATAAAGATACAGACAAAACCATTCCACCTGGGCTTATAGAACCATTCTTAACGCCAATAAAAGAAACGGTTATGCCCAGCAGGATAAAAACAAGCCTAACAAACCAAAATAGCATACAATACTCCCACAAATAATAATATAAATAATGTTTTGGATCGACACATTCAATCCAAAGATATAATGAAATTCACAATACTGCATTCACAACTTAAACTGGAATAATCGCCAAGAAGGCCATATACAATTTTAAATCGCTACTTTAAGAATAAATAATATAATCGTCCTTCTTCACAAGTATAACCGGCTAACTTTCCGGCATGATCGCCTATACCCATATAAATATCACATCTGCCGGGCGCTCTTATCGCTCCGCCTGTGTCCTGGTCCAGCATAAAGCCGCTGAATGGCTGTTTTACTATATCATTACCCATCTGCTTGGGCAGCTTTGTATCAATAAAAGCCAGGCATCCTCTTGGATATACCGATTTATCTGTCGCTATTGTTCGCATCTCAGTTACTTCGACATTCAAACTGCCGACCGGTTGGGTATCCTGTTCACGGAAAAATACAAAACGAGGATTCTTATTCACATAACTGTCAAGTAATGTTGGATGCAGCTTAAAAAATGATATCATCCGGGACAGATTGATCTGATCTGCTGAAATCTGGTTATCTTTTACCAGTTCTGCATTTATACTTCTATATTCATGACCGTTATTACCGGCATAGCCCAGAGTTATCAAACTGCCATCTTCGAGCCTTATCTTGGCAGATCCCTGAACATGGGCAACATACACATCAAACTTATCTTTCATCCAAATCAGTTCACGACCGGAAAGCATATTTGAGCTTTCTATCTCTGCACGAGATGGATACTTAACGACTGAACCATTTCCAAGCTTTCGGCCCAGGATATTACCCTCGCTGTCTTTCACCAGATCATCCGGCAAACCATACAGCGGATACTGGTAAACCCCGCTTCGTTCCCTGCTGCCGTCAAATATCGGGGTATAATAACCGGTAAACAAAACTGTACCGGCATTATCACAGCCCACAGACTCATAAATATCAAATTTTGCCATTATCTGACGTTTTAATTCCTCGGCCCTCATTCCGGAATTTAGCATTTCTCTCATGGCTTTAAGAGAATCGACAGCCTTTCCATAGCTTATCTGGCCATATGGAAAATATTTTTCACTCGATGGCTTAGAAAAATATTCGAGAGAGTTATCAATCGTTGCCGCAAGATTGTGCAGATCGTAACATGCCCAGGTCAAGTCAGGCAACCGGGAAGGATCTGTGATTTTTCTCAATGCCAGTTCACCCGGCCCCAGCGGCTTATCATACTGTTTCTTTTCGGGTTTACTGCACCCGGTAAATACTATCAATGCTGTCAATAATACCATCCATGGGATCTTCAACACTATTAACTCCATACTATTTAATAATTTAAGCTTAATAATCCAATAGTCTGCTTTCGCACTTTTCAAGTTGCTGCAAATGCCTGAAAGGAATTTCCTGCAACACTTATGTTTTAATCAAAGCGTCAGGCGACATGTCCTGAGCTGGTCTAAGGATAGTCAAACACCTTAATATTCTTCTTTTCACTGTTCGTTTTCCACTTAATTGGCCCGGTTCCAGACCTCGCAGATAAAATTAACAGTTTAAAGTACAAAAGCATACCAATACTATACTGTTAGCATATAATAAAGCCGTATTATACCTTGAAATAGTTGAATATGCAAACTCCAGATTACTATCAAATTGCCTATTTTCAGTTTTTCAAATATAAAAGGAAAAAGAACAACATTTTTCTGGAAATATAGCTATGTTTAGATATCATTAGCTTTTCATTACTGCATTGTTAGATATATTAACACCTTGTTAACATACAATTAACCCCTCTCCTTCACACTAGCTTTATTTGACAAAGGTATTTTAATGAACACAGCAGAGATAGTAGAAATTGTTTTTAAGGTAATTGGTGGTTTGGGTATTTTTCTCCTCGGCATGAAAAACATGTCTGAAGGAATGCAAACCATTGCAGGAAGCAGACTTAGAGCAATAATTAACGCTATTACCTATAACCGTTTTCTCGCTTGCGGCGTTGGTACGGCAACTACCATGATTATCCAGTCCAGCTCAGTTACCACTGTTATGGCCGTTGGTATGGTTAACGCAGGACTTATGACTCTGGTACAGGCAATAGGTGTAGTTCTTGGGGCCAATATCGGTACAACTATCACTGCATGGATTTTTACCTTCAAAATTGGCGGTTACGGCTTACATATTGTAGGTATTTCTGCTCTTTTCTATCTTTTCAGCAAAAAAGACAGACTTAAATTCTGGGCTACCTTCTTTCTCGGGCTTGGACTTGTGTTCTTTGGTCTGAAACTTATGGGCAGTGAACTCAAACCTTTATCCAAAAACCCGGACTTCCAGACATGGTTCGGTTCTTTTTCACCTATAACCGAGCACGGCATTAGCTACTTGAAAGTATGGCAATGCTGCCTGGTAGGAGCCTGCGCCACTGCCATTATCCAATCATCATCTGCTATGATCGGTCTTACCGGCATACTGGCTGCCGCCGGTACTATTGACTTCACAACCGCTGCCGCTCTGATACTGGGCGAAAATATTGGTACTACTGTTACCGCCGTTCTGGCCTCGATCGGAGCTTCTACAAATGCTAAAAGAGCGTCACTGGCACATGTAATGGTAAACATCTTCGGCGTTCTTTGGGTCACGGCTATTTTCAGCGTCTTTGTTGGCTTTGCGTCGGAAGTTGCTATCTGGTGGACTCACTGCGAACCTTCACTGCTCGCCGAAAGAATACTCAATAAGACCACTGAACAGGAAAAAGATATCAAAATTGCCATCGCCATCGCTCATTCCAGTTTTAACGTAGTTAATGTCATTATTCTTCTACCTTTCGTTGGTATTCTTGCTAAGATGCTGACAAACATTATCCCCGATAAAGGAATCAAAGAAGTACATCATCTTAAATATCTGGATGTCAGGATGCTGGAAACTCCGGCTATTGCCCTCGAACAAAGTCACAAGGAAATCGGGCACATGGCTGATACCACCGAAAGAATGCTTAACCTGCTGGAACCGCAGCTCTTTGACCTGAATGCTGACGAACATAATAACGAAAAAATATTTAATAAAGAAAATGTACTCGATAATATTCAAAAGGAAGTCACCGAATTCCTCAGCAAGACCTTAACCGGCCACACTTCATTAGAACAGGCTGAAATTGCCCGCTGCCACATCAGGCTGGCTGACGAATACGAATCAATTAGCGATTATGTTACAGCTTTACTAAAGCTGCAATTAAAGCTGACCAAGAATGAAATGGTTCTTCATGAAGAAGGCAAAGCCGAGCTGAAAGAGCTTCATAAAGATATCACTGAATACTTCAAGATGATAAATGATGCTATGAAAACCAATAATTCTGACATCCTCTCCAAGGCTCAGACTAAAGGAAGTGCGATTACTTTCAAGATCAAGCAGTTCCGTACCCAGCACCTTGAAAGGGTAAGTGCCGGTAAGACAAGCCCGCTGCATAGCCTTATCTTTACCGACATGCTAAACTCATATCGTAAGATTAAAGACCATGCTCTTAACGTTGCTGAAACAATTGCCGGAGCAAAATAAGAAAGATAACAAAAAAAAGACAGGGTATTTAATCCTGTCTTTTTTTTATTGCCGGATAATATAAAAGCAAATAGTTTAGTTTTACATCGCTACCTGGCAGCATAGATTAACAGTACACATCATGCTTGCCGCTGCGTACCTGGTCTACAAGTGCCTGGCTGCGATTCTTCTGTTCGGGAACCGTCATTTCAGCTATTGTACTATCGATCAGCTTCTCACCTATTGCTCTTGTTTCAGGCGATGCATAATCCATCAGGTATTCCTGGAATGTTGACAATGCATTCGGCTGACAGTGGATCTTTATCTGACCCGGCTTAGCCATATCCATAAAGTCCTGACCGGTCCTGCCCAGCCTGTAGCAACCGGTACAGAATGATGGGATATAACCCATAGACGCAACATCTCGGACAACCTCATCCAGCTGCCTGTGATCGCCAAGTGAAAACTGTGAAGAATCCATCTTTTCATCCTCGGCATAGCCGCCCGGATTGGTCCTGCTGCCCGCGGATATCTGTGAAACGCCAAGAGCAAATGATTCACGGCGAAGATTCGCTGTCTCGCGGGTACTCATTATTATACCGGTATAAGGCACCGCCAGTCTCAAGATTGCCACCAGTTTTCTAAAATCAAAATCATCGATCGGTTTTGGCGGATGAGCCGCCATATCAGAGCCGGTTGCAGGCTCCAGCCTCGGAACACTTATGGTATGCGGACCTACCCCAAACTTCGCTTCCAGGTAACGCACATGGGCCATCATGGCAAGCGTTTCAAAACGCCAGTCATACAGGCCATACAATACGCCTATGCCTACATCGTCAATCCCGGCTTCCATCGCCCTGTCCAGCGCACTTATTCGCCAGTCATAATCGGTCTTTTTACCCGATAAATGTACCTTGGAATATGTATCCCTGTGATATGTCTCCTGGAATATCTGGTATGTCCCTATTTCAGCCGCCTTCAGCTGCTTAAATTCTTCCAGTGACAGTGGTGCAACATTTACATTCACCCTGCGGATCTCTCCGTTACCGCTCTTGGTCTCGTATACTGTCTTGATCGAATCCAAAACATATGAGAATCCCTGTTTCGGATACGACTCTCCTGCCACCAGCAATACTCGTTTATGACCCTGCTCTATCAGGATCTTTGTCTCCTGGGCTATCTCTTCCTGGGTCAGAGCCCTGCGCTTAACTTCCTTGTTCTTCGCACGAAACGCACAGTACAGGCACTCGTTAGCACAAAGATTTGATATATACAGCGGGGCAAAAAATACCATTCTATTGCCGTATATTTCGTCCTTGGCACGCTTGGCAGATTCAAACAATTCATGTACCAGGTCCGGGTCGCTAATTCCCATCAGCACCGAGATATCATCATCATTAAGGCCCTTTAGCTCGTCAGCCTTACTTAATACCTCTTTTACCTGGGCGGTATCCGCCTTTCTGCCCTTTTCTATGGAATCAAAGATTGCCTCATCATTAATCTGTGGTATATCTGCCATAATATTTCCTCTGACTATTTTACTTGTATTTGAAATCACAACTTAAGGTGCCCTCTGGAAATTGCTTTTGATGCGATAATTTAAGATTCTGGTTGCTGGCAAGGAACATAAAATCGTCCATATTGGTCTACATTCACTGTTTTATGTGACGCATGTCAGCAGGCAAAAGATAAACTTGTCGCTCAAAATGAATTTTCAAAGTCGCCTTAACAAATAAAAAACACTACATCAAGCATAAGTTACACCATGCAAAGCTTTTAAACAAAAGTCGCTCCAGCGACACCTTAGCTTATTACTTTTCACGTGTTACTTATTACTTCTTTATACATAAGATGATAGCACAATTCCCGCGTAAATGTAAAATAAGAAAATCAAAATTGATAATTAAATATCGGTTACAACTCCAGCTACATCCTTGGTAGGCCCAGCAAACATTCTCGACCCTTGCTTTTTAACTGTTTTTCAGTAAGATAATTAGGTGAATTTTCAAATTATTAATCTGCTCAAAAGGATTTTGAAGGTATGAAAAAAAATTTTCTATTATTTCTTATACTGATCACATGTTCTTCTGTTCTTGCCGACGGCAAGATGTACTGGCAACTCGAAAAGGTCAACCCGGAGATACCCTATCAGCGAGCCCTGATCCTCCATAAAGACAATACCGAAACCCTCTTCCTCCAGAGCAAATATTCCCTGCCGGAAACTGCTGATGAGGCCCCCAAACAGATCGGCTGGGTTGTACCCCTGCCGGCTGTACCGGAACTCGCTACCATGGATGCTGACGATGCTCATAACATTTTTATCTTTTTAAGCTTAGGAACGCAACCTAATCTAACAAAAATTCGTATATTTCTATGGCTTGGTTTTCTTATATTGTATCTAGTCATAACAATAACCATTATGTTCAAACAACAAAAGAAGCAAAAGAATACTAAACCTGCAACACCCCCATCCATTGTACGCCTTATCTTTTATCTTTTGGTTATATTGTTTATAACATCATTGCTAATGCCGACTCTAGGTACCGCTGGCCATTCAGGTATCGATATAATAAAAGCCGAAAGCTTAGGTATCTATGATGTGAAGGTTGTCAAATCAAACAATTCTGACAGTCTTATTAAATGGCTCAATGATAGCGATTTTCAATTTAGCCAGAAAGATAAATTAATATTCGACGACTATATCAATAAGGGCTGGTGCTTTGTTACTGCAACTATAAACCCAACCCATAAAGACAAAAAGGAACACCAAATAGTTTCTGAAGGTCTTGCTGCCCCGCTTATCCTTCGTTTTGAAAGTGAAAAGCCTATCTACCCCATGGCACTCACCGGTACTGGTGGATTCGACACAGAAGTCCTGATATACCTCGCAACAGATCAGAAAATGACTTGTGGCTCACAAATCACTTTACGTCATGCCAGAGAATATAATTTAGCTAATGGACAATTTAGATGGCTCTATACAGAACCAAATAATAAAAACATAAAAATGCCCGTCCAACCCAAGGATTTCTTTACAAAAGATGATTTCGACCTATCCTACCTCTGCAAATTCAAGGCTACTCTAACCCCAGACCAGATGAAAGAAGACATCATCTTCACTCCCGCACCTGACAACGAACCATACCGTGAACACATCGTCGAATGGTAAAGAGGGTAACGCAAACCAGAATGATTTACTCATTATGACAAACACGATATCAGAGCAGCACCCCGCGTCAGCTTTAAATTAGTCGTCCGCAAATGCGGACACCTCAACTCTTAGTTCTTACTTTATCTCTCGTATTTATCCGGCTCTTTGATACGGATAAACTCTATCCGCTGATATGGAATATTATCTGATTCCCTGTCAACCTTACCAAGCCCCAGCGATTCACTGCCATTATCATTAAGCTCTATCAGCATAGACGCCCTGATCTGCAGGTCTGCCAGCTGCTTTTCCATCCGGCTCAGCCACGCACGAGGGTAATCACCTACCAGCACCGACTCCAGTGTAACCCGACTGGTAAAATCAAAATTCTTATTAATCCTCGCTATCGTTCCCAACACCCGCTTAATCTGGACCGCAACCTCCGGTGCCGTTTTATACACGCCGCTTTCGGTTTTAGTCAATTCCACCGACCGCAAAACTTCCAGCATAAAAGTAGGCGATTCGTTCAATTTTCGCCATTTGAATATCAGGTCACTGCACTTCTCCAGGTAATTACGGCTTTCTAGAATATCTCCGATTTGTACATTCTTTATACCATCAAAAGCCAGATCCTTACCTTCATTGAAACCGGCATTACTATCTGATTCAGCTTTCAACTGCGGCTGTTCCCCGAAATCAGACTCAGACTCCTCTTCAGAGTCAGACTTCTTCTCTTTCCGCAGCTCGGCATCTTCGGCACGTATTATCTTTTTAAGCTCGGAAATTTCAATCAGGATATCACTTTGAAACTCTATCCTGTGAGTATCTACTGAATCTTCAGTATAAATCGCTCCATCAACTTTTACCGAACCTTTTCGCTCAAAGTTCTTTCCACCCGGAAAATAAGGATATTCTATCAGCTTAAACAGTTCAGCTTTTATCTGCGGATGATACGCCAGATTCCAATACTCATTTTTGTTTACTTCCAACTTCATAGCCGGTTCAGAGACAGTTCCCTGTTCCTCGTCGGCTGCTTCATTATCTTGTTGAGCATACACAGCCCCAAATGCAGTAAACGCAATTAGAACCAATATTACATACAATATTCTTCTTGTCATAACTCACCTGCAATTGAGAGTTTATTCCGATTTAACTTCGCCGGTTTTATCTTTTATCATTGTAAGAATACGATTCTCTCTACTCCTGTCACGCCCAAAATTCATCCAGATAACCTTACGTGATGCCGGCAGATTCTCTCCCGACTCCATTGGAGTTGCCAGGGAATGACTGTTACCTTTAAAATCTGAACTGTAATAGCTTTCCCGGTAAGAGCCGGGCTGAACAACATGACGACTTACCTGGACAAACACTTCGCTATATGTGTCATAGGGTATAAACGTTAGATAACATACCGCCTTGCCGGTCCTGCCGGATCTGTCATCGACAAATTTCGCCGGGGTTGAAACATACGAATTTGGTATTTTACCTTCCCTTACCTGGCCAAACTCAACTTTTATTACCTGTTTACATACCTTGGCCAGCTGAGTTTCGTCTGTGGTGTTGACCACCAGTCTCTGGTAGTCATGAACCAGCTGCTCGCGATAAGTATCACCGCAGCCGGCAGCCAGGAAAACAAGCAGCAATATCAATATATGCCTTAGCATAACCTCACCTTTCATAATCTTATCTTAATGAAAACGGTATGAAAGTTAGTCATAACCGCTGACAACTGAAACCTCAAACACAAAATTTAGTCTTCACATATCAGTAGCTTACCTATATTTACAATTCTATTATAGACTCTCACTGCAAAAGATACAATATCAATATCTTGCCGACCATATAATTGACGGTTGCCTGACTGACCCGGCTTTCAAACTTACCTCCCAACTTGAAACATCAATGCAATACCGGGATATCCTTATCATCCGCCCCGAACATGCCGGCAGTCGATTATAGTTTTTAAAATAAAAAAACCCTGACGAATATTCGACAGGGTTTGAATTTGTTCCATACAATATACGATTAACGTTTTGAGAACTGGAAGCTCTTTCTTGCTTTCTTGTAACCGTATTTTTTACGTTCAACTTCACGGCTGTCACGAGTCAGGTATCCCTTTTCACGTAGCACTTCGAAAGTTGATGGATCGGCTGCTACCAATGCCCTGGCTACACCCAGCAGGCAAGCTCCGGCCTGACCGGTTGTTCCGCCGCCCTGTACATTGATAAAGATATCATATCTCTTTTCGTTGCCTGTCGCTGTCAGAGGTGCTAGTACATCTCTCTGATCACGAACATTGCAGAAAAATTCCTTTAGCTCTTTTTTCTTGTTAATCAATACTTTGCCTTCGCCAAGTTTGATTCTTACACGAGCAATTGAAGACTTACGACGGCCGGTGCCCCAATTGTGCTGGCTCGGCGATAAACGTTCTGCCGTTGGCTGACGCAATCTCCTGGGCACTACTCCACTGTCTAATGCTTTATCTCCAGCAATTACTGATGCGGCACTTGTTGGTGCTGCTTTTACTACTCCAGGATCAATCATTGGGGTTTCTTCCGACACGATTTTACCTCTTTATATTCTTTCGTTTATCGTTCTCTATTATAGTTCTAGTTCGCGAGGAGTCTGAGCTGAATGAGGATGCTCAGAACCGCGATATACCTTTAATTTTGTCAACATCTTTACGCCTAGCTTATTCTTCGGCAGCATACGACGTACCGCTTCTTTGATTACCCACTCTGGCTTCTTGTCCATCGCTTCTTCAAAAGAAACATATTTATGACCACCTGAATAATTTGTGTAGTAGTCATACATCTTCGTTTCTGCCTTACGACCACTGGTAGATATCTTTTCAGCATTGGTAACTATTATAAAGTCACCTGTATCTACAAATGGGGTATAGATTGGTTTGTGCTTGCCCATTAGCATTGTTGCTACCGAGGCAGCCAAACGACCTAAAATCTTGTCGCTGGCATCTACTACAAACCAGTCTTGTTCTACTGTTTCATTTTTTGCCAGTGTTGTCTTTTGTAATCTAGCCTGCATCTTTTACACTTTCTCTGCGTTATAACTTGATAACTATTAAACAATTATAACAATTTACACTTACTACTTGCTCTTTACAGGCAAGTAGAGAATAGAACATTATAGCCGCAACTGTATATATGTCAAGGGTTTTTGTGACACTTTTTCTCTTTTCATTACAAAATTTTAATAGACAATAATCATCATATTACAATATAATGTTGCATTGTCCATAATTAATGAGACTAGCAGGTATTTATACAGGAGAACAAAACTTGCGTGAAACCATAGCTATTTTAGATTTCGGTAGTCAATACGTTCAGCTTATCGCCCGTAGAGTGCGTGAACATAACGTTTTTAGCAGAATTTTTAGACACGACATTGAAATTGAAAGACTTAAACAGGAAAACCTAAAAGGTATTATCCTAACTGGCGGACCTGCAAGTGTTTACGAAAAAGATTCGCCCAAATGCGACCCGCGAATTTTCGAACTGGGAGTGCCTGTTTTAGGCATATGTTACGGCATGCAGATCGGCTCCAGCATACTTGGAGCAAACATTTCCACCGCTGAAAGCAGGGAATACGGCTCTACCAAACTGCATATCAAATCTGACAGCTCCAGCAGGCTGCTGAAAGGACTCTCTGGCGAAAAAATCGTCTGGATGAGCCATGGCGACCAGGTTAACACTCTGCCGGAAGAATTTATCTCTCTGGCCAATACCGACACCTGCCCTTATGCTGCTGTCAGACATAAATCTGCCGACTTTTTCGGCGTCCAGTTCCACCCGGAAGTTACCCATACTCCATGCGGCGAACAGATTTTCGATAATTTCCTCTACGAAATCTGTAAATGCAGCGGCAGCTGGAAAATGGGCGATATTATTGACCAGAGTTGCGAAGCTGTTCGCAAACAGGTTGGAAACTCTACCGTCATCTGCGGATTAAGCGGCGGAGTGGATTCTTCTGTCGTTGCCGCACTGCTGCACAAAGCTATCGGTGACCAGTTAGTATGTATTTTTGTAGATAACGGCCTTCTTAGAAAGGGAGAGCGAGAATATGTCAAATCAACTTTTATCGATCACTTTCAGCTTGACTTGCGCGTGGTGGATTGGTCCGAACGCTTTCTCGGCAGGCTGGCCGGGGTTACTGATCCTCAACAGAAAAGAATTATCATCGGACATGAATTTATCGAGGCTTTTGCCAATGAGGCTAATAGTATCACCGATGCCAGGTTCCTCGCACAAGGTACCCTATATCCCGACGTCATCGAAAGTGGAAGCAAAGACGGAAATCCGGCAGCCAATATTAAGCTCCACCACAATGTCGGCGGACTACCTGAAAAACTTGGCTTTGAACTAGTTGAACCTCTACGCGACCTGTTCAAAGATGAAGTCAGGCTCATGGGTGAAATGCTCGGACTGCCGGAAAAAATCGTATGGCGACATCCATTCCCCGGCCCCGGACTCGCTGTCAGAATTGTTGGTGAAATCACCAAAGACAGACTCGACATCCTGCGTGAAGCCGACGAAATTTTTATCGAAGAGATTACCGCTGCCGGTCTATACCGCCAGATCAGCCAGGCGCTCGCCGTACTGCTGCCTATCAAATCTGTCGGCGTTATGGGTGACGGCAGAAGCTATGAAAACGTTTGTGCCATCCGTGCCGTTGAGACCAAGGACTTTATGACCGCTACCTGGTCGCATATTCCATACGATGTCCTTGAGCGGATTTCCAGCAGAGTCATCAACGAAGTTCGCGGCATTAACCGTGTGGTTTACGACATATCAAGTAAACCGCCGGCCACTATCGAATGGGAATAAACCTTGATACGCTGAAAAAGATTTTAAATAATGGATAAGTTAAGAGAAAATAGGATAATGCGTCAGCTCTAAAATAAGGTTGCGTTGCAACACCGCGACTCTTCACCCGCTTGCGACATGCGAAGCATACTTAGTTCCTCACTCTTCACTTTTTTAAGTTATTGGTTTTTCTTATAATGAATAATAACATTGAAAAATCTAACCTTACCACTCAGCCAGGCGAAAGTGCCGACGGTTCATGGGATATAAACGCATCTGTCGGCATAGTCGAAACTAAAAATGTACAAATTTGCGACATAGACCACCCGCTCACCCTGGAATGTGGTAAAAAGCTGGCTCCTGTTAACGTCGCATACGAAACCTACGGCACACTCAGCGATAAAAAAGACAACGCGATTCTTATTATCCACGCCCTTACCGGCGATGCTCACGTTGCCGGCAAACACAGCGAAGCCGACCGCAAACCCGGCTGGTGGGAATCGATGGTCGGCCCCGGCAAGGCATTTGATACCGATAAATATTACATAATATGCTCAAACTGTCTCGGCGGCTGCTCCGGCACCACCGGCCCCGGCAGTATCAACCCGGAAACCGGCAAACCTTACGGATTAGAATTCCCCATGATCACTATCAGTGACATGGTAGATGTCCAGCAGAAACTAGTCGAATATCTAGGCGTAGATAAGCTGCTTGCCGTTGCCGGAGGTAGTATGGGCGGCATGCAATGTCTCGATTGGGCCGTTCGCTACCCGGACAAAGTCGGCGGCATGATCTTCATCGCATCTTCCGGACGACTTACCGCCCAGGGCATCGCTTTCAACGCCGTTGCCCGCAACGCGATTACCCAGGACAAAGACTTTCAGAACGGTCAATATTACGACAACGCCAACCCGTCCAACGGACTGGCTATCGCGCGGATGATCGCTCATATCACTTACCTTTCCGAAGAGGCTATGCACCTTAAATTCGGTCGCAGACTGCAAAATGCCGAAGACTATCAGTATATCTTCGAAAAGGAATTCCAGGTCGAAAGCTATCTCGACTACCAGGGCAACTCGTTCGTTGAACGTTTCGACGCCAACAGCTACCTGTACATCACCAAGGCCCTGGACTACTACGACCTCGTTCGCAGCTTCGACAGCGTTCAGGATTCTCTCGCCAGGACGGCCTGCCGTTCTCTGGTCGTCAGCTTCAGTTCAGACTGGCTCTTCCCGCCTGAACAAGGCAAACAGATTGTCGAAGGACTTATCAGCAGCGGCAAAGATGTCAGCTATGCCAATATCGAAAGTCCTTACGGACATGATTCGTTCCTGCTCGAAACCGAGATACAAACCAACCTTATCGGCGGATTCCTCAAGGAAACTTATTGCGAGCTTACCGATTGCCCCTGCTCACCTGAAGCCGAACATTGCGAAAAACGAAACTACGCTGCCAAACTGAATAAATCAAAAAGCATTTTCAACGGCAGACGTGTCGACCACGCTCGGATCGCAACCCTTATCAAACCTGACTGTAAAGTACTGGACCTCGGCTGCGGTAACGGTGAACTGCTGAACATGCTCGAACACGACAAAAACGCGTCCGGTTTCGGACTAACACTAAATATTGCCGACATCCAGCAGTGTGCCCTAAAGGGAATTTCCGTCATCCAGTATGACATACTCGACAGCCTCAGCCTGTTCGCCAACAAGAGCTTCGACTACGTCGTACTCAGCCAGGCACTCCAGGTTATCACAGACCCAGTTTTCGCTCTGCAGGAAATGCTGCGGATCGGTAAAAAGATCATCGTCAGCTTCCCAAACTTCGCTTACTGGCGTAGTAGAGCACAGCTAATGTTCAAAGGTCGCGCACCGGTCTGCCGATCATTACCCCGCCAGTGGTTCGAAAGCCCGGAAGACAGTATCACATACCTGTCTGTCAAAGACTTCGAAATCTTCGCACGCGATGTACTTCATGCTAAAATCGAAATGGAGTTCCCAATTTCTTCCCGGTTCGGCAAGGTCATACCGTGGTTCAGCAACATCCTCGCCGACGAAGCAATCTTCGTTCTCAGCAAGTAACCGACACTGACCGTAATAATAAAATACAATCTCAGAATTCACATTCATTTCTAAAAATAGTAAGTCAGCCATCCTTAAACTAACAACTAAAATCCTGGCAAAATTAAACTGATACTTCACCTAATATTCAATCTATGAGCAATAAATCAATTTGCCGATATTTCTTTATATCGAATCTCTGAACCAATAGAATCTATTAACTGCTCACCTCCCCAGCTAACTATACTTCCATCCTCTCTTAATGCAAAACCCCACCTCGAACTCCCTGATATAGCAACAAAGTTTTTTTCAGTTGGAATTCCGTTATTTTGACTCTCATCATGCGGCCCCCAGGCTACAATACTTCCATCAGACCTTAACCCCATACTGCAATACCCCCCTGCTGATATAGCAATAAAATCATTTTCTGTAGGAAACCCTAAACTCTGCCCCATCCTATTGCTGCCCCACATTACAATTGAACCATCTTGTTTTAACCCAAGACAATGACAGAAACCTAGAGAAATAGAGATAAAATCATTACCTGCTGGAACGTCCATTTGACCATCAAAATTCCTTCCCCAACCGACAATACTGCCGTCTGCCCGTAACGCAAGACTATTATCTGAACCAGCAGCAATCTTTACATAGTCATTGCCAACTGGTTGATTATTTAATTGCCCTGATCGATTGCTGCCCCAACAAACAATACTGCCATCTCCTTTCAATGCAAGATTATGGTATCTTCCGGCTGAAATAGCGGTATAGTTATTACCGGCAGGTACTTCAAGCTGGCCAAGACTATTGTCACCCCAGGCAGCTAAACTGCCATTTGACCTAATCGCGAGAACGTGATTCTGCCCCGCAGATACAGCTATAATTTCACTTTCAATATAATCTTCTTCAAATTGACCATCTTTGGTTTCAACCAGGTTAACAATAACCCCATCATCCCTCAACGCAATTACGTTAATGCTATTTTTAAGATAAGTCTTTTTTCCTTTTGTCATATCACTATTATCGACAGTAAAGTCATAATATGAATCCCATGGCCCTCTAGCCCCCCACCCAATAATTCGCCCATCTTCAGTTATTGCTAAACTATACCCATAAAAGTTTGAACTGACCGCTTTATATCTTCCTCTTGGACTATATCCCTCACCCCACTCATTTTTACCCCAACTTGCGATTGTTCCATCCTTCTTTAAGCCTAAACAGTAAGAATCACATGCGGCCAGAGAAATAAAATCTTTGCCAGAAGGGACACAATCGAGAGGACCATACAATTTGCCTCCCCAGGCTGCAATGCTGCCATCTGACCTAAGGGCCAGATTATAACTGTCACCTGCAAATAATGAAGCAAATCCATTTTCTTTTGGCATACCAATCAATGGGCCAGACCATTTTTTTCCTGACCAGTCATACCCCCATGATTCAATACTGCCATCTGTCCTGAGAGCCAAACTGTGCAGCATGCCAGCTGAGACAGAAACAAATTCATCTCCTTTTGGCACATCATCCACATTTCCATATTTATTACTTCCCCAGGCAGCAATACTTCCGTCAGCCCGCAAAGCAACGCAATGATAATAACCAGAGGATATTGCTACATAATCATTCCCTTCAGGCACTTCCAGTAGTCCATATTGATTACTGCCCCAGGCTACTATACTACCATCATTTTTTAACGCTATACAATGGCCTGTACCTATAGAGATCGCAATAAAATCATTACCAGCAGGTACTTCTAACTGACCATCATCGTGATTCCCCCACGCAATAAGACTGCCATCTCCTCTTAAAGCAAGCACATTATTCAACTCTCCACATACAGCGACATAATCATTCCCGGCAAATTCATATTTGTTCATAAGCGGCGGGTGTGGAGAACCGACCATTCCATAAATTGTAAGTATAACCCCAATAACACAAAGCCCTATACTGTACTTTCCCTTTTTAAGAGGCTTATCATCTTGTGATAAGTTACTAAAGTAACCTACTCCACATACAAAGCTGATAACAAACGGAATAATAATAGCAGGCAAAAAAATACTTGAAACAATAAAGTAGACAAATGACTGATGGCCTTTGCACAAAGCTATAATTAATGCATATAACAATGCAATAATAAGCTCTATAATAGAGAATGTTAAGCATACTCCGGCTAATTTATTCGCTTTTTTATCATCCATTTATACACCACTCTAAAAACATATTTTAAGGTCCAATTGATTAGTCGAACAACTCATCATATTATTTCACAACCTTCTATGGCAATAGTTTATCTACTAATATTAATGGGATAATGAAAGGCTTCAGACACTTTTCTTGATAACTAATTACATAACAACGACTTATGCCGAAGCTGATTAAAGACTTATGACCTTGATAATAAACATCTCAAACTAACCGATTAGTATATTTTTATTGTAGTAATATTTTATAAGACAATTTGTTATTTAAATTTTTTACAGCAAAAGAACCTATTTCCACCTCAGCTAGCAATAAATTAGCCTCGCCGAAGGGGACTCCATAATCCTGCCAGCGCTGAGCTCCAGCTCGGCACATTGATTAAAAACAAACGTGAGACGAAAGTCGAACACCTCCTTTACACTTTTTATTTTACACTTTACTCTTTTGATCCGCTTCCCGGCATTACTTCTTACCTCTTAAATTCACCCTCGGTAAATTTAACATTATACAACTCCTCATCCTTATCAACACACCCAACCGCCTGGATAACGGCAAGCTTATTTTGCACACTTATCGGCTTTTCGGCTTTATAATCTCTCATCCGGCATCCGGACAATGTTACCGTCAGCTTCTTATCGCCCTTCACCAGCATATAATCCCACGATTGCCCGCCGGGTACCGTTGTCAGGGCGTCATTACCACCACAAAAACATTCTACATTATTAAGAGCCGTATGACCCTGCCCTTCGATAATAATCGGATGAAGCCCCTCAACCGGCTCGCCGCTATTTGCGATAATAGAACCCTGGGCTATCTGCCAGTTGCGATTCTTCGATTGACTGCCCTTCTTATAAATACCGACCGCCACACAATCGAAATTAAAATTCGTCAGCTGACCGTAAGTCTCATTGCCAAGTAGAATTCCACCGTAAGTACCAAAAGTAAACAGATCGATCAGCTGGGCGTTATCAGTATGATTAATGGTATAGGCAAAGGTCTTTTTAGCAATTACCGAATCGACCACCGCACGACTGTACTGCCCCTTGACAAACCTCTGGATCGCAGGGTTCACATGACAATGCAGAATGCGAGGGATATCATAGCAGTAATCTATCCGGATAAACTCTCCGCTCAGCGGATACCCGTAACAATGCTCAAACACCATAAGCTCACAACACTTACCCCCGGACGCATTAAAATCCATCGCCAGGTACTCACCATAGAACGTCAGGCACGACAGATATACGCCTTGTGCATTACTTGTCTGCGACACCTTTATCGTAGCTGGATAAGCAATAATTGCTTCCGGATCATCTACCGTCTGCTCCGGGTACCAAAACTGAATCCCCTTTATCTGGGTAGCCGCCTCAACCGTAATAAAAGGATGTTCCCGGTCGGTTATCGCAAATACACTGCCAACCGGCTGTACCTTTTTGGGATGTCGCGTACCACGCGGGGTCGGACCATGCACGCCCACCAGCGAAACATTCCTCTTGAGTATCAGCCCGCCGTCCACCCGGTACGGCTCATCAGACGCCGGCACAAACAAAGATTCACCACTGCCGGACGCCCAGTCAATAGCCTTTTGCATATTAACTTTATTCTCAGCGGCAGTATTAGCCGCACTCACTCCAAAATCTGTTATACTTCTGCCGCAAACAAATGAGACCATCGCATTCAGACATAATAGAACCGCAACAACATATCCGTTATTTGAAAACATAGCATAATTCCTTTTTGTTCGCAAAATTACTATAAGTGACCGACTGGACACTTATAATACTATAACAGATATTTATTCGATTTGTTATCTTAAAATTAATAAGCCCCCCGCCTGCCCGGAGCTAGTCGAAGGATAGTCGAACACCTTCCCTTTTACCTCTCCCTCCTCGCTTCTCTCTTCTAACTCTTTGCATCCTTCATTAACTTCACTTCCTTCATGGTCAAAAAAATATTCTTTGCGATCTTTGCGGCCTTTGCGAGCAATAAATATATTGTCTTTATTTTGCCAGATATCTATCAGGTTTCCAATCGGCTCAACATCGCATCAGACAGGTAGCTTAGCTGTCCCCGTTGAAAATCCTGAGTATAAAAATAGTACGAGCGGTATCTTCGGCGTTAGCCGTTCAAAATAAGTTTGCGTAGGACCAGACAAATTTTACCTTTTACTCTTTTACTGTATTCGTAGCATCTTCCTAACTTTATATTTACACCTGACACTTTTTATCTCTCATCCGTTTGCCAACAATTATGTTGGCATCTGCTAGAATTGATAGTTTCCTCTCAACGAAAAATCGCCAGATGTCTGGGAAATACCAAAATCGGCATTAAAAGTACTTTTAAATTGATATCCTTTTGCAGATATCTTAAAAGTACACTTATCCAAATCAATAGCTATTGATTGGATAACGCCGGCAGGATTAGTCTTTTTATCTAATCTATAAGCAAATTGCCGCATAGTGCTATTTTTTCTAACTAGACTAACAGTTTCGGTAAAATCATCCCAACTAATTTCTATATCACCAGAAAGATCCAAACTATTGTCAGCAGCTGTAATAGTGCCTTGCAAAGACATTACATCACTATTTTTCCCACCAATTTGCACCTTTGTCAAATCAATAGAATCGCACACTCCCGATTGCAATAACACGGGCAAGTCTTTATTACCATTAATTATGCTCTCATCTGCCTGGCTGACAAATACCGAACCTCCAATATTCAACTCAACCTCAATCGGAGATGTTAATCCGCTCATCGTCTGCAGACTCTTCCCCTGGAACTGATAACTATATTTACTGGCATCAATAACAAGCTTGGAAATGGCTCCATCGCTGCCTATGTAATTCAAAATATTTCGATTGAGATCAGCTGGATTAATGGCTATTGTTTCTGTATAGTACGTTTTATTTGTATCCCTGATGCTCACAATTATAGATTCGCTATGAGCCAGACTATTCTGTAAAGCATCTTTTCGCTCAAATACCCCTTTTACTGTTATCGTATCTTTCGGAACAAGCCGATCTTTGCCAACCTGTATTTTCACATCCTGTACAAACATCAAAGGCTCAGTAACATCAACCGTAAGTGTGCCCTGGTAGCTAAGTGTGCCAGCATTGTTATCAACCGTGTATATTATGGCGTCCTCACCGCTGAATCCAGAATCCGATACGTAAACAATGAGACCTGTTTCAGAATCCACTTCCACACTGCCATGTTCAGGCCCACTTAAAATTACAATAGTACTGCCAGAAACAATATCACTAATCGTTTCCCTGGCACCGCCTAATACATCGACTTTAATAGCTTGCCCAGTATACACATTAACCTCTGGAGCATTGTCGATGACGTAAATATCGCCATTACCTCTTTTGCCTGCTGACCTGGTATCAATATCAAAATAAGCGACAAGTTTACTTCGTCTATATGAATTAGTGTCAGGATTGGGAACCGAGATAGAACCTGACGAGGTATAATCACTAAGTTTGTCCCCTGAAGATGGGACGCCTAAACTTCGACTGAAATTTGTAAGTTCCATATCGTGACCTATAACAACTATTCTACCATCATCTTCAACTCGTAAAGTAGGCAAATATGACAAATCGTCCATTGAAGGAGGATTAAAAATTATCGTACTATTGTTACATGCACTAAATAGATCGTCACTGGTTAGGCTATAGCTTGTATTTAAACTGCCCCCTGTAACAACACAGGTTGAATTGTCATACGTTGAAAACGGGGCTGAACCATCATAACCAACCCCACAGAATCCCCCGGAAAAATACATCTCAGAATTACCAAACAGGTTAACACGACCTATTGAACCATTTGCAACATTGATAGTTACATTATCGAATGTATTCAAATAGCGTACAAATCCACCTGACATGTCCACGCTGGTATTATCGTATGCGTTTATCGATATTCTTGAACCTTCTGACATATCGGCCGTTGCATTATTATATAGATAAAGCGACTGATTGCTACTGGCTCCAGACATAACAGTAACATGAGTACCGCTCGACGGAATATCAAATTTATCAACATAGACGGTTCCGGTTACACCCTCATCAATAATATGATATTGACCATCCGACCAGAAAAAATCACCTGATTGAGAATAGTCCGGATATCCAATTACATCTGGAGACCCTATATATATATTGGCCGGCCCTTCTTCTTCTGATGAAATTTTGAAATATTTCTCGAATAGCGAACCATCTGACAAATATCCTGTAACTTCTCCAATATAATTGCTTGACGCTTCATCCCAAACAGCGTGAGAACGCAGGTCATCTCCATCAAATACTGGAACATCATTCACCATGAAATTACTGCCAACTAGGTAGATCGAAGCATTTTCAGAAACTCTGAGATCATAATTGGCATCATGTTCTCCTCCTGAAATGATCAACATCCCATAATCACCAGGATAAAAACCACATGCAACCTTACCTCCGGATATATTACATATAGCAAAGTCTGTTATATCAATACTTATGGTATTTGTGCCTGGTTTGTGAACTCCCAGTATCCCGCCACTCATATTAAAATACTGGTTACCAAAAATTCTAGAGCAATACATAGTATTACTGGAATTCGTCGCCCGCTTGTTATATACCGCTCCATCAACCCAGTTAATCATACAATAGTTATCATGAAAATGAGCATCAGGAACTTGAGGCCATGCATTCTTATAATCAAGGGTATAAACGTCGCCAACAATGACGGTTACGCTGCCAACGTAAATAGTACCATTATTATCTTTTACGGAATATTTGAAACTATCAGTTCCGGAAAATAACTCATTCGGTATGTATGATATTACCCCCGTTTCAACATCCGAAACTAATGTCGCATTTTCAGATCCGCTTGAAATTGAAAGTGTAGAAACCTGCAGAACATTTACTTTATCATTGGCTAATACATCAATATCAACTCGATATCCAGAAAAAGTCCTGGCGAGATCATCCACAACCTGAGAGCCGGCTTGATCAGATAAATTGTTATTCAGCAATACAGTCCTGATGTTGTCACGTTCATTTGATTCGGCAATTGTATCAGCAGAATCCAATACAACATCCAAAGCGAAATAGTCCGCGGGTATTAATGCATAAGGAACTTCAAACGTTAATATTCGGCTCTGTTCAACAGCAGGTAATTGAACAGCTTGGCTAAATAATATATTATCATAGTCATTACTATCAACAAGTCTGACTTCAAAACTTTCTGTTGTTGCTGCAAAACCTGTATTTACCAGTCCCACTTTAACTTCAAAAGTGTTACTTTCTGTCCTGCAAACCTCCACTTCATTAACCGTCAGATTTGACCTGTATAAATCTATCGATGAACTGTTATTCAGATAATCTTTATCCAGAATCTGATTGTCAGGATCAGCAACCACCCATACTCTTATCGGCTGACCGTCTTGAGGTATTGTCCAATTGGTAGAAACAATAACACTCTCCCCGGCAGCTAAGTTATCATCAATTACAACTTGAGAATCTATAAGGGTATATGTATTTGGCGAATCACCTAGATAAAATGCTACAGATATACTTCCTGCGGAAATATCGCCATTATTCTTAATTTCCGCCTGCAACATAACAGTATCTCCCGGTGCAACCTCATCTTCCACAACGGAAAGACTATCTGCTGCTACGGCAATATCCGGCAAAATAGTATATTCATAAGTACATAGATCAACCCGGCCAAACGCATCCAGACCAGCCATATCATCTATTATTTCTCTTTTGTTGTAAGCCAAGGTGATTACATCTGACTCTGAATAAACCGCCGTAACGGATTGCTCCATATCTCTACTATGAGTTATCTGGTTCTCATTTGACCATGAATCAGATAACGGATCATACGTTGCGGCGTAAATATCAGAACCATCCAGTGAAGCATCATGCCAAATAACAGAGATATTACCGGATGAACTTACTACAGGGACAAAAGCTCGCTGCCCGGAAGAGCCTGCCTGGTCGACGACATACTGAATACCTGTCATATCCAATATGTTTGTCGTACTGGCAATTTGACCGTTCCTTGACCACAGTAGCATCAAATCTGACGATTGCCAAATGAGATAAGGATTAACATTCGATATCTCTTGCTCGTCTGTTAAAAATATCGGCACAGACCAAGTACCACTCGTATTATCCAGATATACCAGATCGTTATCTCCATCAGTTTGAATATCACCATCTCTATCAAGACTGTAAACTATATAATTTGAGTCCTTATCTGTCTGGACAGTAATACTATTGATCAAACCATTTCCACTTGAAAGTATTTCTGTATCAAGCCATCCGTTTGATGTCTTTGTCCGCCCCATAAGGTAATTTGTAACTGGTAGTGTCTGGCCAACCATATCACTATTATCATCGTGCGCCCAAACTATCGTAATATTACCATCGCCTTCACACATGACTTTGGGCATATAATCCATCGCCGAACTATCACATACCGTTTCAACTCGCCAGATATCCAAAGTATTGTCATATACAGCCATCTTAATATCAAGAGTGGCTGACAATCCAATTATATCAGTATCATCAGGTATCAGGTGCGATGCATTAGCCCATACGCAACGGAAATCCCCCTCATG
Organism: Sedimentisphaerales bacterium; assembly: GCA_963666285.2. Lineage (GTDB taxonomy): Bacteria > Planctomycetota > Phycisphaerae > Sedimentisphaerales > SM23-30 > JAFGDI01. The sequence goes on from OY762711.1 coordinate 3,741,374, forward strand.
ATCGACAATTAGACAAGGTGTTGCATCTGCGGTACCATCATTGTCAATTGCTGCCGGTTCTGACCAGCCGCTGCCGTTATTGATACTATATACTAACATGGTCCTGTCAAGACTGTTACGATATGGGTCATCATATAGCCATACAAGACATTTTGTATTACCAGAAATGGCTAGTTTAGGATTTGACTGGCTAAAAATATTTGTCTGTAATGTAGTTTCCTCATTAACCTGATTACTCTTTGTAAACTTTTTATTGATACTGCTATTCGATCCGTACCATTGGGCATAATCCTGCGTAATATATTTACGAGACATAGGCTCAAGCATATCAATTGAAATACTTTTTCTTGCAGTTTTTTTCGTATTCTCTTCTGGCAAACGGAAATGAAATCCTTGTTGTTCCCATTTGTATACGAAAAAATACGCTCGCAGCCCGCCATCTAAAGCTAAATAGTGGTCTCCAATTTCAGGATAGCCCATATTGCTGAAAGAAGCGATAAGCCCAGTACTGCCTTTTAAATAGCCTTCTCCTGAAATAACTTCAGAAATCCCTACTCCAAATATTAACTCTAACGCTGCACTTGGAGATAATTCTCCGGTATATAAAAATCCTTCATTACCACCAAACCCGGTTAATGACAGGTTGCCGCTCACTGTTGCGTTAGCACTCCCGTTGATAAATATTGGTATTGGTGGTGTTGTAGGAACAACATAATACTTTGGTGTAAATTTCTTGCCGGCAGACACTTCACAACCTATTGCTCCGCCAGGAGTCCATGACCCTTCATAACGTAATACAATATCTGTCCAGACCAGAGCATCAAAACTGATACCGGCAATCTTTAATGCATCATCTTTTTTCATGCCGAGTTTGTCTGATTTGATACTGATATTACATATACCATCACCTGAAATATCCGCTGAAACTTCTACGATAGTGTCAAATGATGTTGATGCAATCTCCTCTATACCGCTTTGGTTAGGATTAAGTACATTACCTTCTCCTGTTAACACTGCATCATATCTGGGAAATTGAAGGCTAAATGTACTGGATGCATACTTTAAGCCAAGATTTGTTGGTTTAACGCTTAAATAATTTGCCGGAACAATAACTGGTGATTCTATAACTTCAAAATTTGCTTCAACTCTTGCTGACTTCGATCCATCTTCACCGATTGCTTCAACCGAAAGTTTTTCACCTGAACCAAATTCACCAACATCAAATACCCGGCTTAATGTATTACTGGAAACATCATCCATTGCTATGGCATTGTCACCCAAATACCAGATAAGTTCGCTGGCTTCGGGACCGTCAGCACTTATCATGACAGTAAATTCCTGGCCAAGCGAAACATCTTTTATAAAATAAACGCTCTTGTTTTTATTGCAATATTCACTGGAAATACCTGTTATTACGGGACCGTCAGCATTTTTAATCTCAAATAAATCTGTTATGTCAGAATACGTTTCTCCGGCAATTTCAGCTGATACTTTTGCAATATACTCATTTCCATAAGCGTAAGGGATATCTGTTTTGCTATACCAGATTAAATGCCTGTCCCCTGACTGAATATTACTTCCGATATCACCGCTATATTTCGAACATTTTACATCCCAGGTTTTACCGCCATCATCACTAACTGACAATTCCACTTTAGATGCTTCTTGGATTAATGTATAAGATATGTCAACAATACCTGAATTATCATCTCGTTGCAAAGCTGAAACATTTGAAACTGGTGAAGGAAGTATTACAATATCTGCTGATTTTGAACCATAAATCTTATATTTATTGTTCAACGAACTGCCATCAGCTAACGTACCGGTAATTGTTCCGGCTAATACACTTGAACCCAACGATCTTAAACTGGTATTGGGCGATAGTGATACTCCATTTACGGAAAAATTACTGCCATAAATATATATCTTGCCATAATCGCTAGTAGCAATTATATCTTGAATTTCACCACCTAATAAATATAACGTTCCTGAATTATTTACATTTATCTTTTCCCATATATATCCACCTTTCATTATACAACTGCTGTTGCCCCAAACATAAAGATCTTTCAGTCTGCCGCTTTCTATTACACCCTGACAATTATCATTCAAAATAATATTTTGAACAACATTTCCACCTTCAAGATATACATTTGACCAGTAATATGCATGAATATAACTTACTTTCCCTCCCTCGGAGACTGTTAAACTTGTACCTGGCTGGTTTACACTGTATTGGTCTAAATTATATGGCACACGATTTTGATCATCATTAACCGTATGACTCAATCCATCAGACAAATCTAAAGCTACTAATGAACTCGCATGAAATATGATGACAACCAAGGTAAAGAAAAACACTGTCCGCTTCATAAATAATATACTCCGAAAATAGTCTTAAAAGACAAATCACCGCGCCATACGTGCATATTGACAACAATATGCAAAATTAAACGATACACTATATCATAATGGAACATGAAAAACAAATTAAATTAGAAAACGCTCACAGTGTGAGTGCTCCCCAAAAAACATGCGGTATGCCAGATACAAAACATCGTTTTACGCTCTTTCATGTGGTTTTATACACAATCATCTATTTTTAGAAATCTAGTTTTCAAACAAACAACATTTATCATAAACATATAAATGCAAAGCAGTTAAAAAGTAAGGCATCTTGTTCAATATTTGAATTACAGAGTGCCGGAAAAAGAAAATGCGTCCATTGATTCCATTCCGCTCAAAATAATATAATTTTTTTACGAAAAATATTTGACAACAACCAAAATAGGAGACATAGTTTGATAGTTGGTTAACAGATAACTGATGAATGTTGCAATTGCAAATGACCGAAAACCTCAGAGTATCTACAACGAGGTAGGTCGGTGCGGTGGTTGATCGATTGTAGGATCGTCACGCTAAACATTTACCGCGTAATGCGGTTTTGTGTGTTGAGAGTTTTGAGTGTTTGAGTGTAAGTTACGTATTTCTTTACACTTACCTCCTCAACATCTCCCACACCAAACTCCTGCGCGAATAGATGTTTATAAATAGATGATATAAGATACTGTATATCAAATATTTAGATGCTTTCCTGCACACCTGCAAACTACGATCTTGTGAGTATAATGACAGAATATGTACGCCTGTTAAGCCGGCTTCTGATGGCAAAGCTGTCGGTAAGTAAATCGCCTGACAATGGCAATTTACGCAGGATTGCATATTGAGACGAAACCCGCCGTGAAAGAGACTCACCATCATGGCACGTGTCCCGGCAAAACACCAGGACATATATAACGGGGTTCGTAGGCTGCTGATTTTGTCGGCAATCTTTGTAAAATGCTTCTTCAGGCCGGCATTATCGACCATATCCGGAGCTTTCCGGGCATGAGAAAGCAGCAAACGCGGCACAAGGAACGCAACGGAATAGGTTATTGTCATTATTCCGACTGCAAGAAATGCTTTGTACTGCCAAAATAGATTGAGGATTTGCCAGACGCAGTGTACTCTGCTTATGGCCGGTTGCCCACGGTTATTACCGGGGAACCGCACCGTATATCTTATTTCTGGCATAACAAAGCCCAATGCCCGGAGAAGCTCACGCTATTGCAGCATGATTCAGTTTTCTGAAACCAGCTAAAACTAAAAACTGAAAACAAAAACAAAACAAAGAAAGGAAACACTGCAAAACTCAGCTAAAAAATATTAAATACCATCTGACAAGATAACAAACCGGTACTTTGCCACAATTTGGTAAAAATATATCGATTTAAACCGATTTAGCAGTATAATTATTAATGTATTCCATCATATGATGGTGTTTACAATTAATTGTCTCTTTATGGAAGGAATAGGTATATGAAAGTACCGCTGCTTGATCTTAAACCTCAATATGAGCAAATTCGTGCCGAAGTCGAACCTGCTGTCCTGGAACTTATGGCCAACCAGACTTTTGTACTCGGCCCTACCGTCGAAAATTTCGAACGTAATATCGCCAAATATGGCCAGGTCGGTCATGCTGTTGGTATGTCCAGCGGCACTGACGCTCTGCTATGTGCTCTTATGGCATACGATATCAAACCGGGCGATGAGGTCATCATACCAACCTTCACTTTCTTTGCTACCGCAGGTGTTGTATCCCGTACCGGTGCAACCCCGGTATTCGCAGATATCGATCCGGATACTTTCAATATCGATATCGATGCCATCGAAAAACTCATTTCCGACAATACCAAAGCTATCATTCCCGTACACCTGTACGGCCAGATGGCTCCTATGGAAGAGCTGAAAGCTCTCGCTCAAAAATTCGAACTCAAAATCATCGAAGATGCCTGCCAGAGTGTCGGTGCCAAACAGAACGGTCAATGCCCGGGTGAAATCGGTGACTGTGCCGCACTCAGCTTCTATCCCAGCAAAAACCTCGCCGGGTTCGGCGACGGTGGAATGCTGCTATGCCAGGACGACGAACTTGCCCAGAAGTTCAGGTACCTGAGAATGCACGGCGAAGACAAACGCTACTACCACAGCATGGTAGGCGCAAACTTCAGACTTGACTCTCTACAGGCTCTTGTTCTCGATATCAAGCTCAAATACCTCGACCAATGGGCCCAAAAACGCCGCGATAATGCCGCGATATATAACGATCTAATGGCAGATATTTCAGAAATCAAACTGCCGGTTATCTTCGATGGCAACGAAAGCGTTTATAACCAGTATGTTATCCGTGCAGAAAAACGCGACCAACTCAAAGATTTCCTCACCCAAAAAGAGATCGGATCGAATATCTACTATCCGGTACCGCTGCACCTGCAGGAATGCTTCAAAGACCTCGGCGGCAAAACCGGCGACTGCCCTGTCTCCGAACAGGCATGTAAGGAAGTGCTCGCCCTGCCGGTATTCCCGGAACTCACAGAAGAGCAGCTGAAATTCGTAGCTGATACAATTAAGGAATTCTACGCTAAAAAATAAGGTTGCGATATCAGCACCTTAACTTTGTATTTAGAACTGATTTTTATGACTGATACTAGAATTGAAAAAGATGCGTTAGGCGAAGTTATCGTTCCCGCCGATAAATACTTCGGTGCCCAGACCCAGCGTGCCGTCGAAAACTTTAAGGTCGGCTGCGAATTCTTCCCTACCGAATTTATACAGGCACACGCTCTCGTTAAAAAAGCCGCGGCTATTACCAACTGCAAACTCGGACTGCTCGATGCAAATCTTACCGATGCAATCGTTCAGGCAGCCGACGAAGTTATCTCAGGCAATCTAGACGATAACTTCCCGCTCGTTATCTGGCAGTCCGGCAGCGGTACCCAGTTCAATATGAACGTCAACGAAGTTATCGCCAACCGTGCCAGCGTTATTCTCGGCGGCCAACCCGGCAAAAAGCACCCTGTCCACCCGAACGACCATGTCAACATGGCCCAGTCAACCAACGACACGATTCCAACCAGTATGCACGTTACCGCTGCAGTTCTTACCTGCAACAAACTACTGCCCGAACTGGAAAAAATGAGAACCACACTCGGCAACCTCAGCGAAAAATTCGAGAATATCATCAAAACCGGAAGAACTCACCTGCAGGATGCCACCCCGCTCACTCTCGGTCAGGAATTCTCTGGTTACGAAGCTCAAATTGCTGCCGCAATCGAAACTATCGAACAGGCCATGGACCATATCTACGAACTTGCTATCGGAGGCACTGCTGTAGGCACCGGCATCAACAGCCACCCGGACTACGCCGTTAATGTCGTTGAACAAATTTGCGAACTTACCGACCTGCCGTTCGTTCCCGCCCGAAATAAATTCGCTGCGCTCGCCGCACACGATGCTATTGTCGAACTTTCCGGTGCTCTAAAAACCCTGGCTACTGCCATGATGAAAATTGCTAACGATATCCGATGGATGGGCAGCGGACCGCGTTGCGGCATCGGAGAACTGGTACTACCACCAAACGAACCGGGCAGCAGCATCATGCCCGGCAAGATCAATCCGACCCAATGTGAGATGATCACACAGGTTGTTTGCCAGATTTTTGGCAATGATACTGCCATAACTATCGCAAACTCGCAGGGAAACTTCGAATTAAACGTATTTAAACCCATTTTAGCTTACAATATCATCCAATCGATCAACATTTTGGCCGATTCTATCGCTTCTTTTAATATCAATTGCCTCGACGGAATCGATGCCGACCAGAATAAAATTTCCGAACATTTAAATAATTCTCTCATGCTCGTCACCGCACTAAATAAAAAAATTGGCTATGATAAAGCTGCAGAAATTGCACTCAAAGCCTGGCGTGAAGGAAAAACGCTTAAGCAGACCGCTATCGAACTTGAATATCTAACCGAACAGCAATATGATGAATGGGTCAAACCGGAAGATATGATTGGCCCCAAATAAAGGCAATCTCTAAAAAATCAAATTTACCCTTGTTTTCACTATACAAAACAAGGTTTATTGGTTTTAGATACCTAAATTATTATGATCGAAATACAAAATATCAGTAAGACATTCTATCACGCGAACGGTCGTGAGGTTCATGCCGTCCGTGATGTCAGCTTTAATGCCGGACCAAATGAAATTTTTGGTCTGCTCGGACCAAATGGTGCCGGTAAAACAACCCTGCTGCGTATGCTCGCCGCTATTATCAAACCAGATACCGGCATATGCAAAATCGCCGGGCTTGACAGTCAGAAACACCCGGAAGAAATCCGCTCTAAAATTGGCTTTCTCTCAGGCAATACCAAGTTGTACAAGCGTATGACAGCTCGTGAAGTCCTGAAATATTTTGGCAAACTCAACAGCATGGCTGACAATGATATCGACCAACGTATCGAAGAGGTAGTTGATATCCTCGATATGAGCGAATTCATAAACCGACGCTGCGAAACTTTTAGTACAGGTCAGATGCAGCGTACTTCCATTGCCAGAGTTATCATCCATGACCCGGAAGTTCTTATCCTGGACGAACCGACACTCGGCCTGGATATTATGAGCAGCCAGGCGATTATCAACTTTATTCGTAACGCTCGCCAACAAGGACGTACGGTTATTTTCTCAACACATTATATGACCGAGGCCGAAGCGCTTTGCGATCGTATCGGACTAATTCACAGCGGGGAAATTATGACCATCGGCAGCCGCCAGGAATTATACACGCAAACCGGAACAGACAACCTGCAGGATGCTTTCCTGTCAATTGTAAACAGCCCCCAGACAAATACTATAGCATGAAAAAAATCATTTACATATTACCCGGATTGATATTTGCTTCAAATCTTTACGCCCAGACTGCTTCACCCAGCAGCAACCTGGATAAATTCTTCTTTGCCGGCGGATGGCTGGCTTGGGTCCTGCTCGGCATGAGCATAATAACTATCCACCTAATAGTTCAATATGTCTTTGCAATCCTGAAAAAAAGATTCTACACTCAGACCCTAATTAATGAAGTCAAAGAACATCTAAAACATAAAAATCATAAAAACTGCCTCGATTTCCTGGCTGGCAACAATACTATCCTTGCCCGTGTTCTACACGCCGGCCTGAGCGAGAAAAAACTAGGCCATGAAGCAATGGAAAATGCCATGGTTGAGATAATCGAAGATGAGCGAGGCGAGTTCTTCCGCAAACTCGAATGGCTTAATATTATTGGTAATATCTCACCTATGATCGGGCTTTTCGGCACAGTTTGGGGGATGATCGAAGCCTTTAGCGCCATCGTAGACACCGGCGGCAGACCACAGCCGCCAGATCTCGCAGGCGGCATATCCAGCGCCCTGGTAACAACCCTATGGGGCCTTGCCGTAGCTATTCCTGCACTAGCAGCATCAGGCTATTTCGGTAACAGATTTGATGCAATGACCGCTAAAATAGCCGTTATTGCCGAAGAACTTCTGTTGGACTCATCTGAATGATCCCCAAAAGCTGTTCTTATAGCATCCAAATAAAAAGCTCCGTGAATTTCTAATCCACGGAGCTTTGAAAATCAGTATTAGAAATTTTTATTATACTTTTCTCGATATGTTCGTCCCAGCCATTCCGACTTGGCGTTACCACCTGTAAGTTTACAGTTAATCGGATCCCAGTTAATCACTTCGCCGTAACGATACGCTATATTAACCAAATGACAGCAAATAGCTGAACGAGAACCAACAATCTCATTTGTAATAGGTTTGGTACGAGATTTGATACACCTTAGAAAATCATCTATATGACTATCTGTAACTTTATACAGCTTCACCTTGGCATCTTTAAGATATCCAGTCTCAGCTTTTTTGAGTTCACGCCCAAGTGAACCATCCTCACGGTCAAAATACTTCGCTATTACCTTATCACCCAATTGCAGCATAAACCTGCCGCGGTTGACCAGAATCTTTCCTTCACTTCCAAAAATTTCAACATTATTACCTGGTTTATGAATAACTTTTACACCATTGGCATATTCCATAACTGCACCACTCTGTGCTTTTCTATCTTCAGGTGGTGTCACCTTAACCGGACCGCTATCATCCATCCCCAAAGCCCATTGAGCTATATCAAGATGGTGTGCTCCCCAGTCTGTAACCATTCCACCGCCATATTCCCAGTATTTACGCCAATCCGGATAGTGATTATGCACTCCGCGAGGACTCAAAACAGAACTGTATGCACGTTCTGGTGCCGGACCTAACCAACGGTCCCAGTCCAACCCTGGTTCCATATCTTCTTTGGGCAAATCACACGGCATGCCGGGTTCACCGAAACTGCACTCAATCCTGTCAATTTCACCAACAACACCGTTGCGTGCCAGTTCACAAGCTACTCTAAACTCTGACATTGATCGTTGCATTGAACCAGTCTGCAAAACTCTTCCCTGCTTATCAACTTCTTTCATAATCGCCAGCGATTCATTAACATTATGTGTCAATGGTTTCTCACAATATACATCCTTGCCGCTGCGAAGAGCTTCAATAGTGATAATAGTATGCCAATGGTCAGGAGTTGCAATACAAACAGCATCAATATCCTTACGCGCCAAAAGCTCTTTATAATCAACATAAGTTTTACAACCGGCTGAACCTTTATCCGGATAGCGGGTATAAAAATCATCTACTGTCTTACGAGCGTGTTCTCTGCGTGTAGTATCAACATCACAAACAGCAACAACATTTGCCCGGTATAGAAAACTATTCATCAGTCCTCTGTTCTGTATACCCATACCAATCATTCCCACATTAAGACGCTCACTTGGTTTTGCATCAGCAGCCCAGACAGCAGAAGGAAGAATAGTTGGAGCAACAATACCGGCTTTAATAAAAGACCTACGTGTAATTTTCATCATCAATCCTCTCAACAAACAATACCAATATAAAGAAACACAAATAACAAAAAATAAAATGGTTCTCCTTTTATACCTGTTCAGGATATCCGGAGAACCATTAAATTGACTATATACCTAATACTTCAAAACTATCCCAAGATAAAATTAGAACAGGAAGCCCATCTGAGGCAGTTCACCAACCAATGGTTTAAGATATTCAATGTATGCGTCAGTAATATTGTTACCTTCAGCATTAATAAACTTATCTTCCAGGTGACGAGTCTTAGCTGCAACATTTTCCAGCTCATTACGATAATATTCCAGTTTATAAGGATTATCGCTAACACGCTTAAAGCTTACTGAACCACTCATATCATCTGTCGTACATGCATAACGAACAGCCAAACGACCGGCTTCGCGGGCTTCTGTAGCATCAGTTTCGGATACCATTCCTGCAAAACTACGCTGCAGGTAGCCAAACGTATCTGCTCTCAGACGTTCACCAGGCATAGCTTCTTTCAGCTTAGACACCAGGAAATCACCCAGAGCACCGGTACCGGAAAGCTGGATATTGCCATGAGCATCCTTTTCAACATCTTTAGCCATTACCTGCGCCCAAGGCACACCGTTTTCATCATTGATACCTTCAGATACAGCAACCAGACAACGACCATATTTAGCCTTGGCAGCTTTGACATCATTGATAAACTGTTCCATGGAAACATTACGCTCAGGAACATATACCAGATGAGGTCCATCTGTTTCGTTCTGACGTGCCAGGGCTGATGCAGCAGTCAAAAAGCCGGCATGACGCCCCATTATAACGTCTATCTTAATACCAGGCAGAGAACGGTTATCCTGGTTATCACCCATAAATGCCTGGGCTACAAACTTAGCAGCCGAACCAAAACCTGGACAATGATCAATACCCTGCAGGTCATTATCAACTGTCTTAGGAATATGGAAAGTCTTTAGTTCATAACCACTCTTTACTCCCATATCACGAATGATACGAGCGGTATCTGAAGAGTCGTTGCCACCAGCATAGAAGAAGTAGCGAATATTGTGTTTCTGGAACACATCAAACACTTTTTTACAATATTCTTCATCCGGTTTATCACGAGTTGAACCTAACGCCGCAGATGGAGTATAAGCAACACGATTCAAAAACTCAGCATTGTACTTGCCGCCATTTGCACCTTCAGCAGCTTTTGCCTTCAGGTCGATAAAATCTTCATTCAGGATACCACGACTGCCATGACGCATACCATAAAGAGTTTCGATACAATCGTGTTCAAAAGCTTCTTCAATTACACCTACCAGCGACTGGTTAATAACCGCTGTCGGGCCGCCTGATTGACCTACAATAGCATTACCTTTTAGTTGAGCCATTTCTAAATCTCTCCGTTAAATTTAGTAGTTCAAATTATTATATGTTAACCCGCAGAATAACAGCACCTATGCTCAGCCGCAGGAATTATACACTTTTACAACCGATCAAAGTACCATGATCGTAAAAATTATATTACTATATGTTGTTTATTTTTTACCCCAGGTTCTTTCAATAAAACCTGTATCACACTTGCCGTCAGCAAAATCTGAATGAGATAAAATTTCATGACAGATATCAACAGTACTCTTGATAGGACCAATCTTATATTCTTCAAGGGCCCTTCTTGTACGTGCGATTGCATCGCTTCGATCATGACCCTTAACTATCAATTTGGCAATCATTGAATCATAATACGGCGATATCTTATACCCGGCAAAACAATGAGAATCCACCCTGACACCAAAACCACCAGGAACAACATACTCGTTAATCGGGCCGGGACTAGGTGTAAAGTTCTTGTATGCATCTTCTGCATTAATTCTGCACTCTATCGCATGGCCGGTCTGCTTGATATCTTTCTGTTTCAGGTCAAGTACCTCACCTGCAGCAATTCTCAACTGCCAGCGTACGAGGTCTATACCGGTCACCAATTCAGTTACCGGGTGTTCCACCTGGATACGGGTATTTACTTCACCAAAATAGAAGTGCCCTTTCTTATCCATCAGGAACTCAACTGTCCCGGCATTACAATATTTTGCAGCTTTTACCACTCGCAATGCAGCCTTGCACAGATCTTCCCGCTGCTGTTTATCGAGTGACGGACTAGGTGATTCTTCCAGCAGCTTCTGATGGCGTCGCTGCAGTGAACAGTCACGCTCCCAGAGATGAACATAATTACCATGCTCATCAGCAAGAACCTGAACCTCAACATGTCGTGGGTTCTCTATGAATTTTTCGATAAAGACTTCCGGATTATTAAAAGCCCCCTGCGCTTCGGTCCGGGCAGCATGAAAAGCTGTTCGCAGGTTAACTTCGTTATGACAAACTCTCATTCCGCGACCACCGCCGCCTGCTGAAGCTTTGATCATTACCGGATAACCTATTTTATTACAAAGCTTGACCGCTTCTTCTTCGTTTTCTATCGCTCCTTCAGAACCAGGGACGACAGGAACCTTGGCACTCATTGCAAGCTGACGAGCTTCGACCTTATCACCCAGAAGCTTCATTGATTCCGGAGAAGGACCAATAAATTTAATTTTGCAATCCCTGCAGACCTCTGCAAAATGAGAATTTTCTGCAAGAAAACCGTAACCTGGGTGAATCGCCTCAACATTAGCGACCTCTGCCGCAGAGATTATACTGGGAATATTGAGATAACTCTCACTTGGAGATGCCCCGCCAATGCATATTGCCCTGTCTGCAAGTTTGAGATACCCGGCATCCTTATCAGCCTGAGAATATACCACTACAGACTCAATACCAAGCTCTTTACATGCCCGTATTATCCTGAGAGCAATTTCACCTCTATTAGCAATTAATATTCTTGTAAACATATTTACCTTTTTATTAATAGTGGCCAGGCATTGAAAATAGCATAACTGTTAATTTACATTTTGTTTGCCAAGAAGCTAAACTTAATGCAATTAACATTTTCCAGCCTGCTGCCATTGGAATATAATATCTCTATATTTATTCAACCAGAAACATTGGCTGGCCAAATTCAACAGCCTGGGCATTTTCAACCAGGATCTTCTTGATTGTACCACTTACTTCAGCTTTAACTTCGTTCATAACCTTCATTGCTTCTACAATACAGACAACTGTATCCGCAGTCACCTGGTCACCAATTTTGACAAATGGAGCTGCGTCAGGTGCCGGTGCGGCATAGAATGTTCCAACGATAGGTGAAGTAATTTCCTGCAGACTTTCGTCAACTGTCTCTGTTGCCGGAGCAGACACACTTGCTGCCGGAGCAGGCGCAGCTGAAGCAACGGGGGCAGGAGCAGTCATAACAGGTGCAACGGTAGACATAATAGTGCTGCCCCGTTTAAGTTCTATTTTTGTATCTCCATCAACAATCTTCATTTCTGTAAGATCATTGACTTCCATCATTTCAACCAGTTCTCTGATTTTTTCTATATCCATAGATAAACAATCCTTTGTCATACACATAGTGCAAGGTTACCTGGTATGAACCTAAAAGTACCAGGAATATTATTCTAATTATATTATTACTGCCTCAAGTGCCTTAGGCACGCATAAGCTTAAAACACTTCTTCCTTTTGACGTTACCAACACGTCATCTTCTATTCTTAATCCATATTTATTGGCCGGGTAAATTCCAGGCTCAACAGTTACTACCATCCCCTCTTCAAATACCTCTTCGCTCTTTGAGCTTATAAACGGCTTTTCATGAACATCCAAACCTATACCATGTCCGGTACCATGCTTATAGCAATCTGAATGACTCTTTAGTATTTCACGTGCCACTCTGTCAGGTTCCTTAAGCGAGACTCCCGGAGCAATTGATTCAATTGCCGCCTGCTGAGCTTCCAGCAGCAGTTTGTAATCATTAGCTACTTTTTCCGGAAGTTTGCCTATGCAAAAGCATCGGGTAAGATCGGAAGTATAACCATTAACATTCGCACCCCAGTCAACTAAAAACGGCTGACCTTTTTTCAACTTCAACAGACCTGGTTGAGCATGACACTCTGATGCATGTCCGCCAAAAGCTACTATAGTTGGGAATCCAGGCCCATCAGCTCCGTTAACCATCATCCTATATTCAAGATAAGCACAAAGCTGCTTCTCTGTAATTCCGGGCGTTACCCAGTTCATTGTCTCAGCTATTGATTGACCGGCAATTTTAACTGCTTTCCTAATACTGGATAATTCAATGGAATCTTTAAGAATTCTAAGTTTATCAACCATATGACCAACAGGTTTTATAGCACTGCCAAAATACTTTTTATAGGACTTAAGCAGGGAAACAGACAGATATGGGGATTGGATACCAACCTTTAAGCCTTTCAGGTCTTTTTTAGAGCCGTTCTTACCATAAAATACTTTGGCAACGGCTTCCTCCATTGAAATACCGTCTCTTTCAAACATTTTGACACTCGGACACTGGCGTGCAACCTGAACAACAAACCTGCTGTCTGTTACCAGCACTACCTTTTTGCCATAAACTACCAGAACGCTGTCGTCTCCGGTAAACCCTGTCAGATATGACACATCAGGAACATTGGTAACAATCAAAGCATCAAGACATTCGGTCTTAATTGCTTTACGGATGCCGTTAACTCTGGCATCTATAATACTTTTCAATTTATTATATTTAGACATAACGCGATATTATAATGACAAAGTACCATACAGGCAAAAGAAAACAGAAAATATGATATTACCAAAATTAAATTGCGAATTCTAAAAAAACAAATATTTACCCGTTTTCCATAGAAGTTGCCTCATATTTGAGTAAATTACGTTTTTTTGCCCTCCTATGATAATCCTCACATCTTAACATACTGTTTTAACAATCGATTAAATCATCAAAATTTGTATTTTCAGAGAAAAAAACCTTAGTTTCACCTTGATTAAAACTTGCAGGAGAGACCTCCACAAAACCATATAAACCATTTATTAAAAGATACTTATATGCTCAAAAATTCAACTGGTCATTCATATTAAAAAAAATAATTCATAAACAATAACCCGGATATTCAAGTTGACAAAAAAGTATCCCGATAGTTAATATAGTTAAACTAGGTAATTTTTTACAGTACGCTAAAATAGGAAACTTATACTAAGCGATTATATAGGCACCTAAAAGGCAATGTAGCCTTAAATCACTCAACACAAGTTGTAAAAAGGAGCATTTATCTGATGAAAAACGTTTACTCAACAGGTGAAGCAGCGGAAATTTGCAAAGTTAGTCAGCAAACTATTATTAGATGTTTCGATTCTGGAAGACTTCAAGGTTTCAGGGTTCCCGGATCTCGATTTAGAAGAATACCAAGAGAAAGTCTGATAAAGTTCATGAAGGACAATGACATTCCACTAGATAACCTGGATTCCGGTCGTCAGAAAATTCTGGTCGTTGACGATGATCCTGAAATTGTAGAACTGATGGTAGATGTTTTTGAACGTGATGGGCGTTTCGAGGTTCGTACCGCTGGCAGCGGCTACGACGCAGGCGTTATGACACAGGAATTTAGACCTGATTTGATTATACTGGATTACATGCTGCCGGATGTAAACGGCAACATTGTATGTAAAACAATTCGCCAGAATCCATTGTTCGAACATACTCATATTATTATTGTCAGCGGTGTAGTAAATCAGGATGAAATTGATGAAATGATCAATTTAGGCGCTGATGCATTTATGAAAAAACCTTTCAGTATTGATGAACTTGTAAATAAAATGGCTGAAATGTTAGGTTTATAGCTAAGGCAAAGAAAATGAACCTAATGTACTATATATAATTGTTATGCAGCTACAGGCATGTGCTATATGTAGCTGTTTCGCAGTTGCAAGTATGCTTATATTGTGTTGCTGTTCTGAAAGTTACTAAATTTTGAATAGAAAAAAGATGGAGCTACAATGGGATTTCAGACTGAAGAACAATTAAGAAAATCCAAGAACAAAAAAATTGAGCTGGTATTGCACCAGCTGACAAGTCTGCCAACGCTTCCTGCGATAGCTGTACGCCTGCTGGAGCTGACAATTCAGGATGACACCCAGGCAAAAGAGGTTGTCACACTGATAGAATCCGATCCATCGCTGGCATCGAAGATAATCTCGCTGGCAACTAATGCCGCTACCGGTATAAGCCGTAATAACGCATCGTTGAGCAAGGCGGTGGTTCTGCTGGGATTTGATGCTGTTCGAAATGCCGTGTTGAGTATAAAGGTATTTGAGACTTTGCAGGAAGCCAGTCCGAATGACATGAGCGTAACCTTCGACTGGTCTGGCTTCTGGAAGCACAGCATGGCGGTAGCATGTGCGGCCAAACGCATTATCAAACTGCTGAACCCCAAAGTTGACCCTGAAGAAGCATTTATCTGCGGATTACTCCATGATATCGGTAAACTGGCACTGGTATCTTCTTTGCCAAAGAGCTATTCACGAGTTATCGAACTAACAGAAGCGTCACTGGCTAATATTGCCGATGTAGAAAACAAAATACTCGGAGTTGACCATTCTATAGCGGGCAAACGACTGGGCCAGAAATGGAACCTCCCTGAAAGTGTAATCGAGACAATCTGGCTGCACCACAGCTGGATTAATGCCCTGCCGGAAGTTTTAACGAACCCGGAAATCGTCCAGTCGGTTCACCTGGCGGATATTATAGCCCGCGAACAGCGAATCGGATATTCCGGCAACCACCCTATCGTAGACAGTTCTATGGAAGTGGCAGTTCAGCTGGGCTGTAATCCTGCTGATATCGAAACAATTACCAAGCAGCTGCTGGAAGATATCGGCCAGAGAGCGGTTATGCTTGGCCTGGAAAATATCGAAACTGAAAACCTCTATCACGAAGCCCTGGCAAGCGCCAACAGCGAACTGGGTAAATTAAATACCAAGTTAAGCGAGCAAAACCAGAACCTTCGTATAAGAAGCGGCTATTTTGAACTGCTGGCAGATCTGAGCCTGGCATTAAAACCAACTCAAAGCGTGCTTGATGTATGCGAGGCGGTGACCAGGCTTTGGGCACAACACCAGAAGCTAAAACGCACCGCAGTATTTCTGCATCATAAAGACTACGATATTATCGAAGGATTTGCGATGCTGGAAAGCAGAGATGAAGGACCTACCGCCTTCATGCTTGACTCAAACGAGGTTCCGGAAGATATCATCCAGTTTGAACAGCTGCACCAGGCCGATCGCAGAAAATTCAGGATCCTTCCGGCAGGTACTACCATGCCATGGTTCTTTGAAAAGGTATGCCCGGTATATGATATGAGTCGGACAATAGCTATCCCATTGATTATTAATGACAAAGTAGTCGGCGGCATACTATGGGAATCCGATATGGGAACAGATGCATATGCCAACCAGCTGCGTGAGTTGTCGGCACTGGCCAGTACAACTGCCCTGGCACTATTGCAGGCAGCATCTCAGAACAGACTGGTAATGATGTGCGAGCAACTGAACCACAGTAACAGACTGCTGCATGATACCCAAAAAGAGCTGCTCAGCAGCAAAAAACTGGCAGCTGTCGGAGAACTGGCGGCAGGAGCGGCTCATGAGATCAATAACCCGCTGTCTATTATAGTTGGCCGGTCTGAATGGCTGATGTCAACAGAGGAAGACCCGGAGAAAAAGGATACCCTGCAGAAGATATCTGAAAAAGGAAATATCATAACCGATATAATCACCGAACTAATGGAATTTGCCAAACCGGCAACCGCAAACCAGGAAATTACCGAGGTTTCATTTATTATCGAGCAGGCGATAAATAAATACAAAGAAACCGCGGAAAACAAGAATATTGACATTCAAACAAAGTTTACTCCTAATCTACCCGATATATCAGCAGATAAATCGCAGATTATTTCAGCTTTAGTTGAACTGATTTCAAACGCAGCCCAATCCTATAACAACGAGGAAGGTACGATAACTGTAGCCACCAACTTTGACGAGCTCGAAGAAAAAGTCGTTATTAGTGTTATTGACCGCGGTTGCGGGATGGATTCAAAAACATTGGAGAAAGCAACCACCCCGTTCTTCTCAGCTAAAAAAGCCGGTAGAAGACGAGGGCTTGGATTAAGCAAAAGTATTAGAAATATTGAGAATAACGGGGGAACGTTAAATCTGTCCAGTAAGCCCGATAACGGCACAATAGCGAAGATTTCTTTTCCACCGGATTATGAAACCGCTAGCTTAAACTAGCAAGGTATATCACATTGACAACATCGATGAACAATACAATAAAAATATTGTCGCTGCTAGATAAAAATAATTTAGCCGACAGTTTTAGCTGTTTAATATCAGGGGATGCCAGTTTCACTCTGAGTACAGACGAAGCATTTTTGAATACCGAGGACATGATGTCGCCTTTATATTGGAGGCATATTGGTAATCGAGGGCAAAATGCTATAATACTGCCGCTATCGAGTGAAGAGCTGGAAGACCTGAAAGACAAGACAAATACAGAAGAGTCAAACATGTTTGACTCTAATCGCCCGTGGCAATATGTAAATGCCGCGGTGATAGTCGCCCTATCAGGTGATAATATTCATGATGCCGTATTTGCAGCCCAGATGGATTTTGACGGGATAATAGCGGAGCCGTTTGTTGATGGTCACTTACAAACCATAATCAGAGATGCGATTGACCGTAAGATCCAGAAAAACAAGCTAAATGCCAGGCACCAGAGACTTCAGCGAGTTATCAAGGTTCTGAATCAAAATCGTCATATTCTGCAGAGCAAGGTTGACCTGCTATGTAACGACCTGGTACAGAGCAACCGGGACATGGCCGGCCGTATGAAGGAGATGAGCAAGGCCTACGATTTCCAGAAGAACCTGACCGGCGAATTTGACCTTAAGTATATGCTGCAAAAGGCACTAATGCAGATAACCGGCGAGAAAAAGCATACAAATGCCGCGATCTATTTATGCGAAACTGACAAAATTGAAGTAATGCTGATGGATTCCTGGTTTGACGGCGAGCTTAAGCCGAGCCAGCTGGAATCATGTCTGCGAAACAGTATAATTCCGGTTACACTTAATGCCGGGGACTCACTTATCATAAACGATGCCGGTAAGTTCAAATGCTTCCCAGATGATTGCTGTCAGACGCTGAACGGTTTGAGCATGTGCAGTGTGCCTTTGAGCCATAACGGCCATATCGAGGGCATACTGATCCTGTACCGCAGTCAGACGATACCATTTGAAAGCCAGATAATAGACGAGCTGGAGCCGATCGTTGCGCCGTTAAGCCGTTCTATAGAAGGACTTCTGAAGCTCCAGGAAATGTTAGCTTAGGCAAAGGCAAACCAAGTAAAAAAACTAAGGTGTTCGCATTCGAGGACCTTTTTATTTTACTGACGCAGAAGGCGGCTCAGCTAGCATCGGTAAAACCTACTGCCCCCCTATTTTTATTGGTCATACCAAATACAATTTATGGTATCTGCAATTCTATTTATTTTCTACTGTACTAATATTATTACATCTTTCATTTTCTAAAATTAATACTCTAGTTATGGGCAGTTGAATTGATTCTATATTGCATAAAAACAGATGATACCAATCCAACTTGCGGCGGGTTGAAAACGCAAACGGAAACCATGCAGCCAGGTAACGGCGAGGCCCGCGGAGCATGCCGGGACAATAAGCGGCATACCAACAAACGAGAACGGCGGCTATAGCAAAGTTAACCGGAGCAGCGAAGCGGCGTTCCGGGCAACGGAAGGCCACCAACGGCGACGGTACTAACACGGCCGGGCGGGGAAGGCAACGATGGGTAAGCGGAGACATCGCGGCCGGGCAACGATTTGCCGATAGTTTATGGTTTTATCGCTAAAATCAAAACTGGGCTCACCAGATAAATAAAGAGTAAAGTGTAAATTTAAAGGGTAAAAAAGATGCGAATACAGGTAAAGAGTAAAAGGTAAGAGGTGAGAGGTGAGAGGTAAGAGGTAAAAGGTAAAATTTACTGTTGCTACGCAAACTTATTTTAAACGGCTAACGCCGAAGATACCGCTCGTACTATTTTCATTCTCAGTCCCTTCGACGAAGCTCAGGAGTTTCAACGGGGACGGCTAAGCTACCTGCCTGATGCGATGTTGAGCCAGTTGGAAACTAGATAGATATCCGGCAAAATAAAGACAATATATTTATTGCTCGCAAAGGCCGCAGGGATCGCAAAGATTGTAATGAAAAACTCAAAAATTAATACACCAACCTCTAAAAATTACTGAAAGCACAAAAAACGCGAAAAGAAATACTTACCCGCAGAATCTCGCTGATATTCGCAGGATGATCATGAGATAAAACGGCTGCAATAATTATATCTTGCATTTAAGTAGTATTTTTACTTATACTAAAAGTTGGATTTCGTATTATGTGAATGTTAAATTGGATAAGGTGATACATGAATAAGTTTTTGTCTGGAGAAATCAAAATGAATATTAATTATCGTTTAGTCTCAATACTTTTACTTGTTTTGTTTCAAAATATTAGTTTAGCTTCTATATGGTCAGACTATATATGGATAAACGATGATAAAACTATAATATCAGATACTTATGCAGATTATGATATTTATTTAGGGTATGTAAGCAATTACGATATAGACCGGCTTGTTATCCCCCTGGAAAATATTGGAGAAGATGCAACTATTAGTTCTATTGAATCTTCACAGTACTCATCTATGCTGCATATATATTCTGGCAGTATGCCAAAACGAGGTGAACATTTTCAATTGACTGCACCTTCAGCAGAACTATATGTGCTATATGATTCTGAATTTCAAATAATTGGAACATACTCAAGCATGTTAGATGCTAGTGTTATTGCATATGCTGGAGAAACATATGAAATAGGTCCGGGCCAGGAGGTTGAATTAATTGGGTACCAGTTTAATAATCCCGGCTATACACATTGGGTATCAGGAGCTGATTATTCCAGGAAATGCGATAGTGGTTGGAATATCAATGGAAAGCCTGTTCCGCAAAATGTGACATATGAGTATTTAACTGATACTCTTGGTTTAACTAATGGAACATACGAATTAGAGCTATATGTAGAATGGTATTATGGAGGCGAAGATCAGCTTGTGTTTTGGGATACAGATACCACTACGATTACTATTGTACCTGAACCGGTATCGATTATTTCATTAGGTCTTGGGGGTGTTATTCTTATCAGAAAAAAATAGAACAGCAAACAGCTGTCAGCTATCAGCAGCGAGCGACCTGCAGCCAGCAGGCAGAAAAACACTGATAAACTTAAGACGGACAAGTGAGCAACCTAAGTAAGGTATCAGGTAACAAGTATTTGGTATCAGGCAAGAAAACGCCTTCGGCGATACTAATTTATTGTTAGCTGACGCAGAAGTTGTATGCAATTACAATCAATGCAATTATATAATATTTCACAGAGTACGCTTTCGTACTTTTGACTGTTCAACATTATACGCAAAGGCCGAAACAGGGCCAATTAAGTGAAAAATGAATAATGAAAAGTGAAAAATTCAGGTGTCCCGATGTACGTTGACATCAGGAATAATTCACTATCGTCTCACGCTTTGTTTAAAAATAAGCGTTGCAGGAAGGCCCTTGTTGGCAATTTACCAGAGGCACTTCGTTATTGCAACTTGAAAAGTGCGAAAGTAAACAACAGATAATATAAATGAAAATGCTACTTAAAAAATAAAGTGTCAAATGATAGTAGTACGAATGTACGCGGATTAAATTTTCCAGAGAAATCTTTAAAGTTTCATAACAAGTTCAGGATGTCCGGTATGATTATCTATTTGTTCCTTTTCAATTTGAAACCCGCATTTTTTATAGAACTCGATACTGTTTATATTTTGCTTATAGACAGTCAGAGATATCTCTTTTCGAAGCTCTTTAACTTTTCTGATAAGCTGTTTTCCAATACCATTTCCCTGGAATTCAGGCGAAACAAAAAGTGCCGCTAGAATATCATTGTTAAGAGAAAAGAACCCTTTTACGACTTCACCTTCTTCGAAAATATAAGTTTCACCCGAAGGAATATATACGTTTCTCATATCCTCAATCTTTGACTCCCAAAAGGCGGCAGAAATGAAAACATGAGCTTTAATGGAAGCTTTTAGCCAAATATCAAGAACCTGGCCCATATCATTTTTCGAAAATTTTCTAATCATGAAATACCTTATCTTTCTTGAAAAGGAATTGTACCGCAATTCTTCACATCAATCAACAGAACAAACTCACAGTTAGAATAATTCAAGATACCAGAGTTAGAAAATTGAAGCTCTTAAGAGTGCGGTTTATGCTTCGCATCATATGCATGACGCACTTTTGACTGTTCAACATTATACGCAAAGAAAGGTATTCGACTATTGTCTCATGCTTAGTTTAAAAAAAAGTGTTTCAGGAAGGCCCTTTTAGACGATTTACCAAAGGCACTTCGTTATTGCAACTCAAAAATTGCGAAAGTAAATTTAGATATACTGACAACTATTATATACGTCTTGGCGAATGTTTCATTTTTTGTGCTTGATTTTGAAATGGCATATCGGGACGGGAGATAAGCGAGCAGCGGCGAGCAGACAGGAAATAGAGGATAAAGGGAAAGGGAAATCCGGATAATAAAGAAGGCTGATATGCCAATGAAAATCTCCCAGATTAACATTTCAATTACCTAGGTTTCATATGCGAAACTGGCGGCTTCGATTTGTTATGAAAAACAGGAAATAGTTGAATTTTCTTGACCTGCCAGATTCGAATTTGATAAAATGCGGCATTAAAGCATAGTGAGGAGAAAACGTTGAGAGAATGTCAAATCAGAACTCATTTCAACTTCTCAATGAATTATTTATGTTGTGAAATAATAAGTGACAGGTTTTGTGTATATTAATTTATTTTGGAGGTACGAATAGATGAAACGATTAATTTTATTACTTATGCTGGCAGGATTGTTTTCTGCGGCGAATGCCGGGATGATCGAAGATTTTGAAAGTTATGACGTTGGTACAGATCCCGGTACGATGGGTAACGGCGTAACGGTTGTGGCCGACACAGGTACAAACGGAACCCAGGTTCTGAAACAGGAAATCCTGTCAGGCGGCGCCTGGACGGGGGCAGGTATCGACATTGATCCTGATATAACAGCCGACGGTACTATAGTCCAGTTTGATGCTTATTTCGGTGCCAGTTATAATGGAGTTGTCGGTGTTTCTCAATGGAGCGGTATCACCTATACTGACTTTAACGACTTCCAGGCAATGGTCAGACATGATGGCGGCGACGGTACCGGGCTCAATTACCGTAACGGCAGTTCTTATATCAATATAGATACGGCAATAGCCGATGTCGAAGAATGGCATACCTATACATTTGTATTGGACTATACCAATCAGAATTATGATATTTATATTGACGGTAGTCTTCTTGTGGCTGATGCCGGTTTCCGTGCGACAGGCCATACGAAATCCGGTAGTTTCCGCATACTGGGCGGCTATCCAAGCTCAGACAGCAGTGTACTGGTTGATAACGTAAGTATTGTACCAGAACCAGCTACCTTTGCCCTGCTGGGTATAGGCGGACTGCTATTGAAACGCAGGAAGTAATTATTAAGGCAAGCTCTGAAACTTCCGAACAGATAGAAAAAACAAAACCCCGTTTAAAATTTAAGCGGGGTTTATTTTTTTACATGAGATCCGGCTATCAGCTGCCTTCGGGTTTGATCTCGGAGGTGGCAAGACTGGCGGGCATAAAGAAATCATCGACCGGGTCGGGGTTGGCCGGGTCGAAATCGGTCAGATCGTCAACCAGGAAGATTGCCAGCTGGGGCACTTCGTTTTTTATACCTTCTACGATGCATCTGGCGAGCTCGTAGGCACCGTATGCGTTGTGATGGGTGCCGTCTACAAACGCCCTGGCAGAGGGTTCAGGGCCCATAGCCTCATAGAATTTTCGGCTCATGGCATGCAGGTCGATAAGAGGTACACCCTGATCTTTAGCCAGCTGTTTCATAGCTTCGGGGAAGCCGCTCATAGTATCGATAACTTTGCCGCTATCGTCGAAGCGTCGGCGATGCATAGATGTTACCAAAACCGGGTTGGCCTTATGTTTGCGGGCAACATCCATAAATTCGGTTAGTGATTTCTGGTAGCCGATCTCTTCGGGGGTGCCGCGTTTCATGTCGTTATGGGCAAACTGGATGAACATGTAGTCACCAGGCTTGATCTGGGTTTCGATTTTTTCCAGACGGCGTTCACCCTTGAAAGCTCGCAGAGTTTCGCCGGATTCGGCATAATTGGCAATAGCAACCTCCGGCTTGAAGAACCTGGTGAGCATCTGTCCCCAAGAGGTCCATGGTTCGAGCGTCTGGTCGTTTACAGTTGAATCGCCGCAAAGAAAAACAGTTGGCAGATTGTCAGCTTTTTCGATCTCGACGGCAGAAACAGACGGGTTTTCTCCGTTGAATTCGAGGGTGAGACTATTGTCCCAATGATAACAGGTCGGTTCTTTTTCGCGAGGCTTTAGCTTGACAGAGCGGCCTTCTGATATCCGGCTGCTGCGGATATTGACAATGAAAGTAAGTTTTTTAGATTCATTAGCGGCAATTTTGACATTTTCGAGCATAAGGCGGCGAGACTCAGCTTTGACATACATATTTGCAGGTTTATTGCCGCCCAGAGTAACGGTAACACGATAGTTACCCTCTTCGGGAACATCAGTAGAAAACATAATGGGTTTGTCGCTGGTGCAGAAATCGATAAGCGGCGAATTATTATTTTTAAATGCATCTGAAGAAATATTGGTACCCGGCAGGAAACCAAAACCGGTTTCAGCTGAATAGATATCTTTGGGTGTAACCGGAGTGTAGCCCTCGTCAGCATCATTTGAGCCAAAATCGAACTTTAAGGTTACAGCACTCGCGGGATTGGTGTCGCCGAACCGGACATTGGTTTCAGTGATATTTTCGGCGTTTTTGACCTCTTTAATCTTTTTGGTAACCTTGCTGACTTTGACATTTTTGAGTGCGATATCACGGACGGGCCGGTCTTTTTCGCCGCGTATCCACAGGCCGTATTCCATTTCTCCTGCGGTCACATTTTCTATCCGGATGTTACCGATCTTTGTAAGCCTGGTTTCGTATGTCGGGACAAGGTCACGCCATTGGTAGAGAACATCGGTGTCGATCTCGAGCAGAGCCTTGGCCGGTTTGGATCCGTGAAACCTGATATTATCAACATAGATATTTTCGACGAACCCGCCGCGGCGATGGTTGGTTTTGATAAGCACACAACTGCGAACGAACCCCTCGTAAGGAGTATAGTTACAATCGTGCATATATACATTTCTAACGCCGCCGGACATCTCGCTGCCGATGGCGAGCAGGTTATGGCCCAGAATCACATTACAATAGCGAATAACGATATTTTCGCTGCATTTACCGGTGCGCCAGGCATCCTGGTTGCGACCGGCTTTGATAACGATAGGGTCGTCGCCCTGATCGAACTGACAATATTCGATAAGGACATTTTTGCAGAATTCCGGATCAACACCGTCGGTATTACGGCCGCGGCATTTGACATCTATGCCGCGAATAATAACATTTTCACAGAGTACCGGATGAACTGTCCAGAAGGGACTGTTGCGAATGGTAACATCTTCGATCAGTACATTTTTACAACGATTGGGCTGGATGAATTGCGGACGAAGATGTATATCGTCTCTGACCATATTCCGCTCTTTGACCGGCACGTTCTTTGCGGCCATTTCGTATAGTTCCTTCAGGCCCTGCATATGGGCCGGCGGGCGGTTCATCCATCGACGCCATTTATACTGGTTGCAGGTGAGTTTGCCCTTGCCGGTAATAGCGATATTCTCACATTCAAAGGCGTAGATAAGCGGTGAATAGTTCATACACTCCATACCTTCCCAGGTAGTATGTACGACAGGAAGATAATCAGCCGGGTCGTCGGAGAATACCAGCTCGCCGCCCTCCAGAATATGCAGATTGACATTGCTCTTTAGATGGACGGAACCGGTAAGCCATTGACCGGCGGGTACAACAACACTGCCGCCGCCGGCTTTGCTACAGGCATTGATAGCCTTTGCGATTGCGTCAGTATTTTTGATCTCACCGCCCGGCTGAGCGTCATAATCAAGAATATTGAACTGTTTATCCTGGAAAACCGGGCGATGCATCTCCGGCATGGGGAAAGGTGCATTTATCGGCTGAATTTCAGCAGGAGCCTTCAGGGCGGCTCTGCATTGAAAACTCATAGCCGACAATAACATATAAACAAGCAACATAGAAAATAATTTAGCGAATTTCATCCTATTCCTTTCTCAAACATTAAACACATATCAGAAAACATATTATAACTTTAATAAAATCAAGTTCCAGTGTTTTTTCGTAGTCAAGCAAATGAGGATGGCAGACAAATTTTTGCTTCTCATCACAACATGACGAAAGTATAATACTATTTTCAAAATGATATCTGTAAATTTATCCGGAGAGTATTGACATGAAAAAAATATTGTTATATTTAATCACTGTATTATTTCTCATTCCATTCTGCCAACATGCAAACGGCGAAAAGAATCTGCCCAAGCTGCCGATTGGCATGAATCTGCCGTCGAATAACTATTATACGACCGGGATAATTTTTAAGGATGTAATGAAAACTGCCAGCGAAATGATAACATTCAACAACGAAGGTGAGTCGCCATGGAATACCGAGCTGCTGGGTAAGATTGTTAGAGATGAGAACGGCTACCCGCTGGAAATACCGGCGAAGATACCGGGTAATAAGCCGCAATGCGTAAGATTTCTTTTTAACAATAACTACCCTGCCGGGAAATATTTATTGAGCTATGATGGCGAAGGCGAGCTGGAGGTAAAGTCAGCGGCTACCGAAAAAAAAGACGGCAAGACATATATTATTATCGATGGTACCGGCGGCCACAGATGGATAGACATTAAACGGTCAGTTAAAGAAAACCATATTCGTAATATTAAAATTATTGGTGAAGATTATGTTAATACGGATATTGATAAACAGCCGTTTCATCCGCTGTTTCTGAAAGGACTGGAACCGTTTCATGCATTGCGGTTTATGGACTGGATAAATACTAATGGTTCTCATCAGCAGTCATGGAAAGACCGGAGTTCTAAAACATATTACAGCCAGGGACTGGGAAACGGGATAGCAATTGAATATGCGATAGAACTATGCAATGTACTAAATGAGGATGCCTGGTTCTGTGTGCCGCATATGGCGAACGATGATTACATACGCAGATTTGCAAAGCTTGCTGCCGGTAAGCTGAAGCCGGGCCTGCAGGTATATATCGAATATTCAAATGAGATATGGAACTGGGGATTTCCGCAGAGCCAGTGGGTATTGAAAAATGCACCGGGTGCTGCCGACCAATATGTAATTGACGGGCTAAAGGGAATCAACCCGGAGCCACAGGATCACCCGGAAAAAGATGCGTACATGATGCAGCGGGTATTCCGAATCTGGCAGGAAGAGTTTCAGGCATCAAATCGAGACGGACTTGTACGTGTCGCAGCAGTTCAGCATGCGTGGCATGATAACACCCGTAGAATATTGTGTTATCTATTTAAGAAAGATGGCCAGGGCAGACCACTGAACGGGCCAAAATATGCCGACAGCACCGGATCGGGTTGTGATGCGGTATCACCGGCAGGGTATTTCAGTTTTGGCGAAGATGATCATAAAAGATGGAATACAATGAAACCTGAAGAAGTAACCGCCGAGATGGTAATCGATGCTATGGCGCAGCTATACGAGCAGAATTCCGGTCTCTGGACAGAAAAGACGGCAGAATATGCCCGGCAGTGGAAAGTTGATTATATTGTGTATGAAGGCGGCCAGCATGCCCAGCCATGGAGGCAGCAGGACTGGGGCTATAACCAGGCAGTGTGGGATGCCCAGGTTGATCCCGGCATGTATGACATGTATATGACATTATTCCGCAAGCATACCGAACCACAGGTAAACTGCAAACTGTTTTGTGCCTTTTCATTTCTAAGCAAGCGAGAATCGAAATACGGATCATGGGGACACCTGGAAAACCTGGATCAGATAAATGATATGGATAACATTATGATTACAGCACCCAAATACTCGGCTTTACTGGATGTGAATACTAAGAAAGAATAGTATTTTTATTAGCCGAAAAAAACATGCGCATAAAAAAGGCCGGCAAGGCACTCAAACCTTGCCGGCAATTAGGAGTGGCGATATTACTGGGAGATAATATCGCCAAAAAATCTGGGAGCAAAATTAAAAAATTTATTTTCTTTGCCTGTGTCCAAAAGTCGAACTCAGGCTCTTATTCTATTATATAACTAACCCAACATATCTTTCAAGTCTTCTTTAGCATCACCAACAGGTTTTATACCAAAATTTTGTACCAGCACATCCAGAACCGCAGGTGTTACAAAGGCCGGCAACGTAGGTCCAAGCCTCATATTTTTTATACCTAAATGCAGCAAAGTCAACAAGATACACACAGCTTTCTGCTCGTACCAGCTTAAGACAAGCGACAAAGGCAGGTCATTGACATCACATTCAAAGGCATTTGCCAAAGCAACAGCAATCTGAATTGCCGAATAAGCATCATTACACTGACCAACGTCTAAAAGTCTTGGAATTCCGCCAATATCACCAAATTCCAGCTTGTTAAAGCGATATTTTCCGCATGCCAGAGTAAGGATAACACAATCATCCGGTACAGCCTGTGCCAGCTCGGTGTAGTAATTTCTGCCGGGTTTGGCACCATCACAACCACCAATAAGGAAGAAGTGTTTGACAGCACCAGCTTTTACTGCATCAATCACGGCACCTGCAACGCTCATAACAGCATTACGGGCAAAACCAATAGTAATCTTTTTCTCTTCGACATCTTCGATAAAGCCATCGGCAGCCAGGGCAGCATCAATAACAGGGCCAAAATCTTTATCTGCATCAATATGCTTAACTCCGGGCCATGCGACCAGACCAGTTGTAAATATTCGGTCGATATAACTATCAGCCGGTTTCTGGATACAATTGGTAGTCATAAGTATAGCACCGGGAAACTCAGCAAATTCTTTATGCTGATCCTGCCAGGCACCGCCATAATTACCAACAAGGTGGCTATACTTCTTGAGCTCAGGATAAGCCAGACACGGCAGCATTTCACCGTGAGTGTAAATATTTACACCTTTGCCCTCGGTCTGCTTGAGCAGTAATTCCAGATCTTTAAGATCATGACCGGAAACCAGGATAGCTTTGCCTTTAATCGGTGTAACCCTGACTTCAGTTGGTTCAGGATGACCATAAGTGTCTGTATTTCCTTTATCAAGCATTTCCATAACCTTTAGGTTAACTTCACCAACCTTAAGGGCCATGGCAACAAGCTTATCTACTTCTTTTGCTTCAGGAGTAGTCAGGAAATTAAGCGATTCATGGAAGAACCCCTGCACATCGGTATCATCTTCGACACCCAGCACCAGGGCATGGTCCGCGTAAGCAGCTGTACCCTTGAGGCCGTAAACGATTAATTCCTGTAAGCCGTTAACATCTTCGCCCAAATCTTCGAGCTTCTTGGCGATACCTACCGCGGCAGAGTTTGCCAGCATAAGTTCGCGAGTTTCGGGGAATTGCCAGTTTTCCAGCTCTGCAATAACTTCCGGAGTCTGCCCGTCATTCTTTGCGGCTTCAACATACAAAGCTTTAGCCTGCTGAATTACTTCTTTGCCTTTCACTATTAACTTTTCAACACGCTGAGGATCAAAGTTTACATTTGTAACAGTTGTAAACAATGCCTCAACCACAAAACAGTCAATCGAAGGGTCTTTTGCACCAAGCAATCTAGCCCGGTGAGCGTACATAGCAACGGCCTTTGCGATATATACAAGTAAATCCTGTAAATCAGAAACTTCAGGTTCTTTACCACAAACACCCTTTACGGTACAAGCCTGGCCCTTAGCCGTCTGTTCACACTGATAACAAAACATAATATTATGCCCTTTCTTAGTTATCGCAATGTATTGTAACAACACATTGCTATTAGTCAAGTACAAGAAACCACTTTAACTTAAAAAACATCAAATTACATTTTCGAAAAAAACACCACTATAAAAACCAATTTATTATAACAAATCGCTAATTTTTTTATCATTCAGATGAAAATCTATCACCTTTTGCAATTCTGATAAATGACTGGTAATAGGACATTTACCTTTCATAGGACAAACAAAGCTGCTTAACAGACACTGATTTAACCTTACGCGTCCCTGCATAGCTTCAATTACCTGCGCAAAACTGATATCACCAGCATCCTTTTTAAGTTCATAACCACCCTTGGGCCCTTTTACGCTGCAAACAATGCCGGCCCTGCCAAGGGTCTGGAGAAGCTTGCGAGCCAGCTCATAAGGAACAAGGTTATCTTCGGCAAGCTTCCTTACCGATACCGGTTGGCCCTGATTTTTGGCAAGTTCAGCAACGAGCCTGAATGCGTAATCTGTATTCCGTCTAATAATGTCCATCAAAAACCTCTTTATGGGACAATATAAGTCTCATATATCTCAAAAAAAATATAAGAAGCTTATATGGGACTATATCCTTCCCATTTAAATATGTCAAATAAAGTTGAAAAAAACAAAAAAATAATATTAATTAACAACATAAAGACTTGTACGGTACAAGTTTATATAAAATAATAAAAACAGATTTTCTCTTATCGGCCTAAGCAAATAAATTGAAATATACCAGTGAAACCACAGATGCTATCACAAGATATATAGCAAAAATCTTTAACTTTGCCTTACGAACAGCCCAGATAAGCAGGCTAAGAGCCATGAAACCGGTAATTGCACTTACTATAGCCCCGGCAACAACAGGCCCCCAAGGCATAGAAGTGTTTTCCAGAGCCATGAATTCCATGCCCTTTATGAGAGCGGCACCAAGAATAGCTATAACGCCAATCAGGAAACTGAACTCCCCTGCCCAGCGACGATGCAGACCTAGCAGCAGACAAACACAAATAGTAGAACCGCTGCGTGATATACCAGGGAGAATGGCAAAGCCCTGGGCTACACCAACAATCAAGGCGCAACCAATTGTAAATTGCCGAACACGTCTGGTAGTTTTATATTTGCGGTCAGTTAGTAAAAGCAGCCCGGCAGTAACAAGCCATAAAATCGAAACGAAATTATGATTCTCAAAGGCATCTTCAATAGTCTTCTTTGAGATAACGTATATAACACCGGTAGAAAAAGTTGCAGCGAGGGCAAGAATAGCAAAACGCCAGGGAATACCAATTTGCAGCCGATTAAAATCGCCAACATCTCTAATCAAACCACCGGTAAACCTGGCAAAACTTCGTCGGTAATAGAACAATATAGAAGCAACAGTGCCAACATGGACAGCCAGATCGAAAAGGATCAGCTCAGGAGATTCCGGGTTAAACTTCCAGAAATGCTGAATCATTACCAGGTGGCCGCTAGAGGATACCGGCAGGAACTCGGTGAGTCCCTGCAGTATGCCCATAATTATCGCTTTTATATATGTTAAATCCAAAATATGTTCTCACTAATGTTTAGCCGACGACGATATTTATCAACTTTTTCTTGATAACGATTATCTTGCGGATAGTCTTGCCTTCAAGATGCTTTTGCACTTTATCGCTATTATTAGCAATTTCCTTAATGGTATCTTCGTCAGAATCGGCCGGCACCATTAGCTTATCACGAACTTTTCCGTTAATCTGAATAACTAGCTGAATTTCCGGATCCTGCAGTTTTGATTCATCGTATTTCGGCCATGATTCGTAAGCAAGAGTGGTCGCATGACCAAGTTTCGCCCAAAGCTCTTCTGCCATATGAGGAGCAAACGGAGCAAGGAGCAGAATAAACTGCTCAACAGCAGCTTTATTACGCTTGTCAAGCTTAGTGAAAGCATTGACAAACTCCATCATAGCCGCAATAGCAGTATTGAAAGAGAAACCGTCAATATCGTCACCAACTTTTTTAACGGTCTTATTGAGCAGCCGCTCATCGACATCGGCCAGCGGCTCATCGCAGACAGCAGCGTTCAAATTGCCGCTCTCTTCATCAACAATCATACGCCATGCTTTCATAAGAAACCTGTGCACACCCTCGACGCCCTGCATATTCCATGGCTTATTGGCACTGAGCGGCCCCATAAACATCTCGTAAAGACGCATTGAGTCTGCTCCATAATCGCGGATAACATCATCCGGATTGACAACGTTTTTCAGTGACTTACTCATCTTGGCAGTAAACTCGACAAGCTTTTCGCCGGTTTCCTTATGGAAAAACTCACCACTCTTGTTTTCTACCAGGTCGTTTTCGATTAAACGCCCTGCTTCGGTCTTGTAGCTTAGACCAAGGATCATCCCCTGGTTGACCAGCTTCTGGAACGGCTCTTTAGTAGAAACAATGCCCAGATCAAATAGTACTTTATGCCAGAACCGTGAATATAGCAGGTGCAGTACCGCATGTTCGGCACCACCGATATACAGATCAACCGGCATCCAGTAGTTCTCTTTTTCCTTTGCAAATGGAGCACTATCATTTAAGGCGTCAATATACCTCAGGTAATACCAGCAGCTGCCGGCCCATTGAGGCATAGTATTGGTTTCACGGCGGTATTTTTTGCCGTCTTTTTCAAAATAGAGCCAGTCTGTACAATTGGCCAGCGGCGATTCACCTTCGCTGGAAGGTTTGAAATTATCAGATTCCGGCAGTTCGACCGGCAGATCAGCTTCATCAATCGCGACAACCTCACCATCTTCGGCATGAGCTATCGGGAACGGCTCGCCCCAATATCGCTGACGACTAAACAGCCAGTCACGCAGTTTGTAGTTAATTGCCTTGCAGCCAAGCCCCTGCTCTTCCAGCCAGGCAGTAATCTTTTCCTTGAATTCAGCGGTTTTCATACCGTCATATTCGCCGGAATTTATTGCAACGCCGGGATCGGTAAAACAACCGTCGATATCAGAACCATCTTCGGGGGCAACAACCTGAACAACAGGCAGTTCAAATTTGGTTGCAAATTCGTGGTCACGATCATCATGGCCGGGTACACACATAATTGCGCCGGTTCCATAACTGGCCAGTACATAGTCACTAATCCAGACCGGGATTTTATTGCCATTTACCGGGTTAACGGCATAAGCACCGATGAAGACGCCGGTCTTTTCCTTGGCCAGGTCCATGCGGTCCAAATCGCTTTTCATAGCAGCCTGTGCCTGATACTCGGTAACGGCAAAACGTTCCTGGTCACCGCAGATTTTATCTACCAACGGATGTTCTGGAGCAAGTACCATATAGGTAGCACCAAACAGAGTGTCTGGACGGGTAGTAAATACACGTATTTTGCGATGTTCCGGTTCAACAATAGCGTCAGGTACTTCCCATACCTTAAAATCAACTTCGGCACCAATACTTTTACCGATCCAGTCGGCCTGTAGTTTCTTGATACCATAGGCCCAGTCAAGACCTTCAAGATCGTTCAGCAGTCTCTCGGCATAAGCGGTAATACGCAGCATCCACTGACGCATCGGTTTACGAATAACCGGATGACCTCCGCGTTCACTAACACCGCCAATTACTTCTTCATTTGCCAGAACAGTACCAAGTTCAGGACACCAGTTAACCGGGGCATATTCTTCATACGCCAAACGTTTACTATCAACGTAAGCAGCTTTCTCTTTTTTACTCAGCCCTTCCGGAACCGGCAGTTCTTCTATAGGACGAGCTTTGCCGGCTGATTCATCGTACCAGCTATTGTAAAGCTTCAGGAATATCCACTGGGTCCATTTATAATAGCCAACATCGGTAGTATTGACTTCGCGGTCCCAGTCGTAGCTGAAGCCAAGTGCCTTGATCTGACTGCGGATATTACTAACATTTTTCTCAGTCGTAATAGCAGGATGGGTGCCGGTCTTTACGGCGAATTGCTCAGCAGGAAGGCCAAACGCATCATAACCCATCGGATGAAGAACGTTAAAACCATTCATTCTTTTGAAGCGAGCTACGATATCACTAGCGGTATAACCTTCGGGATGACCGACATGGAGCCCGCTGCCGGATGGGTATGGAAACATATCCAGTACATAGTATTTGGGCTTACTGAAGTCATCTTCTGTCTTGAAAGTCTTGTTATTTTCCCAGTATTTTTGCCATTTCGGCTCAACCGATAAGTGATCGTATAAACCTAACCTGTTATCTGTCATAATCTTATGCTTTCTCTATACAACGTGCATCTTAATTAACTTAAATCAAAATAGACCTGTAATTTTATATATAAAATCGTCATAAATCAAGGAATTCATTAGAATTAACATGCAAAGGATAACAGCTTTTATAACATTGCATAAAAACAGCTAATAACCTAAAATATGCTGTTTTCTGATTAAATGAAATATTAAACGGAGTAAAAATTGCTTCCTTATATACTAAATATAGTTTATGCCCTGCTGCTGATCCTCTATTTACCCCTGATAATTTACAAGATGGTAAGCCAGGGACGATATCGCGAAGGCTGGGGGCAGAAGTTCGGTCTTGTCCCTAAACGCGAGTCAAATAATAAGTGTATCTGGATACACGCAGTGAGTATGGGCGAGGTAAATGCCGCCAAAACGCTGGTGGACCAGATACGAGAAGATATGCCGGATTGCGATATTGTAGTCAGCTCGACTACCGATACAGGGATCAATCGTGCCAGGAAGATATACGGTGAAACAGCACAAGTAATTTTCTATCCATTTGACTTTACCTTTGCGGTCAAGCGGTCACTGTCAAGTATTAGGCCTGATATTTGTATCCTGATGGAGTTGGAAGCGTGGCCGAATTTTACCAAGATATGCTATAAGCGAAATATCCCGGTTGTAGTTGCCAATGGACGGATAAGTTCGGGCAAAGGGTTCCCGCGATATAAAAAAATCGCCCCGCTTATAAGACCGATGTTCGGCAGGCTGGCAGCGGTAATGGTACAGGACGCCGAATATGCCGAGCGTTTTGAATACCTGGGCGTAAACAAGGGGAAAATCACAGTAGCCGGTTCGCTAAAATATGACACAGCAGAAATTACCGACAAAGTAGCCGGAGCCGACGAGCTGGCAAAGCAGTTGAATTTATCGAGTGAGGCAAAACTCATCGTCGGCGGCAGTACCGGCACAGATGAAGAAAAGATCATTATAGATGCATTCAAAAGCGTTCATGCCAAATATGCTGATACACGGCTGGCACTTATCCCGCGTAAACCCGAACGGTTTGATGAAGTTGCCGGGCTAATCGAAAGTCAAGGGTTCAGCTGCCTGAGATACAGCAGGATCAAATCAGGAGAATACCAGACAACAGATAACGATAGCCAGTCGATAATTCTTGGTGATACCATGGGCGACCTGCGTAAGTTTTATTCTCTGGCAGCAGTCAACTTTGTAGGTCGGTCGCTGGTGCCTATGGGCGGCTCGGATATGATGGAAGCAGCGGCACTGGGCAAACCGGTAATCGTAGGACCTTATACCGAAAACTTTACCCAGACAATAGATGCCCTCAAGGCTAAAGACGGCATAATAATCGCTGAGAGCGAAAAAGAGCTTGGCGAACAAATTACCAGGCTGCTTTCTGATAATAAGTATACAAACTCAGTTGCGGATAATGGCCGCCAGGTAATTATAGACAATAAAGGGGCAACTAAAAAAACTATTGCAGTTGTCCAACAGCTATTATCACAATAGTAAACATTCACTCGACAAAAAGTATTTAAAGGAGCGTACTATGACAATCAGCAAAACAAAAACAAGTGTCGGCTTATTACTTACAGCATTAGTTTTCATTACCGGATGTAATTCAGCATGTAACAAGCAAAGCCACCAGTGGCATCCTTTGTTCAAAGGAAATGCAGAAAATGGCAATTATCAGATGAAAGTTGTTAATTCAAACGATTACGATGGCAATTTTTCACTGGAGGATATTTACGAGTTTGACGGAAAAGAT
The DNA here is from genome assembly GCA_963666285.2 of Sedimentisphaerales bacterium. Lineage (GTDB taxonomy): Bacteria > Planctomycetota > Phycisphaerae > Sedimentisphaerales > SM23-30 > JAFGDI01. The sequence continues at coordinate 3,776,727 of OY762711.1, forward strand.
ATCCGGGTTCTGTACAACTGGCAGGCAGACAGTGCCCCTTATGCCGTGCTAGCCACTAAAAAGCAGTATTCTAACTATGACCTAAAGTTCCAGTATAAATGGGGAACAAGAAAGTTCAAACCACGACTGGAAGCCAAACGCGATGCCGGTCTGCTGCTGCATATCCATGAGTATCGACAAGACAGCTGGCCGAGGTGTATTGAATGCCAGGTCCAGGAAGGCGACACCTGTGATATATGGCTGATAGGTTCAAACGCAGTGTGCCTGACAGAAAGCGGCGAGCCGGTTAAGTTTGATAACCCGGACGCGCCATTTAAGAATGGTAGACGCTATAAATTGAACGAAAGCGAAGACTGGACCGAGGTACTGGTCGAAGTGCGAGGCGACTCAGCAAAATATTATGTCAACGGCATGCTGGTAAACCGATTCCAGAGCAGCAGCAAAATGGACGAATCCAACAGCAAACTGGACAGCGGATACATAGGCTTACAGGCTGAGAGTGCCGAAATCACATATCGAAATGTAATGATCCGCAAGACAAAGCCTTGACCGGACATTCTGACCGTCATTACAAATTGACATAATTTATAATCCTGAATATAATATTATGTCAATTTGGCCGATGGTCTTTTTGAGAATCAATCAGGTATTTTACGCTCAAAGGCGAGAAAAAGCGATTTAAGGTTACTATGAGTTTCAGGCCAATAATACAATCTCTAAAAAAAAATAGCCGAAAAGAACTGCCCTTGCCAATAATCGGCTGGCGAGAATGGGTAGGACTTCCTGATTTCGGCATAGACAAGATAAAGGTTAAAGTTGATACAGGAGCAAGGTCTTCATCGCTTCATGCATTTGACCTGGAATACTTTGACCGTAAAGGAGAAAAGTGGGTTAGATTTCAGGTCCACCCAGTCCAACGTAAACGAGATAAAATTGTTGAGGTTGAAGCCAAAATACTTGAATTCAGATCTGTTCGCAGTTCAAGCGGAGTTGCCTCTCATCGACCGGTAATTGTCACCAATGTTAACCTGCTGGGACAATGCTGGCCGGTTGAACTCACTTTGGCCAGTAGAGATGAAATGGGTTTTCGCATGCTGCTCGGTCGTGAAGCAATTCGTCGCCGATTCCTGGTTAATCCTGGTAAATCATTTTACGGCGGGAGACCCCGTCGCAGACAAAAGCTATAACAATAGATAACAATAACTAAATAAATAAGGTAATCAATGAAACTTGCGATCCTTTCCTGTGCACCAAAATGTTACAGCACACGTAGATTACGTGAAGCTGCGTTGCAGCGCGGACACAATGTAAAAGTTCTCAACACGGTCAAATTTGCAATTGACCTTGAGCAAGGAAATCCGGATTTATATTTTCGGCAGAAGCATCTATCCCATTATGACGCGGCCCTACCACGAATTGGAGCGTCAATTACATATTTCGGTACAGCGGTGGTTCGGCAGTTTGAACAGATGGACGTTTTTTGTGCAAACTCTTCAATGGGAATATCCAATTCCCGCGACAAACTGCGATGCCTACAGATTCTCAGCAAACATAGAATCGGGATCCCTCAAACTACATTTGTACGCGACAGACGTGATGTACTGCCGGCTATTGAAAGAGTGGGCGGCGCACCGGTAATTATCAAATTACTTGAAGGAACACAGGGGCTAGGTGTTTTACTGGCAGAATCAGTTAAATCGGCAGAAGCAATAATAGAACTGCTGCAAAGCCAAAAACAGAATGTGTTAATCCAGAAATTTGTAGCAGAAAGCAAAGGACGCGATATCAGAGCCTTTGTTGTCGGTGACCAGGTTGTCGGTGCAATGCGACGTGTAGCCCAGGGTCATGAGTTTCGCAGCAATCTACATCGGGGTGGAATCTCAGAACCTGTTATCCTGGATGAACTTTATCGGGAAACCGCGATCAGAGCTGCTCAAATAATGGGCTTGAAAATTGCCGGTGTTGATCTGCTCGAAGGTAAAGACGGACCACAGATAATAGAGGTAAATTCATCTCCGGGATTAGAAGGGATTGAAGGCAGCACCCAGCTGGATATCGCAGGTTCGATAATCGATTATATAGCCGCCCAGGTAAACTTCCCAGAAATTGATTTAAGACAAAGACTGACCGTAAGTCGCGGTTACGGGGTAGCAGAAATATACATACCCGAAGGCTCAATCTATGTGGGTAAAACAATCCAGGATTCAGGTTTACGTGATAGAGACATTTCCGTACTCACCCTGTACCGGCATACTACCGTAATACCAAACCCATTCCACCATAGAGTACTGGAAGCCGGAGATCGGCTGCTTTGTTTTGGCAAACTGGAATTAATGCGTGATTTGATCCCGAAAAAAGCACATCGGAAACGTATTCCAAAGGTTAAGGATTTGCCTGACCTGCCGGTTGCAGATGAAGTATATAAAGAGTCCGGCAAAGAAGATAGTGTTTTTATCTCTGTTGATAGTGAAGCCACAACAAATGAAAAAGACTCCGCAACAAATTGATAACGACCAATGGTTTGGTGCTACGATACTTCCCGGCGAATCGAAAGATGTCAATTTACCGGTTAGCGAAAGCTATAGTGGTATGACGGTTCAAATCCAGATACAGGTTCACCGGGCAATTGAAGATGGCCCGACTATTTTCATTGCAGCCGCTTTGCATGGCGATGAAATCAACGGAACCGGCATTATACGCCAACTGATAAAAGATGATGAATTCAATTTACGAAAAGGAACTGTAGTACTTGTACCAGTACTAAATTTACTTGCCTTTGACCGTCACTCTCGATATTTGCCAGATCGCCGAGACCTGAACAGATGTTTTCCAGGTTTAGAAAACGGCAGCCTTGCCAGCCGTATGGCCAATAGAATATTCACTGAAATTGTTCACCGCTGCGATTACGGAATTGATCTGCATACCGCTTCAGTTCGGCGTACCAACTATCCTAACGTAAGAGGCAATATGTCAGATCCGCAAGTACGGCAGCTTGCCAAATGTTTCGGCACTGAGCTTATACTAAACAGTAAAGGTCCCAAAGGATCATTTCGGCGAGAGGCCTGCCAGGCCGGATGCCCAACAATAATTATGGAAGGCGGAGAAGTCTGGAAAGTTGAACCAGGAATTGTAAAAACCGGAGTTCGGGGCATAAAAAATGTGTTGCGTCATTTTGAAATGATTGAAGGCACAATAGAAAGTCCAGAGTTTCAAGTTGTTATCGAAACTTCCAGGTGGATTAGAGCTGAAAAAGGCGGATTTCTACAATTTCATGTGAAACCTGGCGATATGGTAGAAAAAGGTCAGCCGTTAGTTACAAATTCAACACTGCTCGGACATGATTTCAGCACACTTTACTCTCCGTTCAATGCCGTTGTGATCGGCATGACCAGTTTGCCGGCGATAAGTCCGGGTGAACCCATTTGCAACCTTGGCAAATTACCAAAGAATTATAAGCCGTTAGAACTTAATAAATTACGTTCTGAAGAAGATGGGCTGGAACAAAGAGTATCCGAGGAGCTTTCTTCAAACATATTAGTTGTAGACCATTCCGATTTGAACCAATAACCCCCCTCACACCTGCAATACTTATACTCGCTGCCTATGTCGATTAGGTTGTAGTCTGAATCTATCAGAATTCCAGTACCATTTGCATAACGGGCATTGCCAATAAAAAACAAAGGTTCCCCTTCCGCCTTAAAAGACATCCGGAGAACCATTTCATACAATATCAAAAGCCTGTTGATCACCAACATTTCTGCTGATTAAATACTGTTTACTTTTTGTGCAAGATAAATTTCATTTTATATTGAGTGTGCTGTTAACTGCCATCCTTTCCTGTGCCGCTTCAATAATCATAAGAAGCAGCTCAGAGTATGATATACCTGCCAGGCCGGCCATGATATTCATTTTACCATCCCAGCACCAGCCAGGATTCGGGTTAACTTCCAGCAGTTTTATCTTGCCCTTACTGTCGGCACGAAAATCAAACCTGGCATAGTCCCGGCAACCGCAACGCTCAAACAGCAGGTTAACATAGTCATACAGTTTGGAAAGCTCATGATCTTTAAGTTGAGCTTTTTTATACTTGATTTTGTCCCAGTAAGGAGAGTCCGGCATCCACTTGGACTCATAGCCAAGAATATGCGGCAGACCGTCCGGTAAATTACTGAAATCGAATTCCAGCGGCGGCAGAATTTTATAGCTCATGCCGGGGTTTCCGATTACTCCGACAGTATATTCCTTTCCACTGAGGTATTCTTCTATCAACAGCGGCCTACCGGGCAGAGTTTCACGCAGCTTGTCGATATATTCAACCAGCTCTTCAGAGTTGTAAACTACCGCATTTTGGGTAATACCGATACTGGAATCGCCAAAGTTAGGCTTTACCAGTGCCGGGAAAACTGATGGTATTGTTGCTGCATTGTCATCGGTACTGAAATATGTCTCCAGCGGTACAGGTATCTCGACCGAATCTGCAATTGAGCGTATCAGGGATTTATTATAACAGAATCCCAGTGCTGCCGGACCGGCACCGGTATAAGGCACCTGGAAAGTTTCAAGCATAGCCGGAACATGCAGTTCCATAAATGCATCATTATTATATCCTTCATCGCATAGATTAAAAACAAACTGCGGCGGATTACATCTTAGCTGGTTAATTAAAGCTGCATGGTTATCCATATATTCAAAAGAATAGTCAGACAGCTCTCCTAAGGCAGACTTCAGCTTATTGATCGTATCAAAATCCTCGGAATTAAACTGGCCGTTTAATTTTACTGTATCCGGCAAAGACGGGTCACCGAGCAGAACCGTTACATCTTTAAAGAGCGGCCCTTTCTTTTTAGCTTTTTTGACCTTATGCGGAGCTGTTGCAGTCAGAAAAATACGGTGGGCCATCATACCAAGATCCTGATTGCGGTCCGACTCGGAAGAATGCTCGGAATGGATACGGATATTCATAAAGCCAACATCACTTAAAAGCTTATAGATCCGCTCCCTGTCATATAGCCTTTCGGCATAGAACTGGTCGGCAATTACCCCTTTTTCAGAGTCAACAATGACTTCGCGTGAAATAAGCCTGAAACCATCATCGGCAAGAGAACGTTCCCGGCAGACAAAATGGCCGGAATCGATCCACTCCCAGCTGCGACGTTCAAAATTACTGCTCATCCAGTCACCATCAACCAGGTCCATGGCAAGAATACCACCAGAATTCAATACCCTCTTGATCGACTCCAGAACGGCAACATCATCTTCTTCACGCTCAAAATAGCCAAAAGAATTACCCATAACAGAGACACATTGGAACGAGTTTTCGGCAAACCTGAATTTTCGAGCATCTCCTTCGTGAAAAGAAATATCCAGTTTCTCACTTTTAGCTCGTTTCTTCGCCAGCCGGATAAGATATCTTGAACGGTCCAGACCGGAAACATTAGCATACCCCCTGCGTGCCAGTTCGATACTGTGCCTGCCCTGACCGCAGCATAAATCGAGAATAGAGTCTCCAGGCAAAATACCCGTAGAATTTATCAGCAGGTCCACATCATTCCGAGTATTCTGGTTGTTTTCGACAACATCGCCATCCGTTTTAAGATATAAAGAATTAAACAGCTTTTGCCACCAGTCGGTCGGCAGGTGTCTCTCTAAATCAGAAATCGGACCAAGGGTTTTAACTCCAGCAGCTTCACCATTACGTTTTTTTGCCATCTTTTTGCCTTATAATAGTAGTTTATTTTATAAACAAATTTTTAGGGAAAATCTCTTTGCAAATCACATGCCAAAAAAAACATCTTTTGCCATACTAAACTGTTATTCCGGCTATCAGTCTTTATATCAGGACTTTATTATATTTTCAGTGATGAAGAGTTATCTTTATAAATATCAAAGAACTAAATTTGAGTAGCAAATACATCAAAAACGGAATTTAGATTCCGATATCTTTCGTATTATTTGTAATCATTTTTATTCAGTTTGTAATATTTCATCTTATTAAAAAGAGTACGCTGGTCAATACCTGCCTTTTGGGCTGTCTTGTCTATTCGACCTTCATTCAGCCTAAGCAAAGAAGCCAGATATACCGGTTCAAACTGTTCGATCAATGCCTTATTAGCATCCTTGAGAGGTTTTTTAAGCCATTTATCAGGTATGGTAGCTTCGTCGAGGTTAATTTTTTTAGATATTGCCGGTGATTGCGGCAAAACCAGCATACCGGTCAACGAAGCCGGTAAATCCTCAGGAGTAATAATATCCGTTTCAGCCAGCAGCATAGCACGCTCTATAATATTAATCAATTCCCTGACATTTCCAGGCCAGTTATAATCCACCAGCATATTCAAAGAGGCGTCATCTATGCCGGTAACATCACTGTTTATTCTTGGGCCAAGATATCGAATATAGCTTTCTACCAGTTCAGGAATATCTTCTTTGCGGTCTCGCAGCGGAGGTATTGTTAGTGAGACTACATTCAACCGGTAAAATAAATCCTGACGAAACCTCTTTGCCTGCGCCTCTTTTTCCAGGTCGCGATTGGTCGCCGCCATAATCCTGACATCAATTGGAATCGGCTTTTCACTACCAAGGCTTTTAATCTCTCTATTCTCCAGTACCCTCAATAATTTCACCTGCAAATGCAGCGGCATATCGCCAATTTCATCTAAAAATAATGTCCCCTGATGTGCCATTTCAAAGCAGCCTCTTCGCGACCTGGCAGCACCTGTAAAAGCACCTAATTCATGACCAAAAAGTTCACTTTCCAACAGGTTTTCCGGCAATGCCCCGCAATTTACGGCAATAAATGCTCCGTCTGAACGCGAGCTCTCTGAGTGTATCGCATGGGCCAGCCTTTCTTTACCAACGCCGGTTTCCCCCAGTATCAAAACAGTAGAATTACTTTTGACAACCCTTCTTGCTATTCGCGTAAACTCTCTCATTGCAAGACTTTGTGAAACAAAATCTTCTAAGGAAGGGTCGGCCAGCTCTTTTCTCTTAGAAAAATTAGCCTCGGCAATCAGACGGCTTTTCTCTAAAAGAGAACTTACAATCAACTTCATTTTTCGTGGCGTAAAATTGCGATATAATACGGCATCGAATCCGGAAGCTAATAGCATGGCATGAGTTTCATTGTCTTTACTGCTGGTAATGTTGACAAACACCGGTGCTGCTGTCTCATTTTTTATCTCCTGGATATCTTTCAGTATTCTGCGGGAAATCAGATCATGATCTATAAACATAGCATCACATGAATCACTCGAAAAATGGTCAGAGATATCTTCCGGTTCAACATCCGTAACTGTCGTCTCAAATTCTGCCAAAAGGTTCTTAATCTTCTTGCGTAATTTATCTTCCTGGATTGCCAGGGCAACTCTCTGCAGCATACCTTAAACCTCATAAATATTATTGTTATCCTACATCTAAACATAAAAAATGCCTATTGCTCGCCAAACATGGATAAATGAAACTCGTATCCAGGTAAAACACGAACGAGCTAAATATAGCTAACACAATACCACCCTATATCGGAATTATAATTCCGATATTTTCGGAAGTCAATTACCGATTATTTTTTTTTATTCGTCACCCTCCAAATACTTCCACCGCTAATAAACACTTATAATATAAACACTTAAAAAAACAATTTATCAACTCAACGGTTTTGGCACAGCAATTGTATTTTGAAAAATCCGAAAATTATCAAAGAATAGAAATCGCAGGTATAACAATATGCAAAAGAAAAGTGTTAAAACCAAAACAAAAAGTCAGGTAAAGACAAACCAGAGGAAAACCAATCCAAAAGAAAATTGTTTTAGACCTGAAAGACCAAAACGGTAATAAAAAAACATAATAATCGTGTCACTTTTTATTTTATTACTCTAATTTACGAAAGGTTATTTAAATGGCAGAACAAAAAAAGACAACAGCGAAAAAGGCTACAGCAAAAAAATCTGTAAAGAAAGCTGCTCCTAAGGCTGCTAAGAAAGCTGTAAAGAAGGCTGCTCCTAAGGCTGCTAAGAAAGCTGTAAAGAAAGCCGCTCCAAAGGCTGCTAAAAAAGCTGTAAAGAAGGCTGCTCCTAAGGCTGCTAAAAAAGCTGTAAAGAAGGCCGCTCCTAAGGCTGCTAAAAAAGCTGTAAAGAAAGCCGCTCCTAAGGCTGCTAAGAAAGCTGCTCCAAAAGCTGTAAAGAAATAACACTCCTTTCGCAGGGATGATAACCGGTTCATCCCTGGTGTCAAAAGGAAAAGAACAAAAGAAGCTATTATAAAATAGCAAACTGGAGTTTCGGGGGGTCGTCAAATAACGGCCCCCCACTATTTTATAGTGTATAATTTCAAATTATAAAGAAGCAGAAAAAAGAAAGATTGAAATATGAAAGTAGTAATGTCAACAGATTCACAATACCTGGACGATGAGATTGCCGTTCGGTTCGGCAGAGGGAAATATCTTATCTTTCTAAATACCGAAACCGGAGAGTATGAAACATATCCTAACCTGTATCTAAATTTAAAGGGCGAAGTAGATTCTCAACTGGTTAAATCCCTGTCCCGAAGGAAGATCCAAGAGGCAGTTTCCGGATACTGGTCAGAATTTGATAAGGCTTCCATGCAAAAAATGGGTATCAATACCGTATCAATACCAAAACTGTCCTGTTGCGATGCAATCTCACATCTCTACAAAATTAGTATTAACTATTGCAAGGATAATGAGAAAAAACCTGCTAATAACGGCTAACTGTTTTATTGAATACGAGTTCTAAATGCTTATTCAAACAGCACATACATATAAACGTCAAACCTATTTACCCAGATAGCAGCTAAGCAGGCAGCCAATACTATTTGCATTTACTGCCCCTGCCAACCAGGCTTTTACCGGCGGGTTTTGCCAGGCTACGATACAATGGGAATTCTCCCTCGTTAACAAAAAACACTTCTTCTACGGAATAAAGAGCATTAGGATTGTAATGCTTTATCTGGGCGACCACGTTTTTAAGCTGCTTCCTGGGAACAATGGTAAAAATAAGATGGACCGGACCAGATGGGCCTTCAGCCGGTATACTGGTAATATTAAAACCAAAATCTCGCAACTTTTCGATCAGCTCGGTCGCGGGCACCTTTGTTATCACCCGGATAATAACCTCTCCCAAAGACATCTTGCTGGCAATAAACATACCCACATAATTACCAATGGCAAAGCCCCCGGCATAAGCTATATAATAAATGGGATGATTAACGTCTTTGAAGATACGGCCGATAACGGTTACCCAGATCAATATTTCAAAGAAACCTATCACCGGAGCCCATAATTTATAGCCCTTGGAAACTAGAATAATCCTAACAGTACCAAAACTAACATCAGCAACACGAGCCAGACAAATGATCAGGGGCAACACTACCCAGGCATACCAGTTGAAACCAGTGTCTAGCAGCAAATTTGACATATAAGGCAATATCCACTCCTCAAGCTGCATAAAATATGGGTTAAATTTATTATAAACAGAAAACAGGATAGCTGCTATTTTTGATCGGGCAGATTATAAGTCATAACTACCGGCAAATGATCACTGGCAACCTCGGCAATAGGATCTTCGATCAACCTGATTGTCTCCAGCCTGTCCGACAGTTTTTCGCTCATAAATACATGATCAAGGAAAGAACGGTATGTCGGAGGCTTGATTTTGCAGTGATAACTGTTCTTGCCGGAATCCTGCAGTTTCTTTGTCGCACACTTTAACAGATGTTTACCTTCCAGAGCTCTAGCAACGGCATCGATACCGGCCTTTTCCTCATTCTTGTCCTTCCCAAAGCTATCGTTAAAGTCACCCTGCAGACAGACATAAATATCGCCCTGCTCAATATATTTTTCACAGATTTCTCGCAAAGTATCAACCTGCCTGGCACGCCATTTCACTATATTTGCACTGTCATTATACTTACTCTTGGCATGGGTAGTTCCAACCCAGAGCATATTTCCGCCGGGTGTCTCAAACTTTACAAAAGCCGGACCGCGACCAAATAGATCGCTTGTACCGTCACGATACCCGGCATCTTTCATCTGGTAGTACTCGTCTATTTTAACAGGCTCAAATCCTTTTTTGGCCATCATTGCCAGCATCTGGGAATCGCTATTGCCATTAAATACCTTCACAAAGCTGTATTTGCCTTTAAGCATCTCATTGTTAAATAGCTCAAGCATTTCCTGATCACAACATTCCTGGATACAGATAATATCTGGATCCATCTCAGGCAGGCTGATAACCCGGGCAACTTCATACTGATCTTCTTCATCTCGATAGAACTCGGTCATTTCCCGGCTTCGTTCAGGCATACGCTGCTGGTCAAACATCTTCATAAAATGCTCAACATTATAGGTCGCAACCTTGACCTGTTCACCGTAAACGTTTACAGTCAAGAGAGATAAAATAACTATTAAAATCTGTTGTAATATTTTCATTCTGCGCTCCGGTAGGGAAAAACTAGCATTTTTGCACTCTTATTCAAACATTGCATTTTGAATGTAATAACATACATGAAAGGATATTCAAATACCAGTGTTTCTTCAAGAAAATATCATCATAGAGCAACAAAAACGTGCAACAGATAATACAAAGTAACAACAAATATAAACTGGAAGTATCCGAATCACCGGTATATATTTTTATCAACTAAAGCTCAACAAGACAATCTTTGAAGCCAGCCCCGGTAATTGTAACCTTACCCCTGGATGATAGATCTTTGCATTGTATATACAGCAATAGTCGCCCACCCTGACAATTGTGAACATTATCCTTGAAGTTAACTCTCGGATCGTTAGAGCCGTCTTCTGAGCCCAGCAGCCGCAAATTATCTGACACTTCAAATTTAAGCTCATTATTGGCAAAAGGCACAAGTCTGCCCTGTTCGTCGACAATCTCAATCTCAACCTGGGCTACCTGACGCTCAGCAGTAAATGAATCAACATCCGAGACCGCTTTGATCGCAGCAGGCTCACCTACAGTTTCCAGCTTGCATGCTGCCTGCTGCTTACCATCGTTATAGGCAATAACTTCCAGAGTACCGGGCATATAGTCAAGTTCCCACCAGATCATTGCCTTTTCGGTATCATAAGGCTTGCGTGGGCCAACAATAATGCCATTAAGTTTCAGCTCGGCTTCCTGGCAATTGGTAAAGCATACCACTCTCACCTTGTCACCTTCGTTATAATTCCACGCGGGAAAAACCCACATAGACGGCCCGCGATCGCGTCTGCCAATGCGACTTGTGCCAATATAGGCCATAGGTTCCTCTGCCCAGAGTGATTTTCGGAAATATGCACTCGATTTAAGGTTACCGGCCCTGTCAAGCAGCCCGGTAGTAAAGCCGCGGGAAGGCCATCGCCCCGCTTCGCCCAGATAGTCAATACCGGTCCAGAGAAACTGACCCATGATAAAATCATTATCAGTAACAGACCGCCAGGCATTGAGATCATGCCGGTTTTCACTGCCGTAAAGGATACGTTTCGGATACTTCTCATGATCGATTTCATATCGATTCTCGGTATAATTATAGCCCACCACATCCAGAACAAACGGATACCGGGTATAGTTCGACATTACCGCACCGGCCAATGCCGCGGTAACAGGACGAGACTTATCATATTGCTTGACAACCTCAACCAGCTCAGTGGCTATCTCACCCAGTCGATTGGCATGCGGCTGCGTTTTTTGATACCCGGCTGTATGGATCTGGCCTATTCCTTCTTGATCAAGTACATCATGAGTATATGGGTCGTTTGGATAGTCGATCTCATTGCCGATACTCCACATTATTATGCTCGGGTGATTGCGGTCGCGACGCACCATATCGGCCAGATCCTGCTTACACCATTGCCTGAAATAATTGGCACTGCCCTGGAATCCAGGCTCGCCGACATTCCAGCCCTGAAGCCATTTTTTCTTGGGATATTCCCATTCATCAAAAGCCTCATCCATTACCAGCAGGCCGATCTCATCACATATGTCATATACATCGGTCGCCTGCGGATTATGGCTCATGCGAATGGCATTACAGCCGATACTTTTAAGATTCTCCAGCCGCCGACGCCATACCTCTTTTGGCACCGCAGCACCCAGGCAGCCCGCATCATGATGGATACACACACCCTTGAACTTCATTGGTTTATCGTTCAGAGCAAACCCTTTGTCTGCATCGAATGTAAGCTTACGAATTCCAATTTTGGTCTCAACTATATCAACTATTTTTCCGTTATCATACAGAGATGTCTTCCAAGTATAAAGATACGGAGAATCCAGGCTCCAAAGCTTAGGGTTTTCTATTTCGAAATTATGGGCAATTCTTACTTTTTTACTGAATGACAGTTTGGAAAAAGCATCACTAACTCGATCGCCCGATTCATCAAAAAGCTCCTGGGAAAGACCAACCGATGTTTCAACGCCCTGCTCTTTATTGCTATTGACAATTTCAGTTTCAACATTAATTATTGCAGAATCACCTTCAACCTCGGCCGAATAGCTTATCCCCCATTGATCAATATGAACCTGATCGGCATAAACCAGGTAAACATCTCGATAGATACCGGAGCCGGTATACCACCGGGAATCGGCCTCTTTGCTATGGTCTACTCTCACTGCCATTGCATTCCTGCCGCCGAAATTAATATATGGCGTCAGGTCGTACATAAATGAAATATAGCCGTTCGGACGGATGCCAAGCCATTTGCCATTAATGAAAACTTCGCTATTGTTATAGACTCCCTCAAAGTACACATACACTTTCTGCCCTTTCCTGTCAGCCGGTATATCGAGATCCTTGCGATACCATGCTATGCCGCCGGGCAGATAGCCGGTACAGCTATACAACTCCTGACTGGCAGTGCCTTCCACAGACCAGTCATGCGGCAAATCAACCTTACGCCAGTCAGAATGGTCCAGAAACTCCCGCCCGCCATATTTCAGATCTCCCAGGTGGAACGACCAGTTGTCATTTAGAAGATGCCTTTCGCCAAAGCCTTGCGCCACAAGAGATAATGACAAAGACAACAAAACGATTACAGATGTGAAATACCTACTCATAATCAATACCTTCCCGGAAATGTCCGTTAACAACTCTCACCCACAAATGGTACCACCAGTTTTTGAGTAAAATCAAGCTTTCCATTGTGACATTACGTTTATATAATGCTAATAAATATTACATAAATTACCACCTAAAAATGGAGACTATACTTTGTCAAACATAGAAGAAATAAAAAGCCAGGTCAAGCAGCTCTGCGATTCTCAATCGCTGGCGGCATTGTCAACCTGCTGCGAAGACCAGCCCTACGGCAGCCTGGTAGGGTTTGTAGCGTCCAACTGCCTGAAAGAGATTATCTTTGCCACCTTGGACAATACCAGCAAATTTGAAAACATTAAGAACAATCCCAAAGTTGCTCTTCTGGTAGACAATCGCAATAATAAAGCAGAAGATTTTGAAGAGGCCGCATCTGTTACTGCTGTCGGCAAAGCTGAAATTATTGAACCGGACCAGAAAGACCTGCACGCCGAGTTCCTGCTCGAAAAACTGCCGGAGCTAAAGGAATTCGTCGAAATGGAGCATTGTGTGCTGGTCGCTGTTGCTATCGAAAAATATGTAATGGTCAACGGCATACACGATGTCCAGACACTGAAAATGAAATAATTCCTAATAAAGGAGCTGTAATGTTAATACACAATGTATATTTTACACTTAACGATCCAACCGAAGATAATATCGCTAAACTGATCGCAGAAGCCGAAAAATACCTTAAGTCAAATTCCGGACTGGTACATTTTGCTGTCGGCAAACTGGCAAAGGAATACAACCGACCTGTTAACGACCATAGCTATGATGTCTGCCTGAATACTGTATTCAAAGACAAACAGGCTCACGATGAATACCAGGTATGTGCCGAACACAAACAATTCATCGCTAATAACAAAGACGGCTGGAAAACTGTCCGCGTTTGCGATTCTGAGTGCTGATCGAATAACACAAAACATCAAAGAGCATAAATAATTGAAAAAATCAGTTATGTTCTGTTAACTCCTGAAAGTGTATGATGCCCAACACCTCTCAAACTGGCCATTAGTCAGTTTGAGTGCCTTACCATGTAGACGGTTTGGAAAATGTCCGGAAGGTGGTAACCTCAACCTTATCAGGATTTCGTTCGGCCCATGATTTTGCGGCATTAATCATCTGTTCGTTGCCGGAATTTAGAAACCGGTTAGCCATATCGATCTTAAAGCTGAAATCATGATATTCTTCCTCTTTCATCTGGTTAAAGCAGCTTATCACCGGCGAAACCAGCTCTTTTACTCGGCCTGATATTGTTAAACGGATAACAATATTAGCACTTGCCGAATTTGGCACCAGTTTCGCCCTTATCAGCGATTTCATTGAGCTGCTGCGGTTCCAGACATTTACAAAATCTTTCGGTTTGTCTGAATATATCGCCTCCGCCAGCAGTTCCGGCTCTGTCTTAGGGCTAAAGCCTAAATCATCATACAGCAGCTGCCGCTGTTTCTTACTGATCCGCCAGTTAACGAACCTGTCATGCAAAATATCTTTTATCTCTTTATTGCCCCAAGCTGCAAGAACTACTGCCGGTCCGTCGCTATACCGCTGCTTGTATATCTTCATAACCTGATCTTCATCAGTTTTTTCCAGCCTGGCAAGTTTATCCCAGTCTCCTTTCGCCATATAATAATACAGTTTCTCCTGGTTGGTCTTAGGCTGATATCTGAACTTATCCAGCAGCATTACAATGTCAGCGGATTCATTCCTCCCCAGCTTCAATAGCGGCACAAGCAGTTCAACCTCCTCGGCCCTGCAGAATTTTTTCAGCAGATTAAATACTTCATCCTCGGCAAACCAGGAATTTGCCCCTGCCAGATAATCGACTATCGGTTTTACCGAATCAATCTCTTTATATGCATATAACCCTTTGACCGCATCTCTTTTCAAGGCCGGCTCTGCTATAGACATTAGCAGTATCTTAGCCGAGTCAGGACTATAATATCCCACCGCTTTTTTGAAAATGCCTCTCTTTTCAAAATATGAAAGTTCGTTATACCTTTCAACAACTTTGGGAATAATGTCTTTTGCGTCCAGCTGGTCAACATTATTTCGCCCGGCAAAACCCATCGGGGCATCTACTATCATATCAGCCAGCATTTCAGCTGCCTTGGGATTATCCGAATAACTAATAGCCTTAAAAGCTTCATCCTGATAAGACCTGTCAGACTCGACAAATTTCTTCAACACATCCAATGAATATTCATCACCCAGGTAGCCCAGCGAATCAATCGCCGCCTGAACAACTCTTCTATCGGGATTATAAAGTTTCTTTTCGATAGCTTTATACGCAGATCTTGACTTGATCATTCTAAGAGCCCGACCGGCAGCAACCCTCACATCATGTTCATTTTGGGTTTCCTGAAGTTCGTTCAAAAGCGGCCTGATAGATTTAGTCGTCCCTATTTTACCTAACGCCTCGATAGCTGCTATTTTTATATCTGTCCAGTCAATCGGCAATTCCTGTACAACCGGCTCCTGCTGAACAACAGGACCGGCCCCAGTTTCTGTTTCTGTCTCCTGCTCCGGTTCCTCACTGGCTCTCCTGTTATTTCGGCCAGACATCTTTGCCAGTCTCTCTCTTAAGGCCGCGGCCCGGCTATTACTACCAAACCTGCTCTCCGGGCTGTCGCCGGCACTATTAGCAACTTTTTCTGAGCTGTTATCTAAGGTTCCGGCTTGTTCTTTTTCAACTTTCGCCTTTTTATTTGCTGCTGAATCAGGAAGCGGTTTACCGTCATTGTATTTTGCCTGCAGCTGCGGGGACAAATCGGCTATGGCATCTGTTATATAAAAAGTAACTGCCGGGTCTTCCAGTTTATGAATAGCCTCAATCGCGGCTATCTTAATATCCATGTCATCGCTATCCAGAAGCTCAATCAATGGCTCAAGACCATGATCTTCACCAAAACTATCCAACGCTTCCTGGGCTTTGCGTTTGTCAAAGACATCCCCGTCTTTAATGATCTGGTTTAGAACATAAACCGCGGCATAAGTACCCTGCCTTTGTAATGCTTCTATTATATCATCAGAATACAAACGACTCTTCTGCTTCATGTCATAAAGCTTTTGGGCCGCGATGGGTTCTTTAAGATAGCTCAAAACTTGAACAAGCTCTCTATCCCGGAATTTTGATGACATTATTATCTTATCGAACGCCTCAACTGCCTCTTTGCCGCCGATTTGCCCGATCGCATCTAATATCTGCGGGCGTAGATTAATAGCGTTACGATCTGTCAAAAATGTTTTTACCAGGTAGTTTATCGCTCTGTCATCGTTAGTTCGGGCCAATTCGGCAATCGCCTGTTCTTTCTCTAGTATGCCGCCTTTCTGCAATTTCGAAATAATAACGCGAAGTTCTTTAGAATCTATCCGGGTATATGGCTTGGGGGTGTACCCTCCGGCTACCCGGTACTTTGCTTCTATTACCTCAGGCGGATCAGCAGCAGCCTCCTCGTTTGCCTGGCTCGCTGAATTGCCGTCAGCCGAAGATTTCCTTACTGATTCTGGTGACAAAATCTCCCTAAGTGGTTCAATTGCGCGAGGATCTTTTAACTCTCCCAGCTCAAAAATTGCTGTTTGGACCACCTTAAGATTCTGGTCGGTTAGCTTAGCAATCTCATCATCAACCTGATCAGCCAAAGAAAAGCAAGGTAATAAAACTAAAGCTAAAGCAATAATATAAATAGACTTAAATACACTTATCAACATATATACCTCAATCAAAACTTATGCATACTTAATATTAAGCCATAGGAAGAACACCATTTTTATTGTAGTCTATAAGTGGTTAAATGACAAGTATTAGGGTGAAATTTACTATTTTTATACCGATTTGACAGCCACTGATATAAAAACCTTCAGCAATATACCCTATCAAACTGTAATTCAACTTGAAATATAGTGAAAACAAAGGATTACGAATGATATTTAATACTTGCTATGATAGCAGGTTAGGTGTAAAATTTTGGGTTTAATGGAGGTTTATACACTCAAACCATAAATGAACGGAGTTGATACAATGACAACAAATACACAGGATTACAAAGTAGCAGATATTTCACTGGCAGAATGGGGCCGCAAAGAAATTCAGATAGCAGAAAAAGAAATGCCGGGATTAATGGCAATTCGCGAAAAATGTAAAGCTAATCAGCCGTTAAAGGGAGCTCGTATATGCGGCTGTATTCACATGACTATCCAGACAGCGGTATTGATCGAAACCCTGATCGATCTGGGAGCCGAGGTTCGCTGGTCAAGTTGTAATATCTTTTCAACCCAGGACCATGCCGCAGCTGCTATAGCCGCAGCAGGCGTACCGGTTTTTGCCTGGAAAGGTGAAACCGAAGAAGAATATGAATGGTGCGTAGAGCAGACTATCAACTGGCCGGATGGTAAAGGGCCTAATATGCTGCTGGACGATGGCGGCGACCTGACCAATATGATGCACAGTGACAAATATAAACACCTGATGGCTAACGTCAATGGTGTTTCAGAAGAAACAACAACCGGTGTGCATAACCTGGAAAAAATGGTAAAAAATGGGACTCTGCTGTGCCCTGCTATCAATGTCAACGACTCTGTAACAAAGAGTAAATTTGATAATAAATACGGCTGCCGTGAATCACTCGCTGACGGCATCAAACGTGCTACCGATGTTATGCTGGCCGGTAAAACAGTTATTGTTGCCGGTTATGGAGATGTCGGTAAAGGCTGTGCCCAGTCAATGGCATCATACGGTTCGAGAGTTATTGTTACCGAGATTGATCCTATCTGTGCCCTGCAGGCGGCAATGGAAGGTTTCAAAGTAGTAACAATGGATGAAGCGTTAAAAGAAGGTGATATCTTTGTTACCACTACCGGATGCTGCGATGTTATTACTGCTGACCATATGTCTAAAATGAAAGACCAGGCGATTGTTTGTAATATCGGCCACTTTGATATTGAAATTGACGTCGCCGGACTAAAGGCAACTCCCGGCATAGTCAAAACCGAGATCAAACCTCAGGTTGACATGTGGACCTACCCTGACGGACATTGCATTATCCTGCTGGCTGAAGGTCGACTGGTGAATCTGGGCTGTGCAACAGGCCATCCTTCATTTGTTATGAGTAACTCATTCACAAACCAGACCCTGGCACAAATTGAGCTGTATACCAACGGCGAAAAATATGAAAACAAGGTTTACACATTACCGAAGAAACTGGACGAAGAAGTTGCCCGGCTGCACCTGGCCCAACTTGGTGTAAAACTGGAAACACTTACCCCAAAACAGTCAGATTATCTTAATCTGCCTAAAGAAGGTCCATACAAACCGGAACATTACAGATATTAATATACATTTCACTAACATATACATGTAATGTATAGAACCACGAGCAAAGAGTATTTGTACTTGCTGCTCTCGAATTTGGATAAAGCATAACGCAATTAAAGCTGCAATAAAGCAGGATTATAAAAATGATTGATATTAAATTATTAAGAAACGAGCCGGATATCTTTAAGAAAGCCTGTGCTGATAAAGGATATGAAGATAAAGTCGACGAGCTGCTCGCTCTCGATTCTGACATCAGAAAATTCAAACAGGAGCTGCAGGATATTGTCACTGAAAAAAATTCAGCAGGTAAAACAATCGCTAAATTGAAAGACCCTGCTGAAAAAAAGGCTGCTATTGAGAAAATGAACTCAATGAAAGGCCGTGAAAAAGAGCTCGGCGATATCCTGGCTGATTTGGACCCCAAACTTGAGCAGATGCTGCTGAGAATGCCTCAGCCCTGCAGCCCGGAAAGCCCCGTAGGCAAGGATGAATCCTGTAATGTTGAACGCCGTCAGGTTGGCCAAATTCGCAAATTCGACTTCGAACCGAAAGATCATATTGAACTTGGCACCACGCTTGGGATAATCGACCTCGAACGAGGTGTTAAACTGGCCGGCTCCAGGAACTATGTACTGAAAGGTGCCGGATGCATGCTGCATCGTGCCGTTATGAACCTGGCTCACGACACTATGGTAGCCAAGGGTTTCGAACCGTTATCTGTGCCGGTTGCTACCCGTGAAGAAACTTTCATGGGTACCGGATGGTTCCCGGAAGGCAAAGAACAGGTTTACCATGTTACCGCTGACGACCTGTTCCTTGTCGGTACTGCCGAAGTCCCTGTTACTAGTCTCCACAGCGGCGAGATACTTGACCTCGAACAGCTGCCCATGAAATACGTTGCCCAGAGCCTGTGTTTCAGACGTGAAGCAGGCGCTGCCGGCAAAGACACCGCCGGGCTCTATCGCGTTCACCAGTTTGAAAAGGTCGAACAGGTTATCATCTGTAAAAACGAACCGGCTGAATCTGAAAAATGGCTGCAAACAATTGTGGCAAACTCTGAAGAAGTTATGCAGAAGCTGGAACTGCCCTACCGCGTCCTGGAGATTTGTACCGGCGATATGGGCATGGCAAAATACCGTATGTATGATATCGAAACCTGGATGCCTAGCAGAAATGCCTACAGCGAAACACATTCTGCCAGTAACCTGCACGAATTCCAGGCTCGCAGGCTAAACTTGCGATATAGAGACGAAAACGGCAGAGTTCAGTTCTGTCACACATTAAACAACACCGTTGTTGCTTCTCCGCGAATCCTGATAGCATTGATAGAGATGTATCAAAATCAGGATGGTTCTATTACTATCCCGGAAGCATTAAAACCATACATGTGCGGAATAGAAAAAATTGGCTAGCAGCCGACTCCCCAAATAAACCAAAAAGTCTTATGTCAAAATTAGATAATATAAAATTGCTATGCATGGATGTTGACGGCGTTTTAACTGACGGCGGAATAATAATACATCATGACGGCACGGAAAGTAAACGGTTCCACGTACACGACGGTGGGTGGATGAGAATCTGGGGACGACGCGGGCTGAAAACTGCCATTATTACCGGCAGAGAATGCAAGGCCGTCCAGTTTCGTATGGAAGCCCTGGAGGTTGATTATATTTACCAGGGTGCTATCAAGAAACTGCCGGTATTCGAACAACTGCTCGCCGATTCTAAACTGGCCCCGGAAGAAATCGCATATATCGGCGATGATGTCTTTGATATACCGGTTATCCGCAGAGTTGGATATTCCGCGACCGTTGCTGACGGCATATCGGAACTGAGAGAATATGTCGACTTCGTCACCTGTCGAAAAGGCGGTCGAGGTGCGGTAGGCGAATTTATCCGGCACATGTTAAAGGAAAAAGGACTGTTTGAGGCTGCCATGGAAAGATATATGGCTTAAACTCTATTCTCCTATGCAGTTATTAACAACACCTTTGCCCGGACAATAACTTGCAGGCACTTAAAACAAAAGTTATTTCTTTATGACAATGCCTGACTTGAACAGTAAAAATTAAGGCGGCTTTATTTCTGGTGAAGCTGATTCTGATAAATGGCTAAAAAACTAATATTGATAATTGCTTCGCTGTTTGGTGTGCTGATTCTTGGCCTGATTTTCATGTCAATGAACCCGGACCTCAATAACGAATTTGCTCTGCCTGAACCGCCTGCGGTGGATGACTCACTGAAAAACTCTTCTGCCAGTGAAGATATTGACGATATAGATGCCGGAATTGTCTCAATCCGTCAGATGAAGGATTTCGTCTGGCGACAGCCCGGTCGCCTGGAATTCGGGTTTGTCGAAAGAGCTCACAAAACCGAAGGGTCCGTACAGATTCTCGATACCTGGGTAAAGCTTTTCTCTAATAACAATATTATTAGAATCACTGCAGACAAAGGCATTATCCCTATTGAAGGTGACTATGACATAATCAGCCAGAAGATGCCCAACGAAGGTATTTTAGAGGGTAATGTCACAATTGAGGTATTCCGCAAGCCTACCGATGTCAGTTATGATGATTTCGACTACGATCCAAAGCTGAAAGAACTTATTGTTGAACTCGGCCGCACCAAATTCGAACGAGAATTCTCCAGGATTGTCGGAGAAGGCACCGTCAGGGTCATAGCACATGAGTTTGTCGCTACCGGTGAAGATCTCATCATGCAGTATGACCAGATCAACAAAAAACTGCAACTACTCGAAATCGCTCAGATGCAGAAACTGTCGATCGCCATCAAAAAAGATAACAGCAGCCTGCATGACCCCGGCAAGAATGATTCCACAGACCAGGATGCTGAAAATGCTGATATCCCTGTCGGTCCAAAAGAGTTCATGACATACAACCTGAACCTTTCTAATAACATATTTATCCAGACCGAAGACGGCACATTTACCGCTGACAACCTGTCTGTCATGGCTGATGTCTCCAGCGGCAGCAATATAATCAAAAATATAAATGAAGCTGACAATGATAACGACTCTTCTAAAGGTACCGTTATCGCCAATAATTCATTTGACATGGATGATCGAAAACTTATCACCATGACCTGTAACGGGCCTCTTGTAATAACCTCGCCCGAAGAACCATTTGTTTCTCAAAACGGCTTGCCACGCATCAAGATGACCGCAGAAGGCAAACCGGTCGAGATCTTCCGCGACGGCGAACCTGCCTTAAAATGCGACCAGCTGGTATACGAACGAAATACCGACGGAAATAACAACCATTCAATCAAGCTTGTTTCAAACGAGCAGTTTGACAGTATTTTTCTCGCACAAAATAACCAGCGGTCTGTTACTGCTTCAAAAGAAATCAAGTATGACTTCAATACCAACATAGCTGCCCTGCTCGGCCCCGGAAAGATCCGCTCGCTGGATGCCAATCAGTCGCATATCGACTTCAAGGATATGATTAAAATCAAATTCCTGGGCAGCCAGACAGAAAACGGACTCGGCATAGAGCTCAACAGCAACGCCAAAGTCGAATGGATCGAGTGCCTGGGAACGGTTGACGCCAAAGTTGATGAAAGGCTTATCTCTGCCGATAAAGTGCGGATCAATTTTTATAATGATTCCGACACCGCACAGGCAACTGTACCGGCTGAAAAAACTTCCAAAGACAAAGTTCCTGCCGTTGACAATATGATTATGACCGGTAATGTTGTAATGAAAGACAGCCAGAGTGTTTTCCATTGCGGCAAGCTGATTGCCAGGTTTAGAAACTACAATGACAAATCTGAACTGCAAAGCCTGTGGGCCGGCAACAACATTAAAATCGAAACAGACGAATATCTCATTGATGTTGCGGACAGGTTACTTGTCAACTTCGGAGTGGCAAAGCCGGATATCAAAAATACAAAAAAGAGCGAGTCTTCGGAAACTGCCTTTTCCGGCGTAAGTACAATGTTTGAAAACCTCAACCCTGTTTATGTAATAGCTGAAGGTGCCAACAACAAAGTCCTGTTCAAAGACAAAATCAAAGGAAACATTGTCAGGGGTTCTGTAATCGAAGGTAAGCTGCCGGAAGAAACCGGTGATCAGCAAAACACCGAACCGCTTGCCACTGCAAAGGACCTTTCTAAAGATGGTATATGGACCATAAGCGGATCACTTGCAATTGTTGAAATTGGCGAAACTGTTGTCAGCGGAAAAACAATTGAGCTTAACCAGCAGAACAACTTCTGTTCTATTGCCGGGCGAGGTAATTTCATTCTCTCTGCCAACAGTGAAATCACTGGACAAAAAAATTCAGAAAACATTCCTGTGGCCATCTACTGGCAGGACGGCGTCATATATGATACTGAAAACGGAATTATAATGCTCAAACAGGCCACCTTCGAATTTGACCAGCTGGCATCAGAAAATATCCTGCAAAACAACAAGCTATATGCTGATAATGCTGACATCACACTTGCCGTTAAGGAGATTAGTGATACTGGCAAACCGTTATACGAACTCAAGGACTTCAGGGCTTATGGGCCAAACCTGAGAATCATCAGCAACGAAATCGACCTGACCAATAACGACCTGGTCAGCCAGTCACAAATGAGTGCCAGCCAGATACTATTCGAAGCTATCCCTCATGGCAGACTGAAAGCTTCCGGCGGCGGATGGCTCGAACATGTTGTACTTTGCAAACCCGACAGCGATATTCCATCCGAAGCGGAAATTGCAAAAAATAACGGCCTGAACAATTCTGACAGCTATAAACCGGGATACTACTTCCTCCAGTTCAGTAAGGCAATGGATATTGATATGCAGACCATGGATCTTTCTTTTGCTGACCCGATTGCTATACACTTTCTGCCTATAGCTAACGGTCAGAAAGATATTGAAACACTTGGCAATTCCGTCATATTACCTGCCGGCGGGAAAAGGCTATATTGTGATAGTCTCAAGTTGATCAACTCCGAGACTGACAAACTGGATACCATGCAGGAATTCTCTAAGCTCAGCGGCAACGAAGCCGTTGCTGAATCCGTTGGTTTCGGGCAGCTTGGCTATTTCTTTGCCAAGGGCAATATTTTCCTCGAGCTTAATGATGATAATAACCTGAAACATGTATTCACCGCTGATTCAATGCTCTACGACCGATATCAGGATAAGTTTTCCATCGGAGGTGCTTCTGACAATCCCGCCAGTTTCGACAACGTAAGATTTGAATATCTCAATTACGACCTTGAAAATGGGCATAGCAGCGGTAAAATATACGGAACTGCTAAGATATCTGCAACAAATTAGGCCTGGATCATTTAATATAATGAAAGATAACAAAACAAAACGAATTTCACTTGCTTTCGGCATAATCGACCGATATGTTGCCAGGGAATACATGATCAGCTATCTTATCGCAATCGGAGTTCTGCTCGGACTGCGCATTCTGGTGGATGTTTTTATTGAGCTTGACGAGTTTGTCGAGAGCCGGGACGGTAAAAGCCCTACTATGTTAATGGTCATCGGATATATGCTCGACTATTATGGACCGAAAATTTTTGAATATTTCAGAGACCTTTCCGGCACTATCGTTCTTATTGCCGCGGCATTCTCGCTCACCAGGCTCACGCGTAACAATGAGCTAACCGCAATCCTGGCCTCCGGCATAAGCCTCAAAAGGGTCATCGCCCCTATCGTACTGATCGGACTGCTGCTTAACGGACTTATGATCATCGATCAGGAATATGTACTGCCCAGGCTCGCCCATAAACTGGTACGCAAACACGAAGAAGTTGCCGGTGAAAAATCTTTCCCACTTAAACTGCTGCCCGACCAGCATGGAGAAGCACTGGTTTACTCTCCAAAATACAACCCAAAAACTGAAACCATCGAAAAAATGCTCGTAATTGAACGTGACGATGGCATGATGGACAGGATTATCAAGGCTGACTCCGCCAAATGGGACGCGGCTTCCGGCAAATGGCTGCTGACCAACGGCATTATCCAGCAAGACACAAACGACCCGGCACTTATGAACCAGCCGATATCTGAATATGAGTCAGAACTTACCCCGGAATATCTATCAATCCAGAAAAACTCGTCATTTAAGACTCTTATGAGCAGCTTCGAACTTACTGAACTCATCAGGCGAGGCGGGCTCAAACCAGCCGACAGGGCCGAAGCATTCGCTGAAAAACATTCCCGGTTTACCGACCCGATTATTAATATGATTATGCTGCTGGTCGGGCTGCCTATGCTCGTCAGCCGCGAACGAAAAAACACCCGCATCGCTTACGCTTATATGCTCTGCGGTGCCGGAGGATGCTTCATCGCTACCTTCGCCTGCAAACTGCTCGCCTCAGGCAATATTTACGTCACCAGCGAAACACAGCGGGCGCTCGTTACATTCCTGCCGATTATCATCTTCGGACCTGCCTCACTGCTGGCTGTCGACTCCATCAAGACATAACCGCGTCAATATCGCTTCTCTCTTCTAACTCTTTTCATCCCTCTCCCAATATATCCGATCATCTCTATCACCCTCATCTTCCTTCCCATCATAATACCCGCCATCATCCTTACCGTTCTCGCCTACACCATACAAAACCGACCGACTGCCGTCATTCAGATATTTTATCTTACCTTCTCCATCGATATCATCTGGCAGTTCTACTTCATACCCCGCATCAATCAGCTCACTTATACTTGCAGGATATCCCCCTTCTTCAACCTTATACTCCTCCAACTCAAATATCACTTCACACGCCGAAACCGAACTATCGGCCACCTCCGACAAATAATAGGCTCTGGTAAACGATTTTGAAAAAATATTATAAAATAGTGCTAATGCCGGAGGATACGAAAACGGACTCACCTCTTTAACTTCATCATGACGCATTGAAAATCGGTGCAGACACGGCTGTCCCTTTACTTCAAACAGCTTGGGAACGTTTTTTATAAATTACGTTACAATGTAACATAATCTTCCTTATTGTAACTTATCCTTATGTGACTAAGTGAAAAATCAACGTACTACTTCAAAGCCTTTAAATATCTCTACAGTACTAGTTTGTTTTGTTTTTTTATCAACTTCAATCAAATACCCAATTTTAATACCCATCAGAGTATAGCTTTCATTTTTTTCTAAAAGAGGGTCTTTTGAACTATTAAACGTAAAATATTTCGAATAATCATTACTTAAGTGTGACAAACAAACTGAATCTCGCATTTCAACTATTGTATTATTGTTTACAGGAACATATTCTTTTCTTGTTATTAAATACCAATTATCTTCGTCTTCCTGAATTATCCAGTCTTCTAGAGAGACCAAACCTTTCTCCAAATTATTTTGAAATTCTTTTTCACTGTTTTCAAGCAATTTCCTATCTTCTTCCTTTAAAACCAAACTAAAGTCGGTAATTTCAATAGGCAGTATCTTAATATTTTGGGGGCAATATTTACTATTGATCCCAAATAAAAATGATTTTTTTATTTGGGATTCATCCTCAGCATTAACATACATTGCAGAAATAATAAGTAATACAGTTATTAAGCTAATACATTTTTTCATTATATATACCTCTCGATTTAATAATCTACTCTAAATTTGACTTCTTGTTTTGTCTTAGGAATTGTTACTGGAATACCTATCGATATAGATATCGAAGTACCAGTTTCTTCATGTACGATAGTACCAGAAGAATTATATCTTAAATCTAAATCTCCGTCAGTAATAAAAACACCTAAAGACTTACAGTTAGGGTTAGATGATTTATATGGCATTGCTCCTGGGATTTGATCTGGATTATCATATGGTTGTTTACAACAATAAAATTCTCTTTTAATTAGTTTCGCTCTATATTCCACAGTTGTCTGTATTCCCATAAATATATATGTTGTGTTTTCATTTATTTTGATTTTGACACCTTTATTCTCTATAGTTCCCCCTTTTGTAGCTGTGATAACTGTATTATTTAAAATAGGCGAATAAGTACCTATTGGGTGATAAGGAGTTATCTGAGTTCCACGTGGAACTGATTTTATATTTTTAAAACATCTTTTACATGCTTTTTGCTTTTCTGCAATAGCTTGAGCTTGTTGCCTAAGTAAATTGTTTAGGTTATTCGATTCCTTATAAATCCTTTTAGAAATCTCAAGCATGTCTTTGTCTGTAAAGCTTGGAGTATATCCCCATTTAACATCAGAGACAGGTCTATCATCTTCTTCCTGCCCCGAGGCATACGAATCTAATCCATATATATCAACAAATACTATAACTTTTGATTTTACATATTCATAAAGATTTAAACCATCAGCATAACCTGAAGGATCATTGGTCATCCATCTACCCAATCGGTAATGATATACACGGTGGCGGTTATGCTGTAATCTCAAATCACCATCATCTAGATTATCAACCTCTCTTGCCGTGAACATAAACGGATTGGCAACAGCTGAATTATCAATCTCATTTCCGCTGCCATCATATATCGTCGGTTCGCCCCAGACATCGTAAGCATACCGTTCGACCACATCACCATCGGCATCAACCAGAGCGACAATTGAGCCGAGGTTGTCAGAGCAGTAGGTAATATACTGCTGAATTGGGATCACCTGAGGTTGTATTATACATCATCACCAGCTCGTCAATTCCATCTCCAAATACAGATTCCTGTTCCAGGTCAGCTTCTGAGGCATTATCAGTTGCCGCATAAACCACCTGCCATCTATCATTATGATAATATCGAACAATTTTGTCAACATCTTCATTTTCATCATAGAAAACTGCCAAAATCCGTCTGCCAAGGGCATCATATTCATATTCATATTCAACCAGCAAAGAGAACTAAAAGGGGTACGTCCCTTTTTCTTTATCCGCGCCCATCAGCAGGATTTAGCGGACAATATTTTTTCGTTCTTTTCGACACCTTCACTTTTCGGCTACGGTCGAAAAGTGCCTGAGTACGAAGCACGTATTTCCTGGCAGCTGACCGCTGGTAGCTGGTCGCTATTTCGCTGTTTTCTGCCTACCGTGTTTGTCTGTGCCTGTCCGTGACCGTCAGTGCTATATTCCACAATAACACTTTGCGAGCCTTGCGGCCTCTGCGAGCAACAGTTTTTTTTCGTGTTCTTTCGTGAATTTCGTGAAAATATGAAGAAAAGGCATCCTAAGGTATAATATATACCAAAACAAACTTTTATACGAAAGGATGCCTCATGAACAACATACATTATATTGGAACAGATTTGCATAGCAACAATATTGAGCTGGCAATTCGTTACAGGCAGAAGGTAATCCAGAGATATTCTCTGCCGACATCGTTGCCTCCTGTTTTGGAGGTTATAAGCTCCATCAAAGGCAAAAAACAGATGGCAGTAGAGGAAGGCCCCATGGCAGGCTGGCTTTATCGCGGCGTATTTGGCAAAGTTGACAGGTTTGTAATCGCAGAACCTCGCCGTAACAAGCTGATAAGCTCAGAAGGCGATCATGATGATGAAATTGATTCTGCAAAACTTGCAATGCTGCTGGAAGGAGGCCTTTTGAAGGAAGTTTATCATCCTCTAAATAGAGAGCAAGCGGTATTTAAAAAGTGGGTAACTCTTTACCATGACAATGTTAAGGATGCAGTAAGAAGTATTAACAAAATCAGAGCCTGTTGTCGTATGGAAGCCATAAGAATACCCAGATATGTAATAAAAAACCCTGACAAACGTGACAAATGGCTTTCGGAGCTTGAATATACAGACATTGCCGAGCAATTAATGTTGCTGCTTATCGGCTACGATGCAGCTTCCTGCCAGTGTAGACTTGCCAGGCAAAAAATCATGACTCTAAGTAAATCTTATCCGGTAATTAAGCAATTTCAGGAGCTGCCCGGAGTTGGCATAATACGAGCAGTAACCTTCTTGGCATATATCGATACGCCATGGAGGTTTAAGAAAAAAAGTCAATTATGGAAATATTGCGGCATTGGACTTGAACGTACAACCAGCGGCAAAGACAAATATGGCAACTCAAAACCGGCAAAACTTAAATTGCCTTACAACTGTAATCGCACTCTTAAAAATGTAATAATTGGTGCCGCTTTAAGTGCTATCAGGCAAAAGAATAGTACATATGCCCAGGATTATGAAAGGATGATCTCAAATGGTGTAAATAGATCAAATGCTCGCCATACCGTTGCCAGGAAAATACTGACAACTATGTGGGGGATTTGGAAAAGCAGCTTTCAGTATAATACGGATTAAGATATCGTAATTTATACTCTTTCAAAATATTATGATTTTCTAATAGTCTTTTTGCATAACAGCAAAGAGTTCCGTTTCAACCACTGGACAGGCAAGAACTTGAACCCGATTCGTGAATGAACCTTTGCTTTTAGACGTGCCTCTTTTCTTTTTATGAACTGCCCAAAGGGCATGTTCCCAATAGATGGTTGGCAGCATAATTTAATTTACGGCTATACACAATTTTATAAAAGAATTGACCGAACAGAAAATTGTAGTTATTGAAAAAATCGCAAAATTACAAAAAAGATATCTATGACATGTACCTGCTGATGCAATAACTTACAACAAACGTATGGATGCCCTCAAAGTAATTCATTCGAATTAGAAATTTTTTAACTTGACTTTGAGTTCTTCATAGATGGTTGACAATCTTTATCATAATTCTGAATTTAAATATGCGACAGCTTTAAAGTCGTGAGCGACAGCGAATTATTCCTGATGTCAACGTACATCAGGACACCTCCTTTACACCTTTTATTTTACCCTTTACACTTTGATGCCGTTTCACGGCACCTGTCTGGTAGGTCCACTCTTCCAGAATAACAACTTACAAAAATACCCGCAAAATCCCCAGCCCGCCGCACTACCACCACAAGCCACCATACAGTCGTTCTTATATCCCCTCACCCTTCAATTTCATTCCATTTTTTAACCCATCCTTCACCCCGTCACTCTCACTTATAAATCAATCATCCTCGCCAAACCCGTTACCTTCCCTAATACCAAATACCCAACACCTAATACCTTCCTTCACCCCTGAAAACGCTGAGCACAAGCTCGGCACATTATTTAAACAGGTCGCGACAGCGACACCTCCACATCATTGGACTTGTCCAATGATGTGCCAGAGTGCGCAGCACGTATTTCCTCTTCACTGACAGCTCGCCGCTGATAGCTCGTTGCTATTTCGCTGCTCATCTGTTCTAATCTCTAACGACCTTCCGTCGCTCGGCGTTAGCCGCTTTAAACAAGCCGTCCGCGAAGCGGACACCTCAACTCTTACCTCTTACCTCTTACTTATTACCTACATTCGCGTCTCCGCTCCGTCCCCGTGTTTGGGCTTTCGCACCCATTCAACGTTCCGCCGTATACTGTCCGCGGCCCGCAATTCGCCCCCGTTCAAATCCATTTGCCTTTTCACCGCCGTCCACCCGCCGCGCTGCCCCGTTACCTTTCCGCACACCGTCCGTTACCCATTAATTAGTCGTCGCGAAGCGACACCGCAATTCTTCACTCTTCACTCATCGTTCTTCACTTGATTTTTTCTTTGAAAAAATCATCTCGTTTTTACAACCACCAAATCGCGAAAATCTAAAATCTTCCAAAATTGTTATCCCACTTATCCCCAACACTTTACAAACTTTCAAGCCAACCATCCCACCCAAAAAATCAGCGCACTTTCGACATACCGTCCAATAGTAGAGAGCCGACAAAAAAAGAGACCCAATAAAAATCAGCTCTTTATAAAACTTAACAACGACGAAAACTTCGTCTTAAATATAAACAACGCTCAATAAAAACTGAATATTTGAATACAGACCTAGCAAATCAGAATGATTTGCCCTCTAGAATTGACAATCTCAATTCGTCTCCGCAAGAGCTCGACTGCTAAAACCTAGTCCAGACTATGTCTGGTTGCCAACCTCTCGTCAAGTTCCTTTCACGTTACCCCAGAATTCCAGGTGAAGACGCGGCGAAAATAAATAGTCATGCTTAAGACACATCTCGGCAATCCTCGGTGCCAGCAGTCGATACTGCTGACGCCCTGCCGCCTTAGGCATAAGCATGGTTTTTTTCTTCAGACCTTTTACTCCTATTTCTGACAGCTGGGCAATCTGCTCTAATGCTTCAACAACCTCTCCCATATCATCTTCACCGGCAACTACAAACTTCAGCTGATATGGATACTGACGAACATATTTCGCAATCGCGGCATAGTTCAACGCTTGCGACCGGTATTCTTCTATATTATCATAATCCTGGGGATAACTGTTAGACAGCTTAGGACTTATACTGACAAGATCACAAGGAATAGACACATACTCCATCGCCGATGTTTCGACCGTTAGATGTTCACAAACACCCTTCAACGCTTCCAGCAGCAGCGAAATATTCTCACACGCCAGCGGCTCTCCACCGGTAACTACCACATGGCCGCAATTGTAGGAAACGGCCTTATCAACTATCGCCTGCACAGAAAGCATCTCTGACTCTTCTGTTGACCATGCATATGAAGTATCACACCAGACGCAGCGGAGCGGACAACCTGCCAATCGCACAAATACTGACGGAGTACCTGCCAGGGAACCTTCACCTTGGATAGAATAGAATATCTCTGAGATTGGATAAACTGTATCACTCATCAAATATTGTCTCCCTGAAGCAGAATTAATGGCGGGTTTGGGTAATAATATACTCATCAAGAAAATATACTATATATTTTTTCCGTTTTCCAACCACCACATAAGATCTGCATAATAATATGGTATCTTCAGCTGAAGATGAATATCCCTAAGTCGTGCTAATATCTGCTCATACAACTCATTCTGCAGCTCGTCGGGAAGGTCCTGACAATAAAATATTCGACATCCGGCTGTTCGGCCCCGGTACATATCACATCGATTACGGCCGCGATAAATACATTTATCTTTTTCAATAGCTCCGGTAGGTTTCACTTCTCTGGCAAAATGGAAAAACACTGCCATCTCTGCCGTTGTTGCATATAAGCGGTGGCCATACGAACCAAAGTCACAGCACTTACCGCAATTTTCACATTTCGGCGCCGCAGATTCGATATAACGATCAATATCAGAATAAACGTCATAAACCGATTCGATAACAGCCTTATTATCCAGATTATTATTGGCCCATTCAATCGCCTGGTCCGGAACCGGTTTCGATGGCCGAAGCGGGGCCAGATCTCCATCCCGAATAGCTTCTATTTCAACCTGGCTAAACAGTCTGCCCCGGTTCATACCCGGACATCCCTCTGCCGCATCGTCCCAGGACCTCTTATTTGCAAGGTTTGTCTTCCAAAACGGCCATGTTCGACACTGTAGCGGACGAACCTGGTAAAGTTCACAGCCTTTTCCGCCCTCAGGACGTTTCTCAAGGAAGATACAATCGTGGCTCGGACGCTTCTCTTTCAGACTGTATTTTATGCTTACCCTGCGACAGTAGCTATCTTTAAACTCTTTAGCCGTCATTCGCAGCTGACCGGCCATAGCCTCTATCTCTCTTTTATCTACCCAGACGTAACCTTCCTCAGGGCCGGAACAGCAGTTACCGCAGCCCTGACATTCAAAGGTCAGTCCGTCACTATACCATTTATCTTTAGTCATAGCATTATGTTACATATTAACTGGAAAAAGACAACTTTTTTTGTATAATAATAACTTATAAAACATTGAACAAAAATAGCTTACAGGATTGTCCCTTTTTATTCAAACATGACTGGATTCTTGTTTGACTTACTTTTCTGTCCCCGCTGCTATTTGTAAAAGCCAATAAGGACTGTAATTAGAACGCAACTTTGAATATGAGTACAGGCCTGCACAAAAGGTCACATGCTCGAATAAACTAAAGAGCCATAGAGATAGTAATGATCGAATCCCGCACAACAGAAGTTAGCAGCGAAACTGAAATACGCACTTCATGTTTCACTTTCAACAATCAGAAACATATCTTCTTGTCTTTAAAAAGTAGAAAAAACGTAGCTGAATTTTCAGTTGTTTTCCGGAGCCTGGCAGAAAAACTTCAAGAATTTAACTCTGATGTAAACTCTATCTTTAGAATGACTTGCTATACGAAAGACCAGCAGGATAAAGATGAGGTAAGATCTGCCGTTTCTGATTATTACTCTCCGGTTCCCACCCCTCCGTGTGAAATTGTTGTTCAGCCGTCATTGGAAAATTCCAAACTCAGCATTTTTGTCTGGGCGGTCGAAAAAGGCCATGTTGAACATACCGACAATGATGTCGCACTACTGACCGCTAACGGCGAAAGCCAGTGGATGATGGTGCATAAAAGCTGCGATCTAACCCAGTCATACGAAAACTTTTATAAAAATTATAACGGCATAGCTGCCGCCCTGGAAACAAATGGATTTGACCCGGTTGATATAACCAGAACCTGGATATATATTCACGATATCGACGGACTGGACAAATCCGACAACAACTACCAGGGAATGAACCACGCACGCAAGGAAATTTATAATAAAATCAACTTTGCCGGTCGCACAGACTCATTAGTTGATTTCCCGGCCAGTACGGGAATAGGCCTGCAGGACAGAGCACTAACATATTCTACTCTGGCATGTAAGCCGGGAATGCTGAATAAGGTTATTTCTATCGAAAACCAGGCCCAAACCCCCGCATTTGAGTACCCGGAAGTTGAAAGCAAGTTTCAACCGCTATTCTCTCGTGCGATCGCCCTGCTCGACGAAGAAAAAGCTTTATGCTCGGTCTCTGGTACCGCAAGTATATTAGAAGCCAAATCCATGTATATTGGTGATGCAGAAAAACAGACAGAAGTAACTCTGGATAATATAGAAAATCTGATATCAAAAGATAATCTCAAGGCTAATAATATTGAAGTAGCAAACGGCGGCCTGGAAGCAGTTGTCCAATTTGTTGTGTATATTAAATACCCGGAAAATCTGGATAAAATTAAATCCATATGCCAAAAAAGGCTCCCTGCCGATATCCCGCAATTTTATGTCCACGCCGATGTCTGCCGGGACGACCTGCTGGTCGAAGTTGAGGCATTTACATTACACAAACTCTGCTAAAATTATATATTCTAAAATACATAAATAACTTAACCAAGGCATGCTAAATATAATCCGGCATGCCTTTTTTTTGTATATTTTCAGGAAATCACCTTAAATAGCTTACAATTTTGTTATTGCTTGTCGGAGCTAAGCTTATTAAAATATTTACTGGTTACAGGCCTACTATGGGCCAACCAACAGTATTATAGATAAGTTACTAGATTGTAAAGGATTACATAGATGAGCGATACGCTTAAATATAAGAGAGTGTTGTTAAAAATCAGCGGTGAGGGTCTAAGTGGCGGCGGTATCGGCCTTGACGGCAGCGAGATAAATGCCGTATGTGAACAAATAGCATCGTTGAGCAAAGCAGGCCTGCAGGTGGCACTGGTTTGCGGAGCCGGCAACATCGTCCGCGGGGCAACTCTCAACTCAGAAACTTCTATCGAGCGGGTAACAGCCGACCAGATGGGGATGCTGGCTACTTGTATCAATTCACTCGCCCTGCAGGATGTACTAACCGGCATGGGAGCCCCCGCCGTAACACTGTCAGCGGTTGAAATGCATGCCGTTTGTGACAGATTTAGTGCAAGACGTGCAAATGAGCTATTAAATGCCGGTAAGGTTGTTATCCTGGCCGGGGGAACGGGAAACCCATTCTTTACAACTGATACCTGTGCGGCATTACGTGCCAGCGAGATAAATGCCGATGTTATTATCAAAGCGACCAAAGTTGACGGTGTTTATAATGATGATCCAATGAAAAACCCTGACGCTACCATGTATGATGAGCTTACCTTTGACCAGGTATTAAAAGATGACCTGAAGGTTATGGACCATAGTGCAATAACACTATGTAAGGAAAATAATATAGATATTATTGTCTGCAATCTTATGAAAAGCGGTACTGTTGAACGCGTTGTAAAAGGTGAAAATGCCGGAACTAGAGTAAAATCAATGCCTTAACCAGACCTAAGCAGACATGCTGTTTAGAAAATTAAATAAAACGGCAAAAACAATGCCCGTTTATATTAAACGGATAAATTAAAGCTAAATTAAAACATAGAATTTATACTAATAGAGTAAGTCATAGATATAAAGGAAAGAATTATGCCAGAAGAAATTTCAGTAGATGAGATATTACTTGAAACAGAAGAAAAAATGGACAAAGCGGTCGAACACCTGAAACACGAATTTAAGGGTTTACGTACAGGTAGAGCCTCAACAGCGTTAATTGAAAATATTAACGTTGAATATTATGGAACACCAACACCAATGAAACAAGTTGGTAATCTGTCAGCTCCTGAGGCAAATCTGATAGTTATCAAGCCTTTTGATACTTCTTGTATAAAAGATATCGAAAGAGCTATCATTTCATCTGACCTGGGACTAAATCCTCAAAGTGATGGTCGAATTGTCCGCCTGGCTGTACCGCCACTAAGCGGCGAACGACGTCAGCAATTGAGTAACCAGGTTAAACAGCTTGCCGAACAGGCAAAAGTCAGTGTTCGCAATTCACGCCGGGATGGCAACAAGGCCCTGGACCAGGGTGAAAAAGACAAGGCGTACACAGAAGATGACCGCGACAAGGCCAAAAAAGAAGTTGATGATATGACGAAAAAGCATACAGACAACATTGATGAGCTAATGAAGTCAAAAACCGCTGAAATAATGGAAGTCTGATATTCACAGATTTATAAAGGTTATTAACTGCAAATAGCAAAAAAACAGCAAAAACATGAAATATTCATTCTTATTTTTCGTTTAACCTAATATTTGCTATGTTATTTTGCTTTAAGCCAATATTATACGGCAACTTACGCTTATATTTGAAATTTCTATAACTTGCGGGCCAGACATTGCTCGCAAGTTATATTTTCAAGTGGGGACGAAATAATGCAGGAATTATTAGAACAGGCAAAAAAACTTGGGCAAATGATTGCTGACGATCATCGCACAAAAGCACTGAAAGAAATGCAGAACAAGCTTGATACCGATGAGGAAGCCAAAAAACTACTGCAGGACTATCAGAAGCAATTTGAAAAAATCTCAGAACTGGAGCAGTCTGGAAAACCTATTGAGGTTGACGATAAGCACCAATTACGTAACATTCAGGAGAAAATGGCTGTTAACGAAACGATAAAGCAGATTTCAGCCAAACAAGTAGAATTTGTCGACATGATGAATAAAGTAAAGGCTGAAATAGATAACCAGATTCAAATTGAGTCATAACCACAAGCCAGGCCTTGTTCCATAAAGCCTCAACCACACCACATTAAATTGCATGCCACAGTAATTTGGAAAAGGAATTATACCATGAATAATCGAATTTTATTAAAATCTTCATTGGTAATATGTTTATTTGCCTCGATTTCTTTGGGAAATGAGTGGATATCACTTTTTAACGGCAAAAACCTGGATGGATGGACAAAACGAGGCGGTAATGCCTCCTTCAAAGTTGAAGACGGTACAATAGTAGGATTAAACGGACCTGGACATAACACCTTTCTTTGCAGCAATAAAACATTCTCAGATTTTGAGCTGGAATTCGATGTTAAATTGTTTACACCGCTAAACTCAGGGGTACAGATACGCTCTGAAACATTTGAAAAGAAAATAGACGGTAAAAAAGCTGAAGTTATCAGAGGCCCCCAGGTCGAAATAGAACAAGGTCCGGCAGAAGCAGGATATATTTACGGCGAACAGGCCGGTGGATGGATGACTCCGGCAGATAAGTTAATCAAACACGACACCTTCAAAAACGATGACTGGAACCATTACCGGATAGTTGCAAGAGGTTCCCGCATACAGACTTACATAAATGGTAAGCAAATATCCGACCTGGTGCATGAGAAGAACTACAAAGCACATCCAAGCGGTTTTATCGGGCTGCAGGTTCACGCAATAAATGCTCCTGCCGGAAGTCATAAAGTTGCATGGAAAAACATCCAATTACGCGAAACTGACACCGATGACTGGGACGTCTTATTCAATGGCAAGGATCTGTCCGGCTGGATACCAAAGATCACGGGATACAAACTAGGCGAAAATCCTGGCAATATTTTCCGAGTGCAGGATGGAGTCATCAAGGTGAGATACGACCAGTTTGATAAATTCACCGGTCAATTCGGCCACTTATTCTTTGAACAGCCGTTTTCCAGCTATATATTCAGGATGGAATACCGCTTTGTCGGCAAACAAACTCCCGGCGGCCCCGGCTGGGCCTACAAAAACAGCGGTATAATGATACACGGCCAAACACCTGAAAGCATGAAAGTTGACCAGGATTTTCCGAACAGTATTGAAGTACAGCTTTTAGGTGCTGATGAAGGCCAGGTACGAACGACTGGAAATCTGTGTTCTCCCGGGACAAAATATGAAAAAGACGGTAAAATTGTAACCGACCATTGCGCAAACTCCTCATCAAATAGTTTCGCAGGAGAACAATGGGTGCAGGTCGAGATACAAGTTGACGGATCAAATGAAATAGTACACTTAATAAACGGCCATGAAGTCATGAGATATCAGAAACCACAGCTTGACAATGGAACTCTACTGGAAAGCGGTTCAATTTCGCTGCAGGCAGAAAGTCATGGCTGTGAATTTAGAAATATTGAAATAAAGCCCATAGACAGATAAATACATATACTGCCGAATTGGAATGTATAGAGAACAGGAGTAAGCAGATAGATGAAAATAGCGTTGGCTTCGGATCATGCCGGGTTCGAGTATAAGGAAATAATAAAGAAATTTTTAATCGAAAAAGGATATGAAATTGAGGATTTTGGTACTTATTCCAACGAATCATGTGCATATCCTGAATTTGTCGTGCCTGCAGCAAAAGCTGTAGTATCAGGTAGTTGTGATAAAGCAATAGTGCTGGGTGGAAGTGGAAACGGCGAAGCTATTGCCGCAAACAAAGTTAGAGGCGTACGTTGCGGACTGGCATGGGATCTGCGATCAGCCAGACTTTGCAGAGAACATAATAATGCAAATGTACTGTCTTTAGGCCAGAGAATGATGGCTATTGAAGAAGCACTCGAAATAGTAGAATTATGGCTGAATACCGAGTTTGAAGGTGGTCGACACCAGGACAGAATTGACATGTTAGATCAGATTAACTAAAACCAGGACATCTATAATATGAAAAATACTTTAAAATTTTTAGCAGCTTGTTTAATTATTATAATAGTAATTAATGGATGCAAAGGCCCAAAGCAATATCGCGAAGAAGCCGACAAAGTGGCATACGACATAATACACGATGCGGAGAAAGATATATTTGATCGTGAATCAGTCTTTACGATAGAAAAGCCTGAGGATGCACTTCGCAGACGCCTAATGGAAGCACAAGGCCTGCAGTACTCTCATAACGGCTCCCTGGGTATGGAAAATCTTGATAAGCCGGAATTCTGGCCGGAAGAAAACTTTCCTCCTGTAGCAGAACAACTGGATAATCTAGAAAAATATTCAGATCAAATCATTCTAAGCCTGGATGAAGCTCTAATGATAGCAGCAAAAAACAGCTTTGAGTATCAAAGTAGAAAAGAAAATGTTTTTTCTGCGGCATTAAATCTTGATCTGGCAGAAAATGTATTTAGAAATATCTATAGTGGAAGTACTTCTCACAGTATAACCGCTGATACTGATGTACCTACCAGCCCATCCGGCGAAGATGTACTTGTGACTGCCGATAACAGTGCAGAATTCGGAATTAGCAAGATGCTGAAAAACGGAGCAAGGATATCTGCCTCTCTTGCAATGAGCATAGCGAACCTGCTTACCTTTGGAGATAATGCCTCAAAAGGTTTTGGAGCAGACGCATCTGTTTCTATCCCCCTTCTGCGAGGCTCAGGTGAACATATTGTCCTGGAAGAGCTGACCCAGACACAAAGAAACCTGGTATATGCTGTTTATGAATTTGAACGTTATAAGAAAGAATTTGCAGTGAACATAGCAGGAAGCTATTTTAGTGTTTTGAGACAACGCAATCAGATTGCAAATGCAAAAGCTAACTATGATAGCGTAAAGATATCTGCGGGTAAAAGTCGCAAACTGGCGGAAACAGGAAGAATGAGTAATGTAGAACGTGACCAGGCAGTTCAGGACGAATTGGATGCAAGAAATAACTGGATCAGTACCCAGCAATCGTATAACAGCACCCTGGACTCATTCAAAACAACTTTAGGTTTACCGCCTGACGCAGACATAGAACTGAATAGCGATGAGCTAGAAAAACTGGTTGAATATACAGGTAAATCGCTGGATATCAACCTGAAACCCGACCTTAAAACGCCTGTTGAATTTAAAGATATACCAGGCCCATATGAACTGGATGAAAAACTGGCGATTGAGCTGGCTCTGAAAAACAGATTGGACCTGAAAGTTTCACAGGGTGAAGTTTACGACAGGCAAAGAAATGTTATAATCAGGGCTGACCGATTAAGAGCAGAAGTAACTCTTAACGGCAGTGCCCAGTTTAGTGACAGCAATGCAAAATCTCTGCTAAATGACGGTCAATATAGAGCACTTTTAACTATTGATTTGCCCATCGAGCGTACCAGCGAACGAAATTCATACCGCGAAAGTTTTATAAGTCTGGACAGGAGCGTTCGCAGTTTACAACAAACAGAGGACCAGATCAAACTGGAAGTACGTAACAAACTCCGCAGACTTCAGGAACAAAGATTAAGTCTTCAAATTCAGGCAGAATCTGTAAGACTGGCACAAAACCGTGTTCGCAGTACAACAATGTACCTGGAAGATGGTCGAGTGCAAATGCGAGACCTGCTGGATGCGGAAAGATCGCTGCTAAGTGCCAAAAATAATATAACCAGCAGTATTGTAACGTATCGCCTAACCGAATTGGAGCTGCAACGAGATTTGGGACTGCTCACAATTGATAATGACGGCTTATGGGTCGAATTTGACCCTAAAAATATAGACGCCAACCAGACACCTGCGGCAGCTAAACACGAGCAGAGTTCTACCGATGCTTAATTAATATCATTGGGGGTTCAGTAATGTCAAAATATCATGCATATATATACCGTAACCTGGCAAGCTTGAATGAAAGCGGAGTTGATACCCGCAGAGCTCTTCGGTCAGTAGGCAAAGGCTCTCCATATTTCAAAAGAGTTATGGAAGACATGGCAGAATCTGTCCAGAATGGCACTACTATTGCCGAAGCTATGCGAAAGCATCCCAAACGGTTCAAAAAACATGACATTGATCTTATCGACGCCTCCGAACATACCGGCACCCTGCCAGATACCCTAAGAGAACTGGCTCAATGGCATGAATTTAAGAGAAAACTCGTATTTGAGCAAATGGGGCAGTTTATATATTCAGTTTTCCTGATTCACGG
Organism: Sedimentisphaerales bacterium; assembly: GCA_963666285.2. Lineage (GTDB taxonomy): Bacteria > Planctomycetota > Phycisphaerae > Sedimentisphaerales > SM23-30 > JAFGDI01. The sequence goes on from OY762711.1 coordinate 3,816,538, forward strand.
CATGGCGTTTCTACCCGGTCTATTTCTTTATCTTTTTGGCAAAATATCAACTTCGCAATACCTGTTAAGTGCTATTGGCCCTCTATTGTTTTTCTACATACCTTTATTGGCAACAATTTTCATTCTAAAATTCACCCCACAAACAGGCCCCCTACGCTGTGGTTTAGACACATTTTATTATTATATCCCCTGGCTAGGCAGCGCATTAAAAGATCTTGGTATAAGTCGATTTGCCAGGGTTTGCAACACATGCTTCAGATCCGGAATGGACACAGTATCAGCTCTTACTATGGCATGCAACACAACTGGAAATTTCCAGGTAAAACAATTATTTAAGAAATGTGAAGAATCAGTCAAAATTGGTAAACCAATATCTACCGGGTTTTCAGCAGGTGTACCAACTATGTTTAGAGAAGTGTGGCTTGTGGCAGAAGAATCCGGCAGCCTGGAAGATGCAACTAGAAGATTAGCTGAAAATTTCCAGGACTCAGGCTTTGTAAAGTTAAAGCTATTTCTAGGTTTCTTGAATAAAGCTATCTACCTGGCAATTGCACTTAAGATTGGTTTTATGTATGTTAACACCCTTTCCGGAGTTTTTGGAGCCTACGGATCATGATAATCCTTGGTATTGATCCCGGTTTAAGAACAAGCGGTTACGGGGTAATAATGCTTGAGCGTGGACAGTGTAAAGTTATTGACGCAGGAACAATAAAAGTAGCTACTGACTTGCCCATGGAAAAGAGATTGCAGGCTATCTATAATGATTTTAATACACTCCTAGACAGTCATGATATTGACATAGTAGCTATTGAAGAGCTGTATGCCCATTACAAGCACCCCAGAACCTCTGTTATGATGGCTCATGCCAGGGGGCTTTTTCTGCTGACAGCTGCTCAGAGAAATATAAAAATTGAAGGTTACTCTGCTACTCGAGTAAAAAAGTCTCTGACAGGTAACGGGCGAGCCACAAAGGAACAAATGCAAAGATCTGTAGCCCAGCAGCTTGGTCTAAATGAAATTCCGCAGCCGGCAGATGTAGCAGATGCCCTGGCGATTGCAATGTGCTGCGTAAACGAATACGATAAACCCGTGAACCTGGACCTATACTAATTTATAGACCAGGTTTTACCGGTGAAATTCCTTCATTTAACATTTCCAGATTTGGATTAACAATCATCAGAATAATTTCACCTGCATATTCAGAATCGGAAACGTACTTATATCGATAATATTTAACGTCCTTACCAGATATTTCATATATCGACTTTCTCATAACTTCCATATTGCCGGTTATGGTATTAGAGTCAGTTACAATCATTAACATTCCATCAGAACTGAGCCGATTTATTATCCTATGGCAAAACAAAGGATTTTTAATAAAAATGTGTGGCTCAATGATGTCTTTACTTATACATATTACATCATACTCTCTGAACTTATCTGTTAACATGTGTTCAAAGTTCCAATATATCCTGGCAATACCAAAATCATTAATTGCCCTGGTTTTTACCAATTCAGGTAAATAAATTATCGCCTGCTCGGCAATAATATCACACTTTATTCTGCTGTTTTTTAAGTTAAATTCCGGAATATCTTTTATGACCGAACCGGCAAGCAGCATTCTACCATTAAAATCCTTATTTATAATATTGGCAATATCTACTGCCATATAATGCTCAGATAAGCAATTATCCGAGTCATTACACGCACTAACCTGACTGAACCAGAAGTTTCCCCTGTCCGCCAGACTAACTGCCCAGGTTTTGTCAATAGTCTCGCAATAGTTTACAACCTGCCCCTGTTTCTTAAGTATCCAGTTATGAGTAACCCAAAAAATGATCAAAGTACTAAAAACAATTGGAAGTATAGAATAAACAGCTACCCTGCGATGCCATCGTACATGGGAAGAGGTAAACATTATTGTAATACCATTAGTAATCATTGCCCCAAAAAACAGGATTATAACAGTAAGCAATGAACCTAACAGGGGAAGTGAGATTCGGATAAATAATATCCTGCCAAACAAAACACCAAGACAAAACATCACCATCCATATAAACCATCCAAAAGACAAACTTGCCACCGCACGAGTCATAAGCTGTTTCAGACAGAATAATAAATCTCCCATAAAAAACAAACCAGAAAGTAAAAACAGATTCCAAATTATGATAGCAATCACTCCATGACACCAAGACTGGTTCTGGGATAATGCAATGCAAAAAATCAAGCCCAAACAACAGGCCGACCAGTGATAAAGAGGAGTAATAACACCTTGCGGATGCTGACGTCCAGCTAATTCACGCCGGTAGCTGAAATACCAACCGGCCAAAAGAAATAATGTCAACCATGAATGGCTGTATTTAGCCGGAATAACACCAAATCCTGCTATTCTTTCCAGATATGCGGTGAGTGGCAAATAGCTGCCAAAAAGAAGCCCCCCCAGTAATATTGAAACAGCTGCTTTTTTACCAGACAGATAACTTCGTTCCTGGACACCGGATTTGAGTTCATAATGTTTTATATATGACCGGTCGGTACTGCGTGAAAATATGGCTGGAAGCCACAGTGAACAGGCAATTAACGGTAAAAGCGATAGCAGTAAGATCAATGAACAATTAATTATAACCGAACACACATACGGCCATATGCACATGCCTATTATATATCCCAAAGCCAACAGCATATTGAATCTTTGCTCAAGAGTCTGATAAGGCCCAGTCTGGGTAGTTAATGAAAGTGCCATACGATAAAGTAAAGCACAGAGAATTCCGCAGAGCAGCCATATAAACCCGGTAAAAACAAATACAAGCAAACTGTCGCTAATCCATAAAAATCTGCTCAGAAAGAAGCTATTAAACATATAGGATCTCAGATGATAAAACCATCCCTGCCAGAACAAAGAAACTATAACAGCAAGACAGAGAAGGATAATCACACCTGAGATTGCCAGGGTTACGGTTTGAAGATCTGCCCTGCCAGTGGGTAAATTAGGTAAAGTGTCTCTTTTTCCTTCATGCTTTAATTGGTCAGTCCAAAGTAAAGCCCCAAGAATCCACTGCGGCAGCATAACACCAATTGACATAAAAAACAGAAATGATGTGTTATAAGCCATATCAATATTCGTCAGCGGGAAAATGCGAGAAGACAAAAACTCCTTGAATCCCACTAAAATCCCGGTAATTGAAAAGGCAATAATGACACAAACAAAAACGAAATGCTTCTTAAATTGTGCTATGCTAATGTCAAACATTATCAAATAACAAATCTATACAAAAAAAGTATTTATCAAAAATCTTCATCATCCAGTTCATCAATCCCCTGCATTTCCTTATCTGTAGGCATATCATCCTGCTGTACTCTTGGATTGCCCCATATATCCTGATATTTCATCTTCTTTTCCCGGTTTAATCTGGCAAAATATTTTATACCTCGTTTAAAACGGAACATGGAAATTAACGCACAAAAAAGAAAAAAAGCAGAAGTATCACAACTGAAGTAATTACCTCATATCTGACACGTCGACGATAATGTTCCGGATCAAGTTCGGCAGCAGAAGATTCATCATCACTAACTACAGATGAGTCATTTGGACTATTAATATCTTCTGATATATTTTCCCCGACATTAGATTGCTCAGAAGTGAAGGATGCATCTTCCTGGGCACATACATGAGAACTAAAGGCTATGGAAAATACCATCAATAACAAATAGAAATATATACCAGGCTCAAATTTCATAAAGCATCCTTAAAGTGCGATTTCGCACTTTTTGACTGTTCAACATTACACGCAAAGGTCGGAACGGGCCTTGTGAATGAAAAACTTTACGTTTAATTGTATTTCCGAGCTAGTTCTCGAAAACATATTTAATCAAAGTGCTGCATAAAGGCCCTTTCAGGCGATTTTTGCAACTTATAACTGCTAAAGTATCCTTAAACAGATTACCATTTTCTAATATTTTCCTGAGGGTTTAGTTTAGAAAATTCACGTAAAAGCTCAGCAGATTGGTCATCAATATCAGTCGGTACGACAATTTTTAAAATAAGGTATAGATCGCCAGCACCAGATTTGACATTTATTCCCCTGCCCTTTAATCTAAGCTTTCTACCGGAAGGACTCCCAGGCGGAACACTAACCATAGTTCTATCTGATAGAGTAGGAACCTCAACCTGAGTACCCAAGGCAGCCTCGGTAACAGTAACAGGAAGGTCCATGAGAATATCGTTGCCGTCTCGCTTGAAATAAGGATGCTGGGTAACATTAACAGTTAAAATAAGATCTCCGTTAGTGCCGCCGGGTGAAGGCTGCCCTTTGCCACGAAGTCTTATCTTACCGCCATTATCAATGCCAGCCGGGATTTTCACAGAAAGTTTTTCTACTCTTCTACCACCATCAGGTTCCGTAATAGTCAGGCTCACATCCCTTGTCGCACCATTGACAGCTTCCATAAAACCGATAGTAATAGAATGTTCAATATTTTGCCCTTTGGTCGGATGATTTCTTCTATGCGATCTTGATGATTGTCCTGAACGCATTTGTTCGAAAATATCTGCGATTCCTCCAAACCCACTTGAACCACCACCAAAGCCAGAAAAAATATCCGAGAAATTTACCCCGTTAACATTAGAGCGATATCCGCCTTGAGCACCGGCACCAGCAAAATTTTGTGCGGTATGACCAAACCTGTCATAATTTTTTCGTTTTTCCTTATCACTCAGGGTGTCATACGCTTCCTGGAGTTCATGGAATTTTTCAACATTTTCCTTGGTATCGCCTCCGGAATCCGGATGATATTTCCTGGCAAGCTTGCGATAGGCCTGTTTAATATCATTTTCAGATGCATTCCTGGATATACCTAATACTTCGTAATAATCACGTTTCATATTATACAGCACTAAATACTTTGCACTTTATTCCATATTAAATAATCTTAGTTAACTTTCGTCATTTATAAGTTGCATAAATCGCACTCTTATAAAGAAAAGACTAATCTTTGTCACCAACGTATTTCCCCTGCCTGATTCGGTCTTTCTTATATACCTCACCACGCCCCTTTGACAGAATCTCTCTAATATACGCTTTTGCCTGTTCAGCTTCTTCGGTTCCAGGCCAGCCTTCAAGAACCTCATCACAAAGAGTAAGAGCAGAACCAAAACTAATACCAAATTTGATTTTCATTTTTTTCTCTGCCAATTGAAGTTTATCTCGTGCCTGAAGAATAGTAGGGTCTTCTTCCATTGTTACTTTTCTTGGAGCATTATTCTCTTTTGGTCTGGTCTGAGCATTATTAGGTGATCTGGTTACTGGCTGAGCCGGAGCTGCATCTTCAATCGACTGCCCCATTTCTGTCGTCATTGTTTCCATCTGGCCCTTCATCATTTCCCCCATCTGCTCCATCATATCATTTAACCCCTCCTGCATTTCTGTTCCCATCAAATCAGATAATTGCGATATGCCACCTAATGATTCAGCAAGCTTCATACTCTCTCTAACCATAATCGCGTTTACAATAGGTCCATCGACAGGCCCAACATAACAAACAACACCACTTGTATCGGCAACCAGAACAACCGGTGAAGCCGGATCGATCGCAGCAAGCTGCTGCTTATTTTCCTGAGTCATAACACAGTTCACCCATGGCGATGGTGTTTTTGCAATATCATCAATAAGTATCTTCATAGATAATGGGTTATTTATTTCGTTACAGTTAACAGCAACAAACTGCAGAATACCGAAACCTCCCATGCTCTCTGAAAAATTCTTCAGAAAAACTTTTTTCTGTTCGGCTAACATTGAATCTCCATAGGACCACAGCAGCATACAGAGTATCTTGCCCTGGTCCGGGCTATAATTCAATACACTTCCATTTATATCAGTCAAAGTCATATTCTTGAGCTGTTTGCCCAACATTGCAACCGGCATATAATCCAGCTTAAGATTTAACGCCGATGCCGGAGCCTGCTGCTGAGCAGGATTTGCTGCTCCATAGCCCATTCCAAAATTATTTTGCCCCGGCTGGTTAACTGCACCAGTACGATTAGAACGATTAGACCTGTTCGAGCCTCCGCCTAAGGCGCTTTGGCTATCAACCGGCATCATACCACCCAAACCTCCACCGACGCCATAGCCCATTCCTCCTCCGCCACCGCCGCGATTACCTCGATTGCCACGGTTTCCGCGATTTCCAGGTTGACTGGCAGGCTGAACCGGAGGGTCAAGGGAGTTATCGACTCTTTCACCTCCACCAAAACCGTCACGACCGCCCATTGGAACAGGCCTGACATTTTGCGGTGCCATGGTACCGGGAATATTGGGCTCTGAAACCATAACGCTGCCAGTAATATTAGGGTCACCAATACCAGCACCAATTCCCTGACCACCCATTGTAGATTGCATTATTGCCATTTGAGCTTTTAGAAATTTCTGGGTCTCACCGGCAAGCAGCGTATTACCATTTTGAACCGAAGCATTTGCCTGAGAACCAAGATGCAAAGTTCTTTCACTTTTGATAATATCTTCAAAATCTTTATTCAAATATGCCAGATAAAGATAGCAATCTCTAAACTCCTCATTATCCTCGGCTGCCCGATAGACACTTTTGGCTCTACTGACGGCTTTATCACCATCACCTCGATAATAATCAATAAAAGCATAAATCATATTATATTGATATTTAGCATCATCTTCAAACTGCCTGCGATACTTCATAATTCCACGAGATTTTACAGTAGCCTCTTCTAGCTGATCAACCATTTCGGCAGACATGGGCATACCAGTTAAGACATGATTGTGAATTAATGCATTATAATTGTCATTTATGTGCTTTACTGCACTTGCAAGATCAGCGAACTCTTCCTGAGCAACTGCTGTTCCTGAAAATACCAGTAACAATACAGAAAGCACAACGCTTAGTTTAATTCCTTTGGGAATAAACATTTATAAGTCTCCTTAATGTGGCTAATTTGCGGTGGTAATGATATTTATTAACCAAATCAATAAATATCCAGCAGGTAATGTAATTTACCAGAAATACATCAGGTCTTCAACTAAATAACTTACTGCAAAAGCTAGATTAAAGTTCTCTGTAAATTGTACCGTATTACATAATAATCGAGTTTTATCTTGACAAACCCCAAAATCCAGCTTAATATATGAGGCTCATTCTATAGTAATGAGACGAAGTAGTCATAGTTAAGTGACTAGCTTCAAACAGTTTAAGGATAAAAATAGTGGTTGATTTAGACTGTGGTGGAGTTAGTTGCAGGCTTATTTTAAGATTATTGCCCAAACAGGCAATAAAACCACTAGAACCCGCTTTAACCAGGAGGTTAGCACTTGGATAATAACACAGTCCGCTCTCTAATTGACGCAGGTATCCACTTCGGACATCGTGCCGGAAGATGGAACCCAAAGATGAAACCTTACATCTTTTGCACTCGTAATTCCATTCACATCATCGACATCAAAGAAACAGTAAAAGGCTTGGTAAGAGCTCAGAAATTCATTCAGAGCGTTGTTGCTTCAGGCAAAGATGTTCTGTTTGTCGGAACTAAACGTCAAGCTCGCAGTCCAATCGTAAATCATGCCCAGGCATGTGGAATGCCTTACGTTGCAGAAAGATGGCTGGGAGGCACCCTGACAAACTTCGGTACTATCCGAAAACGCCTTGCCAGACTGGAAGAACTTGAAGCGATGGAAGAAAACGGCCTGTTGGCAGCTCAGAGCAAAAAAATGGAATCTACATTGCGTCGTGAGCTAAACAAGATAAAAACAAACCTGGATGGTATTCGTAACATGAGTCGTATGCCGGGTTGCATAATTATAATTGATGCCAGCAAAGAACACCTGGCCGTAGCAGAAGCCAAAAAGCTTGGAATCCCTACAGTTGCCCTGATCGACACAGACAGCGATCCAGACAAAGTTGATATTCCAATCCCAGGTAATGATGATGCTATGAAAGCTATCGATCAGATATTGGGTCAGATTGCTGAAGCAGTTGCCTCTGGAAAAGCCGGTCTGGAAGAGCAGAAAAAAGCAGAAGCCAGTGAAGCTGCTATTGCTAAAGGTCGTTCAAGACGAATAAGTGCATCTCAGATGGCAGAAGCCAGCAGCGAAACCGCTCAGTAAGCTTCATTTTTGGAAGAACTTAGAACAGCGGTGAGATCGTAATCATTCGTATCCACCGCTTTATTTTTTGAAGTAGAAGAACTATAGTAGTATCTAAGGAGTAAAAAATGTCAATTTCAGCTAAACAGGTGAAAGAATTAAGAGATATGACAGGTCAGTCTATGATGGACTGTAAAAAAGCTCTAACCGAGTGTGACGGCGACATCGAAAAGGCAGTAGAAATGCTGCGTAAAAAAGGTATGGCTGTCATGGAAAAAAGAAGTGACAGAGCTAATAATGAAGGTCAGATATCTCATAAAACAAGTGCAGACGGTAAAATATCCAGTATTGCCACTCTTTGCTGTGAAACAGACTTTACAGCCAAAAACGACAACTTTGTTGCTGTTGCAGATAAGTTAGGCAATGCCCTGCTGAACTGTGACGGTGTCCCGGCAGATAAAGACGCCCTGGCTGCTTTACCTGCTGACGGTCGCACAGTAGCTGACCTGGTAAATGACCTGGTAAGCCAAACCGGTGAAAAGACCACTCTTGGAAAGTTTGCAAAATTCGAACTAGCCGGCCCTGGTCTGATTTATACTTACATTCACCACAACGGCAAAGTTGCTGCAATGCTCAAGGTTGAAGCAGAAAATGATGCAGCTGCAGGAGCGGAAGCTGCCAAAACTATGGCATCTGATATAGCACTTCATATTACAGCTATGAACCCTCAATCTTTGTGTCGTGACGAAGTTGATGCGGAAACAGCAGCTAAAGAAGAAGCTATTGCCCGCGAACAGATGAAAGGCAAACCAGATAACATTATCGATAATATTGTTAAAGGTAAAATGGACAAATGTTTAGCGAAATCGTTCTCCTGGAACAACCATTTGTTAAGGATGACAAAATGTCAGTTCAGCAGCTAATCGACCAGACAAGCAAGTCTGTCGGCGGCAAACTAACCCTGACACAATTCTGCCGCATCCAGCTAGGCGAATAATCTCGCTTTTCCTGCTTTGCAGGTAACATAACTATGAAAATTTAAGCTCTGTAAGTAAATGCTTGCAGAGCTTTTTTTTTTGGTTATTATTGATATTTGTACCCTCCAATTCAGATTACTATTAGAAAGGCATTACCTATGTTCACAAAAGGAGTTTCAATTAAGCTATTATCAATAGTCGCAGCTATCTTCCTGGCAATTTCATCAACTAATGCTGAAGTTAAGCTGCCTAAAATTGTAAGCAGCGGCATGGTTCTACAGCAGCAAGAAACTGTAAACTTTTGGGGATGGGCTGCTCAGGGAGAAAAAATCACAATTTTAACCAGCTGGGGCCAGAAAGCCAATACAACCGCTGACAATAATGGAAAATGGATCGTACCCGTTAAAACTCCAAAAGCAGGTGGACCATATACAATATCAATAAGCGGAGAAAACAATATTGAACTTGACGATATCTTGATTGGTGAAGTCTGGATATGTTCCGGTCAGTCAAATATGGAATTCCATATGAGCTGGTTAAATTCTGACAGGATCAGAAAAGATGTCCAGGAAAGCAGTAACGCCAAACTTAGACTATTTACGGTTAAAAAAGCTTTTTCCCCTACTCCCAAATACGACGTTGAAGGTGAATGGCAAATATGCAAGCCGGAAACGGCAAATGAATTTTCAGCAACAGCATTTTATTTCGGCCAAAAGATTCAAAAAGAGCTCGGGATACCAGTAGGATTGATCTCAACGAACTGGGGAGGTACAGTAGCTGAGGCATGGACCAGTAAAGAGGGCCTGGCTGATTTTGAAGAATTCAAATTCAAATTGGATTATATGGAAAACCCGGAAAAGGCATTAAAGGAATTCAGATCTAAGCAGGATAATGAATTAGATAAATGGTATAGCCAGGTTAAATCTCTTGATCCGGGCACTCAGCAGGAATGGTATTCTGAAGATTATTCATGCAAAGGATGGAAACAATTAGAGTTGCCGCAACTCTGGAAAAATATTGAATTGAATGAAGTTGATGGTTCCGTATGGTTTCGTAAAGAAGTTGTACTCGATAACAGCTGGTCTAATAAAGAGGGTATCATCAGGCTGGCAATGGTAGATGATCTTGACACAACATGGATTAACGGCAAGTTGCTCGGCACAACAAACGGCTGGAATGTCCAGAGGCAATATAAGATTCCTGAGAATGTATTAAAATCGGGTAAAAACATAATAGCGGTCAGAATAGTTGACTATCAGGGCGAAGGTGGGATCCATGGGGATAAAGCTGATTTATATTTATCATGCGAAAACAATAGCAAAAAAATCTCACTAGCCGGCAACTGGAAATATAAAGCAAGTTATAATAAGAGAATACCGGCATTTCCTGCAGTAGACACCTATATTCACGAGAATTCTCCGACGACCCTCTATAACGCAATGATTGTGCCCCTGTTAAATTATAAAATAGCAGGAGCTATCTGGTATCAGGGTGAATCGAACAAAGACAGAGCAATACAATATCGCAGCCTGTTCCCTGCGATGATTAAAGACTGGCGAAATCATTGGGGACAGGGAGATTTCCCATTTTATTATGTTCAGATTGCTCCTTATAAATATGAATATGCAGGAGAAAGCGAACTGCTGCGTGAAGCACAACTGAAGAGTATGTCAGTACCGAATACCGGAATGGCCGTAACACTTGATATTGGCGACTATAACGATATTCACCCCAAAAATAAACATGATGTCGGAGACCGGTTGGCTAGATGGGCGTTAGCTAAAACATATGGCAAAAATATCGCCTACAGCGGCCCTGTATTCAAATCTATGAAAAAAGAAGGCAATAAGATAAGGCTTTTCTTTGATCACGCTGAAAATGGCTTGAAAGCCGCCCAAGATGGTCTGAAAGATTTCATGCTTGCAAGTTCCGGCAGTTCATTTGCCCCGGCTGATGCTGTCATAGAAGGCAATACCGTAGTAGTTTCCAGTAAGTATATAGATAACCCGGTTCATGTACGTTACGGTTGGAGAAACTGGGTAATGGGTACTTTATTTAACTCTGAAGGCCTCCCTGCAAGCTCTTTCAGAACAGATAGCTATTGACCATTATATTTTCTGAATTAAAACTGGCACGGGCAATAAGACACCGATCTTGTTGCCCTTATCTATTTATCGTAATACATTGAAATATATTGAATAATGGAACGAAAAAGCTATATAGTTCAAATTAAATATGATGGTCGGAACTATTCTGGCTGGAGACGCCAAAGCCATGACCAAAACACTATCCAGCAGGTAATGGAAGAAACTCTTCGCAAAATGACCAATACCAAAGTAAATCTTCACGCGGCTAGCTGGACTGATGCCGGGGTACATGCAGATTGCCAGATAGCTGTAATGGTACTAAGACAAAACATTGATAAATATGACTTTATGGCAAAAGCAAATTCACTGTTTCCAGAAGACATACGTATCCTTGACATAAATCCGGCCCCACCTGGATTTGATCCTATCGGCGGCAATCAAGGTAAACACTATAGATATACAATCTGGAACGGTCAGTCAGGACCTCCAGATACGATGACCTGCTGGCATATAGCAAAGCCTTTATCTATTGAAAAAATGCAGATTGCTGCAGATATGCTTGTCGGAACTCATGATTTCCGCGGTATTAAGCTTGCGAAAGATAGAAGAAAAGATTGTGTGAGAACTATTTTTGCATGTCAAATAACAAGAGAGAATAGTACAATTTTTATCGATATAAAAGGTGACAATTTTATCTATATGATGATAAGAACTTTAGCTTCAGCATTAGTTGAAATTGGAACTGAACAGAAAGCCCCTGAATCCATTAGTAAGCTGCTTTCTGCCAAAGATAATCGCTTTGCACCTGTCCCAGCCCCAGGAAGCGGACTTTGCCTGTTAAAAATATATTTCGATGAAATATAGACTTAGAAAAAAAAACAACGTCATGTTAAAAAAAAGTCCCATTTATATCTTTTTATTGTTGACATAATCCTGCTAAATTTGATAAGATAAAATCTCATGAGAAGTGTTTAACTTTATCTAAGTTATTTCTATAAGGAAATCTCTGGTAGCTTTCGCAAAAGCGTTTTTGTAATTAATATTTTATTTATTTTTATTTTTTTCAGGAGTTGAGAAGAGTTTTTTAAACTATATTCCTTTTTCTAATTATTCAGATCAAGGTGTATATTATGTGGAAGGCTTTTCGGAAAAGGAGACCGTTATATTTCGGTCTAAAAGGTGGATGTGTTTTTGTTTAGCTTAGAAGGCTTTTTGAAAAGAGATGAGGTCTGGCCTGTCATTACTGACAGGCTTTTTTTATGTCAAAAAATATCCTACTCCATATTCAGCAATAATAATTCGTACGAATTATTTGACTATTAAAATTACCTTTCCTATATTCTTATCAAGTGGAGTTCATATCAGCTTTGGTAATACATACAAGCTTTTTGAGGTATATCATTCTTTCAAAATTAATGCAATTAAGCATTAATATATCTCTGTGGTGTTTTTATAAATCATTATTTATATTTTTCACCATTATTGATTTTGGAGGTAATGATCATGCTAAAAAAAATATTGTCTTTAGTAATTGTCTTTTTAGTCTCAAATAATATATTGGCTTCTCCTTTTTTCTCAGTAGATTCCGCAGAGGAATGGCAAACTGTTTTAAGAGCAGAACCAGGCAGCGGGCAATCATTTATCAGGCCCGCCAATCTAAATGATTGGGGTTTACAACAGCAAAATTATGAAGCCGGTCAGAAGATAGGAGAGCCATATGACCCGATTATATATGGCGATTTTGACATATCAGATCTACTATTATTTCCGGGAGATCCTTCTAACCCAGACGCCCCCGATGAAGACGTTCTGGTCATGGCATGGGGAACTCAAGACGATATTGGTACAGATAAAGATGTAACTGCTGGTTGGATTTACCAGTATGGCGTTGATCCGGATCTTAGTAATTGCACTATTAAACTAAAGGTGCACCCCCCTCCTGCAATTACAAACGTCACATTTGGCCTGACTGATATCAATGGTTATCAAATTAGCTGGAATTGGAATAACCCTGCGAATATTCCTTCTTCGCCGCCAAATCCTCCAACGCTTATTACAATTGATACTTCAAGCTGGCCTTCGTTTGGACCGGCTACTCCTTCTCCTGCTGCATATGTATTTACTTATAATCCCTCTTTCGATATAACAAAAGTTGTGTCATTCTTTATCAACGAGACATTTCACTCAACACCAGGTACTTTTCCTCTGCCAGTTCCCGGAGATGGAACAACAACCAAGCTATGGTGGAATGCCTGGGATGAGTTTGAAGTAACCCCAAACCCAATCGATCCTCCACCTGTATACACCAAAAGCCACATCAAGTGGTCACAACCCCCTGTTATCAGAGATAATATGATCTACGGTTGGGACCAGTTGTCAGTGTTTGCAAATGAAGGCAGATACAAACTGGCAGTTGATGACTGGGAATGTAAAGACCCCAGACCTGTAACAGACTTCCATTGGTGGGGTTCATTTATTGGCTGGACAGAGCCTGTTCCACCGTCAATAGTTCCAGACTATTTCCTGATAACTATCTGGACTGATATTCCAAAGGGAGTTGATGGATACCTGTATAGCCGCCCCGGCCAGTTAGTCTGGGCTCATAAATGTGATAAATGGGTATGGAACTACGCGGGGATTGATAAAGATCCTAGATCAAACTACTCACAATATGACAGAGACCTTTTCGGCGATCCGATTCAAGGCGAAACCTGCTTCCAGTTTAATCAGCTTTTGAGCGAAGATGAATATTTCTACCAAAAAGGAGAGCGAAATATCTATTGGGTTAGCTTCGCTGCTGTGTATGAAAACCTGGATCCTACTGATCCCAAACAGGTACCATACCCTTGGGGATGGAAGACCAAACCTCATACAAACCTTGATATTGCCGGAGTCATTAATGACCTTTCCGGTTCTGTCACCCACCCTCCATATGGCAATACGGTTACAGGATTTTACCCTCTAGTTTTGCCTTTTCCACCAATTGGACCTGACATAGAACCTAAAGGAGAATTTTTTGACTACGCGTTTGAATTGTCAACAAATGCTCCAGACCCAACAAAATGTTATGGACTGGATGGTGACATAAATAACGATTGTGTTGTAAACTTGGAAGACTTCGCTACGATGGCAAGTGACTGGTTAAAAACATCAACTAATTAAATATACTTGAAAATATAATTATTGATTAATACATACTATTACTAATTATTATAAAAGTAAAATTTCGACTCTGATTATTCAACTCAAAAAGAGTTAGCAAAAAGTCCTCCTTTATCTATCGATAAGGAGGACTTGTATTTTCTTGATTGGTAAAGTTTAATTTCATAAACCAGAGATATGAGAAGGCACATATTCCTGCTGCTGTGTAATCTCTGCCGGCTTATTCTTTTTAATTGCTGCCTTTTGGCCAGTTAATTCAGCAGTTGTTGTCGTAATAACACTTTTAGCTTCAAGCTTTTTGAGAACATAATCAAATTCTGAATTATAAACACTAGCAACAGCATCTTTTATCAATGTTACGGTCTTATGACGACTTCTAAGCCCTAAACCGGCATACTTAATCGAAGCTTCAAACCCGGCGCCAAAAATTATATAATGATCAAAATCAAAGTTATTGACCAGGCGTTCAAAGCGTTCACAAAGAAATGGATCAAACTCTCTGCGTTCAAAGATTACCTGACGGTACTTATCAAAAATGTCAGAAGCCAGATCACGCCTGTGTTCTGCACAAAAAACATAATTAGAAAATAAAGTAGTATAACTGACCTTTTTCTGGCCTTTAGTACCTTCAATACAAAACTGAGGTTCAATAATATGATCTTCTTCCCGGCACGCTAAAGATGTCGAAATAACCGGTAGTTTATGAACCTTGGCCCAAGCCATAATTCTTCGCCACTTCAAAAGCATATCCTGCCTTTGAGATTCTAATGTAGGGAGCATATCGAACTGTGTATCGATATCAAGAACTACTTTTTTTTCTCTTTTTCTAAATAACTTTGCCATAACCTACTTTACTCGCTCATCAAAGGTTCTACTTTTACCAACTCCTTATCTCACTTTACGTTTTCGACTATATAATTATGCCACTAAAGCTAAATATTTATCAAAATAAGAAAAATGAACTACCTACTCTCGCTATTACAGCTCATTTTCTTTTGTAAGATTCTACATACCAATAAGTAAAATCGCCTAGTTGAAGTCTTGCCCAAATTGTTTTTTTTTTATAATATATTCAGTCTCGACAACATAATATTACTTGCTTAGGAGATTGTTTTTTTGACTCTAACAACTAAAGACATAGAAGTAAAACCAGATAAACTATTTGAAGGAATAGACTTACAAGAGCTATTCCCCAATAGAAACCCACTAGAAATTGAAATTGGTTCAGGTAAGGGTAACTTTATTAGAGGGCAGGCAGCCGCCCATAAAGATATAAATTTTATCGGAATTGAATGGGCAAATAAGTTCTATAGACACTTTGTTGATCGTGCTGCCAGAGAAGATTTATCAAATGTAAGGGTTATAAGGACAAATGCCAGTGATTTTATAGAAAAGTATGTCTATGACGAGTCGGTACAGTCTGTCTATATCTTCTTTCCCGACCCATGGCCTAAAACCAGGCATAATATGAGAAGGTTTATGACAGAACCAAACATCCATAACGTCCACCGCATACTTAAGCCGGGTGGAAAACTGCTTTTTGTCACAGACCATGCAGGTTATTACGAATGGACAAAAGCAATGTTTTATGCTAACACAAACGTAAGCAAACTGTTTAAAAAGATTGCTTTTCCTAAGTTGACAAACGCTCGTGCTGGAGAAATAGTTGGAACAAATTATGAGCGAAAATACATCAAAGAGGGCCGACCATTCTACAAGTTAGCATTTGTGAAAATCTAGCCGTTTTATAACTACTACAGCTTAAAACCAAAACCGGAAAGCATTTTTTTAACTTCGTTTTCAATGGAGTTGCTCCCATTCAAAACTATTTTTGTATTCGCGGCCTCTCGCCTTATAGGATAATTTTTTCGCAAATGGTCAAAATATGAACCAATATTACCAGGTTCTTTAGAAAGAATTTCTCTCATATTTGAATCGTCATATTGAATGTCATATATAGATTTTACTGCTGATGAAAGTACTTCTTCAGCAGTGTTAAATCTGGAAAGGTCATATTCGAGACATTTAACTGATGGTTCAGGCATAAACTCTGAAGAATCAATATGTGGCTCCATATCGATAAAACCACATAATGCTTCATAAAGCATTCTTGTCCCGTTTACCTTGCCATCAAAGGAATAGCCTGCTATATGGGGAGTAGCAATCTGTGTCATTTTCACCAGTTCCAAATCAGGAGTTGGCTCATTTTCCCATACATCGAGAATAGCATGATTACTACTATGTTCTGCTAACCAGCCTTTAAGTGAGTTATTACATACTACCGGCCCGCGAGAGGAATTAATTAAAATCGAATTATGACCTAAAAGTGATAATTCCTGTTCAGATAAGAGATGATAAGTTTTATCTGTGCCTTCTTTTGTTAATGGAACATGGCAGGTAACTATATCAGCGTTAAGAACTTCTTCAAGAGACGAATACCTGTCCGAATCAGAAATTCTAGCTAAAGGAGGGTCATTAAGCAAAACTTTCATTCCAATAGCTTTTGCCTTAGCTTCAACCAGAGTCCCAATATTACCTACTCCGATAATGCCTATACTTTTATCAGACAAAGAAAACGATAGCCTCCCTGCCATAACGAGCAAGGCAGAAAATACATATTCAGCTACAGAATTAGCATTAGAACCGGCAGAATTAGTAAAAAATATTCCTCTTTTTTTTAGGTATTCCTGATCAATATGATCAATTCCTATCGTAGCTGTACCAACAAATTTAATTTTAGAATCATGCAAGAGTGATTCATTTACTTGCGTTACAGACCTGACAAGAAGCACATCTGCATCAGATACGATTTTACTGGTTATCTCTCTGGCAGAAAGAGTGTTAACTTCCCCTATCTCATTAAAAAATTCGTTTACATATGGGATATTTTCATCAGCAACAATCTTATATTTATAATTATTCTGCATATAGTTCAAACCTGCGTTTTATAGAAGCCTGGTTCATATTTCTTCAAAGTTGTTCTAAGATAAAACTATCAAATTGCAATAAAACTATTGACCTATTTATCTAATTATTTATCATATAAAGCCTTAAACTAAAAGTATTGCTGCCGCTTACCTCCCTTCAGGCAGCATTCACCGGCAAGTGGAACTCCCAGACACTTGCCGGACTTTTTTTCCGGCTGGTATCATAGGCAATGTTATATTAAAAGGGAAATTATAACTAGAATTGGTTTTTGAAACAAGCTGTAGTAAAAATAGTTTAGGCATGCTCTGCTAATTTTTGCCGTATCAGATCTGCCCTGAACTGATCTCTGTGGGCTGCTTCCAGATTGTTTCCACATAGAAATTGTAGATGAGCCGGTTGTACAAGCAGCATTATTTCATTAATTACTCTTAAGGGTATCTCAATTTTTCCCATGGACACTCCCATACGCAACTGACTTAGGAAAAACATCGCTTCCTGAGAAGTAATCAACCTTGCATTTGTCAGGATACCCATCGCCCTGTATATCTTGTCATCCACCAAAACAGGGGATTCTTTTAATAGCTTTTCACGAGCCCGGCGTTCATATTCAACAATAGGTTCAATCGCTAAACTTGTTATCTCTTCAATAATCTGTTCTTCTGTTTTACCTAAGGTTGTTTGATTTGAGACCTGAAATAAATCCCCGGCAGGCTCGCTGCCTTCGCCATGTTGACCGCGAACAGCAAGATGCATATCTCTTGCCGCATTTAATACCTTCTCAATCTGCTTAGTAATATGCAATGCAGGTAAATGCAGCATTGCCGAAATTCTTATACCAGTACCTACATTAGTTGGACATGCGGTTAAATATCCATATTGAGCAGAAAAAGCATAACTGACCTTCTCCTGAAACTTATCTTCAATACCAATGACTTCCTTCCATGCAGAATCAATATCCAATCCACTGCTGAAAGCCTGTATCCGAAGATGGTCTTCTTCGTTGATCATAACAGAAAGAGATTCATTAGGTGATACTACAACGGCAGTACCTTCACAATCATTAGCAAGCCTCTCTGTTATAATATAACGCTCAGCCAAAATTGCACGTTCCAAAGGCAGCATATTTTCTAAACTTTTGAATACCATATTTTCTGAATAAAATGGCATTTTCAGCTGCTCGGCCGCAAATTCAATAATTTCCTGACGTTTTTCTTTACATGCCCTGGAGACAAACGGAAACCCAGAAAAATTTCTGGCCAACCGTACCCTGCTGGATATTACAATATCAGATAACGGTCCTGAACCATCCATCCATTCAGCCAGATTGTGATAATTCCCGCTTATATCCATAAAACTCACCAAATTTAACAATTATTAGTATGAGACAGCTGAGATATTTCATCTCTGATCTTAGCAGCTGCTTCATAATCTTCTTTATCTAACGCTCGCTGTAGCTCATGCTTGAGCTTCATACATTTAAGTTGATTAGCTCCCGATCTGGCAGCTTCTCCGGCATTACGGCCAATATGCCTGGTAGCACCTTCATGCGCCCTGGCTATTACCTGCTCAATAGCTTCACCAAAAACATCATAGTCATTTGGACATCCCAACAGACCTGTCTTTCTAAACTCTGCCCAGTTCATATTGCAGTCGGGGCAGGTAATTTCATTTAATTTATCAACTTCCTTGTGCGCATCTACCAGATGATTAAACATTTTATCAAGAGGAACATGTGACTTAACAACAATACCCTCTTCAGAAGCACATTCTTTACAAAGGTGCCTTTCTACTTTTTCACCATTATTTACTTCCGTCAGGTGAACAGTAGCCTGGTTTTGTTGACATTTATCACATTTCATAGTTTCACTCCAGAAAACATTCCGGCATATCTTTTTCTCTTTTAGAGAGAAAGAAAGTCTCTTTACTAATATTCCTGCTCAACTAAATTATACAGCCAGCAAGATAAAAAACTAAACCTTATATTTAATAATAGTCATAAACACTACTAAAAAGCACTATAAAGTTACCATTGCCTTACAATTAGGGGCTTCCTCAACAACAACTTTCTCTAATTTAACTCCATCTGGTAGTGACGATATTACCTGGTTCATAAAATATTCTGCCATTCTCTCAGCTGTTGGCGGTCTATCCTTAAATAATGCCAGATTGTTCACAAGCGTACAACCAGAAAGAGGCATTGCAGCACTTTTAACAATTTTCTCTAATTCGATGAAATCCATAACAAAACCATGACTATCAAGCTTTTCTGATAATACCTCAACCTCAACCTGCCAATGATGAGAATGTGGAGGCTCTTCCGAACCATCAGCCAGAATTGTATAGTGTCTGGCCTCAAAGTCATGCTTTACTGATACTGAATACTTCATCTGTGTGCCTGTGCTTATCATTTTTTCCTCAAATCACTTGATAATTTAATCATACTTAAAATACTAAAAAATATTTACTTTACGTTAATATCTTCGACTTTATTGCTTCATGGCTTTATTTTCTGGCAAATCTCTGTAAAAAAACATGCAATTTTATTAAAAAACTATGCTTTTATGTTAAATATATGCAGGCCAGTATATTATATGCCAACTGTTATGCTACTTTATAAGGGATTCTAGCATCTATTTATATAAAGATATTTGAGTAATAATAAGCTATTTTGTCAAAAGCGCCATATTTTCTTCGTCCTATAATAAAATAGATAAGACTGCTAAAAATATATTTTTTTATCTTTTTATTTCTTGACATGATATTAGCAAAAAAGTAATATAGAATTTGTCTTTTGAAAGCAATTTTTGATTTTCGTAAATTGAAGATGGGAGTTTGAGAGTTAGTTCTAAAGCTTGTCGGTTTACTGTTTCAAACGTACCTGATCATCAATATTACTCACAAATTGTTCTTTTACAAGTTACCCTTTCAGGGAATTTTTTCAGCTAAAATGCTGTTGTAGGATATTTTAATTTTAACAATAGGTGCTTTAGGCACATTTAATAAGCTATCTACTTTCTACTCTCTCTATGAGCTCTTTATTTGACTGAGTGCAACGCTCAGTCAAATTGAGAGCTATTTTTTTAATACATGTGCAATAAACAGGTTACAACCATTCTTGCAATATATTGAATATATACATAGTAGAAATACCTATAGCTTCGGAAGATGGTTCAGAAATGAACAATGGTAATTACTTACCACATAATTTTAATCAGTTACCAACCAATAACTTATAATCAATTCAAAGTCAGCAAGATCGATTGTGCCGCTGCAATCTAGATCTGAGAGCTGACAATTAATATTTTGATTACAATCAAGTAGATAATCCTCAGCCAATATGCTCATATCACCTATATTAACATTATTATCACGGTTAATATCGGCTGGCCTACAGGAACCATGAAGTGCCATATTTACCGCCCAGAAAGCATTTGGCATACCATAACCAAAATAGTCATCCCTGCCGGGAACTCCCAGGTCAACTGACGAGTTAATCATAATCATCTCAACTTCATCTGCTGTTAAAGAACTATCAACAGACAAGATTAAAGCAGCTACTGAAGCTGCATACGGAGCTGAAAGGCTAGTGCCTTCAGCTATCGCATACTCTGGTGCTTCTGCTATCTGGCCGCTGCCGTAACCAAACGAACCTGGAATGTCTGTTGTATATATAGCCTTGGCTGGTGCTGCAAAAGCAATTTCAGTGCCGTAGTTTCCCCATGAATACCTGGTTCCATTGCTGTTTACACCTGCGACAGCATTCACTGATGGCAATATAGCCGGATAAGCAATATTCGATGAATTACTATTACCGGAGCTGGCAAAATGGACAATCCCAGCCTCTCTGGAACCGGCATAAGCCATATCAAGGGCCGAACTGTATAAACCATAAGAATTACTGTTTACTGTAACTCTGGCACCAATATCTACTGCCCACTCCAATGCATTAATCGTCCAGGATTCAAGCCCAAACCAGTTCTCACCAATTGAATCAACATCTACACCATGCATAGCCCTGGCTGAAGCAATGCTGCATCCGGGAGCTCCTCCAACCGTTCCGATACCGTTGATTTTAGCTGCTGCACACCCCGCAACCAAAGTTCCATGGTAATCCAGATCGGGATTTGCCGGACCACCATCATACGATTTATAAGCGGGATTTTTAACGAAATCTTTTGCATATGAAACATTTAGATCCGGATGATCCAAGGCTACACCTGTATCTATTACTACAATAATAATATCACTGTTCCCAATTGTAATATCCCATGCAAGAGGCATATCCATATCGATATCAGCAATCCCAGACTGCCCCCCTACAGACTGGCCAATATTGTGCAACCCCCAGCATTTATCAAAATAATTATCTGTAGGCATTAATTCTGACTTGCCGGAAAATATAAAATCTGGCTCACAAAATACTACCTCTTCAAGCATTGCCAGGGTATTGGTCAACTCAAGAACAGCATCACTATTTGGAAGTGAGGTTTTACATAAATACATGTTTTTTACTGTCTTATAATCAGATTTAATAACCAGAAGGTTAGCTTCTTTCAATATCTTAGCCTGTTGGGTAAATGTCGTATCCTCCTCAAAACAGACCAAAACCTCCTGTGATACAATCAATTCATGACCATTTGAAATTCTATAAACTTTCGAATAATAACCTTCTCGTAGATTATTAATCGCAGCACTAGATAATGACTTGCAGTCAATAACACCCCATCCTAAACCTAAGCACTTACAATTACCTGACTTATAATTCAAAACTTGTGATGTATTACATGCTAATAAGCCGCTTTCTGAACTGATCGAAACCTTTTCCTTAAAATAACTATAGTAATTGACCTCCCCTTTAGAACAAATGGGGATCATCAAAAGCAAAAGCAAAATATTTGCCCTAAAATTCAACTTATCTCCTATGGAACTTCTCACTATATAAATAATTCACGAAGCAATAATAGAATACTGCTAAACATATTAATAATAGCAAAATCAAACATGAAAAAGAAAGAAAACTTAACCAAATCGCAATTTTTAAGCCAATAATCGAGATAAGACACTATCAACTAGTGTATTCTCGCAAATCTGAACTTAATATTCGGTAAAGCTCCTCTATATTATCACTTCTGGTCTCAGTGAAAAAATATCCGAATAGTGGAAATTTAGTCCAATTTGTCCTTCTTAATTCCAAAGGATTTTCAAACTGACTCAGAACTGCGGCATAATCAAAAGCAGATATGTATTTACCCTCAATGCCGGTAGAATTATCTAAAACCACCAAAGCATACAGCATGTTTTCTTTACCTGCCCAATATTTATTCCAGTCAGGCACTTCCTGGTTTAAGTAAGATAAATATTGATTCACACCATATGAATACCAGGATATATCAGCAGTTGTACACCAGCCGCCAAAACGCAAGGGATTAACCTCTATTGGCACTATTGCACCAGATTCATTTACTCTTACTTCGACATGTAGAGGAAAATGCTTAACATTAAGGAACTTGTTTATTTGCGATAAAAAATTGGTAAATCTTGAAAGATTTTCTTCAATAACAGATTTTGAAGTAAAATATATTCGATCACTAACATCATCCGGTCCGGCAAACAAATGCTCGAGAATATTCAGAACTACAGGTTCACCATCGATGTCATAATATGCATCGAACGCAAACTCTCTACCATTTATTACCTCTTCAATAATGAAAGTTTCTACATTTAAAACTGCATTTGGATATAAATTTTCAATAATATGAATCTGATCAGAAATTTTCTTTTTAACAGCTTGCCAATTCTCCGGATTTTCTACCATATGTACCCCAAGGCTGAAAAATCCAACTGTCGGCTTTATTACAAATGGGTAACATAGACCATCTGGTTTTATATCATCGATCTCATTTAGTAAAACTTCACGAAAATAATAATCCGGGTACAAAGGCCTGATCAATTCACGAAACTTAGCTTTATTTTTAGTTACATTAACAAATTCGGCCAGCTTCGTATCAGGTAAATTTTCAGAAATCCATCCTATTGAGTTTTCAGATGCGGTATATACAATAGGATATTGCTGAGATTCTAATTGCTCGATTGCCTGCTGTTCTGGAAGAATATTCCAGTCGGCACCCGCCCCAACAGCAGCTAAGCCGGAATTATTAACAACCGGCAAAGAAAAATCCGAAATCGTCTTTCGCAAATAATCCGATATGTATGGGTTATCAAGTAATATCATCCCTATACCTTACAAGATTTTATCAAAAATGAAACCAGAAAAGCAGATATTTTTTATTGTAAATAACTCAATCTATTTGGAACAAGTCGCTCAACATAACAATACACTACAATATCCGGTCTATATTTTTTAATTAATTCCATATCTTTATGAGCTGAATGCCGTATATATATTGATTTGCCAAATGTCCGTTCAAGATATTTGCCTAAAACAGACTCCAAAAAAGAATCACAAATAAAGAGAGCTGTTTTAGCCTGCCCTTTAGCCTCACAAACATATTCAGTATTCCAGTAATTAACAGTTTCCTTATCAGATATAACTTCAGGTAGTATGGAATCAAAATCAGCCTCTAAAGCATCTTCAACCATTTCCGGGATACAAAGCATTCCAGCAAGATCGCCTTTTTGTTGAACAGATTTATAGTTAAACTGATCCTGGCTAATCCAGTTAAGTTCACATTGCGGATCTATCATACGCATAACTTCCAAATACCCAATATATCCACCTTGGTCTGTCCAATGTGTATCATAATTAAAATAAAGTTTTGTGTCAATAATATGTTTCCTAAGACAATCTTGAAGATATAGAAACCCTTCAACCTTGTTCTCATTAAACATAATTTCCAATTGCTCTGCAATTCTAGGCCTGTCAATAACAGTTAAATATTCAGGTAAATTTTCAGGGTACATTGAATGTTTATCAGGAACAATTATAAAATACAATTTTCCCCCATAACTTTCAACAATTTGTTTCCGGTCTATATAACTTTTAGACCATTCATCAAGCTGACGGTAAGATAAAACTCTGATAGCCCTGTGTTTGTCAATTACATTCGCCTCACCCTTATAAAACAGCATATCATTTTTACCAAAAATAACTTTTGAAGAAAGTGACATATTATAATGCTTCAATTGCTCGCTTATTTCCTGAATAAGCTCTCTTCTCCCAGGAAAGGTTGCTATAATATAATTATCGATTTTCATGGGATACAACTCTAATTGCTTAAGCGTCTCTGGAAATTCAGGTAAAGACTTTTGTAATTTTGATCTGCAACCAGAAACTTCTCCATAAAATGATATTAAAATGTTAAGGAACGCCGGTAACATCAAAATCATCAAGGTGATATATATAAGAATTCGTTGTTTTGTGGACATATAACACTCTCTAGAAACGATAGTAAATAAATGGGTTATAAGTACCGCATAATAAAAAGGCAACAGATAACAGAAATAAAGATAAATATATAATTATTCCTGTTATATGCCGCGAAAAAGGTGGTTTATCATAATCTAATCTAACAACTGACAAAAAAGCTCCTATTGCAGACATACAACCCCAGGCAGAATAATTAACTTCTCTAAATGTGTGGGCAGGAATATCACACAATCCAATCATAGCAAACAGATACCCCTTAAGTTGTTCGAAAGAGTTGCATCTAAATAATACCCATCCAATTATAACGACTATAAAGACATAAGACCTTTTAAGTATAGTTGGAAATACAAATTTATTTACAAAAAAAAGTCTTTCAAAAATTAAGAAGAAGCCATGGAAAAGGCCCCATAGCAAAAAATTCCAACCCGCACCATGCCATAAACCACATAATATAAAAACTACTAATAAGTTTCTATATGTTACAAAATTACTCACCCTACTGCCGCCAAGCGGAATATACAAGTAATCTCTAAACCAGGTAGAAAGTGAAATATGCCAGCGATGCCAGAAATCTGATATAGAATGAGCAATGTAAGGTCGATCGAAATTACGTTGAAAATTAAATCCCATTATTCTGCCAAGACCTATAGCCATAATGGAATAGCCGTTAAAATCAAAATATATCTGAAAATAATATGAAAGTGCCCCAATCCAACTTGCTATAAATGAAAGGTAATTGCTGTCTTTGCTGAAATAATAATCTGCTGCAACTGCAAAATTATTGGCAAGTAGTACTTTGGCTGCAAGTCCAAGTATAAACAATTGGGTCCCAGAAATAACATTTTCGAATTTGATAGAAATATCATGTAAATCCTGACGTATATGCTCGTATCGCACAATTGGCCCGGCAATAAGTTGAGGAAACATTGAAATATAAGTACCCAAAATAATTATATTCTTCTCAGACTTATACTTGCTCCTATAAACGTCAATAACATACGAAAGTGCTTGAAAAGTAAAAAAAGAAATACCAACTGGAAGAGGTAATTTCCTAAAATAATCATAATTTGGCACAACATAACCCAAAAAGGATTTCATATTACCAACAATAAATGGTGAATATTTGAAAAAAAACAATACCGAAAGATTAAAAATAACTGCTAAATACAAGAAACATTTGCGAGCTGCAATATCTCTGTCAATCAGTAAAGCCAAAAACCAATTAACAATAATAGACACCAGCATAAGAAAAACATATACTGGTTCACCCCAGGCATAAAACAATAAACTAAAAAAGAAAATAGCAGTTATTTTTATAGACGGTTTATTCGTGCAAAAATAGACCGCAAGAAAAAGCGGCAAAAAATAAAACAAAAATGTAATTGAACTAAAAACCATTTGAACTTTATAAAATAGTAATCGCCAATCAATCAATTATACAAATTGTAGTGCCTGAAGTTATTCAGCCCATATTTATTTACAAGTTTTCTCTGATACAATTCTGCCTTGATTATTTTCACATTCCCAGGTTTAATACCAGGATTTGTTAATATTATCTCAATATTATCTATAGCTGAATTCAGCATCCATTTATACGAAATATCTAAAGGCACAATATTGATACCGTTTTTTAGATTACATATCAACTTTGAATCTGGACGATTATCCCAAGATATTTCGGCGGAAAGCTTATTATAAGATGAATCCAGAGTGATAGATAATACACCTTCTTTAGCACCATTTACCGGTTGTTCAAAAGTTACATTAGAATAAATTCCATTTTCACCAAGAAAAAAAGGACCTGGATTATTTATACTACTTCTCAGATCAAGGGTATTGATAATCGAACCAGAATTATAACCAAAATTTATTGGATGATCTCCAATATTGTCGGTTTGTGGAACTGCTTCTAAGGCAGATAACATATGCGCTTTGTCTGGAACAGGAATATTGGCTTTCAGATAATATTTCTCTGGCATGAAATATACACTATTGCCAAGCTTTACTGGGATATTGCCGGATAATGCAAAACGATACAAATAATACCCCCTGGTATTTACATATTGGCCATCAATATGTATGTCATCTCTAACAACAGATACTTTCACACTCTGCTCAATCAATCTGCCAATTGCATGTTCTTCTTGCAGTTCACAGGCAAACATGAAATAACTGTGATATTCAATTGGAAGGAATCTTTGAGCTGCAATGTTTTCAAGATTAGCTTGTGTTAAGCTCAAAAATGTCTCTTCAGGGGCTAAAATTCGATTCATATTGAATTTTATATCATGCAATTCCTTAATTGCCTGCTCATCAAATGCTTTGCCTTTGAGTCCCTTTCCTATATAGGGCATCCCCCATTTACTACCATCAATGAAATCGGAATCTGTAAAATGAGAAATAGTTCGCATACTTTTTCCAAACTGAATTGGTGTTTTAGATTCAAACTGGCAAAATATCGCTGCTCCAATTATACATAATATTCCAGATATCTTCTTGTTATACAAATTTGTGGCAAAAGAGAAATACAACAAAGGGAAAAAAGACATTAATATAACATATTGCCTACCGGAAGTATTTCCATCAACACGAGAAAAACTGTATCCGAGAGTAAGCAAAGAATATATTACAGCTATAAAAGACAATAATAATATCGTTTTTTTATTAGATATTTGCTTGTATTTCATTAAAAGAAACATTATTAAAAATGCCAATAGTGGCACTGCAATTACACAATTACCTAAAATAACTTCCGATAGACTTTTCGAAAAGAGCCATAAATTTCCAGCCCATACCTGATTGTTTGCCTTAAACGAAAGCATCATCTTTACCAAGGCATAAACATAGCTCCAATATGAAGTAAATAATGATATGATCAGGATTATACTCAAAACTAAACCGGTTTTAGCAAAACTTACAATATTTGTTTTGTATAATAATATTAATTGATATATTAATATCGGTATAGTAGCCACTACAGCAACCGTTCCAAGTGGAACCCTAAAAAACGGCAAAAAGGCCGCCAGAAGTACCCAAACAAACACCCAAAATATTTTATTCTCAAATACTTTGTAATATAGCAACAAGCAGAAAAAAATAACAGGTACTGAAATATGCATATATAAACTTAAAACAAATATAGCTAAATACCATGGAATCACTAATCGATACGCAAAGTATTGTGCCAATAACATTATAGATGCAAATATAGAAAAGCCATATATATTTGAAAAAAGGTTGTATTCACTGCAGAAAAAACCACCAAATATATATCCACAAACATCACTAAAACCATAGGTTACTTGATAATCTTTAAATAATTCGCCATACCCATGCTTATAAGCATCATATGGAGAAAAACGTGCAGAAAATTCAAAAAGATTATAAGGTAATTCTGGATAAACCTTGTTGTTTGCCCAAAAAAATAAGACTATTGCACCACCAATAAACACAGGCAATGACGAAAAATCAATACTTCCATCCTTAAATAAATACCTAAAGATATTGATTATTCCAAATACAATTAAAGGCAATACAATACAAAGAATTATTTTTGTATGATTACAATTATTAACTAAATCTGAGTCTATATAAAATGGTAAAGGAATAAAAAGCAGATAAAGAAGCAAAATTGCTAGCATAATCGGAGTACATATGAGATTCTTATACATTTTCATTTCTCGGATAAGAAAATATGATACGGAACTGAAAATTGGCAAAAATATAGTTAAACCCAATAATAATAAGCGACATTGTTTCCATGAAATATCAAATGAATATAACAACTTATAATAACAAAGAAATGTATATAGCCCGGCCCCAGCAAAAAGAGAAAGAGTAGTAGTAGTAATTACACATTTGATGTATTCAGAAGAATACTTATTGTCTTTCTCAAAAATAATAATCGATAAAACAAAAAACACTAAATACAAAGATAAAAAAATCCAATCAGCATAAAGTTCTTCTGTTGATACATTTTTTAATGCGGAAATTAACCAAAATATAACAGGGAAAAGGGCATATAACACTAGATTGAAAGCATCTATTTGCCTGCTTCTTTGTTTTGCATAATTAAACATAAACAACATCAGATGAAATATTAAAACGGATACAAGAATTGCAATTTTTATAGAGATAATTCTATTTGTTACCAAAATAGACATCTGGTTGCTAATACTAAAATGCAATTCGGAAAATTGATTTTCCCATAATGGAAAGCTTACTAAACAAAGTAGAGTTATGACAATTGATAATAAAGAAACAAAAAATGATAATAGCACAGCATTAATATCACTATTGCATAAAAATTGTTTGTATCTATTTAATATTTTCATTAAATCTTCCAACGAATTATTTTTGAGCAACAATAATCATTTGCCCATATCTTATACTGAATGGGATTTTCTTTATCCATTTAGGCAATAACCTGAGAATGAATATTACCCAAAATAGACACCATGAAGTTCCATTATGAGCCATTACAGCGTCAATATAAGAAATATTTAATTTTTTGGGAAAATTGAGAACATATTTATACTCTAAATCATTGTTTTCAATAATCTGTCGAGCTCCTTTTACTGAAAAATAAAATAAATGTTCTGAAACAAAATGCTCCCATGTCTTGCCAGCTATTCTCTGACTCAATGCCCCCATCATAGGAGTCACTGCGACAAAATAGCCGTCTTCTTTTAAAAGATACTTTGCCGTTTGTATTGCCTCATTTGGGTCTCTTACATGCTCTATAACGTCAAACATTATGACTGCATCAAACTGACCTGCCATGGAACTAAAACTATCTTGAGAAAAATATCCTTGATATACCTTGTCAGGGCCGAACAACTTCCTGATTCTATCACATCCATCATGTGCAACCTCTACACCATACGGCTCATATCCAAGCTCAGATGCTACCTCCATTAAACGGCCAGTGGCTGCTCCTATGTCTAATATCTTTGCATTTGGAGGCAGATTTCTCAAATGTTTGTTAAAAAAATTGAGGAAATTATCTTTTTTTAACCTGGAATAATTGTCTTCTTCTCCCCAATTTGCATAATATCCCATTTTATAAATCGCATCTAACTGTGAATCTGTCGGCTGAGGATTAATTCTGGCTGAATAACAGTTAAGACATTTCTCATATGTAAACTGGTCTTTTCTGAACATATATCTGAATGTAGTCCCACCGCAACAGGGACACTTCTCAGCAGTATATGAAGCAGACACGGATTTGATCAATGTTTCATCTGTCATAATTAATATTCCGTTTAAGCTTATTAATTGAATTCAAAACCAAATCGGGAGTAATTTTCTGCATACAAATATTATCACCACCACAAGGAGTGGAATCCATTTCATGAATGCAGGGTGAACATTTAACATTACTATATAAGATAAGATTAATTTCAGTCTCCATCCCAAAATGCTCAGGACAAGACATGCCGAATAGAGAAACTGTTGGCTTCCTTAGAGCATAAGCAATGTGCATAGGTCCGGTATCACCAGTAACAATTAAAAACGCTTTTTCCATTACCAAAAGATATTCATTAAATGACAATTTTCCAGCCAAATTATAAATACCACTATTATCATCAAACATTTCAAAAAGCTGCCGGGTATATTCCTGCTCCTTTTTAGTACCGGTTAATACAATATTAAAATCTTCTTTTACAGAAATAATTACTTCCCAAAAATACTGCAATGGCCATCTTCTTTCAAATGCTAACTCAGACGCATGAACATTGAAAATCACATACGGCTTTGCAGAATTAATAAAATCCTTATCAATAGCAACCAAATTTACTTTAGGATAGTTTAAATATGCAAGTTCAATAGAGCTATCCTCTTTATTGCTTAATACCTGCCCCAAACTAATATAATTATCACTATAATGATTTCTTGTATTAAAAAAGACAATATGTGAATAAAGCGAACGTTTAATTTTTGCAGAATGCCTGACAAAACCTATCCTGTTTTTCGAAAATGAAAGAGTAGTAATGAGAGTTGAAAAATATGAATAAATTTCTAAATCAAAAAAAACATCTATCTTCATTTTCCATAATTTGAATAAAAATACAGGCAGTTTATATAAATCAAAAAGTTTATCAGGAAAAAGTAATATATTGTCGATTTCACTGATTGTTTTACAGATTGGATAGTTTTCCTTAGATGTTATATAAGTAATATTTGAATCAGGAAATTCAATTTTAAGATATTTAATTAGCCTAGTCGATTGGATTATACTACCAAGTCCTACATATTTTGCAATAACAATATTATGAATTTTATCCTGATCCAACAGATGATCTCTTCTTAGAAATAATTTGCTAAGAAAGCACACAAATGGTCTTATAAGAATACATAAAACCAGTCCACAAGTTCTGTCTAATTTTATTTTAAGATTAAGATTCATTGATACATATTTTAAAGAAATAACACATAATATTCATAATCAATTATATATAAACATTATAAATAAAAGACTATATACAAATCAATGATAAACCACCCATTACTATTTTAAAAAGAACAAGGCCCCGCAGGGTTACCTACAGGGCCTTGAAAAAAGTTGGCGGCGACTTACTTTCACGCTCACGCACTATCATCAGCGTTAGTGCCTTAGCTTCTGAGTTCGGAAAGGGATCAGGCGTTTCACACTAACTATGACCACCAACAGTTCGGAAGAATAACAGGTCCAAAGACCTGATTCATTACACTTGTTGTATCATATAATATGAGGTAAGGAACAAAATTTGCAGGATACCATTTATAACCAATTATCCTTAGAGCTTTACAGCTCAAAAATAATGTGATCAAGTAATCTCTCGTTAGTACAGGTCAGCTTAGGCCTTCTCGGACCTTACACACCCTGCCTATCAACCTCATAGTCTATAAGGGAGATCAATGGAACCCTAATCTTGAAGGAGGCTTCCCACTTAGATGCTTTCAGCGGTTATCCGTTCCGAACTTAGCTACCCTGCGGTGCCGCTAGCGCGACAACAGGCTCACCAGAGGTCCGTCCAATCGAGTCCTCTCGTACTAGGATTGATTCTTCTCAAGGTTCCTGCGCCCACAGCAGATAGGGACCGACCTGGCTCACGCCGGTCTGAACCCAGCTCGCGTACCACTTTAATAGGCGAACAGCCTAACCCTTGGGACCGCCTTCAGCCCCAGGATGTGATGAGCCGACATCGAGGTGCCAAACCGCCACGCCGCTATGGACGCTCGGTGGCGATCAGCCTGTTATCCCCGGAGTACCTTTTATCTGTTGAGCGACGACCCTTCCACACGGAATCGCCGGATCACTATGTCCTACTTTCGTAACTGCTTGTCCTATATGACTCGCAGTAAAGCACGCTTGTACCATTGCACTCTACGCATGATTGCCAACCATGCTGAGCGTACCTTTGAACTCCTCCGTTACTCTTTAGGAGGAGACCGCCCCAGTCAAACTGCCCATCTAACACTGTCCCACGCCCTGATTCAAGGGTCGCAGTTAGATGACTAACATGCCAAGGGTGGTATTTCAAGGACGACTCCCCTATATCCAGAGATACAGGATCAACATCTCCCACCTATCCTACGCATGCCATATCAGGCACCAATATCAGACTACAGTAAAGGTTCACGGGGTCTTTCCGTCTTGCTGCGGGTAAGTGGTATCTTCACCACTACTACAATTTCACCGAGTCCGTCGTTGAGACAGTGCTCCAGTCGTTACGCCGTTCATGCACGTCGGAACTTACCCGACAAGGAACTTCGCTACCTTAGGACCGTCATAGTTACGGCCGCCGTTTACCGGGGCTTGAGTTATAAGCTTCTCCCGAGGGATAACCTACTTCCTTAACCTTCCGGCACCGAGCAGGCGTCATTCTGTATACATCCTCTTTACGAGTTAGCACAGAACTGTGTTTTTGATAAACAGTCGCCAGAGCCACTTCACTGCGCCCTCAGCCACAATGCAAAACAATGTGCTGCTAGGGACCCCTTATCGCGAACTTACGGGGTCAATTTGCCTAATTCCTTAACAACGGTTCTCTCGAGCGCCTTAGGATATTCTCCTCACCTACCTGTGTCAGTTTTAGTACGGTTATTTATGCTTCAACCTACGCCAGCTATTTCTCGGCACTCCCGCTAGTGAGTTCGGCTCATAATGGCCTCCACCTTGCGGAACCCACACGACTAATCATGGGATCACCTTGAGGAATGCGTCACTGACTTCGTCCACATAAACAGTGCAGGAATATTAACCTGCTATCCATCGTCTACGCCTTTCAGCCTCGACTAAGGGACCGACTAACCCTGGGCGGATTTACCTTCCCCAGGAAACCTTAGGTTTTCGGCGAGCAGGATTTTCACCTGCTTTATCGTTACTCATACCGGCATAATCACTAGTATCCGCTCCACGGCTCGTTACCGTACCGCTTCAGCGCTGAATACTACGCTCGGCTACCAATATAAAATCCCGCAGGATTCTATAGTCCGCAGCTTCGGTGTTCTGCTTATTCCCGTTCATTATCGGCGCAGAATCGCTCGACCAGTAAGCTATTACGCACTTTTTAAATGGTGGCTGCTTCTAAGCCAACATCCTGGCTGTCTTTGCAATTCAACATCCTTTATAACTTAGCAGAATTTTGGGACCTTAGCTGGCGATCTGGGCTGTTTCCCTTTTGACCACGAAGATTAGCCCCCGTAGTCTGACTCCCGTGATAATTTTATCGGTATTCGGAGTTTGTTTGGGAGGGGTAGGCGGGTGGCCCCCCACATCCCATACAGTGGCTCTACCCCCGATAAAGAGTGGCACGAGGCTAGCCCTAAAGCTATTTCGCCGAGAACGAGCTATCTCCAGGTTTGATTAGACTTTTACTCCTCCCCACAGCTCATCCCCTAACTTTTCAACGTTAGTGGGTTCGGTCCTCCAAGGAATTTTACTTCCTCTTCAACCTGGCCATGGGTAGATCACCTGGTTTCGCGTCTACCGCCTACGACTCTACGCCGGTTAAGACTCGGTTTCCCTTCGGCTACTCTGCTGAACAGATTAACCTTGCCATAGACGGTAACTCGCCGGTTCATTATGCAAAAGGCACGCAGTCACCCGTTCCTCCGAAGAGGCATAGGGCTCCTACTGCTTGTAGGCTCATGGTTTCAGGTACTTTTGACACCCCTTAAAGGGGTACTTTTCATCATTCAATCGCCCTACTATACGCTATCGGTCGTCAAGTAGTACTTAGCCTTGGAGGGTGGGCCCCCCAGCTTCACACAGAGTTCCACGAGCTCCGTGCTACTCTGGATACCATCTCAAAGGAGAGCTTCGGTTTTCGGATACAGGACTATCACCTTCTGTGGTGTGACTTTCCAGACACTTCACCTAACCTGGCTTTTGTAACTCCTCAATGGTCCACAACCCCGGGGCAAGCCCCGGTTTGGGCTATTTCCGCTTTCGCTCGCCGCTACTAACGGAGTCTCGGTTGATTTCCTTTCCTACAGGTACTTAGATGTTTCAGTTCCCTGCGTTGGCCTCTATATCCTATGAATTCAAATATAGATAATTCAGAGATCCCGGAATGAACGGTTGTTTGACACCTACTCCGGGCTTATCGCAGCCTACCACGTCCTTCATCGCCTCTTGACGCCAAGACATCCACCATGAGCCCTTAGTAACTTGACCACATTATTTTTAAGCTGTGGTCATATCGCTCTAAAGATTCATCAGTTTTATAAATGGAATTATATTTACGAAATTGTAATTTTAATAATTATGTGCAAGACACTTATATTCATATCTTTACGATATGATTCGCAAGTATTACCTACAAAAATCATTACCTTTACCTCATATTAAATTGTCAAAGAACTTCGCTTTATTGCGAGCCGTAAATTTTAACAGCTCTTATTTTCTTTGTCAAGAACCTTTTTGAAATTTTTTATTTTTTTCGTTTCAGGTTTCTCAACTAGCGAGCCTTATATATTAAGGCCACTTCCCTTTCTCGTCAAGTGTTAATTTTATTTTTTTTGAAGTTTTTTTTAACTCCTAAAGATTAACACTTTTGTTGATCAAGGGATGGAAGATTGTATCGTTAATTTTATAATTGTCAACAATTAAATTTAACTTTTTTTTTCAATCTTCAATGGAGACGATCGGGATCGAACCGACGACCTTCTGGATGCAAACCAGACGCTCTCCCAGCTGAGCTACGTCCCCTTGAATCGCTGACACTTCACCACTGTGACATGCAGCTCTTTATTTACTTGTTATATTTAGCTCAGCTTGTCTTTTAACCATTTGAATAAAGCTGATACTAATACTATGACAAGGAAGATGAAACCCATTGATCTAATTAAGGTTCTCATCGATGCCAATATTGTAATAAGCATTTAGCTTTCTCCGTTTTACGGTTATCTTAAGCCTGCTAAAAATGGGCCCAGATGGAGTCGAACCATCGACCTCTCCGTTATCAGCGGAACGCTCTAACCAACTGAGCTATGAGCCCTGCCCACTTATTTTTTGCTCAGGGCTTTAACCCCTCGCGTTGATAAGAGACCGGGAATTATATTACTTATAGCTATTTACGTCAAGCAGTAACTTGTATTTTTTTATTAAAAATTAACAGAACAGTAAACCATTGTAATCCACAATTCAAATAAACCATTTTACAACAATAACTTATGCTATTATCGGCTTAATATCTTATTAACTCGAACAAATCATCAGAATAATTGGCAAACACTGCTATTTCCATATTTTAACTCATAAATATTTATAACAGTAATAGTAGATTTAATGATGATTAACAGTACTAATACGATATATCAATATTTTCTGGTTGCTGGAGATATATATTATGATAAAATTATTATACGATTAACTTAGTTTCATTGAAATAACTTTCCCGGCGGTTCGGAAACTGCAAAAACATACGGGCAAACATGGAAGATTTTAAGACATATTTATTAAACCAGAATGTTTTCCAACCATCTGAGTTGGACAATATCCCTGATAATTTACAGGAGCCTTTACACTATTGGCTCCTAGGGCAATTTCCT
This sequence comes from Sedimentisphaerales bacterium, assembly GCA_963666285.2. GTDB lineage: Bacteria > Planctomycetota > Phycisphaerae > Sedimentisphaerales > SM23-30 > JAFGDI01. The sequence goes on from OY762711.1 coordinate 3,852,224, forward strand.
TCCAGGGAAATAGACATCTGGATATGTCTTTCGGAATTCCTGCACACTAAGTTAATATCACCCGATTCTGTCGAGTATTCACCAAATCTCAAACTGTTATTGCCGGCAAAGTTAGCTCATAACCTCACAGTCGCTCCTATCGAAATTACGGGGAATACCGTGAAACTTGTTATGGCAGACCCAGGACAGCTTGATAAATGCGATGAAATTGGCCTGATGCTCAACCTGGACAGCCTATCCGACACTTCGTCAGCAAACCTGGAAGTTATTGGACAACTGGCCAGTCCCAGCGATGTCAGGGAGATAATTAAAAGAGTATATGGGCTCGGTGCTGAAACCGTTGAAAATGTAATTATCGAAAATGAATATTCTCTTTCTGAGTCCGAGACGGCAGATATTTCTCAAGCGATCCATGTTGATATTAACAGCGAAGGCTATCATGATGCCGCAATAATAAGATTTGTTAATCAGCTAATTTTGGAAGCCATTAAGTGCAATGCCTCTGATATTCATCTGGAACCTTATGAAACAAGCTTCCAGGTACGATATAGAATTGACGGAATGCTGCATACAGAGCCTGTTCCTTCCAATATTAAAAATCTTGAATCAGCTATAATATCAAGAATTAAAATAATGGCTAATCTGGATATCGCTGAAAAACGTCTTCCGCAAGATGGACAAATTAGAATTCAGGCCCTAGGACGCCCTATCGATGTCAGGGTATCTGCTATCCCAACTATGTTTGGCCAGGGGCTGGTATTAAGACTTCTGGATAGAGAAACTGCTTTTATCAAGTTCGATAATCTCGGCATGTCAGAAAGACATATGAGCATGTTTAAGAATGCAGTATCTATCTCCCATGGCGTTGTCCTGCTCACAGGCCCTACCGGAAGCGGTAAAACTACTACATTATATTCGCTGCTCAATGAAATCAATAGAGATAACAGCAAAGTTATTACTGTTGAAGATCCAATTGAATATCAACTGGAAAATGTTTCGCAAATCCAGGTTAAACCGGAAATTGGACTTACCTTTACACATTCATTGCGAAGCATACTCAGGCATGACCCTGATATCATAATGATTGGTGAAATCCGGGATACAGACACTGCCAGGATCGCAATTTCATCTGCAATGACCGGACATCTCGTGCTGAGCACCCTGCATACTAATGATGCTACTTCTTCATCTATCAGGCTGATGGAAATGGGAATCGAACCATATCTGGTGGCTTCTGCCCTCGAACTGGTGGCTGCCCAAAGACTTGTCCGACTATTATGCCCAAGATGTAAAATTGCCGTTTTAGATAAAAATAAAATACCTGATGATATTCGAGGAAGGCTAACTCCGGGCAAAATATTTGAACCTGTCGGTTGCAATGATTGTCGCCATACCGGATACAAAGGACGTTCGGCTATAATAGAAATGTTTGAACTAAATGAAGAAATTCGCAATATGATTATAGAAAAGGCGAATGCTTCTTCTATTAGAAATAAAGCCGTTGAAAAAGGAATGGAAACTTTATACGAAAACGGATTAGAAAAAATTAACCAGGGAATTACCTCACTGGCTGAAGTATATCGTGTAGCTGGAAAATAGCTTATCAGTAAATATAAGTAATAATAATCTTCAAACCTATTTTTTGTTAAATCTTATGCTCGGAATAGATATTGGCAACAACCAAATAAATATACTCAACCTGAAACGCAAACGCGGTAAATGGACCGTTACTGGTTCCGCCGTAATATCTTATGGCAAAGATCAGCAGGTTGAATCGATAGGAAAAAAACTGCTAAATATAATTGGAAAGCAAGGTTGGAATAAAAGAGACGCTGTGATATCTATTGCTAACAAGCCTTGCTTTGTTAAAAGACTTGAGGTTAATGAAGTTCACACCGGTACTCTTTCGCGTGCTGAAATCGATAACCTTATCAGCAAAGCCAAAAACTCACTTGTTGCCTCTGCTGAAAATATGGTCTTCGATATTTGGCAGCCTAGACTTTCTCATATCGGCAATCGTTTTGCCCTTATCGGTGCTGCCCAAAAAAGCTCGATATTATTTGCTCGACAACTTGCCGACTACTGCGGCTTAAAGCTAAAATCTATCGAACTCAGGCCTGTAGCAATATTAAACGGATTAATGAATTGCTGGAACAATGCCGAAGAACAAAATATAGCAGTAATTTATAAGGATATCTCTCGTTTTGTAGTAGCCATATTTGACAACCTTGGACTTGTTTCTATACAAACCACTCCTATAGGATCAGGTGATGCAAATGACGATGCTAACCAAATATTAAGAATATTTAATACTATAAAACTTAAAAGTGACAGTTCTTTACCAAACAGAATATTTCTTTCGGGCATATCTAATACTGAATTCTCTAAATGGGAAAATGATCTGGGTGCTATTATTGCTCACAATACTTCAATGGAAGTAACTACCTGTGACACTGATCTGGATATTGCCTGGCAGGCAGATAATTCCGATCATGCACCTGATTTTGCTGGGGCTTTGGGGGCTGCATTTGATGGCGTAGGTGCCAGTCCTGTATCTTTCGATTTTCTACATATAAAAGAAAAAAAAACGCAGGATAATAAAAACAATAGTCATACTACTCTTCTGATTGCTATCATTTTATTATCGATGCTTGCTTTGATTTTATGGATCAGTATTGTTGGCCAGAGAAAATCTACTATTAGAAGGCTTGAAAAAGATGTAGCTAATTCGGAACCCTTAAAAACACAAGTTTATGATGCACAGTCTCATTGGGTGAGTTGTATGAAATATATTCATGAGGCCAAAGGAGGTTCCAGACTGGAATATCTCAAGGTGCTTTATGAAATTTCCAGACGTATGCCTGAAACAGATAAAGCATATCTTACAAACCTTTCAGTATACACAGACAAAAATGAAAATGGATATAATGTTAAACTTACGGTAAAGGCCACTGAAGCAACTTTAATTACTGAATTGATTGAAAGCTTGAATAAATCCGATAAGTTCAAAGATATCAAGCAGGACGGTGCTAGAACACATGACGAAACGGATACATTCTATCCAATCAGCTTTTCTGTTACATTTAATCTGAACAGACCTCCTGCCATAAAACCTTATCCGAAAGGAGCAGAGTAGATAATGGCACTCAAAAAGCGTAATATTCTTATTCTGCCAATTATAATCATCATAGCTTTTGTTGGTTACTTTACTTACAAAAAATGTACCGAATACCTTGAAAAACTGGAACATGAAATAAATCAGAAAAGCCTTGAATACAGCCTGATCAAACAGGAAATAGATGATAATAAGGTGTATGAAGAAAAATGGGACAGCATAAAATCATTTATGAACGAACTACCTGGCGATCGAATGAACAACTATGGAGATTTTCTGATCAATCTGGAAACTGAACGTAATTTTGATCTTCAGTCTACACCCGAAGAAGTTCCAATTCCGGCTAATGAAGAAATGCAGGAAATTGTTTTTAAGCTGCAGTTTACTTCTACAATTACAGACCTGGCTGAATTCCTGGGCAGACTTGACAGCGAACAGAATAAACTTCTACAAATTAAAAGTATGACTGTAAACTACCACGGTAAATCATTCAGACCAGGTTACTCCACTATTGATAAAAATGAAGACAAAGAACTGGTTGTTGATCTTGTTTTAGCTACCCCAGCCAAAGCTGTAGAAAGTGAAGAAAACGACATAAAATATGGCGGAACTTTACTGCCTTAGTTAATCAATAAAAAAGAGATAGAAGCACATAACATGCCATACATGATATGGTATATAACATTAATATGAAATATTACATGACCCGCAAGAAAAAAAATTCTGCTACTATTTGGAAAATTAGAGAAGCATGGAGTGAAAGAGACAAGCTGGCCGGATCGGTGGGAGTACCCTCATTCATTGCTCAGTTGCTTTATAACCGCGGCATAAGCGACCCTGACAGCGCTAGAGATTTTCTCACTCCAAAACTTAGCCAGCTTCATGAACCGGAGTCGATGAAAGGTATAAAGCCTTCTGTTGCTAGAATCAGGGAAGCTCTCGAAAAAGATGAAAAGATTGTTATTTATGGCGATTATGATGTTGACGGTACAACCGGAACTGCCATCCTCTGGCATTGCCTTAAATTATGCGGTAAAGAAGTAGATTTTTATGTCCCTCATAGAATTGATGAAGGATACGGACTGCATTCAGACGCAGTAAGACAACTTGCAGAAGAAGGCTGCACTCTGCTTATAACCGTAGATTGTGCTATTACAGCAGTGGAACAGGTTGAACTGGCTAATACTCTGGGAATGGATGTTATTATAACAGACCATCACACCCCGCCGGAAATTCTACCTCCTGCTCTGGCTATTGTTCACCCTAATCTTCCTGATGAATATTATCCTAACCCACATCTTTGCGGTTCAGGAGTAGCTTTCAAGCTTAGTTGGGCTATTGCAAAAACCTTTTCTGGCGGTTCAAAAGTAAAACCGGAATTTAGAGAGTTTTTATTAGCTGCTACATCACTTGCAGCACTTGGTACTATTGGTGATGTCGTCCCCCTGGTTGGCGAAAACCGTGTACTGGCATTATGGGGTATCAATGGCCTGATGAATAGTAAAAATTTAGGTATTAAAGCCCTCATGGAAAAAGCCGGCCTCAAGGATGCCCTTACCAGCAGAGATGTTGCCTTCATGCTCGCTCCCCGACTTAATGCTGCCGGCCGACTAGGACATGCCAGGCTGGCAATAGAACTTTTCACAACTGAAAGTCAGATGAAAGCTGAACAAATTGCCAGCTACTTGGACCAGCAAAATAAAAATCGCCAGAAAATTGAAAAAGAGATTACCGACCAGGCATGCAAAAAAATTAAAGCTGCCGGATGGGATAAAAATGATTGGAAAGTTATTGTCATTGAAGATGAAAACTGGCATTCCGGCGTTGTAGGAATTGTTGCTGGAAGGCTTTTGGATAAGTTTAGCAAACCAACAATAGTACTTACCGCCACCGAAAATGGCTGGTATCACGGTTCTGCTCGCAGCATTGACGGGTTTAATATTTATGATGCTCTTAATGCCTGTTCTGAGCACCTGATCGATTTTGGAGGCCATTCCAAGGCTGCTGGCATGAAAGTTTCATTAGATAAAATTAATGACTTCAGAAATGCATTAAATCAGTACGCACAGGATCACCTGGATGAAGATGATATCAAAATGGTGATAAATATTGATACCGAAACGAAGCTGCACGAATTGACTATGAATGCAGTTAAATCTATAAGCAACCTGGAGCCAATTGGTGAAGGTAACCCGCCTGTAACCCTTGCCGCCAAGGGACTGGAACTTGTTGAGCCTCCTCGTAAAATGGGTAAAGCAGGAAACCACTTATCACTTATGGTTAGAGACCCAGAAAAAAGCAACCTGATTATGCGAGCGGTTGCATTCAGTATGGCAGATATGGAAAAAATACTCACTGATGCTCAGACTATTGATATTGCTTTCAGTCCGAAAGTTAACCATTTTAATGGCAATTCAACTGTTGAAATGATGGTCACCGATATTAAAGTTTCTTCTGAAAATAGTGTTCTTGAGTAAATGCTATCTTTTACCTTAACATCTTAAAATGACTGGCTTTACAGTCTAATTTGCTGTAACAGATTATATTACAATTCGTTACAGTAATAAATTGTTTGCACTGCAACATTCCTTGTAAATACCTCGCAAACTGACCATCGGTCAGTTTAGTTAACATGTAAATGAAAAAGACCTCTATCAAACTGCGATAGAAGCCTTTTTATTCATTTCATTCTCTTTTCAACAGTAATATTATATCACTGCATTTCCTTTATCCATTATATTAGCGTCTGCGACGAAGCAGAAGACCGCCTAGAGTCAATAGACCAACTGTTGCTGGTTCTGGAACTGCTATCAGTTCTTCTGGAGCAAGAACTGTATCACTGATACGAATATTGTCCATATAACCATTGATATGATCAACAAAACCACCGTTATACCAGCCGCGACCAAATGTCCATGTATAATTTGTGAATGCTAAAGCATTATCTGCAATTGACTGACCATTTCCTTCTAGAGAATCTTCAGAAATATCTAAAGAACCAACTACCTGGTAACCTGAACCATCATCAATCAGCATTGTTACAGTTTCGCCATCACTCTGAACAGCCAGACCATACCAATAGTTAGCTTGTAGAGTATAATCTCCATCTAATACCCAGCGTTGACCGCCAACAGTATCAAAATTCAGACGGAATTTATTATCAATACCATTATTCTGCAGATAAAAATCTGCTTCAGCTTCACCCTGGCTTGAACCATCTCGACCTATTATTGTTTTCCAACCATTAAGTTCTTTAAGAGAAACTGAACATTCAATTGTCCATGTTGAAGATGACCATGTAGTCAAGGCTTCATCAGTGCAATAACCATCCTGGTGACTGTCAGCATTTCTCATTCCAACTGAAGAACCCGGCAACTCGGTATTACTTACAAAAGATGGACCATAATAATCACTCCAACCTCTCATTAGATACCCGCCAACAGAATCTACTGTTCCGCCAGAGCCATCAGCTTCACCTGCTGCTGAATCTGTAAATGGTTCACCTGCGACACCGTCTTCAAAATCCCAATATGCAATCGTAGCACCAAAAGTAGATACACTCATCAATGCCAGGAACACAAAACATAGTTTAACCAACTTACTCATCGTATCGATCCTCCAAAGAAATCACATTTTCTCTTGTAATAATCCTAACGTTAATTATTACATTCTCATTATTAAAGAATTTCCATATATGTGGAAATTCACAAAACACAAAAAACATAATTTTGTATGTATACTTATTAATGATTAGTAACAATTCAAAAATGAATTGCATTTAAATATAAATAAGTCAAAAAGATTTCCTTTGCATGACTTTTATCTAAGGACAAGAATTAGTCCCTTTAAGATATATAATTATTATATCATAGAGTTTTTCTCAGGTCAAGAATTTTGTCAAAAACAGCATCATATTCGCATTTTTCCACAAGTTATGAATTTTAATAATCTTACATAATAATATTTAAGTTCAAAATAAACGATATTATTAACTATATTGTACAAAGTAATTATTTATGCACATATTATTCAAATATGCGCATAGATTTATAAAAACTGAATTTAATTGAAAAATGCGTCAAAATGGGCAATTGATAACGATTAACGAGATATGATAATAGTTAAAATTGTATTGAAATCATTTTGTCTGGCCAATGACTAGCCAGATTAAGGTTGCCTTATTCTCTTCCAGCTGGAAACGCCACCGAAAAGATTGTTCCTTTGCCTAACTCACTCTCAACAGATATATTTCCTTTGTGTGTCTCTACTATCTGTTTACAAACCATTAGCCCAAGGCCTGTTCCTATTCTATCCTGACTTTTGCCGCCCTTTTTTGTCGTAAAAAACGGCTCAAATATTTTATGCAAAATATCTTCAGGTATGCCATGTCCGGTATCCTCAACAGCTATCTCCACCATACAATCCTCAACTCTTTTAGCTGATACCTTTAAAACTCCCTTCCTGTCATCAATCATTGCCTGCCGAGCATTAATTATCAAATTCAGTATCACCTGTTGGAGCTGACTATGGATTGCATAAACATCAATATCCTCTGGGACATCTATTATTACTTTTATCCCGTCTTTTTCAAAATCTCTCGCCAGGCATCGAAATGATTCCCGTACGACATTATAAAGATTAACATCGTGAAATTCCTGGCTTTCTGCCCGAGTCATCCCCAGAATGCTTTCTATGATATGCCCTGCTTGCGTGCCCTGTTTAACGGTCTTTTCTAAGGTCTTTTTTATCAATTTTTTGTCATCTGGATGTTTTAATGCCAACTCGGCATAATTAATAATAGGCATCAAAAGATTATTAAACTCATGTGCAACCAGACAGCTCATTGTACCCATTGTTGCCAATTTTTGAGCAAATATCAACTGTTCCTCAAGATCCTTAATCTTCTGCTCGCTATCTTCCAGTTGGCGATAGATATTTTTACGCTGATTTAAGAATTCTGTTTTTTCTTCCAAATGTTCCAATTTAACTATTGCGACCCTGTAAAAATGAGTTAAAATAATTATAGGACCTGTATATCGTTCTAATATCCAGGTTTCTATTTAATCGGAACAATGGGGCTGTTTTCTTGAGATTTACCCAAATAGAAACCCGTACTTTTATTTTTTCTGATATAGCCTTATATTACAGATACTTACCATTATTACGTTTGGGGGAATATCGAACTTTATGAATGAGTATCAAATTTTGGAAAGCTTGCTGGCTGTAGCCGAAGAACTTGGTATCGAAGTCCGAAAGGAACAAATCGATGGAGTTTCTGGAGGTGGTCTATGCAAACTTAAGAATAGGCTGGTTTTAATTATTGATCGAACTTCACCATTAACTGAACAAATCAACGCTGCTGCCGCTTCTCTTAAGGACCGACCGGAACTCGAATGTATATATCTCAGACCTCAGGTTAGAGACGCAATAGAAAGTACTGTATAAACAGAATTTCCTTATCAGGTATATCTCTTAGGAGGCCTTGTTATATTATTAAGTACTGGTACTACCAGGCCGACAAGTAATACTCCATATAATTCTGCAAAAAATACTGGCAGATACAACCGAAAAAGAATAGCAAAAGATCCTGCCAAATATGCCGCCCAAACCTGTCCCCTAACTGTTATTGGCCGAGACGTTGTATCTAAAAACAAAACCATTGCTGAAAAAAATACATACCCTGTAAAGATTTGATAAATTATATAAGCAGTTATAACATCACCTGATAGACCGCTGGCTAGAATACTGTGATACCCATCGGAACTCTTTATAGGCAGCAATACAATTGCCATAATAACAGCAAAAATATAAGTTGCAGGAACACGCCAGTTTAAATATCCTCGGTATATACAGTATACTCCAAATATTGAAAATATTGCCGGACTTGCGGCAATTACCGGCATATCACAACCCAGCAAACAATCCACAATTGTAGGCAATCTGTTAATAAAGATATCCTCAATATTTAATTTCCCATCAATCATCACCAGCTTTGACAACTCAAATGAATTCATTGTCATCGCAGTTCCTGTCTGCTGCTCATACTGTCCAAAAATATTCTCCAAAATACCCCTGTCAAATAACTCGAGTATGGCAACAGAAAGCAAAACCGGATGCAGCCAATATCTTCCCATACCCTTGAAAAAGTGTTTGTATAAAACCGCAAAAGCCGTTACTAAGAGAATTATTGGCCAACCAAGCTCTGCCGGAAGAATGTAACAGGCAACCATTGCTAAAAATAGCGTATGAGCCGTCGAACCGCGATAACCGCCGCAACGGCAAAAAATAATTGTTTTTTCAAGTATAAAAGCAAATACAACCGGTATAATACACGTCATTATTGACAATTTATTACATATTAAATTTACTCCAATACCTGATAATACAATCAAAAACAACTGAACGTATAACATCATTCGTGACGTTTCCGCTACCGGTCTAAACGGACTGCAATGGCATAAATGAGTTCTTCTACTACTTTCCATCCTTAATCCTTTTTGCCATTTTTATATTTTCTAGTATTTTCAATCCTGCCGGACAGCAATAGCTGCACAAACCACATTCCAGGCAATCAAATAAACCGTATTGTTCAGCCTTTATAAAATCTTGAAGCTCTATCAGATCGTTCAGTCTAATTGGGTCCAGAGCTGCAGGACAAAATTCAATACAGCGACCACAATTCAAACAGCGGTCCGGTGCGTTTCTGGACGATTCTTTTATAACTACATAACTCTCACAAAATGGTCCTATGACTGTTCGAGCCGGATCAACTGCTGCCCCGGTAAGACTTCTACCTGCAACAATACATTCATAATGATTTTTGACCTGTGCTATTTCCAGTAACTCTGATACCGGTAATCCAACCGGTACCAGGTAATGCCCCGGATTATCAACTGCATCACCACAAACTGTTACTATTCGCTCTGTCGGATTAATACCTGCTAATATCGCTCTTTCAATTAATGCTAATGTCTGAATATCAAATACCACACTGTGTTCTGTGTCTTTTCTGCTAATTACTGACTGCCTGCACAGAGTTTGCAAGACACACTTAGGATGATACTGGGGATATTTTTCACTTATGGGAACTGTAAGAACCTGCCAGTTATCTGGATTCTCTGTGTCAATCTCAAGCTCATTTGGATAAGCCATTATCGCAGTCTCAGCTTCGAAAAAATGTTTCATAAGAGCCAGCCCGGTATAAACTATATCAGGATAACTATTCAAAATGGCTGCCGGGGTATTAATATCCGGTTCCGGAGATGCTGCATTAGCAATTACAATACGTATATGTTTTGATTTTAATTCACACAGCTTATCATAAAGCAAAACACCATCAGAACACACAATCCCGGTTTTGGATATAAGTTCCAGGATATAGCTGGAATCTGTTTTTTCCGGCATCACGGATTTATTCCCATGACCTACATATATCCGTGTACAAAATGATTTGCTCGGCTTTATACATATTGCCCGGCATTCTCCATATTTTTGTATCTGACAATATGTAAGGGATACAATCTCACCATCACATGGACTGTATATCGGTTCCGGGGAACAAGCCAGAACTTCTCCCGCTGATACCCTGCTGCCATCATTGTTCTTAATTTCCGCCGGCATGCCTTCATACTCTGGCACAGGTATAAATAAGTTGCCCGTATAACCATCCAGCTCGGTTATCTCAAAAGATGGTATCTCCCCCAGTGGAGAAAGATATATTCCACGCGGGAAATTTCGCTCTATATTGTGACGCTTAAGAAAATTCAATGCTTTTACATTCCAGAGTTACATATTAGCTTTCAGTCATCTTTGATAAATATCTCGTCAGACCGCATTCCGGTTTATTGGTAATTTTTCAGTCTGCCATCAATTATTATCACCTTGGATTCTTGCAATAGCTTCTCCTGCAGGTCCAGTATCTGTTGATTGGACTTCTTCCGTATTACAATTTCACTCAGCTCAGTTCTCTCAAATGGTATATCAACCTTAGGTATTATTTTTTCAAGCCTGATTTTATACCAATACTGCCGACCATTATCTACAACCTGAAAAGATTCACTTATATCTCCTGAATTAGACAAATTAAATGCCTGGTTTCGCAATGCTTCCGGAAGATGGGTGTCCTTCAAAGAAAATGCCGATACAAAACCTCCGTTTCTAAGCGAAGTTTCATCTTCGGAATATTCAAGAACTACATTATCAAAACTCTTGCCCAAAGACAGTTCTGTCTCTGCCCGTTCAATACTTCTGGCAGAACTTACTGACAAAAGCATTACAGAACGCTTCTGGCCGTATAATCGAATATATTCATCCTGTAGCTCTTCTTCTGAAACTTCTGCCGGCACCTCTATACATGCTCGAAGAATGGCCTGCTTTTTTAATATAAGATCGAACAATTCAGGTGTCAGCCCACGTTTTTTCAATACAAACGCAAATATAGCTCGCTGATCTGACTCCGGCTTATCTGGTGCTATCTCACTAAGAAATCGTTTAAACTCATCGGCATACATCTCATCGGTCAGCACAATTCCCTTATCTGCCGCATATTGTAGCACCACCTCAAGCAGTACCATATCATCCATGACCTTACGACCATAAGCTCGCAATACCAGATCGTCCAGCTCATGCTGGGCGATAAATTTCCCATTTACTGCCGCACAAGATTTTACCGTGGGTGTATCCAAAATACCGGCTCTATTACTGCCAACGTTATCACAGCCGACTATGAAAACTAACATTAAAAATAAATAATATCGAATATTCATAAAATTATTCTTCAACTTCTGAAGCAACTACTGCTTTTTTTGTTTCATATCTTCTAATTGATGCTCTATAACTACTTACTGCTGCAAATATGCCGCAAGATAAGCTTATTACCGCTCCTGCATTAATAGTAATTAAACCTAACGGAATTGGTATACTTGCTAATGGCCTGAATATTGACATAAAAACACCCACTAACAAAGTCGTCAGAATAAACATTACTATTGCACCCACAACACCTATCACATATCTCATAATATATCCTGATTTATACTTGTCTAAACGGATCTTTATCTTTTGTACTTACAAAAGCGTCCAGCTGTTTGAATTCTTCCTTTATCTGCCTGGCAATACGTTTCAGGATAATTCGCTCTGAATTACTATGGCTAGTACAGATTGTCGTTACCCCCGCCGCCTGAAGCTGCAGTGCATCATGATGCTTCAACTCGCCGGTCATAAAGAAATCACAACCTGTCGCTATTACATCACCTATCAGGCATCCGCATGAACCGGCTCCGACTGCTGCTTTTGTTACCTTTGCCGTTGCTGAACCGATCAATCCAACGCTTTCTATTTTAAGTTGCCTTTTCACTTCAGTAATAAGCTCAGCTGCTTTTACAGGCTTGGCCAACTCGCCAAATCTTCCCAAACCATGACTAGCGTTCTGTATCAGGGGGTAGACATCATATGCTACTTCTTCATAACTGTGAGCTGCCTCCATCGCACCTAAAACTTCATTCAGCCTGTCTTTAGGCACTATTGTTTCCAGGCGATACTCATTTACTTCCTCAAAGCTGCCCGGCTTACCTATCGATGGTTTGCTTGCCAAACCGCAATTAAAGGTACCTGTTCCGTCAACCCGGTAACTGCATTTGGTATATTTGGCATTCTCACCGATCACACCGGCCCCCGCACCAAACATCGCTTCACTGACAGTCTCAAACTCATTTACTGGCACAAATACCACCACCTTATAATAACTGGATTCAACATGAGCGGCTTTCGCCAGTGGTTTTGGTTCTACAATTCCAATTATCCCGGCAAGCAAATCATTAATCCCGCCCTCTGCCATATCCAACGCTGTATGCATCGAATAAATGGCCATACCATTTCGAATCACATCATATAACAGCGGCGATGTGCCCCTGCCTGGCAAAACACGTTTTATCGCACTGAATATTGGTGGATGATATGCCAGTATCAAATCAACCTTCTTTTGTTTTGCTTCCTCAAGTACTTCTGTCGTCAGGTCAATAGTCAAAATCACATTTTTAATCTTCTGCTCTGGGTCACCTGTCAAAAGGCCCACATTATCCCAATCTTCTGCTAACTCCAGGGGAGCTATTTTTTGTAAAAAAGGTAATATTTCCACTAATTTCATAAATTTTTCTTCCTGTCGTAAATACTATCTCTTTTTCGCAATATTTAGAGCACTCCTATTTCTGATGAAGTCAGCCGAAACCGCAACAGGCAAAAAGCGAACTCACCACAAAGTGATGCGAAGCATAAAAATTAAATTGCTCTAAACTTTGCATATATCTCCATAAGAGCTTACAGGTAATACCCTTACGCAATATTTGCCACTTATTACATTTCTGCCGTAATTCAACATAAGTATAAGCATAGTAGCCATTTATTTCACGGATAAATTTTCCGATACTATTATTCCTGCCATTTTCCTCAAAAAATTGATACCAGGTTTAAATTCAATGAAACTATTGGTGAAATAATAACCAATTGATATTATAATACTTCAAAAAGAACTTATAGGAGAAACCATTAAATATAATGCGTATCATTTTGCCAATTAAACAGGTACCGGAAACTCGCAAAGTTCGGATGGACGAAAAAACTGGAACGGTTATAAGGGAAGGCGTTGAGTCAATCATAAACCCACTTGACTTATATTCCATCGAATTTGCCTTGAAAATTAAAGAACATATTAAATGCGAGATAATCGGAATTAGTATGGGACCTGAAAAAGCTGAAGTTGCTCTCAAAGAAGCAATCGCTATGGGTATTGACTCTGCTAGATTAATTAGCGACCGGGCTTTTGCCGGCAGTGACACCTGGGCAACCAGCTATGTTCTGTATAAAGCAATTCAAAAAATTGGTAATGTTGATCTGGTTATCTGCGGTGAAAGAGCCACTGATGGCGACACAGGTCAGGTTGGCCCCGGAATCGCCGCTTTTATGGATATTCCGGTTGTAACCTATGTCAGTAGCTTAAATAATATCTGTCCTGAATATTGCACTATCGACCGAACTATTGAACATGGTCACGAAACACTCAAAACTGAATTCCCGGCGGTTCTGACTGTTGTTAAGGAAATTGGCGAGCCGAGACTTCCTACCCTTAAAGGAAAAATACAAGTCAAAAATACTGTTATTCCGCACTGGAACCTAAACGACCTTGGAATCGAAGCAAACAAAGTCGGGCTGAAAGGCTCACCGACTCGGGTGATGAAAATATTTAGGCCGCAGGTTACCCGTGAATGCAAACTGCTTTATGCCGACGATGAACCCAAAATGGAATCTACCGTGAACCGGCTGGCTAAAAGTATTAGAGATATGGAGTTGTTTTAATATGACCGCGGTAAATGCCGACATTTGGATATTAGCAGAACAATCCCAGGGGATAATTCAGCGTGTCACTTTTGAACTTATAACTCGTGGATTGAAACTGTCTGCAAAACGGAATTGTAAACTGTGTGTTATGCTCTTTGGCCATGGAATCTCCGACCAGGATTTACAGGACTTAATCGACCGGGGAGCAAACAAAATCGTTTATTTAGAACATACCGACTTGAAAGATTTCTTAATTGAACCGTTTTCCGATGCTATGTGCGGTATTATCAGCCAATATAATCCTGAAGTTATTCTCGCCGGGGCAACCACAACCGGAAGAACACTCATGCCGTATGTGGCAATTAAAGTCAATACCGGACTGACCGCCGATTGCACCTCGCTTGACATTGAGCCGGAAACAGGCAACCTGATTCAGACACGCCCTGCTATCGGCGGCAATATTATGGCATCTATCCTGACACCAGAACATCGCCCGCAGATGGCAACGGTTCGTCCCAGGTCTACTAGCTCCGCAGAAAACAATGGACCTCGAATAGGTGAAATCATCAAAACTTCACCTGAAAAACTAACCTCAAGCCGGCTGACGTTAGTTAAATTTTCGCCATTTGAAGATAAAATTAATATTTCCGATGCTGATATTGTCGTTACTGTCGGCAGAGGTATCAAGAAAAAAGAAAATCTGTCTATTATATATGATCTGGCAGAAACTCTTAACGCTGCTATTGGTGCTACCAGGGAAGTAGTCGATCGCGACTGGCTCAGTTATTCTCACCAGGTTGGACTCAGCGGGCACACCATATCACCTAAACTTTATATCGGCATAGGACTTTCCGGCAGTATACAGCATATTGCCGGCATGCAGACATCGGAAAAAATAATTGCTATAAATAATGATCCTGATGCCCAGATTTTCAAGCTGGCCGACTATGGCATAGTAGGCGATCTATTCGAAATAGTGCCTTTACTCACCCAAAAGCTGAGGGACGGGGCAAAACTATGATAAACAAAACTAATTATAACCCTGTTACCAGTCAAATAGCTGACATGCTCGCTGAAATTGTCGGAAACAAATATGTCATCTTTGGCGATAGCCACGAACTCGAACAATATTCCCACGACGAAATACCAGACAGAAACTATGCCAGAATGCCGGAAGTTGTTCTTCGACCTGGCACAACAGAAGAAATTGCTCAGATTATGACTCTGGCTAACCGCG
Source organism: Sedimentisphaerales bacterium (assembly GCA_963666285.2). GTDB lineage: Bacteria > Planctomycetota > Phycisphaerae > Sedimentisphaerales > SM23-30 > JAFGDI01. The sequence continues at coordinate 3,867,907 of OY762711.1, forward strand.
AGCTTATACCCGTCACCCCGCGTGGTGCCGGATCTGGTCTTTCAGGCGGTGCTGTCCCGGTCCACGGCGGAATTGTTCTGCTCACTGACAGGATGAACTCTATTATCGAGTTTGACAAAGATAATATGATGATCACCGTTGAGCCTGGCATGATCACAAACGAGATTAATGAATATCTTGAAGAATTCGGGCTTTTCTTTGCCGGATATCCGATGAGCGGAGAAACTTGCTATATCGGCGGCAACGTCGCTGAAAATGCTGGCGGTGGCAAGGCTGTCAAATATGGCGTCACCGGCAGATATATCCTGGGGCTGGAAATTGTTACCCCGGTCGGGAAAGTCATCCGGCTCGGCGGAAAACTCATCAAGGACGTTGCCGGATATAATCTGATCGGATTAATTACAGGATCGGAAGGAACCCTGGCTGTTATCACCAAAATAACACTCAAACTCATGCCGCTTCCCAAACACCAGGTTGACCTGCTATGCCTGTTCAATACCTCACAAGATGCTATTCAAACCGTGCCAAAGATAATGACAGAATGCGGTATCATCCCAACAGCAATTGAATTTATGGATAGAAATGCCGTTCAGGCTGCCTGTCAATATCTGAACGAATCTATTCCCTACCATCAGGCAGGAGCTATGCTTATTATCACTGTTGACGGCAGCAACTCACAGCAGGTTGAAACCGAATACGAACTAATTGGCAAGCTTTGCGAAAAATACGGAGCGATTGAGGTTTACGTTGCCGATAACCCGACCACTTCGGAAAGAATCTGGAAAATACGAAGAAATATCGGGGAAGCTTATAATATTATTAGTAAAAGGCAAAGTAACGAGGATATCGCTGTCCCCCCTGCCTCTATCCCGCAAATGGTTACTATTCTTGGTAATTTATCCCAAAAATATAATGTGATGATACCTTGTTTCGGTCATGCCGGTGATGGTAACCTGCATGCCAGGATCGTCTCTGATCCTCAATGGTCCGATGAAAAATGGTACCAGATTCTTCCACAATTGCTGGATGAACTTTATGACGAAACTGCTCGACTTGGCGGCACTATCTCAGGAGAGCATGGTATCGGCCATAAACGTAAAGGATCCCTGGCAAAAGTAGCCGATTCGAATTATCTCGATATTCTCCGTTCAATTAAAATGGCATTTGACCCAAACAATATATTGAACCCCGGCAAAATCTTTGACATGAAACAATAGCAAATATAAGGAATACACAAATGAAAGCAATGCAGCTTACCGGCATAAACCAGATGAAAATGCTTGATGTCCCTGATCCGGAAATAGAAAATGATACTGATGTATTAATAAAGATGCTTTGTGTAGGCGTTTGCGGCAGCGATATTCACTATTTTGAAACAGGAAAAATTGGCAGTCAGGTTGTTGAATACCCATACACTGTCGGCCATGAAGGTGCCGGTGAAGTAGTCGCTGTTGGCAAAGCTGTTACACATGTCAAACCCGGTGACCGCATAGCTGTTGAACCGGCGATGCCTTGCTGGCAATGTGACCAATGCAAAGCTGGCAGGCACAACACCTGTCGCAAATTGAAATTCCTCGGCTGCCCCGGTCAGGCCGAAGGCTGCCTGAGCGAATACCTGGTTATGCCGGAAACCAGCTGCTTCAAAATTAGCGACAATCTCTCTATGCAGGAAGCTGCCCTTTCTGAACCGCTCGCTATTGGTGTTTATGCTGTCAAACAGTCAATTCCTATGCCAAAAGCCAAAATCGGTGTTCTCGGCACCGGCCCAATTGGGTTCAGCGTCTTTTTGCCGGCTTTAGCTCAAGGTGCTGCAAAAATATATGCAACAGATAAGATAGATGCCCGCTTAAAACTTGCCCAAAAAGCAGGTGTCTCTTGGACCGGCAACCCCAAAAAAAGCGATATCGTCGAAGAAATACTATCACGAGAACCACTTGGACTTGATGTTGTTTTTGACTGCTGCGGTGATCAGGAAGCACTGGATCAGGCAATTGAGTTACTCAAACCTGGCGGCAAGCTCATGATTATCGGTATCCCCAGATTCGATCGGTTCGCTTTCCCGGTTGACCTGCTTCGCCGCAAGGAATTATGTCTGCAAAACGTTCGCAGACAATGCGATTGCGTAGAAGATGCCTTGGCTATGATCGATCGCAAAGATTTCAATGTCAATATTATGGCCACCCACCACTTCAACTTCGAACATACTCAAGAAGCCTTCGACTTGGTGGCAGGTTACAAAGACGGTGTACTTAAAGCTATGATCCATTTTGACCAATAAACACTACTAATAAATCAATGTTAAAAAGTTTCGCCCCATTGGAAAACAAGAATTGCAGAATACTTATTCTTGGCACTATGCCCAGTGTAGAATCACTGGCAAAGCAGCAGTATTACGGTTTCAAATACAATGCTTTCTGGCCGATTATGGGCAATTTACTGAATTTCGATCCGGAAATACCTTATAACGAGCGTTGCAATTACCTTCCCCAGCACGGCATCGCTCTTTGGGATGTACTCAAAAACTGCCGGCGCAAAGGTAGTCTCGACAGTAATATCACAGACGAAATCCCAAACGACTATCTTTCTTTCTTAAACCAACACCCCAAAATTCACTCCGTATTCTTCAATGGCGGCCCAGCTGAAAAACTTTTCAAAAAGCACATAGCCCCTGTTATCCCGAAACATATAGACAAACTGCACTTCCATCGTCTGCCATCAACCTCACCTGCCAATGCCAGGCTAAATTTTGAGCAGAAACTGAAGTACTGGAGCATCATTCTCAATAAAATAAACCTCTAACAAAAAGGATTATTACAGCAATATCAGCTGAAAACCTTTTTGTTAGAAGTTTTATGGGTAATACATTTAGAGTATTTCTAAAAATTGCTTTTGTTGCGAAAGATGATTTTTTAGAGACGCCCTTTAGTCTTCCAGCTTCTTGCCGGTCCATGGACAATAAGACCAGGAAATGTGAGCATCTTTACCATTAGGACATTTTCGCGGTACATGGAGAGTATCAAGCGGTAAACTGATATTAGCTTCAGCTTTACTCCCATTTCTCATCGAAACAGATAATGATATATTTCCCTTTTCATATGGATTCATCAGTCTTTCTGAACTGGTACTGGTATCATCAAATACATAAAAATGCATATTTCTTCCCATCTCGCCCATTGCATTTGCCAGCATTGGCCTGAAAGCTGATAAAAATACTTCTATTTCTGTCTTAACCTTCGTCATAGGTGCTAATTTACGCTTCTGCTCAGATTTATCTTCATAATATACCTCCAGATTTCTTTCCACTTCTTCTTGAGGATAAAATCTGAAAGCGCCAAATGCTGAAATATCTGCTTCACATACTGCCAGGATAGAAACTCCCGCAAATACTTCCAGTGTCTCTTTTTTCTCTGCTTCAGAAATCGATGAATCCTGCTCAAAAGTTGCAGCCCAAAACTCATATGGTATCCACCAGAACACTACCATATTACTGTCACCAACTCCTGATGGCTCAGGCTGGGTTTCAGTTGTCAACTTATCTGTATTAACGTCAGCTAATTTTTTACGTTCTATTGCTAACAAAGGCGTAACAACAACAAGCAATAAAATAACAGCGAATTTGATTTTCATAACACGACCTTTCAAAATAATTATTATCTTTTTCATATATCTCCGAGTTTGCAATTATAGACCGCACGACATGTCGAAACAAGTAAATAATATGAATATTTAGTATTTAGACTAACACTTGCTATTATCCTCCTTACTCTCTTATAATAACTGACTTACTCAAAATGACCGGTTTTGCACTTTACTTTGCCGTAACAAATTATAGCACAATCTGTTACATTAATATTTAAAATTGGGTGACGTGCTGCGGCATTCCTTGCCTGATAACAAAGACCTCACAACGAATACCTCTCAAACTGACTATCAGTCACTTTGAGTAACTTATAATTATTTCCTAACACGTTTACATATAATCAAATTTACAGTAGAATATCTCTTTATGAGGAAAATTGGATATATTTTTATAGTCATCATAACGGTGTTCTTCCTGTACGCCCCTTTCGATGCAGAATTCAGCAAAAGAGAAAAACCTGATCTCGATATAACTTTTGGCCAGACCGACCCTGCTGATATCATCTACGGGTGCAGACATAACCTGGACTGTCTTTCTAAAAGCACAAACTCAAATGACGTTGCAGAATTCATTATGGATAGGCCCAAATGGACTTTTGAGAATAACACCGAAAGCTTCGATATGATATACAGTTCTCAGCATAACCTGCTCCAAAATGGCAAGGTTGTCTGGGCTGCTATTGTACTGGCAAATGAAGACTTATTCAAAGGGGCCGGTGAGCAGCTGCCGGCTGCGATAGTATATAGTTTTGACCCTTTTTTCGACTCACAGCCTCAAAAGCTCAACGAAATCTCGGATTTGATATTTACAGTTAAGGCGAATAGCTCAGATTCCGAACTAAATGATTTTGCTAATATTGTTTCTGACAAGAAAAAAGTAATTCTAAACACAAAAGTTCCAAATTGCCTTACCGATAATAAAGAGTGCAATTTCTGCTTTATCATAATAGATCCTGACTTCCTGCCTGATGGTAGATTATCAAAACGGTTGCTGCCGGTTCTGGCCATTCCGGGCCAGGACACTGCATTATTGCTTCCTGATGAGTTTTGGGACCAAAGGCTGGTCGATTTCTATAAGTAAACACAAGTGTAGTAAAAGATTAAAAGGTATTGTTGATTATGCTGCAAAGATTATATGTTATTGTATTGCTATTGGTTCCCTTATGCCTTTCCTCCTTTGCCGATTTGCCTGTACCCACCGCCGAAAAATTGCCTCGGTACCGAGGCTTCAATCTGCTTAACAAGTTCTATAAAGGACCAAATTCTGGACCTTACGATGAAAGTGATTTCCAACTGATATCTGAGCTCGGATTCAATTTTGTCCGACTGCCGATGGATTATCGAATTTGGATAAATAACGGAGATTGGAATGAATTTGATCAACATCAAATGCAGGAAATTGACCAGGCAATAGAATGGGGTATAAAGTACCAGGTTCATGTCTGTCTCAATTTCCATCGTGCTCCCGGATACACTGTTGCCCAACCTCCTGAAAAAACCGACCTATGGACCGACACCGAAACTCAAAAAGTATGTGCTATGCATTGGGCTTACTTTGCCAGGAGATATAAAGATATACCCAATAAATACCTCAGCTTTAACCTGCTTAACGAACCCAAAGATATTAATAAAGATAAATTCATCAAAGTTATTAAAATACTGGTTGAAGCCATCAGAAATGAAGACCCGAACAGGTTAATCATATCCGACGGTATAAACTGGGGCCAAACGCCTTGCCCGGAACTTAAATCTCTCAAAATTGCGCAGGCAACCCGCGGCTATGAACCGTTTGAACTCACTCATTACAAGGCAGAATGGGCAAATCAGGAAACGGACTGGAGTGTTCCAGCCTGGCCGCAGCCGCTGGCTATTAACGGATATTTATATGGGCCTGATAAACGGGATCTGCATTCACCAATACTCATAGATGTAAACCTAAAAGATATATGCAAGATGAAAGTTAAAGTTGGCACCGTTTCTCGTATTGGCAACCTCATTGCCAAAGCTGACGACAAAACTATATGGCAGCAGGCTTTTACTCCCGGACCGGGTAATGGCCCCTGGGAAAAAGTTGTCTTCAAGGAACAATGGAACATGTACCAGAATGAATACAACCGGTTCTATGAATTTGAAATCCCCGCAGGCAAATACACTCTATCTATAGATAATATCGAAGGTGACTGGATAACTATTCCGGCTTTATCATTTAGCCATCCTGACGGTATCGAAAACCAGCTTGACATTACTCTCAAATGGGGGCAGGAAAATATCAAGCTCAAATACGACCCTTCTGATTCTGCCTCTCCCTTTACCGCTGAAAAATCTCGCGATAAACAATGGCTCAGGGAAAAGTATCTTGATCCTTGGGTAAAACTGAAAAATGATAATGTCGGTGTTTTTGTTGGTGAATGGGGAGCATATAATAAAACCCCGCACGATGTCACTTTGCGGTGGATGGAAGATTGCCTGAAAAACTACCAGGAAGCTGGTATAGGTTGGGCTCTATGGAATTTTAGAGGATCATTTGGCATTATGGACAGTTCCCGCAAAGATGTGCAATACGAAGAGTTCAGAGGGCACAAACTTGACCGGAAAATGCTGGAACTCCTACAGAAATATTAAACCGGTTATAATAATTGTTCAATCCTGGAAACCAAAGATTCTGGTGATGTCCTTGGCGTAAACCGCCAAACCGGATGCCCTTGTCTATCTATCAGGAATTTAGTAAAATTCCATGGAATATCTATGCTGCCGCTACTGTTAGGCACTGCTCGCGTCAGCCATTTATATAAAGGATGAGCCCCTTCTCCGTTTACCTCTATCTTATCAAACATGGTAAAGGTTACACCGTAATTCTGCTGACAGAATTTCTTGATCTCTTCTGCGGTACCAGGCTCCTGGTTCCTGAACTGGTTACAGGGAAAACCGATTATTTCAAAACCTCTATCCTTATATTTCTTATACAACTCTTCCAATCCACCGTATTGAGATGTATAAGCACATAAGCTGGCAGTATTTACCACCAGTACAACCTTGCCTCGATAACGGTCCAGACTAACCTCTTCTCCGCCAAGCAAATTAGCAGAAAAGTCATACAAGGTAGTACTATCTGAGTTCTGCTCCACTCTGCTTATTTTTTCAGAAGAATTACAGCCTGAAATAAACATAACAGCTGAAAATAAATCGAGTAGGCGGGGGTATTACTACCCCAACCTCTCACACCACCCGGCAAGCCTGCTAAGCACCAAGGCGGTTCCCTATGGTCTGTTTGCCAGTTCCTGCCATCTTTCCAGCGTACTTACCAATCCTTGTTCTTTAAACCGTTGCAAATTCATAGCTTGATGAGATTGTGGTATCGCACTTTTCCTCCAGAGACCCTTGCCGGACAACGCACCTATCCAGGCTTGATACTCATCAACACCATTTCGCCTATAAAATCTTGCTATTGTATAGACTCGCTTCAACTGCTTGAGTTTAATCACTCGCAGTTTACGACGAACCCAACAATCCAATCCTTTTAGCTTGTGTTTACACTGAGCATAACGATAATATGTCGTCCAACCTGTTAAAGTCATGTTGATCCTGGCAATTATCTCTGAATATCTGCCCGGTTTATTACGCCGGGTAAGGCTACGTACCTTATCCTTAAAACGGCAGATACTCTTCGGGGCTATACCAAGGTTCCCGTCGCCGAAACAGGCGATAGCCAAGGAAGCTTCTTTCACTTACATGGCCAACCGCCGATTTCTCCTTATTAACACGAAGTTTAAGTTTAGACTCAAGGAACTTTGTTGCACTTTCAAGTACCCGTTCACCTGCTCTGGTTGACTGTACATATATATTACAGTCATCGGCATAGCGAACAAAGCGATGACCTCGTTTTCCAGTTCTCTGTCGAAATCTGTTAACAGAATATTCGCCAGTAGTGGACTTAGCGGACCACCTTGCGGTGTCCCGTCTTTACGAGGTATTACTACACCATTCTGCATTAAACCTGCATTCAAAAAGGCTCGTATTAGTTTTAACAGTCGTTTATCCTTGATATAACGAGCTATTCGAGCCATCAATACATCGTGGTTTACACGATCAAAGAATTTCTCCAGATCCAGGTCAACTACATAAACATAGCCTCCCTTTACGTACTCACTGGCTTGATCTATCGCCTGATGAGCACTTCGACCCGGACGAAACCCATAACTGAGTTCGCTGAATTCACGCTCCAGTATGGGGGTAAGCTTCTGTAGAATACCTTGCTGAACCATACGGTCTATGGCCGTGGGAATACCCAACTGACGTTTTCCACCGCCGGATTTGGGGATTTCCACCCCTCTTACCGGTGATGGAACATATGTACCGGCCATTAAGGATTCTATCAGTTCATCTATATGCTCGCGGCACCATGCATACATGTCATCAACGGTCATACCATCGATACCTGCTGCCCCGTTGTTAGATACCACTCGCACATACGCTGTTCGCAGATTGTCTTTATCGACTATCTGCTCCATAAGATGGTCGGTCAGGGGTAAGACTTCGGGATTCGCCGGGATGCAACTACACGCCTCTAACCCGGTAGATTGAGTTCCGCTCTCTCCACCGCAGCCGAAGTTCAGGTTGTGCTGAGTTGACAGTGGTCTGTTGTCCATCGAGTCTCCTGTTATTACGTTCCTGTCCATAAGATTCAGTCCTTCGCAAATATTAAAAGGGAATATTTACTACTATGACCTCTGCTGACTTCTGTAAGGCTCCAATGCTTCTCGGACATTATAGCCTTGAAACAAATGATGTTGATACCCAACATACCTTACAGACCTCCCGGGGTAAGATTTAATACTTCCGGTCGGGCCTCGCCGGATTTACCTTTATCGTCTCCGAATGAGTATCGGGCTTCAGAATCCATTGCTTCCTTACCCGGACGACACCGGCCTTATATCCGATTCCTGTTCGTCGAGTCCGACTTTTGCCTAAGGCTTCCTTACCACCCAGCGTCACCGCTACGCAGTTGCCTTCGACTTGCGGTTCCGCTCATCACGGCCCGCAGGGGACTTTAACCCCATGAGCATTAAATCATGCCCGGCGCACAAAAAAGCCGGACAAATATGACCGGCTTATAATCAATTATAATATCAAAATCAACGACCACCGTACCATGTAACAACCCTTAAAAGGTCTGGCTGAAGCATTCCAGTTTCTGTATCATAACACCATTCTGTATTTTTCGCCACTTCAGCTGCATCAATTCTATAGGTTGTTTTTGCAAGCTCCAAAGTCTTTGGAGACTGCCAACTGGTTATTTCTGCATGCCCATCAGCAAAAGCAATAGTTCCTCTCTTATTATGCCATACCGCCATATAATCCCACCAAGAGCTGTCCTGAAATTTATTTTCTCTAGAATGAACTTGGAAAGATCCTAGAAGATAATTCTGCCCCAACGTTGACTCTTCTACAAACACCATTTTTTCTGACGGTGTTTTAATCTGGCCGGCTTTTGTATAAGCTTTAACTCCATTATGACCACTTACAACATCTTCACCATTCATTGTTCCTGTAATCGCATAAGAAACAAAAGCATCCATTGGAGCACTTTTCTTAAAATTCTTATCTCCCGGACAATGGTAAACATCATGGGTCTTGTTATATTTCCATAACTTACCTAATTCGATACCGAACTTACGGTAATCCAGGGCATTTGTATTATTAAATGCTGAATCACCATTTGACAATGACCTGTGATTATTAGATCCGCTGGTATCTTCAACTGTCGGTGCACATATCCAAGGGTGTAAACCGGCTGGACGCCTATCAGTCTCATTGTAAGGTAACTGGCCATTGTAACCGGAAGCCATTCCGCCAACCAGCTGGTCTCCATTGTCGCCGCAATACATTACCCAGGATGAAATCAATGCTTTCTGGTTGCCCAAACATACGGCAGCCGTTGCCTGTTGCTTTGCTTTATTCAAAGAAGGCATTAAAATACTTACCAATAAGGCAATAATAGAAATTACTACCAATAGCTCAATTAATGTAAAACCTTTTCTTTTTGACATTTTGTTCTCCTGTTATATATAGAACCTATAAAAATAATGTGGAATAATTATAAAGTAATGCTTTGTGACTCTTTTCTGGTTGAAAATTCGAATAAATGATTTTTGATGGTATTATTACAAAAAAAACAATATCATTTTCTTTTCAATAATAAACCCGTAATATGCGGGAAGTTGGAGTCTAAAAAAGCAAAATATATAAAACTTTTCAAATAAATACGTTACAAAAAAAACACAGTTTTATAACCACTTTGCCACAAACCATTATACACTATTTTGTTTCAAATGCGAAGAAAAAACTACCAAAATTCTCGCCAAAATCACCTTAATTTGTAACAATTAAACAATGCATGCAAATAAAATGGTTTAAAAAACTTATAATAATACATATGTAAGCCCATACAAACATAAATATTTACTAAACAATAACTTAATAAATCCAATACTGGACTGCCATTTAAGCATGCAAATTAAAATCTTAACTGTAAACGCCCAAAAAACATACGACCCGGTGTACTGACTGAGGTATAGTGCCCAAAACCAAAAACAGGGTCATGTTCATCACACAATAAATCTGAAACTCCGATTAAAATTTCACCGTCCCCATCAAATATTTTTCGGCTTAGAGTCATATCCAGCCTATGGCTGGCCCCGACGTCATCTATATCAAAAAATGATCGTGTCGTATCCGCAAAACGATAATTTGTATTTAAAGTCCAGTTATTGTCAACATAATATCTCCAGCTCACCCCAGCCTTATGCTTTGCCGGTGCATAGGACCTGAAATTCTGGTCGGCATATTTATCTCGAAGATCATTATAGGCAAACCAAAAAGTTAACTTAGATGTTTTTAATCGCTTTTCTAATTCAATCTCTGCTCCATAACCCTCAATTTTATCCTGGTTATACACCTGAGACATTCGCCTGCCCAGGCCTAATGGATCATCAACAAATTCTAAACCCACCATATTATCAAATTCCTGATAATAACCATTTATAAACAATTGGGTATTATCTTCAAACACCTGCTGATATCCAACTTCATATGACCATATTTCTTCATTTTTCAAATTATCTGGTTTCAGAAAATTAGTGGCATATAGACCGGGCGCTACCATAATACTCACCTGGTTGGAATTCCTTAGAAAATATGTTGGTGCACGAAATGCCCTGCCAACACTAAACCTCAAGGACTTTTTTTTCTGCTCATTCATATGACGCAGAGCTGTCACCCTGGTAGCTACTTCATCATCATTATCCGAAAACCAGTCCCCTCTTAGCTGCCCTTCAAAAGTCCAGTTTTTGCTGTATTCCCACCGGTCTAAAACAAAAGCACCTATCTGTCTTTCATTTGCATATTTTTCTTCATACTGCACTTGAGTTGGACTTGGAGAATCAAACTCCAGCGATGTAAGATGCAGATTTGCTCCCGCCTGGATATGATGCCGATTGATTTCTGCTAAATCATACTGAACTTCAAAATCGTATTCTTCGGCCAGGTAATTCACTGTCGCCATGCTGTGAATATCATAATTGTTATACCTGCCTTGTAGATACCCGCTGCTGCCGTCGTCAAATTTACAATTTAACCTGGCATAGGCAAATAAACTTTCAGTAGTATAATCATCTCTTGAATATATACCGACATACTCTATATTTCCTGTACTGAAGTCTGTATAATCCAGACCGAAATCGATTGTCGTATCATCATTTATACGGTAAGTATTCTTTATATCTAATATGTACTTTCTGACATTATCCGTTGCAGAAAAACCTAATGGACCGATTAATGTTTCTAATGTGCCATTTCTGTACGACAACTCTCCGGCACCTGCCCGCTCGGAATCGACCAGTTCCTGCCATAGAAATGACAAGCGAGTACTGAATTTCTCATTACCAAAACCATACCTCAAATGATTCTCAATATCATTAAACTCAGTAAAAGAAGAACTTATAAATACGCCCTGAGTGTCCGAGGGCTTCTTTGTTATAACATTAATGACGCCATTTAACGCATTTGCACCCCAAGCTGCTCCTCCGGGACCTCTCAAGATTTCAACTCTTTCAATATCTTCTAATATCAATGGATAGATAAAAAATTCCACTCCGCCATAATAAGGACTATTATAGGGTTTCCCATCGATCAGTATCAGCGATCGCTCTGCCATTATATCATGCATTCCCCTGACACCTGTAGGATATATGCCCCTACGGCAAGGAAGAACATCAACTCCAGGACGAAACTGCAAGATATTGGGCAAATCCATCAAACCGCTATAATGAATATCTTCTGATGTTAAGATACTCACCGGGATTGTACTTTCATTGATCCACTGCTCCTGTCGTGATGCCGACACAATTACCGGCACTTCCAGTAATTCCTCAAGTGACATATCCAGTATGTCATCATCAGAATTATCTTCAGAATTTTCAGCTGAATTAGCCAATGTGACCATAACTGAAAAATATACCACCAGAAATAATATTGTAGTAAAACTCTTATTCATAAGTATTTAGATTAATAAATGTATATCATTTCATACATTATTCACACTCTGCTAATTTGATATCGACACCATATATTACCTCTCTTTCAAAAAAACTGACGAAAATTACGGTTTTTTTGTAACTTGTTGTTTGTTATGCTGTAATATATTATAAATAACAATTATTACTAATTTTAAGTTGCTTAATATTGCTGATTTATACAACGCTTTTGTGTTATCGGCCTTATTGGCACGGATTCTTGTTGAATCTATGGCAATAAAAACCGAATAACAATAATGAAGGCAGGCATTTAGCTATGGCTCGATCGGTCGGGACAAACTAAATGCCTGAGCTTAAAATGTCTGTTAAAATTGAAAATACTCTAGAGATGATTACAGTTACTGATCAGGAACTCGCTGCACGGGCCTGCGACGGGTGCAGATCGTCTTTTGACGAGCTGGTGCAAAGATACAGCCAGAAGGTTTTCAAGTTCATTTTCATGAAAACCAACAATATCGAATGCACTGAAGACATTGTGCAAGATGCATTTGTCAGGGCTTGGCAAAATATTGAAAAGTATGATCCGCAATATTGTTTTTCAACCTGGCTCTATACTATTGCTATCCGGCTTACTCATAACCATTTCCGGAAACGCAAAATAAATTGTATAGAAGATGAAATCTTAGACAGTAGAAGCGGCAACCAGCAAACACCGGATCAAATTGTCAGCCAGGCGGAAGAAAACCAGAGAGTCTGGAAATTGGCAGCTGACCTTAAACCGGAATATTACAATATTCTTTGGTTGAAATATGTTGAACTGCTCAGTATAGAAGAAATTGCAAAGGCTACAGGCAAAAGTGAGGCTAACGTTAAAGTGATTCTTCATCGAGCCAGAAACAAACTAGCGAAAAAACTTAATTAAATTGACACCTTTTTTTTGTTTTGAGGGTTATGATGTTTTGTGAACATTATAGATTAAAAATTTCAGAATCAATCGATACCGGCATGGAACTACCTTCCGGTACTCTAAAGCATATTGCTAAATGCAAAAATTGCAGGCAATATTTTGATTCTATTAAAAAACTTGAATTCACTCTGGAACAAGAACCAGAGGCAATACGGAATTACAATTTCGATAATCTTAACCTGGCAATCAGCAGCAAAATCGACCTCGATGAACCGATTGACACTGAATCATTGCATTATCCAACGATCAAATATAATCACAAGTTTGCCATGGCTGCTACGTTAATTATCGCCGCCACTCTTGCATTTTCGATCTTTGTTAACTCTACTACGAAAATAGAACACACTGATACTCACTTGGCGAATAGCGGCAATACCCCATCAACCCATATCGAAACTGCCGACATTCAGGGAACCGAAGATAAAAACTCGCTTGCCGCTACTCCGCAAATGGCGATCATATTCCAGCTTTATTCTAATTTAGACAAAAAAGAAGTTAAATCCACTCTTTTGGAAAGTAAGGAATACTACGACAAAACCCAGGAAATATCAGAAAAATCTTATGATATTTTGAATAAAGCTCTTAAAAACAGTCATTTTATATCATTACTGTTCTAACACATACGCTGCGTTGCTTTAATACTAACACTAAAGCAACGCAGAAGCAATTTCAGCTTGTCTTATATACATCTATCTCAGGTTCACCTTCGCAATGCCCTACGATCTGGGGTAAAATATTCTTGAAATGGTCTGTGTCAAAATGGGCTTTCAAGTCATCATTTGTATCCCATTTCTCTATAAAGGCATAAACACCATCCTTTTCCGTATGCTTATGCAAATCATATTCCAGACACCCGGTCTCCTTTAATGTTTCAAATATGAGCTCTCTCACAAGAACCATAAATTCCTCTAGCTCGCCCACTTTAACCTTTAATTTAGCTACTACTGTAATCATAATTTTCCTCTCAAAATAAATATATAACAAAATAGTTAATTTCGCCGTTTTTAAGTTGCATAAACCGCCAAAAGTGCGATTCCGCTCAAACAGTTGCTGAAATCTAATAATAGAGTATCAATTAAAAAAATCCAGCATAAAACATAAGGTGACCTATGGAAATTGCTTTTGATGCGATAGTTTGAAATTTTGGTTGCTGGCAAGGAACATAAAATCGTGCATATTGAGCTATATTCACGGTTTTATGTGACGCATGTCAGCAGACAAAAGAAAAACTAGTCGCTCAAAATGAATTTCCAGGGGTTGCCTTAAGTTTTCCTAAAAACTAAATTGCATTTTTTACAGCAAATTCAGAATACTATTGTTCTTTTAACTTACCAGCATCATACACTAAAACCGGTACCAACACTTCTTTCATGCAAATATACTGGTTACGTTTTTTTTACATAACTATGAAAATAAACAAAGACATTGATTCAAAATAGTGTAAAATGGGAAACGGATTAAAAATGAAAGAAACAGAAACAAATAAAATAGCATGGGGCAAATTATCAAAAGACCACTATAACCATTATAAAAAGGTACTGCTAAGTGGTAAATTTCAATTAGATCCCACAATACTTGCTGAAATTGGTGATATTAGCGGCAAAACAGTTTTGCACCTGCAATGTAATACAGGTGCAGACTCAATCATGCTCGCCAGGATGGGCGCAACTGTCACTGGAGTTGATTTTGTCCCTGACAATATTTTCTATGCTCGTAAATTAGCCGAAGATTGCGGCATCAATAACATACAGTTTATTGAATCAGACATAATGAAATTAATGGATTTTCACCATGACAAGTATGATATTGTTTTTACCTCTAATGGTGTGCTTATCTGGCTACCTGATAAAAATAAATGGGCGGAAACCATAAGGCATACATTAAAAGATGATGGCTTTTTTTATATTCATGACGCTCATCCTTTTTATTACATCTTTGATGAAGTTGAATATCCAAAAGGTAACTTGATCGCTAAATATCCTTATTTCAGCAATGCACCTGATATGTGTGATACTATTGGCGGATATGCCTGTGAATCAAAAACGGTAAAAACATATGAATGGATGTATAAAATTAGCGACATCATCAATTCTTTATCCGCGGCAGGTTTATTTATTGAATATATGCATGAATATGACAGATGTTCGCCCGGCATGGTGGCCGGCTCTAATGAAACAGATCAAAATGGGTTAGCATATGTTAAGGAATTTGAAAATATAATGCCGGTTGTATTCAGCTTAAAAGCCGTGATTAGATAATTTTAGCACTCAAACCTTCAAGCTGCAATAGTCACCGAATATGACCATGCGTTACTCATTATATTATAATCAAAGTGTGTTGTGATATAAAGCTTAGTAAATATAATATAATAATATGTTCACTAAACACGCAAAAGATATACTTCAGTTAAAGCATTGTAATCAGAATTAAATAATGGAACTTATAACATGAAAAAGTTTTTTTTGATAAATTGGTTATTGTTCGTTGTCTCATTTACTGGCCTTATGACTGGTGGCTGTGCTCGATATGGAATTTTATGTGATAGTAGTCAAATTAAATACGCAAAGACAGCTGAGATTTCAGATGATGCCTCCAAAATAGAATCTCTACATATAAATATAGATTCTGGCTCTATTACTGTCCGTGGGTCAGATACGGATGAATGCCGGTTACTAGCAACGATAAAAGCACTTTCATTTACCAGCAAAGAAGCCAAAGCGTTAGTTGATGGAACTCAAATAAAGATACTGAATTCTGGGACACAAATGGAAGTTGAAGTCAAAAAGCCGATAATGCAAAAATTTGATCAACTTGAAGTTTCACTTGAAATTTCAATTCCACACGCAATTTCATCTAAACTGCATACATCAAGCGGCAATATAATAGTAACCGGCCTGGACGGTTCAGTTGACTGTAGTACTATAACCGGCTCGATTGAGATCAAAAAAGTGCAAGGAAATGTCACAGCCAATACTAACAGTGGAAATATTAAGCTGGATGACGTTGAATCGCAGCATATGGAACTAAAGGTAAAGACTGGATCGATAAATGGTGAGGCTTTGGTGGATGAATTGACAGGAGCAGTAATATCAGGAAACATTTCTATGAAATGTATACCGGGATCAAAGGTTAGCGACGTTTCATTATCCGCTAATACAGGCTGCATATGGCTAACACTGCCAAAAGATTATTCTGGCAATATAGATGTATCGACAGATCTTGGTCATATCGATTCAGACTTGCCGCAAGTAACAAAAAATCCTGACCATAAGAAGCTTAGAGGTATTATTGGAAATGGCAACGGAAAGTTAAAAATAAAGACTATTAATGGGGGAATTACTGTTAAGATGCAAAATTAGACTATCTTAACAGTTACCTATGCACTGAACTCACACTTTAAATTTACACTTTACACTTTCAATGCCGCTCCTCTTTTTTTCATCCTTCATCCTTTATACTTCATCCTTCAGGTGCAAACAATATTGATATAAACATTACTTACGCGTAAGCTTTAAAATAAGTTGTGAGCCGTTAGGCGAACACCATAATTCTTCACTCTTCGTTCTTCACTCTTCACTTATTTTTTGGTCTGCCCAACACAAAAAAATAACAACTTACGACAAATTCCACAAAATCCCCTCCCCACCGCAACTCTTCCCCAAACACGCCTCGCACTCATTCAAACATCCCCGCACTCATTCAAACATCCCCGCACTCTTCAATTTCTATTCGTTTTTTAACCCATCCTTCACCTAACTACTCTCACTTATAAATCAATTAGCCTCGGCGAAGCCGACACCTTCACATCATTGGACTTGTCCAATGATGTGCCAGAGTGCGAAGCACGTAGTTAATATACTGGTTGCTGGTCGCTCGTTGCTGTTTAGCTGCTTATCTGCTCTAATCTCTAACGACCTTCGGTCGTTCGCGTAGCCGTTTAAAATAAGCCGTCCGCGAAGCCGAAACCTCAACTCTTACCTCTTACCTATGTTCGCGTTCCCGTCCGTATAACGCCGCACCCATTCAACGTATCGCCGTATATTGCCCGCGGCCCGCAATTCCCCGCCGTTCAAATCCATTTGCCTTTTCACCGCCATCCCACCGCCGCGCCGCCTCGTTACCTTTCCGCACACCTCCCGTTACCCATGTCCTGAACGAACCAACCTTCCCTGGCATCTGAAACCTGATCCCTGGCCCCTGATTTTCTCGAAAAAATCACCGCGTTTTTACAACCACCAAATCGCGAAAATCAATAATTCCCAAAAATTTTATCCCGTTTACTACAAACACCTTACAATTTTTCGGGCCAACCATCCCGCCCAAAAAATCAGCGCACTTTCGACATACCATCCAATAGCAGAGAGCCGACAAAAAATGAGTACCAGCAAATATCAGCTCTCGCTAAAACTTAACAACGACGAAAACTTCGTCTTAAATATAAACAACGCTCAATAAAAACTGAATATTTGTATCACGCCTCGGCAAATCAGAATGATTTGCCCTCTAGAATTGACAATCTCAATTCGTCTCCGCAAGAGCTTGCCTCGCAGCGGTCTGGCAGCAGACCCTGCCTGCTATTCAGGGTCAGCGTCAACCAGCATAAACCTTATCTGGGCTTCTGCTGCCAGCTGATCTCCTACCATTGCCTTACATTTACAGTCACCGGTACGACTCTTAATACGAACAGCTTCAACTTCCAATATAAGCTGATCGCCCGGCACAACTGCCTTTCGCATTTTCACCTTATCCATACTCAATAGAACCGCAAGCTGACCGGTATGCTCCAGACGCTGGGCAAACAAAAGACCGGACATCTGTGCCAGGGCCTCTACAATCAAAACTCCCGGCATAATAGGCGTACCGGGGAAATGGCCCTGGAAAAACGGCTCGTTCATTGTCACATTCTTTATCCCAACCGCACGTTTATCACCTTCGATTGAGATTACCCTGTCAACCATCAGAAACGGATAACGATGCGGAAGTATCTTTTGTATCTTCCTGATATCCAATACCGTATCAGATGACGGCGTCTTTTTTTCCTGCTGTCTCTCGGCAACATCAAGCAGCTCACTTACAAGCTTATGATTGGTGCTGTGCCCGCTGCGATACGCCACAATCCTGCCATGAATAGGCCTGCCAAGCAGCATAATATCACCCAACAGATCTGCAATCTTATGTCGTACACATTCATCCTGGAAACGAAACTCATTATCCATCGGACCTTCCGGGCCAATTACCAGAACATCTTTACCGGTAAGATGCGAGCCTATCCCTTGTTTACTGAAATGCTCGGCCTCTTTCTGAAGAATAAATGTTCGTGCCGGTGATATCTGGCTGATAAAGTTTTCCTGGGAATGATGGTATCGATACAGCTGGCGACCTATTAGCGGCTCACTTTCAGAATAGTCCAGTTCGTAAATAACGGTCAGCTCGTCACTCTTGTCAGGTAATGCATACAAAACAGCGTCACCTTCTCTAACCGTAATTGGCTCGGTGATAACGAAAGGCTGCACTTTCTTTACCTGCTCAACAATACCGGCTTCAAGGAAAGCCTCGGTAAATGGATGACAGCTGCCGTCAATATTAGGCATCTCGACATTATCGATCTCGACTATCAGGTTAGTTATGCCTAACGCATTTACTGCCCCCATAAAATGTTCGATAGTTTCGATATAAGCATCACCAACACAAAGTGCCGTACGACGCATACGCTGCGTAACCCTATCAATATTCAACGGAATAGATACCGGAGGGTCAAGGTCAACACGAATAAACTCTATGCCGTGATCTACATCTGCCGGCTTCATCTTAAGAGTAACGTCATTGCCGGAAAATAATCCTCTATCCGCAACAACAGCCTCTTTTGCAATTGTCTTCTGGTTGTTCAATACACAAATCTCTCTAAAAAGCAATTAATCAATTTGCTTCAATACTTTATTCACTTTCTTAGCCATATCAGGCAGCTTCTTTATTACTGCTATCTGACGCATGACATCACTAAAATTCTGAACAGGGTTACCAATTACCTTGCTGCCGGCTGCCACAACCTGCCCCTGCATAATTCCAGACTTGGGGCCTACCATGACCCTATCTTCAACCACGGCATGGTCACCCATACCTACCTGACCGGCCAGGACAACATAGCTCCCTATATGGCAACTGCCGGCAATTCCAACCTGGCTAACTATTATGCTATTTGCTCCGATTTTTACATTATGAGCAATCTGCACCAGATTATCAATCTTTGTACCTGTTCCAATTACTGTACTGCCAAATTTGGCGCGATCTATACAAACATTTGCACCAATCTCGACATCATCTTCGATTACTACATTCCCAATATGGGGAATATGCTTATGTTTGCCATCTACCATACGGTAGCCAAAACCATCGGTACCTATCGATGTATTACTGTTTATATCTACTTTATCGCCAATAACGCAGCAGTGGTTTACTACAACGTTGGGCCAAATCCGACAATTTGAGCCGATTTTCACCTTTTGGCCGATATAGCTGCCGGCACCAATGGTTGTATTATCACCAATTTCAACACCTTTTTCAATAACTGCCGATGGGCCTACAATTACATTTTTACCAAGTTTAGCAGATGGTGCAACCGCGGCTGTTGGATGATGTTGAAAATCCGGCCCTTCAAGTTCAGGGGCAAACATCTGCAGCAAAATATCTACTGCTTCATCAACATTATCAACATAAAGCAGTACAACTCCTTCGACAGAATCAGTACCTTTGGGCACTATCGCTGCTGATGCTTTTGTTGCCACAAGTTTTGATGAGTATGACTTGTCAGTCAAAAAAGATATCTCTCCATTAACTGCATCATCCAGCGAATTGATTGCCGTTATCTCAACACTGCCATCTGCTGCTGTACAGCCCAGCTTATCAGCTATTTCCTGTAATTTCATATTATCTCTTAATAAATCTATTGCGTCGGCCTTTAAAATAAGGTCACGCAGTGACACCGTAACTTTTCACTTTTAGTTATTAGTTTTTTACTTACTTAGCTGCATCCATCTTCTCAATTACCATGCCGGTAATATCAAGAGTTGGGGCATTATAGATCACCTGACGTTCACGAATAACCGCAAATAGCTCCTGGATATTACGAGTATTGGAAAGATCGGTATCGTCTTTATTAACAACTAATGTAAGGTTATTTTCACGTGCAACCTGAGCAGTTGCAATAGTAAGTTTTCCGTATAGTGCTTCTGTCCATGCACGAGTTTCAATAGAAAGTGTCTGCTGCTCGTATTCCTTTAACGCTTCCAGACGAGCCTTCTTATCAAACCAGGTTTTCAGCTTTTCTGAATATTCTTTGCTGCCCGGCTCATAAACATTTTTCAGTTCTTCATCGATCGCGTCAGCTTCTTCTTTGATCCTGCCCATCTCTGCTCGAGCTTCAGTGCCGCGTTTTTCTGTCTCTTTCTGACGGTCGAGGTATTCCTGGCATTCAGTAAGAGCCTTGGTAACATTGACAACCGCTATCTTTCCCGATGATACCTTAGCAACATCCTGGGCATCTGTTGAACGTAAAGATATAAATAAACCGGCAATAACTACCAAAGCAACAGCCAACATAGCATTATTTTTCATAATGAGTCCTTTCAGTTTGTATTATCCATAGTAGCAGCTTCAAAATACTACAGATGTAAATTGATTTTTCCTAAACGTTTTTGCACCCTACAATTATAGTCAATATACGAGCAATAACAACCCAAAATCAGGTAATTTGGTACAACCTTAACACCATTAATATGCTCTTTTTTACTGGCTAATTGGCCACATATCGGCATCCACAAAGCATCCAGACAAATTAATAACTTGAAATTGATATTTAAATCACTATATTATGGTGCGGGTGTGTTCTGGCTCTGCCAGATAACATCCCCTACCGTATTTGTAATTATTCGTAACAGAGAATACCTGGTACGACCATAATAAGCCAATTTGGGGCAAATTATTATTTCGGATTACCAGGAACTCGCACGCTTTGCGTGTTAACCCGTTATAGTAGAAAGGTTTATGAAGATGTTTTGCGAAATCGTGGAAGTAAAAGCTCGTGAAATCCTTGACAGCCGTGGTAATCCAACCGTAGAAGTAGATGTTACACTTAGCGACGGTGCTTTTGGCCGTGCCGCTGTACCTAGCGGTGCCAGCACAGGCGCTCATGAAGCTGTTGAGCTGCGTGATGGCGACAAAAGTCGTTACCTGGGTAAAGGTACTCTGACTGCTGTTAAAAATGTTAATGAAATTATCGCTCCTGAAGTTTGCGGCATGGACCCATTCCAGCAGGAAGCTGTCGATAAGGCTATGATCGAACTTGACGGCACAGAAAACAAGAGCAAACTGGGTGCAAACGCTATCCTGGGTGTTTCTATGGCTGTTGCAAAAGCTGCCGCTGCCAGCGCCGGCCTGCCTCTGTATCGCTATCTCGGCGGTAACAATGCTAATATCCTGCCTGTGCCTATGATGAATATCATCAACGGTGGTTCTCACGCTGACAATAGCGTTGACTTCCAGGAATTCATGATCCAGCCGTTTGGTGCCTGCTGTTTCCGTGAAGCTCTTCGTATGGGTGCTGAAGTTTTCCATGCCCTGAAGAAGGTTCTGAAGGATAAAGGCTATGACACTGCTGTCGGTGACGAAGGCGGTTTCGCTCCTAACCTGAAGAGCAACGAAGAAGCTCTGGAAGTTATCATGGAAGCTATCAAGGCTGCCGGTTACGAAGCTGGCAAAGATATCTTTATCGCTCTTGACCCTGCTACTTCTGAAATGTGGGACGAAGAAAAGAAGGCTTATGTATTCTTCAGTTCTGATCCTTCTAAGTCTGCTACTTCTGAAGAAATGGCTAACTACTGGGCCGACTGGTGCAGCAAATACCCTATCCGCTCTATCGAAGATGGCCTGTTTGAAGATGACTGGGACGGCTGGAAAACTCTAACTGATAAACTGGGCGACAAGATTCAGCTGGTTGGTGACGACCTGTTCGTAACAAACACCAAGCGTCTGAAGACCGGCCTGGAAAAAGGATGTGGTAACGCTATCCTGATCAAGGTTAACCAGATCGGTACCCTGACAGAAACTTTTGAAGCTGTTAAGATGGCTCAGCGTAACGGATGGACTGCTGTTATCTCTCACCGTTCAGGTGAAACAGAAGACGCAACTATCGCTGATATCGCTGTTGCTACCGGCGCCGGCCAGATCAAGACTGGTTCGCTATGCCGTACCGACCGTATCTGTAAGTACAACCAGCTTCTTCGTATCGAAGAAGAACTGGGCGAAGCTGCTAAATACGGCGCTGACCTCTGGAACAAGTAATCGCACGATTACATTCCACCCAAAAACCTCAAAAGGCGCGACCAATTATGGCTCACGCCTTTTTTGTTGCATTCTCACATCTAACTACGTAGAATGAAATAAGTTAGCTTTTGAGTAAAAATTGAAACCGTCAAGAAAGGGTGTTTAAAATGAAAAAGGCAATTGGTCTTCTAACTCTATTGATTCTATGCAATTGCGCATGTTTTACTTATGCTGATACTATCTCTGTCCTCCTGCCTCAGTTCAGTGATAAAACCGGCCCGGTTACTGAAGATATCGACTTGGAAACGGTTTTTACAGATATTGAATGGGTTTCAATGAAGATATCAGGCTATGCAACTCCTGGCTATGGCCAAGGTGACGGTGTTGAAAGACCATTCTGGGAAACTTATACAATCCCTGCTGAAATCGAAGCTTACATGAGTTATCCTGATCTCGGATATTTTCTGGCAAAGTCTGATGAAGTTAATGGGACATTCGAAGTTGAGATCGTGTTTAATAAAAAATATTATGCCAATTGGAACGTTCTATTTGATGGAATACATGACCTTTCTCTATATACCAGCTCTATATCAGTTATTGGAGGAAATACAATACAGCAGCCATCAATAACCTTTTATAATGTCACTATGTCTGTTGGCGGCACAATAGACTCTTCAGTTCATGAGATTATCTCAGACGAAGACAGAATCTATATACAGGAACTGACCGAGCTCGTTAGTAACTGGCTGCAGGAAGGTTCTGCACCAAACCTTGACGGAGACCTCAACCTGGACGGTAAAGTTGACATGACAGATTTCGCTATGCTCGCTGATACCTGGCTTAACGAAACAACAGAATAAACATAAATACAGAACATTAGTTCATACACGCAAACTTCGTTATCCCAAAAATTTTCGATCATATGAATACATCTAACCACCAGCACCTGAAAATAAAACATTTCCGCATGTGGGGCATCTTTTTAATTCCGCAGTTTTTTATGGCATTAAAGATACTCTTCTATCGCATTCAATCTCTTGCTGCAAGAGGTTTTGACATTTCCCTACCCGGCTATATCTCCGATTTGCCGCTTCAGCTTATAACCATATTCATTACAATATACTTCCTGTTCTGGGGCCGAAAAGCCGCCAATATTTTGCAGTATTTTATGAACCAATGGCAGCCTGAATATCGAACAGATTTAGCCGCTTACGCGATCAGAATGCTGGGACTGATTTTCCTGCTTAAACTTATTAAAGATGTTTCTGCTCTATTTATTGCAATCCTGTATGGTTTCAAATCCGATATTTCTTTGTTTAATTCAATACCAGTACCAATTGCCGTAGTTTCCATAATAACGTTTTCAATACAAATATTATTAACATGGTATCTACTATATAAAGGTAATTTCTTATTTAACATCGTACATCGCCCAGGCATAGAAATAAAAGATACCTGCCTGAAAGCTATACACTGTTGGGGGCTGTTTCTACTGCCAAGATTCCTGTATTCAGCTACTGGTTTTATTGCATTTGCGTTTTACAACCCTTCCCCGGATGCTTACATCTCTCAGAAACAAAAAATCACTTTCCTGATGCAGCATCTCAACTACATATATGTATTCACTATCACAATTTACCTGCTTCTTTTCGGCAGGCAAGCTGCAATATTACTGGGATTTTTCATGAATAAATGGCAATCTCAGCATACAAGCGAAACTGCTGCATTTTTCATCCGCATCCTGGGTATGCACCTGCTGCTCCAGCAACTCGAATCAATAGTAAGATTATTCCAGAACATCACAACCCGGCACCAATGGCATGAATTCAAAGATGCATACAATCTGCCGGGCATCCTCAACCTTACTTCCCTGCCGCAAATTTTAACCATAGCTGCCTGGCTTGCTGTCACCTGGTACCTGCTCTACCGCGGACGGTTCCTACTCAACTTCATCAACAGACCAGCCCATAATCCGCAATATCCTGATCTGTAAAACCAATCATCAGGCATATAAAAAAGCGTGATCAAGTACTGACCACGCTTCATATATAATTTTATTCCTGCCTGTTATTCTCTGGCAAATGGCCGGTATCTTTCGGCATCTTAGCATTCCACACCAAAAGCATACCTTTCAGCCGTTTGACAATATCAGGATTTTTATCGGCCAGGTTTTTCGTCTCACTGCGGTCATTGTCAAGATCATATAGCTGTACTTTAGAACCGTCATATTCACAGAGCAGCTTCCATTTACCGTCTCGAACAGACAAGTCCGGCAGATTTTTTACCCCGGAATCTGAATTCCTGTCCGGAGGCCTGCGGAAAAATATCGGGGCCTGCCTGCTCTTCTCAGACTTACCTAGCAATGTACTTGCCAGGTTCTCACCGTCAAAATCAGCCTTTGGTAAAGCTGCAGTACCGGTAATATCCAATATCGAAGGCACCAAATCTATCGCACTGAAAATGGACTTGGTATTTACCTTACCGGCCTTGCTCTTTTCTAAAAGGCCCGGCCCCCATGCTATCAGCGAAGATCGCACTCCGCCTTCATAAAGCATTACCTTACCACCCCTGAAAGGCCCGGCCGAACCTGCACCATGTTCCGGGCCATTATCAGAGCATATCAGGATAAGAGTATTATTTGCCAGTTTAGGATCATCTTTAACCTTGCTGAATAATCTACCAAACTGCTGGTCCATCTCTTCCAGTACACCGAGGTATATCTCGCGTTTATTTCTTGACCATCTATCAACCGAAGGGAAATACGGGCTATGTACATCATCCGGCCAAACGTTAATATAGAATGGCTTATCTGCTGTCTTTGCCTTATCGATAAATTCAACCGCCCTATCGACAAAACCACTGGTAATCTTCGAACGTAGCATCCAGGTATGCGGGCCGCCCAGCCTTTCGGCATCGCCCCAGATACGACCCTTCTTGACTCCGCCCTGCCCGTCTGGAACTTCCGTCAGCGGCAGAAGTTTAGGGCCCATACCCTCAAAATTAGTCAGCGATTCATCAAAACCATATTCTGTTATCGCAGGAGCATTATCAACATCACGCTGACCGCCCATATGCCATTTGCCGAAATGACCGGTCATATACCCATTATTATGTAGGCATTTCGCCAGGGTAACCACCTCCGGGTCCAGCCAGTTAGCTATACCACGCTGCTTATTCAGCTCACGACGTGCCAGGTATGAACCTATACGGTATCGCTGAGGATAACAACCGGTTGTAATCGCAGTTCGTGACGGCGAACAGATCGGAGAATTAACATAAAACTGCTCGAACCTTATCCCCTGGGACGCCATTTTATCAATATTCGGCGTGGAGGCATCGGTATTGCCAAAACAGGAGAAATCTCCCCAACCCATGTCATCTACAAACACAAGAAGCACATTTGGCTTATCTGCGGCATACAAAACGGGGGAAAAAATACCGGCAAAAAATAAAAATACAAAAATTAACAATAATCTTCTACAGGCTGCATTGTTCATGATAATACTCCTAAAACAATGTAAAAAACAATACTTACAGTTCAATACTTTTTTTATTATAACAATTTTCCACATCTTTTCCAGTGCCTATATTTCTTAAACTGACCGATCAGAATCTGCATATTTTTATCTTTTTCATTGTTGAATAGCATAAATTATTATATAGTTCTATTTACTAATACTTCAGGCGCCCTCCTGAAATTGCTTTTGATGCGAAAGTTTAAGATTTTGGTTGCCTTAATTCTACATTTTCTAAGGAAATTTTATGAGAGCTGCAAAACTTATTATATTTTTCACCTTCCTCGGTAATTCTCTTTATGCAGACACTGTCATACAAAATGATATGCCCGCTATTCAAATGATAAATTACGCCCAGATGCAGGAAAACATTTCGAGTGATACCAGATGTGAATATATGACAGCCGATGGTCAATGGCTTGCAATTAAGGCATCAATAAAAGATAAAAAAGCTGAGTTTTGCCCGGTAATTGCAAAATCATTTCGACTTTTACTTCCCGGCAGCAAACCGAATACTGCAACAGATACGCTTATAGTCGGTTTTGACAAAGGTCGTTATAAAGATACGATCCCGTTAATTAACGCTCACTCACATAACGACTATGAACACAAGAAACCATTAATAGAAGCTCTTAATAATGGGTTTTGCAGTATTGAGGCTGATATTTACCTGAAAGACAATGTATTAGTTGTTTCGCATGATGAAGACAAAATAAAAATGGACAGAACCCTTGAAAATCTATATCTCAAGCCGCTGTATAACATGTATTTGGAAAAGAAAAACAATTCCGGTAAATTGTCTCATCAGGACGATTATGAGCTGCTATTGTATATAGATATAAAAGAAGGTATAGAAGTTTACCATGAGCTTCTGGTAGTTCTAAAAAGATACCGCGAGATGCTTACAAAAACAGAAAACGGCAGAGAAATAACCGGTTTCGTTCGAATCATTATAACAGGAAACAGACCTGTCGATGAAATATTATCCGATAACAACCGGTACATGTATCTTGACGGTAGAACCAATGAGATAGAAAAATACCAGGAATACCCCCAAGGAGCTGTTCCGGTAATAGGAATTAGTGCATCTAATTTTAAAAGAAAATCTTTAGACACTTCTTCAGAAAACAGTTTTGCTCAAAAATATGATATTGATAAAATTAGAGAACTTGTCGCAATATGCAGAAAAAATGGATATAAACTTCGACTTTGGACAGTCCCAAATGATTCTTCAAGCTGGTCGGTATTAATAAATCTTGGCGTTGATCTTATAAACACTGACAATCTGACCGGCCTTAAAAACTATCTTCTGGATAACTCGTTCACTATTAAGCAATAATATCCTAAAAACCTTATGACTGCCAATAGACTATATTGATTATTGAGCAATCAGATTATATTCTTTTTAGACCATTCTCTTATCTTACGGATCTCCTTTTGGGATAAATTCAGCGATTCCAGAAAATCCTGATGAGCTTCCGGTGCCGCTGCTTCAAATTCACGGTGCCATTGCCGCATTCCCTGCTCATCCAGCCCGGCTGCCGCCAGGAAACTCACCCACATCTCCCTGGTTACCACCCTGGCATCCTTCAACAGCTTCTTATTACCCAGTAGCCCGACGATTATCTGCTGCTGACAACGCAGATCATTTATCTCATCGTTTATCGCTGACAGTCGCTGCTGCAGTAATTCCGCTCGATGCGACTTGCCCTGCTTGAGAATCTCGGCAATCTCATTCAGTGAAAGACCCGTTCTGCGAAGCTCACATATCTGCTCAAGCTTACAATAATGTTCATCGGTATAAACTCGATAATCGCCGCTCGCTCGCTTTCCCGGACTTAACAGACCTATCGAATCATAATACAGCAGCGTACTGCGAGACAATCCAAACTCTTTCGCCAGTTTTGAAACACTGTATTCCATGTTCAAACCTCAAAAAGCCCCCCGGCATAACACCGGGGAGCATAAACTGCCTTTATTTATATTGGCTTCTAACCTGATTTACCCATTCGACATCACCCGGCTTTAGCCATTCCAGAAAACTCTGATGACCGTCCGGGTTGGTATGTTCAAATATCTTATGCCATTTGTGCATATCTGCCTGGCTCAAACCAACCTGCCCGAACATATCCTTCCATTGTTCTACTGATACTTTACTCATTTGATTTCCTTTCAATCTTAGGATAACATTTTTCGTTAAAACTCCAATAGCATTCTGGCCAAAAACTGCTAACTGAAATCTAATTTACACTATAAAGCTATAGACAGGTCAAACACAATATTATTTTTTTTCAATCTTCTACCTTTCCTGCTCACTGGAATACTATCCATTAACAGGCTATAATCTTATAAAGAAATACATACAAAATCATCAGAAAGGAAACACAAAATGAAAGCTTATGTAAATGCTGAAACCTGCATAGGTTGTGAAGTTTGCGTTACTACCTGCCCCGGCGTATTCCAGATGAACGACGATAATATAGCAGAGGTCATTGTCAATATCGTGCCGGAAGCTGACCAGGATAACTGCCGAGAGGCTTCTGACTCATGCCCGGTAGAAGCCATTACAATCGAAGATGATTAGATCGCCCAAATTACGTAATAGCCATCAGGTCATAATAATGATTTCTGCTTTATCTCGAGATATTTCTTCAAAAGCTGAGGTGTTAGCTGCTTCGGTTCAACATCCAGAACTGAAACTCCGCTTCGGCTCATACTTAGCAATGCCTCACTTCGCTGATTCATTATATCAATTGCTACCGCCTTCTGATACAGGTTTTCAGAATCAAATAACGGCTCACTGGAAACTGCATCTACATCTGTATCTACCATAGTTATAGCCAACGGTAAATGGCGGCGGCGAAACCTGGCCATATATCCGATTATGTCGGCATTGGCACTGCTGTCAATTATATCTGTCATCAGGCATACCAGGCTCCGTTTACGGCTTTTTAACGCCAGGTATTGACAGGCAGAATTATAATCACTTTCGACCATTTTGGGCTTCATATCATAAAGCTGGTCTACCACAAGGTTCAGGTTGCTTAACTTCCTGACCGGCGGCAGATACCTGTCGATTTTATCACTAAAAACAAGAAGGCTAAACCAGTCACCGCGAGACAAGGTAACACCTGCCAACATGATTGCTGCCTCGATAAAATAATCCAATCTGCTCTGGCCGTCAAACTCAGAAACACTGCTTCGACCGGCATCAATTGCAACCAGAACATTCTGCTGACGTTCTGGCTCAAAATTGCGCACTATCATCTGCTGACGCCGGGCTGTTGCTTTCCAGTCGACTTTATTAGTACTATCGCCGGGAACGTAATAACGCAAACTTTCAAAGTCTGTCCCCTGTCCGTATTTCCTCATTGAGGTCAAACCCGGATCATTTGTATATCCATGCCTTAACAGGTAATTAAAATGATCAAACTTTGTCAAATTGGGATATACAACTACATCCGATTCCAGATATATCTCATACTGACGAGCCAGTATCCCCAGGGCAGGCAGCACCCGCATATACAAAGTACTGTAACGATAATGACCTCTTTTTACCGGACAAACATTATATCTAACAACAGCATCTTCTCCCCGTAGCAGTTTAACCTTGATTGGCTTGTTATCGTAAACAAAATCATCAGGCACTCCATCGACTAGCCACAGTTCTACCGTCCTTCGGCTATTATTGGAAATATGAAGTTCAACCTGCTCTTCTTTTCCCTGGGAAAATCTGGATGGCACTACCCTGTTTATACCAACTTTGGAACGTCCGGGTACCATAAAAAAATCTATCAGAACATAAAACAGCAGCAGAAGATAATACAGCAACCCAAGGCTGGCTATTCCGTCTACGAACTGACCGGCCAGTAGCGCAGGGCTTCCTAGCAGAATCAGGATTATAAGTTTTAAGGATGGTACCATTTATTTGCTCGCCAACTTTTATAGTATATCCCCTATCTGGGCACCTCTATTCTACCCAGCAATACATTTAGACAGTCATCTGCTGACCGACCCTCAATCTCGTATTCCGGCTTGAGAATAACTCTATGTCTTAGTACCGGTAAGGCCATTTCTTTTACACTGTCAGGGGTAACAAACTCATATCCTGAAACAACAGAGTGAGCTTTCGCCGCCAGCAGCAGCATACCCCCCGAACGCGGACCCGCACCTAGTGCTATCTGGGGCATAACCCTTGTTTCCCGTACTATCTTTACAATATAATCCAATACTTTCTGATCTGTTGGCAGCTTTCGCACGTAATCTCGTATTTCTGCCAGAGTAGCAAGGTCAACTACCTTCTCAATATTTGCGGTTGACAAATCACGACTGTCAAAACCGGCTTCGATATTGGCAAGTATACGGTTCTCATGTTCAAGCTCAGGATAATCAATATTAATCTTAAGCATAAACCTGTCCAGTTGAGCCTCCGGCAACGGATATGTCCCCTCAAATTCTACCGGGTTCTGTGTCGCAACCACCATAAACACTTTTGACAGCGGATAAGTTACTCCGTCAACTGAAACACTCTGCTCTTCCATAGCTTCCAGGAGTGCCGATTGTGTCTTGGCCGGTGCCCGGTTAACCTCATCTGCCAGGAATATATCGCTGAATACCGGGCCATGGCGAAACTCAAAGCAACTCCCGGTATTATTATAAATATTCACACCAACAATATCGGAAGGCATCAGGTCGGGCGTAAACTGTACTCGCATAAACTTACTATCTGTCAGAACTGAAAGTAGTCTGGCTAATAATGTCTTGGCTGTCCCCGGAACGCCCTCTAGCAGCACATGCCCTCCGGCAAACATTGCAGAGGTTAGATGCTCCAACGCTCTTTCCTGACCGACAACTACCCTTCCGGCCTGTTCTATTATCTGCGAAACATAAGTATTAACTTTTCCTGTATCCATCGGATAACTCCAATTCTATTTTGCCTAATTCTTTTATTAGATTTTTAACTTCTCGTTTTGATATTTCACTTTCTAAAGCCGCACCTGCCCTGTCTAGAATATCCCGGTAGTATCCTTCCTGCCCTTCAGTTCTCTTGGCGATTTCTGCTGAAAGACTTATATTATCACAAGTTGCAGGAAGGCCAACAGATTCAGAAAACTTTCCTCGCAGCCATTTATAATTCAACTCAAACATAAGCGGATACGCCCCGGCATTAGTCCAGCATGAACCTGCCGAATGAACATATTCCAACTTGGCACGACGTCTCTGACCCGGCAGCTGCCTAACCGGGCCAAATCGCTTGCCCTGCTGCCATATATAACACATTCCGGCAACTGCCAGCGAAACTACAAACCACCCCCAGGGTGTATTTGCCAGCATATTACCTAACAGGGTATATGATGTCTCTATATCCTTATATTCTCGATAATGACTCTCATCAAAAAGTACCTCTCCTGCACGTATACCGCCTAAGGCATAATGCACCAGATTAATCGCAAGTACACTGTTGTCATCGAGGCTAAGGTTCGTATTCGTTAAAATATCTGGCGATACAAGCCTGATTATTTTGCCAAGACCTAACTCCTTCTCTATTATCCTGGCCTTGCTATTTTCGTAGTACAACACCTTATATTCTTCAGTATCATCCATATCAAAGGAATACCTGAATTCCCAACTAGTCTTTGTCACATCCCGGGCCAGGATATTTTCCTCTTCTTTAACTTTACCCGAAGCACCTCCATATAACGCTGCTATACTATCATCCGGGAGTATTCCGCTATCGCAGATCAATACCCCGCCATCACGCACCCATCTCTCAAGCGAAGCTATATGATCATCAGCTATCACTACCTTTGGAGATATCATCAACAATACCTTACAGCTTTCCTGCAGCTGTTCGAATCTGTCCAGCCTGTCGATATTGTATTCAAGCTCTTCACATAACAGGTAGAATGCCTTTGTCCCTTTGAAACCGGTGTACTTACTGCTGTGTAGATCTTTGTGCAGTTCAGACTCACCTGAACCCAGTGAAAACATTATAACAGTCGACAAAACAATCAGGCCTGTGATTATCAATAGATCTTTTTTATTGTCTTTGATTGCTTTCAGCATTAGTTCGCCTGCTCACACTCCCGCTCTATCTGCTCGTAAGCACTATACATATTTCGGAAGTATAGCTCATCGCATCCCTTAAATCCGTATGCCACCGATTCAAATCCGATAATATACTGTCGAAATTTATTAAATATAATGCTGCCGCGCCCGCATTCCCGCAAGTAATCTCCGTTTGTCTTGGATGGATGCACTATGATATACTCAAATGACTCAAGACGCTTTAATAGCGATGCTGTCAAAAATGACAACGCCCGGGCATAATCCTTCGCCGCTAGGCTTTTTTCCATCTCTAACAGAAGGTCTTTCACACTCATACGATAGGTATTCTCTGCAAAATCGCCATCAACTCCAAAAGCTTTCCTATTCGCAGAACCTGTGTGAATTGTAATATACAACGCCCATATAAAATGTGCTAATATTGCCAGCATAGTTATAACACACCAGATTATTAGAACCCATACCAGGAAATTTGCCAGCCCGGAATGCTCACCAGGTTCTCTATCTCCAAATAATTTATCCAGAAAATCAATGACTTTTCGCCAGAAACTGTTTTCCTGCCCCAAGATGTCCCTGAACTCTGGCCGGCTCATAACTTTTTGGGTCGAGTCTTTTATTGCTGAGCTTTCCGGACATTCTACAGATTCACGAATTGAAGATGCCCCCAATGCATAATCTCCTGGCTCAGAACCTTTCCCATCTTCAGCATATATATCAATGGCCAACAGCAATAACAATATTACCATTGGCCATAATATGATTTTTTCTGTTATTGTTTTCAATCCAACCTGCCGGGATCATATGTAAAATCTCTAACTTCCTGGTCTATACCAGCTGTATCCTGACCTGCCATACCTTGTGCCAGCATTTCCAGGTCAAAACCTTCCTTACGAATCCGCAGATCATAATATAATAATACAATTGCTCCGGCTGTTATCGGTGCAGTTATTATTGATGCTATTGTTTGCATCGCCTGCTGTACTATTAAAAATGTGGTACTGGCTGATTCTACCGATTCCGGGTCAGTTATAGCTGCTAATCCTCCGCCCATTATTGCTCCAACTATCCCCGTGAGTGCTCCATTAATTATTGCAGCTATCAATCCGGCTAAAAATATTGTTCCGAATATTTTGCCTAGATTACCCTTCGTCAGTTCTTTGCTGCGGCTAAGTGAACTCATCGCCCCTGAACCTTCAAGAACTATCACCACTGATATCATACTGTACCATAAACCAAAAATAACACCTGGCACAATAAACAAAAAGTACCCTAGAATTATTATCAGCGTAGAAACAAAGCCCGCACCAATCATCTTGCC
This sequence comes from Sedimentisphaerales bacterium, assembly GCA_963666285.2. Classification (GTDB taxonomy): domain Bacteria; phylum Planctomycetota; class Phycisphaerae; order Sedimentisphaerales; family SM23-30; genus JAFGDI01. The sequence continues at coordinate 3,901,261 of OY762711.1, forward strand.
TAGTTTTGGTAGAACAACACCAAATACTTCACCTGTTTCCAAGCTCTTTCCCAAATATAATTCTGAAAAACCCTGGGCCAGAATTCCCGAACACAATACAGTTCCCAACATAGATAGTAAACCCGGCCCCAAAGCCATTACGATCGCAATGATCGCCTCTGCACCTGACATATTCTGATTTGGCGATGAAATCACCGTTACATTCAGAAATGCTGAAATAATACCAATAGGAACAAAAATAATTGATATCATCGCTGCAAATTTAAGAAAATTCTTACTGTAAAAGAAAAATACCCTGTCAATAATGCGAGTCGCACTCATTGGCACAAATTGCTGACCTTCCATCATAAGTCCTTTCACCTGATAAATAATAACCATTAAAATATTTAGTAGTAACTTAAAATATTATATTTGCTATAACTCCATTGTCAATCAGTAATTCTAACGTTTTTCGTCTTGTCCGAGTATTTATTTGATTCCATAGCGGCTGCATACTATAATGTCATTTGTTCTGGACATTTATGATTGTTAATAGGATTAATCATATGATCGAATATGACGTACATGACAAAATTGAAACCCCGGAAAATGTAGAGCTCACCCGCACTATCGCCGGGCTGGGGTCAAGAATTTCTGCGGGATTATTTGACTATTTGCTAATCGTTTTGATCTTCCTTGTCATTTTTTTCATTCTCGCGCTAAGTTCAAACGTCTTTTCATATCGCGGCGGCAGTATGTCAGATTTCGTTTTGGCCGCTTTCTTCATAGGCATGTTTCTATTCTACTGGGGCTATTTCGCTTTTTTTGAATGGATTACCAACGGCCAGACTCCCGGCAAAAAAAGTGTCCACCTCAGGGTAGTTTGCGAAAACGGCAGCCCGATCACGTTCAAACATATCGCCGTTAGAAATATTATTCGATTTGTCGATATGCTGCCGGGCATGTATTTCCTCGCTATTGTTTTCATCTTCTGTTCCAAACGTAAACAAAGAATTGGTGATATGGCAGCAGGAACAATAGTGGTAAGCGAAGAAAAACTGCAATACGGAGCAACTGACAAAGTTAATAAGAAAAATGACAATTGGCAGATGGAAATTACTGCTGAAGTTCTGGAAAAATCCGGCCTGAGCCCCGAAGAACTTAACATTATACAGAACTTTTACGTTCGAAGATCGGAGCTTAGCCACGATGCTATTGTCAAAATACTGCCTGGCATACTTAAGCCGATAATGTCACGTCAAGGCACCTGGCGGGATGATATGTCTATCAGTGAAATGCTTGACTATATTGAATGCACGTTGCAGATTTAGAAGTAAAAAGGAAAAAACATGACACCGGCTGCCTTTCTGGAAAACCGAAAACCCATCTGGGACAGGGTCGAGCACCTGCTTGACTGTGCCGGTAAATCCGGATGCAGAAAACTCACCCACCAACAGCTGCATGAATTAACCAGGCTGTACCCTACAATTGCGGTCGATGTATCAAAAGTCAGAATGTATAAGTTGGATAATATCACTCTGTCAAGGGTTAACGACCTGGCTATACGGGCACACGGTTTACTCTACCAAAGAAAAAAAGAAAAAAGCGATACCGGTGTTATTAAATTCATTCTGAAAGACTATCCGGCTATCTTCCGAAAAAATATCTCTTATCTGCTTTTCGCCATTTTGCTCTTTTGCATACCTATGGTCTCGACATATTCGATTGTCAGGCTCAACCCCGATACGGCATACACCTTTATGCCATACGGCCTGGATATTGAAAATTCGGATACTGTCACCGCCGAAGATGTCAGCGAGCGATACCGACAAATGTCCGGAACGGTAATGTCCGCTTCAATTACAACAAATAATATACAAGTCGCCCTGATTGCTTTCTCACTGGGCATAGTTTTCGCACTGGGAACCTGCTATATATTGCTTTCCAACTCAATTATGCTGGGCTGCTTCATAGGCCATTTTACAAACCATGGGCTCAGCACCGAACTATGGTATTTCCTCGCACCACACGGCCTGCTGGAAATATTTGCGATTATAGTTGCCGGTGCCGCCGGGCTAAAACTTGGACTTTCAATACTAATACCCAAAAACCTTACCAGGGTTGACTCACTGAAAAAAGGTGCCTCTGAGTCTGTTGTGTATGTGCTGGGGACAATTCCAATGTTCATCGTTGCAGGATTCATTGAAAGCTACATCACACCCGCCTATTTTGATGGAAGGTTAAAAGTACTCATTGGCTTCGCCGCACTTGGCATATCCCTGGCATACCTGCTCCTAGTCGGCAGAAATAAGCCGCAAATGGAAAATTAAAAAAGCCCGATAGTTTTTTCTACCGAGCTTAGTTTACTTCATTAGGAACAATTATTTTTTTACTGCTTCTTATCTTTTGCTCTATCAGCTCCCGCCAAACAGCAGGAATAACCCCAGCGTTGTCAAAACAACGGCAAATGTAATAACACCCACCAGGCCCAATATATCATTGACCGGTGCCGGTACTACTTTTTCAAAAGGCCTGTTAGCCGTATTCAAACCACTGGCAACCGCCCTTTGAGCTGCGTTCATACCGCGACGTTTGGATTGAGCTTTCTCCTGGATCTGTGGTTCCTGTAATGGTACTTCGGCTACTGCTTCTTCCTTAGGCGATGTCTGTTCGGCCAATTCCTGCATGACAATATCTTCGGCTTCTTCATCTGAAGCTGAAACCTGGGCGGCAAAAGAAGGCTCTTTTTCTTCATCTTCATTTACAATCTGATTCAGGTCTTTCATCTGCTGGTCAAGGTCTTCCAGAACCTCTTCAGCATTTGGTATACCAGAATCTTCTTCCATAGCCGCTGCCTCTTCGGCTGACACTTCTACCTCTTCAGCCTCCGGCACCTCGGCTGCTGGTTCTTCTGCTGCCGCCTCTTCCTGACCATCTTCTGCAAAGACATCCGCCAGCTCCTCTATTTGCTTTTCCAGGTCTCCGGCAATAGCATCTTTTTCTTCTTCTGCCTCAACCTCTGGCTCTGGCCCAGCCTCTGCTGCAGATTCTTCTATACTCTCTGCTGCCTGCTCTACTTCCAGGACAGACTCTTCTGCCGCTTCTGAAACAGCTTCCGGCTCTTCTTCGATAGCCTGAATCTCTTCGCTTTGATCTTTTTGGGCAAGCTCCGCCACTGCCTCATCAAAAGCATCTTCTTCGGAAGCAGGTGTTTCCTCTTCCTGGCTATCTTCTACCAGAGATTCCACTTCTCCTACAGAATCCACATCTTCAGCGGCTTCCACAGCCTCTTCAGATTCTACAGGCGATACTGCTTCATCTACGACATTCTCCTTCTTCACCCCTTCTTTAGCTGACGCTTCTTCTGCGATATCTTCAATATCACTTTCACTTATCTCCTGTGCCAGTTTCGCCAGCACATCATCTACACTCTCTTCTTCTGCCGGTTTTTCTTCTGCGGCAGCCTCTTCCTTAGCTGCCTCAACTAAATCCTCGGCTTTTATCTCCGGCTCAACTTCAGTCTCAGCCTCAGGCTCTTCTATTGCTTCTAACTCTTCTACCCCTGCTTCAGCCTCAACTCCAGCCTCAGGCTCTTCTATTGCTTCTGGCTCTTCTACCACTGCTTCAACTTCAGCATCTGGTTTATTTGCAGTTTCTGGTTCTTCGCCAATGTCATCTATTTCTTTCAGCGCTTCACCATTAATTGCTTCAAGCTCAGCTGTCAGTTGTGCCAGCGGATCATCTTCTTCCGATTCCGCTTCTGATGTGTCTTGTCCCTCGGCTGAAATATCAGTATTTTCCTGCTGTGTATTATCGGACGCTCCCTCTGCTTCAAGCTCTTCCTCACCCGGAGTTTCTATATCCTCACCGATACTTTCAAGTTCAGATGCCAGGCTGTCTAATACAGAATCTACATCATCAGCATCCTTTTTAGCTTCCAACTCGATATTTGATTCGTCGGTCGATGACTCAACATCATCACCAACCTCTCCTGACAGCTCGGATAGCGACTTTCCCGCGCTCTCCAGCAACTCATCGATATTGTCTGGAACGCCATCCTGACTTTCCTGAATTTTTTTGTTTTCATCCGCCATTTTGTTACTTTCCGATTATTCGAAATACGGTTAAAATACACACTGGCTCTACCAGAGCAGTATTATGTATCGACAAAATCACAATCAACATAAACAGAGAAAGTAAAAAATTGGAAAAAACCGCTAAAAACTGCATAAAAGGAACCAAATGGTTCCATTTTTGTCCTATAACCAGCAATGTCATTGAAATCGAAGGTCCGGAATTCAAACATATTACAAAGGTTATGCGATTAAATCTGGAAGATTACGTGCAGATTTTTGACGGCAGCGGCACCATCGCAGCTGGTAAAATCACCGAAATTACCAAAAACTCTGTCAAGATTCTCCCGGAAAACATCGAAACTCTACCTGATACCAATGCCCAAAGTCCTATAATTATCGCTGCCAGCGTTGCCAAAAAAGACCGGTTTGAATGGCTTATCAGCAAATGCACCGAGCTGGGGGTTGACCACATATACCCGGTTATCTTCGAACGAACCGTAAAGCAGCCCGGCAACGAAAAAAAACTGATTGAAAGATATAAAACCCTCGCACTTAACGCAGCTAAACAGTGCCAACGGCTGTATCTGCCCATTATTGACTCCCCCGCTACCCTGGCCCAGACAATAAACAAAATAAAAGATAAACATCCAAATGCTTTACTAATTACAGGATCACTTGATGATTCTGCCGATTCAATAAGCAAAACCTTCCAAACTGATACCCCAATCGCTGCTTTGGTCGGCCCTGAAGGTGGCATGACCCCCGACGAAATCAATTTTCTTGAAACTGTCGGATCATCTCCTGTTAAATTAACTGACTCTATTCTTCGGATTGAAACCGCGGCAATCGCTTTTGCCTCGATTTTGTGCACACTGAGAGACAGCAAATAATCACGCCCACCCGCCTGTAAAACTCATTGTTTAATAATTCCACGTTTTCCACAAACCTCTTTATTTTGCCGCAACATATCCATAACAACCTAAAATCCAAAGACTTACAACATTTACTTACTTAATAAGATTTAAGATTATTCCCTAATAATAATATTTCTAGCTGAAATCATTAAGGATATAATAAAAAAACAAAATTATTGTCACATTTTTAAATCTAAATCAATTAGCTTAATAGACAGGCGAAATTCTAACCTTTCGCATTAAATGAGATGGATCAGAATAATAACGATAATAGATATAATTTGTTCCTGAAATTATTCATGGAACATCAGGGCAGGATATTAGGTTTTATCTTAAAACTTTTACCAAACTATTCTGCTGCCGAAGACATTCTTCAGGAAACAGCTTTGGTTTTGTGGGATAAATTCAGTACATTTGAAGAAAACACAAACTTCATGGCATGGGCTAAGCAGATTGCCAAAAACAAGGTACTGGATTACATCAAAAAGAATAAAGTTCGTTCTATTGTTCAGTTTGATGCCGAAATAATACAAAACCTATCCGAAGAGGAAATCTCAAATTCCGCTGACGATAAATACAGTGAAGCTTTACAGGAATGTGTTGGTAAACTGGAAAACAAAAGTAAAGAAGTTATAAGACTCAGATATATCGACAGGTTAAAGGTAAAGGATATCGCCAACAGGCTCGGACTTAGTGCAAACTCTTTATCAAAACATATTTCAAGGGTACACTTTCTGCTTAGAAAATGCATAGAAGACAAGATTTCAATGCAGGGATGACGTATGGAAAACCAAACAGAAATCAGAATACATGAACTGGTATTCAAGTCAGTAGAAGGGATTATTACTGAACCGGAATGCCGCGAGCTTGAAACTATCGTCGCCAATAACATTCAAGCCAGGGATATTTATTCAAAATGCATTAAACTCAATATGAAAATGCTTAGCCTCAGGGAAAAATTCTCAGGCTCGTCTGATTTATCAATGATCGTTCATGACAGTAGCGATATTCATAGCCGGGGCGATAGTATCGACATATGCAATGAAATTCTTGATGTTCTCAGCGAAAAAGAAAACACTGCCCCTGCTGTTGATATAATTGAGGAACCGAAGAAACCTGTTATCGAAAAAGTCACGGTAAAACAGGTCGAGTCAAAACCGCACCTTTTTTACCGTGTGTATAACGCTCTGGTTACTATTGCGGCTGTTTTTATGTTCCTCTTTATTGTTTATGCCAACATCTTTCCTCCTCAATATACAGAACCGGTGGCAACTGTTACCGACCAGCTAAATGTTTCTTGGGATAAGAATTCTAAAAAGCTTAATATTGATGAGAGGATAATGACAAATCATCCTCCTTATATAATAGAAAAAGGCATCATTAGAATCTCATACGATCAAGGTGTTGAAGTCCTTATAGAGGGACCCGCTGAATTTGAAATCGAAAGAGCCGGCATATTCCTTGAATATGGCAAACTTTTCAGTAGTGTATCTGAAACCGGTCAGGGCTTTTCCGTCGATAGCCATTTTACCAGACTTGTTGACCTCGGAACAGAATTTGGCGTTGAAATCGACCGAAAAGGATCCTCTCAACTCCATGTTATAGATGGTAAAGTACAGTTTTATGCCGGAATTATTGGCGAAGATAAAGTCAGTAAAACGATCCATGAATATAATGCGGTTAGCTTCGATTCTACCAGCGGCAATGTCAGCTCCATACCTTTCAAGAAAGATGATTTCGTCCGACAGATCTGCTCTGATACCGGGATAATCTGGAGAGGGCAAAACCGAATCGATCTGGCCGATATCGCTGGCGGTGGCAATGGATTCGGTACCGGAATGCTAGACTACGGGATTAACCATAAAGGTGAAATCTGCAGGCTTAACCAAATAAATGTACAAAATAAAATTAAAGAATTTATTCAGATATCAGATAATCAATTTATCGATGGCATCTTTGTCCCGAACGGGCCAACCAAAATTGACTCAACAAACACAATCTTTTCGAATTTCGAATCTACTAATAACAGATTCTATATGGGTATTCTTAATGGTGCCTGGCATCAGCACACAGATGATTCTGTTCCTCGCCATGCCCTGCGATTAGATGGCACAGAATGTGGAACCCTCGAAAAACCGGCTATATATATACATGCCAACCAGGGTATCACATATGATCTGGACGCTATCCGCAAATACACAAAAATGAACATCGTACGATTTGTATCTAACTGTGGATTATCTGAATCTTATGGTGATTATACAGATGATATATTAAAAGTAAGAAAAAAATTGATTGAAAAACCTAAAGCATCATTTTATGTCCTGGTAGATGGTCAGGAAAAGTTCCTTCGTAAAGATGCTACCTATCTTGATGGTACGGTAGAGATATCCGTTGATATCAGCCCGGATAATCGCTTTTTAACCCTGGCTACTACCCAGGGAAGCGATAATGGCAACGATGGCGACTGGACTCTATTTGCTGAACCAGCCCTGGAACTCGCTAAATAAAACATTGTTGGTTTTGTGTGTTCACAAAACTATAAAATATATTACTTAAATAAGTTTGGAGGTATTGAAATGAAAAAACTGGTCACATTATTACTTTCTTGCATGCTTTGCTCAAGCACATTTGCAGCATCAAGTCCTTATCCCGTTGATTCGGACACTTTGCATTTATGGCATTTTGACGCACTGGCTAACGGTACTGTTTTGGATATGGTCGAATCCAATCCAAAAAACCTTACCCCTGCTAATGGATTAACTTTAACTGATTCACAAGCCGGCTTTGGAAATGCTGTCAATACTTATGACGGCGATGCTGTATCTCAGGTATACATCGGAGATTACGCTAATAAAATCCTTATCTCGGAATTATCTGGCACAGACGGTGCCTTTACCTTTGAAGCGATTGTCAAGCCTATGGTCGCCCAGGATGCTGTTCCACACCATATGGAAATCTTAACTCTTGAAGATGATGATGCTAACACCGAACGCGGGTTCCAATTCAGAATTAACGATAATGGCCAGCTCCGTTTCCAGACTATCGCAGGTATTATTGTCTCTTTTGACGCAACTATTTCATTCACAGCCGACACCTGGTACCATGTTGCCGTAACTTATAACGGTCAGGAAAATACTGCCGACAACATCAAACTATACTGGACAGAAATCGGTTCTGCCACATCTGCCCAGGAAGTAGGCTCTTACCAGCTCACCGAAGATCTGAAAAGTGATGTTTCCAGCTTTTTCTGCGTTGGTAATGAATTGAGAGCTAATGGTGGCTTTACAGAAAACTTCGAAGGTCTGGTAGATGAAGTTCGCATCAGTTCAATTGCTCGTTCTGCTGACGATATGTTGCCAATATCATCTATCCCTTGGGCTAATAATCCTGCCCCGGTTCCCGGTGAAAAACTTGAAACCATGGACGCTATTTCTGAACTGCAGTGGAATACGGCTGAACTGGATAATGTCAGTCAACATTATTTATATATCTGCAAAGATGAACCGAATTTTGTCGATATTACTCCGGTAACAGTTACCGACCTTACCGACCCGATTACTGAGTCACTTCCAATCTCTCTTGAAAGTGATAGCCTGTACTTCTGGCGCGTCGATGAAAGTATCAGCAACTCTGCTCCTACTGACGCTGCTACCGTAACCGGTCCAATCTGGGTATTCGAAACTCCGCCTTCAATACCTATCATACTAAACGCTCCTGAAAGCCTGCGTGTTTTCGACTCTGAAGCTGCTGCTTCTCTGGCATGCAAATTCTCAAGCTTATCTGAGCCAACTGTTCAATGGTACAAAGTTGGTGACACTAATCCATTATCTGCTGGCGGCAATATATCTATCAGCATATCACAGGACGGCAGCACATACACCTCCACACTTCAAATCGCTACACCTTCTATAAGCGATGAAGGTGAATATTACTGCGAAATCACTAATAGTGCTGATACGGTTTCTTCAGATAACGCATATCTGATCATCAAACGCCTGCTCGCTCAATATGACTTTGAAAACACCCTTGCACCAACCGCCGGTGAAGCTGATGCCCCAACTGGTATCGGCAAATCCATGGCCGGTCTGGTTGACCCTAACGAGCTGCAAGCTGCTGATATTACTCTGGATTTCGAAACTGGTTTTGACAGTCTCGGTCAGGCTGTTGTTATTGATGCTGATGAATTCATCGATTTCAGTACTGAAGGCTATCCAAAAGCCGGTGCTGTTGATGGCGGACTGGGCCTTGGTATGGACGCTGGTACATTTGTTTGCTGGATTAAACCGACTTCAATTGGAATTCTATATCAAAACTTCAACGATGGAAACGCAAGTGGCATAAGCGCTAGCCTGGAAGCAGATTCAAGTGCTCGTATCTATGTTAGAAGTGAGAATAATCATAATGTTGAAATTCTCGGCAAACCTGACAGACCTGAATATGACATCTTCGACGGCAACTGGCATATGTTCGCCTTTACCTGGGAAGCAGGAAAGACAAGTACGGTATACGTTGACGGTCAGCCGGTAGCATCTGGCAGCACTGCCAACAATACCCCATTTGCTCAATGGCAGTATTCTGTTCTGCTTGGTGCCGGTCGCCAGACTGCTAATCGCCAGTTCCTGCAGCCGGAATTTGCCGCTTCTGTTGACTATCTGAGAATATACAACTACAAACTGGACGAAGAAACAAATGATGTCTTTGCCCAGGAATATCTTGACGCTACGGGTATTGTCCCTTGTCTGAATGTGAATTTTGATGGAGTTCAATATAACTTTGATAATTCTGGTTCGTCTTATTGCCGGATAGATCTGGCTGACTTCGCTGTCTTTGCCGCTTCCTGGTTGGATGACGGTCTATTTGATGCCCAGTAATATATTATTAACATGTACACAATATGTCGGCTCACTTTACGGTGAGCCGGCATATTGATATTTAAACTAATACTGTTTTTTTGATAACTTGTGTATTTTACTTCCAGCAAGAGGTTTGCTGGAGTACACATATTAAAATCCCCTTCGGAGGTAAGAAAATGAAGAAAGTTGTTTTATTTTTACTTGGTATGATTGCCGTAGCATCACAAGCTGCTGTTATCGATGATTTTAATGATACAGATCTATCCGAGTATACTATCAATTTTGTGCTCGACCATGCTGCTGGTTATTCAACCACCTACTCATCACCTTCAGGAACCCTTCAGGCAACTAAAACTAATGATACATCGCCCGAACAAGTTACATTGTTACGTGATGATTACAGTCTCTCAATTGGTGATACACTTCGCATCGACACATCTGTAATCGCTGGCGGCTATATGGACTTTGGTCTTGCCGTAGCAAAATCAGCCGATCTTGCTGATGTTGTTGAAGGCGAAACTGGTGACGTTAGAGATGGATTCTTGACCATATATTTTAAGACAAGCTGGGGATCTATCGGATATGCAGGATGGGATAGCGGAAATATTGGTGGTAATTCTGGTGCCGCCTCTCCAGCATATAGTGATGTAACAGGCCTTTACATTAGCCGTCTGAGTACATATGAGTTTGAAGCTGGATACTCTACTGCCAGTGGTGACTCTTCAGTTGTAACATGGACTTGCACTAACAGCGACATTGGAAATGCTGTTGGCTTTTATTCCGATCTAAGAACACAAGATGCTACAGTGGGTAACTTTGACAATCTGACTATCGTTCCTGAACCGGCTACAATGGCATTATTAGGTCTGGGCGGATTAGTCGCTATTCGTAAACGTAAATAATTAATTTTGATCGAATTATTACTATTGATCTGTTGTGGGCCTGGCATCAGGCTCACAACAGATATTTTTATGATGAAAGAAAAGAGAAAATCTAAACAGATAAGATTCGCCTTTCCTGCTCTGTTTTTAACAGCTTATTTTTTGGCTGCTCTGAATTCTGCTCTCGCACAAATTAGCGTGGACAGGATCGGAGACTATCTTATCGATTCCGAAGCCTTTACTCTGGTTGGCGGCAATTATGGTACAAGCATTAATGGTCTGTCATTCCAGCAGGATATGGTTATCACCCACCTGAGCTGGCAGTATGTAGCTTATTATAATGGAAGTCATCATGTCTGTATTGCTAGAAGGAAATTACCGACAACAAATTGGCAGATACTTGAACTGACCGATTATTACTTCGACAGCAATGACGCCCATAATATAATCTCAATGGGTATTTGCCCCAATGACGGTACTATCCATCTGGCATTTGACCATCATGTACACCCTCTCCACTATAGAATTTCAAACATAAATACTGCTGCCGATCCAGATTCCACAACCTGGATACCTTCTGTCTTTGAAGCTACCAGAAACTATTTAGAGACAGGTAAAAGCGTTTCAGGGCTTACCTATCCGCGGTTCTGGCAGACTCCAAATGGCAACCTTCAGATGAGTTACCGCTTCGGAGGTTCCGGCAGCGGCGATATGTACCTTGTCGATTATGATGGCAACACTCATTCATGGGGCAATACCAGGAAAATTATTGCTCGCAATGGTATTTATTCTGATTATCGGGATACCAGTTCATCCCGTAACCCGTATATGAATGCCTTTACCTATGACGCTAACGGTCGCCTCCATGCAACCTGGTGCTGGCGTGAACAGACTCAATGGGCCAACCACGATATCCTTTATGCCTATAGCGATGATGGCGGCTTCACCTGGTACAATAATAACGTCCCCTCCGGGGTCAAATTTGAAACCGGGACTGATACCGCTCAGACTTTGCTAAAACTGAATTACCCTGAAACTCAGCCCCAAATTATTGGGGCCTATACAGGCAATACCACCGATGACACCTGTATCAACCTTAATTCCAACGGGCTGATTGTCGTTCCTGTTAGTAGAGCTTACGGGCTTATGAACCAGCAGACTCAGGCTGTAGACCCATGGAACAGGCCCCACATAGTTATGTGGCATTGTACAGACGAAAGTTACCGGTATGCCGTTTCTCAAGGCATCAGCATTGGAGAGACTTGGGGGCCGGCCATTGCACGCAGGTACCATCATTACTGGCGCGATTCATATGGTAAATGGCAGCATAGAGAGTTACCGGAAGTCGCGGGAAACAGACCAAAACTTTTCATCAAAAGTAACGGAGATGCCTTTCTTGCTTATATCGCAGCTATGAATCCACTGCCTTCAGGTGCTGTCGGCAAATATTCAAGCGGCGACCTGGTAATTATGGCTGCTACCGCTGATACTGAGTGGACTGACTGGAAATATGTCATATCCGAAAGCGGACCTTTTGGCAACGAAGTACAAGGCGACTACCACAGGTTCAGGCTCGATGAAATTTTATCTGTAAACGTACAGGACAGACAAACCGATACTGATTACCTGACACCGCTTAGAATTATTGATTTTGATTGTAGTTTAAAATAAGAAATTACCCAAACATATAGGAGTTTACTTTCGTAATTTTTAAGTTTTTCATTCACAAGGCCCTGTTACGGCCTTTGCGTATAACGTTTAACAGTCAAAAGTGCGACATGCATATGATGCGAAGCATAAACCGCACTGGGAGATAGAAAAGAAATGTATGATATAATTAAATATTTTTTATTGTTTGTATTGACAGCTTTACCAGGAATTGCCGCTGCGCAATATCCGGGAACTTATACTGCCGACTCTGACACCTTGCATTTGTATCATTTTGATTCAGATGGAAGCGATTCGGTTGGTTCATTAAACCTGACAATTGCCGATGGTGCCTCACTTGAATCTTCAATAAACGGCTTTGGCAATGCCGTAAACACCTATGACGGCACTACAGGTTCCAGCCCCTACGCTGGCGACACTGTCAATAAAACACTAATTTCCAATTTAGTCGGCTCTGATGGTGCTTTTACCTTTGAAGCTATTGTTAAACCAATGGTAAGTCAGAGCTCGATACCTAACCACATGGAAATTATTTCTCTGGAAGACAGCGACGGTAACAGTGAACGAGGGTTCCAGTTCCGCATCAATACCGATGGCACACTGAGATTTCAAACTCTTGCAGGAATTGTCACTAATTTCAATTCTGCTATCACATTTACCGCTGGAACATGGTATCATGTGGCTGTAACATATAATGGCCAGGAAAACACCACCGATAACTTAAAACTATATTGGACGGAAATCGATGCCAACTCTACCGTTCAGCAAGTTGGTTCTTTCCAGCTTTCTGCAGACCTTACCTCAGATGTTGATGGTTATTTCGCTGTCGGCAACGAGCTGAGAGCAACCGGTGGTTATTCGGAAAATTTTGAAGGAGTTATCGACGAGGTACGCATCAGCCAGGTTGCCCGTACTGAATCTGAATTGTTATATATCTTATATGAAGGCTTACCTTCTATAATTGAACATCCGGAAAATATCAAATGCCAGGCAGGGCAAACTGCATCATTAGAATGTCGCTTTACCGCGGAAACACTGGGCCGGGCAAACTGGTATAAGTCAGATGATACGGAAGACTTAATGCTTCAGAATACCGATACAAATATTTCCATCTCTCTGGATTATGATACTGACACTATGGAATATACCTCATCTCTGACTATAGATAACTGTGAAATTTCAGATATGGGCAATTATTATCTTGCCGTCAGCAATGATTCCGACCAGGTAATATATTCAAATAAGGCAGCATTGACCGTTCAAGGCCTCTTTGCTCACTGGACTCTCGATCAAACTGATTTCACTGGCACATATTATACCGAATCCATTGCCGGTAAAAATGCTGAAGTTGAATCTGTACCGGCATTTACAATTGGTGCGAATCAGGAATCCAACGGAGCAGTAGAAATAAATTCTACTGGCGGATGGGCTGTAGCAGATTCTGATAACTCAATCGTCCTGCCCAATACTTTTACTATCTCTTTCTGGGCTAACTGGCAGGACCAGACCAACACCGGCGATGATTTGTATATTGATTCCGGCATCGGAAATAAAATATCTATTGCAAATGGTATTAAATCACAAACCTGGCAGCATATATGTACCGTATTTGAAGATAATACCTGCAAACTTTATATCGACGGGATTCTTACCGCCCAGTCCGAATGGGACATCCCCCAGGAAATGACTGCCGAACTCTATATTGGCAGTGCTGAAATGGGAACCGAAATATTTAACGGCCAACTGGATGATATTCGAATATATAATTATGCCATGAATGATACCGAAGTTGCTCAATTGAGATTTGATTTTGCCGCGTTGCGTTCCTGTATTAACTCATACAGCAGCAGCGTTGACTGGTCCGGCCCGCAAAATACCCCGGATTGCAAAATTGACATCTATGACTTAGATGCCTTTGCTGGTCAGTATCTGGGTACAAATGAATTATATGATATCTCAGGACCTGGCAGCCGGCCTGATGGAATAGTAAGCCTTTTTGATTTTGCTCAACTATCTTTTGCATGGCTGGATTGCGGATTATTCCCCAATTGCCTATAATACCTAAGTCAACTTCCGCAGTTTTTAAGTTGCATAAGTCGCCCAAAAGGGCCTTTCTGCAAAACCGAACTCTAATTGAAAGGATTATATAATAGTGAAAATTTCTACATCTTTGATAATATGTCTGTTGATTACTATTACTGCCATCCAAAGCTCTCTATTTGCACTTCCCGCCCCTACCGGCTTGATGTGTGAGCTGCTGGCTAACCCTGAAGTAACAACTATCGGCGATTCTGATCCTGAATTCTCATGGATTATGAATTCTAACCTGACCGGAGATTACCAAACCGCGTATCAGGTTATGGTCGCTTCAAGTACTGCTTTACTTGACCTGGATAATCCGGATTTATGGAATAGCGATAAGGTAGTTGATAATATTTCAATTAATGTTGCTTATAATGGAACCGATTTATCTGCCCAAAGTACATACTTCTGGAAAGTGCGTATCTGGAACAATCTGGACCAGGTTTCTAGCTGGTCTGAAATACAGGAATTCCATACTGGCTCTGCCCTGTCTGACTACAATACCGCACGCTATAGCCAGGTCGGATCACAGATTGCTCCTGTAAGTGTAACTTCCATTGAAGAAGGAAGATACCTGGTTGATTTTGGCAAAGATGCCTTTGGCTATATCATATGGACAATTCCCAACCAGGCAATACGGATTGGAACTGAGACTGAAACAATATTAAAGGTTAAACCTTCACTATCTGATTCTATATCTGATGGCTCCGTTCAATTTCATTTCGGTGAAAAACTGGAAGACGGCATAGTTGACCGTTCACCCGGTGGCACAATAAGGTACTACCAGACATCTGTCTCTCTCGACGGATCTGAACAATACGAATCCACCCGCCTGGAACTACCACCGGTATCCAGATCCCCTCAGAATTTGGACGTATTGCACCTTTCCGCTACCTCGAAATTGTCGATTGTCCATACTCTGTTTCTGCCGCTGACATCCGCCAGGTTTCCGTACATTATCCTTTTGACGATAATGCCGCTTCTTTTTCATGCGACAATCAGTATTTAAATGATGTTTGGGAATTGTGTAAATACAGTATCAAACCTACCAGCTTCTGTGCGGTATATGTCGATGGTGACCGGGAACGCAAGCCTTATGAGGCTGATGCCTATATCAACCAGCTCTGTCATTATAGCGTTGACCGTGAATTCTCTCTGGCACGATATTCTCACGAATATCTGCTCTCTCATCCTACCTGGCCGACCGAGTGGAAACAACATTCTATCATGATGGCATGGGCCGATTATCTTTACACTGGCAACAGTGAATCATTGGCCCAGAATTACGACACGCTCAAAGACAGTAAGCTTCTTTACCAATACGCCCGAACAGATGGCCTGTTAGACACTGACGGCCTTCAGGACATCGTTGACTGGCCTTCCGGCGAACGCGATGGCTATGTCTTCAAATCAGTCAATACGGTTGTTAACGCTTTTTATTATCACACTCTTATACTTATGCAGCAGATAGCTGAAACTCTTGGCAACACCACCGATGCCCAGCAGTTCGCTCAGGACGCAGAACTGGTATACCAGTCCTTCCAGACAGTACTTTTCAATTCTGATACCGGGTTATATACTGATGGTGAAGGCACTACCCATTCGTCTCTTCATGCCAATATGTTCCCGCTCGCTTTCGGGCTGGTACCGGACGACAAGCTGGATACTGTTGCTGATTTTGTCACATCCAAAGAAATGGCATGTAGTGTTTATGGTGCTCAATATCTGCTGGAAGCCCTGTTTTTAGCCGGCCGCGAACAGGCTGCCTTTGACCTAATGGCCTCTACTGGTTCGAGAAGCTGGACCAATATGATGCTCGAAGGGTCCACTATTACTTTGGAAGCATGGGGGATCGCCTATAAATCAAATTTAGACTGGAACCATGCCTGGGGTGCTGCTCCGGCAAATATTATCCCTCGTTTTATTGCCGGCATACGCCCGCTGGAACCTGGTTTTGCACACGCTTTGATTCAGCCTCAACCTGCGTCACTCAACCAGTTCAGTACTCAAATACCTACAATACGTGGTGATATTACTTTATCTGTGACCAAACAGACTGACAATTGCTCTTTCCAAATCGTAATACCGGCTAATATGACTGCCAGGTTTGTAATTCCAGTAAACTGTGAAGGATATTCAATTATTTCACTCGATGGAACAACGGTCACCCCACAGCAAAATGGCTCGTTAAGATTCATTGATCCGATAGTATCCGGCACCCACACTATTATCTGCCAATAACATAGTATGCCGCTTTGCGACAATCATTCCCTAATACCTTTCAAACTGGCATCGATCAGTTTGAGCTATTTAAAATGAAAATACCCTTTGCATCACACTTCGAATGCAAAGGGTATTTTACTAAAATGTCTGTTATTCGATACCTAACCCCAAAACATATCTTTTGTATTATTTCGAGATTAGTTCTAGAGCACTCCTATTTAAGAGTGTCTCTGAAAATTACTTTTAATATTAAAATTCAGTTGCAGAGCCGTTACTGCCGCCCATCTGCATTCCCATAAAGGATTGTGCAATTGACTTAACCGCGTCAACAAATGTCTCTACTGTTTCCATGCTCACATAACATGTTTCACGAACATAGCCGTCTTCTAGCACAACCGCACTGGCTCCGTATCCTTTTACACTTGAACTTAGTGTTTCCATAACCGGACCCATCATTGCTGCCTGCATCGCCATCGCCGGATCCTGTTTGGCCATTTCCTGGGTCTGGGCATTCATAGCTGCTCCAACATAGTCAAACATATTACTGATATCAGCGATAAAATAA
The DNA here is from genome assembly GCA_963666285.2 of Sedimentisphaerales bacterium. Taxonomy (GTDB): domain Bacteria; phylum Planctomycetota; class Phycisphaerae; order Sedimentisphaerales; family SM23-30; genus JAFGDI01. The sequence continues at coordinate 3,918,505 of OY762711.1, forward strand.
ATATTGGCTGAATCCGGCATCTTGCCTGCAACTTTCATAAATCCGTCATTACCTTTCAGTGTTTTTTCGCTTCTTGACAGTGTAATCGCCTCTGAAAGGGCTGCTTTGTCCATTGTCTGAACATACATACCTGATTTGCTTTGGCCAAAATACAGGTCAACTTCAGTCTTAAACACTTCACCGTTTCCGGTTGGAAGCGGCTGACCTATGGTATATTTCAAATTAGAATAGGTTACACCGTCAACTTTACCGGCTTCTGGTTCGAATGTATTAACCTCAAAGAAACTCTGAAACTTCTTGTCGGCAAAATTACTGATCATATCATCTACACTCTTCTTATCGAGCTCTGTTTTTGTCAGTGTCATAGCTGCAGCTTCTGGGGCTATTCCTTCTGTTGTTGTAATATATTCCCCCTGCACATGAGTACCGATCTTGTCTGAATACTTGTCAAACATTTCTGCTATAGTCACATTAATATCTGTCAAAAACTCATCTAAACCGTCAATTTTACCTTGGGTCGCCATAGCTACTATATTCAGGATAAAACTATACATGTCCTTCAATACCGCTGGATCAAGACTTACAGAAGTCATTGTCATTAGATTGCCGTCAGGCATAGCTGCCAGGTCATCAATTGATGTCTGCTTATATGGCTTCAAGGCATTCGATAACGAACCGCCAGGCATATAAAACATATTTGCTGTTGTCTTAAATCCACCATCCTCAACATCAATTGCCAAAGACAGTTTATTGATCTCGGTTACGGAATTTATGATCTCCTGAATTTTTCCTACCAGCTCCGGCTGACTCTGCAATTCTGGAACACTTGCCAGCCCCAGTGGAACCATTGATTTTGCCATTATCATAACATTTGTCAGGTTGGCATATACCGATATATCTGAACTTGACATATCAGACGCTACTACATCAGGCACACTCATACCTGCTGAGCTTGCTGCCGCCATCTTAAGGTTAGCTTCGTTACTGGCTACCATCAGGTAGTTGCCTTTAGCGGTCATAAAGCCGTCATAATCGAATTTATACAACCCGCTTTCAAGCTTCTCGCTTCCGGAGGCTTCTATTACTGACTGAGGGTCATTTACCGGCAAATATACCAGTAATGCTTTCTCTCCTGCCATAAATGATGTCATGGCAAAACAGAATGGGCGTGATTTGTCCAGGGCTAATCCTTCTGACAGGCCGATATCATCTGATAATTCTCCTACGATTGTGTCTATTGATACTTCCTCTGGCAGACCAAATTTCTGTACAATATCACCTAATTTAGAGTCCAGGTCAGATAATTTCCCGGAAACAACAACCAGTTCTGCTGTCGATGGCACCAGATTCAATACATCCGGACCCGCTCCGCAAACTGCAACACTTAAAACCATTAAAAGTGTTAAAGTTATTTTTGACAATAGTTTACACATAAACATCATACATCTCCTTGATAAATTAAAAATACTATTGCTGCATGCACAATTGGATATTGTGCCTCAAATTATTATCCACATACACTTATACATCCGACCTGAATGACGGTTACAAAAAAAAATACTTATTATTATATCACTTCATCCTTTCCAAGCCGGCTGCCAGCACCGACCTTGGACAGCCGAAATTCAGCCTGACATAACCTGGCATGTCAAATAATTTACCGTCTGACAAACCTACCCCTTTATCTTCAAACCAGCTGATAGGATTATCTGTCCCCAACTCTCTGCAGTCAATCCAGCAAAGATATGATGCCTCAGGATTTGTGCATTTCAAACCGGGAATCTTACGGATTTCCTCTACCGCAAAATCACGGTTCGCGGTCAGATATTCCAGTAGTTCCTCACGCCATGGTTCACAATACTTATACGCCGCATAAGCCGCCACATAACCCATTGTATTAGGAAATGACGATATCTTTTCAACTATCGTACGATATTTTTGCCGCAGCTGCTGGTTTGATATTATCGCAAATCCTGTCATAAACCCTGCTATATTAAAGGTTTTCGATGCTGACATCATTGTTATCGTCCTGTCCTGAACCTCTTCATTCAAAGACGCTATCGGTATATGCTTGTTGCCGCCTAATACTATCTCACAATGGATCTCATCACTTACTATCGGCAGATCATTCCTCAAACATATATCTGCCAACTTCTCCAGCTCAGCCCGGTTATATACCCTGCCGCTGGGATTATGGGGGTTACAGAACATCAGTAACGCAGTCTTATCGTTTACAGAATTCTCAAAACGGTCAAAATCTATTTCATAATATTCACTGTTATTAATCATCGGTACTGCACTTGACTTACAATAACATACCTCAGGAATCTCCAGAAATGGTGGGTATATCGGCGTAAACATCGATACTTCCTGACCCGGCAAACATAAACCCCTTATTGCACATACAAGGCCTGATACCAGCCCGGCAGAAAATACTATCCAGTCTGGCTTGATCCGCCACTTATACAGATTCCACATTCGCTCCACTATCTGTTCTCGAAGCTTATCCTGAACTGTTGTATAGCCAAATATTTTATGTTCGATTCGGGCTTTGATGGCTTCGATAACTGGTTCCGGCAAAGCAAAATCCATATCTGCTACCCACATCGGAATTATATCTCGACCTTTATATTTGTCTATTTTTACTGCACCTGTTTCAGAACGATCTATTACTGTATCAAAATCAAACATTTTTTCTTTCTCTCTCGAACATCCTTAAATTAATACACTGGTTAAAAATATACGTTATTAGTAGTTATAGCATTTCCAATCATAAATTATCGAAAATTCCAGCCTGTCTCAGCATAAAGAGTTTTCCGATGGGTTCTAATTTCCAATAGTATCCATTTTCCATCTCCCGCCTGGCTCTGTCGCATAATATAACGTCAAATTTCGTATATCTATTATATTAGACGATACCGTCACCAGGCCTCCGGACGCATCTGTCATCCAGATTCCCGGATCAGCTCCCATATCATTCGGCAGCAAAACCGCCTGCAATTCTTCTCTACTTGGGTGTTCAATACCTTTTAAACGCCCGGCCGCATAGTCATAACGCTCAAAGGTGCTCATATGACCGGTTTTATAGCCTTCCTTATCTGCATATTCAACATCACAAAAATGGTTTGTTACCACCTTTACACTGCCGCAAGTGCTAACCTCAATATTTTCTCCATACATCTCTACCAGCATAGCACCTTCACGATCCGCTAAAATCACGTTATAACCCTGCCACGGCCCTTTTTGCTTCAAGATTTCTATCCACTGTCCCAAACCGGTTACTTCCGGCAGTGTCTCGGTCAACATCAGACTCGGCAGCTTCAGCTCACCTTCTTTATATTTATCCCTGTCACCCGGCCAGAATTTTGACTGCACCATCGCAGTCACAAAACCGCAGCCATGCTTGTTCAGCCCCCAACTGTAATGCTTATCACCAACCGTCTTACAGGCCATTATATTACCATCATTTATTATCTCCTCGACTTCTGGAGCCGCCTTATCCCTGTTCTTAAACATTATTCCTGCTTTCCTGAGATATCCAATTGTACACATTTTTTATTCCTTCTTCGTTTTTCACTTAACTGGCCTGTTACGGCCTTTGCGAATAATGTTTACCTGTCAAAAAGTACACAAGCGTATTTGACAATTCTAACCGAAAAACAGATGGTTAGTAAAGAAAGAAACTCTTTCTGCAATTTCAATCTCTGCAAAAAAATATCTCCTGGAAATAATAACAACTTTTTTTTAGAACTTCCCCTCAAGTTAACATTCGCAGTTTTTAGAGCACTTTAATATTTTCTGTTCCGATTTATGCCTCTGTGAGAACGAGGCTGACAAAGAAGAAAACAAAGTAATATTCATATATTGCTAGTATTTCTGATGAAGTCAGCCGAAACCACAGCAAGCAAAAAACGAACATAAAATATTAAATTGCTCTAAGTTGCAATAATCGCCTAAAAGGGCCCTCCCTACACACTATTTACACAAAAAAGGCCCGGAGCAAAAGCCCCAGGCCTAATCCTTTAATTACATACATGCCGCAGTATAAGTGCTATACTGCAAAACATTCAACAACCATTAGTTATTATCATCATAGATACGATGAGAATCCATCCAGGTTGCTGCAAAGATTGCCAAGTCAGGCAGGTCGATTACGCAGTTGCCATTGTAATCATAAGGTAATGATTCCTGGTCATAATCACATACCCAGCCGCCTGCAATATCCATATAATCCTGAGCAACTTCTCCAGTAGTCAAAGCGTAGTTATAGATCTTAACTTCGTCAATCTTGCCATCGAAATACCTATCAACAGCAAACTGACTCTTGGCAAAATAGTTCAACTCAGGAGCAACATCAACAGGATCAATTGTTGTTTCCTCATTTACACCGGCAAGCTCGCCATTTGCATATACTTTTGCTGTATCTCCGGCAAGTGTGACGGCAAGATAGGTCCATTCTCCCTGAACAATGGAATATGAAGAGTCAACTATCTGCTCGTCGCCGCCATTGCGGATTACAAAACGAACTGTATCACTATCGCTTGGTGTCAGGAATACATAATGAGTTTCATCATTGCCAAAGTCCCACACACGCTGAAACGCAGAGTTACCTGTCCACTTAACCCAGCATGATACTGTCATATCGCCATAATTAACTGCACCGGCAGGAATCTGGCCATATACACCATTGGGATCATTTTCAGAAGGATTAACAAAGCTTATACTGCTTGCACCCAGCTCGGCATCTACAACATCAGTATCTAAAACTGGAAGACCAATAGCTGCCTCATCATCACTCATCAGAGCCATGTCCCAACCATCAACAGTATCAGGAGTAACTCCTTCACTGACAGATTCGATTGGATAATAGCTGACCAGCCTGGATACCATCGCACGGCCGGGACCGGTTTCTTCACAAGAAACAGAGCCCAGAAAATTTGATGCAACACAATAAAATACACCTTCATCAGCAGGCTGCATATCAAGAATCGTAAGAGTATCTGTTGTCACACCGGAATAATCAGCTCCATCTACCAGCGGAGCTGCTTCGCCAACCTTATACCACTGAAAATCAATAACATTGTAAATATTTACAAGAGTAAACACCAATGGAGAGCCCGGTTCTACAACCGCTATTTCCGGCACAACACTAAACGGAAGAATATTATCATTAATAGTTGTAAAACTGGAAACCGGGGTAGGAGAAACCACATTGGAATTTGAATCATAACCAATTACTTTCCAATAGTATTTAGTCAGATACTCCAGATCTTCAGTTAATTCGCCTTCCAGGTCAATCGTATATTGCTCACCAGAAGTTACTGCCATACCTTCAACAATCTTATAACCTTCCCCACTAGGATCGGTAGATAAGTTAGGGTCTGGAAACGGTGCCAGCTGAACATCAACTGTAACAATCCTTGGATCCGAAACTGTAAATACCAGATCATTATCTGCTTTATCGGGTTCAACTCCAATATGTTCGGCACCATCAGCAGGTGAATTATTTTCTACTGTAAGAATCCTGATATTGTCAACTCCTATAAAGTTCCAGGAATCAATCGTCAATTCATACTGGTGTATACGAAGGAAAAGTTCGCCACTCCCAGCTGATGATAAATCAAACTGCCATACTTCTTCTTGCCCAGGATCACCGGTTGTCAATACAGATGTCTTGGTAACCTGGTCAACCACTGTTACACCTGACGCTCCAAAAATATCAAGAGCTGCTCCATTTTCCGGGGTAAAAGTACCATCTGATTCCAGAATTGTGAAAGTCAAACCAATTTCCAGTGGATCCTCACCCTGGTCTGTTAGGCGAGCCCAATCAAACGCTATTTGGATGACAGTATCTCCAGCTTCCTTTGTGCCGATACTTTGATATGCCCAGTTATTTTGTAAATCTGTTCCTAAATCACCGGGATCAGGATTCGTATTGATATTATCAGCCTCTCCTGACAATACCAGAACACCACCTTCATTATAAGAGGCTCCGGCAATCTTTACCCAGGCATTATGCCAACTATATGAATGAATATACCAGCCTACTTTATTCACCTCAAAATCCCAGATATCGGCTGCTACAACAAGACCGTCTTCGTCATATTCCGTATTAGCCTCAAAATCTCCATTTGTAATCCCAAGCTCAGCTTTTAAAACACCGGCAAAACACATAACAAAACAAAACACAAGTAACAAACCAACCTTTTTCATTTTTTATTCCCCTTGATAAAAATACATTTTTACTTCCCTTGACTATCGGGATATACCAATGAACGCATAAAAAATAATACTACAGAACAAATTCAAGAAGCCGGACTCAATGCTGTTAAATTTATTATACCACTACAATTCGCTTTAACAACTTGAATTTAACCCTGTTTTCCCACATTTTTATATTTCTTTCTGCATTATACACATTCCCAATTTATTACTCACAATCATGCATAAAGCGATCGATATTTTTCAGAAAATTAACCAGAATACAATACATAATATAGACGAATTCCAACTATTATGGATTATTTAAAAAGATGTGGACGAAACTCACTTAATAGCCATAATTAATAGCCATGACAGTAGCCTGCAACCTTAAAATAATACTGAATTATACCAGACTCACAATCGGGATTTTGATGCTATTCCTGTCGGCTTTCGCCAACGCTGCTCATTCAAATACAACCGAAAGTATCGAACCGGAAACATTAAAAGATCTCATTATCCCTGCTTCCGCTGACCGGGCCAGGCGTTTCGAAGCTGTAGAACTCGCCATCAGCAGCTACCCCGAATCTGCCCCGGTCTGGATCGCTCAGGCCCTGGTCAACACACCCGATCTGCAAGTTGCCGAACTGCTCCTGCAAAAACTCGAATATCTCTCCTCACCTTCATCGATAAAATATCTTGCAATGTATCACCCGCAGAATAAGCAATTAAAAGAGAGAACTATCAAACTTTGCAAAAACATAACGCAAACCGATTACCCCCAATACGCTCTCGCCATTGTCAACCAGGACCAAAGCAAATCTGACCTGCCCGAATTCCAAATGACCTCCGACATCTGCAAAATATGGGAAAATCTCAACCTCCCACGCAGCGATGCCGAAAAATGGCTACACAGCATTACTCCCCAAAATACTATCACCAGAACCATGAAATTCTGCCTCGACCGGTTTAACTGCATCCCTTCAACCTTCATCGAAATTGTCCAGTTCCGCAAACTCGAAAATATGCCGAAACCTGAGATCCTGACTCTCAAAAACAAGTTTGACATCCTTGCCGACCATGGTTATCTGTTTTCCATTGGCGACCTGGGCCTGTTGCAAAACCTGCCAATAGAAACAATTAAAACCTCTCGAGAAAACCTGGAAAGCGTCATCTCCCCATACCTCCAAAACGCCAAACATATCAGCCGCCCCCCCGCATACAGAAACGCTGCCAACGACAAACCTGACGATTTCGCCGGCCAAAAAGATTCACTTACTATCACCGACCTGCTCCGGCTTAAACTCATCATCAATTATATATCACAAAACAACCAAAAAGACATCAACTCATCCCTCACCCAGCCAACCGACAAAAGCGAGATCGGCGGACTCATACACCTCAAAAATGACAGCCTGGTTTTCCAGTATTACACCCCCGGCAAATCCATCGGCCATCATCGCTATATAGAATCACAACAGTTATTAAGCGATGCCCCCAACGCCATCGCACGCTGGCATATACACGACCAGCGAAACACCTCACGCAACCTTGCAGGCCCAGGCATAGACGACATCAAATACGCCCAAAACCTCAACTCCGCCATCGTCATAATTACCTTGCTCCAGGACACCGCCACCGGCATAACTGCAAACTTCGACTATGTCAACTCGTCAGGCACCACCATCGACATCACAGTTACCAATATTGTAAACTTACATTAAGTTTACTTTCGCAGTTTTTAAGTTGCAATAACGAAGTGCCTCTGGTAAATCGCCTAAAAGGGCCTTCTTGCAACACTTTGAATTTAAACAAAACGTGAGCGACAGCGAATTATTCCTGATGTCAACGTACATCAGGACACCTCAATTCTTCACTTCATTTTTCATTTTGCGTAGCTCGCCGCAACTCTAAATTTTGGTTCATTTCAGACTTCAAACAGATACTGCAATTTTGATATAAATTTTACTTTCGCGTCAGCTTTAAAATTAGTTGTGAGCCGTTAGGCGAACACCGGAATTTTTCACTTTTAATTTTTCATTTTTCATTTTGCGTAGCTCGCCGCTCCGTGGCATCTGGTCTGCCCACAATCCAAAAATAACAACTTACGATAATATCCGCAAAATTCCCTCCCCGCCGCACTACCTCTGCAACCCGCCTCGCACTCATTCTTATATCCCCGCACCCTTCAATTCCATTCCGTTTTTTAACCTCTCCTTCACCTAACTACTCTCACTTATAAATCAATTAGCCTCGCCGAACCCGGTTAAAATAGGTCGCGTAGCGACACCTTCACTCCTGGGAACGCTGAGTACAAGCTCGGCACATTATTTAACCAGGTCGCGTAGCGACACCTTCACATCATTGGACTTGTCCAATGATGTGCCAGAGTGCGAAGCACGTAGTTTATCTGCTGACAGCTGACCACTGGCCGCTGGTCACTCGCTGCTGATTACCTGTTCTACTATCATCTGTTCTAATTTTAAACAAGCCGTGAGCGACAGCGAATTATTCCTGATGTCAATGTACATCAGGACACCTTAATTTTTCATTTTTAATTATTCATTTTTCATTTAGCGTAGCTCGTCGCGTCTCCGCTCCGTCCCCGTGTTTGGGCTTCCGTACCTGTTTGATGTTCCGCCGTATATTGTCCGCGGCCCGCAATTCCCCTTCGTTCAAATCCGTTACCCTTTTCACCGCCGGCCACCCGCCGCGCTGCCCCGTTACCTTTCCGCACACCTCCCGTCAACCATCAATTAGCCGCGAGCGGTAGCGAGCAACCTTCCATGGCATCTGAAACCTGATTCCTGACCACTGATTTTCTCGAAAAAATCACCGCGTTTTTACAACCACCAAAACGCGAAAATCTAAAGTCTTCAATTTTTTTATCCCGTTTACTACAAACACCTTACAAACTTCCAAACCAACCAGCCCGCCCAAAAAATCAGCGCACTTTTGACATACCGTCCAATTGTAGAGAGCCAACAAAAAATGATTACCAGCATAAATCAGCTCTCTACAAAACATAACAACGACGAAAACTTCGTCTTTAATATAAACAACGCTCAATAAAAACCGAATATTTCCTTCACGCCTCGGCAAATCAGAATGATTTGCCCTCTAGAATTGACAATCTCAATTCGTCTCCGCAAGAGCTCGCCTCGCAGCGGCCTGTTCCAAGCTTTGCTTGGTCTCCGCGCAGCATTCCAGGCAAGGCTTTACTTAGCCTTGCCTAATACCTTTCAAACTGTCCATCAAACAGTTTGAGTTAATTATCTACACACAGTCCTAATGATTCAATTTTTTGCATCAGCTCGCTTTTTTTCACTGGTTTTACTATATAATCCTCACACCCTTCTTTATATGATGCTACCACATTCTGAGGGTCTCCGAGTGCTGACGTCATTATAACCTTTACCTTACTGGTTATAAGGCCCTGATTTTCATTCTCATAAACCCTTATTTTTTGAAGGAATTCATGACCATCCATTTCAGGCATATTAATATCAAGGCAGATCAGGTCAAATGGTTCACCACTGTCAATTGCAAAAGTAAACATGCCATACGCGTCTCGTCCATTTTCTGCACATGCACAATCTGCAATACCTTTGAAATGAAGCTTCATTAAAACCTGAGATGCATTATTGTCTTCAACAATTAAAACTTTCATAATTTGTCCTCATAATATTACTATATTTTTATAACACTTTCTAACCAGCCTGAACTGGAAAGATACGATACTAATTTTCGATATAATTCATCAACCTGTTTAAAATATAGACTTACCATTTCGTAATCTTTTTCCTTTGCATATTGTTCTAAAACAGATGAAATTTCTGATAATTTCACTGCTCCAACATTCGCGGCCATCCCTTTTATCAAATGTGCTAAATGAGCTGCCTGTTCATAATCTGAAACCTGAACACTATTTTCCAGTTTAGCTAATAAATTATCAGCATCCCGGCATACCGCGGTTGAAACAGCTTCAATGGTCTCTCTATTACCGCATACACTGATTAATTGATCAACATCCAGAATATCACTAACCTTTGATAATAGTTTTTCTGCCATTACTTCATCATCTAAACTGTATTCGCTTTTTTTATCCAGAAATTTATCTAAACAGCTATAAAGCGCTTTTTTATCATAAGGCTTTGGTATAAAATCCAAAAATCCGGCTTCCTGATATTTTCTCTTCTCCGTTTCCATTACACTTGCTGTAATAGCGACAATTGGAACTCTGGAATTAATCCTCTGTATTTCGCTAATTGCATCTAAACCATTCAATACAGGCATATGGATATCAAGCATGATAAGATCAAACTCTTCCGACTTTACCCTTTCAACTGCCTGTCTGCCGTCTTCTACTATTACTATATTTACTCCCGCTTTTTCAAGCATTGCTTTTATGAGTATCTGGTTTGCAGGATTATCTTCTGCTACCAAAACTTTTCCACTATAAGTGCCGCTTGCCACAGCATCTTCATCATTAGCCAGCATATTTTGCGAATCTCCATATTCAGCCCCTTCCGGAACTTTTACTGGCACTGTAAGTATAAAGGTTGAACCTTTTCCTTCCACACTTTCCACTGCCATCTTGCCTCCAAGCAGGTCAACTATTCTTGATGTTATTGACAACCCTAAACCAGTTCCTCCATACTGTCTTGTCGTACTGCTGTCAGCCTGGGTAAAAGGCTCAAAAATCGCTTTAAGTTTTTCATTTGATATACCTATACCGCTATCTTCTATCTCAAAATGTAAATAATCTGTATCATCACTCTTACCTGATGATGTTCGCACTTCAACTTTTCCTTCCTTGGTAAACTTAACAGCATTACCTACAAGATTTATTAGACTCTGCTGCAGCCTGTCAGAATCAGCATTTACCATTTTAGGTAGTTCGTTCTCACAGATAAATGCTAATTCTAAATTCTTCCTCTCTGCCTGGGCGGTAAACATCCCTTTTAAACCGTTCAGCATCTCATACGGATCGAAATCATGTTCATCCAAATCCAGCTTACCGGCTTCAACCTTGGACAGGTCAAGAATATCATTTATCAGACATAGCAAAGAGTTGCCTGACTCGAATATTAACTTAACATACTCGTAATATTCTTCAGGCAGTTCCTTCTCCATTAAATGCGCACTAAAGCCTATTATTGCATTCATGGGAGTGCGTATTTCATGACTCATATTTGCCAGAAACTGGCTCTTTGCCTGATTTGCTACTTCCGCTTTTTCCGCCATCTCTTGTGCCAGCTCAGTCTGCTCCTGTAAATTTTTATTCATTTGCAGGAGTTTCTGCTCTGCTTTCTTTTGGTTTGTAATATCTATCAAACTCTCTAAAAGATATTCTTCGCCTTCCAGTGTGATTTTACGAACGGTCTTTAATACCTGCAATTCTGTACCATCTGGACGAATTACTGTTTTTTCTGAATTATCAGCTTCATTACCTAAGTCCAGAACAGGGCATTCTCCATACTTTCTTGGACAAACAAATCGATGACACACTTTTCCAACTAAATCACTTACACTCACATCGACTATCTCTGCCGCAGCCTCATTTGCCTCAATGATAACTCGATCACTGCAGCGAATAAGAATTATACCGGCCTGAACAGAATCCATTAAGGCACATGTTCGTTCATGAGCATCTGTTAGATACTTATATGCATATTCCAGCTCCTGGAAAGTCCTTAGCGTATTCTCCGCAATATCTTTAAATTCCTGGATCATAAAACCAGTTGTGTCCAGATCTCTGTTCTTACCTTCTTCTTCTGACAGCCCCCTGGTTATTTGCTTCAATTCACGGTCAATTCTACTTGTCATTTTTGCAGAAACAAAAGAGGTTCCTGCAAATGCAATCATACTGAAACCAAGAATAATCAAAATCTGAACCAATAGTTTCTGCCACATATGGTATGCCGCTTCAGATATTGTCTTCTCTATATCATCAAGATATAAACCTGTTCCGACAACCCAGCCCCAATCATGTACACCACGAACATATGACACCTTGCTTACTACTCTTCCTAAACTAGGTTTGTTCCATTTGTAGTCAACAAAACCGCCGTTAGGGCTTTTCCCGGCATTAATAAGTTCTTTTACTACCATTACGCCATCTGGGTCTTTTAAATTAGATATATTTTGGCCCACCAATTCAGGCTGAGTCCTGTTTACCAGTTCAATTCCATCATAGCTTTTAACAAAATAATATCCTTCCCCATTAGCAAATGAAATAGAACTCAGGTGTTTTTTTACTTCTTTCATTATTTCTTGTTCGGCAACACCTTTATTTGATAAATTATCTCGCATTTGATTTACATCTGTAATAGCAATATCAACCATCATTTTCAATAGTTGCTTCTTGTTATCTACCATTTGTGCCGCTAATGCCTCTTTATCAAATCTAAACGAATACCATGTTTGAATTATAAATGCTGTTAATAAACTAATCAGAAGAATAGAAGTAGCCCAAAGTAAATTACTTTTTACAAACGATGCCAATAGTCTAACCTTGCCTTGTCTGTTTAGTATTGACATCCTGGTAAAACTTATTAATGCAAATATAAACAATATTGCCCCTAGCGACAGAGCTGATACTACTGACCATGTTTCTTTCTGAATATCACCGATTATACTAACATCAATCGGTAAAGATGACCTGTCAAGATTGTGCCTGACCAGCTCATTCGTATCAAACATAGCTTTATTTGGGCTTTCTGTAACAACAGGAGGAATTTTACCATCTTTTAATATCCTTTTACCAAGCAAAGCCGCCATCTCACCCTGATATTCAGAGCTTACCATCTGACCGCCGACAACACCATGGCTCAGATACAGGTCCAACATTCCATAAACCGGTGCTGGAGAATGCTTACTAATCAACTCAGAACATTCTTCATAAGAATAATAATGATTGTCCCTGTCTCTGTTATATGTCATTAATAAGACAGCATCTTCGGGAGATATGGCAGACAAAGAACTTAATAGTTCTCCCATTGCCAGAGAATCAAAATAAATTAACTTAAAACCATAATCCTTCAATTTAAAAGCCGACTCAACTTCGTTCTTAACCTGCTGACCTGTTTGCGTTGTACCTGAGACCAGGTACAAATTCTTTGCTTTTGGTTGAAGCTTACGAATATAATCTACCGTGCTTATTGGGTCGACTTTTTCTGCAGCACCTGTAATCCGTCCTTCAAAACCGTCCAGTAAAGTCGGTGAATAGTTGTTTATTCCACAAAAAACAACTGGAACATCTGGAAATAACTCTTTGGAATATTCCCTTAGAAATGTTAATGCATTATTGTCAGAAATGATTATTAAATCAGGATTTAAGTCTGAATACTTTGCTACCAAATGCTGAAAAACAATTGGAGATACTTGTTCTAACGGATGACGCTTACTGTCAAGGTATTCAACATATAAATCATAATGGTCTTTATCAAACTCATTAATCAGGCTTTTCTCTACACCATCAGTCCAGGTAAAACCCTCATGATAAGAATGAATTACCAGGATTTGTGGCTTTCCAGCTTTTTCCGCACGCAGGATAGTACATAACCATAAAAGAACAAATATCACTACCCTTTGCAACACCTCTGTTTTCATTTAGCTTAATCCCAATCACTAAGTAGTAGAATTTCAATTCCCCAAATAAATAGTTAATATTCAAGCTATTCTCAACTATTTAATAATCGGAAAATATTAAGCTTAACTGTCTGTTACATTTACAAACAACAAAATATTGCGAAATAGCCAATATTGGACGTTTAAATAACGTCATGTAAGATAATGAGTTACAATAACATCTTGCTTGAAACTATGATATAATATCAAAGAATATTGATTGGGACACTCAGGTTATGGGACTGGGAATTATTATTAAAGACAAAAAAATCAATGTATATTTATTCTTCTACGAACAAACCCGGCAATATAAATTCCTGTGCCGGCCAAAAATACCGCACCAGGTGCAGGTACAGATGGTGTAATATCCTCAAGAAAAACAGTATCAATGTCCAAGGAAGATAGACCTTCGCTCAGGCTGCCCACCAATGGATTATAGATATATCCATCGTACTTAAACATTAGGGTTAATTTATAATTTCCTACTGCAGAAAACTGCCCTTGCGAATATAGAACATCTCCACCAAAATACATCCCGGTTGCTGAGGAATTATGGTTCGTCCATATTAATCCATTATTACTGCTATTTAACCCCAGATACATACTGTAATAATCAATAGAATAACTAGCATCAGTCAAAACGGCATATAAAAAATCACTTTCCCCATATTCTGAAAGCCACGACATATCAACTCCAACACGATAATCAAGAGTACCGTCCAGGTAGAAAGAACTGCTTGTCATAGCAATATAGCCATACGTATTATTATAATCATCAAAGGGATATGCCTGAGATTCTTCAAGGCGAACAATGTCATCAGTTGTATCTGTCAAAACCATACTCATACCGGGAACACTCGGATTAGAGCCACCAATATTATTCCAACCGGAAACGGTCCACCCAGCCGGGCCAAATGGACCTGGATAACTTTCACCATAACCGGAACCTGCATCAGAATAATCAACTGAAGCCATATTCCATAACTGAACGGTATTACCACCTGAAAGAAATGGAGTAATAACCGATATCAAAAATAAAATCTGGGTCAAACGAGAGAATTTCATATAGTTTCTTCCTTCCGAATTTTAAAATCAAATTACTCCCGTTATTCTCCTCTATATGTTAATATATACCAGATTTACATTATTTTTCAATTAACAATACAAAAAAAAACATTAAATTTCAAAAATGTACTAAAACTAAAAGAATTGAACTTATTTACGGTTTTGATTACAATCTGCATAAAATTAGCATTCAGGCTATATAATCCCCATATAAACAAACCTTAATATAGCCTTTTAGCACACAACAACATTGATCAGGAGTATAAAAGTATGTATAGAATAAGTTTACAATTGTTATTATTAACAATTGTCACCCCATCCCTTTTGGCCCAGGCCAACATAACTGATTATGTAAATCCATTTTTAGGCACTGCCCCACTTACAAATCCCAAAGAGATTGGATATACTCCGCCAGATGAATGGCGAGTCTGGGCTGGTTTGGTATTCCCAGGTGCTTCATTACCAAACGCTATGGTTCAACTGAGCCCAATCACAGAATTTGGCAGTGGAGCCGGATATGAATATGAAGATGATACCATATATGCTTTCACACACACCAATAAAGGACATTGGAATCTCTGCAATATCCCTATTATGCCGGTTTCAGGAGACGTAACAGCAGCAGATTTCGGGTCTCAATACAGCCATGAAAATGAATCTGCCAAACCGGGATATTACCAGGTTTACCTCGAAAGGTATAATATCAATGCCGAACTGACATCTACTCTTCGCTGTGGTTATCATAAATATACCTATAAAGATAACACCGATAAAAAGCTTATTGTAAATATCACAAAATCTAACGAAAGAATAAGAAGATACAATATTCTCCCTGATGGAGATTATGCCTTTGAAGGATACCAGCAGGCCAATGACTATGTTTATTTTTATGCAATATCAAATCATAAAATCAAAAAAATCGAATTCCTGCCTTCACGTCGAAGAGGTATACCAATAATTCAGTTCGAAAATTCCAATAAACCCTTGGAAATCAAGATCGGACTGTCTTTTGTCAGTACTGAAAATGCTAAAAATAACCTGGAAGAACTCACCGGAAAGAATTTTGACCAGGTAAAGCAGGAAGCATCTGAAACCTGGAATAAACTTTTATCAAAAATCAAGGTAGAAGGCGGTACAAACCGTCAAAAAGAACTGTTTTATTCATCTTTATATAGAAGTTTCTTATGGCCTGCCCTGAGAAGCGATATCAACGGCGAATTCAAAGATGGAAGTGGAGAAATTGTTAAGAAAAACTTCAAATACTATACCACTCCGTCGCTATGGGATACCTACAGAAATAAACTCGTACTTCTTGGATTACTCTCCCCTGATGTTACAAATGATGTTATCAGCTCTTTAATAGATTTAGGTGAAAAACGAGGTTTTATGCCGACCTTTTTCCATGGCGACCATGCCGCTCCCTTCATCTCCGGGTCATACCTCAGAGGCCTAAGAGATTATGATGTTAAAAGTGCCTACCAACTGCTTCTTAATAATGCAACCAAAGAAGGTGGAACTCGCCCTCATATAGCTGAATATATCGAAAAAGGTTATATTTCAACCCCTGCGATTGATAACCCGGAAGTAGAAACTAAAGCCAAAGCCGGTGTAACTAAAACGCTGGAATACGCTTACGATGATTATGCTGTAGCTCTACTAGCTAAAGAGCTTGGCGATACCAAAAACTACGAAATACTTATGAAACGGACAGGTAATTATAAGAACCTGTTCGACCCTTCTACCGGCCTTATGAGAGGCCGTCTTGAAAATGGGCAATGGGTAGATAATTTCAACCCGCAATATCCTTATTATGAATATATGTATCGAGAAGCAAACGCATGGCAATCGACATTCTTTGCCCCGCATGATTCTGAAGGGCTGGTCTCTCTTTTTAAAAATATAAATGAATTTGAGGCTCAGCTTGACAAACTCTTCTCAATACCATGGAATGAAAATCATATAGCCAGAAATGTATCTTCTTTTATTGGGCAGTACTGCCACGGCAACCAGCCGGACCATAGCACTCCATACATGTATTACTTTGTTAACAAACAGGAAAAATCTCAGGCAATACTCAACCGTCTTATGGAAGACTTCTATGGAATGGGCGAATTCGGCCTGGCACTTTGCGGCATGGATGATGCTGGTGAAATGTCTAGCTGGTACGTCTTTAACGCAATAGGACTATATACTTACTCGCCGGCTGATGCAGAATACATTATAACTGTACCAATATTTGACAAAATCGACATCCGGCTGACAGACAACCAGGCCTGCACAATTATCAGGAAAAACTCCGGAAAAAAAATACAGGAAATAACCTGCGGAGCCAAAAAACTTGATAGCTATTTTATCTCTCACAAGACACTTTTTGAAGCTAAAACCCTCACTATAACAACGGAATAATGCTTGAGCATATTTTGCATATTATATATCATATAGGAATAATGAACTTATTTGATGAAATTAAGGATCTAAGATGATTAGAAATACACTGTTTTCACTTGTCAAACTAATAGTAATTACTTTTAGTATTATTACCATAAATCTATATGCTGCAGATTTTAATAAAACCTTTGTAAATCCGATCTACGAAGGTGCTGACCCTTTTGTCTATAAACACACTGATGGATACTATTATTTCTGTCAATCAGAAGGTGACAAGGGTATCGCTATCTGGAAATCAGATAAGTTAACTGACAAAGGTGTCAAACGTCTGGTCTGGAAAGCTCCTGACAAAGGCTGGAACTCAAGCGAGGTCTGGGCTCCGGAAATCCATTACCTGCAAGGGAAATGGTACATCTATTACGCTGCTGACAGTGGTAATAACATCAACCATCGTACCGGAGTGCTTCAAAGCAAAACCCAGGACGCGCAAGGTGAATATATAGATATGGGCATGGTCTATACCGGAGATGAAATTAAAACAAAAACAAACAATCGCTGGGCTATCGATGCTACCCCTCTGGAAATGAATAACAAGCTTTATCTTATATGGTCTGGCTGGAATGGATATGATGATGACATTCAATCCCTTTTTATTGCTGAAATGAGCAACCAGTGGACTGTAATTACTAATCGTGTTAAAATAGCTCCTAACAATACATACCCATGGGAACGTGTTTCAAATAATCCAAATGGCAAGGGGCTTAATGAAGGTGCCCAGATACTTCGTTACGGCAAAAAAGTTTATGTTATATATTCTTGCAGTGGTTCCTGGGAAAAAACATACAAACTCGGTCAGCTTTCGATCGAGCTGGGTAAAGACCCAATGGACCCTAAAAACTGGGTAAAAAAGAGCACTCCCGCCTGCCAGGGAACAGACAAGGTGCTTGGCGTTGGACACTGCTCATTCACTAAATCCCCTGACAATACCGAAGACTGGATGGTTTATCATTCAAAAATTGCCGAACAGCACGGGTGGCAGCGTAATGTTCGTATCGAAAAGTTTTCCTGGAACTCCGACGGTTCGCCCAATTTCCCTTCGCCAACCGAAGCTGGTACAATCCTGCAAAAACCTTCTGGTGAAGAACCTCCTGTATGTGGCTTACTTTATTCAGACTCTTTCGACAATAATCTTTGGGATAATTGGGTATATTATGGCTATAATCGCTTTATAGCTGTCCGGGACAAGAGACTGGTTATAGGCGTTAATCCGGGTTGGGGAATCGCTAACAACTATCGCTGCGGCGAAAAAGCCGTTATCCGTGACATGATCTGGGACAATTTCACCTTCGAGGCTAATGTCAAAATTGTCAAAGGCAACCGTGATGCCGGACTTATATTCAGAACCAATCATCCTGCCGTTGGCTATGACGCAATGAAAGGCTATTTCGCCGGCATAATACCATCTACCAACCTGGCTATTATCGGTAAAATGGATGGTCGCAGCTGGCATGAAATTAAACGCTCAAATTTTTCAGCGATAGCCGGACAGTCATATGATCTGAAAATCGTCGCAAAAGGTCCGCTAATTCAATTCTACGTAGATGGCAAAAAACTGATTGAAGTTAGCGATGACCAATACCCGACCGGTCTTGCCGGAGTCAGAGTAATAGACTCAGAAGCAGAGTTTGATAATATCATAATTCATAAAAATTAAATTGTCTCTGAAAATTGCTTTTGCTGCGAAAGATGATTCTTTCACTCAAAATGTTTTTAGAGGTTCCATTACGAGTTTTCTAATTACGGAATAGGATATAATGATAAACCATATAAATAAAATCATTCTTATTGCAGCCATATTTGCCTGCAATCCAGCTGTGGCCGATATAGTTGATTATCCTCAACTTGTAAAAATCGATAGCACCGATTCAGAAGAAGTTATTATTGGCAAAGCTGCCAATGTTCGCCCTTCCGAAAGGCAGATGGGCCACCACCAGGATGAATTTATCGCCTTTATCCATTTCGGGCCTAACTCCTTTACCGGAGTTGAATGGGGTAATGGCAAAGAAGACCCCAAGGTTTTCAACCCGCCTGTTGTCGATACCGACCAATGGTGCAGATTGATTAAAGCTGCCGGCATGACCAAAGTTGTCATTACGGTCAAACACCATGACGGATACTGTACCTGGCAAACTCGCTATAACAAAGCCTTTTCCATCCACCAGTCTCCCTGGAAAAATGGGAAAGGTGATGTCCTTCGAATGCTGTCTGATTCTGCCAAAAAATATGGACTCAAACTTGGCATCTACATGAGTCCTGCTGACCTCTACCAGATAGAAAACCAAAACGGCCTTTACGGCAACCTAAGCAAATACCAGGAAAGTATCATTCCTACCGCCGTGGATACATTTAGAACGAACCCTCTGAAACAGCGAGAAGCACCGGAGCATTTCCCAACATTTAAGGTCAATGCCGATGACTACAATCGCTACTTTATGAACCAGCTGTATGAAGTTCTCACTGAATACGGGCCTATTCACGAGGTATGGTTTGACGGAGCCCACCCGAAGCGCAAAGGCGGCCAGACATATATACGTGACGAATGGTTCGCTATGGTTCGAAAACTAGCCCCGGAAGCTGTTATTTTTGGCGGACCAGATGTTCGCTGGTGCGGCAACGAGCATGGCGGTACCCGGAAAAGTGAATGGAATGTTCTTCCCATTGATAATGTTAAAGTCTCAGGCTATGACCGTCCAGAAGACGAAATCGCCACTGACCGAATGGTAACAGCTAAAGAATATTCAGTTTACGGTGAAACTTTCAAAAACAACTATCTTTACTACCTGATACCGGAAGTTGATACATCAATTCGCCATGGCTGGTTCTGGCGGAATGACACTGAGCAATATGTAAAAAATCCGGATAAAATCTTCGATATTTACGAACGATCTGTCGGAGGGAATTGTGTATTTCTACTCAATATACCTCCTAATCGATATGGAAAATTCTCAGATAAGGACGAAAAGTGCCTTATTGCAGTTGGCAAACGAATCAGGTCAACATACTATAAGAACCTGAGCGAAGGTGCTATTGCCAATATCAGTAATTTACTTGATAATAATATTGAAACATACTGGCAGGCTGCAAATAATTCCTGTTCATTCACTATTACGCTGCCAGAAGCCCAAAAGATAAACAGGATCGTACTCCAGGAGGCAATTTCCAAAGTAGGCCAGCGGGTTAAAGAGCATGCCCTGGATGCCTGGATTGATGGAAACTGGAAACAGATTGCTGCCGGCACAACAATCGGGTATAAAAAGATTTTGCGTTTCGATGCTGTTACTACTGATAAGTTCCGCGTAAGAATACTGGATTCACGTAAAGCGCCGGCTATTGCCTCTTTCTCTGCTCATTACTATCAAAGCCCACCGCTACCGGTAACACTGACAAGAACAATAGATGGAACCGTTTCTCTTGCCGCTATGAAACCTGACGGCAAACCTGCTGCTAATATATCGATATATTATTCACTCGACGGCAGTATACCGGAAAACAATTCCAAGCTTTACGACAAACCATTTAAACTCCCTAAAGGTGGTAATGTAAAAGCCAGAACATACGCAAATGAAACTTATGGGCCGGTCAATTCCAATTACATTGGAATCGCTAAAACAAACTGGAAAGTCACAGCCAGCAGCAGCCACAACGACAAGTGGAATGCGATTAAGGCAATTGACGGAAAACCGGAATCATTCTGGCATTCATCATGGACAAAACCAGCACCAGACCACCCGCATTTCTTCACTATAGACTTCGGCAAAACTGAAGATGTCGGCGGATTTGCCTACTTGCCGCGACAGGATAGACGTATTCCTGACGGCATGATAGAAACCGGCTGCATTGAAATTAGCGATGATGGCATAAGCTGGCTCAATATATGTGATTTCACCTTTGGAAATCTTGTTAATAGCCCGGACCAGCGTATCAAATTCTTTGACAAAAACTATAAAGCGAGATACTTCAGACTGAAATCTACTTCCGGTGCCGATAATAAACCCTACGCTGCCATTGCCGAACTCGAGATCTTTGCGGCTAAGTAAAGTTTAATTCTCAACTTATATACTTTGTAGTTTGTATAATAATTTTATGATGCCCAAGGCCCTGCAGCATTCTTTGCCTGGGTACCTGGCACCTCTCAAACTCAAAATCATCGCCGCAAACAAATAACAGCATATAAGCTATTATTACCTATAACGTTAAGAACAAAAACGTCATTTTCAAAATAAACAATTTTGTGCATTTTCAAAATATACTTCATAAAGTCATTATATTTACCGAAAATGGCTTTGGGTGACAATTACCAGTTTGTATTTGGGGATATTTCAAAAAATAATACAACATAAATTCTTAATATATTTAAATTTAGATATTTATGCTATAATGGGTGATTCAAAATACAAAATGATACAGGATATCATAAGACCAAACAGAAATTGGGTATATTTCTTTTTAGCTTTAGCATTGTTCTGGACTTTGGCTATCGCAATATCACTTGTCAGAGATATAAATCAGCAAAATATAAATGCTTACGAAGCTGCAAAAATACAGGCAATTGAGGCATTAAATAAAGACCTGGTATATCGCAGATGGGTTGCCGGCCACGGTGGCGTCTATGTACCAGAATCTGACAATACTCCTCCTAATCCATTTTTGTCAAAAATTAACGAAAGAGATATTACCACACCTTCCGGAAAGAAATTGACTCTTGTCAACCCTGCTTACATGACTCGACAGGTTTATGAATTGGCACAAGAACAGTATGGCGTACGCGGCCATATCACAAGCCTGACACCGTTAAGACCGGAAAATAAACCTGATGAATGGGAAATGAAGGCCCTAAAGGAATTTGAAAAAGGTGCAAAAGAAGTAAGCTCCATTGGCATAATAAATGATGAGCCGTATCTGAGAATAATGATCCCGCTTATTACCGAAGAAAAATGCCTCAAATGCCATCTTGAACAAGGATATAAAGTCGGTGACCTGAGAGGTGGAATTAGCACTTCTTCTCCTGTTAAACCTCATATGAACACCGCCAAAGCTTTCAACCAGTCTCTCTTAGTTGACCATATGTTGATCTTATTCGCAGGATTACTGGGAATTGCAACAAGCGGATTTTTCATTATAAAACGTAACTATTCCCAATCATTAATTATGGAAGAAGTTAGACAATACGCTTGTATAGTCGCAAGTTCAAGTGACATAATGGCATTATTAGATAAACAATATAATTACCTGGCTGTAAATGAAGCATTTCTAAAAACTTTCAGAATGTCAAAAGCACAAGTCATAGGACATTCTGCAGCTGACATTTTAGGACAAGATTACTTTAACAATATTGTTAAACCTAATGCAGACACATGCCTTAAAGGCGAAGAGGTCCACTACGAAAGTTGGTTCGATTTTCCAGAAAATAGTCGTAAATACCTCACTGTTACATATTCTCCTTATATGGATTCCAGTAATACAATTCTGGGATTCACTGTTAATGCAAAAGACACTACAAAACAAAAACAAGCTGAAGATGTCATCAAAAGTTATAATATTAAACTGGAAAAGCAGGTCAAAGAAAGAACTGAAAAACTTGAGAAAGAAATAAAAGAGCGGATAAATGCTGAACACGAACTCAAAAATGCAACTTCACGACTGATTCAAACTGAAAAATTATCTACGATCGGACAATTAGCTGCCAGCATGGCCCATGAAATCAACAACCCGCTTGGAGCTATTTATTCTTCAAGTAATGTCATCGAAAATCAGTTTAATGAACTGATTCATAATATAGAAACTGAATTCAACATATATAAAAATAATAAAGATCTCATAAATACCATTATCTACAGACTTCCGGAAAATAAACCTTACCTATCTTACAAACAAACCAGACAGATAAAAAAAGATATTGAAGATAATCTAAAACAAATTGGTATCTCAAATGCAAAAAATGCTTCGGCTTTCCTGGTAAGAGTTGGAATTACAAAAGAATATGAACCTATTATTCCAGTGTTTCAGAGCCAATGCTGTGATAATATCATGGAGTTTATCCTTCGTATTTCTGATATAATCGATAGCAAAAATATTATTAATACTGCTATTCAGCAATCCTCCAAAGTAATACAGGCGTTGAAAGATTATTCCCGGTCAAACGAAAATCAAAAGGCGGTTGAAGCTAATATCAAAGAAACGATCGAAACTGCCCTTATTTTATATGGCAATAAAATTAAACATGGCATTACACTTGTAACAAACTTTGACGAAGTACCAAACATTACAGGATATCCTCATGAACTTAGCCAGGTTTGGACTAATATAATACATAATGCTATTCAAGCTATGGACAACTGTGGAATACTCACCATAGACCTAAAGCATCAAAACGACAATATAGAGGTCTCTATAACAGATACCGGAAAAGGGATCCCTGATGCTATAAAACACAAAATATTTGATCCGCTTTTCACGACAAAAAAACAAGGTGAAGGTACAGGTCTTGGCCTGGATATTGCAAAAAAAATTATCGAAAGACACAACGGTTCAATTCATCTTATAAGCGAAGAGAACCACGGATCAACCTTTACTGTCAAATTACCAGTTATGCAAACATCTCAGGTTCACTTGGAAACGGCTTAGCTTACTGAATATCAGATAGAATATAAGAATTATTTGCATTATATATTATTTTAGACGGACAACCTTCAATAGACATCGTCTCAGTTTCAATATTTCTCAATGCATCAGCTTTGCCCTGACCGGTCACCAGCAAAATCGAGCTTGCTGCTTCTTCCAGCATCTTCCTCGAAGCAGATATCCTTCCGGCCGGCGGCTTGGGGGAATTATCAACAGCTATATATCCTGTACTAAAATCTGATACCGATGGATGATTAGGAAATAAACTAGCAATATGACCATCAGGCCCGGCACTCAACAGCGAAAGTGCTATTTTACCACCTAGCTCAATAAATTCCCTGTTATATTTAGCCAGCCCCTCTTCAACTGCCAGATCAGTTCTAAATGGATGTAAATTTGCTTCATTTAGCTTACCGTTTTCCTGCAAACGCTTAAACAAAGTATCCATAGCCAGCTTGTAATTACTATCAGGGTTATCAATTGGCACTAACCGTTCATCAGCCATAAAGAAATGCACCCTCTCCCATTCCAGCTCCAGATTGGCCATTTGTGTAAATATACCCGCAACACTCGAACCACCGCATATAGCCATTATCGCATTATCATTTAATCTCAGATATTCATTTAATGCGTTTTCGATCAAAACAACCGCATTTTTATGGAGATTTTCTACATTACAGAACCGGATTATTTCAGCCATAACAGATACCCTCAAATTCAAACTGTAATGGTCACAGAATATAAAGAAAAAATGCCGAAGGTGGGAATCGAACCCACACTCCTAATAAAAGGAACGGGATTTTGAATCCCGCGCGTCTGCCAGTTCCGCCACTTCGGCAAATAATTATAAAATAAAGACTTACATTAATTAAGTCTTCTTTATTAAATTGTAAATCAAGTCAATGAGCTGATAAAGACTCCTGTTTTAGCTCAAGAACTTGACAGAAAAGAAAAGTATATATATTTTCTGCGCCCAGTCAATAAAATATTTTAACTATGTTAATTTATGCGTATTTCGAAAAATTACACTGCTTGATTATAAACTCTATTATTGATAGAATCCGGCATAAGAATTTTAATAAAGAAATACTATTACTCCAGACATAAGTGAGGTAATCAATGAGTGAAAATAAATACAAACCTGAAACAATCGCAATTCACGGCGGATATAAACCTGATGGCCAAACTGCCAGGGCTTGTACAGTACCAATAGTACAGTCTGCAAGCTTTGTTTTTCGTGACACCGAACACGCTGCAAATCTGTTTGACCTGAAGGAATTCGGAGATATATACTCCAGGCTTACCAACCCCACAGTAGCAGCATGGGAAGCTCGCATGGCCGAACTGGAAGGTGGAACTGCAGGCGTTGGAACTTCCAGCGGCATGGCGGCGATATTCCTCACTATACATACTATCGCTGGCGTTGGCGACCATATAATTGCCTCTGCCTCACTTTACGGCGGAACCGATACTCTTTTCAGATATACCCTGCCGCAAGTAGGTATCGAATGCGATTTTGTTCCAAATGCTGATCCGGAAAAGATTAAATCTGCGGTTAAGCCAAATACAAAAGCAATTTACATCGAAACTATCGGCAACCCGGCTTGTGAAGTCCCGGACTTTGAAACTATCGCCAAAATAGCACACGATGCTGGCGTCCCATTAATTGTCGATAATACCTTTGCACCTATTATCTGCCGACCATTCGATTATGGGGCAGATATCGTTATACATTCCTGCACCAAATGGGTTGGCGGCCATGGCACTACCATTGGTGGCGTTACTATTGATGGCGGAACCTTCGATTGGTCTGCCAGCGGTAAATATCCTATGTTTACCGAGCCGGATAAAAGCTACCATGGTGTAAAATACTGGGATGTTTTCGGCAACCTTAACGGGGCAAACATTGCCTTTGCTATTCGTGCCAGAACCCAGGGACTGCGAAACTGGGGACCTTGCGCCTCACCGTTCTCGGCGTTCCAGTTCATGGTCGGCCTGGACTCTCTCGGAGTAAGAATCCAGCGGCACTGTGAAAATGCTGCAGCTTTGGTAGCTTATCTACAGAAAAGCGATAAGGTTGAATGGGTTCAATATGCCGGCCTGGAAAGTAACCCCAGCTATGCAAACGCCAAAAAGTATCTCAAAGGAGGCTTCGGCAGCGTTATTAGCTTCGGCATCAAAGGCGGACGCGACGCTGGTGAAAAATTTATCAACTCCGTCGAGCTGGCATACCACCTGGCAAATGTAGGCGACTCAAAGACACTTGTCATCCATCCTGCCAGCACCACCCATCGCCAGATGAACGATGCGGAATTGGAAACCTGTGGTATAAAACCAGGCAGTATAAGGGTATCTGTTGGCATCGAACATATCGATGATATCATTGCCGATATTGACCAGGCCATCAACAAAGCGATATAAAAACTATCCCGCTATAAATCACAAAAGCAGCCCTACACCATATGCGTAGAGCTGCTTTTTCTTTTCTAGAACACACGAATAATCAGATCAGATTATTCCACTTTTTTCTTCTTTAACTTCGCTTTTCTTTTTGGCATCTTTTTGCTCATCTCCGGCAGTTTTAGCTTTATCCGCCTTCTTTTCAGCCTTCTTCTCTTTCTTACCTTCTGCTTTTTTAACCTCAGTTTTATCTGCCTTTTCCTTTAGCTTCTTGGCGGTTTTTTTCTTCCCCTTTCCTTTTCCTTTCTTCTTTTTCGCATCAGCATCAGCTACGCCTTCCTTGGCGACAGCATCAACCCCGGACTCAGCTTCAGCCTCAACTTCAACTTTAACTCCGGCATCAGCCTCAACTTTTTCTTCAGCCTCAGCGTTTCCACTTCCAATCACCCGCAGCAAAAAGTCCTCATACTTCCTGAACCGGTTCAAAGGCTTAACATCACCACCCAACGCATGTCCGCCTGTTGGATCCAAAAACAGCTCCACCAGCGTTTCCTTACCGGCCTTGAGCAGCTCTCGATAAACCCGGACCGTATCCTGGTACAACACATTCGAATCTTCCATACCATGCACCAGCAGCAAATGCGACTTTAAATTCTTCGCCAGCGGCAGCAGCGAATACTTGCCCAGATCAGTCTTGCCAACCCGGCTGTCATCAATTGTCTGGGTGGTATAATGTGAGTTATAATTCTCCCATTCGGTCGGACCTGCCCCTGCCATTCCGGCTGCAAACACATCCGGCTCAGTATACAAACACATCTGTGTCTCAAAACCACCAAAACTCCAGCCATGAATCGCTACACGATCCTTATCAACACCATAGTTCTCAATCATAAACTTAACACCGTCAACCAGATCTTCAACCTGCGGCTTGCCAACCTGTTCGTAATTTGCTTTTTCAAACACACCGCCATAGCCGCTATTGCCTCGCGGATCAATCGTACATGTTATATAACCATGTTTCTTTGCCATGTAATAGCCAAAGAAGTAGCTGCTCTGCTGATACATACCGTCAGCAACCTGCTTCTGCGTCCCCAACGGTCCTCCGTAAATATAAATCAGCAAAGGACGCTTCTCATCTTTATTCCAGCCATCCGGCTTAAACATATGGCCGTAGATCGTATGACCGTGCCTGTTCTTATAATCGAAAAACTCCGGCACCGGCTCCAGCAGTTTCTTGGCCTCGTCGCTATGCGAATCTGTCAAGACTTTTTGCGTCTTCGCCTTGCTGTCAATATACACCAGTTCCGGCATCATTCCAAACCGTATGTAGCGTGCCAGTGTCTTGCTGCCATCCTCTGTTACGGCAACCTCTCGGTAATTACCGTCCTCTCTTGACAATCTTGTCATTTTGCCTGTCTTCATGGATACCCGGTATATTTCCTTGCGGGATGGATGCTCTTTTGTCGCTGTTACGATCATCCAGTCGCGATTCTTCGATAAACCGACCGGGTAAACCTCGAAATAACCACTAGTCAGAGGCCTGCTGCTCTCATACAACGGATCCAATACATGTAAATGCCTGAATCCGGTCTGCTCACTCAAATATACTATCGTCTTATTATCCGACAGATATTGCGGATTCGTCATTCTCGGCGTCGTCGGACCGGCTGTATGCATATAGCGATACACAACTTTTGCCGCCTCAAAGATTTCCTTATCTGCTTTTGCTGCTTCCTTATCCTCTTGCTTACTCTCCTGCTCTTTTTCCTTAACACATGCCTCATACAGGCATATCTCACCAGTATCATGTGTAAACACATCAAAAACAATCTTCTTGGAATTCGCTGACCATTTTGGATCACCCGTTATATCACAAGGGTGTTTATGAGTTCTGCGAAACACCTCTTTCAAAACAGAATTATCTTCTTTCAGATCATTAATCTCATATAAATACACTATCCTGTCATATGTCCTGAAAGGCATATCAGCTGTCTGACGAGTATACTTTTTAGGGTTCATAAACCTGTCTCGATAATTTGCAATATCAACAGTCTTTGACGAAGCAGCAGGCTCCGGACCCCATTTATATGCTGTAAATGCGATTCGATTACCATCCGGGCTTATCTCATAACCACTCATTGTCTCACCACTGGGAAACTTAGGGTCTAGCTGTTCTATCAAATGGCTGCCGAATTTAACCCGCATAAGATTATTATCAACTCGATAAGTATAACCAGACCCATCAGGCAAATAGGCTACCGACTTTTCCTGGCAATTCGTCATGGTCAGCCGATCAATTTTTCCACTCTTAACATCATAGCTGTAAATATCATCATCAGAAACAAATAACATCTTCTCGGCTTTTGGTGCCCAGATATAAGAGCTAACCCCGCTATAACGCGGTGCCTTACTATCGTCTGCATCCTTATCAGAAACATAATTTTTCAATTCGTCTTCGCTCTGCTCCTTTTTATCTGCATCTGACTCGTCTTTATCCCCTTCCTTACCCTCACTATCACCTTTTTTCTCTTCGTCCTTTATATCTTCATCTTTCTTGTCCTTTTTCTTCTCAGCCTTTGCCTTTTTTACCCTGTCTTCGCAAACCTTACGAGCTTCCTCCTGAAATTCTGCCATAATAGCTGCCGAGGTTACACGTATTTGCTTATCATTTTTCACATCATAAAGCCAGATATCTGATCCATGACGACGTTCTATATACGGCCGGTATAAATATGCTCCATATTTACCATCCGCAGAAAATGTTACCTCCGATACCCCCGGACCAAACATACTCTTCTCCGGATACAGCTTTTCTAATGTAAGCTCTTCTTTTTTATCAACCTTGGAATCATCTTTCTCAACTGCTTTATCATCAGCCAACAGATTAACTCCCAATACCAATACTAAAAATGCTGCTGCTACTTTTGTGATTCTCATATGTATTCCTCAAAATAATATTCGATCATAAGATCAATACAAAAAACATAATTAAATGTAAAGTTTTTCATTCATAAGGCCATATTCCGACCTTTGCGTGTAATGCTGAACAGTCCAAAGTAAACCACGCATATAATGCAAAGCATAATAAACCGCACCTTTTCTAAAACAATTGAAATTGCCCGAAAGAGCGTGGCATGAATGATTACAATATCATTATTTACTCTATGATTGCTCGGACGAAATCATACACGAGGTACGTATATTGTAAATTATCTTTAAATAAATCTCTAGGGACATTTTTAACTTATAATTAACCTATTCTATATAAACTTCAAGATTAAAACCACCTTAACCTATTGCAATAAAAATATTTAGGCACACAAACACTAATTTTACAGCATAAACCCGAACCAAAATACGAATAACAATTGATAATGCCGGATCGAGCGTGGTAAAAATAAATGCAATTTCATTTTAACTTACATGCGATCGACATAATCATACAAGAGGTGTATATAGACCCTGACGACCTCAATTGATCAATATCTCCGCGACTATACTGCGTCCATACCGCAAGCTCTCTTTGACAAGTAAATAGATTAAACGAATTACAATATATCGAACAAAAATATAAAGTCTTACAATTCAAAGACTTACTACTGCGGCTGTTAAAATCAGACTCTATTGAATTATCCCCTTGAGATGTATCTATTAAAGGTTATAATAGCCAGTTGGAACAGTATTCTATTATATAGCTTCTGTTCTCACAAAACCTTGATTAGCAACACCTTATAACAATTTCCAGAAAGGAGCCATGATTGGAAGCAAACGAATTTGTCTTTCTGAACAATCAATTGGTCAATGCCGATAATGCCTCTATAAGCATTTATGATACCAGTGTTATGCACGGTATCGGGCTATTTGAGAGTATGCGGGCTTACAGCGGTAAACTTTTTCGCATGAAGGATCATCTTGACCGGTTATTTAACTCTGCTTCCATTCTTAAGCTTAATATTACACAAAGCCGTGAGGATATCGTCAAGGGAATTGAATCACTGCTGGAAGCTAACAACTTAATAGAAAAAGATGCCAGGATGAGGCTAACAGTTACACCTGGCAACATGCGAGAAGCAACCGAAGACGGCCCGCCTGATAATTCGATTATTATCACTGCTGCGGCAATGCCGGCACAAACAGACCAGAAAAAAAATATGATGCCGGTTATTATTAGTTCATATAGACTCAATAGCGAAGAGCCTACCGCCGGCCACAAAACTTTGAACTATTTCAACCGGTTAACAATACTGC
This sequence comes from Sedimentisphaerales bacterium, assembly GCA_963666285.2. Taxonomy (GTDB): domain Bacteria; phylum Planctomycetota; class Phycisphaerae; order Sedimentisphaerales; family SM23-30; genus JAFGDI01. Next base: position 3,949,120 of record OY762711.1, read on the forward strand.
AGCAGGCTCATACCGAAGGCTTTGGAGAAGCCTTATGCTTTTCTGTTAAAGGTTTCCTTTGTGGCGGCTGCCTGAATAATGTTTTTCTGGTTAAAGACGGAAAACTTATAACTCCGGCATTGACTAAACCTGTTATTCCAGGTATTACCCGCAAAGTAGTTCTGGAAATCGCACGTAAAGCCGGCATACAAACTGACGAACATGACATAACTTCACAAGAACTAATGGCCGCAGATGAAATATTCTTCACCAGTAGCTCTCAAGGTATTATAGCCACTGGTAACATAGGCACACACAAAATCGGTGAAGGTGCCGCCGGGGTAATTACATGTAAGATTATGGAAAAATACGATATTTTAACACGAGAATAATTGTTAAACATATACTACTGAGAATATAATCATGATTTCAAAAGAAGCCGTATTTATACTGTTATTATGCATCCTGGGACTGGTCGCTATACTAAATGCTCAGGACACTGCCGATCAGCCTGCTGCGAAAGCACAAACACCGGCTCCACAGCTTAGCGAAGAAGAAATGATTGCGGCAATTGCCAAAAAGAACATCTTCAAACCTAAACTTGTTGTTGAAAATACCAACAAAAGACCGTTAGCTAAGAGTTACGAGATTGTCACCGGCCCGGAATCTCTGGTAAGACCTTTTACGCTGATCGGAATCAATATTGGCGAAGAAAAAGCTATGGCACAATTGCTTTTCAGCAATCCGGTAGATAGAAAAGCTGCTACTGTTGACGACGTATTTGAAACTTTGACAATAACCGAAATCCACAGCACATATATCCGATGCGATTATGATGGATACGATGTTAAAATTGATGTTGGTGAAAGCAGCGAAGACGCACGTAACAGGATATTGGGTTTCAACAAAGACTTCGAATTTATTGGTACTACTATTACTGAAAAAGAAGCTTTTGCATATATCAAAATTGCCAACGAAACTCTTAGACTTGAGGTTGGCGACGCTTTGGGAGATTCTGAAATTATACGCATTGAGGAAGGCAAACTCTGGATCAGACATGCCAACGGACTGGAATTCGCCATCGATCCTACCAGCCTCAACACTAGCGAATAATAAAACAAACCCTTTAGGGTGCCTCTAGAATTTCATTTTCTGCTGTAACGCTGGACAAAGCAGCTATTTGCAAATGCAGTACTATTATTAGCCGTTCATTCTGAACGTATGCTATCCGCACCTTCTCAACTTATCTTTTTATTCTATAAGTATATACGTTTTCTTAATATTGTTATAATAAATATGATTGACCCTATAGTCATATTTGGTATTATTGCTCATAAGAAAATTTGATATTGGCCGGGAATTATTTCATACTTTTCCAGCTAAGACTATTATTCGGTATTTTGATAGGAGAATGTTCATGAACAGTGTAAATCCCATTATTAGAGTAACTCTTTTAGCCATATTAACATGTTTTGTGTCAACAATTTATGGCAGCGACATATCAGACCTGATTAAGTATTCAAAAAATGGAGATTTGACAAATATTAAATCGCTGATCGAAAAAGGTATTGATATAAATTCTTCGGAAGATAAAAGAGGTAATACAGCTCTCATAGCTGCTGTCTCTGGGAAACAATATGCTACTGTTGAATACCTGATCTCTCAGGGAGCTGATGTTAACAGAACAAATAGCAAGGGAAATACGGCACTGCACACTGCAATTGAAAAAGGTGACAAAGTCGCGGTAAAACTCCTTCTCACACACAATGCCAGCACTGAGATTCAGACAGATAGCGGCGTAACTCCGCTATTTATGGCAATAATAGCTAAGAATAAAGAAATATTTGAGCTATTGCTTGATAATGGAGCAGATATAAATGCCAATATGATGGCTGAAGGTTTCAACGACAAATTTGGCCTTACTATCCTCCATAATGCAGTTGGATATGGTGATATTAAGCTGGTCAAATACCTGCTTTCAAAAGGGGCTGATACCGAGGTAAGAGACAGTAGCGGCTACACACCGCTTTTATACGTTAATGACAATATTGAAATGGCAAAGCTGTTAATTGATAATGGTGCCTATGTAAACGCCTTAACTCAATATGGAACAACTCCTCTAAGTCATGCCGTAGGTAATAATGTTCAATTTTTGTCAGGTCAGGGTGGAAATGTATCACCAGTCGCACAACTTCTGATTAATAATAAAGCATGGTCACATTTTGCCCCTAAACCCCAAAAACCAGCCTGGCTCAATAAATTCACAAAGGAAGAAGTAAAAGCTTTTATTTCAAAAGGAGGAGACATAAATCAGCAAGACGCAAATGGAAATACAGCTTTACACTGGATTACTAGCCAATTTTTCCTAAAGCTGAATGATGATTTTCTGAACTCTCTATTACAAAACAATATAAACCTTTCTGCCAAAAACTATGATGGAAATTCACCACTGCATTTTTCATGTATGCACTTTAATGTCGAGATGGTAAAGTTCCTTTTAGACAATAATGTTGACCCTAATATCAAAAATAAAAACAAAATTGCGCCATTGCATAATATATGCAATAATCCAGAGGTTACTGACAACAATGGAAGCAGTACCCAAATAGCTGAAAAAATCATTGAGTTACTGCTTGAACATGGTGCTGACATCAATATTGAAGACTCAGTAGGAAAAACCCCGCTTCACTATGCTGCCTCAACAAATATGGATAGATTTGCACCCTTTGTACAGTTTTTACTTGATAATGGAGCTGATATTGACGCTCAGGACATTGGCCTGAACACACCTCTGCATGAAGCTGTTGACGGCTCTACAGCTGTAGTCGAACTACTATTAAGCTCTGGGGCAAATCCAAACATCAAAAATATCTATGGACATAGTTCGCAAAAATCCGCTGAATTTAAGGGAAATAAAGAAAAGCTGGCTCTCTTTGCCAAGTTCAAAGGAATTGGCAGTATCCATAATGCGGCAGAACATGGCGTACTGGATAAGATAAAAAGTCTTGTCGAACAAGGAACTGACGTTAACTCGCTTAACGAAAATGGTTTTACTGCTTTACAGATTGCTACATGGTCAGAACAGCTGGAAGCTGTTAAGCTCCTAATTGAACTTGGGGCAGAGGTTAATTTAGCAACTGATAAAATGATCACCCCACTTCATTATGCAGTTGACAGAAATAATATTAATATAGCAAACGTATTATTAGATAATAAAGCCTCTGTCGATATTGATACTCTAAGCGGAACTAATGCTGCAGGAGAAGCTTTTGCATGGAATCGCCTAATCATTTACGACACAATTATGGAATTATATCCTGAAGTAACTGCTAAATACGTAAATATTGAAACTCTGGAAGATATTCGGAAACAAGCCAGAATTGATGCCCGTAAAGATAAACATAAATACTTTAACCACGATGTATCCGTTTGGGCAACTGATTCCAAAAGTAAACTGCATCAAGCTGTATACTATGGCGATAAAAGCCAGATCGTCAAACTTCTTTCCAAAGGAGCAGATATTAACGGCTTCGATGCTAAAGGAGATACCCCGCTAAACTGTGCTGTTAATATTGATAATGAAGATATTTTTAACCTGCTGATAAAAAAAGGTGCTGATATTAACAAACTCAACAAAAATGGAACCGGACTGATACACTCAGCTGCCGACCAAGGTCGTGTTGAATTTATTGAATTACTCCTTAACAAAGGGATAGATATCAATCAAAAAGCAAAAAATGGCCAGACTGCGTTCCACTATGCAGTAGGATTTGATCTGGATGATACCATGCAAACTTTGCTGGAAAACGGAGCTGATATTAACGCTGTTGATAATGAAGGTAAAACTCCCCTCTTAATTGCCATAAAATGCCTTGAACTGAACCAGATATGGTTTTTATTAAAAAATGGTGCTGATATTAACCATGTCGATAATAAAGGTAGAAATGTCATTGATTTAGTATTTGAAAACTGGGAAGATTTCGGTCAGAAACATGTTGATGTGATATCTTATTTAATGGATATTGGCGTTAATTATGACAAGAAAGATCTATTTGGTAAAAATCTGCTGCATAAAGCTGTTGAAGAACTATCTATCCCACTAGTTAAAATTCTTCTGGAAAAAGGATTTGATGCTAATTCGCCAGACAGTAATGGAAACACACCAATACATATACACACAGACCCTTTCTATGAAAGAAATGGAGATGCTTTCGAGATGATGTCATTGTTAATCCAATATGGTGCTGATGTAAATAAAAAGAGCTGCCATGGACTAACACCATTGTATGGAGCAGTAGAACTTAATAAACCCAAAATAGTACAGCTACTTATAGATAAAGGTGCTGACGTTAATACTCAAAGCAGTTCCAAAACTACACCACTCCACGTTGCTGTTCAAAAGAAAAACTATGATATGGTTAAACTGTTATTAGAAAACAAGGCTGATACAAAAGCCAAAGACAGGTTTAGAAAAACTCCTGCAGATATGATCAAATTTTCCATGGACGAAGATAGCAAAAAAATAAAGGAACTACTTAACCAATACTAAACAAAGTACTTTACTGATTCTTTTTTGTATTCCATAAGAGTATAAAGCTGTTCATATTTTTGGGGTTTGATAAGATCAATCATTTTACCAATAGCTTTTTTTAACTCTGTTTCAGTTTTGGCATGAGTCATAGCGTAGAGGTTGTAATGCCATAAATCATTGGTACTACGGTGATAGCAATGACTTACGCATGGCATTTCAGCCAATGCCGCCCCGGCATTATCAATATCTGCCGGTTCAACCCTAAACACGACCATCGCATTAGCTAGATAGCCTACTTTTTTATGGCGTACCCGCCCTGCAATCCGGCGGATGGCCCCCTGCCGTTTCCAGCTGTTTAATAAATCAACAATGGTTCCTGAATCAAAACTATCTTCACCGAGAGCTGAATTTGCGGCCTTTGCAATTGCTTCATATGGTCGCTCTACAATGGGTATACCTTTTTGCAGCTCTCGTATCATCTGTTTTTGCTCTTCACTAACAATAAGAGGTTCTGATACGGCAGATAAGCTATGCAAATCAAAGCTGGAATGGGGTAAATCACCAGAAGCTGATTTTTTACCAAATTGCACCTTAAGTTTATACATCTTCCGGGATGGCAGACTCATTATCTCATCAATGGGAAAATCGTCTTTCAAAGAAGAAAGTACCGGCTCAAAGGGATCAGCTCCGGCAATGGAATTGGGAACTGTAAGCGTAAACCAGATATTAAATTTATGCTGACGTGCATAATTATGAGAAACACCGGCAAAGGAGTTTATACGTTTAACCAAATCTGGTACCACCATATCTGACACAGAAACAGCTACCAGGGTACTGGAGTAACCTATCTTGCGGGCATTAAAAACCGGGGATATTTCACGGATCACCCCCGCTTTTACCAGCCGGTTCGCAGCCTCAAACAGAATAGCTTTTTCGATGCCCAGTTTTTCTGCTAAGTCATTGAAAGGACTGTCAGTTATAGCAAGGCCTGCCTGTAGTTCGGTTATTATCTTCTCTTCCACATCCGGCAAAGGCATTCCTGAAATATTATCTTGTATGTCTTTCATATTGTCTTTAGAATAAGCTATTATAGAATACTGAGATACGAGTATTCTGAACCATTTAATTATTTGCTTATTGTATTATTTACAAAGATTTTTTCATCTGGCTAGTAATTATAGTATATTTACGACAGGAAATAAATGCTGTTCTATTTGTGGAATATTTTAGCCGAAAACGGACTTGATGACATTGTCAGCAAAGGAACTGATAAAAAGCCGATGCTGGAGCTTAGCGATATATTGACTATAGCCCTGATGATGGTGGTAGTTTTTATCGTTATGCGGTCAACGAGAAGAAAAACCGTTAACAGCAGGAATAAAAACAGGTCGAATGCTAAAGAACTGGTAGGAAGAAAGTTAGAGGAAAATCCTAACGTAACAATCAATCGGCTCCAGGAACTGATGGCGGCATTGGCCGATATGTCTCGCGAAATCAACGGCGAGCTTGACACCCGAACAGCCAAACTGGAGATTTTACTGGCAAAAGCCGACAGCCAGATAGCTGAATACGAGAAAAAACTGAAAAAGTTACAGGCTTCTCAGGCTTTAACCAACCTCGGAACCGGTAAACCGCCCCTAATTGAGCGGCACAATAGCGGAATTCAGGAAATTAAAGACGAAATCGACAAGATCACGAGCAGAATGCCGGAAATTGAATCAACGATAGCCCCGCCACCGGTCAAAGAAGCTGTGCCAGAACTGGAACCGAAACCTGATACCAATAACGCAGGCCTTGACCGTCCGGCAAACTCTGTTAATGATCAGATAATAAAACTGGCAAAAGACGGCATACCACTTGCAGAAATATCAAGAGCTACAGGCAGACCGTCCGGCGAAATTGAACTAATACTGAACTTAAATGGAATTAAGTTTAGATAATTAAGAATGGAAATATATGTTTTTCAAAGAATTTCTTAGATCACCTGGCAGTATCGGTGCCATAAAACCGAGCAGCAAATACCTGGCAGCAGAAATGGTTGCCCAGGCACGCATATCAGAAGCTGATACAATATTTGAGCTTGGTGCCGGAACCGGTCCATTTACAGAGATGATAATCAAGACAAAAAAGGAAACAGCTGCTTTTGTCGCACTTGAGATAAATGAAAACCTGGTAAAGGTACTTAAGGAGAAGTTTCCTGATGTCGATATTATCGAGGATTCAGTTGAGAATTTACGAAATATTATGGCTGATAAAGGGATCGAAAAGATAGATTCGATCGTCTGCGGGCTGCCCTGGGCGGCGTTCAGTAAAGAACTGCAGGATAAACTGTTTAATGCAATTGTTGATTCACTTCAGCCGGGCGGTCGGTTCTGCACATTTGCCTACCTTCAAGGGCTGCTGCTGCCTGCCGGGCAGAGATTCCGTAAAACACTCAAGCAGAACTTCAGCAAAGTAAGCCAATCTCGTACAGTATGGCGTAATACCCCACCGGCATTTATCTATAATTGCGTAAAATAGCAAGGTAAATCCTTAACCAAGCTCTATTCAGTCAGTCTGGCCCAGGGTATGCAATGAAATCGAAAACATTATTTAATCTATAAACAAATGGATAAGAGATTTATATTCCATAAACTTTGCATCATAAGTATTTTCAGCATTATACTTGCTTTTACCAACTTTATCTATAAAAGTGGCGCTGTTGGCGGTATAGATCCAGGATATTCAATGCAAGACGGTTATGATATATGGAATGGAGGATATGAAGTATGGGGCTGGCCAGGTTCCTTATACTTCACTGGCCACTTAAAACTAAACAATGAGATATCTGGTTGCCAAACTTTAATTTTGGTAGGACTAGACTCATTCTGGTTTAACAAAGACTGGATTATCGGTACCGCAAGAAGTAATGAACAAGGTAAAGGTTTTTTTGCAGTCAAAAAGGTGGATATTTCTAATCAAAACTTTTCAGATTACAGTGAGGTTGAAGAATACCTTGAAAAGAAAGTATATTTTCCACTTGAGACAATCGATGATATATCAGCCATTGTCGGATTTGATGCAAATAAAATAGTTTTATCAAAAGAAATGCCTCTTGAAAGAGGAGTTCACTACCCTTCAGTAAGGAAATTATATCTAAGAAAGTTAATTGTTATTTTTTCTTTAGGATTTTTCTCTTTAATCGGGCCACTTAATATCTTGAATTTCTTTTCTAAAGTGATTTTCAAAAACAAAAACAATAAATAGCAATTGATTACATATTTTCCAATATCCTAGCGATATCAAATTCGGTCATAGCTGCGGTAAGAGAAAAACGCAGTCTGGCGGTGTTGAATGGCACAGTTGGCGGTCGTATAGCAAATACAAGCAGTCCAGCTTCCTGAAATTTATCAGCCATATCAAGAGCAGCCTGATTTTCACCCACAATAAGAGGTACTACCTGGCTGCTGCCTGCAGTTATCAACCCTTTATCAATGATACCCTGTCGAAGTTTACCGGCAATTAACTGCAAATGCTCCCTACGGCTGTTCATGGTAATAATCTTTTTCAGCATAAAATATGTCCAGCTGACGTTTATCGGAGGCAAAGCAGTAGTAAAAATAAAAGAACGGGTCTTATTGATCAGATAATCCCTGGTAACCGGGTCCATGATCGCACAAGCACCAATCGAACATAGCGATTTACCAAAAGTACATATGATAATATCGACATCAGCCATAACGCCCTGCTGCTGGGCTATGCCACAACCGGTTTCACCAAACAGGCCGAAGGCGTGAGCTTCGTCAACAATGAGAACCGCGTTATATTTTCTTTTAAGCTGCACAATCCGTCTCAAATCGGCGATATCGCCGTCCATGCTAAAGATAGATTCGGTGATTATGAAAATATTGCGATAGCGACCGGTGTTTTTGATAAGCATATCTTCGAGATGTTCATAGTCGGCATGTCGAAACCGTTTCAACTTGGCTTCTGACAGACCAGAACCATCAATAATACTGGCATGGTTGAGTTTATCGCTCAGGATAAGGTCGCCTTTGCCGGAGATAGCGGAAAGGATACCAATATTGGCATGATAACCGCTGTTGAATACTAAAGCCGACCTGTTGCCAAAAAGTTCAGATAAAAGAGCTTCGAGCTTATCGTACTGGCTGTGGCTACCGGTAAGAAGCCGGGAAGATGCGGCGGCCAGGCTGAATTTTGAAGAATCGGTTTTCAGATCGCTGAAGAATTCCTCCTGCAGGTCAGGGTTATTTGCCAGTCCCAGGTAATCATTCGAGGACAGGTTCAACATTTTCCGGTCATTATAGCAGGCGTTACCATCCGGATCAGAGGTAATCGCTTTAAGGTTTCGGTATTGGCTCTTTTCTTTTAGTGCGTCAAGCTGTTTTTGCAGAAACTCTTTCAAAATATCTCCGTGGCAAGTGAGGGTAAACTGTGTTTATGTCTTATACCCAAATATATCGGCTATTCTATGGAATAACCTAAGTTGTTAATCATTAGTATATCAGTTTCCGGTGTCTGGCCGGAAGTCGTCAGGTAGTTGCCGGTCATAAGAGCATTAGCCCCGGCTTCAAACATTTCGCCCTGCCGGTCGCCGAGAACGGTAATACGTCCACCGCAGATACGGATAGTCCTGTCAGGAAGTATAAGGCGATAGATCGCAATGATCTTTAAGGCATCGTCCGGACTGAGCAGTTTATTATTTTCCAGCGGTGTGCCTGGATGAGGATACAGGAAATTGATCGGGACACTATCGATACCCAGCAAAGCAATAGATAATGCCAGTTCGATACGGTCAGCCCAGCTTTCACCGAGTCCGAACAGCCCGCCGCAGCAGACTTTCATTCCTTTTGCAAGTGCCGCTTTGACGGTATCGAGTCGGTCAGACCAGCTCTGAGTTGAGCATATATCCGGGTAGAAGGCTTGCGAGGTCTCAAGGTTATGGTGCAGACGATTAACACCTGCTCCTTTGAGTTTATCGATATCGGAATCGGACAGCCTGCCAAAAGAAGCGCAAATATCAAAATGAACATTTGGCCGGACAGAATTGACAGATTCGATGAATTTATCGATATCATCTGAGGATAATTTACCGCCGCTGGTAACTATGCCGCAGTTGTTGACATTATAGCAGTCGTTCAGTTTGAGCTCGCTGGTCAGTTTATCAGTTTCAAGAAAGGGATACACCGGGGCGTCTGCCTTGTTGTGTGCACTTTGGCTGCAGAACCTGCAATCCATATCGCAAACTCCTGATTTAGCATTGATTATGCTGCATAGTTTGATTTTTTTGGCAAAGAAATGTTCTCTAACGGCATTTGCAGCGTTTTTTAGCTCTGCTGTGGAGCAGTTTAGTACTAAATCCAGAGCAGATTCTCTATCGCAGCCGATGCCGGAGATGGCCTCTTTCGTAATATCGTCTAATGTCATAGGGGGTATTTTACTGTATAAGCCCCGTCATGCAATAAAAAAAGCACTCATGGAATTACCGGGAGTGCTTATTGTTGTTGAGCTAAACTATTTTAGACATAGTAGCGATAATCAACAACCAGGTACCAGTTTTCTGAATTAATACAAAAGTAATCCAATAATCTCTTGAACATAAATATCTCCGTTTCAATATATTAGCAAGTCTTGTTTCTTTTTCGTAATATTACCAGTGAACCGGCAGCGACCAGTGCAAAAGTAGCAGGTTCCGGTACGGCAGTCTTTGAGCCGGGTGACATATCAGAAATTGACAGGAACTTAAACTGAGCCTCTGAAGAGGACCATGTTCGTAAACCGATCGAAGAACCGACCAGGTTCATATTGCCTGTATAGTTCATCACTTCGACACCATCCTGCAATGCGGAAAAACCGGTTGAGCTGATGGTCAAAGAAAAGGTATGATCGGTATTGTAGTCCAGATCGGAACGTACCCACTTGAGGGTTGATTCTTTATCGTTATCCCATTTGCGAAGCACAAATGCGTTGCCGGCACCCGGGTCGTACTGGAAGGCCATGCCTGACACTTTATTGGTATTATCGGCCAGTTCGGAGCCGAAGTACAGGCCCCAGCCTTTGCCGGTTAACAGGTTACCGGTAAATTCAATTGTGTAAGAATCGGAACTTATATCGATGTCAGTAAAGATACGGTTTTCGCCACTTTTACTGTTGGAAATACCGTCTGAACTGTAATCCCATTTGCCCTTTGTAATATTCCAGCTATCGGCATTTGTGCCGTCAAATGAATCCTGATAGATCAGGCCGCCAAGTGCAAACTGGGTAATAGTTAACAACATAGCTAATAACAACAAAGATTTAGATTTGGTCAATATAAATTATCCTCTCTATTAAGAACCGTTCCTCTCACTCATATACAGGCGTATAAACGCTTAACGTTGATTAAGCATCCAATTTAAACGGGTTAAAGTCAAATATCGCAAGATGATAGCGGACAGATGAAAGGTGAAACCATCCTCATAATCGTTATAACCGTTATTGTCAGAGCAGGCATAGCCTGGAACAGACCTTGCTTTGCTCGGCGACGAATTGAGATTGTCAATTCTAAAGGGCAAATCAGAATGATTTGCCGAGGCGTGATATAAATATTCAATTGTCAAAGAATAATTTCTTATGGTTAAGACGAGTTTTCGTCGTTGTTATGTTTTAGAGAGAGCTGATTTTTGTTGGTTCTCATTTTTTGTCGGCTCTCTACAATTGGATGGTATGTCGAAAGTGCGCTGATTTTTTTGGTGGGATGGTTGGCCCGGAAGATTGTAAGGTGTTGGGGATAAGCGGGATAAAAAAATTGAAGATTTTAGATTTTCGCGATTTGGTGGTTGTAAAAACGCGGTGATTTTTTCTTTGAAAAAATCAAGTGAAGAATTGCGGTGTCGCTTCGCGACGGGTAATTGATGGGTGACGGAGGGAGTACGGCATATATACGGGGCAGCGCGGCGGGTGAACGGCGGTGAAAAGGCAAATGGATTTGAACGGCGGTGAATTGCGGGCCGCGGACAGTATACGGCGGGACGTTGAATGGGTGCGGCGGTATACGGACGGGGGCGAAGCGGAGACGGGAAGGCAGGTAAAAAGTAAGAGGTAAGAGGTAAGAGTTGATGTGTCCGCTTCGCGGACAGCTTGTTTTAAACGGCTACGCCGAGCGACGGAAGGTCGCTGGAAAGTTGACAGGAGAGCAGCTAAAAAGCAAAGAGCTATCAGCGGTGAGTTACGCTAAGTGAAAAATGAATAATGAAAAGTTAAGGTGTCCGCTTCGCGGACGGCATATTTAAAATGGTGGTGCCGAATGTGCCGAGCTCCGCCTGAGGCGTATTTCATTCTGCCCGGCGTTTGCAGAGGTGAAGGAGGGATTAAAAAACGGAATGAAATTGAAGGGTGCGGGGATGTTATAACGAGTGCGAGGTGGGGTTAGGAAAGAGGTGCGGCGGGCAGGGAATTTTGCGGGAGTAGTTGTAAGTTGTTGTTTTTGGGTGTTGGGCGGACCAGACAGGTGCCGTGAAACGGCACCTGAAGTCTGAAGTTTGAAGTCTGAATTCTGAAAAAGATGTCAACCACGAAAATACAATGAAAGCCAGAATATTCCTGTAGCATGGCTTGTGTTATAATACACAATAATTTTAGCACGAGCTGTCACAGGGACGCTCAAATATTTAACCAATTTTATACGGAGTATTCTGGCTATGAAGACTATTATGTCAATTGATTTAGGAAAATTCAAGAGTGTAGTTTGTTTTTATGAGGTAAAAAGCTGTAAGGCTATATATAAGTCGTTTAAGACTAACCCTCAAGAGCTTCATGACCTGGCAGTATCTCACCCTGCTGATCTTATTGTATTTGAGGCTTGTGATATCATAGGCTGGATTTGTGACCTTTTTGACACCCTGGAATTAAAATATGAAGTGGCAAATACTAATACCGGCGAATGGTCTGGCAGAAAATTGAAGAAGAAAACAGATAAAAAGGATGCATTTTGGCTGGCCAAGCGTGCTGCTTTAGGAGATTTATCAACTGTCTATGTTCCTAAAAAGGAAATTCGAGAGAAACGATCTTTAATTAATTATCGCCAGAGCCTTACAGAACGGATAACTCAGGTAAAAAATACTATTCGTTCTTTATTAAATGCCCAGGCGTATTCGTTGCCGTCAGGCAGAAAGTGCTGGTCTAAGCAGAATCTGGAACAGTTAAGAAGTATGGCTATGCCAATGGATAAAGTTAAACCAGATGAGCTCTGGAAAGGCAATCTATGGAGCGAGCTTATATTACTGGAACAATTAACAGACGCTTTGCAAGTAGTTGAAGATAAACTGGAAGAGTTAAATAGTACTGATGAAAAGGTAAAACTATTACAGACTGTTCCCGGAGTTGGCCCACGTCTGGCAGAGGCAGTTGCAGCTTATATTGATGATCCACATAGATTTAAGAATTGCAAACAAGTTGGCAGCTATATTGGTATGACACCGCGTCAGTACCAATCAGGTAATACAGACCGTCATGGGCGGATAAGTAAATATGGCAATAGGTTATTGCGAGCATTACTTGTTGAGGTTTGCTGGCTGGGTTTGCGTTGGAATCCATGGATAAAAGAAACATACGAAAGAATAAAGAGGGGAAGTAAAACTCGTGCAAAAATAGCGATAGTAGCTACAGCCCGACGGTTGTTTGTGCGATTGTGGGCGATGATGCGAGATGGGACGAGCTGGAAGATGCCTGAATTGCAAGGTGCTTGATAAAAATATAAGTAGAAAAATATAAATATTACCTATGATTTTTCCCGATTGAAATCGATACGGAACCTTGGTCGTGCATTTGGGTTTTGAACCTGACACGAAAATTAAGCCGTATCGCAATATATATAATGGAACCATGGCGTAAAATACAGCCTCGGACACTCCGGATAGAAAGATGAAACAATCAGGTAAATAATGATTCGCTACGCGAAAATTGTTTTAAATAGGTTTATCGCATAAGGTCAAAAAGCAAAAAACGAGGCGGTGTAAAACCGCCCCGGCTTCTTGACAACTTGCAACGCTCGGGTTGCTCCTCAGCAGAGCCCTATCCTTTGCAAGATAAAGGAATTATAGCAAAAATGAATAAAATTAGAAAATTAATGTTGCATTCAGGCTTCATAGAAATTCACGAAAGAACACGAAAAAAATACTGTTGTTCGCAGAAGCCGCAAAGATCGCAAAGAATATTATTTGACCATGAAGGGAATGCTTTAAATTTAAAATTAAAAATTGAGAATTAAGAATTAAAAAGAACTGAAAAATACAAGACTGTGATAAGTGCCAATGATTATAAGGTGGCTAGCTTCAGTCTTCGCCAAAGCTATGGTTCGACAAGAGCGTACGTGATTAATAATTTTGAACCACTGATGCACGCGGATGGACACCGATAAGAAAATGTTTAGATAACTTGACGGTAAATTTTACAACCACGAAAATTCACGAAAGAACACGAAAAAAATACTGTTGCTCGCAGAGGCCGCTGTGCGGCAAGTGAAGAACTAAAAGTGAATAGTGAAGAATTGCGGTGTCCTGCACCGTACGGTACAGGACCTTGTTTTAAACGGCTTCGCCTATCGTCCCTACAGGGTTCTTCATCTTGGAACTCCAAGAGCCAAATAGGGTTGGTTGGAAATGGATTAAGACAGTAAGAGTCAAAGATATTCAGAAATATCAAAACTGTCTTTTGAATTAGCAATTAAATGATGATTATCATTGCCTAACATAACTGCAATAATGATATCATCGATAAGAATAATTCTCATTTGATTGTCATAAATATCTAAAATTGCCCGTTCTCTTATCGTATTTAATCGATTATTATCAATATCTAATTCTTGAAGATTGTTAAAGGTACCCATTGCAAGATTGTATAGCATCATAAAAAGAGAAAAAGTAGAAAATACCAAATCTTCATTGTGCCATTCAATTGGTTCACTACTAGTTGCAATTTGGACAATTGGGTCATCTTCTTTAAGCCGTGCAATCTCAACACCCCATAAAACAACTCCTTGGTTTTCTTCGGCAAATACTAACCTATCATTTTCTATATACCATTCTTCAGGAGACAATATCTTATTAAAAGACTCTGTGCATTCAAAAGTGTTTGCATATTTTCTATAAAAATCTTTAATAGATATTGGTAAATTCACATTAAGACTTTTAGAATATTTATCAATAACCTGTGCCTTATAGCCTTCAGTTAAAGAAATTCCAACTTTATTAAGTATATGCCCGTGTTCCATTATTTTTTCCATAAGGTTATAAACTATTGATAGATGTCTCTTGGATGAGACCAGACCTTGTCTGGACTAGACCTCGCTCCGCTCGGAGATTAATTGCAACTGTTAGATAAATGAGCCTCGCATACTGCTCGGCAAAAAGTCTATCTGATAATAATAAAATAGAACCACAGATGAACACCGATGCACACAGATATAATAGGAAATAATAAGTTTTCAAGGCTCCAAGGAATTATTTTTATCAGGCTCCCCCCATACCCCTAATGCCGCTAAGCGACAAGTGAAGAACAAAGAACTAAGAGTGAAGAATTGTGGTGTCCTGCACCGTACGGTACAGGACCTTGTTTTAAACGGCTTCGCCTATCACCCTAACGGGTTCTTCATCCTGGGACTCCAAGAGCCAAATAAGGTTGGTTGGGGAGATGGCTTCATTATTTATATAATAATCAACAATAACTACCCAATTAACAAGTAAATATTTTCTGAGTTAACAGACTCAAGATAGTCTTTTATATTTATAAGTATTTTCTTTAAATCAGTAGGCTTCCTACTTTTCTTTATCAGAACATCACCTATCGGACAATCAGCATCTGTCTTAATAACATCCTGCATTGAAACATCAATTGGTTTATCTACTTTTATTTTCCCATCATTGTCAACCCACTTTCTTCTCATTTCACACTTCCCCAATTCAACCATTAGTGAATACTCATAACCATCAATCTTAAGCCCTGAAACCATCCATCCACCTTCCTCATAATTACCACTTCCAGAAGGCTCTTGAATATATATTTTATATGTAATAGGCAAAATATTATTACTTTCAATTTCTGTAAGCAATTTAACAACAGAACTTATCATATCATTTTGATTTCGAAATAACTTCTTGCCAAAGTCATCTACTCCAAACAAAAGATTAACTTCATTTTCGTATCCGTTTTCAGAAAGATATTTCAATACATCAATTATATTCGGCGTTAACTGTTGCTTAAACTCACATTCACCACTATTAGTTGATAATACAATATCTAGTCCCATTGAATATTCACCTTATTAAAGATTTAATCAAAATCCAAGCATTGCTGTTCTAATTGTAATTGCAGTTGTCCATGCCAACATTCCTGTCATGACAACCATTCCAACATTATATGCCATCCTACGAGACATTACCATTGCAAAAGCAGTATCTGCTTGTTGATTAAGGTAATCCATTGCTCCTACCAAAGCATCAGCACCTTGACCTGCTAACTGCTTAATCTGTTGTGTAACATCTTTTAAGGAATCTGCTAATAAGGAAATCATAACAGCCGTCAAAGCAACTGCTACTGGTGTTTTAGGCACCTTAAATGCCTTGTAAAAGATTAACCCATAAGCATTTCCTAACGTAACAGCAAAATAGTTTGAGTATTGAGGTGGCAACGATATTTGTCTTATACCTACATTCCAAGCACTACCAGTCCATGGTTTTGAAGTTGCCCCAGGTAACCCTAAGAAGTTGGCTGCTTTAAGATATGCCAATAGTTGAATTGGACCAGAACTTAATCCATAACTCGACAATGGTTTTATTTCAGCAATTTCTTTCAGTTGAAAGTCCATTATATCAGGCATCAATGCTCCAGCCAAACCAGGCATGCCTTTTCCATACCGTATTCTTCCAATATGTTCCAAGTCATACATATTACTTACTTCTCTGTGTATTGCCTTTCCTAATTCTGCAAAGAACCATGCCATTCCCGAGGGGTCTGTATAGTTAACCGGGTTAGCGTGGCAATATAGATACCGGAGTGGTTTGGGGAAGATTTACTTGTGAAAGAGCCATAATTTATGCAATGATTATAGATTATTGGTGTGAGAATGCCAAAGGAAAACGGAATAAAAATAGTGTTTGGAGTTGGTTCAGGAGAAGAAAAAACCTCCATATTCGACGTTGGATCTTAGCTAGAGAGCCAAAATCGAAATGGAGGTTTATGATTCAATAATTCAGGGTTAATGCCTTTAGCGGCTAAGGCTGATGGAATAAGTCTTGCCGGCTTTAGCGTTAAATGAAATAGTATCGCCTGTCTTTTTATGCGGTATGGTTCTGGTGCCTTCGAGGACGGTGATATTGGCGGCCTGTTCGATCGGGTCAGATTTGACAGAGCATGTGCCGTTATAGCGGGCGAGGATCTCGGTGCGGGTCAAACTGTGATTGTTCCAGAATATGTTTACCTGATAGCCGCCGCGGGCACAGAGGCCGGTTATACTGCCGGAGGGCCAAGCGTCTGGCAAGGCGGGCAGCAGATGTATAAGACCGGAATGGCTCTGGATGAACATTTCGGCGATGCCGGCGGTGCCGCCGAAGTTGCCGTCGATCTGGAATGGAGGATGGGTATCGAAGAGGTTTGCCAGTGTGCTCTGGTCGAGCTGTTCCTTGAGCATTAGATAGGCATGGTTACCGTCGAACAGCCTGGCCCAGAAGTTGATCTTCCATGCCTTGCTCCATCCGGTACCGCCGTCGCCGCGGGCCTTTAGGGATACCCTGGCGGCATCGGCAAAGGCCGGTGTGGTAAGAGGCGAGATCTGGCGGCCGGGATGCAGTGCGAACAGGTGCGATACGTGCCTGTGTCGGTCGGTTTTGCTGTCCCAGTCGGGTTTCCATTCCTGCAGCTGGCCCCAGCTTCCGATACGGAGCCCCGGATCGAGCTTGTCTTTGGTGGAGATCATAGTCTGCCTGAACCGGCGGTCTATGCCGAGGATCTGTGAGGACTCGATAGTGTTGGTTAGCAGGTCCCAGCCTATCTGCTGGTCCATGGCACAACCTGCGGAGATGCGGCCATGCTCTGGCGAATAGGAAGGAGACGAGACGAGCGTGTTGTCGTCTATGTCGGTAACGAGATAGTCGAACCAGAACTCTACTGCCTCTTTCATGATCGGGTATGCCTTGTCGGCAAGATATTCCCGGTCGCCGGTGAAGGCGTAATGCTCCCAGAGGTGCTGACACATCCATGCGGCAGCAGTTGGGAAATAGAACGCGCCGCTGGTACTTGGTCCGGTATGACCGAAGATATTGTTTTCATGGTGGGTAGTCCAGCCGCGGGCACCGTAATGGAGCATGGCTGATTCGCGGCCCCTGGGTCGCAGGCTGTCGGTATATTCGATAAGCGGCAGGTGACATTCGCTGAGGTTTGTTACCTCGGCGGGCCAATAGTTCATCTGAACGTTGATATTGGTATGATAGTCGGCGTTCCATGGCGGGGTGTTGACATTGTTCCATATGCCCTGCAAGTTGGCAGGAAGTGTGCCGGGGCGAGAGGAGCTAATTAGCAGATAACGACCGTACTGGAAGTATAGTTTTTCCAGAGCCGGGTTGCCGCCCTTGTAGGAAGCGAGTACCTCGTCGGTCGGCAGGTCGAGTTTATCAGCTTTCAGGTCGAGTTTGACCCTGTGGAACAGGCCCTGGTAGTCGGCTAGATGGCGGTCGCGGAGCTGCCGGTATGACATGGCAGCAGCGGCGTTGACACGCGCGGTAACGACGGCGTGCGGATGGGTACCTTTGAAGGTCGGATATTCGTTCACGTAATCTGTGCCAAGTGCCATGATGATGGTTACTGAGTCGGCATCGGCGACTTTAATACAGTCGAGTTCGGTGGTGACGGTACCGCCATCATTCAGCAGTTGGGCCTGGGACTCGAACGCCATTGAATTGCTAAGAGCACCGCTGAGGGTTAGCCTGCCGTTTGCGGTGGTTATGACAGAATTGTTATGCGGAGTAGTTTGTCGAAGAGTGAAGTTCAGGTTGCCGCGTGGTTTAGCGGTTAAACGCATGACCATGACATTATCGGGATAGCTGGTGAAATATTCACGGGTATATTGGACGCCGTCAACCTGGTAGCTGACGCGTGCCATGCCGTCGTTGAGGTCGAGCAGGCGGCGATAGTCAGAGATAACAAACTGCGGACCCTGTTCGTGGAGGATAATTTCGGCGAGCTGGAGAGTTGGTCCGGCATTGTTTTCAAAATTGAAGCGATAATACTGGTAGGCAGTCGAATTGGTAAAGAAGAAATCTTTCTTTTGACGCCTATCGGGAAAATCAACCGCGGACCGGGTGTCGATAGTAACCCATTCTGTACCGTTGTTGGAGGCCTGAACAGACCAGTTGAGCGGGTCACGGTCGGGCACGTCGTTAGCGGAGATGATGGAATATCCGTCAATCACGATGGCGTTGCGGCATTTGGCCTGAATCCAGAATGGCGGGTTGTTCTGGTCGCCGGTGAACCATTTGGTAGCAGCAGTGCCGTCGAAAGCCTTGAGCATGCCTTCGTAATCGTCTTTCTGGCCGCTGGCGGTTACAGTTTGTATATCAAGCCCGTCAATAAAATCGAAATAGAGGTCGCCAAAGGTCTGGTAAGCACCAAACCCGTCACGGAGACCTTTGAGCTGCGGCATAAGAGAATTGACTTCATCGTATTTTTTCTGGTCGAGCAGCCTTCGTATTTGGGCGAGTATAGCGGTACGGTCGGTATTGTTGCCGCCGGTATAGGAAGCTAATTCACCGGGGCCGCCGGTCCAAAGGCTTTTTTCGTTTAGATTGATATGCTCCTGGCGGACGCCACCGAAGACCATACCGCCGATATAGCCGTTGCCAAGCGGCAGAGCCTGCGATTCCCAGTCATATGCGGGAGTGCTATACCAGAGGGTAAGGTCTGAACAGCTGTCGAAAGCCGGACCGGGCTCACCCGCTGCCCGGGTGATTTGCGGAGTTATACATAAAATAATAGTGAGAAAACTTAAAACATAAGAATAATACTTCATAAACAAGACCTCTTTCAAAGTAAGTAATATTTAGAAAACATTCAACGAAATCACTTATTATTGTAAGCAATACAGGAAGCCATGGCAATACCACCGGCGTGGCTGATACTGATATCAAAGGCGGTGATGCCGATCTGGTCGGCTTTTTCCCGGGCGATGCCGGAAATGGTAACAAAAGGTCGACCAAGATCATCATTTTGGGTTTCGATATCGGTCATATTTATGCCACCGCGTAGTCCGGTGCCAAGAGCTTTCAGGAGAGCTTCCTTAACTGCATACCGCCCTGCCAGTCTTTCGGCAGGATTTTTTTTGAATCGTGCGGCATATTCAATTTCCTTTTCGGTGAAGATTCTGCCGAGCCCGTCGAGCCCGTGCCGTTCGATCATCTGTTCAATGCGGCTGATCTCTACCAGGTCGATACCATGACTAATAAAATTACCATTTATGTCCATATCACAATCTCACAAATTACCAAGCCAATAAAAGTACAGTAAGGACGAACACCAGGATAACGCCAAGTTTGATGAGTCTGAGTTTTTTTCTGAAACTTTTCAACATTCCCGGCTTAACGGAAAGCTCGAACAGAAGCTCCATCCTGTTGGATAAGCTGGAATGACGCCATGACCTGGCGGTAACCGACATACCGTTAATGAATGACAGCCGCTGAAGTGAAGAAGTCATAATTGCCGAGCCGATAGAACTGAGTCGCCCGTCTATGCCAGGCTGGAAATTATCAGCAGCTTCGGCACCATAGATATCGGCCTCACATTCCAGGTTTCTAGAGATAAACCCAAATACCGAAAGGCCGATTAGCAAAGAAATCAGCCCGAGGCTATAACCGATAGCCTCCTGACTCCATGCAGGCCAATATTCCGGAACATAGGCCAGTGCCTCCTCAACAAACATTCCGAACATGGAAATAATGGAAATAACAGCCAGCAGCAGCAGCGGCATATGTTTATGGTATATATGGCCGGCCTCATGGCCGAAAACGGCACGCAGCTGGTCAGGGGTTAAGTTTTCAAGGAGCCTGTCGCTAACGATAACATAGCGCAGGACCGGGAGTAATCCGGTAACAGCGGCATTGCCGACCATTCGATATGTTTTCCAAAGCAGGATATTACTGTATTTGAGATTTATACTTTTACAGAAGGCCTCAAGATGGTCACGCTGCGGGCCCTGCGGCATTGAACTGGTCATCCAGACATAACGCAGAATAAGCGGCGCAAACAAATATGCCAGGCCGATAGCGACAACTGACAGAAAAGCTTTTAAATATGAAATAGAAGAGTCGGGCGTATCAGAAGGATAGCGGCTGTCGATATATTCAAAGATAGAAGTCCCTGCATCGGCCATAAATGTGATAAACAGAATGGGAACTATAATACCAAGAAGATTATGTCGTAAATGGTAGGTAAGATAGCCGGATCTTGACCATATGCCGGAATCGGGGTCACATTGTGCGGGCAGGCATCCCTTGCGACAATATATATCAAGTTCATAGCAGAAATATAGCTGCAAAAAGATTAGAATAATAAACGGGAGCATCCAGAGCAGCATTTGCAGCATATAAATATCAGTAATATACTCCGCAAAGCGTCCCCAACCGAGCACAAAGCTGAATATTCCGGCCAGAAAAACGGTGCCGGTCCGCCATAAGGAAATAATCTTTGCGGCCTTGCTGACATACCTGCCTTTGCGAATAGCTGCGGCAATAATACTATTGACTGAAAACACCGAGATGGCAAACAGAACAATCAGGCCACCGGTAATGCCGGCGAGCAGCCAGGGTTTATCAGCAAAAACAGCCCAGTATTGCCCCTGCTGATTATCTTCACCGGTAACGGCCTGGCCGCCGACAACCATAAGAATAATACCGATTATAATTGAAATCTGCATCAGGTTTCTCAAAAGACCAAAAGCTCCGCAAAATCACGGAGCTTTTGTTTTATCAATATAAACCCAGCTGCCAGTCCATTGAAGATCGGTAACCGGATTAGAAAAATCAAAATCTATTTGCTGTTGATAGCTTTAATCCTGTTTTTGGCATAAGTAACATTTGCGGTATAAGCCGGCTCTAACTGGATAGCTTTTTCATAAAATTCGCAAGCGCGAGTATAATTATGGAACTCATCATCATAAATTTTAGCAACTGCAAATCTAGCAGAATACGGATTGTCAGAATCCCATTGCCATACTCTTTGGTAATAGAACATAGCAACATAGCAATCGTCGAGGTCGCGATTATAAATTTCAGCAATCTGCCAGGCAGCATCATCAATCTTGTCACTGGTAGGATAAGTAGCAATAAGATTTTCCAGTTTTTCCTTGGCAGCGAGCAGCCCTTTCATATCACTAAAGACACCGCGAGAATCGGTAATCTGTTGGACAGCTTCCATGTATATTCCGTCAGCTTCAGCAATCGATTCGGAGGCTTCCAGGTCCGGGCTGGTAATTTCAGCGACAACGATATAAGGCCTCTTGTCAATCTTTGCCAAGGCGTCCAATTCCTGCTTGGCCCATACAGCTTTCATCTGGTTGCCCTGACGATCATAGAATTTGCCGAGTTTTTCCAGCTGTTCGATATAACTGCTGCGATAGGAAACCATCTGTTCAACGAGCTGAACCTCGGTAGCACGAATAGCATCATCTTCGATAAATTTCAGCGGATCACCAGCTACTTCGACCACTTTCGGCTCTTTGCTTTCCTGAACTTCCTGAGGAGTCGGATTGCCACAACCAGAGATCAATAATGCCGCAAATACCATAAGGATCAATGATAGTTTTTTCATTTAAGGCTCCTGTCTTTCTTCGCAATTAAATTATAAGACAAATATTCATAAGAACTTACAAATATAAGTCGTCATTTGTAAATCATACACAATCTGCACTAAGTACTGACAGTATATGATTTTAGCGACCATAGGCCATTTTGCAAGATGAAAATCACAGCATTTGAAGGAATAGAGGATAATTTATGTCAATAAAAAGCAGAAAACATGGAACTATTCACCGGGTTGGTTGTATCACTAATAGTAAGTTAATCCAATAAAAGAAAAAATCAATGGTTGATGAAGAAATCATAATTAAAGAAATACTAAGCGGAAATACAGAATCATTCAAAGTTCTTGTGCAAAGGTACGAGAGACCTGTTATCAGCATGGTAAAAAACCTGATTGGCGACTTTCACGAGTGTGAAGATATCGCCCAGGATGTTTTCCTTGAAGTATACAATAAACTTGGTTCATTTAACGCCGAAAAGGGCAAATTTTCCACGTGGCTTTTTACCATAGCCAGAAATAAGAGTATAAATATATTGAAAAAGAAACGACCGGTAATAACAGATGAATTTCCGGAGCTGCCGGCAACCAATACGCCAATAGAAGAGCTAACAGAAAAAGAAATATTCGAGCTTTTGGATAAAGTCCTTCAAACACTATCGACTGAACATAAAACCGCATTTGTCCTGGCGGAATTTGAAAACCTGTCTTACGAAGAAATTGCTCAAATCGAAGGTATAAAAACCGGTACTGTAAAATCCAGAATAAACAGGGCAAAGGAAAAATTGCGAAAAGCAGTAAAAGGTATAGAGCTATGAACAATAGACATTACGACAAATGGGTAACCAGTAAAAGCGAATTTACAATAAGTGACAATTTCGCCGACGAAGTTATGCAAAAGATAAGTCAGCAGGATAATGACACAAGTAAAAAGTACAGCAAGATACCTGGTTTTCTCTTATCAATATACAATACGAGACTGGCGAAGGCTGGTATCTTTATAACAGCAGCAATGTTAGGTGTTTCGAGAGTTCTACTGATAATTTACCTTGTTTTTGAATTATAACAAACTCAAACAGAGCGATTGAATTGAAGTGATATTTCAATATAAAGTGCCAAATCAGTCACTTCGAATAAAAAGGAATATGCCATGGAAACAAATAAATATACAAGAAAAGGCTCAACTGCATTATTGCTGTCAATGATTATGCCGGGACTTGGCCAGATATATTGCGGGGCATTTACAACGGGCTTAATAATAGCATTTATCGGCATAATACTAATCCCGGTTATAGGCTTCTCAATTATCAGTGAGAATACTACCATGATTATCTTGAGCTGTACAGCTACAGTAATATATATGCCGGCAGCCATGGCGGATGCTATTATTCGAGCCAGGCGTGTTGGCAAAGAATATCAACTGAAAGAATATAACCGCTGGTATGTTTACCTGCTGCTGGTACTGATAAGTATGGGTGGCGTACTGCCTACGGTACTGGTCGTTAAGAGCTATGTAGCTGAAGCATTTATTGTGCCGGTAGCGTCGAATTACCCATCTATCCTGCCGGGCGAGCGTGTCCTGACAAACAAGTTGGTGTATAAGAAACACGAGCCAAATCGTGGCGAGATGATAGTATTTATCAACCCTCAAAACAGGCATATTAAATATATCAAAAGAATAATCGCTATTGCAGGTGAAAGCGTTGAAATTCGTGACAATGATGTCTATGTGAATGACATAAAACTTGAAAGAGAAGCAATATCCAACCAATATCTCAACGACATAAGTATCAATATAGAAGGTCAGCCGCTAACCGGTAAAGGATATTATGAGACAAGCGGAAATAACACCTATAAAATATTCCTGGCTGACCTGCCACACGATAAAGCATCACATAACATGGCGAAAATAACAGTTCCTGCCAATCACTGCTTTGTACTGGGCGACAACCGGAACCTGACCGAAGACAGTCGAGTATTTGGCCCGGTTCCGCTGGCGACAATAATCGGAAAAGCTGAATATTTATATTTTCCGAGTAAAGACTGGTCCAGATTTGGCAAACTACAATAACAGTACTCAAACTGCCCGATGGCCAGTTTGAGTAACAGTATAGAATTCGTTATTGGCCAATACTTTTCCAGTAGTCCTTACTTACCTCTTTAAGATGCGAGACAATATCAGGGTGATCAGCGGCCTGGTTATTTGCTTCACCAAGATCGTTTGGAATATCGTACAATTCTGTTTTATCGCCCTGAACAATCAGTTTCCAGTTGTCTTCACGTACAGCATATCTCTTGTCGCTATACTTCCAGTTAAAACTCTTATGCAGAGTAGTATGATCAGGAGACTTGACAACCGGCAGCAGGCTTTTGCCATCGATTTTATGGTCAGCAGCAGGCAGCCCGCAAAGTTCGAGGATGGTCGGATACCAGTCGCAACCGGTAACCATCTGGGATCGAACCTGGTCCTGCGGCAGATGTCCGGGCCAAGAGATGATAGCCGGGATACGCAAGCCGCCCTCGTAGAGGCTGAACTTTTCGCCGCGATACGGTCCGGAGTTGCCGCCGCCGGAATGGGCACGAACCTCTTTTGATGCACCATGGTCTGACTGATAGATAATAATAGTGTCATCTCTTAGCCCCAGCGAATCCAGTTTTCCGAGCAGGCTACCGATACGTTCGTCAGCGGTAGAGACAAAAGCGGCATAAAGATTGCGAGGGTAAGGCAGGTCCTTGTAATATTCGAGCCATTTCGGTTCGCCCTGATATGGGTAATGCGGATTGTTCATGGCATAGTAAATGAAGAAAGGCTTGTCCTTGTTTTTGTCGAGGAATTCTTCAGCCTCTTTAAGCATGAGGTCAGGGAAATACTGGCCGGGATAATGAACCTCTTTGCCGTTACGCCAGAGGTCATGCTTGTTGGGGCCGTCCCAATAGAAGAAATGGGAATAATTATCAATACATCCGACCAGATGGCCAAAGCTGTGATCGAAGCCTTGTGCGTTAGGGATGGTATCTGCGTGATGGCCCAGGTGCCATTTACCGATATGTGCGGTGGCATAGCCGGCTTTTTTGAGCTCCTCAGCAATAGTAACCTGTGCAGACGGCATACCTTCAGCATTTATCCCGACATTGCCGTGCAATCCGCCATGCTGCGGGGTACGGCCGGTTAAAAGAGCAACTCGTGAAGGAGAGCAAACCGAGGCGGCGGCATAAAACTGGGTGAACCTGACGCCACGTTTTGCCAGGCTGTCCATGTGCGGGGTTACCAGGTCTTTGGCACCGTAAACATTCATATCAATCGAACCCTGATCATCGGTAAAGATAATAATAACATTTGGTTTCCGGGCGAAAAGACTGGAAGATAACAACAAACAAGACAAAACAATAAAACAATACTTTTTCATTTTTTCAACCTTACTAATTTTCAATGCTTAAGGCAACCTTAATAAAAACAATTATAATTCTATTAGTATCGCCCTTGTCGGTACAGCTTCGGCATTGTGGACCTTGAGCGGGAGCCCGCAATAGGCATAATCACCTGGCGGTACGCCGGTAAGCGAAAGATTTTCAACAATAACAATTTCACCGGCAAGCAGGATCTTATGGATAAGATGATCGTGAGAATCCTGCGGGTCAACAGACATTTTTTCGACACCGATCAGTTTGACACCGGAGTTTAGTATCAATTCAGCCGCTTCCGGGTGGATAACAAGCTCATCGCCAAGTGTTTTTATGAGAAGCCGTTCAGGTTTATCAAACAAAACCGGCTTGAGAAACTGTTCAGAGACTTCTACTTCGGCTTCGATAACCCGGGCCGGCCCCCAGAAGACATCAAGCGGAATTTGATCGGCGGATTTACCGCCTTTGAAGAAATGGGACGGGAAATCGATATGTGTCCCGGCATGGCTGGACATTTCAAACCATGAGAGGGAATAACCATCATTTTCCAGGGAAGCCTGCATATGGCGTGAAAAAGGTTTATC
Source organism: Sedimentisphaerales bacterium (assembly GCA_963666285.2). Classification (GTDB taxonomy): domain Bacteria; phylum Planctomycetota; class Phycisphaerae; order Sedimentisphaerales; family SM23-30; genus JAFGDI01. Next base: position 3,975,433 of record OY762711.1, read on the forward strand.
ACCCGGCCAAACTTCCGTCTCACTAGATAATGAATTGCTTATATCGTATATCTTCACAGGGCACTTGCCTGACCAAACCCAGCCGCCCAAAAGAGGCGGCATAACCTAATTCGCAATCTCTCCAATTGTCCAACGCCATAGTGACAATAAAATAAAGAGATGCGAAGACGAACTTAATACAAACTTCGCATCTATATATTTTATGTTATAAGCGTTCAGACAAAAACGCTCTTACTGGACAGCGATAACTTCTTCGATTTCAGGAATGTCTTCGCGAAGTTTGCGTTCGATACCCATTTTGAGAGTCATCGCAGCACCTGGACAGCCCTGACATGCTCCCTGGAAACGGATCTTAACGACCATTCCGTCGATTCCCACTAATTCGCAATCACCACCATCATTCTGAAGCATAGGCCTGATTGTATCGATGCTATCCTGTACGCGCTGTTCAAAAGTTTTTTCTGACATCTATTAGTCTCCGTCATTTAATTTATCTAAAAGTTCAATCATACTGAGTTTTGATACCGGATGAACTGCGTCCGGTGCAATCTCAGCCATTAATTCCAAAATAAATTTTCTCTCACACATTCTCGGATGTGGTACTACCAACTGTTCCTCACCCTGATCTATTATTTCATCGCCAAAAAGCAAAATGTCAAGGTCAATTGTCCTGGGCCCGTTGGTTTTCTCCCTGATACGGTTAAGCCTGCTTTCAGTTTCGAGTAGAAAATCCAGAAGTTCCCAAGGAGTAAGCTCACATCTAAGCTCGGTAATAGCATTATAATATGCACCCTGCTCCGGACCGCCCAACGGCTCAGTCTCGACAATACTTGACAGCTTAGCCATTTCAATGCCATTAGCAGCCTCAATATAAGCAAGTGCTTTATTGATATAACCACCCCTGTCACCGAGGTTACTTCCCAGAGCAACATAAACTATTGTTTTTTCGTCATTTGTCATAAAAAATCTGCTATTATCTCAAAAACAGCATCAGCAGAGAAATCGGCAAGTCGCAAAACTTTTCTCTGATCCTTTTCGCCAGAAACAATTGTAATGCCAGATTTAGGTATGTCCAGTGTTTTAGCTAAAAATTTAACCAGCTCTTTATTGGCCTTGCCCTTTTCCGGGGCCGCAGCAACATTGACTTTAATCGCATCACCGAGCATGCCCGCAATTTTAGTTTTGCTGCTGCCTGGAACAACCTTAATATCTATCAAACTATCTGTGCCATCTGATCTAATCGCCGGACACATAAAGCCACTTTCAGTAAAATGAGATAAAAAAATCTCGATAAAAAATTATATATCACAGATTCATAGTAAATCATGATAATCAATCAAAACTAACACTTTTTTCGGTATTAACGTGCTAACCTCTGTAATTAAATTAGCTAAGTGCTAATTGTAGTTCATTCAGCGAAATGTATCCAACATTTTCTTCGTTGTGCGGCTCGGCATATATGATAGTTCAATATATTGGCAAATGCCATAACAAGGCCGATAAAGAGAAAATATATAATAAAAATTCAAAACTAATTGATTTCAAATAATTTATAATTACATTTCATCAAAATCCAGATTCGAAATTCATAATTTATACTTGCTTTTCGCACTAAAAACGGGGATAATTTCTGGACTACATTAATTTATTTTTTGGAGCAATAGGCCAAAAATGACATTAAATAACAGTAATTCCTTATAATACAAGTAGATAGGAGAAGCTATGGGCCCAGTTCTAACTTCGCTGGTTGACCTTCAGGCCGTGGAAAATGAGTTACGAAACACCAAGGCCAAACTAAAAAAGGCTAACCAGGCGCTGTTAAGGCAGCAGCATAAGATAAAACAGCTTCAAGAGTCGCAGGTAGCGAAAAAAGATCAAATCCTGCAGACCCGTAAACATTACGACAGCCTGGACCTTGATAGAAAAAGCCGCGAAGATGATATTGCAAAAATGCGAGTAGCTCTAAATTCAGCCAGAACAAATAAAGAATACAGTACTGTCCTGTCACGAATCAATACCGATAAAGCCGATCTCTCCAAATTAGAAGAAAAACTGCTCCAGATCATGATGGAAATCGAATCATTAGAGCAGGAAACCGCTCAATTTGATGAACAGATAAAAATCGAAGATGAAAACCTGGAAAAAGTCAAAAATGACCTTGAAACGACCAAGGAAAGTATCCAGGGCGATCTAGACTCTCTAGAAGGCAAAAAAGCCGAATTATCCAACTCAATCGATCCAAAGCACTTTGACATGTTTGACAGACTTGCCGACCGTTATGACGGAGAAGTAGTATCAGAAGTCGAACAGAAAGATCAGATATGCGGCGGGTGTTATATGAGTATCCCGCTTGAACTGGTAAACAGGCTACTGACCAGAGACGAAGTAATCACCTGTCCAAGCTGTGGCAGAATCCTGACAATAAAACAAGGATCATAAAAAAAACAAAGGGTGCTATCAGACGATAGTGCCCTTTTTTAATAGATCTTTTTCGGACAATACTTCTCCTTTTGAACCCAAAGAAAGTGAGTTATTGTTTAGTCCATATTCTCCTGTTAAGGTTCAGGTCTTCGACGATGCCAATGAGAGTTGTGAGATCTCGATAGTATTCCTCAATAGGGGCGAACTCTAGAACGGAAGTAAACATTTTCGGCTCGAACATATCTCTATTATAGTTAATCGCAATATTCACATTCGAATGGATAAAGCTTATCCTGATCTCTCTGCCTGTCCGTTTACGGAATTCGGTAATCCTTTGCATAAGAGCGGGGGTAAGGATATAGCGGGCCTCAACCTGGTCACTGCCGTAGACGACGAAATACTTTTCGAACTCGGGGTCTTCGAGTTTAACAAGCTGCCCTTTACTGCTGAACTTCTGGAAGAACTGGCCTATGCCTGAAAGAAACCCTCCCCCACCACTATGATCCGGCATAACAATAGTCGATCCATTGAAATGTTTATTGAAATCGGCAATAAAAAACACTCCCTTAAAGATTGTGTGCCAGTGAGTTGTCCTTCTGCCCTTGCTGTCAGTTGTAGTAGTTTTATATTGTGAATGAAGCTCGGAGAACTTGATACTGGTTTTGCCAACCATTCCTGAGACATAATCTTCGCCTTTATACTTGTCAGGCCTGTGCTCGTACAGTCTGCTTTCAAGATAATGTTGTTTGAGTATATAGTTACCTGGTTCATAGTTAAGCTCAGGCGAAATGAACTTAACTATCTTCCCGACAATATCAACCTTATAGTTCTGGCTATAAGATCCGGTAAATATGCCGCAAAATACAAGAGTTATAATAACGGCAACGATACCTATTCCAACCAGAAACCCGGGAGAGCCGCCCTGACCGACAACAATTAAACCGGCAATGATAGCAATGCCAAAAATAACACAGGCGGCAATCAGGCTGTTTTTTAAGATTCCCTTGCGACGAGCCTCGAACTTCTGCAAAGTTTCCATAAGCTCATTTTCATAAAACTCTCGTAATTGACTCAAATCTTTCATAGCAGCATTATAACAGGATAGTTACTTCCGGCCAATAAAAAAGAGGACGGCCTGTATGCTGTCCTCTTTGATAAGCCATCTGCCCACTTGGCTTTACAGTTATTTTGGTTATTACTTTCGGGCCGGTTTTGCGTTTTGCCGGCTCATAACACTTCAGGCAACAGATATTAATCTAAGCCAAAGCGTTAGCCTATATTTTAACATATCAGCATATAATAAAAGGTCATAATTCTTGCAGTCCAGGTAAAAAATCTTTGTATCAGTAAAATGGATTCAATCCAAACAAGACAATCTACCTATTTTATCATGCCAAAACAATAAATCATCGATAATGGGCCTGCCGCGGCAAAAACAGGTATAGAATACTGCCGAGGAACCCAAGGGTAACAATTAGCACAATACCTATGACCCTGTTGGTATCTGACAGGCGATTATTGCTGATGCAGTGAATAAGAGACCAGAGCCATAATATCGACCCTACAATAACCGCTAAAACAGCGATAACACCAATACCGGATACCAGGAATGATGCAAAATTCAAGTGCATATACTATCTCCAAATTGTAACAGACATATTTACTACTATAACGATCAACTTTAATGTCGGGCAACAGCCTGGAATATTTCAGAAATTTAGAAAATAGCAGAACTTGTTTCGAGTTTTCCTCATCATTGACAAATCGGGTTAAATACATTATCCTAATTGACTTACACGAATAAGGCGTAAATACATAAACTACTGTAATCAACGGAGTTAATAAATGATAGTCACTCGTTTTGCACCCAGTCCGACCGGATATCTTCATATTGGCGGAGCTCGCACGGCATTGTTTTGCCTGCTGATGGCACGCCATAACAACGGCAAATTTATCCTGAGAATTGAAGATACCGATCAGAAACGCAATACCCCCACCGCTACTCAGCAGGTAATGGAAGACCTGAAATGGCTTGGCATCGAGTGGGATGAAGGACCGGACTGCGGCGGACCGGGCGCACCATATAAACAGTCAGAAAGACTGGAGATCTACGATAAACATATCAACCAGCTTTTAGATGATGGTAAGGCATATTACTGCTGGGACACCTCTGAAGAGCTGGCAGAGATGCGTGATAAAGCCCAGGCGGAAAAGCGTTCGTTTATATATCCAAGGCCGGAAAAGTTTCCTACCAGAGAGGAAGCTGATGCGGCTGCCGCTGAAGGTAAACCGGTAATAGTAAGATTGTGTATGCCTGAAGGTGATATCGTCGTCAAAGACCTGGTTCGAGGTGAAGTGACCTTTCAGGCCGGCGAGTTCAGCGACTTTGTTATCCGTAAATCAGACGGGTTCCCAACGTATCATCTGGCATGTGTGGTAGATGATGAGCTTATGGGCGTAACCCATATTTTCCGCGGTCAGGAACATCTTATGAATACGCCGGGCCACCAGGCCCTGCAGGATGCGTTAGGTTTCAGCAGGCCGACATATGCCCATATGTCTGTAACGGTGAGCGAAGGCGGCGGCAAGCTGAGCAAACGCGAACGCGGCAAGGCACTGGCAAAAGCAATAAAAGCAGACCTCGAAATTGACCGTGAAGAACTGGCAAAGATCGGTGAGATGAGTATCGAAGATTTTGACGAGTTTTTGAACGGTAAGATAACACCAGATGCACCGCTGGTAACAGCGATGGCAAAACATATCGAGCTGCATCTTCCGGAGATCAATGTAGTAGACTTTAAGGAGTCCGGTTTTCTGCCGGAAGCAGTAACAAACTTTGTCGCACTGCTGGGCTGGTCATCACCAGACGGACAGGAGATTATGCCGTTTGAAAAACTGATAGAAAATTTCGATCCGACCAGGTTCAATAAGACCAACAGTTTGTTTGACCGCAAGAAACTACAGGCATTCAATACCGAGCATATGAAGATGGTAGACTCAGATAAGCTGCTGGGCTATTTCAAAGACTACCTGGTTCTAAACGAGCTGGAGATGGGCAAGTTCGATGATGATACATTAGCTACATTATTGAAGCTTTGCGAAGGGGCAAGAAACTTTGAAGATGTTGTCAATAAGAGCAACTTTATCATGCTCAAAGCTGATACTATTGAGTTTGACCCGAATGCCGTCAAGAAGGTACTGAGCAAAGACGGCGTTGCCGAGATACTGACAGAGGTCAAAGACCGCTTGAATAACCTGGAGGCGTGGGAAGCCGAGCCAATCCATAAAGTTATCGAGGTCATGTGCGAAGAAAAGCAACTTGGTATGGGTAAAGTAGCCCAGCCGATCCGTGTTGCGATTGCCGGATGTATGGTAAGTCCGGCAATTGATGCAACCCTTGTTATGCTGGGTAAAGATGAAACTATCGCCAGGATTGACCATGCGATAGAATTTGTAAAAGGGTTATAGAGCCGGATACAATTTATAAAAATGTTAGATAATGACATTTTTGCATTACAAATTGTTATAACAATATAAAAACTGCGTTATTCCCAAGTTGAAACTTGAAATAACGCAGTTTTTTTGTACATTAAGTCTAAGTAAATAAATAGTTTATAAGTTGCATGCCGAGGAATAGGAGCCTGAAAATGCTAAAGAATTGTCTATTACCAGTTATCATCTTGCTATTTGCTTTCCAGCTTAATGCCGCGATAACAGCCGATGGCAGCCGCGAGACATACAACTTTAATCCCGGCTGGAAAGTATCTGTGGGTGACCCCGAAGGTGCCGAGCAGAAGCAATTTAATGACAGCAGCTGGCAGAATGTATCACTGCCCTATTCCTGGAACCAGCATGAAGCTTTCAAGCTGGATATCCACGATCTTTCCACAGGTATTGCCTGGTATCGAAAACATTTTCTAATTCCGACAGAACAGGCAGATAAAAAAGTATTCCTGGAGTTTGAAGGCATTCGCCAAGGAGGCGAGTTTTACCTGAACGGCAAATATATCGGCCGCCATGAAAACGGGGCAATGGCGTTTGGCTTTGACATTACCAATCTGGCAAACTACGGTTCGGTAGAAAATATTATTGCCGTCCGCATCGATAACAGCTGGGATTATCGCGAGAAGGCGACGAATTCCAGGTACCAGTGGAGTGATAAAAATTTTAATGCAAACTACGGCGGTATTCCCAAGAACGTATCGATTCATTTTACCGACAAACTGTACCAGACATTACCGTTATATTCTACATTGGGCACAACAGGGGTATATGTTTATGTCGAAGATTTTGATATAGCCAATAAAACGGCAGTTATTTCAGCTGAATCGCAAGTGCGAAATGAATATTCGGTTGCAAGCACATTCGAATATGAAGTTACCATAAAGGAAACTGACGGCACAATATTAAAAAGCTTCAAAGGCTATCCTTGTACTGTTTCGCCGGGAGGAACCGGTATCGCAAAGGCATCAGCAAAAGTTGAAGGACTAAACTTCTGGAGCTGGGGCTACGGCTACCTGTACGATGTAGAAACTGTAATAAAAATTGACGGACGTGAAATCGATAAAGTAGTCACCCGCACCGGGTTTCGCAAGACCCAATTTGCCAATGGTATGATCTGGCTGAACGACCGGGTGATCCAGGTAAAAGGCTATGCCCAGCGTACATCGAACGAATGGCCCGCAGTTGGTATATCTATACCGCCGTGGCTAAGCGATTTCAGCAATAAGCTTATAGTCGAAAGTAATGCAAACCTTGTGAGATGGATGCATATAACGCCAAGCAAGCAGGATATCAGGTCGTGTGACCGTGTCGGGCTTATGCAGGCGATGCCGGCCGGTGATGCCGAAAAGGATGTTACCGGCCGTCGCTGGCAGCAGCGAACCGAGCTTATGCGAGATGCAATAATCTATAACCGCAATAATCCAAGTATCATATTTTATGAAGGCGGTAACGAAAGCATCAGCGAAGAACACATGCAGGAGTTGAAAAATTTCCGTAATACATACGACCCGCACGGCGGACGTGCGATCGGCAGTAGAGAAATGCTCGACAGCGAAGTAGCTGAATATGGCGGTGAGATGCTGTATATCAATAAGAGCGGCGATATCCCGATGTGGGCGATGGAATATTCCAGGGATGAAGGACTACGTAAATACTGGGATGAGTTTTCACCGCCCTACCACAAGGACGGAGCCGGCCCCCAGCGAGGCAAAAACGCTCCCGGACCGTACAACCACAACCAGGACTCACATGCAATTGAAGATATCATCCGCTGGTTCGATTACTGGGAACAGCGTCCCGGCACAGGCAATCGCGTAAGTTCCGGCGGAGTTAACATTGTTTTTTCCGATACCAATACCCACTATCGCGGCGAAGAGAACTATCGTCGCAGCGGCGAAGTTGACCCGATGCGTTTGCCAAAGGACGGTTTTTATGCCCACCAGGTTATGTGGGACTGCTGGGTTGATATCGAAAAGCCGCTAATCCACCTGATGGGACACTGGAACTATCAACCGAACACCGTTAAAGATATTTACGCTGTTTCTACCGCTGAAAAAGTGGAGCTGTTCGTTAACGGCAGATCAATGGGCTTTGGTCAACAGAGCTATCGTTTCCTTTATACTTTCAAGAATATCAAATGGCAGCCGGGCAAAGTACAGGTTGTTGGATACGATAAAGACGGACATAAACTTTGCGAGACAGAGCTTCAAACAGCAGGCGAACCGAAACGGGTACGGCTGACAGTTCATACCGGACCTGGCGGACTCAAAGCCAACAACACTGACATCGCCCTGATAGATGTCGAGGTTGTAGATAAAGAAGGCAGACGATGCCCGGTAGCGATGAATATGATAGATTTCGAACTTGCCGGTCCGGCGAAATGGATAGGCGGCATCGCACAAGGGCCGGACAATTATATAATGTCTAAAAAGCTGCCGGTAGAATGCGGAGTTAACCGAGTGATGGTTGGATCGACAAATGATGCCGGCAAGATAATCATGACGGCAAAATCAGAAGGCCTGGAGCCTGCTTCAATTGAACTTGTCTCTACCCCTGTTGTAGTTTCAGGAGGATTGTGCCATAACATGCCGGACGATGGATTACCTTGCAGCCTGGATAGAGGCCCTACACCAGCCGGGGAGTCTTATACAGTTTCACGAATACCTATTAAGATATTAAAAGTAACTGGCGGAGCCAACCTGGAAAATATCTATGCAACCATTGATGACAATGAACTGACAGACTGGCAAAATGACGGCAAGCTGTCAACAGCATGGCTTAAATACGATTTCACAGAAGCTGCCGATGTAAGTGAGGTAGTTGTAAAGTTTGGCAACTGGCGTCGACAGAGCTACCCGATACGAATCCTGGTTGATACGAAAGAAGCTTTCACAGGAGAAACCAAACAGAACCTGGGCTATTATACGATCAAATTCGAGCCGGTACGAGGCAAAAGTCTGACACTTGAACTGATCGGAGCCGGTTCCAATCGAGACGCTTTTGGTCTGGTCGAGGTAACCGGCAAAGTTGACCAGGCAGACGATGCTTCAAAAGATCCTAATGCCAAAGGAACATTAAAGGTAGTCGAACTGGAAATTTACCGTAAAACTGAATAAGCAGCCAGATGGTTTCGAGGCCGGCAATTATACCATTTTGCCCAGATCGTATACCAATTCGTTCAATGATTCGACCTGACTGTTTAATTCCTCGGCAGCACTGGCAGATTCCTCAGCACTGGCAGCATTCTGCTGAGTTGCCTTATCCATCTCGGCAATAGCATTTGACAGCTGCTGAATACCGAACGATTGTTCCTGGCTGCCTTCACTAATATCATTAACCAGAGAAGAAGATTCGGTAACCGAACTGTTAATTTCATTGAGCAGATTAGAGACATTCTCTACAACCTGAATATCACCGGCAGCACTTTTAACTGATTTGTCAATTATTATAGAGGTATTATGAGCTGCTTCTGCACTTCTCATAGCAAGGTTACGCACCTCTTCGGCAACAACAGCAAATCCTTTACCGGACTCACCTGCCCTGGCAGCTTCAACCGCGGCATTTAATGCCAGCAAATTAGTCTGAAATGCAATCTCATCAATTACTTTAATAATTTTGGCCGACTCATTTGCGTTATTCTGAATTTCGCCAATTGCACCATTCAAAAGTTCAATAGATTCACCCCCGCGCTCAGCAACTTCCCTGGCTCTTCCTGCCATTTCGTTAGCTTTAAGAGACTTGCCTGCATTATCCTTTGAAATAGAATCTACATTGGCAATATTACTATTACTTTCTTCAAGACAAGCGGCAACTTCCGAAGCAGACTGCGCCAGGGATTGGGCAGAATCGGCTATCTGGCCGGAAGCAGATGCCAGCTGTTCGGCTCCATTTCTCAGGCATGATATAACTTTCTTTAACTTACCAACAATACTTCTCGAAATTAGCCAGGCAGCTAAAACCGAAATAAAGATTGCAGCAGCACCGCTGATATACATGACAAACTGAACCATAGAATTCAGATCCACTATTTCAGCTTTTTGCTGTTCAGCAGCACCGGACACAGACGCACGTATTTCGCCCAGAATCTTTTGTACCTTTGCCAGGGCAGCTTTTGTCTGCTCATTATATATCTTGCATGCCTGTTTGATTTCAGAAGGCAGCAGTTTCCCAAATTCATCCTTTTGACCATTTGCATATACATTACCAATAGCTATTGCTGAACTATGAAGCTCATGATGGTACGGTTCGATTTCTACAAGAATCTCAGTTAATTCCGGAACCAGCTGTTCTGTATACTTTCGTTCATCACCAAAAAGCCACTTGCCAAAAGCACATTTATGATCATCTGTCTGTACTGAAAGCTGAGTGGACGAATCATCAGTTAAAACCTTTGCTATCGCCTCACACCAGTTGAGATGATCTATTTCACGCTGTGCGATATTCATCTCAAGTTTGTCAAGTTCAATAACAACATTAGTTTTTTGTGAAATGCTATGAATTAAAAAGGAAGCACATAAAACCAGCATTAAAATAGAAGCGATAATTAATCCAAAGCCACAATACAGCTTTGTTGATATTTTTAGATCTTTCAACATTTTTCTCTCCAATATTACTTACATTCTTCACATATATCTTATAAGAAAATATCGGCATAGAATTTCATGACTTAAGCTAATTTGGCCGGCAATACAAACCTCTAAGCTCTAGAAAGGTCCTATAAATATCTGAAATTTCACCACTACTTCAAATTGCTGTTATCGCAATATTTTTCAAACATGCATAACGCGAAGAAATAACTCTATTTCATAGAATCTAATATATAAAAACTCCATTAAATCACAAATACAGTAGAAAACACAGCCTGACCGCTTATTCAGACCACAAGATATGTAAAAAACAATTAAATATTGCAGACAATCGTCAATGTAATTCGTTGAAGTTTTAACTCAAACTGCATTAACAATAACTACCAGAATACAGTGGAGTTCAAATTTTAAAAAGATAAATTATTTTTACCAAAAAACCCTGGAAAAACACTTTTTTGAGGCCAAATACAGGCACAGCATTAAAATCCTCACTGAGAAACAATTTCGCTTAGATACTTAACAACTTTTTTCTTGCCGCGTTTTTCGGCAATCTGCAATGGTGTAATACCGGTTTTACTGGCTATTGTAATATCGGCACCAGACTTAAACAAAACCTTAACAACCGGCAAAAAGTCTGCTTCAGCTGCTTTATATAGACCGGTTTCACCGGCTTTATCCTGTATGTTAATATCGAATTTCGGCAGTATCTTTTTATCAAGAAAAACTTTTACCGCATCAGCTTTTCCCCTGGCACATGCGACATGGAAAGGAATAATACCTTTATTATCTGCTGACAGGTAATTTGCTTTTCGGGCAAGTAAAGTCTTTATTACAGGAACACAATTGAGCTCGGCTGCATAATGCAGAGCAGTAAAGCCGTTATCAGCGGAAGCATTGACATCGGCACCGTCGGCAAGCAACTGTTCCACAACAGCATTGTTTTTATTAGCAGCGGCAGTCATAAGAGGAGTTATCCCACTTTCATCCCTGACATTAGCTGATGCCCCCGCCTCAAGCAGTGGCTTAACAACATCCCTGTTCTTTTCACATGCCAGATGCAACGGTGTTTTACCACGGCTATCAATAGCATTTATATCAGGATTAGCCTTCAGCAGCAGTTTCAATATTCCGATATTGCCATTTGCCGCGGCAATATGCAACGGGCTTTGACCTGACCGGTCAACAATATCAACATTTACCCCGGCATCAATTAAAACTTCAAGAACCGCCTTATTAGTTTTTTTAACAGCCAGCATTAAAGAATTATTATTTTCACTGTCAACAGCATTAAGATTTGCTCCTGCTTTTATAAGCAACTCTGCAATCCTTGCGTTGCCTTTTTCTACAACCGCCAGCAAAGGAGTCATACCGGATTTATCTTTAGCTTCAAGATTCATGCCGGATTCCAGCAGAAGATCGACAATTTTTGCTTTTCCAGCCAGGGCAGCGTTAAATAACTCGGTACGACCATCTTTATCTACCGCATCGGCATCGGCACCTGCCTTTACAAGCTCCTTAATAACATCAAGACGCTCTTTCCGGATAGCGATACTTAAAAGTGAATTGCCCTTTTTATCGGTTTGGTTTAGATTGGCACCGGCACCAATAAGCAATTTGACAATATCATCCTGACCTTTTTCTACAGCAAAAAGCATAGCAGTTCGATCATTGCTGTCTTCAACGTCAACCCGGGCACCCGCATCAATTAAAGCTTTAACAATACGACGATGATCAGACTCAACTGCCGTCAGAAGCGGCGTAACCCTTTCATCATTATAAAGGTTTACATCAGCACCATGCACGATAAGTTCTTCAGCAGCTTCGAAATGGCCATTTTTGCACGCCAGCCAGAGCGCTGTTCGATCCTGGCCATCCTGTTTGTTTATCCTGGCTCTTGCCTTTATAAGCTGCCTGACAACCCGGTCGTGACCCTGCGAGGCAGCTTTATGTATCGCCCTGCTGCCTTTGGTGTCTGATCTTTCGACATCAGCATCAGCAAATACCAGCAACTTAACCATATCGGCATGACCCTCTTTGGCAGCCGCCATTAAAGGGGTTTCCATTTCATTATCACAGCGGTCTATCCCGGCACCTGCGGTAAGTAATACCGATGCGTTCGATTCATTTCCATTGGCACTGGCAAGCCAAAGGGCTGTTCTCCCATTGGTATCAACAGCATTAACATCAGCACCGGATAAAATCAGATCACGAACCTTGTAAGGGGTATCATTAACCGCAGCAATAATCAACTGCTCGTTGAGCTCTGCCTGCGTTATTTCATTTTCATTCAGTACATTATTGACAGATTTAGATATTTCCTGGTTACTGGCAACCACAACAGGTATATTATTATTTTCAAACTCCGGCTCTATACTGTCTTTTTTATTTTTCTTTTCCCGGGCTTGCTCTTCTTCATCACCGGTATAACGCTTATCGAAAATCTTATCTATTTCACTTACAACCGTTACAACATTACTAATCGGGTCAGATTCCGCATTGTTTCCCTGATTCAAAACCTCTGAAACTTTCTCTATTTTGGTAACAACATCTCTAACTTCCGGATCAATAGTCTTGGGATCTTCAATTGCCTCTTTGACTTTTTCGATAGTTTCATTAGCTTTGGCAACTTTTTCGATGACTTCCTTATTAACCTCTATACCAATATCTGATTTTTCATTTTCCTGGTTATTGAGAGATTTATCGGCGGTAGAAGTAACCTGGACAGCAGAGCCTGATTTATCTGCAGTATCATCTTTACAGCCACTCAAAGCGAAAAGAAACTGGAGAATAATAAACGTATAAACAATATTTCTGAACTTCATGGGCAAGCTTCCTTCCCTGAAATCATAAGTCCTTATTCTATATTAAAAAGCAGACAAAACGTCCCTGCTGACAATTTATATCACAGTTATCGGAGAAAAGTTACACAATTTCCACTGAAAAATCTAAACTTATGAAAAAAAACTATAAAGATAAAAATTGTTAACATATTGATATCAAAGGTCTTCAGAAAAATCTACATACCATTTTTTCAGACCGGCGACCATCTGTTCTCTGGTTTTAGCAAAGATAAGCTCCATCATCATCTTTTTGCGACTAGGATGACGGCGAGCGTATTTGGCCATAAATTTGCGGAAATAACGTACGGCACCAATCTCTTCGCTATGCTCCAATATACGGCTAAAATGTTCGGTGATAACATCGTACTGCTCGGCAAGATCCGGGGGGGCAGGTAATGGTTCACCGTTGAGAACGGCCCTGCAATCACTAAAAATCCACGGGTTGCCTATCATGCCGCGGGCCGCGATCACCCCGTCAATACCCGTTTGCTCCAATCTTTCCTTAATGGTCTGTGCATCCATAAGATCGCCGCTGCCGATAATAATACTATCAGGGTACTTTTGTTTGACCTGCTCAATGATCTTCCAGTCAGCTTCGCCTTTATAAAGCTGCATCGTGGTACGCCCATGAATATAAAGTGCTTCCAATCCGATATTTACAGCCCCTTCGCAAATCTGCCAGAATTTCTCTCGAGACTCTTCTGAGTTGTCAAAACCGCGACGCAGTTTGACAGAAAGCGGGCATGAAACAACATCTCTTACAGCTTTGATTATTTCAAGAACACGCGATGGGTCTTTAAGGAGAGCTCCTCCCCTGCCGCGACGAACAACTTTCGGTGCCGGACAGGCAAAGTTCAGGTCCACAATATCATAACCAAACTCCACCAGGGCTTTTGCTGCTTGGGCCATAACCTCAGGCTCTGTGCCGCATATCTGACCGCCAACCGGGTGGTCGCCGTCTATAACAGTGAACTCCGGCTTGCGAAGAACTTTCTTATAAGCAGTCGATTTATCCAGCATAAGCCCGCCAAAAGTAAGCTCACAGCCAAAACGGCGGTTGATCATTCGCATAGCGGTATCGGAATAGCCGCTAAGAGGTGCAGCTATTACTGGTGACGAAAGAGTGATATTTCCTATTTTTAGCATAATAAAGTAATAAGTATCAAATAATAAGATATAAGCCAAGAGTATTTGTTTGTATGAAACAAACTCATGGATAGCGATATCACATACGGTAATTCTGAGTTGCTTCATTCATCAAGATTATGATTGAAGATAATGCTCTGAAATCACCTCATCTTTAGCTTACAAATTGAATTTTATAACGCCGTTGACGATAGTACAGATTGGTCTGGCTGGCAGTTCCCAGCCGTGCCATGGGCAATTCCTGCTTTGAGATTTGAAATTGTTAACGTCAACAGACCATTTCATATCCGGGTCAATTATGGTTATATCGGCATCAGCACCAACAGAAAGAGTACCTTTATCGATATTAACAATCTGTGCCGGTTTGATAGTCATCATTTCGATCATTCTCGGCCAGTCACATACCTTTTCCTCAATGAGAGCTTTTGCATACAGGCCGAAAGCACAATCCAGGCCAACAATGCCAAATGGAGCGGTCAGGAACTCAAGCTCTTTTTCGCTAAGCAAATGAGGAGCATGGTCGGTAACCAGACAATCGATAGTACCATCTGCAACTGCTTCACGTACAGCCTCCACATCTTTCTGACGACGCAGCGGCGGATTCATCTTGTAGTTGGTGTCATAACCGTAAACACATTCCTCAGTGAGCAGCAGATGATGCGGGGTAACTTCTGCGGTAACAGCAACACCTTCGGCCTTGCCCTGTCGCAGAATCTTGACAGCACCGGCAGTTGAGATATGCTGGGCATGGATACGTCCACCGCAAGCCTTGGCAAGCTGGATATCACGCTGGAGCATAAGTTCTTCGGCCAGATGGCTCATGCCCGGCAGGCCCAGCACGGTAGCATGGTAGCCGGAGTTCATAACGCCGCTGCCGGCAATAGCATTACACTGGCAATGCTGCATAAGAACCTTATCGAACATTTTTACATAATTGAAAGCTTTGAGCATAACAGCGGGGTTCTGGACACCGCTGCCATCATCGGTAAAGGCAACAGCCCCGGCACGAACCATCTGGCCCATCTCGGCGAGCTCTTCGCCGCTGCGACCCTTGGTAATGGCACCAGAGGCAAATACATTGGCCATATTGGCACGAGCTGCCTGGCGATAGACAAAATCAACCGTAGCTTCGCTGTCTATAGCCGGTTCGGTATTAGGCATGCATACAATAGAACTAAAACCGCCGGCAACCGCAGCAGCAGAACCGCTGGCAATAGTTTCTTCTTCTTCGTCGCCTGGTTCACGCAGATGAACATGAATATCAATAAGGCCTGGAGCAACAATCATGCCCTTGGCATCGATGACTTCTGCACCTTTGCTGTCAGCCGCCAGGTTTACACCGACAGCTTCAATTTTACCGCCGGAAACAGCTACATCAGCAACTTTGTCAATATTATTCGCAGGATCAATAATCCTGCCATTTGCAATAATCAAATCAGCCATAGAAGTTTAACCTCTTAGCATATAATAACTTAAAATAGCATCCAACCAGAAGCACCGCAAGCATATCCTGGACAGCCCTTGCTGGTAACTCGTTATATGGTAATCGTTTCAGTAATAATATGCTATAAAAAACTCTATTGTCCAATAATCAAGATAAAATATAAGTATTTATGCATAATTGCTGTTTGTGTCCTATAATATCTTGTTTTTCAATATTAGCACGCTACCTGGTATCCCATAGTATTATCTGACTAAATATCCAGGAAGAACTTTCCGAAATAACTATACATAAAGGCAACATAAAAAAATATTACCCTTTATTGGGCTTGAGGTAATAAGAATGGCAATTATGCAATGGTCTGATGAACTATCTATTGGCATGCCGGAGATAGATCATCAACATCAGACGATAATAAATATTATCAATAAAATTCACAGCAGCTACTCTGAAAATAAAAATAATGAGACAATGAATAAACTGCTGCCGGAACTGAAATGGTATGCCGAAGAACATTTTAAGCATGAAGAGCTGCTAATGCTGGAAACAGATTTTCCACACTACAAAGAACATAAAGCAATTCATCAGGAAATGCTGGAAAAAGTAAATAATCTCATCCAGGTATATTCAAAAAATGAAATACCTGACGGAAACGAAACACTAAACTTTTTTGTAAACTGGCTAACCGGCCATATCAAAGTAGATGACCTCAAGCTTGGTAAACATGCTAATATAGCTGCAGCCCAGTAATATTGTAAAATAACTTTTCAACAGTATATAAGAGAAAGCAAGGAACAAAAAATGTCAATAATGCAGTGGACAGAAGATTTGTCAGTTGGTGTAACAGAAATTGACTACCAACACAAAGCTCTAATCAATATCATCAATAAAATTCATTCCTGTTATTCAAACGAGGGAAGTCGCGATAATTTAATTTCACTGCTTCCTGAGTTGAGCTGGTATGCCGGAGAGCATTTCAAAAATGAAGAAGAATTTATGGAAAATAACGGGTATCCTGACCTGGAACAGCATAAACAAATCCATGCATCCATGCTAAGGCAGCTTGGCCAATTAATCGCAAAATGCCAAAACGGCAACAATCTGGCATCAAGCGAGACTTCGGAATTTCTAAAAAACTGGCTGATCAATCATATCAAAGTTGAAGATCATAAATATGCCAAACACGCACAAACCGTTAAGGCATAGTTCAAGCCAATAGTGTTGAGCTAGATTAAAAATCTACAGGCAGGTAAGTCATGAAAACCACCTGCCTGTAAGAAAATTTATTTAATTGTAATCATATCCCGATTGTTAAGGATTAACATCTATCAGCCAGTTTTCTGCCATGGCCGCAAAGTCGCTTAGATCTACCCTGCAGTCCGGCATTCCGCCGGGACCGGTAATATCGCCAACCGGATATGGATGTTCCAAGTCGCCACAGACCGGACCAAGCGGAGTATCAACACTTAACTTATACAGACCGGCCGCATCAGAAATTTTTATTAGATGAAGACCGGCAGACAAGTCAAATGAATACTCTTCAACTTCCGCCCTTACATTGGCATCATAAATTTGCGACAATGTTCCTGTACCTGTTAAAGAATACAGTCTGAAATGCATATAAGAAGATGTGACATTTTCATACATCAATTCAAATGCCCCATCCTGTGGAACAATAAAGCTATACCAGTCAATATCATCACTTGTGGAAATAGTATTCACAGTTATACTTCCATCATGTTCAACAGGAGTAACTTCTAATTCTTCAACAACAATAGTATAAAAACTGCTGGTGCCGCCATCGATACTGATATAATAATCGCCAGATTGAGGGGCAGCAAACATATAACTGGATGAGTTATTGCTAACTAGATTGTTAAAATTGCTGTCATAAAGATCGAATGCAGCAGATGAACCAACGGCACCACGGTCAATAGTAACCTGGTAAAGCTTCCATTGATCTGCAGCAAATACAAAGGTGTCAATATCACCATCTTCCAGATTGTCAGGGCAGGTAGTTCCGGCAAGCGGAGCAGCATCAACTATTATCTCCTGCGGACTATCAAATGTTTCCGGGTAATAATCCGGAGGCGTAACGTCTAAAAGATCAACACATATTGTGTATTCTCCAGTATATTGTGAACTGCTATTTGGACCACTTCCAGCAACATTAATATAACAAGTAGCATCGCTAGTCAAAAAAACTGTAGAAGAAATTGGCGACGAAGTTAAATAAGTGAACACATGCGTACCACTTGACGAAGAAAGATCTATTGGAGCTAAAGATCCTTCAGATGCCTCTTGATATAAATTACAATACCGATATCCACCTCCTGTTGTAAGTGTTATCTCATACCGACCATATTGGACAGGAGTGAAAGCGAACCAATCCTCATCGCCAGCTTCTCCAATAAAACCTCCTGTAACTGTGCCATCAGCAGCGATTGGAGTCAGCGGAATTTCTTCCACCCATATTTCATAATAACTGGAAGAGCCGCCATCAATACTTAAATAATACTCTCCTGTATAGGTAGATGTAAATATCTTTTCTGTTGTATTACTCACAAGATAATTAAATGAATCATCACATAGATCAAAACCTGCAGATGACCCTACCGCTCCTCTACCCAAAACAACTCTATACACACGATCAGCTTCAGTAGCGAAGCTAAAACAATCAAAATCAAAACCTTCCAGATTATCCGGACAGGTTGTACCGGCAAGTGGAGCATCACCAACTATTATCTCCTGTGGACTATCAAATGTTTCCGGATAATAATCCGGAGGTGTAACATCTAAAAGATCAACACATATTGTATATACTCCAGTATCTTGTGAACTGCTATTTGGACCACTTCCAGCAATATTAATATAACAAGTAGCATCGCTAGTCAAAAAAACTGTAGAAGAAATTGGCGACGAAGTTAAATAAGTGAACACATGCGTGCCACTTGACGAAGAAAGATCTATTGAAGCTAATGATCCTTCAGATGTCTCTTGATATAAATTACAATACCGATATCCACCTCCTGTTGTAAGTGTTATCTCATACCGACCATATTGGACCGGAGTGAAAGTGAACCAATCCTCATCGCCAGCTTCTCCAATAAAACCTCCTGTAACTGTGCCATCAGCAGCGATTGGAGTCAGCGGAATTTCCTCCACCCATATTTCATAATAACTGGAAGAGCCACCATCAACGTTTAAATAATAATTTCCTGTATAGGTAGATGTAAATATCTTTTCCATTACATTGCTTGCCATTGCATTCATGCTACCGTCATAAAGATCAAAAGTAGCATTTGCCCCAATTGCCCCATTAACTAGTAAAACACTATACATATGACCTGATTCTGTAGCAAAGCTGAAACAGTCAAGATCAAAACCTTCCAGGTTATCCGGACAGGTTGTACCGGCAAGTGGAGCATCACCAACTATTATCTCCTGTGGACTATCAAATGTTTCCGGATAATAATCCGGAGGTGTAACATCTAAAAGATCAACACATATTGTATATACTCCAGTATCTTGTGAACTGCTATTTGGACCACTTCCAGCAATATTAATATAACAAGTAGCATCGCTAGTCAAAAAAACTGTAGAAGAAATTGGCGACGAAGTTAAATAAGTGAACACATGCGTGCCACTTGACGAAGAAAGATCTATTGAAGCTAATGATCCTTCAGATGCCTCTTGATATAAATTACAATACCGATATCCACCTCCTGTTGTAAGTGTTATTTCATACCGACCATACTGAACCGGAGTAAAGACAAACCAATCCTGGTCACTAGTAGACGTTATCTCACCTTCTACTACAGTACCATCAGCAACAATAGGTTCTGCGGTTGATTCATCGTTACCATAATCCGGACTTTCCGCCATAACCATACCACACAAACATACCAGAACCAGAGCCAACATTCTTTTCGTTTTGTTGAACATTTCCTTTTTCCTTTCTGCCCCTAAAGGCATATACCAGATTAACACACTAATGCTATATAGAATAAGTAAATAAAGACTTATCAAAAATTGAAACAAGGTGCAAACGAAATCCAGATACAATGACATTTGTCATTTTATCTGAACATAGTAATTGCCTCAACAAAAAAACATGCAACAAAGTTATAAATCACATTTGGCAACAATTATTCCACTCACAACCACTACAATCAACACATTTGCCCCAATTTTACAATAAAACG
Organism: Sedimentisphaerales bacterium; assembly: GCA_963666285.2. Taxonomy (GTDB): domain Bacteria; phylum Planctomycetota; class Phycisphaerae; order Sedimentisphaerales; family SM23-30; genus JAFGDI01. Next base: position 3,995,576 of record OY762711.1, read on the forward strand.
TCAAAAAAAAACAAAACAAGGTTTATTTCGAAAAAAATCATTAAAATTGGCCTGTACTATTCCGTGCAGACCTGGTTAAAATAAACTTTTACTAAGATAAATTGATAACAAAAATCAGCTAGAACAGTCATTCCCTGAGTTCAACATCGAAATACCCAGTCAGTTATGCTGATCGTAGATATGTTGCTGTTGGTGGTACTAAAGTTGAAATCACAAAAAAACATTTGAAAGCCTGTAATTAACTCTATCCACCACATCACAGAATATAAAAAGGCCCGGAGCAAAAGCCCCAGGCCTAATCCTTTAATTACATACATGCCGCAGCATAAGTGCTATACTGCAAAACATTCAACAACCATTAGTTATTATCATCATAGATACGATGAGAATCCATCCAGGTTGCTGCAAAGATTGCAAAGTCAGGCAGGTCGATTACACAGTTGCCATTGTAATCATAAGGTAATGATTCCTGGTCATAGTCACATACCCAGCCGCCTGCAATATTCATATAATCCTGAGCAACTTCCTCTGTTGTCAAAGCGTAGTTATAGATTTTAACTTCGTCAATCTTACCTTCGAAATATGGATCCACTGCAAATTGGCTCTTAGCGAAATAGTTCAGCTCTGGATCTACATCGATAGGATCAATTGTTGTTTCCTCATTGATACCTAACATTTCACCATTAACATACAGTTTGGCAGTGTCGCCGGAAAGAGTAACAGCAATATAAGTCCATTCATCCTGAACCATTGCAAAGGTAGAGTCAACTATCTGCTCATCGCCGCCATTACGAATAACAAAACGAACTGTATTACCATCACTTGGTGTCAGGAATACATAGTGAGTATCATCATTACCAAAATCCCATATACGCTGGAATGCGGAGCTACCTGACCATTTGGCCCAGCATGATATAGTCATATCACCATAGTTTACTGCACCGGCAGGAATCTGGCCATATACACCATTGGGATCATTTTCAGAAGGATTAACAAAGCTCATACTGCTTGCACCCAGCTCGACATCTACAACATCAGTATCTAAAACTGGAAGACCGATAGCTGCCTCATCATCACTCATCAGAGCCATGTCCCAACCATCAACAGTATCAGGAGTAGCTCCTTCACTGACAGATTCGATTGGATAATAGCTAACCAGCCTGGCTACCATCGCATGGCCGGAACCGGTTTCCTCATTAGATACAGAACCTACTGTATTAGAACCAACACAGTAGAATACACCTTCATCAGCAAGCTGCATATCCAAAATTGTAAGAGTATCTGTTGTCACACCGGAATATTCAGCTCCATCTACCAGCGGCTCTGTTTCGCCAACCTTGTACCACTGGAAATTTGCAATATTAATAGCCCTACTAAGGCCAAATACAACTGGAGAACCGGCTTCGGCAACACCAACTTCTGGAACAACATCACCGATAACAGGATGTTCCGGCACTGTCCTAAAGCTGGAAACCGGGGTAGGTGATATCACATTAGAACTGGCATCATAAGCAATTACTTTCCAGTAATATACCGTGTCATATTCCAGGTTGGCAGATAATTCGCTTTCCAGGTCAACCGTATATTGCTCTCCGTTTGTAACTGCCATGTCTTGCACTAGTGAGTATTCAGCCCAGCTCAAGTTAGGATCAGGATACGGTGCCAACTGTACATCTACAGATACAATCCTTGGATCGGAAACAGTAAAGCTCAAATCATTTGAAGAGTTTTCAGGTTCCACATTAATTTCACCTTCACCCTCAGGAACATCTACACCACCATCAGCAGGTGAATTATTTTCTACTGTCAGAATCCTGATATTGTCAACTCCTATAAAGTTCCAGGAATCAATCGTCAATTCATACTGATGTATACGAAGGAAAAGTTCGCCGCTCCCTGCTGATGATAAATCAAACTGCCATACTTCTTCTTGCCCAGGATCACCGGTTGTCAATACAGATGTCTTGGTAACCTGGTCAACCACTGTTACTCCTGATGCTCCAAAAATATCAAGAGCTGCTCCATTTTCCGGAGTAAAAGTACCATTTGATTCCAGAATTGTGAAAGTCAAACCAATTTCCAGTGGATCCGCACCCTGATCTGTTAGGCGAGCCCAATCAAACGCTATTTGGATGACAGTATCTCCAGCTTCCTTTGTGCCGATACTTTGATATGCCCAGTTATTTTGTAAATCCGTTCCTAAATCACCAGGATCAGGATTAGTATTGATATTATCAGCCTCTCCTGACAATACCAGAACACCACCTTCATTATAAGAGGAGCCGGCAATCTTTACCCAGGCATTATACCAGCTGTATGAATGAATATACCAGCCTACTTTATTCACCTCAAAATCCCAGATATCGGCTGCTACAACAAGACCGTCTTCGTCATATTCTGTATTAGCCTCAAAATCTCCATTTGTAATCCCAAGCTCTGCTTTTAAAACACCAGCAAAACATACAATAAAACATACCAAAACCAACAGAAATGTTTTTTTCATTTTTCAGTCTCCATTTTTCTCGAATTACACCAGTTAAAACGTTCCTTTGTATATTTAGAACTCCACGAACACACAAATATTTAGACGTCCAGTAACCTCCTTCCAGAAGAACCTGTAAAAATAGCTGAAAAGCTAATCATAGATAGAAATAGTCTTTTATATTTTTGAACTTATTATAATTTTACAATATTTATACAATAAGGTATAGAATAAGACCTGACAAATGACTGAATTTAGCGCATATTGCTCCAGATTATAAGTATTTACTGAAATAGAATTAATATAGCAGAATCACAAATACCTCTTTACCACTTTTAGACTAACACAATAACAAGTCTCACGAAAGCGCGCAAACACACACAGTCAAGTGACTTACACAACAAAGCCAAATAACTGTACATTGTATTATTTGCATCCAAAAAATATTATATTGCGCGAAATACGCTATATAACTTGAAATTTCATTGAACTAATTAAAATTAGCAACATTAACTAAGTCCAGACGCCCAAGAATGACGCCTACACAGGACAATAACTTAGTCAATACTAATACATTTTACCTAACCGCAAAATTATTTTCAATATTATTTTTTAGGCAGATAAAAACGCCCCGGAATGATATTTTTCTGGTTTCCAGATTCCATTCCAATGACATTCCATTTACTACCTTAAAGCAGAATCTGGCCAGACTGTGCCGCAAGTTAGATAGTGATATATCTCTCCGCAGAATTAAATTTACATAAGAAAATGATGCTGAACAGCCAAAAGTGCGATACCACACAATACTGTATCTCTATAGTAATTATCAAAGCGATAATAACACAATTTCTAATACACCATATACTAAATAAAATTAAGTAAGAAATGTGATTATTATGCTTTCACATATTTCTGTTCAAACTTACTTATCGAACCGGCCTGACCGGTCATAATAATTGTATCGCCTACTCTCAAAATAGTGTCAGGATGCGGGTTAAACATATTGGTGCCATCTCCGCGAGTAACAGCAATAACGAGAATGCCAAGCTCCCGTGGCAGATTGGCATCGCGAAGAGAAACTCCTTCCAATCCGTCTTTTTCTCGTACAGTATACTGGTCCGCTTCGAGATCAATTCCATGTGCTGCAAAATCAATAAAGTCAACCACCCCCGGTCTGGTCATAATATTAGCAAGCCGCGAACCGCTGATCTCATACGGACATATTGCCCTGTTTGCACCTGCACGCATTAACCTGTTCTGACTTTCCGGACGATCGCTTCTCGCAACAATAGTAACCTTGTTGTTAAGGTCCCTGGCAACAAGAGTAGCAAATACATTCGATGCATCATTGCCAAGTACACAGATAACTCCCCTGGCCTGTTCGATGCCGGCACTCTTTAAAACATTCTCATCTGTAGCATCACCTAACACATAAAGCAGTCCGGCCTGTTCTGCCTCTGAGGTATACTCGCTATCTTGGTCGATAACCACTATCTGCACTTTATGCATCTTGAGGTTTTCGCATACTGATGAACCCATACGACCGTAGCCGCAAACGATAATATGATCTTGTAAAGAAGCTATTTTTCTGTCCACTTTACGTCTCCCAAAAACACCACGAATCTGACCTTCTACAACAGCACTGGTAATAATAGTAAGGGATATCATTGCAGTAGCAATACCGCCTGCAATCATAATAATTATCCATATTTTTTCCAGTTCCGATAAAGGGTCAGCTCCGCTTGGAGCCATTCCAAGAGTACTAACAGTAATAAGAGAAAAGTATAGAGAGTCGATGAAACTGCGATTGCCGAGCAATGCAAAACCCATCGTTCCAATAACAACGACACCTACCAGCAGCAGGAACGCTACCATAATATTTTTCAATGATGACGGTATTTTTTTTACAGGCATACAGCATTTTTCGGCTATCTATATGCTGTTACTTGAGTTAAAGAAATGAAATATGACCCAACTCAGCACAAAATATTAAAAATAATATGTATTTGATCCCAAAACTACCCGTTATTTATCGTCAATAACATTAACATCAATATGTATTGTATCTTCATTACCAGATGGTCGACCCGAAGGAGGCGAAATCCTTCGCCCCAAACGCCAGAGCTTAAAACCGTAAACAAAACAAATTGCCGCTATAAAATACAGGATAAAAGCCACCACCCCCGCAAAAATATCCGGGTATGCGGTTATTAATAAACCAAGGATAACTAAAATTATCCCAAGCGAAAAAAGTGGTTTCACCGCAAAAGAAAGCGGCGAGCCAAATTGCCCGTTAGATAAGTTCTGAAATTTGAAGAACATCTGGCAAACTCCTGATCTTAGCAGGCTTTACAGAGTACTCTGAAGTCCTCAGCCCGTAATCCATATATACAACGTCGTCTTCTATTGTTTCAGTACCGCCGGTAAGCCACAGAGGTATCATACCAACTCCACTGGCACCCAGAACGTCAGCATCATACCGATCACCAACATACACTGTCTTTGCCGGGTCCAATTCCATTCTTTCTATCGCAGCCTTAAAAATTACCGGGTCCGGCTTAAAGGAATTTTCCAGTGCAGAGTCAACCATAACCTCAAAAAAACCATCATAGTTGACCTGGCGGCACCACCCGGAGATATTGCCCCAGTTATTACTTATACACCCTAGTCGATATGCTCCATGTAATTTTTCAAGAGTTTCAATATTTCTTTTTAAAATATCATGCGAGTCAGCCATAAACTCAGCTGCTATATCTAGTGGGTCCCATAAGTCAGCCGTCTGCTGCCAGTTATCACCTTTTGCCTTATCAGCTTTAATTATCTGATGAGCATGAGACATCCACCTGACTACAGTCTCATCGACATTGAGCTGCATAATATCATCCATATCATTCATCTCAACCGCGGACTGCTTAATCGAGGTAAAGAAAAACTCTTTATCTATTTTCCGGCCATCGGCCCTGTCTAATACATAGTCATAAAATCTGGTAAACCAGTCTACCCCGTCAAAATCCAATGTACCACCGAAATCGAATAAAATCGCATCTATTTCTTTTGTCATAGCTGTTTCTACTTGTCTCTCTTACTACCTGATTACTATAAAATATTATCCGAATCAAAAGTCCATAATCATACAATTGCCATTTTCAAAAATGACCTCATCGTCCATTACCACTTTTCCGCCGGGCCGCAGGTCGCAAACCATATCCCAATGCAGGCCAGACTGGTTAACTCCACCGGCTTCCGGGAAACCCGCACCAACAGCCAGATGAACTGTTCCGCCGATTTTCTCATCGAAAAGAGTATTCTTGGTAAATTGCTGGATACCGTAATTTGTACCTATAGCAAACTCACCGGCAATCCTGGCACCATCATCCATCGCCAGCATACTCATCAAAAAGTCTTCTCCTGTTTCCGATGAAGCTTTTACTACCCTGCCTCTTTCAAACTCTAACACAACTCCCCGGCATTCATGCCCCATATGACATGCCGGAAAACTGAAGACAATTTTACCTTCCAGGGAATCTTCAACCGGAGAAGTAAAAATTTCGCCATCAGGGAAATTCTCTTTACCACAGCAGTTAATCCATTTCCTGCCTTCAACTACCATCCTTAAATCCGTTCCATTATCAGCCTGAACGTGAACTGTTTTTTTATCAGCAATAAGATCTATAAGCTTCTGCTGTTTCTCAGAAACTTCCTGCCAATGTTTTACCGGCTCCTCTTCATGTAACAAACCGGCACTATATACAAAATCTTCATATTCCATTAGTGACATGCCGGCATCCTGGGCACTGGCCTCTGTCGGGTAAAGAGTGCCTGACCATCGCAGATCACCGGAAGCTGTCCGCTCGAAAAATCTATTCAGGATTGGCTTTTGAGAAGCTGCCAGCATCCCCTGCCGGGCAGAATCGCATTGGCTCAAAGACTTTGTATTCGTTTCAGCCCACAATGAAATAAATACATCAGCTTTTTCAACTTCATTTTTAGCAAACGGAGAAACATATTTCAACTGCTCTTCGCTGCCATTTTTCAGCATAAGCTCTTTTAGGGTAGCCGGAGCCATACGAACATGAGGGTGACCGCCCGCTAATAGTACGTATTTGTACAATGCGACAATCAGCGGTTCAGATACCGGCGGTCCCTGGATAATCACTACATCATCTTTTTTTACCGAGACTGAATAATTAACAATAACTTCTGAAAGTTTTTCAACTCTTGGGTCCATTACTCCACTCCTAATTCATTTGAAAAATCAATTTGCACATATTCATTATAGTTAAATATAGGACCTGGGTCAAAATATTTCCAAACAGGAAGTAATTGAGAAAAAAGCATTTACACAACATCCGATAACTATGAAACATTCAGGAAAAGCAGAAAAACCGTTCCGTACAGCGGCGATTTATAACTTATTGCTCTGCATAACCTTATTGGTTACAAGCATATATTTCAATCTTGCAATGCTGCTTTTTGGCAATATATTCTGTCTGCGTCCATAATATCTCCCGAAAATATAAAAGAGAATCTTAGCGAAAATAAATAACGATAATGGTATCTATTTATGGCTGTAAGAATCAGAGAAATACTAACCTGCCTGAAAGATTGCAAAAAGGAAGTAATAATTTGCATTATCTTGATATGGCTTACCATAGCCACATTATTTTGGCCGGGTAACGGTCCGTCTGTCGTACTTACCTCTGCCCAAAGTTCGGAAGGTCAGTATATTACCAAAGAAGATTTCTACCTCTGCAGCATAGATTTCACTAACTCAAAATGGTCCGGGAAATACCAGAAGTTTGCCTGTTACCTGGAAATAGATGGTCAGGAGTATCATTTGCTGGATGAATTTGTATCTGCACAAGAGAAATTCGTCGCCTTTGGCCTGCCAGATTACTTATTCCGTGAGATTACACCTGGCAGCCATAAATGCAGGCTGATAATAAGACCGTCATACCAAAATAGCGGCACACTTGAACCTGGACTTATTGAAATAAAATCAAACCTGATTACTCTAACCTTCTAAGGTAAACAGCCGGCCGGAATTTATATCTATCAAAGTGAAACTACAGCATCAATTAAAGTTTCAAACGATTGTCTCAGGCCGCTATCATCGATAGACTCAACAAAAGAGCGTAAACCTTGCGATAATTTTCTAACTTTTTCCTTACAGTAATCAATACTATCGGTAGCATTTAACCTGGCTATCAATTCCTGCTTGAGTTCTAAAGTAAAACCTGAACCGGAAATCTCATTCAACCACCCCAGTGTATTGTCTCCGGCTATCGCAATATGATGAATGACAGGCAGGGTATTTTTGCCCAGTATAATATCTGTACCAACAGTCTTTCCACTTTCAACTTCAGGACTGATAATATCTCTCAAATCATCCATTACCTGAAAGGCTATCCCGAAATCCCTGCCAATCTCAAACGCACGCTGACATTGCTCCGGGCCGGCACCGGCTAAAAACGCACCCCTCTCGACACAGCAGGCTATAAGTGACGCCGTTTTTTTCGAGACAATATCAAGGTACTGTTCTTCAGAAAGAGAAAAATTACCACTGGTTCGCTGCTGGGCCAATTCTCCCTCGCAGATATGTCCGACAACTTTTGCAACAGAGCCAAAATCGCGTTGATTTTCCAGCTCAAATGTGGTTGCCAGAACTATACTTAACAGTAAGTCTCCGGCCAGTACTGCCGCTTTATTGCCTACTAATTTGTTCAGTGACGGCTGATGCCTCCTGGTATCAGCTCCATCCAGAACATCATCATGCAGCAGAGAAGCAACGTGAACCATTTCGATCAAAGCAGCGGAAATGTAATGGTCTTTAACCAGCGAACCATAAGCTTTACCTGAAAGCAAAACCAGGATCGGCCTGATCATTTTGCCATTACGCGCCTTTACCAGCTCCAATACTCCAGAGGCTTCCGGAAGACTGCATTGACAATACTTTTCAATCAGGGATTGAACCTGCCGCAAATCTTCGGCAAGGTAATCGTATATTAAATTAATACTGTTTTTCGACATCGTATCAATAGCACAAAAAGAACTGAGCGTAGCTAACAGATTAAAGTATGCTACGCCCATATTAAAAACTTCACTTATTAAATTGCATAAGATTAACTTCGAACATAAGCATCAAAAACTTCCAGCAACTTACGGGTAACCGGGCCGGGCTTACCGTCTTTGATTACTCGTTTGTCAATCTCTACTACAGCAATAACTTCCGCCGCAGTTCCTGTCAAAAACATTTCATCCGCAACATAAAGATCAAACTTGACCAGGTTTCTTTCAACTACTTCGTAACCGGTCTCTCTGGCCAGTTTTATTACGACCTTGCGGGTAATACCGTCCAATGATCCGGAAGATACCGGTGGTGTATATATAATACCATCTTTAACTATAAATACATTGTCACCGGTAGCTTCGGCAACATAGCCATAATGGTTATACATGATTGCTTCCAGCATGCCGTGGTCAAGAGCTTCAAGCTTGGCAAATATATTATTCAGATAGTTCAGGCTTTTTACCTGCGGCGGCAAACTCAACGGATGGTTCCTCACCGTATTGGCACTGATTACCTGCAAACCATTCTCATACAACTCCTGGGGATAAAGCTGAATTGTGGAAGCTATAATTATAACTATCGGATCTTTACATACCATCGGATTCAATCCAAGAGTGCCTGCGCCACGGGTAACGACTAACCGTATATATCCATCTGATATGTTATTTGCTTCTACTGTTTTCTCAGTATTAGCCATCATTTCATCAACAGTAAATGGAATCTTCAACCTGATAGCTGCTGCTGATTCGTAAAGACGCAAGACATGCGCCTTCAATTCAAATATCTTGCCGCTGTAAACGCGGATTCCTTCAAAAACTCCGTCACCATAAAGTAAACCATGGTCGAAAACTGAAACTTTTGCCTCCGACTCATCTACTAACTTATCCTTTAGCCATATTTTCAAACTCATCTTAATACCCTGTCAGTCAATGGTAAAAACTATAATTCCTTATATAGACTAGTCTTATATATTTGTCCATTTCTTTAATCTATATATTTTAAGTACAGTATTTTCCTGTATTTAACGAATAAATTCCAGTAAAAAATGCTCTCAGAAAACTTATTGTCGGCAAATTCCCGAACATAATTATCTTAAGAACTAAAAATGGCTGATATTAGCCTCTTTTAGCTGGCAGATGCGAGATTTGATATTATCGGCAATTGCCTTACTATTGATTCCGGCCTCTTCCAACTGCCCTTCTCTGGTATCTGGTCCAATATATTTATCAGGAAAACCCATTCTAAACAATCGAGAAGTATCAAGACCGCTTTCCTGAACAAATTCCAGCACAGCAGAACCAAATCCGCCTATTAATGCATGGTCTTCAACGGTTATTATTGGAACTCCATTAAGGGTTCGGTAAATCTCCACAATCGTATCCATATCAAGCGGCTTGGCAAATCTGCAGTCGTAAACGGCAACCTCAATACCCTCATCCTGAAGAATATTAGCTGCGGTCATACTATCATATGCCATTGATCCATATGCCAGTATCACAGCTTTATCGCCCTCTTTAAGCTGCCTCGCCCTTTTGTCAGAAAAACCTGACGGGCCGCCTATTTCCGCATACTCATGTTTGGCAACACTTGCTCTTGGATAACGTATCAGGCAGGCTTTACCGCTGTCAACAGCATATTCCAGGGCACCCAGCATCTCAGAATTATCTGACGGTGAGATCAGTTCAAGGTTTGGTAAAGTACGAAATATCGCAATATCGGTAAAGCCGTGATGTACGGCACCATCACCGCCCACCATGCCGGCACGATCCAGACAAAAAACTACCGGTAATCCCTGCAGGGACACCTCCTGGAATACCTGGTCAAAACCTCTTTGCAAAAAGGTAGAATATATGGCTACCACCGGCTTGAGACCTGTCTTAGCCATACCGGCTGCTATATCTACCGCAGCTGATTCTGCAATACCAACATCAATTACTCTGTCTGGAAATTGCTCTCTCACTGAAGACAAACCGGTACCATCCGGCATCGCTGCCGTAATAGCATAAACTTTTTCATCTTTTGACATTATTGCAGCCAGAGAATCCGCAAAAGAAGCTGTAAAGCTTTTACCCTTGGACTTGTCAAAACTGGCTGATTCACCATCGATCTTAAACGGTCTGGGACTATGGAAAGTCGTTGGGTCATCTGTCGCTGGAGTAAAGCCCCTGCCTTTATCTGTATGAACGTGAAGAATAATTGGATGTTCAAAATCCTTTATTGCACTGAATATTTCAATCAAATTTGATATATTATGGCCGTCAATAGGACCGTATACCGGAACGTTCAACTGGTCAAACCAGTGGTTACCCAAAAAGGCAGTCTTAACGCCTTCCTTGAATTTATCCAGCTGTTTCTTGAGCAGCGGGAGCCTGCGCATAAACATATGAGTGCTGCGATTGAGAAAATCATTTGGCCTCGATACCCGCATTTTTGTCAGGTAATTGGCAAAAGCTCCCTGGGTTTTATCTATCGCCATTTCGTTATCATTCAAAATAAAAAGCAGCTGTCTCTTCACCAGGTTGGTATTATTCAACCCTTCAAATGAAAGCCCGTTCACAATACTGGCATCACCGATAACGGAAACAACCTTTTCGGTGCTGTTTTGAAGCTGAGCTCCTAAAGCCAAACCTACTGCGGTGGCTACCGCTGTACCTGCATGGCCAACTGCAAACTGATCGTAATCGCTCTCTTTGGGATTGGGAAAACCGCTGATCCCGTCTTTTTGCCTTAGTTTATCAAACTGGCTCGCCCTGCCGGTTAGCATCTTATGTACATAACATTGATGCCCGACATCCCAAACCAGCCTGTCCCTGGCAAAATCAAAGACATAATGCATGGCAATTGTCAACTCTACAATACCAAGGTTACTGGCTAAATGACCGCCATGAATTGAAACACTGTCCTTTATATGCTGACGAAGTTCTTCTGCTAGATTATTCAGCTGGCTGATAGATAACCGGCATATATCTGAGGGAGCTTTGATTGTACTAAGTAGTTTTCCTATCAATATTTACAATCCTTAATGATATTTCATAATATCTTATTCAAGCTTGTTAGTATTAATCGAGCTGTATATATACAAGCTTAGTATTATATCTCAAAAAAAGACATTTGAAAAGATTTTTCAAAATTATAACTCATATAATATAAAAACATTACGCTTCAATGTCGTTTATTGTATGTATAAAAAACAAAGCTCTTACTTTTTTGAGCATAAACCTATTATTAACAAAAACTTAACTTTATATATGACGCCAAAATCAATTACAGCGGCTAAATATACTAAAAATTTAGTTATAAGACCTTGCTAGACGATAATTTTAGAGTTAGAATAGTTACATCTTTTTTGGCCCGTCCACATTGAGGTCAGATGATTCAGCCAGGAATGGCTCAAAACACTTTTTCAAGGATGAAAAATGGAATCACCTAAAAACAGAAAATCTGTGTTAATAATCAAACATGGATATTCAGAAACATGTGACCATAATATCTCTTCAACAATAAGTTACGGAGATGTATTCCGTTGCACTTGCCTGCTTGATTTCTTTCGAGGAGAACATGTAACATGGATCAGTGCCCCGGCTGCTGAAGACCTCCTGGCACACAACCCATTAATCGACCAGCTGATTCTGGCCGAAAGCCCATCTGAAATCAATGGAGAACGACTCCTGAAATCGTACGACATTGTCATTAACCTTGAAAAACAGAGAGACTGGTGTGAGTTTGGCAAGAATATAAAAAGTAAAAATAAATATGGTTTTAGAAATTGGGCCGCTACTGGAGATGATGCCTATTATCCGGAATCCGCTCAGGCTCTTTCTGAAGGACTCGAACGTGATAACTTCACCCCCCTTCAAGACACTCTTTTCAAATCAATTGGCGAAGAGTGGACCGGAGAAAGATATTCTCTGGGATATAAACCAAGAGTCCATAATATCTACGATATAGGCTTCAACTGTCATGTTGGGTCAAAGTGGCCGAATAAGGCATGGCCTCTGGAATACTGGAAAGATTTACACAAAAGACTCAGTCCGGGATATTCCATCTGCTGGCAGCAGTCGCTGGATAATGTCAAACAGTATATTGACTGGCTGGCATCATGCAGGCTGATTATCACTAACGATTCTCTTGGACTGCATCTGGCTATTGCATTAAAAAAGAAGATTATTGCATTGTTCGGGCCAACCTCTTCTGAACAGGTATATCTTTACGGCCATGGAGTCAGCCTCACCCCAAAAGAAAAACACAGCTGCAACCCATGCTTTTTAGCTAAATGCCAAAGAGGTAAAAATTGTATGCACGATATCTGTGTTGACGACGTTGCCATACATGTCGAAAAACTACTGTTAATGAAAAAAAATGCTATCAAAGAACGGGCCGCTATTGATACCACTAAAAAAGTTGCCCAGCCTTAGCTTATTATTTTGGGAGACCTGAGAAAATGCCTGATTTGCCTGATATTAGGATAAATGATGACTGCAATTATATTGCAGCGTTCCTGACAATGGCATGCTCGTACAAATGCAATTATTGTATCAATGCATTTGGCGGAGACAGAAAACATCACAAACTTCTTAGCGCCGAGCAATGGATTTCCGGGCTAAGCAGGTTAACTAACCTGGAACATGATGATGGACTTGTACCTATCACTCTTCAGGGCGGTGAACCCAGCCTTCACCCGGGATTTTATGATATTATTAACGGCCTGCCTGAACGGATAAAAATTGATATCCTGACAAACCTGGATTTTGATATTGAAGAAATGATCGCTAAGGTTAATCCTGAAAGACTCAAGCGAGACGCCCCCTACGGCTCTATTCGGGTTAGTTACCATCCTACCGAATGCAGTCTGGATGAGCTTTTTGAAAAGACTCTTCGAATGATGGAAGCCGGTTTTCAAATCGGAGTATATGGCGTACTCCATCCAGACCAGCAGGAAATCATTCTGGAAGCACAGGCTAAAGGACAGAAACTTGGAATAGATTTCAGAACCAAGGAATTTTTGGGATTCTATAACGACAAACTTTACGGCCACTTCAAATATCCCGAAGGATGCAGCCTGGCTAAACCTGTTACCGGTCCCGGCAGCAGCACTGTATGGTGCAGAACAACTGAAGTTCTCATCGGGCCCGACGGGGGAATTTACCGCTGCCATCATGACCTGTACGAAAAGGAACCGCCTATTGGCGACATTCTTGACCCGGCTTACACTATCTCGAACAAACATACCGCTTGTGACGATTTCGGTCTTTGCAATCCATGTGATATTAAAGTCAAAACCAATCGCCTGCAGCAGTTCGGTCATACCTCGGTAGATATTAAATTTGAAGAGCCTCAAGAGCCAAAATCTGAAAAAATAAACGCAAGAATACATTAATTGATAATACCCTGACAGATGCTAAAACTTACCGAACAGCTTATGTGTCGGATATATTCCACTTTTCATTAAACTATTATGCCCAGATCAACAGAAACAATAAACCCGCTGGATTTCATATACCCTGACAGGGAATCTGCGGCATCAGTACTGGACAATTTCCCCGCTGATGAGATATTGCAGACTAACATGAAAGCCTTACAAAGAGTTGATGCAAAACTCGCGGCTGTCATAGAAACAACACAAATACCGGAAAACTACAAACTGTCAATTACGGCAGATGGATATTTTTGTTTCAAAATATATGACCAGGATAATTTCAGCTGCTGGCCCGCTCAAAGATCTACCCCGGCAATTGCGGCCCGATGCGATACTAAAAGGCAAAACCTGGAACTTGCCAATGCTGCTATCAATGGATTTGGCGACGGTTATACTATTAAAGAAATTCTAGCTTCGCTTCTGCCCTTCCAGGCGATCTTTGTACTGGAAAAATATCCGGTTTTGATCAAAGCTTCGCTGTCTATTCACAACTTTAGCGAATATATTGAAAAAGGACAGCTTGTTATTATTTACGGAGAAAACCCTTATGATTCTCTCAAAGAATTCCTGATTGATAACAGCGGCTTTCAGTTAATTGAAAAATCTCTGTACCTCTATGAATTCACCGAACAGCAAAACAAGATATTTACCGGCGAAGTTACATCAGCGGTAGAAAAAGCCTATGAAACTATAATCCTTGACCTGGAATCAACCGGCAAAAAACTTTCATCCTTACAATCAAGAAAAATAGATATGGAAAACCTGGATAATTTTACGATTATCAATATCCCGGATTTCTTAAATCCAAAAGCTTCTATATTATCCAGGGATATTCTTGCCGGCTTCAAAGATAACGGTTTGAATACCCACCTGAACTTCTTTGACAGCCCGCGGTATGCATCAACAATTAGTCAGGCTGAAAAATATATTGAACAAAAGCCTGATGCTGTTGTAATGATAAATAAATTCAGGAGTACATCAAGTTATAAATTCCCTGATACAATGCCGGTTATCAGTATAATGGATGGCATTTCACAAAATACTGTAGATAACCTTGACACTTCCGCCATAAAGCCAAACGATATCATTATATGTGATAAACGATTGACCGGTGAGTTCCCAGAAAACAATGTCCTGGAACGCCAAAACTTTGTTAATACTGATATCTATTATCCATCCGATATCAAAGATATGCATAATAACTCACTGCAAATTTCAAAACACGATGTTGTTATGATAACAGAGAGAACCCCGATCAGCCCAAATGCATACAATGTCAAGCTCAACAGCCAGATTGAACTTATCACTGCATGTTGTACGGCAATTGTAAAAGACCCGGCAGGTTATAATAAATCTCTCAATAAAATGTATTTCGAAAACGGTAAGAAAAAAGCCGGGGTTAAAATTTCAGATGATAAACTTAACGAATCTTTACTCGCAATTTTCTCTGAAATTGCCAAAGCCGTTGTGATCGACTGCTATGGTCTGGAAATAATTAAAGCCGGGTTTGATCTGGCTGTTTACAACTATGAACAGTACCTGCCAAACGGATTCTGCCCTGTTACTAGCAAAGATAACCCGCTGCCGCATTGGGAAGACTCACCGCTTCTCTATCATATTCGGGGAAAAGTATGTGACTCTCTCGAATTGAATATCATAAATAACAGCGGTAAAATATTTGTCTGCACCTATAATGACGGACGGGTTGACCAGCTAATGCTGAATATTATTGCCTCTGGCGGATTTATCCTGACCAGGTCTCACCCACGTGACAATAAGCAGGATGGGCTGAAAGGCATTTTTGAGCCGGGCAAAGAAATAATCACTTATACCAACACCGGCGATCTATGCCGAAAGATAGAATTTTATCTTAATAACGAAGATAAAAGATTAGCTATTGCCGATAAAGCACGCCAGAAACTGATCGAAAAAAGAACTGCCAAAAAGTTCTGCTATGAGATTCTCGAAAAACTTGCTAAAAGTTAATTGGAGCAGAAACAAAATCATACACTACTATGCACTTGTATAATTACTTGTAAGCTGAAATACTGATAATATCTGCCGAAAGAATCTATCACCTACAAGCCGGGTTCACTGTCAGAAGTTACAATAGAAAAACTATCAGAAAGGTCCTTCGGTATCGCTACCGGCCTGCCGCCATCATTAACAAACGCCCATTCGGTCTCGCCCCGACATAAAATATGATTATCTGCCGGCCTGATTATAAGATATTTACGCTTTGACCGAACCTTGGCCATCTCAGAGACCCATGTCTTGACAACAATTTCATCACCAAGAAAACCCGGGCGAAAATAGGTGAAATTATGATTTCTTACTACCCAACCTGCCTCTATCAACCGGTATCTTTCAACCGGCCAGCCGTTAAAATCAGAATGTGCTATCGCTGCTCGCAATGTCCACCGGATATACTCCAGGTTATTGACATGATTATTCCCATCTATAGCCTCTGCCGGCACAACCAGTTTATAACAAAAAACATCTACCATGATAATTTACTTCGGCCAAGCCGCGATTACAGCCCTTATGCCTTATCACTTATTCCCATATATTAATATTCCGGGGCATTTGACCTGTCAACAAACCTGGTCCACTGTTTCAGCCAGGTAAGTTCAATGATACCGGTTGGACCGTTACGCTGCTTTTCGATAATAATCTCGGCCTTGGTATCATCAATTTCATCTCCGATACCCGGATCAAAATTCCCTTCATCCTGTGCAGCATCCTCAACCAGTTTTTTCCGGTAATACCCTTCTCTGTGAAGCAGCATAACCACATCTGCATCCTGCTCAATATTACCTGACTCACGCAAATCGCTCATACGCGGTTTATGCCCGTCTCGACCTTCAGGACCACGGTTCAGCTGCGCCATTGCAATAACCGGAATCTCTAGCTCACGGGCAACTGCCTTGATATGACGGGATATCAAACCAACTTCCTGTGCCCGGCTCTCACAGCCAGGCGAACTCATAAGCTGCAAATAATCAATCACGATCATCTGGATATCATACTGCATCTTCATCCTGCGTGCCTTAGCCCTCAGCTCCAGCGGTGACAGCGTACTGCTGTCATCAACATACATCGGTGCCGCGGCCAGCTCTCCGGCTGTCACTGTCAGCATCTGGTGTTCCTGGTCGTTCAGCATACCCCGACGCAGCTTCTGGGAATCTACGTGAGCACGCCCCGCCAACATACGCTCTGCCAGCAATTGCGCTGACATTTCAAGGGAAAATATGGCACAAGGGATATTATTATCAGCTGCCACATGTTCGGCTATATTCAGGCCTAGAGCTGTTTTTCCCATACTCGGACGAGCCGCTATAATTACCATTTCACCCGGCTGCAAGCCGCAAGTCATCCGGTCAAGATCATTGTAACCGGTAGGCAGCCCTGTAACCAGGCGACCGTCCCTCGTTTCCAGCGATGCAAATACATCATTCATTACATCACGCATTCCAACTGCGGTTCGAGTGACTTTCTTCTGGGTTACTTCAAAAATCTTACGCTCGGCATCTTCAAGGATTTCTGATACCTCGCTGCTGCCGCTAAATGCTTCCTCATTAATATCATTCGCTGCGGTTATAAGATTTCTTAGAAGGGCTTTCCCATGTACTATCTGGGCGTAGTACATCCCATTTACTGCAGATGGTACTGCTTCTGAAATGGTGACCAAATACTCAATTCCGCCGACAACTTCAAGCTTGTTTCGACGTACTAATTCATCCTTTATTGTTATTAGATCGACCGGCCTGTTATTCTCATACAGAGCCAGTATAGCATCGAATATCTCCGCATGATCGGTTCGATAGAAACAATCTCGATCTAATAGCTGCAGAATTTCACCCAATACTTCTTTACTAAGAAGCATTGACGCTAATGCTGCCTGCTCGGCATCAAGATCCTGCGGCGGAACGCGATGCTCTGCCGCAGGGTGCGATACCATATTAGCTCTATTCGTCTCGCTCAGCGCCGTTTTCTTCTTCGACTTCTGATTCTGTTGCTGTGTCACTAGCTCCTCCCGGACCTACAACATTTACCTTAACTGATGCTGTGAGGTCAGATGCAAATTTCAATGTAACATCATAAACACCGACTTCTGTGATATGATGCGAAAGTACAACATGTCTGGTCTGTACTTCATATACTGCATCCTGAAGAGCCTTGGCAATATCTGCTTCTGTAACTGAACCATACAGGTGCCCTGCGGCATTTGCATTCGATTCAATGGTTACTGATGCATCTGCTACTTTCGCAGCAACCTTCTCGAGGGCTTCACGAGCCATACGACGTTCTTCTGCTCGTTTTGCTCGTTCTTCTTCGATTGCCTTGATTTTTGACTCTGTCGGCATTGTCGCCAACTGCTGCGGCAGCAAATAATTGCGACCGTATCCGTTTTTTACCTCTACAACATCCCCAAAATAACCGAGATCGGGAACATCTGCAAGTAATAAGAGTTTCATCTTAAAAAACCTCTTTCTTTTATAACTTATCCGTCAACTGCTAAAGTTAACTTAATAACCTGTAAACAATGAGATTATGTTTATGTTTCGTTTGATTATTTACAAGATTTACTACAATCTAGCTTACATAAGGAAGCAACGCCATATATCTGGCACGCTTTACTGCAAGCTGAACCTTTCTCTGGCAAGCAGCACAATTACCGCTTCTTTTACGAGAGAAAATCTTGCCACGCTGGGTCAGAAGTTTTGAAAGAGTCTCGATATCTTTGTAGTCGATATACTTGGTCTTTGATCTGCAGAACCTGCATTCACTTTTTTCTCGTGTTGTTGTTACTCTTCTTGCCACTTTGTGTACTCCACTTAAAAC
Source organism: Sedimentisphaerales bacterium (assembly GCA_963666285.2). Taxonomy (GTDB): domain Bacteria; phylum Planctomycetota; class Phycisphaerae; order Sedimentisphaerales; family SM23-30; genus JAFGDI01. Next base: position 4,014,389 of record OY762711.1, read on the forward strand.
TGTTTACTATTACTGCTGTTCAGTCATACTATCTATATCAAAACGGCATCAACCGTATCATATTCTCAAGATCCTGACTCTAAAGCTTGCAAATATAAGCCATTATACATTAGCGTCAGCTTATAAATTCAGGGCGTGTCAGCGACACCTTTTTACTTCATTCTTAATTCGTCATTTAATTTTAACTGCCAAAAGGCTGGTAAAATTAGAATGGTATATCATCATCAGCCGGAGGCTGCGGGGCTTCCATTCCGCCCCCTGCTTCGCCATACTGGTCCATCGAAGATGATGGTCGGCCGCCGCCGTTATAACCGCCGCCACCCTGGTTGCCGCCTGAACTGCCGACAAAGGTAAAGTTCTCAACATATATTCTATGCTTAGATCTCTTACTGCCGTCTGGTGCATCCCAGCGATCAAGGGTTAACCTGCCTTCTACCATTATTGGCTTACCTTTACTGAAATACTTCTGTATTACTTCAGCACGCTTACCATACATACGACAGTCAATAAAACAGGTATCTTCTCGATCCTGACCGTCACTGCCGCGAAAACGATGAGTAGATGCTAATGAAAACTCTACTACCGCCGTTTGACTCGGCAGATAAGACAACTCCGGATCACGAGTCAGATTGCCCATCATTATTACTTTGTTAAAACTAGACATTCCATGCTCCTGTCATCGCAATTATATATAAATTAAGATGCGATAAGCTTGATTAAAACAGATGCAAAGCAACTGAGCAATTAGTCATCGATGTCATCTATTGAAGGTGCATTTTCCAGCTCTTCTTCAATTTCATCATCTTCTTCTTCAAGCTTATCTTCTTCTGCTGATTCTTCTTCTGAACGACTTACACCGCTCTCCAATGGAGTTGGCCTGTCCTGAATCTCTTGAGGTATTATGTCACCCTTCAGAATGAGAACTCGCAGAATATCTTCTGATATCTGTACATCTCTTTCAATTCCTGTAATCTTCAAAGGATCTGCATTGAAATAGGTCAAAATGTATGTTCCGCGAACTGATTTTGCTACTGGGTAACATAATCTGCGGTCATCCCACTTCTTAAGTGAAATAACTTCTGCTTCCGCGCGACTTAGAATTGTTTGAACTGCTTCAACGGTAGCGTCCCAATTGCCGTTAGCAAGGGCTGAATCTACCAGGAACATTCCTTCGTATTTACGAACTTCGCTGCTACTCAAAGCAACCTCCCGCACGTAAAGTGCATCTAATAATTAAACTAAAAAAATCTTATTAACTTTTATATTTTCAATTACGGCTCTATCGAACCATTGTACTCATTCATCGTCGATTTTATTCCGTTTGCAATCCAGTACTCAACGGCATCTGCCGATTTCTCCAGTACTCGATCAAGCATCGGAACCTCATCGTCTTCAAAATTGCCAAGCACATGCTTGACTGTATTGCCAAATTTCGGACCGCTTATTCCTACCCGCAAGCGGGAAAAATCATCGGTGCCTAGTCGGTTTATTATATCTTTTACACCGTTATGGCCGCCGGCTGAGCCTTTCGCCCGGCATCGTATCGTACCCAGGTCAATTGCAAGGTCATCATAAATTACCAGCAGATCGTCCAGGTCGGCCTTATAAAAGACCATCGCCTCAAGAACACTTCCGCCGCTGCGATTCATAAACGTCTGCGGCTTGATCAGTACGACATTTTCATAGCCGCACATCCCGCCGCCGTATCGGGCCTGAAATTTCTTCTTGCCCATTTCGATCCCCCATCGCTGAGACAGCTTGTCAACCAGCATAAAACCTATATTATGGCGGTTGTTCTTATACTCAGCACCTGGGTTGCCTAGTCCAACAATAAGCTTCATAATAGTCCTGACTCTGGCTCAGTTTTGATCCTGAAGATATTCGTCTCTAGACCGGCAAGCAGCTTCAAGGCAGCAGAAATTACTCTGCTGATTCCTCATCTTCTTTCTTGCGACCGATTACTTCTGGTTCATCTCCGGCGCCTTCGCCTTCTTCACCTTCTTCTTCAGCCTTCTCAACCACTACAGAGCATGCTGCTACTGGTGTCGAAGGATCGGTGATTAGTGTTGAACCGGCTGGAAGCTCGATTTCACCTGCGGTAAGAATCTCGCCTATGCCTAGCTCTGAAACGTTTACACGAACTTCGTCTGGAATACTCATTGCTTCACATTCCAGCTCGATATCCGTTACACGCTGCTCCAGAACACCGCCTTCTGATGTACCCTTAGCTGTACCTTTCAATACAACTTCAACATGCACCTGTACTTTCTCGTGAATATCTACACGTGCAAAGTCGATATGGATAATCGTATCGCCAAGGTAATCATACTGCACATCTTTTACCATAACGGTCTCTTTTGCACCACCAAAGTCCAGGTTGAACAAACGGTGATGATGGTGTAGTGCTAATACCAGTTCATGAGCATCTACACTAACCGCCACGGGTTCTTGCTTGTGGCCGTAAACGATAGCAGGCATTTTTCCTGTTGCACGCGCTTTACGGGTCGTGCGGGTACCTAACTTCTCTCGCTTTTCAGCTTTTATTAATACTGCGTCTGACATCTTTACCTCATCAATTTGTACTTCTTAAATATTGCGCTTACTGATTTATCGTGATGGATCCGATCGATAGCTTCACCTATTAGCTCTGCAACAGACAGAACTTTTAGCTTATCCATGCTTTTTACATCTTCACGCATCTCTATTGTATCAGTAACAACAACTTCATCTATTACTGATTGTTTCAATCTTTCTACTGCCGGACCGGCAAATACGCCGTGTGTCGCTGCTACTCGTACTGAATTCGCTCCGTGTGATTTTACTACCTCTGCCGCAGTACATATTGTACCGGCCGTTGAGATCATATCATCAAACATCAACACATCTTTGCCGCTGACTTCACCTATTATATGGCCCATCTCTACTTCGGTACCGCTTTTTCGGTGCTTATCAATTACCGCCATGTCACCGCCAAGCATCCTGGCATAAACATTGGCTGTTTTCATGTTACCCACATCAGGAGAAACTATCACCATATTTTTCATTTCCATCTCATCGAAATAGCTGCCTATTACAGGCACCGCGGTCAGGTGATCCAGCGGAATATCGAAGAAACCCTGAATCTGCTCGGCATGCAGATCTATTGCCAGAACCCTGTCACACTTTGCCGCGGTCAGCATATTCGCTACCAGCTTGGCTGTTATAGGGGTGCGGCCCTGGCTCTTGCGGTCCTGCCGGGCATATCCGTAATATGGTAACACTGCGGTAATACGTCTGGCTGATGCGCGATGCAGTGAATCGATAAAGACAAGTAATTCCATTAGATTGTCATTTACCGGCGAACAGGTAGGCTGTATCACAAAACAATCCTGCCCGCGAACATCATCATAAATGCGTACATGAGTCTCACCGTCCGGAAACGGTTTAACTTCGGCACTGCCCAAAGGCACTTCCAGATAATCGCATATCTTATTTGCGAGGTCTGGATTCGCATTACCACTAAAAATTCTCAAACTGATCGTTACCTCAAATATCTATATTCACTTGTTATTTTTTGTTTCGCCGCTAGGCGATAATATTAGAAAGAGCTTTTGCGAGTACTATAACTCTTAACTCTTAGTTCTTAACTTATTCCAGTACCTAATACTAGATAAAACAACCCGACCAGGACTCGAACCTGGAATGGAAGTACCAAAAACTTCTGTGTTACCGATTACACCATCGGGTTACTTTATTTATTTTTCACTATACGCCATTGGCGATTATAATTTAACCGTGCGAAGCGAGCACCGCCCCTAATACCTAATATCAAGGACCTAAAACTTATCAAAAACGGAAACAGACCAAAAAGACATGATACAGCAAGACAATTATGTCTTTCGCTAGTAGCGGGAAAGTGCTGTATCTGTCGAGGCCTGTACCGGGTTAAACCGCTCTGCCCGGCCCATCGCATAGCTTGCCCCATACGACAGATAGACGAATAATTATACTACAGATTCCACTTTATGCAACCTTTTTCTTTAAAAAAACTGCGCCTACTGGCATTAAACCATAAATCCTTGTAAAAAAAATATTTACAAGAAAACACTGACCTGAAATAGGCATATCACTCATAACCGGTCCCATAAAGCCAATATTGTGTAATATCATACAAATAAGATAAATAGTCCGCCGAGGAAACCTCCAATGCTATACTTTGCAGGTCAAACAGATCTACTTTCCCATCACCTGACATGTCAGCAGTGTTACTAACCTCTATAAATTCGAGTGTAACAGAATCAACCCCACACCATTTGTCACAGCCCTGTCCATCAGTATCGGCTGTTGTTATTTCAATTTCAAAATAATTACCCAGACATTCCATATCATTAGTTGCAGTAAATGCCGTTGAATATTTTTTCCAACTCGCAGAAGAATCACTTAAAATAAAAGTCTCACTTAAAATTTGACATTCTTCTTCCCCTGCCGAATTAAAAGCCAGAATCAGCTTGTCTGCATTATCGTAATTGTTTACCCATACGGAAAAAATATATTTATCGCCAGACTTTATGGCTTGGTTGATCTTCTGGCTAACAGAAATTTCTCCGTTTAACCACATCCCATAGCTCCCAGAATGTACTAAAAGAGGGTGAGACATGACTCCCCAACTTGAATAATATTCTCCTTCAGAACTCCACCCTGAATTGTCGCCGCTTTCAAAACCAGGATTAACAATATTAACAGGACAACCTTTAACTATAATATCAACATCTGAACTATTGCTATATTCAATTCCATTAAATACCTGATACGAAAAACTATCTTTACCTGACACTCCGGGATACGGAACATAGGTAAAAGCTCCGCTGTCTTCTACATGCAAATTACCTTTACCCGGCTTCGCAGAAATAAAAACAGCCGTTTTACCTGCAACATAAAGATCATTGCCAAGAATTCCCGGTGAATCAACCACCAGCTTTTCAGATGCAAACATTTCATAGTTATCATTATATGTCGATACAGACTGCGGCAAATTAGGATCACGAATAAATATTGGCGAAGACCAGGCACAATCGCCATCCTCTTGTGCAATAAATAAGTATAAATAATCTCCATGCTCGGTTGATATTACAATATTCTCATTTACATTTGATATTTGCGGGTATATTGTCATTTCACGCAAACCATTTTTTATGATAGCTATCTCTGTAATGAACTCTCCATCACTATCTGAAACTTGTATTTCTGCAATATGATCGCCCGCTTTTTCTACAATATCACCCTGATAATGTCCATCAATCTTAAAATGAATATCCAGGTTTTTATCCAGAGTAGAAAAAAAACGTCTCTTTGTTAACGCATCAAGAATATCAGCTCGAGTGTTCGCTTCTGCCCTGACAGCCAAACGATAATCATTTAGCGCTCCCCACAACTTCCTGTGGTTATCCTGACTACCTGCTGCACCAACCATCCACCCCCTTGTCAAAGCCTCGTCATAAACAGGTAAATCATCATCTTGGTATAAGCCTCCGTTAAAATAAAAATCAGTCCTGGATATATTCCAAAGCTCCATACCTACAACCTTATAAGAAAAGCTGCCTTCAAACCTATTAAATTCTAATGGTACCCCAATTCTGGGATGGTTAAAAAAAGCAACAGCATTGTCTGTATTATTTAACCATATCAGAAAATCGTCAAACGTTTTAGAAGAATAAATATCAGTATAACTGCTAGCTCCGGTTACCGTCATATGACCGTAATCTTCGCTTGTCCATTCAAAGCCCCATAATGCAGTATAAACATTATCCTGATTAAAATTGTTTGCTGTATCAATAATCTCTTCATATTTTTCTTCAGTAAGATAAAAAGCATGATCTGCTAACGAAAAAAAATCAAGCTGTGCTACATCTCTGGCATACTCGTAGGCTTCTGCAGGTGTCCCATGACCATCAGAAAAATTACTGTGACTATGAAGCATACCGTAATATGTATGCAGCTCACCTGCCCCCAGAACCGAACATAACGTCAGTAAAAATAAAACTTTACAAATTATACGCATAAAAACTTCAGATTACAAAATTATCTATATATATTACGAATACTGCAATACAACATTCATTGTAACATAATCGACTCTTCATACTCACTAAATTTTATCCCAAAACTCGCCTCACTTCCCTGCTCTCCTATATCTGCTTTACGAACACTTATCGAATACTTACACTTCTCCAGGTCAATCGTCGCAGATACCTTCTCCCCACTGCTCCCCTTCGGCGACTTATACTTAAACACCTTCTTCTCCCCCTGCCTGACAATATTCTCAGCTTCCAGGGTCACACTGTAATCACCATAGGTAATAACAATATCCTCCGCCGCAATATCCGCACTCACATCCGCCACAACTATCTGACCCTGCACACTCAAACTGTCAGTCCCGGCCTTCTTACCAGCCTTAAACTTCACCTTATCAACCGTTAGCACATCTTCAACCCCACTCATCAATTCCACTGGCATACTCTTCTTGCCATTAATCACATCAACCCCACCGCCTGAACCTAACACTCCGCGATCATAACCAGTCGCCGAAGCCGTACAACCTGTTCCTGTTTCAATCACAACTGTTACAGGTGCTTCCAAACCGGTCAGGTTCAGCCCCTTGCCAATATACTGGAAAGTATCTGTAGTTAAATCGAAGCTATATTGCGATGCACCATTCTTAACCCTATACAACTGTTTCTCATTAGTGCCCAAATATATCGTCTGATTATGCACAACCGTCATATTACTACCGGCATAGATACTGAAATTCACCTGACCTTCAAACAACTCAGCAGGTATCTTAAACAAAGAACCCTTCAAACTGATACTGTCACCATTATCACCTCGAGACCGACCTGCCTTAACCGTCATCTTATCCAACACAAAACGATAGCTCAGACCCTGTACTCCCATATTTCCAATCTCAGCTAAAAACGGAGTGCCATCTTCAATATCCCAAACCTGCTCGTATCCATTTTCTGTCTCATCCACAAAATCCCAGCCTGCATCAAGAAAAGTTCCAATATTCACCATCTCGACAGAACTCTTTCCGATAGCACCCAGGCTACCATCTCCAGATTCGCCAATACCAGAACTGTCAACATCCCAGAAACTCTTCTGTATTCCGCCAATCGGATAAACGGTTACACCTCCTGAACCGGCAGCAGCACCCAAAACAAAATCATCGGTTATTATTAAATCTATTAAACCTGCATCCTGTATCGCAGCGGCAAATCCGCCCGTCACTCCCTCTCCACCGGAAACCGTACCGCCCGAATAACAGTATTTAACGTAACCTGTATTCAAACCTGCGAAACCGCCCGCACTATAATCGCTGGCAACCAGGCCGGTACAGTAACTGTTTTCTATATCTCCTGTATTACGCCCAACAAATCCGCCGCTATAGCCATATACACTATCGTATTCATAACCCAGCATACTACTAACTGCCATACCGGTATAACTCCGATCAATTGCCCCATAATTTTCACCAGCCAATCCGCCTTCAATATGGTTATAGGCATAACAATATATATCTAATCCCCCTGCTGCACTACACGACGATATATAGCCGTAATTCTGTCCGACAAAACCACCTGTAATATAATACGGAATCTCGCCCTTAACACTTGGATCAGTATAGCAATACAAAGCTGAAACGCTTCTCCTGTCTGCCATATTATCATACAATATACTCCATCAAAATGGCAGTTATTGATTATTCCATTATTTACTACTGCAATACCACCAGTAACACTGGAATAATACGACCTCATTACAAGGTTATCAAATGTAATATTCTTTACAACTCCATAATTACTGCCAAAGAACCCACAACAACCGCCTAATTCCATATTTGATATTTTATACCCATCGCCGTCAAATGTACCATAGAAATCGCCTTGAATATAACTGTCACATACACTGCTAGACGATGTAAGCGAAATATCCACACCTTCCAGATCTATATCATTTGCCAACCTGTAAAACCCGAACTGCAAACCACCATTAGCTGCAAACTCTTTCAAGTCTTCAGCATCAGCAATAATAAACGGATCGTCATTGGTACCGCTTCCCGCCAAAACGGTATCAACATCCAGCAGATACAGCGGCTCAAAACCGGCATCCGCCTCCCATGCCAGTTTAGGCATACAGCCTTCCTCTATCGCCCATATATCATCCGTACCGTCAGTATCATCACCAACAAAATCAAATCCTGCAAAACTGGATTGCTCGGTTAGCTCTGAATCACTTAACGCCACTTCGCTGCCCTCACCTGTTTCTCTCTCATCTGTTGCACCACTGTATTCATAATAATAACTGTTACTTATAACCGGCATTGCTTGAATAGAATATGCTCCTTCAGGTAATATTGGAAAATAACCAGCAAGACCTCCCGCATTTTCCAAACCCGTTACCCTGCCTGCCGCATAACTTTTTGTGATATTACCCCCGGAATGACTTCCAACCAGCCCGCCAACATTTTCTAATCCCATAACCGAACATACAGAATATGAATTAATTATTCCTTTACTCATATTATTACCACTTGTATATCCTACCAGCCCACCAACATTTTCCTTACCCGAAACAATCCCAGAGCTATAACACCCTTCTATCAACCCGGAACTGCTGAAACCTGCTAATGCTCCGCAATATTTGCCGGAACTTTTAACAGACACATCCTCTAAACCCAGGTTCTTAACAATTCCTTTCAAATCACCAAACAATCCGCAATAAGACCATCCTGTAATAGAAAGATTACTTATTACATGACCTCCCCCATCAAAAACACCGCCATAATACGATGAATAAGAGGATGGCAAAGTTAAAGCATTCGGGTCATCATTCGGAGGAAGAACTGAAACCATCATATTTGGGGACCCAATAACAGCACGGTCATAAACACCGATTGCTGATAAATCCAGGTCTGTTTCTAAACGCGTATGAGCACTTCTCCAATATTTATGAAAATTACTTACATCTGCAAACTCTTTAAAATCCGCCAGATCTTCTATCAAATACGGATCAGATTCCGTCCCGCTGCCCGGCAAAACACCACCTGCGGCATAAACCAATGACTCTACACACAACAACAATACAAAGATGTAATTAATAATTTTACTCACTTGCAAACTCCAATTTTTCTTTATTCTCATCTTAATTATTTTTCAGACTTCAGCTTATCTGGTAGGCCTACAATAGCCGACCAAAACAAAATATCAATTTTCAATACACAATAATACCAATATATTCCGAATGATGCCACATTATTGTCTCCTGTATTTTATTAAAACATTAAAACTATAATGTGACAACTTATCACAGGACCAGACACCGTTTCCTTCTCACTTCTCGCCTCTTTCTTCTAACTCTTCTCATCCTTCAGGTGCCGCAATTTTGATTGAACTTTACCTACGCGTCAGCTTTAAAACAAGTCGTGAGCGACAGCGAATTATTCCTGATGTCAACGTACATCAGGACACCTCAATTCTTCACTATTCACTTTTAGTTCTTCACTTGTCGCACAGCGGCCTCTGCGAGCAACAGTATTTTTTTTCGTGTTCTTTCGTGAATTTTCTATGAAGCCAGAATGCAACATTAATTTTCTAATTTTATTCATTTTTGCTATAATTCCTTTATCTTGCAAAGGATAGGGCTCTGCTGAGGAGCAACCCGAGCGTTGCAAGTTGTCAAGAAGCCGGGGCGGTTTTACACCGCCTCGTTTTTTGCTTTTTGACCTTATGCGATAAACCTATTTAAAACAATTTTCGCGTAGCGAATCATTATTTACCTGATTGTTTCATCTTTCTATCCGGAGTGTCCGAGGCTGTATTTTACGCCATGGTTCCATTATATATATTGCGATACGGCTTAATTTTCGTGTCAGGTTCAAAACCCAAATGCACGACCAAGGTTCCGTATCGATTTCAATCGGGCAAAATCATAGGTAATATTTATATTTTACTTATATTGGTATCAAACACTTTGCAATTCAGGCATCTGCCAACTTGTCCCATCTCGCATCATCGCCCACAATCGTACGAACAACCGTCGGGCTGTAGCTACTATCGCTATTTTTGCACGAGTTTTACTTCCCCTCTTTATTCTTTCGTATGTTTCTTTTATCCATGGATTCCAACGCAAACCCAGCCAGCAAACCTCAACAAGTAATGCTCGCAATAACCTATTGCCATATTTACTTATCCGCCCATGACGGTCTGTATTACCTGATTGGTACTGACGCGGTGTCATACCAATATAGCTGCCAACTTGTTTGCAATTCTTAAATCTATGTGGATCATCAATATAAGCTGCAACTGCCTCTGCCAGACGTGGGCCAACTCCGGGAACAGTCTGTAATAGTTTTACCTTTTCATCAGTACTATTTAACTCTTCCAGTTTATCTTCAACTACTTGCAAAGCGTCTGTTAATTGTTCCAGTAATATAAGCTCGCTCCATAGATTGCCTTTCCAGAGCTCATCTGGTTTAACTTTATCCATTGGCATAGCCATACTTCTTAACTGTTCCAGATTCTGCTTAGACCAGCACTTTCTGCCTGACGGCAACGAATACGCCTGGGCATTTAATAAAGAACGAATAGTATTTTTTACCTGAGTTATCCGTTCTGTAAGGCTCTGGCGATAATTAATTAAAGATCGTTTCTCTCGAATTTCCTTTTTAGGAACATAGACAGTTGATAAATCTCCTAAAGCAGCACGCTTGGCCAGCCAAAATGCATCCTTTTTATCTGTTTTCTTCTTCAATTTTCTGCCAGACCATTCGCCGGTATTAGTATTTGCCACTTCATATTTTAATTCCAGGGTGTCAAAAAGGTCACAAATCCAGCCTATGATATCACAAGCCTCAAATACAATAAGATCAGCAGGGTGAGATACTGCCAGGTCATGAAGCTCTTGAGGGTTAGTCTTAAACGACTTATATATAGCCTTACAGCTTTTTACCTCATAAAAACAAACTACACTCTTGAATTTTCCTAAATCAATTGACATAATAGTCTTCATAGCCAGAATACTCCGTATAAAATTGGTTAAATATTTGAGCGTCCCTGTGACAGCTCGTGCTAAAATTATTGTGTATTATAACACAAGCCATGCTACAGGAATATTCTGGCTTTCATTGTATTTTCGTGGTTGACATCTTTTTCAGAATTCAGACTTCAAACTTCAGACTTCAGGTGCAAACAATTTTGATATAATCTTTACTCCCGCGTCAGCTTTAAAACAAGCCGTGAGCCGCAGCGAATTATTCCTGATGTCAACGTACATCAGGACACCATTTTAATTTTTCATTTAGCAAAGTTCGCCACTCCAAACTTTTCAACATCCTTTTTACATTCTTTTTCATCCTTCATCCTTTACCCTTTACACTTTGATGCCGCTCCGCGGCATCTGGTCTGCCCACAAACCAAAAATAACAACTTACATCAATTCACGAAAAATCCCCTCCCCGCCGCAACTCTTCCCTGAACCCACCTCGCACTCATTCATATATCCCCGCACTCTTCAATTTCATTCCGTTTTTTAACATCTCCTTCACCCACTACTCTCACACTCACACTTATAAATCAATTAGCCTCGCCGCCCCCCTTTAAAACAGGTCGCGTAGCGACACCTTCACATCATTGGACAAGTCCAATGATGTGCCCCAGTGCGCAGCACGAAGTTTATCTGCTGACAGCTGGCAGCTAGTCGCTCGCCGCTGTTGGCTCTTGATTTTTGATACTTTATCCTTTATACTTTATACTTCAGAAACGCTTTTCATTTCTTTCTTTATCAGTATGCATCTGCTTATCTGTGGTTCTCTTTTCAGGCGTTAGCCGTTTAAATAAGCTGTCCGCGAAGCGGACACCTCAACTCTTACCTCTTATCTCTAACTTTTTACCTACCTCCCCGTCTCCGCTTCGTTCCCGTCCGCATACCGCCGCACCCATTCAACGTTCCGCCGTATACTGTCCGCGGCCCGCAATTCACCGCCGCTCAAATCCATTTGCCTTTTCACCGCCGTTCACCCGCCGCGCTGCCCCGTATATATGCCGCACACCTCCCGTCACCCATCAATCAGCCGCGAGCGGTAGCGAGCAACATTCCCTGGCACCTTAAACCTGATCCCTGGCACCTGATTTTCTCGAAAAAATCACCGCGTTTTTACAACCACCAAATCGCGAAAATCTAAAATCTCCAAAATTTTTATCCTGCTTTCCCACAACCCTTTACAATCTTCCACACCAACCATCCCACCCAAAAAATCAGCGCACTTTCGACATACCGTCCAATTGTAGAGAGCCGACAAAAAATGATTACCAGCAAAAATCAGCTCTCGCTAAAACTTAACAACGACGAAAACTTCGTCTTTAATATAAACAACGCTCAATAAAAACTAAATATTTGAATACAGTCTCGGCAAATCAGAATGATTTGCCCTCTAAAATTGACAATCTCAATTCGTCGCCGAGCGAAGCGAGGTATTGTCCAGACTATGTCTGATCCGAGCGAAGCGAGGTATTGTCCAGGCTTTGCCTGGTGCCCGCTTTACCGCAATGGCTGCAAAAAAAAATAACCCAGGCCAATACTAATCAGCCTGGGCATACTATTTTTCAAAATCTAATCTGTTCAGTTTGAACGATCATTTAGATAATACAATTTCTATCCATCTCCGAACCCAACTTGCCTGGGTACGGTCTAGTCCAATCAAGGTTTGGCCCGCAATATTTTTGCCGCTTCGACCATATTGATCAACGCCGCTTCAGTCTCCGGCCAGCCGCGAGTCTTCAACCCGCAATCAGGGTTAACCCACAGCTGCTCTGCCGGAATAACCTTCAGCATCTTCCTCAACAGCTCTACCATCTCGTCTACCGGCGGCACACGCGGGCTGTGAATATCATATACACCCGGCCCGATCTCGTTCGGATAATCATACTCCTGGAATACATCCAGCAGCTCAATATCAGACCGGCTCGCCTCAATCGAAATAACATCAGCATCCAATGCCGCGATCGCCTCGATTATCTCGTTAAAGTCAGAATAACACATATGCGTATGAATCTGGGTCTCATCCTTTACCACACATGCCGAAAGCTTAAACGCATCTACCGCCCAATCAAAATATTCCTGCCAGTCGCCCTTACGCAACGGCATCCCCTCACGAAACGCAGGCTCATCTATCTGGATTATACAAATCCCGGCATCTTCAAGGTCGGCAACCTCATCACGAATCGCTAACGCTATCTGGTTCGCTGTAACATCTGCCGGCTGATCTTCACGAACAAAAGACCATTTCATTATCGTCAGCGGTCCTGTCAACATACCTTTAACATAGCTCTTACTCTGCGACTGGGCATACTCCGCCCACTCTACCGTCATCGGAGCTGACCGGGAAACATCACCATATATTATCGGCGGCTTCACACAGCGAGAACCATAGCTCTGCACCCAGCCAAACTGGGTAAACGCAAAACCGTTCAGCTGCTGACCAAAATATTCTACCATATCGTTTCGTTCCGGCTCACCATGAACCAATACATCCAGCCCGATCTCATCCTGAAACTCAACTACATGCTTTATCTCTTCTTTCATCTTCTGGACATAGGTCTGCTTGTCAATGGTACCTGCCTTAAAGTCGGCACGAGCCTTCCGAATTTCAGGCGTCTGCGGAAACGAGCCAATTGTAGTAGTCGGCAATAACGGCAGTTTCAAAGCCTCTGCCTGGGCCTTCTTACGGGCAGCAAACTCACTTTTACGGTTAAACAAATCTGCCGTTATTTCACTAACACGCTTTGTTACAAAAGGATCTGTCACCTTTAACGCATCTTTTCCTTCAAATACCTCGATTATCGCGTCAAGCTTATCTTTTACTGCTCCCGCATCATCCACAGCATCCGCCAGCAATTTAATTTCATCCAGTTTCTGGGTAGCAAACGCCAAACGGCTCTTTACCGCAACATCGAGCTTCTCTTCTCGACCAAGATCTACCGGGCTATGCAGAAGCGAACACGACGGTGCTATTATCACCCTGTCCTTACCGGCTTTCTCAATCATCCCGGAAAACTCTTCAAAAATCGCCGGGATATTAGCCTTCCATATATTACGGCCATTAATCAAGCCCAATGACAAAATTGTTTTTTCACCAAACGCACCTATCGCCGCTTCCAGCTGTTTCGGACCGCGCACCAGGTCCAGATGAACCGCTTCAAAGCCAGGCTCTGCAAACAAGGCAAAATGCTCTGATACATCATTAAAATATGTCGCCAGGCAAACCTGCGGCCGTTCAGCACTCCCAAGTAATACACTATATGCAGCCTTAAAAGCGGATTTATGCCTATCTGTCACATCCAACGCAAATACCGGCTCATCAATCTGAACCCATTCCGCACCGGCGGCCTTCAGCTTACCCAAAACCTCGCCATAAACTGTAGATACTTTATCTATCAACTCCAGCGGATCAAATCCTTCTGACTTAGACTTGCCTAATGCCAAATATGTTACTGGCCCTATCAATACCGGCCTGGTCTCGATACCAAGAGCCTTTGCCTCATTGTACTGATCAATTACCTTGGATGAGCTCAGGCTGAATTCCTGACCAACCTCAAACTCCGGTACAATATAATGATAATTCGTATCAAACCACTTGGTCATCTCCATCGCATGAACTTCACTATTGCCGCGTGCCATCGCAAAGTAAGTCTTCAGATCAACTTCTCCTCCGGAAAAACCATACCTGCCCGGCACAGCTCCCAGCATCGCTGTTGTATCCAGCATCAGGTCGTACAGAGAAAAATCATTACTCGGAATATAATCTATTCCGGCATTATGCTGTAGATTCCAGTGCACTTTTCGCAACTCTGCCGCTGTCGCTAGAAGTTCTTTTTCACTTACATTGCCTTTCCAGAAGGCTTCAACTGTTTTTTTAAGCTCTCTATCGGCTCCTATACGAGGAAAGCCCAGGTTTGCACTTTTTGTCATTTATAACCCCTTATTCTTATTATTTGTGTTAGTTTTTATTTTCAGTAAAAAGCAATTACTATCTGTACTTACGGATTCGACAATACAAAACCACTATTACTTATTACTATTCAACAATTTACAACATTCCTATTAGTGCGTTTGGCTGATTATATACAACCTTATACAAATATTTCCACAAAAAATAGCCCATTCAACATCTAAACTTTTGGTAAAGTCATACCAGTTTGCCCCTGATACTTTCCTTTTCTATCAGAATATGACACTTCACACGCAGATTCTGATTCAAAAAACAAAACCTGAGCTAAACCCTCCCAGGCATAAACTTTTGCCGGCAAGGGTGTTGTATTAGATATCTCCAAAACAGCATAACCCTCCCAACCTGGCTCAAAAGGCGTTACATTAACTATTATTCCACAACGGGCATATGTCGACTTGCCTACACACACTGTCAGAACATTGCGAGGTATTCGAAAATATTCAACACTCAATGCCAAAGCAAAACTATTGGGCGGTATTAAACACACATCGCCTTCAACTTCGACCAGGCTTTTACTATCAAACTCTTTCGGATCAACTACGCTACCATAAACATTAGTAAATATCCTGAAATGATTCGACACCCTGATATCATAACCAAAAGAAGATAAACCATATGATATTACAGATTTACCTTCTTTCTGTTTGATCTGTCCCGGCTCGAACGGCTCTATCATATTTGCTTCCTGTACGATTTCTTTTATTCGACTGTCTGAACAAATGCTCATATAACTCTCCTGTCTACAAATAACTATCCTAAGACCTCAAACTTATATCCATCGCATTTTCTGGGATAAAAGTCTGAATTTTATAATCAGCTCCAATTGGAAGCATATTCCTTATTACATCAATATCATCACTAACATGCAGTTTAGGTATATACGTGGTCCTGAATTGCACCTTTACATGACACTTCAGCAATATTTCAATACTGTCTTTTATTGTCTGGCTGTCAATATCAACTCCTATAATATCTCCATATTTTTCAATTGGCGATTTAATATCCATCGCAACAAAATCCAGCAAATTTGCCTTTAGCAAATCCTCGATTACCCCAGGTCGGCTGCCGTTGGTGTCTAATTTTACCTTTAACCTCCTGTCAACCAGCATTTCAATAAAATCCTGAAGATCTGGCTGAATTGTTGGCTCTCCGCCACTGACTACAACGGAATCTATAAAGCGTTCTCGTTTTTCAAGTTTTTCCATAATTGCATATTGATCACATCCATTACCCTTTTCTAATGAACCGGCAATTAAACTATGATTATGACAATACCCACAGCGAAAATTACACCCTTGGCAATATATAACCGCAGCACACCTGCCGGGATAATCGTTCATACTAATTGACTGAAAACCACCTATCTGCAATTAAGCACCTCCAAGCCGATACGGTTTCCGGCTCTCAAATTCAGCTCTTTTACCATCATTCCATTGATCTACCGGACGCAAATACCCTACAACCCGTGCATATACCTCTGAACTCTTACCGCAATCTGGGCAGTTCTCATGCTTTCCGCTAATATACCCATGGTCCGGACAAACACTGAAAATCGGAGATATTGTAAAATACGGCAGATGATAATTTCTACACACTTTCCTTATAAACTGTTTTAATGCCTGAGGATCGGACACAGCTTCGCCCAGAAATACATGCAAAACGGTACCGCCGGTATATTTTGCCTGTAACTCATCTTGCAATTCCAAAACCTGCCATAAATCACTGGTATATTCAACTGGCAGCTGAGTAGAATTAGAATAAACTCTAGGCTCAGGCCTACCATTAGCCTCTTCATGGCAAGACATATCTGAATATTTCACAAAATCAAGTTTAGCCAGTCGATAAGATGTCCCTTCCGCCGGTGTAGCCTCCAGGTTATACATATTCCCTGTCTGCTCCTGATATTCCAATAGCTGTTCACGCATGTGGTCCAAAACTTCAGACGCAAATCGTCTGCCAACCTCAGAACCAATATCTTCCCCTAAAAGATTAATGCATGCTTCGTTCATACCTATAAGGCCAATTGTTGAGAAATGATTATGCCAGTATTGTTTATGATTCTGAGCAACATATCGTAAATAGTATTTTGTATAAGGATATAGATTTTTATCTGTAAACTTTTCCAGCAGTTTCCGCTTAGTTTCCAAGCTCTCTTTGGCCTTCTCCATCAGCACATCAAGACGACTAAAGAAGTCCTCTCTATCAGTTGCCAGATGCCCCAGCCGAGGCATATTAATGGTTACCACACCAATCGATCCGGTTAGAGGATTAGCACCAAACAACCCGCCACCTCTTTTCTCCAGGTGACGCAAATCCAGTCTCAGTCTACAGCACATACTGCGGGCATCTTCAGGATCCATATCAGAATTAACATAATTTGCAAAATAAGGTATACCATACTTCGCTGTCACTTTCCACAACAGGTCAAGCTCCGGGTTCTCCCAGTCGAAGTCGCTACCGATATTGTAAGTTGGGATGGGAAAAGTAAATACCCTGCCATTAGCATCCCCTTCAGCCATAACCTCCAGAAAAGCCTGGTTAAACATATTCATCTCATTTTGAAATTCAGAATATGTCGCATTTTTATATTCGCCGCCAATTATTACAGGGTTATCTGCCAGCGTAGTCGGTGGCTGCAAATCCATTGTCACATTAGTAAACGGCGTCTGAAAGCCCACTCGTGTCGGTACATTGACATTAAAAATAAATTCCTGTATCGACTGCTTAACCTCATCGTAACTCAGATTATCATACCTGATAAAAGGAGCTAACAATGTATCGATATTTGAAAATGCTTGTGCTCCTGCCGCCTCACCCTGTAATGTATAAAAGAAATTCACAATCTGCCCCAAAGCCGTTCTAAAATGCTTTGCTGGCTTGCTCTGTATCTTTCCAGGCACTCCACAAAATCCATTTAGCAAAAAATCCTGCAAATCCCAGCCGACACAATAAACACTCAACTGTCCCAAATCGTGCAAATGAAAATCACCTTCAAGGTGGTAGTTTCTTATCTCTGGCGAATATATTTTATTTAACCAATATATCTTACTGACTTCACTTGAAATATAATTATTCAATCCCTGAAGCGAATAAGACATATTGCTGTTTTCCTGAACCTGCCAGTCAAGCTTATCCAGATAACCGTCAACCAGCTCCAACCCTGCTTTATCTACTAATTCCCGGATACGTGCATGCTGATCTCGATAGATTATATATGCCTTTGCTGTCTTTTTATAAGGGCTTGTCAGTAATACATCTTCGACCAAATCCTGTATCTGTTCTACTTCCAATATACTACCAGGAGAAACAGTTTGCGCCAGGCTAAGCACTCTCAGAGTCAACTGTCCGGCAATCTTTTCTTCAAATTCACCTGTAGCCTTACCCGCAGACGTTATTGCTTTATGAATCTTACTGCTATCAAACTGAACTTTCTGGCCATCTCGTTTTATTACCTGCCGGCAGCTTACGAGTTCTAACTTATCGACACTACCCATACCAGCAAATGTTGTATCTTGCGTTTTCATAGATATCTCCAAAAATACATTCCATTGTTAACTGAAGAGACATCTTAACGAGCATCGATACAGGCGCACAAACTCTCTACACCTGGAGAGAACACCCGCGTGAATATCTCCAACAAAACATCTGCAATATAGAAAAATTATCCAGAAAATACCATTAGGCACAGAATGAACCTGATAAGGCATTACCGGCTTTTCCCACGAAAGCAGACGCAATCCGCAACCTTGCGGGTCACTGGCAGGTATTCGGACTCTCAGGCACTTACAAAACCTACTGGCTGTCGCTTCCCACCTATCAAGGCAGTGCTCAATGACAGCTTTCGTTCCTGATAACCGCTGCGGGGCAGTTCCGGATTCTCACCGGATTCCCTATTGCTTTACATCTTGTGTAAACCAGCAACACAATCAATATATATTGTGCGTACAAACCCGTCAAGTACAAAAAGTTTTTTTACGAAAGATAATTTACGACCATGCTAAACAAAAAAGGGCAACTCTTTACAAGTCACCCTTTAAATAATTAATTACAACCTCGCCGCCTGGCAAAACCTTCGCTTATGTCGAAGATTCGCCCCAGGCGGGCCTTACCCTATCTCACTTGCACCTGTATTAAAGAGCCTCAAGGTTCTTTAATACATCTGCCAGCTGCTCTTTCATGTCTGCCAGCCTTGCCCGTTCGCTTTCAACAACTTCAGGCTTGGCACGACTGACAAAATTCTCATTGCCCAGCTTACCTTCTACACCCTTGATGCCCTTTTCCAGCTGTTCCTTCTGTTTTTCCAGACGTTTACGCTCGGCTTCAGTATCTACAACATCATGAACAAATATCTCGATACCCCTGCCAACAGCTACCGCCGCATTATTCGGACGAACCGCAAGCTCTGTAAAGCAGCTCAACTGCTTAACTCCGGCAATATTACAGATCAAATCTATCTGGCTGCCGATAATACCTGCCAGCTCCTCTGACGCCTTAATAGTAACTTCAACCTTATCCTTTGGCGGAACCTGGTTCTTTGTACGCAGCTCACGAATCAAACCAATAGCATCCTGAACGACAGCTATCTCATCTTCCGCTGCCCCGTCAAACAAACCTTCTACCGCCTGAGGCCACGCAGCGGTTACCAGAGCATCTGCCGCAGGTAAATCTGCAATACCTGCCAGGCCGCGTTCCGGCATCAGGGAGTTCAAATGCTGGTATATTCCTTCCGTTATATACGGTAAGAACGGATGCAGCATTCTCAAACTGCAATCCAGAACATACGCTAATACACGCTGAGCCGCTCCCTTGCGGCGTTCATCCCACATACGAGGCTTGATAAGCTCCAGGTACCAGTCGCACAGTTCATTCCAGAAGAATTTATATAATGCATTTATCGGCTCACTGAACTTAAATTCATCCAGCTGCTGGGTAACTTCTGCAATTGTCTTATGTAAGCGAGATAATATCCATTTATCTTCCAGTTCCAGCTTCAACTCATCAACCGCTGCAATGTTTTCCAGGTTACCCATCGCAAATCGAGATGCGTTCCACAGCTTATTACAGAAGTTACGACCAATATCAAACTTTGGCGAACTGTTAGCAGTTCGACCGTCAGGCAGCGTCATCTTCTCAATAGGCATACGCACATCCTGGGTCAGTGTCGTCATCTGGGCAAGGGCAAACCTCATCGCATCAGCACCGTGACTATCGATAATATCCAGCGGATCGATACCGTTTCCGAGCGATTTACTCATCTTGCGGCCCTGGCCATCCTGAATCATAGCGTGGATAAATACATCCTCAAACGGTATATCGCCCAGGCAATACTGCCCCATCATCACCATACGGGAAACCCACAAGGTAATAATCTCGCGTGCTGTACAGAGAACACTGCCCGGATAATATTTCTCCAAAGCCTCTGTCTCGTCCGGCCAACCCAAAGTGCTAAAAGGCCACAATGCCGAGCTGAACCAGGTATCCAGTACATCACAATCACGAACCCAGCCTTCACTCTCGATAGCTTTCTCTAGCTCTTCAAAGCCAGGTTTGACACAAAGATAGGTAACTTTGCCATTATCGGTATCCATTACCCGATGAACAGTGCCATACTCACAGCGGTTAGGATGTTCACCTTCCTTACACCATACAGGTATCTGATGCCCCCACCATAACTGACGGCTAATCGGCCAGTCACGCAGGTTCTCCAGCCATACCTGGTAATTTTTATTATATCTGTCAGGCGTTATCCTCAGTTTACCGTCCAGCAGCGGCTTTAACGCCATGCCTGCCAGTGAATTAGCCGGTACATCAGTATCAGCCAGCAGGTCGGTACCAAATTTATCAGCCTGGTTCTCAATCGGCTTTTTAACCGCAACATACCACTGGTCAGACAGATAAGGCTCAATCGGCACGTGGCTTCGATAGCTGTGACCTACTTCATGAGCATAATCGACAACCTTTTCCAGTAATCCTTCACTCTCAAACCAGTCAACAATCGCCTTACGGGCTTCAAAACGATCCATTCCCAGGAACTGCTCGGCATCGCTGCCAACTGCATCTTCCCAGCCATACTGGTCACTTATACTGCCATCCGGTGCCATTACATTTATCACTTCAAGGTCATGTCTCAGGCCTATTTCCCAGTCGTTCGGGTCATGGGCTGGAGTAACCTTCAGAAATCCGGTCGAAAATCTTGCTTTTTCATCTTCACTTTCAGGATCTGGTAATACCACATGCTGGTCAGCAACAATAGGTATCTCACGACCAACCAACGGCAGACGCAGCATCTTACCTACCAGGGCGTCAGCTCTCGGGTCCGCAGGGTTCATCGCTACCGCTGTATCACCCAGCATAGTTTCTGGACGAGTCGTTGCAACCGTCACATATTGCACTGTTTCCGCATTAAGATCCACCGGCTCAACCAATGGATAACGCAGATACCAGAAAAAGCCCGGTACGGTCTTATGTTCTACCTCATCATCCGCCAACACTGTTTGTGTCGCCGGATCCCAGTTTACCAGCCGCTTGCCGCGATAGATCAACTCATCACTAAACAGCTTGAAGAACACCTGGCGAACAGCTTTCGCACAAACCTCATCCATTGTGAAACGAACACGGTCCCAATCGCAGCTGCAGCCCATCATTTTGAGCTGATTGACGATTTTTGCCTCATATTCATCTTTCCACTGCTGAATACGCCCGACAAATACTTCCCGCTCGAAATCAGTGCGACGTTTGCCTTCTTCTGCCAGGATTCGCTTTTCTACAACAGTCTGGGTCGCAATACCGGCATGGTCAGTACCAGGCATCCATAGCGTATTTTTACCTTGCATACGACGCATACGGATAAGGATATCCTGCAATGTATTATTCAATGCATGGCCCAGGTGTAATGCAGCGGTAACATTTGGCGGCGGAATAACTATTGTATATGAATCTCCCGGTGCCTTCGGATCAGCGGCAAAACTGCCCTTATTGGCCCATAGCTCCAAGGCCTCTTTTTCTATTTTATTAGGCTCGTAAACCTTACTCAGCTCTTGTGTCATTTCATAAGTTCCTGAAAAATATATACTTAATCTCCAATTACAAAGATTAAATATTATAACCGGAACTCAAGGCAAGGTCAAGCCGCCAAAATACCCATAAAATCTAACCTCCTAGTCCTATAAATACTCAAAGAAACATATATCAGATAATTATTTTTTTATAAAATAAATACGATTAAATATAAAGTTACATTATTGCCAGCAACAATAAAAGCCTTCTAATACCTCAAAATAAATGTTTCATTCTCTCGGCGGACTCTTAAAAATAATCACCCAATAAGATCATATTTAACCACATCTTACAATACCATTATCTTAGCTAAAGTTAAATAATCTATAGGGCGATACCCTGAACATGGGCTAATTGATATCTTTTATCGATATCACTTAAACAAATACAACATTAAAAAACATCAAAAACGACAAAAAATAACCAAATACTACTTAGTCTAAAGAGGCAACAGCATGAGCACAAAAAAACTAAACCTGGAAACACTGGAAAATAGAGTACTTCTTTCTGTAGACCTGCCCGTTGAAGCAGCACTTGTTGACGGAAGCGTCTATGAAGGTGATTTTGACAGTATAAATGATACAGACAGCTTTAGTTTTCAGGCCGAAGCCGGCAAAACATATCATATTCGCTGCGAAAGCCGCGGGACAGAAAGCATCCCTGATGACGGCAGCGGACTACCGGAACTATATGAAGTTACCGGATACACCGACCCAGTACTAACTTTGTACGGCCCGGATGGAAACACAGTCATTACATCAGATGATGATTCGGGTATTGATAGCGGAGCATATATCGAATGGACAGCCGAAGCCACAGGTACTTATTACTTCCAGGCCGAGCCCTTCCAGAACAGTTTAAAGAATTTCGAACCGGGCGAATACTCAGTCTCACTCACTGAAGGTAATGCTGACTGGACAATAATGATGTACTATAGCTACGATAACAACCTTGAACGCACACTCACTTCTGAGATTACTAACATCATCAAAGCTGTAGAAGAGGCTACCACAGGTGGTATTGTGCCATCTGTCAATATTGTCGCACTCACTGACGGTAGTGCAGATTATGACTATTCGGAATTGGAGTTTGAATTAGATGGAAACACTATCGGCCCATTCGATCTTGACTGGTACGAATCAACAATTTACTGGTCATTTTCTCCTTACCTTACCGCAGTGGATGTCGGTGAAAAAAATTGCGGTGATCCTGATACACTAACTGACTTCGTAGACTGGGCTATGGAACTCTATCCTGCCGACAACTACTCTTTATTCATCGGTGACCATGGAGGCCAGTATTACGGTATGTGCTGGGACGAAGGCAGCGATGACGACCACATAACAATGGACGAGGTCAGCGATCTAAGTAAACACATGCAGGACAATAATATCAATATTGATTTAATGGTAATGGAAACCTGCCTGCTGGCCGGAATAGAACCGGCATACCAGTTTGCTGAAATGACCGACTATTACCTGGCTTCAGAACCAACTACATGGGGATCTGTTTATAGCGGCCATGAATATAACGTTCACGATGTATTCTCCGATCTATTTGCTGCTCCGGCATCAACTCCCGAAGAATTAGGAAATATATTCCTTGATAATTTCATGGATATGAGCGATGAAATATATCAGGGCAACCCAATCGCACATGAGATCGAATATGCCCCAAGTGCTGTTAGTCTGGCTGACACTTCAAAACTGGATGCTCTCGTCGACACAATAGATGTTTTCAGTGACTATATGCTTAACGATGCCGATGACAACGACTGGCTTGCTATCGATACAGCCAGAAGAGACGCCCTGCAATTGGAAGATATGGTATTTTATAATCGATTCTGCGACCTTGGAGACCTGATGGAAAAAGTTCAGGAATATTCAGACAATCCTGAACTTATAACAATTGCCGGCAGTATTTCCGACGCAATCGATGACGCAATTGTCAATATTATATATGACCGTCATGCCAAGGACGCTACCGGTCTGACCATCTCAATGCCATTGCCGGAGCAATTAGATAGTTACACAACCATAAGTGACTTATATTCTTTGATCACAATCAAGGAATATGACAATACCATCGATTTTCTACAGGAAACCAGCTGGGACAGATTCCTCTACAACTATCTGACTCGCGACTTCTCCTCTTTAGCTGATTCATACGCCGATTCCATTGAGACTGCCGCTGTATTAGCAACTCCGGGGCGTATCACAGGATCTATTGACACAATTACAGACAAGGATTTCTACGAATTTACTGCGGTTTCTGGTATTCAGTATTCTATCCGCTGCGATAGTATTGGCGACGGATTAAATTCATCACAGACAAATCTGGAATACCTGCATACTATTTTCGGTACAACAGATCCACAAATTACAATATACGATTCTTATGGCAATATTCTGGCTTCCGATGACGATTCCGGCGTGGACCTGAACGCAATGCTTTCGTGGACCGCTCCTGAAGATGGTACTTACTATATCTGCGTCGATACTTATCAGCAAACCATGTCACCTTTTGCCGCAGGTGAATACACACTGACAGTCAAAGAGGAACAGGCTAACTGGACCGTTATGCTCTACATGGCTGTCGATAATAACCTGTCCGATGCTATCAACGAAGAAATATACGCATTACTGGACGCATACCAGGAAACTCTTAGTACAGATATCTGGGATAACATTAACATTGTAGCATTTACTGACGGTTACGGCTCCGAGGAAAACAGCTTTACTAACTCTATCTACTGGCAGATTGCACCTGCTCTAGCCGGTGAGGATATGGGCGAGCTGGATAGCGGCGATCCTGTGACATTTGTTGATTTTGTCGAATGGGCTGAAACCAACTATCCTGCCGATAATTATCTGTTAATCGACTATAATCATGGCGGCAATCTCACCGGTATGGATTGGGACGACACCTCAGATTCGAATATTTCTCCGGCTGATTTCACCTATATCAGCGAACAGATCCAGGAACGCGGACTGAAAATTGATGTTTTTGATTTCTCAATGTGCGTAATGGCTGGCGTTGAAATTGCCTATCAGGGACGAGACATTGCTGACTATCTGGTAGCTGCCGAGCCGCCTACTTTGTCAAACGATTATATCGGAGCCTGTGATAATATCTATGGTCAGGTGAGTGCAATAGCCGACAATATCAACATAACTCCATATGACCTGGCAAAAACACTCGTCGATCTATACAGAGAAGATACTCCATATGTTAATAATGAACTTAATTTTTTACCTGACTCAACCAGTATGATAGACACTTCAAACATTGAATCACTGGTTGAGGCGATTGATTCTTTCAGCAAATATATAATGACCGAAGCTAAGGAATCTGACTGGCAGGCGATCAATGAAGCCAGAAATAATGCCATCAACTTTTACCCCGGTGAAGACTGGTACTATAACGCAATGATCGACCTGGGCCAATTTGTCTCTACTATCAGCCAGACAACAAATAATACTGAATTGAAACAGTTGGCAGACAATATTCTGGATGCACACCAATTGGCGGTACCATATAACGCAACAGACGCAAACGTTAAAGACGCATGGGGACTAACCATTTACCTGCCGGAGCAGGATGCAGAGTTCACCTCTATTTATTATGATTATGCTACAAATTACGTTGTCAAAGCTGAACTGGATTTCAGTTACGATACATCCTGGGACAACTTTGTAACATATTATGCTACCTTCGGTTCGATTGCTCCGGCTTGCTCACTGGTTGATATCCCAACCGGAGGAGTTACTTTCTTTGACTCTGACGGAACCAAAGTTAATATTAAGCTGAATAAAGGTGATGGCTTCATTTATTTCAATGGAGATATCGAAGAAATAAGTAATACCGGATCAAAAATCACCGTATCTGGTTCTGACCTGATGATGAACGAGATTATTTTGAAAGAAACCACTCCAAAAAGTACATTAAAAATATCCACTTCGGGAGGTACAGAGAACGGAACTGAGCTCAGCGGAATTAATGACGATTATGCTTATGTCGAAGGATCATCTCTAAAGAGTATCTCTGCACCTGGAGTTAACCTTACCGGCGATATTGATATCGATGGATGGCTTGGCTCTGTTAAATTGAATTCTATAGGAGACGGAGCCTCAATTCTTTCCGGCAATAATGTTGACAAGCTGCCTAATAAACCTGTTAGCAGTATAAATATTAACAATATAGGTAACGACGTCACAATCGATTTGTACGGCATACTAAAATCTCTTACCGCCAACGAATGCCATGCTTCACGCATTGCTGCTTATGATATTGGCACAGTGAAAATCGCTAACAGCGGCCTAACTGCAAACATTTATAGTTACATAGGTGATATCCAGAAAGTTATTGCTAACGGCGATATCTCAGGACAGATTTTTGCTTACGATGAAATTGGCCGCATTATTAATCGTTCCGGTAAATTCACCGGTTCTGCCCGCGGAAATATTGGACTAAGCCAGTATAACTTTACCGACCAGGAAATCGAGTAATAAATATCATAATTCCGACGGTTGTACAAAATCTGTAAATTGTATATGTGTAACCCAATATGCATTTTCTGTATATAATTAATAGAAGTACAGAAAAACAAAGGAAGACACAGGCAAGCAAAAACATTGCAAACTCATTGTTTGCCGAATGTTACGCTTGCTGCAATTTATTACAGGAAGTACAACCATGACACTCGACCAAACAACAGAACTATTCAAATGGATGACAATCATAAATATTGGAATTATGATATTAAGCTCAATTGTAGTCATTTTCATCAAAGATTATATTGGCAAAATGCATGGTAAAATGTTCGGCATAAAGCCGGAAAATATTTCAATCGCTGTTTATGGTTACCTGGGCATAAGTAAAGCCCTGATCATAATCTTCAACATTGTTCCTTATATAGCTTTGAGCATAATTTCATAAACTGCCATACGCTAAAAATATATGGAACATGTAGGTGGTATCAATTACTCCGCTATTGCCCTACTGCGCCACTCGTTCAGTATTTCCCTGTCCGGACCCTCTGGAAATACCTCAATCTCACCCAACATATTGGCATAAGCCTGGGCATCTTCACTCTCAGGATCGTCAAAACCATCTAACAGCATATTATCCGGCTCAACTTCCACCCATCCTTCAAATTCATCCAGAACTTTCTCTGAAACCAGTTTGCCATCTTCAAAGATACATAATGTATCCTGCTCACCACGCCAGTACCTCTTCCACTCGCCAACTTTCAACCCTCTATCCCATTGGCCCTCCCAAAGCAAATCGCCCAGCCAGTATTTTTTGTGATTACCGTGAAAAAGCTTACCATCATCAGTCAATTCAATTTCCTGGCAGATATGATTTTTGTTATTATAACAGTAACCCCTCATTTTTAACCCTGTACCACCATCATCTTTCTCATACTCTACTATCTCATTTTTGGTAAATACAGACTCCAGTAAACCGGCAGAAGCTATGCCGCCGACCAATAAGCCGCACCATCCAACAATAAATGTCAACAGCCATATTCCCAGCGTAGCAAATATACCTGTCGGCCTGGTCGATATCCTGTCCCAAAGGCCAAGAGCTTCAGATGCTATCGTATCATGTGCCCGCAATTTTCGACTTTCAGATAAAAAGTCGGCAAGACTGGCCAGCTGTTTACGCGGAATTTCGATTAAACCACCATCCTGAGATATCATACCTTCGACTTCCTCGTCGGCAATTTCTCTTTTCATTTGTTTAACAAACCTGGAATCTATATATGCCCTTTTGATGCTGACAAAATTTATAAATGCCAGTAAAAATAAAAAAAAGTCACCCGAAGAAAATGCCAGTAAAGCGAATATACATGCCGCAACTACCCGCATCCCCACTTCCAGAATCGGAAATCGACTATACAGGGTATGATGCATAACCCAGCCGCCATCCAGCGGCATAAACGGCAGCAGGTTAAAACCATTCAAAAACAA
The DNA here is from genome assembly GCA_963666285.2 of Sedimentisphaerales bacterium. GTDB lineage: Bacteria > Planctomycetota > Phycisphaerae > Sedimentisphaerales > SM23-30 > JAFGDI01. The sequence goes on from OY762711.1 coordinate 4,042,460, forward strand.
TAGCAGGAATGCCAGTTTTCGGCACATTTCATTATCGTATGCAAGCCAGAACCATATCATCACCAGGCCAAGCACTATTCCCGGCAGCGGCCCTGCCAGTGATACAAGCACTTTTTTGTATGTCGCTACGTTATGACCATAGCCGGACACTGCAGCGCCAAGAAGCGGGATAAAAAACATCTTCAAATTACGATAGCCAAACAGCCGCATCGCCAGGTAATGGCCCATCTCATGGATAAACAATACAACAATAATATATCCAACAAAATCCAATCCCCAGCTGAACCAGCCGAGATTGAAAAAGATTACCAGCGATATCACAAGTGTTATCAGGGCATTCCATGGATTTGGTTTTTTCTTTTGTGCCAGTTCGACCTGCTCGGCGATACTGGTTAGCCGGTCTTTCGGCACAGGTACCTCAGCTGATACACGCTCTGATACCGTTTCTCCTGATGGAACAACTTCTGCATTATCACTATCGTCTATCTCTGCAATCAACTCTGCTCCCTGCGACTGATCTTGCTCTATTAAATTGCCATTATTATCAAAATACCAATACCCTCTCCTTTTCTGCTCCGTCACACAAGCCTTCCAGAGTCTTTCTACATTTATATTAGGTAAACTTTCAGCAAATTTAGCTACCTCCGAGTAACTAATTATGCATCCCTTTTCAGGTATAGCATTTCTCTTCAACTCCCTTTCTTTTGTCGTTACATAAACCAAATCATCATAAGTGGTGATAGGTATAACAGATACTTCAGGATTTTCTTTTAGGTAATTATCGATTCTATCTTTATGTATTTCGATAAGCTCTTCAATTGTTTCAACATCAGGAATATGTTTCTTTATAACTTGTTCAATTAGAAAAAAATTATTATCATACTTTTTAGGAATTGTATCTAAAATAATATCATTTGAAAACAAGGTACTAAGGCTCACAGTTTTACAACTTGAAATAATCTTCCCGTTTATATCTTTCGTTACAATATCCGCAAAAACAGCATTCATCCAACCTTTTTCGTCACACATTGCACGACCAAAACCTTTAGTATTAGGGAATAAATTAACAGAAGGTTCTTCGTAAAAATCTGATATTAAATCGAAATTATTTCTTTTAAAATCGTTTTCTATTTTGATATAAAATTCAAGGTCAGCATCTGAAAAATCATTATCATCCGGTATACTAATGACAAATTCTCCAAAATAAATCATTTCGCAACTATCAAGAAGAACTTTAGCTATATTGAACAGCCTTCCTAATTTTATAAAGTAAATCAATAAAGAAATTACGCCAAGAACAAATAAAATCCAATATAAATTATCACGCAAAAAATCAATAAATGCCAACATAGACAACTCCCTAAATCAATTCTTAATCCTCAATTTACGCTCAAATTCAATTTCCACAATTATAAAACTTGATATGATTATATAAATATTTTGATATTAGTCAATCCAAATGAAATTGAAAGTCGAAAACTGATTTTTCTTTCCTGTTTTGGTTTTACATCATTCAATTATGATGTATAATGTTTGCTGATAATCAGTTATTCATTTTAATCATATAATAAAATAGGTGAATCAGATGCAGCATCTCAAAAAAACTATCGGAATATTGTTTTTATTTATTGTACTTCTTCATAGCGATATATACGGAGAAGATACCTTGACACCTTCCGGATACAATTCGATCGTTTCAGCCTTCAAAACGCCAACCAATGACAACCATCTCTGGTGCTACTGGTACTGGATAAATGATGACATATCAAAGGAAGGTATAACCAAAGACCTGACCGCGATGAAAGAAGCCGGTATAGGAACCGCCCTGATCGGTAATATAAATCCACCTGAACAAGACGGTAAAGTGCCACTTTTCAGCGATCTATGGTGGGATTGCATGGTCCATGCCGTAAACGAAGGGAAACGGCTTGGAGTAGATATTGGTACATTTAACTGCCCCGGATGGAGCCAGTCAGGTGGACCATGGGTAAAACCGGAAATGGCAATGAGATACCTGACATATTCCGAAACGATCGTTCAAGGGCCGGGCAAAATAACGCAAAAACTGCCAAAGCCAAAGAATGAATTCCAGGATATATACGTACTGGCATTCCCAGATCAGCATGATTATACATGCTTAAACCTGGATAATACAACAATCAAAGTATCACCTGCTGTAGAAAACTCCAATAACTGGATTGATAATAACATGTCAACATCAGCAGCTTTTGAGGCCAAAGCACAAAGCAGCTACTCGGTTGAATTTGACAGCCAAAAAACAATCTCTGCACGCAGCTTGACTATTTACCCGGACGTCCAGCCGCTGGCTGCTAATTGTGAAGTATTTGCTTTTATAAATGACAATTACAAACTCATCAAAACCTTCCGTTATGAACGAAGCAATCACAGCGTTAATGTTGGCCCTATTCCCCTGGGGCCGGTTGCGATAGGTCTCCCGGAAACTACTTCTAACAAATTCAAACTCATCTGGCATAACCTAAATATTCCTCAAGGCAAATCCGGTTTAAAACAAATCGTAATTGGCGAAGAACCGGTACTGGAAAGCTACATTGAAAAGCAGCTGGGCAAAATGTTCCCTACCCCACTGCCTATGTGGGGCAGCTATTTATGGGCTGACCAGCCCCCTGTTTCAGATAATCTTACTCTGCCTGTTGAAAAAGTGATTGACATCAGCAGTAAAATGGATAAAAACGGCAATCTCAACTGGAATGCTCCCGAAGGAAAATGGACCGTCCTGCGTATAGGTATGACACCAACCGGAACCATGAATTCTCCTGCCGCACCCCAGGGTAAAGGTTATGAAATAGATAAAGCCAATGAAGAACTAATCCGCTTCCATTTCAGCCAATACGTAGGTAAACTGCTCGATAGAATACCTCCAGAAAATAGAGACGCCCTGAAATATATTGTTATGGACAGTTACGAAATGGGCTCACAAAACTGGACAGATAATTTTGAAAAAAGCTTCGAAGAACGTTATGGGTATAATCCCAAAAAGTGGCTGCCGGTATTGTCCGGTATAATTATCGGCAGTGTCGAAGAATCTGACCGATTCCTCTGGGACCTGCGTCGTGCCGTAGCAGACGATGTGGCATATGAATATGTTGGCGGCTTAAAGAAAATATGTAACGAATACGGTCTCCAGACATGGCTGGAAAATTATGGCCATTGGGGATTTCCTTCTGAATTTCTCATGTACGGCGGCCAGTCAGACCTGGTCAGCGGAGAATTCTGGAACGAAGGAACTCTGGGTAATATAGAATGCAAAGCCGCCTCTTCCTGTGTCCATATTTATGGTAAACAGAGATGTTTTGCGGAAGCGTTTACGTCAGCCGGCAATCATTTCATCCGCCACCCGGCAATGCTAAAGAAACGAGGAGACTGGAGTTTTACCGAAGGCGTAAACCAGTTCGTATTACATCTATACATTCAGCAGCCAGACAATAATCGCATCCCGGGCATAAACGCATGGTTTGCTACTGAATTTAACCGTCACAATACATGGTTCAAACAATCAAAACATTGGATGGATTACAATCGTCGCTGTCAGCATATGCTTCAGCAGGGTTCTTATGCTGCTGATGTGTGCTATTTCATAAGCGAAAATACTCCCAAGATGACAGGTGTTCGAGTGCCGGAGCTGCCGCAGGGATATTCTTATGATTATATAAATGCAGAAGTAATTTTGAATGACATGTCAGTCAAAAATGGTAAGCTTGTCTTACCTTGCGGGTCTGCTTACAGCTTAATGATACTACCTCCACTTGACACCATGCGACCAGCTGTAGTTGAAAAACTGGAATCGCTTGTACGGCAAGGAGGAATTATATATGGCCCTAAGCCTGTCAAGTCGCCAAGCCTGCAAAACTACCCGATTTGTGATCAGAAAGTGAAAACTGCTGCCGACAATTTATGGGGAACAGAATACTCAACTGGTGAACTATCACACAACTTCGGGAAAGGAAAGGTATATAACGAAATAAGTATCGAAACAGTATTACATGAACTTGGCATTAGAAAAGATTTAACTATCCAGAATGGTTCGGTGCTTTGGACACATCGCAAGATGCCGGGAATGGACGTATATTTTCTAACAAATCAATCAGATAACAGGATATCAATTCAACCCCAGTTCAGGGTAAAAACCGGCACACCGCAATTGTGGGATGCAGTAACAGGCGAAATCAGAATATTGAACGATTTCCAGAAATCTGTAAATGGTATCACTATTCCGCTCGTCATGGAACCGGCACAAAGCCAATTTATTGTCTTCTCTGAAGAATTGCCTGAAAAGATCGACAAAGGCTACGCCGACAACTTCCCGGAAAGAAAAATACTGCAAGCTGTAGAAGGTCCATGGAATGTACAATTTAACAATCCGATCATTAACATCAACGAAAAGAGAACATTCGATAAGCTGATCGACTGGACAAATTCCAGTGATAATACAATTAAATACTACTCTGGAACAGCCGTTTACACAACCGAATTTATAATTGATAAAATATCCGCGGATAAAGACTATTTCATTGATTTAGGAAAAGTCGGCATTATGGCCGAGGTCACAATTAACGGCAAATTTGTCGGCGGCACATGGATTGCACCAAATATTCTCAGAATTAATGACTTTATCAAACAAGGTAAGAACACCCTAAAGATAGAAGTAGTTAACCAATGGCGTAATTACCTGGTTAAAGAAAATGGATTACCGCAAGAACAACGAAAAACCAGGATATTGGTTGACGATACCAGAAAGGACGAACCACTTCAAGCCGCAGGACTTTCAGGGCCTGTTACCATCCAGACCATAAACAAATAATGGATTTATAATATTTTCAAGCTTACAGACAAAGAATGGTTTGGTACTCCCAAATCATTCTTTGTCCATTTTATGGAATGAGCTAACAAAACCCATAACTCATTTCTAATTATACACACTTTGAACACACGTACATTTTTCTCACATATTAACATACATTCTTTGCACAATCTTCTATAAAACAATATTTCAATCATCTTTCTTAGCACCTCAATCCGGTTTTACAATTTGGCATAGGAATTGCTTTTAGCTAATCATTATATTTATGTATAATTATGCTTCTGTTAATGGAAAAATAGGAGACTTATGTACCAATGAATATTCTGCTGATTATGCCGGATGCAAAAATGCACAAACTTAAAATCGGTCCATTGGTCCGATCAATGAGGGAAGCTCCACTTTCACTTGCAGTACTAGCTGCCCTGGCACCTTCGGAGCTTGACATTAATTTTCAGCTTATCGACGGCAGTATAGACAAAATCCCATACGATTCCAAACCTGACCTGGTGGGTATCAGCGTCCTCACCGGCACAGCTAACCGGGCATACCAGATCGCCGATCATTTCAGAAGACGCAATATACCAGTTGTACTAGGCGGAGTACACCCGACAATAATGCCGGATGAAGCTAGATTACATGCCGACAGCATCGTAATTGGCATGGCTGAAAATTCCTGGCCGCAGCTCCTGCAAGACTTTTACGCCGGAAAACTAAAGACTACATACCGGGAATCTTCACCACCAGGTTCATGGCTGCTAAACATTCCTTCACCAAGAATGGACCTCATTAGAAAAACAGGATATATGCTGCCTAATAGTGCTCATGCAACCCGCGGATGCAGCAAAACATGCGATTTCTGCTCTGTACCTACAGTATGGAACAGGTTCCAGAAAAGACCTGTCAGCGATGTAGTTCGAGACATTAAACAGTTAAACTCAAAATATATTGCTTTTGGCGATGTTAATCTGATAGACGATATCGAATATGCCAAAGAACTTTTTACCGCCCTGATAAAATTAAACATCAAATGGGGAGGTCTGGCTACAACAGAGGTAACCAAAGACCCAGAACTGTTTGAGCTTATGGTACAAAGCGGATGCAAATTCCTGCTGATAGGTTTCGAATCTGTAAACCAGCAGGCACTAAATTCAATCGCAAAAGGCTTCAACCATAATAAACAGTACCAGGAACTTATAAACCAACTTCACTCAGCAGGAATCTCTATACAAGGATGCTTTGTCTTTGGCTTCGACCATGATGACACTTCTGTTTTTACTAACACCGTCGAAAGTGTTCAACAGCTAAAAATTGACATCCCCAGATATTCCATCTATACACCATATCCCGGTACAAGGCTATTTAACAGGCTTATGACCCAAAATCGCATTTTGAGCCTTAACTGGGAAGACTACGATACTATGCATGTGGTTTATCAACCAGAAAGAATGTCTCCTGAAGAGCTATACCATGGTTTCAAGTGGGCCTACAAAGAAACTTTCAAGCTTAGCCGCATAATCCGTCGTACAGCATCATTTAGCATTTCGTGCCCAATAAATTTCTTTGGCAACCTTACCTACAAGATATTTGTTAACAGGCTATATAACGACCAGCGATTTGCCTTACCATTCACCAGGCAGACAAATATTGACTCAGGCAAAATGAATCTGGAGAAAAATAATGGCTGATATTACTTTTATATATCCGTGCATGGGTAGATTTACCGACACAAAATATGTCAAATCCTGGCAAATGCAGCCGTTATCTATTGCTGTTCTTTCCGGCCTCACTCCCGCAGACTGGACAAAAACTTTTTTTGATGACCGGCTCGAAGATATTAACTACAACCGGCCAACCGACCTGGTCGCTATATCTGTTGAAACCTATAACTCAAAGCGAGCCTACCAGATCGCTGCCGAATATCGCCAACAGAATATACCAGTGATCATGGGCGGGTTCCACCCAACTTTCTGCCCGGAAGAAACACTCGAACATGCAAATGCTATCTGTATTGGTGAAGCTGAACCAATTTGGCAACAGGTTCTGGAAGACTTCTCAGCAGGCAATCTGCAGCAAATATATCAGGGACAAGCACCGGAAACCATCAGCACTGTATTCGATCGCTCAATATTTTCCGGTAAGAAATACCTCGATATCGAACTGGTAGAATACGGCCGCGGCTGTAAGTTCAAATGCAATTTCTGCTCTATTACCGCGTTCCATAATGCAACATACAAACAAAGAAACCTGGATGATATCATCTGCGAACTAAAAAAACTCAAAGGGGAAAATATATTCTTTGTTGATGACAATATAGTCGCCGACATCCCCAGACTCAAACATATGCTCCGCGCTATTATACCGCTAAAACTCACATGGGTCAGTCAGGGAAGCATAAATATGGCATCAGATAATGAATTGCTGGAACTAATGGTCCAAAGCGGATGTGCCGGGGTATTAATTGGATTCGAATCTCTCGACCACACCAACATGAAACTCATGAATAAAGGTGTTAACCAGATTGATGGTTTCCCAACAGCCCTGGACAAACTGCGTAAAGCCGGGCTGAGAATCTACGGAACATTTATATTTGGCTACCCCAATGATTCCGACGAGCTTGTCAAACAAACACTGAAATTCTCCAGGCAGCAAAAACTATTCATGGCAGCCTTTAACCATCTTGTCATTTTTCCGGGCACAAAGTTATACGAACAAGTCAACTCTTCAGGTAATCTGACAAATCCAAAATGGTGGCTCGATGAAAATTATCGTTTTGGCGATGTAGTGTACCAGCCGGAAAGCTCTTTCAGTGCCGAAAAAATCGAACAAACATGCATGGAGCTAAGACGCAAATATTACAGCCTCCCTTCGATACTTAAACGAAGCCTGGATTTCAAAGCCAACTGCCGTACATTTAAATCAGCGGTTACATACTGGGGACTAAACCTGATGCTGAAACGAGAAATTGACCAGAAATTCGGGCTGCCGCTGGGACTTAGAAATCATAACCAGGCAAAAAGGAACTAAAATGCCTCTTGTTTACTCTATAGCAGAAAAAGCAGATGAACCTCAGCTGCGTCAGCTAATGAGGAACTGCACGATGAAAGGAGCTGTTGAACTGGCTTTCCTCCAGGAGCCGGACTTCATTAAAGCTCAGCAGGTACATGGTCGTTTTGTTGAAACATATGTAGCACATGAATCGGAAAATAATACAATAGTAGGCATGGGTACCAGAGCTGTTAAACCCGCATACATCAATGGTAAACTTGACAATATTGGGTATCTATGTAATTTGAGACTGTTAAGCGAATATCAAAAAGGAACCGCCCTCGCCCGGGGTTATAAGATGTTCCGTCACGGCCATAACGACTCCAGAACAAACTTATACCTGTCAACGATCATCGAGGACAATATCAAAGCTCGCACAATCCTGGAATCAGGCCGTGCCGCACTACCTGTTTACACAGATATCGGCAGATTTCGCTCTTTCGTTTTCAGTCTAAGGCAAAAAGTTAAGCAGGCAAGAAACAAAAGCATTGCCATAAAAAGAGCTTCAAAAGATAATGTTGATGAAATCGTAAAATTCCTCAATACCGAAGGGGCGAACAAACAGTTTTTCCCTCAATATTTTCATGCAGACCTGACCGGTAATAACGGGATACTTCCCAATCTGAACCTCAGAGATATCTACCTGGCTTATAGCAACAGCAAGCTTATAGGGATTACTGCAGCCTGGGACCAGACTCAATTCAGACAAAACCTAATAGTTGGATATGATCGCACAATTAAACATATCAGACCCATCATAAATTTCGGGCTGGGTATTGCCGGGTACCCTACCTTTCCAAAACCAGGCACAATCCTGAAATGCTTTACACTAGGCCTGATATGCATAAAGAACAACGAACCGAAAATTTTTTCAATTCTGATAGATAGCATTATTTCTGATCGCAAAAACACATATTCGCTCATGATCGCCGGACTGCATGAGAATGACTCACTATTGAAAGTACTGACAAAACAAAAAGGGATCGCTTATAACAGCAGGTTATACGCTGTCTGCTGGGACAAAGATAAAAAGATGTTAGACAAACTAGATAATAAGATACCATATTTAGAATTGGGGGCACTATAATGAACCTTACCGGTAAAGTAGTTAATGTGAATAAACTTGGCGACGAAACCGTAAAACAGATGTTCAACCTGATGAAAAAGCATTATGACAATGTTGACTGGCATGTCTTTGTTGAAGATTTATACGAAAAAGACTGGGTGATACTATTGAATAATAATTTCGCATTGAAAGGCTTTTCCACGCAAATGCTAATAGAATATCGCCTGAATGGAGAAAAAGTAAACGTTGTATTCTCTGGCGACACTATAATCGACAAAGACTATTGGGGATCAATAGCTTTACCGGTTACTTTCGGCAAAATGATGTTAGAAATTAAAACACAATCCGCAGGCAAAAAACTGTTCTGGTTCCTCATCAGTAAAGGATTTCGAACGTACAGATTTCTGCCTGTGTTTTTTAAAACTTACTACCCGGGAACAGACAGCAACACAGATAATTTCGCCCTTCAGCTATTACATAAAATAGCAGCAGAGCGTTATGGCGATAAATACAACCCCCGATCCAGTGTTATTAGTGTTGACAGGTTCTCCCAGAAGGTCAAACCGGGCCTGTGTGACATAACTGAAACAAATAGGAAAAACAAACACATAGCATTCTTTGAGCAGACCAATCCCGGCTATATCCTAGGAGAAGAGCTAGCCTGTATAGCACGCTTTGACCATGAAAACCTTACACCATTTATTCTCAAACGGATCATGCCTGGTCAGACAATTATCGAAAATAACATCAAAAGTTGTCATAATAAAAAAAGTTTTGCAATCCACTAGACAATTATGAAATATTTTAACAATATATCTTCTGTAACATGCCGAATGGCCAATCGTATCTGGATAGCTTCTATGAGAAAAGGCTATCACCGGTTTTGCCGTTCACTTAGAAATACTCAGGAAACGCAGGAGACATACCTTGCCGGCCTGATAAAAAACAACAGCAATACCCAATACGGTATCATGCACGATTTTGGAAAGATCAGGTCCGCCAGGGATTTTCAAAATCAACTACCACTAACAAAGTATGATGACTATCTACCGTATATTGAGCAGATCAAAAATGGTAATAACAATATTCTTACCGGCGATAACATCATATTACTAGAACCATCAAGCGGCAGCACTTCAGCCTCTAAACTCATTCCATACACAAAATCGCTTAAAGATGATTTTAACGCAGGCATTCATCCATGGATGTACAATCTCTACAGAAACAATCCCAGGCTGTTTAATGGCAAATCATTCTGGTCTATATCTCCTGCTATGCCCGGAGTGCAAACAGATTCTAAAGTTAAAATTGGTTTCGATAATGACTCCGAATACCTGGGCACAATCGGCAGATTCTTTTACAACAGGATATCAGCGGTACCTGACGATATCGCTTCCATACAAAACCTGGAAATCATGCGTATTAAAACACTAGCTCACTTGCTGCTTGCCGAAGATCTGGTCCTGATATCGGTCTGGAACCCTACCTATATGACTCTCATGCTGGGCCATTTACATACTCACAAGGTTGAAATTTTTAACGAGCTTACAAAGCTGTCAACAAAAGAAAATATCCATAGAATCCGAAAGATTGAAACATTATTTGGAAATAAAAATTCATCTTTCCTCGATATCTGGCCGAATCTTGCCATTATAAGCTGCTGGACCGACGGTACGTGCAATCTCTACGTAGAACAACTCAAAAGCCGATTCCCCGGCATAAAAATCCAGCCTAAGGGGCTTATCGCAACCGAAGCTTTTGTCTCGCTGCCATTCATCGAAGGCTGCGACCCTGTACTTGCGGTCAACTCGCACTTTTTTGAATTTATCGACGAAACAAACGGTGAAATCCTTCTCGCTCATCAACTTAAAACCGGTAGAACTTATTCCGTTATCATTTCCACTGCAGGAGGATTGTACCGGTACCAGCTCGAAGATATTATTGAGGTCACAGGCCATTTGGAAACTGCACCTACTTTCCGCTTTATTTCCAAAGCAAACCACATCTCCGATCAATTCGGCGAAAAACTCAACGAACACCATGTACAAACCTGCCTTAATACTATTATCCAGAAATATAAACTCAATCCAGAGTTTTATATGCTGGCACCACATCATGATGAATATAAAAGAACCTTCTATTGTTTATATTTGCAGGATAATAATTATAATACAGATCATAACAAAAAAATGATTAACAGTCTTGATATACTCCTCAGGGAGAATTTTCATTATGACTATTGCCGAAGACTTAACCAACTTCAGAGTCCGGAATTATTTATTATCCCGTCAAACGCAGTTAATATATATCAAAAAGAAATGCTCAATCGTAACATCCGTTGCGGCAACATAAAACCAACCTGTCTCGATAAAACCGCTAATTGGCATCACGTTTTCAACAAATCAGAATAGATTTCTTGCCCCCGCCATGCAAATACTATAAAGATGCAATAATATTAGCTAACCATACAACACATCACAACACCCTTAATTACAATAGGTTATAAATCTCCAAAACCGTCTCCCTATAATCACAGTAGAAAAAAGTAAAAAAACTTAATTTTTCATGCCACCAATCTTGAATAGCACCCACTAACATATTGAAAGCCAACAGTAACAGCTTAACCCTCGATAATAAAACTGTTGAACTGTAATATAAAAAGTGGTTCACATCCCAAAAAGTTGGTAAATTGACAAATAAATAAAGGACATTACACTTTCTTTTTTGATAAATTTTCACCACAAAAATTATTAGAAAAGGAAAAGTCCAATGTCCAGCCTTAGTATATCAAATTACTTTCCATTTATGCGAGTAAAAATTACAGAACAATCAGTTTATAGTGAAGAATCACCTTCTTCGATCATAAAGCTTTCTCCTGACAAGAGATATAAGCCATTGTGCCATGAGTGTGGTTCAGAAGCAGCTACAGTTCATTCTAATAATCACCTTAGGATGTTACGTGACTTAAATATAGCTGATTCCCAAACTTGGCTTCAGGTTAATTACCGTAAAATATGGTGTGATCATTGCGGCGGTGTCAGGGTAGAACAGCTAAGCTTTGCAGATGCATCAAAGCGAGTTACCCGGCGGCTGGCTCAGTATATATATGATTTATGTAAGATAATGACAGTCCAGGATGTTGCAGATCATTTGGACTTAAATCCTAAAACTGTCAAGAGCATTGATAAAACCTTTCTAGAAAAGGAATATGGTGTCACTGATTGTGATAATTTGCGAATATTAGCTATTGATGAAATAGCAACTCGCAAAGGTCACAATTACATGACCGTCGTAATGGATTATATGACAGGCAGGGTTATCTGGATGGGTGAAAACCGTAATAAGGAAACCCTTGATGCCTTTTTTGCAGAGATGACCGATGAACAGAAGAATGCCATTGAAGCTGTTGCAATAGATATGTGGGATCCATTTATCAATCGAGTTAAGCACCATATTCCCGATGCCAAAATAGTATTTGACTTTTTCCATGTGGTACAAGCATTTGGACGGGTAATTGATGAGGTTCGCAGGCAGGAATACGCAAAAGCCACAGATCAGGAAAAAGAAATACTCAAAGGCAGTAAATATCTGTTACTAAAGAACGAAGAAAACCTCAAGGATAGTCAAAAAGAGCATTTAGAGAAAGTCTTGGAGCTTAACTCAACGCTGAGTACTCTCTATATTCTAAAAGATTATCTAAAACTTGTGTATTTTTATAGCGACCGTGATATTGTCAAGGAAACATTAGACCAATGGTGCCAAATGGCAGAAACACTGGATAACGCAACAGTTAATGCCTTTGTAAGAAAGCTAAGGAATCACGAATACGGTATACTTGAGCATGCTGACTACCCTATAGGAACAAGTATTCTTGAAGGAGTTAACAATAAAATCAAGGTCATAAAGCGGAAAGCCTATGGCTTCCATGATATGGATTACTTTACGTTAAAAGTGAAACAGGCGTTTGCCGCCTGAAATATTTACCAACTTTTTGGGATGAGAACCTAAAAAGTATTATTTACGGCAACTTCGATATAAAACGATAAAATGTCGAGTTGACCTTTTATATAAATGGCAATAGAATAAATACGTGAATAATGAAGATTGGAACGACATTAAAACCTGCCTTACGGGTAACACAGACGCTTACAAGCATCTTGTGGAGCGGTACGAGGAACCTGTCACCAGGCTTATGTGGCGTTTTTCCTCAGACAGGAATATTTGCGAAATGCTCGTCCAGGATGTCTTCATTGAAGCTTACTATAGTTTAAAAACATATAAAGGCAATGCCCCGTTTCTACATTGGCTAAAAAAAATTGGAACAAGAACAGGATACAGATTCTGGAAGCAGCGTGAAAAAGAAAATCGTTTTCTGCCAATTCAGGATTTTGATTTTATAGAAAATGTCGAAGTTGACTCTATCGATCATGATCAGGCAGCTGAAATCTTAAACGCCCTGCTCAGCCGATTACCTGCAGATGACAGACTCGTACTTACCTTAATGTATTTTGAAAACTGCAGCATAAAAGAAATATCAAAACAAACCGGTTGGTCTGAATCTGCTGTAAAATCCAGGGCAATGCGGGCCAGAAATAAGATTAAAGCTATCGCCGAAAAAGAAAACATCTTGGAGAAATTAGGATGGACACTTTAGAAGGAATTAAAATACTTGCCGACAAATCACAAAACCAGAAGCTGCCGTTATTTGGTATCTCCGAAAATGTCATAGCCCAGTTGAACGACGAACCAGCTCCTGTCAGCTTTGCCGCTTTCGACATTTCAGCCGGATTGTTTGCAGCAGCGGCATTTGTACTTATGTATATAGGTATCAATTCCTGGCTTAACTATATAGACCCAATTTCCCATTTCTTCTCACCTCTACAGGAGGCTAGATTATGGTAGAAAATACCGGCAAACAAATTATACGCAGACGTAATACTACACAAATTATTGCCGCTCTGGTCATTTTCGCTTCAGGGATAATTGTAGGCTCTGGCGCTACTATTTACACCCTGAAAGCTAAAGGCATACTCAGACCTATGACTCCCCCTTCTGCCGCTGAGATTGCTGACAGAATCGGTAAGGACCACAAACTTACAAAAGAACAAATTCTGGAAGTAGAAAAAATATTTGAAGATGCCGGGAACTATTTAGAAGAAATTCGCACTGATTTTGATAATAAGATTGAAGCAAAAAAAGATATTATCATCAAAGAAATGCAAGCCGTTCTGCCACCGGATAAATTTGAAGAATGGCAGGAACATTTTAATTCCCACCACAACAAACGGCACCCGGCACCAATGCCATAACCGCACGGTTTACATGCCTGCAAATACTACAGCCATAAATTAGTTTACTAATTAACCCTCCACGAAAGTCAGCCCATACTTAATATGAAGTGTTAGGCTCTGCGTCTACACAAAAATCAATACACACCAAGGACTACAAATGAACCAGAATTATTTAAAATTCCATTTATGTGCCGGTAACAAGGAGAATATAAAATGAAGTATATTCTTATGTCTCTGTTAACTGCAATATTCTTACCTGTTATCGGTTGTACTGTCGGGCCTGATTACACTTCACCCGCTCCGGATACAACTGATTCCTGGCATACCAGGCTGGATAAAGGACTGTCTGCTGAACAGGCTGATCCAAACTCTCTGTCTGACTGGTGGAATAATTTCAATGACGACATACTTACCTCACTAATCGAAAGAGCCATTAATCAGAACCTGGATATAAAAGACGCTCTTGCCAGGCTCAAACAGGCTCGGATTGCTCGCGGATTGGCTGAAACTGATAAGTTCCCTACCCTGGACTTATCCGCCAGTGCAAACTGGAGCCGCAATGGCACCAGCCCCACAACTGAATTGTATTCTACTGCATTTGATGCTGGCTGGGAAATCGATATATTTGGTGGTATTAATCGTTCAATTGAAGCTGCAACCGCAGAACTGGAAGCTTCCAGTGAAAACCTGAATGATGTTCTTGTTAGTCTATCGTCTGAAATTGCCATCAGTTATGTCGAACTAAGAATATACCAGACACAGCTCGGCATAATTGAACAAAATTTAGAATCACAGACTGAAACTTATCAGTTGGTTCAATGGGAATATGAAGCTGGTTTAAGTGATGAACTCGCTGGCCAACAGGCCCGGTACAACCTCGAAAGCACTCGATCCGAAATCCCCGGAACTAAAACATCAATCAATGAAGCCATGAATCGTATCGCCGTTCTTCTGGGCGAAAAACCCGGCAGTATACATAATGAACTGGAAAAACCTTTGCCGGTTCCCGTGGCATCTCCGGAAATTGCTATTGGCGTTCCCGCAGATATATTGCGACGAAGACCTGATATACGTATGGCTGAACGTGAACTGGCCGCACAAACCGCTCAGGTTGGTGTTGCAACCGCCGACCTGTACCCCAAACTGAGTCTGCATGGTTCAATTGGCATACAGGCTTCTAATCTAAGCAGACTTTCCAGCAACATCACCACAACAGACAGCTGGGTTCTAAGCGGTGGCCCTCAAATCAGCTGGGCAATTTTTGACGCTGGGGCTATACGAAAAAATATAGAAATCCAGTCGACTCTTCAGGAGCAGGCTCTAATTAACTATGAAAACACTGTTCTGCTTGCCCTGGAAGAAATCGAAAATGCTTTAACAGCATATATAAATGAGCAAAACAGGATTGTTAATTTGAAAAAAGCTGCCGAAGCAGCTGAAAAAGCTGACGTACTGGCAAAATATAACTACAGTGCCGGCCTTTCAGATTTTAACGATGTATTGGAATCGCAGCGGTCACTTCTGTCTTTCCAGAACCAGGTTGCTCAAAGTAACGGTACAATTACTTCTAATCTTATTCGCCTGTACAAAGCATTAGGGGGCGGATGGAATTCATCAACTGCCGAAAAAAGAATCGCTAGATATTATCAGGAGAAATAATGAAAACAAATAATAAACAAAAAGTAGATATTGAACAAATTATCAATAATAAGCAATCTTCAACATCCAAAAGATGGTTTAAACGATTGATTATTGTTCTTATTCTTTTAGCTATCGTAACTGCTGTTGCCTTTAATAAGAAAGGTTCTGCATCTTCCGACATGCAATTCAAAACTGAAAAGATAAATAAAGGAGACCTGACCATACTCGTTACTGCTACCGGCTCTCTGGAACCTACAAATGAAGTGGAAGTAGGCAGCGAAATCTCTGGTCGAATAGAAAGTGTAGAAGTTGATTTCAACGACAAGGTTACCATCGGCCAGGTACTAGCCAGGATAGATACTACCAAACTTAAGGCTCAGGTCACTCAATCAAAAGCTTCACTTGAAGCTGCCAAAGCCACTGTACTGCAAGCTCAGGCCACACTTCAGGAAGCAGAAAGCAAACTCAAACAATACGAAAAAGTCCGCAAACTAAGTGAAAACAAAGTGCCTTCCCAAACTGAATTTGATTCTGCTAAAGCTGCGTATGCACGGGCAAATGCCGATGTTGCCAGTGCGAAAGCAACCGTAGCCCAGGCAGAAGCTACCCTCCAAGCCAACGAAACCGACTTTTCAAAAGCTGTAATAAAATCTCCTATTAATGGCGTTGTACTAACCAGGGAAATAGAAACTGGCCAGACTGTTGCCGCATCATTTGAAACACCTGTCCTTTTTACTCTTGCCGAAGACCTGACTCAAATGGAACTACACGTCGATGTGGACGAAGCTGATATCGGCCAGGTCAAAGATGGGCAACTGGCAACATTTACTGTCGATGCCTACCCTGACCGCACTTTTAACGCTGCAATTAAACAGATACGATATGGCGGAGAAACCGTTGACGGTGTTGTAACTTACGAAACTGTACTTAAAGTAGACAATAGCGAGCAGCTTCTCAGACCCGGAATGACAGCTACCGCCGATATTATTGTTTTGCAGATAGAGAAAACTTTACTTATTTCCAATGCCGCACTGAGATTTGAAATGCCCGAGAACACCGGCAAATCAAATGGCGGCGGTATAATGGACAGTTTACTGCCTCACCCGCCAAGGAGAGAAACCGAACAAAAGCAAAGTGCAATAAAACGTAACAGCCAACACAAGATCTGGCTACTGAAAGATAATCATCCTGAACCAGTAACTATTACAGTTGGTGAAACGAATGGAGTTTTGACTCAAATTGTTGAGGGGGCGGTAAAAGAAAATTCCGAGCTAATAGTTGATACATTCAGCGGAGTAAAATAATGCAATGCGGATATAAAAATACGCCCGTAATAGAAATAATGCAATGCGGATATAAAAATACGCCCGAAATATAAATAATGCAATGCGGATATAAAAATACGCCCGTAATAGAAATGATGCAAGACGAACACAAAAATACGCCCGTAATAGAAATAATGCAATGCGAACACAAAATACACCCGTAATAGAACTGAATAAGATCAAAAAGATCTACGGAACCGGTCAGGCCGCCGTACATGCTCTGAGAGGTATTGACTTACGGATAGAAAGAGGAGATTTTGTCTCCATTATGGGCCCAAGCGGCTCAGGAAAATCCACCTGCCTGAATATTCTCGGATGTCTTGATACCCCAACTGACGGACACTATCTTTTTGAAGGTGCACGAATTGACGGTTTCAGCAGAAATCAGCTGGCTATGCTAAGAAGACATTTTCTCGGATTTGTCTTTCAGGGTTTTAACCTGCTCAGCAGGACCTCGGCATTGGAAAATGTGGAACTACCACTGATATACCGAGGGGTACCCGTTAAAGAGAGAAAGACCAAAGCAGCGCAAGCACTTGATGCCGTAGGACTTAAAGGCTGGGAAACACACACTCCCGCCGAACTGTCCGGCGGTCAGCAGCAGCGAGTAGCTATCGCGAGGGCTATTGTAACCCAACCGGATGTACTTATGGCTGACGAACCAACCGGAAACCTTGACACAGTACGCAGTCATGAAACCATGGAACTGCTGGTCGAACTCAATACCCAACATGGTATTACCATTGTGATGGTAACCCATGAACCGGAAATGACAGCTTACACGAAACGTACAATCCATTTTCGTGACGGCCATATCGAATCAGATAAAACAAACGGAGATAGAATATAATGTTGTGGGACACTCTAATTCTGGCAATTCGCGAAATAAAAAGACACGTTTTACGGTCTTTATTAACTATGCTAGGTATTGTTATTGGGGTGGCCTCGGTGATTACAATGGTAACTCTTGGTAACGGCGCTACCGTTCAGGTCACAGACCAGATCGCTAGCCTCGGCAGCAATCTTCTAATGGTTCGACCAGGCATGAGACTCGGGCCTGGTCGCGACTCTACCGCTGCCCCCTTCAAACTGGCCGATGCTGAAGCGATTGCAAGAGATATACCATCGATAGCCGCGGTCGCCCCTTCTGCCGGCTCCGGAGCAACAGCAATTTACGGTAATGAAAACTGGTCAACGACCATAACCGGAACCACCAATGAATATTTCAAGGTCAGAAACTGGGATATTGACACAGGCAGAGAATTCAACGACTCAGAGATTAAAGCCGGCGGAGCGGTATGTATTATAGGAGATACTATCAGAAGAGAACTCTTTGACCAGGTAGACCCGATCGGTAAACGCTTGAGACTAGGAGCGTTATCGTTCCAGGTAATCGGTATATTAGAATCAAAAGGCCAGAGTACAATGGGTACCGACCAGGATGATATAGTGATAATTCCTTTGCGGGCGCTGCAGCGGCGAATAGCTGGAAATCGAGATATCAGCTTGATCCAGGTATCGGTTGAGGACGGTGCTTCTACAGAAAACGTCAAACAAAAGATCCAGGAGCTCTTTAGGGAGCGACGTCATATCGCCGCCAACGAAGACGATAACTTTGACGTTATGGACATGAAAGAGATCGCCAATATGCTAACTGGTACCACCCAGGTGCTGACGGCGCTGCTAAGTGCGGTTGCCGCGGTAAGTTTAATAGTAGGCGGAATAGGAATAATGAATATTATGCTGGTTTCAGTAACCGAACGAACGCGTGAAATCGGTATCCGGCTGGCAATCGGAGCTCTTGAAAAAGAAGTACTTACGCAATTCCTGGTAGAAGCGGTAGTTTTATCCTCATCTGGCGGAGTAATAGGGATATTGTTGGGTCTGTCAGCATGCTGGGGTTTGAAGGATATCCTGCAGGTACCGTTTATTTTTAACCCTGGAATTGTTGTACTGGCGTTTCTGTTTTCAGCGGCAGTAGGCGTAATCTTCGGCTATTTTCCAGCGTTAAAAGCGGCCAGTCTCGACCCGATAGATGCTTTACGACATGAATAAGACACACTTTCTCATTTTCCAAATCTTCCATATTATTTAGATCAGGGCGCAGCCAGATATAATGGCTGTGCCCTAATCTTTAATTGCCTGTAAACCGCTAACCATTGGCTAATAAAAGCTTTATAGTTTATAGAAACATTTTTCTCTTTTGATAATTTTTCATCAGCCTGTCTTTGAGTTTATTTTCAGCGTCAAAAGATACCACTTCCTGAGAGACGGCAGCTAACAGCTCCACCAATGAGCTCATATCACTGATAGTAATTTTTTCAGGAGCTATTTTGTCAGTCCCCATATTATGATAATTACCAAGAGGCAGACAAACGGCACAAGTATGGTAGCCCATGAGTGCCATTAAGGTTGATTCGGTACTACCACCGGGCATAAGAGCCGCATTATAAGCAAAACCATCCCCTTTTTTGGCAAGTATCTTATTTGACCGAGAAGCTAATACATTATCAGCTACTCGACGCAGTACCATCGTTAAGCCAGGTTCAAACATACTCATTTTATCACCGAGCCTGATAACAGCCCCCTTGCCAAGCGGTGCCGCAGGCTGTGCCTTTGAAGTTTCGATCCCAATAATTGGGCAGTCCTTTTTGACAAGCCCGGATTTACATGCAGCTACGGCACCGACAAAACCAGTTTCTTCGGCGCGGGTAAGCAGCCCCATCGGCATTCGTTTTGCCCGCCTGCTTTTTAGCCGGCTAAGAGTAAGCAATACTGCAGCCGCCCCGCCCAGATCGTCAGCGGCCCGTAACGACAGATTATTATTATTTTGTTTCCAAACATTCAGATCCCACATGCCGAGAGTTCGGGCAGGCATCTCAACGGCCTTTTGAAGCCTGATCGAGCAAATAAGGAACCCGGTAGCTTTATCCTTAACGGCTGATTTAACGACACCTCTGACCGGTGCGATGCCAGTATCGGCAACAGGAATAAAAATCATTTTTGAGCCGGTAAAGTATTTTTTATCTACCCCGCCCCTAAACCATGCCTTAGCCGTTGTGCCCTTACACGCGATGAGTTCAAAGCCCGGATGGTCCATATGGGCCTGGAGTACCCATGGCGCCTTGGCGGACACTTTGGCAGGATTGCTGTTTTTGCCGGAAGCAAGCCCAGATCCACTCCAAGAGCGAATCTGTTGTGGAGTGCCAATCAGCAAATTACCGACTTTATCTTCGATACAGTCAAAATTATTATTCTTTGACCAGTTTCTAACATAATCCTGGACCGCGAGCTCGCAAAAAGGAGCGGCCGGCAAACTTACTACTTCACGTAAAAGAGTAATCTCTTTTTCGGACAAAGCCATAATCTTTACACCTCATATAAGAATCAATTGTGAACCGTTTACGTAAACAGCGTTAAGCCTGACTAATATTTTTTATTGAAGTTTCGGCTTATCGCCATTAGAATTATTCGGCTGGAATAAACATAAAACATTAACTCATTATCAACAAAGGTTTAACCATGACTGAATCAAATGTTATAATGAAAACTGAAATTGCCGGTTACGAGCCCAAACGAGGCAAAGTCCGTGACATCTATGACTTAGGTAACAAACTGCTGTTTGTAGCATCTGATCGCATAAGTGCTTTTGACGTTATCATGGCCAATGGAATCCCTGACAAAGGGAAGGTACTGGCAAAGATATCTCTTTTCTGGTTTGACTGGTTAAAAGATACGGTAAAAAACCATTTAATCTCCGCAGATGTAAAGGATTACCCTGAACCGTTCTGCTTCTGTGAAAGCCAGCTGAAAGACCGCAGTATGCTGGTGAAAAAGACCAAAGTGCTGCCGGTTGAATGTATTGTCCGCGGTTATATAACCGGGTCCGGCTGGAAAGAATATGTCAAGAATGGCACCGTATGTGACATAAAACTGCCTGAAGGACTCAAACAGTGCGATAAGCTGCCAGAGCCGCTGTTTACCCCATCTACCAAGGCTGAACAGGGTCTGCATGACGAGAATATCAGCCCGGAAAAGGCGGCAGATATTATAGGCAAAGAAGCGGCAGACTATGTAGCATCGAAGAGTATCGAGATCTACACCAAGGCGGCTGAATATGCCGCTGAACGTGGGATAATCCTGGCAGATACCAAGTTTGAATGGGGTTACGACGTCGACGATATCATCCTGATCGATGAAGTTCTGACACCGGATTCCAGTCGATTCTGGCCGGCAGATGATTACGAACCGGGCCGCGACCAGGACAGTTACGACAAGCAGTTTGTGCGTAATTACCTGGAAGAGATCAACTTCTGCAAACAGCCGCCTGGACCGGAACTGCCGGAAGATGTGATTAAAGGAACGCGAGATAAATATATCGAAGCTTACGAAAAGTTGAGCGGACACGAATTTTAATTTATACTTAGCGGTTTGCCGCTAAGTATAAAAGTGAAGAGTGAAGAACGAAGAGTGAAGAATTTCGGTGTTGCTGCGCAACCTTGTTTTAAATAAATACAGATATAACAAAAGCCTCGGATGGTAATACCACCGGGGCTTTTTCATATTAATTTATTAGGAAAACTTACTTGGAAACATCAGGTGGGTAAACATTAAACATGATTACCATCGAGATTATAAAAGCTACCAAAGCTACAACATACCCCAAACATAGACTTTTGAAAAATTGCCAGCCGGTTATATTATCTAATACCCGTCTCACAGCATAAATCACTGGTGTTATTGCATATAAAGACCAATACTGGATAATTGCAAAATCATCTCCTAAATCGTTAAAATATGCAATTATTGTAATACAATAGGTTACTACAACTATCGATAATACCGCCAACTTAAACCCGAATTTAACTTTATAAAAAGTAAAACATCCGTAATAAACCATAAATGGAAAATGTAATATTATAAAAATGCCGATATCTTCCATAACTTATGCCTCGACGATGTCCATTTCGAGCTTTCTGGCATGCGGGTGGACATCAACGATACGTACTTTCATACGTCTGCCGAGCTTAAACGGACAAGTTTCAGAGAATTTGGCCTTTGCAGCGTTGCGGTCCTTTTTGCGATCTTTTCGATTTTTCTTTTTCTTAGGAGCTCCGCCCTTCTTGCGGGCCTGTGCCATAGCATAATTCTGGACGACTTTTGCCTCTAAGAACCCGTCCACCATATACTTATCGAGCTCGATAAATATTCCCTTATCGATAATAGATATAACTATGCCGGGCAGATCTTCTCCGATATGCTTTTCGAGCAGCTGCATGAGCATAAACTCTTTGAGGTCGTTTTCGGCGGCCTCCGCGTTGCGTTCGCGTTCGGAGCAATGGATGCCCATAGGGTCAAGCTGATCGTAGCTCGGATAGTCTGAGGCATTATCTTTGGTGAGTTTGCCGGTGATATAGTCATTGAGCAGGCGATGCACCATAAGGTCCGGGTAGCGTCTGATCGGGCTGGTAAAGTGGCAGTAGTTTTCACTGGCAAGAGCGTAATGGCCGATATGGGCCGGCCTGTATTCAGCCTTTTGCATGGATCGCAGAACAGCAATATTGATAATCTTGCCTTCAGGTTTGCCTTCGATACTTTCCAGAAGCTGTTGTAAGCCGAAGCGGTCAATACTCTTAGGAACATCATAGCCGCAATCTCGCAGTACCTGTACCATGCGTCCAGATGTAAGTGTATCCGGTTCGGGGTGGATACGCCGCAGAAACTCGACATTTATGCCATCGAACAGGCGGGCGACTGCCTCGTTGGCCTCTAGCATGAACATCTCGATAACCGTATGCGAGAAAGTCGAGCTTTCGGGCCTGGCATCGATGGGCCGCCCTGTATCAGAAAGGACCACTTCCGATTTTGGTATATCCAGCCGCAGCATACCCTGCTCGTGTCGTCGTTTATCGATAATGCGAGCGAGCTTAGTCATATTTTTGACTAGTTTTACCGCTTCCGGAGCGAGGTCGGGTGTGTCCAGACCGTCGATAATACGGTCGGCATCTTCGTATGTCAGCCGCTGCATGGACCGCATAACGCTATTGGCAAAGCGTGTCTTTACCGGATGGCCCATAGAGTTTAGCTCGATATAAACACTTTTTGCGAATCGATCCTGGTTGGGCTGGAGCGAACACAGGCCGTTACTGAGCAGCTCAGGCAACATCGGTACGACATGGCCGGGCAGATAAACACTGGTAGCGCGGGCGTATGCCTGTTCGTCGAGTTTCGTGCCATCTTTGACAAAAGTACTTACGTCGGCAATGTGTACACCTAGCAGCCAATGGCCGTGCTCGAGCTGCTTGAGACTGATGGCATCGTCGAAATCGCGTGCATCTTCGGGGTCGATGGTGATGATAATTTCGTTGCGGATATCCTCACGTCGTCCCTGGTCGATCTCTTCCTGAGGATCGAAGTTACTAACCGCTTCACGGGCATCATTCATCGCTTTTTTGGAGAATTTATCTTCGATTTCGAATCTGGCAAGCGTGCTTTTGAGCTCGGCTGACGGTGTTCCGCTGCGACCGAGTTTTTTTAGGATAACGCCGTAAGCAAAGAAAGTATGGTCGCCATAATCAACAATCTCAACCTGTACCTTATCGCCTGGTTTGCAGTTTTTGGCACCCGGATCGTCAACGGTAATAAGTTCGTTATCTCTTGCACCATCAGGCTTTACAAACCAGTATTTTCCTCGTTTTTCGAGCGTGCCGGCTGTCTGGCGGGTAGCTCTCTGCAGGATATCGACAATCTGGCCGATATACCTTGGCTTGCCGTCGGCACGTCGTCCGCGTATGTTTACTGTGACGACAACCCTGTCGCCATGAGCGGCGTCCATGGCACTGGAAAGTGGTACGAATACATCGCCGGCAGCGGTGCGAGTGTCGGGCCGTACAAACCCGAAGTCCTGGCGGGTAGTTTCGAATCTGCCGGTAAGCCGTTTTGGATGTAGAGGCGGGACAATGGTTTTATGTTCGGAAATGCTGATGGCCTGATCCTTTTCCAGCAGGTCTATTGCCTGGTGGAAGATGTCCATCTCCTGCTCGGATACTTTTAGTATTTTAGCAAGCGATTTGGCGGAACTAGGTCTGTAATCATCCCTGGATACAACTTTTACGATTCTATCGAAAAAACGCTGAGGCATTTATAATTCTCCCATAAATGGCGTATTAACAGTACTCTTACAGTACATTTCAGATTTATTTTAAACGGTATGCCCTAACCAAGCAATAAGAATATTGGTAATACCTAATGCAGTTTGATTTGGTTCACAGATATTGATATCCCAATAGATATAGATCAGTTTTTTATATGCATGTTGCAGGATGTTATATTATAGCATGATATACGAGGTGTTGGCAAAAAAATAATGCACTAATGGACACGGCGGGTGAACGGAAACGCACGGCAAGATAACGGCGGATAGAGGAACGATAACGCAGCCATCTCGCAGCAGCGCGGCGGGAAGAAGAGCTGAAACCGGCTGAGTCGGGCAGCGGCGACGGACGGTATTAAGGCGAACGCAAACGGAACCTATGCGGCGGGCAGCGGCGGGCAGCGGCGGGCAACGGCGGTAAGAAGAGCTCTTGTGGTATAACGGCTGGTATGCAGAGCCATCGCGGCGATAGTGCGGCGGCCAACGGAAGGTGCGCGGCGGGCCACGGAGCCATAGCGGCAGGAAACAGCTCTGAACAAATTTACCCGATTTTCACCGCTGGGCAGACCAGATAATTGAGTGAAGAGTGAAGAACGAAGAGTGAAGAATTGAGGTGTTCGCCTATCGGCTCACAACTAATTTTAAAGCTGACGCGTGAGTAAAGTTTATGTCAAAATTTCAGTATCTGTCTGAAGTCTGAAAATTAAGAGGAGCGGCGAGCTTCGCTAAATTAAAAATTAAAAGTGAAAAGTGAAAAGTGAAAAATTCCGGTGTCCTGATGTACGTTGACATCAGGAATAATTCGCTGCGGCTCACGACTTGTTTAAAGCTGACGTGAGGGAAAGTTTTTCTCGAAAATGTGATAAATGGATGAAGTATGAAGTATGAAGTATGAAGTATGAAGTATGAAGTATGAAGTATGAAGTATGAAGTATGAAGTATGAAGTATGAAGTATGAAGTATGAAGTATGAAGTATGAAGGAAGGTGGAGGATAAAAAAAAGCACTTTGGTTTTGCCCAAAGTGCGTTGACCCCTTTTTCATAATATCGTATTGGGACAGCGATATTATTCCGGCCTACGCCCTGCCACAAACAGCCGGGAGTAAACCGGAAACTACGAGCTGAAGTTGTTTCTGTCAGACAGCTTTGAAGCCAGGTGTGATCTGGTGTCTGATTCTCCCATAAGGTGGTGTATAATGCCATATGATAATTTTCCTGTCCCGTCTTCATCTTCATAAAGGCAATTTTCAGTTTGATTGCTGTTTGACATGCCTACAGTTTCAAAAGTCCAGATAACAGTGGTATCGGACCAGTTTTCAAGGTCTTTAGGATTGGAAGTATCGATTAAAACGGGGGTTGCGATAGTAACCTTACAGGCCATAACTATCAAAAGCAAAATAACATGATTTAGATTACTAACCATATAGTTTTCCTTTAGCGATTAGAATACTATAAGTCTCTATTGAATTATTCAATATTTTCCGGGGAAAAGCAAGGAGAGTAAAAGAAAAGGCGGCGGCGAATAGAACTAAGAGTTTATAACAGATACTAATAGTAAGGTTTATGCTATGCATCATATGCATGGCGCACTTTTGACTGTTCAACGTTATACGCAAAGGCCGGAACAGGACCAATTAAGTGAAAAATTAAGGTGTCCTGATGTACGTTGACATCAGGAGTAATTCGCTATCGTCTCACGCTTTGTTTAAAACATAAGCGTTGCAGAAAGGCCCTTTTAGGCGATTTATGCAACTTAAAAACTGCGAAAGTAAACTAAGATATAAGGGCACCTCTAAAAAATCATTTTTAGCGAAAGATGGATTTTTTGCTTGCTGGTCTGCGTCAGATAAAACCGCGAATATAGCCCAATATGCAAGATTTTATCTTTCTTGCCGGCAAATAAAACTCCTCACTTTCGCAACAAAAGCAATTTCTAGAAGTACCCATAAGTAAAAAGAAATAAGCTAAGGTGTCGCTTATCGCGACCTATTTAATAGCTCCGCTAAATACAGATTCTGACGCAAATAACGCACCTGTGAATGCTTACAAGTAATAAAAAACACCGACATAGCGTTCGGGGGAAATCGCTATATCGGTGCAGCTTAAAGTTGATAAGTCTTCAGTAAAAATGTAAAGTGTAAATTTCAGGTATTACCAAAGGTACTACGTTACACTTCATTCATTTTTTATGTACTACTTTGATTTTGCCAGATGGTTGTTAAGTTCAGCCATCAGCTTATCGATATTACAGGCACTAATAACCTTGTCATTTATCCTCACGTTCGGGCCGGAATCGCATTTTTCAAAGCAGAATGTAGCTTTGACATCGACATCGGTAATATTTTCCGCTTCCAGCCGGTCGAGCAGCTCGTGCATAAGCTTTTGTGAGCCTTTGAGGTAGCAGCTGGTACCAACACAAACCCTGACCTTGACGGCAGCTTCAGAATTACTCTCAGTAACAGAGAAATCCATATCGCTCATGCGTTTGCGGCTGCTGTATCCGGTGTGTAAGGTATGGTGAGCCTTATGGCCGCCGATTTCGCCGTCGAAACAATCATCGTAGCACTTGGTGAGGAACGGATTGTCCTGGCTCTTGTGCAGCTGCAGCTGTTTATCGTTGCGATAGATGCCAGCGGTACGCTTGGCGGTAGTTTCGGTAGTCCAACCTTCCGGCTGACCGGCACCTGAAACACAACCACCCGGACAGCTCATAACCTCTACGATATCGTAGTCACATTTTCCGGCACGAATCTCTTCGGCGATCTTTTTGGCGTTTGCCAGTCCGTGGACGATTGCGAGTTTCAATTTGACCTCGCCAACTTCGAGTTCGGCAATCTTGGTATTTTCCGGACCGCGTACTTCGTGGAAGTCACATTCGTCCAGAGTCTTGCCGGTAACTTTTTCGGCGGCATAACGGAGTACAGCTTCGCTGACACCGCCGGTAACGCCGAAGATTACGCCTGCACCGGTCTTGAAGCCAAGCGGCATATCAAGAGCTTCCGGTTCGATATTTTCGAAATCTATACCGGCTTCGCGGATCATCTGGCCGAGCTCCTTGGTAGTCAGAACCGCCTGAACATCGGGCAGCCCGTCGACAGCAAATTCGCCACGGCCAGCCTCGAACTTCTTGGCGGTACAAGGCATGATTGAAACAGTATAGATATCTTCGTTAGAGACACCAAGCTGTTCCGGCAATATCTTTCGAGATACGGCCCCGAACATCTGCTGAGGGCTCTTACATGTTGACAGATGGTTGAGCAGGTCAGGGAAATACTGCTCGGCATACTTGACCCATGCCGGGCAGCAAGAAGTCATAATCGGGAGGTTTTCGCCCTTGGCCTTGCGTTCGAGGAACTCGTTGGCCTCTTCCAGTACAGTCATGTCAGCGGCGAAAGAAGTGTCAAACACCCTGTCAAAACCTATCCGATTCAAGGCCGCAACAATTTTGCCGGTAGTAACTTCGCCGGACGGGATATTGAACATTTCACCGATTGCAACGCGAACAGCGGGAGCAATCTGGGCGATAACCTTTTTCTTAGGATCGTTGACAGCTTTCCATACCTGTTCAACGTCATTTTTGACGGTGATAGCACCAGTCGGGCAGACGTTGGCACACAGGCCACAGTATACACACTCGACCTTGTCGAGATTTTTGCCGAAGGCAGGCTGAACAATAGTCTTTGCGCCACGGTTAGCAAAATCGATAGCCCCTATGCCCTGCAGTTCGGCACAGGCACGAACACAGTCGCCACATAGAATACATTTATCCGGGTCGCGAACAATAGACGGGTTGCTGTTGTCAACCGGGTAGTGAGTCTTGGAACGTTTGAACCGAACATCCTTAACGCCCATCTTGCTGGCCAGTTCCTGAAGTCTGCAATGAGTGCTTTTGGCACAGGTAGTACAGTCGGTATGGTTATTAGCCAGCAGCAGTTCCATGAAAACCTTACGCATTTCACGGAGCTGACCGGTATGGGTTTTAACTTTCATGCCGGCTTTGGGTGTGATAGAGCAAGAAGCCTGGATGCCCATTTTTTCGATTTCAACGATACAAAGGCGGCAAGCGCCGTATACGCTAAGCTCAGAATGGTAACAGAAGGTCGGCAGCTCGATCTTAGCCTTTCGAATAACTTCCAGAAGATTCTTCTCGCCTTCGAGCAGAACGTTTTTTCCGTTTATATTTACATATTCTTTATTCATTGTATATTAAACCTCGTTTAGAGTTTTTCTTATAACTTCTATTTAACACCGACAATCGCATCGAACTTACAAACGTCAGCACATGTTCCACATTTGATACATTTATCAACATCAATCTTATATGGTTTCTTGATCTCGCCGCTGATAGCATCAACCGGGCATTTTTTGGCACATGCGGAACAGCCTTTACACAGTTCAGCGATAATTTCCGGTTTGGCCAAAGCCTTGCACTGACCTGCGGGGCAGTATCCATCGATGACATGAGCATCGTACTCATCCCTGAAGAGCTGCAAGGTTGTTAATACAGGGTTTGGAGCGGTCTTGCCGAGCCCGCAGAGCGAGCCGAACTTGACTGAACGTGCGAGGACTTCAAGTTTTTCAATTGTCTGCATGTCGGCTCTGCCCTCGATAATATCTTCGAGCAGCATAAGCATCTGCCTGGTACCTTCACGACAAGGGACACACTTTCCACAAGATTCGTTCTGGGCGAACTGCATGAAGAAATGTGCGATTTTGATCATACAGGTGTTTTTGTTCATAACAACCAGTCCGCCGGAACCTACCATAGCGCCAATGCTCTGGAGCGAGTCGAAATCGAGCGGCAGGTCGAGGTGGTCTTTGGTCAGACATCCGCCAGAAGGACCGCCAACCTGTACGGCTTTGAAGCCATCTTCCATGATATTACCGGAATCGTCGGTAATACCGCCGCCAATATCAAAGACAATTTCACGTAGCTTGGTGCCGAAAGGAACCTCGATCAGTCCGGCGTTAGCGACATGGCCTGTCAGAGCGAATGTCTTGGTGCCGGGAGAGGTTTCGGTACCAACGCTGCGGAAAGTTTCTGCACCGTTGGAGATTATGTATGGAATAGTGGCAAGAGTTTCGACATTATTGATAACGGTAGGTTTGTCCCATAGCCCTTTTTGAGCCGGGAACGGAGGTTTTGGTCTCGGCATGCCACGCTGACCTTCGATAGAAGCGATAAGAGCGGTTTCCTCGCCGCAAACGAACGCACCAGCACCTTCCATAACAGTACATTTAATACTCTTGCCGGTGCCGAAGATATCGTCGCCGAATATGCCTTTCGCCTCGGCGTCAACAGCAGCCTTGCGAACTCGCTGAACCGCAAGCGGATATTCAGCACGCACATAGATATAAATCTCATCGGCTTCGATAGCACGCGCGGCAATCATACAGCCTTCGAGTACGCGGTGCGGGTTACCTTCCATAAGAGAGCGGTCCATAAACGCACCTGGGTCACCTTCGTCACCATTACAGATAACATATTTCTTTTCGTTCTTTTCGACCAGAGTCAGATTCCATTTGAGCCCGGTGAGGAACCCACCGCCGCCACGGCCGCGCAGCCCTGATTTCTGGACCTCGTCGCATACTTCCTTCGGAGTCATTTCAGTGTATGCCTTGCAAGCAGCCTGATAACCACCGATAGCGAAATATTCTCCGATATCTTCAGGGTCGATCTGGCCGCATTCGCCGAGAATAAGGCGATTTTGACGGGCATAGAAAACGACATCGTCAGTAGTTTCCTTTTTCTCACGAGTTGCCGGGTCAACATAAAGTAATCTTTCTACAGGTTTGCCGTTGATTACGGTTTCAGTAACAATCTCGGCAGCATCTTCGGCTTTGACATGGGTATAGAAGAATCCTTCAGGGTAGACAGTCACAAGCGGACCGACCTGGCAGAATCCCTGGCAACCACTGCCAGAGACATGTACAGTTCCATCCTCACAAGGCTTGAACTCAACCATAGCCTTAACGCCATTAGCCTCGATAGCCTTTACCAGTGCATCTCTGACCTCATTAGAACCGTTGGCGACACATCCGGTACCGGCACAGACTACTATTCGCTTACCAACCTTTGCCGCAGCATCGGTATAGCTCTGGCAGGCTTTTTTCAAATCATCTATCGTCTTTATCATTTTATCAGCTCTCCGCTTTATAATAGGTAATAGGTATTAGGTTTCAGGACAGTTTACGCCTGACGGCGAAACAGCCCCCATATTATCCCTGCTCCTTAGCAATAATTTCATCAACCAGAGCCACAGCTTTGTCTTCGGTCAATAAACCATGCACCTTATCATTTATCGTAATAACAGGTGCCAGCCCACAGGCCCCAAGACAGGATACTGTTTCGACAGTAAACATCATGTCGTCAGTAGTTGTCTTTTCGTCAGAAAGCTCGAGCCTTTTTCGTATAGCTACCAGTAAGTTTTCAGTGCCTTTGACATGACAGGCAGTACCATCACACAGGCGGATAACATACTTACCCTTGGGCTCGAGAGCGAAATGACCATAGAAGCTGGCGACGCCATATACCTTGGCCGGCGGCAGGTCGAGCGAGGTTGCAACGTATGCCAAGACTTCCTGAGGCAGATAGCCGTACTCTTTCTGCACTTCCTGCAGGATAGGTATCAGCTTGGAAGGTTTATTACCATTTGCCTTGATAATTTCACATACCTTATCATACTTTCTGATTTTTTCTTTTTCATTTGCACAATTACATTTGCACTGTTCCATTTCTACGGTCTCCTACCAGAAGTAATCTGGACTTTCCCCAGCCAATCAAGCGGCCGGATGACTTATCAATTGTAAACTTCATGCACAAACCATAAAGGTTTGCCGATACTATAATTGAGGCTACTCTATAGGTACCCTTAAATATTTACATGTAAAAATTTTGCTATATTAGTTTATAACTGGCTAATTTGAGGTACTTATCCTTTAAGACATTAACCAGCTGCTTTATCAGGTTACGCCGGATATCAAGCTCAACCGGCAAGTTCGGGTTCTGGTGAGCATTGTTAATCCTGGTGCCAACAATGAACTCGATAATATCACTTTCCAACAGGTACTTTGCCAGGCAATCGGCAGCATCTTCCTTACGCTTCTCGGTAAACTTATCATCCTCAAGCAGTTTTAACACTTTGTTAAGTGTGATAGTGCCTTCGGTAACAAGGTCGACGCCTGAAATGCGGCTGGCAGGCGGTACATCATCGCTCATAAGGCTGAGGTCAACCTCTATCTGTCTGCCCAGTTCCCGGGCAACTATGTTGGCGGTTGTACCGCCACAGATAATCTTTCTACCTTTATACTTATCAAGCATTTGTGCCATATGTCCGTCAACTTCCTGCTGATATGGCGGGCCGGTCATTACAATGGTCTTTCGCGGCCTACGGAAGTTAATAACGGCACAGGTTGTATCGTCATGCGGATGGTCGGTATCGCATTTGACCGCCCTATCCACCACCATACGTGACAGCTGTCGGGCAGAAATATCAGTATTTTCAGCACAAGCTTTTTCTACCAGTTCTCTGAGCCCGGTATCGCCCCAGCCAAGCGGGGTATCAGATCTGCCCATGCCGGCCTGAGTTACGCCGTCGCTAACCAGTACAAGCCTTTCTCGTTCCTGGGCCTTGAAGCTGCTAAAGTATAATTTTCTAGAAAGCTCTGCCTTACTGTCGAAGACAATCTCAGTCTTTTGCAGTTCGACACAACGGTTACCGTTAACCAGGACAAAAGGCGGATTGTCATATTCGATCATATTGACAACACCGTCGGTCCGGATATCGGCAATAGTAAAGGTTGAATAGCCTATTTTTCTAACGCTGCAAACCGGTAAAGTAGAGGTAATAATCTCCGCAGCTTTTTTTATATCCACGTTGCTGCTGACAAACTTCATCGCCATGGTAGCTGTGAGGGTAGCCAGTACACCGGCTTTTACGCCGCTGCCAAGCCCGTCGGCCAGAACGCAAACAATATGACCATCTTCGCCACGGTGAGAAACGAAAATATCTCCGGGCGTACGATAGCCATATTTACATTGCTGATAATGGCCAACCTCGATAAAAGGTTTCTTATTGTCAACTAACCATTCCATAAGGCCTTGCCTTAAAATAACCTACTGTGCGGTATCGCACTCTTGACTGTTCAACATTACACGCAAAGTCCGGAACAGGGCCTTGTGAATGAAAAACTTTTCATTTATTGTATTTTCGAGCTAACTCTCGAAAGTATTTTTAATTCCAAGCGTTGCAGGAAGGCCCTTTCAGGCGATTTTTGCAACTTAAAAACTGTGAAAGTAAACTTACTTAAACATATTTTTAATAGAGTCCAGAATAACCTCAGAATCAGCGGCATTTTCGCCTAGCAGAAATGCGATCTTCTGTACTGTTTCAAGGTTTTTATCAATAACTTCCTGAGCCTTTGCCAGGATCTGCTCTTTCTGGACCACAGGTTCAGTGACATCTTTAACAATGGCACCAACCAGCATTTTCGGTTCAACGGTGAAAATTGTAATGTCAAGCACCTTGCCATTATGCCTGATATTCTTTTGCAGCTTTTCCAGTTCCCGTTCGAAAACAATCTTGAACGGTTCATAGAACGGAACAATTTTTTCGAGTCTTGCACCGGCAAGTCCGGGACAGTTCTGAAAAATAATTTCAACATCTTCGCCGAGCAGCTCGGCAAATTTCCGGTTACTATCGACCACACATAAATCGTGGTCAACAATAACAACTCCGCTGGGCATAGTACTTATCAGCGCATCAACTTTCTTGTCTGCCAGTTTTCGCATGTAGCCAACACACATAGTTTTTTCAGCTTTACCAGCCAACAGAGCACGGGCAAAGGCACGACAAGAATCGTAACCGCAACCGCCGCAATTGAGTTCATCCTGTATGGTTGTCTTGCCAACCCTGGCAAGTGCTTTCCTGATATCGTCTTCAGAAAATCGCAATTCCCTGACAACAGGAGCAGTATAAAGACAGCTTATATCCATTCCAGGTTTACGAGGGATCTCAGCGGTATCTGTAGTAGCACTGTCAAGTACCTTATGACGTTTGATGACAGTATGTTCACAATTGGCAGAACCGGGTCCGTTAACACAACCGCCCTCACAGGCAAGCAGTTCGACCAGAACAGATCTGTCAAATTGTTTTCCAGCCAAACCGGCCAAAGCGTGCATAACAGCTTTCAGCCCGGAAAAGGCCATGAAGTCGGTATTACTTACAGAACAGTCGGCTTTGATACCAGCGATCATACCGCCGTCAACGGGATACAGAGCGCCCTCGGCGGCATCGCGAGGGACGAACTTATCATCCTCGCCAGGTTCGATCTTAGCGGGGTCAATACCTTCAACCTGCCACCATTGTCTTAACGACTCAAAAGTGAGAGCGACATTGAGTAAATCCTTATTTTCGTCAGATTCGTTTTTCTTGGCAATACAAGGGCCAATAAAAACGATACCAATATCATTACCATATTCCTGCCTTAACATTTTGCTATGCGCCAGCAGCGGAGAATATACATTGGTAATATTATCTTTAAGCTCCGGATAGTACTTCTGGACCAGATCGGTAATAACCGGACAGGCCGAAGAGAGATACAAACCGGGCTTTTTATTGATCATTTCTGCAACAGAGGCAGAAACTTCCTGGGCACCAAGAGCAGTAAGAGAAACCCCGGCAAAGCCCATAGCTTTCAGGGCAGCAATAATCTGGCCGTTGCTGTATTCCGGGAATTCGGCAATATAACTGGGCGCCAGAGAAACAAAAGTACGTTTTTTGAGTTTTAGCAGAAGCCTGACACGTTCCAGGTCATTGCGTACCTTTTTGGCCTTAACCGGGCAGATTCTGACGCAGTGTCCACACTGGATACATGCTTCCGGAATAATCCTGGCATGCCCATCCTGTATGCAGATAGCTTTAACCTTACACTCACGCAGGCATTTGTAGCAATCCTGACATTCAGCAATCTCGGTATATACAGGTTGTAATAAATCCACCTGAGCACCTCTGGTGTAAAACCCTGCCAGTTTACAGGCAAGGCGACACTATCGTCTGTTAACGTTTCATCAGCCTGATATAATGACCAGGCAAAACAGTCAGCGCGCGGAATCTCCGCACAACTTCTATTCTATACTTAACACAAAAAATAATTACGACAGGTCCATATCTACTTACTCTATCTAATTACTTATCGGAGCCTATCTAATTTCTACTATCTCTATCCACTTATCAATAATTGTATGTTATATGGCTATAAAATTTTTAATTACAACCATTTAATAAAAAAATCAATAACTGAGGCATAAGTGACATCCCCAATGTCGCGCCCCATATTCAAGCTATTTAACCACTTGCCTTATCGTCTTTATTAACATAGTACTTTACCAGGTCAATAAGAACACCAGGAGTAATACCTTTATGTCTTTCATTGTTTATAATAACATTTGGCCCATCCTGACAGTTACCTTCGCAGAGACTTCCAGAAATATCAACAATATCATCAAGGTTATTGTTTTTAACATATTCCTGTAATACTTTGAGGGCCTCTTTACTACCCCTTGAAAAACAGGAGCTGCCAAGGCAAATACAAACTTTAATTTTACCTGGGTGTTTATTGTTCAAGTTCTATCGCTCTCTGTTTTAACAGCTTCGATGTTTTCCTGGACAAAACCGCCAGCGACGCAGCCAGGTCAACTCTTTCAACAATTACATTGTCCGGTAAATTCAGGTTAACCGGCGTAAAATTCCAAATACCAACAATACCACTTTCAACCATACACTCGGCAACTTTCTGGGCCGCCTTTTGAGGTACAGCAAGCACCCCGATATGTATATTCATTCGCCTGGTAAGTTCTCCAAGTTTATCAATATGAAAAACTTCAACTCCATTTATCTGTGACCCGATCCAAAGCGGATCGATATCAAAACCAGCGATAATTTTCAGTCCGTAGCTCTCAAAACCACGGTAGCCCATAAGTGCCCTGCCAAGATGGCCAACACCGATAATGAAAGCTTCATTATCATTGTCCCAGTTAAGGAAACTTTCGATAGCGGCAATAAGTTCAATAAGTTTATAGCCAACTCTCGGCTGCCCTTTAATGCCAAGGACCTCAATATCCTTTCTAACCTGGATGGCCTCCAGCCCCAGCTCAGCGGCAATGACCGTAGAGCTGATAGTTTCATCTCGCTTGTTGTGATACTTCTTAACTACCTGCAGATATTGAGGCAATCTCCTTATCGTAGGCATTGACACCTTTATCACAGTTTTGTCTTTCATAGCATTCACCTTTTTAACGGTTAAGGTTAAAGAAGTATGATGCAAATACGCCAGCACCACCTCAATCGATACCCTATTATCGATAATATTTTATCTATTGTCAAGTTTTATTAGGTATTTTTTTATCGATTGAACTGGAGTTCTTATTACCACGAGCCGCAAATTCAATATATCAACTTGCATTATATGGACTTACAGACATTTCTACAAAAATACAATTTTGCCCTAATAGTGAAAATATTAATTACACCCTTGTGAAATATAAGACAATTAGAGTGTGAAATAGAAGAAAAACGGCCAGTTAGGACAAACAAAAGACAGCACGAGGTACATATTATCATTTCAACCTGGCTTTGAGAGTAATATAACAGCCGATCATGCCGGCAGCAAAAATCACCAGCCAGCCAATACTATAATTATAACACTCAACATTATTCGAAGTACTACAGCCAAAAGCTTTCACAATAATCGCTACAGCATTGCCCATAACAAATGTTGTAATGCCGGAAATAAACAGAAGCCCGGCGTTGACCGTCCCCCTTTTCCTGGAAGGCACAAACTCGAAAATAAGAGGCCATAAAGTAATAAAGCCAATATGTTCTGACGCTGCGTTAACAACCTGGAAGCAGACAATTTCCAAAATTTTTGGCGTCGGATTGATAAAATTTACATATATCCAAAAAGCCAGCGGATGCAAAGTAGATATTATTATACAGATGAGAAAAAGCCGCCATCGATTTATACGATTGACAAGAACGGCCGCAAAAGGCAAAGTAATGGCAAGAGTAGTAATCATTGTAAGTGAATGAATATTACCCAAGGCCTGCTTTGACAGATGAAACTGCTCAGTTACCATAAGCGGCCAGATACAGCCGAGCTTCACCCGCATAAGAGATGATGCCAATATCAGCAAGTATAGATTTTTATATTCTTTTTTGGCAAACAAAGACGAGAAAATGTTTTTGAATTTTAATTTATTGAGTTTCTTTTTAAATTTAGGCTCTTCCTTGATAAACATTAGCAGGAAAACAGTGCCAATTGCGAAAAAAGCAGCCAAATAGTAGATAAGCTGTTCGCCGGTCAGCCCGGAGATGAATGACTTACCGGTCATAAACGCATCTTTACCACCACCTTTGCCTTTCATGCCTTTGTCGAACTGGCCGATAAGGAAATACATAAAGAACAACCTAGCCAAAATCGAGGTATAGCGATTGATTATCATACCATATTGCCTTTTTTTGTCCGGGACAATATCGGCGTACAAAGGCTGCCATAAACTGCTGAACCCAACATCTACACTCAACTGATAGAAAATGATTACTACAATAGTAAGTGCCAGAGTATTGGTATTGGGCAGAATAAACAGGCATATCGCCAGCAGACAGAGTCCGGGCAGCATGAAAGGCTTTCGCCGACATCCAATACTATCACTAAGATAAGAAACAACAGGGGCAAGTAAAATGCCAAATAAAACATTTATACTTGTGACCAGTGCAATAGTGAGCGGATCATGAGTAAATTTTTTCAGAGTAAAAACAAGTGCAGTACCGCTGCACTTTTCGATAAACGCGTACATTCCGGGAGGGTAGGCCATAATGACCACCCAGCTCCACGGAATGTTATCGCGATTTGGTAAGAGCTTAGCCATAATCAAAAACTTTATAAGATAGAAAATAGAAGTCAGATCGACGCAATATAGCTATATGTGAGGAGAATTACACAGTGATATATATTACGCTTAAGGCAAAGGAGATTCATATTAACTCACACGAACCCTGTTTTTCCTGATCATGACAAGCCCGGAAAAAGTTAACAAACACATAACAGACGGTTCAGGTACAACAACATCCAATATTGCTCCCTGGTCACGATATTTATTTTTTGACGGGTCTGCATTATGCTGAACATATGAAGTAAAATTGAAACACACCTCATCATCTTCCGGCAACAGAAGCAGAGACAGTTCCTGACCGGAATAAAGAACATCAATCAGATCCTGGTTGGTTAGAGATAATGAAAAAGAATAGAGTTCTGGGCTACCGTATGGATTAGCAGCATCATAATAAAAAGTATCAAGCAGCGTCGGTTCATTATCAGCTAATATATCCTGCAAGCTGTTATAAGTAACACCAACCGTTGAAGTCGCGTCAGAGGAAGGTGTGCCGGAACCGATCTCCCAGTCACTGGTCATAAGGTAGACACCAAAATCACCACTATGCCCAAGATAATTAAAAATATCAAAGGCGCTTCTGTTACCATTAGATATATTCAAAGTTAGAGTCAGCTCACTAACATTCATGCCGGCAATAGCTGAAGTATCAAACTTCAAAATAGAGTCGAATTCACCTTTGGGTTCATCGTCGATTCCCTCAGAGACACTGTATGCACTGGCAGAAGCAGCAGAAACACATCTAGAGCCGGAACCACCGTAGTTATGGTCAGCGGCATTGGAAAAAGAGTTTCCACTACCCGGATTGAGAACGAAAGTCTCAGCAACCGGTCTTAATTCAATAGAGGTACAACGAGCAACCTCAGCTACTGATAATAACAAAGAAACAGCAGCTATACTTGTAATAAAAATATTCTTTCTCATGATTCCACCTGCCTTTCAGTGCGATATCGCACTTTTGACTGTTCAACATTCCCCACAAAGGCCGGGACATGGCCTCGTGAATGAAAACCTACATCTTAATTATATTTTGGTCGGACAACACGACTGCCGCCTTTTATGCTGTATATCATCTTTCCCCACTGGAAAGTTTTAACGGTATCAAAAATAGTATTTTCCTCAACATGGCAATCAGCATAGGCAAAACAAGACAGCTCTTTATCAGCGCCATGATTTCTGCCGACCCAATCGAGCCTGCTGGGCTTTATCCTATTTGGAGTTGGAACTTCTGAAAGAGCAGCAGTTGTAACCTGTCGGAATAATCCGTTTTTGAGGCAAACCTTTTCACTATCCTGCCGGACAAGATTGAGATCGTAACGGTTGTTACTGCCGGTACTGATTCCACAGAAGCCATGAACGGGCAAGTAACTACGGCAATTACCGTCCTTATCGAGAAATCTCCAGTCCGGATTCCACTCGGTAAGGGTAATTGTCATAGAAGTTGACTTTACTCTACCGGCAGCGACATACCTGGAAGGACTGGCGGTTCCGTTAAGTCCATAAGTAAAATTATCTTCAGGGAAGATAGCCTGATTGACAGTATAGCTGCATCTTTCGGCCTGAAGATCAATAATATCCTGAGATTTGGCGATCTGGCCTTCTTCAAGATTATTATAATCGGTATTCATTGGCGGCAACCCGCCGGATGGTATGGACGGACAATGAAAAACATTATCATTAAAGCCCGTTTTTGCCAGTATGCCAGAAAAATGTGTAATCTGACCAGTGCCAGAATTATTCAGATATGCCGGAGGATAATAGCTATGTTCCGCAGTATAAGCAGAAACACTCTGCATAATGCCATAAAGATTAGTTTTACACACAAGCCTCCTGGAAGCTTCCCTGATATTTGCCAGCACAGGCATCAGGATAGACAGCAACAGTGCTATAATAGATATGACTACCAGAAGTTCAATTAGTGTAAATGCCTTGTCTCTACTTTTCATTTTATATCTCTCTCATTTAGTGCGGTTTCGCACTTTTGACTGTCCAACACTACACGCAAAGGCCAGAACAGGGCCTTGTGAATGAAAAACTTTATATTTAAATGTATTTCCGAGCTATTTCTCGAAAGTATATTTAATTCAAAACGCTGTAGGAAGGCCCTTTTAGGCGATTTTTGCATCTTAAAAACTGCGAAAGTAAACGGTTATAATTTACGTTTCAGTATGATTACTAAAAACAAGAAAGATGCCAAAAATACCAAGAAAAGAAATATTTAGATATTCGGCGGGAGGCGAAAAGCCGTCATTCAACATAAATACTTTATTAGCAGCAACTTAAAGAGATAGACACTAAGATAACAATTAATAATAAAAATATAAATGACGAATTGGCGAAAAACGAGCAGAAGACGCTACAGGAAGTTTATTTCTTATAAGCTCAATGCAATAGATGAGACACCGCCAACAAAAACCACTTAAAGCTTTTATTGACAACACATTACACTAGACAGAAATTTATGTAATATAATTTGACCAACTTTATCATTATGCCTATGATTTTCGTTTACGAGGAATCTTGATTTTCCAGTCTTTAACTTTGTAGTTAAGCATCCGGGCAGTAATTCCAAGTGATTTTGCGGCAGATTCGATATGATAATCATTGGCCGCTAACGAATTCAAGACGATATCCTGCTCAAACAGCCTCATCCTTTCCTTGAGGGCGATATTCACTTTGTCATTATTACCGGATGATTTTTGGCTACTATCGGGCAGATTGCCCGCTTCAACAGTATTGCCCCTGCAAGTCAGAACAGCGTATTCGATCCAGTTCTGAAGTTCCCTGATATTGCCGCTCCATTTGTGGCTTAACAAAATATCAACAGCCTGGGGACTGAATCCCGAAATATTTTTGGCACAACTTTGGCAAAATCCAGTAAGGAAATAATTAGCCAGCGGGAGTATATCTTCTACCCTCTCACTTAAAGACGGGATCGAGATACAGAAGCTATTGATACGATACCAAAGATCTTCGCGGAATTTACCGGATTTTACCATAGCTTCAATGTCAAGATTAGTAGCAAAAATAAACCTGACATCAGCATTCATTAGTTTATTACTACCGACTTTCTGATATTGCCTTTCCTGGAAAAACCGCAGAAGTTTGACCTGAATTTCAGGCGAGAAATCACCGATCTCGTCAAAAAACAGAGTGCCACCTTCTGCCCTGGCAATATAGCCATCATGCTCATTATCTGCTCCGGTGAATGCTCCTTTGACGTGTCCGAACAGTTCACTTTCAAACAGAGTGCCGGTAATAGCAGTACAGTTAATTTTGACAATCGGCTTATCTGATCTACTGCTATGATGATGAATAGCTTCAGCAATTAGCTCCTTGCCAGTGCCAGATTCGCCGAGGAGCAGAACGTTTGTGTCATAGCCAGCGACCTGGCGTACCATATCCAGCACTTGCCTGATAGCAAGAGAATTGCCGATTATAACCAATTTTCCAGCTTGGTGTTCCAGTTGAGAACGAAGGCTATCGTTTTCATTGGCAAGCTGCTGCTTTTCCATGATAAGCTCTCTTTTTGAACTGACAATATTGGCAATTAAACCAGCGATAATGCTGAGAGTGTTTTGCTCAATAGTGAAATCACTGGCCGGATTATCATCAAACATAGAACTGAGCGTTCCGATACAACGGCCATTATAAATAATCGGAACACAGATCAAAGTAGAGCTTTGGTGATCTTTGATGTAATTACTCATCCTGCGGCATTTGCTGTAAACCGAATTAGTATTTATGCCGGTAATAATTTCAGGTTGTCCGGAAGTGCGTACTTTCCTGGAGATTCCAGGGCCTTTGCTATGATCTTTTTCAGTTTTATTATTGGCAACAGAATTAAGCTCTTCGCAACAGGCGACGACAATATCGGAATCCTTTTCACCGGATAAAATTATCCGGGTGGCGTATACCCCAAGCCTCTGTTCCATAATGTAAATCACATCAGAAAGGACATCCTTTTCGGGCCTGTTAAAATTACAGATACATTCCGAGATGTCACGAATAGCGGCAAAGAGTCGGGTTTGAAATACTTTGGTACTACAAAAATCAGTCATTTTATACCTTTTTCTTTCAATCAGAAAACTAATCAAACTTAGGGCGTACAAGCCGCACCTAAGAAAGTGTAAAGTGTAAAATAAAAATTGTAAAGGAGGTGTCGCTAACGCGACCTTGTTTTAAAAGCTGACGCATATGTCGGCTCCTTTTATAATGATTGCAATTATGTATATTGTAATATTTTATGAACGTTATAAATATAAACGACACATAAAACACAATGTTTTGAATGATAGTCGTATATATCAGTATGCACATATTACAATAAACCGGAATACCCCCGAAATAATTCCCAAAACATGGAATATGGATTTAGGATACATACATTCACCTGAAATAGCAAAAGAAAAAATGCAATAAGTCCAATAACTAATCCCCCCGTTAATTCATCAGTGAACAAAAAAAGCGGCACTGAAATATATTCAGCACCGCTTTTGAAATCATTATAAAAAATAATTTTTATTATTTTCTTCTGCAAATAAGGCTTAAACCACCGGCAGCCAAAGTAGCAATAGTCATCGGTTCCGGCACAGAGGCGTTACTAAGTTCTGACAGGAATATATCGTTTCCACCCATAATTTTAACGCCATAAGCGAAATCGCCGATACCGGCAAAACCATTTATATCAGAAACTGAAAGCGTAGCGTATTCGCCGGGGGCAAGTGTTTCAATTAAAGATGAAGCAATAACAGCACCTTCATCAATTACAACTAATGAATAATTAAAAGAATCGTTCGCATCGATATTTTTCACATCGATTTTGAAGGAATAGAAGTCGGTTGCAGAAGAGTTAAGCTCTTCACCAACTATAACATAGCCATCATCACCGGCATTTACGCCGCGAACAGTAACCTGAATGGAATCACCATCAACTGTCCATAAACCCGAATAGGCACCATAAGAATCAAGCTCTGTAAAATCAACAAGACCGGCGTTACAAATCCCAGCGACCAATAACAATAAAATTGACATATATTTCATAGTAATAATCCTCTCTGTTCCTATGACAAAAGTTATTCTACAAATTCTACTAATCTCTTATTTTAACAGTACGTAGAAACGCCTGTACCTCAATATACAATATGAAATATACGAGAGGCTAATTGCTGAGAGGAAAAAAAGTGATATTTTGAAAAATACCAAGATGATTCATTTGAAAAAACTGCATAACCGTAATAAACAGCCATAAAATGCCTATATTAGCACTGCCGGGAGTGTTATTCCAGTAATGAAATATCGAAATCAGCAAGCGAACCGAGAACAAGATCGGCGGCGGAGGCATCCTGATGAGGCAC
Source organism: Sedimentisphaerales bacterium (assembly GCA_963666285.2). Taxonomy (GTDB): domain Bacteria; phylum Planctomycetota; class Phycisphaerae; order Sedimentisphaerales; family SM23-30; genus JAFGDI01. The sequence goes on from OY762711.1 coordinate 4,085,127, forward strand.
CCCTTCAAGTACGAGAGCGACACATTTCATGCCAGCCTGTTTAGCGGCGTATATGCCTGCGGTTGAGTCTTCGAAGACGCAGCAATTTTCATATGGCAGGCCCAGTTTATCAGCTGCCATAACGTAGCAGGTTGGATCAGGCTTGCCAATATGATAGTCATCGCAGCTAAGCGAAAATGCCAGCTTATCATGCAGACCCATTTGCTCGATCGCGTTGTCGAGGTCTCTGCGAGAGCTGCCGGTGACAATGGCGACCGGATAGCCCTGGTCGGCTAGTTTTTTTAGGAGAGCTACCGACTCTGGGATAATTGTATCTCTTTCTGAAGAAAGCTTAACGAAATGTTCGTAGAGAGCATTATCCATGTCATATACATCTTTAAAAGCATCCGGAAATTTTTCCAGAACAGCATAATAAATGTCTGTAAGTGCCCTGCCTATAACGAGTTCAGTAGCCTCGGCCATATTCATTTCAAGGCCGCGGGCGCCGGCAGCCTCTTTCATAGCCTCAATCCACAAAATTTCAGTGCTGAGCAATGTGCCGTCTAAATCAAAAAAGTAAGCTTCAATCATAAATCAATACCCTGTTTTCAATTCTACTCTGTCCTAATCCTGATAAAAATAACATTTTACATAAAAAATGCTTGCATATCATCAATATTATCAGTAAATTGTTATGTCTTGACGCAGATTAGGTTTAGATTATATTTTGCATCGAGAAACAATGAAATAACCGGAGAGATGGCAGAGCGGCTGAATGCAACGGTTTGCTAAACCGTCGTGTGGGAAATTCCCGCACCGCGGGTTCGAATCCCGCTCTCTCCGTTACCAATCCTTGTTTTTAGCTTAAAAATAAGGATTTTTTTATTTTAAAAACACTCAAAGTCTATTGGAAAGTCTATAAAATTAGTTTCATAAGTCTTTATTTTTAACTAGTTTATAAATTGATAGATTTTAGAAATATTCAGAATAAATATTTTTTTTATTTTCCCTGAGAAAATCACACGCAAAAAAAGATGATTAAGGTTGTGGTGATCAGGGAACAGGGTTTTTAAGATGTCGAGGGGGCTGGGTATAAGTAGTGGTAATTAACAACCTGAATTAAACTCTGTCCCTGTCGGACTACTTTTTATATATACAGATGAAACAAAAAATGTAGACCTTGAAACTGAAACCTTGTTAGCAGCTGAGCAAGTTACAGACTATGTAATAGCACATTATTATAAATATTGGGAGGGTTTTAAAACTATATTAAAAGAGCCTGAGTATTCGGAATTAGAGTCTATATACTCAAAAATTAAAAAGTGGATAGATAGTGAATGGAATTTGCGTTTGGTACAAAAACAACTAGGACATTCGAAGATTACAACCACCCAGGTTTATGCAGATGTAATGCAACCTGAGATACTAAGTACCATGAATAGAATGGCTTAGATTGAATTTTGACAATATTATACTTGAAAACAACATAATATAGATGATAATTGTATGTAAGCTAATATTTAGCTTGCTGGGTTAGAAAAAGAGTGCAGACTGAGTGTTCTTGGTCAGCCAAATGAGAAGTGTTTATATTTTAAGGAGTTACGTAATGAAATTTGGGAAGTCTTCTTTAGTTAAGTTAATTGCTATTATTTTTATTTTTTCCTTTGTTTCGTCGTTAAAAGCCGATTTTTCAATTGAGGTTGCAGGGAATCAATTCAAGGAAATTACAGAGGTTGATTATCTGGATGACATACAATTGTCTATTGTAGCTTCAGATAAGTCAGACCTAAAAGAGGATTTTGCACTTATCTTGTCATCTAATGACGGAACTTTTGGACCTGACTGTGAAGCTATGATTCTTATTACTCCTAAAACTATCAAGAAATATTCTCCTATTTCTTTTAACTATAAGAGTACTAGCGGGATGGGCCTTATTAGACTACAAGCTGCCAAGGAAATGACTGTAACCTATAACGATGAACAGATTTCAGTTCCGCCAACAACTGAAATCTTCCAAATAGCAGTTTTTGATATGACCCTTGATGTTGCCAAAGAAGCAGACCCGACAAGAACATATGAAGCTATAACTTTCTCTTCCAACTATAATGCTTTAAATTATGTACCTCCAGTGAAAATAACAAAACCTACTTCCCTTACTAAAGCATCAGAGCCAATACTTTTAAACGAGACAATTGATGAAGAAGTCGAAGAGACATTAAAGGCATATTTATCTAGTGAAAAGTCTGTTAGTTTCAGTCAGGACGAATGGGCAAGGATGTCTAATTATGATGCTCAAAATAACGCTTTCACTTTAGGGGATTTGGATAAGGTCGAGCCAGTTGCTTATGACATTAAAATTACAAAAGAAGATATTAAAACATTACCTGCTTTAGATATTTACACAAAGCTTGATTCGAGTATTGAAGTTTCTACAGCCAAATTAAACAATCTGACGCAGACAGATATATATTCTGAATATGTATCAAATAAGAAAGTAGTCTTAGAAAGCACTACCTCTTTAGATGAGTCCTTCGATTTATACATGCAAAGTCCGATTGCTACTTTATCAAGCGAAACTACTCTGCCACCTTATGATGATTGGAGTTGGAATATAGACCCCAATTATTGTGTATATATTACAGAGAGGGACCTATCTGAATCACAGGTTTGGGACCCTAATAATATTTATATTATTACCGACCCTCCACTTATAATTTCTGATGCAAAGTCTCTTAAAATCCCCTCTGGAACTCAGATATATTATACTATCAACCTTGAAGAATGGGTAAATGTGTTTGAAGTTGAAAATGGGGGAATTTTGGAAACAGACTATGAGGTTTCAGATAACCCTAAAAAGAACGATCCTGTTTCAATTCTACCTTTAACGGATGATGATGTAATAGATGAGTCAGTGATGAATAATATGAGTATATTGATCAAAACATCAGCTTCACCTGATTGTCGAATCAAAAATGTAATAACGTATAAATGTAGATATGGTATCTATAATGCAGCTGAACTTAATACAAGTATTTCAGACAATTATGTATATTATTGTGAATTTGGTATCACTTCAGGTGGCAATAATATTATATCCAATAATTTATGTTATGGGTGTGGAATCCAAGGCGAAGATGGCTATGATGATTATGGCTGGGGCATTTATATGGTTCCCGTTATTGTTCCAGAGGATACAGATGTATCAGAGCTGAACATTAATTCAATTGAATATGGCATATACAATAACACTATACTGCATACATTTGGACATGCCATCAAAGCTAGTGGTATGATCCCCGAATATCAAGCAGCTGGACTGCCAATTCCTAATATTTATATAGAAAAGAATTACACAGCATTTTCATCTGTGTATTCTTATAATTTATTCAATACTTTCAACCTCAGCGGAATATATTGGGCGGGATTATCTTATGAGCCCGTTACGCCAATTAATATTACTGCTATGCCTTTTTACTGTCCGGTTGTGCAGAATACAGGTTATGTACTAGACGAAGAAGGGAGTTGGAATATATATTTGAATCCAAGTTCAGACTTTGTACACCAGGTAAGATATGATGATTATTTGAATGTAATAAATCTTGTTAAAACAGATTATTATAATATATATTCATCGTCGGCAATCGAAGGTGATGTACCCTCTAGGTGTGGTGCTATTGGCAGACACTATTACACTGATTTTACCGGAACTATCAAGGCCACATCATGTGATATTGCTCCGGCAATACGAGATTACGTGGTAGATCAGCAAGATTTAGACTTTTTAATGTCTTATTATTCCCAGGTTGTGCCAACATACACTGAAATCGATTACGAAAAAGCCGATCCTAATGTTTTGGGTAATTTTGTAAAAGACTATAATATTGATTTGCAAGACTTCGCACTATTTTCTAGTCACTGGCAATGCAGTGCTGATCCAAATATTATTTCAGAGCCAAATGAGGCTGATTATGACCTTGATGGTGATCTGTGGGTAGATTTAGATGACCTATCTATATTTGTAACTAATTTTGGGTATGAAATACCAACTAAAACATTTATTCATGATTACGCAGACCCAAATTTGGTAAGGGCAGATATAAATGGTGACTTCGTTGTTGATGATCTTGATAGAGATTTGCTGATTGCCGAAATGGGACAAGGATTAGTGTCGTCGGAAGTCCCAAATATAACAGCAAGTTTTAGAAGTTTGACAGAACCAAATTATCCTGATGACTTATTAAGTTGGAGCAATTTAAAGGGTTCTGTTGAGGTCGAAATTGAACCCATAAGTGATGTACATACAATTGAAGTGATGTTGCAAAGAAATCGTATTGGAAAAATTTCTTATTTTGATGATGGAGAGCATTTCAATAAATTTAGGATTAAAACACAAAACTACAAACCAGGAGAGTATGAATTAGAATTTAGCCTTCACTACAATGACGGTTCTATTTCACAAATTAAGCAAGTAGTTAATTTTACTAACAATAAGCTTCATTCTATTGATATTCCAACTGTCTTAGACGAAGATACCTATCGTCTTCAGTTTTGTAACGGGACCGAAAGTACTTTGCTACAAGTATTTGATTTGCAAACACAAGAACTCCTACATGAGAATATTTATGAGGGTTATAATGTAGATGTTTTGCTTGATCCTGATTTTAACGGGGCAGATAGGGTTGTATTCCATCTAGAAGCGTTAGATCCTGAACCCATTGAAACAATGCTTCTGGAAGGGGTAACAACAATGAGTTCTTCGGGGAACTACAAAGATCCTGATACAGAAAAGGATACAAGAAAGAAACGGAAGAAAAGGAAAAAAAGAGAAGGCGAAGATGACGACAACTTTGAATTACTAATCTCGATTCCAGATGAAAGCCTTGAAAGGTTTGTTGATGATATTATGGAATTTATTATTGATGCATGTTATATCGGAGACGACCCTAATGAAGCTAATTGTGTTGTGCCATATGTAATTTACGATGGTGTAGAGTTTAACTGGGACGATTTTGAAGAGGGTGTAAAAAGCAATGATATGAAATACTGGATAAACTTTTCACACGGAGAATACGATGAGGTTCGAGGGAGGACGTATACTGTAATATGGAAAAACATACCAGGGACTGAAGAGTATTATCCTACAAGACTGTATTCTTTCCGCTTCCCAACAAATTCCATGACAGATGCTTTATTAGCAGAAAAATACTGTTATATGTCTGATCTTGGGCTTGAAAACTCACCAAAGCTACAATTTATCTATAACTTTGCATGTAAATCAGGAAAAACCCTTCATCAGTATGGCAACAACTATAACGATTTTGCTGATGCTTGCGGCGTATATTCAACGTATTATAGTAATTATCAAGCCTATTTTGGTTTTAATGATAATTTTGTTGCTTATGATGGAATAGGAGACTATATTGAACTTTTGACTAGAGCTGAAGAATTCCATAAAAGATTCTTTATTAACCTGAAACTTAGAGTCTCATTTAATTCTGCTCTTGGCTTAACAGTTGGGGATTCAGGTAAAGCTGTAAGAGAATTAATACAGGGCTACGATATAGAATGGGATTTTCCGTATGATGAAAGTAAAGACCCTATCTATCAAGATAGCCTAAGAATATATCCTTGGACTGATTTGAATATGATTCATTTCAACTAATATAATTATTAGGAGCTTATTAGCTATGAATATTAAAATTTTTATAGTCGTTGCTATTGCGTTGGCTTTACTCTGTGGTTTTGGATTAGGTTATATATCTCGTACGCCCGATAGTAAAGAGGCTCAAAAAAACCGAAAAGAACTAGAACAGCTTAAAGAATATGCAGAATTTTCAGGTGAATTTGAAATCAAGAAGGTTTCAAATGTAAAAAAAAGAGAATTACCAAAACTTGAAAAAGATATAATTATTTACTCTGAAAATGAGGATTTCTTTCCATTATCTGTTTATTACTGGATTGGTAGTGGATGGGGAATCGATACTGTAAATGAGGTATACTCTGCTAAATTTCGTGGAGCATTTAACCTTATTGATGTTTACCCTACTTCTATAACTTATTTTAAAAAAGATATGCCGTCACTAAATTCAGACTTTGAAACATATTCCAAAGTTAAAATATTTAGAAACCAAGAAGAAATAAAATCTATTGCCGACAAACTTGAGAATCCTGGAATTTATTACGACCCCTCCGATTATGAAGGCTGGAGTCAGGATCGGAAAGATCGCATTCGTGGTAGAAATAAGCCTGAAGATGATACTGACTATGGTAGAGAAATTCTAACGGATTTATCCAAACGCAACGATATATTAATATTGGATTATGGTTACATTAAAGTTGCAGTTTCTTTTATTAGTAAAGAAGTTTTTGATAGAGCCACAAAACAAACAGATATAGACATTATTTCATATCATGGAAGTTCTAATGAATTATGCGAATTACTTAAAATATATGGGGAATCTCCTGATATTTTGTGGAAAAAAGAATATAAAATAGGAATAGGGCATTAGCGTTTTAATTCCTATCTAATTTCTACGCATGAAAGTTTGATAGCATTTATACAATTACATTGTATGTAAGGCAATGAAATAAAAGATGTAAATATAATAATTGAAGGGAATATAATATGAGAAATACTACTATTTTGCTTTTTATATTATTCATAGCACACCAAGCTAAGTGTTATTCAATAGAGGGGTATTTTGGTTTACATAACAGTCAATATATTTCAGTTAACCTTGAAAACAACCAAGAGTCTATAGGTATCCTTGGGCCAAAAACAAATTCAGACCCAACAGTATCGTCATACTCTTCGATAACGCTTGACTCCTCCGGGAACGTATATTGTATCGATAATGAGACGTTTGATATCTGTAAAATAGATGATTTATCATCGGGGCATTCTACAATAGTTGCTAATATCCCTGGTATCAAAAATATTGAAGTTGCAAATGGTGCAATCTATGGTCACACTTCATCTGCATTATACACAATTCAGGCAAACTCAATTTCTAAATTGTGTGACCTTGATAACTTTCAGGATATAGCTGTAAGTGAAAACGGAAGAATAATTGGTATAAAATATCTTGTTATTGACGACCCGCTTACATTGCTAACAGGTGGCCCCAAGGATTCTGGTTTGTACGAAATTGATCAACATACTGGTCTAGCGTCAAGGATTTCTGAGTATGTAGAAACGGCAGAAAACTCTATATTTACATCAGAACTGCTTGTGTCAGATTCAGAGAGCGTATTTATAGATAAAATTAACGCATCGGGAGATATATGTTTTTCAAATGATGGAGGGTTTTGGCTAAGATACTCAGGTGGAATTTATAATGTAGATATAGATAACTTAGAAAACTTTAAGGGTGATTATAAATCATATGCTGTTCCTCCATGGTCTACAGTTACTCCTAAATACGGAGAATTTGAATACTATCCGTCGACTGAATATCCTTTAGATACCACTAACTTTGATTCATTTGTCGATTCTTTTGATGTGTATGTAACTCCTGAACCATTATCACTATTAACCTTAGGTTTTGGAGCGATACTTTTGAATAGACGTAAATAATTAAGACACTCAATTTTGGCTGGTGCGGTTTTGTCCTGAATTTTTCCCTTCTGAATCCCGACCATAACATCATAAGGGCAGGATCGTACCGGCTTTTTTTGTAAACCGATTTATAAGTTATGATCAAGAATAAAGAGCAGAAGATATCGCCTATTAAGACAAAACCTTTAAGGATGCCAGGACAATCTCTTGAAGAACAAATCAGAAAAATTAATGATGACAAGATCACTCCGTATATCGCTTATTCCGCATGCCTTCTAGCAATAACTTTTCTTGAATGGTACTATTGGTTACTCAAAACTCCTCGTTCACCCTTTTTAACTACTTTAATAGCACTAATTGTGATCACATTCTGTTTCAGAAAAATCTTAAAGCAGTCAAAACAAGTAAGGTTGCTTAAACTAGCCAGAGAGGGTGAAATCGCAGTAGGTCAAGAACTCGAATTGCTTAGAGAAAAAGGTTATATAATATACCATGACCTGCTTGGGGAGAACTTTAACATAGATCATGCAATTATATCAGAACGAGGGATATTTGTAATTGAAACCAAGACCCTTTCCAAACCAGTTAAAGGTAATGCCCAAATTACATTTGATGGCAAAGAAATATCTATTGATGGTTATAAAACCACTAAACCGATCACACAAGCAAAAGCAGAGGCAAGTTGGGTTCGCAAGATCATAAAAGAATCAACAGGAAAAAGTGTTTCGGTTAAACCAATAGTAGTTTACCCCGGTTGGTATATAAAAATCACCAAAAGCAATACTAACGAGGTGTGGGTATTAAACCCCAAAGCTGTTAAGGATTACATTGAGAACACTCCAGCAACTCTTCCCAAAGAAGATATGATGTTGATATCTTATCATATATCCATGTACATTCGAGCTAATTATAAGTAAACTGTTTTCCCGACCCTATACTGGATACTGGATACTGGAAAATTGAAGCTCTACTAATAGGACTAGAACCAGCAACCGAGTGATTACATAGTATGTTTCTGTCCTCAATCTGTCTCAAAATGGCTATAAAGATAGTAAAAAACCGTGGTCAGATAGTAAGGCAATAAGAGAATCTAAATCTTTACCATCTCTGGAGTTAAGAGCTAAGTGCAGTTTATTTATGAGCTTACAAAATTCAGGAAGCGAGAATCCCGCTCTCTCCGCTTTAAGAAACCTTCGTCCAAATGGGCGGAGGTTTTTTTGTTTTGAAATGAAAATGAAACCTGCTTGGTCCTTCTATCAAAATTTAGTACAATAGTAGCAATCATAGATAAATAGGAGGATATGATGAAAAGCAGATATATAATCCTTGTTTTTATTATCAGCGTACTGGCCGGTGCGCATGTTCCGGCAAAAGAATTCATTCGAGGAGTCGATATATCAATACAAACCCGTCAGGAAGCCGGAGATTCATATTCAGATGGTGTAGTTTACCATGAATATGGAGAGGCAAAGGATGTATTAGATATTTTTGTCAATCATGACATTAACTGGACCCGGATACGACTGTTTCATGCCCCTTCCGGCTCAGAGTATGGTGTTTGCCAGGATCTTGACTATGTGACAAATCTGGCCCAGCGGGTAAAAAGCAAAGGAATGAAGTTTTTACTGGATATTCATTATTCAGACACCTGGGCAGACCCAAGCCATCAAACACTACCAAACGCATGGGCGAATTTTTCGCATCAGGAGCTGGTCGATGCTGTTTTCAGTTATTCATACGAAGTAATAACTCACCTTCAGGCAAATAACGCAATGCCTGACATGGTTCAGATAGGAAACGAGACAACCTGCGGCATGTTATGGCCGGACGGAAATACCTGCACAAACAGCGAAGGCTGGGATAATTATGCCGAACTGGTCCGGTCAGCTTATGACGGCATTGCCGCGGCCTGCGAAAACGGGGCAATGTCTATGCCTGAGATAATGATCCACACAGACCAGGGCGGAGACAAGTCACACGCTCAATGGTATTTCAACGAATTAATAACGCGAAACGTACCTTTTGATATAATTGGATTGTCGTTTTACCCGGAATGGCATGGAACAATAGCAGATTTACGGGAAAACGTGGAAAACCTGGCCCAGTTATTTAATAAGGATATCTGCCTGGCCGAAATCGGAAACTATTATACAAGTTCAGGCAATTCCCCGGAATCTCAAAAAGAATTTATAGAAGAAGTACTAATTGTGCTACAGGAATTACCAAACGAAAAAGGTAGAGGATTATTCTACTGGGAGCCTACCTGGGTATGGAGTTCGCCCAGCGGCTATAGAGCCCTATTTGCACCAATCAACAACGTATGGGACAGAGTTGATATGCTCATGGCTGTAGAAGCGTTTAATATTTCAGAAAGATTTTCAACATATTCAGATACAATATCAGGCAGTAGTTCCGGCAGCATAATGGACGGCCATAACAGTGATAATAAGTACGAAGCCCTAACAGAATCATATACAGGCTCAGGTAATTACAGCTATTTGGAACATAAATGGACAATTAATAATATTACAGACAATGCCGTATTCATGCTGGAAGCATTTAAGACAGATAACAGCGGAGAAGATAATTTTATATTTTCCTGGTCGACAGATGCCATAAATTACACTGATATGTTTGCAGTATTCAAGACAAGTGACGATAACACCATATTGAGCTATGATCTGCCCGACGGAATCGATGGTGCAGTATATATAAAGGTGAAAGATACTAATCGTTCATCCGGCAGTAATATCCTAGATACATTGTATATAGACAATATGTATATCCAAGTTGCCACGGAAGAAGAATGCGGAGTATCAGGCTTTTCCGAGGTCGATCTTTACCCTGACTGCAAAATAGACCTAAAGGATTTCGCGATATTTGCTGAACAGTGGCTGGCAAGCCAATGAGAGACATAGACCGGAAACAGAAAATATTATAGTGCTCTAAAGCTCCGCAAACACAGAATCTGACGCAAATGACGCATCTGTGAAAGCTTAAACAATAAATAGTATATGATTTAAACCGATCGTCCGGAAGGTAAATAACTCAAACTGACCGATGGCCAGTTTGAGAGGTATTAGTTATTTGGTATTAGGGAAGGTTTGCCGCAAAGCGGCAGACTAATTAAATCATTAATGTAACAATTTGCATTGAATTGTGTTACAGCAATAAATAATGGAAAATCGGTCACTTTGAGTAAATAATTATAATGTAACTATTCACGCCGCGTCCGAACGGGCATAAAAAAACAGTTACGAGTATAGAAATCTATCTATAAGATTCACCAGCGAATGAGTAAATATGTACTCAGATGCATGGAATCATACACATCAGAACTGGAAATAAAATATTCGACACCAAGATCAATATTCTTATTAGTTTCGTAAACAATTCCGGCTTTTGCAGTATTTATTCCTTCCCGATCATTATCCAGACCAATATATCCTTCAAGATAATAATAGAAATTAACCGAACCCTCGAAATTTTCATTATCAAGATAATGATACCAGCCAAGACCTATAGAGTTACTATTATAGTAATCCGGAGACCAGTATTTAGTATCAAACTCTCTTGTCTGATAAAAATAGGAATCGAAAATTGTCTTTAATATTGTCGGGTACTTCAGCAATTCATATTCAGCCCGGATATCATACTCAGCGGACCTGTTACCATCGCTAACCCAATAATGTTTGGCCGTAAAACCCAAAGAGGTATAGAAAAAAGGCCTGGTATAAAATTCAGCACCTATATACTTTCTATCTGTTTTGTCAAAATAAGTCAGGCTGTTAGTGATATAATCCTGCTTACCGGCCAAAACCGAAGCGTTAAAATATTCGAATTTTTTCTCCAGCTCAGACGATATCTCAAATGAATCAAAAGAGCTTACACTATAATCATTAAAACCTAAATCAATATTCAGGTTCAAATCGTCAGCCAGCATATCAGACATTGAAATCGAAGCAGAATTCTTTGTTGTATCGATGTCATTTAACGACAGCCTGTCAGTTGCCAGCGCAAATTGCCATTTACGATCTGCCAGCTCTCTTTGCGGGCTGTAGCTGATACGACTGGAGAAACGTCTAATATCGACATCGCCATTTCTGCCAGAATCGTCAGAATAAACGCTATAAAAAGAGGCACTCTGTTTTTTTCTAAATGCTTCAGCTATCAAAGCCTTAGAAGCCTGGATATGCCAGGGATGGTCGCTGACAATCTCTGAATACAATGCTTCAGCCTTATGATTTACTCCCAAACGATCGTAAATCTGTGCCAGATCATAAAGCAGTTCGACATCATCTGGCTTATCATCCAGCAATTCCTCATAATAACGCGCCGCCAGAATGTATCGTCCAATCCAGTTATTCTTTTTAGCAAGCAATTCCGTTTTATAGACAAGATCATTAAAGTAATTGAACATATCCAGATAATAAGCAGAAGCCCTGGAATATTCCAGGTTCCAGCCGGCTAACCTTGCCTGCTCCAGCCTGGCTTGCTCATCGCCATGATTAACACTGCAATAAAGATCATACCAATGTAATGCCTGAGAGAAATCATTGATAAAAACATAGATTCGAGCAATTTCCAAAGCAAGACAGTCATCGCCGCCTTTATCGTTATAATCCTGCAATATATATTTTAAATGAGCCCGGCACAACATATCTGCTTCAAGAGCCATATCATTTTGCCGAAGAACTGAAGATGCTTCAATTATAACTTTGGCATCAGACGGTTTTAATGTAAGATAACTTTTATACCGCTTAAAAGCCAGCTGGATATCACTATTTCTGACAGCATTTCTGGCCGCCTGCAACAGAATAACATCCCGGGTAAACAAACTGTAATTCCGGACATTATTATTCAAAATATGACAATAATAGATTTCTGCCTGTCCGTATTGCCGATCATTATGGAGAAAATTGGCATATTCAAACATAACATCAAGATCATCAGGATGCAAAGCCAGGAACTTCAGATATAACAAGTTTGCTTTATCATTCCGGCCAAGAATCAGGCTTGCCCTGGCAAAAGGTAAAATGAGTTTTTCATCCACAATTTCGAGAACCACTACTTCATCGTTGATATCATAAAAGATATCCAGTAATGAACCGGGCACCTGGTGCAACTCCTGAATAGCTACAGCGAGTGCAATACAGAGCTGCGGATCATCCAAACCAAACGGCAAGCATTTTTGCAGCATCTCTACTGCTTCAGAATGCTTACCTTGAGCAGAGAGCACAAAAGCCAATTTCTTATACAGCTCTTTTGACGGTTCTACAGCAATTGCCTGCTCAAGAATCTGCCGGGCAAAGATATAATTATCCTGCTGTTTTTCACCATTACCAGGATCTGACAGTGCTATATCAGCTAATGCCAGATATAGGCTGATATCAGTATTGTATTTTTCTATCAACTGCAAATAAAGGCTAACAGCTTTTTGCTTCTGGCTAATTTGCAGGTATAAACCCGCCAACTCAATCATAGCATCTTTGTCATCGGGATAGTGTTCGACATACTGAGTGAACCTGTTAACGGCTTGTGCTACATCCTGCATTGAGTAAGCATTTCTACAAAACATAAGCCAGACATTTCGCCTCTCTTCCATATCCAGCTCGCTTTCCGAACCCAATAATGAAGACAGTATATTATCAACATTACGGTACTTCCCGTTATTATTGAGAATATTTACAGCATTAAGTTTTTGCCTGACATTGAATTTATTTACAGCAGCATTTTCAATTACATTTACCTGCTCTTCTGTGATATAATCAGCCGCTTTCAAGCTATGCAGCAATACATAATCGGAATAGTATCTGACTAAAATAACCCTGCTGACCCAAGCAATAACCGGGATAGCAAATAACATAACTATCGTTATTCTATTTTGTATCTGCTTATTAACAGGCATGGGTTAATTCCTTAATAACAGAAGAAGACAAACTATCGATTTCATCAATTATAATGACAGATTTCCACAATTTTGTCCCATGGAAAAAGAAAGGTTTATTTTCAGCGGCCCTTCCATAAAACAGTATTTGGCCCATGGGAGTAGCAATGGCGACATGCAACTTATCATCCAAAGCAAGCTCATGCTCGATAAGAACCACGACCTCGGATGAGCTGATAGTTTCGCTTCTGCAATGCTGCCAGTCATTTTTCCTGGAATCCAGATTAACCGGGAAATCAGTCCTGTAATTATCCTGCATACTAAATGAAATACTTTCACTTTTTATCAAGGCTTTGCCCTTCCGGTTAAGATGGTCGAGCAGCCGGGGAACCGTATACAACATAGTATGGAGATTAAGCATATCCCGGCAGATATTATCAATTGCCGTAAAACGGCATTCGTAGCAAAACATCTTACCGGAATCAGAATTGAGCACATTTACGACATCTACTTTAACAGGCAAACGAAAGGTGCGAAGGATTAAAGTAGCGTCTAACTGTGTCCCAACATCAAACTGATCGTTAAAATAAGCAGTAAACCCTTCATTACCATAATCTTTTGTAATTGCAGTCTTTTCCAGGTTTTCCTTGTCTTTGTAGAGAACAGGGATAAAATCATAAAATTTCATTTTTTCAACGGAACTACCGTACGCCGCAGAAAGCATAATCACTTTTAAGGCAAACAAGAGATTCCATACACACCAAAAGAGAGAAATTGCGATACCCATAACATTGCTATCTATATCATACTGAAGTTTAGTAATACCGCAGACAATAGCAAAAACAGTAACCAATACAAACAGTATCTGAGGTACAATAGAAGCAAATGGATACCTTTGTTCGCCCGACTTATTAGTTGTAACAAATTTATGGGGCTTAATATTAAGATACGCCCTGAAAAATGAAGATGTAAAAATCCAGAAAGTAATCATATGATAAAATTCTTCATATACAAAGCTTCCCCTGCCATATGTTGTAAAGCGGTAAGTTGTCAACTGCAGAATAACATTGGTAATAAAAAGAAATAAAAGCACATTGGAAACAGGTTCGGCAGGATAAATGCCAAATAACAAAATAATTAACGGGGAAATATAGAAAACCATTTTCCTGATACCGTTAAGCCAGAAAAAGATTGAGCTCAAATAGCTAATTCGCTGAACGAAGGAAAGTCCCTTGAGTGTAATGGGATTACAGTAGAGAAAAGTTCTTAAATTACCAATGGCCCACCTGGCCCTCTGAGTATGATAGGAGAACATATCCTCCGGAGCCAGCCCGGAAGATAAATGTTCGGCAGTATAAACCGATTTCCACCCCAGACTGTGGAGCTTGATAGAAGTTTCAATGTCTTCAGTAATAGTTTTAGTAGAAATACCGCCAGCCTGATCCAGGGCCTCGCGTCTAAAAACAGTACCTGTGCCACAAAAATATACGCTATTCCACTTGTTTTTGCCGGGCATAATAAGATGAAAGAAGATTTCCGCCTGTTCCCTGAGCCAGCCTTTTTCCATATCTACCGATTCTTCAAGAGCATCCAGATTATAATAGGTTTGAGGAGTCTGCACAAAAGCAACTTTCGGGTCATTGAAATATCCAAGTGTTTTATTAAGGAAATCCGGCAGCGGGACATGGTCAGCATCAAATATAGCCAGAAATTCACCAGAGATATATTTTAAGGCATTATTTAGATTACCTGCCTTGGCATGAAGATTATCATTTCTGGTGATATATTGAACCCCCAAATTCTGAGCCAGTTCCTTAACGCTCTGTCGATGGCCATCGTCAAGCAGGTAAGTAGTATGGGGGTAATCTATTGCCTCACAGCCAAGGATAGTTTTTCGGAGGAGCTCAACATCTTCATTATAGGTACAGATCAGGATATCGACGGAAAGCCCTTCCGGCGGAGATTCAGGTTCAGGAAAAGACGGACTCCAGATATCAAAACAGAATAGGAGATAATTCAAATAACCCTGCAACTCTGCACAGAAGAATAATACCCAGAAAAACAGATAATGATGGTTTACCGTAAACATAAACCGGTAATATAAATAAATGGCTCCAAATAAAAGAGAAGCCATCATCATTATTTTTCGAGCGTTTCTATTTATATGAATGATTTTTTCGACTTTCTTATTCATTATTCTGCCGGCAATATTTAATTATATTATCCATGTGCAAGATAGCCTTATCGACAGCATCTTTTTTCTTATCAAAGTCGCTATCTTCAAGCAGTTCCGCCATTGCCTGCCTGAACCGGTCTGCTTCATGATTTATTTCCTCAGCAATAACTTTTTCAGACTTTTTATTAAGATAGTGTTTAAGCCTGACAAACACTTCCTGATGGTTAACAGGTTTAATAATATAATCATCTCCCCCGCAATCGAATCCGTTAATCCTGTCATTATCATTTCCCATAGATGTAATAAAGATCAGGGGTATAATGGCGGTATCAGGATCCTGTTTGATCTGCCGGCAAGCGTCAAAGCCATTCATAACAGGCATATTAACATCCATAAAAATAACGTCAGGACTTAATTCTTTTGCCTTTTTAACGCCTTCCTGACCATTGGATGCTTTTTCCACACGCAACCCCTTTTCCCTGAGCATATTGGCCAGTAAAAGAGTCAAAGCACTATCATCATCTACCAGTAATATCAGTTTACTTTCTGTTGACATATTCTATCCCTCATTTTAAAGAGCTATTGTTTAAAGAATCTGTTCTCAATATATTGCAACACTTCATCCACAACCACAGTCAATTCCTGATTAGCCTGAGCGTATTCACCTGCCCTACTTTCGACCGCCAACAATTCCAACGATTTAGCATTTTCATATACTTTTTTCATAGAGAGTGTTCCAGCGGTATTTTTAATTGCATGAGCAGCCACCCTGACAGCTTCAGTATCATTATTTTCAATAGCGGCGGCAACCTCCTTTTTGAGCCGTTGAATATCCTCATATGACAATTTTAACGCTTTGATATAATCCTTCATTTTAATATTGAGCTGTTTCATTGTCTCCAACGGGTCAATAAAACTCCTGGCTTCCTGAGAATCATCCTCTTCCAGATTTTGAACAGCTTCAATTTCATTTGTTTCTTCCTGAAGGAATTTTTTCAATTGGACATCCATCTGGAATCTATTGATAGGTTTAAACACAATGCCGCCAAAGCCCATCTGCTTACATTTGGCAATTGTTGCCGGTAAAGCATCAGCAGTAAGAGCAAGAATATTCAGATCAGGGGCCAGTTTCTTAATTTCTTTAAAAGTATCAAATCCTGAAATTTCAGGCATATGCAAATCAAGCATAATCAGATCATATTTATTGTTATGATTAACTCTATCGATGGCTTCCTGGCCACTATTGGCAGTATCCACGATCAAGCCAATGGCCTCCAGCATCATACGGAAGAGAATAAGGTTGGTTTGAGTATCATCAACAACAAGCACACGACCGACGTACCTTGTTTCGCTTCCCCGGTCATACTCAGCAGCTAATTCGGATAACTGTTCATAACTATCTTTAACTTCCAACTGCCGGTCAGTACCTGCCGGAATGGTAATTGTAAATTTTGC
This sequence comes from Sedimentisphaerales bacterium, assembly GCA_963666285.2. Taxonomy (GTDB): domain Bacteria; phylum Planctomycetota; class Phycisphaerae; order Sedimentisphaerales; family SM23-30; genus JAFGDI01. The sequence goes on from OY762711.1 coordinate 4,102,182, forward strand.
TCCTTTTCCTTTTTCGCTCTCTACAGAAATCTCGCCGCCCAGCAAGTTAACCACCTGCCTGGTTATCGAAAGGCCTAATCCTGTACCGGCAAACGCCGTATCGGTTTCAACGCCGAGCTGCTCAAACGGTTCAAAAATACTTTGCTGCTTTTCTCTACTTATCCCTATACCGGAATCAGCAACAGCAACTTTCACATAATTACCATCGGCCAGTTCAGTCAAACATGCAGATATGACAATCCTGCCATTTTGAGGGGTAAACTTCACCGCATTACCAAGCAGGTTCATAATACACTGCTGAACTCTAAGTGAATCTGAATATATAATTACAGGCAGCGGCTCATATTCTGTAACCAGACTAATATTTTTTTCATCACATAATGTCTGAATAATAGAACTACAGGAATACAGTACTTTTATAATAGACATTTCCGCAAAATGCAGCTTCATCTTACCAGATTTGATTTTTTCCTGATCCAGCAGAGTATTTATTATATTAAGCAAAAATCCACTATTGGAATGGATAACAGCCAGATTGTTTTTTATTTCAGGGTAATCTGCTGCCAATTTTAATGACAGGTCGGTATATCCCAGAATAGCGGTAAGAGGGGTACGTATTTCATGACTCATAGTTGCCAAAAACAGGCTTTGGGCCTTATCAGTCTCCATAGCCTTAAGAGCCAAGGATTCATTAAATTGCGCCATTTGCTTTAATTCTATAGTATATGACCTAAGCTCTTCATTTAAGGCAACCAGCTCCTGTTGGTTATGCTTAATCTCAGTAATATCAGTAAAGAAATAGATAGTATAATTACCGCTACTCCAACAGAACCTGCATTGGAGCAGCTTTGACTCGCCTGTCCTGGTCCTAATGCTAAACTCTATTTCGTTTATACAATCCAACTCTTTGGCACATGTACCTTTGCAGGCATTAGCAGCAAAATCAACAAGTGAGTTAATAATATCATCCGGTAACTGATCAGCTTCATAACCAAATATATTACAAACATAATCATTTGAAAACACAATTTTATTATCCCGGTCCAATGTCAATATTGCAGCCGGACATGATGAAAGTATAATTTTATTCTTTTCCTGCTCATATTTTCTTTGTTTATTCATTTCATGCCTGGCGTGAAATAATACAACAATAGAATAAGAAATCAGCAGATCAGTAATAATCTGAAAAAATAACAACAAAAATTTATTTTCATAATGCCAGTGATAAAGAGTAATATTTTGATATTGTTGTCTTAGATCATCTAATTGAATTGAGAATAGCAGATATATAGGCTCGTCAGCTTTGCCAGCCTTTGATTCCAAAGAAAAACCTACTCTTTGGCTCATACCATCTTTCCAGTTTAATACCTGATAGATAATTATCTGATTTTTTGTTTTTATACTACCCTGCCTATTATTGCGCATTTTCTGCCATATCTCAGGAGAATCCAAAGCAATATTACCTCTATGGATATCGGTCAGAATAAAGCCCCATTCCTTATCTTTTTCCCTGCTGTTAAGGAGCCAGTATCCATCCTTATTTAACAATTCAACTTTAACATATGGAAGCAGATTTTCTTCATGATGTAAATATTGAAAAACATCTCTCATCCTGTAATTTATAACAAAAAGGAAATTAGTATTGCCATCTTTATCACGAAGAGGAGTAACCAGCCTTATAACAGGTTTGTATGGGACTTCAATCGCATTATTTTCGACATTCAAGTCAATAGGAGAAACATACACTTCACCATATCCAAGCTTCATCCCTTGTTTAAAATATTCTCTTTGCGATTTATCCTGCAATTCTGTTTCTTTACAAACATACGAAGAAGAATCGTCAAAATTGATTCTCAATGCTTCGCGCCCATTTATATTTAACAATCTCACCTGGTCAATATCAGGATATTTTCGCCCAATTGTTGTGTAGATATTAATCAGATTATCAAATTTTACCTGATCGCCATAAATGTTCTGTTCCGCGAAATCAGCCAAAATTGATAATTTATTCACCATACCATGAAGGTTGTTTTGGGAATTTATAATACTGGCATCCAGACTATTTTTAGTTTTTTGAGTGGCGTGATATGCCCAGACTCGTTTTTCCCATACAATAAATAAATGAAAAGCAAGAGAAGTTAACATAAACAGTACAGCAAAAAGTAAAAGAGTTTTAATTAGAATCTGTTTATTAAAATGTGACTTTATCCCCATATAATGTATTTGCTTTCCACTACCATATTTAAGTTAGATGTTGAATTACAATTCTATGCCCCAATAACTTATTCGGTTAAATAAAAAACAGGCATTACTGGTGAAATATGCGAATAAAAAAACAGAAATGCGACAGAGTACAGCAATCTAAACTTAAATACTTACAGGTAATACGGTTATGCAAAAACAAAAAACTAGTTTAACTGTTACAATTCAACTGTCTCCACATGATATACATCTGAAATGGGCACCTATATCATTTTTATAGGTCCTTAACAATAGATATAGTTCTAACAGGTATGCGGTATCGTTCTTATGACTGTTCAGCATTATACGCAAAGGCGAACGGGCAATTAGGTTAAAATTGAATAATAATAAGTAAAAAACTAAGGTGTTGGACTATCCTTCGACTAGCTCAGGGCAGGTCGTCTCACGTTTTGATTAAATTGAAGATTCACCTGAACGGCCCTTTTAGGCGATTTACCAAAGGCACCGTATATTCTTAAGCCTGGGTATGATCTGTTGATGGTCGGGTAAGAAGGCTGATGACCACAAGAGTGGTAATGGAAACAAGGATAGCGGGAAGAACCGCATCAAGTTCGCCGAGCCAGCCTTTCCCTTTCAAATAAGGCTGAACGGCTTCTCCCCAGAGCAGAGTAATGATAGTGCCGGACAATATTGACACTACAGCACCCTTAGAGGTAGCACGTTTCCAGACGATGGCAGCAACCAGACAAGGTGTTATGGCAGAGCCGTAGATAGTGTAGGCATAGAGGGCTTTGTCAAAGAACCCGGTCGATTCTGAAAACAGCAGAGATACGCCGTAACCGATAAACCCGAAAATAAGAATCAGAACCCGGTTGAGGAAAATCAGCTGCTTTTGTCCGGCGTCAGGATTGATGCGATTTTGATATACATCCTTCATAAAGGTAATCGTCGGGATAAGCAGGAAAGAATTGGCAGTTGAAATAATAATGCCGACGACAGTAACCAGGAAGACCAGCCCCAAGGCAAACGGCATATGATTTTTGGCAGCGTAAATTAGGACATATTTCCCATTTTCGGGGTTGGGGATCATACTGGAAGCGACCCAGGCATCGGCAATGATCATAACCTCAATGGCAAGAGCCAGAAAAATCATAACAATAACAGCCTGTCGGGCACCTTTGGCGTTACGGCTGGCAAAAATGCGCTGGTACTGGTTGGCATCGCCAAGGATAAGCAGGAAAACCGGCAGCAGGAAATTCACCAGCTGAACCGGGGAATAAACACCCCAGAATTTCATATGGTCGGCTTTATTACCCATGATGGTAAACGCATCGGCCATGCCAGAGAAACCACCAGCTTTGCTGAGCAAAACCGGGAAAGCGACAAGCACTGAAACTGTAATGAGTATGCCGGTGACAATATCCATATAGGCCAGGCTCATAAGACCGGCCAGCATGGTATAGGCGATAATGAAAGCAGCGGCAATTATTGTGGCTTTCCGGGCAGAAATTTGCGGTTCTATCAGTTGCAGCGAACCAGCATCCGGTATGTTTTTGAGTTTGAAAGCGATATTGTGGCCGGTAATAGAAAATTTAAGTTTTACCGAATAGTCTTTCTGGACAACAGAGATATTATCCTGTTCTTCAACTTCTTTGGCAATCTGCATGAGATCAGCCCTTTCAACCACTTTGACAGTATAAGGGATAATATTATCGGCATTATCAGCGGCTACCGCTTCGAGCTTAACAGTTCCGGTCCAGTCCTGGGGAGGGGTATAAGAGATACGGCCAGCTGTGAGCTGTTTTTTGGTGAAAGTATCTTCGTCGGCAACAGGAATCGGTTCCTTATTGCCGGAGATAACCTCGATTACGGCACCACCGGCATTAAACTGATAGCTGACAATAACCATATAAGCAGTTATCAAGGCAATAACCGAAAGGAATCTGGCAGACTGGCCATAGCGTCTGCCGATGATTTCCGGAACAGACGAGGCTTCGATATTGCGGGCACGAGAGGCGATAAACGAAAGCAGGATCATGCCGAAAAAGGTGCCAAGCGGTATAATCATTGCCGCAAGACCGGTATTATAAGTCTTTTCGGCATTGCCGACAATTGAGCCGGTACCAATCCATACGGCAAGCATGGTGCAGACCATAATCCAGGGTGAAAGCGATCTGCCGGCAACAGCGAAATCTTCCTCGTTGTGCACCTGCCTGGATTTGTATACGCCAATGACAACTAACAGTATAAGATATGAAAATATTGCTGTAATATAGATCATGCTATTCCTTTAAAATTGGCAAATTAATTCTCCGGTTATCTATCGCGTGAAAATAACCAGCTACTCATTTATGGCATAACGCCAGTCAGTCCGCTGGGGGTGTTTGAAGATATCTGCGATCAGCTTTTCCAGCTGAGGGTCATATTTTGCCAACTGTTCGCGAGAACTGATAGTTTCGCCGGTCGAAACTTTAATCGAACCGGAATTGAAAAAGAGGCTGGTGCCATGGGCAAAATATTCAAAACGATTGGCAGAGACCGGGGTAGATTTCCAGAGGTTCTTTTCCATAGCAGCAGCATATAGATCCCTGAGTTTATAATCGAAACGAATATCCATTCGCTCCAATCCGATTTCATATTGCTGCTTTTGCCTTTGGGCCTTAAACGCCAGATCTACCGGGCGAACACCATTATATATATATGCGGCAAGAGCCAGATCGTGAACCAGGGAATCTTGTGTATTAGAGTCGATATATAAATGAAACTGCTCAGGCAAACTTATATGCATATATTTCTCTTCGTTGATAAAAGAATCGACTTTTAGAGGATTGTCCTTTAACGTTGAAGGCAACTGCTTATAAACAGCCACAGAAAAATCGGCATCAATCATGGTTTTTAAGATATCATAACGATAACGAAACATATTGCGGACGATATTAGCAGTATTAAGCATCAAAGAGTCAGGAGTGTCTTTGGTGCCAAAAACCGAGAAATCCCAGAACCGGACAAACTTGCTAAAATTATCAGAAGCATCGGACGTATTTATCTTTTCTACGAGAGGAAGGTCATTGAGCGGCACATAACGCCAGTCATTATCGTCGGTAACTTTGAATATTTCCCGGACAAAGGATGCCATATCAGGATCGTAGGCAGTAAGCTCTTCGCGGGTGTTGATATCGTTATGGTTCCAGTTGTTCTGACGATCACAATCGAAAAATGCCTGTACTGATTCGGCCCAGTATTCCGCGGCATTAGTAGCTGCATAATCATACTTGTAAAGACCTTTGTCCATCGCCTGCTGATAAAGGGCATCCAGCCTGCCTTGAAATGATGGATCACAATTGTGCAGACCGGGATGATGGATACCATGGGCCAGTTCGTGGATAAGAATACTTTCATCATCATATCGGTCACCCGGCAAGTTAAGTATATTTTCTTCGCCGCAGCTGGTGGTTCTGCCGCCGAAACCGCGTGCCCGCTGATTCCAGAAAGCTTTCGGTTTCATATGGGAATATTCAGGGACATCGGTAATCTGTTCTTCCCGGGCAACGATAATATAGCGGAACCCGGCATCAACCAGGGTCTGCCGAAGATCTGGACGATTGGCGAGCACATTATCCAGTAATTCCTGTAAACGATAAAAGGCTTTGTCATCGACCTGATTGGAGCCAATCACAACAATGCCATCACAATCGAGATACTTTTCATAAAAAGGGTCTAATTTAAGTTCTGCCGGAGGAGAAGAGACATGGTTTGTACTACAGGAACATAAGCCGAAAAGAGCGCCCCCGGTAAGAACTAAACATAATATGTGCCTAAACATTTCAAACCTCATTAATTCAATGTAAAAATGTGTTGCCACTTTAATAATTAGAAAAACAGCTTATCGGTCAAACGAAGACAAAGAATATCGTTTATGTCATTTTACAGTTTACTATAATGCTTTCAAGGATTGTTTTAACGAACTAATAATTCTCACTACATCACAAACAGCTTGAATAGCTTGCATGAAAAGACTTTATGTGTGAGATAGAATGGGAAATATGCGCAATGGCTGGCAAATCTTCAAATAACTGCACCAAAACAAGGAGACAATCTAAACAGATCGTATTTTATGAAAAATGAGAAAATTACCTATATATAAAAAATAAAGGCTGAAATTGATATATCTCAGCCTATTTGGAATTATCTCGGTTAAATACTGTTACAGGATATCGTGGCCCTGATGGTCAAGCATATGTTCAATGCCATCAAGGCAGAGGCTGGACCAGGTTTCCATAGTATCTTTAACAGCTTGCAGTTCATCAGGAGTAGAAAAGCCTATCTGGGTGATCATCTGCTCGCGTTTGTCAACCGCTTCGGCATCCAGCTGCCAGAGATGAACAACGCCAAGATGAACCTGGCCAACTTCGTTGGTATCATCGTTGAGCAAAGCGACAATTCGGTCGGTATGGCCGGTACTGACAATAACTTCTTCTTCGATCTCACGTTCAACCGCCCTGCGATATATATCTTTGTAGTCAATTTCAGAATCATTGTTGACATGATCGACAGGATTTATATGACCACCGATTCCCATGGAACGATTGCCAACAAGCCGCTTTTCACCGCCACGCTTGCCACGGACATAGCTCAGGAATTTACCGTTGCAGGTCATAAGAACATAGGGTATAAGCTGCTTATAGGAAGGATCGTTTTCTGCTTCACTTCTAAGCATAAACTTGAGATTTCCAGGGGCAAAGATACGGCTGACATACTCATCAATATCAAAACACAGGCCATGAAAAAGCGGGCCGGTTTCTTCGAGAACTTCACGTTTGACTACTAATACTTCCTCTTCTGCCATGATATTCCTTAACTATTGTTAACTGCGGTCAAAATTCGACAATACAGTTCATATACATTATAATTTATACTATTATTTGTCTAAAGCGGCATCACATTTGGAGCTGCATTTTTCACACTGTTTTTTTGCTTTATATTCCTCATATTTGTCACGGGAATATTTAAACGGAGCGGTAACAATATCTTTCAGAAAAATAACAGGATCAGAAACTGCTCGTTTCGCATTGCTTTTGCTCCAGGTTTTATACTCATCCTGAGGCGAATCGGTATCAAGTGCGGTATAGCCGGTAACATAAGGATTAGGCTTGATACTGTCATAAGGTTCAGGTTTAATCTCGGCCTGTGTCCAGTTCCTATGGATAATATCTTCCGGTACATATTCGGCAGTCTGTGCGCAAGACTGTTCACCGCAATTAGCGTCAGGTTTAACAGAGAGAAACTCATTAACCTTGCCACAACCGGCAAGAGTAAGAGCAACCAGAATAAGAACAGGATACAACTTCCTTGTCATTTTTTACTCCATATTTTATATTCAACGAGCAACCGGTAAAGCCAGGCTGCTCAATAATTAACCAACAATATCACCACAGGAATAATTCGGAGCTTCCTGGGTAATGCTAATATCGTGCGGATGATTTTCTCTAACAGAAGCGGCGGTAATCTTGATGAACCTGGCATCGTTACGCAGTGTTTCAATGTCCTTTGTACCGCAATATCCCATCCCGGCACGCAGTCCGCCAACCATCTGATAAACAAATTCACTGAGCTTGCCACGGTAAGGCACACGCCCTTCAACACCTTCCGGAACGAGTTTGTCAGCTTCGCGGGTATCCTGGCCATAACGGGCACCGCCGCCTTTGACCATAGCTCCCATAGAGCCCATACCTCGATAAGTTTTGAACTGTCTGCCCTGATAGATTACTAATTCACCGGGCGACTCTTCGAGTCCGGCAAAAAGAGAGCCCAGCATAACACTACTGGCACCAGCGGCAATAGCCTTGACAATATCGCCACTCTGCCTGACACCACCGTCAGCAATGACAGGAATACCAAATTCGTTGCCGGCACGAGCGGCATCCATGATGGCAGTGACCTGCGGTACACCTACGCCAGATACTACTCGAGTAGTACAAATGGACCCAGGTCCAATACCAACCCTGACAGCGTCAGCACCAGCTTCGGCGAGAGCTTTGGCACCTTCATAAGTTGCGACGTTACCAGCAATAATTTCGATATCCCAGTTGCGTTTGATTTCTTCCACAGTCACCAGGACATTCTTAGAATGGCCGTGGGCAGAGTCAACGGTAATAAAATCAACATCACTCTGGATAAGCTTTTCGACTCGATCGAAATCCATAACAGAGATAGAAGCCCCGACTCTCAGCCTACCGCGACTGTCCTTGGTAGCTTTGGGGTATTGATGAACTCTTTCGATATCACGCATTGTGATCATTCCCGCTAAAGTACCATCACCGTTAACAAGAAGCAGTTTTTCCACCTTATGCTGGTTCAGGATAGCCTGAGCCTGAGACAGTTCAGTGCCGGCCGGACCGGTAACAAGATTGCCACTGGTCATAAGAGTAGAAACAAGCTGGGACTCATTTTCCAGAAAAGCCATATCACGGCGGGTAAGAATACCAATGAGCTTATTTTTGTCATCAACAACCGGTATACCGGAGATATTCTGGCGAGTCATCAATTCGCGAGCCTTACCAGCCAGGTCATCAGGTCCAAGTGTAACAGGATCAAGAATCACGCCATTTTCACTGCGTTTAACCTTTTCAACCTCGATAGTCTGTTCTTCGACAGACAGGTTTTTGTGGATAACGCCAATACCGCCTTCCTGAGCAATGGCAATAGCTAATGCCGACTCAGTTACGGTATCCATAGGTGAACTTACCAGTGGTATATTAACAGAAATATTGCGTGTCAGGCGGGTACTGGTATCGACATCTTTGGGCAGCAGTTCGCTGAAGGCCGGAACCAGTAAAACATCATCAAAAGTAATTGCCTGTCCAATAATTTTTTCACTCATTAGCGTCTTTCTAACTCCAGCCTTTCAATGGGCTTATACAAAGTTTTAAAATAAATTTATACCTGGCAAACAATTTTAACCGCATATAAAAGTAAAATCAAGGGCAAAACCAATTGCTAAAGCCTGGACCATAAAAGGCAAGAGTTATAACATGACATAAATGAAATAGCCGGCAAAAAATGCACCCAGAAATACAGGATAGCGGACAACAGGCAAAAAAACACCCCCAAGGAAAAGACGACAACCCAACATAATTTTCAACTAAGTACTTATTAAACAAAAGTTTACGCAACCATCTTTCAGTAAAAGAAAAAGCCGCATCAAGCGTAGGCTCGTGCGGCTAATACTGTTCTTTTCAGAATATACTTATGTTATGACTAGCAGACGACGACAACATTACCATCATTTAAGGAAAGCTCCTTGACGGAAAGTCCTTTAACCTTACGGTCTGCAAGCTTATTAAGCTGAATAATAAACTTATCATTTTCGAAAGCAATATATTTGGCAACTGACGGCTCCTGTACCTTTGCAGTAATAAACGGCTTCACCAGCGGCATAGCTTCGAGGCCAAGAGTAAGTATGCCGTCTGTATAGGATTCGAAAATAACGGTAATGTCAATCGTAAACATGACTTTAGCTTTGATTTTAATTTTATTGGCCTCAGCAGTAACAGAAGAAACCTTGTCAGGCAGCCAGTTATTCTTTTTTAGTATAGTCACCAGTTCGTCTAGTTGAAGTTCTAGTTTTGCCATGTTTATATCCTATATATTTATTTTTCTACATTAAACCAACTAAATATTCTAAATGTTAAGCAAATCGGGTTCAAGATAAATATTTGGAAGAAAACTGCTTATTCCGCCAGATGCCTGATAACCGCCCTCTTTCGAGGAAGCAGAATATCGGCTTTTTTGAACTCATCCGGCTGATCGGCCCAATATTGCACATCGAGCAGCTCGACGAAATCAGCAGTATAGTCCTTGAGTATGCCTACAAGTTCGACAGGTTTATCTTTGTAGACAAATTCTGCAACAACCTTTCTGCCAATATACCGTTCCAGAAGCGGTTCGTAGGCAGTATCAACCGAACCGATAATTTCATTTTTCATCTGGGAGACATACTTCTCCTGGCTGCTGAGCAGGCCACCGGCCACGGTAGTTTTTTTACCTTGCGAAATAAGAACGTTTGAAACCTCCATAACGGTATCACGGATGGTTTTAAAGATATTTCCAATTTTGCGAAACAGCTTGCGGATTCCACTGGGATGGTAAGCTCTCTTGAGTTCTTTTTCTCTCTTTGAGTTATGTTTTGCCGTCAGGTATTCATGAAACCGAACAATAGCAGCTATATTACCATATTCATATTTATATATCATATAGGAAGACTCGACATGACCGTCGGTATCGAGGTTTGACTTTTCATAAATTAGTTCCATGCCGGTAGGTTCAACGCGAAGATTGCCCCAGACATGTTTCCCAGCCGAATCTTCGAGAGTGACCATATAGCCATTAAAAGCTTTCAGGCATTTATCCCTGTTTCTACCCTTGATAAAAGCCGCGACAATAGTAGAAAGAAAAATAAAGCATATTGTCAGAAAAAACGGATTACTAAAACCGCTCCAGAAATTTGTTGCCTCACTCAGCATATATTGCCCCTTACGTAAATTCTAAAATCAGCCGAACCAAATTATTGTTTTTTGCGTCCCCAAGCCGGCCACCCCCAGTTCCGGTCGGTCTTGTGACGGTGATATCCGCGACGCTGCCTGCAAACGGGTTGAGCAGAGACACTAGTAACTTTAACACATCCGGCCAGATCAGTGTCAATTGTTATCCGGCTGCTGCGTAACAACAAGATCATATTGCCGCTGCGACCGTCAGCGACCACTTCAAACTCAACGCCCGGCATAAGTCCCATTCCAAGTATGCGTTCCCGTTCACATTTATTATTGACGCGTACAACTTTAAGACGTTCACCTTCCAGACAATCGTTAAGCGTGCGAGTGGCAGATTCTTTTTCAAGGCATTCGCTACAAACTCCTTTAATGATAAGGTGATGGTCAAGCACTTTGAAATTAGCCTGTCGGGCAGATTCATCCTGAAAATATTCCAGGCGCGGGTCATAAAACTCTATAATACCACCGCATTTGACGCAATAGTAATGATCATGATGCGATTCAGGGTGGAGGTGTTCGTATACAACTTTTCCGCCGACATAAAGGGGTTCGGCAAATCGATGTTCACAAAGAATATCAATCACCGCCTGAACCTGCGAATCCGAGACATCCGGGGCCACGGTTTTACATTCCTGAACCAGACTTTCCAGTGAATGATGAAGGTCACTACACATAAACACCTTGATTATCTTCTGCTGGCGGTCAGTCAGTTTTGTGCCGCACTCTGTCAGTATATCGATAACCCTGGATGGCAGGTCTCTTTCGCCCCGCTCAGATTCCTTTGGTAATTCACTTGAGGATAACCGCTGAGCCTGACAGTCCATGCTGGCAACCATCTTTTCAAGTACCTCCGGATCAATAACATGTTCCATCCGGCAGGCGTTTTCTTCGGCGACCTCAGGATCGATCATTAATTTTTCGACAAGATAGTTTCGGATAGCCTGATGCCGGGCATATACCTGACGAGCACGTATCTCGCCCTTATCGGTGAGAGTAATCGGGGCATAAGAAGAATAGTTGATCAGGTCCTTCTCAGACAGCTGCTTGAGAGCCCATGACACGCTGGATTTTTTAACATCCAGCATCTGGGCAATTTTATTGGCATTTGCCGCGTCTTCAGAAAGACAAAGTGTATATATTGCCTCAAGGTAATCTTCGAGGCTGGAACTAAGTTTTTTATCCATTTATTACTCGTCTAAAAATACTACTATAGAGTTTCATTAAAATGTTTAATTGCAAACACTTAACTCTTAGCTGTGATATCTTACCCCCCAAAATAAACCCGGTATATAACCACCAGACTATTGTTCGATTTCTCTAACTTCAGATGAATTGTAAGATTAGCCTAACATCTTGTCAAGATGAAAGGAAATATGCGAATGATCTTTCACATAAATGCAATGCCGCCAGAACAAGAAAGCTGATTTTTGCACATTTGATAATCAAATATCAGTACTGAAAAGGCTGTTTGACGGCAGTATAACCGTCATAATCGGAAATACATTCTTAGCTTAACAATGGAAAAAAAATCTAATCATTATATTTACGTATTCTGTTTGTTTTTAAGAGCTTATTAATATTACATTTAGCTGTCAGGAGATAATCCTGACAACGGCAGAATAATAAACAATTGAAAACACACAAGTTATAGCGTTGCACTTTGGATGTATGACAGCGGCAGAAATTGAGGCTTTTGCCAGCGGTCAAAAACGCATTTCCAGGAGGAAATATGAAAACATCCAGGTCCAAAGCAATAAAACGCGCCCGCCAATTCACACTCGAATCTCTCGAAAACCGTACCCTTTTAAATGCATCTTCCATTGCACAGGCTATTGACTGGCACGAACTGGAACATCAATATACAGATGCTTACGCAAAAGAAGGTTATGGTCATGCCGATCCAATATTCTCTGATCCAAGCGCATGGGACACAGCTTTTCTTGAAAGTGTACCTTATAATGACAGTAGCGATACGACTCCAGGCGGATGCACAGTATGTACAGGTTGCGGTCGATGTACCGGCAGCCAAGCATCTCAAACATCAGAAATTGAAGACAGTTTAGAATCCGATATAGAAGGATTATCGCTGGATGATGTATTTTCAGAGCCTCTAACCTCAACATCAACGGCATATACCCTCTACCTGAACTTTGACGCAGCCCGAGTATACAGCCAGTCAGGCGATTTCTGGCTAGGAAGCACTTATATCGATGTGCCGGGCTACGACCTGAGCATGTTCGGCTGGGACGGTTATGAAAGTCAAAGTATAGATTACATAACCAATTTTGTAACAGAAGACTATGCGGCATATAACGTAACCGTAACGAATACCGAGCCAACAAATGGTGAATACACAACTATATATGTCGGCGGAACATCAGACTGGTTCCAGGCAAACAGCAATATAATAGGTGTGGCCAGCTACGACATTAACAACCGGGACGCATCAAATTATGGCTTTGCCTTTACCGAAGAACTCGGCACATACTATAACTATTCGGGCGGTTCCTTACTAAATTTCAGTGAATATGTGGCAAACCTGATATCCCATGAAGCGGCACATACTTTTGGAGCCAACCATATCAATGATCCGAGCTATTTAATGAACCCGTATCTGCCGACATCACCAAGGACATCAAGTTTTGGAGTCGGAACAATATCAAACAGCAGTTCAACACAAGACACACAAGATTTGCTGGGCAATAATATGGGTTACCTGGGTTCACTGGATGATTACGGAGACACAGTATCAAGTGCCGAAACAATCAGTATGAACACCAATACAATAAGCGGTCTTCTGGAAAAAATAACAGATACAGATGCTTTTACGTTTACAGCAGATGCGTCAGGCACTTTTACTGTTGACCTGTCAACAACAGTTTACGGCAACCTGGATTCAACACTGACTATTTACGATGCCAATAATAATCAGATCGCATACAATGATGACTATTACAGCAGTAATGATTCGCTAGTATCTTTCAATGTGACACAAGGCCAGGAATATACAATAGTAGTAGGCAGCTCAAATTACGAGACTTCCGGCACTTATATGCTGAGTTTTACAGCACCAGAAGGTACACCGGAAATAGAAGTAACTGACACAGAAGGCAGCAGCAGCGACCTGACAATAGATTTTGGCGATATCTATATCGGTCAGCAGCAGACATATACAGTTAAGATTGCCAACAGCGGCTTGAAAGCCCTGACGATAAGCCAGATAAGCACAACGGGCGATTTTGACTTTTCAATACCTAACAATAAAAGCTCAAATTTGAATATTAGCGCCGGTGATTACACGACTATCGAAGTTACATTCGAGCCGAATTCAGTTTCATCGGAAACAGGCCAGATAATAATCCGGAGCAATGACGCTGACAACTCAACAATAATAATTAATGTAAGCGGAACCGGACTGGCAAACGATCCTGACATAGAAATCGCAAATACTGAAAACGGTACTATCGATTTCGGTTCGATAATGACAGAGGTAATCGGCAGCGGAACAATAACAGTAAATAATACCGGTATCAATACACTGGAGATCAGTTCTTTTGATGTACCTGACGGATTCAACATTGATATTGACACATTAAGTATCGCACCGGGTGAAAGCGAAACAATAAGTATATGGTTTACTTCCAATGAGACAGTATCATTGAACGGAGAACTTGTTATATACAGCAATGATCCAGATGAATCAGTGACAACTGTAATCCTTACCGCCGAAATATACAGCCCGGAAGATTACATAGCAAATACTTCATTGAGTTTTGAAGAAGCAGACGGAGTAAACGACGGCATTATTGACGGCGGAAGTATAGAAACAGGCAAAGACTCAATCATAGATCTATGGATAATCAGTAACAACGGTTCAACTGATGTTACCCTTGATGTTAATCGCGTACTCGGCTCTGTTTTTGCGATGCCGACAGAAATTACAATAGCATCAGGTGAAACATATACACTCAGCACGACATTCAACAGTTCATCGGCGTACACATATACTGACGAAATAGCAATTACGTTCGGCGAAGAACAGGCAACAGCTCCATTAACATTAACAGTTGAAGCGTATGCAGAATTCGGCGACAGAGATAAGTTTGAATTTTTTGATAGTGATGGTGACTTTGTTTCAGTTATCCTGAAGAATGCGACAGGAAGGATAACTCTTAACTCTGACGGCAGCCCTGATATTAAAAACATAGAGATAAGCAACAACCAGGGCAATGCCAGCCTGGTAATTAAAACCGACAAAGATGGTCATACCACAGTTGGAGATATTACCGGCAGCGGAGAGATTAAATCAATTACAGGCAAAACAACAGACCTTGCCGGTGAAATTAATATTGATGGAACTGTAGGGAAAATTCAGCTTGACAATATTCAAGATGAAGCATCCATAGACATTGAAACCGACTATAAAGGTACCAGCCTGCAATTTAACAACACAGAAGGAAAGATCAACATCGACGGCCTGCTAAAAGGCATAAAGGCTACCGGTGACATAGGCGGCGAGATAACAGTAAACGGTGATATCAAATCAATAAAAACCAGTTACAATATCAACGCTACAATTAACGCCTATGGATATATCAATGCAGTAAACGCTCTGAACCTGGACAATGCCGACATTGAATCGAGCAGTTATATCAAAACGGTAAATGTCAAAGGCGACATGATAGACACAAGCATTTCAGCCGGTTATTCAAATGAATTTGGCTATGGCGAAGATTATGCATTGATCAATAAGCTAAGCGTAAAAGGATTATTTATGGGCAGTACAGTTGAATCCGGCCTTATGCCCGAAAACAAAGGTTCAATGTACAACTCAGATACACCGGTTGTTACAATCAACAATATAAAAATCGGAAGTGTAATAACTGACAATAACGGTGAAACATTTGGAATCTTTGCCGGTGGTTATGTAAATAAGGTAACAGTTGGCAAGGTAAAAATAACCGAAGACTACCAGGAAAATGACTTTGTAGTATTAAATGAACAATAACCTTACGTTGTTCAAAGAGCAACATAAGCAGTGAGAAACTAATAGTGAAAAATTAAGGTGTTGCAACACAACCTTCATTTAACTTATTCGAAAGTGAGCCAATCCGGTTTGACCCGATCATCCGGAGAACGAACAATCTGGACCTGGCATTTCGGCAGTGCCTCAACAAACATACTGCCGTATGCCTTTGTGACAACCCGCGGATCAAGAATCACGACAATGCCTTTATCAGAAGCAGACCGGATCAATCTGCCGAATCCCTGCTTCAGTTTAAGGACCGCCTCGGGGATCTGATAGTCAAAGAACGGACTACCGCCGTCTGCGGCTATCTTTTCCATACGAGCCTGCAAAAGCGGGTGGGTCGGGACAGCAAACGGGAGTTTGAAAATAATAACATTACTCAGACTTTCCCCGCGAACATCAACCCCCTGCCAGAAGCTGTCAACGCCAAGCAGGACACTACTTGTGTCATATCGGAATTTTTCGAGGATATCCTGCCGGTTTGAACCAGCTCCGTGTATCAGTAAATTTATATTATTTGAGATACAGAAGCTTTCCAATGCATTAGCAACTTTTTTAAGATGGACAAAACTGGTAAAAAGAATAAACGCCCTGCCTTGCGTCATTAACAGGTATTGCTTTATGGCATCTACAGCAGCGGCCATAAAGTCAACTTCGCTATTACCGCGAGGTTCCGGCAAAGCAGCCTCAACAAATACCTTTGCCTGAGATTCGTAATCGAACGGAGAGCCAAGATGCAAGGTATCACATCTATTGAGCCCGACTCTTTTGGTAAAGTAACGAAAACCCGGCGGGACATCGCCCTGGCCATCGGCATGACATGATTTATGTGATTCTTCTTTTCTGCCGGCAATACTTATTGTAGCGCTGGTCATAACTACAGACTCAAAAGAATCAAAAAGAGCTTCTTTGAGTACCGGTCCCAGGTCAAGCGGAGAAGCATTCAAGCTGGCAAACAGGTTGCCAAAGCGGTTACGACGAGCTTCAACCCAGTATACGCAAGGAGTGTCTACAGACTGGGAGACAAACTGGTCGACACTTATGGCAAAGCTCTTACATCTATTAACATAATACACATACTCCATACGGTCTTCATCTTTGATCTCATTATCAGCGATACGGGTGATATCATTGGCCAGTTTCTCCAACGGCCCCGACAGGCAATTCATAAAGGCCTGTGGTTTCATTACGCGGCTGTTTGAGCCACTGTTGCGAGAATCATTATCGAAACGTTCTACTTCTTCAAAGAATACATCTGAAGCGGACACACACTCTTCGATAAGACGATTGGTATTATTAGTCATGACCCTGGCGAGAACACCGCGGCCTGTTTTCTTATTGAAAAGTCGGTTGAGCATATAACGAACCTGGTAGTTGCTAACCTGCAGTCCGAAATGACTCCCGGCGGTTTTTTCCATGTTATGAGCTTCATCAAAAACAACATAGTTGTAATCGGGCAGTACCTGAGCCTTGGTAAGCCGGGCGGCCAGGTCAGTGAATAACAAGGCATGGTTTACAATGAGTATATCCGCGTTGTAGGTCTGCTTGCGAGCTTTCTGATAAAAGCAGCTATCATACATTCCGCATCTTCTACCGGGGCATATAGCCGGGTCGCTGCGAACCAGCTCCCAGACACTTCGCTCAGGGGTAAAATCCATATCGCTAAGTGAGCCTTCACGGGCAGACATAGCCCATTGCTTAATATCACTTAGCTGGTCATATTGCCAGTCATCGTCAAACAGCGTCTTGCCGGCAGCCATAGCCTTGTCAAGCCTGCGCCAGCAAAGGTAGTTGCCCCTGCCCTTAACAAGAACTGCTTTGAAATTGAAGTTACCGGCTTTCTTTAGAAAAGGAATATCTTTGAGGATGAGCTGTTCCTGGAGCGAAATAGTATAGGTACTGATAACGATTTTTCGTTTATGGGCATCATCCAGGAATGGTAGAACCGCAGCAGTATAGGCAAAGCTTTTGCCAGTGCCGGTGCCAGCTTCAACAACCAAATGCCGCTTATTGGAAATGGCGTTTCCAATAGCTTCTGCCATATCGAGCTGCTCCTGGCGAAGCTCGTAATCGTCAAGTTGTCTGGCAATAGGGCCATCCGGGCCCAATAATTCAAGCGGATCTATCATATTGTACCATTTATCAGTATTAAACGTATTTTCACAAAGAAGTAATTATCGTCGAAATATGTATTTGTCGCAATAAAAAAGCCGAAACTAAAGTCTCGGCTTGATTATTAATAACAGAAGTTCATGCTACGTGGCAATCACACCATTTTGCCTACTGCCAGGCCCGGAACCTATGCCCCGATCGATGTTCCTAATTCTTCCCTGGATACAATACCGGCAATCAGCAGCAGCTTCGTTAATACATACCTTCGCCGGGTAAATTTCATAGAATTCTCGATATTTCTGCGGTGTAACGTTCGGCATTACAATATTAGCACCGCGATTAAGTCCATTTTCGCGTCCGGCAGCTTTGTTTAAGGATGCCAGTGCTGTCGTGCTGGGGATATTGGCTTCCGGGCATACCAAACGAGTAAGAGCAATTACCTTATAGACCATAAGCTCGGTATTTGGCACCTGCTGACCTTGCGGTAATGCCGTTTCTACAGAAGCAAGCGGTGTATCGTCATTCGGAATATATGGGCCAACCCCTATCATATCGAGGTCAAGCTGCCTGAAGAGCAGAATGTCATTCGCCAGAATATCGTAGCTCTGATCGGGCAGACCAATCATAACCCCGCTACCAATTTCATAACCAAACTCTCTCAGCTTTAGCAACAGCTCAATCCTGGAGAGGTGATCTTTAGTAAGAGGCGGATGTATACTGGCATATAACTCCGGATCAGAAGTTTCAAAGCGAAGCAGATATCGGTCAGCACCGTCCTGCCGCCACTGACGAAGCTCATCAAGCGACCGCTCCCCCATACTAAGGGTAACTGCCAGCGGAGTGGCAGCTTTGATCTCACGTATAATCTCACCGAGCCAATCGGCTTTTATGCCATAGTCTTCACCGGCCTGGAGAACAACAGTGCCGTAACCGAAACTAACGGCTTCATGGGCACACTCGATAACTTCTTCCCGAGTCATGCGATAACGCTGGAGATTATTACGATCGAACCGTAAGCCGCAATAAGTACATTGCCGAACACAATAGTTTGAAACTTCGATCAACCCGCGCAGATGTACATCATCGCCTACATATTGCTTGCGTACAGCATCAGCCATATGCCAAAGCTGTTCAAGCTGATTGGAATCTTCTTCTTTGAGCCAGTCGATAATCTCTTGCTTTGTAAAACTCATAACCTACCTTCACTTAACAAGTTATAAATCATGCTAATCTATTGTTACATTATTACATAAGATTATAGCAAAGCGAAAGATAGTTTTTCTTGAAATAGATAATAAAAAAGCACTTGCCAAAGTATTAAGACAAGTGCTTTACAATTTCAATCAATATAAAACTAAATTACATCAACAGTAAACAACCCCGCATTGTAGGAATCGATTTGTGCCGGAAGGGTCTGTGACTTTACACTGAGTTTATCACTACCAAAAGCACGCTGATATTTACTTACCGAATCAACTGTTATTGAACCGGTAACGGTGCCAGCTTCCCTGCCTTTCAGCAGCAGTTTGTCAACATCGTCAATAGTAATATAAGAATTTTCAAAATATAACGCCTGTCCAGACTTGATCGTTATGCTTCCGGCATGGGTAAAGTTTAATTCGGCATCTGTAAATGAGCCGGATTTGAACTTAACAACACTTTGGGCATCTATAGCACCGCTGAAATCATTTTTAATAGAAATAGTATTAACGGCGCCACTGATATCAACATTAATCGTATCAGCTGAATCAGCAACCAAACTATTCAAAGTAAGCCCACTAATATCACCGGAATAAACACCTTTAACTGAAATCTTACCTATAGCCTGGGTGGCAGTAAGGTCAAACTCGGCACTGGATTTTGACGAAATAATGTCAATATCTTCGACAGAGATAGTACTTCCGGTTATACTGTTAGCAATAAGTTTAACCAAACCTGAATCAGACTGAATATCGGCATCTTCCAGATCTGTAACCTTGATCTGTATCTTGCCGGATGCTTCATTGATCGTAAGACCGGCAAAATCTACAGCCTTTATACTGGAACAGTTACCGTCAACAGTAACATCACCTTCAAAATTGACATAAGGGGCGTTAAGCGACTTCAGGCCTCCATCAATATCAATATTTCCTGCAATTATAACCGGTTCATTGGCTGAGCCGCCCTTGATTTTCAGAGAAGCTTTGTCACCACCGGTAATTTCTAATCCATAAATATCCTGAGGCTGGTCAGCTTCTGCGGAAAGAATGACATAACCGGAAGCATTACTTAAGCTCACCTTAATGTCATTACCTTCCAAATCAGTAACAGTCAGCGGATTTTTATTATCCACAGCAACCCGGTTCGGCACCAGAACGGAACTTTCCTTGGCTGTTGAACCGTCAACAAAGACATACATTGCCTGCCAGCCATAATCAATAGTATCACCATCAGTAGCGGCGGTGACAATATCTGCTTTCCAGAGAGATTTAGCAGTATCATATGTTAGCGTAACGGCCGGATCGGCCTCGATATCAAACCCATCACCATCCAGATCCAGGTAGGCCTGAATATCAGCATCTTCGTCGATATCAAGATAAACCATACCCGAACTGTCAGCAACACTGTAACCGGTAACATAACCGTTATCTCCAGGGGTTGAACCACCGCTACCACCACCAGAACCACTTTCGGAGATAGTAACAGAAATATATTCTATATCAGACTGGTTACCGCCGGAGCCGGTATTGCCCTGATCATCAACCTGTATCCTGATAGTATCATTCAGACTTGATCCGCGGGTATAAGTAAGCCCGGCAAGAGCTGAATTAACCTCAGCCAGCGTACCTTCAAACTGGCTAAATGAGAGAGTACCGCTTTGTGTTGTAAGTATCACCCTCAGTTCTCCGCTGCCAGCATCAGAATCAGCAATTGATATACCTGAAACGGTTGTAACAGTATCATCATCAACTTCAAGACTGGAAGGAGCAGTTAAAACAGGCGGATCGTTTTCAGCAGAAATCATAATGGTAAAATCAACACTATCAGCCGAATTATCGCCATCATTAAGCGTCCCCCCGTTATCGGAAGCCATTACCGTTACCGTGGTACTGCCTGTAACACCCTGGGCCGGAGTAAAAGTAAGTATACCGGTGTAGTCAATAACAGGAGTAACTTCAAATAAAGAAGTATCATCAACCATAACAAGAAAAATTACTACCTGCCCACTCTCGTTTGGCCCTACAGAGAGATTCTGAGCCCAAGTTGCACTATATTGACCGCTGTCCTCGGTAACAGACACATCCCCAGCGGGAGTGAATGACGGCGGATCGTTAACGTCAGTTATGCTGACAGTTACAGTACCAGCAGATGATTCTACCTGACTATCAAACGCTACATAGGTAAAACCGGTATATGCAGTTCCGAATCCATCCTGGTCTGTTACATATACCACCCTGCCGTTACTATCTGTGACCACGGAGCCTGCTGTTATAACAGCTCCCTTATAGTCTGAAGCACTGCTATCATATTGATACAATGTTCCTTTGGCCGGCAACGAATTGATCTTAAATGAAATCGAAAATGCATCTGTATCCAAAGCATTTTCCGCAGCAGTCAAAGTTATAACATTTGACGCATCTTCCAGCCCGCTGAACTCACTAAGAGCAGTAAGCGGTGCCCGGTTGGTCCAATTGGCATTATTACTGCCGGTAAAATCAATGTAAGTAATAATAGCTGAACTGTCCAGATAGGCAGAAAGACCAGAATCCGAATCGTAGGTACAATTTGCCAGATTGGTATTATTCATATCTATTGTTGTTGTAGAAGGCCCACGATCGATAATAAACGCAGTAGAGCCGTCAGTACTGTCTATAGTTATTTCAGAGCCATTCGAAGCACCCAGGTCGAGAACGGCAGTACCCTGCATTGTAACAGTTGAACCGCCAACAAACTTTAAGGAGCCATTAGCAGTGCTATATTCAAGCTCAGCACCAGATTCGATTAGCGTTTCACCGAGCTGGAACTCATATGCACCAGAAAGAATGTATCTACCGCCGGTAAAGTTCACATTTCCATGTAATTTGAAATCATCGTCGGCCAGTGCGGTCAGAGTCTTGTTGGTACCGCTGAGATTTACGGTACTACCGGAAGCAGCTGAAATATTAGTGGTTGAGCCAGCAGTATTTACTGTCACACTGCCATCAATTGTCAAGATTGCACCACTAGCAACAGAAATAATATCGGCATCCTGGTTTAATGTCTGGTCGGCACTAAGCTCAACCTCACCGGCAGAAACCGCTATAGCCTGGCCGCCGGCAGTACTGAAATCAATTGCATTACCAATCGTCAGCTTGCCGCTTCCAGCGAAAGTTAAAGTCTGACCATTGGCAGAAAAGTTAGGATTAAATGTAGTCACCGTAACAGTACTACCGGTATCTTTTGTTACGGTATCTGACGGATCGAACATTGTCATAGTTGAGATAGTACCGGCACCTCTTAAAGTGATATCAGCAACAGGTGTAACCGTAGTAGACCAAGTAACACCACCGGCAACATCGACAATAGCACCGTTAGTTAAATTAAGATTTGTAATTGTTGTATCTGCATTTACATCTAGAATTTCACCAGAATTGACTTCAACAGAAGATATTGTACCAGTATTGCTCAAAGACAAAGTTTTGCCGCTTGCAATCACAGTAGTGGCTGTCAGTATTTTACCGGGAGCAACATCAATGTCAGAATCGCTATTGACCGATATTGAATATATCGTATTTGACGCATTAACATCCAAGTCTCCGTCGGTGAGAATAATCGATGACAAAGTTCCACCACTTTCGTCAACAGTAAGCTCAGCCCCGTTATCAACTGTAATTACCGTAGAAGACAAATTACTTCCACCAGTATTTATTGCCGCATCAGCAGTTACTGAAACAGCCACGGCATTACCATCAGCATTAAAGTCAAGTATTCCGCCAGCAGTGTCCATTTGCACGGCAGAAACAGAACCTGCGGCATCAATTGTCAGAGTATTGCCATTAACATCAACCGTGGAAGTAAGGACTCTACCGGAAGTGACGCTGATAGTTGCATCACCACTCATTGTTATATTATTTGACAAAGTAACATTATCAGTTATATCAAGACTACCGGCAAGGTTGATAGCGGAAGAAATCGATAAGCTGCCGGTTCCGATATTAGGGAGATTTAAATCAGCTCCACTGGAAACAGATACAGAAGAAAGAGTAAGTGTCTTTGCAGCAGCAACATCAATTGCAGGAGAAGCAGCAGCAGTAACTTCTAACGTACTGATGGTACAGCTTTCATTAACATCCAAGGTCGAGGTATTTGCCAGCTGGATTTTACCTAAGGTACCAGCCTGAGTCAGCTGAAGGGTTTTACCGGCAGCGACCGAAGAACTTACAGTCTGCAAAGTTTTGCCGGAAGCAATCTGAATTTCACTGCTTTCATTCAAGGTAAGTGACGTTATAGTACAATCTTCATCGATATCTAAAATCGAAGCTGCATCAAAGGTAATGTTTGAAATTGTACCGGCTTCATCTAACTCAACTGTTTTACCGGCAGCAACACTACAGGTTCCAACAGTCAGCTGTCTACCGGAATCAACATTTAGTTTAACACTGCCATCAATATCTAATGTTGTGACAGTTACACTAGAATCGACATTTAAGACACCTGCATCAGTATCCATCTGAACAGTTGAAACGGTACCTGTACTTTCAGAAAGACTTAAAGTGTTACTATTGACATCAACAGTAGCAGTTAAAGTACTACCACCAGTTTGGATAGCCAGATCGCCCTGCCCTGCCGTCATTGTAAATACACCTGTAACAGTAAGGTCTCTGTCCAGGTCAAGTATAACCCCATCTGCATCAGCAATCAGATTACCGACAACCCGAAGCGAATTTGCCGTATCGCCAGTAATGTGAAGCTCAGAAGCGGTTTCGTCAAGAACAATACCACCAGAAGTTGTAAACGTTTCACTTGTTAAACCGGTTGTTCCCTGAAGCGTCAATATTTCACCGGCATCAAGATCAATTGCATTAGTAACTGTCAGATTCACAGCTTCTGCCAATTTAATGGTCAGGTCATCGCCATTTGATGCCGGAACAAGCCCCTGAATAGTTATTGCATTAGCATCTGCGTCAATAGAAGAACCATCCCCATAGGTAACAACACCAACTGATGATGCCGCAGTATCCAGTTTTAAAATGCTACCATCAGAAATCGTAATGGTTTTGTTGGAACCACCAACTGTACCGGAAATCGTAAGGGTATTGCCACTGTTGACCGGGGTAAAATCAAGGGTACCACCTCCACCGAGGTTAGCAGTTGTCATAGAACCGTAAATAGTCAGTGCAGCATCTCCCTGGTCAGCTGCACCACCAAATTTCAAGTTGCCACCACCGTAATTAACGGTAAGGGTTTTGCCAGAAGCAATAGTAAGAGCCCCAATTAAATCCGTATCACCATCAATAGTGAAAGTTGCATCAGCTGTCACAGAAATGGTATCACCATCAGCAATGGCGGCATTAATAGCGGCAGCATTATGTGGACCGGCAGTGCTTACAGTCCAGGTTGAAAGCAGCATCCTGGCTTCAAGCGGCTCAAAGCACAATTTTGCACTTAAACTCTTACCTGCAAGCAGTTTATCATTTCTTTTCATTTTTCTGGCCAGTTTTCGCAGCATTATAACCTCCATGGGTTTTGACTATTACTTAATTTGATAATTTTAAGATATCTTACCTTGTTATTTCGTCAATATGAGCATCACGGTTAAGCATCACAGAAATACGATATATGGTAATACCTAATAATCAGCAAAATCGGGCGATTAACAGGGTTCAACGCTCGATACAACCATGTATTTTTGAATATAACATTCAATTATTGGACTATTATTAAATTTACTAAACAATTTGATAACCAAACCCAAATGTCCGAAGATATACTACAGATGGCAAAACCGGCAAAAACAGAACTTAAAGGCTTGTCATCATTTACATTACAACAATAGTGACATAACTATAAGTTGATATAAGTAATTGAAATTCGTATAATTAAGGTAAGAAGGAAAATACAATAGATACTCTAAAGAGAGAAATACCATGAGAATACTTAAGAGTCACATCATCCTGGTTCTTATACTGACATTATCAATCCAGGTTGTTGCCGCCAGTAAAAAAGGTGATGATATTGCTATTGATACCGATATAAACCTGGGAAACGGCATGAAGATTACAAAAATCATTCATCCCCTGGCAGATTTCAAGCCGGAAGTTACTGTCGAACCTCAAGTAATGACCAAGGCAACTTATCCTTATCCAAGTGTTCCACTTGCCGGTTTTACGCCTTATGTGGCTGTATTGACATCGGATAAGGCCCTGAGCGACACTGAGTTAGAACATGTAATGGAAAGCTCTTACACCGGCCACCCTTTAGCCAGAGACCCAAATACAAATAATCCAAACTTTGTAATTGGCATACTTGACTCTGGTGCAGACACCGATCTTATAGCCGGCAGTTCAGCCAGTCACCTCGGGATAACTTCCCAATGGTTAACTGACAGTATTATACCAATAGGTGGTGCCGGTTCCGGATCAGTAGATGCTATCTGTACTTATCCAATGGGGCTTTATGCGGCAGGACTCGGAGGTGTAAATACAGAAGATATGACCATAGATCCAAATTATCTCATTGGCCATAGTAATGCCAGCCTGCTTGCCTCACCGGCTATTGTCTGTCAAGGACAGGAAACTGTTAGTGCCGCAGTAGGCAGGCCACTCATGTCATTTGTTACAACAATGATAAGAAATGACACTAAACACACAGTAACTATTGGAGAGCGTAAGTATATTGGGCCAGACATACAATTTGGCTCAATTTATACCTCAGACATACCTGATTATACTCGCCGCATACCAATAAGCATCAATGCGGCGCTCCCGCCAGGAACGGCAGCATGGTCATATACTTTTGATGATTCCATTAATTTTTATCCGGCTTACCCTACTATGCTGACAGCTGTACCAGGACTTTACCCTACAGGCGGTTACTATGAAATTCAAATTGATGTAACCCACGGAGAAGAAACACAAACCCTCAATCTTATGCTTGATACAGGAGCTCAAAGCTCTATCATTACAACAGCAACAGCAGACAGCCTTAGCCTGCCACTAACAGGCGATTTCATCGTTGAAGTATGCGGAGTAGCCGGTTCTACTGAAAGTGTTGATGGTTACTACCTTGATCAAGTCGGAATAAGTGCCGGTGGCGGAAAAATGAACTTTTCACATGTCCCAGTTGTTGTAATGGACATTGCCGGCGGCTATGATGGAATATTAGGCATGAATTTCTTCTATGACAGGAATATTACTTTTCAACCGGACTTAAGTACCAGTTCAGCGAAATTATACGTTTCAGACCCTGTTGATTTTGCCGATGCAGATTTTAACGATAGTGGACGCGTCGACCTGGAAGATTTTGCTTTGTTTTCAGATAGTTGGATGACTAGTTTCGGCCAGGAAGATTACGTACTGGAATATGACTTATTTTTAAGTGACAGTATTGACATAGTAGACTTGCAGGTATTTGTAGATAACTGGCTGAAAGATAATTAGAGCTACTTGGCCAAAGCCTCAAAGTAAGCATTTATCACTCGCTCGTAGCCTTTATATTTCGAGGTCTGGTCCTGTTGGTTAGTGTCAATTTCCGTACTACCGGCTGCATTTTGAATATATCGCGTTCGAACCTGGCTGCCGATTTCATGATGTGATTTTTTCAGAGAGTCAAGAGTCTGATTATAAGCCCTTCGTAATTCCGGACCGATTTTAGGATTATCCAACTCATTTTCGAATGTCTGCATATTTTCCAAAGCACTTTCGAGTTCCGCAGTTGAAAGATTATGGCGATGTAACCTGGGTATAAGTTGTCGGGCAGAATTTGTAATAGCCTGCTGCTGAGTTTTGGCATCACGCATCTTCTGCAGAACCTTTGGCGGCAGTTGGCCACCAGAGCCAAAAATTGAAGCCTGATCAGTCATTTTGCCAAGCCCGGTACCACCGGTTTGTGCCCCAACATCTTCATCCCGCACATCACCACTCTCCAATGGCGTATTACTGGTTCGTTCTCGCAAAGAATATTCATTATCATGCAGATCTTTGGCAACAGATTCTACCATTTGTCCTTCACTCATGCCAGAACGCCCCGCCCCGCTTCGGCCCTGTATAATATTATCTTCCGGTTTCTGGTCACCGGTAACACCCTTGGCACTGGTAGATGCAATAGTGCCATCAGACACAGGACCTGCTGTATGGTCAAGCGAATTAAGATAACTGCCAATATCTTCAACCTCCTGAGCCATCTCTTCTTCTGACGTAACCAGATCGCCTACCAGGTCTTCCAGTTCATCAGGCAGTTCTGCAAGAGGAGCGACCAGCTGCAGGTCTTCCGGCACTTCAGCAATAAACTGTATATGATCATAAAAATCCATAGTAGCTTCACAATTTATAAGAATCTCTTCAGCCATTTCAACAAGTTCAGTCTCCAGGCGGTAGGCATCAACGCGTGCCATACGATCATCGGCTGCCTGATCAGCTGTTTCGGCCAGATTTTCAGCGGCCTGATAAATACTTGTCAAATTTTCAACCATCGCAGGATCGCCAAAATCCTGCAAATCTACTTTCGTAAAGTCATTCACTGCCGAACTTAAGATTTCAGCCAGCCTGGACTGGTCAATCGCCAACCGGGCAAGATTGTCAACATCATCTTCGGTAAAATCCTCTACCGCTTTATCCATAATAAGGTCACGCCGGTGAGTTATGTTTTTTTGATGACTAACAAAATTATCAAGCTCAGTTACAAAATCATCCAATGACTCATCAAAAGTTTCATAAATTGACTTATCAAGCTCTGCTTTGGTTTGATTGCCGGCAGCTGCATTTTTGTCCTGCTCTCGCTGTAAAGCAATATCAGCTTTAAGGGCAATCAGCCTATCAAGAATATACTGCTGGAGTTCAGTAATACCAGCTAAAGAACGCCTGGTCATAGAGATATCCGGTTTACGCTGAGATGCCAGTACAACAATCTTGCTCAAGACCCTTGTATTTTCACCCCTGTAGATCTCACTAATTTTATCTATAAAATCAGATCCCGGTTCAGAAGCACTGAGTACGGCCTGGTTTAGAAAACTACCTACCTTGGCCTGCTTACCCTGCAAACTATCTCGATGGAGAATCAAATTATCACGGGCGGCGGCATCGTCACCAGTAACAATATCATCCAGATTAGCGATAATATTCTGCGAAGCTCCTAACGCATCTTTTTGGGCATCAATAGCCTTATCCAGCAATTCAAAGACACCAATCGCCGGATCATCCGGGGCAAGAGTAATATCATCCAAAGACCGTATCGAAACCACTAACGGACTTGAATAGGATAAATTCTCTTCAGGACAAAAATCGGCGGCAACTGCACGTATGATATAACTGCTGCCCGGCTGAAATTTATGGGCATCGAGTGACAACAGCAGGTTTTCTTTTTTACTTTTTACTCCGGGCGGCCCTTCATAATCAGCAGAATTGACAACTTCAGGTTCAATAGAAGAATTATCTTTTTCAACAGTAACCTTAAACCAGCTCAGGCCATAATCATCAGAAAGCTTAACAGGTATATTCAAACGCTGACCCGGCACAGCAACCAAACTGAGCTTGTCTGTCTCAAACTCAATATATGGCGGACTGTCAAGAGCAGGAACGACATTTCCGGCAAGAACATCAACTATTTTACCAATAGCCTTATAATCAGCCTTAATCGAATAGCTCCCCGAAATACCAGCCGTAAAATCCAGAGTAAAGTTTTTTCCATTACCATCAAACAAAGAGGTTTTGCCCTGATAGATAAACTGCAAACTATCAACTGCTTTATCAAGAGTAATATTCATGGAAATTTTTGTATTCGGCAGAACAGAAATTTCGTTATTAGTTATATTCAGTTTATCAACATTACCTCCCGTATACTCCGGCAGTGCTGCCAGAAACTCGGATTTAACAACACAAGGCACCTTATTAACCTTAACCACAACAGAAGAGCTGTAAGTATCACCGGCAAAAACTCGAAAAGCCATATCATGACGGACATTCTTAAAAGTATAAGTAAAGCTGTCGGCCCGTCCATCGACGGGATTTACCGGACGAACATTAAGATCAGATGTTTTAATTCCAGGCGGAGTTGCATCGACATAATAAGAGTCTCTACGCCATACTATTTCGGGATATTTTTTAAGCTGATATCCCGCGTGGTAAGTTTTGACATTTATTTGCACCTCCAGGTCATCACCTTCTGCAACTATAATTTCATCTCCATTCAAAACACCAATCTCTATCATGCCGGCCGGAGGAATATCTGCAAGCGGTTTCACATAACGACTCATTGCATTCAGGGCATGACGGGTATGGGTAATACCGTAAGCCGTCCAGCAGGATAAAACAACAATAACAGCAAAGCTAAAAATCCTTATCAGTTTTGTTTTTTTTAATATCCCCGGAGTGATATTGCGAGATAAAGACAACGCTTCAGCTATTGTTGTCTCTGCAAATGGCTTTTCAAACTGTTTGAGCCTGAACTTGCCGTGCATACTGTTTCTGGTCTCAAATTGGAGAGAGTTAATCAGGATGTTATCTTTAAGCTGAAATTTACTCTCGATATCAAGAGCTATCTTCTCTGCCGGGTTTCGGTTAAGAAATGGGGAAATAACATGTCTAATAAGAAAATAACCGGCAATTACAATCGAAGATACAGAAACAGGAAGCCTCAACTCAGCCGGCAAATGAAAGTAGTTATCCAGCAAAAAGAAGCAAAGCCAAAAGCATAAAAACACCAGCAGCCATACCATAAAAGAACGGATCAGCCTGCCGGCATATATTGTTCTTGAAGCAAAATTCAAAATTGCCGCAATATTCTTTGATTGTTTTTTTCCAGGTGCCATCGGATACATTATCACAAACTTACATATTACGACCGATAATATACTGAAAAATAATAAAACTCAACAAAAATAATTATTAGAATATTGATTAATTCAGAACAATATTTCCTGTTTTATGGATAAAAATGGTTAGACATGGAACTAATCAGAATATACTTCTTCTGCCAGTTCTACTCCGGATTGTTTGGCTTTGAGTTTCTCCAGCTCGAGCTTATTGAAATCATACCTGAGCTGAGCTTTATATGTCTTTGCTAACTCGTTCATCTTTCCGGCCATTGCAGCAAGAAATACAAATGAGGTAAACGCGGCTCCCAGCATTGTTAAGGCCATTACTTCACCGGACATATCATACTCCAAAGCTAAAATCACTTTTTTACATTATTCACGATAAAAAACTGAGGACTACGGCACACCCTAATATTAACAACAATTAGAGGTGCCGTTTGCATTATCAGCGCATCAGTCCTTGCTCCCAATATCGGCGACAAAACAAGCCAACTTAACTCGCAAAATCACCAACAACTATAAATAAACGGACAACCATAATTATCGGAACCAGATAAAAAACAGTAAATTAGCATATAACCTTAATATTAAGATTAAAACAAGTGAATTCGGCTATTAAATATACCGAAGAAAACATGTAAGAAACTATAAAATGTTTCTTTTATAAGTGCGATTTTGCACTTTTGACTGTTCACATTACACGCAAAGGCAGAACAGGGCTTGTGAATGAAAAAGTTATTTAATTATATTTTCGAGCTAATTCTCGAAAGTACATTTAATTCAAAGCGTTGCAGGAAGGCCCTTTTAGGCGATTTTGCAACTTAGAAATGCGAAAGAAAACTATAACAGAATAAATATATTTGCAGAAAGTAACAATACCAGAGGCGAACGTTTAATAGATGAGTGATAAGAAGAAAATCGATCCTGAATTATTCAACACCTTTGTTGAAGATACCATGGAAGAAATACGCCATGTAGAAGGATATCTGATCAAACTGGAAAAGAACCCGGATGATCATGAGTTGATTAATGCTATTATGCGTCCGATCCATTCAACGAAAGGTAATTGTTCGTTTTTTGGTCTGCAAAATGGTAAAAAGCTTGCCCATGTATCAGAGGATGTACTAAACTGTGCCTTAAAAAACAAGCAGGTTATTACAAGTGAGCTGATATCAACATTTATAAAAACAATTGATATTATCAAAAAGCTATTGGGTAACGTCCAGTCAGGCAAAGATGAACTCGAAGGCATCTCTAAAAAATACCATGATGCATTGGCCGTACTGGAAGATGCAAGAGACAGGGCAAGAGATGAAAAGTTTGACCCACAGGCAGTACTGGAAAAACTAGGATCAATCGAGAAGGAACTCGAAGGGATCTCTGACAAACATGCAAAAGACCTGACCGAAGTAATTGAGATGCTGGTAAATACAGGCGGCATAGAAACTGCCGAAACCGGCATTCACAGTCAGATAAAAGAATTAATCCAGGATATGAGAAATATCTTCACTGCAGCAATGGAATGCGCGTTAGATGAAGAGCAATCCGACCAGGTAGGCGAGAAGCTTAAGAGTCTAAAAGAGATTACTGACGATACCGCCGCAGAAGAATTAATAAATGAAGCTGTCGAACAATATGCAAATATTACAGCCTCAGTCGGATTTGAACCATTCCTGGCAGAAATCCTGGAAGAACAGTTTGTAAAGCTGGAACAGATAATTGATGAAATTCCTGACAAAAAGGAAGACCTGCCGCAGGCAGAAGAGAAGAGTGACCAGGAACGAGAAGAAGAATATGACTTCACGTCAATGGATCGTTTCGAGCTCACCCAGGATGAAATTAACGAACTATTGTTAAAGCGATACAGCACACCGGACGAAATCGAAGAACCTGAAGGCGAAGTAGATGAAGAATATCATGAAGCTGCACGTTCGATGAGAGTTTCCGAAGAAAGCATTGATAAATTCCTGGAATCTGTCGGCAACCTGATTGTTGTCAGAGAGATGTACAACAACCTAAGCAGGAAAATCACCCAGGACAGTGAAATATCAGATTTCCAAAACCATTTCAAACGAATTAATGAAACGTTCTTTCAGCTATCTGAAAAGCTAAATGATTCGGTAATGGAAATTAGAAAGGTGTCTGTCTCAAGTCTCATGCAAAAGGTCCCGAGGATAGTCAGAGATGTAGCAGAAACCCGGGGCAAAAAGGTAAATGTCGTACTCGAAGGCGAAAAGACACTTATCGACAAAAGACTTTTAGAGGTACTTGATGCGCCATTGATCCACATTATAAGAAATGCTACAGATCATGGTATAGAATTACCGGAAGACAGAATAAATTCAGGTAAAAGTGAAGAAGGGAATATAAAAGTTGTATGCCAGCTAAACGGTGATGACGTCGAGATAAAGATTACCGATGATGGTAAAGGTCTGAATTACCCGGCGATAATCCAAAAAGCTATAGAAATGGGACTGCTGAAACCTGACATTGATCTTTCCGAAGACGAAAAGAAAAACCTGCTGTTTTTGCCTGGTCTGACAACTTCACAAAATGTTACCGAAATATCCGGTCGCGGTATCGGCATGGATGTTGTAAAGAAAAACATTGAAGAGGCCGGCGGCAAGATCACAATTGAGTCTGAAAGCGGAAAAGGAACCGAGTTTATTATTACTTTACCTCAGGCTGTAATGACTCAAATTATAAACGGTTATGTTATTCGTATAGAAAATAATCAGTATATTTTGCCTATGGAAGAAGTTCAGGAAGTATTTTGTGTAACCGGCAGCCAGATCAATACAGTAACAGACAAAGGGATGTGTGTTAAGAGAAGGGACCAGCTTTTAAGTATAATTCGTCCGTTCAGCCCATATAACTATAATCTCAGCAGCGATGAAGTAATAGCACTGGTGGCAATGCAATGTAAAGGACAGATGGTCGCAATACATATTGACGAAGCTGTAGGTGTCCAGCGTGTTGTACTGAATGAAGTAAAAGGATTAAAGATAGCCAGCAATATATTCACTGCTTCGGCAATAATGGGTGATGGTCGAATATCAATGGTTATCAATCCCAATTTCATCTGGGAATCAAAAGTAAACTAACACCCCTCAATCGCACTGACCTGATTTCAGATAAGAAGTTTAACATTTCACTTGCATGGAAACTGTATAATATCTACAATTATCTCATGCAAAATATTTCCGGTAAAAAGATTCTGGTGATGGGCCTTGGCCGTTTCGGCGGCGGTGTTGGTGCGGCTCGTTTTGCAGCCGAACATGGGGCAATAGTAACAGTAACCGATACCAACTCAGCAGAAAAACTGCAAAGCAGTATTGATCAGCTTAGCGACCTGGATATAACCTACCATCTCGGCGAACATGTCGAATCTGACTTTACATCAGCAGACATGATCATAGTAAACCCTGCCGTCCCCCAGGAAAATGAATACCTGGAAATAGCCCGCAAAGCCGAGGTCGGCTTAACTACCGAAATGAATCTTTTCTGGCAATACTGCCCTGCTCCCGTGGTCGGAATAACCGGCAGTAACGGTAAGAGTACCACCACCGCGATGACATACCATGTTTTGACCAGATGTATGCCTGAAAAAAAAGTATGGCTGGGCGGTAATATTGGTAAGGGGTCTCTGCTGGCCAAGATCGACCAGGTCGGCCCAGATGATATAGTCGTTCTGGAATTAAGCAGTTTTCAACTTGAAGACCTGGCACAACTCCAGCGCAGCCCACATATTGCTATTGTAACTAACATTGCTCCAAACCACCTGGACCGGCATGGCACTATGGCGAATTATATAACCGCAAAACAGAACATACTGAAGTTCCAGGGCGAAAATGACTATGCCATAATCTGCGGTGAAGATCATCAGCTGGATAGCTGGATGAATATTGGAAAGGCTCAAAAACAGAGATACGAAGAAATAGCCGTTGATTTAATGGTACCGGGCAGACATAACAGGCTAAACGCAGCTGCGGCAGTAGCAGCTGCCGGTAAATTTGACATAAATGCAGAACAGGCTAAGGCCGCCCTGTCTGATTTTAGCGGACTGGAACACAGGTTAGAATTTGTAACAGAAATTGATGGGGTCAAATACTATAACGATTCAATATCAACCACCCCGGAAAGTACAATTGTAGCCATTGATGCCTTTTCATGCACCAAGATACTAATCCTGGGAGGCTATGACAAAAAACTGCCATTTAAGGAAATGGCGGCTAAAATTGCGGGAAATGTAAAGGTTGCAGTTCTTATAGGCCAGACCGCTGACATTATTGCTAACGATATAGAAGAGGCTAAAGCCGATAGAGATTTTCTTCTGCCAAAAATCATTAAATGCGATACTTTTGAAAATGCCATAGCAGCAACAAAAGAAACAGCAACAAAGGGAGATGTTGTTCTGTTGAGCCCGGCATGTGCCAGTTACGGCATGTTCGAAAACTTTCAGCAGCGGGGTAATATTTTTAAGCAGATATTAAGACAGAACTCTTAGCCGGTACCAAATATCCAAACAAAAAAAGACAAACACATAATAGTGCGGTTTCGCACTTTTGACTGTTCAACATTACACGCAAAGGCCAGAACAGGGCCTTGTGAATGAAAACTCTCTATTTAAATGTATTTCCGAGCTAATTCTCGAAAGTACATTTAATTCAAAACGTTGCAGGAAGGCCCTTTTAGGCGATTTTTGCAACTTAAAACTGCGAAAGTAAACATAATATGGTCTGCCATTAATAAGATATTTATGCTGTTCCAGATATCACAAACCAGAACGGTTCTAATTATATAATCAATCTCGATTAATCACCGAAAGAGCTTGCCTGCTAAAGGCCTGCCCAGACAAAGTCTTCCTTATATAAAACTACATCAAAACTAGCGACACAGGTGAACTGTTAAAAATACAATCGCCGAGCATAGCGAGGTCTGATCAAGGATATGTCTTATTAGGCCAACTGATCAGTTGCAATATGCCAATGCTTCAGATCTTCGTATATCTGAATGTCCAGCATATCACCTGCATTATCAAGCAACCTGGTACACTCCGGGCTAAGATCTATCAAATGCAGCGTTTTACCCTGTTTGACGTATCGCTCGGCGAGAGAATTAATAGCTTCGATACCAGAATGGTCAAATACCCTGGCATAATGAAAGTCTATTATCACGTCGTCAGGGTCTTCAGCCGGATTAAACAGTTCAGAGAAATTCTTTACAGAACCAAAAAACAGCGACCCCCTCAGCCTATACACTTTCGACCCTTTCTGATCAATTTCAGAATGAAATTCTATCCGACTACCTTTTTTCCAGGCAAAAACCAGAGCAGACACAATCACACCGACAAAAACCGCAATTGCCAGATCTTCAATTACCGTAACAGCTGAAACCAGTACTATTATAAAAGCATCAGACACGGGAATTTTTCTCATTATCTTTATGCTAGAGAAACTGAACGTACTAATAACAACGGTAAACATAACACCAACTAAAGCTGCAACAGGTATGATTTCTATCAGCGATGAACCTGCCAGCACAAACAGGAGTAACGCAAGTGCCGCAGTTATACCAGATAACCTGCCTCGCCCGCCCGAATTGATATTGATCATGCTCTGACCGATCATCGCACAACCTCCCATACCACCAAAAACACCACAGATAAGATTACCTATACCCTGACCAATACATTCCCTGTTACCACGCCCGCGGGTTTCAGTTATCTCATCAACCAGCGTCAAAGTAAGCAGTGATTCAATCAGTCCAACTGCCGCCGCCAGGGACGAATACGGCAGGATAATCTTTAGCGTCTCCATCGACATCGGCACCCCTGGAAACGCAAACTTCGGCAGCGATGCTTTCAATGATTTTAATTCCGGGTCAAGAAGCTGCACATAATCGATAACACTTCTATATTCGAATATACCAAACTTACCAGCCGCTATCGCCCCTACTGTAACTACTATAATAGCCGTCAGCGACGCCGGTATCGCCTTAGTCACCAGCGGCAAAAGATAGCATATCGCCATCGTTACAGCTACCATCCCCAGCATCACAACCAACTGCGGACCAACCAACCATGCGGCATCATCGCCAACACCAGTTTTAAACTGGCCAAGCTGTGCAAGAAATATCACAATCGCTAAACCGTTAACAAAACCAAGCATTACAGAATGCGGTATAAGCCGCACAAACTTACCTAGTCGCAGCAACCCTGCCACTACCTGAATAACTCCCATTAGCAATACGGCCGCAAACAAATATTCCACCCCATATTCTATTACCAGCGATGCATAAACAACCGCTATCGCACCAGTTGCACCTGATATCATGCCCGGACGACCACCTAAAATCGCAGTTGTCAGCCCCATAATAAAAGCGGCATATAAACCAATTATCGGCGACACATGGCAAACAAAAGCAAAGGCTATAGCCTCGGGTACAAGCGCCAAAGCAACTGTTAGACCTGACAATACATCATTCTTACACTGGCTGATATCCAGTTTCATCTACTATCTCCTCAATACATACAGACATTCTCTGTACCAACAGGGAATGTGCCGGGATTCTATCTACTTAACTTGATTGATTTATTCAAAACGAGACTACACTGTCGAGTCGACGGTGTAATATAGGCGTGTTAATCTTGTCATTGCAACAAGAACAAGATATATTAACACATTAGATGCTTATTGTCAAGCAGTAAACACCAACAAAAAAGACAGACTCAATCGGAGCCTGCCTTTTACCGTCAATCATTACCACCAAAATGTTAAAATTTATTTCATCGCATACTGGCCGAGGATACCATTCCAGGTTTTAGCTAACTCATCAACCAGTTTAGAAAATGCCTGCCGCTCTGTATGTATTCGAGCACTGTCAATTGCTTCCTCGGTAGACCAGGCATTAGCAATATTGCTCCTGGAATCACTAGCTTCTGCCAGCCCATAGATATAACCTGTCCGCACATCATAAATAACAGCCGAAGCAGTAGTAGTAACCTTTGCCGACTTATTTGGCAATAACCCTAAAGTAATAATGCCAAGCGGACCTATCTCCTGCGAATCTATTCTGAAACTGGTATCAAAAGTATAGAGTAATAACAAATCTGCGTGCAGCCCGGCTGCGGCCTGCCGAAGATCATGGACGGAATTAAGATCACGTGGTAACAGCAAACGATTTAATGTTCCAAGGCGATCAACCCCGGCCATCTTTGAGACCTTTTCATAATCCGATTCCTGTTCAACTGTCCTGGCTGTAATAATACTGTATTTACCTTTGCCATAACTGTCACAATTATACGCACTATATCTATTACCCTGCACGCGGACAGCAACAACATTAGCTGGGAAATTTGCCGCGGGTTTACTTTCAAACTGTTTGCGAATTTGATAGTCTTCTATCCTGACAATCTTGCCTCCGTTATTTTGACTGGCCGGATTAGCATACAATTGCTCATCCATTTCACTAAAATTAGCAGCAGGCCCAGGTGTGGTATAGTTAACCCCACAACCGGCTACAAAAAATAACATCATTCCAGCCATAAAAATCATAATCTTCTTCATAATAATCTCCTGTTAGTTTAAATTACTTTCTGACATATTCACCGGAATAATCACCTTATTTTCATTTAGAAAAAATTCAACCGGAACACGCCCATCATCTTCAACCCCGCAAGAATGATAAAACTGATATCCTTCAGCATTCACTTCCCAAATATTCAAAACTTTATTAGCAACTTTTATCTTTGCCCACCCGTTATCATTCGTAATAATATTTTTTGTTTCCGGATAGTTTAAAAGAAAAAATGCAAGATAACGAACGGATACTTCAGCCCCCTCGACCGGTTGACTACTTTCATAGTCAACAACTTTAACTTCATATTCTTTATAACTATAAAACTTAATACATCCTGAAAGGAAAAACGGCATTGTAACTATTACAATAATAATCTTCTTCATATTAACTCCCGCATAATCCCAACCCGACTAACACTTGCGCTAGCTTTAAATGAAATGTGAGTTTTCAGGCGAACACCTTAACTTATATCTCCTATCAGCTCCGGTCCTCAACGGTAAATATAGACATAGAATATGCCTTTGCTCGATCGCTCGAAAGGTAAGCAATGACAGTATAACCATTTACACTACGCTCGAACGGGCATTTTCAACTATTATGGGTATATAAATATCTATTACTTAGTTTACCGTTGTTTCGTATTTCACGCCTTCCGGCATTAGTTCAGGAACATTAACAGATACGCCATAATCTCCAGACGTTTGAGCTGTAGAATCAACAGCGACAAATGAAGTCAAATCACTCATAAGATTATAATTTAATGCCGTTACAAGTATTTCAGAGGCGATGCTATCATTACCTGAAATTACCAATTTATTATTCAACATCTCGATCTTTTTGCGAGCCCAGATGGCAGCAATGCCGTCATGACGAGTATTGTCACTGAATTCAGCAGGAACGGTATATTCCTGATCCAGGCTACCAACCCTACCGCTGACAGTAATATTGCACTTTTTGGTATTTTTACACTTTCCGGTTATAACTACTGCCCTGCCGGCAAAAAGGTCTGGGACTTTTTGGGGCCATACTTCGGCAACTTGCATATCACCAAAATTGATAGAAATATCTGTCAGTGCAGGATGGGCAATAGTTTCATAGAAATTATCAACTGGCTCGACCGGACTGTCATTGTGACCAATATACGATACAGCACCCTGGCCGATAGCTGCCATACGATCAAGCAGATAACGATTAGGCGAACTGCCTATACCGAAGCTGAAAATACGGCTTTCACCGAGCTTTTCACTGATGGCTTTGAGAATCTCAGCTTCATTACCAATATAACCGTCAGTCATAAATGAAACAATTCTGAAGCGTTTAGGATCATGCTCGAAATCAAGAGCCGCCTTTATTCCTTCGATCATCATAGTTCCACCACTAACATTCAATTGTTTTACATACTTTAATCCTATATTTATATTCTCCTTAGAAGCAATAACAGGTTTGCTACCAAGCCTGGAAGCATTATTACTGAACTGGATAATCTGAAAACTATCATCCGGTCCCAAACGCTTAAGAGCACGACTAATGGCTTGTTTCGAAATATCCATTGGCCAGCCATTCATACTGCCGGAACAGTCAAGTACAAAAATCATCTCCATTGGCACTCGCTTCAGCTGTGTAATGCTTTCCGGCGGATACAGCATCATAGTAAAATAACTCCCGTTTTCATCGGAAGTTGTCATTATACCGGTTTTTACCTTGTCACCTGCAACGTTATAACGAAGTACAAAATCCTTGTTTGGGATAGTATCGTTACGGGCGATCTGCACATTTACCCGGCTGTCAGAGTTGTATTTTTTCTCAATTATATGGCTGCTGCATACCAAATCTTCAATTTTTACACCGGCATCAATATTAACTGCAAGTGAGATATCGTGTCCGCTTCGCTGATCCGGTTTGAGGTAATGAACTTCGCTTGACTGACTGCTGGTTCCGTCTGGTGTGCCGTGGGCAACAGCTGCTACGCCGTCAGTTGTATGCGGAGGGTTAAAACGCGGTCCTACAACCATTGGAAAGACAAACTCATACCAACCGTCTTTATAAGCCAGAGTATTGAAATATTTTATATTGATATCGATAGCTTTGCCTGGCTCTATATTGGCAACTTTCTGGGTGAAAATATTAGGTCGCTGCTGAGTTAGCAGGCTAGCTGTATAACCTAACCCACGAGCCTGTTCATAAATCTTCTTAGCTTCTTCTTTTTCTCTTATTACACCTCGAATAGTTCGATCCCCTATTGTCATCAAAAAATCATTAACTGCAGCATTTTGAGGTAAAGGAAAGACATATTTCGCTTCAATCTTAACAGCATAAGGATTATGAAACTTCTGCCTTACTTCTACGGTTGCAATATAACCCGAGACATTACCATTGACATCAGTATGCTTTAATGGCAATGGTACTTCCTCTTTTTGATCAGGCACCTTCGCAATGCAAGAGCCACTAAGAGGTACGTCTACATCGCAACGGAAAGACCCTTCACTAATATCAGTTTTTTGTATTACCCATATTTCATCAGCATCAACATTAATAACACCATCTGAACTTGCCAACTCATGCAGCTCTGCATCACTAAGCTCATTCAGCATACGTCGATTAGCACTCTCAACTGCAAACCTGGCACTTTCTTTGGCTTTATTTAATGCAGGCATAAATAATGAAACTATAAATGCAACTATAGCAAGTACAACTAACAGCCATATAATTTTATTGGTTTTCATAACTAATTCTCCTATGTTAGACTTTCAACCCTAATGTACTTCCTGAACCGTTGTTTCGTATTTCACGCCTTCCGGCACTGGAACAGAAACATTGACCGTTACGCCATGTTCTCCAGAAGTAACAGTAGCAGAATCCACGGCAACAAATGAAGTGTAGTTGCTCATAAGGTTATAGCTCAACGCAGTAGTAAGAATAGCGTTTGAAAGATCTGTTGGACCGCCGGTATTGAGCAAATTATTCAATATCTCAATCTTTTTACGAGCCCAGATGGCAGCAATGCCGTCATGACGAGTGTTGTCACTAAATTCAGCAGGAACGGTATATTGCTGATCCAGGCTGCCAACCTTACCACCAACTGTTATATTGCAGTTCTTTGGACTTTTGCATCTGCCGGTAATAACTACCGCCCTGCCGGCGAATAGATCCGGTACTCTAGGCGGCCATACTTCGGCAACTTGCATATCGCCA
This sequence comes from Sedimentisphaerales bacterium, assembly GCA_963666285.2. Taxonomy (GTDB): domain Bacteria; phylum Planctomycetota; class Phycisphaerae; order Sedimentisphaerales; family SM23-30; genus JAFGDI01. The sequence goes on from OY762711.1 coordinate 4,142,836, forward strand.
AAATCGATGGATATATCTGTAAGTGCAGGATGGGCAATAGTTTCATAGAAATTATCAACCGGCTCGATCGGGCTGTCATTGTGACCAATATACGAAACAGCACCCTGACCGATAGCTGCCATACGATCAAGCAGATAACGGTTAGGCGAGCTGCCAATGCCGAAGCTGAAAATACGGCTTTCACCAAGCTTTTCACTTATGGCTTTGAGAATCTCAGCTTCATTACCAATATAACCGTCAGTCATAAACGAAACGATTCTGAAGCGTTTAGGATCATGCTCAAAGTCCAGAGCTGCTTTGATACCTTCAATCATCATTGTTCCGCCGCCGCCATGAAGGCCCTCAAGATAGGTAAGCCCTTTTTCTATATTCTCTTGAGTTGCTTCGATTGGTTTGGGACCAAGCTGAGAAGCATTATTGCTGAATCTAATGATCTGGAAGCTGTCATCCGGTCCGAGGCGTTTCAGGGCACGGTTAATGGCTTTCTTTGACATTTCAATAGGAAAACCATTCATACTGCCGGAACAGTCAAGTACAAAAATCATTTCCATTGGTACCCGTTTGAGCTGGGAGATACTTTCCGGAGGATACAACATCATAGTGAAGTAACTTCCGTTATCGTCAGTAGTTGTCATAATGCCGGTTTTTACCTTATTGCCGGCAACCTTATAACGAAGTACAAAATCCTTGTTTGGGATAGTATCGTTACGGGCGATCTGCACATTTACCCGGCTGTCAGAGTTGTATTTTTTCTCAATTATATGGCTGCTGCATTCCAGATCTTCAATCTTTACGCCGGCGTCAATATTAACTGCGAGCGAGATATCATGTCCGCTTCGCTGGTCCGGTTTGAGGTAATGGACCTCGGTTGACTGTCCGCTGGTACCGTCTGGTGTGCCGTGGGCAACTGCCGCTATGCCGTCAGTTGTATGCGGAGGGTTAAAACGCGGTCCTACAACCATTGGAAAGACAAATTCATACCAGCCGTCTTTATAAGCCAGGGTATTGAAATATTTTATATTGATATCGATAGCTTTGCCCGGCTCTATATTGGCAACTTTTTGGGTGAAGATATTAGGCCGCTGCTGGGTTAGCAGGCTGGCCACATGGCCCCGGCTGCGGGCGGCTTCGTATATTTGTTTGGCTTCTTCCTTTTCACGGATAACGCCTCGGATTGTGCGGTCACCAACGGTCATAAGAAAGTCGTTTACCGCAGCATTCTGAGGCAGCGGAAAGACATAGCGTGCCTCTATCTTGGTATCGTATGGATTGTGAAACTGCTGAACAACATTTACGGTTGCTATATAACCGGCGATATTGCCTGTAACATCTGTATGCTTAAGCGGTAACGGCACTTCCTCGGGATTATCAGGCAGCTTAACAACACAACAGCCGCTGACAGGAGTATTATCGTCTACCGGCACTACCGATTTGGCAGTATCAACTTTAGCTATAACCCATAGCTCATCGGCATTGAAGTTGTTCAAAACAATTTGATTATTGATTGGTGCTTTCCCAAAAGAATACATCTGAGCCATCACACCACCATCCATACCACTAACGTCATACCCAACAATACCCTGGCCAGCTGCGATAGGTTTTGCACTCCCCTTTTCAACAGTTGGATATTCTATTTTTTCTACTGGAGGAATTAGATCTTTATCAACGGCCATTAAGTGCATTGTAACATTATGGTCCGCATTTCTGGATTTTTCATGCTGAATCTGCCATAACAACGCCTGCGAATACATATTTCTAAGGTATTTTGCCTGTTCGTTATAAGGGTCTACAGAAAGCAAACGATCTATAGTGTCAATAGCAGCTTGAAACCTTCTTTGCTCTGCAAACTTATTAGCAGTATGGAATAAAGTACTTATAACCTGTACTTCTTGAGCTGCTTCTCTAGCTGAATCTCTGGTTTTATCTATTGCTTCAGTATCAGAACTCCCATGTTCATCAGAGGTGCCTCCCTGATAAGCAGCAGTATCTCCAGGGGCTGAGACGGTACTATTAATATCATTGCCACAGCCTTGAATAAGCAAGAATGCAGGTATTGCCAGCAATGATAATAATAATCCAGTAAAAATTGATTTTCTTAGGTTAAACATCTTAAACTCCGAATATTGTAATTGTCTATGTTTTAATGTCTTATAATATTAGTCACGATCGGTAAGCCGGTAAGTCATATCAGCTTTTACCTTGTTTCCTTTGGCATCTGCGATGACAACCGGTGTAATTTCGAACTCCGGAGTCTGGTCGCCGGAAATCATAAAGTGGAGGCGGGCACATCTGAACTTACCGGAAGGTAATGATTTATCGAGATTGAAAGCGGCAAGTATGATTCTGCCATGATTAAGAGCCTTTGGGTCGTAATAGCCCGGAGCTTTGAAAGCCTCGCAGTCGCCGCCTTCAACGCCGGAAAGCTTTGCAATACCTGATGTTACCTTAAGTTCGAACTGGTATGCCGCGATAGACTTATCAGCGGAATCGATTATGATATCGACAGGTACAAACCTGACATTGCTGAAGTCAGCCTGCGGTTCAAGAGCTTTGCCGAAACTGTATGTAAGTGCGGTAAAACAAAGGGTTAATATAATAATTGTCATTTTGTTCTGTCGAGTAGGCATGTCGCCTCCTTTCATTAATTTAACAAATTCTGAGTTTCATTATATTTTGTGCAAGGAAACGCATGCCCCTCACAGAACCGGACTTGAAGATTTCCCTCATCCGGCTCTTCATTAATGCTCACTTTGACGGCTACATAAGGCAAAGTAATGTGCCTTGTAGAAGTCTCCGATAGAAGACGCTGTGGAACGTTCATGGTTTCTTCCAGTTCAGTGCCTGGCCAATATCCTGTTTCGCCTTTACACATTAATGCTGACCCCTTCGAGTGCCTCAAACTTCGAAACTCAACAGGCATTACCCTGTTTACTCCTCTACTATGAGTCAGTCCGACTACCAAAATGCCATACGGCCGCGTCACGGTTTCAGCTCCTTGGCCGCTTCCTTTCGGAGCACTTCGGTTCTCCCAAGTTCCAATGCAGTCAGTTCGTTTGCCCGCTACGGACTCAGACCCCGGCTCGTCGATATATGCTCGCCGTATTTCGCATATATCGATATTGGCTTCAGGCATATGAAAACCCTGGCCCGGATGCGATAAGGAATAATTTCGGGGCTCAACACCTTCACTTGCGTTGTGGCTGACAAACTCCTTTCCCGGGGCTTCGTACAGTTCGTTACCTCTCTGCACGCCCGGTGCTGTAATGGGCGGGTGGCTAGCCCTTACCCATGCCGGATTGGCCGGCTTGACTACATTAGCTTCGCTTGGCGCTCTCATATTATTATCCTTCAATTTAATTTATAATCATTGCCAGCTGAGAGTTTAACCGGGCAGCAGCCGCCTGGTCCAGGTTGTTTATCTCAACTGCTTTATTGGCAACTATTTGCACATCAGTAATAGAAAGATTATTGTCGTTGTTATAATCCCATTTCCGGTCGTATATGCCCTTGTCACGGATATGGATAGCGAGAGTCATAGCATCGAGTATATCTACACTTCCATCGCGGTTAACATCCTGCGGGGCAAAGGTTTGGGAATTGTGTAATACAAAGAAAGCCGATATAGCGACAAGCACAATTGCCGCGGCATATCGTAAATAATGTATTAGAGGAGATTTACGCCGTTTGTTGAAAGCATCAAAATGAGCTCTGGCTCCCTCTAAAACAGCTCTATCAACATCAAGCGGAAGTTGAGAATCAGTTGTAAACTCTTTTTTCAATTCGAGTTGCAACTCATCTGATAGTTCCGGGATATCATCAAAATTGTTAATATTATTGTTATCCATGGTTTATGGTCTCCGTATATTTAGACCGCAGGTGAGTAAAATAGTTTCAGAAAAATAAGAATAATTACAAGAATAGTAATATCAAAGCTTTAAGGTCACGGATATTTTTAATAGCAGGTGAATCTTTAAGTTTTTTGAGAGTTCGATAATAAGTTGTCTTCACACTGCTTTCGGATATCTCAATCGCGGAAGCTATCTCGGCGAGTGTCATATCATCAACGAACCGCATAAGGAGTATATGCCGCTGGGTATCGGATAGGTTGTCAAGAAGAGAAGCGAGATGTCGTCGCATTTCGTCTTGCGGCGTTTCGCCAATGGGTAAAGACGTATCAGGGATGTCAAGCGGCAGGTCAACGGATGAGTACCGCCGCTTACGTTCCTGCTGACGGATGACAGTATTCCGTACTGCCGGATACAAAAAAGATTTCATGCTGGAAGTAAGCGAAAAACCTGGAAACCGCGTATAAAACCACGTAAAGACCTCCTGGCAGACATCAGCTGCAATATTTTCGTCTCTATTGGCCAAACGCCAGGCAAGCTGGAAGGTCCAGTTTTTGTATCTCAGATATATACGCTCAAACCCTGCGACATCACCTGAATTAGCAATGGCAATATCGGTCTGGTCCTGAGCGTTAATATTGGAAGCATCTAACATGCTATAAGACGATACATTAAAAGATGCTGATAGTCAATTATACTTTCATTTCGAGCTGTTTTTGATTAAGCTATCAAGAATGCTTTGGCTTGAATCTTATACAAGATGTGTACTGTTGACTGTTCAGCAGAACCAATTTAATGCCAGCTTAATGAATAAGATTATATAAGGAGTATTTATGGCACGCCTGATAGAAAACGCAACAATTATAAAAGCAGCCGGTGAACCAGCAAAACAGATAGAAGAGTATATTGGCAAAGTAAACTCACATAATAATGAAGTAAGCATAGCAAGAATGATAAGCCCTGCGGGATGGTCAGAACCTGGTCAGCGGCCAGAATTTGAAGAATATACCGTCGTTTTGAAAGGTGCCCTGGAGATGAAATTTGAAGGAAGCGAAATGACAGTTGAAGCAGGTCAGGCAGTCATAGTACATGCCGGGGAATGGGTTCAGTACAGTACCCCAGGCGGAGCCGAGTATATATCTGTTTGCATTCCAGCTTTTTCACCAGAGAAAGTTCACAGAGACCAGGAATAGTTGAAACATACCAAATCTCTTAACATAATAATTAAAAATCTTTTGAGCAAAACACGCTTCCACCAGGAGCTTGAGTGCACGTTTTATTTACTTAAAGCACACCAGGCTTCTAATTATATTGCCATGCATTAAAAGTATTCTACGCCGTAAAAACTTTCAATTTGTTTTTTAGTCTAATAATAAACTAAGAACCACATCATATAATCTCAATGTTGCACAATAACTTTGTTTCATAGTAAACGAAAACAAACTGCCGGCACTTCCACGTATAGCGACATTTCTTTTTAAAGTTAAGTTCCGTTTCCTCTTTAACGAAAAGGGATAAAGAATATAAGAAAAGAGAAGATTCATTGCCAATGTATGCAATGTGTAATTAAACTTTTTTGTAGAGGAGAGAACATGGTTAATCTAAAAAGACTTTTAACACTCGTTTTATGTATTACTCTTGTCACCGCCACAGCGTTATTAGCAGCTGAAAAGACAGAAGAAGAAAAATCTGCCCTGGCGAAAGAAAGTGAAAAAAGAGCAGAAGAAACAGCAAAAACCAAACCAACAGCAAAAATGATTATCGAGAAAGTAAATTCTGCATGCAAGCTTCTGGAGAAAGAAGGAGCAGAAGCATTTGACAAATTCAAGGGAAAAGACAGCGAATACATATTTGCCGGAACGTATATCTGGCTGCACGATATGAAAGGTGTAATGAAAATGCATCCCATCAAATTCAAGATGGAAGGAAAAGCATTGATAGGCCTGAAAGATAAGAATGGTAAACTCTTCTTTGCTGAAATGAATAAAGTTACACGAGAGAAAGGTGCCGGATGGGTAGATTATATGTGGCCGAAACCAGGCGAAAAAGAACCAGCCCTAAAAGTATCATATGTAAAACTATGCAAGATGAAAGACGGCAGCGAAATAGTTGTCGGCTGCGGTGTCTACGATTTACCAAAAGAAGAAGTAGCAAAACTGCTTAGTAAATAAGTCATATTAAGATAAGACAATAACTAAAGTAGAGAGAAGATTATAAATTATTTGGGAACCAGACAGGCGAAGCGATAAACGATTTCGCCTGTCTATACAGCATTCATAATAGGAGAGAGGATTTTAGATGAAGATGAATATCAGGCAAAAATTATTCTTATTTTTTGGATGGGCGGTTTGTGCAATACTTATTATTTGCATAATCGGTGCAATAAGTTACACAAGAATTGAAAAACGCCAGGAACTGAAAGCCAAACTGAATGCAACAGCGAAAAAAGTACAAGAGTGTCGTTTAATAGAAAAAAGTTATTTACAATATTTTTCTGATGAACAGAAAAAGCAATTCAGTTCAGTTGCTAATGAAATGACAACAATACTGGATGAACTGGAAAAACATAACGATAATGAAAATAATCTAGACAAAATAAGTGAGAAATATCGTCATCAATTTGACCAGGTAGCTAAACTGCATGAGGAGCATGCTGAATTAAAGCTACAGATAGCACAACCGATGCAGAATGCCCTATCCAGTATGGATAAAATAAAATCTCTACTGGATGAAAGACAATACGAACTCCAAATAGAAGGAGAAGATCTGGGCCCGGAGGAGGTGCAACTAGCCACAATCTTACGCGATTGCAAAATAGCATTCCTGGAACTAAAAAACCTGCAAACACAATTTCTGACAACAGGAGAAGTTTCCTATCTGGACAAATTCAAAGAAATATCAAATGGGAACGTGCAGGCATTTATCATATCCTTAATGGAATTTTCCAGGGCACTCGAAAATAAAGACTATATTGCAAACTCTGAAATAGTAAATAAATCACTGGATAATTTCCTTGGGATGATAAGTAAATCTTTAGAATACGGTCAAAAGGAAAATGAGGCAATTACTAACCTCGACCATGCCGGCAACGAAATAATTATAGAAACTGACAAATTCCTGACAGCACAAGACGAACAGATAAAGTCGGAAAAATACCTGGCCTTGATGGTTGTCGTAATAGTCACAGGGATAAGTATCCTTGCATTTACAGGAATGTCATTGCATATGATAAGATCAATCACTCATTCGATACAAGGTATAGTATCAGTGATAAAATCCGGAATAACCCAGATGGCAGAGTCTGCGACAGAAATAGCTACCTCAAGCAGATCGTTATCAGAAGGGGCAACAGAGCAGGCGGCCTCACTGGAAGAAACTTCATCGACACTGGAAGAGATGTCATCCATGACAAAAAGCAACGCGGTAAACGCCGGTGAAGCAGACAGCTTCATGGCAAGCACAAATGAGACAGTAAATACAACGAGTGTTTCAATGAACCACTTAATATCATCGATGCAAGATATAAGCAAAGCAAGTGAAGAAACCGCTAATATCATCAAGGCAATTGACGAAATAGCGTTTCAGACCAATCTGCTGGCATTGAACGCAGCAGTTGAAGCAGCCCGAGCCGGAGAAGCCGGAAAAGGTTTTGCCGTGGTGGCAGAAGAAGTACGCAACCTGGCGATGAGATCGGCGGCAGCGGCAGATAATACATCCGCATTGATAGAAACAACGTGCAATGAGATTAATAACGGAAGCAAACTGGTAACAGAGGCTAATACCGCATTTAACAATGTAGGGGAAAGTGCCGGAAAAGTTGGAGCTTTGTTAAGTGAAATAGCAGAAGCTTCCAAAGAACAATCGACCGGCATTAACCAGGTTAACGAAGCAATAACACGAATCGATCAGGTAACCCAACAATTTGCAGCAGAATTATGTAATTTCACATGCACTTCAGATTCGATGAAGAACAAGGCCCAGGATATACGGACAGCAGTTGAAGACCTGGATGCATTAATTGGCGGCAAGAGATAAAAAATTGTCAGATATAAATATAACAACTCATCCTGAATACCTTGGGATGAGTTGTAGTTATATCAGCAATTTCCGGGAATATCACCAACACCACTGAGAATTATTGATGGCCGGTAAGGGAAATTCTTTATATCCTGCTCACTGGTAATTCCACTTAAAACGAGTATAGTGTGAATTTCTGACTCGATACCAGCGATAATATCAGTATCCATCCTGTCGCCAATAATAGCAGTATCTTCACGACAACACCCAAGCTTCTTAAGAGAATTACGCATGATCAGCGGATTGGGTTTGCCGATAAAATACGCCTGCTTTCCGGTAGCAAATTCGATGGGAGCCATAAGGGATTTACATGCCGGAACAATACCTGATTCTGAGGGTCCGGTCAAGTCCGGGTTGGTGCCGATGAGCTTGGCCCCGGCAATAACTAACTGGATCGCCTTTTCGATTTTTTCATAATTGTATTCCCTGGTTTCACCAAGCACAACATAGTCCGGATCTTTGTCAGTGATTACGCAACCATATTCCAGCAAAGCCTCGGTAAGCCCGTGTGCACCAATAGCATAAACCCTGGCCCCCGGAGTCTGCTGGCTAATAAATAAAGCAGTAGAAATCGCACTGGTCATAAAACATGATTCAGCAATATCAAGCCCCATATCAAGCAATTTCTGGCGCAGCTGCCGCGGCGAACGTTCAGAACTGTTAGTAAGAAAAAGAAATTCCTTTTGGGTTTCCCTGATCCAGCCGAGAAATTCCCTGGCACCATCAAGCAATCGACTGCCATGATAAATGACACCGTCCATATCACAGATAAATGCTTTTTTATTACGTATTATGTCCAACATACCTTATCCTATACCTACTTTCGTTCGAAAATATATAATACAACAGAAAGAGCAAAAAGCAAAAGCCAGCATAACCACTTACCAATGCGACACTTAACACAATTTACTCATACCGTAATATTTCATACTCACCTGCTATTATACATCGGTATAACAAGCAGCAACTTTATACTTTTACCTTCAGATTTTAAATATTAAAGGAGTAATCTACAAGTTATTTTGAGAAGTAAAAATACATTACTTACCTCTAGAGGTCAAAAGGGAAAGTTCGTCTGCCTTGAGCAGCCGGGCAGAAATATAATAAACAGCAGCACAGCCAAAAGTCAAAATAGAAATCTGGCTGTATTTATCAAGAGATAGTGTATACTTTAATAATATCATACCAACAACTGCCATAATCCCCGAAGCTATACAAGATTTGATAATGCACGGCATAATATGTCCGCCAATGTTTAACTCATACCTTTTAACCAAAATGAAGAGCAATATTACAGACTGCAAAACAGCAGAAATAGTTGTAGCAAGCCCAAGTCCACCTGTTGCCAACGGCCAGATAAGGATAATATTCAGTAAAAAGTTGAGAGCAATCATACGAACAGCAATTTTCATTGGGGTTATGCTATCTTTGAAAGAATAGTAAGCTCTGACCACAAGTTGCTGGAGACAATATGCGGTAATACCGAAAGAATAATACACAAGAGTTATTGCAGTATTAGCGGTATCTGTCTCTGTAAACTGGTTTCCTTCGAAAATAGCTCTAACCATAGTAGATGACACTATTATCAGGCCAATAGTAGCAGGAATACCAATAAAAAGGACAATCCTAATGCCATGGTTGAGCTGTTTGCCGAAACCTTTAATATCATTATTAACTACACAAGAACTAAGAAATGGGAAAATAGCAGTTGCCAATGCTATGCCAAATACGCCTAATGGGAACTGGTAACATCTTTGAGCATAAAATAAATATGTAACCGAACCTTCAAAAACCGGATAAGCAATAGTTTTCCCAAACAATGTAAAAGATTCGCCGCTTTCCGGGGTAGCACGCAACAGATAAGCAATAACCGTATCCATAAGAGTATTAATCTGAACCGCGGCCAATCCAACGATCATTGGAAGCATTATCCTGAATATTTTTCTAAGCGGCTCTTCATTGAATATAAATCGAGGGAATAAAGATATGCCATGCTTACGTAAAGCCGGAACTTGTATGGCAAACTGAATAACACCAGCAACAAGTACCGCCCATGCCGCGGAGTAAATCTGATCCCATCGAATATCGTCGAACCTTCCGCTAAACTGAAATCTTTCGCTGAAAAATATAACCCCGGCAATAATAACAATATTAAGAAAAACCGGAGCAGCAGCAGGAGCAAGAAAATGACGGTGGACTTGCAGCATACCACCAACCATAGCAACCGAGCAGATCAAAATCATATACGGAAGCATAATCGCGGCCAAAGAAAGCATAAGTAAGGTTTTATTAGTAAAATATTCCTGACCACCATATATAAGAGCAAAAATTAAACAAATGCCAATAATTGTTATTATAGAAAGGAAAATAACCAACAAAGTAAAAACACTGCGGGCAAGCAACCTGGCTTTTGCGGGATCTTGTTTTAGCTGTTCAGTATAAACCGGAATCAGAGCGGCTGTGAGAGCACCTTCGCCGAATAATCTGCGGGATAAATTAGGAATAAGAAATGGTATATAAAAATAATCCAGAATAGCGGCACCAAAATAGCGGCTCATTACAGCATCACGAACGAGGCCAAGAATGCGACTAAGCAAAGTTAGCAGCGAGATTAGCTTGGCGGCGGAAACAAAGGATTTAGATTTCGTTTCAGACATAGAATATATAAATACAGCTTTCGCCGACATCCACAACAAAATATATTAGGGTGTTCGCTACTACTCACAAATACTGATAAAGTTAATATACCATTTCGACGATTTTTTCGGATATCTGCTCTGGAACACGTGCATAGGAGTCTGTTTCCATGGTATAGCCCGCCCTGCCCTGTGTAGCACCGCGAAGCTCTGAAGCATAACCAAACATTTCCGCAAGAGGGACTTTGGCATGTATAATGCGAGTCTGGCCTCGCTGCTCAGTTTCATAAATTTCAGCTCGTTTGCGAGTAAGGTCACCTTGTACAGCGCCATAAAAAGATTCAGGAGTAGCAACTTCCAGCTTCATAATCGGTTCCATAAGAACAGGAGCAGCACGATCCATAGCATCACGAAAAGCCATTGACGCTGCCTGCTGGAAAGCCGGCTCGCTAGAGTCAACTTCATGGAAAGATCCGTCAATAATAGCAACCTTAATATTGGAACAAGGAAAACCGGCAAGATTACCATTCATCGCGGCATCTTTGAGGCCTTCAAGTGCCGGAGTGATAAACTCCTTAGGAATAACACCACCAGTAGTTTTATCTTCAACAACAATCGTTTCACCACCAGCTTCCGGTTCGTAAGGTTCCATTGCAATTACAACATGGCCATACTGACCGCGTCCGCCGGTCTGATGAATAAATTTTCCTTCACCCTTGGCAGATTTGGTAATTGTTTCCTTATAAGCAACACGAGGTTTACCGATAAGTACATCAACTTTCATGTCGCGAGTAAGCTTGTGCTGAATAATCTCAAGATGCAGCTCACCCATACCAGAGATTAAAGTCTGACCTGTATCTTCGTTATACTGAGCATGGAAAGATGGGTCCTCGCGTTTGAGAGTTTCCAGAGCCTGAGCAAGCTTGGCACGTTCACCGGCAGTCCTTGGCTCGATAGACTGACTTATAACAGCTTCGGGTGACTCAATAGAATCGAGAACAACAGGAGTCTTTGTACCGCAGATAGTATCACCGGTATATACATCCTTTAATCCAACTACAGCGACAATATCACCGGCAGATGTTTTATCAACGGCCTCACGAGCATTAGCGTGCATATGGAAAATCTTCGTAAGGCTTTCTTTTTTGTTGCGGGTAGAATTCAGAACACGTTCGCTTGGTTTCAGTGTACCGGAATAAATTCGTAAAAAGGTCAAATCGCCATGGGAATCAGAGGCGATTTTGAAAGCTAAAGCTACAAGCGGGCCACCGGGATCACATTTAACCGAAATTGCATCAGAGCTGCCTTTTTTGCCGGCAGGATAACCTGTAACATCAGGCCTGTCCAATGGAGAAGGAAGGAAGCTGACTACAGCATCAAGCAACTTTCGGGAACCAATACTTTGAAGAGCAGAACCGCACAGCGTAGGCTGAATCTGATTGCTAAGCGTACCGGCCCTTAGCCCGGCAATAATATCTTCAGGAAATACTTCTTCCTCAGCCAGATATTTTTCCATTAACTCTTCAGAAAAATCTGCTGCGGCTTCAATCATCTCGCCCCGAAGAAGAACAGCTTCATCAAGCATATCAGCGGGGATATCTATTTCATTATATTTAGCGGCGACCTTATCAGGTTCAAAATGATAAGCTTTCATATCGAGAAGATCAACAAAACCAGAAAAATCATCAGAGGCCCCAATAGGAATCTGCAAAACAACAGGTTTGGCACCTAATCTTTCACGGAGAGAATCGACTGCCATCTCAAAATCAGCACCAAGTTTGTCCATTTTATTAATAAAACATATCCTGGGAACACCGTATTTTTCGGCTTGATGCCAGACTGTTTCAGATTGGGCCTGAACACCTTCACTGGCATCAAAAACAGCAACAGCACCATCAAGCACTCTTAGCGAACGCTCAACTTCGATGGTAAAGTCTACGTGTCCGGGAGTATCGATGAGGTTAATGGTATGACTTTTCCATGGGCAGCGTGTAGCGGCGGAGGTAATGGTTATGCCACGCTCCTGCTCCTCCTGTAGATAGTCCATAACAGCAGTACCATCGTGAACTTCACCAATTTTATAGGTACGCCCGGTAAAATAGAGAATACGCTCGGTAACAGTGGTTTTACCAGCGTCGATATGTGCCATAATGCCAATATTTCTGAGTTTGCTCAGGTCCATTTATGCCTCTGAAATGTTCTCAACTGAATACAATTAAGTTTTCGGTACTGTTTGTGCGGTTTCCGCACATTTGACTGTTCAACATTACACGCAAAGGCCGGAACAGGGCCTTGTGAATGAAAAACTAAATATTTAAGTGTATTTTCGAGCTATTTCTCGAAAGTATATTTAATTCGAAGCGTTGCAGGAAGGCCCTTTTAGGCGATTTACCAGAGGCACTTCGTTATTGCAACATAGAAACTGCGAAAGTAAACTGTTATAATATCGTAAATTATACAGAATTTGATTTAATAAACATTAAAAAAGCCGCTGCACATCTGATTTGGCAGATGTAACAACGGCTGTTATAATTCTGGTAAGAAAATTACCATGCAAAGTGAGCGAAAGCCTTGTTAGCTTCAGCCATACGATGCACATTTTCTCTAGTGGTCATAGCGTTACCTTCTCTACGGTATGCAGCAGATAATTCATCTGCCAGCCGCTGAGCCATGGGCTTACCTTTTTTATTACGAACAGCAGCAAGTACCCAACGAAAAGCAAGAGATTGCTGACGTTTAGCCGGAACCGGCATTGGAACCTGGTAAGTAGAACCACCAACACGCTTAGAACGAACTTCGATCTGAGGTTTGATGTTATTGATAGCTGTTTCAAAAGCTTCAAGCTCGCTGACATCCTTAACTCTCTGACCCATGATATCAAGGGCATCATAAACAACCTTCTGAGCGATGGTCTTTTTGCCATCAAGCATAAGGTAATTGACAAACTTTGATACCAGGATACTGTTGAATTTAGGATCCGGTCTCAACTGCTTCTGTGATGCAGTGAATTTCTTCGGCATTTTAGCTTATAACCTCCGTTATAGTGCCATTGCACTTTTAACTGTTAAACGCTTTACGCAAAGCCATTTAAGGCGAATAATGCAAATTTAATAACAAAATTTATATATAACGAATATATTTAAGTAATCTATTTAGGTCTCTTGGCACCGTATCTACTACGGCTTTGTTTACGTCCGTCAACACCAAGAGTATCAAGGCTACCGCGTACAACGTGGTAACGTACACCAGGCAAGTCACGAACACGACCACCACGAACAAGAACAATACTATGTTCCTGCAGGTTATGATCTTCGCCAGGAATGTAAGCGGTAACTTCCTTACCGTTACTAAGTCTTACCCTCGCAACCTTACGCAAAGCCGAGTTAGGCTTTTTAGGTGTCTGAGTCTTAACCTGAAGACAAACGCCCCTACGCGCTGAACAACAATCCAGGTCAGGAGACTTGGTTTTCTTCTTTGGGATTTTACGACCTTTTCTAATTAGCTGATTAATGGTCGGCATTTATTTCTCCAAAATATAAGTCACTGTTCAATAAGCAGTTATTATAATTAACACTATATAATACTATACTTCACTTGCAATAGTGAGTCGCAAATTATAAACAAAAAATTCATGGCTGTCAACAATATTTTATCAACAGCAAGGCAAAAAATATCAAACTTTAATCTTAGCTCTGTAACCTGTCCGATAATAACAACTTAGCTAAGTGCTAAATTATTCTTTTTCGGTAAGCCCAAGAGCCGCTTTCAATGCCTGCTCTGCCTTTTCTTCTTCCGACAATCTTTCCAGATGTTCTTCAGGACGAGCAGCGTCAGCACCTTTAGCTTCCAGGCCAAGCTCAACATTATGCTTAACCTTAATACCAAGATACGGTTTGTAAGCAGTACCAGCCGGAATAAGATGGCCCAGGATAACATTTTCCTTGAGGCCAAGAAGCTGGTCAACCTTACCAGAAATACTGGCTTCAGTAAGAACCCTGGTAGTTTCCTGGAAGCTGGCCGCCGAAACAAAGCTTTCAGAACTCAATGAAGCCTTGGTAATACCAAGCAGCAAGGTAGAAGCAGTCGCCGGACGGCATTTCTTACCAACCGCAGGGTCACCACCAATAGCATTGATCGGCTCATTGATTTTTTCCAGTTCTTCCTTGGTTATCACCTGACCAACTCTCAGGTCTTTGGTATCACCAACATCACTGATTTTCAGGCTGCCCTGAAGTTGTTCATTTGCCAGACGGAACTGATACTTATCAAGTACATCGCCGGGCAGCAGATCTGTATCACCAGGACTGTCAACCTTAACTTTACGCAGCATCTGACTGACAACGATTTCCACGTGCTTATCATTGATATTCTGTTTCTGAGCCTGGTAAACACCCTGAATTTCATTTAGAAGGTATACCTGGAGGTCTTCTTCACCCTTAATTCTAAGAATATCATGCGGAACAAGCGGGCCATCAGTTAGCGGCTCACCAGCTTCCACATAGTCGCCAGAGTGAACAAGCATGTGTTTGTCATGCGGAACGTGATGTTCGACTTCCATGCCAGATTCAGAACGAACAATAATAGTCATCTTACCACGACGTTTATCACTGCGAAGCTCAACCTGACCAGAAATAGATGCCATAGCAGCAGGCTCTTTCGGTTTACGAGCTTCAAATACTTCAGTAACACGAGGCAGACCACCGGTAATATCCTGAGTACCGGAAATCGCACGAGGCTGTAGAGCCAGAACAACACCGGCTTTAACTTCAGAACCTTCTTCCACCTGGATACGAGCCTTAGCAGGCAGGTAATGGAAGTCAAGGATACGACCTTCGCTGTCTTCAACCATAATACGCGGATGCTTTTCACCCTTATGTTCGATAACGATCGGGCGGGCAATACCACGCTCAAGGTCGGTACGAATAGTTTCACCTTCTTCAATATCCTGGTAACGGACAATACCATTAGCTTCAGAAAGGATAGGTACGCTATGAGGGTCCCAGCTAAACAGAGGCTGGCTTCTCTTAACTCTATCACCTTCCCGGACAAGAACCTGGGCACCATAGTTTACTTTGAACCTGTCAAGTTCACGCCCTTTGTCATCTTCCAGAATAATATTGGAATTACGTTTCAAGGAAATAAGAACACCGCTGTCCTCTGGGTCATCAACAGCATTCATATCAATATCAAATTTAATAATACCATCGTAAGTAGCCTTAACGTCATTTTCCATAACGTTACGCTCAGCAATACCACCAGTATGGAACGTACGCATTGTAAGCTGAGTACCAGGTTCACCAATCGACTGGGCAGCAATAATACCGGCAGCCAAACCTTTTTCTACAACTTTACCAGTACTAAGGTCAACACCATAGCATTTTGCACAAATACCAATCGGACTTTCGCAAGTCATCGGACTTCTTACACTGATTGATTCCAAGCCAAGCTCTTCAATCTTACGGGCAGCTTCGGATGTGATAATCTCATTTTCCTGTACCACCATTTCGTCAGTGATAGGGTTACGTACAGTTTCACGAGCAACACGACCGGTTATAATATTACGCAGCGGAATAGAAACCTCTTCACCCTGATATACAGCAGATTTCCTGATACCGTTGAGAGTACCGCAATCGTCAATATTAACAATAACATTCTGGCAGACATCAGCCAGTTTACGAGTAAGGTAACCTGAATCCGCAGTCTTAAGAGCGGTATCAGCCAAACCTTTACGAGCACCGTGAGTTGAGCTGAAATATTCCAGTACGTTAAGACCTTCGCGGAAGTTAGCCTTAATAGGTGTTTCAATAATCTCACCAGACGGCTTAGCCATAAGAGCACGCATACCAGCCAGCTGCTGAATCTGGTCAATACGACCACGAGCACCAGACTCTGTCATCAGAAATACCGGGTTAAGATATTTGTAAGCTCCGGCATCACCTTCGAAAGCTTCCTTCATGTCTTCAACACGCCAGTCAATTTCCATCTCCTTGATCATCTCGCCGGTAACTTCTACGCGAGCGTGAGTCCATGCGTCAATAATCTGGTTGTATCTTTCACCTTCGGTCAAGGCTCCGGCATTGAAGTTATCTTCGATCTGATCAACTTTAGCCTGGGTCTTGCCGATAATTTCCTGTTTACGAGAAGGAATACGCAAGTCAGTAACAGAAATAGACAATCCGGCAAGAGTAGCATATTTGAAACCGAGATTCTTGATTTCATCAAGCAGGTCGATCGTATGAGCACGTCCTGAAATTTCAAAACAATCACTAATAACTCTACTGAGGCCCTTATTACCAAGCTGCATATTATAGAACGGCATATCATCAGGCAGAATATCATTGAAGATACAACGGCCAACAGTAGTCTGAATAGTGGCACCATAATCGGTATATTTACCGGCAGCATCGATAGCACGTTTATTTTCAGGCAGACGGACATGAACTTTTGCCAGAACAGCAACTTTTTTCAATTCGTACGCCATAATTGCTTCAAAGGTACTGCTAAACAGCATTCCCTCGCCCTTCTTGCCATCGCTCATCATGGTAATATAATAGTTACCAAGTACAACGTCCTGCGAAGGTGACATAATAGGTGCACCATTTGAAGGCGAGAAAATATTGTGAGTTGACATCATCAAGGTATGAGCTTCAGCCTGAGCTTCAACCGAAAGCGGCAGGTGAACAGCCATCTGGTCACCGTCAAAGTCAGCATTAAAACCACGACATACCAGAGGATGAAGCTGAATAGCCTTACCTTCAATAAGTTTAGGTTCAAATGCCTGAATACCCATACGGTGCAAAGTTGGAGCACGGTTAAGTAGGACAGGATGAGCGTGGATTACTTCTTCGAGTACATCCCAGACGGCATCATCACGTCTTTCCAGCATTTTCTTAGCTGATTTAATAGTATCAGCCAGCCCCTGCTCTTTTAATCTTCGGATAATAAACGGCTGGTAAAGCTCTAAGGCGATTTTCTTAGGCAGACCACACTGGAACAATCTCAGCTCAGGACCAACCACGATAACCGAACGAGCAGAATAGTCCACACGTTTTCCAAGAAGGTTTTCACGGAAACGCCCCTGCTTACCTTTAATCATATCGGTAAGACTCTTAAGCGGTCTGTTGCTAGAACCTAGAACCGGCCTTCTGCAGCGGCCATTATCAAATAGAGCGTCTACAGCCTGCTGAAGCATACGTTTTTCATTTCGAATAATAACTTCAGGAGCGTTAAGGTCAACCAGTTTTTTCAAACGGTTATTTCTATTGATAATACGACGATACAGGTCATTCAAGTCACTGGTAGCAAAGTTACCACTTTCAAGCATAACCAGCGGACGCAGATCCGGCGGAATAACCGGGATAACATCCATTGTCATATTTTTAGGATCGTTATTGCTTTTACGAAGAGATTCAAGAATCTTCAATCTTTTAGAAATATCTTTTTTCTTCTGCTGACTGGAAGTTTTTTCCAGTTCTTCACGCAGAACAACAGAAACTTCCTGCATATCAAGCTTGTCAAGAAGCGAACGTACAGCATCAGCTCCCATTTCAGCAACGAACACACTGCCGTAAGTATCCAAAGCTCTGCGATATTCTTCTTCGGTAAGAAGCTGCCCCAACTGAAGCTGGGTAGGACCTGGATCGGTAACTACATAATCCTGATAATAACAGATCTTTTCGATTTCGGCAGTTTTCATACTCAGGATATTTGCAAGCCTGGAAGGCATAGCCTTAAAGAACCAGATATGTACGATAGGAGCCGCAAGTTTGATATGGCCCATACGTTTACGACGACAGCGACTGTGTGTAACTTTTACGCCGCAACGGTCGCAAATAATACCTTTGAACTTTGTGCCTTTATATTTGCCGCAAGCACATTCCCAGTCTCTTTCCGGGCCAAAAATACGCTCACAGAACAAACCGTCTTTCTCTGGACGGTAGGTACGGTAGTTGATGGTTTCCGGCTTGCGAACTTCACCGTAAGACCAGCTAAGGATATCATGCTGGTCTGCCAGAGAAATCTTCACAGAACCGTAATCATTTATGCGATCATAAATCGATTCAACCATTATTAACTCCTTGTTTTAATCTTTACTTTCGGTATGCTGTCTAAAGCTCACGGAATCATACGGCATAAATACCGCCACAAAATACAAGCCTTTTGCTCTTTTAGGCAACCGATATTAACATCCGATTTATCTCCGGATGATTTTTTAATCCAAAAATAATCAAGCCAACAAACGAATTAGAGGCGTTTCTTTTCGAGGAACATATTGAGTCCCAATCCCCTGATTTCGTTACAAAGTACATCGAACGATACAGGAGTTCCGGCTTCAAGCATATTAGTACCTTTAACCATGGACTCATAAATCTTGGTACGACCTTCAACGTCATCACTTTTAACAGTAAGCAATTCCTGCAGAATATAGGCAGTACCATAGGCCTCGAGGCCCCATACTTCCATTTCACCAAATCTCTGGCCACCAGTTCTGGCCTTACCGCCAAGCGGCTGCTGAGTAATAAGACTGTAAGGTCCGGTAGCACGAGCATGAATTTTATCATCAACCAGGTGATGCAGTTTAAGCATATACATATAACCAATAGTTACAGGCTGCTCAAATGGTTCACCAGTTCGGCCGTCATAGACTGTTATCTTGCCGCCATAAGGCATTTCAACGAGAACTTCATCCTTAGATGGAGTACGTTTACCTTCATCTATTTCAGCGACCCTTCTTCTGACATCGGCATTAGCGTCGGCAACAGCGACATGAATTTCTTCTTCATCAGCCCCATCAAATACCGGGTTAATAGCCTGGAAGCCAAGAATCTTTGCAGCCCATCCCAAATGAGTTTCCAGAATCTGTCCAACATTCATACGACCTGGTACACCAAGCGGGTTGAGCAGGATTTCACATGGCGAACCATCTTCCAGGAACGGCATATCTTCTTCAGGAAGAATACGAGCGATAACACCCTTGTTACCGTGGCGACCAGCCATCTTGTCACCAACCTTCAAGGTTCTCTTGGTAGCAACATAAACGATAACTTTTTCGAGTACACCGCTAGGCAGTTCATCGCCACGCTTCATATGTGCAAGCTTACGCTGCTGCTCTTC
Organism: Sedimentisphaerales bacterium; assembly: GCA_963666285.2. Classification (GTDB taxonomy): domain Bacteria; phylum Planctomycetota; class Phycisphaerae; order Sedimentisphaerales; family SM23-30; genus JAFGDI01. Next base: position 4,162,508 of record OY762711.1, read on the forward strand.
CTTAAGATCTGTCAGCCTTCTCTGGTAAGGCTCCATGAAGTTAGCAGCAGCTTCTTTTTCTTCATCAGAATTAAGTTTTCCTGTTATCCAGCCCTGGTCAAAATTATCAACCTGTTCCTGAATAATTTCATCAATATCACTAACACCAAGTTTCTGAGCAGTATTCGGATCAATCGGCTGTATGTTAAATTTATCAGAAACAGCACGAGACATTTGACGAAATACTTCGCAAATACGCGAGTTCATCTCAGCCTTATATGTTTCCATTTTCTCTTTGAGCTTGGCTTTCTGCTCATCGCTCATATACATACGACGAGAGAATCTCTTAGTATCAATTACAATACCGTATCCACCGCCAGGCATTTCCAGAGATTCATTTTTAACATCTTCACCGGTTCTACCGAAAATAGCATATAAAAGTTTTTCTTCAGGTGAAAGTTCACTCTTACTCTTTGGAGATACTTTACCAACAAGAATATCACCCTGATGAACATAAGTACCGACGCGAACGACGCCGCCCTCATCAAGATTACCTAATGCCTTTTCAGATACATTAGGAATATCATTAGTAAATTCTTCACGTCCAAGTTTGGTTTCACGACATTCAATATCGTATTCCTCGATATGAATACTTGTAAAGACATCATTTTTAACCAGTTTTTCACTGATAAGAATAGCATCCTCAAAGTTGTAACCGTCGAACATCATAAATGCTACACGAACATTTCTACCAAGTGCCAGTTCGCCGCCATTAGTAGCAGCACCATCAGCAATAACCTGTCCTTTTGATACCTTTTCGCCAAGCTTGACAATAGGTTTCTGATTGATACAGGTTCGCTCATTGAGTCCCTGGAACTTACGCAGTTCATATTCATCTGCTTCGTCAATAACGATACGTTTAGCATCAACATAGGTGACAATACCATCACGTCGTGAAACTATAACCATTGAACTGTTACGAGCCACGATTTTTTCAATACCGGTAGCTATCACAGGTGGTTCAGTCCTGAGCAGTGGTACTGCCTGACGCTGCATGTTCGAACCCATAAGAGCACGGTTAGCATCGTCATGTTCAAGGAAAGGAATAAGCGAAGCTGAAACACCAACTGTCTGGTCAGGAGCAATATCAACAAATTCAATCTCACTGGCGTCAGCCTGAGCAAGGTCACCATCAACACGAGCCAGAACAACACCATCAGTTAACTTGGCAATACCATCTTCCAGCACATCCACCGGTGCAAGAATAGCTTCGATTTCTTCATCAGCACGCAGGTATACGATCTCTTCAGCTTTCTTACCATCAACCTTACGATACGGGGTAATCAGGAAGCCGTACTCATCAACGGTCGAGTAGATACTGAGAGAACTAATCAAACCAATATTTGTACCTTCAGGAGTTTCAATCGGGCAAATTCTGCCATAATGTGAAATATGTACGTCACGCACTTCAAAGCCGGCACGTTTTCTGTTCAAACCACCAGGGCCAAGAGCAGAAAGTCTTCTTTCATGAGTCAGCTGACTTAGCGGGTTAGTCTGGTCGACAACCTGGCTAAGCTCACCCCTGCCAAAGAAGAAGTCAATCGCACTGGTGATACTCTTGCTGTTTATAAGTTCAGAAATTCGGCTAAGTTCATTCATATCCTTAACGCTAATACGTTCCTGAACGCTTCTGCGAAGCTTGAGGAACCCTTTTCTGAGCTCATCAGCAGCAAGTTCATCAATAGTACGAAGACGCCTGTTACCCAGATGATCGATATCATCCAGCTCTACCGACTGATCGCCTGAACGAAGTTTCAGGATATAATCCATGGAAGATACAAAATCATCATAACGAAGAACCATGTTCTCTTCCGGTACATCCAGACCAAACTTTCGATTCAAACGGAAACGCCCTACTCTACCTAAACGGTAGCGGTTGCTGTCATAGAATTTTTCAGCAAAAAGCTGTGCAGCTTTCTCGGGATTAGTAGGATTACCCGGACGCAACCTTGAATATATTCTCAACAGAGCCTGCTCGTGATCCTCGCAAGGATCTTCAGCCAGAGTGTTGATTATAATCATATCTTTTTTATTGCCGGTACCCTTGACAATACACTCACAAATCTCAACTTCTTTCAAAGTTGACTGCTGTATAGTCTCGAGCTTTTCACCAATCTGGCACCCTGGTCTGACCAGTTCTTCACCAGTTTCGGTGTCAATTATGCCGCCAACAGCCCACATATCCGGATTAAGATCAGTAACCGAAACATTTTTAGTTTCATAGAATTCGCGAATGATACTTTCTGTTGTACCGAACTTTTCGTCCATTGCACGCAGAAAAGTCGTGGCACTAAGCTTGCCCGACTGGTCAATGCGAATGATCATTACATCCTTTTTGGTAACGTTCAGCTCAATCCAGCTGCCACGTTCAGGAATGATCCTGCAGGCATGAAGAGGTCTGTCACCTTCCTGTGTTTCAACAACGAAATCCACACCGGGGCTGCGATGTAACTGGTTAACGATAACCCTTTCAGCACCATTGATGATAAACTCGCCACCACCAATCATAATCGGCAGCTCACCAAGGTATACGCTATCTTCCATGACTTCATCGCTATCGTTACGAGTCAGTCTGCAGCGAATTCTAAAAGGACAGCCGTAAGTTAATCTTAACTGACGACATTCATCTGTGTTATAACGAGGTTTTCCCAGCTCATAGCTGATATATTCGAGAATATAATTCTCGTCGTAGCTTACAATCGGGAAAATTTCCTTCAGTAAAGCCTCGATACCAACCAGTTTGCGCTCTGGTGATGGAATATCAGCCTGTAAAAACTTTTCATAGCTGATTTTTTGAACATCACTCAATGAGGGGATTTCGGTTTCTGCTTTGAACCGACCAAAATGGCGAATCTCCTTGAAGGCCATATTGTTCTCCTGAACTTTTGAGGTTCCGTTTCTTTTAATTTTGATTTCAGCGTCCCGAAATCAAAGATACGGTAATATTTCCGGAATAAACTAAACTTAAATTATCGTATAGCCGAAGCCGAAACTGACATCGGCTATACGGTATTCAGCACAATAAGCTGATTACGGCAATGCCGTAATGTCCAGGAAATAAGCTGTATTGATCTTATTATCCTGAAACAGAAAAACTGCATTATGCAAGTTCTACAGTAGCACCAACATCTTCCAAAGCCTTCTTCAAAGCTTCGGCATCTTCTTTGCTCATGCCTTCTTTGATAGTCTTAGGAGCATTGTCAACGATCTCCTTGGCTTCTTTCAGGCCAAGACCGGTTGCACCACGAACTTCCTTAATAACCTTGATCTTCTGATCGCCGGCAGCTTTCAGAACAACATCAAAGCTTGTCTTTTCTTCAGCAGCTTCTGCTTCTGCAGGAGCAGCAGCCATAACTACAGCACCACCACCAGCAGCAGGTTCAATACCATGAACGTCCTTCAGGTAGTCAGCCAGTTCTTTTGCCTGCAGCAGGGTCAAACCAACAATCTGGTCACCAAGTGCTTTGATATCATCACTGAATGTTTTTGCTTCTTCTGACATAATTAAATCTCCAATATTTTTCAGGTTGCGTTCCAATGGCCACAGCTACACCGCTATGTTTAACCCGCTTCGGGGACAGTCGGAAATCACAACGTTAAAATTCCATATTCTTTGTAAAAACAGAAATTAAGCTGCGTCATCTTCCTTATCGATGATAGCCTTAATACAGCCGGCAATAGTACCAGCCGGACCAACAACTGCACCTGCAAGAGTTGATGCCGGGCTCAATGCCAACTGAACCACCATACCCTGCTGTTCTGCACGAGACAGCATCTTGCTCAAAGCTTTTGCACCTGCTGCATCAAGAGCTGCACCTTCAACGAAGGCCCCCTTAATTTCAAGTTTATCTAAAGCTTTTTCCCATTTAACAATTTCTTTTGCCAGAGAAACAATATCTTCACCGCCAAAAGCAACTGCACAAGGTCCCTGGAAAAGCTCATCAATATTTTCATGACCTAAAGCCTTTAGAGCACGAACAGCAAGTGTGTTTTTAACAACACAAACAAAGATTTCACTTTTTCCAAGTTCATTACGAAAATTATTGTTGTCATTACCACTAATACCGAATAGTGAAATAACCATAAAATCTGAGCGGCCATCAAGTTTAGCCTTGGTTTCCTGCTCGATTAAACTTTTTATTCTTTTACTCATTTGATGCCTCTTATATTCAATTAAGGTTTAATAAAATAACAGAAAAACCTTTAGCTAACATCCACTAAAACTGACGGACTCATTGTAGCTGCAATAGCACATTTTTTGATATAAGTACCTTTAGCAGCAGTTGGTTTGATTTTTTTAATAAGATCGATAAAAGCCTTAATATTGTCAACGAGCTTATCATTATCAAAATTTAACTTACCTACAGGAATATGAACATTTCCACCACTATCGTTACGATATTCAACTTTACCAGCAGCGTATTCCTTAACAGCATTTTCAATATCAGCTGTAACGGTACCACTCTTTGGAGAAGGCATCTTGCCCTGCGGACCAAGAACTCTACCGAGCTTACCAACTTTACCCATCATTTTAGGATGTGAGATAGCCACATCAAAATCCAGCCAACCACCGGCAACTTTAGCCACAAGTTCGTCACCTTCGGCTTCAATTGCACCAGCAGCTTTGGCTACTTCGATGTCATCACCTTCACAAAAGACAACAACCTTAAGAGTCTTTCCAATACCATGCGGTAATGAAACCGCCCCACGTATAGCCTGATCTGCCTGTCGCGGGTCAATACCAAGATGAACCACACATTCAACTGTCTGATTAAACTTGGTTGTACCCCAGTCTTTCAACCTGGCTACAGCCTGATCCAGAGGCAAAGCTTCTTTTGAGAATGACTCTAGATCTTTTTTATATCTTTTACTTCTTGTTCGCATTGATCACCTCGTGAAAACGCTCCCACTGTTACAGGCCGTGGTATGCCAAACCAAATTTACTTGTAATCAAGATTACAACTCAAAAGTAGCAATCTATCTGTTTTCTAACCTTTATTATTCTACTTCAATACCCATGCTTCTAGCTGTACCAGCAATAACTCTCATAGCAGCTTCCACATTTGCTGTATTCAAGTCATTCATTTTTGTTTCAGCTATTTCCTTGACCTGATCCAGGGAAACTTTGCCAACTTTATTGGTGTTAGGCTCGCCACTTCCCTTAGCAAGACCAGCTGCTTTTTTGAGCAGAACTGCTGCCGGAGGGCTTTTCAGTTCAAATTCGAAAGTACGATCTGCATAAACTGTAATTACACACGGAATAATCATTCCCTGCATATCTTTGGTACGTTCGTTAAACTGAGAAACAAACTGCCCAATATTTACACCGTGCTGACCTAGAGCCGGACCAATAGGAGGTGCCGGAGTAGCCTGACCACCTGGGGCCTGAACTTTAATTTTACCTGTTACTTCTTTAGCCATTATATCCTCTTATACGCTTATTACGGTTAAAACCGCAAATTAATTAATTTTCGTTACAGTACATCAACTCGCGTAATAGCTTTTATATATACCGATTTTGTTTATAACAGTACTCAACAAAGGCATCATGAGTATACACAGTTATTAGAAGCAAAAAAATCGGTTAAAATTCCAATCAAAACTAGTAGTATTACACTATAAACTAATTTATATTTTTTCAAGCTGCCAGTATTCGATATCCAACGGCGTTGCTCTTCCGAAGATAGTTACAATAACTCTTACTGTTCCTTTTTCAGTATCTAATTCTTCGACAGTTCCTTCAAAACCTTCAAACGAGCCGCCTTTAATCTTAATACTGTCACCTTTAGCAAATTCCATTTGAACAGAAGGTGTATCACCTTCAGAAACATCAGCCTGGTGAAGCATCTTGGAAACATCATCAGGTGACATCGGACTAGGTTTACCCTCAGTACCAATAAATTCACCTACCCCATTGGTTTCCTTAATGACAAACCAGCTTTTTTCCGGAATACTGCCGTCATCATCGAGAATAAGCTCAACAAAAACATAACCAGGATAAAGTTTTCTCTCGTATAAACGCTGCTGTTTACCAACAGTACGTTTAACTTTTTCGGTAGGAACAAGCACTCTTCCAATGAGCTCTTCTAAACCTTCGACAGTAATTTTGCGTTTCAATGCTTCGCATACACCTGTCTCACGGTTAGTAGCAACTCTAAGAACACACCATACCATTTCAGGATTCGGTGCATCCTCCGAAGACTGCATAATTTCATTTGTTTCAGTCATTCAGCACCCTGTTTCGTTAATTAAGCAGCCCTCCGCTGCATAAGTTCGTCATTTACGATAAAGTCTAAGCAAAAACAATAATGCTTTATACTGTTATTATACCAACAAATCTAAATAACTCGTGGAAAGTCAAATCAATTACGGCAATTAAAGCAGCCAAAGCAATAACAGTCAATATAACTACCTTGGTCGATGCTATAATTTCTTTGCGAGCCGGCCAATTAACCTTTTTCATCTCACCTTCGGTTTCAATCATAAAATCAGCACATTTGGGCTTGTTCACCAGCAGGTAAACCAAAAAGCTTAAAACAATCAAAACACCAAGAGGAATAATAGCAGTCAGCCACTGCTTTGTAGTGACATTGATATTGCCAAGCCAAGACTCAAGACTGACTTTCAGACTATAACATCCAATAGCAGCAATAGCAATACCTGCAAAAGTACTGCAGAGTCTAGTGTAATACCCCTGTCCTTTTTTATATATGGTTAATTTCATTTTTATTTCCTAATGCGCCAAACCAAAATTTTCAATCAGACCTTGTCAATCCTATTTAACAAAATCTGAATATCGGCTTTCAAAGTCCAACAGGTCAGGAGGGAATCGAACCCCCAACCTACGGTTTTGGAGACCGTCGCTCTGCCAAATTGAGCTACTGACCTAAAGTTTATACAATTAGCATCAATAATAAGCAGAAAGACAATCTAAGATAAAGAAGAGCTATATCTGCTAACAGCAAACTGTATAAGATGGAATTACTTATTTTTTACGCAGCTTATGAACAGTATGCTTACGGTCTTTTTTACAGAACTTGTTAAGTTCCATCTTTGGTATGCCGCCCATAGTATTAACTTCAGTTCTATAGTTTCGACTACCGCAGTCAGTACATTCCATCCAGAAAAATTCTCTTTTTGTTTTTTTTGCCATGAAAATACCTGTTCTATTTAGCTATCAAGACAATTTCCATAATTAAACGAGTAAATATTTGAACTAATAATTATGAAAATTAAGGCTTTTATCTGCATTTATATAGTTTTCCAAGGGCGGTCAGCTACCTATACAGGTTTCTGACCGCCCCTGGTCAACTTATTTCACGAAATTAAGTCCGATCTTATGCTTATCAAAAGCAGGGATCGAAACCTAAATACTATTCAAGAATCTTGGTAACAACACCAGCGCCAACAGTACGGCCACCTTCACGAACCGCAAAACGTACGCCTTCTTCCATCGCGATCGGATTGATGATTTCACCCTGAATACGAGCGTTATCACCAGGCATACACATCTCGGCACCACCAAGCAGAGTAACAGCACCAGTTACGTCAGTTGTACGGAAGTAGAACTGAGGACGGTAACCGCTGAAGAATGGAGTGTGACGTCCACCTTCCTCTTTGCTTAGTACGTAAATTTCACCTTCGAACTTGGTGTGAGGTGTAATAGAACCAGCCTTTGCCAGAACCATACCGCGTTCAACGTCTTTCTTTTCAATACCACGAAGAAGAAGACCAACGTTGTCACCAGCCTGACCTTCATTCAGAGTCTTCTGGAACATTTCAACACCAGTACAAGTAGTCTTACGGGTCTCTTTGATACCAACGATTTCAACTTCATCACCAGTATGAATCATACCACGTTCGATACGACCGGTAGCTACTGTACCGCGACCCTTAATTGAGAACACATCCTCAACAGGCATCAGGAAGTCTTTATCAACTTCACGTTCCGGTTCTGGGATATAGCTATCAAGAGCGTCCATAAGTTCCTGGATGCACTTGGTCTTCTCTGGATCATTCATGTGTTCGATTGCAAGACTTGCTGAACCATGAATAACAGGACATTCGTCACCATTAAATTCATACTTGTCCAGAAGCTCACGAACTTCCATTTCAACAAGTTCCAGCAGTTCTTCGTCATCTACCAGGTCAACCTTATTCAGGAATACAACCAGACGAGGTACGTTTACCTGGCGAGCCAGTAGAACGTGTTCGCGTGTCTGAGGCATAGGACCGTCAGCAGCACTAACAACAAGGATAGCACCATCCATCTGAGCAGCACCAGTAATCATGTTCTTTACATAATCGGCGTGACCAGGACAGTCAATATGAGCATAGTGACGATTTTCTGATTCATATTCCTGATGCGAAGTTGCAATTGTAATAACTTTAGTCGCATCACGACGACCCTGTGATTCTGAAGCCTTAGCAACTTCATCGTAACCTACAGCCTTACCCAAACCCTTGCTAGCCTGTACCATAGTGATAGCAGCGGTCAGAGTTGTCTTACCATGGTCAATATGACCGATTGTACCAACGTTAACGTGTGGCTTTGTCCTGTTAAATACTTCCTTAGCCATTTTCTGGTGTCTCCTTTATAACTTACTTCGGGACTTCCAACTATTATTTTTTACAAACTGTTTTTTCTAAATTCAGCCGATACCACAATGTATCGACTCAAAACTATTACAAATATCAAAAGCTGATGTCGGGATTCGAACCCGAGACCTCTTCCTTACCAAGGAAGTGCTCTACCTACTGAGCTACATCAGCAACCACTTTTTCAGTTTTTGCTGTCAGCCAAAGCAAAAGCTGATATCGATTGCCAAAAAAGCGGTTGCTTTTCACTATATTTTTCGAACCAGCTACAGCTAAATAATTCTACAGCAATAACTTAGCAAAATTACACAAATAATGCCGACACTTAGGGCGTGTCATAAAGCTATAGCTCCGCTACAGAATTGAACAATATACATCATGATGTCAGGTTTTGTCAAAGTTTTTTTATTTTTTTTTAAGTTTTTTAAATAAATATTATTATTAATTGAGTGCTCTTTAATATTAGTAACAATATTCTTAGAGGTTGTTGTAGTAAGACTAATAAGATAATATCACATAAGATATTGTAATAAAACAATTTATACTATTATCTTGATCGCTGTTTTACTTTACCCTATTAATAACAGCAGAATCATCCCTTTGTACCGTTCGGCTATACCTAATTCCGGGCATACCAAACAGCATAGGGTAATAATAGCTATTAGCAGGTAAATTAATCCTCTTTTTATATTTAGGTAAAATTTCAAGTGCCATCTTTAGCAAACCACACCAGGTAGTACCAATTCCACAACTCTGTGCCATCAATTCAAAATATGAAAGTGCAATATTAACATCCTCATTAGGACATGTGGCATAATTCGAAGCTGATACTATAATAAAATGAGGTGCAGACCGGAAGACTACATCAACCTGCCGTTTCTTCCATAGAAAAATCAATTTCTTTAAATAATCAAACCGCTCTGGTATAGCCCCTACTTCAGCAGCTTTAACCAGATCCTCCATCATTTTAGACCGGAAATTGTTTAAGAAATCAATATCATCAACAACAGTAAAAACCAGGTCCTGCCTGTTTACTCCTGTGGGGCAATTAGCTACTGTAGCAAGTATACGATCAATTTTAGTTCTCTCAACATTGACCTGTTTGTACTTTCTAACACTACGTCGTCCTTTAATCAACGTTGCCACCTGAGATGAGGTAGGTAGATTTTCCTGGTTTAGACTGATAGAATCAGACGGCTTCAACCCAAGTAAAGATAACGCCCCTGTAGGACAAACAGCCAAACAATGCTGACATTCCATACAGGCAAGCTCTCTTGCCGGAGAAACATAAGGAATATCCTGATTGCCCTTTTCAATAATACTTGCCGGACAATCATCGATACAAAGCCCACATTTGATACATAAATTTTTATCGATTTGAAAATTCAGCATGTCAGTTAACTTTCCATCCTTTCACTAAGATGAGCAAGCAGGGTCTTCATTGCCCTGCCACGATGGGAGATTTTATTTTTCTCAGAATAATCAAGCTCAGCAGCAGTATTCCCAAGTTCCGGTATAAAAAACAACGGATCATAGCCAAAGCCATTCTGCCCTTTTGGCTCAAAACCGATCTGTCCTTCAAAAGTACCTGATGTTTCAAAAATCACTCCATCAGGACCTGCCAGGCACAAACAACAGCGAAAACGAGCAGAACGCTGCTCCTGAGGTACATCTGCAAGCTCATTCAGAAGTTTCTGATTATTAGCTTTATCTTTATCTAAGCCATCCACACCGGCATATCGTGCAGAACGAACTCCCGGGGCCCCATTGAGAGCATCGACTTCCAAGCCTGAATCGTCGGCAACTACCACTTTTTGGGTCAATCTACTATAGTATTCGGCTTTACCACGTGCATTTTCTTGAAAAGTATTCCCATTCTCTTCAAATTCAGCGATATCCCCTAGATCGCTTAGGGGTTTTACAGAAATATTCAAACCGGCAAGCATTTTTTCAAACTCAGCAACTTTTCCTTTATTACCAGTTGCAATAACAATTTCATCAATCTTCACAAAAAGCTCCATAAGATGTGGAATTACAGTAAATAAACGGTGTATTGATGACAATCAATATCATCAGGACAGTATTATCATTATTTTTAGAATCTGCTCAATTAAAAATCAAATTTTCTGTTAAAAATACTTGCATGAACCATAATAATTGCTATACTGACCTGTCTTGCTACGGGGAGTAGCTCAGCTTGGCTAGAGCACCTGCTTTGGGAGCAGGGGGTCGCAGGTTCGAATCCTGTCTCCCCGATTTAGACATAAGGCTTTGTAATTACTAAAATTACAAAGCCTTTTTTAATTTTAAATTAATAAAATTCAATAAGAATTATTTTATCACTTACAACATTATACTGATCCTATAGCTATCTTACATTATCATTGCAGGCAAATAATGACTCTATAACATTACCTTGAATGACAAATTTCATAAAGACAGACAACCTCATATCCGGCAATTGGAGACCAATACCTTTCATTTTCAACTAATAAAATCTCTCATCAGAATTGTTGGAGCAAAGAACATGGTGTATCTTTCTGCAGAAAAACCTTTCTCTTTTTGCCGTTATAGACAAAAGTGTATTCACCATCAGAACCAGCCTTTACAACAACATCCTGTAGTTCCTTGTCCTTCCATTCCATGTCAACAATCACATCACCGCGAGCCTTTAGACCTTTAACTGAACCGCTTGACCATTTGCCAGGCAATGCCGGTAGTAAATGGATTTCATACCGTAAACCATCACCCGATAGCGGCACATGGCTTTGAAGCAACATCTCTGCCACTCCGGCGGTATGCCCAAAATTGCCATCAATCTGGAACGGAGGATGCAGACACCATAAGGCATCGCTCACTCGTGAACTTATATAATTCCCAATTAATTTATGTGCCCGGTCACCATCAAGCAGCCTGGCCCACATATTGATCTTCCAGCCCATACTCCAGCCGGTAGCACCATCGCCGCGATAGTTCATAGACTGAATCGCCGCACTGGCAAATTTATCATCATCTTGAGAAGGTAAAATTCGACTACCTGGATGCACAGCAAACAAATGAGAAAAATGTCTGTGCTTATCTTTGTTTGCTTTTTTTTCCAGTTCCGGATCATTCCACTCCTGCAATTGGCCATACCGGCCTATCTTTAAAGGCAGCAAACGATCTCGAGCTTCCTGAATCCTATCGGATATTTCATCTTCATTACCAACTATCTCTGCCGCCTTAATGCAATTATTGAACAGTTCCCAGACAACCATATTGGGGAAATATGCCTTATCATTCATAGGCCCGTGTTCTGGTGAATACGATGGCACAACAACCAGATATCCCCCCTCAATCTCCTGGAGATTATCAAGCCAAAACTGGGCCGCCCCCTTAAGTAAAGGCCAGGCATAGTTTTCCAGATAATCCTTATCATCTGTAAAAGCATAATGATCCCATACATTCTGACATATAAATGCCGCACTTTCGGCTTCCATCATATGTACTCCCCTGGCAGGACCGGGAGATGTTGCCCCCCAGACATTGCATGTATGATGTGCCACCCAACCAGATGAGTTATAATGTATCCTGGCTGTTAATTCTCCTGCCCGCTTTAGATCAAATAGCCATTGCGTTAGCGGTTCCATACATTCTGATAGATTACAGGAATCGACCGGCCAGTAATTCATCTGGAGATTAATATTCAAATGATAATCCCCATTCCAGGCCGGTGAATTTGTATCATTCCAGATGCCCTGCAAATTAGCCGGCATTGCCCCTGGACGCGAAGAAGCGATCATCAGGTAACGGCCAAATTGAAATGCAAGTATCTCCAGCCCCCTGTCATTTCGGTCTATCTGATACAGCTTCCTTCGCGCATCTATCGGCATATCAAAAAGATTCAGACCATCCAGGTTAAGATCGACACGGCTAAATAAATTCTGATAATCTGCAATATGCCTGTCCTTCAGGGTAGAATATGTTTTATCTGACACCCGTTTTAATACATCATCATTTTTCCGGTCAGGCTCTCCCCCGATATAATCAGGCCACGAAAGCTGATAATTCGTAGCTCCAGCCATCTTGATAATAACTTCATCCGCCCCATTAATTTCAATTGCCGGGTTCTTACCCTGATCATCAGAAGTTAAAGCCTCAACTTTGTTTACTTCACCTGCAACATTCATTACCTCCATGCGTCCCTGGAATTTCATACCAGACTTGCCTTCCTGTCTGACATCAACCTCACCGTCGATCTGTAAAGTATTACCTACAACGGTCACTTGACTCTTTCTATGCAAGCTTGATAAACTAATAACAAGATTTAATTCCCCCGGCTTATCCACAGAGAACTTCATTATGCAAACCTGATCCGGATAACTACTGAAGTATTCCCGCTTATAGTTTACACCTTCATATCGATACGATACTTCTGCAACTGCATTTTCCAGGTCCAGGCTTCTTTTATAATCGGAGATTTTTTCAAAATCATGACCAAAATTAACATGTGCATTAAAAAAAGATTGATAGCTGCCAAAGTCTGGTTTGCCATAGCCGTAATAACTGCAAAACTCTTCCAGGGCAACTTTATCAATATCACTCTGAGATGCACCATCATTTATCATTTTGCGTAGTTTTTTTAATGCTTCATACGAACCCTGGCGATCATTATCCTTTTCAAACCAGCCGCTCCAAAGACTGTCCTCATTAAAGATAACCTTTTCAACGGTAGTTCCGAAAACAACCATCCCCAGCCGACCATTACCCAGCGGCAACCCATTATCCCAGCTTGAGGCAGGCTTATCAAACCAGATAGAATTTTGCTGTCCCAAAGCAAAAGAACAGCAAAAACATAAAATTAATATCATGCAGCGTTTTACTATCATACTTTACTCCTAAAAACTCCTGGTCATCACAAATGTCTAAAACTGGCAGCTACCCTGCTTTATAACACTACAAGAAAAAAGTCAGCCAAAAAAAATAAGGCTTTACAACTATCATAATTACAAAGCCTTATGGTATTGGTTCCTATCTTTAGAATCGATTACTCAGTATTATTTATTATCAAAAAGACTTACAGTACCGGTAACACTAACTGAAGTTTTGCCAGTATAAGGTATAGTTAACAGTCGTTTTTCAGAGTCCCATTTAAACCCACTATTTTTTTCAAGTCTCTTTCCGTTTTTAGTTATCGTGTCGAACTTCTTACAATATACTTCAAGGACACCATTTACTCCCAGGGAGTCGAAAGTAATTTCTACATTTCCTTCCATATCTGCATGACAAATAATTGGAATTGTTTTTTTACCATCAAAATAATCAAAAGACCGAGAGAAGTTATTTGACGGAAAGAATTCGATATGTAAAGAAGGTTTCCAATTTTCTGTCCAATTGTTATTCGATTTGAGAATATCGCCACGCGGTATTATCGCACCTGCCTTGACAAATAACGGAATAACATCGATCGGCGAATCTACGTACTTTTCCGAAGGACCTTTTACAGAATCAGTCTTATTATTATAATCGACCCACATGCCGTCAGGTAAATAGACTTTGCGACCTTTTGCCTTTTCATTGATTATCGGAGCGACCAGGATTTCAGGTCCACACATAAACTGATCCCACATATTATTCAGTTTTTCATCTTCCGGCCACATCAGCAACATGGCCCGCATAACAGGCATACCAGACTGCACTGCATTAAAATAACTCGATTGCATATAAGGTATCAAATCATGATGATCCCGGCATTGCTTGCGAGCTATTTCGAGCATTTCGGAATCATAGTCCTCAGAGTACCATACCGTTCGTTTTGGGTCGATATGTACTTCCATCATCGTACAATAAGCACTAAACTGCAGCCATCGCGCAAACAGTTCTTTTGAAGGAACCTTTGTATAGCCGCCGGTATCTGAACCATTATACGGGAAGTTAATAAAACCGCATCTTAGAGCATTTTTTACCGATATCTGTAAACCGGCATAATCACCGGAAGTGTCGCCATTCCATACACCTACATACTGCCTGCTTTTGTCGAAGGTATTGCGTGCGAAAATAAGATAATCATCGCCAAATCTTTTTTGCATCCCTTCTGTTGTCATTTTATTAAAAAGGAAAACATTTTCATTTTCAACCGATTCGGGCATCTCGTTCTCGTGGCCCCGGTCAATTTTATAGCCGCGAACACCAAGCTCAGGATAAACGTCGAGATAATCCATAAACCATTGATAGGCCCCTGGAATACGCATATCTGCTGCTGGCCGATCGGTATAACCTTTGAAAAGATATTCTTTTTTATAGCCCTGATCTCTAAGCTTATTATGCACTCTATTTGCAATCCATAACAAAAGCTTGTATCCCTGGCTATCCAGATTGTCAATCATAGCTTTGGGGTCAGGAAATCCCTTTTCTGAAGTATCAAAACCGCCATTACCCCAGCCCCACTCTCCGGCATCAAAAGGACGATCAATCCAGATCGCCGAAGCAGGAATTTGGTGATACTGCAAGTAATTTGCCGTAGCCAAAACGTTATCCTGGGCACAGGATATTTTTTTATCCGCTACAATATCCTTATGCCCCATATCGCTATAGTCGTCGTCACGCCACCAGATTGAATCAAAAGCCCATACCGGCGGCATGAATGCCGGACCAGACAGATCGTTGAATGTTTTTAATATTTCCGAATAATCATTTCCATATATAAAATAGTATTCAAGATTATCAGTATCAAAACTGAACCCTGTTTTGCTTTCTTTTGCAAATGAATATCGCCCCTTAGCCATAGTAGGGACATATATGCCATACTTTCTGGTAGTCATATAAAAAGGAGCACGGGCATTTGCATAACTTGCCCCTTTACCATGGGTATAACCAAGCAAATCGCAATCTGCTCCCCTGTTTGAAATAGCTCCGCCTCTTGGATACTCCCATATCCCGTAATATTCCTCTCCATTATCGGCAAATTGTTCTCTAATGCTGGTTATCTCGGAATCAGAACCTGATACGGCAAAACGAATAAGATTGTCATCTTCAGCTGAAATAATAAAAACAGCTTTATGATCAGCTCCTTCAAGAATAAGATCGGCCTTAAGAGTTTTTTCTTCTACTCGAATATTAACAGCTTCTAAAACCTTAAATGATTTTTCATTTGAGTAAAATACTGTTTGAGAATGCTGAAGTAATATATTACCTTTTTCATTATCAATAATAGAAAACTGAAATGGGTTTTCACCTATTTGCACTTCCACAAGATCTGTTTTTAAGGAAAATCCGGGGCTTGCCCAAAGCGAACAACTGAAAACAAAGAAAATAGCAAATATTTTAATCAAAGCCCTGTTGTTGAACACAATTCACCTCTTTTTCAAAAAAAATAAACAATTAAATATTACAATAAAGTAGCTACTTTTGGATCTTCCGGATGTATCTGCCAATTAATCAAGATAACATCCAGAATGTAATTACATATACATCTTACAAAATTAATATGTATTTGCAAATCATATATATATTGACAAACACTTAACAAATTAATGCAAAAACAATAAAATTACATAGACTCGAATTAATTGGGATAAAAATCACCTCAACTATAATGAACATGGCATCCCGGCTTGTGTGACAAAATCTTGATAGGAATGCCATAGGACAAGCTCTTGCGGTGATGAATTGAGATTGTCAATGCTAGAGGGCAAATCAGAATGATTTGCCAAGGCTTGATATAAATATTCAGTTTTTATAGAACGCTTTTATGTTAAAGACGAAGTTTTCGTCGTTGTTAAGTTTTATAGAGAGCTGATTTTTGCTGGTAATCATTTTTGTTGGCTCTCTACTATTGGACGGTATGTCAAAAGTGCGCTGATTTTATGGGCGGGATGGTTGGCTTGGAAGTTTGTAAGGTGTTGGGGGTAAACGGGATAAAATTTCTGGGAATTATTGATTTTCGCGATTTGGTGGTTGTAAAAACGCGGTGATTTTTTCTTTGAAAAAATCAAGTGAAGAATTGCGGTGTCGCTTCGCGACGACTAATTAATGGGAGACGGAGGGTAAGCGGAATATGTACGGGGCAGCGCGGCGGTGGGACGGCGGTGAAAAGGGGTACGGATTTGAGCGAAGGCGAATTGCGGGCCGCGGGCAATATACGGCGGGACATTAAATGGGTGCGGCGGTACGCGGACGGAAACGGAGCGGAGACGCGACAAGCTACGCTAAATGAAAAATTAATAATTAAAAGTGAAAAATTAAGGTGTCGCTGCGCGACCTATTTTAAACGGCTGACGCCGAGCGACGGAAGGTCGCTGGAAAGTTGACAGGAGAGCAGCTAAAAAGCAACGAGCTATCAGCGGCGAGCTACGCTAAGTGAAAAATGAATAATGAATAATGAAAAGTTGAGGTGTCCGCTTCGCGGACAGCTTATTTTAAATGGTGGTGCCGAATATGCCGAGCTCCGCCTGAAGCGGATCTCATTCTACTCAGCGTTCCAGAGGTGAAGGAGGAGTTAAAAAACGGAATGAAATTGAAGGGTGCGGAGATATAAGGATGAGTATATGGCAGGTTTGAAGAGGAGGTGCGGCAGGAAGCGGATTTTGCGGGATTTGTTGTAAGTTGTTATTTTTGGTTTATGGGCGGACCAGATGCTGCGAAGCGGCATCAAAGTGTAAAGGGTAAAATAAAAAGTGTAAAGGAGGTGTTCGCCTGGCGGCTCACAACTTATTTTAAAGCTAACGCGTGATTTCAGAATTATGGCACCTGAAGGATGACATTTCAAAATATAAAAAGCTTTTTAATGGTTTATTCTACGCATCATATGCATGACGCACTTTTGAATGTTCAACATTATACGCAAAGGTCGGAACAGGGCCAATTAAGTGAAACAAATAAGGTGTTCGACTATCGTATCACATTTTGTTTAAATTCAAAGTATTGCAGGAAGGCTCTTTTAGGCGATTTTTACATCTTAAAAACTACCAAAGTTAACTTTGAGTAAATTACAATATGACCTTTATCGTTCATAAACATATCGCAAGTAAGCTTAACCAAAAATCAAGTTCCTGAGAGAAAATATAATCAGTATGTTAGTGCATACTACAGGTGTCGGGAACTGAAAGCCAATTGGGGCAGTCAGGACAATTGATTGTGCCCAGGGCATACGCAGCGGGCTGCACAATGCTGATTCTGACGGGACTGATATGTGTTTGCCGGGCGATGGTTAATTTCATGCCCAGCCAGGATATTAGATGAGGTCGGTGTCGTTGGCTTTTACCCAGGTGATATCATCGTTGCCAAGCATGATCTTGTACCACCCCTGCCGTTTTTCGAGCAGTTTGAACTCTGTGCCGCTGTGGAGCGGTTCGGTATAGCTTTCGGGGTAGGTGTCGCTATCGCCCTGCCGGGCTACGGTCTGATGGGCGGTGATAACGCCGTATGCGAGCCTGTCGCTGTTGATCCGTTCGTATGTAACGGAGCCTGTGAGGCATAGTGTGCAGAATAGCATAAGAACAGCGACCATGACCGCGGGGGCGGGGTGTTTGCGGGTCTTTATCATAATAGCGATAACAATACAGGTGATCCACCAGAAAGCGATCGCGGAGATGAGGCGGCCCTTGAGCGAGAAGTCGTAATGCCAGAAGAAAAGGGTTTCGAGCACTTTCTTTTCGACGGGAACGGGTATCTGGTCGGTCCTTAGCGAGCGGGCGTAGGTAAGGTTGCCGGCGATGTCGGTGTTGGAGCCGTCGAGTTTTTCGGCACGCCGATAGTTCAGAATGGCCATACCAATGTCACCTTTCATCATCCAAGCGTTGCCGATATTGTAAAAGATATGAGAGTTTTGTATGCCGTAATCGTCGATAAGCTTGCGGAAATAGAGTATCGCCTTGTCGTATTGGGCCATAGCTGCTGCGGTATCGGTTGCGGAAAGACTGTTGGCCTCAGAGAATGCGGTCTCGGCGTTACGCAGGCAATCCTGGGCCGATAGTTCAGAGCTGTCAGCGGCGAACGCAAGCACAGGAACGAGCAACAGAACAATTATAATGTATTTTATGGTACGCATGTTATTATCTTCTATTATATTCAAACTTACCGATGAGCTGTTTGATAGGTATTAGGCAGGAATTGCCGCACAAGCGGCAGACTATTTTAATTTTCAAAAACAGCTGCATTCATTATTCCAATTATCATACAACACCAATTTGGTTTGATTATCTGTTTTTTTTCACTTTAGTAACTTCTTTGTTAACCGCTTTCAAGAGTTCGAGTATATCCTGTTTGGCCGGTAAACCGGAGGCGGTAGTGCCGGCATAACGGCTGTGCTCGAACAGTTCGACAACAGTCTTGAACCGCTGGGCGTTGTCCGGGGTGACACCGGCTGCGGCAAGCAGCTCAAGGCAATCCTGTCCGGTAAGGCTCTGGGCCTTGTGCTTGAGCTTATCGGCAACATATTGACGCAGGATGTCGTTCAGGCCAGCCAGATAATTGTCAACGTCGGCTTCGTTGAGCCTGGAGAGACCGGCGGCAGCTTTGCCGAATGCTTTACCGGCCTGTTTGAGAGCGAGCTTTTCCGGGTCTTTGCTGCCGAAAACGGTCGAAGCAATCGAAAAGACAAGCAGTATGGTCGGAAGGCCCATAGCGACGAGCCAGCCGGTCGAGCGGAAGCAATCGCTAACAGAAAAAGTGGTATTGACCAGCAGTTCATCACCGAAATGATTGGCCGCAATTTTATGTTCGGTTCTTTCCAGTTCAGAGCCGCCAGGCTGGGCAGCTTCGATATTGACAGCACTGCGAACGTCAGCTTCAACGATCTTGCGGGCAGCTTCGACCTGGATAGATATCGGTTCGGATTTTTCGGTCAGGTATTTTTCGTCAAGGAAATTAAAGTAGCTCAAAGGAATAGGCGGAATCTCGACGAGCCCATCGTCCGAAGATTTTGTCGGACGAATGGTTTGAGTGAATACGACGCAATCTTTTTTGCGATCAGGAGCAGAATAATCCGAAGGGATCTTGAAACTTCCGGTCATGAAAGACAGGTCCGGCATTTTGACATCTTCGAGGAAACCGTTGTTACCGGCAACAGTAATCTTGAGTGTCAGAGGAGTACCGACGGTAATAGTATCAGGCGCGTTGACCAGTTCGGTACTGATAAAGTAGCTACTGCCGACAAGCCCGTAAAAGTCGTTTGGCTTGCCCTGTTCAGGGATCGGTTTGGCGTTGACAGTGATCGATTCGGCTGCTTCCTGGAAAGGTTTATATTCTTTCTGCATGAATAATCCGCTACCACGGGTGCCGGAAGGCAAAAGGCATTTGACCCTTGGTGCAATCTCATAAGAGCCAGGCTCATGAGCAATGAGATACTGATCGAAATTCAAAACAGTACAAGCAGAGCCATCTCTTACGCCTTTTGTAAGAGCATAATTCATGTCGCCGAAAGGAGGGATTTCACCGGATTTTGTAGTGCCATCGGCAGAAGGAGATAAAGGTCCCATTCGGAACTTCGACTCGTCTGAAAGGTCTGGAACAATAAATTCAAGATTGCGAATGTCATTATCGGGCAGATACCATTTGAAGGTAAGTGCTATCGGCTGGCCGATATAAAACTCTTTAGAAGAAGAATTAACGATGAGCTTATAATCGCCGGCGATGTCAGCTTTTTTAACAGTGAAGGTAACCGGTTCGGTCTGGTATTTATTACCATCCACATAAACATCCAGGGATTTAATGGTGTATGTACCGGCTTTACCGGCGGCCAGGACCCACTTGCCGGTAACTTCCCTGATTTGTACAAGTCTGCCGGAAGAATCCTGAGTTGTTGATGAATTCATAGAATTGCCGGCAAAGACAGGGTCGAACTCAGAGAACTGAGAGGAGTCAACTCTTGGATACGAGTTGGCATTTTCGCAAACCACCTGCATATAAAAACTATCACCTTCGTTTATATCGCTGGCGATGCGTACGTAGACTTTGACCTGCGCCACAGCAAAAGTGGAAACGAGGAGCAAAATCCAAATTATATTTCTTATTCTAATCATTTATATTTCTTAGCTATTTAGCTACTAAGCAGTTCAGCCAGATTTTATGGTTGTCAGAAAGCACCTACCAGTCTTTTTCGACGGTTTTCTGCTGTGCTTTAATTAATTGTAATAACACTTCTCGGCGTTTCTTTTCCTGATCGATTAATTTAGCCGCCTTTGGGTCGAGTTCAATCTTTTTCTTTATCTCCTGTTTGGGCTCGCCGTCTTTTTGTTCGCCTGGTTTGGCCTGCTGCTGGTCTTTCTGCTGTTCGGAGCCCTGCTGCTGATCGGTCTGCTGGTCTTTTTCCTGACCTTGCTTTTGTTGATCTTGCTTGTTTTGCTGCTGATCCTGATTTTGCTGCTGTTTGTCGGACTGCTGAAATTGCTGGTCCTGATTCTGTTGCGATTGCTGGTCCTGCTGCTGATCGTTCTGCTTATCCTGCCGGTCGTTCTTGTCGGAATTCTGGTTTTGCTGATCCTGCTGCTGATCTTCTTTATCGTCTTTTTTATCTTTATTGTCTTTATTGTCCTGATTCTGCTGTTGCTGCTGTTGTTGCTTGAGCAGTTCTTTGAGCTGTTTGATCTTTCGCCTGGTAAGTGAGATATTTTCAGCTGCCTGAGTATC
This sequence comes from Sedimentisphaerales bacterium, assembly GCA_963666285.2. GTDB lineage: Bacteria > Planctomycetota > Phycisphaerae > Sedimentisphaerales > SM23-30 > JAFGDI01. Next base: position 4,183,751 of record OY762711.1, read on the forward strand.
GGATTTATCGAGGTCCAATGCCTTTCGATAGCATCTGGCGCTCTGTTGATAGTCCTCGACAGCCTGTTCGGGTTCTTCCTGTTCGGTTTGCTGTGCTTTATTAAAGAAGCAATTCCCCAGATTAAACTGAGCCATTGAGGTCAGTTTATCATTTTCACTCTGATTGGCAGCGTCTCTATATTGCTCAATTGCATCGTCTATTTTACCCTGGCGGAACAGGCTGTTTCCTTTATTGAAGCTGATACAGCCGGTGTCGCTTTCGCGAGCTTCTCGTGCCAGGTTGTATTTATCGATAGCCTCGCCGTAATGTTCTTTTTTATAGGCTTCGTTCCCCTGCCGAACGAGCGATGAGGGGGAATCGGCAAAACCCGCAGAGCAGAACAAAAATAACAGTAATATTGTATTAACAAAAGTTTTCATAGCCATCTATTTTTTCGATTTCAATTTTTCGCTAATAAGCATTTCAGCCATTAATAAACCGAGAGCCAGTGCAAAGAAAATCTGGAACTTTTCATCATAACGGACAGTATCCTGAGTTTCCAGCTCTCGCCGGTCGGCTCCTGCAATAATTTTATTATATATTTTGTCAAGCTCCAGCATTGTGCCGGGAGTATAGGCCCAGTAAGCACCGCCGGGAGTTGCGAGAGCTATATCTTTGAGGGAGTCGTCTTCGAGCTTGGTCCATACTTCGGCCCCCTGGTATTTGAGGTATGTCCGGTTGCCGTCTTCATCTTCGATTGGGATACGGGCACCCTGGCTGCGGTCGCCGATACCGATAACAAAGATGCGGACGTCATTTTTGGCGGCTGCCTGGGCAGCTTCGAGCGGGAAGCTATCCTGATCTTCACCATCGGTTATCATTATGATATCACGGTACTTATCATCGGAATCGGAGAATACATGCTCGGTGGCGGTTCGGATAGCATCGCCGATGAGAGTGCCGCCCTGGCTGATCTGATCCGGGCTAAGCTCATCAACTATCATGCTAACGAAGGCATAATCGCGGGTAAGCGGGCACTTAATCGAGGTAGTACCGGCAAAGGCAATGAGTCCTACCCGGTCGCCCTTGAGAGTGCCAAGGAGGTCCTTGATAGTGAGCTTTGCCTGTTCAAGTCGACTGGGGTACAGGTCTTCGGCGAGCATGCTGCGAGAGACATCGACAAGCAGCACAATATCGCGACCCTTTTCGACTACCTGTTGAGGGTGCGGGTTCCAGCCGGGCTGGGTAAGGCCAATGATAACAGCAGTTACAACCAGGATAATGAGGCATGCCTTGAAAACCTGTCGGCCGATACTGACCTGCGAGTTCAGGAGTATATCGAGTCCGGATTCAGCAAACCTGCGTACAGTTATGCCGCTGCGGTAGAAACGCCAGGCATAAAATGCTACAGCCAGCGGGAGCAGCCATAGCAGCCAAAGCGCGTCGATATTTTCCATTCTGTATTCCGGTGTGTTCATTTTTAGTATAAGCACTTACTATCTAGTATGTTATATCATTATGGCGTACGCCTGAAAATGGTACAGGCAGAAACAACTTCCAGCATAAGAGCCGCTAAGGCACCATAAGCAAATAAATGAAACCTTTCATCATATTCGTTATAGGATATAGATTGAATTTCACTTTTTTCAAGTTCGTTAATCTTTTCACAGAAGTCTTTTAGCTCTTTAGCATTGCCGGCCCGGACATATTGGCCTCCGGTTTCGGATGCGATCCATTTGAGCAGTCTTTCGTCAAATTCGGAACTCATCGCCCTGCCAAAAAATGACCTGGACTGGGCAGCCGGCCCTCCAATGCCTATGGTATATATCTTTATTCCCCACTTTTTGGCGAGTTCAACGGCTTCAGCCGGATCCAAGTCGCCCCTGTTTTGCCTGCCGTCAGTAAGCAGAATAATGACTTTGCTATTTATATTAAACTCAGATTTGGCCTTTGAATCTTTTTGGTCCTGTTCAGAGATAGCTGTCATCCTGGCATTCCTTGCTTCGATTTCCTCTTCTGCCTTGTGGAGCCTGGCAGCGGCAAGGGAAATAGCATCACCAATGGCAGTACCATCTAAATCATCATATTGAATCAAATTTATATCTGACAGGAAGGTTACCAGCATATCGGGCGAATGAACAAGCGGGCAGTCGGTTTCAGGAAATCGGGCAAAGCTGATAAGGCCAATAAGGTCATTGGGCCTACCTTCCAAATCGTTGCCTCCCTTGACAAAATCTTTAAAAACCTCTTTGGCTACCTGCAATCTGTTCATGGTATTACCATAATAGTCCATTGGAGCATCCATACTGGTTGATTTATCGAGAACCATTTGCATCACTACGCCATTGGTAGAACTGAGCTTAACTTTTTTTCCTTTTTGAGGTCTGGCAATGGCGAAAACCAAGAGTACAATGCATGTGATGCGGCACAAAAGCAAAAAATATCTGCCAAATTTCCTCCAACTGGACATACCGTTTTGAGAAGCCGCTCTGAAACCGGATATGTAGGAGAATTTGAGCGAAGCAAATCGCTTTTGGCGCAAAATCAGCCATGCGGCCGGGATAATCAGCAGCACAAGCAAAAGCAAATACGGGTTTTGAAACTGCAATGTGTCAGTCACAATTATAAACCTCTAAAAACTATATATTTATACGTCATCAAACCCCAGTTATTTAAACAGTAATTTATACGCAGCAAGTTTCAAAATGGTTCAAGAAATTCAAAGAGAAGGCCTACAAGCTAAGAAAAAATGTGATAAGGACCTGCAAAATATTACTTTATAAACAAACAGCCATGATAAAATTTGTTGGTGTTGGCCATATATGATGGTATAATTAAATTGAAGAAAGCACCGAATTATGGGCATGCCTAATACCATTGATACAAGCAATCCTGTCTTGTACCAACCTGCTGTTAACACCGGACTTATACTTAATGAGCGATATACTTTCGGAAAAGATTGCCAGCTTACTTAAGCAGGCGAAATATACACCAGAGGCTAAGAAGCTCGAGCAACTGGATGCATGTGAGCATCTGCTTCGCATCATTTCGCCCGGTAAGAAATATCCGTTTGAGTTTATCCGAGCCACAATAACAGGGTATCACCCTGAAGGCACATCGCGCGGACTAGAAGAAACCGAGGTCGAGCCGTTAAGCTATGAGACATTATTGAATGACCTGGTATGTTATGCCGAGCAGATAAGCAAACTGGTAAATACCCCGGCAGAAAAACTAGCGATAAGCTTTGAGACGGTTGAGTCTTTATCGGAGAAATACAATGTCTCGACGAAAACCGTTCGCCGGTGGCGATCAAAGGGATTATCCGGCCGATATCTAAGGTTTGAGGACGGTAAACAGAAACTGGTATTTACCAGTAAGATGGTCGATCACTTTGTAAAGGAAAATGCCGAGCAGGTAAAGAGAGGCACGCAGTTTACCCGCAGCAGCGAGCAGGTCAAGGCCTTGATAACAGCAAGACTGGAGAAATGGGCCGACCGATACCCAGATTATCGGCAGGAGGCTATCCGTCGAACGGCGAAGAAATACGGTCGATCGGCAGAAATGGTCCGCAGTTTACTGGTAACATCAGAAAACAGCGGCCTGATAACAGGTTTTAAGAAGCGGTCAGCGAAGATATCAGGAGAACTAGCTGAGAGTATAATTGCCGAGCATAAAAAAGGTGTTTCAGCGGCACAGTTGTCAGAGAAGTACGGCAAACCGCAAAATCTTATCAAGCAGGTAGTAAACCGCCATATAGTTCGAGAACTGCAAAACACCCCGTTCAATTTCATGGATAGTCCGGACTTTCAAAATAGTGACTCAACAAACAATATTTTAAAGCAGGTTGCAGAGTTAAAGCTCGCAACAGCGTCAAATGGTGACAATTCAATATCAAACGGCGAAAAACGACGTGCGGAAGCTGACATGCCACGGGCAGCGATCGGTATGCTGGAAATGTATCACAAAGACCTATCGATACATGAAACATTGTCAGCGGAAGAGGAAAAGAATCTGTTTCGTATTTTCAATTTTTTGAAGTTCCAGGCAGAGCAAATGCGGCTGGAGCTGGATGATGAGTTTCCGGACAGCCAGCTGATCCAGAATATAGCTGACAATATGAAGCTGGCAAGGAAGCTTAAGAATAAGCTGGTGCGGCATAACCTGAGGCTGGTAGTAAGTACCGCAAGGAAGCATGCGGCAGATGATATCGAGATGTCGGAATATATAAGCGAAGGTAATATGGTCCTGATGAGAGCGGTCGAAAAGTTTGACTATTATAAAGGTAATAAGTTTTCGACTTATGCTACATGGGCAATCATTAAGCGATTTGCAACATTGCGGGCGACGATGGCCAGGCGTGCCGAGCAGGTAGTATTTGTTGCAGATGAGATACTGGATATTGCCCATAACCTGCGAACACAGCCGGACCAGATATCGGCAGTGGAACAGGCAAACAAAGATATTGTCAAGGTTATGAACGAAACACTGGATACGAGGGAACGCCAGATAATATGCGGACATTACGGGGTGAGCATATCGAGTAAGCCGGAAAACCAGAGGCCGCAGAGTTTGAGACAGATTGCTGAGCTGTTGAATTTGAGTAAGGAGCGGGTAAGACAGATCGAGATGCAGGCATTGAAGAAGCTTAGAGGTGTAATGTCGCCGGAACAGTTCGATTTTTTGCTGAAGATGTAGGGATTAGCCAGTAGTTAGCAGGGAAAGAAAGAAGGCATAAGGTTAAGTTTGCTCCGCCTTAAATTGATTTTATTCTGCGAGTTCATTTTAACAATATTGCTTTTTTAGATTTATTACCTGTAATTAATATTAACAATGAAACATTTAATATTTCTCATTTTGAAGATATAAACTTTTTGAATAGTAATCGTCATAAAATATTAAGCTATAATTAAAAACAAACAAATGTTATAATGCAATTTCTTGGTTGCTAAACTGAAATTTTGAGTATTTAACAGGGAATGAGTTCCCGGAGGTCAATGGCAGATGAATTTGAGTAATAGTCTAAATGGAAGAATGGTAGTTATTTCTTTGTGTTTGCTGGCGTTATTTACCGCCCTGCCGGCTTTGGCAGATGATGGAAAATTGAGCCCGGAAGAACAGCAAAAACAATATGTCGAGAAACTTACCGAAGCGATGGAACAGGGAAATTTTGAGGCGGCAGCTTCATGGTGCGATAAAATTGAGCTGCTTGGCCAGGAAAAAGATTCCAAGCTTCAGTTTATGATGGGTCAGGCGTATTACAAAACCGAGCGATATAAAGAGGCACAGCCATATCTTAAGAAGGCTTATGACATGTACTGCACCAGATATGGCAGGTTGAGTAATAAGACGCTGGAGGTAAGCAGCATACTAGATCGCTGTAATAATAAACTGCGACCGAAAAATACAATCGTCAGCCTGCCAAATACTGCTAAAAGATTTTCTGATAACCCGCTGACAACCCGCTCAAAAAAAACACCTAAGTATATGGTAGAAAAGCTAAATGAAGCTCTTGAAGGCAAGATAGAATACAGTGAAGTTAGGCCTTATGTTGACGAGCTTTTGCCACTGGTATTGACAAACGATGCTACCTATGAGGCAGTAACAGATTTCCTGATTGCCAGCAAGGATTACGAGGCAGCACAAGGGGTATTGATATCAAAGCTGAAAGCCGAAGTTGAAAAGTCGTATAAGTACCATCCTAAGGTTCTTGAAATACTTGAGAAGCTGGAAAAGACATTTCCTGAAACAACAATGGATAATGCTTCCCTAAAACAAGAGATAGAAAAATGGAAAAACCTGATAAAAGATAATTATACAGATGTTGCCCAAAAGACAGAAGAAAACAAACTGATAGAGTTGTTAGTGAATGCCGAACTGGCAATAGAAAAAGAAAATACGATAAAAGCCCTGACATACTGCAGCCAGCTGGACAAAACAGAGATAAAAGAACCGGAGAATCTGCTAAAAATCGGCGATCTATACCGCAAGCTGGGCTATGATAATAAGATCGAAGAATATTACTGTAAATATTTGAATGCAATAGACAGTGAAGTGCCGCCTGTGCCGGAAAAGGAATATATGAATATGCTTAACTGTCTGAACAATCTATTTGATATTAAAAAGGAATATCAAAAGGCGGAAATAATAAGTGCCAAACAAGCAGCATACTACGAAAAGGTAAAAGGACCACAAGATCGATTTACACTACTGGCCCGGAAACAGATGGAGAAATATCGAAACCTGGCAGCGGCAAAGTCAAAAGAGCAAGCAAATGAAGAAGAGACGGAAGACGAACCCGCAGCCGGTGGTGCAGACCCGCAAGAGATAAAAGCCAGGTTTACTGTACTGCGTCAATACATAAAAAGCGGTAATAAAGCAGAAGCCGATAAGGCAGCCAAAGAGCTGGAATCGCTGGTCGAGGGTGATCCGCATAATTTATATATGCTGGGCCTGGGATATTATTCGAATAAGAATAATGATAAGGCCGCAGAGATACTGGCAAAAGCAGTCGCAGAATATAACAAGCAATATGAGTATGACAACTATAAGACATCGCAGGCATTAAAAAAACTTATCGATTTATATATTGATAAAGAACAATTTACAGAAGCGGCACAACATAGCAGGCAGCTGCTGGCGATTTATAAAACCAAATGGGGCAGCGACCATAAGAATACGGTAAAAGCCCGGAAAGAACTGGAAGAGCTGGAAGGGAAAATCTCCGACTCGAAGATCGCATTAGTCGGAAAAGAAGAGCAACCATCCAGGCCGGGTCAGCAAGATCGAGCCCCAATGTCAAATATCAGAAGGCAAACTATGATGGGCGGAATAACATCAGCAGAAGATGCGGCAAAGAATTTTGTCCTGGCAGGCTTTCAAGATGATCTGGAAGACTATATCGCCGTATGTCTGCCGAATCCAGATATGTATATCTTAAACCTGGAATCTTCGGAAGCAATAGACCCGGCGCTGGCGAAGTTAACCAAGAAAGATCTAAAGGCAGTGGAATGCAAGCCGGGTGAAACCACAGTATTTCCAGACGGAACCAAGTTCACATTCAATTATGGTGACGGCTGGGACGGGCGAAAGCTATACCTGGTATATTTTAGCTTTGCACCTAACCCACTGCCGGTATGGGTACACAAGATAGACTCTAATCGCTGGGCAGCAGATGCAGCTCCATATATACAGCTGACAAAAAATGTCTTAGAACAGAACAGTGAACGCTAAAGCAAGAGCGAGCATATTTTACATTCTTTCGATTTGGCAATAACAAAACCGGCCATTGAACAGCAAGCAGCTTAATGGCCGGTTTGAAATATTGTTTGTTTAATATAATGCTAATTGAAATCTACAAAATTATCATCGAAAGGGATGGCTTGCTCTGCTTTACCGGCGGAAATTTTAGCAGGTTCATTTGGCATTGTGTCATTTGAACCGGTATCGGCTATCTGATGCAATATCTGGTCAGAGCGGCCTAATTGACTGCCAGGATTATTACCGTTAGCATTACAGTCAACATTACCACCAACCATTACAACCAGGTCTCTAACCACGCCATTCATAGTCTCAGCCTGAGCGGTAAGTTCCTCAGCAGCAGTAGCAGACTCTTCGGCAGCAGCTGCATTACTTTGAGTTACACCATCGACCTGAGTAATAGCATCTTTCAGCTGAGCGATAGCAGAGGCCTGTTCACTATTGGCGGAAGAAATATTACCAACATAAGTAGTAGTTTTTTCAACCGCATCAGCTATTTCGCCAAGCAGTCCACCGACAACCGAGACTATCTCTACCCCATTATTGGCATTCTTAACAGATTCTTCGATCATTTCTGTCGTACTGCGAGCTGCTTCAGCAGATCGCATGGCAAGATTGCGTACCTCTTCGGCAACAACAGCAAAGCCTTTACCAGCCTCACCGGCACGAGCAGCTTCAACCGCGGCGTTTAAGGCAAGTAAGTTTGTCTGGAAAGCAATCTCGTCAATGGTTTTAACAATTTTACTTGTTTCTTCAGATGATTTCTGAATATCGTCAATAGCATTTTTCATCTGTTCCATAGCCTCGCTGCCCTTGCCAGTTGAAACATAAACCTGCTGGGCAAACTGATCGGCATTTTGGGCATTTTCGGCATTAGAATGTGTCTGATCAACAATATCAGATATTGAACTTGACACTTCTTCTATGCCGGCGGCCTGTTCACAACTGCCGTCAGCTAAAGACTGCGAAGCTTTAGAAACTTCCGAGGCGGCGGCAGCCACCTGGCCGGCACCCATAGTCATCAGGTTGATAATATTGCGAAGAGATTTGACAATAGCACCGCATACTATGATAGAAACACCAATCGCAACAATTGCAATAACAATACCGGAGACAGAAGAAAGATTAACAACATGATTTATAGAATCACACATATTATGAGAATCAATATCAGCTTTCTCACTGCTTTGAGTAACAAGAGCAACCTGATCAGAGATTTGCTTTTCCAACATTTCCGTTAAGGAATTAACTGAACTTCTAAAATGATCAAAGGCAACAAGGGCATTATTATGACACTCTTTCCTGGATAACTGGCTGTTGATACTCTCGGCACACAAATCAACTACAGCAACAGAATCTGCCTGCCATTTGTCAAAATACCCCTTAAGCTCGGTGTAAACAGCTTTCATATCATTATTAAAAACAGAAGCAGCTTCAGCGGTTCTATCAGCAACCTGCTGAATATTAGAGACATTATCATCAATAATCCCCTTGATTTTTTCAGGAGAATTACACTGCAAAGCCTGTACCTGGGCAAGATAAGCCTGATACATATCCCGGTCTGCACTAAGTATCAAAGAAAAACTATCAAATAGTTTATTCATCTCATTTTTAGAGAAATTTTCTCTGTCGGCAATGGATTTGATTTCATTTTCGAGCAGGTTTTCAATTTTGTCAACAGCGTTGCGCATAAAATTAAACTGTTCGATATTGTTTTCCATGAGCAGTTGACGTTTATTGAAATTGTCAGCCAATTCAACAGAAATTTTGAGAGTTTTTCTGCTATTGTCTTTCCAGACCTGGTATTGCTCTTCAAATACTTTATACTGCTGCTTCATGCTTTCATCAAAACCGGCAGAAGACAGATTCACACGCTGCTGAACCTGTTCAATGTTTTCCAGGTTGTCAACATCAAGCTTCTGAAGCGTCTGAGTATCAGAAGTTTCCATAGCTTCAACCTGAGCCAGGTATGCCTGGTATGCATCGCGATCAGCATTCAAAAGATAGGCGATCGACTCGTTTGATTGATTGATCTCCGGAATTTCTTCCTGAACAATAGGCATAAAAACATCGTTTACAGTTTTTTCTACCTGGTCAGCGACATTGAGCATTTGGACGCGGCTGTAACCGGCAAATAAAAGTAAACCTACAACCGGAATCGAAACAGTAACTAAAATCTTTGCTTTAATAGTCATCTTTAACAACTCTTTCTCTATGAAACAATTAACAATTTATTAACATTCGTGCCTTACGAATATTAAGTCTGACTTTCAGATGGCGAAGTTTAACATCGGGCATAGATAAATAACTTTTTTTCCTAAATTTTAACGTTTCTATGAAAAAAAAACACAGATAAGTTTTTTCAAAAAAACTAATTAAAACATAAAAACAGCGATAACAGAACAAAGGGAATTATGTAAATATAAAAAAAAATAGAAGCGGCAGGAATAATTATAGGACTTTAACCTTTATGTAATTCATACTAAAAACACATTATTGGACGCAAAGAAGTGTAGTACTAAAACTAGCAATTAATAATGCAGAGAACCCACATTAATAAAGAATTTTTAACATTTCTTCTGATTCTTGATATTCAGAGTAATTCAGCAGTCTAACTTTCAGGATTAACTTAATATTAATCTTGCTTCATCTGCTATAATTATTATATGATATCACTTTCGATGCAATGTCGAAGAATACATAACTATATGGAGAAAATAATGTTAGCAAAAGCAAGAGTTTGGAAATACGTGGTATTGTGCCTGCTGCTGATAAGTGCAACACTATCAGCAAAGGCCAAAAATGTGATACTTATGATAGCAGACGGCGGCGGAATAAACGAAAATGCCGCGGCAAGCTATTACGAATATGGCGAGATCGGTCACCAGGTATATGACAAGCCGGTCGGCAGCCATAAATGGGTGCGGCTGGGCTGTACAACATACAGTGCAGGCGGAGAATATAACCCGGAGAAGATGTGGTCAGATTTCAATCACCAACTGCATGGATATACCGACTCGGCAGCAGCAGCGTCAGCATTAAATACCGGGACAAGGGTAACCAACGGTCGAATCAACATGACAGACGATGGCATTCCACTTGACACCTTTGCAAAAGATGTCGTTCAAACAGGACGATCAGCAGGTATAGTAACAGATGTTCCAATGGCACACGCAACACCATCCGGAGTCTGGGGCCATAATATGGACAGAAATAACATCCCAGAACTTTTTAGCGAAATCGCCTTTAACTCTCCCGGTTTGAAGGTTGCTATCGGGGCCGGTAACCCGAGATATGACAATGATGGTAAAAGGCAGGACGAGTATAATGATTCCGGGTATTTTCCAGCTAAAGCAGACTGGCAGAAGCTACACTCTAAACGTAATGACGGCTGGTATTTCACAAGTAAGCGTTACGATGTTCTAGCCATTGCCAACCAGGAGAAGAAAGTTGACCGGCTATTCGTGGTACCTCAAGTTGGCGAAACATTCCAGGCCAGACGCAGCGGAAAGGGATTTGAACCTTTGACTGATACCGTCCCGCGTTTATCTGAATGCGCAAGAGCAGCGTTAGAAACACTGAATCAAAATGATAAAGGTTTTTACCTAATGATAGAAGGCGGAGCTATTGACTGGGAAGGTCACGCCAATAACCTGGAAAGAAATATTCAACAGTATATGCTGTTTAATAAAACTGTTAAAGAAGTTGTGGCATGGGTAGAAGCAAACAGCAGCTTTGACGAGACTCTTTTGATTGTTACCGCAGACCATGAAACCGGCGGTTTGTGGGGTACAAAGGGCAATTTTGAACCTATTGGCAACAATGGAAAAGGAAAGCTGCCAACCGCAAACTTTAACAGCGGCAACCACAGTAACCAGTTGGTACCACTATTTGCTATCGGCGCAGGAAGCGAAAAATTCCTTGAACTGATAGACGGTAAAGATCTGAAAGCAGCAGAAACCTATAAAGCACTTGTAGGCTGGGAAGGTGATTATGTTGAAAACGTCGATATTTATACTGTGATGAAAAACAGCATAAAAGAATAAACTTTTACAGATATAAAAACAAAAAGAGAAGCAAGGTTATATACCGCCCTGCTTCTCTTTTTTATACTTCAAAAAATAATCAAGCAATTTCAACCAGCTCAATCTCAAAAGTCAGATCTTCGCCGGCAAGCTGATGGTTACCATCAAGCGTGATATGGGTTTCAGTGATTTTGGTAACAGTAACCGGCACAGCCTGGCCGTTGGGCTGAGGAAGATTGAACATCATCCCAACTTCAACTTTCATATCATCCGGAAAATGCTCTTTGGGAGCTTCCAATACCATATCATCGGTTTTTTGGCCATAGGCTTCATCGCAAGGAATTTCAATGGTTTTCTTTTCGCCAACTTCCATACCTTCGACAGCATTATCGAATCCCGGAATCATCATCCCGGCGGCAACTTCAAATTCAAGCGGTTCGCGGCCATGCGAACAATCAAATTCTGTGCCGTCTTTTAGTGTGCCGCGATAATGTACTTTAACTGTATCGCCTTTTTTTGCCTGTGCCATTTATCATACCTCTAATTTTGGGCGTTATATTTTTTTCGCTATCTACTTTGAAGCGATGCAACATTTGCATTGGCATATCAGCGGGCAAAGATGCTTATTTCGTGTACCCATATGCCTGGTGATGCAAATACAATAAAAACATACATTTACGCCAAAACTCACAGCAAAAACAGGTATCCTGCCATAAGAACGGGAAAAAATGCATTACTAATTACACAGGATATAGGAAGTGCCGCTGAATAGCAAGAATATATACAGAAGGATGCGACAGCTGCCGGATATGAGCGACGAGAAAACATCGCAACAGGAAAAAATGTAATCAAATGTAAAATAAAGACTTAAGTGGAAAAGTTGTTTTTCATTGAAAGTGATTATAAGCCTGAAAAACAAAAAAACCGTAAAACCATAAACTGCAACTCCTTATAAATGATAGAATAGGTATTGTTGACATTTTTTGAAAAATCGTAACAGATTAACTATAAACTAATTTGCAAAATTTAATATTTAGATTATCATATAGCTTCGAAAAGAGTAAGTAATTCTTAGGTATTCAACCTGCTACACACCTGGTGAAAGATTTACCCAATTATTTTGTCTTTCTGCATTAATTGAATTCAAATGTATTGTTCATAAGTACATATTCAGTTAAGGGTATATCTATGGATGTGAAAGAGAATACAAAGGAGCTATGAGAATAATCTATATGCTATGTCTCGTGCTCGTCTGTCTTTTTTCCTCCCTGGTGCAAGCCGAAATCGGAGGGCTATTGGGCAGCGGTACGGCAATAGATCCATACCTGATAGAAAACCGTGAAGATCTCATGAGGTTCTCTAACAGCAGCTATGCGCATAAATACTGGCAAGCCGGTGTTTATGTTCGTTTGAAAGCTGATATAGAACTGAATACCAGCAGTACTACTGCACTGGCTGCCCCAGATTCAAAAGAGGACTTACCATATTCATATAACGGGGCAGGATTTGCCGGAATATTTGACGGCTGCGGCCATACCATATCCAATCTTAATATTGTCACAGAAGATCATCTGACAGAATACCTGGGATTATTTGGAAAAGTAACCGGAACGGTCAGGAATTTAAAGCTGACTAACCTTATGATAATTACTCGAAATTCGATTAATTATGCCGGAGGTATCTGCGGCATGAACGAAGGCGGCGAGATATCAAACTGCAGTATAAGCGGAATAATAATAACCAAAAGCAACTGCTACTACCTGGGCGGCATCTGCGGCGGCAATTATGGCGGTAAGATAACAGAGTGTCAGTCTGACTGCCTGATAAGAAGCGGCAGCTACTGCTGGTACCTTGGAGGGATATCAGGTTATAATGAACAGGGATATATTTCCCGAAGTTTCGCTGAATATCGAATCTCTTCGGATAATTGCGGAATGGGACTGGGCGGGATATGCGGAGCCAATACCAAATCCGGTGTTGTAAGTAACAGCTACGCAAATGGTAAAATATACTGCATGAAAAGAAACACTTTTGTCGGCGGTTTATGCGGGCTGAACAGCCATGGAGGCTACATTTTGAATAGCTATTCCGTGGGTGAAATACAAGCCGACTATGCAGTTGAACATTCAGGCGGATTGTGCGGCAGTAATACAGGCAGGATAAAAAACAGTTTCTGGGATACCGATAGTGGCGGAACAACCGGCAGCGGCGGTACAGGACTGGCAAATGCGGAAATGCGTCAACCAGCCACTTTTGCTAATGCCGGGTGGAGCGTTTACAGCAATAAAGGCAATGAAGCTATCTGGCAGGTTAATGAAGGAGAATACCCGGTATTAATTTGGGGGGTAAAAAACCCGACAGCTGATATTAATGGAGATGGAAAAGTTGATATTCTGGACTTTGGCTGCTTTTCGGTAAGATGGCTGGAGGAACAATGCCAGGATAAGAACTGGTGTGACGGGACAGATATTGATATGTCAGGCGAAGTAGACCGCCGGGACCTGGAGTGTATTTTGGAAAAATGGTTGGAATAGTGGTAGATTGAAATGGTATTTGGCTGAATTGATAAAAGGCCCGGACGAGATATCCGAGCCTTTTAACTATATAAAGTAATGCGGGGAACGCTTGAACGTTTAGTCAATTAATAGTTAAACGCTCATTATCATAAAACCTGTTTTACAGCAGTTTTTCAAAATCTTCAACCTCGCCGCCATTCAGACAGCATTTGATAATATCAACACCCAGCTGGTCAAGTTCAGGATGGAGAATCTTTTTGAGTTCCTTCTCGAAGAATCTGTATAACATACCTGATCCCCGATCATAGCCATCATTACCAATCTCACGCTGTAAGTTCGTCTGGAGCAGCCATTCCGGAATCGGAGTGCCTTCAACCTGCATAGAGTTGAGAGCATAGCCAAGCAGCGTACAACGAGCTTCAGTAATCTGTTTATCCCTGAATTTAGCCTCGCCTCTTCTGCCAAGATATTCTCTTGATATCCACTGCGGCATAAAACCAGTTGCCCAGCAGCCAACATGCTGATTGGGAATAAGGACATATCGAACCTTTTCGGTCTGCTGCATTTGTCTGAGCAGCAGGTTTGCCTGGTCAACAACACGACCGGTAGCAAACGGCCAGTATGAACCGACACCTTCACTAACAATGCCGGCATCATCATCAGCAGTAACACTTGGGTTGCCGTGCCCGCGAGGAGCAACCAGTCGCCATAGCCACGCAAGAGCAGGCGGAAGAATATGCAGGTAACCGAGAATACCGTAGCTTGGATTTTCGCGGGTACAAGGAGGAGTTCGCACACCAAAACTTCTAATCATAACATCGGCAGGCTCTTTAACAGCATCAGGCACATATTCACGCGGCATAATAACACGCGGGTTCGGGCAAGGACTGCCGGGTTCATCCATAGTATGCTGCCAGATAAGAGCGGTGGCATCCGGCGCAGAGTCAATATTAAGAAATATCAAAGGGGCCGGAGGATGAACAGTAAGGCCTTCCAGATGCGGGTCTGTGCCGTATTTGTCAATGTGGTTAACGCGCAGGAACCATGCCGCCTCAGCATCCCTGACACGCAGGTATCCATCAGTCTTTTCAGATACCGGATAGGTAAGAGCCATATCATCGGTTACCGGGTAGAGGCGACATGTCTGATTGATATTAAGCGTACGCTCTTCGCCATTGAGAATATTTTTGGCGATAAGCAGACGACCATCATCTTCACGGTGCGGATATTCGAGCATCTCACTCTTTCCACCACCGGAAGCACCTTCGTGCATAATGGTTGTAATATTATCATATGGAGTTTCAACCTGAACGGTTGAAGCATGCAGCGTCGGCCAGTCTTCAGCTTCACCAAGCGTAAGCAGAACACCGTAAACCCCCTTCTTGGCACTTGGGCCGGGATAGAGGTTATAAGCAAATACCTCGTGAACATCACTGAGCCGGTTATGAACAACAACCTGTTTTCCGTCAAAATGAGTGTGTCGGAAAGGAGGCGCAAGATATATCACACTACAGAATTTGAAATCTTCCGGAACTTCATTCGGGTCAACCATACCCTGCAGGTCGGCCAGCCCGCCAATAAAGAAACCGGCATTCTTAGGAGAAATAAGTATGCCGCCCTTTTTAACAGTATTGTCCATACTTGCCAGTTTGAATATGGTAACAACTATATCCTGACTTTTAAGCCAATCGAAGGTATCATCACGGGTGAGGTCAAATGTAGTACCAAATTTATCAAGATAAGTCTGCTTGTCAGTTTGTTTATCATCAGCAATATACATGCAGCCTGGATCACGCCGACGCATATACTGCTCGGTATAATTAACGACAAGTCCGTTACGCACTTTAGTTACTGTAGCTTCGAGATAATCTTTACCATCAACCGGGTAAGAAACCTCAAATGTGCCCTGTTCCATACCACCCATAGCCAGCGATAAGATCTCTTCGCGGTTTTTCGGCATGGTAACTGATTTTGCCCCTGACATAATTTCTTTGATCTGCTTTGGCAGATTAAGATTTTGCCAGGATTTGATAAAATTTACTTTCTTCATGGTTTTTCTCTACTTTTACTGTCATTCCGTACAGCATCTGTATGTACAGACTGCTTACCTTAGGTAATTTTAGGGAAATTCCGGTATTTAATGCGGGGTTCCATACCAAAATCAACACAATCCGGAATAATAGGCCGGCGATATAATCGCGTGTAAATTTTGCCTGTAAAGTACTTTGCGAGACTAATACTGCCTGCCCAATACTAACGAAATGTGGCAAATCGATATAATATTATCGACAAAACAGAAAAAAGTCAAGAAAAAAACAGATTCTGGGCCTACCTGCCGAGAGGGAATAAATAGAAAAGTTAATCTACCAAAACCTGAAAATCCGGCGATCAAGACATACCACGGGAATTACATAATCGAAAAAAGTGGTAGAAATAGAGGGGAAAGAACAAATGAAGAATTGCAATAATAAACAGTAAAAAATCTGCCTGGTATCCGGGACAAAATAAAATGCCCCAGATACCAGACAAATAATCAAAACTACGAAAGTTAACTCTAATTAAAATCTATAAAACTTTTTTCACTGGAAAGCCCCCAGTCATTTTCACTGGCAAATGAAGATTGGCCATTTGCGATATTATGAAAAGCTGAATCAGTTCTGCCAAATGTCTTGCCAGAATCCAGATTACCAGAAGCATTTCCACTAATGACAGAATTCAGTTCCATAACAATCTGATTCATCTGGATAGCCTGGGCACTGAGTTCTTCGGAGGCACTGGCAGATTCCTCGGCATTAGCAGAGTTCTCCTGAGTTATCTTATCCATCTGGCAGATAGCATTACTGATCTGCCCGATCCCCTGTGCCTGCTCATTACTGGCTGCCGAGATATTACTAACCAGCTCGGCGGTTTTACCAATGTTTTCCACGATCTCATCCAAAACACAGGATACCTGCCCGGCAATTTCCACACCATTCCTGGAATAATTAACAGCACCTTCGATCAAGGAAGAAGTGTTTTTGGCAGCTTCAGCAGAACGCATCGCCAGGTTTCTAACTTCTTCAGCAACAACAGCAAACCCTTTACCTGCCTCACCGGCACGAGCAGCTTCAACAGCAGCGTTCAAAGCCAGAAGATTGGTCTGGAAGGCAATTTCGTCGATCACTTTAATAATCTTGGCTGTCTCATCGCTGGAATTCTGAATATCCAATATTGCCTCATTCATTTTCTGCATTTCTAAAATTCCCTGATCGGCAGACTTACTGGCTTTATCAGCAAGCTCGTTAGCAACTTTAGCATCAGCAGCACTCTGCTTTGTCATGGTTGACATTTCTTCAAGACTGGCAGATGACTCTTCCAGTCCGGCAGCCTGTTCGGTAGCACCCCTGGCAAGAGACTGAGAAGTAGAAGAAACCTGGTTAGCAGCATCGGTAACCTGTTCCGAACCTGAAGTCAGAGATGAGATTATTCTATTGATCGGCTTCACTATACCACTGGTCAAGACAAAGGCAATAATCATACCAATTACCACAGCTATCCCCGAAGAAGCTATGATCATGAAAGAGGCATTCTGTACAATAGCCTCAGAGTCTTTTTCCAATTCCATGATCACTCCACCTACTTTGTCTCTTACAGATTTAGCATTACCCATAACCTGCCCGGCTTTTTCTTTCTGGTTCAACTGCTCCTGACGCTGAGTAGCGATACACTTACAAAAGATGTCAACCTGCTCCTTATAGCTATCCAGTGCCGGTATGGCTTTCTGAATAGCCTGCCTGGTTTTTTCAGACTTCATTATAGTTTCGGCTTTTAACAGATTTTCACGGGCCTGTCCTATATATTGTATCCATACCTTTGCCAGCTTATCCTGCTGCTCATGCTGAATAGCATTCAGACATTTATAAGATACAATATAAAAAGCATTAACAGATTCAAGACATTTATGAGCAAAAAAAGTATTTTGCACTAAATCTTTACTAACCTTACCATCTTTTTCTGTCTCCAGGGTATAAGATTCAGCAACTTCAACAATTGTATTAACACTATCCAAAACTATAGCAGCGAGTTCAGAACGAACCTTTCCGGCCTTGTTTTTTTCATTTTCCAAATTTACATAATCTTTGAAAGAATCATCATATTTTTTCATATTTTCATCAATAAGCCTGGCATCGCTTTTGATATCTGATGAAATGTCCATATTCTCAATTTCACCGGCTATATTGAGTATTATATTTGCCTGTTCTTCCTGCAGAGCTTCATATTTACTATCTTTATAAATCACATATCTAAGACAATGAGCCTGCGTGTCCTGAGCAGCTGTTAAGATAGCGTTAGCTTTGTCAGCAACATCAACCTGCTTAACAATATTATCCATAGCCCCAATAGTTCTTTGCAGACTGGAGTAGCCAATAAAAGCTACCAGCGACATAATCACTAATATACAAATAAAACCACCATACAACTTAACACTTAATTTAACATTCTTCAGCATTACAGTCTCCTCAAGTTATCATTAACATTTCTCTTTACTCAAACAACATGAAATCTTCAGAAAAATAACAGATCATTTTCCTGACCAATGCTTCGACCATAAAACCAACTGACATAAACAAAATAAATGCGATATCAGGCAGAAAACACAATATCTCTACCAAAAACATTGCATTTTTATATAGAATCTTACAGAAAAATACATATACATAGATTGCAGATATTGCAATATTTCAAGAACTAGACACCCAAAAAATAACACCCAAAAAACTGCAAAAAAACAAAAAAATGTAAAAAAGCATAATGACAATTATCTGTCATAAAGTCATAATTTTAATTTTCAATTCCACATAAAATGATAATTTAAGAAAAAATGGGCAATATTCCGACCTAACTGATAAGGTCCATGAAATAAAACATGTATGATATAACAAAAGAACTACACATTAATTAATCGCAATATTGACTTATTTTTACCATCTTATAGAATGCACTCGCTAAAAAATAATATTTTTTCAAAAAGTTATTATAGGATTCTTCTAGATGTTTTGTATCAAAATTTATCCCCATATGCACTGTTATATTTTGCAGTTACTCACCATAAAAATATCTATTAAACAGTATAAAAATAAGTAATTATCTAAAATAATTTTATACATAAGGATATAATGATAGCATAGACAAATCAATGTTGACATGTCAACATCATACAAAAAACCAAACTAACCAAGAGTGCGGTTTATGCTACGCATCATATACATGGCGCACTTTTGACTGTTCAACATTATACGCAAAGGCCGGAACAGGGCCAATTAAGTGAAAAACGAATAGTGAAAAATGAAAAATTAAGGTGTTCGACTATCGTCTCACGTTTTGTTTAATATTAAAGCGTTGCAGGAAGGCCCTTTTAGGCGATTTTTGCAACTTAAAAACTGCGAAAGTAAACCAAGACTAAATAGGATTATTTCTAACAATTCTCAATAATAGCTTGTAGATATCTTCACTTCTGTGATTAAACCGAAATTCACACTCTTTAAGGTGAAGAGCAAAAGCCTTACGTCTGATACCTCTGAATCTTGAAAGTCTGTCTTTAGCACCTATCCAAAAAGTCTCAACAGTATCTAACTGATTTGTTTTAAGATTACACCCAGTTAACCCCAGTCTATAAATTTTTTTCTGGCCAAAATCAACAATACTATTAAAAGAAACGATGCCGTCTTCTTTGAACCCAGTATCACCCAACCTATTATTAACAATCTTATTCAATTGCTTTCTTGTGCAGTTTTTAACTACCTGAGTATAAACATTATCGTCATGTTTAATTATCCCAAACACCATCAATACCTTTTTATCTTTTAGTAATCCACAATGACAGCACCCCGGACAATATTTACATTTAATCCTGCTATTTTTAAGATTTACCGGCTTATGATCGTCACAATATCTAGCAATCCTTTCTCTCAACATTATTACAATACTATTTGCTGTCTTTCGAGAAACACCTGCTATTTTAGCAATTTTATTGACTTCTATGTCAATCGCAAAGAGTCGAATAATCTGTCTGATTTTTATTTCTGATATTTTAGCGCTCTTTTTATATTTATTTTTCATACTACAAAACAATACTGCTCATCCAAGCATTAGCGTACTGTATAGTTTCCGATTTACCCTGAGCAAACTTGGAAAAATGAACTAAACATAACCAAGAACAGCCGCCAAGCATAATCTGTACAAGAAAATTCGATTTCAAATAAAAAACATTGTATAGCACCTGGGCAAAATTACTTGCCAAGGCACTATACAAAAGAATATGAGAAGAAATGAAGGTTTATTTAAATTCGCTATAACTGTTATTATTGGAAAGTGCAAAATCATTATTGCAGTTAAAGGATTCTTCCGCAGCAATCCTGTGAAAAACGCTATCAGCATCGCTCAAAAAAGCTCCTCCCCCGTGCTTCACATTTTCAATATTTTTTCCACTAATAACTGCACCCAGCTCCATAACAATCTGATTCATCTGAACAGCCTGAGCACTAAGCTCTTCTGACGCACTGGCAGACTCCTCTGCATTTGCAGAATTTTCCTGAGTTATCTTATCCATTTGACAAATTGCTTTACTAATATGCTCTATTCCCTCGGCCTGCTCATCACTGGCAGCAGAAATATTATTTACAAGACTTGCTGTTTTATTGATATTATCAACAATTTCATCTAATACACAAGACACCTGCCCGGCAATGTCCACACCATTTCTGGAATAATTGACAGCACCTTCAATCAACGAGGAAGTATTTTTGGCAGCTTCAGCTGAACGCATTGCCAAATTCCTAACTTCTTCGGCAACAACAGCAAATCCTTTACCAGCCTCACCGGCACGAGCAGCTTCAACAGCAGCATTCAAAGCCAGCAAATTGGTCTGGAAAGCAATTTCGTCAATTACTTTAATGATTTTAGCAGTTTCACCGCTGGCATTCTGAATATCCTGTATAGCAGAATTCATCTTTTTCATTTCAGCAATACCTTTATCTGCCGAGTGACTTGTCTTTTCAGCAAGTTCATTAGCAACTTTAGCATCAGCAGCACTCTGTTTTGTCATAGTCGACATTTCCTCTAAACTTGATGATGACTCTTCAAGCCCGGCAGCCTGCTCGGTAGCCCCCCTGGCAAGCGACTGAGAAGTTGATGAAACCTGATTGGCAGCAGCTGTAACCTCACTCGATCCCAATGTCAGTGCAGATATTATCCGGTTGATAGGCTTTACAATTCCACTAGTCAATATATAAGCTATTACCAAACCAATTATCACAGCTATACCAGAAGAGGCAATAATCATAAAAGAAGCATTCTGCACAATGGCCTCCGACTCTTTTTCCAATTCCACGATCATTCCACTCACTTTGTCTCTTACCGATTTAGCATCTTCCATAACATGCCCGGCTTTTTCTTTCTGTTTCAACTGTTCCTGACGCTGGGAAGCAATACACTGACAGAACAGCTCAACATTTTCTTTATATGTATCTAATGCCGGCAAGGCCTTTCTGATTGCCTGCCTGGTTTTTTCTGAATGCATCATCGTTTCAGCCTGAACCAGCAGTTCTCGAGTGCTGTCAACTTTTTGTATCCATTCTTTAGCTAATATATCCTGCCGCTCGGCATCGCTGGTACAAAAACACTTATAAGCAGCCACATAAAACTCATGCACCGATTCAAGACATTTATGAGCAAAAAAAGTATTGTTAGCAACATCTTTATTAACCATTCCATCTTTTTCGGTTTCATGAGTATAAGATTCTGCTACTTCAACAATTGTATTGACACTATCTCGAACAGTATTTGCCAGTTCCAATCTAAGTTTACCGGCACTCATCTTTTGATTTTCCAAAGTTACATAAGATTTAAATGACTTATCATATTCGCTGGCATTCTCTATCATATCACCTGCTTCATCTTGTATTTCAGAGGAAGTCTGTAAAGTTTGAATTTCCTTAGCAGTATCGAATATAATATTAGCCTGCTCATCCTGCATAGTTTCATACTTGCTGTCTTTATAAATAATATATCTTAAGCAATGAGCCTGAGTATCCTGAGCCGCTGTTAGAATTGTGTTAGCTTTATCAGCAACATCAATCTGCTTAACAATATTATCCATAGCCCCAATAGTTCTTTGCAGACTGGAGTAACCAATAAAAGCCACCAGCGACATAATCACCAATATAAAAATAAAACCACCATACAGCTTAACACTTAGTTTAACATTCTTCAGCATCTTTCACTCCATAATTCATTTTTTCGTTTATAGCCTAATTACATTACATTTAACAATTTAACATTCTGTATTCAAAATGAATATTCGACCTGAAAAATACGTAACATAAATTTAAAAGTGTTACTCTAAACTACCAACACATTTGGGAATGAAAAAAATGGCATCATTTTTAGAAGCTGTCTTAAAAATACAGCTAAGAATCAGCAAACACGAAAACCAACCATGGGAACTACCCCAAAAGAAAATACATCTAATCACGCACGCCTCCTGCATAGCAGGAGGTCTGAGGAAGGCCCCTAAAAGGGGCCGTTGGGTTCACTTACTTCAAATTATCTTCATTACGGTCTTTTATTAGTTGATTCTTGACATAATTCCTTATTACTTCAATGTCAAGTCCAACTGTACTTACATTATAACCTCGAGACCAAAAGCTCCTTCCAAACAAGTTACCTTGATGGCGATCAAGTAGCCTGTTTATGCGGATAGCACTTTTGCCCTTCAAAAAACCTATCGCCATTGCAATACTATACTTAGGCGGAACACTTAAAACCATATGAACATGATCCTTAGCTAAGTTTCCCTCTATTAGTACAATATCCTTTTGACGACATAATTCTCGCAATATCTCTCTAATCTGAGTGCGATTCCTTTTAAACCTTTCTATCCTACGATATTTTGGTACCATTACTATATGATACTTACAGTCCCATTTGACATGGGATTGACTTCGCCAGTCTTTCATTTTGGTTCTCCTTTCGCCCCTTCCAGGGCCTTCCGGAGAACCATTTTATACGCTTACTACGGCAAAGCCTTATAAATTCTCACCGGCAAAGCCGGTGGTTTACGCGGTTACAATTAACAAAATAATGTCAAAAGAAACTCAAAACCATTTGAATTATTAAGATATTTAATGTTTAATTCTAAAAAAGTTGATATATTTTCACCCGCTCTACAAGCTAACAAAAATACTTTTTTGGTGTCAACAATAATATAAATAGCTGCACCCACAATTTAACCAGAATCAAATTCAGCTATTGTACAATAGAAACAATGTTTTCATATTATTAACGTCAACAATATGCATTATTTTTTAATACGTATTACTTATTGACTTAAAATAAGTTACGCACCTTTTTCATGCTTTTGCTTCCCATGACCCTCAAAAAACACACTTCCAAAAATAATATACTAATTATTTTCTAAAAAAATAACAAGGATCTGCAAATTCGATAATAAAATTTCTGTTATTTACTTTGAGATTGCGGTATCTCCGTCAAAGATCTGACTTCATCAGCAATGATCTCTATGGCTTTAGCAACGGCTGTGTCATCCTGGGAATAGGTCATGCGTATACACTGGTCCTTATGGTCCCAGTCCTGATCCATGCCTGGGAAGAAATAATGGCCGGGAACGACAAGAACGCCTCGCTGTTTAAGCCGCTGATAAAGCAGTTCGCAGGAAATGGGCAGACCTTTGAACCAAAGCCACAAGAAAAGGGCACCTTCAGGCTTGTGTATATAGTAGTCTATGCCGGTAAAGTTCTCGTGAATAAGCTGGACCGCTCTCTGACATTTTTCAAGGTAGTACGGCCTGATTATGTTCTTACTGATATCGAGAACCTCACCGGAACTGACCAGCGACCTGGCAACAGCCGCTCCCATAGCGTTAGGTGCCAGTGACAGAACAGCATTAAACTCAGATACCGCCTGGATAACTTCCTTATCAGCAATTACTATACCGGTACGAGTACCGGGCAGGCCGAACTTGGAAAGACTCATGCTAACAATAACATTTTTAGCCCAGAACGGCTGAGCTTCAGTGAAAATAATATTCGGGAAAGGAGTTCCGTAGGCATTGTCAAGTATTAGCGGTATGTCGTGCTGCTGGGCAAGAGCGATCAGGCGACTGACCTCTTGGTCGGTAAGCACGTTACCAGTAGGATTGGTAGGCCGCGAGATACATATAGCACCAATATCATCAGTAACCTTGAGCCGGTCAAAATTAACATGATACTTAAAAATGCGGTCCGGCATCATCTCAACATCTGGCATAAAGCTGCGGAAGATATTGCCGCCGATACCAATATCAGCATAACCGATATATTCCGGGGCAAGCGGCAACAAAACTTTTTTCTGAGAGCCATCAGCAGCAACCCCGGCAAACATATTGAATAAGACGAAAAAAGCAGACTGACTGCCTGCGGTAAGAGCGACATTCTCCGGTGCAATATTCCAGCCGTATTCTTTGTTCATAAGCGAACAAAGGGCCTCGATAAAGGCGATATTACCCTGCGGAGAATCGTAAACACCGAGAGCACGCTCAAAACTGTCGCCATGAGCCATAAGCTCATTCATTGATCTGCGGAAAATCTTTTGAAGGTCCGGTATCAATGCCGGGTTACCGCCGCCAAGCATGAGAATATCTCTGTTAACATTCATAGCATGGCCGAGATCGTCCATTAAAAGACTGATACCGGACTTGCTTTTCAACTTTTCGCCAAATAGAGTCAGTTTCATTATATCCACCGTCATTATGTTACTATTAAAATGAAGACCTATATAGTATTACTTTAAATAACCAAAATCCATGAAAAAATCGCCAAATTCAGCAATACAAACCGCCAGTCTTAAACATCATATTTGCCTTTTTCTAAATTTAGCAATAATATCTAAGTAAAGATCAAAATTATACAAAACAAGCTTAATAAAGGAATATAATATGTCAAAGCTAAAACCAGGCGATAAGGCACCCAACTTCAAACTACTGGACCAGGATGAAAACACAGTATCATTGAGCGATTTCAAAGGCTATAAAATATTGATATATTTTTATCCTAAAGCCAATACTCCAGGCTGCACCAAGCAATCATGCCAGGTAAGCGAGTCACTGGGAAAATTGGAAGCTGCCGGAATAAAAGCTGTTGGAATCAGCCCGGATACTCCTGACAAGCAGGCAAACTTTGACCAGAAATATGATCTTGGTTTTCCTCTGCTTTGCGATACCAAACTCGAAGTCGCAAACGCATATGGCGTTTACGGCGAAAAAGAATCATTCGGCCAGAAGAAAATGGGAATAATTCGCAGCTCTTTCCTGATCGACGAAAAAGGCAAAATAATCGAAACCTGGTATAAGGTAAGCCCACTGGATACGGTGCCGCTGGCATTGGAAAAAGCCAAAGGCTAATCGGCTTTCCGGCATTTACCGGCGATAAACACCCTGTCGTCTATGAGTTCACAAATAAGTTCACCCCCACGAGGAGAGAGCTGATGTGCTAAAAGTTTATTTTTACCCATAATCTCAGCCCAATAAGGTGCCAACTGGCAATGGGCAGAGCCGGTAACGTGGTCCTCATCGATCCCAATATTAGGGGCAAAAAACCGGCTGACAAAATCGGCTTCATCGCCAGGTGCGGTAATAATAAGTCCCCTGCGGTCCAGCTGACGTATGCGGTCAAAATCCGGGACAAAAGCCAGTACCTGCTGCTGAGTGCCGAGAACGGCCATAATATCAACACCGGCAATTACCTCGACTGGGTCTGTTTTGATTGCGTCAAGCAAAAGCCTGCTTGCCTTAGTCGGTTTACCGGGGCGAGCGGGAAAATCCAAAATTAGATAATCGTCATCCAATGCGATGGTAAGATCGCCGGCACCGCTTTTGAGCTTTACCTGCCCATTCTGAATGCCAAGGATATTGAACAAGACGAAACCAGCAGCAAGAGTGGCGTGGCCGCAAAGGTCAACCTCACAAACGGGGGTATACCACCTAATCTGCCAGCATTCGCCCTGCGGCACCAGCATCGACGTTTCAGGCATGCCGTTGTCTCGGGCAATCTCCTGTAATTCGTCGTCTGGAAGCCACTGATCCAGGACGCAGACACCGGCCGGGTTACCGGAAAACCTGTCGTTTACAAAGGCATCGATAATATATGACTTTTTGTTCATTACTTTATCTCCAAAGAAATCTAAACTGTAAGCAATTATAGCGATAATAAGGGCGTATTAAAAGATACAGTCAAAAGAGATTTATACCATAACAAACTCCCGACAATACTCAAACAAAAAAGGCCGTCCCAGATGGAACGGCCTTCGATATGAGAGCTGCACAAACATGCAACTTATTTTTATGAGTGGTTAATCAATTATTCGATGGTTTCGCATAAAGATGAATCACTCCAGTCGCAATCAAGCCATTCAGAAAGTATAACTGCAAGATCAGCAACGTCTACGATACAGTAACTATCGTTAGACCTTACAATATCATTGTCCGGATTAGCTAAACAGACTTCCGGGAGAGTCTCAATAGAACTAACCAAGGTACCATAAGCAATAGGGCTAGTCTGGAACATTACTTTTCCTGACAGGTCATTACCAAACTCGTCTTCATGGTAAGGTACGCTAACAATTATTTCATCAATGTACCCACAAACAAGATCTGGAGTATAATTATTAACAGTATAGGCTACTATTTTTAATCCATCACGAGCCGGGTCACCCACATCAAAGGTAAACAAAGCGGTACTATATTTCCACTCTGTATCTGAATATATAGGAAGCCAATCAACTTTATCGCCAGCATAACCACCATCTGTTTGATGGAAATATCCAAGACGCAAAGAAGGAACTTCATCTGCAAAATCATCCTTCCATTTCACAGCAACATAAACCTGATCACCATCTTGAAGACTATCAACCTGAGCTAACATTATCTGTGCTGTATCCCAAGTACTGCTAGTAACTTTTAACAGCTTATTAGATGTGTCTTCAGGGTCAACGATATTTTCGACAACAGGAATCTGGTTTGGTTCATCCCAGGAAGAATGCGGATATGTTTCCATTGCAGTTTTGCCGTCATCCCAGCCGTACTTATAAAATTTATAGAACATACTATTGGCATTTGGATCAGGAACTCCATAGCCATCTTCCATCCAGCTGTCAGCAACAACTGTAAAGTCTGCCATATCAACGGTACAATCACCTGTCAGATCGTTTTCGAGATAGCAAATAGGATCATTAGGTTCTTGAGGGAATGTAATAGTAGCACCCTCAGGCACCCAAAGTTCAAGGTCATCGACCCAACCATAGTCACCTTCGTTAGAGTACAACTTTGCATCAACAACAAGCGTATCCCTATCGTTTGCATCACCATCATCAAAAGTCCATTCGTGCCCTAACATAGTCCAGTCATCATCACACAATGTTAAATTGCCTTCAGCAGAAGCAACATTACTTCCATCTACTTCATAATGTCCCCAAAGTCTAACTCCTAGTCCTTCACTTTCACCTTTCTTGGCCATAATTCTGGCACGAACAATATCTCCGTCAGACAAACCAGAAATTTTTGCAAGATAAGCTTGTGAATTGTCATCACTCTTCAAAGTTGCCTTTAGTGAACTAAAACCAGAATTAAAATCATTTTTATCATTTCTGGTTTCAATATTAGAACCTCTACCTACATCAATACCATTATTCTCCCAGCCATAAGAGGCATCCGGGTCAGTCCATTCCGTAAAATCAATAACCGGCACATTCGGCTCAACACTAACACCGGTTCCAGGGAAAGTAATCGTTGCATACCCTGGGGCTGTAATATTTAGATCATCGGCATAGGAATATTCATCAGTTGCCCCATAACAGCGTATCTGCACATCTAAAGTTGTGCCTGAGGTCGTCCAGGTGAAACTTTGAGTACCCCAGCTGGCTGAGGTATAACCCTGACTTGGCCCACCCACGTCAGAATAGCCAGAAGCCCATAATCTAGTACCATAAGTAGTATTAGTTCCATGATATTGGAGCCTGACTGCGGCAGAAACCTGATCCCCTGGATTAAGGCCGGTCACACTGGCAGCTTTAATGTAAGCAGTACTACCAGAAGTTTTGGTCAACTTCACTGCTGACGATCCACTTGTTTTTTCTTCAGAGGTAAACTCAGATGTCACATTGCTATCAAATAAAGAAGGAGAAGCTCCGTCTTCCCAGCCATATGCCATTGCATTAAAGTCAGGGGCACTTCCTAGAGAATAATAAACAGTAACAACACCGCCCATAACCAATTCTTCACCCGAAGCCGGATCCTGGCTCACAAAACCACCAACCGGAACATCATCACTATAAGCATCTGCTATAACTGCTGTCAAACCAGCTGACTCAATTGCAGACTGGGCAGCAGTCGAACTCATTCCAGCAACATCGGGAACAATAACCATTGTGGAATTTGGAGTTACTTCTGAAAATGTTGTGGCAACAATCAAATTATCAATTGAAAGATCTCCAGTATAAGTTCTTTGCCTGATTGAAACACCGTCAATAGGATCAACTACATAAGTATAGGTTGCAGAAATTGTATCACCGGTATCAACCACCGTAAGCGAAGAAATTTTATTAGCAAAATCAACACCAACTACAACACGGTACGTTGTATTGAAATCATACGTCTGGCTAGTAAAAGAAGCGTATGCCAAACTAGATGAATTATAATTTATCGCAAACTGGAACCCGGTATCTTTTGCAACAACATACAGGCGGCTTCTATAATAAGTACCGGAGCTTGGTTTATAATGGAAGAAGTATTCACCGGTATTGGCAGCTGAAACATTAATATCAAAACCAGCATAAATTTCACCAGATGTCTGCTCGGTAAATGTTGCATAAACATCTTCAGTGTTACCATCAACAACAAATATTTTACCACCATCAACCTGCAGTTCTCCTACTGTAGTATCGACACTAGTGGAATTCCAAGCAGCATTATCAACCAAGCTGCCGTCAGGATAATTAAAATTATCATCAAGCAAAACATCAGCATTAACTGCAACACAAATTAACAGTACAAAAAATGCAAATAGTTTTTTCATCATTACATTCTCCTAAGAATTAAGTGATAAATTACATGCCCCAATTGTTTGCAATATAAGACAAATCATACAAGTTTACAATAAAGTCGTTATTAAATTCGGCTGACTGCCAGCCGGTAGAATTTTGCATGTAGTTCTGGATATAGATCATGAGGTCTTCCATATTAACGGCACCGTCAAAATTTATATCACCCATTTTGCATCCCATATGAGTTTCGACCAGTAATTCAAGATCGGCGGTATCAACCATACCTGAATTATCAAGATCGTATTTAGAGGCAGCAGTACCTATCGCATCGATAAGTAAATTGATATCATCAATATCAAGGTCATTATCGCCGTCGAAATCGTTTATCGCCGCATAACGATAGTTCATACTAAAGTTGAAAGAGCCATTCTGCACACCTTGTGAATCACTCTGAATGGTAAGCTGCAGTGTCTTTTCACCGGCAGTATCAGAATTAAGCGATAGAGAATGAACTAAAAATTCCTGAGCGTTAACTGTATAGGAACTTTCGACTCCGGCAATAACAGAACTGCCCTGGTCAAATACAGCGGAAGCAGTAAGTCCATATGACGGATTTTCGGTATATTCGCCCACAGCCATACCAACATATACAGACTGGTTCATGGCAATCTCGGCAATCTTCCAATCGTTCCAGTTTACGCCATCGGAAGAATACGAGCCGGTAATAAAATTACCGGAACGGGAAATTTTTAGCCAGACAGGAATAACTATCTCAGCGATATTACCATCTAATACCGCAGAATCGCCGGTTACCTGACGAGTTCGCCATTTAAGTCCGAAATCACGAGACTGATAGAGCCAGGCAAACTTAGAATTATCTTCGAGAGTTTCGCGAATCATAAGACCGGCCTCAGCCGCTGGAGAATCACTTTGCAGTTGGGAAAGTCTAAGAGCCAGCTCACCATCATCAGCCAACTCACGATAGACATAGGTAAAGTTATCGCTGGAACCAGAGATTTTACCTGAAGCAACAATAGAAACACTGGAAGGTGAATCAGCAAGGTTTACCGAACCATCAACAGGCGGCTGACCGATATCGGTATAAGACCAGTTACCTGGATCTTCGCCTGTGTTATTGCTCTCGAGGTTTGTCTTTATAGTATAGTCAAGTTCATCATCCAGGCTGTCAGCGGCAGTATTGCTGACTCTGAAGCTGAAATTATAACCGGGACATACAACCTTGCTATCCGGTAATTGCGACAGAACCGAAACATCCATAACGGCAGGCATCTGATATTCGGCAACAACCGGGATATGGTCAGAAGCGGTCATAAGAGCGTACAGCACGTTTGGTGCCGCACCACTACCGGTATTGATACTATCATCATAATCATGGGTGCCGTTATTGCCAAACCCTCTATAGGAATCGGTTATCATGGCAAACCCTTCTTCATCATTTAATTCCTCAGTAATAAACTGAAAATCAAACCGGTCGTCCATACCGCCGCTAATCATACCGTCAATTGAACGGCTTGACGGAGCCTGGGTATGCCAGCGTTTATAATATCTGCCGGACCATCCGCTGGACTCAAGACCAACAGGATCAAATGCCTGACCGTTTCCACTGGAAAGTAATTCGACAAATGCAGGCTCATCAGTATCATAAATATTAAAATCACCGGCATAGATAATACTGGCATCGCCGAGCGAGTCGGCATCTTGTCTAACCAGTTTAATTGCCTCGTAACGTCTTGATTCATTGTCGCCACCGGAACTGGCCTTGAGATGCATTGTATAAATATAAAAGACTGCATCATCTCCGGAATAACCAACCGGCTGGAATTTATATCGAATAACATGCCGATCTACATTATTATCCCTTGGCACCAGGTACTGATCCAGCATGCGCACGGTATTATAATTGTAGACAGCGCCCATAGTACCACCGCTTCCACTTCCATTTATGGTACTGCGTCGATAGTCACATGATGGATTGAGCCTGTTTAGTATCTGTCGGACCTGTTCGGTAGTAGACTCCACTGAATCCTGCTCTTCCATGACGATAACATCAAGCGGTCGCTGGATGCCATCAACATTTTCATTACACATCGCCTGCAGAACCGTATCAAGTCCGGTACGGATCTCTCCATTTGCTATATTATATGCAGCAATCCTGAGTGCTGCCGGGCATGGTAATGCCACAAACAGGATCGCCAGTAATGTAATTCTCAGTTTCAATTCTCTTCCTTCGCTGACGTAAAAATTTTTTTCTTATCTAATTCTAAAATTACTCTTTGCCTGAACCATAGGGTCTTTGGTGCTGTTACCATTAACAATAGTCGAACCTTTAGGCCAGTATCTATGAACATCCAACGATTCTTCAAAGGTACTGCTCTCGGCATGACCGTCAAAATAAGTCAGATTCATCCTGTTGTTGCTATGTCTGAAAGCATATTTCTCTGTTCCTTCTTGCAGGGTTGCCTCCCAAACACCGGTACCGACAGCCTGAACATCAATACGGAATGGATCACCGCCGCTGCTGGAAACAATCGGAGTGGCAGGACCATACATAGCATAATTACCGCCATCATTCTGGAAATTTATTGCATTTAGAGATATACGCATATCAGCAGTACTCAGATACCTGCTGCCTTCCATCATAAAGACCTTTTCAGAAGGGCGCCCAACCTTATTAATTTTCGGAGCATAGTTGTCAGGCACCATACCATTTCCATATTCACTGTCAGTAACATATGGGCTGCCCTTAGAACTATTGGCACTATAAGTCAGAAAAGCCAGTGACGCACTATAGCTCACCTGTTTTACTGCCTGAACATCAGGAATCAAGGTCCCACCATATTCATAATCATAATATTCTCTGTTAGAAGGACAGCTGAAATCGTGATTAGATAATTGGATAAATCTGTCTACGCGATTTTCGGGGAGAGATAGCATTCTTCCCATAAGAGGCGACATCCAGTCCATATTTTGAACTGGTGCCCTGGAAGAAGAATCCACGCTGGACAAATCTCCCCCTCCAATTTTCAATCCGCTGGTATTGGGGCCAGGGAGCCAATCTTCATTTTCACTGGTATACATCTGAAGAGCAGTTCCTGCCTGCTTGCAATTGCTCAGACATACAGTCATGCGTGCCATTTCCTTGGCCTTACCCAAAGCAGGCATGAGAATCGACACCAGTAATGCGATAATGGAAATAACGACAAGAAGTTCAATAAGTGTAAATGCATGTTTACGTCGGATTTGTGCTTGTTTCATATCTTTCTACCTGGTTGTTGCGGATAGCTCAAGTATGAGTGTGGAGGCAAAACCTCACTTGATATGCGCAGGGAGTCCAACCCTGCACGGCTATGCTTTTAGCTCTCAATATCATATTACTGCAATATGGCCCAAAGGCCTTCGGTAGAGACTACTCACCAGACTGAATCCCCATTCAGCGTAATCTCTACAAAACAAAAAACTTTCGTTATCAATGCCGCACTCACCTGGCAAAACAACGATTATTGTCATATCTCTTATTGCATACCAAGTCGAATAATCGACTTGTACGGCCACTAAAAGGCCTCTATAACGCAATCCACCTTTTCTTTGTAATTCTCTTTTCTTCTATTATGCTATTAAAACTGTGTGCGGCACGCCTTAAACGCACCACACACAATTTATATTCTTCTCAAAAATTACTACTTTCTTCTGCGAATCAGAGCCAGTGCACCAGCAGCAATCAATGACATTGTTGCAGGTTCAGGAACAGGTACACTAATAGTAGCATGATCTGGAGCTGTAATAGTCATGTCATCCACCCAGACTGTATCGCCAAGATCTGAATATGTACGAGCTTCAATTACCAAACCAGTTGCTTCCGGATCTGTGGGAGCATAATTCCATGTCCACTCAAGATAAGTCCAACCTGGACCATCTGAGTATGCACCATTACCACTAGCTGAACCGGCATATGCATCAATATCATTCAATTCATTGTAGTGAGCCCAGATACGGCCCTTTGGATCTTCATTTTCAGGAGTAGTATCATAGGCCCAGAAACCTACAGTTACCTGATCACCAACCTGAAGGCCTTCGATCCATGCAACATAAGCCTGAGGTGTGCTAATACCACCATCAACAAGCTTAAGAGAAGCACTGCCGCTGTGAACATACTCAGAATCATTTGTAGCTGTAACAGGGTTATAGTTGCTCAGAATAGTACCACCATCTTCCCAGCCATAAGTAATAACTGCCGCATTCGCTGCAACTGCCATAGCTGCTACCATCATAATTGCAAAGAATTTCTTCATTTTCGTTTTCTCCATTTTTTCATAAGTAATAATTTACTATATTCCAAGTGCCCTCTGCACTCTTTCTCACATTCATAAGTTGGGCAATTCAACAATAAGTTTTAAGTATTATATACTTAGAACTGTTAGCTTATTATTAAAGGTAAGCGAATAATGAAATTGCTCATCATTATATCTGTTCTAAAACTGCCTTTTATGCCAGCCAGGCAGTTCAACCTCTTTCGATGCCTCCCAGGCATAAAGGTAAAGTCCGGACGTCAGGCTCACGCCTCGTGAAAACATATTTCTGGCAGCATCCAGAACTTTATCATCTTCTATTGTTTGTTCTTCAAGCTGAGGAATCCCATTGTATAGACTGTATACATAAGGCACCTCTTCATTGCTTGCTTTGATAAATTCAAATACTGTCGGCAAGATCATACCGGGTATTTGAACAATTTTGATACTTGCAGGATCAGGTAATTTATCCTGTGGTATCTTTTCAATCAGGGCATCCAGCTTTAAGTGGATACCTTTCATTTCCTTGGCATCACTGCCATCCTTTATCAGGCCGTCATAATACTTCGTCGCATGCAGCGGCATCGCCGCATCGCCGCAATAATGAGCCAGGATGCCGGCATAAACCAGGCATTTTGACTGTATATATTTATTATCAGGCCATTTGCGATATTCGGCAAAGGCAATAATTAATCTTTGGGTATACTCTGTGAGAGAATAGGGAAGAGTCCCTACTTTGCCGGGCTTCAAGTCATGCTTAAAGCACCATTCGGCAAATTCATAGCGATCAAGCGGCAATTCATCGTCGGTGAAATATTCGAGGTCAAAGAAATGATCAGGATACTCAGCTCTTCGCAAAGCCTGGTCATTGAGCTTTTCCTTAAATATATCAGGGTCGATGGAACTGTGAGTCGCTTGTTGAATATTATTGGTAAAAAAAGAAGGTACCTTGCCTTGAATGACTTTTCCAGTCATAACAACAATTGATTCATGGCCGGCATTATGCCATCCCCCAAAAAT
This sequence comes from Sedimentisphaerales bacterium, assembly GCA_963666285.2. Classification (GTDB taxonomy): domain Bacteria; phylum Planctomycetota; class Phycisphaerae; order Sedimentisphaerales; family SM23-30; genus JAFGDI01. Next base: position 4,217,928 of record OY762711.1, read on the forward strand.
AAATATACCACAAATCAAAACGGCAGCGCATCCGATGCGCACAAGTACATTTCTCATTCGGATCTCCAAATACTATTCAATTGTCTATTTCACTCACAAAGTCCTTCTGGCAACCATTATATAGAGTTATAGTTTTAAAATCATTAAGATTATGTTATTTTTTAAAACATTGGCAAAAAGAATAGCTCGTATTTTTTTTCGTTTTATAATTCTTTTCTATATAGATATTTGCGATTTTAACAAAATTGTAATTTTGTATTTTTTTTCAAATAATAAACTTTTTTTGCCTCTGCTTAGAAATACAAATTAACAAAATACTATAATAAATTAGAAAAACAATAGACATAAAGGAGATAAAATGACTGCAATACAGAATAATAGAATAGCACAAAATAACGTTTCAAATATATTTACAAACAGGTGGTCGCCCAGGGCTTTTTCATCTGAACCTATTGAAAAAGAAAAAGTTATGTCTCTTTTTGAAGCCGCCAGATGGGCCCCTTCTTGTTATAACGATCAACCATGGATGTTTGTGTATGCAGACAATAAAGAAGACCTTAAGCCTTTCCAGGAATTGCTGGTACCACAAAATCAGGCATGGGCCAACAAGGCTCCTGTTCTTGCGGTAATATTTGCGAGAAAAAGGTTTATGTTCAATAACAAGGAGAATATGTGGGCTGAATTTGATGCCGGAGCAGCTTGGATGTCTCTGGCCTTGCAAGCAAGAGAGATGAACTTATACGCACACGGAATGGCAGGTTTTGACCGGGAAAATACATGCAAAATCCTGGGAGTGCCAGAAGATGATTATACACCTATTGCCGCTATCGCAATAGGATACATAGGTGACAAAAATGACCTTCCGGAACAAGCAGCAGAAAATGAGCATCCAAATGAGAGAAGAGAAACCGCGTCGTTTGTCCATAAAGGGAAATATCAAGCAAAGTAGACGCCAGGTCCGATCCATAAGTTCCTGACTATATCATAACCAAGTATAAATCAATAACCAGCTATATTCCCTAATCGGAATAATTTGGCTTAGTTACCACTTATACTGCTATCACTTGAATCTTTTGTGGTGCCGGAACCTTTAACTTCAAAGGAATACCTTGCGGCAAGTGCTCTTTTGTTAGCTATCTTGTCTTCGACCGAAATTACGATCTGGTATTTACCTGGTTTAAGAGTCGGAACTTTGAATGGCCCCCTGAGAAAGAAATCTTTTCGCTTATTCAGTGAAGGTGTATCTCGTACGTCTTCGCTTATCTGCTCCAGGATATTTAGACTGGCATCATAGAGAGTTATTTCAGCATGAAGAAGAGTGAAATATTTGTCATCTTCGTTTTTCTGGTATTTGTAGTTTTCCAACTCGCAATACACAACCACTTCACGCGATCTGCCGCTTTCTAAAGCATTATCAGCAATAACCTGATAACGGCCAAAATCTTCAACGGTATTGCATATTTTGAAATTACTGATTTTTAAATCTGCCTGATCGGCTATCTTATCTTCAAGGATTTTTACTGCACTGAGAGCATTATTGGCAAACATCGGATCGTTTGACTCATGGGCCTTAACACCAAGAATTGCCGCCCGCGCCAATGCCATCGAATCCTTTTGCTTCTCAAGCGGAACCATTGCCAACTCCTGCAAAGCCTTGTCGTGTTCGCCATGAGCAGCATAAGCATAACGCAACGCCATCTGCAATTCCAGATTTCCTGGCTCTTTTTTCAGCAATTGCTCCAGGTTAAAAATAAGTTCCTGTGTATTACCTACCACATTCGCCGGATTCATATAACGATTATACTCAGCAACCGCAGGCAAAGTTTTTGTATCGCTTTGACCGGAACCAACATCAATTCTGCCGACATTAAGAGCAGGTTGTGAGTTCCTGTCAGTTTTTTCAGAGACAGTTGAGAGAAACGGTTGAGAGTTTATATCTTTTTTGGCTGTGTACTGAGGCAGTTCACTTTCGACTTTATACCCTTCAATCCTTGGAGTGGCATAGCCATTGCCGTAAGTATCTATCTTATTTTCTTTATTATAATCCTGTACCTGGTTATTCCTCATCGACGAGACATTACTGTCAAGAGCCAGAGGCGACGACTTGCTTTCACTTACAGGAGTCTGTTGAATACCAGACTGCAAAGATGCATCTTGCTGTTTATCATAATATATACCGGTTATCTCAGCCGGCTGCAAAAGATTGCGACTTGACAAATTGCCGGAATTATTGCTGCGATACATATCAGATTGAACTGACCCCTGATAATTTCTACTCAGATTCTGCGAGATCAGAGGCTGTTGAGCAGATGCAGCATGGTAACTCCTGTTCCCAGGATAAGAGTCATTTGCGGACTGCTGTGATGTGTTAGAATTTAACTGTCGCCAGTTATTATTACTATTATTTTGATTATTCTGCTGATTACCATAACCGGTAAACTGCCCGGCATTATCGGTCTGCGTAAGCGGCACATTATTTTGCAATTGGTTTCTATTATTCAAATTATTTGCCGCTGCATTAGTATTATACTGATTATTATATGCCGATGCGTTCTTTGCCGCCGCAGAGCTATTGTTATTTACAACAGGATTGCTTGTATTTTCATATGAAGCGGCGGAGTTAGATTCCGCAGTCGAGGGCAAAATATATGTAACAAAACCATCTCTATCAGCCTCTGAATTATCTGGCTCAAATACCTGGATGGTTTTACCATCAGAAGCAGAAGGCTGTATCATTGAATCATTGCGCACAGCATTTGCAGAATTCTTACCTGAAGGTTTCTGACCCATGCGAGAATTGAAATTCCAGTCGTTTAGCTGGCTATACCCGTTGTCCGCCCCACGGCCATATCGATTGTTTTCTCCGATATTATCATTCGACATGACCGACATTTTATTCGCTGCCGGGCCGTTATTATAATCATAACTGCTCGGTGAGCTGGGGCTGCAACCTCCGGAAAACAGTGCCAATGTTGTAGAAAGAGCTGCCGAAAACAGCATACCTCGGCCAACATTATTCAAGTTTGCCATTTTGGCCTCCGTGCAAATTGACCAGATAGACATTTCCGCCATACCTGATCCATCAATATAACAATCCATTGTTCTTGACGTCGAAACTCAGCACATACAGAGCTCAGCCTCTTTCCAATCAAAGTGGGCTAATTACTAAACTATTATTACAAGTTCCGATAACTAGGTTTCCACATAGCCTATTTTAACCCAGTTTATTGATAATTCAAATATATTTTGCCAAAAAAAGTAAAGAAATAAACTCAAACCAGTTCAGATAAAGTATTTTCCAGGCAAGAATTGTGAAATTCAAAACCGGCATCCAGCAGCCGTTTCGGGTAAGCCCGGCATGAAGAAAGCAAAACCTCCTGTGCCATCTGACCAAATGCAAGCTTCAGAACAAAAGCGGGAACAGGTAAAAACGCCGATCTTTTATATGCTTTTGACAACACCCCGGTAAATTCTGAGTTCGTAACCGGATTGGGACTGCCGGCATTGACGGGCCCGCTAATATCATTATCCAGCACAAAAATAATTGCCCTGACCAGGTCATACAGCGATATCCAAGACATCCACTGTTTACCTGAGCCTAATCTGCCGCCAAGACCAAGCTTGAATATAGGTGCCATCATGGCCATCGCCCCGCCGCCATTGCCAAGTACCATAGCAATACGTAAATTAGCCACCCGAATACCAGCCTCTGAGGCAGAAACTGCTGCACATTCCCAATCACGGCATACTTCAGCCAAAAAACTTCTTCCTGATGGCGTAGATTCAGAAACAAAATTGTTGCCGGAATTACCATAAACCCCTATAGCAGATGCAGTTATAAACAACTTTGGTTTAGTGTGCACACTTGAAATAACCTTTGACAGAAACTCAGTCGATTTAACCCTGCTATTATAAATCTCACGTTTCTTTGATGCCGACCATCTTCCCAGGATGTTTTCCCCGGCCAGATGAATGACTGCATCTATTCCTTCCAGATTATGCAAATCAATATATTCTGACCGGTAATCCCAGTATATCTCCTCCTGCGATAGAGACTTACTGTTATTCCGTACCAGCCGAATAACAGTGTCACCTCTGACTGTTAACTCTCGGCATAGTGACGTACCAACAAAACCTTTTGCACCTGTGACTAGTATCAGCAATCTTATTTACCTCCAGTATATAATATCAAACACAAAAGTATACACCAGAACAAGCTTAAAAGTATAGCCAGGTATTATAATCAGGATAAAATAAGCCATATGCACTATACTTGCATTCTGGTATTGATTAACTGCACTGCTGTTAAAGCCCCGTCCTTTTCTGCTCGAAGAGCATTAGAAATTTCAGTTAACTGCCCTTTTATAGTTTCATTAGAATCAATCTCCAATAGTGCCTGTTTAAAGATAGAAGGATCAAGCCTGTTTAGCCTAAGCTTTTTTCCGGCATTCATCATTTCTACCCTGAAAGCATTATCAAACTGATCATAACCGAATGGAACTACTATACCCGGAACACCTGCTCTCAATGTTTCGCCTGTCGTATTTATGCCGCCATGATGAACAACAACATGTGCTTTGGGAAAAATACTGCCAAAAGGAGCAAAAGGAACTGTAAGAATACTATTATCTTTATCGTTATACTTTTCCAGTTTCGGGCCAACCAGAAGTAAAGGCCTTTTTAACTGCTTGCATGCAGGAATTATGTTATCATATACTCTATGTCCGTGCATTGCTGCTGTCGAGCCCATACCGACAATAACCGGCTTTTGTTCCTGACTAAAAAAACGGGCAATTTCCGGCGGCATCTCATGCCAGTCTATTACATGGTCATCACGGAAATAACCGCAAACATGTGAATTTGGTGGGTCATCAGAAGCAGAAGGACGAAAGACAGATGACCATGCTCCCAGATTTAACATAGCTTTGGAAAAGAGAAAATTCCAGCTGCCATAACAATTTGGTACTGAAATTTCCCGGCACGCTTTTGCAAATTTTAACCTCAATGACTGGACAAATATCGGTTGAATACACTTTGCTAAAAGCCTGTGTAACCAGACCGGAGGCTGGTAATAGCTATAATGACTTGGCTGCTCAACTGACATCCAGCCCGTCGGTGTTGTCATAAGAATACAATATGGCAGTTCTGCCTGAAGTGCGGCAAAAAGCCCGCCCATTTCCAATAGGTGGCTTACTACAAGATCAATTTTTTCTGCTTTTACAGCTTCTGATGCTGCCGGATACATTACTTTCATACCCGGTATAACTAATTCTTCAAACAAAGCTTTAGGCCCCTTATGTTTATCAAGAAATCTGGGTGCCTGCTGCAGAAAATCAAACAGATCTACATATTCCCCGGCAGGAATAAAATTTAAGCCGGCATTGGAAATATTTTTTTCATAATAAGGATTTGCCAGAAAAAACACATCATGCCCGGCATGCTTCAAAGCACGCCCCAAAGCAAGAAATGGATTGAAATCTCCGGAAGAGCCAAAACTGCTAAGCAATATCTTCATATCATTACCAAAAAGAAGATGCTATAAAAAAAGCCTGCCGTAAACAAATTCGACAGGCTTTGTATATTTGAATTGTCAAACTAAAGCACACCTTTAGTACTTGGTATCTGGTCGCTGCCGGGCTTTACGGCTACTGCCTGGGCAAGTGCCCTGCCAAGAGCTTTGAAAATGCCTTCGGCAATATGGTGGTCATTAGAACCATAAGGCACATTGATATGCAAATTGATCATTGCATTGTTTACAAAAGCCTGGGTAAACTCTTTGGTTAACTGGGTATCAAAGGCACCAATTTTATCAGAAGAAAACTCCGCGTTAAAAACCAGGTACGGTCTGCCGCTGAGATCAACAGCACAGTTTGCCAATACTTCATCCATAGGTACCGATGAAGAACCGTATCTTGTAATTCCACGTTTATCGCCAAGAGCCTGTGAAAACGCCTGGCCAAGAGTAATACCTACATCTTCAACTGTGTGATGATCATCAATATGCAGATCGCCGACAGCTTTAAGCTTTAGATCAAAGCCGCCATGCTTAGCCAGGTGACTTAACATGTGGTCAAAAAAGCCTATACCGGTTTCAAGCTCATATCTGCCGCTGCCGTCAAGGTTCAGCTCCAGCCATATCTGCGTTTCTGTTGTATTTCGTTCAATTGTAACAGTTCTTGATGACATAATAAATACTAACCCAAGTATCGAATATTACTCTATAACTTCATATTCTTCATTAATTTTGATCAAAGTATACATCATACCTGCATCAACATCTTTTTTCTTACCGGTACGCTGCTCCGGGAATAGCTGGTTTCCATCCAGGATCATCAGGTATTCAACATCAAGCAAATCCTTTAGTACCTGGCCTTTTTCAATATCAAAAACAGCTTCAGAAATAACCTTTGGCTCCTGCAAATCGCTGTTTTGTTTAAGTATCATTTTGAATGGATCACCGGCAGCCGGAGGTTCAGGCATACCTTCCGGTACTGTATAAAGAGGCTCGATAGAAGTCTTAACGTTCAGGATATTATCTCCTTCAGTGAAATTGTCAGGGACATATATCATTCTCATTGCTTTTGCATTCAACATAGCATCTGGAATTTCCTGGTAAGCATCCCAACCGCTTGGCAGCACTTGGCCACCTTCACAAGCTTTGATAAAAGGACGCTCTATGATATTCCTGACACTTTCTTCGCCGATAAGATAACTTACACGACTATTGTCATCAACAGTAACATGAAGTTCTTCCAGCAATTTATCATGATCCAGAAGTTCATGAATAGTACCGTCTTTTCCAACTTTAACAGTTACTGATTTACCGGCAACACCAGGTTCACCTTTCCAGGTAGAAGTGGTTTTTTCCGGGGTACTAATATAACTGTTTTCCTTGGTCTTCTTTTGAACATTACTTGCAAGTGTCAGTTTAACTTCATCAAAAGTAAGTTTTATTGTTGCGGTTCCCTGGCCGTCAACATCCTGGACTTCACGCGAAATTATGTATTCCAACTCTGTTGTCCTGCGACCGGTCTCTGACGGTTCCTTACCCTGCATTTCGACCCAAACACGATTTAAAGTATTCTTACTATACCGGATTTTATCTTTTTCACCGGCGGTATATTTTGTGCAGATGATAGCTACAGGATCCTCTATAATGACTTCAGGCTCAGAAACTGTTCCTTCTTCGGCCTGAGCAGACAACTTAGTCATACGGTCAAGGGCAGCTTTACGAACGATCTTATCGTCATGCTCAATAGCAATATTTTTCAGTTCTGCAATGTCAGTTATGTTCTGAATCCTTTCGACCTCAGTCGAAAATTTAGATATCTGATCCAGAGCCGCCTGTCGAACCTCACTATCTGCGTGGTCAAGAGCTATATTTTCAAGCATAGCAATATCTGTCATACCCTGGACATCTTCTACTGTCACCTGGGCTATTTCGACAGCCGCAGAATCTGTTTCAGATACAGTTGCATCGGGTGTATCTTGAGGCTGGCTACAGCCAGAAATAAACATAAATGCTGTGAAAGCAATAACTAACAAAAAAACCACTTTTTTCATTACAAACTCCTGTTTCAGTGACTCTTCTCTTAAAACAAAAAATTGATACTAGTTTAAATTATCCAGATTAACATCCGGACAACATTAATATATGCTAATTGATTATAATTTACAACAAATAATTACTCGTAAACCGCTCTTGCTGCACGGGTTGTCAGTTACCCGGCAATTGATCGATTTTTTTATCTACCATATAAAACATGCGAACTTTGCGCTTCTGGTTCTTTCCAGAAGATTTTTTCAACCTGTCCGGCAATACTTCAACGACAGTCCTGTCAAACTGCTTTACAAAATCCCCTTCTTTGGTATAAGCTATACAGCCCTGACCAAAAACAGAAACCGCAGAATGAGTGCTTGTCTTGTACTTATCATCAATATCAGTTGGAGGCTCCTGATCATTATCCAGCTGGCCCGGTAGTCCCTCGCACTTTATGTCGTAATATACCTTTTGGGCCTCCTGCGGCCAATCGGCAGTGTCTTTTTCAAGTTCTCCGGCTTCCCTGACAAATCTCTGACCCTCAAAAGTAGGAATACTAGGAACAGTAACCATATTGCTCCCTATCAATGAGCCAACCGAAAGATTCTTGCTTTCAACTCCGTTATAAAAGCCGGGAGATACATATTCCTTGAGCCTGTCTTCCTGCAAAACCATAATCGCCTGGTTTTCCGCATTCAGTTTATCGTTTGCCTGGCCTTTCATATACTTTTTAATTTCAGGGTCTATGTCTTTCAACTCTATAACACGACCATTTTTATCAACTACTGCTGAGTAACTTTTGCCTGCAAGCTTTTCAAAAGCCTGGACAAACTTATCCTGCATTTCCTTACGTTTGCTTTCCTTTGTATTTACCTTGGTATCTGTACTACTGTATTCGAAAACATAACCAAGGGTAGAGAGTTTTGCATCCAGTTTATCAATAGTGGCTACAACAGTAGCATTACCATTACTGTCAACATCGGTTACATCAAATGAAATTTCCATCGTCGTGGTTTTATCATCTGCATTATTAAAAATTGACATACTCAACTTACTGCTGATCTCTACTTTTCGAGAAAAGCTGTCACCTTTTTTGAGGGTAAGTTTGTCACAGCCAGACAAAGCCAGACACATTATGAAAACCATAACAATTTTCAACCAAAAACTATTTTTCATATTCAGCTCCATAAATAAAACGGAAAATCTTAATATCTGTCGGAATATATTTACTACAGGAAATAAGACACCGAAGTTCGTACCCAAATATTAATTAATGAAATAATACATCTCTACTTTCATAACAGCTGATAACAGCTGAGCTTGCCACTAAATAAACTCTAACAGTCGACAGCCGCGACTTGCCAGAACTTTTTTCACCGCAGCCTCTTTTCTCCTGGCATTACCGGTCATAAAATCAACGATAGCAATATCTTTGAATTTACTTAGCAGTAAAGTTATGGGACCATCTTCTGCTCTGGCCTCAAAACCTTTGATACCGCCGGCAAATAATTCCGGTTTATATACCAGAATCCAGTCAAAATAACTGCCAGATAATATGTCGGCATTTCTGGAACTATTGTTTATTTCATTATTTATATCAGGCTTAGATTTTTTGACGCCACAAGGGATAAATCTCAGATTCTCCAGATTAGTAGAAGAAGAATACATATAGAAGTCCTTGCTATTTTCCAGGCAATACCAGAAACCTGACTCCTGCGAGGCATATTCCTGGTTCTGGTTAAATATGGATTCTGTAGATTCACTGTTAAAGTCTGTAAAGATCTTTTCCAGCATGCCGTCCTCCGAAGCAGACGCCAGCAACACATTTTGCCCTTTCAAGGAAAGCGATATTGCCAGGTTTACGACATATCTGGGTGAGGCCTTTGACTTGTCCAGCGATGATATGAGAACTCCGGTTTCTTTCCTATGAGGCTTCTTCAGCAACTGATGAACCAGCCTGTCATAACTTTCTACCCACCAGGGTTCAAAATCATGCAAATTCCCGGCTGGTGTCGGCTTTGGCTTTTCAATTTTATACGTCTCGGCATTATCGGACACTCCGACAGAAGTATCAGCCCGCTCATGTTCGAGAGGCACGTTAGTATCCGCCAGTTTCATCGAATCAGAAAAACTTTCATTTGCTATTACATTAGGACAGCTGATATCCACTCTGCACAATGACTCTATCTTGCAATAGATTGTCATACCTATAAACCAGCCTAATATTATCGAAAGCGAGATCGTCAGTATCTGGAGAAAACTGTAGGTCTTATATGTCTTGATCTCTCGTGCCGGCTTTTCGAAACTGAATTTACTAAAGTAAGCAGATGCTTCCTCCAGATTCCCTTGCTCGGCAATTTCATCTGTGCTGCCAGAAATATTCAGCGGCTGACTAACAAATCCCTGGACAAAAGTGATATCATCTTTCAGCTGATCGATAGATTTTTTCATCAGTTGCATTTTATAGCGAACTGACTCGCATTTTTCTTTCTCGTCGATTAGTTCCCGGCTCGGATTATTAACCGCTAACACAACCTCAGAAAAATTACTATCTTCTGACAGCTTCTTTTCAAATTCATTTATGTCTGCAATGATTTTCTGCCTTTTAGCGAAAACCCTGTTTTTATCTACATCTATAGAATCAAGGTCAGAAGAAGAATTACAACGGGCAGCACGAAAATCCAGCTCCTTCTGTTCCTGGTCCAACTGTTTAAGCTGTGTCCTTAGATTATCAATACCTTTACTCAGTTCATTATTACTGTCGCCTTGATTTCTATTTGTTTCTGCATTATTGTCCTTATCCGGAGTGGTCATCAAATCAAGAATTTTCTGTTCATGCTGATCAAACTGAACCTTGAGCATATTATACTCATGTTCCATCTCTTTCAGTTTCTCGGTATTCTTCTTTATCCACAATTTTATCTTATAATCGCTGCCGCCTACCTCCAAAAGATTTTCAGCAGGGTCAACTTCCGATAGGTGACAACAGTTGATAAAATTACTAAACTTCTCTGTATAGTCAAGATTGTTATCTTCATTGCTGCCATTCTGTTTTATATCCGGAAATACAGCATACACCACAAGAGTATTGGTCGTAATATCGTAATCAGCTTTTAATCGGGGAGCTATATTTTCACGAAACCTGGAATATGCAATATTCTTAAACTTAATAAATTTTAATTCCAGGAAATTCCTTTTCTGCCAGCTTAGCACAAAATCGTCATCAACAGTATATACAAACTCCTGGCTGTACACCCTGTCAGAAGGTAGATAGTTATCAGCGGCAAACCAGACAGCTGTACCGGTTATAGCCGAAAAGACAATTCCCAATAATACCCTGGCTAATAGTCCAGGTCTGAAAAGCACATTGTCATTATCTCTGCCTGCCATAGTTTGTAAATTATTCTCTCTTATATACCTCTAGTGCCACGAATGTCTCTTTCGCAAACAAGCTCAATATATACATTATACATAAATATCACGGAAGAGACGACAAAATGCCTGCTAGAAAAATATATAATACCATATCGGGGGCACAAAGTCCATATTCCGTCCAATAATCATGGAAACCTGCTATCTGAACCGCTTAATAGCCTTGCGGTAACTATCTAAAACAAAACCACTTACGATTTACAACGCTTATATTCGCCAATCAAATATTAAATACGGTTCCGATTATGCCGATTATGTTACTAAATAATACGATTGTAACAACTAACTTTTAGAAGGAGTATTATATGTCTATCAACTTTGACCCGGAATACATCAGGAAGCTAATTATGGAAGCCAACCAGCTGCTTACAGATGACAACATTGACAAAGAATCTCGTTCTGCACTGCAAAAATGTCTGTTTTCGATCCAGGCCAACGAAAAGACATTCTCCGTCTGCGGCCCTGGCGATGATGAAATCGATAAAGAATAACACTCCACCAGTTACCTGTTGATATAATAAAAAATAACAAGGCCCCATAACTAAATAATATGGGGTTTCTTCTTTTTAAACCATGCTTGAAAATATATAACCATTGTAATCATTATCTTTGCTGTATATTAACATCGTTTTTTTGTGCTGTAGCTCAAATTCACTAGCACATGCAGTTTTTATTTATTATATTTCCTGCATGAATACATTTAAAACAAAAATTATCACTACACTTGCTGCGATAGCATTAACATCAGCTACTTGTTTAAGTTCTCTAATCGAAAATGTTAATTCAACCGGATTTGCTGTTTATTCAGGCCAAAAACTCTCTACCGGCACCAATGTATCAGTAGATGGAAACACCGGATCAGGTGGCAGCACATGGCTGGCTAATAATACCAATATTGACGGCAGTGTTTATTCCGGTACCGGATTTTCAACAGGAAGCAATGTTAACATAACAGGATCTGTAACATACGGAAACAGTTTCTGGATGGGCAATAACAGCAGTGTTGGCGGTGACACACTTCAAGGCAGTTATAATATTGATTCAATCGATATCCCTTCAATTTCGTCCGGCAATGAAAGCTTGTGGTACAAAAAAGATTCGACCATAGACCTGGACCCCGGCAGCTACGGCTCGCTTAGTATTTCCAAAGGCAGTAAAGTTTATCTTTCAAGCGGCACATATGACTTCAAAAGTGTATGGTTTGATAAAGATATAGAAATTGTCCTGAATACCAGCGAGGGTGATATCATTATTAACTCTGCTGGATCCTTCTCAACCGGACAAAATGTTACAATATCAGGAGATAGCATAAATTCAACTTACATTGTTTCCGGCAGCAGACTGTCACTCGGCAACAATAACAATATAGCCGCGTCACTAATCAGCAGTGCTGGTATTTCTATCGATAACGGTTCGATAATTGATGGAATTGTTTATGCCAACCAGGAAGTCTGGCTTTCGAACAATGTCTCTGTTACCGGCTTCACTAATTTATCAAGAGTTCCTGTACCGGAACCGGCAACCGCACTATTACTGCTTTCTGCATTTCCTTTTGTCCTGAAAAAGACAAGAAATAATAAATAACCAATCTGTCTAAAATAGCTGACATGACCTCAGGGGCAGGATTATACGATCCTGCCCTCTTTCGTTTATAGGGTACTTCTAGAAATTGCTTTTGTTGCGAAATAAAGGATCGATTAAAGAAACAAATGCGCAAAAAAAATGGCCGCCGTAAACTTTCGTTTTCGACGACCCTGGAACTAATGGATCTCATATATCGCCTAGTGCCTCCTGGCAATATAGAGCCGGGTGTTTTTTAATGAATAATAGATAGTGTTTCTTCTATACAATCGACCATGTCTTGCAGGTCGAATGGTCTGCAGAGATATGAATCAAATCCCTGCTGCATAAGGGCTCTTCCTTCCGCTTCAGTAAGAGTTGATGTGACAGCTACAATCCTGGTACCCTGCAACTCAGGGTTAGATCTGATAATATTGCACACTTTACTTACATTTATATCATCCAGCATAAGGTCTATAAACAAAATATGCGGCCTGAACTGCTCGGCTATTATACCTGCATCGAAACCACATTCTGCGACCTGTACATCAAAACGGTCTTCTTTATTTAACTCAGTAGCAATTACTTCACGCATTTCTTCTTTTGAGTCAACCAGCATAACTCGTGTTGTACCGGCATCCAGACCATTAAGCGGCATTCCATGTGCCTTCATAAATCTAATCAACTGGTCAAGAGGAATACGCCTGTCTTTGCTGCCCGGAATACGGTAGCCTTTCAGCTGGCCGGAATCGAACCATTTTGATACTGTTCTTGGGGCAACATTACAAATTTTGGCAACCTGACCGGTTGTTAATACATCTTTTTTATTGTCAACTGTATTTGGCTGTTTCACTTTAACACCCTGTTCTAATTATCAAGGGGAGAAAGTCTTCTCCGTTCCACTAGCAAGCTCTCTCCGCGAACCACTATTCTATTGTTTATTACCTCAGCTCCTCTTGCACCTTTTTCTTCGACAAATAGTACTCGTCAATTAACCGGCACTTCTGTTTTTATTAAAAAATTATGAAAATCCGTACTTTTTAGGTCTGAAAATTGAAAAAAGCTTATATTTGTTATTAGTTATAGGACCTTAACTGCTGTTTTTACCCTGTTTGCCGGATATTATTCATGCAATAATTTAGATATTTTTTAAAAAATAAAAACCTGTTTGCTATGAAACAAACAGGTTTAATGCTTATTACTGTAATTCTGGCATGCCCAAAATGGACTTAAACTTTAAGCTCCATTTCAGCTGCCTTTGCATATTTGCGGTATGTCTTACGGAAAGGAACGATAATATCACGGATAAATGAATCTACCTGCTCCGGACTTCTGCCAATATATCTTTCCGGTTTGAGCACATCATTAAGATTAACTTTATCAAACAAATTGTCATTTTTCAGGCGTTCGATAAGGTCATTCTTTCGGCCAAACATTTTTACCTGTTCAGCTGCATCCATACTATGCTGCCTGATAGCTTCATGCAGCTCCTGGCGATTGCCTCCGGCCGCTACTGCTGCCATCAGGATATCCTCTGTCGCCATGAAAGGCAGTTCGGCATCAACCGCAGCGGCTACCACCTTTGGATAGACCACCATACCGTCAATAACGTTTGCCAGGATACCCAATATTGAATCTACCGCCAGAAATGCCTCTGGTATTGAAAGACGCTTATTGGCCGAGTCATCCAGGGTACGCTCAAACCACTGCTCAGCCGCTGTCATAGCCGGAGAGCTGGCAAGAGAAATGACATACCTGGAAAGCGAAGTAATTCGCTCACAACGCATAGGATTGCGTTTATATGCCATCGCAGAAGAGCCAATCTGTTTCTTTTCAAACGGTTCTTCGATCTGCTTGAGATTGGCCAGCAATCTCACATCATTGGCAAATTTATGAGCCGACTGGGCAATACTGGAAAGAGTTGACAAAATATTTGCATCTATCTTACGGTTATATGTCTGGCCCGAAACCGGTGAGATACTGCTGAAGCCCATTTTTTTAGCTACCATTTTTTCCAAGCGAACAACCTTACTGTGGTTACCGTCAAATAGTTTCAGAAAAGAAGCCTGGGTGCCTGTTGTACCTTTACAAGACCGGAAAACTATTGTCTCCAGGCGGTGCTGAACCTCTTCCATATCTGTAACAAAATCATAACACCAGAGGGTAGCACGCTTGCCAACCGTTGTTAGTTGGGCCGGCTGAAAATGGGTATAACCCAGGGTTGCCATCTTTTTATACTTCTTGGCAAATACCGCCATAAGGTCAACTACCTTGAATAACCTGGCACGAACAAGCTCCAGAGCTGTTTTCATCTGGATCAAGTCTGTATTGTCGCCAACAAAAGCACTGGTTGCCCCCAGGTGAATAATTGGAGCTGCCTTGGGTGCACAATCACCAAAAGTATGAACATGAGCCATTACATCATGACGAAATTTCTTTTCATATGCAGCTGCTTTTTTATAATCAATATTTTTCAGATTATCATTCATTTCCTTGAGCTGGGCCTTGGTTATCGGCAGCCCAAGTTCAGATTGACTTTCAGCCAAAGCCAGCCAGAGCCTGCGCCATGTGCCAAACTTAAAATTAGGCGAGAAAATCTCAGACATCTCGGCAGAACAATAACGGCTTAATAGCGGGTTTTCATATTGATTGAAATCCTGTTTACTCATAATAAAACCTCAAAACTGTTTAGTTTCAAATTATCAATTAAATCAAAGTGACCGGTTTTACACTTTGCTTTATTGTAACAGATTATAGTGCAATCTGTTACATTACTAAATTATATTTGGTTGCCGCCTGCCCTGAGTTCATCGATGGGCTGAGGCATTCCTTGCCTAATACCTACTCTCAAACTGACCATAGGCCAGGTTGAGTAATTAAAATAATTTTAAGATATAAGGCATTGTAAAATAAATTATATCATAGCAGGCATGTGCTCCGACAACTATACCATAGCCCCGGTAATGAAAAACAAGTGCAAAATAGATACCGGCTGCCATTCTAAAGAGAAAATCACCGGCATGTATCTCTTCCAGCCGGATAAATCCGCCTGACATATCAATTCCATAATAATGATGAGCTGCGAACAAAAAGGCGGATATCATTGTTGCCAACAAAACCGAAACGGTTGTATCAAATCTTAATATATCATCCAAAAGCAGTAAAAGCAGGCCAAGTATTATTAGCCGAAAAACTAGCTCTTCGTAAATACCTGCCCCGACCCCGGTTACTAACTTTGCATAATAACTGCTGCCTGTATCAATCTCTGAAAATGATGTACCATTCATTATAAAACAAATAACAAACAAGGGTACGGTTAGTATAAACGATTCAAATCCCATCCAAAACAGCCATGATAACCTTACTTTCCAGGGAAAATTACTGAAGATATGCATGCACAACATGGTAATTACTACCATCGCACCGGGAAAGGCCCATACTAACTTTCCGCCGACACCAAGTACCCTGGCAATACCGATTATCCAGGTAAATGATGTTATTCGTTCTGGTGCATTTGCAATCTGCTCGGCATCTACTATTATTGTGCCGATCTCATACAATGCAATCAACGGCAGCAAAAAGCATAGCGAATATAGCGGCCTTCTGACAACAAAGAAATAGTTATTTTTGATAACAACTTCATCTGTCAAATCACTTTTTTTTCGACGTGGTGACATATAAAAGTAATAATATACAAAATACTGTCAAAAAAGCAACTTACAAAGGTTGCAACAGTTAACCGTTAACATCTGTAAAAAAGAAAACCGGCTCTCTGCATATATGCCAGACAGCCGGTTTAAATTCCAATATAAAACCAAATATTTTATTATTCGGCTTTTTCCTGCTCTTCTGCAGTATCTTCAGCCGGAGCATCTTCTACTGGTGCTTCGTCAGCTGGGGCTTCCTGCTCGGCAGGAGCCTCTTCAGCAGCTGGAGCGGCATCTGATACTACAGGTGCTTCTTCTTTTGCTGGTTTAGACTTCTTAGCTTTAGGACCGGTATATTCACCGACCAACTGAAGCAGACATAGCTCACCATTGTCACCAATTCGCCGATATGGTAGCCTTACGATTCGGGTATAACCACCCGGACGTTCCTTCATTAGAGGGCCGATCTCAGCAAAAAGTTTGGCAATCACCGTTGTCTCTTTAACTACATCACCATCTTTTTCTACACAGATATTTCTATCCTGCAGTAAAGATATGGCACGACGTCTGGCATGCAGATCGCCTTTCTTGGCCAATGTGATAAGCTTTTCAGCAAAAGGACGAACAAATTTGGCTTTTTCGATAGTGGTCGAGATTGTACCGTGTTCAAAAAGGGAAGCTGCCAAATTCCGTCTCAAAGCGGTACGGTGTGCACTTGTACGATTTAAATGTTTACCTGCGCGTTGATGACGCATCTAACTAACCTCATTATCTAAATTATATACTTGTTTACTCTATTACCACTTACTTAATGGTATTACATTTATTACATATCCGAAATATTATTCCGGAGAAATATCATATCCTGCTACATCCAAGCCAAGGCTCAGTTCCAGCTCTTCCAGCTTACGTTTTACTTCACGTAAAGAGGTCTTGCCAAAGCTTCGCAATGCCAGCAACTGATTTTCATCCTGGCTGACTAGCTGCCCTACTGTTTCAAACTTACCCATTTCCAGGCAGTTCATAGCTCTTACTGAAAGATCAAGGGCATTTATCGGCATACGCAGTTTTCTGCTCAGCTCATCATTGGTTTCTACTGTTTCGATATCTGTATCAATATCATCATCAGTAATTTCGCCGCCTACGGCTCCTTTAACTCCAACTTCAGCATACTGAATGAACGGGCCAAGGTGCTTATGCAGAATCTTGGCTGATTCAACTAGTGCCATCTGAGGAGTCATGGTTCCATCTGTCCAGATCTCCATAACCAGGCGGTCGTAGTTGATTGCCTGACCTACACGAGTCTCCTCGATACGATACCTTACTCGAGTTACAGGCGAGTAAATAGCATCGATTTCAATAACTTCCAGATCTTCTGGCCTGGATGGTTTATCCGCCGGTGAGATATAACCGCGACCACGCTCTACTGTCATTTCAAGGTCAAAATTTACCTCGTCAGTTAATGTCGCAATTTTATGGTCCGGGTCTATAATGGTTATAGATGCATCTGCTTCAATGTCACCGGCAGTTATATCACCGACTGTATTTTTCCGAATACGCATTGTCTTCGGCTCATCTGAATCCAGCAATATTACCAATGTCTTGATATTCAAAATAATATCACAGGCATCTTCCAATACACCGTCCAGAGAAGCAAATTCATGGGTCGCACCTTTTAATTTGATGCTTGTAACTGCACTACCTTCAAGTGAAGATAAAAGAATTCTTCTCAAGCTGTTTCCTAAAGTAGTTCCAAAACCACGTTCAAACGGTTCTATATAAAATACACCGTACTTGTCTGTTGACCTTTCCAGGTCTAGTTCTACTTTTGTCGGCAGCTCTAATCCACGCCATCTTATACGCATTATTCTGGCCTCCTGCTGTTAAACATTCAGTAATTTACCGGCAAACGGTATTGCTATCTGCCAGAGACAGCCTGCATGGTAAATCCTTTCTGTTAACTGCAATATGTATATCGTTACTGGAGCTATGCTCCATTATATCTGCCGTAATACCGTAAAAACTCGGCTGATATTACATTTTCATTACTTAGAACAGAATTCAACAATCAGCTGTTCTTCGATTGGCAGCATAACATGCTCTCTGCCTGGTAAGTTCACAACTATAGCTTCGGCTTTCGCTGCATCTATCTGCAGCCAGTCCTGACCGGGAAGGCCGGCACCTGATTCCAGGTGTGTCTTTACTATTGTCTGTGATTTATCTTTACTACGAACAGCAATCTTGTCGCCTGATTTCACCAGGTAGCTGGCAATATCTACTTTATGGCCGTTTACATAAATATGACCATGAGAGATCAACTGCCTGGCCTGCTTACGTGAGCCGCCTGAGAAGTTGAGCTTGTAGACTACATTATCAAGTCTTCTTTCCAGCAGGCATAACAAAGCTTCACCTGTATTACGCTTTTCTTTTTCTGCCATACTGAAATACTTACGAAACTGACTTTCCAGTACACCATAATAGCGTTTTACTTTTTGCTTCTCACGCAGACGAACACCATAGTCACTGCCCTTACCGCGACGCCATGAATGCATTCCCGGTACTTTGTTACGGCTCTGTGATTCTATCGCACATTTCGCACTGTCGCATCTACTACTCTTTAGATACAACTTTACGCCTTCTCGCCTACATTGACGACATGCTGGACCTGTGTTTCTTGCCATTAGCTTTTTATCGCTCCTGTTTATACTAAACTAAAAATTTATTTATTCTTACAAAGCTGTAAGCCTGCACACATCTCGGTTCAAGATGAGCAATGCTTATACACGACGCCTCTTGCGAGGACGACAACCGTTATGAGGCAACGGAGTAACATCTTCTATTGATGTTATCTTCAGTCCTGCTGCCTGCAATGATGTTATTGCTGATTCGCGACCTGAGCCTGCGCCTTTAACCTGCACTTCAACTTCGGTCACGCCGAACTTCCTGGCAGTATTAGCACATTTCTCTGCTGCTCGCTGTGCGGCAAAAGGAGTACTCTTACGAGATCCCTTAAAGCCGATTGTGCCGGCTGAATCTCTGCATAGAGTGTCACCGTTTACATCTGTTATTGTTACCAGCGTATTATTAAAGGTGGCTTTGATATGAGCAATACCTTTGCCAACGCCACGCCTTACATTTTTCTTCTTACCGGTTGTTCTTTTCTTAGCCATATATTTTTCCTGTTATTGTCAACAGCATTCTTAATTATGCTTCAAAACTTTATGCTATTTACATTCTAACGACTTACTTACTAACCCGGATGACTTTCTAAATCTCTCCTGGCTGCTGCTTCTGTCGTTAGATATCAACAACAAGCAAGTCCCAAAGGCTTATTAGCCCTTCTTACCTGCTACTGTCTTACGTGGACCTTTACGAGTGCGTGCATTGCTCTGAGTGTTCTGACCACGTACCGGAAGACCACGACGATGACGCAGACCACGGTAACAGGCGATTTCTTTCAATCGGGTAACATTCTGAGCTAACTGACGACGCAAATGACCTTCAACAATATAGTCACGGTCAATTATACCCGCTATACGAGTGATTTCTTCTTCATTAAGATCTCGCGCTTTCATGTTAGGATCAACATTAGCTTCTTCAATGATCTTCTTTGAAAAATGACGACCGATACCCTGGATATAGGTCATTGCAATCCACAACGGTTTGTTATTTGGTATGTCAACACCTGCGATACGAGGCATATTTCAAGTCTCCAGTTACTTACCTTGACGTTGTTTGTGACGAGGATTTGCTGAACAAATTACTCTGACAACGCCTTTACGTTTAACTATTTTACAACTTTCACAAATTTTCTTTACTGAACTACGAACTTTCATTTTTATTCACCTCAAGCAAGGTTAATTTACATCAAACAGCGAAACTTATATTACTGTTACTTACTTACGAAGTACAATTCTGCCCCGTTTCAAATCGTAAGGGCTTAATTCTACAGTAACTGTATCACCAGGAAGAATACGAATAAAATGCATTCTCATCTTCCCTGATACATGCGCCAGGATCTCATGACCGTTTTCAAGCGATACTCGAAATACCGCATTCGGTAATGCTTCCAGCACAGTAGCTTCAACTTTAATTGCGTCTTTTTTCGCCATATAAATTCTATTTATCTTAATTTGCCAGTGTCAGTACTTCACATCCACTGTTAGTAATCGCTATCGTATGCTCAAAGTGCGCTGATGTTTTTCCATCGGCAGTGACAACTGTCCAGCCGTCATCTAAGGTTCTGCACTTCCAGGTACCTGCATTTACCATTGGCTCTATCGCAAGTACCATACCTTTTCTCAATAGTAAGTCGTTTCTTAATAATGACTTATCTACAAAGTTAGGTATTTTCGGATCTTCGTGCATCTCTCGGCCAATGCCATGGCCGACATAATCACGAACTACTCCGAATCCGGCATCCTCGGCATGCTTTTGCATCTTGCCGGCTATTTCGCTCCATAATACTCCTGGGCGACATTCTTTTACTGCTATATCCAAAACGCCGGAGGTTATTTCCAACAGCTTCGTTTTTTCTTCTGATACCTGGCCTACAGCTAATGTTACTGCTGCGTCACCACAATATCCTTTTAATTTTGTTCCGCAGTCAATGCTTATTATATCGCCATCCTGCAAAACTCTTTCACCTGGTATGCCATGTACAACTTCTTCGTTGACACTGGCACAAATACTCGCCGGAAAATCCGGATATCCCGGACACGGCACACCTTTGAACAATGCTATTGCTCCGGATCGTTCGATTATTTCATCGCTGATCCGAGCCATCTCACCTGTTGTCAGGCCAGGTTTAACTATCTCTCGGAAATGAGCCAGAACTTCACCGACTATTCTGCCGGCATCTTTCATTTTGACTATTTCTCTATCAGTCTTAATTGCTATTGCCATTATTTAAGGCCTAGCCTTTTACTTCATCTAAAACTGCTTTCAAAGAAGCTGTTACTTCTTCAATCGCTACGTTTCCATTTACTGCTTTTACATTACCCTGCTTGCTGTAGTATTCTACCAGCGGAGCTGTTTGAGCATGATAAGTATTAATTCTGTTCTGAACTGTCTCGGCTGTATCGTCTGCACGCTGTGTTAATTCACCACAGCCGTTATCACACTGATTCTCAACCTTAGGAGGTATATATTTAATGTGATAAGCTGCACCGCATTTCAAACAGCTGCGACGTCCGCAAACGCGTTCTTCCAGCAGACTGTCATCTACCTGCAGATTCAAAACTACATCTATTTTCTTACCGGCTGCTGTTAGTGCCTTATCCAGTTCTTCTGCCTGGCCGGTTGTACGAGGGAAACCGTCAAATACAAAACCACTTACATCACCGCAAGCATCAATTTCCTTCATCATCATAGCAACAATCAGATCATCAGGTACCAATTGTCCGCTATCCATATACTTCTGAGCTTCATTACCCAAATCTGTGCCTTCTTTTCTTTCACGACGAAGGATATCGCCGCTTGAAAGATGTTTCAAACCATAGTTTTCAACTATATATGCACACTGGGTACCTTTACCTGCTCCGGGAGGGCCTAAAAATACTACTATCATTATCTAGCTCCTTTAATTTTTCCGCTATCCATAAAGCCGGAATAATTTCTCATCATGAGATTAGTTTCTATTCGCTGTACCAGGTCAAGAGAAACAGATACAACGATCAGTAATCCAGTCCCCCCGAGGAAATTCGCTATCATAAAATTGACATCAAGGCCAACTATTATCAATGTCGGTACTACCGCAATCAGAGCCAAAAAGCCGGCACCTGCATATGTTATACGAGTTACAACCTTTTCCAGGTATTCTGCGGTTCGACGTCCAGGTCTTAAACCTGGTATAAATGCTCCCTGATCTCTCAGGTTATTTGCTATCTCTTTAGGCTGGAACTGTACTGTTGTCCAGAAGAAAGCAAAGAAGAAAATCAACGCTATATAGCACATATTATATACAAACGCTCGCTGTGAAAAACAATTTTCCAGGGTACGCCAGATCTGTACATCAAAGGTCTTTGCCAGCTGGCTGAACAGTACTCTAGGCATCTGCATTAGTGTTACAGCAAAGATAATTGGGATTACACCACCCTGGTTAACTCTCAAAGGCAGATACTGACGCTGGCCGCCATATACTTTTCTGCCGCGAGTCATTCTTGCCTGTTGAATCGGGATACGACGCTGCCCCTGAGTAATCAGGATAGAGCCCGCAATTACCGCGATAAAAGCTAGTACCAGTACTGGAATCTTTTCAGCACCAATTACTTTTTCATTTACATCTCTTACTAACTGGCCGATTGCCCATGGGAATCTGGACAAAATACCTGCCATAATTATAAGACTTATTCCATTTCCTATTCCATATTCATCAATCTGTTCACCCAGCCACATCAAAAATACTGTTCCGGCTGTCATACCGGCGACACCCATGATTGTGAACATCATATTGTTTTCTAATGCTATTTCAGGATATACAAAGCCGCTTCTTTTTAGCCAGACCATAATAAATGATGCCTGAAGTACACAAAGACCTACTGCTGCATATCTTGTGTATTCCTGGATCTTTTTACGACCGGATGCACCTTCTTTAGCCAGTCTTTCCAGTGATGGAACTACTGTTGCCAACAGCTGAAAAATAATTGAAGCTGAAATATAAGGCATAATACCCAGACCAAACAATGAACTCTGGGTGAGCATACCACCTGTAAACATTGACAGGTAATTTGCCGCCTGCTGCAACGGGTTATCTCCACTATCGCCGCCAAATATCTTGGCCATAGCTTCCTGATTTACTCCCGGCAGCGGGATATGAAAACCAACTCGATATATTGCCAGAAGCATTAGCGTAAAAAGTATCTTTTTACGCAATTCCGGGACTTTAAATATATTTACAAATGTAGAAATCATTTCGCTCTATGCCTTCCATGTATCTTTCTACGATACCAGTTCCACCTTACCGCCAGCTCCGGCAATCTTCTGCTCTGCCGAACGACTGAACTTATTTGCAACCACAGTCAATTTCCTTGTTAGTTCGCCACTTCCCAGTATTTTCACTGGCAAATCTGAACTGCGTATCAAACCGGCTTTTGAAAGTACTTCAGCATTAATTGTTGCACCTTCATCAAAACGATCTAACTGTGATATATTTACAATTGCATAACGTCTGGCAAAATTAGCATTATTAAATCCGCGTTTCGGTAAACGACGGAACAGAGGCATCTGTCCACCTTCGCTCACGATTGGCAGATTAGGACCAGCATTGGCCTTCTGTCCTTTGTGACCACGTCCGGCTGTCTTGCCCAGTCCGCTTCCCTGGCCTCGGCCAAGACGACGACGTGCTTTATGCTTTCCTACCAGCGATGTAATCTCATGATTCATCATGGCTTGTCTAATTCCTTAATTTATGCAGATATTGTTACTCCGCGAAGCTTTTCAATGTCTTCACGGCTTTTTAACGACAACAAGGCATTCATGGTAGCCTTTACAACATTCCTTGGATTTGTACTTCCGTAAATCTTACTCAGTACATCATGCACTCCGGCAAGCTCCAATACTGGACGAGCTGAACCGCCAGCAATAACACCGGTACCTGGGTCTGCTGGGATCAGTACAATTTGGGTTGAGCCGAATCGTCCTGTTACCTGATGCGGAATTGTGTTTCCTTCCAGGTTAACTTTATTTAAGGACTTACGACCTTCTTTTATTGCTTTTTCGACTGATGGCGGTACTTCATTTGCTTTTCCATAGCCAAATCCCACCTCGCCGTTACGATTGCCAACAACTACTAGTGCGGCAAAGCTGAAATTCCTTCCACCTTTTACCACCTTGGAACAGCGAAAAATCTTCACTACCTGTTCTTCAAGGCCTGAGCTGTTTTCTTCAATATTTCGTGCTGCCTGAGCCACGTGCTATCTCCAAATATCTACAGGTTAAAATTAAAATACCAAACCAGCTTCTCTTGCGGCATCTGCAAGAGCTTTTACTCGGCCATGGTACTTATAACCGTTACGATCAAAACGTACTTGACGAATGCCTATTTCCTGTGCCTTACGGGCTAATGCTTCACCTATCTTGGCTGCCGCATCTTTGTTGCCCTTTGTCTTTGCGCCGTCTACGTCAACATTCATTGTTGATGCTGATACCAGTGTGCAACCGGCTTCATCATCAATTATCTGTGCGTACATATGACGTAAAGAACGGAACACTGTCAAACGAGGATTTTGAGCATCACCGCTGATCTTTTTACGGACTCTCAACTTCCTGCGTTGCCATTTCTTATTCTTAAACTTAGTCTTATCCATCGCTTTATTCCAGCTAACTTTGTTATATTTTCTAGCTTACTATGCTATTGTTTACTTACCAAACGCTTTACCAACCTTGCGGACAATACGCTCACCTTTATAGCGAATGCCTTTACCCTGGTATGGCTCTGGCGGACGAACTTTCTTACACTTCGCGGCAAACTGGCCTACTGCCTGCTTATCTGGTCCGCTGATTGAAAATGCTGCTGGTGTATCATTACCACGAGCATTTGGAGTTGTTATTTCAACTGTTACTCCGGCAGGTACTTCCAGCTTAAATGGCTTGGCTGTACCAACTGTAAGTTCGATATCTTTTCCAGCCTGTTTGACGCCGTAACCGGTACCGTATACTTCCAGCTCTTTCTTATAACCTTTTGATACACCTTCTATCATATTGGCAATCAAAGCCCTGGTTGTGCCATGAAGTGATCTGGACAGACGTTCATCATCTACTCTTGTTACCAGAATCTGTTTGCCTTCAGAATCATATTCAACTTTTACTTTTACATGAGCTTCCCAGGTCAAAGTTGCAGTTGATGAAGCTACCTTGATCAACTGACCTTTAACTTCTACTGTTACTCCTGCTGGTACTTCTATTGGTTGTTTTCCTATACGACTCATATCTAAATATTCCAAATTAATCGTTTATTGTTTCGATTTTTAACATACTGTACATAGTAGTTCGCCGCCGACTTTTTCCTGTCGACATTGTGCATCGCTCATTACGCCTTTATTAGTGCTTACTATTCCTATTCCCAGACCGCCCATTACTTTAGGCATGTCTGCTACTGAAAAGTAAACTCGGCATGATGGCTTGCTGATTCTTTTGATCTCGTTTATAACCTTTTCGCCCAGCACACCATATTTCAAGGTGATTCGCAGATCTGGCTGCTTGTTACTGGTTTCGATTATGTCAAAATCTTCGATATACCCCTGGTCTTTTAGCACTTTCGCAATACCCTGGCATACTTTTGATGACCTTACTGTCACATTTGAATGCTCAATTCGTACTGCGTTGCGAATTCTTGTCAGCATATCTGATATTGGATCACAATGACTCATATTTATCTTACTCCAAAGTCAGGTCTATTACCTTAATTCAAACCTTGTCATTATATTGATATCCGGCTTTTTCAGTTTACCGGCGATATTATCTCTCGTGGCTTTTACCAACTTGCCTTTTTAACACCCGGTATCTTGCCTTCACTTGCAAGATTACGGAAACAGATTCGGCATATCTTGAACTTACGATATACTGCTCTTGGTCTGCCGCATAGCTGGCAGCGGGTGTAACTGCGAACCTTAAATTTAGGTGTTGCTTCAGCTTTATTTCTTAATGCCTTACTAGCCATAAACGCCTCTATAAACTTTGTTTAATTTCTTTATCTTGTAAACCGCTATTTAGCTTCTACTTTACTGATTGTCATTCTTGCCCCGGAACGGCATTCCAAACAAACCAAGCATTTTTCGTGCTTCGTCATCTGTCTTTGCTGATGTTACCATGGCAATATTCATTCCCTGAACCTTTGTGATACTGTCTGGATCTACTTCAGGAAATACAGTCTGTTCTGTCAAACCCATACTGTAATTACCGCGACCGTCAAAACCTTTTGGATTCAATCCACGGAAGTCACGTACACGAGGTATTGTCAGTGAAATCAATCTGTCCAAAAACTCGTACATCATTGGACCGCGTAATGTGACCTTACAGCCTACCGGCATGCCTTCACGAAGCTTAAAGTTAGATACGCTCTTTTTAGCAGGGCATACCTGGGGCTTCTGACCGGTGATTGTAGTCATATCCTTGACTGCTCCCTCGACAAGTTTCTTGTCACGAGAACCTTCACCAACACCCATTGATACTACTATCTTTTCCAGCTTAGGTATCATCATTGGGTTTTTATAGTTATACTCTTCGCTTAGCTTTTTGCGAATTTCTGATTTATATAATGCTTCCAGTCGGGTCATCTTAATTTAACCTTATTTAATCTATTTGGTTACCAGAAACTGATACTCTTACTTTTTTACCTTTTACAACTTTATAACCTACACGGGTTGGCTTACCGGCTTTTGTGTCGATTGGCATTACCTTGCTTATATGGATTGCTTTCTCTACACGAAGTCTGCCGCCCTGTGGATTCATCTGGGTTGGCCTTACATGCTTGGTGACTACATTAACGCCCTGAACTACTACTTGTTCTTTTTCTGCGTTAACACTTAGTACTTTTGCCCTGGTGCCTTTACTTTCACCTGACATTACCATTACTGTATCGCCTTTTTTGATACGCTGTGCCATATCACACCACCTCCGATGCTAGTGAAATAATTTTCATGAAATTCTTTTCACGTAACTCACGTGCTACCGCACCAAAAATACGTGTTCCCATCGGGTTGCCATTATCATCTATAAGTATACCGGCATTACTATCAAATCTTACATAGCTGCCGTCCGGACGACGGACCGGGTACTTACTGCGAATGATTACGCAACGATATACTTTCTTCGGATCAAGATTAGATGTAGGCAATTGTTTCTTTATTGCTACCTTTATCACATCACCTATTGTCGCGGTTTTTCGTGTCTTCTTTCCGCGGGCAGTACTGCCGCCCAATACACGGATACACATTGCTTCGCGGGCACCTGTATTGTCGGCAATATCTATTATTGTTTCCTGCTGTATCATCAGTTAATTCCTGTATATTTATCGATACTGATTCCGGGTTATTAACCTTCAATTACTCTTACGAGTCTCCAGAATTTCGTTTTACTCATCGGACGGCACTTGGCAATATCTACTGTATCGCCTGGCTTGGCTGTATTCAGCTCATCATGCACATGAGCAACTGTTGTTCTTTTTAATCTCTTGCCGTATTTTGGATGTTTCACCATATAGTCCAAGAGAACCTTAACAGTTTTGTCGCCTGATTTGCTGCTCACTGTTCCGCGGTAAGTTTTAAGTTTTTTGCGTTCGTTTGTCGCCATTACTTTTTCCATTCAAAACTTGTTATGCTTGTTCAGCCGCTATTTCACGCTCACGTATAATAGTCTTTACTCTTGCTATGTCACGCTTTACTTGTTTGAATAAAGTTGTGTCTTCAACTTTTTCAGTTACTTTCTGACAACGCAGGTCAAATGCCTTACGCTTTAGAGATTCTAACTGATCTCCAAGCTCTTCGTTATTCATTCCACGTATTTCATCAATCTTCATTGTATATATCTCTTATTTAATCGATTCTAATACTACTGTTCGCCTATCATCACTTTTCTTATATATGACGACGCTTTACAAAACGACATTTTACAGGCATCTTATGTGCTACTCGAAGTAATGCCATCTTGGCTGCTTCTTCAGGAACTCCGCCGATTTCATACAGTACTGTTCCTGGTTTTACATGTGCTACCCATGCATCCGGTTCACCTTTTCCCTTACCCATACGAACTTCAAGCGGCTTCGCTGAAATTGAACGATGCGGGAATATTCGGATATATATCTTACCTTCTCGTCTCAAAAAGTGAGTAGCTGCAATACGGCCAGACTCGATTGTCTTAGCTGTTATACGGCCAGGGGCAAGACTCTGTAGTCCAAATTCGCCATACGCGACATAATTTCCGCGTGTTGCGTTTCCTTTTATTTTGCCTCGCTGAAACTTACGATGCTTTACTCTTTTTGGCATCATTGCCATGGCTCATATCCTCGTTATATCAAAAAAGCGTTATCTTTATTATCAAAATTTAATAACTATATCTGTTCTTACTAGTCTCTGTTGCGTCCGCCTCTGCCGCCTTTGCGTGGAGGCTGTTTTACCGGAACAATCTCTTCGCCGTATTTGCCCAGGTAAACCCAAACCTTAATACCTATGATACCATAAGTACAACGAGCCAGGCTCAACGCGTAATCTACATTTGCATCCAGAGTCTGTAGCGGAATTGAACCCAGGATCTGAGTTTCACTTCTTGCCAGTTCTGCTCCGCCCAAACGACCTGAACAAATGATTTTAACTCCTTTGGCTCCTGATGCCATCGCTGTTTCACATGCCTGCTTCATTACACGGCGGAAAGCTGCTCGACGTTTCAACTGCTCGCCAATATTTTCTCCTATCAGCTGAGCATTCAATTCAGGATTCTTTATCTCTGATACATTTACTGTTACCTTACGGTTGATCAGATCTTCAAGTGCTTCGCGAAGTTTTTCTATTTCAGCACCCTTTGGGCCAATTACTATACCTGGACGCGATGTATGTAATGTTATACGAACATCATCACGGGTTCTTTCGATTTCTGTCCTGGCCAGGGCGCCGTAAGGCTGACGACGATTCAATCTATCATCTAGAAACTTACGAATCTTCTGGTCTTCTACGAGGCAAACGCCAAATGCCTGCTTTGGAGCAAACCAGCGACTCTGCCATCCTAGGGTTATGCCTGTTCTAAAACCAATTGGCGATACTTTTTGACCCATTATTTTACCTCTATATATTTACTACGCTTTGCGGTATTTTTTATTTCTTCTAATCGTTTAAATCTACTGTTATATAAATATGACTTGCCAGTTTTGTAAATGGTACGGCACGACCTCTGTCCTTCGGACGCCAGCGTCTTGTTCCGCGACGTATGCCCGCCCCATCTACTCGTGACTCACTGATATACAGGTTTGTTATATCAACTTCCTGCTCGTCCGCATTTGCTATCGCACTCTTTAATACCTGGCTAACATAGTATGCTGCTCTCTTGTTGGTAAACTTCAGAATATCTAGTGCATCCTGAACATTGCGATCGCGAATCATATCAGCAACTAAACGTACCTTGCGTGGTGCCATCGGGCAGAACTTATGTGTAGCAGACCAGGTCTCTAATGCATCTTTGCCTACGCTTAATGCTGAGGCCAGCTTCTGAACTTCTTCTGCTTTTGGACGCGGACTATATAAACCGCGTTCCCAGTTCTTTACCTTACCAAGGCACTTCTTAAACTCTCTGGCTTTGAGCTCTGTATTTACATTCCCCGGCATCAGTGCTCTTGCTAGAGCATCTATGGTCATTCCGGACTCTTCTCGACAGTATTGTAATTTTTCACCGTTTAGCATCAGTGTTTTCCTAAATCCAGGTTAATAATATATATTACTAAATCCTAAATCATTTTTATATTCAAGCGGTTATTTTTTCTTCTTATCTGCTCCATGACCGCGATAGTTGCGTGTCGGAGAGAATTCACCTAGCTTATGACCTACCATATCTTCGGTCACATATACTTTATGGAACATTCTTCCATTATGAACCATAAAAGTATAACCTACAAACTCCGGTACGATTGTACAACGACGTGCCCAGGTCTTTACCGGATCTTTTTTGTTGGTTTCTTCCAACTTCATAACCTTTTTGTACAACTTTTCATCTACAAAAGGGCCTTTTTTTAATGAACGTGGCATAGCCTTTTCCTTTTAATTCCTTTTACGGTTTATCTTTTACAGTACCAACTGTCCGTAATGTTTACTCTTACGTCTACGGATAATATGTTTGTTACTTGCTTTTCGCTTAGCACGGGTCTTGCCGCCCTTAGCATAAAGACCTGTTGGTGAACACGGATGACGACCACCATTTGATCGGCCTTCACCACCACCCATTGGATGGCTTACTGGGTTCTGTGCCTTACCGCGAACGTGTGGCCTGCGACCCATGTGGCGTTTACGACCGGCTTTTCCTATTCTCACCAGCTGGTGATCTGTATTTCCTATCTGACCGATTGTTGCTCGGCATGATGCATGAATCATTCGCATTTCACCGCTTGGCATGATCAGTGTGATATATTTTTCATCTTTACCGGCAATACGAGCTACTGATCCGGCTGACCGTACCAGTTTGCCGCCCTGCCCTGGATTCAGTTCAATATTATGAACTTCCATACCATTCGGTATGTTTTTCAATGGCATGCAGTTTCCTACTTTTGGCTCTACCTTGTCGCCTGACTCGATTGTTTCGCCTACTGTCAGACCTACCGGAGCAAGGATATAGCTCTTTTCGCCGTCTGAATATTGCACTAACGCTATATGACAGGTACGGTTTGGATCATATTCAATTCCAATTACTTCTGCTGCCATATTATCTTTCAGACGCTTGAAATCTACCATACGGTAAATCTTACGGGCGCCACCACCACGGAAACGGACTGTTGTCTTTCCACTGTGGTTTCGGCCGCCATGCTTCTTTATACGCTTGACCAGTGTCTTTTCGGGTTTGGTCTTGGTAACTTCTGCGTAATCGTTTACTGAAGCATTTCTTCTACCGGCACTTGTCGGCTTGTAAACACGAATACCCATTTATTATCTTTCCTTAATTCTCTATGCCGTTTCAACCCATTAAGAAACAGCCGTTTATCTTTATGGCTTCGCTGTCGTTTCGACGGCTCAACCTGAGTTCACTACCTGACTTAACTAGAACAAATCTATTCTGCTGTCTGCATCTAATACTACGACAGCTTTTTTCCAGTCGGCCTTGTGGCCCATTACCCATCCGCGACGGGCTGGCTTGCCCTTGCGTGTCATTGTTCTGACATCTATTACTTTTACACCGTAAATCTCTTCGATAGCCTGCTTGATATCAGTCTTATTGGCTTTCTTGTCTACTTCAAAAATGTAAGCATTCAAGAATGACTGCTGCATTGTACCTTTTTCTGTTATTAACGGTCTTTTTATTACTTGATACTTGTCCACTTAATTAACCTCAGTACAAGGATTTTAGTTTTCTGCTTTTACCTGCGGGTTTACCAGGCAATCAAGAGACTTCTTTGTCAAAAGAAGCTTACGTTTGTTAACGATATCGCCTGCATTTAACTGGTCAACTTCCATAACATCTACTTTATTGATATTACGTATTGACTTGTATACATTTACATCATAATCGTCGATTGCTACCAAACAGCTGCGGTCGATCTTTAGATTTTTCAGAATCAATGCAAACTCTTTGGTCTTGGGTGCTGTAAATTCTATCTTGTCAATTACCATCAGGTCTTCTGCCTTGATCTTTGCCAGAATTGCACTGTTACGTGCCAGGCGACGCTGTTTCTTTGGCATACGCTGTGAAAAATCGCGGGCATACTTGGCAAACGCTACACCGCCACCACGGCGAACACATGTGCGGTTGTTACCGACTCGAGCTCTACCTGTTCCTTTTTGGCGGTATAGTTTACGGGTTGAACCCGCTTTCATGCCACGGCTCTTATTCGCAGCTGTACCCTGACGCTTATTTGCATGGTACATAACTATGGCCTGCTTCAAAAGAGCATTACGAACTACTGTACCTAATGCAGCCGGATCTATCTGAACTTTTTCTAGTTCCTGGCCTTCTTTATTATATACTGGTAACTCTATCATTTTTTCGCCTTACTATTCAGCCTAGTTCTTAAACTTAGCTTTCTTAACCATTACGTAACCGTTATTTGGGCCTGCTACAGCACCTTTAACAATTATCAGATTATTTTCTGTGTCTATTCCCATTACTTTAAGATTCTTGGTGGTGCAACGCTCGTGACCCATATGACCGGCCATCTTTTTACCTTTTCGGATACCGCGACTGCAACCGGCACTTCCACTGTTTGAACCGATACCACCTGGATGACGGTGCTTACGTTCACAACCATGTGTGGCGTCCATACCCTTAAAGTGATGACGTTTCATTACACCGGCGGTACCTTTTCCTTTGGTGGTGCCGATTACGTCAACGAAATTAATTTCTTCAAATATCTCTACTGTCAGCTGCTGACCTAACTCTACTTCTGCCGGACTATCAATACGATCTTCACGTACAAAATATTTTGGAGCTGTTTCTGCTTTAGCTGCATGACCTACTGCAGGTTTCTTGCGACGGTTTTCTTTTACGTCGTTAAAACCTATCTGTACGGCATTATAACCATCTGACTCTTCTGTCTTGACCTGCATTACAGAACAAGGACCAGCCTGAATCAGGGTAACAGGTACTGACTTACCCCCTTCATCATACATTCTGGTCATGCCGACTTTTTTTCCTAAAAGCATCATAGTTAATACTTCCTGTTATTTTCTAAAAATTTAACGTTCTGTTTATTTGCAAAGTTACGATCTGTTTAACGAGCAGTTGATCCTTTTCGACCAACTGAATTATCACACACGTATCTTTACAAAAACACCCGCAGGTACAACAAGCCGATTCAAGGCTTCTACTGTATGCGGGTTGGCGTTGTAAATATCTATCAATCTCTTGTGGGTTCTCATTTCGAACTGTTCGCGAGATTTCTTGTCAATATGCGGCGAACGTAGCACGGTGTATCTTTCAATACGTGTAGGCAACGGTACTGGACCACTGACTTTTGCGTTGGTACGTAGTGCTTGCTCAACGATCTCTTTTGCCGAGGCATCCAGGGCTTTATGATCGTACGCTTCCATTCTGATTCTAATTTTTTCGGCTTCCACTAAGCCAACTCCGTCTTATTTTAATGGTTTATATTGTCTTAGCGCCTGCATACACTGCAAGCATATTGCGATAGACCCGTAATTGTAACGTTCTATGACAATTCTGTCAACTAAAACAAAAAACAAAAATAATTTATAATTAGCAACTTGAAGCTTACGCGGGGGAAATAGTGAAGGAATAAAGAGTTATGTACCGATAACTTTATCTGATAAAGTTCGTCCTCTCGGCACTCTCTTGTCTAACCTACACTTCACGCGAAAATCCTGTGTCCAGAATATCTCCGCTCGCTTCAGTTGAGACGGGACATTATATGTGCTTATTCTTGTACCGTCAATAAAAAAATAAAAAAAATGATCCCGAAAAGAATTATTCTGCTATATTGCCTTTAAAATAGTAAAGCAGACTGTAGTAAATACAGCCTGCTTTTTTTGCAACTAATTAGAAATAAGAGAGTTAAAGTAAAATTACTTATTACGTCTCTTCCTGACCGTCCCGGCCCTTATCGGCTTTCTTAAAATCCGGATAACTGGGTACCTGCCAGTACCTGGTCGATATCCAGCAATATCTTGACATTATCGCCTACTTTTCCCATCCCAAGAATATAATCTGTATTTACCTGGTTGCCAAACTCAGGTGATGGCTCTATCTGCTCTTCCTGGATATCCAGAACTTCAGATACATTATCCACAATTATACCAACCTGAACACTGCTTCCGTCGAGATCAACCTCAACTACTATAATACAGGTTTGTTCTGTTACCTCTTTTTCTTCCATACTGAAGCGACTGCGTAAATCTATTATTGGTATTACCTGGCCACGCAGATTGATCACACCTTTCACCTCTGACGGTGTCTGTGGGACACTTGTAATATCCTGATAACCGATTATTTCTTTTACTTTCAGTATTTCCAGCCCAAATTCTTCCTGGCCTAATGCAAAAGTTAAATATAAGCCAGATTTTGCTCGTGAGCCGCGACTTTCAATGTTTGTTGTTCCTGACATCTGACATATCTCCTGATTATATATATATTTATGTCAAATACATAGTTTGCTTTTCCCCGAAACATCCAATAGCTTCGGCACAATCCATATCGAGTCGTTTTTATCGCTGAATTATCTATTTTAATTCTTCACATAAATGACTATCTGATAAATAACTGTTAAAAAATAACTTATACAAATTAAAAACATCTTAATTTTCAGGAGAATATACTTTATTATGTTATTATAGGACTACAAACTTTGGGCAACTTATGATTACTGAAAAAAAACAAGCTGAACTTGAAACCAGAATGGCTGATTGCGGCCTTTTGGAATCTGATATCGAAGAAACCTTTATTAAGGGTTCCGGACCGGGCGGACAAAAGGTCAACAAAACATCTTCATGCGTTCAACTTAAACATGGGCCTACCGGAATAATGGTTAAAATGCAGAAAGAAAGATCACTACAACTTAACCGATTCTTCGCCCGGCGAAAACTTTGCGAACTCATCGAACAATCACAGGGAACAAAAACTCCGGAACAAGTCAAAGCCGAAAAGATCAGGAAACAGAAACAACGCAGAAAGCGTAGATCCTCACCTAAACGCTCAGCTACTCCACCGGTTGCTTCAGAAAACTCAAATCCTACCAGCCAAGATAGCTAACCCGGTTATCCACCAGCCCAACCCCGCCTTTATATATATCTGACTTGATTATGGTGGTAAACTTATAACCAAGATCATCCTGCAAATGCACCACATCGCCCAGAATCTTTAATGTCTCCGCTCCATGGCTGCAATCCTGCAACGCCCTCTTTATCACTGGCTCTATCTTATATTCGCTGCCCATCTCAGCCAGAAACACCATCGCCCTTACCCTCGTCAACGGCGAACTATCGCCACTCATCTCTATCGCTTCTTTCTCAAATTCGATTGCGGTATTGCCAAATGCCGCACATACCGTCATAGACCAGAAACGAGCTATCGGATCACTAGACTTTATCGCTGATATAATACCATTTCTAGCCTCTCCATATGGCTTCAGCATCAAATCTGCAATATCTACATATCTCCTGATACGAGCTTTATTCTCCCTGCCATACTCCCCAGGATCTTTTATGCCGTTCTCCTTTAGAAATACTGATTCCGGTATTATCCCCAGGTCCGGCATTGACACAACTCTATCATACAGCTTTTTCTGCATCTCACTGAGAACAGAGGCATATTCCGGTTTTTCTGCCAGATTATTTGTCTCAAAGGGGTCTTTCTCCAAATCATACAGCTCATGCCCACTCCTCGGCTCAAAAAATAATGCCTGCGCTGCTGTCAGATTACCGGCCTTAAACATATCACGCCACTGCACAAAAGACTGGATTCCCATCCGATAATTATTCTGCAGCGAATACGGCACAAACGGCTCGTAGTTTCGCACATACTTATACTTGCCCTTGCGAAAACTGCGAACCAGCAGATACAGCTCATCAAATCGATCTGAACTGCACAACACCTCATCCCGAGCATTCAGATCGGCCGGTGAAATACCCTTACCCAGAAACGGTCGGCCGTCCATCCCCGCTGGAATTTCAATTCCGGCCAGATTCAGGCTCGTTGCTCCAAAATCAACAAAGCTGACAAATCCGCTTATCTTGCCACCCTGCCCTTGTGGCGACAGATGCTTAAATCTCTCCGGCACATGCACTACCAGCGGCACATGCAAACCGGTTTCTGTTATATATCCCTTACTGCCGGGCATCGTACCGCCGTTATCACCAATAAAAAAGATAAAGGTATTGTCATACAGCCCGTCTTCCTTTATTGCTTTAACCATATCTCCCACCAGTCGGTCCAGATCTCTTATCCGGTCAAAATAGGTAGCATATGTTTTCCGAAACTGCCTGGTATCTGGATGCACAGGATACAGTTTTACTGAATCTAAGCTGGTCTGCGGTGAGGAAAGTTTGCCACGTACCTTTGACTCATGGCTAATTGTAAATGTACGAACATGAAAGAACGGCATATCAGGACTGGGCCTGTCCCGCCACGCATATACGCCGGCAGCGGCATTATCCCACGCTCCTGCTCCGGTACAATTATAGTCTGTTTTGGTTGAGTTTGTTGTATAATAACCGGCATCACGCATATACTTCGGAAAACGCTCTAAACCATCCGGTAAATTGGCAAATTCTATCCTACGATGCCACTGCAAACCTGCCCTGCTGGGATAACAACTCGAAATCAGCGATGATCTCGCTGCTGAACATACCGCAACATTACAGAAGGTATTTGAAAACATCAACCCATCTTTTGCCAGTGAATTAATGTTTGGTGTTTCTATTCCATAATCATTATCAAACAGCTTAAACCAATGCTTCGAACAGTCCTCACCCATAATCCATACAATATTCGGACGCTCGGCTTCTTGTTTAGAACCGCTCGCTCCATACTTCTCCATATCTGAACTATTAGAATAGTCGTTACCATATATTGGTGTTCCTGCCGTATTAAGCACCAATACAACCATTGCCATGAAACAAAAAACTGACTTTCTAATAAACATAAAACACCTCGGGTAAACTTTTTCGACTACACTTCATTATCCGGTTTTTCTATATAGTATTTACGACCAGACAATCTTTCAGGGACTAAAATCGAAAAAAATGAAAATATAACATACTAAATCCAAAGTGACCGGATAAAATCTATGTGTATTGCTTAATAGGCTTTAAGGCAATCAATTACATAATAATCTAAAGGTGACATGATCTGTTGTGATGTAATTGCCGATAACGATTCCGGCGATATAAAAACCTGTAGTTAAGACACTTGTCAGCTCTCAACTCTCTGCAGAGTTCTTACAACTCTGCTATCGACGATGTAATGGAACGCGTAATTATCGCTCCGGCTATAATACTTAACAATATACCTACTGCCGTAAATACCACCTGGAACTTTTTAGACATAGCAATTACTTCTCGTGATTTATCCCCCGTCATTACATATACTTCTCGGGATTTATCAACAGCTGCTAAAATCTTATTTTTACAGTTTACACTATCTTGTAATAAGGTTTCCTGTAATAACTTCACTTCGAGCTTGGCTCCTGCCAATTTTCGATAAGTTTCAAATAATCCGCCTTCTTGCACTATCAACTTCTCTAACTCGTCAAAATTCTCTTCTGTCTTACCAAAAACTGCTTTTGCATCTTCACTGTCTATCCGACGTCCCAGCCTTTTCTGACGGGATCTATACCACTTGACCCTTTTGGCAATACCATTTTCGCACTCTGTCAGTTTTTCCTGGTTCAACTCTATTGTATATTCGCCAATTATTTCTTTTATCTCGATACAATAATGTATCAACTTGTCGGAACTCTCTAAAAGTGGATATATCTCGTAAAAAGTAAGCTCGAGCATTTCTCCCATCTCTTCTGCTAAAGCATCGCCTGCTTGCATTTTTGTTTTAGACACTTCCTCCATCTCGTTCATTGATGCACGTGCCATATAGTTCAGCTCTGTCAAAAGATCAAGCTGGCTTTTAGATTTTTCTTCATATAAACTCAGTTTAACAGCAACTTCTTGACCATAGATCAAACTCTGCAAATACAACTCGGTCATCACTTTGATCTCATTTACGTAACTTTTATAAACCTTTATCTCCTGTGCTATTTCCAGGTTTACCCCGCCGATCTCGCATAGCTTGCTTATTCTTACAGCACTTTCATCAAATTCCTTTGATAAAACCTCTAACTGGGTCTTATGTTTATCAATTAACTCCGGATCTGTCTCACGCAGTATATCAAATGATAAATTATATGTCTGCTGTATATTTTCCGTTAACTTCACTGATTCATCTGCCAATGGAACTGCAACTCCGGCAAACAATTCGACAGTTGATTCTATTCGATTTAACCCACTCCAGCTTACAGCACCTAATGTTCCTATTACAACTGATAATATGAAAAAAGCTAATATCAGCTTTTTTCTTATGGTTGCTATCGAATAATTGCTGCCGTCTTGTGATTTCATATCTGGCGTACGCATTGAATATACCTCTTATATGATTATTTGCCATGTGCTATCAAAACCAGTTCATAGCATTAAGGATCTTATATTACTGTGCTTTCAATACTGCTCCACTCTTCGGCTTATAAACTTGCACGCGATTATTGCCTGTATCTGCTATATACAACCAACCTGTCGACTTATCAATGTATAAACCGTGTAGGTTGTCAAACTGACCTGGTTCTGAACCCTCGAAACCCCACATTGTTATAAACTTTCCGGAACTGTCAAAAACCTGTATCCGGTCATTCCCTATTTCGGAGACAAATATATTGTCATTTTTATCTATCGCTATACCAGCTGGTGCCTTAAACTCGCCCGGATCGGAGCCAATATTGCCCCAATGCCTTAACAGCTTACCATCCGCTGAAAATACCTGAATACGATCATTCTTTAGGTCTGATACAAATATCTCACCCTTACTATTGGCTTTGGCAGCTTCTGGGTTATTTACCTTGCCAGGTTTTGAACCTAAACGACTGAATAGGTATAGAAAGTTTCCTTCTAAATCAAATACATTTATTCGATGATTACCGGCTTCCGGCATAAACAACTTACCTTCGTAGATGCTCATAAACTCTGATTTTATATTCTCCCCCGGAGCTTCACCATAATCACTGAAGGTTTTTATCCATTCATAATTTTTATTATAAACCTTGACATAACCGGTATTATAATCTGCTACATAAATATCGCCTTTGGGGCTTACTGCTATTCCTTCCGAACCAAACGTCATTAAATATTCATAATATGGATTATCCTCGGCTTTCACTATTCGCGGAACTATTACTGCCGCAAGAACCAATATTACCAATAATTTCCTATTCATTTTCACGTCTCCTGTATTACTGTAACAGTTTCTTAGCTGACTCTGATTTCCTCATAACCGCTGCCTTTTATATTCACAAACTTGATATCTGACATAAATATATATTTAGTCAAAGTAACAGATTTTACAATGTGTTTTACCATAACACATTGTAAGAGAATTCTTTATATTGTAAATAAAACTAGCCTGCCGCTTTGCGGCAATCCTTGCCTAATACCAAATACCTAA
Organism: Sedimentisphaerales bacterium; assembly: GCA_963666285.2. GTDB lineage: Bacteria > Planctomycetota > Phycisphaerae > Sedimentisphaerales > SM23-30 > JAFGDI01. The sequence goes on from OY762711.1 coordinate 4,256,949, forward strand.
CCACTAGAGCACTTTAATATTTTCTGTTCCGATTTATGCCTCTGTGAGGATGGGGCTGACAAAGAAGAAAACACAGTAATATTCATATATTGCGAGTATTTCTGATGTAGTCAGCCGAAACCGCAACAGGCAAAAAGCGAACACGCCACAAAGTGATACGAAGCATAAAAATTAAATTGCTCTAATACCTCTCAAACTGGCGATCGGTCTGTTTGAGTAAATTTAGTCATTTTATGTTATCGTCAAATTGAAATGAAACTGAAACAGAATCCACAATACCAAAATCACTTCATGCTAAATGCTGCAACTACATATTTAACCAACACTTATAAAGCTGTCAAAGTTATATTTTTTCCCTTTTAGATCATTTAGTCCAATAACCACAAATAGTATATCATTAAACCTTTCTGCTTCGCAAAATATCGGCATGAGAATTAATCTTCAATTCACTGAGCAATAATTAAGCGGCAGAATTTAAAACCATCTCGCACATCAACACAATATTCTATAAAATTCCCGACTCTATTAAACTTCCGACTTTTCCGCCGGTGAAAATACTCGGTATTAGCCGATTAACAAAGAATGCCGCAACGCGGAAACCATCCCCATGAAACGCGTTACATAACCCCTATAATTCTCCTTTTGGTTTAGACATTACATTACTCAAAGTGACCGATTTTACACTTTTTATTGCTGTAACACAATTTAATGCAAATTGTTACATTAATGATTTAATTAGCTTGCCGCTTTACGGCAAACATTCCCTAATACCTAACCCGGACAAGCCGGAACCAAACAGGTTTTTATAATTATATTTACGCTGCATAAGAATTCCACGATAATGTATCAGAATTATTATGCAGAACTTTATTGAACGACATTTTAACAAAATTAAGGGAGTTACCTCCTGTTTTGACCGTGTCATATTTACTGGTACAATACCGGGAATATGTTTTGCCGATGGAATGACTGTGCATTTGCGTAAACACAACATTCGAATATTTGATTTCACTAAATGGGCTGAACCTTTGCGTGACCTCATTAATGAAAACGCCAAAGTTGTTGCATCTGACAATGGTCTTGAGATAGAATTTATTCGTAAAAAGAATTTCCGCAAAGAGAAAGTTATTAAACAGATAATTGACCAAAGAGGTAATCACCCTGGGCTGGTACATATTTTCTCGGCTATGGAAACCTGCAGCAGCTATGAACCATGGCATAACAAACAAACCGGAAAAACTTATATTAGAGGTTCTCAGGGAAGGTGTTTGCATTATTATTTCTATTTTATTGATAAAGCATTGGGGCTCTGCTATTTGAGAGTACCAACCTGGGCTCCGTTCCGATTGCAATTGTACTTTAACGGTCATAATCAACTGGCTGCTAAATTGAAAAGTAAAAATATCGATTACACCATGCTTGACAATGTTTTTATTGATATCGAAGATTTCGACAAGGCCCAAAAGCTCAGTGACAGCCTTAGCGTCAACCAGCTTCATCGCATTATTGAAAAATATGCTACTACTTATTGTCCTGTAATTACAGAGCTTAAGGAAAATTTCCACTGGAGTATAATGCAGGCGGAATATGCTACAGACATTGTTTTCAAAAAACAATCTGACCTGACCTGTATATATGAGGAATTGACCAGAACAGCTATTCATTCGGTTAAGGCTGATAATATCGCCACCTTCCTGGGAAGAAAGTTGTATACCAGCTATGAAGGTGAAATGGGCAATGACTTTAGCACCAGAATTGAAGGCACACGGATAAAACATCACATGGGGCCGGCTTCTGTCAAAATGTACGATAAGCATAAGCTTGTTCTGCGAATTGAGACAACAGTTAATGATGTCAGCTTTTTCAAACACTACCGCAAGGTGGAACATCGCGACGGCACAACGAGCATGAAGCAGGCTCCGTTGCGTAAAAGTATTTATTCCTTTCCGGTTCTCACCGACCTGCTTGCCGCTTCTAATAGAAGATATATTGACTTTATCTCGGCTATTGATGACCCTACCTCTGCTAATAAGGATATTGATAAAATCTCCAGAGCTAAAAAGAAAAACGGTCGCAGTTTCAAAGGGTTTAATCTGTTCAACAAAGATGACCTTAAACTGATGCAAACTGTGTTGAGAGGAGAATTTAATATCAATGGCTTTACCAGCAAACTTTTGAGAAAACACATGGGTAATAAAACCCCTAATCAGGTCTCCAGGATGCTCAAAAGACTCCGAATACATGGCCTGATTAAGAAAATCGGAAAAACGTACAAATACTATCTGACCAAAATGGGAAGAAGAGTTATTACCGCTGCTTTGAAAGCAAAGGAAATGCTCCTTATCCCTTTGCTCAGAGGTAATTTGAACTAATTGTAATAATTTCTTTGCCATTTTGCGCAAAATTTTATTGGTAAGATACTAATACCTCTCAAACTGGCCATCGGTCAGTTTGAGTACATTACATTTTCTTATCCTGCTGTTCTTTCCAAACCTGCTGAGCTTCGCTGTACAACTCCAGCATATCAGCCTCAGAGCTGCCGAATTTCTCGCACAGCTCTCCCAGCATATTATAATGCGAACCATTAAAGTAACGACTGTCACTCAACATCTGCACCAACTGCTCGATTATTCGCTTTTTGTCCATCGCTGCCTCTAACTATAATTACTGGCATAGATACACAAATTCAACCGACTTAGTTCAGTTTTATAGTCTTCTTAACTTCCAGCTCACCGGACAGCGGACCGGTCTCCTGCGTCAAAGTTACTGTATATGTTCCGGCTTCTGGTCCTCGCCACGAGAACCCGCAAAGTCCGCTTCAACCATACTCCATATCTTGATCCACAAGGGAATCACCCTTTGAATCTGTTATCACCAGGTGAGCACTCAGCCTTTCGTATCTGGCCTTGTTATTTTCGTCCAGGTACTTCTTCCTGAAACCGCTATACTTCTCTCCGCTGCTGCCGACAAAGCTTGCATCAATAATCAGGGTACTATCCTTACTAAACTCTGTTTTAGATTTTTTATCACCTTTCTCCGTCACCAGTATATCCGCTTTTATACCGCCAACCTCTATAACCGTAGGATTATCTTTTGCAATAGTTATAGTATCTGCATCACGGAAAGACGCCATAAACTCTTTCAATTCACTCTCTCCGTATGACATCGAACCATAAACTAAACGATAATCGCCAACCGGTATCGCTGACATTTCCTTGCCGATAATCATCGACAAAGTTGGGTCATTTTTACCTTCGATCAATGTATATGTCAGATCACACAATATTGCATCTTTATCTTTCACTTTACAGGTGAAACTATTCACCGCACTCTTATCCTCTGCCAGGACGGCTTTCATTTCAATATCAGACACCCGATCCAGCCTGAACCTGTAATAGCTGTCATCAATCTTTAGTAGCGAACTCAACCGTGTCGCCGGCAGAAACGGCTTCTCTGCAATTCCTTCTTCTTCTACCAGCGTAAAATAACTCGAACCGTATACGGCATAACTCTGCTTATATACATTGAAAGGCACCATCATCTTATAAGACTTGCCTTTGAAAACCAGATCGCCTTCAAACTGACAAACTGACGAACACCGAACCTTGAATTGGCCATCTTTCATAAACGGACACACCAGCAGCTTCAGCGGTAACGTTTCTCCATATTCTCCAGTTATACGGAAATCAGGCGTGATAAAGCTGCCGTAGTCGCCAAAACGATTGGCAATATTTTCGTCCATCTCGAATCGTTCACCTTCATCCAGCTCGTTATCCCTGTCCAGATCAAGATACAAACCCAATACATCGGTATCTTTATATTCCAGCGCAGCATAGTTTTTTTTCCCCAGCACCGTACTCGAAAATACAAAAAGGCTGTTATCACCGGCTTTCTCCTCGGCCGACTTTATAAATAATGTCTCGACCTTTTTTTCCGGCTCTTTTGACGAATACCACCTAAACCTGCCGGGCCATTCATCTTCGTTACCGTTACAGCTGCGATATTCCAGCTTTACCGAGATCGGCTCACCCAGTTCCAACCCGCTCCAGTCCGGTTCCGGCCTTTTTTCCTGCTTGACGCTTTTGGACGGCTCTGACACCCCATTATCAGCATCTTTTTCGCATCCGGAGCATAATAATGCTCCCAGAACCAGCGGTATAATAATAACTTGCCAATATCTTTTTTTCATATCTTAACCTTGCTCTTGTACTTATATCAATATCGTTGTCATTTTCAACTGATAAATTTATTCTACCCCAAAAATATCATTTGGCAAACATATTCTAACTCTATAGCAGTTTACTTACGCAGTTTTTAAGTTGCAATAACGAAGTGCCTCTGGTAAATCGCCTAAAAGGGACTTCCTACAACGCTTTTGGTAACCTGAAAATTCATTTCCAGAGGTGCCCTATAGTTTCACATGTAATTTATTAAAAAAACAATACGGCGGCTCTCAAACTGTAAGCTATTGACATATAACACTTTATGTCTTGGCAAGTCTTTTTGATAGGTCAGTGTGAAATATTTTTTTATTTTTTAGGTCAAAAAACAAGTCTTTAATTGTTTTCATATATGTAGTCTAAAGCTAATTATATAAGAGATGAATGTAAAACAGGACAATTTTGATAATAGCCCGGAAGAGAGGCATAAAATCTTCTTCCAGTTATATGCCAACTATCAGAACCGATTGTTGGGCTATTTGTACATGATGCTTCACAATGAGAATGATGCTGAAGATATTCTTCAGGAAACAGCTGCTACTCTATGGGAGCAATTTGACACTTTCGAGCCCGGGACAAACTTTTCTGCTTGGGCCACTCGGATCGCCCGTAACAAGGCACTCAACTTTTTAAAGAAAAATTCCCGGTCACGTGTTCACTTCGGCGACGATTTTTATGATAGAATCGCAGCTATCGAAGTTGAAAATGACCAGGCTCTTTCCGAGAGAAGTCAGGCTTTGAAAAAATGCCTGAAAAAACTCAGCAAAACCGATATGGAACTTTTATCTGTCAGGTATATCAAAGGATCACCTATGAAAACAATCGCCGAGACATTCGGCAGGTCAAAAACCGGCATATACCACTCTATGGCACGAATACACAATTTATTACACAGCTGCATTGAAAGAAGTCTACAGAGCTGATCCCATTGCTCCAAAAATACACATGCTAAATGACAAAGATAAAAATGAATTAAGCCTGCTGATAATTGAGTTGCTTGACGGCACTATCAGCGATGAGCGATTATCAAAACTTGATGATTGGCTCAGGCATTCTACTGCTGCTTTTGATTATTACTGCAGCTATACCCGCAACCTCATGGTATTAAAACATCAGCTGCAGCTTTCTGATATCAGCGAAAATGGCTCTGTTGGTGAAAATATTCTCCAGTCGCTTGCCAGAAACGAACAGGACGCCCCGGAAATTATCTTAGAAAAAATCGATAATACTCCCATCCCCCAGGCAAAAGCTATAGACAATACCCAGACCTGTCCAAATAAGTTCTATCGTTTATACAGCAGGATTATTTCTATTGCTGCGGTATTGATGATTGTATTCATTGTTTACGCCAACTTGTTTCCGCCGCAGTATATCACGCCAATAGCCAAAGTCATAGACCAGGTAGATGCCCAGTGGTCACAGGATATAGAACCTCTCAATAATGGTGACCGCATCTATACCAACCAGCCTACATATAAGCTAAAATCTGGTATTGTAAAGATATTGTACGACTACGGTGCCGAGGTTCTTATCGAAGGCCCCGCTGAGTTTAAGCCGGTTGACGCTGAAAAGATGATACTCGATTCTGGACGTATTTATGTTAGTGTTCCACCTCACGCCGCCGGTTTTACCGCCGTTACACCCACAGGTACAATTATTGACCTGGGCACCGAATTCGGTGTCAGTGTTGCCTACGATGGCAGTACCGATGTTCACATGTTCAAAGGTAAAGCATCTGTCATCCCCGGCATGTCCGGCCAAAAAGAAAAAGGGCTGCTTATCACTGCCGGCCAGGCCAAAAATGTAGATCGTACAGGCGATGTAGCTGATATACAGGTAAATACCAACGAGTTTATCGATCCTGAATTATTTAGGGCCTTAAGCAAAGTAGATAAAAATTCACCATATTATCGCTGGCTGGTGTACAGTATAAATCTCAGACGTGACCCATCACTCGTAGCATATTATACCTTCGATAAAAATGATTCATATCCTGATATCCTTGAAAATAAAGCTTCTTTAACCGGCGGCAGAATAAACGGCAAACTTTATAGTGCCGCCGATGGTAAATTGCCAGCTTGGGTAGAGGGCAGATGGCCCCAGAAATCCGCTCTTAGCTTTAACCGTTCTGAGCATCAGGTAGTTACTGTCCCCGGTATTCCAGAGCTCTGTATCGATGGACCAATTACAATAGCAGCCTGGGTCAGATGTGACACACCTCAAGATGGCGGGCATATCGTCTCCTGTAGACAGAATATCGGCAACAAAACTGGTAATTTCCAGTTTGGTTTCAAATCACCTAAGGTGCAAGATTCTGCATGGCCCGGCAAAATGCAACTGGGGCGAATGGAATGTTACGGTGCTACCGCTTCGGTAGGAGATAGAGTATATAGCAACCGAACATTTTTACCATCTTCTAATTGGCGTTTTATAGCTGCTACTCACGACAATCATACTGCCAAATTTTACGTTGATGGCAAGATGATTGAATGTCTTGATTTTAATTATCATAAAGCATCTGTAGCTGCTGATCTGGTAATTGGTGCTGATGATATTATGGGTGATCCATTACGCTTCACCGGTGAGATGGATGAATTGATGATATTCAATTCTGTAATTAACGAAAAAGAAATAAGTGAAATTTACAAGGCCGGAAGGCCTTTTTAACAGTTTTTCTGGTATCTATACCCTCTTAATAATAGTTTTAGTGGAATAAGTTTTATTTGGGAGGTGAAATCAAAAACGTTATAATAATATTGTTTCAATGGTTTTTATGGAATAAGTAATTTGCTGTCTTTCAGCAATAGTATAATAGTGTGAATAATGCTATTTAGAGGTCTAAATCTTTTTTAAGTAATTTCTTTTTTTGGAGGTTTAATTGATGAAACAGTTATTTTTAGTTTTATTATGTGCTTTGGCTTCTCTGGTAAATGCCGAGCTTATCGACAATTTTGATAGCTATTCTGCTGGCTCGGAGTTAAATGTTGCCTCTGAAGGTGCCTGGCTCAATAAGGGAGCTTCTTCTGATCAGACTGTTCAGGATGATGGTACCGGCAATCTCTTTTACCGTGCCCATAGCAGCAGCGGCAGTTATACTCGCGGTGCAACTATAGATCTTGGTCAAAGTTACATTCCAGATGGCACCTCAGCTGTCCTTAGTTTTAGGGTTATGGTTTTGCCAGGTGTCACCTTAGAAGATGTATCCTTTGGATTAACTGACTTGCCTGCCAGTGAGTCCTTTGATGATGATTGGGGTTCTTTCGGTCCGTATATTGCCTTCAAACAAGGTAATGTAAATGTCCGCATGGCAGATGGTACATTCGTTAGTACATACAATACTACACCGGGCATTTGGTACAATATTCGAATGGTTGTTGATAATGATCTGGATACTTACAGCGTCTTTCTGGATGGTTCAGAGCTAATTGCAGATGCACCTTTCCGTAAAAATCCATCTGGTGATATTCTTTCTTTCAAAGTTTTATCTAATAGTAACACAAATACACAATATATTGGTGTCGATGATGTTACTATCGGCGGTTATACAGCACATACTCCAACCCCAACAAATCTGCTGCCAGCTGTAGAGCTTGATACCCAGTTAAGCTGGATGGCCCCAGAAGTTCTGAATGCTACTGGCTACGATGTATATTTTGGCTCCGAACCAAATACCCTTAGCCCCAATTATGATATGGAAAAGATCATCGATAACCAGCTGGTTTTAACTGCTGATCCTACTCTTCATTCTGCATTGTTAAGCCTGGATTACAGTACTACATATTACTGGCAGGTTGACGTATATGGTGCTGATACCGAAACTCCAGAATATCTCGGCGACCTATGGTCATTCACTACTGTCCGTGATGATACTGCTCCATCTGTTATCGATGTCAATAACTACCTTACCTGGATCGACAACCTGCCGCAAACAGTTAGCTTTGTCGTAGATGACAGAGAAGAGGGCGATGTTGTAGATCTATCCTGGACTATCCTGTCTGGCCCTGGCTATGCTGCCCCGGATGATATGCAGATGATAGATCGTGCTGACTATATTACAAATATCCAGGGCGATCCAAATCTTCTCAGAGACTGGATCGGAACCGATTCTCGTGACGCTGATGAAGCTAATTCTGATGTCCTCACTCTTACCCTCAGCGGTCTGCCTTCTGGTACTTACAATTGGTTGTCATATCATTATGATGCCAATAACCAGGGCACATTCTTTGATGTAGTTGTTACCGACGCTTCTGGCACAGTAACTACTACCGGCGTTGCCCAGTCCAGCGGCCTTGCCGATCCAAACACATTTACAACTGATATCGTTTCTGATGGCTCTGATGTAACTCTTGCCTTTATCGGTAGTGATGAAGAGTTTGGCATGTTCGCTATGAACGGTTTCATACTGACAGGTGATGGCGATCCTCTTATGATCGACTTCAGCCAGAACAGGATCGAGCCGGAACTGCCTTATATCATGAACGGCTACCAGGGCTACCTCGCCGACCATGAAGTCGTCGAAACATTCACTACCCAGTCTTATTCAGCTTTCGGCACTACAGTATCAATTACTCCATCCTGGGACGCCCCTGGTGCCGTATTAGCATCTACCGGCGGCACATTGTTAGCTCCAACTGCTACTCTTTCCGCTACTGACGCTCCTAAAGTAACTGGTATCTATACTATCCAGGCAACTGCCACCGATGGCATTGGCCAGCAAGGTTCAGCTACCTTACAGGTCAGAGTTGGTGACGACGCTTGTGCGGCTGCCAAGATCAACGGCGGTACTGTTAACTACTTCGATATTGACAGCAACTGTGTCGTCAATCTTCTGGATTTCGCTGCTTTCGCCGGCCAATGGCTCGAAGATATACAGCTAACAGAAACTGTTCTATACTAAAAAATTATAGATTACTAATGTTGAACATACCCTGGCGGTTAGTCTATTTTCCGTCAGGGTATTTTTTTCACTTCTTTGGTAACAGGCATTTGTTATCATTTTATCGTGAAATTTCGTGAATCAGTGGTTCACTTTTAAGGCGTAGCCGATTTATAATTAGTCGCGCAGCGACACCTCTTACCTCTTCCCTTTTACCTCTTCCCCCTTCCCTCTCTCTTCTCACTTCTCACTCTTACCATTCTTCAGGTGCCGCAATTTTGGCATGAACTTATCTTATGCGACAGCTTTAAAATTAGTTGTGAGCCGTTAGGCGAACACCTCAATTCTTCACTCTTAGTTCTTCGTTCTTCACTCAATTATCTGGTCCGCCCACAATCCAAAAATAACAACTTACGCCAAATTCCGCAAAATCCCCTGCCCGCCGCACAATTCCCCAAACCCGCCTCGCACTCATTCTTATATCCCCGCACCCTTCAATTCCATTCCGTTTTTTAACCCATCCTTCACCCAACTAATCTCACTTATAAATCAATTAGCCTCGCCGCTAGGCGATACCTTCACATCATTGGACTTGGCCAATGATGTGCCCCAGTGCGAAGCACGTATTTATCTTCCTCCTGTTCCACTGTCATCTGTTCTAATCTCTAACGACCTTCGGTCGTTCGCGTAGCACGTATTTCCTCTTCACTGGCCGCTCGTAGCTCGCTGCTATTTGCCTGTTCTACTATCATCTGTTCTAATTTTAAACAAACCGTGAGCCGCCAGGCGAACACCTTAATTTTTCACTTTTAATTATTCATTTTTCATTTAGCGTAGCTCGTCGCGTTCCCACGCCGCTCCCGTCCGTATACCGCCACACCCATTCAACGTTCCGCCGTATACTGTCCGCGGCCCGCAATTCGCCGCCGCTCAAATCCGTTTACCTTTTCACCGCCGTCCACCCGCCGCATTGCCCCGTATATATGCCGCACTCCCTCCGTCACCCATCAATTAGCCGCGAGCGATAGCGAGCAACCTTCCTTGGCACCTGAAACCAGATCTCTGGCACCTGATTTTCTCGAAAAAATCACCGCGTTTTTACATCCACCAAATCGCGAAAATGTAAAATTTCCAACAATTATATCCCGCTTATCCCCAACGCCTTACAAACTTCCAAACCAACCATCCCACCTAAAAAATCAGCGCACTTTCGACATACCATCCAATAGTAGAGAGCTAATAAAAAATGAGAACCGACAAAAATCAGCTCTCGATAAAACATAACAACGACGAAAACTTCGTCTTAAACATAAACAACGCTCAATAAAAACTTAATATCTGCAACTAATTCGGGCAATTCGCCCGCCGTAATTGACATTTCTACCTTTTTGGCAAACCTAACCATACTTTTTTCACTTTCGGGGGCAATAACCACATGGTCGGCCCATACAATTGTTGCCTTACAGTGTAACCTGGCTCACATACCCTATGTACCAGACCAGTGAGTACATATCCGTTCTGGTTGGAAAATTGCTTTATTTTGCTAAGTTTTTTTCTTATACTCAGATATGGAAATATAAATTGTTTTTGCCGGGATTCTGGCAGTTCAGAAGAAACGCAACAGAAAGGTTACATAATGGAAAAAATCGTCAAAAAATATGCGTTAGCCCTTATTATTACAGTATTTACATTCACCTGCATTGCAAATGCAGAAGATGAAGCCAAATCTTCAGATATGAACCTGGTCGAAAAAGTCGTCGAAACGCTTTCAGACAGCGTCGATCAGAAACCGGAAGAAACTGTCGAGGAAGAAAAATATACCATCGCTGTTATCACAATGGCAGGCATATGTATTGACCGCCCTGACGTTGAGATTATGTCACTGGCAGGCAGTAAAAGCTCTTTCGATATACTCACAATGGCAGAAAGATTCCGCAAAGCCAAAGACGACGAAAAAATCGATGCTGTTCTGCTTGATTTTAAAGGCCTGGGCATGAACCTCGGCCAGATCACCTACTTCCGCAAACTTATCAAGGAAATCCAGGACGCAGACAAGCCGGTTTACGCTTATTCCGAATACCTCAGCCAGAGCCAATATCTGCTGGCATCGGCATGTGACCAGGTAATTATTACTCATTCCGGCGAACTCGAGCTTTACGGACTGGCAGGCGAAGCTCTTTACTTCAAAGGGGCTATGGATAAAATCGGGCTGGGTGCTGACATGATCAGCGTTGGCCGGTATAAATCTGCCGCAGAACAGCTCACCCGCACCGGTCCGAGCAAAGCCGAAATGGAACAAACCGGCGAATTGATGGACTCTTTATTTAATATTATGTCAGGCATGATCAGCGAATCCAGAAACATGCCGGTTGAGAAAGTTACGGAACTGATAGACAGAGGACCATTCTCACCTAGGGAAGCAATCCAGGAAGATTTGATCGATAAGGTAATGTATCGAGACGAGTTCATTGCAGAACTTAGCGAAACCAACGGCAGAGTATCACTAAAACTTAACTACGGAGCAGCTCCGGTATATGCAAGTTACGGAGGCGGCGATATTTTCTCTATTATGCAGGAAATATTAAAACCAGCCCCAACTTACGAAGAGAAAGGTGACTGTATCGCAGTTGTTTGTATCGATGGCGTTATCGCCTCCGGCGGCGGAGATTCTTACGATGGAACCGCAACCGGGTCGGAAACTATCCGTAATATTATGAAATACTGCCGTAATAATGAACATATCAAGGGAATTGTAGTTCGTATCGATTCCCCGGGCGGCAGTGCCATGGCCAGTGATATTATCTACCACTCTATCAAACGAACCGCAAAGGTTAAGCCGCTGGTTGTCAGTATGGGTTCAGTTGCCGCATCAGGCGGTTACTATACTGCATGCGGCAGCGAAACTATTTTTGCCGATGAATCTACTATTACTGGCTCTATCGGCGTAGTTGGCGGAAAAGTATATTACGGCGATCTGCTCGATAAAGTGGGGATAAGTCATCACAGCTGGCATCGAGGCCAGAACTCACGGATGCTAAGCTCACTAAAAGCTTTCAGCCCACTGGAGAAGCAGAAGATAACCAACCAGATGCTGGAAACATACAGTATATTCAAAGAAAGAATACTGGCAACCAGAGCCGGTAAAATTTCTTCTGACCTGGAAAACCTGGCTCAAGGCAGGGTTTATACCGGTCAGCAGGCTCTTAAACTCGGGCTCATAGACAAAATCGGAAGCTTTGAAGATGCTATAAGCTATATCGCAAAAGAAATCAAAACCGAAGACTACGATCTTATCTGGCTGCCGAGACCGATGACTTTAATGGAAACACTGGATTCACTTCTAGCTGTCGCAGAACCCGCCCAGAATGACCAGGCAAAGAGTAAAATACAAAACAACAAGATTATTGACCTGATCCAGAATAATCTGGGGCCATACGGTAAAGAAATTGCCAATATCTACAAGATGATTAGCATAATGGACAGCGAGAAAGTATTGACTGTCATGCCTTACCAGCTTATATTGCAATATTAAACATAAGTGATAAGGATGCCTGTAACGAAGCAATAACAATTATATTACAGCAATGAGCTAGACAAAGAATTTATATGCTAGAAAAGAGTATACACGCAATTGTCAACGAAGACGGCAGATTCCACCTGCAGGCAGTACACTTCCTGCGTGAAGGACTGGACTATGCCATTAAAAAATATTACCCGGATTACAGCGGGACCGAGCCAACCCACGTAAGCGGCTATCAGCTCTGTATCGGCCTGCGTGAACTTGCGATCAAACGCTGGGGATATATGGCCAGGTTCGTTTTGAACTACTGGAATATAATGACAACTCGTGATTTTGGCGAAATTGTCTATCTGCTTATCGCACATGAATATATGAGACAGAATGAAAGCGACACAATCGAAGATTTCGATGATGTTTATGATTTCACCGAAGCATTCGACGGCTCGTTTGATTATAAGAATTAGTCTGTGATACTTTTTACAAAATGGGAATTTAAGTTCAGAAAGAGTTATATTGGCATTTACGAACCGTGAAATCGGATTCGAGAATGCTGATAACCTCTCTTGCTATTAACTTCAAAATTGAAGATATATGTTTTTACCTTTACATGTTGATGTTCCTGAAGATCGCGCCCCTTGGGCCAACCGACTTATCTGCCTGGCAATAGTGGTCATTTATATATTAACATCAAAAGATTTCATGAGATGTGACTTTGACCGCTATGAAGAGTGGATGCTGCACGGTTGGAGATTGAAGGGATTCATTGGCCATATCTGGCTGCATGCAGATTTACTTCACCTGATAGGTAACTTGATTTTTCTATGGTTGTTCGGTAATGCCGTATGTGCCAAAGTTGGTAATTTTAGATATCTGGTGTTTTATCTAACAGCCGGTTTTTTCTCGGGGCTTTTTAGCGCCATGCTGGTTGATATCCCAAGTCTGGGGGCCAGTGGAGCAATCAATGGTATAGTTGGCATGTACCTGGTATTTTTCCCGGCAAACGAAATTGAAGGATATTGGATGTACGGCGGCTACATATTCGGCCATAGCGACGACGGAGACCGCTCAACAGTATCCGGTTATTTTATTATTCCGTTCTGGTTTGCACTTGACCTATTTGGCGTTTTTTTCAACCATGGAAGCGGAATAGGGTATATCGCTCATGTTGCGGGATTTATAACTGGTTTTACAATTGCTATCCTTCTGCTTGTTACCAAAAATGTTAAAATGGAAAGTTGTGAAAGATCATTGCTGCACGTGATAAAGCACGGAAAAACTGATAGCGGTCAATTAGAGGTCAGCGAAGACCTGGAAAAAGTTCTTTTGAACCGTGGCGTTAGAGCTTCCAGCAAGGTAAAAGTAAAAGCAAGCAGCGATACTTCAGAACCGGCACAGATACATCAGCAGATAGTAAAAGGATACACAATTGAAGATGTACCCGATACTCCATTTTATGCTATCGACCAGAACGATCCATCACGGGAATCGTGGGTATTTAATGTACCGGACCCAAAATTGACCAACGAAACACTGGTACGTAACGGCTTGATCTACTTTAGCTGTGCCTGCGGAAAGCGGGTAAAGATGCCTATGAGCTATGCCGGTAAAAAAGGACGATGCCCGCATTGTAATAATGTAATACATATTCCTAAATTGAGTGTTTAGGAATTACTTGCGGTGGCACTTATGAAATTTTACTTGGATTATAAGCAAATATATTTAATTTAGAAGGGATTAAATGTTTTTTCTATTATTACCATATGAAGTTGATACCGCTCAAGACCGCGACCCTTATTTAAACCGGGTTTTGATTGTAATTACCACTACAATGTTTTTTTGACAATTGGCTATTTAAATTTCTCAGTAGAACAGGCGGTAAATAGCGGACAAAAGTGGATACCTGATAATACATTTCCAGAAAACTTTGTAGCATACGGCTTCAGACCTTTGGGCCTTATAGGTTCTGCTCTGCTTCATGGCAGTTTCTACCACTTGCTCTGCAATATGATATTCCTATGGCTGTTTGGGAATGCAATTTGTTCAAAAATTGGTAATGTGCTGTATATTCCGGTTTATCTATTATTATCTTTTGCCTCATCATATATTGCTTTAACCTTTGATAGCAGGCCCGGAATTGGGGCCAGCGGAGCAATAAATGGTTTAGTTGGAATGTATCTGGTGTTTTTCCCATTAAATGATATTAGTTGCCTATATTTTGCATATGGTAGATTTAGAATCTTTTTTGGCACTTTCTATCTGTCAAGTTTCTGGATGATTCTCTATTAGCTCGCATTTGATATTATCGGGGTATGGCTGACACCTAACAACGGAATCGGATACATGGCCCATATTGGAGGTTTTGTTTCGGGTATAGGGCTTGGATTGTTACTGCTGACAACAAAAATAGTTAAGCCTGAAAAATCAGAAAAGTCTTTACTTCAGATATTAGATTTTAGAGAAAAACAAGAACCGAAACTTGAAATTAGTAGTGAACTCGCAGAAATGGTAAAAAACAAAGGGGTATGCTTAAAGAAATATGCTGTGCTTGACAATCATAACAGCAAAGGTAAAGAAAAAGAAATTTCACTATATAAACGAAACACCACTTCTAAAGATGATGATATTGACACAAAACCAGAAACTTTATTCACAATATTTAATATGAAAAACAATCCTGATGATTCAATAAATAATAAAACATTATCAAGAATCAAAAATATCAGGCTGAAGGAAAAAAATATATATTTCAGCTGTGAATGTGGTAAAAAAATAAAAATGCCGGTAAAATTTGCCGGTAAAAAAGGACGATGCCCGCAGTGTAATAATGTGATACATATCCCTAAATTGAGTGTTTAGGTGGAGATAGAGATAAGGGGACGGAATAAGGTCGCCGTATTCTTATACTATGGGATTTTCAATAAAAAAGCTATTTTGTAACTTTTCATGGTAAACAGTGTATAAATATATGTGATGTTAGACGGCCAATAATAAGTTCCAAATTAAAGAAGGGAAATAATTATGTTTCTACCACTGCATGTAGATGTGCCGGAGATAAGAAAACCTTGGGCAAACTGGATTTTTTGTGCAGCAATAGTAGTCATATTCTTCCTAACATGCAAAATTACCTACAATTTTGATTTCTCGTTTATATTCGATCAAAAACGCTTTGGTCACCTTATGCTCCAAGAATGGAACGTCAAACAAATAATGGCAAGCATGTGGCTTCACGCAAGCCCCACACATCTAATCGGTAATCTACTGTTTCTTTGGCTGTTTGGCAATGCTGTCTGTACAAAAGTAGGAAATATCAAATATATTGTCATATATCTTGGCTGCGGGATAATTTCCGGCATGCTATGCTGTACAACATACAAATCACCATGCCTGGGGGCCAGCGCAGCAATTAACGGTATCATCGGTATGTATCTCGTATTTTATCCAGTAAATGAAATAGAAGGCTATTGGCTGCTGGGATACTGGTACCATAGAAACGCCAGTACAAATACAGTTCCGGGATACTTTATCGTACCATTATGGTTCGCCTTTGACTTGTTTGGTGCAATCTTTTATCGTAATGCAGGCATTGGTTACCTGGCCCATATCGCAGGATTTCTAACTGGCTTATCAATCGCTCTAATCTTGTTAGCGACCAGACTGGTAAAAATGGAACGCGATGAAATATCATTGCCCAAATTTTTGAGATATGGTGATTCAGGCAGCCCGCAAATAGAAGTCAATGAAGATATAGAAAAATTATTATTAAACAGAGGCAGACGGTTACCAGGAAAATATGCAGTAACAAGTCAAAATACTCAAACTGTAAAATCTGAACAAAAAAGCCAAAAACATGTAAGAAAAGATCGCAACCCAGTAAGTCATAATGCTACTAAAAAAAATAAAAAAATTGTACAGGATGGACTTATACACTTAAAGTGCATCTGCGGCAAACATGTAAAAATCTCAGTTGAAAACGAAGGAAAGAAATGCAGATGCCCACGGTGTAATATAACTATAAATGTACCTAGAATTTATCAATAGGTGTCATGTCCGATGCAATTTTCTTGTAACAATCTGCCAATCAATACCTGACCCATCGAAGAGTGAGGCCGTTGGCCGGAGCGCGATTGCCGGAGGCAGCGCGTTCTTTGGCAGCAAGAATACCGGGAATACAATCAACCGGCTTTTTACCGCGACCGATATCTATCAGCAGCCCTACCATATTGCGGACCATATTGTGCAGAAAGCCTGTACCTTCGACATCGAAATAGATCATATGGTGCTTGCGCCAGACATCACAGCGAAGAACGGTGCGTACCGTATTTTTCTTATCACAGATAGAATTTGCCAGAGATCGGAAATCATGCTCTCCAACGAGGTATTCGGAGGCCTGCTGCATAAGCTCGACATCACAATCAGCCGGCATATAATAAGCAAAACGATCACAGCCGGGAGTTCTCAACCGCTGATTATAAACTGTATAGCGATATAATTTGCTACGGGCAGAACTATTGGAATCGAAATCGTCACTAACCTGCTCTGAAGAAAGCACACGGATAAACTGCCCATCCGGCAACTGGTTCAGTTCCGCATTTATCACTATCCCATGACGTTGCGGCGGGATAATGCTGTCAGTAAAATAATTCACAACCTGGGCATCGGCATGGACACCGGCATCGGTACGACCGGAAGCCCGCAAATCGACATTATGCCTGACAATCTTTTCGACAATCCCTTCCAGAACACCCTGGATAGTAGGTAAATCCGGGCGATTGGCCTGAGTCTGCCAGCCATGATAATCAGTGCCATCATAGCTAACGACAAGTTTAATATTTTTTGATTCGGTTTCTGTCACACTAATATTATAAATTAAAAAAGCCGGGCTAACAATACCCGGCTTATATCAATATTTTCTTCTATTTATGATTTGTAACTGATGCTTCCTGTTCAGTTGGCTGGTCTTTCCATTTATCCGGTTTGTGGATAATGCGTCCATCTGCCAATTCGACCACTTCAGGTAATTGACTGGAGGCTAGATGCTTTTCTGTCATCTTCATATAGAAATCTGCCTCCTGTTTGAGATATTTGGAACCACGGGCAATAGGTATAATAACCCCAATTGTCTTTTCCGGGAATGATTCCTTAACCGCATGCATTGCCGGAATAAGGTCACTGTCACCGGTAATTATCATTGCGGTATCATATTTATCCTGAACAGCATTGCGGAACAGCTCGATTGCTATATTAACATCAGTCTGTTTTTCTTCCCAGGTCTCATAGACCTCATGACACATGCGGCAGTACCTGTTCTTCTTTTTATATACGCCCTGTACAATCTCAACATCATTGCCGCGGTTGGCATTGACCAGCTTTCTTTGACGGATAAGCTTATCGGTACTGTACGGTATATAAGCAGTGAAAAACTGAATGGAAGTTATTTCATCTTTCTTTTTTATATAACACTGGCAAAGCTTGCGATAATCAAGCCATTTGTACTTACGGTATTTTTTGACCCGTAAGGCATGGTACATATTAAAACTGTCGATAAAAAACGCTATTCGTCGACCGGGCCGGCCGTCAACCTTACTCTCTTTTGACATCATGCGTTCCTTTTATTGCCGTAGTCGGAAATACAACTCGTTTACCTCGCAACGATAGCATGCAGAACCAGTTTTTATTACGTTACCAGCACGATAGCCAACCTGGTCCGGCAAATTCAAATGTATCGAGTACAGTAACCTACTCACGGCGAGTCATGCGAACATGACTACTTGTTTATTTGTCCGGGCCTGCTCTCCGGTCAGCCCGGCAAAGTCTTTAGACATTTATAAACTTTATACATGATATTATCCGATCGCCTTTAAAGTAAAAATAATGCCATTAACACTTATTCCCACGCTCGAACAAAATAATATCAATTATAAAGGTTATAAAATGCTTCCTCGCTATTATTATCGGTCCATAAATCCAGGACCCTTTAATCGTTATTTTAGTAACAGTAAATGAAATACTATACTATAGTACGGTTTCGCACTATTGACTGTTCAACGTTATACGCAAAGGCCGGAAGAGGGCCAATTAAGTGAAAAACGAATAGTGAAAAATGAAAAATTAAGGTGTTCGACTATCGTCTCACGTTTTGTTTAATATTAAAGCGTTGCAGAAAGGCCCTTTATAGGCGATTTTTACAACTTAAAAACTGCGAAAGTAAACCTAATATATAGTACATATTTATATTATGAGGTTAAAAAGCTATTCAGACAAATAATTAACAGTCATTGTCGAAATATCTCTAAAAAATGTTGAAAAAGAGGTCACATTTAGAAAATGGTACTACCACAGAGATTGGGATAAAAAAAATCCCCAATCCACCGGGATCTGGGGGGCCAGGGTATATTGCATACCCATGGGGATGAATTTGATCGATTGTTTTTAGGTAATTAATTGTAACACTGATAATCGTCATTTTCAAGTATTCTCTTAAAAAAAATGGCCTTTTTCACACTAAACAACCAATTTCTGAGTTGTAAATACCGGTATTTATGAAAGTAACACTAACTGGTTTACTGCAAAATATTGGTCAATAATTATAAATTTTTTAGAGAACATATTATTTCAAATGGGCAATATATACAAAAAATACCTAAAATATCGATAGTACTTACAAATTCTTATTGGCAAAGAACCAACTTACTACAATTTAAGTATAGATATTATTGGTTTGAAGCAGTAGATAATGTACAAAAAGAAAAGTTAATATCTGGAGATACCAAATGAGAAAAATAGTATTGCTCGTAATTATATCAACATTTTCAACTTTTGTAATGGGCCAGCAAAACTATAGCAGAAAAACCCCTGTTGTTGAAGCATTTGACCTGAATAAAGATGCAGTAGTCAATATTGCCAGTAAACAACATGTCCGGGTTCGAGATAGATTCTGGGGTGATTTCCCATTTGGTGAAAGAAAAGTAGAAATTCCATCTCTGGGCTCCGGTTTTATCATCGATCACCGTGGTTATATTATCACAAACGCCCATGTCGTTGAAGATGCCGATGACATTACTATCATAATGGCAGACAGGGTAAGCAAATACCAGGCTAGAAAAGTTGCAGTTGACCGTGTAGTCGATCTGGCAGTTCTAAAGATAGATGTCGATAAAGTATTGCCAACAGTAACTTTAGGAAGATCGTCCGACCTGATGATAGGTGAAACAATCCTGGCAATTGGTAACCCGTTCGGCTACAACCACACTCTAACAGACGGTATTGTCAGTGCTATCCATGAAGATTTGGTAATGGATGACGGCAGGACGGTAAATATGATCCAAATATCCGCCCCGATTAACCCCGGTAACAGCGGCGGCCCTTTGATAAACATAAATGGTGAATTAGTTGGTATTAATACGGCAATTCGAGAATCAGCTGAAGGAATCGGCTTTGCTATTCCAATAGATGTATTGCGAGATAAATTACCGGATATGATTAATGTTGAAAAGCTCCGCAGAATGGATTTTGGCTTACAAGTTCAAGATTATTGTCTGAACCATAAACCAGATGAACGAGCCAAAGTAAACGGCCTGGAAGTCTTGCAGGTAAGACCTGGTAGCTATGCCGCGAGTCTTGGCTTAAAAAAAGGTGATGTCATCACCAGCATTAATAATAAACCAGCAGACTGTGCCGTAAGCTTTTATTTTGACATATTAGAATCGCAATATGGTGAAAGTCTCGATTTCCAGGTAAAACAGGCTAAATCAGACTCACTAAAGGATATTGCAATGACAATTCAGGAGCGCCCCAAACCAGATGCATCAGTTCTGGCTGAGGCATTATTCGGGCTGAGGGTTAAACCACTCACAGAAAAGATGGCCGGCCAATACGGCATATATGGCGAACTGGGACAGCCGGTGGTTGTTAGCGTGGAAAGAAACTCCCCTGCTGATATCGCCGGAATTGAGCCAAAAGATATCATCATTGGTATTGATAATGACGGCATCCGAAGTATTGACGAACTGGCTAATAAGATAGAACTTATGCCTAATGATGCTATGACGAAAGTAACAATTAACAGAACATCAAAGAGCGGCTGGAATACTATAATTAAGAGATATCAAACAACTCTTAAGACTAAGAGCAAAGAAGGTATTTCTGGTAAAAAATATGATTTATAATAATATTGGATATTTTTAATAAATGAAAACACTATTAGAAAAAATGCAGTTTAAATACTGCCCGAAATGTTCCAGCGGAAATCTGTCAGTTCGCCACGGAAAAGCGGTATATTGTGCAGATTGTGATTATTTATACTTTCACAATAACGCCGCAGCAGTATCAGTCATAATTGAACACGCCGGCAAAATAATATTAGTAAAACGAGGGCGTGAACCTAAAAAAGGAATGCTTGACCTACCGGGAGGCTTTGTCGACCCAGGTGAATCATTTGAACAATGCGCTCATCGCGAGATCAGTGAAGAACTTGGTATAAACATAGAAAATCTTAAATACTATGATTCTGCGGCAAACAGCTATATTTACCGCGGAGTGGAATATACAACAACTGATTGTGTAATGACATGCTCTACACCTAATTTTGACCAAATTGCACCAAATGATGATGTGAGTGATTATGTTTTATTAGCTAAAAATGAAATCAATATTGACGATATTGCCTTTGTATCTACTAAAGAAATACTGAAAAAATACATATTGGAATAATCTTTCACCCCTTGAATATTATTCAGTTCAACAATTTTACGGATTGACAATAGCTTCCAGCTCTTCCCATCGTGCATATGCTTCAGCAAGCTGAGTATCAAGCTGAGTTACTTTATCCGAAGCCTGGGTAATAAGGGCATGATCCTGTTTGTAAAATTCCGGATCAGCCATCCGGTCATGAATAGATTGAATTTCTTCTTCCAGTTTTTCGATTTTGGCCGGAAGTTCCTGAAGCTCTTTATTTTCTTTGAAAGTAAGTTTTCTTGGCTGAGCCCCTTTTATTTGCTCTTTGCGAGCCAGCCGATCAGCTTTTTTCTGTTCTTTCTCGGCCTTTTTATCCAGATCAACAGCAATTTTCTTTTCTGCAGCGTCAGACTGAATTAACCAGTCATCATACCCACCGCCATATTCCTTTACCAGACCATTACCTTCGATGGCAATCGTACTGGTGACAACATTATTCAGGAAATCCCGGTCATGGCTAACCATAAGAACCGTTCCATCATAATCAATTAAGAGCTCTTCAAGTAATTCAAGAGTTTCCAGGTCAAGATCATTAGTTGGCTCATCGAGTACAAGCACATTTGAAGGTTTAGCAAACAACTTGGCGAGCAGAAGTCGATTTCGTTCTCCACCGGATAAATTTGCAACAGCATTACGAGCCTGTTTAGGAGTAAACAGGAAATCCTGCAAATAACCAAGCACATGCCGGGGCTTATTATTTATGACCATCGTATCCCCGGTAGGAGATAAGTTATATTGGACAGTCTGCTCCAAATCAAGAGTAGAATGCAGCTGGTCAAAATAGGCGACTTCCAGATTTGTGCCATGACGCACGTGTCCCGGAGAGGGTTTGAGCTCTTTCAACATAAGTTTGATTAGAGTGGACTTACCGGAACCGTTAGGTCCAATAATACCAATCCTGTCACCCCTGAGAATAAGAGTGGAAAATTCCCTAACAATAGGGTCAACCTTATCGGTATTATAGCTAAAAGTGATATCTTTTACTTCGATAACTTTTCTGCCTGACGCAGGGCCAGACTGAAGATCAATTTTTGCCTTGCCGGTAACTTCCTTACGCTGCTTTCTTTCGTCCCGCATATCCAAAAGCCTTCGAACGCGGCCTTCGTTGCGTTTTCGTCTCTCTTTGACCCCCTGCCTTATCCACACTTCCTCTTCGGCCAGTTTCTTATCAAATAGTTCGTTTCTTCGTGCCTCTTCAGTAAGCAGGTTTTCTTTTCGCTCGAGATATTTTTCGTAATCACAATCAAAGCTGAGCACCCTGGTACGATCAATATCGATAATGCGGGTGGCCATATTCTTTAGAAAAGCGCGATCATGAGTGACAAAAACAAGGGTACCATCAAATTTGAGCAGGAAATTCTCAAGCCATAAAATCGCTTCGATATCAAGATGGTTGGTAGGCTCGTCCAGAAGTAAAATATCCGGTTCAGAGACAATGCCGCGAGCGAGCAAAACCCGTCGTTTCATTCCGGCAGAAAGAGAAGCAAAATTAGCATCCGGGTCAAGAGCCATCCTGGTTATAATTGCTTCAGCCTGCTGATTAGCCTGCCAGGCTTCAGCGGCATCCATTTCAGCCTGCAGCTTATCCAGTCTTTCGGCATATTCCATATCACCGGTTTCAGCGAGCAAATGAGAAGCATGGTGATAATCGGCAATAAGAGAACTTACATTACCCAGGCCTCCGGCAACAACAGAAAAGACGTCATCATTGCTGCCCGTTGGCACCTGCTGCTCAAGATAAGCAGTCTTAAGCCCCTGCCTCCTGCTAACTTCACCAGAATCCGGATTAAGTTCGCCTGTAATAAGCTTCATCAAAGTAGATTTGCCGGCACCATTTCTACCTAGCAGGCAGATTCTCTCACCAGGCTGAACAGAAAGTTCAACGTTTTCAAGAACAGGCGGTCCGCCATATGACAGGGTAACATTTTTAAGATTTATCAAAGCCATAAAATTACAATTTATCCCTTAAGACCTTTAATAGCCTCTACCGGGTCAGAACTGCCAAAAACAGCGTTACCGGCAACAATTGTATCAGCCCCGGCAGCAATAATCTGCGGAGCGGTTGTCCCAGGGTAAATACCGCCATCAACTTCTAATCGCTGGTCCGATCTAAGCATAGCTTTTAATTCCCTGCAACGATCCAGGCTTTCGGGTATAAATGACTGGCCGCCAAAGCCAGGCTCCACCGTCATAAGAAGTACCATATCAACATCCGCAATAACAGGTTTGAGCGAAGCAACCGGGGTACCGGGTTTAATAGAAATACCAACAGCAGCTCCAAGCCCTCGAATATGCTGAATGACCTTGGCAGAATCATCAACAGCTTCGAGGTGGAAAGTTATTCCATCAGCACCAGCTTTAACATACTCAGTGGAGTACTTAACCGGGTCTGAAATCATCAGGTGGACATCGAAGAATAAATCACTATGAGGTCGAATCGCTTTTACAACTAAAGGACCGATAGTAATATTTGGGACAAAGTGGCCGTCCATAACGTCTACATGCAGCATTTTAACTTCAGGTTCAACCCTGGCAATATCGGCAGCAAGTGAACTGAAATCTGCGCTGAGAATAGATGGAGCTATTTCTATGGTTCCTGTCGGCGGTAGTTTTTTCATTATGCTTTTCCCTTAAAACTTATAATTACGTTATTCACAAATTATATCAGGAACTGTAATCATATAATTTTTTCTTATATTTTTTCCTGAGCTCATTCTGCATATCACATATTTCAGAATAGACTCTCTGCAATAATTCATTTTTATCCATAGATTTCACCTCATCAGCAGAAATAACTTTGCCATATTGAATCCTAACAGAAGCCGGACGCGGCAACTTATTGTGCCTTGGCCAGGCTTCGAATGTGCCATCAATTACAGCAGGTACAATGGAAGCTTTTGCCTTTCGGGCAATAAGGACAAAACCATTTTTAAACTCTTTAACCTTCCCAGAATCACTTCTTGTTCCCTCAGGAAACATCATAACAGCCCGCTGCTGCTTGAGCCTGTCAACAATATCCCGAATAGCAGATAAATCAGCTGAATCACGCTTTACAGGAAAAGCATTTAGTTCACTGATTATACTGCCAAAACGCCCCTTAAAAAGTGAATCACGAGCCATAAAGCTCAATTCACGATCCATTCCAATAGCACATACAATCGGGTCAAGATAACTCTGGTGGTTACAAGCTATAAGAACCGGCCCCTCAACAGGTATATTTTCTTTGCCAAACGACCGAAATCGAAAAAGAATCGAAAAAATCAGGTGAAATGTACCCCTGACTCTGCGATAAAACGGCTTGATTTTAGGATATTGCTTATTTGCTGTCATTTTCAATCATTTCCTTTATAAGGGGGTGAATTATACAGGAAAATGACAATATTTTCAAGAACAAGAATTTGAGCAGAATTGGATCTCAACAAAGGAAAAATACCAGGAAAATTATCTTAGAGGGGTGACAGATAACTGGTCGTCAGAGATTCGCAAAGAAACATGAGATAAGCGGTCAGTAATACATTCTTTTACATCACCGATTGAAAAACAAACCATAGGAACAATGTGATTTTCAATATTTATTCTTACTGACTGCATGTCCGATGCAAAAGCCTTTTGCTGAGCAATCATACATTGTTCTTCATATTGAGCAGCCTTTGAAAGAATTTCTTTAACACGGACAAGCTTGGAAGATATTTCATCCTTACGATATTCAGGCATCGCTTTCAGCTTTTCGGCAATATCCGGATCCGCCAAATTCAGCCCAATTGTTTTCTGTATTTTTGCCGCTTCAGTATTGAAAGCAGAAATGGCTGTTTTACACAACTTAAGTTTCTCATAAATCTGCGTATCTACCCCGCACATAATATTAGTTGGTTCAGATACACTTCCAACAGAATGGAGATAGATACTTCCCAAGACACTGAGGTTGCCTCCTATTATCGCCCCTCTTTCTTTTCCTGAAACTCCTCGCCCTTCAACATATAAGCTTCCGCGACAAGTTATTTCCGATTCCATTATATAACGCACAACAGAAAGATTTCCCAAAACCCTGAGCGTAGCAGCCTGAACATATCCTATTTCGGCATCCCCAGATACCAGGATTTCACTTTTATGGCCGAATACTCCTTTATAAACTATCAAGTCACGGCACCTGACCTTTGCACCAGCTTCAATACTACCTTCCACAATAAGTGTCTTTTCACATTCAACCGAATAGCCACTAAGGATGTTACCTTTAATAATAACTGATTCCGGCCCTTTTTCGATTTTCCCGGTTTCCGGACCGACATTGCCGGATATAATAATTGAATCAGAAACACTTATTTTGTTATCACCGTAAATAAGACATCCATTATCAGTTGCAATCAAAACCTGCTTTTCGCCTAAATCCTGAGAAAATATTCTCTCCCCAACTTGAACATGAAGCAGCTCAGAATTTCCAGGCTCAATTACCTGCCCTGTCACATCTTTGCCGGGAACCCCAGGTGAAGCCTTAAATACTTCTGCGATTCCCTGATCCTGCTTCACCATACAGTAAGAAGTAAAATCAGCATAGTTTACCCGATCTTCGCTGTCATCTTCAGGTTTATTATCCAGCTGGACAAATAAATTCACCCTACAGGGAGAAGCTTCAATTGCCGGGCGACCTTTGGCAACAGTAAGAAACACAGGGTTACGACCTGAAACCGAGTAGAAATAACTGACTTTGTCTTTCAGGTCTGTTAATTCCAGACACCTCTGCTCTGCAATAGTCTCCCTGGTAAATTGTTCAGTAACAGCATCAACAATTGTCCCGATATCCTGGTCTTCATTAGCAGGTAACAGGTTAAGAACAACTTTCATTTTATCTTCTGCAATTTTCAACGGCGGAATTATATGCAACTGATCCTTGGGACAAACAGCAACATAGCCCGTCTTTTCAGCAATAAACTTATATCCATCTTTCGTTTTATCAAACTTTGTATTGGCACCAGCCTTCAAATCAAAAGGAACCGGTTTCATACTGATTTTGCGATTATATATATCATTCGAATCGGCAAGATCGACAGATAATATATCACTCCCCTCGGTAACAAAAGCTGCTGTAATACCGGTTACTGACACAGCTCCAGCATCATTTAAAGCCCAGTAAGTATTTCTTGCATTGTTAATAAAATCAACCAGCTGCTGTGAAGTCGGCTTATCATTGAAACTCAACTTAATATCATGAGACAACCTGGCACTGGCAACAACAACACCCTGCACCGGATGACCTGATTCCAAAGCCTGACTTAAAGCAGTAGCTATAGCATCAGTATGCACGTGCCTGACAACATTATGTTCCGCCAAAAAAGCTAAATAATAATCAAGCGACAACTCAATACCATAAGTATCAAATGCCGGAAAGTAATCGATTACGGCTTCAGAACCGTCAGGATTGCATTTAATTTTAATATCTGCAAGAGATGTCATTCCAAACCTTTAATCAATTTGTCGATATTATTAAGCATTTGCGGAGTCTGGATTTTCATTGTATGGTGCGTTAAAGCAATTGTTATCAATGCCAGATACGACTCATATTCGCTGCTTACATCATCATAAGAGACACCATAATTTTTTATTACAATTCCACCGTATACAATACCGTCATTTATTACAGGTGCAATAATTAACTGATCATCAACATACACTTCTGTCCTCTTCAAAGCTTCCCTGACCTGAATCATAACACCATTATCAGATATCATCTCATGATGATCTTTGAAATATCCTACATTGTCAATATTGGAAAAGACACTCACACTTTCGGCATTAAACAGATCAGAAAAATATGGAATAATTGCCTTGCAGAACAAATCAAGATCAGAGCCATTAAGCAACATTCTCATCATTACAAGTTCACTTTGAATATGAGCAGTACGCTTACCAACCTGTTCTTCGAGTGTCTCTGCCCATTGAACGAGTTCTTTGTTTTTTATTTCTAACTCTTGCGTCAGTTTTCGTTTTTCTGACTGAGAGTTATAATAATCAATTGCATTTCCAATGGTAATCCTGATATCTTCAGGCTGCCATGGTTTGATCATATATCTCCAGATATGACCCCTGTTAACAGCATCAATGACCATTTCAATATCTGTATAAGCAGACAATACCATCTTAATTGAATAAGGTGATATCGCATTTGCCCTGCAAATCAATTCGATGCCATCCATCCCCGGCATATTCACATCAGTAATTATCAAACACACATGATGCTCCTGGAGAAGCTCAAGTGCCTGAGAAGCATTTTCAGCAGTAACTACTTCATAAGGAGCATTTCTCAAACATCTCTTAAGTGAGTTCAATACCCCGATTTCATCATCAACAATTAGTATTTTCCGTTTCATTTTTTCCTCTTAAACATCGGTTTTAGAGATTATTATTAATAAACCCTCTATTTTGGTATTAAATAAAGGTATAAATTCAAAGACATAATTAATACCAGATAAATCAAATTCGCGACATATCCTGAGTTTCAGATCAATGGCCTTTTTAGCTACATCCCAAATTCCATAATCGATAAGAGTATTGAGAGGAATATTAGGATAAAATGCGGCGAATTCCGGTATTGAAGTACGTGCATGTTCGTTACATAACAAAATTTCTCCCACACAATTAATACCGACAATAGAAACAGGCAGATATTCCAGAACCTGCTGAGAAAATTGCAGGACAGTATCAATTTTATCGATAGCGATTTCAAGTTCATTTTTTTGCTGTTTCAATTTAATATTCTGGCTATGAACAGAACCTGCCAGTGAATGATTCTCACATAAGACATCATAATGTTTCAGGCACTGATCAACCGCAATCAACAGATCTTCATTTTCCCAAGGCTTAGGTATAAAACGATAGACTTCACCTTCATTGATTGCATCGACAACAGCTGCGATACTGGTATACCCCGACATAACCGCACGAACTATATCAGGATAAAGATGCTTAATCTTTTTTAATAACTCCGTACCGCTCATATCCGGCATTCTCTGGTCTGAAATAACCACATGCACTTTATCACTCTTAAGTATTTCAATCGCTTCAGCCGCACTATCAGCTAAAAGTACAAAGTAATTTTCTTTCCTGAGAGTCCTTTTTACCAGATTCAAAATAGACTTTTCATCATCAACAAAAAGTACTTTTCTTTTTTCACTTGATCCTGTATTCATCATGTTAGTGACTATGATAAAGCAATATCGTCTTGTTCATTACTTAAATAAATATTCCTTGTACTGGCAGATATAACCGGAAGAATTACTGTGAAGGTAGAGCCTTTACCAACTTCGCTGTCAACAACAATATTACCTTCATGTTTTTTAATAATTCCATGTGTAACACTCAAACCAAGCCCTGTACCCTTGCCAAGCGGCTTGGTAGTATAAAACGGGTCAAATATCTGCTTGATATTTTCAGACGCTATCCCGCATCCGGTGTCAGATATACTGGCATAAACAAATTCGCCATCATGCCAGACCTTTATACTTATTTCGCCCTCGTCTCTAATAGCCTGTGCTGCATTAGAGATAAGATTCATAAAAACCTGATTGATCTCACCTGGATGACATATTATCGAAGGAACCTGCTGACTATAATCTTCAATTACCTTGCATTTATATTTAAGCTCATTGTTCAATATTTTCAAAGTACTCTTAATACCATCAACCAGATTATATTTAACCATTTCCCTGGCATCCGGCCGGGCAAATGATTTAAGATTAGAAACAATCTCGGTCACACGTTCGGTTCCATCAAGACATTCATCAATCAGTCTTCCAATATCTTTAACAATAAATTTGAAATCTTCCCGCTCATCAATGGACTTAATCTGCTCTACCATCTTAACAATATCATCAGAGCCTGCATCTTCCATTGCCTGGGCGATACAAACAATATCCTGAAATATCCTGACATAATCCTGCATAGTAATAATATTAGCACCAATATACCCAACCGGGTTGTTGATCTCGTGTGCAACTCCAGCAGATAGTTCACCCAAAGATTCCAGTTTTTGCCTCTGGTACAACTGGGCTTCAAGTTCCTTGTCTTTCTGGGCTGCGGTAAGTTCATCAAATACAGCATTTACAGGTTTAATAATAGCCATATTTACAATAAAGGCAGTCGTAACCAGAACAACCAGAATAACAAAACCGGAAAAAACCATTGTGGCATAATTATAATTTCTAGTATCAGTATTTATCTGATCAATCTCATCGTGCAAATTTGCCTCCATATCACGAGACATCTTAGTAAAGATATTCAGTAAATTATCTTTTCTTTTTGTGAGTTCAGGTGTAATTTTTTCAGCTTTTTCAAGCTGTTCAGGATTTTTTTCATCCATCATTCCGTAGACATAGTCTGCGGCTATCGAAAATTCGAGAAAACTATTTAGCAGATTTGAGATTTCACCTCTTTTGCTTTCACTTACATCAGAATTTGATAAAATAACCTTCAATGCCTGTTCAACTTTTTTTTGCTCATCCCATGCTTTTTCCAAAAGGTTCCATTCCCCTGTCATAACGGCATCTTCATAAAGACGTAATTGAGACTTAAAACTTTCAAGAGCGAGGCTACCGTTTTGAGCAGCGGGAAAAACACTATGAGAAATATTATCCAACCTTCTGATATTATTTCTATCCAGCAGATATCCAACAAGGCCATTGATAACTATACTTATAAGTAAGATACCAACAACAAGCCATATTTTCCATTTTATATCTGATTTCATTAACAATACCTGAAGTACAAGTATTAACAATTACACAATTACTAAACTCATTTAAATAAATTACTAAATTCAGGAATTACCGGCAGGGAAATAGTAAATACCGTTCCCTCACCGGGGACACTTTCAAAATCTATTTTCCCGCTATGTTTATCAATTATCCCATGAGACACACTCAGACCAAGTCCAGTACCTTTGCCAACCGGCTTTGTGGAGAAAAACGGATCAAAAACATAGTCAACATTTTCTGAAGGAATACCACAACCATTATCTCTGATTTCAATAATAACACTATCATTTTGAGCTCTGGTTTTGATTTCTATAACCCCGTCAGTATCAATTGCCTGAACGGCATTATTGATAATATTGATAAAAACCTGATTTAACTCACCGGGATAACATTCTATCTCAGGAACCTCACCATAATCTTCAATTACTCTGCATTTATACTTAAGCTCATTCTGCATCACCTTTAGAGTTGATTTCATTCCATCATTAACATTATAACGAACTTTTTCCTTCAGGTCCGGCCTGGCAAATGATTTTAGATTTGACACAATATCTGATACCCGGGCGGCTCCGTCGATGTTTTCTTCCAATAGGATATTTAAGTCAGAAATAACATCATTTATACTTTCCCTGCTATCCAGTTCTCGATACTGTTCTCTAAGTTTTTCAATGTCAGTTCCTGTATTATTGCAGATTTCAGATGAAATATCAGCCAACCTCCTGAGAACCTCGACATACTCTTTCATTATTTTCATGTTGCCGTAAATAAATCCAATTGGATTATTTATTTCATGGGCTATGCCGGCAGCAAGCTCACCTATTGCTTCCAGTTTCTGGGCATGATATATCTGGGCTTCCATGGCTTCCTGACTGGATACATTCTGCCACAATATGACGGCAATTCGTAAATTGACAATATCTAGATGAGCCGGCCATACTTTGATTTGTATAATACCATCTTCAGACTGAAACCGCATTTCATCATATCTACCAGTTTCAATAACAGAGCGAACAAAGCATATTTCACAAGAACGACAAACAGGACAGACAAATTCACATACATTTGTATTAGAATACTCTTTGGGATCAAGATTACTAGCGTACAATACAGACAGCTTTTCATCTATTATATATATCACTTCTGAATTCTTATTGCCCATATTTTCAAATGCCGTACCCATAGATATTTCCTTGATATTATAGTCCTATAACACAGTCAGTCGTAAAAGACATACTATCATTTATGTATATTTTTATCGGTTCAGAGAATATACTAATTAATTAGAAAACAGCTTCACAAACTGCCGACTCTAATAATCATTAGTAAAAAAGGGTATCTGCCGAAAACGGATACCCTTTAATTAAGTCATGCTTATATATTTGAAACATATTCGGACTAAAACGCCCAGGTTGTCTTAATAGAGAACATAGTGCTGTCACCACCATTTTGGGGATTTTTCTTAGCAGGCCACTGCGATGTTCCATCGCCATCATTAAAGTCTATCTGAGCTTTAATTAGCCATGAATATGTAATATTATATTTTGCGAATATTGAATAAGAGTGAATATCTGTCTCAATAATGTTTGTATTACCATCGGTAATATCAAGTTCAGTATAATAGCATCCGGCAGAGAATTTATCATTAAACTCATAATTTGCACCAATATACCATCCGGTACTCTGCTCAATACTGTCTTTTCTCTGCAAATTGTATTCATACATCAAGGTAAGCTGATCCACCATATATTCCAATGAATATACATGATTGGCTCTATTATCCTGCGACTCCGGAGCATCAACACGAACAGGGTCGCCAGTAAGAGGATCATAACCGTCGATATAATCATACAAAGTCATCTCAGCATCAATTCTGCGCCAGGTATAACCCGCCCGAAGACCATCAAGTGGAGTTTCCCATAAAAGTTGCAGATTAGAACTTTTCGCGTTATCAACTTCGATATCGGTAACACCAAAATATGACAGATTATAACCTACATCACCTGATGATGATTCAATCGCCACAACATTTCCGGTACCAATCTGATATTGCAGGTATCCTAAATCGCTTAAATTCAAAGTGCCATAGAGCGATACGCCATCACAAGCAGAAAAATAATCTCTGTATATTTCAGGGTAAATAGTTTGCGGGAGGAAAACAGAGGTACGAAGCATATCTACGTCCCTGGTTTCATTATAAAGACCCGTCGCAACACGGTAACGCCCGGCCCTTATTCCAATAGCATCATCAATACGCCAATCAATCAATCCATAGTGCAGCCCGATTTTATCATCTCCCTGCTCGTCTAAAGTATATCCCATCAATTGAGCTGCCAGCATTATATCCTCAGTTACGTTACCAGCAAAGTTGACACCAAACTCTCTCAAATCAAAAGTGCCATTTTTAGAACCAACTATAACATCATTATCACTACTTTTTATATAGCCCTGCGAGAAAAAACCGTGCATATCTACTGTTTCAATTGGAAAACCAATTTCTTTAAGATCAAGTTCAACTGCTAAGCCTGTAGCCGAAACAGTTAAGACTAAAAACAGTACATAAGTTAGTTTTATGTTTATATTTATCATTTTTCACTCCTGTTATTTAGGATGATGTCTTTTTTATTTTTGGTCGATTACTCGATATCCTTTTTTTTCACATTGATACAAAGTACTTTAACTGAATCATTTACTACAAACTTATCTTTCGAAGTCCTGATATGAATGTAACCGATTGACCCTTCTGTTTTGGCAACATGTTCAACAAGCTCTTTCTCAGTATTAAAAGCTTTCGGCATCTTAGCTTTTCCTGAAAAAACAAGTTTCTTCCAGAAATTCTTAAACTGATTTGCAGTCTTATTTACATAATTTCTTACAAATGATTCATGGACAGCACCTTGCTTCAAAGTAGCAATATTAACCTTAACCTTCTTTTCACCAACAGAAGTAGTTCTACCTAAAAATATTTCCTCAACTGTGGTTTTATCAATAGTTGTTAAAGGCACAGATTTATGACAAACAATAACAATCTGTTCCGGCTTGACCTCTTCAGCTAATGCTATTGACTGGAAATATATCAGGCAGGAAGCTATAGCCAATAACACCAACAATGATTTCTTCATATTCAAACTCCTGTGGTATCTAAGTTTATCAATATTTGCCTGCAGTAGTAGATGCAGCAAACACTTACCAACAGCGACTTATTTAATCCATTTATATTTAGACATTTATGTTAATACAGACAATTTTTCGGCTATATATGAAGAGCTAAATAAGAAAATAAATATTATAATAATATTTTATTTGTTACTAAAATACATACAGCTTAAAAGTAAATTGAAAACAAGAATTATCAGTACTGATAATTAGGGAAGATATGAAAAACAATCCAACAAAGAAAAATAACTTTAGAATATTATTTATTGGTCCAATAAATGTGCATTTTATGCTTCGCATCATATACATGGCACACTTTTGACTGTTCAACATTATTCGCAAATGCCGGAACAGGACCAATTAAGAGATAAATTAAGGTATTCGACTATCCTTCGGCAAGCTCAGGACAGGTCGTCTCACGTTTTGTTTAAATTCAGAGTGTTGCAGGAAGGCCTTTTAGGCGTTTTACCAAAGGCACTTCGTTATTGCATCTTAAAACTGCGAAAGTCAACTAAATTACAAACCAACAAAATCACCAAATTTAAATAAATTACCAATCGGCTCATCGGGAAAAGCGTTGGTTCTATTACTATCAATATGCAATGAAAACAATGCGAAACTTTCATGATTACCACTCACCTGGTAATGATGCTGACCTCTACCATCAAACATCAACCCCTGCCCCTGTGATAGATGATATTTTTGGTCGTCGATAAAAATAGTTTCTGAACCCTTGATTACAAATATAAATTTCTTTTCAGAGATATATACGTTTTTTACTGGAACATTAAGGCTCCGATCAGTTTCATTCTTTAAATAGCCAACACGAAATTGATCGGCCAAACTTTGCATAAGATTTAATTCATGTGTTTTTCCCTGGCTATCAAGAGAGTTCATTTTTACATTTTTGACATTACCCCGCTCACACCCTCCCTTGAAAGCAAACTTAAGAAATTCAATTAAATCCACTCCTAAACAATCAGTAAGCATATTTAGCGTAATCAAAGAAGGACATCTTTTATTTTGTTCAATACCAGATATCGTCGCAACAGTTACAGTTGATTCCCGAGCAAACATTTCTAAGCTATACCCCATTGTCGTACGAAGCATACGTAATGTGGAAAAATCAAATCTTCGCTTACAAGGTGAAAGTAACATATATTTATCAACTTTCTTTTGGAAATAATTTCCAGGCAGAAGAAATTCCGGCTGAGAAACTAATTTTGCGACATTATTATCATATGGTACTATCAATATTACGATTCTGGCCGGTCCGTCAATAACAGTAAACTTACCATTCGCCCCTCGGCAGGTAATAAATTTACCTTCTGAAATACTACAGTTTGTTGAATTGCAATCCAGACTGACTCCACCTTCTATCAGAAAAAAATGTTGTATAAAACACTTATTCATATAATATGAAAAACCGGTTTCCACTTCTAAATAAGCAACTGCCATACCAGGCAACTCATAAAACCAGCAATTGCCCATATTAGAGTCGAAATCAAATAAACAAGGTTTTACTGTTTGAGTTTGATGTCTTTTAGCGTATGTAATAAGATCCGGATAACTTACATCCAATGCTTCAGTAAGAGCCATAACGACCGGCATCGATGGTACAAATTTTCCATTTTCAATATTTGCAATAGTCTGCCTGGATACATCACAAAGTTTTGCGAGTTTATCACGACTAAGCGATTTTTGGCGACGAAGATATTTAATTATACTAAAATCAAATACAGCCAACGATTTAATGCCCTACAACAAGATAAATGATTTTTTATTAAAAAGAATATATATTTAATATAGCTTTATATCAATCATAAGTAAAACTTTATTAAACTTATTTTTTAATAAACAAGAATTTCCTTGATGCAAAAGATATCACTCAACAGTCAAAACACCATGCATCATATTACAAAACATAGGCTTATGAACGCAGAAACATTATTAAACAATCTCAACATATCATCATCTACACCTTATAAAATGCCACATTAAGAAAGAAAATATAATAAAATATGGTTAGCAGAATAATACGCAAAATGAACCAGACAGAAGAAATAATATAATCAAAAATGTCAGTTTCTCAAATTGGAAAAATCACCCAGATAATAGCTGTTAGAGTAGAAGATTCCGCTAATTTCGCACAAAAACCAGCAGGCAAACTTAATCAATAGATGATGTCGTCAATGGTCTGGTTAATCCAGTCGACAGCAAGTAACATTCCGATTAATCAATAAACATCCCAAAAAAGCTTATAGATTATTAATTATTGTAATTATCACGTATTTTCTCAGTTTTTCTTTTAATACCTGGAATTATCTCTTTAATCCGTGTAATACGCTTGCTATCTGCAGGATGGGTGCTGAAAAAGTCTATTTCATCACCACCGGACTTTTCACTCATTGTTTGCCAGAAATCTATTGCAGCATCAGGGGCAAAACCAGCCAAAGTCGAAAGCTGAAGTCCAATTTCATCGGCTTCATATTCATGTTTTCTACTAAATGGCAACAACACTCCAACCTGGGAACCAAATGAAAACGCCGTCAGAAATGCCTGTCTTTTATTCTCTGACTCATCTTTTAACGTATAATCCACAGCCATTGCGGTACCAGTAATTGCTAATTGTTGTGTCATTCGTTCTGCGCCATGCTTGGCAACAGCATGGGCTATCTCATGACCTA
Organism: Sedimentisphaerales bacterium; assembly: GCA_963666285.2. GTDB lineage: Bacteria > Planctomycetota > Phycisphaerae > Sedimentisphaerales > SM23-30 > JAFGDI01. Next base: position 4,292,882 of record OY762711.1, read on the forward strand.
TAACAATGGCAAGCTTGTCATCGGTATCAGCGACCTCCAATAATCCTGTATAAACGACAATTTTCCCACCAGGCATACACCAGGCATTTACAGTTTTATCCTCAACCACTTGAATTTCCCAGTCAAAATCTGACGGATCAATACCTACTTTTTTGCCATATTTATCAACAGCCTTAGTAATGGTAGTACCAACCCGATTCACCATTGCGACCTTACTGGAATCTTTTGAAATTTTAGCCTCTTCCAGAAACTCTTTATATGATTCTCTGGCTAACTGATTTATTGTCGAGTCAGGAACCAGATTAAATTGCTGACGGCCAGTTATGGGTACATCCTGACAGCCGCCTATCATTAAAGCCAAAATAACAACAATATTTATAATATATTTCTTCATAGTTAGTTACCTCAATAAAAACCAGACAAATAAGAAAAATGGACGAATATATATTATCTAATTCTAATACTTTTTCTAGAATAATACGATAAAAAGATATCAACATTTTTATCAATAGTGTATTATTGATAACACAACAATGATTGTATGGGCAATTAATAAGTTATATCCAAAGCATAAATCACCAACTAAGGTTAAGATTTAACCATTTTACGCCTTTTTTTGGCATATTTTACTTTTGGTTTTCAAGTAATTTGATATAATTATACCCGAATGATCTATAAACGTAATGCTGGCTTTAACTGCGTTATTATTCGCTGCAGTTCTGCCATTTAGTCAATCCATAATAAACAAAAGTAGTATGTATATGAAATTTAGAGGCGGCTATAATATCGATTTAAGCAATAGTCCTGCTGCACGCGTCGATACGGTTGATATACCTGACGAACTTTTCATCCCATTTTGCTATTCAACTTTTAATTTTTCTCAATTAAAAGTCGCTGATGGTCAAAAGGTGCAAAAAGGAGAAATACTGGCTATCGACCCGGAAAATTATAATCTGCCAATACTGGCATCAATGACCGGCATAGTAGAGCTAGGCGAAACATCAATCAAAATATCAAATTTAAGCTCAAGCGGCCAGGCTGAGATACCAAACACAAGTGGCATCTCAAAACTTGTTCAAATGGGAGCCTGGCGGTATTTTACTGATGCTTTCAGTAAAAAAACCGCAAAAACGGAAAAGCCCGATGGAATTATTTTGAAGCTGGTTGACCTTGATAGCTATGTAATGACCAGCCAGTTGGAACTGATAGGGAATGTCGACGACCTATGTAAAGGGATCGATTCGCTAGCAGAACTGGCTGAAAATGCCAAAATAATTATTGTTATATCTAATAAACAGGCAAAATCTGCCGAAATCAAGCCCAAAACTTTTGCTGGAAAAGGCAATATAGAACTAGTCACAATTCCAGATAAATATGGACAGGACAATTCAGCCCTCCTTGCCGACAAAGCCGGTTTTACCCCCTACCAGAATATCTGGTCTGTTTCAACGCAAGGAGTATTTGCCGTTGATTCTGTAATCAATAAAGGCCAGTTCTGTGTTGATTTGATGTTTTCTTTTGCCGGTCCAGGCGTAAAAGAACCCAGATACATGAAAGCCCCTGTCGGTTACCCAATAGATAAGCTCTTAGATCAAGATAAAGTTATTGAAGAACCAGCACGAATTATCAGTGGCGGAGTTTTAAGCGGAAGAACAATCGATATTTCAGAAAAAGGGCTGGCACACGATACTATTGGCGTTACCGTCTTGAGCGATAGTCCAAAACGTAAATTTCTAAAATTTGCTATGCTCGGCATGGATGATATGAGGTTTTCAAAGAAAATGACAACAGCCTTGGGAGGTGAAATCAGAGCCTGCATCCAATGCGGTTACTGCCAGGAAGTATGTCCGGCAGGGCTAATGCCTGACTTGTTACATAAGATATTATATGCAAAAGACTTAGACAGAGCTGAAGTTTCAGGACTGCAAAAATGTGTTCGATGCGGACTGTGTTCCTATATTTGTGTTTCAAAAATTGATTTAACAGAAGAGTTTATTCAGGCTCAAGACCATATTGCTGCTGAACATGCAGAACACGCCGCTCACGAAGCTGCAAAAGCCAAAGAACAAGAACAGGAGGCGGTCTGATGAAATTTATTAAGAATATATTCGACAAGGCCAGACCACACTTTGAAGAAAATGGAATTTTCAAGGTTTTCACACCTCTTTTTGAAGCGACAGAGAATTTCTTCTTCTCTCCTGATACCAAAACTATTGTCGGGCCACATGTTCGTAATTCCATGGAAATCAAACGCTATATGTCGATGGTGATTGTTTCGCTGATACCTTGCGTATTGGCAGCATTTTACTTTTTCGGCTGGCGTATTATCCCACTAATCATCACCTCATATGTTGTTGGCGGTATAGTCGAAGTAATTGTAGCCTGCTGTCGAAAAGAAGAAATCCAGGAAGGTTTCCTGGTCACAGGTTTACTATTCCCACTGGTACTACCACCTGACACACCTTTATGGGTATGTGCCGTTGGTGTGGCTTTCGGCGTATTTTTCGGAAAAGAGATATTTGGCGGTACAGGCAGAAACCTGTTTAACCCGGCAATCCTTGGAAGATGTTTTGTCGGTCTTGCTTATGCCCCTGATATGGCGGGATGGGTAGAACCTGGTAGCGGCCCCTTAGGCAGAATGCTTGACTTCTGGCCTTTCAGCTTTTTCTGGGGAGCTTCGGCTCCGGAAGCAATCTCTACAGCAACTCCATTAGTTGCATATGCTGATGGCAGTTCACCGAGCTACATGGAGATGTTTCTGGGCCAAACTACCGGATGCATTGGCGAGACATCAACCCTGGCAATCCTTATTGGAGCCGCAATTCTCATATTTTTCAAAATTTCAAACTGGCGTTCAACTGTTGCAACCCTGATATCATTTAGCGCCTTATCTGCTATAATGTATGCAATTGATCAGCGATCAGCTGACCCCCAGAATTTTCCTCCTGTTCAGTACCATCTGCTGGCTGGCGGGATAATGTTTGGCTCAGTATTTATGGTAACAGACCCGGTAACCAGCCCGGCTACAAATGCAGGTCGAATTATCTACGGAATAATAATAGGAAGCGTAACCGTGCTAGTGAGAAATTTAGGCGGTTTTCCGGAAGGAATGATGTTTGCGATTCTTTTGGGTAACGTATGTGCTCCTCTTATTGATGAGGTTATCATTCGAATGCACGTAAAAAAATTCAGTGCAGTAAAAACTGCCGAAAACTAGTATTCAGCATTTTATTGATCAAATGCTGATATTTAGCAGCAATTTAACACTGGCTATATATGATCGGATATCAGATCTATCATGAATGAAAATACAAAAACAATTATATTTGCAGTTGTTCTGGCTATTGCGTGCGGAACACTACTTACCGGCATGAAGGAATTAACCAAAGATCGTCAGGAAGCCAATAAACTGGCTTTTAGAAGAGAAAATATCCTTCGAGTATTATCTGTTGAACTGCCGGAAAAACCAAATGCAAAATTGATCAATGAACTATATGAAGCTAATGTTTCACCTGAAACCCAAAACGGCCTGGAATTCCATAAGCTAGTCAAAAATGAAGAAACCCTGGCTGTTGCAGTTCATTTTGAAGGCCCCGGGCTCTGGAATAAGATTAAAGGATATCTTGCACTGGATTCAGAAATGAAGATCATCAAGGGTATCACTTTTTACGAACACGAAGAAACACCGGGACTTGGCGGTGAAATAGAAAAAGAATGGTTCAGAGAAAAATTTGTCGGGCTGCCATTGGCTGACGCTGAAGGTAAACTGGCAATTAATATAGTTAAACCAGGTGCATCAACACATGATACTGAAATTGAAGGTATCAGTGGCGCAACAATAACTTGTGAAAAAGTTGAAGACATGTTAAGAGTCCTCAACACAGAATTAAAGAAATAATATTATCAACCTAAACAATACCAGGTTAAATTATGGCTGAAGGAAAATGCAAATCCTGCGCATCAAAAATATGCAGCGGAAAATCTAAAGAGACGATGGAAGAAGGTTTATGGAAAAATAACCCTATCTCCATCCAACTGCTCGGTATATGCTCTGCACTGGCAGTAACAAGCACTCTAAAAAATTCAATCGTCATGAGCATTGCCCTAACGATTGTCTCTATAGGTACAAATATTGTAGTATCATACATAAGGCACATAATACCAAGAAGAATCAGGATGATAGCAGAAGTTGCCATTATCGCTGCTTTTGTTATTATGTTTGACCAGTATCTGAAGGCATTCAACTTCGAGATGAGCAGACAGCTAGGCCCTTATGTTGGTCTTATTATTACAAACTGTATTGTAATGGGAAGAGCCGAAGCTTTTGCCCTGCATAATCCTCCAACTTTAAGCGCTATTGACGGGCTGGCAAATGGAATTGGCTATTCGATTGCGATTTGCATGGTAGGAAGTGTACGAGAGATATTTGGTAAAGGACAGCTTCTCGGCTTCCAGGTACTGTCGGAAAACTGGTACACACCAAATGAAGTTATGGCTCAGGCTCCGGGAGCTTTTATTGTTCTTGGCGTGATTATTGCAATTGCAAACTTTATCGGAAAAACTAACCTGGAAGAAAAAGAATAGAAACGGTTTATTGAATCAATTACATTAAACCTGTTAAAAATAATAATATATTAGGATTTGATTCATGGAAACATCTGCATGGGTAATATTGATTGCTGCGATATTTACTAACAATATCCTTTTGAGCAACTTTTTGGGAATGTGTTCATTCCTGGCATGTTCAAAACAGTTGCCAACAGCATTTGGATTGGGAATTGCTGTAACATTTGTAACGACTCTGACTGTGATAATAAACTACGGAATATATTATGGCATACTGGTTGAAGACGCACCGCTATGCCCGGCTGATATTACTCATCTTCAGTTTATAGTATTTATTGCGGTTATTGCCGGTTTTGTCCAATTTGTAGAGATGTTCATAGAAAGAGTCAGCCAGAAGCTATATTTTGCTCTTGGTGTATTCCTCCCACTAATTACAGTTAACTGCGCAATCCTTGGTGCCGGACTTTTGATTGTAATTCGCAACTATAGTTTTATCCAATCCGTTGGTTTTGGCTTTGGTGCAGGACTAGGCTGGGCTTTAGCAATCCTGCTTATGGCAGGTTTGAGGCAAAAACTAAACTACAGTAATGTTCCTAAACCATTCCAAGGTGTTGCCGTTATTATGATAGTGACCGGCATAATGGCAATTGCATTTTTTGGATTCAGCGGAATGGTTATTATCGGTTAACAAAAAACGCAATAATACAATATTTAATTGCATGGAACATCACATTTAATGATAAAACTGATCTATGCAAAAGAAGGTGAATAACTAAGTACTAAGTATTGAGTACTGGGAACAAATTGATATGATTTACTTATTCTCTATATTAGTTTTTACAATAATTATTGTTATATTAACAGCTGCCTTAATCTTTGCCGAAAAAGTACTGGTAAACTATGGTGTATGCAAAATCAACATTAACGATGGTACTAAAGAATTGGAAGTTGACGGCGGCCAGTCACTACTATCGGCTTTTTATTCAAACAAAATCTTTATACCATCAGCCTGCGGCGGCAAAGGTTCTTGCGGTTTCTGCAAAGTAACCGTTCCAAATGGTGGCGGTCCTGTTCTGCCGACAGAACTGCCCTACCTCAACCGAAGAGAGATTAAAACTAATATCAGACTGGCATGCCAGGTAAAAATACGTGAGGACATAATTGTCACAATGCCGGAAGAATACCTGGCGGTACAGGAATTTGAAGCAGAGGTTATCAGCACTATACCTTTGACCTCTGATATTAAAGAAGTTCAGTTTAAACTAATTTCACCGGAAATAATGAAGCAGAAAGCAGGCCAGTATATTCAGCTGATGTGCCCTGATGAAGATGACTTCGTTTACCGGGCATATTCTATAAGCTCACCTCCATCCAAACCTGATATAGTAGAAATCATTGTCAGGCTCGTTCCAGGCGGTATCGGATCTACTTATATCCATAACCTGGAAGTGGGCGACAAGGTAACCCTTACAGGTCCATATGGTGACTTTATCCTGAACGAAGAGCCTGACACCGAAATGATCTGTGTTGGCGGTGGTGCCGGCATGGCCCCAATGAAAAATATCATCTATACAATATATGAAAAATGGCCTGACAGGAAATGCACCCTGTACTTTGGCTGTCGCAATACCTCCGATACAATCTATCTTGACATGTTCAAAGAATTTAAAGAAGAACATCCTGCATTTAACTATGTCTATGCCCTTTCAGACCAGCTTGCCCCAGAAGAAGCTGCTTCCTGGGACGGTGAAACCGGGTTTATCCATCTGTCTGTTGATAAATACCTGGAAGAAAATACCAAGAGTCAGGCATTCCTCTGCGGCCCGCCGCTAATGATTGATGCAGTCACAAAGACATTGAAATCAAAAGGTCTGGAAGATGATGATATCTTCTTCGATGATTTTGGCGGATAAAATATAAGAGCAATAAAACTGTTTAATAATGAGTGTTACTATGAAACGAGCTATTTCTCTACTTCTAACATGTTTAACTGTTGTGAGTTCCGGAACCGCAGCTCCTATGGAAGATATCATAGGTCGCCCTATTGTAATTGTTGATGCCCAAGTCACAGAACCTATTGACGATACAGATGATCGCAAACGGTACCTTATATACTCCATGGTCCTGATCCTGTTCTACATCATATTCCAGAATAGCAATTTCTATGGTTTTCAACTGCTTTGTTTATATTTTTCAATTATCTTCTTATTATTAAGCATCAAAAAAGGAATAATAAAAAGTATAGCTGTCTGGATTTTGCACATAATATCAAACCCAATCATCGCTGGTATCATATGGATAATAATAGCATTCATATCCTGTACAAATTGGGATAAGTTTATAAGGCATACGGTCTGAATTTTTCCAATACCCCCTGTTCTTCACTATAAAATAAAGCCCTATGGAACCCCAGTTGATTAGCTGCCGGGGAATCGATCAGATTACTTGAGTCAGTCAAAGACATCTGGAACAGAACCCTGTTGTCAAATTCTCGCACCGTAGCCCTGTCACAGGCTCTCTCGAGTGATGATAAGGTATCTACCCAGACAATAGTATGAATACCAAATACAGGACCCTCTCGTAATAGTTCAGCAAACATTTTATCAGGTTTAGGCTTTTCCTCTGCATCCATTGAAAAGCTGAAATCATCTTCACCCTTTCGCAAAACACGATAACGATGCAGTCCGTAAATCATTATAAATACCGGAGGTGCATCAACAACATCATTTTCTGTTCTTTCCTGCAGTTCCTCAGATAAGGCAGCAAAAGTCTCTTCGACAGCCTTTAGCGGCACATCAATATAGTCAATACCAAGCTCTTCAGCAAGAGCAGTCAGTTTGCCTTCGGTGGCACTGCCAGCCGGGCTGCCGTCAAGGATAATATAGCGAGCATCCTTATTCTGGGCAGCAAGTGATTTGATTGCAGCGGCAGCTATTCCTAATGCAGCATCATCACGCTGGCCGGTAATAAGCAGGTTAGTTCCACTCTGGCGCTGGAAAGTAACTGCAGTCGGCGACTTAATACTGACAGGCTCACCCAGCCAGGCAACCGGAGAATGAATATCCGCCTGAGTTTGGCCTGAGATAAAGTCCACCAGCAGTTTATTATCAACAATATGTGCCGGAGCATTTCCTTCAAACACAATCATCTTAGGTGGCTGATAATTATCTTTTGCTGCCTGAGATACCACTTTATCGATATTATTATCCCTGACCAATTCACTTATCCAGGCAGTCTGGAAAGGACTGTTTCCTGTAACCATTCCGCCTGCATCATTATAAATTGCCTCACCTGGCCTGTTAAGCAGTCGAGCCGCAGTATTATCATCATCCAGAATAAGCTGAGAATCAGCCTCAGAACATTGCATTGCAATCCTAACTGCCATCTGACCGATAGTACTTCGAGCCAGAGAAGCCGGACCGCCCAGAGTTTGCGAACCAAGTATCACATGTATGCCAAATGCTCGCCCCTGACGGACAAGCTGTTCCAGCAGCAAAGCTGCATTCTGGGAAATCTGGTCATCTTCGCTGAAAAATATCTGGAACTCATCAACTATCAGTATCGCACGCGGCAGCTTAATACCAGTTGCTTCTCGATATCCTGCGATATCCTGGACCCCGGCATTACGAAAATCGTTTCCCCGCCTGGTCATTTCATTGTCAAGCTTCTGCAGAACACTAAGACCAAATTCCCGATCAGATTCAATAGCAACTACCCGGGCGTGAGGCAGCTGTTTTTCGGCATATGCCTTGAACTCAACACCTTTTTTAAAGTCTATCAAATACAGCTCAACCTGCTCAGGTGAATACCAGGAAGACATAGCTGCAATTATAACATGCAGCAAAGTAGATTTACCGGAACCTGTCTTACCAGCTATAAGAATATGCTGCGACACTCCCCTGCCAAGCTTGAGATACTGCAAACGAGTAGCTCCTGTTCGGCCAATTGGAATTACCAGTTCCCGGCCATTATCCTGAGACCAGTAATTCCCATCTTCGGGTACTACACAATCAAAAGGCACTTCCACCCGCAGCGAATCCTGACCGGCTTTGCCAACTTTATGCATTATATCTGTGATTACACTTTCAGCGGGCGGCATATCAAGAGAAAGAGGAAACTGTGACAAAATACTATCCTGCCAGACAAATGTTCCATCTTCATACTTAAGCCAGGTGCTATTCGCCTTTAAATCATCAAGGTCGATACCATCCGGCAAAGGCTGGCGACTGTCAAAGGCTATCAAAGTATAAACTCCACATCTTGGCCCACTGTTAATTATACTCTTAAGATGCTTAACACTTTCTTCATTGAAATTCTGCGGAAAATCTGCTATCACCAGGAAACGATACGGTTCGGCGAGCTCGCCGGCCTGCTTGTTGTACTGCTCGATAGTACTGAACTCATTTCGAAGATATTTCTGGATAACATTTTCCATATGAGCAGTAAGGTCTTCCAGTTGAGACTTAATATGTGAGGGACTGGTCCAGATACGCCCGCCAATAAGAGCTTCTTCATAATCAGCAGCATGCATAAATCCGGCAAAGTTTTCACCAAGACCAACAGGGTCCACTATAGTAAAATGTACCCTTCCGGCAGGTAACGAAGTAAATAGACGTAACACTGCCGCTTTAAGAATATCAATTGCATCTTCACGACCATCTCTTTTTGCCTGCAGCAGCATAGAACATTTATCTGGAAATGTTAATGCCGCAGACATATTCAATTGGTCAGGCAACTCAAGCGGTCCGGCTTCCAATGCTTTTGGTTCAATTATAGTAGTATCAACCAAAAACTCGCCAACACGAATTTTATCATGATTGGCCCCACTTTGCCAGTTATTCCAGCTTTCATCGTTCCAGTTTATTTTGAGCTCATTATTTAAACTTTCCACCTGAGAAACTGCAGCCCGGATAACTGCCGCACCTTCTCGCCATCGCTGCATTAGAAGTTCAAAGTCATTTTCATATCTTTCTGTATACTCACTTTCCTGCTCAACAAATCTCTTTCGGGCAGATGCAGTATTAAGTTCAAAATCTTTCTTTATTCTTTCACACTTTTGCTTATTGTCATCCTCAAGCTCTTCAAGCTGTTCTTGCCGCTTCTGCTTCAACTCTAATAGTTTTTTACCGCTTTCGGCATCCAGCTTTTCATAAGTACTATTTACCTTGGCTTTTGCCTGAGCAACTGCCTGTTCCAGATTTTGTTTAAGCTCAGATTTTTTACTCTCAAGTTCAGCTTTTGCCTCTTCCTTTGCTTTCTTTAATTCAGCCATTGCCTTAGAGTAACGTATCTCAAGAATTACAAGAGAAGCTGAAAGATCCTGCATAATGCCCTGATATAACTTAACAGCTTTGACTTTTCCGCTTCGCCAGAACAGAAAAATACCTGCCAGAGAAACAACAATTGCTCCAAACCCGGCAACAACTCCTGCAATTTTAAACGGCGGTAGAGCCTGTCCCTGGCTCTCACATACAAACCATGCTCCCGCAACAGCAGCACCACAAACCAGGAGAACAATCATATATGGAACCACACCTGAGGCAATCTTACATCCGCTTATATTTCCCAGCCATGCAATATTTTCTTTAGCCCTGTCTAATACAACCTTGAATTCTTTATCCGGATTTTTAACTGCATTATTTTCAGGTTCCAGAACCGCTATTTTATCAGGAGTAATATGATAGCGTTTCATGATCCACTGAGCATATTCCTGCTGCTCGTGGACATGCTCTTTTGCCTTCGGCATAGCCTCATCTGTTTCTCGTTTATCCTGAGAACACCGCTTTAGCACAGCTTCATATGCAGTATCTGCGGATAACTGCTCATATTCATTTCCTGCCTGAACATCCTTAATTTTTAATTTGGCCTTTGCTTCAGCTTCGGCTTTTTCCTCGGCAATATAATCCTCTAATCGAGTAATATCGCTATCAAATTTGTCTGTAATTTCCTGAAGCTTCTGTTTGTATTCATTTTCATATTTGTTTACCAACTGATCATATTTAGTTTTTTGCTCTTTAGTAGCCTCTTCAAACTCTCTTTTAACTTCAGATTCAGAAGACTCTTTTGCCTGCTCTATCTGATCAATCACATCAACACATTTCTCTTTGCTAAGTTTAATTACTTCAGCAAGAGCAGCTTTCTGCAAATCTCTATAATCCATCCCGCTAAAATCGGGAGCTTGTTCCTTTAAATAGTCAGCTAGATTATCTTTCATTTTTGTAGTTTCTCCATGCCTGAAATCTAAATTTTATCAGGTGCCTTACAAACAGTCATTTTTTATCCTGCTTACCAGTGCATCAAGCTGTTCCATAGCGGATTTCGATTTCCTGAGTTCTGTTTCCAGTGGTTCAATATATCTCTTTTCAAAATAATCAGCCATCTCATCTCGCCAGCTAAGCCTCAACTCACTCCAATCACGGCCAAGTTCTTTAGCGATAAGAGAAAGTCTTGCATGTGCATCTTTAACGCTCATTTTACTGCCCCATTTCCTGTTTGTCTTTATCGTCAGAACCTTTGTCAAATTCCTGGTCTTGTTCAATCTCACCGTCACGCATAAAATCAACCCCTTCCATGGAACTGTAATCGGCATATTTCTCTAGTGAAATAATCATTGATTCCAGGTTTCCGCATGCTTTGGGCAGACTTTCTTCTGTTATAGATGCCAGTCCCTGAACAGCACCTTTATAATTAAAGATTTCTTTCTCTAGGATACTGCTCCAACGCTTGATTGCCTTAAGCTTCTGCTCAGCTTCTTCCAGTTGAAACTTTGCCTTCTGATATGCTTTTTCCTCATCCACAAATGAACGCCGATTGCCTAACATTGTCTTTTCGTTTTTCTTTCGCTGCAGCTCTCGTCGTGCTGTCTGACACTGCTCATGACGTTTGCGATATATAGTCTCCCAATGTTTACGCTGATCCTGGACTAGCCAGTTTCTAAACCGCTGAATATCTGACTCAGCCTCACTAAAAGAAGATTTAAGAGCATCCCTGGCTTTAATCAAACCTACCCTGAACTCTTTTAGATTATCTACTGAACTAATATTGGCTCGCATTATATCTTTCCTTTTTTCGACAAGTAATTAATACAAAGATATCTAATTTTTATCTCTGTCTTAGATACTCTTCAATATGATGAGCCTTTTTGAGCAGTGTTTTTGAATGCATTTCAGACATTTCAAGAAATCTGCTCAATGACTTTACCGTCAGGTCAAACTCTGACGAAAATTTCACCTGCTCCTGGTCGTTCCATGTTCGCTCAAGGGCACCCATTTTTGCCTTTAAACTGCCAAACAGCTTCTGCATCTCACCGTTAAATCTATTCAGCTCTTTAGCAAACCTTCTCAGTTCATCAGGATCTACATTAACCTTGGCCATTTTCGTCTCCTGTTTTTATCTCTTGCTTTTCATATAATTTAGGTTTATTTATAAATATCAGCATCAGGACAACACCAAGTACTATCGAAAAAATCGACAGATTTTGAGATATTGTCAACTTATCAAATTCAAGCGGACTATCTGCCCGTAATCCTTCGATAATAAATCGGCTTATTCCATATAGGATCAAAAGGTAGGTAAAGGTTATTCCTTTATTCTTGCGTCTGGAGAAACTGAATAACAGCACCCCACATATTAATAACGCGTTTAAGGAAGAATATATTTGGGTAGGATGAATTTTTTTCATTGGATATTTATCAGAACGCAAATCTGCCACTAAATTTTCCGGTAATTCAGTTATCGGTCTAGGATATTTATAATAATCCTCCCTTTTTTCTTTGGGAATGACTTCTTTGCTAACTACAAATTCTCCCTGATCATTCAAATATCCACCATAATATTCCAAAGGCAGCTCAATTTCCGGACCGGAATCCCTGTCAAAGTCTCGATGCAGCTGATGAGAGTATGGTAAGCTGTAACGTATTGTTTTACCTCCGTTTACCCCCATTTCGGTAATATCGTTGACTGCTGGGAAAGTTATCCCCCATGAGTGATCGCAAACCTTTCCATAGCAGCAGCCGTTCATAAAACAGCCAATTCTGCCAAATGCCAGACCAAGCATAAGGGCTGGGGCCAGGATATCCATATAAACCCTGATTGGCATTTTTTTGATTCTTGCATATATCAGCATTGTAATAGAAGCCGTTATGAAACCTCCGACAAACTCCAGGCCGCCACGCCAGATTTTTATGACATCAAAGAAATTATCCTGATAGTCGCTCCAAAAATGAACTACATGGAATATTCGGGCTCCAATAACACCGCCAAGCATGGCATAAATTATCAAATTTGCTATATTATCGGGATTTTCACCGACTCTTTTAGCATTTCTACTGGCCAGCATGCCGCCAAAGATAAATGCCAAAACCAGCATCAGGCCGTAACTCTGAACTGTAAGGTTTATACCGGGGATTGTAAATACTTCTGGTCTCATCAATTTTACTCTTCTGGGGTTAATATCAATATATTTAAAGAATAAATGTCAAAGATGAGAAAGTAAAGACAAATTTATGCCTGTAAAGTATTTATGTATAGGTTATACGATTGAAAAATACCACAATATGAGAAAAATGATAATCTATTTAGGCTGATACAGGCAAAACGGCTCGGAACCCATATAATCGCCATCAGCAGCATAAGCTCTGGCCCGGCAGCCACCGCAAACTCTTCTGTATTCACAAATTCCGCACTTACCCGAATAGCAGTCAACATTACGAATTTCATTGAGAAACCGGCTGTTTTTCCATATTTCGACAAAATTCAGATCATTATCTTTGAGTTCACCTGCTGAAATATCGAGAAACCCGCAAATCTGGACACTGCCGGTATGACTAATAAATGCAAAACTCTTACCTCCCATGCACCCGGCACCATGCACTCCACTTGATGGCGGCATACCACCTCCGGAATTTTTCTTTAACTTCTCCGGCTGAGTCTGCCTCATAATCCTCTGAAAATGCGGGGCACATGTGACCCTAACTGACATATTGTCCTCAGGCAATCCCGCCAGCCAATGCAATGTCTGTTCATACTGCTCCGGCGTAAGTTCCTGTTCGGCAAGCTCTTTGCCTCTTCCGGTCGGCACCAGAAGAAAAGGATTAAATGTAACTGCACCCAAGTTCTCTGCAAGGTGCATAATATCTTTTAGCTCATTGATATTGTGGCGTGTAATCGTCGTATTAACCTGAAAATCCAGACCACCAGACTTTGCAATTTTCGCAGCCTTGATAACGGTATTAAATGCCCCAGGGGTATTCCGAAAAGAATCATGAGTTCTGGCATTTGACCCATCAATAGATAGCGAAATGCAGCTAATCCCGGCATCTTTCATCTGCCTGACAGCTGCATCGTCAATCAACATCCCGCATGGCGCCATAACCATCCTCATACCAAGAGATGCTCCATAGGATGCTACCTGGTAGATATCATCCCGCATCATCGGTTCACCGCCGGTAAGAATAATTATCGGTTTGGCAAAAGATGCTATATTGTCTAAAAGATTATAACATTCAGGAGTTGTCAGCTCTCCCGGATAGTCTATATCGCAAGCTCCTGCACGGCAATGAGTACACCTCATATTACATCGCCGGGTTATTTCCCAGGCAATCAGTTTTGGTACATATTTTTCTTCTGAATTGTTCATAGGGGTATAAAAATATCAAGCAACATTTCTCAGCCTGATTATTGGATATTTTTTTCCATCAAGTCAACTATCTGACTAAATACCATATCGACAGAAAGATCTTTCATGCATTTGTGATGCTCTAAAGGACATATTTTTTTCTGGCAGGGAGAACATTCTATATCCAACCTGATTGTTGCTGTTTTTTCCAGATTTGAAGCGGTCAGACCGGGGTCGGTAGAGCCAAAAATCACCGCTACCGGCTTATCAAACGCTACAGCATAATGGCGAGGACCGGTATCATTTGTCACCAGCATCTCGCATCTATTTATCAACGGCTTCAGCAATGCCAGATCCAGTCCTTCTTTACGCATCTCGATAATATCCGCTTTGGCATAACTCATTATTTCATCTGCAATTTGATCTTCACCAGGAGCAGTAAACATAAACAGCCTGCACTTATATTTATCCTGTAAACGTTTGGCAAGTTCGGCATAATATTCGGCAGGCCAGCATTTACTTGAGCCGAAACTCGCCCCGGGATTTAAACCAATAACTCTTTCATCTTTATCAATATTGTATTTAGAGTAGATTAAATTGGCCCTGGCCTGCAATTCCTGGTCAATATATAAATGCGGCATAAAACTGTCTGGAATCTTCAAGCCCAGAAAACTACACAGATCACGATAATAGTCGGTCGTCGGCATCGGTTTGATCCGGCCACCCTCTTTGATTGGTTTTGGACCTGCCCTTAATATAAGTCCGCGAAAATCACGGCGATATCCAAATATATTCCTACAACCGGCCTTCCAGATTGGCAATGCCGAACTCCATGAATTAGGCAGAACAATTGCTATATCAGGAGCAAACTCTTTAATTAGTGCTACTTGACAAGACTTTCCAGCTTTTGAGCCGTCATCAATACCGGCGACCCTGTCAAACCAAGGTCCTCCACCAAGAATATCAACAGCATAGTTTCGTACAAGCCCTACTATTTCAGCGTCAGGCCAGGTAGCACGTACACTATCGTAAACCGGGGTGGCCATAACTATATCACCAACCCAGCTTGGACAGCGAACGATTATCTTTTTAACATTATCAGGGAACTTCATTATTAAATTTACAATTTACCTATTTCGCTTTTCTGTTATCCTGAAGAGACTTTTGGGTATCAAGCTCAACTCCGGGATCACCCTGAACAGCCATCCAGCGATCAAGTTCTTTAGATAGCTCAGACTTTATTTTTGCATATTCAGGATTATTAGCCAAATTATCAAACTCGAAAGGGTCGGAATCAAGATCGTAAAGTTCTTCTGCCGGACGTCTCAAATATCTTTCAACCAGATTATAGGTACTGTCATTATCTCCGGAAGTAAATACCCAGGTATCCCAATAAGGATTATGTTGATCTACAGCCAGCAAATGCTTTTCGATATATATTCTTTCCGGGCTAAGATTACGAATATAACTATATCCAGATGTTCTTACAGAACGTATCGGAAACGCCGGCCCTTCCGGAACGTTATTATGCATAGCATACACATACTTGCGATGCTGATCCTTTTTACCTTGCAGAACCTGTAGAAAACTCATGCCGTCAAACTGGTCTTTCAGATATGAAATCCCTGCTGCATCCATAAATGTTGGTAGAACATCGGCATACTGAACCAATGCATCTGTCCTGACACCTTGTTTTACTTTTCCTGGCCATCTAACAATCATACCCGTATGAACACCAAGTTCCCAGTTAGTCCATTTGCAACCGGGAATCTGTGCCCCCTGTTCAGAAGTAAACAGTACAAGAGTATTTTCAGCCTGTCCGGTCTTCTCTAAGGATTTTAGAATTTCGCCTATCTGCATATCCATATATTCGATCTCAGCCAGATACTTGGCAAAATCTTTACGAGTCTGTGGTGTATGTGCCATATGAGGTGGCAACTTTAGCTTGTCCAAGTCAAATTTAGTCGAATCGCCAACAGTCCAGACGACATGAGGTACTACCAGACAAACTGCCAGATAAAACGGTTGATCTTTATCTCTTGCCATAAATTCTTCGATACCGGCACAATCATAGTCAGCAGTAGGAGCAACACAATTTGATTCAAAACCTTTAACATCTTCAAAAGGGAAACACTTTTTGGGGGTAACGTGCACTTTTCCGGTAATACCTACACGATAACCTTCCTTACCGAAATAATGAGGTGCTGATTTAGTACCGGGTTTAGCTTTAGAGTGATTCCAACATACTCCACTTTTTACAGGATACAAACCGGAATACATCTCAGCTCTGCAAGGAACACACATTGACATGCTTAAATATGCCTTATTGAATACCATTCCTTCAGATGCAAATTTATCCAGGTTCGGAGTATCAATATTCTGTCCTCCATATAATGGGAGATCGTTATAAGTACAGTCATCACCCATAATAATCAAAAAATTTGGTCTATCAGCTGCTTGCAGATAAGCCGCAGATAAAATAATGAACAAAACAATCCTTTTCAATGTGATCATTTTTGATTCCTCTCTTTCTGAGATTTTGCAAACAAAACATACTTTTTTTCAAATTCATATATATAAAACACCAACAACACTATAAGAAAAGCTATGGTGCCATTCGAGTAAATTTTCTGCTTCCAATAGTAGCCTTATCATAATTATTCGGCCAGAAACTCATCTGGAACGACATTCCACTCCTGGTAGAATCCCATCCGGCACTAAACGCCGTTGTCCAGCCCGGCATCTTACGTAGAACAACAAGTCGACTAAAGGCTCCATCATCTGATTCGATATCATATTGTGTCGATACTGAAATTGCGTATTTCGGATTCAATTGATAACTAACTCCAGCAGCTATATACTGGGCCGCCTGCTGTTCCAACGGATCACCATTATTCAAATAGCGATGGCCAAAATAGTACCTTACCAGAGACTCATGCCTAAATGATATTACATTCTCAATAGCTGACATTTCTGAATCAGTCAGATTATAGTTAATACCACCGGCATAATCTGCTACGTCAGAAATATTCCAGCTCCAATCGCCAGTTGCATGGTTACTTAAACACTGGTTATATTGGCTGCGACCGGCCAGTCCCAAACTAACAAGGTCATGATTAACAAACGGGCTAAAACCATATTGTGTATCAGGCCGGGAATAAATAAATCTACCCGGCAATTCAGCATCTTCAACCTCGTCACTTACATATGTCAAAGATGAATTAAAAGTAAAAACATCTACAACCCGCTTATTATCTTTCGGGCCTCTCTTGGTCTGCCAACGCTGACGTAAAGCGAAATTATATACATCCTGAGTTAACAGGTCTCTATTTGTAGTATCTGCCCAAAAGACATTAACTTCAGGCCGCACTATATGACGTATGCCGTCAATGTCAAACAATTCTGAACGTGTAGAACGATCAAGATGCCAGAACTGCATTGAACTACGAAACCCAAATGAACCTTGCAGAAAATCATCATTTTTTCCAGACTCATAATCATATTCAGGATATAAGCTATCAGAATAATCAGAAAATACATACGTTCCAATAGCAGTAGGAACAAAGCTGAAACTACCAAACTTTACCGGCAGCATAAGTTCATGACGACTGACCGCATAGGTTGTTGATTCTGGATTAATAATATCAGGAAACAGACTTTGCTCTTCCTTACCACCAAAACCAGGAACTAAACGATCACCCGCTATCTCTTGAAACTGTGAATAATAGCCATCATGCTGATAAACAAAAATATCCATTAAGTCTTGTCCGGCAAGATATAAACCAACTTTCGGCTCCTGGACATAAGAATAATCAAAGTCATCTAAATGAAAACCATACAAAAAATCCAAAGCCCAGTTATGGTCTGATTGTTTTAAGTATATAGAATTTTCTTTATATTGCTCGGAATCAAACTCACGCTCATACCAGCTTTCCAGGAAGTTTCTATCACTCTCATGGTTCAACATAACCGACATTTGCCAGTTATAAGGCAGATATTGGCGATGATTCCATTTAATTCTTCCACGAAACTCTTCATCCGGCGCAACATTGTCACGAGAACCCAATCTGCCCAGCTCATCTTCACCACTATCATGAACCAGATAACTCTTGAATTCACCGAAAGATAGTTCGTTAGTGTATTCCGACTCAATACCAACTGCCGGCCCTCGTTTAGTATAACCATCCAAAAGAAGATTTGTCTTTGACTCACCTGACTGCTTCAAGCCAAGCAAAAGAGGTAAATCCCATTCAGATTCTATAGAAAAACCATATTCAGAATCCAAACCACCACTTAATCTTTTCAAAGGAGTAGGCGAACTTTTAAGATCACCCCTGGCATGAGGCCACCAGAAAACTGTCGGCAGCCCCTCAGCATTCAAAGTAAGCTCATCAATCTCCACCTGAGGTATGTTCTGATCATCTGAACTTGTCGAATCATCCTGATATATATCAATCTGCCTGGCACCTATCCATAAATGAGGTTGATGAAATGAATCATTACTAAATTTAACCTTTTTTGCTCGAATATGGCTATCGGCATACTGTTTAATCTCCTCTGCCCTTATATAAATAGGCAGCTCGCTCTCATCTACCAGCTCGAACTTCAATACACCATCCAGAATCAGCATTTCACCGCTGTCAAAATTAAAATACACCTTTTCAGCAGTAAAAACATTATCTTTAACAGGCTTATTGTTATTAACAGCAAGATTATCAACAGCAATTCTTATATCACCTTCAAGATAAACACCGATGGGAGAATTGATTTTGGCTTCACTGCCTCTGGCCAAAGACTGCAGCAACTCCTGCTGTCGGTAATATATAACCGCATTTTCAGCCTGGAATTCAATCGCCGGCTGACCAGCAATTCCAGGAAGACTGGCCCAAAAACCACCAGTACAGACAAAGACATCTCCACCATCAGGTAACTTCTTGGAAATAAACTCGTTCTGTAAAACAACATAAAGTGGGCGTGCCTTTTTATCCGGCAAATCAGAAGAACTCTCCTGAGAATACACTTTTGATGTCGGCAAAATTACCAAAACAAGACAAATAACAGTATTGAGAATACCGCTTTTTTGGATAAGATTAAGAAATAAAGGATTAAACTTCATATATTCTGCCATTCGGATATAAATTAATACGGCATCTTGGTTTTGGTAGGGCCATATATGTGTAATACTAGCAATTTATGCTCACAAATTCATAGGACAACTGCAATTATATTAATAATACGTATATTTTCCAGCAGAAAACCCTATTATCAATACTTAACACCCTGAATAATCATTACAATCGTTATTATTTTTACATATAGGACATTTAACCTGCTGTTTAACAAGCATTTATATAAAAATGCAAAAATTATGTGGACATAGATTTAGTTCTCTTGTATAATTCCTAGGCTAAACATGGGTATTTGGTAATGACTACTGCTTTAAGCAGCCCACCTTAAGAAAATGCGAATTAGGGTATTAAAATCGAAGATTCACCGTGCAACGGTGACAGAAGCAAATCTGGACTATTACGGCAGTATTACCATAGACCGCAGCCTGATGGAACAAGCAGGGCTCATAGAGGGCGAAGTAGTACTAGTAGCAAATATGTCCAGCGGCACCCGCCATGAAACCTATGTTATTCCAGGCCCGGCAGAAAGCGGTGTTATTTGCACCAATGGAGCCGCAGCTCACCTGGTCAGTGCCGGTGACGAAGTCATCATAATGGCATGGGCAGAAATGGAAATAGAGCAAGCGAAAAATTTTAAACCAAATATTTTATTGGTTGATAAGAAAAATAAACCGATAGAACATATACCGGTATGATAAAGAGCTTGAATCCTGGTGCTACCAGCTTATAATAAAAAAATAAAATTTATATTAGAACCTGCAAAAACAGCTTTCGTAATATAAATAACGATATACCAAAAACGACCAGACCTCCTTTTTCAAAAAGCCTTTCTGGAGCAAACTTTGCTTCAGAGGGCTTTTTTATTTTAAACCATCATTTCACAGTCTATATCAATGAAACCGTTTTTTACGGCTTTTAGTCCCATAATTAGGCAAATAGTTTCACAAAGAGGAATAATTGGGCTTTTTTCTAATTTAATTTCTTTTTCTGCCAGTTTCAATTACACCATGTTATCACTCTAGCTCATACTCAATTATCGGGCTTGCTGCAATCGCCAGGCCCTATGGCAAATTGACACATTAATAATTATTGTTTAGCCTAAATCACGCAGGCCTCCTGTAAAACAGGAGGCCTGAAAAAGCCCTCTCAGGCGATTATTACAGCTTGAAAAGTAGAAAGTTAACTAAAGACACACCCATATTGTAAACGATACTAATACGGGTAAACCTGAACATTAATTGTAACCTGTCGTAATGTAGAGTGTTACAATATTGTAAGAAATTATCATTACACTGTGATAGGCTTAAAAAATCTAAAGCATCATATAAGAAAAGCTAAAAGGAACACATTTAATGGGTTTTCAAGATAGAAATTATAATCAAACCGGCAACCAGGGCGGCTTCGGCAGCAGCTATGGCGGAGGTGGTTTTGGTGGCGGCGGAATGCATTTCAGCCTTGGAATACTAACCCCGGCAGTTAAAATGCTGCTAATCATAAACCTGGCAGCTTTTGTAGTACAGCATTTACTAGGTCCGCATCTGGCAGGTATTATCCCTGACGAATTGAAAGTAGAATTATTTGGAGGTCAACAAACAGATAGAGGCTGGATATTTCCCATCATCAAGCCAAACGGCATTGAAGCATGGTTTTCGGTGATAGGCTTCAGTCCGAAATATGCTTTTCAGCTTTGGCGGCTGCTGACTTTTCAGTTTCTACATGCCGATGTAATGCATATTGTATTTAACATGCTTGGTGTCTTTTTCCTTGGCCCGGTACTGGAAAGGTCATGGGGCACTAAGAAATTTCTGACTATGTACCTGGTTAGCGGTGCTGTCGGCGGCGCACTTTATTCTTTGGCATCACTATTTGGCATTTTTGGCCATTCAATGCTAATCGGAGCTTCCGGCGGCGTACTGGCACTGTTGGTAGCATGTGCTGTTCTGTTTCCACACTTCCAGGTAATATTGTTTATTTTCCCGGTACCAATAAGATTCGCCTGTGGATTGTTTACGTTATTATATATTCTAAATGTTATTGGCGGCGGTCATAATGCAGGCGGCGATTTGTGTCACCTTGGAGGGATGGCAACTGGTTTCCTATGGGTAATGGGCCGACCGAAGCTGGACCAGTTCAAAACTAACCTGGATTATAAAGTCAGCCAGAAACGAAAAGAAGAAGTTAAGAACCTGGAATACGAAGTTGACCGAATACTGGCAAAAGTACACGAGCAAGGAATCCAGAGTTTGACAAAACGAGAACGGGAAATTCTCAAAAAGGCAACTGAAATGCAGAAGAAACACTAATAAAACTGCAGAAAAGCTTGAGATAAAAACAGCAGATATATGGCGAAGAAGAAAGTTGATATCAAGATAGTAAATTTTGGAATTTACGATAAGTTCGATAAAGACGATGAGCAGCTGCCGGAGATAATAGAGTTTTCTGACAAGATTCCTGCCCGGCTGGAGATAGAGTTCGGCATGATAGTTGAGATCACCAAGGCTCGCGGCGAGGTTATCAGCTGGCGGATAGGGCACCCGCCATTCAAAAACAGCAGAGGCTGTATGGCACCGCCCTTCACGGGGGAGTTTCATGTTAACAGCCCTGTATATACCTTTTTCCTGGGCGATACTATATGGGAACCGATAGACGACAAGCTTGGCATATGGGATCTATCTATCAGTTGGAACGGAACTACCATGGCGAGAAAGAAACTCAAGGTTGTATCTGAAGACGAATATATGCAATCAACTCATCATCTGTAAAAACTACCAGCTAACACATCAGCATTAGTAGTCAAACCTTACGCCACATCTTAAAATTCAACAAAATGAACTAAAATCAAGTTAGATTCGTTATTTTCTCGCAATATATCAAATAACCGCAATTCTTCATACCGTCCTTTCCATCTTAACAGACTAAACACGAACATCAAATATTAAAATACTCTATAAAAGCTATGGTTGATTTTGGAGTAATTTACGTATATAATGATTGGCTATTTTAGAGATTAGAGAGCTTAGTAAACCATTATAAAAACATAATTTAGACAAAAATCGGAGTACGACATGATAAATATCAATGAAAATTACTTAAAGCTTAAGGCCGGCTACTTATTCCCGGAGATTGGCCGCAGGGTAAATACTTTCTCAGAAGCCAACCCTAGTGCCAAAGTTATCAAGCTAGGCATTGGCGATGTTACCAGCCCTCTGCCGGCAAGCTTAATAGATGCATTCCACAAGGCAGTTGACGAAATGGGAACCGTAGAAGGCTTTCACGGCTACGGCCCGGAACAAGGATATGCCTTTCTGCGTGAAGCAATTGCAGAAAATGACTATAAGAGCCGTGGAGCCGATATTTCAGCAGATGAGATTTTCATATCAGACGGTTCCAAGTGTGATACCGGCAATATTCAGGAAATATTCGGTCTGAATAATAAAATTGCGATAACAGACCCGGTTTACCCGGTATATGTCGATACCAATGTAATGGCAGGCCGAACAGGTGAAGCAGATGCCAACGGTCAATATGCCGGGCTGGTATATATGCCATGCGGACCGGATAATGATTTTACACCTGCCCTACCGGCAGAACCGGTTGACCTGATATACTTGTGCTACCCGAACAACCCAACCGGTGCGGTTGCTACTAAGGAAGCATTAAAGGCTTGGGTTGACTATGCCCGCGAGAACAAGTCGCTTATTCTATTTGATGCAGCATATGAAGCATTTATCACTGACCCGACTATCCCGCACAGTATTTATGAAATACCGGGAGCCAAGGAAGTAGCAATCGAATTCCGCAGCTTCAGTAAAAATGCCGGTTTTACCGGAACACGCTGTGCGTTTACAGTTGTACCAAAGGAACTGAAGGCATATAAGGCAAACGGAGAAGCTGTTGACGTCAAACCTATCTGGAACCGCCGCCATTGCACCAAGTTTAACGGAGTATCTTACCCGGTACAGAAAGCGGCAGCAGCGGTTTACAGCGAACAAGGCAAGAAGGAAGTTCGCGGACTGATAGATTACTATATGAACAATGCCAAGACTATCCGTGAGAATCTGGAGAAAGCCGGTTATAAAGTTTATGGCGGCGTAAATGCTCCTTATATCTGGCTGAAGACACCAGAAGGTATCGACAGCTGGGGATTCTTTGATAAACTGCTGAATGAATATAACGTTGTGGGTACACCTGGTGCCGGTTTTGGTGCTGCCGGTGAAGGATTCTTCCGTTTGAGCGCTTTCGGCAGTTATGAAAATGTGTGTGAGGCAATGGAACGCATTACCAAATAATTAAACTACACAGTTAAGCCATAACTCAGAGATAAAAATGTTTCGTCATTAGGCGAAACATTTTTATTAGTTGCGATCGGAAAATAAGGAAATGACAAAGTTCAATTTTACAATAGACTCGCTGGGTGAATGCAATTATGAATCACCGTTAAAACTTTCAACGGTTAAAGGTGACCTTGTAGCTGATTTTGTTGACGATAAAGCAAGGCTCATTTACCAAAACGAGATCATGTCTGACCAGATTACAACCGGACTAAAAGATGATGCAGTATTAGAACTGGCCGGTCCGCGAGAGAAGCTGTATTTCGATCCTGAAACTACCAAGGCAGGAATAGTTACCTGCGGCGGGTTGTGTCCGGGGCTGAACGATGTTATCCGTGCAGTAGTGCTGACGCTATGGGATAACTATGGTGTTCGATATATATTCGGGCTGCCATTTGGATATAAAGGTTTGATAGCTGAGTATGGAATTGAGCCGGTTGTGCTTAATCCGGAAGTAGTAAAAGATATCCACACCAAAGGCGGTACAATGCTGGGCTCATCTCGCGGCAACGGCAACCGAACATCTGAAATGGTGGATACAATCGAGAGACTGGGGCTAAATATATTGTTTACTATTGGCGGTGACGGCACCCAGAAAGGTGCACTGGCAATAAGTAAAGAAGTACGCAGCCGAGGGCTAAACTGTGTTGTTGTCGGAATTCCCAAGACCATCGATAACGATCTTAGCTTTGTCGAAAGAACATTTGGCTTTGCCACGGCAGTATCGAAAGCGTGCGAATCGATATCTTCAGCTCATACCGAAGCATGCGGAGCCCAAGGCGGCATCGGTTTAGTAAAAGTAATGGGCCGTGAATCAGGATTTATCGCAGCTTGTACCGCATTGGCAATGAATGATGTTGATTTTGTGCTGATTCCTGAGATTAGCTTTGACCTTGAAGGGCCAAACGGCTTACTTGCAGCATTAAAAACAAGACTGCAGAATAATGGTCATGCCGTGGTGCTTGCGGCAGAAGGTGCAGGCCAGGATATGGCAGCTTCTGAAGGAACCGATGCGTCGGGTAATAAGAAGCTGGGCGATATCGGGCTAATACTCAAAGCCAGGATAAGCGAATATATGAAAGCAGAGGGAATCGACCATACGGTAAAATATATCGACCCAAGCTATATCATTCGCAGTACACCGGCGATACCTGTTGATTCAATTTATTGTGCCAGACTGGGAGCTAATGCTGTACATGCCGGGATGAGTGGTAAAACCGGGCTGCTGATAAGCATGATGCAGAACAGATATGTGCATGTGCCGATTGAACTATGTGTACAGAAAAGAAATATCGTTGACCTGGACGGACCGCTCTGGCGTGATGTGGTTCTGGCAACCGGCCAGCCGTATATATTGAAGAGCAAGGAATAGCCAGGACCAAAGCTCGCTATCGCTCAGCAACCCAGGGTTATAATGACTCTCCGCAGGCATGACCGCTGGACCAGGCCCATTGCAGATTATAGCCGCCAAGCTGGCCGGCGACATTAACTACTTCGCCGATGAAGTACAAGCCAGGTACTTTTTTAGCTTCCATAGTCTTACTGGAGAGTTCATCAGTATCCACCCCGCCAATAGTTACCTCAGCTTTACGGAAGCCATCGTCACCATTGGGAATGAATTGCCAGTTGTTGAGACTGTCAGCCGCGGCTTCAATTTGAGGGATTGTCCAGTTAGCAACAGCATCCATCGAGATATACCGCTTCTGCCAGATCCTGACAAACTTCTGAGAGAGATACGGCTGAAGTATTTTGCGAGCTGTCCAGGAGCCATTATTGGCACGGGCATCCAGAAATAGCTGACGGGCGTCAGTTTGCGGCAGCCAGTTGATAGATATCGCCTTGCCGGGAGAATATACACATGAAATTTGAAGTATAGCCGGGCCGCTAAGACTCCAATGGGTGAAAAGTACTTCCTCGGTAAACGATTTACCATCACACGAAACAGTCGCAACACAGGAATTGCCGGTAAGCTCACTGAGATATTTAACATCTTCTTTACCATAGACCAGCGGGACCAGGCCGGAACGAATCGGGATAAGTTTCATACCAAACTGTTCGGCGATATTATAGCCGTCCCTGGAAGCACCACATTGCGGCCAGGCAAAGCCACCCAAGGCAACAACCAGCTTTTCAGCAGTAAAATTTCCGTTTGTGGTGGAAACTTTAAATCCGGATTCTGTTTTGCCAACGTCCTTTACCTCACTATTGAGCTGAAACTGAACGCCGCTATCGCAACACAATTTTTCAAACATATTGACAATCTCACCGGCACTGTGCAGGCAAAACATACGACCATGTTCTCGCTCTTCAAATTCGATATTGTGGTCGCCAAGCATGCCGACAAAATCCCAGGGGGTAAAACGAGCCAAGGAGGATTTTACAAAATGTGGGTTTGAACAATAGAAATTGGCCGCAGCACAATCGACATTAGTGAAATTACACTTGCCGCCGCCGGAGATATGAATCTTACCGCCGAGTCGTTTGGCCTTATCGATAATGAGAACGGTTTTACCACGCCGCCCTGCCATATAAGCAGCCATGAGCCCTGCCGGGCCGCCACCGAGGATAATAATATCAAATTTGCTTAGTTTGCTATCTGCCATAGCGATAAATTGTAAGGTTTTACATGCCAGTAATCAATTGAAAATGGAAATGGGATATATAGAATAGCAGTAAATATAAATGCCATAAGGCTATGAAAAAAATGAATCTTAATTTAATGGTTCTACAGTGCCTGTATCAATTAAGCCATTTATCCAGAAGCCAGCTTATATCTGACATATCAACAATCGAATCGCCAAAAGAAGGGAATATGTCAGCGGCAGTATCAGAACCAAGCCAGTTTGCTGCGATAACAGCAAAGTCGGCAATATTAAACTCACCGTCAGTATTGAAATCGCCCGGCTGATTTTGAGTCTGGCCGGAAACCAAAAGAGAATATCGCTGCAAAGTATTTCTATCCATCTGGCTATAATTTACAATAACCGTATACTGGCCCGGGACAGGATCAGAAATATAAACCTGCTCGACATTATCTCTAATATTTGTGCCGGCAGCAGCAAGTTCAGCCGGATTGGCCGGATCAAGCACATAGGGCAAATAAACAGAACTGTCAGGTGCTACAATCTGAAGATCAAGATCATTTACCAACCGCAAGGTTGTATTGTCAAGAGTTTCGGGGGAACCATACGAACCCGGTTTGTCGGTCCAGCATAGAGTAACCTTTACAGGTTCGGTACCATCACTTTCAAATGTAAAAGTATCTTCATCGTCAACAGCCTGAAATCTTCCCCGTTCCAGAGAATCTTCTACGATATTTAAAGAGTCCGGATTATATTTGTGCAGAACCAGCAGCTCGGCAGCTTCCAGGGCATTGATAAGTCCCCAACCGTATTTGTAGTCCGGACCGGCATTACCCATATCATCAGCAGTGTGGATAATGAGCCCTTTTAACGTACTGCTAAGCATATATTCACCAGGGAAAAGTTTGAGATATAGACTCGCCAGCTGCCCGGCGGCACCGGCTGCACCAGGTGCTGCTAGACTGGTACCGTTAGAAGTTGTGTAAGAAGAATCATTTGAATAAGAACAGGTGTAAACAAGGTATCCATTTGCGACTACATCAGGTTTGATCCTGCCGTCGTCGGTCGGCCCCCAGGCACTGTGAGTAGCCATATTGGCATTTGCAATGTTTCTGACAAGTTCACCGTCAACTGTAGCAACAGCATCTGTAACCGAGCCAACAGTAAGAATATTTTTGGCACAGGCGAAAGTATCGACTGTATCAAAACCGCCATTATCCCAGTTGTCAGCCTTGGGACCAGACGAAGCGTCATAGGTCATCGGATTTTCGAGGTCAAAATCACCATACTCATAATAAGTAGCTCCGTCAGATGGCTTACCGTCAGACCTGTCGTTACCGGCAGCCCATACCGGTAGATAATATGGTGAATCGTTGCAAATAACATCAAATGGATAGGAATAATAGTAATTCCCGAAATAAGCGCATTCATCCTGACCAGAAATCCCACTCCAATACCAGATTCCATCCAGGCTTACCCAGCCGTTAACGACACCATATGAATGATTTGAGATTGAAACTTTCCCAACCTGCCCGGAAGTAGCCATGGCATAATCTGCCATTTCCAGGTCGTCATCAGTCCAGTCAAAACAATTGAGCATTGCAGCAGGCAGCATCCCTTTAACGCGTTCATTAACACCACTGGCAGCCAATACACCTGCAACCATTGTAGAATGATAATGAACCGTTGCACCATCGCTAGAAGAAACACGTCCTGTTAATTCCTGGTGAGTTTCTCTCGGCATGCCGGCATCCCACATGCCAACAGTAATACCATCACCATCTGCAAGGAAATATGAGTTATCACGAGTTTCAGCTCCATTGATTGACATAACAGCATCAACAGTATGGGCATGATTAACAATAAAATGCCCGTTATGAATCTCTCTAAGCTGAAAATCGAACTTAGTAAAAAGATCAGCTGCCCGGCTATTATTATTGAGAAAATCACTTGCCGCCTTGCGTGCATTTACCCGATTTGATGACCAATTAGAATTGAACCCTCTATTTTCGTACATTTGCCGTGTTGGAAACTCCAGATTATCATCCACCTGAGCAAATATATTAATTGGAATGCTCAAAACTGTTAAAATAGATAAACAGATTCCTCTTTGCCTCAAATATCTCAACATTATTTTTCTCGCCCTGTTATTTTGAGTAATTAAAACTTTATAAAGTAAGTAGTATTTTAGCAAAACATTGCCAGAAACTGCAATAGCTTTATTGGCAACCTAAAAGAATACAACTTACACCACCACATAGTACTACCCATAAGACACTACAAACCAAATAGTTATACCAAAAAACACCACATACAACAGAAAATAAACTGATACTGACTGTAAATTTATATTTAAATACGAATCAAGAAATCTCTATCCAATTAGCCCTATACTCTGTAAAACGTCATTGCCACAATAAACCATTTGGTTTAAATTAAATATAAGAAAAATTAACTTCCTTAAAAATCAGGAACTCCAAACAGAGAATAGAAACAACATGAAACGAAGATATTCAATACTGTTAATGTTTGCCGCCGCTGTCTTTTTCTATTCAGAATGTCATGCAGGCGAAATAACCGTTCCGCCAGAAGGATATGACAGCTTCTATAAAAAATACCTCGATTGCGACGGTATTCCGGTAATCAGTTCTGAAAAAGTTGATGACCGGGCATTCTACAGGCTCAGGCTATTACTGGATAAAGTATTAGAGAATCGGCCGGACGTCAAGCAAGCTCTTATAGATGAAGGTTTTAAGTATATCATAATCGCCCAGGAAGAAGAAGTAACCGATGTACCCGAATACGCTTATATGGAGCCAAAGGATTACTGGAATAAACGCGCGAGAGGGTTCGGCGGTAAAACCACCAGCTGCGGCGAAGAAAACCTGCTGATGCTGCCGGGCGACAGATATTTTAATGAAAGTATATTTATCCATGAGCTGGCCCACGGAGTACATTTGACGGGGCTGGTAAAATGCGAGCCCGGATTTCAGGCAGAACTGGACAGGCTGTATAAAAGTGCAATAGATAAGGGTCTGTATAAAGAGGATTATGCGGCAACAAATGCCGAAGAATACTGGGCGGAATCATTCCAGGCATTTTATGACTGTGATGCCGAAAACAATTTTGTACACAACCATGTAAACACCAGGGAAGAACTGATTGAATACGATAAAGATATATCGGATTTCATCGCAAAGGTAATGCGAATTAACAAAGACAATGACTGGCGTTATTATACGCTGATTGATGCAAACACTATTGAAACAGCCCCGGCAGAACTAAGTCAGAATGGCCAGTTCACCAGGTACATCTGGTGTGCAGGCTTTCCGATACTGGGAACCAGCGATGTTAATAATGACGAAATGCTGCTGATAAACAATCTGATAAGAAATCTGTTTTACTACAGGCAAGATATCCTGGAGAAGATGACTGCTGCCGGTTATGCGATTATGATTAGCAGCCATGATGATGATAACATAATCAGTAAAGATGGAAACCATATTAAGATTAAGGCCGGCACATTACTGAGTACCAATGAAACCCTGAATGGCAACCCTGGAAAAGTAATTTACGAACTGGCGATGTCGGGGGCTGATTGCATTGAAGATAAAGGTTTTATGGAAAAGCTCAAAATCACATTCGATAATAACAAAGAAAAATGGTCTGAAAATTCTCAAAGGAATTTGAGTAATGAAAAGATATATTTTGCAACCGGAGTACAGTTGTATTTTGATGCCGGAACCATATTGAATGTCAACAGTCGGGAAAAACTAAAGGAGTTCGATCCTGAACTGGCAAAACTGGTCGAACAGGTATTCAAATATCCGAATAAGAAAAAATGGCGACTTTGCAATAGCAGATAATAATATACGCTCCTGCAATGAAAGACGAAGTTTAAGTTTCAAGTATTTACATATCGAACGGCTTGATAATATCATTAATAGCAAACTGACTGACAGCAGGCTGCGTTTCCGCAAACTTCACAATTTTATTATCTTCAATTGTGATATGTTCAGACAGCCACATATTAATCAAAGCCAAAAGTTCATTTATTTCTGCCTTTTCATTATTCAACTTATCCAGCAAATCGTCAATCGAATCACACATTTGCTCATGTAATCGTTTATGTTCAAATATCTCTGGATAATCAATATAAAACATATAGTTTTCTTCACACTCAAAGTGTTTTTCTACAAAAAATTTAAATTTCAGGAGAATCTCATAGGCAGACTCATAATTAAATGAATCACCTGTTATATGATGATAGAACTCATTAAGATCTTTAATTATTTCTTTATGCTGGTCATCAATTTCAGCTAAGCCAACCGAAAGCTTGTCATCCCATTCAAATACAGGCTGTTTTTGTTTTGTATTAATATTTTCTACCATAATTATGCTATATACTGATTTTTAATAGCACCCATTATTAATTACCCATATATATTGTCCACTAGCCCATACCTCGTATATAAACCGATTTAGCTTGAATAAATCACTTAATGACATATTTCCCATAACTTCAATGCTAAAAAAATATATTTTTTTATAGGCAAACCACAATAAACGCATAATTGACATATAAAGCTAAACTGTCAGGACCACCCTTGGAACAGGGATTATTAGTTACTACAATAAAGCCAGTTACAATTCAGAATTATAACCAACTTTATAATGCCAAACACACTTTATCCTTAAATTAATTCATAACAATTTGCACAAAATAATAAATAACAGGATTCAAAAAACATCATATCATTATTAAGAATTTCCAATATTATAGGACGTAGTATCAGAGATTGAACCATATTGGAGTTCAAATGCAGTAGAACAAATAGCGGGCAAAGCTTAATCCGTAAATTGGTTCAAGGGTACATCTGAAAAAAACAAAGACAAACAAGATACAAATCTTTGACAATGCTGGTTTTTTATTGATATTATTAAACCATAAGGTTAATATATATCGAGTATAATTGCGGATGGGCCTACCATAGCCGCCCTACCTGGATAAACCATATAACGCATTATTTGATAACGGTTTATGTCGCTAGAAAGTAATAATAACACTACAGAAGCGCGAGTAACAGATTTTGTCTCCCGATTAAGCGGTGAAGAGGCTATGCTGGTCACACTCAAGAGAGAGCTGTACGAAGGCTGCTGGACTACAATGTTAAGGGATTTGCAGAACCGGCTGGAAGGCAAGCCGTACATTTTTAAACTGGCGAACCGCATTATGGATGATATCAAGCGAATTGAAAAGTTAAAGACCTTTGAAGATGAGCTACAGATAGATCTCGGCGACTTCGTAAAACGACAATAGTATTTTAAGTGCGGTATCGCGCTTTTGACTGCTCAATATTACACGCAAAGGCCGGAACAGGCCATGTAAATAAAAGACATTACATTTTATTGTATTTCCGAGTTAATTCTCGAAAGTAAATTTAATTCAAAGCGTTGCAGGAAGGCCTTTAAGGCGATTTTTGCAACTTAAAACTGCGAAAGTAAACATATAACAATCCGAAAATAATAATGGAATTTAAGGAAGTGGTAATGAAAAACACAAGCAAGGCGATATGTATCCTGTCAGCTTTTACTTTTTTGATTTCTTTATGCAGCTGCGGCTTACTGCCAAGCAAAAAGCCAGAAGTTGTAAACAAGGATATCAGGCTGTCATCAGATATACTTGATAAAATAGGATTGGAAGAGAAATGGGTCATACAGGATCTTGGCGGTCCTCAGACCACAATCAAAGCCATGTTGAAAAAAGGTTCTGCACTGTACATATTCAACAGTAACAGTTCATTTTACTGTATCAACATGCTGACAGGCGGAGTCAACTGGGAGGCTCGCTTTCCTCAAAAGCTCGGCAACCTTGCACAATTGAGCACATACAACAACCGTGTACTGATAGCTCTGAGTAACGAGATTTTTGAGCTTAATGTTGAAAATGGCAATGAAACCAACCACTGGGTACTGCCATTTACCCCTACCACTTCTATTGCCCGCGATGAAGAGCTTCTTTTTGCCGGTGCCAGTGACGACAGATTCTACTGTATGAAACTTCCCCTTTTGACAACTGTATGGAAGAGTCTGCAGACAGAACAACCTAAAGATGTTATCTGGCTGGATACCCGTGAAGAAAAAGGCAAACGTGTCGGTAATGTATTCTTCACTTGTGATAACGGTACAATGTATGCGGCAAAATACGATAAACGCCAGCTGGTATGGGAGTTGAAAACCTCGGGGTCAATTCCTGGCAGCGTATTTGATAAAGATCAATGTTTTGTACCATCTACAGACACCGCTCTTTATTGTGTGAATAAAGAAAATGGAAATATTTTCTGGAAATATCTTGCCGGCGGCAAGCTATATGAAGTTCCAGCGGTAACAGAAAAATTTGTATATCAGCCGATTTTGAACAAGTCCCTGGTATGTCTGGAAAGATATCCTGAAGGCAAAACTCCGGCAGAAGGCCATGAAAGACTTATCCCTAAGGTAAGATGGGAACTTAAAACAGGCACAAAAATGTTGAGCGAAGTCGGCGATAGAGTATTTACAGTAAATGAAGCCGGCCAGATGGTTGTAATGAACAATAAAACGGGTCAGAAAGAATACGCGTTTTATATGCCTAATGTTGATACCTTCTGTAGTAATACCGAAGATGATTTGCTGTTACTGGCAAATAAAACCGGTGATATACTGGTATTACAGACCACTCAATACTAAAAGATTAAAGCTCTATAAGATAAACTTATAGAGCTTTTTTATTCTAAATTATGTTTTTAGCAGGTATGGGGAAAAAGGGGAATATGCATTCAGCATAATCAAGACTGATAAAGTGCGGTATCGCACTTTTGACTGTTCAACATTATACGCAAAGGCCGGAACAGGGGCCTTGTGAATGAAAACTTTACTTTTAATTGTATTTTCGAGTTAATTCTCGAATGTAAATTTAATTCATAGTGTTGCAGGAAGGCCCTTTTGGCGATTTTTGCAACATAAAAACAGCGAAAGCTAACATATAGAGAGTTTGTTTTTAATTTAATTCAATGACAGGAGCTAATGAGTATGTCATCAATCAAGAGAGCACTTGTTTCGGTTTCGGACAAGAGCGGTATAGTAGAATTTGCCCGTGCACTAAGCAGCATGGAAGTTGAAATCATAAGTACCGGCGGCACAGCAAAGGCTTTGAAAGATGCCGGGGTTAAAGTAATCAATATAGATGATGTAACCGGTTTTCCGGAGATGATGAACGGCCGAGTAAAAACACTCCACCCGAAAATTCACGGCGGATTACTGGCTTTACGAGACAATACTGAACATGTCAAGGCAATGGAAGAAAACGGAATTAATGCTATCGACCTGGTATGTGTAAACCTGTATCCATTTGAACAAACAGTAGCCAAGCCAGATTGCAGTTTTGAAGATGCAATCGAAAACATCGATATCGGCGGCCCGAGCATGGTGCGATCAGCAGCAAAAAATCACAAATTTGTTGCCATTGTAACATCTCCTGATCAATACGATACAATTATCGAAGAGATGAAGGCAAATGACGGAGCAGTAACAGATCAGACGAAACGAGAACTGGCAAGAAAGGCCTTTTCACTGACAGCGGCTTATGATTCTGCTATCAGTAACTGGCTAAACGGCCAGGCGGAAGATAATCTGCCGGAGAAAAAAACCATATCCCTTGTCCGCAGCAGCGAACTTCGCTACGGCGAGAACCCCCATCAACAGGCCGCGTTCTACCAGCTGGCAAGAAACAGCGGTGAACCTTGTGTCGCTAACGCCAGGCAACTGGAAGGCGGCAAGCAAATCAGCTTCAATAACCTTATGGATACAAACGCTGCCTTTGAGCTGGTCAAGGAATTTGATATGCCCGCGTCAGTAGTCGTAAAACACATGAACCCATGCGGCTGTGCGATAGACTCGGACAATATTGTAGAAGCATATCGAAAAGCATATTGTGCAGATGTAACCAGCGCATTCGGCGGTATCCTGGCATTTAACAGGCCGGTAACAGCTGAGCTGGCAGATGCCATATGCGAAAGCTACGGACGCTGGGGCAAAGATCTTGGCGCTGCCGGATTCTTTGCTGAAGTTATCATAGCGCCCGCATTTGATGCCGAAGCAGTTGAAATTATCCGTACCCGCAAACGCTGGGGACGTGAAGATGCCAGACTCCTGGAAACCGGCCCTATCGATCGCAGCCTTATTGATTGCTGCGAACATGATGTAAGATGCATTGCCGGCGGTATATTATTACAGGAGCGTGACCTGATCGGCTGGGAAGAAGATCAGATAAAATGTGTTACCAAACGGCAGCCGGACGATCAGGAGCTAATCGACCTGAAACTGGCATGGATAGTAGCCAAGCATGTCAAGAGCAATACAATTGTTCTGGCTAAGGATAATGCCGCGGTAGGAGTAGGAGCCGGCCAGATGAACCGGGTTGATTCCGGCATGCTGGCAATTCGTCAGGCAGGTGATAAGTCCCAGGGTTCGGTAATGGCATCAGATGCATTTTTCCCATTCCCGGACAATGTAACACAGGCAGCCAAAGCCGGCATAACCGCAATTGTTCAACCGGGCGGCTCGAAAAATGATCAGCTAAGTATTGATGAATGCGATAACCACGATATGGCAATGGTATTTACAGGTAAGAGACACTTTAAACACTGATCAGACAGGACCTAATAACATTGGTATTACCATAATCAAGACTTTTAGGATAAACAAATAAATTGGCTAAGACAGAAAACAAAACCGAACAAAACCGCCGCAGTTTATCTGCTGATGGTTTGATAAACTTTTCCGCCAGCAGATTATGGCTTACCGATGGTGCCCTTATGGTACACGATCGAGGGGTGTGTCTGCTCAGCTGGCTGTTTAATATTGCCTTGTACCTGATATTGTGCAGTTTTTACAACCGCATAATGACCGGGCAATTCTGGATCGCCGGAGTAAACGCAGAGATAAGGTATATCATCCCCAATTTCCTGTCTCCGATCAACATATTTGAATTTCCGGCCTATATCCTGCTCTTTGGCGCATTTATGGCAATGATTATAGCGATTCCAATGCTGGTTTCTCAGCTGTATAACCTGTTTTATGCCCTGCCACTGGTTCTAGTCGGTCTGCTATTATGCCATGACCTGCCAATGTCTCTAAGCATATTTTTTGCCTGCGCGGCAGTAAGTTTCGATCCGCTACGTTTCAAATCCAAATTTGTCGCGGCGGTCTTATGTATGGCACCTGTCGTTTTTTACTGGGTCGTTTTTGCCGGGCCAAATCCCTGGCAGGACAGCGATGCGTTAAGGTGGGCAATTGCTTACAGTCCCCTGGCATTTGCATATTTGAACTGCATACTGATATTTGGCATTACCTTGCTTATCGGGCACTTTACCCGTTACAAACCATTTCTGATAGTGCTGGTTTTTCTGGCAACGCTGGGAGTTTCCATATGGCAGTTCTGTGATCGAATAGGCATTAATGAACGTGATTTTCGTGCCGAGGTTGTTTCATTCAGTCCCAAGAACATGTCTGAGTTTCAAGACAGAAGCATCGTGCCTTTGATAGAAAAAGAGCGGGCTGCAATCAAACAGGAACAGCCATATCTAAGTGATGAAGCAATTGACAGCAAAATCAAATTCAGGTGGCGTTGGGCGTTTGCCCTGGAGCCAACTAATGTTACGCCGGACTCAGAGGCCGCCAGGATAAGGATTAATATAGCAACAGCCAAAGAGCGGGCAATTGATTCGTTTAAGGGTTTTGTGGAACGTCATCCAAACAGTAAAAGGCTGGCTGAAGTGCTATACTATCGCGCCTTGACTATCGATATGATAGTTGACCAGCGAGCACTTCGATTTGAAGATTCCCTGAGGTTCACATCAGAATATACCTCTGAAGAATCTGAATTCCTGTGGCGGGCAATAAAAGAAAAATTCCCTGACAGCATATTTGCGATAGAAGCCAGACTCAGACTGGCACATCTGCTGGCAGGTAAAAAACCAACTAATGTAACCGGCACATATAATTTCGACCAGGCAATACTGCTGCTGAAAGACAACCTGGAAACATGCAAAAACAGGATAGAACTGATGCGAGCTGAGAGCGGTAAAGATCAACCGCTAGCCGAAACAATAGACGCAATCTTTTTGAAGCCGGAACCAGCTATTACACTGGCCGAGGCAGAGCAGCTGCAGAAAAGAATTGAAAAGCTAATCTCCCTGATCAGCCTGGAAAACCGGGCCGGCAACCTGAGACATGAGAAACGCCTGGCAGATTTTATCATGCTGAACCCCAGTCAGCTGGGGTATGAAGATAAACTGAAAGAGCTGCTGCTGGATAGTCCCAAACCAGACCCACTCATTGACAATATCGAACTGGAGCTTGCCAGGATAACGCAGAATATCGATGAAAAAGATATCAAGCTAATGAATATTGTTAAGGAATACCCTGAAACTGACGGCGGTATTGCCGCAATGGTAGAACTGTCTGACCTGCTGACAAAAAAGATATCACGGACTGACAAACCAGGCGAAAAAGAGATATACAGCAAACAGATAATAGAGCTGTTAAACAAAGTTATAAGTACGAGAGGTGACAGCTACCTGGCACGCCAAGCCCAAAAAATGCTGGAAACAATGAATAACTAATATGCCGACAATAGTTGTAACGCAACAGCAGTTCATCTAAACATGCCATTTCCAATTTTATTATCTAATCTTTTCTAAGTGCGATTTATGCTGCGTATCATATGCATGGCGCACTTTTGCATGTTCAAGGGATCCGCAATAATGAAATCTGTTTAATAATTTCATTTATAAAAGATTTTGTCATTTTTGATGAAGTATTGAATAAGCTGCAAAAAAGAACCGTAGAAAATATAGAGCATTGTCAGAATTGCTTCTGCAAATATCATTGTGCCGGGGATTGCCTTACCAGGTCAACAGTTGGAATTACGTTGGATGTAATAACAGACAATACGCGATGTATAATTAATCAATCTTTGACACTAGATAAAACTGTCGAGCAATTAGAAGAATAGTTTATATCTCAAATTAATTGATCTGGATAAAATAACCTGTTTCAAAACAATTCGTGCAAAATAAGTATCAAAGCCTGGCAGGAAGATCTGAGCGGAAAGGACATCCTTTTCTCGGTTTTGCCTCGGCATTGACAAGGTCATCAGCCATTTTTTGAGTTAACCGCCATTCATCCTCAGAAATTCGGCTTTTTCTATTTTCGATAATGCCAATATCATCAGAAAGAAACTCGGCAATCAGAGGCCGAAAATTTGAATATTGTCTATAACTGCAAGGTCCCTGAATTATATCCCGAACAACTTCACTGCCAACAAAATAGGTGTTAACAGTTAAAAGTCTGGATCCTTTTGACAGTTCATAATCCCTAACAAAACGTTTAGGAAACTTCATATTGACAACGCAATCCAATTCGTCTGTATACGCTGCAACAATCAGGTCTGGCCGGGTACGGATTACAATTGCGGCCCTACTATCGCCATACAGTAAATGTTCATCAAAATATTCTTCAGGA
Source organism: Sedimentisphaerales bacterium (assembly GCA_963666285.2). Taxonomy (GTDB): domain Bacteria; phylum Planctomycetota; class Phycisphaerae; order Sedimentisphaerales; family SM23-30; genus JAFGDI01. The sequence continues at coordinate 4,330,668 of OY762711.1, forward strand.
ATTCTATAGCGAATACTAAAAAAACTCCACCAGGGAAATTTTTTCCTGAAGATATCCAGCTTTTTCCTGCTAAGCCTTACTCCAACTGGGTCACTAGCTTTAGAATTATGGTCCAGATACTTTGCCATTATATCTATAATTTCTCAGATACTTCCTTTTCGAAGAAGTCGAATTTAGGCGGTACCTCGATGAACTTATGCGATTGAAGGTCATTGACATAATCCTGAACCGGCGAGAAGATCATTTCCCAGTTCCAGAGCGATTTATCCAGATTGAGATATTCAGCGATGATCTCAGTACCCTTCGGAGCTATCGGATGCAGCAGTTTGGTCGCAACCAGTACCATATGGAAGACATCTGCCAGGGTCTGCTGACGCAGTTCTTCCTCGCAGCTGTCGTAGAACGGATTGGCGGCCGACCATCGTTTGTTCATCTCGCGGATAAAGTTTGTCAGGAGCATAGTGGTCTTGTGGAACTCATGGCTCTGCATGTCGCGTTCGAACTGCAGGATAGTATCGTTACAGATAGTCATAACTTCATCGGAAATTTCAGATGCCGGTAATTGGCAATCGTAGAATTTCTGCGAGGTATAGAAGCATGATCGAACGGCCTTATTGAAGGCATTACATAGCAGGTTGCCTTCCTTGAGGACAGGGTCGGGATCACGTTCGGTAGCTTTCGGGTTGTATGGTTTCGGCTGGAAACTGACGTTTTTCATGCCGAGGCCGAGGCTGTTGAAGTGCATACGAAGCTGATCGGAGGTATAATGCTCCAGCAGCTCAAAGGCCAGCGGAGGTTTGACCTTACTGGAAGAGCTGGCCTTGATATTCATAAACAGCAGATGATGGTTGGCAATAAGGGTCGGCAGCTGCAGCTGGCCTTCGACCGGCATCTGCGGATTCGGCCCTTGTGTACCAGTAAAAATGGCAAGTTCGGGCAGAGCATAGAAATAGATATTATCTTCGCCGATAAACTGATAGATAGCGGTATCAGGCGAGCACCACCAGTCCTGCCATTTATTATTATCTTTATGGGTATCGGTGTTTTCGAGGAATGTTTTGGTAAATGAGATCGGTGCCCAGAGCGATTCTGGCCATACCCAGAAAGTTAGTCCTGAAAGCGAGTCAATTTCCGGGACGGGCAGTCCCCAATCGAGATTACCTGTCAGGCGAAACGGTACGAGGCATTTTTCGCTGCGATATAGGACATCGTTATCTCGCAAAACGATTTTTGCGGTATCCCTGTCGGCGAGGTTATTGAAAAGCAGCCGCACTGAAGGTTTACCATCATCAATATATTCGTGCTCGGGCAATTTAGACAGAACCGGCTGTAGATTTTCGACCTGCTTACGAGTGATATGCAGGGTCGGTTTGACCAGATACTCTTTAATAGTGCGAATAACGACTTCTCGGCATTTACCAGAGTTTTCCAGATCACTAACCCATTGAGCAATAAGTTTCTCGAACTCCGGGGTTTTGATATACCAGTTAGTAACATCTTTCATAACCGGAGTTTCGCCGGTCACAGCACTTTTAGGAGCGATGAGGTCTTCCGGTTCATACTGATGACCGAGAGAACATTCATCGGCATAGGCATTTTCAGATTTACAGCCGTAAACCGGGCAGCGGCCAATCACCTGGCGACCGTTAAGGAAAGTATCACTTTCGGGGTCGTAGAACTGCTTGGTAGTAAGCTTTTCCAGGTGGCCGTTTTCGTAGAGGGTCTTGATCAGATACTCTGCGATGTCCTTATGGTTGGCATATGCCGGGTCGAGACTGGAGGCAGCAAACAAATTCAATTTGACATTATAATCAGAAATTGTTTCGCGCTGCTTTTTGTGGTTGCGTTTGATATAGTCATCTAGCGAACCCTGGAAGCTGCCGTCGGCGACGACCTTGTTGTAGTCATTAACAATCGGCGAGCCAAAACAGTCGGTACCGGAGACAAAGACAACATTGTCATATCCGATCCGGTCGCGTAGAAAGCGGGCATAGATATCAGCAGGGATAAAAACACCGCCGATATGTCCGAAATGGAGGTCTTTGTTGCCGTATGGCATGCCTGCTGTTATAACTGCACGTTTAGGAAACTGTGGTCTGTTTGTATTATCAATTTTAACTGACATACTTATTTCTCTTCAATTTAGAATGTGTATTTATTCATTTTCTTTTTCAGCGTGGGCTCCGAACTGCATCTGGTACAGCTGTTTGTACAAAGGAGATTTCTCGAGCAGCTCGGTATGTGATCCGGTCGCGACAATACGTCCTTTTTCCATAACAACAATCACATCGGCATCAAGAATTGTACTAAGCCTGTGAGCGATAATAAACGAAGTACGGCCCTGGGAGAATTCTCTTAGAGCTGCCTGGATCTTGGCCTCACTGTCAGAATCGATCTGGCTGGTAGCCTCGTCGAAAATCAGGATAGCCGGATCACGCAGAATGGCACGGGCAATCGCCAGACGCTGCAGCTGGCCGCCGGAAAGGGTTGAGCCCTGTTCGCCGATCATCTCATCATAGCGGTTAGCCTTTTCATTTATAAATTCATCAGCGTAGGCATGTTTTGCCGCTTCCTGAATCTTTTCCAGCGGAGCATCGGGCATGCCGTAAGCAATATTGTTGGCAATAGTATCGTTAAATATAACCGTATTCTGGGTGACGATTCCAAGCTGGCCTCGAAGCGAGCTGAGGGTAGCTTTTGTAATATCGACGCCATCAATCATTATTCTACCGCTGTTAAGAGAAAAGAACCGTGGAATCATGCTAAGCAGCGTAGTCTTGCCGGAGCCGTTTGGCCCGACAACAGCAATAGTCTGACCTGCTTTAACAGAAAGGTTAATATCAACCAGGTTAGGCTCAGGGCTGCCGGGGTAAGTAAAGCTTACATCACGGAACTCGATCGATTCCCGGACAGGCGGGATCTCAACGGCATCCGGGTCGTCCTGCTCAATTTCCCTGTCAAATAGTTCATAAACCCGCTGGGCCGAGGCATTGGCTTCCTGGATAGAAGGGATAACATCGCCAAGCTTACGGCCGCTTTCACCTGCGGTAGCTAAAAGAGCTATCAAAGTGATAAAATTTTCAATTGTCATTTCGCTGCCTTCAAGCATACGAAGGGCAAAGAACATACCGATGCAACCACCTGCAAAGGCAAGAGCTTCAATAGTCGGACTTGAAGAAGCCTCAACCTTGGCCTTTTTGAGCTGTTTTTTGAGGAGATTATTGTTAACTTTGACAAAACGCTCGGTTTCCCACTCTTCCCGATGGTAGCCCTTGACAACTTTTATGCCAAAGAAAGCTTCCTGGAGTTTGCCGAGGAGTAAGGACCATCGCTTTAATGTCCTGGTAGTCGCTTTTTTGCTTTTTTTGCCAATTCGACCAATGACAATTAAAATAATCGGTCCGGCACACGCAGTAATAAGCGTTATCTTTGGCTCAATCTGGTAAGCCCCGATAAACAGAGCAATAACAGTCAGAGGTTCGCGGACAGCTTTACCAAACAAAATGGAAATACCACGCCTGACACGGTTACTATCCTGGATAAAACGGCTGATAGTATCGCTAACACCTTCGTTGGTATAAAAACTGAGCGGCATACGAATAGTACGAGTAAAAGTTTCATTTCGTAAATTCTGTATAGCCACCAATGATATTTTCTTCACTATATACTCATGGGAAAATCTGGCAACACACCTGATAATAGCAATAACAAGTATGGTCCAAATGCAAACAGCTATACACCGGTACTTATAATCCTTACCAATACCTCGCGGAATTTTATCTACGACATATTTAGCTATATTAGAAAAACTAATTACCTTTTTGGCTTCTGGTTCGAGCTCGACAAGCTCTTCCGAACGATCACGATGCCTGACGAATACAAATACCTTTTCATCAGAATTGGCAATAGCGGCAATTGTATCAAGCGGATTTTTAACGGCAGGCTTATATGAATCCTGAGGAGCTTCAGTTAAAACTTCAAGAATTTCATCGCCAACCTTTAGATTATTATCTTCATCGTTCACTTCCAGCTTGGTAACCATAGGCGGGATGAAGCGAGAAATATTACCGTCACCAAACTCTTTCGGCTCTTCAATAAGTAAAGTGACACCGGTACGATCTTTAACAACAAAACTGTCAACCCAGCCATGAAGCCCCTGATCGCTAAGCATCATTTTAAAAACAGGCAACATCATCGAGATATTTATTGCCATAAGGATACTTACAACAAAAGCCAGAATTACTGACGGGACCAGTAGTCCCTTTTGCTGGAAGACGTATTTTAGTATGCGTTTGAAATACATATATTGTTCAACTGACAGCTAATAGTTTATAACTAATAGCTAAGGTGTCGCTGTGCGACGGTTTTAATAATCAGCGTGGGTATTTGTATGCTTTCGGTGCAAAACTTACCACACTACATATTTACAAGCCACACAAATAAACTTATGGCAGGAATTTTTTTATGTCTTTAAGTTTGTCCGGCAGATATTGCTTAACAACAAAATCGAGGCCATGCTTGGCAAATGCCTGCTGTTCGACACGGACGCCGGCCTTAAGCATCTGAGTAATAGCTTTCTGCCATAGCTTATGATGATGAACAAAGGGGTCGTTCTTCATAGCATCCTTGGCACGTTTGATATCGACATCTTTGAGCTTATGGGTCGGCAGCTCATAATCGATAACATCCTGAGGAGTAACGCCGAGGAACCTGGCCTGGGGTACACAGAAAAACTCATTAAGGTGAGCGGCATTACCGGAACCAACCTTTAACGTACGGTAAATATTGAAATAACCGTAAGGATCGCCATCGACAAAGGCATATACAGGGATTTTCAACTCATCACTAAGCCGACGGATAAAACGACGGCAGGCACGAGTCGGTACGCCCCCCATACTGACAAGAATACACTGGGCGGAATCCCAATAGCCGTATTTAACCAGACGCTGGAACATACCGGCGGTTTCGATAGCAAGTATGAATTTCGCCTTGCTGCGGAATTCCAGGTGTTCAACATCAATAGGAATAGAATATGAACCGGAGCCAAACTTTGTGCAATCGATTCTCAGTCGTTTGCCGTCAAGGTCGCGGTCAATAACTTCAAGACGACCGGCAACTTCTCCGCCCTTTTCTTCCGGTATGAATTTCAGTTTTTCCCGGATAACACCAAACATGGCTTCAATATCTTCCATGACGGTATCAGACTCGGGCTGTTCCTTAAAGGCGGCATCTTCCCAGTTTTTACTGATATAATATGCTTCCCTCTTGGTAGCCATATCGTCCATTTCGATAAGCTCTTTACTGAGAGCCATCATTTTCATAGTCTGGGCGAAAGTTTTGACCGTATTAACTGTGAAATTACGTTCCTTAACATTCCCTTTAAGCTCGAAACATCCTTTTCTTTCATCATAGGAAACATTTGTCAACGATCTGACCGGAATCCTCATATTCGGGATAGCCAGCCGATTTATCTTGGAATGGATATCCTTAGCGGATTCCTTGATCATTTTGATCACATCGATCTTATTTGCACTGGAAGTTTTTTTGGTAGTTTTAGCTTCGGCCTTTGCCATATATTGCTCCATCAATAAAATATAGAGAAACCTCAAGAAGCCGGCGACTTTCAGGCAGTCTAACTTAGGCTTCCAAAATCATTTCTCTCATTCCGGCAAACCAAAAAATATTGATCTATGCCAGAACATGTTAATCCTTTATATATAATAAAATCTACATATATTATTGTCATAAAGGTATCTTTTTCAAGCGTTTATGCAAATAATACAACATAAACTTTATTATTATCGGACATTTTGCTCTAAATGCCACAATAATAAAACGAAATATGATAACCTCCGGGCAGTCATGCCGCAACCAAAAAAGCAACCTGCATAAAGATGCGAGTGACCGAATACAGAAGAAAAAGTATTTTGAGTGATGATATCAAAATCAAATCTAACAACAACATTAAGCTATATAGATTTGGGCCTACCACACATCAATTAAGTCATTTTAAGTCAAATCAGGGTTAATAGATACGCATTGTCCATTTAAATTAGTATAGATAAGCAAACAAGGGCATAAAAATATTGATGAAAATGCAAAAAAACTATATAATGGCTATTCTGACTTAAAGAAAGGCTGTAAATGATATTAACCTGATAATTACATATAGCTAAAGTAATTATTTACAGTGAGTTATAACAATATTTAGCAATAAGCCCACCAAAGATAGTTTATTCAGATATAAATGGTATTACCATGTTTCGCAAACAAGCATGAATCCCTATTTATCTATTGAAATAAGTTGAGACAATTATATGCTGGCAAAAAGAATAATCCCCTGCCTGGATGTAGATAAAGGACGAGTAGTAAAAGGCGTAAAGTTTTTTGACCATGTTGATGCAGGCTCTGTATCAGAATGTGCAATACGCTACGAACAGCAGGGAGCCGACGAGCTGGTGTTTTATGACATAACAGCCAGTCATGAGAAACGGGATTTGACCCTTGATGTTTTACGTGATGTTTCCGAGAAGGTATTTATGCCTTTGACAGTCGGAGGCGGCATAAGGACCATTGATGATGTTCGCATAATGTTAAACAATGGTGCAGATAAAGTCAGTATTAATTCAGCAGCGGTCCTCGATAAATCATTAATCAAAGAATCAGCCCTTCGTTTCGGCAGCCAGTGCATCGTTTTGGCTATTGATGCCAACCGGGTTATGAAAGACGGTAAAGAATTCTGGGAAGTATTTATTAACGGCGGTCGTAAAGGAACCGGAATAGGTGTTATGGAATGGGTACGCAAAGGTTATGCAGACGGAGCAGGAGAGATCGTTCTGAATGTTATGAACTCTGACGGAACCAAAGCGGGATATGACCTGGAAATGACCTCGGCAGTAGCCGAAGAAGTAAACATACCAGTAGTCGCCAGCGGCGGGGCCGGAACACTGGAGGACATGTACAAAGTATTAACAGAAGGCAAAGCCGAAGCTGCCCTGGCAGCAAGTATTTTCCACTTTGGCAACTATACGATCCAGGAAGTAAAAGATTATTTAAGCGAAAAGGGAATAGTGGTGAGAAATATTGCAGCCATTTCCTGATTCATTATAATATTATTATATCTTGTTTTTATTGCAATTTAGTAGGAGTAATAAGTTTTGAAAGGCCAACCAATATCCAAGCAACTGGCATCAGATAAGAGTCCAGCTATCGATAAATTTTTCAAGGCAGTAATAAAAGTCCAGGGAAGTGACCTGCATTTGAAAGGTGACTGCGTTCCCAGGATACGTTCCAAAGGAGCGGTAAGAGAAACCGACTCCTCTGCTATCCCGGAAAATAAACTTGAAGAAATGATATTTGAGATTTTGAGTCCGGATCAAAAAGAATTTTTCTTACAAAACGGTGCTCTTGACTTTGCCTATGACTTTGGCGCAACTGACCGTTTTCGTGTAAACATTTTCCGCCAGCGTGGCAAGGTTTCACTGGTAGCACGTCGTATCAGTGCCAAGATACCAAAGTTTGAAACCCTTAACCTGCATCCAACAGTTTTGAAAATTGCCGATTTACACCAGGGTCTTATCCTGGTAACCGGTGCGACAGGTTCGGGAAAAAGTACCACAATCGCGTCGATGCTGGATAGAATTCTCCGTGCCCGTCCGTGCCATGTTATCACAATTGAAGATCCAATTGAATTTATCTTTCAGGATGCGGTAGGCCTGGTAAACCAGCGAGAAGTAGGTATCGATGTACCTAACTTCGATGACGCCCTTCGTTCAATGATGCGTGAAGACCCGGACGTTATTCTTGTTGGAGAAATTCGAGATTATGTAACGCTTAACGCAGCTATCAAAGCATCTGAAACCGGCCACCAGGTATTTGGAACACTGCACAGTACAGACGCATACCAGTCAATCACCCGTATGCTCGACCTTACACCAGAGGTTGAGCGTCATATGGTACGCCAGGCGATCGTAGGTAACCTGCAGGCATTGATAGCTCAGCGTCTGCTCCCAACAATTCGTGACGATATCCCGCGTGTACCGGCACTGGAAATCCTGCTGGTAAACGCTTCGGCCAGAAAGCTTATAGCTGACGGGCGGGAAGTTGAGCTCCCAACGGTTATTAAGAGCTCTTATGCAGACGGCATGATCGACTTTAATGAATCGCTGAGACGCTTTATCAAGGAAGAATTTATCGATCTCAAGACCGCATATAATTATTCACCTAACCCTGAAGAATTAAAGATGGCTATGAAGGGTATCAGATCCTCAGCCGGCGGTATCATCGGATAATAATCAAATTCAAATACGAAATTTTAATTGTTAATAGACATAAATTAAAAAGTTACCAGGAAACACTATGCTAAATCACATTTTATTGCAAACAGTTCAAGTCGGCGGTTATATTGCCGTATGGAAGGTACTGATATTTGTATTTCTGTTTCTAATCTGGGCCGCAACAGGTCAATGGATAGACAAAGATGTTGTACAGGTAAGGAGTAACCGTACATTCTGGAACAACATATACCTGGGCTGCGGTTTGCTGATAATAATGATATGGTTTGTTCTGCCGGCCGCATTCTGGATATTACTGCTAATGTATTTCTTCGTATGGTGTACTGTAACAGTAGTATATGTCATGCATCGTAATTCCAGAGTACCGAGCAACGAAACAATACTAACACCAGATCATATCAAATTTGTCCTGGCAAATTTATTCAGCGGTGACAAAGAGAAAAATTCAAAGCAGCGTCTGGTTTTCATATCAGTAAATGATAATGACCTGCCCGTGCCGCATAGAGAAGATGAAGAATACCTGGGCTACTCAGTCGCAGAAGATATGATCCACGATATGTGGTTCAGGCGTGTATCACATGCCGAACTGCTGCCAACCGGTCCTGAAGAATATAAGATCAAATACGTTATTGACGGTGTAGCTACAGTAGGTGACGAATTTGAAAAGGAAGATGCCCTGGAAGCAATAAAATATATCAAGGCAGTAGCCGGGCTGGACATAGGCGAACGCCGCAGACCGCAGGAAGGCAGCTTCTTTACAATTCGTACAGGAGACCATGAGACGGAATGGCGAATAACAACCAGCGGCTCCCGTCAGGGAGAACAGATAATATTCGACCGAAATGAAGAATTTGAAGATCTGCCGCTGGACGAGCTGGGCCTGCATTCAGACCAGATAAAGGTCATCCAGGAGATAATAGATAAGCCGTCCGGTGTGGTACTGGTGGCCGGCGAACCAGGCAGCGGGGTAACATCGACACTTTACAGCCTGCTACGCAAACACGATGCTTTTATCCAGAATATATATTCATTAGAAAAAGATATAATGACAGATCTGGACAATATAACCCAGACAGAAATAGATGCATCTCCAGAGGCGCCAACACATACCCGCCAGATGCAAAGTATATTGCACTCTGACCCTGACATTGTAATGGTTGACCCTTGTGATGAGCCGGGAATGGCCGAACTGGCAGCGAAATCATCCAAGATTGACGACAAGAAATTCTATCTTGGCATGAAATGTGTTGACATGTTCTCAGCCTTGGAAGCATGGCTGAAATATGTTCCGGACAAGAAACTGGCAGCCCAGCAGCTGCAGGCAATAACCGGTCAGCGACTTGTAAGAAAACTTTGCAAGGAATGTCACGAAGCTTATATCCCAGATGCAAATATCCTTAAAAAGCTGAATCTGTCAGCAGGCAAAGTTAAGCATCTATACAGACCGCCATCAGAAGTATTCTATGACAAGAAAGGCAACCCTATTCTTTGCGAAGACTGCCAGGGATCAGGTTACGTCGGCAGGACCGCCATATTTGAGATACTGATGGTAAGCGATGAGATTCGCAAGTTAATTGCCACCGGGGCACCGGTCAGCGAGATAAAGACTCAATGTCGCAAGGAAAAGATATTATACCTGCAGGAACAGGCTCTGCGAGCTGTTATATCAGGAGCTACAAGTATAAAAGAAGTACTAAGAGTAACCTGATAGGGATAGTTAAGTAATCAAACAACCGCGGTAACAAAAGAGATAACAAAATAAAGATATATTATTCCCGGAGAATATAAAATGATAGCAATAATAGTAACAATCTTAATATTAGCCGGCCTGGTATACTTCCAGGTATTTACACAAGGCATATTCAGTTGCTTTATTATGATGGTCTGGACAATAATTTCAGCAATGGTAGCGCTGAATTATCAAGATTACCTGGCCATGCTTATGATAGATAACGGCCTGGCATTCTTTCCAAAGGCAGTTGCCCTGCTAACCCCGTTCATAATTACCCTGTTTGTCCTCAGGGAGATCTCAGACAGATTTATCCCGGGCAATATGAAGTTCCCTGAAATAATTGACCGTCTCGGCAGCTCACTGTTTGCAATCGTAACAAGCCTGATCATAACCGGTATGGTTTCTCTTTGTTTCCAGAATCTGCCGATGCCAACCAAAATTCTTGGCTTTGAACGGGTAAGCAGCCTGGAAGACCTTGACACCCAGAATACATGGTGGCCGGGCGGCGACTCTATGGTAGTAAAAGCATTAAACCAGGCAAGTGCTTATTGCTTTGCCGGTGACAGACCATACGAGCAGGTCCATCCTGAATACCTTCGCGAACTGCATATGAACCGGATCGTACCTGAAGGCTATGAAGGGTCAAAACAATACGCTCCTTCCGGCAGTATTACAGTTAAGGAAGCAAAAGTCAGAACCGGCTCAATCCAACTGGTGTCAATAACACCGCCAAGCGGTCGCAACCAGCAGGAAACACGAAAACCAGTTGGCAAACTGGAAAAAGGAGCGGGAGATCTGATTGCAATAACCATAGATATCAATGCAAGACCATCGGAAAAAGAAAAGGTAACCTGCAAAGATGTTGACGGTAAAATTCGCTTTGCTCTGTCACAATTCCGCCTGGTAGGCCACAGCGAAAACGAAGTCATCGAATGCTTCCCTTCGACCGTAATGCTGGGCAGCAGTACCGGAGAAGAGATGGGACTGGACGATGGAAAAGTCTTTGCTACTGCCGAAGAGACCGTCCTGATATTCCAATGGCCAACCAGTGTAAAGAAAGTTGCACCTGAGTTTATCGAATTCAAGAATACCTGCCGTGCGCTTATTCGTATGGAAAACCAGAACAAGCCGGAATCAGCAGAAGAGCCAGGTTCAGATCAGACCGAACTATAGCGGTATTTGAAATAAAATCAGACTACCAAGCCCTTCTGCTATCCGGCAGCGGGGCTTTTTTTTGGAGAATATACATGGAAAAAAGATCAATGTATCCGATGTTTGTTGACTTAACCGGCAAACCGGTATTGGTAGTAGGAGCAGGTAAAATAGCCGGCAGGAAAGTTGACTCGCTGCTGGAATCCGGTGCAGAGATAACAGTAGTCAGTCCGGAAGCTGACGAGCATTTGACAAAGCTTGGTGAAAGCGGTGTCATTAAGCTTGTTTCTGGCTGTTTCGATGAGCGATACCTGGACGATAAATGGCTGGTGATTGCAGCAACTGACGACTGCAAAGTCAACAAGATGGTATTTGACTGCTGCGAAGAGAGAAGGATATTCTGCAATGTCGTTGACGTGCCGGAATATTGCAGGTTTCATGTGCCGGCAAGAGTACAGAGAGGCGGACTACAGATTGCGGTTTCGACCTCAGGTAAAAGCCCTGCCCTGGCGAAAAAAATCAAAAAAGAATTAGCGGATCAGTACGGACCTGAATACGAAAACCTGCTGGAAGTTTTAGACTATATACGCAACCGGATAAAAGAGCTTAAGCCGATATGCCAGTGCAGCAGAGCGGAACTGAACCAGAAAGTACTGGAATCGCCTAAACTCGATAGCTTAAAAATCGAAAACACTGACGGAATAGAATATTTTATAAACAGATTATTAACTCAAGCTGAAAGATAAAAAATTTGACAGGTATAAGAAGCTGAGCATAAGATAATATTTTTTCAACAGCAGCACAAAGCTAACCAACAAGTTCTATCTGGTTGCCATCGGGGTCGAGAATAACACTTTCATAGAAGCCGTCGCCGGTTCTGCGCGGCTCACCCGCAATCGTAACACCATGTTTTTTTAGCAATTGGGTAAGCTCATCTACCTGCTGCTCTGAATCGAGTTTGAATGCGAAATGAGTTATACCTATATACTGATCGCCCGGATTGCCTGTGCGAGAGGAGATATCGGTTCTCTGCATGATTTCGAGCTGGGCACCGGAAGAAAAAGTCAGGAAATAAGATTCGAATCCCTTTTGAGAATTTATGTACTTATCGTTTGCCTTTGCCTCAAAAAAACGAATATAAAAGTCCTTGAGAACCTCGATATCTTCCGACCATACTGCAATGTGATCAATTATCATATATCTATTCCTGTAGAGCTTTTACAATATTGTCGGCAACCTGCTGCATTTTACCGTCGGGATACGGCAGCTGCTTGCCAAGCCGGATAATGGCATCATCTTCGGTCCTGGGAACGATATGATAATGAACATGGTCAACCAGCTGACCGGCAGGTCTGCCGTTATTCTGGAAGATGTTAAACGCGGCCTTGCCGGTCGCCTTACATATTGCTTTTGAAATTAATGGGAAGACTTCGGCTATTTTGGCAGAAATATCAGGAGTGACCTGATCCATGGTCTCAAAATGTTTTTTTGGAATTACCAGGGTATGGCCCTCGGCAAGCGGCGCGATGTCCAGAAATGCAAGCACATCATCATTTTCAAAGACTTTTGAACAAGGTATTTCACCTTTAACAATTTTACAGAAAATACAATCATTCATATTACTTCCCTCGTAAAACAGACGTTTCGATACTTGCAAAAAGTACAAATATTACACGGCGGCAAAGAGTTAATCAGATACTTTGTACTGATTATGCTTCTTGTAAACCGGACCGTCAAGAGCCTTGACAAAATTGGTCCAGTCGCTGCTATTGGTGTCTCGGGCAATTTCATCACGGGTAAGCTGAATCTTGGCATCGATATTATCGATATAATGTACCAGAAACGCTTCCGGAGTGGACGGCATAACCGGGCAGCCAAATTCACGCTGACCATGATGCGATACGATAATATGCTGCAAAACCTCGACAAGTCCATGAGGGATATCAATGCCATCTTTGACAAGTTTGTTGTACTTCTCCTCGATCATCATGGCACCTTTTACCAAATGCCCTATCATCCGTCCTTCATCGGTATATTTGAAGCTGATATCGTACGCAAGTTCAACGGTCTTGCCGATATCATGCAGGAACAGCCCGGCAAGGACGACATCATGGTCGAGGTCCTGATAAAGTGGCAGGATAACATTCCCCAGTCTCATCAGCCCGAGAGTATGTTCCAGCAGCCCGCCGATCCAGGCGTGATGCAGCATTGCAGCAGCCGGAGCAGTACAGAACTTATTCATTAGAGCTTCATCATCGATAAAGGCCTTAATAATTTGACGCATGGCAGGATTTTTTATCTGGCGGAGAATCTCTTTGACTTCCTCAAACATCTCAGCAATATCATACTGCGAGGCAGGCAGAAACTCTTCCAGGTTAACTTTGTCTTCATCGATAGGTCGAATCTCTTCGACAACAATCTGCATATTGTTCTGATACATTTCAGAACGACCGCGAACAAAAACGAAACCTTCCTGCGGCAGAGAATTATAAACCGTTTCGGTAGCCTGCCACATCCGGGAATTTGCTTTCCCGGTTTTGTCGCTGAGAAAGGCTGCAATATATTTACTGCCGTTCGAGGTAGCACGCAGCTGCGGCTGAGAGATTAAGAAAACCTGAGACAGATTCTGTGCAGGCTGAAGTTCACTTATCGATATCCTTTGTGATGATGACATTTTAACTTACTTTCTATTGTATTCTATCTTATTTGCTTAATTATCCAAAATAGCGAACGGCATTATCAAATATAGTCATGCCGTCAGGATCGGTGATATTATCACGAGTCCACCTGGGATGATGGGTCTTATGGACAAATCTTTCCGGGTGAGGCATAAGTCCGAGTACCCTGCCGGTATCATCGGTAAGCCCGGCGATATGGTCGGTCGAACCGTTCGGATTGACAGGGAAACCGCCAAAATTACCGTCGGCATCAACGTATCTGAACGCCACATATCCATTGTCAAGCACAGACTTTTGCACCTGGTCGTCCATAAAGCATACCTTGCCCTCGCCATGAGCAATCGGGAGGTACAATCTGCGTTCCGGATCGACAAATACACATTTACTGGTACCCGGTTCAAGGTAAATCCAGCGATCTTCAAACTTACCGCAGTCATTATGAGTGATGGTAACCTGCTGAACACCACAGTTAGGAGTTTCGACAGATTTACCAGGCAGCAAACCGGTCTTTACCAGAACCTGGAAACCGTTACATATGCCGATAACCAGCTTATCAGAATCGATAAACTTCCTGACATTGTCACTAAAATGATGCAGCAGCTGGTTCGCCAGTATCTTACCGGCAGCAATATCATCACCATAACTGAAACCGCCGGGTAATGCCAAAACCTGATAATCTTCCAGCAAAGCCGGATTTTCAATCAGGCGGTTGACATGCAGCTTCTCAGTAACAGCCCCAGCCAGTTCAAAAGCGTGGCAGGTCTCCTGGTCGCAGTTAGTACCTGCCGTTCTCAAAACTAAAACTTTTATTTTTGCCATTTTGTTTCTCTTATATAGAAAATTAAACTTATATATCTTATTATTTAATGATTGCAGCCAAAACTTACCATTTGAGCGGTTTCTGCCAGCTTTCTTTCAGACTTGAAGCTTCAACATTAACAACCTCAGAGCCATCCAAACCATTGATAACAACCCTGCCTGTATCAGTTACCTTGCCAATCTCGGCAAAAACAACATTTTTAAGAGCAGATTTAAGTTCAGCCAGCTTGCCAGGTTCAACTTCAAGAATATAGCGTGAAGGCGTCTCACTGAAGAGAGCCTGATCATTGCGATTAACATCTGCAGCTTTAGCAACCAGGCCAAGGTCAACACTTATACCAAGAGCTCCGGCAAAAGCCATCTCAGACAGAGCGACAGCCAGGCCGCCTTCGGAACAGTCATGACAAGACTTCACCAGCCCGCTGCTGATAGCCGAAGCTACGGCATTAGCATTGGCAGGCCCCTGCTTGAGGTCTACCTTAGGAACATTGCTGCCTGTCTGGCCGTTAATTTTGTATAGCAGACCGGCACCAAGTTCATCACGGGTTTCACCGACAACGACAAGAGTATTACCGGCAGATTTCAGATCCATAGTAATACAGCCGGTAACATCATCTACAAGAGTCATTGCACTGATAAGCAACGTTCCCGGAATATTAATAGTTTCGCCGGTATCGGTCTGGAACTCATTATTCAAAGAATCCTTTCCGCTGATAAAAGGAGCCTGATAGGCAATAGCACCATCGTAGCAGCCCCTGGTAGCCAGTACCAGTCCGCCAAGACGGTCTGGCTTATTGCAGTTACCCCAGCAGAAATTATCCAGCAGAGCAACACGGTCCGGGCGGCCGCCGACAGAAATAACATTTCGGACAGCTTCATCAATAGCCGCCAGTGACATCCAGTATGGGTCTATATCGCTATACTGCGGGCATATGCCGCAACCGATAGCAACACCTTTATCTTTATCAAGTCGCGGACGAACAACCGAGGCATCACCGGGTGCATCGTTAGCAACACCAACCAAAGGCTTAACGGCAGAACCGCCCTGCACTTCATGGTCATACTGACGAATTACCCATTCCTTACTGGCAACATTATAATCGCCGAACATGGCGGTGAGTTCTTCGTTATAATTCTGCTTCTGAGCAAGTTCCGGTTCTTTATTGTCTGGAATCTGCCAGACTGCCTGGCGGGTATATTTCGGCAGGCCGTCATGCAGGAACTCCATATCAAGCTCACCGACGACAGTGCCATCATATCGCAGTTCAAGCTTGCCGTTGTTACCAAAGGTTCCAATCACAACCGCCTCAACATTTTCACCAGAAAATATTTCCATGGCCCGGTCGATATTTTGGGGCGGTACGGCAAATACCATACGCTCCTGCGCTTCGGAGATCCACATTTCAGTATAAGTGAGTCCACCATATTTTAGCGGTATCTTTTCCAGGTCAACAATTACACCTAGTTTTTCACCCATTTCGCCAACGGCACTGCTAAGACCACCGGCACCACAGTCGGTAACGGCAGTATAAAGCTCTTCATCACGAGCCTGCAGCATAGTATCCAGTACTTTTTTCTCGGTAATCGCATTACCAATCTGAACGGCATGGCTGAACAGATCTTCATGCTCATGGGTCATCTCGCCACTGCTGAAAGTAGCACCGTGGATACCGTCACGACCGGTACGACCACCTACAACCAGCACAAGGTCACCGGGTTCAGCTGCACCAAAACATTTATCCTTAGGAATAATACCTATATTACCGCAGAATACCAGCGGGTTACCAAGATAACGTTTATCAAAATGGATAGCACCATTCACAGTCGGAATACCCATCCTGTTGCCATAGTCACGAACTCCGCCGACAACACCTTTCATAACGCGCCTTGGGTGCAAAACGCCGGCAGGCAGTTCTTCGAGCTTCATATCAGGTTCAGCAAAACAGAATACATCTGTATTAGCGATAGGCTTGGCACCTTTGCCGGTACCCATCGGATCACGAATACATCCGCCAATACCTGTTGCCGCCCCGCCATAAGGCTCGATAGCTGAAGGATGGTTATGGGTTTCAACCTTGAAACACACACCATATTCATCATCAAATTCAACAACACCGGAATTATCAACAAAAACTGAGATACACCATGGCTTGGCTAATTCATTAGTAGCTTTGGCCAGGTAAGATTTCATCATATTTTCGATTACAGTTTTATTGAGCTCTTTACCATCGGCATCTTTTTCGGTAAGTTCGATTGTGCCGCGGAATGTTTTATGTACGCAATGTTCGGACCAGGTCTGGGCAATCATTTCCAGTTCGATATCGGTTGGATCTCGATCTATCGCCTTATAATAATCCTGGATGGTAAGCATTTCCCGCTCATCGAGAAACAGGTCGCTGCTTTTACTGAGTTCGACCAGCTCATCAGGTGAAAGATTACATAATGGAACTGTAATCTTTTCCAGTTTGTATGGTTCAACGTGCGGGCAAGGCGGCTCTTCTGAGTTATCGTAAATAACTTTTTCGATACAGTCATTAGCCAAAATACGCTGAGCAATGGTCTGCACTTCAGTACAAGAGAGACTGCCGCAGATAAAATATTTCCTGCCGGTACGCACGCTGCTAACATCCAGGTTCATATCCCTGATAGCCATCATAGCCGAAGAGGCAACCGGGTCGGTTACACCTGGCTGCAGGTGAACTTCAATTATCTTGACCGGTTGATCAGAAGAAGGCTTGTCAGAATTGCCTATATAATACTGTTCGGTTACCGGATCAGTCAGCAGCTCCTTAGCAATTCGATCGAGATCAGCATTTTCAAGTTCAGACTCGATAAGAAACACTCGCATCGACTTCACTGATGCAGCTGAATCTATGCCAAGCTGTTTGATGTCGGCAAGTACCTCGCCGGCGTTAACATCCGGAAACTCCGGCTTGCTGAACACTTCTATCCTGTTTATCATTCGGGTAGTTCCTTACGTTGCAATTTCATTTCTACTAATTTATTTCGTTTTTGACGCGCTTCCAAGAGCTTCTTTTCGATAGCATCGGCGTCTTTTCCTTTTAATATATCACGATAATGCGACAAATCCTTGATCAGCTTATCGATAGAACGGGCCGAATTAGCCGCGTTTGTCATTAAGATATCTCTCCAGACATTTTCCGGCCCGGAGGCAATACGGGTAGTATCAAGAAAACCCTTGCCGCAATAGACAATCTGCTCCAGGTCTGAAATATTGACAAGAGAGGCGGCCAGAATATGCGGCAAATGACTAATCATGGCAACTGTCTGATCGTGCTGCTGAGGAGCCATTTCGATAACCTTCATTTCCAGGGCACGCCACATCTGTTTTATGGCAGTAACAGAAGATTCCTTACTCTTGGCAGTCGGAGTAACAAAGCAGAACGCCCCATCAAATAAATCGCCCCTGGCAAACTCGATCCCCTGCTGTTCAGAACCTGCCATGGGATGAGAACCGACAAAATCGACTCGATCGGGCAAATATTTTTTGGCCCACGAAGCAATCTGTTTTTTGGTACTACCAACATCAGTTACAATACACTTATCAGGTAAGAAAGGAGCGATTTGCTTTAACTGGTCAGCAAAACAGCAAATTGGACCTGCCAAAACTACGACATTTGCATCTTTTACAGCTTCTTCGGGGGTATCAAACACGAAATCGACAACAGAATTATCTTTTGCGAAGTCACGGGTACTTTGAGACCTGCTCCATCCGGTCCGGATAACTTCAATTTCAGCACTTTCCAGCGATAAAGCCAGAGAACCGCCGATAAGGCCTAAACCTAGTATGCAAACGTTGTCTAAGTTTTTTATTTTCAAAGTATTAAGTGTATTATGTTATGGGGTCATTAAAGCAGTAAGGATAGCCGAAACAGGGCCAAAAGTCAATTTTTTTCTTGCTTGAGAGGCGTTTTTAGTATATAATTCTCAGCCTGAAAAGATAAATAACATATCAGCCCCCAGTTGGTTTTTAATCTCACTGGGGACTGTTAGTATATAGACGAAACGTCTAATAATGGTATGGTAAAAATAATGATTGCGGAATTTATCGCAAAGCAGGATTTTGGGCTTTGCGTAACAGGATAAGAGGTAGAAATAGATATTCCGCTCCACATGAGGGTTATATGAAAAAAGATAAACAAGCCAATGGAGCTCAAATAATAAGCAATGTAAGCTATCTGGAATTTGAAAAACCACTTGCCGATCTCGACAAGCAGATAAACGAGTTGAGAAGCTTACAAAAAAATCGTCAGGATACCGACTTCGGGCCAGAAATTAGAAAACTGGAAGCTAACCTGATTGCCCTGACATCAAAAATATATCAAAATCTCTCGCCATGGGAAACTGTTCAGGTTGCCCGCCATCCAAATCGTCCACTACTCTCAGATTACCTTGATATGATTGTGAAAGATTTCTGTGAACTGCACGGTGACCGGTTCTTTGGCGATGATAAAGCTATCGTGTCAGGCTTCGGCCACATTGGTCGAGAAAAAGTAATGGTAATCGGTCATAATAAAGGCAGAGATACCAAGGAGAAAGTAGCCTGCAATTTTGGCTGTGCCCACCCAGAAGGATATCGCAAGGCAATGAAGAAGATGAAGCTGGCAGAGAAATTCGGCTTGCCGGTAGTCTGCTTTATCGATACGCCGGGCGCATACCCTGGTATCGGTGCAGAAGAGCGAGGTCAGGCAGAAGCAATTGCATACAACCTGATGGAAATGTCTCGTCTGCGTACCCCGGTAATCTGTATTGTAATTGGCGAAGGCGGCAGCGGCGGAGCATTAGGAATAGGTGTTGGCGACAGATATGCAATGCTGCAGTATGCGTGGTATACAGTAGCATCGCCTGAGGCTTGTGCGGCAATTCTGTTCAAAGATGGTACCCGTGCCCCGGAAGCGGCAGAAGCACTAAACCTGACTGCAAAATGCATGACAAAACTTGGCGTGATTGATGATACAATCTCCGAGCCATTTGGCGGCGCCCACCGCAATCCTCACGAAGCTGCTCATAACCTGGAAATGTACATTACCCGTACCATTCGCCAGCTGAAACGCCTGGATATCGATACTTTACTGAATAATCGCTATCAGAGGCTGAGCCAGATAGGCCAATACGAATATGTCACAGCTGATAATAATGCAGAAAAAGGGCTTTCCACTATCGATATCGTTACACCTGCAGCCTTACGCGGAACAAAAGTTATAAACTAAGACGAACTAAGGCATAAGCGATTAAACTACAAAACAGCAAGTATATCCAAGCAGGTTGCGGCAGAGTCGCAATCTGCTTTTTTTTATTATATGGAAATTTCAATAGATAACATAGACCTTCGCTCACTTGATATTGACCAGCTCAACGAAGTAATAAAAGCTGCCAGAAAACAGGTCAAAAACCGCACCGGTAAGCCGGTATGCCAGGAAATATGGCCAGATAAGGAGTTGAGAGAAAAACTAGTTCACCGTAAAGGCGGGCTGGCCAGGGCCGTGTTTGAGCTGCTCCATAAAGACTTCATAGCTTCTGTAAATGATCTTGGGATTATCCTGGAAAATGACATTATCTCAGAATTGACTAATAACGGATGTTTTGCCGCTAATCTTGCACTTGACGCAAAACTGGAAGATCCGGACGGAACTATAAAATATCGATTCAAAACATTCGACGGCCATTGCTTTGAATCTGTAATGATGTTTCTGCGTAACCGGACAACAGCATGCGTATCCAGCCAGATAGGCTGCAGAATGGGGTGTGCATTTTGTGCGACATCACATCTGAAGTTTGCCCGTAATCTAACGGCCGGAGAAATAGCCTGCCAGATATATCATTTGTCAAAAGAACACGGAAAGATCGATAATGTGGTATATATGGGAATGGGTGAGCCGCTGGACAACTATGATGAAGTAATGAGATCGGTACAGATACTGACACATTATGCGGGGCAGTATATTCCACCCGGACGAATAACAGTATCTACGGCCGGACTGCCGGATAAGATAAGGCAGATGGCAGATGAAAACATACCGGCAAACCTGGCATTATCACTGCACAGTGCAGACGAAAAGACACGCAGCCTGTTGATGGCATTATCGAATAAATATTCTATCAGTAAAGTAATAGAAGCTGCCCGCTATTTTTCAGAGAAATCCAATAAACGGGTATTGATAGAATACTGCATGATATCGGACATAAACGATAGCAACTCTGACTGTGAAAAGCTGCTCAAGTTACTTAATAAATCCAGGATGCAGGCAAGTGTAAACCTGATAGAGTTCAACTCACACCCGCTGTCTGATATGAAGCCATCATCACGCGAGCGAATCGATTATTTTTGCAACCAGTTAATGGAAGCCGGGATAGAAACTACAATTCGCTTCAAACGAGGAGAAAGCATAAAAGCTGCCTGCGGACAGTTGTGCAATAAATAAAAAAACACCCTGTGAATCAATCAACAGGGTGTTTGAAATTCTATAGTCTCTTTAGAGCACTTCAATTCAGTTATTTTTGATTTTTGCTCTGGTCCAGAACCAAAGTACTTACTTTGGCACTTGGAAGTGAAAGGGAACCGTATGCCTGGCAAGCCAGATTTCTCAGCTTAGGATCAGCATCAAATGAGCTGGCTATCTTGTAAAGACCGCTAGTCTGATCTGTGTTCAGCAGATTACCAAACTGACGAGCACTGAAAGACAGGCTATCCAGAAGCATAAGGCGAATATCATATTCTGTAGCATCATTCAATGCCATATCGGCTAATTCACGCTGTGCGTCTGTTGACTCCAATCTACCCAAAGCAATAATTGATGACTGCTGAATTTCTGCACGAGAATCCTTCAAGCCACCCAGCAGAGCACTCTGAGAATCAATTAACGGCAGAACTGAATTACGAGTAACGCAAAGTGCCTCCAGGGTCCTGGCAGCAGCTAACGCATAACCATCAGCCAGTTCAGCAGAAAATTCACGAGCATTGTTAGCCGCCATAATTTCAGATGCCACAGCAGGCATCTCAGCAGCGGTTATGCCTCTTAGCTTGATGCTGACAAAAGGATAATCTTTAACAACAGCTTTTGTAGAAGGAAGATTTTCACTGTCAGCGATCACAACTGTCGGACAGAAAGCCAGCCTGTATTGTTTGTTCATCAGCTCAAGAATTGCCGGTAAATCCAAACCGGTAACCTTATTTGAGATAACAACCAGGTCAACACTAGGCAATTCCCTGACTTTAGTAACAATATTAGCATAAGAGTCGCTGCCGATAACTCCACCGGTATATGTCTCTCTAAGGTCAGACATCATCTTGTTTCTTTGGGCATGATCCGGATCAATTACAACAGCGTATTTCTGCCCTCTCTGTTGTACTGCTTCTGACAGAATCTTAATAACCATAGGAGCGGCTTCAAATTCTTCCAGAGGCAATACCTGGCCGATAGCCAAAGCTGCACTAAAACGAACTTCACGGTCAGGATAGCTCAAGGCATCAACCAGGGGTTTCTTGCCCATCAGTTCATAAAGCAGTGAACCCTGTCCGGCATTACGACGCATCGCCTTGATAGCCTTAAGAGCGACCGGTCTGTTACGATTATCCAGTGCACGTTTCAAAACACGGTGCAGGTATTCAGGACCGGAAGTAAGGGCATAAGTATCAGCATCGGCATGGCCCTCGCCAAAATACTGTGGCTGTTCAAAACCATTCGCTTCCAGACGGAAGAAAGCTGACAACCAGATTGCAACAGAACCGGCAAGTGAAGAATCCCTTCTAAGAGCATGTTCTGCATATCTCATAGTCATAAGCTCATCAAAAGCACCACGAGGAACTTCTTCCTTGTAAAGCCCCTTGCGATAGTCCCAAAACCAGACATTAGCAATTTCCTGGTTTTCTGGAACTTTCAAAGAATCAAGCTCATTATAATAGTCATTAGCAAGCCTCTCATATAACATAGCAGAGTTAACACCATTAGGAAGGGAGTTAACTGTAGTAATTTTCTCGATCGCTTCTTCTGCTACACTTCTTAAATCTGAGACAGTATTTTCATCTTCGACTATTTCCTGCAGATAAGGCAGAGCCTTGTGATAACCAATCTCTCCGAGCACATCTGCAATAATAAGTTTTAAGTTCAGATCTTTGCAGTACAACATAGCAACAGCTAACGGATTAACGGCATCACGGCCAAGCTTAGGTAAAGCACGCTTGATAACTTCCAGTTCATCACGACGATTAGAATCCCGCAAAGCGTTTACTATCTGCGGTACAGCCCATTCGCCCGAATCCTTAAGACGGCTAACGGCAAGCATATGACCGCGTGTTGTGCTGGACAAACGTTTGATTTCATCTTCAATTCTTTTCGGGTTTTTTCGGCGAAGATAACGCCCTTCTTCAACGATCTGGACAATACTTTTGGCAACATCACGAAGTTCCTGAGTATTTTCCTGCATCAAAGACAGGTTGCGATAAGCATCGGCATAACGAGAATTTTCAGCAAGGTCCAAAACCTGTACCGGGTCCGGGTCAGACTGGATAAGCTTATTTGCATTATCCTTAGCCAATTCAAAGTTTCCGATCAAGGCATAATGCATAAAATCTGCCCAGTATTTTTGTGTTTGTTCGGCTTTTGCATCAGCAGCATCTTGTGCCGACGCCGATGTTGACAACAAAATCAGTGACGCCAGAACAAAGAATAGTGATCTCTTAAAAATCTTGGCCATTTCAATAGTCTCCAGTCTGTATTATGTTATGCAAAAAATATAATTTTTCTATATTGTGCGGTCAGTAGGACAAAGTTTTGGGCCTCCCAGAAATCAGGCTTGTCGAGGCCATTCATGTCCCTTAGCAAGGAGTGCTTGTTGGCAGGTTTGAGCTCAATTGC
The DNA here is from genome assembly GCA_963666285.2 of Sedimentisphaerales bacterium. Taxonomy (GTDB): domain Bacteria; phylum Planctomycetota; class Phycisphaerae; order Sedimentisphaerales; family SM23-30; genus JAFGDI01. The sequence goes on from OY762711.1 coordinate 4,354,219, forward strand.
TATAAACTGTTTTTTCACAAGCTTTTATGGCTTACAGTGAAGCAACTCAATTATAAGGTAACTATTTAAAAAGGTCAACCAAAAATTATATTTTGTTTACCCATGAATTCCGCAGGGCCTTCCATTAAAAACGTCTAATAAATATAAAAATACTATGAGTATCCGGATAGAAGAAAATAGAAGGGTATTTATAAATTTTTAACCTTCAAAAAAATCAAAACACACACGCGTACCCATTGCAAACTAACGTAAAACCTTACTAAATATAGCGTTATAACAAATACATGCAAATTTGTTTTTTTATTATTTTTTGTTAAAGAAAAATAATTTAATGTCCGATAATTACGATTGATACGGTGTGTACCTTTATGGAGAAGGTATGCCTAATCAAAGAGTTCCTGTCTTGAAGGAGTTTGCGGAGCGAACTTTTACAGGAGAAAGGCTGGTACAAAATGGGTACATTTAGCAGTGGCACCGGCTTGATTTCCGGATTTGACATAGAAGGCTATGTCACACAGATCATGGAAATTGAAGGTGCAAACAGAGATAATTATGTAGAAAGAGTAGAGGATAACACCCTCGAGCAAGAGACCCTTGAAGCAATACAGTCCAAAATAATGACTGTCCAGCTAAAGGCTGCCAATTTTAACACTTATAATACGTTTGAAAACAAAATAGCTTCATCTTCAGACGAAGATGTTCTAACCGCTTCCGCTCAAAACTGGGCCACCAGAGGCACATATCAATTTGTAGTCAAATCGTTAGCGACCAACCATCAGATCGTAACTCGAAACTCTTTTTCGAGCAGAGATGAAACAGTTGGAACCGGCACCATATCACTAGAAGTAGGTCAAGGCCAACTAGCCCGCGATATGGATGTCACTCAGCTCAACGGTCGTACCGGAATCCAAAGAGGTACAATTGAAATTACGGACAAATCCGGCACTACTGCAACCATTGACCTGACCACTGTCCTAACGGTCAATGACATACTTAAAGCAATCAATTCAAGCGAAGCCGATGTAAAAGCCTCGGTATCCGGTGATGGGATAGTAATTGAAGATTTATCCGGTGGAACAGGCGATCTTATTGTAGCCGATATCGGTGACGGTCAGACGGCCGAGGACCTTGGTATACTGCAAAGTACATCAGAATCCAAAATTACCGGCGAAGACATAGTAAGCATTTCACGGTACACACTTCTAAAAGAGCTTAATGACGGAAACGGCGTAAGAGATATTACTTCCGGATCATTCAACATACAAGCCTCCGGCACTCCGGAAGGTGGAATAGATATTAACCTGTCAGATACTCTTACCAGTGAAAATACCATCCAATCACTAAACAGTGGTGCAGGTGTACGCCTGGGTACATTTAAAATTACCGACCGAAATAATAACTCAGTTGTCATTGATTTGTCTGACTTAAATAGTTCTGACTCGGTATCTGTCATCAAGGAAGAAATCGAGGAAGCGGCAGAAGAAGCCGGCCTATCTATTGAAGTCAATATAGAAAATCGAAATGATATTCAAATTGTCGATAACAGTGAAGCACTCACCACAGATGAAGATGGCGAACGAAGAAGCAACTTCATTATCGAAGACCTCGAAGGCGGATCAACTGCAGCTGACCTTGGCATCGAAGGAGACACTTCGGGAGCAACTATTACCGGCGATACAATCTGGAAAATGGAAACTCTGGCAGATGCCATGGCTGCCATAAATTACAGCACTAATAATTACACTGCAAGCGGTTCATATGTCTCTGTTTCAATCGATGCAGGCAGTAACCAGCTTAAGGTTGTAGATAATAGCGGCGGAATATTTACCACAGATGAAAAGATTATTATTACTGCCGGTGAAGATGATGGAATGGCCGCTTACGACCTGGGAATATTGACCGGCGAAGATGGCATCGAAGGAACTGAGTTTCAAGGCGCAGCTCTTATTGCCGGGCTTAACACTGTTCTACTAAGCAGTCTGAACGGCGGTTCCGGAGGAAATCCTGAAGACGAAAACTATGGTGAAAACAGGATAACATCCGGCGGCGTAATCAGTATAAAAGACGGTGCCAGCAGTACCGCAGTTGAAGTTGACCTTACCGACGCTATCAGCGTACAAGACGTTATAGACGCTATCAATAACGCCGGCACAAACATAACCGCGGAATTAAACTCTGTAGGTAACGGCATAACATTGACAGATAGTTCCGGAACCGGCCAGATGGAAATTGCCGACGTTAGCGGCACCCTGGCTGAAAAGCTGAATCTGGCTGGGACAGCATCAGACGAGATCAACAGCGGCAACCTGCAATTGCAATATATTTCAGAAGCCACTCTACTGGACGACTTAAGAAACGGTGAAGGAATAACTCGCGGTACTTTTACAGTCACCGACAGCAATGGTAACAGTACTGAAATAGATTTGACTCAAGACAGTATTCAAACTGTCGGAGATGTAATTGACCTGTTTTATGAAAAGAGCGGTCAAAATGTTCGTGCAAGAATTAACGACACAGGTGACGGTATTATATTATTTGACGATCTGAGTACCGGAACACTTTCTGCGATAGAGGTAACTGACAACAGTGCCGGTACTGCCGCAGACCTTGGCTTCATGGCACGCGACTCAGTCAAAGACGAAAACGGCAACTATTATCTTGACGGTTCTTACGAACTAACCCTCAACCTGGGCGGATCTGATAGTTTGAACGATATTTCCAGCATGGTTAATGAAGCGGGACTTGGCATCGACGCCACAGTCGTTTTTGACGGTGTCGGCTACCACCTAAGCTTTACCAGCGAAGTCAGCGGTCGGAAAGGAACCATATACTTCGATGCCGGTGATACTGAAATGGCCGTAGACAATATCACATCCGCTAAAGATGCTATAATTCTGCTTGGTGACGGTACCGAAGATCACCCAATGCTGATATCAAATAATACTAATAGCATAAAAGATGCAATACTTGGTACTACACTAGAGCTTCAGAAAGTTTCCGACGAAGCAATAACGATAACAATTGGTGATGACGTTGATAATATGGTTGAAGAGCTGACCTCATTTATTGACTCTTACAATGAAGTTCTTAACCTTATCGCGGAAAATACTCAGTTTGACACCGAAACGTACGAAAAAGGGGTTTTATTCTCTGACTACACAACAAGTACGGTTAAAAATCAGCTATTGTCGCTTATCCAGCAAACATTTACCGAATTATCCGGAAATTACAGATCCTTTGCCTCTATCGGCATATCACTTACCCAGGTAGAAGCTGAAACCACATACGATGATGAAGGTAATGAGATCATTACAGTTGAAGCTCTCAACGTTGAGCTGGATGAAGACGTTTTCAGAGCAGCATTCGAAGAAGATCCAGATTCCGTAACTGCATTATTTAGCACAGCAGACTACGGTATATCAGATTATGTTTCTGATCTGCTGGAGAACCTGGCAAGCTCTAGTGTTGACAATTCTACCATGCAAAATCGTATTGACGCCATTGCAAGCGAAAATGATTTGCTGGAAGAGAGAATAGAAGACCTGGAAGAACGCCTGGCTGAAAAGGAAGAAAGACTGTATAACGATTTCTATGCAATGGAAGAAACACTTGCTAACCTGCAATCACAACAATCTGCGATAGAAAGCATGAGTAGCTCATCGTAAAAATTTCACGACTTGAATAATTGAGATGACTTAACGCTATAACGTCACCCTTAATAAAAACAAATGGGCCCCCTGGAATTTTCCAAAGGTCCCATTTTTTATTGTATATTTAGACTTAAATTTATTCTTTAACTTCAAATTCTGCATCGACTACATCATCATCGCCTTTATTATCATCTGACGGTGCAGAAGCATCGGCACCTGGAGCACCGGCAGCTGCCTGCTGTTTAGCAGCTTCTTCATAGATGATCTTACCAAGTGTCTGGCTGGCTGTAGTAACTGACTCCATCGCCTTCTTGATAGCTTCAAGATCGTCATTCTTAATAACCTCTTTCAGGTTATTTATCGCAGATTCCACATTGCCGCGTTCTTCTGCAGGAATCTTTTCGCCATGTTCCTTCATTGTATTTTCGGTCTGGAAAATCAGCTGATCAGCCTGGTTCTTCAAATCTACAACCTCACGACGTTTCTTGTCTTCTTCGGCATGAGCTTCTGCATCTTTAACCATACGATCAATCTCACCATCGTCCAAACCGCTTGAACCCTTGATTTCGATCTTCTGCTCTTTACCGGTGCCAAGGTCTTTAGCTGACACATTCAGGATACCGTCAGCATTGATATCAAAAGTTACTTCAATCTGAGGAACACCACGCGGGGCCGGTGGAATACCGGTAAGCTGGAAGCGTCCAAGGGTTCTATTGTCAGATGCCATCTCTCGCTCACCCTGCAGAACATGAATATCAACCGAAGGCTGGCTATCGGCTGCAGTTGAAAAAACTTCTCTCTTCGATGTTGGTATAGTTGTATTCCGCTCGATCAGCTTGGTCATAACACCGCCAAGAGTTTCAACACCCAGGCTCAACGGGGTAACATCCAGCAGCAGAATGTCTTTGACGCTTGAATCGCCAGAGAGTACGCCGCCCTGAATCGCAGCACCAATAGCCACAACTTCATCCGGGTTGATGCTCTTGTTAGCTTCTTTGCCAAATACTTCTTTTACAACATCATGTACCTTAGGGATACGAGTAGAACCACCTACCAGCACAACTTCAGAAATATCAGAAGTTGACAAGCCGGCATCAGCAATCGCTTTTCGGCATGGTTCTTTCAGCCTGTCCAAAATAGTAGAAATCAGCTGTTCAAAAGTACTGCGGTTGATAGTCATCTGTAAATGTTTTGGACCGGAAGCGTCTGCTGTAATAAATGGAAGGTTAATTGTGCTTTCCATCGCAGTTGACAGCTCGCACTTGGTCTTTTCAGCTGCTTCTTTCAGTCGCTGAAGAGCCATGGCATCATTGCGAAGATCTACACCTTCATTCTTCTTGAACTCGTCAGCAATATATCTTATCAATACTTCATCGACGTCATCACCACCAAGGTGAGTATCGCCGTTTGTACTTAAAACTTCAAATACATTGTCGCCAATATCCAGAATAGAAACGTCGAATGTACCGCCGCCAAAGTCGAACACAACAATCTTCTGATTAGCGTTCTTTTCAAGGCCGTAAGCTAGAGCAGCAGCAGTAGGTTCATTTATGATTCGTTTAACATCCAGACCGGCAATCTTACCGGCATCTTTGGTAGCCTGACGCTGAGCATCGTTGAAATATGCCGGTACGGTGATAACAGCTTCGGTTACCTTTTCACCCAGGTAATCTTCTGCGGTCTTTTTAAGATCCTGCAGTACCATTGCTGAAATTTCAGGAGGAGTGTATTCCTTACCGCGAACATCGACTTTTACAAGTTCATCTGCCGAACCTGTAACCTTGTAAGGCACTATTTTTTCTTCCTGACCGACTTCGCTGTGGCGACGCCCCATAAATCTCTTAATTGAATAAATAGTATTCTGAGGGTTAGTTACCTGCTGATGGCGGGCTATCTGGCCGACCAGCCTCTCGCCTTTATCTGTAAAAGCTACCACAGAAGGAGTAAGTCTGGCTCCCTGCGAATTAACTAGTACCTTCGGTGCTGCACCTTCCAAAACGGCAACCACCGAGTTTGATGTTCCCAAATCTATTCCAATAATCTTTGACATTTTAAAACTCCTGTTATTTCAAGGTTTCAGTTTTCATCTTTGCAAGCAAATACTCACGAAAAACTAATAAGCAAAGGCCATGCCAAAACACAACTACAAAGTGTAATGCATTACAACATAACAACTTATCTAAAAATCAGAGTTTACTACATAATTAATATTATGCCAACCAGACAGGAAATACCAACCCGACCTGCCAAAAAAACAGAGACAGAGGAACCCAGGTACGTTTAAGGCCCCTCTGTCATTAATAACTTTACTCCTCGTACTATTATAGCCGGAAACTAAAGCTCTTTCTGGTAATCACCACAAATACCGCTTGGACCAATACTTACAGCCGGTATTTTCCTGGCTTCCAGTTTCACTTCACAATTACTGAGACCCTGACCTGCCGGCTCGTGCAAATAGCCTCTTTCGATCAACTCACGGGCAACCGATTCGGCCAGATAGCTGAGCATTCGATCATCCAGATCATCCAGATGGCTGTCACTTCGAAATGACAATGGCTTTTTAGACTTCGAACCATTTTTATTAGTTACAATTCTAAACCGACGATTTACATTAAAACAGTTCATAACAGCTCCTTTGGGTCTAAACAGACCTATATTGCATAAATAATTTACAGAAAAGGGCTTAGGAGGGAGATGCAATATCTATCAGAGCTCGGTTCCACCCTTGAACACATTAGCTGTTAATATTTTCGGATAAGCTCAGCGAATTTCTTTAATTTTTATTTGAATAATAAATCATAAAGTATGTTACACTATGAATCGCACAACTTATGCTTACTAACTAATAATTTGTAAAGCTTCAAAGTTATTTTTATATAATTATTCCCCAAATTAAAGAGGAGTTTTATCAATAATATCTTTCCCGCCGGCTAACTCGATAATCATTTCATGAATAGCTTTTTCCTGCTTATCCATACTCCTTTTAGGTTCAACCTGGAAATTCATAAAAAGCTCTCCTTTTTCATTTTTGCAGACATAAACATCCACTTCCCCAGTCTTACGCGTTTTCAAGGAAAACGGATTAAGAAATAAACCCTTATTATTATCAATTGCTTCACCAAGTGATTCCAGTCCATACCTGGATTTCGCACAAATACGAACCTGCCATGGACTTATTCTGCTAACACTATCAGCCTTCATTAAGTTATTATACTTGTCGTCACTTACAACAATAGACAATTCTGATTTCAAAATCTTATTTTGATACTTTTCCTTAAGATTACTGTATAATTTTACAATATCTTCCTTGTCAAAATATTTAAGTTGCATTATCTTAAAATTCCGCTGGTAAAGATCTCCGGCACTTAACCATACTTTCTCATCAAAATCAGAGCATTCATGGATTGATTTCAGTACCAGTTTACCATCTTCAAATATTATATCGAGCTTATCGGTCAAATTACAAAAATCTAAAAAATCCATAAATAAACTTCTACGATAAGATAGATCCTGATACGCTTTAGAAATTCCACCTATGTCGATTCCGGCATAATAGCCCCTCTTAAACCCTAATGAGATTTTTACATCCGTATCTTCTTCAAAATCAAAATCAACTCCTGAATCTGAAATGTCAAAACGGCAATACACAATTTCTGCATCTTTACTTAATTCTAATAACTCTGAAAAAAATTCTGAATCTATTTCATCAGGTTGAAATATGTGATCAAGTGAAACTTTTCTGTATAGGTTTGAAATTTCAAAATCAGAAAGACCTGGCAAAACTTTTGAATTAAATGTCATAAAATCGGCACTATCATTCTTTTTAAAATACTCGGACTCCTTTGCATTATTTACGAACATCAGCAATTGGTCTTTTGTCAAATTTGTTGTGTATATTTCTAGCATCTAATAAAACCTCTATAAAACATCAATAAATAACTCTAAATTAAAATCAACTACTCTATATGAGAAAATAATGGGATACTTACCCTTTATTTAACAGCTACCATTCACTTGGAATTTGATCTCCATCCTTATAAAACCATAATCTAAAATAAGCTCCAACTGGTTTTGTGATATTTACCTTAACAGAGCCGGTATTGCTGTCATAGTACCATCCTCCACTACCATCTAAAGTGTGTGTTTCTTTTGAATTATTTGTGCCTTTTATACCGGATGATACACATTCACTGTAACGAAGTTTATTACCAGAAGCAATAAGTTCCTCAATTTCTAAAAGTGATTCGGGATACTTTTCATTCCGAGTATGATATATTGACAAAGTCCCTCTGTAGCGACTAAGTGCCATACGTGAACCCTTAATCCTTAAATAATAAGTAGTAGGGCTGTTCTCACCAATATTCCAGTAACACCAAAAAGATGGAACAAATAATAATACTAATATTATAACAAATATACATAACGCTCGCTGTTTTTTAGACATCAGTCACACCTTTCTTTCAACATCCACCACATAATACCCTAAAATCGAAACACTTACAACATTTTCAAAACAATCATCACTTGCGTCAGCCTTTCATTTTCGTGCTAAACAGTGATGTGAAGCATAAATTTTATATTATTGCTTCAAAACCTTTGCGAACTTTGCGGGCTCTGCGAGATACATAAATTCTGATTCTATCTGGATAATTCAAAACCCGCCGTAAGGCGATTTAAACTAGCTTTCCGCCTCTGGCGGATTACCATAGCTTATTTCTTATTACTCTTACTTTCGCTGAACTGTCAAAAGTACGCCATGCATATTATGCAAAACATAAACCGCACTTACATAAACACTAAAATTAAAAGGAGTTAGAAAAAACAATGCGATATATTACATTGGCTAGATCTAACCCATAAATACTTTTGCAGCAATAATAATTGGGCTAAAAACAGCGAAAAAATCTAATTATTTGTTGAGTTTTTTGCTAATGACCATTAAAGTTATCATTCAGAATTAAAGTTCTTTAATGTTAAACAATTTCTGAACTCATGTATAGGAGCCAAGTTTATGAGAAGGTTAACGGTATTTTTTTTATTAGCATTTTTTGTCGCGAGTAATGTTTATGCGATTAACGTCAAAAGAATAGGCGATAGTGCCGGCCCTGGCGGAGCTGGTGATTATAAAGGAGAAGGTGTTCTGAAGGGCATGCCTGACCCTGCAATTATTCAGGCAAAAGATGGATCATATTATATCTTTGCCACCGGCAAAGGCCTGCCTTTCTACCATTCAACTGACCTGCTGAACTGGACTGAAATCGGACGCGTCTTCGACAAAGCAGTTCCTGACTGGTCCAAAAAGGCAATTCCCGACACAGAAGGCATCTGGGCACCCGATATTGTCAAACTAAATAATATGTTTTATGTTTATTACTCGGTCTCTTCTTTTGGCGCTCAAAAATCTGTGATAGGTGTTGCACGCAATAAAACCCTGGACCCGAAATCTCCTGACTATAAATGGGAAGACCAGGGCTTGGTTATAAAGTCATTCGCCACAAAAGAATATGACTACAATGCCATCGACCCGGCTGCAATCCAGACATCTGACGGTAAAGCCTATATTGTATGGGGCTCTCACTGGAACGGACTAAAGTTTGCTGAACTGAACCCTGAAACGGGCAAGCTTAAAGAAGGCACAAAGATTAAAACTGTAGCAACCCGCCAGCCGGTCGGCAAGCAAGCTATCGAAGGCGGCTACCTGGTACAGTATATGGGCTACTTCTACCTGATGGTATCTTTCGACAACTGTTGTGCAGGTGCTGAAAGCACATATAAAGTAATGGTCGGACGTGCCAAAAATATTGAAGGACCTTACCTTGACTTTGACGGCAATGATATGGCCCAGGGCGGCGGCACTCTCGTATTGGCCAATAACGATAACTGGCGTGGTCCGGGACACAATTCTGTACTAACCACAGATAAAGGCCATTGGATTGTTCACCATACCTACGATACAAATGATATCGGTGCCCAGCGTATCGGACAGATTAGGCCAATGTACTGGACTGAAGATCTTTGGCCGGTCGTAGGAGAGCCATTGAGCGATGATAATCTGATGTGTACTAAAAAGGCAAAAGTCACTTCAAGGGATATTGAAGGCAGCTGGCGACTTTCAAACAATTATGGTCCCGAAACCATTTATGACTTCCTGCCCGATGGAGTCATCGCCGGTCATAATAATGTCAAATGGGGCATCGCCGACAATGAAATAACAATCAAATGGAATATTAACGGCAATGAATACATTGATAAATGTATTGTTGAGCCAAACAAAGATTCATTTATTGGCAGAAATAACGATGGCGCTGTAATTCGCGGCACAAAAATATAACATTCTTTCGATATCAGAATTAAAAAAGGCAGGCCGGACTTAACAGTCTTTCCTGCCTTTTACTTTAACCATAATAAACAGATCGCTTATCCGGCCAAAAGTATTCGACCGGCCTGTAAGATAACCCCGGCATACACGCCCGCTGCAATATCATCAAATAACACACCCCATTTGCTCTTTTGCCTGTCAAAATAACTTGCAGGCCAGATTTTTATAATATCAAATACACGGAACAGAAAAAAACCGGCTGCAAAATAGTATATTATGTGACTGGCTGGCATTTGGTCCCAACTAAGGAGCCAGAACAGGGTTATTGCCTGGCCGGAAACCTCATCTGAGACAATCATTCCGGGATCATCGCCGTAATTTTCAATCCCCTTATCACCAAAGTATATCGTAGCCCAAAAGCCATAAATAAATAGCAATACAAGAGTTAGAGCGACAATCAGAGTCGACTTAAAGATAAAGGCAACCGCAAAAGCGATCAGGGCCGTCCAAAGCGAACCCCATGTACCGGGAGCAAAAGGCATAAAGCCCATACCGAAAGCGGATAAAAAAAGTTTATACGGTTCTATTTTTTTGATTTCTTTTTCATTCATTATCATCAACCTTAAGTATTTTTATCGCAAGCAAATGCAGTATAAGATTTTAGGTTACGGTTTACACTTGCTTTTTATCTCTATTTGGGACTATTATATTAGGGTTATAACTTGCTATTTTCAAGTTTCAATAAATATCAATTATGTATTAGTAGACTTTTGCAGTTTTTAAGTTGCATAAATCGCCTAAAAGGGCCTTCCTGCAACGCTTTGAATTAAATATTCTTTCGAGAATTAGCTCGGAAATACATTTAAATATGAAGTTTTTCATTCACAAGGCCCTGTTTCGGCTTTGCGTGTAATGTTAACAGTCAAAAGTGCGCCATGCATATGATGCAAAGCATAAACCGCACTATTATTATCTGTCTTGATATAAATAAAACTCAAGTTAGGAAACCGCTTTATGGGCATAGTATCAGATAATTACGAAAAGTTAAAAAGCCAGGCAAAGATTCGCTACGATGAAATTGCCGCCAAAACAAAATACGAAATTCAGATCGGATCAGCAACCTGCGAAAATGCTGCTGGTGCTAATGATGTCTGCCGGGAATTGACCGCCCTGGTTGAATGTAACTCTCGCGAAGACATTACTATCAAAAGAGTCGGATGCACCGGGCAATGCAGTATAGAGCCAATAGTATCGGTTATCAGTGCTGATGGCAATGCTGTAAAATACTGCAAGGTAGACGTGGATTTTGCTAAACAAATCTATAACGACCACATTGCCGAAGGCAAAGACGTAGAAGATAACGTTGTTAAAGAAAATAAAAAACAATTGCGTCTGGCATTAAGAAACAGCGGTAAAATCGACCCGGAATGCCTGGGTGATTATGTTAAAAATAATGGATACAAAGCCCTTGCAACTGTGCTGGAAAAAAATGATTCCAACTGGGTACTCGAACAAATAAAAATATCAAATCTGCGAGGCCGAGGCGGCGGCGGATATCCGACCGGCATGAAATGGCAGGCTGCTGCGGATCAGAAAAGTAAAATAAAATATATAATTTGTAATGCCGACGAAGGTGATCCAGGCGCATTTATGGACCGGTCAATGCTCGAAGGCGACCCATTCAGCATCATCGAAGGTATGACTCTTGGCGCTTTTGCAATTGGAGCAACAAGCGGCTACCTGTATATTCGAGCAGAATATCCTCTGGCCATTGAGCGAATTGAAAAGGCTATTGTACAAGCTAGAGCTAATAACCTGCTTGGCGAAAATATCCTTGGCAGCGAAATGAGCTTTGATCTCGAAGTAAGACTTGGTGCCGGAGCCTTCGTTTGCGGAGAAGAAACAGCTCTTATCCAGAGTATTGAAGGCCGTCGCGGCCAGCCAAAAATCCGACCGCCATTTCCTTCTCAAAAAGGTCTTTGGGGATATCCAACAGTAATTAACAACGTAGAAACCTGGACTAATATCCCGGTAATTATTAACGACGGTCCAGAGCAGTTCGCTGAGGCCGGAACCGAGCGAAGCGGTGGAACTAAAGTGTTTGCTCTTGCCGGCAAAATCAAAAATACCGGCCTTGTGGAAGTTCCAATGGGTACTACCCTGCGTGAAATTGTATATGAAGTAGGCGGCGGCGTACCTGACGGCCATGAACTAAAAGCTGTACAGACCGGCGGTCCTGCCGGCGGCTGTCTGCCAATCTCAATGATAGATACCCCGGTTGATTTTGATACGCTGCAGGCAGCAGGCTCAATCATGGGTTCCGGCGGTATGATCATAATGGATGACACCGACTGTATGGTTGATGTTGCCAGATTCTTCCTGGAATTTACCAAAAGCGAATCCTGTGGAAAATGTACTCCATGCCGCGAAGGAACTACCAGGATGCTGGAAATCCTTGATAAAATTACTGAAGGCAAAGCAGATACAAAAGACCTGGACAACCTCAAGAGACTGGCACTACTGGTCAAAAAAGCCTCTCTTTGCGGGTTAGGCCGCGCTGCTCCTAACCCTGTACTCAGTACACTGGAAAACTTCAAAGAAGAATACGAAGCTCATGTAATAGATAAAAAATGTCCGGCAGGCAAATGCAAAAAACTTATCAGCTATTCGATCATTGAAGACAAATGTGTTGGCTGTACAGCTTGTGCCAGGGCATGTCCCGTCAGCTGCATAAGCGGCAAAGTCAAAGAGCCGCATATTATTAATCAGGAAGAATGTATCAAGTGCGGCAGATGCTTCGATGTATGTAAGTTCGACGCTGTAGCTAAAAGCTAACTATTCCTGACAAAAAAACATATATTGAAAAGGGCCGTAGTTAAATTAACTATGGCCCTCTCTATTTCCAACGTTAAACCGGTATGCAATAGCTCGAATAAAGATGCAACCTAAGCTGAGCAGCAGTTAATATCATTTACTGCACCAATAAAGGCATTTATATTCTCCGTCGAAACATCCATTGGCATCCCCCCACCACAAGATGCAATTATTCTCGTCGTATCTTCCAGCGTTCCGAAAGCATCTTTCACACTTTCCCGTACCTGCTGTGGAGTGCCAAGTGCCAGGACATCACGAGGAGGAATATTGCCAAGCAAAACTACTTTATTGCCTGTCCACTGTTTCATTTCTTCCATAGAATGCAAAAAACTGAAGTTAAACATATTTATACCCAAATCTGCAAGATGAGGAGAACTCGCCCTGCCGTCTGCATCATTGTGGAAAAATTTAACAGATACATCAAAACTGTCAAATATTGCTTTCAAATATGGTTTGGTAAATTCATGATAATCAGGCTCACCACAAAAACCAACAATATCATCAAGTATTAAGATACCGTCGATAGTATCAAATTCTTTTTTCTGAAGCTCAAGCCACTTAATAGTATAGTCTGTTATGATTTGAAGCAACTTATGAATTTTATCGGTATCAGTTCTTAAGGCCATCAAAAACTCTGTTGCGCCCATCAGGAAAGTTCCTATATTTAACGGTCCGCGAGCAATTGCAAATCGGATAGAATGTCCCACACTCTCAATCTTTTTACGATTGATACGAAGCCGGTTCAAGACAAACGGAGCTAAACCATCATGTTCAACTTTCGGCATCTTCATTCGATCAATATCTTCAATATCATGTATAATTCTATCTGCATGAGGCAGATCATTTTGCTGCCAGCTGCATTTGGCGCCAAAAGCAGAAGGCTCCGTACACATTCCATACTCAGACCAGAAACCCGGCAAAAACATTACATCAGGAAAGGTCTCTATCGCCCTTTTATTTGTATCAAACCAGAGCTCATCATTAGTAAAATAATCCAAAGTGGATATCCCGGCCCAACCGGGCAGCCAAGGGCTGTCAATGATAAAACCTGTCGGAATTTTTGTATTCTCTTTTCCAGCTATTACATCAAGCAGTAACTGCCATTGTGAGTCATTCATTTATATTACTCCTAAAACAGAGTACGCTTACGTACTTCTGACTATTTGACACTAAAAGTAAAGTCTCTAAGGCTTTCACCAAATACACTTTGTTACAACTTGAATAGTGCAAACGTCAATACAGATATATTTTACCATATTGTATTATATGGTATTTGTAACAACAACAAAATTGACAAAAATTGCGTTTTATTGTATAATAATGACCATGCATAGATATATACGCATAAAGAAACAGGATTATTATCCCCAAACCGCAGCTATATTTCATAACTCGGAACCATATTTCCCTATCATCTGGCATACTGCCACAGACCAGGATAAGCCCATAGGCAGCAAAAGCACTTTTTCGGAACACATCCACGATTATTATCACATTGTAATATACAGCAAAGGGAATGGTTTCTATTCAAGAGACGGCATATTTGAAGCTGCCGAACCGGGACACTGCGTACTGACACACCCGGGCCAAAAACACGATTTTGCATCCCGGATGAAATCTGCTGTTTATTCTGAAATCACATTTTCGTACCAGACTCCGGCAGAAAAAAACAGCAAACTGACATTTAATGAGCTTCTATCAAAATTCGCAGGAACAGAATGCTGTCTCAAAAAAACAATTATTCTGCCAAGAGAATCACAAAACACTTTCCACAAGTATATAACACAGACAACCGACTATTTGAACAGTACACACCCAAGAGCCCTGTATTATGCCTGTTGGACTCTGGAGCATATTTTCAATTATTTAATTGATAACTGCTGTGACCAGGAACAAACATCAATCGTTGATGATAGAATCACACAAATACAAATCTGGATCGAACAAAACTATATTGACAATCTGTCAATGGATGACCTGGCCAAAAAAGCCGGGCTAAGTAAAGGATATTTCTTTAGAGCATTTAAAAAGGCGTTCGGCATCGCCCCTCTTTCCTACCAGCAACAACTGAGAATAGAAGCCGCTAAAACATTGCTCAAAACAACTTCATTGCGATGTAACGAAATCGCTTACAGGGTAGGATTTAACGATGTCTATTTCTTCCATCGAATCTTCAAAAAACTTGTAGGGCTTACACCAAACCAATATAGAAAAACAGGCTAATACGCCCCCCTATTTTAGCTTGGGAAGTTCTACAGTAAACTGCATATCCTTGCCCACCTTCCAGGCATTTGACTTATCCTCAGATATTCTTGCCAGATATGGAGAAAACGTTTTAACCTTTACAGTTTTACCATCAGGCAGAAACTCCAATATGCGTATCCATCCTTCACCACCTTTTGTTGCCCATTGGGCATTAAACATCATCTGATGCACAAACCGACCATCATCATAAGTATCTTTTCTATACCCGACAGCCAAAGCATCCCAGATTGCCTTTACATCTCCGGGATTCGGCCCGGTTTTTTCATAGGCCTTATAATGACCATTAAAAACAAATTCAAAATTAGAATATTTAGCGACAAAATTATCCCATAATTCCCGGCCGCAGTTAGCCGAACCAACCTTGCTGACACCATAGCTATAAGGACTGTTTTTTGTCCCTGGCGTTGTGTGAAGAGCCATGCCATTATCGTTGAACAAAGTTGACTCCTGATCAACAAACTCATGAGTAACCAAGATAAATGACTGTTTTTTATGTTGTGCCGCAATCTCATCAGCCCAGTGGACAACTTCATCTCGCGGGCCAAATTCCAGAGAAAAGATAATATAATCCCGCCCGCCATATTTGAATTTATACCAGGCATTTTCCAAATGGCCATCTTCGTAATATCCGCCAAATATTTTTTCATTTAGAGGATTATCAGATATGCTTACGTAATCATTCAGCATCGTAGAGCGATCACTGGAGTTTTTACCCAAATCGTGATTACCGACTGAAAGCACATATGGAAGCTCTCCGTCTAAAACCTTCAGGCTATCTTTAGCACGTTCCCACTGTTCTAGCTTATTGGCATCAACAATATCACCCACATGAAGTACAAGCTGAAGATTCAATTTGTCTTTATTGTCAACAAGCCATCGTGTAATTTCAGTAAAGAGAGGTGCATTTTCTTCACTTCTGACATAATATTGCGTATCAGGAATAACTGCTATAGACCACGATCGCTGCTTAGCTGGTTGAGCCTGAGAAAAAGCTATGCAGTTACATAAAACAACAGAAACCAACAAACAATACTTCACAAACAAACGTCGCGATACAAACATTTCAATACTTTCTTTCTAAATATTCTTTTTTAATACAATCAACAATTTTCAAGGGATTATATAATATAATCGTCTGC
Source organism: Sedimentisphaerales bacterium (assembly GCA_963666285.2). Taxonomy (GTDB): domain Bacteria; phylum Planctomycetota; class Phycisphaerae; order Sedimentisphaerales; family SM23-30; genus JAFGDI01. The sequence goes on from OY762711.1 coordinate 4,370,466, forward strand.
ATTTCCAATATCGCCGGTCACAAAACTTTGAACAACCGGGTTGTGGCTTTCTTTTATTAGGCTGCTATCACCATCAGCGATAATATCACCTTTATCCAGCATTATTATCCGATCTGCTATTGTATAAGCACTTTTCATATCATGCGTAACCACAATAGAAGTAATATTCAGATGCTCCTGCATCCTGGCAATTAGTTTACTAATAGCATCTGTCCTTAAAGGATCAAGCCCAGTAGTCGGTTCATCGTAAAAAACTACCTCCGGTTCCAGGGAGATAGCCCGGGCTAAGGCAATTCGTTTCTGTTGGCCGCCAGAGAGTTGAGAAGGATAACGATCCATTGTGTCGGCCAAACCAACAAGCTCAAGCTTTTCCTTGACTATTTTCATTATCTCCGTCTCAGATTTATTTGTATGCATATACAAAGGAAATGCTACATTATACGCTACAGACTGAGAATCAAATAAAGCGCCAGATTGAAACAAAAAACCGGTTCGTTTACGAATATCAATCAGTTTACTTTCGCTAAGATTATCAATTCGCTCACCGTTAAACAACACTTCCCCAGAGTTCGGCCGCATCAGCGTAGTCATAATCTTAAGTGTGACAGTTTTACCGCAGCCGCTCGGACCAATAATTACAGTGGATTTACCTCGCTCAATGTCCAGGTTAAAATCTTTTAAGATATAGTTTCGCCTATCGAAAGATTTACTAATACCTTTTAATTCAAATATTGGATTGTCTATTTTTCTTGCCATAAATTACTGAAAACCAACCCTCTCAGATTACACTCTTTAATGTCCAGAAGCTGGAATATATAGCTCTGGAAACCAATGCTATCACAAAATTAATCGCCAAAATTGCAACAAAACTTCTTACAAATGCCTCGGTACATGCTTTGCCAACTCCGCGTGCACCCTGCCCGCAATTAAAGCCATTATAACAGCTAATCAGTGCAATAGCAGAACCAAAAAACAGACCTTTTGAAATACCCAAACATACATCCCAGCGTTCAACTATGTCAGCACTGAACCGCCAGTACGCCTCAGAATTAATTCCATAATGATAAATACTGATAAGCGAACCACCAATTACTCCCATAAGATCGGCATAAATAGTTAACAAAGGAGTAAGCAACACACAAGCAATCAAACGAGGCAGCACCAGATAGCAAACCGGATCAGAACCCATAGCACTTATTGCATCAATCTGTTCTGTTACTTTCATTGTTCCCAATTCTGCTGTAAGAGCACCACCAACACGCCCGGCAAGCATAAAAGCCGTTAATACCGGGCCAAGCTCATTTACGACAGAACCATTGATCAGCCCACCCATCCTGTCTGCCAAACCAAGGTTGTGAAGTTGGGAATAACTCTGAACCGCAAGTGTCATCGCAATAAATGCACCTGTTATCATAACAACCGGCAGACTTTTTATGCCTATATCGAACATCTGGCGGTTAAGCCTTTGCCAGGTATGCTTAAACCTGCCTTGTCGCTTATGATAAAACAAAGCAAAAAATACTTTTGCGGAAAATCTGGAAAAACTTCCCAGATCGATCAAAAAATCTGATATAAGATATCCTATTCTGTCAACTATCATAAATTCCTGGCCCAATAAATGTCAATATGATCACCAAAATTAACCTAACTTACTTAAACCACTATTGTTAAATAACTTCCAGTTGGATTAACATAACAAATAATTTTATGTCAACAATTGACTATGTCAAGGATATCTTTTACGATATTAGTCTAACACTTTGTCATAAATCACTTTAATAAATGCAGGAAACGATATTATGACCAGAACAAACTTAGCAAAATTAAAGAAAATGGTACAGCAAGGTAAGAAAATATCCATGCTGACATGCTATGACTACTCCATGGCGGTGCTGCTGCAGCGTGCCGGGGTAGACTCGTTACTGGTGGGCGATTCGCTGGCACAGGTAGTACTTGGCTACGAAAATACACTGCCGGCTGATATGGAGACCATGCTAACGCTGACAAAGGCGGTACGGCGGGGTGCCGGCAATGTGTTCCTGATGGGCGATATGCCGTTTATGAGTTATCACAGCTCGATAGAACAGGCTGTTTTGAATGCCGGAAGATTTATGGCCGAAGCAGGCTGTGATGCCGTAAAGCTAGAAGTCAGCAGTAAATACGTCAAGACCGTTGAGCGTATTGCCGATGCCGGGATACCGGTTTTTGCCCATCTTGGCTTCAAGCCACAGACGATTGCATGTGTTGATAAAATAGTTGAAACGCGAGAAATGGCACCAGCGCTGAAGCTAATTGACGACTGCCGGACCATGATCGAAGCAGGCGCGGCGGGGTTGCTGCTGGAGTGCGTCGCAGCGGAGGTGGCAAAGGAAATAGCGGCGGCCAGCGACGTGCCAGTGATAAGCTGCGGAAGCGGACCGCACTGTCACGGACAGGTATTGGTAATGCACGAAGCGTTGGGGCTGCCCGGTGCAATCGGCCCGGTGTTTGCAAAACGGTTCGGCGAGATAGGTGAAGCAATCGAAGAAGCAGCAAAGAGGTACGCCCAGGAAGTAAGTGAGGGAACATTCCCAACCGATGAAACCTGTTATCATATGCAGCCTAAAAAAGTTGAACAGTTCAGAAAACTGTTATAATTTTCGTCCCCAAATCAGTAAACTTTCATAATTAATATATTGAGAGTGAAAATATAAAAAAGTATTGTTATACCTCGTGTCCCATTGAAAAAAAAGAGAAAGGACTGTTGTAGTAAGATGCATATCAAAAAAGTCTTATCACTATTGTTTCTGGTCGCAACCTTTACCTGTTCCGGTGCAAACGCATCAGATAAACCTAATGTAATCATCATCCTGGCAGATGATATGGGTTTCTCTGATATCGGCTGCTACGGCGGCGAAATAGAAACACCGAATATCGATGCGCTAGCGGCAGGCGGCATTAAATTCACACAGTTCTATAATACAGCCCGATGCTGCCCTACCCGGGCATCTCTAATGACCGGTCTGCACCCGGCAGAAACCGGCATCGGACATATGACCTGTGCCCCGGGCGAAGTTAAATTATATAAGGAGCCCTGCCCGGCATACCAGGGCTATTTGAATAAGAACTGTGTAACAATCGCCGAGGCATTAAAAGGCAGCGGTTATACAACTTTAATGACAGGTAAATGGCACCTTGGCTTTAACGATAAAGGTCGATGGCCATTACATCGCGGTTTTGACAAATATTTTGGCTGCGTCGCAGGAGCAACGAACTTTTTTTATCCAGAATATCCTCGCGGCATGATGTATGGTAATACCGATATCATCAAAGATCCTCAAAGCACTACCGACAGGCGATTCTATACCACAGATGCATTCACCGATTATGCGATAAGATTCATAAAGGAAGAAAAGTCCGAGAAGGACCGGCCATTTTTCCTGTACCTGGCGTTTACTTCACCACACTGGCCGCTACAAGCTCACCAGGAAGAAGTAGCCAAGTATAAGGGCAAATATATGATGGGCTGGAACAAACTACGTGAACAGAGATACAAAAAGCAGATTGAGCTTGGGCTGATCGACCCGAAATGGAAACTAAGCGAGCAGGACGGTCCCGACTGGGATGAGATGGACGAGAACAAGAAAAAAGATATGGACCTGCGTATGGCAAATTTTGCTGCGATGGTTGACAGGATGGACCAGAATATCGGTAAGCTGGTAAGCTACCTGAAAGAAGCAGGCGAATATGAAAATACACTAATACTATTTTTATCTGATAACGGCGGCTGCGCGGAAGGCGGGGAACTGGCCGGAAATACCGACCCGTTTGACCTTGACAAATGGGAGCACACCTACGGTGCCGGCCCATCGTACGGTAAAGTATGGGCGAATGCCTCTAATACCCCGTTTTTGAAATACAAGCACTTCACTCATGAAGGAGGAATATCAACCCCGCTGATCGCACACTGGCCGAAAATGGTTACCAAAGCCGGTGCCTGGTATCGTGAACCGGCATACCTGATCGACCTTATGCCTACAGTGCTGGATGCGACCAACTGGAATTATCCAACAGAATATAACGGTAATAAGATTTCACCGGCTGAAGGTGTGTCGCTGCTGCCATCACTGGGCGGCAAGAGCCTGAATCGCGGTAAGCCGATGTTCTGGGAACATGAGAACAATGCCGCCATGCTGGAAGGTGACTGGAAACTGGTAGGAACCAATGTTGCCAGGCCGAAAGGGCCGGACGCAACCAAATGGGAACTGTATAACCTGAAGGATGACCGTACCGAGCAGAATAACCTGGCGGCAAAAAAACCTAAGAAAGTTAAACAAATGGCTACCCAATGGTACGAATGGGCAAAACGTACGAAGGTATACCCAAAACCCAGGCATTAGGACATTTCAAAAGATTGTCTCAAGCAGACAGACAGCCAGTTTACTAAACATATGAAAAAGAAAGCTGCAAAGTAGCTGGCTTCAACTTACCAGAAAATCTTGTAACGTGTTTTTGGCCATACAAAGATCTTTGAGTAAGGAAAAATCAACGATATTGTCACATTATCTTGATTCAAGCCATTGAGCCGTAAGAGCTTGCAGGTCATTAATGTCTACATAGCCATCATTAGTAAGGTCAGCTCCGCAAATTGATTCCTTACAATCTGAACTATGCCATTGATAAGCTATTCCGGCGAAATCCGTAAGCCCCTGGTCCCCATAATACATATTTATAACTTCGATTTGCAGGGTTCCGGTAGCAGAATCTCCAGCGGAATCTATAATCTCAATCATAAACTGATTCATACCAATATCACTTGTTTCAGGGATACCTGTCGCGGTTCCATCATCGGTTAAATTCAGCCAGGCAGAACCTGCCAACTTGGTAAAAGTAATAGTGTCATCAACATCGGGATCGGTTACACAATCCATAAGTTCGACTGAATAGCTTTTACCTTCTGCGGCATTGGCCTCAACTATTGGATTGCTGTTAAATTGTGGCGGAGTGTTGTCTTTTATCAATTCGAAGCCTGCAATATAACAATAATTTCTATTATTTTTTTCCTGGACTACAAATTCATAAGTTTTGTCTGAACTTAGCGATACTTTCGCACTTCTTGGCAAAACATTTTTGCCATCAGTGGCAAATATAAGCAACGAGGAACTGCTGCCTTGCTCCTGCAGCCACGCTGCTTCTGGAACACTATAAATATCATTTATCCACTGGTAGGACTTAAGGGTATAATCACCGTCCTGTATATTGCTGAATGTCAATGTTATTTTTGCTCTGTCGGCAGAGGCCCTGACATAATCGTACAACAGGTCGCCATTTTCGCCATTAGTTTGTGTTGAAACAGAATCGGTATCAGCTGTAAGGGTAAAGTTAGCCCAGTTGACAGCAGTAGTTTCACCGAAAACCACTCTGGAAAATCCTGTTTCAACAGCAGTGGATTGCATACCAAAATCAAGCCTGTAACTGCTGCTAACATTGCCTGAGGCAAAATTCCAGGTTTGTCCAGGTATAACTTCTGTATCGCGAATCTCATCTATACGCCAATAGTAATTATTACCAGGTATTAATGTCACCTCGTAGCTGTTAATACTTGTGCGGCCTTTATATTCCGGTGAATTATGATCGGCAGAATCTACGGCTTCATAATTTTGGCCAAAATAAACGTCAAAATCATATATTGACGGCTTACCAGGCATCCAGTTTAAGTTATACTTAGATGATTCAACTTCGGAACTACTCTCAGGGTCAGGGGCTCCGGCGGGAATGTCCGGGCAGTTTGCGTACAGGTCGGCAATCTCCGTTGAGTCTAATACTTTATGATATATCCTGACATCATCAACAATAACAGGAGAATCAGTTCCCTGGTCCTGCTGACTTTGGCTATCGAAAATAACGAGTGGGAAATGGCAGCTTATCATACCATCAGGTACGATTGAGGTCAAAGTTGAGTTATTAACTTCGGTATTATTAACCCATGCACGAATAACTTTGCTGCTACGGTCAATCACCATAACCAGATGATACCAGGTATCTGCGATGATATTCGCAGAGGATTCGCGATCGAATTTTTCACTGTTTTGCCATAAATCTCTTTGAAGGTTGCCGGCAAAACGAAATCCTCCTGACCCGAGATGCCCGATACACCACCCCCCGCGAGGGCTGCCGAAGCGACCTGGAATTACAGCTCCGCCTTTACAAATCACTACCCCGTCAGCAGAAGGAACCTGCGGATATTTCACCCATAACGAAACAGACAGATCTCCATCCATGGGATCACCTGTCATTGAAAAATCTGCACTGGCAGCGCTGCCGTCATCGACAGTATTTTCAAGGGCATAGCCTATTTTACCCGTTGTTGAATTGTCAAAGGAAAGACCATCCGTAAGACTGCCATGTGCCTGGAACGGTCCTACATCATGTACGATAGAACCTTGAGTTTCATCAAAAAGAATATGAGTAGCAACATTTTCATTTTTTACATACACTTTTGCATATCCATTACGGTTGGTTAATCCGGTACTGTCGCTAACATAGTAGACAAACTCATCTACTCCGACAAACCCTGAGGCCGGAATGTAACGAACAGTACCACCGTTTACTATTTCCACCTTACCGCCATTCCTTGTTGTTTGCTGAACATATTCCAGGTTGATAGAATCTCCGTTACCATCGTAGTCATTTTCCAGCAGGTTAAAAGATACCGGCTGATCCTGATTGGTGACCGCACCGTCTTCCATGACATAAGGGCATAAAGGGGCTCCATAGATTATTGCAGGTGCTGCGGTTTCCAGAGCAACATTACTGTGGTCGATCATGCGTTGTACAGTACCGGTACCCAACGCAGAGTTAGAGCCACTCATTGTGTCGTCCCAGCTTGAATAGTGGCCAGCGCCAAACCCGTGCGCTACTTCATGGCCTAAAGATTTTGAATATTGATCTGTGCTGCCGACAGTGCAGGTATGCTGATGAAATTTGTCGTCGGCATCAAATACAATACCGGATGAACCGCCACCGCCAGAAGCTTTGAATTTTATTTTTGTATTTACATATGCAGACTCTGAACTATACCACCATGCTGTCCAACTGTATGGTTCGCCGCCAACCCTGACCACACATTCCTGTATCTGCCAGGCCATTCCCATATCGCGGGCATAAAAATGATCGCTGTCATTTATACGCTGTTCGGCACGAGCGACCGCTGCTTCGATGCTACCAAGGGCCAAATAATAGTCATTGGCAATATCCATACCAGCATGCATCTGACGCATGGTGTACCTGGGAATAATATATCCATGCTCAGTTGGCGAAGTTCGATCAACCTGTCGTGGAATTATAATATTGCCGGATCCTGGATCAGCTGTACCGGAAATGCCGGAAATACTAACGGCTTCACTTAGTCTTACAATAGCATCACGTCCATCGTTAAAGTTTGCCTGCAGGGTATTGTCCGGCTCGATAGAAGCATTAACCTGAATGTCTGGGTCTTCCTCAACATAGCCGCGATAAGTACGAACTTCAGGAGCCGTAATTTGAGTGTAGCCGGCTACAGGATCCCAGGTGTAAATCTTATAATCAGGCGACCTTAAAGAACGTTTGGTTAAAATCAGATGATCCGCCAATCCATCACCAGTTATATCAGATATTTCCAGCGTTAGATTATCAGGCAAAACTGCATAACAGATAAGTTGAAAAGATAGAATTAGAAAAAATGTTAATTGAAACAGAGAGCCGCACCGGTTTGTGCTTATACTGATTTTGAATATTCTTTTTAAAACAGACGTACTTAACATATCATATCCTGACATTTTTCTTTCATAGCGGTAGGTTTTATTAGTGAAGCGTGAGAAACCATAAAAAGAATCCCGGCTAACTTTTAGTTAAAACCGGGATTCATTTTTACATTATTGTATTCAAATATTTAGTTTCTTGGGTCCGGCAAACAGTTTGGCACTTCGCGGCAGTTCAGCCAGTTAGATACCATGATCTGAGTAAAGTCAAACAGATCGACTATACAGTCCGGATTGCCGTCAGGACCGGTAACGTCAAATTCCAGAGTTTCACGATCCAGGCAAAGTGTAGTGTTGGCAAAGTCGTTGTATTCATAAGCAACAGCCACCTTATCTAGCGGATAGCTCCATATCTTGACATCATCTATTATTGCATTGAACGGCCAGTAGAGACTTGGGTTAGTATCTGGCTCAGTTGCCGGAATAACATCCTGAATACCAAGAAGCAATGGCGAAGAATTCTCCAGAGGATTACCAGAAACTTCTTTCTGGCCGGTTACAAGCCCGTCAACATAAACTGTTAACAAACCGGCATCCGGATCGAAGGTTGCGGTTATCATATGCCACAGACCGTCTCTAATAGATGTCCCGGAAGGAGAGTATATACCTCCTGCTTCACGCATGACAATACCACCTGTAGAATATTGCTGATAAAGAGCAAAACCCTGTTGAACATCTCCTGTTCTGTCATTTTTACCGAGAATACCACAATAATCATTATTAGTTGTATTTACCCAGGCACTAACAGTAAAGCCAAGCGGATAGAAGTTGAATGCTTCGACACTATCTTCCACTTCCACGTAAAAATCATTGGAAAGTGATAAAGCCTGACCATGATCAAAAATACCCGGCACATAATCCTCTACCGGTGTTCCGGTATTAAGTACATTCGGGTCAATAAGAGTACCTGTAAAGTTGTCAACGTTATCAACCAGATCTCCATCGAAGTCCCAGTGAGCAACGAGCCTCTTGATCATCAACCGAGCAACTTCTGAAGTATCATTACCTGCACCATTGGAAGCAACAGCATAATATTTTCCTTCATCAGCTTGTGAAGCTTCAGGAATAGTAAAGCTCAATCCTATACCGACTTCTGTGTCATTAACACCATCAACATACTTATACCAGGTTACACTATCGATATTTTCACCTGCTAATGTAAATACAGCATCAGCACCAGGCCCAACAAGCTGACCGACAGGTTCTTCGGTAATAGCCGGAGTAGCAGGCGTTGTAGTAAATGACCAGACAAAACCATCTATATTATTAACATCTCCCGGAGGATAAACACCACCCTGGCCGTCATCTACACCTTGTTCAACTTTCCAGCTATACTGGGTATTGTATGCCAGAGATACAGGCCCGTAAGAAGCTGTATCAGCAGACGCATCAATTTCACTGATATAATATAGATTAGGATCATCTACTCCATTGGTGAATGTGCCGTAGAGATAATATTTTACGACATCTGCATTCGGCAGATCGTTTTCGTCTAAACCTTTTGTCCAACTGAGCATTGGAGTAGTTGAAACGAACAATTCTTTATTTGCTGGATTTGGATAGTGTGCCTGCAGAACGGTTTCGATAAGTTCAAAACCTGCAATGTAGGCATAGTTTCTGCTACTTTGTTCTGTAATAACAAATTCATATGTTGTTCCGGCATCGAGCATGACAACATATTCGTAAGGATCAACATTTTTGCTTTGTTTTCCAAAATCAATTAAAACATCCCCACCCTGCTCCTGCAAAACTGAATTTTCAGGGACGCCATACATATCACCTAACCATTGATGGAACCTAACCGTATAGATACTGCTTTTAACACCGGTGAAGGTAAGAGCTACCTGGCAGCCGCTGCCACTGGACCTGGCACAATCATAAAGCAGATCGTAATTTGAATTACCATCTATTAGACTATCGTAGTCTCCATTTGTCTGTATGGAATTAGTACCGGTTCCTGTTAAAGTAAACTCAGCACCATCAATTGCAACAGAACTGTCAAACTGAATAGAAGTGAAACCGGCTTGCACGGCACCTTCAGTATCACCAAAGTCCAACTGATAATCTTGCCCGGCAAAAAGCGAGTGTGTTAAAAAAGCAACAATTAGAACTGCAACCAGATTTTTCATAGAAATTCCTCCATTTTTTACCCCTGTATGAAATTCACATTATCCTGCCCAACAGGGAACGACAAAATAACTAACTTATAGTTTCATTATCCATATAATAGTGTATTATAAATAATTGTCATTTATTCACAAAACAATGTTTAGCCAATTACCTGAAAACGTTACATATGTCCATTATAACGTTACATATATCTATTATTAATAAAAACCAAATGGCACTATAATAATGATTGTGAAAAAAATGTAAGATAATTTTAATAAGATGAATCCATATTAAAAAGTAGCTGAAGCTCGACTGGGAAAGTAGGCATTTATCTCAATAGCAAAAAATGCACATCGAGAAACAGATAGTTTTTGATGTCCAAAGAAAAAAGATAAATAATATAAAATGAGATATTACCGGTATTCATTATGTAAAATCGCCAGGTAGACCAATAGAAATGATATTCAACAAATTAGAATAAAAATTCAATCAAATCATATCACCAACTAAGCCTAATCATTATAAACTCTTTATACTAAAAGACTTAAATAAACAAGAGCGATAAACTTGCATAAACCTGACGATTTGAGCATCCCAAATATACAATATTGCATAGATTTCTAAACAAGGGGTTGTAGAGACCTAGCAAATCAGCTATAATATATCCAAATAATTAAGAATTTCTTAAAAAAGTTAGTTTTCTACTGTGATCGCCGGAATAAAGTCGATAATACAGATGCAATATTGAAAAGAGATAGTAAAGCGTTTTCCTGCCGAATTCACGCATTAAATACAAAATACCAGCTGGGATACTATCCTGATGTTTTGTATCAGCAACATAACAAATTAATAAAAAGTATTGTACTTCCTCAAGTTTTCTTAAGATTCTTTTAACAAGCAGTCTTGCTTTATGTATTTATTAATTGAGCAGACCGCATAGGACAAAAAGGAAAAAAGCAATGGCAAGAATTTCAAGACGTCAATTTGTAAAAAGTGCTGCATTTGGTGCTGCATGTACGATGGGATTTCCCAACATTATCAGAGCGCAAGGTCTGAACGAAAAACTACAGGTAGGTTTTGTGGCTGTAGGCGGTCGTGCAAGTGCACATACCGGCGAATCACACAATGCGGGACTGCAGTGTATTACATTTGCCGAAGTTGATAAAACAAGATGGGGCGGCGTTCTAGACAAAGAAGGCTGGTCAAAAGCTGCCGGTTATACAGACTGGCGTAAAATGTTTGAAAACCACGGCAAGGAACTGGATGTCGTATTTGTATCGACTCCGGACCATAGCCACTTTGCCCCTTCAATGACAGCAATTAATATGGGTATTCACTGTTATACCGAAAAACCGCTGACCTGGTCAGTTCGTGAAGCACAGCTGCTAACCGAAGCGTATAAGAAAAATCCGAAGGTTGTAACTCAGATGGGTAACCAGGGTCACGCAGGACGCGGCTGGCGAAAAGCATATGATTATGTAAAAGGCGGTGCAATTGGCGATATAATCGAGTTCCACACCTGGACAAATCGCCCGGTATGGCCTCAAGGCGGTGACAGACCGGACTGGACCAGCCCGGTACCAGAGAGTCTCGACTGGGAAGCATGGATCGGCCCTGCCCCAATGAGACCTTTTTCCGGGCCAAAAGACGGTCAGGGTAACGGCCCATACCATGCTTTCAACTGGCGTGGTTTTGTAGATTTTGGTTCAGGAGCGCTTGGTGACATGGCATGCCATACAACCGACGGTATATATGCTATTATGGACCCTGGTTATGCCGCAACAGCAGAACCAGTCACAATGACCGGCCCGGTAACAGACCAATGGCCGCTTGGCATGGTAGTAAAAAATACCTACCGCGCGAAAGGTGATCGCCCCGGATTTACCGCATACTGGTACGAAGGAAAAGATAAGAGCGATAAGCCATTTATGCCGGAAAACCCAGAAGAACTGGAAAAAGACGGTCGCAATCTGCCTCGTACCGGAACACTGGTAATTGGCACAAAAGGTAAGATGCTGGTCGAAGGTGACTATTGGGACAGTGCCCACCTGATACCTTATGCCAAGCACAAAGAATTTGGCAAGCCTAAGGCTCTGCTGGAGCAGTCTCCGGGCCATCATACGGAATTCTTTATGGCATGTCGTGGCGAAAAACCGCGTGAATTCAGCCAGTCTAACTTTGGCTATGCCGGACCTATGACAGCTAATATTCAGCTGGGTAACTTATGTGCCAGAGCCGGCAAAAAACTCATCCTGAATGAGGCTGGCGAAATCACTAACGATCCGAAGATTAATGAGCTTGCCTGGCGTGAACCTCGTAAAGGCTGGGGACCAATGGCATAGAACCATTCAAACAAGATACGGCTGCGAGCGTAAGAAATTGTGTAAGCAGACACTCGTTAATTACAAAAAAAGAAAAGACTCATCCTGAATATTCGGGGTGAGCCTTTTTTTTATACTATAATTCATCAGATAATTATGACTATTGACATTCTCTCATATATACAATAGGATAACACAAGACGTTTTGGCAATTAAAATGCAATTTATGGATTAAATCTATTTAAGGAAACTATATTATGCTCTGTCCTATATGTAAAACAGTTGCGTTAAATAACGAAGAACTACTGCCAAATTTGACAGCAAAAGCTTGTGGACAATGCGGCGGACGATGGATACAATCTTTTCAATACTGGAAATGGCTCGATACACAAAAAAATAAACTTGCCGAAAAGCCAAATGACACAAAGGCAGATTTGCCGGTAGAAGATTCTGCCGCCGGAAAATTATGTCCGGAATGTGGTCATTTTCTTTCACATAAAAAAGTCGGCCATGGCGTTGATTTCCACCTGGACAGATGCGGCAATTGCGGCGGCATCTGGTTCGACAAGAACGAATGGGAAATTCTTCAAGGTAAGAACCTACATGACGATATACATTTTGTCTTTAGTTCCGCTTGGCAAAAACAAATTGAACAGGATGAAATTGAGCAAACACAAGAACATAGATTTGAAAAAATCCTCGGTGCAGCCGATTATCAAAAGACAAAAGAAATCGCCGGATGGATAAAGTCACATCCAAATAAAAGTACTATATTGGGTTATATAACAGATAAATAGTTTACTGTTTTTTTATCTGATGTAAGAAGCAATTTAATTGCAATTTATATCTGCCACCCTTCTCTATACTCTTTGGTCAAATACTGATTGGCCTCAGGGATATTGGAAAATTCTCTTTTTTCTGCGTCCCAGAGCAATTTCTGACGATCGAGCTTTTCTTTGAGATCAACACGCAGAGCAATATTGCCCATTAAAACAGTTTCAGTGAGCGGTCCGGCCCAATCGAAGTTAGAACCGGCAACAGAACCTCCCTTGCAGGCATTAAGCCATTCCTGATAGTGGCCTGGAGAAGATTCAATAACAGGCTGAGGCGTCTGATATTCTTTTCGACGAGATTCGGGAATGATTCTCCCATTGAAAATTTTACCATCATCACCAACATATATAGTACCGTTGGTACCCATCTGCAAGCCATCTTCCAGCTCTGCCGGACGATCAGGCTTGAGCCCGCCATCATACCATTTAAGAGTGACAGGCGGCATATCACCTCGCTGTGGAAATTCATAGGTAACAATTGAACCAGACGGGTATGTCTCCTTGTTGACCAGGGTTGAGATAGCCTGAACACTGGTTGGGTAACCCAGCTTAAGCGCTCGGAAAATCGGATCCATAGCATGACAGCCTATATCGCCCAGTGCGCCGGTACCGAAATCCCACCATCCCCTCCAGGAAAAAGGATGGTATGCCGGATGATATGCTCTGACCGGAGCCGGTCCGAGCCAGAGATCCCAATCGAGATTGTCAGGCACTGTCGGAGTATCGTGAGGGCGATCTATGCCCTGTCGCCAGTAGATATTGAATCTGCCGTTGTTTGGTCTGTCGGTCCAGACATGCACTTCTCTAACCGGGCCTATAGCACCATCCCATATCATCTCCCGTAGACGTCGCGGCCCATCTTCGGCCTGGCCCTGGTTGCCCATCTGGGTAGCAACCTTGTATTCCTTCGCAGCAGCAGTCAAAACCTGTGCTTCATGAATAGTATGAGTCAACGGCTTTTGAGTGTATACATGCTTCCCGCGGCGGATAGCTTCAAGTGAAATAATCGCATGGTTATGGTCCGGAGTAGCGACGATGACGGCATCGATGTCTTTTTGCTCATCAAGCATAATACGGAAATCCTTGAAGCGTTTGGCATTTGGATACCTGTTAAACGTGTGGGCCGCTTTGTTCCAATCGACATCGCAAAGAGCAACAATATTCTGCGAAGCCACACAATCTATATCTGATGATCCTTTTCCGCCAACACCGACACCTGCTATATTGAGCTTTTCGCTGGGCGGTGTGTTTTCCGGGCCGCCAAGTACATAGCTGGGTACAATAGTAAACGCTGCGGCTGCCGAGGTTTTTTTAATGAACGAACGACGAGAAATGTTATTGTTTGACTTTGCTTTTAATGACATAAATTATGCTCCGGGAGTTATGCCTGGTTAATAATGCTGATCGCTTATACCCAGTCAAATACAAAAAAATACTTTATTTCTTATTTCCATTCAAATCACCACTGGTGACAATATTTTCAATAATTGCCTTGTCGGAAATGTTATCCAGGCGGATCGGTAAATGACCGGCATTAGTGATAGTATTATTCCTGACAACACCATGAAAACCGTCCGAGGCGTAAATGCCATCGCCGGGACTGTCAATAATGTTATTGTTTTCTATTATGTAAGGGCCGCCGATGAGACGTATGGCGGGATGTTCGAGAAAACCAGGTTCCAGTCCAAGCATGCCTCCAGTTACAGAGCCACAGCGAACAATACGATTGTTGCGTACATAAAACCGCTCTACCGTGCCGGTATTAGGAACATCTTTGGCCTGACCATTTGGATGAAGCCGCATAAGGCGAATCGCACCCCAGACATTCTGCAGATTACCAGCCCAGTTATCACCGGAATCTTCGATCAGGTTATTTTCATAATTAATATCGTGAACATTCATAGTCTGTGTGGCCCAGTGCTCAATACCACATTTCACATGATGAATATAGTTATTACGATAGGTAATATTATACTGCTCACCACTATCGCCCTGATTGGTAATACCAGTATCAAAATAGTGAGAAATCGTACAGCCTTCGACAAGCAGATCGTGCCCGCTGATCCAAAGCTCGATGGCATTCCCAAATCTAACCGGCTGATTTTCCCATATCCAGGCACCGCCGCCATGAGAAACGCTACAGTCTTTGATAGTAATAAAGCTAACAGCAGACATTGCGATTCCATGAGTATTGGTGTATTTGACTGTAAGTCCTTTTATGATGTAATGATGAATCCCGCTAATCTGGATAGTATGCTGCCATTGTTTGCCTATGGGAATCTCAATCGATTTTGCCATATCAGCAGGATTTTTCTCGGCATAGACATAAACACATTTCTTATCCGGGTCAAACCAGAAATCCCAGTTGGCTTTTAGTAGCCCAACTGCGGTTTTCATTTCGGAGGCTTTATCATCATGCCACACAGTACCTACATCATAACCACCAATACTGCCGGGAGCGGTTTGCCAGATATTCTCAGCATACTTTTGCCATTGTTCGGAATTGCTAAAATTTCCCGAGCCGAAGATAGCGGGAATCTCATCTTTATAACTGGAAATTGTAATCCAGGCATTGTCCGTGCCTGAAACAGCCCCCCGTGATGTATCGATAATCTGGTTGGAACGATAAATACCGCCACGAACAAAAACAGTATCACCTGGGCTGAGTTTTGTAACGGCATGCGTCAGGCTCTGCCACGGTCTCTCGATTGTGCCGGGATTCTGGTCGTTGCCGGAAGGGGAAATATACCATTCAGCGGAAAATGCTGTCGAAACAATTATCAGAATCAATGATATCGGGAAAATGTTTTTCATTGTACCTCCATTAGCTGCGTAATTATCGACTTCCAAAGCCTAAGCATAAATTTTACCATAGTATGATAAAAACCACAACAAAAAGAGTCCAATAACACAATAATTACAGGCTATTTTTTCCACAATCTGGACAGGTGTTAAACGAAAAGAGCCCTTTTCAATAGTAATAACATAGTCTGATAAATTAAAGAATAAAAATAGAAGTAAAACTCTAAAAACACAACTGAATTAAACAAAAGAATTAAACAATGATAACACTTGTCCCGAAAATAGAATATGGGCGATACGATAAATCACGGAAGATATTATTAGAATAAATCCACATTATTTATATAAAAAGCTACAACAGCTAATATTGATTTATTTTATACTAATATCTCCTGTACAAAATTGCTATTAACATCTGCTGTTATTATCAGCAGGTACGATATAGAAGAGTATCTCTAAAACGTAATTCACAGGATGATACAAATTCTTATAATCCGGGTAAAAAAGTAATACTAAAAGGGATCGTTATGGTATTTTTAATCCTTGCAAACAACCTGGCAATAATGTTTTTTATGGCATTTATCTATGGGTCAATGCTAAAGTGTGCAAAAAAAAGCAGACCATGCAAATTCTTGCTAGGAATTTCTTTAGGACTGGCAGCTATTGTCGCAATGCACAACAGCTACAATATCAAACCGGGTGTGTACTATGATTGCCGCACAGTAATAGTTCTTGTAAGCGCTATGTTTAGCGGACCGGTTGTTGCAATACCTGTCACAGCAATTTCCATATGTTATCGTTTTTATCTAGGTGGTGCAGCTGCACTTTCCGGGGCTACTGCTATTTGTTCGGCAGCGATAACCGGAATTGTATATTATTATTGGCGTGCAAAAAAAACAGGACCCGAACGAATTCGACACTACTATATCGCCGGTTTAATCGCACATGTATTCCACGTATTAACAATTCTTATGATCCCTAAAGAGATAGTTTCAGACGTAATGAGAGATATCGCACCACCGGTTATGATTTTATACCCTTTGGCAACTGTGCTGATCTCGTTATTTATGAGAAGACAGGAGCAATTATTAGAAACCCAGAACAGCCTGCATTGGCTGGCCAGTTTTCCATCAGAAAACCCTAATCCGGTTTTGCGAATCAATACAGACGGAACAATTGCCTATAACAATACTTCCAGTGAACCGTTATTGAAAGAGTTGAATCTGGACAAAAACGGTAAAGTTACCGGTGAATGGCAAAACAAGATAAAAACCATATACGATTCCTGCAAGCCATCTTCAGAAGAAAAACACTTTAACGGAAAGCAATATCTGCTTAACATTCACCCGGTAATTAATAAAGGATACCTGAATATTTATGCAACAGATATAACCAGCCACGTAAAAACAAAAGAGGCATTAAAGAAAAGTGAGGAAAATTTCCAGGAGCTGGTAGAGAATGCAAACAGCATAATTATCAGGTGGGACAGCAACGGCAAGTTTATATATATCAACCCTTACGCGATCAAACTCTTCGGATTCACTAAAGAGGAACTCATAGGGAATAATATTATCGGCACCATTGTCCCTGAAACCGACACATCTGGAGCGGAACTCAAAGACCTGTCAAACAATATCGTGGAAAACCCGGAAAAATATAAGACATTTGAAAACGAAAATATCTGCAAAGATGGAAGCAGGCTGTGGGTACAATGGACTAATCATGCAATCGTTGATGATAATGGCAAAGTCAAAGAAATTATTGCAGTGGGCAACGACAGTACCGAAAAGAAAAACGCTGAAGAACTTATCATTAACTATAACAAAATTCTGGAAACTGAAGTTAAAAACAGAACAGAACAGCTGCAGAAACAGTCAGAGCAGCTACAGGAAAAAAACATAAAACTTAAAAATGAAATCAATGAAAGAGAAAACGCTGAGAAGATTCTTAAAGATGCGCAGTCTAAACTTATTGAGTCTGAAAAAATGGTATCAATCGGAAGACTTTCAGCCGGAATAGCTCATGAGCTTAACACCCCGCTTGGCGCGATAGGTTCCACCAATACTACATTACAAGATGGTTTTAACAAACTAATCAGAAAATTTATGACCATCGAGGTAGATTTCGGCAAATACAAAAATCAGGTTGACGAAATCATCAATATGATATCAAAAAGCAACATAAAAGTGATATCTTCCAGGGAACGCAGGGAGCTAAAAAAAGAGATCAAAAATGATTTATCTGAAAAAGATATCTATAACAGTCATGAGCTGGCAAATTTCCTGGTAGAAATTGGAATAACAGATAACTACAATAATTATATTGAAATGCTGACCTCAGAAAAGAGTCAAGATATAGTCATGTACATAAGTATGGTAAACAGCATCATCCAGGGATTAACAGTCATTGACACCGCGGTAAAGCAATCATCCAGAATAGCGTACGCCCTACGCGAATATGCCCGTGACAGCGAAAACAAGCAAATTGAAACAACAAACATAAGACAGACCCTGGAAACAGCTCTAATTTTATACGGCAATAAAATTAAACACGGCATAGAGCTTGTACTGACTTTGGATGATACCCCTAAAATACAATGCTATCCAAACGAACTTATACAAGTATGGGCAAATATGATACACAACGCAGACCAGGCTATGGAAGGCAAAGGAAGGCTGGAAATAAAGCTGACATGCGACGATAACGACATTATTGTTGAATTCAGAGATTCAGGCTGCGGGATACCAAAAGAAATTCAGAAAAAGATATTTGAGCCTCTCTTTACGACTAAACCAGTTGGCGTAGGAACCGGCCTCGGTCTTGACATATCACACAGAATTATTTGCAGACATCACGGCAATATCGAGGTTGAAAGCGAAGTGGGTAAAGGAACAGCCTTTATCATTAGAATTCCAATAGCACCAAATCTACCTAAAGATCTGCAGAAAAATGAAATAGAAGACTGCTTAATGATCAATAATTAGCTCGCCGGAATGCCAGAACATCCCGGCGAGTTAAAGTTTTTTATTAATCTTTCAAAGGTAACAATTCAGCTGCACGGATATACACCGGACCAATCAAGCCGGACGGAAGCAAAGGATCACCCTTTTTCCAATGTTTCCAGGTAAAGAATGTCTGACGCTGGGTTGGACGTGGCTCGTTATTCACAAACCAGTCTGGCCATTTGGCAAGAGACTTGCCCTGCCATTGGCAATCTTCAGGGTAAGCTTCATCGGCAATTATCCGGTTAACCCAAAGGTTGGTAACGCGAACTTCCAGTTTATTTCTGCCGGCACGTACAGCTTTACTGATATCTAACCGGTATGGATTTTTCCAGAGTATGCCAAGGTCCTTACCATTAACAAATACATGTGCCATAACCTCTACCCTGCCCAGATCCAGAGTTACCTGTTTGTCTGAAGCAAGTAAATCTTTGCTAATTTCAAAAGACGTACTGTATGTTGCGGTGCCGGAAAAACCATTTATTTCAGGGTCTGGTGAATCTGAAAGTGAAATGAGCTTTTTGAATAATGCTGCATTCGGCACAGATAGCTTGCTTTCGAAACTTACCGCCCATGGCCCGTTAATCTTTACCGGTTTCGGCACAGAATCAACATTTACAACAGACTCGCCACCTTCAGTCTTTTTCAAACGATAAGTTCCTTCATCCCAAACTTTCAGCTTAGCCGAGCCCTGAACCTGACACAGCTCAGCCGGCCATACAGAAGGAACCCACAAGTCAAATGGTATATTAAGCATTTGATTTTCATCAGCAAAAGTCACTTTTTCTACACCATCAAGTTTATACAGAACTCTAATATGTTTTGGAACATTAACAACAGGATCGCCGCCGGCAAGACTGTTTGTAATCCTGACACTTAGCACATCCTGTGATACTTGCGCAGCCAGTTTTTCAGTTACATCAACAGTTTTCAACTCCGGTATTTTAACTAAAACATCAGGAAGATCGCCATAGACAGCACGATTGACAACCAGAGTTTTTCCGGCAGGTAAATCCTTGTCAGGCAAATAAAGTCTCTGGCTTTCATCAATTCTCTTAGAATACTTCTTGCCATCATATTCATACTCGACAAGCAGCTTCTTAACAACACCGTCAGCCGGATCACCTGCTAACTGATTACTGACAAGTGTAGATAACCTGCCATTAGCTACCAAAGCTTCCAATTCTTTTGTGACATCAACCATTTTACTGTGAGCCAGGTCAAACACACCATATTCAGCTTTGACAATCTCAAGTTTTATCGGCTTATCTGCGGATAAACCGGCAGGTGTACCTCCATCACGTTTCACTGATATATAATTACTTTGACCGGCCGGAGCAGGATCATTAAATACTACAAAAACAGATTCTGCCGGCTCTAAATTTAATGTTACCTGTGTTCTCCCATCCCGCTGCTGCCACATAGATGCCGGTGAAATAACAGCACGTTGGGAATCCCAAAATTCGGGCTTTTTACCTGTAACATTGAAAACACAGGCTGCTGTTATTGAAGCATCCTGCTGATTGCTGACAAAATATACATCGACACCATCGATAACACGATGGATGAAATTCATATTCAGCCCGGAATCCAGAACTTCAAAGTCAGGCTTAATTCCTACATGGTCCAAGGCCTGCTGTAAAGAATATCCGGAGAGTAGACGACCACTTCCGAACCTGCTTTCCATAGTTCCTGCCTGACCTGTCGGCCACAAACTTTTTGCAATAGTTTTCAGCTGATTCTGGCTTTCCGGGAAATCTGTCAGACTATTGGTATTCTGCGGACAATTAGCCAGGATTGTCGCACCATCGGATAATAACTGTTTTATCTTTTTAGCAACCGGTAGACTCATTGTCTTTGTATCCGGCATAACCAGTATTGAATAACTCATACCGCTTGGTAGAACCAGCCTGCCGTCAACCACAGACAAAGCTTCAATCAGATCTGTTCCGATGGCATCGTAATCATATCCCATCTGTTTGACATCTGGGCGATATACCGCACCGTTTGGCACATACTCGCCACCAAAGAATAATATATCCGCATGGAATTTACCGGCCTGCAGTAAATACTGACTTCTCGCTATATAGTGCATCCATTCCCTGCCGTCATCCCACCAGGTATTGGTACGCTCGAAATGAGTGCCCCACTGCCCCATAGTCATGCCAGGCCATTTATCCAGCCATGGCTGATGAGCATAGCGATGGAAAATATATCTATTGATACCATTACACCATATCGAATCACCCAAAGTCTTCATAGAACGAGGATGATTCTGCCAACGTCCCTGATCCGGACCGGAAGTAAATGATTCAGCACCGACAATCTTCCTGCCGTAGACGTGGGCAACACTGGAAGCAATCCGCACCGAATGATTAATACCACCGCCAACCCAGAACTCACCCATAAGAATATCTGCCTTAGAAGCTATCGACATACATTCGAACGGACCATCATAAGGCTCAGTTGAACAGAGCAAACCCGCCTTATGACATTTCTCGGCAAAATAATTGAAGTAATTCTCAGTAAACATATCTGAAGTTGTTCGGCGAAAATCCCACAGAAAACGCTCTGAGATACCCAGATCATCGATAACACGACCGGTTAATGCCGGCAGATATTTTTTCAAAGAATACCCGCGACGCTTTTCAAATTCTTTTTCAAAACCGGCCGTCCAGTTGTTCAGTCCTACCTCATAGCTGTCGATTAAAAGATTATTCATTGTCGGACCGGCCAAATCACCGAGTTTATCGAGAATAGGTTTAATACCGTATTTCCAGTGAACATCCATCGCTGCCCTGCTAAGCTTATCACACTCCAGTCCGAGACCAGAATCGGGGGCAGGATGATTATCTTTACCGGTAATAGTATAACCAATCCGCAGAACAGTCCACTTACCCGGAGGGCAATCCCATTTGAGCAACCCATTGCTATTCATCTTACCAGTAATATCGATAACACTGTCAGATTGGATAATTGCTTTTTGGGGAGCAGGTTCTTTTTCCAGGTCTATACCATAACGAGTCTGAAACACGGCTTTCACAGAAATATCAGGAATTCGATATTCATTATCATCCGGTGTGGGAAAAGCCAGTACACATATCGGCTTGTAGTAGCCTTTCACTTTTCCAGGTTCCGGCATTTGGACAGTTTTCAAGCCTGGCCCTGTCAATTCCAAATCGCTGTATGTTACCTTTTTCATTGCATATTCAGGAGTAATCCAGGGTCCTCCACTGCTGGACCAGCCTGCACAATTATGCATACATATTTCTATGCCAAGCCTGTTTGCTTCCTTAACCGCATGTCGAACCAGGTCGAGCCATTGATCAGACATATAATCAGCCGGACCAACTGGAATATTAACCGAAGACCGATCACCAACATTGAAGATTTGAGCTCCGCCAATGCCAACATCTGCCATAGCTTCAAGATCAGCCGTAATACCCTCTTTGGTAACATTACCGTTCATCCAGTGCCACCAGGTATGCGGCCGTGACGAGAGAGGTGCTCCCAAAAAGTTTTCCCTATATTCTGAAATATCTGCAAACAAAAAGTTGGAAAGAAATAAAACAAATAGAAAAGCAAATAACTTAATCCTCATGACAATACTTCCTGTGTAGAATGTTACAAGTTAAAATAGAATACAAGAATAGCTATGGTTATAAGATATTCAGCAATAATTGCAAATTAAAAATACAAATATTACCCGGTAAAAAACAAATTCCACAGAAAATGAAAAGATATGCAAAAAAACTTGCACAAATTATTAAATTGGTAATACCAAACCATGGTAATTAATAATCTTTATTGACAACAATGCACAATCGAGATAGTATAATTCTTATTACAGAGTTGGAGACACACCTGAGTTGGTTAGTTCTACAGAATTACATTTTTTCTGAGTATAGTAGAGTTTCTGTATACAATAACGTTTTTTACAAACGCATTAAAAAGCTGTCCATAACAAATAGAATAATGTAAAACAGTGCGGTTTATGCTTAGCATCACATACATGGCACACTTTTGACTATTCAACATTATACGCAAAGGCCGGAACAGGGCAAATTAAGTAAAAAACGAAGGTGTTCGGCTATCGTCTCACGCTTTGTTTAAAACATAAGTGTTGCAGGAAGTCCCTTTTAGGCAATTGTTTCAACTTAAAAACTGCGAAAGCAAACCCAAACAAGTTATATCAACAAAATAAATTGGATGTGGATTATGAGTAAAAAAGATGGGAAGAAATATTGTGATGTTCTGCATGGATTTATAGGCAATATAAATAAACACCGACCTTCAGTTTTTTACCAGATAGGACTGCTCATTACAGCCTTTGTTATGATCTTACTGCCGGTAATATACATCTGTATGATAATAGGAGTAGGCATTCTCCTGTACCTGCATGCTATGAACTTTGAAAATATTGCATCAATCAGCGGCAGTGCCAGGATAAACGGCAGAGCCATTATACTGCTTTATCTGGGACCGCTCGCTGTCGGCGTTGCAGTACTTATTTTAATGATAAAGCCGCTATTTGTTCGCCGCCCCAAAAGGAATGAGCCTTTCGTCGCCCGACCGGAAGCCGAACCGCTTCTGCATGAATTTATCCAGGCTGTCTGCAAACAGATCGGCGCTCCTGTGCCTAAGAAAGTTTATATCGACCTTGAGGTAAACGCCTCTGCAAGTTTCATTAAACACCCTTTTGCATTAAGAGGAAGAGGGCTGGCACTTACCATCGGGCTGCCGCTGCTGGCATGTATGAACCTGAGAATGCTTGCAGGTGTACTCGCTCATGAATTTGGTCATTTCTCACAAGAAATGGGAATGCGGCTAAGCTATATAATCAATTCCGTCAATATATGGTTTGCCATGGTAGTTTACCAGCGAGATAACTGGGATATCTGGCTAAAAGATGCTGCCTCCAGCGACAGCTATTATATAATTAT
Organism: Sedimentisphaerales bacterium; assembly: GCA_963666285.2. GTDB lineage: Bacteria > Planctomycetota > Phycisphaerae > Sedimentisphaerales > SM23-30 > JAFGDI01. The sequence goes on from OY762711.1 coordinate 4,394,257, forward strand.
TATCGCACAGATCGCCAGGCTTATGGTTTTTCTAACCAGGCGAATCCTATGGCTGCTAATGATGCTGGGCCATGTCATAAGCAGTTTTATGAGTCGCCAAATGGAATACGATGCCGATCGCTATCAGGCGAAACTTACAGGAAGTGATTTCTTTGAGGAAACCTCACTTGCATTATACATTACAAGTTGCGCGAACAATAAGGCACTGGATGACATCGGTGAATCATGGTCTCAAAAGAAGCTGTGCAATGATATAGCATCCTTATCCAAATATATATGCAGTAAAATGCCGGACGGGATGAAGAAAGCTATAAAAAACAATGTACTGGAGAGCAGTGTTGGATTATTTGCTACTCACCCTTCTACTCCCAACCGCATCGAACGCGCTGTCTCATATGAAGAACCTGGAATTTTTTCTGATTCCAGACCGGCACATATACTATTGAGCAACATTCAAAAAGTTTCACAATATCTAACAAAAAAATACTACCAGAACGCCCTGGGACCGCTTTTCAATGAACAATACCTTGTATCTTTCAACGACTTTATCGGGGTAAAAGCTATCGACCACCAGGACAACATGGCATATTCATCCTTCTTTTATAATATTATCGACCTGGATAACCCGCTGCCGCTTGATGTTAAACTGCCGAAAAACATATCAGATTTATCACTGGCCGTAAAAGAGCTTAATGTACTTTGCAGCCAGATAGAAAAACAGCTGGAAAATGCCCAAAAAGCACGTGAAGAGTTTGACAGGCTGGAAAATGATATACATAAATTCCACCGCATTAAAGCCCTGGTTGAAAGCGGGTATGAATATACCGACGAAAAATATGGCAAATTCCCGGCAAATAAGTCTGCCAATGTACAGATAGTAATCGACACGCTATGCCACAAACAAATCAGGCATAAAGACACTATAGCTGAATTTGCAGTTATGGTTGCCAAAAGACTCACCTTGTCACTGCATCTGGCAAATGCCGGCAAGTTCGCTGACAAGCATAAAGATGACAAATTTGCCGCAAAGGTGAAAGCTATTACCAGTAATATGAAAGTAATTTCACACTGTTTTGCCGATATAAGAGAAATGCAGGTTCTGGCTTCACAGATCGACACATTGTTCCAGTATATGGAAGGTCACGAATCGGAACCGGCTATAATAAGCAGCATAAGCAGCAGGCTGGAAATTGTCAAAAAGAGACTGAACTCAATATATACAAAGCTCAAAGACACCAGATACCCTTTCAGCCATGCGACAAAAGATATATCTATCGGTGACTATACTTTCAATATCAATTCTATCACAGGTGATGAAAGCCAACTCCCAAATGCAGTCAGTGACGCAATATCAAATACACACAAACTTTATACTAAACTACTGGGCAGGCTGGCACTATTGACAATTTCAGCAGAAAAAGCCTGCGGATATAAAATGACCGAACAAAAGTCGGCATAATAAAGCCTTACGACAATTAATGCAGGGGACCGCTCAGCGGCATTCCTTGCCTAAAACCTGAAAACTAATGCTGATCTCAAAACTAAACCATAGGCCGATATGAGTTAATTATGCTATTGAATTTATTCCAGCCAGTTTTCTGCCAGTTGTGAAATTTCATAAAGATTGGTAATGCAGTTTCCGTCCAGATCAAATACTGACGACAGAAGACAATCATTCAGCAGCCAGAGATTAGATAATTCTGCCAGGTCACTAACAGAAACTGTTCCGCTATTGTCAAAGTCACCGTATGATCCGGTAAACCAGGGCGACAGGTAAATACCATCAATTACCTGCTGAGTTATTCCCGGACCGGACCAGGCAACCGCCAGGTTATCTCCACCGGTACCTTCTTTATGCAAAACTTCAATATAATATTTATTTCCTGCTGTAAGAGTTATAACAGCAGATTTCTGCTCTGGAAATTTATCCCAGATACCGGAATTGGTCCAGCCTGGAACATTTGCGATTAGTAAAGCATTACCCGGAGTACCGTCAGAACTTAACCACAATTCACAGTTATCATCACCGGCGACCCAGAAGGTATAATCACCTGTCGCAGGAGGATACAGATAACCTCTGATACGTGTACCGTATTCATTAGTCCAGTTTGTCGGACCTTCAAGGCTGGTAATCTGTTCGCTAATGAAAGGCGTATCAGGATAATCTGAAATTGAAGTCAAATCATTTATTGTTGTTCCAGAAATGCCGATCCATACTTCACGCAGAATCGAACCTAACGCAGTAACAGGTATGACTACAGGCTCTCTATTGGAACCGGCAGATTCATTCTGTGAAGTATCAAACGCAGTTATCACATAATAATATGTTTCGCCGCCAACTGCGGTATTATCAATATATTCTGAAACAGCTGCATCAGTAGAATTCAACTTTGTGTAGCCATTGTCATAACTTAACGAACGATAAACATTATAGCCGGCCAGATCATCCTCACTGTTATCATCCCAGTCAAGTTTAACAGCAACACTTTCCAGCTGAACGGCCAGACCAGTTGGTGCAGTAGGAGCTGTTATGTCGCTGCCGGGAGGAGCTAACGCAGGACCGCCTGTCAACGCTCTAACATTGTCCTGATCCATAACCGCATTGGTATAGCGATTAAGCAGCCCCCCGCCATCCAGGGCACCATTGTCCCAATAGAAACAATGAATTCCTCGACTGGTAGCAGAATCAAGAATGTATTTATTAAAATATGTCCGTGACGCAAGATGCAAATCCTCATCATCACCAGTTAGATCCGAATACGAAGAAGATGTTCGCCTCGTACTGCCAAATTCACCAAGTAATACCGGAATACCCTGACTTACAAACTTGTCTGCCATCATCTGGAATCGCTGGTCTGCAAAGTCCTCTTCACCCCAGGTGCAGTTGCGAGAAGGCAAAGTGTCAGAATGATAATCCTGACCCCAAAAGTAAAACATATCACCCCAGCTTACATCTTCCGTCAGACCGCAAAACTGCCATGGAGTATAATAGTGAACTTCCACCATCAAGCGGCCAACCGTCGAATCTACAGGCAGTTCATTCATTAATTCATATGTTTTGTCAATATCAGTGTTAGGACCCTGCACTACCAGCCAGCGAGTAGAATTGCTGCCGCCGGTAGCACGAACTGCATCAACAAAAGTCTGTTCATATACCAGCAAGGTAGCCATTTTAGCTGCCGTATCTGCATTTGGCTCATTACATCCGGCAAATAGTAAACGGTCATCGTAATTGATAAAGACATTAGCCACCTGGGTCCAGTAAGCATATTGCTTTGCATTGATCGTTGAATCCACCGAATTGCCAATATTATTTTCCAGCCAGCCATTATCCCAGTGGCAGTTGATAAGAACATGGAGATTTGCGGCATAACAATAGTCAACCACCTCTTTCACCCGCGCAAGCCAATCCGGATCAATCGCATACGTTGCCTGGTTGGCATGACTATCCAACGCAACTGGAATCCGAACAGCATTGAAGCCGGCAGCAGCAACCGCATTTATTAGTTCCTGAGTTACCGGAGGATTATTCCAGGTACCCTCGCCGCTGGGCGGCTCTAATGTATTTCCAAGATTCCAGCCATAGGTCGGAGTTGGCAGCTGGGCAAAAGAAAACAGCGGAAAAGTCAATAGACTTACGAACGATAAGACCAGTATATACAACTTATTAATCTCTTCAACCTCCTACTCAACAGCATTTTCTATCTGAGAAAGTGAGCTATCAGATACCCGCTTTCAAAAATAGTATTCATAACAATTCAAAAAGATATTTTACAAAAAATGGTACATATTATTCAAGAAGAAACGTTTTTTGGCGGTTGAGATGCAAGAAATGGCTGAAAATGAACGATAAAAAAGCTCATTCTAATTTCAAAAATCAGAATAAGCTCTATAAACACTTTGATATCAACTATTTGAAAACAATACTACCTCAAAGCCTCCAGCCAGTTCTGAGCCAGATATTCAATATCATCTAAATTTACAATGGTATCACAGCTGATATCAGCCCCATAACAGCAACCTGGATAATCCAGCCATTCAGCAGCTATTGCAGCAAAGTCAGATAAATCAACTTCATAGTCAATATCAACATCACCAAGAATCGGTGAAGCGGTTAAAACATCACCATGTAAAAAGAAAACTAACTCATTATTCAAAAGCGTCTTGTAACAATCTCCATCAACATAAAATGCCGCTCCATCATCATAGGCATAATGCCCCATTGTACAGACATAAGCCGCTAACTCTTGTGCCTGCCCGCCTGAACCGCTACTGGCAGATACAAACCTTAACATAAATGCATAGTTTCTATTTGGTAAAAGATACTGATCGATGAAATCGAAAGTCAAATACCATGTCTGATATGAGCCGAGCTCAGATGGCAATTTAGCTGTTGGTGAAAGAAATGTACCGGCAAGCCTGGAATCTGTAGGATGATAATATCCATAACCTATATATAAAACCACAACTTTATCACTAATATCAACACCGGACGTCTTAATCTTAAGTGTGACTTTGTCGAGCTTTACAGGCTGTGTAAATCTAAATGTCTGACCGTAATTTGTCTCAGTACCCTGGCCGCGATCCCACTTTACCAGAAGCGGCGAACTGCCTGGGTCGTTATCATAGCTAATAAGAATATCATCAGAAGCCGGCGGAAGTTCAGATTTGAAAATAGACATCATCCACGACGGACCAAGTACCTCAATACTGCCAGAACCTTCTATAGGTTCATGGATTGTATTACCCTGTGTATCTGATAAAATAACTGTACCAGAAATAGAACCGACAACGGTAGTACCAATATAAGGAGTTAATTCAGGACTGCCGACTACATCATCCCAATCAAAATTGATCAGATAAACCTCATCAACGGTACAATATCTAACTGCATATGCATCAGTAATTTGCGTACCATCAAAAGCAAGGGTTAACTGAAAATCGTCAATATAATAGCCTGCAGGCATACTTTTGTGTACAATTGCAAGCAGATCTTCCTGACTACCTAAAGTGTTAAGTACAAACTTATCAGGGCTAAACAGCAAATCATCTGCAAATAAAGACAAGTAAGGGAATAAAAATATAACCACAACATATTTGAAATATTTTCCTGGAACAAACATAATTTATCTCCGTAATAAAGATACACATTAAAAAATCGTAAGTTCAAGATAATATTTCGAGTTCTGTAAATAATTACATATACCACTATATTAGCAACGGGATATATAAGTCAACAAAAATATGGAGCAAAACAAATGAATATTGGCAATAAAACCCCCAAATATGTGCACGGGTATTCAACAGTAGAAAATCAACGCCTCCAGGATCAGGCATCAACACTGGCGGAATTGCTTCATAACGACAGTATATATGAACCTGGTTCACTAATACTTGAAGCAGGCTGCGGGGTAAGATGCCAGACTGTTACTATTGCCGGACAAAATCCGGATAGCCATTTTGTGTCTATCGATATTTCGCAGGAATCAATAGATAAAGCAAAAGAGCGTGTCCGTAATGCAGAACTAACAAATGTTACCCTGGCACAAGCTGATATTTTCAATTTGCCATTCGAAGCTAAAAAGTTTGACCATATATTTCTCTGTTTTGTTCTGGAACATCTACCCGAGCCGGATAAGGCACTGGAAAAACTCATGAGAGTTTTAAGACCGGGAGGCACACTGACAGCAATTGAAGGCGATCACGGTTCTACATTTTTTCACCCACATAGCGAGGCCGCACATAAAGCAATTAAATGCCTGGTAGAGTTACAAAAGCTCCCGGGCGGAAACGCTAATATCGGCAGAGAACTGTACCCGCTACTGTCAAGTACCGGGCTCAGTAATGTCAGAGTATCGCCCCGTATGGTATATGTAGATTCCAGTAAACCTGAACTGGTAGATGGTTTCACAAAGAAGACCTTTGCCGCCATGATCGAAGGTGTTCGTGAAGATACCGTCAGCAAAGGCATGCTCTCAACAGAAGAATTTAACCAGGGCATCACAGACCTATACAGAGCCGCCGAAGATGACGGGGTATTCTGCTACACTTTCTTTAAGGCAAGAGGGATAAAAAGAAACTAGATTTTCAACATATAATATACCATGAAAAACAATAACACAATAACCGAAAAAGACCGCATGCTAGCCAAACAATGCCTGAAATGCCCGGTATGCAACCACGCTCGGAAGAAACAAAAAGGCATTTTATTCTGGTTTGTCAAAAAGCTGGAAAGTTCTGTCTGCCCGGCATGCAAGGCATATGAGAAAGTATACGGCAAAAAGGCTCATGAAAAAATCACTAATGAAGAATCATGAAAAAAACAGCCGAAAAAAAGGGCTTTAAAAACCATTTTAAAATGTTTTAAACCGTTTCGCCAGAAGTTTCACCACTGGATGTAGATGTCGAAGTCGGCAAACTGATTGTAAAGGTAGTACCCTCACCTGCTTTACTTTCAACTGCTACTATGCCACCATGTTCTTCAACTATTTTCTTTACCACAGCCAGGCCAAGTCCGGTTCCGCCGTGTCCTTTACTGGAATGGAAAGCGGTAAAAATATCTTCCTGGTGATCTTTTTCGATACCCGGACCATTATCTGAAACTGTCAGAATTGCAACATTCTTGGCAGCACTGAAATATGTCTTAACTGTGATAACACCTTCACCTGATTTCAGAATATCAAATGCATTTAAGATAAGGTTTAGCAGAACCTGCTGGATACCATCTGAATCCATAGGTATAGCCGGCAGATGATCGTCCAGGTCTGAGAATAAACCAACACCTTTCTGCTGAGCAGTTTCGCTAAGCAGCTCTACCGACTCGGTCACAAGATGGTTCAGCTGAGACATCTCCTTATTAGGCTTGCGAACTTTACTAAAAGCAAGCATATTGAGCATGAGGTTCTGTACCCTGGTAAGATTTCGCTTAATTACACGCCAGCCTTTGGCGGACATTTCAACATTATCCTTTTTGAAACCCATATCAACCAGGTCAGCAGCACTTTGCATACCCTGAAGAATATTTTTGATACCATGCGAAATATAAGCTACTGTTTCACCGGTCGCTGCCAGCCTTTCAGCTTTTACCCCGCTTTGGTACAAACGGGCATTTTCTATTGCCAGACCGGTTTGGTATCCAATAGCGGTTAGAAGTTCGAGTTGTTCGCCGGCATAGGTATTGGTCGCCATTGTTGTATCAACATAAATTACACCCATTATATTGTTGCGTACCGCAATAGGCACACACAACGCGGAACGTATCGCCAGATTATGAACACTTTCACCCTTGGAAAATCTTGGATCACGCATGGCGTTGGTACAAATTACACCCTCACGTTTTTCCATCGCATGCTCAACGATTGTATGGCTTACTGCTACTTTATCACTTTCTGCCTGTTCTTTATCACGGAAGCGGACTGCCACCGGGATAAGCGGCTGATCTTCCTGCTCGCACAACAGGATAAAACCGCGGTCAGCCGGGAGATTATCAAAGACAATGTCCATTACCTTTTCAAGAAGCTGCTCTTCATCAAAAATCGAACTGATAGTGGTAGAAAGCTCATATAAAAGACGAAGATTACCAACCGCAGATGATGTTTCCGGTCCCGCAATAATTACCGAGTCGTCAAGCCCGGGAGTTGTTGCCATAATGGAAGATTCGATCAGATTACCGTCAGCGTCTATTTGCAGACCACCCGGGTCACCTGAAATACCGGAAGCTGTCTTTTTCTGACCAAATACAATCAGAGTAGCTCCACATCGGATCTGGTCACCCTGCTTAAGCTCCATAAAACCGGAAAGTTTAACACCATTTACATATGTACCGTTAGCACTGCCAAGGTCGCGTATTACCCAGCTGTCATCTGCCTTACTGATAAGCTCGGCATGACGACGGGACACGGTATTATCGGTAAGTGGAATATCCGGGCTGTTTCGCCCGACAATCAGGGGCGATTCATTTACCTGGAAGGTCTTACCTTTATCTGAGCCTTGTGATATATAAAGTGTCGGCAAATTAACTTATTCCGTTATTATTTGGGATTCTATTTTTTTACTGCAAAATACCACCAATTTCGCAGGATTTATTCATTACATATACTTGTCTATCAGCAAACCAAGGTCTTCCCTGGTCTTAGCCGGCATTTTTGACTTATCAGACCATATAGCCAGATCCAGTGAGCTATGATGCTCACAGGCCTGATCTAACAAAGGACCGGCCTTAGACACTGCTGCCTTTATCATTGCAATGGCATTATTAGTTGCTTCATTGAGATTGTCAATAATCTCTGCAATGAGCTTATTTTTATCGATATCGCCTTCCGGCTCCTTCCAGCAATCATAGTCTGTCGGTAAAGCAAGTAAAGCATAACACATTTCTGCTTCTCGAGCCAACCGAGCTTCAGGCATACTGGTCATGCCAATTAAATGAGCCCCCCAACTGCGATGCAATAGTGATTCTGCGCGAGTGGAAAACTGAGGGCCTTCCATACAAACATAAGTCGCCGAATCATGTACTGTTGTATCGACCTGATCAGAAACAGAGATCAACAATTTTCTTACTTTCTCACAGAATGGCCATGCAAAATCTACATGAGCAACAATTCCATCATCAAAAAAAGTATTGTCTCGCTTAAATGTTTTATCAATAACCTGATCTGGAATTACCAGGTGTTTGGGAGCCATCTCTTCCACTAGCGAACCTACTGCTCCACTAGCAATAATATGGGTCACCCCCAGCATCTTAAGTGCGTATATGTTTGCCTTATAAGGAATTACAGACGGACAATACATATGCCCCCTGCCATGACGCGACAAAAACGCTATGGGAACACCATCAATTTCAGAGGTAATTATCGGAGCTGAAGGCTTACCAAACGGCGTATCAAGATAGTGCTCTTCGCCGGAAGTCTGCTCGGTCATTGCCTGCCCCAACCCAGACCCCCCTATGATACCTATGCGAGGTTTTACTGATGACATTCTAATCCTTTCGAATGCGTATTTTCAACTAGATTACATACGTTAATCGACCTAAAGCCATTAGAAAAAACGACTTATGCCCTGAAGTGCCTCTTGTGTACATTACAAATGTCCACCGAAAAACTTGCATTCCAACTTTCACAGCTCGTAATGTAATTAAATTTACAGAATTACCAGCTTAAGTCGACAACATTATAGCAAAACAGGAATTGTAATTGCTTTGGTACCAATAATCAAGCCTGTAATACCTAAATATCAAGCATATCTTCCTTTTTGCCTGACATTTTAATTTAGGTCAGGACTTCAACTAGAACATCATCGTAACTTGCCCGAATTTCCCTAAACGTATCAGCAATATCAACAAATGAATCAATCAACAACGGGTCAAAATGTGTTCCACTATCCTGAATGATTATTTCACAGGTTTTTTCATGTGAAAATGCATCTTTATAAACGCGTTTAGAGGTCAAAGCATCATAAACGTCAGCGATAGCCATCACCCTGGCACTAACAGGAATATCTTCACCACAAATACCGTTTGGATATCCCGAGCCATCCCATTTTTCATGATGACCTATGGCAATATCATAAGCAACTCGCAAATACCTCGCATGAGGAAATTCCCTTAATACCGCCTCAATTGTCTGACCGCCAATTACAGTATGCTTTTTCATAAACTCAAACTCTTCCGGAGTCAGTCGTCCCGGTTTCTGTAAAATACTATCAGGAATCCCAACCTTTCCTATATCATGCATAGGGCTGGTACTATATATCAGGCGGATAAAATCAGGGTCAACTGTTTCCGGATACTTATTATTTTCATAAAGGTTAAGCGACAGAGCCCTGCAGTAATTACGCACTCTTTCAAGATGGAAACCTGTTTCCGGGTCACGAGATTCAGCAAGCTTCGCCATTGCATAAATCAAAAGTTCATGACTTTCAAGGTTTACTACCCTTCTACCCGACAACAAACGTACAGCAAGCTCGGCAGGATTAAACGGCTTGACAATATAATCGTCAGCACCAGCAGCGAGGCCTTCAACAACCGAACCACGCGAACCGCTCGCCGTCAAAATAATTATGTAAACATAATTCGATATATTCTTCCTGATCCTGCGACACAACTCCGGCCCATTCATCTCGGGCATATCCCAGTCAGTAATAACAATCTGGCATTCATCATCGTTATTAAGCATATCCAATGCTTCCTGGCCGTTTGTCGCCTTAATTGGATCATAGTTATGCTGGAGCAACATATTTTCCAGCAGGCACAAATCCATCTCATTATCATCTGCTATCAGGATTTTTGTTTTATTATCTTCCGACATTTTTAGCCTCCGGTATATATTCTACACATCTCTGAATTTCATATTGAAGCTGATCCAGCTGTGCCTTAAATTTATCCAGCTCACCATTCTTAGCAAAGTCTTCCATCTCAGAAGCCAGTTTCATTAAGTCAACAGCTGAAGTATTTGCAGCCATACCTTTAACTGTATGTGCTGCCCTTCTTATTGATTCTACTTCCTGTTTCTCCAGCAAGTCAACTATTTCAGAATATTGTATTTCTACCTGTTCATGAAATTTGTCAAGCATACGATTATACAAATCGGTATTACCCATACATCTTTCCAGAAACTCATCCACGTTGATTGGAACAGCATCATTCTTATTCACAGTACTTTCCATTTCCATTTTGCTTTCAGTTGATTTTTCCTTAACCAAAAAATCCAGGTTATTGGCCGGCTGTTCAACTACAGAATCATTATTATCGGATTTAATTTCCAGTTCGTTACTATCGCTATCGTCATCACTATCAGAACCAACTTCCGCGGCTTCTGGTGAATCTATATCCACTAATACAGTACCAAGCTCTACATGCTCTCTGAGCACACCGACCAGCTCTTCAAATAAAAATGGTTTACCAAGAAAATTATCCATACCTGCTTCGATGCATTTTTCTCGGTCACTTCCTCTCATATTTGCCGTTAGGGCAATAATCGGAAGCTGTGTATCCTTATCACACCATTCTAATTCGTTTTTGGCAATCATTTGCTTTATTCGTTTCGTTGCCTCGTAACCATCCATCTCCGGCATCAGGCAATCCATCAAAACTATATCACAAGGATATTCCTTTATCGCTTCAACTGCCTCAAGACCATGATGAGCAACCCTGACATCACACTTTAACTGATTGAGCATCTCTACCACAACCATCTGGTTAACTTCATTATCTTCTACTACCATTACCTTAAGGTTACTGCCGTCAACAACCTCTTTTCCGATTACCTCGTTGACAACAGAGCTCTCTTTGGCTTTGATTTCTTCGGCATCAATAACCTTGAAGCACGCAGTAAACCAGAAAGATGAACCTTCGCCATAATTGCTGACCACTCCGATATTACCACCAAGCAGCTTGACAAGGCCTTTACTAATAGCAAGACCAAGGCCTGTACCACCATATTTTCTAGTAGTTGTTGAATCTGCCTGGGTAAATGCAGAGAATAGTTTTTCCTGCTTTTCAAACGGAATACCAATACCATTATCTGTAACCGTAAAGGTAAATAAAGCAATATCGCCTTCATGGTCAATCATTTCACAGGAAACAGTTACCTGGGAATCAATTTCTTCACGAGAGAATTTAATAGCATTTCCAATAAGATTCAGTAAAACCTGACGTAACTTGCCTTCATCACCATGGACATGCTCAATACCTTCGCCATCATAATTATATTTTAAGGTAACACCTTTCTTTGAAGCTACCGAGCTAACAACACGCATAGTATTTTCAACTGAATTCTTAAGATTAAACGAATATTCGTCAAGCTCCATCTTACCAGCTTCAATCTTGGAAAAATCCAGGATAGAATTTATAAGATCAAGCATAACAGATGCAGATGATTTAAGAACTTCTACATATTGCGTCTGCTTCCCTGCAAGCTTCGTTTTTTCCAGGAGTTCAGACATACCAATAATACCATTCATTGGTGTACGTATTTCATGGGTCATACAGGCCAGGAACTCACTCTTGGACTTATTAGCTGCTTCCGCCTGCTCTTTTGCCATTTTCAATACCTGTTCATGACGCTTCTGCTTGGTAATATCACGAATTACAGCCTGAATAACCCTTCTGTCATTAACCGTCATCGCCGAGAAACACACCTCGGTTTCGACAGATCGGCTTTCTTCATCATGAAATTCCCATTCAAACCTGTGACTTCCTTTAAATACCGCAGAACTCAATGTCTTCTGGAAAAGAATAGCTGACTCAATCCCACAAGGCTGTCTTTCAGGTGAAAAATCTACCGGACTCATATTCAAAAGCTCTGATCGATTTTTACATCCAAATAATTCAAGAGCTCGATCATTACAATCAAAAATCCTGAAACTCTCATTAATCAAAAGCACTGCATCCTGAGATGATTCATATAAAGAACGGAAAAGCTGTTCGCTTTCCTGCAACCTGCACTGATATTTCACCCTGCTGACCATTTCATCACGCAGCTTTTCATTGGCCTCAACCAATTCTGCCGTCCTGTTGTCAATCTGCTTCTGCAGAGAACTGTTAAATTCACGGAGTTCCCTGTCACGATCACAAATAGCATCACGCATCTTTCTAAAGGAGGTGGCAAGAGAACCTATCTCATCTTCTGTTTCCAGGTGAGAAATTTCAAAGTCAAGCTCTCCCTTTGCAATTCTGCGACTGGCGTCATTTAATTGTTTAACCCTACTTATAAGGTATTTAACCAGAAATACCGTCACCAGGATACTAATAACAAGAACAAACAGGCTCACAGTTACCATACTGTAGCAATAACCCCAAAACGCCTTATCCACAACATCTTTTGACAAACATAAAACGATCTTGCCCAAACCTCCCGATTCGGTAGGCTGATTATCCACACCGGATATTTCAAGGTCAAATATATTCTGTTCTGAAGCAACTATCTTGTCATCTAGTTTAACTATTTCTGTTTCAATCCAGAACTTATTATTCTCTTCAATGCCAGATTCATATAACTTAAATATCGACTCATCACGAACATAACGGGAAACAATTTCACCGGAATCATTACATACAAGAACAAATAACATATGAGGAATCTGACCAAAAGAAAACGTCTGCACGTCAAGTTCTTCTGTATCTGATACAGCCAGAGGCAATTCTACCATATGAGTAAGCTGGTCGGCATAATTTTTTGCTTCTCTTTTGCAATCCTCAAGTACAAAATTATAAATTCGCAACGACCCGATTACTGTAACAGATAACAGCGAAACACTGATTATTGCTACCACAGCTGCGGTTGTTTTAACTAGCAAACTTCTCTTTTGTAGAAAACTTGGCATTATTTAGTTAACCCTTTCATAAACTCCAACTTATTCTCTATCTCCCAACCTTTTTCCTGTACTTTTCTTTATCTCCATACACATAATTTGTGCCATCCAGCATCTCCTGTGGAATACTAATATTAAGTTTTTCCGCAACTGAAAGATTAAATGCCGGTTCAAATACTGCATATCTATGACTGACCGCAAGTTGATCACCATTCAGGAAAGTGTTAACCATTGCTGCCAACCCTTCACCTTGGGTTTCGGGAACAACAGCAACTCCAAACAATGCCCCTGCTTTCACAACTTTCTCAGAATATCCAAAAACAGGCACCTGGTTCTTTATACCTCCCAGTAAAACCAGTTTAATCGTAACCATATTAAAGGTATTAGAGTCTGGATAAGTCCAAATAACATCCGGATTACCCTTCAATATCTTATTTACGTAATCAGGCCTGTCACTATTTTTAACATCATCTGGAATTTCCACCAGATCCAGATCCAAACCTGAATCTTTAAATAATTTTAGATCATCGTAACCTTCCAAATCACTTTCAAAATGTATAAATGTGGAAAGCTTACTAAAGCCCGGTAATATTTCCTTTATAAACGCTATCTGCTTTTGTGGATCGACTTTCAGCGTAATACCAAAATTTATCTCATCATCCAGTAACTCAAGACCATCAGGAGAATATACCATACAATAAGCTATCGGTATACCTGCAGGTAAATTCTCCCTGGCTATTTTAGCCGGACGGCTGCCGATAACAACACATATGCCGGAATTAATCCGCTTGAGTATACCAGGATCATTTTCCAGTTGTGAATATCCAACATAATCACAATTCTTCTGGTATTTTTCCTCCAGGTTATCAACAAACTCCTGCATCGCTACTTTATAGTCCGATATAGAATCTTCATAACAAACAACTATATCAGCCGCATTGGCATTAACTGAGCCAAGCCCTATAGCAAGAATTAATATAAATTGTAATAATTTAATCAACATAAACTATCTATATCTAGAACCTGAACTGCAACCTTCCAAAAAATGTTCTGCCCACTGTATACTGAATTTCATCAATCCCCTGGTAAAGATTGTAATCATCACTGAAAATATTTTGCACACCGAACATTATTTCTGCATTGCCGTCGGCAAAACCTTTTGTCAGAGCAACTGTCATGTCACTGTGTTCACATAACGGATCTGCATTGCCACTATACCTGGGATCTCCACTGTATTTATAATTTGCACTTAATACCCAGTTCTCCGGCAATGAATACAAGCAGTTTAGACCTGCACGCACTCTGGCCGGCATTATACTCACAAGGTCAGCTTCAAATTCCTTAAGATCAATATCATCATAAGAACACCACATATCTATTTCTGCTTTACCGAGGTCAAAAGTAACTTTTCCCTGTGCACCCAGAACTTCAAGGTCTCCATTATTATCCGGAGTTAAAGCTAAAGGTCCATAAACCGGATCTAACTGGGTAATTGTCATGCCAATAGTGTCTTTATAGTTATGATAATGGCCGTCTAGCCTGATCTTCACATTTTCTGACGGATCTATAGAATACCCTGCCTGGAAAGAAAGCACCCTCTCATTTTCCATGCTCGGATTTGCTTCAACCGTTTTAAAAGTTACATATTTCCAACCGTATGCCGGCGAGCGATATGCACGGCTGACACTGAATCTGAGTTTCTGTTTATACTCCTCTGCCAAATCATATATCGCTGCAGCCATCGCAGAAAAATCTGACTCTTTTGTATCAGAATAATAATCTCCTCTTGCCTGAAATTCCAGGTCTAACCTGTCGGCGATATCCCACCTGTCAATTACATATAAACCGGCCTGGTAATCAATATACTTATTGGAAAGAAAATTATTTGAATGTTCGGTATATATATTATCAACAATGAAATGCCTGAAGTTAGTTCCAAGAGAAAGATCATGCTTTTCCAAGTCATAATCAACCTGGAACTCCAGGTCGTTTTCCATACCCCTGGCAAAATTGTTAAAATACTCTTTCCTTACTTCATAATTACCAAACCATTGCAAATGGAATGAATAATCATCATATTTTTTTCTTTCCAACCGGGCAAAGAACCGACTTGTTTCATATCGCTCGTGTACCGGTATGGTTGGTAAATATGGATTATAAAAAGTCTGCAGGTCTTTCTGATAATAGTCACCACGCTTGGCCCTGCTGTATGCAGCCCCAAAAGATAGTTCCATTAAGTCGTTAAGCTCTACAATAGCCTCGGTGTCAATGCGATAGAGACGGGAAAAATCACGTGACTCAAAATTATCTCCACTAACCGTATCTTCTGTAGAACACCAGTCATCATAACCAACTGACATACGCCACTGCCAGTTATCTTTTTTATTAGCCCATCGCAGGTGATTGTAAATGTCTCCAAATTCATTTATAGTACCGGAATACAAAAAGCCTGGTTCAATATCTTCAGGACGCTTGGTCACAATATTGATCACACCGGCAAAGGCATTTGTTCCCCAGGCCGCTCCGCCGGAACCTCGAACCACCTCTATCTTTTCGATATCTTCCATAAATACGGGCATCGCCAGAAAATCAGTGCTTCCGTTAATCGGGCTGTTCAAGTTACGGCCATTAATTAAGGTAACATTTCTATCATAATATGAATACCTTAACCCACCCATACTTAGGCGGTAATGATTTCTGCTGCCAGGAAGCAGATCAACACCCGGATGATATTTTAACAGGTCGGCAACATTGGTAATGCCGCTATAATGAATATCATCTTTATCTATTATAGTTACCGGCACACTCAGATCAGTAACAGCCTGTTCCGACCTGGATACCGAATATACTACCGGAATATCTTCAAACAGCATCATTTCAGATTCAAAATCACCTTCAAGACCATCTGAATCTAAATCTTCCATCTGGATATCACTTAGATCAACACTTTCAATTGATCCTTCATCTGCTGATTTTGCAACAGAAATTAAAGAACTAAACAAAAATGCTAGTATCATAATGTAATTTAAGTTCTTCATTTTTTACTCTTCCAACAATACACCATTAGTTAGAATTTAACCTGAACCCTTCCGAAGAAAGTTCTTCCTATTGATTCATCGACTTCATCGGGATCCTCTAAAAAGTTATAATTAAAATCTTCATCAAACAGGTTCTTAACTCCAACCATAATCTCTCCATTACCATCAGCGAATTCTTTCGATAACGCAATAGTCAGATCACTTGTATCATCTACAATTACCTCTCCGGCTGAGAAGATGTCATCTGTGTATTTATAATTCGTATTCAAAGTCCAGGTGTCTGAAATATAATACCTGGTATTTATTCCAATCTTAAAATCAGGTGGCAGAATCGACATAACATCCGTCGGTACTGCTCTTACTTCCGTATCTTCATATGAACTCCACAATTCTATATCATATTTTTCATTATTAAATTTAATTTTACCCTGCACACCTAAGACATCAACATCGCTGTTGTTGTCAACCTGAATCAAAGGACCAAGCAGTGGATCAAAACCAACCATACTGGCACCGACTGTATCTTTATATCGATGATAATAACCATCAAACTCAAGCCTGACATTTTCCAAGCAATCAAACGAATAGCCTAATTGTAATGATTTGACGTGTTCATTTTCTACATTATGATTTGTCGAAACCGTACTGAACGAGATATCTCGCCAGCCATAGGTCGAGTGTCGATATGTGCGGCCAATACTAAATTTCAGTTTCTTTCGCCCTTCTTCAGCAAGGTTCATTATAGCTGAAAAACGACCCGACCAGTCGGAAGTGTCAGTATATGAGAAATAATCTTCTCTAAGCTGAAATTCCAAATCAAGGAACTCATTTACATTCCATAAATCAAGTAAAAACAAACCTGCCTGGTAATCAACATATTTATTCGACCTGAAATCGAAGCTGTAATTATCATTATCAAGAATATCTATTGAATAATGCCTGAAGTTTCCACCTAATGCCAGGTTGTGTTTACCAAGCTCATAATCCAGCTGAATTTCCAGATCATTTTCAATTGCCCTGTTATTGAAACCTAAAATTTCTTTGCGTACTTCGTAGTTACCAAACCACTGTAAATGAAAACCAAAATCGTCATATTTCATCCTGTCAATCCTGGCAAAGAATCTACTGTATTCGTAGAGCTGTGACCCATTTGAATAAGGCAAGACCGGGTTATAAATCGTGGTAGAACCCGCCTGGTATCTGTCGCCGCGTTTTGAGTGATTATAAGCAGCACCAAAAGATAACTCCGTCAACTCATTGAGATCAACAATGAATTCTGAGTCAAATCGATAATTTCTGGCAAAATCATTTGAAGCATAATCATCATTATTAACCGCATCTTCCGATGACGACCATTCATCGTAGCCTGTAGACAAACGCCACTGCCAATTGTCTTTTACCTGCACCCAGCGAAGATGATTATATATATCACCAAATTCATTTATCGTAGTAGAATACAAAAAGCCGGGGTCTATATCTTCCGGACGTTTAGTGACGACATTAATAACACCGGTGAAAGCATCGCTGCCCCAATCGGCAGCACCACCAGACCCGTAAACTACCTCGATCCTTTCAATATCCTCCATAAAAACTGGAATTCCAAGATAATCTGAACCGCCGGCTACCGGACTATTGGCACTTCTACCGTTTATCAGCGTAACATTCCTGTCGTTATACGGAAATCTTAAGCCGCCCATAGTTACCCTGTAGCGATTTCTGCTGCCGGGAAGAATATCAACACCCGGACTATACCTGAGAGCATCAATAATACTAGTTGCACCGCTGTAATGGATATCATTTGAATCAATCACATTAACAGAAACTCCTACATCTTCAACACCCTGCCCCAAGCGTGAAGCAGAAAATACAACTGGGATATCCTGGAAAAGCATCATTTCTGCTGCAAAGTCAGCTTCTATGCTGCCACTTCCTTTATTCTCCTTTTCAGCGATATCAGTGTCAACACCTGTAGTATTATCTGACTCAAGAGCAAAAGAGCTATAATTACCAACCAGTATAATTAGTACTATGATGTTAAAAAATCGCTTCATTTGCTTAGTTTTTTCACTTCTACTTATATAAAATAATATAATTTTCCTGATAAAAGAACAGGAGGTATACGTTTCAGCCTACTATCCGTATTCAGGTTCATGATCGACTTATTATCTATGTAACTTAATTAGAAAAAATACCATAAATAGCACTTATTTAGATGGTTACACACGTTTTTAGGTCAGATAACTATATTCCGATTGAAACAATCCCTTGACAAAGATTCATTTATGCACTAACATCTCTTGGCTTCAGAGTTGAGGTCAGATTAAACTGTAATATTGTAATTAAACTTTAATCCCCGTTTTTAGAACCAAGTACCATACTAGATTGAGGAGTCTCATTATGACTTTAACTGCGCACAACGCACTAAACAAATGGATTGACCAGATGGCTCAAATGTGTGAGCCGGACGATATCGTCTTAATTGACGGCACCGAACAGCAAAAAGAAATTCTTACCGAGGAAGCATGTAAAACTGGTGAAGTTGAAAAACTCAACCAGGAGATCCTTCCTGGATGTATTTACCACAGGACAGCCCAGAATGATGTTGCCAGAGTAGAACATCTAACTTATATCTGTACCACCCTTAAAGAGGATGCCGGGCCTAACAATAACTGGATGGCTCCGGATGAGGCTTACCGCACAACTTCCGAATTCTTCAAAGGATCTATGAAGGGGCGAAAAATGTATGTTATCCCATTCAGCATGGGACCGGTAGGATCGCCTTTCAGCAAAATCGGTGTAGAACTTACTGACAGCATATACGTCGTTCTCAACATGCTGATTATGACACGAGTAGGTAAAGACGTGCTGGACGTTCTTGGCTCCGGCGGAGAATTCACTAAATGCCTTCATAGCAAAGCTCAGCTTGACCTGGAAAAACGACGCATCATGCATTTCCCCGAAGATAACACAATCTGGTCAGTCAATAGCGGCTATGGCGGCAACGTTCTGCTTGGCAAGAAATGCCTGGCACTGCGTATTGCAAGCTATATCGCAAAAAAAGAAATGTGGATGGCTGAACATATGCTGATACTGGGGATCGAAGAACCTAGCGGTAAGATCGAATATGTTGCCGCAGCCTTCCCAAGTGCTTGTGGAAAAACAAACCTGGCGATGCTGATTCCGCCGGAAGGCCTCAAAGTCAAAGGATACCGTATCTGGACTGTCGGTGACGATATCTCCTGGATGAGAATCGACACTGATGGCAAACTATGGGCGATTAACCCGGAAAACGGTTTCTTCGGCGTGGCTCCTGGCACAAATACAAAAACTAACCCAAACGCAGTAAAAACAGTTCAGAAAAACACCATTTTTACCAATGTTGTCAAAAACCCTGACGGCACTGTATGGTGGGAAGACGGTGATGGCGAACCTGCTGCCGAAGGTGCTATCGACTGGAGAGGTAACCCTTGGAAACAGGGCATGAAAGATGAAGACGGCAACTCTGTCAAAGGTGCACATCCAAACAGCCGGTTCACTGCTCCGCTGACTCAGTGTCCAAGTCATTCTTTCAGAACTGACCATCATCATGGTGTGCCGATTTCTGCTATTATTTTTGGCGGTCGCCGCGCTAAGCTCGCTCCACTGGTCTACGAAGCGTTTGACTGGCAGCACGGTGTATATATTGGTGCTACTATGGCTTCCGAACGTACTGCTGCACAGGTTGGAAAAGTTGGAGAAATTAGACGCGACCCAATGGCAATGAAACCTTTCTGCGGTTATAACATGGCCGATTACTTCGAACATTGGCTCAAGATGGGCGTTCGCATGAGATGGCAGCCGAAGATTTTCCACGTCAACTGGTTCCGCCAGGATGACAATGGCAAGTTTATCTGGCCTGGATTCGGTGAAAACCTGCGTATCCTTGAATGGATACTTGCTCGTTGCCGGTTTGAGGTCGAAGCTGATAAAACTGCTATTGGTTTCATACCAAAAATCGAAGATATCGACCTGACCGGGCTGGATGTTAAAGAAGAAACCATGAAAGAACTATTCAAAATTTACACTGATGAATGGAAAGAAGAAATGGTCAGAATTGACGAATTCTTCAATCAGTTCGGTGACAGACTGCCGGTTTCTCTAATGGCTCAACATGAAGCACTAGGCAGAAGATTAGAAGAGCTTGGAAGCGAGAAAGCCTAAAGTTTGAACTTGAGCTTGGTATTTGCTTGTTTCCAGGGGGTATTATATTATAATGTGATAAATGAAGCTGGTGATACTTACCGGCTTCATTTTATTTTTGGTTTTCTCAATCGCTTATAGAATTGTGAGCTGGACACCAGACAATATTTACCCACAGGAGATAAAAATGGAGCGTACTTTAATCATCATCAAACCGGATGCTGTTCAAAGAAGCCTGATCGGTTCAATAATAACAAGATTTGAAAACAAAGGTATGCAGGTAATCGCCTGCAAACTAATGCAAATAACTGACGAACTGGCAGCCGAACATTACGCCGAACATGTCAACAAACCGTTTTACCCAAGAATCAGGGATTATATGACAAGCGGTCCTTCAATTGTTTTGGCACTGCAGGGACCAAAAGCCGTAAATATTGTCAGAACTGTCATGGGATCTACTTTTGGCCAGGATGCCCAGCCTGGCACTATACGCGGCGACTATTCTAATGGCGGCTTTAACCTGGTACATGGTTCAGACAGTCCTGAATCAGCAAAAAGAGAAATCGCACTCTTCTTTAAACCAGAAGAAATCATAGACTATAAGATGACAAATGAACTTTACCTCTACGGCAATGACCCGACAGTTTGATTGCTTTGACTATTGTCCGGCTTACAATTTTCCGAGTCTGGATAGCGACTGACAATTTCTGCCATTCCTGCCATAAATGTCTTATACGCAGCCTCGCTGTCGCTGTCGTTTTTGCCGATTAAAGTACCCGGAGTATTGGATATTGCCATCTTTACAAGCTGACCATTGGCTTGAGACGAGTATTCTTTAAACTGCCTGGAAATATCTCCCACTTGCTTTTCCAACATATTGTTATACAACACCGGGGTGTCATTTTTATATGAAAAATGATCAAAATCTATCGTTCGCCACTGAACAGGATATACGTTCCTAATTCTATAGTATACCTTACGATCGGTTATGCTATAAATTATCTGCCATACTGTCCTGTTGCAATGTGCCGCCTCAAGGCAATCAATACCAAACATCAAATTTTCTTTAACATCTTCAAAAGGAGAAAAGTCCTTAATCTTTTGAGCAAGGCTAAAAAATCTCTTATTATAACTGGCCTTAGGCATACTTCTACTACCTCCAAAACCGTCACAGGTACGCAATTCCTTTATTGACCTTTCATAAGGTACATTTTCCAGAACCTGAGCATCGTTTTCGGTAATGCAAAATTTTTCTCCACTGCCATAAAACTCTACGGCAGCAGAACGACCTGACAAATCACATATGAAAAAATGAACATTTGTCCTAAACTGAGAAGATATACGTACATCTTTAAGACTGTTTTTGACCTCATCCAAATTCGAACTGCAATCGAGCTGGTACTGGATCCAGGGCAATACATCAATTGCAGGCCTTGAGTCTGCAACGGGTGATTTTGCTTCCGACAGCCATAAAATCTCAATTACCAGCCCTTTCTCATTCATACCTCCAAGAGGATATTCCCTGCCATATTGATTAAAAGTTATACTGCCATACTTTGAAACCCACGCTAAAGCCTTTTCATTGGTTACAGGAAGCAATGCTTTTTTGGCCATACCAGACTTATTCACGACAACATGCCCGACATTAATCATCCAGTCGAAATTTTTGCATACATAAATATTGTCGTTAGCCTTATAACTAAATGCCGAACACGCAAATAATTCATTACAACCAAAAGTCAAAACAGCTACAAAAAAGACTGCAATCAATTTAACTCTAAAATTCACTTCGTATCCTTTCTAAAAGCACATAAATCTTCCTGAGAAAATTATTAGAACTGTCATTATTGTAAGCCGTTAAACAATTATATCCAAAATAAAAACATTTATGCCTGTAAAGTTTAGCTTGAAAATTCTAACTATCCTACTATAATCACAGGAGTTATAATCTGGAAAATTGAAAATATGAATATCGAAAAGCAAATAGAACAATTACGCAGAGAAATTCGCAAACATGACCGGCTCTATTATGTAGATGCCGCTCCGGTTATTTCTGACCAGCAATACGACAAACTGTTCGCCGAGCTTAAACAGCTGGAAAGAGATAATCCTGATCTTGTCACCCCTGACAGCCCTACCCAACGAGTCGGAGGTGAACCGCTTAAAGGCTTCGATACTATCACACATGCAGTTCCCATGCTGAGTATGGATAATACCTACTCTCCTGACGAACTGCGGGATTTTGACAACAGGGTCAGAAAAGGTCTCAATGGAGAGATGCCGGAATATGTCGTCGAAACCAAAATCGACGGAGTCGCCGTATCTTTGCGATATGAAAACTCACAACTCATACAAGGAGCGACCCGCGGTGATGGCCGGCATGGCGACAATATTACCGTTAATATTAAAACGGTCGGAGGTGTACCGCTTAAACTCGAAACCGATAATGAATCTATCTCTGTGCCGGACATACTTGAAACTCGCGGCGAAGTCTTCATGTCTTTCAGCCAGTTCGAAAACCTCAACGCTCAAAGAGAAGCCAACGGCGATAATCTTTTTGCTAATCCCAGAAACTCTACTGCAGGCACACTAAAATTGCTCGACAGCAAAGAAGTTGCCAAAAGAAAACTCAGTATTCTATTGTACGCTTTAGGACAGGTTGTCCCGGAAAACTTTTCCAGCTCTCATGGTGAATCTCTGGAAAAACTAAAAGTACTCGGTCTGCCTGTTTCGCTAAACTGGCAAATTGCCAAAGATATTGAACAGGTAATAGAAATCTGTAATCAGTGGGAATCAAAGAAAAATGAACTTGATTACCCTATAGACGGCATGGTTATCAAAGTTAACAGCTATAACCATCAAAAGAAACTGGGCACTACCAGCCGCATCCCTAAATGGTGTATCGCTTATAAATTCGCTGCCGAACAGGCCGAAACTACTATTGAAAGTATCGATGTTCAGGTCGGAAAATCCGGTGCTCTCACCCCTGTTGCCAATCTCAAACCTGTTCAGCTGGCCGGTACAGTTGTCAAAAGAGCTAGTCTTCATAACTTCGAAGAACTTGCCAGAAAAGATGCACGTATCGGCGACACGGTTATTATCGAAAAAGCCGGAGAGATCATACCGCAGGTTGTAAAGGTTATTACCGATAAAAGACCCGACAAAACTAAACCTTTCGAGCTCCCGGAAATATGCCCAGAATGCGGCGGTAAAGTATTAAAAGATGAAAATACCGTATATCTCAGATGCCAGAATCCTGAATGCCCGGCACAGCTCATCGAAAAGATACGACATTTTGCCGGTCGCGACCAGATGGATATCGACGGACTGGGCATATCAATTATCGAACAGCTTGTCAAAAAAGATATGGTTCGATCTTTCGCCGAGTTATACCAGTTGAACCTGCTGGAAATAGCAAACCTCGACAGAATGGGGACAAAATCTGCCGAAAACCTGCTCGACGGACTGGAAGTCAGTAAAACCCGGACTCTTGACAGGTTCATTGCCGCCCTCGGCATAATGCATGTCGGCAAAAAAGCCGCTTATGTACTGGCCGACCATTTCAATAGTCTGGAAAAACTGCGCAGTACAGACATAGAGGAGCTGGAATCTATCGATGAAATTGGACCCGTTATGGCACAAAGCATATACAACTATTTCAATTCACCGGAAACTAGCAAAATTATTGACGACCTGCTTGCTGAAGGCATAAACCCCAAATGGACTGCCCAAACAACCAAAAACAAGGGACCTCTTACAGGCAAAACAGTTGTCGTTACCGGCTCTATAGAAGGATATGGCCGTAAAGATATGGAAGATATTATTAAATCTCTTGGCGGTAAACCATCCGGATCTGTTAGTAAAAAGACTTCTATGCTGGTCTATGGCGAAAAAGCCGGCAGTAAACTCAAAAAAGCTCAAGAGCTTGATGTCGAAACTATTACATCAGATGATTTCTTCAAAAAATACGCAAAATGATAATTTAATGACTGTTTTCTAGACTTTTGTTCTATAATACGGCATATTCGGTAGTTATTATGTAAACTTTCGCGGTTTCATGTTGCAAAAAACGCCAAAAATGGGCCTTCCTGCAACACTTATGTTTTAAACAAAGCGTGAGACGATAGTAGAACACCTTAATTTTTCACTATTCGTTTTTCACTTAATTGGCCCTGTTCCGGCCTTCGTGTATTAATATTGAACGGTCATAAGTGCGAGACCGCACATTATGGTTTTGCATAAAAACATTCCTGATATCCAACATTTTAACCACCCTGCATTAAAACTGGAGGAAACAATGAAAAGATTCCTTTGCGTCATTATTACTGTACTAATCTCTGCTAATTCTCTATTTGCTGCCGGTAGACAATTCACCGCTGATGATTACCGCAAAGGATATAACTTCCGCAACGAAGTTCAAAACCTGGTATATAACGACAGAATCCAGTTTAACTGGCTGAAAGATTCGCCGGCTTTCTGGTATACATCAGAAACAAAAGATGAAAAAGAGTTTATCCTATTTAACCTTGATACCAACACTAAGACAAAATTGTTTGACACAAACAAATTGGCTCAAGCTCTGGAATCCTGCATAGACAAAAAATTTGACGCGAAAAAACTGCCTATCTTTGTATTCAGTTTCCTTGAAGATAAAAACACTATATTATTCAAATATGAAAATAATAACTGGATATACAAGCTGGACAACGACGAGCTTAAAAAAGAAGAAAATGCTCCTGAAATGCCAAATCGAAGAGGATGGCGCAGCAGGTATTATGGCAACAGGCTCGATAGCCGAAACGAATCTCCCGATGGTAAATGGAAAGTTTATGCTGATGAGCATAACGTGTGGCTGGAAAATATTGAAACATCTGAACAAAACCAGCTTACAACCGATGGTACCGAAGAGAGTTTCTATGATAACCAGTTCTTTTGGGCTCCCGATTCTGCTAACGCAATTGGTTTTATTAAAACGCCGGCTGAAATGAGAAAAGTTCATTATATCGAATCTTCTCCTGAAGACCAGCTCCAACCCAAACACTTTACTATCGATTATAATAAACCGGGTGATAAGCTGACTATCGAAAAGCCGGTACTTATTAATGTAACCGATAAAAGCTGCAAACATATCGATGACTCGCTTTTCCCAAACCCATATTTCATCTCCGACTATCACTGGAGTAAAGACGGCAATTACTTCTATTTCTTCTACAACCAGCGAGGCCACCAGGTTGGACGTGTAATCGCAATCGATACCAATACCGGCCAGGCTAAAGCTGTTATTAACGAAGAAACTGACTCTTTCTTTGATTATAACCATAAAAAATACCTGAAATACCTTGATGATACTAATGAAATCATATGGGCTTCTGAACGAGATGGATGGAACCACCTGTATTTATACGATGCGGTTTCCGGCAAAGTTAAAAATCAGATCACAAAAGGAGACTGGCTCTGGCGTTCGGTTGAAAAACTCGATATCGAAAACCGTAATATGATGATCACCATCAGCGGCTATTATCACGACCAGGACCCGTACTTTATCCATTACGCCAAAATCAATTTTGACGGATCAGGATTAACCCTGCTTACAACAGGAAATGGTACACACAGGCTGACTTTTTCACCTGACGACAAGTTTTATATTGATACTTATTCAAGAATTGACTCACCTCCTGTCTACGAGCTAAGAAATAGTAATGACGGCTCATTGATATGTGAAATCGAACGGGCAGATGCCGGCGAATTAATAGCCGCCGGTTGGCCGGTAACCGAACCGTTCGTAACAAAGGATCGAAATGATAAATACGATATCTGGGGGATAATACATCGCCCGCGTAACTTCGATCCAAACAAAAAATATCCGGTCATTGAAGACATCTATGCCGGGCCGCACGGCAATCACGTCCCCAAAAGCTGGAGAGGATATGATTACTGGCATCAGGCTCTTTGCGAACTTGGTTTCATCGTGGTACAAATCGACGGGCTCGGAACCTCAAACCGCTGTAAAGAGTTCCATCATTTCGCCTGGAAAAACCTTGCTGATGCCGGGTTCCCAGACCGCATTAAATGGATGAAAGCTGCCGCGGAAAAATACCCGTACATGGATATCGAACGGGTTGGAATATATGGAACCTCTGCCGGTGGACAAAGTGCCTTGGGAGCCCTGCTGTTTCACCCGGAATTCTATGATGTTGCTGTCGCATCATGCGGCTGCCACGATAACCGCATGGATAAAATATGGTGGAATGAACTTTGGATGGGATACCCTATCGACGACCACTACAAGGAACAATCCAATGTCACCAACGCTCATAAGCTCGAAGGCAGACTTCTTCTTATTGTCGGCGAACTTGACAGAAATGTTGACCCTGCATCAACTATGCAGGTTGTCAATGCCCTTATAAAAGCCAACAAGGATTTCGATATGCTCTATTTGCCGGGCATGGACCATTCGGCAGGCGGTAAATTCGGCGAGAGAAAACGACGCGACTTTTTCATTAAGTATCTGCTTGATGATATCCCGGTTGACTGGAATACCGTTCCAGACGACATAAAATTACCATAATTCTACACAATAAAAGGCTTTGGATTATCTCTCCGAAGCCTTTTTACTTTTCTTTCCCTTCTTATTACGTCCTGAATATAGTTTATTTTCGCAGTTTTTAAAGCTTTGTTTATGTTTTCTGTTCCAATTTATGGCGATGTAAGGACGAGGCTGACGAAGAAGAAAACACAGTAATATTGATATATTGCCAGTATCTCCGATATAGTCAGCCGAAGCCGCAACAGACATAAAGTGAACTAGAACAATTAAATTGCTCTAAATTGCAATAACGAAGTGCCTTTGGTAATTCGCCTGAAAGGTCCTTCCTGCAACATTTAAATTTAAACGAAAAGTGAGACGCGATGTTAAGCAATGTAAAATCCGGATTCATCGCAAACACATTATTTTTTCACTTAATTCGTCCTGTTCCGGCCTTTGCGTGTAATGTTAAACAGCCAAAAGTGCAAGACCACGCTGATATATATTGACATTTAACAGCCTTTTAACACTAGCTCTTTCTCTGATTTTATTATTGTATTTACGCTCTATACGATACGATCACCAACCCACGCAAACCCTTACAACAAAGCAAGTTAGGCCAAAATGGCCACACCATCCCAATAAAGACTTATACTATTTTTTTTGGACATTGGTTTGCAAATTTCCGAAACCATAGGATAACACCACTCTCATTCAATTCATGTCGTTTTGTTATATCAATAATATATATGTATAATTAAATTTTTTTAA
The DNA here is from genome assembly GCA_963666285.2 of Sedimentisphaerales bacterium. Classification (GTDB taxonomy): domain Bacteria; phylum Planctomycetota; class Phycisphaerae; order Sedimentisphaerales; family SM23-30; genus JAFGDI01. The sequence goes on from OY762711.1 coordinate 4,422,079, forward strand.
TTGATTTTCAGGTTTTATTCATTTACCATTGAACGTGGCAGTTATCTTTTTGAGTGATTATTGGTGTTAATAATTACTGTTTTTTGGTTTTCCTTTTGGCATAAACTGGTTATGTATATGTATCAAAAGGAATATGAGTGTGCGTATATGCGCAATTAGGAGTGTATAATGAAAAATTGGATTGTATGTTTATTACTGGTTATATTTATTACTATTACCGGCTGCCAGAATCAATCGCAAAGCAATAATAAATCTGGAAACATCGTTCCTGATACCGACCTGCAAAAGGCAATATCTAAATGCCTTGATTCTACTGGATGCAACGCAAAGGAATGGAGCTTTGATGCCGATGCTGTTGCCACAATTTATGAGGATGAGTGCAAAACACTTATTGCTCAGCATCATTTGTTTAATTGCTGCTCAGGCAAAACTGAGGTCACTATTGACTCGATTAAGGCTTCAGAAAAAGTCAGTGAATCTATCAGTGCAAATGACAAACTTCAGCTTAATGGGATGCTCTGCCATAATAACTCTATGGCATGCACTGCGGCAAGGTTAAAAATATATATGGTCGCACTTACATCATTGAACACCATTTTGGATAATAAAGAGCTGAATTTGGAATATGTTACAATGGAAGATAAAGGCGGATCATGCTGTCATATTATTGAAACTAAAGGGAATATTCTCGCTTGCTGCAGAAATCACAATCATTTCAGCAAAGACTCACCTTATGATACCTTGAGAATATGGATTGACGATGAGACTGGCTATATCAAACGTATATGGATCAGCTATATTAAAGACCCTGAAACCGGGGAATACGGCTATATCGCAGCCAACATCAGCAACTACTTACTGCAAAAAAATGGTATGAAACTTCCTACATCCATGGAATTTATACCTAGTGATTGCGAAGCCAATGATTCAGGCATTTCAATGCTGAAAATCGACCTGCAAAGATTCAGATTCCCCGGCGATATGCTCTCTTCTTCTGCTGGATAAAAATAACATGGTAAGCCCAAAAACATTATTTTTTCGGTACTTGCTTATATTTTTAAAACATTTATAATAAAAACGGTTGGAAATGCAATATTTTCAGCCGTTTTTCGTTTTTCTTTTTTAATGCTAGTTTGCGCATAGTTAACTGGACTTACCAAATTTGCCCACTAAATTTGAACCCGCATTATACCCTGAGGTACCTTATGAGTCGTAAATCTATCGTATTATTTATAATCATTTTAGCTATAGCCGCAGTCCTATACGCTTCACTCGGTTCAAAGAAAACTGACAAGACCGAACAGCCCGTTTTTACTGCCAAAAAAGGGGATCTCCAAATCAGTGTATCGGAAACCGGCACTATTAAACCGCGATCAAGGGTTGTTGTCAGAAATGAACTTGAGTCTTCTGCTACTATCACCTTCCTCGTTGATGAAGGAGCTGTTGTCAAAAAAGGTGACCTGCTGGTTACTTTCGATCCCACCGAACTGGACGACGAACTGATCAACCAGGAAATCAACTTGCAAAATGCTGAAGCGTCATATATCAGCGCCGAGGAAAAACTCGCTGTTGCCAAAAACCAGGCCGATAGCGATAAAGAACAAGCGCAGCTGACTCTTGAATTTGCTAATATGGACCTGGAAAAATACATTGCAAAAGAATACCCAAACCAGCTGTCAGAAGCAAATCAAAGTATCTTTCTTGCTGAAGAAGAGTTAAAACGTGCCAACAAAACCCTGGAATCTTCTAAGGAATTACTAAAAGAAGAATATATTTCCCAGACTGAATTTGATGCTGATCAGCTCGCCCAGAAACAAAAAGAAAGCAGAGTACAAATTGCCAAAAATGACCTTGAGCTGCTTGAAAAATACACAAATATTAGAAAAAAAGCTGAACTTGAAAGCGATGTCCGACAGGCTAAAATGGCACTTGATCGTACTAATAGAAAGGCGAGAGCTGACATCACCCAGGCTCAAGCTGACTTAAAGGCAAAAGAAGCCCAATACAAACGACAGCAAGATCGTTACGACAGACTTAAGGAACAGCTGAGTAAAACCAAGCTCTACGCTCCTGAAGACGGCATGGTAATCTACCAGACCAGCATGGATGACCGCCGCTGGAGAGATAATAGCGAACCGCTGGAAGTTGGTCAGGAAATTCGAGGAAGAGAAGAAATCATCTACCTGCCAACTGCTGAAACTACTAAAGCTGATATAGAAGTTCACGAAACCGCTATGAAAAAAATCAGTATAAATCAGCCGGCTATTATTAAAGTTGACGCACTTCCGGACGTTGTCTTCTCTGGATATATCGCAAAAATATCTCCTCTTCCTAACCGAGACTGGCTAAACCCGGACTCTAACAAATATCCTTGCGAAATATATATTGATGAGAATAAATATGACCTGAAAAACGGCATGAACTGCAGATGTGAAATCCTGATCGAAGAACTTAACGATGTTATTTATGTACCTCTTCAGGCTGTAGTACAAATCGGTAGAGAACACTTCGTCGAGGTTAAGGAAGGTAAGGATTTCGTCAGAAGAAAAGTTGAAATTGGACTGGATGACAATAAATGGATACATATCGTATCGGGACTGGAAGAAAATGAAATTGTATCTTTGACCCCGCAATTGTCAAATACTGAAGTTATCCCTGACTCCGGCGAAAAAACCAACATTGAAGGTAAAGATGCAAACAAGCAAAAAAGACCTGCCGGAGGACCGGAAAAACAAGGCATGCGCCAGGGACAACACCAGGGGCAGGGACCTCGTATGGGGCAAAACTCAGGACAGGGACAGGGGCCAAATCCGCAATTCATGCAATTGATGAATAAATTTACTGATGAGGAAAAGAAAAAACTTCGAAACGCTTCTTCTCCTGAAGAAGGAAAAAAGATCTTCGAAGAACTTATGAAAAAATACGGCGCCTCAGCTCAGCCGAAACCTGGCTCTCAAAACACCCAAAAGCAGGAAAACTAATGACCGAAGATAATAAAAAAGAAATTGTCAGACTGGAGAATGTTCGCAAAGAATATGTCATGGGTACTTCGGTTGTTCATGCCCTGGACGGTGTCTCACTTAAATTCTGCGAAGGTGAATTCTGGGCTGTTATGGGCGCCAGCGGATCCGGGAAAAGTACCATCCTGAATATCCTTGGATGCCTTGATAAAGTCACCAGCGGAGATTATTTCCTCGACGATATCAATGTCGCAAACATGGAAGATAACCAGCTCAGTAATATCAGGCTTAAACGGCTTGGGTTCATTTTCCAGAGTTTTAACCTTATCCCACAGCTCACGGTTCAGAAAAACATCGAATTGCCGCTCTATTACCTTGGATGGGAAGACGACGAAAGTGCCGAGAGAGCCAGGGTGCTGGCAGAAAAAGTAGGACTCTCAGAAAGACTCGGTCACAGACCAAACGAACTTTCAGGTGGCCAGCGGCAGCGTGTTGCCATCGCCCGGTCATTGGCTAACGACCCGCAGATTATTCTGGCTGATGAACCAACCGGTAATCTGGATACATCAACCGGTCACCAGATCATGGACATGCTCTGCGAACTTCACGACGAAGGTAAAACTATCATAATGGTTACCCACGAGCCGGAAATAGCTGGATACACCTCTCATCAGCTGCACATGAGAGATGGAAAGATACATGAAATTTGCAACTAATCCTAAACCCGCTCCTAAATAGGACGGCCCTGAATATTTAACTTAATGCTGGCTCAATGGTATAATACCGGCCCAAAGTGCAAAATAATAATATGGCTAATAAATTTTCAAGAAATATTACACTCGGAATAGAAAACCTGCTCTTACATAAGCTGCGTTCACTGCTAACAATGCTTGGTATTGTGTTTGGTGTTGGTAGTGTCGTTGCCATGCTTAGCGTCGGGGAAGGTGCTGGTAAAGCAGCTCTGGAACAGATTCGCAAGCTCGGCAGCAACAATATTATAATCGACTCACAAAAAGCCCTGGAGACTCTTCAGGACTCACAGGGCAACTCTGCCAGAATGGCTGTTTATGGATTGCTCTGGGACGATTATGAAAGAATGAAAGATACTTTCGGTAATATCAAGAGAGTGGTTCCTGCTAAACTGATCCGCAAAAGTGCCAGGTTTTATGACAGATCTATCGAACTGCGTATTGTTGGTACCTCGCCTGAATGGTTTGACCTGGTTCCAAGGGAGCTGCTTGCTGGGCGTACTATCGAACAGTATGACATCGACAATAAGGCACCGGTTGCTGTTCTCACCGAACATGGTGCCAGGAAAATCCTGGCCGCTAACAATACCGTCGGTCAGGGTATATCTCTTGGCGGATCTGCCTTTGATATTATCGGTATTATACACAGTGAAAGCGGACAGGCCGGCAATATCCAGATACCTGACACAGAAGTCGATGTTTATGTCCCAATAAATGTTGCACGTGAACGATTTGGCGACACAGCTATACGTAGAACCGCCGGTAGCAGAATTATGGAAAAAGTCGAGATCCATCAGATTATTGTAGAGGTTGATGACTTGACCAATGTCGAATCAGTTGCTAGCGGAATCCAATATATGCTCGATAAATTCCATGACAAAAAAGATTATTCCATGCAGGTACCTCTCGCACTGAAAAAACAGGCTGAAGCCAGCAAACGCACTTCTAATATCGTGCTCGGTTCTATCGCATGTATCAGCCTGCTGGTCGGCGGTATCGGAATTATGAATATCATGCTCGCTAATGTTACCGAACGTACCAGGGAAATCGGTATACGCAGGGCCATCGGTGCCAAGCGTAACCAGATCGTTATCCAGTTCCTCATCGAAACCGTTGTACTCAGTACCATAGGCGGACTTATTGGTGTGCTGGTTGGTGTTTCAATTCCTATTATTATTGAACTGATGTCAGGCATGCCAACCGTCGTCACTATGTGGGGCGTGATGCTGCCGCTGCTTATCAGTGTAGGAATCGGTATTATATTCGGCATCTACCCTGCCGTCCAGGCCGCCAAGGTTGACCCGATCATAGCACTAAGACACGAATAAACTCAAACATCAATAAAATAAAAACCGACAGGATTATTTCAAACCGATTTTTAGCCCAAATTCTGACTTTATCCTTAGCATTGCCTCGGCATTACCCGTGGCATCATCTACCGGGTTATGCGTATGCTTTGTCACTCGCAGATGCTTGAAATTCTTACTGAAATCCTTAACAATACCCTTATAAAGCGATCCCAGGTTTACCGAGCTGAAACCAAATGGATTTTCACCGCAGAAATGATGAAAATACCAGTTTATAAACTGCCAGTCAAAACCATTATTATCTGACACAAATATCGGACGACCACTGCTGACACTTTTCACCCAATCACTAAAATCTGACATTACCTGCTTAGGGTCATCAAACTCAAGCGTCTCCTCACGAGAAAAACCACTCACTTGCAAGGCTTCTGGTATCCATTCTTCCGATATAGGCTTCAAATTGCCATAATATGTTTCTTCAAGCCCCGGCTTCACCAGTACCGCACCAAAACATACCATCGAATAATCACCCGGTATTGGACCATCTGCCTCAATATCAACCATTATAAAACTCATTTTACCTCTTTTCTAACTGCATGATCAGGCAGCTTCACCGGGCATCTTTATCATGCCCTTTCTATGCTGAACCTCTATCGACTTATTTGCCCAGAGGTGCCTCCTCACAAAAAATCGCCAGACTCCCATACAAAACCACAACGGAAAACTTAACAGATAGTCCGCCTGCTTTTTGATCGCATCCTGAACACTATTCATAAATTCATATTCTTTTGAACTCAATGCCAGGTTGCCGTTAAACATAATATAACTCTCTGCTTCCCTGTGTTTTGCCCATTGCTCATTAATGTCAATTTTAGCAAAACTTTGCATATAAGATTTCGGCGGCTGCGGATGCAAATGACCATCCTTTGTACTGCCTGTTGTTAGTGCATAATCTCCGCCAAAATAAGTAACAAAATCACAAGAACAATTTACCGTTTTGCCGGCCTCAACCATATAATAACACATAAACATTGGCCTGCTTTTATGCTTCCATCCTGCAATTTCTGCCGATGTAGAGCATATTTGCATTCTATAACTTCCCTGATACTCAAAATCATTCTTCTCTGCAAATATCAAAAAGTCATCCGGAACTTCAAAATCACCCATCGGCTCAATCCTGGCACTTTTGAGAGCATAAGTATAAATACAGTACATAACACTTACTCCCCCAATAGCAAATACAGCTCCTACAGATACAACTGCAAACACTACATCCCTCAACTCAAATAACAATGGAATAATCTTATCAAACATAGACACTCCTTATCAATAACACACAAATCATACTCAATCATATCAATTTCAATTTACATTCCACATCTGATATAAACTGTTTAATGCCGAATATTTTAATCAAACGTGAGACGACCTGTCCGGAGCTGGTCGAAGGATAGTCGAACACCTGAATGTTTAATTATTCATTATTCACTTAATTGACCTTATTTCTCCGGCCCTAATATCGTCGTTGTCACAACCTCCATAGGAAACTGCTCAATCGTCTCATTAATCTGTTCAAGTGTAACTGCATTCACCAAATCCAGCTCCTCTTTCACTGTCATATATTCCTGCCGATACATCCAACCCATACCTAGCGGCACCAGGCGCCCCATCGGCACCTCGCTGGTTATTATACGCGCTGAACCGATCTTGTTCTTGCCAGTCTGCAGCTCATCGTCAGTTATCCCGTTTGCCCGGATATCCGACAAAACATCTTTGACTATTGCCAGCACCTGCTCGGTCTTATCCGGATCACATGAGATATAGCTGTAATACAATCCGGTACCGTCCAGTGACTCAAAATCAAATGAAGCATAATCTGCCAGCGCTTTATCTACCAGTGCCCAGTGCAGACGCGAATTGCCTTCATCTCCAATTACACCACCCAATATCCCGGCCGCATAACGCTTCATATTCTGGGCCGATGGCCCCTGCAGCATCAGGCATATATGATCACGCTGGACATTCGGCGAACTGTAACGCTCCTGCGTACCGGTACCAACGAAATCTGACAGCTTACGCGTCGGCTTATGCGGCTGCCAGTGTCCGCAAAGCTCGTTCGCCTGACTCTTCAGCAGCTCTAGGTCAACCTTGCCGCTGCATGCCAGGATTATATTATCAGGACTGTATCTGCTGGCAAAATATTCACGCATCTGGCTGCTTGCCAATGCGATAATTGATTCATCACTGCCCAATACACTATTACCGCTCGGGTATCCCTTATAGTGCTGACTCCGGCATTTATCTATTACATCAAAATGCGGCAGATCCTTATACATCGCGATTTCTTCCAGGATTACTCCCTTTTCGATATCAAAATCTTCCTGCTTCAAACCAGGCCTCATCAGATCTGACCACAAATCCATCACCTGCCCCTGGTATTCCGGCAAAACACACGCGTAATATACCGTATTCTCCTCGGAGGTAAATGCATTATACTTGGCACCCATCTGGTCAAATTCGAGATTAACATCCATCGCCGAACGCTTATCTGTCCCCTTAAACAGCATATGCTCCAGGAAATGACTTACACCCGCTATTTCCGGGCTCTCATCCCTGCTGCCTGTTCGCACAAAAAAGCCTAATGCTGTCGATAAGGCACTATCGTTGATCTCTGCCAGTACCGTTAAACCATTGTCCAGTTGTATATGTTCAAATCGCATAAATCTTCCTTTATTTCTCTATAAACTCTATTGATTATAGCGTAAACATTCCGACAGGTAAACAGATAATAAACACCTGATATCTTTTAAGGACACCTCTGTTATGAGGTCTTCCTTAAGGATGCCTCTATAAATTACTTTTTAGAGCACTTTAATATTTTCTGTTCCGATTTATACCTCTGTGAGGATGAGGCTGACAAAGAAGAAAACACAGTAATATTCATATATTGCGAGTATTTCTGATGTAGTCAGCCGAAACCGCAACAGGCAAAAAGAGAACACGCCACAAAGTGATGCGAAGCATAAAAATTAAGCTCTAATTTACTACTGAACAGATTGCTTTCTGACGGATATTGTCAGAAGATGAGCCAACCTGGACCTCGAACCTGCCGGTTGGGACAACATATTTACCGGCATCGGTATCCCAATATCGCAGAGAGGAAGCAGACAGTTCGAACTCAACTGTTTCTGATTTTCCAGAAGCAATAGCAACTCGTTTGAAACCGGCGAGGCTATGGATCGGCTGAGGTACGGGTGAGTCTATATGACGGAGATATAGCTGGACGACCTCTTCGCCGTCAACTTTGCCGGTATTTTTGACATCTACACTAACCTTAATACTGCCGTCAGTTTTGACAATCTTATCAGACAATTCAATCTCGCTGTAATCGAAAGTTGTATAGCTTAAGCCATAACCAAAGGCATATAGCGGCTTACCTTTGAAATATCGATAGGTACGGTTGGCCATGGAATAATCAGTGAAATCAGGCAGGTCTTTCGTGCTGCGATAGAAAGTAACAGGCAGACGACCGGCCGGGTTATAATTGCCAAACAGAACATCGGCAACAGCGACACCGCCGTTCTGACCGGGATACCATGCCTGCAGGATAGCTGACAGGTTTTCAGCTTCCCAAGGGATCGCAATACTACTGCCGGTAAGATTAACAAAGATAACAGGGGTACCGGTTGCGACAAGTTCCCTGAGAAGGTCGCTTTGGGGCTTTGGCAGTTCGATAATCGTGCGGTCACCCTTATCAAAACCAACGATAGGTTTACGATGGTTCATCTCCTCACCTTCGAGATTGGCGTTCAAACCACCAACAAAAACAGTAAAATCTGCATTTTTGGCAAGCTCAATAGCCTTCTGAGCTTCATCACTATCCATTGAATAAGGTTCGTCCTGATACATCGAGATTGGACAGCCCCTGGTATAGTCAATGATAATATCGTCACCCGCTTCACGACGAATACCTTCCAGAACACTTATCGGGTTGGCAGCATCACCGTTATAATTAGCATGCAGAACTTTAACTTCAGCTGCGTTCGGGCCAATAACAGCGATACGCCTGAGATGCTTTTTGTTAAACGGAAGCACATCATCATTTTTCAGCAGTACCATAGATTTCCTGGCAGCTTCAAGTGAAAGCCGGCTGTGCTGAGTGGTATCATTCTGAGAGCCAGGTATTTTCAGATAAGGGCACTCTTTGGGTGTGTCGAAGAGTCCGAGCTTGAAACGGGCAGTAAGTACGCGGGTAAGAGCACGGTCAAGGTCAGCTTCTGTTAAGAGGCCATCCAGGACAGCATCAGTTAAGGCAGCATAGGTACCGCCGCAATTCAGGTCGTTACCGGCCAAAATAGAGACAGCAGAAGCCTCTTCGGGTGTACCAACATATTTATGATATCTCCATATATCACTAACAGCGCCGCAGTCAGAGACAACATGCCCATCAAAACCCCAAGTATTACGCAGGATATCAGTAAGGAGCATCTTATTGGCAGGACCGGGCACGCCATAAACAGAATTGTAGACAGACATAATATTGCCGACATTACCTTCCCTCACCGCCATTTCAAACTGTGGCAGGTAAGTTTCAAATAGATCGCGTTTTGAAACAACCGCATCAAAGGAATGTCGTAGTTTTTCCGGCCCGCTGTGAACGGCAAAATGCTTGGCACAGGCAATTGCCTTGTAATATTCAGGGTCATCACCCTGCAGCCCGGTAATAAAGGCAACTGCAAGCTTGCCGGTCAGGTACGGGTCTTCACCATAGGTTTCATGGCCGCGTCCCCAGCGAGGGTCACGAAAGATATTTATATTCGGGGTCCAGAAGGTAAGCCCGAAGTAACGGGCAGTATTGGGATTCTTTGCCCTGGCTTCATTATTCTTTGCCCTGCCCTCAGTTGATATGACATCAGCAACCTGGTTGAGCATATCGGTATCCCACATAGCCGCCATGCCAATAGCCTGCGGGAAAACAGTTGCCCTACCGGCGCGAGCAACACCATGGAGACATTCGTTCCAGTAATCATAGGCCGGCACCCCTAACCTGGAGATTTCATCAGCACTATTAACCAGCTGGCCAACTTTTTCCCGGAGTGACATACGACGGATAAGGTCAGCCACCCTCTGATGTATCGGGAAACCGGTATCGGTATAGATAACAGGTTCATCAACCACCGGGATAACCAGCGCCCGCGGATCAACCATATCATCAAGATCTTTTGCGTCAACACAAGCCACAGCATAACCATTGGCATCTAAAACAGCAACCGCATTAAATTTGGCATTATTAACTTTTGTCTCAAAACGAATAGCCAGCGGCCCGTTGATGCTATCTTCCTTATGATACATTTTGGCTTCGAGTTTAATTTCCTTATAGGCCCCTGCCTTGCCGAAGATGTCGAGGTCCTCTACGATCGGTTCGCTGCCATTATATATGCTAAATACCCGTGCATTCGATCTGTCGTGATAAGTCTCGGCAAGATAGATTTCGAAGGTATATTCCCCTTCCGGAAGGCCGTCAACCTGAACAATGAATGCCTTGCCATATATTTCCTCATCGTACATGTCCTGGCGGGTTGCTCCAGCTACTTCACACTGATAACGACGTTTGGAATGATTTATTTGACCACGCACAATGATGGGCTTACCACATTCTGACATGCCTATTTGGTCGGCACGTAAATCTGATTCAAACAGAAAAGCAATTAGTAATGCAACAAAAGCAAAGAATATGACTGCACTAACAGGAATATAACGCTTAGAAAACTTCGAAATATTAACCATTGTAGAACCTCATAAAATAATAGAATTATAATTATTGAAATTTTTGGGGTATTTTATGCGCATTTTGGTTGTTTTTTAGCCTGCGATAAATGATACTATATCCAAACCAATGAGGCATGTCAACTATTCTTTGACACCATCAATAGCAGAAAATATAAATGCCATAAGGCTATGAAAAAATAAATCCAAATTTAATGGTTCTACAGTGCCTATATTAGTGCGGTTTATGCTTCGCATCATATGTATAACGCACTTTTGACTGTTCGATATTATACGCAAAGGTCGAAACAGTGCCTTGTAAATGAAAAACTTCACATTTTATTGTGTTTTCGAGCTATTTCTCGAAAGTGTATTTAATTGAAAGCGTTGTAGGAAGGCCCTATTAGGTGATTGCAACATAAAAACTGCGAAAGTAAACTAATTCTTAAACTTTTTAACAGTTCTTCCGGACCATCTTCTCTCAACATATGGCAATATTTGCTTCACCATTTACCTTGCTTCGCTAGATCATTATATGTTTTATTAGCACATTCCGATATGTACTGGCAGGCATGAAAGTAATCTATTATCAAGGTCGCTGTTGGCAGATTCTTGCTTATATGATTATAAAATCCTTGAGCTCCATCCATTAAAAATACTACCTCTTCTGCCTTGGATGCATTCAAAGATACTGCTTCACGTTTTGAACCATATTGCCAAAGCGACCGATACGGCACAACAACGCTCTATAGATTCCTGCTGGACTGCATTTATCAGCTTTTGAAACTCAGACGCAAACATATCTGACATGTTAAGCAATTGATCCGGCGAAATACTGGAAAGTTTTGCTTGTTGTTGTTCACATAATAACTTAAACTTATTTGAAGATTCAATTATTCAATTACTTTTCACAATATACTCCTATAAATACTGATAAGATACTTATTTTGATCCAGCGTGCCAGATACACATCCAATATGTTTATGGCGGCCAACTGCTCTAGCATTACCCAGGCCTGAACAATTTAAACTGAAAATGGGATAGGAATGCCCTACCCCAAGAGAACCGAAGTATTAGAATGAAAAAGGCGTGTTTTATTATATTTATTCTTCCGGTTTTTCCGGTAATTTACTAAGCCTTCTTTCCCGGTTATCATTTTCGAGAACTTTCTGGAACCCGTCCTTTGACATATATTCAGAATGGCCATCCATAAAACCAACAACATAATACGTATTACAATTACTTTCAAATCGTTCATAGACACAAATCATTTCAGATCTGGCTTTGTCATTCAGGTCTTTTCCCCTGAAAATATAGCCGGTACCAATATTTTTTAAGGGGCTGATCAAGCCTTTGGCAGGATAATCAGCTGTGGTAATCAATTCTTCCAAAGACTCAGGCATTTTTCCTTTATGATCATTCATGTGGATACAACAAGCAGTAGCAATCCCTTTAACATTCAGCATGCTTATTTGAATATCAGCCTGGTGTTTGGCACTACTATAACAATCCATCATAAAAGGAGCGAGGATTTCCCTGATCTGAATATTGTTTATGGAGCCTACCAGCCTGCTCCCGGAGCATTCAGGTTTAATGTTCTTTAGCATAGAGTTGATATCAGGATATTTTTCCTTGATCCATGGCTCTTCTTTTAACGCGTAGTTTTGTAATAATTCAACCAAAACAATAGCCCGCTGAGCAGCTTCAACACTTTGAGATTGTGCCGTATAGGAAAGATTCAGTTTCTTGTTCAGATTCAGGCCAAGAGCTGCCCACTGAACCGACCTAGTAAAATCAGCCCCGGTAGCAATATCGTCAGCTTCCCGAAAAGGATAAAAAGTTTCCTCGATAACACGTTTAAGACTGACAGAAGGTGTAAATAATAACCTGACACCATATTCCTTAACAGTCTCTTCTGCATTTGACACGTCCTGCCGAACACCATCCGTTTTACCTTTGAGTCTCTCAATCGTATCAGATCTTCCAATAAGCAGGGTATCATCAATATCAACCATAGTATCAAGACTAATAAATGGAACATTCTTCAATTCGGTAAGATTCAGCATCTGGACAAGTCCTTTTAATGAAGGACAGTCTTTGCCTGGTTCATGAGGAACAACCAGGTAAAATGCAGGTAAATCATGCATACTCATAACAAAATTAACATTCTTAATCCCGTCATTTTTGAACTGGGCGAGATAGCCATCGACAACAATCTTAAACGAGTTGATTTTAGCAATAGCCTGATCTGCATCTGCCTGATCAAGATACTCTGCTATATAGTACATGAATTCATCAGTTACAGCCTGGGTATCTACACTATTAAGGTCTACACTTAGTATTGCTGCCGTTTCATCTTCGAGCCATGGTTCTAATTGCTCATAGCCTGTTGCAGCAGCTAATGAGTTGCAAAGAAAAACTGAAATCATGGCCAAAATTACGACATATGCGTTAAATGTTTTATACATTTCTATTACTCCTTATAAAAAGTCTATTTGTTCAGTTTAATGCGATAGCCAATGAAATTTGCATTGTCATCCGGGTCCTGAACATCCAGAATTGCCGTATCTCCTTCCAGACGATAGATGAATTCTTCACCAGTGAATGCATTTTCAGGTAACGGTACATTATTTATATCAGAAAGCCGTTTTGGCAACTGGTCATATTCGGCAACATACATACGTATTGCTTCGACACATTGCATAGCCTGATCGCGAACCTGGAATCTTGCCACAAGAAGTTTGCATCTATTCAAAGCGGGAAGAAATTCATAGAATATATTTGGGACAGTCATGTAATGACGTTTCCGGTCTAATTCTTTGCTATATTTTTTCATTCTATCGCCTATCTGATGATAAGGCACAAAAAGATATTTGAACATATCATCTCGCAAAGGAAGGTATTGCTTCCATTGAGCCAGCATAACTACCTGGGCAGCAGGCATCATCTCTACCCTGCGAGAGTCGTAGCCATTTGCCAGAAGATAATTTTTGCCCGACACATATCCTGCGGCAACTATCGCAGCTAAAGGGATGTCATCATCTACCATCTGCAGCATTTCGCTGAACTTTTTGTTAGCACGCTCAACGGAGAGTATATCAGTTTCCAGATCATCAATACCATCCTTTACCCACAAGCTCAATTCATATTCAAATGCCTGATGCATATCAATAAATGGTTGAGGCATTACTTTCAGAGCCCAATAGAGATTCGGACTGTCAGGTTGAGATGCGATGTCTTCGATTATCCTGTAATTTATTGTCGATATTGCAATAGCGACAAGGTCCTGAATGAGAGTTTTGCCCTTGCTTATATCTTCTGCCAGAGCAAAATTATAGCTGATCATCTCCAAAGCACCATCATAATCGCCGTCAGCTACTTTCACCCGAGCCTCTAAAGCAATAAGTTTAGCAATATTCTTGTAATCAGACAAGCTCGGCAGCAACATATTTATGCCGTCTTCTATCGGATCCTGCCAGTCGCAGTCGGTTCGATATGCAGCATGTTTTAAGAAGCTAACAGATGAAACGTTGAAAAACTTCCTGGCATGATCAAGCTGTTTATTCTTAAATTCATAAAATGGCAACTGGACCAATTCCATACAGTCTAATTCACCCTCCTTAAAATTATGATATTCATCCAGATCGGCTGGAATCATAGCGTTTAACTTATTCCAGTCAACTGCGGCATTGCCGGGAATAAGGTCGATAATAGGAGGCAACAGCCTGTACTGCAGTGCCGGGACAGGCTCAGAAGCACCGGAAATGGAAATTTCTACATACTTATCAGGTTCTTTTTCACTATCAGTTTTGTCGGTGGCAATAATTGCCTGTCCTGACACAGTACTGCCGGCATACATTGCCAAAACCAGCCATAGTAATATTTGTTTGATAATTTTATTCATCATCATTAATCCCTCATAATTTTCACATAAACAGACCAAAAGTCAGTTTGTGTAATTTAACTGTTTAGCATATCTTTAAGAGAATACACCTTGCCATTTTTACCAGTAGATTTCGGTAAAACCTCCAAGCCATGGTCAAATACCTGTCTGCGCAGCAACAGGTACGAGTTTTCATCCAGCTCATTTACTGGACCTGAAACAACATTAGTTTCAAGGTTTGTCTTGTCAAATTCAGAATCTGCATTATCCTGTACAACAAGCTTAATATTACCGAATGACATTTCTGGTACAGTCTGAGACCGGTTATTTGCCATATTCACAAAAGCTAGCACCATAACCAAAAGTATCATACAGCCGTTGGAAACCTGCCAGATCCTGGTATTTTTGCGACCCTGCCTGAAGCCAGCTTCATAAGCCACCGCTGCGGGATCGAGCCCCGGTTCAACTGGAGCAAGGTTCATAAGTTTATTTTCAAATTCATTTATATTCATGGCAATTCACTCCAATCTATCTTTAAGAGCTTTAATAGCCCTGTTATATCTATTGTGCAGGGTTGAGGTTGCTATGCCGGTTATTTCTGAAATTTGCTCAAAGCCCATCTGGCCCCAAAGCCTAAGGGTAACAACTTCGCGAAGTTCGGTATCAAGTTCAAATAAAGCTTTTTGGACTATTTCGGCGTCCAGCTGATTATCGGTATCCGGCTGAAACCATAATTTACCGTCAACTTTTAGCTTTTGGACCGCTTTATCTCTGACCTGCTTTTTTCGCAGACGACTGATACAATCGTTTCTAACCGTACGATACAGCCATGCCTTAATATTAACCGGCATATTTTTCTGGCTGATCAGCTTTACAAACGCTTCCTGAACAACATCTTCGGCATAATTTCCGAGCCATTGCCGGGCGTACAGACACAACCCGGCTGAATATTCGGTAAAATATTGCTGAATATGTGATGTCCTGGAGGGCAGTCTGTCCATAAAGTCTTTCTTGCTATAGCATTACGCAACAGGTACATTTTTATTATTATACCTGCTACATATATAAGACGCATGAAGAATGGTTTTTTCCAATAGAAAATGAGAAAAACAAAAATAATACTATTTAAAATTATGGTCAATAAATATTATTTCAAAAATCTAGTATTACCCGAGCGGCGTGTGACACCGATTTTGTCCATATAATCAAGTATCGGCAAGGCATATTTGCGAGTTGTATCGAGCAGATATTTCATCTTAACGCTTTCGAGCCTACCCTGCCCTTCCCCGTTGACATGATCGATAATTCTGCGTTTGGCCTCTTCAATTGCTTCACTATGGAAATAAACCTTCCGTTCAACCTCAATAATTATTTTCTGCTCGGTGAGAATAGCAATGGTTTTATCATATTCACTTTGAGATGCATTAACCATGCTGCGGATGTCATCCGGATTTGGCGGAGAGAACAGGTTGTCTTTATAGACAGCTTCAACTTTATCCAGTAAAGCCTGCTGGGCCGGGTCATACTGTTCCTGGTGAGACGTCAGGGCAAACAGTTGATTTTTCAATAGCAGTTTACCTTCACTAATAGCAAGTTTTACAACTGCATCAAAAAGCGTTTTCTCCAGATCGCTCTGCTGCAGCAGAAGATCACGCTCCATGCCCAGTCGATCAGGCATTTGTTTGTGAAAGACCTCTAGTTTGCCATAAATATACTCAAGAACATCGTTATACACCTGAGCATGAAGATATTGTTCGTTAGCAACCTGGATAACAGTATTGCTTTCGACAAACCTGGCCAGAATATTCTTTACAGAATCGGGTTCCAGCTTGGTCCGCAATGCGATCTGCCTGATTGACAAAACAGACCATGGATCATCTTTCAGGCAATATTCGATAAAAGACCTATTCTCGCATACTGCATTTGCCCAGCATTTTATTGCATCGATTGAAGATATCCTGCTGCGTTTTAGTTTTTTCGGCAGTGGTTCTATGACAGTACCACCACCAACGGTCTGGACCGGACCGGTAGAACGCAAGATAAACCTGTCATTGGGACCGGCAACTATTGGCTGATCAGCTAATAGCTGTACAAATACTTCCTGACCGGCAAGAGCGACAGTGTCTTCTAAAAGATATATCTTGGCGGTTACCTCACTGGTACCTGTGTGAAACTTCATACGTTTGCCATGTTTGACAACAAGACCATCCAAATTAAGAATCTTTAGAGAACATAAAAACCACTCAGAAGGTTCAAAATATTCACCTTTTGTAAGTACATTACCACGCTCGATATCGTTGAAATCCAGCTGCGGCAGGTTTAAGGCGGCACACTGGCCGGAACGGACAGTATCATCATCACGACCATAGACCTGGATAGCCTTGATACGGCTTTTTGTGCCTTTTGGCAAAAGAGTAACCTCATCGCCAACTCTGGCAGAACCACTTACAGGGATGCCGCTAATAACATTACCAAAGCCTTTAACCGAGAAGAATTTTTCAACCGGCTGGCGAAATACGCCTTCTGTGCTTTTGGGCTCAATACTCTTTATCAGGGATTTGAGAGAATCATAAAAGAAATCAAAGCCATCGCCCGTGATATTTGACATCGGGCAGATATCTGCACCCGCCAGAAAGGTATCTTTGAGATAATCTTTGAGTTCGGATATCACCTGCTCAACTCTTTCCGGAGAGACAATATCGGTTTTGGTAAGAGCTACCATGCCATGTTTGACACCAAGCAGGGTAAGAATATTGAGATGTTCCCGCGTCTGGGGCATTATACTATCATCAGCAGCAACAACAAAGATAACACCATCAATACCGGAAGCTCCGGCTACCATGGTCTTAATAAAATTTTCATGGCCGGGAACATCCACTATACCAACTTCAAGATCGCCTAGCCGACAAGGGGCAAAGCCAAGCTCTATGCTCATACCGCGTTCTTTTTCCTGCTTGAGCCGGTCGGTTTCGCAACCGGTAAGAAGCCTGATAAGTGCAGTTTTGCCGTGGTCAATATGACCGGCAGTACCTAGCGTTATATTTATTTGAGATGCCTGTTTATCGTTCATTCTTATTGTTTTAACCCAAAATTTCAGTTAAAGCTTCAACTACTATCTTTGCATCCCCCTCCAGCAAAGACCTGGGATCCAGCAGTATTTTATCTTCCTGGATACGGGTAAATATCGGAGTACTATAATGCCTGAGTCTGTTTGCAATTATAACACTACTAATCTTATTACTAAATATTGTCACTAACCTGGTTTTGAGGTTCTGAGTCGGAAGAGAGCCGCTACCTGTTTGAGAAAATCCATCGACGCTCTCAATTTCAGCATCTAACTTTGCCTTACGCAGTTTTGATGCAATTTTTGCCGCTTCGCTTTTGATAGAATCGTACGACCGCAGCATCATCCGCAAGGTTGGAACCTGCTGTAGTGCCTTTTCTTCATTCATAAACAACCTCAAAGTTGCTTCCAGGGCAGCAAGAGTCATTTTATCTACTCTAACTATGCGGGCAAACTGGTTCTTTTTGACCTTTTTAACCAGATCAGCCCTGCCGAGAATAATCCCGGCCTGGGAAGCACCGATAAGCTTGTCACCACTGGAACAGAGAATATCGGCACCATCGGCAATAGATTCGGCAAGAGTTGGCTCTTTGGCAAAACCATATTTTGAGAAATCAACCAGCGAACCTGCACCAACATCATCAAAAGCAATAAGGCCATTGGCATGAGCCAGATCAACAATCGGTTTAAGCGGTACTTCACTGCTGAATCCCTGGATTTTGTAATTGCTCGGATGAACTCGCAGAATAGCGGCGGTTTCTTCTGAAATAGCATTTTCATAATCACGCAAATGGGTTTTATTGGTAGTACCAACTTCGACCAGTTTTGCCCCGCTGAACGCCATTACATCCGGCAATCTGAAAGAACCGCCAATTTCGACAAGCTGACCGCGTGAAACTATAACCTCTTTGCCCTCGGCGATGGTATTTAATACCAGTGCAGTTGCTGCGGCATTGTTATTTACAATCGTAGCCGCTTCGGCACCGGTAAGAATAGAAAACATCTTTTCTATATGGTTGTCGCGACTACTGCGTTTTCCATCTTCGATACCAAGCTGCAGCAGTGAATAGCCGCTGAGTTCGCTTTTTATCTGATCTACAGCCGCGTCAGGCAATACCGCCCTGCCAAGCCCGGTATGAAGTACTATCCCGGCAGCATTAATAACCTTGCGATAGAAAGGACTTACCAGTGAACCAAGTTCAGATTGAATATCGCCTACAACAGCATCTCTAATATCAAGCACATCCTTTGAGCAGCTGCCGGCTAATATCTCCTTGCGTTTTTCTTCAATAACAGAACGACAAACCTTCGTTAATATTGCCTGAGAAAACGATTCCTTGTAAGAATCCGGCAATAGCTGACAGACAGAATCCACCGAAGGTATCTGCCTTAACATTTCCTGCTGAGAAGCATCCATATAAGTATCTTTCTAAAAAACGGGTTATTTGATTTCAACCCATTCTTCTTTCTTTTCAACTTTGAACGGGCCTAGATCAGCATCTAAAACAACTTTTACTTTGCCGCTGAAATTATTAGGAGCTCGCCACGAACTCCGGCATGTGCCGCCTCAGCCAAAGGTAAAATCGCCAGAACCGAGCAGTTTTTCCTGTTCATCATAAATCTTATATGATGGAGCATTCTGCATACTACCATTTCTTTCTGCTGCAGGTAAATAGGTTTCGCCGGCATTTCCCTCTAAAACAGCCCCCAGGTATAAAGTTCGACCGCTGACGGTAACATCTGCCCTGGCAACCAGCGGCTCACCAGGTTTTGAATCATTTTTCCAAGGGGAAGTTGATATTGAAAGCTCCCATATATTGCCCTGATCATCTTTTACAGATAGCCCAGAGTCTGAGATAACTTTAGCTGACGGATTCATAAACATAAAAAAGAGGAAAAGACCAATAATTACAAAACCAACAATAAAAATGCCTTTAGGCCCGGATTTATTCATTTCTTCAAAACTTTTTTCTGTCATAGAACTCTCCAGTGTTAATTTGACGCAAAACAATACTAAATATCAAAACGACAAGGCTATACTATAACTAATAAATGCACTAATTTGTATCAAAAACCTTGAAAAATGATTTCATCTGTTATAAATCTGCTTATATTCTCATAAGAAAAGTAGTAATATAAATTTAATTAGTCAAACCACACAACCAAACTACCATAACATCCTATATTAACAAAGGTTACAGTTTAACAACCTTTTAAGTGCCTTTGTTTTATATACCGAAATATCTTGCAATTATTTTGGGATTATGGCATGATATATGAAGTTATTGTCTCGGCATATTAGAAATTGCTTTTTACAGGAAATTGAATGAACAGCTATCAATATATACGATTAATGCACTCCGGAAAACAGGAGTATGGCTGAGTTGTTTCCTGTCGATACTCGTGTCGAGTGTCAGAAAGCAATTCTATCTTTAAATGTTTCATACAGCTTCATTTTATTTAATAGAATCGTTAATGACACCAATAATATTGGTCAAAACCAAATAAAGAGCATATCGGCAGACTGGAATTTATCGTCTGCCTTTTCTATTTTAAATGGGAACATTGCCGAAAGGGAAAATATGAAAAATCTTCTACTTGCACTAATCGTTATAACAGCAGCGATAACCGGCTGCGAAAAAAAGGAAACCACATCCAGCGATAATACCACAAATCAAACACCATCAAAAGCAGTAACATTAAAAGTTGGGCATGTCGGCCACGACCACCACCTGGCATTGTATATGGCATGTGATTACGCTGATGAACTAAGTATAAATGGCGTCAGACTGGAGAAAGTTGAGGACATGAAATATTATACACTCTATAAAAACGAGACCAAACTTGCAGACGTGGAAATTGTAAAAGTTGGCGGCGGAGCCAAGATGCCTACCGCACTGGCACAGGATGTCATAGATATTGGATTTGGCGGAGTTGCACCGGTTATTGCAGCAGTTGATAAAAACGCACCTGTAAAATTAATCAGCCCACTACACTCCAAGGGTGATATGTTTGTGATGAAAACCGACTCCGAGGTAAACAATTGGGACGATTTTATTAAAATGGCAAAAGAAACCAAAACACCTATCAGAATAGGATACAAAAGTCCATCAGCAGTCGCCAAGTTAATCTTTGAAGATGCTCTAAGTAATGCAGGGATCTCTTTTGGACAGGACCCTGCCCAGACCGATATTAATGTGTTAATGGTTAATACCAAAGGCGGCGGCAAACTGAATGTTGCCCTGGAAAGCAATATTATTGATGGTTATGCAGGAAATAACCCATTCCCTGCTATTGCCGTTAATAAGAAAATGGGAAAAGTAATTGCCGACCTGGAAGACCTTCCGCCTGGAAACTTCAAGAACCATCCATGCTGCTGCATTGCAGCTAACGATAAGGCCCTGGCGGAAAAAACTGAAGCTATCGAGGCAATGCTGACACTATTCAAAAAGGCAACCGATTTAATCAACAACGACCTGAATAAATCAGTTGCAGCTGCGACGCACTGGATTGGTACATCTGAAGAAGTCGAAAAGATGAGTATTCCGACCAGCGGATACAGTATGCAGGTCACTGAGGATTGGCAGGCGACCATGGATAAATGGTTCGAGGCTATGAAGGCTCTTGACACCTATCAAGGTGAACTAAAGGACATACCTGCTAAACAGGCCTGTGATAAAGTATACGATATGTCAATTTTGAAAAAGATATAAACAGCTATAAATAATGAACAATCCAAAGATAAGAAAATCAAATATCATCGGCTGGCTGATTATGCCAATAGTGCTGCTGGGAATATGGCAATTACTAGCGGTTAAACTTAACCAGCCATGGCTGATACCTGCACCGGTAAAGATAATAGAACAGTTGACCCACCCACTGCGAATTCATTTTTCGTCCGGGTCACTTTTTAGCAATACAATTATCAGCCTTCTGAGAGTATTTATCGGTTTTGCGCTAGCAGCTATTATCGGAGTTTCAGCAGGATTACTGCTGGGTTCGATCCGGCCGCTTAGACAATGGTTTGAACCAACAATAGAGATTATCAGGCCGTTATGCCCAATTGCCTGGCTGCCGTTTGCGATTGCGGTATTCAAACTGAACACTCTGCCTAATCTTTTTGGTATCAGGTTTACTCATACCATACTGGACCAGGTACAGCTGGGTATGATATTTGTAATTTTTATCGGCGGATTCTTTCCGATCTTCACTAACACTATGGATGGAGTAATAGGAGTGAGAAAGAATTTTGTCAGGCTGGCCCAGACACTTGGCGCAACCAGAGTCCAGGTATTCCTGCAAATATATCTACCTTCTGCTATGCCTCAAATTCTTACCGGATTGCGACAGGGACTCGGCTTGTGCTGGTTTGTTATTATTGCAGCCGAAATGATGGTTGGCTCTGATACAGGCATAGGCTATTTACTGATGTATGCCGCAGATAACTCGGCAATGGATATCGTGATATCATGCATGATTATCATAGGTGTGATCGGCGCTGTAATGAGTACTGCTATGCGTATACTGATACACAAAAAGGTTGCATGGAAAGGAAAAGAGTTTTAATGCAAACAGAACTACAACATCCTAATACATGCACAAGTGTTATACCTCTAATCAGTTTTACAGGTATCAGTAAAGCATTCACCTCCGATTCCGGCCGAATAGTACAGGCTTTGACAGATGTATCATTTTCGGTGCGACCTGGTGAATTTATTACAATTGTTGGTGCAACCGGTTCCGGTAAAACCACTTTACTGAACCTGATAGCCCGTCTGGAACATTCAGATGCAGGAATAATAGAATACAACAACTCACTGGATATAAAAAATGAAATATCTTATGTATTCCAGCATTATACCCTGCTGCCCTGGTTAAACATTCAGAAAAACATCTCTTTGGGACTGAAGCTGCGTAAAATACCTCAAAAACAACGAATTAAAACCGCATGCAGGTTAATGAAAGATACCGGGCTAAAAGGTTTTGAGCGGGCGTACCCACATGAGCTTTCCGGTGGAATGAGACAGCGTGCCGCAATTGCCCAGGCCCTGGCAACAGAACCAAAACTACTGCTTATGGACGAACCATTCGGGTCACTTGATGATGGCACACGAAGCGACTTACAGCAGATGTTAATAAATATCCACCAGCAAAGCAAAACTACTATTCTATTTGTTACTCATAACATTGACGAAGCAATATTGCTGGCTGACAGGATAATTGTTTTAAGCAAATCGCCTGGAAATATATTAGAAGATATTGAAATTAACCTGGCAAAACCAAGAAACAGAAACAATAACGATTTTACTAAACTTTTTTTGCAGATACGGAATTTATTATGACAATTAATAAAGAAAGACGTAAACGCGTAATGCAGCGTTCTATCAAACTGGGACATTGTGTATGCGACCCTAAACAACCCTGTCCTTGTGAGATATTCAAGGAAAAAAACATATGCTTATGTGCAGGTGAGAGACTGGAGGAACCAACTGGAGAAGTTCGCTTAACCCAAATGGTGGAAAAGGCAGGATGCGGCTCCAAAATTGACCAGGCTTTCCTCAAGGAAGTGCTTGGCGATTTGAAAATGCCGGAAGACACTAACGTTCTAGTTGGCGTACCTGCCGGTGATGATGCCGGGGTATACGATATGGGCAATGGAACCTGCCTGGTTCAAACAGTTGATGTATTTACCCCAACTGTTGATGATCCATATATGTTCGGCCAGATTGCAGCAGCAAATTCTGTTAGTGATGTATATGCTATGGGCGGCATACCCAAAACCGCCCTTTCGATAATCGGCTTTCCGGTACGCAAAGTCCCTGATAGAGTAATGAAAGAGATCATCCGAGGTGGAATTGATAAAATGGCAGAAGCCGGTGTGTCTATTATTGGCGGACATAGTATCAACGACCCGGAAATAAAAGCAGGCTATGCAGTAACTGGAACAATAGATAAAGAAAAAGTAATTACTAATGATGGCATAAAGGTTGACGATGTATTCATCCTTACTAAAGCATTAGGGACAGGAATAATCTCATTTGCATCTCAAATAGGACGAGCGTCTAAAAGTGCAATGGAAGCTGCCGCAAAGTCAATGGCAACCCTGAATAAAACAGCATGCGAGTTAATGGTGAAATACAATGCCCATGCCGCCAGTGATGTTACCGGCTTTAGCTTGATAGGCCATTTATCAGAAATGACAAGACGTAGCGGGGTAGATGTCGAGATAACCTGGGATAAGCTGCCCTGGCTGCCGGAGGCACTTGATTATGCCGCTCAAGGAATATATCCCGGGGCAATCGAACGAAACAAGGAATCATGTGGTCATACCATTATTGTCGATGATAATGTGAGCGAAGCAATGGCTGATATCTGTTTTGACGCTCAGACTTCCGGCGGCATGCTAATTGCAGCAGCACCAGATAAAGCTGAAAAACTATTAGGTGAACTGAAAGCATCTGGACTGGAATATGCTGCCATCATTGGTAGGACCATTTCAAGAGGCTCAGGAAAAATTAACATTGTAACGGACCGGACAAAATCATTTACAGCTTCTAATGCCGCTCAAAACATACAGGAAACTTCAGAACCTGACCCGGAGCCATGTTGCGGGACAGGAGCAGCATCTGCAATAAAAGCACAAACAGCTAATGCAGAAAGCTGTTGTTGCGGTCCAGAACCGGATGGGCAAGATAACAATAATGAACCAATCAAAGCTATCGAAACCAGTTTTTCCAGCTTTATGAGTAAGGTAAACAGACCCGGCGGACTTGACGCATTCACCAAGCAAGCGGTGAACCTGGCATTGTCTATCCATTCGAAATGTAAACCTTGTCTCAAAACACATATTGCAAAAGCACGTAAAATGGGCTATACTGAATCTGAGATTGACGAAGCAGCATGGATGGCAATCGCTTTTGGCGGTTCACCGGCCATGATGTTTTATAAAGAAGTGAAAGCAGAGGTATAACATCTCCTGCTTAGCTGGAGGTGACAGGTAACTGGTGTTGCTCCTGGTCTTCAAAACCAGTGTGGGGCGGTAAGCCCGTCCCGGGTGGGTTCGATTCCCATTCGCCTCCGCCATTTTAGACTCTCCTACCTGAATATTAGCACATTTAATAGCACATTACTCTTTTATCCTACCTACCATTCTGATATAATATTTCTATCTGAATTTTAAATTATTCATCATTTATCAGGCTTAATAATGGCTAAAAAAACTGGCAAAAAAGCAAACTATATCATCTTTGGAAACCAAGAAGTTAAAACTGTTTTCGATGGAAAAGAAATTGGAGTAAGCCTTGATAGAACCACTCAATCTCACTATACAATGCTTCCGCAAAAATCAGGAAGAACCAAACGAAAATGGTTAGGAAAGCATACAGGTAAAGCCGTTGCAAGTTTCTGGGCTTTAGTAGAAGAGCTCAATAACAAACAAACACCTACAACAACCATAATCGCTCAACAAGAAGACATATCCCCCCTGTATGAACCAACGGATAAAATGTCTATGGATGAAGTTGTCAGGTCCAATCAAATTAAGTTAAGAAAGACTGGCAAAGTAATACTTACAACAAAGGAGTCAGAGCATATACAATGGCTATTCAAGGAACTCCAAAATCCCAAGGAATTGGCTCGTAAAACTGGCATCGAAGAGTTTACAGAGTTTGGAAAACTATTAGCCAAAGATACCAACATACCTCTTAAAGACCTTCTTAAAAACTATCTTAATAAAAAGAAAACCGTTTCAAAAACAACCAGACAACAAAGCAAAACATTTTTTAATAATTTCATTAAAGCTATTGACTGCAAGTATGTCGATGAAATCACCCTGAAAGACATACACAACTATGAAGACTATATATACTCAAAAGGATTAGCCGCGAAAAGCATCATTAACCAAATATGCACTATATCTACTATCATAAATTACAACACAGGAAGATATCACTGCCCTCATCTATTACAAGTGCATAGTTGGCTCCAGAAAGGAATAGACAAACCTACGGAAGATAAACTTTACAATCCAAAATTGATTTCAGTTGTTGATTTTATGGCTTTATACGAAGTGGCTCCATTCAAATGGAAGCTGTTTCTATTACTTGGTCTGAATTGTGCAATGTATCCAATTGACATTTCCAACTTTCAACTAAAACACCTCAATATCGAAGATGGAACGGTTGCATTTAGACGGGGTAAAACAGGTAAAGTATTAGCCGTTTCTACCTTATGGACAATTACAAAAAAACTTTTAAAACAATACCTGAAAGACAAAAAAGATAAAAGCCCGTATGTATTTATTTCAAGACTTGGAATACCACATAGCCCCAAAGGTATAACTACTGCATTTGACAAGACTATTAGAAAAAACGCCAAAGTTTCAAAGGATGTTAAGTTCAACCACCTACGAGACACATTTGCTACTTTGGCACAAGATGCAGGCTTTTCTATCGAACAAATCAACCTCGTGTTAGGACACAAAAACAAAGGAATGAACGACCGATACGCTGCTCGCCAAGCAAAACAACTAACAAGTAAAATATGCAATTCAGTAGAAGATGAGTTCTTTTCTTCAAACAAAATAAAAAAATAACCACTATATTTTAATTATTGAATAAATAATGCTGTAAGTAAAAGTCAGTTTGAGTCTGACGCAGAATTGACGCAGGGAATGACCTATATCGATTATTCTATTACTGGTGGCAGTGATGCTCCACGTAGTGGCATAAGTTGTTTCCTGTTGTTTGATAACTACAATGTAATTTATCAATATTAAATTAAAGTTACTTTATGGCACATTCAATGATATAATTGGGAAAATCGTGAATTGCTTCATCTAACATCTCACCTAACTGAAATATTCTTTTCATTTTGTCGGAACTAAGTTCACTTAATTTAATTATTGAATATCTATTTAATATATTATTAGGGCTGCTATGAGAATATTCGACCAATATTCCACAATCAATATCAGTATTTGGCAAAGTAAATAATCTAACTTTACCGAAAGGTTTACTATTAAGTTTAACCTGATTTATACTCTCTTGTTTTGCCTTTGATGGTGCAGGTATTGTAACTTTTGTTCCTCCAGATTCAATACTATTACCAACTTCATAATTTGAATTAGCTGGGATGAACTTCGACTCAGAACCGCCAATAATCTCACAAAAGAATAGCCGATTTTCATAAAAACCTAAATCGTTCAATTGCTTACCTACTTCATCTTCTTCCATTCCTTTTATCAAAACCAGTTGTTTTTTTTCATTGATTTCTAATCTACTATCATTGTCAGACATGCAACCAGATATATTAATTAAAGCAAATAATAATATAAAGAATCTCATATCGTCCTTTCATTATCATATTATGAAATTAGTATTGTAAATAAGGTTTAGCATCACCCCAATCCTCATCTCCTACCCAATTTGGCGAACATTTTAAACCAAGATATTTACCATTATTATCATACATAAATTGACACCCCTCACCTTTATTATTAATATAAAAATTGGGAGTATATGGGTGTTCACTATCTGAAAATACACCAGGACCAAACCCATGCCACGGGTCAAGCCTAAGAGAACATTCTCCCTCCGGCTCATTTATGCTTCCGACTGAAACGGTTACCCAGTTATGGATTACTGCAATTGGTTCATCAATTTGAGTTGTTCTTGAAGTCCCAGAACGGAGAGATTTAAAGCAATTGAAATCTTTCTGTAGTGGAGCTAATGCATTATAAGTATGTGTTCTCCAGTGGTAACACATCCAACCACAATGGCTGTCACCATAAGTTTGTCCTGCCGTTGATGGTCCTGTTCCTTCAGGAACTTGTGAACGATAATACGAGTTCTCGTTTTCAGCCATTTGGTTCCACATAGCAACATAAGCCCGAGCTATCTGCATTGCCTCACTTTCACATTTTGGCTTTGTGCATCCTTCTCCGGCATTACATACACAGCTATCCTTACAAGCTGACTTTAATTTATTGTATACATTGCTTACTTGTGGGCTTATTTGTGGACCAATAAATTGTGGTTCATTTTGGGTAAAAGGATTATTCCACCAGCTATCAGGAATGATAGGATCTGGATTTGGAAAGACTGTAGGATTAGCATTCCCTGCAAATGATGTAAGTCCCATAGGGTCTGAATGTGAAATCGGATTTCCTTTAACATATTCATACATATTCATACCATCAGCATATCCAATAGGGTCCTGCTGCTGAAATCTACCTGTTTTAGGGTTGTAAACACCAAATAGATAACTGTTTAAGATAACCGATATTAGAAAAACTATAAGAATTGTATTTTTCATAACATACCTCTCAAAATCATAATGTATAACTATTTTCGTAATTCTGGCTTGTATTTAAATATTTCTTCACGTGCAATAACAAATATACATTTTTGTCTATTTAGAGTTGGCATTAGATTGTTGGCATAAGCAAACATTATTTGTGCTTCGTTTTTATTACCAGTATCCGCCAAAAGGTGTCCACGAGTCTCCAGGAACAAGGCTAATTCATCCTTGGGGGTTAGAGATTTCAAGTAATGATTATCTTTTATTTCTGCCTCAGATACTCTTGCTGGAAATGATTTATAATAGCTATCAGGGTGACTATCACACCCACCTCGGCAACAAGCTTCAAAGTTGATAACTTCTTTTCCATCGTCCCAACGAAAGAATACGTGTTCTCTGGTAGTAACAAGTTTCAAAGGATAGCCAAGTCTTCGACCAACAGCCACGCAGGTTATTGGGATAGATACACAGCCACCTTCTTTTTTACCTGTTAGGCAACCGTGAATAAAGTGGTCCTTTGAGTCAAGAAAGTCTCGACTTTTCATTATGTCCAGATTGTAATTAACACCGATAGTATTCTTTAAGAATAATATCATATTAACAATTTTATATAAAATGACTGAATTATCATACTTAGCCGAATATTGTGAGAAGTATGGAAGCCTTTTTTCCATATCAATTCTGGCTTGTTCTGCCCAATCATCAAGGATACTCATACATTGATCTATGTTAAGATTCTCTGAACCTTGCAGACCTTGAGCACAAATCAGATTAACTTTGGCTATGTCAATATTAGCCAATTGGTCTTCTGAGAGTAAAATAAGGTCAGAAACAGAAGATGGGTTCTTTATTGATGAATTATCTTCATTGGGCTGATTATCTGAAGCAATGGAAATAGCATATAAAGCTGTTGCAAATCCAGCAGTTACGATAAAAGCTATCAATAATCTTGAAAATGTTTCCTTCTGACCAGCATTTTCAGTTGGATTTTCTTTTTGTTTATTTTTATTCCCAGTAGGTTTCATCTAAATACTATAAAAATCTCAATTACCTATGCTTATTATTGTATTTCAAAAAAACGCTATAAAAACAGGAAAATAAAAGAATTAGGAAAGGTTCTTTCCCTAATATTGCAATCCCTATTTTCATAAAGCAATACTAGTTTATCCCTATATAGATGTCAATATATTTCACCACTTTTTTCAGGTAAAATCAGGATAATTTGCCTATTTTAGACAAAGCTTAACCTGTTCTGCTATTTTTATTATTTTCCAGTCTCCCAGTGGCCCAGTCGAACAAGTCGAAATTGAGCCTCTCTATTGTGGTTGGATACCTTATGCCTGATAAACAGGGTATGGGGTATAGGGGGAGCCAGAATAACTTTTTTCTAAGTCACAATTATTTTATTTTTTTCAGTTTCAAAACTATCTTACTCAAGAAAAATCCATCGATACCTACCCAAATCAGAATAAATATTTTTCTGAAAATGATAATAATAATATTTATTATTTTTCAAAACATAGATTTAAAGGTTTTTAAAGGTTTTAGAGCCAATATGCCCTTATATGGGCAATAACGGGCTTTTATGTCCTGAAAAATTATATCTGCCATATGTCTTGGGCAGTTATGCCCAAAATTGCCATAGTGAAATGGCATCTATGGCATATATTGCCACAGGGAAAACAGGTGCCCAATCCAACCTATAGAGGATAAGGTCAGATTATGCCCATTATTGGGCTATAAATGAGGCTATTTATAATTGAATAGGTGCCCTGATGGACTGTAGTTGGAATAGGCACCTTAGGCAGATAGTTGCTTGGTCTGTTTCAGGGCAGTATAGACGGTCTGCCTGGAGCAATTCAAGTGACGGGCTATGCCACTGACTGACATACCTTGGCTCTTGAGGGATATAATCTCATCATAATTGTATTGTGGCACAGAGCCACCAAGTAGGACACCTTTTTGCCTTGCCCTTTGAAGACCACGGACGATGTTCTCCCTGATATTCTGCCGTTCCATTTCGGCAATACCTAATAAGAGGCTCATTATCATCCTGCCCACTGCCCCTGACAGGTCAAAGTTTTGGGCAATAGCAATGACCCTGATGTCCTGTTCGAGCCAATCGACCAACAGGTTGATACCGTCCTTGAGACTACGGGACAAACGGTCCAATTTCCATACGACTACAGTATCGACCCTGCCCCTGAATATATCATTTTGAAGTTTTTTCAATGATGGACGGTCGAGATTACTACCTGTCTGCCTGTCTTCATAGACCTTGTAATTGGTTATGCCGTGGTTACGGCAATACTCAAGAATAGAAGCCTCCTGACTGTCCAAACCTGAACCTTGTTTTAGTGTGCTGACCCTGACATATATGGCTGTATATTTCATTCAGTTGGCTCCTTCCTGCCTGATGACTCTATGCAATATTCTATGTGGCTCTGAATTATACTTGGCATCTGATACCAATTTATAACTTGTTCATTATTGAATGAGCCTTGTTCAAAGTCGGCATCATCAATGCCGAAATACTGTCCCCAATGACTGAAACCATTTGGACAGTCAGGATTGCTACTCAATAATAAACAGGTTCCATCATAGAAATAAATGGTATATCTATCTTGAACATTATTTTTTGATTTGGTTATTGCTCTGATAATCATTGATAATTCTTTCTAAAATGGTATTTCATCATTATATATGTTGTTATTGTGTTCTTCTATCCTGATTGCCTTTTTGACAAGGCTTGTGGTCAGGTTATTTGTTTGTTCTGATTTGAGTATTGTCAGACAGGTTTTAACTGTTTGAATGACACTCCTGATGCCTGTTTTATCTGAAATTATATGGCTTACTATGTTTTGCTTATATTCTATTCCGCAGAAATTTAAATATTGCCTGACAACCTTGTCATAATAGTCTTGTGAGTGAGGCTTCAGGTAGATTGTATTATTAGTTGCTTTGGCAATTGGCTCTGATACGTGATTGATATGGTATGCTGTTAAAATTATTATACCATTGCAATGAATGATAGTTGGCTCTCTGCCCCTGAAGAAATGTGGGCAGGCTCCAAGGGACAGATACTTCCAAAGGTTTGCCTCACCAATCTTTTTGTTACGGTCCAAATCTTCGATGATGTGTGCCGTATATGGCATACTATAGTCAAAGAAATTAAACGATTGAGTCCCACATTCAAGGTGGTGATACTTACATATCCTGATGTCAGTTGAGTTGATGCTATTGGCAAAGCATTGAGCTACAAAATCTTTACCGGCGCCGATTAGTAGTAGGGAAGGCAACCTATCGGTAGAGCCATTGTTAATGGCATTGGCTATACTTTTAAGTTGCTCTATCCCTATACAATCAGTTTGTGGCAGAGTCCAAAGATTGCTATGTGCCATATACAGGCTATGGTCTTTGTTTATTTGTTCTGCCATATAGACTTGTTAAACCTCAAAGGCTGCCGTGATTTTGGCATCAGGATGCCTCATCTTAATTATTTGCCGTGCCTTGTGTATGCTATCAGCACATACAACTTCCTGAAACGGCTTGCCATCTACAATATAATGCACTTCAAAACTTTTCATTTTAATTACATCTCCAAAAATTATGCTGTTAATTTTATAACTGAATTACCTTGGATCCTTGGCAACTTATACTCTTGATAATAGTTATATAAGGCTATGGCATATAATGACTCTTGCTCTTGACTATTTAAATTCTTGGCAAGGTTGCCATTGAATATGGCATTATTATCTTTATTTATTTGTCTTTCATACCATTGAATTGTCTTTGTTTTCGCCATTTTTGAGCCTCATTTTATTGTGTTTTTATCTTCGCCTGAAAAAATGTTCTACTCTGGTTAATAGCAATAAAAAAGACAGTTGACTAAATGAAGAACTAACTGCCTCGGAGATGTATATGCTACTGATTAAAGACATTCAATATCTTTACCTTGGCACGATAATGCCGTTTTTTAACAGCATCTATTGATATGTTCAACTCTGTTGCTATTTCTTTGTAATTCATCCCTGACCGATGAGAAACAAACGCCATGTGTTCCTTGGATGTCAGATTTGCCTTCATAATAATTTCAACTACTTCAGCCATACAGATATCGAAGCAAAAATGTTTATCAGATTTTTCAGTCATTTCTTTTAAATAAACAGATTGTTTAATTTGACCATCTAACCATTCACTTAGAATATCTTTCAACTTGTTGTTGAGCACTTTGTATGAGTAGGATTGTGGGTATTCGACCTTCTTACCTTGCTTGAAATTACGTTCAACTACAGACAGAAACCTGACCTTCAGTTCAGACTTTATATCATTTTTATCTGTATCTGTTAAATAATATTTTTGGATACTGTCATAAAACTGATTTGATATGAAACTCTTGTAATAACCATAATACTTTAAATATTCCCACTTCAATTTATCACTCAATTTACATCAACTCCACACCTGAAATCTGTTGCTATTCAGGTTCCATACTAACCATTGTTACAGTGTAAGTATAACAAAATGTTTTTCACTTTTCAACGAAAATCGCCTATTTTAACATTTTCGGGAAAGATAATACCTGTGACCTGTGGATCCTGTCAAGCCTTGTTAGGCTAATTGAAATGAATTATCATTGTATATAAACATTGAAAGAAAAAATAAAAGATAAGGTATGCTATCGCCGCTGTCGAAGACAGTGGGGGTCAATTTTCGATTTGCTTTAGCAAATTGAAAGTTGCAGTTAAGTCAGTAGCCTTGTTATCTACCTATTTTCATTTTTTCACAGAAGAAGAATATTAGGTATGTCAGTTATTCCTGTTATACCTGTAAAGTCTAAATGGCAGGCATTTAGACCACACCACACTTCGTGTCGTGTGTTATTTTTATTGTTTTTTTAATCTTTTCAGGTTTTCAGTCCCTAAGGTTCCTTAGTAACTATCAATAGTTATTATATATAGACCCCAAAAGGGTCAAAATCGGGACATATAATTTTAATTATTTCTGAAAAATATTTGATTGTTGATAGTGATGGGCAAGTGTGGCAGAATGCCACACAGCCCTTGGTCTCTTATAGGGACAGGTTTAAATTCTCTTCATATTGAGCCAGGACTGTCTGTATCCCCAGAGGGCGCATAGCACCTGTAAAAGAAATAGGATTATCCGGGAGCAATCTCGTGGCTCCGGTGGTAAGTTGAAAGATAGAGCCAACACTTGCAATGTAAAATTGCTTTACATCACCTACAATAATAAGGCTCAACATAGTAAAAAGCCTCATAAACTTTCCTTGTATAAAGAAGATAGATAGGCTATCATTATTGAAATAATAAATGCAATGTCTATGAGGATAATTGATTAAAAACATTAGCACATTCACATAGCACATTGCCAAATATTGAAAATATAACTTTTTATTTAATAAATAGTTATAAAATGTCGGATTGGGTTCGATTCCCATTCGCCTCCGCCATTTTTTAATTTGGAAACCGTAAATAAAAAATGAACAAGAAATTAAGACAAATAATAACTTCAATCCTGCTTGTTATTGGTCTGGCATTGCTGGTATATGGACAATTTGTAAAATCCTATACCGTTCTTAGTAAAGAAGGCGATGCGACTTCTGCCGATCCTGAAACAATGATAGTCAAGGATGTCACCATCCATGGTGTTGACCGTAACGCGGAAGGCGAGTTATTTAGAACTTACTCGACTAAGGAAGGAGCAGCTCCGCCCCCGGATGACTGCCCTACCTGAGGCAGCTAACAGGAGGCTGTGGTGTCCATGGCTAAAGAAAGCAAGCTACACAACTTTGCTCTAAAACTTATCCCTCACCGACTTTGGGTCCAAACAGCATTTCTGCTGGTCTGGCTCGACCCGCTGGCATTGCGTATGCACACAGCCTGTGCACCTGTGTTCCATTGTTATGCATGTCCGCTGGCAACTTTTGCCTGCCCGGTTGGCGTTATTGCACAATTTACCGCATTACACCTTTTCCCTTTCCTTGCTATAGGTCTGATACTTAGCCTGGGCGCCTTGCTCGGCTCGATTATCTGCGGATGGATGTGCCCGTTTGGTTTACTGCAGGATCTGGCGGCAAAAATTCCAATACCACGTTTCAAAATCCCGCAATGGATGGGCTATGGTCGATATATCGTATTGCTGGGTACAGTCATTCTTATCCCTTATATATGGGGAAGCGAACATAGTCTTTTTATATGTAGAGTATGCCCAATCGGAGCAATAGAAGGTGCAGGTCCTGATATTGTAACAGCTGCTGCAAATGGTTCAGAAATTGTATGGCCAAACGCCTTAAAGATGACAATTACAATCGTAGTAGTAGTCGCCATGTTTGTTTCGATAAGGCCCTGGTGCCGCGTATTATGCCCGTTGGGAGCAATATTTGGATTTATGAATCGATTCTCACTGTTCTCAATGAACCTGAAAGAGTCAAACTGCACTCAATGCGGCCACTGTCATACACTATGCACCTACGGTGTTGAGCCGGAAAAAGACTCCAACAGCGACAATTGCATACGATGTCTGGAATGTACCAAATGCAAGCCGGGAGCTCTTCAATCAGGTCACATTTTTGAGAAAGAATAGATCTCTTACCCTGTTGATTCTTCTGAGATTTGACTAATTGTGTCTAATACTGCTTCAGAATTGAGATTATCAGAATATCTAAACAATTCCATGAACCTACAGTTCCAGAACTTGTTATTTATCAAAAATATCACAAACGGCAAACATAAAACAAAACAGGCAAAACCAAATATTAGTGCCATAAGCAATACCTGCCAGATATAATCATCAATTTGCTGACTATTAGCCATTGCCTGTATAACAAATGCGGAAACGACAAATATTCCGGAAATTAAAATCATATTAACAAATGTCAAGATGACGAACTTTATTGGCCTGAAACGCCTGCGACACATCCACCTGGTAACTATTATTCCCGACAAAACAACTCCGAATGCAATTAAGTAGACAATAAATAGCTCTGCTTCCATGTCCCCGAAGCTCATTATTTCAAGTACGCCGAATGCGATAAATATAATAACAGTCAGGATAAAAACCAAAAAGCGATGCACTTTTGCCAGCTTCTCAGACAATAGCCAACAGAAAACAAAACTGATAACTGTTGAGTTAACAATAATGTCAAAATATGTTCCAGATTGGCCAAGAGATACTATTTTCAGGTATATCCACCATATCGCCAGCGCTATAACCATTGGCATAAGCAGCCATAAAGCTTTTCCTGTACGGTTTTCCTTGAGCAATATAAATCCAACTGCAATAATCAACCACTTTACCATCCCAAGCAAAGCACTAAACGGACTGATATACACCTCAACCGGCCGGCCTTTAACTGGTCCCCAATCACCAATATTGTTACTTACCACAATTTGAATATTACCAAAAACATACCCAGGTATTCGCCACGAATACGAACTTAAGCCTCCTCAACCATACTCAAATTTACCGGTACCTAATTTTAAATTCCCTTTATATATTTCAAACGTTGGCTTCTGCCCTCTTTCAAACAGCCCTGAATTTTCATGAGCTTTTCCTAAGGTATCAAGAAGTTTATATTCCAGGGTAATATAACAGCCATTAATTCCAACCTCAACTGTATTATCCAAAGGCTTGCCAGGACTATCATCCGCAAGTAAACCAAAATTGATAGAAGAAATAAACAGAATAATAAATATAAATATTTTTTTCATAATCAAACACACATAAATTAATTTATTTCAATTGATCTTCCAACTCGTCAATCGTAAAACCTTCTGCAGTAACCTTCAATTCAGAATCTGCTAATATCAGCCATGGTAAGCCTTTCAAACCAAGTTTGAATTTAGCATCATCCAGCTCTTTATTCAAAATGCAAGATTCAAATGGAACAGAATTATCTGATAACCATTTATCAATTTCCTCCTGGTCAATTTGTCCGTTATGTACCAGCACAGTATGAATACCCTTTGTTTCAAGTATTTCTTTTTTACCTGCCAGCTGTTTAATAAAATAACGGCTTGGTCTCTGTTGTATATCCCAGAAAAAGAGCAAAACAGGCTTGCCTGCTTCCAGGTTGGTTATGCCGTATTTAGTCATATCAGGCAAATTCTTACCGAGCAAAGAAGAAGGCTGTCTAGGCACAAAGCCTCCGTAAGACGGTTGTTCACTAACTACAAGAACAACATCCTCGGCACCACCTTCAGTTTCTATGTGGTTGTATAAATGCCTGCCATTACTTTGATAGTTAGCCTGAATATTCGCCCTGCCTGAACAAACAGCTTCAAAAGTAAATTTCCCTTCTTCATCTGTTTGTTTGCCTTCATTTGGCTGGCCGCTGCCGTAGAGATAAACATTAACATTAGATATGCCTTTTCCATCTTCGTCAACAACCTGACCGGATATTTTCATATCAGCAATACGTAAAATAGTATTATCCAGCTGAATAACCCTGCCTATTATACCTGGATCTGCCTCACAGCTTATGTTGCCTGAACCATATCCTTTGACACTACTAATATTAATACTGTACCTATGAGATTCCGGTAAACATGATACAGCAAACTCACCGTTGGCATCTGATTTGATTTTTGACTCGGTACGTTCAAAGCTGCACCCCCAACTATTGGACATAAGTGACAATGAAACTCTCGCACCTTCAAGTGGTTCGCTTTTTTCGTTAACAACTTTACCTTTTACAGAAAATCCTTTTGCCAGTGTGATGTCTGCAACTTTACTATCTACTGTAATTGAAGTTGAACCTGCCAGATTGTTACCAATATCTCTGGCAATAACATACATCTCATCTTGCACCCAGCTATAATTACTGGGCTTCCAGTTTATTATATATTTACCATCTGCATCCGTTGTCACACTTCCCGGCACATAATAGTTCGGCATAAGATAAACAGCTGCTCCTTCAACCGGGCTGCCATCGGCATCTCTAACTATTCCAATTAGTTGAGAAGGAGCATTACGCTGCATTTCTCTGACCATTGGAGTCGCCTGATCAGCCAGTTCCATCCCTAACGACGATAACAAGATTAAAAATAACCTTAACATAATAAATCCTTATCTTAAAATAGCCCGGATCAATAATAATCCGGGCTTTATTAGAATGATTTTATTTCTTTTTACGTGTTGAAGAAACAACCGCAACAACAACCATAACTACAAATATAACTATTACAGCACTCAAGTTGAACTTCCTCTCCTGCCCGGCTTCGGGTTGAGATTCTGACTGTTCAGCCTGAATCGCTTCTTCGGCGGCCTCTTCGGCTACTTCTTGCACAGATTCGCCTTCTTCAACAAAACTTACATTCTCCAGCTTAACTTCATCCTGTTCAGCTGCGACAATCTTATTTTCCTTGAAAAGCGATTCAACTTGTTCGGCACTTAAGGCATAGCCAAAAATATAAGCTTCATCGATAAGTCCCTTAAAGTTCCTCATTGTACGGCTATGATCAATTTTACCAAGAACGAAATGTACCGGATCATCAAATTGCTTTTCGACATTATTAACAAAGCCTGCCAGCTGGCCATCAATATACAGATAATTACAACTACCGGAATTAACTATAACTATATGGTGCCAGTTATTATCTGTATAGATTCCATTACCATTAATTGAATTACCACCTTCGTTACCAAAAGGTTTTCTATGAAGATATCTAATCCGATCTTTGTAGATTTCCAGCAAAATACCGTGATTACCATGGCCGGTTGCTGCAACTATATCCATCGCTTCATCTGTACCACCATTCTTAATCCATACAGAAATCGAATAATCTTTCGATATAGTTAACGGATCAGTAATATCAACATAATCATCCTTACCATCAAGCTGCAACGCTCCGCCAAACCGGCCTTTACCAGGAAGCCATTCAGGCTCCCCATTAAGAGTTCCATTAAACGAATTATTTTGATCTAACGCTACCGAACCACTCACTTCATCAAGAGACCAATGAGCAAGCTGGTCGCCTTTCGTCTCAAATGACCATACCGGGCCAACTGTTGTTTTTCCGGATTGGCTTACTTCATCAACACACCAGAAATAGATGGCATTAGGAATAAGTCCGCTGAAAGTCAGTTCAGGTTTCCCTTTAATGCTGCCTAGCAGCTCCATATTCTGTTTTGTATTGCCAAAATATATTTTATGTATAACTGAATCTTCACCTGCAGTCCATAATACCTTCATTTTTCGCTGAGAAGCGACATTTGCCCCATCCCAAGGCTCCGGATTACAGGCATTTGCCCCAAGCTCTTTATAAAATCGAACTTCACTAATCCCTATTTGACCACTCTTATGCCAACTGGATGGATTATCAAAACGAACTTTTTGAGCGTCTACTGGATCTAACTTAACTACAACGGGCGAATCATAATCGAAAGTACCCTCAGCCTTGTCAAATACAATATCCTGCTTAACAGATTTCCAACCTTCTTTTTCAGTCCACACGGAAACATCAGCCTTTGCAATACCATAATCGACATAACCTGGCTTATTATAATTCCAGACGACTATAGAAGTAAGTTTCTGTGGTTCAGTAAAATCAAAAACAATACCTTCACTATATCTTTCGACATTTGACAGCCACATAGCTTCAGTGTCAGTATTATGCTCTATCAGATTATCTTGATCTACATCCAGAAGACCGCTGCCATCAATTACAGCATTCATCCCTTTAGCTACAACGCCGGTAACCATCTCGCCATATACAGTTCTTTTACGGTTTTCAGGTTTTAATGTATAAATTTTTCCCCTTATATCAAAAGGAGAATCAATAACAGCTTCAGCAATAAATGGTCGTGCAACATTCTTAGGCTCTCGCCACGAGAGCGAACAAGTGCCACCTCAACCATATTCCAGACTAAAAGTCTGGTCATAGGTCCGATCCCTGTTGTATATCCTGACCTTTGGAGCATCAGGTCTGCTGCCCGATTTTGTCAAGCTTACAGACTCTCCATTATTACCTGATAATTGGTGTCTGAAGTAATAACTACCATTTCCATAACTCACCGATAGGTTTGAAAATACATTTTCGCCTACATTCGATTTGGCAACAGCTCCCCGGCTAATCTCAAATTCGTTGCTATTGGAATACCAGGTGGCTCCCATCTCCCAGTTTTTACCGGAATCATCTTTTGCTGTTTTCTGCCAGGAACGAACTCGATATTTACCAACAGGTAAACTGATTTGGCCATCTTTTATATTGTCTCGTTTGAACAAACCATTCTGGCCGCAGCATACGATTGAATCGACATTAACCGGTACTTCCAGCTTACTGTATGCAACGTCATCTGCCGAAGTCAATTCGACAAATGCTCCGTCTTTTGAAACTTGCAGGTTATATAGTTTATTTTCATATTCAATATAATTACCAACAAAAGTTTCATGCTTGGTTATGACATCACCTATAATTATTCTGTCACTGTCAAATGTTTCAGAAATATCATTAAATGTGCCATTCAGATTATAGTCAACTAGCGTAATTTTTGTTTTAACACCAGCTATATCAACAGTCCCTTCATACCAGCACCCAATCTGGGCATACAAACGCTCGTAATCTGCTCTGTAGGAATAATAATAAAAATTAATATGATATGTAACGATCCCATCATCTGTATCAAACAGCACAGGAATTCCGTTGAAGTTTACACGGTATTCATCTCTACGCTCACCCTGATATTTTTCATTTTCAGAAATAGAGCCGTCCCCATTAGAATCAAAATACATTAGATCGTATTTGCCATATTTCTTCTGACGATCCAGTATTATCTGCCTTGATTTCTTCCCGGCCATCTCATGCTTCCAAACGGCATACCTTACATCATCTGTATTTAGTTTTGGTACTGTCATTTCTGACGGTTTTTCCTTTGAAAGCTCGATATTTTTTGTGTTCCCACCTATGATTTCTCTGGCCGTATCGGAACTGCAATATCGCAACCATTGAGGTGCAGAAAAAACTGTCGCAGTAATTGAAAAAATAACCAATAAAAATAATGCCTTGATTTTCACATCAAACCACCTTCCTAATTATAGAAGCACTCAAATACTTCTGAACCTAAATAACTATTTTGCATTTATTGTATCAATTAACATTATTTATGCAAACCCTATTATTTTAATAGCTTACATAAATTCATCGCCAATTCCTTTCCATTTTATCAATATTCTATATATACCAATAACAGTTGAAAATACCCGTTCGACCATGGTATAAATGATTAAATTATCATTACTTACCTCCCGAGCAATCGGACATAATCATACACAGCGTGTATACTATTTGACGTACTATAATCAAAAATGTTACAACTTTTTTTGCAAAAATATGAAAAATATACTACATAACTATTTTATATCTTTTCACTTAAGCAAAATAACTGTTTATTAGCTTTAACACCACTACCTACCCTATCAACAAAAATATTATATTATTCCAAAAAAATTCTTTTGACTGCCTGCTTTATTGTGATATTATTTAAAAAAGTCAGGCAATTTGCCTGATATTATTTTGCCTGCATCTAAGGCAACTTGCCTTAGAGTTATCAAAGCCAAAAAAATGGATATTATTAATGAAAAACGATGCTAATCAAAACGTATCAGAAACTGAATTGACAATATTAAATGTATTATGGAACAGTCAGGAAGCCAGTATCAGAGATATAACTCATAATATCTACGGCAACACTGATACCAGCAACTATAATACGGTTCAAAGCCTGATCAATCGACTGGAAAATAAGGGTTTTGTAGGCCGGGATAGAAGTGGTTTCGCCCATAAGTTCTTTGCACAAATAAAAAGGCAGGACTTTATTAACCGCCAGCTAACCGAAATAGCAGACAAAGTATGCGGAGGATCCTTTATGCCGCTTTTAACCAATCTTGTTAATAAAGCAGAGTTTACTGAAGACCAAAGAAACCAGCTTAAAAGGCTGATTGATCAAATAGACTAAAATAACTCGCATTGAGAACAATACAATGGAAACTTTATTATATACGGCATTATCAAACACAATAATAGTAGCGATTATCGTATTATCAAATCTACTACTAACTCGAGTAATTAAAAATAAGCAGATTTTAGCAATACTATGGCTGGTTGCATTGGCCAAACTGTTAACCCCAGCCCTTTTCAACCTTCCAATAATCACCCTGCCAATAAACCAGGCTAATGACCAGATACAGTTCAATATAGCATCAATACAACCAACTGACTTCGATAATGACAAATTGAATACGGGGTACAAAACCTCTATAACGCCATTAATGTTAGAAAAAACTCCACTGGATGATGCGATTAAACTTGATTGGCACACTATTCTCATTTCAATCTGGCTTGGAGGAGGTATTATTTTTATCTCATACAATTGTTATAAAATATTTAATACTATTAACCTATTAAGAAAAGCTAACAAGCCGCCTCATTTCATTAAACAGGAGGCAGAAAAAATCGCTGACACACTTGGCCTGAAATCTGCACCAAGGATTTTAATGTTAAACAAGCCTATTTCACCTTGCGTATGGGGACTCGGCAAAAAACCGACAATTATACTACCTACAGGCTTCTTCTTTAGCCTCTCTCGCAAGGATCAGGATTTAATATTAACTCATGAGATGGCACATATCAAACGCTATGATCATTTAATAAGATTCATCGAGTTTTTGGCATTATCAATATACTGGTGGAATCCAATTGCCTGGTTGATATGTTTTAATGTCAGACAAAGCTCAGAAATTTGCTGTGATAACTATGTATTAAAATTATTTCCTCAGCAAGCCAAAACTTACGCGCGGGTTTTGGTACAGACAGTGGAATATATAGCTAATCGGCCGGTCTTTGCCTTTAGCAGCGGAC
Source organism: Sedimentisphaerales bacterium (assembly GCA_963666285.2). Taxonomy (GTDB): domain Bacteria; phylum Planctomycetota; class Phycisphaerae; order Sedimentisphaerales; family SM23-30; genus JAFGDI01. The sequence continues at coordinate 4,463,984 of OY762711.1, forward strand.
TGACCAGGGAACCTTTTATAAACAGGAGAATTAAAATGCTCAATAAAAATCAAACGGATAGATATTCAATAGCATCCTTATTATTTATTTTTGCTCTCGTTCTTACTCTGCCATTTTCTGTTTCAATAGCCACAGCCGAAGACACAAATATTGATGAGCTTAAAGAAAAAGTACTAAATTCACTGGAAGGCCAGGATGAAAAAGTACTGCAATCGATAGAAATGGCATTTAATGAATACCAGAAAGAAGCAGTACAGGAAATACCCAATAATACAGATGCCGATAAAAGCCAACCAGACAATGAACAGCCTAAAGAGACTGGAACAAAAGAACTTACTAAATCACTCTATAAGTCTATTAAAAAGCGGCTAATGTCTGGAAAAGATATTAATAATGGTAGTAACGAAACAAAAAATGATGCAGCTGACAGCAAAAATGTCCAAACATTCAAAATCGGAAATTCTACAATTACTATAGCAACTGATTCTGATTGGTTAAATATAGCACAGCACCACATCAATCAAATAGACAAAAGTAAATTGGAAAATCTAAAAAATGAAATAAATGAAAAACTGCAAAATAACTTCAAAAAGCTTAACAAGGAAATGGCTAATTTAATAGATATTGACTTTGACGAGATAAGATTTAACTCGGAAAAGCAAAGAGAAATCTTAGAAAATGCTATAAAGTTAAAAGAACTTATTACCAGCGGAAATCTCAAAGAAAAAATATTCCAGGAAAAAGATGAAGTTATCACAGAACTTCATACAAAAATGGCTGATCTGGAAGAAAAGTACCAGCAACTTAAAAACGACCTGTATGGCCTCGACCAAAATATAAATAAGAAAATAGAGAAAGAATAATCACATATTTTCGATATAGATTGTTAAATTAGATAAAGCTGGAACAAAAAAATACGGGGGTGTATAGTCAACACCCCCGCTCTATGTATAATTTTTTGCGAGAAATCCAATATATTTACACTAATCCGCCATCTTGTCTTTTTTCTTCAACTTTTTAGATTTACATAAGTTACCTTTGTCATTACTTACCCTAGCACATTTCTCGCAAAAAAACTTCGCGTCTTCTGTTTGGGCAATAAATTTCTTTTTCTGCGAACTTGATACGCCTTTACCAAATTCAGAGCACATCTTTTTGGCCATATATTTCATCCTCACGATTTTAACTAGTTATTACATTTAAATTATAACCACTGTTTATGGTTTAAGGCAAATAACACAAAGATTTTTATCATAATTATAAGAACATTTGCGTATAAAAGCCGTTATTAGAGGAGTAAAGTCTACTGTTGACATTTATCGTTACTATATATATCATTATAGATTACAAATGAGTAGCCAAAATACACAAACCCAACCTGTTAAACCACTTAAATCAATACCAATGATTTTTATCGGTATAATCGCCTGGCTGATCCCCGGGGCCGGTCATTGGATGCTGGGCAAAAAAAACAGGGCAATCGTAATATTCGTTAGCATCATAATACTATTTTTCACTGGTATTTATATCGGAGGAAATTCTCTGGTAAATGTAACCTATGCGAAGTTATGGTATATAGCCCAAATTTTTACCGGACTGCCATGTTTAATTATGACCAGCAAAGAGCAACTCGGTTTTGGTAAAGGTATTGACCTGGGCCAGCTCTATACCAGTTGTGCCGGCTTGCTCAACCTAATGTGTGTTATTGATGCCATTATTCCTCCTGAAAGTGGTACTAATAAAAATAAGGCCAAAGAAGTAAAGGAGAAACTGGTATAATGCCCTTTATTTTTGCTTCTATCCTGGCTTTTTCGCAATATCCTATAGCTATCCCAACTACCCCTGCTTCACTGTTATGGGCATTACCCGTATCCCTTGGAATAGCAGCAGTTTATAAAGCAGTAAAACTTGAAGAGTTTACCTGGCCTTTGTTTGTCCGCGAAGTATCTCTGCTGTTTGTAACTATTATTGGCGCACTAATAGCCACAGCTCTATGCCTGTTAATCCTTGCACGTTTTGTAGGTTTGCTGTAAAAAAATAAGGCTTTTTTTACGGTTAAACCTTTAAATGACAAACAGCTCAAAAAACATAAACTACTGCAAAAGAGAGCTTTAAATCACCATATCCATCCCGGCCAAGCCAAAACCCCATACACCTAAAACTCTATTTTACTTGAATTAAAAGTTATAGGACTCTATAATGAATATGCGCGATAGCTGGATAAAAAGTCGTATTCGGCTCCAAAAGATGCTCTCGATAAGTATCTGAAAGATTGATTTTCGTATTTAGATTCTGATTGAGTGTAATCATGGTTATTTTCCTATCGATGCAAAGTTCTATATTAAGTGCAATTAATATTCGTTTTTGGCCAGATATATATATGTCTGGACGGGCTGTGCTTGGGCCCGGTTTGTGTTCTAATGAGTCTGTATTAACAGACAGGATGGTTTGTTTATGTCCAGGAATATTTATGTGGGCAACCTTAGTTATGGTTTGTCAGAAGAAGAATTAGGTAATGTATTTTCAGAGTTTGGAGATGTGGCAAGTACAAAGATCATAGTCGACAAGGATACAGGTCGCAGTAAAGGTTACGGATTTGTAGAAATGGGAACAGAAGAGCAGGCCCAATCTGCAATTACCGCAATGGATGGTAGAGATATTGATGGCCGAAGCGCCAAAGTAAGTCTGGCCCGCCCAAGACAGGAACGTCCTCAAGGCAGCCGCAATTTCAGTAGAAACCGAAACTAAAAAAACAGTCGAACTCAAATGCTAGTCAATGATATTTAAATAGCAATTGAATATACGACAAAAATGTAAAAAGTATTCTACAAAAAAAGCTGAGAATCGTTAAACGACTCTCAGCTTTTAATTTTTAACAAATCAGATAAATTCTTAGAATTCCAGGCCAACGCTTACGCCGCCATATAGATAGTCTTCATAAGAATCTTCGATAGCTGACTGATAAACGATGAAAGGAGAAACACTTGCACCAGAAACTTCTAAGCCACTCAGAGACACGCCAAAATCAGCATGAGTCCAATCAGAACCAGCATAGAACATATCATTATTGTAGCCAGTACCAGCTGAGAAGCTCAGAGAATAAGTGTCATCAATAGCAACATCTTTGCTGATGCTGATGCTATGATACTGCATTTTATCATTATCAACATCGTCATCTACAAAATCACCATAACCTGTATAGTAGCTCAGGCAAATATCCCAAGGCAACAAGTTAGGCATATCAGCAGAAACACCAACTTCCCATACATCCCAAGTAGAATTGGCTTTAGGGAAATCATAATAAATGAAATTAGCACCAAGATCAACCTGAGTAGCACCTTCACCAACTGTTGTGCCCCAGCTCAATGTGTAATCAAGCTCAGTAGCATCTTCAGAGCCAGAACCCATAGGGAAAGAACCCCAAACATTCAAGCCAAGACCACTGTCACCAAATAATGCCATGTCAACGCTAGGCTGCCATGCACCATGAGATCCAAATAAGTTTTGGCCTCTCCATACATACCTACTTGTGTAGTCAACAGACGCACCAGTAACTTTAACAGGTTGAGCATTAACAACGCTTACCATCAGTGCCGCAACTACGCCCACCATTACAGATTTCATCAATTTGCTCTTCAACATCTTACCTTTTCCTTTCGGACAAAAAAAGATCCAATAAAAAAATAACTCTAAAACAACATATTATATTGATATCAGCACTGATAACAGCATCAGGCCATTTCGTATTATAATTTTAGCAAGTATTATGCCACTAACTATAAAAATCGACAAAAACGTTATAAAACATAAATTTTAATAACAATAATGCGTACAAAACAAGTTTTAAAACATATTGCCCCACCGATTAACCTTTCAAAAGTGTTACATAAGGTTAACCTTTTTTACAATATTGTAACTAAGCACAATAGCATTCTCATTTACTCACCCTAAGCTTTACCTTAATTATAAGGCAGTAAACATATAATATAGTGAGAAAAACCAAATTGGCAAGAATATATCTGAATAAAAACTATCTTAAAATGCATTAAAATAAAGCAGATATATTACTAACACAACCATCACATAACAACATAGTTTTTTTTAATACAACAACTTACACACATCAGTCGTCATCAATATTTAATAAAATATCACTGTTTTTAAGATATTAAACTAAACATTATACAGCGATTTTCAAAACTATTTTTCTAACAGTACCATCGCTACCAATAGAACAACCAGGCTTATGACAATCCTGAGGGAAATATATTACAAACTCGCCTTCAGCCAGAATAATCCTGCTGTAATCGCATATGGTGCCATAAAATGCCAGATCTTTCTCAGCATCGTACTCTTTTTCAATAACAAGGTTCTTAGTATCAAGAGGTGTTATCCCATGCATTTCTGAGCCGGAAAGCATAATCTGCACATCAATATATTTCCTGTGAGATTCAAATAGCTTCTCATTTTCCGGACCAGTTTGATAGCTCTCTACATTGGCAAATATCTTGTCGCCGTCGATGTGATATCTGCCATCAGCATCAGAGAATGCTTTGGCAAAATCAACTGCCCTGGCAATATCACTATCAGAACCAACATAAACACCAATATTTTCTAATTTATCGTATATCATTTAATTTATCAAACTGACCAATGGCCGATTTGGCGGGTTCCAGGTATTAGTTTTTAATAAAAAAGTAAGGATTGCACACAACCGGGACAACCATCTCATCTTAAAGTATTGTTTTATAAGACATTACAGAAAGAGTTAATTTCTTTCAGTCGTATTGAATAATAACAATAAATACTATTCAGATCCGGCATTACCCATCCTGAAAGCAGTAGCGATAGCCAAGAAAACAAATAACAGGTCTAACGGCCCTAAAGTTTCAATCACACCCTGAGTTGCCACCCCTGATAGTTCTTCTTTCATTTGAGAATTAAACCAGTCAACTACTTTCTGGCATGCAGTGCGTTTATCCCAAGAGCTGCCCAGAGTTAAAGCTTTAGAATGTAACTCTTTAATTTCCGGGGAAATAGAGGCAATATCTAAAGCATCATAATATGCATTATCATGCTCAAGCTGCTGTAATTCAGAAATTTCACCATTATTTGCCATTTCAAAAACAGCAGCAAAAGCCAGGCAATCTTGATTCATCTCGATTAAATCAGCAGCATTTTCTACAGTAATAGTGGTATTTTCATTCAAAATCCAGGTAACAGCGATATATTTACCGGCAAATATGCCGACTACAGCCAATACCGCAGCAATTACGCCAGTAAAATTATTTAAGCTGGCTCCGCTGAGAGTAAATCCTAAACCGGTAAGGAACCCAACGCCAATGGCAATCCAGCCAATTTCATAACCAGTAATTTTGACAACTAATGCCCAGAGGAAAGCACCCACAAGAGCACCGCCAGCACCAAGAGCAATAGCAAGAGGCAATTTAGCGGCATCAACGGCTATTTCGCCAACAGCCGATTTGCCAGGCTTTTTCTTTTTAGGAGTTTCGTGCCATTGGCTATCGTCAATGTCCTGCTCTTTATCCTGCAGTCGAGATTCACGTAATGCCTGGTTCTGTTCATAGTCAGCAGCACCCTGTGATTCCATCATCTCTAAATCGGATTTGAGGTCGGAAAAAATGTTAGCTTCGTCAGCCGACTGTTCGGGTGCCGGCGGCTCCGGAACCACAAGAGCAGTCTCACAAGATGGGCATTTCACTCTTTTAGAAGCATATTCTACAGGAACTTTCAATTTTTTTTCACAATTTTCGCAGCTAAACCGTATCATACCTAACACCTATTCATACAATCAGTTAACAATATTTTCAATTTACATAGATCCCATTTCCGCCCAAAAAATAACATCTAACGATGATATAAAACCAACAAAAATGGTAATAACCCTTAACGATAAAATTATGAGTATATATTCTGACCTGAAATAGCGAAATAGTCAAGAAAAAATTGTCAACGAAACAAGGCAACAAAGTATAGCCAATTGAGATTGGAATGTTGAATGACCGTTCATTCTGAACGGACAGGCCCCTAAAAAAACTTAAATATTCAATTATTCAAAGAGCGAAATTTATGTTATAGACGAAGTTTTCGTCGTTGTTAAGTTTTATAGAGAGCTGATTTTTGTTGGTTCGCTTTTTTATTAGCTCTCTACTATCGGATGGTATGTCGAAAGTGCGCTGATTTTTGTGGCGGGATGGTTGGTGTGGACGATTGTAAGGTGTTTGTAGCAAGCGGGATAAAATTTTTGGGAATTATAGATTTTCGCGATTTGGTTGATGTAAAAACGCGGTGATTTATTTTTTGAAAAAATCAAGAGAAGAATTGCGGTGTCGCTTCGCGACGGCTAATTAATGGGGGACGGAGGGAGTGCGGCATATATACGGGGCAGCGCGGCGGGTGGACGGCGGTGAAAAGGTAAACGGATTTGAACGGCGGCGAATTGCGGGCTGCGGGTAGTATACGGCGGAACGTTGAATGGGTGCGGCGGTATACGGACGGAAACGAAGCGGAGAAGCGGAAAACGGTTCTGAAGTATAAAGGACAAAGTATAAAAAATCAAGAGAGCTTGTCAGCAGCGAGTTGCCAGCGACCAGCAACCAGCGGTCAGTGAAGAGGAAATACGTGCTACGCGAACGACCGAAGGTCGTTAGAGAGTAGAACAGGTGAGCAGTAGAACAGGCAATCAGCAGCGAGCTATCAGCGGCCAGCGGTCAGTATATTAACTTCGTGCTACGCACTCTGGCACATCATTGGAGAAGTCCAATGATGTGAAGGAATCGCCTAGCGGCGATACTATTTTTATGTGTTGAAGCGAAAGTGAAGGCGGTTTGCGAAGTTGATCGGGCGGTTTGCGGAGGTAGTGCGGCGGGAAGGGAATTATGCGGATATTATCGTAAGTTGTTATTTTTGGATTGTGGGCAGACCAGATGCCGCGAAGCGGCATCAAAGTGTAAAAGGTGTTCGCCTAGCGGCTCACAACTTATTTTAAAGCTTACTCATATGAAAAGATCATGCCAAAATTGCGGTACCTGAAGGATGAGAAGAGTTAGAAGAAAGAAGCGAGAAGAGAGAGTTTAAAACCGATTCGTTCAGGACATGGGTAACGGTTATCTAACTTCGCTATATATTAACACTATTTGCTTTGCTTGAATAGCCAGTCACGAACAGCTGACAGTTTGTAGGCGTAGTCGAAAGAGTACATGTGTTCACCACCGGGGCCATGGCTGCCTTCAGGAATTACGGTGCCCCTGGTAAACTTAATGAAATTTATGGTATGCCCCTGACTGAGAAGCGTCTGCACATATTTATCCTGTTCTTGTGGAGAAATCTTAGCGGAAAATTCAGTTGAGCCAAACTTTACACCATTTTCTGTCAGCATCTTGGCCAGCTCATTCATGCCAATAGATGCCTTTGGGTCAGCGGCAGACACAATATAGAAGAACTTCATATCCACGAGCGGTTCCAGGACATTGACATCCCATTGACTTCCGACATAAATTGAAGCGGCAAAGAGGCCGGGATAGTTAGCGTTAAAATAAAATGAGATCATCCCACCCATTGACTGGCCTGTAGTGTAGAGCCTGTTAATATCAATATTATATTGGGATACAACAAAGTGGAGCAGCCGAAAAGCAACTGAAACTTCATCACTTACCTGCCAGTTGTCGTTGGTTGCTCTTTCCGGACCGGCAAAGGAAGGAGCGAGCACAAAACAGGGATTCTGAGCCTGGCTTTCATCTGTCGCCCATATTATGGCACCATAACCCTGCTTGAGCGGTGCATCGTAGACTTTGCCTGCTGTGCTTGCGTCAGCCATAAAAAGTACAAGGGGATAACTTTTGGTTTTGTCATAGTCTTTGGGAATGAATAAATTGTAAGTCATTGTTCTTCCAGTAACTTTATCTTCAAATTGAAATTTTTTAAACCTGGGAGCAATTTTTTCTCTCAGCAGCAGAAGTTCCTTATCATAACTTTTGTCTGCTCCACCATATGTCCTGTCCCATGAGCTATCCTGGTCTGGACGAGTGCGCTGCTCTGCCTGGTTTGTATTAGTATTTGAAGCAAAAGATGTTAGAACGAAAGAAAAAAAGACTATCCAGAAAAATAAGACTTTCATAATAAGCTCCTTAGAAGATCAAGTTTTCCATTATTTAATCGTATTTAACCCTATGGGGCAGGTTATATCAATATAAAAATGATGAGAAGAGAAAAAGTGTATGCATCCCTATAACCAGTCTCTGGTTTTTTGGGATGTAATCAGTATAATAATCGATATGCAGCATAATGATTATTGAAGGAGTCCGGCTATGTTTAGAATATTAGTTATTACTATTTTAATCACCATGCCGCTAATTTCAGCGGAATCGGATATTGGCCAAACAAGTCCTGAATTACGCCATAGAGTGATAGTCTCGACCGACATCGGCGGAACAGATTATGACGATTTCCAGTCTATGGTGCATTACCTGCTCTATAGCGATATATTTGATACGGAAGGGATAATATCATCGCCAATCGGCGGTCCGGGCCGCAAATCAGACATACTAAAGGTAATTGACGTTTATGAAAAAGATTATGGCAATCTAAAATCATGGTCATCGAGCTACCCTGGGCCACAGCAATTACGCGATATGTCCAAACAGGGAGCTATTGACCGGGCCGGACTGAAAGGTTTTGATACGCCTACCGAGGGTTCGCAATGGATTATCAAATGCGCGAAACGCCAAGACCCCAGACCACTCTGGGTACTAGTCTGGGGCGGCCTGGAAGATGTGGCACAAGCCCTGCATGACGAACCTGCAATAGAGTCGAAACTAAGAGTATATTTCATCGGCGGACCAAATAAAAAATGGTCCACAACAGCCTATGACTATATATCCCGAAACCATCGGTCATTATGGATAATTGAAGCGAATTCCACCTATCGCGGCTGGTTTACCGGCGGTGACCAAGAGGGGCAATGGAATAATGACAGTTTTCCACAACAACACATTGCCGACTGCGGAGCATTGGGCGAGTTCTTCGTGAAAGGGATCAGTTTCAAATCTCAAATCCGCAGCACAATAAAAATGGGTGATACCCCATCAGTTGTATATTTGCTCGGTAAAAGTCCAGAAGATCCGTCCAGCCAATCCTGGGGCGGCAGTTTTGTGCGGGCATGGGACAGACCACGCTATACATTTGAACATTTACCCACTGTCGATGACACAGTAGAAACATTTGCTATTATTGAAATAATACGCAGAATAAATTGTGATACGACACCAGATTCAAAATCATACCTGATAATAGACAAACAGCGATTTGAAGGTTTTGTCGATATGTCGGGAAACCGGCATTTTATTTTTTCGCCCAAGACTGCTAAAAAGTGGAATTATACTATTGAAAGTACTGTGCCTGAGCTGAACAATCAGAAAGGCAGTTTCACTTCATACCGGCCTAATCCAGAGCAAGCGAACCATCCATCAGGCCAATATGAAAACTGGTGGACCGACAATCCGGACCCCGCTTTTGCAGAAGGAGTACACCAGGGAGCCAAAACCATTAGCCGCTGGCGGAAAGAATTTCTCAGCGACTTTGCCCAGAGGATGCAGCGCTGTAAAAAACTAAAACAATAACAAAAGGCTGGTATCCGTTCTTGCAATCAATATAATAAAGGTCATGAATTTTCATAACAGACAACCTGTAAAGGCGAAGTTAAACCTGACGCCGATGATAGATGTTGTGTTTCTGCTGATAATCTTTTTTATGGTGGTATCGCAGTACAGCAGCCAGGAGCGGTCTATGCTGGAGCTGCCGAAGGCGGATGATGCCGAGCAAATCCAGAGTACGGCCCAGCAGCAGTCGATAATAGTGAATATCGAGGCGGACGGTCGGATTATGATCGGTGAAATCGAGTATGATATCAATGGGCTGGGTGAGCTGCTGAGCGGTCATGGAGAGGACAAGATAACGATCCGATCCGACAGGCAGTGTCAATGGCAGATGGTCCGCCCAGTATTTGATACATGCCGAAAGGCGGGGATATCTACACCTAATATTGCAGTAGTAAAAGAGAGTGACAATTAATAACTCAAACTGACAGATGGTCAGTTTAAGAGAGATAAGGGAACAGTACCGGCATCGCTCGTTACTGATCTAAGTTAGCTATCAAAGAGGTTTGATAATGAAATTGGTTACAGAAAGACTGGTATTGCTGCCCTGCTCGCTGGAGATGTTAAAAAGCCTGGTTGACGATAGGATCAATCTTGGTCAGATAGCAGGTGTGCAAGTGCCGGAAAGTTGGCCAATGGAAGATTTGCAGGACGCCGCACCATTTTTTATAGATATATTGGTCAAGTATCCGGAGATGGAAGGTAGGCTCAACTGGCTTATTGTAGAAAAATCCCAAAATATGCTGATAGGCAGTATCGGTTTCAAAGGAAAACCCAGTGAAAACGGCGAAACAGAGATAGGATTTGGGCTTGACAGTTCGTACTGGCGAAAAGGATATGCGACAGAAGCGGCAAAAGAACTGATCGGCTGGGCATTTTTACAGGATGATATCCAAAAGATCACCGCTGAATGTGATTTTGACAATACCGCATCGAAAAGAGTGCTTGAAAAAGTTGGGATGTGTAATATTGCAGAACGAGATAATATGCTATACTGGGAACTTTGCAGGTAGCAGCTTTAGCAAAAATATAGTTCAATTGTAAATGATATCTTTGTGGCTAGAGAAGAGTGGTTAACCGAAGCTGGCCAATGGGCAATTTCAGAGGTTTAGAAGATTTAAGGTTCAGAAATTAGGGTATTTGGCGAGCTATTTCTCGAATAGTATAATTCAAAGTGTTGCAGGAAATCCATTTTAGGTGATTTTTGCAATTTATAAGCAGCGAAAGATAACTATGATAGTAGAATGAATAATAGCAATATACTGTAACCGTTCACACGGTTACAGTAATAAGATATAAGTAAAAAGAAATAAGTTAAGGTATCGCTTATCGTGACCTATTTTAAAGCTTCGCAAACACAGAATCTGACGCAAATAACGCACCTGTGAATGCTTACAATATATTAAATATGATGGTGGAACAATGATTAATTATGAGCAATTAGCAGAACAGGCTGATATAGCATATAATGAAGATTCAGAAAACGAAAAAGCAATAGAACTATATCAGCAGGCACTAGCAGCACTTCCCGCAGAGGAAAAAAAACTGGAAGCAAAATATTCTAACGGGCTGGCACTAGCGTATCATGAGACTCGAGAGTTCGATAAAGCCGAAGAGCTTTTTAAGCACTCCATATCAATAATAAAAGAGCTGCATGGTGAGCTCCACGAAGACCTTGCTATTGATTACGGAAACCTGGGGCTACTCTATCAAGATATGTACCGCTTTGAAGAGGCAGAGGAGTTTCTAACAAAAGCAATTGAAATAGATGAAAAACTTTTGGGGCCGGACGATCCTGAATTAACTTTACGGCTAAGTTACTTAGGAAATCTGTATCATGAACTATGTCAATACGAAGATGCAGAGAAGCTATACCAACGATCGCTTAAAATTGATGAAGCTCACTATGGCACACAACACATTGAGGTAGCAACAGACCTGTTCAACCTGGCTTCCGTATATGATGACATGAGCCTTTATGATAAAGCTATAGAGTATTATAAAAAAGCAATAGTCATAAAAGAAAAAGAATATGGAGCAGATGCGCCAGAAGTTGCCAGCACACTAAACGCCCTTTCGGTATCTTATAACAAAACATGCAATTATGATGAAGCTGAGAAATTATTATTACGTTCAATAAGCAACGGTGAAAAGAATCTTGGAGAAAATCACCCTGACCTTGCAATTCGGCTAGATAACCTGGCACTACAATACACAAAAAGAGAGCGATATGAAGAAGCCGAACCGCTAGTTAAACGAGCATTGAAAATATTTGAAGATAACTTCGGGGCTGTCCATCCTGATGTTGGCATAGCTCTCAACAACCTTGCCCTGCTATACAATAATACAGGCAGAATCGAAGAGGCAGAAGAACTTTACAAGCGATGCACCAGAATTAGAGAGCAGATATACGGTAAAGATAATCCAAATATAATTAGTTCGATATCAAACCTGGCAACTCTATACGAAGAAGAAGGCCGCTTCGATGAAGCATTTAAACTATATTCAAGATCTTTAGAAATTAATATTTCACATTACGGTGAAGTTAGCCATGAAGCTGCATCCGGCTATAATGACATTGGGCAAATGTGGTCAGCAGCTGAGCAATATGATAAAGCGGAAGATATGTATACAAAGGCTATGGACATATTTAAGGCTGTTCACGGGGAAGATTCTATTGATTATGCCGCTCAACTATACAATCTTGCCGAAGTGTGTAGCGAGACTAAACGATTTGAAGAGTCGGTAAAATACCTTGAACGTGCAATTGAGATAGATAAAGCATATTATGGCGAAGAACACCTGGAAATTGCCAAAGACTATGAATTATTGGCCGCCACTTATAATCGCACAGAAAAATACGCAAAGGCAGAAAAGTTTATGGTTCAGGCATTGGAAATACGAAAGAAATGCCTAAAGGAAAATGACGAAGAAATTGCCCGCACTCTTAATAATTTAGCTGCTATATATAACAATCTCGATCATCTTGCTGATTCTATAGTAACATCAGAACAGGCTGTAATAATTTTAATAAATAACTCAAGAGAAACCGGCAAAGTAAATCCGCACTTAAAAGACGCAGCCGAGTATCTATTGATAGACCTGATAACCAGTAAAATACCAGAGGAAGAAAGCCGCAAAAGAGTGATAGATATCGCACCTGAGCTACTCAGTGACATTGTCGAAAATATTGACCTTAGTAAAATAATCACTAAAGACGCGTACTTGAATTGAAGAGCTTTATGCTAACAGAAAAGACAGTTGAGCATGATAATTGCGTGCTGCATTATTGGTGCGGTGGTGATGCGGATGGTCCGGCGGTGGTATTTACCCATGGTATGACGATGAGTCATGAGATGTGGCAGTATAACTACCAGGCAGTGGTCGATGCGGGATACCGGGTGATAGGCTGGGATATGCGTGGGCATGGCAAGTCTCGTCCAATGGGCGATTATATAACTGTCCCGCGAGCGGCAGATGATATACTTGCGATAATGGATAACGAGCAGATCGGCCAGGCGGTGCTGGCAGGTCATTCGATGGGCGGGATGGTGAGCCAGGAGTTTGCGTTTCGATACCCGGATCGGGTAAAGGCGGTGTTTATCCTGGGCAGTTTGAATATCACCAGGAAACAGCCAGGGTTTGTATATATGCTGCGGCCGGCAGCAACGGTGTTTTTCTGGTTGTGTCCGCTGCCGCTATTAAATGCGTTTGCAAAACTGTTTGCCGGTAAGAAAAGGCAGACTCGGGAGCTGGCGAGAAAGATATGCAAGGTAGTTACGAAAGAAGATTTCAAGAAGATATGGAAAGCAGTGATCAGCTGCGATCATTATGAGCCGGGGTATAAGCCGAAGATGCCGTTTATGATAACTCGCGGCAGCGGCGATCACTGGATAGGAGCGGGGTTGATACGGCTACAGTCGAAAAAGTGGGCGAAGCAGTTCGGCTGCGGGCATGCTGTAATCCCGAAAGCCGGTCATAACGCGTGCAGTGATAATGCGGATGTGTTTGATGAGATGCTTATAGAATTTCTGAAAACTAATGCCTGATTGTTTTGCAGAACTACTGATAAATTCAGATAGACGCAGATAATGACATGAAAGAAGGAATGGTATGAAGAAGAAAAAGTCATGGCAGGATAAGCTGAACGATAGTAAGGGACTGCCGAAAGTTGATAAGATAGATGCTAAAATGAGTAAGAGATGGGGAACGGGTACGTTTGTTATCCCGGCACCGATCGAAGTTGACGAGATAATGCGGAAGGTGCCGAAGGGTAAGCTGATAACGATAAATGAGATACGGGAGATATTAGCGGCCAGGCATAAAGCGACGATAAGCTGCCCGATTACGACGGGGATATTTTCGTGGATAGCTGCGCATGCCGCAGATGAGCAGGAAAACGAAGGTAAGAAACGGGTTACGCCATACTGGCGTACATTGAAAACCGGCGGGATATTGAACGAGAAATACCCGGGCGGACTAGAGAATCTGAAGCAACGATTGGAAGCGGAAGGTCATAAGGTGATACGAAAAGGGAAGAGTAAGCACTTTATGGTGGAGGAATTTGAGAAAAAAGTAGTGAATGCGAGTAATAAGCAATGGTATCGCTAACGCGACGTTAATTTAAACGGCTTCGCCGAATATGCCGAGCCCCTGATTAATCTGGATAAGATTCCGCTTGGCGTTTCCAGGTTTTACTTTTCGCAGGTGAACATGGCGCGGATTGGTGAGGGCAGTCCTTCAATGGTTTTGGTCTGAGTTTTGGGGTCCAGACATTTATCGAGCGATTCGAAGGTCATCCATTCTGTGCTGCGCTGCTCCTGGGTGGAGGTATGTGCGATATCTACGCATTGGATATTTTTCAGGCCGGCTTCGCTGAGCCATTGTTCGATAAGCGGGACGCTAGGCAGGTTATGGACATTTCGCATGCGACAGTAACGATCTTCAGGAACGAGCATTTCCGGTTTATCGGATTCGATTATGAGGGTTTCGAGTACGAGCTGGCCGCCGGGCTTGATCAGGTCACGCAGGTCGGTGATATGCTGCTGCGGGTCGCGGCGATGATAGAGCAGCCCCATGGAGAAAACAGTATCGAAATGCTGACCGGTGCCGGTGACGTCTTCGATAGTAAGCGGCAGAACAGCAGCTATGCTAGAGGCGATGTATTTGTTCAAGGCCTGGAACTGCATAACGTAGACAAGGGTCGGCTCAAGGCCTACGACTGCGGCGGCTCGTTCGCCGAGCATACGAAGGACATGATAGCCGCTACCGCAACCGACGTCGAGAACAACCTTGCCGGCGAGCGGTTTGAGGTGCGGTTTGATGCGGTCCCATTTCCAGTCGCTGCGCCATTCGGTATCGATATCTATGCCGAAGACCTGGAACGGTCCTTTGCGCCATGGATGGAGCTGCATGAGGGTATGGCGAAGCTCGTCCTGCTCGGTTTTGGTGATATTGGCTGGTGTGCCTATGATCACAGTAGGCGAGTCGAGCTTGACCATGGTCGGCAGCAGATCGGGCATGGCATCGATAGCGGCCTGCCAGCGGTCGTAATCGCCGTGGTTAAGATTTTTGAGTGCTGTTTTGACATGCTGGTCGAGCTGCATTGCGAGCGGGCCTTTGCCAAGCGAGGTCAGGGACATATATATATCGCTAAAGTCTAATTTCATAGTACGCTTTCGTACTTTTGGCTGTTCTACCGTATCTGCAAAGGTCAGAACAGGGCCTTAAAATTTGAAAAAACTAATTTTATCACTGGCTTATGGCTTGTTCGCAAAGGCAGTAATTAACAAAGTTAACTAACAGGCCCTTATCGGCTATATACATAACCCATAAGGAGAACGTAAGTTAACGGAAGGTTATTGTAACTTAGATAATACAAATTGTCAAAAGTGATATATGAAAAGAAACATTTAAGATAATGGTAACCGTTCACACGGTTACAGTAATAAGATATAAGTAAAAAGAAATAAGCTAAGGTGTCGCTTATCGCGAAAAATTTAAAAGCTCCGCAAACACAGAATCTGACGCAAATAACGCACCTGTGAATGCTTACAGATAATATATGCCAACTTTAATAGAAACCAGGTTTGTGGTGCTCGTATCATGCTTGCATTTTGTTTGAAGATGATTCAATATGCAGAAAAGGAAGTGGTTCAGGGCTTGATCCTCTTTGAATAAGTATGAAAGTTAGCTTGAATGCCAGGGTAATATTTGATATGATAATAGTCTGTTAAAACTTTATATATCATATAGTTAAAAATAGATCGTTTATACCGGTTAGTTATATTTTATGATTTTTACCGACCTGGAATTTCTGTACTTTTATGTTGGTCTGTTTGTCCTGTACTGGGCAATACGGAACAAGACCGCCCAAAATGTACTGCTGCTGATCGGCAGTTACGTATTTTACGGCTGGGTGCATCCGTGGTTCTGCCTGCTGATAGCCGGTTCGACGGTAACGGATTTTGTCTGCGGGCTGAAGATAAAAAGCAGCAGTCATCATAAGAGGTGGCTGGTGATCAGCCTGGTAGTGAACCTTGGATTGCTGGGTGTATTCAAATATTTTAACTTCTTTATCGATAATGTTTACGAGCTGCTGGCCGGTGTGGGGATTCATGCCAATAGGATGACGCTTCGGATATTTCTGCCGGTAGGGATATCGTTTTATACCTTTCAGACGCTAAGCTATACAATAGATATTTATAAAGGCAAGCTGGGGCCGAGGAAGAGCTTTTTGGATTTTTCGGTTTTTGTTGCGTTCTTTCCACAGCTGGTGGCCGGGCCGATTGAAAGAGCGTCGAGACTGCTGCCGCAGGTAGAGAGCAGGCGACGGTTCAATCCGGAACAGTTTATGGAGGCGTGGCCGCTGCTGATTTTCGGGTATTTCAAGAAGCTGGTGATCGCGGATAATATCTCGATCTATGTAGATAAGATATTTATGCTGGAGAGCCCTACCCTGCTGCTATTGATAGCGGGAACACTGGGATTTGCGTTGCAGATATTCGCGGATTTTTCGGCATATACCGATATTGCCAGGGCATGTTCGAAAATGCTTGGTTTTGAGCTAATGGAGAATTTCAAGTCGCCGTACCTGGCGATCTCACCGTCGGATTTCTGGCGAAGGTGGCACATATCGCTGTCGTCATGGATAAGGGATTACCTGTATATCCCGCTGGGCGGTTCGAGGGTTGCCGGTAACTTGAAGTTTTTTTACGTGGTAATGACGACGATGACGCTGGCGGGCCTGTGGCATGGAGCATCATGGCATTTTGTAATATGGGGGATGTATCATGGTCTGCTGCTGTTTTGTTATCATAAGCTTGGATTCGGCGGGAAATGGGAGCCGAAGAAGCTGTATACCAGGATAGCGGCATGGGCGATAATGTTCGGCTTTACCAATATCGGCTGGCTGCTGTTCAGGACGCCGAATATGGCGTGGCTGGCGAAGGCAGTTTCAAATGGCGGCGGGCTGAGACCGGATGATTTTTCGATGCTGGCGAGTATCGAGATACTGGCGATGGCGGGCTTTTTCTGGATGTGGACGGCGGTAATGTATTCGATGAAAAGCGGGCCAAAATGGCATAAGCCGCTGCATGCGGTGGTATATGGAATTTTGCTGGTAATGTGTATTATATTCTACCGTCAGCAAGGAGGAGATTTTATATATTTCCAGTTTTAAGGAAAAGGTATTTGTGAATTTTTCGCCTTATGGCGAGCTAAATCTTATGGAAAAGAACGGCACAATAAGAAAACTGGCATACTGCGTGATGATGACTTCAATCACGTTAGGAGTGGTAGCTATTGCGCTGTTGACATATAAACCGGAAGCTGAATTTCATTCAGCAGCTTACAGTAAGTCAGACTACCTGGAAAAGATGAAGACCAGTTTGAACTCTGCCAAGCCGGAAGTACTGTTTGTCGGTAATTCGATGCTGGAATGCGGATTGAATGACAGGCTGTTTTCGCGGCTGACCGGAACAAGGACGATCAAGATGTTTCGGGGCGGATCGGCATCGGCGGTATGGTATCTGTATTTCAAAAATATAATCACAAAAATCGAGAATAAGCCAGAGAAAGTGGTACTGTATTTTCGCGATACAATGCTGACTAAGCCTGAATTCCGAACGAAAGAGCAATACCTTGACTATATCAAGATGCTGACGACAGATGAGGAGCCGGAATTGGAGCTGGTATTGTATAACAACGGCATGTCGATGTCAGACAGTTTTATGCTGCAATATTTTCCGTTTGTTTATGAACGGGCAAAGACAAGAGATAAGCTGTCAAACTTGATCCGGGGCAGCTCGATAGAGGCGACAACTCTTTATAGTGCGGGGTATGCGGACCTGGCACTGAAAAAGACCTTTGAAGAGAGCAATATGGATGAGAGCCTAGTAACAGCGGTCCAGCTGGAAGCGGAGAAGGAGATTGGAAAAGTAACGGATGATTTTGAGGTTCTGCTGGAAAGGTCTTTTTTGCCTTACATTATCGAGCTGGTAAAAGAAGCTGATATCGAGTTGATAATGGTAAGGGTAAGGAAGCGAGTGTATGCAGAAGGACAGCCTGAGCCGCAATATATGAAAGATTATATTGCAGGTTTAAAAAACTACCTGGAGAGCAATAATGTAAGGCTGCTGGACTATACCCACTGTAAAGAAATAGATGCTTCCCTGTTTGAAAACGGCGACCATTTATCGAAACAGAAAGGGAAAGATACCTTCACCATAATCCTGGCGAATGATTTCAATAAGATATATAAAGCCAAGGGAAAATAAAAAACAATTAATCAAGCCGGGCAATGGTCTGCTTGAAAGGCATAAGATAAGGTACCTGGTCCACCTGTGGCGGATCTTCTACGTAAGAGGCAAAAACAGAAAGCCCCTTTCAGGCGTTCACCAAAGCTACTTATTAACCAGACTACTTGAAAAACGAAAAAGTTAACTACTGGAAAGTGTCGATATAGATGCTATAATCCAGTATGACAACATTTATAAATAATTTATGGGAAATAACGACCGAGCTGGCACCATGGCTGCTGTTTGGCCTGATATTAGCCGGGATACTACATATTTTGCTGCCAAGCAGTTTTGTCCGTAAACACCTTGGCCATGGCGGGATAGGTTCGATAATAAAGGCTGTAGCGATAGGTGTACCTATGCCGTTATGTTCGTGCGGAGTAATTCCTACTGCGATCGGATTGAAAAAAGACGGAGCTTCGGATGGCCCGGCAGTAGGTTTCCTGATCAGTACGCCGCAGACCGGACTTGACTCGATATTTGTCTCAGCGGGATTTCTGGGCTGGCCATTTGCGATATTCAAGGTATTGTCAGCTTTTGTTACCGGACTGATCGGCGGACTGCTGGTAAGTTTTTTTGATAAGCCAAAGGAACAAGATGAAATTGTAGAATCATGCGGCGGAGGATGCTGCAGCGAGGGCCACCAGGAAAATGTAAAGGAAGAAGTCAGTCCTAAAATCGAAAAGGAGAAATCCAAATTTTCCGAGATGTTGAGGTTTTCGCTGATGCTGCTGAGCGGTATATATGTGTGGCTGGTAGTTGGCGTAATTTTGGCGGCGATAATAACAACCGCCCTGCCGGAAGGCAAACTAAGCGAATACGGCTGGACCAGCGGTATAACAGGCATGCTGACAATGCTTGCGATCTCACTGCCGATGTATATCTGTGCGACAAGTTCTGTGCCACTGGCGGCATCGCTGGTAATGGCGGGTATGCCTACGGGTTCGGCACTGGTACTGCTGATGGCAGGTCCGGCAACGAATATAGCGACAATCGGAGCGATAGCTAAGGCGTTCGGCAAAAGAGTAACGACGATATACGTTCTGACAGTTGCCGTGATGAGCGTTTTGCTGGGTCTAGGTTTTGAAAAGGTAATCCAGGTGAGTAACGAACATATGGGGCATCACCATACACTGCCAGACTGGATCAAGACAGGATCAGCGATTGTTCTTATCACCCTGCTAATATGGTTTGCGATAAAAGATTTAATATCACGAACTACCCGACAAAAGTTTTAAATAAATAACAGATGACCAGAGGTTAGTAAACAGGGATTTTGATTCTATAGTCTGAAATTATTTGTTGAAGCAACCCAAAGTTTTCAAGAACAGCTGAAAATTCAATAATGTAGTGGCTACATTTTGGTCACACTTAAAAACAAAAAAAGCTGCTTTATATAAACACTGACTACACAAAGCTTTGCAATACGCCCGACAGGAGTCGAACCTGTAACCCTCGGTTTCGAAGACCGATGCTCTATCCAATTGAGCTACGAGCGCTAAAATTTAAAATGAAAAAAAGCGGGTGATCGGAATCGAACCGACATGACCAGCTTGGAAGGCTGGGGCTTTGCCATTAAGCTACACCCGCAAAATTGCGATAGACGAGGAATTTTAATGGCATTTTAACTTCATGTCAAGAAAAAATTTCATGTAAAATAACTGCCCCAAAAAACTTAAATACAGCAATTTCAGCAGATTACGTTAAAATCAAACCGCTAATTTGTGGTATTTTGGAGCCATTGGTCGACCAGCACAGTCAGGTCGTCGATATTAATGGAGCAATCGCAGGTGAGATCAATATCGCAAACATCGTCATTTTGCCAGTTAAAAGCCAGCACGGAGAAATCATCGAGGTCGATTTGGCCATTTGAGCTAAAATCGCCATTAAGGGCATATTCATTGAAAACCTGGAGAATCTCGTCGGCATTAAGGGCCCTACTATACACTTTAATTTCGTCAATTACTCCATTAAATAAATGCCACATACTACCCTGCCAACTAAAAGCACCTAATGTCGCATTACTTAGCATTGAGGTATTGATCGAAGCATTATTATTAGAAAAAGAATTTACTTGTTTGCCATTATGATAAAATATAATATCTTTAACACTCGGATTTCCACTATTATTAAGAACAACTGCAACATGATGCCATTGTCCGTCATTAACAGTAGTTTCAGAATTTATTGAGCCTCCCCAAATACCAACCCCAAAGGTTCCATCAGAATTAATGCGAAACATCCATTTTTCTCCATTTAGTTCATTTCCCCAAGCAGTTATCACAGAAGGTTGGCTTGTACTAGTTTTTATCCAGGCCATACAAGTTCTACTGGATTTACCAGAAATTCCTTTAAAATTATTTATTTCGACATAATCATCGTTACCATCAAAATTCAAGCCACCACACTGCTTACCTTTCGTCCATCCATCCTCCTGCATATTGTAAATGGTACCATCAAAACCTAAATCACCATGGTCGGCAATAACATCCCCACTGCCTTCGTTAAGCTTCCAGTATCCAACCGGTTCAGAAATCGGCTCAATAATCATGGAACTGAGTATATCGTTCCATCCAGCATCAACCAGACAATCAACATCCTGCCGAAGAACTATTGAATTACCTTCAAAATTGTCAGCATCAAATAAGGTAACCTTAAAACCAGGGCAAATAGCAAGCGAAGAAGCATCATTATCTTTACCACCAGCAGCAATAATATCTGCGGTAGTATATGCCCCTATTCCCATCTCTGCGGACCAGCCATCATATAAAGGGCAATGCTGGTAAAGAGTAACAACAGTCTGTTCGGTAATGTCAATACTTAATGCGTTGTTAATAGCAGCGGCATAATCAGCAACCGGATAAGTATTTTGGTAATTTAGCATATCGTCAAAGAGCCACATAAATCCACCAGCAATATTGTAAGAGTTATTCCAAGAGGTCATCTGGCTTTGAACTCCAGAAGGATTTTGGCCATTTGAATAACACCACAAGCCAGGAGTTACGTGAAGACCACCGAAGTAATTGTTCCAGGTTCCAGGACTATTATAAGCACCACCTGCATAGCACTGGAGGTCAATACGGTCTATAGCGCCGGGCCTCTGTGCATTAGTCTGGCTAAAAACATCACTCCAGTAACTGGAGCGAGTGTAGGGACAAAGCGTAACCTTGAAACCAAGATCGTACAGCATAACAGCAAAGGCGACAGAAGAATCCACATCGTATGTAACTTCGTCGTCATAGCTGATACCATCAATTGCCGGAATAGTGTCTTTGAGCACCTTGAAGTTTTTATAAAGGGTACTATCCGGACCAGTTCCTTCTGCAGCGATAAGATTTTTAATATTTTCAAAGGCGCCGGACCCCCAGGCACCAATAGCAATTTCTATACGGCGAACAGAGGTTTGACCTTCTTTGAAGGCATGAACCTGGGCCGGCCAGTCCGGATCACCAACATAAACACCATTATCAACAAGTTTTGGTTCATTATAAACAAGGTCACCATCAGAATGAACATGTATGGTCCAAAGCATAACAGTAGTAAAACCAGAATTGCGAATAGTATCCAAATGCTCAGCAGCATTGCTATAAAACGGACCGCCGCCATAAATAATAGATTCTTTAGCCTGGACAGAAGTTAAGGTAAAAAGTAACACTATTAAATAAACGGGGATAATTTGAGTACAACTACTTTTTTTTCTCATGTTTTTTCCTTTGCTTCCTGATGCACAATCTCATTATCTATGAGCTTGTTAATCAAGACATTAACAATACATAATTCTTCTGGGAAACCTCCAACCTGTTTAATTAGAGGCAGTAAGCCTACTCCATGTTTTATCGGCTCTAAAGGTAAGCAAATCTAGGAGTTATAGACTAAATAGTATCAAAAATCACATTATACGGTCAAGAGAATTCAATATAATCGTTAAAAGATATATTTAAGCAGAAATGACTGAATAAAAGGTAGGCCCAGGAGGTGCGATAAATAAAAAAGGCAGTCATACGCCAGACTGCCATTTAGGAAAAATTATGAAGATTCTGGTTCAGGAACCTATGCGAGCTCAAATCTGCTATGTTGGGAGCCGGCAAATTCAATTCATAATTTTGTATTTTCAATTCGCAAGAAAGCGAATGGACACCTATTACTTTTTCATACTAAAGAGAGATTGACTCTTCAAAATCGTTTTTTGCTCGGGGAAAGCATGGAAGGCATAAATATGCAGCTCTTCCCAATGTGCTTCATAATCAATAAAAGAAAACGGAGCAAGACTATTGTTAGATACTTCCTGCTGAAACGGAACATAAATTCCTCTTTTCCGAGCAATACGAACCAAGTCCAGATGAGTTTTGCGATAAACACTATCGCTCATTTTCTCTGACAGGAAGCTCATCATATAAATAAACCTCTGGTCACCCCACTTGCACTGATATTTTCTATTACCTTTGAAAGGCATCCTGCGAACAAGACCACGTGCAGGAAGCATCTGATCGTGGTTAGAGACAGTTTCACACAGGCTATGGCCGTCATTATGAACACTTACAACATGATTACACCCGGTAATCCATATGTTTACTTCATAATCACCCTGAAAGAACCTCTGTCCCCTGCAAATATCAAATAACTCCGGGTGCAGCGGCCTGCGAAAGATATTGAAATCAACAGTATCAACCATCTGATACTGTGCAGTTCTATAAGAATTTATTTTCTCATCCATAATTTTAGTACAAAACTCAAAAAAAATAACAAGTTAATATATATAATTTATAAGGACTGTAGCAGTTTTTCTGTCCATTACTTATATATTAATTATAACCATCAGTTACAGCTCCATCAAGCACAAAAACTGCGATAACAATACTAATAACAAGGATTTACATTTATCGGACGTTAACGTGTTTCATTAGTAATTTCAGGCAAAATAATCATAAGTCCATAACTTACAGGAAATTCTGCCAATAGAAGCAGAATTCCAACTGGTCCGATAATTTTAAAATAAGATAATTATCGGGCTTTAAAAAAAAACGATTTTTTTTATAATTTTATCTTAAAGGCCAAGAAACGCCTTAGGCCGCAGGTCGAAATTTGGAGATATTACCATACTCAAGGAAGGATCCGCATATATGGTAAAGAGAGCAATAACACTATTAAGCATTCTGCTTATTCCAGCGCAAGTCCTTTATTCGGAAGTATTTGAGCTAAATCCCGGCGACAAGATCCAGACAGCAGTAGATGCCGCAACTGATGGCGATACAATAATATTGAACCCAGGATCATATACCGGCACAGGTAACTACAATATAGCCATCAAAGGTAAAACACTTACAATCACTACCCCTAACCCACAATCAACCAGCCAGTATACAATTATCAGTGCCGGTGGATCAAGCGGTTCGAGAATATTCAAAATAAACCAGGATGAGGATTCCGAAGATACAAACGTTACCCTGGAAGGTTTGTACCTGTCAGATGCCACGATTCATGCCGTGATATGCGAGGGACTAGACGGAACCAGACCAGAACTCACCATGAGATATTGCAATGTCAGCAACAGCGGCAACAGTAATATGACCGGTGGAATTGTAGTAAGAAATAGCGGTACTGTAACCCTAAGCGGATGCGCAATAGAAAATAACGAAACCGGCCGCCTGGCAGCAGGCATATACGCTGAAAACTGCGAGCAGCTAGAAGTAGTAAAAACAGTTATCAGAAATAATACCTGCACTACAAGCGGCTCAATAGGAGGTGGAATATACATATATAACAGTACGGCCTATTTTGACTACTGTTTTATATACGGAAACTCGACCATAGCACAAGGCGGAGCAGTCTATATAGACAATTCCGGTTCCAGCGATCTTGAAATAGCTTTTTATAATTGTGTAATAAGCGGCAATTCAGCGAATAGCGGTGGTGGAATATACTCATATGACGTAGCGAATCCTCAATTCATTAATTGCATATTTTATGGTAACAAAAATTATGGGCTGGTCTGTAAAAAGAGTAATAGTGAGACATTGACAGCTGAATTAAAAAACTCAATTATATGGGCAAACGAAACAGGTCAAATCTATTCTCCCTTGGTTGATATTGACGTATCATATTGCTTTGTTGAAGACGGATACGAAGACGGACGCCACATTTTTACAGAAGACCCAGATTTCAAAGAAGTTGGAGAATGGAACGACGATGGTGATACCTGGACCGACCCTTTCGACAGCAGCAACTCTGCATGGCGGCTGAACTTCACCTCACCATGTATTGACAGCGGTGACCCAAACTACCTACCGCTTAGCCCGGAAAGCAAGGATATCGACGGAGACGACAGGTTTATCGGCTTTACCGTTGACCCCGGCATAGATGAATACAGTGACACAGACACCGGCAAAGTATATAACTCAACCCAGGATAACTGGTATGGCACAATCGAAGAAGCGATGGCCATGGCATATGGCGGAGATGAATTACTACTGTCACCAGGGCTATATAACGAATATATCATACTTACATCTGAACTGAACGGTATCACAATATCTGGCTTCAAGCCGTATAATGACGACTTCAGACAGGGTACTATTATCGACGGCAGCGGTTATAATGAGCCTGTCATACAGCTATTCGAACAGAGTATTGGTGCTGACACTACAATAACCGGACTAACAATAAAAGGTGGAATCGGGTTGTCCGATGCATTGCCAGGCGGTTCAGCCGGCGGTGGGATATACTGCAAATACGCATCTCCTACTATCAGCCATTGTCGTATCGAGGAAAACTCAGCTGACATTGGAGGAGGAATAGCAGTAATCCAGGCATCTCCTCGGATAACAGGCTGCATCGTAATAAATAATACTTGCGAGGTAAATGGCTCGGGCATAGCTGTAATAAACAATAGCAGCCCCCAAATATCCAACTGTGCTATTAACGAAAACGTCTCCGGTGTTTACGGAGATGTCATAACAGGCGGTCTATATTTCGATGAAACATCATACCCGGAAGATAATATAATAAGAAACTGTCTTTTCCGAGAGAACCAGCCACATGGCCTTTATTACGAGAACATAGCAGACCTGGAAATTAACAGTACCATCTTTGACAAAAACACTGACCCAAACTTTGTAGTCGACCTGTTTGCAACAAACGACAATATTACACTAAATTATTGTGATTTCGTAAACGGCTGGGATGGTCCCGGAATAGAAAATACAGATAGAACAGTAACATTTAATTCAGACTATAAGCCGGAAGTATCATACCACATCGATGATTTCATCAACTCTGGCGACCCGGAATATGAACCCGGAGATGACGTTGTTGACATTGACGGCAATCAAAGGAAACTGCATTGCCGGATCGATATCGGCCCGTATGAAATTGTAGATATTGTTCAATATAACAGAAAAAATGCTGTTATTTATGACAATGATATATATTGCACTATCCAGGAAGCAATTGATGAGGCAGAGCCAGACTCGTATATCTCATTATCAAAAGGAATCTATAAAGAAAATGTAATAATTGACAAGGAGGGAATCACCCTTAAAGGAAGTGCAGTCAGTACTCCTGAAGATATTGAGGAGATTGTAATCGACGGCAGTTATAAGACAATACCAGACCTGACAGACGTTTCAGACCCGAATGATCCAAACTACCAAGGCGCAGCCATAACTCTTGCTTACGGACAAGCAAGCGATACGTTATTGCAGTTTATCACCCTTAAGGGCGGCTGGGGCAGTCTTGACAGCAACGGCAAGCTAAACGGCGGCGGTATAAGCTCTCAGAATAATGACAACATAAGAATTGAAAACTGTGTAATTAAAAACAGCACAGCTGACAATGGCGGAGGAATATACATAAAAGGCAGTGACATGCTACTAATCCTTGAAAACCTTATTTATGGCAACAGTGCAACCGAAAACGGCGGCGGCATAAATATTGTTGACTGTGAAGAAAGCTACATAGCTAACTGCCAAATAACAAAAAACCAAAGCGATACAGCTTCAGCTTTTTATTCAAGCGAAAGTAAAACATCTATCGATTTCTGTACAATTGCTGACAATACAGCAACCAGTGAAGCATTAATTTTGACAGAAAACCCGCTAGAAGATACAGCTATATCCAATAGCATAATCTACAATAACAGTCCGCAGGACTTGAAGTCTTCTGGAAACGAATACGATATTATCGCAGAATACTGCTGTATTCCTGGTTATTTAAATGGAAAGAATAATATCAGTGATAATCCTCTATTCCTCGATACAGAAAATAATAATTATCAATTGAGTGCATATTCTCCATGTGTAAATGCCGCATACCCGGCACCAGAAGAATACCCTTACACAGAAACTTATGAAATGTATTATTATAAAAACACACTGCAGGATACAGGTGAGACAAGAATAGCACAAGCCGGAGAAGTGGGTGCCAATGCTCATTATAATCCCAATTACGATATGGGTGCTTATGAGGTGCTTGACCTGACAGAAACCCTGGACCATGATATAACACCAGTGGCATTGTATTATGTAATTGACACCACCGAAGAATTCCAGGGTAATTTCAGCACAATAAGCGATGCTATTAATTCTGCTTCCCATTTTTATTACAATATAATAGAACTGGAACCCGGATTATACGACGAACAGGTGAGGATATCGGTTTCCGGAATAACTATCCGCAGTAAAATGGAATCAAAACATCTGGCCATGCCGCTTACTATTATCAAAGCTGAAGATGATGGTGACCCTGCAATTATTCTTGATTCCGGACAAGCATGGGATGTAACACTGGAAGGAATGACTATTGTCGGCGGCGGCGGCGATAAGATCAGTTCAGATCCAAACAGCCCTACCGGCGGCGGTGGAATTTATAGCATTGATAATTCCGGACTAAACCTGAAATGGTGCACTATCGCACATAATACCGCAGATCTGGGCGGTGGAATAATGTTGAAATATTGTGACAGCATCAACATGGAACACTGCCTTATCAATAGTAATACAGCAAGCCGCAGACGCGGCGGCGGCATATACCTGGAAAACTGCTTTGATATAGATATGAACTACTGCACGATAACATCCAATACGAGCAGCACCGGCGAAGACACTGACACTGACTATACCCAGACAGGCGGCATATATCTTGAAGGGACATATTCAAATGTTAATATAAAGAATAGTATAATATGGAGCAACACCCCTACCAACGTCAACAAACTGGGCCAGGATGACAGCGACATAACGTATGCAAACTGTGTTATCCCGGATGCAGAAGGAACAGATATAATAGAGACTAATCCATATTTCGGTAATGCCAGTATTAAGGAATTTCATTTGCGATCACCCGCAGGAAGATATATGACCTGGTACCGACAATGGACAAAAGATGCAAATACCAACGTCAATAAAAGTCCGGCTATAGATGCTGCGGATGGGACAAGCGAAGAACTGGCGACTGAATTATTCCCGGCAGGAGCAAACACCAACATTGGAGTTTACGGAGCAAGCCCGGAAGCCTCACTAAGCTACAAACAAGACGTTACTGATTTTGACATTGCTGACATAAACGGTGACTATATTATTGATTATATCGACCTGATTGCCCTTAGTGAAAACTGGCTAAACGTAGACTGTTTCACTAATATAGACAGGGATAATGACTGCCTGGTGAGCATGACAGACCTTATCCAGATTGCGGCAAACTGGCAGACAGCAGATGAATTTGGCCAGGCCAATATAAATAATGATGAAGCTGTAGATATTTCAGACTTTGCTATTCTAACGGAAAACTGGCATAGTTCCGAGACTAACAATACTGCGGACCGTAATCAGGACGGAATTGTTGACCTGACAGACCTGGAAATAGTAGTCAGTCAATGGCTGGCAACCCAGGAATAAGTAAAAACAAAGTCGTGAACCGAACTAACACATAACAGAAAACAATTAATAAGAACAAAAATAGCGGCTACATTGCCATCCCGACTAATATGAATTTTGACATAACAAACGAAATATTTATAACCTGTGGAATCGGACTAAGTAAATACCTTGAAGGTGAGCTTGATTCCCTGGGATTTGACATATTAAAAGAAACCGGTACCGGCGTTACAGTTGAAGGTACACTATACGATGCAATGCTTCTTAATTTGTATCTTCGTTCGGCACTAAACGTATTTTACCTGCTGGACGAGTTTGAGTGTAACGGCTGCGAACAGCTGTATCGAATAACAAAAGAGCTGCCCTGGGAAAATATTATACCAGCCAACAGCTATTTTTCCGTTACCAGCCGGGTAGACCACAAATCTGTAAAGAATACAATGTATCCGAACCTTAAGATCAAGGATGCAGTTGTAGATCGGATATTTGACAGGCTAAGCGAGCGGCCAAATTCCGGTCCGGACCGCCATAAGGTAGTGTTATATTTATTCTGGAAAGATAATATTGCCTCACTATACCTTAACACCTCCGGCAAGAAAATATCTGATCGCGGCTACCGGCGGATCCCTCATAAAGCGCCGCTGCGAGAAAACCTAGCATGGGCAATGATAAAAGAATCCGGCTATGACGGCAGTGTACCATTTGTTGCCCCGATGTGTGGAAGTGGTACATTAGCAATTGAAGCTGCGTTAATAGCTTCCGGGCGTATACCGGGGCTTCTTAGAGATAATTATAGTTTTATGCACTATAAGGATTTTGACAATGAACACTGGCAGAATATGAGACTGAAGGCGAAAAAAGCCGGCAGTAAAAACAAACCGGCACCAATTATCGCAACCGATATAGATCCACTGGCGGTAGAAGCAGCCCAAAAGAATGCGATGACAGCCGGAGTAGAGCAATATATCGAGTTTAAGACCTGTGATTTTGCCGAAACTTCGATGCCTGAACAGCCGGGCATAATCATGCTGAACCCTGAATACGGTAAACGACTGGGCGATATCAAAAAGCTGGAACCAGAGTATAAGCGTTTGGGCGATTTTTTCAAATCCAACTGTCCCGGCTATATGGGCTATATTTTTACCGGCAACCCACAACTGGCTAAGAAAGTTGGGCTAAAGACCAAACGTAAGATCCCATTTTTTAATGCAGATATGGAATGCCGACTGCTGGAATATGAGCTGTATTCTGGAACGCGAAAAACTACTCTTCAGGATGCATCCGATGAACAATAATTGATACGATTATCAATACCGATTTTTTACAATTTATATGATATGCCGGTAAAAATTGAAAGGGAATGATCATCATCAACCAGCGGGCTATCAGAGATTTCATCAGCCATAAACGTTATTCCAACGGCATTAAACCATGACCATCTATCGTTAATTTTATAGTTCAGGCTGGCTCCTAATAGATAATTAAAACCGCCGCCGGCGTTATATGCCGGGCGACCAGAGCGAGCTTCATCATTTCTTACCCCGAAATAATAATCGTTTAGATTTTCACTTCTCCAGCTTGCACCCGCTGTCAGGTTTAAGGATAGATTTTCATTATTGAATATCGCAGGTATGCGTTCAGATATACTCAAGCTCAGTTCATAACCATCATGCTCGGACATAACATCTGTCATCGCATCGAAACTAACAGCATATTTACCCATGAAACTATATTCAGCTAATATTCCCGCCTCTAATGTCGGACGCCTTGGATCCATACCATCATAATAGTCACTCTCATCATCATCGATATATTCCAGCCTGCCACCGATCTGAGCAGCAAGTTTGAAACCTTCCCGGCTTCCAATCAGCCATTTACCAGCAGTTAAACCTTTCAGATAATAGTCTTCCGACAAATATACGACATTGGGTACAGGAATAACCCTGGTATCTTCATCCTTATAGACAGAATCAGAAAATACCGCACCTGCGCCAATGGCAAAATAAGGCAAATCATTATTTTTTGATTCGGCTTCATCCTGCGCAATCCCGTGTGATGAACAAACACAAACCATAACAGCTATTAAAATTTTATTTATCATATTCTACACACTCCAATATAAATTATGCTATTTACTCTTAAATTTCGCATCTTCAGATAGTTCACCAAGATCTTTTAACGCGTTAAATGCAGCAAGCTGCTCAGCCTCTTTTTTACTTGGCCCCCAGGCAGAATCAAATCTTCTGCGGTCGATGATAACCCCAACCTCGAAACATTTGCTATGGTCAGGGCCTTTCTCATCAAGAATCTCATAATAAGGAGTTGAGCCAAACATTCGCTGGGAATACTGCTGCAGCATGCTCTTGTAGTTGTCCTGCGGCTTGCGGGCGTCAGCATTGTCCAGCAGATCGCCCATACATTTGATAATAAACTTTCGGCTGCTCTCGTAGCCACCATCAAGATAAATTGCACCAATCACCGATTCAAAAGCTCCCGCGGAACAGGACATTGGCAAAGTCCGCTGACTGGTCATCCCCTTGCCCATAACCATATAGTCGGTAAGATTTATATCCTGGGCCACTCTCGCACAAGTTCGGCGTGAGACAAGCATACTCTTTACCTTGGTAAGTTCACCCTCGAGATATTCTGGAAATCGGTTGAACAACTCTTCGCAAACCGTTACACCCAGTATCGCATCACCAAGGAATTCTAGTCTTTCATTACTATCTAGCCGCCTATCGGAAGCAGATGCATGACGCAATGCTTTTTCCAATAGTGAAACATCTTTGAATTGATAATCAATAACCTCTTGAAACAGGTCTATTTTATTTGTTTCAGTATCCATTATTTCTAACTCCGGATTCTGACTCTTGACCTGTAACGGAAAAGGCCTGGAATAGCCCCTTGGCATAATAAAAATTATACCCAGGCCTGTTGCGTTAAAAGTCGTTCGTCATATGCAAAAAACTCACTGGCGGTCAAGCCAATATTATCAACAAAATATTACTAACATAGCAAAGCTTTGTCAATCTTTTTGAACTATTCACTATTTTCGGCAAAAAACACTGCCCAACTTTCACATAAAACTACTAAAGTGCAAAAAGCGAGATAACCATTTATTTTACAAACAGTTAAGTAAATACCGAGCTTACAAAAATGTCAATATAAAGCTATTATCAACTTAGGAGCAAATACCAAAAATGATAAAAACGGGAACATTTACAGCTAATATCGGTCTAATAGAATCATACAATAAAATCCATATCAGCAAAAACATTATCAGCTATATAGCTCAAACTAATCAATGGGAACCTGAATGGACTTTGGCACCAGATTACACTAAAGTGACGGCTGGCAACTATATTTGAATAAAAAACAATTGATACCTCAGGTTTATACTGATAGAATAATTTTGTGTTTATGATTCTTATTTTAATTTTGGCTTCGAGAAAACTAATATGAAAAGACTGTTAACAATTGCATTATTATTACTAACGTTTTTTGAGGCAGGTTCTCTATCTGCAGCCCTTCCGGAGGGAAAAATCAATCTGCAAGTTCTTTATGTTGGTTTGCCCGATACTGACCGTACCAAAAGCTTCAAATCTCTACTGGAAGAGCATTTCACCAAAGTAGCTATTGCCGATTATAACACATTCCAGGAAAGCCAGACGGCAGGTGCAGATGTGGTTATCCTGGACAAAGACGGTGTAGAGTGGAAAGAGCTGAACATATCATTATCTGACGAATACAGTAAGCCTACTATAACAATCGGCACTCCGGGTGCTTTCTGGTGTCACCATAAAAACCTTAAAATAAGGTATATGTGAAACTGTTTAAGAGATGCGGCTCATGTTGAGTCGCTTGAGCATGCTGTTTTTAACCAGCCATATAAAATTAAATTTGAATGGGAAACTGTCAACACCCCGGAATCTTATAAGAAACACAAGCCGGACAATGTAACGCTGGGCGAAAAGATGAAAATCTGGCAGATTCAGGATTCCGGGAAAGGTGCCGGCAGCGGCGGAACCGTATCATATGCAATTGAACCGGGAATAGACAGCATAGATGCCGAGCAGATAATGTATGGATATGCACCGGGCAAGGCATATACTGCAACCGCTATCCTACGACATGGCAATTTCCTGCAATGGGGATACAGCTGCGAACCGGCTAGAATGACCGAATCCGGGAGACGGCTGTTTATTAACTGTATTGTATATATTGCTAATTTTAACGGTAAGAAACCTTTTGTTACCAACCAATGCCAATCTCCGGATAAAGTAATAACTTATATTGGATATCGAATAACAGGCAATCGCAGTCTGGATGTATATTGCCCAAAGGAAATGATTGATAAGTTTTCGCCCTCTGAACTGATAAAAGAATACAAAAACAATAAAAGCATGTTCTATAAAGACGAAAACAACCTCTACTGTATTGATTATGAGCTTAAAGAACTTGGCTTTCCGAGCAATAGCGAAATTAACAATCTGGATATTTTTATCGACATGCTAAAAGACAATGAAAAAGCACAAACCGGGAAAAAAATGCTGCAGCGATATACCGGCAAAGAGTTTGATACATATAAAGACGCAAAAGAATGGCTCGACACAAACCGGGAATACCTGTTGTTTATACCAAGGTGTAATTATAAATTTGTTGTGCTGCCGGACAAAGTGGAAAAACTGCTAAAATAAGTTAATTATAAAAGGGGATTGCAGTTATGGGATATATAATAGTAATAATAATTACAATAGTGTTAAGTATCGTGGTAATGTCTGGATGCAAGAAAGATGATGAACATACTAACACTAAACCATACAATTCCCAGACAGTGGAACCAGTCAGAATCAAAGACATTGAGATTACTAGAGAGAAAATATCAAAAAAATTAGCAAATCTTAAGGCACCGTTAAAAAGAGAACAAATAATAACCGCCATGTGCTATGCAGTAGCAGCACCTCCTAAAACAGCTGAATATATCTGCCCTGAATGCGGCTATAAAACTCAATATTCCTATGATGCGAGCGAATCTAATACCGGTAACCGTTATAACACTATCACAACAATTGCCTGGGAAATTGATACTTGCCGCAGGTATATTGAGATGATTAATCAAACCGAAATATCACTTGACGAATCGCAGTTTTGTTCACACTGTTCGCCAGAAATAAATGAGCCCAAACTGGTTCTGGTAATCGAATATCCCGACCTGAAATATCGTTACGAGAATATACAATCAGCAGACCTTGAGCTGATATTAGACTTTTTAACCGGCAAAGAACTTGATGATGAAAACCAGCCAATATATGACAAGAAAAAACATTTGAGTGAATTATTAGGTATTGAACCAGAGGGGAAAAAATGATTTATATAATCGGTTTTATCGCTACTGTTTTTTTGAGCATAATAATATTTTCCGGATGTAAAACTAATACAAACCCCAATACCCATCGCAATAGGGATACAAACACCACATTAGCTAAACCAGAAAATAACAATTCTTTCACAATAATAGAAATAGCAAAAAAACTTAAAAATCTTAAAGAACCTTCTGAATACCGAGAAACAAGATCTGCTATGTGTTACTACACAGCAGGTCCACCAACTGCTTCTGAATATATTTGTCCTACCTGTGGCAACAAAACATTATATACCTTAGAAGATTATCAAGATAGAATCAATTCTTCTCTTGCTATCGATAATAATTTAACTCTATATAACATCACCACAATGATTGGAGGAGAAATTGCATCTTGTCATCGCTATATTGAAATAATCAGCAAACCAGAGATATCATTAGATGAATCTCAATTTTGTTTACATTGTTCCCCTGGAACAGTAACTCCTCAACTGGTACTAGTAATCAAATACTCCCAAAAAGAACATCGTTATGCCGGAGTAACCAGTGAAGATTTCAATCTTCTTTCTAAGTTTTTTGAAGGTAGTGAATTATATTATGAAGACTGCCATGTGTTGGATTGTAAAAAACATTTGGCGAAATTATTAGGCGTCGATCTTTTATTGTTATCAGAAGAAAGAGAGTTGCAAAGCCAGAATTCTACTATCGAAGATTTCAATAAGCACTTAAATGAAATGTTAAAATTCAAGGAAACAGAATAGATAATGAATAGTTCCAGGCGTTTAGCGAAATCGTTTTTACCGTCAGCTGCGGTACTGGAGCTGACATATAAATGTAATCATAATTGTCTTTTTTGCAGTTGTCCGTGGCTGGACGATAAGAATGATTTTGACATTCGTGAAGAGCTTAACCTTAATCAGTGGAAAGAAATAATTGACAAGTCATGCGACATGGGAATAACCAGTTTTTCATTTACCGGCGGTGATCCACTAATGAAAGATTGCGTAATTGAAATTATAGAATATACTGCCAATAAAGAAGTTGAATACATCAAATCAGAAAATGGCATTCTTACCACTTCACACGCCAAGCCTAATATGTATCTAATTACAAACGGCAAAGCTATGACAGATGAAATACTTGATCTATGTTTGAAACATAATATGGATATCGGCATGTCACTTCCAGGTTTAGAAAGTTTTAAGACTCATACCGGGGGGGATGTCGATACTATACTAAACTGGTTCAAAAAAGCCAACCAGAAAGGTGTCACTACCACAGTTGGCATAACAGTAACGGCATTAAATATAGATGAACTGTTCGAAACAATATCAACAGCATTTATTGCCGGGGCCGATCGCCTGCTGCTTAACAGATTTCTTCCAGGTGGAAGAGGTATAAAACATGCAGATAAATTATCAATTACAGCCGACCAGATCGTCCAAATGCTGGATACCGCAGAAGAGGTATTAAAACTTGCCAATCGATATGGAAGCGTAGGGACAGAGCTGCCAAAATGTATTATAGGCGAAAAAGAATATAAAAGATTAGAAGTTGGAACGACATGTGCTGCCGCTCGCGGTTTTTTTGTTATCGACCCATCAGGATATATTCGCAACTGTAATCATTCTCCTATTCGACTGCAGCATTATACTAATATTAACGATACCAAACTAGACCCCTATTGGAAATTTTTTACTACAAGAAAATATCTGCCAAAGAGCTGCCTGGGATGTAAATATATGCATTGCTGTGATGGAGGATGCCGGGAAGCTGCCCATATAATAGGCGGAAATATCGATTCATTAGACCCGGTATTAATCGTCAAAGACGGTAAAACCCAACCATACTGGCAATAATTGGACAAAACTAACACCAACAATAAAGACAGACTTCCGCAAATCATCAGATCAGATTTCTACGACGGCGGATGACCCATTCGAAAGTAAGAATAACCAGAAATGCGATAAGGAAGATATAGCGGTCTTCTATGAGAGCAACCTCAGTAGTAACGGCTTTCTGGAGAACCTTGTCGCTGATAAGCATAATCAGCTTATCGATCTCCGCTTCTTTATAGTATGCCCCGCCGCTGCGGTTGGCCAGATCATTCAAGAAGGCATGGTCAACAGCAAGATCTGCACCTTCGTTCAGTATCCGGCCAACAGAAAGTGATTTTTCATACCGTTCGAGAACGGTATCATCTTTTTCGGCAAGCTGAGTTTTGGGCAATACGGCACTCAACTCAAAAATATAATCGCCCGGCTTTGTGAGATCGAATCCTAAGCTATACTGCCTGGAATCGGCAGTTCCTGCCGGAACAATATCCACCTTTTGCAGCTCGCCTCCGAAACTGACCTGACCACGCAAATGGAGCGAACCCGGCTGATAGTTACCGGCAACAGTAACAACGGCCTCTGCCCGTTCACCTGGATTATAATATTCCTTATCCCATCTAACCGAAAGAATCCGGCCGGCACCTTCTTTGCCGGTAAGAGCACGAACACTCTGACGCCAGAGCAGGCCAAAACAATATCGCATATTTTCATTCTGGCGGGTCCACTTCCAAAATGTATTGGTCATAATCGCCATGACTTGGCCCTGACCAAAACGGTTGATAGCTACAAGCGGCACTTTTTTTTCTGAAACAGATACACTCATCAGTTCAGTAGCAGCCGGTTTCAGCCGACCGGTTAAATTAGCACTTTCTACATTCACAGTCTGCTCTCGCTGCAGGCGATCAACTACACCGCTCATTATAGAATGGGTCTGAGCATAACCCGGAATGCTGACAGGGAACCGACCGCGTAAAAAAGTACCTTCTGCCTTGGGGCCAACCCGAAACGGGAACAGCTCGGTAAGTTCAGAGCCGGAGTAGCTACCGGCATCAAAGGAATCCGGACCGCCCAGGAAAATAACCGCACCACCAGCCGACACATAATCCTTAATCGCTCTAACTGCTGAGATCGACCAGCTATCGGCAGAGATTGATCCGATAATAATACAGTTGTATAATTGGAGGTTGGCAAGCTCAGTAGGAAAACCACTTTCCAGAAATGTATCGCTGGTATTCCGCTGGCCCTGGATGACGAACTGACTTTCACCGCCGCTTATGCCGAGACGGAACAAAGCAGTAAGTGATATTGACGGATCGTCACTGAGTTCACGACGTACGGCACGAAATTCCCAGCCGACCTCATGGGCGTAGAACAGCACATTGATCTCTTTATGCTCAACCTCAACGGTGAACTCGCGAATATTATTGAGCAGGGTAAGCTCTCTAACACCGCTGTTTAAGCGAATGCGAAACCGCCGGACACCTACACTGTCATTATCGGCGATAGAATATTTCTCACGTTCACGCCCACCGCTTAGATTGATAAGACGGCGTTCCTTGATAAACCATTTTTCGCCATCATATTCTTCCAGCAGCAGTTCAGTTTTGCCAAAATCACTTAATGAGCCAGCACCAACAGCGAACATATCGACTGTTATCTCAAAGTTGCTGCCCTTCTCGATAGTTGCCGGGCAATCAACATCGTCAATTGCGGCATCCGGCATATCTGGCATTTCACTGCCAACACCAACGATGTACATTGGCGAGTCCGGCATAACAACACTGTCAACGACCTCATCACCACCATCAGTGAGCATAATGAAAGCATCTGCAACAGTAGCGGAATCGTTGCTGCACAGTTCAATGAGAACCTGACCAATATCGGTATTTCTTACCGCTTGCCCATGAATAATATCAGCAGCACTACTATCAAGCAGAGTATCAGTGAAAATGTAACGGTCATAGTCAGCATACTCCTTAACAGCATCGATGATTTTTTCGCCAAGCCCTTCCGCCCTTCTGAGCCTGGGCAACTCACCGGAATCTGTAACATCCATTGATGATGAAACATCAGTCAATAGAACAATGCGGGTAGGATTCTCCGGTCGTCTGATAGTAAGCCAGAGCGGGTCAAACAGGGCAAATAGCAAACATAAACCGCCAAGCACCCGTAAGATCAGAAATATAATTGAAGAGTTCTGTTCAAATCTTTGACGCAGCCTCTGCCAATATAGCCAGCAGAATAAACCTGCCAAAGCAAGAATCAGCATAACCAATGCCGGGTTATACTCTCGCCAGTGAAGCATGGCAAGCAGATTAATGTTTTCGGTAGATACCTTCATATTAAGTATGACCTATCATTCCATCTTATCCAACTGTGCCAGGAAGAAATCTCTTCCCCATAGTTCCAGTGAAGGCTGCTCAGCAACTCTTACAAATCGGCGGACATCATCAGCGGTCTTTTGCCAGTCCATCGACTCGATCTTTTGGGCCAGTTCTGTAAAACACCAATCATTATCAACTTCCAAATTCTGTCCCTTCCATGGCCCCGCCTGGTTAAGGGCTGACGACAAAAATCTACAGTTAACTTTGACCTTCTGGCTAGTGTACCATATAAAATCATACCAGTCTCTGCCTTTGATATATTCACGACAAAGCAGTGCATGAACCTTGCCGGCAAACAAACTGGGCTTATCCTGAACGATAACAGAAGAAGCAAAAGGAAAGTCCAGGTATTTGATCTCATATTCACTGCCTGACGGCGGATTGGTATCGACCTCGAACTTAATCCTAATTTTTCCAGGCGGTCCGGTCATGCCGGAATAACCAAGCTGTAAAACTTTACCCAGCGAATCATCCTTAAGAAAAGCTTTCTGTACCGTTACTCCTGCTTTAGTGCGATCAACTATATCGATCTCATAGCCATAAGCTGCCAGCTCATCTGTCAGTGACTGCAGATGCGGGTTAAGCTCAAAATCAACAGCAGGCTCTTTCAATATAAAATCCATATCCTCGGAAAACCTGTTTAAGCCATAGAATATTCTCAGACACGTGCCACCTTGAAATGCCGCATGTTTGAAAAAATCAGTTCTGCCAAGTGCAGCCAGAGACACTTCCTGGGTAATCTCACGAATCGCCTGCTGCTCTTCAATTTCAGATTTACAATTATATGAGTTTAACCTGTCCTGAATAAATTTAACACTCACAGCTTCAACTCCTTTCTTAATGTTTTTAGAAAGGTTTTTACTCGACTGCTTTTATAATTATTATCAAGAGTTTTAAAATCTTCTGCTGATAGCTGTTCCAGATATTCAGGCTCGACCCGCAAACTCTCTATTGCAGGGGCGATGCCCTGCCAGCTGCACTTATGCACATATACATAATCTGCAAGAGCTTTGAGCGGTGCTGCAACCATAAACAGCTTGCCGTTTTCATCTGTTTTATGATCTACACCGGAATAGAACACCTTCTGCGGCACCCGACTATAACTGAAACGTCCTAACGGCGTATCGAACTCCTTGCTGAGTTTATAGCATACACTTGTTACAGTATAAACCGCTTCCGGGATCCAACCATGGAAACTCAATGCTGATTCCAGACTGATATACGATGGGCCGTAGATATGCTGAGCGACTACATACGGATTTAGCCTTTTTTTCTGCAATGCGTCCGATAAACAATACAGCCCCCTGCGAATATTGACAATATCCCCCGCTGCCATTGCTCGTTTGGTCTGGGCATGACGCTGATTATCGCCGCCAGGAGCTAAAATTGCCAGTTCCGGCACAGAAACCACACCTTCAGGACCAAACTCTACCAGTTTTCTCGTTAATTTATTCATCTTAGATCGATATTATGCATATTTTCAACAGAAACTGTCACTTTTCGACAGTTTTTAAACTATAAATCATAATATCGACCAAGTCAAGCTGTTTTCCCAGAAGAAACTGTCGTTTTTCGACAGTTTTTCAAAAAATAAAGATATAATTCATGTAAACATCATATATTTTCCGAACAAATCAAATCGGTTCAGAAAGAATTTGCAGAATTAAAATGAAAACAAAAAAGGCTTCATCAATCATTGAAACTCTTGAAAATAATGATTATGTTACTATAAAACAAATAACTGAAGGGTCAAATAAGGATAAAATATATTTTGATATAATGTTCTGGGATTAGAGAATATCAACATATACTTATTAAAAAAAGGCATCCCAATATAAATCGGGACACCTTGATAATTTATTACAATAACTTGTCAAACTATTGCTGAGCTTATACCTAGTTATACCAAGAATCACAAGCTGGCAATATTCGGCTTCCTGGCAGCCAGAACATCATCGAGTCTGCTGACAGGAGTAGTCTTTGGCGTATCAAGAACAGCTTGTGGGTTATCCTGAACCTGTTTGGCAATATCAATCATTGCTTCTATAAATTCATCAATAACTTCCTTGCTCTCGGTTTCGGTCGGCTCGATCATAAGAGCTTCTTTAACAATCAACGGGAAGTACATTGTCGGAGGATGGAAACCACGGTCGATCAGTGCCTTGGCAACATCCATCGCATGAACGCCATTTGCATTCTGGCGGGATGCACTAAAGACACATTCATGCTTACAGGTCTGACCGAAAGGCAGATCGTAATAATCCTTGAGACGCTCCTTGATATAGTTTGCGTTCAGAACGGCATTTTCGCTGACACGTCGCAGGCCTTTAGCACCAAGGCGGAGGATGTAGGCATAGGCACGAAGTACAATACCGAAGTTTCCGTAGAACGGCGCAATATACCCGATAGAGTCAGGGAGATCGTATTGCAGGTAAAACGCACCATCTTCATGCTTGCGAACAACGGCAATCGGCAGGAACTGCTCAAGCTTTTCGCAGACACCGACAGGACCGGCACCAGGACCGCCGCCGCCGTGAGGAGTGGCAAAGGTTTTGTGCAGGTTTAAATGCACAACATCGAACCCGATATCCCCGGGACGAACTTTACCGACAATAGCGTTAAGGTTAGCACCGTCGTAATAAGCCAGACCGTCAACGCTATGGATAAGGTCGCAAATTTCATTAACGTGCGGGTTGAACAGTCCGAGAGTATTTGGGCAGGTGAGCATTAGCCCGGCAACCTTGTCGTTAATGGCCTCTTTAAGAAGTTTGAGGTCCATAACGCCGTTTTCGTCGGAAGGGATAGTCTTTACCTTGTAGCCGGCAATAGAAGCACTGGCAGGATTTGTGCCGTGGGCACTGTCGGGAATAATAATTGTATCTTTGTGAGTATTACCCTGCTTACGATGATAGGCTGCTATGATCATTATGCCGGTAAGTTCGCCGTGTGAGCCTGCCATCGGCTGCATAGTGAATGCTTTCATACCGCAAATTTCACTAAGCATCTTGTCCATATCGTACAGAACCTGAAGAGCACCCTGGGTAAGAGCACCACCAGACCGCAGCTGAGGTAATAACGGATGTAGATCGGCAAAGTCCGACATACCGGCGATAACCTCTGTCATCTTGGGGTTATACTTCATAGTACAGCTGCCTAGCGGATAGAAATTGGTATCTACACCAAAGTTCATGCGTGACAACGCGGTAAAATGACGAACAACATCGCATTCGCCAAGTTCGGGCAGCTCAGCATCAGCTTTCCTGAGATATTTTTCATCCAAATGCTTGATCGCCTTTGGTACACCGGTAAGATCAAACCGGGTAGCACGGCGTCCTTCTACACTTTTTTCGAATATAAGTTTCATCTATTACATTTAACCTTATTATATTAGTGCGGTTTCGCACATTGACTGTTCAACATTACACGCAAAGGTCGGAACAGGGCCTTGTGAATGAAAACCTTTTCATTTAATTGTATTATCGAGCTATTTCTCGAAAGTATATTAAATTCAACATGTTGCAAGAAGGCCATTTAAGCCGTTTTTTGCAACTTAAAAATTGCGAAATTAAACTATTACTATTTGAATCTTAGAGTACACTTTCGAGTGCTTCGGCAAGCATGCCGATTTCCTGTTTGGTACGTTTTTCGGTAACGGCTATTAACAAAGTATTATCCATATCTTCATAGTAGCGATAGAGCGGAAAACCGGCTGCAAATCCGCGTTCGATCAGTTCGCCGGCAACATCAGCGGCATTCCTGGGCAATTCAACAACAAATTCGTTAAAGAACCAGCGGTTACGAAAACGAGGACTGACACCGGGGACGGCACAGATACGCTCAAAGGCATACGCTGCCTTGTCATAGCAGTTCATCGCCAGCTCCTTGA
This sequence comes from Sedimentisphaerales bacterium, assembly GCA_963666285.2. Lineage (GTDB taxonomy): Bacteria > Planctomycetota > Phycisphaerae > Sedimentisphaerales > SM23-30 > JAFGDI01. The sequence continues at coordinate 4,505,792 of OY762711.1, forward strand.
AGCCATTCTTACCAACAAGTGACATATATATAGTAGAGGCAAGAGCACAAAGCGATTCGTTCGAGCAGATATTGGAATTTGCCTTTTCTCGTCGAATATGCTGTTCACGGGCCTGTAAGGTAAGAACGAAACCATCACGCCCTTCACTATCGACAGTACGACCGCAAATACGCCCCGGCATACTGCGAACATATTTCATTTTGGTTGCCATGAATCCAAGGTACGGTCCGCCAAAACTGAGAGGAATACCAAGCGACTGACCTTCACCGGTGACAATATCAACATCCATTTCGCCGGGAGTCTTAATCAAACCAAGTGAAACCGGATAACAAGAACTGACAAGCAAGGCTTTTTTGGCATGAACCGTTTCTGCTATATCAGTAAAATCGTCTATCAGGCCGAAGAAGTTCGGGTTCTGAACGATAACCGCTGCTGTTTTGTCGTCAAGCTCAGCTTCGATCGCTTCACGAGAAGCACGACCATCTTCATTTTTGACTGTTACCAGTTCAATCTGAAGATTGCGGGTATAACTCTCAAGCATAACACGATAGATCGGGTTGACAGTATCATCGAGAATGATTTTGCCGCGTTTGGTAATCCGCATTGCCATCATCATCGCTTCGTAAAGAGCGGTACCGCCATCATAGATAGACGCGTTCGACGCTTCCATATTGGTAAGCCGACATATCATTGACTGATATTCATAGATAGCCTGCAGAGTACCCTGGCTAAGTTCCGGCTGATACGGGGTATAGGCGGTATAAAACTCACCACGATTCAGACACGCGTTTACCGCAGCGGGTATAAAATGGTCATAAAACCCGCCGCCAATAAAACAGGTAAGATGCGAATGGTTTTTATCCGCCAGCTTAGCGAGCTGCTGGGTAATCTGCAGTTCGGACTTAGCCTTTGGAATATTGACATCTTCAACGAGCAACTCGGCAGGAATATCAGCAAAGAGATCTTCCATCTTGATGCCGAGATAATCCAGCATCTCCTGACGCTGTTTCTTTGTATTTTGTATATATGGCATATTGAAATTCAGATATTAGGTTTTAGGTATTTAGTATCAGGATAGATGCTGCTCATGTACCCCAGGTTCTGAGTAAACGCAAAGCAAATATCTAACCTATACGTTATAGAATTAAAATCAAATTACAGTGTTTTTAGATAGTCCTGGTATGCTTCATAATCCATCAGATCTTCGCCGCCACTGTGTACATCAAACTTACAAATCCAGCCTTCACCAAACGGATCATCATTGACCTTTTCCGGATTCTCATCCAGAGATTCATTAACTTCTGTAACTTTGCCGTTCACAGGTGAGTATATGTCGCTGGCAGCTTTTGAGCTTTCGATAGTAGTCAATTCAACACCGGCTTCAGCTTCGGCACCAATTTCAGGAAGCTCAACATAAACTATATCGCCAAGTTCGCTGACAGCAAAATCGGTAATACCCATTACTGCTTTCTGATCTTTAATCAAAACCCACTCATGTTCCTTTGAATACAGCATCTTCGTCTTATCAAGCATAATTAAAAACTCCTTAAAATTATTGAATAATTTGTTCCTAAGTAATTATTATTATAGACTTTTAATATTTCATAAATCTTTTTGTAGTAACACCAGACAGGTCAGGTTCGTATTTATCACCGACAATACATTTGGCAACACGTCCCTGCTTGATATGCCTATCATTCCGGGCTACATAATAGCCCCCCACCACATCGCCTGCCTTGAGTGCACCGACCTGCGCCAGAGCCAGGGCAATCTGTTTGTCTTCTATCTTGACGCTGCTGAGAATTGCTCCGACACAAATTCCATCTTCGGTAAGTATGCCGTCATTTTCACGAACCGGCCTTACCCCGCGACTTCCGTCAAGTTCGAGACGATAGATTTTCATCTCAAAATTTTCCGCTCGTTTACGAAAACCTTCGCAACCAACAAACCATTCTTTATTAAGGTCAACAGCCCAGCCGTAACCAGCCTGGAAAGGAGAAATAGCATGTTCACCTTCGAGTTCATGACCGTAGAGCGGCAGCCCGGCTTCAATACGCAAGCTGTCGCGAGAGCCAAGCCCGCAAGGCACAGCCCCGGCAGCAATAACAGCGTCCCAAAGATCGCCACATATATCCGGATGAACCAGAAATTCGTACCCTACCTTTGACCCGGTATAACCCGTACTGCAAACATAAACACTGCCACCTAAAATATCAATCTTACAAAATTCAAAAGAACCCAGTGACTGGAATTTAGCCTTCTGTTCGGCATCAGAAATAAGTCCGGCGATAATTTTCTGAGAGTCTACCCCCTGAACGGGCATTACCAGACAACGGTCCGAGCCGCTGACATCAGCCCGAAGATCACGTACTGTCGGCAAAGTATCAAGCCTGCCAGCAAGCAAATCAGCTGCTTTAGCCAGATGAGCCTGGACATTAGTATCATTTGCAGCATTAACAACCATGAGAAACCGCTCAGAAGATTCACGATATACAATCAGGTCGTCAATCGCCCTGCCTTCGGTATCAGGCATAAAAGAATATTGTGCCTGACCGTCAGAAAGATTATTTATATTGTTTGCAGTAAGCAAATTAAGAAATTCTGCCGCTGTCGGGCCGGTAAAATCCAGAACGCCCATATGAGTGCAGTCAAATATGCCTGCAGAATTGCGAACTGCTTCGTGTTCGGCCTTGATTGAACTATACCAAAGAGGCATCATATATCCGGCAAAATCCGCCATATTACGGCCACCGGTGAGAGCGATATGTTTTCCGTAAAGCTTTGTCTTTAATGGCATTATAATTTTCCTTCTGTCTCACTTAAGATTAAGTATCTCAAGTCTGGGAATAAAAAAAGCACAGTAAACATACTTATGCTAAATATGCTTACTGTGCCTCTGTCCTGTGACCTGAGATATTTTAACCTGTGAAACTAAACCCATCCATAAGGCCCTATTATATAATTACTTATAATCTGGTTCCAGGTTATCCTTCGGTTTCCGCATCCGGCGAAATCTCCAGAGTACCATCATCATAGAATCCATTTGCCTGAGAGTTTTACAGACAATTGCCTGCTTGCACCTTCGGCGGTCAGCCATACTTTTGTAAAGCGACTCTCTCTCCTATGATTCAACTGGCATTACAACAAGTTGTATCTGCGGCTATATTAGCGGAAACATTACGCTTTTTCAAATGAAATGAAAGATTTTGACAGTTATTTTAATTCACAGGCATAAAACTAATATAAATGCATATTAATAGGAATAAGCGTAAATCGTTTTTCTGAAACAATTAAAAAGTGATTAATTAACTTTAAAACAGAAATAATTTCGGAGCAAGAACAAAGAAACTCAATTACCCGGAATATTAGTGCTGCTAAAGATAATGTTCTGATGGTTCATAGAAAGGAGTGCATCATAGACATTCATCATATGCTGCCATGATGTTGAGGCGGAATCAATCAGCATAACCGGGTCCTGCTGATTTCTTCTTCGCTGAGCCATAACCCGCTTAAGAGTATCTGAGAAATCTGAGAAATCATCTTCCTGCTTATCGATAATGACAGCCTGTCCGGCAAAAGCAATCCGGCAATTACCATCATCAAGAGTACTGACAAGTATCTGAAAAGGCTCAACTTCACTGATAACCGAACTGGAAGATTCGGCGGGCAACTCTGCCGACATAAAACCTTCCTGCTGGCGAAAGTTGACTGTCATAATAAAAAAGATAAGCAGAAGAAAAACAACATCAATCAACGGAACCAGGCGAGCCTGGGAAGAAAAATTAGATTTTCGCGGCTTAAACTTCTTCATCTTATTTCCAGGCTAAATAATAAGGCTTCGTTATATAAAATAAGAGTTACAGAATACCAATTTATCTCAACTGCCTTATTACGGATAACAGAAACCCATCAAATTATCAAAATGCTCAGAATCAATAGTAGAGTCAAAATCTTCTCTATTCAATTCTGACATATCAACGCCACCAAAGCTTTTAACACGACAGCCCTGATCGCAACCCAGAGTCTTAACCTTTTGGATAACATCCGGCGGCATAGGATCGCCAAATTCGTCAAAAGCTTCAACAATTATTGGATTAAACGGTTTCTTATCATTATACTTAACCACAACAGCCCATGTGCCTTTCTCCAGAAGAAGTTTGGCACCGATTGGAAACGGCTGAACAATACCGGAAAATACTTTTAGAATAACCGGGTCATAAAACCTGCTCATTGATGTATTGAGCATTTCATTAAGTACCAGAGCCGGATGCCTGGCCTGTTTATAAACTTTATCGCAAATAGCCGAACTATAAGCATCGGCAACCCTGACAATTTTGGCAAAGATATTTATCTTTTTACCTTCTAGCCCTTCGGGGTACCCTGAACCATCCATATTTTCATGATGAGTCTTGATCACGAGCTTCACCATAGGATCTACCTGTTCCGGAAGCATATCAGCCCCCTTGAAGGGATGATAACGGACCAGCTCTTTTTCTTCATCGGTAAGAGGTTCTTTCTTATTATACAGATACGAAATTGGAGTCATACCAATATCGTGCAGAAAAGATGCTAATGCGAGCGGATTCAAATTAAAGGCATTGCTCAAAGACTTTGCCGCTGATAATCTTTCACGTTCGCTTTTAATATAATTCTTGATTGTATTGCCAATTAACACACTAAGATAAAACACATTGGCACAATGTTCCTGCAGATAATCATCCCAGTTTCCAGATTTATCGATAACAGCACAAGCTACAGGATTCGTGAGTATATAATCCATTGTTTCCTGTATAGTAGACTGAAGACCTGACACATGGTTTCCATCCAATGTAACACCATCTCGCAACTGTCCGCTTACTTTTGAAGCAAGTTTTGAGATCCTGCTTCGAGCCGCCTGGGAGACTTCATAGTCAGCAGAGTCGTTGGCAAAATCAACCGCTCCATCAAGCATTGGATCCTTGATATGAACCGAGATATCGGGCATCAGCCTTTTCAAACCTGCAATATCACGGTCAGAAATAACTCTATTAAAAGCGAGTAGAACGCTATAATTATTCATAACATTCTTCGCAAGCTGCATTCCCGGCTCAAGTTCTTCTACTTTGAGAATAATAGGCATATAATCACCTGCTTTTAACTTGCTATACTGCCAATCATCAGGTATCTAAGTCAGTATTTTCATTATCATCAAATTCATCATTATTATCAGTATTTTCAGCATCAAGTTTCTGACGTTCAGACTCTAGTAATTCAGAAACAGTAGGACGGTCAAGCACCTCACCGTTGATAATCATGTGAACTTCATCACCATCAATAGTTTCATATTTTTCGAGAGCCTTACACAGTTCTTCTATGGCATCGCGATTATCTTCGATCATCTGCTTAACCTCTCGATAGGCACTATCCATAATACCACGAATTTCCTGGTCAATCTCCAAGGCTGTCTGTTCGGAATAATCTCTGGACAACATCATTTCTCCATGAAGTCCTGGCTGATTTGGCATGCCATAATGGACAAACCCGAGCTTTTCACTCATTCCCCATTCAGTAACCATTGCCTTGACAAGCGAAGTTGCCTGACGAATATCGCCCTGGGCACCATTGGAAATATCACCACAGAAGACCTCTTCTGCTATTCTACCTCCAAGACATACCTTGATATAATCATCACAATAGGCCTTGTTATAATAATGCCTGTCTTTTTCCGGCAGAGAGAAAGTAACACCACCCATCTGGCCGCGAGGGATAACACTTACTTTATGGATAGGGTCAGTGTTTTTAAGTAACGCCTGAACAAGAGCATGACCTGCTTCATGATATGCAGTAATTTTACGCTCTTTCTGATCAACAACTTTGCTGCGATTAGCACGACCCCAGCGTACTTTATCTCTAGCCTCTTCGAGATTAGACATTTCGACGGCATCTTTTTCTTCCAAGGTGGCCTGTATTGCGGCCTCATTAATAATAGCTTCCAAATCAGCACCGCTAAACATTGGAGTAGCACGTGCCAGCCTGTCCAGGTCAACATCAGCAGCCATTTTAATTTTACGGGCGTGAACTTCCAGAATGCCCTTCCTGCCTTTTACATCGGGTAATGAGACATACACCTGCCGGTCAAAACGTCCCGGCCTGGTAAGAGCATTGTCAAGTACATCGGCACGGTTAGTAGCAGCAATAACAATTACCTGATCGTCAGTGCTAAAACCATCCATTTCGACAAGAATCGCGTTCAGAGTCTGCTCTCTTTCGTCATTACCGCCACCGGCAATACCTGCTCCACGTTTACGGCCAACAGCATCTATTTCATCGAGAAATATTATACAAGGAGAATTTTCCTTGGCCTGTTTGAATAAATCACGAACGCGTGAAGCACCGACACCAACAAACATTTCAACAAAATCACTTCCAGAAATACTAAAGAAAGGTACATCAGCTTCACCCGCAATAGCTTTGGCCATAAGAGTCTTACCACAGCCCGGCTCACCAATCAGCAGAATACCCCTTGGAATACGTCCGCCCAATCTCTGGAACTTACGCGGATTTCTCAGAAACTGAATAATTTCCTGAACTTCGTCCTTGGCTTCATCAATTCCGGCAACATCCTTGAAAGTAACTTTTGATTGTTCCCGACTGTGCACGGTATGTCGACTGCGTCCAAAGTTGCCAAGTAACCCGCCGCCGCCTCGCATCTGCCGGAAGACAAAGAAATACATAAAACCAAGCAGCAGGAGCCATGGCAGCATAAAGCCCAGCATTTCCTTAAACATGCTAGGTTCCTTTGGAGTGACAGGTATTCCCTTTTCCACGGCTTTAGATATGACAAACTCTACCAGTTCATGCGGCACGTTTACTACAAAATGCTTCTCTTCAGGATTATGTCCGGAAACATCATCTTTAAGGACACCATAAACTTTGTATTCCTGGTACTCCAGAGACGCAATAGGAGTATTTACATTATTGATCCTATTAATTAATTCAGTGAGAGTGATCTCAACTCCTTTAGAACCCATATCACTAAAAAGTGAGGTAATCAACATAACTAGTATGATAAATACAAACATCAGGTTCATCCCGCCACCTGGTGTCTTCATACCAAATATGTTATTCGGCTTCTTACCATCTTTTTTCGGGTCGTTATTATTTTCCTGGTTATTATTTTCTTTTTCAGGGGCCATTAGCCATAAGCCTTTCTACTTTTATATATATCAGTATAGTTTTCTATATCGTTTTTGCACTAATCAAAATTCAGTCTATGTCATAGCAATACATAAAAAGAATAAGGAACTTTACCAGCCCTGCTCCATACTTTCCACAATCTCAACAGCTATTTTATTTACTGCTTCCTGAGAAGCTACCTGCAAACTATCATTTTGCAGGGAAGAATAATGTCCGCTGAAACGAAATCTCTGGCGATCAATAAGCAGCTTACCGGTTCGAAGATCTTTCCAGGTTACTTCAGCAGTTACAATCAGCTGTTCCTGCATAGGTCGGTCCAAACGACGCTGGTGAGACAGAACTCGTTCTGAAACGTCGAGAATCTTTCCATATATTACAGAATCAGCATCTTTTTTATTTGCCCGTATTTTATACGGGGTGTTTGCCGCAATACGCTGAACCAGAGCATTTGTAAGCTCAAATTCAATTCCTTTACGAAAGCTCAAAGAGTCAAACATTTCAACGCAGACAGTATCGATTTTGTCATCAAACAGGCTGGCAGTAGAATAACCTTTTTCAGGGTCAACAGAATCACATCCTGCCAAAGAAACAAAGATCAATAAACAAATTATTTTAATTATTTTCATTATATCTGTATTCTATTAAGAGTCTTGCTCACAGTTTTCTTCAGCATCCTGGATCAATCTTATTGCATTCTGCCCATATTCCGATTCAGGAGCCATTTCCAAAACATTTTGCCAATATAAAACAGCCTGTTTAGTTTTACCGGTCCTATAGTAAAAATCGGCTATTTCATACTCCTTCTTAACCTTCTCAAGCCTAATCCAGGCTAAAGTATCCTCTACTGCATTATCTTTTGCTCTTTCGGGGAATCTAAGTAAAAACTGTTTATAATGCACAGCAGCTTCATCAAGGCATACGTCATCATAAAAACAGCCCTGATATTGACTTTTCAGGGATTCAGCCAACATATACAAAGCCCTTGGGAAATGACAACTTTGACTATAGGATATAGTTATTCTCTGGTATTCCTGCTCAGATTCGAAATACTTGCCTCTCTCGTAAAAATGGTCGGCCCTAAGCATAATTGCCATGGCGGCAGCCTTTGATCCAGGCCAGCGAGAATCAATATCATCTAAAATTTTTAATCCTTCCAACCTGGCTGAAGTCCGGAAAAATTTCCAGAAGGTACGCTTTTGACCGGCGAGGAATAACTTGCTAATTTCCATCTCACGGTTGATAATATAAGCGAAATAACTGGTAGCACCAAACTGATTTAACAAATCTTCATATTTCAGATATGACTGATAGTAGTGTTTTTTGTCATAAAGTGCGTCTGCGTAAGTTTTTAGAGCAACTTCAAGATAGAGGGAATTAGGATTTTCCTTTATCCATCTCTTTGACAAACTGCATACCTTATTTATTTTTCCCTCATTATACAGGTCAACAATTTTGGTCAGTTCTTCCGGCATCTGATCCTGATTAGTATTCATGGAGGGCTTACCACAACCTCCTGACATCAGCACCATCATAAGTACTGACAGTATACAAAAATGTTTCAAAATGCCGGATATATTATTCATATGCTAACCTTTCATAAGTCACAGCGATGAAATTGTCACCAAAAAGCCAGACAATACATAAGACTAAATTCACACAACAAAAATCACCAGAAACTCTGGATATATAAAACCATATGTATTAACAATTTCTGCCGAATTGTAGATTATAATCGAGCTTCTCATATAATTCAACAATAAGCCAGCTCAAGGATTACGAAGAAATTCAAAACTCTGTTCCACCAAATTATTACTTTTTAAGCCAAAAAACAGTTATACGGACTATTTATCGTCAAAATTGCAGTATGGACAATAAAAATGGGAATATTTCTTATTTTTTCCCAACCATGACAAAAATTACGAGTATAATTAGTGCCAGCCAGGAGCTAAAACATGCTCACCAATGGAAAAACACATTTTGATTGATTATAATCTTCAAACAACACAAAATAATGTTCGTAGATAATATAAGAGCTGAAAACAAGCGTTTTCTCTCATTTTTTTAACCTCCCACCCAAGCAGGAGTTGCAACAATGAATAAAGTTTTATCAATGATAATATCCATTGCACTATGTGCCGGCTATGCTACAGCCGGAGGTGAAGGCTGGATAAACGACTTTGAAGCTGCCAAAAAACAGGCGGCAAAAGAAAAAAAAGACATTCTAATCGACTTCACCGGGTCAGACTGGTGCGGATGGTGCATAAAACTTCGCGATGAAGTTTTCAGCAAGGAACATTTTAAGAAAGAGGCACCAAAAAAGTTTATTCTCCTGGAAATTGATTTCCCCAAAGATAAATCCAAGCTTACCGAAGAAATTATCAAGCAAAATGACTTGATGGCAAAAGAATTCAAAATCAGAGGATATCCTACAATTGTACTGACAAATGCCAAGGGCGAACCTTATGCTTCGACAGGATACCGGGAAGGCGGCCCGGAAAAATACATTGAACACCTGAATGAATTTCACAATCAAAACGCCGAATTCCAGGAAATAATAGCCAAGTCAGAAAAAGCCGAAACAAATGCAGAAAAAGCTAAGCTAATTGACCAGGCTGTAAGCCTGTTGGATGAAGAAACTTTATCAAAATATTACGGCAAATATCAGGATATGATCATCGAACTTGATGCTGACAACTCACTAAAACTAAGAAATAAATACCTGTTTAAAAAAGAGCTGCCAGAGCTGTTTGAACTCCAGGATGATCCGGAAAAATTCATAACGAGAGCGGATGAACTGATAAAAGAACTTCAGCTGGAAGGTGAAGACCTGGAATTCATCAACGATGCAAAAATAGAGATACAAATTCAGGCTAAAATTAAAACTCTGGCCGGTCTGCAGGAAGAGCCTGAAAAGCTGCTCAAAGGAGTTGATGATATCATTGCAGATCTAAAACTGGAAGGTAAGTACAAACAGCAAATGATTACACAAAAGGCAATGATTAACCTGCACCTGCAAAAGGATATGGATGCAGCTATTGCCAATATTGAAAATGCCATTGAAGTTTCACCTGACTCTGAAGATGCAAAAATGCTGGAAGAGTTCAAGAATAAGATCATAGAAGAAAAGAATAACGCAAGCAGCGAAGGTTAATTGCACCAGGCAAAAGGCAGGAGTCTAAATCTTTTCTGCTTTTAATCACATCAACAAAAAGGCAGGTAATCATCTTACCCGCCTTTTTTTTCTTATTTTCAATGAATAATCATCTATAACTCCAAGGCAATTTTAAGAACCTGATCAGCATTGCGAACAAATTCAAACTTCAGGGCCTTGGAAACTTCTTTTGGCACTTCTGCCAGGTCTTTTTTATTACGTTCCGGTAAAATCACTGTCTTTATCCCAGCTTCGCGGGCTGCCAGCAGTTTTTCTTTCAAACCGCCAATCGGCATAGCAAGCCCTCTAAGGGTAATTTCGCCGGTCATAGCAACGTCACTTTGGACAGGAATACCGGTAAGCAGTGAAGCCATTGAAGTAAACATAGCCAAACCTGCAGATGGACCATCTTTCGGGACAGCACCAGCCGGGACATGAATATGAATATCACGCTGATCCATTGTCTCAATATCACTCAGTATAGCTTTTAACTCGGCAAAAGGTGTTGTCCGCCTAACCCTGGTTTCCAAAGCCATACTCTTAAGCACACTTAACGCTGCTCTGGCAGACTCTTTCATAACATCGCCGAGCTGTCCGGTCAGAATCAACTGCCCTTTACCTGGCAGCAGGGTAGATTCAATAAATAATATCTCACCTCCAACCGGAGTATACGCCAATCCGGTAGCAACACCGGGAGTACTGGTACGAAGTGCAAGCTCAGACTCGTACCTGGTTGGCCCAAGAATATCACTCAACTGCTTGACACTAATAGTAGCGCTCTTACGCTTACCTTCGGCAATCTCAGCAGCAGTTGACCTGCAAACCGTAGCAATCTCTCTTTCAAGATTTCTAACACCCGCTTCCCGAGTATACTTATCAATTATCAAATGTAAGGCATCTTCCTTCAAAGTAAATGTCTTATCAGTAAGCCCGTTTTCTTTCATCTGGCGGGGAACAAGATATTTTTTACCTATATTAAGTTTTTCAGACGCGGTATAACCAGGTATCTCGATAACTTCAAGTCGATCTTTAAGGGCATGCGGAACAGCTTCCATATAATTTGCAGTACCAATAAACATGACTTTGGAAAGGTCAAAAGGCTGGTCAATAAAGTGGTCGGTAAAAGTATTATTCTGCTGTGGATCCAGCACTTCCAGTAATGCTGATGCCGGATCACCTCTAAAATCGGCACCAATCTTATCGAGCTCGTCCAACATGAATACTGGATTATTACTGCCGCATTTTCTTATTTCCTGGATTACTCTGCCGGGAAGCGAGCCAATATAAGTACGGCGATGACCGCGAATATCTGCCTCATCACGAATACCTCCAAGAGACATGCGGATAAATTTTCGGCCCATACTGCGTGCGATACTTCGTCCCAGAGAGGTCTTGCCAACACCGGGAGGTCCGGCAAAACACAGTATCGGGCTGCGACCTTCAGGATTCAGTTTACGAACGGCAAGAAACTCCAAAATGCGTTTCTTAACATTCTTTAATCCAAAATGGTCGGCGTTTAATATTCTGCGAGCACGCGCAATATTCAGATTATCTTCGGTTGACTCATCCCAGGGCAGTTCACATAACCATTCGAGATAATTGCTCAAAACGCTAAATTCAGGACTCATTACCGGTATCTGACTAAGACGCTGTAACTCGCGCATAGCTTCGAATTCAATATCTTCCGGCATAGATGCTTCACGAATCTGCTCTTCCAGCTCGATTACTTCGGCAGACCTACCTTCGTCCTGCCCAAGCTCTTTTTGTATTGCTTTAAGCTGCTCCTGAAGGAAATATTCTCTCTGATTCTTGTCAATTGCCTGATGAACCTTACTCTGAATCTTTTCGCTCAACTCCAACATTTCCAGCTGGTTTGCCATTGAAACAGAAAGCTTGTTCAAACGCTCCTTGATGTCTATTGCTTCAAGAACCCCCTGCTTTTCTTCCTGGGAGAAATGAATATTTCCAGCCAGAAAATCCGCCAGAGGTCCGGGATCATCAATATTCTGCATGATAACATGCACTTCTTCAGGAATATTAGGTGATAATTGAAGAATACGTTCAGCCATATTCTTGATATTATTAAGCTGAGCTTCAACTTCAATTGAGACATTGCCTTTCTCAGGCGGCAGCGGTTCTATTTCAGCCTGAAGATAGGGTTCAGATGTAATCCATTTTTTAACTTTGAATCTCATCAAACCATGAACAACAACTGTTTTATTACCATCAGGCATATTAATAGTCTTTAATACAGCAACAATAGTACCGGTCGCATAAACATCATTAAAGCCCGGATCATCTGTATCCTGATCTACCTGGGTGATAACTCCAAATACTTTCTCGCTGCCTTCCTGTTCTGTCAAATCCTTGAGCAAAGCCTGGCTCTGAGGCCTACCTACGCCCAAAGGAACAACAATTCCGGGGAAAAGTACAATATTTCTTAACGCCATAATCCCAATTGTACTTGGAATAATATACCTGTGTATCTCATCAGGCTGCTCATCATTAGCACCGTTGCCATTACCATTAATCTTTCGATGCTCGACAACAGCTTCAACTTTTTTATCTTTTGCCTGATGAGTGCTCTTGCTACTGACAACCTTTACACTGTTCTGAGTCTCAATCATATTAGAACTCAGGTCAATGTCTTCAATTTCTGAATCAGATGTATCAACCTGTGAGGTCATGTCAAAAATATTGAAATTATTTTTTTTGTCTGATTCAGATTCGGACTTACCATTTTTGGTATCATTCTGACTGTCTTCTACTGCCTGATTGGCAGTTTCATCTGCCGCCAAAGACTCATTATCTGACTTTTCAGCAGGCTTAACGGTACTTTTTTTAGTTTTTTTTGTCTTCTTTTCAGTCATAATTATTATAAAATCTTTATTTTCAGTAACTTATAAATTTAAAACACATATAATTACTTTTATGCAAAACACATACCATAATTATACATAATAAGAGATCATTAACACCACCTATAACAAATAATAATAATTATCGGTCTGCAACCAAACATAAGAACAAAAATATATTTCTATGATATAACTTGATTTAGACAATAGCGATCATATAATTATTTAATTGAAAGTAAAGAATGGGGAAAGTTAAATAGCTGCCGGATATCCTTAAAATTATGCTCAATAAACTACTTCACAATTTACTTACCGCATCAATAATAATTACAGCAACATTCAATTCATCTTATGCAAAACCTTCCCTAATAAACCAGTCAGAACTGTCAGAGATTATTGCTGATGCCGCTCAGATCGGAATTGAGCAGCCACAGGAAATAATAGATATTAAGTCTCAACTCGATAACTTAGAAATAATTCAGCAGGAAAAGATCAAAGAACTCGGCATTGCCGGAATTACCCATACCGCCCGAAGTACTCTAATCCAAAAACTAAATTTAGAGTTAGCGGAAATTGAGAAAGAAATAAATAGAACTGAAGACAATCTCCTTAAGGCCTGCCTGCATTATTCGATAATGATTTCACAAACTTGTCAGGAAATTGAATCGGAATATATAAATACTTCTAAAACCTATAGACCTGAATCAAATGAATTCCAAAAAATTAAATCCAGGCTTTCAGCCGGTAAAAGACTAAAACAAAAATTTCAATCATATCAAATCCTATATCAGGCAAGACAAATATTAACTTCACCGCAAAAAAACCTTTTTGACAGTATCACCGCGTACGCCAGATTGCTGTCTCTGGACCCAGGAAACAATGAAGCAATTGAATATTGCCAGGAAATGCTAAAATGGGACAGTTCGGATGACAATATTTTTTTACTGGATAATATTGACCAGTTAAGCAGCGATACAATTAACACTCTATATAACAACGGTATTGAAATTACTAAATACGGCAGCCAAGGTATTGAACTTTGCTGGATACCGTCAGGCAGCTATTCCAAAGAGGCAATCCAACAAACAGGTATAGTAAAGAAGAAAGCAAATTCAGAAATAATCATCACTAAAGGTTTCTGGCTGAGCAAGTATGAAATAACCGTAGGCCAGTACCTGGAATTCTTAAACAGTGTAGAAACATTTGATAATAATGCCAATTACTTCAGGAATAGAGCTGAAACTGAGATAATCAATCTTAAGCTAGACAAATACAACTGTTACCAAACAACAAATGACATTTTCCTAGGTAATGCTAACAAACCTATGATTATGGTAAGCTATAACGATGCAATAGCATTCTGTAAATGGTTAAGCGACCTGGATGGGAAACAATATACTTTACCAACTGAAGCCGAATGGGAACTGGCTGCTCGGACCACCTTTGAGACAAAATGGCATTTTGGCGACGATATTCAAATGCTTGATAACTATGCATGCTACGGCAAACTCAGCCAGCTTGCTACCGAAGAAGTAGGAAAATTAAAACCTAATCTTTACGGCCTATACGACATATACGGCAATACCTGGGAATGGTGTCGAGACTGGTATGGTAACAACCCATTCTCGCCAGGAACAATCACTGACCCACAGGGATTAAAATTCAGCAATGAAAAAGTCATTCGTGGCGGAAGCTGGCAAAGCACACCTGATATGTGCAGTTCATCCGGCAGAAGCTCGGCAAACCCGGAACTCAAAGATAAAGCGATTGGTTTTCGCATAATGCAAATCATGAAGTAATCAAATACAAATCGGGGAATTGGCATGCACGCTCCTTCAATATATATACATATTCCATTTTGCAGCAAAAAATGCAGATATTGTAACTTTTATTCGGCACCACCATACAATGACCATCAAATTGATTCATTATTGAATGCCGAACTCAAGGAACTCCCTGAAAAACTGGAAGGTTTTGATGGATGTGAAATTCCCAGTATATACATCGGAGGAGGAACTCCTTCCCTGCTGCAGGAAGAACTTCCCAATTTCATAAAAAACATCCAGTCAACTTTCGACGAGCTTAACCTGAAATACGCTCATAGCGAATTTACTGTCGAAATCAATCCCGGTGATGTAGACAGGGATTTTTTTGGCCGAATACGCTCACTTGGTGTCAACAGGTTAAGTATCGGAGCTCAATCATTTGACGACAAAGAATTGAAAATGCTTGGCCGCAGACATGACTCTGCTGACGTTTATACAGCTGTAACCGCGGCAAGAACCTGTGACTTTGAAAACATATCAATCGATCTGATCTTTGCTTTGCCATTCCAGACAATTGAAAAATGGAGAGAAAACATCAATAAGGCAATCGAGCTGGTACCTAACCATATCTCTGCATACAGCTTAACTTGGGAAGATGGCACAGAAATGACTATTGCCAGAAACACAGGTAAACTAACTGAAGCAACAGACCAGCTTGACCGGGAAATGTATTACACAGCAGTTGACCTTTTAAAACAGGACGGCATGAGCCAATATGAAATTTCAAATTTTTCTTTACCCGGCTTTGAATGCATTCATAATTTGCGATATTGGGATGATAAAGATTATATTGGCATCGGCCCTTCAGCAGGAAGCCATATAGGTAACACAAGATGGACTAACATAGCAAATACAAAAGAATATATAGGTAGAGTTAATGACAGGGACGATACTTATGAAGAAATTGATAGTTCAGATTTAATTACTCAAGCCAGGCAGGCTGCGGTTCTTGGACTAAGAAAATCTACCGGTATAGACATCCTGGAATTCAGAGAAAGATTCAATATTAATATTGAAGAAATGTACATCACCAAAATTGAAAAACATATAACAAATAACCTCCTGGAGATATCAAAAGGACATATCAGACTCACCAGAAAAGGTCTTTCATATTGCGATTCGGTCGCAGAAGATTTTGTGTGATTTTCTCTATAACTTTAATCAGCTATAAGAAAAAGGGCTCCTCTGTTATAAGGAGCCCTCGAAATCATAAGCAAGAATCAATGAGACCATTTACTGCAGATACGGCCATTCACAATTTGCATCTGCAGGATTATTACAGCGGAGCCAGTCAGCGGCAACAGCTGCAAAATCATAGATATCTATATAACAGTCAGCCACACCTTCCGGACCACTAATATCAGAAGCAATACCAAGCCCGTCAGCAATTACTTCCGTACAAGATGGAATATCAACCACAATAATAACATCATCGGCATCCGTAGATACCGTATCATCTGCTGTCAGACGTAAAGTATAATTACCTTCCACGTTAGGGAAAGTCACCATAGGATCTTCAATAGTAGTGTCATCAAAAACAACATCTGTTAATTCAACACCAGCCGGCACACTTACGACAGACCAGACCAGAGACGCAGCATAAGGTACGCCATCATCTACAACCAGGGTGCCATCCATTGGTACCGGTAAACCTTTCAAATTAACTACCTGATCTTCTCCGGCTGAAACAACAACAGCACGATCACCTTCTGCCGCAAGAGCTTCAACTTCAAGAGCAGTCATTGGATAGTTAAATACTTTGATATCATCAATCAGCCCCTTCCATGGACGGTCTGCGTCACCACGGTTAGCTATCTGTATGGTTGGATAATCGTCACCTTTAGCAAATAAGCTGCCTTGTGCAACAGCGGCAGTAGCCGCCAATTGGCCATCAACATAAATATATGCTTCAGAAGCAACACCATCATAAATACCAACAACATGGTGCCATGACCCATCGAAAGGATTAATATCCCTGGCAAACAGGTCGAGTCCAACATCATGACATACCAGGTTAAATGCTGTATCATTTACACCTAATCTCCAGCCATCCAGACCATTACCAACTATCATTGGAGCATAAATAGAAGTATCAGCATTATTAACCCATGCCGCAACTGTCATACCTGTTGACAAGTCGTTAAAGTTTGGATCGTTGGCATTGTAAGCATTTGGAACTTCCCAATATTTATCACCCGTTGCCAGATCTACAGCATCCGAGGAAACAGGAATCATATTACCCGGAACCAGATTTGGATCCAGCTCTCCTGGACGATAGTAAGTTCCATTGAAACCATTGCCGGTTACATCCGGAAGCAAATCACCTGAGATACCATCAAAATTCCAATGAGCTATCATTGAGTTATCTGCATCATCACGAACATAAACTGTTGTTCTGTCTGATGATGTTGTTTCGCCATCGGTTACTGTAATTTCCAGAACATAAGTACCTTTAGCAAAAAATGTAACATCTGTATTTACACTTGCAACGTCTGCAAACTGTACATTTGAAGGACCACTTATCGCTGCCCAGGTTACATTCAGTTCACTGTCAGGGTCATAAGCTGTTGCAGAAAGACTGACAGGCTCACCAACATTTGCTATTAAATCATTTCCACCACTAACAAACGGAGGACGATTAAATGTCGCACCTGACATCATATAAACTGCATTCAAAAACAGGGTTGTACCTGCATCTGTAAAGTTGTAGGCTCCGCGATTGCTGTCTCTAACATCTCCGGAAGCAAGAGCCATACGAGGGCCGGCGGCATAAACATCAACACCGGTAAAGAATTCCTGCCCGGTTTCCCAATATGCAATCCAGACATAAGGTTCGTTATCAAAATTGCGATGGGCGATCAGCTTACCGTTTCCAACACTTGAAGTTGGCAGTATTGTAGTATCATTTGCAGCCAATTGTACAACATTATCCTCACTAAGAGTAACACCATTGAAAAGTTTATCATACATTGGATCATCAGTAGACAATGTCACCTTTGTTGACGCACTTGTAGTAAATGTCGAAGTTGAATCTAACCAATGCCAGCGATTATCCCGCCAAAGCCAGGCGGTAAGATTTATCATTGGACTGGTAATACTATTCCAAAGAGCAACTTCATTCGGACTGCTTGCGTAATCGCCACTGCCTGTATCACGACCGATAATAACCAGGTCATATGTATTGGCCAGGTCAACCTTTTCCAGGGTTAAATCAACTGCCTGATCAAGCCTGTCGACAACATAGCCTTCAGCCTCAAGCACATCAATATACCCCTGATCAAAAGCAGTTCCACTAGAAACCCAAAGAATACTCTCAGCCCTCACTGTACCTGCAATGCAGAATAACATTGCCATCAATAAAAAAAGAATTCGCTTCATCTCACTAAGCCTTTCTCAAAAAAAAGTTAATAATACCTCTGGTTAAAATACGGAAACATTCCTTTGCTTAACATATGATAATGCAGTATGCAAAAAATAAGACTTATCGCATAAACACAAACAATGATTTCATTAGTGATATGCGACTAAAAGTGAGAGTGTGCCACAATTATTATATTTTTACCACAATGTGAATATTAGACAACCAAAGTTCAGATACAGTCAACTCCTGCACTTCATTTTATTCTCAGTTAACCACAACACTGTGCAGAACAATCGGCAACGTCCAATAACCATAATTCAATAGTTGATACTATCTGCCTCTAAAGTAATAACAGGATCGACCAAATGCAGAAAATCATTTCCAACTGCCGGAAACTCATAATTTTCCGGCAATGACTCAATACCATCTGTCACGATAAATGTCAGAAACCGGTCCCGGCCTGACAAATCTATATCAATATTAATAGTCCCGGTATCAACCTTAAGTGATTTAACCTGATATCGAACCTCTCCGTCAACCAAGACCCAAAAATCAACACATGGTATCTGTTCAACATTATTTTTTGCTTCCGTAATTCCGCCATAAGCCTTAAAGCGGCCAAGCTTCATGCCGTGAACAGAATTACGAATTGCTTCAAGATCGAAAGTTATTCCTCCATTGCTGTGAAGCACCATGATATTATTATCATTATACTCGACACCATTTTGAACAAAATCAGGAATAGTCTCGTGCCAATTGCCAATATCACCACGGTAAGCTACCGTTTCATGTGTATATATGCCACTTGTCTTCGGGCATAAAAAACGATAACCATCAGATGATATTTTCACATTACCACCTTCCTTATCAGGTACAAACACTCCATCTATATATCTCGAAAATGGTACAGAATGATACTCAGAATCCGAAGCTCTGCCATCCTGTTTAACTTTTGTGATATATGAACCTGTCTTATAATCAATGCCGCCAAACTCTTTAACATTACCAAAACCATCTCCACCGCTAATATAATCTGTAAGTTTCAAACTTTCACCTCTCCAGACTAAATTAGATCTTGAATCTATCCTTCTCACAAATTTTTGTGAATCGTAAGCAAGTTCACCTATTTCACCTTCTACACCTGTTACTTTTCTTGCTGATCCTTCTTCCAAAGTTACAGCACTTAGCGATTCTTTGCTACCGGAACCTAACGCAACTTTCCCCTTAAGGACATACAGTTCGGAAACTTTGTTTGAATATGATTCAACACCAAACTCAGTGCCAAGGTCAACAATTGTAGAATTAGGCGTTTTAACCGTAAAACCTATCGCAGCTTTTGGAACATTCGCATAAATCCTGCCATGCTTCATCTCCAGCCTGCAATCATTTTTCACTATAAACTCTGTTGGTGCTTCAATTGTTACAAAGGTATTATTGTCAAATAATATTTCAGCAAATCCTTTGTTTAACCGGAACACATGGTTTTCACCAACAACGAACCGATATCCTCTTTCTAAATCTATATTTTCCCATTGTGCATCTAAAGTTGAAACAAGTGTAGCGGTTTCATACCCCGGCTTTGGTGAAAAGATTATCAAACTGAACACAATAACCACAGCCGCTGCCAAAGCATAGTAATATAATTTAGACTGCTTTTTGATTTCCTGTTTTGATTGAGTTTCTTTGATCGTATCATTGGGTTCTGGCTGAAATTGCTTTGGCAATTCAACTTCTGGAACAGTGCTTTCTCCCCTTGCCAGTTTCAACAAAACATTTATATCAAGTTCTTCATTGTTTTCATCTTTTTGGAAATTTGCAATATCAGCATGATCAAATTTAATATCATTTTCCTGGCTGCCAAACAAAATACCTGAATTATTATAGTCACTAAAAGCAGTGTATATAGTAAGCATTTTTAGAAAACACTCTCTAGCTTTTGAATTACATTTAAGCTGAGCTTCTAAATATTCAAACTGGTCATCAGAAACCTTGCCATCAAAAGTCAGCACGATCAACTGTACCATCTCATCTAAATAATTGTTATGTTTATCTGTCATTACTCACCATTAAATTTCCATCCCCATACATTGAAGCAAAGTTGAATGTATTTTTGCAATATTCCTGTAAAAGGTTCTCAGAGACATACCGAATCTTGTTGCAATCTTTTGAGCTGTTAAACTATCTTCATACTTAAGCTTAAGTAAATTTGAATCTTTTAAAGGAAGCTTTTTAATACATTCTCTTAAAGTCTCAAGTTGAGAATCATATTGCTGCATTTGGCTACCGGCTTGATCATTTATTGCTTCTAATGTCTCATGTGAAAATTGAATAGGATTATTCTTGTGTTTTCTTCTAAAACCGGAAATAACATATTTGGTAACAGTAAAAGCCCATGCTAAAAACTCGGTGCCGGGTTCATAAGTATCAAATTTCTGCCAGAGAATGGAAATAGCCTCCTGCATAATATCGTCAGCATCAGATTTATTAGGCCATCTACTCAAGATATATGCATAAATTCGCCCCTGAACAGGAGTTAATAAATAAAGAAAATATTCAGGCCCTTTTTTGTCCTGAAACTTATCTTTATCTTGGCTGTTATCAAACAAAACTAATCCTTTACGAATCGGAAGAAGTTATAATATATTATATATTGCATAAAATGATTCGAATTTAGCAGATAAGCAAAAAATATTACTGCAATAATCAAATACATCTACTCCGCACCATGAAATTTCAGGACGGCAATGCGATGCACTTAAGCTTTCGTATCATTCTGGCATTTCATTATTTATATGCTTGATCAATGCAAAATGTGCCAATAAAAAAATAATGAATAAATTCCCCAATAGAACGCTCTACAGCAACTAAAATATAAATAATTGCAAAAAAAAGACTTACCACCATTACCCTTAAGCCGCAAATACAATTATTTCATTATCTATAATAAAAATTATTTTATACTTAGCCACCCTTGAGCAAATTCAGTAAGATCATTAAAATCTATACCACCGCTGCGGTCGATATCGGCCCCATCACACCTGAACCAGCTGGCTGAACAATCCGAATTAAGCCAGTTCGCAGCAAGATAACTCATATCTGCAATATCTACCTTGCAATCGCCATCAAAATCGACATTTGATCCACTGGTTGTAAATGACCAGACAGGTCCGGAGATATAATCACCACAATCATTACTGACATCTACTTTCCAGTAATATTGCATATCAGTCTCAAGAACTCCAGGATCAAATATCTTAAACCTGTACCCTTCTGCGGCCAGGTTTACAGGTGGATTAACTGTATCCAGGTAGATATCATAGCTCAAATCAGAAATACCAAGCCTGACAGCATTGGCAATCAGCCTGGCATAATTATCATCATATGAATAAAAATCCCAACCCAGCAATATTGCCATACCGTGTCCCATATAGTTGGAAACAGCAACAGGTTTGCCCTGATAACTAATCAGTATCTCATTTTCTGTTGAATCATAAGCTACAGTACCAATACTACTTACAAAGGATTGATCCATATTTTCTGTCAATAAATTATCCGAAGCCTTCTCAATTTCCATGCCACCAATAATTGCAGGCTGGTCGGCCAGAACCTGCATCATCCCAGCTGAGTTCATTAACTCATAAGCACCCCAGAAATAATCACATGCGATTACTATTCCACCTCGCTCGACAAATTCATTAAGTATTTCTGACCAGCTTTCGCCAAGTGCAGAAGCTACAGAAACAATTGTATTTTGCTGCTCAGGTATAATGAATACCTGATTGGATTCTAATAACTGCCCAAGTAAGATCGGATCTTCCTCATCTGTCAGTGTTACGGAAAAATCTGTAAAATACTGTGCAACAGCATTTAATGTATTTTCAACCTCACCTCCAACAGTATTGTTGGCATACTTAACAAACATAAGTACGTTAACAGTAGCGTCCGGAATATCGATAAATGCCTTTGTTGGTAATGCACTAACAGTTGGTATGCCCTTCTCAGATTCGCAGGTAAGTTTTTTATCCAGAATACTTTGCTGCAACTCAACAGAACGAGTTTCACTATATGCCAGCGAAGATTTCGTTTCAACAACCGGAACATCCCACATCAGCGGCAGGTTAACCGGGCGGCACACGCTCTGATCTTCCGGCATAACCGGCTCAGGCTCCAGAATTTCTTCACAACTATGGATAAGAATATCAACTGTTGCTGTATTGGAGACCGTCATCATGTCAGAGGTGGAATTATAGCAATACCACTGGAATTGATCTGAAGATAGAGCATCTCGATCAGCAGAATACAGTAAGATATTGTCATTACCCAAACCATAAGGAACTGTATCTATCAAAGTCTGTCCAACATATAAATCACCATATTCAGGTAAAGATGAAATAATGTATTCATCTGCAAATTCAGCTTCCAGCAACACTGCCGCAGACTGGCCGGCCCACACATCAATTGTGCTGTCAAGTGCGATCGGATTATTCGCTATACAAGATGAACTGCTGCTAAAGTCAGTTTCAACAAAGGATGATGGTATGCCCTGACCTTCAGAGAAACCGACACCAACCAACTCAGAATTGCCATCAACATCCAGCCAGTGAATTTTTATTACACCGTTAAAAAACAGTTCCGTTTGAAAAGTGTAATCGTTATTATCCCAGTCCCATACTTGATTAAAAGTAATAACAACCCTGTCATCCAACTGGTTGTAATAAACTTCGCCACCAAAATCCGGGTTAAGGTCAGCGTAGAACATGGAAATCCTGGGAACTGCGAAATGTTCAGAATAAGAAAAGGCCGGAACAGTACTACCACTTCCAAAAGTAATGTTACCATTAGCACTTACATAAAAATATGAATAACCAGTTCCATAGTGTAATACCTGTTTACTATCACTAAGAACAATTTCCTGATAAATATCATCATTATTACCAGAGTAATTTAATATCCTGGTTCCCGCATTGGGGTCATTTGGCAGATCAGTCAGAGAATCAATACAAACGGAATAGCCTCCTTCAGAATCATCCGGAGTAAAAGTAGCACTCAAACCTGAAAGATCTGATTCACCTGCTAAAAACGATTCGGTAATATAATCTACGGGAGGGAGAACCTCTATTGTAATAGAAGCAATATTAGAGCTACTATCACCATCGTTAGCATACCAATTGAAATAATCAATACCTTCAACGTAATCATCTATTTGATAAGTTAAGATGTTATTAAAACCTAACGAATATGGTACAGTAGTAATTTCTACTTCACCATCGTAGAGTTTACCAATAACCGGCAATTCTGTGATAACATATTCCAGCTCCTGCGGAGTACCATCATCATAAGCACTTAGAATAATACTTTGTGACATTACCTGGTTAACAGTTAAATAGATATCAAGAGCAATAGGAGCAATTGGACCTACCTGCTGACATTGCTGATATCTATTCAAGTTACTTTCCAGAAATACTTCAGGAATTACACCATTGGACAGTCCAACCAGCCCATCACCAGCTTCTATATTTATCCAGGTTATCTTTATAACCCCACTAAAAAACAGCAGCAGCTGAAAACTGTTTACATTGCCAGTCTGGCTACCACTGCTATTTAATTCACCGATATCTTCATATGTTACTACCAGCTTTTCATCATCAATTAAATAGCTGATTCTAGTAACACCTGATATTGGACAGAGATCATCAAAAAATGCCGAAATTCTTGGCATATTAAAATGTGAGGAAACAGATTCAGTAAACTCGGTATCAGCAACAAATGTCAGGTAACCATTTGATCCTACATAAATTGCATTATACAGCTGCCCAAAAAACGGGAAATTATGATCATTCAACAATATCTCACGGGCATCATCGTCATTAAGAGATATCTCAGTAGAACCGGATGGATCAACTTCAAAATCAACTGTATCCCGGACACAGGCCAGATAAAAACTGTTAGCATTACCGGGGGTAAATACAATAGTTTTACCGTTAAGGTCAAAGCTGTTATCTCCAATGCCGGTAAAGGTTTCAGTTAAATAATCAGTATATCCAAGGGCCATCAGAATTGTGATATGTCTTACAAGATTGTTACTATCTATAATTTCAATATTTGCAGTATATATACCATCACTCATCGAAGCTGTTGTTTCAGGATTTATACTGACAGTAATATCCTCAGAATCCCCGGCAACCAAAGTTCCTGATACCGGACTGACAGAAAGCCATGAAACCGGGACAGAGGCCTGCCAGGAAAGCTCCTCTGTTGTTTCGTTCGCAAAGACATATTCAACATTAGATTGCGAAAATGGGCCACCGGCCTGACCAAAGAAGATATAATCATCTACCGGGCTAATATCCAGCCCAACCGGAGACTCCTGAATGATTTTTTCACAGAATGTGTACAGATCATAATAATTCCAGTACGAGCCATATCTTAAAGACGAACTCCGGCAGCCGCTTATCCAGCTGTCAGATGCAATGGTTTCATAATAAGCAAGAAAATCTTCCCAACTTGTAGCATCTAAAAACTGCATATTGCTAGAGTTATAATCAGTTTCCGGACCACCGGAAGGGAAATTAACAGATAAACCATGCGCTCCCTGATAGGAAGCACCATGCATTTCTGCAATAGTAATATTACTCAAAGCCGTTTCGACATTTGAAGCATCCAGCAGGCATAATTCCGGATTGCTCATACCATTAGCAATAAGACTGTCAGAAAAATCATTTACCGCGGTTAATAGCGTATCAACGCCTGAAAGATCAAAAGCAGCCAAAGTTTCACCAGTTAAATATGACTGATAATAACGGTTTACAATCACAGAACCTAATTCAGGTGTGGTGATAAAGGGATTAGTTTGTAAATCTTCGAAGATAGTGTCATAGGGCCAACCATCAGCGGGTATTTCAGCTGGAGAACCGATAAAGTAATCAACCACATCTTTGTATTCAGAAATCACTTCAACCATAGCCATGAGACACGCATCCATGCCTAAGACATCGATATTTATAAGTTCTTCTGTTTTAAGCTCTTCCAGAACTACCCTGATCTCTGCCAGAGATAATTCATCCTGACTGGTAGAATCTAGACAAATAGCTTTGGCAGGGTCTTCCTCAATCTTGGGTAAACCCAGCCCTCGCGATAAACTGTAGGCTGCAGCCTGACTTACATAGTAATCGGCCCAGCCGTTACCATGGTTCCATAGAACAAGAGCGGTTCTGGTTGACGGGAAACTGGCAGCACCCCAGGAGATAAAATCTTTCAGATTTTGCGGGTCGCCCATATTTATTTCGCCGAGATCCTCACCCCATGAGCTGCCGGGGGTATCGCCGAATTGCACATACCCCCTGCGGGTAGTAGTCCAATTGTCATATGAGTAGCTGTAACTACCTATCCTATCAAGCATTACCACAATATTTATATTGGTATCACTGCCAATAGAAGACATTTCGATAAAATCCAAGAGTGCATATTCTTCAAGGTCATTGTCGCCATCGACATAGATAAGGAAAGTCCATTCTTTCAAAGGTGCCGGGTTGGTTGGTGAATATTGCGCATATATATGCCCAGATATGCAGAGCAACAATATCATCACCCAGAAAGTATTGTTAATAAGAGATTTACAGGCTGTTCTCATAATTATCCGCCACGAGCGAGTAAAAATCTGCGCTCGTATCTTTGCTATATTGATTTTACAGTAATTGCCGGCAACAAGTCAACAATAGTTATGCACACTTAAATCCTGGTCACAAAGTAACCAATTACTGCCTTAATTATTTAATTACATATACTTATAATTTTATTACATAATATAAGCGTAAAGTTAACAGGCTTAGTTTTTATCGGGTAAACTATTGGTGCATTTTAGCTTACAACATATATCTACAGCGATATTATAGTCCGGCGAAATAAATTGTATTAGTTATAACGATTATAACTCTATTGATGAAAGAGCGTTGCAAACCATACAATCGTAACAATCAAATTTATTTTGATAATTTATTTGCAAGTTCGACAAATGTCGTATATATTCTAAACATGTAGAATGTGTGTTTGAGTGAAGAGTATAAATTGAATATTTAAGAGTTATGGGACCCGTCTGCAGCGGGACAATTTATAATTATAATATATTTATTTACAAATACTTATAATCATTAAACGGAAAGATAATATGACAAAACCAACTGAAGAAAAACAAGGCAAATATGAGCTAACCGAGGCGGAATGGTCTATTATGCGGCATATCTGGGATAACGGTGCCAGTACTGCGGGTATGGTGCAGGAGGCATTGGAAAAGAGTAAAGGCTGGGCGTACAGTACAGTAAAGACAACGATGGACCGTATGGTAAAGAAAAATTTACTATTTACCGAGCGTATCCGCAACCTGCAATTGTTTAAGGCGTGTATCAGCCGGGAGCAGGCACAAAAAGGAGAGTTTCAAAAGATGCTCTCACGAGCGTTTAACGGTGCTTTAACGCCAATGATGCAGTTTCTTCTGGAGAATGAAGAGATATCGAAGAACGAACTGGATGAGTTAAGGCAGATGATAGAAGATAAGAAAAGTTAAATAAATAAGTGAAGAATTAAGATGTCGCTCCGCCTGAGGCGGATTTCATTCTGCGACCGTGTATTAATTCGCCTAGTAACGCCACTTACAAATTATTTGTGTAACGGAAATGAGTTTTCAACGTCTGGATATATAGACATAAAGCTATAAAATTAAGATACTTAAGAAAGGTCGGAACATGGACATTACAACCATGATCAATGAATTGGGCCAATGGTTCTGTAAAGAAAACTTTGCTATGCTGGTTCAGTCGAGCGTGTTAATAGCAGTACTAATGCTGCTGGATCTAGTTATCAAGAAACGAGTTAGAGCGGTTATTCGATATTGCATCTGGATGCTGGTACTGGTGAAGCTGGTACTGCCGACGAGCATATCTATGCCTACCGGTTTAGGGTACTGGATAAGCGACCAATGGTCGATGGAAGCCAGAACAGTCGAACAGCCGAACAGTCGAGAAGAAATTTCAAAAGAAGGGACACGGGAGGATAGCGAAGCAATTGCGGCGGCGGACAGTATGGTCACAGATGGTGTACGGGTGGTACGCAACGGCGCGAAGCGTAACGGCGAAGAGTTAACTGAAACGGCGGATAGCGGCGGTATAGCGGCTAACAGCGGAAAGGTATCGAATGGTAACGGCGATGCAGCGGCGGAAGACCAAATAAGTGGAGTGACAGGCTTACGGGATATTAATATTTTGCAAAATGACGTAAGTGCAGAAAAAAAATCAGCGGGCCTACCAGATGGGATGAAGTCTGAAGTAAGAAGTCTGAAGTCTGAAAATGAAGAAATTAAGAATTCAGAATTTAAAAATCAGGAAGAAGAAGAAAAGGGATATGGGATAAGGGATAAGGGATTAGGGAATGTGCTCGCTAACGCTCGGTTAATTAATAATGAAGAAGCAACCACGAAAAAGGGGACGGAGAATCTGAAGTCTGAAGTAGGAAGTCTGAAGTCTGAAAATGAAGAAAAACAGTTAGCGGCCGGGAATCAAATAACCTGGCAGGGCTGGATATTTATGGGCTGGTCGGTTGGTGTGCTGGTGCTGGTGAGTGTGCTGGTGCAGCGGTTCTGGTTTGTTAAGAGCCTGGTAGCGCAGAGTGAGCCGGTGAAGGCCGAGCGTATAAGGCAATTGATGGCTGAATGCCGGGAGCTGGTCAGAGTAAGCAGTAAAGTAGAGCTAAGGCTGACACGTAATATGATGAGTCCGGCGGCGTGCGGATTGTGGAAGCCTGTGATACTTATGCCGGAAGAGCTGCTGGAGAAATTGAGTAAGGACCAGCTGAAAGCGGTACTGCTGCATGAGCTGTCGCATATCAAGCGAGGCGACCTGTGGGTGAACCTGGCACAGACACTTTTGCAGATAGTGTACTTCTTTAACCCCCTGCTCTGGATCGCAAATGCGATAATTCGCAATGTGCGAGAGAAAGCGGTAGATGAGTTGGTGATCGCGAAGCTAGAAGGTGATGCCGGGATGTACAGCAGTACACTGGTTGATATAGCCGAGATCGCATTTTCCCGACCGCATTTCAGTTTGAGGCTGGTCGGGGTAGTCGAGTCCAAGAAGGCGTTGAAAGACCGTATAAAGCATATCTTATCGAGGAAGTTTCCCAAATCAGCCAGATTGGGTGCGGCGGGTATTGTGAGTATAATTGTACTGGCGGCGGTGCTGCTGCCGATGGCGAGCGGGCAAGGTGCACAGGATAAATATATCTTTGAATATGGAGATGGCCATAAAATCGAGCTGGTCGGAATATGCAGCTGGCCGCCAAACGGCAACAAATGGCATAGTCCGGATGGTATGCCGCTGGATATAAAGATCCAGACCTCTGACAGCAGCGGTATAGAATCGGATGAGCCCGGCTATCAGCTGGCGTTCAGGTCTGACAAGGGAGCAGCGTTCAAGTTAGAGTATATCAAAGGCTGCAGAGCGAAAAGTGAGCTTGGCGTATTTGACAAAAATGAAATAACAGCTTTTAAGGCTCATATCAATGGCAATTTAAATAAAACCAATATTAGAATCGCGGTACCGGATGGCAACTGGGAAACGTCATGTTCGAGCAGATCGATAACAGGTACGAGCGGCCATAAAGTAGATGGTAAGCCGTTAATATTCGGCGGGATGCAGTCCGGCGATAATATGATTATTACCTGCAGTGATAATGTAGGCTATAAAAAAGCGAGCAGGATAGTTGTAATTGACAAAAGCGGAAAGATAGTTGACGGAAAATCAATCGCGGATACCGGTTTTAATAATGTTCGACAGCGGACAATAGAATATAAGAACATTGGACCTGCCGATATTGATAAGATCGAATTTATGACATGTTCGTATAAGACACATACGTTTAAGAATGTGGTTTTGAAATCGATACCCAAGAATCTTCAGTTCAGAATCGAGGGAACTGTAACTGATGCAGATACGGGCGATCCGATTGCCGGTGCAAAGGTAGGCGATGTTTCAGGCTATAACAGCGGCAGGTTTTCTACTACGACAGACGAAAACGGTAAATACGAATACCTGACATATTATGAAGAGCATAATATTGTTGCGAAAGCAGCCGGTTATGAAACTAAGCAGGAGATACTGCTGACGAAGCTGATCGGGAAAGAAGATAAAAAGACTATTGATTTTAATCTGAAGGATGAAAGAAAACAGGGATCAGGGATCGGGGATAAGGGATTAGGGAAAGTGCTCGCTAACGCTCGGTTAATTAATAATGAAGAAGCAACCACGAAAAAGGGGACGGAGAATCTGAAGTCTGAAGTAGGAAGTCTGAAGTCTGAAAGTGAAGAAATTAAGAATTCAGAATTAAAAATTAAGGAAGAAGAAGAAGAAGAAGAAGAAGAAAAGGGATATGGGATAAGGGATAAGGGATTAGGGAATGTGCTCGCTGACGCTCGGTTAATTAATAATGAAGAAGCAACCACGAAAAAGGGAATGGACAATCTGAAGTCTGAAGTAGGAAGTCTGAAGTCTGAAAAAGAATATATTAAGAAAGAAGAAAATAACCCAAAAGAAAGTGAAGAGCTAAGAACTAAGTATACTTTGTCAGAATTATTAAAAAATATACAAAATGCTGATAATGTTAGAAGTCAGCTACTATCGAATTCACAAGGTAAAGCATTGATCAATATCACATTAAGTAAAATGGCTACCAACGGGAAAGGTAAGCTACAGGATGAGTCTGTCAAGAAGTTTGATACAGACGACTATAGCTGCGTTATTGACAAAAACGGTAATTTCACCATAGACTGGTACCAGAGCGTTGTCAAAAGAAGGTTTGATTTACATTCTGTCGATCAACTAAACAATACAACACAGGCTAAGCCACTATGGTCAAATGTTGACGCACGCACTTTTATTGACCCTAATAAATGGATAGTTTATGATGCGATAAAAGATGAATGTTCTGCAAAAAACGCAAAAGCACGAGCTAAGCATGCAACAAATCCGCTATCGATAATATTTGATTTTGATATTGAACGACTTTACAGCGTAAACCTTCATTCTCAAATCCGAAACATTGTCCTCTTGTATGCAAATAATGGAACTAAGCCTAAAATAGCTGCTGAGACCGTTAACGGTATACCCTGTATTAAGATTTCAATCTTTAAAGAAGCTGAAAATGATAATGGCAACATAATGAATAAGCTAATTGAGTTCTGGGTTTCACCGGAGATGGGACATTCGCTGATTAAATATAGATTTTCTATGGGCAAATGGTCCCAAGGAATAGACCTCCCCCTTTGGCAAAGTTATGATGCAAGCTATATAGAGTCCAAAGAAAATCATGGAGTGTGGCTGCTTAATAAGCTGGAAATGTCACATAAAGATATTACGATGGGCAATATTGAAACTCTTCGGGTAGAGTTTGTTGAGACAGAGATTGATACTGCTATTTCTGGTGAAGTATTTACTACCAAGGGTTTGGGCGTAACAGATAAGACTAAGTTTGTTGATAAATTGATGGAAGAGAAAGAAAGTCAGAGATATGGCGAAGAAATTAAGAAAGAAGAATTAAAAATTAAGAAAGAAGAAGAAGAAAAGGGATATGGGAAGGAAAACATAAAGGATGAAGTATCAAGTATCAAGTATAAAAAGAATTCAAACACGAAAGACGGAAAAGATGCGGAAATGGGGACGGACCCCATTAATTCATTGGATATTAAACAAGAATGGAAAACAATTGCAGAATCATATAAAGTGAATTCCAATATTCCGGTGCAAGTTGCTTCAGTGGCAACGGATTACGGACAGGTAGTCTTTGGAAATGCGTACAGTAAAGATGATGGAGCCTGGATATCAACAACTGACGATATTGACAGAAATATTTGTGAGGTACGCATTGTCGCAATCGATATCGATGGTAATATATTACTTCAAAATGGCGGAGGAAGCAGCACTGTAAACAAAACAAATACACTGCAATGTCGATTTGACACTGAATTGAGCAAAGTCAGTCTTTTTGAAATTCAGATCAGGAATAATGAAACCACAAAAGATGCAGAAGCTGAAATTAATATAGAAACGATTAAGGGATGGGTAATAGATTATTATAAAGATTATGACCTGGAGCATCCGAGTGATCGAATATTGAAAAGAAGATTCCTCGAA
Source organism: Sedimentisphaerales bacterium (assembly GCA_963666285.2). Classification (GTDB taxonomy): domain Bacteria; phylum Planctomycetota; class Phycisphaerae; order Sedimentisphaerales; family SM23-30; genus JAFGDI01. Next base: position 4,537,339 of record OY762711.1, read on the forward strand.
TGGAATGAACCGGCAGTTGACAGCAGCAACCGACATCTGATAAATTGCACGGTTGAAGAGACAAGCCGGAAAAGCGGAGATGATATTATAGTTATCAAGGGCGAGGACTTTACCTTTAACCCGGACGGCAGTTGTGCATCGAAGAAGAAAACAAACACAAATTCACTATTTGATTATATCGCGAGCGATATTGTCGGTAGATACATAAGAAACAATATAGATGATGGCTATAGCTGGAAAAGTTATGTTGAGAAAGGAAATTTAGGAACAGATGAAAATGGTAACTATACATATAGGATTAAATATGAGTTGAGATATAATGATAGCAGCTATTCTTATACATATTTCACGAAAACATTTACGGTGAATCCGGATTACGAGATAATTGCGATTGAAGAACTGCCGAAGGAGCTGACCAGTTATGATAAACGCAGGATTGCGAACATGGTGAGTGAATACAGAGAGAAGATGAGGAAAAGGGATATTGCCGGGATACTTGAGATGCTGGTGATTGAGGATGATAAACATCTGGAGATGGTTAAGCAATATCTTGAAGAAACTTTATACGGGAAATGGTCAGATTGGAATTTTTATTCAGAAGAGAATAATAAGTTCGTTGACGTTTATGAAGATGGTAATAATAACTTTGAAGCCTGGACACTGACTAAATCTTTGGATGATAAATGGACTATAGGAGTGATACCGGTAAGGTATAAGAATGGGGAATTTAAGCTTGACAACTTTAACAAGGAAACAATAGAAAAGTGTAAAATAATTAAGACAACAGATATAGACAGTATGGGCAAGATATTGCAGCAGAAGAATGCCGAGGGATGGGTTCATGCCGAAGGAAAAGAACTGAAGAAGCTTTATCTGGATAAGATAACTCATGAACAGAGAAGCCTGGCGACATTAAGCGTTGCTGATAAGTACAAATTAGAGATGATGAGATTTTGTACAAGAGAAGAAATTGAGAAACGGTTGAACGAACTTGAGAGTATGACACCGGAAGAGCTGAAGGAGAAAATGATATCGGAAGCCCTACTACGACCAGCTCAGAACAAAGCGGCAAGAGGAGAGAAGTCTGAAGTAAGAAGTCTGAAGGCTGAAAGTGAAGAAATTAAGAATTCAGAATTAAAAATTAAGGAAGAAGAAGAAAAGGGATATGGGGTGGAAAACATAAAGGATGAAGTATCAAGTATCAAGTATAAAAAGAATTCAAACACGAAAGACGGAAAAGATGCGGAAATGGGGACGGACCCCTTTAATTCAACCTATCTGCAAAATTCCGGCAGTATATGGGATCTGCACAAGACAGACAGGATGCAGGATATCTTTATGCTTGACCTGGAAACGGGGCTGAAAGCGAAGCTTAAAGATATCGCTGATATCGAACAGCTGAAAAGGACACAAGAATCATTCAACGCAGGTGATATCTATTATTGCTATGATCAACAGCCATGGCTGGGGATAGTTCAAGAAGCACATTTCGCGAATGGAAATATAGAATTTGACCCGGCTTTGAAAAGGACAGTAATCAGCGGGTTAAACAATATTATTGTTATAACTAAAGATAACAGGACGTTCGATATAAACTTCAGCTATTCAGATGAGAATGGCTGTATGATAAAATACCGAGAGATAGCGGCAGGTGAACCGATGCCGAAGATTAAGTTCAAGGCGCAGGTTAGCACAGAAATTCGGTTTGCCGCTATTGACAATAAGGCCGTGCCAGGTTATGACAATTCAGACTGCAGCATAGTCAGTAAAGATGAATATGAAGAGATTATCGAAAAAACTAAAAAGGATAGTAAAGGCAGGTTAATTACAGCACCTAACGTAACATTATTTGACGGGGAAAAAACGGACATTTCGTTATCGACTGAAATATTTCGCCAACTAGGATATGATAATATGGATATCCGGTTTACTCCTTATGTAATGGATAATAATATAGTATCTCTTGCGGTCAAATTCAATCGGGAAATAGACAGCGGCAGACGGGCCGAAATACAAAAATATGTCAGGTTTGAAGCTGGTCAATATGGCGTACTGCCTCTAAAGAATATTATCGGGATTGATTACCTGATGATTGTCAATTGTCAGATTATTGAGCCTGACGATGGCAGCAACGGTAATCATGGCAGCTGGGAAAAAGATAAAAAGGAGAAAAGTGATCCCCTATTCGATAGAGAGTACCTGGGCGAGTGGAAGATGCCAGAGCTAGATATTAAAGAGGGAAAGAAAATTAAAAGCTTAAGGCTGAACATAAAAGATAACGGTACTATGACGATCAGATATATCGATATGAATGGAGATACAATATTACTTGATGCAGATTATGATGTTCAGGATGGCATGGTCATAGCCGGGAACGGGGATAATATCTACGTAAGATGCTATTTCAAAGATGATATATTTTCAGCTGAGATGCCTGAATTTGATATGACAGTACTGTTGGAACAAGTGATGCCGGAAGCTAATTTAAAGACTGACGGCGAAGAAATTAAGAATTCAGAATTAAAAATTGAGGAAAATATAAAGGATGAAGTATCAAGTATAAAGTATAAAAAGAATTCAAATACGAAAGATGGAAAAGATGCGGAAATGGGGACGGACCCCATTAATTCACTGGATATTAAACAAGGATGGAAAACAATTGCAGAATCATATAAAGTGAATTCCAATATTCCGGTGCAAGTTGCTTCAGTGGCAACGGATTACGGACAGGTAGTCTTTGGAAATGCGTACAGTAAAGATGATGGAGCCTGGATATCAACAACTGACGATATTGACAGAAATATTTTTGAGGTACGCATTGTCGCAATCGATATCGATGGCAATATATTACTTCAAAATGGCGGAGGAAGCAGCACTGTAAACAAAACAAATACACTGCAATGTCGATTTGACACTGAATTGAGCAAAGTCAGTCTTTTTGAAATTCAGATCAGGAATAACGTAGAAATGGGGACGGACCCCATTAATTCAACGTTCAAAACAGTTGTACTTAAAAATTCAATCCAGGCGATCAATTTAAGTAATAATCAGAAAACATATGATTTTTATGTACTGGATATGGCAAGCGGAAATGTGAAAGAGTACGAAAATGTACAAGATTTCAATCATTTGACAAATATCCTGAATAGCGTCGGCAAAGGAGATATGGCGTTTGTATTTACTAAAGACAGATGTATGCCGGTAATCAACTGGGTTCGGAATGCTCGGCCTGTTGAAAAAGCCGATGAAAGACAGAGCCACTACTTCTACAGTGCGAAGTGGTATCCGGACGATAATATAATTACCAATGAAGGCAAACGATATTATGTATATTTCAAGGATTGCGATGAAAACGGGTGTGAGATATATTACAGGGAGATCATGCCGGGAGAATCGCTGCCGAAAAATGTCGAGAGAGAATATGTCAATGAAAATAACGAGATAGTATCAATAGAGATGGAACTGTTCAGTCTGAATGGAACTGAATACAGTATAGACACAGAAAGGATAATTAAAAACGGCGACGAGCTGGATGAGACCCAGATAAGTTTTCTGCGGAAGATCTCAGAAAGTGGAAAAGTGAATTTCTGGGAAAAGCTGCCAAAGATAAAAGCGTTTAAGACAGAAAAGGTAGATATGAGCTCACTAGGGGCAATATTGCCAGCCGACAAATTCCAAATAGACAAGCTGACCGTCATCCCAAATGATATAAACGGCGGAAGTTTATGCCTGGATATTGATCTTGCCGGTTCGTTTCATGCCGTCGACTATACAGGCGATAACAAAACAGATGCGATAATGAGTTCGTTCACACGCAAGGTTACGAATATTATGCCTGAAAACAAGGCGGCATTGCTGGAGCTGTGCGGAGTAAATGGCATTCATTATTTCATGCTGGTTAAAATGCAAAATGCAGGCAGTGATCTGAAGGATGAAAATGAAGAAATTAAGAATTCAGAATTAAAAATTGAGGAAGAAGAAGAAGAAGAAAAGGGATATGGGATAAGGGATAAGGGATTAGGGAATGTGCTCGCTGACGCTCGGTTAATTAATAATGAAGAAGCAACCACGAAAAAGGGGACGGACCCCATTAATTCCTTTACCCCCTCCTGGATTGGACTGCCAGAAGGGTGGGACAGAGATAAGGCCTGGAAAGAGATAACCAGCTACCTGGAAAATAATATAAAAAGAGATTTGCCGGAAAGTAATATAAGTTATTTCAATGATGACATAAAGCATGGACCGGTTGAAATATCGTACCATACACAAAAATATCAAGTTGAAAGTCCGGTATCTAAGGCAAGAATTGATACAGAGAAACAAACAGAAACAGGCCCTCAGCCAGACGGACTGATAATCAGGATATATCTAACTGAAAATATTGAACAGATGGTAAGGCCGCAAACTCTGGATAAAACTTTCTGGAAAGTTGATTTCCTGAAAATATATCTGCCTGAACTTAAATTGTTCCTGATGGCCAACATATCATACGGCAATCAAACCGACCAGACACTTCTCAGTAAATATAGAAATTTAAACGGAATAATGGCTAACATTATCGAAAGTACGCAAACCACAAAAATCACAGAAGTGGATAACCAAAGGTACGATACAGTTGATAAAAAATATATGGATAAGATGGCGGGTGAGGTTTTGTTCTGCGGTGAGTATAAGCATATAAGCCGGAGACGTGAGATAGAGACGCCCAGCACACTGCTTGTAACTCGAGGGGCAGACGGAGAGATAAACGCTTTGGCGTATATGCCGTGGATGGGCAGCTATGACATGGCGGTTGGTGATAAAGAAGGTAAGCTGTCGGGCTATTTTACGTGGCGGGCAGAGTCGGAAGGTAAGCCCGGGTTCGATACGGAGCTGGAGCTGGGTGATGGCAAGGCGGTATTGAACCGGCACGGGATACGTGAAGACAAGGTAAATGTGGAGTTGAGTGTGGCGGAAGGAGCGAGGTTTAGCCCAAATAGCAGGCCGGACAGCTATTGTGCAGATAATATATTTATGCGCGGGCTGGATATAGCAGTTGAAACGAGTAAGGAATTTGAAGTTTACGACTGGGATAACAGCGGCGAGGCGATGGCGAGCTATACGATAGAGGTGTATAATGCCGGGAAAGAAGAGGTTGTGGTGCCGGCGGGCACGTTTGAGGCGAACCATTATGTGCTGACGCAGACCAGTACCGGAAATACGTGGTATAAGAAACAAAACGGACATATTACCGATTATTGGGTGATGGATGACGGGATAATTGTGCGGGTGCTTCGACACAGGGAGCCGTATGAAATACAGTTAATGAAAAATGAAAGAATACAGGGATCAGGTTTCAGAGGTCAGGGATCAGGGAAGGTGCTCGCTGACGCTCGAGCTAATAATACTGTATCTAAAGGGGAATATGAGATATGCGGTACTGTAACAACAGAAATGTCAGAAGGTCGCTGGGAAGAGTTTTTTGCCAGAATGGATGCCGCCAAGACAGAAAAAGAGCTGAATGATATTGTAACGTCAGAGAGGCAGCCAGGAAAAGAACCAGCGGCAAATGTTGAGGTAAAACTAATCGGCCGGTATGGGAATAAACCGTTTGAGCGAATAACATCAACCGATAATAATGGCAATTACTGGTTCAAAGACCTGCCGATCGGCAGTTACAGAATATCATGCCAAGATAACATTGTTTATAATCGAACCGGCAGTATAGTGACAATGGTCGGTGAAGGAGATAAACCGATAGAGTTTGTTTTGTCCGGTAAGAAGAGAGCCGAGATGGATATCGAACTTCGTGATAATAACCTGCTGACTGTAACAGGGAGAGTACTTGATCAAAAAGGCAGGCCAATCACAAATGCTGTTGTAACCGGGACAAGTACCCCACTTGAAAATGGCGGGATAGGCGAAACAAGCGAACAAACGAGGATTTTCAGTCCGCAGATAATAACCGGCAAAACTGATGCCGAGGGCAGGTATCAGCTGGCAGGGTTTGAAGCAGCCCATTATATAAACGTATTTCGCAGTTTGATCAATACGAATAAGGATGCACGCGGACCATATAAATTCTTTGCTGATATTACGGTACGGGCGGATGGGTATGTGCCGGCTGAGAGGAAAGCGTACAGAGTTCCGCTGGCAGGTGAAGAACAGCTATATCGTGCCAGGCGGCTGCTGAAAGCATATGAGAAATTGGATACTGATGCCAAAGTGAAGGAAAACCCTGAGCCGGTATGGCCGTTTGCGAAATGTGAAGGTTCAAAGCTGGTTGGTGTAGATATAGTAATGAAGTCTGAAAGAATAAGTGAAGAACTAAGAACTAAGAGTGAAGAGTTCAGGAATCCCCCTACGGCGGAAGCTAATTTAAAGACTGACGGCGAAGAAATTAAGAATTCAGAATTAAAAATTAAGAAAGAAGAAAATGCAAATACAGCAGTTGGAAATGATGAGCTAGTCGTTGAAGATGCGGAAAAAGAGACGGTCAGCATAAATTCCAGTTTAATTTTTTCAGAATCTGCATATGACAAGATGAAAAAAGAGCTGGTTCAGGAGACCGCGGAAAATACAAAAGAGTCTTCTATCGATCAATTTGTCGGTATCTGGGAAAATCCGGGATTTATCGGTAACGATGAAGGAAGGCCAAAGTACACATACTTACTGATAATATACGAAGACGGAAAAGTCATACATGAAGAACTCGAGCTGGGCGTTTATAAAGTTGAAGAAGGAAAATATGATATAAAACAGAACGCCATTATTATCTGCGGCAGCAAGGGTGAAGAATATGCAATTTGCAAGATAGACAAAATCGGGAAACTAATTGTTGCCCAAAAAGCATATTCAATATCAACCAGATATAATAAAATCATGTCAACAACAGACATATCTACCAAAACAATGAAGCAATGGTTCAGCTTGCGGTCTGTAGTACCATTTTTAGGTAAATGGTATCTGTTTAATCATATCATAGTAGATAACATTGGAAATAATTCATCTCTGGTTAAAAGTGCAGAGTGTAAGTTTAATAATGACTCGACTTTTGATATTACATTAGACGATGGAACAGGACAGGATGCGATTTCTGGTTTTCAGTGTAACTTCAAAGACGGTAAAATTAATATTTTGATGGGCAATTCCATCTTTGGTGTATGCCGTATCGATGACGGCGACCTGATAATCGAACAGCCAAACCTTGGAACGCGAATGATATTTAAACGAGAGAAGCCATCAGATAAAAAAGAACTGACAGAGGCGGATAAGGGAGAGATAAAGGCGTTGGTGCTAAAGTTCTGGCGAAAGATACGAGAGAAGGACATGGATGCCCTGATAAGCATGCATATTATCGAAAGTAACGAGCATCGAGAGCAGCTGGAGAAATATCTGGGGATGATATTGGACGATATTAGACCGGGCGATCCGGGGTATCCGAGTGAAGAGAATTTGCGGATAGTTGATGTTTTTGCCGAAAATGATTATTTTGCGGCTACATTACTGCAAAAGGTATCCGATGAATGGATAGTGAGGGATATCCTGGTGAAAGAAGAGGCCGGCGAGTATAAGATGAATATGATGACGCCTGATTACCTGGAACAGATGTTGGTAGTCAAGACAGCAAGCGGAGAAAAAATCGCAGAAAAGATAAAAGAGAAGAATATCGAGATATGGGAGAGGTTTGATGACAAAAAGCTGAACGAGGTATATAACAGTTTAATAGCCGGCCAGGAAAGAGGGATAATCGCGGCGAAATATGCGAAGGAAAACGGGATGAAGCTGGTGAGTGTGTTTACTGAAGAAGTGATACGTAAGCGGCTGGAAAAGCTGAAGGCATTGACTCCGGAAGAGCTGAAGCGGGAGATATTGAGTGGAAGTGACCCGATGAACATTAAAGTTGAAGAACAGGAAAGCGGTAGAGAAGAAAAAGAAAGGCTTAAAGCTGAAAAGCCATCTGCGGAAAGTGGTTTTGGGCCGGTGGATTTTGAAGGGTTTTACCCGGATAGTGAAGATGGCGGCAGGAAACTGGATGAATTGATGGCGGCGAAAGATCGCGAGCTGCGGGCTGCGGACGAGATAATAGAGACGGTACGAAACGGGCTGCGGCGGTATAGCGGCCGGGAAAATGTGCTGCGGTGGATTGGCAATATGTTTATCTGGGGTAAGGAGCCGCAGAATATAAAGGCGATTGAGCTGATGTACCATGCAAGCGAATCGAAGGATTTCGGGACGGCGGTTTATTTCGGGCTGTCGGTGGTAGATGATATGACAGCTGAGATAATCGCGGCAATGGGCGAGGTGGCGATGGAGACGGACGATTATCATAACCAGATCGGTCGGATACACTGGGGTTGTAAGAATCGCGGCAAGGTGGATGAGCTGACAGAGTATATAAAGCAGTATCTCAGAGATGAAGACCCGGCAAAACGGGAAAAGGCAAAGGATCTGATAGATTATTTTGCTGACAGTAAGGCGTTTATGGCAAAGAAAGCGGAAGAATATAAAAAAGAGATGGAGCAGAAATATGCCGGGCGGAAGGATGAGTTTAAGGAAAGATTGCTGACGGGCAGCTCTAAAGAGCGTATGTCGGTGCTGAAAGAGGAAGGCTTATTTACTATACTGGATGAATCGTTTATCGACGGGCTGGCGGCGTGTCTGAAAGACAAGGACGACGATGTTCGCAACCAGGCGGCGCGGATACTGGGCAATAAATTCGTATGGAGCGGTAAGGAACAGAATGAGCGGGTGATCGAGCTGCTGACCGCCCTGCTGGATGATCCATCGCGTGAGGTTCGGTATACGGCGAATTATTTTGGCTTGTCGACGGTGAGCAAGCCGAGTGAAAAGCTGGTTGGGAAAATGCTGGAGACGGTGCTGGATGACCGGGAGATCAATTATTACGGGCGTGCAATTGGCGGAGTGCGTCGGAACAGTAAGTCGAGCGATGAGATTTTGAAGGGCTGGATGGAAGCCGGGGGTGAAAAAGCGGTAAAGGCATATGAGATATACGAGGATGTTTTGGGCAAACCGCTACCGAAAGAATATGCGGAGCGTTATGCCGGGCAGAAGTCTGATGTGCATGCCGGAGCGGCGGCGATGATATTCAGACTTGAACCGATTGGCAAGGAAGAATTGAGTCAGACTGTCTTGAGCTGTCTGAATGATAATAACCTGTTGGGGAAAGCGAGCGAGCTGTATATCATTGAGAAGCGTGAATCGGCGGTTGGAGTGGTAATATGTGAGAACCTGGCCGACAGAAACGCGGTGCGAGATGCGCTGGCGAAGAAAGGTTTGACAACACAGGGCTATGTGCATGGGATGATAGGCGTTGTCGGCAGCGGCTGGATGGAGCAGGGTAATCTTGACAAGATCAGGGAACAATACAAACAAGATAAAGTAAGAATAAACAATGTGCGGTAACAGGTGCCAGGGAAGGAAAGCCGCGAAGCGGTAAACAAATCAATAACTCAAACTGACCGATGGTCAGTTTGAGAGGTATTAGTTATTAGTTATTTGGTATTAGGGAAGGTTTGCCGCAAAGCGGCAGGCTAATTAAATCATTAATGTAACAATTTGCATTGAATTATGTTACCGCAATAAAAAATGTAAAATCGGTCACTTTGAGTCAATAAAAATAATCCGGGAAATTTAGCTGGAAATCGGTTATAAAGGAACCATGTGCTTGTGTTGGGCATTGTTTTTTGACATTAGCAAAAAAAGGAATGCAAAGTTATGACTCGGCTTATTACTATAATAATATCATTTTCATTATTCTGGATATGCAGTTGCAGCAATAGGCAAGATAGCAGTTCGGTTGATATTCGAAGTCTGAATTCAGAAAATAAGCGGGCAGACAACGGAAGAGATAAAGTATAAGTATGGATATAAATACTTATGACCGGCGATTGGGTGCAGATCGAAAAAATAATCGGAACAGAAAATATAAAGGCACACTGAAAATTGAAGTGTTAGATAGTATCTTTTGCGTTTACCGGTTTAAAAATCTCAATGCCGGTGAGTGTCATGCAAGCAATAATGGCATAGAACATGCCAATTACCATAGTTGCGAGCCACGGTCCGCACCATGACGGGTCGGTATTGCGTGTAAGTACGAGCATGCCGGAGAAATATGGTATAAGCCCAATGGCAAGGCAGGCAAGACCGGTAGTATGAAGCGAAAATCTCTTTTTGTGACGCATGAGATAGTATATGTATGCCATTACAGGTACGGTCAGTAAAAATGCACGGAAGTCAACCATTATATACATATAATGAAACGGAATAATGGCAGGAAAATTCATCCAGAACTCAGTTGAGGTAAATACATGCAGAATGTGCCCTTCTGTGAGTAAATCCAAGTCGATATCGATAACGCGTCCCATATTCATCAACAGGTATATAAACGATAATATCGCAGTTGAAGCTGCCAGACAGACGAAAAAGATCGAATAATTCAGTATTTTTTGTATTATCCCTTTAACCATAATATTTTACCTCAATACATAGTAACCATTTATACGGTTACAGTAATAAGAAACGAGTAAACAGGAAGCTGAGGTAAATATACGATTTAAAAGGACAAAAAGCAATATATGCCGGGAGGATATGATTTCCATGGTAATTACAGTAATAATATGATATAAGATATATGGCAACCTCTTAAAATTCATTTCGAGCGACAAGTTTATCTTTTGCTTGCTGACATGCGTCACATAAAACAGTGAATATAGCTCAATATGCACGATTTTTATATTCCTTGTCAGCAACCAAAATCTTAAACTATCGCATCAAAAGCAATATCCAGAGGTCACCATAAGGCTATCTAAAATAGATTCATTCAGTTTTTAATCTGTAAACAAACTAACTGTATAATATTAATCTTAAATAGAGGACAGTCATGTTAAAGTCAATTAAAGTATTGTTATGTTTATCTTTCACATTGTTAAATTTAACGAATTCTGCCAGTAGTAATGAAGCCAGATTTAACAGTTTCGAGTTCCGTTATTATTCTCAATCTGAAAAAGCAAACGGCGAAACTGATTTTAAAGGTAAAACAGAAGTATTTGACACAAATGCCCGGATAGATTTTTTGAATGCCTATACCGATTACGCATCAAAATATTTCAACGTGCCTAACCTGGATGCAAAAGCTGTATATGAGGAGCAAATATCAGATGTCATTAAAGGTATAAAGGCTCAGCCGCTGTCCGAAGTGCGCCGGACAATAAAACTGGAAGACTGGAAAGCACTGGGCTATCGTACAGGTCAGGAAGAAACGGAAAAAGCGGTAATTGCTTTATGGGAAAAATACCCCAATGCCCAGGCAGCAGATAATCACCTGACAGTTAGTGCCGGGCGTATTGACCATAAGCTGGACACAGGGATGAACTGGCGATTCAAATTCAGATGGCAAGCCGGAATAGAGAAAAATAATAATACATCATTCTGTCTATCCGGTTCAGGGAAAAACATATTAGAAGTCGGCTTCGATAAAAACGGCAGTATATATATCAGGAAAGCTTCAGAAAAAACCAATATACAGTCTTACAAAACAGGAAATAATATAGAGTTTACAATTGAAGGAGACCTGGAGAATAATTTTTACAACCTTTACCTGGATGGCAAACTTGTATTATATGCCGAACCAATGCTGGAAAAAGCAATTGAAGCAGTTGACACATTTTCAATTGCTACAGACGATAAAGTGATGATCGATAAGATATTTGGATATGACTATGTCAGAGATATGAAGAATAATCGGGTGCCCTACTCTCCGCGGCTGGTTATCAATAATTATTTCAGTATCAAGCCATCAATTGACCAATGGCAGGAATCGGGCTATAACGATGATAGATGGCAGTCGACGACATTGCCAGCGGTACACGGCGGATTTTACGGTAAAGAGGAAGATCTTTACCTGCGGAAAAAGATTCGTATAGGCGACTACGAGAAAGCAATATTGTCATTTGAGACAATTGACCCGGGCGGAGTAGTCTATATTAATAATAAAAAGGCAGCGACCATCAATAACCGGCTGCCGGTGAGTATCGATGCAACGCCCTACCTTAAAAAGAATGCGCAGAACCAGATAGCGGTAAAGGTGAACAGTTTCAGACTGAACAATCCTATGCTGCACTCATGTGCCGACAGGTATATAGGCTGGTTTGCGGGCAGATGCAAACTGGAGCTTACCTCAGCAGTTAATATCGATAAAATACTGATTCATACGGAAATACTTGATGGAAGCAAAGCAACACAAAGACATAAGGTAGCATTAGAAAATAGTACCGACCAGGAATTTACCGGGAAATTAGAAATATGCTACCGACCCTGGTATCCTGAGGAAGGAGCTGAACAGCTCAAGCAGATATTCGAGATTAGAATACCAGCTCACCAGAGTATTGTACAGGAACATGATACGACTTTGAATAATGCTTCGTTATGGACATTTAAGACACCGAATCTCTACAAGGTACAAGTACTATTGAAAAACGATAAGGGTCAGCCAGTAGATGATATTGCAGCAACAACCGGCATACGAACAGTCAGCCAGGAAGGTGGTACGTTCCGGATTAACAGCAAAGAAGAGATACTCAATGGAGTCCAGAATATGGGCTTTCGTATGCCATTTGAGGACCTGGCAAAAAATAACCGCTGCGCCCCGCTGGAAGTCCTGGTGGAAGAACTGCTAATGGCGAAAAATTGCGGGTCAAATGCCTTTCGAGTACACGTGCATGCGGCATTGAATACAGCAGACGGCATTAATGACCCAAGAATAGCCGAGCTATGCGATCAGCTTGGCATTATGCTGATATGGCAGACCGGGGCATGGATACGTGAAGGCAGCTGGGAAGGAATCGACCTGGAAGGGCTGCCACATTATATGGAGCAGGTTTATAATCATCCATCTATCGTAGTCTGGGAGCTGAGCAACCATCCCAATAAGTTCAAGCCAGAACCAGTGAGTAATTCATTTGATTTTGTCAGAAAGACAATACAGGCAGCAACAGCGGTAGATACCAGCAGGTTGATATCCCCTACAACATTCTGGCAGCATACGCATATTAAAAATGATGCCGGTACCAGGGACATTCACGGCAACGATATAACAGCTCCAAGTGAATATACCCACCCATTGTGTACACGCGGCACACAGGATTCCTTAACGGGCTATGGTTTCGACTGGTATAAAGTGAGGAACTGGCCTTCAGGCTGGTCAAAAGACTGCCTGGATAACGGTCAGCGAGCGTATTTCAACTGGGAGCATGAAGAATCCATCGCCCAGCCAAACTGGACACTATGCAAGGGTAAACCATGGTACCAGATGCAATCTTATGAATGGGACTATGACAACGGCAGTATCGGTAAAAAACTTGATGCCGATCAATGGCGGGCCAGCCAGGGTTTCCAGGCTTTTAGCGCATATGAAGCAATGAAGAAGCAGCGTATGTTCGGCGTGTCGGGTTTTTCATGGTGCTGTCTGCATGGCGGAGCAAACTCAGGCACATATAAGAAACCTTTGATAGACTGCCTGGGCTATCCCAAACTTGCCTGGTACATACATAAATTCATATATCAGCGGGTACTGGCCGGAAGTGATAATGTAGATGTGGTTTACGGGCCGGACGATACGGTTACGCCGGTAATTCTAAACTTTGATGATGCCAAAGTAGTCGGACTTACAATAAAGGTTCGCAACCAGAAGAACCAGGTAGTAAAGGAATTAAGCTATCCCGGAATTACGCTTGGAGAAGGTCGCAGTGTAACGAAACTGGAACCGGTAAAGATTGACTTCCCCGGGGAAGGGTATTATGCCATAGAGTACATAGTAGAGCGGCAGGATGGTAAAGATATTTCCATGACAGCTGATTTTAAGGAATGGTCAGAGAAATCCCAAATAATGTTTCCGGTCAAACCAATAACATCAGGTCCTTTGCATCACTGGTTCGGCTATTATGACAAATTTCAAACAGACCCTTCCGACCGGTATGTACTGTCAATGGAAGTGGACTTTGAACATCGGACCCCTACCGAGAATGATAAGATCAAAATCGGGATGATCGACCTGAACAATAATAACAAATGGACCGAACTGGGCAGCAGCAAAGCCTGGAACTGGCAGCAAGGGTGTATGCTGCAATGGCGGCCCGGCACAAATGAAGTGTTGTGGAATGATCGGGAGCAGGGTAAATATGTATGCCGGATCGTGAACGTGCGGACAATGGAAAAAAGAACGATCCCATACCCGATTTATACACTGAGCCCGGACGGTAAGTTTGCCTTGTCAACAGATTTCGAGCGAATACAGGATTGCAGGGCCGGTTACGGATATCCTGGAATCAGCGACAGGAACAATAAAGTGCTTGCCCCGGAAGATGCGGGCATATATAAGATATCGCTGGACGACGGCAGCAGAAAGCAGATAGTATCAATAAAAGAGATAGCGGATATCCCCTATCCTGTTGAAAAATTATCAGGCTATAAACATTACTTCAACCACCTGGATATTAATACAGATGGAACTCGATTTGTATTTCTAAATAGATGGGTAAAACCAGGCGAAGGCAGACGTATATCACCGTTGGGTACCCGTATGCTGACGGCTTCGGTTGACGGCGGTGAGATTCATGTGCTGAATGATTCCAAAATGACTTCGCATTTCTGGTGGAAAAACGCAAAACAATGCCTGGCATATGCCAACAGGCCGGAATCCGGCAATCACTTTTACCTGTTTGATGATGTGGTTGAAAAAAGCTATTCGATAGAAGGCAAGGAAGTATTTAACACAGACGGGCATTGCAGTTACCTGCAGAACACCGACTGGATAATGAATGATACTTACCCGGATGGAAACAGACAGATCACTTTATACCTGTATAATACGAAAACGAAACAGAAAATCGTACTGGGTAAGTTTTTTGTGGATAAGAAATACCAGGGCGAATGGCGGGTTGATCTGCATCCGAGACAGAGCCGGGACGGTAAGAAGATTTTCGTGGACTGCCCGATAGGGAAAGAAGGCCGACAAATACTAATGGTGGATATCAGTGAATTGGACCTGTAGAAATGGATTATGCAGGAAGCGTACCAATTGACGTAAGAAAAAAGCCTGTATCCAGATGATACAGGCTTTGGGGATTTATAATTGTCTTCGGCGAAGGATAAAATCACAAGCGAGGAGCTTGTACTATTTTATGCTTCTTCGGGGACAGGACCAACGATAGCATCGTATTCTTTTATTGAAGAAACATCACCAGCTGTGATAAGTTTGAACAGAGTTTCAATCTTAGCTGCATTGTTGGTTATGAATCGTTTGGCAACGATTGCTTTATGCTGACGATGTTTATCGTAAGCAGAGATATCCTGATCCTTGCCAGGCTCGCAGAAGCTGTCTTTCCAGGCAGGTTCGGCAACTGACTGCTGCAGGAACAGGTGACCGACGATAAGGTCGATAGCGATATCAACCAGCTTGCGGCCATGCAGGTCCATGTAGTCAGTACCAGGCTGAGATTTGATAAAGCTGACCGCTTCGACCATCTTTTCACGACCGGCGATAAGGATATCAACCAGATCTTTAACTTCAGCCGGATAATCAAATGCTTCCAGCCCAGCGAGGAATTTCTCGCCGGTACCAGAACATACGCCACGCACAGCGGCGACGATCTGAAGCTGGGAAGTACCTTCATAGATAGAGGTGATACGAGCGTCACGCATGTGACGTTCAACCGGATAGTCCTTCATATATCCGCTACCACCCAAAACGCTCATAGATTCGTATGCGACCCTGCTGCACATTTCCGAGGCATAGTATTTGCTCATCGGGGTAAGCATATCAGCCAGACGGCGATAATGCTTGAATTCTTTTTTCATTTCCTTGAGAAGAGCTTTGTCTTCAATTTCGCCTGATTCAGTTTTCAGCTCAAGACCGTTGCTGAAATCAACCGCCCAGCATGTTTCCATAGTGAGAGTACGGGCAGCTTCCAGCTCGATCTTCATTTCAACGAGAAGATCACGAACACTAGGCAGTTTTTCGATCGGCATGCCGAACTGTTCACGACTGGCGGCATAATCACGTGCCACACGGAAAGCAGCTTCGCCGATACCAAGCGACTGGGAAGCGATACCGACACGGGCACCGTTCATAAGGCTCATAACATACTTGGCCAGCCCGCGTTTACGTTCGCCAACAAGCTGGCAAGGGGTATGATCAAAATACATTTCACAGGTAGGCGAACCATGGATACCCAGTTTGTTTTCCAGACGACGAACTTTTACGGTCGGACCGTTATCACAAACAAACAGGCTAAGGCCCATACCACCGGCACGATCTGGCTCACTGCGGGCAAGAACGAGAAGCACTTCGCCGCAACCGTTCGTGATGAAACGTTTAACACCATGCAGACGCCACTGACCGTTTGAATCCTGATAGGCACGCAGCTTAACAGCCTGTAGGTCAGAACCGGCATCAGGCTCGGTAAGAACCATAGCACCGGTACTCTTACCTTCGGCAAAGTCAGGCAGATACTGCTGTTTGATATCTTCGTTAGCAAAAGCATTGATAGTTTCCGCGATACCCTGCAGACCGTAGATGTTCATAAGAGAGGCATCGGCACGAGAAACAACATCGTTACTCATTGTATAGATAAAGTTCGGGCAATTCAGGCCGCCGAAACGGTGAGGGAGAGTAAAGCCCATAAGCTTGGCTTCGCCGAACCTGTCGATACATTCCTGCATGCCGGGAGCGTAGCTGACAGTACCATCATCATGGAGAGTATTGCCGTCGATATCTATCTGTTCAGAACGAGGCGCTACAAAATCGCCTGAGATCTGACCAACAGTATCAAGCAGCATATTATAGTTTTCAACCGCGTCATCGGCATTATCAGGAGCCCAATTGTATTTCTGGCTGTCTGAATAGTCGCCTTCCATGATATCAGCCAGCTTACCAACCGGATAATACCTGAAAAGGAACATTACATCATCATTATCTTTATAAAAGTTTGCCATTTTAAATTCCGTTTTATTTGATTTACTCTTTGTGCAATTCCGCACTTTTGATTGTTCAACGTTATTTGCAAAGGCCCATTTGGGCGTTTATTGCAGCTTAAAAACTGCGAAATTAACTCTTATGCAAACGAATCTTTTTCCTGACTAATAAGCAAAATTAATCCTTGGCACGAATAGCCTTGATCATCTTTGGAAGTACTTCCTGATAATCGCCAACGATACCATAGTGTGCAACAGAGAAAATAGGAGCGTCCGGGTCGTTATTGATAGCAATAATACGAGAAGATTCGCTCATACCGGCTACGTGCTGGATAGCGCCACTAACACCAACAGCAATATATAGAGCCGGTCTAACGGTAGTACCGGTCTGCCCTACCTGGTGATCGTGGTCGATATAGCCAAGGTCAACCGCAGCACGGCTGCCGCCGGGAACACCGCCAAGCACATGGGCCAGATCCCAGATCATCTTGAAGTTTTCCTTGCTGCCGACACCGGCACCGCCGGTAACAATAACACGAGCAGCTTTGAGATTAACCTTTTTCTTGGCAACATGACGGTCAAGAATATTGAGCGGCAGATCTTCAGCAGTGATATAGCTTTCCTCGTTGATGATTTCAGCTTTTTTCTTCAGATCCTTATCAGGCATCGCCATAACGCCTTCGCGAACAGTTGCCATCTGCGGCCAGCGATCATAGTTGATAATAGTCGCGATAATATTTCCGCCGAAAGCAGGACGAATCTGCTGGAGCAGGTTTTTGTGAACATCCTTAGTCTTTGGCTCTGTATAGTCATCGATCTGGAGGTCGGTACAGTCAGCAGTCAGACCGGCACGCATAGTTGAAGCTACACGAGGAGCAAGGTCGCGACCGATATGACTGGCACCATAAAGCATAATCTGCGGTTTGTGCTTTTGGATAAGCTCGCAGATAACCTTGGTATAACTGCAAGTCTGGTAGATGCCAAGGTCATCGTTATCGACAACATACACCTTATCGGCACCATAGTAGCCCAGTTCTTTGGCAGCTTCTGAAACGCTTCTACCGGCGAGTACAGCACCCAGTTTCACTTTAAGTGTATCGGCAAGTTCGCGCCCGCGTCCCATAAGCTCAAGAGAGACATCAGCAAGTTTGCCGTCAATCTGCTCGGCATAAACCCAGACTTCACCATTTCTGTTTACTTCTATCATAATATTAAACTCTTTGTTTGCTGTTAGTTAATTAAGTTTTCAATCTATATTAAGAAAAACCGGCCCAAACAGTCAAAATGTTCGAGCCAACTGTTTAGCCGATAGTATGGTCTTCGATAAGTTCGTGTATCAGTTCCCTGATGCCATCATCGGTCGGCTCAATGCTTTTATGTTCACTGGCGGTAAGAACAACACTCTGGATGCGGTTGACCTTGGTCGGGCTGCCGCTCTTGCCACACCACTGCAAATCAGCTTCGAGATGGTCGAGATCCCATTCGTCAATAAGCAATCCGCGATCCCTAAGCGATTCGATGTCAGCGTCTGTGCCGCCGGTCGCCTTGACCTCGGTAGGACCTTTCGCCTTTTTGAACCACATCATCTGGCGAGAAACTGCCGGACGAGGGTCATTAGCGGTATCAAGAACAGTAAGGAGAGCCGGTAACTGGCACTGAACCTTTTCCCAGCCGGAACCAACACCGCGTTTGGCAGTGATAGTTTTGCCGTCAAGCTCCAGTTCTTCAACATAAGTTATCTGAGGGAATCCCAGCTTTTCAGCAGCCTGAGGTCCAACCTGAGCGGTATCACCGTCAATCGCCTGGCGACCACAGAAAACGAGGTCTACATCTTCGATTTTCTTGACAGCACAGCTAAGAATATAGCTGGTAGCAAGAGTATCACTAGCAGCAGCACGACGGTCTGTAACAAGAATCGCACGGTCAGCACCACGGAACAGTCCCTGTCGCAGCACATCGCAGGCAGATGGCAGGCCCATAGTGAGAACAGTCACAGTACCGCCATGTTTAGCTTTTACAGCAAGAGCCATTTCCAGGGCATTTAAATCTTCAGGATTGAAGACAGCCGGCAAAGCAGCACGATTGACAGTACCATCGTCATTCATGGCTTTTCCAGTAACTGCCTTAGTGTCTGGAACCTGTTTAACCAGTACAACACTGTTATAAGACATATAAACCTCTCTTAAATGTTTACTTACGCACCAAGTGCAGAAGCGTTATTGCCATAGATAAGCGTACAACTTCCCTTATCAGCACTTTTAATATCAATTAACGTCCCGGCAGGTAGTCCGAGACTGGGTAATGATAAGTTAAAACTTAATAGAAGTCAACCTTCGATTTAGCGGTTTTAACGTTTCTAACACTGAAAATAAGGTTTTATGAGCAAAACAAGAGTAAAATATCATAGATAAAACCGGAATAATACCGTATAATACAGGGCTAATCTTAATGCAATCCAAATGAAAGCTTGAGATGTAATAGATAAGTAAAGAGTAAATATGACCTTTAAGTCACATCGAAAGACGGCAGGAAAGCCAACAGCGGCTAAACTAACACTGTAAACCAAATAATAATGGATAAAAAGGTATGGAACTTCCAGTAGTATCAATTGTAGGCAGGCCAAATGTAGGAAAGAGCAGTTTGCTGAACATTCTGGCAAAAGAGCGTATTAGTATTGTAGAAGATACGCCGGGCGTAACGCGCGACCGCGTAAGTGCGGTTATAGAGATGGACGGCAAGTATTTTGAGCTGGTCGATACAGGTGGTTATGGCATTGAAGACCATGACAACCTTACCGAGCATGTTGAAAACCAGATTATGTCTGCCCTGCTGCAATCTGATGTAGTATTATTTGTGGTAGATATCCGGAGCGGTATGCTGCCGCTGGACCTGAAGGTTGCCCAGCTGCTGCGAAAGGAGAAGCTGGACGTGATCCTGGTAGCGAACAAATCCGATTCGGTGGAGCTGGACGCCGGTGCAGGAGAATTCTACAAGCTGGGTTTCGGCGAGCCGTTATGCATCTCCGCATTGCATGCCCGCAGGCGACAGGAACTGGTAGAAGAAATCCTTGACCGCCTGGAAGGGCGTAATACCGAAAAGCCTCAAGAAGAAGCTATGAAGATAGCGGTTGTGGGTAAGCGAAATGTCGGGAAGAGCACATTCATCAACTCACTGGCCGGTGAAGAGCGAGTGATAGTGAGTGATGTCGCAGGTACAACAAGAGATGCGGTTGATATTCGATTTGAAAAAGATAACCGCACATTTATTGTTATCGATACCGCGGGAGTTCGCAAGAAGAACAAGATGAACGACGCTAACGGAATCGAGTTCTACAGCTATACCAGAGCAGTGAATTCGATCAAGCGAGCAGATGTATCACTGTTTTTTGTTGATGCAGCTGAGCCAATATCACAAGTTGATAAGAAACTGGCACGATTCATTATCGATAATCATAAGCCGGTAATTATTGTTGTAAATAAATGGGACCTGGCAAAAGATCGGGCAGCAACCGAAGAATACAGTGAATATTTCGATAAGGTTCTGCCAGGTTTGAACTTTGCCCCGATATGCTTTATAACGGCAAAAGAGAGTAAGAACATCAATTCCCTGATCGACCTGGCGAGTAATATTTTCAAACAGAGCCGAACAAGAGTAACAACAGGTAAAATCAATAAGCATCTGAAAAACATTACAGCAGAGCGTTCTCCATCAGTACGCAAAAAGATTGGTCTGCCAAAGATTTATTATGGCACCCAGGTTGCGGTTAACCCACCTACCGTACTGTTGTTTGTTAATAACCCTGATAGAATAGACGAAAACTACCAGCGTTTTCTGATTAACCGCATGCGAGATGTAATGCCTTGGGGAGAGGTACCTATCAGGCTGATATTGCGGGCACGAGATGAGAAAGTCGATATCGAGTTTGACTATAAACGTGAAGAGTCAATGGAAGGTTCTATCACAGAAGAGCAGTATCGTTCAGAAGCTGTCGATGTTACATTTGAAATAGAAGTTCCGGATGAGCCGGAATATGACGGCAGTGAAGCAGAAGAATACAATGACGACGATTTTGATTACGAATCTGAAAAGGACAGGCACGAAGGATTTTAGTTAAGCTGCAACGCCTGCTGTAAACGAAGTTGTCTTAATAAAACTTAGGGCGGTCAAGTGAGCAACCTAAGTAAGGTATTAGGTATTAGGGAAGGAAACGCCTTCGGCGAGGCTAATTAATTTTAGCTGACGCATATGTTGGCTCCTTTTGTAATCGTTGCAATTATATATATTGTAATATTTTATGAACGATATAAATAAAAACGAGACATAAAAAACAACGTTTTGAATGATAGTAGTATAAATACAAGACCCGCTGAAGTAAAACGAACCTCAACGGGTCTTGTATTTTATAGGTTATATATCGTTAAATATACTGGAATTAGTTTTAGAAAACATCCGGGTATTTATCAAGCCAGGAAAAATTAGAATTTGAGTTACCCATAAACTGGCTCCATACAGTTTTATTAAACCTGTCAAAAGAAACATGCCACTTGAGCGTCCATAATTCCTTCACATTGACATTGCGAGCGGAAGAATCGCCAAACAGCATATTGATGCCTTTACCATGACGGTCCATGGCAAAATTACCCATCTCTCTAGCAGCTATACCACAACCATCAGCTCCAAAAGATGGTTGAGGGACAACACATGCAATAGAGGTATCAGTATAAGGTAAATATTTTTCAGCAGAAGTATAGTCAGGAGCACCGCCACGCCATTTGCAATCACCAAAAATCGGGACATCGCCACCATGTTTAATCCTGGCGCGAGATACCCAGTAGTTATTTGCATCTCTACCCTGACTTTGCGTATCACCGGTTGGGAGAGGATTACTATGGCACCAGACGTTCATCCCGTAACTGGCAAACTCATCTTCACCCTGATTTTCATAAAGCTGACTGTCATGAGCAGGAATACTGTACATATACTTAACACCACCAAAGACTTCATTGTTACTTGGATTCTGACGTCCCTGAATATCAACTTTATTAGCAGAAGGACAAGCTAACAATTCAGAGTTTTTCTCATATCTTTTTTTAAGACAGTAAACCCAGGAAGCACGAGGAGTGTTGCCTGCATTTTGAGTAATAAAACTCTGATAGTCAGGGAATCTATCACCCCATTCATCGGTATACATCTGCCAGACAATACCCCACTGCTTGAGATTCGAGAGACAGACAGCACTTCTAGCCTGGTCTTTGGCTTTGTTCAAAGCCGGCATTAAAATGGCTACAAGCAGAGCAATGATAGAAATAACAACCAACAACTCGATAAGGGTAAAACCTTTTTTAGATTTCACAATAATTACCTCCAAAAAAAATATCAATACTTATTTATAAATTTTTCTATATGCAGAGGAAAAACAATATGAATTATACAAAAGATCATCTCAGTTAAACCAGAAAGATTAACTCGCATCTCATCGCCTAACAAAAACGAGTTGCTTCTGTTTTGTTTATAAAAACAATATTAAATGTTCGGTGAAAAACCTATTTTGCTCATAATCTTCTTAATTAAAACAGTACAAGTAAAACATTCTATACTCAGTTCAATTTTGCAATAGAACATACATGCCTACAAAGTACACATATCCAAGCCCGGTTTCAGGATATTCGCCCTTGTTCATTATATAATGTCGCAGGAGTGGCAAATGTTAACGCAAAAAATATAATAAATTCTAATTTATAGAAAAAATACAGGTATTCAGTACCAGAAAGAAAAGATAGGTAACCCCTGGAATAAAGCTGAGATATATCAGAAATACTACATGATATCAGCTAAAAATGGGCAAAATTAACATGATTGGATATTAATATAATAATTACAATAGTTTACAGAACAAGATATAAAATGGAAAGCATAGCGATATCACAAGACTATAATTTGGGCTGGCATTTGGGGCAGAAATGAGTTGACCTGTTAGAAATGACAATCTTTTTGATCTCTGTGCCGCAAGTTCTGCATGCAAGTCCGGTTCGCTGATACACTTTCAGCATTTTTACGAAGTTTCCCATATCACCATAAGCATTGCGGTAATCACTGAAAGATGTGCCACCTGCACGAATTGCTTTTTTAAGAATCTTCCTGATAGATTTTAACAGGTTATCCGCCTGTTTTTCAGAAATCTCCGAGGCTATTGTCTCGGGATAAATTCCAGAATCAAAAAGAGATTCATCGGCATAAATATTGCCAAGCCCGGCAATACGAGTCTGGTCAAGGAGCAGATTTTTGATAACCCGCTGAGACTGCAAGATGTTATAAAACTGGCGGGAACTAATATCAAATGGCTCAGGGCCAAGTTTGCCCATCCCGGCAGAAATCATTTGCCGGTCAGGATTGGAAATATCAAGCCGGGGATATAGCCATACCCTGCCAAAGCGGCGATGGTCAACAAACCTAAGCTGAATATTTCCAGATAAATTTATAACCAGATGGGCGTGCATTTCTAATTCTGCTTTCGGATCGGTAATCACAAATCTCCCAGTCATACCCAGCTGAATTAAAAGAGCGGTTCCCCGTGAAAAGGAAATGATAAGCCGCTTAGCACGACGACTGACAGATAACACCTTTTGCCCGACAAGTACATCAATAGATTCCTTAGCACCTTGCGGCACACACAGAATATCAGAACGGCGTAGATTAACGCTCTTAACAGTTTTGCCAGGGATAACTTCGGAGAGTCCCATGGCAATATTTTCTACTTCCGGCAACTCAGGCACTACTCTACTTCTCCTGCAAAATTCGATTTCCACGCCTCTGGCAGCGACTGAATAATATCCTGAGGGGTAACAGCAACTTCAGTATATTGCTCGCAGGCAAAATCGCCTGCCAGGCCATGAATATGAACCGCAAGTGCCGCAGCATCCATTAAAGACAATCCGCTGTTTTTATATCCACAGATTCCGGCAATAATACCGGTAAGCACATCACCGCTGCCACCGACAGCCATCCCCGGATTACCAGTACCATTTTCATAGCTTATGTTACCATTAGAAATAATAGTACCGATACCTTTAAAGATTACAATAGCTCCAGTTGTTCTCGCAAATTTTTCTGCAACCCTGATACGATTGGCAGGCATATCCTGTCTGAACCACCCTTGCCACAACCGAATCATTTCACCATGATGAGGAGTAAGAATAAAATTATCGGAAAGTTTGTCATCAATAATATTAGCCAATGCCAAACGTGCCAGACAGTTTAAGCCATCAGCATCGATAATAACAGGCTTATCTTTAACCGACAAAATCACCTCAAAAAGTAAAGCAAAACTATCCGGACTGCGACTCATACCCGGGCCTATAACAATAACGTCATTTTGAGCCACTAATGCTGCGATATCATCCCTTTCCATTCGATTATCATCGATAACACCATCTTCGGAACACGGCAATATGTAGCTGGTAGCACCAGGAGCAAGCGAAATCGTTGTAAGCTGGCACGCCTCTGGTAATGCCATTCTTACTAATCCTGCCCCGCTCCGAAAAGCAGCATTAGCCGTCAATGCCGGAGCACCCGGCATACATCTACATCCTCCAATGATCAGGATTCTGCCAAAATCGCCTTTATGGGCGTCCTTATTCCGAGGTGGAAGCTTAATTTGATGACTGATTTTGTTAACCATTCACTTTGATGATAGCACTTGAAATATAAATTGTCTAGAAGTTTATAATGTAATCCAGATAAAATAATAAGTAAAATGACGGATTGAAAAACATTTGTGATTTAGCCGGAATGGTAATATAATTGATTTTTACCAGCCATAGAGGTTGGTCAAGTAACGAAATAACAAAATAGAACTCAATTAGCGACGGACTGTTTGTATTATTAATGTATGGAAGCGTTAGAATTTACACAAGGAAAGTTGTATTTCAGGCAGGCTGCTCCAGAGCCCAAAACATCTGCCGGTGAAGTTTTACTAGAGGTTGAAGCGGCGGGTATATGTTCGACAGACCTGGAAATTATGAAAGGATATATGGGCTTTGAAGGCATCCCGGGCCACGAGTTTGTCGGGAGAGTGGTAAAAGGACCAGACGAGCTGGTAGGTAAAAAAGCAGTCTCAGAAATAAATTGTGTGTGCGGCAAATGTAAGATGTGCCGCGGCGGTTTATCTACCCATTGCACAAACCGTCAGACAATAGGCATATATAACCATAACGGAGCCTTTGCCGAGCGAATTTCAGTACCTGTCGAAAATATCCATATACTCCCTGAAGATTTTAGTAATGACCAGGCCATATTTATAGAGCCATTGGCAGCCGCTTTCCAGATATGTCGGCAAATAGATATAACAGGCCTTGAAAAGGCAGCAGTAATCGGTGATGGCAGGCTTGGTCTGCTGGTAGTCCAGGCACTGGGAACCAAGGTAGTAAAAGAAAACCTCTTATTACTCGGTAAACACCAGGAAAAGCTGGATATAATTGAAAAACTGGGATTCCAGGGATTTTTACCTGATGAACTTCAGGTAAAACCGGAATGGGATATTGTCGTAGATTGTACCGGTAAATCCAGCGGATTTGAGACAGCAGTAAACATGCTTCGTCCGCGTGGAACTCTAATACTAAAAAGTACCTTTGTGCCTGATAAAGCAATAGACCTATCGCCGGTAGTAATTAATGAGATACAAATAATAGGTTCCAGATGCGGACCTTTTGAAGAAGCAATAAGAGCTTTAGAGGCAGGCAGAGTATCAACCGCCGGTATGATAACCGGCAGATATAAACTGAAAGATGGGATTGAAGCATTCCACGCGGCAAGCCGGCCGGAGCATGTAAAAGTAAAGATAGAAATAAAATAACTTAAACTGACCGCCGACCAGTTTGATAGGTATCAGATATTAGATTTTAGGTATTAGGCTAAAGATAGAATAGAAAAGAAAAACCAAGATGAAACAATTTTTGCATGAAATAGCAGTCGAAGCTGGTGAGCTGGCAATGTATTACCGGGAAAAGCTGGCAACCATAAAAATCGACCATAAAAGTAAGAAAGACCTGGTAACAGAAGCCGATGTTGCGGTTGACAACCTGCTGGTAAAGAGAATCAAAGAGAAATATCCGGACCATGGCGTCCTGGCAGAAGAAAGCGGCACCCACAGCGGAAATGAATATCGCTGGATAATTGACCCTATAGATGGTACCGGCTCATTTGTTTACGGCCACCCGGTATTTTCAATATCGATAGCGGTAGAGAGAAATGGTGAAACAATCCTGGCAGCAGTAAATGTACCGGTACTAAACAAACTGTTTGAGGCAGAACTGGGCAAAGGTGCGACATTAAACGGTTCTCCAATAGAAGTATCAGCCTGTGACGATTTCGGTTTCAGTATGCTGGCAACAGGATTTGCCTGTCTTAGATCAGATTACGAACACAACAACATGCCTTACCTGCAGGAAATATTACCGAGAATCCAGGATTTAAGGCGACACGGCTCAGCTGCGGCAGATCTGTGCATGGTAGCCTGCGGCAGCCTTGACGGATTCTGGGAACTGCATCTGCATGAATATGATGTAGCCGCGGGAATACTCATCCTGACCGAAGCAGGCGGTAAGGTAACAAACTTTAAGGGTGAAGAACTAGCCGGAGACTTTTCTGAAATAGCCGCCTCAAACGGGATTCTGCATGACACTCTTGTTGACATCCTAAAGAATGTCCGCCGCAAAGCTTTGCCGTTTGACTATGGCCCGGCCGAACTGGCTATGATAGATGATAAGATTACTCCCCTGGACGAGGCAATGATAAGTATTCACGACCGCAGCGTCTATTTCGGGGATGGTGTCTATGAAGCAATGCGAATATGTAACGGCAGGATCTTTGAGTTTGAAAGGCATATGGAACGGCTGAAAAACAGCCTGCAATCACTAGAGATGCTAAAATCGACAGACCTGGCCCTGGTTACAAAAAGAATACATCGGGCAGTAGAAACCTCAGGTCTGCCGGAAGCAATAGTTTATTTCCAGATAAGTCGCGGTCAGGAATACAGGAAGCACAGCTGGAGCGACGGCATTCAATCCAGATTTCTGCTGACAATCAAGAAATTTGCAATTACCGGAAAAGATTGTGTAAGTGCTATCACTCAACCGGATATGAGATGGAAGCAATGCCATATTAAATCCCTGAATTTACTACCTAATGTCCAGGCCCGCCATGCGGCAAGCCAGGCAGGGGCATATGAAGCCGTCTTGTATGATGAGCAAAAAGTTGTAACGGAAGCTACCAGTTCATCGGTACTTATGATAAAAGATAATGTAATATACGCCCCGCCATTATCAGTAAATATCCTGCCGGGAGTGACCAGGGCATTGATACTTGAATGGGCTCCGGAAATCGGGCTGGAAGTAAAAGAGGAATCATTTTCACTTGATGACATCTTTGATGCCGATGAAATTATCCTTACCGGTACGGCAACAGAGGTAAAATCAGTTGTGAAACTGGACGACAAGGAGATAGGAGACGGCAACCGCGGCCCATATGCCGAAAAGCTGCATAATATGCTGAAAAAAGCATTAAACGAGAATGCATAGCACTTTTATCAGGTTTCAGCTAATCAAAACAAAAAAGGCCATAAGAGTAATTCTTACGGCCTTTTTTTATTGCTTTACGAAAGACTTATCACTGTATATCTTCAATAGAAGGTGCTTTTGTAGCAAGGTTTCTCAATAATGAATCAATTTCGTTCTGGAAACCAGGCTGTGGAACCGAATAACTATAATAGTCAGTATCAGCCATCTTGTTACGTTCTTCAAACTTAGCACCTGCCAAGTCAATAGCAGCCGGGTTATAATTCATAACATTATCAGGTTCGTATACAGCAGCACTGTCAACCGGATAAGTAAGGTCAGGATTAACTTCTGTAGAGTGTTCCAGACCTAAAATATGTCCTAACTCGTGAATCGCCGTACCGGCAATAGCTGTAACAGCCATATCAACATTTTCCTCATCAGTTCCGTCAAGGAATAAATTGTAATAATCGCCTATACTGGCCGAACCAACTGTACACATATCAGATCTGTCACTATTGTGTCTGTCAACAGTTTCTGCAATACCCATCAATCCAGAAAGCGGATAACTACCACCAATAACAACAGTGGAATGCTCCATCCTATTGACATTGAAGTCCGCAACGGAAAGAACAGCGGAATCAGGATAATCCTCTTCGCCGTCACCATCCCGATCAACGTGGACATCAATATCAGTAACAAACTGGATAAGCTGCAGGTCTTCTCTGACTTCGGTGTCAGGATCATCCAGAGCTTCACGATAAGCATTTTCAATTTCAACGACCATACGAGCTACCATGTATTCCCAGGTAACATCAACACGATCATCAGCCAGACCGTCACCATCGACATCATCCATAAAGTATGATGGCAGATCTTTAAAATCGTCCAGACTGAATGCAGAACGCTCAACTACATCTTCATAGGAAGCGGCAGGAAAGCTATCAGCCAAATATTCTGCGATGGTGTTTTCGCCGGTTTCCTTATCGCCAAATGACAGGTAAACAATTTGAGGTCCATCACTAGTTGCAATATTACTCTTTCCGCCATCGGTAGTTGTAATAGAAAGAGTATATGGATTAACCGAGCCATAATTATTAGTATCTACAAATCCATCACTAGTACTATTTACAAGCATTGATACAACAATATAATAAGTACCAACTAATGTCTCAGCCACACCGTCGCCATCAAGATCTTTAAGTGTCATTGGGTCAAGGACATGATCTTCATATCCATCAACATCCAGTGTATTGATAGCCTGAACCACATAATCAGGATCAACTAACTCATCCGGAGTAACAGTATCAGTAGAGTCTGTATAAATAGTTGCAATAGCTTCAAGGTCACTATTATACACACCCACCAGGAACTCAACATCAGATCCACCGGTATACTTAAGGGCATCAACATCAACCTGCATATACTGTCCTTCTGCAAGCTCGACTTTATAAATATCAATATCCTGCAGCATAGCCAGTTCAGAAGTGACTTCAATATGTCCGGCGGTCCCGGCGGTAAGAAGCTTACCTTCAGCACTCATGCTCCAATCGGTACTGCCGGCAATGTCATCTCTATTAAAAATGTAAAGATTGTCATCTGAATCTTCGTCATAACGTCTCTCATCTGCAATCCATTCTGTCCCCAGACTTGAATCCATCAGATCAACAGCACTATCGTCAGGAGCAGAAGAATCATAGGCAAGCCCGCTATCAGTGACAGTAATGCCAAAATCACTATCACCATCATTGAAGGCATAGATATTAAGATCATATTTGATCGGCTCACTGGCTACAAGGTTGTAACCGAAAAATGAATATATCAGGCTGGAACTACTGAAAGTCGGGCCAACACGCAATACATAATTGCCGTCTTCTTCAATATTTGCAACCAGTTCGATAGTACCGGAATACGGGTCGATAGTAATTTCGGCATCTTCAACCGGTGTTGTGGTAGTATAACCCAATCCGGGACGAAGAATATCAACTGTAGAACCAAAATACAATTCCAGACTGCCGGAACCAGAGTCGGTATCAATAGAGATTGTAATGGTATTATCATCATAATCAAGAATAGCGGCACTATAAGTATCATCAATCTTGACTGAGTCAACATCGCCAAGCACAGACCAGTCGATATCATCAATCACGAGAGTAATGTCTCCCTGACCCGTTGTATAGCTAATATCAAATTTATAGTAACCATGATCAGTATCAGTATTACCACTGCTGCTGACCTGGACAGTACCAAGGTCTGTAGCTGTCGTCTGACCAAAATCATGTGTCTGCCAATCGCCATCATTAAGACGAATAAACATGCCGTCAGAATCATATTCAGGACTACCCTGAACCGTACGAATCAGAATAGGTTCGCTATCATCTAAAGTACTATCAAAAGTCAGAACAGAATATTCACCTTCTTCGAGCAGCTCTATTGTCTTTGTCCTGTCCGAACCGGCATTAATAGCAGTGTCAATCTGAATAATACTGTTACCGTTATTTTCAACTGCCAGCAAGCGAGTCTTACTGTCGAAGTCCATCGCGGTAATCTCATACCCGCTATCAATAGTACCAATAATTTCCGGCCTGCCAAAATCTACATTAACGATAACATCCTGGCTACCGGAATCCGTATCAATCTTCACTTCTCGAGTATCAAATCTGATCAAGGTGTTTGTAAGAGTATCAAAACCGAAAAGTTCGTTTTTATCTTCACTTAAGACAGGATTGACATCATTTGACGGGAAGGATCCAAATGCCAGCTCAGACACATTCCCAAGGTCAAATCCACTCATGGTCCAGTCAGAAGTAACCATGTTTTCACCCGGATTGAGAATATCTTCAAACTTGATAAGATGGTCAGTTGTGACAACTTCAATATCACCACTGCCAAAAGGATCGAAAGTGGAAGTAACCTCCACAATAGCCCAAAGCTCCGCACGATCAACTAATTCAGTCGAGCCATCCGCAGCATTGATTTGCTTAACAGCACCAAATTCGATGCCTTTAATGCCCGTTATTCTCAGCTGAGTCTCGCCTTCGGTACTGACAATACTTGGAGTAATCTTTTCATAAATATCACCAAGTACACTTAAAGTCAGTTCAACATCGCCTTTTTCCGGGTTAATAGGATCTTCAACCATAATAGGTTTAGCATCATATGTTTCTGTACTGACAAGAGCAAATACCCCCTGATCAGAATCATAAGCTAAAGCATTATAATCTGTATACACCAGAGACGCCTGGAACTCTGCCAGCAATTCATCCTGCCCTTTTTCAATCAGGTCATTCTGAATTTCAATCAATAAATCTCCGTCAAGTTCGCCTTCTAACTGACTGTAAAGGTAATTAGACAGGTATTTTCTCAGGTTGAAATCAAGAATATCATTAGCATCAAGCCTGATAGTTGTTTCAAGAACAACCGAACTAACAGTCAAATCAGTAATATCCGGCAAAATCATATCATGCTGCGGAAGGGTAGAAGTAGCATCACGGGTATCTTCACCCTGCAGTTCGCCAACCTTATCCATTGAGAACTGGCCCATAGTCCAGACAGAACCGGAATCAGCAGAGAAGTAAATATTTGCCTCACCCTCGGCAAAAGTAGCGTCAATATCAATAATCAAACTAGAACTGACATTGCCAAAAACATCTACTTCGTTAACCACTGTCACGTCAACAAACTGATTATCGCTATAAGCCCAATCAACTATACTACCGGCAAGCATTGTCTGGGTCTGGCCATTTACGGTTACGGTTTCCCAGAAATCAATATCATCGATTTCAACCTGTAGCTGCCCGGTCAGAGCCGAATTATATTCAATTGTAAAGCCATAATACAAATCATTCTGAACAAAAGAGAATGTTTCCTTGTTTTCAGGATGATTATCGAGGTCACTGTAAATATTCAGTAAACCAGCCTGTAATGAAGCGACATCATCGCTGCCAAATTCATGGGAAGTAGTTTCGTTGGCATAAGTTATAGTAAAGGTATCACCCTTTGGCGAACCGTAATTAGGCATACCAATAAGAGTATAGCCATCCGGACTAGAGGCAAGTCCGGCAAAATCATACTCACCGTCTTCAGCCGGATCCGGGTTCAGCCAATATTCAGCTACCGGCTGATTAGAGCTGTTAAAGGTAATTTTATAAATGGCATCCGTACGGGTAGAAGAATAATCACCTCTTTGCAGATCATGCAGGATGAGTAAGCCATCACCTTCACGAGATTGACTGATACCGGTAATATTCAGATCAGTAATTACATTACCATCAGTATCAACAATATTGCCAATCGGTGTGGCAGGATCTGAGTCTGTGGCATCCTGATCAACTATTGAGCCAAAATCACTACTGAAAATATCAGCATTCAATTCGTACAAAATTCCATCAGCTGTGACACCATAAAGAATATCACGAACCTCACCTTCGCGGTAATCCTTGTCTTCAACAAGACCAACAAGACCGTAACTGCTCAGATCAACATCAGCAACAACAACTGCAAGAGATTCACTCTGATCAATTTCGACATCTCTTTCGATATTCTGCACTTGCACAAGTGTATAATAAGAATCACCAGAAGCTGGGATATATTCAGCAATAGCCCAGAATGAGTCACCTGAATGACCGCCAAAAGCAGATAGTGACTCGATGACACCCTGAGTTCTTATTGTAGAATTAACATCAATGAGATCATTAGCAAGAACTTCAAAAGAAGTAACAGTCTGACCATCATAACCGTCAGGACTCTCTACGCTTATCTTGAAGAAATTGCCACCCTCGTCATCGTAACCATAGAAGCTGTCACCACTGTAGAATAATTCAGACAACTCAGAAGCAACGGTAGGAGCATCACTTAAACCTTCATAATACTCATTATAGGCCACTGTACTAGTAAGCCCCAGATCGTTGTATTCTTCATGTTCTTCAACTTTGAGTAATTCAACAAATAAATTATCATACCAGTCAGCCAGGTAGTACCAGGAATCATCGTAGATACTCATATCAGATAATTGCACAGAAAGAATCTGTCCTTCCTGAAGATTATTAAGAGTGTAATAATCATTATCCAACATTGAAACGCCACCGGTATAGCTTCTGTTATCACCCAGAGTACTGGTATATTCCCAATAATAATTCTGAGGGAAACCATCATTGGCATCAAAAGGTGCAAATGCGGTTGTAGCCAGATCACCAACATCAGCAACAGCAAATGTATAAACGAAGTCGCCGCCAGGCTGAGAGTCACCAGAAGGCAGTTCACCGGTAAATTCACCATCTAATTTAATACCCATCTTATTCTGAATAACATCAGAGTTGAGTATGATCTTATAATAATTAGCACCTTCCAGATTTTCGAGCAATCCGCTTTCATCTGTAAACAGGATAGTATTAGTAGCCTCATCGTACCTGATACTTACACCGGTACCATAAACAAAAGTATCATCAGTTACACCCTGCTGGAAAACCTCTTCAGTTGAAGCAAATCTCTGGTCCAGGCCATCCACCTGCACCCAAACAGCAGAACTTGCTACGTCTTCCAATGAAAGAATATCTTTATTGATAAGATCAGTATTCAACTGTTTAGTCGAAACTTCGGCCAAATTGACATTGTCATCTCCGGCAAAACGTTCGCCATGAACAACTACATTATCAATATCGCCGGCAGCTATAATTGCATATTCATAGCTGGTCCACTGCGTCTCATCGATAATACCTTTGATAGTAACACTATCAATATTTGAAGACTTCTCCTGAACAGTATCAACAAGTTTAATACGGATTGTATTAAAACCGGTACCGCCACCGTCAATATCAATAGAAACCGACTCTACTTGAGGAGCGTCATACTTTTCAATAATCTTAGTATTAAGAACATCATCTCCGGTAGAGAACTGTCCATCCTCACCAGGTGCAACACCGGCGGCAATGTTTGATTCAAGGAAATTACCACCAATGTATACCTTAACTATATCACCTTGATTAACTTCAACATCGCTGTCTCTGAGGTCATCGACACTTTCGAGAATCACACCTGCAACAATATCACTACGGGTAACATCTCCTTTAATCTTGACGCTGACAAGGTCTTCACCCGCGACAACGGAAGCATTTTCCATACTGGCCGCAGAGAAACTCTTAATATACCCGGTAGCTGAAATAGTAGCCTCGGCACGATCACTGGAACGTTCATCGCCAATAGCTCCGCCAACAGCAACTTTTTTAATGTCTCCATCTACGAAGATAATGCCGTCATAGTTGTTTTTGATTTGAATATTATCAACATTATCATTTGAAGTGAGAATACCTTCAAAACTGCCGTTCACCAGAATCGACCTGGCAGAATCAATACCAATAACGGCATAAGTTGAAACATTGTCAATTACGGCACGGGATATACTACCCTGGACATTGAATTCTATAGGATTATCAGAATCTGCATTTATATCCTTAACGATCAGGTTGCCAATACTGCCGCCAACTGAAAGGCTCATAGCAGCATCAGCATCATCCAAAGTGGAATCAATACCATTGAGTACGAGTTTTCCTATGTTACCGCCGATATTTAACGAATCACCATCTTCGGAATAAACAAGGGTACCATCAACTACCAGGTTCTTTAATGAACCATCATCGCCGGTAAAAATACGACCGATCTGAAGTTCTTCATCCAGATCCCTGGTTTGAATCGTTACACTAGTCTTCGAATTAGTATCCTTCAATTGTATCGCTAGGATCTGCCCGGTTGCTGTATCAAACTGAACAGCCCCCTTTCCGACACCTGACATTTTGAAGGTTACGGTACCATCACCAACCGGGTATTCCAGACTGTCGCCAGCCTCAAAGCTCAAAAGCTGAGTACCGGGTTCCGCGGTAAGATCAAATTCATCTATATCTATAATTTCCCAGGCACGGAAACCAGAACTTCCGGAAGGTTGTGCCGGGACATTAACAGTTGTACCACCAATTTTTAATTTACCAATTTCGCCGTCGGCAAAAATACCAAACGGACGATAAGAGCCATTTTCAAGAATACCGATATGAGAGCCAATAGTAACGCTTCCTATAGTACTGATACCATCGCCGGCTTTATCCGTTCCGTTCAGGTCACCATACATCCCATCACTACCCGGAGAAACACCCGCTGCTATACTGGAATATCTTAGGCTTTCAATCTTGATACTGTTAATATTTCCAGAGGTAGCAACTTCTCTAGTATCAACGACATCACCTTCGATTGTATATTTAGTCATCAGGAATGCTTCATAAACTGAACAAATTTCAGCCTGTACTGTATCGCTGGTATAATCACCAGCCAGCCAGCCAGCTTCATAGTCGGCTGCCCAGGCCTGCCCCTGGAAATCTTCCAGTTCCCAGAAATCATCAGTTCCCTGACCGTCTATCTTGGCAAAATCTGCCGGATCGATAGTGCCACCAGCTCCAGGATCATAACCAACTACAATCACACTATCAGTTACATCAGTAGTAACTTCGATCTTACCGATATTACCGCCAACTACAATAGAAGCGCCACGGATAGCTGTTGCATAAATAGTACCGACATTACCAGTTACATAAATAGTACCTGAAATTATATCATCGACGATCAATTTATCAAGATCACCATCGATCAGAATTACACCGTCTTCGGTAAGACTGCCTTCTTCACCCTCATAACTGCGAAGTATAATCTGTTCGACATCATCAGTTGAAACATAATAACTATCAAGAGAACCGGTAATATCAAGTCCATATCCACCATCAATAATAGCATTTCCGTAAAGATCGCAACCAACAGTCTTAATAGCACCCGTTGTCTCACCTTCAACATTTATCGCACCGTTAAGGTCACCATTTTTCACGGTAATAGAACCCAGATCATTGCCAATAGTAACATCACCGTTTAGACCGTGGGTTCCTGAAGTCTTTTCTGCCAGGTTAATAGAAATACTTTTCGCATTTCCGGCGACAGTAATATCACCTTCGATGTCACCTGTAGTCTTTATAGTTCCCAGATCACCATCAATATTCAAATCTACTAAAATCTCAGCTTCTGTTTTACCACTGCCTAATTGAAGTTTGTTAAGATCACCGTAGATATTCAGTTCATCACCGTAATTGCCAAGATCGCCGCCACCCTTGATCGTTCCAATATCTCCATAAATATTACCTGTAAGATCAAGGATGCCGCCAACTATAAGACTCTTGAGCTCGTAGCCTTTGAAATCGGAATTGGAGTAGTACTGATGGCTCTGGTTCAGATAAAGGTCTGCTTCAAAATCTCCTTTAACGTTAATTGTCCCAATCTGGCCTTCAACCGTAATATTTCCACCGCCCAGCGTGCCTAGATCGCCACCAACCTGCACCTTTTTGAGATAACCGTAATCACCACCAACAACGATATTACTGATAAGGTCCTTGCCTGCCTTAATCAGGTTAAGATCACCTTCAACCCATATCGAAGAACCGGTAATATAATTTTTCGCGGAAAGTACATTTAATGAACCGGTAGAAACGGTAAGATCATATATCGAATCACGAGCTATAATTTTATCAATACCATTGATATTATTAACACCACCAAAAATATTGGTGTCGCTGATAATATTAGCTGAAATAGTGCCTATTTTCATATCAGCACTAATATATGTACCTTCAATCGAGCCTTCTTTCTTAACATCTAATTTGTTAAGAGAATAACCGGCAGAAATATAACTATCACGAATACCATAACCGCAAACACTAATCTGGTTAATCAAACCTGACTGATCGGTTCCGTATACAATAGTTTGGATAGCACTGGAATCTATACCAACGGCATTATTGGTTAAAGTGATTTTATTGATATTAGAAGTTCTAATATAAGCCCCTGTCATTTCAGAATCTGCACCAGAAATCAGCAACTCATTTAGAGTATATGTATCAAAAGTGAAATCAAAATAGACAGACAGACCATTGGCAATACCAAATTCCTGGAAACCGATAGTCGAACCTATGTTAGGGCAACTCCAGCTACCTGCATAATTATAACCTTCAAGGTCGGCGCCATCCAGAATGGCAACCTTGTTAATATTTCCAGCAGCAATGATAGCACCGGCAATATCATGATCATAACCTTCAGCCAGTACATAATTGATATCATTTGAAACAAAAATACCTGCCTGTGCCCATTCACCGGTACCAGGCGCTTCGAGTCCGTCACCAACATCTATCCTGCCAAGATCACCACGTACCACAATTGCAGCGCTGACCCCATCAAACTGGCCTTCAAAATCACTGTTATCTGAATTCAATTTAATACTGGAAACAGAAGCTGAAACAAAAATATCGCCATCAGCTCTTCCGGCAATACTAATTTTTTCGATAGCAACCGAGGAATACATGCCATTGTACATCGAACCGCCCGGAGCTATAGTCAAGGCATTTGCGTAAACAGTCGTTGGATCGTAAACCAATGGAGCTACAATATATTGACCGGTAGTATTTTCTGAATACCCCAGGTTGCCCTTAAGATTCACACTTTCTAAATCATAGGTAATGTCCAACAGAGCTTCTAATTCACTATCAGTCACTGCACTACCAAAATCTTCATCTGAAACGTCAGGCAGGCTCACTTCACCCACTACAATGCTAAGCATATCACCGCCAACCCATTTTGTCTTTGTTAAACTGCTTCGCTTATCATATGGATTACCGTTCTCATCAAGCCAGTATCCACTACTATTAACAATTGTAGTTATACCAGTATATCCAGAAGTGTTTTCTGTTGCTGTATCATCAGTATCATCAGTATCATCGTTAGTAGTGTCGGTATCAGTATCTTCAACTGCAACAGGTGCTTCAACTTCCAGCCTGAAGATTGAAACAGGTGCATTGCCAGATATAATTACATTGTTATCGATGTTACCACTTACCTGCACATAACCAATTTCTACCGGATCGTCACCTGTTGTAGATATTCGTATGCCATCTGTTGAAGTGACAGAAACAATAACATTACCGGCACCACCAGGCCATTCGCTTGGAGAAATAGTCGCAATCTCGCCCGGTAAGATACCATATACCGGGATAAGCCCCACGCTAATCACACCCCCATCATTCAAAATGGTAGTAACTTCCTCTTCTTCGCCATCTTCATTCTCAATGATCTCAGTTACTTCATAGTCCTCACCTTCATATCCGGGACTTATGGATACTTCGGAACCGGAGTCATCAATAATCTTAATAGTCTGGCCTTCATTAGAAGTCCATACAGCCGTGCCGCCACCACCAATATAAACATATCGTATATTACCAGCACCACTATATATATCAGGATTATGTGGATCAATGTTTCGACCGGTACTATAGTCAGCATAATTTGTGCCATGAATAACTATACTATCAATAATACCAGGGGAACCTTCACCATCAGCATTAGCAATCGCCCAGATATCAAACAACCAGGTAGTATCGCCGTCGGTAATACCGCCATAATTTCCACCCGTATAAATGGAACCAATATTACCATCAGCATAAATACTGGCTGCTAAATCAGCATCACAGTGAACAGATTGGATATCGCCACCGGCATTAATTTCCAGGTATGAATTACCTGCTGCTCTTACCTCGCCAATATTACCAAATGCCACAACATAAGATTCATCTCCAACATATGCTCCACCGGCATCATCGATCTCATATACAAAGCTTTGCAACCCTTCATGAAGAGTCTCAGTTGAAAGAGAACGAACAGATAAAATATCACCATTGTTTGTTTTAAACTGGCCAAGATGAATATATCCTACAACACTAATAACACCAAGATTACCATTCAAAACCTGGATACCAGGCCTGGAATCTACCCCACCGGCATAACTGTCACTGCGGAAATCTTCTAATATTGTACCTCCGCCTAAAGCCGTCTCAGAAACACCTTCAATATCCAGACGGTAATATGACAGAGCATCTTGAATTAAAACTGTATATGCGCCGGCAATTTCGGTGGTAAATGATATTGATTTATATGCATAGGTTATAGGATCGTACTCTCCGCTTTGAGCAATTATTTCGCCATTAGGATCGTAAACGACAATACTGCCAACACTTAATGAATAGACAGCTTGAGAACCTGGATCATATGGTATACCGGTTATATCATTTATATTTACTACTGTATCAAATAGTTTTATTTCGATTTCCTGCCCGGCCAGAGCACCAAAGCCGTAGTAATCAGAGGCGTCATAAACAATAGACTCACATTCTCCTATTACCCTGATGAGACCGTCAGAGGTCGTACCGAGAAACTGAGCTGACTCAGGCGTATCATTTGTTATGATATAATCAAGAGAACCGGAATAGAAGTCAACTGCACCTTGTGTATTCGTTCCCGATTTACGTTCTATTTCACGATATGTATTATAATACTGGATATCAGGGTTTTCTGTATCAGTTGCATCACTATACAAATATTCAAAAACACCCGGAAACGAAGCTACATCATCATAACCCCAAACTCGTATAGGCAGCCCCCAGTCTTCATTACTCTGGAATGAACCCATCTGACCGAGAACTTCAAGAACCGTAGTTGTTGTATCGTAGATATAGCCCTGGCCGTAGTCATAATAGATTGCATTTAAGGCTGGCTGCCAGGATTCATCACTTTCATTGATACCGCCGGCCTGTGTTCCAACAGCAAGGTTTTGCAGGTCGCCATTAACAACAAATTCATTTGTCCCCAGAAACCCAGCATAAAATGTACCGATACTACCATCCCTGACAACTACATCGCCAAATACGGGACCGGCAATACTAATCATTCCTACATCGTTTCCCTCTTCTACAACAATACCGGGGCGAATTTCGCCATTTTCCCAGACTCCGGAATAAGAATCATCAGGAGCAGGAATTGTCTGAGATGGATCCAGGTAGAAAGTAACACCATCAAACCAAATTTCTTGATCATGATATACAGGGTAAGTGCCTATCGCCGCACCTCCGGCAAGCGAAGGAGTTTCTACGGCCACAATATCTTCATCAGTATAAAGGTAGGAAGATGTTCCGTCCTGAGGAGTATAAACAATAACTCCATTTTCTATAACATAACGGGTTAGGGTAATATAAACATCTGCAGTACTCTGCTTGACATACAGCTGGTAGATATCTACAGGAAGTCCTTCAAAACCTTGATCAGTTTGAATTAAACCATCAAAAATCATCTCGTAGGTATTTAAACCAGCAAAGGTCTCTGTTGAATAAGCAGCCTGAATTACATCATTATATGTCAATGATTCAAGAAACCTGTCTGGAGGATCGTCTGGGATCTCATCATGCTGGCCCATTTCTGTGACATCAGTATATTGAAAACCAACCTGAACACCCGGAATTGTAACCCCAAATTCGACTACAACAATTTTTCCATCCGAGCGATCTCCATTATCGCCAACTTTATATTGGGTCGCAAAGAGGTCGGTATCGCCATCATGATCGAAGTCGCAATATGCCATACCGGTAACCCAGATTTCATTATCGCGATCTTCATCATATGTCGACATAATCTCGGTATCAAGCGACCGATTACCTGTAAACTGATTTTCACCAACACTCAAGGTCAGAAACCGATATGAAGTGGAATCATAGGCGAGAAAAACCGGTTCCGTGGTATTGTCACTGTCATTATGATTTTCTTCACTAAAAACAATAGAAGTGATATTTGGGTTCAGAGCTTCGCCCGTATCATCGTCATTATCATAGCTTCGGATAGCACTGGCAGTATAGCTGCTGGTACCATTAACTTCACCTACCGGCTCTGCTTCACCAGAAAGGGGGTCTATCGTAATAAGCACAGCTCCTTCACCGGTAACAACACCGTTTTCATTTACCCATGGGCCTTGAACTACAGCATAAATAACTTCTTTAAAAACCGTGTCGTCATAGAAGCCATCGCCATCTGTATCAATGTCAACATCAGCCCAGGCGAAATCAGCAGATTCAAAACCTGAGAATGTAATTGATTGCGCAAATGGGTTGTTCGTATCGCGTACCTGACCGATATAAGTAGTAGAAAAATCGCCTGTTGTATCCATCCGGTATAAATAACCATTGGTGGTGATACCGAAAGTATTACCAACAGAATCGGTAGCAGTAGCATGGAAATCCAGTCCACTGGCAGCAATCGGGTCGATTATCTCACCGTCATTTAAACCACCATCCAGCTCACCGGTTGTACCGTCAGGCAATATATAGTCTCCAGGAATACCGACAGGATCACCATATATGTCAACACCCAAAATTTCTATAATTACATCCTGCTCTGGCCCCATGCCGCTAAGAGTGCCTATTCGCAACTCATTATAGGCATCTTCACCATGTTCTGGATCGGCATAACGGTAAATATACTCGCCCTGCTCGCCTTTCGGCAGAACCAACGTGGTAAGTAGCACGCGGTTTTCCAGCGGTTCAAGAGATAAATTACTATTTTGCAGAGATTTATACCCCTGTTTTTCCCTGGTGCGGCTCAAAAGAGCTGAAAACAGGTTATTTGCTTTTTCGATACTTCTGCGGCTTCTACGAATCAATCGCTTCACAGTTAACTCCTTGCTGGATAATAAGGTTCCACGTCAAAAGTCACATAGTGGCAGGCTTTATGGCAGGCAAGAATACAGGGCGGCCATAATAATAACTTTTTGTGCAAAAAGTACGCCTAAATTTCTGCTGACCGGTGGTTGCCACCGGCACGGTCCCCTGTACTTATAATTACTCTATTATTAAGGTTTTATTCTCTAATAAAGCTTCAGATTTGTCAACAAAAAAATAGAAGGGCCCGCCAAATAAAATACGCCGATAAGGTTTTTATTCACAACAGCTTACAAGCTGGGCCGTCCTTAATCACACCAATAATAAGTTCTTTATTAATTATTAGCCGTTAATCGAGTAATACCAGAAAAATAAACAGATATTAGTACTATTATTTGAAGTATTTAAAAATAAACATCGAGTTAGGTGGGCCCAGAATCGTTCGTATTAGCACATATATTACTGAAAAAAACAGTAAAATAACCAGGTATTATCAATGCTGATATGCTGCCTCTGAGATTTCAGCAAGTGCCCTGACGGCAACAGAAGCATCCTCAACTGTATTAAAAGGACCACCACTAAATCTGGTAGTACCACCCCGTTCAAATGAACCTATAGCCTGATGAGCATAAGGCGCACAATGCAGCCCCGGCCTGGTTAGCAACCCATAATCTTTTTCAAGCTTCTTTGCAAGTTCGACAGGAGTGTAACCATCTACAGAGACAGAAAAAACACTCACTCGCTGCTCCAGGTTTCGCGGGCCATAGACCGTCAAGCCGTCAACCGAATCGGCCAGGGTAAGAAATTCGCGACATACTTCCATGTCATGTTCCCGAAGCTGATCTACTCCATGATCCAGAATCCAAGAGACACCTTCGCTAAGTGCTGCTATACCAAGGGCATTATGGCTGCCTGCCTCAAATTTATCAGGCATCTCCTCCGGCTGAAACGGGTCCTCGCTTCTGCTACCGGTACCGCCCTCTTTTAACGGGCGAAGTACACTTTCCATTCCTGGCCGAATATACAAAGCACCTGTACCAAGCGGCCCCAACAAACCTTTATGGCCGGGAAATGCCAGGAAATCAACATTCATTTCGTCAACATTTATCGGGTAGTGACCGATGGTTTGAGCTGCATCTACAAGATAAGGAATATCATGCTCTTTTGCAATAACGCCAATTGTGTTGACATCCTGAACACTACCGCAAACATTACTGCCATGCACACAGGCAATAAGAGCAGTATCCGGCCTGATCGCCTTTCGGACATCATCCGGATCACACATGCCATACCGGTCAGCCTTAATATATGTAACATCAATATCAAGCTGCTCAGACAACGCATACAATGGCCGAAGAACAGAATTATGATCCATGGCGGTAGTGATGACATGCGAGCCTGGTTTTGTCACAATTCCTTTAATAACAAGAGCTAATCCATCAGTACAATTAAATGTCATGATAATATTCTGACTATGTGTACTACCTATCAGGCTGGCAATTCGTTCCCTGCACTTCTGGATTACCACCCCTGAAGACATAGCTTCGGCATAAGCACCCCTTCCGGCGGAAGCACCTATATGACGGCTGTAATGATCCAAGGCCTTCCATACTGATTCTGGTTTTGGAAAACTGGTTGCTGCATTGTCAAAATATATCCTTTGGCTCATCAATCTATAAAGCTCCTGTTTCTTTAGCTGGCTTTCTACTCCTATATTTACGTCACAAACAATTGATTTTATAAGAATTCATAAGAAAAATAAAGGATTTGATTGGAAACGAATAAAAATGAGAACTGCAAAGTCGATATAATCACGCAATTATTCGCTTTTTTATGAAAAATTGCTGGCATAACATCTAATAATCACATAAAATACTGAACTCCAATGAAAAAAACATTGGGATTTACCCAAATATCAGGGGCCGTAGCTCAGTTGGGAGAGCGCTTGCATGGCATGCAAGAGGTCGTCGGTTCGATCCCGATCGGCTCCATTAAATAAAGCTTGTAATAGAATATATTACAAGCTTTTTGTTTTTACATTATCAGAATATAATAGAAACTTGGTGATAAACAGCCTTGATCCAAATAATACTTTTACCGGCATATCATGTTATATTTCCCGGCCAGAAGACTTCTGCAATACTACTTTGTAAAGTTCTTACATCATTTCATCCTTCCGATCTATACACGGTTTTATAGTGCATTATGAATTTTACTTTCCAACTTTGACACATAACATTCGTTTTTGGTCTCTAATAAGCAGTTTGCCATCAGACAATGCTATCGGAGCCCAGTTCTGGTTGGAGCCGCCAAATCTTGTCATACGATTCTCATCATTTACCCCACCCTCTGCAAGTAAGGCAGCTGAGGCCAGTGGCTTAAAGCCGGAAGGGTCCGGCTCAATAAGATACAGTGTTTTAACACCATCAGTAGCCAGAATCAGTCCATCAGCTAAAATAATACTGCCCTTGGTGAATTCCGGCGAACGATTAGTTTTCCACATTATTTTGCCATCCATATTCATACATACCATGCCATCATGACGGCTGTTAGTTCCATATTCGGCATAAAAATGGCACTTATATAATAATGGAGTTTTAGTCTGGTCGCCAAATTCCTCAGTTCTAAACAGTTCTGTTGTGCCGTATTTGCCATCCGCTGTCTTTTCTACCTTGATCATCAGAGCCCCGAGTTCGTATCCGCCAACGATAAGTACCTTGTTGTCACCGGCATCAACGGCGCTTGAAACAGGGATATGACAATGCCAGTTATTAAACTGCCATATAATGTCACCTGAAAGCGGATTAATACCTACAACCTTGCCCATGTCGCCACCTCTTCGGCCCGAAGC
Source organism: Sedimentisphaerales bacterium (assembly GCA_963666285.2). Classification (GTDB taxonomy): domain Bacteria; phylum Planctomycetota; class Phycisphaerae; order Sedimentisphaerales; family SM23-30; genus JAFGDI01. The sequence goes on from OY762711.1 coordinate 4,581,264, forward strand.
CGTTATCATAACAACATGGTCGTTACCGTCAATTTGAACTATAGACGGGCTAACATATCCAGCATTACCTAATGATGGAGTTTTCCATTTCACATCACCTGTGAGCTTATCATAAGCAATTACACCGGCATCTGGAGCTTGAGAGGCAATAATAAGCAGATCACCATATATTAGCGGACTTTGGGTGATAGCCCAGGTTGGTATTCTCTGACCACCGAAATCTGTCCATATATTCTTATTCCACACAGACTTGTGTGTATTTATATCAATACAATAAAGATCTCCGTAAGGACCACAGGAATACACATGCTTATCATCAACGATCGGTACACTTCGAGAGCCCGGAAAGCTTACTGAGCCGGGCGCCTTGTATTCAAGACTCCAAAGCTCTTTACCATTTGAAAGGCCAAGGCATCTCATATTGTCACCGACCTTGTCATCTCTATCGAGCAGATAAACTTTGCCATCTTTTATGACCGGACCACCATAACCAATGCCAACATTTACAGCCCAGAGCACTTCCGGACCACTTTCCGGCCAGGATCGCAAAATCCCTTGCTCCGGAGATATTGAATCCCTATTGGGACCAAGATATTGCGGCCAGTCTGCTAGACTAATACTTGCAAATAGCATTAGAGTTAATATAATCATGAATTTAAACTTCATTTGACGCTCCTTCTTAATATCAATCTTAATACCATCAGCTATAACACTGAAAATCAAGCCATTGTTAAAAATTTAATTATAAAGCAGCTTTGAGCACATTGACAATATCGGCTTCCGTCATTGGCGGCAATGCCGGCAGATTGCCCTTGCCATCGTTAATTATACGCAAAGTTTCTTTAGCATAAGTTACAATCTTTTCATCGGTGATATCCAGCTCTGAAAAATGCGTAGGACAGCCAATTTGCCTTAAAAACTCTTCAAATTTATCTATGCCGGCCATAGCACAATCAATATCATCCGGCCCTTTGGCTTCCAAACCAAAAATTCGTTCGGCAAACTGCACGAATTTAGCGGTATTGCTCTTCGCTGCAAAACGCATCCAGGAAGGATTGATAATTGCCAGGCCTGCGGCATGAGTAATATCATGAAATGCTGAAACCGTGTGTTCTATCATATGAACCGGAAAGCCGGCACTGCCAGACCCGGAGCCAATCCAGCCATTTAACGCTACTATTGAAGCCCATTGCACCTGGGACCGGGCTTCCAGGTCTTCACCGTTATCGATTGCTCTCACTCCATATTCCATTGCAGCTAAAATAGCCCCTTCTGCAAAACGGTCCTGAATCGGAGTATTGTCAGAACTATTAAGATATGATTCGGTAATATGTGTAATAATATCACAAACTCCATAGGCGGTTTGATTTTTGGGCACACTCACTGTAAGTTCCGGGTCCACAACTGCTACTTTAGGATAAAGACAACCTGTACTCATAAATGATTTTTCAGTTGTTTCCTCGTTAGAGATTACAGCGCCGCAATTCATTTCTGAACCAGTCGCGGCCAGGGTAGGAACGGTAATTATAGGTAACGCCGCAGTAGGCACATGCACTTTTTTCTGGCCATGGTATATCATGTCCCAGGGATCACCATCATATAATGCAGCGGCTGCTATAGCCTTTGAAGCATCCATTGTACTGCCTCCGCCAAGTGCAACAACCATGTCACATTTATTCTCACGTGCAATTGCCGCGCCGCGTCGAACAGATGAAATCTTAGGATTAGGTTCGACTCCATCACATTCAAATACTGCAATTCCGGCATTAGAAAGACTTTTAGCAAGTCGGTCGAATGTGCCATTACGCTTGACGCTGCCGCCACCGGTTACAACCAGGGCACTTTTGCCAAATTTGCTTGCCGCTTCACCAATTCGTTCCAAAGAACCGGCACCAAAAATTAAATGTGTTGGATTGTAATATTCAAAATTCATAATTATCATCTCCATTAAAATATATTTCATTATAATTAATTATTCGTAGCCGCTTCATATTCAGCATCAGTTACAGGGCCAATCCATACAACATCATTTTCGCTCATCTTCGGCGTCATGCCGACATGTACAAATTCAGAATCAGGAGCAGCTCCATGCCAATGCTCAACAGCGGCAGGTATATTAACAACATCGCCAGGCGAAAGAAGTTGAGCCTCTTTTCCCCGTTCCTGGTAATAACCAAATCCGACAGTACACAGAAGAATCTGGCCAACATCATGTTTATGCCAATAAGTGCGGGCGGCCGGTCCAAACGTAACATTATAAACAGAAATATCACATTCTTTGTTATTTGTCAGGAACGCAAGCCATGCTTTGCCGGTAAAATTGTCATCCAGTTCTATATCTTTGGGAAATACATCCGGCAAATGTTCACTTCTGACTAACAACAAAATAGCACTTATCTGCTCATCCGTTAAACCATTGTTTTGACCTATTACTATATGAGCATTTAGCTGACTCTCAACCCCGCCCATTGCCGCAAGCGCCGCAATGGTTGCCAGCTCTCGAGTCCGCCAGTCAAGAGTATCTCTGGCAAAGATATCACCAAACAGATGCGACTTTAAATACTCATCAATTGCCGGGGCGAAATCAAATAGTTCACCTTTAACAGGAAAGCCGCATAGCTCTGTCTGATTTGCCGTGCCAAAATCGATACTTTTTCCCTCTGGCAGTGGGCCGGGGATCTCTCCTTCAGTATCAACAATGCCCTTTGCCTGGCGATCTTTCAATAATTCCATAAAATTCTGCAATGCATTCAGGCTTCGAGGAAATCCACAGTATGTATATAACTGGGTAAGTACTTCTTTAATTTCGGAAACCGTTAGTCCGGCTTCCAATCCTTCGGCCAGGGCAGCATTAAGTTTTGCCATATCACCTCTTGCCGTATACATACTTATTGTTACTATCGTATTTTCTTTAACCGTAAGGTAATTCATTGTTTGTTTCTCCGCATAACTAATATCCCCCAATAAAAAGAGAATAATTATATAAATAATACTGTATTTCATGTCCTGACCTATATATTTGTTGTTTTGTTTATATCGATCCATTCTTTCAATTTAGTTTTATTATCACTCCGTCCGGAGCCATACAAAGCAATTGCCTGCCCAAAAATTGAACCCGGACACGCTTGCTGTATATCATTTTCACAACGAGCCATTCCCCCTCCGCCATGAGTAATAAATGGGATAACTTTTTTCCCCTTCAAATCATGACTCACAAGAAAACTTAAAACCGGCGGCGCCATTGTATGCCACCAGTTTGGTGTACCAATATAAATAACCTCGTATTTACCAATATCTTTCAGCATACCTTCCAACTCCGGCTTAAAGTGATCAGCACATTCTTTTTTAGCTTGAGTCACACAGTCATTATATCCATCTGGATATGCTTTGACGGGCTTGATCTCAAAAACATTACCATTCGTAAGTTTCTCGATTTCTTCTGCCGCGAGCCTGGTATTACCGCTATGGGAAAAATAGGCTATCAATACTCCATTTTGCTTCACATCTGACAATTTATTTTCACTTGCTTTGAAATCCATTATGTCTTTTCCTTATTATAAGTACCCATATCTTCTATTATCTCACCTCATAAGTAGTATACGATATTAGAGCGGTAAAGTGGTATAACGATCCTATCTATTTCTTGCCTAAAAATACGAGGAAATGTATTTTTCTTGGTAAAATCAATAATTGATTATATAATTCATTAGAAAGGTTATAGGAGATTAAACATGGCAAACAACGAAAAACAAAGCACTTACAAAAAAAATAGTAACATCGACCACTATTTGGAGCTAAAAAACTTAATTGCACAATTAACCAGCAAAGGCGAATTACACACTACCTTAATACCGGAACTCTCATTATTTCGCCGAGACGAGCCAACCCAGATGGTTGCCAGCTTGTACGAACCGAGCATATGCCTGGTGATCCAGGGAGCAAAACGAGTATTCCTGGGAGATGAAACATATGAGTACAACACCTCCCGCTACTTGATAACCTCAGTAAATCTGCCCGCCACTGTACAGGTCATCGAAGCCAGCCCGGAAAAACCGTATCTCGGTCTAAAACTAAATCTTAACAGACATGAAATATCAAAGATGATGGTTAACTGCAACCTGCCTTCGCCGAAAGAACAGAAGTCAAACCGCGGCATGGCAACCGGCGAATTAACACTCCCGCTACTGACATCTTTCCAAAGACTGGTTGACCTGCTGAACCATCCTGACGATATACCTATCCTCTCTCCATTGATCCAGAAAGAAATTATTTATCGCCTGCTGACCGGTGAACAAGGCACACGCCTGCGTCAGATCGCATCTGCCGGCAGCCAGAGCCATCATATGGCCACAGTTATCGATTGGCTCAATGACAATTTTAAGAAACAGATCACTATCGATGAATTAACAGACAAAGCGTGTATGAGCACATCAACCTTCCACCATCATTTCAAATCTATTACCGCTATGAGCCCACTGCAGTATATAAAAACATTAAGACTGCATGAAGCTCGCAGGTTAATGCTTATGGAGGATATTGATGCCGCACACGCATCATTTCATGTAGGATATGACAGCCCTTCGCAGTTCAGCCGGGAATATAAACGACAGTTCGGCGAATCTCCGCAAAAAGACATTAAAAACCTCAGCAAGGAATTTAACTAGACCTCTTTCCGATTATACTGATACTGAAATTACATTGTTGCAGCCAATAACATTCCCAGGCATGCATTATATTTGAATAAACTCAACGGTTAACATAAGCATAAAATCACCGAGGTTCAATATACTTAATCAACTCTTCACATTTTGCATTACTAAAATCTAAATTACTGCTAATTGAATATAAAGCATATAGTGACGGGTCAGTGAATGGCTTTTTCAAATCCAAAATATTCGACATGGTCGATATAATCCAACCACAAAGTATCCCCACCCACATAGGCAAATAAATAGTTCTAAAATGTTTCTCAGGCATATACCGCTTCGCTATCATACGATAATAACCATCTATACTTACATTCTCCGACTCCAACACATTAAAGGCCTGACCATTGGCCTGGCAAAGCGAAACAGCAGCAAATATTGCTCGGGCTAGATAATCAACATGCACCAACGGCCAGCGATTTTTCCCTTTCCATTTACCAAAATGCAATATAATAGGACTTTTTCTAAGAAAATCAACCGTACGTTTGGTTAATGTTGGATCATCATCACCCCAAACCGCAGCAGGACGAACTATACAATACTTATCCTTCGGCATATGTAATTCTATCCATTTTTCAGCAAGTATCTTATACTTCGGGTAAAAATTCTTCGCCTTATCATCAAAAGCAAGCTCTGACTCACCTTCTCCCGAAAAATCCCGCATGCCGTACACATCAGTTGTCGATATAAAGACAAACTTACCAACCTCGTTTTCCAGGCAGATTTTTACTAAATGCTGAATTGACTCATAGTTGGTTTTTCGAAAATGCACTTCCCTACCAACATCAGATGCACGCCCGGCACAATGCACAATTGCAGTTAACGGAACATTAGCATCAGTCATACATTTTACAACCACTTCATGCATTGAATCATAGCTGCAAATGTCGCCAGACAATAAACTGACATTCCCTTTTCTTTCTAATCCATCAAGCCAGTCTGGAATATGCTGATGCGTTAACGCGTATACATACCAGCCGCGTTTAACAAACTCCAAAACAGCATGAGAACCAATAAAACCACCGGCACCAGTTACAAGCACAACCTTATCAGAACGTCTTCCAATCACTTTAGATTACCCTGTATTTCTTACCTGTTTCAATAATAATATCGGCAGCTCTACTTAACTGCTCTTTACTAAAACTACTCATTACACATATTCGCACACGAGCTTCCTTGTGCCTTACTGCAGGATAACTAACTATATTTGTATACACACCATCCTCAAATAATTGCCTGTGAAATAACGCTAATTTCTCATCATCTCCTATTATAAGAGGAATTATACCGGAATTGCTTACACCAATTTCAAATCCTGCTTTTTGCAGAATAGCCTTAAGGAAATAAATGTTTTCCCAGAGCCTGCTACGACCAGCCTTATCTTCACTAAGTAATTTAAATACCTCGACAAGGCCTGCAGCAATTGGTGCAGGTAAAGCAGTAGAAAAGAAATACGAACGAACATAAATTCTCAAATAATCTATAATCTCTTTTTTACCCGCACAATACCCACCGAGACCAGCAGGAGCCTTACTTAACATACCCACATGCATATCCACTTTATCCATAACACCATAATACTCAGCAGTTCCCCTGCCGGTAGGGCCAACTACTCCTATGCCATGAGCATCATCAACCATCAAACGACAACGATATTCTCCTGCCAGCTCTGCAATTTCATCCAGCCTGGCCATATCACCATGCATAGAAAAGACACCATCGGTAACAATAAGTTTACCGCCATTATTACTGTCGCATTTTTCCAATATACGCCTCAAACAGCGAATATTACCATGAGGATATATCTTTATTCCTGCCCCTGAAAGCATTGCCCCATCAAATATTGATGCATGATTAGCAGAATCGTTAATTATAATATCACTCTTGCCGCACATAGCTGATATTACGCCCACATTAGTACCATAACCAGATGGAAATACAATCGCATCCTCAGAACTATAAAAGTCTGCTATCTGTCCCTCTAACTGCTCGTGCAAATCCGTCAGACCGGCATAAAGAGAAACTGCACCCATACCATAACCATATTTATCTATCGCTTCTTTTGCGGCTTTGATTACAACTGGATGACTATTCAGATTAAGGTATGAATTAGAACCAAGCATATAGACTTCTCTCTTACCACCCTTCTGCTCAATTTCCACTTCCGGCCGAGCATACGAACTAACTACATGACCTAAACCATCAAGTAAACCTTCCGGAGTTTCTCTCAGGCACCTTGCCAGTTCATATGCCTTATAGAATATATCATTATTTGCCACTTCGACAAAATCTTCAAAACTTTTCTTTTCAACCGTAGTATTCTTCATTTACACACCTCTCAATCCTCAATCATTCCATCTAAAATATAATGTACACGGTATTTACTGACAATAACATTGCAACATTGACTTGCTATCACAATTAACAGCACACAAATTACAATTTGTACATTTAGACTTTTTCCAATTATTTTCCGCAATTTTACTAACAATATCCGGCTCGCAGATAAACGGCCGACACATACTAATAATCGGAAGCTTAAAATCATTAACAATCTTTTGAATACTTTCAAGCGACCGTATTCCGCCAACAGCAAATACCGGCATGGAAGTAGATTCACTAATTTCTCTGGCTGCTGCCAGGTTATAATTCTCACTAAATGGTATAAAATGTTGCAGATAACTTTTTAACCTGAATCTTCGCCACACAGCCCGGATAATACCTGGCATTTTATTAAACAAAGGATTTACTTCAAAGACTTTACCAACAGGACAACCTCCCCTGAAAATATTCATTGCATATTCCATCGTGCCATAGCTGATCTCAACAGCATCTGCTAATCCCTCTAATTGCTTAACCGTTTGTATTGTATCGGAAACTCTTAGCCCTCTATCATCACTATGGCTTAATTTAACCAGCACCGGATAACTTTCATCACATCTTTCCTTTATTTTACGTAATATTTCACAAAGCAGTAAACTGCGTTTACCCCACCTGTCATTCCTGTTGTTAGTATAAGGCGACAAAAACTGGTGTATCAGATATCCGTGAGCTGCATGAACCTGAATACCATCAAAACCTGCAATCTTGGCTCGACTTGCAGCCCTGGCAAAATCATCGATTATGGCTGAGATTTCAGCATCTGCCAGCATTCTCACTTTTTGCCGAAAATAACTGCACCTTTTACTACCGGCCCCTACAACTCCACAATTACTCACACTACTTAATGTCTGCCGACCAGTGTGAGCAATCTGCATTATCATTTTAACCTCAGGATACTCCCGCTTAACTTCACTGATTACTTTTTGCCAGGCCGTACAATGTCCTTCCGAAGCAATTCCAGCCTGATACCGCTGCATAGCTCGCCCCTGCCGACTGACATAACAAAAACCTGTAGCAATCGCACCAACACCACCGGCAGAAAGTCGCTTATACAAATCAGCAAGCTTCTGAGATACTATTCCATCACTATCTGCCATGCCCTCATAAGTGGCTGATCGCATAAAACGGTTATCAACAGTAAGACTACCAAGCTTAACCTGTGTAAATAATAATTCCTTATTTGAACACACGATCAACCAACTCCAAAATCATGTTAATATATTCAGCCTTGTTAGTTATTTCTCTTGCACAAGGCGGAATACTTTTAAGCTTTGAAAAATTACCGTTAGTATTAAAAAATATTCCATGATCGCTAGATTGTTTCACTCTTCCGATCCTGACTGAATCCATTTCAGGCATCACCCCAACCGGTAAAGTAAACATCAACTCATATTCTCCAGCTCCGCCAAACAAAAATGCCTGCGGTGCGACCCCATTTTCTTTACAAAATACCAATACTTCCTTATCAATGGGCAGTTCATCAGTCTGAATAGAAAATTCCAAATCAGGATTATTACCTGCAAGCGTCCATAATGAATCAATAAAACCACCACTGGTATCAATACAACCCAATGCGTTTTTCCTGATATATTCGGCTTCGATCTTTCGCAATTCAAAAGCAGGAACCGGTTTCTCCAGCAAAGCTGCCAGGTTCGCATCACATAAACTTCCGGTAACCCATAACTCCTGCTCAATCAAAGGTAATTTTCGAGATAAATATTTCTCACCATCCAGCTCTCCAATAGCCGTTGCAGTATACCGCCAATTTGCGCCGAATCCCAGATCTCCACCTATAAGGCAGCACCCGGCATTCTCCAATACTCTACTAACCCCAACTGATAATTCGGTGGAAAATTCAACATTACCGCCCTTAGACAGCACAATTGCATGAATATAATATTTTGGAATTGCACCACAGGCATACAGATCGCTGAGAACAGCAATTGCCATATTACTCCCTAACACAGCAGCCCCAGGATCGCCGAACATATCTTCATCGGAAAACTCATCCATTGTAACCGCAATATTGCCGCCAGATACTTTTACAATTTCCGCATCACATTCAAAAGATTTATTCAGCTGATCATCACTGCGATCGAACTGGCCAAGTATATTCTCAATTATTGCTTGTTCACGCATATTCTATCCCTAACAGTTCGATTGCCCCCGGAACGATTTTCGCTTTAACAGGTAAATACCCCTTACTATCTCCATCAAATTCAACCTTTACTGAACCTGACCCATACACTTCAAGTTTCACAAACTCACTTAACCAGAGTTTTCCTTCTACCTCCAGCTTCTTAAGCGTAAACAAATCTCCTTTATAAAACTCTGGCAGAAGTTTCAACAACCCCATTTTCCCTTTTGCCATTATCGCTAAAACATAAGCTTTCCCATCATCAGCAGAGATATCCAAACCAACTTTAATGCCTGAAGCTATATATGGATTCTTTATTATCATTATGTGAATACATGATTTTAAACTCTGCTTTTCCCCATCAACCATTACATCCAGATCATGTGGCTTATTCACTAGCAATGCTTTTATCAAACCGAATAATGTACCAAGTCTGTCACCAAAATATTTCCTGTACTTATTAGAAAAATCTGCAACATCTGACCCTAAACCAATATTTGAACTGCAGCCAAAATACCCTGTTGCGGCTTTACCGCTTTTATCTTTATATTCAATCTGAACCAGGTCAATCTTACTGCTCCTTTCACTCAAAATCACATCCACAGCCTTACCTGGCTCAACAGGCAAATTATGAAATTTGCAGAAATCAGGACTTGTGCCAGAATATAAAACTCCCATAATGCGGTTCTTTTCTCTCTGCATCACACCATTTATGACCTCATTTATCATCCCATCACCGCCAACCGCAACTGCAATTTCCTCATTTGCCGCGGCAATCTCTGTAGCATGCCCTGGATATTCCGTTTCCATCTGACCAAAATCAACTTTAGATTTTCGCAATCTATCCAACATCACCGGCCAGAGCTTTCTCCCTTTGCCGAATCTTGAATGTGAACACATTATAAGCAGCATTATTTCCCACCATTCATATTTCTACGGTATATCCCAAGTTTCTTATAAAGCTTAGTCTCCTTACCCCTATCCCATTTCCCAACCAATTCCCTGGTATATTTCCAGGGTACAGGAGTGTGTGTAAGACCATACTTTTCAACAAGCCCGGCAATCCCCTCAGCCTGGCTGCAGCAGAGCCAATCTTCACATGGATAAGGGAAACAACTCCTCATACGATCAAAAACCTCATCAAAACCCTCTTCGACGATATTTCCAAATGAAATATTCAGGAATTCACATGGCTGCATTTCACCTGCGGCATTAATATAGAATCTGTCAATTGCTCCGGCAGTACAACCAAGGCCATCTGGCCGTTCTTCAAACACCTGGGCAGCCAGGGCAGGAAACTCCTTTTTGCATGATGAGTTATATTCTTTATGCTTATCTCGAACTGCCTCAATATGCCTTTTATGCTGAACAATATCTTTACCTGAAGCCAGCCACTTCCCTGCTGGTTTTGGATGGATAAGCTGCACAAACTGAACATCAAGTTTTTTGGCAAGCTCCATCAACCTGTCCAACTTACCACAATCCAGCTGTTGGGCTGTTAAAACACTATTAATTGCTATCACAAGCCCAAGTTCTCTTGCCATACCAATTGCGTTACATGCTGCATTAAAAGAACCTTCAACGCCGGTAAACAAATCATGCTCAACTGCATCAGGTGAATGTATAGAAACCATCAGTCCAAAAAGTCCTTTACCCTGCAACTCCAGAAGTTGCTCCCTGCTCACTGACCTGCCATGAGTATTTACCCATACCTCACTTTTGTCGTCAAAAACTTCTAAAAGCTTACTCAAACGGTCAAATAGCAAAAATGGCTCCCCACCTTCAATATCAAACATAGCTACACCCTTTTCACGCAGCTTTATTGCGACTTGCTGAAGATGCTCAAGAGCAATATCATTACCTCCATCTTTTCGCTGATAACAATGTGGACAATGGAAATCGCATGCACGCGTCATACTGTAAACAATTGTTACCGGTCGTGCCGGGCTATGGATAAGCTTTGATTCGATTGCATGAAAGAAAGCACCGGTTGGATATGCTGGCAAATATAAATGAATTTTATAACCACTGGGGACTTTCACAGGCTTATCCGGCCAGAAAGTTTTTAACAATATTGATGCACGCCATAAAAAACTGGGATATCTTTTGGGATTAACCCTAAACATGTAGTAAAACATCACATGCAATGCTATTCGAACATATAGCATTAGTTTTGGCACCCCGGTTATTTGCCTGGTCTGGTTAGTATATTTCATTTTCTACGCCTTCGTATCACCATAATGACTGAAGAAAAACTGGATCAATATATAACTTGCAATCATAAGATATAATGCCAGAGTCCCATCAAAAATTGCTATCAGGGAAACCTGCCCAGCAACACATGCCTGTATATTTGTTACAAGACTGAAATACGTTTTTTGCCCGTACGGGTTAGTAAAAAACAGATATGCTGTCCAACATTGCAAAAACAATGTCACCAGACAGCAAAACAAAAATGTCTTCTGATACAGAATTGACTCCACTGGAAGCCAATCTATTGTTATAAAAAACACTAATGCTATCGCTGATATAAATGCTCCAATAATCCCGGCATAGCGACCTATATTTATACCATACCGTACAATAAAAGTCTTTTTCCCCGCAGCTTTATCGCCTTGATAATCTTTGAAATATGTATAATACGTCATTACCGCATTTAATATTGCTACTAATATTAAACCTGTTATCCTGTTACTTGTGAAAAATGGGTCCAATAGCGGACCACACGCCAGGAAACCATACGCCGTACACATGGATATCATAATACCAAAAACAATATTTCCTGTCAGGCTCCACGCTTTTGCATATTCATATAAAACATTTAACAATATACCTAAAACTGCCGGAATAATTGCCCAGGGATTCAATAGCCAACTTATAAATATCATAAATATAAGAAAAAAAATAGTTACTACTAATGCACATTTGGGATCCAACTCACCTGTCACCATAGGCCTGTTAGGAGCATTGATTTTATCTTCTTCCAATCCAAGATAATCATTAATGATCTGATTAATTCCCCAGCTCAAAAAAAGCATAGCTAATATCAGCATCAGCCTTTCATTAGATACAGCTCCATCCACCTTAAAATTATAAAAAGACACACCCACCCAACCTGCTATCCCTGTAACAAAAGCATAGTATAATCGCATTGACTTTATGTACGCCTTTGTAAAACCCATAACTTTTTTCAATTCTAACTCCATTTTTCTATCCTCAAATTCCAAAAAACTCTCATAAAAACACCAAAATAATATCCAACTATAGATTCAGTATGTTTTTATCCAACATTTTCTCTCTCATCGAATCACCAAAAAGCTCTAAGTGTTTGCCTATTGTTATCATTGTCCCAATCCCAATCAAACGCCATGCTGTCGATTCTGCAAAATCTGTAACATCCTGCTTATTATTCCCATAATAACTTAAAATCATATCAACCAGGTACCTGTGAATACGATTATACATTTCTTGCAGCACTTTTTTTATATCCGGCTCATCTACCTCATTTAAGCCGGAAAAGATAATCATATAATGCCCCAATTCGGCAAAATGGGTTGATTCATAATCAAACAGTACTTCAAGCGGCTTGTTCTCCTGAAGCGTTTTGGATATTTGCCTTTCCCAAATCTCAAGAATATTATCCGTCAGATATTTCACAGAAGCGACAAACATTGCCTTTTTGTCTTCCCATAATCGATAAAGTATCGCTTCCTTCACCCCACATTCATTGGCAATCGCAGACGTAGTCGCACGGCGATATCCAAGACACGCAAAAGCCTTAGCCACTAATGGAAGCATTTCTTTACGCTTTTCATATCTTTTATCTGTTTTCATTCTTAAATCCTCAAAACGTTAGCAAACACTAACTGTTAGTAAATGCTAACACTATTATCAGCAGAATGCAAAATAATTCTCAAAAAAATATGAGAGAAACCACTACACTTATACTACACTTATGCGGCTGTGTTTAATGGTATTTACAGGCATATTACAAAACTGTTAACCGCTGTTAATAGCATAACTTACAAGATTTAAACAGTTAGCTGGATGCACTCAGCATGCAAGAGGTCGTCGGTTCGTTCCCGATCGGCTCCATATAACAAAAAACGCCCTACAGAATTATTAACTGTAAGGCGTTTTTAATTGATACTTCCTAAACTACTCCTAATCAAAAGAATTACCATTACATAGCCATAATTATATAAAGAAAATCATAATTGCCATAATACTGGTTATATTGCCGCACATCTTAAAAAAAAGTAAAATTACTATCTTCAACATCTTGCACTTGAGCTTATCTTTTGGTAGCTAAAGCAGCTTCTGCCACCCTTTGACCTAATTGAACAGCAGTTTTGATACCAAACTCATCCTTAGTAATATCATCATTGTAGGCATTAACCAGGGTGGCTCCCTGGTGAGCGCCAGGCTTTCCACCTACAATCATAGCTTCATGGCAAAGAAGTGCCGCTTGTATTTGCTGAATACCCATTTCCTGCCCGCCATTCCTATAAGCACCGACAGTCAATGCACCAACCGGCACATTGGCTAACTTCAGCTCAGGTTTTCGTAAAACCGCTATACGCTCTAAAAATGACATACAAACTGAACTGATATTCCGAAAATATATAGGAGAGCCAATTATCATGCCATCCGGGTATGGGTCTTTAAGTTTAGGCAGAACAAGATCTGTAAAATGATCTTGCTGAAATTTACCAGTGCTGTTCCAGCCAGAGAAATACAATTCACCCAAATCTATCAATTCAACTTGAATCTGGTTTGATATTTTACTAGCCGCATCCAAGGCAACCTGCACTGCTGTTGCAGTTGTCTTACCTTTTCTTGGACTGCAACTAATACCGACAATTCTAACCTTACCTTCTGTTTCATCTTTTGCCTGAGCTTGTGAAGCAAACGCAACGACTCCACCAACAGCTGCACTTTTAGCTATAAAACTTCGTCTATCCATAATAATACTCCTGATGTAAAAATGATTATGCAATTAAGGAGCTGTATAAATCAGCCACACACCTCCTATAAGGACTAGAACACCACATATTTTCTTCAATATAACTGAACCTTTGGATTTATCATTCCAATTCATATACCGCTGAACGATTTCAGTAAACGTTCCCGCAAAAATAATCACAGAACAATGCCCTACACCATAGGTAAATAATAAAAGAATACCATATGAGAGGTTAGTAGAAGAAAGCTTAAATGTTACACCAAGCATTGGAGCCATATATGCAAAAGTACACGGCCCAAGCGCAATTCCAAACACAAGACCAAGGATAAATGCAGCAAGCAACCCTTTCTTCTTCATACCTATCTGCCCTGGACCGGATAACGGAATATTTATGACTTCAAGCAGATGCAGCCCCACAACAAAGAATATCAATGCTACAAAATAATTGCCATATTGACCTATATCACCCATCATCCTGCCAGCGGCGGCAGTTATTGCACCTATAGCACCGATTGTAATCAAAATCCCAACTGAAAACAGGGTTGATATCCAGAAAGCCCGCCTGGTAGATATTCGACCCTGTTCATCAATAAATCCAATTATCAGTGGAATACTGGCAAGATGACACGGACTTAGTACAATGCTTAGCACACCCCATATAAAAGAGGCAAGCAATGCGATAAACCAGGCTCCTTCAACGGCATTTGTTAGCTCGGTAAATAATTCCTGCATACTATTTTATTTCCAAAACATCAATCTTATTAATAATATCTTCTTCTGTATAAAAACCACTATGCCGGAAAACTTCTTTTCCCATATCGTCAAAAATAATTTGTGTTGGTATTGACTTTACTCCATACCTTGCCGACAAAACCTGTTGCTCTTTTGCATTAATATATACTATATTCAGCTGATCTTTATATTTATTTGTCAGTGCGTCACGTATCGGAGCCATCTTATCCGGACCGCAACAGCTGGCAGCACTAAAAATAGCAATAGTAGCTTTCTCACTGCTTCTTGCCATATCCAGTAAATTATTTTGCGAGATTAAGGCCTGCTCCTTAAGCCAATTACCTGCAATAGAAATATCATATTTAAGACCGATGTTCTTTATATATTCAGCAACAAGAGATAGCTTTTTTTCTTGCAAAACATAAGATTTAATTTGCTCTTTTACTGCTGACAGTGGTGTCCCATTAAACACACTGACGTTTTCTTCATAAAACTTTTCAACTTCCTGGTCATTAACAGAGGTGTCGGCAAGCATATTTTCCAAATAGGCAGATATACTATTATTATCATTTTTAGACTGTATGTTATTTTTAGCATTTTCTTCCAGGGCAATATCAGCCAGGATCTGTTTACCTGCATACTGCTCGAGAACAAACAGTAAATTTTCTTCCAACTCTGCACGAACCAGGCCGGGTTGAGATGTGATATAGTCCTTCAAGTCCTTTTCATTAATCTCAATATTTTTATACTTCAGAATAGTTCCATTTTTCAGATCTAATATTTTAGCATAGGTCAAAACACCTGTAGTTAAACTGGGATATACTTCATTTACAATATTTGACTTAACCGTAACTCTTTCTGCTGCAATTGACAGACTCCCAATTAACAGGAATATAAACATATAATAGCAATTAGTTTTCATTTTTGTCGCCTTTCTCAGCATCAACTCCAAATTCTTTCCACTTACCTAAGATGTCTTCTTTTGAGAAAAATCCTTCATGCCTGAAAATCTCTTTTCCAGAGGCATCAATAAATATTTGTGTTGGGATCAGGTTTATACCATACTTCTCTTTTTCACCAGGATTTTCCCAGACATCAATAAAATTCACATTGAATGAATCTTTACATTCCACCTTCAGCTCTTCCAGAATCGGAGCCATCATTTTACATGGAATGCATTTGCCTGCACCAAGATCAATTAGAGTTGGTAAGTCAGAATTGATATTGCCTGCAATTTGCTTTTCCTGGCCAGAGTCTGTAACAGGCAAATCTTTTTTGTCTTGCTTTGCCAAAAAAGCTATCGCCACTACTACCAACAAAGCTACTACAATAATTATATTGGTTTTTTTCATTATTATAACTCCTTAAAAAATGCATTATCACAGAACAAATTCATACTGCCTCAGCAATTATCATAATAGTATAAATCTGTTAAGCAATCTTATTGCAGCATTTCCTTTGCTTTAGAAACAACTTTTCCAACATTCTCTTCATTTGCAGGGCTATTGCCTTTTTCAAGGCCTAAATCTGCCAGCTGAAGATGATCAAACTTGCAGAAACCTGCCTGCTCTAAAGAATTTTTCACACAATTCAGAGGACAACCATCAATAGCCAGAACCTGCTCTGCCGCTTCAGTAGTTTTCATAATGCCACTGACACGTCCACCAATTCCAGCTAGACAGAACATTTTGCCGGAACCATCTTTGGTTAACTTTCGTGCTGCCTGATCCGACACCGCTCCTACATCGGCTGCTCCGGAGCAGGCGAAAATCAACTTTGTGCCACCGCTGCATACACATGATTTTTCTGTACTCATAACAATTCCTTTTTATCGTCTTAGAAAATTATCAATATTAATTAAGCTAACATAGCCTTAATATCATCAGCAGACAATACTTTCCCTGCCGATTTAACTTCACCATCAATTGCAATCGCAGGTGTTACCATTACACCCATTGCCATTATATCATTAAGTTGAGTTACCTTTTCAATCTCAGCCTCAATTCCAAGTTCACTAACCGCAGCTTTTGCATTACCTGCAAGTTTTTCGCATTTGGCACATCCTGTACCTAGTATTTGTATTTTTTTCATTGTTATTTCTCCATTAAAATACGGTTCCAAATATTATTCCTGAAATTGTTGCCATTACAATAACCAGAGTTACAAACACGACTGTTTTTTGCGTTCCCATCACAGAACGAATTACCAGCATATTTGGCAAACTTAATGCCGGTCCGGCCAGCAATAAAGCTAATGCCGGTCCTTTACCCATGCCGGCACCAATTAAGCCTTGCAAAATCGGTACTTCAGTTAAAGTAGCAAAATACATAAAAGCACCGGCTACCGAAGCAAATAGATTTGCCCAAATGGAATTACCGCCGACTGCCTTAGCAACCCATTCGGGCGGGATAAGCCCCTCATGGTTAGGCCTTCCAAGCAATAAACCGGCAACAACAACACCTATAAGAAGTAATGGCAATATCTGTTTTGCAAATGTCCACGTTGAACTGAACCATTCCTCCGGTTCACCTTTAGTTGTACTGGTAGCCCAGGAAAGCCCCATTACGGCAATTGAAAATGGGATCATTACCATCATCCCATCCATCGGTAATATAAATGCTGAAATCACAGTTGGTATTGCAGTCAAGAGTATTTTCCACCATGGGATTGCAAACCAGGCAGTTAAAACAACTGCCAGAATCATTCCAAATCCACTGGCAACTAACCATTTATGACTCCAGATTGAAGTCCATGCCCCAGAAACGGGTTGTTTTTCAATAATATTACTAACTGATAATTCTATCTCCTGACCTTTTTCATTCCCATCTATAAGCTTAACAACATAAGAGCCATCTTGTTCTGAATTATGTTCCGGAGCCTTGATTACGGCTGCCCTGATAGTATTCCCATCTTTCATCTTAAAACTGAAATCGTTTGGCGCACCCCAGTTTGCAAAAACAAGTACTCCTACCATAACAGCAAAAAACACTGCATTTTGCCATAATGGACGAGATACTTCCGGCTCTGGCATTACTGCCTGCTGATTAGCTTTGGCCATTTCTTCTTTTCTATAAATTAAATGCATTATCAAACCAATAATGACACTGAAACTTATTGCGCCAACAGCCCTGGCTATACCAAGCTCCAAACCAAGAATTCTTGCAGTAAGAATAATTGCTAAAACATTGATCGCCGGGCCGGAGTAGAGAAATGCAGTTGCAGGACCTAAACCAGCTCCCATTTTGTATATTCCGGCAAAAAGAGGAAGAATAGTACAAGAGCATACAGCAAGGATCGAACCTGATACAGACGCAACCGCATAAGCAAGAACTTTATTTGCTTTTGCTCCCAGGTATTTCATAACTGAAGCCTGGCTGACAAAAACAGATATTGCTCCTGCAATAAAAAATGCCGGGACAAGACATAGCAAAACATGCTCTTGGGCATACCACTTAACAAGATGAAGTGACTCCATTATCGCATTATCGAAACGTTTCCAGCCTACTGGCAGATAAAAACATCCAAGAAATATAAGAACTATCCAAAGAAGTTTTTTCCATTCACTTTTCCAAAACATAATAATATCCTCACTGGGTTATTTGCACATATTACCAAGTGTTATCCTAAAAAAAGATTATTGAAGCAATGCAGCATGAGCTTGTGCCTGCATTTTAATAACTGACTCAATACAATCCATAAATTTCAATAAGCATGGTACTTTTAATGAATAGTAAACCTGTTTGCCTCTCTTTTCATCCTCAACAACACCGGCCTGCTTCAAAATTGAAAGATGTTTGGAAACTGTAGAGAAATCAGCCTGTATAACCTCTGCAAACTCACAAACACATTTCTCACCTTTTGAAAGCTGCTCTGTCATCCACAAGCGGGTGGGATGAGCTAAAGCCTTTAATACCTTTGCCTTAGCTTCATATAATTTTTTATCATTTTCAGTCATTTCTATTCACCTTTGGTCATTTGAACATATGACAATATAACCAACAATACTAATACTGTCAATTTTTATTTTAAGTTGCTTTAAGTTTTATATTCTATTTACAATAGCATACCCCCAATTACTCCCATCACCCCCATGCGGCTGCATTGACATTCCCAGGCATGCATTATATTTGCAACAGCTAGCTAACTACTGCATAATAAGCAACTTATAAGACAATTACACCAAATTGAACATGCCAGACAAGAGACAATCAATTCAATCCCGATAGGCTACATTTCCATTCTCATTTACAATAGTTCTACCATAGCTGCAACTTTCAAACACCTGTTACACAATATTTCCTTGAGATAACATTTAAAATAGCAATGCCGCACCGGCCACTTGATTCCGATGCGACATTTTAATAAATACAGCTGACAGCTATAAGGAAAAAGTTACACCACTGCCAACTATATATTTTCGATTGCTTTCCTGCTCTTTGCCGCACTTTGCAGCACACAAGGCCCGCCAACGCAGCCGCCGGTACAACTCATGACCTCAATGAAATTACCGGGAGCCTTTCCCTTGGCATACGCTTTCAAAAGAGCAATACTCTTTTTATCCAGCCCGTCAATACAAACCGGATTCAGAGCTGTTTCCCCGGCATAACTGCCCGCAACTGCGGAAGACACCCCGGAACTGATGGCAAATTTGCGTGCCGCAGCTGATGCCGTACCGTCTACCTGGGCAATATCCGGCATCTCGTCCAAAAATATTTCGGTCGCCACCAGCATAGCACCCAGCTCTTCAAAGGTTATCACATAATCAACATCTTCCAGTTCTGTTCCTTCCTTACGCTTGGCAAGACATGGGCCAATAAACACGGTTTTAACATCGGGATTGTCAGCCTTAACCTTCCGGGCCGTAAAAGCCAATGGTGAAGGTGTATCTGATACATTGCCGCATATTTCCGGAATATGCTTTTTCGCAAGTTGAACATAAGATGGACAGCATGAAGTAGTCATAAACTTTTGACCTTCTGCCAGCTTATGGGCCAGCTCTTCTGCTTCGTGAGCAATAGTTTCATCCGCTCCCTCTGCAACTTGCACAACAGAAGTAAATCCAAGTACATGCATGGCGGCAGTAAGCTGATTCCAATTAGCCTCAAACTGCCCTTCCATTGCCGGTGCCACCATAGCAGTCACATCTGTACCCTTAGTTATTTCAGCAAGGACATGAACCACCTGTGAGCACTCCATTATAGCTCCAAACGGACAGGCGTTTATACACTTGCCGCAATAGATACATTTCTCATCATCTATCACCTTCTTGCCATCCGGTCCGCTGGCTATAGCACCAACCGGGCAAGACTCTTCACATGGAACGGGAATACGTACTACCGCATGAAAAGAACACGCACTCTGACATTTACCGCAATTGATACATTTGTCTGTATCGATTTTGGCCTTCCCGTTTATTACGCTGACAGCATCCTTAGGACATACCATTGTACACGGTCGAGCGGCACATCCGCGGCATGCATCAGTAATATGATAATGCGCATCGGGACATGAACTGCACGCTACATCCAGAACGGTAAGAAATCTGCTGTTTGATTTTCTCTTGAGCGTCTGCCCGAGATATTCCTTGATTGTGGTCAGTTCATCAACTTCGTCTTCGACCGCTATCCCCAGCGAAGCCATACAACGATATTTGATCACCGCACGATCTTTATAAACACAACAGCGGGTAGTATTATTACGTAAAGGCCGCATCTCCAGCGGTATCCTGTCAAGGTCAGTTGAATCCTTGGGGCGGGTTACCGCATTTATGATACGAATCATAATCTCCCGGCAAATACGTCTGGCATTGTTATATTTAGCTTCAGGCATCATTCAGGCCCTCCGGCAGATCCAGCATCTCAGCGATTACTTCCATAACCTTTTCCGGGGTGGCATTACCGATCGGGACGGAATTTATGCGGACATAAGGTGCCCCGCTGAATTTACCTTTCCGGCATAAGCCAAGGCATCTGGACGCTGTAACCTCAACAAAATCCTTCCATTCTGCAGGCAGGCTTTCTTCAAAAGATTCAAACTGAACACTGCCCAAAACAAAGCAGGTTGTTCCTGCACATATCTCTATTTGTATTTTTTTGTTATGCATGATTATTTTTCCATTTGATTGTCAAATGTATTCTATTCGCACTTCTTTCAGATACTTGTTTTCTAAAATTTCTGCTATCTTTTTGATAATATTTCGCCTTATGTCAAGATCAGCCGGCAAGGTCGGATCCTGGTGGGCCTCGTTTACCTTCGTACCAACACAAAAATCAATAATATCGTGATTCTTGATATGCTCGATCATCTCTGATGCCGGAGAACCATCTTCACCTCCGCGCTCGAGAAGAGAACATACCCTGGTAAGTGTAAGGATACCTTCTGTTACCAGGTCGGCACCTTTCATTACAGAAACTGCCGGCAAACCGGCACGAGATCTCAGTTCTGTCTTTATATCAAGTTTCAGCTCTCTTGCCAGGATATTCGATGTCGTGCCGCCGCAGACTATTTTTGAGCCCTGATAACCGGTATATTTAGAGGCCCAGTAGCTGTCCTGACTCTCACGGAACGGAGGGCCTGTCATTATCATAAGCTTGCGCGGTCTGCGATAGTAAACCACCGCACATGACATATCATCATGCGGCAGATTACCAGGCTCATAACGCAACGCCTGCTTGATCACCCGGTTTACCAGAACCCTGGCTGACAATTCCGGATTTTCTGCCAGCTGGTCTTTTACAAATTCTACACAGCCTTTCCTGCGCCAGCCCAGTTTATGCTCTTCCGAACCAAGACCAGCCTGGGTTATTCCATCAGAAAACATAATTATCCGGTCGCCGGGGCGGGTTTTAAACCTGCTTATCTTTATTGAACGGTTCTGCCATTCTTCAAACTTCAGTTCACGGGTATCACATTCAACTTCCTGGCCGTCACGGATAAAAATAAATGATGGGTTACCCATCTCTACAACACGCGTTTCACCGTTCAAGGTTGAATCGATAATCGTATATGTTGCATAGCTTATTTTTCGTTCCAGGCAAACCGGCAAGGCATCCATCATAACACCAAGAGCCTTGGGCAGCTCGATTTCAGATGCGATAAACTTCTCGGCCATTGTCGCGGTCATCTTAGACAATATTGCAGCCTTTACACCACTGCCCAGGCCATCAGACAGCACAACAATATTCCTCTGCTGCTGACTGTATTTGCTGGCAATAACAGAATCTCCGCAAATACCCTGCCGATCTTTCATGCGGCTTAGCCATTCAACTTCAACAAATATAGGTGCGCTCATCATAACTGTTCCCTTTCCGGGTCCGGCTGATCATCTTCATAGCTGTAGGCAATAGAATTCAACAGGATTTCCGTATCTGCCATATGTTCGCCAAGACTGCTGGCTATGTTCTGAACCGTAGCCAGGTTTTTCCGCAGTACCTCTCGTGCCTTGCGAGCTATCTGCTGACGCTGCCATTGAACCTCTGTCACATCCTGGATAACAGCACCAACGGTCTCGTTTTTCTGGATAGAAAATATCGTAAGGTTAAATATCCTGCCGTCGCAATCATATCGCTCCCTGCATATATCATCACCGGTATGCAGAACCAGCCTGAAAAGGTCGCCAAAAGGAACAATCGAATTAAGCTTTGCATTCTCTAAGTTATCTAGAGCATCAAATGTCACCCTGGTATCATCGTCAAACATCTCCGCAAAGGGACGATTACATTCTATTATCTCAAGTTTGCGGTTTACTATAACAACACCTGAAGGCATTGAACGGAGTAAGGCATTGGCTTTACGCTGGGCCTTGATACGCATATAAGAAACACACATCTCGGATTCGGCCTTGCCCTGGAGCATTGCCGCGGCAAATTCCCTGCAGGTCTCATAGCCGCAGCCGCCGCAGTTCAGTTCGTCCTGCTGACTGTGTTTATTAAGGCTGACCAATACTGTTTGAATTTTCTGATCTGTAAACACCGGCGCAGAAACATATTCCCTGCCGTAATGCGTTTTAATGTCCAGATCAACAGCTTTATTACCTGTTTTTTGTTCGGTTAATATTTCCACATTTTTTATCACGGAAAGCCTTTTACTGATTCCCGCCTTTTGCGGACAAATAGTACCCGGTCCGTTAATACAGCCGCCGGCACAGGCAAGTGCTTCAAGAAAAACAGGCTTGTCTATATTTGTCTTCGTCAAACCTTCAAGCTCTCTAATAATATTGTCCAGGCCAGAGATACTAATATTTTCGACATTATTTTTTTCAAGGGTTCTTATCATTCCGCCTTCAAGGGGATAAAACATCCCCTCCCTGGCTTTACCAAAGATATGAACTTCCTTATGATGAGAACTGCCGCTTCCCAAAGCAATGCCGGCTTCTGTCAGCAAACTATTCAGGTCAGCAAATGTCAGGGCTAAATTGAGTAATTCCGGATTCCGGTCTGCTTCAATTTTCTTGGCAGCACAAGGGCCGAAAAATACCACCTTATACTCATCGCCATAATTCTGCTTTATCATCTTGCAGTGAGCCAGCAGTGGAGAATACAAAGATGTAATATTATCACTCAAGCCCGGCGTATACTTTTTAACCCATTCCACTACCGCGGGACATGCAGATGAGATATATAGTTTATTTTCCCAGTTTGGCATATCCTTCATCAGCTCGCCGGATACCACTTCTGCCCCTAAAGCCGTCTCGCTAACTCCTGCGAAGCCAAGCTCGCCAAGAGCGGCAGCCATATCTTCAAGGCTGACATCTGGAAATTCACTTACCCAACTGGGTGCAAGCGAAACAAATACCGGGGTGCTTTTGAGTAAATATCTCAGGCGATTAACATCATCTCTGATATGCTTGGCACCAACAGGACAAACCTCTACACAATGACCACAGCCAACACAATATTCCGGAAGAACATTGGCAAGGTTATTCTCTATCTGGATAGCCTTTACCGGACATTCCCGAACACATTTGTAGCAATCCTGACATTGTGCCAGCGCTGTATATACTGGAAATTTGTGGTCCATAATCTATATCTCACCTTAACTGCTTGTTAAACGTACTTATACTGATCAATAAACAACTGTATCAATATAAAACAAAATTCACATCACACAAAAATGCCAGAAATAAGGTAACAGAGTGAGACTATCTACTTTCTACTCTATCATTCCATCATTGAATTCAGGACATCAAGCAGCGTTCCGCTATCTACCCCAAACAAGGTTTTGGCATCCACGGTTATTACCGGCCCCTTCGCACAATTCGATTCGCAGCGGCTGCCTACCAGTTCGATTTCAGCTTCCAGCTTGTTATCACTGATAAATGACTCTATCAACTCCAGGTTATGTTCGTTGCCCCTGGAAAAACATGAGCTGCCCATACATATTGTAATTTTATGTTTCATTGGAAAAGTAAAGGTAAATGTATGTTTATGCCCTATACAGGTTAACTGTATAAGGCATAAACAAGCTACACAAGTAATTAATAGAAGTAATCCGTATTATTTTTCAGAACCAGTTACATTTATTTCCGCTCAGTTTCATTTGGTCTGAACGCACTCATGTACAGTTCCTTGATTTCTCCGATCAGCGGATACCTTGGATTACATCCGGTACACTGATCGTCAAATGCCATCTCACTCAGCTCATCCAGAGACGTAGAAAATTCCTTATCGTCAACACCGGCATCATAGATACACATCGGGATATCCAGCTGTACCTTCAGATTATTGATAGCCTCGATCAGAGCATCTACCAGTTCATCATCGGTCTTGCCTTTCAGTTCCAGGTATCGGGCGACACGGGCGTAACGACTCTTGGCATCCGGATATTCATACTGAGAAAACGCTGCCTGCTTAGTTGGATTGTCTGAGGCATTAAACTTGATCACTTCATTGATCAGTAATGCATTCGCCAAACCATGCGGCAGATGGAAGCGTGCTCCAAGTTTGTGTGCCATAGAATGACAGATTCCAAGGAACGCATTTGCAAAGGCCATACCGGCCATAGTTGCGGCATTGTGTACTTTTTCGCGGGCCTGGACATCGTTCATGCCGTTGGTATATGCCTTAGGCAGATACTTAAACAGTATGCGAATTGATTCCAGGGCCATCGCATTAGTATAGTCTGTTGCGGTAACAGCTACCATCGCTTCCAGGGCATGAGTAAGTGCATCAATACCAGAAAAAGCTGTAAGCGATTTCGGCATACTCATCACCAGGTCGGCATCACAGATAGCAATATCAGGAGTCAGCTCATAGTCGGCTATCGGGTACTTCTTGCCGGTGGCATCGTCTGTTACAACCGCAAACGGGGTAACCTCACTGCCGGTACCTGATGTGGTCGGTATCGCTACCATAGTAGCCTTGCGACCCAGTTCTGGGAACTTGAATACTTTCTTACGCATATCCATAAAACGCATTGCGATATCTTCAAATTCTACGCCAGGCGCTTCATACATCAGCCACATAATCTTGGCCGCGTCCATCGGACTGCCGCCGCCGACTGCTATGATCACATCCGGGTCAAATGTCTGCATGCGTTTAACACCGGCAAGTGTAGTGGTTATATCCGGGTCTGGTAATACATCGTAAAATACATCTGTTTCAATGCCCATGCCGTCAAGAATGTCTGTAACCTTATCAACAATACCGAGGTCAAACAGTGGCTTGTCAGTTACAACAAACGCCTTCTTTTTACCTGCCAGGTCGCCCAAAGCTACCGGCAGACAACCGCGTTTGAAGTAGATCTTTTCCGGAACGCGGAACCATAGCATATTTTCACGACGTTCTGAAATTGTCTTGATGTTCAGCAGGTGTTTGACACCTACGTTTTCACTTACTGCGTTTCCGCCCCAGCTGCCGCAGCCAAGAGTCAAAGATGGTTCCAGGCGGAAATTATATATATCGCCAATAGCTCCCTGGCTGGACGGCTGATTGATCAGTACCCTGCCGGTATCCATCATCTCGCCAAACTGCTCGATACGGTCAACATTCTTAAGATCGGTATATAAAACTGCGGTATGACCTCTTCCGCCAAACTGGACCAGCTCTTCTGCCTTGGCAAATGCTGCCTGATAGTCTTTTGCCTTGTACATAGCCAATACCGGAGAAAGCTTCTCGATACTGAAAGCTTCATCTGTACCAACTTTTTCTACTTCTCCGATCAGCACCTTGGTTTTGTCCGGCACTGTAATACCTGCTAATCCAGCAATCTTAACAGCAGGCTGGCCAACAATATTTGCATTAAGCTTACCATCATGTGCAATTACCTTTCTAACTGCATCTTTTTCCTTGTTATTCAGAATATATGCTCCCCGTTTGAGGAACTCATCTCTAACAGCATTATAAACTTCTTCTGCGACAACGACTGATTGCTCTGATGCACAAATCATACCGTTATCGAAAGTTTTACTGACAAGGACAGAGTTTACAGCCATCGGGATATTCGCTGTCTCATCTATTACCGCCGGGGTATTACCGGCACCAACACCTATAGCCGGTTTACCGGAAGAGTAAGCGGCGTGAACCATTCCCGGCCCGCCGGTCGCCAGTACCATATCTACATTCGCCATCAAATATTTGCTCGCTTCGACTGACGGCTCATCTATCCATGCGATTATGTCTTTAGGGGCTCCCGCCTTAACCGCGGCATGTAAAACTAACTTCGCCGCCTCGATTGTACATTTTTTCGCACGTGGATGTGGTGAAAAGATGATCGCATTTCTGGTTTTCAAAGCAATTAAAGACTTGAAAATGGCGGTAGATGTAGGGTTAGTGGTCGGCACCACACCAGCCAAAACACCTATTGGTTCGGCAACCTTACGGATACCAAACGTTTCATCTCTCTCTATGATCTCACACGTTGGGACATTTTTAAACTTGTTATAAATAAACTCACTGGCAAAATGGTTTTTTATTACTTTATCCTCGGCAATACCCATCTGGGTTTCTTCGGCAGCGGCCTTCGCTAATGGAATTCTCATGGAGTTTGCTGCCATCGCCGCCTCCTTGAATATGGTATCTACCTGCTGCTGGTTGAACTTGGAATATTCCTTCTGGGCCTTCCGAACCCTGGCGACCAGTTCAGCCAGTTTTTCGGTTACGGTTGGTTCGGCTGCCTTCTCTTTCTTTTTTGTTAATGTCTTTGCTGTTGTCATAATATACTCTCCTGTTAAAAAAATCTATCTACTCTATGAAACAATCTAATCGTTATTTCTATATCAATAATAATATACCAACGGCGAACTGTCAATCTATTTGATAAAAAGATATCGATATATTTTTACCGATTAATGAAAGGGTACGTATAATTACTTATAAAAAAACAACTTAAAAAATAGAGAAATTTTTGACAATTTTTTAATTTTCTCGACATATATAACTATGGGCAAATATAAAATCAACCCTAAAGCTTGAAAGACCGATAATTAAAAATCGTATAAGTAGATAAAAAATAAAGATTTATATAACGAATTACTTTCTGCTGCCATTAAAGAATTCCGGATATATATCCATATTCTTATTAGCTGCCCCACTTCTATCAAACAGATTACCCCAGCGAGGTGAAGTTGCTTCCCAGATAAAAGTTCCCCAACCATTCTCGTTTGGAAGACCTCTGACAATTTCATTGACCTCTTTTCTGTAATATTGATATTCAACTACAATTATGGGCTTCTTATAGCGGTCGGCTAAATCGGTCAAATTGCTCTTTAGATCTTCAAGTGTGCCATGGTGTTCCGGGTAATATGACTGGCCAATTACGTCAAATTCTATCCCGTGCTTTTTGATCATATCAAAAAAACTGATAGAACTTTCCTTCTGGCCTCCCTTGGCAATATGCACCATTATTTTTATACCAGGGTCGGCATCTCGAACACCGGCAATAGCCCGCCGCAGCAGATTACAAAATGTATCCGTTGATTTTCCCATTTTCCCCTGTGGCCAGAGCATACCATTATGAATTTCATTTCCGGTCTGCACCATATCCGGCTTCACCCCCTCTGCAATAAACCGCTTAATCACATCATTGGTATACTCGTATATTTTTGACTCAAGTTCTGCATCGCTAAGATTCTTCCACCCGGACGGCGTAAACTGCTTGCCCGGATCGGCCCAGGTATCGCTGTAGTGAAAATCGAGCAGAAACTTCATCCCGACAGCCTTAACACGTTTGGCCATTACTATGGTATGTTCCAGATCGCAATACCCCTGTTTCGAATAGCCATTTTCTGCTTTGGGATCAACAAACAAACGCAGCCTAATCCAGTTGAATTTATTATCTGCCAGTATCTGCAGGGCGTCTTTTTTCTCTCCGCCATCCGAAAAAACCATCCCCCTATCTTCCTGAGATTGAAGCCAGGAAACATCTGCCCCTATAATCGGCCTGGCACATTTCACATTATCACCCTGCTTTTCCTCACGGTCAACCTGCCGGGCATAAATAAATGAAACAATAAACACCAGCACCAGAAAACTACGCCATTTATTTCCTGCATTTAGCATAATAACATTCCTTTATCATACAACTCAAGATATCTCCATATTGATTCTACTCCATTTTGCATGGAAATTCCCTGCTTTGCAACAAATAATAGATCACAATCCATAAAAAAAACCGGAACCTCTTTTGAGATTCCGGCTTCACATACAATTATAAAATTTTCAGCTAAAACTACTGAGCCGGATAAAAACCGTCATTCAGCCAGTTAGCTGCAAATGCAGCAAAGTCCATAATATCAATCCTGCAATAGGAGGAACCAGAATTAACTACATTGAATATATCACCATCGAAACTTCCCATACAGGCAGGATTACCTGTCATATCAAAGTATTCCTGGCCGATATCTTCTGGAGTAATCTGATAGTTATAAACTCTCAGGGCATCAATCTTGCCATCAAAATAATTACCTGTTTCAAATGCGCCGATTATGGTGTCGTTAGTCCATAAGCTGAACTCGTTCGGCGTACAGCTTCCGGAAGCTACCAGGCTACCGTCTACATATGAATAAATCGAACCATTCATATCCCAGGTAACTGCCAGCATATGCCACTGGTCATCCCCTGCCATATTAAATTTATCGCCATCATAAGTTGGTCGCCATGACTGCCAGTAAACCAGGCCTTCCTGATCTCCCCACTCATATGACTGCAAATTAGTATAAGTAGCAGGATCATCAGATTCTATAGCCAGCTGGAACTGGGTAACTGGCCAGCCGGTATTTGTGTTAGCCAAAATAGCACCTTGAGTTACAGGAGCTGAGTTTAGCTTCACCCAACATGTTACTGAGCCAACATCCAAACCGCCGCCTATGCCGCCAACTGCGTCAAGACCGGCATTGGGATAACCTCCGCCAACATAAACATCATCTTCTGTACTTTCGTCATCTTCGCCATAAATTGTATAACCTTCTATCTGTACATACTGATCTACACCATTCAGAACGAGAGCGGAAGAACCTTCGATACTGTCACCGGATACTGCTGCTGCTCCATTTACCCCTGTACCGTTATTGCCTTCGCCACTACTGTCATTCAGATTACCCTCGAACAGATATTCTGCGACTTTTCGTTCGATAACACAACCGACAATATCAGAATACAAGTCAGGATCGGTTCCGCCATCAGATATTGTTGAAGCATTTGAAACTCTACAGTAGAAGTAAGCCTGGTAAGCCTTATGATACAAACCTATAGTAAGCGTATCAGTATTGCCGCCGGAACCCGATCCTATTTGAGTATCACCTTCATCAATAACACTATCAAGAGAATAGTACCATTGGTAATGAGGGGTCGAAGCACTTGACACTTCAATTGTAAACGTTGGATTTGGCCCGCCAATAGGGAATCTTGCACTAACCGGCTGAGTAATAATTTCAGGTGCCAGACTTAATGCGTTAAAGTCCCAGGTTGTACTGCGGATATTGCCTTCTGCCAAATCGTCGATTGTGCTGACATTTTCGATTAAAGTCTGCTCGAAACCATCTATCGCTTCTGCTACTATCCACTGGTATTTGGTATTGCTTGGAATAGTAATCGGGCCAAACTGCGATGCAGGGTCAGTCAACCCGGGATCTTCACCGGTTTTACCAATATAATATATATTTGGATCTTCAAGGTTACCGCTTGTCAGAAATACATACTGATCAACAATATCAGGGAGAATCGGATATGTACTATCATTCGGGTCATTTCCTGCCATCCAGTGGAAAGTTACATCAACATACATTGGATCTGCATTAAACACCTGCTCAACTGATGGATCGTATGCGGCATATTCACTAATAGGCCCTTCTGGATAAATCCAGACATTATCAATATATACTGTAGCAGCAGAGCCTTCAACTGTATTAAAACCAAAACCAAAATTAGCACCCCAGCCATCAGCATCAATAGAAGCCTGAAAGGCCTCTTTCATTGCATCATGAACCTCAAAATAATACGTGTGAGGTACTCCGTCAGTTATCAAAAACTGCCAAAGCTGATAATCCCAGCTGCTTTCGCCATTACTTGTACTATGAAACAAACCTATCTGAGATTCGCCACTTGATCCTGGCACATCTGCATCAAAAGCAGTTACATCTACAGCAATAACAGATTTTTCTGCTACGACAGCCAGGGCAGTTGCCCATTTTTCTTCCTGGGTAGTTCCTCCATAATCTTTTGTCGCTGTAGCACCACCCCAACCCCAAACGCCTGCTGGAATCGAAATTTTCAATGAATGGGTACCTCGGGTAACTCCTTTTGTTGTATCATCAACAAAAACAGTATCAGTTCCAAGTTCCCACCAGTTATCATACCTGTTATCATCACCTGTTTTGCCATTTTCAAAATCGCCTACCAGTACAGGCTCCAAAGCTGCAAAACTGCAGGAAGCAAAAACGGCAATAATTACCAACAATAATCGTTTCATTTTAATTGCCTCTCTCAAAGAAAAATTAATAAACACTACGACACAATTCAATAAGACATGCATACAGAAATCTTATAAAAACAAATTTTGGCTGGAAAAATATAGGCAGCCCGCAATTACAATGCAGACTGCCTTTCATATTTAATTTTAACTGCGTTTTCTGATAAGAGCCAGGCCGCCAAGGCTCAACATTACCATTGTTGCCGGTTCTGGAACTATCTGAACATTGTCAATATAATAGGTTATCTCACCATCAAATACTTTAACGGTACCTGAAATATCATCATAAACTGTTCCTGCTGAATTGCCAATAAAACCAACGTTTAGCCAGCTTCCTTCTTCAACTGCTAAAACGTTAGCCATACCGTCTGCAGTAAGATCAAATGTTACTGTTTGTGTCTGGCCAAGTACCAGATCCTGCCAGCCATAAGAATTCCATTCTACTCCCGAATTAATCAGAAGACCTAGCTGACACCATTCTGCTGTTTCTTCAGTGGCTATAGGAGTAACATCTATTATTACCTGGCCATAGGTGCCTAATGTTGACTGCAAAGCTGTGTCAATATCAAATAGACCTACTTCGGCAATTTCAACCCATCCGCCATTTGCAATTACACCTTTCATAGAATAATCGCCTAGAGTAGCATATTCTTCTACTGACGTAGCTGAATCTCCTGCATTCCACGCTGCTCCATACCAGGGAGATATATCGCCGCCTTCAAAATCGCCAATTACAACATTACCATAACCGGCAGATACCATCAAACCGAGACACATAAGCAAAACAACTTTAAATCCTATTTTACTCATCCTATAAACCTCCTAAAAATAAAGTGTTAAAAAAAATACGCATAGAATTGCAAATAAACATTCATAGATATACCATTATTCTAATGACACCTGACTGCTTTTAGAACGCCAAATTTGTCATATTTTCCGCCAATTAATACACATATTACTTGAATTAGCCATTATTGATAAGTTATAATAATACAATGAATAAGAGTTATAAAGTCGCGTTATTACTTGACACTTCCCGTCATTATGGCAGAAAATTAACCGAAGGTATTATCCGGTATTCTCAGTTATATGGACCATGGTCTTTTTACATTGACGACCAGTTTTACTTGAACTGGCCTTCTAAAAACAACCTGTCTTACTTAAAAAAATGGGGAGTTAGCGGCATAATAACGCGAGACTTTCAGGAAGCCAATCATCTGCTGGAACTGGAAGTGCCTATTATTACCGCAAGAAATCACGGATACTTAGAGACACCTGTCCAAATCCGAACCGCTGATTCCAGGATCGGTTTTATGGCTTTTAATTTTTTCTGGAATAAAGGCTTAAAAGAATTCGCATTTTGCGGATTCTCCAATATGCCGTGGTCTGAAAAAAGACAGAAAGGCTATCTAAAAGCAGCAAAGGACCTCGTATCAAAACCTGAAATTTTTAACTCACCTTCTTCCAACAGAATGCTGCAAAGAAATAAAGAATATACAAATCTTGCCGAATGGTTAAAACAATTGCCGAAACCGATTGGCATCTTCTGCTGCAATGATGACAGGGGATACGATGTAATTGAATGCTGCCGCCAGGCAAACCTGAAAGTGCCATACGAAATCGCCGTTCTCGGTGCTGACAATGACAGCCTTGTCTGCAACCTGTCAAACCCAAAACTGTCAAGCATACTGATTGATGTTGAGCAGGCAGGCTATGAAACCGCAACGAATCTTCACAAACTCATGAACGGTGAAAACGTAAGCGACTGTGATATTATTGCAAGACCGATCAATATCTCGGAAAGACACTCTACTGATATTATGGCTATCGAAGATATTTCGGTCAAATCTGCCCTGCAGTTTATCCAGGAACAGGGCCAGAAACTCATACAAACCGAAGACGTAGCCTCTTTTGTCGGAATCTCGCGAAGAAGCCTGGAGTGCAGGTTTCAAAAGGCACTTGGCCATTCTGTGTTTGCCGAGATACGCCGCAACAGAATCGAAAAAATATGCAAACTGCTGATCGATACCGATCTCGCTATTTCAGAAATTGCTCTTCTGCTTGGCTATAACGACTCAGATCATATCGCACGCTTTTTCAAAAAAGAAAAAGAAATGACACCAAAACAGTTTAGAAATCTTCACGGCATGAAAAAGCATCTCGATAAAGACATATAAAACGCACTTGGAGCACTTTAATATTGCTCGTATATCTGCTGTTTACGGTAGTGGTCAGGCGCTATCCCTACAGTCTTTTTGAAAAGCCGGGAAAAATAAAATTCATCACAAAAACCAACTTGGTGAGCGATGCCGTAAAGTGTTTCATCAGTACCAAGTAACAATTCTTGTGCTTTTTCGATCCGCCGCTTGTTGATAAACTGTAATGGCGGTATCCCCATTAGCTTACGAAACAAATTGGAAAAGTAGGTTGGATTCAAATTGGCTAGTTTTGCCAGTTCCGGAATTGTAATTGGTTCTTCCAGGTGATCCTGTATATATTCAAATACTTTATCGAAACGCTTCAGGCCGTGCAATGTATTTTGAACCTGTAAAAAACTGTGGTCTGACAAAAATGCAGACAGAAGCATACGGATAATCGCATTTGACTCGAGCAGATTTCCGGGCGATTTACCCTTGTCAAGATGGGCGGCTCTGTCAAAAACCTGGGTATAGATCGGTTTGTTCGCATCATAATCCACAAGCTCTTTACCTGGATTTAGCTGCAAAAGCCGTTCAAAAAGATGCTTCCCAATTGAATTGTCGCTTTCGTCTACCTGGTAGCTGCACTGGAATAACGAAAGAATGTCCAGCCCGGTTTGAAGCCTGGAGGTGAAATGCACGTAAAAATGTGTAAAGTGTTCCGGACAGAATAAGTTCACCGTTGTATAGCATGGTACCAGGTAGATACTGCCCGGCACAAGCTCAAATTCGCGTTCATGATGGCGAATTACACCATATCCCTCCGTTATATAGTAAATCCTTGAATATGGGTTACTTATCTTTTGATAGTTCCATTCTTCACCAACTGTATACAGCTCTATGTTCAGAATGGTTATATCAAGAAAATCTATTATATTCTTTAGGCCTATCATAAACTCAACTATAGCATTAATCTGTAAAATGTCCATGACATTCTGTAAATCATATATGTTTCTTGTTTGAATCTATTTGTATAATAACTGCTTACTTCTAATGTTATTAACTATGCTCGTTATCAAAGGTACATGGAAATAAATATCAGTAAACTAATATTTATAAGTCTGAGTTATATTAATAATAGTAATTACTAAACTTTTGTGTTCTGGAGGTCATCGTGCGAATTAAAAAATTAACAAATGGTTTCACTCTGATTGAGTTATTGGTGGTTATTTCAATTATTGCTCTTCTGGTTAGTATTCTTATGCCCGCTTTAAATAAAGCCAAACAGCAGGCATATATCTCTGTCTGCACATCAAATGAGAAGCAAATACTTACTGCATGGATAATGTATGCAGATGCTAATGAAGACAACCTGGTAAACCCGTTTACAAATGCGATAGTTGCAAATTGGAATCCTACCAACGATAAAGATCATTGGGTAGGTTCACCTATCAATGATAACGGAAATTCTTTTGATTCTTATAGTGCAAGTACAGAAGAAGAAAAAATTCGAGGAATTAAAGTTGGTGCCCTCTAGTAAACTTTCGCATTTTTTATAGTGTATTTAAGCCGCTGGAGCCAGAGCATCCAGCAGAAACGTATATTTTTTATCATGAACGGCCGAATTACCGAACATATATTTAATTCTTTCACTCCAAAGTTCCCTTCGGAGGTCAGCGATAGCATCGGCGAAGCTCGGAGTCTCTTTGTGTTGATACCATGGCTGAACAAAGAAGTATTGTTCATTGGGTTTCTTGGTCAGATACCTCAACCAGACCATCGAGTACAGCCAGAGTCCAAGACCAGCGGCTCTTTCTGGTCCTTTGCCCTTATATGTCTGCAGCTGTTGAACACCGAGCAGCTGTTTAGTGTTCTTGAACGTATCTTCAATAGCCCAGCGATCGGCATAACAGGTCAAAACTTCCTCAGGCGCCATAGTAATATCTGTCGTAAAGAAAAAGTCATCTTTTTCCTTACCTTCAGGGTCTCTACATATAACAACAAGGATTGGTTTGCGAGTTACCTTATACCAGAGAGCAATACGAGTATAAACCAGCCTTTCAATAATCGTACCTCTCTGACTAAACTCAACTGTTCTCCAATTTCTGATATGGGCAGCCATTTTTTCCAACTTAGCCAGTTTTTGCCCTCTACAGCGAGGTCTGCCACGGGTTTTCTCTTTAACTTTAGGCGGCAGCTCAAACAGATCGGCATTACGCCTGATTCGAGAGATAATGGTAACATTCTCAAGATTCTTTCCAGCCAGAGTAGCATAAAACCCGTCTGCTACAAGCCTTATACGCCTGTTTGGAAGCCATTGGCATATTTCATTAATGATTTGTACCGCCAGTTCAATCAAGGATTCTTCTCCTTTGCGATGCAACCGCATATTGACCGGCAGTGCCAGAGGTTCGCCACCCCAAGATGGTTGAATTTGCAGACACGTTACTACCAAATTCAAACCCCAGGCATATACTATTCTTTTCTTGGTAGAACGAACGGCATCTCTCCAGAATCCGGCTCCATGGACTTTTGGACCGCTTCGATGAAACAGGGTGTCGTCCATGGACAGAGTGATTGTTCCTTTGGGACAGAATCTTTGAACCATAATCAGGGTGAGCATCTTCCACATCCGGCTCAGAGACCAGCGGCAATCTGGAAAGAAACGATGATATGCATCGTGAGCTCGTTCGCCCAGCGGGTCTGCGTAGGGTATTATGCCTGTTATCGTGCGGCGAGTAGTGCACAATATCCAACCAATTACCACCCGGCAGAAGATTTGTGCCCCCGGCTCTGTAAAAATTGGAAAAAATTGTTGAATAAATTGCGTCCATGTCGAATAATATTGATAGTACATATCGGCCTCCGTGTCCTATTGTTATCAATCATTAAAGACATCGGATCGCCGATATTTTTTTGTTTATATTTTCAAATTTTAACCCTCAAAAAGTGCGAAAGTTTACCTCTACAAATATTACAAAAATCCTGAGTTGCTTCATTGTCCGGCAGACAGAAGGTCTATGAAGGCTCCAACCAGCTCTAATGTAAACAGCGGTGTCGGGGGATATCGGACCTATTCTTTTATTCACCATGTTGGCGGAGCTGTGTATAATAATTCTAACTGGCTGACACATGAAGGTTTATACAAAAAACACGCTCAGATCAGACATCCAAGTGAAAAGTTCGTAATGGTAGAAGAAAATGACAATCGCTGTATGAACCAGGGATCTTGGGTAATGGGACTTGCTCAAGGGACTTTAGTTGATCCCTTTGCCGTTTTTCATAATATGCGAAGTGATCTGGGTTTTGCCGATGGGCATATAGAGTCCATTGGATGGAAAGATAAAAGAACTGAAGAGCATTCACAGGCTATCACTGACGGTACTGGTAGTTTTGCTGCCGGGCCATTTAATCCGATCAACGAGGATATTAATTGGCTGATACAGCATTATGCAAAACAAAAATAATTCAAAATCTTAAAAATATGAAATATATAACTCAAAATGGCCGTTGTTTTTTTGAGGAAAGTGATTGACATCGTAGATAAGTATTTAAGGAAATTCATTATGACAAAACAAATTAAAGCAACTGTTTTACCCGAAATTAAAAAGGCTACCCCTAAAATCCCTGTTATTGGCGTATTTGCACCATGCGACCCTCGTATAGATCAGGCCAGTCGCCAGCGGGCACTAAATATTATCGGACTGGTTGCTGATACTATCAGCGGACAGGTTTTACTGCCGGACAAAACTCCTATTCCTGTTGTCTATTCATCAACCCTGATTGACAGCGAAGCTCAGGCTGATGTCGTTGCTCAGCAATTCCGTCAGGCCGGTGTCGATATACTTGTCTGTGCCCCGGACACCTGGGCTTTCCCTCAATTGACTACTATCTCGCTGCTTCAGCAGTTTCCTGACGATACTCCGTTAAACATTACCTGCGGTAACAGCGGGCCAAAACCAGGCGTTGTTTACGCACACGCTCTCTCCGGTGCTATCAGCCAGTATGGCAAAATGGTTCACCTCAATGTAGGCAACTGGCCCGACACCGGCTTAAAACCGAAAATGAGCGATGCTACTGCAACAGCTCTTATCGACTGGTGCTATGCCGCCGTTACCGCCAAAGCATTAAAAGGCCGCCGTGCTATGGTATTCGGACACGACTCAATGGGCATGGAAACTGCACTCGCACATATTATCCCGACCCGTAATACTTTCGGGATCGAAATCACCAGGCTCGACATGAAACTGCTCGCCGATATGCTCAAAAAAGGGGCATACAACAAAAAAGAATTAAAAGAGCTGCGCAGCTGGATCGACAGCAATATCGGTAAACGGCTCGAAATCAAAACTGAAGCTGACAGCAATCGTTTCGATATGTCACTCGCTATGTACCTTATCAACCGGGATCTTATCGAAAACCTTAATGCAGTCGGCGGCGGATTTATGAGCCAGCTCGAATGGGGCAGCGATAGCCGGGGCCTGCCGCTGCCGGTTGCCGATGCCATGGAGTCACTATTTAATAGCTCTTTCGATCACAACGGGCCAAAAGCACCCCTACCGTTCGCTACCGAAGCTGATGTACAAGGTTTACTGACAATGCTGTTTATGACTTATCTTTCAGGCGGTAACCCTCCGCTATTTATGGACTTCCGAAAAGTATGGGAAGGATGGGAGGTCAAGGAGCTGGCAAAGAAAAACGGCATAAAAATCAATCCAAAAGCCGATTATATCGTCAAAGGCCTGGTCGACGGTGACAACTCAGGCAGTGCTTCCTTCGATTGGGCCGGCAAACCGGGCTCAACCATCAAGCAGTTAATGAGCAAAGTTACCATGCCGCTGGCTGACGATGGCTACTTCCCCGGCGGAGGCAACAGCGTTACGTTTATGACACCTGCCGGTATCGAAGGGATCGCAGGACGACTGGCATACAGCGCACTTAACAATAAATTCAGTCTGTTCTGGGACGAAGCTAAAACTGTCTCTGTTCCTGCTAAGCTGGAAAATAAAATGGTCAACCTGACCAACTGGAACTGGCCGCACACTTTTGTTGTTCCTAAATATGCTACCATGGCCGAGTACAAACAGTATGCTCCTGCTAACCATTTCCATATGACCTGGAACCTGCCGGTTTCAAGGCTTCAATACTGGATGGACCTGACTGGTGTTATTAGCGCTGCTCCTTGGGCTGCCAGACCTGTCTTCGTAGAAGGTACTGACAGACCTCAGCCGCTTATTCACATCCTTAACGGCGGCGAAAATATGTACAAAAGTTTGTAATTCAGGCTTTATCTTTCAAAAATTAAATTTCTTAGAGATCAGATAATGAAAA
Organism: Sedimentisphaerales bacterium; assembly: GCA_963666285.2. GTDB lineage: Bacteria > Planctomycetota > Phycisphaerae > Sedimentisphaerales > SM23-30 > JAFGDI01. The sequence continues at coordinate 4,619,559 of OY762711.1, forward strand.
ACAAAAGTGATTCTGTACCGGTTATACAGAGAAAAATGCTGTTATCATTTATACTCGTAACAGCACTTTTCTCACTTTGGGGGTTTGCTAACGATGTTACTAACCCACTAGTAAAAGCATTTAAAGATGTCTTTGTCATCAGTAATACTCAAAGCAGCTTCGTCCAGATGGCTTTTTACGGTGGTTATGCCACTATGGCTCTACCGGCCGCTATTTTCATCAGGAAATATAGTTACAAAGCCGGTATCCTGGTAGGACTTTCGCTCTATGCCATCGGTGCCCTTATGTCTATCCCGGCGGCATATATGCTAAGCTTTAACCTGTTCCTGGTAGCTCTGTATATCCTTACCTTTGGACTGGCTTTTCTGGAAACAACAGCAAATCCATATATCCTCTCTATGGGTGATGAAAAAACCGCTACCCAGCGACTCAACCTGGCACAGGCTTTCAATCCAATTGGCTCACTTACCGGTATGACTGTTGCTATTTTTGCCATCCTTGGCAACTTAAACGTTCAGGATTTTCGTAACGATGTTGCACAGTACAGGTCAGAATTATCTGCACAGACCAATGCTGTTACAGTTGATGAAAGTCAGAAAAATGGCGGTACCGTCGATAATCTTATGAAATTCCTTAATATGGACCAGGACGACGACTTGCCGGTCGACGAAAACCTGCTCGCTTACCTTAACACCTGGCAGGAAGGCAGAAATGCTCCGCTTACCAAAGATAAACTGGAAAAAGTTAAAACTGGAGAACTGACTATCGATCCGGAAACTGCTTCTCTCGCTGATTTATCTTACGACAGCGTACTGACCCAGGCATTGGCAGACTATAAAGATGGAAAAATTGAAAGCTTCCGGGGCTTATCTCATTCGCAGCTCCAGTCAGAAGACTTGAAAATTGTCCGAGCTCCGTATGTTGCCATTGGTATTGTCGTACTGGCATTCCTGTTTCTATTTATTATTTCAAAAATGCCTGATACAAGTAATCATGAAAAAAATCTGCACATTATGGAAACTTTCAAATACCTGTTCCATAATAAAAGGTATCTTGAAGGTGTTATTGCTCAAACTTTTTATGTTGGCGCTCAAATTATGTGCTGGACTTTCATTATTCATTACGCAACTGACTTACTGGGTTTCAGCCTGGCAAAAGCACAGGCATATAATGTCATTGCCATGATCATTTTCTGCTCCAGCCGATTCATATGCACCTTTATGCTTAAATACATCAGCCCGGGTCGCCTGCTCATGACTTTGGCAATTGGAGCAATGACTTTAACCCTTGGCACAATTTTTCTTCAGGGTATGCCTGGTCTCTATTGCCTGGTGGGCATCTCGGCTTGTATGTCGCTTATGTTCCCAACCATTTACGGTATAGCTCTTGACGGCATGGGCGAAGAAGCAAAAATTGCGTCTGCAGGACTAATCTTTGCTATTGTTGGCGGATGCCTTATGCCGCCGCTGCAAGGACGAATTATTGATATGGGAAATATTGGCAGCCTGGAAGGTGTAAGGATATCATTTATCCTGCCGTTTATTTGTTTTGTTGTCATCGCTATTTACGGTTTCAGAACATTTGCTGTCCACCATCCGCGTTCTGAAGATATCTAAGGAAAATTTATATGCTAAAAAATATACCATCAATACTCAGCCCGGAGCTGTTAAAAATTCTAATGGAGATGGGCCACGGCGATGAAATTGTCATCGCAGACGGCAACTTCCCCGGCGCCTCGATCGCTCAAAGACTCATACGTGCCGACGGCCATGGCGTACCGGCAATACTGGAAGCTGTATTAAAACTGTACCCGCTCGATATATACGTCGGCAAACCATGCGCACTTATGGAAGTAGTACCCGGCGATAAGGTTGAAACACCTATCTGGGACCAATACGACAAAATCATACAAGCAAGCGGCGAAAAATTTGAAAACGGTTTCGATATGGTAGAACGTTTCGCATTCTACGAAAGGGCTAAAAATGCCTATGCCGTTATTATGACCGGCGAAACCGCGTTATACGCTAATATCATCCTCAAAAAAGGAGTTGTTGTAGAAAAATAGTTTGCCCCACTGCAGCAAACCTTCCCCGATATCTATATTACAACCAGATCATCCCTCTTATTACTTATATACTGTCGTGTTTCCATGCATGACAGTATATTTTTTATCTTTCTATCAGTTAACTTTCGTTGTTTTGAAGTAGCACATATCGCCTAAAAGGCCATTCCTGCAACATTTTGAATTTAAACAAAATGTGAGACGATAGCGAATTATTCCTGATGTCAACGTACATCGGGACACCTTAAATTTTCACTATTCACTATTCATTTTTAACTTAATTGGCCCTGTTCCGACCTTTGCGTATAGTGTTGAACAGTTAAAATTGCCAGTTCGAGCGTGGTATAAGTGACTACATTACCATCACTTACCTTGAGAGCGATCAGACAAAATCATACACTGTGTGTATAGAATTTCAAATCAACACCGCAAGACAGCAATACAACTACCTTATTCTTCTACGTATTATACCCACTATACTAGTACCAAAACCTGCCAACAAAACTGCTCCTGGAGTAGGCACTGTTGTAACTGTAGAGATAGCAACGACACGTAAACCGATATATTTGGATTCATCATTCAGGAGTCCGATTGTATGAGTATTCGATGATCTGATCCTATTTTCATCGCCTAAGTAGCTCCCGCCAAAAATTAAGCGACATGATAGCATTTCCGTCTCGCTCCATTCCCAAAGATTACCCATAATATCAAATGTTCCATTCTGCTCTTCAACACCAGAACCAACTATCCAAGGCCGGCCCACACTTCCCGCATAGTTTGAATCTACGCCAGGAACTGGTGCGGTATTTGTTCTATTGGCATATAAAGAGTATCCGTTGCCATCCGGAGTATAAAATGCCGCTTTGTACCATTCATCAGCTGTAGGAAGTACATAGGCGATTTCGTAAGCTAAAATGGCTGATTCTCGATTAGTACCCGTAAAATTACCACTTGTATCAAATTTATAAGCACCGGAATACTTATCACCACTTGTAAGATAATTACAAAATTGAGCAGCCTCGTACCAGCTTACAAAACCGACAGGATGATGATTTGGACGAGCCCCCAAAAAAACTTCATCATAACCATCACCCGGATTACCAGTTGGTGCTCCTGCGGCTGAAACAAAAGCATCCCACTGACCATTAGTAACCTCATACTTGCCAATCTGATACTCATAACCAACCGCACCATAACCATTTACATTAGCAGCATTTCCAGCATTTCCTATAGTTACAAAATCAAAATCAATACCCTGCACACTTACCGTTGTGCCTGCTGATGCAATACCGGAAAACACACAAACACTTAAAACCAAAACCAATAGCTTTCTCATTTCCCATTCCTTTCAAACATAATATACAAATATGTTAATCTCTATAAAAGGGATCAAGTAATTATCCCGATGATATATGGATTATACTAATTTTCACTTATATATCATAACAAAAACATGTCAAATTCAGTTTAGTGATTTATTTTACCTAAATTAACTTTCTGTAATTTCTATATCACTTTACATGAGAATTTAACGAATGACTAAATGCATACCATTTTCCCTTGCCCAAAACGCCGTATTCGCTTATCATATTCCCTTTAAACAAGACAGATACCATTGAAAATAAAAGACTTAAGACAGCTCTAAAATTTACTTTCAATCGAGAACGACATTTTTTAGAAATTGCTTATGGAGGAGCGACAACTTTGCAGGATATTCTCAAAAATCTTACCGAACCGCAACGGCAAGCTGTAACACATATAGAAGGACCGGTTCTGGTTCTCGCCGGACCCGGCTCCGGCAAAACACGCGTTATTGTCAACCGCGTCGCATATATGGTCCGCCACTGCAATATCGCACCCTGGAATATCCTCGCTATCACATTCACCAACAAAGCGGCCAACGAAATGAAACATCGTCTCGAAGCGATGGGCATCAACCGCGGCGCTACCGTTTGCACGTTCCACTCGCTCGCCGTCAGACTGCTGCGTGAGTTCAGCTCGCTCGCAGAGCTGCCGCCGCAGTTCAGTATCTACGACGATTCCGACCAGCAGGCAGCTGTCAAGGAAGCCATGAAACAGCTTGAGGTCGACCCCAAGCAATATCCGCCCAGGTCATTACTCGCGCGTATCAGCAATTGCAAAAACGATCTGAAAATGCCGGACGATGTCGCACTCACAAACGACTTCGACCTGCGTACCAAGGTATTCAAACGAGTATATGCCCTCTACCAGGAGATCCTGCAAAAAAACGGGGCCGTCGACTTTGACGACCTGCTCGTTAAACTCGCTTTCATGCTGCGCGACAACCCGGAAACACTGCTCACGTTAAACGAACGATATAAATACATACTCGTCGATGAATATCAGGACACCAACTCATGCCAGTATCAGATTGCCCGCGGGCTCAGCCTCCATCATGGCAACCTGTTCGTATCTGGCGACCCGGACCAGTCTATCTACGCCTGGCGCGGTGCCGATATCCAGAACATCCTTGCTTTCGAACAGGATTACCCCGAGGCAACTGTTATTCGACTGGAGGAAAACTTCCGCTCCGCACCTGAGGTACTCACTCTCGCAGATGAGGTCATCAGCAAAAACAAAAAGCGGAAAGCAAAAAAACTCTTCACTACCAACCCATCCGGACCGATGCCGGCCCTGTACGACTACTATAACGAGTACGAAGAAGCCGACGGGCTCGCTGACTGGATTAAGCAAGTTGTAGAAGAAGGTAAACAGTACAAAGATATCGCGGTTTTCTACCGGATAAACTCTATGAGCCGTGTTCTCGAACAATCGCTCCGCAAAGCCCAAATACCATACCAGATCGTCCGCGGAGTAGAGTTCTTCAAACGCAAAGAGATCAAAGACATACTCTCATACCTCCAATTACTGGTCAACCCCGCCGACCAGGTCGCTCTCCAGCGCATTATCAACCGCCCCACCCGCGGCATTGGCAATACCTCGGTTGACAGGCTCATCCAGCACTCAATCGAACAAGGCATGGACCTATGGAGCGTCATACAGAACGTCGAACAGGTCGAAACCATCAACGCCGGTGCCAAGGCCAAGGTCAAGCGTTTTGCCGACCTGATTATCAACCTGCAAAAAGAACTCGAAACGATGAATATCGAAGATATCATCCGCACCACATACAAGGCTACCGGACTGGAAGCTCAGCACGAAACTGATGAAGATGAAAATGCTATCGAGAACGTTACCGAACTGGTAAACTCAGCGACCCAGTTCACCTCTGAAGCTGAAGATGAAAATTACGGACTGAACGACTTCCTCCAGCAGATATCACTGGTCGGCGATGCCGACGCCTACGATGAAGAGGCCGGCGTCGTCTCGCTTATGAGCCTGCATGCCGCCAAAGGACTGGAGTTCCCCGCCGTTCGTATTGTCGGTATCGAGGAAAACATTCTGCCTCACAGCCGCTGCATCGACGATCCCGACGGCATGGAAGAGGAACGAAGACTGCTTTTTGTCGGCATAACTCGCGCCGAACAAATGCTAACTCTCAGTATGGCTCATAACCGCACCCAGAACGGCATGTCTAATGCTACTATCCAGTCCCGGTTCCTGCGAGACCTAGAAAACATCGAACGAAGCTCGTCCATGAGCGACGAAACCAAAAACATGTGGCAGCAGCAAGTAGGCTACAGCAAACAGTCCTTTGGCTCCAGATCAACCGGTAAATCCGCCGGCTCGGGCGGCGGCTGGAAAAAAGCTGCTCCTGCCCAGTCCGGCTATTCCAGACCGGCCGCAAAACCTGAGCCAACCCCAAGCTACGCTGACAGCGACGGCATAACTTACGAATATGAGGAAAGCTACCTCCGCGAAGGTCAAAACGTTCGACACGGCTCGTTCGGCATCGGCAAGATCGAAAAACTCATACCAGGCGGCAGCCCCAAGGTCGTTGTCAACTTCCAACGCGTCGGAAGAAAAACTCTTGTGCTAGAATACGCCAAACTTCAGGCTTTGTAATACGTTGAACACAAGCCTGCCAGTTAAGAATACAGAATTTTATTCCTTAACGAGAAATATGTTTATGAAAACTATTGATCTCTATTTTTTTTGAGAGCATAATGATGAAATATGCAATTATTTCTGTAACATCCAATAGCCTTTGCGGTGGAATTAGTTTCCTCATAATAGCATGTTTGTCATATTTTTTTTCTTCTCGACGTGATTTATTTATAAGGATTTTTGTAAGGGACAAATCTGAACTTGCTCATTATAATAAAAACTTGCCAAATGAAACCGATTTCAAGAGAGTACTTCGTTTGTTTGCAATAGTAGAAATTATCATTGCTGCAATTATTGTTATTATAGGAAAATAGATCTTCCTGCTGGAAACGACGAGCCACAGCTTGGCACATTTAAACTAGAATTGCGAAGCAAAACCTTCCCTAATACCTGGTACCTAATACCTAATACCTTTCACAAGCTAACTTCCCCAACCCGGGCATCCATTAATCAAAAATATCAACAAAGCTTTTCCACTTTACTAACATAAGCTTCCACATCAAACTTTCTTTTCAGCCCCGCCGCATTCATATAGCGCACCTTGCCGAATATCTCCCGCTCAGACCACGCCCGATCATGCTTGCCAAAGCACCACGCCACCCCCGCATAGCCGTTCGGATCACGACCATCCAGCTCATATTTATTATTCAGGTACAATGCCGCCTCATATGCCTGCCTGGGGCTCTTGCTCCATTCCAATATCTTCTTACCCCAATACATCCGCATATAGCCGTGCATCTTACCGGTCAGCACCATCTCCATCTGCGCCGCATTCCAATACACATCATGCGTCAACCCTTTCTCCAGCTGCTCCAGCGAATAAACATACTCACGCTTATCACTACCATGAAACCGCAGCGTATTCCTCGCCCACGGCGGCAGACACTCATACTTATCATAATCCCTGTTATAATAGACAAAGTTAAAACTCAGCTCCCGCCTCACTATCAGCTCTTCCAGAAACGAATCCTTCCCCACACTGTCAGTCTCCGCGGCCTTCAGAGCAACATACAGCGGTGATATCTGGCCAAAATGCAGGTACGGGCTAAGCCCCGAACAATAATCCAGGCTCGGGTCATTTCTCTTATCAGCAAAATTATCAATCTTATTCTTTAGAAAATCCGCCAGCCGCTTTTTCGCCTCAATCGTCCCGCCTTTATACTGTTCAACCGCCCCCACACTCCTGTCAATATCCAGCTTCGCCAGCGCCTTATCAATATCTGAAATATCAAAACACTTGATACCCTTAAACTTCATCCCCAGACTATCATATTTAACCTTGCCATGCTTAACCGGCACCATATACTCTGTCAGCTGCTTATTAATCCTCGGCCGCAATGTGCCCGCCGAATAATTCTCCTTATCAGAAACCTCCCGTATCGGCACTATCAGGTTTGTCTCAACCTCTACCATTCCGCAACCCGCCTCTTTCGCCGCGTCCCTTCGCCACTGCCGCTGAATCCTGGTATGACCGGCATCAACCACCACCATAGCGGCATCCTTCGCCATCTCCACTACCGCCTTCTCCGGCGACTTATGCAAAACCACCAGCTGAATCCCGCGCTTGGCCAAAGCCTGCCGGACATCTGCCAGCCCCTCAAACATAAAGGTATAATGCCGCAGATTCGCCTCAGGATAACCATCTGTAACCCCAAACATCGCCGCTACCGGCAGCTTCAGCTTATTAGCAGCCGTTATCGCATACTCCAGCGCATGATTATACTCCGACCTCTGGGCCGCCTGCATCCAGTACAAAACATACCTGCCCTGCAGCACATCTGCATTATTCAAATATCTTATCCGCGTTTCCTCGATCATACCTGCTTTTCCTGCTCTTCAGTATTTACCGCCAACACTTCAAAACTTCCTACTCCTCGCTTCCATCTTCTAAACCAAAAGATATCTTTTTACAATTTGATATTGAAAATTAAAATAGTTTGCCGCTTTGCGGCATTCCTTGCCTAATACCAAATACCTGACAACTAATACCTCTCAAGCTGACCATCAGTCAGTTTGAGTTCTGACTTATTTGATTACTGGAAAGGCAATCAAATATAATGCAATTCAATATCTCCAGCTCGCAACATCCCAAAAACATCTTCCAGGCTCTGCCAGAATCTTTCCACCTCAAGCTCTGACCAGAACTCCTTAAACCGGATAAACTTGATCTCCCTGTTATGCTTAACTTCTTCCAGCAAAAATTCCTGACCCGGCATAAGCTTAGCAACCAGAAATGCATACCGATGATCCACGCCTACTCTTACATCGCTCTGCAGCAGGCTATCGCTCAATATCACTTCCCAAACATCATAGTCATGAATCTCGCCCAGCATAGCCTGTATCGCTTTCACCTTCTGAACAAAACAATCCAATATGCCGCCCATTACCACATCAGACAGCTCAAGCGTATATCGCAGCTGCTTGGACTTAATACGCATATTATGATGTGCCTTCTTTTCTTCCGGGCTCGCCAGGCAATATTCACACTCTCTTAGCTTTTTTACCTTCTCACCAATTCTCATATGAAGCAGCTCGATACCTGACTCTGTGACCCCGCCAGGAAAACTTGATTCATTATCTTTAAGAGTTTTTTTCAGCTCCTTGCGAATATCTTTTAATAATCCTTCTTTCCTCACCGATTCTATCGTTTCAATCAATCCCGGCTGACATTCCTGCCGTCTCTCCTGACGCTTTATCAAAATATCTTTCAAACCCGGTCGATATCTGCTTTCATTATCGCCCAGCTGAGACAAGATATTTTCAAGGTATAATATCTGCACATCCAGATCACGTACATCACCCATCGCCCTCAGAAGATTAGCGACTTTCTTATGCCACTGTTTATAATGCTTTCTGTCAAAAAAATCCCGGAAAAATTCCAACCCGGCCAATAACCGCCGACATGATGTCCGACTCTGATGCACATCTTCTATATCATCAGAATCACATACACTTACCAGCTTTTTTTCCAGCCGCTTCGTATACTGATTGATATAATCATATCCCGGCAAAAACAAACTCATGTCACCAGAATATTTCATAATACCGCCTGTCGAAAACGAGAATGCCGTAACTACAGCCATCCCCTATATTTACACCAAAATACAAGCCCTGTAATTACTTATATCGTAATTCTGCATATTATTTGTTAATCTTTGGTGATATTTTACTCTCTATTATCTGTTGATGCAATCTCTTCCGCTCGCTTCTGCAATTCCTGGTCCATTCTAGGATAGTATACCTCACGATGTGGAAACAGCTTCGGCTGAAGCTCCATACAGCCGCGTTCTATTTCCAGCGCGTTCTCCGCCAGGTTTCGGGCCTGACCTATATCGCCAAACTCAAACTTAATATCCGCCAGCATCGTAAGAACATCCGAATTCCCCGGGTATTTCTCCAGGTAATCTGAAAAATAACCGGCCGCCTTATCATAATTCTTCTTCCGCTCTTCACTGCCAACTTTATATTGACCACCTCTTTTCATATATAGCTCGCCCAGCAATTTGTCATACTTAAAATGTGCCGGATCTCGCTCGATAGCTTTTAGCAGAGAATCAACCGCTGTATCAAAATATTTATTCTTTTTTAATTCACTATTATACCACAACTGGTTACATAACCTGCCGGCATAGAGCAAAGATCGCGAATCATTCTGACAGGAATCTGCATTCTCCAGGCAAATATCAACAGCCATTTCCGCATAGCTCAATTGACGCGTTCGACCGGCCATAATTACATATTTTTCCGCCTGGCTCATCGCCTTATCTGTTCGATAAACTCCACCACCCAGACCCGGCAGCACTGCCGTCAACAAAATCACAACCACACCGGCTGCACACGCATACAGGTATATCGGCTTACGCCTGATAATTACTATTTCACCTTCCTTTGACGAAACTGCCAAAGCCGCCAGCATAAAAAACAACATGCCCACTACCGGCTGAAAAAATGCAAAATCTATCGTATTATGCAACGCAAATGCCGCCAAACCTGCCAGCAGCGGTATCAAAACACGACGACCGCTTACTTCCAAACTGATTTCTTCCCGGCATAAAAACAGGTATCCAAATAATAAAAATATCAATCCAAACGTTATCGCCGGCCCCAGCGTCAGGTACATTTTCGCTACTGTCGGCATCTCACCTAAACTATCTTCAACCGATAGCATACGTATTACAAATATTGATATCGACATAATCACTGCAGTTAAACAAACTTCAAATATCGGATATTTATTGTCAGCCGACTCTTCTAACTCCAAATCATCTAACTGCGATTGCCTGCCAGGCATTACCAGCTTCCACAAAACTGCCAAGGTCGCCCATACCATTGCCGCTATTCCCAATAAACCCCACTGGCTGAAGATTGCCAGCGGTACACAATGCGGATCTTTCACTACCTCTGGACTTGATGAATTCATATACAGACTGTAATAATGATCGAAATTGAACGGCCCGACTCCTGTCAGCCAATGGTCGGTAATCATTCCCGCGGTCGCCTGCCAGTATTGCCAGCGAATCCACAAATTTGAGGTCGGCAGCCTGTCATAAAGATTACCATAAACTGCAACTGCTGCGGTTCCACCGGCAATTATCAGTATAAATAAACCAAACATTACCCTGCGATATCTGTTTTTTCTCAAAATCGCCATACCGGCAATAGCGGCAAACATAGCAGCCAGGGATAATTTTCCTCCCGTACTATCTGTTAAATTAATGCCCAGCATCAAAATCAGCATCAATACCGCACATATTATTAGCGATATCGGCACCTGCCCCTTCTTCCACCCCCCGGCTCCGAGCACCGCAATCGCTCCGGCAACCGTCAGCAATAAAAAAGAGGCGGCCGTATTACTTATCGCAAAATATCCGCCTGTATCACGGCTCCTTACACGCTCTTCCATCTGACGAGCCTGCCAGGAACTTGGCTCCAGCCCCTGCTTGTGCATAAAACCGTTATAATCTGACTCCATCTGACTAACGGTGTCCTCATGTTCGCCCTGCTGTTCATAACATCGCAATACCTCACACACTCCCATTGCCAATACTACCGCTAATAGTATTTTACGCTTTGTATCAGAACCCAGCAGCTGCACCATTACCAGACCCGCGGCCATCATCGATAATAGATTAAGCCCTGAAACCAGCCCCACACTTTTATCTGATGCCGAAATATAAGACAGCACCGTAGCTATAACCAGCAAAACAAAAGGACATGCCATACCAGTCTTTCGCCACAACAAATCACCAAACTTAAGCTTTAATATCAGCCAGATACCACAGCCCAGAAGAAGCACAATATCAAAACTCAGCATAAAACTCAAACCGCCAAAGCCGACTATCCCGCCGCCTGCATTTTCACCTACAAGCGGCTCTGACGATGGAAATACTTCATTAACAAACAACCGGCATACTAATACTGCTGTAAACACAACAAATACAATATTATCAACCACTGTATTTGCGTTTTTCAATTTGTACTTATCAATATTCACAGAATCAAAACCCTTAATTACTATAAGCAACCGGTCTAACATAATTATTACATATACCCATAGCCGTTGCACGATGTGATGCGAAGCATATATTGCCCGTTCGAGCTTGATACAAATAATTACATTATCATTACTTACCTTCCGAGCGATCAGACAAAATCATACACTATTTGTATACTACGTATTGTAAAACATTCCCCTTCTTCCTTAACTCTTCTCAAACTGACCATCGGCCAGTTTGAGTAAGTTATCACAATATATTACTAAATTCCAGATAAAAAGAATTACCCCGACCACATAGCCCACATATGAAACCTTAATTCCAAAATATCCCTAAAATACGCGTTATTTTTACCCTTATCACCAAAAAATGCCCAAAACTGACTAATATCCTGCGCGAAATGCTCTATAATAGGGCGGTTTTTGTGGTATAATAATCCGTACATGGATTATTAAGTTCAGAATAGAACCCCTTATCTGGTTATATGGACTTTTATATTTTTTTAGTAAGAACTTTGATTTGTTAATGAATAAAGAAGAGGAAATCAAATGAAAATCGAGAAATACTCATTTGGAATAGGAGACCGTTTTGCCCATCAGGGCAAAGCTCAGCTCCAGGCCATGATCAACGCAGCTGAACTTGGCATAAACATTGTTCCGGTATGGAACAAGTCTTTCCGCGAACACAAAACTATTGGTACCAAACCTCAAAGTGTACGCGCTGAAGCTAACGAAGCTGTTGCTGATCTGGGCTGGGAAAAGCCTTTCTACTGTGATGCCGACCATATTAACCTGTCAAATGTCGACCTGTTCCTGGAAAGCTGCGACTTTTTCACGCTTGATGTTGCAGACTATATCGGCCAGAAAGCAAGTGATGAAGACATCGCGGCTTTCGTCGAAAAGCATTCTCAGCTGACCGGCTCTCTAGATATCCCCGGCATAGAAGAACCTATCGAAGTTACAAAAGAGGATATCAAAGCTATCGCTGAAAAAACGCTGCTCGCTGTCCAGGAAGCCGGTAAAATTTACCGTTATATCGCCGAAAACAAAGGCGAAGGAAATTTCATTACCGAAGTCTCCATGGACGAAACCGACCTGCCGCAAACGCCAAAGGAAATGCTCTTTATTCTGGCCGCTATCTCAGACGAGCAGATACCGGCCCAGACCATCGCCCCAAAGTTCACCGGACGTTTCAATAAAGGTGTTAACTATGTCGGTGATATCGATACTTTCGCCAAAGAATTCGAGCAGGATGTAGCCGTTATCGACTTCGCCGTTAAAACTTTCTGTCTGCCTGAAACTCTCAAACTCAGCGTCCACTCCGGCAGCGATAAATTCAGTATATACGCTCCTATCAACAAGACTCTCAAGAAATTCAACGCCGGAATCCATGTCAAAACCGCTGGCACAACCTGGCTCGAAGAAGTTGCCGGACTCGCACTCGCTGGCGGTGAAGGACTCGAAATCGCCAAGCAGGTATACACCGATGCTCTCGCAAGATTTGACGAACTCTGCGGACCGTATGCTACCGTTATCGATATCGACAAGGACAAACTGCCATCTGTCAAGGAAGTCAACGAATGGGACGAACAGACTTTCGCCGCTAAACTTCGACACGATCCGGAAAACCCGCTATACGACCTCAACGTCAGACAGCTTATCCATGTCGGATACAAGGTCGCTGCGGAAATGGGCGATAAATTCATCTTCGCCCTCAAACGATACGAAACCGTCATCGCCAAAGGCGTTACCGAAAATATCTTTGAAAAACACATCCTGAAAATATTCAAAGATATGTAAAATACAAACTACAATATTCAAGGGCACTCTGGACTATATCCTTTGTGCCCTTTTTTTATTTATGCCATTTCCCACTGCCAACCTCAGCGATTATCAAGCCGCGAGTAAAACTTTCGGTAAAGTCGAAAATCCGCCTCAGGCGACCGTTTCAACAGTCTAACCTGAGCGACACCTTCCCTGCTAACTGCTAAGTAACATCTATTTTCTACACTTTCCACTCTGCTGCATTGTTCCTTCCCCAAAAAACAATTACCCGTATTATTTTGTTTTTTATATTTTTTCAAAACATTTGCGCAAGATAGCAAATTTAGATGCTTATATAGTACAGTAATAAGCATTTTTCCCGGAAAAATATTGAATTTTAACAAAAACAAGAACTAAAAAACAAGAAAAGGAAAATACCATGACTACAGCAGCAATTAACACAAATCGTCCTAAATCCATAACAGCAGTCTGCACTATAGGCATATTGGGTTTATTCGGAGTAATGGCAATATTATTCTCAGCAATTTCAAATCAGGTCAATCCGCTTTTAATTTCGCACCTGCTGATTTCTTCCGCTATCGGTGCAGCATGCTTTTTCGGCATGTGGAAGATGAAAAAATGGTCTGTTTACGTATATACAGGGCTTTTTGTAATTAACCAGGTACTTGCTTTTGCAACTGGCGGATGGAGTCTAATGACAATTCTGGTACCGGCAATCATAATTTATGTCGGTTGGAAAAATATCACAAAGATGTCCTAGATGCTCATCAAAGTTTTGCTGACAATAACAATTTGATAATCAGGAAAAGGAAAATATCATGAATACAGCAGCAACTAACATTAATCATCCAAAAAACATTTCTGCATTCCGCACTATTGTTTCTTTAAGTTTAATTGGAATATTTTCATTACTATTCTTACCTGGTTGCAAAGATAATAGTTCAACCAAAAACAATACCGTAAATGAAAAATCTACGGGTGAAAATGATTGCTCATTGAACATTGTACCTGCCGATAAAAACGGATTAAAATTATTATTCACTGAACTGCAGGAAGCTATTTGGTCTGATGATACTGAAACTGCACTGGTAATAACAAAGTCTTTGTTCCCGGATGAAACAAGCCTTCGTAAAGTCGTCAAAGACCCAGAAGCCATCAAAAATGTCAAAGAAATGCACAGTAAGTTTTGTAACGAACCCGACCAGAAACTCGCTGGATTATTTAGAGCTGATCCCGAGAATACCGAAATTCTTGTTTTCCCGGCAACCACCGAGGAAATTGCCGGCGAAATTGGCAGGGGCAGTAAATTCCCTGGTGGCGCGGTCAACCTGGCCAAAACAGTTCTACAACCGAATGTAACTTTTTACGAGGTCAAACTGGTTAAACCTGGCGAAACACTTGGCATGGCATACCACTTGTTTTATCATGATGGTAAAAACTGGAAAATGCTTGGACCGGCCTGGCGTGTCCTGCATTAAGATAACCGCCTCACCGCAGGATATATAATAGAAATTCCCTACACTACACAAAAAGCACAAGTCACTGACCTGTGCTTTTTTATTGTTCCGAACGACTATCATTAAAACGCTTCTTTCTTTCCTATTCCGTTCTAGAGCACTTTAATATTTTCTGTTCCGATTTATGCCTCTGTGAGGACGAGGCTGACAAAGAAGAAAACACAGTAATATTCATATATTACGAGCACTTCTGATGAAGCCACCCGACCAGCGACCTTCGACCACCGGGTACTTCTTCAAAACTTCTTCCGCTCCCGCAGTAGCTAGTGAACTTACCATTCCATCTAGCGATATCATTATTGCCATTATCAACATTAACTTTTTCTTGATCATCATAACACCTTTCCTGTCTATATAATGCCTAATTATTTTTCATCCTTCAGACCTCATACTTCTCAAAATTAAGTTATTCATTTTGAGCTTGTTTCCACTCCCTGAACTCATCATTACCACTCAGCATATGCTCAAAAGCCGCCATCTCTGTTCCCATACCGCTATCACCCTGCGATGCCATCCATTTATCCAGCTGCCTCTTCAACTTGGCCTGAACCTCTGAATATTTTACCTGACCGGCTAAATTAGTCATATTATAGGGATCATTCACAACATCATAAAGCTCAAACTCTGGCCTGGTAAAAAAACGCTCTAACATAGCCTTGGCATGTACGTCACCTTTATCCGCTTTCCTCTCCCAGCTCTTAAACCAGTCTGTATTCACAGCAGTATTCCGGAATTTTGCTTCCGGGTCGATATTCCATATCAGCTTATACTCATCTGACCTAACCGAACGTATCGGGTAATCACGCGGCCCGTTATATATCCCGCGAGTAGTCTGCAATCCAAAAACATATTCTTTATGCTTGTCTGTCTTGCCGGCAAATACATCCAGCATACTCCTGCCATCCAGTATATCAGCTGGCGTCCCGCCCGCAGCTTCGACAAAAGTTGGTACTATATCAACATACTCTACCATAGCGTCAGATTCCGCACCCTTGGCCGCCTTACCCGGCCAGCGCACAACCATAATCGACTGCAGCCCGGAATCATAACACGACCACTTGGCAAATGGAAACGAGTTGCCCTGCTCCGACACCACCATCACCAGCGTATTATCTGCCAGTTTATGTTTATCCAGCATCGCCAGTATCTCGCCAACCTGGTTATCAAAGTATGTTATCTCTGCCAGGTAATTAATATATCTTTCCCGTGTCTTTGGCGTATCTACCATATACGGGCGAAGCTTCAATTCCTCCGATTTATATAGCTTGCGATACTCCTTACCTTTATTCCATGGAGTATGCGGCTCATTCGAACACGCCATCAGGCAAAACGGGGTATCACTGCCGGCACATTCGCCAAAAAGCTTATCAATTTCTTCCATTGACGGATTAGCACCGTCTCCTTTTGCATTGCTGTATTCAAATGGAAATACTTCTATCGGGCCAATATGCCTCTTACCTGACAATGCCACCCGGTAACCCAGCGGCTTGAGATATTGTACTATACTCTTTGTTCCTTCCTTGGCAAAGGTATGGTTAGGATACGCTCCGCTTTTTACCGGGTATAAACCGGTATATATACAATGCCTGGTCGGCGAACACATCGGCGCAGCCTGGAAGCATCTCTTCATCCGGATACCTTCGGTCGCCAGTTTATCGACATTAGGCGTATGAGCCTGGCCGCCGTAACATCCGATATCACGAAAAGTGCAATCGTCAGCTATAATGAATAAGAAATTCGGCTTATCCGCCGCCAGCGAAAAACTACATAACAGAAATAAAACAACAACTGGTAAACAATACTTTTTCTTCATTTACGTTCCTTTTTGCAATTTAACTTACTCAAAGTGACCGATTTTACACTTTTTATTGCTATAACACAATTTAATGCAAATTGTTACATTAATGATTTAATTAGCTTGCCGCTTTGCGGCAAACCTTCCCTAATACCAAATACCTAATACCTAACCCGGACAAGCCGGAACCAAACAGGTTTTTATAATTATATTTACGCTGCATAAGAATTCCACGATAATGTATCAGAATTATTATGCAGAACTTTATTGAACGACATTTTAACAAAATTAAGGGAGTTACCTCCTGTTTTGACCGTGTCATATTTACTGGTACAATACCGGGAATATGTTTTGCCGATGGAATGACTGTGCATTTGCGTAAACACAACATTCGAATATTTGATTTCACTAAATGGGCTGAACCTTTGCGTGACCTCATTAATGAAAACGCCAAAGTTGTTGCATCTGACAATGGTCTTGAGATAGAATTTATTCGTAAAAAGAATTTCCGCAAAGAGAAAGTTATTAAACAGATAATTGACCAAAGAGGTAATCACCCTGGGCTGGTACATATTTTCTCGGCTATGGAAACCTGCAGCAGCTATGAACCATGGCATAACAAACAAACCGGAAAAACTTATATTAGAGGTTCTCAGGGAAGGTGTTTGCATTATTATTTCTATTTTATTGATAAAGCATTGGGGCTCTGCTATTTGAGAGTACCAACCTGGGCTCCGTTCCGATTGCAATTGTACTTTAACGGTCATAATCAACTGGCTGCTAAATTGAAAAGTAAAAATATCGATTACACCATGCTTGACAATGTTTTTATTGATATCGAAGATTTCGACAAGGCCCAAAAGCTCAGTGACAGCCTTAGCGTCAACCAGCTTCATCGCATTATTGAAAAATATGCTACTACTTATTGTCCTGTAATTACAGAGCTTAAGGAAAATTTCCACTGGAGTATAATGCAGGCGGAATATGCTACAGACATTGTTTTCAAAAAACAATCTGACCTGACCTGTATATATGAGGAATTGACCAGAACAGCTATTCATTCGGTTAAGGCTGATAATATCGCCACCTTCCTGGGAAGAAAGTTGTATACCAGCTATGAAGGTGAAATGGGCAATGACTTTAGCACCAGAATTGAAGGCACACGGATAAAACATCACATGGGGCCGGCTTCTGTCAAAATGTACGATAAGCATAAGCTTGTTCTGCGAATTGAGACAACAGTTAATGATGTCAGCTTTTTCAAACACTACCGCAAGGTGGAACATCGCGACGGCACAACGAGCATGAAGCAGGCTCCGTTGCGTAAAAGTATTTATTCCTTTCCGGTTCTCACCGACCTGCTTGCCGCTTCTAATAGAAGATATATTGACTTTATCTCGGCTATTGATGACCCTACCTCTGCTAATAAGGATATTGATAAAATCTCCAGAGCTAAAAAGAAAAACGGTCGCAGTTTCAAAGGGTTTAATCTGTTCAACAAAGATGACCTTAAACTGATGCAAACTGTGTTGAGAGGAGAATTTAATATCAATGGCTTTACCAGCAAACTTTTGAGAAAACACATGGGTAATAAAACCCCTAATCAGGTCTCCAGGATGCTCAAAAGACTCCGAATACATGGCCTGATTAAGAAAATCGGAAAAACGTACAAATACTATCTGACCAAAATGGGAAGAAGAGTTATTACCGCTGCTTTGAAAGCAAAGGAAATGCTCCTTATCCCTTTGCTCAGAGGTAATTTGAACTAATTGTAATAATTTCTTTGCCATTTTGCGCAAAATTTTATTGGTAAGATACTAATACCTCTCAAACTGGCCATCGGTCAGTTTGAGTAACTTAAATTAGGCCTTGTATCGACCTGCACAGATTACATTGAACAGTCAATAGTACGCCTTGAATAAAATACGCCGCATAAAGCGTACCAATTATATTGCACAATCGAAAGGTTTCAGGGACACAAATAGACCATAATTATAATTACCACAAAATTTATACACAACCAGAAATAAACCACTCAACAAGCATAATGAGTTCTATTTCAGACCAGGCTCAATTCTCGCACAAGGCTTTATCCATCATTATCTTCAGGATAGTCCTATCAGTCTCGATCATGCCCTCATTACTAAGCTCACCCATATTATCAATTGTTTTCTCCGGGCTCAGGTCAATTATTCCGTCGCTTTCCTTTACATTTATGCCATGCAGACTCAACAGCGCAGACTGCACCGCCGTACCAGCCGCTGTCGAAAGCTTTAACGCACATCCGGACTTCGCCCCATCACAGATCACACCCGCCAAATCGCTTATCAGATTCTTTATCGCTCCGGCAATATGTCCCAGCGACCCGCCCAGCAGATAAGTCACACCCGCCGTCGCTCCGGCACCTGCCGCTACCGAACACCCGCATACCGCCGACAACCTGCCGGTATGTGCCTTAATATAACCCGTCACCAAATGACTGAGTGCTATAGCTTTTAATACTTCCCTGTCATCGTCTATCTCGATATAATCCTTGACCGCCCACACCGGTAGCACTGCTGTCAGGCCGTGGTTTCCGCTTCCTGCACTGCTCATAGCCGGCAGCTTCACACCTGACATCCTGGCATCACACGCTGCCGAGGTTAATATTCGAGACTGCAATATCATATCCTTATTAATCAGCTTCATACGCACCATCTGCTCAAGAGTTCTGCCGATCCCCAGGCCGCTGCCATAGGTCAATCCCTGCTGTGCCAGTTTAAGATTATAATCCACTCCGCGCTGGATAAACGTGTAATCATCTTCATCCATCTCATTGATCATTTCCAGCAGACTGGCCAGCGTCTGTTCTTTCAAAAACGCTTCCAATTCATCGTGCGACTGCTGCTCCTCCTGTATACCTGACAGTAACGGGTGTCCCGTCTGCATTTCACCATTCAACTTCAGCGAGACTATTCTGTCATGCGAATCCTCGATCTCTGCCTCACTAACATCCGACCCGCATACAATCTTTGCTCGTATATATATGCCGGACTTCTCCTTCAGCAAATTGATCTTTACTTCATTTTTATCCAAAAATGCCATAGCCTTTTTTATCGCTTTTTCATCTGCCGGCTCCAATACTTCCAG
The DNA here is from genome assembly GCA_963666285.2 of Sedimentisphaerales bacterium. GTDB lineage: Bacteria > Planctomycetota > Phycisphaerae > Sedimentisphaerales > SM23-30 > JAFGDI01. The sequence continues at coordinate 4,639,370 of OY762711.1, forward strand.
CCGCAAATCAGGATCTCCGGCTATCGCTCCCAGTACCGCCGCCAGGTCAATACCAACCGCTCCCTCTGTTCCCGGTATCGCAACCGCAAAGGCATTCTTATATATATTGGGGCTCAGCCATAGCTCTATAGAGTCAAATTCGCCATTTCCAAGTACGGTTTGTGCCGCCGATGTACATAACGCTACCGCAGCCGGTTCTGTACAACCTAGTGCCGGCGATACTTCAAACTGTAATATCTCTTTTATTGAATACATAATCAATCTAATATAACTGTCTAAATAAGAATCAATATTAAAATTATATAAATTCCTACATTTTCAATACTTAGCAACAACGCCAAGTTTCCAAACTTACAAAATCGTCGCTCAAAAGCCCGCCAGACTGTCACAATAGTACATGTCAGACTTGACTTTTCAAGCCACACCTTCAATAGTATGTAATGATACCCTACCAATCAAAATATAAAAAGGAGATTTTATATGATTTGCTGCAAAACATTTCTACGTATAGCTATATGTTTAATTTCGTTGACAGCTTTTACTCTCGCCGCTAATGGCATTCTCCCCGGCTCCGGCACCGAACTCAATCCCTATCTTATCGAGGACATCAATGACCTGGAAGCTTTTATTGATTCCGACAATTCCGCAGCATATTGGGCCTCTGGCATATATACAAGGCTCACAAATGATATCAGCCTTGCCGGGCATCATTTCAACTCAGCACCTATCGCTCCCGACACTTCATCAAACGATGATTATCAGGGCTTCTCCTACAAAGGAACCTTTGACGGCAACGGACACACCATCAGCAACCTGGAAATACTTAATTCAACCAATGACTATATCGGCCTTTTCGGCATGATCGACACTACTGCAACCGTCAAAAACCTTGGACTGGAATACCTCAATATTTCCACTGACAACATTGCTATTCATATCGGCGGACTCGCGGCATACAACTCCGGTACAATCTCGCACTGCTGCACCAAAGGCTCCATCACTGCCGATAACAACGCCGGCGGACTTTGCGGCACTAACCATTCTGGCTCTATCACAAACTGCTATTCCACAGTAGAGCTGTCAACTGTATCTTCTGCCGATACGCTCGGCGGATTCTGCGGCTATAACAGCAACAACAGTCTTATCGATAAATGTTATTTCGCCGGCACAATCACTGCTAATGACGGATTTCACATTAGCGTTAACTGCTTCTGCGGACATAATAGCGCATACAGCACTATCAGCAATTGCTTTTGGGACTCCGATATTAGTATCTGGCTAAACGATGAAGGATATGCAACTCCGGCTGCAACTATCGAAATGCAAACCCAATCAACCTTTACCGATGCCGGTTGGGACTTCTCTTTCTCCGACGGCAATTATGCAGACTGGGTAATTTACCCCAACAGCTACCCGCAGCTCTTCTGGGAAAACTCAATAGCATATTCCGGAGAAACTACCTTGTACAAGCCAATCGGCTCTACAGACATAAATTTCTCCATCGATATTTTTGCTACCACTCAGCAATTAGTAACCTGGACTATCACCTGCCCCAGCGAAAGTTATCTCATCGAAGCTGTCGATCCGAAAACAACTGCTTCCACTGGCCCGGATGATATTACCTCAGTTACTATATTCTGCCGGGATATAAACTATCCGGAAGGAACTTACACAGAAACTCTAACACTATCATCAGATATCGGCGACAGCATTGAGATACCTATCGAACTCAATATTTACAGCCCTGTCAACATAACAGATTTTGCCATCTTCGCTCAATACTGGCTCCAGACCGGTTGTGACCTGCCCGATGCTCCCTGTGCCGATGCCGATTTTTGCATCGATGGTACAATTGACATATCTGATCTAAACCTGCTTGCCGCCAACTGGCTGGTCATAGAAATTCCATCTATCAAACCAAATCCGTTCGACGGATTCGAAACCGGTGATTTCTCGGCTCTGCCATGGGTTATCGACTCAAATGCTCCTTGGACCGTTGTTACAGACTCTTCAAACAGCGGTTCATATTCTGCCAGGTCCGGCCCTATTCCCGGCGGCGTTTACAGCTCGTTACTTCAACTGGAAATAGACTCAGACCTTACCAATATTAGCTTTGCTGTTAAAACCCAATGCCCAAGCTATTTCACACACTTCTATTTCTATATCGATGATGAGTCTGTAGAAAAATTCAGCGGTATAAACGATTGGCAAACAAAATCATATTCCATCGAACCAGGCGAACATAAATTCCAATGGTTTTATATGAACCTTACCCCAGACAGCGACCCGGAAAAATGCGCCTGGATCGACGATATTGAGCTGTACTAAACTCCAAAAATACACTTTTTTATTCAAAAACTGACTGATAATGACGGTTTCTTCTATTTTTTTGCCTTTTTAACCGCTTTTATGACGCCAGTATTGCATTGATTAGTACAAAAAAGGTATAATATATCATTATCTAAATCTAGTTTATATATGAATTGTGAATTGTGTTGAATAATGGAGGATAATATGAAATCACTGTATGCTTTATGTATAATTCTTACACTGTTGTTTGTTGACGCCCAGACTTCAAAAGCAGAAACACCACCAACTAATCTTGCCTTATCACAACCGCTTACCCGTGCAGTTTTTCAGCGAAACGATCAAAATTGGGCACAAGTTCCTATCCAGGGAACATATAGTGGCACTGCCACCAGAATTGAAGCACGCGCTATTATAATGGACGGTTTTACAGGCACTGCCACCAACTGGTTAACAATTGAAAACAATCCATCCGATGGCAGTTTTTCCTCTACCCTGAAAATATCGGCCGGAGGATGGTATCAACTAGAAGTACAGGCATACAACGGCGACACCCCTTCATCTATCACCAGAGTTTATAGAATTGGCGTCGGTGAAGTTTTCATCACTGCCGGACAGTCCAATTCTGCTAACTGCGGTTCTCCGGCTTATACTCCTGCTCATAGCACCGTTTCTGCATGGACCGGCACTAACTGGCGACATGCCTACGATCCCCAGCCAATCGCAAGCTGCACTGGAGGATCACCATGGTCAAGGCTCGCCGACCTGCTCATCGACGAATTAAACGTTCCGATTGGCTTTGTTTCCGTAGGTGTAGCCGGTACCAGAGTTGACCGATGGGTTCCTTCAGCTAACGACTTGTATCCTCTATTGCATGATGCTATCATGGATATTGGGCCTACCGGCATGCGGGCGATCCTCTGGCATCAAGGAGAAAGCGACGCTGTCAGACCTCCGACAACTGATACAGAAACTTATGCCGCAAGGTTAAAACAGGTTATCCAGCAATCCAGGATAGACGCCGGATTCCCGGTGCCATGGGGTATTGCACTGGTTTCATGGATGCCTGAATCATATAACCAGCAGGAAGAATGGCGGCAAGGTGTACGAAATGGTCAGATTAAAGTTATCCAGTCAGACCCTTTCAACTTCCTTGGCCCGGATACTGACATATGGCCGGGTTCTGAATTTCGACATGACACTATACACTTCAACGCTTTAGGACTCCAGCTTCACGCCGAAGCCTGGATGCCTACTATCAGGCAAATTATGCATCCATGGGACTTAAATCAGGATACCCAGGTTAACTTGCTTGACCTTTCTGATTTTTCCTCTTATTGGCTTGATGATAGATACTGGTTCGATAATAACAGTAATATGGCAATTCATCTAAAACTCGACGATGCTACCAACTCAATAGCTTCCGACTCTTCCGGGAATAACCGCAATGGTACTTTATTCAATAATCCAACATGGGCCGGTGGAATATATAATGGTGCTATTAGTTTCGACGGCATCGACGACTATATTCAGATCGAAGGATACACAGGAATCTCAGGCTACAATCCAAGAACTATTACCTCATGGATCAAACTAAATGAAGACCTGGAAAATAATGACAAAAACTTATATGTGATAATGTCATGGGGAAAATCTGACACCACTGATCTATATAAAAAATGGATGGTCTTGATTAATGAAACCAGCGGACAACTGGCATTAGCTATTTATGGTGCAAGAATCGTCGGCGGACCAGATCTGGAAGATGGTAAATGGCACCATATCGCAATTGTATTACCTGACGGTGCCAATAATATCAACCAAATTAAAATGTTTGTTGACGGTATTGAAGTAGCCACTAATGCTGATAGCCTGAACGCTGTTATTGATACTACCGCTTCTGAAGATGTTCTTATTGGCACTATAGACACTGACCCGGCAAATGGAATCCAACATCCAAATTATTTCTTCAAAGGGCTTATCGACGATATCAGAATATATGATGTAGCGATGACTGCCGACGATTTCGTCCCTTCATGCGACCTCGATAGAAACGGAACCATTAATCTGGCTGACTTCTCCGTAATCGCCTCACACTGGCTCGAATAAAACCACAATTCTGGGATACAGGGCTCTGAACCTGTATTCCCGGATATCAGTTAGTCGTAAGGCAATTTTTCCCATATGCCTTATGCCTGTTTATCTTCTCACTATTCTATCCATATCCCGTCATTCATATACGCCGCCGCATACGCATAGCTCATCTTATATCCGCTCCCTTTGGTATTACTATTACGGATCATAAACACACCGCCCCCAGGCATATCAGGATCATCCTCATAGCCGACCAGCAGGATACTATGCCCGTCAAACACACCATCAGGCCCCGGCATATTCAAAACTTTTTCCTTCCACTTAACTTTTTTCGGCCACCGGCACCCACCGCACACCGGCCGCCCACGGCTCAACACCTTCTTGACCTCCGCCAGCTCTTCATCGGTCAGTCCCGTTTTCGGGTCCCATTGTTTTATCCAGTGTATCCGCAGCTCATTCTCTTCAGATAACTGCCGCGCCTGCTCTTTCGCCGCTTCATCCGGCACCAGCTCAGGGTCAAACTTCTTCTGATACTCCATCGCCTGCTCACCGCAAATACCGTACGCCTCGTAACCCTTCCACAGATCCGAAAAGAAACCGCCATCCTGCTTTTTGCCAACCACCTCGTTAGACGCCCAGTTCAGATACTCAACACTCAACCGTAAACCCTTATCCTGTTGGCATGCCACGGCATATTCCATCGCACCGACAACTGCAAATACCGAACATGTACCACGCCCGCCCTGCTGACGCTCCGACAGCCCCCACTTCTTAAACGCCGGCCTCAGGTCAACCCGCCCCGGCATATCATCCGAACCCGGTTGCACTGCTCCTTCGTCCGCACCCCGGCTCAAATTGCTAACACCGGCTATAACCAATGGTATAACTATCAACAATATTATTCTTCTTTTCCAGATATTCATCTCTCTGATCATCTGATAGCCATTTATCAAAAAATCTTCAGTATAATTTTCATCAATATTCCGGCACTTCAATCTCAACCCGCCTGAGTTCAAATGACAGATCCACTTCCTGTCCCGTCTCCGGCACATATTTGCCAATTATTTCGGTGGTATATGTCCAGATATCATTTGCGATCAAGGCCCTTTCCCTCATCGGCTGAAATTCACAATTTTCTGCCATTTTCAATAACTTACCAGCTTCGTCGTTTTCAACCAGCCAGAATACATCTTCGCCAACACAATAAGATTTACGCACCAGGCACATACATGCATTAACAGGATCTCCAAGGATATTCATCTGGCCAAAACCATAGTCTGGCGGACCAAATTCCTCTATATATTTATATTGACCATTCACATTATCCAGAAATGCCAGCTCTGTTCGAAGTTCGGCCATTTTCCCCTTTGATATATGACCCTGGTAATATGGCGGGCCCGCTTCAATTTTATTACCCGACCAGATAAATGTACCGTCATGCCTGATCAGGTACATAACTTTTACCGTCACGGTATGGCCTCCATTACCAAATACCAGGATGAACGGCTTTTCAAATGTCTCACCGTCAGATGTTACCGTATAACTCCACAACTTTTTCGCTGGCTCTGTCTGACACTTATCCGTTTCAGACCTCTGACAGCCGCTGATGATCAAACAAATTATTACACAACTTAAATATCTCATAACTGTCCACCGCACATCTTTCATTCTAATAACTCTATGTGACAAAATTAGTACTATTAATATAGGTGACCTCTGGAAATTGCTTTTGATGCGATAGTTTAAGATTTTGGTTGCTGACAAGGAACATAAGATCGTGCATATTGGGCTATATTCACTGTTATATGTGACGCATGTCAGCAGGCAAAAGAAAAACTAGTCGCTCAAAATGAATTTTCAGAGTTGCCTATATATCTAGCCATTGAAATCAAACCCGCCTCTGGCAAACACCTCCCCTACAGCACGCTCACTACTGCCTGACCTCTTGTATAACTACCGCTGTCCCTTTACCATGAGCCATAATCAGAGATTTGTTCTTTGAACCGATATTATCAAAGTCCAGGCTAAAACCAATTACCGCATTGGCACCCATATGGGCCGCATTAAATTGTATCTCAGTCAAAACTTCTGTTTCCATCTCACTCATTACCTCCTGATAACTTTCAGATCGACCTCCAAAGAAATCTCGAAACGCGGTAAAGAAATCTCGAATCACATTTACCGCCCGCACATTTCGTGAAGTAACCAAACCTTTATACTCAATAATTGTAGCGTTTTCAATTATCGGCGTTGTCAAAATTGGTATCTGTTTCATTACATTTTCCTTTCTTCTTCTAAAATTATATAAAGCTCTTCTATTATTTTATCACAAACGAAACGAGTCACCTTATAATTATTGGTACTTATCGCAGCCTTGTATTTTTCAGTTCTTCTTAATTCTCAATTCTTATTTTTAATTTAAAGCATTCCCTTCATGGCCAGGTAATATTCTTTGCGAGCTCTGCGGCCTCTGCGAGCAACAGTATTTTTTTCGTATTGTTTTTTAATAACGTCCATAAAATATTACAATATATAATTGCAACAATTATAAAAGAGCCAACATATGCGTCAGCTTTTAAAATAAGGTCCAGTACCGTACGGTGCAGAACACCTCAACTCTCCCATTTTCCCTCTTACCTTTTACCTCTCCATCCTCTCTTCTAACTTCTAACTCTTCAATCTCTTACTTCATAATTTCTTCCCAGCTCATCCCGCATGTATCTTCATAATAGCAGCGAAAGGCTTCTTCGTCCCAACCATCAGAACACTTCAACACAATTTGCCGAGCCACATCCAACATCATTTCCCGATCTTTTTCTATATTGAAAAACTGACAAGACAAAAATTTGACATTTAATGCATAAAAGTTATCCGGATCGCCCTCAGGTATTGTGTCAAATATCACCCCGGCTGCAGCAATCTGCCCATCTACACACAACGTTTCTCCCATCATTTCCAGCACGTCAACATCGTCAGGCTTTACCTTCAGCAATATACCGCATATTTTTAACGCCTCTTCTTCTTCATCGATATCATAATAAAGTACCTCAGCTTTTTGTTTCAGCAAATCATAATTATCAGGATTGCCTTCAAGTTGCTCATCTAAACGACGAATAATTGCTACAGGGTCATAAGTTATATTCTCCTTCTCTTGCCGGGCACATTCATTTCCCGACTCTATCGCCAAAACCTTATCAAAACATTCAAGAGCTCCCTCCTTATCATCCAGCATGTTCAACAGCTTCGCTTTTGCATTTAGGGCACTAACACTTTCAGGCTTATTTTTCAAGATCCGGTCATAACATTCCAGGGCGTTCCCATGTCGTTCCATATCTTGAAAAAAATCACCTTTACAGAACAAGGCATTATAATTGTTCGGATCTTTTATAAGAGCATTATCATAATACCCAATAGCTGTATCCTCTTGATGATTTAACCTGAAATATTCTCCTATTCGCCACAGGATATAATCATCACAGGTCTCAATCCCCAGTAGCATCTCTTCGTATTTATCATACTCTCTATCACGAAAATATAACAGCTCAGCTTCAAAAAACTGCAAATAGTCACTATTGCCGTTAGCCTCAGCTAATTTAACACCTAGCTCCAACAGCTTTATACCATCAGCATTACCATTACAGTCATTCACCAGGTAGCTGATATAATTATATGTTTCCTTAAGTTTTCCTGTTGTTTTATCACTCATTATTCAATCCAGATCTTGATGATATAAAATTAAATGGTACCGCTCTTAATATACTATTTCATTTTTACTCGTACTGCTACCCTTTATATTCTTATTGCCATATCATTTTAGTCATCATAAATATATATCAAATTAAAACTTTTTCAAAAGAATAAACTTTTGCCTCAGCTGAAATAATCAGTATCCTGAAGAACATCGGGAGACATCGACACGCCTTCACTGATATGCCTTTTCAGTAGGCCCGGCACATTTTCCAGTCATCTATACTGTTTGCTCTTCTTCATTGTATCGATCATTATAATAGTATGTTTTTAACACTTCATTATAGGCATAAATCAGCTCGTGCCGATTAACACTAAATTGTAAAAATAATCTATATATGTCCGCCCTTTCCACAAAAAAACAGCTGAGAAAACCTCACTATTTACTTAATAACGCACTTTTTCCCTCTTCTAACTTGCAACTGCTATTTCCTAATTTATAACCCTGGTTTGAAACAGGACACCATCCAAAATCATGATTCAATCACTATAAACGAAAACATATCCAAATATACCATTATCTTCAACAAATTCTGAAAGATCACCAAAGACAATTAACTCTTGATCGTTATCATTTTGTAAAACATAAAAAGTATAATCACGTTTTTTATATGGCAATTCTATTTGCAAAGAAATAGTTCCATCCTTTTTTGTTGCTTGATAAATCAAATTAAAAGACTTCTTGTGTAATGTAATATCCCATTGGTCAGTCACAACTTCTTCAGTACCAGGAAACTCAGGTTCGGATGGAACATGATAAAACACTTCTTTTCTAAACTGTGAACTTGCCCATGACTTTTCAAAATTCCAAATATCAAAATATCCACAATTAGAAATTGGTTGTATCATCCCTCGAAACTTTCCATATGGAATCTCATAGGCTTTTATTGTTGCTGTTGTATGCTCTGTTAAAGCTTTAACGTTAACTTCAGGATATGAATTAGGCTTATATTGACATTTTTGATTAAACACCAGAGTACAAACTATTACTATAATGCAAACTATCGCTAAAATACTAACTATTTTGGTATGCATTAGTGACTTACCTTTCTATCTTTTAAACAAATAAATGATTAATAATTCATATTTCTTCTCATCCACGTAATCAGTTCTTCTATTATTTTATCACAAACGAAACGAGTCACCTTATAATTATTGGCACTTATCCGTAGCCGTGGTTTTTAATGTCAATTATTTTTTTAATTTTTAATTTTGAATTCTTAATTTAATGCTTTCCCTTCATGGCCAGGTAATATTCTTTGCGACCTCTGCGGCCTCTGCGAGCAACAGTATTTTTTCGTGTTCTTTCGTGAATTTTCGTGGTTGACAATCTTTTTCAGAATTCTGAATTTAAATATGCGACAGCTTTAAAATAAGTTGTGAGCGACAGCGAATTATTCCTGATGTCAACGTACATCAGGACACCTCCTTTACAATTTTTATTTTACCCTTTACACTTTGATGCCGCTTCGCGGTATCTGGTCTGCCCAGCAGCTAAAAACAGGTCGAAAGCCTCAATGTAAATTTCCGCCGTTATAGCTCCGCGGCCCGTAGCGCACCCGCCGTTGGCCTGCCGCACTACCGCCGCATACTCTCCGTTTGTATTCCGTGATACCACAAGAGCTCTTCTCACCGCCGCGCCAATCCACAGCTCCTCCGCAAGCCGCCGTGGCCCGCGGCCCGGTCTCCGTCACTCGCCGCTGGCCGACTCAGCCGGTTTCAGCTCTTCTTCCCGCCGCGCTAGCGCCGCGGCCCGCCGTTTATACTCCGTTATCCGCCCGCGAATATTCCGCAGGTCGTCGCGGTTCCTCCGTTTCGATCTATGGCCGTTCGTACAAAAAAATACAATTATAAACCACACTCCAAAAGCTTTGATCGCCACATCCGCTTTTGGTAGCACCAAAATCTAATCCGTTACTCATTTCAACTATTCGGCAGGAACAAATATCCTCGGATTTGCCAGCAAAGTTTCAGCGGCAAAAGCCATCATCGCCAGTATCAGCAAAGGCACAAAAAGGTCAAATCTTGCAGTACGCAAAAATGCCAGTTTGCTATAGTCGGTGTACTGGTCAATAGTAGCTATACTATGAGCTATCCCGCCAAAAAGTTCGATACTGGTAGTACCATCAGGCATATAATCAAATCGCCCTTCATCGCTATCAGAACTAAATGCCACGGCATAACGTCCTTTATCACAATCAATTAGCAATACCGCAGGCCTAACCGGCGAGACAAAACCCAGATAGTCGCCTGTATAGTCAACAGTATCACCGGCGATAGATAACGCATGGATATTACCGGCAAAGATATTCACCGGCAGTTCCTGACCGGCCGCCAGGTGGATCACATGTTTGTCCAACGCATCTAAGTTACTGCTGTCATCAGGTTTAACAACAACCATATTCTGTGCCATAACCACACTCAGCGGCTGCTTGGGCAGGCTGCTCCAGCGGGTGTCAAAAGCCATCCCCAGCACATAAACATTGCCTTTGCCGACCTTCCGGCGTGACATGACAATATCCTTATATCCTGCTCCTAAAAGGGTTTCTGTTCCGCTGGTAAGCTTGAGCTTATAGCCCTGCCAGATGGTCATATCCTCAACGTTTATCTGCCTGGAACCAAAGACTTTATACCAGAACTCACTCTTACGGTCCATCACTTCCAGCCGCCTGCCCTGGCTCTCGGCAAACCGCTGCTGAACTTCTGCACCCATAAAATCAGGCAGTACTACTTCACTGCCACGCTCGCTGACTGCCGGAACTGCAACCAGGTTGCCGCCATCGTTTACATAGCTTTCAAGCCAGCCGGGGTTAGTCTTGTCCAATGCTGTAACCGACTGCCAGGTAAGTACTAACATCTCAGGCTTTGACTCATTTACATACTCATAAACCCTGCCGACCGCACGGAAGGTTGTACCAATTCCGGTAAAAGATGCATCACCAAGCGGCGAAACTGCCAGTGGTAATAAACCATACTCATTCGGCGAACCGGCAAAAACTACGTTCGCCGGTGACCCGCAGCTTACTACTGCCATGCCGTAACCATCGGCATTAAAGCTGTCACCCTCAATGTGGGCCGACCATGACCGAAACCCGCTTTCACCCGGCGGCAGCTGCATCGTTACCATCCGGCTCGACCCCTGCTGCATATCGACATCCCGACTCTCAACTGAGCCGGTACCATCATCTAATACCAGGGTAACATTTCCGTCATAATCGCTTGTATTTTCCAGGTTTATGTTCACTGTCGCCGGGTGGCCGGGCAGTATCATCTCCGGCGGATAGCTAATTGACCGGATAGCAACATTTGCCCCGTTCTGGTCCTGCGGCATGATCTTGTGCACCTGTATCGATACATCTTTGGCACCACCGATAGTCCCGGCATATTCAAACTGATGACGCTGCAGGTCGGTAAAAATATGAATTGTACCGCCGGTCTCCAGTAGATCAATAGATTCCCTAACTGCTTTTAACAAATCACCTTGTGAATATGTTGGCAATACCTGGTCTATAGCTTCCAGGATAAGATTGCGGTCTGTCACTATGGTATCGGGCAGCTTAGAAATTGATGGATCAACAACAACAGTCCGCAGCCCAAAGCTCCCTTTGTCTATTGTTCCCAGCAGTTTACCGGCAGCATCCTTAGCCATATCCAGGCAGGTGATATGCCCACCCTGCTCAATTCGCAGCATAGAGGCAGAGTTATCAATAACCACGACCATCGAAGTAACACCACTTTTGGAAGTACCGCCAAGATTGAATGACGGTCGGCTGAGAGCAAGCAGCAGAAAGGCCAATACCAACATACGCATAAGTAAGACCAGTAACTGTCGTAACTTATGACGTGCGGTCATCTTGGGATCGGTCTTGTGAAAGAACATAAGAGTCGGAAACTGGACGTACCTTTTCTTTTGCTTGAGCAAAAAATGGAATACAATCGGCAGCCCGGCCAGCGGCAGCAGCATAAGAAAGAAACCCGATGAAAATATCATACTGCCCTGCTCCTTTCGAGCAGCACATCATATATCTCACGACTGGTTTCAGCCAGAACATACTGGCCGCGAATATTCATAACCCCTTGCCGAAGCTCGTTTAAGTAGCTGTGCACCTGGTCCTGATAGCTTTCCTTGATCTGGTCGAGATCTACCAGTACCTTACCACCTGTCTCCATACATTCGATATCGGCCATGGATACGCCATCAGAAAACGCATCGGAAGGCAGCCGCAGTTCGGCCGGGTCGAGTACATGATAGATACTAAGCTCTTTGCCCTCATGGTAGAGGTGTCTCATGCCGGTGAGGATACTGTTCGGCTCTTCGAGCAGGTCGGAGATAACAACTATAAGTGCTTTACCTTTAACCAGTTCCGCGGTTTTATGCAGTACCGATTCCAGGTCACTTTTGCCGCCGGGCTGAACGGCATCGAGATTCTGTAGAATCGGTTTAAGCCCCATATAGTTTGATGCCGGGCCGACATGATCGATAATCTTGTTATCAAAAGTAATAAGTGAAACGGAATCGCCCTGCCGAGTCATGGCATATGCCATGCCGGCGGCGAGATAGCAGCTGTACTCAAGTTTGGTAAGCCCGCCTATGCCGCTGTTATGGTAGGCCATACTATTGGAAGTATCGAGCAGGATATGACATCTGATACTAACATCCTCGTGATACTGGCGGATAACGTACCGGTCGCTTCGAGCGTAAACCGGCCAGTCAATACGACTTACGGGATCACCGGGAATGTATTCGCGATACTCGGCAAACTCAACCGACGAGCCGAAAGCGTTGGAATGGTGCAGACCCTGATAGTGGCCGTCCATCGGCCGCCTTACGGTATACTCCAGGGCATGAAGCCGTTCGGCCATAGTCGCGGGCAGATATTTGTAGCTGTTTTCTGATGCCATATAGTTTCCTATTTTAGCTTTACGATTGCCAAGTATCAATGACTAATAAAGTGAATCGAAGGTGTGATGTTCGGTATGTTGGTTTGTAATATGTTTTATCGGTACGAACGGTCACAGATCGAAACGGAGTAGCCGCGACGGCCTGCGGAATATTCGCGGGCGGATAACGGAGCATAAACGGCGGGCCGCGGCGCTAGCGCGGCGGGAAGAAGAGCTGAAACCGGCTGAGTCGGCCAGTGGCGTTTAACGGAGACCGGGCGGCGGGCCACGGCGGCTTACGGCGGGCCAGCGGATTGGCGCGGCGGTGAGAAGAGCTCTTGTGGTATCACGGAATACAAACGGAGAGTATGCGGCGGTAGTGCGGCAGGCCAACGGCGGTAGTGCGGCGGGCTGCGGAGCTATAACGGCGGAAATTTACATTGAGGCTTTCGGCCTGTTTTTGGGTGTTGGGCAGACCAGATGCCGCGAAGCGGCTTTTAAAGTGTAAAGGGTAAAATAAAAAGTGTAAAGGAGGTGTTCGCCTGGCGGCTCACAACTTATTTTAAAGCTTTCGCATATTTAAATTCAGAATTATGAAAAAGATTGTCAACCACGAAAATACAATGAAAGCCAGAATATTCCTGTAGCATGGCTTGTGTTATAATACACAATAATTTTAGCACGAGCTGTCACAGGGACGCTCAAATATTTAACCAATTTTATACGGAGTATTCTGGCTATGAAGACTATTATGTCAATTGATTTAGGAAAATTCAAGAGTGTAGTTTGTTTTTATGAGGTAAAAAGCTGTAAGGCTATATATAAGTCGTTTAAGACTAACCCTCAAGAGCTTCATGACCTGGCAGTATCTCACCCTGCTGATCTTATTGTATTTGAGGCTTGTGATATCATAGGCTGGATTTGTGACCTTTTTGACACCCTGGAATTAAAATATGAAGTGGCAAATACTAATACCGGCGAATGGTCTGGCAGAAAATTGAAGAAGAAAACAGATAAAAAGGATGCATTTTGGCTGGCCAAGCGTGCTGCTTTAGGAGATTTATCAACTGTCTATGTTCCTAAAAAGGAAATTCGAGAGAAACGATCTTTAATTAATTATCGCCAGAGCCTTACAGAACGGATAACTCAGGTAAAAAATACTATTCGTTCTTTATTAAATGCCCAGGCGTATTCGTTGCCGTCAGGCAGAAAGTGCTGGTCTAAGCAGAATCTGGAACAGTTAAGAAGTATGGCTATGCCAATGGATAAAGTTAAACCAGATGAGCTCTGGAAAGGCAATCTATGGAGCGAGCTTATATTACTGGAACAATTAACAGACGCTTTGCAAGTAGTTGAAGATAAACTGGAAGAGTTAAATAGTACTGATGAAAAGGTAAAACTATTACAGACTGTTCCCGGAGTTGGCCCACGTCTGGCAGAGGCAGTTGCAGCTTATATTGATGATCCACATAGATTTAAGAATTGCAAACAAGTTGGCAGCTATATTGGTATGACACCGCGTCAGTACCAATCAGGTAATACAGACCGTCATGGGCGGATAAGTAAATATGGCAATAGGTTATTGCGAGCATTACTTGTTGAGGTTTGCTGGCTGGGTTTGCGTTGGAATCCATGGATAAAAGAAACATACGAAAGAATAAAGAGGGGAAGTAAAACTCGTGCAAAAATAGCGATAGTAGCTACAGCCCGACGGTTGTTCGTACGATTGTGGGCGATGATGCGAGATGGGACAAGTTGGCAGATGCCTGAATTGCAAAGTGTTTGATACCAATATAAGTAAAATATAAATATTACCTATGATTTTGCCCGATTGAAATCGATACGGAACCTTGGTCGTGCATTTGGGTTTTGAACCTGACACGAAAATTAAGCCGTATCGCAATATATATAATGGAACCATGGCGTAAAATACAGCCTCGGACACTCCGGATAGAAAGATGAAACAATCAGGTAAATAATGATTCGCTACGCGAAAATTGTTTTAAATAGGTTTATCGCATAAGGTCAAAAAGCAAAAAACGAGGCGGTGTAAAACCGCCCCGGCTTCTTGACAACTTGCAACGCTCGGGTTGCTCCTCAGCAGAGCCCTATCCTTTGCAAGATAAAGGAATTATAGCAAAAATGAATAAAATTAGAAAATTAATGTTGCATTCTGGCTTCATAGAAAATTCACGAAAGAACACGAAAAAAACACTGTTGCTCGCAGAGGCCGCAGAGCTCGCAAAGAATATTATTTGGCCATGAATGGAAAACTTTAAATTAAGAATTCAAAATTAAGAATTAAGAAGAACTTGTCTGGTCCTGTGATAAGTTGTCACATTATAGATTTAATGTTTTAACAAATAACAGGAGACAACAATGTTGGTAAGTAAACGAACTTATAATCGCTACAGCGAAGCCTTTAAATTACAGGTGGTAAATGATCTTGAATCTGGTAAGCTAAGCAGTATTTATGAGGCTAATTCCCGCTATGGGATTTCTGGTACAACAACAGTAAAGAGTTGGCTAAGAAAATATGGCCGTAACCATTTGATACCAAAGGTGATACGCGTGGAAAAACTAGATGAACAAGATCATGTAAAGAAGTTAGAATCAGAGATTAAGCAGCTTAAAGAAGCGTTAGCAGACAGCCATATAGAGAATATTGTAAGTGAAGCCAGGTTTCAGGTTATTTGTAAAGAATACGGGCTGGATCCCGAGGAGTATAAAAAAAAAGTCGATACCAAACGGTTCAACAAGCGTCCGAGGCAACCGTTGAAAAGAAAGAGGAAAAAATAGCGATAACTTCCTTATGCAAAGCTGTTGGCATGAGTCGTCAGAATTATTATAAATCACATAAAGTTCGGCGCAGGCGGCACTATGAAAAAGACCTGATAATATCTTTGGCCAGGCTGGAAAGATCATTGCAGCCTGAGATGGGTTGCAGAAAGGTTTTGAAGCGTATAAAGCCCAAACTGGCAAAAGCCGGTATTAGTATAGGGCGAGATAGATTTTATGAAACGATGTCAGAAGCAGATATGTTGATAGAGCGTAAAAAGCGAAGTGTGACAACGACAGACAGTCGTCATAACTTTAAGACTTATAAGAATATACTGAAAGATGAAGAGCTTACAGGAGCCAATCAGGCCCTGGTAAGTGATATAACGTACATATATACAGATGAAGGATTTATGTATCTGTCGTTGATAATGGATGCATTTAGTCGCAAGATAGTTGGCTATGACTGTAGTGATAGTTTGGAAGCAGAAGGTTGTTTGCGTGCATTAACAAAGGCGATAAAGCAATTGCCCAAAGGTAGTAATACGATACATCATTCAGATCGTGGCAGTCAGTATTGCTGCCATAGATATATAGATAAGCTTAAAAGAAATGGGCTGCGAGTTAGTATGACCGAAGATAATCATTGTTATGAGAATGCCCAGGCCGAGAGGTTAAACGGTATATTGAAGCACGAGTATGGATTGAAGAATACGTTTAAGAAAAAAGCTCATGTTCATGCTGCGGTTAAACAGGCGATAGAACTGTATAATACCTGTCGTCCACATTTTGCTTTGGGATATCGTGTGCCTGAGGAAGTGCATATGGCGGCGTGATATATTCCTCCGTTCCGGTCGCCCTTCGGGCTCCCTGCACTACGGAATATATCATCAAAAAACAATAGTAAATAGAAACGGAAAGTGACAACTTTAAATCAGGACTTGACACTGAAAAATACAAGACTGCGATAAGTGCCAATAATTATAAGGTGGCTCGTTTCAGCCTTCGCTAAAGCTATGGTTCAACAAGACCGCACGTGATTAATAATTTTGAACCACTGATGCACGCGGATGGACACCGATAAGAAAATGTTTAGAGATAACTAACAAATTAAATGCAGTTGAACTTCAAACATAGAACAAAAATAATAGTAGTATTAGAGAATGCTGCTTTTGGGAGTGTTCATTTGACTGTGTAAATGGTACTATTGGTATAGGCAGAATACACTTCTGTCTTGAAATTTACACATTTCTATATTAACTTGTATATTATCGTTCTGAAGGATAGGGCTCTGCTGAAGAGCAACCTGAGCGTCAGAATGATGCCGAGACAAAAGGCTCTGGAAGAACAAACATTTTCCACGAGCCTTTTATTTTGTTTTGGCTGATAAGCGAAAAACTTATAAAAACAGCTCCGCCAAAGGCGGCACCTCTTTTATCTTTCAGGCATTCGATCGCCGAACTTGATAGCGAACTGGTTTATCGCCTGATTCCAGCATCTAATTGGCATTGTCCACTTTTTAGATATGTTTTCAAGAGCCAAATAGAATATCTTTAAGATCGATGCTTCGCTAGGGAATGCACCTTTAGTTTTGATAACTTTTCTCAGAGAACGATTCAGAGATTCAATTGCATTGGTGGTATAAATCGCTTTACGGATTTCTGGCGGATAATCAAAAAACGGTATGATGTTTTGCCAGTTATTACGCCAGCTTTGGCTAACCATAGGGTACTTATCATCCCATTTTTGAGCAAATTCGTCCAGAGCCATTTCAGCTTCCTGCTCAGTGGCTGCGGTATAGATTAGCTTTAAATCAGCACATAGCTGTTTGCGATCTTTCCAGTTAACAAACCGCACTGAATTACGAACCATATGTACAATACATAACTGTACCTGGGTTTTAGGGAAAACGGCTTCTATAGCTTCTGGAAAGCCTTTTAAGCCATCTATGCAAGTGATGAATATATCTTTAACACCTCGATTTTGAAGCTCTGTAATGATATTAAGCCAGAATTTTGCTCCTTCAGTTTTAGCTATCCAGATACCCAATAATTCCTTCATGCCATCCATATTTACACCGAGAGCAAGATAAACTGACAAATTGGATACTTTGCCGTCCTGGCGACATTTAACAACAATACAGTCAAGGAATACTATTGGATAAACTTCATCCAAAACTCGATTTTGCCAGGATTTAACTTCCTGCATTATACTCTCGGTTGCCTGGCTGATAAGACCTTCAGAGACATCAACGTGATACATATCCAGAAGACATGCCTGAATATCACGGACACTCATACCACGACCATACATGGCTATGATCTTATCATTAAAACCTTCAAAATACTTCTCGCCCTTGGGGATAAGCTTAGGTTCAAAGGTGCTGTTGCGGTCACGGGGAGGATTAAGTTCAACTTCGTCAGAATCGATTACAACAGACTTTTTACCATTGCCATTACGACTATTGCCACTGTTATTGCCCTTAGGGTCATGCTTGCTGTAGCCCAGATGGTCGCTCATCTCTGCTTCTAAAGCTCGTTCAACTATTCGTTTTTTGAGCTCAGAAAATAAACCTGATTCTCCCCAAAACTCCTCCGGAGTATTGTAACCTCCTAGAAGCTCATCAATTAACTCATCTTTACGTTTGTCTTGTGCCGATCGTTTAGCCATAGTTCTTTACCTCACATTATAGGTTAACAAATCTATGACCATTTACACAGTTTAATTTACACCCTCCTGCTTTTCACTTATAAATATCTTCATTATCCTAAAATCCCTTAATAATAGATTTCCATTTTAAAATACATAGTTGTTCCAGATTCAGTTTAGTCAGAATTTACAAAATATCTCCCTGAAATTCATTCCAAGATCTATTAACCAGACAATCAGACAACCAGACAACCTGTCAATAACATTTTCCCAGCCTTAACTGCCAAATATCTCCTTTTCAAATCTATTCATTAAATTACTCCCCAACATTTTCACATATCCACTATTCATCCAATTCATCATACCACACCTCCAGCAATACCTGTAGCATATCCAACACCTCAATCAGCTTCTCATCTATAATCCAAATCAGGCATACAGCCCCAAAAATGGAAGGCAAGATATAACATGAATAATAAGCCTTCAAAAACCTTACCACCACGGACGATAGTGGCTTGAGAGTCTTTTTACCGAATAGTAATCATTTTCACAAGTAAAAACAAAAACATCAATATCACTTGGTAGATCTGAAACACAATAGACTTTAATCAATATTTTATTATTTCTTGTAAGTTCTTCAAACACGTTATCATATTTTGATAAATCTAACTCAATATTTGTGCATTTTTGAGGGTAAATGTTTTCGTTTAATTTATCTTTTACTTTTAGAAGTATTTCATCTTCTGAATAAAGACTTATGTTATGAATAAAAACAAAAGCCAAACCAACTGTTTTAAATTTGATTACTGGTTGTTTTTTATTAACAATATATGCTTCTACTCCATGGTAAGGAATTATTACAAGATAAATAATAGTCAAAGAAACAATAAAAACAACAAGAAGCGGTATAATTATTTTTTTTACTTTCATTATTTATCCAAATTGGTCTATGTTGACTGGACTGTTCCTTGAAATTTAGCTCAGAATATATTAAACAGGTTACCTGGGTATCTTGTCAATCACATTTTTTTGAGTCTGATACGATAAATATCAGGCTGAATAGTCTAACATTGCTCCTCTATGCCCCTAACTCGCCACCCCCTGAAGTGGCAGAATAATGCAACATTAACAGAATATTGACATCCCGCACAGTACTGGATGTCAATATTTTGCAAAAGCCTTATTACTTTTCTAGTCTTTATCGCCGGTTTTTAGATTTCTTTAGCCAGAAGCTATAACGCATAGGACTTATCATCTTGGGACTCCAAGAGCCAAATATGGTTGGTTGGGGGAGAAGTTATAACTTATTTCATCAATCACATTTTCCTAATTTATCTAAACGAGAGATTAAAGTGGCAAAGTTACTATAACACATAAGGTATATAAAAGATAAATAGTAATCTTTATTATTTGTAGAAATACGATAACCTAACCTTTCTTTAGTTATTTTTTTTATATTGCTGTAATCAATAACTATTTCCTTACCACGAAGTAAAATTAGAGAAGTAGACTTAAATATTATTGAATGTCTATGAGAAGCCTTGTTTATTACATAAAATACAAAATAAGGTAACCAAAATAATATTACATAAAATGAACCGATAAATACCCTGACCATATAACTATCATTATGGCTTGGTAACTTAATTGGAAATAATAAGGCTAATATAAAAACAACGATGGAAGAAAGAACCATATATACCAATCCTTTAAATGAAAACATCCATATTTTATGTTTTCGTTGAAACTCATCACAATAGTCAATTTCAAAATTACTAATAGCAATTCGTTTTTGTATTTTAAAAAATATAAAATACAAAATAAAGTAAAGTAAAAAAGTTATCAACCAATGTATCCAAAATAATACGTATATCATAAAATACCTCTATGTGAATTAATACCACCACGGTTTGTTTATTTGCCTATTTTTTTCTTTTTTATCCTCTTCAAAACCAGGAAAGATATACCCAAATAAATCTCCTAAGGCACCACCCAAATAATTACCGCCTACGGGTGCAAGTGTACAAGCTGCGGTTCCAGCCCCACGTGCTAACATCGCATTTTGAGTATCAGATTCCATCCATGACATTGCAGCTCCATTTAAGAAAGTCGCACCTATTGCACCAATAATTGATATCAAAGGATCTTTTGCAATTCCAGATACAAATCCACTAACAAAACCAACAGCAAATGCAAGGACCCGATTGTTTTCATTTTTAACACTTCCGGCATTTAAAATACCATTTACAATACCTCCAACTAACCCTCTAATGAAAATTATTGCGGCTTGAGTTAAACGACCATCCATGTCAATATTATTAACCGGGTCATTGAGGCAGTAGAGGTACCGGTGAAATCAGGGATAACTTTACTTGTGAAAGAACCATAAAGCAGGTTGTAATTATAGTTCCCTGATGTTAAAATGCCAGAAGAAATTAATATTTTAGGCCAGTTGTAGAAATGCAAAAAGTGAGAAGTAAAATGAAAATGAAATTACGAATAATGATATTGACTTTGGCTGGAATGGCGGCGGCGGTTTGGGCGACAGGTGCGGCTGACCCGTACCGGGTGCCGGGCGAGGTTGTGACATTTGATGTCTGGAAGTATTTTGACGATGCCGGGATAGAGGGTACAGAGCAGCGGGCAGATATGCTGTATTTTTTAACGAGCCTGCAGGGGATAGTCAACCGCGAGCAGCCGAGACTGTACCTGTTTGTATCGCTGGCATTGTTTGATATCGAGATCGGTCATCACGATGACCCGGACTATAAGAGTAAGCCGGTAACGGAAATAGACAGATACTGGTTCGAGCATTTTCGCCAGGAAGGATATTTTGATGACTGTTCGGTGCAGGAGGCGGCCGGGCTGAAAGAGCTGGTTGAATATTTCAGGTCGGATATAAGCGGGCTGGTATTGTGGGATACGAAAGTACCGGCTTCTGTTAACGTGGCAATGATGGCGGCGGGCTGTGAGGGATTGCTGCCGGTTAGTAAGGATTTGGGCGGCGGTAAGCTGTGGAAGAGGCTGGAGGGAGAATGCCCGGAACTGAAAGTTAAGCTGGACCTGGCAGGAAAGTTTGACGGGAAGAAGGATGTGGAGATAGATGGGAAGAAGTTTCCTACGACCGGCAGTGCCAAGAATGATGCGTACCTGTATGCGATCGAAAAATATTTACGGCCGGGGCTGAGCAACCCATATAAGATGTGGTTTAACTGCGATGCGAG
The DNA here is from genome assembly GCA_963666285.2 of Sedimentisphaerales bacterium. Taxonomy (GTDB): domain Bacteria; phylum Planctomycetota; class Phycisphaerae; order Sedimentisphaerales; family SM23-30; genus JAFGDI01. The sequence goes on from OY762711.1 coordinate 4,661,050, forward strand.
TATGCTGGGTAAGTTCAGGAGTTTTTATAACAGGAACTGCTATGGTTTTCTGGGTGATAAAAATGAGCTGCAGCAGAACGGGATGTATAATGCCGACTACTGGGTGAGTCAGAAGGCGTTTATCTTTGATCTGCTGCCGTGGGCTGACCATACGCCGGCAGACGACCCGGACCAGCCGCTGGGTACAGATAATAAGACATGGCACGATATACTGGAGATATCATACAATCAGCGGGAAGGCAAGTTCGGCGTTGCGGGCGGCTTTGTGCCGTGGTGGATAAAGTATACATCACATACAGGTGAAAAACACCCTGATGTGGCGACGGAATGGGAGTTTGTGGCATTGCTGACATCGTATAACATGGGTAATGATGCGGATGCCGCGTTTGGAATTGCTAACAGTTCGTTCTTTCAGTATATGCCAAAGGTCAGCAAAGAGGAAGCAAAGTTCAGAGACAGCGAGCCAATGGCATATGACGAGGAAAAGACATATGTTGCGGTACTGATGCTGGACTATGACGGCTCGGCGTGGCTGAACCAGATGGTGCCAACAATCTATAATGACCCGATGAGGGGGAAGATGGTACTGAACTGGTGCCTGAACCCGATCCTGAACGAGCGAATTCCACATGTTTTCAGATATATTTATAAGAACAGGACGGCGAATGATTGCCTGGGCCTTTCGGGTGATGGAGCAGCGTATATTCAGCCGGACAGTTTAGTTAACCGTAAAGGCCGGATATCAGAAAGCGGAGTTCCCTATTATGAAAGCTTTGCCAAGGAGTTGAACGAGCGATACGGGGTAGAATATAATGTGTTTTATATCGATGATAAATTCGGCCTGGAATGGGCGGAGATGGCAGCGAGGATAACACCTAAAGGATTTGGCTTTAACTGCCCTATCGAAAGTCAGCTGGTGAATGGTACGCCGGTGAATTTTGTCGAGATGTTTCATATCTCGCAGGTAAAAGGGCTTGGAAGAAGGCTGGAGGATCTGTATAAAAATTCGGTTGAAGGAAAGTATTCGGAAGCTCAGCTGCATTCGTTGCGATGTATACTGATACCGCCGCATAAGATATATTCCATCGTGGAAAGGCTGGATAAGAAATACCCGGCAGCGAAGGTAGAGTTTGTCGATATACCGAATTATTACAGGCTGCTGAAATATAAGCTTGAAAATAAATAAACACAAACAGTGTAATATGCACAAAAAAACGCCCGGCAGGAATATACCGGGCGTTTTGTAAATTTTGATTTATTGGCGGGCTCTATGCCTTGACGACTTTTTGCCTGCCGACTTTAACATCAGCACAGGCGTTGCGGGTATCGACCACGAGCCTGGCATTTTTGACGATCATATTCATATCGTATTCGCTGTGGGCGGTGGCGATAAGGACGCAATCGTATTTTTTGATATTGGCCGGGGTGAGCTGGATTGATTTCATTTTGAGATTATATTCGCGAGTCTTTTTGGTCTGCGGGATATACGGGTCGTTATAATCGACTTTGGCACCCTTTTCGAGCAGCAGTTCGATAAGCTCGAGGGATGGCGATTCGCGGATATCGTCGATGTCTTTTTTATAGGCAAGACCGAGAACGAGTACTTTTGATCCTTTGAGACTCTTTTTTTGGTCGTTCAGAGCTTCCATGGTACGATGAACAACATAGTGAGGCATATTAGTATTGATCTCACCGGCGAGCTCGATAAAACGGGTTGGCATGCCATACTGGCGGGCCTTCCAGGTGAGGTAGAACGGGTCGATCGGGATGCAGTGGCCGCCAAGACCGGGGCCGGGGTAGAACGGCTGGTAGCCGAATGGTTTAGAGCTTGCGCCGCGGACGACTTCCCAGACATCGATGCCCATGCGGTCGAAGAGCTGCTTGAGTTCGTTAACCATCGCGATATTGACGCAGCGATAGACGTTTTCGACGATTTTGATAGCTTCGGCCGTTTCGCAGCTGTCTACTGGGATCATGGTGTCGATGGCGCAGCTGTATATGTTGAGGGCGAAGTCCATGGATGGCTTGTCGATGGCACCGATGACCTTCGGGATTGTTCGGGTGTTGAAATGTGCGTTGCCGGGATCTTCGCGTTCAGGCGAATATGCCATGTGGAAGTCCTTGCCGGCTTTGAGACCGGATGCTTCGAGGATCGGCTTCATAACTTCGTTGGTTGTGCCGGGATAGGTTGTGCTTTCGAGGACGACGAGCTGGCCTTTACGGAGATATTTAGCAACAGTACGGCAGGACTCTTCGACGTAGTACATATCCGGCTCGCGGTTTTCGGTGAGCGGGGTAGGCACGCAGAGGATAAGAGCGTCCGGCTTTTTCATGAGTTTCATGTCGCCGGTGGCCTTGAAGCGTTTGGACTTGACCATCTCGGTAATATGCTCGTGCGGGATGTGTTTGAGCGGGCTTTTGCCGGAGTTAATTCGTTTGACGGCGGCATCGCTGATATCGAAGCCAATAACAGATGCTCCGCCGCGGACGAATTCTATGGCAAGCGGCAGGCCAACATAACCGAGACCGATGATGCCGACAGTGGGGGATTTTTTCACATTCTTTTTAGAAGTTGTTTTTGTCATAAATATACCTCATATTATATTGATATTTCAATATTTCCTATCAGCAATAACCTTGCCGATTGATTTAGCGTTTCTGTTTGGGAATTTAAAAAATACCGTCAGTACACCTTTTAGACTACCTAAACCGTAGGCGACATGCATAACAATAAATGTCCAAAAAATCAAAATAACATTGCCACGTTTTTCTTTTGCAGCTTTCCTGGCGAAATGTAAAGCACAACCTAAATATAATGCCAAGTCAGCAAATAGCAATATTAGAACGTAAGGCAGAAATATTGAGATAACCGACAAAAGTAATAAGCTAAAGACAAAAAACATAGGAACAAAATGCCTTAGGCATAAACCTCCGCCGACAAGCCAGATGGTATAAGGATTCCAAAGGCCATTATTGAAGGACTGCTGCCAGATACCTGAATATGATGCCCTGTTAAAATATTTAAGTTTGATTTCAGGAGAAATAATAATTTTACCGCCATTAGCCCTGATCCTGGAATTTAGTTCAATATCCTGATTTCTGACAAGGCGTTCATCATACATACCGTATTTTTTAAAGTGATCTTTGCGATATGTGCCAAAAGGTACGGTATCAACCTCTTTTTCGACCATCTCGCCAATTCTGAAACTGGCATTACCAACACCAAAGCTGCAAGAAGTTGCATGAGCGATAGCCATGGCAACCGCAGAATCACTACCAGGGCAGGTTACCCCATATCCGCCTACATTGTCAGCTCCTGTTTTTTGTGAGACTTCGATACATTTGCGAATATAATCCGAGGCAAACCAACTGTGACAATCAATTCTAACAATATACTCACCTTGTGCCCGCTCAATACCAATATTCATTGCGGTCGGTACAATTTTATCGGGATTATCTACCAGTTTAATATTAGGATATTTTTCTATATACTGCTGAACAATTTCCCTGGTGCCATCATTACTCATACCATCAAGAATAAGAAGCTCTATTCTGTCCGAAGGGTAATCAGAATTTATTATAGATTCTATTGTGTTAGCAATAAAGAATTTTTCATTTCGACAAGGGGCTAAAACAGAAACAAAAGGTAACTTTTCATCATTTATGAGCATTATTATCTCCAACATAATGAATATCATTTGAAAACATTGTCCTCAAAGCAAATACTTCTCCAGCTTGAATGTATTACATAATACAAATATCATATATGCACTTTTTCATTTTTCCTACTTATATCATAAACAGATAGTAAACTCTTTAAATTTCTGGCAATCTTATTGGGCAGCAATACGAAAATAACAGATCTTGAAATACTAAACAAAACGAGTAAAAACCTAAACCACCAACAGGTATACAAGCTCAAATTTGAATATGCTTTTCTCCAACCTAGTCGAATTCTAAATTCTTCTATGTTTGTCTCATGATTCAGAGTCCGATTTGCACCAACAAGACTTTTCAGGCCTAATTCATTCAAATAATAATCAGCCGCGGTAAAATACATGCCACACATTGGATAAAGAGTAGAATGATCTGGAGAAAACTTGGCAATGAGTAATATTTTATGGTCATCACCATCGAGGAAAATAGAGTATGCTATTATTTCCTCATTATATTTTACAATCCATCCCTCATATCCGCCAACCTCACAAAAATAATTCATTTTATCGTAAAAAGCAGACTCAGATACAGTATCAAAATTGCTATATCTTTCAGCTGCTTTTACATACAGTTGGTAACAATGGTCCCGTATGAAAGAAACATCAACTCGCTCAACACAACATTCTCGCAGGCATTTTCTAATATGCTGTCTATCCTTCTTTCGCTCAATATTTTCAATTCTGTATGGTTTACAATCACAAATATACCTATACCACTCACCCTGTTCAAATAAATCAAAATCAGTAGTCCAATACCCAAACCATGCTTTATTTTTTTTCAAATATTTCCTGACATCAGAATCTCGCTCTCTTGATATCGGTATGCCTACATGAGTCCATAGCTTCCCCCTCAATTTAAATTCCCATACCTGCTGACTATATATATTATCCATTAAATAGTATCCTCTTAAGCCTCATATTGAATTTCCAATGATTCACTAGAAAGTAATACCTGATAAATAATATTTCCAGCCGTATTATTTTCAAACTATTAACCAACTATAAACCTAACTCTTCTAATATTTTTTTTGCCAGGTAACCATCAGTCATTTTAGAAGCTGTTTGCAATCCAGAACCTGAAATTTCAATAACCTTTTGACTGTCTAATTCTGCCAGATTATCTAACAGCTCAGACAACTCATTAACATTTCCAGCTTCCACTAAAAAGCCATTTTCCCCATCAATAATAATTCCATCTACACCTTCATTTTTGGACGCTACAACAACACACCCTTGTGAAAGAGCTTCAATATAAACCATCCCAAAAGTTTCACCACGGCTAGACATTATAAAACAATCTGCATCATTCATACTTTCAAATACTTTTTCACGATCTAATCTTCCATGAAATACTACATGATCCTGTAAACCAAGTTCTTTAGCTAAGTTTTCAAGATCATTTCTACAAGGCCCATCACCAATAATATCTAAAGTAAATAGCTCTTTGCGACCAGCATTCGCTATAGCTTTTAAAAGGACATCAACATTTTTTCTTTTTATTAATAACCCAACATACAGAAGTTTCCTGATTCTATTTCTTGGCATACCAAATTTAATATTATCAGGAACGCCTGTTAAAATATAATTAATCTTAGAATTGTCAAATTTGAATTCATTTATGTGCTTTTCCTGGGAAAATGACCTCAATAATACCCCAGAAGCTTTATTGACCATATTACAAAATCTAGGATGCTTTCTCAAATAAGCAAAATCCGTATCGTGAAATATTTGATAAAACTTAGTGTTATATTTCTGACTAATAAGAACCGAAATATCTATAGAAGGTGTAATAAAGTCTGAAAAAACAACATCAGGAATAAATTCTGATTCCTGCAAACGTCTCAAAATTTTCTTTTTATGAACAAATAAATCACAAAACAGATAATCTCTATGGGGAATTAGTTTTCTAATAGGTGTACGAATAATTTTTATACCTTCATACTCGTATATGGAAGATTTCACTGAGTCCCAATTTTGCCTGTATCTTGATAGATGATACTTACTAAAACCCAAATAATTTTCGACAAATTCAACTGCTGGTGAAAAAAACCTGGGATATCGAGGAGAACTGTGAAGTACCAATACATTATGACCTTGCTTTAACCATTCAGATGCATAATAATAAACAAACTTAGTTTGCGCAGCGTCATATTCTACATCAAAAGAAGGAAATAAACATGTAACAAACAAAATATTCACGATAATGTTAACTTTCTAATTCTACACACACACTTGACGATTAGCCAAAGTTATTCATTTGTGCTACCAGTTATGCAATTTACGTAACTATCATACACAATACTTCTATCATAAGTATTTGTACACTGCAATAATGCACGAGATTTCATATCATTTAATATGGAATCATCATTAATCAGTTTTAATATTTCACCACAACAACTTTTTATATCCCCAGCCGGGTAATCCAGTCCGCAATTGGCATCTGCGACAATTTGGCTGCATTGGCCGGGAATGGTATTGAGAACGGCACAACCGGCGGCGAAATAATAGAATATTTTATTAGGCAGATAGATCATCGCTTCTGGGAAGCTGGCATTAAACCCTACATCGCACTGACTGAGCAGGTATGCCCACTGGGGGAAATCCAGAAACCCTGTACGAATAATACTGTTTGACCCGGAGTCGGAAATTATGCTGTCAAGCTCATTGTCAAGTTGACCGCGACCGGTAATGAACAGTTTGATTTTTTTATCAGTCTTTTTTTCTGCTTCAATAAATGCTTTTGTCAGAGTCAGGCAGTCATAACTGACATTGAGACTGCCGGTATAGGCAAACCATATTTCATCTTCAGGCTTAGTAAATTTATCACATACCCCATCGCGAGATGCCTGTTGGAACTGGCCGAGGTCAACGCCAAGCGGAATGGTAATATGTTTTTGCGGGTTGGCTCCCATTTCAAGAGCATGATTGACATACTGATCAGCGACACCGACGATGACGTCCGCATTGCAATATGCCGACTTTGAGGCTAATTTCCAAGGCATTAGTACAAGTTTTAAGATAGACCGGGCCAGACCTGATGTGAGCCGGTAAAATGTCTCGGGCCAGAGATCCTGGATATCAATTATAGATTTAGCACCATTGTTTTTGGCATAATGAACGGCAGCTTTAGCCAGAAACGGCGGCGGTGCACTGACGAGAACAACATCAGGGTGATCATTACGGGCATTGGCTGTCCTGATAAATGATTTTGCCAGCTGATAATGATTCAAGAGTCTATTTATACTGACATTTTTCTGGTAGGCCCTGCCTTCCAGAAAAACAACTTCCATGCCAAGAGTGGAGCAGGTTTCGCTTAGTTTCTGTTTTGCGACAGGCTTTTTGAACCTGTGACTGAAACTGCTGGTCCACCAGACGAGCTCATGGCCCTTTTCATGCAGCATTCTCGCCAGAGTGGCATAGCGTCCTTCCTGTTCAGGGTCACCCGGCAGCGGGTCAAATGGATTTATCAGCCAGATACGCATATTTCTTAACTTAGACAATGCTCATAAAGATTTTTCATTTTGGAAAATTCGCTATCCCAGTTATATTTTTCGGTGATGGCATTTCTGCCGGCCTGAGCCATATTTTTCAAGCTCTGCCTGTCGTCAAGCATTTCGCAGCATGTAGAGAATACCTGTTCGATATTTTTGGGGTCAACCATTCTGCCGGAACCGGTATCTTTGACATATAATCTCCAATTATCAAAATCAGAGGCCAATACCGGTGTGCCTGCCATCATATATTCAAGAATTTTGGTGGCCAGACAAGAGGTATAATTAGGTTCCGGAAGAAGAACGCATAATCCGATCGAACTTTCAGAAACAATTTTCATTGCTTCCTGCCAGTTCATTCGTCCGGTAAGTTCGACACATTCATCCAGATGGTTTGCCTTGATATATTCCTGCATTTGCCTGCCTAAGGCTTGACTGTACTGACCGATTATAGTAAGTTTAAACCGACGTCCGGACTGCTTAAGCCTATTTGCGAGTTCCAAGTATATTTGTGCTCCTCTACCTGCTTCAACTGCTCCAAAATAAACCAGAGTTGATTTGTCGCCAGCGAATTTATCATCAAGCCGACCTTCAAATTCATTACCAATATCTTCGGGATAGTTCTGAACCAGAACAGCCCTGCCTGGATAATTCATTATACAGTTCTGATTGGCAACTATTATATTCTGGCCGCAGAGCAGAGTTTTTTCTATAAGTTTGTAGAATAAAGAAATAATACCCCTGAATGGTTTGGGCAGGTATTCTTTACTTTTTAGATGACCAGGAATATCTTCATGGACATCAAATATAACTTTTTTACCGAATAACCACCTGAGCATAAAGCCAACCGGAAGCAGCTCCGGATCGTGATAATGGTATAACCCAGCTTTTGTCGACAATGCCTTTTTCATAGCGGCAAAAGGCCGGCAAAGCATTCTTTGCAGGCGGCTGGAAGCAGGCTTTAAGGCATGAATATTAACCCCATCAACTACTACATCGGCATCGGCGGTTATGACAAGATGAACATTATATCCATTTTTTGCCAAATAACCGCATTCTCTATAAAGTATCCTGGTGTCATTCCATGGATGAACAGTTGAAATGTGGCAGATAGTCTTGATAACAAAAAAACCGTATTACTGCAAATCGTTTTGTTTGATGCCGTTCCACATATTACTCAAATGGGCGGTACCAATAATAAGTTTCACGACGCGATGAGAGGTATTATCGATTTTATAATCATCGGGTACTTCAACATCTCGTGACATAATACTATCGGAAGTCTGGAGTTTTACAGCGTTTAGAATAACATCCGGATCAAGGCCGGTTACTACGATAGAACCGGTGTCCATAGCTTCCGGGCGTTCGATAGCGTTGCGGCATGTTATCGCTGGGAAATTCAGAATACTGGACTCTTCGCAGATAGTACCGCTATCGGAAATAACGCATTTTGCATTCATTTGAAGGAAGACATAATCCAGGAAACCAAAAGGCTTCATAAATTGAATTTTATCAGACACTTTGCGTCCGAGAGTTTCAAGTCTTTTACGGGTTCTAGGGTGAGTGGAGACAATTACCGGATAGTTGTATTCATCGGCAAGCTTTTCCAGGGCATCGAGCAAACTGGAAAGACTTTCCTTTCTGTCAACGTTTTCCTCACGATGGGCACTAACAAGGAAGAATTTATCTTTTTCCACACCAAGTTCCTGCAAGGCATTGGATGACTTGATCTTGTCAAGGTTCTGCAGCAGAACTTCTTTCATCGGTGAACCGGTCACATAAATCCTGCGATGTGGAATGCCCTCAGATAAGAGATGTCGCCGGGCATGTTCGGTATAGACCAGATTGAAATCACTAACATGGTCAACGATTCTGCGATTAGTTTCTTCCGGTACATTAAAATCGAAACAGCGATTACCAGCCTCCATATGGTATACCGGGATTTTCATTCTTTTGGCAATAATAGCCGCAATTGCACTATTGGTGTCGCCTAGAATCAGGACGGCATCGGGTTTTTCTTCGCGGAAGATTTCTTCAGCTTTTATCAGGATATTTCCATAAACCTTGCCAAGCGTACTGGTATCAACATTCATAAAATAATCCGGCTTACGCACGCCCAGGTCTTCAAAGAAGACTTCATTAAGTTCATAATCATAATTCTGGCCGGTATGCACTATTTTATGATCAACATGCTTATCCAGCATTTTCATAACAGCCGAGAGCCGTATTATTTCAGGACGAGTGCCTAATACAGTTACTACTTTCATCATTAGTCCTTGTCATATCAATATATTATTGTTTATCGATTTCAACCGATTCAAAGAATGTATCCGGATCGTCCGGATTAAAATGTTCGTTGATCCAGAATAAAGTTACCAGTTCGGTACTGCCAATATTTGTGATATTATGGGTATAATAGATTGGCATCTCTACCCATGCCGGTTTGTCGCCGGAGACTTTGTATTCAATAACCTTATCAGTACCAATACGTCGCAATTTGATGCTTGCATCACCACTTATAACGCAGAATTTTTCATTTTTCCTGACATGATAGTGATTACCGCGGGTAATGCCGGGCTTTGTGGTAGAAAAAGATACCTGGCCGCCCTTTTCAAGTTTGAATACTTCTATAAATGAACCACGATCATCAGTATTGAGTTTGAGGTTTCGCTGCCAGCTGGTTTCATCCATATATGTGATAAAGCAATTATACAGATCACGTTCAAAATCACTGTTTACTGCCGGAACCATGCCGCATTCAGTGTATCCGGCCTGGAATTTCTTTAATAAAGCGAGCAGTTCGGAAACTTTAACTTCGGCACGAGGTTTGATATATTCAACAGAATATCCCTGTCGTTTTTCCTGTATAAGTCTATAAATATCATCCACCAGGTCATTTATATAGATCATATTCATTGTGCCGTCATTCTGAATCGAAGGTTCTTCGCCATGAGTAACCTGATAGCAGAAAGTAGCAACCACTGAATTATAGAAAGGCCTGCCATTGTCGCCAAACACATTTGGAACTACCATTGATATGCCGGAGCTGTTGTTTTTAGTGCAAAACTCTTCGAGCAGCTCCATTCCCCTTTTCTTGGCACGACCATATTCATTATCCCGCTCGATCTGGGTTGATGCTGAAAACAAGATACATGGATAATTGCCGGATTTAGCACAATATTCTAGCAGCTTTTCCATTAGTTCTATATTCTTGCTATAGATAACCTCCGGTTCATCCCGATTTACGCCGGCAAGATGTACGATGAAATCAGCCTGGGCGGCAAATTCTATGAATTTATCTGGATGATCATAGTAATTTTTTTCGAACGGCAGGATTTCGACATTATCTTCACTTGATAATCTATCCCGCAGATGAGAGCCGACAAAACCGGCCATACCGGTTATTCCAACTTTGATATTAGACATAGTTCGCTCCAATCCCTATTTTTTCCAATCTTTTAGCTCGGCCTGAACTTCCGGTAATGATAGAAGGAGTTCTTCCATCTGTTTAACATCCATCTGGTCGGTATTGTGAGAATGGTAGTCCTGAAGTTTAGTTTCCTCTTTGTCACCTTCGGTAAAATAAATAGTATAGTTTAGATCGCGGTCATCCAGATGGACCCGGAAATATTCTCCCATATCTTCAGCACGGCTAACTTCTTCCACGGTAAGAAGAGTTTCATAGAGTTTTTCGCCATGGCGAATACCAATAACCTTGATATTCTGCGCCACTCCAAATACATTGCAAACGGCACGGGCCAGGATATCAATGGTACATGCCGGTGCCTTGCGAACAAAAAGGTCGCCATGGTTGCCATGCTCGAATGCAAACAAAACAAGTGCAACAGCTTCGCGCAACGGCAGCATAAAACGCGTCATTTCAGGAACAGTAAGAGTCAGCTCCTTACCCTGTTTGATCTGATTGACAAACAGAGGAATAACAGAGCCGCGAGAGCACATTACATTTCCATAACGAACCGAGCAGATAACGGTATCACCAGAAGCATTCTGACGGGAGGCTGCCTGAGCAACCTTTTCCATCATTGCTTTGCTGATACCCATGGCATTGATTGGATACGCCGCCTTGTCGGTACTAAGACAAACCATCTTATCAACTTTATGCTTGATCGCGGACTGGATAACATTATTGCTGCCAAAAACATTGGTCATCACCGCCTGCATCGGGAAAAATTCACAGGAAGGAACCTGCTTTAATGCCGCGGCGTGGAAGACCAGGTCAACGCCGATCATGGCATTATCAACGGAATCGCGGTCCCGGACATCGCCTATGTAGAATTTTAACCTGGGTTCGGCAAAATCAATTCGCATGAGTTCCTGCTTGAGCTCGTCCCTGCTGAAAATTCTAATTTCCTTTACTCCAGTTTCTAACAGACCCTTTACAACGGTTTTGCCAAAAGAGCCGGTACCGCCGGTAATAAGGACTGTTTTACCTTGTAGTCTATTTGCTAAATTATTCATAATATCTCCGAATAATACTTGTAGATAATTATCCCATTTTAAGTAACAAACATTTGAATTAGTAATACTACCAATAATTAAAAGGGATGACCAGTTGAGTGCGGTTTATGCTTCGCATCATATGCATGACGCACTTTTAACTGTTCAACGTTATACGCAAAGGATTGTATTTCGAGTTATTTCTCGAAAGTTTATTATAATCAAAGTGTTGCATGAAGGCCCTTTTAGGCGATTTTTGCAACTTAAAAACAGGGAAAGAAAACGTTGCCATACAACAACAGATATCAACAGACTTTCCAAACCTCTTTTTCGACAAACTCAAGAACTCTTTTTGCCTGAATCGTATTACTCTTATTTTCTAAAACAAATTTTTTGGCATTAAGGCCAAATTCATGTAATTCTTCCCTGGGCCTACCGAGTAAGTCTTGAAGGGTTTCACGCATCCCCTCAACAGTTTCATCATTAAACAGATAAACATGAGGATGATATTCCTGAGGCATACCGGGAAGATTCGTAGTAACCAATGGTGTACCAGATACCATCGACTCGATGTTTTTGGATGGAAAAGAATATTTGGTTAATTCTTCAGAAGTTGGGCGAGGATTCAACAATAAGGTTGCCTGCATCTGCATTTTTACAACTTCTGCATTTTCAACAACTCCAAAATATTTAATACGAGAATCTTTTTTACAATAATCCGGCATATCCTTCGCCATCGGACCATCACCATAAATATAAAATCTATAGTCTTCTCCTTTTAGCTGCAGAAATGCATCTATAAGAGTTTTAACCCCATAAATTTCATATATCCCCCCTGCATAGATAATAATTTTCTCTTTTGCCTTGTTTACTAGCCTGTTTTCCATTTCTGCCATTGCTTCATCTACAAGACCTTCCATAATTATATGAGGCTTTCCTGCAGTATTAACAACATCATTAAGCTGCCTGGTTAAAACGACAAAACCGTCAAAAGCAGATATGATTTTATAATTAAACCAGAAACGGAGCTGCCTAATCAGTTTTGCATTACCACTGGTAGAGACAGTCAAATGAGGCATATCTGTAACAATTACAACAGTTTTCGATCTGGTTATTTTACCGGCAACCATAGCTGCTGTTGCTATTGTTAAGTTCAAGGCATCACAAAATACAACTCTTCGACATCCAATAGAACTTATTGCCCAAATAAAAGTTTTTATAAAAGAATTCAAATAAACCATAACATTTTTCAAAAATGGCAGATTAACCATATGTGCATAACTATATTTAACTCTATTAACATTCTCTGAAGGCAAAAACCATATACGACGAGAATGTGAAGAATGAATAACAGGTACCGAGGTTAATGTTCCAACCTTACAATTTTCATCAGACTTCGCAAAACCTTCGACCAAAAGGCGACTAAATTTCTGTATTGACTGAACAGGTTTTCTTGAAGCCGTTTTAAGAAGATAGTCTACCATCTTCGGCGAACATAATGTACTTACGTATAATATTTTTTTCATCTTAATTCAATCTTCAATCAAACAAATCAATAATTACAATCATTAATAATTTGACTATCATTCAGCCCTGACTGTTCATTTTCATAATAATATTCAGCTAATTTAGCCTTATAATTCTGAAAATCGGCAATTGTCATACCCCAAAACATTGTTAAACATAAAAACCAATCAGTCTGAGATAATAAAATACTGAACATAGACCCCCAGGCAAACCAAACCAAAGATACAGCATATGCTCCCAGATGAGGATATTGATATTTTTTCATTTCAATTAATATTTTTATGAGGGATACAATAAAAGCTATATAGAAAAACAAACCAAAAAGACCATAGTCAAAAAGAATTTCTAATAAGTCATTATGAGCATACTCACCCATAGTAATAAATACAGCTTCACGCCCGTGACCAATCAACCAACAACTAGGCTCAGAAAGAAATGCATCTATCACACGCTGATAGATATATAATCTTCCACTACCAGCATCCTGAGTAAGGCTACTAAGTCTGCTCGACCAATCTATCTCAAAAACCATAGACAAATGTTTATAAGCAAAAAATAAAATAGAGATAAAAACTAAAGCACCGAAAAACACAACAAGATTTTTCCATAATTTATTGCCCGAATTAAGCTTATAAAGACAATAAAAATAAACTGCCATTGATGAAACATACGCCATAATTGCCATGCGTTTATAAGACAGGACAACACAGATGAAAATAACAAGAAGCAAACCTATCTTTACAAGTTTAATCCTTAAAAATAAGACAATAGGCATAAAATATGCAACAAAATAAACCGGGTTCAATGCAGTATATGTTGTATTAGTTACTCTAAAGCTTAACGCATAATATACATATGCAATAAAAATAACCATAAAAACCATAATTGCATTATGATATTTAACTGTCTTAAGTTTCAAAACAGAATAGTAGGACAATATCATTACTGAAACCCAATAAAATATAATAACAAACCTAAACGGAAGCTTATTAATTACATATAAGCCGCTTATAGCCGTTGTCAAACAAGCAAAACTAGCAAACACTATTGCAAGCCATAAAAATCGCCCAGTATTTCTCATCATACTATTAACAACCAAATCAATAAAAGATATAACGACAACCATAGCCATAAAATAGGAATACTTGCCTACGCCTACATCTGTAAAACCATCAACATAGACATAGATTTTATATCTAAAATTAAAGATTATTGCAATAAAGAGAGCAAAAGACAATAATACTTCAAAACTAAATAATGAAGAAATACATGTTTTATTTTCAAGTAACATCTAACTACCTTTTTTTACAACTTAATATGATCAATAATTATATCATTCATTATCTTCAAATAATGCTAAGTACATATTAGAAATATTATCCCATGAATATATATCTGATTCAAAAAAGGATAAAGCTCCATCTTTAAGTTTTTTATATAAATGTGAATCATTAATCAATTGAATCATTTTCATAGCCAATTCCTCTTGGTTGTCAGGAGAAACAAGTAACCCATTCTCACCATCAACAATATATTCATTAAAGCCTCCAACATTTGATGCAATAATAGGTTTACCAAAAAGAAACGATGTGGAAACAATACCGCTCTGAGAAGCAGACTTATACGGACAAACAACACAATATGCTTTTTTATTTAAATATACTATTTCTTCATTAGATAGATATCTATTTATAACTATATATCTTGGATCATTTACTATTTTACTCAAACATGGATCATCACCACGCCCTGCAACAACAATTTTAATTTTATCAAGCTCAGAACCAAGAATTTCAACAGCACCACAAAAAACATCAAGTCCTTTATAAGGTAACAAATTTCCATAATTAAGAATATACGGCTGTTCAATTGATAGGTCACACTGGCTATCATCGATAATAGTATATGTTTCAAAAACTCCAAATGGAATAACGCTAATATGATTACTTGCTGATTCATCAAGCTGAAGAAGTCTTTCTTTGGAAGCGTTTGAGTGTGTAATAATATTTATTCTATTAGTTAACAAATAATCTATCAATTTATAATCTGTACTTTGAGAAGAATAATGTGGTGTCACCTCATGAAGAGACACATAAACACATTCTTTTACAGACTTTAACGTTTTAATAAGATCAAGCAATGGCGGATTTTGGCCTACAACATTTATATAATCGTATTTCTTGTATTTTATCCACAACCCCATAAAAATAAATAACAAACGAGAAAACCAAGATAAATATCTTTGAGGATAAGGAGGTAAAACAACCAAATATATATTTACCCTATCAGACTCCATGTAGTCATAATAAGGCTTCATATATTTTCTATTATTTCTCCAAAGGCCGGGCAGTCTCATTTTTCTCCCAAAATCAAATGCAGACGAACAATGATTACCAAAACGAGTCACAAAATAGTAATCAACACAACATCCTTTCTTTGCCAGATGTTTTACCAAAGGCAAAGTACTTTCAGGGTGATTATATGCGAATACAGCTATTTTTTTATTTTCCACTTTTATATTCCATTTTCAATGACAGAAACAATATCAGCCATCATTGTTTCATATTCAACTTGAATAGATGTACTAAACTCAGACAGTAAGTGCCGGTTACTTTTAAGATGCAAAACCGACTCCAACACATCAGATGGTCTAGGAAGTTCACACAAAAAACCAGCATCCCTGGAACGCTGACTCAACATTCCTGCTTTATTTATAATATGATAGATTTTACTAGATTTTGAATTAACAAAACCTCGCAGATATATAACTCCATAATAATCGAAAATATAGTACGGCACATTGTTATGCATAGAAACAACCATTGGGTGCATATTATGGCCAATGTATGCCGAAGAATTTTTAATCAAACCATACCAGTCTAGAGGAGGCAACGGGAGGTCAATTTTTCTCGCCCCGGGGATATCTCTAAAAATATGCCCCTTCGGCATAGGCATAATTAGACATTCCAGTTTTTTTGCACGAGCTAGTTTCACAAATTCGGCGATCCACTTTTCATCAACTGATGATTTTCTAATAAAACTAATCAGCAGGTAATCCTCAGAAATACTATATTTATTTAAAATGTCTTCTTTTGATAATATTAATTCACCAGCATTTTGATTAAATGAAAACACAGGATCAGGAGTGACAGGAGGCACTATTTTCCCACATGTTATATGTTTGAACATGGCTTGCGTCCAGTTGTCCCTAACGGAAACATAGGCAAATTCACTGATTGAGTTTGCCATTTCACTTCTCACTTGTCCTTGGATACCATAATATTTTTCATTCTGAGAAGAAACTGACATCAAGATAACAGGTATTTTTTTATCCAGACTATTCGAGAAGCTTCCCCAAAAAGGATTAGGATAAATAAGATGAGCCGGAGGCTCAGGAGAAACAGTAACAATCTTTCTTGTAGGAAAATTTATTCTAGCCCAAAAAGATTTGTGTTGAGCAACAGCATCACTACCAATCACTACAGCGTCTATATTATGATTTTTGATTTGCTCAACAATATCCTGTTCTGTTCGACACCTAGAAGTAAGGGGCAAATATTCACTGACAAATTTCTCATGCTCAGCATACTGCTCAGGAAGTATAGATTTACGATATTGGCTATCAACAGCATCTGGAACCCAGTCAATCACCATTGGATTATACCCTTTTCTCCTAAAGAATCCAACCGTCGATAATGCCTGTAAATTTGCACCAAAATTGCAGACAGAATGGTATGTTAAAATACCAATATTCTTCATTTAAAAAACAACTCCTATTAACCAATATTTACACATTCAACAATAACTTATCACAATTATTTGATAATAAGCCAAAGAAATCAATTATTTTTTTACTTTAATCCTGCTTAGAAAACGATTAAATATTTTTGCAAACAGCTCTTTCTCATATTTACTAAAAGCAACAATCCAGGTAAGACATAGAGAAACAAATACACTACCTGCCAAAATGATTAGTAATCGAGCAAATGAAATTTCCATAAATTTATAAACAGTAAATCCTGTTAAATATGAAACGGACAATACAACAAAACAGGGAATTACAACATAACTAAACCACCGTTTCACAGTAACTCCAAAAAGTCGTCGCATCCAATAGACTCTTCCAGCTGTAACTAAAGCTGCCATTATCACAAAAGCCCACCCAATACTAACCACTGGTCCGCCGAGTTTGATAAAACCCCAGGCAAGAGGCAGAGTTAACAGAAATAAACCTCCAACAGTGGCCTGATAACCGGCTATTTTACCAAAGGCACTAACTGCCAACATATTTCCGTATGTCAAATGGTTTATAATTAAAGAGACCAAAATCAATCTACACAAAGAAGCAGAATTTTCTGGAGGATTCTTGAGCCATAATTTCAAAACATAATCCATTTCTACAATAATAGGAATTGCGAATAAAAGCAGAAGAATTGTTCCAAATTTACATGCAAAAAGAGATAAGGTCAACATTCTGTCGCGGTCACCACGACCTTCGCTTGCGGTAATCTCAGGCGCAAATGCCCCCATCATAGCATTTGCAAGTTGAGTAGTTTGTGTTGATACTTGATTAGCAATACCATACGAAGCGTTTGCCGATGGTCCAAAATACAAATTGAGCAGTAGAGCAGAACCTTGGTTACGCAATAATGTTCCAGTGTTCCCGATAAGATTCCAGCTGGCAAAAGAAATGATCTCTTTCAATCTTGCCAATCCAAACCAGTAAGAGACACAAATTCGACATTCCTTAAATCGTAATAAAGCCCATATAATTTGAGTTGCCTGAATGGTCACAACAATTAAAACCATTCCGCTGGCGTAAAATATTAGACGGTCACTTGATACCGCAGTCAAATACCATGCTAACCCAAAAGTCAAAACAGATTGCAATATTCCCCAAACAGATAACAATGCAATATTCTGCTTAGCTCTATACATAGCAATAAATGGCACAGAAAGCATATTAACAAAAGCAGAAATTAGAGAAATCCGAAAAACTTTAGTACAAGCACACAACCTTTCCTGCGGAATCGTTAAGAAATGAGTAATGACATACTCACCAACCAGCCAACCTAATAAAACTAAAACTATACCAAGAACAACATGTAAGCTAAATGCGGTATTAAACCATCTATTAACTTCTGCAGTATCTTCTTTCCCTAAATAAAATGCATAATGGCGAGCTGCACTATTTGACATAACAGCATTTAAAAACACAATAAAAATAATAATAGATCCAACAACGCTGAAAAGGCCAAAATCAGTCTTTCCCATTGCATTCAATACCCACCGACTGCTGAATAATGCTAATGCCACACCAAGAACAGATCTAATATATGTTGCTGCAATATTTAAAATTATCCGATGAGAAGGTTTCATTATTTCTTTCTTACAAAATTGTCCTAATTTGCTTTATTTATGTTTTTCGTCAATTTTATCAAGAAGTACTTTCAACTTGTCGGTACTACCTTTGCGACAAATCAATGTTGCATCTTTTGTATGAACAACAACCAGATCTTCGATATCAATTCCAGCAATTAAATGACTCGAATCATCAGAAATAATAATAATGCCTGAACAATTATCCAAAACAGTTTCTATGCCATGAGCAATACTATTATTATGGCAGTCAACTTGGCCAATATTTGAGGTTAGAGCCTCAAATGATCCTACATCCTGCCAATCACAATCTAACTTAATCATACAGACTTTCGCCGCCTTCTCCATAATGCCATAATCTATACTTATTTTAGGCAAAGTTGGGAATACTTCAGAAAGAAATGCTTCAGCCTGGTCTGAACCCCACATAGATGTAATTTTTAATAGTCCTTCAGCATTTTCAGGAAGACTTTTATTAATCTCTGCAAGAATTGTGCCTGTTTTCCATAAAAACATTCCACTATTCCAGCAGTAATTACCAGATTCAAGGTAACGCTGAGCTGTTGCAATATCTGGTTTTTCTTTAAATTGATCTACTCTAAATACTTTAGAAGATTTAGTAGCTTCTCCTTGTTTAATATAGCCAAAACCAGTATGAGCACTCGTTGCTTTTATGCCAAGAGTCATTAGCACATCTGGATTACTATTAACAAAATCAAATCCTGCCTGAATTCCAGACTGAAGCTCTCTTACCGGGGAAATAACCTGGTCAGCACTGAAAACAGCCATAGCAGAATCACGATCCTTCTGATATATTATATTGGCAGCAAAACCAATAGCATTCGCAGTGTCTCGCCCTACAGGCTCACCAAGAATATTATCTTTTGGTATGCCTTCCAGATGGCCTTCAACTATCCCTTTATATTGCTGGTTAGTAACAATATAAATATTTTCCAACGGAAAAATTGACTTGATCCTATCAATACAAATTTCAAGCAACGATTTCCCTTTGATTACTTTGATCATTTGTTTTGGCATCTTTTGCCGACTTAGCGGCCACAACCTCTGACCACTACCTCCTGCCATTATTACTGCATATTTATTCATAACTAATCTGTAAGTTAATACTACTTATATTAAATTTCATAATTACTTAGCTTCTCCATAACTAATATTATTGAATAGCAATTATCGCCAAACTGCTTAATATACCTGGCTTTTAGTGTGCTTATGGCAAATGGGGTAAATGCCAGTATTGTTTTAACGGCATTTCTTTTCCAGCTTCTGCCTTTCGTGAGGAATCGTTTTCTGGTGTATAGCTCATCGGCATAAGAAACTGATTCCATGCCGGTGATTTTCATTTCATACTTTTGTGACAGATATTCAGGAGTTTTCATCCCCATAAAATGCAGATGGTCCGGCACTTCCCAGTCAAAAACACTGTTTTTCTGAACTTGAGCAGTATATTGCCCGGTTTTTATCACAAATTTTCCACCTGGAGCAAGCAAATTCTTCACAGCTTCAAATAGTTTGTCATAGCTATAAACATGCGAAAGAACATCTATCAGCGTTATGACATCAAACCTTCTGTCTGAATGAAACTGCTCTATAGGCAGTTCAGTTACCTGACAACCGGTATTTTTCCTGGCAAACTCAGCCCTTTTTGAATTAAGCTCTATGCCTTCGCAATAATTTATGCCGGAATTTTTCGCCAGCTGTAACAGATGCCCGGTACCGCAACCAATATCCAGCAAGCTGTCGGCACCCTCGAATGCCGGCCTGACCAAAGGAAACAGGTCTTCATAATAGGCCTTTCGAGCCAGCGAATACTGCTCCGGGCCAATAACCGTAATATCCGAATGACTATTATTGGCAACCGCCTCGAAACGCTGTTGTTCTGATTGAGGATATGGGGAAATATATAACAGGTCGCAATGGCTGCATTTCTGCATATCGTAGCCATTTGTTTCAAATAAGAAACAGCTTTCCAGGCTATTACATAATGGACATTTATTATCTGTCATAATCAGCAAACTACTTCGATTTGAAAAACTCCACTGTGTCGGTCAGGCCTTCTTCGAAACGATTTTCCAGAATCAACCCGGCACCGGTTAACTTATCAACGGCTGCCAGAGAGTGTTTTACATCTCCGGCACGGACCTGACCGTGTATGATTTCGCTGGAAGAATTTGTCTTTGTGATAATCTTTTCAGCCAGCTCGTTTATCGTTTGACAGCTACCGTAGGCCGCGTTAAATACGCCTGAAACACCCTGCTGCTGAGCCATCCAGACGTTTGCCCGCACAACATCTTTTACATAGATAAAATCACGGGTCTGTTCGCCGTCACCATGAATGGTTATCGGTTCACCTTTTACCGCCTTGTCAATAAAAATCGGGATAGCGGCGGCATAGGCACTGCCCGGATCCTGACGAGGACCGAAAACATTGAAATACCGGAAACAAGCTGTCTCCAGCCAGCCTTCATCATTAAACATTTTGCAGTAATACTCACCATCCAGTTTAGTTACCGCATAAGGACTCTTGGGTTCGGGAAACATGGTTTCAATTTTAGGCATTTGCGGATTATCGCCATAGATCGCTGATGAACTGCTGAAAACCAGTTTTTTAGCACCTGCTTTTGCTGCAGCCTGAAGAACATTAAGCGTTCCAACTGCATTGATCTCAACACATTCTCCCGGTAAGTCCATAGATTCAGGAACACTTACCATCGCAGCAAGATGGAAGACATAATCAATGCCTTCAACAGCTTTTTGCACCGCGGCTTTGTCGGTAATTGATCCCTGGATTATTTCGACATCAAAATTCTCCAGATTCTTCAAATAACCGGTCCTCAGGTTATCCAGCACTCGAACATCAGCTTCACCTTGAAAATGTTCGACAATATGTGAACCGATAAACCCGGCACCACCTGTTACTAATATTTTCATTTATTATTCCATTCCAACTTATAAATAAATTCACCGCCGGTTAGCTCTACCGGAATAAATTCAACTTTGTCATCGGTACACTTGCGATATAAGTCTATATTCATCAGAAAATAGACATCCTGATTTTTATAATCATTGATATTAAAATAATCCAAATCGATTAGATGTATATCTTTTCTATTTTCCTCGATATAAATTGCATACTCTAATGCTGAATAGGGAGTAGAATCGCATACAAAAACAGCATTTGGCGGGAGAACACAGAAAATATCATTAACCATACGCCGTGGGCCTGTCTGATTTTGCTGCCAGGGCTCCAGGTAATACTCATATTCCTGTCGAAATGGTATGTGTCGATTATGACCCCATTGAAAACCTCTGCTTTTTGCCTCAAAACATATACCGGCATAAGTTGGCACTATCCATATGAGCAGAACCATGGCTACAAGCCAGTCGGCAGCAAGTTCATGTGTACGCAAATAAATATAGCCTATCCCAATGAAAATACTGACAAGCATATATGCAGGCATAAAAAAGTGATTTTGATTTGGAACATCATAGCGAAAGGCAAACATTATATATAATACCAAACTCGCCAGAAGGAAATTGTAAATACGGGAATCAATTACTTTTCTTCCAAATATTATCCCCGGTACGGCTAATATTACCAGTGGAGTTGGAAAATTCAAAATAAAGAATTGTATACTCCTCGTAACAAGACGAACAATATCACCAGAATTAAATACCGCTTTTCCCCAGCGACCGTATATTCCAGACAAAATCGAACCAGAAAGATCGCCGGTTACTTTGTATTCCAGTCCGATAGCATACAGCCAGAATACTCCGCCGATCAGCCATAATAACAGACAGTAAATGACATCTTTTACATTTAATTTCTTATGAAAAAAGCTATAGCATATATAAAAAGCTAAAACTACAAATGCAATCTGGCTCATATTGTGAACACTTACACCTAAACCAAAAATAAAGCAGGAAATGAATAAATAAGCCCTGCGATTGGATAAGATATATATAATTGCATATAGCATGCCCCATATCGTCATAGAATTTGACATACTATATGTCTGGGCCTGGGTAGCCATAAACCAATAGGTATGCCCAAGCCCGCAAACGCCTGCTGCTAAAACAGCCGGCAATAACCTCCTGGTCAATACATAAACAAGAGCAGTAACTCCTGAGATACCTAATGCAGCAAATATCGCACTTGTCAGGTTAGCGGCATATGCAAAGCTAAGCGAGGTAAACTTAGCAAGCCAATGTGCAAATACAATATAGAGAGGATGCACACGAACAACATCACCAAGACGCTCACCAGAGGGAGTGATAATATGCTGCTCAAGTTTGCACTGGGCAACCCAAACCTGGAAATCGCCCTGGTCCTGCCAAACCAAATCAGGAGCGAGAGTATAAAAGTATAAGGTAAAGGCAATAATACCAGCAAAAAAGGCTGGTAACCAGCTTATACTGACCTTTGGTTTTATAATATTCATATTAGAAAGAATAAGAATATAAGAACTGACTATTTATAGAAACTCTTATACCAATCAACAAAACGGTTAACCCCATCCTGAATATCGGTATCAGGTTTATAACCTAAGTCATTTATCAAATCATCAACATTTGCCCAGGTAGCCGGCACATCGCCAGGCTGCATAGGCAGCATTTGCTTTTCAGCTTCAATTCCCAAAGCATTTTCTACAGCTTTAATAAAATCCATCAATCCAACGGGCGAAGAATTGCCAATATTATATATTTTATAAGGGGCCTTTGAACTGCCCGGATCGGGTGATAAACCGGTCCAACTTTCATTTCCTTTAGGCGGGTTGTTAATAACCCTAACAACACCTTCTACAATATCGTCAATATAGGTAAAATCACGTTTCATGTCGCCATAGTTGAAGACTTTAATGGGCTTACCACTTGAAATAGCACTGGTAAATAGTATAGGTGCCATATCCGGTCTGCCCCAAGGGCCGTAGACAGTAAAGAAACGCAATCCGGTAGTAGGTAAATTGAATAAATGGCTGTAACAATGAGCCATCAGTTCATTTGATTTTTTACTAGCAGCATAAAGACTTACCGGATGATCGACATTATCGCTGGTGCTAAATGGCATCTTTTCATTGCAGCCATAAACACTTGAACTACTGGCATATACCAGATGTTCAACCTCATTATGGCGGCAAGCTTCAAGAATATTAGCAAAGCCAACGATATTAGAATTGATATAAGCACCTGGATTTACAAGGCTATAGCGAACACCAGCCTGAGCGGCTAAGTTACAGACTCTATAAAATTTATGTTTGGTAAATAGATTGTTAAGAGCTTCATTATCTTCCAAATTCAATTTTACAAAACTGTAATTATCAAATTTTGAAGATATAACTTCTTTGTTATATTCCAAAGACGCGCCATCAATGCCAGTTTCAGCTAAACGGCCATATTTTAATTGGACGTCATAATAGTCATTGATACTATCAATGCCGACAACTGAATCGCCACGCTCAACCAGCCTATTGGCTAAATGATAACCAATAAAGCCTGCGGTACCTGTGATTAATACTTTCATTATTATATAAACTTAAGGGAAATCAATGAATTGTGATAAGAATAATAAAAATGGATATTTACCAGCTAATAGGTTAAACTGAATAAAAAGCCATAAGACTTATCTATTACTTAAGATACTGGAAGTAGAATACTTAGTTGTAGAAAGAATACTTCCGCCGTTAACCCGAGTTTTTTTATTTAATATGGAGCGATTCATGCTCACTTTTGAGTAAGAAAGCCTTCCTCGCCTATTGCCTTGTAAAAGTCTCTTGTACCTGTCAGTTAACATAGTTGAATTACCAGATATCAATTGCTTTAAGGCCTGATTTGATGTTCTTTTTATCCTTAACGGGAATCTGTCATAATTATACCCTGCATACCTGGTTGACGTGCCTGGGTTCTGCTGATCATTAGAAGTAGATAAAGACATGTTGGAGCGAGAGTTATATGATCCCAGCTTAGATCTAACTTTTAAAGAGTTCATACGGGCATTGACCATGCCGCTTCTCTTTCTAAAACTTCCGTAACCTGATTTAGGCATCTGATTAGATGCTTTGTTGTTATAGCTAAGGGGGTTACCACTGTAAAGAGCCCTAGGCTGACGAAGACGGTTTACGCCGGTAGAATACCTAGAAAAAGAGCTGATATCAGAGTAACCAATACTCGCCTTACCTGGAACGTCAAAACGCGTCACTCCCCTGGTAGAACTGTTGCCATAAATCGGATTGGATTCTTCAGCAGTTGCAACAGCAGAAACAGACAGTAGTATTAAGATGTATAGTAACTGTTTCAAAATAATTTCCTAAAATTGCATCTTATAGGCACTTATCAGTCATTACCATATATATTGCATACTTATATTATATCATAAATATAAGTAAATTGATTCTATTTTTTGAGTTCCTTAACGACATTTCCTGTTCTTGAATGGAACTCCTTATCACTAATATAGCCAACGAGTTTTCTGTATTCGTCTGTATTATATAGTTTTATGACAATCGCAGGTAGCTGTGAAACATCATATTTTTTTGCAACTGATTCATTGTTATCATAATCGATAAGAACGGGATTAAATGTCTTATTGATGAATTTCACGACATCCGGTTTGTTAATCGTAGCATAACTCATTCTGTTGCAATCACTTTCGTATTTACCGGTTTTAGTAGTAAAAAGCACCATAATGGGCTTACCATTGTTTTGAGCTGCTTTTTCTGCAGATTCAATTGAATCGGCCCATTTGACTTTTTCAGAACCACTGGTAAGATTTACGGCAAGGACGGCCAAAAAAGCGACTATGATGATAATTAACCCAGGATTTTTCTTCTTTTGTTTTGGTTCACTCATGTATATAAATCCCTATTTTATAATATATTAAATACTCATACTAATATAAACTACGGCAGAAACCGCCAAAGGTTTGGCCTTTGGCGACGATCAGGACAGCCATTACTATCCAGATTATAGTACCGATGAGGAAAGGTTTGTCTTTGAGAACGATGGAAGTCGGTCCGTCATAAAGGCCTTTCATACTGATGGCAGCGAAACGGAAAATGCAGTAAGTTACTACCGGCACAGTATATATGAAAGCTGCGGTACCGAATCGATTGATAGTTGATTCGCTCATGCCATAAAGCATGAAGGTAACAATAGCAAGTGCCGCAGACGTTGTAATTAAATGAGTTAAGAGCTCCGGAGTGTATTCCAGAAGCGACTGACGGTGGTTAACGGCCATTTCCTGATCGAGAGTAACCAGCTCATTGATACGCTTACAGAAGCCCATAAAGAGGCAGAGGGTAAAAATGCAGACTATAAGCCACTGGCTGGCAAAGACCTGGATCGCCACAGCTCCGGCGGCGGCACGTAATACAAAGCCAATAGCGATGACAATGACATCAATAATAGCATAACTCTTTAGCCAGAAGGAATATAGGACATTCATGCCGAAGTATATTGAAGTTATGATCAGGAACAGGATTGATATCTTAAAG
This sequence comes from Sedimentisphaerales bacterium, assembly GCA_963666285.2. Classification (GTDB taxonomy): domain Bacteria; phylum Planctomycetota; class Phycisphaerae; order Sedimentisphaerales; family SM23-30; genus JAFGDI01. The sequence continues at coordinate 4,687,132 of OY762711.1, forward strand.
CCAATAACAGCAGATACTAACAGCAAGATAAGGGCAAGGACCGCAGCGGAAGGTTTGGAGACCTGGCCTGAAGGAATTGGCCGGTTACGTTTTACAGGATGATAACTATCTTTTTGACAGTCACTTATATCGTTAATAACATACACTGCAGAGGATACCAGACAGAAGGCGACAAGTGCCCGGAGTGTTACGAGATTGTTACTTAAAGCGTTTTCACCAAGGAACTTACAACTGAAAAGTAAAGGCGCAAGTACAAAGATATTTTTAACCCAGTGGGCAGGTCTGATGAGTTTTAAGTACGCTAACAAGATTTGAATATAAGATCTTATATTTCAGATATTTATAAATGCAAGCGGGCGCACCCCGTCCCTGTGGGTTGCGTTGTAAATAATACGTCACCTACTTGTAATCAGATTGATTAATCTGTTTATAATCTCTTATATCGGTTGAATTTACCGATATTTTAAGCTAAAAGTTCAGATAAAATATAAATTTAACTCTAATTGTCAGAATAAGTTAGTATCATTTCCCGCTATGCCGGAAGCGGTATATTAATACTAACAAAGCTAGCACATATGATATCGAAGAATGTTATAATTGTATGACCGAAAAGCAGTTTTAACAAGAATTCTGGTATTACCAAAAACATGCAAAAGATTGTCAAAAAAAGATAAAAAATCTCAAAATGACATTTATGTTGGTTTTACGGTCGGCCACGGAGACCAACGGAACGCATACGGAAGCGAACGGCGCTATACGGATTATAACGGATGCGAATTGAACGCATGCCGAGGGGTATATGAAACAGATACTAAGTCCCATTCTTCAGCTGAAAATGCACTTTAGAAAAAACATTATACTGATGGTAGTACCACATAGCAATGAATGACTCAAAAAAAAACAGTGTGAAAAAGACAAGATTTTTTATTCGGCTTTGATCTGCCGGATTTCCTGGGGGATGGTAATTTTGTCGTTGGTCCTGAGTGACAGTCGAGCGACGGTGCCAGCGGGCAGCTCGATGACATATTTAGCCGGTAGTCTGCCGGAATATAGTTCGGTTTTGCCGGATCGCGGGTATTTCATATCTTCGATATTGAGTATTCTGCCGGAGGCGGTGAGGAATATGCCGTCGAGGTCGATGTGGCAGTTCTCCATGTGGAAAGTCAGCATCTGCGGATATTGAAAGATGAAGATCATGCCGGAGTTGCGTGGGATGGAATGGCGGTGCATCATGCCCATGGCACGGGTGTCTTCGGTAGAGGCTATTTCCATGTCGAAGATTTCGCCTGCGATCTCCATCTGGATGGATTGGAGCTTCTGCGGCTGCGGGCCGGACGGAGCTTTGTCTTTTTCGCAGCTGTTCATGAAGAAGCAGGTAAACATGGCTATTAGTACATGGAGTTTCATAGAGGTTGATTATCGGAAATTTGAAGAAAATAGTAAAGGGGAAAATTAGAAGAGAGAAGCGTATTAATTATGAATTTTGAATGCTGAATTATGAAAATAAATAAGTTAGAAGTCAGAAGCGAGGAGGGAGGGGAGAGGTAAAAGGTAAGAAGTAAGAGGTAAGAATTGAGTGTCTGGTCCTGTGATAAGTTGTCACATTATAGAAATAATGTACTAACTTTTTCAGGAGACAGCAATGGCAATAATTAAGAAGGCAAACAATAGATATAGTGAGGCATTTAAGTTACAAGTTGTAAATGATCTGGAATCTGGTAAGCTGGGTAGTATATCGGAAGCTAATCGTCATTATGGGATACCAGGTGGCGAGACAGTAAAGAAATGGCTAATTAAATATGGCCGTAACCACTTAGTACCAAAGGTTATACGCGTGGAAAAACCAGAAGAGCAGAATCAGATAAAGAAGCTAAAGTCTGAGATTAAGCAGCTGAAAGAGGCATTAGCAGATACTCATATGCAGAGTTTGTTGAATGAAGCAGTATTTGAGGAGCTATGTGAGGAAGTTAGCGTCGATCCAGAAGCTTTCAAAAAAAAAGTAAGCACACAGCAGTTGAACGTGCCTCGCAGAAGCCGCAGGAAGGTAGTTCCCAAAAGGCGACGATAGCAGGCTTTTGTCGTCTTGTAGGTATGAGCAGGCAAAACTACTATAAAGCACGCAAGGAACGTAAGAAGAAATCTATAGATGAAGCTTTGATTATAGAACTGGTTGAGGCAGAGCGCAGATTGCAACCAGAGCTAGGCTGTCGTAAGGTTTTGGAGTTGATAAGTCCAGTACTGGAGCTTGTTGGTATAGAAATAGGCCGTGATCGCTTTTTTGAGCTTATGGATAAGTATGATAAGCTGATAAAGCGTAAAAGACGATATGTTACAACTACAAATAGTCGTCATAGTTTTAAGGTTTATAATAATTTGTTGAAAGATGCAGAACTGACAGGAGCTAATCAGGCTCTGGTAAGTGATATAACATATATACGTACAAATGAAGGTTTTATGTATCTGGCATTGGTAATGGATGCTTATAGCCGCAAGATAGTAGGTTATGATTGTAGTGATAGCTTGGAAGCCGAAGGTTGTTTAAGGGCATTGTCGATGGCGATAAAGCAGCTGCCGAAAGGGAGTAAAGCGATTCACCATTCGGATAGAGGCTGTCAGTATTGCTGTCACAGATATATTGATAAGTTGCAGAGAAATGGATTACAGATAAGCATGACCGAAGAGAATCATTGCTATGAGAATGCCAAGGCAGAACGGTTAAATGGTATATTGAAATATGAATATGGATTAAAAGAAACGTTTAAGGAAAAGGCTCATGTATATGCAGTAGTAAGGCAGGCAATTGAGCTTTACAACACTCGTAGACCGCATGTTGCGTTGAAGTATTGTATACCTGCGGAAGTGCATGCCGCGGCGTGATATATTCCTCCGTTCCGGTCGCCCTCCGGGCTCCCTTCACTACGGAATATATCACCAAAATACAATAGGAAATAGAAACGGAAAGTGACAACTTTTAATCAGGACTTGACAGAGGGGTGCTGCAACGTACGGTACAGAACCTTATTTTAAATTGGCTAACGCCGAGAAGATATTTCACGAACGGACACGAAAATACTGTTTAAAATCGCCTGAGGCAAAGAATAGCCCTTACTGCCGTGCGGGGCTCTGATAATTTAATGCAATGTTGGGGTAATTGGAAATAGTATAGAAAGATATCAGTATAAGCGGTATAATAAGATGGGCAGGATGAGCCATGAGGAAAAAATATTTGATTTATATTCACCATGAAGGGAGTGAAGTTAATGAAGTTTTATTTAATACTCAGCTTAGTATTGATCTCTGGATGTATATTTGTTAGTAAAGATTTTATTGTTCATGAAGACAAACTTATATTATAAATATTTGATCTCGAAGGGATTACTATGAAATATTTTGTATTGCTTATGTTATCATTGACTTTGTTTTGTGGTTGTATTTTGGATTCAGACCGTTTATGCCAAGACAGTACAGAACTAATATTACATAAAGGGCTTTCTGAAGAAGAAACAGAAAACATATTAAAAGATTTTGGTTTTCATGACATAGCCATGTCCTCTAGAATTATTGATAACGACTTTACTTTTTCGTTTGTAGAAGGAGAAATAGACTATGCGGTTGATGGTAGTGAGACTGGCCTTGCGATTCCTAACACAAGTATACTCGAAAATAAATATTGCCATGAAGTAGATACTACCTTAATGGAAGAATTAAAACTATTTTCTACCCCTAACTTAATAAATAGTGATTGTGCTATATTGATTGAATATATGATTGATGGCTCAGGAAATAAAATTCTTAACAGATACTCAATGATAAAACTCAGCAAACTAACTCCAAATTAAAAACAGAGAACCCAGCTAGTTGAGAAGTGTAATAAAGATTACCCATACGCTTTTCTTGGAATGTGGTGGTTTGGTGATGGTTCTAATTGCCAAGATTGGGCAAGAGGATTTGCTGAATAATTTTTTAATGTAAGGAATAGGTACTTATGTATAAATGTTTGTTATTCTTCCAATTATTATTGATGTTAATAGGGTGTGGATGTGAAAAGGAATCAGATAGTTCATCTGCTGACGATGTTTCTGGGTTAAGATCACAAACTGATAGAGTTGAGATTTATAAATTATTAAAAGAGTTGAATCATCCTGGAAGGGTTCAAAGCTTGCTGAACACGAAAGTTAAATTGAGTAATTACCCCATTTCTCTTGTGTTAGATATTGTATGCAATGACTCTGCTAAACTAAGCGAAGAGTGCCGCATTAAAGGGCTCTCATATGTCTCGGATCGTAATTTTTTAATTTATCGTTTGGCTTTGCCAACACTATTAAATGATCCGTCCGAAGTTATCAGAAATTACTCACTTGCTTTTGTAAAAGAAGAAGATATCACAACAGATGAGATTCCTTTTATTGAGAATATGCTAGATGATAATAGTTTAAATGTAAGGATTCGTGCAGCTAAAATATTATATTTTCATTCTCCGGATAATTCTACTTTATTAGATAGTATTATTTCGAGTCTCTCTTTTGAGGTAAGGGTTACTGATAATGAGAGTTTCTATCGTCCTCCCTGGAAGGTAGCAAAAACATCATTACAGGATTTAAGAGAAAAAAATATAATTGATCCAAATTTATTTTTGTTAAAAGCGAAGAATTACAGAAACGAAGACTCAAAGATATTTTATCACTTGATCAGTTTGTATAAAGGTTGTCAGGGAGAATCAGGTTTATATGAGTTTGATATTAATTTTGATGATAAACACTTACTCGATAAACTTGATGAAATATATGAACAAAAGATAGCCGAATTAGGTTGTCCTCCTCAAAAATAGATTTGAGATTAAATTTGGAATCTCTGTGTCTTACTCAAAAACTCATCTGAGCATAAATAGCAGTATTTTCAGATAATTAGCGATGAGAACAAGTATAAATTTCGTCTGGATAAGACTATGGATTTGGCATTTATAAGCTCTTTGAAAAGAAAATATAGCGATTTAGGCGTACCAGTGCTGTTGTCAAAAACAAAAATATTGTACGATGGAAGCTTTAACTTTAAGCAGCTTGTCTATGACATGACTTTAGCAGTCCGCCAAGTCGTTCGATACAGAATATCTCGCCGGTGTTGCCTTTGTAGATTGGTTTGGGATTATACTGATACCTTGCTGGTTGAAAATGAATATGATGCGCTTTGCAGACGAATTTTGGCGATTTTATATGACGAAAATGAAGATGTTGACAAAATTGTCCGGTACTATCATAATATCCCTTAGCGGTTATGCCGCTAAGGAAGTGAAAAACTAAAAATGAAAAGTGAAAAATTGCGGTGTTGCTATCGCAACCTAAGTTTTAATCGCCTGACGGTGAGGAAAACAGAACCACAGATGGACACGAGATGAACACTGATGAAGATATCGAAATGAGTTTGTTTATGGAAATGGAATTGATGAGCCTTTGGTTATGTATTGTTTTGTAGATAATGACCCTAACAGCAGCGAGACTTACTACTATTGCTCTGATAATCTCGGCTCAGTTGTTGCTCTGGTTGATTCTTCTGGCGATGTAGTTGAGCGGTATTGTTATGATGTTTGGGGTGAGTCGGTGATATATGATGGAAATGGTACTGAGATTGACCAAAGGAAAATAGATACCCCTACGAGAATAGTCCATTAAATAGTGGTATAAAAGCATTAAATATTGCGTTTAGTGTAATGCAGGACTTGTATAGTTCTCAATGTAACTGATTTGGAGGCAAAATGAATCGACTAATATTTCCTTTTTTGCTTATTATTATATTTTCGGGTTGCCATAGCCCAATGTCTAAATTTTCTTATACTATTTCCTCAGAGGAAAATTCGTTTATCAAAAGACTAAATACTTACGACTTTGATAAGTCAAAACTTAGTGATTTTGTTAAAATTGCTATCGACAACAACTGGTTGTTTTTGATGGAACAACTAATAAATGAAGATATTGCAAACAGCGAGATACGTATAGAGAAAAAGATAAACTTAAAAACTCATTATTTCAATATGTGGCCATTAGATTATGCTGTTTGTCAAAGAAGGTCAGAAATTGTTAAATTACTATTGCGAGCAGGAGCTGACGTTGAAAAAGGTTTGGAACCTCCACTTTGTCAGGCTGTATTAAATGATGATCTTGAAATTGTAAAGATACTTGTTGAATCTGGAGCTAAAGTTTATTATGAATCTGATTTTGCTCCGCTATGCACTGCCGTTGGAAATGGAAATATTGAAATAGTAAAATATTTATTAGAAAATGGTGCTAACCCAAATGAAACCTGGTATGAAAGAGTAACTGCATTACACGAATCGCAAAGTGTTGAAATGGCAAAATTATTAGTTGAATATGGAGCGGAGCTTAAGTCAGATGAATATGGAAATACGCCTTTACATGAAGCTGCTTTGGCTCATAATGAACCTTTGGTAATGTATTTTATATCAATTGGAGCTGATATGAATACCGTAACTGATTATGGAAAAGTTTCGCCATTATTTTTATTCTATTCATATTATTTAGCAGATAATTTTGGAGATTCATGGTATTATCGCGGTAATCAGCAAGGCTATGTTTATAATATACATAAGGTTTTGTTAGAAAGAACATATAATGTTAATCATATTAATGACAAAGGCCAAACTTTACTTCATATTGCCTCATCTATCCATTGTGAATATGACTATATTTTTGTCCAAGATTTGATAAATAAGGGTGCAAATGTAAGTCTTCATGATAATAGCGGTAAAACTCCATCTCATTATGCTGCTGAAATTGGTAATATAAGAATACTTAATCAGCTTGTTAAAGCTGGAGCAGACTTGACAATAAAAGATAGTAACGGAAATTCGCCTTTAGATGTTCTTAAAGAAAAATATTCCTTTTTGAAATTGAATTAGAAGTTACACAATATCGATAATAATTTTTCTCACTGAAATCATTTCACATAAACCCTTATATTTCAGTTTGTTAGAAGCCATACTTCCAACATCCTATAATAGGATTTATGTATCGTTGAGTATTATTAGGTGGTAGGCGGCGGAAATGGAGCGGGAATGCGGAAAGCGTTTCTGAAGTATAAAGTATAAAGGATAAAGGATAAGAAGAAGAAAAAAGCGAGAAGAGAGAAGTGAGAAGATGGGTGGTAAGCTTCGCTAAATGAAAAATGAAAAGTTTAGGTGCCCTGATGTCGTTGACATCAGGAATAATTCGCTGCGCGACGTATTTTAAATCGCGCGGGTGGGCTAAGAGTTGAACCACGAATCAACACCAATGAACACCAATAATATATAAGGTGACTCGCTACCGCTCGTGTTTTATTAATATAGGTACTTGGGAAGGAAATCCCGATGTGTCGGGAAAGCTGATTAATTGTTGCAGGTGGGGCGGGAAAATGCTTTACTACTGAAATAACTGAAGAGACGGAAAAAGGATATAGGATATATACGACGTATGTGACATATCGGAAGGATGAAAGAAATGTGGTCGCTGCGTGAGGGCTGGTTTATTGACAGGCAGGGATGCCTATCCTACTATGTCCTTAACGATGTCGGTTTGGTTGGAAATTGCAATTGTGTTATCTGGTGAAATATTACATATTATTTTAATCGAAGAGACGAATAAATGGATGAAAATTAAGTATAAAAGATTAAAGAAAACCTGGACAAACACGAACAGAACACAATAAAAACACTATTGCTCGCAGAGGCCGCAAAGAATATTATTTCACCATGAAGGGAATGCTTAAAATTAAGAATTCAAAATTAAGAATTCAGAAAATAACTGACATTAAAAACCACGGCTACGGGTAAGTACAAATAACTATAAGGTGACTTGCTTCAGCCTTCGCTAAAGCTATGGTTCGACAAGACCGCACGTGATTAATAATTCTGAACCACTGATGCACGCGGATGGACACCGATAAGAAAATGTTTAGATAACTTGACGGTAATTTTTTCACGAAATTCACGAAAGAACACGAAAAAAAACGATGTTGCTCGCAGAGGGCGCAGAGGCCGCGAAGAAAATTACTTGTCACTGTGAAACATGGCATAATAAGTTTTGATATGTAAGGAAATAATTTGGGCTGGCAAGAAGAGGGCTGAGGGGGTAGAATTGGGTGAAATTCTATTAACTGGGATTGCACATATTGAAAGGTGTTATTATGAAAAGAATCGTTTTGCTGATAATAGCGGCGCTGGCGTTGGCAGTATTGCCGTTTGGCAGGAGTATGGAAGAGAATGACAGCGGCAGCGGTTTGGTATGCAGCTGGGAGTGCGGCCGGGATTGTAACGGCGGCGGAGCGGTTGAGCAGGATTGCGCGGATACGACCGGGTGTATAAAGAAAGATGAGCGAAAATACGATATTGAGATAATGACTCAACTAAGTAAAGATATCCTGGAGATGAAAGTAAGCGAGACGACGGAGGCGACCGGGGTTCTGTTATGCCAGCTTATACGTAATAAGGCCAAAGTTGAGGGGATGGCGGGAGCAGCGGATAAGAGAAAGAGCCCGGCGGAGATATATACAGACTGTATCGATAGTGTGGTGGCGGTGGCATATGTCTATAAGTGTGATAAATGCGAAAACTGGCATGCTAACGCCGCAACCGGTTTTGTGGTCGGGCCGGACGGAGTGATCGTAACGAACTATCATGTGATCGGTGCGACTAACGCGTCAGCGTTCGGGGTGATGACACATGACCGTAAAGCCTACCCGGTTAAGGAGATACTGGCAGCGAGCCAAAAGGATGATATCGCAATATTGAAAATAGAAGCTGAGGGGCTGAAGCCGGCAGCGATTAATACTGTGCCGGAGATCGGCTCGGCAGTGTCGGTTATCAGCCATCCGGCGAATCATTATTATACCATGACGACCGGGATAATAAGCCGGTATCTGAAAACCGAAGGAGATATCAGCAGGATAGAGATAACCGCGGATTATGCATATGGCTCGAGCGGCGGGCCGGTATTTGATGAGTGCGGTAATGTTGTCGGGATTGTAAGAACGACAAGCTCGATATATTACGGTAAAGATGAGAACGGTAATAAGAGTAACCTGCAGATGGTGGTGAAGACCTGTGTGCCGGCGGAAAAGATATTGGAGATGGTGGAAATGGAAGAGTGAGAAGGGAGAAGCGAGAAGGGAGAAGCGAGGAGGGAGAGGTAAGAGGGAAAAAGTAAGAGGTAAGAGGTAAGAGGGAAGAATTGAGGTACCAGAAAGCTGCATCCCTTCGATGAACTCAGGGCAAGCGGCAGATCGTTTAAAATTTGAGATTAATAGATCGTCTAAAAACATGTTATAATAATATCCTGATCGGTCAGTTTGAGTAACTGAAACTGACCGATGGCAGGTTTGGCAGACATAAGTGCTATTTTTCGTCGGAATCGCCGGCAAGCCATGCCAACCAGCCGTGGTCGGTATCGGTATCGACCCGTTCTAATTTTATTAAGTCCTCGCCATCCCACACACCGCCGCTGAGAAGAATAACAAGTTTTTCGATTTTAGTAGTGCCCGATCCAGTATCTTTTTCCCATTTATCAGCTCCGCCGGGATAAGGTTTTTTCATGACAGACTCCTTGTTATTGAAGTAGTTTTTGGCAATAATTTACAGCAGTTATGACTTTTTTATTGACTCTCAGGATAGTAGAAATCCTGGCGAGCCGTTCTGATTCGGAATTATAAATACCAATATAATCCTGTGCCGATTCTTTGTTGATTTTAATATAGTTCTCCAGGTCGATAATAGACAATTTCAGGTTAGCTAAATAGCTATAAAAGTTTCCACCGCTGTTTATCAGACGGGATTCCAGCTCACCTTCATTGAGAATATACCTGTTAAACTCGTTGAAAGGATATTCGTTGATTTTCAGCATGGCAGCAAATTCGCTTTCCAGCTCAGCAAGTATTTTTTGGGCAACCTGGTCACCCTGCCTTAACCTGATTTTGAGAATATCCCTGATAAGATCAATATTGTCGACGGAGAACTGAGTAACATTGACGTCGGCAACGGAATTAAAGATATCCGGCAGTCTTCCACGACCATTCAACTCTGAATAAGCATCTCCGGTAATGAATACCGAATCAATAACGAGTCCGTTTTCGCTATCATTACTCATATTGAAATAGTTTATCAGGGAGACAGCTTCCCAGCTGCCGTCATCTTTCTGTTGCGGCGGGATGACAGTTGCCATGTGGGTACTGGCTGAGAGCGAGCCGGATACCGGTTTTGACGGGTCAGGCCTGGTTTCAAAACTTAAAGCGAGCTTGCTGGACTCGTAGAAATAAATTGAATCGCAGCCGGCGAGAAAGTATGCCGTAACCATCAATAATAAGATATACAGTTTTTTCATTTTTTATCCCCATTAACATCATTTACATTATCAAATATTTTTTCATTGATTTTCCTGATCTGCTCACCATTGGTGATAACAGATTTGGAAGCGTCGCCACTTGCGATAAGGTGACAGAACCTGATCTTATCGATTCCCCTGGCACCGACATGGCAAAATGAAACAAGCGACATGGCATCGGCATCGGCAGAATTACTTTTGCGAGGAACGACAGTGAATACATCGCGTTCGAAGCCCACCATAAGTTTGCTGGTGCCGACCTCCTTTACCGGCTCCAGTACAATACCCAAATTAATATCCTGTACATATACAATCGGTTTGGGCTTACCGGAATTTGCGGTATTGCAGCCAACGAGGCAAACCAGGACCATAGAAACAGAAAGAAAACGTATTATCATTGCGAGTCTCCTTTTAATAAGAACATCTCAGGTTTAGAATCATTGTTAGTATTTATATATAAGACATTGTCTCGGTCAGACGGCAGCCTGATAACCGATGAACTGCTGCAGCCGATAGTAATACCCGGACGGTGGCCGGAGAGCCTGAGAGCAAGCCCAAAAGACTGATCCTGCAGAGCGACGGTATCGAGAGCAATCCAGTTAAAAGAATCTTCGGTCGGCAGCAAAACGTAATTGGAAGAGTCCAGATCCGGCATGTGCAATTTTTTAGTGTTACTTTGGGTACCTTCGAGATAGTAGAATCGTTCGGTAGAACCGAGGATAATGCCAAAGTCGTCTTTTTTGGTAATCAGGCATATGCCGGCACTGTTTAGTTTGACCGCGGAAGCGGTATTATCCTGATTGGTATAAAACTGCAGTTTTGCCGGAGGGAACGAAACTATGCCGGTACTGCAGCCGTTACACAGAAATACAGCAATAGCCATTACAGCTATAAGAATTTTTTTATTGGTAATCCATTTTAACATAGTATCAGTCATATATCCTAGGTAAAACACACGCAATTGTCTTAGTAAAACAATTTTACTATTTTGGAAATATTCAAATACTACCTCAACCAAATAGTAAAAAGTAGAGTTTTTGAAAAATACCAACGGATACTAAAAACACCTGAGTAATAAAAGTATTGTACCGCTTTGCGCAAGCAGGTGTCAATATAATAATATGTAAAAACCGGATTGGGGATATGCTGCATGAGTGAAGCATAATCGGGCCAAAGACTTACAGCCGGCAGTCAAAGAGATGTATGGGTAATATTGCAGGTACTTCAGGATAGATGCCGGATAGACGTGGGTTGGGGCGAGATATAAAGGTTATTTTTTGATAAGTAGTGTCTTGACAACTGTTAAAAGTACGGATAATATGAAAGTAATTATAAAAATGACGGTTTAGGGATAAAGTATCATATCCCGCAGTGCGGTTTATGCTTCGCATCATATACATGACGCACATTTGACTGTTCAGCATTTCACGCAAAGGCCGGAACAGGGCCAATTAAGTGAAAAATGAAAAATGAAAAATTAAGGTGTCCCGATGTACGTTGACATCAGGAATAATTCGCTTTCGTCTCACATTTTGTTTAAATTCAAAGCGTTGCAGGAAGGCCCTTTTAGGCGATTTACCAAAGGCACTTCGTTATTGCAACTTGAAAACTGCGAAAGTAAACCCGCGAATGTTCAGAAAAAGAGGTATCTGGTAAATATCATTTCGGAATATTCTTTATAATTTTTTTCATGGATGAACGTTTCATACACATTGTGAATGATTTTGTCCGATCGGTCGAAAGGTAAGTAAAGATTAATATAATCATTTATACCAAGCTCGAACGGGCATTTTCAACTGTTATGGGTATATATATTTGCATATATCATTTATTAAAAAACGCTTACATAAAGGGGATTACAAAATGAAAAAGGCATTGTTTGTTATTGCCGCGCTCGTGGGATTATTTACTATTGAACTATCGGCTTATGAGTTCAAGGCCGGTGACTATGTCGTTATGGAATACGACGGCTACCAGATGCGGATAGATGTTGAAAAATATAATAAGAAGGTAAACGGATTTTCGGCACTCAGGTTAATTAATGAAGAAGATTATTACGGCGGCGGCAGCTATGTAGCGAAAGTTTCAGGTATCGGCTGGGCTTCTGTTGGAACAGATGTTCACGATGCAATGACCAGTGAGTACCTGGGAATAGAATATTATTACCCGCCCTGCCCTTATGACGGCGAAATAGAATACGGTGATGAGGTTGGCACCAAAACCGAATGGAGAGGATATTTATGCCTGGATGGAGAAGAGCCAGAGGATTATGACCGGACAGTATGGGAAGTAGTAGGCTACGAGGATGTGAGTGTGCCGTATGGCGACTTTACCAATGCAATGAAAGTGTTAATAAAAGAATATTACTCTTATGACTATTATGATGAAGACCTGGACCCATATGATATCGCCGAGGATGACTGGGAACTATCAGAATCCTGTTCGACCTATGAATGGATTGTGCCGACGGTTGGTACCGTTCAGATATCCGACTATGAATATTACGGCGAGGAAGGACCTTACCCGACAGAACTGGTAAGCTGCAAGATAAACGGTAAGACAAACCCGGAACCCGAAGAGCCTGCAGGTCCGGCGGAGTTGTCACTGAACATGACAGGTAAGAAGATACCGACATCGGTTTTGTCAGGGACAGAGACCAAGCTTCAATTCCAGGTGGAAATAACCAATGACGGCGGCAGCAGCTGCGAGAAAGGCGAGACGGTAGATTTGTACTTTTACGCGGAAAATGTTGCTACCGCAGCACAGAGAGCCCTTGGCAGTGTCGAAGGATTTTCGATAAGCAACCTGGCAGCGGGCAAGACAAAAAAAGCCAAAGGAACGTTAGTGCTGCCAAGCGATATGGAAGAAGGGACATTCATAATAATAGCAGTATGTGGCGACCTGGAAGCAGCTTACTATGAGTATATCACAGTTGAAGAAGGTAACGTAACCCTTTCATTGGAAGTGAGTAAATACAAAATACCACCATCAATAATAGCCGGTACCTCATCAAAATGCAGCATCGACCTGATAGTGACAAATGACGGCAACCTTAGTACGGATAAGACTGATACTGAGACAATAGAGATTTATGCAGAGTCAAAGACAAGTGACTATAGCGATGAGCTTAACTCGGTAGAGGCAAATATCGGCGGCATGAAGCCTGGTAAGAGCAAAAAAGTTAAACTGCCGGTGGAATTTCCCGCCGATCTGCCGGAAGATGATTATGAAATTGTGGTCTATTTTGGCGATACGAGCCTGATTGTAACTGAGGTATCGATAAGCGAACCTACGGTGGAGTTCGAAATCGAGTTGGAAAGTTCAGATATTCCATCGGCGATAGTGGCGGGAACAGATGTTGATTGCGAACTAAAGCTGAACGTTACTAATTGCGGCAATATATGTTCTGAGAAAGATGAAGCGTTAAATATTCAAGTAATTGCCAGGTCGGTAACAGACAGTTCTGAGCAGACACTTGTGTCAGAAGATGCAGGGGTGGGTAATTTTAAGCCGGGAAAAGGGAAAGGTATCAAGCTGCCGGTGGCATTTCCAGCTAATATGGCAGAAGGAAGCTATGACATAGTGGTAAGCTACGACGGAGAGGAACTGGCAGTGACGACCGTCGGAATAAGTGAACCATATATCGAACTGACAGGCTCGACCGATGAAACCGACAGCCCGCCGGCGATTTTCGCAGGCCAGGCAGGCGGTGTAGAGATTGACCTGGAGATAACCAATAACGGCAACGACACAACCGCAAAAACACAGACAATAGATATTGCCGTGTATCTCAAACCGGAAAACGGAGATAATACCCTGCTGGAAACTCTGACCGGTCAGGATATCGGCGGACTGGCAGCGGGAAAGAGTACGAAATTGAAACTCGATGCCGATGTTCCGGCTACCCTGGAAAGCGGCAGCTATCAGCTTGTGGTGCATATTGACAGCAGTAATGCGATATCGGAGAATAATGAAGATGACAACTGGCTAACAATCGACTTTGAGATAATAATAATCGATAGTCTTGCAGATATAATGGAGCCGTCATTATCTGAAAGCTATGATTACTCAGCACTGGTAAAGGGTGACTATTTCTACGGTTCGGGCCAGGCTACTATCAACGGTGTTTTCTATGAAGAATTCGAATTTGATGATGATTCAGATGCTCATGATTATTCGCTGAGCTGGGAAGACGACGGTGTATATTTTTACGAATACAGCATAGGCAGCGGCTATGCTCATTATTATTTTAGCACGGACGATGACATCCTGCTGACATCTAATGAACTGGCACTCAAAACAACAATAAAATCAACTAAAACCGGGTATGTCGAACATCGTGTTTATGGTTTAGATTTTGACTTTGACGCAACCATAGTAAGTGAGTTTGAAATCGAAAAAATGGAAACAGTAAAAGTCAACGGCACAACATACCAGGCATATAAGATTAACTGGAGTTTCTCGATCAGCGGATCAGATATTCTGGATCTGACAGATTATGGCGACAAGGCATATAATTATACAGATACATTTGAACAGAACATAACCTATTGGGCGGTTCCAGGTGTCGGCGTGGTCAAACAGACCTCGAAAGGCAAGTTAAAACTAAGTATTAACGGTATGGGAACAGACAACTGGACCTTTGACTATACCAAGGAGCTGATACAGTAGGATAAGACAGCAAATACCTGTATAAGGGATAAGGGATAAGTGGAAAGCCGCGTTGCGGCAAACTAACTTATTGTTAGCTGACGCATATGTTCGTTTAGTTTGAAACTGCTGTAATATTTAGATTTGCGATTGCTCATGAATGACATATGTAAAAACGATAGATAAAAAACAAGAATACGATGAATAGCAGTATAGAGCATATGAGAGGATAAACTCTTGTATGCTCTTTTTTTTTGAACTTTGCGGCAAAAGAGGCTGAATTTTTTTAGGTAGGTTTTAAATATGGATATTTTTTATACCAAAATACGAGTGTAGAATTGAGAATAAGACAAACATTAAAATTCTTAAAATATATCGTCGAAACGCCCTGTTTTTTCTTTGACCCTGCAATATGATATTTGGCATAATAGGAATATGTCTTCTTGATAAATTCTTATTATCATAAAGTGCGGTTTCGCACTTTTGACTGTTCAACATTACACGCAAAGGCCAGAACAGGGCCTTGTGAATGAAAAACTTTATATTTAAATGTATTTCCGAGCTAATTCTCGAAAGTACATTTAATTCAAAGCGTTGCAGGAAGGCCCTTTTAGGCGATTTATGCAACTTAAAAACTGCGAAAGTAAACTTAAACAATTAGAGAGAAATACCAGACCAAACAGAAGGTACTGGCTTACCTGAAGAACGTGTACTGACAGAGAATATAGTAAGTAGTTAACGCATCAGTTTGAAAAGAAAAAGGGGTTAGAATGAGTACAATCATAAGAACATGTTTGCAGGTTTGTATTTTTACAATGCTGATTACATCGCTTAGTTTTGCGGAGGTAATTGTAGATACATTCGATGAATCGCATAATTATCTGACCGAGGGAGTAAGCGATACAATCTGGGACGGTTTTATCGGACAGGGAACCGGAGAGACTATAACGGAACTGAACGCATCGCAGACCGCATCAGGACAATTATACATATCGTCCCAAAACGGCAGATGGGAACCAGGCTGGGTAGATCTTGGCCCGTTTTTATATATAAACGTTGAAGGCGATTTCAGCGCAACGGTACGAGTTGTCAGTGCCTCTGCGACAAACTGGAATACCGCCGGGCTGATGGCGCGAGCGGCAACAGACAGCGACGGTGGAGCGGGAGAGGATTTCGAATCGATAGAGTACTTTAAGGCGATCAGCCAGAATATGGCGAGAACGATTAATAACGGGAGCGAAAATGAGTTTGCCTTATCGAGCGACTTTATGCCTTACCTGCGGCTACGCCGGGTAGGAAATGATTTCTATCATGAATACAGCAATGACGGCAGCAACTGGATAGCGATGAGCGGCTCGCCCATAAGCAGAACAGACCTGGACGGACTTAGCCTGCAGGTCGGCATCCACCATGCCACATATGTAGATACGCTGGGCTATTTCCAGTTTGACGACTTTGCCATTGAAGTTGAAGACCCAGACAACGAAGCACAGCTCGAGTCACCGGCTGACGGGGCAACAGGCCAGGCAGCTGACGTTACCCTGCAATGGACGGCAGGAGCTGCGATCGACCCCACCGGCGGGCATGACCTATATATAGGCCAGGATTATGACGAAGTAGAATCAGCAACTCGCAGCAGTCATCCGAACGTTGATTATTACAGCCTGGACACAAATTACTATCAGCCGGGGAATCTTACCCCTGGAACAACATATTACTGGCGAGTAGATGAAGTTAATATGCCGGATATCTGGAAAGGCCAGGTATGGAGCTTTTCGATACTGGGCAGCCAGTCGGCCGGAGCTATACCGGCTGACGGTTCAACCGGCGTGGAAATACTTTCGGTATTGAGCTGGCAGAATGGGCTGGGAGCGGACAGGCACGATATATTTTTGGCTGAGAGTTATGAAGCTGCCGCTGATGCCGAGAAGTATATGGGTGATATCGATTTTGACGGGATTGTAGATATAACTGACCTGGCAGAGCTGGTTAGTAAATGGCTGGGCGGCAGCTGCAGCGGAACTGGCTGTGGTGATATAGAATTGGACGGTAAAATTAACCTGCCGGATTTCGCGATGATGGCTAAAGACTGGCAGAAGGTATCGCCAGCTGAGTATAAGGCGAGCCAGCCGGCAACGAATAATACGTATGATCCCGGACTGCTGAGTCCTGCGACAACATATTACTGGCGGGTAGATGAATATGATTACGATGAAACAGGTTTGAGCAGCGGAAATATATGGAGTTTTACAACAGCAGCGGACGGACCGCTGGACTTTGGTAATGATAGATTTGACCTTACGTTTGACCTGTCCAGCGGCGGGTTCAGTAAGGTGCAGCGAACCGGTGACAGTTTCGAGACTAATTTTGTAGGCGAGCCCGGCTGGCTGCTGGGCGATCTTGAGATGACATACCGGATAAACAGCGGCAGCTGGCAAAATGCCAAGACATCGGCATCGGACGATAACCGTAAAGTGGCATTGAGCAAAGACGGCGAGGCAACGCTAATTGATGTAACATATCCCACGGCCTCAGCTTTAAGCGGCGGGATAAAAGATTTTGATATCGAGCAGCAATGGCGGCTGGACGATGGTCATTTGAGCCTGGCAGTAACCATAACCAATACAACCGGCGGCACCCTGGAACTGGGCGACCTGGCGTTTATGCTGCCGTTTAATACCGATTATAACGGGCTTGATACAGATACGATCCAGACCGGTCGAGTAATACGTCACGGATATTTTTCCGGTCATGGTTCACATTGCTACTGGACGAGGGTAAACGGCATGCCTGACTTCCTGGTGATGAGTACGCCGGGCAGTGACACACGGTTTGAATACTGGGACAATATCGCCGACAGTGACGCCGAGTTTCGTGCGTATGTATATTCCGGTGTGGCCGGACCGGCCAGAGCCGGCAACTGGCGGCAGGAACATACGACAAAAGAGCTGGCGGCAGGCGAAACAATCGAGCTGGGCCTGAGTTTCAGCTGGGCAGAGAGCCTGGCAGAAGTGCGTGAGAGGCTGTACGAAGATGGCGATATAGATATCGAATGTGTGCCGGGGATGACGATACCGCAGGATCTGCATGCGGTAGTAAAGCTGCGAACAAAACACAATATCGATTCGCTGACGGCAGAGTACCCGGCGGAGACAACAATCGAGTACCAGGGTACATCGGATGAAGATACACATTTGTATAAGATATCGTTCGGGCACCTGGGCGAGAATATAATAAAGGTTAACCATAACGGAGCCGAGCAGACTATACTGGAGTTTTACTGTTGTGAGCCGCTGGAGACCTTGTACAAGAAACGTTCGGCTCATATGACTGACTATGAGCAGGTAGTGAACCCAAGTGTCTGGTATGACGGTCTGTTTGGCGAATGGGATATGCGAAGCGGTACATTGAGAACACCGGATAATACCGACGGGATGGATTTGCCGTGGTGGATATATGTTATATGCTGTGATGACCCGGGCAATGCTCATGCACCGTTTCTCGCAGGAAAAAATGTGCGGTTCCCGGTACAGGCAGAAATTGATGCTCTGGAATATCATATCGAAAATTATATCTGGGGCGGAATGCAGTACACAGATACCGAGGCGTATCCATACGGTATAATTGGTGTGCCGACCTGGGAATATAATCGAGAGAACGATCCGACGCATTACTGGCGGGTGTTTGACTATCCGCATATTGTGATGATGTATTATCATATGTACGAGATCGCGAAATATTACCCGGATATGGTGAACTACCTGGACGCGGACGGATATTTGAACCGGGCATACCAGACGGCATTGAAATATTTCCAGGTAGCAGACGGCTGGGGATACATAGTCGGAACATATAACGAGGTTGTTTATGTCGACCTGATAGAATCTCTGCGTGAAGAAGGCTGGACAAGCCAGGCAGATGCCTTGCAGGCGGAATGGGATGAGAAGGTAAAATACTTCATCTTCGATAAGGAATATCCATACGGTTCGGAATATGCGATGGACTCGACCGCATTTGAGAGCACTCATGCACTGGTGAAATGGGCGATAGAGAACGGCCTGGAGCCGGACGCGGAACATCCGGAGATCGACCAGTCTAGAATCGAAGAATTCATGCACAACCAGATGAAAGCAAACCTGGCAGTTCGAGGGTGTATCGAACCGTCATTTTATACCTACGGCAGCGACTATCGCGTATGGGGTCAGGCCCGCTATACATTGAGCTATATGTCGCAAATGGGCGGCTGGGCAGTGCTGGACTATGCGTTTAACTGGGCGGATGATCCGATAGATTATATCAGACTGGGCTACGGCTCTTACCTGAGTTCATGGGCGTTGATGAACACCGACCCGACCGGTGCGAATCAATACTGGTATCCATCGGCTAATAATGACGGTGCGATCGGCTGGGCATTCAAGCCTGAGAAGAACGGACCGATATGGCTGCAGGAGCGTAACCAGGACCGGGGCATCTGGTATTATAACGGAGAGATTGATCTTGGCCTTTGCGGGGCGCTGCGTATGGCGAAATCGGTGGTGGCAGATGACCCGATATTCGGCTTGTTTGGTTTCGGCTGCGAGGTAGATCATGCCGGGACTGATTACGAGGTAATATTGAAAGACGGGCTGCGTGAGTGGCTGGTTATGAACAACCTTGGAATAGAACTGCATCTTAACCGTGACGCCTTTGCGGCCGGTATGCCGGTAGTGATAAGCGAGAGCAAAGACACGTTAAGCTTTACACTGGAGAATGAAAGGTCGGACAGCCATATAACAACACTGACGATAAGCGGCATGGCAACCGGCAGTTACAGCGTAAAAGTAAACGGGGTAGAACAGACAACATTAACATTCACAGATTTGGCTGATTCAGCTTCAATTGATCTTAACATTGGAACAGGATCGACCATTGCGGTCTCAATAACGAAGCTGTAACGCCATCTAAAAACGGGGAAAATGCCGACAGTCGCTTTCCGGGCAGTCGGCATTTTCATTTTTAAAGTGATAGTGCAACTTCACACTTTTGGCAATCCAACTTACATGCAAAGACCGGAACAGGGCCAATTAAGAGAAAAATGAATAATGAAAATTGAAGGTGTCCCGATGTACGTTGACATCAGGAATAATTCGCTATCGTCTCACGCTAAGTTTAAATTTGATGTATTTTCTTCTTCGTCAGCCTCGCCCTAACAGCGACATAAATCAGAACAGAAAATATTAAACAGGAGTGCTCTAATAACTGCGAAAGTTAATTTATAATATGCAGGCGTAAATTCGAGAAATTTAGGATTGAAATGGTCAAATTGCCAGCATATAATGGAAATCACTGATATCGAATTTTTCAAATGCAACTTGATTTAAGCACTGGTTTATAACCATCGTATTTACCAAATCTGGCAGATACAAATTTAAAGGAGCAACATTATGTCTGAAAAAAAGATTGACCGCCGCAGTTTCCTGGCAACATCAGCCGCCCTATCATCATTCACAATAATCCCGAGCCATGTCCTGGGCGCAGATGGTAATACCGGCGCAAATGGCAAGCTGAATATAGCAGGCATAGGAATAGGCGGGATGGGCAGCAACAATCTGCATAACCTGGAGAGCGAAAATATAGTAGCATTATGTGATGTAGATCACGGTTATGCCGGGCATGTTTTCAACCGATATCCAAATGCAAAGCGATACAAAGATTACCGGGAAATGCTGGAAAAGGAAAAGAATATAGATGCCGTGATGATTGCTACCCCCGACCATTCTCATGCACATATTACTATCGACTGCATGAAGGCGGGCAAGCATGTTTATTGCCAGAAGCCGCTGACGCATACTCCGTTAGAGGCCCGCAAGGTTAAAGCAGTAGCCAAGGAAACCGGGGTAGTCACCCAGATGGGTATCCAGGGTCATTCGGCAGAAGGTATCCGTACGATAAGCGAATGGATATGGTCCGGCGCGATAGGCAAGGTTGAAAAAGTAGATGCATGGTGTTCGCTGACATATTACCCGGCGAACCAGGCATACTGGTGTACAACAGAGTTGAAGGTTCCAACGGAAAAGCCTGCGATACCGGATACACTGGACTGGAATTTGTGGATTGGTCCGGCCCCATACCGCGATTATCATCCGACCTACCACCCAGCCAAATGGCGTGCCTGGTACGATTTCGGCAGCGGCTGGATGGGTGACCGGGGAGTGCATACCTTAGATATAGTATATACCGCATTAAAACTAAAGCTGCCGGAAGTAATCAGTGCCACTGCATCAGATATCAATAACCAGGTTCATCCAATCGCTTCAATAGTCAAGTTTTATTTCGGCGAACGGGAAGGAATGGCACCGGTTGAACTGACATGGTATGAGGGGCTGGAAGTACCGCGTCCGGACGAGCTGGAAGACGGTCGCAGCCTGCCAAATGAGGGCGGAATACTCTTTAAGGGTGATAAAGGAACAATTATGTGCGGCATTTACGGCGACAGCCCGCGTATAATCCCGGAAGCGAAAATGAAGGATTTCAAGCAACCTAAGAAGACACTAGCAAGAATTCCTCACAGCCATGAGATGAACTGGGTAAACGCAATCAAAACAGGCGGCAAAGCAACGGCAGATTTTGAATATTCAGCGGATTTGACAGAATTTGTTTTGCTGGGCAACTATGCCAAGCGTACAAGGTCAAAGCTATATTACGATGCTGAAAATGCCCGGTTTACTAATAATGACCAGGCAAATGCATTAATGAATAAAACATATCGGACAGGCTGGTAGTTAAGTTCTCTAATTGACAAGACGGGCAGTTTGAAAGGTACCCGGTGTATATGATTCTGTTTGATAGCTCGGAGGGAAAGTAATGATAATATCATAGCACTCGAAGCAGAAACTGCTACAGCAGGTGTAAGAATATATGAAAAAAAATTTTTACTATTTAACATGTGTTTATATAAATACGTAATGTGTAAGAGATGATAAAATACTGGTAATACAAACACAATAAAACAGACAAATGCCTCAGCCTTAAATGGAGACAACCTAAATATACGAAGATTAGAATTAATCCACATTAAGCATAAACTCTTATGGAAAAACAACTAAATTGACCATAAAACCACACCGCACAGAAAAAACTGTCAAACACGCAACAGACTCTCCGCCTATTCAGTCAGTAATTAAAAACAGCAAAAAAATACCTGTAATAATATAGTCATCCTATATTCTGCTAGATGTCAGGTAAAATTAAAACTCATGTCATGTTAAAATAGTAAAATTGGGGGCTTTAAGTAATGCCCATTTGTGTAGTATATATCGATTATTCCAGTTTACATGGAATATTGTTTCAGATATGAATGTGTTTTTGTATGTCGGTATACTATTTTAATTATCCAACGTCTAATTTTATGGTAAAATTCAGTTTGGTTCTAAACATAATAATCTTTATGTAACTGTTTAATATTTGAAAGGAAAAGGAATGAGAAAGAGTAGATTATTGTATTTACGTCGCTGTTACTGGCATTGACCTTAAACGTTGTCCGGGCAGAGGACCCTGACTATAGCAACGATGCGGAAAATGCCCAGGTAATTGCAACGGACGGCAGCCATATTTATGGTGAATTAGCGACAAGTGCCGACCAGGACTGGTTTAAGATAACTGCACCGGCACACATGCGGTATTCGATAACCCTTAAAGGAGAATATGCAGCGGGATACAAAGTTGTAGATATTTTCCAGGCCGATGAGTTTGGCACCCTGTACAAAACATTAAGTGCAACAGTCTGGAGTAATGATATCCAAAGCAGAACATTTTATATCGAAGAAGACTATGATGTTTTCATAAAGATCTATTACGATGCAGGCGATTATGAATTTTACGTCCAGAACCTTGGTCAAATACTGCCGGACAATTATTCGACTGACTGCTCAGCCCCGACATATTTAGCCGTTGAAGATGAACCGCAAATCGGGATACTGGCACATTATGAAGATGAGTCACTGGAGAGTGACTGGTTTACTTTTGATACAGAACCGCTGCACAAATATGAAATTAATATTACTCGCAGCGACAATGCCTATGTTAATATCAGGTTATACAACTCTGACTGCGAACAATTAGTTGGCAACAACAGCACCATCACAACAACAAGCTGGTTTGGCGAACCATATAAGATTATGGTAACAGGCGATGCTGGTTACCTGGGCTCATATTACACACTCGATATTACAGACCTTGGTTTATATTATGATGATTATTCCAATGTATTTTCAGGAGCAACAGAGGTACCTGTTAACGGGACAATGATTAATGGTGAGATTGAATTCAGTTCTAACTATCATAGCGATGAAGACTGGTTCAAGTTTACCCCATCAGTTAACCATCTGTATAGAATTACCCATAAAGGTGAATACAGTAAAGGCTATAAAGTAGTAAAGATTTACCAGATTGATGAATTTGACACCATGCATGAAACACTGAATATAACATGCTGGAGTGACGACATTCAATCCAAGACATTCTTTATCGAAGACCCGGAAGATATATATCTGAAGGTGTATTACGACAATGGTGAATACCAGTTTTATCTTGAAGACCTGGGAGCATATACACCAGACGGCACGGAAGACAGCTGCGTGAACCCAGTCGATATAACAGTTAATGCCAGCCCGATATCCGGCACATTAAGCCATAATCAAGATGGAAGCCTGGAAAAAGACTGGTATATTTTTGAGACAGAAGCATTACACAAATATGAGATAAGGTATACCAAGAGCGACAACACATACCTTGATATGAGAATATATAATGCTGACTGCGGCCAGGTAATAGGAAATGGCAACAACCATACGGTTGTAAGCTGGACAGGTGAAGATTACAAGATCATGGTAGGCGGTGACGCAGGATACCTTGGCACATATTATACACTGGAAGTTGTAGACCTAGGCATATTTAGCGATGATTATCCAAACACAGCAGCTCAAGCTGTAGAAATGCCCAAAGACGGAACCCTGATAGACGGCACAGTAAACTACAGTGCAAACTATCACGGTGATGAGGACTGGTTTACCTTTACAGCTGCATTAGATGGAACATATACCTTCACCCTGACAGGTGAATATGCTATGGGTTATAAATCAATATACATATACTCTATGGACGGCTATGGCCAGCTGCATAGTGTTCGCAATACAAGCGTATGGTCAGACAGTATTAATACTTTTGACGTAACCCTGGGAGCAGGCGAAATATATGTAAAAGTATATTATGACCTGGGCGACTATTCGCTAAGCGTATTGTCTCCAGATCCTCGCTGCGGCGACCTGGATCATCCATACCCTGTCGGAGACGCTAACCAGGATTGTACAGTTGACCTGACAGACTTTGCACTAATGGCGGCTAACTGGCTGACCTGTTCAGCACCTGGGTGTGAAGAGGAGATAATTGAATAACGGATAATAAATATACGAACCGGCTGAATTGCCAGCCGGAACAAACCCAAAATATAAAGACTGCCTGGAATAGAACCGGACAGTCTTTTTTTTGTTAAATCTGGAATTCGGAATACAGTATAGATATAATATAACATATGTTTTTGACCTTGATATTAAATGTAGGATGCGTGTTTCTGATGATGGTGCCCGGTTTTGTCGGTCGGCGTAAAAGCTGGCTGGACGATAGCGGGGTATTGTCGATTTCGAAACTAATGCTGTATTTCTTTTACCCATGCCTGATCTTTAGTTCGATAACGAAGAATTATTCGCTGTCGGAGCTTGGAAGCTCAATCTGGCTTCCGGTTGGTTCGGCGGTGATAATGCTGGCCGGTTACCTGATCGGGCTGATATACTGTATGTTTGACAGGAGCATAAAAGGCGAAAATAAGCGATCATTTTTGTTTCAGACGACGATGAATAACTACAGTTTTTTTCCACTGGCGATAATACTGTCGATGTATGACAGCAGCCTAGTAGCAGGATTGATATTGTCAACACTGGGAGCAGAACTGGTGATGTGGACGGTCGGTATGCTGACGATAAGCGGGCATAAACCAGGCAGAAAATCGCTGGAGGCATTGTGCAGTCCGCCACTGATGGGAATGTACGCGGCACTGGCGGTACTAGTGGTATTTCATATATTCAAAATCGATCGTTCGATATTTACGGAGCAGGGAACGATCGCATTTTATTTCCATAGCACACTGGAAAGGGTGGGAATGGGAACGGTTCCGATTGCGATGACAATTGCCGGGGCAAGAATGGCAGTATTGAAACTGCATGATGTACATAACAGGACAGTATATATTCTTTCGGTACTGAGGCTGGCAGTGATACCGCTGGCGACAATCGGGTTGATATACCTAGCACCAATACAAGAAGATTATAAGATAATATTGACAATAGTTGCGGTTATGCCGGTAGCGATGAACAGCCTGCTGCTGAACGAGATATATGGCGGTAACCGAGAACTGATAACCGGCTCGGTTCTGCTGACGCATCTGCTGTCGATCGGGACAATACCGGTGCTGTTATATTATTTTCTATGAAAATAATATAACAAGTGAAGAGTGAAGAACGAAGAGTTAAGAATTATTGTGTTCGCCTAACGGCTCACGCTTTGTTAAAAACATAAGTGTTGCGGAAGGCCTTTTAGGCGATTTACCAAAGGTAGCTCGTTATTTCAACTTAAAAACTGCGAAAGATAACGTATAGTGAGTTAAACGAAGAGTTGAGGTGTCCTGATGTACGTTGACATCAGGAATAATTCGCTATCGCTCACGCTTTTTAATTATAATCAAGCTCAATAGAATTGATAAAGAAAGATATAATATGGAAATCAAACAGATAGGCACGATACATTCGCCATTTATTGAGGCAAGCGGAACACCGATACAGCCAAAATTTGCCAAAGATGCAAACGGCACAGTTGTGGTAAATGAGGAATATGCCGAAGGATTGAAGGATCTGGACGGTTTTGAACGTATATGGCTGATATATTATTTTGACCGGGTAAAGAATGCAAAACTTACAGTTGTGCCGTATATGGATACGGTTGAGCACGGTGTATTTGCCACTCGTTCGCCAGCGAGACCGAACAAGATAGGCATGTCAGCGGTAAAACTGGAAAAGGTAGAAGGTAACACCCTGCATGTAAGCGGGATAGATATTCTGGATGGAACTCCCCTGCTGGATATAAAGCCATATGCGAAACGGATGGACTATTTTGATGTGGAGCGACAAGGCTGGCTGGGCAAAGTCGGCAACCATGAAGGCAAAGCCGATGACAGGTTCCATAAGTAACTCAAACTGACCAATGGTCAGTTTGAGAGGCATAAGAGATAAGGGATATGGCATAAGTGAAGGAAAGCCGCGGCCCTTCGATGAACTCAGGGCGGGTGGCAAACTAATTTTAATATAATAATCTTAATAGATTATCGAAGAACATATTACAATAACATGCAAATCCCAATCGGTCAGTTTGAGAGGCATAAGAGATAAGGGATATGGCATAAGTGAAGGAAAGCCGCGGCCCTTCGATGAACTCAGGGCGGGCGGCAAACTAATTTAAATATAATAATCTTAATAGATTATCGAAGAACATATTACAATAACATGCAAATCCCAATCGGTCAGTTTGAGAGGCATAAGAGATAAGGGATATGGCATAAGTGAAGGAAAGCCGCGGCCCTTCGATGAACTCAGGGCGGGCGGCAAACTAATTTTAAATATAATAATCTTAATAGATTATCGAAGAACATATTACAATAACATGCAAATCCCAATCGGGCAGTTTGAATAAGCAAACCAAACGGCCTTTGGCAGATTTGGTTTAAGTGAAAAATGGTAAATTAAGGTATTCGCTTAAAGCGGAATCTATTATAATAGGATTACAAGAGCCCGTAAGTTTTAGTTAATATGACTAAGGATAAGGTCAAGAATGGCATCTGCGTATAAAAGCTGACCGGATGCATTGATATGGATATCATCTCTATAAAATGAGTTAACTGCCCCGTTATCATCTTTTAACAAAGAACTGAAGTCAAACTTTTCCACATTGTTTTCCTCAGCCCATCCGGCAATTTCGAGAAATCCCTGGTCCGGCCCATTTATCAATTCGCTAATAGTCAAATGCTGAACCAGCATCAGGTCAACATTTTTACTTCTAAGAAGAGCCGTCATTTGTTTGAAACAATTATGGTTCAATTTGACACATTCATCATAGTCTAACCTTTTCCCAGTTGTATCGAGTGCGGCAGCAGAGATTATCCCTGCCCTGCCAAGTAACTCGGTAGAGGCACATAACGGTTTGGATGAAGGGAAACTGGTACTGTTGCCGGCAAAAGAAACATTCGGCACATAATCACTGTAATCATGGCTGGACATAACCCAAACAGCAATATCAGCGTCAAAAGTGCCAAAATGCCTGATATATTCAAGCTGGTTTTTAGGAGCCCATCCGCCGCAAGATATGTTAGCAACAACTACCGGACGTCCGGTAATAGCAGATAATTTACTTTTGATAATTTCAGAGGCCAATTCACCCTGGTCGGTATGTACCCCGCCAGCAATTATACTATCACCGATAAGCAAAACTCTTATCTCATTAGAATCAGGTTTATTGGCGGGAAATTCTTCAGATCTCATGCCATAGGAATTATAAAAATAATGATTATGAAGCTGAGTACCCGACTGAGAAGGTCTGGCCATATAACCAATAGCAGGATGGTCCATAATTAATATTGGATCACCAGCTCCGATAACAAACCTGGCGAATAATTCCGAACCAACAGCCAATAAAAACATCAAAGAGACGATTGCTAATAATTTATTCCGCTTAAAAAGATTTTTCATTACCGATTTTCCCGTACTGAGCTGCCCATCAACAGCACAGAACAAAATCATATTGAAAAACCACAACTCTATAATGAAGTGTCGTATTTAAAATGGCTTAAGTCAAGGTCCTATAAGCAAAATATAGCTAATATCAGTATTATTAAAGCGGAATAAAACTAACAAATAGAAAAAGCAGGAAATGTCCGTCAGAAGTGGTACTGCCAGAATAAACAGAAAAAAACGGCCATATCAGTATTGATATAAAAAAGCCTCACGGGAAGAACCCCCGCGAGGCTTGCAGTCAGGAGGAAATCAAATTTGTTCATCAAGTTATTGAAATAGTACCAAATGCACAAAAACTGATTAAATCTGTTCGCTTTTGCGAACGAATGTTTAGAAAATTTTGTTATTAGTCATTTTAGGAAGCGTCTTTGAAAAACTCTTTGAGCCCTTCATCGTCAGCTTTCATAGATTTATCGCCCTTACTCCAGTTAGCCGGGCAAACTTCGCCATTAGCTTCAAAGAACTGGAGAGCATCAACCATACGTATAGCTTCGTCAACATTTCTGCCAAGAGGAAGGTTGTTAACTACCTGATGCTGGACAACACCATCTTTGTCGATTAGGAAGAACCCGCGAAGAGCGACGCCGGCATCTTCCAGAAGGACATCATACTCTTTAGAGATGTTTTTAGTGATGTCAGCAACGATCGGATATTTAACACCTTCGATACCACCTTGCTTTTTAGGAGTATTCAACCAGGCGAAGTGCGAATAGTGAGAGTCAACACTTACGCCAATAACTTCAACATTTCTTTTTTCAAATTCCGCATATTTATCCTGAAAGGCATGAAGCTCAGTCGGGCAAACAAAAGTAAAGTCAAGCGGGTAGAAGAACAAAGCAACATATTTCCCTTTATAATCAGACAGTTTCAAAGTTTTGAATTGACCATCAACAACCGCTTGTGCTTCGAAATCAGGTGCAGGTTTATTAACCAATACGCTCATAATTAATCTCCATTTTTAATTTAGTAGTTTAGTTTTATATATTCCTATATTCCATTCACTTATCAAGCGATTATAGAAGGCTTAAAAATGGATAGTCAAAAATATAGCAATAATTTTGAAGATTTTTATGAGCCTGGCCAACGATACCATAATGTCCCATAAATTTAGCATTTACAGGGCATTAAAATATAATTACTGCTCAAATACATTATCAGCTATGGTATTGATAATTGATTAGTCTTTGATATTTAGTGGATCGTTCATTTTCAGACACAGTTCGGTGAGGGCTTTGGTCATATCTTTAAGTCTGTCTGAGCAATCCGGGTTAGCGGCGAGATCTTTCATTTCCTGCGGATCATCGTACAGATTGTATAGCCGTTTGACTTTAATGCCGGGGTAGTATATCAACTTCCAGCCATCACGGACAACCATTCGCTGGCGGTTCATATATGCACCGTAAATTTCCTTGTAATGACTCTTTGTTTCGCCGCGAATTAACGGCATAAGACTTTGGAAACTAACCTGGTCTGCGGAAGCCCCGGCAAGATCCAGGACAGTTGCCATAGCATCCTGCAGATATATAGGAGTGTCGATTGTTGTGCCGGGTTTGAGTTTCGGACCAACGATGAGAAATGGCACCCGCATGCTGTGCTCGTACATATTCTGCTTGCCGCATAAGCCGTGGTGGCCGACAGCGAGGCCATGATCAGCGGTAAAGAAAATATAAGTATTGTCAGCTTTACCGGATTTCTCCAGGGCATCAAGGATACGCCCGATCTGAGTATCAGTATGAGTTATCAGGGCGTAATATTCCTGACGATTGACCTTGACCGCATATTCAGTCCTGGGGTACGGCATAAGTGTTTCATCGCGTAAGTCTTTGCCACAAATCGCTTCTGCATATGGATACTCAGGTAGAAAGTTTTGCGGAAGCTGCACACGTTCGAGCGGATACATGTCAACATATTGCTGAGGCGACTGCCGCGGGTCGTGAGGAGCATTAAAGGCCAGGTACATAAAGAAAGGATCGTCCTGAGCTGATGCCTGCTCGATGAACTCAATGCCATCGTCGGCAAGTACCTCACTCCAATGTTTGCCGCCCTTCCAATACCCTTCATTTTTAGTATCCCACGGTTTCCATCCGGCCTCATAATCTTCCAGGTCCTTTGGTCGGTTATATCCCTGCGGGGTCTGATTGGGCATACCCGGTCGTTCATGCTTTACGGTATCAAAAACATTATTTACTTTAGTAAAAACATGCCATTTGCCGCTCATGTACGTATGATAGCCAGCATCTTTCATTCGCTGGGACCACATACGTTTATTTTTAACGTGTTTGCCCAAATTGGCAGCTTTGGCATCCCAAACGAAATACCCGGTATTGAGCATTTTGCGACTGGCAACACAAACAGCCCCACCCCAGGCGCCCATATTATATGAATGTGAGAAAGTAACACCCCGTTCTGCCAGTTTGTCAAGGTTGGGAGTATCGATGTCGAGATGGTTGAACGCACCGATAGTTTCATAGCTCAGATCATCGGCAAAGATGAACAATATGTTTGGCTTTTTGCCGACAGTATCAGCATGCAGTAAATTTGTCAGAATTGATAAGCAAATAACAGTTAAAGTGATTAATCTCACAGGTTTCATAATATAAACAACCTTTAAAACAGTCTAAACAGGAACATTAAAAACTAAAGTGTACTAATTAGCTCCACCAGAGCTAAACAGGAAAAAGAATACATCAAAATAGACCATATGTGCCTGGCCAAAAAGATCATTCAGTTTCGGATCGATCTGCTTGAGTATTTTATCATGAGTTTCCTGGTCCATGCCTTTTAGAGCCTCACGGGTATAATTAAATAGATCCTGATTATTATCGCCGCTATTATTCATATCCCGAATTCTCTTTATGACATCTTCCGGAATAATTTTTGAAGGATTGCCGGCTTCCACTTCTGAAACAACAACGCCGGAAACCAGTTTATTGATATAAGAATATTCATCAAAAGACATTTTATTGTTTTCAAGCTGACTAATCAATGTATCAAATACCCTGGTACTTGACCCGGCAATAGTATCAGACATTTTCATCAAATCGCTAAAGCCAAAATCGCCATCAGCAAACAAATTATAAAGCTCAGTCTGGGTAAGAGTTTCATTTGCCGCATTTCTGACGGAAGAATAAATATCAAAACGAGTCGGCTCAAGAATGAACCCTTCCGGCTGAGTAAAGGAATAAGCCAGATTCAGCCTTTCAGCTTCCTGCTTGACATGCAAAGTCAGTTTTTCCATTTCCTTAGCCATGGTAACAAAGTTTTTTGCAACCTTTCCAATGAAAAATACGACACCACCAACGAGAACAATAAAAATGATAATTGAGATAAGACAACCTTTTTTCATAATAAATCCCTTTCAAAATAAAGCATAAGTCTATGTTTACCAAGTAAATAAATTTTAAATACAATTTAATATTCAACCAAATCAAGCTTTCTAAAAAGATTATACATATTTTTAGTAATAACACCAGAAATGGTTACAAAAAATGTAAAGCCAGCGGAAAATACAAACTTAATTGAACCAACTTGCGGCATAAGCAAATAGAACATTGACAGTGGAATTGCAGTTACCTATCATAGGTATGCTTAGAGCAAGTTATGAAAGATCGGATTTGCCTGATCGTCATTAAAATCATCAAGAAAAGGAAATAATTATGAAAAAGATCATTGTCTGTATTCTGGCGTTATTTATGTCATCGTGCCAAATGAGCCAGCAAAGTAAAACTGCAAGTTTATTTAACGGCAAGGATTTAGACGGCTGGCATGCGGATGTGCCCGAGATGGATAAAAATCCTGATGCCAGAAACCCGTTTGTTGTGCGTGATGGAATGCTTGTGAGCCTGGGCAGCCCTGGCGGGCATTTGATAACAGATGCGGTTTATGAGAATTATCAGCTGGAAGTGGAATATCGTTTTTCCGCCAAGCCGGGCAACTGCGGAGTGCTGGTGCACAGCTCTACCCCGCGCAGGCTATACGGGATGTTTCCCCAGTCGCTGGAGGTGCAGATGCAGAGTAAGGATGCCGGGGATTTCTGGTGTATAGGTGAGGATATAACCGTAGAGAATATGGTAGAACGTCGCGGACCGAAAGAAAAATGGGGTACAGACGGCGCTAAGCTTCGCCGGATAATTAACCTTACTGACGGTTCAGAAAAGCCGGTTGGTGAATGGAATACCATGCTGATAAAATGCCTGGGAGATAAGATCAAGGTGTGGGTAAACGGCGACCTTGTAAATTACGGCTGGGACTGTACCACAAGCAAAGGTCAGATAGCGATCCAGGCAGAAGGTTCTGAAGTAGAATTCAGGAAGCTGGAATTGACACCAATAACCGAGCTATAAACAGAATAAGCTGGACTTATCAGTTCAGTAATGCAGGTTTTAAAAGAAAACAGGCTCGTTTGAATGGTATACTGCTATTCGAACGGGCCTATATTTATTTTATCGCCAACAGGTTTGCCGGTGTAGTCTTTGCCCTCATTATTGGTAACTTTTGTTCCGGCATCAATACAGGGAGAGTCCGGGGCGAGTTTGAAGGCGTCGAGATTCCATTTACCATTTATTTTTTTGACGGCATCGACGAATTTCGGATCTGACAGGATTGCCTTTTGGTCATCGGGCAGGTTTTCAAACTCACCAGAATACAGATTATTGATAAAGTTATTTTCAGACGATTCTTTCCAGACGAAATCATGCTTTTGGTCAGCTACAATTATATTGTTGGCAAAAAATGTATCCTGAGGGAACGGTCCGCCCCAGTTGTCCATCTCGATAATGGTGCGATCAATTTTATCGTTTGGCTTTTTAGGGATATAAATCAGATTGTTGTATATCCTGGTTCTTTTCACAGGCCCTGAGATATGGAAAATGGGCGAGAACCCGGCGGCATAGCCGACGTCACGCAGGCCATCGTTTAAGCTTATATTGTACCGGACAATAGTGTCATTATTGATAGCAGACCGCCTGTCGGCAGCTCCGTTACAGCATATCAACAGAAACCCACCTTCGTTATCGTGGCTGAAATTGTACTGTATAATTGTGCCGTTACAGTTCCAGTCGGAATCGAAACCCTGCCCGTCCCAGCAAGCCTTATGGTCGGACACTTCATTATACTGGATGACGGTATTATCAGAAGACCAGGGCCATATGCCGGCGGCAGCATCGCCTTTTTTGAGCATACGAGGACAGTCTTTCATAACGTTATGTTCGATAAGGGCACCATCGCAGCCGATCGGGACAATGCCATCACCGGGTATGCCGATGAGGGTGTTATTACGAACGATAACGTTCAGGCTTGGATACCAGTCTCTGCGGTTGGTATAGCCGTCTGAATTTATGCCGTTGCGGGTACAGTCTTTGAGCAGGCAGTTTTCGATGATGAGTCCGTCGAAACGCGATTTGACCTTGCGGCCGCCGTTCTGCCAGATAATTGCAGAGCCTCCGCCTTCGGCTTTGATAATACTGCCGTTGACATCGTGGATAAAGAGATTGCTGACCGTTATGCCTTTGGCGGTGCCATAGTCGTTGATCCGGATTTTCAGGCCGCGACGCCTGGGTTTCGGTTCTGGTCCGGTATTGGTGATTTCCAGACCGTCAAGATGCAGGTATCCGGTATTATAGATAAGGACGGTTTCTTCGAACAGGCCCTGTCCGTTGAATTGAGGCTTTGAGGAATCCTCAGGTCCATAGGACCCGATATAGACAGGAGCATCCTGGGAACCCTGGCCTTGAGGGGCAAAATGGCCGTTGTATACACTGCCGGTTTTGAAAAACATTTTGTCGCCGGGAGCAAGGATGATGCTATTGGCTTTTTCCAGAGACTGCATAGGCATATCGACAGTCCCCGGGTTGGAATCAAGTCCGTTCCGGCTGCAGAAATGATAGTCGCGGGCATAGAGAGTAAGCGAAACATATAGAATTATGATAGTAATTTTTCTTTTCATAGCTGCTCCTGTCAAAAACTTCAATTCAATATCAAGTGTTTCCATTATTGTAAGACAATGAAGTCAAATAATTAAGCAAAAAACAGCTATTTAGTTACTGCCTGTGCCAGCTTTCTTTGCGGGTTATGGACGGTTAAAGCTGGGATAATACATAATACCGGAATGATAATTGAAATAATAGTAACGGTTTTGAAACTACCGGTAAGATCTTTAAGAAAGCTGAACGCAATAGGAGCAATAGAGCTGGCAAATACCAGAATAGACATAGTAAGCCCACTGATAGAGCCAAGGTGTTTACGGCCATAATACCTGGGCCAAACAACCGTAAGCATAATTCCGAAGAGAGCTCCAGAAATAGAATATCCGGCAATAAAGAAATTACGGAAAAGATCAGCTGAAAAATTGAATAACCCCAGAGCCAAAACAATCTGGCCGAGAACCATAACCAGCAACAGCCATTTCAGCCTAATGCGGTCACTGAGTCTTCCGCCAATAAAAACAGTACAAGCACTAACAATAGCAATTGGCGTAAAAACCGAAAGACTATGCTCGCGGTCGATACCAAACTGCTCGCCAATGGAAGTCATATGAAACGAAACAGCCGTCATAATAAATGACTGCCAGCCGGTAACAAAAGCATATATCCAAAACTCTTTAGTCCTGAGAGCTTCAGACCTAGTAAACTCTTTCACCGTTTCAGGCAGGTTAGAACGAGACATTTTTTTGCTATCGAAATTCGCTACCCCATCCATTACCAATCCACATTGTTCGGGATTGTCGCGGTAGAAAGTCCACCCGACAGCCGCCATTCCCAGCCCCATAAACAGCGCCAGAAGCCAATAGGCCTGCTGCCAGCCAACACCTACAACTAAATAATTGAGCATAGCGGGCGAACCATTGAAAGCTGCGGCTACAAGTATGCTGGAAATGCCTGATGCCAGACCTCGCCGATGGTTAAACCATTTGCCGACAGTAATCCTGGAAACAAGAGTAAGGCACCCCTGTCCAAAAAAACGAATAATAAGAAACAAGACCGCCGCAACGATAAGAACAAGAGTCTGGTTATTGAGTAATTTTGCAAACCAGGGAGCACAAGACAATAGGCACAGCCCCCCAGCAAGCCCAAGAGAACTGATAACGACAAAAATTCGCGACCCGAGACGGTCTATGTATGAACCGGCAAAAGGCAGGATAAAGCTGCTGGTAAGAGTACCAAACATATATGCCAGACTAAGTTGAGTGCGTGAAAGAGAATATGCGGCTATAAGGCTATCAGTAAAAGCACTCACTCCGATAGTCTGGCCAGGTATGCTGGCAACCATCCCAATTGTAGTAACAGCGACAATAACCCATCCGTAAAAAAAAGGAAACTTTTGGGGTGAAAAAGGTATGTCGGCCCAGTTGTTTTTGTTCATAATAAATATACGTTTTCCATAAGTACGGTTTAGCTTCGCATCATATACATGAGAAACTTTTGACAGTTCAACATTACACACAAAGGTCTTTGCAAGGCTTTGTGAATAAAAGCAAACGTCATATTATAGCTGGAGAAATAAAGATATAACAGCGTATTTATCCGAATATCAAAACCATGGCAAAAAGTTGCCAAATGCGCAACCATGTGATATAATATATATGAGAGACATATGGTATATTAGTGTACAAAAAGGCTAATTGCTTTGATACTAATATTTTACGAAGGGTAAGCTATGGCAAAACAAGAACTTGGCAGAATTGTTAAGCGATACATAGAACAAGGTATGACAACAATTGATACAGCCACATATGTGCTAAAGCAAAACAGGAATTTACGAACAACTTGTAACCTAACATGTGTCGCTAATATAAGTAAACACTTGAGCATACTGGTCTATTTTGACAAAGCTATTGAAAAACCTGCGTTTTCATTGGATTTTGGGTCAATAATAAACCAGATTGAAACCAGTATTTATCAGGTTCAATGTTCAACAATGAGTTTATCAGAAAACTGCCTCTCAGAAAATAAATAATACAGGAGAGTTATCATGGCAGAAAAAAACAATGTATTATTAAAAGCTACCCAGGATATAGTCCTTGAGCTTAAAAAAAGGAATATACCGCAGATTGAAATTGCGCGCATAACCGAAAAGAATAAGGGTACTATTTCTAAAATTTTTAACGGTAAGTATGCATTTACACTGGATGATTTATCTGCAATATCATGCGAATTACACATACCCGTAATTTCACATATTTCAAAACATGTATACAGTAATCTTACCCCATATCTAAAGAAGCTGCTAAAGGCCCTGGAACAAGCAGATGAAACATTTGCCAGCACCATGGAAGAACTGGATGCCATAAAAAAAGAAGCCGGGAAAGCGGCATCGTAGTTAGATATATCAAATAAAGCACACAAATATTTTCACATGGAAACTCTTATCCATCGGTCGCACGATCTATATACCAATAGCTGCACGCTTATCTATTGAAACATATCGATTCTATATGTTTTACCTGAAACTGGTGAAGTAGTAATACTAGAGCAATAAATCAGATTGTTATTTTAACATGCCCAATTTCTTTTTTCGTATCAAACCGAAATTCAGTTTCAGGAGTTTTGAGGGCAGCGATATTA
Source organism: Sedimentisphaerales bacterium (assembly GCA_963666285.2). Taxonomy (GTDB): domain Bacteria; phylum Planctomycetota; class Phycisphaerae; order Sedimentisphaerales; family SM23-30; genus JAFGDI01. The sequence continues at coordinate 4,723,579 of OY762711.1, forward strand.
TCAGACAATTCTATAATTATCTCCCCTATTTCGCCACGACTGCGAATGACATTGGCAAGAAGGATAGCTTTTTCTAGTCCGTCGCCGCGTCGGAAGTTCCATACTTCATCCGGTTGGGCCAGGCGATAATCTTCGGCATAGATAGACTCGTTGGACAACTCCCTTAGAACATTGAAAGCATCTTCGATAGATTTCTCTTTCAGAGCATCGATAGAAACCGGGTTGCGTTCGATGGCAGCCCTCATGAACGGTAACGGATCAGAATTGACCATATCACGCAGTGCATAAAAAGTGTACTCTGCCGTTTTATTGGAATCTCTTATGCCGAGCAGGTAGTTGCGTATGTCATGTCGAGTCATAGAATGATCAATTTTTATCGGCTTGTCATCATGAACAAGCTGCTTTTGTTCGATTTCAGGAAGACGAGGCTTAACATAGCAAAAGCTGATAAGTTCATCGACAAACTGCTCAACCGCCAAACCATACTCATCCGGGATAATATTAATCAGTTTTTCCCTGGTTTCCGGATTAGCAGGGTCAAGACGATGTTTCCGCAGCCATTGCTCGAAATCGTTGAGTAGAATCCTTCCATCCATCTCGTCCAGGTAATATTCTTCGCAGTCAACTTCATCAAAAAGTTTTTTGCGTGACGCAGTAGAAACGGAAAAATTACTGCCATGCTCATAAGAGAAGAGTCTTTCAAGCGGAATATAACCGCCGCAACGGTTGGAAGCATTTCTTTCGACCTGAAAATATTTCATATACTGACTTTTCCAACGGATAAAATTGCAGAGCAGTTCGGGAGTAATATTAAAATGCAGGAACCTGGTCAAACCTTTGACAAAATGCTTAAACTGATCTGGATCGATGGTTGCCTGATCATACATAATATGAATATATCCGGAGATATGCGAAACAATAGTAACGCGTTCATTTTCCAAAGCCCTGCGAGCCTTGGCGGAGAGTTCCGTGCCATTGACCCACATATTTTTGGTAACGATACGCCTGTTGTTGGTTATAGTGCCGTCACCCTGAAGCAGGATATTCTGGGAATGAAGCGGGGTGGCGATCATAAAGATGTCTTCAAGCGGGACTTTACAGATAATGTACAATGCCGCGGCCCACAGGGCTGCCAGTGATACACATTCACCGGCACCAGTCTGGTACCCCTCTTTATACTTAAAAGCCGCCATAGCCTCTGCCGTTTCAGTTTTCCAGTACGGGATAGTTTCGTCAGTATATTTATCAAGCCCGAAATGCCGACGAATATCCATATCAAAGTAAAATTTATCACCTTCATAGCCAAAAAGAGCATTGGAGTGACGAAGAATCTCCGGGTCGATGAAGTCGTTGAAACGCTGCAGTTCCTTTTGACGTGTGGTCAGTCCCCAAGTGTCAAGATCAAGGTTGAAAGAGTAGTTATCCATAATGTACTGACGGAGCCGCTGCAGTTTTTTGGCAGGCTTTTGCTCATCAATATCGGCAAACCACGGATCGTCGAGCCAGTCCCATATTACCGGCGAAATAATATTGGCCAGAACCAGAGAATACATAATCTCCGGAAAGACAAAGATTTCCATATCTGACAGCGAGACCGCCGCAGAACACTTTTCCAATTCAATTGTATCAATATCCATAATAATCCTGTCGCTATGCCCCCATTAATTAAGCGTATATATTACAAGATTTTATGTTTCATATTATTCAATGTCAAATAATTATAGTGAAAAAGGCTCACTTGAGCCATCAGGCTCATCTATCCTCTGTGCCGGAAGGCAGCCAAACCGAAATGGTAGTACCTCTATCTGGTTCAGAAACAATATCAATCTTTCCGCCGTGATTATCAACCACAATTTTCCTGACAATATCCATTCCCAGGCCGGTACCCTCCCCGGCAGGTTTGGTAGTAAATAGCGGCTCAAAGATTCTGGCCTTAACTTCATCCGTCATGCCGCAGCCACTATCTGTGATTATAACGGTAATACCGCCATCCTTAGGTACAGCCTGAATTTTAAGACTGCCGGCACCTTGCATGGCATCCAGAGCATTTTTAATAAGATTGGTCCAGACTTGATTGAGTTCATCAGAATCACCAACAATTTTCGGCAGATTTTTATCACATTCGAAGTCAAGGGTGACAGTATATTTAATAGCATTATAGAAAAGAGTCAATACATTATCCAGGCATTCATGAATATCAATAAGGTCCATGCTAGCCTCTTTGTCTCCGGAGCCGCCCTTCCTGATATATTTATTGAGAGCATTAACAATTTTCGATGCCTTAGAAACAGCAAGATCAATTGTATCGCAGGCAATAGCAGATTCGACAATGCTCCCTATAATATCAAGCCTGTCCATAATGCCATCCTCTTTGAGCATTGGCAGCATATATTCAATATTATTATAAATATGAAGTTCAATCAGCCGATGGCTAATTTCTTCAGGATTGCCAATACCATTCTGCTTAAGCTCAGCAACAAACTTATCACGAACGCTACGTTTTTCCCTGGGGGACATAGAGGAGCTGCTGTCCCTATTAGCAAAGCAGTTTTCGATTATAGACTCGACAACGGAACCATACGGCCCTTTAAGCCAATCAGAAATGAGAGTCATATTACGAGTAAGCTTTTTAATATTACTTATTAGAATTTCGCGTGAGGTACTAATAGCACCAAGGGGCGAGTTAATTTCATGGGCAATACCTGATACCAAATGCTTAAGTGCACCAAGTTTTTCAAAAAGAATCAACTGAGCCTGGGTATCTTTTAGCTGGGCCATGGCATAAACCAGTTCTTCATTTCGCTTTTTAATTTCTTCAGCCCGTTCTTCAACCAGCTCTTCAAGATGCAAACGGTGCTTTTCAAGTTCCTGCTCAGTGGCTTTGCGCTCGGTAATATCACGTCCGGCAATAACAATATACTTTAGACTGCCGTCAGGATTGTCAAGTCTAGTAAGGATAAAATCAGCAGGAATTGCCTTACCATCTTTTGTAATAATATTCAGTTCACAGGTAGCCCAGCCGTTGTCAATAGCATCCTGAATTGTTTCCATGGCAATACCCATATCTTCTTTAGCGAAATATTTCCCCGGCAAATGGTTAACTCGAATTTCATCATCCGAATACCCCGTAATAGCATTTGTGGATTTATTCCATATAACAGGGGCATTTCCGGCGGGATTAAACACAACAAAAACATCCTGTAAAGAGTTAATAGCTTCTTCAGTGAATTTATTAGCTCGCTCCAATTCCTCGGTCCGAGCTATAACAGCGTTGCCAAGCTGGCGATTCCAGAAAATAACAAAAACCAAACTAACTAGAGGAACCGAAGCAATAATAGCAACCCATATCCATAATTCATACCAATTAGTTACCTGCTCATACCTAACACTCATCCATTTATTAAGAATAGCGTTATGTTCCTGCTCGGTAATAGACCGCAACGACTTATTAAAAATAGAAAGCAGTTCAGGAGAATCCTTTCTCACGCCAAAGCAGAAATAATCATTCGGACAATCAGCCGGAACCGCAATCTTAAGATTAGAAAATTTTTCAGCTAAGATTGTATATGACGAAGAAACAGAATCACCAATGTAAGCATCAGCACTACCGGTAGAAACCCTTTCCAGCCCGGAAGTAATATTATTAACCGGAACAACTTCAATTTGTGAATGATGAGAAATCAAATATCGATGAATAGCGGAATCTTCAATAACAGAGACTTTTCGGTCATGAAGCCAACTGATATCCTTAATAAACGGCATATCATTCCTGGTAATAATTACATAGGATATATTAAAGAACTCTTCGCTAAAATTGACATAATCAGCAAGCGGCTCCACTTTCACAGCCGGAATAACATCTAAACTTCCATTTCTGGCGATTTTGATATAGTCGGGCCAATCAAACAATTCTATATCAAACTGGATTCCAGCCCTGCTGCTAATAATATTCAAATAATCATTGAATATACCTATAGCATTACCATCTTTATCACCAAATGAATAAGGCGGGATAGTATCAGGCATACCAATCTTTACAACAGGGTTCCTACTCAACCAGCTTCGTTCAGTATCCGAGAACTCTATTCCAGGCCCAACCTTCCCAATAGACCATTTTTCCAGCAGGGCATTAATACCCTTATCACCAATTTCCATTAAAGCCTTATCCAGGATAGAAGCAAATTCTGGGGCATTACCGCGTACACCGATAACCAGATCCATTTTCTGGTCACTGAGTACCAAAGCCGGCTGAACATTTCCCAAATAATTTTCGCTAAGCAGGAAATTTGCGACAGAATTAGCCAAGGCGACATCAGCTTTTCCTTCAAATACCACCCTGAGCGAATCAAAATAATTATCAGTTTTAATCAGCTTGATATCATCTTTAATTGGATCCAGGATATTTTTTATGTAATGAAAATCAGTCTGAGCAGCAACAACTTTTCCTTTCAAATCATCAATGCTATTGATATTGAACGGCGCATCTTTCTTTGCATAAACAATCGGATAAACAGTAGTAATCGGATAAGTCGTCAGCAGACCATTTTGCCTTGCATGTTCGGGATCAATAGCCAAAGCCCCATCAATAAATTTTTCCCTGGTATTTTTAACAATTTCAGGCCAATCGTCAACAACCAACTGGATATTGGCACCAATCTTATCATTTATAAGTGTAATCACATCGGGTACAAGTCCGGAATAAGACCCATCATAATTTTTAATCAGATACGGTTCATCTTCAGAGAAGAATCCCAAGGAAAGATTCTGGTTTTCAGCAAGCCATTTTCTTTCTGACTCGGACAATCTCAAAAGCGGTCCAAAGTCTATTGATGACCACTTGGCATGAATCGCATTTAATTCATTTTCACTAATTGTCGAAAGAGCTTTGTTAAGAATCGTAACCAGTTCCGGATAATCATTACGCACCCCGGTAACTCCATCAATTCTGAAACGAGGCAGGACCAGTTTAGGCTTGAGTCCGGTCAATTCGTATTTATCAATAATATAATTTGACGTAGAAACAGCAATACAAACGTCAGCCTTTCCCTCGTAAACACAATTAAAAGCATCGAGAATTGAATTGAACGGCATAAGTTCAGCATCATCTAAATACGGCTTGACAATATTTAAGACATTTGCACTATTATCAAGATAAGTAACTTTTTTACCGGCGAGATCATCTAAGCTGTTAATAATAAATGGAGAATCATCCCGGGCGAAAATTGTAGGAATTGCACTAAAATGAGGTTGAGTTCTCAGGCATCCAATTTTATCAACAGCTTGCTGAGACATTCTCAACAATCCATCGATTTCCCCGGCATTCAGAAGTCTGGCATTATCAGCCCAATTTATAGCCTCAACAGTAAAATCAGTTCCAAGCCGCTGATTTATCAAGTTCAGTAAATCAACCAGCATGCCGGAATACGAGCCATCAGAATTAGCAATTAACAAAGGTTCGTATCCAGCAGTAAACCCAAAATTTATTTTAGGATGCTCATCCAGCCATTTTCTTTCTTCGGGAGTCAGTGCAATTTTCTGCTCAGGATCATTCAAACTGGTCCATTTCGAAACGAGCTCCTGGATCCTCGAAGGACCGACAAGCTCCAACCCCTTATTGATAATACCCACCAGTTCCGGCCAGTCATCACGTATGCCGGTGGCAATCTGAGCCTCATGTTCAAGATCGAAATATACAATCTTCAGACCGGTTAAAGAATTTCTGGCAACCGTATAGTTTTCAAAGTTAACCGCCATTGCAATATCAACTTTACCTTCTAAAAGCAACCTTAATGATTCTAAAGTATTTTTGGTCGGATATAGTTCACATTGCCCTTTATATTCATCCACCCTGATCTCCAGCATTTTAACTTCTTTATGATATGCAATTTTTTTACCAATCAGATCATCAAGGCTGTTAAAAGAAATCGGCGAATCATAACGAGTATAAAAAATAGGATATGAAGAATGAATTGGTTTGGTCCTGAGAAGCTTACATGCCTTTGACTGGCTTGGAGCATTTCCTAACAATCCGTCAATTTCTCTACTTTTAGTCTTATTGACAATAGTTTCCCAGTCATCAATAACAATTTTAATATTCAGTCCAAGTCTTTTGTTTATTTCATGAAATATTGAAGGATATACCCCTTCCAGCGAGCCATCATTTTTTTGGACCAGGAGCGGTTCCATATGTGGATTAAAACCCAGCCGGATAACAGGATGAGCGGCAAGCCAGTCTTTTTCTTTTTGAGTAAGAACAAATCCACGTTCATTCTCTAAAATATCAGAGAACCATTTTTCATATAACTTGTCATATGTACCATCTTCAATTACCCGACCCAGCCCTTCGCTAAGAAGGCTTTGAAGTTTTTTATCACCTTTTCGAACAGCAAAGCAGAAATCCTGACGAAAATTTCTGAGCAAACTACCAACAGGCCTAATATTGTCGATCCCCATTTTTTTCAATAGATTGGTTCCCATAAGATGCTGAACAACAATAGCATCATATTTCCCCTGGCTTAGCAGTTCGAAGGCAATTTCGAAAGATTCAACGGTAATAATATGTGAGGAGACATTTTCTCTTCTGACATATTCTTCAGAAGTATCCCCCTTCATTACAACTACTTGCTTACCAGACAAATCTCCGATATTATTGATCCTGCTGTCATCATTTCTGACAAAAATAGCGCCATAATTCGTGGTATACGGGAAAGTGAAGTCGTAAAGCTTTTCTCTTTGTGCAGTTCGGCCTACTAATGGTAATACCTGAATTTTGCCATCTCTAAGGTCATTTTTCAGTGAATCCCAATAGTCAACCTTATAATTAAGCGTTAACCCGACCTCAGCCGCCGCGGCATTAAGAAGCTCAACCGAAAAGCCATCAGCATTTCCCTGTTCATCAACAATACAAAATGGCGGATAGCTGTACTCACACCCGGCAATCAGAGTATCAGATTCCTGAATATTTGTATTACTACTAATACTCTGTATGCTAAAATTGCCCGATTCTGAACCATTACCAGGAACATTATCGGAAGAAACTGCAGGATTATGGAAGACTAGTAGTAATACAAAAACTGCAAAAAAAATAATTCTATTTCGAATAGTAACACATATCATATTACCACTAACCCAAACTAGACTAAGTCTAATAAAAAACACAATTACAATATTCTTATGAGCATGTATATGAAACCAAATTTGAGTTAAAAAGGTCAACCTGTTTTAACATGCCAACAAAATAAAACAAAATATTACAAATCAAACCAAACAATTATATACTTATATATCGTATCGGTATTACATGCAAGTTAAATATAAAAAAAGGCCGCAGCTCAATATGTTTTACTGCGACCTTTGAATATTCAGATAAAAATATTAACTATGGAATAACCAGGTTAAGCGGATAGGTAAAAATACCAGAAGCGCCAATAGCCTTGGCTTTAGGAATAAGCACTCTAGCCTCTTTTTCTTCCATAACAACTTCAACAGCAATAAACTTTTCATCCGCCAGTTTATTTACAGTAGGCGACTTTTCAGCCGGAAGCAGCTTGAGAATTTCGTCAAGCTTAGCAGCTTCAAGGTTCATTTTCAGACCAACCTTGGCCTTACCTTCGATAGCCGCTTTAATCAACATGGCAACTGATTCGATTTTCTGACGTTTAAATGGGTCTTCCCATGCAGTCTTATTAGCAATAAACCGAGTTGTACTTGTCATCAGTTCATCGATGATCTTCAGATTGTTCGCCTTGATACTGGACCCGGTTTCAGTAATTTCAACGATAGCATCAAGAAGCCTGGCTTTGACTTCGGTGGCACCCCAGGAAAATTCAACTTTTACGTTAACTCCCTTATCAGCAAAGTACTTTTTAGTAACATTTACCAACTCAGTAGAAATAATAGCACCTTCCAGGTCTTCGGCCTTTTCGATATTGCTTTCAGCGGGAACACAAAGCACCCAACGAGCGGGTTTAGCAGTGGCCTTTGAGTAAACCAGTTCGCATACTTCTACGACATCTGACTCGTTTTCACAAATCCAGTCTTTACCAGTCAGGCCACAGTCAACAACACCGTCTTCGACATAGCGGCTCATTTCCTGGGCACGGAACAAAACCATATCCAGTTCATCATCATCAATAGAAGGGAAATAGCTTCTAGATGAGCATTTGACAGAAAAGCCAGCCCGATCAAGAAGGTCAAAAGTAGCATCCTGAAGACTACCCTTTGGTAAACCCATTTTAAGAATATTAGCCAATTTAGTTTCTCCTGTATTTTAGTACTGATATTCAATACTTATTTTTTAGTTACCTGAGAAAGAAGTATTTTAACATCTTTCTTCTTACATCTCTCTATTAGTGCGTTATATACTTCGCATCACTATGCGGCGAGCAATTTCTCGAAAGTATATTTATTCGATGTGCTGCAGGAAGGCCCTTTTAGGCGATTTACCAAAAGGTACTTCGTTATTGCAACTTAAAACTGCGAAAGTAAACTATTACTTAGTCTTTTTTTTAGTTGTCTTCTTTTTAGCTGTTTTAGTTTTAGCAGTCGTTTTTTTAGTCGTTGCAGTTTTAGCAGCTGATTTCTTTGCGACAGTCTTTTTGGCTACTTTTTTCTTTGCAGAAGTTTTAGCAGCAGTCTTTTTATCTTCTTTTTTTTCTGCAAGCTCAAAACTGTCACAATAATCTCTTAAAGTAACAAAAAGTTCTCGTCCCTTAGCAGCCGGTATCTGTCTGTCCAGAAAGCCATGAACGTCAGCGTAATCGCTGTCAGGATTGACAATGCCCTCTTCCTGAAAAACTTTCCACATATGTTCATTTAGTGGGAATGCGTGAGACTCAAGATAATAAAGCTGGAAAACAGAAAGCATATATGGAGTAAGCCCCTTGATTTCCTTAACAACCGCAAGTGCCTCTCTTTTACCCATTTCCGATAGACCTGCCATATCAAGACCGTCATGTTTTTCAAAAACAGAATTCAATACTTTAATGAGAGTTGCAGCAACAGTGCCGGCATTGGGAAAGTTAACCCCGATAGCAAGAATTATCTCACGAGGCCGGCTTACACGCAATTCATTGAAATCGACAAAATTGCTTTTCAATTTCCGGTAAGCTGTTTGTGCTTTACTAATAGTAGTAAACTCAGACAAAGCCGCCAGAGCCAGCAAGGATGCCGGCTCTACAGCAGCTGAATTATCTACAAGATCTGTAACATCTTTATTTTTTTTAGCCGTGGTACAAAGTTTTTTTAATTTCTTGGCATACTCTGCACTATTTTTCATTTTCGTGTTCCTCAGCCTGATCTGACTGCTCTAAATTATTTCGTTCGTCTGCCAGACGATCTAATATTTGGCAAACTTCAAAACCTTTTTTCAATGAATCATCCTGATAAAACTTCAAAGCCGGGCATGTCCGTGTTGTAAGGATTTTAGCAAGATGAGAACGCATAAATCCTGTCGCGTTCTGGATTGCATCGAAGGTAAGTTTTTCCTGAGGCTGCTCCACCCCTGTTACACTAAGATAAATTTTTGCGATACTGAGATCAGGTGCAACTTCTACCCTGGTAACACTTACCAACCCCTTAACCCTGGGATCAGATAAATGATTCTGGATTAAATCACTTATCACATCCCGCACCGTCCTGGTTATTTTTTCTATTCTTCGGCTCATCTATACCCCACCGTAGATCATTTTACCGAATCCAACAAACGTGATACTTCAACTTCTTCGTAGACTTCGATAATATCACCCTGTTTAAGGTCATCAAATCCAGTCAGTTTAAGACCACATTCAAGCCCCGCCTTAACCTCGGTAGCGTCATCTTTTTCTCTTCTTAATGTTTCGATAGTATTTTCGTCTCGGATAATAACGCTGTCACGAATAACACGTACTTTGGCATTTCTGTTGATTACACCTTCCTGAACATAACATCCGGCAACAACACCGATACGTGAGATTCTGAAGATCTGCCTGACTTCAACCTTACCAAGTACCTTGATTTCGATATCCGGAGTAAGCATACCTTCGAGAGCCGCTTTAATATCATCCATAATCTTATAGATTACACGATACATTCTAATTTCTACATTACTCTTATCGGCAAGCGATTTAGCTCTATCATCAGCAATAACCTGGAACCCGATAATAATTGCATTCGATGCTTCAGCCAGCAGGACATCGCTTTCGCTGACACCGCCAACAGCTGAATGGAGAACTTTAACAGCAACTTCAGAAGTATTCAGTTCTGTTATCGATTTACAAAGAACATCGACCGAACCCTGAACATCAGCTTTAATAACAACGTTAAGTTCCTTAACATCGCCAGCTGCGATTTCAGAGAATAAGTTTTCCAGAGTAATCTGGCGACGAGATGCAAGAGTTTTTTCACGCTGCATCTGTTTCTGCTCACCTGCAATCTGAGCAGCTTTTGCCATATTGTTAATAACAAAGAACCGGTCACCGGCAATAGGGACCTCATCAAGCCCTGTAATTTCAACAGGCATAGCCGGTCCGGCTTCCTGAAGGCTTTTACCGGTAGCATCACATAAAGTTCTAACACGCCCGTAAGAACAACCACTTACAATGATATCACCAGGTTTGAGATTACCTTCTTTGACCAGCATACGGGCAACTACACCAGTTTGAGTAGACATTTCGGATTCAACAATCCAACCGGTTGCAGGGCCGTCAGCAACAGCTTTCAAATCGTGCAATTCAGAAATCAGATCAAGATGTTCGACAAGCGTATCCATACCTTCACCAGTTATGGCACTGGTCTTTATGACTTCAGTATCGCCCCCCCACTCTGCCGGAGTCAAATCATGTTCAGCAAGCTGGCCATAAACCCTGTCCGGATTAGATGTAGGCATATCGATTTTATTCAGAGCAACGATAATAGGTACCTTAGCTGCCTTTGCGTGGGCAATAGCCTCTTCAGTCTGAGGCATGATACCATCATCAGCAGCGACCACCAAAACAACAATATCGGTCATATTAGCACCACGGGCACGCATTTCAGTAAACGCCTTATGGCCGGGTGTATCCAGGAAAGTAACACGACGTTCACCGTCATCATACAGGTATGAGCCAATATGCTGGGTAATGCCGCCGGCTTCACCGGAAGTGACCTGAGTTTTCCTGATATAATCAAGCAAAGAAGTCTTGCCATGGTCGACATGTCCAAGAAAAGCAACCACAGGTGCTCGAGGAGTCTTTTCCGATTCCTGACTTTGCTTATCGAATTCTTCAACAAGCAGCTCGAAATTAGTTTTGTCCTGCTCAATTGTAAGCTCAACTTCGTATTCAAGAGCAAGCATTTCAGCAACTTCAGATGTAATAACCTCGTTGATGGTAGCCATAACACCAAGGCCAAGAAGCTTACCGATAATATCTGCAGCCCTTATGCCCAGTGCTGAACTAAGGTCTTTCACTGTAATAGGTTCTTTTACAGTCGCCTTTTCAATCCTTTGGCGAGTCTGCAACCCGTAAGTGCCGCTTCCACCGCCGGATTTTCCTCTTCGGATCTGCTTTTCGATGCGGTGAACACCCATTCCCGAGGCTTTGGCAAGTCTTTCATTTCTTTCTATAAGGTCCTGATCACGGAATTCAGAATCAGTGCCAAACCTGCCGCGTTTACTGCGTTTACCGCGTTTACCCTTGGCGATAGAGCTTGAATCTTCAGATAGGGTAACCTTTCGGCTGCCTTTTTTGCCCTTGACCTTACCACGAGCAGCACCAGATTCATCTTCAACAACAGCTTGCTGAGGACCAACTTCCTCTTCCTGACGTCGAGGAGGTCTCTTACCCCTTGGTACAGGTACAAAATCCGGCCTCTCAGTACGAATAACATCAGGTCCCGACAGTTTTGCCGGAGCAGGAACAAACTCTACAGCCTTAACCTTGACTTCCTTTGTATTGCTATCCTGCTTAATCATCCTGGTGACAGGAGAGACAGGTTTTTCCTCAACGGTTTTTTCCTCAGTAACCGTCGGCGTTTCAGCCACAACTTCAGCTTCATCTTCAGCCGGCTGTTCTACCTGACTATCATCAGAAGTTTCAATTTCAGATGCAACATCAACCTGCTCAGAAGAAGCCTGCTGTTCTTCTTCCAGAATTTCCTGAGGACTTTTACGCTTAGGTTTTTGTGCTTCTGCGGTCTCAGAATCAGCCTCTATTTCTTCGGCGATATTGCTATGAGTCTCAGCGGAAGCTTTAGTTTTTTTAATTCGAGCTTCTTCGAGGTTAACTTTCTCAGCCTTTTCAACTGTAGTGTGCTCTGAAACTTCATCGACACTAAACCATTCCCTGATGGTAGCTTCCAGCCCCACTGAAACAGTACTCTGATGTCCTTTAATAGCTGAAAGTCCTTCAGCTACGCATTTGTCTACTATTGCCTTGCTCTTGATTCCAAGCTCTTTGGCTATTTCATGTACCCTTTTGTTGGCCAATCAACTACTCCTGAGACTCTCACTGATAATTCCGCGTGCCTAATATACCCCACAAAATTCAGCGTGAAACTATATTCTATTTTCAGTTATTATATAAATATTTTAATTATAAAAAACGGTTAAACCGCAATAAAAAAGAGGGCCTGCAACAAGCAGGTTACTTTTTATTTTCCATATCCTTCTGGATAGCTGCCTGGGCGGCAGTAGTACCATCGGTTTTTGAAGCTTCTTCGGCAGCAATACGTATAACTTCCAGAGCCAAAGCTTCAGCAATCCCCAAAGTCTGTATCAAAGGTGCCGGACCAATTTCTTCAAGGTCAAGAACGGAAACAATACCCAGAGCCAGAATTTTATCAATCAATGTATCGTCAACACCTTCAACAGTACGTAAGGTGCGAACGAGATTTTCCATATTATTACGATATTCAGTAGGAGTCAGAATATCTATGTCCCAGTCTGTAAGCCTGGCAGCCAGCCTGACATTCTGACCTCGTTTACCGATAGCCAAAGAAAGCTGGTCATCGGAAACAACAACAGTAGCACGGTTAAGCTCAAAGCAAAGAGCTATCTCCTGGCTGTCAGCAGGCTTAAGAGCGTTACCAATAAAAATAGAGGAAGATTCATTCCAGCGAACGATATCGATTTTTTCACCGTTGAGCTCTTCAACAATATTTTTTATACGACTGCCGCGAACACCAACACAGGCGCCAACAGCATCAATTTTGCTATCAGCAGAAACGACGGCAACTTTAGTACGATAACCGGCTTCGCGAGCCAAAGCTTTGAGCAATACAGTATGCTCAACGACTTCAGGCACTTCCTGTTCGAAAAGTCTGAGAATAAAGTCCGGATGAGTTCGGCTGAGAATAATCTTGATTTGCCCCGGAGCTTCTTTCACTTCGTAAATAATAGCTCTAACCCGTTCACCAACACGGTGGGTTTCGCCAGGAATCTGCTCACTCTTAGGCAGCAAAGCCTCAGCTCTTCCAAGATTAACAATAGCGACATTGCCTTCGGAACGGGTAACAGCTCCACTAACAATGTCACCTACTTTTTCCTGGTACTCGGAAAAGATACTACCTCGCTCATCTTCCCTGAGTCGCTGGATCATAACCTGCTTAACGGTCTGAGCAGGAATACGACCGAGTTTCTTAATATTCAGCGGCTCGCCATCACGAAAAGCAAGAATCTCACCTGTATAGCGGTCTATCTGTACGACGAATTCTTCGTCTGTACCAAAGTGCTTTCGCACGCCAGATACCATAGCCGCTTCTATATCACTGAAGATGCTCTCACGATCGATATTTTTCTCACGTGATATCATCTCAATTTGTTTTAATAACTCCTGGTTCATAATCTCTTGTCCTGATTTCTTGTTTACCGCTACCTAAGAGCCTGTTAATTCGATTCAGTATAAGCTATTATTTAGCCACTGTATCTACTTCCTTCTTTATAACAAAAAAAGCGGGCAAACTTTATAAGACCCACTTTGATTTCCACACATAAAACAACACTAATATTCGAAATCCTTTTCGACTTTGTATGGACAATACCTGATTGTACAGGTGGGTTTTACATAAATCGCTCTCCTAAATGATAGCGATGGTTGTTTTTTGCATTATCAAACATAATCTTTTCATTCCTGCCCCGGCAAATATTGGGGCTTTTACTTCAATCGTAATATAAAAGCAAAACTAATTTATATACGCAAAACCAGTATAATGCAATAAAAAACCTGTCAAAAAGCTTTTTTTCTAACATAATACCAATCGGTACAATCACTGAAGTTTCTATAAAAATGCGTGGTATTTACCAAATACAGCCATTTAACCATAAAACGCATAAGTATTTATTTTTTAGATATTAACGCATAATAGCCGCCATCGTGGCAACTATGGATATAACTGATAATATCCCGAGAGGCTTTTGAGGGCGATTCTGATTTAGAATTATTTTCACTATCCAGTTTTTTAGGAGGTTTGAGATACTTCACTTCCGGCATTATGGTGCATTCAGATATAAGCTCATACTCAGAATGGTCTTTTAGGAACGTATGTACAAGAGTCTGATTTTCAATAGGATCGACACTGCACGTACTATAAACTATTTTACCACCTGGCTTTACAAGTGAACATGCTTTTTCGAGCAACTCGCCCTGTAAACTGGTATTACCATTTATGTCAGAAGGATTAAGCAAATGCCTGGCCTCAACCCGTCGAGCAAGAACTCCGGTATTACTACAAGGAACATCAACGATAGCGGCATCAAAAAGTGAATCCAGTTCTGAAAGTTTCTGCTCTAAAGCATCTACCCGACAGCACTCGATAATATCAAAACCTAATCTCTGATAGTTTTCTTCGATTTTTTCGATCTTTTTTCTTACAGTATCAACTGCCAAAATATAGCCTTCATTGTTCATTAAAGCGGCAATATGGGTGCTTTTACCTCCAGGAGCTGCGCATAAATCAAGAATTTTCTGTCCGGGTTTAGGATCCAGGGCTAAAACCGGATGTTGTGCCATCCAATCCTGAATGTAAAAATCTCCCTGCTCAAACCCATTGATCTTTGCCGGATTTGTTCTGCTGAGCAGCTCGACAGCCTGGGTGGTACTACCATTTTCTATTTTTATATCAGCAATACTAAAATTCAGTCCCTGTTCGATAAGCTCCTGCTTGATTTTATCTACACTGGAGCGAACCGTATTGGGCCGGAGCCAAATACCAGGCTTACTGTTGGAAGCGATACATAAATCATAGGCTTTTTCGAAGCCAAAAGTCTTTATCCATCGTTCTACCAACCATTTAGGGAAGGAGAAAGCAATAGAAAGGAACTTATCCGGAGAAGATTTTTTGTCAGGAAAAAGCATTTTATTGAAACGGCAGACAGTTTTTCCATCGATAAGGACATCGAACCTGGGTTTATACTCCCCAGCTGAAATATTACAGGTTATCTCTATTCCTCGTTGAATATTTCTCAGGACACCATTAACAAAACCAGCAGCCCCGGTGTATTTTGTCTCTCGTGCCTGGCCGACAGATTCATTTAAGCTGGCAAAATCCGGAGTTCTCATGTATACCAGCTGATAAAGGCCAACACGGAGAATTTGCAGAACAAGCGGATCAATCTGTTTAATGGGCCGGTTAGAAAATTTCATTATAATATGGTCAAGAGTGATCAAATGCCGGCAGGTACCATTAACAAGTTCAGTAATAAACCTGCGGTCTTGCGGCGTCAGATCAGATGAGCCAAACTGCCGATCCAGATAATCCTGAAGGAGGGTTTTACCAAAAAGAAATGCATTTAACGCATTTACAGCTATATCTCTAGGTCGAGATACTTCCAGGTCTTTTATTTTACGTTTTGCCATAACAGGCCATTGTAACCTAGAATTGGAAATATAGCAACAATCTCAAAAATATAGAAATATTAATATGTGAGCCAGAAAACCTCTTATTTGCTTAACTCGGCAACAAAAGGCAGCTCTCGATACTTCTGATCATAATCCAGACCATATCCAACAATAAACGCATCGTGGATCTTCATGCCAATATAGTCAATTTTTACCTGCTTCTCATGCCCACGCTGTTTATCAAACATAACAGCAACCTTAACACGTTTGGGACAAAAGCTGGTAATCTTGAAAATCAGGGTTGCCAGTGTCGTACCGGTATCATAAACATCATCAAGAATCAGAACATCTTTGCCGAGCAGGTCAAGATTGAGTAAACCGTCGAACTTTACCACACCACTAGAGCTAGTAGAACCATAATAACTGGCGGCTTTGATCTCTACCGACTCAAACTTTGGATCATTCAATTCAGCCAGTAAATCCCTGGAAAACGGTCGAGCACCTTCAAGAACAGTAATAACAGTAACATTATTACTTTCGGCATAGAAGGATTTTATCTGTTCAGCAAGAAATTTGACTGCATTTTGAATTTCATCCGGGCTGACCAGCTCGTTAAATTGCATTCCATCAATGTTGTGTATTTTAGGCATATTCCGGTTCGAGACCTCTGGCTGTCATATATCAATAAAGTGGATATACTAACAGAAACACAAGATATTTCAAGGAAAAGGAAGAACGGTTTATGCTTCGCATCATATACATGGCGCACTTTTGACTGTTCAACATTACACGCAAAGGCCAGAACAGGGCCAATTAAGTGAAAAATGAATAATGAAAAGTGATAAATTAAGGTGTTCGACTTTCGTCTCACTTTTTGTTTAAATTTAAAGCGTTGCAGGAAGGCCCTTTTAGGCGATTTTTGCAACTTAAAAACTGCGAAAGTAAACAGGAATAATCAAAAGAAAAAGGCATCTGAGCAGGAAATGCCTTAGATGCCTTTCAATATTTCACATAATTAGTCATTTAGTCCCAATACTTCCGCCCTTCATAGTCCCAATGCTTGATCTTTTCGAAGTATTCTTCCCGCTTATCCTGAAATTCCGGGCTGTGATAGTCATTATGGCATTGTTCGCAAGGAGTATACGGCTGCTTGGAATAAGATTCATTCGGATATTCATTATGAATCATTCCGGGGCCATGACACATTTCGCAACCAACCGCAGCCAGCTCCGGTGTCTCTTCCTGTGATTTATACCCGCTTTCATACCTCAACCCAACAGTATGACATTCCATACATTCAGGATCGAAGTTTCGATTAACTTTTTCCAGGGTTGGTACAGCCTGGGAATGTCGCAGGGTTGACCATTTTTCATATACTTTAGGATGGCAATCCGGAGCTCCGCAACTGGCACTACCGGCAAACATATTGTTGTCCTCTAAAGGCATCCGTTCATTATTTTCGGAAATAAGATTTTCCACCATCAGCCGCAACTGATATTCATCCATCAACTTAACAACGTTCTTATCTAAATTGAAGGAAGAGTGAATCGGGATACCATCAAGTTTGAGGTTACCAGGAGAAACCGGCTTATCAGCCGCCATTGAAAACCTGGTAAGATATTTGCTTAGCGAACCGGTATCACAAGCAAACATTGTCTTTGTTGTAAATCTCTTCTGCGGCTCATCACCAAATCCACGGCAGACAAACAAGTCAATCTCTTTGACAGCCTGTACCGCTTCGACCAGTTTATCGTTTTCAGTCTGGCTCAACAAGATGACAATTGCATTTTTCTGGTCTTTTAGCTTTAGTTTTTTTATGAGATCTTTAACAGCAACAACCGGCTCAATAAGCTTCATCTCTTTGCCAGCATCAGTGTCATAGCCTTCGGCAATACCAAAAACATAAGCTTTACGGGTCTTACCTTTATATTTTAGTTCTTTGACAAAATATTGAACTCCCCCAAAGCCGGCTAGTTCATCTTCGGGCATATTGCTACAGATTACCGGAGGTCGCAAAGAGGCATCAAGGTCAACCGTATGACTATGAAGCAAATTAAGTTCGGCTGCGGTCATACAGACAGCATCATAGCCCACAGTTTTCATTGCCTGGAGAAAGGTATCAAACTTAAGCTGATTCTGGCGGTCTAACTTTTCGATCAGAGGGCCGGTCTCCAGTATAAGTCGACTTTGCTCATCCGGGGCAACAATACCGATAGTTTCGGTGCGTCTGTCAAGACCACCGAGCTGCTTTTCGGTACAACCACATGGTTCTATCTGGCCTTTCCAGTTACCACTAAGCAATATCGAATAGCCATCGAAAGGTTTAGCATCGGTCTGCTCAGGTCCATCGGAATCTTTAGTAACCCCGGCACCTGACAGAATTAACGCACTAATTAAAACAAGGCCGACATATAATGCCGGCCATGATTTTTTGATGATATTAGTCATAAAGCCCATCCCAAAGAAGGCAAAATTAATATAGCTGGTACATTAACGAATCATGCCATAACAGTGAACTTCAAGAACTTCATCGTGTCCGGCTATAGGAATAAGCAAATAATCGCTCACATAACGTTTGGTATCTTCTATCTGGTTAACTTTGTCCATATCCAAAACAGCGTGGACTTCATATCCATCAATACTAGGCTTTGTATCCAAGACTTTCAAATACCCCTGTTTGCTAGTAATCTCACCTAACTCAAAATCTTCTTTAAAGTTTGAGACAACTTTAATCCTGGCATGCCTACCGGATTCTGTAGCCGGGACGAGCCTCTTTGTTTTCGGATAAGCGGCAAAAGGCAACTTGGTATTATACCTAACAACAAGCCTGTTTACCTTTGGGTGATCCGTCTTTATTGTAAGCAACCCAGATGGTGCTTCACCCAGTTTTTCCAGATCAACGTCAACTACCAGCTTGTGCATCTTGGCTTTAACACTGGTATCAAGCTTGTCATTATCAAGATGTTTAAGAGTAACAGCATCTTTATTGCTTAAGATGCCAGTAATTTTGAACTCCGACCCATCAGTGCTATTCACTATGATAGTCTGATTATTATCATAGTCAGGATTTAGCCCAAAATTCAAAGCGGCAGGAGTAACTTCCAGCACCTGAATGATATCCGCCTGGAAGGTAAGAGTCATAGTTGAAGGTTTAGCAGGACTTTTTAACGCAATATTAATCTTTTTCTGAACCTTACCGTGAGAGGTCCCAACGTTGAAGGTAAATTCCAGATCAGCAGTTTCGCCGGGAGCTAATACTTTCCCATTCAAATTTCCCGGAGTAGTACACCGACAAGGAGCAGTGACCCTGGCAATCTCAAGGTTTTCGTCACCCTCATTTTTAAGAACAAATTTGCCTTTCTTCAATCCGCCGGGTTCAATCCTGCCAAAATCATACAATTTTGTATCAACAGTCAAAATCCCGCCGCCCAGTGCCGACTTGTCATTAGTCTGCTTATCAGAATCCTGCTTTGCCTGCTCCTTAACCTCGATCTTTTCAACTTCCTGCGTTTTAGCTTTATCTGCAGATGTGTCAGCAGTTGAACTCTTGTCCGTTTCCGGTGAGCCGCATCCAGCAACAAAACCCAGAGCCAAAACCAAAACAAACAGATTTTTTCTGATAAACAATACCATATAGAAACTCTCCTGTAAAATTATCCAGTAAAACTGGGGACTTCTAAGTATATTAATAGTAATTATACGGCAAAATAAATATAACTGTTCAATAAAAAAAACAGCGTCTTATGCCTATCTTACCGTAACAGACCTAATATCTTACTTGTTTTAACTTGCTTGTTCAATACCAATGAATAAATATACCACTAAAACGACATAAGTGATTTAACTGCAAGCCATTACATTAAACAAACATATAAGTTCATGGTAGAAAAACTTATATATAATAATTCATAAAGGTATATCGGCCTTAAATTAACACAAATACATTACAAAATTCCAACAAAGATGACAACAAAGGCTAATAAAGCCTATAATCTAATATAAATTGAAATGCTTCCAATAAATTCCAAAAGTATTTTTCTGGAATTCCTACTAGTGCAAAGGCTATACTATCAAAATTTCAAAATTACATAACACAGGGAAAAGAAAGAATATATGTCACCCGAGAAAGAAACATTTGAAAATGGAATTTTGATTGTTACCGGCTCAAACCTCCATGCAGAGCAAACGGACCGCCCAATTGCGTATCTTTTGGCTAATGCAATTCAGGACCGGCTGAAAGCAATAGGCAGCAGCTCAAAAGTAACGGTTATCAGTGATTTATGGTATCTGAACAGTGAACCGCTGAAAGAATTGCCAACAATATCTATTGGCGCTCCTAATATCAATGCCGTTACAGCGTTTTTCAGCAGGAGATTGGACAATATTCTTTCAATAGATAACACTTTAACAATTCAAATGGATATCTCCTGTAATGATTTACGAGTAGCGATCTGGGGTTCCTGCACCAAAAATACTCAAGAAGCAATCATCTTATTTAACGAAAAAGGCTATTTAAACCAATTTGTCGAAGCAGCTTTCATGTGGTACTCTCACCCCCAAACGGGCAATATCCACAATAAGCATTAAGGGCACCTCAAAAAAATCTTTTTCAGCGAAAGATGGATCTTTGGCAACGAAAGCAATTTCTAGAAGTACCGTTAATTAAAACAAAAAAAGCCACCTGACATATCAACAGGCGGCTTTTAGGATTAGTAATTAAGGTTCTATCCGAGAAGCTGCAATACACTTTGCGGGGCAACATTAGCCTGGGCAAGTACATTGGTTGCAGAAGACACCAGAATCTGAGCTCTAGTCAAAGCTGATGTTTCAGTGGCAAAGTCGGTATCTCTAATAGCAGATTCCGCAGCCGTCAGGTTTTCCCTGGTAACAGTTAATGAGTTAATCGTTTTATCTAACGTATTTTTCTGGAAAGAACCGAGCCTGCCGCGAAGTCCAGAAATATCATCTATCGAAGCATCTATAATTCTTTGAGCCGTATAAAGATTGGTCGAAGACAAAGAGTTTGCTCCGCCGGTTTTCAGGGTATTAAGCTTGCCATCATCAAAATTACCAAGCGAAGCTGTACTGATACTCCTGATACCAACAGCTTCCAGCCCAACAGCATCGACCTTGGAACCAATAGCAAAATCAGCCCCCCCGGCAGTTACACTAAAGCTACTGGAGCTAGTAGCCTGAGCATGCTTGTCGGTGAGAACAAGCGACAAATCAAGCATGGCAGTTTTTATGGACAGTTCTTTGCCTGAAGCCACTGCCTGGGTACCATTTATTGTAGCAACAGCATCAATACCATAGTCTTTTACACTAGGCAGCTCGCCACCGGTTATTGCACCAGTAGTAGCATCAGAGCCCAAAATTTTAGTATTGTTTGATCCAGAGCTTAATTGTTCGACGCTGACGTAGGCGTCAGCACCAAAATCAACAGAGTTTAACTTTGCAACCTGACCACTGACAGTTGCAGATACGCCGGTTACTTCCATAACAGAATTTATACTTGCTGTAATGCCGCTAACTAAAGTACCACTGGCAAAGGTCAGTTCCGTACTGCCGCGATTAGAGCCAATCTTTATGCTAATAGATCCACCGGCAACTGCACCAGATAAATAAGCTTTACCACTCTGTGAGGAAGTAATAACATTTATATCAACAGTCATAGCGGCACCATCAATCAATTTTGCCCCGTTTACTTTCAGATCAACAATTTGACTTGCAAAAGTAACCGTAGAAGAACCGCTGACAGTATAATCGAAGTTTCCGTTAAGAAGCTTTAACCCCTCAAACTCAGTGGAATTTGAAATTCGGTCAATTGTGTTCAGAATTGAATCAGCTTGAAGCTGATTAGCAGTAATTTCTTCTTCGCTCATACCACCGGTATTGGCAGATTCCAGAACGAGCTGCTGCAGTTCAATTAACATACCGCTCACTTCATCCAACGCACCTTCAGCAGTTCCAATAATATTGATAGCACGTTCCGCATTCTTTAAGGCAGACTCAGTACCGGCTATCTGCTTTCTTAAATTTTCAGATGCAATCAAACCAGCCGGATCATCAGCCCCACGATTGATTTTAATACCTGTACTCAGGCGTTCAAGGGAGACATTCAACTGATCATTATTGTTGTTGAGAATTCTGGTACTGATCAGTGCCGTGACGTTAGTGTTAATTCTGCTCATAACAAATTACCTCCATCCACAATGGAGGGTTATGATGTTTCGTTGTCAAAATGACATATGTATAACCGGTTCTGCATCCGTTACACAAAAGAAACCTCATTACCCGGGGTGTTCAAATTTTCACTTGAAGAATATTATGCTAACAACTTCTCACAAATTGCACAACTTGAGCAATCCTCAAATGAACCAAATTAAATTTATGTATGACTTAAGCGGTTCTGCAGCCGCAACGCCATACCTGGCCTTACCCAAACTCTAATTTCCAAAATGTCGAAATATTCAATTGCGACACACAGCCAATCGACATGTATTTATTTTTTTCTTCACTTTATACATAAATATTTTCTTATTGGACTTTAATATATTTATCGGGCTAATCTGCGATAACGAGCGTAAATACCGATAACCAAATACAGCATGTAAGCCTCTAATTTTCAGTGCATTAGATTAACCCAACCAATTATTTTCAGTTATCAGACAATAGAATTGAGCGAACACAATTTTGATAAACTTTAATAGAAAAACTTATATACTCACATTAATTATTATAAACTTCCCAACTTGACTTACCCTGTTTTAAATGCGACAATTGGTTAAGTAGTTTTATTAAATTTCTACAAAGTCACTACTTTCCTTGGAGAAAACAAAAAGTTACGTGACAGCAGAACAACGTTGTTCATTTCGGTTTTCATGCAGGCTGCTGCATGCCGGTTGTCACACGAGGTGTGAAAACTTTATCGGTCGATATCTAGGGTTACATTTTTCAATGGCCGAGTCAGGAGGTTAACACAGGTGAGAAAGTTTGTCTTTAATTTTGTTTTTGCTTTTGTGCTGGGCGTACTAACTACAATCTGGTTTATCAGCCCGGGTGAGGTAAAGGGTTTTATCGCAGATGCAACGAAAGAAGGTGCTTTCAATCTGCCAAAGTTACAAAAGAATGCAGATTGGGCTGGTGCCGAACAAAAGGTACTCAGCGGTGCGCAGAAAACTGTTGACGCTGTAAGTGAATGGGACATGTTTAACAGTTTACGTGCGAAAAACTATGTCAACGAACAAGTAAAATAATGACTGTATGAAATGTTTGCTGAAAAACATTTTTCAATAGCAAACAAAAAAGCCTGCTTGAAATGCCAAGCAGGCTTTTTTTATTTAAGGTCGCCACAAAGATTCATTTCGTGCTGCAAACAGGCATTTCACATGCGACGAGAAAGCAATTTTTCGAGGACATTTGAATATTAGCAATAGTAAGACCAGCAAATTCAATATTTTACATCTTTTTTACATTTCACAAAGGATATTATCCCACAATTCTAAAATTTGAGATATAATATAAAACAGGTTTTAGATGAATTAAACAAGGAGTCATTATGTTTTACAGGTATTTACTATCAGTTTTGCTGATAGCTCTTACACCACTTTCGCTTTGGGGTGGTTCAGATGAAAAAGAGCCGGATAGAAATTCTGTAAAGGTTAATATTGCAGCCGGTAATTATTATCTGAAATCGGCCCAAAGACAAAAGGCATATATCCAGATTGAACTCACAGCCCCCGAACTAGTCCCGCCATCAAGCAGACAGCCGCTAAACCTGGCAATAGTAGTTGATCGTTCAACACTGAATACAAAAGAAAGCCCTGATTCGGTCATTGACAGTGTTCTTAATATTGTAAATCAACTTGAAAAGAATGATACTCTTTCAATATTGACTTATGGCAATTCAGTCAACACAATTTTTCCCGCAGCAAGAATCACTGACTATCAAACGGTAAAGAATATTATTAGAAGTATTACTCCAGACAATGGTTCAATTCTATTTGCCGCAGTCAGTAAAGCTGCATATGAGGTTCAGAAATTTAATAAACCTGACGTAGTAAGCAGGATAATCATTATCAGTAAAAATGCAATAACAATCGGACCGGATACACCTGAAATACTGGGCGACCTGGGGATATCGCTACTCAAAGATAACATTACTGTTTCTACGATAGGTATCGGGAACAGATTTAATGATTTAGGACTGGCTAAATTATCGATTAATAGCAATGGCCATTTTTACTACATAGAAAACAACAGTCAACTACCAGAGATATTATCAAAAGATATTTCAAACGCCCTGACCGTAACAGCAAAAAATATTAACATTTCTGTAGCTTTCTCTGAAAGTGTTCGCTCCGCAAGGTCGCTAAAACACGCTGGAGAAATGAAAGGCAATACCACTAATTTTACGATTAAAGAACTTTATGCCAATCAGCCATACTCTATTCTAATGGAATTGGATGTTGCCGCCGGTCAAAGCACTAAAGTAATAGAACTAGCTACAATAGAGACGTTAAGCAATAATATTTTGACGAACAAATTCGAAAAGAATACCAAAACTATTAAAGCCATATATACAACAAACGACTCAATAATAAATAATAATATTAATAATAAGGTAATGGCTACAGTATCAAAACATCTTGCATTTAGCAAATACACTAATGCATTAGAACTGAGAGAAAAAGGAAACATCGCACAAGCTGTCGTTTTATCTCGTGAGGCGAATCTGCTATTTGAAGATTCCCATTATGAACATCAGGATAAGACAATCGATTTAATTAATAACCTGTCAAAAATGCCTGAGATTTTCCAGAATAACAATTTATACTATAACGGAGGCAGGAAGCTGCTGCTTTCAATTATTTATTCGGATTATTAATACTAATACATTAGACAAACATTCAAGTTACTACCATCAAGTCACTTGCCGCTTTGAGGCATTTCTGATAAAATAATACTATGAAACCAAAATTATTTATACTGTTTTTCACAATGCTGATCACACCGCTGATAGGAATCGCGGTATTAGGAAAAGTATTAGCTGAAAATGAAAATATAACCTCAAAGGAAAGAACACGAGGAATAATTGCTAATAATATTGATGGGATAACTCAACAAATTGAACGAAAAATAGAAAGCATGCGGGACCAACTCCTGAAAGATACCCAGCTGGAAAATCTCGACCAGGAAAAATTAGAAAATATCCTCAAACAAAATCCCCTGGTTGAAGAAGTCTTTGCGTTTTCTTCAGACGGTAAACTAGAATGGCCAACAGGTAATGAAGTAATAACATTCTATTTCAAATACAGCAAGGTAATACTTGACAAACAGTTCATTTTTGAAAACTCTGATAATTACTTTAAATTGCCAAGCTCGGTAACTACCACCGGCTCTGAAAATATTGATCAATCAGTATCACAAGCAGAAATCGAAGATACAATCTCAAAATTACCTGATTGGGGATGGCATCCCTGGTTTGACGGTCCCGGCCTGAGACTTATTTTCTGGCAAAAAACACATAACAATGAAATAATAGGTATCATACTAAACCGGGCAAAAGTTTTATCTGATATTATATCAGTCTTACCGGAAAACAAAATCTCTTCAGAAGCTTCAAATGCGAAAAAACCTCCATTTAAGTACACTCTCATAAATGGGATGGAACAGGCAATATATCAATGGGGAAAGAAAAAAGTTGATACTAATACATCTCCATTCTACAGCAGAAACCTTCCGAGCCCATTGAGCAACTGGAAGATAGCCTGTTTTTGCCCTGACGAATATTTTCAAAGCAGCGGAAGACTTTGGTTTTATAATACAGCAGCAATAATTATATCATTATCTGTATTTTTTATTGCAGTGGCAGCTATCCTATTCCGCGAGATGAGAAAAACTGTCAAGGAAGCTTCACAGAGAGTAAATTTTGCCAGCCAGGTCTCACATGAGCTCAAAACCCCACTCACAAATATAAGGATGTATGCAGAACTACTCGAAGAAAGCATTTCCGAAGAAGATCAGAGACTAAGCGGCTTTGCCGGCATAATATCTGAAGAGAGCAGAAGGCTCACCAGGTTGATTGCAAACATTCTTACATTCTCAAGAAAGCAGCGAAATAAACTTGTCCTGAAAGCCGGAACGCATAATCCAGATGAGATAATAAGAAAAGTAATAGCCAACCATAAACCATCTCTAAAACAACTTGACATTACTCCAACACTTAAATTAAACGCAAATGTCGAGTATGAACTTGACCAGGATAAATTTGAACAAATTATCGGGAACTTGATCAATAATGTAGAAAAATATGCAGCAACAGGCAAAAAGATTGAAATCACAAGTAAAATTTCACATGGAAAATTAGAAGTCACTGTAGCTGATAACGGACCTGGAATAGCTCCATGCCACTGGGAAAAGATATTTCAGCCGTTTTATCGTATAAGCGATAAAGCCAGTGACGGAACCGCCGGAACAGGTATAGGCCTTAGTATTGCACGCGACCTGACAAGACTTCATGATGGAGATCTAACAATAGTTGACAGTACAAACGGTGCAAAATTCAGGCTAATAATATAATTGAGTACCCCCAAACAAACAGAGGAAGATAATGAAAATTTTAATTGCAGAAGATGATCACAATATACTCAACGGTCTCAAGGAAATTTTCCAGGGAGAAGGCTACCAGACAGTGCTGGCTTCCAATGGCACAGATGCAATAGAGAAATATAAAGCCAGTAATCCTGATTTTGTCTGCCTGGATATCATGATGCCCGGTTTAGGCGGTTATGACGTCTGCAAAGAGATACGCAGCTACGATCAAAATATCCCGATCATATTTATAAGTGCCAAGTCCGAAGAAATTGATAAGGTTCTTGGCCTGGAACTTGGCGCCGATGATTATATAGTCAAGCCGTTTGGAATCAAAGAAGTAATCGCCAGAATACGTGCAGTTACCAGGCGATATCTTGCCGGCAAAGAACACAACAAAGAGCAGCTGCCGTTTCTAATGAACGACCTTGAAATAGTTCCGGCAGAATTGAGATGTAAGCGGGATAATAATACCATCGATCTTTCGATAAGAGACATAAAAATATTGCAATGCTTGTACAAATATATGAACCAAGCGGTATCAAGAGACACCCTGTTTCATGCCGGATGGGATATAGAACATATGCCGAACTCCCGTACTTTAGATCAGCACATATCTCAGCTCAGAAAAAAAATTGAGATAGACCCGCAAAGTCCAGAAATAATTAAAACAGTTCATGGAATGGGCTATAGATATGAAAGCGGCCAGTCAATTTAGGCGGCAAAAGATACGGTTTCAACCGACTAGCCACGCATATGAACATCAATGATATGATCGGAATTTTCAAGCGGCAAATAAACTCTGACCTGCGTGCCTTCACCTTCTTTGCTATCAATTTTAATATGTCCTTGATGTGCCTCTACTATCCTTTTAACAATATCAAGCCCAAGCCCTGTCCCTTCACCAGCCTTTTTGGTAGTAAACAGAGGATCAAAGACCTTGTCGATTATATTTTCAGGAATACCATACCCATTATCAGCTATCTCAACAAATGCATATCCCCCCTCCTGAGAAATACGAATAGATAAAACACCAGTCTCCCCAATAGCATGAAGTGCATTTTGTATCAGATTTGTCCAGATTTGATTTAATTGCTCAACATCTCCCATAACATCAGGAAGCTTATCATAGGAAGTATCCAGTTTAATACCTCGTTTAATCTGATTGTGGAAAAGTAAAAGGACATTTTCTATACAACTACGAAGATTGACCGGAGCTACATTATAATCTTCGCCCTGATTCGACCCGGAATACATATAGCTTTTGAGTGCTTTAACTATTCGAGATGCTTTTCCGACAGCAACATCAATCATACTGCAGCCTCGAACAATTTCAGCAAGCTTGCCAAACTCTTCAAAAATTTCCAGACTATCATTTGATTTAATAAAATCAATATGTTTCTGCCATTCGGTATGCAGTTTTAGATCAACCAGCAGCCTGGCAAACTCATCCGAATCAGATATTCCGTTTTCAGCAAGCATTTCCGAAAGAGTAGTTCTTATTACCCGATCTTCCCTGGTACTGAGAGTTTTAGAATAATCCTGATTTTCGAGCACATGCATAAGCATATGTTTTATTTCATATCCATATGGGCCGCTGAACCATTCAGAAAGTTTTTCCACATCTTTAACTAAAGAAACCGCATTGTCTCCAATAACACCTGAAGCAGACCCAATAGCACCAAGAGGAGAATTAATTTCGTGCGCTATACCAGCAGCAAGATGCCCCAAAACCGCCATTTTTTCTGACATAATCAAACGCCCCTGAGATGTTTTGACATCGGTCAGAGCAATATGAAGTTCTTTATTCTTTCTATCCAGCTCTTCAGTTCTTTCAGCAACCTTTTTTTCAAGAGTCTGGGAATATTCCTTCAACTCCTTATGCGCTTCAAGCAGCTCCTGCTCCTTAGATTTTATTTTAATAGTTATTTTGTTTACCTGCTGTTTTAAGGTAAATACAAAAGTCACTGAAATAATTACAATAGCTGCAAGGGCAGCAAGTAAATATACAAGCCATTTGGGTACAACTTTCTCTGGAACAGAACTAGCTCCCAAGCCATATTTATCTAATAACTGATAGTAGACAGATGAAGGATCATTCCTGTATATCTTCAATCTTTTATCAAATGCAGCTATCAGGTCAGGATCTTTTCCTTTAGGAAAAGAACATGTGCACGCAACAGGATTAAAATAAAAACCTCCACTTTTTAGCCCTTTCTCAGTCAAAAAAGATCTATCAAGGAGTCTGGGGCCTACAACTGCATATACATCACCCTTTTGCAACCCGGCATAAGCCTGTTCGTGGTTATCATATTCAACCGGAATATATTTTATATGATAATTACCAATGTATTTATAAAATTGAATCGAATTGTTATCATTCTTGACTAAACCTATTTTGCTTCCGTTAAGATCTCCCAGGATTAAATCAACACCCTTCCTGACATATAACTCACTCCACATTGTATAGAGAGAGCCTTCCATATAATCCAAAACCAGCTTTCTTTCTTCAGATACCTGCGTACCCGGCAGAATATCAACTTTTCCACTTTTAGTCATCTCAAAGCATTCTGCCCACGTACCATCAACCCACTCAATATCGATTTCCTCATCTTGAGCTAAATAAACGACCATCTCACAGAGAAATCCACCAGGAGAACCATCTTTGTTTCTATACATATAACCTGGCACATTAGGAAGAGCCGCCTTATAGGTCCTTCCACTAACAGAAGCAGCATTTTCATCCTGTCCAAGCGAAATACCACATATTGCCAACAATAATACACTTATTAATAATCGAATCATTCTTATACCACTAAATAAACCTGTCCTGTAATTACAATCCCGGCAAATACTTTAATATACTAATCAGGCTCAATATGCACAACAACATCTACTACCTGCTCAAGTTCATCTTCTATTCTTTTTTGAACCATCTCAGAAATATCATGCCCTTCCCTGACTGTAAGTTCGGCATTTACAACAACATGCATATCAACCGACAATGAAGAACTGCCAATATACCTGGTTCTTACCTTATGTACATTAATCACACCGGGCGTTCCATTGACAATTCTATTCATTTCAGTTTTAAGTTCTCTGGAAGCTCCGGCATCAATAAGCTGGTTAAACGAAGGACGGCCAATTTTATAGGCTGCAGCTACAATAAATACCGAAACTACAATTGTACCAACAGAATCCAAAAAGTACCATTCAGGCAAAAAAGCAGCTACCAATGCTGTTGCTGCTGCCGGTATCGAACTTATCCCATCACTTCTATGATGCCAGGCGTTTGCAACCAGTACCTGACTTTTGTATTTTTTAGCATACATCATTGTCCACTGGTATATCGCCTCTTTGACAATAATAGATATCAATGAAGATAAACCTGCAATAACACCTATGTGTGGGCCTACCGTTGCCTGACGCAATTGAGAAAGAGCACCATAAAGCATCGCCAAAGCCACCAGAAACAACGAGACAGCTATCAGCAATGTCAAAAGAATCTCCAGCCGCTGATGCCCGTGGGGATGGTCATCATCAGGCGGCCTGTCCCAATATTTTGCACCCCACAGCACTGCAATATCAGTAAAACAATCAGACAGACTATGGGTGGCATCTGCAATAACTGCATGGCTATGTCCGATAATTCCAGCTATATATTTTAAGCCGGATAAAGCTAAATTTATCACCAGGCTTAAAATCGTAATTCGATTTATTGCCTGCGTCCTGCTAATTGTCTCTGTTTCGCTATTCATATATATTCCTGTAAATAATATACTTACAGAAAAATCTTCAAGTTCGCAATTGTAAAAAAACTCATGTTAATAATCGACCATATAAGTAGTTATCTTCTCATTTTATATAAATTCACACACAATTATTTTAAAATAGCTAATATAACTTAGTTTTAAATCAAAAAAAGCCGCTGATGTCTCCACCAACGGCTAATAAATACTTAAATACTTTTTTATTACCATAAGAACTGAAGAGAATCTTGTACAAAACGCACCCGATCAGTATACCCCTGGTTAAAAGTGTTATCATTGATATTTAGATTTTTCATCTCTTCAAAAGAAACCCATTCACAATGGCCATCTACATAAGTTGTATCATTACCAGCCGGCCTACCCCTTTTAAGATGGTTAGAACCATCATATTCCCCAACTTTTCCATAAGTTCCACCAATAATCTGGTCATATCTGTAGTTATCACTTTGATTGGAATCAGAAACCCTTAGAGTTACATCTGTAATCATTTCAACTTCGGAAGGATGTTTTACAATATTTTTACGAGTAATCCATTCTCTCTTTGGAGTGCCTTTCAAATAATTAGGATGACCGGTAACCTGTGTAGGTCTGACTCCTGAAGTTCCTCCACGTATACCGTCTTTCTGCAATATCCAACAATAGGAAGTAACACGAAAATTATCTTTTCTTTGTTGTATATCTGTTGGTTCGTCAAAGGTTAATTTTAATGGACTTCCGGCAGAAAATTCTGAATATCTCCATAAATAATCTTTATCATGACTTTTAATTCTATTGGAAGCACAGTAAAAGATTTCTGGTTCTCCACCATATTTTAATACCATATCTGTTGTCCAGTAACTTATATCCCATGTCCAATTACCGCTTGTCATTAACGGCATCCAGTCATCATTCGCATCCGAATACATAATAAAGGCTAGCGCTATCTGTTTTTCATTACTCATACATAAAGTCCTTCTAGCCTGCTCTTTTGCTTTATTCAAAGCAGGCATAAGAATACTTACCAGCAACGCTATAATAGAAATCACTACCAATAATTCAATTAATGTAAAACCTTTTTTCTTCATAACAACACCTCATTATAAACAAAATACACATTTATTATTTAGTTAGCCTAAAACTAAAAACACAAAAACAAACAATAATTTATTTCAATCTCGCTATCTTAATTCTAATTCAAGCTTTGGATTAGCTAACACACACCAGTCAGAATTTGATGAACGTTTATCAGCAATATCAACATCGCCACCATCGGTACTTACAATAGTAAGAAATCTGTCAGAGTCATTAATAGCAATATCAATAGAACTTGCAAGGCCTCGCTCTGTAAGTTCCTTATAATAACATAACCGACCATCGACCAGTACCCAAAAAACAGCATGCGGATTATTCGGGCATATATCGGAAATACCAATTTTAGCTGTTAGCCGAGAAATACTTATATCATAATTTTGCAGATCTGCCCGGATTTTATCCAGATCAAAAGTAATGCCAAGATTAGCATGAATTGATAATCCCGGATTATTTTTACTGCCATATTTAATGCCGTCAAGAATCATTAATTCATCTTTTGAACCAAAAACACTATTTACACCTGAACCACTGATTATGTCAGCATAAAAAACGTTATTAGTAGCCGGACAATTATCAAAAACATGTTTTTTTGAACTTATTACCTGCCCGTTTCCACTAGGCACAAAAACACCGTCAATATACCTGTCTCTTGTCATTTTGACGTATCGCCCATCAGAATCTCTATCGAAAATACTGTAAGGTCCTCTTTCACCAGTTAAAGGGTTGATTCCTACCTCAACAGCACCGGTCCCGAAACCATTTCCTCCTCCAACAATATCCGCCAGACAAATATTATCACCACGCCACAATGTCCCTTCATCAGAATTAATCGAACGAACAAACAAACTATTTTCTAATTCAATATCATTAACTTCATTTCCACCAAACTTAACTCCACGGGCATTTCCAGCAGTCACCATTTGAGTAGAATCAAATGTATCAATAGTATTACAAACCAAAGCTGTTTTGCCTTTGTAAACATACAAATCTGTATCACCTTGTACGCTTACATCTACACCAAACTCAGTCCCTAAATCCATAACTTTAGCATTATCAGTATTTATCGTGAACCCTTTTGCCAAAGGAGGGACATTTGCAAATAGCTTGCCATAGCTCAAGTATATAGTGTCAAACGACTCTAACCTGAATACTGCCGGGGCTTCCAAAACAACCTCAGCACCACTATGGTACTTTAAAGACATATAACCTTCTCGTAAATGATAATCTCCCGGCCACAGCCAGTTATCAGTTACTTGCTGAACACCTTTATATCTTAGATCAGAATTAAGGTGTTTAGATACTCTTGCCAATTTAGGAAGAGGGTCTTCAGGTTTATAATTAACAATTATGTCATCTAACTGTAATATTCCAAAGCAGATTAGTATAATTGCAGCGATCTTAAAAAGAATATTTTGCAGCTTGAGAGAATTCAGACTTGTTTCACGCTTGTCCGGCTTCCTTTGTGTTCCATCAATATCATAACGAATAACACTTTCAGCCTCTTCCTCTTCGGCTACAAGTTTGAGGATAATTTCAGAAGTATCTTCTAGTGAATTATGCTGCCCGGCATCACTTTTAACAGCCTTGCGTAAAGAACCTTCAAGGCTGCGTTTCTCCATTAAAGCGCAGATAGAAACATACTCAATATAATATCGCATATAAGCAGGATCAGAATGCAGTTTATTCTGCATCTTCTGGAAATCTTCATCGCTGATTTTATTATCCAGCATATCAGATATCCACTGGCTTAATTGTTCATATTTATCATTTCTATCCATTATTGAATGCCTATCTCATGCAAAGATCGCATAACACATCGAACAAGTACATCTCTAACCTTTGGCACAGCTTTATACACACTGGCTACTGACATCTGCAGCTTCTCAGCAATTTTATCCGTAGGCTCATGACTTTCATGTTTCATTAAAATCATTTTTCTATCACGATCATTTAATTTCTTGAGACAACTTTGCAAAGCTTCAAAGCGTTCTTCCAGATTATCGTTTACACTTACAGCTCCGCCAAGCACTTCGTCAAGAACCTCATCAGTAAATCTAATCTTACTGCGGTATTTCTTTTTGCGAAATTCTAAAACTTTGTAATGAGCAATTCTTATGCCCCATGAAGTAAAATTGTCAATATTCGGGTTTTCATTGTATTTTACCCACATCAATGATGCCGTATCCTGAAGAATATCCTCAGCATCCGACAAATTTGGAACTAAAGTCAAAATAAAGGCATAAATGCGTTTTTCTGATGCCATCATTCTGCGAACAAAAGTGTCACCTCTGCTGAAAGCATCATCAAATTGTTTACCTTGTCCATCCATTTTAGTTACAACACCTTAATAATAAAGCACTTAGCCCTCAAAAGACTCATCACTCACAAACATATAAGTTGATAAGCCTATTATCAATATCTTCATAAGCAAGTGGCATAATAATTCCTTTTTTGGAATTTATTTTTACCTAGATGAAATGAGTAACAAGCCAGCACCACATAAATATATACAAAACAATCACTTACACTTAAACATGCTGCTGAAAAATGTTTAACATAGCGACCATCATTATCAACTTTAACAAGTAATTTCAAAAGTCTTTCCTATAACAAGCACTTGTTATGTCGTTATAATCAGGTATCTTACATAAAAAAAAGGTGCTGCAACTTAATACAGCACCTTACTATTTTTAAC
This sequence comes from Sedimentisphaerales bacterium, assembly GCA_963666285.2. Taxonomy (GTDB): domain Bacteria; phylum Planctomycetota; class Phycisphaerae; order Sedimentisphaerales; family SM23-30; genus JAFGDI01. The sequence goes on from OY762711.1 coordinate 4,757,499, forward strand.
AAACAAGTTATATATCGCCTAGAATGAATAATTATATTTTCCAGTTCTATTTTCCGGCCATCCCTGCACCATGTAGTCTACATCAAGGTTTGTATGGTCGCCATCAGGATCAAACTGAACATTTCCAGACCCAAGACCAGATTCCGTATGCGTAATTGTACTTTTATCCCGCCATTTATACATTTCAGAATGACCATCCAGAAAACCAAAAATACCACCTCTATTATGAAATGGGGCAGGTGGGTCCCACCAGTAAGTATTGCTCCAAGGGTCAAAAGAAAAGCCACCGTGATTAAACGGCATAGTTTGAGAACCTGGGAAATTAACTTCAACAAAGACATACTTTTCGCTAGGTGTCTTTATCTGAGAAAAAGTAGTAATAACCTTTTGCAGATAACTATACCAGCTATTTCCATCTTTATGCTTCTCATGGCCAGCCAGACAGTCCGGAATACTGTAACTGCGATAAATCATGTTATCCAAGCCTGCATTGGCAACCTTGGGATTTGTTAACCTTTTATCACCTGGGCAATGGTAAACATCTGTATTTTTGATATATTTAAAAAGCCTTCCAGCCTTTATACCTGTTAAACGGTCATCTAAAACTGGAGAAGGGCTAACCCCATCTCGAAGACCAATATTATCGTACCAATCATCATCATTTACCCTAGGGGAAAATACCCATTGATTATCATAACTTCTGGGCGAATCAAGAGTCTGACGAGCAACATACCCCCCAACAATTCGACCGTCATTATCATCAGAGTACATTAAATATGCCTGGGTCAGAGATCGGGAATTTGCCAGACATACCGACGCCGTTGCCTGCTGTTTTGCCTTATTCAGAGCCGGCATCAGGATAGAAACCAACAAGGCAATAATAGAAATAACTACCAATAACTCAATCAGAGTAAATCCAGAACTTTTCCTCTTCATAACACAAACCTTTCTGCGCACAATTCAAACAATAATTTTGATTTAATAATTAAATTTTCAACAATAAAGCCGAACGGCCAAAAATAACAAAAAAACAATCCTATTAATCATTAATTATTATACTAGATAAACATCAGAATGACAAGAGTTAATAAGCCAAACAACCTTCAATGTATTTCAAATATGAATTTCCAACCACTCAAAATGAGCTATATTTGACTATATAATTTCAAATACTACCATATACGAAAATTTCAATACAGGCACCACTTTTGACTGCTTAGTGAAACACTTATACAATCAATCACATAAATCTATACCCAACAGCAATTTACAACAATGTTGCAATTATTTTCATATACCTAACGTTATGACTTTACTTATCAGCTAAATATCTCTTAACTAACTTGTTGAAAGAAATAGCTCAAAAGCAAACATTTTCATATTTATAATAATATCATATATTTTTGGGGTATTTCATTATGGCAATTATTAACAGATTGAACGCATATTCTTCAGCTAATCAGTACTATTGGCAGGAATATTAGCCAACACATGAAACCCGGAATCAACATGAATAATCTCACCAGTAACACCTGAAGATAAATCTGACAAGAGGTACAATGCTGTTTTACCGACTTCATTTCCTTCAATATTTCGCTTGAGAGGTGCAGATTTTGCCTGGTAATCAAGAATTCTGGAAAAGCTTTCGACACCCATAGCAGACAATGTTTTAAGCGGTCCGCCGGAGATACAGTTAACTCGTATATTCTTTTTCCCTAATTCGTATGCCAGATATCGCGTGGACATTTCGAGAGCACTTTTAGCAACCCCCATCACATTATAACCTGGAACAACCTTTTCCCCACCCAGATAGCTTAGTGAGATTATACTGCCGCCTTCGTTCATAATCTCTTTGGACCGGTTTGCTATATCAACCAGACTGAAAGCACTTATCTCCAATGCCTGTGTCCAAACGTCACGAGGAGTCTCATGAAACCTACCGTATTTCAGAAATTCCTTATTCGCATACGCTACTGAATGAACAACAAAATCTATTTTACCATAATTTTGATTTACATAATCAAAGAAACTATCCAGATAGCCATCGTTGGTAACTTCACAGGGATAAATATCAGGGGAATCATAACCCATAGATTCAAGGGCCAAAGTTACACGTCTTTCATTTTTTTCACCCGGCAAATATCCAAAAATAATTTTCGCCCCGGCTTCATATAACGCTTTAGCTATAAACCAGGCATAACTGTAATCATTTGCCAGCCCAAAAACTATTCCAACTTTATTTTCCATAAGCATTTATGTATATTCCTCATTACTTGTTTTTATTGATTATACTCATATTGCAAAAGAAAAGGCAAATAAATGCTTTACAGTTTACTCTTAAGTTCATGCAAAATATCCATTTCCGTTAAAATACGGGTAGGCTTTCCTTCCTTATCCGTAACAAGCACTTTATATTCATGATTTCTTTTCATATTCTGGATAATATCTGAAACAGAAGTATCATATCTGACATTAACCACCGGAAGCAATGGAACTTCACTTAGTTTTGTATCCATAGCCACACTATCCGCCAATAGATTTATAACACTTTCGGCGGTAAAAATCCCCAATGGCTGATCCTCGCTTGACAATACAACGATGGCATGAATATGCTCTTCATCTAATAATTTGATAGCAGACAATAAAGTGGCATTGCTATGAAGAGCAAAAATACCCTGTTCTTTAATATCAAAAGCTTCCGCAGGTTCAGCCGGGCCAAAGATTTTATCGGTAAATTTTACGTACCATGCTGCAGACTGAACCTGGATGATATATGCCAGGGCAATAATTAAAGCAATTTCTGATCCCTCTTTGCCAAACACTGTCATCGCAATTGCCAGAGCAATGGAAAGATTACGCATTACCGTTCCATACACCAGTGCAATACCGTCACCCCTGTTAAACATTAGCTTACCAACGATTGTACTCAATAAATAATTTATTCCATAAAGCAACAACAGCGGTACCAGCAACTTAAGCAGCATTGCAGGTTCTGACACTATCGTTTTGGCCTTTAAAGCCATCGCTACAAAGACTATTCCGAGAACACCAATAGTAGACAGCATAGGAAATTTCTTCTTAATATCTTTCTGATATTTTGCCTGGCCATATTTCCATATTATGAATCTTTGGGTAGCATACCCGGCTACCATCGGTAAAAATACAATTAAAGCTATCTGCTTGAATACACTGACTAATGGTATTTCTACTACTTCTCCCATAAGCCACTTCGCATATAATGGAGTAGCAAGAGAACCTGCAACAAGACCTATGACTGTCATTTTTATTGCGGCATTTATATTACCCCTGGCAAAACCTGTCCATGATATCGTCATTCCGCTGGTTGGCAATAAAGATGCAAGAAGCAGCCCGAGGGCTACAAATTTAAATTGTTCCTGGGCAAAAAAAACTTTTCCTATGCCAAAGGCAACAAAAGGAATGATGCCAAAGTTAATCAACTGAGTTATAATTTGAACCTTACTATCACCCTTTGAAAAGACTTTTTTTATCTGCAGGTTTACCATCATGGGATAAACCATGAGAAATGTAAGCGGCATGATAGTGACTTTCAAAAACTTTGGATCCTGAAAATAGCCAAAGATTATTCCTAACAACATCATTGCCGGGATATTATAAACCAGGTATTTTTGTAAAAATGATATTTTATTCCACATAGATACTCCATGTAAATCTATTTATCGCAATATTGCGATAATAACAATGTAAAAAAATGAGTTCGCTCTAAAAAACAAACCCATTTAATATTGTTAAACAATTATTTAGACAGCTGATACGGCCACATAAGTACACCGCCATCCATCACTTTAACATTCTTATATCCGTTGGCCTTCAAAATCAGCGCAGCTTCATAACCACGAAGGGAGATTTTACAGAACGCTATTACCTCTTTATCCCTTGGAATCTGGTCCAGGCTATTTCGAAGTTTACCCAGCGGAATAAGCGTAGCATTATCCAGCCTCATCATTTCATATTCAGCAGGACTACGAACATCAAGCAGGAACAAATCTTCACCTGCATCCTGCTTAGCCTTGACTTCTACCGGGGAGATAGACTCATACAGTCCATCCAGCTTATTACGGGCAACATTTGCCGCAGTAATGATATTATCCATGGCCGGAGAAAATGGCGGAGCATATGCCAAATCAAGATTTGCCACATCATCAACAGTCATCTTAGCTGTTATTGCAGTTGCGGCAACATCAACACGCTTATCAACATCGCCCGGACCAACCGCCTGCACACCAAGCAGTCTGCGACTACCTTTTTCAAATACCAGTTTTAGCATAACCGGCATGGCTGTTGGATAAAAATGGGCTTTATCCGGTGCCGGGCTCAATAAAGTCATAACATCATAACCTGATGCCTTGGCCTGCCTTTCAGACAAACCGGTAGAAGCCACTCCATAATCGAAAACCTTACATATCGCTGTTCCAAGAACTCCGGGAAACCTGTCACGCCCAACATTACAAATACTATCTGCAGCAACACGTCCTTGCTTGTTGGCAGTAGAACCAAGAGGAACATAACATTGTTTGCCTGTGATAATATTGACACTTTCAACACAATCGCCGGCAGCGTAAATATCGGGATCACTGGTCTGCATCTGGTCATTAACCTTTATCCCTCCAAGGCTGCCAATCTCCAGTCCGGCATCCACAGCCAGCTTAACATTAGGACGTACTCCAACAGCAGCAATAGCAATATCACAAGGCAGCTCGCCTTTATCTGTTATCACCTTTTCGACACTGCCTTCACCTGCTAAAGCCTGGACCTTGGTACTTGTCAGTACTTTCACACCCTTTGCATTGAGATGTTTAACAACCAGCTGAGCTATTTCCCAATCAAGAAACGCCAGAATCTGGTCCATAGCTTCAACTATAGTAACTCTTGCTCCCATCTCGGCAAAAGCCTCTGCCATTTCAATACCAATAAGCCCTCCACCAATAATTGTAACTTCCTGAGCATTACGATTCTTAAAACTGGCTTTGATACCCTCAGCATCTTCAACACCATGAAGTGTATATACATGATCCAGATCTATCCCATCTATTGGTAAACGAAACGGATTGGCACCCGTAGCCAAAACAAGTTTATCATATTCCAGTTCACGTTCGGAACCATCTTCCATGCTCTTTATCGTTACTTTCTTTGCAGTACGATCTATAGCAGTCACTTCACTATGATTGCAGACATGAACATTTTTAACATTCTGGAAAAAGACAGAATCACGAACTGTACCCACAGGTGTACTCATTAGTTCTGCCTGTTCCTTAACTACACCGGATATATAATATGGCAAACCACAACCGGCATAAGAAAGAAATTCTCCTTTTTCGATCAAAGTGACATCTGCATCAGGACACAGGCGGATAATTCGAGATCCTACTTTTGGACCAGCTGCCACACCGCCAACAATTACAACTTTTAAGCTCATATCAAACTCCTGTTTTAATCCCATATTTATCATTACATATATATTGCATACCGATACAATACCAACTCATATTAAATATTATCTAATATTTCTACTATCTTGCGAACCTTTTCATTACATACGCTATAACATGTCTTCACGCCTTCCTTGCGGTAATTAATGATTCCATGATTTCTGAGTACTGCCAGATGCTGAGATACTGTCGATTGCGGCAAACCAAGATTTTCCACCATCTTATTTACATTACATCCATCACCGCACATCAGCCCGCACGCAATTCGTAACCTAACGGGATGTCCTAATGCCTTGAGCAGCTCGCTATCTTTTTCAAAGTCAATATTTGTTCTCATTTCCACTTTACTCATAAAAATACTCCAAGATTCTTGTTTAAGGATTCCGTTCCCACTTATCACATAAACATCAACTGGACCAATTTGCCAATTTTTATTTATCGCGATATCTGAATATATAAATATAATAATTATATATCGCCTTTGTCAAGAGATAACTTTGGCAAAATCAAATAATTGAGAATTGCTATTCTAACTCATTGTTTTTACCGACTTTATATTTCTCAAGTAAAAAGAAAACAAGAAGATATATTACAACAAAAACAGCTACTACAACCCAATGATTTAGCCCAATTACTTCAGGAATTGACTTTTTGCCATAGCTGCCCCAGGAAATAACAGTATCCTTTAACATAGGATACAACTCTGCATAAACAGCGGCACCAGTGAGCATTCCCAGAATTCCCCAACCGGCATGCCAGCGACCCTCGGCAAGAGCACCGCCGGCAGTACCTGGACAATAACCAAGTATAGCCCAGCCAATACCAAAAACTACTCCGCCAATTAACTGGGCACCAATACTAAGTCCTTTTAACTTCAAATCAATAATACCCATATCGTGACAAAGGTAAATGCCTATAGTACCAACCAGGATTGCAGAGAACATAAATTTTATTATGGTCATGTCCCTGAATAAAAGAAATCCAACCTGCTTTTCAAAACGCAGAACACCACCTTTTTGAAGCAGAAAACCGAAAACGATACCTGTTATTAATCCTAATATAAGTTCCATAATTATTTACCTCCACGCCTATAAATCAAATTTGCAGCGGCAAAGCCACCTGCCATAAAACCCATCATTGCCAGCAAACCACTTGCAGCCAATTGCATCATACCGCTAAGACCATGACCACTGGGACACCCGCCGGCAAGCCTGGCACCCAGAATAGCAATGAAACCGCCAATAAATGCTCCAATCGCTCTTACCTGCCATTTGTTACCAAAACGCTCAGCCCAGATACCAGGAACAGTCTCAGATTTAAATTGCCTGCTAATAACGGCCGCAATAAACGAACCGATAACAATGCCTACAACAAGCATCATCTGCCAATCAACCTTGATCTTTTCCTTAGCAAAATATTCATTATTATTAACATGTTCCGGGGCAACCTGCTGTTCTACCAATCCGGAAACTCTAACCATAGTCGTTGATGTTCCAAGATACTTTGGACTACCCAAAACCTTTGTGGATACCACTACAGAAGCAATAGCAAGCAGGCCGGCTAAAGCCCCAGCAAGATATGGACTCCATGATTTACTGATCCAATTCATAATTAAGTCTCCTGTAAAATTATATTATTTATTTCAATGTCGCATAAAGCTCAAACGAACTTCGAGCAGGTATGAACACAAAAGCAGCAAGCTACCGCTTTATTGAATTATTGCAATATTGCGATAAGAAATTCAAATAAAGTTAAAAATATTTTAAAAGGAAAATATGTAATATATGAATCAGAAATCGAGCAAATTTGCAGAACTGATTATTTTACCAGAACTTAAGCTCTCCAGAATTAAAAGTAAATATTCTCTCTAATTTTCGTCCATCGGTATCATAAACCCAGTAGAGAAAGCCGCCGGGAACATTTTCAAACATAATCATATCGTTTTCAGCATTTTTTGTAGCAACATTCTGCCACTTACCATCATGCCAATAAACCAAGACATACTGCTTTCCAGCCTCAACCTTCATCGCCAAAATGTCAACGAGGGTGTCGTCGTCGCCGGTTTTTGGTTTGGTCTGAGAAACCTGAAAAGACAAATTTTCTTTATTACCGGAAAGGTGTTCGACCCTACCATCTTTATGCAAAATAATAGGATCGGCCGCAGCCAGGATTTGTCCGTCCTTTTCACTATCACCCTTTGGCACATAATAAACAGGCAGATACACAATGCCCTGTCCCATATCTTTGAAAACCGCTTTGCCATCAACAGTACCTGTACCAGCAGTACCAGCACCCGCAGTACCAGCACCCGCAGTACCAACACCAGCAGTACCAACACCAGCAGTACCAACACCAGCAGTACCAACACCAGCAGTACCAACACCAGCAGTACCAGCACCCGCAGTACCAGCACCCGCAGTACCAACACCAGCAGTGCCAACACCGGCAGTACCAGTACCAGCACCAGCAGTACCAACACCAGCAGTACCAACACCAGCAGTACCAACACCAGCAGTACCAACACCAGCAGTACCAGCACCCGCAGTACCAGCACCCGCAGTACCAACACCAGCAGTGCCAACACCGGCAGTACCAGTACCAGCACCAGCAGTACCAACACCAGCAGTACCAACACCCGCAGTACCAACACCGGCAGTGCCTGCAGCGGCAGTGCCAGCAGCAACTATATCAGCATCAGCAATACAAACCCATTCACCACCATTAAATACCGCCAGATAGGCTATAGAACTGCCTACAGGGACATCCTTTAGCTCTAATTCAACCGTACCAACAGGGATATACTGATTAGTCACATCAATATAATTCTTGCCGCCAAGCCATCTAGGAACTCTCTCGCCCTCTTTTTTACGGAACACAGGAGCATTTTTTTGTATCGAAAACAGTTTGCGATAAACCTTAGCCGGTATATTATGAACAGGTGTATTCCCATGACCATCCTTATCTAGAACCGCGTTCCAGGCATGGTTGTTGTCTCTATTAGCCCATGCCGGAGTATAGTCGGAAGCAACCGCAACACAATTAGCACGCATAGCATAGCTAATCATATTACTGATATCCTCACAACGGCCCATGCCAGATTTTCGCATTTCACTATACCCCTGATCGGTAGGGTGCAAATAATAGACAGAATCAAACCGAATTATTGAGTTTACCCTTTTATTTATAATCTTTGCAGCCTCTTCCGGGTCTTTGGGATCGATCATTTCATCTTCCAGATCGATAAACATCCCCATCAGCGGCCCACGCCAACTATCAACAGGTTCGTTACTACACCGATAGGGCAAAATATATTCACAGAACGTATCGAAACTCATATCCGCCGCCCAAGGCCTGGAACGCCATGCCTTAAACGCAAGATCGATATTGTTTATCAAATACTCAGCTGTAACAACATCAACATCATATATCCGTTCAGATGCACGATAATTCAGTTCACCATGCTCTTTTTCTATTTCCTCTAATACAGTCAGGGCCTGATCGAAAGTTCTATAACAAGTAGAATCGAATTCAACAGCAACATCATCGGTACCAGCCCATTCTGTTTTGACATAGCAATGCCCGGGCATATTATCTATCAGGAACTGAGCAGCAGCCAGTTTCTGCGGATCATCTTTGTAATGCTCCAATACCTTGAGCAGTTGCGGCGAGAGTTTATCGGCATCAGACTTATTAGACTTATCCAACTGCGAACAACCGACAACAGAAAACAAAACAGTAAAAAGGAGGATCGATAAAATTTTCATAACCAGCTTCTTTCTATTTACTCAAACTGACTGATAACAGTTTGAGAGGTATTAGTTTTAGGTATTGGATATTAGGCGAGGTCACCTTAATTTATACAGTATATATTTTTAGTCCCTTTGATAATAATCTCATCGCCGACAATAGCCGGAGAGCAATCAATATCATCATCGAGTTTGTTAACTGAAAGCACTTCAAGCTTATCAGAACTATTCAGAACATATGTTACACCATTCCGGCCAATAAAATACACCCTACCGGCAACCGCCACAGGAGAAGCATATACACCTTTCATCTCATCCAGTTTCTGCTCCTGGAATAATGGCGTTCCAGTCTTTGCATTATAACAGGAAAGAATTTCCTTAAACCCGGAAAAGACATAAACCCTATCCTGGTATAATATAGGCGACGGAACATAAGGAGTAGCCTTGCTAACTTCCCAAAGAACGGCATCGGTACCGGTCAGGTCACCGGCAGCATCAAGTTTAATCGCCTGCAATTTAGCCCCCCTATAACCGCTGGTACAATATATAACACCATCAGCATAAACAGGCGCAGGAATAACATTTGTGGTCTGGCCGGTACAAGTCCAAATTATATCGCCATTTTTAGAGTCATAAGAACGAATCTGATTGGTACCGTTAACAACCACCTGCCATTTCCCATTAACTTTGACCGGAACCGGGGTAGTCCATGAAGTGCCTTCATCGCGTGTCTTTTTCCAGGCGAGCTTACCGGTTATCTTGTTAAAAGCAAATATTTCAGAATCACCTTCATGATCTTTTAAGACAATAACATTATCCCCGGCAATACAGGGAGACCCACCCTCACCAAACGAAGCCCTGATAGTATATTTACCAAGTTCCTGTTTCCATAACCGGTTACCATCCATATCAAAGCAGTACATGCCACGAGACCCGAAATTAGCCCAGATATATTTACCATCAGTTACAGGCGAATATGAATTAAACCCATGATCGTTATGATGTCTTTCGTGTGGAACAATTTCGATAGCAGTTTTGGTCCAGAGAGTTTTACCGGTGCTGCGGTCAAGGCAAACGAGCACGAACTTGTAAGGATCCTTAGGTGCCGGCCCTCCTCTTCTTCTGGGCTGCTGCGGCTGCGGATCAGGTTCAGCCTGAACATTATCAGATTCCACTTTAACAGCCGCCTGGTAATAAATCCTGTCACCCCATACAATAGGAGAAGCATCAGACCCATCTCCCTCAACGGGAACTTTCCATTTGATATTTTCGTTTTCGCTCCATTTAACAGGAGGATTGCCATCAGCTGACAGAGCATTAAAATCAATGCCGCGCCAGGTCGGCCAGTTATCAGCAGAAAAAGCATAAGCAGAAAGGACAAAAGATATTACCAAGATGCTAAAAACAGAAAAACTTTTTTTCATAATACTTCTCCGATAGGTTATTCATATAATGATTTCTTTTAGTAGTATAAAGCCTGAAGGCCACATATCAAACAAAACTTTCACATATTGTGCAGATAGTTATAATACCGGTACCGAGATACATACCGATACATACCAAAATTTAAGGCAGAACGAACAAAACAACGATTTATTGCATCAAAACACGAATTTCTTTGCCATAAAACACGCAAGATTGAGTCCCATAAATTGAGTAATTAAGAAAAAAAACAGCCTTCTTCAAAAAGACATATTCTATAACGACTTAGAACTAATAGTCTTATATCCCAAGTCAAAATTAATTAGTAAGCCAATGTCAAGTCCGATGCAGAGAAAATCGATAAAACAGGCGGTTATATACACTTAAATGAATGTATAGAGGTAAAATAAAATGAGTTTGAAATCGAAGTTTATCTTCCCGACGATATTGATTATCCTGATATGTTTCAGTGCGATAACTTTATTTGCAAATTACATGATAACCAAGAATGCAGTAAGCATTGCAGAGAAGAATGTTATGAACCTGTCGTCCACATTGGGCAAGGCACTGGATGCATATTTCATGGAGAACATCCATGCCGCCGAGGCACTGGCAAATACCAGCATAACCAACCGCGTACTGAAAGAGACCAAGGGCAAAGACATGTCTGACAAATCATATATCGAAGAGCTAACAGCTAACAGCGATATAATCGAGATATGCAACCAGTTCAGCAGTTTCCGCGAGCAATACAAGATGAATGCGATATACCTGATGAACTCCGACGGTAAAGTAGTAGGCGGCCAATCGATAAGCAAACTTGGTTTAGACCTGAGCGGCAGAGCATATTTCAAAGAAATATCTTCGACCCAAAAGCCTGCCTTTTCAGAAGCTATCTTGTCCAAAACCACCGGAAAACCTACAATTGTATTTGGGACACCAATCCTGGAAAACGGTAGTAATTTACTAGGTGTGTTAATAGTATCAATTGATTACCAGCCGTTCTTTGAAAGCAATATAGGAAACATAACAATCGGCAACGATCAGAATGCGTATGCAATCTCGACAGCGCAAAAAGTAGTAGCCCATATTAATAAAGAATTTGTAAACATTAAAGAGAACTCAACCTGGGAACACGTGCCAGCAATATGCGAGTCAAACGGCGGTATCGTAACCTATACAGATCACAACGGTTCAGCGATAATAAGCGGCGTGTACCCGATGCAATCAGTAAACTGGTATATGGTAGTACCAGTAAAAAGTCAGGAAGTAATCACCGTAGCCAAACATGTATCATTTTACCTGGTAATAGCGGCAGTAATCTCTATCCTGGCATTGACAGGTCAGGTAATATTCAGCCTGCAAAGTTACATTTTTAAGCCATTATCGGCGATAGTAAACAGTCTAAACAGCTTGAATGCTACAGTAAATGAAGCAGCGGCCCAGGCAAAATCAGCATCACAATCACTGGCAAACGGAGCAAGCTCCCAGGCAGGCAGCCTGGAAGAAACCGTCAGTTCGGTAGAAGAGATATCATCTCAGACAAAAAATAATGCATCAAATGCGAAGCGAGCAAACGAGCTGTCAAGTCAAACATCTGAGGCGGCAATACAGGGAGCTGCGGCAATGGAGCAGATGAAAACAGCCATTTTAGCGATAAAAGAGTCCGCGGAAGAAACCAGCAATATAATAAGCACGATCAATGATATCGCGTTTCAGACTAATCTGCTGGCCCTGAATGCGGCGGTAGAAGCAGCACGAGCCGGTGAGTCAGGCAAAGGCTTTGCAGTGGTAGCCGAAGAAGTGCGCAACCTGGCAATGCGATCAGCGGAAGCGGTGAAGAACACCTCAGGCATAATTGAAAAATCAGTGTCAAGTGCCGGCAGCGGCAACGAGATAACGCAACAAGTTGCCGAGGTACTAGACGGCATCGTACAGACGGCAAACGAGGCCAATACCCTGCTAGGGCAAATAGCTTTAGCGAGCAAAGAGCAGTCAATCGGAATCAGTCACATCAATACAACAATAGCTGAAATAGACAAGGTAACACAGATTAATGCCGCGGAAGCGGAAGAGTCGGTAACTTCTGCTGAATCATTGGAAAAACAGGCCAAAGAAATGAACGATGTAGTGTTGAAAATGGTCGAATTAATCGGAAAGGGAAATAATGCACAGTGAAAAGTGTGCATAAATTAAAGAGCCGGAAACATGGTCATTTCCGGCTTTTTTTACGCGCAAAGTTAAGTGCTAAACGAATGCGTAAGTAAAATAAACTTAACATTTCATGAGTTTTTCTAAGGGTAATCACTGATGAATTACAGATAAAAATCCTGAAAAACAATAACCAGGCTCAAACAGCTAAAATAACAGCGGAAATAGACGGAGCCGCAAGGAACAGCAGCAGAGAGCTTACGGCGAGCGGCGGCGGCTAAGCGATGAGTTAACGGCGTGTGTGCCATGGCAAACGAACAGCAAACCACTGCGGAGACGAACGGCGGCTCAGCGGCTGGCAGTAACAACCTCTAGCCGCTTACGGCGGGTGTGCGGCGGTAATACGGCGGCGAACGGGATAGACGACCGGTAAAACAGTGAAATTCGAGTTAAATACGGCGAGCTATATATCTTCAGTGATGGCTTTATGCCGGGATGGGTGAAGTAAATAACTCTAATAATTAAGCTTACGGTTTCAGCAGTTTTTTGAATATGCCGGGGAGCTGATGAGACGGTTTGATTTTGTCGCAGATCTGCGTGGAAATTTCCGGCGGCAGCGGAAGTGGGCAGTCCAGATGTCGAGCTATATCGGAGCATATTTCTTTCATTAGACAGCCGCAGCGCGGGTGGTGAAAATAGCGGTCCATTTGCTGCCAGATCAGGTCTAGCGGTGTTTCGAGAACATTGCCGAACGAGAGCGGAGTAAGGTCACATGGGCACACGCTGCCAAGAGCGTCGATGTAAAGATGATGGTAACCGGCACCGCACCCGAAAAGTTCGTCGGATTCGAGGTAAGAGAACCCTGAAATTGCGGGGCCCGCGTTTTGCCGGTTCCAATTAACGTGTAAATCGTATAGACGCTGCGAATGAGATTGATTGAGTATCTGTTCGGGGTGGCCGGATATGCTGCCGGTTGGTATTGGCTCCAGTATGCGGAACTCGTGTACGCCGAGGTCGGCGGCCATAAGAGTCATGCGTTCGATGATCCCGTTTTCGATTTTGGCGGCGGTGGCAACGGTTGAGATAGCGGTATATAGCCCGGCCTGCAGCGAGGTGTTGATAGCAGCGAGCCCGGCATCGAATGAACCGCACACACCGCGGGTACTGTCGTGTTCGCGGCGGTTGTCGGACTCGAGCCCGATCATCAGGCAGCCAAGGTTGGCGTCGGCGAGCTTTCGGGCGAGTAAGTCGGTCAGGTTATAGCCGGTAGTGAATATGATAGTGGCACAATCGCCGGCTGCTTTGACGAGAGTAGCGATATCGTCACGGAGCAGCGGTTCGCCGCCGGTGAAGCCAAGGGTAATAGTACCGATGGACCCGATCTGGTCGATGACCTTAACAGCGTTTTCGGTGTCGAGTCTGCCGGGTGTATGTTTGCCGTAGCTACAGTGAGGGCAACTATATGGGCACTGGTCGGTGACGGCAAAATAGCAAGAGTAAGGAACGCGGGCGCGTTTGATGGCACTGGCGAGGAACCGGTCGAATGCCGGGGATGGGTACGGCGGGAAGAAGGTATTGATCCGCAGTTGGCCGTTATGTCGGTGCGGGTTTTCGTTACGCAGTTTCGCGACCATATTGAACAGGTGTGCAAGCGGCAGTCTGCCAAGTGATCGCAGAAATAGCGGGGTTAATTGTAACCAATGGCACATTTTCATGATACCGTATATTATACTTTATATTGGCAAGAACTACAACCTAATGAGTGAAGAACGAAGAGTTATGTATGCCTGGCATGTCGCACGCGGGTTAATGTGTTCGCTTTCTCTCATAGCTGGTTTTAATCGGCTAACGCCGAGGAAAATGCTTTACCACCGATGGACACCGATTTTATTACTGAGGAGGCGGCTTTCCGAGGTATATTATTTATTGCTCACCGGGGGAGGCTGGAAACGCAGGGTTAGTTCAAAACTCAAGAATATAAAAGAGCTAAACGAAAATTCACGAAAGAACACGAAAAAATTGTTTGGGGCTGGGTTGGTTGTGTGGTAGAATTGGGAATTGAGAAGATCACTTTTTAAAGTATCAAGTGTAAATTCAAAGTGTAAAAGTGCGGTTTCGCACATTTGACTGTTCAACATTACACGCAAAGGCCAGAACAGGGCCTTGTGAATGAAAAACTCTATATTTAAATGTATTTCCGAGCTATTTCTCGAAAGTATATTTAATTCAAAGCGTTGCAAAAAGGCCCTTTTAGGCGATTTTTGCACCTTAAAAACTGCGAAAGTAAACTAAAAAGATAGTGTACTAATCTACACAGGGAACTTATTTTTAATCGCCTGCGGCGGAAAATGCTTAACCACAGATGACGCGAATCCGCCTGAGGCGGATTTCATTCAGCTCGGCGTTGGCAGTAATTAAGAATCGCTTCAAGGTTCGCTAAAGCTAGGCTCGACAAAGAAAGCACATGATTAATATTTTTTTGAACCGCGGATGAACGCGGATGAACACCGATGAAGAAAAGAGTAAGGTGTAAAATCAAATGAGTAAACAATGTGTTACTGCACCGTACGGTACAGGACCTTGTTTTAAAGCTGACGCGGGAGTGAAGTTTAATAGAAATTATTTCAAATAACTTTCAATCAAATCAGCAATATCATCGTTTCCGTTTTCCCGGGCATAATCAATCAGTATTTTTGATCCGTTATTTTCAGAATAGACAAAATCAGGAATTGCGCCAGAATCAAGGATGAACTTAACTATTTCAATGTTTTTTATATGGATTGCCGCCCTGATAATATACCTTTTAGAATAATCTATTGGCGGGAGCTGAATTCGAACAGCATTTGGATCTTTGTCATGTATATCATCATATTTAGTGAGATATTCCTCATAAGGTCTTGGCGCAAAATTGATATCAGCTCCATAAGTCAGCAACAACTTCAGAAGATCAAAGTTGTCATTCATTACCGCATAAAATAACGGATAATCAGCGTTGATATTTTTAATATTCACCTCTGCGCCAGCAGCCAGAAGGGTTTTGGCAACTTCAAAATGATTATTTTTACATGCCAGCAGTAAAGCAGAATCACCAGTAGAATTCCGAGGAATATCGTCAGAGATTTCAGTTTGATCTTCGTACGATATATCTGAAGTAATATACGCAAAATCGAAAATATTTTCATTAAGATCGACTCTTGAATTTATATCAACACCCTTGGAAATCAGATGCTCAACGATTGCAAGGTCGCCTGCCTGGGCAGCATTAAATAACTCATAAACCAAATAGTCCATGCCTGGTTTTTGACGGGATGAACGGCTAGCGGGTGCAACCTCATTTATAAATTCCGGCTGGTCTAATTGTTCCTGTTCTGCATTTTCATTGTCGGTCTCTGAATTATCAGCCGGAGTAAACTGGTTATCCTTATAATACTTCTCTCTATATTGTTTTGAATATTCAAGCAGTTCAAGAACCTCGGCAGGAGGGTTTTCTTTTGCATAGACCAGCAGTTCAAGAATCATACTGTCAACATCATATTTCCGGGCAATATCAATTGGAGTTTCATCCTTATTGTTTTCTGTAAATGGTCTGACACCACAATCTAATAAATATTCAACTACCTCTATATTGTTTTGTTTAACAGCCCGATGCAAGGCAGAATTGCCGTAGTTATTAACTTCTGATAGCGAATAGCCATTTTCATAAAGCAATTTAAGACATTCAAGATTGCCGTTAGCCGCTGCTGTTACAACCGGCGAAAAGGAACTGCCATAAGGATTTGAACAATAAACAGGAATAGACTTAAGAAGTAATGCCAGAATTTCCGCATTACCATTTTGAGATGCAAGCTGAATCGATAGTGGATGATTTCGTTGAAATTTTCCCATAGGACAACTTTCGACTTTTGCTCCCTTGGCTAATAGCAGCTTAACAAAATCTACATTATTCAGATAAACGGCGTAACAAAGTGATACATCAAATTCAGGAATTCCACTGATCATCCAATAATGTATTTTTTCAGGTTCATGATTATTGATATGAGAATTCCAGAATGCACTGCTCGCATAACCACTATATAAATCAAAGGCAAGCTTTTCGACTTTATCATTATACTCATTAGAACTTGTTTTTTGATCGCCCAATGAAATGTAAAACATTTTCGACTTCAACCGCATAGCCAGCTGAAGGTCAAAGTCATTAAATAGAGTGAGGTTATTACTGACTTGAAATTTTGGTTTTTTCCAGGCGTTTCCGTTTAATTCCTGAACTAACACAGACTGAGACTGAGTATGGTCATATTGCTCATAAATGTATGATTTTGAACTGATCCCAAAACAGAGATAACCAGTAACAAAATCATTTCCTGCCGTTGACTTATTCAGTTCGTATGAACTGTAATTATTACTTTTGAAAGATCTATTTACGGAATCAAGTAACCCTTTCGAGATGACTACTTTTCTGCCAATATTCTCGAATAACATGTCAGGTTCAGTAATCTCAACAATATCATTAGCAGAGACAACACCCACAAGAAATAACATAACTACCAGTAATATTTTATTCATAAATGAATCCTCATTAATAAGTGTAAGGGTACAATTATTATTATCACATGAAGATTAAATATTACAAGAATATTATTATGCATTTGGGGACATTCTGATATATAAGATTGAGGTGGTCGGTGCGTTGCGGTTATTATAATCACGCGGGAGGCAGAAAATGCTCTACTATGATTTACACCGATAAGAAAATGTTTATAAATTAACCCACCCTACATGTCATGGGCAGCTCTGATAGTCTAATGCGATGTCGGGTTGGTTGAAAAGTTTCGGGCAGCGATGAGAATAATTTTTGCTCGCAGAGTCCGCAGAGATCGCAAAGGAAATTAACTGACTATGAAGAGAGTGAAGAAAGTTTAAAGTTTAAAATATAAAGTGTAAAGAAAGTATCGCTGACGCGACCTATTTTAAATCGCCTGCGGCGGAAAATGCTTTACCGCGGATGAACGCTGATGAACACCGATGAAGAAAAGAGTAAGGTGTAAAATCAAAATTGTAGAGAAGGTGTCGCAGCACGGGCAACAAAAATTTCAATTCAATTCCAAGTTGTTATGGCAAGTCATTAATCATATAACTTCAATTCAGCAAACAGTTTTCGTGTATTTCTCCATAAAACGAAATATCAGTTACGGGAAGTTTTATTCTTCTAACGATCAGCTATCTGAGCAGCAGTAACCTGCGATATAATAATCAAAAGATATAACGCATTAAGAATAAGGTGTTTATGCCGTATTTAGAATATGTGTTTTTATTCGGGCAGTTTTGGCACACCTATTGTTATTTATTATGCCAAGAGAAAATTGAATAATACCCGCCAACAATTATATGTATAGAGAGAATATATGCTGCCGCCCTGGATTTATACCCCCCCGTCTGCTTTAAGCTTTGTAATCATCCAGGGCGGTAGAGTGAGCAACCTAAGTAAGGTGCCAGGTAAGGAATGCCGCAGAGCGGCAACTAATTTTAATTTTTAAAAGGATTTAAGATGAAGAAAGAATGGTTGAAATGTGTTGTATTGGTATTTATAGCTGTATTATTTGACTCATTATACGGCGGCACGTATTCCGGCGGTACAGGCATCGCGGCTGACCCGTTTCATATCAGCAAGCCTGAAGACTGGAGTGAGCTATGCCAGAGCGTGCAGGACTGGTCGGCGTGTTTTGTAATGGATAATAGTATAGATCTGGGTGAAATTGCCGGGCTTATGCCGGTGGGTAATAGCGAAGATCATTTTGACGGCCAGTTAACCGGTTTCGGATATGAAATTACAAACATTTCAATCGAAATGCCCGAAACTGATAATGTGGGACTGTTCGGCTGGGTCGGAGCAGAGTCTAACATAACGGGGATAAAGGTTTATAGCGGAGCGGTCAGCGGCAACAGGAATGTCGGCGGAATAGCCGGTATATGCTTTGGCACAATATCAAACTGCATTTCAGACTGTACAATAACGGCAGCGGACGATAACGCGGGCGGGATAGCGGGCAAGACCTCGGAAGGAGTAGTCATTTATTGCAGTTCCAGCGGAACCGTAACCGGCGATTACTATGTCGGCGGCCTGGTTGGCTACTGCTATGATGAGAGCATAGTTGAATGCTGCAAGTCAGATTCAGAGGTAAGCGGAAACTATTATGCGGGCGGCCTAATCGGATATACATATTTCGGTTCGGAAATAGAGAAGTCATTTTCTAGCGGAAGAGTAGAAGGCAGCTATTATATCGGCGGGCTGGTTGGCGAGCATTATTCAGCGAGTAAGATAAGAGATTGCTACTCTATCTCACCGGTGACCGGCGATCAATTTGTCGGCGGGCTGGTCGGCAGGAGCAATAACGGTCATATATACAGCAGCTATTCATCCGGCCATGTAGAAGCAACCTACAGTACGGTCGCGGGCGGTCTGACAGGCGGTAAGATAAACGGCAGTATTAATGATTCGTTCTGCAATAGCGAGACCTGCGGGATAAGAGACAGTTACGGTGGGATGAACCGGACCACATCGCAGATGAGCGATATTAATACATTTGTAAATTACGGATGGCAATTTGTCGAGCTGGCTAAGGATCCGGTATGGTTTATGCCGGTAGAAGGCAGCCCGCGTTTATATGCGATGCGTCATATAGATTATGCCGGACCGTCAGCATCAGTTATCCGTCAGAGTGAAATGGCAACGACCAGCTTTATATTGAATGCGAAGTCAGACGAACCGGTCAGCTGGGAGCTGGCCACAGGCCAGGGTAGCCCGTGGCTTGAGCTGCTGAGTGTGTCGTCGGGCACATTTGAGAATATAACAGACCAGGCAACAATCGAAATATCAATAACAGCGCCAATATTGCCGGGCGAATATGATGGTATAGTTATTGTTACTACTGACAATGGCGAAAGACATAATATACATATTCCATTTACAGTTTACAACCTGGTAGATATAGAGGAGTTTGGGATATTAGCACAATACTGGGGGTGTGAAGACTGTGTCGGCGGTAGTCCGTGTGATGCCGCGGACTATTATGATGATGGCAAGATAGACACCCTGGATCTGATGCAATATGCCATGAGCTGGCTATCAACAGAGATTATCTATGGTGAAGACCGGATAACGGATAATTTTGAATCGGGCGATTTCAGTAAGCTTGGCTGGCAATTGAGCGGTGATGAGAACTGGACAATTGATGATGAAGTGTATTATGAAGGCAGTTACAGTATAAAATCCGGTGATATAGGTCATTCAGATGAGTCGGTAATAGCCCTTGAAACAGATACAGGCGAATACGATACAATCAGTTTTGCATGTATGATATCAAGTGAACTGGATTGGGACACTCTGTGTTTTTATATTGACGGCATAAAGAAAATGGAGATCTCGGGCGAAAACAGCTGGAAAAGCAAAACGTTTACCTTTACGCCCGGTGAGCATACGTTCAAATGGGAATACAGCAAAGACAGTTCCTGGTCTGCCGGGGATGACTGCTGCCGGCTTGACGATATAAAGATATTCAAGCAATCGAACTAGCAGAATGTAATAATGCGAAGCTTGAGCTAAATGAGACCAGGTCACAGTGCAGCTTAGGCTTCGCATCATATACATGACGTACTTTTGAGTGTTCGGTTATCCTTCGACTAGCTCAGGGCAGACCGACTCGCATTTTGGCTAAAACATAAGTGTTGCAGGAAGTCACTTTGAGTATTATTTCAGTTCGGCTTTTATCTCGGCGACTTTGGCGGCGAGCAGATCGGCAACATCAGGTGAGTCGAGATTATCTTCGATAACCTTTTCGAAGGCGCTGCCGATGACTATGCCGTCGGCGACGTCGCGCAGGTCGCGGGCATCGTCAGCAGTAGAGATACCAAAGCCGAGAGCGATCGGGGTATCGGTTTGCTTGCGGACACGGGCGACATTGGATTTGATAGCGTCGGCATCAAGCCCGCCGACGCCGGTAACGCCGGTGCGGGTGATCATATAGATGAAGCCGCCCGCGGTTTTGGCAATATTTGGCAGGCGTCCATCATCGGTAGTCGGCGCGATAAGATGGATAAGCGGGAAGTCGGCCTCGATAAGAGTTGTGAACTCGGCGGACTCTTCCGGCGGCAGATCGACGATAAGGGCACCGTCGGCCCCGGCAGCGATAGCGTCTTTGCCGAACTGTTCGATGCCGTAGCTGAAAATCGGGTTATAATAGCTAAATAGAATGATGGGGACCTCGACACCGGCGGCGCGAAGGTCTTTGACCAGCTGGATAACCTTTTTCAGGTTCATGCCGTTGGCGATTGAACGGCCTGCGGCTCGCTGGATGACCGGGCCATCACTGGTAGGGTCAGAGAACGGCACACCCAGCTCAAGTATGTCGATGCCCGCCCGGCAGGCTTTGACGATGATCTCTTTTGATGTTTCTATATTCGGGTCGCCGGCGGTAATATAACCGACAAGTGCTTTGGCACCGGCGTCTTTAAGTTCGTTAAATTTCTGAGTTATTCGATTCATTTTTATAATCTCTACTTTATATAGTTATTTTATATAACAGGCATAAGGGATACGGGATAAGGCATAAGGAGAGGAATCGCCTGCGGTGAAGCGGTCCAGAACCTATTTCATGCCCAGTACTCCCAATACATGTTCGAGGTCTTTGTCGCCGCGACCGGAAAGGTTGACAACAATGACTTTGTCCTTGCCGTATTTCGGCGCGGTACGTATAACTTCTGCGATAGCATGTGAGCTTTCGAGGGCGGGGATGATCCCTTCGAGCTTACATAGCAGCTTGAAGGCGTCGAGTGCCTCGGTATCGGTAACGGACGAATATCTGGCGCGACCGAAATCCTTGAACGCGGCGTGTTCGGGACCGACGCCGGGATAGTCCAGCCCAGCCGAAATTGAATATGCTTCCTGAATCTGGCCGTTGTCATCCTGTAGGACGTAGCTTTTGGTACCGTGCAGCACGCCGACCCGGCCATGGCCGAGGGTTGCGGCATGTTCGGGGGTATCAACGCCCTTGCCGGCCGCTTCGACACCCATGATTTCGACCGATTCATCAGCCAGGAACGGATAGAACATTCCCATCGCGTTACTACCGCCGCCGACACAGGCGATCAGCAGGTCGGGCAGCCGCCCTTCCTGGGTGAGTATCTGCTCGCGAGTCTCGTCGCCGATAACCCGCTGGAAGTCGCGGACCAGTGCCGGGTACGGATGCGGCCCGGCAACCGTGCCGATCACATAGAAAGTATCTTCGACGGCCCCGGCCCAATATCGGATCGCAGCGTTCATCGCGTCTTTGAGAGTTGCGGTACCATCATTGATCGGCACAACCTCTGCGCCGACAAGTTTCATACGCTGCACGTTGGGCTGCTGACGTCTGACATCTTCGGCCCCCATAAAGACCTTGCATTCCATGTCCATGAGAGCTGCGGTGATAGCGGTAGCTACGCCATGCTGGCCGGCACCGGTTTCGGCGATAACCTTGCGTTTGCCCATGCGTTGTGCGAGCAGCACCTGTCCGATAGTATTGTTGATCTTGTGGGCGCCGGTATGGTTAAGGTCTTCCCGTTTGAGGTATATCTTTGCACCGCCGAGCGCATCTGTCAGTCGTTTGGCAAAGTATAAAGGAGAAGGCCTGCCGACATATTGCTTGAGCAGGTATTTATATTCGGCGATAAAGTCATCGTCGGCCATGTATTTCTTCCAGGCGAGTTCCAGTTCGTTAACCGCCGGAATAAGAGTTTCACCGACATATTTTCCACCGTATGGCCCGAAATGCCCCTTTTCATCGGGCATCGTCATTAGTTGTTCTATTTTTGACATATATCTTCCTCATTGATTTTCATCATACTCTAATTGCACCGGGAGCGAGACCAAAGTGTGACGAACTGTGGCAGCTTAGATATATTTCTCCCACGAGTTGAAACCCTTGGCTACAACTTATCGTCCCTACGGGACTTATTTTGTGTTTCGGCTTCGCCTAAACTATTTATATTTCTATTAGAAGCAGTCTTCGATTCGTCGTGTGTATTCGACCGCCCTGGCATTTTCGATGAAAGCTTTGACCTTTTCGATATCTTTTATGCCTGGCTCTTTTTCCACGCCGCTGCTGACATCAACCGCATCTGGATATGCCTGCTGAATCGCATCAGCAACATTGTCCGGGTCGAGTCCGCCGGCAAGCACGAAAGGACAAACACCGGCCAGTTCTTTGGCAATCTCCCAGTTCCAGCTGATGCCGTTACCGCCTGGCAGCCTACCTTTTTTGCCTTCTACCAGCACAGCGGAATTGAACCGGGCCGCTTCACGAACAATATCTATAACATTTATATCGATATATTTAATAACATCAACACCGAACTGGTCCCTGACATTATTGAGTATCTCATATGACTCGCTGCCATGAAGCTGGACAGTGTCAACTTTGCAATGCTTGATAATCTCGCCGATCTCAAGAACCGGCATATTAACAACCACCGCTACCTTTGCAACATGGTCCGGGACCGCCTGGCAGACCCTCTGGGCCTGCTTGATAGTAAGGTTCCGCGGACTCTTACTGTAGAATACCAGCCCAATCGCATCAGCTCCTGCCTTAACAATATCTTCTGCCTGTTTTGCATTTGTAATACCACATACTTTCACCTGCACTTTATTTGCCATCAATTACTCCGTTAATTAGTTTTAAATATCCAGTTGGGTTGTCGCTTCTCATAAGAGTTTCGCCGATAAGATAATTATTCAATCCATCAGCATAGGCCTGTCGTACATCATCGCAGCTGCTGACACCGCTGGCAGCGACAACGATACAATCCCAGTCAATCTGACGAGACAGCCGTACGGCATTGTCGCTATCAACTTCGAAAGTTACCAGGTCGCGATTGTTTATGCCAATCAGGTCGGCACCGGCTTTTTTGGCACGGGCCAGGTCTTGTTCGTCGAAGATTTCGACGAGCGGGTCCATGCCGCAATCTCGAGTGAGCCTGATGAAGTCTATCATCTGCTCATCGGAAAGAATGCGGGTAATCAGCAGTACCGCGTCACAACCGGCAGCAGCCGATTCGAGGATCTGGAACCCGTCGATTGTAAAGTCTTTTCGCAGTACCGGGATACTAACTGCCTGGCGGGCGGCAGTCATATCAGCGAGGCATCCTTTGAAATAGTCGGCCTCGGTAAGCACCGACATTGCCGCGGCGCCACCGGCCTGGTAGGCACGAGCCTGTTCAGCCGGTTCGATATCGAGCCGGATATCGCCTTTGCTGGGCGAAGCTTTCTTATATTCAGCGATCACGTTAATCTTGTTTTTATCTGACAGAGCTGCCCGGAACCCGCGTCCTGTATTACTCAGGGCCTGTTCCTTCACCATAAGCATGTTGACATTTTCTTTGGCAGCGTCAATTTCAGCTCGCTTGCAAGCGAGAATTTTATCTAAAAAATCGTTCATATTTTTAATTTCTAAAGGGATAAGCAATCAGGATAAGGCATCAGGAAAGGCTGTTGCTAACGCGACCTTGTTTTAAAGCTGACGCAAATTGTAATATCCTTTTATAAACTTATCATTTATTGTTTTGTTATTTTGTTTTTAATATCAAATATATATTACGCGTAGGTTACCAGCTGGCGGAGTTTTTCTTTGGCCTTACCGCTATCGATTGCTTCCTGGGCGATAGTAATACCCTGCCTGAGATCGACAGCGAGGTCGGCTGCAACTATGGCAGCAGCTGAATTCAAAACTACGATATCGCGGCATGCGCCGGTCTTGCCATCGAGAATATCAGTGACGATACCGGCGTTGACTTCCGGTCCGCCGCCGACCAGTTCCCCCGGCTCGTAAACTTCGCCGAGATACTGCTCCGGGTAGAGGTCGTAAGTTTTGACAGAACCGCCGTTGAGTTCGCTGATACGGGTCGGGCCGCAGACACTGATTTCATCGAGCCCATCGTGACCGTGCACAATGAACGCTCTTTTGGCACCGAGCAGATTGAGAGCCTCGGCGAACATTTCGGTAAGTTCAGCCTTGAACACGCCGAGTACCTGGCGGTCGGCACCGGCCGGGTTTGTCAGCGGGCCGAGCATATTGAAGATAGAACGCAGGCCGATCTCTTTACGAGGCGGCCCGGCATGTCTCATAGCCTTGTGATAGTTAGGAGCGAACATAAAACCGATACCAATTTCGTTAACGGACATCTCGACAGTTTCCACATCAATCGCGAGGTTCAGGCCGAGCTGCTCGAGTACGTCGGCACTGCCGCATTTGCTGGATACACTGCGGTTGCCATGTTTGGCGATCTTTACCCCGGCACCGGCTGCAACAATGGCAGAAGCAGTTGAAACATTGAAAGTATCAGAGCCGTCACCACCGGTACCACAGGTATCGACAATGGGAGCGACCAGCGGCTGGATACGCATCGCCTTGCTACGCATACATTCGGCGGCACCGGCAAGCTCTTCGAAGGTTTCACCTTTGCAAGCCATCGCGGTCATAAACCCGCCGATCTGGGTGCTGGTAAGTTCACCATCGAGCACCAGGTTCATCAGATCGTACATTTCCGACTTAGTCAGGTTTGTCTGCGAAATTATTTTGGTCATCAGTGTTTTATACATGGCCAGTTCCTTTCAATAATCATCAGCCACAGATATTGATAAAGTTTCTCATCATTTTTTTGCCCATAGGTGTCATGATAGATTCCGGGTGGAACTGGACACCTTCGACCTTGTATTCCTTATGACGCAGTCCCATAATCTCTCCGTCTTCGGTGGTGGCGGTAATCTCAAGAACGTCGGGGATAAGGTTCGGGTCGGCGGCCAGCGAATGATAACGCATAACCTGGACATCGTTTTTCAGTCCTTCGAAAACACCTTTGCCATCATGTTTGACATTAGATGTTTTGCCGTGCATAATATTTTTGGCATGGATGATCTTGCCGCCGAAAGCTTCGGCAATAGTCTGATGGCCGAGACATACTCCCAGGATAGGCAGCTTGCCGGAGAAATACTTAACAAGCTCCAGCGAAATACCGGCCTCTGACGGGCGGCCCGGACCGGGCGAGATAACAATACCATCGGGCGAAAGTTTTTCGACCTCTTCAACAGTGATCTTATCATTCCGATAAACAACAACCTCGGTCTGCTGGGCAAAGTCCTGCACCAGGTTGTAGGTAAACGAATCATAATTATCTAACATGAATATCATTTTTTATCTCCGTATATCACAGGTATCAGGGAAGGTAACCGCCTTTGGCGGAAAATATTTTAAGCTTCGCATTATTTTACCTTTAATCCACTTACCTGATTTATTGCATAATTTTATCTTTTCAGTTTTTAGCTTTTTTAGCGAATTCGATGGCACGATGAATGGCCATTGCCTTATTAACAGTTTCAACTCTTTCAAATTCCGGGTCGGAATCGGCTACTATGCCGGCACCGGCCTGAACAGTGAGTCTGCCGTCTTCGATAACAGCGGTCCGGATAGTAATAGCCATATCCATATTGCCGTTGAACCCGATATAGCCGACCGCCCCGCCGTAACAGCCGCGCGGCGAGTTTTCCTGCTCGGCGATGATCTCCATGGCCCTGACCTTCGGTGCACCGGATAGAGTACCGGCCGGGAAAGTTGCCTTGAACAGATCGAACGCGTCCATACTGTCATCAACCTGGCAGACGACATTACTGACAAGGTGCATAACATGTGAATAACGTTCGACGATCATCAGGTCGGTAACCTGGACGGTGCCGGTTTTGCCGACGCGTCCGAGATCGTTGCGGCCAAGGTCGACCAGCATAAGATGCTCGGCACGCTCCTTCTGGTCTTTGAGCAGCTCGTCAGCAAGGGCACGATCTTCCTGCTCGGTTTTGCCGCGTTTGCGGGTACCGGCAATCGGCCTGACACAAGCGGTGCGATTATCGAGCCGTACCATAGTCTCCGGTGAGGCACCGATGATAATACGATCATCAATTGCCATATAATAGAGATAAGGAGACGGGTTGATAAACCGCAGCGAACGATATAAGGAAATGGAATCTTTTGGTGCCGGGCAACTGAACTGCTGAGAGATAACGGCCTGGATAATATCACCTTCGAAGATATGGTCCTTTACCTTGAGTACTTTATCGCGAAATTCCTGTTCGCCGTTGTCGCTGGTGAAGGTGTCATCGATTTCAAATTTAACATCTTCATCTCCATCGGTAGAGCTGTTGACAATGCCGGTGAGCTTTGCGAGCCTGTCGGTTACCTGCTGGTAGCATTTTTCAGGAGCAGAGCCGTTAATGAATGCCAGTACGATACAGCTGACACAATGGCGGACATTATCAAAAACAATAATCTCATCGGGAACAACGAAGCTGGCAATCGGCTTGGCCGGATCACATTTAATGGGTATATCTTCGATGAAGCTGACAGATTCGTAATTGAACACTCCCACCAGTCCGCCAACAAATCTTGGCAGATCGGCCAGTGACGCTTCCCTGTATCGACCGCTGAACTGGCGGAGGACCGGGAACGGGTCGCCATCGTGCGGGATAGTTTCGGTATTACCATCTTCGATAATCTCAACCCTATCGGTATAAACCCGCACACGTATACGAGCAGAAACCCCGAGAAAACTATACCGTCCCCAGTTTTCACCGCCCACTACACTTTCGAGCAGGAAGATATCCTTCCGATCAGAAAACTTTTTCAGCAGTGAAACCGGTGTCTGTGTATCGGCGAGCAGCTCGGTACAGACCGGGACAACGTTGTAATCTTTCGCTAAGGAAAGAAAAGCTTCTTTTTCCGGCAACGATCTTATATACACTGTAATTAACTCCTAAAATCTAAAACTGTTATTTTACCATAAAAAAAATCGTGAGTAACGAATAACTTTACTCACGATTGATATTGTTTATCAAATATATAAATTTTTAGGCAGGAAAACCCTGAAATTGAACGTGAGCAATCATAAACTTGCTGTGTAAGCCAGCCAGCTACGCCAAGGACGCCAGATTGTGTTAAGTTCAAGTTTCATAGTTTTATGTTTTCTAATATAACAAATAATTTCTACTATTGCTATGTTTCTACAAATAGTAACATTTTTATCGGTGCAATTCAAGTAAATATTCAGTAAGTTTTATAATTTTATAATCCCAAAGACAATCATGCACATAAGGAATTGTAAAACATACACTTATGAATAGCACGCCTTGTGTCGAAAATCGTTATAATCCTGGCAGAACGCATTTGGAAGGAAAATGCCGGGGGAAACACAAAAACCAGCTTAAATACTTATATGCAAACGGTTTACAATCATTATAAAATTTTTATCAAAATTTGCATATTACCAGGAACTGTAGTACATTCGGACACTCTCATTCTGTTCAAACCAGCTTAGCTCATCCCATTTAACCCATTTTGTGGAAGTATCGAGCAATCCAATAGCGAGTCCTTGAATTTCGGGTAGTTCTTCTGTTTCAGGGGGCAGGTACCGGGCCGAGCCACTCTGGAGATGGGGAATTTTGGCGCCCCATGATCCGCCGGTACTGATGGTGTCCCAATGATAGCATGCCAGAAGGGTAGGAGACGAAATTTTTGAGTTGCCATCAGATGTTTTGCTGATAGATCGGTATGTTTTGCCGTTTTGCATGACAGGGCTGAAGGTTGTGCCGGGCCGGTCATAGCGTCTGCCATAATAAATAAATCCGATTGAGGTGCCTCCCAGGTAGAAACCATCATCGGTTTTGGGCGGCTCGTAAAAGAATTCATCGATTTTCTTCATCCAGTCGCCGCAAATGGCATGGTTCTGGTCGATATCATAATCTTCACAAATTGACAGGCAACTGGCGAAATTAGTCTCATTCCAGTACTCCGGTGTATCTTCGTCCGGATGAATATTGCCCTGCGGAACCCAATCGAGATTGTCATTGGCGTACATATGGCAAACCATGGCACATTGCCGCTGATTCGAATAGCACAATGTGCGCTGGGCCTGTTTGCGGGCATGGCTCAAGGCCGGCATAAGGATACTTACCAATAACGCGATAATGGAGATAACTACCAGTAATTCAATAAGAGTGAAAGCATTTTTATTTTTAACCATAATATCTCTTCCTGCTAAAAATCAATTATCCGCTGACGGCATTGATAATGATTTGACAATATTTTCAACAAGTTGCGGGACATGTTTCTGCTCATAATCAAAAACGTACATATTATATGTACCGGAATGATTATAAAAAAAGATCTTCATCTGAACAGGCAGCAAAGACCACCGTCCTACCGTTATATTAATCCCCCTGATATCCTTCATATTTTGAGGCTCGCCAAATCTATAGACCATAAAATCCTCACTTATATCAACGGCCCCGGTATCACCAATTTCATTATCAGTATAAGCAAATACTCCCTGAGTAAGCACCTTAAACAAATTTTGCCGTTCTTTAACCGTACTGAGACCGGCAAACCATGAATCCCTGACATCAAGTATATTACCACTACTATCATACCTGGTATGACTTACGCCGTTATCGACACAGTAATTTCCATTATCGAGCAAATCGACAAGAATTCCATCAACATACCAGGATTCCTGGCTGGACTTCAGGCTGCCGTTATCAAACTCGAAACAATAGAAATGAACCTGTTGGATAGACCTGGAATGGGTGACAACTTTGGCCCAGGCGACATTGCCGCTATTGAAGTTATCAAGGGCAAGCATACCGATGAAAAAGCCAATAATAAAAAGAGCCGCGGCAGTATACCGCCAGGCCCATGGCGAACCCTGGGGATGGGTGCTAAGATATAACGGGCCGATTGAATCGGTTTCCTTTAGCTTGTCCAGGTCGTTTTGCAATTTATCCCTTAGCTGCGGCGAAGGTTCAGCCGAGGGAGCATTATTTAATATATTTTCGATATCATGTATATCCATTTTAATTCTCCGTAAAAAATCTCAACGAGCAAGCCAAAGAAGATGTCAGTACCGGTTCGTGAGATAAACTTAACTGTCTGAGTCAACCTGATACTTTAACTTGTCAAGTGTCTTGCGTAGCCTGTACTTGAGCGTGCTAAGCGGTATATTTAATATCGAAGCAGTTTCAGCGAGGCTGAGTTTTTCATAATAATGAAGGTGGATCAATTGTCGGCTGTCATCGTCGAGCTGTTCGATAAGCCGGTAAATCCTGGCTGACTCCTGGGAATCGGCAACACTGTCAACCGGCCCGGAAGTCTCGTCGGCAATATCCCACCATTGTACCTGGCTGACAACCGGTAATTTACCTTTACGCTGCGAGTCAACATACCGGTTATAAGCAATTCGGTACAGCCAGGTAGAAACCGAGCAGCGCTGCTGAAAGCCGTCAAGGTTCTGCCAGGCCTTCATAAAAGTCTCCTGGGTAAGATCTTCGGCCAGTTCGCGACAGGCGCACAATCGGAACAGGTAGCTGTATATCTGCTGATAATATGACAGAATCAGCGATTCAGCGGCTAAATTGTCTGCCCGGCTGTCCCGGCGAGACGGCGCCTTTGCCATTATTTAAGCTCCAGTACTGTTTTTAAAACTTCGCGATAGTTAGAGCAATTTAATTTTTATGCTTCGCATCACTTTGTGGCGTGTTCGCTTTTTGCCTGTTGCGGTTTTGGCTGACTACATCAGAAATACTCGCAATATATGAATAATACTGTGTTTTCTTCTTTGTCAGCCTCATCCTCACAGAGGCATAAATCGGAACAGAAAATATTAAAGTGCTCTAATTTGATAATCTATTATTCATACGAATGCCGGTGTCCGGTCATATATATAGACGAAAAAAGCCGGAAACTGGCCAACTGTTTTTTAGAATAAACGAAAAAAAGATGAAAATCGACCATAGAATTAAAAAAAGAACAATCAATAAGCCAGATGCAAAACCAATGGCAAATATAAAGACGAGTAAAGAGATGACGTCCTGTACCTTAATTTTTATATTATAGTGGTACAGAACTTCTCTTATAGATTACCTACTATCAACAGACACCAAATATTTATCGTCTGTGAGAAAGTGCACCGACAATCGGGGTGATAAAGTTCGGAATGATTTTATCGCTCATTAGATCTTCGATACATTCTTTGACCTCGGTGTAAGCCTCCTGGCTATCGAACTTAGAAGCCGGGTCCGGGTAGTGTCTGACGATCAAGTAAACGCTAAGCGGGCCAGACTCGGAATATTTACCGGTACGGGCCTGATAAGCGCCAGTGCGAGACTCAAAGGTGAGCTTGGCCTGGAGCCGGCAGTCCTTGGTCATACCAATCAGTATTTCAGGATCGAAACCAAGCGGGCGATAATTTTCGTTATCGAGCAGGTTCATAAAAGGTGTGTCCCTGAAAAGAGCTTCGGCGAAAATCTCGTCATGGTTACCATCATAATCGAAATCCATGCCGAACATAAGTTCCAGGTTATTGATATCGAGATGAGTAACGCCGAGGGTATAAGGTATCTGATCAAGGATAAAACGGTTCTGTTCATCAACGATATCCAGAGATGTCGGATTGTACAGTCCGCTGAAAACATGGTCCTGACCGACAACGATACGACGATAGCTGCCAGCCTCTGCATCTTCGCTTAAGCAGAACTCACCTTCATCCCTTTGGTAAAAGGTATTCATAGATGGGTATTGCTTCTGAACACGATCGAAGAAATGGAGGATGGTGTCGCGGTCACTGGGCAGTTCCAGCTCAGTATTAACCCGCATATTGACATAAAAATCGTCACACAATGTGCCGTAAGAGGTTGTCATAGCCTTCCCTTATACTTTCCTTAAAACATTCGGAACTTAACAGTTTCCGATATACATAAAAAGCTATCTATCTGAACGATAATACTTTTTGTTATACTTGTCAATATAGAAAATTAATATTTTCCATACTTGTATAATAATTGCCCGATCGCTCAAAATGATAATATGAATTGTAACAATAATTTCACGCTTAAAATACCGAATCCGGCAATTATAAGCTACAGTATTTATATGTTCCAGGGACAGCCGCGTTATGCCGCCGTCCCCGAAACTGAGTTCACAAATATAACTGCAACTATTATATTATAGCTGATAAAAAAGCAAATATCATAAAAATTGCTTAACTTTTATAACCGTCCGGATGAGATTGATGCCATTTCCAGGCATCGGCGATAATATCCTTAATATCGGTATACTTCGGTTCCCAGCCTAACTGCTTGCGCAGCTTATCAGCACCGGCCACCAGTCTGGAAGTATCACCACTGCGTCGGGGCAGGAATTTAGTCGCAATTTCTTTACCGACAACTTCTTCGGCCGCTTTTATAACTTCCAGAACAGAGTTGCCGTTACCGGTTCCAATGTTAAAGTAGTCAGCTTTTCCGGGTTCTACGGCCTCGACGGCACGTACATGAGCATCGGCCAGATCTTCGACATGGATATAGTCACGAATACAGGTACCATCCGGGGTAGGATAGTCATCGCCGAACACACCGATAAATTCACGCTGGCCCAGCGGAACCTGGAGGACAAGCGGGATAAGGTGAGTTTCCGGATCGTGAGCTTCGCCGAAATTGCCATCTATATCGGCACCACAAGCATTGAAATAACGCAGGATAGTGAAACCGAGACCATAAGCATCTTTATAATGATCAATAATCCGTTCAAGGGCATACTTACTGAAAGCATACGGACTGACAGGCAGTTTCGGAGATTCTTCTGTCAGGCAATCGTCGCCATCGCCCAGCGGAGCAAATACCGCAGCGGTACTGCTGAAGAGCATCTTTTTTACACCGCAGTCGGTCATGGCATTCAGCAATGTTAATGATGCCGAGATATTGTTATCATAATATTCGCGTGGTTTCTCGCATGATTCGCCCACAGCGATATAAGAAGCGAAATGCATAACCGCATCGATCTGTTTTTCCTTGAATACACTGACAAGTTTATCGTAGTCGTTAATATCGCCAACGATCAGCCTGTCTTGAGGGACAGACTCTTTGAAACCCTTGCAAAGATTGTCATAGGCCCAAACTTCATGACCGCGTTTGAGCAGGGTTCTTACTACTGTGCTGCCGACATAGCCGGCCCCGCCAGTTGCCAAAATTTTCATTACTTTCTTACTCCTATAAAAAAAGTTTTTCAACTAGTGCAGTTTATGCTTCGTATCATATGTATGACGCACTTTTGACTGTTCAACATTACACGCAAAGGCCGAAACAGGGCCTTGTGAATGAAAAACTTTATATTTAATTGTATTTCCGAGCTAATTCTCGAAAGTACATTTAATTCAAAGCGTTGCAGGAAGGCCCTTTCAGGCGATTTACCAGAGGCACTTCGTTATTGCAACTTAAAAGCCGCTAAAGTAAACAACTATACTATCTGATAAATCTCATTCTGCCGACGTCAGGCACCAGGTTCAAATTGCCAAACGGTAATTTATGCCCCGCCGGCCAATAAACAAAGAATGCCTTGCCAATCAGGTATTCTTCCGGAACAGTTCCAGTGGTATAGACCGGCTGACGCTGCCTGTCATAGCCCATGCCGCCCCAGAATCTTGAATCACTACTGGCAGCGCTGTTGTCACCCAGAACAAAATATTCCTCATCGCCTAAAGTTATCGGGTGCCCTTCGGTGGCAAGACCTGGGCTGCCGAAACCGCCCGGTGTGACAGTATAGTGAGTATCACGGAAAA
Source organism: Sedimentisphaerales bacterium (assembly GCA_963666285.2). Classification (GTDB taxonomy): domain Bacteria; phylum Planctomycetota; class Phycisphaerae; order Sedimentisphaerales; family SM23-30; genus JAFGDI01. The sequence goes on from OY762711.1 coordinate 4,790,965, forward strand.
GTTTAATATTTTCCAGCTCAAATTTGCCGCCACTACCGGCAAGAGAAACCGTTGGATAACTGTTTTGATCCTGACCGCGATAGCCCCAGTCAGCGGCATCGTTTGGCCCGTCGTAAACGATAAGGTCTCGTTCTGGGCCTTCACCAACCTGCAGGATAAACTGATGGTTGACTATGGCAAAAGACACCATTCTCTGCTGACCGGCCTTTAAAGGTTTGATATCCTGAGAACAGATTACTTTATCGTTATACTCGTCAAATATTTCACATTTACCGGAGAAGTCGATAGACGCTCTATAAGTGCGACCGTATTTACTCATATAGAAATAGAGCTTACCCTGATCTTCTGTCGGCTGACATGATGCCGAGATTTTCAGATCACTGGTAATATCCTGAGTTCTTCGATTAAAACTCTGCCAGCCGTTATAGGAGATAAAGTTTGAAACGAGTACTTTTAATCTCCCCTGCTGGAAAGTCATAATATCGGTAGAATCAGAGCCGTCAAAATAATACCGCTTGGTAATATCATCCTCTCGCCAGGCGGTATTTTCTTCCTGGGCCGGCAGAAAAGGTTTGTCCCAGCCGTTGACTGACCTCTCGGCAGGAGGCTGGTAGTTCTGGTCAAAAATCGGTATCCACATAACATCCTGAACATTTTCCGGACGCGGCTGAATCACGTTATTGATATATACATCACCATCAATAATTTCGACAGTCTCTCCCGGTCTACCGATCATTCTCTTGATATAGTTATCCTGTATAAGCGGATCAACACCGTTCTGACCATCGGGAGCAGGGTTTTTGAATACCACTACATCCCAGATATCCGGCTGTTTGAACTGATAGATATATTTCAGAACAAGTATCCTGTCGCCATTGCAGACATTTCTCTGGATACTATTGTCAATCAACGAACCGCAGTATGGACACAGTACATCTATGTGCCTGACCCTGGACTGAACGACATTGATAGGGTTGCCAGGTAACTTATTAGTTTTATATCCATAATGACCGGGTACATAGCCATAATTATACTGATGACCGCAATTTTGACAGACAAGCCTGAAATGGGCACCGCGAAGGGTATCGGCCATACTGCCGGTTGGAATAACAAAAGCTTCGATAACAAAGGCTCTAAAGACAAAAGCCAGTACAAAAGCGATTACCAGAGACTCAATTGTATCTTTCAGGCTATGGGCCGCACTGGCCTGACCCTGGACAAATTTTACCCGGCCGCCTGCAATATCCGAATTACCGTTTTTTGTATCAGTCACTATCTTCTTTCCAAACAACAAGTTATGAAACTTCCACTACCAAAAACATGCTCCTTTATAATAAGTTATAAAACATGCCGTAAATAAAAGTTACAATTTTTAATTATTTTTGCGTCAGATATTGTAACCGTAATATTTTTATAAATCTAGGCAAAACTGAAGCTAATGAAACGCGGCCAATACATGGCATTAAGCGATCATGTTAACTGAACAAGAGAAATCGAGGTTGAAAAAAACTGATTTTTCTTACAAATCCCGAAAGATATCAAAACATTTCACGATATACATATATGGCGCATGACCTTGTCCGGCAGCTCTGAGGATAAACATCTATAATACAACTAGTTACATCACGACCGAACGGGTATTTTAGCTATTGCCGGTATAAATAAGCAAACAGCTTGCACAGCTAAACATTGCCAGATTGTTTTCAGAAATATATACGCCATAACCGGCTATTCTATTGCCGACAGCTCTGCTTCATACTCTTTTGTCAAATCGACGACAGCATCCTGATAATCGATACATTTGTCCTCAAGTATTTCCAGATCTGCCCCAAAATAATGATTGAAAATATGTCGATATGTATTGACCAGAGATAAATCATCAGGCAACTTATCATAATCATATCCAGGCAAGTATAAAGCGTTTAAATTGCCATATTTTCTGAGTACCGAGACATCCTGGTTTTCATCCAGCATTCGCCATCGTAAACCATGATCGCCCTGGATAATAATAACAGGCGGCACTTTGGAATCAGCCTGAATATCACGGATAAGCTGCAATATAAGCTTATTTAGACCCAACAGGTGATTTTTGTAGCAAACTATCTGCTCTTCCCGAGACAAATCGATGGAACGCCCCCCTGATTGGATAGATGCGCCGTCGGCGTCTAAACACACCGGGTCGTGAGGAGACAATATATGGGAATACACAACTGCCGGACAAATATTTTCGTCTTTGACAACATCACGAACAATTTTCCTGGTATCCATAATGGAATTGAACACCAGCAGGCTGTCAACATGATGCCGGAAAACCCGGAAAGGGGTATTGCCGATCAACTCCATATGATAAGTGCTCCTGTACCCGGCGGAATACTGAATATCAGCTTTCCAGACTTTTCCCTGAGTAGCAACAGTCGGAGTAGTAACGGTAGTATAACCGCATTTTTTCAAGAATGCGAACATCCTGTTATTATCCAGCAGGTTCTGCAAAACATACCGGGTCTTGAATTTTGTATATGATTCCAATTCCATATCTGTCAAATATCGATAGTTCAGCAGCGATGATGTTGACTGGGTTGTCATTGAATAATTGGAATGTGTCTTTGGCGGCACATAAAAGCCAAGACTTTTCAGTTCGTTAATAAAATCGCTGTTATCGATTCCCAATTCGGCTTTAAGCGAATCAGCGATCGGGTATTCATCCAAAATAAAATGATAAATATTGGGACAATTATCCGGTACTTTACCAGGTGCGACAACTTCTTTCGCCTGAACCGGGAACTGTTTAATAAAGTTGCTTTCCCGAATTTTAGCAGAAGCAAAATTCATAATACAAACCAATATCATTACCATAGAAACAACATTAAACAAAACAGTAATTTTAGCTGATACTTTTTTTATTCTGCATAGCAATATGAAGACAGCCAAAAACAAACCAGTAACCAGTAACAGTTCAGGATAGGTTCCAATATTTTTAATAATTCCGATTTTTCCTGCAAATGAACCTGCCTTGCCGTATGTAACAAGATATACAACTAAAAACGCAGTTAAAAAAGCACACTTGTGAATATCTTTTGAAATTATTCCGCAGGCAAGCCAGAAAACAGAAGTTAACAGAACAGAAATAAACAGTGGGTAATAAGTATGACTTAAAGGGTGAATATACACATATTTCGTATATATAACGCAAACAAAGTTAATTGCCAGCAAAAAAGGATAGACAGGTATTTCACTTAATTTATTTTTCACTCTTATTCCTCATTAAATAAAGAATTCTTTCAGAACCAGGTATAGACTCCACATTAACGATATCAAAAAGGGTATTAAAAGCCTTTTCAAAACCTTCCCGTGTATAATGAGGGAATATATCATCCCTGGTTGCCAGCAGTTTTTTAACCTGCGAATCCTCTTTCGGTACAAACTCAATTATCAGGTTCCGCCCCACACCGGCAAAAAATTCTGCCAGTTTCTCTAATGGCACATTATTGCTTATTGCCAGATGGTGAATGAGAGCCAGGGCCATCACCAGATCAACCGGACCTCGCTGCACAAAGCTCATTCTTTCGGAATTGTTCCAGCCTATGGCACTGCTGGGATTTGTCAGGTCCAGCTGCAGCGGCAGTATAGTCTCACCTGTTTTGCGGGCGACAAGATAATTCTTCTCGACAGCAACAGGATCGATATCAAAAGCTACGGTATCAGCTCCAAGTTCCATCGCCAGCCTGCTGAATACCCCGGTATTGGCCCCCAGGTCCCAAACTGTTTTGGGTGATATATCTTTGATATAATTACTGATAATAGATTTCTTTGCATCTATCGAGTCATCAGAATAATTCGTATTGTTATAGTAATCACCCCATTCAGTATCAACTTCTTTCCATTTAAGCTTTCGCACCGCTTTTTCAAGGCTTTCAAGTATCCCGATATAACCAAATTTGCTCATTTTTCTGCCTGATGTGACAGATTTAGCATTAGTATCAGCAGCATATTTCGCCTGGGCCTTTGACAGCATATGGATATGCATTAAAATTCCAACAGAAAACTTACTTCTGCCAGGTAAAAGTTTTGAAGCCAAATCGAGAGGGACACCATCGATAAATAACTCGCCAAGTTTACCAAGTCGAATATCACAATAGCTCATTAGAGCCAAAGGTGCGAGAAAATGCTGGCAAAACTGTTTATAGGCTTCCCACGGACTTCCTTCCTGATAAACTGCAAAACTAAGAGTGTCAATAAAAAATGGCCTGCTCTTAATGAATTGAATATTATAGGCACTGGCATCTTTTAAGGTCATCCCACATTCAAAAGCAAGTTTCTGAATTGCCAGAGTTGCCAGGGCGGCATCTTTCAGCTGGCTAAAACTCCATTCATATGGATAACTGATAAATGGAACCTGCTCAGGACAGATTACTTTATAAGCGGCGCCGGTTTCAGTTGAGGTAATATCATCAACTTCCACATGAGAAACCAGTAACCCTTCCCTGGCAAGCTTAGCATAAAGACCACATTCGAGAAAGAATTCGAAATCATTTCTGCCGGATTCATTTATTTGCCGATATATTTTTCCTTCCGGGCCTTTGAAGACAAATCCTGCCGGATCACGAAAGGAACAATCAGACAAATCTCCTTTGCTCATTCTTTTTCTCCCGCTGCAATACTATCAGATTCTTCGGTTTGGTCGTCATTTTTATCGGAAGAAAAAAATGACAGAATATTTCTCCAAAACAACTTAATTGCTACCCCGGCACCAACAACCGAAGCAATAATCATTTGAAATATCATCGCCCCGGAACCAGGGTCCAGATAACCTAAAATTCGCGTATCTGAAGCAGAACACATCGAAGAAAATGATATGATAATCAACAGAAAAAACATAGACCTTGTAAGAATCATACTCTACAACTCCAACTATTTTAATAACTTACATGTAATAATTACTATTAAAATCCTAATTAAAAAATTATCATACTGTTAATATAATTTTATTATACAAAATATGATTAGATATCCCAACCCTTAATAAAGGATATAAAAAAAAGCATTTCAGCTTCCAGGAAAAACCGGAAACCAAAATGCTTTTATTTGATATATATTTCAGCTGTAAGCGAATTTCAAAGATTTGTTTCGCCGCAGCTAAAACGAAATTTACTTAGTTATAGAAATCGCGTCCAGGTTAGGACCGTTTTCTATCGCAACCAGCTTAACGAAGTTGCCCCCGCCTTTATGGAATTTGGCTTTAATCTTTTCAATCTTCCAATTAGTCCAGCTGCCGGTTTGTTTGAACTTAACAACGCCAACCTTCTCATTGTTGACAAAGAGGTCACATGGCCTGTCACTACCTTCAGCGGCATAACGGAAATTGAGTGTATACTGACCAGCTTCACCGGCCAGGATATTATCCCATTCAACAGAAGAACCGGAACCGGCAAAGTCGGCAAAACCGACACCCTGGAAACCTTTATTGTTGCTGGCAACAGCAGTACCGCCGCCCAGCTTGGCTTTTTCTGCTTCATAAGCATCACCGTCCATCTTGGACTCTACCGCCTTGGCTTTAGCAGCTTCGCGGTGTGGGTAGAAGATATCGCCGCCAACACCAAGATCCTTGATACGCAGGTTACGGAACTTGTATTCGAGGCCTTTTTCACCATGATGCTGGATACCGATAAAACCTTTAAGGTCCATGCCGTCATAGATATCTGTAGTCTTAACATCGTTAACAAAAATCTGAATATGCTGACCGATACATACGATGCGATATTTATTCCACTCGCCCTGCTTATAGCATTCACCGGCACGCTCGCGGAATTCGGCAATTGATTTATCAGCCGCTTCTTTGCTGTCAGCCTTATCGCGATTTGGCGAGACAAACCACATTCTACGACCTTCATCATAAAGTCCGCCGGACCATTTACGATCAGCAGTATCAACCTCAGCCTGATACCCCCAGGCCCTGTTCTTACTATACTGACAACGGAACATAAATCCAGAATTACCATTCTTAACCGGCATCTTGATCTCAGCTTCAAAGACGAAGTTCGCATATTCCTTTTTGGTCAGCAGGAACCACTTATCTTTTTCTGTGGTCAGAGTAACTTCACCATTTTCAACCTTGGACTGTCCCCAGCCATAAGGGTTAAACCACTTGCTCATAGAACTGTCAACCAGGTCTTCCCAGCGAGCTTTCTTTTCGGACAGAATACGTGAGCTCTTGGAAGTAACCAGAGCAAAATTATCATAAGCATTCCAGTCTTCACGAACTTCCGGACCTTTGAGTGCCTTGTTAGCTTCGGCATGGTTTGTAATACGCATATTCGCGGCATCGTATTTGAGAGTACCGCCAAATCTCTGGCCGATACAGCCGAGAGCCAGCATTTCGCTAAGCGGAGCACCAACCTCGAATGGAGAATTTGCAGGCTCAATGCCCTGACAAGCGTTCAGGAAGTTCTTCATATGGTTAGGAAGCGGACCCTTAACAGCTCCGATTTCACCTGATTTACGTTTTGCTTCCAGACCGTCGTTATTGATAAACTGATAATCAGCTCCATGGCTGCGTCCCAGAACAATATCTTTTCCGGCATATGTAATAGAACCAACATTACCCATATCTTCTTTCTTGAAGCAGCTTGGCGGAGTTGGATGATGATCCTTACCATCCCACCAGTTTAGTTCAAGAGCAGGCATATCGCCGCGAGCTTTAAACTTGAATGTGATGACAGAACCCTGAGGGAAGTACAGATCGCTAGGACCATATGTCTTTGTACTGATTTCGTACGGGCTGCCCAGTTTGAGGTAACGATGGAACGCATCCAGAACGTGTGCTCCCCAGTCACCCATACAGCCATCACCAAACTCATACCAGCATCTCCAGTTACCGCCTACCATCTTGTCACTGTATGGACGGAACTGACGACGACCCAGCCACAGGTCCCAGTCAAAACCGGCCGGTGGTGTGTCCTGCGGATAATCGGTGTCTGTCCAGCCATGCCAACGACGACTGTTTGTCATCCAGGCATCAATCCTGGTAATATCTTTGATAACGCCCTCTTCAACCAGTTTGGCAAACTGTTTGGTGCCATGTTCAGAGTGCCCCTGGTTACCAAGCTGTGTTACGACACCTTTACATGCCTTAGCAGCTTTTTCCAGCAGACGACATTCGTAAACATTCTGAGCAAGCGGTTTTTCAACATATACATGCTTACCCAGCAGCATAGAGTGAAGAACCGGAGGGAAATGAGTATGGTCAGGAGTAGCAATAACTACCGCATCGATTTTATCATGCATCTTTTCGAACATTTCGCGATAGTCAACAAAACATGGGACATCCGGGTATTTCTTGTGATGACTGCCATGCTCAGTAAAAAGCAAATCAGAGAAAGCAACCAGTTCAACCTGGTCTTTGTTAGACATCATCCAATCAAGAACCTGTCCGCCTCGGTTATATACACCGATCTGAGCAACTCTTATCTTTTTGCCCTTTGGAACAAATTTCGGTGTGTAAATTGGTGCAATCTCATCTTTCCCAAACAAGCTGTTATCGCCAAACATTAATACTGGCGGAGTATATAACATAGCTTTCAAAATATCACGTCTGGAAACACCCTTAATACCTTTAAATTCTGGATTTAATTCTGTCATTATGATCTCCAATATTGCGGGTTATTATTTTGCGCGGTTGATATTCAACGATATATCAATATAAGTAGGAATTTCAATTATATTCTTTGACATTAATCGATTCAAGCATTATTGACAGTTAGATACAATCATTCGCATATAGTGCAAGAAAATATGAATATTGCACTATAATACAGTTAATATTAAGATTCTCAAAGCAAATACAAAATTTATTGTACAATAATCTAATAGCAACTAATGCCTGATTCGCATTTAAACCACTTGAGTTTACTTAACCTCTTTTAACAGCTCTTGATACAAACCGGTATCCACTCCCCAGCTCATATTGGGTTTTTGCCCCATTACAAGCTTAAGGTGGCCGCCATTAACCAGGTCACTGTGAGTAAACCATGGGCCGACCAGTTCCTTGCCATTTAGATAGGCTTTCTGGATATACTTATTAGTTTCAGAGCATCCAGGAGCAGAAATAGTAAACTGCTTGCCGTTCGGCAGGTCAATTGTGATTTTCTCAAATACCGGGCTGCCGATGGTATAGATTGGCAAACCAGGAGTTACCGGATAGAAGCCCATACAGGAAAAGACTACAAATGCAGTCATACCACCACCGTCTTCATCGCCGGGGATACCAAATATATTGTCCGGGAACCAGGCATTCAACAGCATGCGAATCTTCTTTTGAGTTTTCCATGGTGAATCAGTGAAATTATATAAATACGGGATGTGGAAACTTGGCTCATTACCCATGGAAAACTGACCGACTATGCCGGTGAAGTCAGGGAACTTGGCCCAGGTTTCATACTTACTGCGAGGCAGCCCCTGTCGGAACAACTGGTCAAGACGGCCTTCAAACCTGTCTTTACCACCCATCAGACCGATCAAACCGGCAACATCATGCTGGACCTGCCAAAGGTATGTCCAGCCGTTATTCTCATCGTAGTAATCTCTGCCACCCATACCGCCGTCAAAGGATGGATCAATGTTAATCCACTCGCCTTTGTCGTTTTTCGGCATGAAGAAACCTTTTTTGTCCCAATAGAGATTCTTATAGTTATTAGCACGTTCGGCAAACAGCTCGGCATCTTCTTTGTAGCCTAGCTCGTCAGCAAACTCTGACAGCGCCCAATCGTCATAACTATGGCCAAGAGTAATAGCTACTGACTGACGTTTTTCCCAGCCGTGAACTTCTTTTACAGTTTCTTTTTCGCCTGGTGCCAGTGCCGGATAATATCCCTTTTCGGCATAGAATCGGTCCAGCGAACAGGCCGGTCCATTTTTCCAAGGCAGCATAGTAGCTTCCAGGGCATTTTTCTTCATCGCTTCGTAGGCAAGATCTTTATCGATCCCCTTGACACCCTTACGGTAACCATCAAGGATCATAATAGTAGAATGAAAACCGTTCAT